>NZ_CP147983.1:0-10068 GCF_045291115.1 Bacillus sp. PPSBB_2
ACTTAGTAAAGGAGGGACACCTTTGGAAAATATCTCTGATTTATGGAATAGTGCCTTAAAAGAATTAGAAAAAAAGGTAAGCAAGCCTAGTTATGAGACATGGTTAAAATCCACAACCGCTCATAACTTGAAGAAAGACGTATTAACGATTACAGCTCCGAATGAATTTGCTCGTGACTGGCTAGAATCTCATTACTCCGAACTAATTTCAGAAACACTATACGATTTAACAGGGGCAAAATTAGCAATTCGCTTTATTATTCCCCAAAGTCAAGCTGAAGAGGACATTGATCTGCCTCCAGTTAAGCCGAATCCAGCACAAGATGATTCAGCTCATTTACCACAGAGCATGTTAAATCCAAAATATACATTCGATACATTTGTTATTGGCTCTGGTAACCGTTTTGCCCATGCAGCTTCATTAGCTGTAGCTGAGGCGCCAGCTAAAGCGTATAATCCACTCTTTATTTACGGAGGAGTTGGACTTGGAAAGACACATTTAATGCATGCAATTGGTCATTATGTAATTGAACATAATCCAAATGCAAAAGTTGTATATTTATCATCAGAAAAATTTACAAATGAATTTATTAACTCTATTCGTGATAATAAAGCTGTTGATTTTCGTAATAAATATCGCAACGTAGATGTTTTATTGATAGATGATATTCAATTTCTTGCTGGAAAAGAACAGACTCAAGAAGAGTTTTTCCATACATTTAATGCATTACACGAAGAAAGTAAACAAATTGTAATTTCTAGTGACCGACCACCAAAAGAAATTCCAACTTTAGAAGATCGTCTTCGTTCCCGCTTTGAATGGGGACTTATTACAGACATTACGCCGCCAGATTTAGAGACACGAATTGCAATTTTACGCAAAAAAGCAAAAGCTGAAGGGCTTGATATACCAAATGAAGTTATGCTTTATATCGCAAATCAAATTGATTCAAATATTCGTGAATTAGAAGGTGCACTTATCCGAGTTGTAGCTTATTCATCTTTAATTAATAAAGATATTAATGCTGATTTAGCAGCTGAAGCACTTAAAGATATTATTCCAAATTCTAAGCCGAAAATTATCTCTATTTATGATATTCAAAAAGCTGTCGGGGACGTTTATCAAGTGAAATTAGAAGATTTTAAAGCGAAAAAACGTACAAAATCAGTTGCGTTTCCTCGCCAAATTGCAATGTATTTATCGCGCGAGCTTACAGACTCCTCTTTACCAAAAATAGGTGAAGAATTTGGTGGACGTGATCATACAACAGTTATCCATGCCCATGAAAAAATCTCTAAACTACTAAAAACCGATACGCAATTACAAAAGCAAGTTGAAGAAATTAATGGTATTTTAAAGTAGTAGCTGAATAGTGTGAATAACTTACCTTGTTTTACGCACAGTCTATCCACATGTAGATAGACTGTTTTTACATCCTTTAGCGGAGTTATCCACATATCCACAAGCCCTATTACTATTACTACTATTTTTTATCTTTATTAATTAAATAAAATCTTATACTTACCGGAGGTTTTTCTTTATGCGTTTTACAATACAAAAAGACTATCTTGTAAGAGGTGTACAAGATGTAATGAAGGCAGTTTCTTCTCGTACAACAATCCCAATTCTTACGGGAATTAAAGTTGTAGCGACTGAAGAAGGAGTTACATTAACAGGAAGCGATGCTGATATTTCTATTGAATCGTTTATTCCAGTCGAAGAAGCTGGAAAAGAAATCGTAGAAATAGCTCAATCAGGAAGCATTGTTTTACAGGCAAAATATTTTAGTGAGATTGTAAAAAAACTACCTAAAGACACTGTCGAAATTTCTGTAGAAAATCATTTTATGACAAAAATAAAATCTGGAAAATCAGAGTTTAACTTAAATGGTTTAGATTCTGCAGAATATCCGTTATTGCCACAGATTGAAGAACATCATGTATTTAAGATACCAACAGATTTACTTAAACATATGATCAGACAAACTGTATTTGCAGTTTCTACTTCTGAAACAAGACCAATCTTGACAGGTGTAAACTGGAAGGTATATAACAGCGAGTTAACTTGTATTGCAACAGATAGTCATAGGCTGGCACTTCGAAAAGCAAAAATTGAAGGACATAATATTGCAGATGAATTCCAAGCTAATGTTGTTATTCCAGGTAAGAGCTTAAATGAATTAAGTAAAATTTTAGATGAGTCTGAAGAAATGGTAGATATCGTTATTACGGAGTATCAAGTATTATTCCGTACAAAACATTTATTATTCTTCTCAAGATTGTTAGAAGGGAATTATCCTGATACGACACGTTTAATTCCGGCAGAGAGTAAAACGGATATTTTTGTGAATACAAAAGAATTCCTACAAGCAATTGATCGTGCTTCACTATTAGCAAGAGATGGCCGCAATAACGTTGTTAAATTATCAACTTTAGAGCAAGAAATGCTAGAGATTTCTTCGAATTCACCAGAAATCGGAAAAGTTGTCGAAGAAGTACAATGCGAAAAAGTAGATGGAGAAGAGTTAAAAATATCTTTTAGTGCAAAATATATGATGGATGCATTGAAAGCTTTGGATAGTACAGAGATTAAAGTTAGCTTTACTGGGGCGATGAGACCGTTCTTAATTCGTACAGTAAATGATGATTCAATTATTCAATTAATTTTACCGGTTCGTACTTACTAGGTAAGGAATAAGGGTTGCTAGTTTAAAGATGCTAGTGGCCCTTATTTGATTTTTGGGTATTACTTTCCTAATGCTAGTTTATTTAGTACAATGAAAGAATGAACACTTTCAGAAAGTGAGCGATTTTATGAAACGTATTAAAATTTCAACAGAGTATATTACACTAGGACAATTTTTAAAGTTAGCTGATGTAATTGATACAGGTGGCGCTGTAAAATGGTTTTTACAAGAATATGAAGTGTACGTGAACAACGAACTTGAAAATAGAAGAGGTCGCAAACTATATGCGAATGATGTTATTGAAATTCCAGGAAGCGGAACTTTCCAAGTTCAGGCATAAAGGGGGAGCCCTTTGTTTATTTCAGAAATACAATTAAAAAACTATCGCAATTATGAAAAATTAGAGCTTTCCTTTGAAGATAAGGTAAATGTAATTATCGGCGAAAATGCGCAAGGGAAAACAAATTTGATGGAAGCTATTTATGTTTTAGCGATGGCGAAATCTCATAGAACCTCTAATGATCGCGAACTTATCCGCTGGGATGAAGATTTTGGACAAATAAAAGGGAAATTACAAAAAAGAAACAGTTCTTTGTCTTTGGAATTAAATATTTCGAAAAAAGGTAAAAAGGCAAAATTAAATCAACTTGAACAACAAAAGTTAAGTCAATATATTGGCGTGATGAACGTTGTCATGTTTGCCCCAGAAGATTTAAATCTTGTAAAAGGAAGCCCTCAAGTAAGAAGACGCTTTTTAGATATGGAATTAGGACAAATAGCTCCTGTATATTTGTATGAATTAAGTCAATATCAAAAGGTGCTCACGCAACGAAATCACTTGTTGAAAAAAATGCAAGGGAATAGTAAGAATGAGGAAACGATGTTGGATGTATTTACACTTCAACTAATTGAGCATGGTGCGAAAATACTGCAAAAACGTTTTGAATTTTTGCATTTGCTACAGGAATGGGCAGCTCCAATTCATCGAGGTATAAGCCGTGGATTAGAAGAGTTAGAAATTGTCTATAAACCAAGTGTAGATGTATCAGAATCAATGGATTTGTCGAAAATAAAAGAAGTATACTATGAAAGTTTTCAATCTGTGAAACAACGTGAAATTTTCCGTGGTACGACTTTGATTGGTCCTCATCGTGACGATTTACAATTCTTCGTTAATAGTAAAAATGTTCAAGTCTTTGGTTCGCAAGGACAACAACGAACGACCGCACTATCCCTAAAATTAGCTGAAATTGAATTGATTTATTCAGAGGTTAAAGAATATCCAATCCTTTTGTTGGATGATGTTTTATCAGAATTAGATGATTATCGTCAATCACATCTTTTAAATACAATTCAAGGAAAAGTGCAAACATTTGTTACAACGACGAGTGTCGACGGAATTGAACACGAAACATTAAAAGAAGCGAAAACAATTCATGTAACGAACGGCACTGTAGATTGTGAAATAGATAGGGAATAACCCCTGTTTAAATGGAAAAGTAGGTGATCTTTGTGTCAATGGAACAAAAGCAAATGCAAGAAAATGCATATGATGAAAGTCAGATACAGGTGCTTGAAGGACTAGAGGCAGTTCGGAAACGCCCTGGTATGTATATTGGATCTACAAGTGGAAAAGGGCTTCACCATCTTGTTTGGGAAATCGTAGATAATAGTATTGATGAAGCACTTGCAGGTTATTGTGATGAAATTAATGTTAGTATCGAAGAAGATAATAGTATTCGTGTAACGGATAATGGGCGTGGTATTCCGGTTGGTATACAAGAAAAAATGGGACGTCCAGCTGTAGAAGTTATTATGACTGTTCTCCACGCCGGTGGTAAATTTGGCGGTGGCGGTTATAAAGTTTCTGGTGGTTTACATGGTGTTGGGGCATCGGTTGTAAATGCTCTATCAACAGAATTAGAAGTATTTGTACATCGTGAAGGTAAAATCCATTACCAAAAATATGAAAGAGGTATTCCGGTTGCGGATTTAAAAGTCATTGGTGACACAGATCAAACAGGAACAATAACTCGATTTAAACCAGATCCGGAAATTTTCCAAGAAACAACAGTATACGATTTTGATACGCTAGCAACTCGTATGCGTGAATTAGCGTTTTTAAATCGTAATATTAAATTAACAATTGAAGATAAACGTGAACATAAGCAAAAGAAAGAATTCCATTACGAAGGTGGAATTAAATCATACGTTGAGCATTTAAATCGCTCAAAACAACCGATTCATGAAGAGCCTGTGTACGTAGAAGGTTCAAAAGATGGTATTCAGGTTGAGGTTTCTCTTCAATATAACGAAGGATACACAAATAATATTTACTCATTTACGAATAACATCCATACGTATGAAGGTGGTACACATGAGGTAGGTTTTAAAACAGCTTTAACTCGTGTAATCAACGACTATGGTCGTAAAAATAGCATTTTAAAAGATGCGGACAGTAATTTAACTGGTGAGGATGTTCGTGAAGGTTTAACAGCAATTGTATCAATCAAGCATCCAAATCCACAATTTGAAGGACAAACGAAGACAAAACTTGGGAATAGTGAAGCGAGAACAATTACAGAGTCTGTATTCTCAGAGGCATTTGAAAAGTTCTTACTAGAAAATCCTAATGTAGCGCGAAAAATTGTAGAAAAAGGTACGATGGCTGCACGTGCACGTGTAGCTGCGAAAAAAGCGCGTGAATTGACACGTCGAAAGAGTGCGTTAGAAGTTTCAAGTTTACCTGGTAAATTAGCTGATTGCTCTTCGAAAGATCCAGCAATTAGTGAAATTTACATCGTAGAGGGTGACTCTGCGGGTGGATCTGCAAAACAAGGACGCGATCGTCATTTCCAAGCAATTTTACCGCTGAAGGGTAAAATTATTAATGTGGAAAAGGCGCGCTTAGATAAGATTTTATCAAATGATGAAGTTCGTACAATTATTACGGCAATCGGTACAAATATTGGTGGAGACTTCGATATTGAAAAAGCACGCTATCATAAAGTTATTATTATGACCGATGCCGATGTTGATGGTGCACATATTCGTACCCTATTATTAACGTTCTTCTATCGTTATATGCGTCAAATAATTGAGTGTGGTTATATCTATATTGCACAGCCGCCATTGTTTAAAATACAACAAGGTAAAAAAATTCAATATGCTTACAACGATAAGGAACTTGAAAAAATCTTAGCTGAGCTACCAGCCCAGCCGAAACCAGGAATTCAACGTTATAAAGGTCTTGGGGAGATGAATCCAACTCAGCTATGGGAGACGACAATGGATCCAGAAGTACGTTCATTACTTCAAGTTTCCCTTCAAGATGCAATTGAAGCAGACGAAACATTTGAAATTTTAATGGGAGATAAAGTAGAGCCGCGTCGTAACTTTATCCAAGAGAATGCAAAATACGTGAAGAACCTTGATATTTAAATGAGTAATGACAGGAATCTAAGTATTCCTGTCTTCTACATATAAATCAATGTATGTGTAACGGAAATGTAAGAGGAGGTGCTCGTTGATGTCAGACAATCAACAACAAGCACGAATTCGAGAAATTAATATTAGTCATGAAATGCGTACCTCATTTTTAGATTACGCAATGAGTGTTATCGTATCTCGTGCATTACCAGATGTTCGTGATGGATTAAAACCTGTGCATCGTAGGGTTTTATATGCGATGAATGATTTAGGAATTACAGCTGATAAAGCGTATAAGAAATCAGCACGTATTGTCGGTGAAGTAATCGGTAAGTATCACCCTCATGGTGATTCAGCCGTTTATGAAACAATGGTACGTATGGCGCAAGATTTTAGTCAACGTTATATGCTTGTAGATGGGCATGGTAACTTCGGTTCTGTAGATGGAGATTCAGCAGCTGCAATGCGTTATACAGAGGCAAGAATGTCTAAGATTTCTATGGAATTAATACGTGATATTTCAAAAAATACAATTGATTATCAAGATAACTATGATGGTTCCGAAAGAGAACCGATAGTACTACCAGCGCGTTTCCCTAATTTATTAGTAAACGGTACAACAGGTATTGCTGTTGGTATGGCAACAAATATACCGCCGCATCAGCTTGGCGAAGTAATTGATGGTGTGCTGGCATTAAGTCATAATCCTGATATTACTATCGCGGAATTAATGGAATACATTCCAGGTCCAGACTTTCCGACGGCAGGTTTAATTTTAGGAAGAAGTGGAATTCGAAGAGCTTATGAAACAGGTCGCGGTTCCATTATGCTTCGTGCTAAGGTTGAAATTGAAGAGAAGTCAAACGGTAAACAATCTATTATCGTAACTGAACTACCTTATCAAGTTAATAAGGCACGATTAATTGAAAAAATCGCAGAATTAGTTCGCGATAAGAAAATTGAAGGTATTACAGATTTACGTGATGAATCAGATCGTAATGGTATGCGTATTGTCATGGAAGTACGTCGTGATGCTAATGCAAACGTACTATTAAACAATCTATATAAACATACAGCGCTTCAAACAAGTTTCGGTATTAATATGTTGTCTCTTGTAAATGGGGAGCCACAAGTACTAAATTTAAAACAAAATCTATATCATTATTTAGAGCATCAGAAGGTAGTAATTCGTAGACGTACTGCTTATGAATTAGAAAAAGCAGAAGCACGTGCTCATATTTTAGAAGGATTACGAATTGCTTTAGATCATCTTGATGAAGTTATTACGTTAATTCGTAGTTCAAAAACGGCAGATATTGCAAAGCAAGGCTTAATGGAACGTTTTGGTTTAAGTGAGAAACAAGCGCAAGCGATTTTAGATATGCGTCTGCAACGCTTAACTGGATTAGAACGTGAAAAAATTGAGCAAGAATATCAAGACTTAATGAAGTTAATTGCTGAATTAAAAGCGATTTTAGCAGATGAAGAAAAAGTTCTTGAGATTATTCGTGAAGAATTAACAGAAGTAAAAGAGCGTTTCAATGATAAGAGACGAACAGAAATTACAATTGGCGGTATGGAATTTATTGAAGATGAAGATTTAATTCCTGAACAAAACATTGCGATTACGTTAACTCATAACGGTTATATTAAGAGGTTACCGGCTTCTACGTACAAAACACAGAACCGTGGGGGACGTGGTGTGCAAGGAATGGGTACGAATGATGATGACTTTGTTGAACATTTATTAACAACGTCTACTCATGATCATATTTTATTCTTTACAAACAAGGGTAAAGTATACCGTACGAAAGGATATGAAATTCCAGAGTATAGTCGTACTGCAAAAGGACTACCAATTATTAACCTATTAGGGGTAGATAAGGGTGAGTGGATTAACGCTATTATTCCGATTCGTGAATTTGGTGACGATCAGTTCTTATTCTTTACGACAAAACAAGGGGTTTCTAAGAGAACACCACTTTCATCATTTGCAAATATACGTACAAATGGTTTAATTGCAATTTCTCTTCGTGAAGAGGATGAAGTAATATCTGTACGTTTAACATCGGGTGATAAGGATATTATTGTCGGGACAAGTAACGGTATGCTAATTCGTTTCAATGAACAAGATGTTCGTTCCATGGGACGTAATGCTGCAGGTGTTAAAGCTATTACGTTGGGCGATGAAGACCAAGTTGTAGGTATGGAAATTGTCGAAGAGGATGTAAATGTTCTAATTGTAACGAAAAATGGTTACGGAAAGCGTACACCGATTGATGAATACCGTCTGCAAAGTCGCGGTGGTAAAGGTCTGAAAACTTGTAACATTACAGATAAGAACGGTAAATTAGTAGCTGTTAAGTCTGTTACAGGTGAAGAAGATATTATGTTAATTACAGCGGCAGGCGTTATTATTCGTATGCCAGTTGATCAAATCTCTCAAATGGGACGTAATACACAAGGTGTTCGTCTAATTCGATTAGAGGAAGACCAAGAGGTAGCGACGGTAGCAAAAGCACAAAAAGATGAAGAGGAAGAAACGAGTGAAGAGGTTTCTTCAGAAGAATAAGAGAGGGGATTTTCCCTCTCTTTATTTTTTTATAAGATAAGAAAGTATAAGTTTTTGAGCACGAAGTGCCCTCTTGGAAAGCTTGCTGTATAAGGCATTACGAACAATATTTGGAATTTCCATAATGAGTTAGATTGTGCTATTTTTTAGTTATGGAAGCAAATATATTAAAACGTATTTTTTTTGATGAACATAGTCATTGGGAACGATTTAAAGATAAATATGGCGCGAGGATCCGTCCAGTTGTTTTGAAAGAAATTGAAAAATTTAGAGGGTGTGGAGACCCTGAAAATGGATTTAAATTGTTTGTATGTGAAGGGTGTCATCATGTTCGAAAAGTTCCTTATCGTTGTAAGGGCCGATTTTGCACAACTTGTTCTGTAGGAGAAAGTGAAGAATGGAGTAGACTTCTTTCAGAAGACGTACTTCAGGTGAATCATCGTCATGTTATTTTTACCGTAGATGAAGGACTTCGAGATATTTTTCTTTTGCACCGCCATTTATTAAAGATTTTTATGGATGAGGCCGCAAGGCTGTTAGTGGATTATTTTCAAAAGAAAATTAAGGTAACACCCGGTATTATCGTAGGTCTTCACACCTTCGGCGCTAGAATTAATTTTAATCCGCATGTTCATATACTTGTTACAATGGGTGGGATGACAAAGACTGGAAAGTGGAGAGGATATGATTTTCTTCCGTTTGAGATGCTTCGGAAACAGTGGCAAACCATCGTGTTAAAACTGATACGAAAAGAGCTTACGGTGGCAGAAAAAAAGCCAATTCAATCGAAACTTCAAAAAGCATTTTCTGATAATGGGAAAGGCTTCTATGTACACGCTCCGAAACAGAAAGGAAACGTAAAAAAACAACTTCGGTATATTGGCCGTTATATTCGTCGACCTGCTATTGGGTTGAACCGGATCGAGGAATATGATGGACAATCTGTTTCTTTTGCATATAGGGACAAAGTAGAGGGTAGGAACAAGATAGAAACGATATCTGTAGAAGAGTTTATTTCTCGATTAATTCGTCATATTCCAGATGAACAATTCAAAATGATTCGTCATTATGGCATGTATGCACGTCGCATTAAAACATTATGTAAAAAACTATTAAATGAATGGCAAAAGAAAGCCAGACGTTGGATAATAAAAGTGAAAAAAACACTACGTCGTCAGACGTGGAGGGAACGAGTTATCGCAAGTGGAAAAAAAGATCCTCTTCTTTGTCCAAAATGCGACTCATTTTATGAATACAAGGGAGAGGTCTGCCTAGAAAGCGGAGAATGGCAAATAAAAGTAGCTTTATGCCAAAATACGCGAAATTATTTAAAGAGGGTGATTGATTATTTCGCCAGTAAGCAAACATCGAAAAAAGAAA
>NZ_CP147983.1:10697-28197 GCF_045291115.1 Bacillus sp. PPSBB_2
TTTTAGTTTGGTTAAGTTAGAAAGGGCGCACGGTGGATGCCTTGACACTAGGAGTCGATGAAGGACGGGACTAACGCCGATATGCTTCGGGGAGCTGTAAGTAAGCTTTGATCCGAAGATTTCCGAATGGGGAAACCCACCATACGTAATGGTATGGTATCCTTATCTGAATACATAGGGTAAGGAAGACAGACCCAGGGAACTGAAACATCTAAGTACCTGGAGGAAGAGAAAGCAAATGCGATTTCCTGAGTAGCGGCGAGCGAAACGGAACATAGCCCAAACCAAGAGGCTTGCCTCTTGGGGTTGTAGGACATTCTATACGGAGTTACAAAGGAACGAGGTAGACGAAGCGACCTGGAAAGGTCCGTCGTAGAGGGTAACAACCCCGTAGTCGAAACTTCGTTCTCTCTTGAATGTATCCTGAGTACGGCGGAACACGTGAAATTCCGTCGGAATCTGGGAGGACCA
Organism: Bacillus sp. PPSBB_2; assembly: GCF_045291115.1. Lineage (NCBI taxonomy): Bacteria > Bacillati > Bacillota > Bacilli > Caryophanales > Bacillaceae > Bacillus > Bacillus sp. PPSBB_2. Next base: position 11,169 of record NZ_CP147983.1, read on the forward strand.
TCTCCCAAGGCTAAATACTCCCTAGTGATCGATAGTGAACCAGTACCGTGAGGGAAAGGTGAAAAGCACCCCGGAAGGGGAGTGAAAGAGATCCTGAAACCGTGTGCCTACAAATAGTCAGAGCCCGTTAACGGGTGATGGCGTGCCTTTTGTAGAATGAACCGGCGAGTTACGATCCCGTGCGAGGTTAAGCTGAAGAGGCGGAGCCGCAGCGAAAGCGAGTCTGAATAGGGCGTTTAGTACGTGGTCGTAGACCCGAAACCAGGTGATCTACCCATGTCCAGGGTGAAGTTCAGGTAACACTGAATGGAGGCCCGAACCCACGCACGTTGAAAAGTGCGGGGATGAGGTGTGGGTAGCGGAGAAATTCCAATCGAACCTGGAGATAGCTGGTTCTCCCCGAAATAGCTTTAGGGCTAGCCTTAAGTGTAAGAGTCTTGGAGGTAGAGCACTGATTGGACTAGGGGTCCTCATCGGATTACCGAATTCAGTCAAACTCCGAATGCCAATGACTTATCCTTAGGAGTCAGACTGCGAGTGATAAGATCCGTAGTCAAAAGGGAAACAGCCCAGACCGCCAGCTAAGGTCCCAAAGTGTGTATTAAGTGGAAAAGGATGTGGAGTTGCTTAGACAACTAGGATGTTGGCTTAGAAGCAGCCACCATTTAAAGAGTGCGTAATAGCTCACTAGTCGAGTGACTCTGCGCCGAAAATGTACCGGGGCTAAATACACCACCGAAGCTGCGGATTGATACCAATGGTATCAGTGGTAGGGGAGCGTTCTAAGGACAGTGAAGTCAGACCGGAAGGACTGGTGGAGTGCTTAGAAGTGAGAATGCCGGTATGAGTAGCGAAAGACGGGTGAGAATCCCGTCCACCGAATGCCTAAGGTTTCCTGAGGAAGGCTCGTCCGCTCAGGGTTAGTCAGGACCTAAGCCGAGGCCGACAGGCGTAGGCGATGGACAACAGGTTGATATTCCTGTACCACCTCTTTATCGTTTGAGCAATGGAGGGACGCAGAAGGATAGAAGAAGCGTGCGATTGGTTGTGCACGTCCAAGCAGTTAGGCTGATAAGTAGGCAAATCCGCTTATCGTGAAGGCTGAGCTGTGATGGGGAAGCTCCTTATGGAGCGAAGTCTTTGATTCCCCGCTGCCAAGAAAAGCTTCTAGCGAGATAAAAGGTGCCTGTACCGCAAACCGACACAGGTAGGCGAGGAGAGAATCCTAAGGTGTGCGAGAGAACTCTGGTTAAGGAACTCGGCAAAATGACCCCGTAACTTCGGGAGAAGGGGTGCTTTCTTAACGGAAAGCCGCAGTGAATAGGCCCAAGCGACTGTTTAGCAAAAACACAGCTCTCTGCGAAGCCGTAAGGCGAAGTATAGGGGGTGACACCTGCCCGGTGCTGGAAGGTTAAGGAGAGGGGTTAGCGTAAGCGAAGCTCTGAACTGAAGCCCCAGTAAACGGCGGCCGTAACTATAACGGTCCTAAGGTAGCGAAATTCCTTGTCGGGTAAGTTCCGACCCGCACGAAAGGTGTAACGATTTGGGCACTGTCTCAACCAGAGACTCGGTGAAATTATAGTACCTGTGAAGATGCAGGTTACCCGCGACAGGACGGAAAGACCCCGTGGAGCTTTACTGTAGCCTGATATTGAATTTTGGTACAGTTTGTACAGGATAGGCGGGAGCCATTGAAACCGGAGCGCTAGCTTCGGTGGAGGCGCTGGTGGGATACCGCCCTGACTGTATTGAAATTCTAACCTACGGGTCTTATCGACCCGGGAGACAGTGTCAGGTGGGCAGTTTGACTGGGGCGGTCGCCTCCTAAAGTGTAACGGAGGCGCCCAAAGGTTCCCTCAGAATGGTTGGAAATCATTCGTAGAGTGCAAAGGCATAAGGGAGCTTGACTGCGAGACCTACAAGTCGAGCAGGGACGAAAGTCGGGCTTAGTGATCCGGTGGTTCCGCATGGAAGGGCCATCGCTCAACGGATAAAAGCTACCCCGGGGATAACAGGCTTATCTCCCCCAAGAGTCCACATCGACGGGGAGGTTTGGCACCTCGATGTCGGCTCATCGCATCCTGGGGCTGTAGTCGGTCCCAAGGGTTGGGCTGTTCGCCCATTAAAGCGGTACGCGAGCTGGGTTCAGAACGTCGTGAGACAGTTCGGTCCCTATCCGTCGTGGGCGTAGGAAATTTGAGAGGAGCTGTCCTTAGTACGAGAGGACCGGGATGGACGCACCGCTGGTGTACCAGTTGTTCTGCCAAGGGCATAGCTGGGTAGCTATGTGCGGAAGGGATAAGTGCTGAAAGCATCTAAGCATGAAGCCCCCCTCAAGATGAGATTTCCCATAGCGTAAGCTAGTAAGATCCCTGAAAGATGATCAGGTTGATAGGTTCGAGGTGGAAGCATGGTGACATGTGGAGCTGACGAATACTAATAGATCGAGGACTTAACCATATAATATGTAGCAAATGTTATCTAGTTTTGAAGGAATATGCCTTCATAGTTTGGTGATGATGGCAGAGAGGTCACACCCGTTCCCATACCGAACACGGAAGTTAAGCTCTCTAGCGCCGATGGTAGTTGGGACCTTGTCCCTGTGAGAGTAGGACGTCGCCAAGCAACTAAAAACACAAGTCATTTGACTTGTGTTTTTTTATTTCCCATGAAATAGATTTGGTTCCATTAATAAAAAATTTGAAATATAGTAAGGGATTTTTTGAGCAGAAATACTTAGAAATTGATAAATAAATGGATAATCTTCAGAACCATAACTTCCAAGTAAGTCATACCACCAATCTGTTTCATATCTAGAAATCATGCTTAAATTATAGAGCAATAAATAATGAATGAGGAGTTCAGGTAATATTGGCTTAGGATTTCTAGGGTCAGTCGTAAGTGGCAAATAATAAGTATTAGTAAGATGTTCATAGTATAAAGGAGTACTGTACATAGGATTCCATGATTGAATGGGCGCTGTAAAAAGTAAATTCGATTCATTAGTCTTCTCAGGTACGTGTTGTATTGATAAATGCTTACAAGATGTTTCAATGTAACGAGAAAATCTCTCTTTAGTCATATGTAATCGATCTAGTAGGTTGACTGAAAAGGAGAGCTCATTTTTAATTGTTGAATCAATTTTATATAAAGTTGATCCTTTTTGACTATAACGAAATAAATTTTGTAATTCTGGAATATTTCCCATTAGTTCTAACATGTTAAATTTTTCTGCTTCTAAGTGTTTCATGTGAAACAGTTGTTCTGCAACATGAGTAAACAATCCGTTTTTTTGTACCTTCACCTCATCTTCTAAAAATTGATACCCTTGTTTTTTTCGTTTGCGAGTTGTAACACCATGAGCTAAAACAGTAGTGGATTCAGGATAGTTAGGGTCAATAGTTAGTAGGCATGCTTTAAACAGTTGGCTAATTCCATAAAATAACAACATTGGTTGAATGGAAAATGGAGCTGTCTTATATAATTCATAATAATTTTTCCCGTGTTCTAAGTAATAAATAAAGGGATAACAATTTTCAAAACTTTTTTTTTCTGCATCCTGAATAGAGGATTTTTCATAACAACGGGCAAGATAACGTTGTACATTTTGAGATGAAAAAAAGAAACTTAACTGCTGCCAAGTACAAGATGTTTGATGCATATATTACGCTCCTTTTATTGTCTAAAAATTCTAACATATATATACGTCCTTGACAGTATTTTAACCAATTGATAAGCTACTAATAATAATTTCTGGTATCATAGGGGGAACAATTATGTGGGAATCTAAATTTGTTAAAGAAGGTTTGACTTTTGATGATGTATTACTTGTACCAGCTAGGTCAGATATATTACCAAGAGAAGTAAGTGTTAAAACAGTTTTATCTGAAAGCTTACAGCTAAACATCCCGTTAATTAGTGCAGGAATGGATACAGTAACAGAAGCTGACATGGCTATTGCAATGGCTCGCCAAGGTGGTTTAGGAATTATTCATAAGAATATGTCTATTGAGCAACAAGCAGAGCAAGTTGATAAAGTAAAGCGCTCTGAAAGCGGCGTTATTTCAGATCCTTTCTTCTTAACTCCAGAACATCAAGTATATGATGCAGAACATCTTATGGGAAAATATCGTATCTCAGGTGTACCGGTTGTAAATAATTTAGATGAGCGAAAGTTAGTTGGTATTATTACAAACCGTGATATGCGCTTCATCCAAGACTACTCAATCAAAATTTCTGACGTAATGACAAAAGAACAATTAATTACAGCTCCAGTTGGTACTACACTGGAAGAAGCTGAAAAGATCCTACAAAAGTATAAAATTGAAAAACTCCCTCTTGTTGATAATAACGGTGTATTACAAGGGCTTATTACAATAAAAGACATTGAAAAAGTAATTGAATTCCCAAACTCTGCTAAGGATAAGCAAGGACGCTTATTAGTTGGAGCAGCAGTTGGTGTAACAGCGGATGCTATGCTTCGCATTGATGCATTAGTAAAAGCTAGTGTAGATGCAATTGTACTTGATACAGCACATGGGCATTCTAAAGGTGTTATTGATAAGGTAAAAGAAGTTCGTGCTAAATACCCATCACTAAATATTATCGCTGGAAATGTTGCTACTGCTGAAGCAACGAAAGCATTAATTGAAGCTGGTGCAAACGTAGTTAAAGTTGGTATTGGACCAGGTTCTATTTGTACAACACGCGTTGTAGCCGGTGTTGGTGTACCACAATTAACTGCAGTTTATGATTGTGCAACAGAAGCTCGCAAACACGGTATTCCAGTTATTGCTGATGGCGGTATTAAGTACTCTGGTGATATGGTGAAAGCATTAGCGGCAGGAGCACATGTTGTTATGCTAGGTAGCATGTTTGCAGGTGTTGCAGAAAGTCCTGGAGAAACTGAAATTTACCAAGGTCGTCAATTTAAAGTGTATCGTGGTATGGGTTCTGTCGGTGCGATGGAAAAAGGAAGTAAAGATCGTTACTTCCAAGAAGGCAATAAAAAACTTGTCCCAGAAGGTATTGAAGGACGAGTGCCATATAAAGGACCTTTAGCAGATACAGTTCACCAATTAGTTGGTGGCTTACGTGCAGGTATGGGATATTGCGGAGCACAGGATTTAGAATTCTTACGCGAAAATGCACAATTCATTCGTATGTCAGGTGCCGGCTTACGTGAAAGTCATCCTCATCACGTACAAATTACAAAAGAGGCTCCAAACTACTCGTTATAATGTCTTATATACAAATAGACAGAGATTTGATATCTCTGTCTATTTTTTTTTGATTATGTTAGAATAACGGTTATGTGAGTACATAGATATTGGGGGTAGCAAAAGTGAAAGGTATGTTTTGCAAAAGATTCATTGCTTTGGTAACAGTGCTTACACTAGCTTGTAGCATCTTTATGCCATATAGCAATGCATCAGCTGAAACAGGAGCCGCTTTAAACATTGAAGCAGGTGCGGCAATTTTAGTAGAAGCGAATTCTGGGAAAATTTTATATCAAAAGAATGCAGATGAATTATTATCCATTGCTAGTATGACAAAGATGATGAGTGAATATTTAGTTCACGAAGCAGTGGATAAAGGAAAACTTAAGTGGGACCAGAAAATTAAGGTTTCTGAATATGCATATAAGGTTTCACAAGATGCTTCATTATCAAATGTTGCATTAGAAAATGGTGGCTCTTATACAGTAAAAGAGTTATACGAGGCAATGGCAATCTTTTCTGCAAATGGTGCAACAATTGCATTAGCAGAAGCAATTGCAGGTAAAGAAGTAGACTTCGTAAAAATGATGAATGATAAATCGAAAGAACTAGGGTTGAAAAATTATAAATTTGTCAATTCTACAGGTTTAACGAATAAAGATTTAAAGGGAATGCATCCTGAAGGAACAACAGCGGATGAAGAAAATAAAATGTCTGCAAAGGATGTTGCAACTTTAGCACAACATTTAATTAAAGATTATCCAAAAGTGTTAGATACAGCAAAAATCCCTAAAAAAGAATTCCGTCCAGAAAAAGAGAAGTTTGGAATGTCGAACTGGAACTGGATGTTAAAGGGCTTAGTTAAAGAATATGATGGTGTAGATGGCTTAAAAACAGGCTCAACTCCAGAAGCAGGAGATTGCTTCACTGGTACGGTTGAAAGAAACGGAATGCGTTTTATTTCTGTAGTTATTAAAACAAGTTCTCATACAGCACGTTTTGATGAAACAAAGAAGCTATATGATTATGGATTTGCTAACTTTGAAGTGAAACAAATGTATAAAAAAGGTTCTTCAGTAAAAGGACAAGAAACAGTACGAGTAGAAAATGCGAAAGATAAAGATGTAGCAGTTCAAACGAAACAAGCTATTTCACTTCCAGTGCCAAAAGGAAGTAAAGATGTTTATAAAACAGAATTAAAAGAATCAAGTAAGGGACAAGAAGCACCTATTAAAAAGGGAGCTGCGCTTGGTCAAATGGTAATTACGCCAAAAGATACAAACGACCCTGGATTTTTAACTGGTAAGTCACTGCAAGTGGATCTTGTAACGACATCTGAAGTAGAAGAAGCAAACTGGTTTACTCGTGCTATGCGCGGAATTGGTTCATTCTTTAGTGGTATGTGGAATAGTGCTGTTGATACAGTAAAAGGTTGGTTTTAAAAGCTCCTCACGATAGGAGCTTTTTTTTATTCCTATTTTTCATACCGACTTTATGAAAAAGTAGTAGACAAGCATCTGATAGTTAGTGGTAGAATGTAAGAGTATTCTTAATTTTCGCCTTTAACGGGGGAAAGCAATTCACCTAGGGGGGTTTTTGTACATGACAAATGTAATAGGGACAGAACGTGTAAAACGTGGAATGGCAGAAATGCAAAAAGGCGGCGTTATTATGGACGTAGTTAACGCTGAACAAGCAAAAATTGCAGAAGAGGCAGGTGCAGTTGCCGTTATGGCATTAGAGCGTGTACCAGCAGATATTCGTGCAGCAGGTGGCGTTTCTCGTATGGCAGACCCAACAATTGTTGAAGAAGTTATGGGTGCGGTGTCAATTCCGGTTATGGCAAAATGCCGTATCGGTCACCTTGTAGAAGCACGTGTATTAGAATCATTAGGGGTAGACTATATCGATGAGAGTGAAGTATTAACTCCTGCTGATGAAGTATACCATTTAAATAAACGTGATTACACAGTTCCATTTGTATGTGGTTGCCGTGATATCGGAGAAGCTGCACGTCGTATTGCAGAAGGTGCATCTATGCTTCGTACAAAAGGTGAACCAGGAACAGGAAACATTGTAGAGGCAGTGCGTCATATGCGCCAAGTCAATGCAGAAATCCGTCAAGTTGCGAGTCTACGTGAAGATGAGTTAATGACATATGCAAAAAATACTGGCGCTCCTTACGAAGTATTACTTGAAATTAAACGTCTTGGTCGCTTACCAGTTGTAAACTTTGCGGCAGGTGGTGTAGCAACACCAGCAGATGCAGCATTAATGATGCAACTTGGTGCTGATGGGGTATTTGTTGGATCTGGTATCTTCAAATCAGAAAACCCAGAGAAATTTGCACGTGCAATCGTTGAAGCAACGACTCATTATGAAGATTACGAACTAATTGCAAGCCTTTCTAAAGGATTAGGTAATGCAATGAAGGGTGTCGAAATTTCAACGTTATTACCAGAACAACGCATGCAAGAGCGTGGATGGTAATTAAAGGAGAACTTTAAAATGGTGAAAATCGGTGTACTAGGTCTTCAAGGTGCAGTTCGTGAGCATGTAAAATCAGTTGAAGCAAGTGGTGCAGAAGCTGTTGTTGTAAAGCGTATAGAGCAACTTGAAGAGATTGATGGTCTTATTTTACCGGGCGGTGAAAGTACAACAATGCGCCGTCTTATTGATAAGTATGCTTTCATGGAACCACTTCGTACATTTGCAAAGTCTGGTAAACCAATGTTTGGTACATGTGCAGGGATGATTCTTCTTGCGAAAACACTTATTGGCTATGAAGAAGCACATATTGGTGCTATGGATATTACAGTTGAGCGCAATGCGTTCGGACGCCAAAAGGATAGTTTTGAAGCTGCGCTTTCAATTGAAGGTGTGGGTGAAGACTTCGTTGGTGTATTTATCCGTGCGCCGTATGTTGTAGAAGTAGCTGATAATGTTGAAGTGCTTTCTAAGCATGGTGACCGAATGGTAGCGGTAAGACAAGATCAGTTTTTAGCAGCTTCATTCCATCCGGAATTAACAGATGATCATCGTGTGACAGCATACTTTGTTGAAATGGTAAAAGAAGCGAAAATGAAAAAAGTTGTATAAGTAACTTGCAACTTGTATAAGATTATAGTAAATTGATGGTAACAATTTTATAAAATAAGCGTGTTGATAGGAAATAGTAACAAATGTCGTTTCTTATAGAGAGTCGATGGTTGGTGGAAATCGATAGAAACAGTTTGTGAATCCATCCTGGAATGGAATGTGGAATATCTTTTGGATTAGTAAGCATTCCCGGTGAAGAGCCGTTATTTCTACTTGAGAGGAAAGCGGTAATGCTTTCAACTAGGGTGGCAACGCGGGTTAACTCCCGTCCCTTTATATAGGGACGGGAGTTTTTTGTGTTTTATAAAATAAAAGGAGGAGTATATAATGCTTGATATTAAATTTTTACGTACAAACTTTGAAGAAGTAAAAGCGAAATTACAGCATAGAGGCGAAGATTTAACTGATTTCGGACGTTTTGAAGAACTTGATACGAGAAGAAGAGAACTACTTGTTCAGACAGAAGAATTAAAAAGTAAACGTAACGAAGTATCTCAACAAATTTCTGTATTAAAGCGCGAAAAGAAAGATGCAGAAGCTCTAATTTTAGAAATGCGTGAAGTTGGAGAAAAAGTAAAGGATCTTGATAACGAACTTCGTACAGTTGAAGAAGACTTAGAAAGATTAATGTTATCTATTCCAAATATCCCTCATGAATCTGCTCCAGTTGGTGAAACAGAGGATGATAATGTAGTAGCACGTACTTGGGGAGAAGTGAAAGAATTTACTTATGAGCCAAAACCACATTGGGATCTTGCTACTGATTTAGGAATTTTAGATTTTGAACGCGCTGGGAAAGTAACAGGAAGCCGCTTCGTATTTTACAAAGGTGCTGGTGCAAGATTAGAGCGTGCTTTAATTAGCTTTATGCTTGATCTTCATACTGATGAGCATGGATATGAAGAAGTATTACCTCCATATATGGTAAACCGTGCAAGTATGACAGGAACAGGACAACTTCCAAAGTTTGAAGAAGATGCATTCCGTATTGAAAGTGAAGATTACTTCTTAATTCCAACAGCTGAAGTACCTGTAACGAATATGCATCGTGATGAGATTTTAAATAAAGAGCAATTGCCTATAAGATATGCTGCATTTAGCTCTTGCTTCCGTTCTGAAGCAGGTTCAGCTGGGCGTGATACACGTGGTTTAATTCGCCAGCATCAGTTCAATAAAGTAGAGCTTGTGAAGTTCGTAAAACCAGAAGATTCTTATGAAGAGTTAGAAAAGTTAACAAATGATGCAGAACGCGTGTTACAATTATTAGAGTTGCCATATCGCGTTATGAGCATGTGCACAGGCGATTTAGGATTTACAGCAGCGAAGAAATACGATATTGAAGTATGGATTCCAAGCTATGGCACATATCGTGAAATTTCTTCTTGTAGTAATTTTGAAGCTTTCCAAGCGAGACGTGCAAATATCCGTTTCCGCCGTGAACCAAATGGAAAACCAGAACATGTTCATACATTAAATGGATCTGGTCTTGCAATTGGACGTACGGTTGCAGCTATTTTAGAGAACTACCAACAAGAAGATGGTACAATTATAATTCCAGAAGTTCTTCGCCCTTATATGGGAGGAAAAACAGTTATTAAGTAAATTTAAACATTCATCGGTATGAGTGATTGGTAATTATGAGCGTTGTCAGTACTGTAATGTAGGAAGGGGAAAGTAAAATTTTCCTTTCCTCATAATTTATTTTAGTAGGGTTGACTAACTGTTTTTCTTTTGATATTATATTTGATGTCAATATGGAGGTATACCCAAGTCTGGCTGAAGGGATCGGTCTTGAAAACCGACAGGCGGCGAGAGTCGCGCGGGGGTTCGAATCCCTCTACCTCCTCCAGATATAATTGACAACAGCGCATATAAGTGGAGATTGGAGAACTCGTTACCAACACGTAACGAGTTTTTATTTTAAAACCAATCATAAAGTATGGTGTAAGGTAATTTTGTCCTTATTACACACTCATATTCCGATGATTATCTTCATAGATATGAAAGGAGTCAACATGGATCTTATTATACAAACGTTTCCTTTAGATGGAAAAACTTTATATTATGTACAATGTCCTGTCTGTAAGAACAATAGAATTTTAAACAGTGGTGCAAACGTATCACGCATTATTAGTGATGATACATTCCGTAAACTTTGTGGTTGTACTTGTGATGTAAAACCAGCTACGAGTAAAGTAGAGGCGCCAAAACAAGTTAAAAAAGCAGCTGTAAAGAAAGAAGCAGCTCCAAAACGTACAGGTAAAGTATTAACGGCAGTAATTAACGGGAAAGAAATGACTGTTAAAGAGATTGCTGAAGCATACGATATTAGTACAAGTACTGTTCGTCAGCGCATTAACGCAGGAAAACCTGAGAGTGAAATTATTGCTCCAACAAAGAAGAAGTAATTTAATAGGAAAACCCGTGCATATGCACGGGTTTTTTATTTTACAAGTTTACGTGTTTGTTTTAAAAAATGGCCAATTTTTTTTATGATTGGTTCGATTGAATCACCATCTTTTAAAATATCGTACTCATTAATATTTAAGCGTAATACAGGGCATGAATTAAAGTTGTTAATCCAGTTTTCATAACGTCCATGCATTTCTTTCCAGTACTCAATTGGTGTTTGCTGTTCCATTGGGCGCCCGCGTTCTTGAATACGATTGACAATATCATCGAAAGAACCTTCTAAGTAAATTAATAAGTCTGGATGAGGGAAGTAAGGAGTCATGACCATAGCGTCAAATAAACCTTTGTATGTTTCATAATCAGTTTCTGTCATTGTTCCTTTTTCATGATGCATCTTTGCGAAAATTCCAGTGTCTTCGTAAATGGAACGATCTTGAACAAAACCGCCACCATATTCAAAAATTCTTTTTTGTTCCTTAAATCGTTCTGCTAAAAAGTACACTTGTAGGTGGAAGCTCCAGCGAGTGAAGTCCGCATAGAACTTGTCCAAATATGGATTGGAATCTACTTTTTCAAATGATGTGCGATAACCTAAAGCATTAGCTAATGCAGTTGTCATAGTTGATTTACCCACACCTACTGTTCCGGCGATAGTGATTACCGCGTCATTGGGTATATCATATTTTTGCCTTAAATTCATTATTATTTCGACTCCTTTAAGAGAGTATTTTGAAGGGCAGATAGGATAACGTTTAAATCATCAGGATTTTTTACAAAATCCATATCGTCGCCATTAAATTTCAATACTGGTATTTCCGGATGATCTTTTTTAAAAGCATCCATTGCTGTTTCATAATCTTTTGTGAGCTGTAGTAAGTAATTTGGATCCATGTTTTTTTCAAATTCTCTTCCGCGCATGGCGATTCGTTTTTGCAATGTTTCTAGGCTAGCTGTTAAATAAACAATGACATTTGGCACAGGCATATCTTGTGTAAGGATACGATAAATTTGCATGTATTTGTCATATTGAGAGTCTTTTAATGTGCGGGATGCAAAAATTAAATTTTTAAAGATATGGTAATCCGCTACTACTGGTTTCCTTTGATTCAAGTACTTTATGTTAATGTCTTCTAATTGTTTGTATCTATTACAAAGAAAGAACATCTCTGTTTGAAAACTCCATTCGTCGATGTCTTCATAGAACTTTCCTAAAAAGGGATTTTCATCAACAATCTCTTTTAGTAAGTGGAGTTGCATGTGAGTTGAAATTTCCTTCGCAAGTGAAGTTTTTCCAACACCAATTGGTCCTTCAACCGTGATAAATGGTACTCCGGTCACGCTGTTTCCTCCTTTCAATCAGTGATTTACCGTGACTACTAAAAACACAAAACAGAATTATTGTAGCACAAGAGGGAAGCGAGCGGGTTAATTTGATATAAAAAGTTAGAAAATAGATATATGTATTAATTAAATTTTATTTTGGTTGATGATGTTATATTTGCTTTCAATGTAGTTTCCATTATTTTTAAAGCATGTATATTATCTTGGTCGTTGTTAGAGGCGATACAATCCTGTGGTACATACAATTTATAATTTCTCATATGAGCATCATTAGCTGTAAATAGGATACATATATTTCCGGCAACCCCTGTTAATATTAGATTTTCTATTTTTAAATAACCTAGTAATGAATTTAAAGGTGTTTCATAAAAAGCGGAATAATGTGGTTTAATAAAAATGTACTCATCAAAACTTGGAGCAATCTTATGGATTATATTTTCGCTATATTTATTTGTGCAATGAGTAATAAGTTGGTCGATATCAGATCTCCAAAGTTGATAATGGTCATTAACGTAAATTATAGGATAGCCGAAGGATTTCATTTTTTTCTTTAATTGTAAAATAGGGTTTGTTATAGTTTCGCATTTTTTAGCTAGAATGGGTCCGTGGGAAAATTGAAAGTCATTAATCATATCGATAATGAGCAAGGCGGTATTTTTCATATGTAATCCCCTCTCTTTTTTCTTTTAGGGTGGATTGAATTTGTAAAAGTTATCCCCTGTGTAGTAAATGGAAATAAGTGTACTTTATTTGTAATGAAAGGACTATGTTATGGAACAAGATCAAGATATTTATTTTATGCAATTAGCGATAGAAGAAGCTAAAAAGGCAGAGGAAATACAGGAAGTACCAATTGGAGCAGTTATAGTGTTAGATGGTGAGGTAATTAGTGTTGCCCATAATTTAAGGGAAACTGAGCAAAGATCAATAGCTCATGCTGAGTTGCTAGCGATAGATGATGCATGTAAAAAATTAGGGACATGGCGTTTAGAAGATGCAACATTGTATGTAACATTAGAACCTTGTCCAATGTGTGCGGGTGGAATTGTTTTATCACGAGTGAAGCGAGTTGTATATGGTGCAAGTGATCCGAAGGGCGGATGTGCAGGGACATTGATGAATCTTTTAACGGATGAACGCTTCAATCATCAATGTGAAGTAGTATCTGGTGTACTAGAGGAAGAATGCGGTACGTTGTTAACAAACTTTTTTAGAGAGCTTCGTAAAAAAAGAAAAGCAATAAAAAAATTAGAGAAGAATACTGGGAACTAACGTATTTGCATTTTCTAAAGAAACAAGTTATACTGATAATGCCTTTAATGAAGGCAACCGAATATTGGTTTTAACTTTGCCGTGCTAAGCGGGGAGGTAGCGGTGCCCTATACTCGCAATCCGCTCTAGCGAGGCCGAATCCCCTCTCGAGGTTATGTTGCTGTAAGGTCTGCCTTAAGTAAGTGGTGTTGACGTTTGGGTCCTGCGCAACGGGACCCCGTGAACCTTGTCAGGTCCGGAAGGAAGCAGCAATAAGCGGGTCTTCTCGTGTGCCGCAGGAGTGCCTGAACCGAGCTAACTGCTTGAGTAACGCTTATGGTACGTAATCGACGGAGGGTGCACGGCAGTTATATATGTATACAAAACTCACCTTAATACAAAGGTGAGTTTTTTGTATAGAAAATAACTTTTGGAATCTATAAACAGAATGGGTTATAATAAATGAGATAATAACCTTTGAGGGAGGCCGTATTTTCGTGTCATACCAAGCGTTATACCGAACATGGAGACCGCAAAAGTTCGAAGATGTAGTCGGTCAAAAGCACGTGACAAAAACGTTGCAAAATGCCCTTCTTCAAGAGAAAGTTTCACATGCTTATTTATTTTCTGGCCCGAGGGGAACAGGAAAAACGACAATTGCAAAAGTATTTGCAAAAGCAATTAACTGTGAACATGCTCCGGTAGCTGAACCTTGTAATGAATGTCCTTCTTGTTTAGGAATCACACAAGGATCCATTTCAGATGTATTAGAAATTGATGCGGCTTCAAATAACGGTGTAGATGAAATTCGAGATATTAGAGATAAAGTAAAATACGCTCCAAGTGCTGTAGAATATAAAGTATACATTATTGATGAAGTTCACATGCTTTCTATGGGTGCATTCAATGCGCTTTTAAAAACCTTAGAAGAGCCGCCAGGACATGTTATCTTTATTTTGGCGACAACAGAACCTCATAAGATCCCACCTACAATCATTTCACGTTGTCAGCGCTTTGAATTCCGAAAAATATCAGTGAATGATATTGTTGAGAGATTATCAACGGTCGTGACAAATGAAGGTACGCAAGTGGAAGGTGAAGCATTACAAATTGTTGCGCGTGCTGCCGAAGGTGGTATGCGTGACGCGCTTAGTCTTATTGATCAGGCTATATCTTATAGTGATGAGATTGTTACGACAGAAGATGTATTGGCCGTAACAGGATCTGTTTCTCAGCAATACTTAGGCAATTTAGTAGAGTGCATACGTGAAAATGATGTATCAAGAGCATTGCAAATCATAGATGAAATGATGAGTAAAGGGAAGGATCCAGTTCGTTTTATGGAGGATTTCATTTACTATTATCGTGATATGCTTTTATATCAAACTTCACCACAACTAGAACATATGTTGGAACGAGTAATTGTAGATGATCAATTCCGTAAGTTGAGTGAAGAAATGCAACCGGAAGTGATCTACGAGATTATTCATACCCTTAGTAAGGGACAACAGGAAATGAAGTGGACAAATCATCCGCGTATTTTCTTAGAAGTTGTTATGGTGCAATTGTGTCAACAGTTTATGATGCAAGCAAATGGTACAGATCGTTTGCAAGCAATTATGAACAGGATGCAGCAACTGGAGAAAGAGTTAGAGCAAGTCAAAAAGAACGGTGTGCCAGCTGGTGTACAACAGGAAGTAAGAGAGACACGTGCAACACCAAAACCGGTACGAACAGGAAGTATGAAAATTCCTGTCGGACGTGTAAATGAAGTATTAAAACAAGCGAAGCGTCAAGATTTAGAACAATTAAAAGCTGTATGGGGTGAGTTGTTAGGAAGACTCAAATCATATAACAAAGTAGCGTTTGCCGTTTTACTTGAAAATAGTGAACCAGTGGCAGCTTCAGATGACACTTACGTTTTAGCATTTCAATATGAGATTCACTGTAAGATGGCGAGCGAAAATCGAGAAGCTATGGATACAGTAGAACAAGCTTTATTTGAATTGCTAAGTAAAAGGTTAAATATGATTGCCATTCCAAAAAGTGAATGGGGTAAAATCCGTGAAGACTTTTTACAACGTGAAGGTGGAGAGTCTGAAGGAAGCCCGGAGAAAAAGGAAGACCCTCTTATAGAAGAGGCAGTGAAGTTAGTAGGGCAAGAACTCATTGAAATAAAAGAGTAATAATAATTAGGAGGAATTAATTATGATGCGTGGCGGAATGGGAAATATGAATAACATGATGAAACAAATGCAAAAGATGCAAAAGGACATGGCGAAAGCACAAGAAGAGCTTGGTGAAAAAACAGTTGAAGGTACAGCTGGCGGCGGAATGATTACAGTTATTGCAAATGGTCACAAGCAAATTCTTGAAGTGAAGATTAAAGAGGAAGTTGTAGATCCAGAAGATATCGAAATGTTACAAGACTTAGTATTAGCTGCAACAAATGATGCACTTAAAAAGGCTGATGAGCTTTCAAACTCTACAATGGGTAAATTTACAAAAGGCTTAAACTTACCAGGTGGAATGTTCTAGGAGGATATTGATACATGCATTATCCAGAACCAATATCAAAACTAATCGATAGTTTTATGAAGTTGCCAGGTATCGGACCGAAAACAGCGGTTCGATTGGCATTTTTCGTATTAGATATGAAAGAAGATGATGTGTTAGGTTTCGCGAAAGCACTTGTAAATGCGAAGCGAGATTTAGCGTACTGTTCTGTATGCGGACATATTACTGATCGTGATCCTTGTTATATTTGTAATGATTCACATCGAGATCAATCAGTTGTTTGTGTCGTGCAAGAACCGAAAGATGTAATCGCGATGGAAAAAATGAAAGAGTATCAAGGTGTATATCATGTGTTACGTGGTGCGATTTCTCCTATGGAGGGAATTGGACCGGAAGACATTAATATCCCGCAACTCTTAAAGCGACTACATGATGAAACGGTACAAGAAGTGATATTAGCAACAAACCCTAATATTGAAGGGGAAGCTACAGCGATGTATATCTCCCGCCTCTTAAAACCTACAGGCATTAAAGTAACTCGTATTGCACATGGTCTGCCAGTTGGTGGAGATTTAGAATATGCAGATGAAGTGACATTATCCAAAGCGTTAGAAGGGCGCAGAGAAGTATAAGAGGAGAAACAAAAATGTTCTTTCAAAAAAAGGGTAAATTGCGTAAAGAGTATGACGATAAGTTAATTGTACTTTTGGAAAAAGTGAAGAATGAGTGGTTACGTCAGAAGAGAATGGTCGAACAAAGTGTAGAACCGTCTCAAGATGTCATTTGTTCTTTGAAAATAGCAGAGGCGAAATATTTCTTTTTGTTGAAAGAAGCAAAGCGTCGTCCTGTAAAAATGGAACAATGGTAAAAGGTTCTGCTTTCTAAGCAGGCCTTTTTATTTTGTTTTTTTAATGCTGAGGTATTGTTTTATTTAGTTTATATGAAAGAGATGCCGCTTATGATACCTGTTCTTTTTTATTGTCTTGTCCCATACAAATAGATGTATAGGTCATTCATAAGGAGGAAAAAATGAATTCTACAATTATTATTGTTGGCATTCTTACTTTAGTATTTATTTTTCTTGTTTTTGGTGTCGTCTCTAAGCCATTACGTTTTATAGGTAAGGTGATTTTTCATGTTACTTTAGGAATAGCATTGCTTTTTATCGTAAATGTTGTAGGGACATATTT
>NZ_CP147983.1:30301-82801 GCF_045291115.1 Bacillus sp. PPSBB_2
TTTTAGTTTGGTTAAGTTAGAAAGGGCGCACGGTGGATGCCTTGACACTAGGAGTCGATGAAGGACGGGACTAACGCCGATATGCTTCGGGGAGCTGTAAGTAAGCTTTGATCCGAAGATTTCCGAATGGGGAAACCCACCATACGTAATGGTATGGTATCCTTATCTGAATACATAGGGTAAGGAAGACAGACCCAGGGAACTGAAACATCTAAGTACCTGGAGGAAGAGAAAGCAAATGCGATTTCCTGAGTAGCGGCGAGCGAAACGGAACATAGCCCAAACCAAGAGGCTTGCCTCTTGGGGTTGTAGGACATTCTATACGGAGTTACAAAGGAACGAGGTAGACGAAGCGACCTGGAAAGGTCCGTCGTAGAGGGTAACAACCCCGTAGTCGAAACTTCGTTCTCTCTTGAATGTATCCTGAGTACGGCGGAACACGTGAAATTCCGTCGGAATCTGGGAGGACCATCTCCCAAGGCTAAATACTCCCTAGTGATCGATAGTGAACCAGTACCGTGAGGGAAAGGTGAAAAGCACCCCGGAAGGGGAGTGAAAGAGATCCTGAAACCGTGTGCCTACAAATAGTCAGAGCCCGTTAACGGGTGATGGCGTGCCTTTTGTAGAATGAACCGGCGAGTTACGATCCCGTGCGAGGTTAAGCTGAAGAGGCGGAGCCGCAGCGAAAGCGAGTCTGAATAGGGCGTTTAGTACGTGGTCGTAGACCCGAAACCAGGTGATCTACCCATGTCCAGGGTGAAGTTCAGGTAACACTGAATGGAGGCCCGAACCCACGCACGTTGAAAAGTGCGGGGATGAGGTGTGGGTAGCGGAGAAATTCCAATCGAACCTGGAGATAGCTGGTTCTCCCCGAAATAGCTTTAGGGCTAGCCTTAAGTGTAAGAGTCTTGGAGGTAGAGCACTGATTGGACTAGGGGTCCTCATCGGATTACCGAATTCAGTCAAACTCCGAATGCCAATGACTTATCCTTAGGAGTCAGACTGCGAGTGATAAGATCCGTAGTCAAAAGGGAAACAGCCCAGACCGCCAGCTAAGGTCCCAAAGTGTGTATTAAGTGGAAAAGGATGTGGAGTTGCTTAGACAACTAGGATGTTGGCTTAGAAGCAGCCACCATTTAAAGAGTGCGTAATAGCTCACTAGTCGAGTGACTCTGCGCCGAAAATGTACCGGGGCTAAATACACCACCGAAGCTGCGGATTGATACCAATGGTATCAGTGGTAGGGGAGCGTTCTAAGGACAGTGAAGTCAGACCGGAAGGACTGGTGGAGTGCTTAGAAGTGAGAATGCCGGTATGAGTAGCGAAAGACGGGTGAGAATCCCGTCCACCGAATGCCTAAGGTTTCCTGAGGAAGGCTCGTCCGCTCAGGGTTAGTCAGGACCTAAGCCGAGGCCGACAGGCGTAGGCGATGGACAACAGGTTGATATTCCTGTACCACCTCTTTATCGTTTGAGCAATGGAGGGACGCAGAAGGATAGAAGAAGCGTGCGATTGGTTGTGCACGTCCAAGCAGTTAGGCTGATAAGTAGGCAAATCCGCTTATCGTGAAGGCTGAGCTGTGATGGGGAAGCTCCTTATGGAGCGAAGTCTTTGATTCCCCGCTGCCAAGAAAAGCTTCTAGCGAGATAAAAGGTGCCTGTACCGCAAACCGACACAGGTAGGCGAGGAGAGAATCCTAAGGTGTGCGAGAGAACTCTGGTTAAGGAACTCGGCAAAATGACCCCGTAACTTCGGGAGAAGGGGTGCTTTCTTAACGGAAAGCCGCAGTGAATAGGCCCAAGCGACTGTTTAGCAAAAACACAGCTCTCTGCGAAGCCGTAAGGCGAAGTATAGGGGGTGACACCTGCCCGGTGCTGGAAGGTTAAGGAGAGGGGTTAGCGTAAGCGAAGCTCTGAACTGAAGCCCCAGTAAACGGCGGCCGTAACTATAACGGTCCTAAGGTAGCGAAATTCCTTGTCGGGTAAGTTCCGACCCGCACGAAAGGTGTAACGATTTGGGCACTGTCTCAACCAGAGACTCGGTGAAATTATAGTACCTGTGAAGATGCAGGTTACCCGCGACAGGACGGAAAGACCCCGTGGAGCTTTACTGTAGCCTGATATTGAATTTTGGTACAGTTTGTACAGGATAGGCGGGAGCCATTGAAACCGGAGCGCTAGCTTCGGTGGAGGCGCTGGTGGGATACCGCCCTGACTGTATTGAAATTCTAACCTACGGGTCTTATCGACCCGGGAGACAGTGTCAGGTGGGCAGTTTGACTGGGGCGGTCGCCTCCTAAAGTGTAACGGAGGCGCCCAAAGGTTCCCTCAGAATGGTTGGAAATCATTCGTAGAGTGCAAAGGCATAAGGGAGCTTGACTGCGAGACCTACAAGTCGAGCAGGGACGAAAGTCGGGCTTAGTGATCCGGTGGTTCCGCATGGAAGGGCCATCGCTCAACGGATAAAAGCTACCCCGGGGATAACAGGCTTATCTCCCCCAAGAGTCCACATCGACGGGGAGGTTTGGCACCTCGATGTCGGCTCATCGCATCCTGGGGCTGTAGTCGGTCCCAAGGGTTGGGCTGTTCGCCCATTAAAGCGGTACGCGAGCTGGGTTCAGAACGTCGTGAGACAGTTCGGTCCCTATCCGTCGTGGGCGTAGGAAATTTGAGAGGAGCTGTCCTTAGTACGAGAGGACCGGGATGGACGCACCGCTGGTGTACCAGTTGTTCTGCCAAGGGCATAGCTGGGTAGCTATGTGCGGAAGGGATAAGTGCTGAAAGCATCTAAGCATGAAGCCCCCCTCAAGATGAGATTTCCCATAGCGTAAGCTAGTAAGATCCCTGAAAGATGATCAGGTTGATAGGTTCGAGGTGGAAGCATGGTGACATGTGGAGCTGACGAATACTAATAGATCGAGGACTTAACCATATAATATGTAGCAAATGTTATCTAGTTTTGAAGGAATATGCCTTCATAGTTTGGTGATGATGGCAGAGAGGTCACACCCGTTCCCATACCGAACACGGAAGTTAAGCTCTCTAGCACCGATGGTAGTTGGGACCTTGTCCCTGTGAGAGTAGGACGTCGCCAAGCAACTAAAAACACAAGTCATTTGACTTGTGTTTTTTTGTATTGTTAAAAAGAATGGGAAAGAAGTAATGGAAATACAAACACGTTGCCCAAGAGTTAATCATATTATATAAAAGATGGGTGTATATTTTTCTGTAAATTGTTAAGGATTAGAAGTATAAAATAGGTTCACTTAAATAGGGAGGGAAGATTATGACATTACAAAGTGAAGTTTGTATTGTTTGTGAGACAAAAAGAAAAGAAGGTATATATGTTTATAATAATTTAATATGCCATGAATGTGAAAAGGATATTGTGAATACAGAGACAGATGATCCGAAATATATATATTATTTAAAGCAGCTTCGAAAATTAGAAGTATCATATTTTTAAATAGGCATATGCCTATTATTTTTTTTGTTCTGTATAATAGATAGAGAATGAATAATAAGGAAGAGATGTAGATGAATCAAAATCGTATGCCTTTATATGAGGCGTTAATAGAGTTTAAAGAAAGAGGGCCGTTATCCTTTCATGTTCCTGGTCATAAGAATGGTTTAAACTTCCCTCAGGAGGCAATAAGAGAGTTTAAAGGTATTCTATCTATTGATGTAACTGAATTAGCAGGACTAGATGATTTGCATAGTCCGTTTGAATGTATAGATGAGGCACAACAATTATTGGCTGAAGTTTATAATACAAAGAGAAGTTATTTTTTAATTAATGGTTCAACAGTCGGGAACTTAGCAATGATTTTGTCTTGTTGCGGGGAACATGATATTGTTCTTGTACAAAGAAATTGTCATAAATCAATTATTAATGGTTTAAAACTTGCGGGAGCAAATCCCATTTTTTTAGATCCATGGATTGATGAAGCTTACAACGTACCAGTGGGAGTTCGTAATGAAATTATTAAGAACGCAATTAGAAAGTATCCAAATGCGAAAGCACTTATTTTAACGCATCCTAATTATTATGGTATGGGGATGGATTTAGAGGCAAGCATCGCTTTTGCACATGCACATAAAATCCCTGTTTTGGTAGATGAGGCACATGGGGCACATCTATGTTTGGGAGAACCATTTCCGAAGTCAGCATTAACATATGGTGCAGATATTGTAGTTCATTCTGCACATAAAACATTACCCGCAATGACAATGGGTTCCTATTTACATATAAATAGTCATTTAGTAGACGAAGATAAGGTTACTACTTATTTAAGTATGCTACAATCTAGTAGTCCATCGTATCCAATTATGGCTTCCTTGGATATAGCACGCTTTACAATGGCGCGTATAAAAGAAGAAGGTCACAGTGAAATTGTTGAGTTTTTACGAAGATTTAAGGAACAATTACGTTCTATTCCCCAAATCGCCATTTTAGAATATCCGTTGCAAGATGAGTTAAAGGTCACCGTACAAACTCGTTGTCAGTTATCAGGGTACGAATTACAGTCTGTATTTGAAAAGGTCGGTATATATACAGAGATGGCTGATCCGTACAATGTCCTATTTATTTTACCCTTACAAGTAAATGAGGGATATATGAAGGTTATAGAGATGATCCGAGTAGCATTGCAACATTATGAGGTGAAAGACAAGAGGGAATCTATTCGTTATACTTATAATGGTGAATTCTCTCTTTTACCGTATACGTATAAACAACTAGACGGATATGAAACAAAGATAGTATCTATAGAAGATGCTGTTGGAATGATAGCGGCGGAAATGGTGATTCCGTATCCACCTGGAATTCCATTAATTATGTATGGAGAGAGAATTACTTCAGAGCATAAAGAGCAAATTATGTATTTAGAAAGAGCAGGAGCTCGTTTTCAAGGTAATACGAAATATATGAAAGTGTATGATATAGAAAGTAGGTTTTAGGATGAAGGGATTATTTGTAACAATTGAGGGCCCAGAAGGTTCAGGTAAAACAACGTTAATTAAAAGCTTATTGCCATATTTTGAACAAAAAGCACAAAAGGTAATGGCGACAAGGGAACCAGGCGGTATTGCAATTTCTGAGGACATTAGGACGATTTTACATAAACAAGAATATACGATGATGGAAGCACGTACAGAAGCGCTTCTTTATGCTGCTGCGCGCAGACAACATTTAGTAGAAAAAGTTATGCCAGCACTTAATGAGAACTACCTCGTGTTATGTGATCGTTTTATAGATAGCTCTTTAGCATACCAAGGCTATGCAAGAGGATTGGGTATGGATAAGGTATTTGAAATAAATCGTTTCGCAACAGAGGACTGTATGCCTAGTTTAACAATTTATCTAGACATTGAGCCTGAGGTTGGTTTGGCTCGGATTGAAAAAGATGCAGGACGTGAAGTAAATCGACTAGATATGGAAGATATCTCTTTCCATAAACGTGTGCGCGAAGGGTATTTACAAGTTGTAGAACGTTTCTCGGATCGTATTGTATTGGTAAATGCTGATCAACCGATGGAAAAACTTATAGAAGAAGTTGTTCAGATTATAGAAGATAAATTGTTATAATAGAAGGAAAGAATGAAATAAGTGAGGTATGCATTATGACGAAGACGTGGGAGCAGCTTTCTGCTATACAACCCATCGGTGTAAAAATGTTGATGAATAGCATTGCAAAAGAGCGTATATCCCACGCTTACTTGTTAGAGGGAGGGAAAGGGACAGGAAAGTTTGCGACAGCAATTCAAATGGCAAAGAGTTTCCTCTGTTCTGAGCGGAATGGAGTAGAGCCCTGCCATGTATGTACAAACTGTAAGCGAATTGATTCAGGTAACCACCCTAACTTACATATTGTAAAACCAGACGGATTATCTATTAAGAAGCAGCAAATTCATGATTTACAAGAAGAGTTTTCCAAAACAGGATTAGAGGCAAATAAAAAAATATATATTATTGAGCACGCAGATCGTATGACAGCAAATGCGGCAAATACACTTTTGAAATTTTTAGAAGAACCAAGTAGTGATACAACTGCTATTTTACTTACTGAACAAAGTCATCAAATTTTAAATACGATTTTATCTCGCTGCCAAGTTGTTACGTTTAGACCGTTACCTACGGAATCTTTAATTAGAAGATTACAGGATGAAGGGATTACAGCATCTTTATCGACACTTGCTGCTCAACTTACAAATAGTTTTGATGAAGCTTTAGCTTTATGTAGTGATGAATGGTTTGCACAAGCACGAGCTTTAGTGATAAAATTATGTGAAGCGCTCGAAAAAGATAAAACCTCTATTTTTTTTGTACAAGAAAAATGGGGAAAACACTTTGGAGAGAAAGAACAATTACAGCAAGGTTTAGATATGTTACTCCTTATTTATAAGGATTTATTATATGTTCAACTTGGAGAAGAAGATCGTCTTGTTTTTCATGAGCAGAAAGAGATGTTTGAATCGTTTTCCTATGCTCAGAAGCGCATTGTATCAGCTCTCTTTAATATATTAGAGGCAAAAAATAGAATCAACGCTAATGTAAATGCGCAGCTTGTGTTCGAACAGTTAGTGTTGCGGTTGCAGGAGGGATGACCGTTTTGTATGATGTAGTAGGTGTTCGCTTTAAGAAGGCCGGAAAGGTATATTACTTTGATCCAAACCAGTTCGATATCTCTGAAAATGAGTTTGTCATTGTAGAAACGGTAAGAGGTATTGAATACGGAAAAGTAGTTATTACCAAAAAACAAGTTGATGAAAACGACGTTGTATTACCGCTAAAAAAGGTTATTCGTATTGCAAATGAAAATGATCGTACCATTGTTGAAGAGAACAAACATGCTGCCAAAGAAGCATATCAAGTTTGTCAACAAAAGGTAGTAGAGCATAATCTTGATATGAAACTTGTAGATGTAGAGTATACATTCGATCGTAATAAGATTATTTTCTATTTTACTGCGGATGGTCGGATCGATTTCCGCGAACTAGTGAAGGACTTAGCCGCAATTTTTAGAACAAGAATTGAACTAAGACAAATTGGTGTTCGTGATGAAGCGAAGATGCTAGGTGGTATTGGTCCATGTGGTCGTATGCTTTGTTGTTCTACTTTTTTAGGGGATTTTGAACCTGTATCCATTAAAATGGCAAAGGATCAAAATTTATCATTAAATCCTGCAAAAATCTCTGGTTTATGTGGTCGCTTAATGTGTTGCTTAAAATATGAGAATGATGAATATGAGGCAGCAAAGGAACAACTTCCTGATTTAGATCAACGTATACAAACCCCGCATGGTACTGGCCGTGTTATCGGATTAAATATTTTAGAAAGATTAATTCAAGTGGAACTAGTAGACAAGGAACGGATAGTAGAATATACGTTAGATGAGTTAGTGAATAAAGGGGTCGTTTCGAGTCAAACCACAGATTAATGAGGTGGGTGCTTGTGGAGAAAAAAGATATTTTTGAATCGGTTTCTAGTATGGAAGAGCAAATTGGACATTTATATAAACAGTTGGGAGAGTTAAAACAGCATCTTGCAGAGTTGTTGGAAGAAAACCAACATATAAAAATGGAAAATAACAATTTGCGACACCGTTTTGAAGAAGTGCAGAATAAAGAAAAACAAAAAACTCAAAAACGTAAAGAAGTGAAGCCGAAAACAGATATTGGTGAAGGCTATGACAATTTAGCGAGACTATATCAAGAAGGTTTTCATATTTGCAATCTACATTATGGAAGTGTACGTAAAGAGGGAGATTGTTTGTTCTGTCTTTCATTCTTAAATAAAAAGTGAAATTACCTTTCCAATTATAATTGGAAAGGTAATTTTTTATACATGAAATAGGGTAGGTTAAGGGTAAGAAAAGGAGCAGTATATGAATTTATATGAAGATGAACGTTTAGATTACTTATTAGCACAAGACATGAAGATTATACAAAGCCCATCAGTATTTAATTTTTCTTTAGATGCCGTTTTACTTGCAGATTTTGCATGGGTACCAATTCAAAAGGGGAATTTACTTGATTTGTGTACAGGTAACGCGGTTGTTCCCCTTCTATTAAGTACAAGAACAAAAGGAAATATTACTGGTGTGGAAATTCAAGAACGCTTATATGATATGGGAGTAAGAAGTGTTCAATACAATGGGTTGGAAGAAAGAATTCACCTCATACATGGAGATTTGAAAGATATGCCAGAGAAACTTGGGCGTCATCAATATGATGTTGTTACATGTAATCCACCATATTTTCAAACACCTCAAACTTCAGAGAAAAATATGAATGAACATTTAGCGATAGCTCGTCATGAAATTATGTGTACATTAGAAGATGTTGTATCTGCAAGTAGTCAGTTAGTAAAACAAGGTGGGAAAGTAGCGTTTGTACATCGTCCAGGGCGATTACTAGACATTGTCACATTAATGCGTAAATATAAAATTGAACCAAAGCGTGTGCAATTTGTTTATCCTAAGGTTGGAAAAGAAGCAAATACATTGTTAATTGAAGGAATTAAGGATGGAAATGCAGATTTGAAAATTTTACCGCCTCTCGTTGTATATGAGAACAATAACGAATATACAAAGGAGCTACGTTCAATTTTATATGGAGAAGAATAAGCACTTTTTTTATGTGGTAGAGTGCTCTGATGGAAGTTATTATGCTGGATATACAAACCATATAGAAAAGAGAATTCAGACTCATAATAGCGGCAAAGGGGCTAAGTATACACGCGTCAGGCTTCCTGTCGTTTTAAAATATGTAGAGACCCACGATGATAAGCGTACAGCTATGCAAGCGGAGTATTACTTTAAGCAATTAACGAGAAAACAAAAAGAGGCATATATGCAAAAAGGAGAACGCTATGTGGCAACAAAAAAGCTTTCAACAAAATGAAAAGGGAGTTTTATATTTAGTACCAACTCCTATTGGAAATCTAGAAGATATGACATTTCGTGCAATCCGAATTTTAAAAGAAGTTGATTTAATTGCTGCTGAAGATACGAGACAAACGAAAAAACTTTGTAATTATTTTGAAATTGAAACACCTGTCACGAGTTATCATGAGCACAATAAAGAAGTAAGTGGGAAGAAACTATTAGAGAAATTAGAGGATGGAAAGAATGTAGCACTTGTTAGTGACGCTGGTATGCCGTGTATTTCTGATCCAGGTTACGATATTGTCGTTGAGGCAGTAGCTGAGCAATATCATGTAATTCCGCTTCCTGGAGCAAATGCAGCCCTTACAGCATTAATTGCATCCGGTCTTGAAACAAAGCAGTTTTATTTCTATGGTTTCTTGCAGAGAAACAAAAAGGAACGGAAGATGGAGTTAGAAAAGCTTCGTTATGTACAAACTACAATGATGTTTTATGAAGCACCTCATCGTTTAGATGATACTTTAATTTCGATGCAGGAAGTGTTGGGAAATAGAGAGATTGTATTATGTCGAGAGTTAACGAAAAAATTTGAGGAATTTATTCGAGGAACAATCGAAGAAGCAATTGAGTGGACGAAGCAAAATGAAGTACGTGGTGAATTTTGTATTTTAGTAGCTGGTTCAACAGAAGAACCTGCTCCAGAAGAACAATGGTGGGAATCTCTTTCGGTATATGATCATATTGAATATTATATAAATGAAAAAAGTATGAATTCAAAAGAAGCGATTAAAACAGTCGCTAAAGATCGAGATTTGTCGAAAAGAGATGTATATCAAATCTATCATGTCGATAAAAAATAAGCTTCTCATAATTGAGAAGCTTATTTTGCTGTTTCGATATAATCTTGAAGTTCGTTTAAGATTTGCTCAGCGCCTTCTTTGCTTAAGATGATTTTACCTTCAGCTAAAGAAAGGTTACCGTCAGATACTTCACCAGTTACTTGGCAAGTCATGTTTGGTTTATATTTCTTTAAGATGATTTTTTCGTCATCAACATAGATTTCAAGAGCGTCCTTTTCTGCAATACCTAAAGTACGGCGTAATTCGATTGGAATTACTACACGACCTAATTCATCAACTTTACGAACAATACCAGTAGATTTCATAATTTTTTTCCTCCTAAATAAATAGTTTATAAGTTTCGAGTCTATTTTTAGATTCGTCATTTTTCGACAAAATACCCTATGGACATATGATACCAATCATTTACATTTCCGTCAATTCTTAAATTCTATATTTTTTAAAAAGATTTATAGATTTCTTATTTCTTATATATAATAGATTGAGAGGAAATTCCACAATTATTTACATTATTTTCTGAAAAAATAATAAATTCAAAGTGGATATTGTATATTTTTTTGAAATATGAGCAATAGATGATAAAGATATCGAGCATTAAGACCTAAATTGAAAATTAGGTTGGCGTAAAGAAGATAAGTTAGATTTGGGCTGCTCGTAAAAGCCCAATTAACGTGGGCTAATAATTAGTGGGGAGGAACAAAAACCCTACTGATTAAAGTTTCACTTTATATATGAGTTTTTGATATACTGTTTATAAATACATATGAGGTTATTCGGGAGGTCCAAAACAATGACAGAGGAAAATAAGTCCTTTTATATTACTACCCCAATTTATTATCCAAGTGGAAAATTACACATTGGACATGCTTATACGACAGTAGCAGGAGATGCGATGGCACGATATAAGCGTATGCAAGGTTATAATGTGCATTATTTAACAGGAACTGATGAGCATGGACAGAAGATCCAAAAGAAAGCAGAAGAGTTAAATATTACGCCACAGGCATATGTTGATAACATTGTTGCAGGAATTAAAGAGCTTTGGGAGAAGATGGATATTTCTTATGATGATTTTATTCGTACAACTGAAGATCGTCATAAAGATGTTGTCGAAAAAATCTTTAAACAATTAGTAGATCAAGGTGACATTTATCTTGATGAATATGAAGGTTGGTATTCTGTACAAGATGAGACGTTCTATACAGAGCATCAATTAGTAGATCCAATTATGGAAGGCGACAAAGTAGTTGGAGGAAAAAGCCCAGATAGTGGTCATGATGTAGAACTTGTTCGTGAAGAATCTTATTTCTTTAGAATGGGTAAATATGTCGACAGACTATTAAAGTTCTATGAAGATAATCCACATTTCATTCAGCCGGAGTCTCGTAAAAATGAAATGATTAATAATTTTATTAAACCAGGATTAGAAGATTTAGCAGTTTCTCGTACTTCATTTGACTGGGGAGTTCGTGTTCCTGGTAACCCAAAACACGTTATTTATGTATGGGTTGACGCATTATCTAACTATATTACGGCGTTAGGTTATGGAACAGCAAATGAAGAGAAATATAAAAAATTCTGGCCTGCAGATGTGCATTTAGTTGGGAAAGAAATTGTTCGTTTCCATACAATTTATTGGCCGATAATTTTAATGGCATTAGATTTACCTCTTCCGAAGAAAGTCTTTGCTCATGGCTGGATTTTAATGAAGGATGGAAAGATGAGTAAGTCAAAAGGAAACGTAGTAGATCCAGTTACATTAATCGATCGTTACGGATTAGATGCATTACGTTATTACCTACTTCGTGAAGTTCCATTTGGATCTGATGGCGTATTTACACCAGAAGGATTTGTGGAGCGTATTAATTTCGACTTAGCAAATGACTTAGGTAATTTATTAAATCGTACAGTAGCTATGATTGATAAGTACTTTAACGGAGAAATCCCTGCATTTAAAGCAAATGTGACGGAATTTGATGAAACGTTAGTAGCGTTTGCACAAGATACTTTGAAAAAAGTAGAAGAAGCAATGGAGAATATGGAGTTCTCTGTAGCGTTAGGATCTATTTGGCAACTAGTTAGTCGTACGAATAAATATATTGATGAAACACAACCATGGGTATTAGCAAAAGATGAGAATGATCGTGAAAAGTTAGCCTCTGTAATGGCTCATTTAGCAGAAGTACTTCGTCAAACAGGTATTATGCTTATGCCATTCTTAACAGTAGCACCAAGCAAGATGTTTGCTCAGCTTGGCCTTACTGATGAAGCTCATAAATCTTGGGAAAGTCTCTCTACAATTGGCTGCATTCCAGCTGGAACAAAAGTAGAAAAAGGAAACCCAATTTTCCCTCGTTTAGAAATGGAAGTGGAAGTAGAGTACATTAAAGAACAAATGAAAAGCTCTGCTCCTAAAGTAGAAGAGAAAAAAGAAGAAGAACCGAAGGCAGAAGAAATTACAATTGATGATTTCTTTAAAGTAGAATTACGCGTAGCTGAAGTACTATCTGCTGAACCTGTGAAAAAAGCAGATAAGCTGTTAAAAATTCAACTAGACTTAGGTACAGAAAAGCGTCAAGTTGTTTCTGGAATTGCAAAATTCTATTCGCCGGAAGACTTAAAAGGTAAAAAGGTTATTTGTGTAACAAACTTAAAACCTGTAAAATTACGCGGTGAATTATCGCAAGGTATGATTTTAGCGGGTGAAGAGAATGGCGTATTGTCATTAGCATCAATCGACCAAAATCTACCAAATGGTACAAAAATCAAGTAATTAAGACAAGAAAAGAGATGTTTCACGTGTAACATGTGTGAAGCGTCTTTTTTCTTTTTACACTCTCTATTTTTGCATTAAGATTGTAGTATTGTTATCGTTAAGTTATTAAAGAACTTATTTTTGTAGAATAAACTTGATTTCAATATAAAAGGAGTTATGTATTATGTTGTTTGATACACATTCACATTTGAATGCAGAGCAATTCGAAGGAGATTTGCAAGAGGTTATTGCCCGAATGAAAGAAGCGGGAGTTACTTATACAGTTGTTGTTGGTTTTGATGAAGTAACTATAAAAAAGGCGATGGAATTAGCTGAAGCCTATGATTTTATTTACGCTGCGGTTGGGTGGCACCCAGTTGATGCAATCGACATGACAGAAGAACATTTAGCTTGGTTAGAAGAACTTGCTTCTCATCCTAAAGTCGTTGCACTTGGAGAAATGGGCTTAGATTATCACTGGGATAAGTCTCCAAAAGAAATACAGAAAGAAGTATTCCGTAAACAAATTGCATTAGCGAAAAAAGTAAAATTGCCGATTATTATACATAACCGCGATGCAACTCAAGATATTGTTGATATTCTAGAAGAAGAGAATGCAGCTGAAGTAGGAGGCATTATGCATTGCTTTAGCGGCAGCGTAGAGGTAGCAGAGCGATGTGTTGATATGAACTTTTTAATTTCGTTAGGTGGACCAGTTACATTTAAAAACGCTAAGAAGCCGAAAGAGGTTGCTACGGAGATTCCATTAGAGAAATTGTTAATAGAGACGGATTGTCCGTATTTAACACCGCATCCATTTCGAGGGAAACGAAATGAACCGAGTTATGTAAAACTCGTAGCAGAAGAAATTGCGAATTTAAAAGGAATTTCTTATGAGGAAGTAGCAGAAATGACAACTAAAAATGCAAAAGCTTTATTTGGTGTTGAATAAAAAAGAATGGGGAAACCTGTTCTTTTTTATTTTGAGAAAAACTAGTAGAAGTGATGAAGAAAATAAATGTGAATGATGAAGTGTTACAATAAGGACAGAGAACAAAGATTTTTCTATTCTATTTTTTAAAATATAAGAATGGGGAAAATAATAATGGAAAAGTCGTCATTTTTTTGTTTTACTAAGTAGAGACGAAATGAGTGTGGAGGCAAGCATGAAAATAAAAGAGATTATCGTTGTAGAAGGTAAAGATGATACAGTTGCGATTAAGCGTGCTGTTGATGCGGATACAATTGAAACGAACGGTTCAGCAATCGGTGATCATGTTATTGAGCAAGTTAAATTAGCGCAGCAAAAAAGGGGAGTTATTATTTTCACAGATCCGGATTATCCTGGAGAGCGTATTCGAAAAATTATTTCTGACAAGGTTCCTGGCTGTAAGCATGCCTTTTTACCGAAGGAAGAAGCGCTTGCTAAAAGGAAAAAGGGTGTTGGAATCGAACACGCTTCTAATGAGTCGATTCGCCGCGCTCTAGAGAATATACATGAAGAAATGGAAGCTTACACAAGTGAAATTAGTTGGAGTGATTTAGTCGATGCAGGCTTAGTGGGCGGAGAAATGGCAAAGAGCCGCAGAGAAAGAATGGGTAAGCTATTAAAGATTGGTTATACAAATGCAAAACAGTTACATAAACGATTACAGATGTTTCAAGTTTCAAAGGAATCATTTGCAGAAGCTTATAAGCAAGTAATACAGGAGGAAAAAAGATGAAGGATATCGCAACGCCAAATCGTACAAAAGACATTGTTGAAAAGTATGGATTTTCATTCAAAAAAAGTTTAGGACAAAACTTTTTAATTGATACAAATGTATTAAATCGTATTGTCGATCATGCAGAAATTGGTTCAGAAAGTGGTGCAATTGAAATTGGACCAGGTATTGGTGCATTAACAGAGCAATTAGCAAAGCGTGCTAAAAAAGTAGTGGCTTTTGAAATTGATCAAAGACTATTACCAATTTTAGATGAGACGTTAGCGCCATATGGTAACGTTACAGTTATTAATAAAGACGTACTAAAAGCAGATGTACATGAAGTATTTAATGAGCAATTTGAAGAAGGGCAAGATGTAATGGTAGTAGCTAACTTACCATACTATATTACAACGCCAATTTTATTTAAATTGCTTGAAGAAAAGTTACCAGTTCGTGGATTTGTTGTTATGATGCAAAAAGAAGTTGGAGATCGTTTAGCTGCTAAACCTGGAACGAAAGAGTATGGTTCTTTATCGATTGCCATTCAGTATTATACAGAGGTTGAAACAGTTATGACTGTACCGCGTACAGTGTTTGTACCACAGCCAAACGTTGATTCTGCAATTATCCGCCTTCTAAAGCGTCCTAAACCGGTTGTAGAGGTGACAGATGAAACGTTCTTCTTTGAAGTAGTACGAGCAAGTTTCGCACAGCGCCGTAAAACTTTAATGAATAATTTATCAAATAATTTAAATGGTTTCCCGAAAGATAAGGAGTTATTGGATCGAATTTTAACAGAAGTAGGAATTGATCCAAAGCGAAGAGGCGAAACGCTATCTATTGAAGAGTTTGCAACATTAAGTAATGCATTAGTTCTTCATAAATTATCATAAGAATATGAAAGGGACAGTTCAACTTGAACTGTCCCTTTTGTCACCTTTCTCTCTCTAAATTCATACTTTAAAAACAGGTAAGATGGCCTAATGAGTTTGGAGGTAGGAGAATGGTTTTACATGTTGGAGAATTAGTGGAACGATATTCTCATAAGAGGGATATTCTTTTTCGTATTATAGAAATAAAAGGTGAGATAGCTATATTGTTTGGAGAGGAAATTAGACTGGTGGCGGATGCGCCACTTGAAGATTTAATTAGTATAGATCAAAGAGAACATAAAAAAAGGGTGAAGCGTGAGAAAGAAACAATGGAGCGCACGTATCGTTTGTTTCAACAAGATTATGTACTGATGAAACAAAGGCATGAACATACTTCAACTGGTGGATACACAAGTGAGGTGAATTATTTTCAAATGCCGGGACGTGTATTGCATATAGATGGAGACCCTTTATATTTGCGCAAGTGCTTAGACTTATATAACAAAATTGGCGTTCCTGTTCAAGGTATTCATTGTAAAGAAACGGAGATGCATGAAAAAGTAGTAGACTTAATAGATCACTTTCGCCCAGACATTCTCGTTATTACAGGGCATGATGCATATACAAAATCAAAAGGAGTGAAGGGAGATTTAGCGGCATATAGGCATTCAAGGCATTTTGTACAGGCTGTTCGTGAAGTGCGAAAAAAATATCCATCACTGGATCAACTTGTTATTTTTGCTGGGGCATGTCAATCACATTTTGAGGCACTAATTCGTGCAGGGGCCAATTTCGCTAGTTCACCATCTAGAATTAATATTCATGCACTAGATCCTGTATATGTAGTTGGTAAAATTAGTTTTACTTCATTTATGGAGAGAGTCAATGTATGGGATGTCGTACGTAATACAATTACTGGTGAAAAGGGACTAGGTGGAATTGAAACGAGAGGGATTTTACGAACGGGATTACCTTTTCAACATTACGAAGAGTAAGCAGGATACATATGTATCTTGCTTTTTTGTATGGAAGGATTTAAATGAATTTGGATAAAAAGAGGTAAGAACGTACAGACTACGTAATGATACTTTTACAATATAGTATTTCTTCTATCTATTCAAACGCAGGATGATATTAGCTGTGAATCGCGGTTAATAATTAGGATAGATATATCGTGCTTTAAGTGTTCAATCTAAATTACAGCGAGGTGTAGCGAAGTATATGTCAAAACGTTTAGATGAAATTAAAAGCGAATTAGATCACCATCTTGGACAACGACTTATGTTAAAAGCAAATAGTGGAAGAAGAAAAACTGTGGAGCAATCAGGTGTACTAGCAGAAACATACCGTTCCGTTTTTGTTGTACAATTGGATCAACAAGAAGATGCGTTGCAACGTGTATCTTATAGTTATGCAGATGTTTTAACAGAGACAGTAGAGTTAACATTTTATGGAGACCCTCATAATGAGGTCATTTTATAATCCGTATATCATTACATATATTCCCATAAATGAAAAGCTATATTATTTTGCATACTAACTATACCGTAGCAAAATAAGGAGGGACTCTGCATTGAGTAGACGAAGAGGTGTCATGTCAAACCAATTTAAAGAAGAGCTAGCAAAAGAGCTTGGCTTTTATGATGTTGTTCAGAAAGAAGGATGGGGCGGAATTCGTGCGAAAGATGCTGGTAACATGGTGAAACGTGCTATAGAAATTGCAGAACAGCAATTAATGAAACGAAACCAGTAGTTGTAAGATACTTTCTATGCTACGGTAGCCGAGGAGACATTCCTCGGCTTTTTGTACTCTAAAAGGTGCCATCATTTTACATAAGTAGTTTCATTCTGAATGCTTTTCGTTATAATTAGGGAAGTGTCATCGTCTTACTATAAATTTATGGTAAAATAAACGATAAAAGATTGAGTACATAGAGTGGGTGAATAGATTGAAGCTACTAGTGAAAGCACCAGCAAAGATTAATCTGTCGTTAGATGTACTGGGAAAAAGACAAGACGGATATCATGAAGTGAAAATGATTATGACAACCATTGATTTAGCAGATCGTCTAGAACTAACGGAATTAGCAGAAGACCGTATTGAAATTTTATCCCATAATCGGTATGTCCCAGACGACCAACGAAATTTAGCTTATCAGGCAGCGAAATTATTAAAAGAGAAGTTTAATGTAAAAAAAGGTGTATCTATTACTATTGAAAAAACGATTCCAGTAGCAGCTGGATTAGCAGGTGGAAGTAGTGATGCAGCAGCGACATTACGTGGTCTTAATAAATTATGGAATTTAGGGCTTACAATTGATGAGTTAGCAGAGCTTGGCGCAGAAATTGGATCAGATGTATCGTTCTGTGTATACGGAGGCACAGCAATTGCCACTGGAAGAGGAGAGAAAATTGAGCATATAAAGACTCCGCCTTCTTGTTGGGTTATTTTAGCGAAACCACATATAGGTGTATCTACTGCTGATGTGTATGGAAATTTAAAGTTAAATCGAGTTACACATCCAAATGTAGATAAAATGGTTGATGTCATAAATTCTGGTGATTATAAAGGAATTTGTGATACTGTTGGTAACGTTTTAGAAGATGTAACATTTGGAATGCATCCTGAAGTTGCCCGTATTAAATCACAGATGAAGCGATTTGGAGCGGATGCTGTATTAATGAGTGGAAGTGGTCCAACTGTATTCGGACTTGTACACCATGATTCACGAATGCATCGCATTTATAACGGATTAAAAGGATTTTGTGAACAAGTCTATGCGGTACGTTTATTAGGAGAGCGAGAAACGCTTGAATAAAGACGTATAATACGTTATGATTTGTTTAGAATATTCGTGATTTGAGGTGAGAGTATGAAAATTAGAAGAAGTACAAGGTTAGTCGATATGACTTATTACTTGCTACAAAACCCTCGTCAGCTAGTATCTCTCACTTTTTTTGCTGAAAGGTATCAATCGGCTAAGTCTTCCATTAGTGAAGATTTAGTTATTATTAAGCAAACGTTTGAACAACAAGGGGTCGGCACATTGCAAACGATACCAGGAGCAGCAGGAGGAGTGAAATATATACCGTATATAAGTGAAGAAGAGGCAGATCTAATTATTGATGAGCTTTGTGGCTTATTTGAAAACCCAGATCGCATTTTGCCTGGCGGTTACTTATACATGACAGATTTATTGAGTAATCCTCGCCATATTAATGGCGCAGGTCGTTTGTTTGCTTCTGTTTTTGCTAGGCAACCAATTGATGCAGTTATGACGGTGGCAACGAAAGGGATTCCACTTGCTTATGCAGTGGCAAATTACTTAGATGTACCAGTTGTAATTGCAAGGAAAGATAATAAGGTAACAGAAGGTCCGACTGTTAGTATTAACTATGTGTCGGGTTCTTCTAAACGAATTCAAACAATGACGTTAGCAAAACGCAGTCTTCCAGAAGGGTCGAATGTTTTAATTATTGATGACTTCATGAAAGCTGGCGGAACAATTCAAGGTATGATGAGTATGTTAGAAGAGTTCAAGGCTAATGTTGTTGGTATTGGTGTATTAGTAGAATCCACAGATATTGAAGAACGACTAATTAATAATTTTGTATCATTAATTCGTCTATCGGAAGTTGATGTGAAAGAAAAAACGATTCAAGTGGAAAAAGGGAATTATTCTCTTGCGCCATTTGATGAAGGGCTTGTAGAGGCGGAATAAAAGATAGAGCAGATAGCTCTATCTTTTTTTATTTTATTTATAGATTATAAAATAGGTGGACAAACTGCCTTTCGTACACTATTTTTAAAGAGTAAAATAAATAATAAAAGGGTGAAAAGTATGAAAGTTGTTCAAACAAGCAAGGCACCACAAGCAATTGGACCTTATTCACAGGGGATTATTGTAAATAACATGTTCTATAGCTCAGGACAAATTCCATTGACGGCAAATGGGGAGCTTGTAACAGGAGATGTAACAGTACAAACAGAACAAGTATTTCAAAATTTACAAGCGGTATTAGAGGAAGCAGGTGCTTCATTTGATACAGTCGTAAAAACAACAGTATTTTTAAAGGACATGGATGATTTTAATGCTGTGAATGAAGTGTATAGCTCTTATTTCTCTACTCATAAACCAGCTCGATCTTGTGTGCAAGTAGCAAAATTACCGAAAGATGTTTCCGTTGAAATTGAAGTAATCGCCCTAGTTAAGTAACCTTTTGTAAGCGATAACCTCCACTAATCTCTATATTCAACTACTTTAAAAATTTTTATCTTAAAAATTTTTAAAAAATTAAAGGGAAAATAGAAAATTTGTGGAATTTATACAAATATATCGCTTATTTAGAAAAGGGTGGTGAACACAAGATGGAAGTGACTGACGTAAGATTACGCCGCGTAAACACAGAAGGCCGCATGAGAGCAATTGCCTCTATTACTCTAGACCATGAATTTGTTGTTCATGATATTCGTGTAATTGATGGTAATAATGGATTATTTGTAGCAATGCCAAGTAAACGTACTCCAGATGGAGAGTTCCGTGACATTGCACATCCAATTAATTCTGGTACACGCTCTAAAATTCAAGATGCGGTTTTAACAGAGTATCATCGTTTAGGCGAGTTAGAAGAGGTTGAGTTTGAAGAAGCAGGTGCTTCGTAAAATTCGAATGAAAAGGGCTTTTGACAAAAAGCCTTATAATTTTGTAGCAAACTCCTGTAAGCATTTACAGGAGTTTGTTTTTTTTTGCTTTATATTTGGAAACTGCATAATTTATTAACATAAAAAGAAGAAACTACTAATTTTTTCAAAATCATTTTAAATAGAGGGTGTTGCAAAACTCATAAATATCCAAAAATGAATGCATAAAGAAACCCGTTTTCCTGGAAGAATGATAGTATCCTAAAACTATCTCCAGAAAGGACGGATTTACTAGTATGATAACCAATTTTGATCAAAATCAATCCATTTTACAAATTTTATTTGCCTACGTAGACAGTTTAACCATTGGAGGCGTTCCGCCTATGACAGGCCGCCCACCCATCTGTAGAAAAGCTTTACTCAAATGTTTTTTTATAAAAACGGTATTCCAGATCAATTCATTACGTAAGTTAACTCGTTTTTTACATCAATATCCTTCATTTCGTGTATCTTGTGGCCTTTCGCTTGTTCCTCATATATCTACTTTTTCACGTGTAGGCACTTGGTTTCGCAACGAAGAAATTCCGTTGCTTCATAAACAAATTCTTCAAGAAAAGAATTTAGGGTTAATTCCGTGCGTTTTAATTGATAGTACAGCCTTACGGAGTAGTTTATATGATTCTCAAGCGAAATGGGGAAAATCTACTCGCTATGGTTGGTATAAGGGATATAAAACTCATGTCTGTTCTACACCAGAAGGTGTTATATTGTCGTATGCATTTACAACCGCAAATGTACATGATAGTAAAATAGCTCCTGCATTGCTTCGGGATATACAAAACCAAAATGTGTTATTTTCCGTTGCAGATGCCGCTTATGATAGTCAGCACATTCATGAAATTGCCGGAGCATGTGATATCTTTGCGATCAATCCAATTAACCCGCGTAATAGCGGACCAATCAAAAGTACACATCGTCGTGTAGTGTCTCATTTTCTACAAACTACCTTTGGCAAACAGTTGATGAAAGAGCGTGGAAAAATTGAACAACAGTTTAGTCATCTCAAAGATAAAGGGCTGGAACAGCCACGTTGGTATGGTCAAAATCGCTATCTATTGCATGTTCAGCTAGTTTTTCTGATTCATAACATTGCATATTTATTTTAGTTTTGCAACACCCTCTAAATAGTATAGCTTATTTCTTAAAAAAGATACTAAAGAGTAAAACATCTTATAAGAATTATGGTAAAATTTAATAGTTAAAATGTGTTTCTTGAAATATATGATGATTTAGGATAATATCTTTAATGGATAAATAGGTTGCGATGGAGGGTCTATATGTCAAACAGATTTGCAGTGATTCTAGCTGCAGGTAAAGGCACACGTATGAAGTCTAAGCTATACAAAGTGCTGCATCCTGTATGTGGAAAACCTATGGTACAACACGTAGTCGATCAAGTATCTCAATTAGGATTGCAGAAACTTGTAACGGTTGTTGGACATGGTGCTGAAATGGTACAAGAACAGCTAGGGAACGTAAGTGAATTTGCATTACAAGCAGAACAACTTGGTACAGCACATGCTGTAGATCAAGCTGCAAGTGTACTTGCAAATGAAGAAGGAACAACTTTAGTTATTTGTGGTGATACGCCTCTAATAACTGCTGAAACAATGGAAGCATTACTTCAGCAACATAAAGAAGCAGGAGCAATGGCGACGGTGCTAACAGCATACATAGAAGAGCCTGCTGGATATGGCCGTATTGTTCGTAATGAGAATGGTCATGTTGAAAAGATTGTTGAGCATAAAGATGCAAATGAGAAAGAATTAGCTATTAAAGAAATCAATACAGGTACGTATTGTTTTGATAATAAGGCTTTATTTGCTTCACTTTCTAAAGTTTCAAATGATAACGTGCAAGGTGAATATTACCTTCCAGATGTTATTGAGATTTTAAAAAATGAAGGTCATATCGTATCAGCTTATCAAACAGAGCAGTTCGACGAAACGTTAGGTGTTAACGACAGAGTCGCTCTATCGCAAGCGGAAATTATTATGAAAAACCGTATCAACCGAAAGAACATGGTAAACGGTGTTACAATTATTGATCCAAGTAACACTTATATTTCTGCTGATGCAGTTATCGGTAGTGATACAGTTCTTCATCCAGGAACAATTATTGAGGGGAACACTGTAATTGGCTCTGATTGTGAAATTGGACCGCATACAGTAATTCGCGATAGTGAAATTGGAGATCGTACGACAATTCGACAATCTACTGTACATGATAGTAAGCTTGGTACAGAAGTATCGGTTGGTCCATTTGCACATATTCGCCCAGATTCAGTTATTGGAGACGAAGTACGCGTTGGAAACTTCGTGGAAATCAAAAAAACTGTCTTTGGTAATAGAAGTAAAGCTTCACACTTGAGTTATATCGGGGATGCACAAGTTGGAGAAGACGTGAATCTTGGTTGTGGTTCAATTACGGTGAACTATGACGGTAAGAATAAATTCAAAACTGTGATTGGTAATGGGGTATTTATTGGATGTAATTCAAACCTTGTTGCTCCAGTAACAGTTGAAGATGGTGCTTATGTGGCAGCAGGCTCTACAATTACAGAGAATGTTCCATCAAAAGCATTATCGGTAGCACGTGCACGTCAAGTTAACAAAGAAGACTATGTTGATCAATTGCTGAATAAGAAAAAATCATAATGTGGAGGGTTAATCTAGATGTCGACTCAATATCTAAATTCTAATTTGAAAGTATTCTCTTTAAACTCTAATAAGGAACTTGCTGAGCAGATTGCAAAGCATATTGGAGTAGGGCTAGGAAAATGTTCTGTTGATCGTTTTAGTGATGGAGAAGTTCAAATTAACATTGAAGAAAGTATCCGTGGTTGCGATGTATTCATTATTCAATCTACAAGCTTCCCAGTAAACGAACATATCATGGAATTACTTATTATGATTGATGCATTAAAACGTGCATCTGCGAAAACAATTAATATTGTTATTCCTTACTATGGTTATGCGCGTCAAGACCGTAAAGCGCGTTCTCGTGAACCAATTACATCGAAACTTGTAGCAAACTTGCTTGAAACAGCAGGTGCAACTCGTGTAATCACTCTAGATTTACATGCTCCACAAATTCAAGGGTTCTTTGATATCCCAATCGACCACTTAATGGGTGTACCGATTCTTTCAGATTACTTTGAAACAAAAGGTCTTAAAGATATCGTAATCGTGTCTCCTGACCATGGTGGTGTAACTCGTGCAAGAAAAATGGCAGATCGTCTAAAAGCGCCAATCGCTATTATTGATAAGCGTCGTCCTCGCCCGAATGTATCAGAGGTAATGAACATTATCGGTAATATTGAAGGTAAAACAGCGATTTTAATTGATGACATCATTGATACAGCTGGTACAATTACATTAGCAGCAAACGCTCTTGTTGAGAACGGTGCTTCTGAAGTATATGCTTGCTGTACACACCCAGTATTATCTGGTCCAGCAATTGAGCGTATTCAAAATTCAAATATTAAAGAGTTAGTTGTAACGAACTCTATCGTATTACCAGAAGAGAAGAAAATCGACAAAGTACATGAACTTTCAGTTGCTCCATTAATCGGAGAAGCAATCATTCGTGTATACGAAGAAGAATCTGTGAGTGTATTATTCAATTAATTGGATAGAATGAGACGTAACCAAAATTGGTTACGTCTTTTCGTATCGAAAAAAGAAAGTAGTGGTACAAGAATGAAATTGATAGTAGGACTTGGGAACCCAGGTAGAGAATATGAATTAACAAGGCATAATATTGGATTTATGGCCATTGATGAACTTGCGAAGCGTTGGAACATTTCTTTGAATGAACAAAAATTTAAAGGTGTATTTGGTGCAGGGTTTGTTAATGGAGAAAAGGTAATCTTATTAAAGCCGCTAACATACATGAACTTATCTGGGGAAAGTATTCGTCCACTCATGGATTATTATAAAATTGATGTTGAGGACTTCGTTGTTATGTACGACGATTTGGACATTCCTGTAGGTAAATTGCGTCTTCGCATGAAAGGTAGTGCTGGTGGACATAATGGTGTAAAGTCAACGATTTCGCACCTAGGAACACAAGAATTTCAACGTATCCGTATGGGAATCGATCGCCCGAAAAATGGAATGAAGGTAGTCGATTATGTATTAGGACGCTTTACATCTGAAGAGATTCCGGATGTTAACCATTCTATTGAAAAAGCAGCGGATGCATGTGAAGAGTGGCTAAATAAGCCTTTTCTCCAAATCATGAATACTTTCAATAGTTAAAAATGAGATTGGGAATATTTCTCTTTTGTTTTACCCATACTAGTAGTAATTGAATTTTTAGGAGGCTAGTATGGAAGGGTATTATTATTGCAGACACTGCGGAGGTAATGTAGGCTCCATTAACGCAGAAAAAGTATATAGCGACGTTTTATTTCAACTAACAGAGCAAGAAGTAGTAGAAATGATTCATTTTCATGAGAATGGAAATATATATATAAAAACGATTTGTGAATCGTGTCAAGAAACGCTCGCATCTTATCCTGAGTATTATGAGTATGAAAAATTTCTGCAATAAAATGTTGTCGCTTTGGCATGTCCAAAGCATTTTTCTGTTTTCCTTTTCAAAAATATTTGCATAAAATAGAATGACTTGCTCTTTATGTTGAGAGGAGTTTTAAAAATGATAGGTTTATTAGAGCAATTTTATAAAAATGAAGAGATACAATCGGTTATTAATGGATTAGAAGATGGGTTAAAAGAACAACTTATATCAGGGATGGCAACGTCTTCTCGTTCATTATTAATGGCGGCTTTATATAAAAAAACAAAAAAATCACAATTAATCGTGACGCATAACTTATACCAAGCACAAAAAGTACATGAAGATTTAGTGGCGTTACTTGGTGAAAAAGATGTGTGGTTATATCCAGTGAATGAACTGATAGCATCGGAAATTGGAGTTGCAAGTCCAGAATTGAAGGCGCAACGTATAGAAGTGTTAAATCGCTTGGCTGCGGGAGAGAATGGAATCATTGTAGCGCCAGTGGCAGGATTGCGTAGATTTTTACCAATAAAAGAATTGTGGAAGCAAAAGCAAGTTGAAATCAATCTAGGGCAAGAGATTGATTTAGATGCGCTCTTGCATACTTTACATCATATTGGCTATGAACGTAAGTCGATGGTAGAAGCTCCAGGGGAGTTCAGTTTGCGTGGGGGAATATTAGATATTTATCCTTTAACTGAAGAACTACCATTTCGTATTGAATTCTTTGATACAGAAGTCGATTCTATTCGATTATTTGATGTGGATGAACAGCGTTCTCAAGGTAAAAAAGAAAGCGTTAGGTTTGGTCCAGCAACAGAGTTTTTATTTTCACAGGAAGAATTAAAATCAGGAATTCAGCATCTTGAAGAAGGTTTGACTAAGACGATGCAAAAACTTTCTGATGATAAACTAAAGACTACAGTGCTTGAGACGGTAAGTCATGAAATTGAGATGTTGAAAAACGGGCAAAGTATAGAACAGATGTTTAAATACTTATCTATTTTCTATAAAGAACCTGCTAGTCTGATAGATTATTTACCAGAAGACGGTGTTGTAATTTTAGACGAGATTTCCCGTATTCAAGAAACAGCATCGCATCTTGAAACAGAAGAGGCGGAATGGTATATATCACTTCTTGGTGAAGGAACAATTATTCAAGATTTATCTTTCTCTCACCCATTCGAGGGGTTTCTTCATCATAAAAAAAGAAGTTTTGTATATTTAACGTTATTCTTGCGTCATATCGCACACACACATCCGCAAAATATTGTTAATGTAACATGTAAAACAATGCAAGATTTCCATGGACAGATGAATTTGTTAAAAACAGAAATTGATAGATGGAATGAAGGGCATTTTACGACTGTTGTACTTGGAACAGATGATGAACGTGTGAAAAAATTACAACATATTTTAAGTGATTATGATATTGAGGCAGATATTGTAGAAGGTACAGATATTTTATTGCCTGGAAGGTTACAAATTGCTGTAGGTGATTTACATGCAGGTTTTGAAATGCCGATGCAAAAGCTTGTTGTCATTACTGAAAAGGAGCTTTTTCATAAGAAAGTTAAAAAATCACAACGTAAACAAAAGTTATCGAATGCTGAACGTATTAAAAGTTATTCGGAATTAAAAGTTGGAGATTATGTAGTTCATGTAAATCATGGTATAGGTAAATTTTTAGGTATTGAGACATTAGAGATTAATGGTGTTCATAAAGATTATTTAAATATTAAATATCAAGGTAATGATAAGCTATACGTTCCAATTGAACAAATTGATCAAGTTCAAAAATATGTAGGATCTGAAGGTAAGGATCCGAAAGTTTATAAATTAGGTGGTAATGATTGGAAGAAGGTTAAAACGAAAGTTGAAAAATCTGTACAAGACATTGCGGATGACCTAATTAAACTATATGCTGAGCGCGAAGCTTCAAAAGGCTATGCATATACGCCAGATACGGCAGAACAACAAGAGTTCGAATCATCTTTCCCATATCAAGAGACAGAGGATCAGTTACGTTCTATTGACGAGATTAAAAAAGATATGGAACGCGGACGCCCAATGGATAGGCTCCTTTGTGGTGACGTAGGATATGGAAAGACTGAAGTGGCTATTCGTGCGGCATTTAAAGCAATTATGGATGAAAAACAAGTTGCAATTTTAGTACCGACAACGATTCTTGCGCAGCAACACTATGAAACAATTCGAGAGCGTTTTCAAGATTATCCGATCAATATAGGCTTATTAAGTAGATTCCGTACGAGAAAACAACAAAATGAAACAATTAAGGGCTTAAAGGATGGAACAGTAGATATTGTAATCGGAACACATCGTATTTTATCTAAAGATGTTACGTATAAAGATTTAGGGCTTCTTATTATTGATGAAGAACAAAGATTTGGTGTAACACATAAAGAAAAAATTAAACAATTGAAGGCGAATGTTGACGTATTAACATTAACGGCAACTCCGATTCCGCGGACGCTTCATATGTCTATGCTTGGTGTGCGCGACTTATCTGTTATTGAGACACCACCAGAAAATCGTTTCCCAGTCCAAACGTATGTAGTAGAGTATAATCCAGCATTAATACGAGAGGCGATAGAGCGAGAGCTTGCAAGAGGTGGTCAAGTTTACTTCCTATATAACCGTGTAGAGGATATTGAAAGAAAAGCGGATGAAATTTCGATGTTAGTTCCAGATGCCCGCGTAACGTACGCACATGGGAAAATGAACGAAAGCGAATTAGAGTCTGTTATGCTATCATTTTTAGAAGGACAGCATGATGTTCTTGTAAGTACAACAATTATTGAGACGGGTGTAGATATTCCGAATGTAAATACGTTAATTGTATTTGATGCAGATCGTATGGGATTATCACAGTTGTATCAGCTTCGTGGGCGTGTTGGACGTTCTAATCGTGTTGCATATGCATACTTTGCATATAAACGTGACAAAGTGCTGTCAGAGGTTGCAGAGAAGCGTCTACAAGCAATTAAAGAGTTCACGGAACTTGGATCTGGTTTCAAAATTGCGATGAGAGATTTATCTATTCGTGGAGCAGGTAATTTGTTAGGGGCAGAACAGCATGGATTTATTGATTCTGTCGGATTTGATTTATATTCTCAAATGTTAAAAGATGCAATTGAACAGCGTAGAGGAACAGATGGGGCTGAAAATATAGTTAATGTTGAAATTGACTTAGAGGTAGATGCATATCTACCAGATGCTTATATTTCAGATAGTAAGCAAAAAATTATGATGTATAAACAATTTAGAGGTGTTTCTGCAATTGAGGATATTGAAGAATTGCAGGAAGAAATGATCGATAGATTTGGCGATTATCCACAAGAAGTTGGTTATTTATTACAAATTGCAAATATTAAAGTGTTGGCAATGAAAGAACAAATTGAATTAATTAAGCAGAATAAATTTGAAGTAACATTCCTGTTTTCTGAACAAGCAAGCCAAAATATTGATGGTGGAAAATTATTCATGCTCGGAAATAGTTTTGGACGTATGATCGGTTTAGGAATGGAAGGAT
The DNA here is from genome assembly GCF_045291115.1 of Bacillus sp. PPSBB_2. Taxonomy (NCBI): domain Bacteria; kingdom Bacillati; phylum Bacillota; class Bacilli; order Caryophanales; family Bacillaceae; genus Bacillus; species Bacillus sp. PPSBB_2. Next base: position 58,161 of record NZ_CP147983.1, read on the forward strand.
CACAATTGAAAATTGTTATGAAAACAAATGGCTTAGAGACATCGAAGTGGTTAACAATTGCTGAAAATTTATTAAAAGGCTTACCAGATGTAAAAAAAGAAGTAATAAATGCCTAAAATAAGATAAAAAAATACAATTCGACGTGCATAGAAGAACTAATGTGTAAAATACTATGTCTAACAGTTGGTGATTTTTACATGAACAGGTAAATTCACCACTTTGATCATCAGTAGAAAGTGAGGCAGCATTAGAATGAAAGCAACTGGAATCGTACGTCGAATTGATGATTTAGGCAGGGTAGTAATCCCGAAGGAAATTCGTAGAACCTTACGTATTCGAGAAGGAGACCCACTAGAAATATTTGTTGATCGCGATGGAGAGGTAATTTTAAAGAAGTATTCTCCAATTAGTGAGCTAGGTGATTTTGCAAAAGAATATGCTGATGCTTTATATGACAGCTTAGGACATAATGTGCTTGTGTGTGATCGAGATTCTATCATCGCAGTATCAGGCGTATCGAAAAAAGAATACTTAAATAAAAGTGTTGGCGATCTAATTGAAAAAACGATGGAAGAACGAAAGTCTGTTATTATGACGGATGAAAGTGATATTTCCATTATTGATGGTGTAACAGAAAAGGTTCATTCTTATACAGTTGGACCGATTGTTGCAAACGGAGATCCGATTGGAGCCGTCATTATTTTCTCAAAAGAAGCCATTATAAGCGAGATCGAGCATAAAGCGGTTAATACTGCTGCCAGTTTCTTAGCGAAACAAATGGAACAGTAAGGGTATATTGATTTTAGAAGTAGCAATCTTTCCTAATTATGATCTTTCTTTTCGAGAAATCAATTATTTGGAGATATATGTATATTGAATGAAGGTAGCACTTTGCTACCTTTTTTCGTTGAATATTTTTAACATGTAGGAACTCATTATTACCCGTGTTGGTAAGGGAGTTTGTTCTTTTCTTTATGATATAATACGAGAGGTGAGAATAGAAAAAGGAGTTTTCTTGTATGGAAGCGAAGAAGTATCAAGCCTTTTGGCGTGGGGCTATTATATTAACGATTGCAAGTTTTGTTACAAAAGTATTAAGCGCTTTTTACCGTATTCCATATCAAAATATAGCGGGGGATATTGGGTTTTATATTTACCAACAAATTTACCCGTTTTATGGATTTTGTTTAATTTTAGCTACTTATGGATTTCCTGTTATCATTTCGAAAATGGTTGCAGAACGACTAGAGCGGGGAAAACAAAAAGAAGCAGAAGAAATTATTTGTGTATCTTTTTGGTTCTTATTAGGAATTGGTTTTATAGGCTTCTTTACATTGTTTTTTGGGGCCGAAACAATTGCGGCAGCTATGGGCGATATACACTTAGATAAGTTACTACGTGTTATTTCATTTTCATTCTTATTGATGCCATTTTTGTCTGTAGCAAGAGGGTATTTTCAAGGATTTAATAATATGATGCCAACGGCTGTTTCGCAAGTAATAGAACAAACAATTCGAGTTTCTATTATTGTGTTTTTATCGCTATTCCTAATTGCTCACGGATTTGATTTATATACAGTTGGTGCAGGGGCTATGTTAGGCTCAATTGCGGGTGGACTTATTGGGATTATTGTACTTATATTGTATATGCGTCAAGATTTTCGTTCTATATTCTTCAAAAGTGCAGCGAGAATTAAGGGTAAAAGGAAGATAGTTAAAATCCTTTTTTGGCAGGGGTTAGCGATTTGTGTTAGTAATTTAGTGCTTATTTTTATACAGATGGCTGATTCAGTGTCCTTTTACAGCTTACTTATTGGTGCGGGAGAACAGGCTGAAAATGCAAAGGTATTAAAGGGTGTTTATGATAGAAGTATTCCGCTAATGCAATTAGGTACTGTTGTGACGACTTCTTTCTCGTTGTCACTTATTCCGATTATTACAGCGGCGAAGGAAAGAGGAGATCTTTCCTTTATTCAAGAAAAGGTAAAGTTAGCAATGAAAATAACATTTGTTATTGGACTTGCAGCAGCTATTGGACTAACTTGTATTATTCAACCTACCAATATTATGTTGTTTGAAAACAGTGATGGATCAGATGTTTTATCTATTTTATCGTTATCTATTTTATTTAGTTCATTGTCAATTACGACAGCTTCTATTTTACAAGGATTAGGGCAAACGTTTAAGCCAGCATTATTTGTTGTATTTGGAGGTTGCTTAAAGTTAGCGTTAAATTATATATTCATGCCTTATTTTGGTGTGAAAGGTGCAGCTTTTGCGACTTTATGTGCGTTAATTATAATCTCTGGATTAAATAGTTTGTTGCTTACGAGAGCTGTATCAGGGTCACTTATCAATAAGCGAAATATGTTAGGGATAGTAATTAGTGGTATTTGTATGGGATTTGTATTAATGGTGTTCACACGTGTGTTACAGATGTCTGGATTAGTAATTAATACGGAACATAGAGGAAGCGCGACGCTTGAAGCGTTGTTAGGTGTAGCCATCGGCGGATTGACATATATGTTTTTTATTTTGAAATTACGTGTATTTACAAAAAAAGAATTAGGAACCGTTATGAAACAAGAGAAAAAAGAAGGTTCATTGAAGAAGAGTGGATAGAGGTGACTGTTTGTGAGTGGAATCATTACTATTTTAGGTTTAGGAGCTGGTGAATTAGATCAGCTAACGATGGGTGTATATCGAAAAATAAAAGAAGCAGACCATCTGTTTGTTAGAACGAAAGAACATCCAGTTATAGAAGAATTGGAGAAAGAAGGCGTACAATATACGTCTTTTGATGCTGTATATGAAGCACATGATACGTTTGAAATTGTATATGAAACAATTGCGAATAAATTGCTAGAACAAGCTGAAGGTACAGAAATTATCTATGCTGTTCCCGGGCATCCACTTGTAGCAGAAAGAACAGTTCAGCTGCTGTTAGAAAAAGGAGAAGTTTCAAATGTTGAAGTGCGAATTGAGGGTGGACAAAGTTTCCTTGATCCTATGTTTGCAAGTCTAAAGATTGATCCGATTGAAGGATTCCAATTACTTGATGCTACATCATTTGAAAGAGGGCAATTAGAACTGCGTCAACATTTAATCTTTTGCCAAGTATATGATGCATTCGTTGCATCTGATGTGAAATTAACATTAATGGAGATGTTACCAGATGATTATGAAGTGTATATCGTAACAGCTGCAGGAACTTCATTTGAACAAGTAAAGAAGGTACCGTTGTACATGTTAGATCATGAAACGGAATTGAATAATTTAACGAGTGTGTACGTGCCGCCAGTTCAGGAGCGTGCGTCCTTGTATCAACAGTTTGATGTTCTTAGAGAAATTATTGCGGAACTTCGTGGTCCAAATGGTTGTCCGTGGGATAAAAAGCAAACACATCAATCATTAAAGAAATATTTAATTGAGGAAGCTTATGAAGTGTTGGAAGCAATCGATGAAGAGGATGATGATCACTTAGTAGAAGAATTAGGTGATATATTATTACAAGTTATGCTTCATGCTCAAATCGGAGAAGATGAAGGTTGGTTCTCTATAGATGATATCATTCGAACTCTATCTGAGAAAATGGTTCGTCGCCATCCGCATGTGTTTGGAAATACGGATGTAAACAGCGCTGATGAAGTGATTGCAAATTGGGAAGAAATTAAAAAACAAGAAAAAGGATTCGTGAAAGAATCTGTTTTAAATGGCGTTCCCAAAAGTTTGCCACAGTTACTACGCGCCTATGAAATTCAGAAGAAAGCTGGTAAGGTTGGATTTGATTGGGTTGATGTGCAACCGATGATAGAGAAAGCTTTGGAAGAATGGCAAGAGTTCCAACAAGAGGTTACAAATATGGATGAGGAAAAGATGCTGGGTGAGTTTGGTGATTTACTATTTGCATTTGTTAATATAGCTCGTCATTACAAAATAGATCCAGAAGAGGCGTTACGTTCAACTAATGAGAAATTTACTGGTCGTTTTTTATACATGGAGGCAAAAGTAGCTGAAATGAATAAAGAGATGAAAGATTTATCATTAGAACAGTTAGATGTTTTATGGGAAGAAGCGAAACAAACAGAGCGTTAATAGGGGGATTTGATATGCGTCTAGATAAGTTTTTAAAAGTATCACGTTTAATTAAAAGAAGAACATTAGCGAAAGAAGTAGCTGATCAAGGAAGAATATCTATTAATGGTCAAGTGGCAAAAGCGAGTTCTGATGTGAAAGTAGCTGATGAATTAACAATTCGTTTTGGTCAAAAAATAGTGACTGTGAAAATAAATGAATTAAAAGAAACAACTAAAAAAGAAGATGCAGCAAATATGTATAGCTTAGTTCGTGAAGAAAAAGTAAAAGCGGAAGAAGGCTTGTTCTAAAATCATTTATCCCCTCATACATTACTATTAGCTAGTAAAAACCTATGGGGGGATTTACGTGAATAATGGTTACTCACCTACGTCTTCTAATCAACAAAATGTTTCTGTAGAGCATGACATTATTATGCGTGGCAGGCGTATAATTGATATTACCGGTGTGAAGCAGGTAGAGAGTTTTGATAGCGAAGAGTTTTTACTAGAGACCGTAATGGGTTTTTTAACGATTCGTGGTCAAAATTTACAAATGAAAAATTTAGATGTGGAAAAAGGTATTGTGTCGATTAAAGGGAAAGTTAATGAGATGCTGTATATTGATGAAAATCAAGGGGAAAAAACTAAAGGTTTCTTTAGTAAGTTGTTTAAATGAGCTTAACAATTCAGTTGTATACAATGCTTTCAATGATTGGAATGGGTGCTTGGATTGGAGCGTCTTTAGATACATATCAACGTTTTTTAAAGCGCCAAGAACGTAAACGTTGGCTTGTATTTATACATGATATATTATTTTGGATTGTCCAAGCATTATTCGTCTTTTATGTATTGCTTCTCGTAAATGAAGCTGAGCTACGTATATATGTGTTTTTGGCATTATTATGTGGTTTTGCGGCATATCAAAGCTTATTGAAGGCACTATACATGAAGCTGTTAAATTTTCTCATCTATATTTTTATGCAAACAACATATTTTTTTGTTCGAATTATACAGCTACTCATGATAAAACCTGTTATTATTATAGCGCAGCTATTTATTGCATTTATATTATTCTTATTTCGTATACTGCTTTCAATTAGACATGTGTTATGGAAAATGGTGATTTGGATATTACTTTTCATATGGAAAGTTTTTTTCTGGCCTGTTCGATTTATTGCTTCGCTCATATGGAAACTTCTCCCTAATCGTGTTAAACTTTTTATAGTGAAACATATAGGGTTCCTGCAATATATAGCAAAATTGAAGGGACATATCTTCCAACTATGGGAGCATATAAAAAAGAAGTTAGGGGGACCTCGGAAATGAGGGAACTGAGACAAAGAACAATCGAAAAACAGAGTCCAAATCCTGTTAAAGAGCATATAATACAAACGGATGAGAACAGGAAGCGACTTTATCGCCGTTTAGCGGTTTTTCTTGTCTTTACTTTTACAATTATTGCGAGTATTAGTGTAACGTTTTATCAACAAAACAGTTCCATTAAAGCAAAAGAAGCAAAAGTTAAGGACATGAAAAAAGAACTGGATTCATTAACGAATAAAGAAAAAAGTCTAAAAGACGAAGTTCAAAAGTTAAATGATGAAGAGTACGTATTAAAGATTGCTAGAAGGGATTATTTCTTCTCTGGTAAAGGGGAGATAATTTTTCCTGTTTCTAAGTAGAGTATGTCTTATTGACACTATATTTTAGGATTATATATAATAAAGTAAAATTTGACTTTTTAACCACTAAGGAGGAGCATTTTTTTTATGTCAATCGAGGTAGGCAGCAAGTTACAGGGTAAAGTAACAGGTATTACAAATTTTGGGGCTTTTGTGGAGCTGCCAGAGGGCTTAACGGGTCTTGTTCATATTAGTGAAGTTGCTGATAACTATGTAAAAGATATTAACGATCACTTAAAAGTGGGCGACCAAGTAGAAGTAAAAGTTATTAATGTTGAAAAAGATGGAAAGATTGGTTTATCTATCAAAAAAGCGAAAGAACGTGAAAAAACAGAAGGAGATCGTCCACGTGGTGAATACCAACGCGGTGGTGATCAACAACGTTCTGGACGTCCACAACGTAATAATCGCTCTTTCAACAGAGATAATCGCGGTGGCGGTAACGACCGAGCTCCGAAAGAAACATTTGAGCAAAAGATGGCACGCTTCTTAAAAGATAGCGAAGATCGTTTAACTTCTTTAAAGCGTAACACAGAGTCTAAACGTGGTGGCCGTGGCGCGCGTCGCGGATAATAAGGACGTTTAGTTTTTAACATATAGAGAGGTACCCAGAGTGATGGCTCAGGGTGCTTTTTTATATGTAAAAAATATTTTCAAAAAAGTTTTTGAGATGTGTTGACTTTAATCAGTATCTGATGTAAGATACTAATTGTCCGTTAAATAAGACGACATGGCGGTGTAGCTCAGCTGGCTAGAGCGTACGGTTCATACCCGTGAGGTCGGGGGTTCGATCCCCTCCGCCGCTATATTTAATTTAACGGCCCGTTGGTCAAGTGGTTAAGACACCGCCCTTTCACGGCGGTAACACGGGTTCGAATCCCGTACGGGTCATCTAAAAAGATCATGCAAATTTGCATGATCTTTTTTTGTTAAATAAATTAAGATATACAACACTTCTACAAAATCACCCTATATTTTCTGAATATTTAATTAAAATATCGAAAATAACTTACATACCCTGTATATCTGTAGAGTTATTTCGAATAAAAAGTCGAACGATTATAAAAGTGAAAACTGTTGTTTTGACAAAAAAACCAACAATCATCTTTTATAATGACAGTAATTAAACTATGCAGGTGGTGTTAAAAATATGCCTAAAGCAGGAAGGAATACTATGAATACAAGTGCATTGGCAATGAATGAGAGTCAGCTTGGTGGAATAAAGTGGACGAGTAAGTTGCGAATGAAATTTGAGCAAGTTTTCTTTAGATGGGGATTTATTATTGTTGTTATTGGTTTTCTTTTGGGACGAGCATATATATTAACAAATATTTTACCGTTTGCACTGCCATTTTTTGCTGCTGTTTATGTTATGAAGCGGGATAAGATGCCGCTAGCATTTTTAGCTCTAATGGGAGGAGCTCTTTCAGTATCGATAGATAATTTGTTTTTTACCTTTGCATCTATCTTTACCTTCTTCATTTATAATATCTTCTTTAGTCGATTTACACGTAAAACTGTTGGACTTGTTCCATTTCAAGTATTTATCTCCGCATTAACCGCACACTTAGTTGTTGTATATTTTGCGCAACAAACTGTCACCATGTACGATTTACTCGTTAGTACCATTGAGGCTGGACTTAGTTTTGTATTAACTATGATATTTTTACAAAGTGTCCCGCTTTTAGTGGAAAGGAAAGGAAAACAACAGGCATTAGAGACGGAAGAAATTGTTTGTTTGATTATATTACTAGCATCTGTTTTAACGGGTACAACAGATTGGTTTGTATATGATGCTTCTATTCAACATATTTTTACAAGGTATTTAGTGCTAGTATTTGCATTTATTGCGGGTGCTGCCACAGGGTCTACAGTGGGGGTTGTAACAGGACTAATATTAAGTTTAGCAAATGTGTCTAGCTTGTCTCAGCTTAGCCTTCTTGCTTTTTCTGGATTGCTTGGTGGATTGTTAAAAGAAGGAAAGCGTTTAGGTGTTAGTTTAGGTTTATTAATTGGGACAAGCTTAATTACATTATATGTAGACAAACAGACAAATATTGTAACAACTTTAATTGAGTCAGGTGTAGCGATTGTTATCTTCTTATTAACACCGAAGCTTGTTTTGGATCGTATTGCTAAATTTATGCCAGGTACACAAGAGCATTCGCAAGATCAACAACAATATTTAAGAAGGATGCGTGATGTTACAGCAAATAAAATCAACCAATTTGCAAATGTATTTGCTGCTTTATCTAATAGCTTTTCTGTATATGGGTATGTAGAGGAAGAAGATAAAGAGACAGAAGCAGATTTGTTTTTGAGTACAATTACTGCGAAAACATGTCAAACATGCTTTAAAAAGGATCAATGCTGGGTAGTGAATTTTGATAAAACGTACGATTATATGAAACAAATAATGAATGAAACGGAAGAAGGAACCCTGCAACATAATCGTAAATTAGTTCGTGAGTGGGACAAGCATTGTGTGAGAGGGAAAAAAGTGACGGATTTAGTAGCCGGTGAATTAGATCACTTCTATGAGGGACAAAAATTACGAAAACAAATGAAGGAAAATCGTAGAATAGTAGCGGAGCAACTATTAGGTGTATCAAAGGTTATGGAGGATTTTGCTAAGGAGATACAACGAGAGCGTGAAAATCATCAAGTGCAGGAAGAACAGATTATGCAAGCGTTCCGAGATTTTGGTGTTGAAGTAGAGCATGTTGATATTTATTGTTTAGATAGAGGAAGTATTGATATTGAAATGTTAATTCCAGTTGCATCTAATGAACATGGTGAGTGTGAAAAGTTAGTTGCACCGATGCTTTCAGATATCCTTAAAGAAAATATTGTCGTTAAACATGAAGAAAAATCGTCTTATCCAAATGGCCATAGTTTAATATCATTTGGTTCGGCGAAGACGTATTCTCTTGATACAGGATTGGCTACAGCTGCAAAAGGCGGTGGATTTGTTTCGGGTGACTCTTATGCGATGATGGATTTAAGTGTTGGTAAATATGCACTTGCGATTAGTGATGGTATGGGTAATGGGCAAAGAGCTCATATGGAAAGTAAGGAAACGGTGAAATTATTACAAAAAATACTCCAATCAGGCATTGATGAAGAAATAGCAATTAAGTCTATCAATTCAATTCTTTCTTTGAGAACGACAGAAGAAATGTTTACGACATTAGATTTAGCTATGGTAGATTTGCGGGATGCGAGTGCAAGGTTTTTAAAGATTGGATCGACGCCGAGTTTTGTTAAACGCGCAAATAATATTTTGAAAATTGAAGCAAGTAATTTGCCGATGGGAATCATCGAAGATGTTGAAGTTGATGTGGTGGGTGAACAATTAAAAACGGGCGATATTCTTATTATGATGAGCGATGGGATTTTTGAAGGAGCACAGCATGTGGAGAATCATGAATTGTGGATGAAACGAAAAATTAAAGAATTGCAAACCGAAGACCCGCAAGAAATTGCTGATATCATTATGGAAGAAGTGATTCGCTCTTGTGATGGTTATATAAATGATGATATGACTATTGTAGTGGCAAAAGTGAAGAAAAATATGCCGAAGTGGGCTACGATTCCGATTGTAGGAATGCAGGCGCAGTAAAATGTAAGTGGAATGTTTATCTATAATTTGATTTTAAAAACCTAGGTGAATACCTAGGTTTTTTTGTGGGAAAAGGTAATGTTATTAATTTTGTGAATATACACGGAGGATGTAAGATAAAAATGTAATTTTTGTATATCTTTTTTTTGCACAATGTTTGTAAAAGTTGTACCATTGTAGACAAGGTGACTAAGGTTGCTGTTCTTGTTTAATGAAAGGTGATTGCGAAGTTGAAAGATACATTTGTTGAAAAAGTAGATGACTTTGTAAAGCAGCATGATGTATTAAAGAATGATTCAACAATTGTTGTGGGAGTTTCTGGTGGTCCTGACTCGTTAGCGCTTTTATATTATTTATTAGAAAAAAGAGCGGAAAAACAGTTGGAAATTGTAGTTGCTCATGTGGATCATATGTTTAGAGGTGATGAATCTTATGAGGATTTACAGTTTGTGCAGGGCCTTTGTGAAGAACTGGGAATTATTTGTGAAACGATAAGGATTAATGTATCACAATATCAACAGCAATACGGAATGAATGCACAGGTTGCTGCGAGAGAATGCAGATATGCATTTTTGGAAAGAATAATGAAGAAATATGATGCGAGATATGTTGCTCTTGGACATCATGGAGATGATCAAGTCGAGACAATTTTAATGCGTTTTGTAAGAGGGAGTACTCCGAAAGGATATGCAGGAATTGCAGTGAAGCGTCCTTTTCATAATGGATATTTAATTAGGCCGTTACTTGGCGTAACGAAGGAAGAAATTGTTGATTACTGTAATAAGCTAAATTTAATGCCACGTATAGATCCGAGTAATAAAAAGGAAGTATATACAAGGAATCGATTACGTAAATATGTCCTTCCTCATTTGAAAGAAGAAAATCCACAAATGCATGAGAAATTCCAAAAATTTAGCGTGCAGATGCAAGAGGATGAGGCTTATTTGCAGGAATTAGCTTTTGAGAAAATGAATAAAGTAATTACAAAAAAAAGTGATAAACAAATTAGCTTATCAATTCCTGCCTTTGAATCCATGTCTATGCCTTTACAAAGAAGAGGGATTCAACTAATATTAAACTATCTTTATGAATATAAGATTCCATCTTCTCTTTCTTCTATACATATTGACAAGTTGATTGAGTTTTTTAAGCGGACACAACCTTCAGGTTCACTTGATTTTCCGGGTGATTTGAAAATTGTTCGTTCATACGAGGAGTGTAGCTTTAGATTTAAACAAGAAATTGTCTCTCCTTTTTCACAAGATTTATTAGTACCCGGGACCATTACGCTATTGAACGGGGATGAATTTGTAACAGAGGTGAGCGAAGATATACCAAGTAACATGAATGAAACAGTATTTGTTGCTAAGTATAATGATATATCATATCCACTTCGTATTCGTTCTAGAGAAAATGGAGATCGCATGTCAATACAAGGTATGAATGGTACGAAAAAGATAAAAGCTATTTTTATCGAAGCGAAAGTACCGAAAGAAAAAAGAGAAGAATGGCCGGTCGTTTGTGATGCAAGTGGGACTATTATTTGGGTACCCTTGTTGAAACGATCTGCATTTGCAATTTCGAAAGAGATGGCAAAGAAGGATAAATATATGATTATTCACTACAAAAGCAAGGAGTCTTCCGGGAGGATAATGAAATGATGAATCAAGATATCGAAAAAGTATTAATTTCTGAAGAGCAAATACAAGAAAAGGTGCGCGAACTAGGTGCAATTATTGCAGAGGATTATAAAAACACAGTACCTCTTGCAATTGGTGTATTAAAAGGCGCAATGCCATTCATGGCAGATTTATTAAAGAGAACAGATACATATCTTGAAATGGATTTTATGGCTGTATCTAGTTACGGTCACTCTACAGTTTCAACAGGCGAAGTGAAAATTTTAAAAGATCTTGATACTTCTGTAGAAGGTCGCGATATTTTAATCGTCGAAGATATTATTGATAGTGGTCTTACACTAAGCTACTTAGTAGACTTATTCAAATATCGTAAAGCGAAGTCTGTAAAAATTGTTACATTATTAGATAAGCCAACAGGCCGTAAGGTTGATCTGAAAGCGGATTATGTTGGATTTACTGTTCCACATGAATTTGTAGTAGGATATGGATTAGATTATAAAGAGCAGTACCGTAATCTTCCTTATGTAGGCGTATTAAAACCAAGCGTTTACTCAAATTAATTAAATATAGGCTTCACAATTGTATAGGAAAGTTTTTCTATGTTACGATTTACTATAGTGTTTATGCCGTGAGAGGAGGTTAGGAATGAATCGTATCTTCCGTAATACCATCTTTTATTTACTGATATTCTTAGTAGTAATTGGAATCGTGAGCTATTTTAATGGTTCGACACAAAAAACGACATCAGTTAGCTACGACAAATTCATTACTAAACTAGAAAGCGGTGAAGTGCGTAATGTGCAACTTCAACCGAAAAATGGTGTATTTGAGGTAAAAGGACAATTTAATAACTCTAGCCAAGGAGAACAATTTGTTACTTATGCACCAAATACTGAGGAATTACAAAAGAAAATTAATGATAAAGCGAAAGGTGCCGAAGTTAAGTATCAACCAGCAGAAGAAACAAGTGCTTGGGTAACATTCTTTACTTCAATCATTCCATTTGTCATCATCTTCATTTTATTCTTCTTCTTATTAAACCAAGCTCAAGGCGGCGGTAGCCGTGTTATGAACTTCGGGAAAAGTAAGGCGAAGTTATATAATGATGAAAAGAAAAAAGTTCGTTTCAGAGATGTTGCTGGTGCGGATGAAGAGAAACAAGAACTTGTTGAGGTAGTTGAATTCTTGAAAGACCCTCGTAAGTTCTCTGAAGTTGGTGCTCGTATTCCAAAGGGTGTCCTATTAGTTGGACCTCCAGGTACAGGTAAAACTTTATTAGCACGTGCTGTTGCAGGTGAGGCTGGCGTTCCATTCTTCTCTATCAGTGGTTCTGACTTCGTAGAGATGTTTGTCGGTGTCGGTGCATCACGTGTACGTGATTTATTTGAAAATGCAAAGAAAAATGCTCCTTGTATCATTTTCATTGATGAAATTGATGCAGTAGGTCGTCAACGTGGCGCAGGTCTTGGTGGTGGTCATGATGAGCGTGAGCAAACATTGAACCAATTACTTGTTGAAATGGATGGATTCGGTGCAAACGAAGGTATTATTATCATTGCTGCGACAAACCGTCCAGACATTCTTGACCCAGCGTTATTACGTCCAGGTCGTTTTGACCGTCAAATTACAGTAGATCGTCCAGATGTAAATGGCCGTGAAGCTGTACTGAAAGTACATGCGCGTAATAAACCACTTGATGAGCATATTAATTTAAGAGCGATTGCGACTCGTACACCAGGATTCTCTGGTGCGGATCTTGAAAACTTATTAAACGAAGCTGCTTTAGTAGCTGCACGTCAAGATAAGAAGAAAATTGATATGAGTGATATCGATGAAGCGACGGATCGTGTTATTGCAGGTCCAGCTAAGAAAAGTCGTGTTATCTCTGAAAAAGAACGTAATATCGTTGCTTTCCATGAAGCAGGTCATACTGTAATTGGTGTTGTTCTCGATGAAGCAGATGTCGTTCATAAAGTAACAATTGTCCCTCGTGGTCAGGCTGGTGGATATGCGGTAATGCTTCCGAAAGAAGATCGTTACTTCATGACGAAACCAGAGTTACTTGATAAAATCACTGGTTTACTTGGTGGCCGAGTAGCTGAGGAGATTGTATTTGGTGAAGTGAGTACAGGTGCTCATAATGACTTCCAACGTGCGACTGGTATTGCAAGACGTATGGTTACGGAATTTGGTATGAGTGACAAACTTGGACCGATGCAATTTGGTAGCTCGCAAGGTGGTCAAGTGTTCTTAGGAAGAGACTTCCACTCAGAACAAAACTATAGTGATGCGATTGCACATGAAATCGATATGGAAATGCAATCAATTATGAAAGAATGTTATGCTCGTGCAAAACAAATTCTTACTGAAAACCGTGATAAACTAGATATTATCGCACAAACGTTACTTGAAGTAGAAACATTAGATGCAGAGCAAATCAATCATTTATGTGATTACGGCAGATTGCCAGAACGTCCAACATCTTCAGATGATGTGAAAGTAAACATCAACATGAAGAAAGACGATGAAGATAAAGAAGATAAGTAAGAAGTGAAGGAGTGACTATCGTCACTCCTTTTTTGTTTGTTAAAATCTTTGTTAATTACTATTGAGAACTTAGTGGATAAAGTAATTTAAGTAAAACTAGTATTAAAAATTGAAATAGAGAGCAATCTTTTTGTAAAATGATGAGGGTAGGAAAGCTGATTATATAAGTATGTGTGATATGATGTTTTTATAAGTTTTATACATACTGCACAAATATAGATTAAATAAGATAAGTGGTGAGAATATGATTTTTGTATTGGATGTAGGGAACACAAATGCTGTACTAGGTGTGTTTGAAGAGGGGGAACTTCGTCAGCATTGGCGCATGGAAACAGATCGTCATAAGACAGAAGATGAATATGGAATGCTTGTAAAGCAATTGCTTGAGCATGAGGGTCTTTCGTTTGAAGATGTGAAAGGTATTATTGTGTCTTCAGTCGTACCACCAATTATGTTTGCTTTAGAGCGCATGTGTGAAAAATATTTTAAAATTAAACCGCTTGTAGTAGGGCCTGGGATAAAAACAGGACTAAATATTAAATATGAAAATCCGCGTGAAGTAGGCGCAGACCGAATTGTAAATGCAGTAGCAGGAATCCACTTATATGGAAGTCCGCTCATTATTGTTGATTTTGGTACGGCTACTACATATTGTTATATTAACGAAGAAAAACATTATATGGGTGGAGTTATTACGCCAGGAATTATGATTTCAGCAGAGGCTTTATATAGCAGAGCAGCAAAACTTCCTCGTATCGAAATTACAAAACCAAGCAGTGTTGTTGGGAAAAATACAGTAAGTGCGATGCAATCTGGTATTCTTTATGGTTATGTTGGACAAGTGGAAGGTATTGTTAAGCGTATGAAAGAAGAAGCTAGACAAGAACCTAAAGTTATTGCAACAGGTGGATTGGCAAAATTAATTTCCGAAGAATCGAATGTAATTGATATTGTAGATCCGTTTTTAACGTTAAAAGGTTTGTATATGTTATATGAACGTAATGCAAATTTACAGCATGAGAAAGGTGAATAAATACGTATGAAAGATTATTTAGTAAAAGCGTTAGCATTTGATGGAGAAGTGCGTGCGTATAGTGTGCGTACAACAAATACAGTAAGTGAGGCGCAAAGACGTCATGATACATGGAGAACAGCTTCAGCGGCACTAGGGCGTTCTTTGACTGCGGGTACAATGATGGGCGCAATGTTAAAGGGCGAGCAAAAGTTAACGATTAAGGTAGAAGGTAACGGTCCAATTGGCCCTATCTTAGTAGATGCTCATGCAAATGGAGATGTACGTGGTTATGTAACGAATCCGCATGTTGATTTTGAAGGAACAGAACAAGGGAAGTTACGTGTATATCAAGCGGTAGGTACAGAGGGGTTTGTAACTGTAATTAAAGATATTGGAATGCGTGAGCCGTTTATTGGTCAATCTCCAATCGTTTCAGGAGAATTAGGAGAAGACTTTACGTATTATTTTGCAGTTTCTGAACAAACGCCTTCTTCTGTAGGTGTTGGTGTTCTTGTAAATGGAGATGATAGCATATTAGCGGCAGGTGGATTCATCCTTCAAATTATGCCGGGTGCGCAAGATGAAACGATTTCATTTATTGAAGACCGTTTACAAAAGATTCCACCTGTATCAACGTTGATTGAACAAGGTCTTTCTCCGGAAGAGCTACTATATGCAGTTCTTGGAGAAGATAAAGTAAAAGTATTAGAAACAATGGATGTTCAATTTAATTGCACATGCTCACGCGAGCGTATTGAGAGTGTATTAATTAGTTTAGGTAAAACAGAGTTAGAGCAAGTTCGTGAAGAAGAGGAAGAGACAGAAGTTCACTGTCATTTCTGTAATGAACGATACAAGTTCTCTAAAGAAGATATTACAAATTTAATCGAGAATTTGTAATAAGGGAATTAAGAGGAGCAACCCTCCAAATGAATTGACAAACAGGGAATTTTCTGACAAAATCTAAATATAGATAAAACCAATAAAAATACTCGGTGTTAGGAGTGACAGGAATGCGAGTGGCACAATCAGTTTCAGAATTAATCGGGAAAACGCCGATCGTTAAGTTGAACCGCATCGTAGAATCAGACAGCGCAGATATATACTTAAAATTAGAATTTATGAATCCGGGGAGTAGTGTTAAAGATCGTATCGCATTAGCTATGATTGAAGATGCTGAAAAAAAGGGATTATTAAAAGAGGGCGATACAATCATTGAGCCGACAAGTGGTAACACAGGAATTGGTTTAGCGATGGTAGCGGCTGCTAAAGGATATAATGCAATCTTAGTAATGCCAGAAACAATGAGTATTGAGCGTCGTAATTTATTACGTGCTTACGGTGCGGAATTAGTATTGACTCCAGGGCCTGAAGGAATGGGTGGAGCAATTCGTAAAGCGACTGAATTAGCAAAAGAACATGGCTACTTTATACCACAACAGTTCAAAAACCAATCGAATCCAGAAATTCACCGTTTAACAACAGGTCCAGAAATTATTGAACAAATGGGCGACCAATTAGATGCGTTTATTGCAGGTATTGGTACAGGTGGAACGATTACTGGTGCTGGTGAAGTACTGAAGGAAGCGTATAAAGATATTAAAATTTATGCAGTAGAACCTGCAGATTCACCAGTATTATCTGGTGGGAAGCCAGGTCCACATAAAATCCAAGGAATTGGGGCGGGATTTGTTCCGGAGACGTTGGATGTAGAAGTATATGATGAAATTATTCAAGTGAAAACAGAGCAAGCATTTGAATATGCGAGAAGAGTGGCTAAAGAGGAAGGTATTTTAGTTGGTATCTCTTCAGGCGCAGTTATTTATGCAGCAACAGAAGTTGCGAAAAAGTTAGGTAAAGGGAAAAAGGTACTTGTTATTATCCCAAGTAACGGTGAACGTTATTTAAGTACACCACTTTATCAATTTGAATCCTAATTAAACGCGATTGAAAAAGCATCCTTGAAAAAGGGTGCTTTTTCTTTTGGGATTGGAAATAGGAAAAGAGTGAATGACTAGAAAACTTCATGTAAAATAAGAGGTAGTATAATTAAATTATTTTCACTAGCCTTCGAGTATAATCAATCTCTATATAAATAACTTATGTAGTTTGAGCTGGTTTATCTAAGAGGGTGGGATAAAAGAAGACGGGGTGTTGATATGCAACGAAGAAAATCTTTAGCGCTTTCTATTCCATATCAGTTAGATTTCTTTAAGCAATATAAATTTCTTTCTCAGGGTAAATCGCAACATATTTTGTTAGAAAGCGGCCGTGGCGGTCGTTATAACATTGTAGGGCTGAACCCAGTAGCGGTAATTCGAGGGAAGGATGAAACGTTACATATAAGTGAAAGTGGTAAGGAAACAATAAAACGAGGGAATCCGTTAGATTTAATGCAAGAATATATGGAACAATGGAAGACGGACTATAACCCAGAGTATCCGCCTTTTCAAGGTGGTGCAATTGGCTATTTCAGTTATGACTGTATCCGTTATATTGAAAAGCTGCCTTCTCTTGCGGAAGATGATATTAATATACCTGACATCTTCTTTTTATTATTTGATGACGTATTTGTCTATGATCAAAAAGAACAAGTGTTATGGGTTATTACGCATTATGTAGATAAATATGAAGAGGCGAATGAACGGCTAAATGAGTGGAAGAGTCTTTGGATGACAGAAGCGCCTGAAGTGACCGTGCCTTTTGAAAGTCCTGAAAAGAAAAGTGAAGCAGTTGCTTTTACTGAAGCCAGCTTTATGAAGGCAGTTGAATGTATTCAAGAATATATTGGGGCGGGTGATGTGTTCCAAGTAAACTTGTCGACGAGACAAGAAAGAACGTTACAGACACACCCACTAGAAATTTATACAAGTCTTCGTGAGATTAATCCATCTCCATATATGGGTTACCTGGAGCTTGGGGATTTTCAAATTGTTAGTGGATCGCCAGAGTTGTTAATTAAGAAACAAGGAACTGAAGTAAGTACAAGACCGATTGCTGGAACGAGATCTAGAGGCGCGGATGAGCAAGAGGATGAAGAATTAGCAAGAGAATTAATTGAGAACGAAAAAGAAAGAGCAGAGCATGTAATGCTTGTGGATTTAGAAAGAAATGATTTAGGACGTGTTTGTAAATATGGAACTGTAGAAGTAGATGAATTTATGGTAATTGAGAAATACTCACATGTTATGCATATTGTTTCTAATGTGCGTGGTGAGGTGGAAGAAGATAAGGATGCTTTTGATTTAGTGAAGGCTGTATTCCCTGGGGGAACAATTACTGGTGCCCCAAAAATACGTACGATGGAAATTATTGAGGAATTAGAACCTGTTCGAAGAGGGATTTATACAGGTTCAATCGGTTGGATTGGTTATTCTGGAGATACAGAATTGAATATTGTAATTAGAACACTTCTTGCTAAAGATGGAAAAGCTCATGTACAAGCAGGGGCGGGAATTGTAATTGATTCAAATCCGGAAAATGAATATAAAGAGTCGTTAAAAAAGGCGATTGCTTTATGGCGTGCAAAAGAACGTAGCGAAGAAACGGTTAGGTGAGAGAAATGATATTAATGATTGATAATTATGATTCTTTTACATTTAATTTAGTGCAGTTTCTTGGAGAACTTGGACAAGAGCTCGTTGTTAAACGTAACGATGAAGTGACCATTTCAGATATTGAGAATATGAAACCAGATTTTCTAATGATTTCTCCAGGCCCATGTAGTCCTAATGAAGCTGGGATTAGTATGGAAGCTATTAAATACTTTGCTGGAAAGACTCCGATTTTTGGTGTTTGTCTAGGGCATCAATCTATTGCACAAGTGTTTGGGGGAGAGGTTGTCCGTGCAGAGCGATTAATGCATGGAAAAACCTCGCTTATGCATCATGATGGAAAGACGATTTTTTCGGATATTCCTAATCCGTTTACTGCGACGCGCTATCATTCCCTTATTGTTAAGAAAGAGACGTTACCCGATTGCTTAGAGGTAACATCTTGGACAGAGGAAGGGGAAATTATGGCACTTCGTCATAAGGCATTGCCGATAGAGGGTGTGCAATTCCATCCAGAATCTATTATGACTTCTCATGGGAAAGAGCTGTTGCAGAATTTCATTCGTAAATACAGTCCAAGTGCGACATTATGTTAATTTACGTAAATGGTCAGTATGTAGAAGCAAGTGAAGCGAGAATTTCTCCTTATGATCATGGTTATTTATATGGTCTTGGAGTTTTTGAAACGTTTCGTATTTATAATGGTCATCCTTTCTTATTGGATGATCATTATAACCGTTTAATAGAGGCGCTGGATACATTGCAAATTAAATGGACAATGACAAAAAATGATGTAATGCTTATTTTGAAAGATTTACTCGCTAAGAATGAATTGAAGCATGCATATGTACGTTTTAATGTATCAGCGGGTATAGATGAAATAGGATTACAAACGGAAATGTATGAAGAGCCTTCTGTTATTGTTTTTATAAAACCTTTAACAGCTCCAGGGGATGTAGTGGAAAAAGAAGGTGTTATTCTAAAACAAGTGCGAAATACACCGGAAGGGACATTTCGCCTGAAGTCTCATCACTATTTAAATAATATTTTAGGGAAGCGTGAAATTGGAAATGTTGTGAGTAAGGAAGGTATTTTCCTCACTGAAGCAGGTTATGTTGCAGAGGGTATTGTTTCGAATCTATTTTTTGTGAAAGGTGATGTTTTATATACACCTTCGTTAGAGACAGGGATTTTAAATGGTATCACTCGTGCGTTTATTATAAAGAGTGCTGAAGAATTAAATATAGAAGTAAAGGAAGGTTTCTTTACAAAAGATGAGCTACTTTCAGCGGATGAAGTCTTCGTAACAAACTCCATTCAAGAAATTGTTCCGCTTTATCGTATAGAAGCGCAGGATTTCCCGGGTAAAGTAGGAGTGGTTACAAAAAGTTTAATGTACCTTTATGGAATGCAAAGAGAGAAATTATGGAGCAGAAATGAATTACGAAGAGGAGATGTGTAGTTTGAAGTGGGATTATGATTTGCGCTGCGGCGAATATACATTGAATTTAAATGAAAAAACATTAATTATGGGGATTTTAAATGTAACACCAGATTCGTTTTCTGATGGTGGGAGTTACAACGAGGTAGATGCTGCGGTACGTCACGCAAAAGAAATGCAAGGTCAAGGTGCTCATATTATTGATATTGGTGGCGAATCTACTCGCCCAGGTTTTGCTAAAGTATCAGTAGAAGAAGAAATAAAGCGAGTTGTCCCGATGATTCAAGCAGTTTCAAAAGAAGTAAAATTGCCTATATCTATCGATACATATAAAGCTGAAGTTGCAAAGCAAGCAATTGAGGCTGGTGCTCATATTATTAATGATATTTGGGGAGCGAAGGCGGAGCCAAATATTGCTGAAGTCGCAGCTCATTATGATGTACCCATCATTTTAATGCATAACCGCGATAATATGAATTATCGTAATTTAATGGCGGATATGATTGCTGATTTGTATGACAGTATTAAAATTGCTAAAAATGCTGGTGTGCCAGATGAGAATATTATTTTAGATCCAGGTATCGGTTTTGCTAAAACACCTGAGCAGAACTTAGAGGCGATGCGTAATTTAGAACAGTTAAATGTGCTAGGTTATCCGGTTCTCTTAGGTACTTCGAGAAAGTCCTTTATTGGGCACGTATTAGATTTGCCAGTGGAGGAACGTCTTGAGGGAACAGGAGCTACCGTTTGTCTTGGTATTGAAAAGGGCTGTGAGTTTGTTCGTGTCCATGATGTGAAAGAAATGGCGCGTATGGCTAAAATGATGGATGCGATGATTGGTAAGGGGGTAAGGTAATTGGATAAAATTTATATCCATGATATGGAGTTTTATGGTTATCATGGTGTGTTCCCAGAGGAGAATAAATTAGGTCAGAGATTTAAAGTTGACTTAACGGTGGAGTTGGATTTAAAGCGTGCAGGGGAAAGTGATGACTTAGAGCATTCGGTCAATTATGGAGAGCTTTTCGAATTATGTAGAAAAGTTGTTGAGGATAGAAAGTATAAGCTTGTGGAGAGTATCGCTGAAAATATTGCTGCAGATATATTAAAACAATATGAAAGTATTTCACGCTGTACAATTAAGGTAATTAAGCCGGATCCACCGATACCGGGTCATTATCGTGCTGTAGCAGTAGAAATTACGAGAGAACGTCCATGAACAATATAGCTTACATTGCATTAGGGTCAAATATTGGAGAGCGTTATACGTATCTAACTGAAGCGATTCAGTTTTTAAATAAAAATCCTTATATTCAGGTTGATGATATTTCATCTGTATATGAAACTGAGCCAGTTGGCTATACTGACCAAAGTTGTTTTTTAAATTTAGTTATAAAAATTTCTACCAATTTATCACCACAAGAGTTATTGAAAGTAACACAAAAAGTAGAAAATGACCTAGGAAGAAAAAGGGAAATTAGGTGGGGGCCGAGGACTATCGACCTTGACATTTTACTTTATAATCAAGAGAATATTGAAGCAGAGAATCTTATTGTTCCGCATCCGCGGATGTTTGAAAGAGCTTTTGTTATCGTTCCGTTGTTAGAGATTAATCAAGACATAAAACAAAACATTTCACGTTCACAAGTAGAAGAAATGAAAAGGCGAGAGGGAGTAACGGTATGGAAGCAGAAAAATGGGGAAGACGCATTCGTGCTTTTCGAAAGCTAAAAGGCTATACACAAGAAGGTTTTGCTAAAGAACTAGGGGTATCTGTATCTGTTTTAGGTGAGGTTGAGAGAGGGAATAGATCGCCTTCTCAAGATTTTGTAGTAGAAGTTGCTAAGGCATTAAATGTTTCGATAGAGGAATTAATGCCAAAGTGATTGTACAGGAAGGAGTAGGTTGATTGTTAAAGATTGCAAATATCGAGATGAAAAATCCGGTTGTACTAGCACCGATGGCGGGAGTGTGTAACTCTGCATTCCGTTTAACAGTAAAAGAATTTGGTGCCGGCTTAGTTTGTGCTGAAATGGTAAGTGATAAGGCAATATTACTTAATAATAAAAGAACATTAGATATGTTATATATCGACGAGAGAGAAAAGCCATTAAGTTTACAAATTTTTGGTGGAGAGAAAGAAACTCTTGTAGATGCTGCGAAATATGTAGATAAATATACGACAGCAGACATAATTGATATTAATATGGGTTGTCCAGTGCCGAAAATCGTTAAATGTGATGCGGGGGCAAGGTGGCTTTTAGATCCGAATAAAATATATGAAATGGTAGCAGCGGTTGTAGATGCTGTTGAAAAGCCGGTTACAGTTAAAATGCGTATCGGTTGGGATGAAGAACATATTTTCGCAATAGAAAATGCTAGGGCTGTTGAGCGTGCTGGTGGCCAAGCTGTGGCGGTTCACGGACGTACACGAGTGCAAATGTATGAAGGAAAAGCGGATTGGGATATTATTAAACAAGTAAAACAATCTGTAAATATCCCGGTTATCGGAAATGGTGATGTCGCAACGCCGCAAGATGCAAAGCGTATGCTTGATGAAATTGGTGTAGATGGTGTTATGATTGGTCGTGCGGCTCTTGGAGATCCGTGGATGATTTATCGTACGGTAAAGTATTTGGAGACGGGTGAATTAATGCCGGAACCAACAGTGCGCGAGAAAATTGATGTATGTATGTTACATCTAGATCGTCTTATTGACTTAAAGAACGAAAGTGTCGCTGTAAGAGAGATGAGAAAACATGCAGCTTGGTATTTAAAAGGTGTTCGTGGTAATGCGAGTGTACGTAATGGTATTAATGCTTGTAACACACGGGAAGACCTTGCGAATGTGTTAGGTACATTTGTAGAAGAAGTGGAAGCGAAACAACAAACAATTTACGTTGGTTAATAATGGACATAGGAGATTGACATTCTTCTATACACTTCCTATAATTACGTGAAAGAAAGAAGAGCTGCCAGTTAGTTGCTGGCAGTTTTTCTAGTTGAGTAGAAAATGCTATACTGTATATATTGTAAAATTAAATAGAGCTGGAGTGATATCAATATCATGGATAACATGAACCACGAAGAATTAAACGACCAATTGATTGTTCGTCGTGAAAAGCTACATAATTTACGTGAACAAGGAATTGACCCGTTCGGTAAAAGATTTGAACGCACAAATTCAACAACTGATTTAGTGAGTCTATATGGAGAGTTCTCTAAGGAAGAATTAGAGGAGAAGGAAATCGCTGTTTCTATCGCTGGTCGTATTATGACAAAACGCGGAAAAGGGAAAGCTGGATTTGCACACGTTCAAGATTTACATGGACAAGTTCAAATTTATGTTCGTAAAGATGCTGTTGGAGATGACGAGTACGAATTATTTAAAACAGCAGATTTAGGTGATTTAGTAGGTATTGAAGGTAAAGTGTTCAAAACAAACGTTGGAGAACTTTCAGTAAAAGCAACAGGCTTTACGCTATTAACGAAATCTCTTCGTCCATTACCAGATAAATACCATGGATTAAAAGATGTTGAACAACGCTACCGTCAACGTTACTTAGACTTAATTACAAGTATGGAAAGTCGTGAAACGTTCGTTACTCGTAGTAAAATCATTCGTGAGATGAGAAGATACCTAGATGACAACGGTTATCTTGAAGTGGAAACACCTATGATGCATGCAATTGCAGGTGGAGCTTCTGCGCGTCCTTTCACTACACATCATAATGCGTTAGATATGGAATTATATATGCGTATCGCAATTGAGCTACATTTAAAGCGTCTTATTGTAGGTGGTTTGGAAAAAGTATATGAGATCGGCCGTGTATTCCGTAATGAGGGTGTATCAACTCGTCATAACCCTGAGTTTACGATGATTGAATTATATGAAGCATACGCTGATTATAAAGATATTATGAAGTTAACAGAAGATATGGTTGCTCATATCGCGAAAAAAGTACTGGGTACAACAACAATCCAGTATGGTGATTATGAAATTAATCTAGAACCAGAATGGACACGTCTTCATATGGTAGATGCGATTAAGCAATACTCTGGAGCTGATTTCTGGAATCCGATGAGTGTAGAAGAAGCACGTGAGCTTGCAAAAGAACATAATGTAGAAATTAAAGATACAATGGAAGTTGGTCATATTATAAATGAATTCTTCGAACAAAAAGTAGAAGATAAATTAATCCAACCAACATTTATTTACGGTCATCCGGTAGAAATCTCGCCGCTTGCGAAAAAGAATGATGAAGATCCAAGATTTACAGATCGTTTCGAATTATTTATCGTTGCGCGTGAACATGCAAATGCATTCACTGAGTTAAATGATCCAATCGATCAAAAAGAACGTTTTGAAGCGCAATTAAAAGAGCGCGAACAAGGTAATGATGAAGCTCATATGATGGATGACGATTATATTGAAGCTCTTGAGTACGGTATGCCTCCTACGGGTGGATTAGGAATCGGTATTGATCGTCTAGTTATGTTATTAACAAATGCACCATCTATTCGTGATGTATTATTATTCCCTGCTATGCGCCATAAACAAGACTAAGCTTTGGAGATTTCTCCAAAGCTTTTTTTATTTGAGCATGAGTTGCGTGGGTATAGTAAATCTTGATAGTGCGAGAAATTATATTTATATAGAAGAAAGGTGCTGTTTTTATACTTTTTTACTAAGTTAAAAATTTTATTAGAAAAACTATTGCATTTTAATAATCAAACTGGTATATTTATATTCGTTGCCACGAAAGGTAACAAACAAAACAAACGAAAAACAACTTATTGAAAAAAGTTGTTGACGAAAATATAACGAAATGTTATATTGATAAAGTCGCTTCTGAGCGACGAAGTAGTTCTTTGAAAACTGAACGAAACAAACAACGTGAAACGTCAATTTTTATTTTAGATGCTAGACAAACTAACTTTATTGGAGAGTTTGATCCTGGCTCAGGATGAACGCTGGCGGCGTGCCTAATACATGCAAGTCGAGCGAATGGATTAAGAGCTTGCTCTTATGAAGTTAGCGGCGGACGGGTGAGTAACACGTGGG
>NZ_CP147983.1:89745-149745 GCF_045291115.1 Bacillus sp. PPSBB_2
TTTTAGTTTGGTTAAGTTAGAAAGGGCGCACGGTGGATGCCTTGACACTAGGAGTCGATGAAGGACGGGACTAACGCCGATATGCTTCGGGGAGCTGTAAGTAAGCTTTGATCCGAAGATTTCCGAATGGGGAAACCCACCATACGTAATGGTATGGTATCCTTATCTGAATACATAGGGTAAGGAAGACAGACCCAGGGAACTGAAACATCTAAGTACCTGGAGGAAGAGAAAGCAAATGCGATTTCCTGAGTAGCGGCGAGCGAAACGGAACATAGCCCAAACCAAGAGGCTTGCCTCTTGGGGTTGTAGGACATTCTATACGGAGTTACAAAGGAACGAGGTAGACGAAGCGACCTGGAAAGGTCCGTCGTAGAGGGTAACAACCCCGTAGTCGAAACTTCGTTCTCTCTTGAATGTATCCTGAGTACGGCGGAACACGTGAAATTCCGTCGGAATCTGGGAGGACCATCTCCCAAGGCTAAATACTCCCTAGTGATCGATAGTGAACCAGTACCGTGAGGGAAAGGTGAAAAGCACCCCGGAAGGGGAGTGAAAGAGATCCTGAAACCGTGTGCCTACAAATAGTCAGAGCCCGTTAACGGGTGATGGCGTGCCTTTTGTAGAATGAACCGGCGAGTTACGATCCCGTGCGAGGTTAAGCTGAAGAGGCGGAGCCGCAGCGAAAGCGAGTCTGAATAGGGCGTTTAGTACGTGGTCGTAGACCCGAAACCAGGTGATCTACCCATGTCCAGGGTGAAGTTCAGGTAACACTGAATGGAGGCCCGAACCCACGCACGTTGAAAAGTGCGGGGATGAGGTGTGGGTAGCGGAGAAATTCCAATCGAACCTGGAGATAGCTGGTTCTCCCCGAAATAGCTTTAGGGCTAGCCTTAAGTGTAAGAGTCTTGGAGGTAGAGCACTGATTGGACTAGGGGTCCTCATCGGATTACCGAATTCAGTCAAACTCCGAATGCCAATGACTTATCCTTAGGAGTCAGACTGCGAGTGATAAGATCCGTAGTCAAAAGGGAAACAGCCCAGACCGCCAGCTAAGGTCCCAAAGTGTGTATTAAGTGGAAAAGGATGTGGAGTTGCTTAGACAACTAGGATGTTGGCTTAGAAGCAGCCACCATTTAAAGAGTGCGTAATAGCTCACTAGTCGAGTGACTCTGCGCCGAAAATGTACCGGGGCTAAATACACCACCGAAGCTGCGGATTGATACCAATGGTATCAGTGGTAGGGGAGCGTTCTAAGGACAGTGAAGTCAGACCGGAAGGACTGGTGGAGTGCTTAGAAGTGAGAATGCCGGTATGAGTAGCGAAAGACGGGTGAGAATCCCGTCCACCGAATGCCTAAGGTTTCCTGAGGAAGGCTCGTCCGCTCAGGGTTAGTCAGGACCTAAGCCGAGGCCGACAGGCGTAGGCGATGGACAACAGGTTGATATTCCTGTACCACCTCTTTATCGTTTGAGCAATGGAGGGACGCAGAAGGATAGAAGAAGCGTGCGATTGGTTGTGCACGTCCAAGCAGTTAGGCTGATAAGTAGGCAAATCCGCTTATCGTGAAGGCTGAGCTGTGATGGGGAAGCTCCTTATGGAGCGAAGTCTTTGATTCCCCGCTGCCAAGAAAAGCTTCTAGCGAGATAAAAGGTGCCTGTACCGCAAACCGACACAGGTAGGCGAGGAGAGAATCCTAAGGTGTGCGAGAGAACTCTGGTTAAGGAACTCGGCAAAATGACCCCGTAACTTCGGGAGAAGGGGTGCTTTCTTAACGGAAAGCCGCAGTGAATAGGCCCAAGCGACTGTTTAGCAAAAACACAGCTCTCTGCGAAGCCGTAAGGCGAAGTATAGGGGGTGACACCTGCCCGGTGCTGGAAGGTTAAGGAGAGGGGTTAGCGTAAGCGAAGCTCTGAACTGAAGCCCCAGTAAACGGCGGCCGTAACTATAACGGTCCTAAGGTAGCGAAATTCCTTGTCGGGTAAGTTCCGACCCGCACGAAAGGTGTAACGATTTGGGCACTGTCTCAACCAGAGACTCGGTGAAATTATAGTACCTGTGAAGATGCAGGTTACCCGCGACAGGACGGAAAGACCCCGTGGAGCTTTACTGTAGCCTGATATTGAATTTTGGTACAGTTTGTACAGGATAGGCGGGAGCCATTGAAACCGGAGCGCTAGCTTCGGTGGAGGCGCTGGTGGGATACCGCCCTGACTGTATTGAAATTCTAACCTACGGGTCTTATCGACCCGGGAGACAGTGTCAGGTGGGCAGTTTGACTGGGGCGGTCGCCTCCTAAAGTGTAACGGAGGCGCCCAAAGGTTCCCTCAGAATGGTTGGAAATCATTCGTAGAGTGCAAAGGCATAAGGGAGCTTGACTGCGAGACCTACAAGTCGAGCAGGGACGAAAGTCGGGCTTAGTGATCCGGTGGTTCCGCATGGAAGGGCCATCGCTCAACGGATAAAAGCTACCCCGGGGATAACAGGCTTATCTCCCCCAAGAGTCCACATCGACGGGGAGGTTTGGCACCTCGATGTCGGCTCATCGCATCCTGGGGCTGTAGTCGGTCCCAAGGGTTGGGCTGTTCGCCCATTAAAGCGGTACGCGAGCTGGGTTCAGAACGTCGTGAGACAGTTCGGTCCCTATCCGTCGTGGGCGTAGGAAATTTGAGAGGAGCTGTCCTTAGTACGAGAGGACCGGGATGGACGCACCGCTGGTGTACCAGTTGTTCTGCCAAGGGCATAGCTGGGTAGCTATGTGCGGAAGGGATAAGTGCTGAAAGCATCTAAGCATGAAGCCCCCCTCAAGATGAGATTTCCCATAGCGTAAGCTAGTAAGATCCCTGAAAGATGATCAGGTTGATAGGTTCGAGGTGGAAGCATGGTGACATGTGGAGCTGACGAATACTAATAGATCGAGGACTTAACCATATAATATGTAGCAAATGTTATCTAGTTTTGAAGGAATATGCCTTCATAGTTTGGTGATGATGGCAGAGAGGTCACACCCGTTCCCATACCGAACACGGAAGTTAAGCTCTCTAGCGCCGATGGTAGTTGGGACCTTGTCCCTGTGAGAGTAGGACGTCGCCAAGCAACTAAACACGAGTCAAATGACTCGTGTTTTTTCGTGTTTTCTTTTATAATCCATAGTAATTAAAAAAATGTGCTTAAATAATTACTATTTTGATTAAATGCAGGGGAATGTGGCTAGGATAGTGAATAAGCAAAAGAGTTGCAAATTTTATTAATACGTATATAATTAAAGTCAAAGATAGTCAAAGTCAATAAAGGTGGCGGATAAATGAGAAATATATCTGATATCATTGAGCAATATCTAAAGCAAGTTATTGACTTAAGTAATAATAATGTGATTGAAATTAAAAGAAATGAGATTGCGGATCGATTCGAGTGCGTACCATCTCAAATCAATTATGTAATCAATACCCGTTTTACATTAGAAAGAGGATTTATAGTAGAAAGTAAACGTGGTGGTGGAGGTTACATTCGCATTATAAAAGTCAAACTGCATGATGATATAGACATTATTGATCAAATGCTTCATATGATTGATCATAGCGTTGCACAAGGGAATGCAGAGAGTATGATTATACGTTTATTAGAAGAGGGAATTATAACAGGCCGTGAAGCAAAACTAATGTTAAGTGTACTAGATCGTTCTGTATTATCAATGGATATTCCTTCTCGAGATGAACTTAGGGCTCGAATATTATGCGCAATGTTAAGAACACTGAAATATAAATAAATACAGCTTTTGTAAAAGAATGATAATTAAGATAGGGCAGTTAAATATTGTAGAAGTTTTGAAAAAGAGCATGTACTTTTATCTAAATGGATTAAGGAAAGAGGACAATCTAGTAATGTATGAAAAGTATCATGAGGTAGATCGTTCCTATTGTAAAGGTGGGGATATTGATGACTTGTCAAAACTGTAATATAAGACCAGCAACTTTACATTATACAAAAGTAATCAACGAGAAGAAGGCGGAAGTTCATCTTTGTGAGCAATGTGCGGAGCAAAGTGGCTATACGTCTTTCTTTCAATCATCACAGTCTAACTTTTCATTTCATGATGTATTTGCTGGTTTATTACACGGTGAATCAACAATGTTTGGAGAAGGAAAAAACGGGTTTTCAAATACAAATACAGTAAGATGTCCAGATTGTAAGATGACATATGAACATTTTACAAAAGTGGGACGCTTTGGTTGTGCTTCTTGTTACGATACATTTAAAGGACACTTAAACCCATTGTTAAAGCGACTTCATGGTGGACATACAGAACATTGTGGAAAAATTCCGGAACGAATGGAAGGAAATATCCACTTAAAGAAAGAATTAGATGAACTAAAACTTATTCTGAAACAATATGTACAGAATGAGGAGTTTGAGAAAGCTGCTGAGGTAAGAGATGAAATTCGAGGGCTTGAAACTCAGCTTAGTGAGCATAGAGAGGGGGAGTAGTTCTATGTCACTGGACAAAATTATGAATGAAGCGATTAGTCCATGGATGAAGGGGGATGGCCCTGATTCTGATATTGTTTTAAGTAGTCGAATTCGTTTGGCTCGTAATTTTAAGCAATATCAATTTTCTACTATGCAAAACGAAGAGGAAGCTCAACAGGTTCAAGAATTATTTAAAAAGAAATTTATAAATAAATCGGTAGAGCCCTTTGGGAAGTTTGGATTATTAAAAATGAATGAATTAACGCCTCTTCAAAGGAGAGTTTTAGTCGAAAAGCATTTAATTAGTCCAAATCTCGCAGGGACCGAATATGGAGCATGTCTGTTATCAGAAAGCGAACACATTAGTGTGATGCTTAATGAGGAAGACCACATTAGGATTCAGTGCCTATTTCCAGGGCTACAGTTATCAAAGGCGCTTCAAAGCGCTAATCAAATAGATAATTGGATTGAGAAAGAGGTTGAATATGCTTTTGATGAATCACTTGGATATATTACGAGTTGTCCTACTAACGTTGGTACAGGATTAAGAGCTTCTGTAATGATTCATTTACCAGGGCTGGTTTTAACAAAAAGAATTAGCCGTATTATACAAGTAATTCAAAAATTAGGGTTAGTAGTAAGAGGAATATACGGTGAAGGTAGCGAAGCGTTAGGTAATATATTTCAAGTATCAAATCAAATGACGCTAGGGAAATCCGAAGTAGATATTATTGCAGATTTAAAGAGTGTCATGCAGCAAATTATACAACAAGAAAAATTGGCCAGAGAATTAATTGTACAAAATTCGAGCATTGAGCTTGAAGATAAGGTTTATCGTTCTTACGGTATACTAGCAAACAGTCGTTTAATTCAATCTGCAGAAGCGGCAACTTGCTTATCGGATGTACGACTTGGTATTGATCTAGGATATATAAAAGGTATATCGAGAAATATTTTGACTGAGCTAATGGTTCTTACGCAACCAGGTATTTTACAACAATATGCAGGAGGACCTTTAGGACCGGAAGAAAGAGATTATCGAAGAGCAACCTTAATCCGTGAGCGATTACGTATTGAAAAAAACTAAGCGCAAGTAGGAGGCGATTTCTATGATGTTTGGAAGATTTACAGAAAGAGCACAGAAAGTATTAGCTTTATCTCAAGAGGAAGCAATTCGCATTGGGCATAATAATATTGGAACAGAACATATTTTACTTGGGCTTGTACGCGAAGGTGAAGGAATTGCAGCAAAAGCGTTAATTGCTCTTGGATTGAGCCCGGAAAAAGTGCAAAAAGAGGTAGAAGCGTTAATTGGACGTGGAACAGAAGCTTCTCAAACTGTACATTATACACCTCGTGCTAAAAAAGTTATTGAATTGTCTATGGATGAAGCGCGTAAGCTAGGACATTCTTACGTTGGAACAGAACATATTTTACTTGGCTTAATCCGTGAAGGTGAAGGTGTAGCGGCACGTGTTTTAAATAATTTAGGCGTAAGCCTCAACAAAGCAAGACAACAAGTATTACAACTTCTTGGAAGTAACGAAGCAAGTTCAGGTCACCAAGGTGGTTCATCGACAAATGCCAATACACCGACACTAGACAGTTTAGCACGCGACTTAACAGTTGTTGCACGTGAGAATCGTTTGGATCCTGTTATTGGACGTAGTAAAGAAATTCAACGTGTAATTGAAGTGTTAAGCCGTAGAACAAAAAACAATCCAGTGTTAATTGGAGAGCCTGGTGTAGGTAAAACAGCAATTGCTGAAGGGTTAGCACAGCAAATCGTAAATAATGAAGTTCCTGAAACGTTAAGAGATAAGCGTGTTATGACACTAGATATGGGAACAGTGGTAGCTGGGACGAAATATCGTGGTGAGTTTGAAGATCGTTTAAAGAAAGTAATGGATGAAATACGTCAAGCAGGGAATATTATTCTATTTATTGATGAACTTCATACATTAATCGGTGCAGGTGGAGCAGAAGGTGCAATCGATGCATCAAATATTTTAAAACCATCTTTAGCACGCGGAGAATTACAATGTATTGGTGCGACAACTTTAGATGAGTATCGTAAATATATTGAAAAGGATGCAGCTTTAGAGAGACGTTTCCAGCCAATTCATGTTGATGAGCCGAGTCTAGAAGAATCAACTCAAATCTTGAAAGGTTTACGCGATCGTTATGAGGCGCATCACCGTGTGTCTATTACAGATGATGCAATTGATGCAGCTGTAAAACTTTCTGATCGTTATATTACGGATCGTTTCTTACCGGATAAAGCAATTGATTTAATTGATGAAGCTGCTTCAAAGGTTCGCTTACGCTCTTATACAACACCACCAAACTTAAAAGAGCTTGAAGTGAAGCTTGAGGAAATTCGAAAAGAAAAAGATGCGGCTGTACAAAGTCAAGAGTTTGAAAAGGCTGCTTCCTTACGTGATATGGAACAACGCTTACGTGAGAAATTGGAAGATACAAAGCGTCAGTGGAAAGAGCAACAAGGAAAAGAAAATTCAGAGGTTACGGTAGAAGATATTGCAAATGTCGTTTCTACATGGACACGTATCCCTGTTTCTAAACTTGCACAAACAGAGACTGATAAATTATTAAACTTAGAATCCATTCTTCATGATCGTGTCATCGGCCAGGATGAAGCGGTAGTGGCTGTAGCGAAAGCTGTTCGTCGTGCAAGAGCAGGACTAAAAGATCCGAAACGTCCAATTGGTTCATTTATTTTCTTAGGGCCAACAGGTGTAGGTAAAACAGAATTAGCAAGAGCATTGGCAGAATCTATGTTCGGTGATGAGGATGCAATGATTCGCATTGATATGTCTGAGTATATGGAGAAACATTCAACTTCTCGCTTAGTTGGTTCTCCTCCAGGATATGTTGGGTATGAAGAAGGCGGACAATTAACAGAGAAGGTTCGTCGTAAGCCGTATTCAGTTGTCCTATTAGATGAAGTAGAGAAGGCGCATCCCGATGTATTTAATATTTTACTACAGGTATTGGAAGATGGTCGTTTAACTGATTCTAAAGGACGTACAGTTGACTTCCGTAATACGATTGTTATTATGACGTCTAACGTTGGTGCTGAGGCGTTAAAACGTAACAAACATCTTGGATTTAACGTACAAGATGAAAGCCGTGATTATTCGGATATGAAAGGTAAAGTAATGGATGAGCTGAAAAAGGCATTTCGTCCAGAATTCTTAAACCGTATTGATGAAATTATCGTATTCCATATGCTTGAGAAAAAACATATTCAAGAAATTGTGACTCTTATGGTAAATCAGTTAGTGAATCGCTTAAAAGAACAAGAAATTGAATTGCAATTAACAGAAGGGGCGATTGCAGCTATTGCTGATAAAGGGTTTGATCGTGAATATGGTGCTCGTCCACTACGTAGAGCAATTCAGAAGCATGTAGAAGATAGACTATCGGAAGAACTTTTAAAAGGTGCTATTGAGAAAGGGCAAAAAGTTATCTTTGATGTAGAAGGGGAAACATTTGTCATTCATAGTGCTGAAAAGGTAAAATAAGTATAGACAAACTAAGAGGGCTACGAGATAGCCCTCTTTCTTGTACGAGAAGGTCAAATGTTTATAGATGAAAGCGAAGTGAAATATAAAAAGATATGGCTAAAAAGAAAACAAAATTCACATGTCAAGAGTGTGGTTATCAATCACCAAAATATATGGGTAAATGTCCAGGGTGTGGTCAATGGAATTCGCTTGTTGAAGAGATGGAACCCGTTGTATCATCCAGACGCCTAAATTATGCAAATGCAATTCAAACAGAAGTAACAAAACCAAGACGTCTTACAGAAGTAGAAACAAAGTCTGAGGCACGTATTGAAACAAAATTTCAGGAGTTTAACCGTGTACTAGGTGGCGGAATTGTAGATGGATCTTTAGTACTTATTGGTGGGGACCCTGGGATTGGAAAATCAACGTTATTATTACAGATTTCCTCGCAATTAGCAGATGCTTCATATGATGTATTGTATATATCAGGTGAGGAGTCAGCAAAGCAGATTAAACTTCGTGCAGATCGTTTACATGTAAATGGTAGTAATCTATTTGTTGTATCAGAGACAGATTTACAGCGTATTGCAGCACATATTGAAGAGATGAATCCTGCTTTTGTTGTTATTGATTCTATTCAAACGATACATTTACCTGAAGTGACATCAGCTCCTGGTAGTGTGGCGCAAGTACGTGAATGTACAGCAGAATTAATGAAACTTGCAAAAACAAAGGGAATCCCAATTTTTATCGTAGGGCATGTGACAAAAGAAGGTGCAATTGCGGGACCGCGTATGCTAGAACATATGGTCGATGCAGTTCTTTACTTTGAAGGAGATCGACACCATACATATCGTATTTTACGAGCTGTAAAGAATCGTTTTGGTTCTACGAATGAAATGGGTATCTTTGAAATGAAAGAACTTGGCCTTGCAGAAGTCTTAAATCCTTCTGAAATTTTCCTTGAGGAAAGACCAGTTGGAGTTGCAGGTTCAACAGTAGTTGCCTCAATGGAAGGAACAAGACCAGTTTTAGTAGAAATACAGGCATTAATTTCCCCTACTAGTTTTGGAAATCCTCGAAGAATGGCGACAGGAATTGATCATAATCGTGTCTCGCTTATTATGGCGGTACTAGAGAAAAGAACAGGTTTACTATTACAAAATCAAGATGCGTATTTAAAAGTAGCTGGTGGTTTGAAATTAGATGAACCGGCAATTGATTTAGCTGTTGCCTTAAGTATAGCTTCAAGTTTTAGAGATAAATCTACGGCACCAACTGATGCGGTAATAGGAGAAGTTGGATTAACTGGAGAAATAAGAAGAGTATCAAGAATCGAACAACGTGTACAAGAAGCAGCTAAATTAGGATTTCAACGTGCTATCATTCCTAGAAAAAATTTAGGGGGGTGGACAATTCCAGAGGGGATTGAGGTTGTAGGTGTTTCTAATTTAGGAGAAGCGCTTCGTTTGACATTAGGAGGCTAGGCTATGGAAGAAAATAAGCAACGTGTCAAAAGTATAATTAATATTTTACAGCTCGTGGCCCCGGGAACACCACTGCGCGAAGGGATAGATAATGTACTTCGCGCACAAACAGGGGGACTAATTGTTCTTGGGTATAATGAGCAGATTAAAAGCATTGTTGATGGTGGTTTTCATATTAATTGCGCATTCTCTCCTGCTAGTTTATATGAATTAGCAAAAATGGATGGAGCACTTATTTTAAATGAAACTGGAAGTAAAATTTTAATTGCAAACGCACAGTTAGTTCCGGATTCATCTATTGATTCTATTGAAACAGGTATGCGTCACCGAACAGCAGAGCGTGTAGCAAAGCAGACGGGCAGCCTTGTTGTGGCCATTTCACAAAGACGTAATGTAATTACGCTATATCAAGGGAACTTACGTTATACATTAAAAGATATAGGTGTCATTTTAACGAAGGCAAATCAAGCAATTCAAACGCTAGAAAAATATAAGGCTGTATGGAATGACGGCATTACGAATTTGGGTATTCTAGAATTTGAAGAGGTCGTTACAATGTCCGAGGTGGTTCACGTTTTACATAGTGTTGAAATGGTGCTGCGTATTAAAAATGAAATATTGAGCTATATTCATGAGTTAGGAACAGAAGGTAGGTTAATTCGTTTACAGCTTACAGAATTACTAGCTGATTTAGAGGCAGAGGCAGCATTGTTAATTAAAGATTATCACCAGGAGAAAACACAAGACCATCATCAAATATTGAAAAAGTTACAAGATCTTGCAAATACACAACTTTTAGAGGATAGTGATTTAGTTAAATTGCTTGGCTATCCAGGACAAACAAGTTTAGAAGAAAGTGTGACACCTAGAGGGTACCGAATCACAAGCAAGATTTCTCGTGTTCCGCCACTTATTATCGAGAATTTAATTAATCGATTTAAAACATTGCAAGGTGTTTGCCGAGCAACTATTAATGAATTGGATGATGTGGAAGGAATTGGAGAAGTGAGAGCGAAGAAAATACGAGAAGGTCTAAAAAGAATTCAAGAGCATCTCTATATGAGTAGACACAATTAAGAATATTACATTGATTCTATAATATAACGACACTAGAACATTTTTGGTATATGATATGATATATTGGTAAATAAAACTATTTACAAAAAAAACACGTCCGCTTTTGCATTCGGCGTTTTGATTAGCGAAACAATGGTTAATAATGAGTAGGAGGTGGTTGGATGTTAAAACGGATTGTACAGCTCTTCTTTTTAGTGATCGGGGGAGCGTTAGGGATTTACTTAATCCCAAAAATTATTAATGTATTAGATATCGGTGCGGTTCCTTTGTTGGAAGGATCGTATGTTCGTGCAATTATTGGTGCAATTATTTTATTTTTAACAACATTTTGGCTTGTAGATTATATTGTTCAACTTATTAAGCATATTGAAGAGGCTCTTGTAAAGGCGCCTGTAGCAGATGTTTTATTTGGTACATTAGGATTAATCTCTGGTCTTATTGTTGCATATTTAATTTTGATACCAATTCGTGAATTTACAATTCCAGTTATTAGTACGGTGTTGCAAGTGTTCTTCACCCTTTTACTTGGATATTTAGGATTCCAAGTAGGATTTAAAAAGAGGAATGAATTGCTAGGATTATTTACATTACCCCAACGCGGAGGTAAGAAGAAAAACAATAGTGAGAATGAAGAGGTAGAGGTCGAAGCGGAAAAATCTACGACTCATTGGAAAATTCTCGATACGAGTGTAATTATTGACGGACGTATTGCAGATATTTGCCAAACAAAGTTTTTAGAAGGAACAATTGTCATTCCGCAATTCGTATTAGAAGAGCTTCAGCATATTGCCGATTCTTCAGATGCTTTAAAGCGTAATCGTGGCCGCAGAGGGCTAGACATTTTAAATCGTATTCAAAAGGAGATGCCAATTCCGGTAGAAATTTATGAAGGCGATTTCGATGATATCCAAGAAGTAGATAGCAAGCTTGTAAAGTTGGCAAAAATCACTGGTGGAACTGTAGTAACAAACGATTTCAATTTAAACAAAGTTTCTGAATTACAAGGGGTTACGGTGTTAAACATTAATGATTTAGCTAATGCGATTAAACCAGTCGTACTCCCTGGTGAAGAATTAAGTGTTTATGTTGTGAAAGATGGTAAAGAACAAAATCAAGGTGTTGCATACTTAGATGATGGTACGATGATTGTAGTAGAAGATGGTAGAGAGTATGTGGGTTCACAACTTGACGTACTTGTTACTAGCGTATTACAAACATCGGCTGGTCGTATGATTTTCGCAAAACGTAAATTGCTAGAAAAAGCATTATAAGTAGAGGATTATTAATATGTATACATTAATTATTCCGGCAGCGGGCCAAGGGAAACGAATGGGTGCTGGTAAAAATAAGTTATTTTTACTTATAGATGAAGTACCAATTATTGTGCACACATTGCGTGCTTTTGAAAAAGATAAAGCGTGCAAAAGTATTATTATGGCAATTAACGAAGAAGAACGCCCGTATTTTGAAGAGTTAATGCAGAAGTACCAGATTGAAAAGCACGTACAATTCATTCAGGGTGGAGCCGAAAGACAAGATAGCGTCTATAACGCACTTCAGTATGCGAGTGGTGTCGAATATGTTCTTGTGCATGACGGGGCGCGCCCGTTCGTAACGAATAAAGTGATTCGCGATGTATTAACTGCAGCAGAAAAATATGGAGCTTCCATTTGTGCAGTGCCAGTAAAAGATACTGTTAAGAAAGTAGAGAAGGGTGTTGTTGTAGAAACGGTAGAGCGATCTCAACTTAACGCTGTACAAACACCACAAGGATTCTCTGTTTCTCTTTTGCTAGAAGCTCATAGAAGCGCAAAGCAAAGTTGTTTTCTTGGCACAGATGATGCAAGTCTCGTAGAACGTGTGGGGAAGCAAGTAGGTGTAGTAGAGGGGAGTTACTATAATATTAAAGTGACGACTCCGGAAGATCTATTAATTGCTGAAAGTTTCCTACGTGTTCAGAAGAAATAACATTGATGACGTGTTAATAAAGAAAAGCTCGGCAACAGCCGGGCTTTTCTTTATAAGGATAGCGATATAATATAGAGTCATAAAGCTCAGTAGTTTAGCTTAAGGAGGAAGTAAGGATGTTTCGAATTGGACAAGGTTTTGATGTACATGAATTTGCGGAAGGGCGCCCGTTGATTATCGGTGGAATTACAATTCCACACGAGAAAGGATTAATCGGTCATTCAGATGCAGATGTATTGTTACATACGATTGCTGATGCATGTTTAGGTGCGATTGCAGCAGGAGATATCGGAAAGCATTTTCCTGATACAGACCCAGCTTTTAAAGATGCAGATTCAGCTGTATTGTTACAAAAAGTTTGGGAATTTGTGCGTGAACAAGGTTACGAGTTAGGAAATTTAGATTGTACAATTATTGCTCAAAAACCAAAAATGGCACCACATATTGAGAGTATGCGTAAGCGCATTAGTGAACTGTTAGAAACGTCTATCGATAACATTAATGTAAAGGCAACAACAACAGAAAAATTAGGATTTACAGGTAGAGAAGAAGGGATTGCTTCTCAAGCGGTTGTTTTATTACAGAAAAAATAATGGTTTTTAATTCGTAAGATGGATAATCACATTTTTTTGGTGTACAATTATAGAATGTGTTGACATTAAGAATGGAAGGTGTACCAATTATGGAAAAGCAAGTGAGAGTGCGCTACGCGCCAAGTCCAACAGGACACTTACATATCGGAAATGCGCGTACGGCATTATTTAATTATTTATTTGCTCGTCATTTAGATGGCAAATTTATTATTCGTATTGAAGATACTGATGTAAAACGTAACGTGGCTGGTGGAGAAGAAAGCCAATTAAAATACTTGAAATGGCTCGGTATGGACTGGGATGAAGGTGTTGATGTTGGTGGTGAATTTGGACCATATCGCCAAACAGAGCGTTTAGATATTTATAAAAAATTATATGAAGATTTATTAGAGCGTGGTCTAGCTTATAAATGTTATATGACAGAAGAAGAGCTAGAAGCAGAGCGTGAAGGACAAATCGCTCGCGGTGAAACACCTCGTTACGCAGGTAACCACCGTGAATTAACTGAAGAACAAGTGAAAGAATTTGAAGCTGAGGGACGTATTCCAAGTATTCGTTTCCGTGTACCAGCTGATCGTGACTACACATTCAAAGATATTGTAAAAGATGAAGTTGCGTTCCATTCAAATGATTTCGGTGATTTTGTTATTGTGAAAAAGGATGGAATTCCAACTTATAACTTTGCAGTAGCAGTAGATGATCATCTAATGGAAATTACACATGTACTTCGTGGTGATGATCATATTTCAAATACACCGAAACAAATGATGATTTATGAAGCTTTCGGCTGGGATATTCCACAATTCGGTCATATGACTCTAATTGTTAATGAAAGTCGTAAAAAGTTAAGTAAGCGTGATGAATCTATTATTCAATTTATTGAGCAATATAAAGAGCTTGGGTATCTTCCAGAAGCAATCTTTAACTTTATTGCACTACTAGGTTGGTCTCCGGTAGGAGAAGAAGAAATCTTCTCTAAAGATGAGTTTATCAAAATGTTCGATGCAGCTCGTTTATCAAAATCACCTGCATTATTTGATTCTCAAAAACTAAAATGGATGAACAACCAGTATATGAAAAAGCAAGATTTAGATACGGTTGTAGAGTTAAGCTTACCGCATTTAGTGAAAGCTGGACGTGTGGGAGAAACTTTAAGCGAACAAGACCAAGCTTGGATTCGTGATGTAATTGCTTTATACCATGAACAAATGAGTTTTGGAGCTGAAATTGTAGAGCTTTCTGAAATGTTCTTTAAAGATCATGTTGATTATGAAGAAGAAGGACAAGAAGTACTAAATGGTGAACAAGTACCTGAAGTACTTCGTGCATTTGCTGGTCAAATAGAAGCTCTAGAAGCAATGGAGCCAGCAGCAATTAAGGCAGCGATTAAAGCAGTTCAAAAGGAAACAGGACATAAAGGTAAAAATTTATTTATGCCAATCCGTGTTGCAACTACAGGACAAACGCATGGTCCAGAGCTTCCGAATGCTATTGCACTTCTTGGAAAAGAAAAAGTTTTAAATCGTCTTCAAAAAGTAATTGGTTAACATTTTCTAGGTTTAGAAATATAATAAGTATACCTAAAACCTAATAAGGAAAAGCGACGAGAAGGAGAAGTAGAAAATCAGGCTTTTTACAGAGAGAACCACCTTTAGGCTGGGAGTGGTTTATAAGCGGATTTTTGAAATGCCCCTTCGAGTCTTCTGCTGAACAGCGAATTGCTTCGTGGGATGTCTTAGGCCGCAAAGTAAGCAGAAGCGGTGTACACCGTTATCATGGATGAGTTTGAGGCTTTTTTAAGCCTAAACAGAGTGGAACCGCGCTTAAAAGGCGTCTCTGTCAATATGACAGAGACGCCTTTTTTTTATACCGTGTAAATAGGTATGAATATAGAATTTATCTCCTTATATAAAGAATTAGGGGAGAAGTGATGAGTTAGGGGAGTTAGTTCGTTCGACAAAAAAGCAGCCCATAAAGGGGAGGGAACACCGATGTTTAAGAGGCTTCGGGAAGATATTGAAGTCGTTTTTGAACAGGATCCAGCGGCAAGAGGTTATTTCGAAGTCATTTTAACTTACTCTGGATTACATGCAGTTTGGGCCCATCGAATTGCACATGCTTTTTATAAAAGAAATTTTTTCTTTCTTGCACGTTTTGTTTCACAAGTGAGCCGCTTTTTTACTGGCATTGAGATCCATCCAGGAGCAACTATTGGTCGACGTTTTTTTATAGATCATGGAATGGGAGTTGTAATCGGAGAAACTTGTGAAATTGGTGATAATGTAACGATTTATCAAGGGGTTACATTAGGTGGTACAGGAAAAGAAAAAGGAAAGAGGCATCCAACAATTCAGGATAATGTATTAATTGCGACGGGTGCTAAAGTTCTTGGTTCTATTACTGTGGGAGAGAATTCTAAAATCGGAGCAGGGTCTGTCGTATTAAAAG
This sequence comes from Bacillus sp. PPSBB_2, assembly GCF_045291115.1. Classification (NCBI taxonomy): domain Bacteria; kingdom Bacillati; phylum Bacillota; class Bacilli; order Caryophanales; family Bacillaceae; genus Bacillus; species Bacillus sp. PPSBB_2. The sequence continues at coordinate 105,316 of NZ_CP147983.1, forward strand.
AAGTTCCTGCACATTCTACAGTTGTAGGTATACCTGGCCGTGTCGTTATTCAAAATGGAGTAAAGATTGGTCAAGAATTAAATCACTCTGACCTTCCGGATCCGATTTTTGATAAATTAAAGGCTATGGAAGTAGAACTTGATAAATTGAAGAAACAATTGGAATTAAAGGTAGAAAGGAAGGATAAAAATGACTATTCACATTTATAATACGTTAACACGTCAAAAAGAAGAGTTTGTTCCATTAGAAGAAAATAAGGTAAAGATGTATGTATGCGGACCTACAGTTTATAACTACATTCATATTGGGAATGCAAGGCCTCCTATGGTATTCGATACAGTGCGTCGTTATTTAGAATACAAAGGATACGATGTGCAATATGTATCTAACTTTACGGATGTAGATGATAAATTAATTAAAGCGGCAAATGAATTAGGTGAAGATGTACCGACAATTGCTGATCGCTTTGTTGAAGCGTACTTTGAAGATGTAACAGCACTAGGTTGCAAACACGCAACAGTTCATCCTCGTGTAACAGAAAATATGGATATCATTATTGAATTTATTCAAGAACTTGTGAATAAAGGGTATGCATATGAATCAGAGGGTGATGTGTACTTTAAGACGAAGGAATTCGAAGGTTACGGTAAATTATCACATCAACCAATCGCAGATTTACGTCACGGTGCTCGTATTGAGGTAGGGGAAAAGAAACAAGACCCTCTTGATTTTGCTTTATGGAAAGCTGCGAAAGAAGGAGAAATCTTCTGGGAAAGCCCTTGGGGGCAAGGACGTCCAGGATGGCATATTGAATGCTCAGCAATGGCGCGTAAGTACTTAGGGGATACAATTGACATTCATGCTGGTGGTCAAGACTTGGCATTCCCACATCATGAAAATGAAATTGCGCAGTCAGAAGCATTGACTGGAAAAACGTTTGCACGTTACTGGATGCATAATGGATATATTAATATTAACAATGAGAAGATGTCTAAATCGCTTGGTAACTTTATTTTAGTTCACGATATTATTAAGCAATACGACCCGCAGTTAATTAGATTCTTTATGTTATCAGTACACTATCGTCACCCGATTAACTTTAGTGAAGAGTTATTACAAAGTACGAATAATGGACTGGAAAGAATTAAAACAGCTTATGGAAACTTAAAGCATCGTATGGAGAGTAGTACGGATTTAACGGACCATAATGAGAAATGGTTAGCTGAAATAGAGAAATTCCAGACTGCATTTGAAGAGGCAATGAATGATGACTTTAACACTGCAAATGCAATTACCGAATTATACAACGTAGCAAATCATGCAAATCAATATTTACTTGAAGAGCATACATCTAAAGTTGTGATTGAAGCATACGTAAAACAACTGGAAACGTTATTTGATATTTTAGGATTAGAATTATCAAAAGAAGAATTACTGGATGAAGAAATTGAAGAGCTTATCCAAAAGCGCATTGAAGCTCGTAAAAATCGTGATTTTGCATTGTCTGATCAAATTCGTGACGATTTAAAAGAACGTAATATTATTTTAGAAGATACCGCTCAAGGTACAAGATGGAAAAGAGGATAAGGATGATCGATGCAAAGCAATTAAACAGCTTGGCGTTAGCGTATATGGGTGATGCGGTATATGAACAATATATCCGCTATCACCTCCTTCAAAAAGGAAAAGTTCGACCTAATCAATTACACCGCTTAGGGACGAGCTTTGTTTCAGCAAAAGCACAGGCGAAAGTTGTTTATCATTTATTAGAGACGGCATTTTTGACAGAGGAAGAAGAGGCGGTATTAAGAAGAGGGCGTAATGCAAATTCAGGTACAGTTCCGAAAAATACGGATGTACAAACATATCGACATAGTACAGCCTTTGAAGCGCTAATTGGTTACCATCATTTATTAAATAATCGTGAAAGATTAGACGAAATTGTATATAAGGCAATTGCAGTTTTAGAAGAAAAGGAAGGGGGCACATCATCATGACTAGTGAATATATTATCGGACGTAACCCTGTAATTGAAGCGTTAAGATCAGGGAGAGATATTAATAAAATTTGGATCGCAGAAGGTGCTGCCAAAGGACAAGTACAAATTGTACTAGCATTAGCGAAAGAAAATAAGATTATTTTACAACATGCACCAAAGAAAAAGTTAGATCAATTAGTTGAGGGTAATCATCAAGGTGTAATTGCTCAAGTAGCTGCATATCAGTATGCAGAGTTAGAAGATTTATTCAAAGTGGCAGAAAAACGTAATGAAGATCCGTTCTTCTTGATTTTAGATGAGATTGAAGATCCGCATAACCTAGGTTCTATTATGCGTACTGCTGATGCAACAGGAGCTCATGGAATTATTATTCCGAAGAGAAGAGCTGTGGGACTTACCGCATCAGTTGCGAAAGCATCAACAGGAGCGATTGAATACATTCCTGTTGCGCGCGTAACAAACTTATCTCGTACAATTGATGAATTAAAAGAGCGTGGACTTTGGATTGCTGGTACAGATGCCAAAGGAAAAACGGATTACCGTAATTTAGATGGTACAATGCCGATTGGATTAGTAATTGGTAGTGAAGGAAAAGGTATGAGTCGTATTATTGGTGAAAAGTGTGATTTCTTAATCACTCTACCGATGGTTGGTAAAGTTACATCCTTAAATGCTTCAGTAGCCGCAAGTTTGTTAATGTATGAGGTATATCGTAAACGTCACGAAATTGGTAAATAAAAAATGAACGATATTTTGATCGTTGACGGCTACAACATTATCGGAGCTTGGGGAGATTTGAAGAAACTGCGGGATGTAGATTTACAATCATCAAGAGATGCGCTTATTGATAAGATGGCGGATTATCAAGGTTATACAGGCACAAAAGTGATGATAGTCTTTGATGCCTATACAGTCCATGGTATTGAAAAAAAGATGAAACAATCTCGTGTAGAAGTAATATTCACACGAAAGAATCAAACTGCAGACGAAAAGATAGAGCAACTTGCGATAGAGCTTAGAAATATAAATACACAAATATATGTTGCGACTTCTGATTATACAGAACAATGGGTTATATTTGCGCAAGGTGCCCTTCGAAAATCTGCGCGTGAATTAGAGTTGGAAGTACAAGCAATGGAACAACAAGTAAGAAGGCGTACAAAAGACGCGAAAGAACAGCAGCCCGCCATGCGAAAGATATTTAGTAAGGATATTACAGAAAAATTAGAAAAATTAAGAAGAGGAGAGCGTTGAAGCATTGACGCTCTTTATCTTTTTACTGTATAATATTGCTAAATAAATAGCGGTCGGAGGGATCAAGGTGGAAGCAGGCTTCGTAAGTATAGGCGACGTTACATTTCGTGATTTAGAGGATGAGGCAATCGTTGAGTTAGTTCGAAAAGGTAATACTGACGCTCTAGAATATTTAATTCACAAGTATAAGAACTTTGTTCGTGCGAAATCAAGATCTTACTTTTTAGTGGGTGCCGATCGAGAAGACATTGTTCAAGAAGGTATGATAGGGTTGTTTAAAGCAATTCGTGATTATAAAGAGGACAAGCTGTCTTCATTCAAAGCATTTGCTGAACTATGTATCACTCGACAAATTATTACCGCTATTAAAACGGCAACAAGACAAAAACATATTCCTTTAAATTCGTATGTGTCTTTAGATAAGCCGATTTACGATGAGGAATCTGATCGAACGTTATTGGATGTTATTTCTGAAGCGAAGGTGACTGATCCTGAAGAGATGATCATTAGCCAGGAAGAATATACAGACATAGAGTCAAAAATATCTGAATTATTAAGCGATTTAGAAAGAAAAGTGCTTTCTTTATATTTAGATGGTCGTTCTTATCAAGAGATTTCAGAACAGTTAAACAGGCATGTGAAATCTATTGATAACGCTTTACAAAGAGTAAAGAGGAAATTGGAACGATATATGGAAATGAGAGAAAGTACAACTTTAAATTCATAAGAAGTAACAAGTGCTGCAGGTGTAAAATAAATCACCTGTTTTCTTTTGTAGAGAGTACAAAATGCATGTCATTGACATTGTCTTTTATTGTATGATACATTTTTAGGGACATAATGTTACAAGGTTGGTGTAACTAATGAGGAAAAAAGTTGTACTCTCATGTGAAGAGTGTAAAAATCGAAACTACTCTACTATGAAAGATACGAGCTCAATAGAGCGACTTGAAATAAAAAAGTTTTGTAAAACATGCAATCAGCATACAGTTCACAAGGAAACAAAATAAATAATTGAAATAATACACTGGAGGTCCCGCAGATGCGTTTAACGAACTTTTTCGGCGATGTAGGTCGCGAAATGAAAAAAGTAAGTTGGCCTAAAAAAGATGAATTACTCCGCTCAACAGCGACTGTTGTTGCTACAGTTGTGTTCTTTGCGATTTTCTTCGCAGTAGTTGATATGGGCATTTCTTCTTTAATTCGGTTAATTCTTGGTTAATTCTTGAATAAGAAGCACTTATCCATGATATAATGTTATTTATAAGAACTGTGTAAAAGCCCGGTGAACGGGTTTTTTCATTTGCGCAAAAAAATGTACGTCAGGGAGGGAAGGACGCTCGTCCTAAATGAATGGAAAAAAGTTGGTATGTTGTCCATACTTATTCTGGATATGAAAATAAAGTAAAAGCAAACCTAGAGAAACGTGTAGAATCAATGGGTATGCAAGATAAAATTTTCCGTGTTGTTGTCCCGGAAGAAGTAGAAGTAGAAATGAAAAACGGAAAAGAAAAATTAATGAAAAGAAAAGTGTTCCCAGGTTATGTATTAGTAGAATTAATCATGACTGATGACTCTTGGTATGTTGTACGTAACACGCCGGGTGTAACTGGGTTCGTTGGTTCTTCTGGTTCTGGATCTAAACCATCACCTTTATTAGAAGAGGAAGTTGTTACCATTATGAAACATATGGGAATGGACAACGAAGTGGTTGATTTCGACTTTGAACTTCATGAGACAGTACGTGTAAATGAGGGGCCATTCGCAGATTATACAGGTGCTATTGAAGAAATTGATGTGGAGAAGAAAAAGGTTAGTGTGCTTGTGGACATGTTTGGTCGCGAGACTCCAGTTGAACTTGACTTCCATCAAATTGAAAAATTATAAAATGAAACTTGAAATGAATTGTAAAAAGTGATAATATCTTTTAAGTCAGTACGTCTTCGTTATCGGAGACGTTTTTTGAAAGATTTTATCCTTACAGATAAAATATGACGTGGGAGGGCAAATCACTGTCCAATTGACCACATCACGGACTTAAGGAGGTGTGTCTCGTGGCTAAAAAGGTAATTAAAATGGTAAAGCTTCAAATTCCTGCAGGTAAAGCTAACCCAGCTCCACCAGTTGGTCCAGCATTAGGACAAGCAGGTGTTAACATCATGGGCTTCTGTAAAGAGTTTAACGCTCGTACAGCAGATCAAGCTGGTCTTATCATCCCTGTTGAAATTACGGTATTTGAGGACCGTTCATTCACTTTCATTACTAAAACTCCTCCTGCTGCTGTTCTTCTTAAGAAAGTAGCTGGTATTGAGTCTGGTTCTGGTGAACCAAACCGTAATAAAGTGGCAACTGTTAAGCGTGATAAAGTACGCGAAATCGCTGAAACTAAAATGCCTGACCTAAACGCTGCTAGCGTAGAAGCTGCAATGCGTATGGTTGAAGGTACTGCACGCAGTATGGGCATCGTTATCGAAGACTAATTCGATTTGTTTTTAAAAAAGGTTGCGGGTCTGGAATTCCAATTCGCAACCTTTATTATCGTAAATGATTATCGTTTTTAAATAAATGGATGGCGCTCATCCTCAGGTTATACCTGAAAACAGGCGTAAACGTGGGAGGTTATTCCGCTAAAACCACATTCGAGGAGGAAATAAAAATGGCTAAAAGAGGTAAAAAGTACGTAGAAGCTGCAAAGCTTGTTGATCGTGCAGCTGCTTACTCTGCAACAGAAGCAGTAGAATTAGTAAAGAAAACAAACACAGCTAAATTTGATGCAACTGTAGAAGCTGCATTCCGTTTAGGTGTTGACCCTAAGAAAGCTGACCAACAAATCCGTGGTGCAGTTGTTCTTCCACACGGTACTGGTAAAGTACAACGTGTATTAGTATTTGCTAAAGGTGAAAAAGCTAAAGAAGCTGAAGCTGCTGGAGCTGACTTCGTAGGCGATACTGATTACATCGGTAAAATCCAACAAGGTTGGTTCGATTTCGATGTAGTAGTAGCAACTCCTGACATGATGGGTGAAGTTGGTAAACTTGGTCGCGTATTAGGGCCTAAAGGTTTAATGCCAAACCCTAAAACTGGAACAGTTACTTTCGATGTAACTAAAGCTGTTAACGAAATCAAAGCTGGTAAAGTTGAATACCGCGTTGATAAAGCTGGTAACATCCACGTTCCAATCGGTAAAGTATCTTTCGAAGATGCTAAATTAGTAGAAAACTTCAAAACAATTGCTGACACTTTACAAAAAGTTAAGCCAGCTGCTGCAAAAGGTACTTACATGAAGAACGTAACAGTTGCTTCTACAATGGGACCTGGCGTACGTGTAGACGTTTCTACATTAGCGTAAATTTTGGAAGTTGACTTCATAAAGAAGTTTTAATATAATCATTTATGTTGTGAATTTAATTAGTGTACCGTAGACAGTAGGTGTCAATAGACTTAATTTCCTACCTAGGTGTTAATATACGAAGCGGAATCTTTTTTCTGTGACTATATGCCTCCATGTCTACAAGTTGGGCATGGAGGTTTTTAGTGCACTTTCGGTACATCTTCTATATAATCTACAGGAGGTGTAATAACATGAGCAAAGTAATCGAAACTAAACAACAAGTTGTAACTGAAATCGCGGACAAACTTCGCGCTAGTAAATCTACAATCGTTGTTGACTACCGTGGTTTAACAGTTTCTGAAGCAACAGAATTACGTAAGCAATTACGTGAAGCTGGCGTTGAGTTCAAAGTTTACAAAAACTCTCTAACTCGTCGTGCTGCAGAATCTGCTGAAATGGCTGAGTTAAATGAATTCTTAACAGGACCAAACGCAATCGCGTTCAGTAACGAGGATGTAGTTGCTCCTGCGAAAGTATTAAACGACTTCGCTAAAGATCATGAAGCTTTAGAAATTAAAGCGGGCGTAATCGAAGGTAAACTTGTAACACTTGATGAGGTTAAAGCAATTGCTACTCTTCCATCACGTGAAGGCTTACTTTCTATGCTTCTTAGCGTTCTTCAAGCTCCAATCCGTAACCTTGCACTTGCTACTAAAGCAGTTGCAGACCAAAAGGAAGAGCAAGGCGCTTAATTTTTTAAAAGATAATTACGTATTATCGATAAAACAATACAAACCTATTTAAGGGAGGATATTTACAATGACTAAAGAACAAATCATTGAAGCAGTTAAATCTATGACTGTATTAGAACTTAACGACTTAGTAAAAGCTATCGAGGAAGAATTCGGCGTAACTGCTGCTGCTCCTGTAGCTGTTGCTGGTGGCGCTGGAGAAGCTGCTGCTGAGAAAACTGAATTTGATGTGGAACTAACTAGCGCTGGTGCACAAAAAATCAAAGTTATCAAAGTTGTTCGTGAAATCACTGGTCTTGGCTTAAAAGAAGCTAAAGAATTAGTTGACAACACTCCAAAAGTAATCAAAGAAGCTGCTGCTAAAGAAGAAGCTGAAGAAATCAAAGCTAAACTTGAAGAAGTTGGCGCTGCTGTAGAAGTTAAGTAATTAACTTTTGATGCTTTAAAAAAAGCTCGCTCTCATGCGAGCTTTTTTTTTAACTGTAAAGAAAAGAGGTGGCCATATGGCAGACCATTATTTTTCTAACGACCCTTCTAGTAAAAGTGATCGTAAGCGATGGGAGTTTGCCCTTCGTGGATCTCGATTCACTTTCTTATCTGACCATGGGGTGTTCTCGAAAAACGAAGTGGACTTTGGTTCCCGTCTTTTAATTGAAGCGTTTCAAATGCCAGATATTAAAGGTGATATATTAGACGTAGGTTGCGGATACGGTCCTATTGGTTTGTCGTTAGCGAAAGAGTTTCAAGGTCGTGAAGTTCACATGGTGGATGTGAACGAGAGGGCACTTGGGCTTGCGAAAGAAAACGCCGCTAATAACAAAATCGAGAATATACGTATTTTTCAAAGTAGCGTCTATGAAAATGTAGATGGTAAGTATGCTGCTATTCTATCTAACCCTCCGATTCGTGCGGGTAAAGATATCGTACATGAGATTTTAGAAAAAGCTGTGGAGTATTTAGTTCCAGATGGAGAGCTTTGGATTGTTATTCAAAAGAAACAAGGTGCACCGTCTGCGCTAAAAAAACTAGAAGAAGTATTTTCTGAAGTTGAGGTTGTAGAAAAGAAAAAAGGATATTATATCATAAAATCAAAAAAACGTTGACGGTTATTTTTGGCTATGTTAACATTATACAATGCCAATATATGATTTTCTGCGTTGAGAAAGATGTATATTTTTGTTTCTCTTGGAAAAGATAGTAAAATCAGCAGATTATGAAACAGAATGATGGTTTTCTTATAGAAGCCATTTTTCTTTTTTGAGCAGGTAGAAAGACTCAACGTATTTATCTTTAAGAGAAAGAGACTACGCTAATAGCAGTAGTTGTATTTATTTGTGATTTTGCACAAATTTTTTTGTGCATTTATAATACTCATGATTTGAGGGGTGAAGCAGTTGACAGGTCAACTAGTTCAATACGGACGCCACCGCCAACGAAGAAGTTATGCCCGTATTAGTGAAGTATTAGAGTTACCAAATCTTATCGAAATTCAAACCTCTTCTTATCAGTGGTTTCTTGATGAGGGTTTGCGAGAAATGTTCCAAGACATTTCTCCGATTGAAGACTTTACGGGAAATCTATCGCTTGAATTTATCGACTACAGCTTAGGTGAACCTAAATACTCTGTAGACGAATGCAAAGAGCGTGATGTGACGTATGCAGCACCACTTCGTGTAAAAGTGCGTCTAATCAACAAGGAAACTGGTGAAGTAAAAGAACAAGATGTGTTCATGGGAGATTTCCCACTCATGACAGAGACTGGAACATTCGTAATTAACGGTGCAGAACGTGTTATCGTTTCCCAGTTAGTTCGCTCTCCAAGCGTATACTATAGTGGCAAAGTGGATAAAAACGGAAAACGTGGTTTTACTGCTACTGTAATTCCAAACCGCGGAGCTTGGTTAGAGTATGAGACAGATGCTAAGGATGTTGTATATGTGCGTATTGACCGTACGCGTAAACTTCCTGTAACTGTTTTGTTACGCGCATTAGGGTTTGGCTCTGATCAAGAAATCACCGAGCTTTTAGGTGATAACGAATACTTAAGCAACACATTAGAAAAAGACAACACAGATAGCACAGAAAAAGCATTGCTTGAAATTTATGAGCGTCTACGTCCTGGTGAACCACCAACAGTAGAAAATGCTAAGAGCTTACTTGTGTCTCGTTTCTTTGATCCAAAGCGCTACGATTTAGCAAATGTAGGTCGCTATAAGATCAACAAGAAGTTACACATTAAAAACAGATTGTTTAATCAACGTTTAGCTGAAACATTAGTGGATCCAGAAACTGGTGAAATTTTAGCGGCAGAAGGAACAATCTTAGATCGTCGTACACTTGATCGCATTTTACCTTACTTAGAGAAAAACATTGGATTCAAAACAGCGAAACCAATGGGTGGAGTGGTAGAAGGCGATGTTGAGCTGCAATCTATTAAGATTTATGCTCCTGAGTCGGAAGGCGAACGCGTAATTAATGTAATTGGTAATGCAAACATTACTCGTGATGTGAAACACATCACACCAGGTGATATCCTTGCTTCTATCAGTTACTTCTTCAACCTACTATACAAAGTAGGGGATACAGATGATATTGACCATTTAGGAAACCGTCGTCTGCGTTCTGTTGGAGAACTGTTACAAAATCAATTCCGTATCGGTCTTTCTCGTATGGAACGTGTTGTTCGTGAGAGAATGTCGATCCAAGATACAAATGCAATTACACCACAGGCACTAATTAATATTCGTCCTGTTATTGCATCTATTAAAGAGTTCTTCGGAAGTTCTCAGTTATCTCAGTTTATGGACCAAACAAACCCATTAGCAGAGTTAACTCACAAACGAAGACTATCTGCATTAGGACCTGGTGGTTTAACGCGTGAGCGCGCAGGCTTTGAAGTGCGTGACGTTCATTACTCTCACTACGGTCGTATGTGTCCGATTGAAACACCAGAGGGACCAAACATCGGTTTGATTAACTCATTATCTTCGTTCGCGAAAGTAAATGAGTTTGGTTTCATTGAAACACCATACCGTCGTGTCGACCCAGAAACTGGTCTTGTAACAGGGCATGTTGATTACTTAACAGCAGATGAAGAAGATAACTATGTTGTAGCCCAAGCGAATATGAAATTATCTGACGAAGGTGAATTCCTAAGTGAAGATATCGTAGCTCGTTTCCGTGGTGAAAACATTGTCACAAATAGAGAACGCATCGACTACATGGATGTATCTCCAAAACAAGTAGTGTCGGCAGCGACAGCTTGTATTCCGTTCTTAGAAAACGATGACTCTAACCGCGCACTTATGGGAGCGAACATGCAACGTCAGGCGGTTCCGTTAATGAATCCGGAATCTCCGATTGTAGGTACAGGTATGGAGTACGTATCAGCAAAAGACTCAGGTGCTGCAGTAATCTGTAAACATCCTGGTGTTGTTGAGCGCGTAGAAGCACGTGAAGTTTGGGTACGTCGCTATGTAGAAGTTGACGGTCAAACAGTAAAAGGCGACTTAGATCGCTACAAAATGCAAAAATTCATTCGTTCTAACCAAGGAACTTGTTACAACCAACGTCCAATCGTAAGTGTTGGAAATGAAGTTGTAAAAGGTGAAATCCTTGCGGATGGTCCTTCTATGGAATTAGGTGAACTAGCACTTGGACGTAACGTGCTTGTTGGCTTCATGACTTGGGACGGTTATAACTACGAGGATGCGATCATCATGAGTGAGCGCCTTGTAAAAGATGATGTGTACACTTCTATTCATATTGAAGAATATGAATCAGAAGCTCGTGATACGAAGCTTGGACCAGAAGAAATTACACGTGACATTCCAAACGTTGGGGAAGACGCATTACGTAACCTTGACGAGCGCGGTATCATTCGCGTTGGTGCTGAAGTAAAAGATGGAGATTTACTTGTTGGTAAAGTAACACCTAAAGGTGTAACAGAATTAACAGCTGAAGAACGTCTATTACATGCTATCTTTGGAGAAAAAGCGCGTGAAGTACGTGATACATCACTACGTGTACCACACGGTGGTGGCGGTATTATCTTAGACGTAAAAGTATTCAACCGTGAAGATGGCGATGAATTGCCACCAGGCGTGAATCAACTTGTACGTGCATATATCGTTCAAAAACGTAAAATTTCTGAAGGTGACAAGATGGCCGGACGTCACGGTAACAAAGGTGTTATTTCTCGTATTTTACCAGAAGAAGATATGCCTTACCTACCAGACGGTACGCCAATCGATATCATGTTAAACCCATTAGGGGTACCATCTCGTATGAATATCGGTCAGGTATTAGAGCTTCATCTTGGTATGGCAGCAAGATACCTTGGCATTCACATTGCAACACCAGTATTCGATGGTGCTCGTGAGGAAGATGTTTGGGGCACAATTGAAGAAGCTGGTATGGCAAATGACGCGAAAACAATCCTGTATGACGGACGTACTGGTGAACCATTCGATAACCGCGTATCTGTTGGTGTCATGTATATGATCAAACTTGCGCACATGGTTGACGATAAACTTCATGCTCGTTCTACTGGACCATACTCACTTGTAACGCAGCAACCTCTTGGAGGTAAAGCTCAGTTCGGTGGACAGCGTTTCGGTGAGATGGAGGTTTGGGCACTTGAAGCTTACGGTGCTGCTTATACTCTTCAAGAAATCTTAACAGTGAAGTCTGATGATGTTGTTGGACGTGTTAAGACTTATGAAGCAATTGTTAAAGGCGAAAATGTTCCAGAACCAGGCGTTCCTGAATCATTCAAAGTATTGATTAAAGAGCTGCAAAGTTTAGGTATGGACGTTAAAATGATGTCTAGCGACGATACAGAAATTGAAATGCGTGATACAGAAGATGACGATGATCATCAATCAGCAGATAAATTGAATGTCGAAGTTGAGACAACTAAGGAATAATTGGGATAACCTGTAGACTAAAAGGGAGGTAGGCCCCTTGATAGATGTAAATAACTTTGAATATATGAAGATTGGACTTGCTTCACCTGACAAGATTCGTTCTTGGTCATACGGTGAAGTTAAGAAACCAGAAACTATTAACTATCGTACGTTAAAGCCTGAAAAAGATGGCTTGTTCTGTGAGCGTATTTTCGGACCACAAAAGGACTGGGAATGTCATTGCGGAAAATACAAACGTGTACGTTATAAAGGTGTAGTTTGTGATCGATGTGGCGTTGAAGTAACGCGTGCAAAAGTACGTCGTGAACGTATGGGTCATATCGAATTAGCTGCTCCTGTATCTCATATTTGGTATTTCAAAGGTATCCCGAGCCGCATGGGACTTGTCTTAGACATGTCCCCTCGCGCGCTTGAAGAAGTAATTTATTTCGCTTCTTATGTTGTAACAGAAAGTGGAGATACACCACTTGATAAGAAGCAATTACTTTCTGAAAAAGAATACCGTGCATATCGTGATCGATATGGTAGCACATTCCAAGCTGCTATGGGTGCAGAAGCAATTAAAAAGCTACTACAAGACATCGATTTAGATAAAGAAGTAGACTTCTTAAAAGAAGAATTAAAAACAGCACAAGGACAACGCCGTACTCGTGCTATTAAACGTCTAGAAGTATTAGAAGCATTCCGTAACTCTGGAAATGAACCGTCTTGGATGATCTTAGATGTTCTACCAGTAATCCCACCAGAACTACGCCCAATGGTACAGTTAGACGGTGGACGTTTTGCTACTTCTGACTTAAACGACTTATACCGTCGTGTAATTAACCGTAACAACCGTTTAAAACGTCTATTGGACTTAGGTGCACCAAGCATCATCGTTCAAAACGAAAAACGTATGTTACAAGAAGCTGTAGACGCATTAATCGATAATGGTCGTCGTGGCCGTCCAGTTACTGGGCCAGGTAACCGTCCATTAAAATCACTATCTCACATGCTTAAAGGTAAACAAGGACGTTTCCGTCAAAACTTATTAGGTAAACGTGTTGACTACTCTGGTCGTTCTGTAATCGTTGTAGGACCGAACTTAAAGATGTATCAATGTGGATTACCAAAAGAAATGGCGCTTGAACTGTTCAAACCTTTCGTAATGAAAGAGTTAGTTGAAAAAGGATTAGCACATAACATTAAGAGTGCGAAACGTAAAATCGAGCGTGTACAACCTGAAGTTTGGGACGTTTTAGAGTCTGTGATTAAAGAACATCCAGTACTTCTAAACCGCGCACCAACACTTCACCGTCTTGGTATCCAGGCGTTTGAACCTACATTAGTAGAAGGTCGCGCAATCCGTCTTCACCCACTTGTATGTACTGCATACAACGCGGACTTTGACGGTGACCAAATGGCCGTTCACGTACCTTTATCATCAGAAGCTCAAGCTGAAGCTCGTCTTCTTATGTTAGCGGCACAAAACATCTTGAACCCGAAAGACGGTAAACCAGTTGTTACTCCATCTCAGGATATGGTATTAGGTAACTATTACTTAACACTTGAGCGTGAAGGTGCAATCGGTGAAGGTATGGTCTTCAAAGATGCAAATGAAGCATTGCTTGCATATCAAAATGGATATGTTCATCTTCATACACGTGTTGCAGTAGCTGCAAGTGCAGTAAACAACGCAACATTTACTGAAGAGCAAAAGAGTATGCTTCTATTAACAACAGTTGGTAAATTAATATTTAACGAAATCTTACCAGAGTCGTTCCCTTATATTAATGAACCAACAAATTCAAACCTTGAAAAAGAAACACCAGCGAAATATTTCGTTGAAAAAGGTGCGAACATTAAAGAAATTATTGCTAGTCGCGAAGAAGTGGCGCCATTTAGCAAGAAGATCCTTGGTAACATCATTGCGGAAGTGTTCAAACGTTTCCAAATTACAGAAACGTCTCGCATGCTTGACCGTATGAAAAACTTAGGATTCAAGTACTCTACAAAAGCTGGTATTACAGTTGGGGTATCTGACATTCTTGTATTAGGCGAAAAAGATGAAATTCTCCACGAAGCACAAGCAAAAGTAGATAATGTAATTAAACAATTCCGTCGCGGTTTAATCACGGAAGAAGAACGTTACGATCGCGTTATCTCTATTTGGAGTAATGCAAAAGATGTTATCCAAGGAAAACTGATGAAATCCTTGAATAAACGCAACCCAATCTTCATGATGAGTGACTCAGGTGCCCGTGGTAACGCATCTAACTTTACTCAGCTTGCTGGTATGCGTGGTCTTATGGCCAATCCATCTGGTCGTATCATCGAACTTCCAATCAAATCGAGTTTCCGTGAAGGTTTAACAGTACTTGAGTACTTCATCTCTACGCATGGTGCGCGTAAAGGTCTTGCCGATACAGCACTTAAAACTGCCGATTCTGGTTACTTAACACGTCGTCTTGTTGACGTTGCACAAGATGTAATCGTTCGTGAAGATGATTGTGGAACAGATCGCGGTTTATTAATTGGTGCGATTAAAGAGGGTAATGAAGTTATCGAGTCATTATATGATCGTCTTGTTGGACGTTTTGCAAGAAAAACTGTAAAACATCCTGAAACAGGTGAAGTATTAGTTGCTGAAAATCAATTAATTACTGAAGATATCGCTCATATCGTTGAAAATTCGGGTGTTGAAACTGTAAACATTCGTTCAGCGTTTACGTGTAACACTCGCCACGGTGTATGTAAGAAGTGTTACGGTCGTAACTTAGCAACTGGAACAGACGTAGAAGTAGGAGAAGCGGTAGGTATTATCGCAGCTCAATCTATCGGTGAGCCAGGTACACAGTTAACGATGCGTACATTCCATACAGGTGGGGTTGCCGGAGATGATATTACTCAAGGTTTACCTCGTATCCAAGAGATCTTCGAAGCTCGTAATCCGAAAGGTCAGGCAGTTATCAGTGAAATCGACGGTGTTATCGCAGCGATCAACGACGTTAAAGATCGCCAAGAAGTAGTTGTACAGGGTGAAGTTGAAGCTCGTACGTATGCTATTCCTTACGGTGCTCGTCTGAAAGTAACTCCAGGACAGCCAATTAGCCACGGTAAAGAGTTAACAGAAGGTTCTATTGATCCGAAAGAATTACTAAAAGTAACGGACATTACGGCGGTTCAAGAATACTTATTACGTGAAGTTCAAAAAGTATACCGTATGCAAGGGGTAGAAATTGGTGACAAACACGTAGAAGTAATGGTACGTCAAATGTTACGTAAAGTTCGTGTAAGTGATGCAGGTGAAACAGATGTATTACCAGGAACATTACTAGATATCCATCAGTTCACTGATGCGAATGCTAAGGTCTTACTGCAAGGTAAGCAACCAGCAACAGCTAGACCTGTTCTACTTGGTATTACAAAAGCTTCACTTGAAACAGATTCATTCTTATCTGCAGCATCGTTCCAAGAAACAACTCGTGTCTTAACTGATGCAGCAATTAAGGGTAAACGCGATGAACTTCTAGGATTAAAAGAAAATGTTATTATCGGTAAACTTGTTCCTGCTGGAACAGGTATGAATCGTTATCGCAAAGTGGATCTTGTAAAAACAACACAAGATGACATGAATGTAGAAAACGATGAGGTTTATGTGGAACAGTAAAATTTTCCGGCATAAATTTTGTATAAAAACAATTAATCTTAGTTGACATTGTATGAGTCAAAATGTTACTATAATCAAGGTTGCTCCTGAACGATGCTTTGGAGGATATTTATATGTCTTATCAAAAAGTATCAACTGCTGAAAATGTAGTCGTTGGTCATAAACGTACATTGGAGGCAATCAAAAATGGTACAGTTAAAGAAGTTGTCATCGCAGAGGATGCTGACATGCGGTTAACCCATGCTATCATTCGTGTTGCAATGCAATATAACGTGCCCATAACAAAAGTTGAATCAGTTCGTAAGCTTGGTAAAGCTTCGGGGATTCAAGTGGGAGCTTCAGCAATAGGAATAATAAGTTAAAACTGTTTTTGTGAGGAGAGAGCATTTGCTCTTCCTTGCAAAAACTTTGTTTTCAACTAATAATGAACCACCTGGATATGTGGTCATACAAACATGCGAAGGGAGGATAATCAAATGCCTACTATTAACCAATTAGTGAGAAATGGTCGTACTGATAAAGTATGGAAATCTAAATCACCTGCGTTAAACAAAGGTTTTAACTCTTTAAAGAAAAAATCAACTGATATCTCTGCACCTCAAAAACGTGGTGTATGTACTCGTGTTGGTACAATGACTCCAAAGAAACCTAACTCAGCGTTACGTAAATACGCTCGTGTACGTTTAACAAACGGTATCGAGGTTACAGCTTACATCCCAGGTATCGGTCATAACCTACAAGAGCATAGCGTAGTATTAATTCGCGGTGGTCGTGTAAAGGATTTACCGGGGGTACGTTACCACATCGTTCGTGGTGCGCTTGACACAGCTGGTGTTGACAAACGTATGCAAGGACGTTCTAAATATGGTACTAAGAGACCAAAACCTGCTAAAAAATAATAACTTTAAAATGAAAGGAGGAACTCAATATGCCTCGTAAAGGACCTGTTGCGAAACGTGACGTGTTACCAGATCCAATGTACAATTCGAAGCTAGTAACACGCCTTATCAACAAAATGATGGTTGACGGTAAAAAAGGTAAATCTCAAACAATTCTTTATAATGCGTTCGATATCGTAAACGAACGTACTGGTAAAGAGCCAATGGAAGTATTCGAGCAAGCTCTTAAGAACATCATGCCTGTTCTTGAAGTACGCGCTCGTCGTGTTGGTGGTGCTAACTACCAAGTTCCAGTTGAGGTTCGTCCAGAACGCCGTACAACTTTAGGTCTTCGTTGGTTAGTAAACTACGCTCGTCTTCGTGGTGAAAAAACTATGGAAGAGCGTCTTGCTAACGAAATCTTAGATGCAGCTAACAACGCTGGTGCATCTGTTAAGAAACGTGAAGACACTCATAAAATGGCAGAAGCTAACAAAGCATTTGCTCATTACCGTTGGTAGGATTCAACGTAAAATAAATGTAAGCATAAACCGCTTTATTTGTCGCTTATGGAAGTGTGGAGAGGGAGAATGCCTCTCCCTTTCATCGGGCGCTCGTTTTACATAATGAGAGTACTGGACATACTGACATGTGTAACAATATAAAGTGGCTTTTTTGCTACTTAAAATAAAAAAATCCAATCCATATATGGAAGGAGCAAGACACCAAATGGCAAGAGAGTTCTCTTTAGAAAACACTCGTAATATTGGTATCATGGCTCACATCGATGCTGGTAAAACAACAGCAACTGAGCGTATTCTGTACTACACAGGACGTATTCATAAAATCGGTGAAACTCACGAAGGTGCATCTCAGATGGACTGGATGGAGCAAGAGCAAGAGCGTGGTATCACAATTACTTCTGCTGCAACTACAGCACAATGGAAAGGTCATCGTGTAAACATCATTGATACTCCAGGACACGTAGATTTCACAGTAGAAGTAGAACGTTCTTTACGCGTACTTGATGGCGCTGTAGCGGTACTTGATGCGCAATCTGGTGTAGAACCACAAACAGAAACTGTTTGGCGTCAGGCTACTACTTACGGCGTACCTCGTATCGTATTCGTTAACAAAATGGATAAGATCGGTGCAGATTTCTTATACTCTGTAGGAACAATCCACGATCGTTTACAAGCAAACGCACATCCAATTCAGTTACCAATCGGTGCTGAAGATGAGTTCAATGGTATCATTGACCTTGTTGAAGAGTGTGCTTACATGTACGGTAACGATTTAGGAACAGACATTCAACGTGTTGAAATTCCTGAAGAGCACAAAGAATTAGCTGAAGAATACCGTGGAAAACTTATTGAAGCGGTAGCTGAGCTTGATGAAGAAATGATGATGAAGTACCTAGAAGGTGAAGAAATCACTGTAGAAGAGCTTAAAGCTGGTATCCGTAAGGCTACAACTTCTGTAGAATTCTTCCCAGTAATCTGTGGTTCTGCATTCAAAAACAAAGGTGTTCAAATTCTGTTAGACGCAGTTATCGACTACCTTCCATCACCACTAGATGTACCTGCTATTAAAGGTACTCTACCGGATACAGATGAAGAAGTAGAACGTAAGTCTAGCGATGAAGAACCATTCGCAGCTTTAGCATTCAAAATCATGACTGACCCTTATGTTGGTAAGTTAACGTTCTTCCGTGTGTACTCTGGTGTGTTAAACTCTGGATCATACGTGAAAAACTCAACTAAAGGTAAGCGTGAGCGTGTAGGTCGTATCCTACAAATGCACGCTAACAGCCGTGAAGAGATTTCAACAGTTTACGCTGGTGATATCGCTGCTGCTGTAGGTTTAAAAGATACTACTACTGGTGATACTCTTTGTGACGAGAAGAGCCTTGTTATCCTTGAGTCTATGGAATTCCCAGAGCCAGTTATCTCTGTAGCTATCGAACCAAAATCTAAAGCTGACCAAGATAAAATGGGTACAGCATTATCTAAGCTTTCTGAAGAAGATCCAACATTCCGTGCTCACACTGACCAAGAAACTGGCCAAACTATCATCGCTGGTATGGGTGAACTTCACCTTGATATCATCGTTGACCGTATGCGTCGTGAATTCAAAGTGGAAGCAAACGTTGGTGCTCCTCAGGTAGCATACCGTGAGACTTTCCGCGCTGCTGCGAAAGTTGAAGGTAAGTTCGCTCGTCAATCTGGTGGTCGTGGACAATTCGGTCACGTTTGGATTGAGTTTGAACCTAACGAAGAAGGTAAAGGATTCGAATTCGAAAACAAGATCGTCGGTGGTGTAGTTCCTCGTGAATACATCCCAGCTGTTGGAGCAGGTCTTGAAGATGCACTTAAAAATGGTGTACTAGCTGGTTATCCACTAGTTGACATTAAAGCTGCATTAGTTGACGGATCTTACCATGATGTCGATTCATCTGAGATGGCGTTCAAAATCGCTGCATCTATGGCACTTAAAGCTGCGGTTTCTAAATGTAGCCCAGTAATTCTTGAGCCAATGATGAAAGTTGAAGTTGTAATTCCTGAAGAGTACATGGGTGACATTATGGGTGACGTAACATCTCGTCGTGGACGTGTAGAAGGTATGGAAGCTCGCGGTAACGCACAAGTTGTTCGCGCTATGGTTCCACTTTCTGAAATGTTCGGTTATGCAACGTCATTACGTTCTAACACTCAAGGACGCGGAACATTCTCTATGGTGTTTGACCACTATGAAGAAGTACCAAAGTCTGTTTCTGAAGAAATTATCAAAAAAAATAAAGGTGAATAATTGATTTTTATCGATTGTTCAAGTATAACTACTTATGTAAGCTTAGAAAGTGGGACGTAAGTTTCACTTTCTAGTCTAAATATAAAATAACCTATATAAACTAAGGAGGAATTTAGAATGGCTAAAGCTAAATTCGAACGTTCTAAACCCCATGTTAACATCGGTACAATCGGCCACGTTGACCATGGTAAAACTACATTAACTGCTGCGATCACTACAGTTCTTGCAAAAGCTGGTGGTGCTGAAGCACGCGGATACGATCAAATCGATGCTGCTCCAGAAGAAAGAGAGCGCGGTATCACAATCTCAACTGCACACGTTGAGTACGAAACTGAAACTCGTCACTATGCACACGTTGACTGCCCAGGTCACGCTGACTATGTTAAAAACATGATCACTGGTGCTGCTCAAATGGACGGCGGTATCTTAGTAGTATCTGCTGCTGATGGCCCAATGCCTCAAACACGTGAGCACATCCTTCTTTCTCGTCAAGTAGGTGTTCCTTACATCGTTGTATTCTTAAACAAATGCGACATGGTAGATGACGAAGAATTATTAGAATTAGTAGAAATGGAAGTTCGCGACCTATTATCTGAATACGGATTCCCAGGCGACGACATTCCTGTAATCAAAGGTTCTGCTCTTAAAGCTCTTCAAGGAGAAGCTGATTGGGAAGCAAAAATCATTGAATTAATGGCTGAAGTTGATGCTTACATCCCAACTCCAGAACGTGAAACTGACAAACCATTCTTAATGCCTGTAGAGGACGTATTCTCTATCACAGGTCGTGGTACAGTTGCTACTGGTCGTGTTGAGCGCGGTATCGTTAAAGTTGGTGACGTAGTAGAAATCATCGGTCTTGCTGAAGAAAATGCTTCTACAACTGTAACTGGTGTAGAGATGTTCCGTAAACTTCTTGACCAAGCTCAAGCTGGAGACAACATCGGTGCTTTACTTCGTGGGGTTGCTCGTGAAGACATCCAACGTGGACAAGTACTTGCAAAAAGCGGTTCTGTAAAAGCTCACGCTAAATTCAAAGCTGAAGTTTTCGTATTATCTAAAGAAGAAGGTGGACGTCACACTCCATTCTTCGCTAACTACCGTCCTCAGTTCTACTTCCGTACAACTGACGTAACTGGTATCATCCAATTACCAGAAGGTACTGAAATGGTAATGCCTGGTGACAACATCGAAATGACTATCGAACTTATCGCTCCAATCGCTATCGAAGAGGGAACTAAATTCTCTATTCGTGAAGGTGGACGTACAGTAGGTTACGGTGTAGTTGCTACTATCGTTGAGTAATCTTAACTGATATAAAAAAACCTAAGGGATTTTCCCTTAGGTTTTTTGTTTGCGTTTATATAAGGAAGAAGAGGGTGTTTTTTGTTTTGACGAGTTTCTTCTATAGTAATATAAAAACGACAAAAGATAATCCAGAAACTGTAAAATGAATTCTGTTAGATGAAAACTTGAAATTCTTTAAAGTGCCATGTATAATAGCAAAAGTAGAGAAAAGCAGATGCAAACAAAAAGATGCTTGCATCTAGACGAATAACATTGTATAATAGACAATGTTGGTCTTTGACTGCGATGAAGTGGAAGGTTGCTGACACACCCGGCCGCTTTGCCATGGCATGGTGTGGGGAAATTTCCATGGAGAAGGTCTATTTTAGAAATAGGCGAACGAAGGAGGGAAAATAATGGCAAAAGAAAAAATTCGTATCCGTTTAAAAGCTTACGATCACCGTATTCTTGATCAGTCAGCTGAGAAAATTGTAGAAACAGCTAAGCGTTCTGGGGCAACAGTTTCTGGTCCGATCCCATTACCAACTGAAAAAACTGTTTACACAATTCTTCGTGCTGTTCATAAGTACAAAGATTCTCGTGAGCAATTCGAAATGCGCACGCACAAACGTCTAATCGACATCGTGAGTCCTACTCCACAAACAGTAGATTCATTAATGCGTTTAGACTTACCATCTGGTGTAGATATCGAAATCAAACTATAATTTATATAACTTAAAAATGTAGGAGGTGTAACTCATGACCAAAGGAATCTTAGGAAGAAAGATCGGTATGACTCAAGTATTTGCTGAGAACGGTGAGTTAATCCCAGTAACAGTTATCGCTGCTAATCCAAACGTTGTTCTTCAAAAGAAAACAACTGAAACTGATGGCTACAATGCAATCCAGTTAGGATTTGAAGATAAACGTGAAAAGTTAACTAACAAACCTGAACAAGGCCACACTGCTAAAGCATCTACAACTCCTAAGCGCTTCATTCGCGAAATCCGCGATGCAGACGTGGACGGATTAGAGGTTGGTCAAGAGGTAAAAGTTGACGTATTCGCTACAGGTGAAATCGTTGATGTAACAGGAATTTCTAAAGGTAAAGGTTTCCAAGGTGTTATCAAACGCCACGGACAATCTCGCGGACCTATGTCTCATGGTTCTCGCTATCACCGTCGTCCAGGTTCAATGGGCCCAGTTGCTCCGAACCGTGTATTCAAAGGCAAAAAACTTGCTGGGCGTATGGGTGGAGACCAAGTTACTATCCAAAACTTAGAAATCGTTCAAGTTGACACTGAGCGCAACTTATTACTAGTAAAAGGTAACGTTCCAGGTGCTAAGAAATCTCTTGTAGTTGTTCAAGGCGCTGTGAAGGTTAGCAAATAATTCACAATAGGAAGGAGGAATTCCAATGCCAAAAGTTACTGTATATAACCAAACTGGTTCACAGGTTGGTGAAATCGAATTAGCTGAAGCTATTTTCGGTATCGAACCAAATGAAGCTGTACTTTTCGAAGCTGTAATGATGCAACGTGCATCTTTACGTCAAGGTACACACAAAGTAAAAACTCGCTCTGAAGTTCGCGGTGGTGGTCGTAAACCATGGCGTCAAAAAGGAACTGGACGTGCTCGTCAAGGGTCTATCCGCTCTCCTCAATGGCGTGGTGGTGGTACGGTATTCGGACCTACACCAAGAAGCTATGCGTACAAACTTCCTAAGAAAGTTCGTCGTTTAGCAATCAAATCTGCATTAGCTACTAAAGTAGTTGAGAACAACATTGTAGTTCTTGAAGACCTAGTGTTAAATGCACCAAAAACAAAAGATATGCTAGCAGTACTTAAAGGATTAACTGTTGAGAAGAAAGCTCTTATCGTAACTGCTGATGCAAACGAATCTGTAGAGTTATCTGCTCGCAATATCCCTGGAGTAACAGTAATCACTGCTGATGGCGTAAACGTTTTAGACGTGCTTCATCATGATAAGCTAATCATGACAAAAGCGGCAGTGGAAAAAGTAGAGGAGGTGCTTGCATAATGAGAGATCCTCGTGATATCATTAAGCGCCCAGTTATCACTGAACGTTCTATGGAAATGATGGCTGAAAAAAAATACACGTTCGATGTGGACGTTAAATCTAATAAAACAGAAGTTAAAGATGCTCTTGAAGCGATCTTTGGTGTTAAAGTAGAAAAAGTGAACATCATGAACTACAAGCCGAAAGCAAAACGCGTTGGTCGTCACGCTGGTTTTACTAGCCGTCGTCGTAAAGCAATCGTTAAGCTAACTGCTGACAGCAAAGAAATCGAAATCTTCCAAGGCGTTTAATTCTTACTAAAGAAGGAGGGAAATTGAGATGGGAATCAAAAAGTATAATCCAACTACTAACGGTCGTCGTAATATGACTACGAATGATTTCGCTGAAATCACGACTGATAGACCCGAAAAGTCATTACTTGCTCCTTTAAGCAAGAAGGCTGGTCGTAATAACCAAGGTAAAATCACTGTACGTCATCAAGGTGGCGGACATAAGCGTCAATACCGTATCATCGACTTTAAGCGTAACAAAGATGGAATTCCAGGACGCGTTGCTACGATCGAATACGATCCAAACCGCTCTGCGAATATCGCATTAATTAACTACGTTGACGGTGAAAAACGTTACATTCTTGCTCCTAAATCTTTAGAAGTAGGTATGGAAGTTATGTCTGGCCCAGAAGCTGACATTAAAATCGGTAACGCATTACCATTAATCAACATTCCAGTAGGTACTGTTGTTCATAACATCGAGCTTAAGCCTGGTCGTGGCGGACAATTAGTTCGTTCTGCTGGTACATCTGCTCAAGTACTTGGTAAAGAAGGTAAATACGTACTTGTACGTTTAACTTCTGGTGAAGTACGTCTTGTATTATCTGCTTGTCGCGCTTCAATCGGTCAAGTAGGTAACGAACAACACGAACTTATCAAAATCGGTAAAGCAGGTCGCTCTCGCTGGTTAGGTAAACGCCCAACAGTTCGTGGTTCTGTAATGAACCCTGTTGATCACCCACACGGTGGTGGTGAAGGACGTTCTCCAATCGGACGTAAGTCTCCAATGTCTCCATGGGGTAAACCAACTCTTGGATTCAAGACTCGTAAGAAAAACAAAGCGTCTGACAAATTTATCGTTCGTCGTCGTAAAAAATAATGGGATTGTAGTACGGTTCATTTCTAGAACCGTACGCCAATCACGAAGGGAGGCACCAAAATGGCTCGTAGCTTAAAAAAAGGACCATTTGTCGATGATCACTTAATGAGCAAAATGGAAAAATTAGTTGCATCTGAGCAAAAACAAGTTGTTAAAACTTGGTCTCGCCGTTCAACAATCTTCCCTCAGTTCATCGGACACACAATCGCTGTATATGATGGTCGTAAACACGTACCTGTGTACATCACTGAGGATATGGTTGGCCATAAGTTAGGTGAATTCGCACCAACTCGTACGTACAAAGGTCACCTTGCTGACGATAAGAAAACTAGAAGATAATGAGAGGAGGCACTTCAATGCAAGCTAAAGCAGTAGCGAGAACAGTTCGTATTGCTCCTCGTAAAGTTCGTTTAGTAGTAGACTTAATCCGAGGTAAGCAAGTGGGTGAAGCGATTGCTATCCTTAACCACACACCAAAAACTGCTTCTCCAGTTGTAGAAAAAGTTTTAAAATCTGCAATCGCAAATGCAGAGCACAATTATGAGATGGACATTAACAACCTAGTTGTAGAAAAAGTTTTCGTTGACGAAGGTCCAACGTTAAAACGTTTCCGTCCACGTGCAATGGGTCGTGCAAGCCAAATTAACAAACGCACAAGCCACATCACAGTTGTGGTATCAGAAAAGAAGGAGGGATAATCGATGGGTCAAAAGGTTAATCCAATTGGTCTTCGTGTCGGCGTTATCCGTGACTGGGAATCTCGTTGGTTCGCTGAGAAAGATTACGCTACATTATTACATGAAGACATCAAAATCCGTGAGTACATTAATGTACGCTTAAAAGATTCTGCTGTTGCTAAAGTAGAAATCGAACGTGCAGCAAATCGTGTAAATGTTACAATTCACACTGCAAAACCTGGTATGGTAATTGGTAAAGGTGGTACTGAAGTTGAAGCACTTCGTAAAGCTCTTAACCAATTAACAGGCAAGCGTGTACACATCAACATTTTAGAAGTTAAGAGAGCTGATCTTAACGCTAAATTAGTAGGCGAAAACATCGCTCGTCAATTAGAAAACCGTGTATCATTCCGTCGTGCACAAAAGCAAGTTATTCAACGTGCTATGCGTGCAGGTGCTAAAGGTATTAAAACACAGGTTTCTGGTCGTCTTGGCGGAGCTGATATCGCTCGTGCAGAATCTTACAGTGAAGGAACTGTTCCACTTCATACACTTCGCGCTGATATTGACTATGCAGCAGTTGAAGCTGATACAACATACGGTAAATTAGGCGTAAAAGTATGGATCTACCGTGGAGAAGTCCTTCCTACAAAAAAGAAAGCTTCTGAGGAAGGAGGAAAATAATATGTTAATGCCAAAACGCGTAAAATATCGTAGAGAGCATCGTGGTAAAATGCGTGGTCGTGCTAAAGGTGGAACTGAAATTGCTTTCGGTGAATTCGGTTTACAAGCACAAGCTGCTTCATGGATTACAAACCGTCAAATCGAAGCTGCTCGTCGTGCAATGACTCGTTACATGAAACGTGGCGGTAAAGTATGGATTAAAATTTTCCCTTCTAAACCTTACACTGCAAAACCTCTAGAAGTACGTATGGGTTCCGGTAAAGGGGCACCAGAAGGCTGGGTAGCAGTAGTAAAACCTGGGAAAATTATGTTCGAAATCGCGGGTGTATCTGAAGAGGTAGCACGCGAAGCATTACGTCTTGCAGCTCACAAGTTACCTGTGAAATGTAAATTCGTAAAACGTGAAGAAAATGGTGGTGAATCTAATGAAAACTAATGATATTCGTGAATTAACCACTGCCGAAATCGAAACAAAAGTTAAAGCTTTAAAGGAAGAGTTGTTTAATCTTCGCTTCCAACTTGCTACAGGACAATTAGAGAATCCAACTCGCATTCGTGAAGTGCGTAAAGCAATTGCTCGTATGAAAACTGTAGTTCGTGAAAGAGAGATCGGAATTAATCGATAAATTGAGGGGAGGTTTGCATAGTGAGCGAACGTAACCAACGCAAAGTTTATACTGGTCGTGTAGTGTCTGACAAAATGGACAAAACGATTACAGTTTTAGTTGAAACTTACAAAACTCATTCCTTGTACGGAAAACGTGTTAAGTATTCTAAGAAGTACAAAGCCCATGATGAGCAAAACCAAGCGAAACTTGGCGATATCGTTAAAATCATGGAAACTCGCCCGCTTTCTGCTACTAAGCGTTTCCGTTTAGTTGAAATCGTTGAAGAAGCGGTTATTATCTAAATAGACGAATCGGAATTTTTAGTCCGAAGGGAGGTTTCATAACATGATCCAACAAGAATCTCGTTTGAAAGTTGCTGACAACTCTGGTGCACGTGAACTTTTAACAATTAAAGTATTAGGCGGCTCTGGTCGTAAATATGCTAACATTGGTGACATTATCGTTGCTACGGTAAAACAAGCAACACCAGGTGGCGTTGTTAAAAAAGGTGACGTTGTTAAAGCAGTAGTAGTACGTACGAAGAGCGGAGCTCGTCGTCCGGACGGTTCTTACATCAAATTTGATGAAAACGCAGCGGTTATCATTAAAGACGATAAGAGCCCACGTGGTACTCGTATCTTCGGACCAGTAGCTCGTGAATTACGTGATAGCAACTTCATGAAGATCGTTTCTTTAGCTCCAGAAGTTCTATAATTTAAGGTATTGCCTTGCTAAGGAGGTGCAGAATTAAGATGCATGTAAAAAAAGGTGATAAAGTACAGGTAATCACTGGTAAAGACAAAGGAAAACAAGGCGTTATCCTTGTGGCTTTCCCAAAGCAAAACCGTGTTATCGTTGAGGGTGTCAATATCGTTAAGAAGCACTCTAAGCCATCTCAATTAAATCCACAAGGTGGAATTATTACTAAAGAAGCACCTATTCACGTTTCTAACGTTATGATTTTAGATCCGAAAACAGGTGAACCTACTCGCGTAGGCTTCAAAGTAGAAGATGGTAAAAAAGTTCGTATTGCAAAAAAATCTGGTGAATTATTAGATAAATAATTTTCTTAAGAAAGGAGGTCACTTCATTGAATCGCCTTAAAGAGAAGTTCCAAAAGGAAATTACTCCTGCTCTAGTGAGCAAGTTTAACTATAAATCTGTAATGCAGGTACCAAAAATCGAAAAGATCGTAATCAACACTGGTGTTGGTGACGCGGTATCTAACTCAAAAGCGTTAGACAACGCAGTAGAAGAATTAACACAAATCACAGGTCAAAAACCTGTTGTAACTCGTGCTAAAAAATCAATCGCTGGTTTCCGTCTTCGTGAAGGTATGCCAATCGGTGCGAAAGTAACTTTACGCGGCGAGCAAATGTATGAGTTCTTCGACAAATTAGTATCAGTTTCTTTACCACGTGTACGTGATTTCCGTGGTGTTTCTAAGAAATCATTCGATGGTCGTGGAAACTATACATTAGGTGTTAAAGAGCAACTTATTTTCCCTGAGATTGATTATGATAAAGTAAGCAAAGTCCGCGGTATGGACATCGTAATCGTTACTACAGCGAAAACTGATGAAGAAGCTCGTGAACTGTTAACACAATTCGGTATGCCATTCCAAAAATAATGGAAGCCAACGCTAAGTAGAGGAGGCGAAAACGTGGCTAAAAAATCTATGATAGCGAAACAAAAGCGTACTCCTAAGTTTAAAGTACAAGAGTATACACGTTGCGAACGCTGCGGTCGTCCGCATTCTGTATACCGCAAATTTAAACTTTGCCGTATTTGTTTCCGTGAACTTGCATATAAAGGTCAAATTCCTGGTGTTAAAAAAGCTAGTTGGTAAAACCCACAAATGGGAAGGAGGTAAAACACATGGTGATGACAGATCCAATTGCAGACATGCTTACTCGCATCCGTAATGCGAACATGGTACGTCATGAGAAATTAGAGGTTCCTGCTTCTAAAATCAAAAAAGAGATCGCTGAACTTTTAAAACGTGAAGGTTTCATTCGTGATGTAGAATACATCGAGGATAACAAACAAGGTATCCTTCGTATTTTCCTGAAATATGGTGCAAACAATGAACGTGTAATCACTGGATTAAAACGTATCAGTAAACCTGGCTTACGCGTTTACGCTAAAGCTGACGAAGTACCACGTGTACTTAACGGATTAGGTATCGCTCTTGTTTCTACATCTAAGGGAGTAATGACAGACAAAGACGCTCGTCAATTACAAACTGGTGGAGAAGTAGTAGCATACGTTTGGTAATATATATTTAAAACGAACGGAGGTGTGACCACATGTCTCGTATTGGTAAAAAGATTCTTGAAATCCCTGCAGGTGTTACTATTACAGTTGCAGAAGACAATACTGTAACAGTAAAAGGCCCTAAAGGTGAATTAACTCGTACTTTCAATGCTGATATGCTTATCAAAATTGAAGAGAATACATTAACAGTTGAGCGTCCATCTGAACAGAAGGAACACCGTGCATTACACGGTACAACTCGTGCTTTAATCGGAAACATGGTTGAAGGTGTAACTGAAGGTTTCGCACGCGGACTTGAATTAGTCGGTGTTGGTTACCGTGCTCAAAAACAAGGTGATAAACTTGTATTAAGCGTAGGTTATTCTCATCCAGTAGAAATGACTCCGGAAGCAGGTCTTGAAGTTGAAGTACCTGCACCAACTAAGATCGTAATTAAAGGTATCGACAAGCAACGTGTTGGCGAATTCGCTGCTAACATCCGTGCTGTACGTGCTCCTGAGCCTTACAAAGGTAAAGGTATTCGTTACGAAGGCGAAGTTGTTCGTCGTAAAGAAGGTAAAACTGCTAAGTAAACCCGTTAGGTGAGAGAAAGGAGTGACAAGAATGATCACTAAAGCTGATAAAAATGCGACTCGTAAGAAAAGACATGCACGTGTACGTGCTAAACTTACTGGTACTGCAGAGCGTCCACGTTTAAACGTGTTCCGTTCTAACCAACATATTTACGCTCAAGTTATTGATGATGTGAATGGTGTAACGTTAGTAAGTGCATCTACTCTTGATAAAGACCTTGCTCTTAACGGTACTAGCAATATTGAAGCTGCTACGAAAGTTGGAGAATCAGTTGCTAAGCGTGCTGTAGAGAAAGGCGTTAAAGAAGTAGTATTTGATCGCGGTGGTTACTTATACCATGGCCGTGTTAAAGCTCTAGCTGAAGCTGCTCGTGAGGCTGGATTACAATTTTAATGGTCAAAGGAGGGAAAATTGATGCATCGCATTGACCCAAGTAAATTAGAACTTGAAGAACGTGTAGTTACGATAAATCGTGTCGCGAAAGTTGTTAAGGGTGGTCGTCGTTTCCGCTTTGCTGCACTAGTTGTAGTTGGCGATAAAAACGGTCATGTTGGATTCGGTACTGGTAAAGCACAAGAGGTACCAGACGCAATCCGTAAAGCTATCGAAGACGCTAAGAAAAACTTAATCGCTGTACCATTAGTTGGTACAACAATTCCACACACAATCAACGGTCATTTTGGCGCTGGTGAAGTATTCTTAAAACCTGCTGCTGAGGGTACTGGTGTTATTGCTGGTGGACCTGTTCGTGCGGTCCTTGAATTAGCTGGTGTACAAGATATTCTTTCGAAATCTCTTGGTTCTAACACACCAATCAACATGATTCGCGCTACTGTGAACGGATTAAGCGAACTTAAGCGCGCTGAAGATGTTGCAAAATTACGCGGTAAATCTGTAGAAGAGCTACTAGGTTAAGGAGGGAAAACAAATGGCGAAAAAGTTAGAAATTACCCTCACTCGTAGTGTAATTGGTCGTCCACAAGATCAACGTGCGACGGTAGAAGCTTTAGGTCTTAAAAAGTTGAATTCAACTGTAGTTAAGGAAGAAACTCCTGCTATTCTTGGTATGATCAACAAAGTTTCTCACCTTGTAACTGTAAAAGAAGCTTAAGGATAACTCATTAATATAAGGAGGTGCCTGGGAATGAAACTTCATGAATTAAAACCTGCAGAAGGTTCTCGTAAAGTACGTAACCGTGTCGGTCGTGGTATCGGTTCTGGTAACGGTAAAACTGCTGGTAAAGGTCATAAAGGACAAAACGCACGTTCTGGCGGCGGTGTTCGTCTTGGCTTCGAAGGTGGTCAAACTCCATTATTCCGTCGTTTACCAAAACGCGGCTTCACAAACATTAACCGTAAAGAGTTTGCTATTGTAAACTTATCAACGTTAAATCGTTTTGAAGATGGTACAGAAGTAACACCTGAATTATTGCTGGAAACTGGCGTTATCAGCAAGTTAAACGACGGTGTTAAAGTTCTTGCAAGCGGAGCAGTAGAGAAAAAACTAACTGTTAAAGCGCACAAGTTCTCTTCAAGTGCTAAAGAAGCAATTGAAGCAGCTGGCGGATCAGTTGAGGTGATCTAATGTTTCGTACAATCTCCAACTTTATGCGCGTTGCTGTGATAAGACGTAAAATATTATTCACTTTAGCGATGTTAATCGTATTCAGGATTGGCACGTTTATCCCCGTGCCATTTACAAATGGAGACGTACTGAAGGCACAAGATCAATTAAATGCTTTAGGTATTCTAAATACATTTGGCGGTGGAGCCTTGAAAAACTTCTCCATCTTTGCGATGGGAATCATGCCGTATATTACAGCATCCATCATCGTGCAATTATTGCAGATGGATGTTGTTCCTAAATTTTCGGAATGGTCGAAGCAAGGTGAAATGGGCCGTCGTAAATTAACGCAATTCACGCGTTACTTTACAATTGTTCTTGCGTTTATTCAGGGGTTTGGTATGTCAATCGGTTTTAACGGTATGGTAGGTGGACAATTAATTTTGAATCCAGGTTGGAGCACTTATTTATACATTGCTACGGTACTGACTGCTGGTACTGCATTTTTAATGTGGTTAGGTGAACAGATTACAGCTAAAGGTGTAGGTAATGGTATTTCCATCCTTATCTTTGGCGGTATTGCCGCAGCGATCCCAAGTGTTATATCTCAAGTGTATCAGCAACAGTTTCAAAATATCGGAGATCAATTGTTCATGAGTATCGTTAAAGTTGCATTGATTTTACTAGCTGTGCTAGCAGTTATTGTGGGTGTTATTTTCATTCAACAGGCTGTTAGAAAGATCCCAATTCAATATGCGAAGCGTGTAACAGGAGGAAATGGTGGTTATGCTGGAGCACAAAACACACATTTACCGCTTAAGGTAAATAGTGCTGGTGTTATTCCAGTAATTTTTGCTGTTTCATTCTTAATTACGCCTCCGACTATTGCACAGTTCTTCCCGAAACATGATGTATCGCAGTGGATTATTGCAAACTTTAACTATTCTCACCCAGTGGGAATGATCATATATGTTGCGCTCATTGTAGCCTTCACATATTTCTATGCATTTGTTCAGGTTAATCCAGAGCAAATGTCAGAGAATCTAAACAAGCAAGGTGGATATGTTCCAGGTATTCGTCCGGGTAAGAATACGGAACAATATCTAACAAAAATCTTGTATCGTTTGACCTTTGTAGGATCAATTTTCCTAGCAGCGATTGCAATCTTACCAGTTATCTTTACGAAATTGGGAAATCTTCCTCCATCTGCACAGATCGGTGGAACGAGTATGTTAATCGTTGTCGGCGTTGCTTTAGAAACAATGAAGCAGCTAGAAAGCCAACTGGTAAAACGCCATTACAAAGGGTTTATCAAGCAGTGAGTAAGTGGGAAGAATTGTCTTCCCTACATGCTCATGTACTCTGAGGGGGAACAAGGATGAACTTAATTTTAATGGGGCTTCCTGGTGCTGGTAAAGGTACACAAGCCGAACAGATTGTTGCCAAGTATAACATCCCTCACATTTCAACAGGAGACATGTTCCGTGCAGCTATGAAGGCTGAAACTGAAATGGGTCTACAAGCAAAATCTTTTATTGATAAAGGTGCACTTGTTCCAGATGAAGTTACAATCGGAATCGTTCGTGAACGTTTAAGTCAAGACGACTGCGTAAGAGGTTTCTTACTAGACGGTTTCCCACGAACTGTTGCACAAGCATCAGCTCTTGAAGAAATTATGAAAGATCTTGGCAAAAAAATCGACTATGTTTTAAACATTAATGTGGATTCAGGGTTGTTATTAAAACGCCTTACAGGCCGTCGCATTTGTAAAGAGTGCGGTGCGACTTACCACTTAGAATTCAATCCACCAGCAAAAGCTGATGTGTGCGATAAATGTGGTGGCGAATTATATCAACGCTCTGATGACAATGAAGAAACTGTAGCAAATCGTTTAGATGTAAATATTAAGCAAACAAAACCTTTGCTTGATTTCTACGAAGAGCTTGGTTACTTACAAAGCATTAATGGTGAGCAAGATATCAATAAAGTATTTGCTGATATCGATGTTCTCATCGGAGGCTTAGCGTAATGATAATCTGCAAAACTCCTCGCGAGATAGAAATCATGCGAGAAGCTGGCAGGATCGTTGCTTTGACTCATCAAGAGTTGAAACAGCACATTACTCCAGGAATTACAACGAAAGAGCTCGATCAAATAGCGGAAAAGACGATTCAAAAATATGGTGCTACGCCATCTTTTAAAGGATACAACGGATTTCCGGGGAGCATATGTGCTTCTGTAAATGAAGAGCTTGTACACGGAATTCCAGGGAAGCGCAAGCTCAAAGAGGGCGATATCATCAGTATCGATATTGGTGCGAAATACAATGGGTACCATGGAGATTCTGCATGGACGTATCCAGTTGGAAACATTTCTGAATCTGTTCAAAAGCTACTTGATGTCACAGAAAAATCGTTGTATCTTGGTCTAGAACAAGTAAAACCAGGCGAGAGATTATCAAATATCTCACATGCGGTTCAAACCCATGCTGAAGAGAATGGATTCTCGATCGTTAGGGAGTATGTTGGTCACGGAATCGGGCAAGACTTACATGAGGACCCTCAAATCCCGCACTATGGTCCACCAAATAGAGGCCCTAGATTAAAGCCGGGAATGGTCATCTGTGTTGAGCCGATGGTGAATCAAGGAAGACGATATGTAAAAACACTATCTGATGACTGGACAGTGGTAACGGTAGATGGTAAATGGTGTGCCCATTTTGAGCACACGATTGCTCTTACAGAAGCAGGATACGAAATCCTTACCACTTTATAAGTAGCTGGCTCTCCGGGATTTCAGAGCAGTGTAAAATGTTACTGATTTGAAGAAGGGAGAACTATTGAATGGCTAAAGATGATGTAATTGAAGTCGAAGGTACCGTTCTTGAAACGTTGCCAAATGCTATGTTCAAAGTAGAATTAGAGAATGGGCATGTCGTATTGGCTCACGTTTCTGGTAAAATCCGTATGAACTTCATTCGTATTTTACCAGGAGACAAAGTTACGGTAGAATTATCTCCGTACGATTTAAATCGTGGTCGTATTACGTACCGTTTTAAATAATATAGCACTCCGTAATCTTTAAGGAGGTTCGAGACATGAAAGTAAGACCGTCAGTTAAACCAATCTGCGAAAAATGTAAAGTTATTCGTAGACGTGGAAAAGTAATGGTTATTTGTGAAAACCCTAAACATAAACAAAAACAAGGTTAATCAGAAGGAGGTGCATTCGTAATGGCACGTATCGCAGGTGTAGATATTCCTCGAGACAAACGCGTTGTTATTTCTTTAACTTACGTATTCGGCATTGGTCGCACAACTGCTGAAAAAATTCTTGCTGAAGCAGGTATTTCTGAAGAAACACGAGTTCGTGATTTAACGGAAGACGAATTAGGACGTATCCGTGATATCATCGATCGTATTAAAGTTGAGGGAGACCTTCGTCGTGAAGTATCTCTTAACATCAAACGTCTAATGGAGATCGGTTCTTACCGTGGTCTTCGTCACCGTCGTGGTTTACCAGTTCGTGGTCAAAACTCTAAAAACAATGCTCGTACACGTAAAGGTCCACGTCGTACAGTAGCAAATAAAAAGAAATAATAAGTAAAGGAGGTTGAACTAACAATGGCACGTAAAACAAACACTCGTAAAAAACGTGTGAAAAAGAATATTGAAGCTGGTATAGCTCATATTCGTTCTACTTTCAACAACACAATCGTAACACTTACAGATACTCACGGTAACGCACTTTCTTGGTCTAGTGCTGGTGCACTTGGTTTCCGTGGATCTCGTAAATCTACTCCATTCGCTGCGCAAATGGCTGCTGAAACTGCTGCTAAAGCTGCAATGGAACACGGTTTAAAAACTTTAGAGGTTACTGTTAAAGGTCCTGGTGCTGGTCGTGAAGCTGCAATTCGTGCTCTTCAAGCTGCAGGTCTAGAAGTAACAGCAATTAGAGATGTTACTCCAGTTCCTCATAATGGATGTCGTCCACCAAAACGTCGTCGTGTGTAATTTTTCTGTATAGAATTTTCCCTTTTGTCTATAATGGATATGATGCATTATCGAGAAATTTCGTACAGAAACATCGCTTGTTGTGCACAATCGGGAACTGCCTAAGGGGGACTTTCGGTTAGACAGGGGTTATACCTTTGTTTAACCGGGGTTTCGACGTTTTGAAGGAGGGTTTAGTTAATGATTGAAATCGAAAAGCCGAAAATCGAAACGGTTGAACTTAACGAAGATGCTAAATATGGTAAATTCGTAATTGAACCGCTTGAGCGTGGATATGGTACTACTTTGGGTAACTCCTTACGTCGTATTCTTTTATCCTCACTCCCTGGTGCCGCTGTTACTGCTATCCAAATCGATGGCGTATTACATGAATTTTCAACAGTTGAGGGCGTAGTAGAAGACGTTACGACGATCATCTTAAACTTGAAAAAGTTAGCTCTTAAAATCTACTCTGAAGAAGAGAAGACGTTGGAAATTGATGTACAGGGCGAAGGTATTGTCACAGCTGCTGATATTACTCACGATAGTGATGTAGAAATCTTAAATCCAGATTTACACATTGCAACGTTAGCAAAAGATGCGCATTTCCGCGTGCGTTTAACTGCAAAGCGTGGCCGTGGGTATACGCCAGCTGATGCAAATAAAAGCGAAGATCAACCAATAGGAGTAATTCCTATTGATTCTATTTATACTCCAGTATCACGTGTGACTTACCAAGTGGAAAAGACACGTGTCGGACAAGTGGCTAATTATGATAAGCTTACGCTTGATGTATGGACGGATGGAAGCATCGGGCCAAAAGAAGCTATCTCTTTAGGTGCCAAAATCTTAACTGAGCATTTAAATATCTTTGTTGGTTTAACTGATGAAGCACAAAATGCTGAGATTATGGTCGAGAAGGAAGAAGATCAAAAAGAGAAAGTTCTTGAGATGACTATCGAAGAACTAGACCTTTCTGTTCGTTCTTATAATTGCCTAAAACGTGCAGGAATTAATACTGTACAAGAGCTTGCGAACAAAACAGAAGAAGATATGATGAAAGTTCGTAACTTAGGACGTAAATCCTTAGAAGAAGTTAAACATAAACTTGAGGAATTAGGTTTAGGTTTACGTAAAGACGACTGAGGATTTAAACCCATCAACAAAGGAGGGAACTACGAATGGCATACAGAAAATTAGGCCGTACAAGTGCGCAACGTAAAGCTATGTTACGTGATTTAGCTACTGATTTAATTATCAACGAGCGCATCCAAACGACAGAAACTCGTGCAAAAGAACTTCGTTCTGTAGTGGAAAAAATGATCACTTTAGGTAAACGCGGAGATCTTCATGCTCGTCGTCAAGCAGCAGCTTTCATTCGCAATGAAGTAGCTAACGCTGAGACTGGTCAAGATGCACTTCAAAAACTATTCGCTGATGTAGCTCCACGCTATGCTGAGCGCCAAGGCGGATACACTCGTATTGCAAAAATTGGTCCACGTCGCGGAGACGCAGCACCAATGGTAATTATCGAGTTAGTATAATGATAATTAAAAGGGCAGGACAGTTCTTTTCAAGAAACTGGTCATGGCCCTTTTTTTTAAATATAAAAATAGGCTAACTTGGCGAAGGAAAGGGTGCCTTCTATTGAAAAAAGAGAAACTTCGGATAGAAAATATATCATTTCAATATCCTGGGGCAGCCACTTATGCATTAAAAGATGTTTCATTTTCCTTATATGAGGGAGAATGGGTATCTATTATTGGTCAAAACGGTTCAGGAAAGTCTACACTTGCAAAATTATTGAATGGTTTGTTTTTGCCAGAAGCAGGGACTATTACAGTAAATGATACAATGGTTTTATCAGAGGAAACGGTATGGGATGTTCGAAAACAAATTGGAATGGTATTTCAAAATCCAGATAATCAATTTGTTGGAACGACAGTGCAAGATGATGTTGTATTTGGCTTGGAGAATATCGGAATGCCAAGAGAACAAATGATTGAAAGATTAGAACAGGCCTTACAACTTGTCCGTATGGAAGATTTTCTTAATGATGAGCCTCATTCCTTATCTGGTGGGCAAAAGCAGCGAGTGGCAATAGCAGGCGTTTTAGCACTTCAACCATCTATTTTAATATTAGATGAAGCAACGTCAATGTTAGACCCTCAAGGGAGACGTGAAGTAGTAGAAACGGTTAGACAACTTGTTACTCAAAAAGGTATTACCGTGTTATCAATTACGCACGATTTAGAAGAAGCGGCACAGTCAGATCGTGTCATTATTTTAAATAAGGGAGAAATATTAGAGGAAGGGACTCCAGAAAAAATTTTCAAATCCTCTCATATGCTCCAAGAAATTGGCTTAGATGTACCGTTTTCGGTGAAAATAGCAGAATTATTAAAAAGAAATGAAATTCTCTTGCAAAATACGCATCTTACAATGGAAAGCTTGGTGAACGAACTTTGGAGATTACATTCCAAAAAGTAGAACATCGTTATCAATATAAAACTCCATTTGAAAGACGCGCACTTTATGATGTAGACGTGTCGTTTCCAAGTGGGGGCTATTATGCCATTATCGGTCATACTGGTTCAGGAAAGTCGACGATGATTCAACATTTAAATGGTTTATTGCAGCCGACAAATGGTACAGTTCAAATTGGTGAACATTTGATTTCGGCAGGAAAGAAAGAAAAAAAGCTAAAGCCACTACGTAAGAAAGTAGGGGTTGTCTTTCAATTCCCAGAACATCAGTTGTTTGAAGAGACTGTGGAGAAAGATATTTGTTTCGGCCCTACTAATTTTGGAGTATCTGTAGACGAAGCAAGGCAAAAGGCTAGAAAGGCAATTGAACTTGTAGGGCTAGAACCAGAACTGTTAGCACGTTCTCCGTTCGAATTAAGTGGTGGACAAATGAGACGTGTTGCTATAGCGGGTGTACTGGCAATGGAACCTGAAGTGCTTGTATTAGATGAACCTACAGCAGGACTAGATCCAAAAGGGCAGAACGAACTTATGGAGATGTTTTATAAGCTGCACAAGGAGAAGGGTCTTACAGTCATCCTTGTAACGCATAATATGGAGGATGCTGCTCAGTATGCGGAGCAGATTGTAGTTATGCATAAAGGAACGGTCTTTTTGCAAGGAAGTGCAGAGGAAGTATTTTCACATGCTGATGAACTAGAGAAAATTGGTGTGGATCTTCCTATGTCATTAAAGTATAAACGTGCAATTGAAGAGAAGTTTGGTATTTCAATTCCAAAGGCTACCTTATCTTTAGAGGATCTTACTCATGAAGTTGTGCAGGTGTTACGAAAAGGTGGTCATGAATCATGCAGCAGTTGATTATTGGGAGATATATCCCGGGGAATTCACTTATTCATCAACTTGATCCACGTACGAAGCTGCTGATTGTCTTTTTATATGTATTTGTTGTTTTCTTAGCAAATAATGCGATTTCATATGGATTTTTATTTTTATATGCACTCATTGCTTTATTTTTTGCAAAAGTGCCGATTCGTTATGTACTTTCGGGCTTAAAACCAATTTTATGGATTTTTCTTTTTACATTTTTCCTGCATATTTTTACAAATAAAGAGGGGGATGTACTATTCCAGCTTGGTTGGTTTTCGATATATGAAAAAGGATTAGAGCAAGGGATATACATTTCTGTACGATTCTTCGTTATTATTTTAATGACGACATTATTAACGTTAACGACGACACCTATTGAAATTACAGATGGTTTGGAGACGTTATTAAAGCCGTTGAAGCGTATAAAGGTTCCTGTTCATGAAATCGCATTAATGATGTCAATTTCTCTTCGTTTTATCCCGACATTAATGGATGAAACGAGTAAAATAATGAAAGCACAAGCGTCACGTGGTATTGATTTTGCCGGGGGACCGATAAAAGATAGAATGAAAGCTATTATTTCACTGCTCGTTCCTCTGTTTATCAGTGCTTTTAAGCGTGCAGAGGACTTAGCCATTGCGATGGAAGCTCGTGGATATCAAAGTGGTGAAGGACGTACTAAATTTAGGCAACTACGCTGGAAAACAAGCGATACAGTAACGATTGTCAGCTTATTTTGTTTAGCTTGTATTTTGGCATGGGTGCGATCGTAATGGAGAATAGAGAAATGGATAGAATAAAATGTACGGTTGCATATGATGGCATGCATTTTTGTGGTTATCAAATTCAGCCGAACCATCGTACTGTTCAACAGGAGATAGAAAAAGCATTGCAGAAATTGCATAAGGGAGAACTTGTTCGTGTTCAGGCATCTGGTAGAACAGATTCTACAGTTCATGCAAAAGGACAAGTAATACACTTTGATACTCCTTTGTCTCTTGAAGAATGGCAATGGATTAATGCTTTAAACACAATGTTGCCAGATGATATTGTTATTAGGCAAGTAGAGAAAAAAACAGAAGAATTTCATGCACGTTACGGTGTTGAGAAAAAAGAATATCGTTATCGTGTATTATTATCAAAGACTGCGGATGTATTCCGTAGAAATTACGTATATCAATATCCATACCCGCTCGAAATCAACTCTATAAGAAAAGCAATTCCTTATTTTATTGGAACACATGATTTCACTTCTTTTTGTTCGGCAAAAACTGACAAAAAAGATAAAGTGCGAACAATTTATGAAATCGAGTTAATTGAACAAAATGATGAAATAATTTTTCGTTTTGTAGGTAATGGATTTTTATATAATATGGTCAGAATTATTGTTGGTACGTTACTTAGCGTAGGGCAAGGAAAGCTTGATCCTGATAGCATTCCAGAGATTTTAGCGAAACAAAATCGTCAGTTTGCTGGAAAGATGGCTCCAGGTCATGGGCTTTACTTATGGGAGGTAAACTATAACAACTAATCCTGGTGTAACATTTGCTTGACATTAGAAACTCAAAAGTATATCATAACATATGGTATTGTTTCTAAAACCACGATTAGCCCCGGAAGGAAATCGTGTTTAAGATAAACAATAGATTTTTTCTATGGAAAAGATAACGAGGAGGGAAACACATGCGTACGACTTTTATGGCAAAAGCTAACGAAGTTGAGCGTAAATGGTATGTGGTTGATGCTGAAGGTCAAACTTTAGGTCGCCTTGCTAGTGAAGTAGCATCCATTTTACGTGGTAAAAACAAACCTACATTTACACCACACGTTGACACGGGTGATCATGTAATTATTATTAACGCTGAGAAAATTCATTTAACAGGTAATAAATTAAACGATAAAATTTACTACCGTCACACTAACCACCCAGGTGGACTTAAGCAAAGAACAGCTCTTGAAATGCGTACAAACTACCCTGTACAAATGTTAGAGCTTGCAATTAAAGGCATGCTTCCAAAAGGACGCTTAGGCCGTCAAG
This sequence comes from Bacillus sp. PPSBB_2, assembly GCF_045291115.1. Lineage (NCBI taxonomy): Bacteria > Bacillati > Bacillota > Bacilli > Caryophanales > Bacillaceae > Bacillus > Bacillus sp. PPSBB_2. The sequence continues at coordinate 145,160 of NZ_CP147983.1, forward strand.
TTTCTAAGAAACTTAACGTGTATGCTGGAGCAGAGCATCCACACCAAGCACAAAAACCAGAAGTTTACGAACTTCGCGGATAATTAATTAAAGGAGGGCTTACTTTGGCACAGGTTCAATACTATGGCACTGGACGTCGTAAGAGTTCAGTAGCGCGCGTACGCCTAGTTCCAGGCGAAGGACGCGTTATCATTAACGGTCGTGATTTTGAAAACTATATCCCATTTGCTGCATTACGTGAAGTAGTGAAACAACCTCTAGTTGCAACAGAAACTTTAGGTAACTACGATGTACTTGTAAACGTAAATGGTGGTGGATACACTGGTCAAGCTGGTGCTATTCGTCACGGTATTTCTCGCGCTTTATTAAAAGCTGATCCAGAATACCGTCTAACATTAAAACGTGCAGGTCTATTAACTCGTGACGCACGTATGAAAGAGCGTAAAAAATACGGTCTTAAAGGCGCACGTCGTGCACCTCAGTTCTCAAAACGTTAATTTTTGCGAACTACAAACCCCAACCATTTTGGTTGGGGTTTTTTATGTTTCATTCCTCTTTTGCAATTTTTATAGCTTGGAATATTTTAGTGCTCCCGCCACGCGTATGCTTCTTCTTTAGAAGTTTAGACTAATACGTATTAGGGAGGTTTATATGTACTATGAATGTCATTGTCAGCTTACAAGAAAAACAAAAAGAAAAGCAGTTAAAATACGAGCGGAAGATGTTGCGGGAATTATCATTAAAAACATTGCGTTCAAATATTCGTGATGCCTTTCAAATGCAAGAGCTTCATCGTCAGTATGAAGATTACTGTATTGAATTAGGGATAGAATCTTATTTATTAGGAGCGAGATACAGTAAATTTGGTTATTATGGTGAATCGTTTTTTGATGTGAAATATAGAGCTTTAGAAGAAGAACAACAATTAATTGAAACGCTATTTCAATTTTTAACGAGTATGACTATGCGAGAAATAAAGTTGAAAGATGAGGAGTTACTTTTTGAATCTTGTCAGCAGTTTATAGGATTGTGGTGGCAAGAAGGGTATGAAAAAGGTGAAAGAAGATATCGATTAAAGCTTCATTAAGACAAGCATAAACTTTCCTCTTGTCCCATATAAGTAATTAGAGGGACTAGCTGGAGGAGGAAAGGTATGAAGAGAATTCGAATTATCTCTTTTGCACTCGCTGCGGTTGTATTGTTTTTTTTAGTCAAGCAAGAATTTCAAATTACAAAATCGTGGCGAGCTTGGAATTTACCCTTATCAGGGAAAGTAATTGTGTTAGATGCTGGGCATGGTGGACCAGATGGAGGGGCTGTTGGTGGAAAGGATATTATAGAAAAGGATATTACGCTTGAAATTACAAAAAAGGTACAAGACTATTTACAAGAACAAGGTGCACTAGTTATTTTAACGCGTGAGGGAGATTATGATTTAGCTAACAAAGATACAAAGTCATATAGTAGACGTAAAGCAGAGGATTTAAAAAAACGTGTAGAAATCATCAATAAACCTGATGTAGACTTTTTTGCAAGTATTCATTTAAATGCTTTAACTAGTAGTGGATCGAAAGGTGCACAAACGTTCTATTACCGCTCTTCGATTGAAAATGAACGTGCTGCAAAATTTATACAGGCTGAATTGAGAACAAGTTTAGAGAACACGAATCGTTCTGCTAAGACAATTTCGCATGTATATTTATTAAAGTATTCTAAAACACCAGGTGCTTTAATTGAAGCTGGCTTTTTATCGAATGTGAACGAAAGGTATATGTTAAATTCGGAGAAATATCAGCAAAAGGTAGCAGCTGCAATATACCGTGGTATATTACGTTATTTCACGGAAAAAGGAAATCCTCCAGAATAAGGAGGATTTTTTTGAGCTTCTCTCGTTAACGAAGTTTTCGGAAAATATGTTATACTGGAAATGTAAACGCATTTATTTCAAGGATAAGCAGAGATAAATTCAATTAACATTACGTTATTTTTCATACAGGGGGCTGGGCTAATTATGGTAACGAAAGAGCAAGTGGTTGAAGCGTTAGAAGGGATTGTAGATCCGTTTTTACATAAAACATTAAAAGAAACAAGTGCAATTAAAGAGGTAACAGTCAAGCCAGAGAAGGAACATGTGAGTGTCAAAATTGCAATCGTAAAAACCGGTACAGCGGAACAAATGCAGTTGCAGTCTGGAATTGTAAAGTTAGTAAAAGAACTTGGGGCAGCAACAGTTGGACTTCGTTTTGCAGAATTTACAGAAGAGGAATTAGCTCAGTTTGCACCGGAACAAGAAGAAGAGCAAAGTGAATCTTTATTGTCACCTAATTCAAAAACAACATTCTTAGCAGTAGCGAGTGGAAAAGGTGGCGTGGGAAAATCAACTGTTTCCGTTAACCTTGCAGTTGCTTTAGCTCGTTTAGGAAAAAAAGTTGGTATTATTGATGCGGACATTTACGGTTTTAGTGTGCCAGACATGATGGGGATAGAAAAACGTCCTATCGTAAGAGGTGACAAGATAATTCCGGTGGAACGTTTAGGTGTAAAGGTAATCTCAATGGGCTTCTTTGTAGAGGATAATGCACCAGTTATTTGGAGAGGACCTATGCTTGGGAAAATGTTAAACCACTTCTTCACAGAAGTAGAATGGGGCGATTTAGATTATTTAGTACTAGATTTGCCACCAGGCACAGGTGATGTTGCGTTAGATGTGCACTCAATGTTGCCATCTTGCAAAGAGATTATTGTAACGACGCCTCATCCAACAGCTGCGTTTGTAGCAGCGCGTGCTGGAGCGATGGCATTGCGCACTGAACATAGTATTCTTGGTGTTGTTGAGAATATGGCATATTTTGAAAGTAAGGTAACTGGTGAGAGAGAATATGTATTTGGAAAAGGTGGGGGAGATAAGTTAGCTACCGAATTACAAACGAATGTTCTTGGTCGTATTCCACTGCAACAACCCGATTGGAATAAAGAAGACTTTGCTCCTTCAGTATATGAAGATACACATACAACGGGCATTATTTATAGTAAAATAGCTGAAACAGTAATTGATAAAACAGCTGTTACACAAAAATAAAGTGAAACTTTAATCAGTGGGGTTCACCTGTTACTGACAACAATAAGGCTTTTGTTGCTAGTAAACCTTTCGCTTAATTAGAGGGGTCCATTTTGTCTGTTAATAGCAAGATAAAGTAATAACGAGTGAACAATATATAAATTGTCCACTCGTTATTATAGTTATTATTTTTTACTGTTCTTCCTTCTTCTCGCCTTGAGAACCACCGTCACCGCCTGCTTCTTTCTTGCCAGATCCGCCTTTTTCAGCTTTTTGCACACCTTTACTAATGATATCAATCATCTTGGCTTGGAAGAGTGGACTTTCAGCAGTTTCTGTTAGTACTTGTTGTAGATATTGACGGTATTCTTTACTCTTCATTGTTTGTAACATCATTTTTTCTACTTCAGGATTTTTCATAATTTCTATAACGCCTGCTTGGTATTCAGGGTCTTTTAATAAGGTTTTCATTAATTGAGTTTGTTCTTTCCCCATACTTTTAGCAAATTTTGATGAGAACTCAGGATCTTTAAAGAGCTTTTCCCAGAATTGTTGCCCTTTATCGGATACCATGGCATCTTCAATCGTTTTCTTTACTACTGTTTCATCTAGTATGAGTGCTTGTTTCATTTTTTCATCAGTTAATACATCTTGAATAGCTTTCTTACCTTGATCTGTTTTTAAAATATCAACAATCATTTTCTTTGTTTGATCGTAATCTAGTTCGGATTTCGTTTCTTTTCCTTGTGCGCATGCTGCAAGTGCGATAAGTAGAAAAGAAGAAACGAAAATGAATAGCATCCGTTTCATAAGTTGGAACTCCTTTCAGCACAGTTCTCTCTTTTTAATATAAATATCTTTAAGGAATTTATACATGAACATGGCTAGCTTTTTGAAATTGTCATTGATACAATTTAATTAGAAATATAAGGATAATGGGGGATGTGTTGTGAATAGCCGCAAGTGGGTACGACTATTTTTAACGACGTTGTTTCTTGGTGGGATTAGCACAGTTATTATTGGTTTTGTTTTGGAGTGGGACAAGTATGATAAATTTTTTCAAAATTTCGACGGTAAGGAGATTTTAGCAGTATCTTTCTGGCTGATGGGTGTAGGATTTATTTTTAGTGTTATAAGTCAAATGGGATTCTTTGCATATTTAACAATCCACCGTTTTGGACTAGGGATGTTTCGCTCATCTTCTTTATGGAATGCAGTCCAGCTCTTCTTTATTGCATTCGTATTATTTGATTTTGTGTATTTAAGATCTGTACTTATTGCAAATGGGGAAGTCTCGTTAGGGAATAATATACTTGTTGCTGGAATGTTATTTGTGTTTGGAGCAATTGTTGCTTATGTAAAAAGTAAAGAAACAAATAAAAAAGCATTTGTGCCAGCTCTGTTCTTTATGGTTGTTGTAACGATCCTTGAATGGGTACCGGCGCTTCGGATTAATGATACAGATTGGTTATATTTAATGGTTATACCGCTATTGTTATGTAATGCATATCAATTACTTGTATTACAT
>NZ_CP147983.1:154745-196127 GCF_045291115.1 Bacillus sp. PPSBB_2
TACAGTTTGTACAGGATAGGCGGGAGCCATTGAAACCGGAGCGCTAGCTTCGGTGGAGGCGCTGGTGGGATACCGCCCTGACTGTATTGAAATTCTAACCTACGGGTCTTATCGACCCGGGAGACAGTGTCAGGTGGGCAGTTTGACTGGGGCGGTCGCCTCCTAAAGTGTAACGGAGGCGCCCAAAGGTTCCCTCAGAATGGTTGGAAATCATTCGTAGAGTGCAAAGGCATAAGGGAGCTTGACTGCGAGACCTACAAGTCGAGCAGGGACGAAAGTCGGGCTTAGTGATCCGGTGGTTCCGCATGGAAGGGCCATCGCTCAACGGATAAAAGCTACCCCGGGGATAACAGGCTTATCTCCCCCAAGAGTCCACATCGACGGGGAGGTTTGGCACCTCGATGTCGGCTCATCGCATCCTGGGGCTGTAGTCGGTCCCAAGGGTTGGGCTGTTCGCCCATTAAAGCGGTACGCGAGCTGGGTTCAGAACGTCGTGAGACAGTTCGGTCCCTATCCGTCGTGGGCGTAGGAAATTTGAGAGGAGCTGTCCTTAGTACGAGAGGACCGGGATGGACGCACCGCTGGTGTACCAGTTGTTCTGCCAAGGGCATAGCTGGGTAGCTATGTGCGGAAGGGATAAGTGCTGAAAGCATCTAAGCATGAAGCCCCCCTCAAGATGAGATTTCCCATAGCGTAAGCTAGTAAGATCCCTGAAAGATGATCAGGTTGATAGGTTCGAGGTGGAAGCATGGTGACATGTGGAGCTGACGAATACTAATAGATCGAGGACTTAACCATATAATATGTAGCAAATGTTATCTAGTTTTGAAGGAATATGCCTTCATAGTTTGGTGATGATGGCAGAGAGGTCACACCCGTTCCCATACCGAACACGGAAGTTAAGCTCTCTAGCGCCGATGGTAGTTGGGACCTTGTCCCTGTGAGAGTAGGACGTTGCCAGGCTAATATTATTCCGCAGTAGCTCAGTGGTAGAGCTATCGGCTGTTAACCGATCGGTCGTAGGTTCGAGTCCTACCTGCGGAGCCATTATGCTTCCATAGCTCAGCTGGTAGAGCACTTCCATGGTAAGGAAGAGGTCACCGGTTCAAGCCCGGTTGGAAGCTTGGGAATAGGTTTAAAACTTTTTTGGCCCGTTGGTCAAGTGGTTAAGACACCGCCCTTTCACGGCGGTAACACGGGTTCGAATCCCGTACGGGTCACCACTTTTGGAGGATTAGCTCAGCTGGGAGAGCACCTGCCTTACAAGCAGGGGGTCGGCGGTTCGATCCCGTCATCCTCCACCATATATATTTAAAATGTCGGAGGGGTAGCGAAGTGGCTAAACGCGGCGGACTGTAAATCCGCTCCTTCGGGTTCGGCAGTTCGAATCTGCCCCCCTCCACCATTTTCTTTAAAATAACCTGAGAGGGTTTATTTTTTTGAAAAGATAACCATACTAGTAAATATTAATGGGCTATAGCCAAGCGGTAAGGCAACGGACTTTGACTCCGTCATGCGCTGGTTCGAATCCAGCTAGCCCAGCCATTTACGAGCCATTAGCTCAGTTGGTAGAGCATCTGACTTTTAATCAGAGGGTCGAAGGTTCGAGTCCTTCATGGCTCATCATTTTTGCGGAAGTAGTTCAGTGGTAGAATACAACCTTGCCAAGGTTGGGGTCGCGGGTTCGAATCCCGTCTTCCGCTTAATTAATAAGGGGCCTTAGCTCAGCTGGGAGAGCGCCTGCCTTGCACGCAGGAGGTCAGCGGTTCGATCCCGCTAGGCTCCATCTAAATAAAAAAGCTTACATCATACGATGTAAGCTTTTTTTGTGTTTAAAAAGACAACTTTTATACTTGTCGTTTAAAATGAAGAAAACGTAAAAATAAGGGATGGGGAGATAATTGTGAAAGTTGTTATTGCATCTGATTCATATAAAGAAAGCCTAAAAGCTATAGAAGTATGTGGAGCTATTGAAAGAGGTTTTAGAGCAATTTTTCCTAATGCAGAGTATGTGAAAATACCAATTGGAGATGGAGGAGAAGGGACGGTTGAATCACTTGTTGATGCTACAGGGGGGAGAATTATATCAATTAGTGTGACAGGACCGCTTAGAGAAGGTATACAAGCTTTTTATGGCATTTCTAAAGATAAAAAGACAGCGTTTATTGAAATGGCAGCAGCATCAGGATTACAGCACGTTCCAGTTGAAAAGCGCAACCCACTTATTACAACGACAAAAGGAACAGGAGAACTTATATTACATGCGCTAAATCAAGGAGTGGAGTACATAATTTTAGGACTTGGAGGAAGTGCTACAAATGATGGCGGGGCAGGTATGTTAGCGGCTTTAGGAGTAAGGTTTATAAATGGTAAGGGTGAAGTAATAGATCCATCTGGAGGCACATTACACTCGATTGTTACTATTGATTTTTCACGAATGGACCCACGCTTAAAGGGGGTAAAGATAGAAGCGGCATGTGATGTGGATAATCCATTAGTCGGAATGCAGGGAGCATCTTTCGTATTTGGGAGACAAAAGGGTGCAAATATAGAGATGATGAAAGAGCTAGATGAAAATTTACAACATTATGCGAATATGCTTAAACGATATGTATCTTTTGATGTATCTGAAATACCTGGTGCAGGGGCAGCGGGAGGAATGTTAGCGGCTGTTATTTCAGTGTTAAAGGGAGACTTGCGTAGGGGCATTGAAATTGTATTAGATTATACAAATTTCGATAAACATATAGAAGATGCAAATCTTATTATAACTGGTGAAGGTAGAATAGATAAACAAACTGCATATGGAAAGGCTCCTGTGGGTGTTGCGGGGCGTGCAAAACGTTTTTCTGTGCCTGTAATTGCTATTGGAGGGTCTGTATCATCTGATTATTCAGCTGTGTACGAGAAAGGAATAGATGCGGTATTTAGTATTACAACGAGACCGATGACACTAGAAGAAGCATATAAAGTAGCAGAAGAAAATATTGAAATGACAACGAAGAATATTGCAACAGTATGGAAAATAGCATCAGAAAAACACTTCTAAATATAGGAGTGTTTTATTATTATTTAATAATAGTGATTGCGATTGTTTCATTAAGTTAACTTTATACATAGAATAGTCTTAAAATTTGGTTTTCAACGTGAATATAAGTGAATAAATTGTATATCCATACAGAAAAATGTCGAGTTGAGTCAGACTATATAAAAGATTTAAAATATTTAGTGAAGGCATAAAAGGGGGATACTATCTATGAAAAAAGAAATCTCAGTTATTGGAGTTCCAATGGATTTAGGACAGATGCGTCGTGGAGTTGATATGGGACCGAGCGCGATCCGTTATGCAGGGGTAATTGAAAGAATTGAAGAAATTGGATATGACGTTAAAGATATGGGAGATATATGTATAGAGAGAGAAAATGAGATAGATGAAAATACAAAATTAAGAAACCTTACACAAGTTGCAACTGTATGTAATGAATTAGCAAGTAAGGTGGATCATATTATAGAAGAAGGTCGTTTTCCACTTGTATTAGGTGGTGACCATAGTATTGCTATCGGTACATTAGCTGGTGTAGCAAAACATTATAAAAACTTAGGCGTTATTTGGTATGATGCACACGGTGATTTAAATACAGAGGAAACTTCACCATCTGGAAATATTCATGGTATGTCACTTGCAGCAAGTTTAGGTTATGGACATTCTTCACTTGTAGATTTATACGGAGCATATCCAAAGGTGAAAAAAGAGAATGTCGTAATTATCGGTGCGCGTGCATTGGATGAAGGAGAAAAAGATTTCATTCGCAATGAAGGTATTAAAGTGTTCTCAATGCATGAAATTGATCGTATGGGGATGACGGCTGTGATGGAAGAAACAATCGCATATTTATCTCATACCGATGGTGTACACTTATCATTAGATTTAGATGGTCTTGATCCTCATGATGCACCAGGTGTTGGAACACCTGTAATTGGCGGTCTATCTTATCGTGAAAGTCATTTGGCGATGGAAATGTTAGCAGAAGCTGATATTATCACATCTGCTGAATTTGTTGAGGTAAATACGATTTTAGATGAGAGAAATAGAACGGCAACAACAGCAGTTGCTTTAATGGGTTCTTTATTCGGTGAAAAACTAAAATAAATGTAAGAAAAGCAACTGAGAAGTTGCTTTTTTTATTTGAAAATAAGCGTATAATAATGATTTATATTATACTGTACAATAAAAATGTTTGACATCTTACCAATTTGAGCTAAAGGGGGTTGTTTGTAATTGTCGTTTGTTTCATGTATGGTATAATTAACTAGTTGTTGGAAATACATACAGATAGAGCATAAAACAATATTTCAATATATGGATAGAATTGCTCGTAAGTAGGAGGAAGGGATAGCATGCCTTTTGAAGATACGACCATTTTGAAATATCTTAGTACGGCATTAGATATTGCCATTGTATGGTTTATTATATATAAGCTAATTCTTATAATCCGAGGGACGAAAGCTGTTCAACTTTTAAAAGGGATTACAGTTATTATCGTCGTTAAGATGATCAGTATTTTCCTTGAATTGCGTACGCTATCTTGGCTAACTGAACAAGTATTAACGTGGGGATTTTTAGCCGTTATTATTATCTTTCAGCCAGAATTGCGAAGAGCACTTGAGCAGCTAGGGCGCGGGAGTTTATTTTCGCGTGTTGGAACGCATGAGGATGATGAACCTGAAATGGTTGCAACAGCGATAGCAAAAGCAACCGAATATATGGGGAAACGTAGAATTGGTGCATTAATTACTTTGTCAAAAGAGACCGGTATGGGTGATTATGTGGAAACGGGTATTCCGCTTAATGCAAACGTATCATCGGAATTACTTATTAATATTTTTATTCCAAATACACCTCTTCATGACGGAGCGGTAATTATGCAAGGAAGTACAATTAAAGCAGCAGCATGCTATCTTCCATTATCAGAAAGTCCGTTTATTTCTAAAGAATTAGGAACTAGACATCGTGCTGCAATGGGAGTTAGTGAAGTTACTGATAGTATTACAGTAGTTGTGTCTGAAGAAACTGGTCAAATTTCTTTAACGAAAAATGGTAAGTTGCATCGTGATTTGAAGACAGAACAGCTGAAAGATATGTTATTAGCTGAATTTAGTGGAAACGAAAAAACGACTTCTTCGTCTTTATGGAATTGGAGGAGAAAGCGTCATGGATAAGTTAATGGAGAATCATTGGTTTTTAAAAGGGATCTCATTACTATTGGCGTGTATGCTTTTTATGTCAGCGACGTTAACTGAAAAAAATACGACATCAGGTATATTACCTTTTGCAAATGATACGAAAGAAACATTAACTAATTATGCTATTAATCTTAAGTATGATGAGGAAAAATATATTGTAAGTGGTATTCCGGCAGAGGGCGTTAAAGTAAAATTAGAAGGCCCAAAAGCATCAGTTGCTACAGCAAAAGCAAAAAAACAATTTGACATACCGGTTGATTTGCGAGATAGTCCAAAAGGAACTTATGAGATTTCTTTAAAAACGAACGGGCTTCCAGATGATGTGAAAGGAACAGTTCAGCCATCAACAATTAAAGTTACTCTTCATGAAAAGGCGAGAAAATATGTTCATGTAGATCTGAAATTATCAAATGAGGATCAGATGCCAGCGGGGGCTACTCTAGAAAAATCAAGCCTTAAACCGGATACTGTTGAGGTAGTTGGGACGAAAGAAGAAATTGAAAGCATTTCATCTGCCAAAGCGTATGTTGATTTAAAAGGTGTTAATAAAACTGTTACAAAAACTCCCGAAGTTACATTATACAATAAAGAAGGAAAACGTTTAAATGTAAGAACAAGTCCATCTAAGATTAGTGTAACGTTGAATGTGGCAACGCAAACTACAGCCAATAATACTGAAAAAACTGTTCCTGTAACGTATACGAAGAAGGGGAGTTTAGCAGAAGGATTGGCGGTTACAAATATCAGTGTTGAACCGAGAGAAGTAACGATAGCTGGTCCAAAAGATATTTTGGATAATATACAATCTCTAGAGGGGGTCGAAGTAGATCTTAGTCAATTGACAGAGTCTACAACATTCGATGCCGCTGTTTTATTACCCAAGGGTGTAACAAGTGCAAAACCGAATCAAGTGAAGGTTTCGGTGGGAGTGCAAAAAACAAAACAAACGAAAACAAAAACGATTGATGGTATCCCAATCCAGAAAAATGGACTGTCTAAAGATGTTACTGCTCAGCTACTTTCGCCGCAAGATGGAAAGATAAGTGTTGATATTTCAGGAGAAGCAAGTATAGTAGATAAAATAACAGCTGCTCAAATAACAGCGGTAATTAATCTGCAAAATGTATCCTCAGGGACGAAAGATATTTCCATTCAAGTGAGCGGTCCTGGTAATATTTCAATAGAGCCAAAACAAAAAAGTGCTAAAGTTACTATTGTGAAGAAAGAAAAACCAGATAAAGAAGTACAGGGTAACGGTCAACAACCGGATTCAAATACGGATCAAGAAAATCAAAATGAGAAACCAAAAAATCCTGAACCTGATTCAGAAAAAGAACAGGAAAAGAATCAAAACCAAAATCAAAATCAAGATAAAGATAAAGAAACGAGTCAAGAACCAACAGTAGATAATCAAAAAGAGCAAGAAAAAGGAGCGAATCATAATGGGTAAATATTTTGGTACAGATGGAGTACGCGGAGTTGCAAATAAGGAGTTAACACCTGAATTAGCTTTCAAAATTGGACGTTTTGGTGGTTATGTATTAACAAAAGATACAGATCGTCCAAAAGTAATTATCGGTCGTGATACACGTGTATCTGGTCATATGTTAGAAGGAGCTTTAGTAGCAGGCCTATTATCAACTGGAGCAGAAGTAATGCGCCTTGGCGTTATTTCTACACCGGGCGTTGCTTATTTAACAAAAGCACTAGATGCACAAGCGGGTGTTATGATTTCTGCATCTCATAATCCAGTACAAGATAACGGTATTAAATTCTTTGGTTCAGACGGCTTTAAATTAACAGATGAGCAAGAAGCTGAGATTGAAGCTTTATTAGACAAAGAAGTTGATGAACTACCACGTCCGACAGGTACTAATCTTGGACAAGTGAGCGATTACTTTGAAGGTGGACAAAAATATTTACAGTACATTAAACAAACTGTTGAAGAAGATTTCTCTGGCCTACATATCGCTTTAGATTGTGCACATGGTGCAACTTTTTCTCTAGCTCCATACTTATTTGCAGACCTAGAAGCTGATATTTCAACAATGGGAACTTCTCCAAACGGTATGAATATTAATGAGGGTGTAGGATCTACACATCCAGAAGGCTTAGCTGAATTGGTAAAAGAAAAAGGTGCGGATATCGGACTTGCTTTTGATGGCGATGGCGACCGTTTAATTGCTGTAGACGAAAAAGGAAACATCGTTGACGGTGATCAAATTATGTTCATTTGTGCGAAATATATGAAAGAAACTGGTCAATTAAAACATAATACAGTTGTTTCAACTGTTATGAGTAACTTAGGTTTTTACAAGGCACTTGAAGCAAATAATATTACAAGTGATAAAACAGCAGTTGGTGACCGCTACGTAATGGAAGAAATGAAGCGTGGGGGTTACAACCTAGGTGGAGAACAATCAGGCCATATTATCTTACTTGATTACATTACAACTGGTGATGGAATGTTAAGTGCACTTCAACTTGTAAACATCATGAAAATGACGAAAAAGCCATTATCTGAGCTTGCAGGAGAAATGACGAAATTCCCACAATTGTTAGTAAACGTTCGTGTAACAGATAAAAAATTAGCATTAGAAAATGAAAAAATTAAAGAAATTATTCGTGTTGTAGAGGAAGAAATGAACGGTGATGGCCGTATTCTTGTTCGTCCATCTGGAACAGAGCCACTTATTCGTGTAATGGCAGAAGCACCAACACAAGAAGTTTGTGATGCATATGTACATCGCATTGTAGAAGTTGTGAAAGCCGAAGTTGGCGCTGAATAATTAGCTGAATTTATATGAAAAAGGAGCACAAAAAGTGCTCCTTTTTCATATGTTTTATAGACGATGAAAAAAATTTCATTGACGGTTTATCCATGTTTGTTATAAGATGGTCTTGTTCTTTTTCTCAAAGGAAATATTGTAAATTATAAAAGCGCCAGAACTACAAATAGTGTAGTTGACGAGGTGGGGTTTATCGAGATTTCGGCGGATGACTCCCGGTTGTTCATCACAACCGCAAACTTTTACTTAAATCATTAAGGTGACTTAGTGGACAAAGGTGAAAGTGTGATGAGAGAAGAGGAACGGATGAAAACTAGCTGTATAAGTATATACGGACTTAAACCCAATCGAGAGGAAGGTGAAAGCCGTTACAAGCTTACAGGGCTAGCAATATGTAATCCGTTTTTTAGTATAAATAAAAATGGTATCGGACTATGTCGTTACATGTTCGCAGAGCAGTGTAAGCATTTGTAACGGCGACTAAACATGTGTGGAATCGTAGGATTTATTGGAGAGCAAGATGCAAAGGAAATTTTATTAAAAGGTTTAGAAAAGCTAGAATATCGTGGATATGATTCAGCAGGTATTGCAGTACAAGCAGAGAACGGTGTTGTTGTATACAAAGAAAAAGGCCGTATCGCAAAACTTCGTGAAATCGTAGATGAGAACGTAGCAGCAAGCGTAGGTATCGGACACACACGCTGGGCTACACACGGTGTTCCAAGTAAGGTAAACGCGCATCCGCATCAAAGTACATCAAAACGCTTTACATTAGTTCATAACGGTGTAATTGAAAACTATGAATTAGTGAAAAAGGAATATTTACAAGATGTAACGTTCGTAAGTGAAACAGATACAGAGGTTATCGTACAGCTTATGGAACAACAAGTGAGCACAGGATTAAGTGTAGAAGAAGCGTTCCGTAATACGCTATCTCTTTTACATGGCTCTTATGCAATCGGATTACTTGATGCTGAAAATCCAAACATGATTTATGTTGCTAAAAACAAAAGCCCGCTATTAGTAGGTGTTGGTGACAACTTTAATGTTGTGGCAAGCGACGCTATGGCGATGTTACAAGTTACAGATCAATTTATTGAGCTAATGGATAAAGAAATCGTAATCGTAACGAAAGAAAGTATTACAATTAAAAACTTACAAGGTGAAACGATTGAACGTGCACCGTTTACAGCGGAATTAGACGCAAGTGATATTGAAAAGGGAACATATCCTCATTTCATGCTTAAAGAAATCGATGAGCAACCACTTGTAATCCGTAATATAATTCAAAAGTATCAAGATGAAAATGGCGAAATTGAATTAAATCAAGACATCCGCAATGCGATTTTAGATAGCGATCGTATTTACATCATTGCATGTGGAACGAGTTATCATGCAGGTCTTGTTGGAAAACAATTTATCGAGAAGTTTGCAAAAATGCCAGTTGAAGTACACGTGGCAAGTGAATTCTCTTACAACATGCCATTATTAACAGAAAGACCATTCTTCATTTACATTTCACAAAGTGGTGAAACAGCTGATAGCCGTGCAGTACTTGTGCAAACAAATGAAATGGGCCATAAAGCATTAACAATTACAAACGTGCCTGGTTCTACGCTTTCTCGTGAAGCTGATTATACACTTCCGTTATACGCTGGACCAGAAATTGCAGTTGCATCAACGAAAGCTTACACAGCACAGCTTGCAGTACTTTCAATTTTAGCGGCTGATATTGCTAAAGCAAAAGGTGAAGTTCTTGATTTCGATTTAACACACGAACTAGGACTTGTAGCAAATGCAATGATAGAACTTTGTGATCAAAAAGAAGAAATGGACGCATTAGCAAAACAATTTTTAGCGACAACGCGTAACTGTTTCTTCATCGGACGTAGCGTAGACTTCTACGTAGGATTAGAAGGTGCGTTAAAACTAAAAGAAATCTCTTACATCCAAGCAGAAGGATTCGCTGGAGGAGAGTTAAAACACGGTACAATCGCTTTAATCGAAAATGGTACACCAGTTATCGCACTTGCTACACAAGAGCACGTAAACCTTGGAATTCGTGGTAACGTGAAAGAAGTAGTAGCACGCGGGGCTAACCCATGTATCATTTCAATGAAAGGCTTAGAAATGGAAGGTGACAGCTTCGTATTACCAGCTGTACACGAAGCGCTAGCACCGCTAGTAGCAGTTATTCCATTACAACTTATCTCATACTACGCAGCACTTCACCGCGAGTGTGACGTTGATAAGCCACGTAACTTAGCTAAGTCTGTTACTGTTGAGTAGGAGATTGGTAGGTTAATAAGTATAGTTATACGTTTGAAATAAATTAAAACTAAGAAAAAACTCTGTAAAAATCATTTTACAGAGTTTTTTTAGTTATTTATTGTTTTACATAACAAATTGTTACTTGTTCGTCTATGTGGAAAATCTGTAACGCTTTACCATCTAAATTTTTAACCTCATATGATGAATAAATAGGTCTTTCTAATTTCACTTCTTGACCATTTTGAGTTCCTTTTTCCACCATTAGCGTTAACTGATGGGAAGAAACGTCTGCTTGGTATGTTCCTGTTAAGTAATTATCTTTATTTGGATAAGAACCATTTGCATATGTTTCAAATGTCTTATCTGCTTTTAGGACTAACGTAGTTTTGACTCCGTCTCCGTAATCAATACCCCAATTACCTACAAGCTCTGTACCGTCTTTATAGTTGTTCTGTACATTCTTAAACTTAGCGGAATCCTCGTCTGGTGTATCAATTTTTCCTTTGAATATACCAGTTTTATCTTGGGTACTGTATGTTTTAACTGTATTACCACTAGATAAACTCGGTGAGTTAGAAGAACTAGTACCACTTGTTGTAGAAGTAGTTGTTGAACCACCCTTAGCTTCCGCTTTTAACTTATTAAATACAGGTTTCCAAATGCGTTTTGCTTCATCTAATTTATTGTTTGCTTTATCTATGATTGCATCATCCGTATCTTTAAGTGTTTTAGAGTAATCAAATAACTTCGATACTTCTTTGAAAGATTCTTTTAACTTTTGAACAGCTTTTACAATTTCCTTATGATCTTCTTTGTATTTTCCTGGTGCATCTATACGCTCTATTTTATTAAATACTTTATCTAAGTCTTTAATACTATCTCGTACCTCTTCATTTGACTTACTTCCCTTTTTATTATCCCTCACAGAAGCATCATAGTAATCTAGACGTCTTAATAAGTCTTCTTCAATGTCTACCATAAGTTGTGGGTAATCCTCAGGCAAAACCATAATCATCTTAACATCTTTACTTTCTTCTTTTGAGTTAGTTGATTTTTCCTTTGTTTCAGATGATTTACCTTCTGACTTAGTTGGATTTGTTCCTTCTGTCTTAGTTTCTTTACTTTCTTGTTTACCAGATTCAGTATTTGTTTTTTCTTTTTCTCCAAATAAATTTGTTACACTACAAGCTGACATAGAAACTACTAATCCGGATGCTAGTAAAATTTTACCTGTACTCTTTTTGAAATTCTTCATATGATTTTTCAATTCTCCCTTTAAAAACATAAAATAGATGTGCTTTAGCCCCTTTAAAACTAAAAAACATACCCCTTCTATATTTATTTTATAATACCTTTCTACGTATAATATTTTACAATTAATTACAGATACGGTCAAAGTTTATCTTAGTTTAACGATGTTCACAAAAAAGATGCGAAGCTTTATTCCTTCAAGTAAAGATTCTAAGTGAGTTTGGATTAAAATTTTTTTATAAAAATCTCATACTTAGTTAAAAAGAGTGATTCTATTTTGATCAATCGTTTTTTCAAAATGAATTTTTTTGTTGTTAAATAAAGATTTGTGACTTCATTTTTATCAAATTTTATTCTAAACCAACATATAGTTATAGCTTTAAAATAAATTTACAAATTTGTATCTAAAAGGGGTGTTTTTGTGTCGAAAAAGAACATCTAGAATTGGTAAGTGGATAGAACTCCATAGATTAAAGTTTTACTTTATCGACTTCACTTTTATTTATCTGAATTTTCCGTTATCATTTTAAGTATTCGTGAACAATTTCCTTTATTACGGCAAAAAGAGATGAGAGATTTATGGACATTTCAAGGGGGTATATTGATGAAAGTGAATGAAAAAACATATCTAAGTATAGAAGAGATTATTTCATTACCAACCGTATCAAGTACAAACATAAGTGATGATGGTAAAAACGTAGCATTTGTTAAGAAGACGGCTGATTGGAAAGACAATACATATAGGAATCATGTATGGATATATGAAAAAGATAAGAAGCAGAGTTACCCATTATCAAATGGTGATATAGATAGTACACACCCATTATGGTCTCCAGATGCTAGGTGTATCGCATATCTTAGTCCAGTTGGTGATGGGAAAAATCAGATATTTGTTAAGTCACTAGATGGTTATAGAGAGGTTCAAATTACCGATGAGAAAGAAGGAGTCAGTACATTCAAATGGGGTCATACTGGCAAGGGTCTTTATTATGTTACGCAGTCAAAAGAATGTGAGGAGATAAAGAAACGTAAGGACCTATATGGAGATTTTCAACATATAGGTAAGGAACACCAGAATAATTGTTTATATTACATTGAAATAGAGAAGGTGATACAGATGAACACGAGAACAGAGTCGTTTATCAATTAACGGATGGTAAGGATTTTCATATCCATGAATTTGATATTTCAAATGATGGTAAAAAGGTTGTATTTATGGCGACACCAAGCTCAAATATGGCAGATTATATAAATGGAGATCTATACATACTCCATATTAAAACTGGAGAGCTACAAAAGCTGAATGTGGATAAGTTGTTGGGAGGGAGTGTTTGCTTTTCTCCTGACGGCAGTAAAATATGTTACACAGCAAGCATAAGAGAGAAGGATTACTATAGAAACCACATACAAGATAGTACTTTAGAGATATATGATATAAATACCGGAGAGCTAATTCAACCTGTAACAAATTTTGATAGTACGGTTATGCCATTACAGTGGACAGCTAAAGGGGTTTTAATTAGGTGGCAGAATAAAACGAATTATCTTATTGGTTTGCTAGCCGAAGATGGCACTGTGGAAATATTAAGCGAAAAAGTAGATGGCTTTATAATGGATGCTTCTATAACAAAGGATGGCAAACATATATCCTACAATAAGGCAATAACAAATGAAACCTTTGAAATCTATTTAGACGATAAAAAAATAACGGATGAAAATAGCTTTTTCAAAGGGAAACTTAGAAGTAACAGGGAAATCATCTCATGGAAAAGTAGCGATGGTCTTGAAATAGAAGGTGTTTTATCAACGCCAGTAGAGTTTGACACTAATAAAAAATATCCTTTATTAGTAGTAATTCACGGCGGTCCGGCTTGGGCATCTTTTCCGATATTTTCAGACTGCTTCAATGAGAAATATCCGATTGAACAGTTTGTTGAAAAAGGCTTTATCGTTTTAGAGCCAAATTACAGAGGAAGTTCAGGTTATGGTAATGAATTTTTAAAAGCTAACTATAGAAAACAGGGGATTGCTGACTACGGTGATGTTATATCTGGAGTGGATGAACTAGTAGAAAAAGGGATGGTAGACAAGGATAGAGTAGGAGTTATGGGATGGAGCAACGGTGGATATGTATCAGCTTTCTGTTCTACGTTTAGTAGTCGGTTTAAAGCTATTTCAGTTGGCGGTGGAATCACTAACTGGAGTACCCATTATGTAAATACAGATATACCTTACTTTATTAGAATGTATTTAGGAAATACTCCATGGAATGACCCAGAGATATATACGAAGACATCACCTATGACGTATATTAAATCAGCTTGTACGCCTACCTTAATTCAACATGGGGAAAAGGATGCAAGAATTCCAATTACAAATGCATATGATCTATATCAAGGATTAATGGATATGGAAGTTGATACAGAATTAATTATATTTAAAGGAATGGCATATAGTTCTGACCAACCAGGAGTTCATGTGGCTATTATGAAGCAGAACTTGATGTGGTTTTCACACTATATTCTTGGAGAGAGTATGGAGGGTTTTAGGAATTTGTAAGGGATGTTTGTACAAGGCATAAGGTTGAAACGGTCTTCATATTGAGATGATTTATTATAAAATATATACTTAAACTACTATCAGTACATAAATCAGGGAGGACTAATATGACAGGAAATAAAAATGACTTACTAGTAGAAAAACGTGAAGAGTTATTGAAAGTATTGCAAGCTCGTTTTGAGAAAAACATGAACCGCCATGAAGGTCTTGAATGGGCTAAAGTTGAAGCGAAGCTGACTACTAATAATGAAAAAATGTGGTCACTTAACGAAATGGAAGTAACTGGTGGTGAACCGGATGTTGTTGGTTATGATGAAGAAAAGGACGAATATACTTTCTATGATTGTTCAAAGGAGAGTCCTAAAGGCCGCAGAAGTCTTTGTTATGATCTTGAAGCGTTAGAATCAAGAAAAAAACATAAACCAGAAAATAACGTTATTGATGTTGCCAATGCTATGGGCATTGAGTTATTAACGGAAGAACAATATCGAGAGTTACAACAACTTGGAGATTTTGATATGAAATCATCGAGTTGGGTACAAACACCTTCAGATATTAGAGAGCTTGGTGGTGCTCTATTTTGCGATTATCGCTTTGGACATGTTTTCGTGTACCACAATGGAGCAGACTCTTACTATGCTGCCAGAGGTTTTCGTGGTTCGTTAAAAGTTTAAATTAGGATAAATAAGAAAAAGAGCCTATATTCAGGCTCTTTTTCTTATTTATATTTTAAAAGTAAATTGTTACTACGCAGTTTTACTTAATTTATATGTTCTGTGGTTGTTTTTACGGAAAAGTTTAGGGAAAACATAGCCATCTAATCCAATACGTCCAGCGTTCTGCCCTGCAACTAAAATGAACATAGTCAAAATAAGCAGGTTTGGGTTTACACTAACAGTTCCACTTAATAAAAATGAAAGATTCATTATGATTCCGAAAAATGCAGCTGTTTTTGTTAATCCGCCTAAAATCAAACCTAGACCTACTAAAATTTCTCCCCATTGAACTAAAAAGCTAAATAGGTCTGCGTTTGGAAGGACAAAATGTTGAAGAAAATCTGCCCACCAACTTTGTACTGCAGGATGGTCACCTGATGCTTGAGCAATAGCACCCTTTAGAAAACCGCTTGCGTCAAAAGATTGTCCGAAGACTTTGCCTATCCCAGCAGCGAGCCATGTATATCCTATGTAAAGCAGTAAAAGTAATAATATGAAAGTAGCACGTTTATCAGTTCTTAAAAAATTGATAACCATTGAAATCCCTCCAATATTGTATTTACAAGTTTATTATATATCCATTGTGAATAAATTCACAATGGATATAATGTGAACAAGTTTATGATTTTTTATTTGTAAAATTGTACATAAAGCATTTTGAAATTTATTTTTGGAAGGTGAAGAATAAATGTGGTATGGGAGCTATCTATTTTAGTAGAGAGCTCCCATAGTAAACAGATTCATGTAGTTTTTTTAGTGTATCTGGGCATTATGTATTATTTCTCTGGCTTTATATAAGGAACAACTTGCGCAGTCACCCCTACAGAAGCACCGCGAATAAAATCTTGGTTTTCTAATGCTTTAAAGTTTTCCGTTTTTCCTGTTAGCATAACACCTAAAATTTTCACTTGATCAAATGGTTTGTTTTTGTTTGCTTTTAAAAACTTCTGTATATCTTCGTCATGTCCATCGTCATCGTATTGATTAAGTGAATCAATGAACTCTTTGTACGCTTCTTTAGGAGACTTGTCTGGATTGAATCCGTAAACAGGCATACCAGCAGGTCCTTTACTTTCATCTCTGATTGGTGAGGTCATATATAGCCATACGATATTTAAGTTATCTGGTATTTTTGTTTGAACCTCTTTTAATGTATAGGGTTGATTGAAAGAGATGGCAACTTCGGCAACATAGTTGTTCATTTGTGAAACTTCACCTAATTCATTTTGCACACCATCGTGATAATCTTTAATAGCCGGATTATAAAATGTCGCAAATTTATTCTTTGTTTGTTTATCATACTCATAGAAATTCGTATCTGACCAATAAAAGCCAGGTGTTAACTCATTGAAGTCAATATGAGTCAGGAACCAACCATAAGAACTTGTTAATGTGTTCCATGGGACTACATAACCGTTAATGTTTTTGGAACGGTTTGATATAATATTGCCGCCAAACATAGATGAATTACTTGTTACTTGAGAATCAATTTGTACATTCGGTTCTGCAATTGCGTTATGTAAAAAGAGATGTTCGTGAAGTTTCGTAGAGCTTTTCGCTGCGAAGTAATTGCCAACTTTATAAATGATAGGGATAAGCATCATGACAACGATAATAGAGGTAATGATGATTTTAAGCAACTGTTTCCTTTTAGCCTTTTTTAAAGCATCTTTTAAAGAAGTATCCATTAATTTTTCCCTCCTACTTTAGAATGAATTGTCTTACGTGCACGATGTAATTTTTGTTTGACGCTGTTTACTTGAATATCTAGTATTAGAGCGATTTCTTCGTATGTAAAATCGTAATAATATTTTAAAAAGAAGGCTTCTTTATATTCTAATTTTATATCTTTTAATAAATAGAAAATCTCATCTTTATTTAAAACTGTATCCAATTCTCGGTCTGTATATTGAAGTTTTGAATAGATTTCTTCAGTTAAGCAGATGTTTTGCTGTTCTTTTTTGCGTTTTAAATCAATGTATTCATTTAATGCGACTCTGAAAAACCATGGACGTATGTTACTCTCGGTTAGATTATCTAGCAATGTGTATACTTTATAGAAGGTATTTTGGATGATGTCTTCTGCATCTTCTTTTATAGCCCCTTTCGCTAGTAGTAGTTTGAACACTTCCTCCCCTAGATTGATAAGATAGGAGGTAAATATATTTTCTTTTCCCATCACTTTTCCTCCCTACACTTATACAACGAATAGGTAATGATAAATGTATACACTTAAATTTAAATTAGTTATTCACTATGGTTTATAGTACACGATACTTTATAAATAGGAGTGGTTCTTTTATTTTTTGAAATATTAAATCTTTAGTGCTAAAATAAAATTTGGAGATATATGTAAAGGAGACGAAGACTCAATATGTGGATGAACTTGTAATGATTAGAAACTAGATAGATGAATTTTGCTCTCATAAGCGAGGGTTTATTTAGTCATCTGTAAATCATTCAAGGAATGCATATTTGGATTGTACATCCCTTTTATAAGGATAGGTGCCTATTTTATGTATCTGTCTTTTTTGTGGGAAAGTTTATATCTCTTATATAAAATATGCGTCCTTTAAACTTGGAGGAGTATATGATGAACCAATTAAAAAATAAAGTAGCAGTTATTACAGGGGTAAGTCGTCTAGATGGTATAGGCGCAGCGGTTTGTAAAGAATTAGCTGAATTAGGATACGATATATTTTTTACGTATTGGACAGCTTACGATAAAGAGATGCCTTGGGGCGTTGATAAAAATGAACAAATACAATTAAAAGAAGAGTTACTAAAAAACGGTGTTAAAGTCTCAAGTATGGAGTTAGATTTAACTCAGAATGATGCACCGAAAGAGCTTATAAATAAAGTTACTGAACAATTAGGGCACCCTCATATATTAATTAATAATGCAGCATATTCTACGAATAATGATTTCTCTACGTTGACTGCTGAAGAATTAGATAAGCATTATATGGTAAATGTTCGTGCGACTACATTGCTCAGTAGTCAATTTTCCCGGGGATTTGATAAGAAATATGGTGGTAGAATTGTTAATATTACTTCGGGGCAATTTCAAGGTCCTATGGCAGGAGAACTAGCTTATGCGACAACGAAGGGAGCTATTGATGCTCTTACTAGTACGTTGTCAGCAGAGGTAGCTCATTTAGGAATAACAGTGAATGCAATTAATCCAGGACCAACCGATACAGGATGGATGACTGAAGAGATAAAACAAGGGTTAAAGCCGATGTTTCCTTTTGGCAGAATTGGTGAGCCAAGGGATGCAGCTAGACTCATTAAATTTCTAGTAAGTGAAGAAGCTGAGTGGATTACTGGGCAAGTTATTCATTCAGAAGGTGGATTTAAAAGATAAAAAAGAAGGTATCTCACCTTGGTGAGATACCTTCTTTTTTAATCTTTCTTCAATCTTCGTGCAACATCATTCCCTAAAGACTGTAATCCTTGAACGAGGATAATTAAAATAAAGACAGTTGCATACATTACTTCAGGCTCGTAGCGTAAATGTCCGAAGCGGTATGCTAAATCCCCTAGCCCGCCAGCACCTACAAGGCCAGCCATTGCTGTTGCGCCGATTAATCCGATCGTTGCGATTGTTAATCCGAGTACAAGGGAGGGACGTGCTTCTTTCACCATAACGTGCCAAATGATTTTTATAGTAGAAACGCCCATCGCTTGGTAGGCTTCAATGACACCGCGATCGACTTCTAGTAAAGCTGTCTCCATTAAACGTGCGATATAAGGGGCTGTGAAGACGACAAGCGGTACGATAACACCTTGCACGCCAATGGACGTTCCCATTAGAAACTTTGTAAAAGGCAAAATAAAGAATAATAGAATGATAAATGGAAGAGAGCGAATAACATTAATAACCGTATTAAGAATAGGATAGATGATTTTATTTTCATGCTGTCCACCAGGTCTCGTTAAAACAAGTGTAACACCAAGTGGCAGTGCAATAAGGATCGAGATGAGTAATGAAATAGATGTCATTTGAAAGGTTTGGATCGTAGCTTCCCATATGACTTTACCCCATTCATCCAAAAAGGACTTGTTTCCCATAGTCTGTTCTACCTCCTTCTACGATGATTCCTTGCTCTTGTAAAAATGATAAAGCACGGTGGATTTCATTTTGTTCCCCTTGCATATGAACGACTAGTTTCCCATATGCTTCATGTTTTAACTGCGTAATATTACCGGATAAAATATTCGGATACACTTGGAAACGTTTTGTGGCAACGGCTAAGGCAGGTTCCCCTGAAGTAGTGCCAATAAATGAAAGTGTTACAATTTCTCCAGTACTTTGTAGTTCTTTCTGTACCTCTTCTGGAATTTTCGCTGCAAATGCGCTATTTACAAATTTCTTCGTTGTTACATGTTGTGGGTTTGTGAAAATATCTTTTACAGTCCCACTTTCGACTACAGATCCATGTTCCATAACAGCAACGCGGTCACATATACGCTGGATGACATTCATTTCATGTGTAATGAGTAAAATCGTAATTCCGATTTCTTCGTTAATCTTTAATAGCAAATCAAGGATAGAATCGGTTGTTTCGGGATCTAATGCGCTCGTTGCTTCATCACTTAATAACACTTCAGGTTCATGTGATAGCGCACGAGCAATTGCAACACGCTGTTTTTGACCACCAGAAAGTTCGCTTGGATACGCATCTTTTCTATTAAAAAGATCGACAATGCGTAAATACTTTTCTACTCTTTTTTCAATTTCTGCTTTTGGAATGCCAGCAAGCCGTAACGGTAATGCGATATTTTCATAAACGGTAACAGTTTTAAGTAAATTGAATCCTTGAAAGATCATTCCGATTCTTTGTCTCGCTTTTGCTAGTTCTTTTGTCGATAACGTTGTTAAGTCTTGTTCGTTTACAATGATATTTCCTGTCGTTGGTTTTTCTAATAAATTTACACATCGAATCAATGTACTTTTACCAGCGCCACTATACCCAATGATTCCAAATACCTCGCCTTTTTCTACTTTAAGGGAAGTAGACTTAAGAGCCTCAACATTCCCTTTTTTTGTTGTAAATACTTTGGATATGTTTTTTAATTCAATCATTATCGTCAGCTCCTACCAAGATGGTAAAACTGAACCATCAAATTTTTTCTCGATAAACTCTTTTACTTCTTTAGATTGATAAGCTTTCTTTAATTTATTTACAACGGCATCATCTTTATTTTCAGTACGAACAACAACCCAGTTCACATAGGGTGAATCTTTTCCTTCGCGGAAAATAGAATCTTTCGCTGGACTTAATTTTGCACCTAATGCAAAGTTTGTGTTAATTGCAGCTGCTTTCACTTCACTTAGTTGCGTTGGTAATTGAGATGCCTCTAATTCGACAATCTTTAATTTTTTTGGATTTTCAATTACATCTTTTGCAGTCGCTTTTTCTGTAGCCTTTGGATCAACTTTTAAAACCCCTGCTTTTTCAAATAATTTTAAAGCTCGAAGTTCATTCGTTGGGTCATTTGGTACAGCAATTGCATCGCCCTCTTTTAAGTCTTTTACATCTTTTATATCTTTAGAATATACGCCCATAGGGAATGTTACTGTTGAAAATACTTCAGCTAATTTCATATTGCGTTCAGCTTTAAATACATCTAAATACGATTTCGTTTGGTAACTATTTACATCAAGGCTTTTTTCATCTAATGATACGTTTGGCGCTACATAATCATTAAATACTTTTATATCAATTTCGAGACCATCTTTTGCTGCAACTTCTTTTACCTTTTCAAAAATTTGTTCATGTGGTCCACCTGTTACACCGACAGTAATCTTTTTCTCGTCTAATGCTTTTACCTCTTTATTTGAACTCACGCTACATGCGCCTAATAATAATACTGCTCCGCTTACAATGCTTAATAATACCTTTTTCATCTATAAATCCCCCTTCATATACGTTCCAAAATAAAAAGCACCTCTCAAAAATAAGAGAGGTGCCGAATAGACGAAATAGATTCCTCTCTTATCTTCCAAAACGAAAACTCGTTTTGCAGGAATTAGCACCTTAGCTTATACGTCATAAGCTCGGTTGCCGGGCATCATCGGGCCAGTCCCTCCGCCACTCTTGATAAGAGTATGTGTATGTAGTTTTGAATATGGTACTAATAGTAAATCGTACAAAAAGAATTGTCAATGATATTTTCAGAATATATTTTATTTTAAGGTAATCGAAACGTTCCCCTTTTTATGTCCTTTTTCTACATATATATGAGCTTCAGCAATTTCTTCTAATCGGTAAGTTCTATCAATAACAGGCTTTAGCTTTTCTGTTTCAGCTAGTTGTTTTAGTAGGTTCATATCTTCTTTACTGACCTTTGCCATCATTCCGTTCACAGATACATATTTTCCATTAGGCATTAATGCATCTGTACAAAGAGACTTTTTATATTTTCCAACTGCATCAAATATAATATCATAGTGCTCGCCCCGCTTAGTAAAATCTTCTTTCATATAATCAATTACGTTGTCTGCCCCTAAAGCTGTTACTAAATCTAAATTCGAACTACTACAAATGGCTGTGACAGTCGCCCCGAAGTATTTCGCAAGTTGTACGGCAGCTGTCCCTACTGACCCAGAGGCGCCGTATATAAGTACTCGTTGCCCTTTTTTTATCTGTCCTTTTCTAAGGAAGTGCAATGCTGAAGTTCCGCCAAAAGGAATAACGGCAGCTTCTTCATATGTCACATTGGTAGGTTTTAATGCTATTAATCCACTTTCATGCACGCATGTGTATTCCGCATAACCACCAAGGTTTAGTTCTGTTAATGCAAAAACTTGATCTCCTTTTTTAAATTGTGTTACATCTGTTCCAATGTCTTCGATTTCACCGGATAACTCTACGCCAAGTATAGGTTTTCTCGGTTTTCTGAAACCTAATATGATCCGCATAGGAATCCAAAATAAGAGGGGGCTATTAAAGCCACGTATTCTACAATCTCCAGTTGATACACTTGTTGCGTGAATTTTAACTAATACTTCATTTTTTTTAGGTTTAGGCTTTTCTACATTTTGAAGCTGGAGAACATTAGGTGGTCCATACTTTGTGCAAATAATCGCTTTCATCCTGACCTCCTGAAATGAGTTGTTATTATTTACATCATATTTAAACTTTTTCTCAAACATGTTGTTATATAGGAAATAAATTTAAAGATAAATATTACGAATTATATAGATTTCATAGGAAAAGAGATGATATTATTTTTGGGAAGGAGGGGACGTTATGAAAAAATTTATTTTAATTTCAAGTTTAGTACTTGCAGTCGGTCTAGGAGTAGGGTGTAGTAATGAGAAAACAAAAAAGACTGATGAACCGAAAAAAGAAGCTGTGCAGAAAGAAAAGGAATTAACAGCGAAGGATGTTTTTAATAAAGCGAATGAAGCTTTTAAAAACGAAGAAAATGTAACGATGACATATGATGTGGGAATAAAGGCTGAAGGAACAGAGATGAATGTAATAAAGGCCAAAATGCAACTAGAGCCAAAGAAAAAAAATTCTCGTTCTGAAATGAATGTTTCTGGTACAGAGGTTGTTGTTTATGATGTGGGTGGCAAAATTGCTGGTCAGTTGAAAAATCCTAATACGGGTGAAGTTATGTCTGTACCAGAGGAACAATTAAATGCTAACGGAATGAACGCGACTCAAGGAATGGTAGATAATTTAGAGATTCCATCGGAAATTTTAAATAAAGTGAAGATGGAGAAAAGTGGAGATAATTATAAGCTGAAGTTTGCATTAAAAGGGCAAGAGACAGAGAGTATGTTAGCTAGTATGGATGAAAAGCAGAAACAAATGCTACAAGGCCAAAATGCAAAGATAGAAGAAATAGATGGGGAATATATTATTACAAAAGATTTTAAATATGAATCAGCAAAGATAGATATGGTTATGAGTAGCAATGGTGAGGATAAAGCGCATATTATTACGGATGCAAAGTTTACATCGTATGATAAATTTGATCCAATACAATTGCCAGCAGCAAAGTAATCACTGTCAAGAGAGGTACCTGAAAGAACGGGTATCTCTTTTTGTTGCTAATAAGGAGAGTGTCCTTTGAAAAAAGAAAGATAGCAGTGGTCATTGTCGCATATACGGTTTTGCTTGCAACGTCTGTACATACGTATAAAAAACAAATTGATCATCCCATTATGAGTGATGTAGGTAAATTGCTTCCGACGAAAATAAAACGTGTTGAAAGTGCTACGGAAGAGCACTCGTTAATAAAATTAGTGCGAGATGCAAAAGTTTCAGGAGAGAAAATTTCCATTGCAGGCATGCAACATAGCCAAGGAGGACAGACATATTATCCGAATGGCACGATGCTCGATATGAAAGGATATAATAAAATATTAGAATTTGATCCAGAGAAGAAGCGGATTACAGTTCAAAGTGGTGTCACCTGGAATGATATTCAGAAGAAAATAAATCCTTATGGCCTTGCGGTACAGGTCATGCAGTCTCAAAATATTTTTACTGTTGGTGGTTCATTAAGTGTAAATGTACACGGGCGTGATATTCGTCATGAGGCACTAATTGATACAGTAGAGTCATTCAGATTGTTAATGGCAGATGGCACGGTACGTAATGTAAGTAGAGAAGAAAATGCAGAGTTATTTCCATATGTCATTGGGGGTTACGGTTTATTTGGAGTTATTTTAGATATGACGCTGAAGTTAACAGAAGATGAATTATATGAAATGCACACGAGAATGATAGATTATAAAGAATACGCATCTTATTTCAAAGAGAAAGTGAAAAGAGATGAGAATGTTCGTATGCACTTAGCACGTATTTCTGTTGCTCCAAATTCATTTTTAAAAGAGATGTATGTGACGGATTATACTTTGGCACAAAATCAAAATATGAGAGAAGAGTACAGTGAATTAAAGGAAGAAAATATTATAGCTGCACCGAAATTTTTACTTGGGTTATCACGTTATAGTGATTGGGGAAAGAATACATTTTGGGATATACAAAGAGGTTATTTTGAACGTACAGATGGAAAGTATGAGACGCGTAATAATGTTATGAGATCAGATAGTGCTTTTATGGAATATGAAAATCCAAATAGGACCGAAGTGTTACAAGAATACTTTGTGCCTATAGATGCTTTCACAGAGTATATAGATGATTTACGTAACGTATTAAATGAAGAAGAGTTTAATTTACTCAACATTACGATTCGTTACGTGGAAAAGAATGAAAATGCAGTTTTGTCCTATGCGAAAGATGATATGTTTGCGCTGGTTCTTTTGATTAACCAGGGACGCTCAGAGAGTGAGATAAAGAAAACAGAGGATGTCATTCGAAAGATGATTGATGTTACTTTAAAGCATAATGGTAGTTACTATTTGCCGTATTATTCTTATCCAACGAAAGAGCAGTTAAAGAGGGCATATCCTCGCATTGAAGAATTTCTCAAGAAAAAGAAGGAAGTAGATTCAGAAGAGAGATTTGTGAATTTATTTTATAGGGAGTATACGAAATGACATATAGAAGATTTGTGGCTTCGCAAAGTATCATCATGATGGCAGGAAGTATGGTATTTCCTTTTTATATATTATTGCTTCGAAACGTTGGAAATAGCTTCTCGCAATTTGGCTGGGCGTATGGCTTATTTGCTTTAACATCAGCGCTTGTATATCCACTAGTGGGAAAGGTATCTGATCAAGTAGGTGATAAAAAATTATTAATCATATACGCTTGGTCCATGGCAATTTTAATGCTTTGCTTTCCAATTGCCACGGAAGTTTGGCATGTGTATATTCTTCAAATTGTAATGGGCGTTTTAGGTGCTGTGCAGCGTAATACTGAGAAGACTTCGTTAGCACGAAAGGTTGCGCAGGAAAAGGCTGGTTATGAGATTGGAAAATACCATGTGTGGACATCCATTGGCGGAGCAGTAGCGGTTATTGCCACGGGATATTTAGTAGATTTCTTTACGATTGGTACAATTTTTTATATTGCATCTATTCTATATGTAGTGAGCGGGATTGTATTAAGTAGTAAAAAAATATAACTATTCCTATTTTCACCTTAATACCCTTTATTTGTTATACTAAAAGGGAATACAAAAGAAAAGGGGACAGTGCCTTTGATGAAATTTGTAGTTTTAGCTATTCTTACTTTGTTTTTGATTCCATGGACAAGAAGTAGTAGTAAGCTTCGAGCAGTGGATAAGAAGGGAGATAAGAAGGTTGTAAAGGGTAAGAAATCATCTATTTTAGTTATTCCTGTTTTATTTTGGATAGGTATTGCAATCTATGAATACTTTTGGCTAATTGATGATCGAGTAGACTCGATTCTTACTCATTATTCTGTTGCAGTAGCAATTTTAATTGGGCTTGTTTTATTTTCACAAGATCAAATAGGGAAATTAGAAGGTACATTAAAAGGACTTCTAATGTTTATTTTACTCGCAAGTTACGGCTACTTTGGTTATTTGCACGATATAGTAATCTCGCAAAAGAAATATGATTCTGTTGTTAAGGTAGAGAAAGATATTTCAGAGCCATTTACTGAAAATGACCAGCCGTTTACAGTGCCGCCAAAGACAGCGGAGAATAAGATGAAAAAAGTATTTGGTGATATTCCAAAAGTAGCTTATTTTGAGCTAGGAGAATTAACGCCACAAATGGTAAACGGCGAGGCTTTATATGTAGCGCCGATTGAAGTTTCAGGATTTTTTAAAGCGCGTAAAGCTGAGACAATTCCAGGGTATGTAACGATGTCAGGTACGAATCCTGATGCGGAAGCGAAACTGCACCTCGGTTATAAAATGAAATATGTGCCAAGCATGTTTTTTGGTAATAATTTAGAGCGTGTGGTAAGGCAAGCAGAACCAAATTTAATCTTTAAAGGAAAACCTAAATTTGAGGTTGATGATAAAGGAAAACCATATTATACAATGACGTATGGTGAATTTATTTCAGGAAGATCTGGATTTGAGGTAGAAGGTGTTGTCGTAGTAGATGCACAAACAGGTGAAGTGAAAAGATATGATAAAGGAAAGGCACCTAAATTTGTTGATGGTGTATTAAATCATGAGACTGCATCTACGTTAAATACGTACTTTGGTAAATATATTCACGGATTTTGGAATACGAAATTCTCGCAAACAGATATGAAAATTCCGACTGAGTGGGGAACGAAAGAAGGGGTGACCCCGATCTTTGGTAAAGATGGAACACTGTATTATTTTACAGACTTTACTTCTCCAAAAGAAGGAGTAGATTCAGCCCTAGGCTATTCATTAGTAGATGCACGTACAGGCAAGCTATATTACTATAATGGAAAAGAAGTAAAGGGGATTATGGATGGTTCAGCAGCTACAGAAGTAGTGGATAATTCCTTTAAGAGAGAGAAATGGCATGGGACAATGCCTGTCATTTATAACGTATACGGTAAACCAGCTTGGATTATTCCGGTTGTTGATGATGGAGGCCTAGTACGTGCACATACAGTTGTATATGCTGCTAATGCAAAAATATTTGCGACAGGTTCTTCGCAGAAAGAAGCGCTTGAGAATTATAAAAACGTAATGAGCGGTAATGGTGATACATTTAGACCAACCTCAACAGGAAAAGAAGCGCAAAAAGAAGGTATTGTACAACGTGTATATAAAGAGAAATCAGGTGAAAATACAATCGTGTACGTACTTTTAGAGAATGAACAAAAGGTATTTATGATACCGGTGAAGAAATTCCCATATGCTATGTTTACAGAAGTAGGAGACCCAATTCAAATTACATATTTAGATACGGGAGAGACGATGGCCTCAGTATCTAAATTTACGAATAGCAATGTAAAAAAGTAAAGCGATAGAATTTCTATCGCTTTTTTTACATTATGAAAGAGGAAAATGCACTGTACTTGACGTATGTTTATGATGTAACTATAATTGTTACGATTCGGTTTGTATAGGAAAGGGTGAATTGAAAAAGTGAATGAAGTTAATCATGAAATATATAAACCTGTAAAGGCAAACAGGTTATGGATGATTCTTGTATTAGGAACACTTACGGCGATTGGGCCATTATCTATTGATATGTATTTGCCTTCATTACCGAAGTTAACGGATGACTTGCAAACAGGTGCATCCCTAGCGCAGCTTACATTAACAGCTTGTTTGCTTGGGCTGTCAGTAGGACAATTATTTGTTGGCTCAATTAGTGATATTTACGGAAGACGCAAACCGCTTATTATTGCTCTTATTATTTATGTTGCTTCTTCTTTACTTTGTGCTGTCGCGCCATCTATTTGGACATTAGTGTTATTGCGCTTTCTACAAGGAGCTTCAGGATCAGCCGGTATTGTTATATCACGTGCCATGGTACGTGATATGTACTCAGGTTCTGAAATGACGAAGTTTTTCTCACTGCTTATGTTAGTAAACGGAGCAGCACCTATTTTGGCACCGATTATTGGGGGGCAATTATTACAGTTTACAACGTGGCGCGGTGTTTTCATCGTCCTTGGGGCAATTAGCGTATTTATGTTAATCTCAGCTACTTTCGTATTGCGCGAAACATTACCTCCTGAAGAAAGAGAAACGGGTGGTTTGTCAGGGACTTTGGCGACGTACGGGAAACTATTAAAGGACCGTCTGTTTATGGGATATGCATTGTCACAAGGATTAGTAACAGCGGCAATGTTTGCATACATTTCGGGCTCACCATTTGTGTTGCAGAACATATACGGAGCATCACCACAGCAATTTAGTTTATTCTTTGCGATTAACGGCATCGGTATTATTATTGCTAGTCAGGTAACGGGTCGTTTAGCGGGGAAAGTGAATGAGAAGACATTATTTGTTGCTGGTATTATTATCGCAGCTGTTGGTGGCCTATCTTTACTACTTACAATCGTACTAGGAATAGGTTTAATCGGTGTTTTATGTTCGTTATTCCTTGTCGTATCAAGTGTCGGGGTTGTATCAACAACTGGGTTTTCATTAGCGATGAGAAATCAGAAACAAGCTGCAGGAACAGCATCAGCTTTATTAGGCTTATTACAGTTCATTTCAGGAGCTCTTGTTGCGCCGCTAGTAGGTATCGGTGGAAGTAATACAGCATTACCGATGGGTATTGTTATTGCGCTTTGTGAAGTAGGAGCAGTATTATGTTATCTATTTATGGCCAGAAGAAGTGAGAAGCAGTTTGAACTGCAACAAAGACAAAATTTAGAGGCTTAATAAAAAAGAACTGATTCAAAGGGAATGTTTGAATCAGTTCTTTTTTCATTTCTTTGAAATACCTCATACAGTTTTGTAAGGTGATGTAGTAAAGCATTGCAAAAGTTATTTGTATAAAGTGACGATACTGTGACAAACATGTTGGTATATATATTACGATGTCGTCTTAAGTGTAAAAAGTAGGGCGTTCTCGGTATAATAACAAGTGGAGATAAAAGAAACTATAATGAGTAATAGCTGTAGATAAAAGGAGAAGAAGAGATGAAGAAGGTTTTGGGTATTGCTGTAATGGGAAGTATGCTCCTTCTAGCAGGGTGTAATGGAAATAAAGATACGAAAGAAACGAAAGAAAAGGTAGAGCAATCTACAGAACAAACAGAAGAAATGAAAGAATACCGTGCAGTACATGAAAAATACGATTTGAAAATGAATAAAGAAATTAATAACGCACTGCAGTTATTTGAAGTGGCAAAAGAAAAGGGCGGTAAGGAAATAACGAATGCTACATATAAAGAAGATGTGCAAAAGGTAACAACGAGCATGTTAGAAGATATTGATCATATACGTAAAGAAATTCGTGTTCCAAAATCGAAAGAGCAAGAACATGAGGTATATGTTGGTTTCTTGAATGAATCAGAACAAGCGATGAAAAAATTACAGAAGTTAGCGAAAGAAGAAGATTCATCGTTGATTCGTGATATAGAAATTAACTTTGCAACAGCATCGACATACTATAAACGTTTTCAAGCAGAAACGAAAAAATAACCTTGCCTGTGCAAGGTTATTTTTTCTTCTTACCATCTCCGTCTTCATCCTCGGATACTAATACCTTCTGTTCTTCGTGAAATTCGGAAATAGTTTGCCCGGTAATATTATCGAAAGGAGTATAAAAAGAAGTAATACGTTTCTTTTTAATAAAGAGTTTATAGAAGCCGATGATGACAAGTATAACGATTGTTAAGGGTAATCCTATAGTAGCAAGAAGTAAGGGGTCCATCTTATAACTCCTTTAATATCATTTCTTTTTATTATAAGCCGAAAACTGTAATTTCGATAAAAGAATTAAAAACTGACTTTTCTAAATTTATCCAATTAGATTGACTTTTCAATTTTTCAGAATTATAATTCGAGATATACAATTTGAACTAAATAATAATATAGCAATTTACTTATCCAGAGAGGTAGAGGGACTGGCCCTATGACACCTCAGCAGCGGGTTCTGTAATAAGAACACCGTGCTAATTCCAGCAAGCAAGTCTTGAAAGATAAGTGATGGGCCTTTGTTTATTAAGCCTTGATCTTATTTT
The DNA here is from genome assembly GCF_045291115.1 of Bacillus sp. PPSBB_2. Taxonomy (NCBI): domain Bacteria; kingdom Bacillati; phylum Bacillota; class Bacilli; order Caryophanales; family Bacillaceae; genus Bacillus; species Bacillus sp. PPSBB_2. The sequence goes on from NZ_CP147983.1 coordinate 184,113, forward strand.
TTAAGATCAAGGCTTTTTGTATTCTAAAAAGAGAAAAGGGAGTAATGGAAAAAGTACGTTTATAAAACTAAGTAAATATATGTGTTTAGGGGGTTATTAGGGTGTATGTAATTAAAAAATTATCAGTTATGGTGTTCACGCTATGGGTTATTACGACGGTGACATTTCTAATTATGCATATTATTCCGGGGGATCCATTTTCATCAGATGCAAAAATCTTTCCTGAAGAAGTGATCCAAAACATGAGAGCGAAGTATCACCTTGATGAACCGTTATGGAATCAATATGTTGCTTATTTAGACGGCGTAGTTCATTTTGATTTTGGTGAATCTGTTCAATCAACCGGGCAAGGTGTATCAGAAATTATAACAACTGGTTTTGGTCCATCAGCAATTATTGGTTTACAAGCACTTATTATTTCATTGCTAGTCGGAATTGCTGCAGGTACATTTGCTGCTCTCTATCATGGGAAGGTAATTGATTACGGTGTAAGTTTACTTGCCATCCTCGGTATTTCTATTCCGAGCTTTATTTTAGCACCACTATTTATACAAGTATTCGCTATTCAATTCGAGCTCTTACCAGTAGCCTCTTGGGGAACATTCGAACATACAGTATTGCCATCCTTTGCATTAGCGTTAGGGCCAATCGCAGTTATTACAAGGTTTGTTCGTTCTAATATGATCGAAGTACTGCAGAGTGATTATATTAAGCTAGCAAGAGCAAAAGGCATACCAATTAAGAAGGAGGGTGTTGCAAAACTCATAAATATCCAAAAATGAATGCATAAAGAAACCCGTTTTCCTGGAAGAATGATAGTATCCTAAAACTATCTCCAGAAAGGACGGATTTACTAGTATGATAACCAATTTTGATCAAAATCAATCCATTTTACAAATTTTATTTGCCTACGTAGACAGTTTAACCATTGGAGGCGTTCCGCCTATGACAGGCCGCCCACCCATCTGTAGAAAAGCTTTACTCAAATGTTTTTTTATAAAAACGGTATTCCAGATCAATTCATTACGTAAGTTAACTCGTTTTTTACATCAATATCCTTCATTTCGTGTATCTTGTGGCCTTTCGCTTGTTCCTCATATATCTACTTTTTCACGTGTAGGCACTTGGTTTCGCAACGAAGAAATTCCGTTGCTTCATAAACAAATTCTTCAAGAAAAGAATTTAGGGTTAATTCCGTGCGTTTTAATTGATAGTACAGCCTTACGGAGTAGTTTATATGATTCTCAAGCGAAATGGGGAAAATCTACTCGCTATGGTTGGTATAAGGGATATAAAACTCATGTCTGTTCTACACCAGAAGGTGTTATATTGTCGTATGCATTTACAACCGCAAATGTACATGATAGTAAAATAGCTCCTGCATTGCTTCGGGATATACAAAACCAAAATGTGTTATTTTCCGTTGCAGATGCCGCTTATGATAGTCAGCACATTCATGAAATTGCCGGAGCATGTGATATCTTTGCGATCAATCCAATTAACCCGCGTAATAGCGGACCAATCAAAAGTACACATCGTCGTGTAGTGTCTCATTTTCTACAAACTACCTTTGGCAAACAGTTGATGAAAGAGCGTGGAAAAATTGAACAACAGTTTAGTCATCTCAAAGATAAAGGGCTGGAACAGCCACGTTGGTATGGTCAAAATCGCTATCTATTGCATGTTCAGCTAGTTTTTCTGATTCATAACATTGCATATTTATTTTAGTTTTGCAACACCCTCAAGAAGATTATTATAAGACATGCTCTTCGAAATGCGATTGTTCCAGTACTTACATTTGTGGGACCGTTAATGGCTGGACTTTTAACAGGGACTTTCGTTATTGAAAAAATCTTTTCAATTCTTGGCCTAGGAAAATATTTTGTAGATAGTATTTTTAACCGAGACTATCCGGTGATTATGGGAACAACGATTTTTTATAGTGCATTATTAATTGCTTGTATTTTCATTACAGATATTATTCACCGCATTGTTGATCCGCGTATTCGTTCTATTACATAAGGAGGGGGGATATTAAAATGGGAGCTTATGAAATTAATGAACAGTTATTAACGAAAGAAGAGAAAAAAGAATTAACGATAAATAAAAATCAGCAAACGATTAGCAGAAAGAAAGAAGTGTTTCGTAAGTTTATATCGAATCCAATCGCAGTTTTAGGAACAGTGACGTTATTGCTAATTATTGTTTTCTCGCTTATTGGCGAAAGTTTAACTTCATTTACTGCGAGTGAACAAGTAAAAGAGGCAACAAATTTACCGCCGAGTAGTGAACATTGGTTTGGAACAGATGATTTAGGGAGAGATATTTGGGCACGTACTTGGGCTGGTGGGAAGATTTCACTAACAGTGGGATTAGTAGCAGCTGCCCTCGATATAGGGCTTGGTGTACTGATTGGTGGATTTAGTGGATACGTGAGAGGGCGTAATCGCCTTGGAACGTTAATTGATGAGTGGATTATAAGAGGAATTGAAGTATTATACGGCATCCCATATTTATTAATTGTTATTTTACTATTAATTGTTATGAAACCAGGTCTTTTCACCATTATTATCGCCCTTGCATTAACGGGATGGATTGGAATGGCTCGTCTCATTCGAGCACAAGTATTGTCTTTAAAACAACGAGAGTTTGTTATTGCAGCAGAGCGATTAGGTACATCACATATGAAAATTATATATGGGCATTTAATTCCGAATTTAACAGGCATTATTATCGTCAATTTATCATTTACAATTCCGGCAGCTATTTTTTCAGAATCATTTTTAAGCTTTATAGGACTTGGGGTACAATCACCAGCGGCAAGTTGGGGGACGATGACGAATGACGCACTTGGGACATTATTGAGCGGAGAATGGTGGCAACTATTTTTCCCAGCAATCATGATTGCGCTCATTATGTTCGCATTTAATGCGATTGGTGATGGTTTACAAGATGCAATTGATCCAAAAATCGTAAAACGGAATCGAAAGGAGAAAAAACATGGGACAGCTCTTATCTTTAGAAAACGTAACGTTAGCCGTTGAAAAAGAGAATAGTAACCAAGCAATTGTGAAGCATGTTTCCTTTTCTATTAGCGAAGGTGAAATAGTTGCACTTGTAGGAGAAAGTGGTTCAGGGAAAAGTGTTACAGCACAATCTATTATCGGCTTAAATCAAGAATCAATTCATATTGATGATGGAAATATATCTTTTGAATCAAAGGAATTAACGAATCTACAAGAATCAGAATGGAATCAAATTCGAGGGAAAGATATTTCGTTTATCTTTCAAGACCCACTTTCATCTTTAAATCCGACGATGAGGGTAGGAAGGCAAATTACAGAGGTGATTTTGCAACATGGGAACAAATCGAAAAGAGAAGCAAAGGAAATTGCGATTAACTTGTTAACAGATTTAGGGATACATGAAGCAGAGAAACGCTTTGAACAGTACCCGCATCAATTAAGCGGAGGTATGAGGCAGCGTATTTGTTTAGCAATTGCGTTTGCTTGTCACCCAAAGCTTGTAATTGCAGATGAGCCGACAACAGCGTTAGATGTAACGATTCAGAAACAAATTATGGGGCTATTAAAAGAAAGAAAAGAAAAACAAAATACGAGTATTTTATTAATTACACATGATTTGGCACTTGTACGTGAAGTTGCTGATCGAGTAGTTGTTATGTACGGGGGACGTGTCGTTGAAAAAGGAACGATACAGGAGGTAATAGATTCTCCTAAACATCCATATACGAAAAGTTTATTACAAGCAATTCCGAATATGGATGATTCCGAAAAGGTATTACGTGCTATAGAAGGAACGACACCTTCCATTGAAACATTAAATAGCTTTGGTTGTCCTTTTGTAAATCGTTGTCCAGTAGCGATAAAAGAATGTATTCATCGTTTCCCAGAGAGAACAACGTATTCTAAGGAGCATAGTTCACATTGCTGGCAACATGTTCTAGAGCATAATAAAGCGAAATCAAAAGAGAAGGTGAATGCTTCATGACGACAGATTTAATTACTGTAAAGCAAGTAACAAAAACGTATGGAAGTAAAAGTAAAGAAATCACAGCGTTAAAAGACATATCACTTTCTATTCCGAAAGGAACAACACTTGGCATTATTGGTGAAAGTGGTTCAGGAAAAACAACACTTGGAAAGCTCATAGCAGGGATTGAGAGTCCAACGTCTGGTGAAATTGATTATAACGGTCAAGTCGTTCACAAGCTGAAATCAGCTCATAGGCGAGATTTTTTACAGAAAGTACAGTTCATTTTTCAAGATTCCACAGCAGCATTAAATCCGCGCTGGAAAGTACGCGATAGCGTAACGGAAGGTTATATTTCATTCGGTTTAGGTGATAAAGGATTAAAGGATAAAGTAGCGGGTGATGCGCTAGAGCGTGTTGGATTAGATAGAAGATATATTGATCGATATCCGCATGAATTTAGCGGAGGACAACGTCAACGTATCGCTATTGCAAGAGCGTTATTGTGTGAGCCAGAAGTATTGATTCTTGATGAACCAATTTCAGCATTAGACGTTTCATTGCAAATTCAAATTGTACATCTGCTGCAAAAAATCCAAAAAGAACAAGGTTATACATATTTATTCATCGCTCACGATTTACCGATGGTTCACTATTTATGTGAAAAAGTAGCTGTCTTATACAAAGGAGAACTTGTTGAATTTGGAAATACGGACGAAGTATTCCGTAATCCACAACATTCTTATACAAAAACATTATTAGCATCAACACCAAAAATTTCAGGTTAAAGGAGAATGTAGGATGAAGAAGTTTTTACTGTTTGTCATTATGACTGTTTTAGCGATTACTTCTGTCGCTTGCGGTAAGAAAGAGACGCAAAAGGCGAGTGCTGGTAAGGGAGAAGGAGATCGATTAGTAACGAATATTAGTAGTGATCCATATACACTTGATTCTGCTATTGCAACAGATAGCACGTCAGGTTATATAATTGGGCAGTTGTTTTCAAGTTTATATACGCAAGATAGTAATGGGAAATATCAAAATGAATTAGCGGAGAAAGAAGAAGTAAATGCTGATGGAACTGAATATACAATCCATTTGAAGAAAGATATTAAATGGTCAGATGGTTCTCCTATTACAGCAAATGATTTTGAATTTGCATGGAAGCGATTATTAAATCCGAAAACGGGTTCTATGAATGCGACAGAAATGTATTTTATTAAAGGGGCAGAGGCGTATAATACTGGAAAAGGTGAAGAGGGACAAGTTGGTATTCAAGTTGTTGATCCTCAAACATTAAAGGTAACCCTTGAACACCCAGTTGCTTCTATTAAACAAAAACTAGCAAGCTCACTATTTATTCCATTAGCTAAAAAGTCGATTGATGATAATAATAAATTAAAAACAGATCCAAAAGAGTTAATTACGAATGGGCCATTCACGTTAAAAGAGTGGAAGCATAACCAAGCTATTACAGTACAAAAAAATAAAGAATTCTATGATAAAAAGGTAACTCTAGAAGAAATTGAGTTTCGTATTATTCCAGACTCTAAAACAGCGTATCAATTATTTAAATCCAAAGAATTAGATTTACTAAGTGGTTTACCACAAGAGATGATCGAAAAAGAAAAAGGAAATAAAGAATATAAGCGTGTTGCAGGGTTCTCTTCTTATATTTATTCGTTTAACGTAGAAAAAGAGCCGTTTACAAATGCGAAGGTACGTAAAGCATTTTCATTAGCGGTTGATCGTAAATTTATCGTTGAAAAATTGTATAAAAATAATGCGCAAGAAGCATATGCATTCGTTCCAGAAGGAGCAAAAACACAAAGTGGCCGTGATTTCCGTAAAGAAAAAGGTGATTACGTTAAATTTGATCCAGCGGAAGCGAAAAAGTTATTAGAAGAAGGCATGAAAGAACAAGGCTGGTCTACATTACCTGAAGTAACATTAAAATTCACTACAGATACACAACATAAAAAAGTAGCAGAAGCAATGCAAGAAATGTTTAAGAAAAATCTTGGCGTAGATATTAAATTAGAAAATAAAGAGTGGAAGAGTTACATCGACACATACAAGCAAAGTGATTTCCAATTAGCTTATATGGGATGGGGCGGCTCTTTATTAGATCCAATTACTAAACTAGATTTATATGCGGGTGATGGTCCAAATAACTATGCAAAATGGCATAATAAAGAATTTGACGCTTTAATAAAAGAAGCAAAAGTTGAACAAAACGAGGATAAGCGTTTTGAATTATTGCATAAAGCGGAAGATATTATGTTTACAGATTCACCATTAATCCCAATTATTTTCCCAAGTGCTTCCTATTTACAAAAATCATCAGTATCCGGTGTCCAATTCATTATTGGTTCTAGTCCAGAATTAAGATACGCAAAAATTAAAAAATAAAGAAGTAGGCAACGGCCTACTTCTTTATTTTATTTCTCTTTTATATTCTTTTTTCGTTCCATCAGAGAAGACAACTTCTAAATCGAATTTTTGATAGTCTTTATCAAGTTTGAACACGTTCACTACTTGATCGATTACTTCTTGGTCAGGAGTATCTTTATCAAATTTTAATTCTTGTAGAAGTGGGCTTAATTTTGTGATAGCCTCGTCTCCTGTTAATTTTACATCTGCTTTATGATCTTCAATTTTTGCTTCCATTTTCTTGTCAGCTGCTACATTTTTATAGTCTGCTTCGTAGTCTTTCTTTGTATCTTGGTAGTCTGCCTTTAAATCGAATTCATTGAAGTTTAGTTTTAAATCTGCAGGAGCCTCATTTTTTGCTTCTTCAGTCGTCTTTTTATTAGAAGTTGTGTCTTCTTTGGCAGGAGCTTTACATCCTGTTAATGCAGGTACTAGCATAAGAGCTAATAAAACTGATAGTAGAATTCTCATTATAAATTCCTCCTTATGTAAATTCGTTCTATACAAGTTTTTCCCAAAAACATGTAATTATGTATGTGTTGAAAATAAATTATTATTCTGCAGTCACAAGGGCTAATCCGCAATTTAAATCAAAAACGATTTGTATGTATATGGTAAATTGAAGTTGTGAGGGAGGAGCTAAAATGCATGAAGAATATAAAGAGATAATAAAAAAATCAATTGAATATATAGAGAATCACTTACATGAGGAGCTTACAACAGAAAGAGTGGCATCTCACAGTGCAGTATCGATGTACCATTTTCATCGCATCTTTCAAAGATATGTTGGGATGAGTGTAACAGATTATATTCGAAAGAGAAGGTTAACTCATGCTGCGCAAGTTTTAGTGTCAACGGAGAGAGCTGTTATTGATATTGCAGTGCAATACGGTTTTTCCTCACAAGAGGCATTTACGAGAGCTTTTAAAAGAATGTTTCAATTGCCACCAAAGAAATATCGAAAGTACTTTCAGTCATTTTATATAGAAAGAGAGGGTGTTTCAATGCAAAAAGGTATACCGAAAGGATGGATCTTAAGTGGAAGTCATCCTGCTGAATATGAGATGGGTTTAGATTATGAAGTTGTCCATCAAGGAAAAGTATCTGCATACATAAAAGCAAAAGAGAATGTTACGCACGGAGGATTTTCAACATTAATGCAAATGTTCCGAGCGGATAAATATGTAGGGAAGAGATTACGTTTTACAGCATTTATTAAGAGTGAAAATGTAAGAGATTGGGCAGGATTGTGGATGCGAGTAGATGGAAAAGATACAGAACCGCTCGCTATGGATAATATGCAAAATCGCCCCATTAAAAATACGAATAACTGGCAATCGTACTCGGTTGTATTAGATATAAAAGAAGAAGCACTTGGTATTGCATTTGGTGTTTTATTATCAGGAGAAGGTTGTGTGTGGCTAGATAGTATTCGATTTGATGAAGTAGATGAAAAAATCCCTTCAACAGATTTGGCAGAGAACTTTTATGAAACACTTTTAGAAGATCCGGTGAATCTACAGTTTGAAGAAGTAGAAAAATAAAAACAAGGAGAAAAGATATGCTCAAATATGTAAAACTAATAAGTATTAGTTTAGTAATATCGTCTTGTATTATGGGAATTAATTATTTAGTTAGCTATCTTTGGTCGGGGCATATACCTTCTTTGACGTGGAGAACATATTTGATGTTTGTGTTTATATTTATGATGAGTTTTGGTTCAATGCAAAAAGAAGGAAAAGAGGATTATTGACAATAGTCTTTTTCGCCTTTCTTTCATTAACACAAATGGTTGTAACTGTGCCACATGAAATGCTTTCTAAAACATATCAAACAATCAGTGAATTATTTCCTGCAACATATGCAGCGAATGGCTATTATACAATAATATTTGGAGGAGTTAGTTTAGAGAGAAATATTATTTCATTATTAGTTATTGTATTGGTTACACAATCAGTAGCAGTGATGACTTTAGCTATAAAAGGAATGGTAAAGGGAAGAAGAAGCTCTGTAGTTGAAGAAGTATAAAATAAAAAGGTATCCTCAATGGATACCTTTTTATTAGCACTTATTATTTTGTAACTTCTGTCCACTTGTAGTTAAACTCACCACCGAAGTCAGTTGTTACAAGTCCTTTAATGAAAGAGCGTTGTAAGTAAGAACGGCCTTGTTGGTATAAAGGAGCGACAGCGCCGTCTTGTAATAGAATTTTTTCAGCTTGCTTCATTGCTTCAAAGCGTGCTTTTTCATCGCCAGCTAAATCTGTTTTCACTTTATGAATTAGCTCATCGTACTCTTTGTTAGAGTATTTATCGAAGTTATAAGCACTATCTGTTGTAAATAAATCTAAGAATGTAATTGGATCAGCGAAGTCAGGGCCCCAGCCGTCAATACCAATTTCATAGTCACCACTTAATAGTAGTTTTAGCTGTTGTTTACGTGGTTGTGGTTTTAAATTCACTGTTAATCCATCTAGGTTCTTTTCTAATTCACCTTTTAAATATTCACCAGTCTTTTTAGCTAAAGCATTGTCACTTGTTAATAGTTCGATTGTTACTTTGTCAGTACCAAGTTCTTGTTTTGCTTTTTTCCAGTTTTCTTTCGCTGTTTTCACATCATCCTTGACTAGATTTCCATTTTCTTTACGGAAGTCATTGCCTTCTGGGCTCTTTGCAAATTTCGCAGGAACCATTCCTTCAGCTGGAACAGCGCCGTTATTTAAGATTGTTTCTACGTAAGCTTTTTTATTCATTGCGCCGTTAATAGCAAGGCGTGCATGTTGATTTTTTAATGTTTCATTTTTCTGATTTAATCGTAAGAATTGAATGCCGACTTCAGCGCGTTCTTTGAAGTTTGGATCGCTCTTATATTTATCAACAAACTCTGCAGTTAAAGCAACACGATCAATTTGTCCTGAATCATATAAGTTCACTTCTGTAGACTTATCTTTAACGACATTGAAGTTGATTTCTTCTAATTTTACAGTTTTAGCATCCCAATAGTTAGGATTTTTCTTCAATTGGAAGCTTTGTTCATGTTTCCAGTTATCTAATGTGAAAGCACCGTTATAAATTAAATGATTTGTTTCTAAACCATATTTATCGCCTTGAGACTTTAAGTACTCTTCATTAATTGGTAAGAATGTTGAGAATGTAGTTAAGCTTAAGAAGTAGGGAACAGGACGGTCTAGTTGTACTTCTAACGTTTTATCATCAACAGCTTTGACCCCTAGTTGATCAATTGGCAATTGTTTTTGGTTTATTTGTTTCGCATTCTTTATATCGAAGAATAAGAATGCGTATTCAGCTGCTGTATCAGGATTTACGGCACGTTGCCAAGCGAAGGCAAAGTCCTTTGCTGTAACAGGAGTACCGTTTGACCATTTTGAATCACGGAGATGGAATGTATATTTTGTTTTATCGGGACTAATGTCAACCGACTCAGCGACACCAGGAACCGGTTTATTATCTTCTCCCATTGCATATAGCCCTTCAAAAACATTACGCATTACGTTCATGGATTCCCCATCCGTTGCTTTTGCAACATCCATTGTTGGAATTTCTGAAGCGAATGATAAGTTAATTGCCTGTTTATCAGGTGCTTTATCGTTTGCTTTCGCTCCGCTTGCATTATCTTTATTTCCCCCGCAAGCAGTTAGTAATAGACTTGCCCCTAAAACAGATGCAACAACAGGTACAACTTTTTTCTTCATTGTTCGTTCCTCCCTAAATGTGTTGTTCGTAACGTCATAATGTCCGTGTCTTGAAGTAGCTATAGAAGGAGATAAAACCTATTATAAATATTTGTTTATAGGTAATCAGGTGTTCTATATGTATATACATGTTGAACTATAATCTATCGTTATATGTTTCAACGTAGTAGACATTATATTTTGATGGTTAAATATTTTGTTTCTTTGATTATTTAGAATATTAACACTGAAAAGAACTATATGTCAATAATAAAAATAGATTGTTAATTTCTTAGAATAATATATTAAAAAAGCAGATTCTCATGTGTGAGAGAACCTATTTTTAATATATTTTGCTAAAAAAACAATTGGTGTGGGCTAATAATAAGTGGGGATGAAGAAACCCCCACTTATTAAAGTTTCACTTTATTTTTCAATTTTTGCCCACTTGAAGTTTAATTGACCTGCAAAGTCTACTTGCACAATTCCTTTCACATAAGAACGTTCTAAATAAGATTCGCCTTTTTGGTAAAGAGGAGCGATAACAGAGTCTTTAAATAATATTTTCTCGGATGCTAGTAATGCTTCCCAGCGAGCTTTTTCATCACCAGCTAAAGTTGTTTTCACTTTTGCTATTGTTTCATCGAATTCCTTATTAGAGTAATGATCTAAGTTATAAGGGTTATTCGTTGTAAATAGCTCAAGGAATGTAATTGGATCCGCAAAGTCAGGGCTCCAGCCATCAATTCCGATTTCGTAGTCACCTTTTAATAAAAGCGAAACTTGTTGCTTACGCGGCTGAGGTTTTATATTTACTGTTAATCCATCTAGATTCTTTTCTAGTTGTCCTTTTAAGAATTCACCAGTTTTCTTATCAAGGTCAGCATCACTCGTTAATAATTCTAATGAGGGTGTTGCAAAACTCATAAATATCCAAAAATGAATGCATAAAGAAACCCGTTTTCCTGGAAGAATGATAGTATCCTAAAACTATCTCCAGAAAGGACGGATTTACTAGTATGATAACCAATTTTGATCAAAATCAATCCATTTTACAAATTTTATTTGCCTACGTAGACAGTTTAACCATTGGAGGCGTTCCGCCTATGACAGGCCGCCCACCCATCTGTAGAAAAGCTTTACTCAAATGTTTTTTTATAAAAACGGTATTCCAGATCAATTCATTACGTAAGTTAACTCGTTTTTTACATCAATATCCTTCATTTCGTGTATCTTGTGGCCTTTCGCTTGTTCCTCATATATCTACTTTTTCACGTGTAGGCACTTGGTTTCGCAACGAAGAAATTCCGTTGCTTCATAAACAAATTCTTCAAGAAAAGAATTTAGGGTTAATTCCGTGCGTTTTAATTGATAGTACAGCCTTACGGAGTAGTTTATATGATTCTCAAGCGAAATGGGGAAAATCTACTCGCTATGGTTGGTATAAGGGATATAAAACTCATGTCTGTTCTACACCAGAAGGTGTTATATTGTCGTATGCATTTACAACCGCAAATGTACATGATAGTAAAATAGCTCCTGCATTGCTTCGGGATATACAAAACCAAAATGTGTTATTTTCCGTTGCAGATGCCGCTTATGATAGTCAGCACATTCATGAAATTGCCGGAGCATGTGATATCTTTGCGATCAATCCAATTAACCCGCGTAATAGCGGACCAATCAAAAGTACACATCGTCGTGTAGTGTCTCATTTTCTACAAACTACCTTTGGCAAACAGTTGATGAAAGAGCGTGGAAAAATTGAACAACAGTTTAGTCATCTCAAAGATAAAGGGCTGGAACAGCCACGTTGGTATGGTCAAAATCGCTATCTATTGCATGTTCAGCTAGTTTTTCTGATTCATAACATTGCATATTTATTTTAGTTTTGCAAC
>NZ_CP147983.1:196920-252827 GCF_045291115.1 Bacillus sp. PPSBB_2
GAGGGTGTTGCAAAACTCATAAATATCCAAAAATGAATGCATAAAGAAACCCGTTTTCCTGGAAGAATGATAGTATCCTAAAACTATCTCCAGAAAGGACGGATTTACTAGTATGATAACCAATTTTGATCAAAATCAATCCATTTTACAAATTTTATTTGCCTACGTAGACAGTTTAACCATTGGAGGCGTTCCGCCTATGACAGGCCGCCCACCCATCTGTAGAAAAGCTTTACTCAAATGTTTTTTTATAAAAACGGTATTCCAGATCAATTCATTACGTAAGTTAACTCGTTTTTTACATCAATATCCTTCATTTCGTGTATCTTGTGGCCTTTCGCTTGTTCCTCATATATCTACTTTTTCACGTGTAGGCACTTGGTTTCGCAACGAAGAAATTCCGTTGCTTCATAAACAAATTCTTCAAGAAAAGAATTTAGGGTTAATTCCGTGCGTTTTAATTGATAGTACAGCCTTACGGAGTAGTTTATATGATTCTCAAGCGAAATGGGGAAAATCTACTCGCTATGGTTGGTATAAGGGATATAAAACTCATGTCTGTTCTACACCAGAAGGTGTTATATTGTCGTATGCATTTACAACCGCAAATGTACATGATAGTAAAATAGCTCCTGCATTGCTTCGGGATATACAAAACCAAAATGTGTTATTTTCCGTTGCAGATGCCGCTTATGATAGTCAGCACATTCATGAAATTGCCGGAGCATGTGATATCTTTGCGATCAATCCAATTAACCCGCGTAATAGCGGACCAATCAAAAGTACACATCGTCGTGTAGTGTCTCATTTTCTACAAACTACCTTTGGCAAACAGTTGATGAAAGAGCGTGGAAAAATTGAACAACAGTTTAGTCATCTCAAAGATAAAGGGCTGGAACAGCCACGTTGGTATGGTCAAAATCGCTATCTATTGCATGTTCAGCTAGTTTTTCTGATTCATAACATTGCATATTTATTTTAGTTTTGCAACACCCTCTCTAATGTTATCTTTTCAGAACCAAGCTCTTGTTTAGCTTTTTTCCATAACTCTTGTGCAGATTTTGTATCAACTTTTGTTAAATCGCCGTTTGCAGTACGGAAGTCTTTTCCTTCAGGTCCTTTTGCAAAGTTTTTTGGAACGAGACCAAATGTTGGTGTAGAGCCATCATTTAATAACGTATTTACAAAGGATTTTCTATCAATTGTTTGATCAATTGCTTGGCGTGCAGAAACGTTTTGAAGTACTTTGTTTTGTTGATTCATACGTAAAAATTGTACGCCTACGTTTGGACGTTCTTTAAAGTTAGCATCCTTTTTATATTTATCGACGAAGTCAGATGTTAGTTTTATACGATCTAATTGTTTTGACTCGAATAAATTTACTTCTGTTGATTTTTCTTTTACGACATTAAAATTGATTTCTTCTAGTTTGACAGTATCTTTATCCCAATAGGTAGGGTTCTTCTTAAATTTAAAGCTTTGTTCGTGCTTCCAATCGCTTAGTGTAAAAGCTCCATTGTACAAGATTGTATTATCTTCTAAAGCGTACTTATCACCTTGTACTTTCAAGAATTCCTCATTAATTGGTAGAAATGTTGGGAACGCTGTTAAGCTAATAAAATAAGGAACAGGACGCTCTAATTCTACCTCAAACGTATGGTCATCAACTGCTTTTACACCAAGTTGGTCGGCTGGAAGTTCTTTGTTGTTAATTTTTGTTGCGTTTTTAATATCAAAGAATAAAAATGCATATTCAGAGGCTGTTGCTGGATCTACGGCACGTTGCCAAGCGAACACAAAATCTTTAGCTGTAACAGGAGTGCCGTTTGACCATTTTGAATCTCGCAAATGGAATGTGTATTTCGTTTTATCGCCACTTACTTCATGAGATTTTGCAACACCAGGAACAGGTTTGTTACCTTCACCAAGATTATACAAACCTTCAAATACGTTTCTCATTACTTGACCAGAATCAGTATCTGTAGCACGAGCCGTATCCATTGTTCGTATTTCAGTAGGTGAAGATAAGTTTAAAACCTGTTTACTAGGTGCCTCGTCTTTTGCATTTGCTCCGCTTGCTTCGTTTTTATAACTACCGCAACCAGTTAATAAAATACTTACTCCTACAACTGATGCAATACCGGGTACAAACTTCTTTTTCATTTGATTTTCCTCCTAAATAATTAAGTTTGGATGATGATGAGGGAAATGAAAAATAAAAAATCCCTCTTTTCATATTGAGAAAGAGGGATTTTTACGTACAAGTTATGCACCCGTATATAAACGAAGTCCCTCATTCTATCTTTCAAGCATAAAGCTTGCAGGAAGTGGCACAGTATTCAAAATGAACCTGTTGCCGAGGTTTCAAAGGGCCAGTCCCTCCACCTCTCTTGATACAATGAGTAAACGAATAAATTTTATTAATTTTTGTGTTTCTTTGATAATTCAAAATCTTACACCTTGAATAATGAAGTGTCAACTAAATGAAATATAGTTTAAATTTTCAGTTTTCTACTAGAAGTTAAAGTTATCTGGATCTGGACCAACGCGACGATCTTCATTTAAAGCTTGAATTGCTTTCATATCATCAGCACTTAATTCAAAGTCGAAGATGTTTGCATTTTCAATAATGCGATGTTCTTTAATTGATTTGGGAATTGTTACAACTTCGTTTTGTAAATCCCAACGTAAAATAATTTGCGCAGTTGATTTATTATATTTTGTCGCAATTTCTTGTAACGTTGGATTATCTAGTAGTTGTCCTTGCATTAATGGTGGCCAAGCTTCAAGCTGGATATTATGTTCTTTACAGAATGCATGTAACTCTTCTTGTGCTAAACGTGGGTGGTATTCCACTTGGCTGACCATTGGCTTAATTTCAGCAATTTCAAATACGTCTTGTAAGTGGTGAATGTGGAAATTACTCACACCGATAGCGCGAACACGGCCATCTTTATAAAGTGTTTCTAATGCTTTCCATGATTCAGTATATTTCCCTTTTACAGGCCAATGTACTAAATATAAATCTAAATATTCTAGACCTAATTTCTCTAATGTAGTTTCAAATGCTTGAAGTGTTGTTTCATATCCTTGATCGCTATTCCATACTTTTGAGGTAATAAATAATTCTTCACGTGAAACACCGGATTCACGAATCGCTTGCCCAACGCCTTCTTCATTTTGATAGATTGCTGCAGTATCGATGCTGCGGTAGCCATTTTTAATTGCTGCTTTTACAGAATCAATTACTTCTGAACCATCTTCTACTTTAAAAACACCTAAACCAAACCAAGGCATTTTTACACCGTTATGTAATGTTGTATAGTCTTTTAAACTTGTTAAAATCATATTATTTCCCCCTAGCTTTTTTGTTTGTTGCTTCTACTGCTTTTTGAATTGCCTCTGAAAAATTATATTCGTATAAAGTTTTGAGACCCTCAGCTGTGGAACCACCTGGCGTTGTTACTTGTTCGCGAAGGTTAGCTGGATTTTGCGTTTGTTCAAGCATAGAAGCAGAGCCAGAAATCATTTGAATGACAAGATGTTTTGCGGTTTCTTCATCAACTCCATAACTTTTTGTTGCTTCAATTAAGCTTTCAGCAAAGTAATAAAGGAAGGCTGGTGCACTTCCAGTAACTGCAGTAAGCTGATGAACTTCTTCCTCAGTACAAAGTTGCGAAGTACCAATACCTTTTAAAAGTAGTTGCAGGGTTTCTTGATGTATCTCGTTTACTGATTGTCCCATTGTATATAAGGAGATAGACTTTCCAATTTCAGCAGCTGTATTAGGCATAATCCAAGCAACAGGCGTGCCTTTTGGGAGTCTAGCTTCTAAATAAGATGGTCCAATGCCAGCTGCTACTGTTACGACTAGTTGATTTGATATTAACGGAGATAGCTCAGCTAATAACTCTTCATGAGCAGAAGGTGGCATTGCTAAAACAACCGTATCAACAGATGTAACATGCTGTTTCCAATCTGTTGTAGTGGACACATTATATCGATGTTGTAACTGTTTTAGCTTTTCTATGTTGCTTCGGTTAGAGACGATAATTTCTTCGATGTACTCTTTGCTTGTTTTAAGTAATCCGGAAAATATAGCTTCTGCCATACGACCGGCACCAATAAATAAAATTCGATGTTTAGTTAGCATATCCTTTATTCCTTTCCAGTAGAGATATGTTATAAAAAACGATAACATCTTTAAGAGAATTTTGTAAAAAGAAAAGACTTATCGTAGATGGAATGGATAATGAGAAGGCGGAAATTCATGCTAATATTAGCTGTTATTAATCTCTTTATATGTGTAGCTGGTTTGCTAGAGTGGAAGAGCAATTATAAGGGACAAGAACATACAAATAACTATATCTAGAAAATAATTAGAATTGAAAAACCCCTGAAGCACATATGCTCCAGGGGTTTACTAATAGAATATAAGATTATGCTTTTGTCATACCAAGTAATACAGCGCCGCCAATAATTAAAACACTACCTAGTGCAATAAAGATCAATTGACGTTTTGTTTTCTTTTCACCTAAGAATACAATCGCACCGAATGTTGAGATAACGATTCCAGTTTGAGATAATGGGAAGCTTGTTGCTACTCCGACACGTGGTAGTGAAAGAAGTAAGAATAAGTTTCCAGTTCCCCATAGTAAACCAGATAAAGCATTACGGATTGCATATTTGTTAAATGGTTTATGTTTAGATGTCAGTACAACCGCCCCAACAAACATACCAACTGCTTGTGGTAAAATAGCAGACCAACCATCGATATTATACCAACGAATAATAATTACATATACAAGATAGCCGAAAGTAGAAACAATTAAAGTAAGAAGTCCTTTTTTCAATTGTCCAGGTGGCTGAGCATTTTCTTTATCATCTAATGATGTGAATACAACACCAACTACGATTAATAGGATTGCAATCGTTCCCAGAATAATCGTTGTAGTAGTAGTCCACTCACGGAAAGCGATAACCCCAAAGATAGAAGTTGCAACAAGTTGCATACCAGTAGAAATCGTTACAGTAGTTGAAACACCTAGTTTTTCAACTGTTTTTAATTGGTTTACTTGTCCTAAAGCCCAGAATAAACCTGAAATAAAACCAACAATTAAGATTGTCATTGTTAAAGCTGGTTGAGTAAATACATACATAATTGTTGCGAAGAATAGAGCACCGATTGTCATACCTACCGTTTGGCTATATGCACCACCGCCCATTTTTACGCTTACTAATAAGATGTTTCCCCATGCAATTGCAGGAAGAAGCGCTAATAAAATGTCCATTACAAGACTCCCTTCGGTTTGCTATACCAATATAGTTACATATCGTTCTAACGATCGGTAATGCCCCACTAATAGAGTAGAAGATTACCGATCGCTAAAACAGGATGAAGAATTCACGATATAAATGCGTTTTCATTTCTTCATTTTTTGAAACACCTCCATATAATAACAGGAAATTGCCTATTTTAGAAAGTGAATTCAAATAAAATGTATATTTTAATAAGAGATAAAATTCAGTTATTTCCCGGTGGTATATTTTATTTCCTAAGAAATAAAGAAGCAGCTTTGAAAAAAGCTGCTTTAAGAGTTAGTAATTCTTTTATTAATAAGTTGAATACATAGTAGAAATACGAGTGACATACCGATAGTAATAACTACAAGTGTCCATGCGAGTTGCATATTACTTGCATCAATAGCCATGTAAATTGCAGTTGGGATTGTCTGTGTTTTACCAGGAATGTTCCCGGCAAACATAAGTGTAGCACCAAACTCACCGAGCGCGCGGACAAAGCTCAAAATCATCCCGCTTAGTAAGGCAGGAAATGCGAGCGGAAGTGTAACGTGCAGAAAAACTTGATATTCACTTGCGCCAAGGTCACGAGCACTTTCTTCAATTTGTACATTTGCGATAGAAAATCCCGTTTTCGCTGATTGGTACATAAGCGGAAATGCAACAACTGTAGAAGCAATAATCGCAGCAGTAGATGTGAACATAATAGACTGCTGAAATAATGATTCAACCCACTTTCCGATCGGGCTGTTGTTTCCAAAGATGATAATGAGAAAGAAGCCGATAACAGTTGGTGGAAGTACCATTGGTAATAAAAATATGGTTTCTAATAGTACTTTATATCGCCATGAGGAGCGAGCTAGTGCTCGCCCGACAATTGTCCCTAAAATTGTAACGAGAATAGTGGCGCATGCAGCTACTCTTAAAGATAGAAAGACAGGCGATAAAATAGCATCAATGCTCATAGTAATTACGACAGGACTGTAAATCCATATTTTTTAAAGATAGATTGTGCATCTTTTGACTGCAAATACTCATAAAATGAAGTCGCCTCTTTCTTATGTTTAGATTCCTTTATAACACCTAAAGGATAGTGGATTGGCTCATGAGAAGTAGCTGCTGCTGTCTCACCAATCTTTACTTTATCCGAAATGAGAGCATCTGTTTTGTATACGATACCAGCATCGACATTCCCTGTTTCTACATATGTTAACACTTGGCGAACATCTTTTGTAAATACGACTTTATTTTGAACATCATTCCAAAGGTTTTCGTGTGTTAGAGAAGCCTTTGCATATTTGCCAGCAGGTACAGATTCAGGTGTACCAAGTGCAATTTTTTTGATTTTCTCATCTTTTAAATCTTGAAATTTTGTAAGAGAACTATCTTTAGGGATGACTAGAACTAGTTCATTTCCAAGAAGATTTTTCCCTTCTTTTTCATTAATGAATCCTTTTTTTACAAGGGTTTGGAATTTATCTTCTGCTGCTGAGAAGAATAAATCAGCAGGTGCACCTTGTTCAATTTGTTGTTGAAGTGCTCCAGAAGCACCGAAGTTAAAAGAAAGTTTGATATTTGGCTCTTTTTCTTTATATTGTTTTTCGATTTCTTTTAATGCATCTTGTAAGCTTGCAGCAGCTGAGATAGTTAGTTCAACTGTTTTATCCTCTTTAGCAGCTGACTTTGTATGCTTTTCCCCATTTGTACAAGCAGCGCTAAATATAAGAAGGAAAGAAAGTATAAGTGCCCCGATGGAACGTAATATAAATTTATTCATAAAAAAATCCCCTTTCATTTTGATACATCTAATTATAACTAAATATAACTAATTATAACTGGTTATAATTGAATATAATTTGAACATATATCTATTTTTAAAAAATAGGAGAAATATTCTTTTCTTTGTTACAATGAAAGGAGAAAGTGAGGAATCGTCTATGGATCATCATTCCTACACAACGGAAGAAGTAGCAAAGCGATTAAAAGTATCAAAATTAACTGTATACGACTTAATTAAAAAAGGAGAACTTCCTTCTTATAGAGTTGGTAGACAGATGCGCATTGATGCAGCAGATTTAGATCAATATATAAAGCAAATGAAAACAGGAAAAGTACAAGTTAATCCTGTAAAAAACGATGGTAGTAGTATCTTGAACACGTGTATTATTAGTGGTCAAGAACTAACGTTAGATATGTTAGCTAAACGTATAGAAAATCGTTTGCCAAGTTCTAATGTTTTAAGAGCGTATCAAGGTAGCTTAACGAGTTTAGTGAAAATGTATCAAGGAGAAGGAAGTATCGTTAGTTTGCATTTGTTTGATGGTGAAACGGGTACATATAATATTCCTTACGTAAAACGTATTTTAGTAGGACAGCCATGTCTTATGATTAATTTATTGTCCAGAAATGTAGGGTTTTATGTTCAAAAAGGAAATCCGAAGAAAATAAAGACATGGGCTGACATATCCGGGTCCACTATAAAGTTTGTGAATCGAGAAAAGGGTTCTGGTATTAGAGTGTTAGTGGATGAACAATTACGAATCCAAAAATTAAATAAAGCTGATATTAGTGGATATGAATGGGAAGAATCGAATCATCTTGGTGTTGCCACGCAAGTTGCAAATGGAAAAGCTGATGTAGGAGTAGGTTCAGAAAAGTTTTCGCAAATTGTAAATGTGGACTTTATTCCAATCATGAAAGAACAGTATGATTTAGTAATTTTGAAGAATAAAGAAAATGAAGAGCTGATTGAAGTTGTGAAAGACATTCTGCAATCGGAAGAATTTCATAATGAATTAAATGCGATTGGCGGATATGATATTACGAAAACAGGTCAAATTGTATATGAAATAAAGTGAAACTTTAATCAGTGGGGGGTTCTTCATCCCCCACTGATTATTAGTTGAACCAATCGGACTTTAATGGGCAGCCCGACCCCTACCTAACTTCTTTGCTTTCGCTGAATTTTGAGGTGGGGGTCTTACTGCCCATTAAAGCGGGACAAACTAAAAAGCTGCTTGTCTATAAGACGAGCAGCTTTTTCTATATATAAAGGGGTTTGGGGAAACAAAGTGTTAAATAAGACCTTGAGCAAGTGTATAAATGAAAGCCGTAAGAAGAGTAGCTCCACTTGCAAGTCCGATAAAGTCTGATTTGTTGAAAGTAATGTTGTTCATTATAATCTCTCCTTATTTGTTTAATGTAGTTGCAACAGCTTTTGCATCGACAAGTGCGGATAGCACCATGCCCATTGTATTTAAAAATTTATTTGATTTCATATTGTTCATCATGCGTATCCGCTCCTTTTCGAGTTGTTGTTGCCCTGCTTATGTCTTAATTATAGGGAATATGGATACTTGCAACTATCGAATTAGCTTACGAAAGACTTACACTTTTGTAAGAAAAAAAGACATTCATGTAAGAATGTCTTTCACAGCATATTGATATGATGATGGTCTTCAATTGTTTTTAAAAAACTACGCATTGAATTCGTCATATAGCTATCTTTACGGCGTATGAAAACCGTTGAAATACTGCCGTATTTTTCAGGGATTGCATGACAATGTACCTTACCTGCTTTAGAAAGATGATGGACAGCAGACTGTGGTACGAGTGTAATTCCGAGACCGAGTGCAACACTGTTTAATATTGTCTCTAATATATTGAATTCCATAATTCTTTTTGGTAGCAAACCTTCATCTTTAAGCCAACGTTCTAGTTTGGAGCGGTATCCACATCCTTGGTTAAAAACGAGTAGAGGCGTTGTTGTAAATTCTTCTATATGAAAGGCTTTATTTTGTGTTATAAGCATTAATTTCTCTGTACTAACATCGTATTGTTCGATTAGTGGATGTTTAATAGGACCTGATATAAAGGCGCCATCTAATTGATGATCAAGTACTTCTCTAATTAATTCTTCTGTTAGACCTGCTTGTAATGATAAATCGACATTCGGATAACTTTTATAGTAAGAAGATAAAATGGTAGGCAGTGTACTTACTGTTTCGACTGTACCGATTTTTAATATACCAGAAGGTGTTTCGCTATCTAAAAATACTTGTTTTAGTTCGTCGACATCTTGCAAAATTTTACTAACATAAACGAGCATTTTTCTTCCTTCAGCTGTTAAAGTCATTCCTCGTTTATGGCGGTAAAAGAGTGGGGTTTTTAATTCGTTTTCTAGTTGTTTAATACGTGCAGTTACATTTGATTGTACATAATTTAATTCCTTTGCTGCGCTACTTACACTACCCTGATCGGCAACGCTTTTAAAGATTTGTAAGTCTCGTAATTCCATTTTGTAATCCCCCTTGATGTTAACTATCATTATAAATGATAGTTAACATCATTTTGAATCATTTTACGTGATATATTTTTTCTTTTACAATTCTCTTTGTGCAAATAGAAAGAAACGGGGGATTGCGGTGAGAAGAGGTCAAATGATAATAGGGGCTTTGGCGTGTTTAATTGCGAGTATGTCATGGGGAGCGATGTTTCCAGTTGCTGATCATGCACTAGAATACATAGATCCATTTTATTTTTCGCTTATTCGCTATGGAGCAGTGGCGATAATGCTGATTGTATTGTTGTTAGTGAAAGAAGGAAAACAGGCATTTTGTTTAGAGGGAAGAGGAAAGTTACTCGTCTTTTTTGGAACGATGGCATTTACAGTATATAATGTCCTCATATTTTTAGGGCAAATGTTAATGGGTAAGTCGGGTGTAATGGTAGCTTCCATTATGGAAGCACTTATGCCGATGATTTCTATTTGTATTTTATGGGGATATAAGCATATAAAACCGAAGAAGTATATGATAACGAGTATGGTTATTGCTTTTGTAGGAGCTGTGTTTGTTATTACAAAAGGTGACATGAGTTTCTTTGTAACATTGAAAGATAATATGTTCCCATTAGCGTTTATATTTATTGGTGTTGTAGGGTGGGTTATTTATACGATGGGTGGTCAAACTTGTAGTGATTGGTCAACATTACGTTATTCTACGTTGACGTGTGTATTCGGTACGACTGTTACAGCGATTATAACGGTAATTATTACGTCGCTTGGATATATTTCAGTTCCGAGTATGGGAACGATTTCTATTGTGAAATATGATTTGTTATTTATGATGACATTGCCAGGTATTGTAGCGCTACTTGCTTGGAACTATGGTGTGAAAATTTTATCATCCATTAATGGGATTTTATTTATTAATTTTGTACCAATTACGACTTTAGCTATTATGATGATGCAAGGGTATCAAATCACAATGTTTGATATTATAGGGACTGTACTTGTTATTGCAGCGCTTATTCGCAATAACGTTTGTCAGAGAAAAGAAGAAAATATAAATAAGAGAGTTTTACAAGAAGAACAATTACGTCAAGCTGTTTAATAGGCAAATGGAGGATTTCACATGTTAGAAAGTTTATTGTTTTTCTTCGCCGTCGGAGTTGCCTGTGAGCTTGCAGCAATTAATCGAAATGGTCGTAAAAAGATAAAACAACAAGCTGAGCTAATACAGCTTTTAAAAGAATTGAAAGAAAGAAAAAATTAAAAAGACGACCGGGCATAGACGGTCGTCTTTTTCTATATAAAGGGGAAAGGGGACACAAGGTTATACAAGCATAGCAGCATAAATAAAAGCAGTAAGAAGAGAGCCGCTAGCTAATCCTAAAAAGTCTAATTTGTTAAAAGTGATGTTATTCATAATGAGTTCTCCTTACTTGTTTAATGTAGAAGCAACAGCTTTTGCGTCGAAAAGAGCTGATAATATCATGCCCATTGTATGTAAGAAATTGTTCATTTTCATATTGTTCATCATATCAATCGACTCCTTTTCGAATAGTTGTTGCCCTGTTTCTGACTTAATTGTATGAAATATAGTGAGAAGTAACTATCGAATTAGCTTACAAGAAAATTACACTTTTGTAAGAATTGAAATTTAACAATTCATACTTAATTTTATTACCAACTCCTAAAACTTAGTGTTATAATCGTTATAAGAATATGATTATACTTCGGATGTTTAGAAAGGAACGAAACCAATGTATAAACCAATTACATTTTTGTTGAAATATATATTTAAAACAGCTGGGAAAGTAGAAGTGCAAGGAAGAGAAAAGTTACCGGAAGGTGGTCCGTATGTTGTTGCGTGTACACATACAAGTTTTATGGATGTATTAATGTTAGCTACAGGGATGTACCCAACTCAAATTCATTACATGGCAAAAAAAGAATTATTTGAAGGGAAATTCAAAAATTGGTTCTTTAAAAATGTAAATGCATTCCCTGTAGATCGCGCGAATCCGGGACCAAGTACACTTAAAATTCCATCACGTTTATTAAAAGAAGGAAAGGTAGTAGGGATTTTTCCGAGTGGAACGAGATCAGCGGAAGATGTTTCATTAAAAGCGGGTGCTGTGACAATTGCGATGCGTTCTAATGTACCTTTAGTGCCGGCAGCTTATGTTGGTCCATCAAGTGTAAAAGAATTAATAAAGGGGAAAAAGGCACAATTGATTTTTGGAGATCCGATTCAAATTGAGGCTGGAGAACAAATAGATCGAAAAACTGCTATGAAAATGATGACAGATCAATTAAATGAGAAGTTTGAGGAGTTAAAAGAAGCTTTGCAATCAAATCAAAAATAAGAAAAGACGACCGGGCATAGACGGTCGTCTTTTTCTATATAAAGGGGAAAGGGGACACAAAGTTATACAAGCGTAGCGGCGTAAATAAAAGCAGTAAGAAGAATCGAGCCACTAGCTAGTCCTAAAAAATCTAATTTGTTAAAAGTGATGTTATTCATAATACATTCTCCTTACTTGTTTAATGTAGAAGCAACAGCTTTTGCGTCGATAAGAGCGGAAAATACCATGCCCATTGTATGTAAGAAATTGTTCGTTTTTATTTTGTTCATCATATTAATCCGCTCCTTTTCGAATAGTTGTTACCTTGTTTCTGACTTAATTGTATGAAATGTTGCGGAAAGTCACTATCGAATTAGCTTACAGAAAAATTACACTTTTGTAAGAGAAACGAATGAAGGTGTAATGATAAGAAGATTTGACATATGTTCATGGGATTCATTAAGTTAAAGATAGAGGTGAGTGTATGACTAATATTAAAGATATCGCAAAGATGGCGGGAGTTTCAGTTACGACTGTTTCGAGAGTGTTGAATGATCACCCATATGTAAGTGAAGAAAAAAGAAAAGCGGTTATAGAGATAGTTGAGAAATTGAATTACTCGCAAAACGCAAATGCTGTTCATTTATCAAAAGGGAAGACGAATATTGTTGGTGTAATTCTACCTTACATTAATCACCCGAGCTTTGATGCAATGGTAGGGGGAATGATGGAGGGAGCGTTAACTCATAATTACAGGGTGCTACTTTGCCAAACGAATTATAATAAAAAAGAAGAAATGAAAAGTTTACATATGTTAAAAACAAAACAATTGGATGGTCTTATTATTTGTTCACGTGCAAATGATTGGGAAACGATAGAACCGTATGCTTCTTACGGCACAATAATTGCTTGTGAAGATAATAATGATATTTCAAACATCTCAAGTGTATATACGAATCATTCAGCGGCCTTTCAATTAGGAATGGATTATTTGATTGAGAAAGGTTATAAAAAAAATTGGTTATTGTACGGGAAGAAAATTAGGGCCGAGTAGTCAAAAGCGTTTTGATGTTTATAAACAGCAATTGCAATCTATAGACGAAGAGGTTAATGAAGAATGGATTTTTACAGAATGTTTTACACTAGAAGATGGTGTGAAAGTGGCTCATAAGTTAAAAGAGATGCAGGATCTTCCTGAAGCATTAATAGTAGCAGGCGATGAAGTTGCGATTGGGGTTATGACAGAGGTTGAAAAATTAGGGATTCAAGTTCCTGAGGATTTAGCGATTATTGGCTTTGATAATCAACCTATCTCGCAAGTGTTACAATTGACAACTATTGATCAAAATTTAAAGGAGATAGGGAAAACTGCTTTTGAAATGTTGCATAGAAAAGTGAATGAAGAGAGTTCTGAACAAGAAAAGCTGGAAATTCCATACGAACTTGTGGAACGCTCTACAGTTTAATTTTAACCCGTTATGTGTATAATCGCATAACGGATTATTTTTTTGAAATACCTTTGACAGGAAACGCGTTTCATACTTTATAAAGGAGTTAAACCGGTTTGTAACAATCCATGGATTCTTTTCAAGAATAGTATTTGGAGGGATATGCATGAATGAACTTTTATTAAGTGTGAACAAGTATATAGAGGATAACGAAAAAAATGTTAGCCTTTGTAGTAGGGATCTTTGAGAAGGATAATTTTATGTTATGTTACCAACATGGAATTTTTGTTGCCACTACTAGACGTCTCCTTTTTTACGGGAAATTTCCGTACTATCCTTCAACATTTAAAGAGTACCCATATTTGCATATAGATAGCATAGATTTTCATTCGTACTTTGAGTTTACTTATAATCATGAAACGGTTAGAGCTAAGCATATTCAGAAAGGGAATGTGGAGCGATTTGTCCATGTAGTTAGAGCAAATATGAATAATTAATCAACCCTCTGTTTAAACATAATATTTCAATTTTTAAGAGGGAAAATGCGGAATAAAAACCACTTCTAAACCTCTAGGAGATAGTGATACAATGTCAAATGGGGGGAGGGTATGAACTATGGTTAATCAACGTATAAAGGAAATAACACTAATTACAATTGGTTCATTATTATTCGCAATTGGTATTAATTACTTTGCAATTCCAAACCGTTTATCGGAAGGTGGAATTATTGGTTTAACGGTTGTTACGTACTACTTATTTGATTGGTCACCAGGGATTGTGAATTTTGCTATAAATGCAATTTTACTAGCTATTGGTTATAAATTTTTTGATAAGAAAACAATGATTTATACAATTTTAGGGATTGTAGAAACATCTTTGTTTTTATACGTTACAGAACATATTGAGTATCATGTAAATAGTGATACATTATTAGCAGCTTTATTTGCTGGTTTATTTGTGGGTATTGGATTAGGCTGTATGTTCAAAGCCGGAGGTACATCGGGAGGATCAGCAATCTTAGCTCAGTTAGCAAATCAATATTTAGGTTGGAGTGTGGGTAAAGGTGTACTAATTATTGATATTGTTGTAATTGCTGGTTCTGTATTTATAATAGGGCAAGAAAAGGCAATGTATACACTTGTAGCTGTGTTCATTGGAGCGAAGGTGATTGATTTCATTGTAGAAGGAATGGACACAAAAACGGCTGTTACGATTATTTCGAATCAACCAGACTTAATTCGTGAAGCTATTACGAAAAATATGACACGCGGTGTTACTGTATTAGAAGGGCGCGGCGGATATACTGGTAAAAATAAAGAAGTTTTATATGTTGTTATTAATAAACAAGAGCTTGTTAAGTTAAAACAAGTTATTAGTCGGGTAGATGAAGATTCTTTCGTTGTTATACATGATGTACGTGATGTACTTGGCGGTGGCTTTAAAGCAAGCTAAAAGGTGAACGAGCAAATTCGTTCACCTTTTTTAATTCTTACAAAAATGTAAGTGTAATGTAATGAGATTCAATAGTAGATTTTATTCCCCCTTTTTAAAATGGATGTATATATATCCTGCAGAGGAGGAATGTTTACTATGAAGAAAAAAATGATCACTACTATAATAGCGATGATAGTGATAGTAGTAATGTTACTGCCTACGAAACTTGGACCGGTTATCGATAAATATAATCCATTTTATAAGACGAAAGAATACTATACGGTTGTGAATACAATTGGTCAGCATATTGGTGATGAGTGGTATGAATATGAATTTATTGCATTCGATGAACGTGGTAGAGAGCAGAAAATAAAGAAAACGGTTAAGCATATGTTAAAGAGAGATGAAGCATTAAAGGTTTTTGCAAAAGGACGTTACGGTGAATCGATTGAAGAGATTGAGGTTGCAAATATTCCTATAAATGCGAAGAGCAAACTTTTAACGATGAGATAGTAAAATATACCCCCAGCTATTTTTTGTCGAAAATAAAAATACTGGGTAAGGGTATTTTTAAGATTAACAAAAAAGCCTTAGTCCATATAGACTAAGGCTTTTTTATTATATAAAGAGGAAGGGGGTACATTGTAGTAGCATGGGTGAAAGGTATAAGAAGAGTAGCTACTAGCAATGTAATTTGGTTATGTGAGTGTTCTTCTTATTTGGCTTACTTCCTAACTTTATTGTACGAAATATAAGTAAGGGGAACTATCGAATTACATTACACATAACTTACAAACATGTAAGCCTTCTGTAATGTAATTCGATAGTTAAAAGATAGTAATTTTCATATAGTGTAACTAGAAAGTCTCAATGTATTACTTTCTGTTTGTAATGAAGAATGAAAAACCAACTAATTTTTAATAATCCTCATCTGAATAAAGATGGGGATCCTTTTTTAAACCTTACAACATTGTAAGGTTTACGTAAGTTAATTCGATAGTAAATTTGTCATATTTTTTGCATAATAGATACAGATAGAAAAATAATTAGGGATCTAGTAAGAAGGGAGAAGAATGGGATGCGTAAAGAAGAAGTAGTGAAGTTACCAATTAAAGATTTCTGTAGCTACTTTACTGTTGCCGTAGTGTGTATTGGATTATTTGATATCATAACAAACTTAATTGTTAAATAATATAGATGCTAAAACAAGAAAGGAAGTCCTTTCTTGTTTTTTTTATGGGGGCATAAAGATGAAATGGATTGATAGTCATATACATGTTGATCAATATAAGGATGAAGAGAAGAGCAGATTACTGAAAGAGGTGGAAAATAGTAATGAAATAAAGGGGCTTATTGCAGTATCTATGAATTATCAATCTTGTAAGGAAACGTTATCTTTAGCGAAGAAGTATCCCTTTATATATCCAGCGATAGGGTTTCATCCAGAGCAACAGATTCATAAAGAAGAGTGTGAACAGATTTATCAACTTATTGAACAGAACGCAGAGGAAATTGTTGCGATTGGTGAAGTAGGTTTGCCCTATTATTTGAGAAAAGAAGATGAAAGAATTGCTGCAGATCCATACATAGCTGTATTGAAAAAATTTATAGAACTAGCTAGTAAGTATAATTTGCCGATTGTATTACACGCAGTTTATGAAGATGCTGACATTGTATGTGATTTGCTAGAGAAATATAAAGTTTCACGTGCACACTTCCATTGGTTTAAAGGAAGCGATGAAACAATGAAACGGATGATGAGAAATGGTTATTATATTTCGATTACACCGGATGTTTTACATAAGGAGAAGATTAGAAAAATCGTTTCGTATTATCCGCTTGAATATATGATGGTAGAAACAGATGGACCGTGGGAATTTCAAGAGGGTGTTATAACGCATCCAAGAATGATTCGAGAGGTATTAAAGGAAATTAGTTCTATAAAAAACATATCCATTGATAAGGTCGCAGAAACAATATATGAAAATACAAGTCGATTTTATTTGAAAGGATAGGAGAATTATAATTTTCATAATGTAACGGAAAAAGTAAAAGTTGAATTTATTTAATAAAATGCCACGGTTTGATATATGAAAAAAACCACCGAGCGTTCCGCTCGGTGGTTTTGTATTAGGATTCTAATTTTTTCGCACGTTTTAATAATAAAAGAAAGACAATGATAACGAACCCCAGTATAAGGAAGAAGCCATATTGCTTTATATAATCAATTATGTCATTCGCACTGGTTGGTTTTTCAACGTGAATGCCGTCTTTATTCGTCGTAATATGAATATCTTTCATTTTTACTTCATTCTTTTCCTTTTGTAAATCAATCCATTCTATATTTGGAATACTTTCTAGATCCTTTAATACTTCTTTTAATGGTTTCACACCTAAGTAAGGATGATAGAATGCACCAATAACTCCATCTGATAATTTAGAAACAGATAGAGCACGTTCTTTCATTTTAGCAATAGTTTGTGGCGTATCTTCTTCAATAAATCCGACTGTTTCAGGCAATAGTTTCATTCCATGTAAAAATGACGGAGTACTTGTATAATATGGTGAGTGCATGGATTTCCAAGTTGTATCATTTAACTGTAGTTGTCCTACATAAGTTGAAAAGTACCTTGATAATATTTCATATCCTTTTTGAGACATCGTGTAATGAGGTGCTTCAAAGGCAACAGGATATAGTTTAGCATCTACAAGTTCTTGAATTCCTTTTTCGATATGATCTTTCGTATATTTTTCCTCGAATTCTTCCCCTTTTTTTACATATTGGTTATATGCCTCTATATTTGGAAAGTCATCTTTTGTCTTCGGTTTTTCATGCTTCGGTTGGCGAATTGGTTGATCTGTTTTTACATCCCAAAATTCAAAGCCCTCACCTGTTTCACTGTCATAAAATTGGTGAGTATAACCATGCATAATAATTGCTGCACCATCATCTTGCATAGAGCGTAAAAGATCAACTAGTTCTGGTCTATCTTTTAAATGTATTATCTTTCCTGTATCTGGATCTTTATATACCGGAATAACAGTAATCATGTAAGGCATCTTTTTCTCTTTTAGTAATTCAGCAATTTCTTTCAATTGATTTATATCTGCTGCTGGGTGAACATCCTCAAGGCGTAAATAAGCTTCAACTTTATTTTTCGTTGGTTTTTGGCCGAAATAAGAAAATAACATTTCACCGACGTAATGAGACATCCAGTCAAAGAGGTTAGGTGTTGCAACATAATAAGATGTTTCATGCTGAACAATTAGTGGATTAGTGTTATTTGAGCTTAAGGCGTTAGCAAGCACAGTTCCATTCGTATCAAATGATTGAATTAATCGTTCCTCTTCTAAGGTATTTTTTAGCTTCTTGTCTGGATATTCAATTTTATTAACTCGTATATCATCACTCTTCAAAGTAATGAAAGAAAAACGCTTAGATAATTGTTCAACATTTTGTCCTAATACTAATATAGGGCCGGAGAAGTTTTCTAGAAATTGTTTCGTTTCATCAGAAAACGCTTCTTTTGTTTCACCGATATAAACAATATGTGTATAGGAGGATACGTTATTAATTGAAGTTGCTTCTTTTAATTTTTTTACGGTTATATCATTTGTAAAATGTCCTAATTGAGTATTAAGGATTTGGACATTATTTGAAACTTTATCGTCTTGTGTACTATACAAAACAAGTACTTTTGGTTTTGATGATGTTTGTGCAGAGGTGTAGGTAGGGATGAGTAGTAAAATGCTGAACAAGAGTGTTAGGCATTTTTTCATTTTGTACGCTCCTATTCTATATATAGAGTTCAGTTTACAATTATATACAATAAATGCGTTATAGTCTATGAAAGTTACATTTTTGCCCGTATTTACCAGCTGTTTTTTCACAAAATCGGTCTAAAGCATGATGATAATATGTATAGTTATTTGCTATGATAAAAGAGTAATAGAATGTAGGTAATTGTAAAGGGAAGGCTGAAAGGGGACAAATTTCAGCGGAGAAAGAGGTAGAGGTAGTGAAGAAATTCTTTGTAGGATTTTTAGTTGTTCTTGGAGTATATTTATATTTCCAAGGAAAGTCTGAAGGAATGGATAAGCTAGTGAATGGAACAAGCTATGTTGATTCAGAAGAAGCAAAACAGATGAAACAAATCATTATAGAGGAAGCGAAGAAAGTAAATCTTCCAGAATGGATACCTCTTGCAATTGCCGAGCATGAAAGTCGATTAAATCCAAGAAGTGTTGGAGATAATGGAACTTCATTCGGATTGTTTCAACTACACCGCGGCGGCGGGCTTGCACCAGAACATTTAACTGATGATGAGCTGAAAGATCCACGTACAAATGCGCAAATTGCAATGCCGCATTTAATGAAAGGATATAAGCGTGGGGTGCAAAAAGGTTTGACTGATTTTGCATTACTGAAATATATAGCGAATACATCTGGATGGCCAGGGAATTTAGGGCCAGAGTGGACGGATAATAACATGAAGTATAACATCGGATTAGAAGATGTGTACTATCGAAATAAAGGTGTAATAAAAGAGTAGGTTTTCTATACCTACTCTGTTTTTTTATGAATAATTTCATCCTTTTCTTTCGTGAAATACTGCGTGAGTTGTATTTTCACCTCTTCTAGTTTTGTAGAAACTTGCGGTATTTTATATCCTACATACAATGGTGAAACGACAAATGTAGGTACAACTTTACAAATAATTTTTCCATTTAAGTAATAGAAGAATAAGTTATAACTACTGCATCCTTTATGGAAATCTGTCAGTATGTAACGTACAGTTTGCTGAATGTAATTTGCCATTTCATCTATATATGAAATATTATCAATGATTATATTGAATTCAGTGAAGCCAATAATGGGACGCTCTGAAATATTAAGCTCAATGCGTTCATTTTTTTGAACAATTAACCCTTGGAAATTTTCTTCTTCAATATTTTCAAGATAATCTACATATTTCATTCCGATAATTTGCATGTGTGCATGATGCAAACTTCCAC
The DNA here is from genome assembly GCF_045291115.1 of Bacillus sp. PPSBB_2. Classification (NCBI taxonomy): domain Bacteria; kingdom Bacillati; phylum Bacillota; class Bacilli; order Caryophanales; family Bacillaceae; genus Bacillus; species Bacillus sp. PPSBB_2. The sequence continues at coordinate 216,750 of NZ_CP147983.1, forward strand.
CTGAAAATGGACCGTGATTTTTATATAAAATCACAGATGCGAACTCTTCGTTCTTCTGTAAGTGTAACCAATGTTGAATAGAAAATTGCAGTAATTTTCTCATATGTTCTTTTGTATATGTTGCGATATGATCTTCGCAATTATCGGTTTCGATTAACACTGTTTGAAATGTATCTTGTAATGTAGGAAATTTATTTTTTAACCAAATAATAGAACCATCAGTTGCTAAAATATCCGTTAATTGTTCTTTATCGCAAAATGGACATGCAGCGCTTCTATTCCGAATACTTTCTGGTTTTTGTTTACCGATATCGTTTAAAAAATATAGTTGTTGTGTATCCATTTGTATATATGCCCCTTTAAAATATGTGTAAAAATCCCGCTTAATACATTCGGGAAAAGGAGAAGGAAATCCTCTAAAGGAATAGGGGAAAAATAAAAGACAAGATATCCTCATTACGATAGGGTACCTTGTCTTTTATTTTTTCTCTAATAGCGTGTATGGATAATATAGAACATTTTCATTATTTTTCTTTTTTCTCTTTTTTATTGTGTATAAGGTAATTGCTGTGCTTGCAATTATAATAATGGCTTTCTTCATATTCATATACCCCTCGTAGAATATAGTTTAGATCAGTATTTCTGCTTTCTAATTACCCTGATTTTAAAAAAAATAGATAACAAGATTCCTTACGGAATTTGTTTCGATATTATTGAATTTCCCAGATACAATGGATGTATGGAAAGGATCCATCGGGAATTTGCTCATTTCCCCTGTAGCTCTGTCTACGATAAAAAGTCTGTTACCCGAGCCATTGCTATCACTACCAACACACTAGCTGTTTCGATAACTGATTGGGCTTTTGGATAGTAGTTCAAAAGGTAGCCCCCAAAAGTTGTCATTGTATTCTCGTAGGCGAGGTTGTGGTTACGCAATGAGCTTCTGGGNCTGAAAATACGCCCTTAACCAAACAAGGCAATCGTTATCTTCGCTATTACTTAGTTGAGGCTGCCAATTCAGTAAGAAGATATTTGCCTGAATATCAAGCATTTTATCAAAAGAAATACAAAGAAACACCCAAACATCAACACAAAAGAGCCATCGTCTTAACCGCAAGAAAATTTGTGCGTCTGGTGGATACGCTACTACGTAACCATCAACTCTACACGCCACCAAGGAGCGTGATAGAAAAATAACACTTTGTTATTGACGCAATCTTGGAAACGGCCCGAAAAAATTTCATTTTTGGTCGGGTCTATTTCCGTATGCTGAAAAAATCGCACCTAGAAAAAATCAGTCTTGTTTTACTCTTGACTTATTACCACTAGACTTTTTATTGTTGGTTTAATTCTTGGCTAACTGCTTTTGCATCGACTAAAGCGTGTAAAATCATTTTCACCATGTTCATCATATTTCTTCACTCCTTTTTATAGTTCATTTAGTTCTTTTACAACTGCTTGTCCGTTCACTAATACCTCAAAGATTGCTTTTACGATTTCTTTTATCATGTTTGTTTCCTCCTTTTGTTTGTCTCGCTTGTTTACATCTTTATTGTATAGGGAGGCATCTTTTCGTACTATCGCTTTCCATTACGTGAACATAACAGTTTTGTAAGATTTGATGTCACTTATTGAAATGTTTAGTCTATCTTCATTATTTTCAGAAAAATGACTATTCAAACATGAAATTGGAAAGTATAATAAAGAAGTAAGCATTAAATTCCGTACGAAAGGGGTGAATGAGATGAAACGTTCTTTAGCTGCGCGTGCCAAATTTTTAGATTTTATCTATTTTTGTCGTGCGATTTTTCATGATGTAGTTGTTAACGGGATACGTATGCCCTTTTTTAACAATTGCATAGTGACTATTGAACGATAGAAATCTCTTCACCCATTTTTAATAAACGTGTGAAAAGGGAGCTATTTGGCTTCCTTTTTCTATGCCGAAAACCATGGGGAATGTTTCTTTCTCATGGTTTTTTATATTGAAAGGAGTACGGAAAATGACTATTTGTAGTGTAAATAATGTAACGAAATCTTTTGGTGGAAACATCATATTTGAAAATATATCGCTTGAAATAAAGAATGGTGAACGTGTTGGGTTAGTTGGTCGTAACGGTAGTGGGAAGACAACAATCTTTGGGCTTCTGACGGGAATGGAGAGTTTGGATGCAGGAGCCATCCATATGAAGAAAGGTACACGTATTGGTCATGTCGCACAAATTCCGAAGTTTGATGAGTTCATGACTGTATATGATGTATTGAGTTCCGCTTTTAAAGTAGAAAAGGAATTAGAAAAAGAAATGCATGCTCTAGAAAAAAATATGGCGGAGGAGCAGGAACAATCTTCTTTGCAAAAGCTAATGGAGAGGTACGGAATAATTCAAGAAAAATTTGCATTTCTCGGTGGTTATGAAATAGAGGCAAATATAATGAAGGTAGCAAATGGCTTACAAGTAACAGACTTATTTCCAAGAGTATTTACGGAATTAAGTGGAGGAGAACAGACGAAAGTAAGCCTTGCATATATGCTATTGCAGAAACCAGATTTACTTCTATTAGATGAACCAACAAATCATTTAGATTTGTTTGCAGTTGAATGGTTAGAGAAATTTTTAAAAGAATATAATGGAACAGTTATGGTTATTTCACACGATCGCTATTTCCTTGATGAAGTTGTAACGAAAATTTTTGATCTGGAAGATGGAGAGATTCACGTGTACCATACGAATTATTCTCAGTTCGTTGAGGAGAAGGAAGAAAGATTACTTCAAGAGTTTCAAGCTTATCAAGAGCAGCAAAAGAAAATAAAGAAAATGAAAGAAGCAATTAAGCGCCTACGTGAATGGGCAAATCAAGCGAATCCTCCGAATGAAGGATTGCATAAAAGAGCGAGGAATATGGAACGTGCGTTAGAGCGTATAGAGAAATTAAAGAGGCCGATTTTAGAAAGAAAACAGATGGGTCTTCAGTTTGAAGGGCAAGAGAGAAGCGGAAAAGATGTTGTTGTAATGAAAGAAGTGAGTAAAGGTTTTGCTGGCCGATCTTTATTTGAACAAGCGAATTTACATGTTCGTTTTCAAGAGCGTGCTGCTATCGTTGGTCGTAATGGTACAGGAAAGACTACATTATTAAAACTACTATTAGAAGAAATAAATCCAGACGTTGGTGAAATTCGAATTGGTAGTAGTGTCAAAATTGGTTATTTATCACAACATGCATATGAAAATATGAAGAGTAATGTATTGGAAGCATTCAGAGAGAATGTGGCTGTAACAGAGGGAGAAGCAAGACATATATTAGCTAAGTTTTTGTTTTATGGTCCAGCAGTATTTAAGAAAGTAACGCAACTTAGTGGTGGAGAAAAAATGAGATTAAGACTTGCGCAACTTATGTATCAAGACATCAATTTTCTAATTTTAGATGAGCCGACAAACCATCTTGATATTGAATCAAGGGAAGTTTTAGAGGAAGCCCTTGAGCAATATAACGGAACGATTTTAGCTGTTTCACACGATCGCTATTTTTTAAATAAGTTATTTGAAAAGACGTACTGGATTGATAGATGCAAATTATTTGAGTTTGCAGGAAACTATGCATGGGCTCGTCAAAAGTGGGAAGAAAAGCTTGAGGAGGAAGTAATAAAGCATAAGCACCATGGAAGAAAAAGTGTTGAAGCAATCTCTATAAAAAAGAAAGATTCTAGAAGTTTTGCGGAGATTGAAAACGAGTTAATGCATATAGAAGAAGATATATATGCATTAGAAAGTGAAATGGAATATGTAGCTGATGTTGAAAGACTTGAAAAATTATATGAGGAAAAAACGAAGAAAGAGTTGTTACGAGCAGATTTATATAATGAATTAGAGAATATGGTGGAGTAATGAGTAGAAAGCCACTTCCTTTCAGTTTTGCTGGAGGAAGTGGCTTTTTTCATAATGATATTTTGCTTTAAAGGTTAAATGAAGCGATGTGTTTCACGTGAAACAGTAACTTAGATAAATCCATTTTCCTTAATTTGCATAGTTTGTGAAACATATGAAAATGATAAGCTGAAAAATAAATGTCATTAGTGGTTTTTCGATAGGAGTAATTACAAAAACAAAGGCTAATTATTTCCCGAGAGATAAAGTGAAACTTTAATCAGAGGGGGTCTTACTGCCCGGCAAATAGCGGAATAAATATGTGTAACAGAGACTAGTGAATGAAAACAAAAAGAGAGCAAAGTTACAGCTTTACGCGCTGAACTCTGCTCTCTTTTTGCGTGGCATCTTCTCTCGTTGAAATTATAATAGCGATCCCGAGCATGATAAAAAAAGCTAAAAAGAGGACGAACTTTGGGAAGAACGGGAATAGTAATAGCGCTCCGACTATCATAATTGTTAATAATACGTAGTGCAGGACGTATTGGAATAGGTTGTCCATATTTTCGCCCCCTTTTTTGTAATTGGTTATTAGTATTCTATGTTTCATGCTGAAGGAATAGAAGTAGATTTTTAAGTTTTAATACGAATTATAGCTGAGTTTTCTTAAAGTATAAATGTAGAGTGATAATTTTGGAAAAATTCTCAAAATATTTATTTAGAAAGAATTGACAAAACATAATGAACGATATAAGCTAATAACCATAAAGTCTACCGGAAAGGTCGGAATAAGATTGTTACCCCTCAAAAACATCTATTTTTTTACGATTAAAACCGACTTTTCCGATTGGCTATAAATGTTGCTGTGGGAGGCATACATAAGGTAATTCGTTCAGAGGGTATAATCATAAAAAGTTAGGGTGGGGACAATGAAGAAAAAGACAAAAAAATGGGCTGGTGTATTTTCGGTATTAATAAGTAGTTCGCTTGTGTTGTCTGCTTGTGGGGGACAGGAGGACGCGGCTTCTACAGAGCCGGTTAAACAGCAGGATTTAAAAAATGTGAAAATTGAAAAGATCGCTGCGACAGATAAAACGAAAGTGCCAGACAAAGCGAAGAATAGAAAAGATACGTTAGTAGTTGGTATTAGTAAGCCAGGCGGCGTATTTTTGCCATACTTCCAACAAAATGGTTGGGATGGAAACGTAACTTCAGTTATTTTTGCATCTCTCGTATCAACCGATAAACAAGGGAAACCAATTCCAGAATTAGCTGAGAAGTGGGACGTTTCTTCTGATCAGTTAACATATACATTCCATTTACGTAAAGATTTGAAATTTAGTGATGGATCGCCATTAACGGCGGATGATGTAGCTTTCACATTGACGCTTTTACATGATAAGGCATATGAAGGTGAAGTAGATATCTCTCAATATGCGGTTAAAGGTGGTAAAGAATATAAAGAAGGGAAAGCAACTTCAATTGAAGGTATTCAAGTTGTTGATCCACAAACAATTAAAATTACAACTGAAAAAGTGAATTCACAAGCTATATTTGTTTTAGGAGGTACAGTACTATCAAAAGCTTATTATGGAAAAGATTATAAGCAAAATACAAGCTTAGATTACTTAAAAGATTTATATGGAAAGCCATTAGCTGCGGGTCCATATAAATTTGAAAAGTATATTCCAGGTCAAGAAGTCCGTTTTGTAGCAAACGAAAATTATTATGCGGGTAAACCAAAAATTCAAAACTTCATTTATAAAATTACTTCTGGTGATACGAAGCTTCAGTTATTCCAAACAGGAGAAGTTGACCATACTGGCTTAGGTACTGGTGATGAGGTTCTTGAACAGGCTAAGGCTTTAGAATTCGCAAATATCCAAATTGAAACAGCACCGTCATTTAGTTATATTTATATGAATAATAATAAGCCTTACTTAAAGGATAAAAAGGTTCGCCAAGCACTTATTTACGGATTAGACCGCAAAAAATATGTTGATACAGCGTTAAAAGGATACGGTACAGTAGCCAATGTACCAATTCATCCAACTTCTTGGGCTTATACGGAAGAAGGAGTTAATAAATACGAATACGATAAAGAAAAAGCGAAAAAATTATTAGATGAAGCAGGGTGGAAAGTTGGTTCGGATGGAATTCGTGAAAAAGATGGTCAAAAATTAAAACTTTCTTATTTCGGTCCAAGTTCGGCTAAAGATAGTGATTTATTAATTCCGATTGCGAAAGAGAATTATAAAGAAATAGGTGTAGAGTTTAATCCTGAATTTATGGACTTTAATACGATGCTTTCTAAGGTAAACAAAGGGGATTATGATTTAGCTTCTGTTTCGACACCGATTACAAGTGATCCGAGTGAAACAGCTGGTGAATATTTGTCTACTGCAAATGAAACTAGTCTTGGTTATAAGAATGCAAAAGTAGATGAGCTAATTCAAAAAGGTATTGAAACTGTAGATATCGAAAAGCGTAAACCTATTTATAAAGAATTGTATAAAGAATTAAGTGATGATCCACCAGTAATTCTATTAAACTACCGTAGAACAATTACTGGTTATAACGGGAATATAAAAGGAATTGATCCTGAAAAGTACAACAGTATTAGTGCAAACTTACCAGTATTATCATTTGAAAAATAACGATAAGAATGTATAAGTAGAAGACATTTTTTCATTCGGTTAGTAATGTGCCGCTTTGAAAAAATGTTCTTCTATTTTAAGCATAAGATTGGAGAGAAAAAGGGTGAAAACATATATTGTTCGTAGGTTGTTACAAATGATTCCTACACTGCTTGGTACATCAATTATTATCTTCGTCCTGTTCGCACTTCTTCCTGGGGATTATATTGATTCAAACCCGAAAATTACACCGGAAAGAGCAGCTGAACTGAGGGAGCTATATGGGTTGAACAAACCAATTGTTGAGCGTTATTTTCATTGGTTAGGTAATGCATTGCAAGGGGACTTTGGCTTTTCGCTTCAATATCAAGAGCCTGTAACGTCATTATTAAATAAATTTATTTGGAATTCTTTTAGTGTAGCAATTATTGCATTGTTTTTTATTTGGCTAATTGCACTTATTATCGGTGTATTCTCGGCGACGAAGCAACATTCTTTATTCGATAAACTTGTAACAATCGGTGTTTTTGCAGCAATGTCATTCCCTTCATTCTTTATCGGTTTGTTTTTAATTAAGGTGTTTGCGGTTGACTTTAAGTTATTACCGATAGGTGGAATGATTGATGTTGGCAGTAATTCAACAGGATTTGCTTACGTGATAGAAGTTGCAAAACATATGATTTTACCAGTATTTATTTTGACACTTCTTGGGGTCGGCTCGCTAACTCGTTATTTTAGAACAAGTATGTTAGAGGTTGTAAGACAAGATTACATACGAACAGCAAGAGCGAAAGGTTTGAAGGAGAAGACGGTTATTTATAAGCATGCATTAAAAAATGCAATTTTACCGGCAATTACGTTATTAGCATTTGAATTACCTGGATTGTTTTCTGGGGCAATTATTATTGAACAAATTTTTAACTGGCCAGGGATTGGTAATATTCAATTAGAAGCATTAAATTTCCGTGACTATACAGTATTGATGGCATTTACGATGTTTCTTTCTTGTTTAACAATCGTTTCAAACTTTTTAGCAGATATCGTATATGCAGTTGTTGATCCAAGAATTCGGTTGAAGTAAGGGGGGAAAGAAATGGAGACTGTTACAGTAATTACAGAAAAAAAAGAAAAAAAGAGAAGAAATGAATCATCACCATGGCGACAAGCTTTTAAAAAGATAAAGAAAAATAAGATGGCACTTGTAGGGTTTTATGCATTAATTTTTATGTTTTTATTTTGTTTTATCGGTCCGTTCTTTTCTCCATATGCATCAGGAAAAATACAAGTTGCGCTCATTAACAAACCACCTAGTTTTTCTCATTGGCTTGGTACAGATCAATTAGGAAGAGATATTTTAACAAGGCTTATGCAAGCGGGACGTATTTCATTAACCATTGGTTTAGCTTCAATGGTTTTATCGGTTATACTTGGAGCTTTATTAGGAGCGATTGCAGGTTTTTATCGTGGTATTGTGGACAATATTATTATGCGACTTGCAGATATTTTAATGTCGATGCCAGGATTACCGTTACTTATTATAATGGGTGCGATTTTATCAGAGTGGAAAGTACCGTCTGATTATCGTTTGTATGTCATTATGATTATTTTAAGTTTAGTAGGTTGGCCAGGGCTTGCACGCCTTGTAAGAGGGCAAATTTTATCACTTAGGGAGCAAGCATTTATGCAAGCTGCGGATGTGTTAGGAATAAAAGATTACCGGAAAATTATATATCACTTAATACCTAATGTTTTACCCATTTTAATTGTCGTATCTACATTAGGTGTTGCAGGTTCTATTTTGGGAGAATCCGCACTAAGTTACTTAGGTCTCGGAGTCGTTCCACCTACACCATCATGGGGGAACATGATTAGCGCAGCTAACTCATTAATCGATTTCCAAAAGCGTCCATGGTTATGGATTCCGCCTGGTTTTGCAATCTTTATAACAGTTGTATCAATTAATTTACTTGGTGATGCACTTCGTGATGCATTAGATCCAAAGATGAGACGGTAGGTGAGGAGATATGAGTAAAGCGGTAGTAGAGCTGAAAGATTTACAAACACACTTTCAGACAGAAGAAGGGACAGTAAAAGCTGTGAATCATGTTAGTTTTTCTGTTCGAGAAGGTGAAACTGTTTGTGTTGTAGGTGAATCTGGTTGTGGAAAAAGTGTAACGGCGTTATCTATTATGGGACTTATTGCTGAATCAGGCAGTGTAGTAGGTGGAGATATTTTATATGAAGGAAAAAGTCTTTTAGGAATGAAAGAGAAAGAGCTTCGTAGTTTACGAGGGAATGATATTGCGATGATTTTCCAAGAACCGATGACATCGCTAAACCCCGTCTTCACTGTAGGAGAGCAAATTGTAGAAACGTTAAGGGAGCATGAATTACTTAGTAAAAATGAAGCATATAAGAAGGCAATTGAGTTAATTCGTAAAGTTGGCATAGCCCGCGCTGATGAAATCGTCCATTCTTATCCGCATGAACTGAGCGGCGGGATGTTACAACGTATTATGATTGCTGTTGCACTTAGTTGTAATCCTAAGTTATTAATTGCGGATGAACCAACAACAGCTCTTGATGTTACTATTCAGGCTCAAATATTGGATCTACTAAGACAAGTGAAAGAAGAATTTAAAACGTCGATTTTATTAATTACACATGACTTAGGTGTCGTAGCGGAAATGGCTGATTATGTTGTCGTTATGTATGGCGGGAAAGTTATTGAAGAAGCCCCAGTACTAGAGATATTCCAAAATCCAAAACATCCTTATACGAAAGGATTATTGAAATCAAAACCAGTAATGGGAAAACGAATAGATAAACTATATTCTATTCCAGGGCAAGTTCCGAATTTAGTTGGTTTAGGTGAGTTTTGCTACTTTAGTGGGCGTTGTGAGCATTGTATGGAAATATGTGAAAAAGAAGCCCCAAATCTAAATGTAAATGATGAAAATCATAAAGTAGCTTGCTGGCTATATGAGGAGCGTGCGGAACAATGAGTGAACCATTATTAGAGGTGAAAAATCTAAAGACATATTTTCCAATTAAGGGTGGCGTATTTAGTAGAACAATTGGGCATGTAAAAGCGGTTGATGGAGTAAGTTTTACTATTAATAAAGGTGAAGTGTTTGGTCTCGTTGGCGAATCAGGGAGCGGAAAAACAACAATAGGAAAAACAATTTTACGCCTCGTTCAAAAAACGGAGGGAGAAGTGAAGTTTAAAGGGAAAGATGTTCATTCTTTATCCAAGGATGAATTAAGAAAACATCGCCCTAATATGCAGCTCGTTTTCCAAGATCCATTTAGCTCATTAAATCCGAGAATGAGAATTGGAGAAGCGCTTGGAGAGCCAATGTTGGCCCACGGATTAGCGACGAAAGAAAATGTTCGTGAAAAGGTAATTGAAGTATTGGAGTTATGTGGGTTAGCTCCTTATCATATTGACCGGTATCCCCATGAATTTTCTGGTGGACAACGTCAGCGTATCGTAATCGCAAGAGCTATGGTATTAAATCCGGAATTTATTGTAGCTGATGAACCTGTGGCGGCACTAGATGTATCTATCCAAGCACAAATTATTAATTTATTTAGTGAGTTACAAGAGAAAAAGGGATTATCTTATTTATTCATTTCGCATGATTTAAGTGTAGTAGAACATTTATGTACGAAAATCGGAATTATGTATTTAGGTACGATTGTGGAGACAGCACCGCGTGATGAGTTATTTACCAATCCGCTACATCCTTATACGAAAGCATTGTTATCAGCTGTTCCAATACCAGATCCAACAGTGAAGCGAGAGCGAATTATACTAGAAGGGGATATTCCAAGTCCAGCAAATCCACCTTCGGGCTGTCGTTTTCATACACGTTGCCCATTTGCGACGGATGTTTGTAAAAAAATAGTACCAGAATTCCGTAATGTTGGTGCAGAGCATTTTGTTGCTTGTCATCACGTATAAAAAAGGACTCTTTCAAATTGAAAGAGTCCTTTTTTATTTACTAGATGAAGTTTGTTTCAATACAAATTGCTCGATTGCGTGAGCAACACCATGTTCATTGTTTGTTAGTGTTACAACATCACATAGCTTTTTTACATCTTCTTCAGCGTTGCCCATTGCAACAGATAAGCCTGCTACTTCTAACATCGGTACATCATTAAAATTATCACCAATAGCAACTGTATCTTCAATAGGGATATTAAAATGAGCTGCCATCTGCTGTATCCCGTTTCCTTTATGTCCATTCTTATCCATAATTTCTAAGTTAGTAGGAGCTGATGCTGTAACCATAATATCAGCATCTTCTTGTAATATACTTAATAGTTGTGCGCGATGCGCTGCATTAAACGTTAAAATGAAGAATTTAGATATTTCTAGTTCTTGGTTATTTACAACATCTTCTATTTTTTTGAAATCAGTAATTAGGTTCGATTTCTTTTGCTTTTCTGTAATTCGTTCAAGTTCCTCTAATGTAACATCAAGCGCATGCTTATTTTCTTCGAATGCTTGCATCATTTGATCTTGCCATGTATATGGAGAATAAACTCCTTTATTCGTATATAGCTTATATGGGAAACCTTCAGATTCTAGTAATTTTGCAAGTTTGTACACTTTGTCGTTTTGTATACAACGCGAGTTAATTACTTTTCCATCCACATAAACAATAGCCCCATTGCTCGCTCCGACTGGAAGAGATAATTTATATTCTTCCAATAGCTTTAAAGCATCCTCTTTCGCACGACCAGAACAGATCATTACAATATGACCAGCTTCTTGTGCAGTTTGGATTGCTTGTAGGTTTTCTTTGGAGATTTCAAGATTAGATGATAGTAGTGTACCATCCATATCTAATGCGATTAATTTCAAAATGACCACCTCTTTGTTTTTATTATACATAGTTATATAGAGGAAACATATAAACTTATCTTGGAAAGACGGTATTTTATCTCATATTAAAAGTAAGAGGGTGTTGCAAAACTCATAAATATCCAAAAATGAATGCATAAAGAAACCCGTTTTCCTGGAAGAATGATAGTATCCTAAAACTATCTCCAGAAAGGACGGATTTACTAGTATGATAACCAATTTTGATCAAAATCAATCCATTTTACAAATTTTATTTGCCTACGTAGACAGTTTAACCATTGGAGGCGTTCCGCCTATGACAGGCCGCCCACCCATCTGTAGAAAAGCTTTACTCAAATGTTTTTTTATAAAAACGGTATTCCAGATCAATTCATTACGTAAGTTAACTCGTTTTTTACATCAATATCCTTCATTTCGTGTATCTTGTGGCCTTTCGCTTGTTCCTCATATATCTACTTTTTCACGTGTAGGCACTTGGTTTCGCAACGAAGAAATTCCGTTGCTTCATAAACAAATTCTTCAAGAAAAGAATTTAGGGTTAATTCCGTGCGTTTTAATTGATAGTACAGCCTTACGGAGTAGTTTATATGATTCTCAAGCGAAATGGGGAAAATCTACTCGCTATGGTTGGTATAAGGGATATAAAACTCATGTCTGTTCTACACCAGAAGGTGTTATATTGTCGTATGCATTTACAACCGCAAATGTACATGATAGTAAAATAGCTCCTGCATTGCTTCGGGATATACAAAACCAAAATGTGTTATTTTCCGTTGCAGATGCCGCTTATGATAGTCAGCACATTCATGAAATTGCCGGAGCATGTGATATCTTTGCGATCAATCCAATTAACCCGCGTAATAGCGGACCAATCAAAAGTACACATCGTCGTGTAGTGTCTCATTTTCTACAAACTACCTTTGGCAAACAGTTGATGAAAGAGCGTGGAAAAATTGAACAACAGTTTAGTCATCTCAAAGATAAAGGGCTGGAACAGCCACGTTGGTATGGTCAAAATCGCTATCTATTGCATGTTCAGCTAGTTTTTCTGATTCATAACATTGCATATTTATTTTAGTTTTGCAACACCCTCAGTAAGTAAAGATTAGATAGGTTTAGTGTCACTAAATAAACGATTTGTAACAAAAATAGAGAGGAATATGAATACATTTCACTTTATGACTGTAATGTTACACGAATGTTACAAACTTGAACTTAGTGAAAAACGCATTAAATAAAGGTTTTTGAGGGTTATTATAAAAAAACGTAAAAAAAGTGTAATAAATTTTACGTAATTATATTGCAACGTAATAATAGTTATGTTACATTAATGTTACAAACGTTACGTTATCGAAATTAATGTAACGTTAACATAAAAACTATGAAATAAACATTTCTTAGAAATTACATATAGATAACTTATAAAAAGGGAGGATAAATGATATGAAAGAGCAAGTATTACAAGTAACAAAAGGTGATTTCGTAGGATCAGCAAGTGGAGCGGTAGTATTAACAGCATTAATCGTATTTCTATCAAGCGTATTAGTATAATAGAAGTTTTGTAACAAAAGAAAAAGAAGGGAGAATGAAAGATATGAAAGAGCAAGTATTACAAGTAACAAAAGGTGACTTCGTAGGATCAGCAAGTGGAGCGGTAGTATTAACAGCATTAATCGTATTTTTATCAAGTGTATTAGTATAATAGAAGTTTTAAATCAAACAAAAAAGGAAGGAGAATGAGGGATATGAACAGTGAACAAGTGTTTCAAGTAACAAAAACAGATTTATTAGGATCCTTAGGTGGAGCAGTAATATTAACATCATTTATTCTATTCCTTGCAAATGTATTAGTATGAGATATATAAATACAATCATTCAAAAAAAATAAAGACTCTAACGTATTAGTAAGTAGTTAATATGTTGGAGTCTTTTTTATATTCTTCTTATATCCCCTCAAGTATTAAAGTTACCTCATTATCCAGCATTCATGGCTAATTAAACGCTGCGGTTGAAACTTGATTCAACGAATAATCAAAAATCCACTGAATAAAATCCCGCTTTATTTCAAAGAGAAAAAAGTCGAATTTTATATGTAAGAAAAAAAGAGGAATTTGACAGAAAAGATAGAAAATTTTAAAGGTCAGAATTTGTTAGCTTGCTAACTAATTTCTATTAATTAATGTTGGAAGCGTTTTCGGTTGGTTTTAAGTATGGACCATTTAATCTATTTACAGGGGGATGAAGATATTATGAAACAAAAATCTATGGATACGCTAGCTGCACAAATGGAGGACTTTTTTCCAGTACGTGATGTAGATCATTTGGAATTTTACGTAGGGAATGCAAAGCAATCGAGTTATTATCTTGCGAGAGCGTTCGGATTCAAAATTGTGGCTTACTCTGGATTAGAAACTGGAAACCGTGAAAAGGTCTCTTATGTTCTTGTGCAAAAAAATATGCGTTTCGTTGTGTCTGGAGCTTTAAGTAGTGAAAATCGTATTGCAGAGTTTGTAAAGACTCATGGTGATGGCGTGAAGGATGTGGCACTACTTGTTGATGATGTTGATAAAGCATACTCAGAAGCAGTGAAACGTGGTGCCGTCGCAATTGCTCCACCGCAGGAATTAACAGATGAGGACGGTACATTGAAAAAAGCAGTTATTGGTACGTATGGTGATACAATTCATACGCTTGTAGAGCGTAAAAATTATAAAGGGGCATTTATGCCAGGATTCCAAAAGGTAGAATTTAATATTCCATTTGAAGAGTCTGGTTTAATTGCTGTTGATCATGTAGTTGGTAATGTTGAAAAAATGGAAGAGTGGGTTAGTTATTACGAGAATGTTATGGGCTTTAAACAAATGATTCATTTTGATGATGACGATATTAGTACAGAGTATTCGGCGTTAATGTCGAAAGTTATGACGAATGGAAGTCGTATTAAGTTTCCTATTAACGAACCAGCAGATGGAAAGAGAAAGTCACAAATTCAAGAGTATCTAGAATTCTATAATGGAGCTGGTGTACAACATCTTGCTTTATTAACAAGTGATATTGTTAAAACAGTTGAAGCGCTTCGTGCAAATGGGGTGGAGTTTTTAGATACACCTGATACTTATTATGATGAGTTAACTGCACGAGTTGGAAAAATCGATGAAGAAATTGATAAGTTAAAAGAATTAAAGATCTTAGTAGATCGTGATGATGAAGGTTACTTACTACAAATCTTTACGAAACCAATTGTAGATCGCCCGACTTTATTTATTGAAATCATTCAACGTAAAGGTTCTCGTGGATTTGGTGAAGGAAACTTTAAAGCGTTATTCGAATCAATTGAAAGAGAACAAGAGCGTCGCGGAAACTTATAAGATTTGTATCCACCAGCAAAAGTCCCTTTGCTGGTGGAAATTTCATTTTTATAAGGAGGAATCAGGATGAAATTTGTTACATTTCGTCTTCCTTCAAAAGAACTACGGGCTGGATGGCTTGAAGGTGACAAAGTAATAGATATGAATCTTGCTAGTGAAGGGAAAATCCCTTCTTCTATGATTGCTTTTTTAGAGAAAGCGGATGAGTATGTAGAAGTAGTGCGGAATATTAAGAATCCAAATAAGGGTATATATGCTTTAGAAGAAGTACAATTGACAGCTGCTCTTCCTAATCCGAGTAGTATTCGAGATTTTTACGCATTTGAACAACATGTAAAAACAGCTCGCGGACGAAGAGGATTAGATGTTGTGCCTGAATGGTATGATATTCCGGTTTTTTATTTTACTAATCATCGTGCTGTAATTGGTTCCAGTGATTTTGTAATTGGTCCGAAAAAGTCTAAAAAGCTTGATTATGAGTTGGAAATTGCTTGCGTAATAGGAAGAGAAGGGCGAAATATTTCTCGTGAGCAAGCAGAGGAATATATTTTTGGTTATTGTATTATGAACGACTGGAGTGCGAGAGACTTACAAGCAACAGAAATGAAAGTAGGTCTCGGTCCAGCGAAAGGAAAAGACTTTGCAACTTCTTTAGGAGCACATCTTGTTACGAAAGAGGAATTAGACGTTTATCGTAATGGTGATCGATATAATTTAGAAATGACTGCTCATGTAAATGGAAAACTATTATCAAAAGGAAACTTCCAAGATATTTACTATACATTTGCTGAAATGATTGAACGTGCTTCAGAGGACGTTACGTTATATCCAGGAGATGTGATTGGTTCTGGGACAGTAGGAACAGGATGTATTTTAGAACTGGGTACAGAAGAGTGGCTACAAGATGGAGATGTTGTAGAACTGTCGATTACTGGTTTAGGTACACTACGTAATACGATCAAAAAAGAAAAGGAAGCGGGTGATGGGCATGTTTTATCGTCACATGGGAGAACTACCTCATAAACGACATGTACAATTTCGTAAAAAAGATGGATCGCTTTATCGTGAACAGGTAATGGGAACAAAAGGTTTTTCTGGTACGCAGTCTATTTTGTATCATCATTATATGCCGACAGAAGTAGGTCATTCTGCATTATCGCATTCTTGTCAGTTGCAGTATGAAGAGGATGTTGCTCTTTCTCATCGCCACTTTCGAACGAAAGAAAGTAAAAAAAGTGGTGATGCAATAAGTGGACGGAATTTCATACTTGGAAATGAAGATTTATTAATTGGAGTAGTGAGTCCAACAGAAAAAATGGATTATTTCTATCGTAATGGTGATGGCGACGAAATGTTATTTGTTCATTATGGAACAGGAAAAATTGAAACGATGTTTGGAACGATTCACTATAGAAAAGGCGACTATGTAACGATTCCAATTGGAACGATTTATCGTGTTATTCCAGATGAAGGAGAGACTAAGTTTCTTGTTGTAGAGGCGAATAGCCAAATTACAACGCCGCGTCGTTATCGAAATGAATACGGACAATTGTTAGAGCATAGTCCGTTTTGTGAAAGAGATCTTCGTGGTCCAGAAAAATTAGAGACATATGATGAAAAAGGCGAGTTTGTCGTAATGACAAAATCAAGAGGCTATATGCATAAACATGTTTTAGGACACCACCCGTTAGATGTTGTGGGATGGGATGGCTATTTATATCCGTGGGTATTTAATGTAGAGGATTTTGAACCAATTACAGGGCGCATTCATCAGCCACCGCCAGTACATCAAACATTTGAAGGACATAATTTTGTTATTTGTTCTTTCGTACCACGTTTATACGATTATCATCCAGAGTCAATTCCGGCACCATATTATCATAGTAATGTTAATAGTGATGAAGTTCTTTACTATGTAGAAGGAAACTTTATGAGTCGCAAAGGTGTGGAAGAAGGTTCTATTACACTTCATCCGAGCGGGATTCCCCATGGGCCGCATCCGGGGAAAACAGAGGCAAGTATAGGGAAGAAAGAGACGCTTGAATTAGCTGTTATGATAGACACATTCCGTCCGCTTCGTATTGTAAAACAAGCACATGAAACAGAAGATGAAAAGTATATGTATAGCTGGATTGAACAAGGTTCATATACTGTGAAATAAGTAAAAAAGGCATGCTCTCAATAAGGGGGCATGCCTTTTTCACGGAATCGACATGTATAATAATACCAAAAAAATAATGGAAAGATATATAGAAAGAATAATAAGGGGCGTGCATATTCAGAAGAATTTCTACTTGTTTCGACAAAAGTATTGACTAGGAAAAGCGTAATGAGTAAAATTAAAAAGCGAATTAAAAATTTTCAGAAAATTTAAAACTTGGAGGAGTGAAAGATGAAGCAAATTTTTCAAAAGAAGCCAATTGCAAAGTTAATGCAAGAAAGTAAGCAAAAAACGTTAGCAAGAACATTGGGCGCGCTAGATTTAACTATGCTTGGAATCGGAGCAATTGTTGGAACTGGTATTTTTGTTCTAACGGGTGTTGTGGCAGCGAAACATTCTGGGCCAGCTATTATATTATCATTTGCGATTGCCGCTCTAGCTTGTGCCTTTGCTGCATTTTGTTATGCTGAATTTGCTTCTTCAGTTCCTGTCTCGGGCAGTGTGTATACGTATACATACGCGACGATGGGGGAAGTATTCGCATTTTTAATTGGCTGGGACTTAATGCTGGAATATTTACTTGCTACATCTGCTGTAGCGAACGGTTGGTCTGCATATTTTCAATCTTTATTAAAGGGGTTTGGAATTCATATTCCGACTATTTTCTCCTCGGCTCCTGGTACAGGTAAGGGTGGAATAATTGATCTACCTGCAGTTCTAATTATTTTAGTGATGACAGTTCTTTTATCTAGGGGTGTTCGTGAAAGTGCACGAGTAAATAACATTATGGTATTTATTAAAATAGCAGTTGTTCTTATTTTTATCTTTGCTGGTTTTAATTATGTGAAACCTGAAAACTGGACGCCTTTTATGCCATTTGGTTTAGATGGTGTAATGGCTGGAGCGGCTACAGTATTCTTCGCATTTATAGGATTTGATGCAGTTTCAACAGCGGCAGAAGAAGTGAAACGTCCGCAACGTGATTTACCAATTGGTATTATTGCATCGTTATTAATTTGTACAGTTCTTTATATCGTTGTTTCGCTTATTTTGACAGGAATTGTTCCATACGGACAGCTAAATATATCAGATCCAGTTGCTTTTGCACTTCAATTTATTGGACAAGATGGTTTAGCGGGGGTAATTTCGGTAGGAGCAATTACAGGAATTACAACAGTAATGCTAGTTATGATGTATGGGCAAGTTCGTGTTTCTTATGCGATGAGCCGAGATGGTTTACTGCCGAAACGTCTTGCTAAAGTTCATCCGAAATTTAAAACGCCATTTTTAAATACATGGACAACGGGAATTATTGCGGCACTGATTTCAGGATTAATAGATTTAAATGTTTTAGCACATCTTGTAAATATGGGGACATTGTCAGCATTTGCACTCGTAGCTGTTGCGGTAATCGTAATGAGAAGAACACATCCAGACTTACCAAGGGCATTTAAGGCTCCGCTTGTACCATTTTTACCAGCATTAACAGTGATCTTCTGTTTATACTTAATGCTTCAATTATCGGGGACAGCATGGATTAGTTTTGGGATATGGATGGTTATTGGTATAGCGGTTTACTTCTTATATAGCCGAAAACATAGTGCTTTAAATAATAGTAAAAAAGAAGAAGATGTTGCAAATTTATAAGTGAAAAAATCCATTCTAATTCTGTTAGAATGGATTTTTTATTTGAAAATTTACATTTTTCTGAACTTATTATAAGATAATTGTTGGCTAACTAAAGGGGTGAAATGATGAAAAATACGTGGCGTGAGTTAAGGGAGATGGACCGTAACGTATGGATTCGATTTATTGGAGAGACGTTAAATGGAATTGCAATGATGATGTTAATGCCTTTTTTTGCATTATATTTAAAAGATAAGGTGGATTCGTTGTTGGAAGTTGGGGTTATTATGGCGCTTTCTCCAATTGCTGCAAGTTTTGGATCACTTATAGGAGGGAGAATTGCTGACATATATGGAAGAAAGCCTATTATGATATTTTCTATGGCAAGTAATGCATTATTAATGCTCGGTTTTCTATTTATAGAAGGATTTATTCCATATGCAATTTTATCTATTTTTTTAGGGTTGAGTAATTCTTTATTTCATCCAGCTGCATCAGCTATGGTCGCGGATGTAACGGCACCAGAAAAAAGAACAGAGGCATATGGTTTATTACGAATGGGACACAATATAGGTGCTGCGATTGGTCCGATAATGGGAGCATCAGTAGTTGTGTTGTCAAAGAACCTTGTGTTTATTATTGCCTCTTCTACAATGCTATTTTATGCGTTACTTGTATTACTTCTTATTCAAGAGACGATGCCAAAAAGGACAGATAAGGAAGAACATAAAGAAAAGGAAGCTGGGGCAGTTTGGAAAATTGTAATGCGAGATAAGGTATTAATGATTTACTTATTAGCAGGCATTATCATTTCGATGGGGTTTTCTCAAACGGAAGGCATGTTGCCACTACATTTTGATAATGAAATGAAGCATATTTTTGGAACGAATAATCCATATCCATATTTAATGGCGTTAAACGGACTATTAGTTGTTTTATTCCAGTTTCAAATTTCAAAATGGGCTACGGATAAACCGGTCGGGAAGACGATGTTATATGGTGCATGTTTATTCGGGATTGGATTATTTTTTATAGGGTGGTTACCGAAGTGGTTTGGAGAATTTAATACAAATGCTACAATTATTTTAATAATATTACTGTTCGTTTATGCTATATATACGTTAGGTGAGATGATTATGTCGCCTGTACAGATGACATTTGTAGCAAATTTGGCCCCTGAGCATTTGAGAGGGACTTATATGGGAGCTGCAAGTTTGCAGTGGATTACAGGAAGCGCATTTGGTCCACTTTTGGGCGGTTTTTTATTAGATCGATTACTTGGTCACTTTCTATTTACAATTTTAGCTGTAGGATGTGTAGTTGCAGGTATTGTATATGTTTCTTTAGATCGCCTTGTGGAGCAAAGGCAAAAAGACACACTAACCAAACAATCTTCTTAGTGAATAGGTGACATACACAAAAAAGGGGATTTCTACATATTTTAGGTACATAACTAGATTAGATTGCCATTTTATTTTGTGTAGCTATATAGAAAATGAAATGAAAAACCAATAAGTGATGTTATTTAATTATTTATGGAAGTTACATTTTATTTCAAATAGGAACTACCTATTTTCATAAAAAGTGCTAAAATAGAAAAATGAAAACAATTGGTTAGGGTGATTTCATTGACGAAAATTAAATTAGGTTTATTATATGGTGGAAAATCAGCTGAGCATCAAGTTTCGCTACAGACGGCTCTTGCTGCTATTAAAGCGTTAAATCAAGATAAATTCGAGATTCATCCAATTTATATTACAGAACAAGGTCAATGGGTACGCGGTGAGCGTATTGAAGGCGAAGTAACAGATGTTGAAGCTTTAAAAATGAGCGGTGCAGAAAATGCGATTTCTCCGTTATCATTAAGTACAGAAATTATCCCATCTGCAGCTTCTGAGGAGAACGCTATTGACGTTATTTTCCCATTACTACATGGACCAAACGGTGAAGATGGAACGGTTCAAGGACTATTAGAATTAATGAATATCCCTTATGTAGGAAATGGTGTTCTAGCATCATCTGCTGGTATGGATAAAGTTGTTATGAAAAACATCTTTGCAGAGGCTGGTTTAAAACAAGCAAAATATGCATCCTTCATTCGTAGTGCATGGGAAAAAAATTGTGAGGAAGCTTATTCTAAAGTAGAAGATAAGTTAGGATATCCTTGCTTCGTAAAACCAGCGAACCTTGGTTCAAGTGTTGGTATTAATAAGTGTAAAAATCGTGAAGAACTTGAGGATGCATTTGTAGAGGCATTCCAATTTGATCGCAAAATTATTGTAGAAGAAAATATTGTAGGTCGTGAAGTAGAAGTTGGGGTACTAGGTAATGATGAGCCGAAATGTTCAGTTGTAGGTGAAATCGTTCCGAAAAAGGACTTCTATGATTATAAGTCGAAATATATCGATGGTGATACGGCGCTAATTATTCCAGCTGAAATGACAGAAGAAGAATCTAATGTAATTAAGCGTGATGCGATTATTGCATTCCAATCATTAGACGGTGCAGGTTTAACGCGAGCTGATTTCTTCTTAACGAAAGATGGAGAAGTGTATATTAACGAAGTAAACACAATGCCAGGATTTACACCGTTCAGTATGTTCCCTCTATTATGGCAACATACTGGGTTACCGTATCCAGAATTAATCGAAGAGCTAATTCGTTTAGCGATTGAACGTCACGAAGAAAAACAAAAAATTAAATATACAATCTAACAAAAAAGGAGGAAGCACTATTCATAGGAATAGTGCTTCCTCTATGTAAGGAGCGTTTCTATATGATAAAGCGAATGTTAAAGCAAGTGGAACAGATGGTAAATGGTACTGAATTAGCAGAGCAATATGAGGGAATTACTATTCAAGGCGTGTCTATTGATACGAGAAAAATTGAAAAAGGAAACTTGTATGTTCCGATTCAAGGGGAGCGCTTCGATGGACATGCTTTTGTAGATAAAGCTGTTGAAAATGGAGCTGTGGCTACATTATGGATGAAAGATGTAGCGAATCCACCTGAGAATCTTCCGGTTATTTTTGTAGAAGACACGCTATCGGCATTGCAAATGTTAGCGAAAAACTATCGCGATCAATTGGATGTTAAAGTTGTAGGTGTAACGGGTAGTAACGGTAAAACATCTACGAAAGATATTGTAACAAGTCTTCTTGCGACTAAATTCAAAGTGCAAAAAACAGAAGGGAACTTCAATAACCATATCGGATTACCTCTTACCATTTTAAACTTAGAAGAAAATACAGAAGTAGCAGTATTAGAGATGGGTATGTCAAGCCGAGGCGAAATTGAATTCTTATCTAAGTTAGCTCGTCCTAATGCAGCTATCATTACAAATATTGGTGAGGCACATTTAATGGATTTAGGATCTCGTGAGGCAATTGCTGAAGCGAAATTAGAAATTGTTACAGGATTACAAGAAGGTGGCGTGTTCGTATATAACGGAGATGAGCCTTTATTAACGAATCGTGTTCCTGGAATGAATTTAGCAGCAGAAACGGTTACGTTTGGTGATGCAAGAGCAAACGATTATTATCCAACGACTGTAACATTACAAGCAACTGGGACACATTTCAAAATGAATAGAGATGAAAATATTTCATTCTACTTACCGGTGTTAGGAAAACATAATGTGTATAATACACTTGCTTCAATGGCAATTGCGAAACATTTTGGTGTAACGTGGGAAGAGATGAAAGAAGGTTTAGTAACACTTCAAATGACGGGCATGCGTATGGAAATTGTGAAAACAAATAGTGGTTTAACAATTATCAATGATGCTTATAATGCAAGTCCGACGGCTATGGAAGCAGCATTCCATTTAATGAATGGTTTAGATGGTTTTGCTAAAAAAATCGTTGTGCTCGGTGATATGTTAGAACTTGGAGATCAAGAAGTACAGTTCCATTATGAGGTAGGAAAATTAATCGATCCAGCAAAAATCTCACATGTATTCACATACGGTAGATTAGGGGCTCAAATTGCTGAAGGAGCGCAAATTAATTTCCCTAATGAACGTGTAAAGGCGTATGATAATAAAGAAGAGTTAGTAAAAGATTTACAAGCAGTAGTCGATGTGAAAGATGTTGTATTAATAAAAGCGTCTCGCGGTATGAAATTAGAAGAAGTAATTACGATGTTGAAATAATTGGTGTATATAAATAGGGATGATAGTTACGAAAATAGAAGAAACTTATAATAAGCGCTTACAGTAAATATAAAAAAATAAAAGTGAAGAAAAAAACTCTGAATATGAAAATAAGGTAACAGTTGGGTTTGCTTTTTACACATACAAAACTTATAATTGATAAAGTGTAATAACGTTTAGAAGTATTTTCGTGAAGAATATACGCCCGTTTATATACGTGAGCATTCAGGAAAAGGGCTTTTCCGCAAATTCGGAAAACGCCTTTTTTTAAATGATAAGTATAGGATAGAAAAGGAGAAGTAACATTGACAACATTTCGAGAATTAGGATTAAGTGATTCTTTACTGCAATCTGTTGAAAGTATGGGCTTTGAAGAGGCTACACCAATTCAAGCTGAAACAATTCCACATGCATTGCAAGGTAAAGATATTATTGGGCAAGCGCAAACAGGTACAGGGAAAACAGCAGCATTCGGATTACCACTATTAGATAAAGTGGATACACATAAAGAATCGGTTCAAGGTATTGTTATCGCGCCAACGCGTGAATTAGCAATTCAAGTTGGAGAAGAATTATACAAAATTGGTAAGCATAAACGCGTTCGTATTTTACCAATTTATGGTGGTCAAGATATTAACCGCCAAATTCGTGCTCTAAAAAAACACCCACACATTATTGTTGGTACGCCGGGTCGTATTTTAGATCATATTAACCGTAAAACACTTCGTCTGCAAAACGTAGAGACAGTTGTTCTTGACGAAGCGGATGAAATGTTAAACATGGGCTTCATTGAAGACATTGAAGCAATTTTAACAGATGTGCCAGAAACACATCAAACATTACTATTCTCAGCGACAATGCCGGATCCAATCCGCCGTATTGCTGAGCGTTTCATGACTGAGCCTCAACACATTAAAGTAAAAGCAAAAGAAGTAACAATGCCAAACATTCAGCAGTTCTATTTAGAAGTGCAAGAAAAGAAAAAGTTTGACGTGTTAACACGCTTATTAGATATTCAATCTCCAGAGCTTGCAATCGTATTCGGTCGTACAAAGCGTCGTGTTGATGAATTATCAGAAGCATTAAACTTACGTGGTTATGCTGCAGAAGGTATTCACGGTGATTTAACTCAGGCGAAACGTATGTCTGTATTACGTAAATTTAAAGAAGGTTCTATTGAAGTTCTTGTTGCAACAGACGTTGCTGCACGTGGTCTTGAT
This sequence comes from Bacillus sp. PPSBB_2, assembly GCF_045291115.1. NCBI lineage: Bacteria > Bacillati > Bacillota > Bacilli > Caryophanales > Bacillaceae > Bacillus > Bacillus sp. PPSBB_2. The sequence continues at coordinate 240,650 of NZ_CP147983.1, forward strand.
ATTTCAGGCGTAACGCACGTATATAACTTCGATATTCCACAAGATCCAGAATCATACGTTCACCGTATCGGTCGTACTGGTCGTGCAGGTAAAAAAGGTATTGCAATGCTATTTGTAACACCACGTGAATCAGGACAATTAAAAAATATCGAGCGTACAACAAAACGTAAAATGGACCGTATGGATGCACCGACACTTGACGAGGCATTAGAAGGTCAACAACGTTTAATCGCTGAAAAGCTTCAAAGCACAATTGAAAATGAAAACTTAGCATACTACAAGCGTATTGCAGAAGAAATGTTAGAAGAAAATGACTCTGTAACAGTAGTAGCTGCTGCTTTAAAAATGATGACTAAAGAGCCGGATACAACTCCGATCGCTTTAACATCAGAACCACCTGTTGTTTCAAGAGGCGGCGGTTCTAAAAAACGCGGCGGTAACGGAGGCGGATACCGTGATGGTAACCGTAATCGTAGTCGTGATGCACGCGGCGGTGGCGATGGACGTAATCGTGACCGTAACCGTGATCGCAATCGTGATGGTGGTAGTCGTGGTCGTAGAGGTGAAGGCCAAGGTCGCCCTGGTTCTTCAAATGGACGCGGCGAAAGAAAACATCATAGCCGTCCACAAGCTTAATAAAAAAGAGAATGCCCTTTGCGGGCATTCTCTTTTTTTATTTCTATAATTGTGCATACTACATAATAGTTATGATAGAAAAGGGGCTGTTATATGCTTGTAAGGCTTGGTTACGTTGCGATGAGTGTACATTTGAAGAATGCATCTCCATCTCAAACGATGACGTATGCACAGTTTCAGAAATTAGATGATCGTGATGCTGCAATTCGTAAGCTTGAAAGAATTGCTAATTCCAATTTAGAAAATTGTTTACGTTTATTAAAGCATAATAAAGGACATGACATATCTTTCTTTCGGCTCAGTTCAAAGCTCATTCCTTTAGCGAATCATGAGGAATTGCTAGAGTGGAACTATATTCGTCCGTTAAAAGAAAATTTAAAAAAACTAGGTGAATATGCAGTTCATATGAATATGAGAATTGATTTCCATCCAGATCATTTTGTTGTACTAAATTCACCTGAGGAGAGTGTTTTTAAACAATCTGTAAAAACATTGCAGATGCACAAAAAATTATTAAAAGGCATGGGGATTGAACATAAGCAACGATGTGTACTGCATGTTGGAGGAGGATATAAAGATAAAGAACTTGCATTAGAGCGCTTTATAGAGAATTGGTCGAATGTCCCAAGGGGTATTCAAGAAATGATTATATTAGAAAATGATGATACAACCTTTACGTTAGAGGAAACATTATATTTAGGAGAAAAATTAGATATTCCCGTCGTATTTGACTTGCATCACCATATGATGAATAATGAGCAAGAAGATTGGTATGAAGATTGGGCACGTGTTGTTCATACGTGGGAAACGTCTTTGTTGCCGATTAAAATGCATATCTCTAGCCCTAGAGAGGGAAAAGATCCAAGAGCTCATGCAGATTATATTAATGTAGACGCATTTTTATCTTTTTTAAGAAGGATAAAGGGAAGTGTTCCGCAAATTGATTGTATGATTGAGGCGAAGATGAAGGATGAGTCTTTATTTCAATTAATGAGAGATTTAAGTGAACAAGTAGATGTAGAAATTATCGATGGTGCAAGCTTTTATATTAAATAAGCTTTGCACCATCGTTTTTTTTTGTTAAAAAAGGGGTTAAAATGCCACCGGTTATTAAACCTGTTAAATGACTGATCGGATTGGCAGAAGGGTTAAAGAAAGTAAATAGCAGTAATAGAAGTATCATAATTGAGAAAATGGCAATTTCTTTTGGTTTTGAAGAGCGGTATCGATTGTACAATAAAAATAACTGTGCACCTAATAGTCCGAAAATACCACCTGATGCACCTGCGTGAATATATTCAAGCGGCATAATAATATAAGAAGAAATATTTCCAGAAATTCCAGAGAGAAAAAATAGAATAAAAAAAGAAAAGTGTCCGAGTTGCTTTTCGATAGAAGAACCAAGAGCAAACAAAAAAATACTATTAGAAAGAAAATGTTGTAAGTCTACGTGTACGAGAAGAGAAGTTATGACACGCCACCATTCTCCTTTCGCGATATATTCATTAGAGGCTGCCAGTGGTAAGAGAAAAAAGTCGCCTAATATCATCATGACTAAATGAATAAGCAGTAAGGTAAGAATAGTCGGTTGTAAAGAAATATGAGTGGATCTTATTAGCATACGGTTACTATCACCCCTTTTGCATCAGAAAGATTCTCTGTTATTCTTATCAATATGAAAGAAGAAAGTTAAATAGAAGAAGGGGATTTCGAAATGATTATAGGGATTGGTATCGATATTATTGAATTAAATCGTATTGAAAAAATGCTAGATGGAAAGCTTAAATTTATGGAACGTATTTTAACGGAAAATGAACGTAATGTTGCTATGGAGCTGAAAGGAAGTCGCCTTACAGAGTTTGTAGCTGGAAGGTTTGCAGCGAAAGAGGCGTATTCAAAAGCTGTAGGTACTGGTATCGGAAAAGAAGTGAGTTTTTTAGATATTGAAGTGAAAAATGATGAAAGAGGTAAGCCAATTCTGATTACAAGTACAGAGCATATTGTTCATTTATCAATTAGTCATAGTAAGGAATTTGCTGTTGCTCAAGTTGTTTTAGAAAGCTCGTCACGCTAGTCTGCATATTTTATATCTTTGTCTCATATATTTGAGGTAGCGATAAGGAAGGTACATCTTCCATTCATTTATAGGGGCAAAGGGGCTGAATTGATGAAAAGGCGTCTGTTTTTAGTTCTTGTCGGTTTGTTGACCGTTTTTGTGTTGGCGGGTTGTATGGAAAAGAAGCAAGATGATGTCGTGAGAGATTTAGAATCAAAAGTAAAAGGGATGAAAAGTTATCAAGCTGAGGCAAAATTATCTATTAAAACAGGCAATGAGCCTCAAGAGTATAACGTAGAGATTTGGCATAAGGAACCGTCTTTTTATCGTGTGAATTTAAAAAATGCAAAAAAAGATCAGAGCCAAATTATTTTGAGAAATGAAGAAGGTGTATTTGTATTAACGCCAGCACTTAATAAGAGCTTCCGTTTTCAAAGTGATTGGCCGCAAAATAGTAGCCAGGCTTATTTATATGAATCACTTGTAAGAGATATTTTGCAGGACAAGAAAAACCTTACTTTTGAGAAAACAGATAAGTATTATATTTTTAAAACAAAAACAAACTATCAACATCAAAATATGTTGCCGAGACAAGAGATTACATTGAATAAGAGCGACTTGACTCCAGTTTCAGTGAAGTTAATGGATAATGATCAAAATGTTCTTGTGAAAGTAGATTTCTCTAAAGTGAAATTCGATGCGAAATTTGATAAAGGTGCATTTGATACGAAACAAAATATGTCTAGAGCGCAGGTAGATGTTCAAACAACAGCGAAAGAAGATAAACCGTTTGCTATTTTGTATCCACTTGATACACCACAAGGTATGACTCTGCAAGATGAAAAAGAGTTGAAGACAGACAGTGGCAAGCGTGCGATACTCACATACACTGGAAATAAGAAATCCTTTACTTTAATACAAGAAAAGGCAAAAGTTGCAGAGGCATCATCAGCGGTAAGTGTAAGTGGAGAACCAGTTGATCTTGGGTTTACGATTGGTGCATTAACAAAAGACTCTGTAACGTGGTCGCATAACGGAGTAGAATATATGCTCGTGTCTAAAGGTTTAGAGCCGAAGGAGCTGTTAATGGTTGCTCGTTCAGTTACAGCGAAGCAGGTGAAGTAAACTTCTTAGACGTGGTGATATATGTGCACCACGTCTTTTCTTAGTTTGAAGGTAGATTTCATAAAAGAAGCATATAAAAGAATAAGCTTCGCATATCGTGTATAAGGAAGTGTATTTATGGAAGAAGCACCATTTTACCGTGACACTTGGGTGGAAGTGGATTTAGATGCCATTTATAACAACGTTACACATATTAAAGAGTTCATCCCAAGTAATGTAGAGATTTTTGCTGTAGTTAAAGCAAACGCATATGGGCACGATTATGTACCGGTGGCTAAAACGGCATTAGAAGCAGGTGCAACAAGGTTAGCTGTTGCTTTTTTAGATGAGGCTTTAGTGCTTCGGAGGGCTGGTATTACTGAGCCGATTTTAGTGTTAGGTCCCTCGCCGCCGCGTGATGTAAATGTAGCTGCTGAAAATGATGTAGCGCTAACTGTTTTTCAAAAAGAATGGGTGGACGAAGCAATTAAACTTTGGGATGGTTCATCTGTAATGAAATTCCATATTAACTTTGATAGTGGTATGGGGAGAATTGGAATACGTGAAAGAAAAGAGCTAAAAGAATTTTTAAAGAGTTTAGAGGGTGCACCGTTTTTAGAGTTAGAAGGAGTATACACGCATTTTGCAACGGCAGATGAGGTTGAGACTTCGTATTTTGATAAGCAATATAACACGTTCTTAGAGCAGTTAAGTTGGTTGAAAGAATTCGGAGTGGATCCTAAGTTTGTTCATACAGCTAATAGTGCTGCGACGTTACGTTTTCAAGGGATTACATTTAATGCAGTGCGAATTGGGATTGCAATGTATGGATTATCTCCTTCTGTAGAAATACGTCCTTTTTTACCATTTGAATTAGAACCGGCGCTATCACTTCATACGAAAGTCGCTCATATTAAACAGGTAATTAAAGGTGATGGAATTAGTTATAATGTCACCTACCGAACGAAAACTGAAGAATGGATTGCGACTGTAGCGATTGGCTATGCAGATGGGTGGCTTAGAAGGTTACAAGGATTTGAAGTGCTTATAAATGGTAAAAGGGTACCGATTGTAGGGCGAGTAACAATGGATCAGTTCATGATTCATCTTCCTTGTGAAGTGCCACTTGGTACGAAAGTTACGCTTATTGGAAGGCAAGGAGATGAGTATATTAGCGCTACAGAGGTTGCGGAATACTCAGGGACTATTAATTATGAAATTATTGCAACGATCAGTTTCCGTGTGCCAAGAATATTTATACGGAATGGTAAGGTTGTAGAGATAATTAATTACTTGAACAATATATAGAAGGTAGTATGATTGCTTCTTGTCATTGGGGTGACTGTTCATTGCTGGATAATAAGCTCTTTTTGATGAGAAGCTTTTTACTTATAATCATTTTTTATATAAGTTGCACGTAAGTTTTGAAGAGGAGTTCTATTGTTTTTAGTGAGTTATGAGATAAAAAATTTAAGAAGATGAATGTTTTGTTTGTGAATTGGAAAACATAAGCAAGGAATAAGGAAGTCTTTGCAACAGGCTCCATACAATGGTATTATTACAATAGGTGTCATATATATATTTGGGTGTGTAGTTGACGGTGGAGGTGTATTTTTGTGTCCGAATCAAGTGTAACTACTGAAATCGTGGTTCGGTTGCCAAAGCAAATGGTAACGGAATTGGACGGAATTGGAAAACAAGAGAATAAGAATCGCCATGAACTAATTTGCCAGGCAACACAATTGTTATTGCGTCAACATAAGACGAAGAAACGCTACCAACATGAATCAATGCGACGTGGGTACATTGAAATGGGAAAAATTAATCTTGGTATTGCATCTGAAGCTTTCTTAGCAGAGTATGAAGCAGCTCATACAGTAGAACGCTTAGTTAGCGGGGGGTAATATTTTGATTGTAAAACGCGGCGACGTGTATTTTGCAGACCTTTCCCCAGTTGTTGGTTCTGAGCAAGGAGGCGTTCGTCCGGTTCTTGTCATTCAAAATGACATCGGAAATCGTTTTAGTCCAACGGTGATTGTAGCGGCTATTACTGCACAGATTCAAAAAGCGAAATTACCCACTCATGTGGAAATTGATGCGAAAAAGTATGGTTTTGAGAGAGATTCTGTTATTTTACTTGAGCAGATTCGAACAATCGATAAGCAACGCTTAACGGACAAAATCACTCATTTGGATGAAGTGATGATGAGTCGTGTAGATGAAGCGTTACAAATTAGTTTAGGACTAATAGATTTTTAAATCGGCAGTTTAAGTTGCTCTCTTTGAAGGGCAACTTTTTTTATTATAGAGGAGGTTACGGTTGTATATGGAAATGGTAGATAATCGACAAGCGTTAATGAAAATGTTAGTGAAAGAATTAGGCTTTACCGAAAAGCAAGTTCGTCATGTTATTCAATTAACAGAAGAAGGTAACACAGTTCCATTTATTGCTCGTTACCGAAAAGAATGGACAGGCTCTTTAGATGAGGTGCAAATTCGTACGATTTTAGAGAGATGGCAATATATGATGCAACTTGAAGATAGGAAGGAAGAAGTTCTTCGTCTTATTGATGAGAAGGGGAAACTGACAGAAGAGCTACGACAGCAAATTGTTAAAGCTACAAAGTTGCAAGAAGTAGAAGATCTATATCGTCCATATAAAGAGAAAAGAAGAACGAAAGCGACAATTGCTAAAGAAAAAGGATTAGAACCATTAGCTGAATGGTTATTGTTATATAAGAAAGAAGATCCGGCTAAAAAGGCAGTGGAATTTATTAATGTAGAGAAAGAAGTGCAATCTGCAGAAGAAGCTTTACAAGGTGCACAAGACATTATTGCAGAAATGGTTTCAGATGAAGCTGCGTATCGTAGTTGGATTCGAAATGTTACTTTTAGAAAAGGTGTTATGTCTTCGTCCGTGAAAGATGAAGAAAAAGATGAAAAGAATATATATGAAATGTATTACAGTTATGAAGAACCATTGCAAAAAGTAGTACCACATCGTGTATTAGCAATGAATCGTGGCGAGAAAGAAGATATATTGAGAGTTGCTGTTGTTCCGCCAGTAGATGAGATAGTAACTTTCTTAAATAAGAAAGTAATTCGTGATAACGATTCGAAAAGTGCACATTATGTACAATTAGCGATTGAAGATGGTTATAAACGATTAATTCAATCTTCAATCGAAAGAGAGATTCGTAAAGAATTAACAGAAACAGCTGAAGAACAAGCAATACATATTTTCTCTGAGAACTTACGTAACTTATTATTACAACCTCCGATGAAAGGGAAAGTCGTGCTAGCGGTAGATCCGGCATATAGAACTGGTTGTAAATTATCTGTAGTAGATGATACGGGGAAAGTACTACATATCGATGTTATTTATCCGCATCCACCTGTTCGTAAATATGATGATGCAAAAACGAAAGTTCTTTCTATTATAGATAAATATCAAGTTGAAATGATTGCAATTGGTAATGGGACAGCATCTAGAGAAACAGAAGAGTTTATAGTAGATGTATTACAAAGTGTGAACCGAGATGTCTTTTATATTATTGTAAATGAAGCGGGTGCTAGTGTATATTCAGCTTCTGATTTAGCCCGTGAGGAATTCCCAAATTTACAAGTTGAAGAGAGAAGTGCCGTTTCTATTGGGAGACGTCTGCAAGATCCACTTGCTGAACTTGTGAAAATTGATCCTAAATCAGTTGGGGTTGGACAATACCAACATGATGTATCTCAAAAGAGACTGAATGAATCATTAACATTTGTAGTAGAAACAGCTGTTAACCAAGTTGGGGTTAATGTAAATACGGCTTCGGTTGCATTGTTACAATATGTTTCAGGTTTATCGAAAACTGTTGCGAAAAATATTGTGGCAAAGAGAGAAGAAGATGGGAAATTCACGAAGCGCACGGAATTAAAGAAAATCCCACGTTTAGGTGCAAAGACGTATGAACAATGTATAGGTTTCTTACGTATACTAGAAGGAGCGAATCCATTAGATCGAACAGGTATTCATCCAGAGCAATATAAAAATGTTGAATTATTATTGAAGAGTCTAGGGTTATCGATAGATGACGTAGGACAACCGCAATTACAAAAGAGATTGGAAGAAGTAGAGATTTCTAAGTTATCTCAAGAAACAGGAGTTGGGGAGCCGACGTTAGTTGATATTATAGATGCGCTTATTAGTCCAGAACGCGATATGAGGGATGAGTTGCCTAAACCACTTCTGAAAAAAGGGATTTTGAAATTAGAAGATTTAAAACGTGGTATGGAATTAGAAGGAACAGTTCGTAACGTTGTTGATTTTGGTGCTTTTGTTGATGTTGGCGTAAAGCAAGATGGTTTAGTACATATTTCTAAACTTAGCAAACAGTTTGTAAAGCATCCGTTAGATGTTGTATCAGTAGGGCAAATTGTAAAAGTATGGGTAGATGATATTGATACAAAAAAAGGACGCGTTGCACTATCTATGTTGCCGATTGAATAGTAAGAGAAGAGAGCAGATGAAACTGCTCTTTTTTTATGGAATAAAAAGTGTAATGGATTATGAGCTTTGATGTATTTTGCTATAATAAAACCAGCATTCATTTAATAACTTAATTTGATACCGGTTTTTTTCGAAATATGCACGTTGCATTTGTTTTTTTAGCCACGTAGGCATAGGAATCCCTCCTTGTTTAATCCTGCTCTCAAAAATCTAAAATGCTATTGATGAGAGGTTGGTGAGTGGATTTCTATTCATGTTTTGTTTTTAGAAACCACGCTTCTTACATGAGGATGGGTATATGTACTATTTAATATATGTATAAGAAGGGAGAAAAGTGTAAAAATATTTTTTTGTTTAGGAGGAATGAGAGTGGATGAGCAAGAAATTCAGCGACTAGTGGAAGAAGTGTCACTACAATACTTTGAGATGCCGTTCTTACATAAAGCAGTGTTTAATAATAGATTACGTACAACTGGTGGGCGTTATTTATTGAAGAGTCATAATATCGAATTGAATTATCGATATTACGAAGTGTATGGTGAAGAAGAGTTAGTCGGGATTATTAAACATGAGCTTTGTCATTATCACTTACATATTGCAGGAAGAGGGTATAAGCACAGGGACAGGGATTTTCGTGAGTTGTTAAAGAAAGTTGATGCACCACGTTTTTGTAAACGAATGATTAATGAAGAGAAGGAAAAAAAGATTTATAAGTATGAATGTATGGAGTGTTCACTTCAATATGTAAGAAGGCGTCAAATAAATACAAAAAGATATGTCTGTGGAAAGTGTAAAGGGAAACTCAAACCGATATCGAAAACATCTTGACAGTAAAAACGCAATCCAGTATATTATAAACATGTCACGTTTGAACAAGATGTTGTTAAAAACTTCTTGACTTACAGAGAGAATTTTTATAAGATACAAATTTTCTTCATTATTCCGCAGTAGCTCAGTGGTAGAGCTATCGGCTGTTAACCGATCGGTCGTAGGTTCGAGTCCTACCTGCGGAGCCATACAGAGAAGTACCCAAGTGGCTCAAGGGGCTCCCCTGCTAAGGGAGTAGATCGCTAACGCGGTGCGAGGGTTCGAATCCCTTCTTCTCTGCCATACATATTGGCCCGTTGGTCAAGTGGTTAAGACACCGCCCTTTCACGGCGGTAACACGGGTTCGAATCCCGTACGGGTCACCACTTCGGAGGATTAGCTCAGCTGGGAGAGCACCTGCCTTACAAGCAGGGGGTCGGCGGTTCGATCCCGTCATCCTCCACCATATAATTTTATATGAATAGTATTGTCGCGGGGTGGAGCAGCACGGTAGCTCGTCGGGCTCATAACCCGAAGGTCGCAGGTTCAAATCCTGTCCCCGCAACCAAATGGTCCCGTGGTGTAGTGGTTAACATGCCTGCCTGTCACGCAGGAGATCGCCGGTTCGACCCCGGTCGGGACCGCCATTTTAACTTCTGCTATATAGCAGTTGTTTTTTATTGGATATTATGTTACAATAACATTTGTCTTTGAAAAGAAGATAATTATTTCGATGGGCTATAGCCAAGCGGTAAGGCAACGGACTTTGACTCCGTCATGCGCTGGTTCGAATCCAGCTAGCCCAGCCATTTACGAGCCATTAGCTCAGTTGGTAGAGCATCTGACTTTTAATCAGAGGGTCGAAGGTTCGAGTCCTTCATGGCTCACTTTTGTTTTTTCCGCGCGGTCGTGGCGGAACGGCAGACGCGCTAGGTTGAGGGCCTAGTGGGGGAAACCCCGTGGAGGTTCAAGTCCTCTCGGCCGCATCAAAAAAATCTTAAAAAAGTACTTGCATTTGAAAATGTAGTATGATAAGATAATTGAGTCGCCAAATTACAACGACGAAAAAACATCATGAATAAGCGCCCGTAGCTCAATTGGATAGAGCGTTTGACTACGGATCAAGAGGTTAGGGGTTCGACTCCTCTCGGGCGCGCCAATTACGGGAAGTGGCTCAGCTTGGTAGAGCACCTGGTTTGGGACCAGGGGGTCGCAGGTTCAAATCCTGTCTTCCCGACCACGCGGGTGTAGTTTAGTGGTAAAACAAGAGCCTTCCAAGCTCTGGTCGAGAGTTCGATTCTCTTCACCCGCTTTTAGTTCTTTGAAAACTGAACGAAACAAACAACGTGAAACGTCAATTTTTATTTTAGATGCTAGACAAACTAACTTTATTGGAGAGTTTGATCCTGGCTCAGGATGAACGCTGGCGGCGTGCCTAATACATGCAAGTCGAGCGAATGGATTAAGAGCTTGCTCTTATGAAGTTAGCGGCGGACGGGTGAGTAACACGTGGGTAACCTGCCCATAAGACTGGGATAACTCCGGGAAACCGGGGCTAATACCGGATAACATTTTGAACCGCATGGTTCGAAATTGAAAGGCGGCTTCGGCTGTCACTTATGGATGGACCCGCGTCGCATTAGCTAGTTGGTGAGGTAACGGCTCACCAAGGCAACGATGCGTAGCCGACCTGAGAGGGTGATCGGCCACACTGGGACTGAGACACGGCCCAGACTCCTACGGGAGGCAGCAGTAGGGAATCTTCCGCAATGGACGAAAGTCTGACGGAGCAACGCCGCGTGAGTGATGAAGGCTTTCGGGTCGTAAAACTCTGTTGTTAGGGAAGAACAAGTGCTAGTTGAATAAGCTGGCACCTTGACGGTACCTAACCAGAAAGCCACGGCTAACTACGTGCCAGCAGCCGCGGTAATACGTAGGTGGCAAGCGTTATCCGGAATTATTGGGCGTAAAGCGCGCGCAGGTGGTTTCTTAAGTCTGATGTGAAAGCCCACGGCTCAACCGTGGAGGGTCATTGGAAACTGGGAGACTTGAGTGCAGAAGAGGAAAGTGGAATTCCATGTGTAGCGGTGAAATGCGTAGAGATATGGAGGAACACCAGTGGCGAAGGCGACTTTCTGGTCTGTAACTGACACTGAGGCGCGAAAGCGTGGGGAGCAAACAGGATTAGATACCCTGGTAGTCCACGCCGTAAACGATGAGTGCTAAGTGTTAGAGGGTTTCCGCCCTTTAGTGCTGAAGTTAACGCATTAAGCACTCCGCCTGGGGAGTACGGCCGCAAGGCTGAAACTCAAAGGAATTGACGGGGGCCCGCACAAGCGGTGGAGCATGTGGTTTAATTCGAAGCAACGCGAAGAACCTTACCAGGTCTTGACATCCTCTGAAAACCCTAGAGATAGGGCTTCTCCTTCGGGAGCAGAGTGACAGGTGGTGCATGGTTGTCGTCAGCTCGTGTCGTGAGATGTTGGGTTAAGTCCCGCAACGAGCGCAACCCTTGATCTTAGTTGCCATCATTAAGTTGGGCACTCTAAGGTGACTGCCGGTGACAAACCGGAGGAAGGTGGGGATGACGTCAAATCATCATGCCCCTTATGACCTGGGCTACACACGTGCTACAATGGACGGTACAAAGAGCTGCAAGACCGCGAGGTGGAGCTAATCTCATAAAACCGTTCTCAGTTCGGATTGTAGGCTGCAACTCGCCTACATGAAGCTGGAATCGCTAGTAATCGCGGATCAGCATGCCGCGGTGAATACGTTCCCGGGCCTTGTACACACCGCCCGTCACACCACGAGAGTTTGTAACACCCGAAGTCGGTGGGGTAACCTTTTTGGAGCCAGCCGCCTAAGGTGGGACAGATGATTGGGGTGAAGTCGTAACAAGGTAGCCGTATCGGAAGGTGCGGCTGGATCACCTCCTTTCTATGGAGAATTGATGAACGCTGTTCATCAATATAAGTTTCCGTGTTTCGTTTTGTTCAGTTTTGAGAGAACTATCTCTCATATATAAATGTATGTTCTTTGAAAACTAGATAACAGTGTAGCTCATATTTTTTAATTTT
>NZ_CP147983.1:255179-270179 GCF_045291115.1 Bacillus sp. PPSBB_2
ACATGTCTTGCGGAAGTAGTTCAGTGGTAGAATACAACCTTGCCAAGGTTGGGGTCGCGGGTTCGAATCCCGTCTTCCGCTCCAATTTTCAATATGACATGCCGGGGTGGCGGAACAGGCAGACGCACAGGACTTAAAATCCTGCGGTGGGTGACCACCGTGCGGGTTCGACCCCCGCCCTCGGCATCATATGCGCCCGTAGCTCAATTGGATAGAGCGTTTGACTACGGATCAAGAGGTTAGGGGTTCGACTCCTCTCGGGCGCGCTTTTATTAACGGGAAGTGGCTCAGCTTGGTAGAGCACCTGGTTTGGGACCAGGGGGTCGCAGGTTCAAATCCTGTCTTCCCGATATTCCTAAAAAACATGGGGCCTTAGCTCAGCTGGGAGAGCGCCTGCCTTGCACGCAGGAGGTCAGCGGTTCGATCCCGCTAGGCTCCACTTATATTAATATCATTTATGGCGGTGTAGCTCAGCTGGCTAGAGCGTACGGTTCATACCCGTGAGGTCGGGGGTTCGATCCCCTCCGCCGCTACCATAAAGGACCTTTAGCTCAGCTGGTTAGAGCAGACGGCTCATAACCGTCCGGTCGTAGGTTCGAGTCCTACAAGGTCCACCATTAGACGTATATATCTCGGAGGTATACCCAAGTTCGGCTGAAGGGATCGGTCTTGAAAACCGACAGGCGGCGAGAGTCGCGCGGGGGTTCGAATCCCTCTACCTCCTCCATTTTTTCTAAAGTAAATATTTTATCATCGCGGGGTGGAGCAGCACGGTAGCTCGTCGGGCTCATAACCCGAAGGTCGCAGGTTCAAATCCTGTCCCCGCAACCAAATGGTCCCGTGGTGTAGTGGTTAACATGCCTGCCTGTCACGCAGGAGATCGCCGGTTCGACCCCGGTCGGGACCGCCATTTCATATAAAGAAAAGAACGAAACAAGTTGTTTCGTATTTTTTTATTTGTTTTAACAAAAAACTAATAAAGACAGTCAAACTATCCTTAGGACAACTCCTAAGGACTTTTTTATATATTCAAAACCTGTATAATAAAGAGCAGAGAACATTGTGAGTAAAGTAGGTGAAGTCTGTGAGTAAATATGAAGTAACAACAAAATCTTCTGAGGAAACACAAAGGTTATCAGAAAAATTAGGTGAGCTCGTAGAGGCACAAGATGTAATTATTTTAGAAGGAGATCTTGGAGCTGGTAAGACGACTTTTACAAAGGGACTAGCAAAAGGTCTTGGAGTGAAAAGAGTTGTAAATAGTCCTACCTTTAATATCATCAAAGAATATAAAGGAAGATTACCGCTATATCATATGGACGTGTATCGCTTAGCAGAAAGTGAAGAGGACTTAGGCTTTGATGAATATTTCTACGGTGAAGGAATTACGGTAGTAGAATGGGCTCATTTAATAGAAGCATATTTACCGAATGAAAAGTTACAAATTAGTTTATTCCATGCTGGAGATGACACAAGAAAAATTATACTCGAGCCAATTGGAGATCGCTATATTAGATTATGTGAGGAGCTATTACAAGATGAAAGTACTAGCAATTGATACTTCAAATTACGTAATGGGTGTATCCCTTATTGAGGAAGAAAACGTAATTGGGGAAATCATTACAAATTTAACAAAAAACCATTCTGTACGTCTTATGCCAGCTGTAGAGAAACTGTTAAAAGAGTGTGGCGTAAAACCGAAGGAATTAACTAAAATCGTTGTAGCTGCTGGACCTGGATCCTATACAGGTGTTCGTATAGGCGTGACAGCGGCGAAAACATTAGCTTGGTCACTTCAAATACCAATTGTAGGTGTATCAAGTTTAGAGGTAGTAGCTGCAAACGGTGCTAACTTTAACGGGTTAATTTGTCCTTTATTTGATGGAAGACGTGGGCAAATTTATACTGGGTTATATACATATGAAGGAGAGCAGTTAACTTCAATAGAAGAAGACCGAATTATTCTTATTGTAGACTGGTTGCAAATGTTAAAAGATAAAGGACAGCCTGTTTTATTTATCGGTAACGATGTTAAATTGCATAAAGAAACAATTATAGAACATTTAGGTGATCAAGCTGTATTCGCTCCATTTACTAAAAATAACCCAAGACCAAGTGAGCTAGCATTCTTAGGATTACAAAAAGAAGAACAAGATGTGCATACGTTTGTTCCAAGCTATCTTCGTTTAGCTGAAGCTGAAACAAAGTGGTTAGAAAGTCAAAACAAGTAGGAGCTTGCAGAAGATGGATATGATATTTAGAAAGATGGAGCTTGATGATATTGCTCAAATTGTAGCTATTGAAGAAGCGTCTTTTTCAACTCCTTGGACTGCAGATGCCTTTCACCGTGAATTAACGATGAATGAACATGCACATTATATTGTGTTAGAAAAAGATGGTCGTGTAGTCGGGTATTGTGGATTGTGGATAATTATTGATGAATCACATATAACAAATATAGCTATTTTGCCAGAATACCGAGGTCAAAAGTTAGGAGATGCCCTATTGAAAGCAGTTATTTCTGAAGCGAAAGAACTAGGGGTAAAAACAATGACACTGGAAGTACGTGTATCAAATGAAGTAGCAAAGCAGTTATACAGAAAATACGGATTTCAAAATGGTGGGATTCGTAAACGATACTATGCAGACAATCAGGAAGATGGTCTCGTAATGTGGGTGAATATATAATGGAAAAAAATACGATTATACTTGGTATTGAAACAAGTTGTGATGAAACAGCAGTAGCAGTTGTTAAAAATGGAACGGAAATTATTGCGAATGTCGTTGCATCACAAATTGAAAGTCATAAACGTTTTGGCGGCGTTGTACCAGAGATTGCATCACGTCATCATGTAGAAGAAATTACAGTTGTGTTAGAAGAAGCTTTAAAGGAAGCAAACATCACATTTGATGATATTGATGCAATTGCTGTAACAGAAGGTCCTGGTTTAGTAGGAGCACTTCTAATTGGAGTAAATGCAGCGAAGGCAGTAGCGTTTGCACATGATATTCCGTTAGTCGGTGTTCATCATATTGCTGGTCATATTTATGCGAACCGTTTAGTAAAAGAAGTTCAATTCCCGTTATTATCACTTGTTGTATCTGGTGGGCATACAGAACTTGTTTATATGAAAGAACATGGTTCATTCGAAGTAATTGGTGAAACACGAGACGATGCAGCTGGAGAAGCATATGATAAAGTAGCTCGTACGTTATCTATGCCATATCCAGGTGGTCCTCATATTGATCGCCTTGCACATGAAGGAGAACCGACAATTGATTTGCCTCGTGCATGGCTAGAACCGGATTCGTATGATTTTAGCTTTAGTGGATTGAAATCAGCAGTTATCAACACTGTGCATAACGCAAAACAGCGCGGTATAGAAATTGCACCAGAAGATTTAGCGGCAAGTTTCCAAGAAAGTGTAATAGATGTACTTGTAACGAAAGCAGCTCGTGCAGCAGAAGCTTATAATGTAAAGCAATTACTTCTTGCTGGTGGAGTAGCTGCTAATAAAGGACTTCGTGCGCGATTAGAAGAGGAATTTGCACAAAAAGAAAACATTGAATTAATTATTCCGCCGCTATCTTTATGCACAGATAATGCAGCGATGATTGCAGCGGCAGGGACAATTGCTTATGAACAAGGTAAGCGTGCAACATTAGCCTTAAATGCAAATCCAGGATTAGATATTGAAGCATAGTTATACACATAATTAACCACAGGTTGTGGATAAAACCCATATTATCTGTTGATAATGTGGGTTTTATTGTGTATATAAAATGTTGATAACTTTTTTGTTGGCTGTGGATAATGTGGAAAAGTTATTTTAATGTTTATTTTATAAAGGTGGATATGTGTATAAACTTGTGGATAAATAGGTTGATGTCAGACCTTTGAATTTGTTCTTTTTCGGGAAATAAAAAGTAAGAAGATATCCCCGAAAAATATTTTGAAACATCTCCCTATTATAGAAGATGCTAATATTGTCAATCTTTGTCGTTAAATCGATATTTCGTGTCGGATTGTTAATATATATAGGGTTACAATAGATATATTTAAAAAATCGTTAGTATATTCTAAGTTACGATAGATATATTCAAAAAATTGTTTAAGTACTAAAAAAAGATGTCACATAGTCAAAAATCCTGACTTATGAGACATCTTCCTTATTTAAATATGCTTATACATGCAGCTCTTCCCATTCTGCCATACAAGTTTCAAGTTGTTCTTGTAGCGTTTGCTTTTTAGTTGTAATTTCACTAGCTTTTTCATAATCTGCATATATTTCTGGTAAGCAAAGTTGATCTTCTAACGTAGCAATTTCTTCTTCTAATTCCACTATACTTTGTTCTAGCTCTTCAATTTTTCTAGTGCGTTGACGCTCTAGTTTTTTACGCTCTTTTTCTTCTAAATAATTTAATTTCTCTTGTGCAACCACCTTTTGAACAGGAACGTCACTTTCTTGCTGTTCAAGTTCTGCACGTTCAATCATTTCATTTTTTTTTTCAACGTAGTAATCGTAATCCCCTAAATATTCCTGTGCACCTTCTGTTGATAACTCAACCACAGTCGTTGTTACACGGTTAATAAAGTAGCGGTCATGTGAGACGAATAGAAGAGTCCCTGGGTAATCAATTAAAGCATTCTCCAAAATCTCTTTACTATTTAAATCAAGGTGGTTCGTAGGCTCATCTAGAATTAACAAATTTGACTTTTGCATCATAAGTTTTGCAAGAGCTAATCGAGCTTTTTGTCCGCCACTAAGGGAAGATACTGGTTTCAGTACATCATCTCTTGTGAATAAAAAATTCCCAAGTATAGTACGGATTTCTTTTTCCGGTTGCAGTGGATATTCATCCCATAGTTCATTTAAAACCCGTTTAGAAGATGTTAAGTTTGCTTGTTCTTGATCATAATAACCAACAGATACATTTGATCCGAAAGAAACATCACCATTTAATAGTGGTAACTTATTCACAATAGATTTTAACAATGTGGATTTCCCAATTCCGTTTGGACCAACTAAAGCAACACTATCTCCGCGAGTTAAGCGCATAGTTACATGTTCAATTATAGGGTTTTCATCATAGCCGATGGTTGCATCATTTACTTGTAAAACATCATTTCCACTTTGTTTTTCAATATCGAAGTGGAATGATGCTGACTTAGAATCCCCTAATGGTCTCGTTAATAATTCCATTCTGTCTAGTTGTTTACGGCGACTTTGAGCACGTTTCGTTGTAGAAGCGCGAGCTATATTCTTTTGAACGAAGTCCTCAAGTTTTGCGATTTCATCTTGTTGTTTTTCGTAACGTTTCATTTCTTGCTCATATAATGCTGATTTTAAGTCTAAATATTTACTGTAGTTACCAACAAATCGTCTGCTTTCTTTATTCGAAATTTCATATACTTGTGTAACGAGTTTGTCTAAGAAATAACGGTCATGTGAGACGATTAATATTGCGCCAGGATAACCTTGCAAATATTGCTCAAGCCATGTTAATGTTTCGATGTCTAAATGGTTTGTAGGCTCGTCCAAAATAAGTAAGTCTGGTTTTGTTAATAATAATTTCCCGAGAGCTAATCTTGTTTTTTGCCCGCCGCTTAAAGTAGAGATCGTCGTCTGGTGCGTTTCAACTGGGAAGCCAAGGCCGCTTAAAATGGAGCGAATATCCGCTTCATATTGATATCCACCTTGATCTTTATAATTGAGTTGTAATTGGTCATAATCAGCTAACAATCTTTCATATGTAGCTTCGTTTGAAAAGTTTTCTTCTTTTCCCATTTCTTGCTCAAGCCTTCGGAGTTTTGTCTCCATTTGCTGTAAATGGGTAAAGACGGTTAGCATTTCATCCCAAATTGTTAAAGACGTTTCTAGTCCAGTATTTTGAGCTAAATATCCGATTGAGACATCTTTCGGTTTTATAATTTCGCCACCATCATGAGATAATTCACCAGCGATAATTTTTAATAATGTAGATTTACCTGCTCCATTCCTTCCAACTAATGCGATACGATCTTTTGTTTGTACTTCCAATTTTATGTTTGCAAGAATTGTTTCTGCACCGTATAATTTCGAAAGCGCGTTTACTTGTAATAAAATCAATGTTTTCACCTCAAATAATTTCTTAACTTTGCCATGTTTATATTTCTCAATCATACTAAAAATAGTGTATAGTTTAAAATAAAGAGAGAATACTTCTTCTCTTTATTATACAAGGAATTTAATGAGTGCTAAACTTCTGTATTTGATTAAAGTATATGAATAAAGATAGGAAGAGAGGAGAGGTCATATGGATCAGCAAAAGATTCCACAAGCCACTGCTAAAAGATTGCCTCTATACTATCGATTTATCCAAAACTTATCTCTTTCTGGTAAGCAGCGTGTTTCATCGGCCGAATTGAGTGAGGCAGTAAAAGTAGATTCCGCAACAATACGAAGAGATTTTTCGTATTTTGGAGCGTTAGGGAAAAAGGGATATGGATATAACGTAAATTATTTATTATCATTTTTCCGCGAAACACTTGATCAAGATGATATAACACGTGTAGCACTTATTGGAGTAGGTAATTTAGGGACCGCTTTCTTACATTATAATTTCACGAAAAACAATAATACAAAAATTGAAATGGCATTTGATGTTAGTGAAGAGAAAGTTGGAACAGAAATCGGGGGCATTCCTGTATATCATTTAGATGAATTAGAAGAGAGATTATCAAATGATATACAAGTGGCAATATTAACAGTACCGGCTACAGTAGCGCAAGCTGTAGCAGATAGATTAGCTGAAACAAGCGTGCACGGTATTTTGAATTTCACACCAGCGCGATTAAACGTATCAGAGAATATTAGAATTCATCATATTGACTTAGCTGTAGAGTTACAAACATTAGTTTACTTTTTGAAAAACTATCCACAATAAAACGCAGAGGAAGCGACCTCTGCGTTTTATTATTGTTTCTTCTTTGTGAATTTAACTAATATAAGGCGAAGTGCCAAATTAAAATCAATTGTTGCCATAACTGCAAATAGTATTGTCCACATATTCCAGATTGTATCTGTCACGTTCGTAATGGCGAAGCGTGTAAAGATACATCCAAGAAGGAAGTATAGTGCAGCCATGAACAATGGTGAGTTTCTCATACAAAAAATCCTCCGATAAAGCCTTGCATTTTTTCAGCTTCTTTAATCATTTCTTGAATTTGTTCATTGCTCATAAAAATTTGCCCAATAGCGACTAATGTATTCATTGCAACATGAGCTGCAATCGGAACGATAATACGTTTCGTCTTCACATATAAGAAGGCGAATACGAGCCCCATAGCAGTGTATACCAATAAGTGAGTAAAATCAAAATGAATTGCTGCGAATACAAGCGAACTAATGATAGCTGCAATAAAGAAGTTAAACTTCTTATAAAGTGTACCGAATAGAATTTTTCTAAATACGATTTCTTCTAAGATAGGTCCAATTATAGAAACAACAATAAGGAACCAAGGTGTCGTTCTTGCAATTTCCATCAGTTTCATTGTATTTTCTGAACCTTGTTTAATTCCTAGCAGTTGCATCTCGATCATACCGGCAACTATTTGTGAAAAGAAAGCTAAGAAGAACCCGATAAAAATCCATCCAATAGTAGCTGGAACAGAAGAGCGCATTGCATCTAAATGCCTGTCACGAATATCTGTTCTAAGTAACCAAAGTACGATACATAATGCAATAAAGAAGCTAATGATTGCCCAGTGTCCCGTTATGATTTGTCCTTTTTCCTCAATGGTAAATCCTCTATTATCATAGAGTCCTGTTTTTAGGAGAAGTGGTAATCCAACAACGCCAGATAACTGCATTAAAATGTATGTAACGATAATCCACCAGTATTGTTTCTTCAAATGGTTTAACCATCCTTTCTAACTATAGTGTATGAGATAAGTTAGGATAACATGTAAATATGCTACCTACGATATAAACCTCACTTGAATTATGTTTTTTTCGTAAATCCTTATTTGAAATTATAATAGAAGACAGGAGAAAGTTGTGTGTGTAGCGAAAACAACTTAGGGTGTCCTTTCATATTGTAACATACGAGCAGTGGAAACAACGATTCATATAGTAAAGGCAGTATTCTATATAGAAAGTTTATATAGTGATTTGCGAAAAAATTATGATTTTTTTACTTGCAAAAGAAATTGAGATTATTTATTATTATAAGTGTGTTAGCACTCGGATGACTTGAGTGCTAATAAAAGAAATTTACATAACAAAATGAGGAGGTTATTGTTCATGCTAAAGCCATTAGGTGATCGCGTTGTAATTGAGCTTGTTCAAGCAGAAGAAAAAACAGCAAGTGGTATCGTATTACCAGATACTGCAAAAGAAAAACCACAAGAGGGTAAAGTTGTTGCAGTAGGTACTGGTCGAGTGCTTGAGAATGGTGAGCGTGTTGCTTTAGAGGTAGCAGCAGGTGATCTTATCATCTTCTCAAAATATGCAGGTACTGAAGTGAAATATGAAGGTACAGACTACTTGATTTTACGTGAAAGTGACATTTTAGCAGTTATCGGTTAATTATATAAATCTTAAAAAATCCAAGGGGGTCAATTATTATGGCAAAAGATATTAAATTTAGTGAAGAAGCACGTCGTTCGATGCTTCGCGGTGTCGACACTCTTGCAAACGCAGTAAAAGTTACGCTTGGACCAAAAGGTCGTAACGTTGTACTTGAGAAAAAATTTGGTTCACCACTTATTACAAATGATGGTGTAACAATCGCAAAAGAAATCGAATTAGAAGATGCATTCGAAAACATGGGTGCGAAATTAGTAGCAGAAGTTGCTAGCAAAACAAATGACGTAGCTGGTGACGGAACAACAACTGCAACTGTATTAGCGCAAGCTATGATTCGTGAAGGTCTTAAAAACGTAACAGCTGGTGCTAACCCAATGGGTCTTCGTAAAGGTATCGAAAAAGCTGTTACTGCTGCAATTGAAGAATTAAAAACGATTTCTAAACCAATCGAAGGCAAATCTTCTATCGCACAAGTAGCTGCTATTTCTGCAGCTGACGAAGAAGTAGGTCAATTAATCGCTGAAGCAATGGAGCGCGTTGGTAACGACGGCGTTATTACTTTAGAAGAGTCTAAAGGATTCACAACAGAATTAGACGTAGTAGAAGGTATGCAATTTGATCGTGGATATGCATCTCCTTACATGATTACTGATTCTGACAAAATGGAAGCAGTTCTTGATAACCCATACATCTTAATCACTGACAAAAAGATTTCTAACATTCAAGAAATCTTACCAGTATTAGAGCAAGTGGTACAACAAGGTAAACCACTTCTTATCATTGCTGAAGATGTTGAAGGCGAAGCTTTAGCTACATTAGTAGTGAACAAACTTCGTGGTACATTCAACGTAGTAGCTGTTAAAGCTCCTGGATTTGGTGACCGTCGTAAAGCAATGCTAGAAGATATCGCAATCTTAACAGGTGGCGAAGTAATCACTGAAGAATTAGGTCGTGACTTAAAATCTGCTACAGTTGAATCTTTAGGACGCGCTGGTAAAGTTGTTGTTACAAAAGAAAACACAACTGTAGTTGAAGGTGTAGGAAGCACAGAACAAATCGAAGCTCGCATCGGTCAAATCCGTGCGCAATTAGAAGAAACAACTTCTGAATTCGATCGTGAAAAATTACAAGAGCGTCTTGCTAAACTAGCAGGTGGCGTAGCAGTAATTAAAGTAGGTGCAGCAACTGAAACTGAGTTAAAAGAGCGCAAACTTCGCATTGAAGATGCACTTAACTCAACTCGTGCAGCAGTAGAAGAAGGTATCGTTGCAGGTGGTGGTACTTCACTTATGAACGTATACACAAAAGTAGCTTCTATCGTAGCTGAAGGCGACGAAGCAACAGGTATCAACATCGTACTTCGTGCACTAGAAGAGCCAGTTCGTCAAATCGCAATCAACGCTGGTCTAGAAGGATCTGTAGTTGTAGAGCGTCTGAAAGGCGAAAAAGTAGGCGTTGGTTTCAACGCAGCTACTGGCGAATGGGTTAACATGCTTGAGTCTGGTATCGTAGATCCAGCTAAAGTAACTCGTTCTGCACTTCAAAACGCAGCATCTGTTGCAGCTATGTTCTTAACAACTGAAGCTGTAGTTGCTGACAAGCCAGAACCAAATGCACCAGCAATGCCTGACATGGGCGGCATGGGCATGGGCGGTATGGGCGGAATGATGTAATTCCGTTTGCCCTAAAAAACATCCATTTCTATATAGAAATGGATGTTTTTTTATGTTTTTTAGAAAAGGAAATGAATTTCTGTAGAATTTTGTCGCTTTCTCTCTTGACCATATTGATACTTCATTGTTAGAATCTAGGAAGATAATATAAAACGATCCTTCATATATCCTCAATGATATGGTTTGAGAGTCTCTACCGGGTTACCGTAAACAACCTGACTATGAAGGCAGTGTGTCTTATATTTATAAAGAGCGGAGACTATCTTTCTTTATAAAGCCAGACCCCTGCCTTTTCTTTGTTATGAGACTAGAGGCGGAGGACTGGCTTTTTTTATTATATTGGTAATGCTTTTCGCCAAATTGGTGAAAATATTTATATACGAGAACTAACGTTGGGGTGATTATTTTGAAGAAACAACACGATACAATTATCGTTTTAGATTTTGGAAGTCAATACAATCAGTTAATAGCACGTCGAATTCGTGAGTTCGGTGTATACAGTGAACTTCATCCACATACAATTACTGCAGAAGAAATTAAAGCAATGAATCCAAAAGGGATTATTTTCTCTGGTGGACCAAATAGTGTATACGGTGAAGGTGCATTACATTGTGATGAAAAAATCTTTGAACTAGGTTTACCAATCTTCGGTATTTGTTACGGTATGCAGCTTATGACGCAACACTTCGGTGGTAAAGTAGAGCGTGCAAATCACCGTGAGTACGGAAAAGCTGTTCTTAAAGTAGAGAACGAATCAAAATTATATGCGAACCTTCCAGAAGAGCAAGTTGTATGGATGAGCCATGGCGACTTAGTAACTGGTTTACCTGAAGGATTCGTAGTAGATGCAACAAGTGAGTCTTGCCCAATTGCTGGTATGAGCAATGAAGCGAAAAACTTATACGGTGTACAATTCCACCCAGAAGTACGTCACTCTGAGCACGGTAACGATTTAATTAAAAACTTCGTATTCGGCGTATGTGGTTGTTCTGAAGGATGGAACATGGAGAACTTTATTGAAGTAGAATTAGAAAAGATTCGTGAAACTGTTGGAGACAAAAAAGTACTATGCGCACTTAGTGGCGGTGTAGACTCTTCTGTTGTAGCAGTATTAATTCATAAAGCAATTGGTGATCAATTAACATGTATTTTCGTTGACCACGGTTTACTTCGTAAAGGTGAAGCAGAAGGCGTTATGAAAACATTTAGCGAAGGCTTCCATATGAACGTTATTAAAGTGGATGCAAGAGACCGCTTCATGGACAAGTTAAAAGGTGTAGAAGATCCAGAACAAAAACGTAAAATCATCGGTAACGAATTCATTTACGTATTTGATGATGAAGCGTCAAAATTACAAGGTATGGACTTCTTAGCGCAAGGTACACTTTACACAGATATCGTTGAGAGTGGTACAGCAACTGCACAAACAATTAAATCTCACCATAACGTTGGTGGACTTCCAGAAGACATGCAGTTCAAATTAATTGAGCCTTTAAACACGTTATTTAAAGATGAAGTACGTGTATTAGGATCTGAACTAGGAATTCCTGATGAAATCGTATGGCGTCAACCATTCCCAGGTCCTGGTCTTGGTATTCGTGTATTAGGTGAAATCACAGAAGAGAAATTAGAAATCGTTCGTGAATCTGATGCGATTTTACGTGAGGAAATTATTAAAGCCGGCTTAGATCGCGAAATCTGGCAATACTTCACTGCGCTTCCTGGTATGCGTAGCGTAGGTGTTATGGGTGACGAGCGTACTTACGATTACACAGTAGGTATCCGTGCAGTAACATCTATCGACGGTATGACAGCTGACTGGGCACGTATCCCTTGGGACGTATTAGAGAAAATCTCTGTACGTATCGTAAACGAAGTAAAACACGTTAACCGTATCGTGTATGATGTAACGAGTAAGCCACCAGCAACTATTGAGTGGGAATAGTATTTATAAAAAAGTCCATCTATTGCTTATGCATAGATGGACCTTTTTTATTTTGGTATTAATACGAACGAAAATATAAAAATTTATAAAAATGTTCGTTTTTAAATTGACAAAACTACTTCGTCGAGTTAATATGATTATGTAATTCAAACGAAAAGTGAATATTATGCCGTCGTATAATATCGGGGATATGGCCCGAAAGTTTCTACCTAGCTACCGTAAATGGCTTGACTACGAGGCGTTTGTATAAAGATGAGGGGAAACTTGTCTTTGTTTATAGAACGCTTCCATGTATATATGCAATGGAAGCCTTTTTTATTTCTCGGGATAAAAGATGGCTAGGAGAAATACGGCGAGTAATCATATAACGGGGGAAACGTAGGATGAAACGCTATTTTCAGTTTGATGAGCTCGGTACGAATTATAAGACTGAGTTCATAGCAGGGTTAACGACATTTCTATCTATGGCTTACGTACTATTTGTCAATCCTGCTACGCTGTCGCTTGGAAATGTTAAAGGGTTACCAGCAGGTACAGGGATGGATCCAGGTGCAGTATTCGTTGCTACGGCATTAGCGGCAGCGATCGGTTCGTTAATTATGGGTATTTTCGCGAAGTATCCAATTGCTTTAGCGCCAGGTATGGGAATTAACGCGTTCTTTGCTTATACAGCAGTGTTAACGATGGGTATTCCATGGCAAACAGCAATTGCCGGAACATTAATGTCAGGTATTATCTTTATTATTCTTACTGCTTCAGGTATTCGTGAAAAAATCATTAATGCAATTCCATCGGAGTTAAAGTTTGCAGTAGCAGCAGGTATCGGATTGTTCATTGCATTCCTTGGATTCCAAAATGCAGGAATTATCGTGAAAAATGATGCGGTTCTTGTTGGGTTGGGGGACTTAACAAAGGGCACAACGTTACTAGCAATCTTCGGGGTTGTTACGACAATCATCTTCATGATTAAGAAAGTTAATGGTGCAGTATTTTACGGTATGATTCTTACAGCGATCTTAGGAGTGGCAACAGGATTAATTGATACTCCGAAAGCTGTAGTGGGAGCAATACCGAGTCTAGAACCAACGTTCGGCGTGGCGTTAACGCACTTCGGAGATATTTTTACAGTTCAAATGGGGATTGTTATTATAACGTTCTTCTTTATCGATTTCTTTGATACAGCAGGTACGCTTGTAGCGGTTGCGAATCAAGCTGGATTAATGAAGAACAATAAATTACCACGTGCAGGAAAAGCATTATTTGCAGATGCGATTGCAACTGTAATTGGTGCGATCTTGGGTACATCAACAACAACGTCTTATATTGAATCTTCTGCAGGGGTAGCAGCGGGTGGACGTTCTGGATTTACAGCAGTTGTAACAGCAGGATTCTTTTTACTGGCACTATTCTTCTCACCATTACTAAGTGTTGTAACACCAGCTGTAACGGCACCAGCATTAATTATTGTAGGGATCTTGATGGTTTCTTCTTTAGGGGAAATTGATTGGAAGAAATTCGAGATTGCAGTACCAGCATTCTTTACAATTATCTCTATGCCACTTACGTATAGTATCGCAACTGGGATTGCGATTGGATTTATCTTCTATCCAATTACAATGGTAGTAAGTGGTCGTCGTAAAGAGGTTCATCCGATTATGTATGTTATGGGAGTTTTATTCGTACTATATTTCATCTACGTTCGTAAATAAAAGGGGTTTTTTAAAGGTCTAGACTTAAGGGGAGTCTAGACCTTTTTTGTGTCTTCAGAAAATCTTAAGGATTTCCGAGCGTTTTTCTTCAGAAGTTTTCCTATAATAGAAGTTAGGGATTAAAAAAGTGATGGGGGAGATATTGTGGCACACGAAACAATACTTGTCGTAGATGATGAAAAAGAAATTCGGAATTTAATTACAATCTATTTAAAGAATGAAGGATATAAAGTATTGCAAGCAGGAGACGGAGAAGAAGGATTACGTCTACTGGAAGAAAATGAAGTACATCTAGTCGTATTAGATATTATGATGCCGAAAGTGGATGGTATTCATATGTGTATGAAAGTAAGGGAAGCGAAAGAAATGCCTATTATTATGCTTTCTGCCAAAACGCAAGATATGGATAAGATTTTAGGGTTAACAACAGGAGCAGATGATTACGTAACGAAGCCGTTTAATCCGTTAGAGTTAATCGCACGAATTAAATCTCAGTTACGCCGTTATATGAAAATGAATGGTTTCGCTATTCAAAATGAGGACGAGTTAGAAATTGGGGAGATGAAAATCAACATCTCGACCCATAAAGTTATTGTAGAGGGAGAAGAAGTGAAACTAACTCCGAGGGAATTTTCAATTTTAGAATTGCTAGCTAGAAATCCAGGTATGGTGTTTAGTGCGGAGCAAATTTATGAAAAGGTGTGGAATGAACGATCTTTCCAGTCTGATAACACTGTAATGGTGCATATTCGAAAAGTGCGTGAAAAGATTGAGGAGAATCCAAGGAAGCCTAGATATATAAAAACAGTATGGGGAGTGGGGTATAAGATTGAAAAAGATATTTAATCCGTTTACTTATATAAGGAAAATAAGAGAATTAATTGAGAAATTAGTAAAGAGCGTACGAAAGAGTATAAGGATTCAATTGATTACTACTTTTGCTGCTTGTGCGTTATTAGGAGTTTTGTCAGCAAAGGCAGCAGCGCCGTTTTTTGAGAATGCGAATCATCAAGCAACTATCGATTATCGGGCTGGTATGGAACAAATTAATCACCAAGCTCAAGGAGCGGCAAATAGTTCGGTTCATGAAAATAAATTAGAAG
>NZ_CP147983.1:275179-280449 GCF_045291115.1 Bacillus sp. PPSBB_2
GTAACGATTTGGGCACTGTCTCAACCAGAGACTCGGTGAAATTATAGTACCTGTGAAGATGCAGGTTACCCGCGACAGGACGGAAAGACCCCGTGGAGCTTTACTGTAGCCTGATATTGAATTTTGGTACAGTTTGTACAGGATAGGCGGGAGCCATTGAAACCGGAGCGCTAGCTTCGGTGGAGGCGCTGGTGGGATACCGCCCTGACTGTATTGAAATTCTAACCTACGGGTCTTATCGACCCGGGAGACAGTGTCAGGTGGGCAGTTTGACTGGGGCGGTCGCCTCCTAAAGTGTAACGGAGGCGCCCAAAGGTTCCCTCAGAATGGTTGGAAATCATTCGTAGAGTGCAAAGGCATAAGGGAGCTTGACTGCGAGACCTACAAGTCGAGCAGGGACGAAAGTCGGGCTTAGTGATCCGGTGGTTCCGCATGGAAGGGCCATCGCTCAACGGATAAAAGCTACCCCGGGGATAACAGGCTTATCTCCCCCAAGAGTCCACATCGACGGGGAGGTTTGGCACCTCGATGTCGGCTCATCGCATCCTGGGGCTGTAGTCGGTCCCAAGGGTTGGGCTGTTCGCCCATTAAAGCGGTACGCGAGCTGGGTTCAGAACGTCGTGAGACAGTTCGGTCCCTATCCGTCGTGGGCGTAGGAAATTTGAGAGGAGCTGTCCTTAGTACGAGAGGACCGGGATGGACGCACCGCTGGTGTACCAGTTGTTCTGCCAAGGGCATAGCTGGGTAGCTATGTGCGGAAGGGATAAGTGCTGAAAGCATCTAAGCATGAAGCCCCCCTCAAGATGAGATTTCCCATAGCGTAAGCTAGTAAGATCCCTGAAAGATGATCAGGTTGATAGGTTCGAGGTGGAAGCATGGTGACATGTGGAGCTGACGAATACTAATAGATCGAGGACTTAACCATATAATATGTAGCAAATGTTATCTAGTTTTGAAGGAATATGCCTTCATAGTTTGGTGATGATGGCAGAGAGGTCACACCCGTTCCCATACCGAACACGGAAGTTAAGCTCTCTAGCGCCGATGGTAGTTGGGACCTTGTCCCTGTGAGAGTAGGACGTCGCCAAGCAACTTTAAGACGAGTCAGAATGACTCGTCTTTTTTGTGTTTTATAACTTTTTTTCAAAGCTAAATATTTTGAAGTGCTTCTCGCTTTTCAAAAAGGTTTTTGAGTACGTAGCTATATAAGTTTTATTCAATTTCTTTCGTGATTTTTTATATGTAATTTAAGATTTTCTATTTTATTTCTTAAAGATAGGATTCATCAGTGTGTTAAAATAGTACAGTTGTTTTTGATGTACTTTAATATAAGAAGATTTAAGTTAGAAAAGGAGATAATATGAAAAAGATAAGTATAATTACTATAGTAGTCTTAGTCCTGCTAGTAATCGTGTATATGTTAGTTGGAAATTATTTTTATAACTATGCGTTAAATGCGAAACAAGAAAAGGAATTTTTGCAAGATAATCCTCATTTAGTAGAAACGGTAAGTGCATCGGGAGATGTATTGGCTGCAAATGAAGAAAAGAATGCAAACTTCGTATCGAAGTATAAACCTAACACATTAACTATACGTTCTTTCGATAAATTAAATTTAAAAGGTTATGAATATATGAATGAACCATCTAGTCATAAATGGGCAATTGTAGTTCATGGATACAATGGTAGAGCATCAGAAATGACGAAATATGTTCGTAATTTCTATGAACAAGGCTATAATGTCATAGCACCAGACCTTCGTGGACATGGAAATAGTGAAGGAGATTATGTTGGTATGGGCTGGCATGATCGTAAAGATGTTTTGATTTGGATTCAACAAATCTTAAAGAAAGATCCTAATGCTGAAATAGCTCTATTTGGTGTTTCGATGGGCGGGGCAACTGTAATGATGACTTCAGGAGAAGATTTACCTTCTAATGTTAAAGTTATTATTGAAGATTGTGGATACTCAACTGTTATTGATGAATTTACTTATCAACTAAAAGATTTATTCCATTTACCGAAGTTTCCTGTTATGAATGCGGCAAATACGGTTACTAAATTAAGAGCTGGTTACGATTTAGAAGAGGCTTCAGCTGTAAAACAAGTAGCGAAAAGTAAAACACCTATGTTATTCATTCATGGGGATGCTGATACATTCGTTCCTTTTGAAATGTTAGATGAAGTATATAATGCTGCAAAAGTAGAAAAAAAGAAATTAATTGTTCCAGGTGCTGGACATGGAGAAGCGGAGAAAGTAGATTCGAATAAATATTGGAATACTGTATGGAAGTTCGTAGGGAAGTATATTCCGGCATAATTAAAATTGTTGCATTTATATAGACGATAATCGGAGGGATAATAGTTAATCCTTTTGATTATCGTTTTTTTGTTAATTAGGTATTCTGCTATAAGTGTGTTTTTGTATGTACTATATGAAGGAGATAGAGCAAAAACTTTTGAATTCCTTAATCTCAGTGCTACAATGATTGAAAACTAAATGTTAATGAGGTGTTTTTATGAAAATTGAAGTATGGTCGGATTTTGTATGCCCATTTTGCTATATTGGGAAACGTAGATTAGAGATGGCTTTAGAGCAATTTCCATATAAGAAGGATGTTGAAGTTGAGTTTAAAAGTTTTGAATTAGACCAAAATGCTCCAATCTATTCTGGAACAAGTATTAATGAAGTACTTGCATCAAAGTATGGAATTAGTATTGAAGAAGCTAAGCGTAATAACGTACAGTTAGGAAATCATGCAGCTAGTATGGGTTTAAGTTTTAATTTTGATGAGATGAAGCCGACTAATACTTTTGATGCGCATCGTCTTGCGAAGTTTGCAAAGAATCAAGGGAAAGAAAAAGAGATTACAGAAAATCTACTTTTTGCATATTTCACTGAATCGAAAAATTTAAGCGATGTGGATACACTTGCTACTATCGCTGAAGCTTCAGGTTTAGATAAGCAAGAAGCTTTAAATGTTATTAATGATAAAAATGCGTATGCAAATGATGTTAGAATTGATGAAGCGATTGCTCAGCAATATCAAATTTCGGGAGTGCCTTATTTTATTATTAATCAAAAGTATGCTATTTCAGGTGCACAACCACTTGAAACTTTTGTTGGTGCACTTCAGCAAGTGTGGGAAGAAGAGAATCCTGCACCTAAGTTGCAAGAACTTTCTTCAGAGGGTGGAAGCGATCTTTCTTGTACTGATGGAAGTTGTTCGGTGCCGTCGAAAGAACAATAGTTTTTATGGTAGAAGAGCACCCCATAGATTGTTCTGTGGGATGCTTGTATATAACTTATAGAAGAAATACGTAAATGAAATCTATAAAATATAAAGTTTTTTAAAAAACGTATTGACGATTATACTTTAGAGGTGTAATATAGAACAAGTCGCCGATGACATTAACGTCGAAAGCGACAAACGAAATAAAAAACTTAGTTGACATTGAAAGATGAAAATGTTAACATAAGGAAGTCGCAAATGAGCGACCAAGTAGTTCTTTGAAAACTGAACGAAACAAACAACGTGAAACGTCAATTTTTATTTTAGATGCTAGACAAACTAACTTTATTGGAGAGTTTGATCCTGGCTCAGGATGAACGCTGGCGGCGTGCCTAATACATGCAAGTCGAGCGAATGGATTAAGAGCTTGCTCTTATGAAGTTAGCGGCGGACGGGTGAGTAACACGTGGGTAACCTGCCCATAAGACTGGGATAACTCCGGGAAACCGGGGCTAATACCGGATAACATTTTGAACCGCATGGTTCGAAATTGAAAGGCGGCTTCGGCTGTCACTTATGGATGGACCCGCGTCGCATTAGCTAGTTGGTGAGGTAACGGCTCACCAAGGCAACGATGCGTAGCCGACCTGAGAGGGTGATCGGCCACACTGGGACTGAGACACGGCCCAGACTCCTACGGGAGGCAGCAGTAGGGAATCTTCCGCAATGGACGAAAGTCTGACGGAGCAACGCCGCGTGAGTGATGAAGGCTTTCGGGTCGTAAAACTCTGTTGTTAGGGAAGAACAAGTGCTAGTTGAATAAGCTGGCACCTTGACGGTACCTAACCAGAAAGCCACGGCTAACTACGTGCCAGCAGCCGCGGTAATACGTAGGTGGCAAGCGTTATCCGGAATTATTGGGCGTAAAGCGCGCGCAGGTGGTTTCTTAAGTCTGATGTGAAAGCCCACGGCTCAACCGTGGAGGGTCATTGGAAACTGGGAGACTTGAGTGCAGAAGAGGAAAGTGGAATTCCATGTGTAGCGGTGAAATGCGTAGAGATATGGAGGAACACCAGTGGCGAAGGCGACTTTCTGGTCTGTAACTGACACTGAGGCGCGAAAGCGTGGGGAGCAAACAGGATTAGATACCCTGGTAGTCCACGCCGTAAACGATGAGTGCTAAGTGTTAGAGGGTTTCCGCCCTTTAGTGCTGAAGTTAACGCATTAAGCACTCCGCCTGGGGAGTACGGCCGCAAGGCTGAAACTCAAAGGAATTGACGGGGGCCCGCACAAGCGGTGGAGCATGTGGTTTAATTCGAAGCAACGCGAAGAACCTTACCAGGTCTTGACATCCTCTGAAAACCCTAGAGATAGGGCTTCTCCTTCGGGAGCAGAGTGACAGGTGGTGCATGGTTGTCGTCAGCTCGTGTCGTGAGATGTTGGGTTAAGTCCCGCAACGAGCGCAACCCTTGATCTTAGTTGCCATCATTAAGTTGGGCACTCTAAGGTGACTGCCGGTGACAAACCGGAGGAAGGTGGGGATGACGTCAAATCATCATGCCCCTTATGACCTGGGCTACACACGTGCTACAATGGACGGTACAAAGAGCTGCAAGACCGCGAGGTGGAGCTAATCTCATAAAACCGTTCTCAGTTCGGATTGTAGGCTGCAACTCGCCTACATGAAGCTGGAATCGCTAGTAATCGCGGATCAGCATGCCGCGGTGAATACGTTCCCGGGCCTTGTACACACCGCCCGTCACACCACGAGAGTTTGTAACACCCGAAGTCGGTGGGGTAACCTTTTTGGAGCCAGCCGCCTAAGGTGGGACAGATGATTGGGGTGAAGTCGTAACAAGGTAGCCGTATCGGAAGGTGCGGCTGGATCACCTCCTTTCTATGGAGAATTGATGAACGCTGTTCATCAATATAAGTTTCCGTGTTTCGTTTTGTTCAGTTTTGAGAGAACTATCTCTCATATATAAATGTATGTTCTTTGAAAACTAGATAACAGTGTAGCTCATATTTTTTAATTTT
>NZ_CP147983.1:289013-302311 GCF_045291115.1 Bacillus sp. PPSBB_2
TTTTAGTTTGGTTAAGTTAGAAAGGGCGCACGGTGGATGCCTTGACACTAGGAGTCGATGAAGGACGGGACTAACGCCGATATGCTTCGGGGAGCTGTAAGTAAGCTTTGATCCGAAGATTTCCGAATGGGGAAACCCACCATACGTAATGGTATGGTATCCTTATCTGAATACATAGGGTAAGGAAGACAGACCCAGGGAACTGAAACATCTAAGTACCTGGAGGAAGAGAAAGCAAATGCGATTTCCTGAGTAGCGGCGAGCGAAACGGAACATAGCCCAAACCAAGAGGCTTGCCTCTTGGGGTTGTAGGACATTCTATACGGAGTTACAAAGGAACGAGGTAGACGAAGCGACCTGGAAAGGTCCGTCGTAGAGGGTAACAACCCCGTAGTCGAAACTTCGTTCTCTCTTGAATGTATCCTGAGTACGGCGGAACACGTGAAATTCCGTCGGAATCTGGGAGGACCATCTCCCAAGGCTAAATACTCCCTAGTGATCGATAGTGAACCAGTACCGTGAGGGAAAGGTGAAAAGCACCCCGGAAGGGGAGTGAAAGAGATCCTGAAACCGTGTGCCTACAAATAGTCAGAGCCCGTTAACGGGTGATGGCGTGCCTTTTGTAGAATGAACCGGCGAGTTACGATCCCGTGCGAGGTTAAGCTGAAGAGGCGGAGCCGCAGCGAAAGCGAGTCTGAATAGGGCGTTTAGTACGTGGTCGTAGACCCGAAACCAGGTGATCTACCCATGTCCAGGGTGAAGTTCAGGTAACACTGAATGGAGGCCCGAACCCACGCACGTTGAAAAGTGCGGGGATGAGGTGTGGGTAGCGGAGAAATTCCAATCGAACCTGGAGATAGCTGGTTCTCCCCGAAATAGCTTTAGGGCTAGCCTTAAGTGTAAGAGTCTTGGAGGTAGAGCACTGATTGGACTAGGGGTCCTCATCGGATTACCGAATTCAGTCAAACTCCGAATGCCAATGACTTATCCTTAGGAGTCAGACTGCGAGTGATAAGATCCGTAGTCAAAAGGGAAACAGCCCAGACCGCCAGCTAAGGTCCCAAAGTGTGTATTAAGTGGAAAAGGATGTGGAGTTGCTTAGACAACTAGGATGTTGGCTTAGAAGCAGCCACCATTTAAAGAGTGCGTAATAGCTCACTAGTCGAGTGACTCTGCGCCGAAAATGTACCGGGGCTAAATACACCACCGAAGCTGCGGATTGATACCAATGGTATCAGTGGTAGGGGAGCGTTCTAAGGACAGTGAAGTCAGACCGGAAGGACTGGTGGAGTGCTTAGAAGTGAGAATGCCGGTATGAGTAGCGAAAGACGGGTGAGAATCCCGTCCACCGAATGCCTAAGGTTTCCTGAGGAAGGCTCGTCCGCTCAGGGTTAGTCAGGACCTAAGCCGAGGCCGACAGGCGTAGGCGATGGACAACAGGTTGATATTCCTGTACCACCTCTTTATCGTTTGAGCAATGGAGGGACGCAGAAGGATAGAAGAAGCGTGCGATTGGTTGTGCACGTCCAAGCAGTTAGGCTGATAAGTAGGCAAATCCGCTTATCGTGAAGGCTGAGCTGTGATGGGGAAGCTCCTTATGGAGCGAAGTCTTTGATTCCCCGCTGCCAAGAAAAGCTTCTAGCGAGATAAAAGGTGCCTGTACCGCAAACCGACACAGGTAGGCGAGGAGAGAATCCTAAGGTGTGCGAGAGAACTCTGGTTAAGGAACTCGGCAAAATGACCCCGTAACTTCGGGAGAAGGGGTGCTTTCTTAACGGAAAGCCGCAGTGAATAGGCCCAAGCGACTGTTTAGCAAAAACACAGCTCTCTGCGAAGCCGTAAGGCGAAGTATAGGGGGTGACACCTGCCCGGTGCTGGAAGGTTAAGGAGAGGGGTTAGCGTAAGCGAAGCTCTGAACTGAAGCCCCAGTAAACGGCGGCCGTAACTATAACGGTCCTAAGGTAGCGAAATTCCTTGTCGGGTAAGTTCCGACCCGCACGAAAGGTGTAACGATTTGGGCACTGTCTCAACCAGAGACTCGGTGAAATTATAGTACCTGTGAAGATGCAGGTTACCCGCGACAGGACGGAAAGACCCCGTGGAGCTTTACTGTAGCCTGATATTGAATTTTGGTACAGTTTGTACAGGATAGGCGGGAGCCATTGAAACCGGAGCGCTAGCTTCGGTGGAGGCGCTGGTGGGATACCGCCCTGACTGTATTGAAATTCTAACCTACGGGTCTTATCGACCCGGGAGACAGTGTCAGGTGGGCAGTTTGACTGGGGCGGTCGCCTCCTAAAGTGTAACGGAGGCGCCCAAAGGTTCCCTCAGAATGGTTGGAAATCATTCGTAGAGTGCAAAGGCATAAGGGAGCTTGACTGCGAGACCTACAAGTCGAGCAGGGACGAAAGTCGGGCTTAGTGATCCGGTGGTTCCGCATGGAAGGGCCATCGCTCAACGGATAAAAGCTACCCCGGGGATAACAGGCTTATCTCCCCCAAGAGTCCACATCGACGGGGAGGTTTGGCACCTCGATGTCGGCTCATCGCATCCTGGGGCTGTAGTCGGTCCCAAGGGTTGGGCTGTTCGCCCATTAAAGCGGTACGCGAGCTGGGTTCAGAACGTCGTGAGACAGTTCGGTCCCTATCCGTCGTGGGCGTAGGAAATTTGAGAGGAGCTGTCCTTAGTACGAGAGGACCGGGATGGACGCACCGCTGGTGTACCAGTTGTTCTGCCAAGGGCATAGCTGGGTAGCTATGTGCGGAAGGGATAAGTGCTGAAAGCATCTAAGCATGAAGCCCCCCTCAAGATGAGATTTCCCATAGCGTAAGCTAGTAAGATCCCTGAAAGATGATCAGGTTGATAGGTTCGAGGTGGAAGCATGGTGACATGTGGAGCTGACGAATACTAATAGATCGAGGACTTAACCATATAATATGTAGCAAACGTTATCTAGTTTTGAAGGAATATGCCTTCATAGTTTGGTGATGATGGCAGAGAGGTCACACCCGTTCCCATACCGAACACGGAAGTTAAGCTCTCTAGCGCCGATGGTAGTTGGGACCTTGTCCCTGTGAGAGTAGGACGTCGCCAAGCAAGCTTAAGACGAGTCAGAATGACTCGTCTTTTTTGTATGCTTTCATACCTCTATCAATTGCATTTTTAACCCCTTCTAAATAAGAAAATCCATATTTTTTATCTGGCTCTAAGTAAGTTCCTTCCGCCCACTCGTTCCATGCGTTAATAAATAAAAACTCGCTGTTATAAAAAGAGTAAGTACGATGAATTTGCTTGCTTAAATATATGGTGAACTTTTCAGGGGTAGAACCTACAAAGATGCTGCTATTTGCGTTTTTACGTCGTGCAGTATTATCCCAATCAACAAAAGCCCCGGGAAATGTTTTTTTCTTTGGGAGCGATCGTTGTAATATATACATCCATACTTTATCGTAGTCCCAAACATTTAATTGCATATCAGAATCATATATTACCTTATTTATGTCTGAAGAGCTATCATGGGCAATTGTATAGAAAGGTTCAAACTGAATGCTAGCATCGAATCCATTTATATTAGGTAGTGGAAAACTGTTTAATGTTTCAGCAAAGTATATACCTTTTAAACCATTTTCTCGCGCTAATGCATTCCAGTAATTAAGCATTTTTTCACAATCAGGAATATGTCCTGGACGATAAATAATGAATAGAGGTTTATCATCTATATAAATATATCTCTCATCCTGGAAAGCCTGTAATAAATAATCAAAGTGTTCATTCCAATCAGATATATCTCCGTAGTCTTGAGGCATTAATATATGTTTATCGAGACCATCCCAAGATTTTGTCCATGGTTCATTTGCCCAAGAAAGACAAAAAGGGAAGTCAGGTTCCTTCATCTTTAGTACCTCATTAAAGGGTGTTTCTAATAGTCTTTTTCCCTTAAACCAGTAATGATAATAACAAAAACCATATATACCGTATGCTTTAGCGATTTCCGCTTGCCACTTTCTTACGGAGGGGGTAGTTAAGTCGTAATAAAAATCTTGATAAGGTTCCCTAGGTTGATAATGTCCTGAAAATAAAGGTCGTGCACTTTTAGTATTTGTCCATTCAGTAAATCCTTTCCCCCACCATCGATCATTTTCTTTAATTTGATGGAATTGTGGTAAGTAAAAAGCTATTATTTTCAAGTTATATCCCCCTCATGTTTTTCGTAGTTCAAGTGTTGGGAAGTTATTCTTGATTTGGTGAAGTAATTTTAAAACAAGAGATATGTTATCTGTTTACTGTTTTTTATGGTATGTATTGGATTTTTTTAAGCTTACTTAATAAGAGAGTATTAGGTAATTTGATATATAGCTGAAATAGAAAGTGCTTTTCGTCATGAAATTTATTACGTTGAATGAAAGGAATTAAATTTTTTGAAGGACAAAGAGGGCCTGTGGTAATCGATTTACATCATCAAAAAAGTCTTGTAGCTTTAAATATTTCTCATAATGATTTTCAATATAAGTCCTAGGTATAACAGTTTCTCCGTAAAAACTACTATTTCTAACATCCCCTGCACCAGTAGGACTGTGAACAAATTTGCCGTTTTCATAATCCGAGATGGCGCGATGTATATCTGGAAAAGCTTGAGATAAAGTTTTATGCCATCCTGTTTGAATTAATTCAGGATGTTCTTGGAATTGTTGACAAAAATCAAGAAAATAGCGCGCTTGTGTTGTTGCGATGAAGATTCCACCAGGGCGAAGAACTCTTGAAAATTCTTTTACCCAATTTTCAGCAGTTGCTTCGGATAAATGTGAGAATACAGAATAAGCGAATATGATATCTAATGAATTGTCACTAATAAATTCTACAGGGGGATGTGGACTTGCTGTTTTATATATCCCTCTTCCTAGTGTTTCATTACAAAGTGTGATCATCGCAGGATCGACATCAATGCCAAGTAAATTTTGATCAGAGGCATCTTTAAATAAGAAGCGTATAATTCTTCCCCATCCGCAGCCGAAGTCTAAAACTTTACTTTCTTTATTCAAGGGAACCCCTAAATTTTGGGCGTATTCTTTTATATGTCTATAAAACAAATATGCTTCGTAAAGAGCATGTTCATAGGAAGCACCTACAAATTGTTTTTGAATTTCTTCAGGAGGAAACCTAGGTACGGGAATCCCATTTACCGTTGTTTGCGAACAACTTTGTATAAATAAATTTAGAAGTTCGACATCAGATAGTGAATTAACAAGGTAATCAAAATCACTTCCTAACTTAAAGTTATTCATTTGTTAAACCTCCGAATTATATAGTGATTAAACTTTATTTTCTTGCTTTTTACTAATAAAAACATGTAAAAATTCAGCATCTAATCCTAGTGATCTATCCTTTTGTAAATAAACAATGGTATACATGTTTGCGTGTGTATAAATATATTCAATCATATCCTGCCCCCAATCGAACGTTACTAAAGATCCATTTTCATCAATAGGGTTTCCATGATAAATGGGCTCTTCAATATATTCGATCACCTCTTGATTCATTCTTGCTCTTTGCACAGTTTTTGTGAGTGTATGATACCAAGGGACAGTAAATACATGAGCACCGCCAGGTTTTAATACTCGTTCTATTTCTTTAAAGGCTTTGTTTGGCGTCATTACATGCTCAAAAACGTCTTGAGTAATGAATAAATCAAAAGATTCATCTTCAAAAGTCATGTCTTCTAAGTTCTCACATCTAATACCTTGAAAGTATTGGCCAAGAGGATAATTTCTAAAGTATTGAGAATAAGTATAGTTTTTACAGTTTTTTAATAGTAGCTGAGTTGTAATCCCGCCAGGAGAGGATTCGTGGATACTATAGGAATCCCATTTTGGAAAAAATGTATGCAAAGCATGGATTAAAGCTCGCTGCCTTGGTATAGAGTTACATGTAGAACATAAATAATGATCTCTAAGCCAATCATTATGCTCTATAAATGTAGCTTTCTTTTCGCAAATAACGCAGTACCCATTATTGTGTTTCAAATTGATTTCCACACGACATCCCTCCTATGTTAAATGCAATCTATTTATGGAAAGTATGATACACGTCAACAATCAGCGAAATCAAAGGGGGAATGGGGGAAAGTTAGGTATCTCTTAAAATTGCGATTAGGAGAAGGGAATAATCAGTTGAAGAGAACCCCCAATCGAATTAAAGTTTCACTTTATGCTATGCGATGCATCAGCTTTTATTCATGGGAAAATGTATAGACTTAAAATATCCCTTTCGTGTATGGGTACATTTCAAAATCCTGTGCGTATATTTCTGTAACTAAATCCATAGTTTCTTTATCATAAAAGCTTTCGTATGTTGGAAATCGTGGGAAGTCTGTATCTGTAATGCTAAGTTCTGCATAGCTCCCTGCATAAATCATCTTATGTGCGCGATGATGATCTGAATTTGTAAGAAGTGCTAAAGGGGATTTTATCAAATCGTACGTGTGTTCTAGTTTGGTGATTTGTGTATTAAAATCTTCTAAAGGAATATAACATTGGATGAAGTTTTCTTCACCAGGGACGTATTGTTGACTAAAATGTATATCTAACGCTAGAGAATTGGAGCTGAATGCCTGAACGTAATATAAAAATTGTTTAAATGATATTCCTTGATTACTATATTTGTCATTGTAAAAATAATGACGGATACTTTCCCATTGAGGGCTAGCATATGGGTTGTCAGCAAGTAATAGAAATGAGCTGACAGCCCTTGTATAGGGATTTCGCACAAGTTTACAAACATCCTTTTTACCCTCTAGAAGACCATTTTGTAACTCTGGTATGTAATTTGTATTGTTCTTATACACCCAGAACTCATAGTAATGAATAAAGTCATTGTATTTCTTTGCTTCAGTAAATAATCCGATTTGAAAAAAGAACCAATTAGCTAACGCGGTGCATCCGCTTCTATGACTCCAAAATAGTATAATCGGAAAGTCTTTATGGTAATGTGGAATTCGATCTTTATGTAGAATTACATGATTTAAAAGTTCTTGATTTATATTTTTCATGAGTTTCGCACTCCTTTTTTGAAAACCTTGTGTATTTAGAAGTTTTTTTATGGGTTAAACAAGTGAGGATTGTTTATTAAATATATTCATGGGGATGAGTAAATATTATGAGTGTTTTTGCAGTCAACCTGAATAAGGAAGCTATTCTGAAATGAAAATAGAAAATAAAGATAATGAAAATTTATAACAAACATACAATGATAAGAAGATGAATAATCGAAATGATCCAGTTTATTTGTGTATATTTTTAGGCTTGAAGACGGGAAAAATTTACTACTAGAGAGATGATATTATGAGGAAGAATAATTATTTAATAGTAGGTGGAAATAGTTTCATTGGTATCAACCTCGCATTGGGTTTATTGAAACAGGGGCAAAATGTAAAAGTATTTTCCAGACATATAAATAATTTTCCTCAAAATATTGTAAGTGAAGTTGAATTTATTAAAGGTGATTTAAAAAATGTTGAGGATATATATAAGGCTTTAGTGAATATAGATATTATTATTTATTTAGCTGCGGCGTCTAACGTAGCAACTTCAATTGAAGATGTTTTCGGTGATATTAATAGCAGTCTATTTTTTCTTAATTTCATGGAAAGTGTTAAAGATTTTCGTATTAAAAAAATTATATTAGCTTCTTCGGGAGGCACAGTTTATGGTGAACCTGAATATTTGCCTATTGATGAGAAACATCCATTAAGACCACTTTCCCCGTATGGAATAACAAAAGTTTCGCTGGAGAATTATTTGTATTTTTATAAGAGAAAATATGGAATAGATTATGTTGTATGTAGATATTCTAATCCGTATGGAAAATACCAAAACCCCTTAAAAAAAGTTGGGGCGATAAATTGTTTTTTGTACCAGCATCTCAGTAATGAAAGGATTCATATATATGGGAATCCAGAGGAGATTATTAGAGATTATATTTATATCGATGATTTAGTTGAAATTACTATACAACTAGCACAATTAAATCAATTGAAATCTTGCGTATACAACATAGGGAGTGGCAAAGGTCTTTCTTTAAAACGAATTATAGTGGAATTAGAGAAAATAACAGAAAGAAAAGTGGATTTTATCTGTTACAAACAAAAACAAGAGAACGTTCAAAAAATCATTTTAAATATTGATAAGATAAAACAAGAATTGAATTGGGAACCTAAAATAGATTTTAAACATGGGATTAGATTAAATAAGCTATGGATTGAAGAGTTCTTATATAGTAAAAAACAATAACCCACACTCTACTTGTATAAGCAGAGCGTGGGTTATTATTTTACTTCTTTTTCTATAACCCAAAGGTCTTGATGTTCCCACCAAAATCCTTCAGTATACTTTTTGATAATTGGGTTATGGGGTAATAATTTAATTTTGTCACACACGTAAGAGGGACTAACTATCGTTTGTCCGTATTGATTCACATCTAAATCGAATTGTTCACTAGAAGAGAGAAACCAATAGCCCTTTTCATTTAAATTTGGAAACCCGAAGTATTTTTTGCTTTGATAGCCATGGGTTGTGAAAATGAATAAACCACCAGGTGAAACAGCGTTATACAATGTTTGCAGCCAACGAAACCAAGTTGTATCAGGCATATGAGAGAAAAAGGATAGACAAAAAACGATATCGTACGTAGAGGAGTCCAATTTTAACTGTTCAGGCTCAGGATGAGATAATATAGAAGCACTATTTAATTTGTTTTCAATAAAGGAAATAGCCTCTTCGTGTATATCGCAAGCGGTTATACTCAAATTCGCTTGTAGATTTAATAAATGACGTGTTACGCAGCCGTATCCGGATGCAAATTCTAACAATTTAATTGGATTGCCTGTAGGAGGATAAAGGGAAGTAATTAAGTTTAAGAGTATTTGTGCTGAGTTTTGCCCATCTTTAAAGTAGTAATCTATCGCTTCTTTTTTTGATGGGAAGACGGGATTAGTGACAATGAACTGAAAGATATGATCCTCAGGATGGATACTTGCATTTACATTATAGCTGTGTGCGATTTGAGAAATTAAATCTTTATGTTCCTCTATAAAGTCTTTCAAAGAGTATTCCTCCCTTAAGTAATAGTAGCAACTTACAAGAGATATTGATGGCATAGAAAGCACAAGTTTAAATTTTTAAGTATGCTTTAAGATGCTTTCTATATGTATACATTTTCATTTTAGAAATGTCGTCGATAGTAAATCTTTCTTTAATGAAATTTTGCATTTGCACAACTTCATTGTAATGGGAGTATGAATCTTCTGTTCTTGTTACGCTATTTAAATGTCGTCTATGATAGTTTAAGGGGGCTGGATTGAAGTAAATATCTCCCTCTGTAAGAAGAGAAACATAGAAAAACCAATCACCAGCTATTTTGAACTTCTCTAACTGTTTTTCTGTTTTCTTCATATCTATATTTTTAAAAACTACACTTGAAACATTAGGTATAGTGTTTTTGATAAGTAACGTATCTTGTATTTCTTCGACGCCTTTTCGAAAATAGGGGCCTTTCCATTTTTCTTTATCGATATCATTTGTGTAATTTAAATAATGATTAGCCAATACATTTCCTTGTTCATCAATTTGTTTTGATTGTGTGTAACTTAAGGTAATATTGTTATTTATATAAAACCCCTGTATCACCTCTTGTAAAAATGTCTTATCGCATAAGTCATCGGCCTCTGCGATCCAAATATAATCACCAGTTGCTGCAGAGACTCCTTTTATCCATTGTTTAAATACAGAACCAGAGTTTTTATCATTAATAACCTGTTGAACCTTCAGGTGGGTCTTATTTTCTTTTGAGAGCAGCTTTTTAAAAGTTGATACGCTATGATCAGTGGAGGCATCGTCTAAGAAAATTAGTTCG
The DNA here is from genome assembly GCF_045291115.1 of Bacillus sp. PPSBB_2. Lineage (NCBI taxonomy): Bacteria > Bacillati > Bacillota > Bacilli > Caryophanales > Bacillaceae > Bacillus > Bacillus sp. PPSBB_2. Next base: position 298,920 of record NZ_CP147983.1, read on the forward strand.
TAAAGAGGGTAGGTTTGGTTTAATATTGATTCGATTCGAGCAGGTAAGTATTTTTCATAATTATAGTTCGGTATGATTACACTTATCTTTTTGTAATTATGTTCGAGAAGATCTAGTAATTGATAAATGTAATTAAGAAAATTGAAGTTTTTTTCGATAAGTTCTTGGCCAAAGCTTCCCTTTTGTAATCGTAATCCCTCATCATGAATAAATTCATATATTTTTTCTAGCATTTTGGGTAAATTTAAAAAATCTACTAAGGCACCAGTTTTTTCTGTAACAACATCTTCAAAACCTCCAGCATTTTTAAACCCTATAACAGGAAGTTTTGCATCTAATGCTTCTAAAACAACATTTGGAAAAGGATCTTCCCTTGAAGTTAATAAGTATAAGTCAGCCCCGGCGTTATATAATCCGATATCGGGAGTAGGATCGACTAATGTGAAATGTGCTTTATATTTAGGGGGCAGTGTATTCAGGAATTGAACGTCCGTTCTCCCTACCCAAATGAAATGAATATCCTTGTGAGTCTTTCGTACTGAGTAAGAGATAAGTGAGAATAAATCTATTCCTTTTCGATAATCTGCGAAGCCTACACCTAAGATAATTTTGCTATCTAGAGGCAGGTTAAGCTTCTTACGTAACTCATTTCTAGCTTTTGCGATATTGTTTTTATAAGGATTGTGGTTAAACAAACCTTGAGGGAGAATGTGACATTTTTGAGGATCCAATTCAGTGATTGTACGAAATTTTTCATATACGTATTGTGAAGGGAAGACAACTTTGTAAGCAAATTCAGCGATGTTTTTAGCTTTCCCTTCAGCAGAGTACTGTTGTATTAAATGCGGTAATTCATGTATTAATGAAACAACTTTTATATTGTGTCTAGCTAGTAATGCGACGATATCGCCACTTATGACAGTGCTACATATGGCGAGGGTAAAATCCTGTGATAATAAATCCTTTATTAATAATTCGACCTTTTCTTCTGTTTGATAACCTTGCTCGAGACAATAAACAGGACCGTACTTTTGAAAATCTGGAATTAAAATACCTGATCCAATAGAAATAATTGCAACAGAGTAATCAAAGTTTTCTTTAAGAGCCTTAATAGTATGTAAAGAAAGTAGCTGTGCTCCGTGGAAATGGGCATCATGGGATACATAAATTATCTTTTTATTAACATGCATTTCATAACGCCTCCTAAGTATATTAGATTTTAAAGGTAAAGAAGAGAAGTGTTTTATTTATAATCTCCCTAGAGATGAGCAGGAGGGAGGACGTACTAAAAGAAAAAATACTATCCTTAATATATATTTACTTGGTCTCACATTCATTCTTTAGAAAAGTATTAGTATTAAGTTAGAGAGTGTAGGCTGCAGATTGTTAGTTTGAATACATAAGTTTAAGAAGTTCTAAGGCTGTGTTAGAAATTAAGAGAGGGCAAAGCTTTTATGATTTATAAAATAAAAAAGATAAAAGGTATTGACGGTTGATCTACGGGGGTGTAATATAGGACAAGTCGCCGAGGACAATAACGTCGAAAGCGACAAACGAAATAAAAAACTTAGTTGACATCAATTAACGAAAGTGTTAACATAAGGAAGTCGCAAATGAACGACCAAGTAGTTCTTTGAAAACTGAACGAAACAAACAACGTGAAACGTCAATTTTTATTTTAGATGCTAGACAAACTAACTTTATTGGAGAGTTTGATCCTGGCTCAGGATGAACGCTGGCGGCGTGCCTAATACATGCAAGTCGAGCGAATGGATTAAGAGCTTGCTCTTATGAAGTTAGCGGCGGACGGGTGAGTAACACGTGGGTAACCTGCCCATAAGACTGGGATAACTCCGGGAAACCGGGGCTAATACCGGATAACATTTTGAACCGCATGGTTCGAAATTGAAAGGCGGCTTCGGCTGTCACTTATGGATGGACCCGCGTCGCATTAGCTAGTTGGTGAGGTAACGGCTCACCAAGGCAACGATGCGTAGCCGACCTGAGAGGGTGATCGGCCACACTGGGACTGAGACACGGCCCAGACTCCTACGGGAGGCAGCAGTAGGGAATCTTCCGCAATGGACGAAAGTCTGACGGAGCAACGCCGCGTGAGTGATGAAGGCTTTCGGGTCGTAAAACTCTGTTGTTAGGGAAGAACAAGTGCTAGTTGAATAAGCTGGCACCTTGACGGTACCTAACCAGAAAGCCACGGCTAACTACGTGCCAGCAGCCGCGGTAATACGTAGGTGGCAAGCGTTATCCGGAATTATTGGGCGTAAAGCGCGCGCAGGTGGTTTCTTAAGTCTGATGTGAAAGCCCACGGCTCAACCGTGGAGGGTCATTGGAAACTGGGAGACTTGAGTGCAGAAGAGGAAAGTGGAATTCCATGTGTAGCGGTGAAATGCGTAGAGATATGGAGGAACACCAGTGGCGAAGGCGACTTTCTGGTCTGTAACTGACACTGAGGCGCGAAAGCGTGGGGAGCAAACAGGATTAGATACCCTGGTAGTCCACGCCGTAAACGATGAGTGCTAAGTGTTAGAGGGTTTCCGCCCTTTAGTGCTGAAGTTAACGCATTAAGCACTCCGCCTGGGGAGTACGGCCGCAAGGCTGAAACTCAAAGGAATTGACGGGGGCCCGCACAAGCGGTGGAGCATGTGGTTTAATTCGAAGCAACGCGAAGAACCTTACCAGGTCTTGACATCCTCTGAAAACCCTAGAGATAGGGCTTCTCCTTCGGGAGCAGAGTGACAGGTGGTGCATGGTTGTCGTCAGCTCGTGTCGTGAGATGTTGGGTTAAGTCCCGCAACGAGCGCAACCCTTGATCTTAGTTGCCATCATTAAGTTGGGCACTCTAAGGTGACTGCCGGTGACAAACCGGAGGAAGGTGGGGATGACGTCAAATCATCATGCCCCTTATGACCTGGGCTACACACGTGCTACAATGGACGGTACAAAGAGCTGCAAGACCGCGAGGTGGAGCTAATCTCATAAAACCGTTCTCAGTTCGGATTGTAGGCTGCAACTCGCCTACATGAAGCTGGAATCGCTAGTAATCGCGGATCAGCATGCCGCGGTGAATACGTTCCCGGGCCTTGTACACACCGCCCGTCACACCACGAGAGTTTGTAACACCCGAAGTCGGTGGGGTAACCTTTTTGGAGCCAGCCGCCTAAGGTGGGACAGATGATTGGGGTGAAGTCGTAACAAGGTAGCCGTATCGGAAGGTGCGGCTGGATCACCTCCTTTCTATGGAGAATTGATGAACGCTGTTCATCAATATAAGTTTCCGTGTTTCGTTTTGTTCAGTTTTGAGAGAACTATCTCTCATATATAAATGTATGTTCTTTGAAAACTAGATAACAGTGTAGCTCATATTTTTTAATTTT
>NZ_CP147983.1:302341-307341 GCF_045291115.1 Bacillus sp. PPSBB_2
TTTTAGTTTGGTTAAGTTAGAAAGGGCGCACGGTGGATGCCTTGACACTAGGAGTCGATGAAGGACGGGACTAACGCCGATATGCTTCGGGGAGCTGTAAGTAAGCTTTGATCCGAAGATTTCCGAATGGGGAAACCCACCATACGTAATGGTATGGTATCCTTATCTGAATACATAGGGTAAGGAAGACAGACCCAGGGAACTGAAACATCTAAGTACCTGGAGGAAGAGAAAGCAAATGCGATTTCCTGAGTAGCGGCGAGCGAAACGGAACATAGCCCAAACCAAGAGGCTTGCCTCTTGGGGTTGTAGGACATTCTATACGGAGTTACAAAGGAACGAGGTAGACGAAGCGACCTGGAAAGGTCCGTCGTAGAGGGTAACAACCCCGTAGTCGAAACTTCGTTCTCTCTTGAATGTATCCTGAGTACGGCGGAACACGTGAAATTCCGTCGGAATCTGGGAGGACCATCTCCCAAGGCTAAATACTCCCTAGTGATCGATAGTGAACCAGTACCGTGAGGGAAAGGTGAAAAGCACCCCGGAAGGGGAGTGAAAGAGATCCTGAAACCGTGTGCCTACAAATAGTCAGAGCCCGTTAACGGGTGATGGCGTGCCTTTTGTAGAATGAACCGGCGAGTTACGATCCCGTGCGAGGTTAAGCTGAAGAGGCGGAGCCGCAGCGAAAGCGAGTCTGAATAGGGCGTTTAGTACGTGGTCGTAGACCCGAAACCAGGTGATCTACCCATGTCCAGGGTGAAGTTCAGGTAACACTGAATGGAGGCCCGAACCCACGCACGTTGAAAAGTGCGGGGATGAGGTGTGGGTAGCGGAGAAATTCCAATCGAACCTGGAGATAGCTGGTTCTCCCCGAAATAGCTTTAGGGCTAGCCTTAAGTGTAAGAGTCTTGGAGGTAGAGCACTGATTGGACTAGGGGTCCTCATCGGATTACCGAATTCAGTCAAACTCCGAATGCCAATGACTTATCCTTAGGAGTCAGACTGCGAGTGATAAGATCCGTAGTCAAAAGGGAAACAGCCCAGACCGCCAGCTAAGGTCCCAAAGTGTGTATTAAGTGGAAAAGGATGTGGAGTTGCTTAGACAACTAGGATGTTGGCTTAGAAGCAGCCACCATTTAAAGAGTGCGTAATAGCTCACTAGTCGAGTGACTCTGCGCCGAAAATGTACCGGGGCTAAATACACCACCGAAGCTGCGGATTGATACCAATGGTATCAGTGGTAGGGGAGCGTTCTAAGGACAGTGAAGTCAGACCGGAAGGACTGGTGGAGTGCTTAGAAGTGAGAATGCCGGTATGAGTAGCGAAAGACGGGTGAGAATCCCGTCCACCGAATGCCTAAGGTTTCCTGAGGAAGGCTCGTCCGCTCAGGGTTAGTCAGGACCTAAGCCGAGGCCGACAGGCGTAGGCGATGGACAACAGGTTGATATTCCTGTACCACCTCTTTATCGTTTGAGCAATGGAGGGACGCAGAAGGATAGAAGAAGCGTGCGATTGGTTGTGCACGTCCAAGCAGTTAGGCTGATAAGTAGGCAAATCCGCTTATCGTGAAGGCTGAGCTGTGATGGGGAAGCTCCTTATGGAGCGAAGTCTTTGATTCCCCGCTGCCAAGAAAAGCTTCTAGCGAGATAAAAGGTGCCTGTACCGCAAACCGACACAGGTAGGCGAGGAGAGAATCCTAAGGTGTGCGAGAGAACTCTGGTTAAGGAACTCGGCAAAATGACCCCGTAACTTCGGGAGAAGGGGTGCTTTCTTAACGGAAAGCCGCAGTGAATAGGCCCAAGCGACTGTTTAGCAAAAACACAGCTCTCTGCGAAGCCGTAAGGCGAAGTATAGGGGGTGACACCTGCCCGGTGCTGGAAGGTTAAGGAGAGGGGTTAGCGTAAGCGAAGCTCTGAACTGAAGCCCCAGTAAACGGCGGCCGTAACTATAACGGTCCTAAGGTAGCGAAATTCCTTGTCGGGTAAGTTCCGACCCGCACGAAAGGTGTAACGATTTGGGCACTGTCTCAACCAGAGACTCGGTGAAATTATAGTACCTGTGAAGATGCAGGTTACCCGCGACAGGACGGAAAGACCCCGTGGAGCTTTACTGTAGCCTGATATTGAATTTTGGTACAGTTTGTACAGGATAGGCGGGAGCCATTGAAACCGGAGCGCTAGCTTCGGTGGAGGCGCTGGTGGGATACCGCCCTGACTGTATTGAAATTCTAACCTACGGGTCTTATCGACCCGGGAGACAGTGTCAGGTGGGCAGTTTGACTGGGGCGGTCGCCTCCTAAAGTGTAACGGAGGCGCCCAAAGGTTCCCTCAGAATGGTTGGAAATCATTCGTAGAGTGCAAAGGCATAAGGGAGCTTGACTGCGAGACCTACAAGTCGAGCAGGGACGAAAGTCGGGCTTAGTGATCCGGTGGTTCCGCATGGAAGGGCCATCGCTCAACGGATAAAAGCTACCCCGGGGATAACAGGCTTATCTCCCCCAAGAGTCCACATCGACGGGGAGGTTTGGCACCTCGATGTCGGCTCATCGCATCCTGGGGCTGTAGTCGGTCCCAAGGGTTGGGCTGTTCGCCCATTAAAGCGGTACGCGAGCTGGGTTCAGAACGTCGTGAGACAGTTCGGTCCCTATCCGTCGTGGGCGTAGGAAATTTGAGAGGAGCTGTCCTTAGTACGAGAGGACCGGGATGGACGCACCGCTGGTGTACCAGTTGTTCTGCCAAGGGCATAGCTGGGTAGCTATGTGCGGAAGGGATAAGTGCTGAAAGCATCTAAGCATGAAGCCCCCCTCAAGATGAGATTTCCCATAGCGTAAGCTAGTAAGATCCCTGAAAGATGATCAGGTTGATAGGTTCGAGGTGGAAGCATGGTGACATGTGGAGCTGACGAATACTAATAGATCGAGGACTTAACCATATAATATGTAGCAAATGTTATCTAGTTTTGAAGGAATATGCCTTCATAGTTTGGTGATGATGGCAGAGAGGTCACACCCGTTCCCATACCGAACACGGAAGTTAAGCTCTCTAGCGCCGATGGTAGTTGGGACCTTGTCCCTGTGAGAGTAGGACGTCGCCAAGCAAGAACCTAAGTCATTTTGACTTAGGTTTTTTGTGTTTATTTTTATTATTTTTATTATTTTTAATTTAAAGGTAAGAATTACCTTTTCAAGAATATAGTCCAGATATAAAAAGAATGTTTGTGATCTTACATAACCTTTTGTGCTTTTAAAGGATTTTACATTAGAAAAAATCTATAATTAAGGTAGTTAACATATATTTTTGATGGGTGTGGGGAATTATGAAAGAAATATGCATGTTATTAGTGGCTGTTATATTATGGGGCACAGCCATTGCGCCAACAAAATGGGCGTTAGAATCTATTCAGCCGTTTACTTTGTTATTTATTCGTCTTTTCTTTGCAGGTGGAATTTGTATGCTATTCTCATTTAAGGAACTACAAAAATCAGTTGTACATAAAAAAGTTCCATGGAAAAGAATGAGTTTGTTAGCTTTTACCGGTGTAGCTGGTTATTTTATGTTTACATCCTACGGCATTTCTTTAACAAGTGGATTACATGTGAGTATTATAGATGCTGCATTACCATTAGTTACAATTCTTTTTTCAGCACTCTTTTTAAAAGAGGAAATTCGATTGAATTATTGGATAGGAATTATATTGGGTGCTATAGGAGTACTCTTTATTACGATTCCATCTAAAAGTGCTAATCAAGAAGTGTCCTTAATAGGAGATATACTAATATTATTAAGTACTTTTCTATTTGCTTTCTACACAGTTTTGCTAAAACGACCAAAACAAGAACAGTATTTATCAAACGAGGTTTTTACAACATTAACTTTAATTATTGGAGCTGTTATTCTCTTACCGTTTGCACTGGTAGAAATTTTTTATTACGGTCTCCCAAAGGTTGAAACCTGGAAAACGGGACTTAGTGTAATATACCTTGTTATTGGAGCAACAATTTTAGCGTATTGGTTTTGGAATAAAGCGCTAGAGAGAGTTTCAGCATCAGTAAGCGGATTATATTTAAATGCATTACCATTAATAAGTATTATTACTTCAATTATTCTATTAAATGAATCTCTGACATGGAGAGTAATAATGGGAGCGAGTTTAGTCTTAATTGGAGTAGGATGGGCGGATAAGCAAAAGTTATGTAATCTATTAAAAGGTAACAAGGTGGAGAATAGAGACTGTTAAACAGTATGATTTATATAATTGAAATGTTAAAAAGATACCTTATATATGAAGTATCTTTTTTATTTAGCAAAGATAATAGACTAAAGTTAGTATGGATATTCTTTGCTGTATTTATATGTGTCGAAATCATTTTGAAATATTGTTTGGACAAGTTGTATACATTCAGTATCATAAAAGCTTTCAAAAGTTGGATGACGTGGAAATAAAGGATCAGTAATATCGCCTTCGCTAAAATTCCCTTTATAAATCATGGCGGGAGTTTGATGATGCCATGATGTTGAGAACTCATTTATTGGTGCGGTTTTTAATTCGAAACGCTTTTCTAATTCTTTCATTTCCTGATCGAAGTTTTCTAAGTATATATAATTGGTCACATATTCTTCTTCACCAGCTATATATTGTTGTGTGAAATGTGGGTTAATATCACTTGCGTGAGCCCCTTTTATAAATAGATAGTATAGAAATTGTTTAAATGAGATCCCTTTGGAGGAATTTTCATCTTGATATAAAAACTTTCGGATGGGTTTCCATTCGGGATTTTCCATATAAGGAGGTCCAATTAAGGATACGAAGGAACTGACTGCTCTCCTATAAGGGTTACGAACAAGTTTAAAAGTTTCTTTTTGTTTTTCTCGTAACGCTACTCCTAGTCGTACACTATAGGCAGGTGTACTTTTGTATATATCATATTCATAATTATGAATGAAAGGACTATAACTTAGAGCGGTTTGTAATAAATCAATCTGGTAAAAGAACCATTTAGC
>NZ_CP147983.1:309841-342126 GCF_045291115.1 Bacillus sp. PPSBB_2
CCCAAGGCTAAATACTCCCTAGTGATCGATAGTGAACCAGTACCGTGAGGGAAAGGTGAAAAGCACCCCGGAAGGGGAGTGAAAGAGATCCTGAAACCGTGTGCCTACAAATAGTCAGAGCCCGTTAACGGGTGATGGCGTGCCTTTTGTAGAATGAACCGGCGAGTTACGATCCCGTGCGAGGTTAAGCTGAAGAGGCGGAGCCGCAGCGAAAGCGAGTCTGAATAGGGCGTTTAGTACGTGGTCGTAGACCCGAAACCAGGTGATCTACCCATGTCCAGGGTGAAGTTCAGGTAACACTGAATGGAGGCCCGAACCCACGCACGTTGAAAAGTGCGGGGATGAGGTGTGGGTAGCGGAGAAATTCCAATCGAACCTGGAGATAGCTGGTTCTCCCCGAAATAGCTTTAGGGCTAGCCTTAAGTGTAAGAGTCTTGGAGGTAGAGCACTGATTGGACTAGGGGTCCTCATCGGATTACCGAATTCAGTCAAACTCCGAATGCCAATGACTTATCCTTAGGAGTCAGACTGCGAGTGATAAGATCCGTAGTCAAAAGGGAAACAGCCCAGACCGCCAGCTAAGGTCCCAAAGTGTGTATTAAGTGGAAAAGGATGTGGAGTTGCTTAGACAACTAGGATGTTGGCTTAGAAGCAGCCACCATTTAAAGAGTGCGTAATAGCTCACTAGTCGAGTGACTCTGCGCCGAAAATGTACCGGGGCTAAATACACCACCGAAGCTGCGGATTGATACCAATGGTATCAGTGGTAGGGGAGCGTTCTAAGGACAGTGAAGTCAGACCGGAAGGACTGGTGGAGTGCTTAGAAGTGAGAATGCCGGTATGAGTAGCGAAAGACGGGTGAGAATCCCGTCCACCGAATGCCTAAGGTTTCCTGAGGAAGGCTCGTCCGCTCAGGGTTAGTCAGGACCTAAGCCGAGGCCGACAGGCGTAGGCGATGGACAACAGGTTGATATTCCTGTACCACCTCTTTATCGTTTGAGCAATGGAGGGACGCAGAAGGATAGAAGAAGCGTGCGATTGGTTGTGCACGTCCAAGCAGTTAGGCTGATAAGTAGGCAAATCCGCTTATCGTGAAGGCTGAGCTGTGATGGGGAAGCTCCTTATGGAGCGAAGTCTTTGATTCCCCGCTGCCAAGAAAAGCTTCTAGCGAGATAAAAGGTGCCTGTACCGCAAACCGACACAGGTAGGCGAGGAGAGAATCCTAAGGTGTGCGAGAGAACTCTGGTTAAGGAACTCGGCAAAATGACCCCGTAACTTCGGGAGAAGGGGTGCTTTCTTAACGGAAAGCCGCAGTGAATAGGCCCAAGCGACTGTTTAGCAAAAACACAGCTCTCTGCGAAGCCGTAAGGCGAAGTATAGGGGGTGACACCTGCCCGGTGCTGGAAGGTTAAGGAGAGGGGTTAGCGTAAGCGAAGCTCTGAACTGAAGCCCCAGTAAACGGCGGCCGTAACTATAACGGTCCTAAGGTAGCGAAATTCCTTGTCGGGTAAGTTCCGACCCGCACGAAAGGTGTAACGATTTGGGCACTGTCTCAACCAGAGACTCGGTGAAATTATAGTACCTGTGAAGATGCAGGTTACCCGCGACAGGACGGAAAGACCCCGTGGAGCTTTACTGTAGCCTGATATTGAATTTTGGTACAGTTTGTACAGGATAGGCGGGAGCCATTGAAACCGGAGCGCTAGCTTCGGTGGAGGCGCTGGTGGGATACCGCCCTGACTGTATTGAAATTCTAACCTACGGGTCTTATCGACCCGGGAGACAGTGTCAGGTGGGCAGTTTGACTGGGGCGGTCGCCTCCTAAAGTGTAACGGAGGCGCCCAAAGGTTCCCTCAGAATGGTTGGAAATCATTCGTAGAGTGCAAAGGCATAAGGGAGCTTGACTGCGAGACCTACAAGTCGAGCAGGGACGAAAGTCGGGCTTAGTGATCCGGTGGTTCCGCATGGAAGGGCCATCGCTCAACGGATAAAAGCTACCCCGGGGATAACAGGCTTATCTCCCCCAAGAGTCCACATCGACGGGGAGGTTTGGCACCTCGATGTCGGCTCATCGCATCCTGGGGCTGTAGTCGGTCCCAAGGGTTGGGCTGTTCGCCCATTAAAGCGGTACGCGAGCTGGGTTCAGAACGTCGTGAGACAGTTCGGTCCCTATCCGTCGTGGGCGTAGGAAATTTGAGAGGAGCTGTCCTTAGTACGAGAGGACCGGGATGGACGCACCGCTGGTGTACCAGTTGTTCTGCCAAGGGCATAGCTGGGTAGCTATGTGCGGAAGGGATAAGTGCTGAAAGCATCTAAGCATGAAGCCCCCCTCAAGATGAGATTTCCCATAGCGTAAGCTAGTAAGATCCCTGAAAGATGATCAGGTTGATAGGTTCGAGGTGGAAGCATGGTGACATGTGGAGCTGACGAATACTAATAGATCGAGGACTTAACCATATAATATGTAGCAAATGTTATCTAGTTTTGAAGGAATATGCCTTCATAGTTTGGTGATGATGGCAGAGAGGTCACACCCGTTCCCATACCGAACACGGAAGTTAAGCTCTCTAGCGCCGATGGTAGTTGGGACCTTGTCCCTGTGAGAGTAGGACGTCGCCAAGCAAGAACCTAAGTTATTTTGACTTAGGTTTTTTTGTGTTTATTTTTATTTACCGAATGCTATAATCCATAAATTTAATAAAGCTACAGACGAAAAAAGAATGAAATAGAGACTCTTTAAAATAATAGTAATGATTTTTTGTGTTCCTGATTTTCCTAATGTCGCTAAAGTAATACTTAAAATAGGACACATTATTTCTATCATAAGTATATATTTTAAATAATGAGGTGCTATAAATAAATATTTAATAATTACAGAAATTACTGCAATAGAGAAAAATAAATAGGATAATAGCATAGTTCTTTCTTTAACAGTTATCCTCCTTAGAAATTAAATCGTTATAATAATACAAGAGTATATATATTTTGATTAAAAACATACTGAAGTGCTATTTAAACGATAAATACATAAAATAGATCTCTAGAAATATATATTCTAATTCCCTTTTCTTCTTGTATATAGTTGCAATTCTTCTTTTGAATATAACTAAAACACGAACGTTATTGACTGCTAATAAAAAAACATTCGATTATTTATTGACATTGTTTATGAAATATTGTTAATATAGCCATAGAAACAATAATATAAGACCTCATATAATCGCGGGGATATGGCCTGCAAGTCTCTACCTAACGACCGTTATTCGTTAGACTATGAGGGAAAGTCACTCGGTATTTTTCTATTCACAAGGGATACGTATGCCTGAGTAGAGCGCTTTCTCTCATAGTAAAAGAGAAACTGTTCTATTTCAGGCTTTTTTTATTTGAATCGGGGGGATTCTAATATGAAATCACTAGTTGGAGTCATAATGGGAAGTACGTCAGACTGGGAAACAATGAAATATGCTTGTGACATTTTAGATGAATTAAATATACCGTATGAGAAAAAAGTTGTATCCGCTCATCGGACTCCGGATTATATGTTTGAATATGCAGAGACGGCTCGTGAACGTGGATTGAAAGTTATTATTGCTGGAGCTGGTGGAGCAGCACATTTACCAGGAATGGTTGCAGCGAAGACAAATCTTCCTGTAATTGGAGTTCCAGTTCAATCAAAAGCATTAAACGGCTTAGATTCATTATTATCCATCGCCCAAATGCCAGGAGGTGTTCCAGTTGCAACTGTTGCAATTGGTAAAGCCGGTTCAACGAATGCTGGATTACTTGCCGCACAAATACTTGGATCATTTCATGATGATATACATGATGCATTAGAATTGAGACGAGAAGCGATTGAAAAAGATGTGCGTGAAGGTAGTGAGCTAGTATGACGAGAATCATTTTACCTGGAAAAACAATCGGTATTATTGGAGGCGGCCAGCTAGGAAGAATGATGGCATTGGCAGCTAAGGAGATGGGATATAAAATTGCTGTTTTAGATCCTACAAAGCATTCGCCATGTGCACAAGTTGCTGATATTGAAATTGTTGCACCATATGATGATTTAAAAGCAATTCAGCATTTAGCAGAGATAAGTGATGTTGTCACATATGAATTTGAGAATATTGATTATAGATGTTTACAATGGCTTGAAAAACATGCGTACTTACCACAAGGTAGTCAGTTGTTAAATACAACGCAAAATCGTTTTACAGAAAAGAATGCGATTGAGAAGGCTGGGTTACCAGTAGCAACGTATAGATTAGTTCAAAATCAAGATCAGCTTACAGAAGCAATTGCTGGGTTATCATTCCCTTCCGTCTTAAAAACGACGACAGGTGGATATGATGGGAAAGGGCAAGTTGTTTTAAGAAGTGAAGCTGATGTTGAGGCAGCAAGAAATCTTGTGGATAAAGCAGAATGTATTTTAGAGAAATGGGTGCCTTTTGAAAAAGAAGTATCAGTTATTGTGATTCGTAGTGTAAGTGGTGAAACAAAAGTGTTTCCAGTAGCAGAAAATATTCATGTAAATAACATTTTACATGAATCTATCGTTCCAGCTCGCATTACAGAAGAGCTTTCTCAAAAAGCAATTGCGTATGCAAAGGTACTTGCGGATGAATTAGAACTTGTGGGAACACTAGCTGTAGAGATGTTTGCTACAGATAATGGTGAGATTTATATTAATGAATTAGCGCCAAGACCTCACAATTCAGGACACTATACACAGGATGCATGTGAAACGAGTCAATTTGGTCAACATATTCGAGCAATCTGTAATTTACCTCTAGGAGAAACAAATTTGTTAAAACCAGTTGTCATGGTAAACATTTTAGGCGAACATATAGAAGGGGTCCTAAGACAAGTGAATAGATTAACCGGGTGCTATTTACACTTGTATGGAAAAGAAGAAGCAAAAGCACAGCGAAAAATGGGGCATGTTAATATTTTAAATGATAATATTGAAGTCGCTCTAGAAAAAGCGAAGAGTTTGCATATTTGGGACCATCAAGAACAACTGTTGGAGGGAAAAAGATGATTAGTCGTTATACACGCCCTGAAATGGGTGCGATTTGGACGGAAGAGAACAAATTTAAAGCGTGGTTAGAAGTTGAGATTTTAGCTTGTGAAGCATGGGCTGAGCTTGGCGATATTCCAAAAGAAGATGTTAAAAAAATTCGTGAACATGCATCATTTGATATTGATCGTATTTATGAAATTGAAAAAGAAACACGTCATGACGTAGTTGCATTCACTCGTGCTGTATCAGAAACGCCAGCATTAGGCGAAGAACGTAAATGGGTTCATTACGGTTTAACATCTACAGATGTAGTAGATACAGCATTATCTTACATCTTAAAACAAGCGAATGAAATTATATTAAAAGACTTAGAGAACTTTGTAAGCATTTTAGCTAACAAAGCGAAAGAGCATAAATACACAATCATGATGGGAAGAACACACGGTGTTCATGCAGAACCAACGACATTTGGTTTAAAACTTGGTCTTTGGTATGAAGAGATGAAACGTAACGTAGAGCGTTTCAAACAAGCTGCTGATACAGTTCGTGTTGGTAAACTATCTGGTGCGGTTGGTACATATGCAAATATCGATCCATTCGTAGAAAAATATGTTTGTGAAAATTTAGGATTAGAAGCAGCACCAATTTCAACACAAACATTGCAACGTGATCGTCACGCACACTACATGTCAACACTTGCACTAATTGCAACATCTATCGAAAAGATGGCAGTTGAGATTCGTGGTTTACAAAAGAGTGAAACACGTGAAGTTGAAGAAGCTTTCGCAAAAGGTCAAAAGGGTTCTTCTGCAATGCCACATAAACGTAATCCAATTGGTTCTGAAAATATGACTGGTTTAGCTCGTGTTATCCGCGGTTATATGATGACAGCTTACGAAAATGTTCCATTATGGCATGAGCGTGACATTTCTCACTCTTCGGCAGAACGCGTAATTTTACCAGATGCTACAATCGCATTAAATTACATGTTAAATCGCTTTGGTAATATCGTTAAAAACTTAACTGTATACCCAGAGAATATGAAACGTAATATGACAAGAACATACGGCTTAATTTATTCTCAGCGCGTAATGCTTACACTAATCGACAAAGGTATGGTACGTGAAGAAGCTTATGATATCGTACAGCCTAAAGCGATGGAAGCTTGGGAAACACAAGTACAATTTAAAGAGCTTGTAGAAGCTGATGAGCGTATTACAAGCAAGTTAACACAAGAAGAGATTAATGAATGCTTCAACTATGAGCATCATATGCAACACGTTGATACAATCTTTGAACGCCTTGGATTAAACGAAGCGTAAAATTTCATATGGCACAGAATAGAGTCATTCTGTGCCATTCTTTATAAAAATATTATTCACATTTTTCAAACTACAGGGGGCTTGCGAAATGCAAAAGCTAGAATTGCTGTATGAAGGTAAGGCAAAAAGAATTTATCGTACAGAATCAGCAGATATGGTTTGGGTAGAGTACAAAGATAGTGCGACTGCTTTCAATGGGGAGAAAAAAGAGACGATTACAGGAAAAGGTCGTTTGAACAATGAAATTACAACTTTATTGTTCAGAAAGTTACAAGAAGTGGGAATTAAAACACATTTTGTTGAGAAGTTATCTGAAACAGAACAACTTGTTAAAAAAGTGAGTATTATTCCTTTAGAAGTTGTCACAAGAAATGTAATTGCAGGAAGTCTTTCAAAACGATTAGGAATGGAAGAGGGAACTGTACTTGCAGAACCAATCGTAGAATTTTACTTCAAAGATGATGATTTAGGAGATCCGCTTGTAACGGAAGATCATATTCGTGTATTAAACGTTGCATCGCCAGAGCAAGTAAGTGTATTACGAGATATGGCTCTACAAATCAATCAAGTGTTGATTGATCATTTCGCAAGCTGTCGTGTAAGATTAGTAGATTTCAAATTAGAGTTTGGTGTAACGGAAGAAGGAGAAATCATTTTAGCGGATGAAATTTCACCAGATACTTGCCGTTTATGGGATGAAACGAGCAATGAAAAGTTTGATAAAGATGTATTCCGTCGTGATCTTGGAAATTTAACAGATGCTTATGAAGAGATTTTAAAACGTTTAGGGGGAATTTCACATGTATAAAGTTAAGGTATATGTAACATTAAGAGAAAGCGTATTAGATCCACAAGGAACAGCAGTAAAAGGAGCACTTCATAGTCTTTCATTCACAGAAGTACAAGACGTTCGAATCGGAAAGTACATGGAACTAACAATTGATAAATCTGTATCTGATTTAGATAGCAAGGTAAAAGAAATGTGTGAAAAACTATTAGCGAACGTTGTAATGGAAGACTTCCGTTATGAAGTTGAGGAGGTTGTCGCACAGTGAAATTTGCCGTAATAGTATTTCCGGGTTCGAACTGTGATGTCGATATGTTCCATGCAATTAAAGATGAGCTTGGCGAAGAAGTAGATTACGTTTGGCACGATACAGAGAATTTAGATGAATATGATGCAATTCTACTACCAGGTGGATTTTCTTATGGTGACTACTTACGCTGCGGTGCTATCTCTCGCTTTGCTAATGCAATGAAAGCAGTGCAAAAAGCTGCTGAGCAAGGAAAGCCGATTTTAGGTGTATGTAATGGATTCCAGATTCTTGTTGAATCAGGATTACTACCAGGAGCGTTAATAAGAAACGAAAACTTAAAATTTATGTGTCGCACTGTTCAGTTACGTGTTGAAAATAATGAAACGATGTTTACATCACAATATGAAAAAGATGAAATAATTAATATTCCAATCGCGCATGGTGAGGGGAATTACTATTGTGATGAAGCGACTCTTAAACAATTAGAAGAGAACAATCAAATCGCATTCCGTTACGTAGAAAACCCTAACGGTAGCGTTTCAGATATTGCTGGTATTGTAAATGAAAAAGGAAATGTACTTGGTATGATGCCGCACCCAGAGCGTGCTGTAGATGAATTACTTGGCGGTGCTGAAGGGTTAAAAGTCTTTCAATCTATCTTAAAACAGTGGAGGGAAACATATGTCGTTAATGCTTGAACCAAATCCAACACAAATTAAAGAAGAGCGTATATATGCGGAAATGGGGCTAACAGACGAAGAGTTTGCCATGGTTGAAAAGATTTTAGGTCGTCTGCCAAATTATACAGAAACAGGGTTATTCTCTGTAATGTGGTCTGAACATTGTAGTTATAAAAATTCAAAACCAGTTCTTCGTAAGTTTCCAACTACAGGTGAGCGCGTTCTGCAAGGACCTGGAGAAGGTGCTGGAATTGTAGATATCGGTGATAATCAAGCAGTTGTATTTAAAATGGAAAGTCATAACCATCCTTCAGCTATTGAACCATATCAAGGAGCTGCAACAGGTGTTGGTGGTATTATTCGTGACGTATTCTCTATGGGAGCACGCCCGGTAGCTCTATTAAACTCACTTCGTTTCGGTGAATTACAGTCACCACGTGTGAAATATTTATTCGAAGAAGTAGTAGCAGGAATTGCAGGATACGGTAACTGCATCGGTATTCCGACTGTTGGCGGCGAAGTACAATTTGATCCATGTTATGAAGGAAATCCACTTGTAAATGCAATGTGCGTAGGTTTGATTAACCACGAAGACATTAAAAAAGGGCAAGCGCACGGTGCTGGTAACACAGTAATGTACGTAGGAGCATCAACTGGTCGTGACGGTATTCACGGTGCAACATTCGCGTCGGAAGAACTATCTGAAAGCTCAGAAGCGAAACGTCCAGCGGTTCAAGTAGGGGATCCATTTATGGAAAAGCTTCTTATTGAAGCGTGTTTAGAATTAATTCAATCCGATGCACTTGTCGGAATTCAAGATATGGGTGCGGCTGGTTTAACATCATCATCTGCAGAAATGGCAAGTAAAGCAGGAATGGGTATTGAAATGTACTTAGATGATGTACCACAGCGTGAAACAGGAATGACACCATATGAAATGATGCTATCTGAATCACAAGAGCGTATGTTAATTGTCGTGAAAAAAGGTAGAGAACAAGAAATAGTAGATTTATTTGAGAAGTATGGTCTTGCAGCGGTTACGATGGGGAAAGTAACAGAAGATAAAATGCTTCGTTTATTCCATAAAGGTGAAAAGGTAGCTGAAGTTCCAGCAGATGCTTTAGCAGAAGAAGCACCAATTTATCATAAGCCATCAAAAGAAGCAGCATACTTTGCTGAATTCCAAGCAATGAAAATGGAAACGCCAAAAGTAGAAAATTATAAAGAAACGTTATTCGCTTTATTACAGCAACCAACAATTGCAAGTAAAGAGTGGGTATACGATCAATACGATTACCAAGTTCGCACAAGCACAGTTGTTACGCCAGGTTCAGATGCTGCAGTTGTACGTGTACGCGGTACAGAAAAAGGATTAGCAATGACGACAGATTGTAACTCTCGCTACATTTATCTAGACCCAGAGATGGGCGGTAAAATTGCAGTAGCAGAGGCAGCGCGTAATATCGTATGTTCTGGCGGAGAGCCACTTGCAATTACAGATTGCTTAAACTTCGGTAACCCAGAAAAACCAGAAATCTTCTGGCAGATTGAGAAATCAGTAGACGGTATGAGTGAAGCTTGTCGCACATTACAAACACCAGTTATCGGCGGAAACGTATCGATGTATAACGAGCGTAGTGGTGAAGCTGTATATCCAACACCAACTGTTGGAATGGTCGGACTTGTGCATGACTTAAAACATGTAACAACACAAGAGTTTAAGCAAGCTGGTGATTTAGTGTATGTAATTGGTGAGACGAAAGCTGAGTTTGGCGGAAGTGAATTACAGAAAATGATTCACGGCAAAATTTTCGGTCAATCACCAAGTATCGATTTAGATGTAGAATTAAAACGCCAAAAACAAGTATTAGAAGCAATTCAAGCTGGTCTTGTTCAATCTGCACATGATGTTGCTGAAGGTGGTTTAGCAGTTGCGATTTCAGAAAGTGCAATTGGTGCTAAAGGCTTAGGTGCTACTGTGAAATTAGATGGAGAAGCAACAGCAGCATTATTCGCTGAATCACAGTCTCGCTTCGTGATAACTGTAAAACGTGAAAATAAAGAGGCGTTTGAGAAAGTGGTAGAAGCAATCCAAGTTGGAGAAGTAACAAGTACAAATGAAGTAACAATTCATAATGAAGAAAATGAAGTATTACTTACAGCAAATGTAGATGAAATGAGAAAGGCTTGGAAAGGGGCAATCCCATGCTTGCTGAAATAAAGGGGTTAAACGAAGAATGTGGCGTTTTCGGAATTTGGGGGCATGAAAATGCAGCACAAGTTTCATACTACGGATTGCACAGTTTACAGCACCGTGGGCAAGAAGGCGCAGGCATTGTCGTAAATAATGGGGAAAAAATCGTCGGTCACAAGGGGTTAGGTTTAATATCAGAAGTGTTTTCAAGAGGTGAGCTAGAAGGATTAAATGGAAAATCAGCAATCGGACATGTACGATATGCAACAGCTGGTGGAAGTGAAGTTGCTAACGTTCAACCATTGTTGTTCCGTTTTTCCGATCATAGTATGGCGTTAGCTCATAACGGAAATTTAATTAACGCAAAAATGCTTCGTCGTGAATTAGAAGCAGAGGGCAGTATTTTTCAAACTAGTTCAGATACAGAAGTACTTTTACATCTTATTAAACGTAGTACGAAAGATTCTTTAATTGAAAGTGTAAAAGAAGCTTTAAACAAAGTGAAAGGTGCGTTTGCGTATCTTTTACTAACTGGAAATGAAATGATCGTTGCATTAGATCCGAATGGGTTCCGTCCGCTTTCAATTGGAAAGATGGGGGATGCTTACGTTGTAGCATCTGAAACATGTGCTTTTGATGTAGTAGGTGCAACATACATTCGTGATGTAGAACCGGGTGAATTACTTATCATTAATGATGAAGGAATTCACGTAGATCGTTTCACAAATGATGTAGAACATGCAATTTGTAGTATGGAATACATTTACTTTGCACGACCAGATTCTAATATTGCAGGCGTTAACGTTCATGCAGCACGTAAGAATATGGGGAAACGTTTAGCGGCAGAAGCTCCTATTGAAGCAGATGTTGTTACTGGTGTACCAGACTCTAGTATTTCAGCTGCGATTGGCTATGCGGAGGCGACAGGTATTCCATATGAGTTAGGATTAATTAAAAATCGTTACGTTGGACGTACGTTTATTCAACCTTCTCAGGAACTGCGAGAGCAAGGGGTTAAGATGAAGCTTTCCGCAGTAAGAGGTGTAGTTGAAGGGAAACGAGTTGTTATGATTGATGACTCTATCGTAAGAGGAACGACAAGTAAACGAATTGTTCGTATGCTTCGTGAAGCTGGAGCGACAGAAGTTCACGTAAGAATTGCTTCACCACCTCTGAAATATCCATGTTTCTATGGCATTGATATTCAAACGAGAAAAGAATTAATTGCAGCAAATCATACAGTAGAAGAAATCCGTGAAATGATCGGAGCAGATTCTTTAACATTTTTAAGCGAAGATGGATTAGTAGATGCAATTGGACGTCCATATGAAGGGAAATATGGTGGCCTATGCATGGCTTACTTTAATGGGGACTATCCAACAGCTCTTTATGATTATGAGCAAGAGCTTTTAGAAAGTATGAAATAAGAAAAGTGAAACAAGCTTCTACTTCTTTTGATGTAGAAGCTAGCTCCTTTCTTAAAATAGCCCGCCCTGGATGGGGAGAAATTAAAAGACGAGGTGTAAATAACGATGGCGAATGCATATAAGCAAGCAGGAGTAGATATTGAAGCTGGATATGAAGCGGTATCTCGCATGAAAAAACACGTACAAACAACTATGAGAAAAGAAGTACTAGGCGGTTTAGGCGGTTTTGGAGGTATGTTTGATCTATCAAAATTTGCATTAGAAGAACCTGTATTAGTATCTGGAACAGATGGCGTGGGAACGAAATTGATGCTCGCTTTTATGGCAGATAAACATGACACAATTGGTATTGATGCAGTAGCGATGTGTGTAAATGATATTGTTGTCCAAGGAGCAGAGCCGCTTTTCTTCCTTGATTATATTGCTTGTGGTAAAGCTGAACCTAGTAAAATTGAAAACATCGTCAAAGGTATATCAGAGGGCTGTCGCCAAGCTGGTTGTGCATTAATCGGTGGAGAAACAGCTGAAATGCCAGGAATGTATTCTACGGAAGAATATGATTTAGCTGGTTTTACAGTTGGGATTGTTGATAAAAAGAAAATTGTAACAGGTGAAAAGATTGAAGCTGGTCACGTGCTAATTGGCTTAGCATCTAGCGGTATTCATAGCAATGGTTACTCTTTAGTACGAAAAGTGTTACTAGAAGATGGAGAACTATCTTTAGAGCGTATTTATGGCCGCTTAGAACTACCTCTTGGTGAAGAATTATTAAAACCAACGAAAATTTATGTCAAACCTATTTTAGAACTATTGAAGAAACATGAAGTATACGGTATGGCGCATATTACAGGTGGCGGATTTATTGAAAATATTCCACGCATGTTGCCAGAAGGAATCGGTGCTGAGATTGAACTAGGATCTTGGGAAATTCAGCCGATCTTTAGTTTGCTTCAAGAAGTTGGAAAACTGGAAGAAAAAGAAATGTTCAATATTTTTAACATGGGTATTGGTATGGTAGTAGCAGTGAAGGAAGAAGATGCAAAAGATGTTGTTCGTCTTCTTGAAGAGCAAGGAGAAATGGCTCGTATTATTGGACGTACTATACAAGGAGCTGGCGTTACTTTTAATGGGGGCACAGCACTATGAGTAGATTAGCAGTTTTTGCTTCTGGAAGCGGATCTAACTTTCAATCTCTCGTTAATGCGGTAGAAGAAAAAAGATTGGATGCAGAAATTAGTTTATTAGTATGTGATAAACCAGAAGCACGCGCTGTTGGACGGGCAAATTATCATCATATTCCGTGTTTTGCTTTTTCAGCGAAAGCATATGAGTCAAAAGAAGCATTTGAAAAAGAGATATTAAAGAAGCTAGAAGAATATGAAATTGATTATGTTATTTTAGCTGGATATATGCGGTTAATCGGGCCGACGTTACTAGAAGCATACGGCGGGAAGATTATTAATATTCATCCATCATTACTACCGAGCTTTCCGGGTAAAGATGCTGTCGGTCAAGCGTTAGAAGCAGGTGTGAAAGTAACTGGAGTAACAATTCATTATGTAGATGCAGGTATGGATACAGGGCCAATTATTGCGCAAGAAGCAGTGGTTGTTTCTGAAGGGGATACGAGAGAAAGTTTACAAAAGAAAATTCAACAAGTTGAACATAAATTATACGTAAATACAGTGAATCAAATTGTTCAGTCTGTGAAAGAATCAACTGTTAACTAACATACAACCAGGGGTGAAGGATAAATGAAAAAGCGTGCATTAGTAAGTGTTTCAGATAAAACAGGAGTAGTAGAATTTGTTAAAGGGTTACTAGAACAAGGGATTGAAGTTATTTCAACAGGTGGTACGAAAAAGTTACTAGAAGAAAACGGTTTACAAGTAATTGGTATTTCTGAAGTAACTGGTTTCCCTGAAATTATGGATGGCCGTGTGAAAACGTTACATCCAAATATTCATGGTAGTCTATTAGCAGTTCGTGATAATGAAACACATGTAACACAAATGAATGAATTAGGTATGGAGCCAATTGACTTTGTTGTTGTTAACTTATATCCATTTAAAGAAACAATCGCTAAGCCTGATGTAACATTTGCTGATGCAATTGAAAATATTGATATCGGTGGCCCGACAATGATTCGCTCTGCTGCGAAAAATCATAAATTCGTATCTGTAATTGTAGATCCAGTAGATTATGATATTGTGTTAGCAGAACTGAAAGAGAACGGTGAAGTAGCAGAGGAAACAAAACGTAAACTAGCAGCGAAAGTATTCCGTCATACAGCAGCGTATGATGCGTTAATTTCTAACTACTTAACAGAGCAAATGGGTGAAGAAAGTCCAGAAACATTAACGGTGACATTTGAGAAAAAGCAAGACTTACGCTATGGCGAGAACCCACATCAAAAAGCAACTTTCTATAAAGCGCCATTCGCAGCAACGTCTTCTGTTGCATACGCAGAACAATTACACGGTAAGGAATTATCGTATAACAATATTAATGATGCAGACGCAGCGCTTAGCATCGTAAAAGAATTTACAGAACCAGCAGTAGTAGCAGTAAAGCATATGAATCCATGTGGTGTTGGAGTAGGAACTAATATTCACGAAGCATATACTCGTGCTTATGAAGCAGATCCAGTATCAATCTTCGGCGGTATTATTGCAGCAAATCGTGAAATTGATAAAGCTACAGCAGAAAAGTTACATGAAATTTTCTTAGAAATTGTTATCGCACCTTCGTTCTCGCAAGAAGCTTTAGAAGTGTTGCAAAGTAAGAAGAACTTACGTTTATTAACTATAAATATTGAAAAAGCGACAAGTGCAAGCAAAAAACTAACTTCTGTACAAGGTGGACTTCTCGTTCAAGAAGAAGATACGTTATCATTAGATGAAAGTACAATTTCAATTCCAACGAAACGTGAACCTTCAGAGCAAGAATGGAAAGATTTAAAACTAGCTTGGAAAGTTGTAAAACATGTGAAATCAAACGCAATTGTTTTAGCGAAAGATGACATGACAATTGGCGTCGGTGCGGGACAGATGAACCGTGTAGGTTCTGCAAAAATCGCAATTACACAAGCTGGTGAAAAAGCACAAGGTAGCGCACTTGCATCTGATGCTTTCTTCCCAATGCCAGATACATTAGAAGAAGCAGCAAAAGCAGGAATTACAGCAATCATTCAACCAGGCGGATCAATCCGTGATGAAGATTCTATTAAAGTGGCAGATACTTATGGGATTGCTATGGTGTTCACTGGCGTACGTCATTTCAAACACTAATAGAGGATGTTTAAAAAGTCCGGTCGAGATAACCTTTTATTGATATGAAAAAGCAAACTAGGAGCATAGCTTCTAGTTTGTACTTATTTAATTATTGGGGGATGAAATATGAATGTTTTAGTAATTGGCCGCGGTGGGCGTGAGCATGCTTTAGCTTGGAAGTTTGCACAATCTGAAAAAGTAGAAAAGGTATATGTAGCACCAGGTAATGAAGGTATGAGAGATGTTGCAACACCAGTTGATATTGATGAAAATGATTTTGATGCATTAGTTTTATTTGCAAAAGAGAATAATGTTGAGTTAACTTTCGTTGGACCAGAAATTCCGCTTATGAATGGAATTGTTGATTGTTTTAAAGAAGAGGGACTTCGCGTATTTGGTCCGAATAAAGAGGCTGCTGTTATTGAAGGTAGTAAAGCTTTTACAAAAGAGCTTATGAAAAAGTATGATATTCCAACTGCGGCGTACGAAACTTTTACAGATTATGAAGAAGCAGTACAGTACATTCAAAAAGTTGGTGCACCAATCGTTATTAAAGCTGACGGCCTAGCTGCGGGTAAAGGGGTAACGGTAGCAATGACGCTTGAAGAGGCATTACAAGCTGTGAAAGAAATGCTACAAGATGTGAAATTCGGCGCGGCAAGTAAGAAGGTCGTTATTGAAGAGTTTTTAGATGGACAAGAATTTTCATTAATGGCATTCGTGAATGGAACAACTGTACATCCAATGGTAATCGCCCAAGATCATAAAAGAGCTTTTGATGGTGATAAAGGTCCAAATACGGGCGGAATGGGTGCATATTCTCCAGTACCACAAATTCCAGAATCAGCAGTTCAAGAAGCGATTCAAACCGTATTACATCCAACTGCTAAGGCGATGATTGCAGAAAACCGTTCGTTTACAGGTATTTTATACGCAGGTCTTATTTTAACAAATGATGGTCCGAAGGTAATTGAATTTAATGCACGCTTCGGTGATCCTGAAACAGAAGTTGTATTACCTCGCTTAGAAAATGATTTAGTTGACGTATGTAACGCTGTATTAGATGAAAGTGAACTAACGTTACAATGGTCAGAAGAAGCTGTAATCGGTGTTGTACTTGCTTCTAAAGGATATCCAGAAGCATATAAAAAAGGTGATATTATTAGTGGGCTAGATGCACTGCAAGATGTGATTGTTTTCCATGCAGGTACAGCAATGAAACATGGGGACTTTGTAACGAACGGTGGCCGTGTATTATTTGTTGCTTGTAAGGCAAATAGTTTACAAGAAGCAAAAGATAAAGTATATAAAGAAATCGGTAAAATTGAGAGTGATGGTCTATTTTATCGAAGTGATATAGGCTATCGTGCAATTGGGCATGAGATGACGAAAAGTTAATATGTAAAAATCCCGCTGAGGAATCAGCGGGATTTTTTATGCATCTTTATCTTTTTTTAATTTCCCTTTTTGCTTTGCCATTTCTCGAAGTAAATACTCGATGTGTGCATTGACGCTACGAAATTCATCATTTGCCCATTTTTCGATGACTGCGTGTAATTCAGGATCAATACGTAATGGAAAGCTTTTCTTTTTAGCCATAATTACTTATAGCCCTTAGTACAGGCTTCCTGTATTAATAACTGGTTGCGCACCTTTATCTGAAACGATGGCAACTAATAAGTTGTTTACCATATTTGCTTTACGCTCGTCATCGAGTTCTAGTACGCCTTCTTCATCTAACATATGGATGGAATCTTTCGCCATCTTCACAGCACCTTCAACAATTTCTTTTCTAGCAGCTAATACTGCTTTTGCTTGCTGGCGTTGTAGCATTGCATGGGCAATTTCTGTTGCGTAAGCTAAGTGCGTTAAACGAGTTTCTAATACTTCTACACCAGCAATTTCAAGACGCGCCTCTAACTCACGTTTTAATTCTTCAGAGATTTCTTCAGTATTTCCGCGTAACGTAACGCAGGTTTCATCTTGGAAATTGTCATAAGGATATTTTGTTGCAACATGGCGGATTGCCGTTTCGCTTTGAATTTCTACAAATCGATCATAATGTTCAACACCAAACATTGCTTTTGCAGAATCAACAACTTTATATACGATAACAGCTGCAATTTCAATTGGATTTCCATCAACGTCATTTACTTTTAATTTTTTACTGTTAAAGTTTTCAACACGTAAAGATACAGTTTGACGGAATGCGAACGGAATCGTTAAAAATAAACCGTTTTGACGAATTGTTCCTAAATAATTACCGAAGAACGTAATAACCTTCGCTTGATTCGGTTGAACAATACCGATACCTGTAGCGAGAACTGCGGCTAATATAATAGTTAGTGCCGCTCCTATGAAAATTTCTTGTGCAAGGAAAAATACACCGATAGCAGCTAAAATCAAAATTCCAATAATACCGAGAAAACCATTTACATAAAATACTTGTTTTTCTTTCATATGATCGCCTCCTGATATAAAAATGATATCACTTTTATATCATTTTAAGCAAGAGGTATGCACCTAATTTTCTGAATTTTATTGATTGATATCTTTTATATACATTTTAAGGTCGAAAAAGAGAATGTACGTTCTGTTTTGTGGTAAAATAAAGAAGACTTAACCGCCCACTGCAGCAGCTAAGTCCCTTTGAGAGCATCTTGCATCGTGACAAATGATTCAAAGCGGTTTTGCCAGGATTATATTTTCAATCGCTGACTCAATCTCTTTGTCAGAAGCGTCATAACTTCCTTTTGACTTTGGCTTGTCATGAGTGGAAGTTTGATTCACTTCTTCTTTAGCATGTCCTTTTTCAGCAAAATTCATGCTAGGCATTTTAAATGCCCCCATATTCATGTATTTTCCGAATTTCCACATTTCAACAACAGGGCAGAAACGAACAATTCCTTCTGCAACTTTCATTGCACCAATCCATAGAAAAATGTTAGACCAAGTGCACCACGGCTTGCGTACAAGTTTAGTTGCACTACATCCGAAGAGGACAAGCCCAAGTGTAATTCGAATTAGAGCGTTTATTGTCCCGATATTTTGCTTCATTAGAAAAACACTCCTTTTTATGAAAGTTGAAATAGATAATACTATTTCTTTTATTAGTATCCCGTTTGATTTTTGGGATATGTAATCCAACATTTGACGTGGAAAAAGATGTTGGAATGTGCGTGTGTGTAAGTAACTTTTTTTGTTATAATGAAAGAATGCATAAAAGGAACTTCAAAATTAAATCCTCTAGTTTAAAAAATATGGAAGAGGTAATTCCAAACTTAATTCTCCGTTTTAAACAAATATTTAAGATGAAGTTAAAACAATAATGATGAAAATAAACTGTTATTTTGAACAGAAATATATATAACTAGAGAAAAGGAAGGGTGTTTTCATGTACGATATTTCCGGATGGAAACATGTATTTAAGCTTGATCCAAATAAGGAGTTAAGCGATGAACATTTAGAAATGATTTGTGAGTCTGGAACTGATGCGGTTATTGTAGGCGGAAGTGATGGAGTTACAATTGATAACGTATTACACATGCTAGTTAGCATTCGTAGATATGCAGTTCCTTGTGTATTAGAGGTTTCTGATGTAGAAGCAATTACACCAGGATTTGATTTTTATTACATCCCAAGTGTTTTAAATAGCCGAAAAGTAGAATGGGTAACAGGTGTTCATCATGAGGCATTGAAAGAATTTGGGGATATTATGGACTGGGACGAAATTTTTATGGAAGGGTATTGTGTTTTAAATCCAGAAGCGAAAGTAGCCCAGCTTACAGAAGCGAAATGTGATTTAACAGAAGATGACGTTATTGCATATGCTCGTTTAGCAGACAAGTTATTACATTTACCGATATTTTATTTAGAATATAGCGGTACGTATGGAGATGTTGAACTTGTTAAAAATGTAAAAGCAGAATTGAAACAAGCTAAGTTATACTATGGCGGTGGTATTTCTAATGCAGAACAGGCGAAAGACATGGCACAATATGCTGATACAGTAGTTGTTGGAAATATTATTTATGATGATATAAAATCGGCGTTAAAAACAGTTAAAGCAGTAAAAGGAGAGTAGGTGCAGGCGTATATGAGTATGACAGATAGATTATTAAACGGTTTAAATCCACAGCAACAAAAAGCAGTCCAAACAACGAATGGACCACTTCTATTAATGGCAGGTGCAGGTAGTGGTAAGACACGTGTGTTAACACATCGTATTGCGTATTTACTTGGTGAAAAAGGTGTAGCACCATGGAATGTACTAGCTATTACCTTCACAAATAAAGCAGCTCGTGAAATGCGTGAGCGTATTGATACACTTGTGGGACCAGAAGCAGAAGATATTTGGATTTCGACGTTCCACTCTATGTGTGTACGTATTTTACGACGGGATATCGATCGTATTGGTATTAATCGTAACTTTACAATCTTAGATTCAGGCGATCAGCTAACTGTAGTCAAAAAAATTATGAAAGAGCGCAATATTGATCCGAAGAAATTTGAGCCGCGCTCTATTTTAGCGGGTATTAGTAATGCGAAAAATGAACTGTTATCTGCGGATAAATATGCAAAAAAAATTACAATGGCTGATCCATATGAAAAATTAACGAGCGATGTATACACAGAGTATCAAAAACGTCTTTTGAAAAATAATTCATTAGACTTTGATGATTTAATTATGACCACGATTCAGTTATTTGAACGTGTTCCAGAAGTATTAGAGTTTTATCAGCGTAAGTTCCAATATATTCACGTTGATGAGTATCAAGATACGAACAAAGCGCAATATCTTCTTGTTAAACATTTGGCAGCGCGTTTTAAAAATCTTTGCGTTGTAGGTGACTCTGACCAGTCTATTTATCGCTGGCGTGGTGCAGATATTTCTAACATTTTGTCGTTCGAAAAAGACTATGAGAATGCACAAGTAATTTTGTTAGAACAAAACTATCGTTCGTCACAAAATATTTTAAATGCAGCGAATGCTGTTATTGAAAAAAATACGAATCGTAAGCCGAAGAAATTATGGACAGACAATCAAGTTGGAAGTAAAATCTCGTATTATCGTGCTGCAACTGAAAAGGACGAAGCGTATTTTGTTGCGAAAAAAATTCGTGACGATATTCAAATGGGGAAACGAAAATATACTGATTTTGCAGTGTTATATCGTACGAATGCTCAGTCTCGTATGGTCGAGGAGATTTTCCTTAAATCTAACATTCCGTACAAAATTGTCGGGGGTACGAAGTTCTACGATCGTAAAGAGATTAAAGATATTTTGGCGTACTTACGTTTAATCGGTAATCCAGATGATGAAATTAGTTTTGCACGTATTATTAACATGCCAAAGCGTGGTATTGGTGCGACTTCTATCGATAAAATTATTAATTACGGTGTGCAAAACGGAATTTCATTAACTGCTGTATTTGATGAAATTGAGCATGTTGGAGTAAGTGCAAAAATTACAAAGGCAGTAAAAGAATTTGCGAATTTATTAAATAACTGGGTAAATATGCAAGAGTATTTATCTGTTACAGAATTAGTAGAAGAAGTTATTGAAAAAACAGGCTATCGCGATATGTTGAAAAATGAACGTTCTTTAGAAGCGGAAGGTCGTTTAGAAAACTTAGACGAGTTCTTATCTGTTACGCAAACATTTGAATCTCAAAGCGAAGATAAGAGCCTTGTTGCATTCTTAACAGATTTAGCACTTGTTGCTGATATTGATCGTGTAGATGAAGACCCAACTGCTGGTGAAGAAGTTATTTTAATGACGATGCACTCAGCGAAAGGATTAGAGTTCCCGGTTGTCTTTATTGTTGGCTTAGAGGAAGGGATATTCCCTCATACTCGTTCTCTTATGGAAGAGGATGAAATGCAAGAAGAACGTCGTCTTGCTTATGTAGGTATTACCCGTGCAGAAGAAGAGCTATATTTATCTAACGCGCAAATGCGTACTTTATTTGGTAGAACAAGTATGAACGCTGCGTCTCGATTCATTACAGAAATCCCGACAGAACTAGTGGAATCATTAAATGAAACAGCGCCAAAGCGTGAAACATCGTTTGGTGCAAAAGGCAGAACGGCAAGTAGCGGCAAAACGACAATCACAACGACAACACGCTCTCGTTCAGCTTTCGCGCGCCCTGCAGCTAAGACGACAGGCGGCGAACAAATTGGCTGGGCAGTAGGAGATAAAGCTTCCCACCAAAAATGGGGAGTCGGTACAGTTGTAAGTGTAAAAGGTGAAGGTGATGCAAAAGAATTAGATATTGCATTCCCAAGCCCAATTGGTGTTAAACGTTTGTTAGCAAAATTTGCACCTGTGACGAAACAATAGAAAGGAATGAGGATATGTCAAAAGAGATAGCAAAAAAACGTATAGAAGAACTGCGTGATTTATTAAATACATTTAACTATCAATATCACGTATTAGACAATCCTTCTGTTTCTGATGCGGAATATGACCGTAATATGCAGGAGCTTATAAAATTAGAAGCAGAGAACCCAGAGTTTATGAGTGAAGATTCTCCCTCCGTTCGCGTTGGGGGGACTGTTCTTGATATATTTGAAAAAGTAACACATAAGTCACCAATGTTAAGTTTAGGAAATGCATTTAACGAAGGAGATTTACGTGATTTCGACAGAAGAGTACGTCAAGGAATTGATGGTGCGAATGTAAGATATATATGTGAATTAAAAATTGACGGGCTTGCCGTTTCGCTTCATTATGAAAAAGGACGCTTCATTCAAGGGGCGACACGTGGTGATGGTGTAACGGGTGAAGATATTACTCAAAATTTAAAAACGATTAAAGCTATCCCACTTCGTTTAAATGAAGAAGTAACGTTAGAAGCACGAGGCGAAGCTTATATGCCGAAGCGTTCATTCGTTAAACTAAATGAAGAAAAAGAGCAAAATGGAGAAGATGTATTTGCGAATCCGCGTAATGCAGCAGCAGGTTCAATACGTCAACTTGATCCGAAAATTGCAGCGAAGCGTAACTTATCTATGTTTGTGTATGGTCTTGCGAATGTAGAAGAAAAAACAATTCCATCACATAGTGAATCGCTTGATTTCTTAGGTGAACTTGGATTTAAGACAAATCCAAATCGCCGTACATGTGAAACAATTGAAGAAGTTATAGCTTATGTAGAAGAATGGCAAGAAAAACGTCCGCATCTTGATTATGAGATTGATGGAATCGTTATAAAAGTAGATGATGTTGCCCTTCAAGAAAGTCTAGGAACTACAGCGAAGAGTCCAAGATGGGCGATTGCTTATAAATTCCCGGCTGAAGAAGTTGTAACGAGATTAACAGGCATTGAATTAAGTGTTGGCCGAACAGGAGTTGTAACACCGACTGCAGAACTAGAGCCAGTGAGAGTTGCTGGTACGATTGTTCGTCGTGCTTCTTTACATAACGAAGATTTAATTCGTGAAAAAGACATTCGAATTGGTGACTACGTTGTTGTGAAGAAGGCTGGAGATATTATTCCTGAAGTTGTGAACGTTATTTTTGATAAGCGTACTGGTGAGGAAGAAGAATACCGCATGCCAACTCATTGTCCAGCATGTGAGAGTGAACTTGTTCGTTTAGAAGAAGAAGTAGCACTTCGTTGTATAAATCCAACTTGTCCTGCTCAAATTCGAGAAGGGTTAATCCATTTCGTTTCAAGAAATGCAATGAATATTGATGGACTTGGAGAACGTGTCATTACACAACTGTTTGATGCAGATTATATTCGTACATTTGCTGACTTATATGCATTGACGAAAGAGCAATTATTACAGTTAGAACGTTTTGGTGAAAAATCAGCAACAAACTTAATACAAGCAATTGAAAAGTCTAAAGAAAACTCGTTAGAGCGATTATTATTTGGTCTTGGAATTCGCCACGTTGGAGCGAAAGCAGCACGTACATTTGCAGAGCACTTTGAAACGATGGATGAGCTTGTAAAAGCAACGGAAGAAGAACTAAAAGCAATTAATGAAATTGGCGAAAAAATGGCTCAATCTGTTGTGACATATTTTGATAATGAAGATGTATTAGAGTTATTACAGCAGTTTAAAGAGTATGGCGTGAATATGACATACAAAGGTATAAAAATTGCAGATTTACAAAATGTTGAATCTTACTTCGCAGGAAAAACGGTTGTTTTAACAGGTAAGCTAGAAGTTATGGGGCGAAGTGAAGCGAAGAAGAAGATTGAGGCATTAGGTGGAAAAGTAACGGGAAGTGTTAGTAAGAGTACGGATTTAGTTGTTGCAGGTGAAGCGGCTGGTTCGAAATTAGCACAAGCGGAGAAACATAATGTTGAGGTTTGGAATGAAGAGAGGTTTTTACAAGAGCTAAATAAGTAAGAGGTGCAAACTTACCATGAAAAAAATAGCATTAGCGGTATTAAGCCTTGGCCTACTTGTAAGTGGGTGTAGTGCAGGTGCCGACAAAGATGAAAAAGTGGCTGAGAAATCGGGGAAAGCAAAAGAACAATCAGTTGTTCCAAAATACGCTATTTCGGATGAATATTATAAGACGACTATTCCATTTGATGGTGGAAAGGCACGTGGTTTAGTCGTGCAAGGGTTAAATAGTCGTCTTGATATAGATGAATTTGAAACAGGGTTAATGCGAATTGCAAAAGAATCATTTAGTACGAAAGATAATTTTTTAAAAGGCGGAAAAGCTCTAGATACTCAAACTATACAGATGCTTGTTAAAAGAAAACGTACAGATGCTGAACAAAAGGAACTAGAGGACAAATTAAAAAAAGATGCAGTTAAATTTCCTAATATAGGATTAAACCCTGCATTAGGAACAGGATCCGAATCACTAGAAGTGAAAAATAAAAAAAATCCAATATATATTTCGAATATTTTAGAGCATGATTATTATGTGAAAAAAGGCGATAACGGCGAGGAACGCGTTGGTATGGTAGTTGGATTAGCGATGAATTCTGTTCAATATTTTAACGAAGAGCATGGTTATCCACGTGAAGCTGCAATCCCGGATGAAAAGATGTTAGCTGAAGGGAAAAAAATGGCGCAAGAAATTTTGAAAGTCATACATCAAAAAGAACCTGAAACCAAAAATATTCCAATAACATTTGCGATTTATCGCCAAGCTCCAAAGTCTTCGCTCGTGCCAGGTAATTTTGTTTCTTATGCAAATGCCGAAAAAGGTAGTGAAACGGTTGAAGATTGGAAACAAATTAATGAAAAATATTATTTGTTCCCATCAGAGCAAGCGAAAACAGATAATAAACGTGAAGACCTTGCAAGAGTATCCAACTTTAAGGCAAAACTAAGCGATTATTTCCAAGGCGATTATACAGCTGTTATTGGTACTGGTATGTATAGAGATGATGAATTAAGAGAAATGAAGCTTGATATTCCTGTCCAGTTTAATGGAAAAGCTGAAATAGTTGGTTTTACACAATATGTGGCAGGGCTTGTTATGGAATACTTCCCGAATTATATGAAAGTACAAGTAACGATTAAATCTGTAGAACGCCCAGAAGCTATTATTATACGTGAAGCAAAACAAGATGAACCACTTGTGAAGATTTTAGATTAAATATGAAGGCTGTTCCTCTATGGAACAGCTTTTTTTCTTATGTAATTTTGTTATAATTTAAAATGTTGTAAAAAATAGGGGTAAGGGGTAAAGCTCATGGAAGAATTAAGTTTTCAAGTCATTATTTTATTAATTGCATTCGGTTTTTTAGCAGCTTTTATTGATTCCGTTGTTGGAGGAGGAGGGTTAATTTCGCTTCCTGCACTTATGTTTGTTGGCTTATCGCCAGCTTCGGCAATTGCAACGAATAAATTAGCGGCAACAATGGGGACGTTTACGAGTGCGATGTATTTCATTCGATCAGGAAAAGTTGATTTTAAAATTGTAGGAAAGTTAATCCCGTTAACTATTGTTGGAGCTGTTGCAGGTGCTTTAGTAGTAAAATTTATTCCACCGGATATTTTACGCCCATTAGTACTTGTAATGTTGGTATTTATTGCTATTTATATTATTGCAAAAAAGAATTGGGGAAGTGTGTCTACCTATAAGAAGATGACGCAAAGAAAAACATTAATATTTTTCTTTGCTATTTTAATGATAGGATTTTATGATGGATTTTTTGGACCAGGGACAGGGTCGTTTTTAATTTTTGCATTTTTATTAATTGGCCTGGATTTTATTCAAGCGGCAGCATCTGGAAAACTTTTGAACTTTGTTAGTAATATTGTATCTTTAATTACTTTTTTATTTTTAGATATAATTCATTTTGAATACGGTATTATCATGGGATTATCAATGATCTTAGGTGCTTATTTTGGATCGAAGTTTGCGGTTCAAAAAGGTGTTGGATATGTAAGGACTTTATTTTTATTAGTTACTATATTATTGATCGGGAAAAATGTTTTGGAATATACTCATATTTTGTAGATTCATACGCATGTATGAATCTCTTTTTTTTATTATATTTTAAAAATTTATTAATTTTTAAAATATAAGTCTAGGAATATTTGAATAAATCTAAATTATCGTGTAGAATAATGTTGTAAAATGTAAACGTTTTTCTAAGGGGAGGCTAAAAAAAATGGTAGTAGCATACAAACATGAGCCATTTACAGATTTTTCAGTGGAGGCTAACAAATTAGCGTTTGAAGAAGGTTTAAAGAAAGTAGAATCTTATCTTGGACAAGACTATCCATTAATTATTGGGGGAGAAAAAATCACTACAGAAGACAAAATTGTTTCTGTAAACCCTGCAAATAAAGAGGAACTTGTTGGTCGTGTTTCAAAAGCAAGCCGTGAGTTAGCTGAAAAAGCAATGCAAGTAGCGGATGAAACATTCCAAACTTGGAGAAAATCAAAGCCAGAAATGCGTGCAGATATTTTATTCCGTGCTGCAGCAATCGTTCGTCGCAGAAAACATGAATTCTCTGCTATTCTTGTAAAAGAAGCAGGTAAGCCATGGAATGAGGCAGATGCTGATACAGCAGAAGCAATCGATTTTATGGAATATTATGGTCGTCAAATGTTAAAATTAAAAGACGGTATTCCAGTAGAAAGCCGTCCAATTGAATATAATCGTTTCTCTTACATTCCATTAGGAGTAGGTGTTATCATTTCTCCTTGGAACTTCCCATTCGCAATTATGGCAGGTATGACAACAGCTGCTTTAGTTTCTGGTAACACAGTATTACTAAAACCAGCTAGTACAACTCCTGTAGTAGCAGCGAAATTTATGGAAGTATTAGAAGAAGCTGGCTTACCAGCTGGCGTAGTAAACTTCGTTCCAGGTAACGGTTCTGAAGTTGGTGACTACTTAGTAGATCATCCTCGTACACGTTTCGTAAGCTTCACGGGATCTCGTGATGTAGGTATCCGCATCTATGAGCGTGCAGCGAAAGTAAACCCAGGACAAATTTGGTTAAAACGCGTTATCGCTGAAATGGGCGGTAAAGATACAATCGTTGTTGATAAAGAAGCAGATCTTGAATTAGCAGCTAAGTCTATCGTTGCATCAGCATTCGGATTCTCAGGACAAAAATGTTCTGCATGTTCTCGTGCAGTAATCCATGAAGATGTATATGATCATGTATTAAATCGTGCTGTTGAATTAACAAAAGAATTAACAGTTGCTAACCCAGCAGTATTAGGTACAAACATGGGTCCTGTTAATGACCAAGCTGCATTCGATAAAGTAATGAGCTATGTTGCAATTGGTAAAGAAGAAGGTAGAATCTTAGCAGGTGGCGAAGGAGACGATTCTAAAGGCTGGTTCATCCAACCAACAATCGTTGCTGACGTTGCAGAAGATGCTCGCTTAATGAAAGAAGAAATCTTCGGACCAGTAGTAGCATTCTGTAAAGCGAAAGACTTCGATCATGCACTTGCAATTGCAAATAATACGGAATACGGTTTAACAGGTGCTGTTATTACTAACAACCGTGACCATATTGAAAAAGCACGCGAAGACTTCCACGTTGGTAACTTATACTTCAACCGTGGATGTACTGGTGCAATCGTAGGTTACCAACCATTCGGTGGCTTTAACATGTCTGGTACAGACTCTAAAGCTGGTGGACCTGATTACTTAGCACTTCACATGCAAGCAAAAACTACTTCTGAAACTTTATAAGAAATAGTAGAGGAGCTCTTCACAGAATGTGAAGAGCTCCTTTTAAAATTGAAATCCTATATATTACCATCGTTCGAAGGGAATGAGCTAAAACCTATTAATAGCGGGATAAACATGTGAACAGAAATAAAATGATGAGAAAAGTTGACTTATTAGTCATATTTTTTAGTATTCATTTTGAGAATTTCCTGTATAATACAATTTGAAAGAAAATCTATGGTTCGACAAGGAACACTCCTTTCGGTTTTGCTCACTGAAAGGAGTGTTTTTTTATGTAGCTAAAAATTCTTGCGTGCTTATTACATTTGCATATACGCCATTTAAACTAGCTAAAATTGTATTGTGAATGTAAACAGCTGGTATAGTAGCGTTCTTAAAAGACAGGTCTTTTGTAGCACAAGCATCATGTATAACGGTACATTGAAAGCCAAAATCGAATGCAGCCCTTACTGTAGCATCGATACACATATGAGTCATCATCCCACATACAACGACATGTTCAATATTTAAACGTTTTAATTGCTCTAGAAGATTAGTTTCTCGGAAGCTATTTGGATAATGTTTGACTATAACTGTTTCTTCTCTAAGTGGACGTACGCTTTCGTGAATATGTACACCTTCTGTATTAGGTAGGAAAAAAGTAGCGTCATCTTTTATAGCTACGTGTTGGATATGAAAAATAGGTTCGCTGTTTGTTCTAAAGTGTTGTAATAACTGATTAGCATATTCGCTTGCTTCTACTGGATTACGCAATTCCATCTTTCCATTTGGAAAATAATCGTTTTGAATATCGATG
Source organism: Bacillus sp. PPSBB_2 (assembly GCF_045291115.1). Classification (NCBI taxonomy): domain Bacteria; kingdom Bacillati; phylum Bacillota; class Bacilli; order Caryophanales; family Bacillaceae; genus Bacillus; species Bacillus sp. PPSBB_2. The sequence goes on from NZ_CP147983.1 coordinate 337,742, forward strand.
AGTAAAAGAGCTGTTTTCATATATTTATCTTCCTCCGAGTTTCATATTCAAATAAATTTATTCAATTCGTAGAGAAGATTCTCCTGTTTAAAAATATGAGGAAGAAGAATTTTAAATAACCTTGAAAGTTACTATTTTCTCATGAATTTTCATCTGAAAATTTTAATAAAGGAATAATTAATATTTTTCTAAAAAATGTATTGACTCTTATTATTCTGAGTTCTATAATGAGAATTAATTAAACGACAATTAAATCGATACATTCTTATCCAGAGAGGTGGAGGGACTGGCCCTACGATACCTCAGCAACGGGTTTTTTTAATACCGTGCTAACTCCAGCAAGCCATATAAAGGCTTGGAAGATGAGAAGATGTGAATGAGTACATATAAGTGCTCTCCTTCTTATCTTTATGGTTGATAAGAAGGAGAGCACTTTTTATTTTACCTCGAAAGCTCTGCTTCAAGTTTTTACAGCATATAGGAGGGGAAAAAATGATTTCTTTTAACAATGTAAGTAAAGTGTATGAATCAGCTGGGCAATCTGTTCATGCGGTAGAGGATGTAACATTATCAGTTGAGAAAGGCGAAATTTTTGGCATTATCGGTTTTAGTGGCGCTGGAAAGAGTACGTTATTACGCCTAGTAAATATGTTAGAGAGACCGACGGCAGGAACGATTTCAATAGATGATAAAGATATTACATCATTATCGACGAAAGAATTACGTAAACTAAGACAAAGAATCGGAATGATCTTTCAAAGTTTTAATTTATTTAATTCAAGAACAGTATTTGGAAATATTGCTTATCCATTAAAGTTAGCGAAAGTACCAAAGAATGAGATAAAAGAAAGAGTAAATGAACTGCTGAAGTTTGTAGGGTTAGAAGATAAAGCAAACTATTACCCAGAGCAGCTATCAGGTGGACAAAAGCAACGTGTGGGCATTGCTAGAGCACTTGCGACATCGCCAGATATTCTTATATGTGATGAGGCAACATCAGCCTTAGATCCAGAAACAACGACAGAAATTCTAAACTTATTAAAGAAAGTAAATAGAGAATACAATTTAACAATTCTTCTTATTACACATGAAATGCATGTTGTGAAAGAAATTTGTCACCGTGTAGCCGTAATGGAGAAGGGAAAAGTTATTGAAGAAGGAAAACTGTTTGATGTTTTCACGCAACCAAAAACAAAGACGACTCAAAACTTTGTACGTTCTGTCATTAATGATCATTTACCGGAAAGTGTTCTAGCGAAAATTCAAAATGGTGGTCAAATTTATCGTCTAACATTTACTGGTGAGGAGACAGGACAGCCGGTACTATCATATATCGCAAAAAACTATAACGTCGATGTAAATGTACTGTACGGAAATATTATTGAACTTCAAAATGTGCTATTTGGAAATCTTCTTGTAGAGTTGCAAGGGGAGCAGAGGGAAATTCAAAAAGCATTACAACATCTAAGACTGCAAGTGCAGCTGAAGGAGGTAGAAGCTCATGCGAGTTGATTGGAGTATATTTTGGCCGCGCATACTAGATGCGACGGGGGATACCCTCTTAATGGTAATTGTAACCCTTATATTTGCTACAATTCTTGGTATACCGCTAGGTTTACTTTTATATGTAACGAGAAAAGGAAACTTTTTAGAAAATAAATGGGTCTTTTCTATTCTTAACATCATAATTAATACAATTCGTCCGGTACCATTCATTATCTTTTTAGTAGCGTTAAGTCCACTAACGAGAAGTGTTATCGGAACGACGATTGGAACAGCAGCAGCAATTTTCCCGATGACCTTAGTCGCATCAATTGGTATTGCTAGAATGGTTGAAACAAACCTTGTTTCCGTTCCGAAAGGAGTAATTGAAGCAGCGCAAGCAATGGGCGCCTCGCCAATTAGAATTGTTTTTGAAATCCTTGTACCAGAAGCGTTAGCACTATTAATCTTAGGTGTCACATTTATGACAGTTGGTTTAATTGAATTTTCTGCAGTTGCTGGGCTTGTCGGTGGTGGCGGTCTTGGTGATTTAGCAATGACATATGGTTATCAACGTTTTGATACATCAGTTATGTTCGTAACGGTCGTGTTACTTATTATTCTCGTACAGATAGCTCAAAATTTAGGGAATTACTTTGCGAAAGTCTTGTTACGCAGATCATAAAAAGGAAGAGAGGAAAAGAAAATGAAGAAAATTTTAGCATTTGCATTATCAGCGATTGTAGGAGTCTCAGCATTAAGCGGCTGCTCAAGTGGAGACACGGGTGCAGGAGCGAAAGAAAAAGTAGTTCGCGTCGGTGTAACTGGAACGGATGGAGACGCTTGGGAAATTTTGAAGAAAAAAGCTGAAAAAGAAGGGATTAAGATTAAACTGGTGGAGTTCTCCGATTACACAACGCCAAATAAAGCGTTAGCTGATGGAGATATTGAACTAAACTCATTCCAGCATATTGCGTTCTTAGAGCAATTTAAAAAGGAACATAAGTTAGATATTACAGCTGTTGGTACAACACAAATTGCACCAATGGGTTTATACTCTGAAAAATATAAGAAATCAAATGAAATCCCAGATGGTTCAGAAATTGCAATTCCAAACGATCCAACGAACCAAGCACGTGCATTAAAACTTCTTGATGCAGCTGGATTATTAAAGCTGAAAAAGGATTTTGGTCTATTTGGAGATCCAAGTGGTATTGCTGAAAATCCGAAGAAATTAAAAATTACACCGGTTATCGCACAGCAAACACCTCGTGTGTTAAAAGATGTAGCGGCATCAGTTATTAATAACGGTGTTGCTGGTCAAGCTGGATTAGATCCAGCGAAGGATCCTATTTTCTTAGAAGATCCAAAGAATGAAAATGCGAAGCCTTATATTAATATTTTCGCAGCTCGTACGAAAGATAAAGATGATCCAACACTGAAAAAAGTAATTGAATTATACCATTCAAAAGAAGTAACAGATGCAATTAAGAAAGAAACAAATGATGGTTCAATTTCAGTAGATCTTTCACTTGAGGAGCTTGAAAAAATCGTAAAATAATGATTGGGTTTAACGGGCTAGCAGAAGGAACCCCTCCGCTGTTAGTTCGTTCAACATATAATCTGCTTAACAAACAAACCCTAATTCTGTACCTTCCAATTCTGTATAACGTAGAATCCAATGTTTGTTAAGTAGAGTAATGGACCAGGAGTTTTCCTGGTCTTTTTTTATAAATGAAAATAGCTAGCGAACAGTAAGGTGATCTGAAAAACCAATTGTTTTAATTGTTTTTTCAGATTAGACAGAAAACTTTCTTTAAAATAGTATTCTTTTATGATAGATTTATAAATATAAAACTAGAATTTACATAAAAATCCATCATGGTAAATATACTTATCTATAATGGAGGGTGTTGCAAAACTAAAATAAATATGCAATGTTATGAATCAGAAAAACTAGCTGAACATGCAATAGATAGCGATTTTGACCATACCAACGTGGCTGTTCCAGCCCTTTATCTTTGAGATGACTAAACTGTTGTTCAATTTTTCCACGCTCTTTCATCAACTGTTTGCCAAAGGTAGTTTGTAGAAAATGAGACACTACACGACGATGTGTACTTTTGATTGGTCCGCTATTACGCGGGTTAATTGGATTGATCGCAAAGATATCACATGCTCCGGCAATTTCATGAATGTGCTGACTATCATAAGCGGCATCTGCAACGGAAAATAACACATTTTGGTTTTGTATATCCCGAAGCAATGCAGGAGCTATTTTACTATCATGTACATTTGCGGTTGTAAATGCATACGACAATATAACACCTTCTGGTGTAGAACAGACATGAGTTTTATATCCCTTATACCAACCATAGCGAGTAGATTTTCCCCATTTCGCTTGAGAATCATATAAACTACTCCGTAAGGCTGTACTATCAATTAAAACGCACGGAATTAACCCTAAATTCTTTTCTTGAAGAATTTGTTTATGAAGCAACGGAATTTCTTCGTTGCGAAACCAAGTGCCTACACGTGAAAAAGTAGATATATGAGGAACAAGCGAAAGGCCACAAGATACACGAAATGAAGGATATTGATGTAAAAAACGAGTTAACTTACGTAATGAATTGATCTGGAATACCGTTTTTATAAAAAAACATTTGAGTAAAGCTTTTCTACAGATGGGTGGGCGGCCTGTCATAGGCGGAACGCCTCCAATGGTTAAACTGTCTACGTAGGCAAATAAAATTTGTAAAATGGATTGATTTTGATCAAAATTGGTTATCATACTAGTAAATCCGTCCTTTCTGGAGATAGTTTTAGGATACTATCATTCTTCCAGGAAAACGGGTTTCTTTATGCATTCATTTTTGGATATTTATGAGTTTTGCAACACCCTC
>NZ_CP147983.1:342777-400430 GCF_045291115.1 Bacillus sp. PPSBB_2
GTTGCAAAACTAAAATAAATATGCAATGTTATGAATCAGAAAAACTAGCTGAACATGCAATAGATAGCGATTTTGACCATACCAACGTGGCTGTTCCAGCCCTTTATCTTTGAGATGACTAAACTGTTGTTCAATTTTTCCACGCTCTTTCATCAACTGTTTGCCAAAGGTAGTTTGTAGAAAATGAGACACTACACGACGATGTGTACTTTTGATTGGTCCGCTATTACGCGGGTTAATTGGATTGATCGCAAAGATATCACATGCTCCGGCAATTTCATGAATGTGCTGACTATCATAAGCGGCATCTGCAACGGAAAATAACACATTTTGGTTTTGTATATCCCGAAGCAATGCAGGAGCTATTTTACTATCATGTACATTTGCGGTTGTAAATGCATACGACAATATAACACCTTCTGGTGTAGAACAGACATGAGTTTTATATCCCTTATACCAACCATAGCGAGTAGATTTTCCCCATTTCGCTTGAGAATCATATAAACTACTCCGTAAGGCTGTACTATCAATTAAAACGCACGGAATTAACCCTAAATTCTTTTCTTGAAGAATTTGTTTATGAAGCAACGGAATTTCTTCGTTGCGAAACCAAGTGCCTACACGTGAAAAAGTAGATATATGAGGAACAAGCGAAAGGCCACAAGATACACGAAATGAAGGATATTGATGTAAAAAACGAGTTAACTTACGTAATGAATTGATCTGGAATACCGTTTTTATAAAAAAACATTTGAGTAAAGCTTTTCTACAGATGGGTGGGCGGCCTGTCATAGGCGGAACGCCTCCAATGGTTAAACTGTCTACGTAGGCAAATAAAATTTGTAAAATGGATTGATTTTGATCAAAATTGGTTATCATACTAGTAAATCCGTCCTTTCTGGAGATAGTTTTAGGATACTATCATTCTTCCAGGAAAACGGGTTTCTTTATGCATTCATTTTTGGATATTTATGAGTTTTGCAACACCCTCTATAATGGGTATACAGCTAACGAGGGGGAGAACGATGAGAAGACGTAATACGCAAGCGTTCACATTTTTAGCATGGACTTCATTTGTTTGTGCGCTTTCAGGTATGCTAATTGGGATTTATACGTTAGATGAAACGCTTAGTGTAAAAGGATACTATTTAATTGGAACATTATTTTTAACGATGTCTTGTTTTGTATTACAAAAAACAATTCGTGATAATGAAGAAGATAACGAGAGATTTCCAAAAAATAAACCGTTAGATAAAGAGTAAATTGTAAAGAAAGGCATTTGCCTTTCTTTTTTTATGTAAAAATGGCGTAAGTACTCTGTGTTGACTTGCTTGAAGTACTGAAAATTTGGTATCATCAATAGTATTGTAGATTGAACGATATATTATGGAGGTGGCCTAGCCGTGTCAAGAATTTCCGTTGAGAATGTAAAGCACGTAGCACATTTAGCACGTCTTGCAATTACTGATCAAGAAGCAGAAAAATTTCAAAAACAACTAGATGCAATTGTTACATTTGCAGAACAGTTAAATGAATTAGATACAACAGATGTAAAACCAACAACTCATGTATTAACTATGAAAAATGTTATGCGTGAAGATGTACCAGAAAAAGGTTTACCAGTTGAAGAAGTATTAAAAAATGCACCGGATCACAAAGATAATCAAATCCGTGTTCCAGCAGTATTAGAATAGAGGAGGGGAATTTCGATGTCATTATTTGATCATTCAGTATCAGAGTTACATAAGAAGTTAAACAACAAAGAAATTTCCGTTACGGATTTAGTAGAAGAATCTTACAAACGTATTGCGGATGTTGAAGATAACGTAAAAGCTTTTCTTACATTAGATGAAGAAAATGCACGCGCAAAAGCGAAAGAATTAGATGCAAAAATCGGCGCTGAAGATAATGGTTTATTATTCGGTATGCCAATTGGTGTAAAAGATAACATTGTAACTAACGGTCTTCGTACAACTTGTGCAAGCAAAATATTAGCAAACTTCGATCCAATTTATGATGCGACAGTTGTGCAAAAGCTAAAAGCTGCTGACACAATTACAATCGGTAAATTAAACATGGACGAGTTCGCAATGGGTTCTTCAAATGAAAACTCAGGATTCTACGCTACGAAAAACCCATGGAACTTAGATTACGTTCCAGGCGGATCTAGTGGTGGTTCTGCAGCAGCTGTAGCAGCAGGAGAAGTACTATTCTCTCTAGGTTCTGATACGGGTGGTTCTATCCGTCAGCCAGCTGCATATTGCGGTGTTGTAGGTTTAAAACCAACTTACGGACGCGTATCTCGTTACGGATTAGTAGCATTCGCATCTTCACTTGACCAAATCGGACCGATTACACGTACAGTAGAAGACAATGCATACTTATTACAAGCTATTTCAGGTATTGACCGCATGGATGCAACTTCTGCAAACGTTGAAGTTGGAAACTATTTAGCTGGTTTAACAGGCGATGTTAAAGGTTTACGCATTGCTGTACCGAAAGAATACTTAGGCGAAGGTGTTGGCGAAGAAGCTCGTGAGTCAGTACTAGCTGCTTTAAAAGTATTAGAAGGTATGGGCGCAACTTGGGAGGAAGTATCTCTTCCACACTCTAAATACGCTCTAGCAACGTATTACTTACTATCTTCTTCTGAAGCATCTGCTAACCTTTCACGCTTTGATGGCGTGCGTTACGGTGTTCGTTCTGATAATGTAAATAACTTATTAGATCTTTACAAAAACACACGTAGTGAAGGTTTCGGTGATGAAGTTAAACGTCGTATTATGCTTGGTACATTTGCTCTTAGCTCTGGTTACTATGATGCATATTACAAAAAAGCACAACAAGTACGTACATTAATTAAGAACGACTTTGAAAACGTATTTGCTAACTATGATGTTATTATTGGACCAACAACACCAACTCCGGCATTTAAAGTGGGAGAAAAAGTTGACGATCCAATGACAATGTATGCAAATGACATTTTAACAATCCCAGTAAACTTAGCGGGTGTTCCAGCGATTTCAGTTCCATGTGGATTCGGTGCTAACAACATGCCACTTGGTCTACAAATCATTGGTAAACACTTCGATGAAGCGACAATTTACCGCGTTGCACATGCGTTTGAGCAAGCAACAGACTATCATACAAAAAAAGCAAGTCTGTAAGGAGGCGAGCATAGATGAATTTAGAAACAATTATTGGTTTAGAGGTTCACGTTGAGTTAAAAACAAATTCGAAAATTTTCTCTGCGAGTCCAACAGAATTCGGAGCGGAGCCAAATACACAAACAAGTGTAATTGACTTAGGATACCCAGGGGTACTTCCTACTTTAAATAAAGAAGCAGTTAACTTTGCGATGAAAGCTGCAATGGCATTAAACTGTGAAATCGCAACGGAAACGAAGTTTGACCGTAAAAACTATTTCTATCCAGATAACCCGAAAGCTTACCAAATCTCTCAATTTGATAAGCCAATTGGTGAAAATGGTTGGATTGAAATCGAAGTAGACGGTAAAAAGAAACGTATCGGTATTACACGTCTTCATTTAGAAGAAGATGCTGGTAAATCAACGCATACAGCTGATGGTTCATTAGTAGACTACAACCGTCAAGGTATGCCTTTAATCGAGATCGTATCTGAGCCAGATATGCGTACGCCAGAAGAAGCATATGCATACTTAGAGAAGTTAAAATCAATCATTCAATACACTGGTGTATCTGATTGTAAGATGGAAGAAGGTTCCTTACGTTGTGATGCGAACATTTCTCTTCGTCCAGTTGGACAAGAGAAGTTCGGTACAAAAGCGGAACTGAAAAACTTAAACTCATTCACTTACGTACAAAAAGGTCTTGAGCACGAGCAAGTGCGCCAAGAAAAAGAACTGTTATCTGGTGGTATCATCCAACAAGAAACACGTCGTTATGATGAAGCAACGAAGAAAACAATCTTAATGCGTGTGAAAGAAGGATCTGACGATTACCGTTACTTCCCGGAGCCAGACTTAGTTGAACTTTACATTGATGATGAGTGGAAAGAAGCAGTTCGAGCTTCTATTCCAGAACTTCCAGATGCACGTAAAGCTCGCTACGTTGCAGAACTAGGCTTACCAGCTTATGATGCACACGTGTTAACATTAACGAAAGAGATGTCTGATTTCTTTGAAGCAACTGTTGCAGACGGTGCTGATGCGAAATTAACATCGAACTGGTTAATGGGTGAAGTACTTGCATACTTAAACAAACAACAAAAAGAATTAAAAGACGTTGCATTAACGCCTGCTGGTTTATCTAAAATGGTTCAATTAATTGAAAAAGGTACAATTTCTTCTAAAATCGCAAAGAAAGTATTTAATGAATTAATTGAAAAAGGTGGAGACCCAGAAGAAATCGTTAAAGCGAAAGGTCTTGTTCAAATTTCTGACGAGGGTACACTTCGTAAAGTTGTAACAGAAATTCTTGATAATAATGAGCAATCTATCGAAGACTTTAAAAACGGTAAAGACCGTGCAATTGGCTTCTTAGTTGGTCAAATTATGAAAGCTACAAAAGGACAAGCAAATCCACCGCTTGTTAACAAAATCTTACTTGAAGAGATTAATAAGCGATAATAGTAGTAACTTTTAAAGATTAAGCAGAAAAACACCCGTACATGGGTGTTTTTCTAGGTTAATCAAACGTTTGTTTAAATGAGACAAAATCGTTTAAACAAACGTTTGATTAACTGTCAAAAGTGGAAAAATGTTTGTATAGCAACTATGGTATGATAGTTGCAAAAAGGTGGGAATAATGATAAATCTAAACATAGAGGTTTTTTTCATCTCATGAAATAATAGATAGTTATTATTCGTTATATGTAAATTTTTATGGAAGAATGGATAGAAATAAAGTGAAACTTTAATCAGTGGGAGGTTCATCCAAAGCTGATTATTAGCCCTCACCAATCGGGCATTTACTGCCCGCAAATAGCGGGATAAATTTTGGAGTCAAATAAAAAACCATTGAAGTGAATATTTACTTTTGATGGACTACACGAATCGGGTTCTTACTGCCTGTTTGAGCGGGATAAAAGAAGGATAGCAAGATGAGAGGAGGTAGGCATGGGAATACTGAATAGAAGTTCAGTATGTTCTTTTTCGATACATAAAGAAATTTCCTGTGCTAATAAATGATGAAGCGAGCAAGAATTATTTATAATCCTACTTCTGGGCGTGAGCTATTTAAGAAGAGCTTACCAGAAGTATTACAAAAATTAGAACAAGCTGGCTATGAGACATCTTGTCATGCGACAACGGGTCCTGGAGACGCTACTGTGGCGGCGAGGCAAGCTGCGGATCGTAAGTTTGATGTTGTTATTGCGGCTGGTGGCGACGGTACATTAAATGAAGTAGTAAACGGTTTAGTTGGGCATGAATTCCGTCCGAAATTTGGAATTATTCCAGTTGGAACGACAAATGACTTTGCACGTGCAATTGGTGTACCTCGTTCTATTGAAGAGGCAGCAGATATTATTTGCGAAGGAAAAACAGTGCCATTAGACCTTGGTAGAGCGAACGATACATATTTTATTAACATCGCTGGTGGCGGTCGTATTACAGAATTAACATACGAAGTACCGAGTAAGCTAAAGACAGTATTAGGGCAGCTTGCTTATTACCTAAAAGGTATCGAGATGTTACCATCATTGCATCCGACATATGTTGAAATTGAGTATGATGGAAAGTTACTACAAGAAGAAATTACGATGTTTTTAATTACGAATACTCGTTCAGTAGGTGGATTTGAAAAGGTAGCACCGTATGCATCTATTAACGATGGGTTATTTGACCTATTAGTACTGAAAAAAGGTTCTATCGCTGATTTAATTAAAGCAGCAACACAAGCACAACGTGGTGAACATATTAATAATCCAAAAGTGTTATATACACAAGCGAACCGAATTAAAGTACATTCACCAGATAAACTAATGATTAATTTAGATGGTGAGTATGGTGGAGATGCACCGATGGAATTCGAAAATATATATCATTGTTTAGAACTATTTGTTCCTGAACATCAAGAGGATGCCCTGTAAAGGCATCCTTTTTTACTTTGTTAAAATGAATTGTAAATTGGGAGTTAGTTTGATTTTTATGGTATTTTTACAATTCTTTTATTTTACATCCATATTTTATTGATACACTGGAGGAGATAAGAAACGAGAGGTAGGATGCTATGGAGAAGGTAAAAGCAATATTATTTGATAAAGATGGGACATTAATGGATTTTCATTCAATATGGATAAAAGTAGCTGAAGAACTTGTAGCTGAATGTATAAGTTTATATCATTTACCAAGTACAATGCGGCAGACCTTATTAGAAGAGATTGGTGTAGAGGGAGCATTTGTTAATCCAAGGAGTGCAATAGCTGCTGGAACAAGCCTTGATGTAGCGAAGGGGCTTTGTAATTATATTGAGTCTGCTAGAGAAGAAGAGATGCATCAGTGGGTAAGTGAGAAGTTATTTTCCCTTATGTATGAGCATCGTTCGCATATGAAAATGACAGCAGACTTACCGAAAGTGTTACAGGCATTAAAAGATAAAGGATTTATATTAGGGGTTGTCACGGCGGATGATTTCGCACCAACAGAATTATTTTTAAAACAATATAAGTTGGAGAACTTTTTTGATTATATTATAGCCTCGGATACATTCCCTGCGCAAAAACCAGATAAAAAGATTATAGAAGTGTTTTGTGAGAAATTTAATTTAGAATCATGTGAGGTTGCGGTTGTTGGAGATACGCCAACTGATTTACATTTAGCTAAAAATGGCGATTGCTATGCAATTGGGGTGCTATCTGGTACAGGAGACCGTCCAACATTAGAACCACTTGCTGATTTAGTGTTAGATTCTGTTGGAGAGTTTATTTCTCAATCGGGTGAGTTTTTCTGGGAGAAAGAAGAGTCTAATGTGTAAGGAAAATAAGTCTATAAAGACTCTTAATGAGTCTTTATAGACTTATTTTTTATGCCTGGATACAAAGAATATAGGATAAATGCTAGAAAAGAAAGTTGGCATATATTTTGCAATAAAAAGAGAAAACAATGTAAAGAAAAGGATGGGGTACGCAATGAACACAAAAAAATTTGCTAAAGTAAATGAACAAATTCCAGGACCGAAAGCGGCATCTTTATTAGAACGCCGTCAAAATATAGTACCAAAAGGAGTAAGTAACGGCATCCCAACGTTTGTACAATCTGCCAATGGTGCTCTTGTAACAGATGTTGATGGCAATCAGTACATTGATTTTGCAGGAGCAATCGGGACAATTAACGTAGGGCATTGTCATCCAACGGTTAAAGAAGCGCTCCATAAACAAGTCGATCAATACATTCATACTGGATTTAACGTCATGATGTATGAGCCATATATTGAATTAGCAGAAAAGCTTGCGGCATTGGCACCAGGAAGTTTCGATAAGCAAGTCCTGTTTTTAAATAGTGGTGCAGAAGCAGTTGAGAACGCGGTGAAAATCGCTCGTAAATATACGAAGAGACCTGGTATTATCGCATTTTCTAAAGGTTTCCACGGGCGTACATTAATGACAATGACGATGACAAGTAAAGTGAAGCCATATAAATTCGGGTTTGGTCCCTTTGCTCCAGAAGTATATAAAGCGCCATTTCCATACGAATACCGTCGCCCAGAGGGATTAACGGAAGAGCAGTATGATGATTTTATTATTGAAGAGTTTAAGAACTTCTTCATATCGGAAGTAGCACCAGAAACAATTGCAGCTGTTGTAATGGAACCTGTTCAAGGGGAAGGTGGATTTATCGTCCCAAGTAAGAAATTTGTTCAAGAAGTACGCCGCATTTGTTCAGAGAACGGCATCTTATTTGTAGCGGATGAAATACAAACAGGCTTTAGTCGTACAGGAAAATATTTTGCAATTGATCACTATGATGTCGTTCCAGATTTAATTACAGTGTCTAAATCATTAGGTGCTGGTGTACCGATAAGTGGTGTCATTGGACGTAAAGAAATTATGAATGAGTCTGCACCAGGTGAACTTGGTGGAACGTATGCAGGAAGTCCATTAGGATGTGCGGCTGCATTAGCTGTTCTCGATGTAATAGAAAATGAGAAATTAAATGATAGAGCGATAGAATTAGGAAAAGTCGTAATGAACCGATTCGAAGAGATGAAAAATAAATATCATTGCATCGGTGATGTGCGTGGGTTAGGCGCAATGTGTGCATTTGAGGTCGTTCAAGATCGTAAGACGAAAGCACCTGACAAAACGTTAACGGCTAATCTATGTGCAGAAGCAAATAAGCGTGGGTTACTGTTATTATCAGCAGGGACATATGGAAATGTTATCCGTGTGTTAATGCCTTTAGTTATTACAGATGAGCAACTTGAAGAAGGTTTAACAATAATTGAAGAATCATTGCAAGCTTGTTATGAGCAAACAAACATCGCTCGCGTGTAAAAACTGAAGTATAAATAGCAAACATTCTAGCTGACTCTATATTAAATGCAGAAAATTCACTTTATAATAAAGGTAGTGAAGTGGATCGATGGATTTGAAGTTAGGAGTGGCTAGGATGGTTGCAGAAAAGGAACGAGTGTTAATGGATTTAAAAGATGTATTTGAATATGCGTTTGACGAAATTTTTGTTACAGATGAGCAAGGGATCGTTGTACGTGTAAATAGTACATGTGAAAGGCACTACCAACTAGCTGCAGAAGAGTTAGTTGGTAAGCATGTAAAAGAACTACAAAAGGATGGAATCTTTTATCCATCAGCGACATTAGAAGTGATTGAAAAAAAGAGGCCAATTGAACTCGTTCAAACTACAAAATCAGGAGAGTATTTACACGTTCGTACAAGGCCTGTTTTTGATGATGAGGGAAATTTAAGAAGAGTGATTAGTTATTCTCGCGACCTTACTGAACTCTATCAATTACGTCAAAAGGTAGAGGAAATGGATAATCAGCTAAAAACATATAAAAAAGAATTAAGAGAAACATATGAGCATGAAGGACTTATTTTTAAAAGTCTAGCTATGCAAAAAATAGTCGATACAATCAAAAAAGTATCTGTAGTGGATAGTACTGTTCTCGTTTTAGGCGAGACTGGAGTAGGAAAAAGTCGATTAGTACGCCATTTACATGAAGTGAGTCACCGTAAGCATGAAAGTTTCTATGAAATTAATTGTGCGGCATTACCAACTAATTTAATTGAATCGGAGCTTTTTGGATATTCAGGTGGATCTTTTACAGGTGCGAATCGTGAAGGGAAAAAGGGACTATTAGAATCCGCGCATAAAGGAACTCTTTTTTTAGATGAAATCGGTGAAATGCCGCTTGAAATTCAAGCGAAGCTTTTGCAAGTATTGCAAGAAAAAACATTTCGTCCTATAGGCGGAAGAGAATTAAAAAAAGTAGATGTTCGAATTGTGGCGGCAACAAATAGAGATTTAAGCGAGATGGTGAAACAAGGAACATTTCGGAAAGATTTATACTATCGTTTGAATGTCATTCCAATTGCAATTCCCCCGCTTAGGGAAAGAACAGAAGATATTTTGCCGCTTATTTATCATTACTTGCAGCACTTTAATAAAAAGTACGGACGTGATGTGAAACTAGCGCCGAGTACGTTACAAATGTTTGTTGGATATCCGTGGGAAGGGAACAATAGAGAAATAGAGAATGTAATTGAGAGAATTGTTATTACTGTTGATGATGTTGTAACGGTAGAGGATTTGCCACTCTCTATGCAAGAGGCTGCAGTTGAACAATCGGGGCAAAGCCTTTATAAAATGCTGGAAGAGGTAGAGAGAAATATAATTCTTAAAGCGTATAAAACGTATGGATCAAGTTATAAAGTGGCTGAGTTTTTGCAAATTAGTCAATCTGCTGCTACTAGAAAAATTAAGAAGTTCATAGAGGAGGAAGAAAACATTGGATAAAAAGGCGACTTTCGTAAGTATAGATAAAAAGGCGATGTATATAAATGGTGAGTGGATTACACTACAAGAACAAATTGAAGTAAATAATCCTGCGACGAAGGAAATATTTGCAACTGTACCAAAAGGCGGAGTAACAGAGGCAAAGCAAGCTGTTGATGCTGCACATGAAGCTTTTAAAACGTGGTCTAAGTTAACGGCAGCAGATCGTGCAACGAAGTTAAAAAAGTGGTTCATGCTTATTGATGAAAATAAAGAAGAGATCGCAGCGATTATGACGAAGGAACAAGGGAAGCCGTTTGCAGAAGCGCTTGGTGAAGTAAATTATGCAAACAGTTTTGTTGAATGGTATGCAGAAGAGGGGAAACGCGTATATGGTGAAATGATTCCTGCTGCTCATCCGAATAAGCGCATTTTAGTTATGAAGCAACCAGTTGGCGTTATGGCAGCTATTACACCTTGGAACTTCCCAGCTGCTATGATTACGAGAAAGGTAGCCCCAGCGCTTGCAGCAGGCTGTACAGCCGTTGTGAAACCGGCAAGTCAAACGCCATTAACTGCATTGAAATTAGCTGAATTAGCCCATGAAGCAGATATTCCAAAGGGCGTAATCAATATCGTAACAGGTAGTGCAAAAGCAATTGCTGATACATGGATGGAAGATGGTCGCGTTCGAAAAGTGTCCTTTACAGGGTCAACGGAAATCGGGAAAGAGTTAATGGCTAGTGCGGCGCAAACGATGAAAAAAGTTTCGCTTGAGTTAGGGGGACACGCTCCGTTTATCGTAATGAATGATGCAGATTTAGATAAAGCAGTAGAAGCGGTGATTGGTTCGAAATTCCGTAATGCAGGACAAACGTGTATATGTACAAACCGAGTATTCGTTCAAGAAGAAGTATACGAAGTATTTGTAGAGAAGTTCCAAAAGGCAGTAGGGCAGTTGAAAGTAGGAGACGGTTTCGATGACGGAACGACTGTCGGGCCACTTATTGATGAGAATGCAGTTTCAAAAGTACAAGAACATATTGAAGATGCTATTCAAAAAGGTGGAACAGTTTTATATGGTGGTCAAAAGGTCGCAGAGTTAGAGGGACATTTCATTCAACCGACTGTAATTGGGTTGGCAAATGATACGATGCTTTGTATGAATGAAGAAACATTTGGGCCAGTGGCACCAGTTGCGAAATTTAAAACAGTTGATGAAGTAATCGAACGTGCAAACAATACACCATACGGTTTAGCTGCGTATATTTTCACGAAAGACATTAGCCAAGCATTCCAAATTAGTGAAGCGTTAGAGTACGGTATTATCGGTCTAAACGATGGTCTTCCATCAGTTGCACAAGCACCATTTGGGGGATTTAAAGAAAGTGGTATCGGTCGTGAAGGAGGCCATTTCGGCATCGAGGAATATTTAGAAATTAAATATATTTCATTGGGATTATAAGTAGTATACTAGAATCTCTATAAGGTAACAGAGAAGGAGATTCTAGTATGGTATATTGGCTATTATTACTTGTTACAATTATTTTTGAAGTAGCTGGAACAATTGCGATGAAACTATCAAATGGTTTAACAAAGCTTGTTCCAAGTGTACTGATTTTCGTGTTTTATGGGATTTGTTTCAGCGTGTTTGCCATCGTTGTGAAAAAGATTCATTTAAGTATTGCTTATGCTATTTGGTCTGGCGTTGGAACATTACTTATTACAATCATTAGTGTGTACTTTTTTAAAGAGCATATTAGTTTATTTCAAGCATTTTGTATTCTTTTTATTGTTTTGGGTGTCATTGGGCTTAAGGTTTCATCGGCATCATGAAAGCTATCTTTTGTAGAAGATAGCTTTTTTCTATTTGTGCAGTTAGCAATTAATACGACAAAATATGACAAGAAAGAGTAAAGCGTTTTGTTATGATACATATAAAATATTGTCTTATGTGGAGGAAAGAGTATGTTAAAAAAGGTAAGTCAAATTGTTTTAATTTTTGGCATAGCTTTTAGTTTAAGTGCTTGCACTGAGACTAAAGATAGTAATGAAAGTAAACAAGAAGATGTTCAAGATAAAGTGTATAAAATAGGGGAGACAGTAGACGTAGATGGTTTGCAAGTAACTATCGATTCAGTTAAATTAGGATATCCGGATTATGATGAGAATAAAAAGAAAGAGGAGATTTTGGGGATTATTTTCAAAGTAGAAAATAATAGTAAAAAGGAAATACCTTTTGCATTTTATGAATTTGAGATTACCGATAAGAAAGGTACAAGATTTAAAGAATATAATAACCCTGATAGCTTTATTAGTAAAAAGTTAGCACCAGATGAAAAAATTCAAGATATCATGCTATTTGACGTAGCGAAAGAAAATACGTATATCGCTACGTATAGACCGGAGTTTACGCATGAAAATAGAACGATAAAATTTGAATTGAAACCAAATAAATAAAGAAACACATTGGATTATCCAATGTGTTTCTTTATGGTAATAAATTTAAAACGCCCAGTTACCTTTACGGAAGATAGGCTCATGTCTGCCATCAGCAGTAATACCGTCAATATCAAGCTCAGCTGATCCAATCATGAAGTCGTTGTGTGTGATACTAGCGTTTGCGCCGTTTTCAGCAAGTTCTTCTTTAGACATTGTTTTTCCGCCAACTAAGTTAAATGCATAAGCATTTCCGATTGCAAGGTGGCAAGATGCATTTTCGTCAAATAGTGTATTGTAGAATAAAACATTTGTGTTTGAAATTGGTGAGTCATGAGGTACTAAAGCTACTTCTCCTAAGAAGTGAGAACCTTCATCTGTTTCTACTAAATGTTTTAAAGCTTCTTCACCAGCTTCAGCTTTATAGTCTACGATACGCCCATTTTCAAATGTTAACGTGAAATTATCGATAATATTACCTGCAAATACTAACGGTTTTGTACTAGAAACTTGGCCGTTTACACCTGTTTTAAGTGGCATTGTAAATACTTCTTCAGTTGGAATATTAGCCATAAATGGTACGTTCTTTTCATTTAAGCTACCAGCACCAGCCCATACATGTTTTTCTGGAAGTTCGATTGTTAAATCTGTTCCAGGACCTGTATAGTGAAGAGCTTTATAATGCTTTTCGTTTAAGTAATCCACTTTTGTATGTAATGTTTCATCATGTTCTTTCCATGCTTCTACAGGATTTTCTAAATCAGCACGAGTAGCTTTGAAAATAGCATCCCATAACTTTGCTTCTTGTTCTTCTGGCGCTACGTCAGGGAATACTTTCGCAGCCCATTCTTTCGTAGGAACAGAAATGACACACCAGCTTACTTTATCTGCTTGTACGTAATCACGGTATACTTTCATTGCTTCTCCAGCTACTTTATGAGCTGTTGCAATACGCGATGCTTCTACACCTTTTAATAAATCAGGGTTTTCTGCATAGATAGACATAAATGCAGCGCCTTCTTTTGCTAATTCTTCACGAGCATGTGCTTTCCAAGATGGAAATTCAGCGAAAGCTTCTTCAGGAGCTAGATCGAACTTTAAGCGTGTTAACGTCTCATCATTCCAATCTACATATACGTGTTTTGCACCAGATTTATATGCTTTTTCTGTAACGAGGCGTACAAATTGTACAGCTTCAAGAGGTGCACTAATTGATAAAGTTTGTCCAGGTTGAATATTAACACCAACATTAACTGCAAGAGCAGCATATTTCTCTAACGTTTGTTCAAATGACATATGTATAATCTCCTTTAATTTGAAAGATTTCTTACTATATATAATACAAGAAAATTCTAAAAATATATATAAATATAAAGTAAAAAGAGAGCTCAAAATGTATTGAGCCCTTATATTTACTTAATTGAAGAAGCAAACTGCTCTACAGTCGTTGTATGGTGTATACGAACGCGCTTCATCTTTAACAATTCATCAGGTTCACCCTTCGTAATGAATTGCCCAGGCTTTGTCGTCGTCGCGAATTGATAATACTTCTTCATTTCTGTAACAACCTTATCATCTACATGACCGAATGGATAAGCAATCGCGATAACAGGCTTACCTGTTATTTTTTCTAGTTTTTCTTTTGAACCTTTTAACTCTTCCTCATAGTTTGTAATTTTCGGTAAGTCTGCATGTGTTGCAGTATGAGATTGCACCGAGAAAATGCCGGAATCAACCATTTCTTTTATTTCAGAAGTAGACAATGCTCCTTCTACATCAACGTTATCAACAATCATATATTCTGTTGCTGCCGGTTTAAAAGTATCATCTTTTAGCTTTTGTAAAACGCGAAATGCATTCATATTATTTTTCATACCGTCATCAAATGTAACGAAAATCGGCTTATTTACTTTATTTATATCGCTCCAGCGTTCAAACGTTAAAAGCGTATAACCATTGTCTTTTAAATGTTTCATTTGTGCTTCAAAGTTAGCTGGTGATACGAATAAGTCTTTAATACCTTGACCATGATAATCATCGATTGCGTGATACATAAGAACAGGAACCTTTTGTTCGAAAGTAATAGTAGATTTCGTAAGCGGGATTGTTTTCCCATCTTCTTTCATTCCTGTTGCTTCAATTTGGAACTCACCGCGTTTTCCTTCAAATTCTTTTATGTCAAAAGGAATTGTAAATTGTTTCTCCTTTTCTTTAGAAGAAAAAGATTTAGCACGTTCCTTTCCATCAGCTGTGCGCCAAATTTTATATTGTACTTCATTTAAAGAATCTTTTAAGTCTGTAATATGAATACTTGTGTTTGTAGATTCGTGTGTGATGGGAGTATAAGAAATTTTACCTTGTTCTGGTAGAGTCTCTTTTTGTATAGCTACTTCTTGAACCTTTTTCTCTTTTTTAGGTTCTTGGCTTACATTGCTAGTATTGCAGCCTGCTAGAATGGCAGACGTACATAAAGCAATTGCTGCGTATTTTCTCATAAAAATCACCTTCTATTGTGTAGTATGTTGCATATTGACATTAAAATCCCCACCGCTATAAGAGTGGTGGGGATATACCCTTGTTCATCATATCATTTGAAGAAAATGAGGGGAATATGATTTTTAGGAGGCTATTAAGGTAATAGATTAGTGACTTTGAATAGATGTATTTTTTTGTTTCTTATTAGAATTAATAATAATATAACCGACTACAAAGATAAGAGGAATAATGAAGACATAGATAGGCATTCCCCATACATAATAGCTTTTCAGCGTTAAGACTAGTAAATGTAAGAAATCGAAAAGGGCGTGAATTTTCATAAGGTCCTCCAATGTTTTTTACAAATTATAACATTTAACGCTTATTATTCGCATAATTTGGAAAGTTATTTAAGCTAATTTTAAAGTAAGAAGAAGACATATTAATATGCAATTTTGCATAAGGATATGTATTTAATTAAAATATAAAGATTTTATACTATAATGAAAACCGCTATAAAACTAAGTAAGAATAATGTATGGAGTGGAGAATAGAAATGAAATATAAAAAAATAATATATATCTTTTTCATATCGCTATTTATAGTTGGTTGTCAAAGTGAAGTGAGTAAAGCGAATAGCGTGGAAGAGTATATTCCATCGCATCTTATGAATGCGGAAGTGACGGCGGATATTATGACACTAGAATTTCCTTATGAGATAAAAGAGAAATTAGAGAAAATAGGAAATAAAATGAGCGATAGTATTACAAATAATTTAGATTGGTATTTGAAGTATGCCGAAGAAGAAATTATACCGAAAAAAACGTTTCCTTATCATCAAAACTTAGGTATTACAAAAGAAGAATATGATTTTATGATAGATAAAATGAATAATGCAGAATATGTAAATACCAAAGACGGAAAACTCTTTTTTAAACAGAAAGATCATGAAATTCAAATTCTCTCTGATGAAAATTTGAAGCTAATTAAAAATATTCGAATTGATACAGAGAAGAATATAATTAAAACTCCTTTAGGAGAATGCGAATATGAAGGTGAAATAAAGGCGTCGGATGAACAAAAAGCTACTGGTCCATGGAGTGGGAAGATGTGGACTTTAAAAAGCGATGGATTACTTTATCATTTTTCATTAGGAAAGTTAAAAAACATAAACAAATCTATCATTTACATTTCAATAAAAGGTATATATAAAGATAGGATTATCAATACAGAAGAAGCAGTTGAATTTCACTCGGTTTCATAAAGAATCAAAAAAACACCTTACTTGTTAAAGTAAGGTGTTTTTTTATTAAATAAACAATCCAGCGATTGTCGCAGATAAAATAGAAGCAAGTGTTGATGCAAATAGCATTTTCCAACCAAATTTAGAAACAACGCTTCCTTGCTTTTCAGAAAGGGCACGGATTGTACCAACGATTGCACCAATTTGGCTAATACTTGCGAAGCTAATTAAGAATACTGTAACGATTCCAACTGTACGTGGAGCTAATGTTGTAGCTGTGTCTTTTAAATCAAGGATTGCTACAAACTCATTTAAAACAATCTTCGTACCCATAATACCACCAGCTGGGATAATATCTTGAGTTGGAATACCCATTAAGAATGCGAATGGAGAAAGTACGTAACCGAAGATTTGTTGTAAAGTAACAGCATGTCCCATTGCGCCTGAAGCTGCACTAATTACGTAGTTTACAACTTCCATCACACCGATAAAGGCGATCATTAATGCGGCAACGATACCAGCTACTTTTAAACCATCAAGCGCACCGTTAATCATTGCGCCGATAAAGCTGTCTCCGAATAGAGTTCTATCAAATTTCTGAATCACTTCATCTTCTTTCTTCGTATCAACTGGTGTTAATAACGAACAAACGATTAAGCTTGAGAATAAGTTTAGCGGAAGAGCTGCCAGTACGTATTTTGCATCTAACATCATTACGTATGATGCTGTAACAGAAGCAGAAACGGAGCTCATCGCAGAACAACAAATGATAAACATACGGTTTTTATTGAAATGCTGTAAATCGTTTTTAATAACGATTAACGCTTCACTTGAACCGAAGAATACAGAGTTTACTGCGTGGAATGACTCAACACGTGGTAAACCAGTAATTTTTGAAATAGCACCGCCGACAACGCGAACGATGAATGGTAAAACACCTAAATAACTAAAGATTGAAAGTAGTGCTGAGAAAAATACGATGATTAATAATACGTTTAAGAAAAAGACAAAATCTCTGTGAATTCCATTAAAGAGAAAATCGACACCTGTCGTACCAAGTTTAATTAGTTTGTTGAAAACTTTACTAATGAAAATAATGATTTGTTGACCAATCTTTGTAGCAAACATAAACCAACCGATTAAAATTTGGAAACCAATCATAATTGCAATTGCACGGAAGTTGATTTTACTTTTGTTGTTTGACAAAGCAAAACATAAACCTAACACGGCAATAATACCGATAATGCTCATTACATATTGCATGTAGTTGCCCCTTTCAGAAGTTCGTATAAAGTTTGTACATAAAACGCTCGTTATATTACTAAAAATAAAGGAATGAGGTTTTATGTCATACGTAAGATGTCTGACCTTTTAGAAAAATAAAAATAAAAAAAGACCCATATGGATTCACTTTCATCTATGAGAGAAAGCTAATCAATATGAGTCCTTTTTTGCGCATAGGCTAATATTCATTAGTTTTCCCCATAGTCCAGCAATTTAAGGTTGCCGGGTAGAAACTCTCGATCCATATTATCAAGTATATATGAGGTAACATCGTCCGTATTAAATTAGTAGTAGCGTAACATTAACAGAGAAGTATCGTCAATAGCTTTTTTTCTTCCAATAGAAAAAGACCATATAAGTATGATAAAATGTAACGCAGTGTTATGAAAAAGAGAGGTCGGAAAATGAGTACTAAAATGACGCCACCAGTTGAGAAAAACGAGTTTATAGATGTAGTATTTGAAGATTTAACACATGATGGTGCCGGTGTTGCGAAAGTAAAGGGCTATCCTATTTTCGTTAAAAACGGATTACCAGGTGAAGAAGCGCAAATTAAAATTATTAAAGTGAAGAAAAACTTTGCATTTGGTCGTTTAATGAAGCTTCATACAGAAAGTCCATATCGTAAAGATGCTGAATGCCCAGTATATAATCAGTGCGGCGGTTGTCAGCTTCAGCACTTAACTTATGAAGGACAATTACAAGCGAAAGAAAAACAAGTACGTGACGTTATGCAACGCATTGGAGGACTAGGTGATGTTCCTGTTCATCCTGTACTTGGCATGAAGAATCCGTGGGTATACCGTAATAAAGCACAAGTACCAATCGGAGAACGTGAAGGCGGACTTGTAGCTGGTTTTTATCGCCAAGGAACGCATGACATCATTAATATGGAATCATGCTTAATTCAGGCAGAAGAAAACGATACATTAATTCAAGAAGTAAAACGTATTTGTGAAAAGCACGGTATCACTGCGTACAACGAAGAGCGTAACAAAGGAACACTTCGTCACGTAATGGCTCGTTACGGACAAGTAACAGGGGAAATTATGCTTGTCTTCATTACGCGTACAGCAGAATTACCGAACAAAAAAGCAATTATTGAAGAAATTGCAGCGAAATTCCCAGAAGTAAAATCAATTGTTCAAAACGTAAATACGAAGCGTACGAATGTAATTTTCGGAGACAAAACGACAGTACTGTACGGATCAGAATACATTTATGACTTTATCGGTGACATTAAATTTGCGATTTCAGCACGTTCATTCTATCAAGTAAACCCAGAGCAAACGAAAGTGCTTTACGATAAAACGTTAGAATACGCAAAATTAAATGGTAACGAAACAGTAATCGATGCCTATTGCGGAATCGGATCAATCTCGTTATTCCTAGCGCAAAAAGCGAAAAAAGTGTACGGCGTTGAAATCGTCCCAGAAGCAATTGAAGACGCAAACCGAAATGCAGCACTAAACAACATGACAAACGCTGAATTTGGCGTAGGAGAGGCAGAAGTAGTCATTCCAAAATGGTACAAAGAAGGCGTAATTGCTGACACAATGGTCGTAGACCCACCGCGTAAAGGCTGTGACGAAGCATTACTAAACACAATCATCGACATGAAGCCAAACCGTGTCGTATACGTATCATGTAATCCAGCAACATTAGCACGTGATTTAAAAGTACTAGAAGAAGGCGGATATAAAACACAGGAAGTACAACCTGTTGATATGTTCCCGCATACGACTCATGTGGAGTGTGTGGCTTGGCTTAAGTTGGTATAATAGGAAAGCAGTTGATATAGGGGAAATCTATACCACCTGCTTTTTGGTTTACAAAAATACCATTCATAAGCGATTTTAGTTAAAATAAATATTGCTGATTTTCACAAATTATAAATTGAGATTTTGAAATTGTATTCATAGTGAGAGGATTTGAATTTGAAATGATAGATAATTTTTGGCGTGAATTACCACGACCATTTTTCGTACTTGCACCAATGGAAGATGTGACAGACGTTGTTTTCCGTCACGTAGTAAGTGAAGCAGGTCGTCCGGACGTATTCTTCACAGAGTTTACAAACTCGGATAGCTATTGTCATCCAGAAGGTATGAAAAGTGTACGTGGCCGTTTAATTTTTACAGAAGACGAACAGCCGATGGTGGCACATATTTGGGGAGACAATCCCGAATACTTCCGTCAAATGAGTATTGGTATGGCAGAACTAGGATTTAAAGGCATCGATATTAACATGGGTTGCCCAGTACCGAACGTTGCATCAAGAGGAAAAGGTAGTGGCCTTATTCTACGTCCAGACGTTGCGGCAGAACTTATCCAAGCAGCAAAAGCGGGCGGACTACCTGTCAGTGTAAAAACACGACTTGGCTTTAAAGAGTTAAGCGAGTGGGAAGATTGGTTAACGCACATTTTCAAACAAGATATTGCAAACCTTTCTATTCACTTACGTACAAGAGAAGAAATGAGCCAAGTAGATGCGCATTGGGAACTAATTCCGGAAATTAAAAAATTACGTGACCGTATCGCACCAAATACGTTAATAACAATCAATGGGGACATTCTTGATCGTAAAATGGGGCTGGAACTTGCTGAAAAATACGGCATTGATGGCGTAATGATCGGACGAGGCATCTTCAAAAATCCATTTGCTTTTGAAAAAGAGCCGAGAGAGCATAGCAGTAAAGAGCACCTAGATCTTTTAAGACTACAACTTGATCTTCAAGATCAATATGCAGAAGTACTGCCACGCTCAATCACAGGGCTTCACCGCTTCTTCAAAATTTATGTAAAAGGCTTCCCTGGAGCTGCTGAATTGAGAAATCAATTGATGAGTACGAAATCGACTGATGAGGTGCGTGCTTTGTTGGATAAGTTTGAGGATAGTGTTGGTGTGGCACAGAATGGTGAGACGGTTTAACTTTTAAGCAGTTAAATCATTCCATATGTAGTGCATGACATGAGTGAGTTGAAAATAAGTGCAGAGCTGGAAAAGAACAGTGTATTTGAGAAATCAAAACACTGTTTTTTTTCTTTTAGTTAATGTTAAGAGAGAAATCCTTTTATAGGCATATAAAAAACATGTAAGAGCGCTGTAGATACAATGATAGAGAAAAGTTCGGGTAAGACTATAAAACATATCTTTAAAATGTTAAAGTATTAATTTAGCGGACAATAATTAAAAGGTTAGATTAAACATGATAATTTAAAGTAGGTTATAGCATAAACTTTAACCGCTGAATAAATAATCAACATTTCAGGAGGGAAACCCAATGGCAATGAGCAACAACGATATATTAAAAAGAGTACGATACGCTTTAGATATAAAAGACATAGATATGGTAGAAATCTTTAAACTTGGCGGGATGGAAGTAACGAAAGAAGACGTAGTTGATATGCTTACAAAAATAAAGAGAGCTCCTCAGCATGAAGCTGAAAATGATGAGGTAGCTGAAGATGAGTACGTAAAAACATGCGATATGATGATGTTAGAGGCATTTTTAAATGGATTTATTACTTTAAAAAGAGGAAAGCAAGATCCGAAACCAGGGCAGCCTGCACCTGTACAGAGCAAGGAGAGTGCCAATAACCTTCTTCTAAAGAAAATGAAAATCGCACTATCTTTAACGAGTGAGGATGTACTTGATATATTAGATAGCGTAGGCGTTACGGTAACAAAAGGAGAGTTAGGCGCTCTATTAAGAAAGAAAGGCCATAAAAATTACAAAGAGTGCGGCGATAGATACGCAAGGAATTTCATTAAGGGATTAGGTGTAAAGTATAGAGGATAATAAGCTTGCTAAAGCAGTAAATGATATAATAGGTAGAGTAGGACGTTCGTATCCTACTCTTTTTTATTTGTAAAAATACTATGCTAGGTGATGAAATGGTACATACATATTTAGGTGAGACAATTAATTTTCATATAACTTATAAGAAGAAAAAGTCCGTGCGTCTTTTTGTGGATTCGTATGGAAATGTGGAAGTGCAAGCTCCGAAAGGAACACCTGTTGAATACTTAGTCCAGTTGCTAGAGGAGAAGTGGGATTGGATTCAGGCAACACGTAAGGAAATGCAGGAGAGAGCGCTTGGACCACAGGAAAAGGACTATGATCAAGGAGAGGGCTTTCTATATTTAGGAAGTACGTATCCGATACAGATTTCCCAAGATGCAAGCATTGAGCAAGACAATGCGATTTTTGAAGGGGATAAGTTACATATTTATGTGAAAGAGCTTAAGGATGAGAAAATACAACAAGCTTTAAAACGATTTTACTATAAGCAGTGTAAATCTTTAGTAGAGAAGAGTATTAAAGCGCATCAAAGTAATTTCAAAACAAAACCACGTTCTATTCGTATTACAGATAGTAGTCGTACTTGGGGTACTTGCGATTCAAATTTACAACTAACATTCAATTGGAAGCTAGCAATGGCACCACAGCGAGTAATTGACTATGTAGTCGTTCATGAAATGTGTCATATGGTTCATTTAAATCATGATCGCTCTTTTTGGCGTCTTGTCGGGAAGATAATGCCTGATTATAAAGAAATGGAGAATTGGTTAGCGTTATCTAGTTGGAAGATGACGGTTTAGGAAGGGATATCGATTTTTGTCTGTAAATCGATATTTCTTGTCGAATCGTTGATATATTGTGAGTTTTGATAGATATATTTTAAAAATCGTTGATATATTGTAAGTTATGATAGATATATTCGAAAAATCGTTGATATAATTTCATTTACCACAGGATTGTTCAACAAATCGAAAAGAGAAGAGGTCACAGCAGACATCTCCTCTTTTCGACCATATAGATTATCGCCCAAACTTCACAATGAAAGTATCTGCTGTTTTCTCCATCTCATACCCAAGATACCCCTCCGAAAGCAAAGCCTGCTGTCCACTAGCATCACTCATTAGAATACTTTGAATATCCGTCCAATCGCTTTCTTTATCTCCGCGCAATTTCTTCACAAAAACATACCGCAGACTACCACCATACTTCTCCTTTAGCGCAGCAATCGCCATCCCTTGCGCAAACTTATCCTTCAAACTCGGGATGTTAAAAGGAGCAACGGTGCAGCATACATAATCATATTTGCTATCTTCTTTTTGTAATTCGTCCATGATGACGTTTGCTAATATTTTTTGCATCCCATTTCCTCGGCAGTTCGGATGAACGTTTGAGATTTCTTGATAGATGACGCGGTGCAGTTCACTTTCTGATAGACCAATATCAAGCCCTAAATGTTCATCGTCGATAGGAGGGACGAGTAGAGCGCGAAATGCGATGAGTTCGTTTTCGATAAAAGCACCGATCATCATGCCGTTTCCTTCTAGAATGTATTGAAATTCTTCTTGTGAGAGTGGTTGTAAACGACTTTTATCTTCTAGTGTTTCAACTACGATGTTTTGTAGTGATAAAATTTGTTCGATGTGCTCTAGTGATAGTAATGTAACGTGAAATGATTCGTTATTTTGTTTTAATGTTCCTTTGTATAGAACTGTCATGCGTTAGTCCTCCTTTAGCGTACAATGTCCTGAAAGACGGTGAGTTCTTGTAATGTATCTTCGTTTATTTCAATGCCGAGTCCAGGCTTTTCGTTTAAGCGAATGAATGGTACGTCGTAATGTAAGTTTCCGATGTCTTTTGTGAATTTTAATGGCCCTGTTAGCTCTACGCTCGTAATGATTTTCTTTGAGAAAGCGACATGGAATCCTGCGGAAGAGGCAACAGATGATTCGACCATTGATCCCACTTGGCATTCAATGCCTGCCATTTCTGCTTGATGAGCGAGCTTTACAGCTGGATATATGCCGCCGCATTTCATTAGTTTTATATTTACTTTATCAGCAGCTTCTAATTTAATAATTTGGCGCATTTCACGAGAACTTTTTAATCCTTCATCAATCATAAGCGGGAGGTCTGTTTTAGAACGAATATGAGCCATGGCATCAATATCGTCCGCGATAACAGGTTGTTCAATCCAGTCAATGTTTAAATGTCCTAATGAACGTAGTGCTGTTAATGTGTTTGCGCTATTTTTCCAGCCTTGGTTTACATCAACGCGAATAGCGATGTCATTTCCTACACGTTCTCGTACAGCTTCAATACGTTTCACATCTTCTTTTACATTTGTACCAACTTTCATTTTGAAAGATTGGTAACCTTTTTGAATCATAGAAGCAGCTTCTTCAGCCATGTTTTCTGGATCGGCAATACTTAAAACATGAGTGACAGGGAATTCTTCATGATAGCGCCCGCCAATTAATTGATATACAGGTTGATTTAGTTTTTTGCCCATTATATCAAAACAAGCAATATCAATTGCGGCTTTCGCTGTTGGAACACCGTAAATTGTATTGTCCATCATGTCGTGTATTTTTTCGATATTCATTGGATTTTGCCCGATTAGAGCAGGGGTTAGCGTATGTTTTAAAGTATGGAAAGTACTTTCCCATGATTCACCTGTGACGTGATCATCAGCAACGCCTTCACCGTAACCGATAATACCTTCATCTGTTTCCATTTTGACGATAATAGAGGGCATATCAGAATAAGAGCCATAACTAATAACAAACGGATTGCGAAGCGGTAAACGAATTGCGTAAAGATGAATAGCTGTAATTTTCATTGAATAGAAACCCCTTCCTGTTTACAATAGTTTTATACATTTGATATAGTTGACGTTAAATAGTCGTTAATTAATGATAAGGAGTTAGAGAAAATGATGATAAAAATTGCAGTTGTCGGTTCAAAGGAGTTTATGGAGAACCTTTTTCCAATTGCTCAAAAATTAGAAGGAATAGAAATTGATCCATATATTTACCTTCATCCGGCGGAATCTTCTGAACTATTAAAGTGTTTAAAGCCTTGTGATGTCATCTTTTTCTCAGGTGCTTTACCTTATTATATGGCAAAAGAAATAAGAGAACAATTACGAATTCCAAGTACATACTTACAGCAAGACGAGACAACTGTCGCATCTTCAATTCTTTCTATCATGTATCATCAAAGTATTCAACCACATAACATTTCCATCGATTTAGTAGACCGCTCGTTTATTACAAATGTGTTCCATGATATCGGTATAAAAGAAAGTCCACAAGTGTTGGATTATGAAAATATGCTGTGGAGTAAAGATGAAATAAATAGAGTTATCGATTTTCATGTAGCTAAATATCAATATGGAGAGGCTCATTTAGCTTTAACTAGTATTCACGCTGTTTACGACGAGCTTCAAAAAATAGGTATTCCTTCAGAGCGTATGATTGATCCAACACAGTCCATTATACATGGGCTAAAAGATGCAAAAATAAAAGCTGAGTTAGCAAAAAGCTATTCAGCTACTGTTGGTGCTTGTATTATTTCTTCCTTAGAATTACGAGCGAGTTTGCTTGAAAAACTAGATGTCATTTCAAAAGAACTACGTGGTTCATTTAAACAAGTGGATGAAATGACATGCATTTTGTATACAACTCGTGGTGATATCGAATCGATTATTAAAACAAATGCGATAGATAACTTGTTTGCGAGCATAGAAGGAACGATAGCTATTGGATTTGGTTATGGGAAAACCGTGAAAGAAGCGGAGCAAAATGCAAAAATTGCTCAAAGTTTTGCAAAGAACAATCCAATAGATCGTTGTTTTTATATACTAACAAGTGATAAAGATTTGTTTGGTCCGTTCCCGAAAGAACAGAGAGTACAAAGTTTGAAAAATGATAATCCGGAACTAATGAAAATAGCGAAGGAAACGAAGCTTAGTCCGGCCAACTTGTCAAAAATCATTCAATTTAGTCAATCGCACCCGTCATTGAAGTTTACAGCAGCTGACCTTTCTGAGTATTTACAAGTGACTCGAAGATCGACAGAAAGGTTGTTAAAGAAATTAGTTGATTACGGGTATGCTCATATTTGCGGCGAGGAAATGCCCTATCAACAAGGGCGACCTCGCGCACTATATGAACTGAATTTACCGCTATTTTTAAGCTTCTAGTTGAGCTTTTTGTTTCTTTAGTAGTTCTGCTTTTTCAATGTCTGATAGTTTTACAATTGTGAAGCCTGTTATACCATAAATGATTGAGATAATAGGTACGATGAAATTCAAAATAGCATACGGGGCATATTCAAATGCACCTACGCCAAGTGTAGCGAGAATAAATACACCGCACGTATTCCAAGGAACGAAGACAGAAGTTAATGTTCCGCCATCTTCTAATGCTCTGGATAAGTTTTTTGAATGTAGTCCTTTTTCTGTGTATGCATTTGCGTACATTCTTGAAGGGACAACAATTGAAATATATTGTTCAGAGCAAGTAAGGTTTGTTGCAAAACAAGATGC
The DNA here is from genome assembly GCF_045291115.1 of Bacillus sp. PPSBB_2. Taxonomy (NCBI): domain Bacteria; kingdom Bacillati; phylum Bacillota; class Bacilli; order Caryophanales; family Bacillaceae; genus Bacillus; species Bacillus sp. PPSBB_2. The sequence goes on from NZ_CP147983.1 coordinate 368,511, forward strand.
GATAGTAGAAGCGATAAGCCCTTTTGCTGATTTCGCTAACTTTAAAATCTGATTTACAATTGAGCGAAGAATACCTGTATGTTCTAATACTCCTCCGAAAGTCATAGCGACAATTGTCATCGAGACTGTATTCATCATCGAATCTAAGCCACCGCGGTTAAATAGTTCGTCTACTAGCTTGTTTCCAGTGTCTATAACAAATCCAGCTTGGAGTGCACCGACAGATGCTGATACAGAACCACCTTGAATAAAGACTTGTGATAAAAATCCTAAAATAATACCGACGAGAATCGCTGGTATGGCAGGGACCTTTTTAGCGACCAATACCATAACGACTACGGGTATAATGAGTAGGAAAGGTGAGATAACAAAGTTTTGTTGCAATACTTGTAACGTTTGATCGATGCTCTTCGCATCAATATTGTTAGCGCCGAAGCTTCTTCCTAAGACCGCGTAGACGATAAGAGTAATAATTAAACCTGGAACTGTAGTAAATAACATATGACGAATGTGTGCGAATAAATCTGTATTTGTTAATCCTGCGGCTAAGTTAGTTGTGTCTGAAAGCGGTGACATTTTATCGCCAAAATAAGAGCCTGAAATAATGGCACCAGCAACCATTGGAGCTGGAATTCCCATACTTAGGCCAATTCCCATTCCAGCAACACCAATTGTGCCCATTGTAGACCAAGAGCTACCAATTGCTAATGCTACGATAGAACAAATGACGGTAATGGAAACTAAAAATAGTGATGGAGTTAAAAGTTTTAAACCGTAATAAATCATCGTTGCGACGATTCCACCGCCAATCCAAGCACCAATTGTTAAGCCAACAAGAATAATAATGACGATAGCGGGTAATGCAAGACGAATCCCTTTATACATTGCTTCTTCAAGATCATTCCATTTGTAACCGTAACGCCAAGCGACAATAGAAGCAACGGTTGTACCAATAATAAGTGGAACGTGAGGGGTTTGTTTTAATACAACAATTGTAACCATCATAACTGCAACGGTAATGATAATAGGGATAATCGCTATTCCAAAAGGTATTTCTTTTTTCATAAAGTTCCTCCTTGTTACGTATGTTTGTTTGTATTTTTAGAATTGTCGTAAAATAGACGTTTATTAGGTTATGATAACTAAAAGTTTATGTAAGCGTCAACATAAAAAACAGAAAATAAGGAATGTTCTAGTTGTTTGTTTAGTTTGTAATATAAGTGCAGAGTAAGCTTTTTAAGTATTTAAAAATAAATAATTGACTTTTTTCTTAAAATTCAATATGTTCATAAAAACATCTGTTTTTCATAAGTATAATTAACCCGAATCGTTTGTAATGTGGGAAGGAGACTGGAACGTTGAAAACATTAGAACTACAAGAGCGCTTAACGGAGATTTTTCAGCATTTACACGAAAACCCTGAAGTAAGTTGGAAAGAATATGAAACGACAGCGTATATTACTGACTTTTTAAAAGAAGAAGGAATTTCATATAGAACATTTGATGATTGTCCAGGTGTAATTGCTGAGATTGGAGGCGGGAATCCAGTTATTGCGATTCGTGCTGATATGGATGCACTTTGGCAAGAAGTAAATGGAGAATTTAAAGCGAACCATTCATGTGGCCATGATGCTCATATGACCATTGTAATGGGACTTATTTTACAATTGAAAAATATGAGATGGAAAAGTGGTACGGTTAGATTTATTTTTCAGCCAGCAGAAGAGAAGGGGAATGGTGCTTTGAAGATGGTGGAGAAAGGTGCTGTAGATGATGCTGATTTCTTATTTGGCGTCCATCTAAGACCAATTGAAGAACTATCTTTGAAACAAGCAGCCCCATCTATTCGTCATGGAGCAGCAGGATTTTTAGAGGGTATGATTCATGGGGAGGATGCACACGGGGCAAGACCACATCAAGGTGTGAATGCAATTGATGTCATTTCCATGATTAATATCGGTTTGAAAAATATCTGGCTGCCACCGCAAAGTTCTTATTCAGTAAAAATGACGAGATGCCAAGCTGGTGGTGATAATTTAAATATTATTCCGGGAAATGGTCATTTCAGTTTAGATGTAAGAGCAGAGAGTAATATACTATTAGAAGAATTAAAGAAAAAGATTGAGCATGTAATAGAATCAGCTGCATCGATGGGATCAAAAACTTCATACGAATGGATGGATCTTGCACCAGGAGCAGAGGTTTCCGAAGAAGCAGAGCGCTTTATGCGTAAAGGTATTCTCGAAGTGTATGGGGAAGAGAGATGCACAGGGCCTCTCTATACGACAGGAAGCGATGATTTCCATTACTATACAGTGAAAAGACCACATTTAAAAGCTGTCATGCTTGGACTAGGAGCAGACCTACAACCTGGATTACACCATCCGTATATGAGGTTTGATCATAGTTGTATTATGGATGGGGTAGAAATATTGAAACAAACTGTATTGAAAGTGTTAGAAGACAGGGGCTAGAGAGCTCCTGTTTTTTTGTCGTGAATTGTCGGCAAATCGATATATTTGAAAAACCGTTGATATATTTTGAGTTATGATAGATATATTGAGAAAATCGTTGATATATTTGAAGTTACGATAGATATATTGAGAAAATCGTTGATATAATTTCACGTACCTATTAATTTGATGAAAAATGAGCCTCCAGTACATGGTGTATAATAATAAGTATCATTTTTTAATAGGAGAAAACGAATGAACGAACAATATTACGATGCAGTTTTACATATAAAAACAGTCGGTGAGCAAAAAGGGTTTAACAAGTCTATGCATTATCATCGCTATGAACCGACACCGTATAGCGGGTTAGATGAGTTATTGAATCAATATGAAATACGAAGTAGCGACCGAATTGTAGACTTTGGGTGCGGAAAAGGGCGATTAAACTTTTATATGCATCATAAATGTGGTGCTTCAGCAGTTGGAATTGAAATGAATGAAGAGTTTTATAAAGAAGCGATGGATAATCGAGATCGTTATGCACGAAAGACACGAAACAGTAAGGGGAAAATTCAATTCCAATGTTGTTTAGCGCAGGAATATGAGATTGATCCACATGATAATAGGTTTTATTTCTTTAATCCGTTTTCTGTGCAAGTGTTTATGAATGTAGTAAATAACATTTTGCTTTCAGTAGAAGAAACGGGGAGAGAAGTAGATATTATTTTATATTATCCTTCTGAGGACTATATTTTCTTCTTAGAAAATCAGACTGCGTTTGAGCTGAAGAAAGAAGTTAGATTGTCAGGTGCTTATGAGAAGAATGGGAATGAGAGGTTTTTAGTTTATACATTAGGGTAATAAAAAAACAGGTGCCAAGGCACCTGTTTTTTTATTAGTTACGGATTAAGTAATCAAATGCACCTAAAGCTGCGTTTGCACCTGAACCCATAGAGATGATGATTTGTTTGTACGGATTATTTGTACAGTCACCTGCAGCAAACACTCCTGGTACGTTTGTAGCGCCGTGCTTGTCTGTTACGATTTCACCGCGAACGCGTTCAACTGTTTCGCCTAACCAGTCTGTGTTTGGTACAAGACCGATTTGTACGAATACACCTTGTAATTCAACGTGATGAACTTCTTCAGTTTCACGATCGATGTAAGAAATACCGTTTACTTTATCAGTACCAGTGATTTCTTTCGTTTGAACGTTTTTCAGAACAGTTACGTTTGGTAAGCTGTTAAGACGCTCTTGTAATACAGCATCAGCTTTTAATTCTGGCATGAATTCAAGAACAGTTACGTGCTTAACGATACCTGCTAAGTCGATAGCTGCTTCAATACCAGAGTTACCTCCACCGATAACTGCTACGTCTTTTCCAGTGAATAATGGACCGTCACAGTGTGGGCAATATGCTACACCTTTATTTTTGAACTCAGCTTCACCTGGTACGCCAACATTACGCCAGCGAGCACCTGTAGAAACGATTACGCTCTTACTTTTCAGAATAGCGCCGTTTTCAAGTTCCACTTCAATAAGTTCTTTTTTCTCTAAACGTTTCGCACGTTGTAGATTCATTACATCGATGTCGTATTCTTTTACGTGTTCTTCAAGGCTTGCTACTAGCTTAGGACCTTCAGTCTTTTTTACGCTGATGAAGTTCTCAATGCCCATAGTATCCATTACTTGACCACCGAAGCGCTCAGCAACGATACCAGTGCGGATGCCTTTACGTGCTGCGTAAATTGCTGCACTTGCACCAGCAGGGCCACCACCAACAACAAGAACATCGTATGGATCTTTATCAGAAAGCTCTGATGCATCTGGACCGTTACCCATTTTAGCTAAAATTTCTTCAAGTGTCATACGACCGCTTCCGAAAGATTCGCCGTTTAGGTAAACAGTTGGTACTGCCATGATGTCTTTGCTTTCTACTTCCTCTTTGAATGCAGCGCCATCAATCATAGTATGTGTAATACCAGGGTTAAGAACGCTCATTACGTTAAGAGCTTGTACAACATCAGGACAGTTATGACAACTTAGGCTGATATAAGATTCAAAATGATATTCGCCTTGAATGTTTTTAATTTGATCGATTAATTTTTGTTCAACTTTTGGAGCGCGTCCACTTACTTGTAGTAAAGCTAACACTAATGATGTAAATTCGTGTCCTAATGGAATACCAGCGAATACGACACCAGTGTCTTCACCAGGGCGGTTTACGCTAAAGCTTGGTGTTCTCTCTAATTCAACTTTTTCTACTGTAATCTTAGATGACATAGTAGCTAATTCGTCTACTAGAGCTAACATATCTTTAGATACGTTATCGTCTCCTGCGCTTACCTTAAGTAAAATATCGTTCTCCATTAATTGAAGGTATTGGGATAGTTGTGTTTTTATATCTGCATCTAGTATCATTTTGATCGAACTCCTTAGATTTTGCCTACAAGGTCAAGGCTTGGTTTAAGTGTTGCAGAACCCTCTTGCCATTTAGCTGGGCAAACTTCACCTGGGTTGTTACGTACGTATTGAGCAGCTTTAATTTTGTTAACAAGAATGCTTGCGTCACGGCCGATACCGTCAGCATTGATTTCCATAGATTGGATAACGCCGTCTGGATCGATGATGAATGTACCACGAGCAGCAAGACCTTCTTCTTCCATTAAAACGTTGAAGTTTGTAGTGATTGTGCGAGTTGGGTCACCAATCATGATGTACTCGATTTTGCCGATAGTTTCTGAGCTATCATGCCATGCTTTGTGAGTGAAGTGAGTGTCTGTAGATACAGAGTATACTTCAACGCCTAAGTCTTTTAGAGTTGCGTATTGGTTTTGTAAGTCTTCAAGTTCAGTTGGGCAAACGAATGTGAAGTCAGCTGGGTAGAAACAAACTACACTCCATTTTCCTTTTAAACTTTCGTCAGTAACTTGGATAAATTCTCCATTATGGTAAGCATTAGCTTTAAACGGTTTTACTTCTGTGCCGATTAATAACATATTAAAATTCCTCCTAAATGTTGGTTTTGAGCATCAAAAAATAGTGTGCTCATAAAATATATTTTTTAATTAACTATAATAATTCTAATTCGATATTAATTATCATATAGAAGTGGTTATTTTGTCAAGAGAATAAACCAACTTTATACCGATTTAATTAATATTTATTCTCAATTAAGGCTAACAGAGAATGGAAAGGTAACTTTAAGTTTATAAATTTTCAATGATTGTTTGAAAGAGTAGTGTGTATGTTAGAGATATGGTGTAAGTGTAAATTCTTAGGAAGGAAATATTTCTTAGAAGTTATGTATTTGAAAAGGAACTGCTTATTTCTATTTTACAAAGAATTGTGCGATAAATAAAATAAAATGAATCGAAATCTTTTTGAACAATTTTTGTCATCTCGAATATATAATTAGGAAGTATATTACGATGATAGTTAGAAATATTGACTCAAAGTGCTAACGAGATATAATAAAACCTAGATATACCTTTCAAAAAGAAGAATACATATTTATAGGATGAAAAAATTCAACCTATTATTTTTTATAGCTTTTAGAAAACGCTTACAATTGGTGTGGAGGGGAAACCATGTCTAAGTTCACAAAGTATTTTTTAATGGAAGCTAAAGATGTGATTGCATATGTGAAAGAGAAATTATCTAAGTTTGAACATGCAAAGGGGCTGAAGTGTAAAGAAATAGGTGATGGCAATTTAAATTATGTGTTCCGCGTTTGGGATGAAAAAGAGAACATGTCTGTCATCGTAAAGCAAGCTGGGGATACAGCTCGCATTTCAGATGAGTTTAAGTTGTCGACGAATCGTATTCGCATAGAATCAGATGTTTTGCAGTTAGAGGATGAGTTAGCACCTGGACTTGTTCCTAAGGTGTATTTATTTGATAGTGTGATGAACTGTTGCGTAATGGAAGATTTATCGAATCACACAATATTACGTACAGCACTTATAAATCATCAAATATTTCCGCGGCTTGCTGACGACTTAACTACTTTTATGGTAAATACACTTTTATTAACATCGGATGTTGTAATGAATCATAAAGAGAAGAAGGAACTTGTGAAGAATTATATAAATCCTGAATTATGTGAGATTACAGAGGACCTCGTATATTCAGAACCATTTACAAATCATAATAAGCGTAATGAGTTATTTCCTTTAAATGAGGGATGGATTAGGGAGCATATTTATAGTGATAAAGAGCTTCGTATGGAAGTAGCGAAACGTAAATTTTCTTTTATGACGAATGCACAGGCGCTTATTCATGGTGATTTACATACTGGTTCTGTTTTTGTAAGAGATGATTCTACAAAGGTTATTGATCCTGAGTTTGCTTTTTATGGACCTATGGGATATGACGTCGGGAATGTAATGGCGAATTTAATGTTTGCTTGGGTGAATGCAGATGCAACGATGCTACCTGGAGCTGAGAAAGATACGTATATGGATTGGTTACAAACTACGATGGTAGAGGTAATTGATTTATTTAAGAAGAAGTTTTTAGATGCTTGGGATATTCATGTGACCGAGATTATGGCGAAGGAAGAAGGCTTTAACGAAGCCTATTTACAATCTGTATTAGAGGATACAGCTGCAGTGACAGGTCTTGAATTAATCCGCCGTATTGTTGGATTAGCGAAAGTAAAAGATATTACTTGTATTGAGAATGAGGAAGCACGTGCTAGAGCGGAGCGAATTTGTCTTAAAGTAGCGAAGAGTTTTATTTTACGAGCGAATCAATATAGAACGGGTACAAGTTTTGTAGAAACGTTAAAAGAACAGTCAATGCACTACGCGGAGTAAGGGGAGAATATGATGGAAGAGCAATTAATACCAATTCAGTGGAAAGATGATGCTTTAGTTTTGTTAGATCAAACGTTATTACCGAATGAAATTGTTTATGAATCTTTTAAAACAGCTGAAAGTGTGTGGGATGCCATTCAAGTAATGAAAGTACGAGGTGCACCAGCGATTGGTGTTTCAGCAGCTTATGGAGTGTATTTAGGGATAAAGGAATTTGCTGAAGGTACGGAAGAAGGATTTATGGATGAAGTAAGAAAGGTATGTACATACTTGGCGACATCAAGACCGACTGCCGTAAATTTATTTTGGGCACTTGAAAGAATGGAAAGTGTAGCGACAGATAATATTCATTTATCAATCTCACAGCTGAAAAATAGATTACTAGAAGAGGCAAAAGAGATTCATAGAGAAGATGAAGAAATTAACCGTCAAATTGGAGAACATGCATTAACATTATTCCATGATGGAATGGGAGTATTAACACATTGTAATGCTGGTGCGTTAGCGACGACTAAGTATGGTACTGCGACGGCTCCAATGTACTTAGCGAAAGAAAAAGGATGGGACTTAAAAATCTTTTCGGATGAAACACGTCCAAGATTACAAGGGTCAACGTTAACGGCATTAGAACTACAGCGAGCGGGAATTGATGTTACTGTTATTACGGATAATATGGCAGCTATGGTCATGTCACAAGGGAAGATTGATGCAGTAATCGTTGGATGCGATCGTGTGGCAGCGAACGGTGATATAGCAAATAAAATTGGCACATTAGGCGTATCTATTTTAGCTAAGTACTACAACATTCCGTTTTATGTAGCAGCGCCAACACCGACAATCGACTTAAAAACACCGACAGGAAAAGAAATTCCCATCGAGGAAAGAGATGCTTCGGAAGTGATTAATCGCTTCGGACAATATTCTGCTCCGAAAGAAAGTAAAGTATATAATCCAGCATTTGATGTTACTCCACATGAAAATGTAACAGCGATTGTTACAGAAAAAGGGATTGTAAAGGCACCGTTTACGGAGAATTTAAAAAAGCTATTTCAATAAGTAGATAAATGTAAAAGTCAGTCATCATAAGCTTCATACTTAGGGGGATGTATATGTTATTACAAAAAGAAAGAGAAGAAATTGTAGCGTATGGAAAGAAAATGATTTCTAGTGGTTTAACAAAGGGGACGGGTGGTAATATTAGTATCTTTAATCGTGAACAAGGTCTTGTTGCGATTAGCCCAAGTGGTTTAGAGTATTATGAAACAAAACCTGAAGATGTAGTTATATTAAACCTAGATGGTGAAGTAGTAGAAGGAGAGAGAAAACCATCAAGTGAATTAGATATGCACCTTATTTACTATAGGAAGCGTGAAGATATAAATGCGCTTGTGCATACACATTCTCCTTACGCGAAGACGATTGCGTCATTAGGATGGGAGCTTCCGGCTGTGTCATATTTAATTGCTTTTGCAGGCCCGAATGTCCGCTGTGCGCCGTATGAAACATTTGGTACGAAGCAATTAGCGGATGCTGCTTTTGAAGGCATGATTGATCGCCGAGCTGTGCTACTTGCAAATCACGGTTTAATTGCTGGTGCAAATAATATAAAAATGGCGTTTACTGTTGCAGAAGAGATTGAGTTTTGTGCTCAAATTTATTATCAAACGAAAAGCATTGGGGAACCAAAGCTATTGCCAGAAGATGAGATGGAGAATTTGGCGAAGAAGTTTGAAGGGTATGGGCAGCAGTAGAATGAAACAAAGACACCCTCAAGGAAAGATCTTGAGGGTGTCTTTTACGCTTTTTTAAGCAACAAATACATAAAGTAAGGAGCCCCAATTAAAGCAACGACAATACCTGCTGGAATGCCATTAGGATCAACGATATTTCGTCCGATTGTATCTGCTAATAATAATAGCCATCCGCCGATTAAAAGGGCGATAGGCATGAAAATTTGATGTCTTGGACCTACTAAAGATTTCGCAATATGAGGAGCCATTAATCCGATAAAGCTAATTCCTCCTGTTACGGAAACAGCTGCAGCTGCAAGTGCAACGGCTGCAACTAATAAGTACCTGCGTTCTTTTTCAATTTCAATTCCAACGCCAATTGCGACTGGTTCGTTTAATGCTAAAATGTTTAATCGATTTGCTTTATAGAAAATAAACGGAATGAATACGATTAACCATGGGAGCATTGCTAAAACGAAGATCCAGTCATCTCCCCAAATATTTCCGGCAATCCATTTTGAAATAAAGTCTACTTTCATACGATCCGCGGATGAAATAAGGACAATCATCGTTCCAGATAGTGCAAATGCAAAACCGATACCGGTTAATGTTAATCGGATTGGTTGAAGTCCAGTTGATTTACTATATGAAAATACGTAAATTAGAACAGCTGTCAGAAATGCTCCGATAAATCCAACTACAGGTAGTAAGTAAAGAAATGAACCTACATCTATTGGAAAGTATAAAAAGAAAATAGCAACAGCAACACCGGCCCCAGAGTTAATACCAAGAATACCAGGTTCAGCTAAATCATTTCGGGTAATTCCTTGCAGAATAGCCCCTGATAAGGCGAGAGCCATACCAGCTAATAATGTAATGACAATTCTAGGTAGTCTTAAAGAGTATAAAACAAACTCCTCTTTAAAAGTCCCTTGCCCCATTAATGTTGGGAGTAGTCGATCATAAGATAAAGACGCTGAACCAAGTCCCATTCCAACTACAATGGTTGTGATGATTACTATAAGTAAAGCGAGTATAATGAGACGCTGTTTTCTTAAAATAGATTGCATCATGAGAATGTTTTTCCTCCTTTACGTACAATGAATAGGAAGAATGGTAACCCTACAATCGCAACAATTGCCGCAACTGGTGTTTCGTATGGAGCGTTAATAGTACGTCCGATTGTATCTGCAAGTAGCATAAAGGAAGCTCCAGCAATTGCTGACATCGGTATAACAAATCGGTAATCTGGACCGACAATTGGGCGTACCATGTGAGGTACCATTAAGCCGATAAATGCCATATTTCCAACAAGCGCTACAGATGCACCTGCAAGTAAGATAATAATGATAAATAAAATAGTTTTAATAACAATAATTTTTTGACCTAGTCCAATAGCCACTTCCTCACTGAAACTAAGAACTGTCAATTTTTTTGCTAGTAAGATAGCGATAAAGATACTAATTGAAATGACTGGAATAATAATTTTTAATTGGCTCCAAGTTGTTCCAATTACGCCCCCAGCATTCCAAAGTGATACATCTTGTGAAATTTTAAAGTAAATGCCGATTCCTTCTGAAATTGCGAGTAGAAATGCTGAAACTGCAGCGCCTGCTAATACAATTCGAAGAGGAGAAAGGCCGCCTTTTTTCACCATACCAATTCCAAATACCATAATTGCGCCAATTGCCGCACCGATAAAGCAAGCTAATGTTAAGTAAAGATAGCTGATGGAAGGGTTGAAAGCAAGTGTCAGTGCAAGCGCAGCATTTGCTCCACCAGATAGCCCTAATAATCCAGGATCCGCAAGTGGATTTCGTGTTAATCCTTGCATAATTGCCCCAGAAACGGCTAATCCAGCTCCTACAAAAATAGCAGCAACTTCACGTGGTAAACGTATTTCTCGAATAATAGATATTTTGTCTCCTTTAGCGGAGGAAGTGAGTGCTAACCATACATCTTTTATCGAAGTATCTGCAGCACCTAATACCATTGCAACCATAAAAATAAGAAAGAATGCAATTAAGCTTAAAATTAGTTTGTATGTAAAAGCTATAGAACGTGGATTGTCATGATCTTTTGTCATTCGTTTCACATCTTTTCTGTTCATAGAATAAAGGAAGAGGAATTCTTAAATTAAGAATTCCTCATGTTTGTATTATTTACCAAGAAAGCTCTTCTTGAAGAAGTCTAGTTGGAAATCTAATGTAAGTGGATCATTGAAATAGAATTCCATCATGTTTGCTTCATATACGCGATTATTTTTTACTGCTGGGATGTTTTTATATGATTCTGTCTCTTGGAATGAGTTATCAGTATCTTTGTTTTTACTTACGATTAAGTAATCACCAGCAAATTCAGGTAATACCTCAGTAGATAATGCGTAGTAACCTTCTTTTAATGCTTTTTCTTTTACTTTTTCAGGCATTTTTAATTTCATTTCTTGGTACAGGATTTCTGTTCCGCGGCCCCAGTTCTCGCCGTATACATAAAGCTGTTTGTTGAAGTTTTCTACAACAGAAACTGTTGCATCTTCACCGATTTTTGCTTTAATTTCTTTACCAGCTTCTTGTGCACGTTTCTTGAAGTCATCAACCCAAGTTTTTGCTTCTTTTTCTTTATTTAATAACTTACCGATTTCTAAATGCTGTGTTAAGTAATCAACTTTTCCGTAAGTGTATGTTACAGTAGGCGCGATTTTCTTTAACTTATCGACATTTTTAACATTTGATAAACCGATGATTAAATCTGGATTTAGTTCAGCGATTTTTTCAACATTTTCATCAGATACTTCAGCAACATCTTTAAGTTTGCTATCAAAACGTGGGTTTTGTTTAGACCATGAATCTACCCCAACAAGATTTACACCTAATGACATTACGTTACCAGCGAATGATGATAATACAACAACGCGTTTTGGATTTGCAGGAACTTCTACTTTTTTACCATCTTCAGATTGGTATGTAATTGTTTCTGATTTGCTACCTTTTGCATCGTTCTTTTTGTCTGTAGAGCTATTGCTACAAGCGCTCATAACAAGAACGAAAAGGACTGTTAGTGAAATAAATAACTTTTTCATCGTCTTTCTCCTTTAACATAGATGATATGTGTATACAATAATTTGTTTAACTGCAATCTTTTTGAAATAGTAGTGGTAATGCAAAATAATTTATTAAAAATCTTGAATATGAGATTTTATAATATAGTAATAACCATATTAATGAAAGAAGATGTAATCTCAAATTTGCTAATTATTAACAAAATGATAATGATTATCACTATTGATTCTTTAAATAATATAATTTTATATAGGTGTATTGTCAATAGTAATTTTGATTGTAAATTTTGCGGAAACAGGTTATATTTTATTGAGAATGATAATCAACGATTAATAGCTGAGGAGTGAGCACGAATGAATCGAGAAGAATTGTTTGATGTAACCGTGATAGGCGGAGGACCTGCAGGGCTTTATTCAGCTTTTTATAGTGGACTCAGAGAAATGAGAACGAAAATAATAGAATTTCAACCACATTTAGGTGGAAAAATACATGTGTATCCGGAAAAAATGATTTGGGATGTAGGAGGACTATTGCCAGTTACAGGTGATAAGTTAATTGAACAACTTGTACAGCAAGGGTTAACATTTAAGCCGGAAGTTGTATTAGATACAAAAGTAGAATCGATTATTCGTAATCAAGATGGTACTTTTACATTAAAAACAAGTACTGGCGAAGAACACTTTTCAAAAACAGTTATCGTCGCAACAGGAAGTGGTATATTGAAACCGCAAAAGTTATCTATTGAAGGTGCTGAGCGATTTGAAGTATCGAATTTAAATTATACAGTTAAATCTTTAAAGCGTTTTAAAGGTAAAACAGTTATTATTTCCGGTGGAGGCAATTCTGCTGTTGATTGGGCAAATGAATTGGAACCAATTGCGAAAAAAGTGTATGTAACTTATAGAAAAGAAGAATTATCTGGTCATGAAGCACAAGTAAAACAACTTATGAACAGCTCAGCGGAGTGTTTCTTTAATACATCGATTACAAAATTAATTGCCGGTGATAATCATGAAGCGATTGAATATGTAGAATTAACAAATCATGAAACAGGTGAGGTTTCTCATTTACCTATTGATGAAGTTATTATTAATCATGGATATGAACGCGACATTACATTATTAGAAAATAGTGAGTTAGACGTTGCAATTATAGATAATTATTATATTGCAGGTAATGCAAATAGTGAGTCTTCAGTAGATGGATTATATGCTGCTGGAGATATTTTAAAGCACGAAGGGAAACTACACTTAATTGCAGGTGCATTCCAAGATGCTGGAAATGCTGTGAATAAAGCAAAACAATTTATCCAACCAGATGCAAGTGAGTACGGAATGGTTTCTTCTCATAATGAAGTATTTAAGAAGAGAAATCGCGAACTGATTAAGCAGATGATGAAATAATAAGGAACAAGTATACCCCCACGTATTTCTCTATTCAAGTGAATGAGAGATGTACGTGGGGGTTTTCCTGTTTACTATATTTTCTATCATTATAATGACACCGGTTTCATCAGTTCATATGATATGAACATTTTATTGGTAAAGCATCCTAGAAAACAATTTAGCTATGTTTTGCTTACACAGAACATGGCTAAATTACGCTGTCCCTTTAGCGCGTTTATTAGGAAATGGCATATTTAGTATAGAAGCAATATACTGTTTTCCGTGTTTTCGAGCCAATGATTCTAATATTTGACGGACGCGTTTTGTAAGATGACCTTGTTTTTGGATGGCTTCACAATATGCGTCATAGAAGGCATATTTAGCCCAAAGGAAATCATCTTGTTGGAATAAGAAATGATTTTTGTACCATTCACCAATTGTATGATAACAATTGTTTTCATGTATTGCTGTGCTTTGAGAAAGAAAACGATCAGATAAAGATACATTCAAATGAGAAATTGTGTTTTCTGTTTCAACTTGTAGTGTTTTTTCTAACATTGTAATGATGTGACGAGTAGCCATATGTTAACTCTCCTTTGTGTAAATGGGTAATACCATTCTATATTTAAAAAATTCTTACTATATAATACTATACAATATATGGAATGCATCTACCTGCTTTTTGAACTGCATTTACAAAATCTTTTTTATTTGTTTACAAAAATAAAGTAAAGTAAGATACAGTATAGATGAAAAAATAATAAAGGAATGAACGCATTGTATATAACAATAGAAGAGACTGCGGAGTATTTGAATTTACCAAAATCGTATATTGAAGAGTTAATTCAGCAAAAGAAAATTCGTGCGCTATTCGATGGAGAGCAATATTTAGTAAATAAAGAACAATTCAATACGCATTTAGAACAAATGGAGAAATATAAGCAATTAGTGGAAGAAATATTGAACGAACCAATTCCAGAAGATATGGATGTTAAAGACGAAGATTAAACTATGGGAAATCCCTTATGAAGATATGCAGAAATGTATCTTCATAAGGGATTTTTTGTTTGAAGATATCAAAAACATAAGGAGTTCTTAGCCTTTCTTCAAATTTTGATAGGTAGTAGTCTACCATGTTAAAAGCATATTTTTTTCTAGCTAGGACAAACATAGAGAACGTAACCTGTACAGATACATATACTATCAGTGCAAAAGCTTATAAATTAATGGAAGGGGTTTTCTCGTGAGTTTATTTCATTGTGATTTTCTGAAAGACTTAATTGGATCTTTTGTGAGAGTAAACAGGGGTGGTCCAGAATCTCAAAAAGGAACAATAATATCAGTATGTCAGGACTACTTCGTATTGAAGAATGAAAAAGGTGAGCTTTATTACTATCAACTTAAACATCTAAAAAGTATTACAAAAAATGCGAAAGAATGTGGATCAAGTGATTGTGAGTGGGAAGATTGCGCCTGTGCAGAAGATTTTGAAGCACTACTTGAAAGTTTCAAATATTGCTGGGTGAAAATTAATCGCGGCGGTCCAGAGAAAGTGGAAGGCATTTTGCAAGATGTTTCTTGTGACTTCGTAACATTAATCGTAAAAGAAGAAATTATATTAATTGCAATAAAGCATATTAAAAGTGTTAACTATAATGCTTTAGCATGCGGAGAGAGCGATGAGAGCGACGATAGTAAGGAAAGTAGCGATAATTCAGGTCGTGCTCGTGCACAAAGACAATCAAGTAGAGGAAGATAATAAGAAAGTCTAGTGGTAATAAGTCAAGAGTAAAACAAGACTGATTTTTTCTAGGTGCGATTTTTTCAGCATACGGAAATAGACCCGACCAAAAATGAAATTTTTTCGGGCCGTTTCCAAGATTGCGTCAATAACAAAGTGTTATTTTTCTATCACGCTCCTTGGTGGCGTGTAGAGTTGATGGTTACGTAGTAGCGTATCCACCAGACGCACAAATTTTCTTGCGGTTAAGACGATGGCTCTTTTGTGTTGATGTTTGGGTGTTTCTTTGTATTTCTTTTGATAAAATGCTTGATATTCAGGCAAATATCTTCTTACTGAATTGGCAGCCTCAACTAAGTAATAGCGAAGATAACGATTGCCTTGTTTGGTTAAGGGCGTATTTTCANATGGGATTTCCCAGAAGCTCATTGCGTAACCACAACCTCGCCTACGAGAATACAATGACAACTTTTGGGGGCTACCTTTTGAACTACTATCCAAAAGCCCAATCAGTTATCGAAACAGCTAGTGTGTTGGTAGTGATAGCAATGGCTCGGGTAACAGACTTTTTATCGTAGACAGAGCTACAGGGGAAATGAGCAAATTCCCGATGGATCCTTTCCATACATCCATTGTATCTGGGAAATTCAATAATATCGAAACAAATTCCGTAAGGAATCTTGTTATCTATTTTTTTAAAAATCAGGGTAATTAGAAAGCAGAAATACTGATCTAAACTATATTCTACGAGGGGGATACGAAATTGGAGAATGTATTATGCTGTGACCAAATTAAATGTTTAGTTGGTGAGACTGTAAAAGTAAACCTTCGTGGACCAGAAAGTCGAGTTGGTGAGCTCGTATCGTTAGGAAAAGATTATCTAACGTTACAGTTACCTCATGGTGAATTAGTATATTATCAGTTGAAACATGTGAAGAGTCTAGTGAAGAAAGTGAAAGAAAGTAAATGTGGCGATTGCTATAGTTCATGTTTCTGCTCTGATGAGGATACTTTTTTAGATATATTAAAAGACTTGAAGTATAAGTGGGTAAAAATTAATCGTGGCGGTCCAGAGTGTGTGGAAGGTTTATTAAGTGAGGTACACTATGGCTGTATTACACTAGTAAACGGCGATGAAGTTATTTATGTAATTAAGTCTCATATTAAGAGTGTGAGTCAAGTAGTTAAATGTAAAAAGAATGAAGATGAATAATGTTTAATAAATAAGAGGGGCATTATGAGGGAAAGAGAAGAACAATTTCTTATTTCGATAGTATGAAAAGGAATTACTTACTATTAAAACAGAACTTTGCCCTGATTATTTTTTTAGAAATGGAAGACAGATAAGAAGAAATTCGTAGGAAGGAGGATATAGATGAATGAGTTAAACAAAAGTATTGGAGAAAATATATATGTTAAATTAATCGGTGAAAAAAGATTTAAAGGTGTATTAATTGATGTAGGAAATGATATCGTTGTTCTTTACAATGGACAAGACTACGTATATATATCTTTATATCATGTACAATATTATAAGTTTTTAAGATCAAATGATGAAGAAATCTCAAAACCAGATGTGGATTCTGTAATTAAGAGAGAGTCTCCTTCAATTTCTTTGAGGAAAGTATTAAGTACATCTAAAGGGATTTTTACGGAAATTTATGTAGCCGGAAATGCTCCAATACATGGTTATGTTACAAGTGTGATGAACGATTATATTGTTTTTTATAGTCCAGTTTATAAAACTGTATATATATCTTTAAAACACTTGAAATGGTTAATTCCGTATAAAGAAAATCAAGTGCCTTATGCCCTCAATAAAAATGAACTCCCCGTGAATCCGTTAAATATTACGTTAGCTCGAACGTTTGAAGAACAGCTTATTAAAATGGCTGGGAAAATTATGGTGTTCGATTTAGGTGAGGAGTCCAATAAAATTGGAAAAATGGCGAAAATTGATGAAGGTCATATTGAAATATCAAAAGCACGTGATGCGAAAATGTATGTAAATATTCAACATGTAAAATCTGTCCATTGTCCGTAAGCTAGTTGAAAGGGCTGGCTTTTTCTTTTATATGCAGAAGAAAAGGTCGAGCCTATTTGTTTTAGTTTAATTTGGAGATGAGGGGAAAATGAATTGAATATAAGCATAGTATAGTGTGATTTTTTAAAAGGTAACTTTGCACTAACTTATAAACATTGTGTACGAGCTATCTTATTATATATTCAATTTATTTTTTGAGGAGGAGCTGCTCAACTAATTTATTAAAGGGGTTTTGTTTGTGGAGCAGTTTCCGAATTCGTTATCAATTACATTGCTTGGTAGTGCTGGTGGAGCAGCAAAAGCAGTTTTAGCAATTTTAAATCAAGCGATAGCAAATGAAAAAGATCCAATTTATGAAGTATTAAAGAATGCTAAATTTCATTTGGTGGATATAAAACAAAAAGATAGGAATTATTACGATGAGTTGTTTTCGAATTTGAAAGATCAATTATATTTATATGAAATAAACCTTCAAAATGTAGTGGAATTTAAAAAGCATTTAAAAGAAAAAAGAACGAGTGTTGTGATTGATGTTTCAGGGGCAGATACAATTAGAGTATTAAGCTGCTGTAATGAACTAGGAATTTGTTATATTAATTCAGCCTTGGAAAATGAGGCAGTAGATCAGGACGATAGCTTAATCGGCTTTCAGCTTACGGAAAGATATACAAGGTTTGAGAAGGAGAAAGAGAAATTTACAAATACAAAAGCGATTATAGGTTCAGGTATGAATCCAGGTGTTGTTCAATGGATGGTTGTTGAGCTTATGAAGGAACGACCAAATGAAAGGCCAAGAGCATGTTATATTGTAGAACATGACACATCGTTTTTAAATGATACAGCACTTATAAAGCCACATACACTTTATGCTTCATGGGCAGTAGAGCGATTTTTAGATGAAGCAATCTGGAGTTATCCGATGTATATGAGTCATCATCGTCCTCTTTACTTTTATGAAGATGTATATGCTTCAGAGTATAAAGTGAAGTTAGGAGAAAAAGAATTCTATGGTTGTTTAATGCCACATGAGGAAGTATTAATTTTAGGGAAAAACTTTAATATGGAAGTTGGTTTTCTTTACCGAATTAATGAGTATACAACAAATATAATTAGACAGAACTTAGATCAAGTAGAAGATTTATGGAACTGGAATCGTAAAGTGTTTAATCCAGCGGAAGAAGAGGTTGCTGGAGAGGACTTGGTCGGTGTGTTACTCGTTTATGAAAATAGTGAGACATATATGTATAATGTGATGAATAGTAGCCAAGTTTTTCGTAAATATAAAACGAATGCAACGTATTTTCAAGTAGGGTGCGGGATTTATGCGGGCTTGTCCAGTTTACTTTTAGATCAATTTGAACAAGGTGCTTATTACGTTGAGGAGTTGTTATTAAATACAGAAAGTAAGTACGGTGAGTATTTAAATTTATATATGAAGGATTTTGTAATAGGGCATAATAATTTTACGGATGGATTGTTACATGACAGGGTAAGATGGATGTAAGTTGTTACCAAAAGGAAGGGGAGATCTCCTTCCTTTCATTATTATAAGGTTAAATATTGCCCTGAAAGCAATTTCATACTTATACTTTAAGGAGATAACAATGAAAGTTTTTTGTATCGATCAAGGGGAGTTTTTATATGAATAAATACAAGAGCTTGATTTATGAAGAAAGAAGAGCCTTAAAGGTATTTATATTATTATTTTATATTATATTCTTTTTATATGACGCTATATATTATTTTGTATATCCTGCTATGAATATTAGTGGAACAGCGGTAGGTTGGCCAGAAGGCAGTCTTGGGATAGGTGTGCCTATATTTGTAATAGCATTATTTCCTATTTCTATATATCTTCAAAAAAGAGGGTATGTATATTCTGTAAAATATTTATTTTTATTTGGGTACATGTTTATCAATCTTGTGAATAATTTAATGATTTATTTGCGAACGGATAGACCTTTTGAACATGGTAGTATGGTAGAAATGTTATTAATTTTATTTGCCCCAGTTTTCGTGAATAGAAAATACTTTTATTTAGTTTCCTTTAGTGTAATTGGAAAGTACGTATTTTTCACATTGCTATTACAAGATTTAAAAGTGGTAATTCCACTTGTTTTATGTATATTCTATTTCATTATTTCACATTCTTTATTAAAACGATTTCAATCTTATGTAAGAACAGTGGTTGAAATGATGAACAATATGAAAGAGACGGAAAATTTAGCTGTGATTGGGACTATGTCTACAACAATTGCCCATGAAATTCGAAATCCGCTAACAGCGTTAAAAGGGTTTACGCAAATGCAAAAAGAAAGAAATCCAACTGATACGATGAGCTACGACATTATGCTACAAGAAATTGAAAGAGTCAATGGATTTGTTAGTGAATTGATGTTGTTAGGAAAACCAAAGCCAACAAATTATGAAAGGTGTAATATACGAGACATCCTTCTATATGTTGTGCATCTAATGGAAAGTTATGCAACGCAATATAGAGTTAAATGTCATTTACAAGTAGATGGGAATTTACCGGCTATAAACGGTGATGATAAGCAATTAAAACAAGTGTTATTAAATATCATTAAAAATGGAATAGAATCAATGCCAGAGGGTGGAGAAATTCATATCCGTGCATATCAAAAAACGCAAGGACATTTGTGTATTTCTGTTGAAGACCAAGGATTTGGTATAGAGAATGAGAAGTTAGAAAAAATCGGCAAGGCGTTTTACACAACAAAGGAGACTGGTACAGGACTTGGATTAATGATTACATATAAAATTATTAAGGAACATCAAGGGAGTATCACGATCCAAAGTAGTGTAGGAGTAGGAACGAAAGTAGAAATTTTTTTGCCGACCTTTTAATGTATTGGGAGAAAAGATTTTTCAGAAAAGTGTTCTTGTTGTGTAAATATAAACATTTTATAAAATGTTTCAAGAAGGGTTTTTTTATAAAATACTTCGTTTATAATGGAGGAAAATATCGACATGAGATTGATTGCTCATGTAGCGGTTCAGTAGTGTTATGAAAAGATAAGAAGGGGTGCACACGCATCCTTTTTTCTATGCAGATATTATGAAAGAGGTGGTATGATGGAATTAACATTAAATTCGACTGTATGTTTACACACGATTCAATTTCGAAAAGAGCAAAAGAATTATATTGTAAAAGATACAATTACAGGAGAAAAATATGAAATGCCGCCACTTTGGATTGATGCATTGGCAATGATGCGTGACGGTTTTTTATTGGGGGAAATTGAGGAGAAATTAAAAGAAGAGTATCCATCCGAAGAAGTGAATATGTTAGCATTCACGAGGCAACTGTTAGAACTAGAACTTGTTGAAATGGTAGATGGAGAAGAGATAGCTTGCACAAAGAAGAAAGAGATAGATTGTTTAGCTTGGGTGCGTCCTCGTGTGGAACAATTCTTTCTTAATTTAAATAGAAAATATAGAAGCAAAGACCAGTAGTGGCCTTTGCTTTTTTTATAGGCTGTGTTTAAAAAATAACAGCAAATGCTCTTGCGAAAGCACCGTCACTATTTTTAATTTTTAAAGGTGCTGCTGAGAAAAAGAAACGTTTTGCTTCGATAGCATCTAGATTTGTTAAGTTTTCAATTAAGTAAATATCATTCCCTAGTAATATGTGATGAATCGGTGATGTTTCTGTTGTGACTTCATCAGGAGAAATGAAATCTAAACCGATAGATTTTACTTTTAATCGCACTAGTTCTTTAGCTAATTCTTCAGAAAGATAAAATGCTTCCTTCTCATAAGCTTCTGTATTCCATTTTGTGGATAGATTAGAATGAAAAATAACAATATCACCTTCTTTTATGTCAGTATTATGCAATACTGTCTTAGGTAATTTTCGCTCTTGAATATGTGTTACATCTATAAGAACAGCTTCACCTACAAATTGATCCAGCGGTAATTGATCGATGGTCGTTGCGCCTGAAATAAAATGCGCAGGAGCATCACAATGCGTGCCAACATGAACGACAGAATGAAAATCTGTAACTTGATATCCTGATTCTTCAACACTTGTAACAGCTTCTAGTTGTATTTTAGGTGTTCCAGGAAATTGAGACATATTATTTTCAAATGTTTGTGATAAATCAATTACTTTCATTTTACATACCTCCAATATATGTTTTTCAAATAATAAAAAGCTCATCCTTCAGTATCAAGAAAGATGAGCTTTACATGCTAGTTGAGTTTTATCTTCCAAAATGCATTGCATTTTGCAGGAATTAGCACCTATTCAGTTCGTATAAACTGAGGTTGCTGGGCTTCAAAGGGCCGGTCCCTCTGCCTCTCTTGATAAAGAAGTATTCAGTTTTTAAAATTGGAACTTTCTGATAGTTAAATTGTAATTCATTTCCTTTTTGCGTGCAATACAAAATAGGTATTCACCCAAATAAAGCTGCTCGCATATTGTAGCTTATGTAAATAGAATGCTGCGAAGGAGTGAGTGCAGTGACAGGAAATGTATTAAATTATTATGCTGGTGGTAATACAGCTAGGGGATTTCACAATTTATACGAAGAGAATTTAAAAGGATTAGACAGATTATTTATCTTAAAGGGTGGCCCAGGAACGGGAAAATCTTCTTTAATAAAGGCAATAGGTCGTGAATGGATTGAAAAAGGATATGATATTGAATTTTTACATTGTTCTTCTGATAATAAATCGGTTGATGGTGTAATTATCCCACAATTAAAAGTAGGAATTGTTGATGGGACATCGCCGCATGTTATTGAGCCAAAAATGCCAGGAGTTGTTGAAGAGTATATAAATTTAGGAATTGCTTGGGACTCAGATAAACTAAGAAAGCAGAAGTTAGAAATTGAAAGATTTGTTTCAGAAGCAAGCAAAGCTTTTCAGTCTGCTTACGCACGTTTTAAAGAGGCATTGGTTATACATGATGAGTGGGAGAAGATATATATTGATAATATAGATTTTAATAAAGCAAATGAACTAACCAATCAGCTAATCCAGAAATTATTTGCAGATAAAAGCGGGAGACAATCGCTTGTAAAACATCGTTTTTTAGGAGCTGCTACACCGAAAGGAGCAGTTGATTTTGTTCCTAATTTAACAGAAGGGTTACCACATCGTTATTTTATAAAAGGGCGCCCAGGCTCTGGAAAATCGACGATGCTCAAAAAGTTAGCTAAGGCAGCTGAAGAAAAAGGGTTTGAAGTTGAAGTATATCATTGCGGATTTGACCCGAATAGTCTTGATATGGTTATCGTAAGAGAATTAGGTTTTGCAATTTTTGATAGCACCGCACCACATGAATATTTTCCAAGTCGCGAGGGTGATGAAATTATTGATATGTATGCCCTTATTGTTACGCCAGGGACGGATGAGAAATATGCGAAGGAAATTCGTGATGTTTCCATTCAATATAAAGCAAAAATGAATGAGGCGATGTCTTTCTTAGCGAAAGCAAAATCGATTCGTGATAAATTAGAACGAATTTATATTGCTGCTATGGATTTTTCAATAGTAGATGCATATAAAGAGGAGATTCAAAAAGAGTTTGAACGAATTGCTGCTACTGTAATTGAAAAGCAACAATAGACGTTTCATTAGGCTGTCAGTAATTTCTGACAGTTTTTTTAGTATGTAGTAAAATTAATAGTGTATTGTCGAATTTCCAGGGAAATAATCAAAAAATGGAGATGTTATGAAATGAGAGAGAAAATCGAGTTGGAGTTAGAAAGAATTGAAAAAGAGAATGATGTAAAAATTTTATTTGCGGTGGAATCAGGGAGTCGTGCTTGGGGGTTTCCATCGAAAGATAGCGATTATGATGTTAGGTTTGTTTATATACATCCGGTAGAATGGTATTTATCAATTCATGACAAACGAGATGTAATTGAATATCCAATTAGTGATGATTTAGATATAAGTGGTTGGGATATTAAAAAGGCGTTGCAACTATTCGCGAAGTCGAACCCAGCTTTACTTGAGTGGATTCGATCACCAATTTTTTATTCGAAAAACTCTAATTTTCCAGAACTACTTCAACAGATGAGTGAGAAGAATTTTGATCCAAAAGCAACGATATATCATTATTTACATATGGCGTCGAAAAATTATCGTGAATTTTTGCAAGGTGAGAATGTAAAGTTGAAAAAGTACTTTTATGTATTACGCCCTATTTTAGCTTGTAAGTGGCTAGAAGAGAAAGCAACTTTACCACCTGTAGAATTTGATCGATTGATTACAGAATTACCATTAGAACGTAGTGTATTAGATGAGATTGAAAAGTTGTTAATAAAGAAAAAAGCAGGTACTGAATTAGATGTTGGATTGAAAATTAAGGTGCTAAATCAATTTTTAGAAGAACAAATTCATTACTATGGGCAATATGTAAAAGGAATTGAAAAGGGATCAGGGATCGATATTGAGATTTTAAATACATTATTTCGAGACATGCTGTTTGAAGCATATGAAAAAGAGCACAAGTAAGTTTGTGCTCTTTTTATTTTGTAGGAATGAAGAAAACAGATATAGCTGCGATAAGACCTGCAAAGGAGAATAAGTAAAAATTCCATGCTAAGTCATATTGCATTGTCATAATAATACCGACGAGAATAGGGCCAGCAATTGCACCAACTCGGCCAAGCCCCAGTCCCCAGCCTAAGGAGGTAGCTCGGATATGTGATGGGAAGTATTGTGTTACATATGCATTTAATATTTGAGTAATACCGACTGATCCAATACCAGCAAGGCCAATTAAAAGATAAATGATTGTAACAGATGGTTTGATTGTTAATAGTCCGATACATATGGCTGCCATAAGATAAGAGATGCTAATAACAATTTTTGCTCCTATACGATCAGCAATTGCTCCAGCGAATAAAGCGCCGATAGCTGCGGTAATATTTAGCATAAGTAGAAATGACAGACTAGACCCAAGAGGATATCCTGCCTGGCGCATCATCTGTGGTAACCAAGTGTTTAAACCATATATTAAAAACATTCCCATTATATAAGTGATCCAAAAAAGTAGCGTTGCTTTTATGTATTCTTTTGAGAATAAAGTAAAAAATCCATTTTTCTTTCGTATAGTAGATGGGTCTTGATGAGTTTTATCTTTTACATGAAATTCAATTTGAAAACGATTAAGAATTTGGTTCACTTCTTCTTGGCGATTACGTGATAATAAAAATTGAATGGACTCGGGTAAATAGCGAATAATGAAAGGAATGAGGAGTAGTGGAATCATTCCGATACCAACCATAATTCTCCATCCGAAATCTGCTAACATAAGCATGGACAAAATAGCACCTAACACGATACCTAAAGGATAGCCAGTAAACATAAGAGCATAAATAAAAGATTGCCTTTTTTTTGGGTGAATATTCAACAGTAAGTGCTGAAGCTGTTGGGATAACACCGCCTAATCCGATTCCTCCTACAAATCGAGATAATCCAAATAACTCAGGAGAAGGAGCGATAGCCGCTAAACCCATTGTGATAGAAAAAAGTGCTAAACAGCATATAAGCGTCCATTTACGCCCAATTAGATCTGTAATCGTTCCAACTAGAATAGCTCCAATAAACATCCCAAATAAAGCATAGCTTGCAATTGTACCAGCATGCGCTGGTGATAGCGCCCAGCTTTTGTCTTCTAGGAGCTTTGGTAGAACGGCACCGTAAATACCTAAATCATATCCATCAACTAAAATGGCTAGCCAACAAATAAAAACAACAAGTTTTGTAATAGAGCTTGGAAAGATAGTTTCTGTAGATTCTAGATGAGGTGGAGCTGAAGGTTGCATAATATTCACCCCTTTTAATTTGTAGATGAATATATTATTTTATTTTATTTAATGTTAATATTTTCCTCCTTGTGTCGAATTTTATCTGAAAAGGGTTTATAACAAATAAAGAAGTTCAACAGTAATTTTGTTGAACTTCTTTATTTGTTTACTCATTATCAACTCGTTTTAACGGTTGATCTGCTGGGCCTTCAATAACGTCCCCCTCAATAGAAAAACGAGAACCGTGGCAAGGGCAATCCCAAGTACAATCACCATTATTCCATTCAACTTCACAGCCGAGATGTGTACAAGTTGTATCGACGATATGTAATTTTCCTTCTTTGTCTTTATAAGCACCTGCTCGTTTACCGTTAACATGTACGACAGATCCTTCACCAACTTCGAGATCTTCTGGCTTACGTAATGCGGTTTCAATCTTTCCTTCAATTAAATGTTTCGCAACATCAATGTTTTGGGAGAGGAACGTTTTTATATCTGGATTTGCATGGAAGCGTGATGGTGCATACAGTTCTTTATAGGGACTGTGAACTTTTAGGATGGAGTCCTTCAGTAGGTGAGCGGCAGCAGTTCCAGTTGTCATTCCCCATTTGCGATATCCAGTTGCAACAAATATATTTGGATTTCTTTCGTTAATATGTCCGATATAAGGAAGCTTATCTAGAGTGATTAAATCTTGTGCTGACCATCTATAAGGAACTTCGTCTATTCCAAAAGTTGCTTCAGCAAAAGAATAGAGTGCTTCATAATGAAGCATCGTATTTATTCCTTGTCCTGTTTTATGACTCTCTCCGCCAATCAAAATTAATTTTTCTCCATTGTTTGTTATATAGCGTAAGGAGCGCTTTGGATCATCAATACTTAAATACATGCCACCTGGATAATCTGTTTTTGCTTTTATTGCAAGAGCGTAGGAGCGTTCTGCGTACATTCGCGTAAAGAAAAAGCTATTCGCATCATAAAAAGGAAAATGTGAACAAGAGACGACATATTCACAAGTGATATGATGGCCCTCTTTTGTAATTATTTGTGGATAATCTCCCTTTTCCACATCCATAGCTGTTGTTTGTTCGTAGAGCTTTCCGCCCATCTCCACAAACTTTTCTAAAAGTGTTTTTAAATAAAGAAGGGGATGGAATTGTGCTTGATTTTTCATTACAAGTGCAGATTGTACTGGAATAGGAATCGATAGAGATTGAACATAGTCACAAGGTATATTTAATTTTTGATAAGCTTCATATTCTTTCGTTAAATTTCTTAATCCGTTATCGGTAGTTGTATATAAATATGAATCTTCATTTGAGAAATTACAGTCGATTTTATATGTTTGAACAGTTTCATTTATGAATTGTAGAGCCTGATTATTTGATTCATAGTAAAGCCCGGCCTTTTCTACACCGAAATGATTTATTAATTCATCATAAATAAGATCATGTTGTGCTGTTACTTTCGCTGTTGTATGCCCAGTTGTTCCATTTAAAATACGACCAGAATCAATTAAAACAACATCGATGCCTTCTTTTGCAAGTAAATAGGCGGTAGTAATACCTGTAATACCAGCACCGATAATAGCAACTTTCGTCTTTATATTTTCGGATAAACGAGGGAAAGTAGGAAACTGAGTAGATTCAATCCAATAAGATAGCGGCAGTTGTGGAAATGTATCACTTGTCATTGCGGAAACCTCCTGATTTTAGAACAATTTTCCTTTTAATATTTCCATATTATATGAAATTCATGTGTGTTGTTTTAGAAGTAGTCTATTTTTATTAAAAGAGGTTATAAATTATTTTAATATAATTAATTAGATGGGGCATTATGAAGTGGTAGGATTTATATAAAACTAAATTCAAGGGATTCTGTTTGTTGATTACATAGGGAGTTATTGAATGAGATAGAGTCTATGGTGTTTAAGAAAATGTCTATATATAGTGGGTAAATCCTTATGGAATCTATACATTTTCTTTAGTGAAATAAAGTATGATTATAAAAATATAACCACCTTTTATTACTAGGTCATAAAAGGTGTTGACAATATAGAAATTCTATTGTTATGATTCATCATGTGGAAAGGTTGATAGAGAGTAAAAAGAGAAATGTTTTTCATTGATAATAAAAGCGAAAAATAAGTGACGATAGAGTGAGTATATTTTCCTTATAATAGATGCTTTTTGGATCATCTAGTAAAATCAATCTGGAAGCAAGCATTGATATATGTAAGTTGCGCAAGGCGCGGCATAAGAAAGGAGCAAAAGGATGAAGGAGCTTCATACGTTTGGGTGGTATGCAGCACGTGTATCACCACATTTGCCGAAAAAAGCATTTAAACCAGTGCCTACTCGTTTATTTGGTGGACTGGCTTATTTGCTTGTGGCATTGGCGGGGTTAATATCGATTGGTGTATTTGAATTGAATGTGTGGGCGAATCTAGGAATTGCGATTGTTCTTGGATTATGTTTTGCTTCACTAGGATTTTTAGGGCATGAAATTTTACATGGAACTGTTGTAAGAAAGGCATGGCTTCGTGACTTCTTAGGCGCGATTGCATTTATGCCATTATCAACAGGGCCAAAGCTTTGGAGAAAGTGGCATAATGCAACGCATCATGTTCATACACAGCATGAAGAGAATGATCCAGATGCATGGCCGACACTTGAGAAACTTAAGAAGAGTAAGTTTTTGAGTTGGGTATATCGTATGCCTTTACATGTACGTTCATTCTTTAGTTTTCTGTCACTAACAATTCAATTTACATTGCATTCGACTCGAATGTTCTTTCATTTTATAAAAGAGTTCAAGTCATCCAATCAAAAATCTGTATGGCTTCAACTTCTTTTGCCTTGGACAGTTTGGATTAGTTTATTGTTTATTATGGGACCTGGAAAATGGTTATTTGCATATGTCATTCCGTTGTTAATTGCTAACTTTATTGTAATGGCATATATCGCAACAAATCACCGCTTAAATCCAATTGTTCCAGTAAATGATCCGTTAGCAAACTGTTTGTCAGTAACAGTGCCGCGTTGGGTAGACGTTTTACATTTCAATTTCTCATATCATACAGAACATCATCTGTTTCCTGCTATGAGTTCTAAATACTATCCGTTAGTAAAAGAGAAGATTAAAGAAATGTGGCCGGAACGCTATCATGAGATGCCGATGACAAAAGCTTTGGCAGCGCTATGGAATACACCACGTGTGTATTATCAAGGAAGTGAATTAGTGGATCCGCATAGAGAGCATTTCTATGGTTCTTTAGGAAATGGACTAGATCCTCATAATATTTCATATCGTGAGGAACATATAGAAGAAGAAAAGAGTATTAAAAAAGTAAATCAGTAAAAATTAATATATTTTTGCAATGAAAAAGCAAGCCATCTCAGGCTTGCTTTTTCTTATAAAGAAACTTCCTTTTTGTTCCTTTTATGGACTTGGACGGAGTTAGTTTCTTTTCGTTGTAATCGTTTTTCTAAAAGATTAACAAAATAAGTAAATAGAAGAACAAGTACGAGATAGTATGCACCAACGATTATGTAAGTATCTAATTGTTGGAAGTTACCTGCTGCAATTGATAAACCTGAACCCCATAATTCGGACATTCCTACATAAGCAACAAGTGAAGAATCTTTTAATCCGATAATAAATTGGTTTCCTAGAGGAGGAAGAGACAGACGAAATGCTTGTGGTAATATAATTCGTCGCATAGCTAAAGGATAAGGCATGCCTAAAGAGCGAGCTGCTTCTAATTGTCCCCGGTCAACGGATTGAATAGATCCACGGAAAATTTCCGTAATATATGCACCGTTATGAATTGCTAAAGCGATTGCACCTGCCCAAAAAGGGGTGAAAACAACAACGGATGTAATTCCAAAATATAGAATGGCAATTTGAACAATTAAAGGTGTACCACGAATAATAGCAATGTAGACATGAGCGATACTATTTAAAACTTTATTGTTAGAGATTCGAAAGAAAGCGAATAATAATCCAATTAATGAACCGAGTACTAGGGAAGTTAATGTTAATTGTAATGTGACAATAGTAGCCTTTAAGAGTGTGGGATAGGAAGAGATAAAAATTTCAAACATGCGTTTCACCTCATATTGTATAGATTTTAGTAGAGAATGAAATGCCCCACATAAAATGAACATTTAATCAGTGGGGCACTGTTTATGAATCTTTTGAATGGCTAACTTACTTCGTTTTTTCCTCTTCACCGAGAATATTACGCCCGAACCATTTTTTACTGATCTTTTCATACGTACCATCTTTAATGATTTCATCTAACGCTTTATTTACTTTCTCAACCATTTCTTTATCATCTTTGCGAATAGCAATTCCCATTTCATCAAGATTTAATGGTTTTCCGGCTTCTTTTATATTTGATTTTCCTTCTTTTATCATACGTAGACCAACCATTTGATCCGTAATTACTGCGTCAACACGCCCAGGCTCTAAATCCATAAGAGCAGTAATATCGCTGTCATATTCTGTGATTTGATCCGTATATTTTGCAACAAGATTTTTAAAGGTACTAGCTTTTACAACACCAATTTTCTTACCTTTTAAATCTTCTGGAGAAGAGATAGCGTTATTCTTTTTAGCTACAAAAATTTGGGCGCCGGAGCGATAGTACGGATTTGAGAAACTAACAGCTTTTAAGCGCTCCTCTGTAATTGCCATACTACCCAGTATTACATCATATTTCTTCGCTTGAAGACCTTGAATCAGCGTTTCCCATGGGTTTGTAACTGGCGTAGCCTTCATGTTCATCTTTTTAGCAAGAGCTTCACCGATTTCTACATCAAAACCGACAAGTTTGCCGTCATTTTCTTTATAGTTAAAAGGTTTGTATAATCCACTCATCGCATAGCGAAATTCTTTTTCACCATTTGTTGAAGTAGTAGAGCTTTCTTTGCTACAAGCTCCTAGTATGAAAGATGTACATAGTGTAATGCTAGCAACAATGGTTAATAGTTTTCTTTTCATAAAACCCCTCCTATATATTGATCATACGGATGGTTTTTTAGTATGTTATTGAAATATTTTATTTGGATGATTAGTTGTGCACCGTATGAATGTATTCTTTTTTGTTCGAAACAAAAGTTACATTATAAAACGTTGCGTAAAAATTGTTTTGCCCGTTCATGTGATGGAGCTGAAAAGAATTGTGCTGGCGGAGCATCTTCTACAATCTTTCCATCATCCATAAAGATGACGCGATCAGCTACATCTCTTGCGAAATTCATTTCATGAGTAACAATAACCATTGTCATCCCTTCTTCAGCAAGTTCTTTCATAACTTGCAATACTTCTCCAACAAGTTCAGGGTCTAAAGCTGAGGTAGGCTCATCAAATAGCATAATCTTAGGGCTTATTGCAAGAGCTCGTGCAATGGCAATGCGCTGTTTTTGACCACCTGAAAGAAGATGAGGAGTTACATCTGCTTTATCTTGAAGGCCGACTTTTTGGAGAAGTTGAGTTCCAATATCCTTTGCATTTGCTTTCTCTAATTTTTTTACGTGAATAGGTGCTTCTATGATGTTTTCTAGTGAGGTCATATGAGGAAAGAGGTTAAAGTGCTGAAAAACCATACCGACATTTTCACGGACTTTATTTAAATTTGAATGCTTTGGATCAATTCGCTCACCTTGTAAGTGAATTTCGCCTTCATCGTACATTTCTAAAAAGTTAAGACAGCGAAGTAATGTACTTTTACCAGAACCACTGGCACCAATTAAAACAACAACTTCTTTTACTTTTACTTCTAAATCAATTCCTT
This sequence comes from Bacillus sp. PPSBB_2, assembly GCF_045291115.1. Lineage (NCBI taxonomy): Bacteria > Bacillati > Bacillota > Bacilli > Caryophanales > Bacillaceae > Bacillus > Bacillus sp. PPSBB_2. The sequence goes on from NZ_CP147983.1 coordinate 399,331, forward strand.
TTAACACATCAAGTGTACCGAATGATTTTACTAGATTTCGAACTTGAATCATACAAAACCCCCAGTTAAAAATATATTTTACAAATGTTGCCCCTTATTTCTGTTATTAGAGGGTGTTGCAAAACTCATAAATATCCAAAAATGAATGCATAAAGAAACCCGTTTTCCTGGAAGAATGATAGTATCCTAAAACTATCTCCAGAAAGGACGGATTTACTAGTATGATAACCAATTTTGATCAAAATCAATCCATTTTACAAATTTTATTTGCCTACGTAGACAGTTTAACCATTGGAGGCGTTCCGCCTATGACAGGCCGCCCACCCATCTGTAGAAAAGCTTTACTCAAATGTTTTTTTATAAAAACGGTATTCCAGATCAATTCATTACGTAAGTTAACTCGTTTTTTACATCAATATCCTTCATTTCGTGTATCTTGTGGCCTTTCGCTTGTTCCTCATATATCTACTTTTTCACGTGTAGGCACTTGGTTTCGCAACGAAGAAATTCCGTTGCTTCATAAACAAATTCTTCAAGAAAAGAATTTAGGGTTAATTCCGTGCGTTTTAATTGATAGTACAGCCTTACGGAGTAGTTTATATGATTCTCAAGCGAAATGGGGAAAATCTACTCGCTATGGTTGGTATAAGGGATATAAAACTCATGTCTGTTCTACACCAGAAGGTGTTATATTGTCGTATGCATTTACAACCGCAAATGTACATGATAGTAAAATAGCTCCTGCATTGCTTCGGGATATACAAAACCAAAATGTGTTATTTTCCGTTGCAGATGCCGCTTATGATAGTCAGCACATTCATGAAATTGCCGGAGCATGTGATATCTTTGCGATCAATCCAATTAACCCGCGTAATAGCGGACCAATCAAAAGTACACATCGTCGTGTAGTGTCTCATTTTCTACAAACTACCTTTGGCAAACAGTTGATGAAAGAGCGTGGAAAAATTGAACAACAGTTTAGTCATCTCAAAGATAAAGGGCTGGAACAGCCACGTTGGTATGGTCAAAATCGCTATCTATTGCATGTTCAGCTAGTTTTTCTGATTCATAACATTGCATATTTATTTTAGTTTTGCAAC
>NZ_CP147983.1:406782-434808 GCF_045291115.1 Bacillus sp. PPSBB_2
GAGGGTGTTGCAAAACTCATAAATATCCAAAAATGAATGCATAAAGAAACCCGTTTTCCTGGAAGAATGATAGTATCCTAAAACTATCTCCAGAAAGGACGGATTTACTAGTATGATAACCAATTTTGATCAAAATCAATCCATTTTACAAATTTTATTTGCCTACGTAGACAGTTTAACCATTGGAGGCGTTCCGCCTATGACAGGCCGCCCACCCATCTGTAGAAAAGCTTTACTCAAATGTTTTTTTATAAAAACGGTATTCCAGATCAATTCATTACGTAAGTTAACTCGTTTTTTACATCAATATCCTTCATTTCGTGTATCTTGTGGCCTTTCGCTTGTTCCTCATATATCTACTTTTTCACGTGTAGGCACTTGGTTTCGCAACGAAGAAATTCCGTTGCTTCATAAACAAATTCTTCAAGAAAAGAATTTAGGGTTAATTCCGTGCGTTTTAATTGATAGTACAGCCTTACGGAGTAGTTTATATGATTCTCAAGCGAAATGGGGAAAATCTACTCGCTATGGTTGGTATAAGGGATATAAAACTCATGTCTGTTCTACACCAGAAGGTGTTATATTGTCGTATGCATTTACAACCGCAAATGTACATGATAGTAAAATAGCTCCTGCATTGCTTCGGGATATACAAAACCAAAATGTGTTATTTTCCGTTGCAGATGCCGCTTATGATAGTCAGCACATTCATGAAATTGCCGGAGCATGTGATATCTTTGCGATCAATCCAATTAACCCGCGTAATAGCGGACCAATCAAAAGTACACATCGTCGTGTAGTGTCTCATTTTCTACAAACTACCTTTGGCAAACAGTTGATGAAAGAGCGTGGAAAAATTGAACAACAGTTTAGTCATCTCAAAGATAAAGGGCTGGAACAGCCACGTTGGTATGGTCAAAATCGCTATCTATTGCATGTTCAGCTAGTTTTTCTGATTCATAACATTGCATATTTATTTTAGTTTTGCAACACCCTCATTATTTTTAAAATGGCTAGGAAAAAAGGAGTCTAGTACATTTAGAAAAATGAATAAGATAAAAGTAGTAGGTACTAGTATTTTGATTTTAATGATGCCGTTTATTTTAAATACAATCCTCCAGACATTGAATAAAACATGGTATTACGCAGGAAAAACAGGGGTAGAAGCAATAGAATATAAAAAAGAAGATAGCCAGTGTAGAATGGAGAAAAATGGAGAGAATATCCAACCGAAGTGCATTGTTACTTTAAAAAATTATCGTAATCATTCACAAGCATTAAAAGTTGTTTTATATGATAATGCAAACGAGAATTCAAAAAGCTATCCAGTATCGAAACCAGTCTATTTACAAAAACATGAGACAAAGCAATTCGAATTTCAAGTTCCTGTTTCTTATAATAGAGGTATTGAAAAAGATAAAGTACCAAATATTAAATTACATTCATTGCATGAAAATGATACGAAATACAATTAATCTGTAAGTAAAAGTTTATTAGTAGGAGCAAGGATTTGAAACGATATAGAAAATCAACTTGAATCATCCAACATACTGCGAGGTAACGGTATATTGGATGATTTTTTTATGTTATCCCCTTTTTTCACGTATGAAAAGGAGGAATACTTTGGTGGAAATGAAAAACATCACAAGGATCATACATGGTTTTTACTTTACGCAATCTTTGAAAATTAGAGCCATAATAACTAGTTTGCCAATTTTTAATGTCGATATCGGGCCAGTTCACATAGTCACCTAGTGTATAAGGATCTAAGCTTTCTCGTAAACCTTTAACCCAGCGTATATTTCGATTTTCTTCATCATCGCATTTCCAAGAGGTAATGTATTCTTGAGCAATAATTGCTTTACGATGAAAATAAGCCGTTTCATTCGGCGAAATATTTTCAACAGCACCTATGAGCGATTGATGCCAAATACTAGCATCTTTATTTGGGGTATGAGAAAGAAAGGATTGCATGATTTGAATGCCTTTAAGGGGAATAGGTTTATAGACATAGGAACCAGAGCGCTTGAAATTTTCAGGGATGTTACCGCCATTAAAAAATTCAACAGCCTTTATATAAGGAACTTCTTCTATAAAGAGAGAGGGGCTACCAGTTTCAAGAAGAGGTGATAATAGGGAATGGAGTTCAGAGGGAGAACCGACAAACTCACCTTGTGCTTCAATTTTATTTCGTTGCTTGGCGAATAATTCGATCGATGAAGTGAGACGTTCATCTATATAAGGTGCCCAGTTTTGCCACGCTTGAAATGCAGCAATAAAGTCTTCCCATTCCCATGTAATTGAGAAAATTGATACATTTTTTATCGGGTGGACTCGAAAAGTTAAGGAAGTGACAATTCCGAAGTTTCCACCACCGCCACCACGGCATGCCCAAAAAAGGTTAGAGTTCTCTTGTTCATTTGCACGAATGAGTTTTGCACCAAATTTTCCACATGCTTGTACCATTTCCACTGCCATTAATTGATCACATGTTAATCCATATAAGCGCGAAAGCATACCAATACCACCACCAAGTGCTAATCCAACAATTCCAACGCTTGCACTTGTACCAGCAGGAATTGTAACACCGTAATTCCAAAGTTCTTTATAAACAGTGCCAAGATTTGCACCAGCCTCAATTGTTGCTGTTAATTTCTCTGTATTAACAGTAATGCGATGCATTTCACTCACATCAATAATAAGTCCTCTATTTAAAAGAGAAAAATTTTCATAGCTATGACGTCCACTTCTTAACCGAAATGGTATATGACGTTCACGTGCCCATTTTAAGGCGTTACAGACATCCTTGTTATTTTGACAAAAAACAATAATACAAGGGAGTTTTGGAATACTTAAATTTAAATTCATTCGGGCTACGTCGTAGTCAGGATCTGTGGGAACAACGATACGACCTGTTAGTTTTGTTTGCTTCAATTTATTACTCCTTTCTAAAATAATCAGAGTTTTTTATTAATATATGAAAAATGTCTGTAATACGCGTGGACAAGGAGAGGTGAAGAATGAGATTTACCTTTGTGAGAAATAAATAAAGCATAAGAATAAAGAATCTACATAGAGTTCAATGAAAACAGTTGCAAACTGTTCATATTTTGTTATGATAGTGTTACGAAAACGTTTGCATAAAATTTCCGATGGGATGCAAAAGGAGAGAATGACTATGAATAAGACATGGTGGAAAGAAGCGGTTGCTTATCAAATTTATCCACGAAGCTTTATGGATTCAAATGGTGATGGTATTGGAGATTTACAAGGTATTATTGCAAAACTGGATTATTTAAAAGATTTAGGTATAGATGTAATTTGGATTTGTCCAATGTATAAGTCGCCTAATGATGATAATGGTTATGATATTAGTGATTATCAAGATATTATGGATGAGTTTGGTACAATGGCAGACTTTGATGCTTTACTAGATGAAGTTCATAAGCGTGATATGAAGCTTATTATTGATTTAGTTATTAATCATACGAGTGATGAACATCCATGGTTTATTGAATCACGTTCATCTAAAGATAATCCGAAGCGTGATTGGTATATTTGGCATGATGGTAAAGATGGTGCGGAGCCAAACAACTGGGAAAGTATTTTTAATGGTTCGGCATGGGAATATGATGAAGAAACAGAACAATATTATTTACATTTATTCTCACGTAAACAACCAGATTTAAACTGGGAGAATAAAGAAGTTCGCGAAGTACTATACGATACGGTTAATTGGTGGCTTGATAAAGGTATTGATGGTTTCCGCGTTGATGCGATCAGTCATATTAAAAAAGAAGAAGGCCTCAAGGATATGCCAAATCCAAAAGGGTTAAAATATGTGCCATCTTTTGATAAACATATGAATGTGAAAGGTATTCAACCTTTATTAGAAGAGCTAAAAGAAAATACATTCTCTAAGTACGATATTATGACTGTTGGTGAAGCAAATGGTGTTAAGATTGAAGATGCTGAGCTTTGGGTTGGAGAAGAGCAAGGTAAGTTCAATATGGTATTCCAATTTGAACATTTAAGTTTATGGGATGCAGAGAAGAAGAAAGACCTTGATGTTGTAGGATTGAAAAAAGTATTAACGAAATGGCAAAAAGGATTAGAAAATAAAGGATGGAACGCTTTATATATTGAGAATCACGATAAACCACGTATCGTTTCAACATGGGGAGATGATAAACAATATTGGCGTGAAAGTGCAACAGCTCTAGGGGCGATGTATTTCTTTATGCACGGTACACCTTTTATTTATCAAGGCCAAGAAATTGGTATGACAAATGTTCAGTTACCAAATATTGAAGATTACGATGATGTAGCAATTAAAAATTTATATCGCGAGAAAATTGCAGAGGGCGTACCACATCAAGATATGATGGAGATTATATGGGCTTCTTGCCGCGATAATTCACGTACACCTATGCAGTGGAATGATGAGATGAATGCTGGTTTCACGACAAGTACACCTTGGTTTAGCATGAATCCAAATTACAAAGAAATTAATGTTGAAAAGCAAAAAAATGAAGAAAAGTCTATTTTCAATTTCTATAAGAAAATGATTGCCCTGAAAAAAGAGCACGATGTACTGAACTATGGTACGTATGATTTACTTTTAGAAGACGATCCACAAATTTATGCATATACACGTACGTTACAGGATGAAAAAGTCATTGTAATTAGTAATATCTCAAAAGAGGAAGCTGTGTATAATGAGGGTTCATTTGCACTAGAACGCAAACGTTTGCTTTTAAATAACTATGAAGTTGCGGAACATGAAGAAGTAACAACAATTGCTTTAAAGCCTTATGAAACAAGGGTTTATCGCATTTCATAATAAAAAAGGATGCTCTTTGAGCATCTTTTTTTATGAAAAAAAATAAATTTCTATTGCAAAGTGAAAACGCTTTTATTAAAATAGATTTATGAAAACGGTTGCGTAAAGATAAAAATAAAGTAACATAAGGAATCGTTTTCATAAAGGGAACAGAAATTATAATTTAAATCATTATGTTTTTATAAATAAAGGGGAGGAAGAACAGATGAAAATTACGTCTTTTGATTTTTGGCAAAAGTTCGGGAAAGCGTTATTAGTTGTTGTAGCCGTAATGCCAGCAGCTGGTTTAATGATTTCCATCGGTAAGTTAATTGGTATGTCTGCTGGGGATGTTAACGCAGTTCATACAATCGCTCGCGTAATGGAAGACATCGGTTGGGCAATCATTACAAATCTACACATCTTATTCGCAGTAGCAATTGGGGGATCTTGGGCGAAAGATCGCGCGGGTGGTGCATTTGCAGCGCTATTAGCATTCGTCTTAACAAACCGAATTACAGGAGCTATATTTGGGGTAAACGCTGAAATGTTAGCGGATTCAAAAGCGAAAGTTTCTTCAGTAATAGCGGGAGATTTAATTGTAAAAGATTACTTTACTTCTGTACTTGGTGCACCTGCATTAAACATGGGAGTGTTCGTAGGGATCATCACAGGTTTCTTAGGAGCTACTTTATATAACAAATATTATAACTATAATAAACTGCCACAGGCATTAGCATTCTTTAATGGAAAACGATTTGTACCATTCGTTGTAATTCTTTGGTCTACAGTTACTGCGATTGTATTATCACTTCTATGGCCATTCATCCAAAGTGGGTTAAATGAATTTGGTCGCTGGATTGCAGCTTCAAAAGATAGTGCACCAGTTGTTGCACCGTTTGTATATGGAACGTTAGAGCGTTTATTATTACCATTTGGTTTACACCATATGTTAACGATTCCGATGAACTATACAGAGCTAGGCGGAACATATACGATGCTAACTGGTTCAAAAGTTGGACAAGTTGTAGCAGGACAAGATCCATTATGGCTTGCATGGATTACAGATTTAAATAATTTATTAGCAAATGGAGATACGAAGGCATATAACGATTTATTAAATAACGTTGTACCAGCTCGTTTCAAAGCTGGACAAGTTATCGGCTCAACAGCAGCGTTAATGGGGATTGCATTTGCGATGTTCCGTAACGTTGATAAAGAAAAGCGTGCAAAATATAAACCAATGTTTTTATCAGCAGCATTAGCAGTATTCTTAACAGGTGTAACAGAACCAATTGAATTCATGTTCATGTTTATTGCTCCAGTATTATATGTTGTATATGCTATTACAACAGGACTTGCATTCGCGTTAGCTGATTTAATTAACTTACGTGTTCATGCATTTGGATTTATTGAGTTAATTACACGTACGCCAATGATGGTTAACGCAGGTTTAACAAGAGACTTAATCAACTTTGTTATTGTTTCATTAGTGTTCTTCGGTCTTAACTTTACACTATTTAATTTCTTAATTAAAAAATTCAATTTACCAACACCAGGGCGTGCAGGTAACTATATTGATAATGAAGATGAGGCATCAGAAGGAACAGGAAATGTACAAGACGGTTCATTAGCAACAAAAGTTATCGATTTATTAGGTGGAAAAGAAAATATTGCTGACGTAGATGCTTGTATGACGCGCTTACGTGTAACAGTAAAAGATTTAGATGTTGTTGCACCAGAAGCACAGTGGAAACAAAATGGTGCTTTAGGACTTATTGTAAAAGATAAAGGTGTACAAGCGGTATATGGTCCGAAAGCTGACGTATTAAAGTCAGACATTCAAGATATGTTAGGTGCGTAATAATATGAAATTGCTAACTTTAAACTGTCATTCTTGGCAAGAAGAGAATCAAATAGAAAAGATACAATACCTTGCTAAAGTAATTCAAGAAGAAGAGTACGATGTCATCGCATTGCAAGAAGTAAGTCAGTCCATACAAGCTGAAAATGTATGCGGTAACAAGAAAAAAGATAATTTTGGACTTTTACTATTAGAAGAGTTAAAAGCGCTACATGTAAAAGATTACAATATTACTTGGGATTTCTCTCATATTGGTTATGACGTGTACGAAGAAGGATTAGCGATTATAACGAAGCATAATATTATAAAAGAAGATACGTTCTTCATTTCAGAAAACGAGGATACGACGTATTGGAAAACGCGTAAAATTGTAAGTACAACAATTGCTTATAATGGTAAGGATATAACGTTTTACTCTTGTCATCTCGGTTGGTGGAATGATGAAGAAGAGTCATTCAAAGGTCAAGTCGATCGCTTGATGGAGCGTGTAGATAGCAATAAGCTCGTCTTCTTAATGGGAGATTTTAATAACAATGCTCGATTGAAAGGCGAAGGTTATGAGTATATGATGCAAAAAGGGTTGTATGACACATATGAATTAGCAATAGAGAAGGATGAAGGAACGACTGTCCAAGGTGAGATTGCTGGTTGGGATGAAAATAAACATAATTTGCGAATCGATCTAATATTGTGTAACCAAAGTAAAAAAGTTCATTCTTCAAAAGTTATTTTTAATGGTACAAACAGAAATGTAATTTCAGATCATTTCGGTGTAGAGGTTCAATTGGATATATAATAGAAGAAATCCTCACAGAGAATAAAAGCTGTGAGGATTTTTTTAGGAATACAAGTATTTCCAAGAGAAAATACTTGTATTTTTTATGACATTTCATATATATTTGTTATTATTGAATGTAAAACCGATTTGGTCATTTTGTATTCATACTTTGACTCACTTCGTTATATAATGAAGTAAGTGAAAGTTAATGGGAAAAAATAGTGCGTTTTTGGTTAATACACGATGTAGAAAGTGATATAATTGCAAAATGTATGTATCATTTTCTAAAGAAGGAAAAATATATAATTAGGTGATAACTTCTATGAAACAGATTTGGCGTATTTATAAGACAGATTTACGGAATGTAGCCAAACATTGGGCTGCAATTGTTATTGTTTTAGGATTAATGATTTTACCATCGTTATATGCATGGTTTAACATTAAAGCTTCTTGGGATCCGTATGGAAATACAAAAGAGGTTCCCATTGCAGTTTCTAACCAAGATGCAGGTTCTAATTTAAGAGGGAAAGATATTAATATCGGGAAAGAGATTGTAGACTCCCTTAAGAAAAACAAAAATCTTGGCTGGAAATTTGTAGATGAAAAACAAGCAATTTACGGAGTTGAGCGTGGGGATTATTATGCAAGTATTACGATTCCAAAGGACTTCTCTGAAAAAATTGCAACTGTTCTGGATGAAAATCCTAAAAAACCAGAACTGGATTACTATGTGAATGAAAAAGTAAACGCGATTGCACCGAAGATTACAGCAAAAGGTGCATCAGGTATTACAGAAGAAATTAGTAAAAACTTTGTTAAAACAGCAAACGGTGAGATTTTTAAAATTTTCAATGATCTTGGAATCGATTTAGAAACAAACTTACCAAGTATCGAAAAAGTAAAAGATCTTGTATTTAAGTTAGAAGCGCAGTTCCCAGAAATGAATACACTTATGGATAAGGCGTTAGATGATGCAACTCGAGCAGAAGATGTTGTGAAAGTAGCGCAGAAAGAGTTGCCGGTTGTAGAGAGTGTTATTAATGATGGGCAAGAAGCGTTAGGGAATTTAGATAAGTTCTTTGCAAACAATGATCAAACATTGCAAAATGCACCTGCGACGATACGAAATCATTTAACAGCGGCTAAAAATGTAATGGATAAAGCTAATGCTTTTACGGATTTTTTAATGCATCCGGGAATAGATTTTTCTGGTATGAAAGGATTGCCTGAGTTTCCAGCGCGTCCGGATCTTTCAAAGTTGAACGATGAAGGTTATAAAAATATTGCAAGAAATATTAATCAAACAGTGAATAATGTTTTAAACTCGGCACGTGCAGGAACAACATATGGTAAAAGTGTTGTAAACGGATTGCAAAATGGTCAATTTGATCCAGAAAAGGCAAAACAAGATCTTAATGCGGTTTCTGAAAATCTTCAAGGTCGTACAGATAGTATTGCATATCTTATTAATGTATTTACTGAACTTCAAAAGTCAGCGACGACTGATTTTGGTCAAAGCTTTTTCCAAGGGCGAGTGGATCGCTTAACTAAGCTAAAAAGCGGTATGGAAAATGCAAACAAGGGTATTAAAGATATTGTAAATGTTATCGGTACAGGACAAGAAGTAAAGAAAGATGTAACAGATGTAGCGAATCAAAAGTTAGATGCAGCAAATGGATTAATTGATCAAGCTGAAAAAGATTATAATGAAACGTTTGTAGCAGATTATAAAAAAGCAGTTAGCACAGTCGATCAAGCTAAAGTTGATGCAAATGCAGCATATGATAGTGTGAAAAATGAATATGATAAGTTCAAAAATGGTGTTGAAGATGCTAAAGCAAACATATCAAATAAAGGTGTAACTGATTTAGAGTGGGCAAAAGTATCTTTAAACGATTTAAATGGTCAATTACAAGCTACTAATAATCTAATTGGTGATGCGATTCCGGTTTTAGAAAGCACAAATAAAGTATTAGCAGATGTAAATAGCGGAAAAAACCTTAATGGCGGAATTGCAAAATTGAACAAAATACAAAATTCTGTTCAAAAAGGTATAGATGCAACGAATAAGGCAACTACACTAATTAACAATGGACAGAAGCCTACAAAAGAAGTTGTAGAAAGTATTAATGAAGCAAGTCAAAATGCTTCAGCTCAATTAGGAGATTTCTTAGCAACATATGATTCAGAAATCGTTCCAAACTTTAACACAGCAATTGAACGTACGAAACGTATGTCTAAAAATACATCTCAAATTTTAAAAGAAGCAGACAAAAAGCTTCCGGATGTTAAAAAGTTACTAGAAGATTCATCAAAAGGCTTAGTAGACGGTAGAAAGAAATTAACAGACATTAAAGCTGAAATGCCGGAGACTGAGAAAAAGATTAAAGAATTGGCAGATAAAATTCGTGATTTTGAATCTGAAGAGGATTTAAAAGACATCATACGCTTATTGAAAAACGATGTTGAGAAGCAAAGTGATTACTTTGCGAATCCAGTAAATTTAAAAGAAAATAAATTATTTGCGATGCCGAACTACGGTTCAGCAATGTCACCATTCTATACAGTGCTTGCATTATGGGTAGGCGCATTATTAATGGTTTCATTATTAACAGTAGAAGTACACGAAGAAGGCGCGAATTATAAGAGCCATGAAATTTACTTCGGACGTTTATTAACATTCTTAACGATAGGTCTTTCACAAGCGTTTATCGTATCAATGGGAGATATATTCTTACTCGGTACGTACGTAGTCGATAAGTTCTGGTTTGTATTATTTAGTTTATTTATTGGTGGAGTCTTCGTTTGTATCGTATACTCACTCGTTTCTATTTTCGGAAACGTTGGGAAATCGATGGCGATTATTTTACTTGTACTGCAAGTAGCAGGATCGGGCGGAACATTCCCAATCCAAATGACACCAGCGTTCTTCCAAGCGATTTATCCGTTCTTACCATTCACATACGCAATTAGCGCAATTCGTGAAACAGTTGGCGGAATGCTTTGGGATATCGTAACGCGAGATTTACTTGTGTTAAGTGCTTTCGTAGTAGTTATGATTGTTGCTGCGTTATTACTGAAAACACCAATTAACAAATCAAGTGAAAAATTTGTTGAGAATGCAAAAGGAAGTAAAATCATTCACTAAAATAAAAGGTTCCTACCGATAGAGGTAGGAACCTTTTTGTTTAATCAAATTTTAATTTTTTTAATGCTTCTGCGAATGGGTTATTTAATGGTTCTTCTTCTTTTTTCTGTTGTTTCATATATTTTTGAACGTCGCGTTTATCGGCTTTGTTTCCAGATTCTTTTTTACGTCGTTCTTGGAATGTTGATAATTTCTCACGATAGCCACATTTACATGCGAAAATTTGGCCTGCACCCTCACCACGTAATTCTAGTTTCTTCTTACATTGCGGACAGCGAGCGTTTGTTGTACGAGATACATTTTTACGATGACCACATTCACGATCTTGGCATACGAGCATTTTTCCCTTTTTGCCGTTTACTTCTAGCATTGGTTTACCGCAATCTGGACAAGACTTCGTTGAAATGTTGTCATGTTTATATTTTTTATCACTCGATTTAATTTCAGAAACGATTTCTTTCGTATAGTTCTTCATTTCAGAAATGAATACTTCTTTTTTCAATTTACCTTTTGCGATAGCCTCAAGTTTTTGTTCCCATTCACCAGTTAGTGTAGGAGATTTTAATTCTTCTGGTACTAAATCAAGTAACTGGCGACCTTTTGAAGTAATGTGAATATCTTTACCACGTTTTTCAATTAAGAATGAATTGAATAGCTTGTCGATAATGTCTGCACGTGTCGCTACAGTACCTAATCCACCAGTCGATTTTAACGTATCAGCAAGTTGTTTATTTTGCGTATCCATATATTTTGTAGGATTTTCCATTGCTGAAAGTAAAGTCGCTTCGTTAAATCGTGCAGGTGCTTTTGTTTGACCTGATGTTTGCATAATTAACTTTACAGCTAATGTATCGCCTTTCTCAATGTGAGGTAGAAGTTGCTCTTTTACGTCATCAGTTACATCATCATCTTCAAAGCGATTTTCATATACTTCTTTCCAACCGGCATGTAGAATTGTTTTTCCGCGCGCAATGAACGTTTCATTGCCAACCTTTGTGCGTAACGTTAGTTGCTCATATTCGAATGCCGGGAATAACACAGCTAAGAAACGTTTTACAACTAAATCATAAATTTTGCGTTCTTTATCTGTGAATGCTGAGAAGTTCACGTATCCTTCTGTTGGAATAATCGCATGATGATCGCTTACTTTACTATCATCAACAAATGATTTGTTAGGTTTGATAGGCTTTTGTAATACTTTATGTGCGAAGGGACGGTATTCTCCAACACCACATGCTTTTAGACGTTCTGGAAGTGTTCCAACGATATCAGATGAAATGTAGCGTGAATCTGTACGAGGGTACGTTAGCACTTTATGCTGTTCATACAATTTTTGCATAATATTTAATGTTTCTTTCGCAGAGTAACCGAACTTTTTATTCGCATCACGTTGCAATTCAGTTAAATCGTAAAGACCAGGAGAGAATGACTTCTTCTGTTTCTTATCAATTTCCACAACAGTAGCATTTTGTTTATCTAAACTTTTTACAATACCATCGATTTTTTCTTTATTAAAACTACGGCTATTGCCATTTGCATCTTGCCAAGTAAGTTTGAGCTTCTCCATTGTTTGAGCTTCGATGCCGTAGTAAGTTTGTGCTTTGAAGTTCTTTATTTCATCCTCACGACTAGCAATCATAGCAACAGTAGGGGTTTGTACACGGCCGCAATTTAACTGGGCATTAAAGCGAGTCGTTAAAGCACGAGTTGCATTAAGACCGATATACCAGTCAGCTTCTGAACGCGCAACTGCTGAAGCGTATAAATTGTCATAGGCTTTACCTGGTTTTAAATTTGCAAAACCATCTTTAATTGCTTTATCGGTTACAGAAGAAATCCATAGACGTTTGATCGGTTTATTAATGCGAACCTTATCAATAATCCAGCGAGCGACCAATTCTCCTTCACGTCCAGCATCTGTCGCTACAATAATTTCATTTACATCCTTTCTAAGTAGCTGGCTTTTCACAGCATTGAATTGTTTCCCAGTTTGTTTAATAACCGTTAATTTCAAACGCTCCGGTAGCATCGGTAAATCTTCTAAATTCCACTTTTTATATTTCACATCATAGCTTTCTGGGTCTGCTAATGTAACGAGATGGCCTAAAGCCCAAGTTACAATATATTTACTACCCTCAAGATAGCCGTTTCCTTTTTTATCACACTTCAGTACACGAGCAATATCTCGTGCAACGGAAGGTTTTTCAGCGATTACAACGCTTTTTGACATATTAAAAACATCCTTTCAAATTTCCATAAGTTAAATATAGCATACATCTTCTTGAGATTCAGTTTCGCTCCATATTTCAGCTGTTTTTAATGGAGTTAACAAAATCCCAACTGATTAAAGTTTCACTTTATCAGTTGCCTCTATATTAAATAGAAAAAGTAAAGAACTTGTTATTTTACTAGAATAAGAGTAGACTTTGAAGTAGATGAATAAGAAACACATGGGAGTTTGTGGATACAAACTGAGAGTATGGCTACTAGTCCGTCATTGACCATTTGAACCTGTTGGATAATGCCAGCGTAGGGAGAGTGTAAAAGCACATATTCAGGCACTTTGCGTACGCGCAAAGTGTCTTTTTGTGTATCTCCCATCATTATAGTTAGGAGATGAAAAGGATGAATATGAAAGAAATTAGTAAAGTAGTGGATTTGGTGAGAGAATCTAATCCGCTCGTTCATAATATTACAAATGTTGTTGTAACAAATTTTACTGCTAACGGTTTGTTGGCACTTGGGGCATCGCCTGTAATGGCGTATGCAAAAGAAGAAGTAGCAGAAATGGCTAGCATTGCTGGAGCGTTAGTATTAAATATGGGAACACTTCGTCCTGAGGAAGTAGAAGCGATGTTACTTGCTGGTAAATCAGCAAATGTGAACAATGTGCCAGTACTATTTGATCCAGTTGGTGCAGGAGCAACTTCGTATCGAACAGAAGTTGCGAGACATATTCCAGCCGAAATAGATTTAGCAATTATCCGCGGCAATGCGGCTGAAATAGCAAACGTTATTAATGAGAAATGGGAAATTAAAGGGGTAGACGCTGGTACTGGAAATGGCAATGTTGTAAGTATTGCAAGGCAGGCAGCAGACGAATTAAATACAGTTGCGGTTATTACTGGAAAAGAAGATGTTGTTACAGATGGAGAGAGAACTATTGTTATTCGAAACGGTCACCCTATTTTAACGAAAGTTACAGGAACAGGTTGTTTACTAACGTCTGTAATAGGAGCATTTGTAGCAGTGGAAAAAGATTATGTAAAAGCAGCAGTAGCAGCATTAACGTTTTATGGTGTAGCTTCGGAACTGGCAGCTGCTAAGACCGTGGAAAAGGGACCTGGTAGTTTCCAAATTGAATTTTTAAATCAGTTAGCGAATACTACTGCTGGTGATATTGAGAAGTATGGAAAGATTGAGGAGTTAGAGTAAGGGGGATGAAACACATGATGCGCATTGAAACAAAGAAGATGTCTAAGTTATTACAAGTGTATTTTATTATGGGAAGTAATAACTGCACGAGGGATCCTTTAGCTGTATTGAAAGAAGCATTAGATGGTGGAGTGACACTTTTTCAGTTTCGCGAGAAGGGGGAAGGTTCTTTAATCGGAGGAGATAGAGTGCGCTTTGCAAAAGAATTGCAGACGCTTTGTAAGGAATATAGTGTTCCTTTCATTGTAAATGATGATGTAGAATTAGCCATTGAATTAGATGCAGATGGTGTTCATGTAGGGCAAGATGATGAAGGAATTACATCGGTTCGTGAAAAAATGGGAGATAAAATTATCGGTGTATCTGCTCATACAATTGAAGAAGCACGCTTTGCAATCGAAAACGGAGCAGATTATTTAGGCGTTGGACCTATTTTCCCAACGAGTACGAAAAAAGATACGAAAGCGGTTCAAGGAACGAAAGGATTAGCTTATTTTAGAGAACAAGGAATTACAGTGCCAATCGTTGGTATTGGTGGGATTACAATTGAAAATACAGCGGCAGTTATAGAAGCGGGTGCGGACGGTGTTTCAGTTATTTCAGCAATTAGTTTAGCTGAATCTACGTATGAAAGTACGAGAAAATTAGCTGAAGAAGTAAAGCGAAGTTTGTAGAAAAGGACATGTAGTATTTTAAGTGCTACATCGAGAAGTAGACTGCCCAAAAAATTTAAACAAAAGTTTGATTAAAAAAGCACAAACCTTTTTAAATAAAGGTTTGTGCTTTTTCTTTAAAACATAATTGAAATTAAGAGCATTCCAATTCCGATAGAAGTAAATGTTGCAATTAAGCCTGGAATCATAAAGCTATGATTTAATACGTATTTACCAATACCTGTTGTACCGGTACGGTCAAAGTTAATGGCAGCAACGATTGTTCCATAGTTCGGAATGAAGAAATATCCATTTACTGCAGGGAACATCGCAATCAGTAGCGCTGGTGGAATACCAAGGGATAGTCCAAGTGGCATTAAGGCACGTACTGTTGCTGCTTGGCTGTACAGTAAAATAGATAGAATGAATAGTGCGATGGCAAATAGCCAAGGCGCACTTGTTACTAAATGCTGAATAGATCCTTGAATCATATTTAAGTTTCCATTAAAGAAAGTATCTCCCATCCAAGCGATACCGAAAATTGCAACAACTGCTGTTGCTCCTGCTTTAAAGACGTTACCAGACACAATGCTTTCTACATTTGGTTTACAGAAAATAATAATAAGAGCCGCGATAGTTAACATAACCATCTCAATTGTGTTCGGCATGGAAAGACGGGCTAACTTCCCATCAACTATCCATCCTGGACGAAGTGCTTCAAATGAACCAAGAAGTACAACAAGGAAGGTTCCTACAAGGAAAAGGATAACTGATAATTTTGCGCCCTTTACACCTACAAATTCTTTTTTCTCTTCAAGCTTAGGAATCATTCCTTCTTTTAATCGTTTTAAGTATTCAGGGTCTTCATTTAATTCTTTTCCCATCTTACTAGCAACAAATGCTGCTAACATACAAGCAATGAAAGTAGAAGGAATACTCACTTTTAAAATATCTAATAAAGTGATTTTATAGTCAGCTAACATTGCTAAAAGAGCAACTGTGGCAGCTGAAATTGGACTAGCTGTAATTGCTTGCTGAGAAGCGATTACGGCAATCGACATTGGGCGTTCCGGTCTAATCCCTGATTCACGAGAGACTTCTGCAATAACAGGAAGTACAGAATAGGCAACGTGACCAGTACCTGCACATAGTGTGAATAAATAAGTAACAATTGGAGCAAAAAAAGTAATACGCTTTGGATTTTTTCGCAATGCTTTTTCAGCTAGATGAACAAGATAGTCCATTCCTCCAGCAGCTTGCAAAGCACCAGCAGCTGTAATTACTGCCAAAATCATAAGCATTACATCGATAGGAGGCGCGGTTGGTTGTAGGTGGAAGACAAAAACGAGTATTGCCATACCAACTCCACCCATTACTCCTAAACCAACTCCGCCTAGGCGTGCACCAATAAAAATACAGAGTAACAAGGTAAGAAATTGTAGCCAAAACATGATAAACTACCTCCGAAATTCATTAGTTAAGATATATTCGAATAGTTTAATTTGAATGAAAATTAAATAAATACCCGAAGAAATCCTTGTTATTTATACATTTTTTATTATATAACACAAAAAAAGTAACATTCACGTACTTTTTGAAATTATTTTGAAAAAGCAATGCATTAAAAATTTGTATTTATATCTCTAAATAAGTAGACATTTTGATTTATATGTTGTAATCTTTGAAAGAGAATAAATTAATTCTCATAGAACTCCCATATCGTTCAACTCGTTCAGCGAGAAAGGCAAACTGATGGAAACATGAGGACGCAAAACTACAGGAGCTAAGGTCGAAAGGCTACGCTAGCCAGTTACCGGACGGATAGGGTTGGTCTTGGCCAATGCTTTTACATTGGCTTTTTTTTATTCTCGAACATATTGAGAAACATTTTCAAACAAAATATTCATATATTTTGTTTTTTTGTTTATGTTGATTAAGGAAGGTGGATATTAATGAAAAAATATTGGCATAAGTTATCGTTCCTTCAAAAGAACGTCTTATTAACCGTATTAGTTATTTTGACACTTGTTGGAAGTATGGGTGCGTTAAGTTTCAACATGTTTCAAAATAGTATGATGTCTTTATTTGAAAGGCAGTCTATTGAAACAGGAGAAATAGTATTGAAAAAATTGGATGTAGGATTAGTTAGAGACATGGCGAAAGATCCTACAGCCGAAAAAGTGAAAAAAGAAAAGTTAACAGAGAAATTAGATGAAGTGTCAAAAGAATTGAAAAGCGTTGGACAAACGTATGTTACAGGAGCAAAGCCGAATGAAAAGCGAGAATTACAACTTGTTGGTTTGACTACAGAGTTAACAAATGCGTTTCCTATAAAGCCGGGAGATTATTATGAACAACCCGCTCATTGGATGAAGGCATACGATAAAGTGATTGATACGAAAAAGGCCCAAATAACAGAAGTATATGAAGATGAAATAGGTTCGTGGGTGACAATATTAGAACCAATTACAGATGGAGAAAACAATATTGTTGCAATTGTTGCGGCTGACTTAGATGCTTCCATTGTTCCTATTACAAAAGAGAAGTTTATGATACAGGGCTTACTCTTTATCATTATTTCATTAGCAATTGCGACTATTACTCAATTCTTTATCGTGCGTCACTCGTTAGCTCCATTAAAAGATTTACGAGAAGGGTTACGTAAAATTGGTGAAGGTGACTTGAGTATTAAATTAAAAGAAAGACCAGATGATATTGGAATTATTAATGTTTATTTCAATAACACGATTGAAAAATTTAAAGGGATTATAGATAAAGTAAGGCAAACTGCTGAGCAAGTTTCTTCTTCTTCACAAGAATTGTCGGCGAGTACAGAGGAAAACAGCATGGCAGTTCAAGAGATTGCAAGTTCTATTGAAGGTTTAAGAGTAGGGGCACAGTCTCAAAAAACTTCAGTACAACAATGTTTAGGAATTGTACATGGAATGGAAGATAAGGTAGAAGAAATAACTGGGGCTGCAAAACAAGTTGCGGTTGCTTCTGAAGGTATGGAACAACATTCAATTGAAGGTAATGAAGTGATTGGACAAATTATTAATCAAATGAGTTTAATCCAAAATGCAGTACAAGATTTATCTTCCATCATTTATTCGTTAGAAACAAGGTCAAAAGAAATTAGTGATATCGTAACTGTAATTACAGGTATTTCAAATCAAACAAATTTATTAGCTTTAAATGCTTCTATTGAGGCTTCACGTGCTGGAGCAGCTGGAAGAGGGTTTGCAGTTGTTGCTGATGAAGTACGAAAATTAGCAGAACAAACGGAAGCGTCTGCTAAAGATATAGCGAAATTAATTGGTGAAACACAAGCTGAGACAGAAGATGCTGTAGTTTCCATGCAAAAAGGTTCAAGAGAAGTAGAAACTGGAATTTCGCTTGTTCAAAGTAGCGGTGATTTCTTTGAAAAAATCTCAAAATCAGCGCAATCTGTTACAGATCAAGTAAAAGCTGTTTCTGGTAATTCGAGTGATATTTTACAAAATAGCCAGAATATCGTTCAAGTCGTAAATGAATTATCACATATTGCAAATACTTATGCCAACAGCAGTAGTAATGTTGAAGAAAGCATGAAAGAGCAAGAAATATCAGTACAAGATATTGCAGAATTAGCGACTTCTTTAAGTTGGCTTTCTCAGAACCTGTCTGAAATCTATGATATAATCTATACAAAAAAGGATGTTTCCTAATGATACATGATTATACCAGTAATATTACTCGTAAACAGTTTGAACTGATTCGTGAAGATTTAGAAAATGCACGGAAAACGACGCGCCCACGCACAGTTGATTTGTACGAGGTATTCTGCGGTGTACTATATTTGCTTACGACAGGTTGTCAATGGCGTAATCTGCCAAGGGACTTTCCAAACTGGAAAACAGTCTATTCCTACTACCAGATTTGGCGGAAAGTAGACGAGAATGGCATAAGTCTTCTTGAAAAAGTGCATAAAAAAATNCCAAAATGTGTTATTTTCCGTTGCAGATGCCGCTTATGATAGTCAGCACATTCATGAAATTGCCGGAGCATGTGATATCTTTGCGATCAATCCAATTAACCCGCGTAATAGCGGACCAATCAAAAGTACACATCGTCGTGTAGTGTCTCATTTTCTACAAACTACCTTTGGCAAACAGTTGATGAAAGAGCGTGGAAAAATTGAACAACAGTTTAGTCATCTCAAAGATAAAGGGCTGGAACAGCCACGTTGGTATGGTCAAAATCGCTATCTATTGCATGTTCAGCTAGTTTTTCTGATTCATAACATTGCATATTTATTTTAGTTTTGCAACACCCTCGAGATGGTAAAAGAATTTTTAGGAAAAGTAGAAGGAAGTATTAAAATACCTAAAGATGTGCAAGGAACAGAACTTAGGATAAAAAGGAAAACGGAACTGTTTTCAAATTTGACTCACATTGTAGATTTAATAGGAGCGACTGCAACGTGGTTATATCATATTTCTAAAGAAAAACATATTGTCGTGCTTTATCATGTAAGAGGAAGTTTATTTCCGATTACTATTGAAGTTTCTAATTTTCTCTCCTATGAAAGTTTAAATTTACAAATTGAAGAGCAACTGGAGCAAATTAAAGAAATGAATGAGGAAGAAATAGAAGAGTTTCAAAACGGTAATACGTTATATGAAATGTCACCTATTATTATTGGTGAAACATATTATGAGCTACAAGACACGAATACATTACAATTTGTATTTAGTAAAAATATGCAAAGTGTAGAAATAATATTTAATAGTGTTAATTGGAAAGAGACAACGATTACTCGTTATGCACAACAAATACAAGGTGTTTTAATTAATAAATCACAAAATAAGAATAATCATATAAATGATTTTAATATTATTACAGAGGCCGAGATGGCACTTTATAGTCAAGTGAATGATACGACAGCAGTATATCCTGAGAAAAGTATCGTCGATATGTTCTATAATACTGTTACTCAATTTCCAAATCGTATAGCTTTATCTTCAAGGGAAGGTACTTTAACTTATGAGGAGCTAAATAAAAAAAGTAATCAAATAGCTCATATGTTAATTAAAAACGGCGTCCAATTAGGAGACTATGTTGGAATATTTATGAAACGTAGCATAGACACAGTAGTAAGTATGGTAGCTATATTAAAAGCTGGTGCAGCGTATGTTCCGATTGATCCAGATTATCCGGAAAGTAGAATACAGTACATTATTCAAGATAGCCAAGCGAAAGTTATATTGATGAAAGAGACGCCTATAACATGTGATGGGGTTCAAACAGTTTCAATGTATGATAGTGAAACTTATGAAGATACAGATGTAAAGTTGTCTATTCATTGTGATGATATAGCTTATATGATTTATACATCTGGTTCAACAGGGAATCCAAAGGGAACGATGTTAGCACATAGAGGCGTTGTTAATCTGTATACTTGGATGAAAAAGCAATATGAATTGACAGAAGAGGATGTATTTGCCCAATTTCCTTCCTTTAGTTTCGATGCTTCTGTATGGGAGTCATTTGCTTCTTTATTCTGTGGAGGAAACTTATATGTACTATTAGAGGAAGAGCGATTGTCTGTAGAAGCATTTGCAAATGCAATCTATAAAGTGAAAGCAACTTCAATCTTGGCATTAGCAACAATTTTTGTTCGACAAGTAGCAACTTATTTAGCAGAAGAAGATATATATAAGCTAGCTTCCCTAAAAAGAATTGCGATTGGCGGTGAAATGTTGCCTGTAGAGGTTATTAAATTGTGGAGAGAAAGAATAGGTACAAATGTTGAAATTCATAATGTATACGGACCGACAGAATGTACTGTAGTGACGACAACCTATAAAATACCTAGTCAGTTAAATGAGGATGTTGCGAGTATTCCCATTGGTAAACCATGTGCTAATTATCAAGTTATGATTTTGGATGAGAATATGAATCTTTGTCCAATTGGTGTACCTGGTGAATTATATATAGATTCAGTGGGATTAGCAAAAGGGTATTTTAATAAGCCTAATAAAACAATTGAAGCTTTTATTCCGAATCCTTTTAATCCTATAGTTAATATATATAAAACAGGTGATATCGTTAAGTTGCTAGAGGATGGAAATATAGAGTTTTTACATCGGAAAGATGATCAAGTAAAAATTAGAGGACATCGTATTGAACTAGGCGAAATCCAAAGTAAAATTTCTCAAAATCATAATATAAAAGAAAATGCTGTTTTTGCTAAGAAGAGTAAGGAAGGTAGCCAATATTTAATCGCGTTCTATACAACTTTAAATAAAAAAGAAATACCAGAATTAGTTTATCAGTTACAAGAGCAATTACCAGATTATATGGTGCCATCTAAACTAATTTATATTAATGAATTGCCACTTACACCTAATAAAAAGATTGATGTTAAGAAGTTAGCTCAGTTAGAAGAAAAGTATGAACCGGTTCGGCTACAAGAATATGTTGCACCTTCTAATAAAGCAGAAAAACAAATAGCGAACGCCTGGGCGGAAGTATTAGGAATTTCAAAAGTTGGAGTGCATGATGATTTCTTTACAATTGGTGGACATTCATTAAAAGTATTACGAGTCTTAACATTGTTAAAAGAAGATTTCTCACATTTAACAATTCAAGATTTCTTTAAAGAAAGAACGATATATGGATTAGCTCGAATTGAGCGAGAAGTAAAAGTAGAGAAAGAAGAAGTATTTCGTGAATATAAAGTGATTCACGAACCAGATACTATCACGTATGCAAACGTTTTGGAAGAAAACCAGATTTCAAATGTCTTTTTAACAGGAGCTACTGGTTATTTAGGATCACACATATTATATGAATTGTTGAGAGATACATCTGCTACTATTTATTGTTTAGTAAGACCAACTAAAGATGTGCAGCAAAGAATTATAGATACATTAACAGGCTACTTTAATGATGTATGTGAAGAATGGTTACAGCGTATACAGGCCGTAGCTGGTGATCTGGGAGAAGAGTATCTTGGGATGAGCGAAGAAGAATTTATGTTCATCAGTTCTAAGATGGATACGATAATTCATTGCGGTGCAGATGTAAGACATTTTGGAGATGTAAAACAATTTGAAAATATAAATGTTCAAGGAACTAGCCGTATGCTAGCATTAGCGGAGAAAGGTGCTACATTCCATTTTATTTCTACAATTGGTATCCCGTTAGAATTAGCGGTAGATCAATGGGATACATACATGAAAACTGGTGATTTTAATTACAGTGTAGACTTAGAGAATGTATATTCAAATAGTAAACTACAAGCGGAAAACATTGTTCGTGAAGCAATGAAAAATGGTTTGCGCGGAAATATTTATCGTGCAGGTAATTTAGCATGTCATTCAGAAACAGGTTCGTTCCAACAAAATATTGAAGGAAACGCATTTTATCGTCTTATTAAAACAATGCTATTAATTGGGAAAGCACCAAATGTGAAGTGGAAAGTTGATTTCACACCAATTGATTTTGCTAGTAAATCAATTGTATCGTATTTGCAAGATTCGAAAATTATAGGAGAGACGTTACATATTTGTCATCCACATCAAATTGAGTTTGAACAATTTATACAGCTAATTGGAGAGTGTGGATACAATCTTGAAATGGTTCCACTTTCAGAATATGTAAATACCGGACTTGCATTAGCGAAGGGAAATGAAGTAATAGCAGAGTTAATTGCTTCTCAAGTTGCAGGAGATGGAGCGCAGCAATCTGAAATTGTAATGGGTACGCGTAGAACGAATAAATGGATTAAGAAAAAAGAATTGATAGTACCAGCAATTAATAAAGAATTTATTCAGCAGTTATTAGCTCATGGTGAAAAAGTTGGTTATTTTCCAAAAATAATGAAATGATTATGCATGCTTTTGTTTGTTCAATAAAATAAATCATGCTACAATGAAAACGAATTAAGGACCGGGGAGCCAATTGGCTGAGAGGATGTAAGTAAACATCGACCCTCAACCTGATCTGGATAATGCCAGCGTAGGGAGTTACTTAAAGTGATGTAGCATATGTTATTCTGTAATAACTTGCATACAAGGCTTTCCTACGCAGTAGGAAAGCCTTTTCTTATTTTTGAAATTTAATTTTATAAGGGGGATTTTATTATGTCACAACAAGTTACAATGTCATTTTCAGTAGTACCACAAGCGAAAACGAAAGATGTATATTCTGTTGTCGATAAAGCAATTGAAGTTGTGCAACAATCGGGAGTTCGTTATGAAGTAGGGGCAATGGAAACAACTTTGGAAGGAGAATTAGATGTACTTCTTGATGTCGTTAAACGTGCGCAACAAGCTTGCGTCGATGCTGGAGCAGAAGAAGTGATTACTTCTATTAAAATCCATTATCGTCCAAGCACTGGTGTAACGATAGATGAAAAGGTTTGGAAGTACCGTGATGAATATGCAAAACCAGAAGCAATCTAAACTTATTACAACTATTTGGCTTATCCTTCTCATTGCGATATGGGAAGGATCTGTTTCATTATTTAAAATCGAACCGTGGATTTTACCAAAGCCTTCTGCCATTGTTCAAGAATTAATTGGGATGAAAGATTTACTATTACCAAATACGATGCAAACACTGCAGGAAGTTATAATTGGACTATTTTTTGCAATTTTATTGGGGACGAGCATCGCAATTATTATGGACGTTATACCGTTATTTCGTATTTTAATAAATCCATTGCTTGTTATTTCGCAAACAATTCCAATTGTTGTACTTGCACCGCTATTTATTATTTGGTTTGGATATGGGATGTTGCCGAAAGTAATGGTCGTAATACTCGTTTGTTTCTTCCCAATTGCGCTTAGTATTTTAGAAGGTTTTCAAACAGTAGATAAAAACATGCTGAAACTGTTACAAACAATGAAGGCGACAAAATGGCAAGTTTACCAGAAAGTAAAATTTCCAGCAGTGCTTCCATACTTTTTCTCAGGTTTAAAAATTGCAGTTACATATAGCGTAATGGGGGCAATTATCGGAGAATGGCTCGGTGCAAGTGAAGGATTAGGCGTTATGCTTACGAGGGCTACAAAATCCTTTTTGACTGCCCGAGTATTTGGGGTTGCAGCAATCATCGTTATGGTGACATTATGCCTGTATTTTATCGTAGAGTTTATGGCAAGAATAACAGCACCATGGATATATAGAAAGGACGGCAGAAAATGAAAAAAGGTTTGAAAGTTATGTTAGCTGCCTTAGTAGCGGTAGGTGTGGCTGGATGTAATCCGGCGAAGAAAGAAGAAAGTGCAAGTAAAGATCAAAAAGTAAAAGTAGTATTAGATTGGTTTCCAAATACGAATCATACTGGCTTGTATGTAGCGCAAACGAAAGATTATTACAAAAAGCAAGGATTAGATGTAGAAATTATTCAACCAGGTGACAATGTAACAGCAGAGCAAATGATAGCATCAGGAAAAGCAGACTTCGCAATAAGCGCACAAGAAAATGTAACGTTAGCTCGTGTAGAAGGAATTCCTGTTGTATCTGTAGGAGCGATTATTCAGCATAACACTTCAGCGTTTGCATCGCTTAAGAAAGATAATATGACGTCACCGAAAGATTTTGAAGGTAAACGTTACGGCGGCTGGGGAGGACCAGCGGAAGAAGCGACATTAAAGACGATTATGGATAAACATCAAGCTGATTTTAATAAAGTTGAAAAAATCATCTTAGGACAAACAGATTTCTTTAAATCAATTGGCCGTGATGCAGATTTTGAATGGATTTATTACGGTTGGGATGGGATTGAAGCGAAGCGTCAAGGAAAAGAGTTAAATACGATTATGGTGAAGGACTTAGATCCAGCGCTTGATTTCTATAGTCCTGTTATTATTACGAGTGAAAAACATACGAAGCAAGATAAAGACTTTGTGAAAAAGTTTATGAGTGCAACGACAGAAGGTTATAATTTTGCAATTAAGGAACCGAAAGAAGCTGCTGATATTTTAATTAAAGCTGTTCCAGATGTAAATAAAGATTTAGTTCAAGAAAGCCAAAAATGGTTAAGTACGAAGTATCAAGATGATGCTAAAGCATGGGGAGTACAGAAGGAAGAAATTTGGACGAATTACATGAATTTCTTATATGACAACAAAGTTATTAAAAAGAAAATCGATGTAAAAGATGCTTTTACAAATGAATTCCTTCCAAGTGAAAAATGAGCGGATTACAAATAAAAAATATAGTGAAATCTTTCGACGGAAAGAATGTATTAGAGAATATTAGTGCCTCTATACAAGAGGGAGAGTTTGTTTCCTTTGTAGGACCGAGTGGTTGCGGGAAAAGCACATTATTAAACATGATTGCAAATGTTGAAAAACCAACAAGCGGGAACGTAACGTATAACGATAAGCAAGTACAAGAGCAAGATGTTGTTAGTTATATGCCACAACAAGATTTATTACTACCGTGGCGATCAGCTTTGCAAAATATCGTTCTTCCGTTAGAAATTGAAGGAAAGCCGAAAAAACAAAGGCTGACAGAAGGAATGGAAGCATTAAAGCAGTTCGAACTAGATGAATATGCAGACCATTATCCAGATGAATTATCTGGTGGTATGCGTCAAAGAATTAGTTTTCTGCGCACATATTTATGTGAAAAGCCAATTATGCTGCTTGATGAGCCTTTTGGTAAATTAGATGCATTTACAAAAATGGAAGTACATAGCTGGCTTTTAAACTCTTGGCATCAAGAAAAGCAAACAATCGTTATGGTGACACATGACTTAGATGAGGCAATCTTGCTTTCAGATCGCGTATTTATTTTATCTCAAAGACCAGCGTCAATAGTTGGCGAGGTACAAGTGAAATTACCTAGGCCGAGAACGATGGATATGTTAACATCACTCGAATTAAAAAAGGATAAAGAAGAGATTTTAAGTGTGTTAGCTCCTTATATGAAAAAATAGAAAAAGCTGATGTTTTAATTTTAGACGAACCGACTAATCATTTGGATGTAGAAACTAAGATGGCTTTACAGGAAGCGTTACAACAATACAAAGGAACGGTTTTAATTGTCTCACATGAACCTTCTTTCTATGAATCGTGGATAACAAAAGTATGGAATATAGAAGATTGGAATGCTGAACAATATGAATAAAGAAAAGGCATTAGCTTTTATGAGCTAATGCCTTTTCTTTGTGATTAACATGATTTTCGAGAACTCTTACATGAGAATTGTATGAAGAAGCACTCTTATGGTGCGCTTATAAGCGTGCTTTTTCTTTTGTTATATTTATAATAATACGAAAGCCTTTCCCTAACAGGTGACTATCTTTCTTTATATATATAGATAGTTCAAAATGGAATAAAAATAATTCCTTTATGTAAAGGATAATATGGATATTATAGGAAGACAATAGAAATTAAAGGAAATTCATGTGAAATTCAAATGAACTTCATATTAAAGATTAAATATAATTATAATAGGTTATTGTGATATTTTTGATTTTTCATAAAATTCAAACTTTATTGAAGTAATTAATGGATATTACGTCTAGTTTTCGCTAATGACGGCATTTAAAAGTTCGGCAGGATTACCTGTTCCTGCACCGCCAATTGTAATAGATCCACCAGAAGGAATTTCACCATTCCATCCTGCGTTCGTAATTACATAATGATTATTTGTTTTACTACTAATTTTAGAATCCCAAACTTGTGTTAAATTGCCGCTATAATCAAATTCTAATTTCCAATTTTTAATAGGAGTCGTTCCATTATTTTTGATTATAATCGAGAAGTTATAACCGCTGCCCCAATTCGAAGTGACTGAAAATGTAGCAGTACCATTTCCATCAGGAGGTGTCGTATTAGCTTCATCCGTTTTGACAGTAAGAGCGGTAGGTTGTGATTTATTTCCAGCAGCATCTTTGGCAATTACCGAAAATTTGTATTCCGTATTAGGTTTTAAGTTTTTAATTGTAATGCTATTTGTTGTTGTACTCCATTTCTCTTCTCCAGCAGTAATTTCATATTCCGTAACTCCTACGTTATCAGTAGATACAGTCCAGTTTAATTGAACTGAGTTTGAACTTTTATTCGTAACTACAATGTTTTTAACATTCGTTGGTGGCTCAGTATCTTTTTGACTAATAGGTCCACCAAGTAATTCTTTTACTAGCGTATCAAGTAATTTTGGACCACTGCAACTATATTTTGGACTTGTACGGCAATCTCCGCTTAGTTCCCAAAACATTGCTCCACTTAAACCTTTCGTCTTTATATAGTCTGTTTTGTATTTCATAGATTCATTGTCATCGTAGCTAATAAATGTGCCTGTAGTTGCATTATATAAGTAAGGTAGAGGGTGTTGCAAAACTAAAATAAATATGCAATGTTATGAATCAGAAAAACTAGCTGAACATGCAATAGATAGCGATTTTGACCATACCAACGTGGCTGTTCCAGCCCTTTATCTTTGAGATGACTAAACTGTTGTTCAATTTTTCCACGCTCTTTCATCAACTGTTTGCCAAAGGTAGTTTGTAGAAAATGAGACACTACACGACGATGTGTACTTTTGATTGGTCCGCTATTACGCGGGTTAATTGGATTGATCGCAAAGATATCACATGCTCCGGCAATTTCATGAATGTGCTGACTATCATAAGCGGCATCTGCAACGGAAAATAACACATTTTGGTTTTGTATATCCCGAAGCAATGCAGGAGCTATTTTACTATCATGTACATTTGCGGTTGTAAATGCATACGACAATATAACACCTTCTGGTGTAGAACAGACATGAGTTTTATATCCCTTATACCAACCATAGCGAGTAGATTTTCCCCATTTCGCTTGAGAATCATATAAACTACTCCGTAAGGCTGTACTATCAATTAAAACGCACGGAATTAACCCTAAATTCTTTTCTTGAAGAATTTGTTTATGAAGCAACGGAATTTCTTCGTTGCGAAACCAAGTGCCTACACGTGAAAAAGTAGATATATGAGGAACAAGCGAAAGGCCACAAGATACACGAAATGAAGGATATTGATGTAAAAAACGAGTTAACTTACGTAATGAATTGATCTGGAATACCGTTTTTATAAAAAAACATTTGAGTAAAGCTTTTCTACAGATGGGTGGGCGGCCTGTCATAGGCGGAACGCCTCCAATGGTTAAACTGTCTACGTAGGCAAATAAAATTTGTAAAATGGATTGATTTTGATCAAAATTGGTTATCATACTAGTAAATCCGTCCTTTCTGGAGATAGTTTTAGGATACTATCATTCTTCCAGGAAAACGGGTTTCTTTATGCATTCATTTTTGGATATTTATGAGTTTTGCAACACCCTC
>NZ_CP147983.1:435979-529121 GCF_045291115.1 Bacillus sp. PPSBB_2
GTTGCAAAACTAAAATAAATATGCAATGTTATGAATCAGAAAAACTAGCTGAACATGCAATAGATAGCGATTTTGACCATACCAACGTGGCTGTTCCAGCCCTTTATCTTTGAGATGACTAAACTGTTGTTCAATTTTTCCACGCTCTTTCATCAACTGTTTGCCAAAGGTAGTTTGTAGAAAATGAGACACTACACGACGATGTGTACTTTTGATTGGTCCGCTATTACGCGGGTTAATTGGATTGATCGCAAAGATATCACATGCTCCGGCAATTTCATGAATGTGCTGACTATCATAAGCGGCATCTGCAACGGAAAATAACACATTTTGGTTTTGTATATCCCGAAGCAATGCAGGAGCTATTTTACTATCATGTACATTTGCGGTTGTAAATGCATACGACAATATAACACCTTCTGGTGTAGAACAGACATGAGTTTTATATCCCTTATACCAACCATAGCGAGTAGATTTTCCCCATTTCGCTTGAGAATCATATAAACTACTCCGTAAGGCTGTACTATCAATTAAAACGCACGGAATTAACCCTAAATTCTTTTCTTGAAGAATTTGTTTATGAAGCAACGGAATTTCTTCGTTGCGAAACCAAGTGCCTACACGTGAAAAAGTAGATATATGAGGAACAAGCGAAAGGCCACAAGATACACGAAATGAAGGATATTGATGTAAAAAACGAGTTAACTTACGTAATGAATTGATCTGGAATACCGTTTTTATAAAAAAACATTTGAGTAAAGCTTTTCTACAGATGGGTGGGCGGCCTGTCATAGGCGGAACGCCTCCAATGGTTAAACTGTCTACGTAGGCAAATAAAATTTGTAAAATGGATTGATTTTGATCAAAATTGGTTATCATACTAGTAAATCCGTCCTTTCTGGAGATAGTTTTAGGATACTATCATTCTTCCAGGAAAACGGGTTTCTTTATGCATTCATTTTTGGATATTTATGAGTTTTGCAACACCCTCAAGGTACTTTAGCTGTGTCATTCCAGTAGCGTACAAAACCATTTTTATTAACGTAATTGGCTGCTAAATCACCGTAATCATACACACCTGTGTCACCGGTAGAGTAATCATCCCAAGTACCTTTAGAAGCAAGTTTCCCATCACTACCTGGTTTGCAAGGTTGATATTGTCCGTTATTTTCTTTGCCACAACTTTTCCAGCCACGTCCGTAAAAGGGTACGCCTAATACTAGTTTATCGACTGGAACACCTTCATTTGTATAAACATTTATAGCACCATCTACGTAAAAATTCGTATTTGCTGCTGGGTCATTTGGATCCTTATATAGAGCTGCATTATGATTAGAAGTAGCTTCCCATCCGCCGTGGAAATCATATGTCATAATATTAATCCAATCGAGTATTTGAGAAATTTTCTTTAGTTCTGTATGATCAGCGTAGCGTTGACTTGCACCTGAAGCGATTGTTAGTAAATATTGTTTGCCATCTTCAGCACCTGCTTTATTCAAAGCATTTCGGACGTCTTGAAGAAGGAGAGTGAAATTTTGTTTATCTTCAGGACGATAACTACCACCAGGAATCGTTTCAACGCCCGGATATTCCCAGTCTAAATCTACGCCATCAAACCCATATGCGCGAAGAAAAGCTACTGTAGATTCAGCAAATACTTTTCTTGTTTTTTCATCAGCGGCCATATCAGAAAAGCGGTTAGACCAAGTCCAGCCACCAACGGAAATAATTGTTTTTAAGTGAGGATATTTAGCTTTTAATCGTTTTAGTTCCCCGAAATTTCCGCAACGGGCATATTTATCGCAATCTTCCCAAGTTGTCCCTGAGCCAGGATACGATTTGGTAACATCAGCCCATGGTTCACCGAGTATGAGAGTACCATTAGGAACCTCTTTATTTTGCAATGGTACACCAGATTCTTTACAGTTCCACGTTTGTTTATTTGGATTATCAGGATGAGTAGAAGGGTTTCCATGTTTTCCGTTCCAACAAATATCCGCGAAAGCATAGTTAAGGTGAGTAAGTTTTGATGCATCAATGTCAGCAACTTGATAATTACGTCCGTAAACGCCCCACGAAGGAAAGTATCCAACAATTTTTTGACTTTGCTTTGGTGAATCTGCTAATGCGAGATTTGGATTAATAAAATTTGTGAGAAAAAGAGGTAAGAAAAGTAGTAGAGATAGTAATAACAGTGTGAATTTTTGAGACCTCATAGCCATTTCTCCTTTCAAAATAAAAGATATATTTAAAGGCATACGCCAATAAATCAAAATGAATCTAGACGTATAAAACGTCTAGATAAAATGATCAGACATCACGAAGTCTATACAAGGGAGCTGGGGGTGATTAAATCGTAACAAATGTAAGATTTAGTGTAAACGCTTTATTAAATTGAACAAGACTTTCTCAATACAAAAAGGCTTGAATACAAACTGTATATGAAAACGAAAGATCGGTATGGGAGGAAAAAGCTCATTATAAATAAATTTGAGAAAAAATTGTATGGAGCCAATTATTAAAGACGTAGAAAGATAAGGAAATATCATGTAAAATAATAGTAAAAATATGTAAAGGAGGGAATAGTGTGGATGTGTTTTTGAACATTGCTGAAGAAAAAATTCGACAAGCAATACGGAATGGTGATCTTGATTATCTTCCGGGAAAAGGAAAACCACTACAATTAGAAGATCTTTCAATGGTACCTCCAGAACTTAGAATGAGTTATAAAATTTTAAAAAATGCAGGAATGATTCCACCAGAAATGGAACTACAAAAAGATATATTAAAAATAGAGGATCTAATTGCTTGCTGTTATGATGAAGAAGAGAGAAAGAAATTACGAGAAGAGTTAACAGCAAAAACGCTTCGTTTTCAGCAGGTAATGGAAAAGAGAAAGATTAAAGATAGTTCAGCTTTTCGTATGTATCAAGACAAAGTATTTCGTAAATTACGCTAAGAGGGATAAGATGACTACATTTAAAACGATAGAAGAATTAGCGAACTATATCGAAGAACAACAATTGGTACTTCTGTTTATTAAAACGGAAAATTGTGGTGTTTGTGATGTTATGCTAAGAAAAGTAAATTGCGTATTAGAGAATTATGATTACGTAGAGAAAATAGAGATATTACTACAAGACATGCAAGAGATTGCGGGGCGATATGGAGTATTTACAGGGCCAACAATTTTATTATTTCATAATGGAAAAGAAATTCTTCGTGAATCACGCTTCATTTCACTTGAAAATCTAGAGAGAATCATTCAATTATTCGAGGAATAGGGGAGGCTTTTATATGGGATTTATTATTGTCATACTATTATTTGTTGTAGTTGGAATAATCGTAACAGCAGTTCGATCGAACAAAAAGAAGGTGAACTTGGCGAAACAAAATAACATACATAATTCATCTAACAGCTCATCACCATTATTTTTCTTTGCTGGATCGGATAATGATAGCTCGCATGATGGCGGTTCACATGATTGTGGAGGGTCTTTTGGGGGAGATAGCGGGGGAAGCTGCGGTGGCGGTGGTGATTGATGAAAATGCGCCTTATATAGGCGTATTTCTTTTTAAACAAACGTTTGATTAGTTGGCTTACATATGCATAAACACAGTTAAACAAACGTTTGATTAATATTTTTAACATACTAAGGGGAATGGAAATGAAAAGGGAACCGAAAGTGAAAAATAAGGGGAAAATAGTGTTATTTTTATTAGCTGCGGGAGGCGTGTTTTTTGTTAAATTAGCATTTAAGTTTGGAACCATACATATGATTCGAACTTGGTTTGAAAGTACGTTTTCTTAAATAAGGAATATAGCCTCTTGCGATAGAGGTTTTTGATTTGTTATTATTAAACTGAACGGTCGGTTTAAAGAGGTGTGAATATGAGAAGAAGCGCAGAAGAGATAAAGAAAGAAATTGCATATAAAGCAAAAAGTCTATTTTCACAGAAAGGCTACGCAGCTACATCTATGGAAGAGATTTGTGAAATTACAGAGCGAAGTAAAGGAAGCATTTATTATCACTTTAAAAGTAAAGAAGAATTATTTTTATTTGTAGTGAAACAGCATACGTATGATTGGGTTGAAAAATGGAATGAAAAAGAGAAGTTGTATAGCACTAGTACTGAAAAACTATATGGTCTCGCGGAATATCATGTAGAGGACATACAGCAACCAATTTCAAATGCAATAGAGGAATTCTCTATGAGTCAAGTTGTAAGTAAAGAGATTTTGGAGGAACTATTAGCTTTAACTAGAGAATCATATGTTATGTTTGAGAAATTAATTGAAGCAGGTATACAGTCTGGAGAGTTCCGTGAAGATAATACTCGTGATCTTATGTATATTGTGAATGGATTATTATCAGGGCTTGGAGTACTTTACTACGAGCTAGATTATAAAGAGTTGAAGCGTATTTATAAAAAGGCAATAGATGTATTGTTAAAAGGAATGGCAGCTGAATAATAGGTCAGTTGCTTTTCTTACAAAATAAAATAGACCGAACGGTCGGTTTGTAAAAGGGGGATGAAAATGAACGCTTTATTTAAAAACCGAGCATTTATGCTCGTTATGGCATCTGATATTTTACAACAATTTGCAATTTGGATCAGAAATATGGCTCTTTTATATTTCATAATGGAGCGAACGAATAATGATCCGGTTTCTGTTTCTTTGTTATCAGTTATGGAATATGCACCTATTTTTATTTTCTCGTTTATCGGTGGTGCGCTAGCTGATCGCTGGAATCCGAAAAGAACAATGGTCGCTGGAGATGTATTAAGTGTACTGTCTATTATAGGAATTGTCCTGTTGTTAAAGCTGGATTATTGGCAGGCTATATTTTTTGCAACACTCATTTCCGCGATTGTAGGCCAGTTTTCTCAGCCCTCATCTTCGCGCATATTTAAGCGCTATGTAAAAGAAGAAGAGGTAGCAAATGCAATTGCATTTAACCAAACATTACAGTCATTATTTCTGATTTTTGGACCAGTGGTAGGATCGCTTGTGTATACACAACTTGGTTTATTTACGTCACTATATAGCTTAATCATTTTATTTTTGTTATCTGCTATCGCCCTTTCATTTTTACCAAAATGGGTTGAAAAAGAGCAAGTGGCGAGAGATTCATTAAAAAATGATATAAAAGAAGGTTGGAAGTATGTTCTTCATACGAAAAATTTACGTATGATTACGATCACTTTCACCATTATAGGCTTAGCTGTTGGATTAACAACTCCATTAGAGGTGTTTCTTGTAATAGAACGCCTTGGAATGGAAAAGGAAGCAGTTCAATATTTAGCTGCAGCTGATGGAATAGGTATGTTAATTGGTGGTATTGTTGCTACAATTTTCGCTTCAAAAGTGAATCCGAAAAAAATGTTTGTATTCGGTATGGGCATATTAGCAATGTCATTTTTAGTAGAAGGGCTATCTACATCATTTTGGATTACTAGTTTCATGAGGTTTGGAACAGGTATTTGTTTAGCTTGTGTTAATATTGTTGTCGGTACGCTTATGATTCAACTTGTACCAGAAAATATGGTTGGAAGAGTAAATGGGACGATTTTACCACTGTTTATGGGGGCAATGCTAATTGGAACTTCACTAGCTGGAGGATTAAAGGAACTAACTTCACTAGTTACTGTGTTTTGTATAGCAATGGCACTTATTTTATTAGCGATAGGGCCAGTTCTACGTATGCAAATAAAAAAAGAAGATGTTGCTAATAAAGAGGCACTAACAAATTCGTTAGCTTCGAAATAACTATTGTAAGGGAGCAATATTGCTCCCTTTTTCTTTGAGGAACTTTTGACAACTATATGAGCCAATTATATACTGATGTTGTAAAAACGATTTTACAGGTTAGGAGCAATGGTGTGAAAAATCAAATCTATGAATTACGCACTGAAAATAATATTTCACAAGGCGCATTAGCTGATAAATGTAAGGTTTCTAGACAAACGATAAATGCAATTGAGAATAATAAATATGATCCAAGTTTAGCGTTAGCATTCCGTTTAGCTGAAGTATTAGGAACAACTGTTGATAAATTATTTTTGTACAAGCAGTAGAGTCGTTCATTATAAGTCGCACCTTTAAAAATAAAAAAGATCCTCTTCTTATGAGAAGAGGATCTTTTCTTATAGCGTTTTAGTCTTTGGACTAGGTGGTGTAACGGATGTATTATTTTCTGGAACTCTAGTTAGTAAAAATCCTCCGATAATAAACAGAACAATAATACTAAGAACACCAGCGTTTGTTTTTCCTGTTAATTGGGTTGTAACACCGACTAATACTGGACCCATAATCGCGGCAAACTTGCCAAATATATTATAAAATCCGAAGAATTCATTTGCAGATTCTTTAGGTACTAGTTTTGCAAAGTATGAACGACTTAGTGCTTGAATACCACCTTGAGATGTAGCAACTAACATTGCTAAAATCCAAAAATCAAGTGTCGTTTTTAAGAAATAAGCATATGTGCAAATAATGATATAAATAATGATACCGACATATAACATTTTTTTACCAGTAAATGTTTCAGATAGTTTTCCATATAGTAAAGCAAATGGACAAGCGACAATTTGTGTTACAAATAATATGATTAATAGATTCGTTGCACTAATACCGAGATCGGTTCCGTAAGCGGTAGACATAGTAATAATCGTATCGACTCCGTCAATATAGAAAAAGTAAGCGATTAGAAACATAAATACAGTTTTATATTCTTTAATATTTTTAAAAGTATCAGCAAGGCGTTTGAAGCTCATTCTAATAGGTCTTGGATGACGTTCAATATAGTGCGTTTGCTCTACGTTTTTTAGCATTGGAATTGTAAATAACCCCCACCAAAGAGCTGTTATCGCGAATGAAATTTGACTAGCAATGCCAACTGATAAAGGGATAGTTCCTTTTTGAGCAAGAATGATAAGAGTGATACAACCGATAAATGGAATAGTACTCCCAATATAGCCTAAAGCGAAACCTCTCGTAGAAATTCGATCCATTCTATCTTCAGAAGTGACATCTACTAAAAATGCATCATAAAAAATGTTTGCTCCAGCAAAGCCGATTAAGGCGAGCATATAGCACCCTAGCAATAAGTACCACTGAGAGGTTGGAACGACTGCTAACATACTTGTAAATACGATACCGAGTCCAAAGAAGAATGTGAAAAAACGTTTTTTAAATCCTTTATAATCAGCAACTGTGCCAAGAATAGGAGCAAGTATAGAAATTAAAAGTGTTGCGAATGAGTTTGCATATCCCCAATATGCTGTTGAAGTTGCCCCAGATAAACCCGCTTCTTTTGCAGCTGCTTTAAAGTAAATTGGAAATAATGCAGTTGTAATGACGAGCGAATATACGGAGTTCGCCCAATCGTATAATATCCAGCTTTTTTCTTGTCTGGACATTTTTTTCATATAATGTTCCCCCTCAAATTTGTTTTACTAACAGTGTACAAAAATAAAAATTATAAAAAGAGAAACAATGATGAATTTTACATAACTTTTACATATATACACAGTTCTTTACAATTGGAGTAAATCCTCTACAATTGATCCGTCTGTTTCACCTAAGTGTAAACCGAGTAGTCTAGCGATAGTTGGGCCCTCATCAATAAGTCTCATATACGGTATGGTAATGCCGCTTTTTATCCCTTTCCCAGCAGCGATAAAAATTGTTTCATAGTTAGGTTTTGTTGGAGAGTATCCATGCGTACCAAATGTATATTTTTTACTAGGCGTAACATCTTTTTCGGTAATTTCTTTTATAAAATCTCCTGTATAGTTTTCAGTGAAATAATACCCTTCTCGTGCTTCTAACATGAATAAACAATTACCATCTGCACCGCAGTCTTTGGCAGCTTCATCATGAAGTATAAATTCAATTCCGTTTGGTTTATTTTGAAGTAGTTCTTCAAGGAGTAGTTGTACCTCCCGAATTGTATCCGTATCATTTTTGTCCTTTACATATACATAGGCAGAGCCGTCGCAACTTTGGCAATAGGCTTTCCAGTCTACTAATTTTCCTTTTTTATTAAGAGATATAAGTCCTCTTTGATGGAATAGCACATTTAATTGGATGGATTTGTTTTCACTTAAAGCGCTATGATCACCAAGGGCAATAATTGTACTTTCTTCGTATAAGTCACTTTCTTTTAGTGCTTGAATAATTTTCCCTAGACGTTCGTCGTGTCTCTGGATAGCAGCTATTGTTTCGTTAGATTCAAAGCCGTGATAGTGTCTTTGTGTGTCTAAATCGGTGAAATGTACAAACATGACATTAGGCTTTTTCGTCTGGATTGTATGCACAGCAGAGGCGAGGACGAAATCATCCAGTTCTGGTTGTGATAAACCATTTCTTATATGGCCGAAACGACGATTTAAATCTAATTGGTATAGTGGGCTACCGCTAAATAAGGAAACTAACACTTGATTTTGCCAAGGTCTATTTGGAAAAATTTCTGGTAAATTGTAATCGATGTTCGCTCTTCCAGTAACAGGCCATAGAAGGGCAGCTGTCGTTAAATTTGCTTTGCGCGCTTCATCATACAATGTTGTTCCTTTTATTGATTTTCGATACCAATGCCAATCAGGTGATTCACGCCCTGGTTGAAGTAACGTATTGCTAACAACACCGTGCTTGTTAGGGTAATTACCGGTTACGATTGTTGAGTGGCTTGGATATGTTACAGAAGGATAAATTGGTTCTACTTTTTCGACAACCGTGCCCTTTTTTATTAGAGATTGGAAATGAGGTAGTTTTTGTAGTATAGGAAAATCTAAAGCTGATAAACAGTCGAATGATAAAATAATGACATGGTTTGTTAATGCTTTATCCATAAAGTTCCCTCCTGATTATATAAAACCTATTCTTATATATTACTATTAATACCTAGTAATAAAAATATATTTTAAGGTGAAAATTTATTATTTATTTTCAGAAAAATTAAACATATAATTAAGTATAAGGGAATCTATGGAAGGAGGAAACACTATGGATTGGTTAGATGGATTTGGTATCTTTTACATCATTGGCGGAATCACGATTATCCTTGTATTTGCTATTTCATATTTACTAAAGAAACGGTTTCCAGACAAACAGTTCGATATTATATTTGCACTTAGTTTAATACTTCTTTGCTTAGCGTCCTTTCCCGTTACAATGATTGTTATTGGTGGGTGGGTGGGAAGGAATGGGATATGGATTTATTGGTTTCTTCGTCCTACTTGGTACACTTATCGGTATGATTGCGCATCAACTTGTGAAAATTACGCGGAAAAGCTACGTATAAAACTGCAAAAAATGAAAAGAATATATAAAAATAAGAAAATTAGCTATTGTTTAAAAAAAGAATTTGTATTATGATAATCAACAAATTTATTTCGTTATAACGATGAAAAAGGACTAGTACATGTTCAACCTTTTTAGCAGAGAGAGAATCCGTCAGGCTGAAAGATTCTTAAAAAGGCAATATGGAACCTGCCTTTGAGTTCTGCATATGCAGCGGGAATTTCCCGTTATCAAAAAGAGAGCATGCGTAATTTTTGTGCATGAATCAGGGTGGTAACGCCGACAAAGCTCGGTCCCTATTTAGGGACGCGGGCTTTTTTGTATTTTCTAGAAGGAGGAAGACTGACTATGGCAAAAGAACAAGTGCAAGCCATTACGAAGATGGAAGAGGACTTTGCGCAGTGGTATACCGATATTGTAAAAAAAGCCGAACTTGTTGATTATTCAAGTGTAAAAGGATGCATGATTTTACGTCCGTATGGTTATGCCTTATGGGAGAATATGCAGAAGGTGATGGATGAGAAGTTAAAAGAAACTGGCCATGAAAATGTATATATGCCAATGTTTATCCCAGAGAGTTTATTGCAAAAAGAGAAGGATCATGTTGAAGGATTTGCTCCTGAAGTAGCATGGGTTACGCATGGCGGAGATGAAAAGTTAGCGGAAAGACTTTGTGTACGTCCTACATCTGAAACTTTATTTTGTGAGCACTTTTCAAAAATTGTGCAATCTTATAATGATTTGCCAAAGTTATATAATCAGTGGTGTTCAGTAGTTCGTTGGGAGAAGACAACTAGGCCATTCCTTCGTACGACTGAATTTTTATGGCAAGAGGGTCATACAATCCATGAAACGGCAGAAGAATCGCAGACTGAAACATTAAATATTTTAAACTTATATGCTTCTTTCTGTGAGGATTATTTAGCGATACCGGTTATTAAAGGACAAAAAACAGAAAAAGAGAAGTTTGCTGGAGCAAAGGCAACTTATACAATTGAAAGTTTAATGCATGATGGAAAAGCACTTCAAACAGGAACCTCTCATAACTTTGGAACGAATTTCTCTAAAGCATTTGATATTAAGTTTTTAGATCGTAACGGTAAGTGGCAATATGTGCACCAAACATCTTGGGGTGTATCAACAAGAATGATAGGCGGGCTAATAATGGTTCATAGTGATAATAATGGACTTGTAATGCCACCAAAAGTCGCTCCAGTGCAAGTTGTTATTGTACCAATTGCTCAGCATAAAGAAGGAGTTTTAGCAAAAGCAACAGAGTTACAAGCACATATTCAAAAGGTTGCACGAGTAAAAATAGATGCTAGTAATAAAACACCAGGCTGGAAATTTAATGAGTATGAAATGAAGGGGATTCCAATTCGATTAGAAGTTGGCCCTAAAGATATTGAAAAGAATCAAGTTGTACTTGTAAGAAGAGATACGAAGGAAAAAGAGTTTGTACCAATGGATCAATTAGAAGAACGTATTCCAGCATTACTTGAAGAAATTCATATTGCTTTATTTAATAAAGCAAAAGCATTTCGCGATG
The DNA here is from genome assembly GCF_045291115.1 of Bacillus sp. PPSBB_2. NCBI lineage: Bacteria > Bacillati > Bacillota > Bacilli > Caryophanales > Bacillaceae > Bacillus > Bacillus sp. PPSBB_2. The sequence continues at coordinate 446,836 of NZ_CP147983.1, forward strand.
AGAATACGTATGTTGCGACAAATTTCGAAGAGATGAAAAAAATAGCTGACGAAAAGCAAGGCTTTATTAAGGCAATGTGGTGCGGGGAATTAGCTTGTGAAGAAAAACTAAAAGAAGAAGTTGGCGTATCTTCACGTTGTATGCCTTTTGAGCAAGAGCATTTAGCTGAAGAATGCATTTGTTGTGGTAAAGAAGCTAAACAAATGGTGTATTGGGGAAAAGCGTATTAATACTTTTTCTGATAGGTGATAAAAAAGACTTTGGGCTGCATAATAAAATGTAATCCAAAGTCCTTTTTAGTTTTATACAGTATTTCATGTATTCTTTAGATGGAAGGATATTGCTCTTATTTTACGTTTTTACGACGAATAAACAGTAACATACTGATTAGGAATGTTGAAAGACCCATTAAAATAGATATAGGGTAATGCGTTGCAGTATTAGGTAATTTATCACCTTGTTTTTTCGTATTACCTTTTACATTACCCCCTTGAGAACCGTTGCCCTCCTGAGAATTGCTATCGCCTTTAACACGATTGCCACCTTGAGAGCCATTACCCCCTTGAGAACTGCTATCACCTTTAACACGATTGCCGCCTTGAGAGCCATTGCCGCCAGAACCGTTACCGCCAGAACCGTTACCGCCAGAACCGTTACCGCCAGAACCATTGCCACCAGAGCCATTGCCGCCAGAACCATTACCGCCAGAACCATTGCCACTAGAGCCATTGCCGCCAGAACCGTTGCCACCAGAGCCATTGCCGCCAGAACCATTACCGCCAGAACCGTTGTCACCAGAGCCACTGCCGCCAGAGCCGTTGCCACCAGAACCATTGCCACCGGAACCATTGCCACCAGAGCCACTGCCACCAGAACCGTTACCGCCAGAACCGTTGTCACCAGAGCCACTGCCGCCAGAGCCGTTGCCACCAGAACCATTGCCACCGGAACCGCTGCCGTCAGAGCCACTACCACCAGAACCGTTACCGCCAGAACCATTGCCACCAGAACCGTTACCGCCGGAACCGTTGTCACCAGAATCGTTACCGCCGGAACCATTGCCACCAGAGCCACTGCCACCAGAACCGTTACCGCCGGAACCATTGCCACCAGAACCGTTACCGCCAGAACCATTGTCACCAGAACCAGTATCGTCCTGAGAACCGTTATTTCCTGGAGGTATATTATTATCCTTTGAGTTTCCTTCTGCAAAATGATCGCTATTTTGTACAATAGCGTTTGTTAATGGTTGGAAGTTTTCAGTTGCAGCATTACCGATATTTAAACCGCTAAAAAAAGATAAAGAGAGTGTTGATGCTAAAATGAAGATTTTCGTCATGGTTTTCCTCCTAAGAGATTAATGTTCCATCTAAAATACATCCCTTTGTAATATTTCTTAGGAAAAAGAGTTTTATGCAAAAAAAACTATATATAGAAAAAGGTGGTGTATTTGTCAAAGCAGAAAAGAGTTAATGTAGATTTCCTGCAAATAGTAGAGGGGGAGAATTTACATTTATAACGGTAGAGGAAGTGGCAGCAGATGAAAGAGTATATAGCGTTTGATATTGGCGGTACGCAAATTAAGTATGGTATTGTTTCAGAAATAGGGAGAGTATTAAAGCGTCAAACAGTTGCAACAGAAATTCATTTAGGCGGAGAACAAATTATTCAAAAACTTATATATGTATCCAAAAAAATAATGAATGAACATACTATTGCCGGAATCGGTATTAGCACTGCGGGAATTGTTGATATTAATAAAGGAATTGTGACGGGAGGTGCGGATCATATTCCGGGATATAGTACTATTCCTATTATTGATAGATTGCAAGAGATATTAAAAGTTCCAGTATCGATTGACAATGATGTGAATTGTGCAGCGTTTGGAGAAAAGTGGAATGGTAGTGGAAGAGAGAAAGATAACTTTATTATGCTCACCCTTGGAACAGGGATTGGGGGAGCAATTTTTATAGATGGAAAATTGTACCGAGGACATTCATTTAGTGCTGGTGAATGGGGGAATATGTTAATAGAAGGAAAAACGTTTGAAGAGGTTGCTTCGATTTCAGGATTAATTCGACTTGTAAGCAAATATAAAGGCAAAGGCAAGTGGAATGGGAAAAGAATTTTCGAGTTGTATGATAAAGGAGATCGGGAAGTTGCTCAAGCAGTTGGGATTTTCTTTAAACATTTGGCAATCGGAATTAGTAATCTTGCTTATATTTTTAATCCAGAAACGATTATTATTGGTGGAGGAATTACCGATAGAGGAAATGAGTTTTTAAAAGAAGTAAAAGAAGAGGTCAGTAAATACTTAAATCAAGAGATTTATAATAATTGTGAGATTGAACTTGCGCAAAACGGTAATTGTGCAGGAATGATTGGTGCTATTTACCACTTCTTACATCATCATAAGTAAATTATATGAATGTTTTCATATAACTGAGAATTTATCCTTTTTATCGCTAGGTAAATAATGCTACAATATAAGAGAAGAATACAATATTTTCCGATTTGGAAAATGCTTTGTAGAAAGGGAGAAACTTCATGCCTATTATTTTAGAAAAAGGTCAAAAGATCGATTTAACGAAAGGACAACCAAAAGTAGCAAAACTACAGGTTGGCTTAGGCTGGGATCCAATTGGGCAATCAGGTGGATTTCTGTCTTCATTATTTGGAAGTAAACCAAATGTAGATTGTGATGCATCTGTTGTTATGTTAGAAGGAGATCGTTTTTTAAACAAAAATGATTTAGTTTACTTCGGAAATAAACTTTCTACTTGTGGTAGTATTATTCATTCAGGAGATAATTTAACAGGTGAAGGCGCTGGTGATGACGAAACAATTTTCGTAGAATTACATAAAGTTCCAAGCCGTATTAATCGTTTAGTATTCGTTGTAAATATTTATGACTGTGTAAATCGTCGTCAAGATTTCGGGATGATTCGTAATGCATATATTCGTATTCAAAACCCGCAAACTGGTGAAGAATTAGCACGCTATAATTTATCGGATAATTATGCTGGCAAAACAACTCTAATTGCAGGTGAAATGTATCGTCACGGAAGTGAATGGAAGTTTTCAGCAGTTGGAGAAGGCACGCAAGATAAAAACTTAAGTGAGATTGTATCACGTTATCAATAAAATAACCGAGGAGGAATTGTATATGGCATCAATTTCATTGAAAAAGGGACAAAAGGTAGACTTAACAAAAACGAATCCAGGTCTTTCGAAAGTTCTTGTAGGACTTGGTTGGGACACGAATCGTTATGACGGACAAAACGATTTCGACTTAGATGTTAGTATTTTCTTAGTAGGCGCGAATGGTAAAGTTTCAGGAGCTGAAGATTTCGTTTTCTATAATAATCCAAAAGGTGCGAATGGTGCTGTAGAGCATTTAGGAGATAACCGCACTGGTGAAGGTGAAGGCGATGACGAAGCGATTAAAGTAGATTTGAAAAATGTTCCTGCTCACATCGAACGTATTTGTTTCACAATTACAATTTATGATGGAGAAGGCCGTAGCCAAAACTTCGGACAAGTTTCTAATTCTTTCGTACGTATTCTTGATGAAGAAAAGAATGCAGAATTAATTCGTTACGATTTAGGAGAAGATTTCTCTATTGAAACAGCCGTAGTAGTAGGTGAATTATATCGTCATGCAGGTGATTGGAAATTCAATGCAATCGGAAGTGGATTCCAAGGTGGATTAGCGTCTCTATGTAATAACTTTGGTTTAGATGTAGAGTAATAGATTTGATTTATATATCCATCGGTGAAATGTATGTTTACTGATGGATATATTTTTAAAGATAAAAATATAGAGGTGAATATAGATGGTTATTCAATTACAAAAAGGCCAGAAAATCGATTTAGGTAAGACAAGCCCTGGTTTAACAAAAGCAGTAATTGGTCTTGGATGGGATATTAAATCTTATGACGGCGGAGCCGATTTCGATTTAGATGCATCTGCCTTTTTATTAGATGCAAACGGAAAATGTACGAAGGAAACTGATTTTATCTTCTATAATAATTTACAGTCTCCTTGTGGATCTGTTTTACATACAGGAGATAACCGTACAGGTGAAGGTGAAGGTGACGATGAGCAACTTGTTGTGGACTTGAAGAAAGTTCCAGCAGATGTGCACAGAATTGCTATTACAGTTACGATTTATGATGCGGAAGGCCGTAGTCAAAACTTTGGACAAGTAGGAAATGCGTTCGTTCGTTTAGCGAATGAAGAAACGAGTGAAGAAGTTCTTCGTTTTGATTTAGGGGAAGACTTCTCCATCGAAACAGCAGTTGTCTTTTGTGAATTATACCGTCATAATGGACAGTGGAAGTTTAATGCAGTAGGAAGTGGATTCCAAGGTGGTTTAGGTGCGCTTGTAAGAGCGTATGGCTTGGATGCATAGAAAGGAAACGATATTCGTTTCCTTTTTTTGACCTTTCTATAAATCTAGCAAAGAATAGGGGATAAAGGTAAGATGAGTATTTTGCAAGGAATCCTTGATACGTATGCTCAGTTTTTCGACTTGGACATGTGGATTAAAGTGTTGCAGGATCCAGTATCTTGGGGATTAATTGGTACACTTGTTGTACTTGAAGGATTATTATCTGCTGATAACGCACTTGTGTTAGCAGTAATGGTAAAACACCTTCCGGAAGAAAAACGTAAAAAAGCATTATTCTATGGACTTATTGGAGCTTATGTGTTCCGCTTTATTGCGATTGGAATCGGAATGTTCTTAATTAAATTAGCATGGGTAAAAGTGTTAGGTGCACTTTACTTAGCGTGGCTTTCAGTTAAATACTTCATTGATAAAAGAAAAGGTAATGCAGAAGAAGAGGAAGCTCATGGTATGAACCAAAACAGTATTCTCTTCAGAATGTTTGGTGTCTTCTGGGGAACAGTTGCGATGGTTGAATTAATGGATATCGCATTCTCTGTAGATAGCGTGCTTGCTGCATTTGGTGTATCAAATGAAGTTTGGATTCTATTATTAGGTGGAATGCTCGGTATTTTAATGATGCGCGGTATCGCTGGTGTATTCTTAAAATTGTTAGAGCGTATTCCAGAACTTGAAACGACAGCATATATTTTAATCTTAATTATTGCAGCAAAAATGTTACTGTCTGTTATTCATATTGAAGTAAGTCATACATTGTTCTTCATTATTTTAGTTGTAGCATTTGGAGCAACATTTATACTTCACTACATGAAGAATTCTGGACAAGCTAAAGAAGAAGTTGCAGCTACTAAAGAAGACAATAAATAATTGAAATGGGTTTGCTCGTTTTGCGAGCGCCCATTTTTTATAACCAAAAATAGTTTATAATAGAAGAAGGACTTAGAAAAAACGTAAATGTTTTTGGAGGTGAACTGTTGTGTTTTCACGTTTTACACTTCAACCATATGCATTAAAAGATGAATCAGATTTAAAGCAATTTGAAACGCTTTTAGAAAAACGCCCACAATATGAGCTGACAGAGAATGAGATGAAATTTAGTTATATAGCATGTCGAATCCTTGGTGTTCCTAATGATGTAGATGAATATTTTAATGAACTGTTTGATTATAGTGAAGCGAAAGGAATCGAAGTTTTACACGAACAAAATTTAAACAAAGTGATTGATTCGGAAAAGCTTCGTCATATTCAAGAAGTGTTCGGATTACATCAAGAAGCACCAAATGGTCTGACAGTAAATAGGCTAGTTGCACACTTATCTGGGAAACAACTTTTACCGAAAGTAGACAACCCTGATTTACAGCATTACATACATACGACGTTTATTTCACTATTGAAATTATATGAGAAGCAACATAATCAGTCGTTAAAGACAGAAGGCTTCCGTCGTTTCTTAATCGACATAATTAAACTAAGCGAAAATTACGTAGCGAAGTGGTTCTCTACGATTAATTATAAGAAACAAATGCCGCGTATCATTTGGTACGGTGATGCACAGGAAAGCCGTATATATTTCTTATACTTTCTTATTATGCTCGGTTGTGATGTGCTTTATTATCACCCAGAAGGAAAAGATGGATTTGAAAATATTGATGAAGAGGGAAGAACTTTTGTTGTATCTCATTCAAGTCGCATTTCGCTTGAACCATTCCCTGATCGTCGCCGTGAGCGTGTTGCAACAGTAGCGTATCAAGCTTCGAAAGAAATTGAACAAGTACTTCACCACGATAATTCACTGCTGTACAAGCCGTGGCAATTCCGTTCCTATACGCCTGTAGCTCGTACACTAAAAACAACATATGATGAACTCTTTTTAATTACGAAAGAAAAGGCGTTTGTACGCCCGACATTCTTTGTTGAAAATAAACACATTTATATTCCTTCTTTATTTGCGAAAATATCAGGCGTTTCAAAGAATGATAAAGAATATTTTCAACGATTAAAGGCTGTTACATCATTTGATAACAGTTTATTAATTAATACATTCCCATTTACGAAAGAGCAAAAAGCAAACTTCCAATATCATTATCGAGATGCATTGGACCGAGCTGGGAAATTGCATCCTGATCTAATTATGAATAGCCATTGGTGGCCGCATAAGCGTTTACCGGAAGGTTTACAGCATGGAATTGCAGAAGCGATTATCCATACGTGTGAAAGTGAAATGTGTAAACCAATTGCGAAAGAGACGAAACAAGATGTAGCGCTATATGTTTTCGCGCAACTTTCTCAAATACCACCGAATATTTTAGAACAGCTTGAGAAATTTGATTATTCACAAGATGTACCGAAAATTGTTATATTTAATAATGAGAAGAGTGGAGAGTTAACTCGTTCTGATGCTGTTTTATTACTATTTTTGAATCAAATTGGAGTAGATGTATTTCATTTCAATCCAACGGGAAGAAACGATATTGAACCGTATATTGAAGCGGGGGCATTTGATTCACATTGGCTTGAAGAGGTTAATTTCGATCTTGAGTTTCATGGTTCATCAGCCTATAAAAATTTATCACAAACAATAAAAGGACTATTTCGTCCATTTTTATAAGGAAAGGGAGAATACCATATGAATAACCCAGTCGTACTAGATCCGAAAACAGAATTAAATGAACAAACAGCACAAGATGTTCGCTTACAACTTAGACAAGATGCGGATGTACAACGTATTTATAATGCGGTAGATATTAAAGATCAATTAGAATTAATTGAACTTGGAAAAGAACCTTCTATGGAAATTTCACGTTTTGCTGATCAAATTTTACATACAATGTCATTATCAAAGATAGAAGATTCTGGTGAATTATTAAAACAGCTTGGTAAAATTATGGACCGATTCGATAGTAAAGACTTTGCGGAAGAGAAAAGCGGTTTCTTTTCACGTATGTTTAAAAAAGCGGATAAAATGATTGAACAAATTTTTAGCAAGTATCAAACGATGGGCCGTGAAATTGATAAAGTTTATGTGGAAATTACGAAGTACCAAGATGAGATGAAAAAATCAATTGGTACGTTAGATGGCTTGTATGAGCAAAACTTAAAATATTATCTAGACTTAGAGAAGTACGTAGTAGCAGGAGAAATGTTATTAGAGCGTTTAAATACAGAGTTAGTTCCGATGTATGAAGAGCGTGTACGTAATAATGATCAATTAGCAGGTATTGAATTAGAGTCGCTTAAAAACTCTGTTGAAATTTTAGAACAGCGTATTGACGATTTAGAAAAAGCACGTATGGTTGCGTTACTTACAGCACCACAAATTCGTATGATTCAACGTGGTAATAATAAATTAATTGGTAAAATCAATACAGCATTTATTACAACCATTCCTATCTTTAAAAATGGTATCATTCAAGCGGTAAATGCCAAGCGTCAAAAGCTTGTTGCGGATTCTATGGCTGAACTGGATCGCCGTACAAATGAATTACTTAAGAAAAATGCACAAAATATCGCAACGCAAAGTGTAGAAGTAGCGAGATTATCAGGTTCTTCTAGTATTAAGATGGAAACACTTGAGGAAACTTGGAACATTATTTCAAGAGGTATGCAAGAAACACAACAAATTGAAGAGCAAAACAAACGTGAGCGTGAAGAAAGCCGCAAACGTATGGCTACATTAACAGAGAACATCAAAAAAGAATTACAAGGATAAAGTGAAACTTTAATCAGTGGGGTTTTGTTCATCCCCACTAATTATTAGCCTTCACCAATTGGACATTTATGGGCAGTTAATCCACCACCTAACTTCTTTGCTCAAACTGAATTTTGAGGTGGGAGTTTTACTGCACGGAAAATAGTAGGATAAATGAAAAGGCAATGAGGACTATTCCTCATTGCCTTTTAGTTTCTCTTCACTAATTTAATAATCTCATTCACAATAAGTGGAATGATACTTAATAAGAGAACAAATCCCCAATCTCGCATCGTTAATGCATGTACACCGAATATATTTGCAAGGGGCGGGATGGAGATGATACAAACTTGCATAAGAACACCGATAAGAAGGGAGAAAACTAAATATTTATTTGTAAAGATCCCAATTGAAAAAATTGATTTCGTTCTTGAACGCAAGTTAAATGAATGAACGAGCTGAGAAAAACTAAGAACGACAAATGCCATCGTTTGAGCATGTAATAGAGCATCGTCATCAATTCGCTCTGGGAAAAGAGGGAATAAATTTGTATCTCCAGTATAGAATTTTGCTCCGGCGATAAAAGCTATTAGCGTTAAAAGTCCAATGATAACTCCATTGAAAATCAGGAAAGGAACGCTGCCACTAAATAAGCTTTCTTTCGCATGTCGTGGTTTTTCCTTCATCACATCTGGATCTTCAGGATCAACCCCAAGTGATAATGCAGGCAGTGTATCTGTAATTAAATTCACCCACAAAATATGAATAGGTCGTAGTGGTGTTGCCCAGCCGAGTAAAATCGCTAAAAATAAAGCGATAATTTCTCCGAAGTTACAAGAGAGTAGGAAGAGAATTGATTTTTTTATGTTACGATAAATATTTCTACCTTCTTCAACGGCTTTCACAATAGATGAGAAATTATCATCTGTTAACACGACATCTGCTGCCCCTTTTGCAACGTCTGTTCCTGTAATGCCCATCGCTACGCCAACATCAGCTTGCTTTAAAGATGGAGCGTCATTGACACCATCACCAGTCATAGAAACGATATTTCCTTTCGCGCGTAATGCTTTTACAATTTTCACTTTATGCTCTGGAGAGACTCTAGCGAATACATTTAAATGATTAATTTTGCTAGCTAGTTCTGTATCAGAAATGTTATCTAATTCAGTTCCAATCATAATTTCCGATATTTCTTCAGCAATGCCAAGTTCTTTGGCAATTGCAAAGGCGGTATCTTTATGGTCACCAGTAATCATAACTGTGCGAATACCGGCTTTTTTACATTCTTTAATTGAATCTTTCACTTCAGTTCGTGGTGGATCAATCATACCGACAAGACCAATAAAGATAAGATTTTTTTCAAGATGATTTATATCCACATCGTTTGAATCGTATTGTTTAAATGCGAATGAAAGTACTCTTAAAGCTTCTTGAGACATTGATCCGGCAGCTTTTAATATTTGATTTTTATCAGAATCAGTTAAAATCTCGATTTTGCCGTTTTTAAAAATATGGGTACATCGGGGTAAGAGCTTATCAATAGCGCCTTTCGTCATGCTATAGTAGCTTTCATCGTATGTATGTACAGTTGACATCATTTTACGATCTGAATCGAAAGGTACTTCGTTAACACGTTCATGTATTTTTTCTAAATGATCTTTTTGCATATTAAAGGTGGTTCCGGCAACGAGAAGAGCAATTTCAGTCGGGTCTCCCGTTTGTGATTCGTTATTGTAAGACGCATCATTACATAGCACCATATTTTCTAACAATAGACGTTGCGCATCATTATTTACATTTAAACTCTCTAAGCGATCGTATGTGTTATCACTATAAAAGTGAGTAACGGTCATTTTATTTTGCGTTAACGTACCTGTTTTATCTGAACAAATAATTGTGACAGAACCGAGGGCTTCAACAGCTGGTAATTTCCGAATGATAACGTTTTGTTTAATCATACGTTGCACACCAATTGCAAGAACGATGGAAACGATAGCTGGCAAACCTTCTGGAATAGCTGCAACGGCTAAACTAATTGCAGTCATAAACATTTCTAGTGTATCTCGTCCTTGTAAAAAGCCTATGAGAAACATCACGATACAAATAGCTACAGCAACAAAGCCTAAATACTTTCCGACTTGTGCTAAGCTTTTTTGAAGTGGTGTCATATCATCGTCAGCTTCATGTAACAAGGTAGCAATCTTACCAATTTGTGAGTTCATTCCAGTTTCAACAGCAACACCGACGCCTCGTCCATATGTAACAAGAGTAGACATAAAGGCCATATTCTTTTGATCACCGAGTGGTACTTGCTCATCACTTTGCATGGAAGGGTGGTAGATTGCATCTTTATCAACAGGGACAGATTCACCAGTTAGAGCAGATTCTTCAACTTTTAAATTTGCGGTTTCGATCAGGCGTAAATCGCATGGGATATATCGTCCGGCGTCGAGCATAACGATATCACCTGGAACGACGTGCTCAGATGGAATTTCTTTTAGTTCACCATCTCGCTTGACGATAGCTTTAGGTGACGCCATCTTTTTCAATGCCTCTAAGGCTTGTTCTGCTTTCGATTCTTGGACGACACCGATAACAGCATTTAAAACTACAACGAGCGCAATGATACTTGCATCTGCCCATTCACCTACAAAGGCAGAAATAAGGGCTGCAATAATAAGGACATATACGAGGACGTCATTAATTTGGGCGAAAATACGCTGCAATAAAGTGCGTTTTTGTTTTGTAGCTAATTCATTAGAACCGTATTGCTTTAAACGTTCACTTACAATTTCATCTGTTAAACCGTGTTGTTCGTTTGTTTCTAGGTCAATTAATGTTTGATCTTTCGTCTTACTGTACCAATTGCTCATAAGTAAGCACCTCCAGTAAAAACAGTTAGCAATGGTAGTGTTGCTATTATTTGTGAGTAGTATGTATGGAGAAAAAATCTAAGGTGAGGTTCTACTTCTATTGTACAATATTTTACAGTTGGTTGAGGGAAAGAGAAGAGTTGTCATGAATTTGTTGGAAATAAAAAAGAGCCTCATATAAGAGAGGCTTTTTTACTTTTTAATTAATGTACCTAATTCTTCTGTAATAGCTTGCATTTCACTAATGCTGAATGTTTCACGTTTCATAACATGATCATAAATGTCACGTAAATCTTCGTACATTTCTTCGTTAAAACTAGCAGCTCTCATCGCTCCAGCATTAACCATACGTAATTTTTCTTTAATAGCTTCGACCATGTATTCAACGTTTTCTTCTGACTTTACGGATAAATCCACCGAAGTGTCCCCCTTTAAAATAACATAAGGCTATCTTAACATTTTTTATCATTTTCGTTAATGAATCTTTTCAATCCCATTAAATTAGTAGGGATTTCCTTTATATTTAATAATTGGTTGTTTATACTATAAGTATATATTAAGAAATGCACCAAGAAGGGAAGAAACAAAAATATGGTTCAAGTATTGTTTGTTTGTCTTGGGAACATTTGCCGTTCTCCGATGGCAGAAGCGATTTTTCGAAATCTTGTCGTAAAAGAGGGACTTGAAGAGAAAATTGTCATTGATTCTGCAGGAACTGGAGATTGGCATGTTGGCCATCCGCCACATAAAGGAACACAAAAAATTTTAAAAGAAAATGCAGTCACTTTTGAAGGAATTAAAGCAAGGCAAGTAGAAAAAGAAGACTTAACAAAGTTTGATTATATTATTGCCATGGACAACAAGAATATAGCAGATTTAAAAAGTTTAGGTAAAACTGGAGGCTATATTGGTAGGCTGTCCGATTTTGTTCCAGACGGTGGCTGGACAGACGTTCCCGACCCTTACTATACAGGGAATTTCCAAGAAGTATATGACCTTGTAACAGAAGGGTGTGCAAAGCTATTAGCTTTCATTCGAAATGAACAAGGAATATGAGGAAGCTTAGAAAGAAATACTTTCTAACATAAGAAATGAAAGGGTGAAGGAATATGGCAAAGAAAAATAATATTGCTCGAAACATTGCGATTGGTGTAGCTGCAGGTGTAGCTGTATCTATGTTGAAGAAAGAAAATCGTGAAAAAGTAAAAAATACTGCAGAAAAAGCAAAAACAAAGATGATTGAAATTGGCGAAAATGCAAAGATCAAAGAAAAAGTGCAAACTGTTACAGATAAAGGACGCGAACTTGCTGATTTCAATGTGGTAAAAGCGAAAGTAGCAGAAATTAAAAAATTAACGCCATCTGTTGTAGAGACGTTAAAAGAAACGAAAGAAATTTTTAGTAAGAAAAAAGTTGAGCCAGAAGAAAAGCCAGAAACGATTGAAATTCAAGCTGTATCTCCAAAGGTAGATGAGTTGAAAGTAGAAGAAGAGCCAATAGTTGCTGAAGATGGTGGTATGAAAGAAGCGCGTGAATTATTTATGAAAGACTCAAATGCAGTGGGAAAAAAAACTGAAGCGTACATTGAGTTAAAGCAAGATAAAGAAGAGAAGAAAAGCGTTTAAACATATATGAGAAAAATTTTAGAAAAGGTGAGAAGAAATCGTACTTATTCGTTTGGTAAAGATTTATATGACCGGACGATGCGCGATGATGTAGCGGGCTTGGCAGCACAGCTCGCTTATTTCTTCTTGCTTGCAATTTTTCCTGGGCTCGTTTTCTTAATTACGCTTCTTGGATTTATTCCCATTCAAACAGAGGATGTGCTTAGTTTATTAGAGGTTTATGTACCAGATGATGCAATGAACTTAATTGAGGTAAATGTAGATAAAGTTGTAAACCAGCAAAATGGTGGTTTATTATCATTTGGTTTATTATCCATGTTATGGTTTGCCTCAAATGGTGTTAATGCGGTTATGAATGCTTTTAACCGCGCTTATGACGTGAAGGAAACACGTTCTTTTATTACAACAAGAGCGTTATCAATTGTGTTTACATTAGCTATTATTTTTATGATTGTCTTTGCGTTAATTGTTCCGGTATTCGGACAAGTTATTGGAGCAGCAGTGTTTAAAGCACTCGGTTTATCAGATAGCTTTTCTTTCGTATGGAGCATTACACGATTAGTAGCGAGTTTCTTCGTGCTATTTGCTTTGTTTAGTTTCTTATATACATTTGCACCAGATCGAAAGTTAAAAAGAAGAGAAGTTATTTCAGGGGCGTTATTTGCTACTGTAGGATGGATTGTGGTATCGTACTCATTTGCTTATTATGTAGATAAGTTTGCGAATTACGCCAATACATATGGTGGTCTCGGTGGTATCATTATTTTAATGTTATGGTTTTACTTAACTGGATGGGTAATTTTACTTGGCGGTGAAATTAATGGTTTACTCCACCATTATAGAACCGGTGACAATAATTCCCGTAATGAATAATGAGCTCTTGTTCCATAATAAAAAGGAACAGGGGGGATATTTCATGAGTAATAATAAAAAGAACCATAATAATAAAAGTAATAATAAACAAAAGAGCAGTTCGCATCCAAAGCATAAAACGAGTAGCAGTGCGAACGGTCATAATAGCTATCATTAAAAAAAACGGGTCCTCTATGAGGGACCCGTTTTATTTGCTTCCTTTTAATAATCGTAAGCCATTCAAAATGACAAGAATCGTACTTCCTTCATGGCCAATAACACCGAATGGAAGAGCTAAAAATTGCAAGAAGTTTGAACAAATTAGCATGGCAATAACGGCTAGCGAAAAGATTACGTTTTGCTTCACAATACGATTCATTCGTTTTGATAGACGGATTGCTTGAGAAAGACGAGATAGTTCGTTCTTCATCAGTACAACATCCGCAGTTTCTAAAGCTACATCTGTTCCTTCTCCCATTGCGACACCAATGCTAGCAGTAGCTAGTGCAGGTGCATCATTTATACCGTCTCCGACCATTGCTACTGTACCGTATTTTTCTTTTAACTTTTTAATCGTTTCAACTTTTGTTTCTGGTAAGCATGATGCGTAATATTCCTTTATATTACTTTCAGAGGCAATTGCTTTTGCCGTTTCTTCATTATCTCCAGTAATCATAATTGCTTCGACACCAATGCTTTGTAAATCACGAATAGCAGCTATTGTTTCTTGGCGAAGCGTATCTTTTAAAGCGATAAGTCCAAGAATGCCTCCCTCATCACTAATATAAACGACAGTTTTACCTTCCTTTTCAAGTGAGGCAGAAATACCATTATGAAATGTTTTTGTTTCTTCACCGATAAAATCAGCTTTACCTATTTTATAAGCGTTGTTTTCGAATATTCCTTTTAGCCCAAAACCAGTTACATCTTCAACCTTTTCTGGTTTTTTTAATGTAATGTCGTACGCATGTTGTGCATATTTAACAATAGATTCAGCCAAAGGATGTGTAGAGTGACTTTCAATTGATGCTGTAATAGAAAGTACTTCTTTTTCTGTCATATTTTCTCGAACATATATATCTGTTACGGTAGGTTTTCCTTCTGTTAATGTTCCTGTTTTATCAAAGGCGATTGCTTTTACTGAAGCGAGGCGTTCTAAATGTATGCCACCTTTAAAGAGAATTCCATTTCTTGCTCCGTTAGAAATTGCAGATAACGTTGCTGGTGTAATGGCAGCAACGAGTGCACAAGGAGATGCGACTACAAGTAAGATCATAGCGCGATAAAACGTTTCATTCCAGCTCCAGTCAAGTAAGAAATGAGGAACGAACATCATAAGCGCAACAACGAGTAGTACACCTTTTACGTATGTTCCTTCAAACTTTTCGATGAATAGTTGTGATGGTGATTTTTCACTTTGTGCACTTTGTACGAGACGGATAATCTTTTGGAATAATGTTTGATCGCTCGGCTTCGTAATTTTAACTTCGATAGCACCACGTAAATTTACAGTACCTGCAAATACTTCATCGCCATGTCTTTTCTCATTTGGAATAGGTTCTCCCGTGATTGCTGCTTCATCGATATTTGTTTCACCGTTATGAATCGTACCGTCAGCAGGAACACGTTCACCTGGTTTAATTAAAATAATGTCGTTAATTTGTAACTCTCCAACAGGAATACGTTCCTCTGTTCCGTTGGAAATGCGTAATGCTTCTTCTGGTTGTAAGTCAAGAAGAGCGGAAATTTCTTTTTGGCTCTTACTTAATGTATAAGATTCCATAGCACCGCTGAGCGCAAAGATGAAGATTAAAATAGCCCCTTCTGCCCAGTAGCCAATAATTGCAGCACCGATAGCTGCAAAGAGCATTAGCATTTCAACATTTAGCTCTTTTTCTTCAATCGTATCTTCAATTCCTTCTTTCGCTTTTGCATATCCACCAACTATATAAGCAAGGATATAGCAAGTAATACCTGCATTCATTGCATCGTTCTTTGTGAATAGCCAGCCAGCTAAAATAAAAATACCAGATGCCAATGCAAATACAAGTTCATAATGTTTTTTTAATGTGTCCCATAAAGAGGGATGAGAAATTGTTTCTTTTGCGTGTAACGTTTTTACTTCTGAGTTCATTACTACTCGCTCCTTCCGAATTCTTATTGAGAAAAATAATCAAAATCGAAACCCCTATAAAACGACGAAAGCTGCCATCCATAATGGATAGCAGCATTTCTGTTGAATCTGTTTTTAATAGTTATTATGTTGTAATTATTCTATAGTATATCATATGTTTTTATGAGATGGTACGGTTTTGTTTCAAGTATAAACGGAAAACTTGTGTTTTTGCAATTCCTTTGGTATATATGAATATTGTTCATAAAAAGGTCGGAAAGGAAGACAACAAGTGAAGACAGAGAAATTTTTTACCCATCCGATTGGCGTATTTATTGCTGCAATAGTAGCAACTTTTTTATGGGGAAGCGCATTTCCTTTTATTAAGTTAAGTTATGCTGAACTTGGAATTCAACCACAAGAAGTTGGAGAACAAATATTATTTGCCGGTTATCGTTTCTTGTTATCTGGAGTCATGCTCTTATTATTCTTTAAAGTGTTAGGAAAAGATATGAGCTTCAAAAAAGGAACGGGGAAACAGTTAATACAAATTGGTTTATTCCAAACGTTTCTTCAATATATCTGTTTTTACATTGGAATGAGTTATAGTTCAGGAATTGAAGGAGCTATCATTTCAGGGACATCATCATTCTTTCAAATTTTACTCGCCCATTTTTTATATAAAGATGATGCTCTCAATATAAGAAAAATAATTGGGGTATCGATTGGTTTTTGTGGCGTCGTTTTAGTAAATGTGCCGAGTGATGGTAGCTTATCATTTCATTTTGGAATCGGAAGCTTATTACTTCTAGTGCAGCAATGCTGTATTCATATGGAAACATATTAGCAAAAGAAGGTAGTAAAACATTAGATGTTGGCTATATGACAGCATACCAAATGATGTTTGGTTCTATAGGATTATTATGTATAGGGGCTTTACAAGTTGGAGTCATGCCATTTACATTTAGTCTACATGCACTACTTATGCTGATTTATTTATCTTTCTTATCTGCAGCTGGTTTTTGCATTTGGAATACAATTATGAAGTACAACAAGGTTGGAAAAGTATCTATGTATATGTTCTTTATACCCGTATTTGGTGTGTTATTATCGAGCATGATTTTAGGTGAAGCAATTCATTCATTTGTGCTACTCGGTTTAGCATGTGTAGCCGCGGGAATTATTGTGGTAAATCGGACGCCAGCTAAGCAAAAAATAGAGAAAGAAAAACAAGTAGCATAGAAAGCAGAAAAGCGATTACAATGGAAGAACAGTACTGTTCTTCTTTTTTTATAGAAAAAGGATAATAGACTAAGTGTAACGAAAAAAGATACAAAAAGCATTTATTGAGGAGAACATATTATGAATCTACTTTACGTGGTGTTAATTGGGCAAATACTTCTTTTTTTAATTGGTGCAATTTATGCAATGCGGCAGACAAAAAGAACGAAAGATAATATGCCGTTACCTTTAGCAATCCGTCTTATTCTTAGTTTTTCTTTAACAGGTAGTGCAATTTGGATATGGTTACAAGATCCATCTGTAGAGTATAGTACGTGGGTTGCACTTGGTATGACTTTATCGACTGTGGGAGATTTGTTTATGGCTGGGCTGATTCCAATTGGTCACAGGTTAATTGGAGGGATGGTTACTTTCGCTCTTGCTCATTGTTTTTATGTAAAAGCATTTTTGCAAACAGGAATTTCGTGGAATGGTTTTTGGATTGGTTTACTCGTATATGGGCTCTTTCTAATTGTAGGATGGTTCTTCTTTATCCGAAATGATAAACAGGATAAATTGTTTACGATAGGAGCTCTAATTTACGGATTGTGGGTTGGAGGAATGGCTTGCTTTGCATTCGCCTTATATTATGAAAATACAGGAATATGGTGGATACCAGCGTTTGGTGGTTTACTGTTTGTGATTTCTGATTTTATTATTGGCGTGACAGATATCGGAGGGCGTAAATTGAAGTATGAGCCACTTTGGATTTGGTTTACATATGTAGCTGCTCAAATGTGTATTGTATATGTGGGATTATAAAAAGATACTCTCAAAATAGTGGATAGACTATTTTGAGAGTATCTTTTTTGCTTGTTTAATTTGATCAGTATTACCATTTTGAAATTTCTAATATTATAATTTTATAATTCAGAATTTTGTGGAAAAATATCGGTTGTATTATTTATAATAAAAGTAAAAAGATGATGAGATGGTGAAATGATGCAAAAGAAAAAACGTTGGCGTGAATTCTTTGGAACTATTGCAATTGCATGTTTATTGGTGTTTTTGGCGAAAATTTTTGTGTTTTTCCCTACGACTGTAAAAGGAGCATCTATGAGGCCAACGTTGCAAGATGGAGATAAGGTAATTGTTAATAAGTTAGCAAAACAATTTGAAAGCTATGGGAGAGAAGACATTATTGTTGTGAAAACAGATAATTTTTATGTCAAAAGAGTGATTGGATTATCTGGAGATATAATTGAGATGAGAAATGATCAATTATATGTAAATTCTAAAGTGAAAGATGAAGAGTATTTGGATAGTAATAAAAAACAAGCAGAAAAAAAACTTATGAATTTAACAGAGGACTTTGGACCGATTACAGTTCCTAAAAATAAGATTTTTGTTATGGGAGATAATCGCTTAATAAGTAAAGATAGTAGAAATGGTTTAGGTTTTATTGATAGAGAAGATGTGTTAGGAAAGTTAGCAGGCATTTATTATCCGTTTGAACATATGAAAATAATAAAGTAAAAAACCAAGCAAATTTTAGTTTGCTTGGTTTTTTTGTTAAACAGTAGGAGATTCGTTAGATACGAACATATCTTCATGTTTCTTTGTAGTACTTAAAACGAATTTATGTTGTAGCAATTGTAGTTTAAATAACGCCAAAGGATCATGATATGTTTCTGGATTGCTTCTTAGCGTTGCTAATGTTTGCTCGTCTTCCTTTATCTCAAGTTGAGCTGCATCTACATTTTGTTTCAATATATTAAGTGGATCTTTGAAGAACATCATGATATCACGTTCTAATGCACCTTCAAATACTTCAAATTGAAGGAAGAATTGTTTTGAAATTGTGTGAGCAATTTCTGTATAGTCTTCTGTTTCAATATATTGTTTATATTTGTTGGCGAGCATAGATTGGTTTTTTTGCATATTACCAAATAATTTTCCGGCACTTTTTAAGAAAAACTGTGTCGGTGTAAAGCGTAATAAAATATTGATGTTCGTTACTGTAATTCGATTTGTCATTCGTACAACATCTCGATTCCAATCATCTAATAATTTGAAATCGCAAGGAAGTTTCATACGTTCTTCTTTATATAATTTATTAAACGTTTCACTCATTTCATCTAAATAAGCTTGAGCTTGAATAAATTCATTATGTGCTGTTTCAATCCATTCTTGAATAGACCCAGTAAATTTAGGAAGAAGTACCTGTTGTACATGCTTTTGAACTCGTTCATTCATTGCAGCATTTAATTCTTCATGAACTAGTTTGAAATCACTATCTTCTTGAACAAGATCAGAGCAGCTCTGTAATAATTCAGGGATTTGAGAATGTATATCTCGTGTAATTTCTTCTTTCGTTAAAAGATAGGATTCGGTAATAGAGCGAATTTTATCTTTTTCAAGAGCAGTAAGGTTATTAATAAATCCAGTAAGTTTCACTGAGATGTGTTTATTCCAGCGTACGGATTTTACTAATGTATTTTCTAATTCCACACGTTCATTTATGAGATAAGCAATTGTCTTTTGCGTAAACCATATTAGCTTTTCTATACGTTCTTTTTCTATATCGCGTTTTGCAAGATTAGAAAGAATAGATTCTGTTACATCTCCAAGTTGCTGGCTACTCTCTTGCGAAGGAGAGTATGGGAAGAATTGTGCATCTGGAAAATGTACTTTAAGTTTACTAATTAGTTTTTCATTAGTAGTCGTATTATTTGTGTGTGATACGAAGTGAATTTGTAAGTTTGGTACTTGTTCACGTAAATAAATTAACGTATCAATTTCTTGACTATGCAATGGTGAAGAAGAATTTAATACGTATACAAGGCTATCTGCTGCTTGTAAGTATTCAAAGTATGCATTGTTTTTATCCAATTGTCCTTGAATGGATGGTGTAATAAGAAATGTAAACTTATTTTTTCTTAAAAACCTACTTGGTAGCTTAATTTCTATACATTTTTTCTCAAGTTCTGACTGAGCAGATGTAGCCGTTATTTGATGGAATTCATCAAGGTTAGGGATATTTCTTATATCTAACTCGGTAAATTCTGTTATTTCAGTTTGACTAGCGTCTTTAAATAGAATAGGAGTTGTTAAAGTTTCAGTTAAGATGTTCTCTCCCAATATTGAATTAACAAATGATGTTTTATCATGGTCACTAGTTCCAGCTATTAGTATTGGTGTGACATTTAAATCACATAGTTCATGGACGAGTAGCGTAAATTGATGACTTAAATCTACATCATTTTTCTCAGCCCATACAGCGATTGTTTCGAATAAATGAGAAACTGTTTCCATATTTACATCTGCTTCAGCTGATGTATTAGAAAGTAAGGATCCAGCACTTTTTACGAGTAATGATTCTAAAGTTGTAGGTGAGACTTCATTCCATGCTAACACTGCTGCAGAGACAACTAGAGAATCTTTTGCTTTCGTTAAACTGAACCAATTTGTTAATAGATTTGGTACAAGTCCGTTTAATTCATGCATAAAATGATTTCCGGTAATTAATGCAAAGTATGTTTCTTGGTAGCGAGTAGAAATTTCATTCCAATCGTCATTATTGTCTGTTTCAATATGCAAGAATAAATGATTAATACTTTGAATCCAAGGAAGGTATAAGGATTCATGTTGATAGCTATTCCAAAGAGCAATAACAAGTTCTTTAAATTGAGCTTGATCAACAGCATATAGAGCTTTTAAAGACTCATAGAAATATTCAGGCTTAATATTTTTTGTAAATCCTTTGTTTATGTAAGTTATTAACGTATCAAACCAGTGTAAAGATTGTGTTCGGATACCTTCTTGAACAGCTAGTTCGATAGCGTTGTTCCAATCTTCTTGTTTTTCATAGAAAGAACGTGCAATTGCAGTAATATTTGGGTAATCCGGTTGGAATGCAACAGCTTCACTAATCGTCTTAAAAGCGAGTCCTAAACGATCTTGTTCGATATAAAGAGAAAGAAGTTGTAAGGAAACCTCCATCGTAAGAGTCGTATCTTCCGTTTGAATAGATTGATAAATTTCTTCTGCCTTTGGTAAGAATCCTAGTTCAAAATAAGCATCTGCAATATTTTTTGTCGCCCAAAGTGCAAGAGCATTATTTACTTTTTCCCATTTAAATATAGCTGCTTCAAAATCTTTATTTTGATAATAAAATTCACCTTGAGCAAATCGAATATTAGAAATGTTGGAGAATTCATTTTTAGATTCATTTATATATGCTTCACCGAGTATTTCCGATGCAGGAGTAGAAGTTTCTTCTGTTAAAAATGTTTTATAGTAAACTTTTTGAATAAATTGATTTTCAATGGTCATGTTCGTTCCCCCCTGTATAATTTAGAAAAATGATGTTGTATGTAAAAGGGTGTATGTTCTTTTAATAGGTAGAAGTTGCATTATATAGACCAAACTATGTTTTTGCTAGATATATCATTTTTCTTGAGAGTTAAACCGTTGCGAAAAGTAACTTTCCTTTATTGTAACAAAAAAACACGCATATGAATTTTTATTTTTTATCGGGTTATTTGCGGGCAATAAGAATCTAATCTCAAAATTGGTGAATGTAAGTGAGTTATGTGGAGTCGGGATGTCTGTAAAAGCAAGATTGGCATAGGTTAATAATTAGTAGAGGATGAACAAAACTCCCACTGAGTAAAGTTTTCCTTTATCTCTGTTAAAGGAAAGAATAGAAGTAGAGTTCATTATAAAAACAATGTATAGTGAATATGTATACCATGTTTGCCTTAAAGATAGAAAGGGTACAATGTGGAATAACGACCGTGCATAGGATGTGTCTTCCGAATGGAACAACATATTGGCGAGTTAATCGCGCATTATGGCTATTTTGGAATTGTTATAGCTTTGGCTGGTGGGATTGTCGGATTACCGATACCAGACGAGTTTTTATTGACCTTTGTTGGTTATAATGTTTCAAAAGGAGTTATGTCAGGAACTGCTGCTTTTTTAAGTGGGATGGCTGGTGCGATGTTAGGGATCACGTTAAGCTACATATTAGGTTTAAAACTTGGGCTCCCTGTTTTAAAGAAATATGGGCCGAAAATTAGAATTAAAGAACATCACATTGAAAAAACACATATTTTATTTGAAAAATATGGGCCATTTCTTTTAATGATTGGTTATTTTATACCGGGCGTACGTCATTTAACAGCATATTTTGCTGGGGTATCAAATTTGACACTTTGGCGCTTTTGTTTGTACGCTTACGGTGGTGCGCTCATTTGGATAAGTGTTTTTATTGGGCTTGGCTGGAAATTAGGCGAGAAGTGGCGCTTCGTTGAGTATAGTTTACATCATTATGGAATATGGATTTTATTAATTTCAGCAGTTGTTACATGTGTTGTATGGTTGTACATAAAGAAAAAGAAAAACCGCTAATAGCGGTTTTTTTAGCTGAAAGCAATAAATAATACACCAACTGTAATAAAGACTACACCAACGCCGGTCATAAAGTTTAACTTTTCACCGAGGATAATCATAGCGAGAATGATAGAAAATACGACGCTTAATTTATCGACAGGAGCTACTTGTGAAACCTTTCCTGTTTTGAGGGCAAGAAAATAAAATAGCCATGAAGAAGCACCTGCAATCCCACTTAATGTGATAAATAGCAGTGCTTTTTTATTTAGCAGTACGTCGCCGATATTTTGAAATTTACCTTGTATGATAATAACGCCTATCATAAATAATGCCATAATAATAGATCGAATTGTTGTTGCAACGTTTGCATCGATGCCGTCTAAACCAAACTTTCCAAAAATCGATACAAGGGCAGCAGCAATTGCTGATAATAGCGCAAATAAGAGCCACGAACTCATAGTAAAATTCCTCCAATCTTACAGTATTATACATGAAAATGATTCTCATGTATAAAGTTGAAGCAATTGAGCTTTATAGGAAGCACGACTTCAACTTAACTTCTTGCTCCACCTGAATTTTAAGGTGGGAGTTTTACTGTCTGTAAATAGTGGGCTAAATAACGAAATAATCCCCACCTTATATTTTTAATAAGGTGGGGATTATTATACTACTCTGCAATTTCCTCATATAAAAAGTACGTTACATTATAAATATGTTCTACTTCATCGTCTGTCATAAACAATAATTCGTCACGCTCAATCCCTTTTTTCTTTTCAATAAACTCAATCATATTTTTGCGTTCTTCTCTCTTCATCAATTTTATTTCTCCTCCCAATCTGTTTTAATACAGTTTATTTAAGTTACTGCTATTATATAACAGAATCTTTGGAAAGTTCCACCTATTTTATTATTTTTTTTAAAAGAACTTTTCGACAAAACAAGCCCACCTAAGGGGGGGCTTGTTTTATTTTATAGTCGTAAAAACTCAGGCTCCGTCGTACCCGCACCATCAATGTAATAAATTGTGTCGGGATTGATTTTGATCAATACGTAATTAGGGTCTTCAGGACCGAGTAACCAACGTTTTAAGCTATTATTCCAAAACTTGTTTTTTAATGTTGAGTCTTCCTCGATTGAAGCTAACCCTTCAACTTCAATATAATCTTCATCTAATTTTTTTCCTTCTCGTCCGAGTAGTACATGGACATTAGGATTTTGTTCAATATCTGTTATCTTTTTTGATTGTCGATCTGTTGCAACATATAGTACAAAATCTTCATGGAAAAACATCATAAAGGCGCTATGAGGTTTCTCATTTCGTACTGTAGATAATACACCAGTACGTTGACCTTGAATAATAGTTGCGATTTTTTCTTTTAAGTGCATAATTTTAACCCCTTTTCACAATTTATAATTCTGTCTGTTTAAACAAAATAATTTAAATATCTTTCATACTGTTTTCTTCAATCCGATTTTTTAAACGTAATTGTGATGAAATCGGACAAGTTAGGAGAAGAATAATAATAATATTGAGGAGAAATACATACGATGGAAGGATGAAAAGCATGTTTAATAAAATATTTCTTATAGTAGCGCTTATAGGTGTACCACTATCTGTACTTGGAAAAACACTTCATTGGCCAGAAACAATTATGTTCGCTGTGTATTGTATTACGATTATCGCATTAGCTGGTTTTATGGGGAGAGCAACAGAGAGTCTAGCAATTGTTTCTGGTCCTAGAATAGGCGGATTATTAAATGCTACTTTCGGTAATGCTGTTGAACTTATCATTTCAATTTTTGCACTTCAAGCAGGGTTAATTGAAGTGGTGTTAGCTTCTTTAACCGGTTCTGTACTTGGAAATTTATTATTGGTAGGAGGGTTATCTTTCTTTGTTGGAGGTCTTAAATACAAAAGACAAAGTTTTAATGTATATGATGCAAGGCATAATTCAGCTTTATTAATATTTGCTGTTGTTGTGGCCTTTGTTATTCCAGAGATCTTTTCAATGAAGATGGACGCTGGCAAGACGTATCAATTAAGTATAGGTGTTTCTATTATTATGATTATCATGTACCTTGCTGCATTACTATTTAAGTTAGTTACGCACCGTGGTGTATATCAACATAAAAGTGACGAAGTAGCGCATGAAGAAGAGCCAGAGTGGTCGAAAGGGAAGGCGCTCCTTATTTTAGCAATAGCAACACTAGCGGTAGCTTATGTGTCAGAGGCACTCGTGCATACTTTTGAAACTGTTGCAAAGTCATTTGGCTGGTCAGAGTTATTTATAGGGGTTATTATCGTTGCAATTGTTGGGAATGCAGCGGAACATGCGTCTGCAATTATTATGGCTTATAAAAATAAAGTAAATATTGCAGTTGAAATTGCAATAGGCTCTACATTACAAATCGCCATGTTTGTTGCTCCTGTATTAGTATTACTATCTATGTTCTTCGCGCAAAGGATGCCTTTAGTATTTACCATACCAGAACTTGTGTCTATGATTACAGCCGTTTTCTTAACGATTTCGATTTCCAATGATGGAGATACAAACTGGTTTGAAGGAGGCACTTTACTAGCGGCGTATGTCATTATGGGAATTGGTTTTTATTTATTATGAAAAATAGGCATAACAATTGCGCTCAGAGAAAACAATAAACGAAGTAGTATATATACCTACATAGGAAGGAGCCAGACAGGTGAAACGAGTATACAGCATATGTCTTTCAACTATGGTCTCGTTTATTTTATTATTTCCTAACATGAGTTTTGCAAAGACAACAGTAGGAACAAAAATGCCTTCATCTGTTTTAAATATTTCAAAAGACAATACATTTCCAAATGATGCGCAAGATTTGCCACGTTTACAACCAAGTAAATTTGCTCAAGAGCTATTGAAAACGGCTAATATTAAAATTGAAAATCCAGACTTAATTCGGATGTTTAATGAAACGACAATTTCAAATGCTCCGCTTGCAGTAGGGTATCGGGCAAAAATTTATTTAGGTCAATGGGCTTTACATTATGAATCAGTAGACACATCGATTAATTGGGAATATAAACAAGTGAATCGAAATGTGTATGATAATCGCGGAGGAGACCGTTTGTATCCACTTCGCTATAAGCAAGAAACACAAAAGACGGTTGAAGGCGATTTAACAGCAGATATGAAAGATGCTGCAGATGTGAAAAAAATGATGCTTCTCAAAGCACTTGAAAAAGTACAATTACCTCTTTCGTTTAAGACAACTATTGGTTATGGTACTGGACATGAGCGTGTGTATAATATTAGTCCGAGTCAACTTGGATATTTATACGCTTATACACCAGCAGTAAATGAAAAGGGAAAAGTAACATTTGGAGAAGTGTATCTTGTATTAAAGGGAAATCAAAAAAGACTTGTTGTGAAAAATATTACTTCTCAAGGAATTGGAGCGGCAATTCCAATTCATGATTATTTGTTTTTTAAATTTATTTCTTCTTCTCACTCGCAATAACATAAAAAACGTCAGCTTATAAGCTGACGTTTTTTTTATAATGTAATGTTTGCTGTTTTTGATAAGAAATCTTCTGTCGGATAGTAGCTGTTTTTTACAAGAACATTTGGTCCAAGACATTTTACTGCAGGACAGTGGCAGCTTAATGATTTTGCTGTTTTTGAAGTGCTCCATTTTTCATACGCTTCTTGTAATGTGTTTGTTTGTATGTTTCCTAGAAGTGGAACATCACCAAAGTCCGTCACAATAATATTTCCATCGAAAATATTTACATTTAAACGAGAACGGCCATCTGGATCATTACGAACAGTTACATTTTTGCTCTCTTGCAATTTTTTAAATGTAGCTATGTCTTTTTCGTCATCGCTACAAGCATAGAAAGGTAAAGTTCCAAATAGCATCCATACATTTTCATCGCGAATTTCTAGTAAATGTTCAATCGCATCACGAATTTCAGCTTTTGTTAAAATCTCTAGATTACTCGCGAAGTCACTTGGATACATTGGATGAACTTCATGACGTTTACAGCCCATCTCTTCGACGATTTGGCGGTGAATATGTTCAATATGTGGTAGAGTTCTTTTGTTTAGCATTGTTTCGGCCGATACAAGTACACCTGCATCTGATAGAGCCTTACTATTTGTAATCATTCTTTCGAATAATTTTGCACGTTGTTCGTAAGTAGGCTTACGCTCCATCATTGCAAATCCGCCTTCAACGAAGTCATCAATTGTTCCCCAGTTATGAGAGATATGCAATACGTCTAAATAAGGAATAATCTGTTCGTAACGTGCTAAATCTATAGTTAAGTTAGAGTTGATTTGAGTGCGAACGCCTCGTTCATGGGCATATTTTAAGAGTGGTGTTACATAGTTGTCGACGGATTTTTTTGAAAGCATAGGTTCGCCGCCAGTAATACTTAAAGAACGTAAATGAGGAATCTCATCTAATCGTTTTAATAAAAGATCCATCGGAAGCGGATTTGGGTCTTTCGGCTGTAACGTGTAACCAACAGCGCAATGCTCACAGCGCATGTTGCATAACGTCGTCGTTGTAAATTCAACATTTGTTAATAGTAGTTTGCCGTACTCTTCAAGGTCCATATACGCTTCCCATGGATCGTAAGAAGGAGTAATCGGCTTCATTTTTTGTGATATCGTCATATGAAATACTCCTTTGACTATTGAAATAACAATTTGTCCATTCTCTATAATAGAAGAATATGTGCTTTTTATAAAGTGAAACTTTTTAGCATGGAAAGAGAGAGGGCTTACATTATAGTGGATGACTGTGACAAAATTGATGAAATTTCATGCCCATAGCAATCGTTTTTGCGGTATAATAAAAGCAACTCGAATTAAAAGGAGAGTGCCTTCATGGGAAAAGCAATTCAAGATAAAGATACACAATTAGTATATTTAAAAGAACGTTTAAATATGTTCATTGAAGTAATTGATACAATTGAACCTGAAGAAGTAGAATTAGAAGATGTAGATCGTCTTCTTGCAATGTTAGATGAATTAGAATTAAAATGTGAGCAATTTAAAAAAGACGAATAATATATTAAAAAGGCTACCAATTCCAATTTGGTAGCCTTTTTCTGTTCGGGTAATAGAAGGACGATAGAAAAAGAGGTATAATCAAGTTGTGAAAAATTTCATTTATGCTCTAATAGCGTGAAACAAATAAATAGCTAAAGAGCATAACAATTGAATTTTCAGCTCATAACGTTTTGGTAACGTTCACAATTGAGGGGGAAGTAACAATGGAAAAGCTTCAAGAAAGCATGTATCAACTAATTGTTGAAACGTCAACGAACTTACCGAAAGATGTTCGTCGTGCGATTCAACAAGCGAAAGAGCGAGAAAATGCAGGGACTCGTTCTGCGATGGCACTTGGCACAATTACAAATAATATTAAAATGGCTGATGATAACATCTCGCCGATTTGCCAAGATACAGGGATGCCAACGTTTAAAATTTATACACCAGTTGGTGTGAATCAATTAAAGTTGAAGGAAGCTATCTATAATGCGCTTGAGCGGGCGACAAAAGATGGTAAACTTCGTCCCAATTCTGTTGATTCTCTTTTTGGAGATAATAGTGGAAATAATTTAGGACCAGGTACACCGGTGATTAAGTTTGAACAATGGGAAAAAGATTATATTGATGCACGTTTAATCCTAAAAGGTGGTGGCTGTGAGAATAAAAATATTCAATATAGCTTACCATGTGAACTAGAAGGACTTGGACGAGCTGGCCGTGATTTAGAAGGGATTCGTAAATGCCTTCTTCATGCAGTATATCAAGCACAAGGGCAAGGATGTAGCGCTGGTGTAATTGGTGTTGGTATCGGGGGAGACCGCACATCAGGTTATGAATTAGCAAAAAATCAATTATTCCGTACATTAGATGATGTCAATCCAGTACCAGAGTTACAACATCTTGAAGAGTACGTATTAGAAAATGCGAATAAGCTGGGCATTGGTACGATGGGATTTGGCGGAGAAACAACTTTACTTGGTTGTAAAATTGGCGTCTATAATCGTTTGCCAGCTAGTTTCTATGTATCTGTTGCGTATAATTGCTGGGCATATCGTCGCCTTGGTGTGAAAATCCATCCTGAAACAGGAGACATTATGGATTGGCTATATCAAGAAGGTGAAGATACACTTCAGCATGAAGTACAAGAAAAAACAGAGCAACGTGAGATTGTATTACAAGCACCAATTACAGAAGAGCAAATTCGTGAACTTCGCGTTGGTGATGTTGTAACAATTAATGGCATGATGTATACAGGTCGTGACGCAATCCATAAGCATTTAATGGATAATGATTGTCCAGTAGATTTAAATGGACAAATTATTTACCACTGTGGTCCAGTTGTTGTGAAAGATGAAAATGACAATTGGCAAATTAAAGCGGCAGGTCCAACGACAAGTATTCGTGAAGAACCGTACCAAGGCGATATTATGAAGAAATTCGGTATTCGCGCTGTCATTGGAAAAGGCGGTATGGGTGCGAAAACATTAGCGGCTTTAGAAGAACACGGCGGTGTATATTTAAACGCAATCGGTGGTGCAGCGCAATATTATGCTGAATGTATTAAAGAAGTGAAAGATGTTGATTTCTTACAATTTGGTATTCCAGAAGCAATGTGGCATTTACGTATCGACGGGTTTAAAGCAGTTGTAACGATGGACTCTCATGGTAATAGCTTACATGCAGATGTTGATAAAACATCACTTGAAAAATTAGCTAGCTTTAAAGAGCCAGTATTTAAGTAAATAAAAAATGCATCTCGAATGATTCGAGATGCATTTTTTTGGTATATATAGAAAAACATGTTCAGCATGAAAGAATGCGTAGCAACAGAAACTACAAGTACGATTATATATGGAAAGGAGACTATTTATGAAATATAAATGGTTATATATCGGTCTCATTTTTTCAATTATGATGGCACTTGTTCCAGTTTCAGCACTGGCTTATACAAATACTCCACATAACTGGGGAATCCCGCGTCCTAAAAATGAAACAGTACCAGATGCAGGAAAGTTATATACAGATTTATTACAAAAAAATAGCGGGTTTTATTTAGGAGATACGAAGAAAAAAGATATTTATTTAACATTTGATAATGGATATGAGAATGGATACACAGGGAAAATATTAGATGTATTAAAAGAGAAAAAAGTACCAGCAACTTTCTTTGTAACGGGGCATTACATTAAAACGCAAAAAGATTTATTGTTAAGAATGAAGGATGAAGGACATATTATTGGAAACCATTCTTGGAGTCATCCTGATTTTACAGCGGTAAATGATGAGAAACTTCGTGAAGAATTAACGAGTGTAACGGAAGAAATTAAAAAAGTAACTGGGCAAAAAGAAGTGAAATATGTACGTCCTCCGCGCGGTGTATTTAGTGAAAGAACGTTAGCTCTTACGAAAGAAATGGGCTATTATAATGTATTTTGGTCACTTGCATTTTTGGATTGGAAAGTGGATCAGCAAAGAGGATGGCAATATGCGCATAATAATGTAATGACGATGATTCATCCAGGATCTATTTTATTACTTCATGCAATATCAAAAGATAATGCAGAAGCACTTGCGAAAATCATTGATGATTTGCGCGAGAAAGGGTATCATTTTAAAAGTCTAGATGACTTAGTAAAAGGCAATCAACCGTAAGCATGTATGCTTACGGTTTTCTCATGCTATAATGATGTGTAAAAAGGATGGGGAAACGTATGTGGAGCGAACATGTTACGTTAGAGTATCCGTATCATTTTGAAGAAGTATTAAAACGTTTATCTTTTGATCCTCTTAACGTCATTCAATTAGATGAGAAAGTTATTTATATCCCGCTTTGTATAGACGAGGAACAGGTTGTTGTTCGCTTACAAGGGATTGGTACTGTTCAAAATCCACAGTTTTGGATTTCTAGTCAGACAGGAGATCCAGAGAAAGTCATGAAACGAATGAGGGCCATTTTTCATTGGAATGAACCGTTTCAAGATATACAAAATCATTTTTTAAACACATCATTACGTCCACTATTTGAAACATATGCTTATACTCCAATTATTTTAGAATTTGATTATTTTGCTTGTCTGCTTCGCTGTATCATTCACCAACAAATAAATTTGAAATTTGCTACTGTGTTAACAGAACAATTTGTGAAACGGTATGGAACAGAGAAGAACGGTGTATTCTTTTTCCCCACTCCGGAAATAGTAGCAAATATTTCAATAGAAGAATTGAGAGAGCAGAAGTTTAGTCAGCGAAAGGCTGAATATATAGTAGGATTAGGTCGAAGTATTGTCAGTGGTACATTAAATTTAGCGAGTATAGAAAATGGGACGGAAGAAGACATTTCAGCACAATTGTTGCCAATTAGGGGAATTGGTGCATGGACAGTGCAAAACTTTTTAATGTTTGGGCTTGGACGGAAAAATATGTTCCCGAAAGCGGACATTGGGATTCAGCGTGCAGTGCAAGGTATATTTCAATTAGATGATAAACCTGATGATGCATTTTTAGAAAAAGTGAAACAAGAGTGTGAACCATACTGCAGTTATGCAGCGTTATATTTATGGAAAAGTATAGAGTAGAGGTGTAATAATGATACAAAAGCAACATGAGAGTAAGTTGGAAGTTGGTCAAACGTTTCCTGTGACAATTAAACGTCTTGGGATTAACGGAGAAGGCGTTGGTTATTTTAAGAGACAAGTTGTTTTTATTCCAGGGGCATTACCAGGAGAAGAAGTTGTTGCAGAAACAACGAAAATTCAGCGTGGCTTCGCTGAAGCGAAAGTGAAAAAAGTTCGTAAAGCTTCACCGCATCGTGTGAAAGCACCGTGTCCAGTATATGAGGAGTGTGGTGGTTGTCAGCTGCAACATTTAGATTATAAAGAACAATTGAATCAAAAGCGTGATATCGTTGTACAAGCATTTGAGAAGTACATGAAAAATAGTATGGAAGAGAAAATTCGCCCAACGCTTGGCATGGAAAATCCATGGCATTATCGTAATAAGAGTCAATTACAAGTGGGGCGTAAAGACGAAAAGGTTATTACAGGGCTATATAAACAAAACTCACATCAGTTAATTGATATCGCTCACTGTATGATTCAACATAAAGCAACGAATGAAGCGACAAAAGTTGTAAGACGTATTTTAGAAAAATTAAATGTTTCTATTTACAATGAGAAAAAACAAAAAGGTTTAGTACGCACAATTGTAACACGTACTGCAGTTCAAACAGGGGAAGTACAAGTTACACTTATTACAACAAAAGAAGAATTACCAAATAAAGAACAATTTATTGCAGAAGTACAAAAACAGATGCCAGCGGTTAAATCAATTATGCAAAATGTAAACTGGCGTAAAACATCTGTTATTTTTGGCGACAAAACATTTAAATTAGCTGGAAAAGAAGTCATTCAAGAAACACTTGGCGATTTATCATTTGAATTATCAGCACGTGCATTCTTCCAGTTGAATCCAGAGCAAACAGTTGTTTTGTATAATGAAGCGAAAAAAGCAGCTGCGTTAACAGGAAACGAGAAGATTGTGGATGCATACTGTGGTGTTGGTACAATCGGTCTTTGGCTTGCAAATGATGCAGCGGAAGTACGTGGTATGGATGTAATTCCAGAAGCAATTGCAGATGCAAGAAAAAATGCAAAGCGTCACGGATTTACAAATACGAAATATGAAGCAGGTAAAGCTGAACAATGGTTACCGAAATGGGTAAAAGAAGGATGGCGTCCAGATGTAATTGTTGTCGACCCACCACGTACAGGTTGCGATGATAAATTACTGGAAACAATTTTAAAAGTGAAGCCGAAACAAGTTGTGTACGTGTCTTGTAATCCTTCTTCATTAGCACGTGATGTACAAGCATTAATGAAGAGCTATGAAGTGGAGTATGTGCAACCAGTTGATATGTTCCCGCATACAGCTCACGTAGAAAATGTAGTGAAGCTTGTTAGAAAGTAAAGTTTATTAATATTCCCTCATGGTATGAGGGAATATTTTCTATGAAGGAGAATATTATGCATAATTATAAATTAACGATTCAGTACGACGGCGCACGTTTTAAAGGATGGCAACGTCTCGGTAATAACGATAATACAATTCAAGGAAAAATCGAAAGTGTCATATCTGAAATGGTCGGAAAAGAAATTGAAATTATCGGTTGTAGTAGAACAGACGCTGGTGTACATGCTTTGAATCAAGTTGCTAACTTTCAAAGTGATGAGAAGTTAGTGGAACATAAAGTGAAAAAATATTTAAATCAATATTTACCTAACGATATTAGCATTACGAATGTGGAAGAAGTACATGATCGTTTCCATGCTCGTTACAATTCTAAAGCAAAAACATATCTGTATAAAATTTGGAATGAAGAGCATACAAATCCATTTATGCGTAAATACAGCATGCATGTGAATAAAAAATTAAATGTGAAAAGCATGAAAGCAGCTGCAAAACATTTAGTTGGTTCACATGACTTTACTGCTTTTTCAAATGCGAAATCAAAGAAAAAATCCATGGTTCGAGAAGTATATACACTTGATGTGATGGAAGAGGCAGGGTTTGTACAAATTAGAGTAAGTGGTAACGGCTTCCTTCATAATATGGTAAGAAAAATTGTCGGGGCATTAATTGAAGTTGGATTAGGACAATTAGATGCTGAAGCAATTCCAAACATTTTAGAGGAAAAGCAGCGCAATCAAATTAATTGTCTTGCTGAGGCAAGTGGGTTGTATTTAGAGAATGTTGAGTTTTAATGGCAAATAAAAAAATCGGGCTAAGTAGCTCGATTTTTTTAGTATTAAGAAGATTTTTCGTTTTTTATACGTATCTTCAAATTCCAAAAAGCAGCAAGCATAATAGCTGCAAAGGAGCCAAAAATTGTTCCTAATAGCTTTGCATAAGGAGAGCTGCTTACATCGGCATTAATGAATAACATCATACAGAGCATGGCAGGGAAAAAGTATAAGTATTGTAATAACTTTAATTTTTTATCATTACTCATATATATAGCCCCTTTCTAGCATGTTATATATTTATTATAACATATTTTACCAATTTATTTTTACACTTGGAGACATGTTTATTTCATATGTGTAAATGCAGTTTTTTAATTCGATATTGTAAGTTTTGCCTACTTAATCCTAAAAATTTTGCAGCTTGTGAGATGTTGCCATGATTCTCTTTAAGAATTTGGTTAATGTAGTTCTTTTCCATTTTTTCTATTGTGTGTTTTAAAGTTTTAGGTGCATCAGTATTGTGAGTAGTTAGTGCATGTTGCATATTGAATTCTGTTTTTATTCGTTCGCGAAAGCGAGTAGGAAGATGAAACGCTGTAATGATGGTTTCATCTTCTATCAAGTTCATGGAACCTTCAATTATATGTTCCAACTCCCGTACGTTTCCAGGCCAATCGTATGCATAGAAAAATTCTCTTACATTTACATCTACATCGGTTACGTTGAGCCCGAATTGAGTATTATATTTTTCAATAAAGTGCTGAACAAGAGCTGGAATATCTTCTTTTCTTTCACGTAAAGGCGGAAGACATAAAGTAACGACGCTTAATCGGTAATATAAGTCTTCTCTTAATCGATTATGTGCGATGGCTTCAAAGGGATCTTCATTGATAGTTGCTATAATGCGAACATCAATTTCTTTTTCGTGTGTACCTCCGATTCTTCGTATTGTTTTTTCTTGTATAGCCCGCAGCAACTTAGCTTGAAGTATTGGGCTTAATGAATTGATTTCATCTAATAACAAAGTTCCTCCGTTTGCTTCTTCGAATAAGCCTGATTTATCTATTGCTCCTGTAAAGGCACCTCGATTTGTGCCAAATAGTAGGCTTTCCATTAAGGTATCAGGTATAGCGGCACAGTTTTGTGAAATAAAGGGTTTTGTTGAACGCTGACTTTCATTATGGATGCTTTGTGCAAATAGTTCTTTACCAGTGCCTGTTTCTCCTACTAGAAGTATGGAGGAAGATGTACGAATTACTCTTTTTCCTTCTGTAATGATTGATTGAATGGCTTCAGAATCACCAATTATGTGATCAAAGGTAAATTTAGTGCTTTGTTTTCGAGAAGGACCTATTTTTATCGTTTGCTTTAAGTTACTAATTTCTTTTGATATTTCAATAGCGCCTTTAATTTTTCCATTTTCTATTATAGGGAAAGTATCGTTAATCGTTGTAATTTCTTGTCCTTTATTGTTAAAATACGTTTGTTTTATATTTTTCTTTGTTTTTCTAAATTTTAATGCCTCTATAAGAGTACTATTTTTATTTTCCTCAAATGCGAATACTTCTAAAGGACTTTTATATAGCACATCTGAGCGCTCCATTGATTCAATTTCCATCATTTTGCGGTTATAGATAATCGTCTTACTTTCCTCATTAATAATATGAATTCCGATGTCGAGTTCATTGAGTAAAGTTTCATATAGCATATTCATTTCAATGATCTGTTTTAAATTAATTTCTTCTGTACGCATAGATTATCTTCTCCTCATTCCACCCTATGAAGACTGACTTTTTATAATTTTATTAAAATTCTTATAAAATCGCAAAATTTTTTTGCTATTTTCCTTTTAAAATCTCTGAAATGATAGAAAAATTTTGCGGTTATGAAGTTTTTTTTTTGAGAAACCTTCATTTTAAATAGGAATTGGAGATTGGTACGCATTTTGCATAAATAATAATTGATATATCTAAAGGAGGGATATGCAACGTTTCAGTACCAACTAATAAGAAGGAGGAGTGTATAAAGTGAAGACGGTTATAGAATGCGTGTATAGTCCTTGTTACGGGAAAGTAGAGAAGTTATTTGTTACGGAAAGTTCTTACGTATATGAGTGGGAGAAATTAGCATTAATTGAAACAATAGATAAACAGAAAGTAGAAATTAAGATAGGGATCAGTGGTTATATTGAATCATTAGAAGTAGTAGAAGGACAAGCTATTGCTGATCAAAAGTTATTAATAACAGTAAGGGATGACCTTTTAGTAACAGGCAGTGATTAATGTAAGTGACGTGTATTTTTGCTCTTTTAAATCATTATTTTTACGGTGAATAATTTTAAAAACGCTTACATTAAATGGGTTTACAAAGTGAAAAGGGGGGATTTATATGATGAATCAAAATCAAGGATTAAAAAGAGAATTGAAAAGCAGGCACATATTTATGATTGCACTTGGAGGCGTTATTGGTACCGGTCTTTTTTTAGGATCTGGGTATACAATTCATGAAGCTGGGCCTGGAGGAGCGATTGTAGCATATCTTGTTGGAGGATTTGTTATGTATTTAACGATGCTCTGTCTTGGAGAGTTAGCTGTTGCAATGCCTGACGCAGGATCTTATCAAACGTATGCTACGAAGCATATTTCCCCTGCAGCGGGTTATGTAGTTGGATGGATGTCATGGTTAAACTGGTCAGCTACGATAGGGATTGAACTAATTGCAGTTAGTATTTTAATGAAGCGATGGTTTCCAGATGTACCTTCATGGATTTGGTGCGTAGTGTTTGCGTTACTCCTCTTTGCTATTAATGCGTTATCTTCAAGAAGTTTTGCGGAAGTTGAATTTTGGTTTGCAAGTATTAAAGTAATTACGATCATTGCATTTATTATTTTGGGCGGGGCAGCAATGTTTGGTTTTCTAGATATGAAAGGAAATGAACCAGCACCGATGTTCTCTAGTTTTACTGATTATGGTGGATTGTTCCCAAATGGATTATCAGCTATTTTAATTACGATGATTGCAGTTAATTTTTCTTTCCAAGGAACGGAACTAGTCGGTATTGCAGCAGGTGAGAGTGAAAATCCAGAGAAAACAATCCCGAAGGCAATTAACAATACAGTTTGGCGTATACTTGTTTTCTTTGTACTATCTATTTTTATTCTTGCTGGACTATTCCCTTGGCAACAAGCAGGAGTAATAGAAAGTCCATTTGTAGTTGTATTTGATAAAATTGGTATTCCTTATGCAGCAGATATTATAAATTTTGTTATCATTACAGCGGTTCTATCCGTTGCGAATTCAGGATTATATGCAACTTCTCGTATGCTATGGTCTATGTCTAATCAAGGAATGATTAGTCCGATTTTTGGTAAGTTATCTAAAAACGGTGTTCCTATTTATGCATTGATTGTAAGTACAATTGTAGGTTGCCTTTCATTACTATCAGGTATTTATGCGGAAGATACAGTTTATTTATGGCTACTTTCTATTGCTGGGTTCGGGGCGATATTAGTTTGGGCATCTATTGCTCTATCTAACTTATTAGCTAGGAGGTCATACATAAAGCAGGGCGGGGATGTGAAAGAATTGAAATTTAAAACACCTCTGTATCCATTCGTACCACTGCTTGCACTAGTATTAAATGTAACAGTAATTATTGGTATGGCCTTTATTCCAGAGCAAAGAATGGCATTGTATTGCGGAATTCCATTTATGATTGTTTGTTTACTGTTTTACCGTGCGACAAGAAATAAGGCACGTAAAGTAGAACATATTGAAAAGACAAATACGACGGAAGTAGAGAGCTTCTAATATGAATTAATTTGGAGACTGTAAGATTTGTAAACAGTCTCTTTTTTTGTGAAAATAAAGTTGGAAACATACTACGTATGTAAAGGGGAATTAGCGATGAATAAAAAAGTTTCACAGCTATTAGAGCAGATTGATTTACGAAAAGATGAGTTACTAGAGCTTACAAAGAATTTAATTCGTTTTGAAACACCAGCACCGCCGGCGAGAAATACAAATGAGGCACAACAATTTGTTGCAGAGTTTCTAAGAGAACAAAATTTTAGTGTTGATAAATGGGATGTATATCCTAATGATCCGAACGTTGTTGGTGTGAAAAAAGGGGCAAAAAGTGACTCATATAAAAGTCTTATTATTAATGGACATATGGATGTAGCTGAAGTATCGGCAGATGAGGCGTGGGAAACAAATCCGTTTGAGCCATTTATAAAAGATGGTTGGTTAGTTGGACGTGGTGCAGCTGATATGAAAGGGGGACTAGCTGGAGCGCTATTTGCTATTCAGCTATTAAAAGAAGCTGGTATTGAATTACCTGGAGATTTAATCTTTCAATCCGTAATTGGAGAAGAAGTTGGAGAAGCTGGTACACTTCAATGCTGCAAAAGAGGTTATGATGCTGATTTTGCAGTCGTAGTGGATACGAGTAATTTACATATGCAAGGACAGGGCGGCGTAATTACTGGCTGGATTACTGTGAAAAGCCCTCAAACGTTTCATGATGCAACGCGTAGGCAAATGATTCATGCTGGAGGACGTTTATTTGGAGCGAGTGCAATTGAAAAAATGATGAAAATTGTGCAAAGTTTACAAGAATTAGAGCGTCATTGGGCAGTTATGAAAACATATGAAGGCTATCCGTCTGGAACAACAACAATTAATCCAGCTGTTATTGAGGGTGGAAGACATGCAGCTTTTATTGCGGATGAGTGCCGGTTATGGATAACAGTGCACTTTTATCCGAATGAAACACATGAACAAATAATAAAAGAAATTGAAGAGTATATCGGTAAAGTAGCAGCTGCCGATCCATGGCTAAGTGAAAATCCACCACAATTTAAGTGGGGCGGAGAATCAATGATTGTGGATCGTGGCGAAATTTTCCCTTCTTTAGAAATAGATAGTGAACATACAGCTGTAAAAACGCTTAGCTCAGTACATGAATCAATTCTTTCTAAAAACGCAATTTTAGATATGTCTGCAACGGTAACGGATGGTGGTTGGTTTAGTGAATTTCATATTCCGGCTGTTATTTACGGACCAGGCACATTAGAGGAAGCTCATTCAATAAATGAGAAAGTAGAAGTAGAGCAGTTAATTGAATTTACAAAAGTAATAACAGCATTTATATATGAATGGTGTCATATGAAAAAATAGATTAGTATGTTGAAATCGTACAGGTATGTATACTTGTACGATTTTTTAGTGAACTATTTCAGAGTTAAATAGAAACAACTGAAATAGTTCTTTATTTTTCTATGTCTTTCGTTTTAGTTCCATTAATTTCTCTTTTGCTAATTCAACAGCAATCGCATCATCTAAATAGCCAATTGGAAAGAGATAGTCGGGAATAATATCTGTCGATAAAATGAAATACAGTAATGCGCCACCAAGAACTGCACGCTCTTCTTTTGGAATCGTTTCATTGCAAAATTGTTGATACATATCTGTTAATTGTTCAATGAAAGGGCCAGCACTATCAATTTGTTCTAACTTGCTCGCGAAACTTTCATGAATGCGCTTTTCACCTTCTGTTGTTTGAGCATATCGTTCATAGTTTTCAAGTTCTTGTTTTACGCGGGTTGTTGTGTAGTCGAAATCGAATAAGTTAGAGGATTGCAGAGTTTGCTGAATTGTATCAAGAGATGTGTACATATCCGTCTTTTCTTTATTAATGTGAGGAGAATCAGGATACATTTCATCAAATAACAATTGGGGTGGAACTTGCAGACATTCTGCGAATTTTTGTAGGTGTTTTTGTTTTGGCGGTTGTTTACCATTCATAATTCTTGAGATTGTTGCGGGATCAATATTTGTAAGCATTCCGAGTTGGCGCATAGATAAGGCACGTTCTTTTAAAAGTTTTTTTATTAATCTACTAAGCCGCTCATTTGGATTTTCTTTAGGCATAGCGAAGGCACTCCTTTTTATTGTTGAAAAAATGTTGAGCATTTATTACATGTATATGAAACAGACAGGCACAGTTGCTCAACATTTTCATAAGATGCATGGAAAAGTGAGGAAAAGGGGTGGCTATTTATGAGTACGGCAGGTCTATTTTCAATTTTTTTAATCGGGATTGCTTCTAATTTAGATAATGCAGGTGTTGGGATTGCATATGGCATTCGTAAAATTAGAATTTCGTGGTTCAACAATTTTATCATCGCATTTTTTGGGTTTTTATTTACTTTATTAGCTGGATTTTTTGGGAACTGGATCGCGTTATTTATTTCAGAGTTTACAGCAAACCTGATTGGAGCAATCGTTTTAGGGATAATCGGGGTGTTTATTTTGTGCCAGCCTTTCTTGGGGCAAAGAAATACCGTAGGCTCTAAAGATGGTAATGTACTTATGGGAATTTTACGTGATCCAGAAAAAGCAGATTTTGATGGTTCTAAAACAATTAGTTTTTCAGAAGCAATTGTATTAGGGATTGCGTTGTCTATTAATAATATTGCAGGTGGATTTGATGCTGGGATAACAAATTTGAACCTTTGGCTTACAGCAACTATTTCAGGGGTGTTTAGTTTTATTTGTATTAGTGGCTTTGCGTATGTAGGGAAACGATTTTTAGCAGAATACTTAGGAAAGTGGGCGACAGTTATCGCAGGAGTGTTATTAATTCTTATTGGGATTGATCAGTTGTTGTAAGGAGAGTAGAAAACAAGGTTCGAGTATTTCCTTGGAAATACAGCAAGGGATTGCATATATCGACGTACTTTTCTCCATACTAATACGGATTTCTTTTAAGAAAGGGGGATTTGTATGGGACGCGGGAAAGCATTTGATCATAAGAAAAAAGGGCATGATCATCAACCACCTAAAGGTGCGTTCATTCATAAAGATGTAAATGAACATACTTTGGAAGAGGAAGAGCTACCAGTAAATATTGAGGCGTATAAAAATAGTTTAAAAAAACATTAAAAGCACCTACATAGGTGCTTTTTTACCGTATATCTTCAATTAATTGTTCCGATTCTTCATGCATACTGTACTCACTTAATACTTGAATGCAAAGCCATTTTAATTCCTCAATCGTATGCTCAAGTTCTTCAGGAAGCACGTGATAAATGTCTTCAAGTCCCATCCCGAAATGAATAAGTTCAAGTACTTGATCATCGATGTTCCGATCCATTAATAATTCAAGTACTTCTAAATTGAATATGTATCGGTGAGCTTCGTCGAGCGAAACAACTTTTAACTTCAAGCTTTCTACAATACTCAATATAAAAAGAAGGATTGTTTTTTCAAGAACAGGTTGTTTTCCCATTTGAAATATTAGTTTCATCTTTCACACCTCCACATATAGCGCTAGGTTGTACTATATTATTCAGGAGGGGGGAACAAATATGCATGATATAGAGAAACTTTCAGCACTGTTTTTATAAGAAGATTGATAACTGACAAAATTGAGGTTTTGGCGAAATAAAAAATCCTGCTAGTATAGCAGGATAACTCGCGATTAAAAAATGCTCCAACCTTCTTGAGCAGAAAGAAGTTCAAGAATTTTAAAACCAGCAATACTATTTCCGTTTGCATCTAAAGCTGGTCCGAAAATACCGATTCCCATGTCTCCTTTTACGCAGCCAAAAATACCACCGGCTACACCGCTTTTTGCAGGAATACCAACACGAATTGCAAATTCACCAGATTCGTTATACATACCACATGTGACCATAAATGTTTTGCAAATTTTTGTAATATGTTTAGGGATGATTTGTTTCTTTTTATATGGATCATATCCATCCATTGCAAAAATTAAGCCGATACGTGCTAAATCGATGCAGTTTACTTCAACTGCGCATTGACGAGTATATAAATCCATAAGTTCTTCAATATCACAATCGATAATTCCGTTTTGTTTCATATAATAACAAAGTGAACGGTTTAGATAAGCTGTCTCTAGTTCTGAATCGGCAACTTTAGAGGAATAATTAATAGTAGGATTATCTGTTATTTCACGTACAAAGTGAAGAATACGTTCCATTTTTTCCTCGTTATCTTTTCCTGCTAACATGCTTGTAATAGCTAATGCTCCTGCATTTATCATTGGATTAAGGGGTTTGGACGGACTTGTCGTTTCTAACTTAATAATAGAATTAAATGGGTCACCCGTTGGTTCCATTCCAACTTTAGAAAATACATATTCTTCACCACGGTCTAAAAGGGCAAGGGCAAGTGTAATTACTTTGGAAATACTTTGAAGAGTAAATAGTGTTTGTGAGTTGCCTGCATGGATATATTCTGTTTCTTTATGGAAAATGGCAATCCCTAAATCGTCTGGATTTGCATTTCCTAGTTCGGGGATATAAGTAGCAAGTTTGCCTTTTTTCGTATATGGTTTTACTTGTTCTAACAACTGTTGTAAGTTGTTTGTTTCAATGCACTGCATAGTACCAACGCTCCTATTTTGAATTAACTAAGTTTACTTTTCCCGATATGCTCGGAAATAAATAATAACATGAAAAAGTGGAATGATAAAACGAAAGTTCAATGTGATATAATAGGTCTTTCGTTTCGAGTATTCTGTATTTTAAAAAGGAGAATTTTCCTTTTATATAACAGTTTGGAAATAGGAGATTTATCCATAAAAAGTTCAGAAATAAAAACTACACATCTATACAACTATATGTTATTATGGTTATGTAATAGAAAGCGTTTTCTAAAGCGTACTTATAATGATAACGATTTCATAAATTTAATTAGGGGGAATTAAAATGTTGCAGTTTTTACAACGTATTGGTAAAGCGTTAATGCTTCCGATCGCAGTACTACCAGCAGCAGGATTATTGCTTCGTTTAGGGCAACCAGATGTATTTGATATTCCTGTTATGGCACAGGCCGGCGCAGCAGTTTTTGATAACTTAGCACTTATTTTTGCAATTGGTATTGCAATCGGTCTTTCAGTGGATGGTAGTGGTGCAGCAGGTCTTGCAGGTGCAATTGGTTATCTTGTTATGAAAAATAGTATTGATGCACTTAGCAAAGGGTATTCAACTGCTGAATTACAAGGTAAATTAGGTAAAGTCCAAGATTTAATAGGTAATAGCGCAAATGTAGATCCATCTAAGCTTGCAGATACAATGACACAAGTATCTAAGGCTGCTGAATTATCGACTAAAGTAGATATGAAAGTTTTAGGTGGTATTATTGTTGGTGTTATAGCAGGACTTCTTTATAATAAATTCCATAAGATTAAACTTCCAGAATGGTTAGGTTTCTTTGCTGGAAAACGTTTCGTTCCAATTGTTACATCAGTTGTGATGCTGATATTAGGAATTCTATTTGCACAAATTTGGCCAACAATTCAAAATGGTATTGATGCATTAGCTCATGGAATTGTTAATTTAGGTGCAATTGGTTCAGGATTATTTGGTTTATTAAACCGTTTATTAATCCCAATTGGTTTACACCACGTAATGAACACATACTTCTGGTTTGTATTTGGGGACTTTACAAATGCAGCAGGTAATGTTGTTAATGGTGATATTGCTCGTTTCCTTGCAGGTGACAAAACAGCAGGTATGTTTATGACTGGTTTCTTCCCAGTTATGATGTTCGGTTTACCAGCAGCATGTTTCGCAATGATTGCAGCTGCTAAACCAGAAAAGCGTAAAGCAGTTACTGGTATGTTAGCTGGTCTAGCATTAACTTCATTCTTAACTGGTATTACAGAGCCTATTGAATTCTCATTCATGTTCTTATCACCAGTATTATATGGTATTCATGCTGTACTAACAGGTCTTTCTTTATTCATTACAACATCACTTGGCATTCATGATGGTTTCTCATTTAGTGCCGGTGCAATCGATTATGCTTTAAACTTCGGTATTGCAACAAAACCAGTCTTACTAGCAGGTATCGGTTTAATTTACGCAGCAATTTATTTCATAGTATTCTACTTCTTAATTAAGAAGTTCGATTTAAAAACTCCTGGTCGTGAAGATGACGATGAGTTAGTTGAAGATGGTGATGCACCAGTTGCAGGTTCAATTGGTGAAACTTACGTAGCAGCTTTAGGCGGAAAAGAAAACTTAACAGTTATTGATAACTGTGCAACACGTCTACGCTTACAAGTAAAAGATGCTGGTCAAGTAAATGAAGCAGCATTAAAACGTGCTGGTGCAAAAGGTGTTATGAAATTAAGTAATACAAGTGTACAAGTTATCGTAGGTACAAATGTTGAATCTGTTGCCGATGATATGAAAAAACACGTATAAATAATGAGATAAGAGGATGTCCAAAAAGATTGATAACATCAATTTTTTAGAGGATATCCTCTTTTTTTTTGTTAATAATTTAACGGGAATCTTACTTTTGTAAATTTTCTTTTTCTTTTTTGTACATATAGGTTGGTAATATGTGCAGTGCGTGATAAAGTAGGGATGATATAGAATGGATTATCCATAATCTACTAAAACGAATCTTTAGTAGAGGAATTAAATTATTGGTGAGTAAGGGGAAAAAAGCAATTATGGATCAGGAAAAAAATAATGCGAATGGGAAAGCACATCGGCCGATTGTATACATAAAAAGAACAATCATTCTCGTCTTACTATTATCACTTGTATATTTCATGTATACAAAAATTGTTGCGCATAATAAGAAAGAAGAAACTTTAAAAGCGGCAGCAGAAATGAAGAAACAAGAAGAGTTAAAAAAGAAAGAAGAAAAAAAGAAACAAGAAGTACAGAAGCAAAAACAAAAAGAGCAGGAAGAACAAATGAAGCAAGCGCAAGCAGCGGAGAAACCTGCTGAAGGGCCACCTCAAGAAATTAATGAAAACGCTCAATTGGACCAGTATTTACAAAACGCAGGATTTAGCGGGACAGCTGTTATTGTGAAGAACGGAAAAGTTCTTCTGAATAAAGGGTATGGTATGGCAAATAAAGAGCAGCAAGTACCGAATAATTCAGAGACGACTTTTTATATTGGTTCTATTTCAAAGGCGTTTGTAGCAACTGCTATTATGCAATTGAAAGATCAAAATAAATTACAAGTAGAAGATACTGTTGCGAAGTATATTCCAGATTTTCCACAAGGTAATAATATTCAGCTAAAACATCTATTAACACATACATCAGGGATTCCCGAATATGAGCAGGGAAAAGAAGATATTTCTCATGAAGAACTGATAAAGCGGATAGGAAATCAAAAGCGTATTGGTGGTCCAGGAGAGAAGTGGAAGTATTCTGATTCGAACTACTCTATACTTGCTTATATTGCAGAGAAGGTAAGTGGGCAGTCACTCGAAGAATATATTAAACAACATATTTTTGCCACTGCCGGTATGAAACATTCTGGCTTTGGCACAGCGTTAGAACAAACAAGATTCCCATCAACGGGTTATAAAATAGTAAATAATAATATGACAACACCTAATATTCCAAGCATGTCACAACTATATGGTTGTGGTGATATATACACAAGTGCGCATGATTTATATTTATTTAACGAAGCACTATTCTCTGGAAAATTAATTTCAAAAGAGAGTTA
This sequence comes from Bacillus sp. PPSBB_2, assembly GCF_045291115.1. Lineage (NCBI taxonomy): Bacteria > Bacillati > Bacillota > Bacilli > Caryophanales > Bacillaceae > Bacillus > Bacillus sp. PPSBB_2. The sequence goes on from NZ_CP147983.1 coordinate 491,323, forward strand.
CGATCAAATGTTTACGGGTGGAAAAAAGGATTACGGGTTTGGATGGTACGTAGACCCAGGAAGCTATTCGAATCATGGTGTAATGCCAGGTTGGAATTGCTTAAACGGATTTAGTAAAAATGGTAGTGTATATGTTGTTTTATTATCTAACATTCAAAATAATATTAAATCATTTGGTAAAGTGAATAATGACATTTATTCGATATTGCGGAATATTGAAGTGTAAGAAACTATCCTGTTGGATAGTTTTTTTTATGCTCTGAAACAAATATTTCTTTTAGAAAATGTATGTCTTACCTATCACAAAAATATCCATTTTGTATACATTAAGATGTATGGATGTAAAATTTTATAATCTAAAAATAATAGGAGGAGAAGTGTATGTGTCTGTTCAGAAAATATTGGCATAAATTATCAAGATTGTTTAATAGACAATTAGATTATTTTTTAGATAATAAGTTATTGCCTGCTGTGGAAAGACTTTTATTTTCACAAAACTTCGCGAGATTTATTCAAAGAAACTCTAAGCAAGCTACGGAAGAAGTTATTGAATCAAGTAGATTTCAATCTATTATTTGTAACATTTTAAAAGAATGCAATACATCACCTTTTAAAGAAATTGCAAAGCAGTATTTAGGTAAAAACGTAGAAATTACGGTGACAGTTGGACAATTAACAGGTGTTATTGTAGCAGTTGGTGATGACTTCTTAACATTGCAAGAAGGAATAGGAACTGAAGTTTTATTACCATTTACAAGTATTATATCAATTAAAGAAGCGTAAGAAAGGAGAGTTATATATGTTATTTACTGATGAATTACGTAACCATGTTGGAGAACTAGTGCAAGTTGTGACAGCTGTAGAAATCATTGTAGGCGTTCTTTTATCTGTGACGGATGGGGCAGTAATTGTTCGTACTTCTCCTTCTTATGGACCACCAGAAGATGTAGTTGTGCGTATTCCTATTATTGCTTATGTTCGCTTGGAAGGGTAAGAGTGATACAAGTATGAGAGTGTCAGTTGTTATTCCAGTGCATAATGAAGCAAGTACTTTATCAAAAGTTTTAGTAGAGGTAAGAAAGCTCGAACCATATGAAGTTATCATAGTAGATAATGGATCGACAGATGGGACGAAGGAAATAGCATTACAGCATAATTGCCGTGTGATTTATTATAGATATTCTCTTGGTAATGATGTGGGACGGGCAATTGGTGCTAGAGAAGCAAAAGGCGAGATTGTTTTGTTTTTAGATGGTGATATCGTCATGAAAAGTGAAGAATTATACAATTTTATTAAAGGAATACGACAAGGACATGAGATTGTTTTAAATAATTTAACATGGTCCGTTTACTTGAAGATGAGACCGCATTATACGACGGTTGGAAAATATATGTTAAATCGTTATTTGAACAAGAAAGAGTTTGTTGTAGGATCTTTAATTGCAATACCACATGCGATAAGTCGTAAAGTGATTGAAAAACTGGGGTGGTGGAATTTAGCAGATCCAGCATTATTTCAAGCGATGGCGATGTCTAGAGGAGTAGATATTTCTGATATGGCTTCAGTTGATGTCATCTACACAAATAAAGTTCGTCCTGTGCATACTGGTACATCACCTGGCTCTCCTTATCCGAAAGCGACTAGTCGTATTATGGGTGATCATTTGCGAGCTTTACAATACGTAATCGAAACATATGGTAAACGCGGTGGTTTTTCAGAGGACAATAGAGATAGAGAGTTTGTAGGAAAGTATAAACCAGTTTTATTACAAAAGAATAAAGCGAAATATAGTGCCATTATCCCAGTATCAGAAGAGAAAATGACCATAAGGTCTGTTATAAAAGAAGTGAAAGAAGCAGGTGTAGATGAAATTATAGTTGTCGCGAATGGAGCAGATGTTGAGACTGTTAAACAGGCAAAGCTAGAGAATGTTATTGTTGTTGAATTTACGAAGGCGCTTGGACATAATGTAGCACGAGCAATAGGTGCCATGCATGCTACGGCAGATATTTGTTTATTCGTTGATAGTGATCTTGTTATTCCAGCAAAAAAACTCACTCTATTTTTACATGCTGTTGAAGATGGAAATGACGTGGTGTTAAATGATTTACAATGCTTATTAGATATGTTTCATCCAGCAGATCCAATTAGTATGGGAAAATACTTTGTGAATTTGATAGCGAAACGACCAGATTTATGGAATAACTCACTAACTGCTGTACCACATGCCATTCATAAGAAGGTAATAGAGAAAATAGGATATGATTCCCTTATCATTCCGCCATTAGCACAAGTGAAAGCTATTTTAGAAGGATTCTCTATTACAACAGTAGAGTTAGTAGATGTTATAAAAACAAATCGAGTACGTCCAGAGCAACACGAATTTGTAAATGGGCGTATTTCAGCGTTTGATCGTATTTTCGGTGATCAACTTGAAGCGGTTGCGTATTTATTACAATGTACGGACGAACGTGGTGGTTTTACAGATGGAGATAGAGATAGAGATGTAATTCAACAATTGAGAAGGGAAGAAGAGAATACAAATGAATAGTAGTAAAGTAGCTATTATTGGGCTAGGGTATGTTGGCCTTCCTTTAGCGGTACATTTTGCAGAAAGAGGGCATACAGTACTTGGATTAGATAAAGATATTAGAAAAATAGACTCAATTATAAAAGGAGAAAGTTATATTCCGGATGTTTCTTCTAAAGAGTTACAAAGTTTATTGACGAAAAAAAAATTAACAGTAAATACACCGGATCAAGGCATTGCTGATTTTCAAAATAGTGATTATGTTATTGTCACTGTCCCGACTCCAATTAATGAACAAAGAGAACCAGACTTAAGTGCCCTCATTTCAGCTTCGCATTATATACAACAAAACCTTCAAAAAGGACAAACCTTCATTTTTGAAAGCTCCACATATCCAGGCACACTTGAAGAAGTCATCCTACCTATTATTTCTCAAAATGGTAAAAAGGTAGGGGAAGATTTCTATATCGGATATTCCCCTGAGAGAATTGATCCAGCAAATAGTCAATATTCAGTTCAAGCTATTCCAAAAGTTATTAGTGGACAAACAGAAAAGTGTAAACAAAAGGTACAGGATTTATATAGTACCATTTTTGACGAAGTTGTACCTGTTAGCTCTCCGAAAGTAGCAGAGATGTGCAAGCTATTTGAAAATATTCAGCGCTTAGTTAACATTTCTTTAGTAAATGAACTAAACACACTATGTGAAAGTTTAGGCATTGATTTTTATGAGGCCATTGAAGCGGCATCTACAAAACCATTTGGGTTTACTCCGTATTGGCCAGGGCCAGGGATAGGGGGACACTGTATTCCCGTAGACCCTTTATATTTTCAATGGAGAATAAAAAAGAATGGAGCAATTAGTCAATTAATTGAGGCTGCACATATAATTAATGAAGAAATGCCAGAGAAAATGGTCCGGAAAGTAAAAAGTGTGGTGCAATTACCTGCAACGGTGTTAATTGTAGGGATTGCGTATAAAAAAGATGTAAATGATTTGAGAGAATCACCAGCGTTACCGATTATTCAATTATTAAGAAATCAAGGATACGAGATAGAATATCATGATCCTTATATTTCTTCCGCGGAAATTGGAGATAAGGTGTACCAATCTGTTTCTTTAGATGAAGAAAAAGTTAAAAAAGCGGATTGTATTTTAATTTTAACGGATCATTCTAATATTGATTGGAAGCTTTTTAAAGGAATAGACCGAGTAATAGATACACGCGGGATTGTAAAGAAGGTGAGTAAATGAGTAAGAAATGTTTAATTACAGGTGGAGCCGGATTTATCGGGTCACATTTAGCTGAAGAGTTGATGAGAAGAGGTTATGAGGTCACTGTTGTGGATAACTTTTATAAAGGTAAAAATAAGTACCATAAAGAGTTAATGAAAGAAATCCGTGTTATTCCAATAAGTGTTTTAGATAAAAATTCTATTTATGAATTAGTAGATCAGCATGATGTCGTGTTTCATTTAGCAGCAATTTTAGGTGTGAAAACAACAATGGAAAAAAGTATAGAGCTCATAGAAACGAATTTTGATGGGACGAGAAATATTTTACAAGCAGCGCTAAAAGGAAAGAAGAAAGTAGTTTTTGCTTCTACTTCAGAAGTATATGGTAAGGCCAAGCCGCCTTTCTCTGAAGAGGGAGATCGATTGTACGGGGCAACTTCTAAAATTCGTTGGAGTTATGCGGTTTGTAAAACGTTAGAAGAAACATTATGTTTAGGATACGCATTAGAAGGCTTACCGGTAACGATTGTTCGATATTTTAATATTTATGGTCCAAGAGCGAAAGATGGTCCGTATGCAGGAGTAATTCCGCGATTTATCCGTGCGGCACTGCAAGGAGAAGACATTCTCGTATATGGAGATGGAAAGCAGACACGTTGTTTTACGTATGTGAGTGATGCGGTAGAAGCAACAATTCGGGCAATGGATGAGAAGGTAAATGGTGAGATTATTAATATAGGTTCTGAGAATGAACAGAGTATAAAAGAAGTAGCAGAAGTAATTAAAAAATTAACGAATTCTTCTTCGAAGATTGTACAAGTGCCTTTTGAAGAAGTATATCCTCATGGTTTTGAAGAAATTCCAAATAGAAGACCAGATGTAACAAAATTAAAAGAGCTTGTTCAATTTCAGGCGAAAGTAACGTGGGAAAACGGATTGAAGGAAACAATTAAGTGGTTTCGTGAACAAAACAATGGCTAAGTCATTATCTGTTATTATTCCTGCATGTAATGAGGTCGATACGATTTCAGACGTTATTCAATCGGTAAGACCATTAAATCCAGTAGAAATCATTGTAGTAGCAAACGGTTGTAATGATGGAACAGAAGATGTTGCAGATCGTTTAGGGTGTAAAGTAATCAAGCATACAGAGCTACTAGGGAACGATGTTGGACGTGCAGTCGGCGCAAAACATGCGATAGGTGATGTATTACTATTTATAGATGGTGATTTTGCTATTCCAACTTCAAAATTAAAATTATTCCTTAATCCGATTTTATACGATCAGGCAGATGTAGTTTTAAATAATTTGGATGCATTATTTTTAAAAAGGCAAAAAACCACTTCTATTACAGTATGGCGCCAAATATTAAATGCAATGTTAGAGCGTGAAGAATTAAAAATGAATTCTTTATTAGATGTACCTCATGCGCTGACGAAAGAAGTCGTTCAAAGCATCGGATATGAATGTTTTGTTAATCCTATTGTGGCTCATTTACACCTAGTTCAAAGTAAATGGAGAATTAGTCGTCATTGTGCCATTGACGTTATTACGCCGAATAAATTTCGTCCATTCCAGCATGCTGCATATGGGCCAAATCTTTCCCAATCTGAAAAAAGAATGATAGGTGATCATATAGAAGCAGTAGCAGAACGGATATTAAGCAGTGATGAGCGCGGAGGATATTATGATGGAAATAGGAAAAGGGATAGTGTCTATCATACTTTAAGTTTTGAAGAGTTTTATCAAGGGTGGGGTGTTACATCTGATTTGTATAAAGGAAAGCAACTATCGGTTGTTATTCCCGTACAAGATGAAGAGAAAACAATTGGAAACGTTATAGAAGAGCTTCGCAAAATTGAACCCTTCGAAATTATCGTTGTCGTAAATGGTTCGTCAGATAAAACGAAAAAAATTGCAAAAGACAAAGGGGCAACGACAATTGTATATAAAGAAGCACTCGGAAATGATGTGGGGCGCTCACTTGGAACGTATTTTGCAAAAGGAGAAATTGTGTTATTTATAGATGGCGATTTTGTTATTCCAGCGAGTGAGCTGTATCCTTTTGCGAAAGCTATTGCAGATGGAACAGATGTTGCATTAAATGATCTAAATCATTATTTAGATTTAAGAGTACCGCTTCATCTTGTAACTGCATTTAAATATGCATTAAATTTAGCTTGTGATAGAAAAGATCTAGGCGTAGGCTCTCTTATCGCTGTACCGAATGCGTTTAGCCGTAAGTGTTTGAAAGAAATTGGGTATAGATCTTTACTGGCGCCGTGTGTAGCCCAAGTGAAAGCTATTCTTTCAGGATTTGAAGTTGCATGTGTAAGTCGTGTTGAGGTCGATAAGATGAACCGTATTCGTCCCAGTGAACATTTTGCTAAAATAGGTCATCCACCAGCTGTACTTCGAATTATAGGTGATCATATAGAAGGACTAGATCAAATAATTGCATTAACAGACAATCGTGGCGGATTCTATGATGGCAATAGAAAAAGAGATGTTTTATAGAAGTAACAAAAAAAGTGTACAACATGTGTACACTTTTTTGTTCTGTTATAAAAACTATAACAGATTAGGAGATAAGAGTATTACAGCTCTACAATGGGTATTGTTCTTATATTACAAAATAGGACTCGTATATAAGGATACCAAAAAAATACAATTAAGGAAAGGGTTAATTTTAAAGACTTTTAAATGAAGTTAACACTATATATATAGTAGTTTGCTCAACATTTCACAAACATGTCACAACTATTTCGTTCACTTTCGTAAAAAAGTAGTATTCTAAGTGTGTAAGCTGTTATATAAAAAATCTTAGTCCTGTACTAATCAAAAATGGAGGAGATTAGGATGACTCAAGTATTAGAAAATGTTAAAAACGCATGGGAAAACTTTAAAGGTGAAAAATGGAAAGCAGAGATTGATGTTCGCGATTTCATTTTAAATAATGTAAACGTTTTCGAAGGGGACGAATCTTTCTTAGCAGAAGCAACTGAAGCAACGAAACAACTTTGGGATCAAGTAATGGATTTAACAACGAAAGAACGTGAAAACGGTGGCGTTCTTGATATGGATACAAAAATTGTTTCTTCTATTACATCACATGACCCAGGATACTTAAATAAAGATATTGAAAAAGTAGTCGGTTTCCAAACTGATAAACCATTTAAACGTTCTTTACAACCATATGGTGGTATTCGTATGGCAGAACAAGCTTGTGAATCTTATGGATACGAAATGGATAAAGAACTTAGTCGTATTTTTAGAGAGTGGAGAAAAACTCATAACCAAGGTGTATTTGATGCATACACACCAGAAATGAGAAATGCACGTAAATCAGGTGTTATTACTGGTCTTCCAGATGCATACGGACGTGGACGTATTATCGGTGACTATCGCCGAGTAGCGTTATATGGTATTGATCATTTAATTGAAGCGAAAAAAGCTGATTTGAATTTAACTGGTGGTGTAATGAGCGAAGATACAATGCGTTTACGCGAAGAGTTATCTGAGCAAATGCGTGCACTTCAAGAGTTAAAAGAAATGGCTGCTTCTCATGGCTTCGATATTTCTAAGCCAGCAACAAATGCACAAGAAGCATTCCAATGGTTATACTTCGCATACCTTGCAGCGATTAAAGAGCAAAACGGAGCTGCAATGAGTCTTGGACGTACTTCTACATTCTTAGATATTTACATTGAAAGAGATTTAGCAAATGGTACTTTAACAGAAGAAGAAGTACAAGAAATTGTAGATCACTTCATTATGAAATTACGTCTTGTGAAATTCGCAAGAACACCTGATTATAATGAATTATTCTCTGGTGACCCAACTTGGGTAACTGAATCTATCGGTGGTATGGCATTAGATGGTCGTCCATTAGTAACAAAGAACTCATTCCGTTTCTTGCATACATTAGATAATTTGGGACCAGCTCCAGAACCAAACTTAACTGTTCTTTGGTCTAAACAATTACCAGAGAACTTTAAAAACTACTGTGCGAAAATGTCTATTAAAACATCAGCAATTCAATATGAAAATGATGACATTATGCGTCCTGAATACGGCGATGATTACGGTATTGCATGTTGCGTATCTGCAATGAGAATCGGTAAACAAATGCAGTTCTTCGGAGCTCGTGCAAACTTAGCGAAAGCATTATTATATGCGATTAACGGTGGTAAAGATGAAAAGTCAAAAGCACAAGTTGGTCCTGAGTACGCACCAATTACTTCTGAAGTATTAAATTATGAAGAAGTTATGCATAAGTTTGATATGACAATGAAATGGTTAGCGGGTCTATATTTAAACACATTAAATGTTATCCATTACATGCATGATAAATATAGCTATGAACGTATTGAAATGGCACTTCATGATACAAACGTTCTTCGTACAATGGCAACAGGTATCGCTGGTCTATCTGTAGTAGCAGATTCATTAAGTGCAATTAAATACGCAAAAGTAAAACCAATTCGTGATGAAAATGGTATTGCAGTTGACTTCGAGATTGAAGGAGATTTCCCTAAATACGGTAACAATGATGATCGTGTAGATGAGATTGCTGTAAATCTTGTAAAAACATTTATGAATAAACTTCGTAAACATAAAACATACAGAAATTCTGTTCATACAATGTCAATCTTAACAATCACATCTAATGTTGTATACGGTAAGAAAACTGGTAATACTCCAGATGGCCGCCGTACTGGAGAACCATTTGCACCAGGTGCGAACCCAATGCATGGACGTGATACAAAAGGTGCATTAGCTTCATTATTATCTGTGGCTAAATTACCATATGAAGATGCACAAGATGGTATTTCTAATACGTTCTCTATTATTCCGAAAGCACTTGGTAAAGAAGATGATGTACAAGTACGTAACTTAGTATCAATGCTTGATGGTTATGCAGTAAAAGAAGGGCACCACTTAAATATTAACGTATTTAACCGTGAAACATTAATGGATGCAATGGAACATCCTGAGAAGTATCCACAATTAACAATTCGTGTATCTGGTTATGCTGTAAACTTTATTAAATTAACTCGTGAACAACAAATTGATGTAATTAACCGTACAATGCATGAAAGCATGTAAATGAAAAAAGTGTCCCTTCGCTCTTAATATATAGCGAAGGGAGGCTGTTTCAATAAAGGAGGAAGTAACATGGTAAAAGGAAGAATACATTCTGTAGAGTCTTGTGGTACTGTTGATGGCCCAGGGATTCGTTATGTCATATTTACACAAGGGTGTTTATTACGTTGTCAATATTGTCATAATGCTGATACGTGGGAAATTGGTAAAGGTAAAGAAATAACAGTTGAAGAAGTGATGCAGGATGTGACATGTTACCTTCCATTTATTGAAGCTTCCGGAGGCGGTATAACAGTTAGCGGTGGAGAGCCATTATTACAGCTAGACTTTTTAATTGAGTTGTTTAAAAAGTGTAAAGCGGCTGGTATCCATACAACAATCGACTCTTCTGGTGGTTGTTATTCTGAGGAACCAGAATTCCAAAATAAGCTAGATATTTTAATGGATTATACAGATTTAGTTTTATTGGATCTGAAACATATCGATTCCAAAAAGCATCGTAAATTAACAGGGAAACCAAATGAACATATTTTACAATTTGCTCGTTATTTATCGGATAAGAATAAACCAATTTGGGTACGACACGTATTAGTTCCTGGTGTTACGGATAATGAAGAGGATCTACAAAAACTATCTAGCTTTATTCAAAGTCTGTCTAATGTTCAAAAAGTTGAAGTGTTACCATATCATAAGCTTGGTGTATATAAATGGGAGGCGCTTGGACACAAGTATCCACTCGCAAATGTAGAACCACCTACTGAGAAAAATGTAGAACATGCTAAATATATTTTACAAGCGGTCTAATCCAAATATTGGATTAGGCTTTTTGCTTTCTTTACAATAAAATCTAGAGTATATATTGATAAAAGAGTATACTGAAAGTAGAATATCCATAATTTTGTACGGAATAAATGGAGAAATTTACATAATTGTAAAGGGAAATCAAAATAGTAAAAAGAATTAAGAAGTAAAAGAGTGAGTATCATGGAATAGAGAACATTTGTAAGTTATTGCGAAAGCTCTTATAGGAAAGTATAATGTAAAGATATGAGCACAGATAGGATTAAGGGGTCAATCTTATATGCTTTGCATATCCACGACAGGTACATAGCTGAAAGGGAATTATTAGCATCTGTTTATGTAATTTTTAAGGAAAATGTTTTTCCTATTGTCGTATATGCAATATGGAGAAACAAAAAGCTAGGAGTGGATTTGTTTGATAAAAAACCCCAAGGTTTTAATATTAACTGCACATTACGGTAATGGTCATGTGCAAGTAGCAAAAACATTAGAACAAACATTTCGCCAAAAAGGAATTGAAGATGTTATTGTATGCGACTTGTTTGGAGAATCACATCCATTTATAACTGACATTACAAAATATCTATATTTAAAAAGTTATACAATAGGAAAAGAATTATATCGTTTGTTTTATTACGGGGTAGAAAAAATTTATGATAAGAAAATAGCATCTTGGTATGCGAACTTTGGAAGAAAACGTTTGAAAACACTATTACAGGTGGAGAAACCAGATATTGTAATTAATACATTTCCAATTATCGCTGTACCAGAATTGAAGAAACAAACAGGTATTTCAATTCCTGTCTATAACGTATTAACGGATTTTTGCGTGCACAAAATATGGATTCATCGAGAAGTAGATCGTTATTTTGTTGCAACGGATCATGTGAAAGAATTGATGGTTGATATCGGTGTACCTGCGGAACAAATTGTTGAAACAGGAATTCCAATTCGGAGTAGTTTTGAGTTAAAGGTAAATCCGGAAATCATATATACTAAATATCAGTTATGTAAGAATAAAAAGATTTTACTAATTGTAGCAGGTGCTCATGGGGTATTAGGAAATGTAAAAGAACTATGCCAATCATTTATGTCAGTGCCTAATTTACAAATAGTTGTCGTTTGTGGGAAAAATGAAGCTTTAAAACAGGATTTATTAAGTTTACAGAAGCAAAATTCCGATGCATTAAAAGTGTTTGGGTATGTTGAAAATATTGATGAATTATTCCGTGTTACTTCTTGTATGATTACGAAGCCAGGCGGAATAACATTAAGTGAAGCAGCAGCGTTGCAAGTACCTGTCATTTTATATAAGCCTGTTCCAGGACAAGAAAATGAAAATGCGATGTACTTTGAAAGAAAGGGAGCAGCAGTTGTCATTCGCGATGATAGTGAGGTTTTTGCAAAAACAGAGGCATTATTACAAGATGATGTGAAGCTTCTTCAAATGAAAGAAGCAATGAAAAGCATCTATCTTCCAGAGCCAGCTGGTCATATTGTAGATGCAATTTTGGCAGAAAATCATGCAGAACCGCGTCATATACCTATTAAATCACCTGCTCTTGCACAATCTTTTACTTAATATGAAACCCTCTTTGTATATGTAAAGAGGGTTCTTTATTATTTTCAAAGAAAATTCAGCCAGTTATCCACAAAAGGATTACGCTTTCATTAAACAGTAAAGTCGGAATATTAACAACTATATCCACATTGTCCACAATTTTTAGAAAAATATCCACAATTAAAACAGCTGATATATGCTTTAATATAGAAAAATATTAAATGTTTTTGAAAATTACTAACAATTCTGTTGGTTTTGTGGATAAAGTTGTCCACAGCAAAAAAAGTCCCTTATGTATAAGGGGCTTTTTTGCTTACTTCTATCAGTCGAGAAAATTATGTAATGAAAATGAATAATTAGGGGGGAAACTTCTAATTATTCATTTTCACTTTAAATGCTTTTCGAGCGATATCCTGCTGCACGATCTGCTTTTTGAAATTCGCGTTGATAGAGAACTTCTTGTGTACTAGATAATGTGTTTTTTGCTTTATCACGTTTCTTTTTATCCATTACAAATCACCTCGTGTCTTAAAGTTACTATTTATCGTTTCCAAAGACATGAGGGGATATACGCATATGGAAAATGTTAACGATTGATTATCATTTCAGAAAATTTAGATTACGCTTCTTTTAATTGATGAGCATCTTGGAAGGATGTATCTCGCATTGTAGCAAGTGTGTATTGATCTTTTGGAATTTCATATAAGTTATACACTTCTTCGTTTGCGTTAATTTCATCATATACGGCTTTTCTTGTTTCGTTTGCTAGATTCACATATTGCAGTTTTTCTGCAGCTTTAATAGAACGAATATTTATTTTACGAATACGCATGAAAATTGTTTCAATATCTAATTCATAGAAAAGTTCACTAAAAAATGAATCTTTTGCTAATTTGTTATAGCCTTTTCCATGATATGGTTTGCCAAGCCATGTCCCGAGAAATCCAGCTTTTTCTTGCACATCAAATAAAGTAATTGTTCCGATAGGGTTACCCCATTCATCTAAAATTGTGCGTGAAATTAATTCACCACGTTCTTCAGCTTCAATCGTTTGTTTTGTTAAGAATAAATATTCTTCATAAGAATAAGCCTTTTGACGCACAAAAGGGAAGACAGCTGGATCCACCATTAACTCGTATAGAACGTGGCTGTCGTGTAAGTCGCGTTTTTTCAACATACTAACTCCTCCTCACACGAGGGTAGCATGACGAAAAAACACCCCACCCTCGAAATTTTTATATCAATCTTTAAAAAATTTCGGGGTGGGAATCGAACCCACTAGAACCAGTTTCTAACGCTGGTGGCGCACCATTTGCCTTCCCCATTCATCAATTTGAAAATGATAATCACGACACAAATTGATTATGGTTTCATTCAGTTTATAATCGTATAATACTTTATCTAGTCAAAAAAATAAACTAGTTTTTTTTATTTTTTTTGTAAATTATTTTTCCATCAATCATAGTTAGTACAGGCTTGGCTAAATAATGGAAAGGATGATGAGTCCATAACACGAGATCGGCGTCTTTTCCAACCTCAATGCTTCCAATTCTATCCTCTAAACGCAAATTTCGCGCTGGGAATATGGTGATTCCTTCTAGTGCTGTTTTCTCGTCTAACCCTTCTCTTACTGCAACAGCGGCACAAATATTTAAATATTGAATGGGTGTATAAGGATGATCTGTTGTTATAGAAACTTCCACACCATTTTTAGATAATATATGGTAAGTATCCCATGTCTTGTTTTTTAGTTCGATTTTAGAACGACGTGTCAGAGTGGGACCAACTGAAACCTTCAAATTGTGTTTCGAAAGCTCTTCAACAAGAAAGTGTCCTTCTGTACAATGTTCAATACGTAGATCGAGGTTGAATTCCGTTGCAAAGCGTAGCGCAGAACTAATATCATCTGCTCGGTGAGCGTGGATACGTACGGGTATTTCACGACGTAATGCTTTTAAAATAGGAAGCATTCTAAAATCAGCTTCGTGCCCGTAGTGTTGTGCTTCATAGAATGATTCCCGAAGTAACCCCATAATCCCCATACGTGTAATGGATTCTTTTGTTCCATTACTATGGACTTTTTTAGGATTTTCTCCAAAGGCAATCTTTAAACCAGCAGGTTCTTGAATAATCATATGATCAATACAAGTTCCAGCTGTTTTTATTACACAAGTAGTACCCCCGATAATATTTTGACTGCCAGGCATAACGTGAACGGTTGTAATTCCGTTTTGTACAGCGTCTTGAAAGGCAATATCGAAAGGATGGATTCCATCTAAAGAACGAATATGTGGTGTTGAAACTTCAGATGTTTCATTGGCATCATTTCCAGCCCAACCAGTACCTTCATCATAGAGACCAAGGTGAGTATGGACATCAATAAAGCCAGGTAAGAGATGGAGTGCTCGTGCATCTATAACGGTCATATCTTGAGTAGGTTGAATAAAAGGTTTGACCTCGGTAATTCGCTCTCCTGTAACGAGTACATCTCCTTGAAACTTTTGAGATGTAATAGGGTATACAATGGCTTGTTTGAGCAATATTTTCATAGGTACCTCATTTCTGTTACTTTATAATGCTAATGGAAGTTAAGGGAAAGTAACTGAAAGGTTATTTGTATGGTAATGCTTAGGATCCTAGAAAATGAAAGTTTTGAAAGAGCCCATGTAAAATTGTGTTTTAGAAGTACTACATTGTATGCGAAAGTATATTTTGTAATGCATGGTCTATTGCCGGAAATGTGTATTGGTATCCATGTTCAATTGCCTTAATGGGTAATACACGTTGCCCTTCTAGTACAAGTATGCTCATTTCACCCAGTAAAGTTTGAATGATAAATGAAGGTACAGGCAACCAATGAGGTTTTTTCATTATAGTTGCAATGTTTTCTCCAAATTCCTTCATTCTTATGGGTGTTGGTGCTGTCATATTAAGAGGACCATCAATTTCTTTTTTGTGTATGATGAAATCCATCATACGAACGACATCGTCTATATGAATCCATGATAACCATTGCTTCCCAGAACCAATGGTGCCGCCGATATAGAATTGATAGGGAAGTAGCATTTTGGGAAGAGCTCCTCCATTTGCACCTAATACAACTCCAAATCTTGCGTAGATTGTTCGTATTCCGAGAGAACGTGCTTTAGATGCTTCTTGTTCCCATGAATATACTGTATTTGCTAAAAAGTCATTTCCAGGAGTCTCATGCTGTTCTGTAAAAGACTCTATTTCAGACGTTCCATAGTATCCAATAGCACTTGCGTTAATAAATGTGTGTGGTTTTGTATGGAGTGTCTGCAATTGTTTAATGATTCCTTTTGTTGTTTGAATTCTACTGTTTAAAATGACTTTCTTTTGTTGCTTTGTCCATCTACTATTAATAGACTCTCCGGCTAGATTAATAACTATATCAATAGAAGAGAGGGGGAAGGTTTGTAAATCTGGTGTCCATTGAACATACTGAAGGTTAGGATCGGAAGTTTCAGTAGTTTTTTTTCGTGTGAGAATGTAAACAGTATATCCTTTTTGAATAAAAAAAGTAGAAAGGGATTTACCGATAAAGCCTGTACCACCAGAAATTGCGATTTTCACAAGTATTTCCTCCTCATTATATATATTCTTGAAAAGAAAAAATGTTCCTCGACTATGTTAAAATAATAGAGAGGTGAGAGTATGGCTGTCATTACAAAAATAGAAGTACAAAAACGATCGAAAGAACGATTTAATATTTATATTGATAAAGGTCAAGGCGAAGAGTACGGATTTAGTGTGGATCAAGTAATCTTAATAAAACATGGATTACAAAAAGGCTTAGAAATTGATGAAATCGAGTTAGGAAATATTTTGTACAATGAAGAAGTACAAAAAGCATATTTACAAGCAATCTCCTATTTATCCTATCAAATGAGAACAAAACAAGAAATAGAAGATTTTTTACGAAAAAAAGAAGTGGGACAGGCCATCATCTCTGAAGTCGTTTCGAAATTATTACATGACCGATATATTAATGATAAAGAGTATGCTGTTTTATATACGCGAACGCAAAGTAATGTGAATCGAAAAGGTCCAACTGTTATTAAAAGAGAGTTATTAAATAAAGGTGTTCAGGATTTAATTATTACACATAGTTTACAAGAATATCCGAAGGAAAAGCAAATTGAGAATGCCTTGTTTCTCATAGAGAAGAAGAAAAAATCTTATCAAAAACATTCTTTTTTACAAATGAAACTAAAGTTAGATGAGATGCTTGTTCGAAAAGGATATTCTAGAGAAGTAATTCAAATTTGTTTGGAAGAATTGAAAGACGAAAAAGATGACGAAAAGCAACAAGAAGCGTTACACTATCATGGGAATAAATATTATGAGAAATATAAGAAGCATGATGGATGGACATTTGAAAACAAGATGAAACAAGCGTTATATCGAAAAGGATTCTCTATTGATGAAATCGAGATATTTTTGCAAATGAAACGCGAAGAGGAATGAGGAGAATAAGATGAATATGCCAAAACGCTACAGTGAAATGACACCGCATGAGCTAAGGGAAGAAATTGGCGCTTTGAAGGAGCAAGCAGTAAAAGCTGAGCAGCTTGGGATTGTCAATGAATTTGATGTATTAATGAGAAAAATGGCAATGGCTCGTGCTTATATGACGGATGTAAACAAATTCCGTATTGGTGAAACATATGAATTAGTAGAAGAACCTGGTGTATTATTTAAAATTACGTATTTCAATGGGGTATTTGCTTGGGGATATAAGCAAAATGATAATGAAGAGATTGGCATACCAATTTCCTTATTGAAAGAAAAATAAAAACCAGAGAGCATATATCTCTCTGGTTTTCATCTTTGGTAGGCGTTAAAGGAGATAGGAGATTCTAAAATTGGCGTTTTTTACATTCATTTGCCAATATAATGAGAGACTGGGTTTGTTGCGTCTGTCCGTTAACTTGTGCTTTCGCATGTTTTGGACGAGTCCACGTATGGTTAAATAATTCAGAACGACTATCTAAGCGATCACGGTAGCTCATCTTTATCACCTCGTGTAGGAAGTTAATTTAATTTGTACTATTCTTCCTGCTGATTTGCAGCACGCATACGTTCTTGTGGGTGCGTGTTAATTGTGCCGTTAGGTCGTTTCGAAGCGAAGCGTGATTTCGCTTTCGGTTGACCGTCGATTTTGCTGTTGTTTTTTGACTCAGACCAAAATTCGGCTTGTTTACCCATTGCGAACGCCCTCCTCATTATCGGTTGATACCTCTTTAAGAAGTATCAATTATAGAATGTGCAAAATTGAAGAAACTATCCTTTAGAAATGAAGGGATAAATAGGTAAAAGGAGATTATAATATGAATGATATTTATGAAACATTAACGAAAGAATTATTAGACAAGAATGACAAGCTTTCTTACGCACAAGCTCGTGCGTGGGTTGAGTTACTATGGGAAGATTTTCAAACAACTTATGCAAAATCAGGTCGTTATCAAGGCGATGAAATGACGGAACAAGTGGTACGATCATGGATTAATAATCATGGTGTACGCCTTCATGAAATGCGGACAAATAATCCGAAGTATAGTCATTTAATTAATCAAGAAGATCATTTGAAACATTAAAAAAAGCGACTTAAGTCGCTTTTTTTAATGTGGAAGTAATTCCAGTTTTTTTCGAAGCTTTTCTTCACTAAAGATCCATCCTGTATAGGAACTAATAATATTTAAATTGTGGTCGAGCTGAACGATTGCAACAAATGGATAATAATCTTTACTTCGATATCGTAAATCAATGAATCGTACTTCATAATAATGGTCATGATCAAAAATATCCCAGCGATATACAGGAGAGAAAGATAGGAAGGCTGAGATGTTTTCATCTTGTTTAGCTGCTCGCATAATATTATTGTCTGGGAACGGTATCCGATCGAACTTATCATATATCATAATGTTACCACGGTGCCATCTCGCAACGTAGTAATAATCAGCCGTAACGACTGCTAAATGGTAATGATAAAATCGGTAAGAAGGAGAAATGATAATCTTTTCGACATTTTTGAAACGTTTGTGTACAACGCTTCTTATATTTCTGTGCATCATAATCCGTCCGATATAGTAAACAATCATTAATATATATGCCGCTAAAGCTGTATATCCCTTATGAGAACCGACGAGCATGCAAGCAATTGCAAGTATATGGATAAAGAAAATTACGGTATCGAATGTATTAATTATGCCAAGTGCGACCCATTTTTTTGTGAAAGGTCGTAATGCTTGTGTACCATAGGCGTTGAAAATATCTACAAAGACGTGAAGAAAGACGGCAATAAATGACCAAAGTAGTAGATGAAGATATGGAGCTTCTGAAAAGAAGGCGAAAGAGATGCCACTTATAAGGAATGACCAAAGAATTACCGCAGGAATAGAATGAGTAATCCCACGATGATTTCTTATATATTTAGCGTTATTACGCAATTTTAAAACTGTGTCAATGTCAGGAATGTTGGAACCAGCAATTGTAGCAAGCATAACAGCTTGGGGGCCAATATCACTTTGTGCTATGGCTGGATCTAATGTTGCTAAGCTACCTAAAGTGATACCCATAACAAGGTGAGTGGCTGTGTCCATAGAAATCCACCTCCGTTTTTTATTAATGTAACTCTTTTTATTCGATACCTCAAGTCCTTTGCCTTCTATTTCCTATGTCATCTTACTTAAATTTTTTCCTAAAATCTTTATAATAGTACTTATATGCAAAAAAATGAGGGGGATCAAGTTTGACACTTGAAATACTAAACAATTTTAATATAGAGCAGTTTCAAAATGATTTAATTGGTTGGTTTGAAGAAGAACAGCGCGACTTACCGTGGAGAAAGAATAAAGATCCATACCGCGTTTGGGTTTCTGAAATTATGTTGCAGCAAACAAGAGTAGAAGCTGTAAAACCATATTACGCAAATTTTATGGGGAAGTTTCCTACACTTGAAGCGTTAGCGAACGCTGATGATGAAGAAGTATTAAAAGCATGGGAAGGTTTAGGATATTATTCTAGAGCACGTAATTTACATGCGGCAGTAAAAGAGGTAAAAGAAGTATACGGCGGGGTTGTACCAAGTGATGTAAAGAAAATTGAAAAGTTAAAAGGAGTAGGACCATATACAAAAGGTGCTATTTTAAGTATCGCATATGGTATACCAGAGCCGGCAGTTGATGGAAATGTTATGCGTGTATTATCTCGTATTTTATCAGTATGGGATGATATTGCAAAACCAAAGACTCGAAAAGTTTTTGAAGAGATTGTGCGTGAAATTATTTCAGTAGAAAACCCATCTTATTTTAATCAAGGATTGATGGAATTAGGTGCATTGATTTGTATTCCTAAAAATCCATCGTGCTTACTTTGTCCTGTGCGTGAGCATTGCAGAGGATATGCTGAAGGTGTTCAAAAAGAATTACCAGTAAAAAGTAAAGCGAAAGCTCCTAAAATGGTACCTATTGTTGCAGGCGTACTTCAAACTGAAGACGGTCGTTACGTTATTAATAAACGTCCAAGTACAGGTTTGTTAGCTAACATGTGGGAGTTTCCTAATGCTGAACTTGGAGAAGGTATTCGAAATCAGAAGGAACAGCTTATAGATTATATGAAAGAAAAATTTGAGCTCGAGGTTTCTATTGATGAATACGCAATGAATGTACAACATACGTTTACACATCGTACTTGGGATATATTTGTATTTTACGGAAAAGTAACCGGTAATATTGTTGATACAGATACATTAAAATTTGTATCGAAAGAGGTATTTGAGCAATTACCTTTCTCAAAATCACACCGTACTATTTATGAAAATTGTGTGGAGAAAATTACAATGCAATAAATAAAAAAGTGTTCCCAATCTAGGGAACACTTTTTTAATCGTAAGAAATTTTTGTCCCATGAGTCCAACTAGCTTTACCTTCTTGTAAGCCGCCTCTTGATTCGATTTCTACTACAATTTCTTTGTAAATACTTTGCCCTTCTACATTTAAATAAGGCAGAACCTGTTGTAGTGAGTGATGAAAATAAGCTAATTCATCTTCTTTCCATTCATTTTTTGAAATCATCGTTAGTTCAGTCATATCGCGTCCTATATACATATTTCCACCTCCATTTCTTATAGTTTGAATAAGTAACAAAAGATATATGCGGAAATTATTCAAAAGAAAATTACGGATAGCTTCTAAGTGAATTGGTTACATTATTGATTGTGGAGGTGAGAAAGATGAGTAAAAAACAACAAGGTTATAACAAAGCAACTTCTGGTGCTAGCATTCAAAGTACAAATGCTAGTTATGGTACAGAGTTTTCAACTGAAACAGATGTACAAGCTGTAAAACAAGCAAACGCACAATCAGAAGCAAAGAAAGCACAAGCTTCTGGTGCACAAAGTGCAAACGCTAGTTATGGTACAGAATTTGCAACTGAAACAGACGTGCATTCTGTGAAAAAACAAAATGCTAAGTCAGCTGCAAAACAATCACAATCTTCTAGCTCAAATCAGTAATGAAAGAAAAACACTTCTCTAATTCGGGAGAAGTGTTTTCTTTTTGCGTGGATCGTTGTAATGAAAAGAAAGCGAACGACATAACTTCTAATAAGTCAACAAATGTAGTCAAAGGAGAAGGAAGTTAACAATTAGAATTATGTAATTAGGAATAATAACTGATGAATAAGTCCAAAAGGGGGTAAGTAATGAACGATTTTGATAAGTTGGTAGGGGAGCAATTAGAAACGATGGATGAATTGTTAAAATTACAAGCACATCTAGAGAAGTATCAACAAATTGAAATGAATGAAAAAGATACGTGCGATAAAAAAGAACTGCATTTTATCCGCCAGGAAATATATAGAACAGAAGTAGCGTTGAAGATGTTACATGAGAAATTTGAAGAACAAACGAATAGTGTAATTCAATCTTTTGCAACTGAAAAAATGATTTCAAATTTAGGATAAGATATATTGTTATCTTTAGGTGAAAAGTCCTTCTTTGTATGGAAATAGAGAAGGGCTTTTTCTATTATATGTCCTCGCTTATAAATAATACAGTACAATCCTTTTATCTCCTAAGAAGCGGTGGGGCATAGTATTCAACGATAAACCTCCTGCATATTCAGTTTGAAAAATAGAGTCTTATCCCTTTAGTTTTAAAATTTCGACAAAAAAGTTATAATAGAAAAAAAGTGAATGCCGTTCAAAGGGCATTTGCAGTTGAAAGAAGGGAGCATATATGGGATTTCCCAAAGAAGGAGAAAAAGTACAAATACATAGTTATAAACATAATGGCTCCATTCATAGAATGTGGGAAGAAACAACAATTTTAAAAGGGACACAGAGTCTTGTAATCGGAGCGAATGATCGTACAGTAGTTACAGAATCGGATGGCCGAACATGGATTACTCGTGAACCAGCAATTTGTTATTTTCATGCCAACTATTGGTTTAATGTGATTGGGATGCTTAGGGAAGATGGCGTATATTATTATTGTAATTTAAGCTCACCTTTTGCGTATGATCCTGAAGCATTAAAGTATATTGATTATGATTTAGATATTAAAGTATATCCAGATATGACATATACGCTTCTAGATGAAGATGAGTATGAAAAACATAGTGAAATTATGCAGTATCCACCTGTTATTGATACAATTTTAAAACGAAATGTAGCACATTTAACACAGTGGATTCATCAAAGAAAAGGTCCATTTGCACCAGATTTCGTAGATATGTGGTATGAACGATATTTAATGTACAGAAATTAAAACAAACCTGCAGGGGGCTTCCCGGCAGGTTTGTCCTATTAGAGGGGGGATTATGTGCAAGGCATAAAAAGATATTTACAATTTGTTAAACCATATCGATGGCTTATTGCTATTACAATTATTATTGGACTAGTTAAGTTCGGTATCCCACTTATTATGCCGTGGTTATTAAAGTATATTATCGATGATGTAATTCAAGGCGCTGGCTCACTTCAAGATAAAACATCTCAATTAATAACAGCGATTGGAATTGCTTTCTTTATTTTTGCGGTATTAAGACCACCGATTGAATATTATCGTCAATATTTCGCCCAACGTATCGCAAATACAATACTGTATGATTTGCGGAAGCATATTTTCGGTCACTTACAAAAGTTAAGTTTACGTTATTACTCCAATACAAAAACAGGGGAGATTATTTCGCGTGTCATCCATGATGTAGAACAAACGAAAGATTTTGTAATTACTGGTTTGATGAACGTCTGGTTAGATACTGCAACAATTGCTATTGCTATCATTGTTATGTTTTCTATGAATATAAAATTAACATTTGTTGCGTTATTGATTTTACCTATTTATGTAATTGCAGTGAAATATTTTTTCGGACGTCTTCGGAAATTGACGAAAGAGCGTTCACAAGCGTTAGCGACGATGCAAGGGTATTTGCATGAACGTATTCAAGGAATGCAAGTGACACGTAGCTTTGCGTTAGAAGAGTATGAGGGGAAGCAGTTTGAAAAAAGAAATAATGAATTTTTAACGAAAGCATTAACCCATACAAGTTGGACGGCAAGAACATTTTCGGCAGTAAACACGTTAACCGATTTAGGTCCGTTACTTGTGATTGGTTTTGCAGCATATGAAGTAATTCAAGGGCAGTTAACGCTAGGAACGATGGTAGCTTTTGTTGGATATATGGATAGTTTATATAGTCCGCTTCGCCGCCTTGTTAATTCATCTACAACATTAACACAATCTTTTGCATCGATGGACCGTGTGTTTGAACTGTTAGATGAAAAATACGATATTGTTAATGTACCAAATGCGGTACAAACGAAAAAATTAAATGGAGAAATTGTATTTGACAATGTTTCTTTTCGTTATAATGCAGATGAAAAAGAGATATTACACAACTTGTCATTAACTATGCAACCTGGAGAGAAAGTAGCGCTTGTAGGAGCGAGTGGGGGAGGAAAGTCATCTCTTGCTAGTTTGATCCCGCGTTTCTATGATGTTTCTGAAGGCACGGTTTATGTAGATGGCATAGATGTAAGAAAGTATAATATGAGAAATTTGCGTAGTCATATTGGAATTGTACTGCAAGATAATTTATTGTTTAGCGATACAATTGGAGCTAATATTTTATATGGAAATCCGAAGGCTACAGAGAAAGAGGTGATTGCAGCTGCTAAAGCTGCGCAAATTCATGATTTTATTATAGACTTACCAGATGGTTATAATACTGTCGTTGGAGAACGTGGTGTGAAGCTATCGGGCGGGCAAAGACAACGCGTGGCAATTGCACGAGTGTTTCTAAAGAATCCTTCGGTACTTATATTAGATGAAGCAACTTCAGCATTAGATTTAGAAAATGAAAGGTATATTCAAGAGGCGCTTCAGACGTTAGCTGCTGACCGGACAACGATTATAATTGCACATCGATTAGCGACGATTACGCATGTTGATACGATTATTTACATTGAAGACGGTGAGATTAAAGAGACTGGTTCTCATGAAGAGTTAATGCGAAAAAGAGGATTTTATTACAATTTATATCAACTTCAACATATAACAGAAACAGCTCCTTTAGCATAAAAGGAGCTGTTTTTTATTCGTCTTCTTTTTTATCATCGATTTGGAGTTCTTTTTCTGGTTTATGGTATGTGTAGAAGCTATCTACAAGCAAATCTAAATGCTCTACTTCTTCACTATAGTTAATGATGGAAGAAATAAGAGGGAAGAGATGTAACCATGTTTTATATGCTTCTTCATCGTCTTTATTTTGATATTCCATAAAGATATCAATTAATTCTTGTTTACCTGTTTCAACTTCATCAAGCATTTCAACTGATTGTTGTTTTTTTGCTTTACCAATAAATTTTAATAAAACTTGTTCATGATAATGCGTTAATGAGTCAAGTTCGTTTTGGATAGATTCCTGAAATTCTTCCGGCATATAGCGCAGTTCATTTTCAGTACGGTGTAATGATTTTAACGTACTTAAAGCACGGCTTGTTGTCGCTAACATTTGTCTGAATAAAACGAGCTTACGAATTTTTGCGAACTTTACTTTTTTCGTGTAGCTTCTTTCTTCTTTATACAGCAAATAGTAATGGTTTAGTTTGATCATTTTTTCTTTCATACGATCAATATCAGTTTTTAGCGTTGTAAAATCAGAAGCCTGCCTGCTATTCATTCGAATCCATTTTACAATTTCTTCTGTATTATCAACGATACGATGATAAAGTTTTGTTTCATATTTTGGCGGCATAAATACTAAATTTACAAGTGAAGCCGCAATAATACCAATCATAATCGTCGCAAATCGAAGTAAGGCAAAACTAAAGAAATCTTCGCCTTGATACTCCATAATGGCGATAACTGTTACTAAAGCAATTGATATTGTGTTTTCTAATCGTAATTGTAATGTAAGAGCAATTACTAATATACATGTTAATCCAATAATAAAAGGATTATGTCCAAAAGCAGTAGCAAATGCGATAGCAAATATCGCACCAATTACATTTGCTTGAATTTGTTCAAGTGCTGTTAAATAAGAACGGTATACAGACGGTTGGACAGCAAAGATAGCTGAAATTCCCGCAAATACCGGACTCGGTAATTGAAGTAAAATACAAGCAAATAAAGCTAACGTGATGGCAATACCCGTTTTTAAAATGCGAGCACCAAGTTTCATACCCTTAATAAGATCCTTTCTCTTGTCATAATGAATGTACAACATGATACTATACATTCATTACAATATGTTAGCAAGTGATATTTTAGTGACGTTAAAAGAAATTAGTGTTCATTTTATCCCGCTAATTGTGAGTAGTAAGATTCACGCCTCAAAATTCAGAAGCTGGATGCCGGTAAACGTCCGATTGGTGTAGGCTAATTAAAGTTTCACTTTATAATTTTTCCTA
Source organism: Bacillus sp. PPSBB_2 (assembly GCF_045291115.1). Lineage (NCBI taxonomy): Bacteria > Bacillati > Bacillota > Bacilli > Caryophanales > Bacillaceae > Bacillus > Bacillus sp. PPSBB_2. The sequence goes on from NZ_CP147983.1 coordinate 515,495, forward strand.
ATTTCTTTTAAACATCAGTTTTTAGTAAAAAAACCTGCTGAATTTCAGCAGGTCTCAAATTGTTACTATAGATTACTATGAGAAGCGTACTTCGTCAATTTTTTCTTAATAATGAAAATTACTCATTTTACTCTGTTGAGATAGATGGATCTGCCTGTTCTTTTTTCGGGATAATCTCAAAAAACTTGTTCTGTATATCATCTAATAATGGTGTTAACAAAGCAACTTCCTCATATTGCTCGTGCTCGTTTAGTACACGAATATAGTCTAGCAATAATTCAGTTACATCTTTCAAACCATTTTTACTAATTGGTTGTAATGTAACATTTGCGCCTTTTGCGATTCTTCTTTTTAAGGCCTGTTCTGTTAAGCCTAAGTTTGAATCACGGCGCAAATAAACAACACCGCCAGTCATGCCAGCGCAAATCCATGGACCAGGGTCACCTAAAACAAGCGCTCGCCCATTTGTCATATATTCAAAAGCAAAACCTTTAATATTGGAGTATGCACCTATATTTCCTTGCTCTTTTTCACGGAGTGGTTTTGTTATTCTACCTCCAATTATCATGTCTGCCCCAGAAAGGCGAATGCCAGCGCGAGCATCAGCGTTCCCTTGCACGTATAGTGCCCCTTTTTGTGCACCATATCCAAATCCTTTTCCGACAGAACCGTTATAATATACTCCGTCTTTTCCTTTTGATTTCGTTATATAAATCCCACCACCAAAGGAAGTTTTACCAATGCCATCTTGTGCGCCGCCATTTACGTGTATAAATAAATTTTCACTATTGTAAGCACCTAACCCATTTCCGGGAATAGAACCATTCGTATACTTTAATGTAAGTGGTTCAAGTTGAGTAGCTTCATATAGTTTACTGCGAACGCGATAACATGATTCTAGACCACCCATAACGCGTTGCTCTACACCAACGCCTACCAATTCTTTTGAGTCAGCGGAATGAACTGTCTTAAATTGTTTTTCCGGTACGCCTTCTGTTGTTGTAACAGATGGATGTTCTATTATTTGTAGTAAATTACGTAAGTTTAATAAATTTTCGCCTCGAACTTGCTCTAATAAATCAGAACGCCCAACAATTGCTTGTAAATTTGTATAACCAAGCTGTCCTGTTAATCGTTTTAGTTCTACACCGAAAGAGGTGAATAAATTTAGCAGGCCAGCAACTGCACTTTCTAATTCGCGTGGGACGAAGCGGCGTAACCCATGTTCTTTTGCTTGTGCTTCAGACTCGATTTGTGTCGCAATTCCAACATGGCAAGTATCTAGATGGCACCCACGGCAAGTAGTACAGCCGATTGCAATCATTGATAGTGTGCCAAATCCAATACGGTTTGCTCCGAGGAGCATGATTTTCAAGGCATCATTTACACTTCGAATACCACCATCTGCCCAAATCTCTACTTTATGTCTCATGCTTGCTTCTAATAAAGCGTTGTGAGCGGCTTTAACACCAATTTCTACAGGGAGACCTACATGCTGCAATGCGTGAATACGTGCAGCGCCTGTTCCGCCATCGAATCCGCTAATGTTAATAAAATCAGCGCCAGCTTTGGCGATACCGACAGCAATTGTTCCGATATTAGGAACAACAGGGACTTTCACGGCTACTTTGGCAAGTTGATTAGCTGTTTTAATTTCTGTAATCATTTGAGCTAAATCTTCAATTGAATAAATATCATGGTTATTAGAAGGTGAAATTAAATCTGAGCCGATTGTCGCATTACGTGCTTCAGCGATTTTGGCTGTCACTTTTGAACCAGGTAAATGCCCACCTTCCCCAGGCTTTGCGCCTTGACCGATTTTGATTTCAATTAAGTTTGATGAGTTTAGTAGTTCGGCATTTACTCCAAATCGCCCAGATGCCACTTGTTGTCCACGTGTATGTGGATATTTTCCAATCATATCTTTAATTTCGCCGCCTTCACCGTTCAAGCTAATCATATTTAGCTGATCGGCTGCTTCTGCATATGCGCGAAAGGCAATTTCGTTTTGAGAACCAAATGACATAGAACTAATAATAAATGGTAAATTATGATTTTTGATGCCGATAGATACTTCTTCAGTTGGAACGACATGTTTTGTTTGTTTCGTTTGAACAAGGTGTCTGATTGCAATTGGATTATTCTCTTCTAGTTCACTTAACTTGTCATGGTAATCATCATAAGAATTTCCTTTTGCAACATCGCCGATTGCTTTCCAAATTCGCGGGAATATATGAAATGATTTTCGCATTCTAATTTTAGGATTGTTATAATCCTCTGCTCGTATTTTTGCATCTTCAACAAGTGATTCAAGTGAAAAGGCTAAATCATTTGAACCGAAGAAATTTGTAATCTGTAATATATTTGCGATTTCTTCATGTAACCCAATAGATGAATAGAGACGTCCGTAACCACGTAACTCATGAATTCCAATTGTTGAAATGACTTTTTCTAATCCTTTATTAAGTGCATTATATAGATTCGTAATTGGTGTTTTTGTTCCATCATTTACAGTCGCGAATAATAAATATGGATTAATACCATCTGCTCCTAATCCATATAGCGTGACAATGTCATGTAAGGAGCGAAGAGCACCAGAACGTATAACGAGAGAACAATTGCGGCGTAATTTATTTTCACTTAATGCTTGATGTACTTTAGCAGTAACTAAATGTGGATCAATCCACAATCGTTCATTTAGATGGGCTTTTGCGTCATCTAATACTAGTAGGGAAGCGCCATTGTTAACAGCAGCTATCGCTTCAGAACTAATGCGGCTTAATGCGCATTGCAGAGTTTCTGACGAGCTGAATGTAGCAGAGATTGTGGCGATAGAGTTATGAGTCTTAAATAGCTCTATGAGTTGTTCGTACGTAATTGTGTGTAATTCCTCTGCAATAGGTTGTGCCACGCTGCCTTCTAAAATAATTGGTGAAAGCATTTCAACTACAAATGGCCGTTTTGCGCCGCTTAATAAACTTGGACGCTCTCCAAGTACAGTACGTGTAGAGAAGTGTTCAATTTCACGGTCACGATCAATTGCAGGGTTTGTAACAACAGCTACACTTTCTTTAATAAAGTCAGCGATATTTCGTCTATCAGTATCGAGTGCGGCAAGTGGTGAGTCATGCCCAAGTGAGCGTATTGGCTCAACGCCTTTTGTTGCCATCTGTTCAAGAAGTTGAATATGTTCTCGGTCCCATCCGAAAGCGACGTATTGTTTCGTTTCAACTTGAACAGAATCACATAGCCCTTGGATTTTTTTCGTTTCAGGGATAGATAAATTTAAATGGTAATTGGTAGTATCAATTCGCTTTTTAAAACGGTTATATACTTGGATTTGATATTTGTCATATTCATAAAGAACAAGTTCATCTTGTTCATTCCATTTTAATCCGACTTTTTCTCCAGGAGCGAGTGGTTTTGGTTCTGCTACATATTTAGTTGGTGATACAACTCCAGGTTCAGAAGAGAAAATATAAGAGCTCTCTGTCTCTACTTTCCATACTGGGCGTAATCCAAGGGAATCAACGCTGAAAACAGCTTCATCTTTAAAACGGGAAATGATGCCAGCTGGTCCTTGTGCAAAATGTCCCCATGCTTCACGTATATACGTATATAAATCTTGTAAAGGTGTTTCATAAAGTTTAATTTCATTAATAATTGGTGGGAATAGAATTTCCATTGCTTCAAATAAGCTGTAGCCGTATTGAACAAGTAGGGTTTCTAAGGTGCGGTTTAAATCTTGAGAGTCACTGCCTCCTGCAGTAAGTGGTACATCAATCATTTCAGCTTGATCGCGTAATTTCGCAATTGTGTTAATTTCACCATTATGTCCGAGAATGCTAAATGGTTGTACACGAAAAAAATTAGATAATGTATTAGTAGAGTAGCGGTTATGTCCTAATGTCATAGTTGAAGCGATAAGCGGATGTTGTAAATCATTATAGTAGGCAACAAGCGTATCACCAGCACCTAGAACTTTATATACAACATGATCATGACTTAATGAAGCAACATGAATTGCTTCGTTTTCCTCTATTTTTATTGTGACAGAAAATAATGTTTGCTCAATATTTGTAATTTCGTTTTCTGCGATAAGGGCAACTTGCCAAAATAAAGGTTCTTCTTGTTTACCAAGTGGACCGAGCGCATCTGAGTTTGTTGCATCATCACTTTCGAAAATGATTGCAAAGTTTTTGTTGTTTAATTGCGTACGAATATAATCTTTTAAGGCAGTAATGTTTTCTTTTTTATTTAGAAAAAAATGTCCAACGATAAAGTGGGGATGATCCACAATCGTTGGATTATATCCGCTACTTTTTAGTTTTTCATTCCAAAGCGTTTTTGGTATATCAATGTGAATGCCGATGCCATCGCCCTCGCCATTAATGAAACCAGCTCTATGATTCATTTTGACGAGTGATTGTATGCAAAGGTCAATGTTTTCTTTTGTAGCAATTTTTCGTTTCTCCATAACGGAAACGATTCCACACGCATCATGTTCTGCATTTCTATAATCTCGAAATAAAGACGGTGTCCATGTATTTTTTTTATTGAGCATCCGTCAATCCCCCCTCTTGTAAAAGTTAGAATAATCTTACTATTTAAGGTGCAAATCACCTTGTACACAGAGATAGTAATGCTGTAAAAGAATATAAAACAGATAATTATGAATAATTATACTATTAATGCGTGATTTATGAAATAGAAAAAAGGAAAAAAGAAAGGTGAGCTTTCTTTTTTCCTTTTAATGAAGGGATTATTTATTGTCTGCTAGGGCAGCAAATGCTCTGCCGACAGCTTCGATTGTATATTCAATATCTTCTTTTGTATGTTCTGTAGTTAAGAACCATGCCTCGTATTTAGAAGGTGCTAAGTTAACTCCTTCTTGAAGCATAAGCTTGAAGAATTTACCGAACATTTCACCGTCTGTATCTTGTGCGGCATCGTAATCTTCAATTGTATTAGTTGTGAAGTATACAGTTAAAGCCCCTTTTAGACGATTTAATGTAATGTCGATATTATGTTTCGCTGCTTGCTCTAAAATTCCTTTTTCAAGCATTGCACCAAGTTCATCTAATTTCTCATAAAGCCCTTCTTGTTGAAGTACTTCTAGACAAGCGATACCTGATGCCATAGAAGCAGGGTTTCCTGCCATTGTACCAGCTTGGTATGCAGGTCCAAGCGGAGCAACTTGTTCCATAATTTCTTTCTTACCACCGTAAGCACCGATTGGTAAGCCGCCGCCAATAACTTTACCAAGCGCTGTTAAGTCGGGTGTAACACCAAGTAAGTCTTGAGCACCGCCGTACATAAAGCGGAAAGCAGTAATAACTTCATCATAAATTACTAGTGCGCCAGCTTCGTGAACAAGTTCATTCACTTTTTCAAGGAATCCAGGTTTAGGCTCTACAATACCGAAGTTTCCAACGATCGGTTCTACAAGGATAGCTGCTACTTCATGACCCCATTTATCTAAAGCTTCTTTTAAAGTTTCTACATTGTTAAATGGAACGGTAATAACTTCTTGTGCGATACTTTGTGGTACGCCAGCTGAGTCAGGAGTTCCTAAAGTAGAAGGGCCAGATCCAGCTGCCACAAGTACTAAATCAGAATGACCGTGGTAACAACCAGCAAATTTCATGATTTTTGTGCGACCTGTATAAGCACGAGCAACACGAATCGTTGTCATCACTGCTTCTGTACCAGAGTTTACGAAACGGACTTTATCTAATGCAGGCATTGCTTCTTTTAACATTTTTGCGAATTTTACCTCTAGCGCTGTTGGTGTTCCATAAAGTACCCCATTTTCAGCAGCTGTTGTAATTGCTTTTGTTATATGCGGATGAGCATGTCCAGTAATAATAGGACCGTATGCTGCTAAATAATCGATATATTTATTTCCGTCTACATCCCAGAAATAAGCGCCTTTCCCACGTTCCATAGCAACAGGAGCGCCGCCGCCAACTGCTTTAAAAGAACGAGAAGGACTGTTAACACCGCCAACGATATGCTCTAAAGCTTCTTTATGTAATGCTTCTGACTTTGTGAAATTCACTACAATTCATCTCCTTACAAAAATCTATGTATTATTCTAACATGTTTTTCGAAAAGACGTATTGTTTGTGATAGCGAAGGCAGTTGGGTAAACTATTCGTTGTGACATTTAGGAGGGGGGTCCGATTATGAAATCGGTAATTGAGGTACAAGGGTTACGTAAAGAGTTTACAGCCTATTCAAGTCGTCCGGGCTTAAAGGGTGCATTTCGCGATTTATTAAATCGTAATTATAAAATAGTACCAGCAGTAAATGATGTATCTTTTACTGTGAAGCAAGGTGAAATGGTTGGTTATATCGGTGAGAACGGTGCTGGTAAATCAACAACAATTAAAATGCTTACGGGGATTTTAACTCCGACATCAGGGCAAATCACAGTAAATGGAATGAACCCACATAAACAAAGAGAAGAATTTGTAAGAACAATTGGTGTTGTTTTTGGACAGCGTTCGCAACTTTGGTGGGATATTGCAGTACAAGAATCGTTTCGTTTATTAAAGAAAGTGTATGGTGTATCAGACGCTCAGTATAAGGAGCATATGGAGCACGTAATTGAAACGTTAGATATAGGGCCCTTATTAGATAAACCAGTTCGAAAATTATCTCTTGGTCAAAGGATGCGTTGTGAATTAGCGGCAGCCTTAATTCATAATCCACCGTTATTATTTTTAGATGAGCCAACAATTGGGTTAGATGTACTTGTGAAATTGAAAATACGTGAATTTTTAAAAGAAATGAATGAACGTTATAAAACAACAATTTTATTAACAACACACGATATTACTGATATTGAAGCTTTATGTGAGCGCGTTATCATGCTGGATGAAGGAAATATTATGTATGACGGTTCTTTAAATAATCTTCGTACGCAGTGGGGAGCGGAGAAGGAAATTCACTTTCAGTTTGTTGCACCAGTTTCCTATCAGGCTTTATCAATGGTTATGCCAGATAATCATGTCGTTTGGTCGAAAGCAAAAGAGGAAAATGCATGGGTTGCAAAAATTCCGAATGAAGAAGTTATTATTTCAATGCTTATTTCTAAAGTAGTACAAGCCTTTCAAATTAAAGATTTAAAAATTAACGAAGTGTCTACAGAGGAAATTATTCGTAACATTTATGAAGAAGGTATTACGCATGGGTAAGTATATTGAAATGATTCGAATTCGCTTTTTAATGATGCTTGCGTATCGTACAAATTACTATAGCGGGATTTTAATTTATACGATTAATATCGGTGCTTACTATTTTTTATGGCAAGCAATTTATAGCGGAAAAGAGAATATTGAAAGTTTATCTATTTCGCAAATGACCACGTATATCGCAATCGCGTGGATGGCACGTGCCTTCTATTTTAATAATATAGATAGGGAAATTGCGATGGAGATTCAAGAAGGACGTGTGGCTGTAGAATTAATTCGTCCGTATAACTATTTGGGAATGAAAGTTATGCAAGGTCTTGGCGAGGGAATATTCCGTTTTGCCTTCTTTTCCATTCCAGGCATGGTTATCGTTACGTTATTATTTTCGTTGCAAATTACAACAAATTTTCAAACTTGGTTATATTTCTTCTTATCTTTAATATTTAGTTTTATTATTAATACACAAATTAATTTAATGACGGGAATGCTTACGTTTTTCCTATTTAATAATAGTGGGATTATGTATGCAAAACGCGTTGTTATTGATTTATTTTCAGGTCTATTATTACCAATTAGTTTTTATCCGCTATGGGCCCAAAAAGCAATGATGTTTTTACCGTTTCAGGCTATTAGTTATATTCCAAGTATGATTTTTTCTGAAGGTATACAGGGGAGTAAGTTGTATGAGGCTTTAGTATTTCAAGTGATTTGGGCGATTGTACTTATTATTCCAATTGTACTCATGTGGAGAACGGCGAGAAAACGTCTAATTGTACAAGGGGGATGATGAGATGCTATATATAAACTTATTTTTACAATATGCAAGTCAATATATAAAAACAAAATTGGAGTATCGAGGCGATTTTATCGTTGGTTTACTTTCTGATTTATCGCTTCAAGCAGTTAATTTAATATTTATTCTCGTTGTATTTGGGCATACACAAGCATTGAAGGGATGGAGTCGAGAAGAAGTAATCTTTATTTATGGTTTCTTTTTAGTACCATTTGCCATCTTTTCAGCTTTCTTTAATATATGGGATTTTAATGATCGATACATTATTAAAGGGGAGATGGATCGTGTATTAACGCGGCCGATCCATAGCCTATTTCAAATTATATTAGAAAGAATGGAACTTGAATCTTTAATTGGAGCTATTACAGGGATTGTTGTAATGGGATATGCAGCTGTGGAGTTACAATTATCTTTTTACTGGTATGATTTCTTCTTATTTATATTGATGGTAGGAGGAGGAGCACTTGTATATGGAGGTATATTTGTTACGCTGGCGAGCCTTGGTTTTTGGTCGGATGCGAAAAGTTCAATTATGCCTCTTATGTATAACATAGGTAATTACGGGCGCTATCCTGTTAATATTTATAATCGTGTAATTCGTTTCATTTTAACGTTTGTTTTACCGTTTGCGTTTGTTGGAGTATATCCAGCGGCATACTTTTTAAGAAAAACAGAATGGAATAGTTATGCATTTGCGACGCCAATTGTTGGTGTTATCTGTTTTACGATTGCAATCACCCTCTGGAACCAAGGGGTAAAAAGGTATCGTGGCGCGGGTAATTAATTATAGAAGCTTGTTCGTTTCTAAGGGATAAATCAGTTCTCCACCTCATACATATAAAATGAGGTGGAGGACATGTTATGGGGATTTATTCTATTAATTGCAGCAATCGCTATTTTGAAAAGTGTCCAATTATTATGGAGTTCCTATTCGGATTCAACGCGTTTTTTTTCGCTCTATAATTTGGCCACATTATTTTTAATCTATACAACAGTACTAATCGCATTTGGATTAAGTTACGTTGTATTAGAGGAAATGGGTTTCGCAGTTTTGAAAGAGGACGGAGAAAGTTTGAACGCTCATTCTTTTCAACTCGTCGAAGTTTGTTTATATTTTAGCGCAGTTACTTTATTGTCTGTTGGATATGGTGACATATCTCCGATTGGAATTGGGCGATGGATTGCAATCGCAGAAGCTCTAATTGGATATACACTCCCTTTTGCTTTTGTGATGAGGTCTGTAATAGACAATGAAAAATAAGGAAGCATTTGTTATAGTAAAGGAAAAGAGTAGGAGTGATAACTATGATTACAGTAGGAGAAATGGCACCAGAATTCACATTAGAGGGAAGTAACGGAGAAGAAGTTCGCCTAGCTGATTTCCGCGGTAAAAATGTAGTTCTCTATTTTTATCCGAAAGATATGACGCCAGGGTGTACAACTGAAGCATGTGATTTTCGTGATGCGTATGGAGTATTTCAAGAGAAGGATACGGTTATTCTTGGAGTAAGTCCTGATTCAGCGAATAGACATTTGAAATTCATTGAGAAACATGAATTGCCATTTACACTTTTAGTAGATGAAGATCATAAAGTAGCAGAGTTATACGATGTTTGGAAGTTAAAAAAGAACTTTGGGAAAGAGTATATGGGAATCGAGCGTTCTACATTCCTTATTAATAAAGACGGTGAACTTGTAAAAGAGTGGCGTAAAGTGAAAGTGAAAGGACATATTGAGGATGTTCTTTCTTATATAAAATAAATCTACATTGGAGATAAAATATGCAGAAACAAGGCAAGTGTCTATACATATTTTACTGCCTTACATAAAGTGGAAGTGTAGGGCATACCTCCTCAGATGATAGTATTCCAAGTGCGATTATGTCGCACTTTTTTCTATGGAATATATGAAGAAAAAAGGGAAAGATACATAAAAACAAGTCCTGAATATAAAAATAAACTACATACTTATAGTAGAAATATTGACGATTTATAAGAAAAGGAGTACACTCTTTATAAGAATTATAAAATAATAATCCGTATAGAATCGGGGTGCATGACGGTGGTCAAAGAAGAATTAAAAGAAGCGCTAGAAATGCTGAAAAATACGGGTGTACGCATTACTCCACAGCGTCATGCTATTTTAGAGTACCTTGTGGAATCAATGACGCACCCAACAGCGGATGATATTTATAAAGCATTAGAAGGTAAGTTTCCAAATATGAGTGTTGCAACTGTCTATAATAACTTACGTGTGTTTAAAGAGGTTGGACTTGTAAAGGAATTAACTTATGGAGACGCTTCAAGTAGATTTGATTATGTTACAAGTCAACATTATCATGTGATTTGCGAAAAATGTGGTAAGATTGTTGATTTTCCTTATGGAGGCTTGGAAAAGCTGGAAGAGGAAGCTGCGAAAACGACAGGCTTCGTTATCAATAGTCATCGCTTAGAAATTTATGGCGTTTGTCCAGAGTGTCATAAGGCGTAATATATAATAAAGAAAGAGGCTGACGGCTATACGTCAGCCTCTTTCTTTATTATATAAGGATTAGCGTGAGGTTAATCGGGATTTACAGTGCTAAGTTAGTAAGAAGGGTTAGATAAAAGTTTGTCGAATTTACTTTGTATTGGTGGAAATGAATTCTTGGAGGGGACATTTTGAAGAAATATGAGATTAAAAATAACATTCCAACATTGGAAGAATATAAATATTTATGTGATTCTGTGGGATGGACTAACTATATGAACTTTGAGGTGGCGGAAATATCACTTCAAAATTCGATTTACTGTATAACAGTCAAGGATAATAATCAAATCATCGGCATGGGGAGAATTGTTGGTGATGGGGCTATCTATTTCTATATTCAAGATATAGTGGTTCATCCAGAGTATCAAAAGAATGGTATTGGAAAGAAAATAATGAATACTTTAGTAGAATACTTAAATGGGAATGCTCCAGATAAAGCATTCATTGGTTTGTTTGCGTCGCAAGGTAAAACATCATTCTACGAAAAATATGATTTTAAAGATTATTCGCCTAATATGACAGGGATGTTTGCTGTTATTTCGAAAAAATAGGTGTAATAAATTTAATAAAACAATTAAAAAGTTGATTTTTTAAGAAATCAACTTTTTAATGAGTTGAAACGTTTGTAGTGTTGCAAATTCGTATTTCCCTTGATACTTATGATTTATAACTCTTCTTATTATACTTTTCATCAAATTCTTTTCCTTCTAGATCTCGATCTAGTGTTAAAGGTTGATTGCAGTGCATACATGCATCGACACGGCCCAGCATTTTGGTTGGCTTATCACAGCTGGGGCAAATAATTTGGATAGTCTTAGTAGATAACATACCAATCCAAAAGTAAACGACAGTGCTAGCGATAACAGCTAAAAAGCCAACCATCATAAACGTTGTCATAATAATAATGTTTTCGCGGAAAAAGACACCTAAGTATGCAATGAAGAGGCCGATAAATACTAAACTTAATGCAAAGGTCCGGATTTTATTGATTTTGTTTGAATACTTAATGCTCATTCTCACCACGCTCCTATACTAATAATATAACATAAAATTTAGAATTTTCACTCTCGTGTGAATTGATAAAGAGATAAGATATGAAATGAATAGGAGGGGAGCCAAGAATGAATGGACGCTATAATGATTTTTAAAGCGGATTTTAAGTTTTTAACGGGATGTGAAATTTTTTTATAAAAAGTATTGACCCTGTATATACTGCATGATATATTAATAACCGTCGCTGATGCGGAAACGCAGAAAACGACAAAAAAGAAATTAAAAAACTTAGTTGACATTGAAAAATGAAGATGTTAACATAAGGAAGTCGCAAATGAGCGACCAAGTAGTTCTTTGAAAACTGAACGAAACAAACAACGTGAAACGTCAATTTTTATTTTAGATGCTAGACAAACTAACTTTATTGGAGAGTTTGATCCTGGCTCAGGATGAACGCTGGCGGCGTGCCTAATACATGCAAGTCGAGCGAATGGATTAAGAGCTTGCTCTTATGAAGTTAGCGGCGGACGGGTGAGTAACACGTGGGTAACCTGCCCATAAGACTGGGATAACTCCGGGAAACCGGGGCTAATACCGGATAACATTTTGAACCGCATGGTTCGAAATTGAAAGGCGGCTTCGGCTGTCACTTATGGATGGACCCGCGTCGCATTAGCTAGTTGGTGAGGTAACGGCTCACCAAGGCAACGATGCGTAGCCGACCTGAGAGGGTGATCGGCCACACTGGGACTGAGACACGGCCCAGACTCCTACGGGAGGCAGCAGTAGGGAATCTTCCGCAATGGACGAAAGTCTGACGGAGCAACGCCGCGTGAGTGATGAAGGCTTTCGGGTCGTAAAACTCTGTTGTTAGGGAAGAACAAGTGCTAGTTGAATAAGCTGGCACCTTGACGGTACCTAACCAGAAAGCCACGGCTAACTACGTGCCAGCAGCCGCGGTAATACGTAGGTGGCAAGCGTTATCCGGAATTATTGGGCGTAAAGCGCGCGCAGGTGGTTTCTTAAGTCTGATGTGAAAGCCCACGGCTCAACCGTGGAGGGTCATTGGAAACTGGGAGACTTGAGTGCAGAAGAGGAAAGTGGAATTCCATGTGTAGCGGTGAAATGCGTAGAGATATGGAGGAACACCAGTGGCGAAGGCGACTTTCTGGTCTGTAACTGACACTGAGGCGCGAAAGCGTGGGGAGCAAACAGGATTAGATACCCTGGTAGTCCACGCCGTAAACGATGAGTGCTAAGTGTTAGAGGGTTTCCGCCCTTTAGTGCTGAAGTTAACGCATTAAGCACTCCGCCTGGGGAGTACGGCCGCAAGGCTGAAACTCAAAGGAATTGACGGGGGCCCGCACAAGCGGTGGAGCATGTGGTTTAATTCGAAGCAACGCGAAGAACCTTACCAGGTCTTGACATCCTCTGAAAACCCTAGAGATAGGGCTTCTCCTTCGGGAGCAGAGTGACAGGTGGTGCATGGTTGTCGTCAGCTCGTGTCGTGAGATGTTGGGTTAAGTCCCGCAACGAGCGCAACCCTTGATCTTAGTTGCCATCATTAAGTTGGGCACTCTAAGGTGACTGCCGGTGACAAACCGGAGGAAGGTGGGGATGACGTCAAATCATCATGCCCCTTATGACCTGGGCTACACACGTGCTACAATGGACGGTACAAAGAGCTGCAAGACCGCGAGGTGGAGCTAATCTCATAAAACCGTTCTCAGTTCGGATTGTAGGCTGCAACTCGCCTACATGAAGCTGGAATCGCTAGTAATCGCGGATCAGCATGCCGCGGTGAATACGTTCCCGGGCCTTGTACACACCGCCCGTCACACCACGAGAGTTTGTAACACCCGAAGTCGGTGGGGTAACCTTTTTGGAGCCAGCCGCCTAAGGTGGGACAGATGATTGGGGTGAAGTCGTAACAAGGTAGCCGTATCGGAAGGTGCGGCTGGATCACCTCCTTTCTATGGAGAATTGATGAACGCTGTTCATCAATATAAGTTTCCGTGTTTCGTTTTGTTCAGTTTTGAGAGAACTATCTCTCATATATAAATGTATGTTCTTTGAAAACTAGATAACAGTGTAGCTCATATTTTTTAATTTT
>NZ_CP147983.1:533063-773787 GCF_045291115.1 Bacillus sp. PPSBB_2
TCGCGGGGTGGAGCAGCACGGTAGCTCGTCGGGCTCATAACCCGAAGGTCGCAGGTTCAAATCCTGTCCCCGCAACCAAATGGTCCCGTGGTGTAGTGGTTAACATGCCTGCCTGTCACGCAGGAGATCGCCGGTTCGACCCCGGTCGGGACCGCCATTTTAATAAGGCTCGGTAGCTCAGTCGGTAGAGCAGAGGACTGAAAATCCTCGTGTCGGCGGTTCGATTCCGTCCCGAGCCACCATTTATTTTAATAAAATACGCCGGCTTAGCTCAATTGGTAGAGCAACTGACTTGTAATCAGTAGGTTGGGGGTTCAAGTCCTCTAGCCGGCACCATGTAAGTTTCGGAGGGGTAGCGAAGTGGCTAAACGCGGCGGACTGTAAATCCGCTCCTTCGGGTTCGGCAGTTCGAATCTGCCCCCCTCCACCATTTACATAGGGGCATAGTTTAAAGGTAGAACTGAGGTCTCCAAAACCTCCAGTGTGGGTTCGATTCCTACTGCCCCTGCCAAATATATTTACACAACATGGCGGTTGTGGCGAAGTGGTTAACGCACCGGATTGTGGCTCCGGCATTCGTGGGTTCGATTCCCATCAGTCGCCCCATTTTTATTTTAAAAATTACAAATAATCTAATGGATACTTACATATAATTAAGTAAGAATTCGATGGGCTATAGCCAAGCGGTAAGGCAACGGACTTTGACTCCGTCATGCGCTGGTTCGAATCCAGCTAGCCCAGCCATTTTTGCGGAAGTAGTTCAGTGGTAGAATACAACCTTGCCAAGGTTGGGGTCGCGGGTTCGAATCCCGTCTTCCGCTCCAATAAAATTTAATATGGCGGCATAGCCAAGTGGTAAGGCAGAGGTCTGCAAAACCTTTATCACCGGTTCAAATCCGGTTGCCGCCTTTTCTTTTGTGCCGATGTGGCGGAATTGGCAGACGCGCACGACTCAAAATCGTGTTCCTTCGGGAGTGTCGGTTCGACCCCGACCATCGGTATCATGAACGGCGTAATAAAAGACTCTACACCAAATGTGTAGAGTCTTTTTATGTTTTCATCACACTATAAAATAAGCAAAAATGGTGTGTTGGTGAAATGGTTATAAATGATTAAGGTAAACTTATTCATTTAGTACATGCGATACAGTTGGGGAAAACTACAAAACAATAAAGGGATAAATTTTTATCCCTTTATATAATTTCATTATTTTATAGAGAATTTCTCCAACCTGGTGACATGAAGTTAAATCCGACGCCACCAGTAGATATTAGTACATGATCAGCTGTTAATTTCGTAATTTCTAAGAACTTCTTTTCAAACTCTTCTCTGTTGTATTTGTACATAGTTGAGTGGCATGACCACATGTGCGTTGAAGTACTCAACCAGTCTCCTAATTCCTTTAATTCAGGAAACGACTCAAATCGAATTGGTTCATCTAATTTCATGAATCTCACTTGATAGATAGTTGGGTTTAATTTTTCTCCTATTCCTTTAAAAGCATGTGATTTTTTGCCTTTTGAATGTGTCATAATTCACCCTCCATCTTTTCTTCAAATTTTTTCCTATTTTTATTATACAACAATAGAAAACAATTATGGGAATAATATGGAAATCGGTATTAGCAATATAAAAAGACACTAACAGAAATGTTAGAGTCTTTTTGTTAAATTATACTATGTGCTTCTAAAATTCGTAATAAACGTAGGAATTCATGTATAATATAACTTGTCGAAAGAACAAAATGATAGTGATTTATATTATGTCTGTAATATGAATCAAAAATGAACTTTTTATATTTCTTTTAAAAATGTGTTGAACACACATTATATTTCATATTAATATTTTTATGTAGATTTAAAACGGGAAAGAGAGTGGAAAGTATGGGCCGTAAATGGAACAATATTAAAGACAAAAAAGCATCAAAAGATGCAAATACAAGCCGTATATACGCGAAATTTGGGCGTGAAATTTATGTGGCAGCAAAACAAGGCGAGCCAGATCCAGAATCAAACCAAGCACTAAGAGTTGTATTAGAGCGTGCGAAAACATACAATGTTCCAAGAACAATTATTGATCGTGCAGTTGAAAAAGCAAAAGGCGGTTCAGAAGAAAATTATGACGAGCTTCGTTATGAAGGATTCGGACCAAATGGAGCTATGGTTATTGTAGATACACTTACAAATAACGTAAACCGTACTGCAGCAGATGTACGAGCTGCATTTAGCAAAAACAGTGGTAATATGGGTGTGAACGGTTCTGTAGCTTACATGTTTGATGCGACAGCTGTTATCGGCCTTGAAGGTAAAACATCAGATGAAGTTCTTGAAATTTTAATGGAAGCAGATGTAGATGCACGTGACATTCTAGAAGAAGAAGATTCTGTTATCGTGTATGCTGAACCAGATCAATTTCATGCAGTACAATCTGCACTTAAAGGTGCTGGCGTTGAGGAGTTTACAGTTGCAGAATTAACAATGCTTGCACAAAGTGATGTAACACTTCCTGAAGATGCTCAAGCACAATTTGAGAAAATGGTTGATGCATTAGAAGATTTAGAAGATGTTCAACAAGTTTATCACAACGTAGACTTAGGAGAGTAATACGATAGATGACCCTTTTCGCTTAGCGGATAGGGTCTTTTTTATGAAGTTAATTAAGGTGATGAAGTATTAAAGGTATTTTGTTGTAGGTAGGGAATATGATTATAGGGATATATAAAATATTCATTATCTCTAGGAGGCTTAATATGGAACATAAGACACCAAAGCATATCGTTGCTGTAGCAGGTTATTTAACAAATGAAAAAAATGAAGTGTTATTAGCAAAAGTGCACTGGCGAGCTGATACGTGGGAGTTGCCAGGAGGACAGGTAGAAGAAGGCGAAGCGCTCGATCAAGTTGTCTGTAGGGAAATAAAAGAGGAAACAGGGTTAACGGTGAAGCCTATCGGAATTACAGGCGTTTATTATAATACTTCTATGCATATTCTAGCTGTTGTTTTTAAAGTAGCATATATAAGTGGTGAAATAAAAATTCAACCTGAAGAAATACAAGAGGCTAAATTTGTTGATTTAAATGAAGAGAACATAGATGAGTATATAACGCGTCCTCATATGAAATCCAGAACGCTTGATGCAATGAGAGCAACACATTTTATTCCGTATGAAACGTGGGAAGTACAGCCGTATAATTTAATAGGAAGATTGTAAAGAAAAGAGTAGCCGATTTGAGATACATTCGAATCACTACTCTTTTTTTGTATACTGTTTAAGAAAAAGGTCAAAATAATAATAGCACTAGTATTGATTTGAGAAACATTTGTTCTGTATAATAAATCTATATGTTATATACATTTAGATTACTAGATAGTCAAAAGTATATATATTTGTAGATGATATAATTAAAGTGTAAAGTGAAAATATAATAGTCTTAAGGGTTTCTCTATTATTGGTTATTCGTACTTTAACATAACCTATATTCAATATTTCAGATGAATAGTAGATAAAAAAATACTGTGATACAATACTTTTTTATCCCACTATTTGCTGGGCAGTAAGCCTGATTGATGAGGGCTCATTAAAGTTTCACTTTATACCTTACAATGATGTAAGGTACGTGTAAGAGAAATCGATGGGATATTTTTTTACAACAATGTATTCTTAAAGTAAGAGTTATATGCTGTGTGGAAAAGAGGTGTTCAAGATGAAAGAACGAGTATTATCTAGGGTGAACTATCATCAAAAAGTTGCATTAAATCCAATGACTAAACTTTTTTATAAAGCCATCATATTATTATTATTGTTAAGTTGTACGTTATTATTCATTGGAAATGTAATGATTGAGAAAAGTGATATTAGTAAATTACATGTACCGGCTAAGTTAGAGGTGCCAGAATCATTAACATATGCATTTATTGCGACAGAAGATAAAAGATTTTATCATCATAACGGTTTAGATTATATAGCAATTATTAGGGCATCTGTTGAGAATATAAAGGCTGGTGGTGTCGTGCAAGGAGGAAGTACAATTACACAGCAGCTATCTAAAAATGCCTTTTTAACGAATGAACGTACATTTTCTCGGAAGTGGAAAGAGATTTTTTATACGAAAAAAATTGAACGCACATTTACGAAGGATGAAATTTTAAAATTATATGTAAGTAATATTTATTATGGAGAAGGAGCATGGGGAATTGAAAAAGCAGCAAACCTTTACTTCGGTAAAAAGGTGAACCAATTAACGTTGGCTGAAAGTGCAATGATGGCTGCTGTAGTAAAAGCACCTGCTTATTACTCACCTGCACAAAATTATGATAAAGCAGTAGAGAGACGTAATGTCGTTTTGAGACTAATGGAGAAAGAAGGCTATATAAGCCATGATGAGTATGTTCAAGCAGTTAGTGAGAAATTGGTAATTCGTCATGATATAAAAATAGAGCAGTCGATGTTAAATAGCGCGCGTAAAAAAGCAGTAAGTTAAGAGAAGTTCCTACAGAGGAGCTTCTTTTTTTGAATAAATTGTGACAAATTGTGACACAATATCGTCACAATTATTGTGTTTTTGTAATTTATGTGAGCGTGTTCATTGCGTGACGTATATAAGTGTTGATATTATGTGTATTGTGTACAATGCTGTATACAGAATATGAATTTAAAGAGGAATGTATATGAAATCAAATAAACTCATGGCTCTTGGTATAGTTTTTTCTATCGCAGTATTAATTGTAATTGGAACAATTGCGTATAGCATCATAAATGACAAAAAAGATAAAGGGAATGAGATGTTTGCTTATTCTACGCAACAATCTTTAGGGAAAGATGATGCTCCAGTTAAGGTAGTTGAATTTGGAGACTTTAAATGTCCTGCTTGTCGTACTTGGGATGTAACAGTATTACCTCGATTAAAAGAAGAGTATATTGATAAAGGCAAAGTGCAGTTATACTTTATTAACTTCCCATTTATTGGAAAAGACTCAGATTTAGGTGCAGCAGCTGGTGAAGCAATTTATAAACAAGATAAAGATTCATTCTGGATCTTCTATGATGAGATCTATCAAAATCAAAAGAAAGATACAGAAGAATGGATTACAGAAGATTTGCTTCTTAGCATTGTGAAAGAGAAACTGCCGAAAGTTAATTTAGAGCAATTTAAGAAAGATTTACACAGTAAAGACATTAAAGAAAAAGTAAGTAAAGATTCAGATCGTGCTCAAAAATTAAAAGTTCAAGGTGCTCCTTCTGTATATGTAAACGGAAATCTTGCAAATCCTGATTTTGATAGTATGAAGAAGGCAATTGATAAAGAATTGAAAAAGTGATGAGGTCTCTCATCACTTTTTCGACTTTTTTCGATAAAATTCTTGCCTCTACTTTTTTTACATGCTATACTACTTTACATAAGTTATTCTAATATCTTATATGTAATTCATATTTGCGGGTGTAGTTTAGTGGTAAAACAAGAGCCTTCCAAGCTCTGGTCGAGAGTTCGATTCTCTTCACCCGCTCCAAATTTTATTAAATGTTTTTCTATAAATTGTGATCAACGCAGTGTTTCGTTTCCGAGATAAACGAGGCATTGCGTTTTTTAATGTTTGAAAAATATAATTACATGCGAAAATAGAAGTAAATAATAGTATTCCAAACGTGAATTACTAACCAATAGAGTGGTTACATAAGGGGTGGATTCATCTGAGGAGGCGATTAAGAGTGGATTTTGAACAATTAAAGCAAGATGTAATTGCGTATAGTAAAACAATTGGCATAGATAAAATAGGCTTTGCGAGCGCTTCTCCTTTTGAGGAATTAAAGCAGCGCTTAATCCAGCAACAACAATTAAATTATCAATCTGGATTTGAAGAGCCTGATATAGAGAAGAGAACGAATCCGCAACTGTTATTACCGGGTGCTAAATCAATTATTGCGATTGCTTTAGCATATCCTTCAAAATTAAAAAATGCACCATTAAGTAAGCGTGGAGAACGCCGTGGGATTTTTTGTCGTGCTTCTTGGGGACAAGATTATCATCTTGTTTTACGAGATCGTTTGCAAAAATTAGAGGCATATTTAATTGAAAAACTTCCCGATATAGAAGTGAAGTCCATGGTTGATACAGGTGAATTAAGTGATCGAGCTGTATCAGAGCGTGCTGGTATTGGATGGAGCGGTAAAAACTGCTCTATTATTACACCTGAATTTGGTTCGTTCGTATACTTAGGGGAAATGATTACAAATGTTTCATTCCCGCCAGATAAGCCGATAGAAGATCAATGCGGGGGCTGTACGAAATGTATCGATATTTGTCCTACCGGTGCTTTAATACAGGGGGGACAGTTAGATTCGAAGAAGTGCATTGCGTTTTTAACACAAACGAAAGGATTCCTACCTGAAGAATATCGCGATAAAATAGGAAATCGCATATATGGATGTGATACGTGTCAGACTGTTTGTCCGAAAAACAAAGGAATGGATTTTCATAATCATCCTGAGATGGAGCCGGATCCTGAGCTAGTTAAACCATTATTAACGCCACTTTTAACAATTAGTAATCGTGATTTTAAAGAGAAATATGGGATTATGTCAGGGTCATGGAGAGGGAAAAAGCCACTGCAAAGAAATGCGATTTTAGCATTAGCACATTTTAAAGAAGCATCGGCAATTCCTGATTTAATTGGTGTTATGAAAGATGACCCAAGACCGGTACTACGCGGAACGGCAGCATGGGCACTTGGGAAAATTGGCGGAGATGGAGTAGGCGAAGCGATTGAGAAAGCGATGGAACGTGAGAAAGATGAAGAAGTGCTTCATGAAATGAATCGCGGGCTTGAATTGTTAGCACAGAAAAAAGAGTAGATAATATTTCCCTTTTTCATATTGTAATATGGGAGGGAGACAGAATGGTTGTAAAAACGAAGATTGAAAACCAAGTACAACAATTTTTAGCATATATAACGGAGAAAAGAACGAATGTGGATGGTATTGCTGAGGATTTATTACAAATGGCACTGAGAAAGAAACAATTGTTTCAAAGGCGTAGTGCACATATAGTGAAAGCAACTGCGGATGTTTCTTTTATTAGACAATTAAATAGTAATGACCATCAAGAAATTGATTATCAAATACATTTTAAATATTTAATTAAGCATAAAGAATTATTTTATATTGAAGAGGAACAATTAAAACGAAGAGTTTGTTTAAATAATAGTCGAATTATAGGCGATTCTGCTATTGAAGTGTCAGAAGAAATTAGAATGGGTGAGACATTAGAAAGGGATATTACGAAAGAGAAGTACGGTTCTTATCAGTATAATCGTTTAGAGGCAGTGAAATATGCAGAGCGTTGGTGGGATGACCGGAATCCTATGTATCGTAATTTCCCTGATAATTGTACGAATTTCATTTCTCAATGTCTTCATACTGGAGAAGTACCTATGAACGGGTATCCTAATATTCGTAAAGGATGGTGGCAAAGGGAGAATCAGTGGAGTTGGAGCTGGGCTGTTGCACATTCTTTTTATTGGTATTTGTCAGGTGCTACAACAGGACTTCGAGCAGAGGCGGTAGAGAGGCCAGAAGAACTTATTCTTGGAGATGTCATTGCTTATGATTTCGAGGATGACGGAAGATGGAATCATACGACGATTGTGGTAGCAAAAGATGCAGATGGTATGCCGCTTGTAAATGCACATTCAGCGAATAGCCGTCGACGTTATTGGAACTATGAAGACTCTAGTAAATATACACCACAAATGAAATATAAATTCTTTCATATTATTAATGGGTAGAGATTTTTCGCTCAAGTGGTATAATACGTAGTAGACAAAAAACAGAGGTGAATATCGCGTGGGAGTACATGTTGTTTTATATCAGCCAGAAATTCCAGCAAATACAGGGAATATTGCTCGTACTTGTGCAGCAACTGGAACAGAATTACATTTGATTAGACCGCTTGGATTTTCAACGGATGATAAAATGTTAAAGCGTGCAGGATTAGATTATTGGCAGCACGTAAAAATTACGTATTATGATTCAATTGAAGAATTTTATGAAAAAAATAAAGACGGTGAATTCTTCTATTTAACAAAGTATGGCGAGAAAGCTCATACAGCGTTTGACTATAGCAAGCGTGAGAAGGATTACTATTTTGTATTTGGAAGAGAAACAAACGGCTTACCAGCTAATGTAATCGAAGAAAACTTTGATCATTGTTTACGTATTCCAATGACAGATAAAGTACGTTCATTAAATTTATCTAATACAGCAGCAATTTTAATTTATGAAGCGTTCCGTCAACAAAATTACCCTGGATTAGATTTAGAAATCGTTTATTAAAAGTCGCCATATGGCGACTTTTTTTTATAAAATAAAAATAATATATAATCATACATTTAAAAGAGAGGACATAATCATATAGAATGGGATATATGATTAAAAATAGATAAGACGGGTTGAGATAAATATGAAGGAAGAATATAGTAATCAAAATACCTTTTTAAGTATGATAGATATGGATTTAATTAGACAAGGATTATTACATGCTATTCAAGATTTAGTATTCATATTGAAAGTTATTGATAATGAAACGTTTCAATATATGTATGTGAATAAAATAGGAATGGATTATGCTAGGTTAAGCGAAGAGTGCTATGGAAAAACTTTTGCAGAAGTATTACCAAAAGATATAGCGGGGATATTGCAAAGGCAATATGCAAAAGTAGTGAGAGAAGCGAAAGCACACACCTTTTGTGATGTAGTCAATTTACCAAAAGGTGAGATACATTATGAATCTTCACTTAATCCTGTCTGCGACGAAGAAGGAATATGTCAATTTGTTATTTGTATTACAAGAGATATTACAGCTCAAATTGAGGAGAAGACAAAGATAGAGGAAAAACAAATGTTATTTAAGTCGTTACTGGAATATAATAATGACTCAATTATATCTATAGATTCTATAGGGAGAGTTACATATGCAAATCCGGCAACGTATGAAATATTTGGATACCGGTATGAGGAATTAAATAATAAATTTATTTTTGAATTCATTAATAAAGAATATGAAAAAGATTTTCAAATTATATTTAAGGGATCGATGCAAGGAAAAGCAAAACAAATTGTTTCAAAGAAATATGTTCATAAAGAAGGGTACGAGCTATATATTTCTTTGAGAACTATCCCGATTATTGTGAACGGTGAAATTGTTGGGATTTATATTGTTACGAGAGATGTTACAAGGCAAGTATTAAACGAAATGCGAACAGAATATTTAGCTTACTATGACCAGTTAACGGGATTAATGAATAGAATTTCATGTACAAATAAGTTAAATACTTTTTTAAATGAGAGTGTAAATTTTGCACTTGTATTTATAGATTTAGATGAGTTTCATCGTATTAATGATACATTTGGTCATAAAGAGGGAGATAAAGTATTACAAAAAGTTACAGAATGTTTAAGCAATCTAAAAATAGAAGATATGCACTTATTTAGAGAACACGATGATCAATTTGTTATGTTGATAGAAAATATAACGAAAGAATATGTAGAGGAAGTTGCAAAAAGCATACTGAAAAATATTAGTGAATATTTTGTAATCGAAGAAGAAGATGTATATTTAAGTGCATCAATTGGAATTGTAATGGCTCCAGCAGATGGAGAAGATGAAAAAATACTATTTCAGAGGGTCGATGCTGCTTTAAAAAAAGCAAAAGAAAAAGGAAAAGGACATTATCATTTTTATTGTAGTGGATTAGACTGTGAGCGTGAACAAAGGTTTATAATAGAAAACCAGTTACATCGTGCTATAGAAAAAAATGAATTTTTCTTATATTATCAGCCACAAATTAATATTGAAACGAAAAAAATAGCTAGTATGGAAGCTTTAATAAGGTGGGAGAATAAGGAATTAGGATTTGTTTCTCCAAACCAATTTATTCCGTTGGCAGAAAGAACAGGGTTTATTATTAAGCTCGATGAATGGGTAGTAAATCAAGTGTGTCAGCAACTGCGCGAATGGTTAAATAAAGGATATGAAGTGGTCCCAATTGCGGTTAATATTTCAGCTAGACACTTTCGTTCTATTACATTAATAGAGATGATTACACGGGCTTTAAATAAGTACAATGTATCAGCTCATTTATTAGCGATAGAGGTTACAGAAGGAGCTCTTATACATAAAGATATATCAAAGAGAGTGTTACTACAATTAAAAGAACAAAATTTAAAGATTCATTTAGATGATTTTGGAACAGGCTATTCATCTTTAAGTTATTTAAAAACATATCCAATTGATACTTTAAAAATTGATCGTTCTTTTATGGAAGGTATACATATAGATGAACGTGATACGAATGTTACAGCTGCAATTATTCATTTAGCTCATACTTTAGAATTGAATATAATTGCAGAAGGAGTAGAAAAAAAGGAGCAAATACAGTTTTTGAAAGAAAAGAATGTGAAGCTTGTACAAGGTTATTATTATAGCCGACCACTATCCAAATATGATATGGAAAATATGTATTATAAATAAAAAAATGATGTGCTAAAAGCACATCATTTTTTATGTGTACCTGGTTTGTCATTGTAACCGGATGTAAAAATAGCTGTAAGAAATGTGAGTGATACACCTAAAATTAATAATAATTTCATACTAATATCCTCCTTACTTTTTTCGGTTCATGAGTTTTATTTATTATCCAAAATGTATGTAAGGTTCTTAGAAGAAAAGAATTTATTTATAATGAATAGCAGTGTAAAAATGTTAATACCTATATTATACAGAATTTTCTTTGAATTTTGGAGAGAATTTTAGCGTGCTATTATATATTTCGTTTTGATTTAAAGAATGTTTAAGGACATCCTAGCATACCTTTTATAATAATCCGATTGAACAAGGAGATGGGGGAGGAGCTATAATGGATATTCTAAAAAAGATTGAACAGCATCGAGCAGCAGAAGAACGTTTACAATGGGAAGGTACGTTTGCGGAGTATTTGGAGCTTGTGAAAGAAAGACCATGGGTGGCTCAAACAGCACACTCTCGCATTTACAATATGATAAAAGACGCTGGAATTGAAGAAGTTGATGGTAGAAGAAAGTATAATTTCTTTAGTAATCAGCTCTTTGGATTAGAGGATGCTCTAGAACGTCTTGTAGAGGAATATTTTCATCCATCTGCAAAACGATTAGATGTTAGAAAAAGAATTTTATTATTAATGGGTCCTGTTAGTGGAGGGAAATCAACGTTAGTTACAATGTTGAAACGAGGATTAGAAACATATTCAAGAACAGATCGCGGAGCAATTTTTGCAATTAAAGGATGCCCAATGCACGAGGATCCACTGCATTTAATTCCACATCATTTACGAGATGATTTCTTTAATGAGTATGGGGTTAGAATTGAAGGGAATTTATCACCACTAAATGTCATGCGTTTAGAGCAAGAATACGGATCAAGAATTGAGGATGTAGTTGTAGAGCGTATTTTCTTCTCTGAAGATCGCCGTACAGGGATTGGTACATTTAGTCCGTCTGATCCAAAATCACAGGATATTGCAGATTTAACAGGTAGTCTGGACTTTTCTACGATTGCAGAATATGGTTCAGAATCAGATCCACGTGCGTATCGATTTGATGGAGAATTAAATAAGGCAAACCGAGGAATGATGGAGTTCCAAGAGATGTTAAAATGCGATGAGAAGTTTTTATGGCACTTATTATCGCTTACGCAAGAAGGGAATTTCAAAGCGGGAAGATTTGCGCTTATTTCAGCAGATGAATTAATTGTAGCGCATACGAATGAAACAGAGTATCGCTCATTTATAGCAAATAAGAAAAATGAAGCATTGCACTCAAGAATTATTGTAATGCCAGTTCCTTATAATTTACGAGTAAGTGAAGAAGAACATATTTATGAAAAAATGATTCGTGAAAGTGATGTATCGAATGTTCACATTGCACCACACACACTTCGCGTTGCAGCAATGTTCACTATTTTAACTCGTTTAAAAGATCCGAAGCGTCCGGATATTGATTTAATTAAAAAGATGCGTTTGTATGATGGAGAAACGGTAGAAGGTTATAATGCGATTGATGTAGAAGAATTACAACGCGAATATCAAGATGAAGGTATGAAGGGTATTGATCCTCGTTATGTCATTAACCGAATTTCGTCTACAATCATTCGAAAAGAGGTACCATCTATTAACGCGTTAGATGTACTTAGATCTTTAAAAGATGGGCTAGATCAGCATCCATCCATTAGTAATGAAGACCGTGAACGTTACATGAACTTCATCTCATTAGCGAGAAAAGAATACGATGAAATCGCGAAGAAAGAAGTACAAAAAGCGTTTGTTTATTCATATGAAGAATCAGCTAAGACGCTTATGGATAATTACTTAGATAACGTTGAGGCGTACTGCAATAAATCGAAATTACGTGATCCCTTAACAGGAGAAGAAATGAGTCCAGATGAAAAATTAATGCGCTCAATTGAAGAGCAAATTGGAATTTCAGAAAATGCTAAGAAAGCGTTCCGTGAAGAGATTTTAATTCGCATTTCTGCTTATGCCCGTAAAGGAAAACGTTTTGATTATAATTCACATGAACGTCTTCGTGAAGCGATTCAGAAAAAACTATTTGCTGATTTAAAAGATATAGTGAAAATTACAACATCAACGAAAACGCCGGACGAAAATCAGCTTAAGAAAATCAATGATGTTGTTGCGCGTTTAATTGATGAGCATGGCTATAATTCTTCTTCAGCAAATGAATTACTACGCTATGTAGGTAGCTTGTTAAACAGATAGTTTGATAACAAAACGCTGTCTCTTGTATTTTGCGGGACAGCGTTTTATTATCCGTTCATATGTGTATAAAGTGTCATACCTTGTCCAAATGTAATAAATTAAGATGCAATTTTATGAATTTATTGTCAATTATTTTTACAATATGCATATGATAGAGTAACCAACCATTCATACGAAAAAAGCCAACACAATACAATATGTTGCAAAGTAAAAATGTGTGCAACAATGCATTGTGTTTCTTTCTTATCAGTGGCTGAATATTTCTTTCTATTTATGTGAGTGGCAAAATTTTGTTTAGGATGCTCGGGGTATTGTATGAAAAACGTTATAAATGTTTATGGGATGATTTTCTGTGGGCAGTTACCTTTCAAATATTCTAGCTTGCATATTACAGAACAAAATTTATAGATTGCTGTTCATACAGGAAGACAATTACAGTAAGGAGGGAAAGGAATGGGCGAAGAAAATCAACCAAATTATACGATTTCACAGGAAAACTGGTCCCTCCATCGCAAAGGATATGACGACCAACAGCGCCATCAAGAAAAAGTACAAGAGGCAATTAAGAATAATTTACCCGATCTTGTAACAGAAGAAAGTATAGTTATGTCTAATGGCAAGGATGTTGTAAAAATACCAATTCGTTCTCTAGATGAATATAAGATTAGATACAATTATGATAAAAATAAACATGTTGGGCAAGGAAACGGTGACAGCAAAGTTGGTGATGTCGTTGCGAGAGATGGATCAGGTGGTCAAAAACAAAAAGGGCCAGGAAAAGGGCAAGGAGCAGGAGATGCAGCTGGGGAAGATTACTATGAAGCTGAAGTCTCTATTTTAGAATTAGAGCAAGCGTTTTTCAGAGAGTTAGAACTGCCTAATTTAAAGAGAAAAGAAATGGATGAAAACCGGATTGAACATGTTGAATTTAATGACATTAGAAAAACAGGATTATGGGGAAATATCGATAAGAAACGAACAATGATATCCGCATATAAACGAAATGCGATGGGTGGTAAAGCATCTTTTCATCCAATTCATCAAGAAGACTTAAAGTTCCGCACTTGGAATGAAGTATTAAAGCCAGATTCAAAAGCTGTTGTATTAGCGATGATGGATACGAGTGGATCGATGGGAATATGGGAGAAATATATGGCACGTAGCTTCTTTTTCTGGATGACAAGATTTTTACGCACAAAGTATGAAACAGTTGATATTGAATTTATTGCTCATCATACAGAAGCGAAAGTCGTTACAGAAGAAGAATTTTTCTCAAAAGGAGAAAGTGGCGGAACAATATGTTCCTCCGTATATAAAAAAGCATTAGAACTTATCGATAATAAATATTCACCAGACCGCTATAATATTTATCCATTCCATTTTTCAGATGGTGATAATTTAACATCAGATAATGCTAGATGTGTAAAGCTTGTTGAAGAGCTAATGAAGAAGTGTAATATGTTTGGGTATGGGGAAGTGAACCAGTACAACCGCCATAGTACACTTATGTCAGCCTATAAAAATATTAAAGATGATAATTTCAGATATTATATTTTAAAGCAAAAAGCAGACGTATTTCATGCGATGAAAAGCTTTTTTAGAGAAGAATCAGGTGAGAAAATGGCATAACCTCTTTTAAAGAGGTTCTTTTTTTGTAAACTTTTTATTTTTTCAGTTGACAATGATAATGAAAATCATTATCATTTATTCGAGAAATGATTACATTTCGAATTATATATTTCGGAGGAGATGTAAAGTTGAAACAAAATAAAAGAAAACGTATAAATGCAATGATTATAGCGGCGGCGTTATCACTTCCGTTTGCTGTGTATTCAACACCTGCTTTAGCGGCAGTAGCAATTGAGGCGAATAAAACTGGACAAGGTTTAGAAGATGGTACATATGACGCTGTTATTAAAGCGTATAAAGATAAAACGAATGAAGAGTCTATGGCAGCTGTTTATATAAAGGATCCGAAATTAACAATTGAGAATGGAAAGAAAATTGTAACAGCAACGTTAAGTGATAGTGATTTCTTTCAATACTTGAAGACAGAGGATATTCACACTCCAGGTGTGTTTCATGATGTGAAAGTAATATCAGAAGACAAAAAGAAAAATGGAACGAAAGTGATTCAGTTTGAAGTAGGGGAATTAGGAAAAAGGTATAATATGCGAATGCATATTTATATTCCAACAATGGCCTATGACAATAAGTACCAAGTACAGTTTGAAGTAAATACATTGAATTTAGAGAACAATGTTCCAGAAAAACAAAAGGAAAATAAAGAGGAGAAACAAGATGAAAACGGAAATGTAATATTAGATAAGCAATTACAAAAATATATTAATAAATATAACTTAAATAGAGATAATGTAGATGCGCCAATCACAAAGAAAGATTTATTACAAATTAAAACATTATCCATTTATTCAGGTAAAGGAATAAATGAAATAACTGGTTTAGAGTATATGACAAACTTAGAGAAGTTGATGTTACGAGAGTCTAATGTAAAAGACATATCAGCCATCTCGAAATTGAGAGGTTTGAAGTACGTTGATTTAACATCTAATTCAATTGAAAGTATTCACCCAATTGAGCAGTTAGAGAATATTAATATGCTTTTTTTAAGAGATAATAAAATTTCTGATCTTACACCATTAAGTAAAATTAAAACATTAGATTTAATCGGTAATAACATTAAAGATATCCAGCCATTATTTACATTATCAACTGTGAAACAATTATACTTAGCAAATAATCAAATCAGTGATCTTACGGGAATTGATCGATTAAATAATGTGGAACTATTATGGATAGGGAACAATAAAATTAATAATGTTGAATCTATTAGTAAAATGAGTAATCTTATTGAACTAGAAATTTCTGATAGTGAAATAAAAGATATATCATCACTATCTCAATTAGGAAATTTACAAGTGCTGAATTTAGAAGAGAATTATATCTCTGATATATCGCCGTTGAGCACTTTAACAAATTTACATGAGATAAATCTTGGAGCAAATGAAATTTTTGACGTAAGGCCTGTTGAGGAATTAGGTAAGCGAATTTCAATTGACATTCAAAGACAAAAAATCTTTTTAAATGAAGCAAGTGTAGATGAAGAAATAAAAATCCCAGTATACAACCTTAAAGGAGAACCACTTCAAAATATTAATCTACAAAGTGAGGGGGCTACTCTGAATAACGGATTTATAAAATGGAATAGTCCTGGAGAAAAAATATATGAATTTAAACTAGATACTAATTCTACTGAAAGTAAAATAAGATTTAATGGCACGGTTATACAGAATATAGTTGAAAAACAAAAAGAAAGTCAAAATGTAATTCTCGATAAAACTTTACAACAACATATTAATAAAGAGAATTTAGGTAGAGAGAATTTAAACGCTCCTATCACAAAAGAAGATTTATTACAGATTAAAAAATTAGAGATACTTAAAGAAAAAGGAAATGAGATAAAAGATATAACAGGTTTAGAATATATGACGAACTTAGAAAAACTCACTTTAGAAGGAGTAGGTCTGAAAAATATTGAGTTTATCTCAAACTTGAAACAATTGAATAATGTGAATGTATCTCATAATCAAATTGAAGATATAACACCACTATCTTCATTGGAAAATTTACAGTGGTTAAATCTTGCGGACAATCATATTAAAGATGTAACGGTTATTGGTTCCATGCTAAACTTATTTAGCTTAAATTTAGCTGGAAATGAGATTCGTGATGTAAGGCCGTTAATACAATTAGGTCAGTGGTTTACAATTGATGTTGGAAGACAAAATATCATTTTAAATGATGCAAAAATAAACGAAGAAATTCAAGTTCCTGTATATGATTTAGAAGGAGAAAGTATTGAAAATATTCAATTGGTAAGTGAGGGAGGGACGTTTAATAACGGAGTAATAAAATGGAGTACCCCAGGTGAAAAGGTGTATAAATTTGATTTAGATTCTGATGAAATTAGCATAAGGTTTAACGGAACAGTTATACAGAATATAGTGGAAAAAGAAGAAGAAAAAGAGCCGGTAAAAGAAGTTGAAGAAACAAAAGAAGAAGTGAAAGAACCAACAAAAGAAGTTGAAGAAACAAAAGAAGAAGTGAAAGAACCGGTAAAAGAAGTTGAAGAAGCGAAAGAAGAAGTAAAAGAGCCAACAAAAGAAGTTGAAGAGGTAAAAGAAGAAGTAAAAGAACCAACGAAAGAAGTTGAAGAAACAAAAGAAGAAGTGAAAGAACCAATAAAAGAAGTTGAAGGTACAAAAGAAGAAGTGAAAGAACCGGTAAAAGAAGTAAAAGAGGAAGTAAAAGAGCCAACGAAAGAAGTTGAAGAAGCGAAAGAGGAAGTGGACGAGCCAACAACAGGAGTTGAAGGATCGAAAGTGGAGGTAAAAGAAACAGGAAAAAAAATTGAAGGTTCAAAAGACGCGGTAAATCAATCAGCAGTAGTCCAAGAACAAAACGTGAATAATCAAGTTGTGAAAGAAAATAAACCAGCTGTTAATAAGCAAGAAGAAAGTAAGAAATCATTAGGAGCAACAGGTGGACAAGAGAATACATCAACATTACTTTCAGGCATAGCGTTAGTTCTTTCAGCACTGAGTATGTTTGTATTTAGAAAGAGATTATTTAAGAATGAAAAACGTTTTATCTTATTATAACGTAAGATGATTATATGAGTTTTTGAGAAGACATTATCATGGCGATTTCATTTTGAAATATGCTTATGGTGATGTCTTTTTTAGAAGGATATAAATGGAAAAGGTGTGAATATATTAGTGAAGGAGGAGAGGTTATGTATGTCAGTTCTATTTTGAAAATTGAAGAGGTGGCAGCATTTATTGCGAATATGAATAAAGATGCTACTCATCATGTTGGCTATTGTGGAGATGAGAAAGAGGAGTTGTTACAGACAATTATTCATGATTTTTCAGATATAGGCTGGGAACAATCTTTTGTTGCTACTTATGAGAATAATAATTTAATAGGTTTATTAGGATTTGATGTGGATGAAGTAAAGAAATGTGCAGAGATATGGGGACCGTTTATTATCGCAGAGAATTGGGAAGAAGTTGCTTTACATATGTGGAAGGAACTTATAGAAAAGGTGCCTTTTCATATTGAGAGATTTTATGGTTTTTATCATGTGGAAAATAATAATTGTGCCCGTTTAATGAGGAATTTACATGCAAAAGAACAAGGTCGACATAGTATTCTCGTTTTAAATAATATTGTGGAGCACCGTATTATATGTAATGTAGAAGAGGCTTTACCACAAGTGTTTGAGCAGTTTATCGCTTTACACAATCATGTGTTTTCTAATACGTATTATGACGGAAACGAAATTATTGAACGTTTAAGTAATACGAATAAATTATTTGTAAGTATGAAGAATGATAAGTTAGAAGGTTATGTATATGTGGAAGTAAATCCAGAGTTTCAAGAAGCGAATATCGAATTTATTGCAACCGCTGAAAATAGTAGAAGAAAAGGTGTCGGAGAGCGGTTATTACAAAAGGTAATTCAGTATATTATTTCCTTCCAAGGAATGAAGGAGATAGAATTATGTTTGAATACGAATAATGATCGTGCGATGAAATTGTACAAGAAAGTAGGATTTGAGGAGAAGGCATGTTTACAACACTATATAATAGAGTGAAAACCCATTCGTATGAAAATTATATTTCATACGAATGGGTTTTATTAATCTACTTTTCCCTCAGTTGTTACGGATTCAGAAGTAATTTGAGGTGCTAATCGTTACATAACCTTTTTTATTTTTTGAGATACTTCTTTTGTTTGCAAATTAACATCTTCTTTTCGCAGCTCCTTAAAGAGCGAAATGACCATAAGAACGACTACGATAGAAAATGGTAGTGCTGCGATGATAGCTGCGATTTGTAGTGCATTTAATCCTCCAGCTTGTAATAAAATAGCGGCAATTATCGCGATTGTTAATCCCCATATAAGTTTTAAACTATTTTTCGGTGATAAGCTTCCGTTACTCGTTTGCATGGAAACGACAAATGTTGCTGAATCGGCAGAAGTAACGAAAAATGTGGCTACTAGAATCAACCCGATAATCGTTAAAAATGTAGAGAATGGTAGGTGTGAAATAACAGCAAATAATCCAATCTCTGTACCATTTTTTGCAATTTCATCAGCTATTCCAAGCGATTGGAACATTTCCATATGGATTGCGGTACCACCAAATACTGCAAACCAAAATGTACAGATAAGAGTCGGGACTAATACAACTCCAAAAATAAATTCTTTTATTGTGCGCCCTTTAGAAATACGTGCGATAAATGTGCCGACGAATGGAGACCAAGAGATCCACCATCCCCAATAGAAAATAGTCCAGTTTTCAATCCAAGAAGAAGATTTTTCACTAAATGCTCCTAAATTTAATCCCATACTAGGCAAAGCTCCAATATAAGAACCGAGTGTAGATGTGAAATATTTCATAATAAATACGGTTGGCCCTAAAAATAAAAAGGAGACGAGTAAAATACCTGCAAGAGAGAAATTTAAGTTACTCAAATATTTAATCCCACGATCTAAGCCAGTTTGTGCACTCGTTAAATATAAAACGGCGAAGATGGCGATAAGTACGAGCTGTGTAAGTAAAGTGTTATGAATAGAAGGGAATAAATAGCTTAATCCTCCAGCAATTTGTTGAGCACCAATCCCAACAGATGGTACAATGCCAAATACTGTGGCTAAAACAGCTAAAATATCGACTGTTTTTCCGATACGAGAATTTTTCGATCGATTAAATAATGGAGTAACTGTAGCCCCGATAGTGCTACCTTTTTGTTTGCGGAATGTGAAATATGCAATTGTTAAAGCGACCATTGCGTATAGTGACCATGGAAAGAGACCCCAGTGGAAAAATGAATATTGCATAGCGAGTTTGGCACTTTCCTCTGTCCCCGCTTTTCCTGTTAATGGATCTGTAAAATGTGAAATCGGTTCAGCGATTCCATAAAAGAGGAGTCCAATTCCCATTCCTGCCCCAAACAACATGGATAGCCAAGATGGATAATTATATTTTGGCTTTTCTCCATCTTTACCAAGACGAATAGAACCGTACTTGGAAAATGCTAAATAAGCAGCCAAAATAATCATTGTAGTCATAAGTAGAGAGTAAAACCATCCAAATTTATTGAGGATAAATGAGTTTAAAGAAGATGTAACACTTTGTAAATCGTAGCCTTGTATCCAACTTGCTGGGGTAATTCCCCATATAATGAATAATGTTGTTAGCAAGAAGGAGATATAAAATACACTGTTTTCTTTTTTTATCATAGAATCCCACCCTTATTTAATAAAGTTAACAATTATAATAATCATAACAATTAAGTTTTTAATTGTCAAAAAATTCCCTTTTTATAATGTGAAAGGATGCAATTTGTTTTAGGGAGGTAAAGAGCAATGCGTTCACGATATGTACAAATTATAGGAAGAAATAATATGAAATATTGCATTTTATATTGTTACATCCAGATTTTATGTTAAATTCTTGAATGGAATATTAAAATAGGGGGCAAGGATATGAACAAGAAATCAAAGATCAATAAAGTGATGCTTAGCATTAGTACAATGGCTTTATCGTTAGGCGCACTTCAAACTCATGCAGCAGCGGAAGAAAAAGTACCGTATAACGTGTTAAAAACGAAACCGGTTGGAATTGAAAAGTCGGTAGATGAAGTTGGACATATTTCAAAAGTTGATGAAACTTTATCATTTCAAGAACGTTTAAAAGTAGGAGATTTTTCACAGCGACCAGCATCTATTAAGAAGAAAACTGCAGTAAAGCAGGTTAAAGAAAGCTATTCAATGGCTGATTTAAACAAAATGAATGACCAAGAATTAGTTGAAACGTTAGGCAGTATTAAATGGCACCAAATTACAGACTTATTCCAGTTTAATGAAGATGCAAAGGCTTTTTATAAAGATAAAGGAAAAATGCAAGTCATTATAGATGAATTAGCTCATAGAGGTAGTACATTTACGAAAGATGATTCAAAAGGAATTCAAACGTTTACTGAAGTGCTGCGTTCAGCTTTTTATCTTGCATTTTATAATAGTGAATTAAGCGACTTAAATGAAAGAAGCTTCCAGGATAAATGTTTACCTGCTTTAAAAGCAATCGCAAAAAATCCAAACTTTAAGCTTGGTACAGTTGAACAAGATACAGTCGTATCTGCGTACGGTAAATTAATTAGTAATGCTTCAAGCGATGTTGAAACGGTTCAATATGCATCGAATATTTTAAAGCAATACAATGATAATTATACTACTTATGTAAATGATCGAATGAAGGGACAAGCAATATACGATATTATGCAAGGTATTGACTATGATATGCAGTCGTACTTAACTGAGGCTCGTAAAGAAGCGAATGAAACGATGTGGTATGGAAAAGTAGATGGGTTTATTAATGAAATAAATCGTATTGCTCTTCTAAATGAAGTAACGCCAGAAAATAAATGGCTCGTTAATAATGGCATTTATTTTGCTAGCCGTTTAGGGAAGTTTCATAGCAATCCAAATAAAGGATTAGAGGTTGTTACACAAGCAATGCATATGTACCCGCGCTTAAGTGAACCGTATTTTGTTGCGGTAGAACAAATTACAACAAATTATAATGGTAAAGATTATAGCGGGAATACAGTAGATTTAGAGAAAATACGTAAAGAAGGAAAAGAGCAATACCTACCAAAAACGTATACATTCGACGATGGATCAATTGTGTTCAAAACAGGAGATAAAGTATCAGAAGAAAAAATTAAGAGACTATATTGGGCTGCGAAGGAAGTAAAGGCACAGTATCACCGTGTAATTGGAAATGACAAAGCGTTAGAGCCAGGAAATGCGGATGATGTATTAACGATCGTAATTTATAATAGTCCAGATGAATATCAGTTAAATAGACAATTGTATGGATATGAAACAAACAACGGTGGAATTTATATTGAAGAGACAGGTACATTCTTTACATATGAGCGTACACCAGAGCAAAGTATTTATAGTTTAGAAGAGTTATTCCGTCATGAATTTACTCATTATCTGCAAGGGAGATATGAAGTTCCTGGTTTATTTGGAAGAGGAGATATGTATCAAAATGAAAGGCTAACTTGGTTCCAAGAAGGAAATGCAGAGTTTTTCGCAGGATCTACTCGTACGAATAACGTTGTACCAAGAAAGAGTATAATTAGCGGATTATCATCTGATCCTGCAAGCCGTTATACAGCAGAGCGTACACTATTTGCTAAATACGGTTCTTGGGATTTCTATAATTACTCGTTCGCATTGCAGTCTTACTTATATACGCATCAGTTTGAAACATTTGATAAAATTCAAGATTTGATTCGTGCGAATGACGTGAAAAATTATGATGCATATCGTGAAAATCTAAGTAAAGATCCTAAGTTAAATAAAGAGTATCAAGAGTATATGCAGCAGTTAATTGATAATCAAGATAAATATAATGTACCGGAAGTAGCAGATGATTATTTAGCTGAACATGCACCGAAATCGTTAACTGAAGTGAAAAAAGAAATTAGTGATACGTTGCCTATGAAAGATACAAAAATGACAAAACATAATTCTCAATTCTTTAATACATTTACATTAGAAGGTACGTATACAGGTAGTGTCACAAAAGGTGAATCAGAAGATTGGAAAGCAATGAGTAAAAGAGTAAATGAATCTTTAGAACAATTGGCGCAAAAAGAATGGAGTGGCTACAAAACTGTTACAGCATACTTCGTCAATTATCGTGTGAATAGCTCAAATGAATTTGAATATGATGTAGTCTTCCATGGAATCGCAAAAGATGATGGAGAAAATAAAGCTCCAACGGTTAATATAAATGGCCCTTATAGCGGTCTTGTAAAAGAGGGAATTCAATTTAAAAGTGATGGCTCAAACGATGAAGATGGAAAAATTGTTTCTTATTTATGGGAATTTGGAGATGGAAGCACAAGTGTAGAAGTGAATCCAGTACATGTATATGAAAGAGAAGGTTCTTATAAAGTATCGTTAAGAGTAAAAGATGATAAAGGCAAAGAGAGTAGAAGCGAAACAACTGTTACGATTAAAGATGGAAGTTTAACAGAATCAGAACCAAATAATCGTCCAGAGGAAGCAAATCGTATCGGGCTAAATAGTACGATAAAAGGTAATCTTATTGGCGGGGACCACACTGATGTTTATACATTTAATGTAGCATCAGCGAAAGATATCGACATTTCTGTTTTAAATGAGTATGGAATTGGGATGACATGGGTACTTCACCATGAATCAGATATGCAAAATTATGCAGCTTACGGTCAAGCCAATGGGAATCATATAGAAGCGAAATTTAATGCAAAACCAGGCAAGTATTACTTGTATGTATATAAATATGATAATGGCGATGGAACGTACTCATTATCAGTAAAGTGAAACTTTAATCATTCATCCCCCAATGATTATTAGCCCACACCAATCGGGGGAAAATAAGCGCTTTTCCAATGTATGTTTAACTTTACTTTTTGTGGAAAATAGTATATTATATAGATATATAATATATCGGTTATTTTCTAGGAGGAGCCTGTCACAATAGGTTTCTCCTGTTCTTTTTTAGGGGCCTGTTTTACAGGCTTTTCTTTAAAGAGTAAATAACTGAAAATTAAGAACTATAATCTTTGAAAGAGGTGGGGCATACACATAACAAAAAAGGGATTGTTTAAGAAAGGGGGATAAGGAATGGTCTTGTTTGGTTATCCACTTGAAACAATTTATTTATATGGATTTATTATTGCTACTATACTCACTGTTATTTATATCTTCTTTGGAGATATATTTGAATCGATATTTAGTTTTGGGGGCGGATCTGTATCCGTTGTTACTTTATTACTTAGTTTCTTCGCCATGTTATGTGGGCTTAGTTATATAGGAGAGTACTTATTTTCCTTTAATAGTATTACTATTTTCGGGGCTGCATTTGCTATATCTTTTATCGGTGTTTTCATCATGAAAATACTAATTTTAAAACCGATTGCAGAAGCAGAACAAAATACGATGCAACGTATGGATGAATTTATTGGTTGCAAAGGAGAAGTCATTACGACAATTCCTACAGAAGGATTTGGTGAAGTATTAATTTTATCCCAATTTGGAAGTAATGCAATCCCAGCTAAAACTGTTGGAAAAAAAGATATTTCGCAAGGAACAGAGGTTATTATCGAGGGAGTCCAAGATGGTGTTTTACTTGTACAAAACATCGCTTATTCTTTAAAAAAACCAAAATTATAAGGGGGAATTTACATGACGATTCCATTAATTATCGGTGGAGTTTTACTGGCAATTTTAATTCTACTCATTTTAGTATTCATTACGAAGTATCGTACGGTTGGTCCAGATGAAGCGTTAATTGTTACAGGGAACTGGCTTGGTGGAGGAAAGAATGTTGTTACCACTGATGATGGAAAGAAGATTAAGATTATCCGCGGGGGCGGTACTTTCGTAGTTCCAATTATGCAAAGAGCAGAGCCTTTAAGCCTATTAAACTACAAATTAGAAGTTGGTACACGTGATACGTATACGAAGCAAGGTGTTCCAGTTACAGTAAATGGTGTTTCTATTATTAAAGTAGGTTCTACAATTGAAGAAGTATCTACTGCAGCTGAGCAATATTTAGGAAAAGAAACAGAAGAGTTAAAAGTAGAAGCAAAAGAGGTTTTAGAAGGTCACTTACGTGCAATCTTATCTTCTATGACAGTAGAGGATGCGTATAGTAATAGAGAGCAATTTGCTCAAAAGGTACATGAAGTAGCTTCTACAGATTTAAAGAAAATGGGACTTCGCATTGTTTCTTTCACAATTAAAGAAATAATGGATAAAAACGGATACTTAGATGCGCTTGGTCAGCCGCAAATTGCGACAGTTAAGCGTGATGCAACAATTGCAAATGCAGAGCGTGAAAAAGAAGCACGTATTGAAAAAGCACGTGCTGAAAAAGAGGCAAAAGAAGCAGAATATCAACGTGATGCACAAATCGCTGAAGCTGAAAAACATAAAGAATTAAAAGTACAGTCCTATAAGAGAGAACAAGAGCAAGCACGTGCAGATGCGGATCTTTCTTACGAATTACAACAAGCGAAAGCACAACAAGGTGTTACAGAAGAGCAAATGCGCGTTAAAATTATTGAGCGTGAAAAGCAAATCGAGTTAGAAGAAAAAGAGATTGCGCGTCGTGAAAAGCAATACGATGCAGAAGTTAAGAAAAAAGCAGATGCAGATCGCTATGCTGTTGAGCAATCAGCAGAAGCAGAAAAAGTAAAACAAATTAAAAAGGCAGATGCGGATCAATATAAGATTGAAGCTGAAGCGAGAGCTCGTGCGGAAGAAGTACGTGTGGAAGGTTTAGCGAAGGCGGAAATCGAAAAAGCGCAAGGTCAAGCGAAAGCGGAAGTACAAAAAGCGCAAGGTACAGCAGAAGCAGATGTTATTAGATTAAAAGGTTTAGCAGAAGCAGAAGCGAAACAAAAAATTGCTGAAGCATTTGAATTATATGGTCAAGCGGCAATTATGGATATGGTTCTTAAAATGCTTCCAAGTTATGCGAAGGAAGTTGCAAGTCCGCTTAGTAATATTGATAAAATCACAGTTGTCGATACAGGCGGCGGTGGTAAAAATAGCGGGGCCGGAAAAGTTGCGGGCTATGCCACTGATTTAATGGCAACGATGCAAGAAACGTTAAAGGCTTCTTCTGGAATTGACTTAAAAGAGCTATTAGAAGGATTTGCAGGAAAAGGAGCAGTGCAACAATTATCAAGTGATAAACCTGTTGTATCTGTAGTAGAAGATGAGAAAAAAGAAGTAGAAAAAGATAAAGAATAATAAGGTGGAAAGAACCTCTAGTAAGTGAAATACTAGAGGTTCTTCTGTGAATTATAATATTTCGAATAATATACATTTTTATACATTGTTTTAATTATTTAATTTATATAGAATGAAAAAGATATGTATCAATTCTTTATGATGTAGAAAAAGATAGAGAGTCTCATCGATACATTTAAATCGTATTATTTTTATAGAAAGATTAAATGTTAATTAATTACATTTAAAACGGTATGGAGGGGTAGAAGTATGTTTCAAGGGAAACTAAGGAGTAGTAGTTTAAAAACAAAGTTACTTGTATCATTTATTATTATTTTAGTTCTTCCAAGTATTGTAATTGGTTGGACGTCTTATCAACAGGCGAAGACGAATTTTAATGAAACGATTTTAAACTCGGCGAAAGATAATATAAAAATTTTGGATAATGTAATTAATAAAGAATTGGATAGTAAAAAAGTAGATGCAACTTATTTTACGAAATTATTCACACAATCAAGTTACCAAGCAGATCAAATTCAAAACATACAAAATAAACTAGAAGAATACAATAAACTGCATCCAGAAATGGAAGCAATCTATACAGGATCTAGTAATGGACAGTTCATTCAATCACCAGCTATTCAGATGCCAGATGGATATAATCCTACAGAAAGAGATTGGTATAAAGAGGCCGTGAAGAAAAGCGGAGAAGTAATTGTAACTGCTCCATATAAGTCAAAAACGACAGGGAATATTGTTATTACACTAGCAAAGCAAAACGAGGATAAAAGTGGAGTTCTTGGGATTGACTTAATCATTAATGATATTGTTACTACTTCCAAGATGGTTAATATCGGTAAGGAAGGATATGTAGCGATATTTGATCAAGATAAAAATGTAGTAGCGCACCCGAAAATGAAGCCAGGAGAGAAATTAGAAGAGAAACTTAGTAAAGAATTGTATAAACAGGAAGCTGGGGATTTTCATTATTCATTAGATGGTGAAGATCGCAATATCACTTTTAAAACGAATAAGAAAACTGGGTGGAAAATAGCAGGAATTATGCCTTCCAAAGAAATTATCGAAGCGGCTGAACCTATTTTCTATAAAACAGTAACTGTTCTTGGAATTTCACTAATAATCGGTGGGATTGTAATTTACTTCATAATTGCGTCTATTATTAAACCGTTAAAACAACTTGTCATATCATCGAAGAAGATTAGTGAAGGTGATTTAACAGAATCAATTACAGTTCATTCTAAAGATGAAATTGGACAGCTAGGAGAAAGTTTTAACGAGATGGCTGCATCGTTACAAAGTGTCATTTCCAATATAAACACTTCAGCAAGTCATGTAGCGGCATCTTCAGAAGAATTAACAGCTAGTATGAAGCAGACAAGCGAAGCGACGGAACAAATTACACAGGCGATAGAGCAAGTATCAAGTGGTGCAGAAATACAAACGAAAGAAGTTGAAGAAGGAGCAACATTGTTAGAAGAAGTTACAGAAGGAATTCAGCGTGTTGCAGATAGTTCTTCATTAGTATCTACAGCCTCTATGTATACGAAGAAAAAAGCTGAAAATGGTGGGAAGTTAGTTGAACAAACTGTGAATCAAATGCAATTAATTCATGAGTCTGTTTCACAGTCAGACAAAATCATTGGTTTGTTAGACGATAAGTCGAAACAAATTGGAGCAATCCTTGAAGTGATTCAACATATTGCAGAACAGACAAATTTATTAGCGTTAAATGCGGCAATTGAGGCTGCGAGAGCTGGAGAGCAAGGAAGAGGATTTGCAATTGTAGCAGATGAAGTGCGAAAGCTAGCAGAACAATCAGGACAGTCTTCTACGGAAATTGGGAAACTAGTGAAAGAGATTCAATTTGATATAAAAGAAACAGTAAGCTCTATGAATCAAGTTGGAGCAGAAGTACAATCAGGACTTGTAGTTGCAAATGAAACGAAGCAAAGCTTTGCTGAAATATTGAAATCTACGGATGATACAGTTGTACAAATTGATAACATGGTAGATGTAGCAAAACAAATGACGGTAGATGCAAAGCAAGTAAGTGCATCTATTAATGAAATTGCAGCTACAATTGAAGAAAATGCAGCAAGCGTTCAAAATATTGCTGGTTCCTCTGAGGAACAATTAGCTTCAGTAGATGAAATAAATGCAGCAGCAGTCCATTTATCACAAATGGCAGAAGAATTACAAGAGATGATTAGTAAGTTTAAAGTG
Source organism: Bacillus sp. PPSBB_2 (assembly GCF_045291115.1). Taxonomy (NCBI): domain Bacteria; kingdom Bacillati; phylum Bacillota; class Bacilli; order Caryophanales; family Bacillaceae; genus Bacillus; species Bacillus sp. PPSBB_2. The sequence goes on from NZ_CP147983.1 coordinate 561,009, forward strand.
TAATAACGAATGTTAAGAAACGAGGTAGTAATTTTACTTCGTTTCTTTTTTTATGAAGAGAAAAAGAAAGAAATATAGAGTAACCGTGTTATGATTAAGTATAATTAAAGAGACTGTATATTCTTTAAATTCTATCTTTAATCATGTTAGGGGAATGGTTTTGAAATTAAAAAAATTAAAACTCCAACCGAGAATTACATTAACTATTAGTACACTTATTTTAGTTGTACTTATGCTAACGAATTATTTATTTTATTACATATTATCTGAAACGGTAGAAGAGCAAATTGGCAAAAGGGCTTTGCATGTTGCGAAAACAGTTGCTGCTATACCTGAAATAAAGGAAGCTTTTCAAAAAGAAAACCCAGCTTCTATTATTCAGCCGATTGCAGAAAGAATTCGAATGGATACAGAGGCTGACTTCATTGTAGTTGGAAATAAAGAGGGGATTCGATATGCACATCCTGAGCGAGATAAAATAGGAGAAGCGATGATTGGTGGAGATAACAAAGGCGTTTTATTAGAAGGAAAATCATATGTTTCGAAAGCAACTGGATCATTAGGCCCTTCATTACGCGGAAAAGTTCCAATCCGTAATCAGGAAAATGAAATCATTGGTGTGGTGTCTGTTGGATTTTCAATGGATGATATTCATGGAGCGGTAGAGGTGTATGGAAAGCGTGTATTTTGGATTACAATAATAGGGCTATTAATTGGAGTAATCGGCTCTATATATTTAGCGGCAAGTATAAAAAGAATGATGTTCGGTATGGAACCAGAAGAAATTTCATCTTTATATGAAGAGCATAGTACAGTGATTCAATCTGTACGTGAAGGGATTATTGTAATCGATAAAAATGGCATGATTAGTTTAGTCAATCAAGCAGCTTATGATATTCTTTCGCTAGATAAACAACAAAATATTATTGGGGAATTTATTTTAAATGTAATTCCTAATTCAACGATACTAGATGTACTTCAAACTGGTGAAGAACAGTTTGATCGCCAATTAAATATAAAAGGACAGGCTGTTATTGCGAACCGTCTACCTATTAAAGTAAAGAATAAAGTAACTGGCGTTGTATCGAGCTTACGTTTGAAATCTGAAATGGATCAGTTAACAGCAGAATTATCTCAGACGAAGCAATATACAGAGGCATTACGAGCGCAAGCGCACGAATATAACAATTTATTGTATACGCTTTCAGGTCTTATCCAATTAGAATCATATGAAGATGCTTTAGAGCTTATTCATAAGGAAACAGCGGTATATCAAGATTTTGTTCAATTTATTATGAAGCGGATTCAAAATCCATGGCTAGGTGGAATTTTAATTGGATTTTATAATAGAGCACGAGAGTTGAAGATTGATTTTATGCTAGATAGAGAAAGTGGTTTAGACAAATTAAGTCCACATATTGAGAGTAATTATGTCGTTTCTATTTTAGGAAATTTAATTACGAATGCATTTGAAGCAATTGAAAAAAATGAAGAGAATGATAAGAGAGTAAGGATGTTTGTAACTGATATTGGAGAAGAAATATTAATTGAAGTGGAAGATTCAGGACAAGGGATTCATGATGAAATAATTACTAGCATATTCTATAAAGGCTTTTCGACGAAAGAAGGAGGAGAGCGAGGATATGGATTAGCAAAAGTGAAAGAGTTAGTAGAAGATTTAAATGGAAGTATTGCAATTGAAAAAGGGGATTTAGGTGGTGCGTTATTTATTATTGCACTACCGAAAGAGAGAGGCGAATAGTAATGGGTGAGGAGATTGAAGTATTAATTGTAGAAGATGATATTCGGATTGCTGACATTCATCGTCGTTTTACTGAGAAAATTGAGGGATTTAAAGTAATTGGAACGGCAACGACTGGAGAACAAGCGAAAGAATGGCTAGAGCTTGTGAAGCCACAGCTTGTTTTATTAGATGTGTACTTACCTGATATGCAAGGAACGGAACTTGTCACATATATTAGGCATCATTTGCACGATACAGATATTATTATGATTACAGCGGCATCGGAAACAGATGTAGTGAGGCACGCCCTGCGGGGCGGAGTAACAGATTATATCGTAAAGCCACTAATGTTTGACCGATTTAAAGCAAGTCTGGAAGGCTATCAAAAAAAGATTATACAGTTAAAGAAAAATAATCAATTATCTACGGAGCAAATTGAATATTTATGGTCTCAAAGAGGGGTGAAGGGAGATCAAATAGAATATGCCCCGAAAGGGATAGATCCTTTAACTTTAGCGAAAATAAAAAAGCATATGTTAACAGTTAATGAAGAAGGGATTACAGCAGAGGTGCTAAGTTCAATGGTAGGCGTAAGCCGATCAACTGCAAGGCGTTATTTAGAGTATTTGATATCTGGGAAGAAAGTCCACGCAGAGCTAATATATGGAAGTGTTGGGAGACCGGAGAGACGTTATTTTCTTGTTTCTTCATAATAAAAAACAGTAGAGGATTTTATTCCTTCTACTGTTTTTTTTGCATCTTATATTGGAATAATCCCAATTACAATTCCGGTAATTAACATAACCATTGTCGTTCCAACGGCCCATAATAAAGTGAAGCGTTGATGTTCACCGAAATCAACTTTTGCCATTCCGACCAATAAATAAGTGGAAGCGACAAGAGGACTTAATAAGTGAACGGGTTGCCCAAGTAAGGAAGCACGTCCCATTTCAGCTGCACTAATTCCGTAAGTAGCAGCAGCCTTAGTTAAAATAGGTAATACCCCAAAGTAAAATGCATCATTGGACATGAAAAATGTGAATGGCATACTAAGAAGAGCTGTAATAATTGGCAATTGTGGTCCAAGTGCATCTGGTATAAGAGTTACTACACTGTTAGCCATGGCATCTACCATTTTTGTTCCAGATAAAATACCAGTGAAAATACCGGCAGCAAATACGAGAGAAACAACTGCTAATACATTCCCAGCATGAGAAGCAATACGTTCTTTCTGTTGCTCTAAGTTTGGATAGTTAATCATAACAGCGATAGCAAAAGCGACTGTAAATAAAACAGGTAACGGCATAACTTCTAGTATGAGACAGACAAGTAATGTGGCGGTTAATAAAAAGTTAATCCATAGAAGTTTAGGGCGTTTATGCACTGCTGCTTCGACAGTTGCAGCTTGCTCATCCATTGTTTGCATTTGTTTTAAATACTGTACATCCATAATTCCTAAACGTTTTCTTTCTTTTTTTCCAAGATAGTAGGCAACGAAAACAACCCAAATTGCACCAGCAATCATTCCAGGAATAAGAGGTGTAAATAATTCGGAAGCCTCAAGTCCAAGTGCGCTCATAACACGAGCTGTCGGTCCACCCCAAGGTGTAAGATTTGTTACCCCTGCCCCTAACATAACAACTCCAGCTAATATGAGGGGGTTCATTCCAAGGCGCTTATATAGTGGATACATTGCGGAAACTGTAATCATGTATGTTGTTGTACCATCACCATCTAGAGAAACGATAATAGTCAATATAGCCGTTCCGACAACGATTTTTAAAGGATCTCCTTTTACAAATTTTAAAATCTTACTAATGACAGGATCGAATAAACCGCTATCAATCATAATCCCAAAATATAAAATAGCGAACATAAGCATAATACCAGTAGGTGCTAATTTTTGAATCCCCTCTAACATCATAGGCCCCATATTGGCATAGAATCCGCCAATTAATGCAAAAACACTCGGAATTAATATTAATGCTACTAGCGCTGACATACGTTTCGTCATAATTAAAAACATAAAGACAAATACCATCGCAAATCCAAGTAGTGCTAACATGTAATTTCCCCCTTAAAAGAATGATTGCGCTTTCAAAATAGAATAAAAATTCAGAAAAAGGTTTTTTATTTATAATAAAAGCATCTATTCAAATGGTAAATAATTTGAAAAATAACATCATTAGAAGCATAATTTTTATTTTGTTCATTTTGTTCACGGTAGTTAATTTGAATTTTTAAAAAGTAAGCTGCTTCTCGTAAGAATGGTAGAATAAGATGAAAATAGTGAAGTGTGAAATAGGGAGTAGATGTTATATGAAAACGAGAATTGAAGAGATTTATAGCTCTTATGAAGGAAAAGTAGAGGAGATTTTTATTAATGAATCTTCTTACGTATATGAATGGGAAAAATTACTGATGATCCGAAAAAATGACGGTGAGCTTAAAAAAATTGCAGTCGGGATTAGTGGAAATATAAGATTGGTAAATGTAGAAGTTGGACAGGAAATTAGTGCGGATACATTATTAGTTAAATTAGAAGATGATTTGTTAATTACAGGTTGCGAGTGATGAGAGATGTGTAGAAATAACTACACATCTTTTTTTGTTTTCTATATTACAAAAAGCACATTGTTTTTTCACAAATCTCACACAACCTTTTGGTATTCTTTTCGTGGAGTATACGGTTTCTAGGGAGGAATATTGATGAAAGTAAAATATGTCGTACTTGCTATATGTATATGTTTCGTATTTACGGTAGTCGGGTGTGGGAAAAAGGAAACAGCAGCTGTTGCCATTGATGAGAAACATGATAAATGTGATATTTGCCAAATTGGGGTAACAGATAATCAATTTGCAACAGAAATTATTTTAGAAAATGGAAAAGCGTTAAAGTTTGATGATATCGGTTGTATGTATAAATGGATGGAGATCAACTCAGATGAAAAGACGAAAGAGAAATTTGTCCGAGATTATGATTCGAAAGATTGGATTTCGTTAGAAGACGCTACTTACGTATATGATAAAACAATAACGACACCGATGGCTTATAATGTCATCTCATTTAAAAATAAAAAAGATGCAGAGAGCTTTGTATCTAACTATAAGGGGAAAGTTCTTTCGTATAAAGAGCTAGCAGAGCATAAATGGGAAATGAATAAAGAGATGATGGGGAAACCGAAGGCAGGAAATCATGGTGGACATCATTAATAATAGAAAAGGTGTAAAATTTTTAGAAGAACGGTTACAATGGAATATAGTAACCTAAAGCAATCATTTATCCCGCATTAACGGGCGGTAAGATCCCCACCTCAAAATTTAGTGAAAGCAAAGAAGTTAGGTGGAGTCGGGCTGCCCGTAAAAGCCCAACTGGTGTGGGCTAATAATTAGTGGTGGATGAACAAAACCCCCACTAATTAAAGTTTCACTTTATGTACTTTTTAGAAATGTATACAAATGCGGTAAAAACGTGCTAAACTAATTGCTTCATAATGTTAATGATGGGGCCATCAGGCGTATCATTTCAATAGGTTGAGAAACATAGTATAAGCTTAAGATAATCCGATTAAAGAAGGAATCTAAAGGGCTTATGGATAAATGTACTCAAGAAGAGTTATTGTATGTGATGGAGGAATGGTTAAGAAAACATTATCTTTCATAGGAGCTGTAGTTGTGAGAAAACAAAAAATTTTATTATGTATTTTATTAGGACTTTTAATGACGGTAGTGGCTTGCGATAAGCAAGAAGAACCAGAATCGAAACCGGTTCATGTGAAAAATGAGAAGAAAAAAGAGAAGCATAAAGAACAGGAAGAATCTAAAGAAGAGAAAAGTATAAATTTAATGGACAAACAGTTGTTACTTTCAGCTACTCTTGGAGACACAGAGACAGCTATGAAGTTGATTCAGGATGGAGCGAATATAAACGTAGAAGGTGACAACGGAGAAACGCCTGTCCTTGCAGCGACGTACCAAAATCATGTAGAGACAGTTAAAGCATTAATTGGTGCAGGTGCTAATATTGAAATTAAAGATGAGAAAAAAAGTAATCCACTTCTTTATGCAAGTAGAGAAGGATATACGGATATTGTAAAAGTATTAATTAATGCAGGAGTTAATACGAAAGAAACGACTAGGTCAGGTGGGACAGCACTTATTTCTGCATCTGAGCGTGGCCATGTAGAGGTTGTTAAAGAATTATTAGAGCATACAGATATTGATGTGAATTATAAAAATGAACGTGGTGGAACAGCGTTATTAGAAGCAATTGTATTAGGAAATGGTAGTGAAAACCATAAGAAAGTAATTCAATTACTTATTGATCACGGTGCAGATGTAAACATGGCTAACAAGGAACATCTGACACCACTGCAATACGCTGAAAAAAGAGGTTTTAAAGATATTGTAAATATGTTGAGGGTAGCTGGAGCGAATGAAGTAGTACAGCCACAACAACCAGTAGAGTAAAAAACGAAAAATAATCCCATTTAGATAGACAGAATGAAGAAATCAGTTAGTATGATGGATTCAGTAATGTGTATTTGAATGGGATTTTTATTTTGAACATGAAAAATAGATTATGAATGGATGGTAAATGGAGTAAATAAGGAGGCAACCTTATTTGGCAATTGTAAAAAATGAAAAAGTAGTTTCTGTTTGTTGCAGTGCCAGAAGTACGCCCGTAGCTGCTGAGGCAAGTGTGGAAACTTTAGCTGAGTTTCAAGGGAACGGATATGGTACTGATGTTGTTACAGCCTAGGCCATATCAATACAAGAGAAAAGGCGCATTCCACTTTATAGTACTGCTTGGGATAACTTTAGTTTGCAAGCAGTGGCAAGCAAACTAAAAATCATTAACTATGGAATGAATTTACATATTGATTGAATTTTAAGTATTGTTTCGTTCTATTTATTTATATTTTAATATCTAGATTAATGTAAATAATGATATGGTGAATATTAACATTTGATTAACACCTAATTAACAATCTATCAAAACTGACTTAATAAATGCGTAATATAGTAAAGGTAACAAAATAACTAGGGTAGAGAACATTTGAGAACACCCACTTACATATAATGTGCCACTTTCTTAGGTGTGCTCTATTCCCTAGAGTTCAAATAAGGAGAAAGGCGTTCTATGTAAGTAGGTGTTTTTAGTTTGGATAAAAATAGAACAGTTAGGTGGAATAAATGTTTAAAGAACCTTATATTGCGATGATAAAGGATTGGAAAGGATACAAAGCATACAAAAAATTGCCGAAAACAGTTTTTCTTATGACTGGTTCAATGCTGGAATTACCAGAGCGTGTATATGAATTGCAGAAACATGAACATGATGTATTTCTTCATTGTGATTTTATACAAGGCTTAAATACGAATACAGAGGAAGCGCTTTTGTATATTCAAGATGTTATCGGGGCACAAGGTATTATTTCAACAAAGGGTTCAACAATTCGAAATGCTAATAAAATTGGATTGAAAACAATTCAACGTATTTTTATTGTAGATACTTTATCTCTTACTAAATCAATTGAAAATTGTAAAACGACTAAACCAAATGCAGTAGAGATTATGCCGGGGATTATGCCTTCTATTATTAAGCAACTAGTAGAGGAAATAGAGTTTCCTATTATTGCAGGAGGGCTGATTCAAACGCGAGAAGATGCGGAAATTGCAATTCGTGCAGGAGCAAGTGCGATTTCAACAAGTCATTATGAAGTATGGATACAAGAAGAAAAAAGGAGTGCAACCTTGTGATTGAATTGAAAAATGTTTCAAAGGTATATAAAAATGCAGAAGAGACAGCGGTTAAAGGCGTATCGGTTCATATTAAGAAGGGTGAATTTTTTGTTTTAGTTGGACCTTCGGGATGCGGGAAAAGCACATTATTACGAATGATCGCTGGCTTAGAAGAGATTTCTTCAGGAGATTTAATTATTAATGAACGTGTTGCAAATGATCTAGAGCCGAAAGACCGTAATCTATCAATGGTATTTCAAAATTATGCATTATATCCACACTTATCTGTAGAAGAAAATATTTTATTTGGACTTAAGGTAAGAAAAGTACAAAAAGAAGAGCGACAAAAGCGATTAATGGAAGCTATTGAAATGGTAGGACTGAAAGAGTATGTGAAAATGAAACCAGGCCAATTATCAGGCGGACAAAGACAGCGTGTTGCACTTGCCAGGGCAATTGTGAGTCAAGCGCCAATCTGTTTAATGGATGAACCACTTTCGAATTTGGATGCGAAATTACGTGCGCAAATGAGAATTGAAATTAGAGAAATTCAGCAGCGATTAGGAATTACGATGATTTACGTTACCCACGATCAAATAGAAGCGATGACTATGGGTGATCGTATCATGGTTTTAAATAAAGGAAGTATACAGCAAGTTGGAACACCACTTAACATATATAACGAACCAGCAAACGAATTTGTTGCAAGCTTTATAGGTTCTCCTTCTATGAATATAAATGATGGGGAAGTAAATAAAGAAAAAGGTGTATTACATATAGGACAATTGCAAATTCCATTATCTATTAGACAGTTAAAGCAATTACCAGAAGGAACAATTCGCATAGGCATGCGCCCTGAGCATATTGCACTGTCTGAGGAGGGACAAGAAGTGACGTTGCAATCTGTAGAAGTATTAGGGAATGAATCTATATTGAACTTTGCGGTAAATGGAACAACTTGGAGTGCGAAAGTTATAGGACAGTTACTCCTGAACAAAGGTGACAAAGTAAAATTATTATTCTCGCAAGAAAAGTTATGCTTCTTTAACGAAAACACGAATGAACGCTTAAAAGTGGTAGCTGAAGAAGAGTTGAAAGTGGTGGCGAAATAATGATCGAAGTAAGTAAGTTACCAGTTCAAACAAAGGTGTCAAAAAAGAAAAAATTATGGGAGAGAACGAAAGATTTAAGAATAGGATTATTGTTTTTGGCGCCATCTATTTTGCTATTTTCGATTTTTCTGTTCTATCCATTGTTTAGGACGATTTATTATAGTTTTTATTTAACCGATATACATGGAGAAGCTAATCTTTTCGTTGGCTTAGAAAATTATCAATATTTATTCTCTGATCCAGCCTTCTACAAAAGTATAAAATCAACTTTATTATTTGTTTTATATACAGTTCCTACGAGTATTATATTTGCTTTGTTTCTTGCATTGATTGCAAATGGAAAGGTAAGAGGTATTGGGTTATTCCGAGTTCTGTTTTCTTCGACGATGGGAATATCAGTAGCTGCTAGTGCAGTGATTTGGCTATTTTTATTTCATCCAAGTGTAGGATTATTTAATAATATATTAGCCTCTATGAACCTTCCTGCAATCGCATGGTTAACGAGTCCGGACTGGGCACTATTCTCTGTATCAGTTACAACAGTTTGGGTGAATACAGGTTTTGCATTTTTAGTTATATTAGGTGGTTTACAAAATATTGATACGTCTTTATATGAGAGTGCATCTATAGATGGCGCTAGTTATTTATATAAGCTTCGCCGTGTTACATTACCGATGCTATCACCAACTTTATTCTTTATTGTAACAGTAACATTAATTAGTGCGTTCCAAAGCTTTGGACAAATTGATATTTTAACGCACGGTGGACCAAATGATGCAACGAATTTAATTGTGTACTCGATTTACAAAGAGGCGTTTGTGAATCATCAATTTGGAACAGCAAGTGCACAAGCGATGGTATTATTTGTTTTCATTTTCGTTGCTACATTACTTCAATTTAAGTTTGCTGAGAGAAAGGTGCATTATAAATGATTGTTAAACAGTGGAAACAAAATTTCCTATTATACATGCTACTCATTATTAGTGCAGTGATGGTATTTTTTCCTGTACTGTATGCATTTTTAATAAGCTTTATGACACCAGACGATATTCAAATGAGAAGGTTATTTCCGACCCAGTTTACTTTTGATAATTTCATTAATATTTTTCAAAAAGTACCGCTTTTTACATACTTATATAACAGTTTAATTGTATCGACAGTCGTTATGATTGGACAACTTATCGTATCAAGTTTAGCAGCTTATGCTTTTGTTTTTCTTCAGTTTAAAGGGAGAAACTTAATTTTCTTCCTGTTTATTTCAACGATGCTTATTCCGTGGGAAGCAACGATGGTGCCTAACTTTTTAACGATTCAAAACTTTGGCTGGATCAATAGTTTCGCCGGGATGACAGTGCCGTTTTTTGCAACAGCTTTCGGTATTTTCTTGTTACGTCAACATTTTATGACACTTCCGAATGAACTGAAAGAAGCTGCTTTTATTGAAGGGATTGGAAATATAAGATTTTTATTCAGCGTTGTAATACCGTATTGTAAAACGAGTTTTATTACGCTTGGAGTATATAGCTTTTTAACAACATGGAATATGTATTTATGGCCACTTTTAGTGACCACTGATGAAAAAGTAAGAACAGTGCAAATCGGTGTAAAGCAGCTTCAGTCTCAAGAAGTTGCAACTGATTGGGGAAGCGTAATGGCCGGTGTTACGGTTATCGTTATTCCAACATTGATTTTACTATTTTTAGGGCAAAAGCAATTACAACAAGGATTAACAAAAGGTGCAATTAAATAACTAAGAGAAGGTGGGATTTAAATGAGTCTAGTTAAAAAAGGTGCTGCTCTATTAATGGTAGCAACAATGGCATTATCTAGTGCAGCTTGTTCAAATAGTAAAACAGAGGGAAAACCTGAAGCACAGGCAAAAGTAGCACCAGTTGAAAAAAATGGTGATAAAACTGTAATTCGCTTCTGGCATGCGATGGGTGGAAAAACACAAGGAGTATTAGATGGTCTTGTTGCAGACTATAATAAGTCGCAAAATAAATATGAGATAAAGGCAGAGTTCCAAGGGACGTATGAAGAGTCTTTAACGAAATTTAGAACGATGTCTGCAACGAAAGAAGCGCCAGCTCTTGTTCAATCGAGTGAAATTACAACGAAATATATGATTGATAGTAAAAAAATCACACCAATTGATAGCTGGATAAAAAAAGATAAGTACGATACGTCAAAATTAGAAAAAGCAATTACAAATTATTATTCAGTTGATGGAAAAATGTATTCTATGCCATTTAATTCATCTACACCAGTATTAATTTATAATAAAGATGCTTTCGCAAAGGCGGGCTTAGATCCAGAGAAAGCTCCAAAAACATATGCGGAATTACAAGAAGCAGCGAAAAAGTTAACGATTAAAGAAGGCGGAAATGTAAAACAATATGGATTCTCCATGCTTAACTACGGTTGGTTCTTTGAAGAATTGTTAGCGACACAAGGTGCTTTATATGTAGATAACGAAAACGGCCGTAAAGATGCTGCAAAGAAGGCGGTATTTAACGGTAAAGAAGGACAGAAAGTATTTGGAATGTTAGATGATTTAAATAAAGCTGGCGCCCTTGGAAAGTATGGAGCAAGTTGGGATGATATTCGTGCCGCGTTCCAGTCTGGACAAGTTGCTATGTATTTAGATTCTTCAGCAGGTGTTCGTGATTTAATCGATGCATCTAAGTTTAATGTAGGTGTTTCATATATTCCGTATCCAGAGGATTCGAAACAAAATGGTGTTGTTATTGGTGGAGCATCATTATGGATGACGAATATGGTTTCAGAAGAAACGCAACAAGGTGCTTGGGACTTTATGAAATATTTAACGAAGCCAGACGTACAAGCAAAATGGCATACTGCAACAGGTTATTTCTCAATTAATCCAGATGCATATAATGAGCCATTAGTAAAAGAGCAATATGAAAAATATCCACAGTTGAAAGTAACAGTAGATCAATTGCAAGCGACGAAGCAATCTCCAGCAACACAAGGGGCTTTAATTAGTGTATTCCCAGAATCACGAGATGCAGTTGTAAAAGCATTAGAAGCGATGTATGACGGGAAGAATAGTAAAGAAGCGTTAGATGAAGCTGCCAAAGCAACAGATAGAGCAATTAGCATTTCAGCTCGTACGAGTCAAAAATAAGAGAAAGCCGTATCCTTAAAAGGGATACGGCTTTCTCTATAGGGAGATAAGGGATCAAAGAAATGATGAAGTCTTATCTCTTTTATATGAGTAAAGGGTCTAGAGTGAATGTTGTCCTTTTCATTATTTATTTAACTCCATTGCGACTTGTTTACCATTTACGAAAACCTCTACTACCGCTACTACAACTTCCATTACTTTTTTCATCTCTCATCTCTCCTTATTTTTTGTTTCATTTCTTACTCTCAGTATAAGGAAATACAGTAATTACAACTATCGAATTGGATGACAAGAGACTTACATTGTTGTAAGGATAATAGTTTAGTTTGTAATAAAGTGAAACTGTAATCAGTGGGGGGCTTACTGCCCGTTAATGCGGGATTTCAATTCTGAACTTTCTGTCGTTTTGAACTATAATTAGAAAGAGGGGGGATAATATGAAAAGAATTCTTGTTATTAGTGATATTCATGGAGAGATAGAAAAGTTCGAACAGTTATTGGAAGAAGCTCAATATGATGCGAAACAGGATCAATTAATCTTACTGGGAGATTATGTAGATCGTGGTCCAAATGCGCGTGCTGTAATTGAAAAGGTAAGAGAATTGAAAAAAGAGGGAGCACTCATTTTAAAAGGAAATCATGAAGATATGATGATTAAGGCGTTAACGACAAATGAGGAACGTTCATGGAACCATTGGGTAAAAAGAAATGGTGGAGATAAGACATTATATAGCTATGGATTTGTAGAAGAAGATATTGCGGTTAATGAGAAAGACTTCCAAAAACCGATTTTACACTCTCGTGTATTAGAGGAACATATAAAGTTTATTCAAGAATTAGATCATTACATTGAAACAGAAGAGTATATATTTGTACATGCTGGGGTTGAACCGATGAAACGAGTTTCTGAATCTGAACCATATACATTAATGTGGATCCGTAATGAATTTCATAATGGATATAGCGGTGAAAAGGTTGTTGTATTTGGGCATACGGAAACAAAAACGCTTCATGGTAGTGAGGATTGCGGAGTGTATTTTGGTAGTAATCGTATTATTGGGATTGATGGCGGGGCTGTGTATGGCGGTCAGCTAAATTGTTTAGAGTTGCCGAGTAAAAAGGTATATGTAATAAAAAATTGAAAGAGATAAGAGGAATCTTATTTCTTTCAATTTTTTATTAAGCTAAATTTAAGACAAAGTTTTTATAATAAAACTTCAAAATTTTAGAAGGAAATAGTTAAAAATGAAATTACGTAATGTAACTACATTCTTTTGTTATAAAGAGAAGAAATGTAATAATAAATAGAATTGAACTATTTGATGGAAGGTGAGAGCATGCGTTTACTTGTAGTAGAAGATAATGCTTCGTTATTAGAGTCTATCGTACAAATTTTACGTGATGAATTTGAAGTAGATACGGCAATAAATGGAGAAGATGGATTGTTTTTAGCTCTTCAAAATATATATGATGCAATTTTGCTGGATGTGATGATGCCAGGGATGGACGGATTTGAAGTGATTCAAAAAATACGAGATGAAAAGATTGAAACACCAGTCCTGTTTTTGACAGCGAGAGATTCTTTAGAAGATCGGGTGAAGGGATTGGACTTTGGTGGAGATGACTATATTGTTAAGCCATTTCAGGCCCCTGAATTAAAAGCGAGAATTCGTGCTTTACTACGCAGAAGTGGTAGTTTAACAACGCAGCAAACAATTCGTTATAAAGGGATTGAATTGTTCGGAAAAGATAAAGACGTTCAAGTAGATGGACAAAGTATTAAGTTGACATTGAAACAATATGAGCTACTAGAGTATCTCATTCAAAATAGCGGGAAGATTTTAATGCGTGAACAAATTTTTGATCGTGTTTGGGGATTTGATTCAGATACTACAGTAGCGATTGTAGAAGTATATGTGCATCATTTGCGTAAAAAATTAGAACCATTCGGTTATCAGAAAGATATTCAAACCGTTCGAGGTATTGGATATATATTAAAAGAACAATGAAAAAAGGAAGTATGTTTCAAAAAACACGCATTCGTTTGACTATAGTGAACTCATTAGTATTTATTCTATTAATAGGTATATTAGGTAGTATTATTTATTCATACACATATAAGCGTATTTATAATGAAGTGGATCAATCTATAAAAATGATGGCTCAGTATAGAGAAAAATTAGATGTTAAAATACCACCAAGAAAACGCATGGAGAATATCCAAATTGGAGATCCGCGAGTAACTAGAATAACTTGGAATGGGAAAATAGTGAAAATAGAGGGCGATAACCGTAAATTCCGTTCTATTTTTGAAGAGAATTTGGAAAGTTTTTCTCCCGAAAAATTAGAGGAGTTACAAGATATTGAAGTACAAGGACGATATTTTAGAGCATTTTCGCTTCAAAAAGATGGAGAAATAGTTCAAATCGTGCGAGATATAACAGCGGAAGAAGGAATGTTAAATACTTTATTTTTAATTCTCGTTATAGGTTGTAGCATAGGAAGCCTCTGTGCGATAGGTATTGGCTTTTTCCTAGCTGGTAGAGCACTTGTACCTATTCAAAGTTCATGGGAGAAACAGCAGCAATTCGTTTCTGATGCATCACATGAACTCAGGACACCACTTGCAGTTATTCAATCAAAAACGGATGTTTTATTCCAGTCACCATCCGCTACGATAGAAGAAAAAGCGATGGATATTTCTACAATTTCAAAAGAATGTAGGCGGTTATCGAAACTCGTTAGTAATTTATTATTGCTAGCACGTTCTGATTCTAATCAAATTGAGATGGATAAGAAAACATTTGAACTTGATAAATTGTTAGAAGAAATAGTAGCTCCATATAAAGAGATTGCTTCTTATCAAGAAAAAGAAATGATGCTAAAAGTAGAACGTGGTGTATCTTTTATGGCTGATAGAGAGCGGATTCATCAAATGATGGTCATACTGTTAGATAATGCGATGAAGTATACAAACGAAGGTGGGCATATTCAAATTGATTGCACGCAAACGAGTAGTTCAATTCGCATACAGGTGAAAGATGACGGGATAGGAGTGAAAGAAGAAGATATTCCGAAATTATTTGATCGTTTTTATCAAGGGGATAAAGCAAGAAGTACGTCAGAAGGAGCTGGATTAGGTCTTTCAATCGCAAATTGGATTGTAGAAAAGCATTACGGAAAAATATCAGTAGAGAGCAAATGGGGAGATGGCACTTGTTTTGAAGTGATTTTCCCTAAGAACCAAAAAATATAAGTAAGAAGACGACCTTGTTTTTACAGGGTCGTCTTTTTTTAAGGTAAAGTTAAGAAACTATTTATATTATGTATGGCATAAAGAAAGTTCGTTACATGAAGAAGAGACTAGGTGTATGTGAGTGGGGTTTATCAATCATAATGTTATCTCAAGCAGCGATGAGATGTATGTATAGTATTAAAAAAACTAGGGGAATGATGGGAAAGAAAGTATAAGAGGGAGGAATTAATTTTGAAAAAGAAAATGATGACGGTATTCACTATTGGAGTAATGAGTTTAAGTATATTAGGGGGTGCCTCTCCTTCTGAAACACAAAAAGGAAAGACAGATTACACGCAGCGCAGTAAAGAACAATTGAACAATGGTAAGATACATGCAGTGCATACAGAAGAAAAAGCAGAGAAACTAGGTATTGAAACGGAAGGAAAAGAACAAATTACACTAGAAAAAGAAATTCATGAAACAGAAGTAGGAAGGGAAGCAGAGCAGTTAGGCATATCGATTGAAGGAAAAGATGTTGGGACGCTGTCAGAAGAAATCTATGAAACAAAAGTAAAGCAAGAAGCGTTAAAGCTAGGTATATCTATAGAGAATACATCAATTGTAGATTTAATTACTCAAATTAATGCGATTAAAATTAAAGATGAAGCAGATAAATTAGGTATTTCGACAGATGGAAAAGAAATCGAAGACATCGCGGAAGAAATCTACGGAAAGAAAGTAAGAGAAGAAGCAGAAAAGCTAGACATTTCTCAAAAAGGAAAAGAAATTGAAGAGTTAGCACAAGAAGTGTACGAACAAAAAGTACAAGAAGAAGCAAAAAAACATCATATTGATTTGTATGGTAAAGATATATATCAAATATTAAGAGAAATTAATGAACAAAAGGTGCTACAAATGGCAGATGAGCTTAATATGGATAAAATGAATATGAATATTCAAGAGTTAGCGGAAAAGATAAAAAAAGATCAGCCTGAAAAAGGAAAAGAACTAAATTTTGTACCGATGGTACGAACGGATGCTGACGCATTTTATTCTTATTTAACGAATTAATAAGGGTGTGAAAGCGATAAGAAAATTGAAGTGGTATATATGTACAGCTTTACTAGGTGCAGCAATATGGAGTGTATATACAAATGGAATTCCAAAGTATGTAGAGAAGTTAACATTCTCAAATATACAAAAAGGAAAAGAAACGGAGTTTAGTAATAACGATGAAAAAGTCATCTTATCAAATGTTCCCTTAATTCAGCAGTTACCAGAATTGGATAGAGGCTGTGAAGTGACGAGTTTAGCGATGATGTTACAATACGCTGGTGTTTCAGTGGATAAGATGACATTAGCAAATGAAATAAAAAAAGTTGATTTTATAGACGATGGTGTGCGCGGGAATCCAAATGAAGGATTTGTAGGTAATATTTATACATTTTCTGAATCGGGATATGGTGTATATCATGGGCCACTTTTTCAGTTAGCGGAAAAATGTTTACCTAATAAAGCTGTAGATTTAACAGGGAAGAATATAGAAGAAATTTATAAGAGTATAAAAGCAGGGCAACCTGTAGTCATGATCACAAATGCAACATTTGCACCATTAGATGCAGATGAATTTACTACATGGGAAACAAATAGTGGAGATGTTTCTATTACGTATAATGAACATTGTATTGTACTTATCGGGTATGATCAGGAATCTGTATATATTCGAGATCCACTTGAGGGTAGCTTAGATGTAAAAGTACCGAGAGAAACCTTTGAACAGGCATGGGCGCAAATGGGAAGTCAGGCAATTAGTTATGTAAAGAGCGTCAAATAAATTAGGACGAAGAGTTTTAGTAATATGACTATAAGGCGAAGGATAAAGATTTGAGGATTATAAGAGAAGTTTTATAGAGTATAAGCTGTTAAGAAATAAGAGAACTTTAGCATATATAATGCTAAAGTTCTCTTATTTTTATGATTAAAATACGTATAAGGAGTGAATATGCAAAAATGCATAATTGACGAAAAAATTACATGTTATCATTATATATTGTTTTATATATGTTAATTGTATAAAATGACACAAGTATCCACATTACATAAAGGAGGCTTATTATGCAAAAAATATTTAACTGGGTTAAATGTATGAGTATCAATAAAAAATTAATCATTTCATTTTTTATTATTTTAACTATACCAGGAATTATTATCGGTGGTGTTTCATATCAAACTGCCAAAACAAATTTTGAACATCAAATGACAGCTAAAGCAAAGGAGAATATTTCGATTTTAAATACTGTTATTTCTCAAAATATAGAAGAGAAATTTGTTGATGCGACGTACTTTGCAGACATCTTAACAGAGGATACATATCCAAATGGACAGGAAGAAATAGTAAGAACGAAGTTAGCACAATATATAAAGCTTCATCCAGAAGTAGAAGGTATTTATATTGGAACAGAGACAGGAAAGTTTATAAGAGAACCATTTATCCAGATGGCTGATGGGTATAATCCAACAGATAGATCTTGGTATAAAGAAGCTCATGAAAATAAAGGGAAAGTAATTGTTACTGCACCATATCAGTCAGCATCTACAAAAAATATGGTAGTGACAATTGCGAAAGAAGTAAAAGATGGTAAAGGTGTTATAGGAATTAATTTAAATTTAGATAACATCTTAAAAATTTCCAAAATGATTAACATTGGTGAAAAAGGTTATGCAGTTATTTTAGATCAAAATAAGCAAATTGTTAGTCATCCATCTAGGAAACCAGGTGCAAAAGTTACTGATCCTTGGATTAAACCAATCTATGAAGATAAACAAGGAAATGTGTCTTATACAGAACAAGATGATAAAAAGAATTTAATCTTTGCAACAAATGAGAAAACGGGCTGGAAAGTAGTTGGCGTTATGTTCGATGAAGAAATTACCCAAGCTGCCAGTCCAGTGTTTTATAAGACTTTGATTGTCATTGCTATCGCTATTGCATTTGGTAGTATATTAATTTATTTCATTACAAAGTCTATTACAAGGCCATTACGAAAAATAGCTGAATCGGCATATAAAATTAGTAAGGGAGATTTAACAGAGAAAATTACAATCCATTCCAAGGATGACATAGGGAAATTAGGGAATTCATTTAATGAAATGTCTACGTCTTTACAAGATGTTATTACCCAAATTAGCTTTTCAGCAGAACATGTTGCAGCATCGGCAGAAGAGTTAACAGCGAGCGTACAGCAAGCAAATGATGCGACAGATCAAATTACAATTGCAATGGAACAAGTATCAGGTGGGGCTGAATCACAAAGTCAAGGTGTTGAAGAAGGTGCGGCTACATTGCAACAAGTAAATACAGCAATTCAAGATGTAACTGGAAGCGCAGAGTCAATTTCTATTTCCTCATTACATGCGCGAGAAAGAGCTGAAGAGGGAGAAGATTTAGTTGAACAAACTGCAAAACAAATGCAGTCTATTTCTAGGTCGGTATCCGAGTCAGATGCTATTATTAAACTTCTTGATGAGAAATCAAAGCAAGTAGGAGCTATTTCTGAAGCAATTCAAAGCATCGCAACTCAAACAAACTTATTAGCTTTAAATGCGGCTATTGAAGCAGCAAGAGCAGGTGAACAGGGACGAGGATTTGCTATTGTAGCAGATGAGGTTAGAAAATTAGCAGAGCAATCAGGAGAGTCATCTGGAGAGATTGCAAATTTAATTGCAGAAATTAAGGCGGATATTGAACATACTGTTAAGGCGATGGATAATGTGAATGGAGAAGTTCAACAGGGCCTTGATGTTGTAACAAAAACGAAAGTAAGTTTTACGGAAATTTTAAGTTCTACTACACATATTGTTTCTCAAGTTAATCAAATGGTAGAAACAACGAAGAGAATTGCTGGAGATGCAAATGAAGTGACAAATGCTATTGATGAAATTGCAGCTGCTGCAGAAGAAAATACAGCTAGTATGCAAAGTGTTGCAGCTTCAACAGAAGAACAGGTTAATTCCATGGAGGAAATTAGTTCAGCTTCGCAAAACTTAGCTGAGATGGCAGAAGAACTACAAGCGATGACTAGTAAATTTAAAGTATAATAACAGCAGATAAGTAAGGTGAAAATAATATCACCTTACTTATTTTTCTATTCAGCAATTAGGGGAGTCATTAACGGGATGAAAAAAAGAAGAAGACTATGGAATTTATGGAAAACGATTACATTGTTAGTTTGTACAGTTGTAATTTTTTCTTTACTTGTGACAGATATATTAATTAGTCATAATGTAGAACGGACGACGGAGGATAGCCAAGCAGAGAAGGCAAAAACAATTGCACACATTGTGGCGAATGATTCGATTGTAATCGATGGTTTGGTTTGGAAAGCAGATACCTCTGCAATCCAAACGTATACAAATAGAATATTACAAAACACAGGTGTTCAGTTTATTGTAGTTATGGACATGAATGGAATAAGAAAGTCACATCCAAATCCTCAAAAAATAGGGCATCATTTTATTGGAGGAGATGAAGGGCCTGCATTGAAAGGAAAAGAACATGTATCGTTAGCAGAAGGAACTTTAGGTATTTCCATGCGAGTGTTTGTACCAATATTTTCTGAAACAGG
The DNA here is from genome assembly GCF_045291115.1 of Bacillus sp. PPSBB_2. Lineage (NCBI taxonomy): Bacteria > Bacillati > Bacillota > Bacilli > Caryophanales > Bacillaceae > Bacillus > Bacillus sp. PPSBB_2. The sequence continues at coordinate 580,621 of NZ_CP147983.1, forward strand.
TGAACAATTTGGAGCTGTGGCTGTTGGTATTTCAGCAGATAATGTAAAAGAGAGAGTTAAGGAAAGTAGACATATCATTTATATTGGTGTCGGAGTTGGTGTATTAGTCGGAATTATAGGAGCAATATTGCTAGCTAGACATATAAAGAAAAGTTTATTCGGTCTTGAGCCGCACAGGATAGCAAAAATTCTTGAAGAAAGAAATACGATGCTACAATCTGTAAAGGAAGGTATTATTGCTGTAGATAAAGAGGCTAGAGTAACATTAATTAATAATGAAGCGAAACGTCTATTTAAAAAAAGCGGACTTGAAGAAGATTTTATCGGTAAAGATGTTGAGTTGTATATGCCAAATTCACGTATAAAAGAAGTATTGCAAACGGGAGAAGTACAATTAAACGAAGAACAAAATATTTATGGAATTACGATTGTGACGAATCGAGTTCCTTTATATGTAAAAGGAGAAATAGTTGGTGCAATTGCAACATTTCGTGATAAAACAGAGATTAGAAAACTAGCAGAGGAACTAACTGGTATTAGACTATATGCAGAAGCATTACGGGCACAATCTCATGAGTTTATGAATAAGATGCATGTCGTATTAGGGCTTACACATATGAAGCAGTATGAAGAATTACAGAAGTATATAAGCGGCATGGTATCAGAGCATCAATATGAAATTGGTGGAGTTATGAAAAGAATAAAAAGTCCAGTATTTGCTGGTTTTTTACTAGGTAAGCTCAGCTATGCTAGAGAGAAATATATAAAATTAATTATAAGTGAAGATTCTTATATGCCGGAAATAGATGATGAAAGTATTACTCATGAACTTATTACGATTGTCGGAAATTTAATTGATAATGCATTAGAGGCAGTTACGAATTGTGAAAAGAAGCGAGTTGAAGTTAAGATACAACATGGGGATATACTAACTATTACAGTACAAGATACGGGAAAAGGTATACAAGAAAAAGAAATAGAGGAATTATTTACGAAAGGTTATTCCACAAAGGGAGATAACCGCGGTTATGGTTTGTATCTTGTAAAAGAAAGTATACAGCGAATAAATGGGGAAATTCATATGCATTCATTAGTAGGTAAGGGAACAACGATAACAATTGAAATACCTAAAGGTAGGGATGAGAGGCAAATATGATTAAAGTTTTAATTGTAGAAGATGACCCGATGGTAGCAATGCTAAATACGCATTATTTAGAGCAAGTAGGAGGATTTGAACTTGTTCAAGCAGTTAACTCAGTAAAGTCGGCGATCGAAATATTAGAGAAATCACGAGTAGATTTAGTATTACTTGATATTTTTATGCCTGAAGAGACTGGTTTTGAGCTTTTAATGTATATCCGGAACCAAGAAAAAGAAATCGATATTATAATGATTTCAGCTGTACATGATATGGGAAGTATTAAAAAAGCATTACAATATGGTGTAGTAGATTATTTAATTAAACCATTTACATTTGAACGATTTAAAGAGGCATTAACTATATATCGAGAAAAACTTACTTTCATGAAAGAACAACAAAAAATTAGTCAATCGGAATTAGATTCGTTAATTTTACAAAAAGAAAAAAGGGAGCCTACTGTCACGAAAGAGCTTCCGAAAGGGTTAACGAAGCAAACGTTGCAATTAATTTGGCAGAAGATCGAGTCGTTGAATGGAAGAGTGTTTACAACAGATGAAATGGCACAATTAGTTGGAATTTCAAGAGTTTCTATTCGAAAATATGTAATGTTTTTGACTGACATTGGGGTGTTAGAAAACGAAATGATGTACCAACATGTGGGCAGACCTGTAAGTAAATTAAGATGTGTTGATCAAAAGAAAATAGAGTTTTACGTATAAGCGACTTAATATAAGTCGCTTATACTTTTTTTAATTACAAAATCAATTACAAAACTTACAAAAACTATTTTTACTATTGAAAGCGTTTTAATATTGTTATTAAGAAAACGAGGGGGTGCCATATGGGAATTCAAAAGAATGTGGAAGCGGTATCATTTTCTGAAGGAAATGAAGTACAAAGAGAATCTTTCGCTTCTAAAATTATGAATGTAAAAATCGGTGTTATACCTTTACCGTTATATGTAGTATTGGCTGCTATTATTTATGGGGCATCTGTATATAATAAATTACCAGCAGATATGATTGGTGGATTTGCAGTTATTATGATCATGGGGATTTTCTTAGGCGATATTGGGATGAGAATTCCAATTTTAAAAAATATCGGCGGTCCAGCAATACTTTCGTTATTTATTCCATCATTACTTGTATTTTTTAACTGGATGAATCCAGCTTCAATGGAAGCTGCGACTATGTTAATGAAAAAATCGAACTTTTTATATTTATATATTTCTTGTTTAGTAGTCGGAAGTATTTTAGGAATGAACCGTAAAGTGTTAGTACAAGGTTTCGTTCGCATGTTTATTCCTTTAGTAGTAGGGACATTAGCTTCTGTAGCAGTAGGGTTATTGGTCGGTTCATTATTTGGATTTGAAATGAAGCACACATTCTTCTTTATCATCGTACCAATTGTGAGTGGTGGTATCGGGGAAGGGATTTTACCATTGTCGCTAGCTTATAGTGATATTTTAAATGAATCATCAGCGACGTTTGTATCACAGCTTATTCCAGCAGCTATTATTGGAAATATGTTCGCAATTGTAAGTGCAGGGTATATGAAGCGTTTAGGTGAGAAGAAACCGGAGCTTAGTGGTAACGGTGTATTAGTGAAAACAGACAATCAAGCAGAATTATTAAAAGAACAAAATACAGAGAAGCCAATTGACTTCTCATTAATGGGAGCAGGTTTATTAATTGCGTGTACGTTCTTCATCTTCGGAGGATTTGCTTCTAAGTTCATCGGTATTCCTGGGGCAATCATTATGATTTTTTCAGCAGCACTTGTGAAATACTTTAAATTAATGCCAGCAAAAATGGAGCAAGGAGCATTCCATTTATATAAATTTATTTCGAAGAATTTAACTTGGCCTTTAATGGTTGGATTAGGATTGCTATATATTCCGTTAAAAGACGTAGCAGCAGTTCTTTCAGTAGGATATGTTGTTGTGTGCGCATCGGTTGTTCTTACAATGGTAGCATCAGGTTTTCTTGTAGGGAAAGTGATGAAGATGTATCCAGTTGAATCGGCGATTGTAACTGGATGTCATAGCGGTTTAGGCGGAACTGGAGATGTTGCTATTTTATCGGCTTCAAATCGTATGGAATTAATGCCGTTCGCGCAAATTTCAACTCGTTTAGGCGGGGCGGCAATGGTTGTAACGGCGACAATATTATTAAAAATGTTTTCATGATCAAACAAGCTAGCTATATTCGTATAGCTAGCTTGTCAAATTAAGGGGAGATTATAAGTATGTTAGCAAATCAAATTAATGAAAGATCATTGTTATTGCATAAAGAATTAGTAGGGAAAATTGAAATTACAAGTAAAGTGGAGGTAAATTCAGCGGATGATTTAAGCCTGACGTATACACCAGGTGTAGCGGAGTCGTGTAAAGCGATTGCGGCAGATGAAGAAACAGTGTATGACTATACAGCACGTGGCAATATGGTGGCAGTTGTTTCAGATGGAACAGCGGTACTCGGTTTAGGAAACATTGGACCGAAAGCCGCTATGCCTGTTATGGAAGGAAAAAGTATTTTGTTTAAGAAGTTTGCGAATGTAGATGCTTTCCCATTATGTTTAGGCACAACGGATGTAGATGAAATCGTTACCCTTGTAAAAAATTTAGAGCCTACATTTGCAGGGATTAATTTAGAAGATATTGCAGCACCGCGTTGTTTTGAAATTGAAAAACGATTAAAAGAAGAAACGAATATTCCTGTATTCCATGATGATCAACACGGAACAGCTATTGTCGTTTTAGCAGCTGTTATTAATGCATTAAAAGTTGTTAGCAAACAAATGGATAATGTGAAAATCGTTATTAACGGTGCGGGTTCGGCAGGAATTGCAATTGGAAAATTATTATTAAAGGCTGGTGCAAAGCACATTACGCTAGTTAGCCTAGAAGGTATTGTTTGTGAAGGTGAAACATGGATGAACGAAGCACAAATTGAAGTTTCAAAAAAGACAAATCGTGAACATGTGCGTGGAACGTTAAAAGGAGCAATTCACCAAGCTGATATTTTTATTGGCGTATCTGCTCCTAACGTATTAACGAAAGAACTTGTACAGACGATGAATGAGAAAGCAATTGTGTTTGCAATGGCGAATCCAATTCCAGAAATCTTCCCTGAGGATGCATTAGAGGCTGGGGCAGCTGTAGTAGGAACTGGACGCTCGGATTATGCGAATCAAGTAAATAATGTATTGGCGTTTCCCGGAATATTCCGCGGTGCGTTAGATGTGCGCGCAACTGATATTACAGAAGAGATGAAATTAGCGGCAGCATATGGGATCGCTAACATCATTACTGATGAAGAACGTAATGCGAATTATGTAATCCCCAATCCATTAGATAAAAGAGTTGTTCCAAGTGTTGCAGAAGCAGTAGCGAAAGCAGCTATTGATTCAGGCGTGGCACAAATTACGAAAATACCACGTTATTAATAGCGAAAAGCAGTGCCTAAAAGGCACTGCTTTTTTGAGATAAGAAATCAAAATAATGAAGAAGTGTAGAATTATTTATGTTTCTTCACTATTTATTTAATTCCATTGCAACTTGTTTACCATTCACTAAAACCTCAGTTACTGCTACGATCACTTCCATCATTTTTTTCATCTCTCATCTCTCCTCGTTTCATTTCTTACTTTAAGTATAAGAGAAGAGAGATAATTCAACTATCGAAGTACATGACGTAGAAATTACATTGTTGTAAGAAAGTGGCTTATTTTTGTCACTTTACTCAGCGGTGATTACAAACTGATTATAATATTTTTCATTCACATATATATTTAATAACCATAATCCAGATGAAGGTAGTGACATAGCGAGAGGGAGTTCGCTTGTAGTAGAATCGATTGTATTTGAAGTAGTCCAAGTTTGTTTGGAAGTTTCTTTTTGAAAGAGTACTGGTGTTGGAGTTACAGATCCTTGTTTTAGCGCAATAATAGACAATTTTCCAGTTGGTATTTCAGAATCTAGAAAGTACCACATTATTTCATTTTGTTCATTTGCGATAATAGGACTATCAGCCATTGCGACTTTACCTTCGATGCCTTTTAAAGGTATTTTTCCGTCTATGAATGAGGGTGCTTCTTCCCAATTTACATCTTTTAAAACACTAAGGTGAAAGAAGGAAGGTGCGTTCACTTGAGTGGATGACGTTGCTATTACGTCTTTTTTTTGTTCTTTTGAATCCGGTTGCGTTTGTGTACATCCAGTGATGAGGAAGGAGAGAAGTAGCATAGTTCCGATTTTTTTCATGGTGCCACACTCCTAGTTTTTATTGTTAGTGTAATTGTATTTGCTAGAAGGCGGGACAATTCCTTTAAAGTATAAAAAGAGGTCGTAAGTTTTGTACGACCTCTTTTGACATTTTTATCACGTAAAAGCCCGATTGGTGTAGGTTAATAATTAGTGGGAGATAGTCCCCACTAATTAAAGTTTCATTTTATATTTGTTCCGTTGTATAGGTTGGTTCGGTTTCTTTTTGAGGCATCGTCAAAAAAATAACGGACAGAACGATACATACGCCGCCTAATAATTGATATGTTCCAAAAGATTCATTTAGCCAAGTGATTGAAACGATGGCAGCTACAAGGGGTTCAATGCTAGATAAAATGCTTGTTTCTGTTGCTGCTAAATATTTAAGACTACCGATATATAGAAGGAAAGAAAGGGTACCACTAATAATGATAAGAATAAGCATAGAAAAAGTTTTTAGTGTAAGGGTTTGTGAAAATTGATTCCACCCGAATGAACGATTATAAATAAGTAGTGCAATTCCTCCGATTAACATCCCCCAACCAATTACTACAGTTGTCCCGCATTCTTTAATGAGAGAAGCCGGATGAAGGGTATAAAATGCAAATCCGATTGCTGTTAATAGTCCAAAAATAATAGCTTCTTTGGATAAAACAATATTTTCAATTGAGCCATTTGTAATAATAAAGTATGTTCCTATTAGCGCGGCTATAATTGCGAATAGTTGCATGGAAGCAGGGAATTTTCTTTGTTCAAATGCAACATACATGGTAATAAGAACAGGACCTAGAAATTGAAATAGCGTTGCTGTGACTGCATTACTAATATGAACCGTTTCGATAAAGGCGTATTGCGCACCGAGCATGCCGAGAATAGAAAAAATAATAAGTTGTATAGAATATCTAGGGTGTTTCCAAATTTGAAATATATTTTGTTTCTTTATAAGTAAGAAAGACAAAATAAATATTCCTGCAAGCAACAATCGAATTGTTAAAAAATCAATTGAGGATACATTAGTATGCTGAAATAGCCACTGAATCATTGGACCAGATAATCCCCATAATGTAGCCCCTGTAATAATCATAATAAGTCCGATACGTCTACCATTGTTCATTATCATGTTTCTCCTCTCCGGTATTTGATTTTTTATGTGTGACATGATAATAGGAATTATATATAACTTCTGGTACTGTAAAAAGTATCAGATTTTAGTTTTATTAAGGGGTCAGATACTATGTTAGAATTAACGCCTAATTTAAATATGAATAGTAAAAAGGCATTATATGTGCAATTGTATGAGTATATAAAAAAAGAGATTAAAGATGGATCAATTGTCCCTTTTACGAAATTACCGGCTAAGCGAAAGTTAGCGATACATTTACAAGTAAGTAAAAATACAGTAGAGGCAGCGTACGAACAATTACTTGCAGAAGGTTATATTGAGTCGATATCGAGAAAAGGTTATTTTGTATGCAAGATTGAGCAAATGGCTCATGTAGAGGATAGCGGAGAGAGAATAGAAGAAGTACCGTTTCAGGAGAAGAGTTATAAATTTGATTTTACACAAACAGGAATTGATACAAATGCTTTTCCATTCAATATGTATCGGAAAATTGTAAATGAAATATGGCAGCCGCATAATAACGAACTTCTCTTTCTAGGACACCCTCAAGGAGAAGCGAGCTTAAGAGAAGAGATTACGAATTATTTGTATGAATCTAGAGGTGTACGTTGTTCAGCTAGTCAAATTGTATTAGGAGCGGGAACACAAATATTAGTGAAACTATTGTTTCAATTGTTAAAGGGAAGCAATTATGCAGTTGAAAACCCAGGGTATCATAGAAAGATGGTTGTTTTTGAACAGGGAGAAGCAAGAGTCCAAATGTTATCTTTAGATAGAGATGGAATTTGTATTGCAGATTTAGAAAATAGCAATGCGAATGTTGTATTTGTTACACCTTCCCATCAGTTTCCATATGGAATGATTATGCCTATTACGAGAAGGGTGCAGCTTTTACAATGGGCAAAGAAAGAAGAGAGCAGGTATATTATTGAAGATGATTACGATAGTGAATTTCGCTATTCTGGAAAGCCTATACCGGCGCTGCAAGGGTTAGATACAGAGGGGAAAGTTATTTATATGGGGACGCTATCTAAAGCATTATTGCCATCGCTACGGATGAGCTATATGGTGTTGCCGAAGAAATTAATTAAAAAGTATCAACAGCAATATTTATTTTATACACAAAGTGTTTCAAGAATGGACCAAGAAGTGATTAGAAGATTTTTAAATGAAGGCTATTGGGAAAAACATATTCATAAAATGCGTGTCGTCTACCGAAAGAAGAGAGATCGACTTGTTTTTGAAATAGAGAAGTATTTCTCTAATCGTGTTGAAGTGATAGGAGAAGATTCGGGATTACACATTTTATTAAAAGTGCATAATGGAATGCGGGAAGAAGAATTAATTCAAGAAGCTGCGAAACATAGTATCAAAATATATCCTGTGTCTACGTACTATAAAGACGGTACGGCGCCTGAGAATGTAGTTTTACTTGGGTTTGCGATATTATCAGAGGGCGAGATTGCGAAAGCGATTCAATTATTACACACGGCATGGTTTACAAGAAAGTAAAAAACATCCTCCAAACATGAGGATGTTTTTTATTATTTATTTTCATCTAAGAATAAGACCATATGCTCTTCATCCCAATATTGTCCGTTATATTTTAATGAACGTTCTTGTACACCGAATGTTTTAAAACCTAATGATTCATAAAGTTTTTTCGCTCCATCGTTGCCAACAACAACATCAAGCATAACTTGTTCTACTTCTAAAGATTTAGCAAGCTCAAGACATTCTTTAATAAGTGCTTTTCCTGCTCCAAGTCCGCGTGCTTTTGGAGATACATATACAGAACCGATTTTAGCTTTATGTTCTTGTTTTACATATGGTTTCGTTTCCAGTGTTGCAACCCCGATTAATTTTCCATCTTTAAATGCACCTAGCGTATAGTTTTCGTCTTGTGCTAATTTTTGTGCTTTATATTCAATCGCACACTCTTTATTAATAATATCTTCATAAGAAGAGCTGAATGCTTCAGGGTTTTGCTTTAATCCTTCTACGCGAAGTTCTAAGTAAATTTCTGCTTCGTCTTTTGTTAATACATGGATATCCAATTATATCACCCTCCAAATCTTTGCAAATGTACCTTTATTTTATATTGAAATAAGAATAATTTCAAAAGCTTAGCTTATATGAGCTGTTGTTATGAACAAAATAACACCAGTAGTGTTTACTACTACTGGTGTTTTCACACGCATATTATTCAAAAGGTAGCTCGATTATAAAGTTTGTTCCCGCTCCTAATTGGCTTGTTACTAGAATAGAACCATTATGCAATTCTACAATTTCTTTTGCAACAGCTAGCCCGATGCCTTTTCCGCCTGTAGCTCGTGTTCTGGATTTATCAACACGATAAAAACGGTCAAAAATATGCGGGATATCTTCTTCAGGAATACCTTCACCTTCATCTTGTACACTTATTGTAAAAGAATCTGTTTCCATGAGTACACGTATCGTAATGGATGTGTTTTCTGGCGAATGTTGATAAGCGTTGTGTAATAAATTTAACATAACTTGTTCCATACGTCTTTCGTCTATGCAAACTTCTAAATCATCTTTGCAATATACATGAAGTTGCATTTGCTTATTTGTTAATGTTGTTTTTGTTTTTTCAACCATTCGTTCTAAAAATGGCTGAAGAAGCACTTTTTGTTTTTTTATAACAAATTGGTGTTGTTCTAATTGTACAAGCATAAATAAATCTTGGACGAGATCGGTTACACTATCCGTTTCATCCTCAATAATTTGTAAGTATTCTTCTCGCTCCTCTTTTGTTAAAGAGTCTCTCTTTGCTACCTTCGCATAACCTTTCATATAGGTCAATGGAGTTAATAGTTCATGAGCGACACTAGCGAGAAATTCATTGCGCTCTTTTTTCATATACGTAAGTTCACTCGATAAATCTTCAATTGTTTTTGCTAAACTTCCAAGTTCATCATTTCGTTTAATACCTAATTGAATTGGCTTGTTTAATTTTGACATTTTTTCTGTCGCTCTCTTCATTTTTACAAGTGGTTCTGTAATAACGCGTGAAAAAACAAAGACAGAAATTGTTGTTAAAATAATTGTTAAAACGCTAATGATAAGAAATTGGTTCATGAGTTTAAGTAACATATTTTCTAGGAAAGATGTTTTTAATAACATATATAGCTTTCCTTGAAACTTTGTTGTGTTAAGTGGGCTTACTGTTGTGATGAACTTTGATTTTTTCCAGTTCCTTTCAACGACCAATCCGCCGTCTGGGACAGTTTCTGTTTTACAAGTAAGTTGTTTTTGCATATCTTTTGTTACGGGTTCTGAGGTGGAAATAATTTTGCCGTTATGGTCAGTAATAATGATAGCTATATCGGAGTTAGAAATTGATTCCGATTCAACTAAGTGTGCAGCCTCATTCGTAATATCGAACTCAGGGTACACAGGACGTTTAGGATTTTTATTATGTTCAGCGTGTTTCATTTCTTTATAATATTCATCCCGTCTCTCGCGGCTTTTAATTTTTTTACTATAGCGATTACCTTTCTCTAAAAGAGCATCTGTTTCCTCTACAATACGCATTTTTGAAAGACTTTTATAAAAAGATACGAAGGCAATTGTTTCAATACATAAAGCTAATATTAAAAAGTATGTCCCAATTTTAAGGGAAAGTTTACTCATTTTTTCACCATACCTTATTCATAATAAAGAGTCAGTGGTATACGATTTCCCACTGACCGAAGTAATTATTCACTTTTCCATTTATATCCGACTTTATAGACCGTTTCTAGGTAATCTTCAATAGGAAATCCTTTTTTGCGTAGTTTATCACGGATATTACGAATGTGTGAATCAATTGTTCTATATTCGATATCTGTTTCATAGCCCCAAATTTTTTCGATTAAATCATCTCGGCTATAAGCACGGTTTGTATTTTGTAAAAATAGTCCGAGTAACGAAAATTCGATAGGAGTTAATGAGATTTTTTCATCATAAACTGTGACAGTATGTTTCGTTTTATCCCACTCAATACCATTGAAACTAACAAAGCCATCTTTTTTTGTACGGCGTAATATAGCCTCGATTCGTGCGACTAATACATGCTCATCAAATGGTTTTGTAATATAATCATCTGCGCCCATCGTGAGGCCTTTCACCATATCGTAGTTTTGGTTGCGAGCTGTTAACATAATGATAGGAACGTTGGAAATTTGACGAATTTGATAGCAAGTATCCCATCCATCCATACTTGGCATCATAACATCTAATAAAATAATATCGAATTCTTTTTGTTCGATTAATTTTAGTGCTTCAAGGCCAGAGGTAGCTTTCATACAAAAATAGCCGCGAGGGCTTAAGAACAGATCTAATAATCGTAACATACGTTCTTCATCGTCTACTAATAAAATTTTTACCATAATCTTGTGCACCCCAAACTGTTCATTCTACTTGTATAGTTTACATGAAAATAATAAAAAACTCTTTTTATGTGATTGAATGGAGGGCTGATTTTTTCGCTCAGAGTAATTGACATAAAAAATGCACTAGTTTTGCACAACTATTTTTTATAATAGAAAACGTAGCGACACAAAATACCCTATGTTGCGACATAACGTCATGTCATTTTATTTATAAAATGACAATTCCATTCTATTGTGTATGTGAGATAGAGAGGGTTTTCGTATTCACCTCGCATCGGATAAGAAAAATTTCCTATCTCACACTTTTTTTAAAAGGAGATCATACACATGAATTCAAAAGAAGAAATTTCAAAAAAAGAAAAGCAAGATCGTAATACGGTTGTCATGTGCGTTGCCGTATCTATGGTTATTATTATAAGTTGCGTAAATAAAATTTTGGGGATTTTATAATATGAAAAAAGCTGATTGCTTCTTAAGAAGCAATCAGCTTTTTTCATTGTTAGGGGGAGTGTTCATATAATAAACCAAGGTAAAATTGCTAATCCAGAAGTTACAATTGCTGTAGTAAATATTAAAAGCATAGCTCGTTTGTTTTGTTTCATGTCACATTCTCCTCTACATATCAAGTACATGCGATCAGCGTGGGATGTAGTTCCTCACTGAGTAAAGTTTCACTTTATATTTTTAGTATAATGAATGGAAAGGTTTGGTACGATCGATAAAGGTGACATGAAGATTACATTGTTGTAATGAAAAAAACATCTTTCTTATTAAGAAAGATGTTTTTGGAAAACTCCCCCACTGAGTAAAGTTTCACCTTATATTGAAGTATTAATCATTTAAGAACAGAACCATATGTTCCTCGTCCCAATATTGACCGTTATGTTTTAATGAACGCTCTTGTACGCCGTAAGTTTGGAAACCTAATGACTCATATAATTTTTTTGCTGCATCGTTACCAACTACAACATCGAGCATAAGTTGTTCTACATGTAATTTATCGGCATTTTTAATAATTGCTTTAATTAGAGCTCGTCCTGCTCCGAGACCACGTGCTTTTGGGGAAACAAAAACGGAGCCAATTTTTGCTTTATGTTCTTGTTTAATGAAAGGCTTTGTTTCTAAAGTAGCGATACCAATTAAATCGTTATCTTTGAAGACCCCTAGAGTATACTTATCCGGATTGCTTAATCGTTTTGCCATAGCAGCTACAGGATCCTCATGTTTAAGAACATCTTCATAAGAAGAGCTAAAAGCTTCCGGGTTCTTCGTTAAACCTTCCATACAAACTTTTAAATATATTTCTGCGTCCTCTGTCGTTAATAAGCGAATTTCCATCGTTGTAACCTCCTTGGTCGATTTTAAATAAAATAAATCCATTGCTTTTATAAGAATGTGTATGCGTTTTGTTAGAAGTCTCTTTTAATTTGTAAAAGAATGAAAAGATATATGCTACAATGTTTTGTTTTAATTATGTAATGAAATTATATATTAACTTTATTAACTATTCAAGTGTTTAATATGTTACATTTTTATAACTAAAATAACTCCTCGATTGAGGAGTTATTTTTTAAACATTGGATTGATAGCCATCAATTCGTTTTGGATGTGTGTAAATATTACAAGAGTCATTTCTAATAAACCCTACGACTGTAATGCCTAAATCATGGGCAAGTTGCAATGCTAGTTTTGTTGGGGCAGATTTAGATAGAACAATTTCACATCCGATTTTTGAAACTTTGAGTAAAATTTCAGATGAAATACGTCCGCTAAATGCGATAATTTTTCCTTTAACAGATATATCATTGCGTAAACAATGACCGTATATTTTGTCTAATGCATTATGTCTTCCGATATCCATTCTTGATAGAAGGATATTATTTCGATCACATAGCGCGGTATTGTGAACACCACCAGTTTGGCGGAAGGTAGTGGAAGATTGTTGTAAAGTATTCATTAAGTAAAAACATTCTTCAGGAGTAATTTTTACGTGTATATCATGTAAGTCTTTTGCTTTTGCTGCGTCGTTTACGAAAATAAAACCTTGTCTACCTTTTCCGCAGCAAGAAGTGACGTATCGTTTATTATATAAAGTTTGATAGAGCGGATTCACTTTTGATGATTTTACATGGACAATTCCGTTATCTTTTTGAACCCATAGTTCTTCAACATCGTTATAGGAAGAAATAATCCCCTCAGAAATTAAAAAACCAATTACCATATCTTCAATATAATTTGGTGTGCATACGACTGTTACATATTCTTCACCATTCAATTTAATAGTAATAGGAGATTCTGTAACAATCTCATCCAGTTGTTTTGAAAATGTACCAGATTGATAACGTACAATTGTATAAGTCTCTTGCGTAGGCCCCATATTTAATTCCCCTCGTAGAATATAGTTTAGATCAGTATTTCTGCTTTCTAATTACCCTGATTTTAAAAAAAATAGATAACAAGATTCCTTACGGAATTTGTTTCGATATTATTGAATTTCCCAGATACAATGGATGTATGGAAAGGATCCATCGGGAATTTGCTCATTTCCCCTGTAGCTCTGTCTACGATAAAAAGTCTGTTACCCGAGCCATTGCTATCACTACCAACACACTAGCTGTTTCGATAACTGATTGGGCTTTTGGATAGTAGTTCAAAAGGTAGCCCCCAAAAGTTGTCATTGTATTCTCGTAGGCGAGGTTGTGGTTACGCAATGAGCTTCTGGGAAATCCCATAGTATCGAAGCATATTCCAAATAACCAATGAAAGGAGGTCCTTCCAAATGAACTTATTTGTCGGATTAGATGTCAGCTCTGAGAAACTAGATGTGTGCTTTTTATCAGACGATAACCAATTGACAATTCTTCTTGAAGCGAGTCTCGGAAATGACGTGAAAGGCGCTCATCAAATTAAACAAAAAATTTTAGAATTTCAAAATGTGTACTCGTTTTCTCAAATCGTCATAGGCATGGAGTCAACTTCTATGTACAGCTTTCATCCTGCTACATTTTTTAATGAGGATCGAGAATTAAAGCGTATAAATACCGTCGTTACCATCGAAAATCCTTTTCGCATCAAGCAATTCAGTCGAATATTTGATGAAGATAAAACAGATAAAAATGATGCGATGCGAATCGCTGACTTTTTAAGAATCCAAAGATTCACTACGTCTCCCATTAAAGAAGAGAAATATATGGCTCTTCAACGTTTAACTCGCACACGTTACCAATTAATTGGACAACTTGTAGAAACGAAACAACATTTTCTCGAAAATTTAACTTACAAATGCAACACGCTCACGCGTGAGTTAAAGAATAGCGAAACTCCTTCTTCTGTATTTGGAGCTACCTTAATCGCTTTAATGACAGAAGATTATGGGTTAGAAGAATTAGCTCAAATGCCTTTAACAGATTTCGCCTCTTTGCTTCAAGAAAAAGGTAACGGCCGGTTTAAAAATCCAGAAGGATTAGCGAAAACGATTCAACGAGCCATTACTATGTCTTATCGTTTAGGAGAAGTCGCTCAAGAATCCATCAATATTATCCTGAGTATTCTTGCTCGCGAAATTCGTGCACTCGAAGCCAGTATCAAAGACCTTGATAAGGCAATTGAACAGCTCGTAATGGTCCTACCAGAATACCAATGCTTGACGAGTATTCCTGGTGTTGGAAAAGTGTATGCTGCTGGATTACTAGCTGAGATCGGACAAATCCAACGATTTGAAGACCAAACGAAACTAGCTAAATATGCCGGATTAAGCTGGAAAATCAAGCAATCTGGAAATTATCAGTCTGAAAATACGCCCTTAACCAAACAAGGCAATCGTTATCTTCGCTATTACTTAGTTGAGGCTGCCAATTCAGTAAGAAGATATTTGCCTGAATATCAAGCATTTTATCAAAAGAAATACAAAGAAACACCCAAACATCAACACAAAAGAGCCATCGTCTTAACCGCAAGAAAATTTGTGCGTCTGGTGGATACGCTACTACGTAACCATCAACTCTACACGCCACCAAGGAGCGTGATAGAAAAATAACACTTTGTTATTGACGCAATCTTGGAAACGGCCCGAAAAAATTTCATTTTTGGTCGGGTCTATTTCCGTATGCTGAAAAAATCGCACCTAGAAAAAATCAGTCTTGTTTTACTCTTGACTTATTACCACTAGACNCATTGCTATCACTACCAACACACTAGCTGTTTCGATAACTGATTGGGCTTTTGGATAGTAGTTCAAAAGGTAGCCCCCAAAAGTTGTCATTGTATTCTCGTAGGCGAGGTTGTGGTTACGCAATGAGCTTCTGGGAAATCCCATAGTATCGAAGCATATTCCAAATAACCAATGAAAGGAGGTCCTTCCAAATGAACTTATTTGTCGGATTAGATGTCAGCTCTGAGAAACTAGATGTGTGCTTTTTATCAGACGATAACCAATTGACAATTCTTCTTGAAGCGAGTCTCGGAAATGACGTGAAAGGCGCTCATCAAATTAAACAAAAAATTTTAGAATTTCAAAATGTGTACTCGTTTTCTCAAATCGTCATAGGCATGGAGTCAACTTCTATGTACAGCTTTCATCCTGCTACATTTTTTAATGAGGATCGAGAATTAAAGCGTATAAATACCGTCGTTACCATCGAAAATCCTTTTCGCATCAAGCAATTCAGTCGAATATTTGATGAAGATAAAACAGATAAAAATGATGCGATGCGAATCGCTGACTTTTTAAGAATCCAAAGATTCACTACGTCTCCCATTAAAGAAGAGAAATATATGGCTCTTCAACGTTTAACTCGCACACGTTACCAATTAATTGGACAACTTGTAGAAACGAAACAACATTTTCTCGAAAATTTAACTTACAAATGCAACACGCTCACGCGTGAGTTAAAGAATAGCGAAACTCCTTCTTCTGTATTTGGAGCTACCTTAATCGCTTTAATGACAGAAGATTATGGGTTAGAAGAATTAGCTCAAATGCCTTTAACAGATTTCGCCTCTTTGCTTCAAGAAAAAGGTAACGGCCGGTTTAAAAATCCAGAAGGATTAGCGAAAACGATTCAACGAGCCATTACTATGTCTTATCGTTTAGGAGAAGTCGCTCAAGAATCCATCAATATTATCCTGAGTATTCTTGCTCGCGAAATTCGTGCACTCGAAGCCAGTATCAAAGACCTTGATAAGGCAATTGAACAGCTCGTAATGGTCCTACCAGAATACCAATGCTTGACGAGTATTCCTGGTGTTGGAAAAGTGTATGCTGCTGGATTACTAGCTGAGATCGGACAAATCCAACGATTTGAAGACCAAACGAAACTAGCTAAATATGCCGGATTAAGCTGGAAAATCAAGCAATCTGGAAATTATCAGTCTGAAAATACGCCCTTAACCAAACAAGGCAATCGTTATCTTCGCTATTACTTAGTTGAGGCTGCCAATTCAGTAAGAAGATATTTGCCTGAATATCAAGCATTTTATCAAAAGAAATACAAAGAAACACCCAAACATCAACACAAAAGAGCCATCGTCTTAACCGCAAGAAAATTTGTGCGTCTGGTGGATACGCTACTACGTAACCATCAACTCTACACGCCACCAAGGAGCGTGATAGAAAAATAACACTTTGTTATTGACGCAATCTTGGAAACGGCCCGAAAAAATTTCATTTTTGGTCGGGTCTATTTCCGTATGCTGAAAAAATCGCACCTAGAAAAAATCAGTCTTGTTTTACTCTTGACTTATTACCACTAGACTTTTATATGTATTTCTCTCCCACATTTATCATAAAACAATGGGAAAAATAAAAACACCTATTAACAAGAAGATCACAGATTATTTTGGTTATTATTGTATATGTACGATATAATAGAACTGTAGAATAGTGATATTTTCAAGCTTTCGTAGTTATACCTTATAACATCTAGAATCGACTTCATAAGAAAGTATTTGGGTAGAGCGTTTCAAAAATATGTACAGTAATGCGATTTTGAAAACGGATTCATGATTGTGTTGTACAGTTGGTTGTAAGGAGAGGGGAAACTATGGCAGAACAGACAGTCCGTGTAACCGTCGATGGTAAAGAATTTTCTGCATCAGGTGAAAAGACGATACTACAATTATTTAACGAGAGTAATTTGGAACATCCTCAAATTTGTCATGTACCAGAAGTAGATCCAATTCAAACTTGTGATACGTGTATTGTAGAAGTAAATGGAAAGTTATTGCGTGCTTGTTCAACGAAATTAGAGAACGGTATGCATATCGAAAGACAGTCCCAGCGTGCAAAAGAGGCACAGACTGAGGCAATGGATCGAATATTAGAGAATCATCTACTGTATTGTACCGTTTGTGATAACAATAATGGTAACTGTAAAGTCCACAATACAGTACATATGATGGGAATTGAGGAACAGAAATATCCGTATGAGCCAAAAGTAAGTGCGTGTGAAGTGGATATGTCACATCCGTTTTATCGATATGATCCAAATCAATGTATTGCTTGTGGACAGTGTGTAGAAGTATGTCAAAACTTACAAGTGAATGAAACTATATCGATTGATTGGAGCTTAGACCGTCCACGTGTTATATGGGACAATGGTGTAAGTATAAATGACTCATCTTGTGTAAGTTGCGGGCAATGTGTAACAGTATGTCCATGTAATGCGTTGATGGAGAAATCAATGTTAGGTGAAGCTGGATTCATGACAGGATTGAAACCGGATGTGTTAGATCCGATGATTGATTTTGTAAAGGATGTAGAGCCGGGATATAGTAGTATTTTAGCAGTTTCAGAAGTAGAGGCTGCGATGCGTAAGACGAAAGTGAATAAAACAAAAACAGTTTGTACATTTTGTGGTGTAGGTTGTTCATTTGAAGTATGGACGAAAGACCGCCACATTTTGAAAGTGCAGCCTGTTTCAGATGCGCCGGTTAACGGTATTTCAACATGTGTAAAAGGCAAATTTGGATGGGATTTTGTAAACAGTGAAGATCGTATTACAAAGCCATTAATTCGCCAAGGAGATATGTTTGTTGAAGCTTCATGGGAAGAGGCTCTTGAAGTTGTTGCATCCAATATGCAGCATATTAAATCGGAATATGGAAGTGATGCATTTGGGTTTATTTCTTCTTCGAAAGTAACGAATGAAGAAAATTATCTTATGCAAAAACTAGCCCGTCAAATATATGGAACGAATAATGTAGACAACTGTTCCCGTTATTGTCAATCTCCAGCAACAGACGGTTTATTTAAAACTGTCGGTATGGGCGGGGACGCTGGAACAGTGAAAGATATTGCGGAAGCAGGCCTTGTCATTATCGTTGGAGCAAATCCGACAGAAGGACATCCTGTACTTGCAACGCGTGTAAAACGTGCTCATAAATTACATGACCAAAAATTAATTGTGGCGGATCTTCGTAAACATGAAATGGCAGAGCGTGCGGATTTATTCATTCATCCGCGCCAAGGAACTGATTACGTATGGCTCGCTGGTATTACGAAATATATTATTGATCAAGATTGGCACGATAAAAAGTTCATAGCTGAAAATGTGAAGAATTTTGATGAATATAGCAAAATGGTAGAAAAGTATACGCTTGATTATACAGAAGAAATTACGGGGATTTCGAAAGAAAATCTGAAAGAAATGGCACGTATGGTATATGAAGCAGATGGTACTTGTGTACTTTGGGGAATGGGTGTAACTCAAAATACTGGAGGAAGTACAACTTCAGCAGCAATTTCAAATCTATTGCTTGTTACGGGTAACTATCGTCGTCCTGGTGCAGGTGCATACCCATTACGCGGACATAATAACGTACAAGGCGCTTGTGATATGGCAACATTACCAAACTGGCTTCCAGGTTACCAAGCGGTTTCAGATGATGTGCTTCGTGCGAAATTTGAAAAAGCATACGGTACTACAATTCCGAAAGCACCAGGCTTAAATAATATTGCAATGTTACTGGCAGCAGATGAAGGAAAACTGCGTGGTATGTATGTTATGGGTGAAGAAATGGCTTTAGTAGATTCGAATGCCAACCATGTACAACATATTTTAGCGAATTTAGATTTCCTTGTTGTTCAAGATATGTTCTTATCGAAAACAGCTCGTTTTGCTGATGTTATTTTACCGGCAGCACCAAGCTTAGAAAAAGAGGGAACATTTACGAATACAGAGCGCCGTATTCAAAGATTATATGAAGTATTGAAGCCGCTTGGTGATTCCAAGCCAGACTGGTGGATTTTACAAAAAGTAGCTCGTGCGCTTGGCGGGGACTGGAATTATGAAAGTCCAAGTGAAATCATGGATGAAATTGCATCGCTTGCACCTTTATATTCTCAGGCAACATACGATCGTTTAGAAGGATGGAATAGTTTATGTTGGGGTAGCCATGATGGTAGCGATACACCGCTATTATATGTGGACGGATTTAACTTCCCGGATAAACTAGCTCGTCTATCATTAGATGAATGGGTACCACCAGTTGTAGCGCCAGATGAGTATGATTTACTTTTAAATAATGGTCGTATGTTAGAACATTTCCACGAAGGGAATATGACGAATAAATCGGCTGGTATTTTATCTAAAGTATCTGAAGTGTTCGTTGAAATCTCGCCTGAACTTGCCCTAGAGCGCAATGTGAAAGATGGTGGCCTTGTAGAATTAGCATCACCATTTGGGAAAATTAAAGTACAGGCACTTGTTACAGATCGTGTAACGGGGAAAGAGCTATATTTACCGATGCATGCAACGGTAAATGAAGAGGCAATCAATATTTTAACTGGAACGGCGACAGATCTTTATACGTGTACACCAGCGTACAAACAAACAATGGTAAAGATGCGTGTATTACGTGAAAAAGGGAATCGTCCGTTACCATCTTCAAACCCGAGAGATAAAAAGCGTAATCCGCAAAACGGTGTTGAAATCGAGCGAAAATGGCAAAGAAAACAATACGTATCACTTGTGGACTAGGGGGCGGAGATAGTGGCGAAAGAAATTACTGTAATTAAAAAGAAAGTTGTAACAGAGGAAGAACAGAAACAGCAAGTAGCAGATGAACTTCTAAATGAGCTATCTAATAATCGTGAAGCAGTAGAAGAAACAATGCAGCTTTTAGCACAGTTGCAGAAGGCTGGTATATTAGATGCGGCAATTAGTTTACTTGCTGCGAAGGAAGATGTTTCAAAAATCGCTGTGGAGCAACTAAATCGTGAACCAGTTAAAAATGCACTCAACAATATGATGGGGGCAGGAGAAGCGTTATCTTCAGTTGACCCAGAAATAACGAAGCAAATTACGTCAAGTTTAGTTACAGGATTGCAATTTGCAACAGATGAATTAAATAGTGGTAAAAAAACAAAAGTGATGGATTTCTTTAAAGTATTAAAAGATCCAGATATCAATAGAGCTATTACATTCGGTTTTAGCTTCTTGAAAGCATTTGGACAAGGGCTAGAGAAAAAATAGAATAAATGAAAAAGTGATGGGAAGTAGCCATCACTTTTTTCATTATATGTATAAGAGTGTTCATGTTAAGCGGAATATATTATTATTAAAAAGATGGATTAGGACTGGAAATATGGAATCCATCTCAAATACCGTTTTAGAATTTGGAGGAATATATGCAACACCGTAAAAAACTATCTATACCAGGAGTAATGAGACATTCCTTTCAAACAGTTAAATTTGCTTTTTGGAATGTATTAACTTTTCAACTTGCTTATAAATTATTAGCAGCGATTGTGTTCGTTCCACTATTTGGAATTATTTTTAATAAGTTATTGTATTTTGGTGGTTATGCAAATGCGACAAATGATGAATTATTAGCGTTTTTAAAGACGCCTTATGGCATCTTAGCAATCGTAATTTTATCATTGTTAGCACTGTTTCTTATCTTTACAGAATTTGCGGTGCTTATTATTATTTCGTATTTCGCTCATAAAAGACAGAAGGTGAAATTACGTCCGATTTTATATAAAACGGTAACGTATTTACCTACTCTTTTCACATATTGCTTACCAGGATTTATTTTATATGCTGTCGTATTGTTGCCTCTTTTAAATATGGGATATGAAACGGCATTAATCCCGCAAATTCAAATTCCTAACTTTATTACAGGAGAACTGTTTAAGACAACGATGGGACAAGTTGGTTATTACACGTTCTTTGCTGTAGTCGCGTATTTGAATCTTCGATGGATTTTCGTTCTACCTATTGTTGTTTTAGAGCAAAAACCATTTCGCGTGGCAGCACGTAAAAGTGCAACTTTAGTAAAGGAAAGCTTTTTTAAAGTACTATTCTTTTTAGTAGGATTTTTTATCTCAATTGGAATTGTATATGTCGTGTTTTTGGGAATGTATTTATTGTGCCTATGGGGTGTTTATGAATTTACACACCCGAAAGGAACATTTGCATTATTAGCTGAATCAACGATTTCTGTATTTTTAACGAGTACATTGTATTTATTCAGCTTTATCGTGACGCCATTTTATATTATGGCGATTACGCGATTATACTTACAAAAGGTTCCAGTTGAGGATGTTTTATTAGAAGAAGGATTAGATTATTCGAAAACGAAAGCAGATAAATGTTTCTTCCAAAAACATCGTTGGAAATTCATTGGCGTATACATTGTAGGAATTATTACCGCGGGAATGGTCGTTGCCTTCATTGTAACGTTTATTTCAAATTCGTATAAAGAACCGATTATTATGGCGCACCGCGGGTATATATCAAAAGGCGTAGAAAATACGAAAGAAGCTGTGCAAGGTGCTATTGATGCAAAAGCAGACTACGCTGAAATAGATGTATTACAAACGAAAGACGGTGAACTAGCGGTTATACATGATTTGAAGCTGAAACGTCTCGCAAATGCCAATGTGCATGTGTCAGATTTAACGATGGCGGAGTTAAGGCAGCTTACCCTTAGTCAAGATGGACTTTCAGGACAAATAAGTACACTTGATGAAATCATTAAGCTAGCAAATGGCAAAATCAAACTTAATATAGAAGTGAAGCTTCATGGGGGCGAAAAAGATTTTGTAAACAAAGTCTTAAAAACGATTAAAGATAATGAATTTGAGAAGCAATGTGTAATTCAAACGTTACACTATCCACTTATTAAAGAGTTTAAGCGTGCAAATCCAGATATAAAAGTAGGGTATATACTGTATGCAAGTAGAGCTAACTTAAAGAATGTGAAGGCTGACTTTTACGTAGCAGAAGAATATATGTTAAATAAGAAATTAGTAAAAGAAGCAAGGAAGTTAAACAAACCAATTTACGTATGGACAGTAAATGATATGGAAAATTTAAAGGCATATTATAAGTTAAACGTAGATGGTATTATAACCGATTACCCTGAAGATGCACGTGAAACAATTAAGATGTTAAAAGAGCAAGAAGCGGAAGAAAGTGATCTGTTTGATAAAATTACTGAAACGACAGATGATTTATTTTCTAAGTTATTTATAAGTTACCCAGCTGCTAGCTAAATGCTCGCAGCTGTTTTTTTGTGAAAAGAATATATCTCTAAAGTATTGAGTAAAGTAATAACTGTATATGTATACGTTATCGCTTAGGTTTCTTACATTGTTACATTATTGTCAAATAATAAATGATTGCTGTTTATTTTGAAGCAGTATAATAAAAATAGAGTGAAAGATAATGGAATGACACGAAACCCCTAATAGAATCAATGTTTTATATATTTACACTATTCTAAATATAAAAACTTTAGGAAAATGATATGTTAGCGTTTTCATAACTTTTAAGTTATGCTAGAATAAGGACATAAGTTATTAATTATTACAAAAAGAAAAAAGAATCTCTTTTTTCTGTTAATTATAAGGGGGCATTTCATTATGCGTATTGGGGTACCAGCAGAAATTAAAAACAACGAAAACCGTGTGGCAATGACACCAGCAGGTGTTGTACATTTAATTCGTAACAATCACGAAGTATTCATTCAAAAGGGTGCAGGTTTAGGGTCTGGTTTCACAGATGCTCAGTATGTTGAAGCGGGAGCAAAAATTGTTGATACAGCTGAAGAAGCTTGGAATATGGAAATGGTTATGAAAGTTAAGGAACCAATTGAAAGCGAATACAAACACTTCAGTGAAGGCTTAATCTTGTTCACATACTTACACTTAGCTCCAGAGCCAGAATTAACAAAAGCTTTAATCGAGAAAAAAGTTGTTTCTATCGCATATGAAACAGTACAATTAGAAAACCGTTCATTACCATTACTTGCGCCTATGAGTGAAGTAGCTGGTCGTATGGCTGCACAAATTGGTGCACAATTCCTTGAGAAAAACAAAGGCGGTAAAGGTATCTTACTTGCAGGTGTTCCAGGGGTTAAACGTGGTAAAGTAACAATCATCGGTGGTGGACAAGCTGGTACAAATGCTGCTAAAATTGCAGTTGGACTAGGTGCGGATGTAACAATCATCGACTTAAGTGCAGAACGTCTTCGTCAATTAGATGACATTTTCGGAAACCAAGTAAAAACTTTAATGTCTAATCCTTACAATATTGCAGAAGCTGTTAAAGAGTCTGATCTTGTAATCGGTGCAGTATTAATCCCAGGTGCAAAAGCTCCAAAACTTGTAACAGAAGAAATGATTAAATCAATGGAACCAGGTTCTGTTGTTGTAGATATCGCGATTGACCAAGGTGGTATTTTCGAAACAACTGACCGTATTACAACTCATGATAACCCAACTTACGAAAAACACGGCGTTGTTCATTATGCAGTTGCAAACATGCCAGGTGCGGTTCCACGTACATCAACTCTTGCATTAACAAACGTAACAGTACCATATGCAGTACAAATTGCTAACAAAGGCTACAAAGAAGCTTGCCTAGGCAACTCTGCATTACTAAAAGGTATTAACACATTAGATGGCTATGTAACATTCGAAGCAGTTGCAGAAGCTCACGGTGTAGAGTACAAAGGTGCTAAAGAATTATTAGAAGCAGAAACAGTATCTTGCTAATAGAAGCATTATACAAAACAAAATCGAACAATATATAAAACAACATGATAAGAGCTAAGAGTGAAGATCTCTTAGCTCTTCTTGGCAAAAGGGGGCATACATCGTGGCCAACCTATTTAAAAAGAAATCCGTTACGCAATTGTTAGGGGAAAGTAAAAGTAAAACTTTGACGAAAACGCTAGGGGCATTTGACCTAACAATGCTAGGGATTGGTGCGATAATTGGTACAGGAGTTCTAGTATTAACTGGATTAGTAGCAGCAAGAGATGCTGGTCCAGCAGTTATTTTTTCATTCATGATTGCAGCCATCGTTTGTGGATTTGCAGCATTATGTTACGCAGAGGTTGCTTCTACACTTCCTGTTTCAGGTAGTGTGTACACATACTCATATGCAACAATTGGTGAGTTTGTAGCTCATTTAATGGGATGGACATTACTATCCGTATATGTTGTAACGACTGCCGCAGTAGCTGGCGGATGGACTGGTTACTTCCATAACTTAGTGAGTGGATTAGGGCTTGAAATTCCAAAAGCACTGCTAACGATTCCGTCTCAAGGTGGTATGGTGAATTTACCAGCAGTTATCGTTACATTAGTTATAACTTGGTTATTATCAAGAGGTACGAAAGAAAGTAAACGAGTGAATAACATAATGGTATTAATTAAAATTGGTATCGTTGTTTTATTCATTGCAGTTGGTGTATTCTACGTGAAACCAGAAAACTGGATACCATTTGCACCGTACGGTTTAAGTGGAGTTTTCGCGGGGGGAGCAGCAGTATTCTTTGCTTTCTTAGGATTTGATGCATTAGCAACTTCTGCTGAAGAGGTAAAAAATCCGCAACGTGATCTACCGATTGGTATTATCGCTTCGTTAGTCATTTGTACAATCATTTATGTTGTAGTTTGTCTCGTTATGACGGGTATGGTTTCTTATAAAGAATTAGATGTACCAGAAGCTATGGCATATGTGTTAGAAGTTGTAGGACAAGATAAAGTAGCAGGTGTAATCGCAATTGGAGCTGTAATTGGTATTATGGCAGTAATTTTTGCTTACATTTATGCAACGACACGTGTATTCTTTGCGATGAGCCGTGACGGTTTATTGCCAGAATCTTTCGCGAAAATTAATAAAAAGACAGAAGCGCCAACATTTACAGTTTGGTTAACAGGAATTGGTAGTGCTTTAATTGCTGGATTTATCGATTTAAAAGAATTGTCGAATTTAGCGAATATTGGAGCGTTGTTAACATTTGCGATGGTTGGTGTGTCAGTTATTATTCTTCGTAAAACACATCCAAAATTACAACGTGGATTTATGGTACCACTTGTACCGATCTTGCCGATTATTTCGATTGCATGTTGTCTATTCTTAATGGTAAATCTACCATTAAAAACATGGATGTACTTCGGTGCTTGGTTAGCAATTGGAGTAGTTGTATACTTTGTTTATTCGAAAAAACATAGTCATTTAAAAGACGATGGAAGTTCGCAGGATAATTTAGAACAAGCTAATTAAAAGCTTAATTAAAAGGGATATAAGTATAGTAAGCCTTGTGCGTCTAGGGAGCGCGCAAGGCTTTTTCTTTTGTTGAAATAAAGGGAATGTATATTACTTTATTGAATTTTTATGTCGGAATATGAAAAAGGGTGGGAGCAAAATGGAAGAAACAAAAGTTGTAGTTGGAGCAGAGGGTTATAATAATAACCCTGGTTGGTTACATACGAATGAAGAAGAATTAAATTTATTACGGAGAGAAACTTGGCTTGATAAATTTCAATCTAATTCTTTATCAGTAATTTTGGCAGAACATGTATGGGAGCATTTATCATATGAAGAAGGAATTGAAGCTGCAAAAATTTGTTATGAGTTTTTAATGGAGAATGGATATATTCGTTGTGCAGTACCAGATGCATTTTTTCCAGATGAAGAATATCAACAAGGGGTACAAGTAGGTGGACCTGGTCCATTAGATCATCCTGCAGCAAGCCATAAAATTGTTCATAACTATAAAACAATCACGTCCATGTTTGAATCAGCAGGTTTTCAAGTGAGGCTCTTAGATACTGTGATGAGAATGGTAAGTTTCACTATAATGATTGGAATGAGAAAGATGGATTTATTTATCGTTCGAAACGTTTTGACCATAGAAATCGGGATAATCAGTTAGGATTTGTTTCTTTAATTGTGGATGCGGTGAAAATGAAAAGTAAGTAAAAAGGGGTGTGCGAATTGTGCATCCTTTTTTGTATGAGAATATAGAGGGTGCGGAAAATATGTATACGACTTATTAAAATGTGAACGGAATGTTCATAAAAAAAAATCAGATTTCATTGACACATATGAGTAGGCGCTCATATAATAAGAGTATAAGATATATGAATGATTGTTCATATGTTCAATTAAAGAGGTGAGCTATAATGGCTGGAAATAAAGTAGAAACACCACAAGAGACATGTTCTCAAACGATAATTCATGAAGAAGTTGTAGAGCAAGTAAAACAAACAATTCCAACTGATGAAAGTTTAAGTAAAGTAGCAGAACTATTTAAAGTATTAGGTGACCGTACACGTACGAGAATATTACATGCGCTATTTGAAGCTGAAATGTACGTTTGTGATTTAGCTTATTTATTAGGAATGACACAATCATCTATTTCGCATCAGCTTCGTGTGTTAAAGCAAGCGAAACTTGTGAAGAATCGTAAAGAAGGAAAGGTTGTTTATTATTCGTTAGCTGACCAGCACGTAATTCATATCTTCGAGCAAGCGTTTGAACACGTAAACGAAGAAGAATAAAAAGAACGCGAGGAGGGAGAACGATGGCTGAAGCGTTAGTGAAAAAGAAACTGATGTTAGAAGGTTTAGATTGTGCGAATTGTGCAATGAAAATTGAAAAAGGTGTTGGGAATATAGAAGGAGTAAATTCTTGCTCTGTAAACTTTGCAACAAAGACAATGATTTTAGAAACGGCACAAAATAAAGAAAACGAAGTTGTTACGGAAGCAAAACAACTCGTTACAAAATTAGAACCGCATATTAAAGTGCAAGAAGAACAAAAAAATAAAATTGCTAAAGAAGTATTTATATTAGAAGGTTTAGATTGCGCGAACTGTGCAATGAAAATTGAAAATAAAGTGAAGGAAATGCCAGCTGTCTCAGAAGCAACTGTTGATTTCGTATCGAAGAAACTACGAGTAGAAGTTGCGAATAAAAGAGAACTAGAAGCGACTGTAGCAAATATAACAAATGTCGTTCAAAAGTTAGAGCCAGACGTGAAAGTTGTTCGTGAAGAGAAGAACGGTCATGACCACGGGCATAGTCATGATCATGGTGAAGCAAATGTGAAAAAGATGGTAGGGAGATTAGTGGTCGGCGGAATTTTGACAGCAATTGCTGCATTAGCGGGCTTACCACAAATGGTAACAATTCCGTTATTCGTCCTTGCTTATTTATTAATAGGTGGAGATATCGTTTGGAGAGCGATAAGAAACATAACTCGTGGCCAAGTATTTGATGAAAACTTCTTAATGGCAATTGCAACTGTAGGAGCTTTTGCAATTCAACAATACTCAGAAGCTGTAGCAGTAATGCTATTTTATCAAGTAGGAGAACTATTCCAAAGCATTGCGGTAAACCGCTCTCGAAAATCAATTACTTCATTAATGGATATTCGTCCTGATTATGCGAATGTAAAGGTTGGAAATGAAACGAAACAAGTATCACCAGAAGATGTACAAATTGGCGATTATATTATCGTTAAGCCAGGTGAGAAAGTGCCGTTAGACGGAAAAGTAATTGAAGGAACATCAATGGTAGATACTTCAGCATTAACAGGTGAATCTGTACCACGTGAAGTTGAAGTTGGAAATGATGTATTAAGTGGCTTTGTGAACCAAAACGGTGTGTTGACAATTGAAGTTACAAAAGAATTCGGTGAATCAACTGTATCGAAAATTTTAGATTTAGTTCAAAATGCAAGCAGTAAAAAAGCACCAACGGAAAACTTTATTACGAAGTTTGCACGTTACTACACTCCAGTTGTAGTTATTACAGCGGCAATCATGGCGTTTATTCCACCACTTATTTTAGAAGGAGCTACATTCTCTGAGTGGATTTATAGAGCTTTAGTGTTCTTAGTAATCTCTTGTCCATGTGCGTTAGTTGTATCCATTCCTCTTGGATTCTTTGGAGGTATTGGTGGTGCATCTAAAAGTGGTGTGTTAGTAAAAGGTAGTAACTATTTAGAAGCTTTAAATGATGTGAAATATATTGTTTTTGACAAAACAGGAACATTAACAAAAGGTGTTTTCAAAGTTACAAAAATGGAACCGAGCGAAGGTACTACAAGTGAAGAGTTATTAGAGTATGCGGCATTTGCTGAAGTATATTCTAACCATCCAATTGCCCAATCTATTCGAAAGGCATATGGAAAATCAATTGATGAAAAAATAATCGATGATTATAACGAAATTTCTGGTCACGGTACAGTTGTAAAAGTACAAGGAAAAGAAATTTTTGCAGGTAATGCAAAATTAATGAGAAAAGAAAATATTGAATTTAAGCAACCAGAAACAGTAGGTACATTAGTTCATGTTGCTGTAGATGGAAGATATGCAGGTTATATTGTTATCTCTGATGAGGTAAAAGAGGATTCGAAACAAGCGATTCAAAAATTAAAAGAACTAGGTATTAAAAAGACAGTAATGTTAACTGGTGATGCAAAACCAGTTGGTGAAGCTGTCGGTAAAGAATTAGGCTTAGATGAAGTTCATGCGGAATTACTACCACAACAAAAAGTAGAAGAGATTGAAAAAATTGATGCAGCGAAGCACGGAAAAGAAAAAATTGCCTTCGTTGGTGACGGTATTAACGATACACCAGTATTAGCCCGTGCAGACGTTGGTATTGCGATGGGTGGTTTAGGGTCAGATGCAGCAATTGAAGCGGCAGACATCGTTATTATGACTGATGAGCCTTCAAAAATTGCGACAGCTGTAAAAATTGCAAAACGTACAAGAAGTATAGTGTGGCAAAATATCATCTTTGCTTTAGGTGTAAAAGGGATCGTTTTATTACTTGGTGCTTTTGGTATTGCAACAATGTGGGAGGCTGTTTTCTCAGATGTTGGTGTAACACTACTTGCAGTGTTAAATGCAATGCGTGTATTACGAGTGAAAGATTTATAAAAAAGAGGACGCAACCTGCGTCCCCTTTTTTATTAGTGATTTTGTTGAAATTGATTCAATAAAATAATATCAAATATTATTTTACTTTTAAATAGTATTATATTAAAATTTACAAATTAAAAACATTCGTCTTATTATTTTAATATATTTTTTACAAATATCCATATAGTATTGAAAAAACCAGAGAAGGAGAAACTTCTCTGGTTACTTTTGTATGTTTTTTTCAACTTGTTCTCGAACAGTTTGAATGTAATTCATTTTATGATCCCAACACTCTTGGCTTAAATCGACAGGGTATTCTTCAGGATTTAAAGTTCGCATATATTCTTCCCAAAATAGAGAGAGACTCTGTTCATTATATTTTTGAATATCTAATATACTTGGTAGTTCATATGTTCTTTCACCGTTAACGAAAATATCTTTATGCAGTTCACGGGCTTCAAAGTTTGTTACGAATTTACTTATATATGTGTGAACTGGATGGAACATTTTTAAGCGCTCTTCTTTTCCAGGTTCTTCAGAATCTAACGCAATATAATCGCCTTCTGCATGATCGTTTACCCGATTGATAATACGATAAATTCGTTTCAGTCCTGGAGTGGTAATTTTTTCAGGGTTAGATGAAATTTTAATCGTATCATTTAATTTTCCGTCAGTATCTTCAATCGCAACTAGTTTGTAAACAGCCCCCAATGCAGGTTGCTCAAAGGACGTAATTAATTTTGTCCCAACGCCCCATACGTCAATTTTTGCTCCTTGAGATTTAAGGTGCATAATTGTGTATTCATCTAAATCGCTAGAAGCGATAATTTTTGTATTTGTAAACCCTGCTTCATCTAATAGTTTTCGTGCCTTTTTCGATAAATAAGCCATATCACCACTATCAAGACGTATGCCATAGAAATCAATACGATCCCCAAATTCTTTTGCAACACGAATCGCATTTGGAACACCAGATTTCAATGTGTCATATGTATCAACGAGAAAGACGCACTTTTTATGAGTTTCAGCGTATTTTTTAAACGCGACGTATTCATCGCGATATGCTTGAACGAAAGAGTGAGCGTGTGTGCCAGCTACAGGAATCCCAAAGCGTTTCCCAGCACGAACGTTGCTTGTAGAGGAGAAACCACCAATAAAGGCAGCACGCGTCCCCCAAAGGGCAGCATCGAACTCATGGGCACGTCTTGTGCCGAACTCTAAAAGCTCATCATTACTTGCAGCATGTTTCATACGTGCTGCTTTTGTGGCAATTAATGTTTGGTAATTCACAATATTTAAGAGGGCAGTCTCAATAATTTGTGCTTCACCAAGTGGTGCATCAACACGTAATAAAGGCTCGTTATTAAATACAACTTCACCTTCTTGCATACTGCGAATCGTCCCAGTGAATTTCATATTTTGTAAATAATGAAGGAATTCTTCTTCAAATTGTAATTCTGCTAAATAAGCGATATCGCTTTCAGTAAAACTGAAATTTTCTATGTACTCTACAATTTTCTCAAGGCCAGCAAAAACAGCGTAGCCGTTCTCAAATGGAAGCTTTCGAAAATATAAATCAAAAACAGAACGGCGATTATGAATACCATCTTTCCAATATGTATAAGCCATGTTGATTTGATATAGGTCTGTATGTAAGGCATAACTATCGTCTTTATAATGAGTCATCGCGAGAACACCTCCATAATTTGGTTATAGTATACCAATTTTTCACCATTCGTAGCAAAGAAGAGATATTGATGTGAAGTCAAGAGAGAAAAAAATGAAATTATGCATATTTTTTAGAAAATTTATATTTATCAATTTATATTTCTACAGATTTTATGTATTATTAGAGTAATGGGGGTAATGAGAATGGAGGAGGACAATGCAACAAACATTAGAAAAAATAGGCAAACAAGTCTTTTATAAACGGCTACAGCAAAAAATGACACAAGAAGAATTATGTCAGGGCATTTGTTCTGTCTCATACTTAAGTAAGATTGAAAATGGAAAGATTGAAGCATCAGAAGAAATTCTACAATTGCTCTGCGCAAGATTAGAAATTGCCGTGACGGATTTGAGGGATGTAGAAGAAGATGTGAAGGGGAAGCTGGATGAATGGTTGAATGCACTAGTTCATTTAGACAAGCAACAAGTAGAACGTATATATGAAGAGTTGCAAGGTGAAATGAAGCATGTGTTGGATTTTGAAATTATAAATTATTATAAACTGCTGTATACACGTTATTTAATTATGAAAAGGGATTTTCCTGCTGTCGAAAAAGAGTTAGAGAGCTTAAAGAAGATGTACAAAAAGTATTCACCATTCCAAAAATTATTATATACGTATAGCAAAGGGTTATATTATTTTTTACAACATAGATATAAGAAGGCATTGGAGTATTTGACTCGAACAGAAGTAATGGCAAAGGAACAAGGTTATCATGAGAATGGAATATATTTCAATTTGGCTCTTGTTTATAATGAATTAGAAGTTGAACATATGACTTTACATTTTGCTAATGTAGCAATGGAAGGATTTAAGAATGAATATAAATTCCGTTATGTGATAAATTGCCAGTTACTTATTGCGTTGAGTTATATACAAAAAAAGCAATATAATGAGGCACTATCTATTTATAATAATATTTTGAGGGAAGCAAATTCTTTTGCTGATAAAGAAAGTATAACAGCTATTGCTTTAAATAATTTAGGCTTCTTGTACTATAACTTAAAAGATTATGCAAAAGCAAAAGATTATTATTTACAATGCCTAAAGTACAAAAAGGAAGAGGATTTAAATTATATTGATGCAGTGTATGAGATCGCTTTGCAGTGTATTGAATTAAAAGAATTTGAAGAAGCGAAAGATTGGGTTAATAAAGGAATAGATGTTGCCAAGAGGGATGAAAAGTATAAAAGTATGCTATATATACTTTCAATGCTTAAGAATAAATACTTTGAAACGAAAGATGTTTATAAAAGATTTTTAGAAGTTGAGGCAATCCCATTTTTTAGAGGCGAAGAAAATAAAAAGGAATTAAAAATGGTTTATTTAGAACTAGCAGGATATCACGAGGAATTACTAGAATTTAAGGAAAGTAATAACTACTATAAATTAGCAATTAATTTATTAGAAGAAAAGGGAGGAAAATAATATGAAAAAAATAATTATTGGTGCTTTGGCTTTGGTAGCTGTATTAGTGGTATTGGAACCGCAATATGCTTGGACATCGGATATTTATGGTCAAGGCGAAAAAGTAGTAGAATTAATAAATTCTTAACAGAAACCCCTTTCCAATCGGAAAGGGGTTTTTCAATATTTGTTCCTCAAAATTCTACAAAACTTGAGAAAATAATTATTTGAATTTTTAGTATATTAATAGTGGAAACATAATGCTAATATAAAACTACTCTTTTTCAAAAAAAATTTTTATTAGGGGGAAGGTTCATGAAAAAGAAAAGTTTAGCGTTAGTGTTAGCGACAGGAATGGCAGTTACAACATTTGGAGGGACAGGCTCTGCATTTGCGGATTCTAAAAATGTACTCTCTACGAAGAAGTACAATGAGACAGTACAGTCACCTGAGTTTATTTCTGGTGATCTAACTGGAGCGACTGGTAAGAAAGCGGAATCTGTTGTGTTTGATTACTTAAATGCAGCAAAAGGTGATTACAAGCTAGGGGAAAAGAGTGCGCAAGATTCTTTCAAAGTGAAACAAGTGAAGAAAGATGCTGTAACTGATTCAACAGTAGTACGTATGCAACAAGTTTACGAAGGAGTGCCTGTATGGGGTTCTACTCAAGTGGCTCACGTAAGTAAAGACGGTTCTTTAAAAGTATTGTCTGGAACAGTTGCACCTGATTTAGACAAAAAGGAAAAGTTGAAAAATAAAAATAAGATTGAAGGCGCAAAAGCAATTGAAATCGCGCAGCAAGATTTAGGGGTAACACCGAAATATGAGGTAGAACCAAAAGCGGACTTATATGTATATCAAAATGGTGAAGAAACAACATATGCATACGTTGTAAATCTAAACTTCTTAGATCCAAGTCCAGGAAACTACTACTATTTCATTGAAGCAGACAGCGGTAAAGTATTAAATAAATATAATAAATTGGATCATGTAACAAATGAAGATAAATCACCAGTTAAGCAAGAGGCTCCTAAACAGGATGCGAAAGCAGTAGTAAAACCTGTAACAGGAACAAATAAAGTAGGAACTGGTAAAGGTGTATTAGGAGATACGAAATCACTTAATACAACGTTATCTGGTTCATCTTACTACTTACAAGATAATACGCGCGGGGCAACAATTTTCACATATGATGCGAAAAATCGTACTACATTGCCAGGAACTTTATGGGTAGATGCAGATAATGTTTTCAATGCAGCGTATGATGCAGCAGCAGTAGATGCTCATTACTATGCAGGTAGAACATATGATTATTATAAAGCTACATTTAACAGAAACTCTATTAATGATGCAGGAGCTCCGTTAAAATCGACAGTTCATTACGGAAGTAAGTATAATAATGCATTCTGGAATGGCTCACAAATGGTATACGGAGATGGTGATGGTGTAACATTCACTTCATTATCTGGTGGAATTGATGTAATTGGTCACGAATTAACGCATGCTGTTACTGAAAATAGCTCGGACTTAATTTATCAAAATGAATCAGGAGCGCTAAATGAAGCAATTTCTGATATTTTTGGTACTTTAGTAGAATTCTATGATAACCGTAACCCGGATTGGGAGATTGGTGAAGATATTTATACGCCTGGTAAAGCAGGAGATGCGCTTCGCTCTATGAGTGATCCAGCGAAATACGGTGATCCAGACCATTATTCTAAGCGTTACACTGGTACTAGTGATAACGGTGGGGTTCATACAAACAGTGGTATCATTAACAAACAAGCTTATTTATTAGCAAATGGTGGTACGCATTCGGGTGTAACTGTAACGGGCATTGGTAAAGATAAGTTAGGTGCAATTTATTACCGTGCAAACACACAATATTTCACGCAATCTACTACATTTAGCCAAGCTCGTGCTGGTGCAGTACAAGCTGCAGCTGATTTATATGGTGCGACTTCTGCGGAAGTAGCAGCAGTTAAGCAATCATTTAGTGCTGTTGGTATTAACTAAGGATTAAAAAGGATAGCTATTAATAAAATACCTCAAAAATAAAGAAGGAGCATAGGCTCCTTCTTTATTTTTTTCTCCATTTTTTCCACAAATAAAACAATCCAATAACGCCTGCGATTGTTACAACCCACTTCGCTTCATTTGTTCCGTTCATGACTTGGTATGCCGAATATACTTCAATCAATAAGGCCGGTATTTTACCTATTGTACTGGCAATACTGAAGGAGAGTAATGACATTTTCCCTAGAGCTGCAAATAAAGTCACGATACTTGATGGGATGAAAGGTATCAATCGAAATGATAGAACGAGTAAAAAGGCCTCTCTACCTTCTACATAAAGAAGACGCTCTACCTTTGGGTATTTATTTACTTTATCGTGAGTGAACTTTTGAAGGCCCATGCGGTAAATATAAAACGAGATAATAGCCCCTAATGCTTCGCCTACGATCGAAATAACAGTACCATTTGTTACGCCAAAGAGCTGTATATTAATGGCGGTTAAAAAAATACTAGGGATAAAACCTAAAAGACTAATGATGATGTTAATTAAGATACTAAGTGGAATTGCGATTGAATAGTATTCTGTTAAGAAATTTTGAATCGTTTCAGCCATTGTTTAAAATCCTTTATCTTTTTTTGCATTACACCACATTTCGTTTGTATAGGCAAGGAGAAATTTACATAATGTAGAAAAACGTTGATAAGAAGGGTATTTTATACCTTATATGGGTATTGGGTATATGAAAATAGGGGTATTTTAAAATGTTTTTAAAAATACTATAAAAACCTTTGTATAAAAGAGTTTTTATAGTTATGTTATCGGTGATTTCATCTGGGAAATAATCGAAAAATATAGGGGGTATATATTATAAAAGGCGAAAAATAGAGGGTTGATGAAATTGCTGGGGTAAATATGGAAAAATAGATAAAAAAAATGAAAACTGATAGATTTTTTCGTTGTGAAATTGACTTTTAGTGAAGTTGCGATAATAATCATGGAAGAGGTGATATGATGAAACGAATAAGTAGTCTTTTCTTCAGTAGTTTATTGGTATTAATGCTGATCTTAAGCGGATGTGCAGGAAAAGAACAAAAAACAGAGAAACAGACAGGGAATCAAGCTACATCGGTAGAAAAAATTAGTGATAATATTTTAGATGAAATGGAAGGACCACCTAAAAATGGTCATACGATTGAAAGACATGTAGGCAAGTCAGAAGAGGATTTGAAGAATCGCTTGAAGACAGATAAAGTGTCAGCCGCAAGTACATACTATGATAAAGAAACAGCGACGAAAGCTGTAAAAGATAGCTTGAAGCAACATGACAAGGAAATTCAAGATTGGTTAAAAAATTCTAAAGAGGCTCGTCTCGTATTAAATACAACTCATTCATTTCCTGTTGGAAAAACGGTAATAAAGAAAAATATGAGTGTAAAAGACAAGTTAGTAAAAACTGTTACTGTTTTAGCAAGAGATAAGTCAGGAGAATTAGGGTTTAAGATTATTACTTCTTATCCATCTGATAAATAAGAAGGGGGAGTACATTATGTATACGACATTACAATACTTTCTTAAATCGTACTGTACGTTAAGTATTCATGAGGATGAAATAGTAAGCGTGATGGAAGAGTTTATTGAACAAGAAGACGAAGAAATTGTTTTGAAATTACGTGATGAATTAATAAATATGAAGAAAAAGAACGCGTGGGAAGAGGCGTGTGTATTAGCTGCGAAGCAAGGAAATCGTATGTGGTCTTTAGAAGAAACGAAAGACCATCTTGAAACTTTTTTACTATTACTGCAAAAGAAAAAGGCGTGATTTAATCACGCCTTTTTCTTTATGCTATTCGGTTGGTATTATCTATTCTTTTGGAGCGCTTTTATATACGCTTTTTGAAATTTGTCCATTTGATATTACTTCCCCGTTTTGTGTTACTTTTTTATACGTAACCGCGGTGATTTTATCACTAGTTCTACTAATTACTTGAGAAGAAACTTCAACATTTTTACCAGTATTTGTACCGAAAATGCGTGTAGTAATACTACCTCCATTTGAAAATGCTTGAATATAAATATGATTGCCTGTATTATTTTTAAATTTTAAATCTGGACCATAATCTGCTACTGCTGCATCTTGCCCAAGTGGTAAATAATTTACTGGCATAGAATGATTGCTTCGAGAAACAATGCCTAAATCTGCCCTTAAAGCTGCACTGTATAATGTACTACTGACTTGGCAAACTCCTCCGCCTGCACTTTGTATTACTTTACCTTGTGAATATACTGCTGCAGATTTATAACCATGTGCAGCATCAGTTACGCCAACGCGACCGTTAAAACTAAATGTTTCATCAGGTGCGACAATAACCCCACTTAAAGTATTAGCTGACTTATTTACGTTAAATGATTGATTTCCGTTACGGCCAGCCATTGGAGTAGAATATTCAGCAATGACTTCTTTAATACCCATTTTCTGTATGTCTTCTGTAGAACGTTCTGGTTTTATGAATGTAACTGGTAATGTAACATCTGATTTACCAGTAGTAATAGCTTCATTTGTTAAACCGCTTAGTTTCCCTTTATCAATTTTTTCTCCGTTTTGGCTTTGACTAATATTTACTGTTGAGCCTTCAATACTTAATTCTGCGTTAACAGGATTTTTTAATGTTTCATTATATTTATCTTTTATAAAGGTTTCATAAGCTGTTGCATTTAATTGTGGTGTTAATTTATAGTCACGTTTTAATTCACCGTTTTCAGCTTGCTTACGCATTTTATAACGATTCATTACGTTTCCTTCTTGTTCTTTGAAGATTTTGTCAATAATATCTTTCTCTTTATAATTTATTCCTAAATCTTTCCATGTGTAAGTTTGTTTATCGTTTTGGAATATGTAGGTAAGGGATTTTTGATCTAACTCAGTTACCTTTTGATTAATAATTGCTTGAATATCCTTCTTATTTTTTCCGTCGAGAGAAATACCTTCAAATGTAGTATTTGGTAATGAAGTAGTATCTAATTGATTATTTAATTTGGATACATATTGATATCCCCCAACACCGCCTACACAAAGTAATATGCCCCCAGCAATTGCAGAACCAATCAGTATTTTACTTAGCTTCATTTATTTCCCCCCAGAAATTTATGTATAAATATATGTATTACATTTTTTGTATAAAAATGATGAAAATAACATTGAGGGTGTTGCAAAACTAAAATAAATATGCAATGTTATGAATCAGAAAAACTAGCTGAACATGCAATAGATAGCGATTTTGACCATACCAACGTGGCTGTTCCAGCCCTTTATCTTTGAGATGACTAAACTGTTGTTCAATTTTTCCACGCTCTTTCATCAACTGTTTGCCAAAGGTAGTTTGTAGAAAATGAGACACTACACGACGATGTGTACTTTTGATTGGTCCGCTATTACGCGGGTTAATTGGATTGATCGCAAAGATATCACATGCTCCGGCAATTTCATGAATGTGCTGACTATCATAAGCGGCATCTGCAACGGAAAATAACACATTTTGGTTTTGTATATCCCGAAGCAATGCAGGAGCTATTTTACTATCATGTACATTTGCGGTTGTAAATGCATACGACAATATAACACCTTCTGGTGTAGAACAGACATGAGTTTTATATCCCTTATACCAACCATAGCGAGTAGATTTTCCCCATTTCGCTTGAGAATCATATAAACTACTCCGTAAGGCTGTACTATCAATTAAAACGCACGGAATTAACCCTAAATTCTTTTCTTGAAGAATTTGTTTATGAAGCAACGGAATTTCTTCGTTGCGAAACCAAGTGCCTACACGTGAAAAAGTAGATATATGAGGAACAAGCGAAAGGCCACAAGATACACGAAATGAAGGATATTGATGTAAAAAACGAGTTAACTTACGTAATGAATTGATCTGGAATACCGTTTTTATAAAAAAACATTTGAGTAAAGCTTTTCTACAGATGGGTGGGCGGCCTGTCATAGGCGGAACGCCTCCAATGGTTAAACTGTCTACGTAGGCAAATAAAATTTGTAAAATGGATTGATTTTGATCAAAATTGGTTATCATACTAGTAAATCCGTCCTTTCTGGAGATAGTTTTAGGATACTATCATTCTTCCAGGAAAACGGGTTTCTTTATGCATTCATTTTTGGATATTTATGAGTTTTGCAACACCCTCAACATTATGTACGTACTAGTATACTATTATTTTCACTGTGTGTGTAATGTTTTCATAAAAAATGTTACACCGCTGTAATAATTGTCACTTCTTGTCACAATGTGTATGAAAAATATGTTGAAAAATATAATAAAAAGGCTGTCTAGAAAGATCTAGCAGCCTTTTTATTATAATTTTTTATGTTCATTTTTATTCGTAACACCGAGATGTTTTTGAAGGGTAGTTGAAATAGTATCGACGCTTTTTTCATTTGGAACGTAATAATAAATACCACCTATATATTTATCTGTACCCTCTACTTGCATTTTTTCCATTTTTAAATTTGAATCCATTGAATTTTTTGTAATTGTCATCATATCATCAAAAGTTAAATTGGTTTTTAAATCTTTATCGACAGCGTCTAGTAGGCCACCGATTTTATTAATGGAATTAAGAGATAGTGCCTTTTCAGCAATGGCCTCTAATACAAGTTGTTGACGTTGACCACGCATATAATCACTATCGATATGACGAGTTCTAGCTAGTGCCAGTGCCTCTTCTCCATTTAAATGTTGACGTCCTTTTTTTAGATGAATGGCATCTGCTTCATCTTTACTATTTTGCTCTGTGAACTCAACTGGAACGTCTACAGTAATACCACCAAGAGAATCAACAATTTTAATAAAGGATTTAAAATTGAATTTTACATAGTAGTCAACTGGAACATCTAAAAAGTTCTCTACCGTATCAATTGTGCTGTCTACACCACCGAATACGTGCGCATGTGTGATTTTATCGTATTTATCACGTGATTTAATGTAGACGCGTGAGTCACGTGGAATGCTTACAAGTTTAACGGATTTATCGTTTTTATTAATTGTTGCAAGTAATAACGCATCTGTTCGAGTTGCTTTTCCATAACCTTTTTCCCTAATATCACTTTCATCAACACCCATAATTAGTACGGAAATATTGTCGGTCATAGGTTTAACAGCTTTTTCACGTTTACTGGACTTATCTCCTCGACCTAGTTCAGCATAAGCATTATTTAAGACGGACTTTGCTTTACTGTATATATGGAAGGAGTAGCCTCCTGCTCCAAGTGCTACAATTAGTAATGGAATAAGAAGGAACCAAAGTAGGCGTTTTTTCTTTGAGCGTCCTTTTTTGGCTCGCGTATTGTTGTTCGTGTCGGATTTCATCATTTTTTCTCCTTTAAAACTATCAAAGTGTATACATTTAGAAGTGTATTCAAACACATAAAAAATATTTTACGCTAAATAAAAGCGATTGTACATGTATAAAAAATAGATGTCTTGATTATTTATAAGACACCTATTCGTTATTGTATACAAAAGATAGGGATAAGAAAATGATAAAATTTTACCTAATTACAACATAATGCTTACGATAATTGCAGATAAAATACTAACGAGAGTAGCTCCATATAGTAATTTAAGGCCAAACCTCGCAACAACGTTTCCTTGTTCTTCGTTTAATCCTTTTACCGCACCTGA
The DNA here is from genome assembly GCF_045291115.1 of Bacillus sp. PPSBB_2. NCBI lineage: Bacteria > Bacillati > Bacillota > Bacilli > Caryophanales > Bacillaceae > Bacillus > Bacillus sp. PPSBB_2. The sequence continues at coordinate 620,563 of NZ_CP147983.1, forward strand.
AATAATACCAATGGAAGAAAAATTGGCAAAAGATACAAGGAAAACAGAAATAATACCAACTGTACGGGGAGAAAGGCTATTAGAAATTTTACTAAGGTCCATCATTGCGACAAATTCATTCGTTACAAGCTTCGTTGCCATAATGCTGCCAGCCGCGACAATTTCAGAACTGGGTACACCGATAAGGAATGCGATAGGTGCAAATACATAGCCGATTAATTGTTGGAACGTAATACCGAATATAATGAGGAACAGGTCATTAATACAACTAATTAATGCGACGAATCCGATGAGCATAGCGCCGACAACAATGGCTACACGAAAACCATCAAGAATGTATTCTCCAAGCATTTCAAAAAAGCTTTGTTTTTCACCTTTGATTTCTAAAATATCTTCGTCATCTTTAACGTCGTAAGGGTTAATGATGAGTACGATAATAAAACCGCTAAATAAATTGAGAACGAGTGCAGTTACTACATATTTAGGTTCAATCATTGTCATATAGGCACCTACGATAGACATAGATACGGTTGACATAGCAGAGGCACAAAGTGTATAAAGACGGTGTTTTGGAATTTGAGCTAATTGTTTTTTCACTGTAATAAAAACTTCTGATTGGCCGACAATGGCAGAGGCGATAGCGTTGTAAGATTCTAATTTACCAAGACCATTTATTTTACTAAGAAAGTACCCGATCCAACGAATAAAAAATGGTAGTATTTTGAAATGTTGTAATATACCAATTAAAACAGAAATAAAGACGATTGGTAATAATACAGTAAGGAAAAATGGCATTTCACCTTTATTTGCAAGACCACCAAATACGAAATTTATTCCATCAGCAGCATACTCGAGTAGCTTGGTAAACAAACTGGAAATGATTCTAATAAGTATGAGGCCGATTTCTGTATTTAATAGTAAATAGGTTAAAATTAACTGTATAATAAGCATGATAAAAATTGGTTTAAATTTAATATGCTTCTTATTATTGCTAGCAATATAAGCGAGCAAGAAAACAACAATTAGTCCGACGAAAAAAGTAATGAATTTCATGGTAAGCCCCCTAAAAGAGATATTCTGCTATATATGTTTTTCATTTCAAGGGAGAATATGCATCTTTGGTAAAGAAAGGAATAGAGAGAGCATGAATATATGTAGAGTGCATCACGTTGCAATTATTTGTTCGAATTATGAGACGTCAAAGGATTTTTATACTAGGATATTAGGGTTTAAAGAGATAAATGAAGTATATAGAAAGGAACGAGATTCTTATAAATTAGATTTATGTGTAGGAGAAGAGTATCAAATCGAATTATTTTCATTTCCAAATCCGCCTGAGCGCAAAAGTTTTCCAGAAGCAGCCGGTCTTAGACATTTAGCATTTGCTGTTACAAATATAGAAGAAGCTGTGAAGCATTTAAACCAATGTGGTGTTGAGACGGAACCAATCCGTATTGATGAAATAACGGGGAAGAAATTCGTCTTTTTCCAAGATCCTGATGGTTTACCTTTAGAATTGTATGAGGTTTGAAAATTGGTGGATTTTATATAGAGTTGCTTTCCAATAATTGAAGAAACTAAAGTGAAACTTCTTTTTAAAAGGAGGTGTAACTTTAGCTAAGAAAGCTAAAGAGCATATGTGGATATTTTAAAATTATTGATGGTAGTCATTCTTATTGGGTTAACAGCATTTTTTGTGGCTGTTGAATTTGCAATTATTAAGGTACGTAGCAGTCGTATTGATCAACTCGTTAGCGAAAAAAGACGAGGTGCACTGGCAGCTAAAAAGGTAACTTCAAATTTAGATGAATATTTATCGGCCTGTCAGCTAGGTATTACAATTACTGCTTTAGGGCTTGGGTGGTTAGGGGAACCAACCATTAAACATTTACTCGAGCCGTTGTTTTTAAAATTAAAATTCTCACCTGCAATTTCCAGTACAGTTTCATTTATTATTGCCTTTGCAGTAATTACATTTTTACATGTTGTCATTGGGGAACTTGCTCCAAAGACATTTGCTATACAAAAAGCAGAACAAGTTAGCTTATTGTTATCGAAACCACTTATTTATTTTTACCGAGTTATGTATCCGTTTATTTGGGCTTTGAATGGTTCAGCGAGGGTTGTAACTGGTTTATTCGGATTACATCCAGCTTCTGAACATGAAGTAGCTCATTCAGAAGAAGAATTAAGGTTAATCTTATCTGAGAGCTATGAGAGCGGAGAGATTAACCAAAGGGAATTTAAATATGTAAATAATATTTTTGAATTTGATAATAGAGTAGCAAAAGAAATTATGGTACCTCGTACGGAAGTTGTAGGCTTATATGAGGATGAACCATTTGAAACACATATTAAAGTAATCGCGCAAGAAAAGTACACGAGATATCCTGTATTTGGTGAAGATAAAGATGAAATTATTGGGATGGTTAATGTAAAAGATTTATTTATTCGTTATATGGATGGTAATCGGGATGAGGAGTGCTCGATTATGCCATATACAAGGCCAGTTATTGAAGTGCTAGAAAATATTCCAATTCATGATTTACTATTACAAATGCAAAGAAAACACATTCCATTAGCTGTATTGTATGATGAATATGGTGGTACAGCTGGGATTGTTACACTAGAAGATATTTTAGAAGAAATTGTTGGAGAAATTCGAGATGAATACGATGAAGATGAGAATCCTCCTATAGAGCATGTAAGTGAAGGTTATAAAATCGTAGAGGGAAAAGTGCTTATTAGTGAAGTAAATGATTTGCTTGGCATACATTTAATTGCTGATGATGTAGATACAATTGGTGGCTGGATTATGGTACAAAAACAAATCGTTGCTGAAGGAGATATTATTGAGAAACACGGTTTTTATTTTAAAGTCCTTGAAAAGGATATGCATCAAATTAAACGAGTGGAAATAAGGAAAGTAGAAGAATGATTTTCTATAAACTTTAATAAAAAGGATATACAGAAAAATAAATGTTTGCGCTTTCAAAAAAGGTGCTATATAGTGAAGGTGGATACTGAAAAATTCTTCTGAATGATACTCGTGTTTTTAGAGGGCGGATTTTTTGGATAAGGATTTAGAATGAAAAAGTATAGGTGATAAAAATGATAGCAACGAAGGATATACGTATAGAAAAAGATTTTTTAGGTGAAAAAGAAGTACCAAGTGCAGCTTATTATGGTGTACAAACATTACGTGCCGTAGAAAACTTCCCAATTACAGGATATCGCATTCGTCCATCACTCATTACAGCAATGGCAATTGTGAAAAAAGCGGCGGCGCTTGCGAATATAGATACTGGTTACTTAGCTAAAGACATTGGGCATGAAATTGCAGAAGCAGAGCAAGAAATTGTTGATGGAAAGTTTCATGATCAATTTATCGTGGATCCTATTCAAGGTGGAGCCGGAACTTCTATTAATATGAATACAAATGAAGTAATTGCGAATAGAGCGTTAGAACGTATGGGATATGAAAAAGGGGCGTATGCGAAAATTAGCCCAAACACTCATGTGAACATGGCCCAATCAACGAACGATGCGTTTCCGACAGGAATTCATATTGCAACTCTTATGATGTTAGAAAAGCTTCTTATTACAATGGAAGAACTTCATTCTGCTTTTCGTAAAAAAGCAAAAGAGTTTGATCATGTTATTAAAATGGGACGCACACATTTACAAGATGCAGTTCCAATTCGCCTTGGACAAGAATTTGAAGCGTATAGCCGAGTGCTTGCGCGTGATATAAAAAGAATTAAACAGTCTCGTCAACATTTATATGAAGTGAATATGGGCGCGACAGCTGTTGGTACAGGATTAAATGCAAATCCTACGTATATTGAACAAGTAGTAAAACATTTAAGAACGTTTAGTGGATTCCCACTTGTTGGTGCAGAGCATTTAGTTGATGCAACGCAAAATACAGATGCATACACAGAGGTATCTGCAGCACTTAAAGTATGTATGATGAACATGTCTAAAATTGCAAACGATCTTCGTATTATGGCGTCTGGTCCACGTGTTGGGTTAGCTGAAATTCAATTGCCAGCACGTCAGCCAGGTTCATCGATTATGCCAGGAAAAGTAAATCCAGTTATGGCAGAAGTGATTAACCAAGTCGCATTCCAAGTAATCGGAAACGATCATACAATTTGCTTAGCATCAGAAGCAGGACAATTAGAGTTAAACGTAATGGAGCCTGTGCTTGTATTTAATTTAATTCAATCTATTAGTATTATGAATAATGGATTCCGTGTATTCCGTGAATATTGTATTGAAGGAATTACGGCAAATGAAGAATTGCTGAAGCAATATGTTGAGAAAAGTGTTGGAATTATTACAGCAGTTAATCCTCATATTGGTTATGAAGCAGCATCTCGTATTGCACGTGAAGCAATTGAAACAGGGAAATCTGTTAGGGAGTTATGTTTAGAACATGGTGTACTGACAGAAGAGGAATTGGATATTATTTTAGATCCATTCGAAATGACTCACCCTGAAATTGCTGGGGCTTCTTTATTAAAAAATAAAAAATGTAATGTGAAAAACACCGATCCACTTGGATCGGTGTTTTATTTTTAAAAGATATTAAATACAGCGTTTAATTGAAGTAAGCTAATAACAGCTAAGAAGATTAAACTGTATTTCATTGCTGTTTTAAATAGAGCAGATTCTTTACCAACTAGTCCAACTGCGGCACAAGCAACTGCTACAGATTGTGGTGAAACCATTTTTGCCATTGTACCACCTACTACGTTTAAGGCAACGAGTGTAGAAGGAACGATGTTTAACTGGTCTGCTGTTACTGCTTGAAGTGGTGCGAATAAAGAACCACTTGAAACTACTGAACCTGTAATGAATACGCCAATCCATCCTAAGATTGGAGAAAGAATTGGGAATGCATTACCAGTAGAAGAGAATGCAAGTCCAAGTGTAGATGACATACCAGAGTAGTTCTCTACGTAAGCTAATGCGATAACGCTACAAATTGTATATACTGGAGCTTTTAATTCTTTCATTGTTTCAATCATTAATTCTTTAACCATTTTACCTTTTACGCGGTAAACGATAAGTGAAACGATAATTGCTAGTACAATCGCAGTAGTTGTAGAAGAGAATACATCAAATTTGAAAACAGCTGCGAAAGGTGTATCAGCTTTTGTAATTGGTGTAGTTTTCATAACAGCATTATGAAGACCAGGGAACTGAATGTTAAATACTAAGTTTGCTAACGCACCATCTGGAGCAAATAAAGCTTTAATCGGTTTTAAGTTAAAGATTGTTACAAATGCAGTTAAGAATACGAATGGAGACCAAGCATATAAAATTTGATTGAATGTGTGTGATACTTTAGTTTCTTGTTTTTCTTCTTTAGTAGAAGATTTTGGTTGCCAAACACGTAAGAATAATGCAAGAGAGATCATACTTACAACGGCTGCGAAAATATTAGTAAGTTCTGCGCCTAAGAAGTAAGTTACAGCGAATTGAGTAATAGCGAAAGAAACACCACTTACAAGAATACCTTGCCAAGTTTCTTTAATACCTTTAATTCCATCGACCATTGAAACAAGTAAGAAAGGTAAGATAACACTAATGAAAGGTAAAATAAGAACAGTTTGACGACCAATAGTTAATGCGTCAAGTTGAGTTAATTGTGCTGGTACTGTAACTGGAATACCCATAGCACCCATAGCACCACCAGCAATATTAGCTACTAAACAAATACCTGCTGCTTTTAATGGATTAAAGCCCATACCTACAAGTAGTGCAGCTGTAATAGCAACTGGAACTCCTAGACCAGCTGCGCCTTCTAAGAAAGCACCGAAAGAATAAGCGATTAATAATACTTGTAAACGTTGATCATTTGTAATGCTTGAAATACTATCGCGAATAATATTGAATTGCTCTGTTTTAACAGTTAATTTGTAAAGGAAAATTGCGGCGATAACGATAGTACAAATTGGATAAAATCCAGATAAAACACCGAATCCGGCAGATGCTACAGCTACTGTTGCTGGCATTTTATAAACAAATATTGCAAGGATAATAGCGACAATCACACTATAAAGACCAGCCATGTAACTTTTCATTTTGAATCCCATTAAACAAATGATGAAACAAAAGATTGGAAGTGCTGCGATTAGTGCAGATAACCAAATATTGTTTAATGGGTCATAAATTTGTGTCCAAGTACTCATAATAATGACAACTCCTATCTATTATATGTGAAGAAATTCACATTATTTGTGAAACTATTCACAATCAACTTACATGCTTAGTATATTCTCCTTCAACACTATTGTCAACGTAAAAAAGTATAATTATTCCATAATAGTGTTAAAAGAAAAGCTTTGTTCATAAAGTAGACAAAAAACACACTCAAATGAATTTAAGTGTGCTGTATAAACTATGTGCATATTATTTTGCTTATTCAGATGGCATGTTCCTTATAGGCGTATATTAGATGAAGTCTTTTATATTAAGTATAAAGTTTGATATATGCAATTATCTGTCCTGTTTGATCTAGTGGGGGGAACGGTGAGTGGATTTAATAGGAAGTTTTGCACAACAATCCAACCGCTTGCAATACGAATAAAAAATAAGAAACAAATTTTTAATATCACATCATCTCTTTTTACTGAAAATTCCTTTTAGCGTAACAAAGAGGTTAATTATAGTTCAACTACATTACGATAGGTTATCAATTATAGACGGTATTTTACAATACCGTTACTGTGCATTTCAATGAGGTGAAAATATAACAAAAAGCCTGATAAAACAACGTTTGCAAGCAAAGTATTCGTAGGCCATTATTTTGCTTTTTCGTTATATCATATAGTATAATATTCAAAATCAGCAAGGATTTTTTCCTGAATTTTTGCTGATGAAGATGGAAAAATTTTTCGGCTTTATAGGTTGATAAAGTTATGTCGTAACAGGAAATATAAGAACAGATATATAAATAAATAAAAAGAACATAAAAACGCAAATAAAAACGAAAATGAGGGGAACTTTATGAGCCAAAATCAATTCGAATGTCGTATTTCAGAAGAAGATGTACAAATGTTAAGAGCGTTAGCTCACCCACTTCGCCTACGTCTAGTAATGGAACTTATGCAAAGAGGAACATGTAATGTAACACAGCTACAGGAAGTATTAGAAATTCCACAATCAACTGTTTCACAACATTTAACGAAGTTAAAGCAAAATAAAGTAGTACGCTTTGAAAGACGAGGATTAGAAGTGTATTATCAAATCCATAATGATAAAGTAAGTGCGGTAGTAAAAACATTATTTTCTTAAAATTTGAATATTATGGAAAAAGACGTGTAGAATATACGTCTTTTTTTATTTGTCAGAAAGGTAGCGAGAGAGTAAATATTAGCATGTTAGGAAGAAATGACTATCAATCAACATGCTGCCTTACGGAATATATTCTAAAAGGAAAAGAAAAAATAAAAAGGAGTGTAGTAAGCAAAAGGAGGGATAGTAGTATGGATGTGAAACGTGTGAAACAAATCTTATCTTCTTCAAGTAGAATTGACGTTACATATGAGGGCGTACCAGTATGGATTGAGAGCTGTGATGAGCAGAAGGGGAGTGCTCAAGTGTATGATGTATCTAATCCTGGTGAGAGCGTTCATGTGGACGTGACAGCTTTAGAGGAGAAATAATAAAAAAGACGCTTCTAATTTTAGAAGCGTCTTTTTGTTATTCCATCATACTTGCAACTTTTTTAGAGCATAGAAGAAGTACAAATCCTAAGACGATAACGATAATCCCGATACTTGCAAATACTTCAAGGTATCCTAATGATTGTGTAAAGGAAGCAAGTTTACCAGCTAACCAGTTAGCCATACCTGAACCAGCTAACCATACACCCATTAATAATGATGCTAATTTAACAGGTGCAATTGCACTTACCATAGATAATCCGATTGGTGATAAGAATAGTTCTCCAATTGTATGGAACATATAAGTGATAACGATGAATAATAAGTTTGCTTTAACAGTTATATCAGCTTCACTACTTCCGGTTTTTAGAACCGCTAATGTTAAAACCAGGTAACCTATACCTAGTAAAATCATACCAAATGCCATTTTTGTTGGTATTTTTAAATCGCCACGCTTTGATTTAGAAAGTTTTAACCATAGCATAGATACGAATGGTGCAAGGAGTACGATGAACGCTGGATTAACGGATTGGAACCAAGATGTTGGCACTTCCCATCCGAAAATTGTACGATCAACAAATTTATCTGTATAAAGTGTTAAAGAACTACCAGCTTGTTCAAAGCCTGCCCAGAAGAATACTACGAAACAAGTTAAAATTACAATTGCCCAAGTGCGATTTTTTTCTTGTTTTGTTAAAGGTTTCTTTTCAATTGTAGGTTGATTTTTTGATTTTTTACCGACAACTGTTGTTCCAGCTTTACCAAGGTAGCGAGGAGCTAATAAGTTGAAAACAATTTGCCCAACAATCATACCGATACAAGCTGCTAAGAATCCGTATTTATATCCCATAACCATAACGCCATCAACGCTTGTTTTAAAGAAGTCTTCTGCTAAAAATCCACAAATAAGTGGAGCAAAGAAAGCACCTACGTTAATACCCATATAGAAGATAGTAAATGCACTGTCACGACGTGAATCATTTTCATCATACAATTCACCTAACAGTGTAGAAATATTTGGTTTAAAGAATCCATTACCAATAACTAATAATATTAATCCAAGGAAAAGTCCTGTTTTTGTGTTCATTGAGAATAGTACAAAGTTACCGATTGCCATAATAATTCCGCCGAGAGTAATGGCATGACGTCTTGTAATATAATGATCAGTTAGCCATCCGCCAAGAATTGGCATGAAATATACTGCTGCTGTAAAATAACCGTATAATTGCACTGCAAATGCCTTATCAAATCCTAACCCGCCACTAACCGCAGTAGTTGTTAAATAAAGAACTAAAAGGCCACGCATTCCATAATAACTAAATCTTTCCCACATTTCTGTTAAGAACAACAAGTACAACCCTGGTGGATGTTTTTTTGGTGATTGTTGCTCTCCAGCTTTGTCTAATTTTAAAGCTGCATCCATTTTTGTTTCCCCCCTAATCCTGTATAACGGATATTTATGTAATCATTTTAATTTACAAAATATTTAGAAGTCAATAGAATTATATGGAAATAGAAAGAAAATTTCTAAAAAAGTTCTATTTTTCTTCAACCGTTACTGTATTTTGCCCTGAAAACGAGATGATAAGCGTTTTCAAATGTAATAATTGAATTCTAAAAGAAAATAAAATAGTGATTAATCAGAAAATTTAGATTAAAATATTTATTCTGATATAAAGAAAATATATTCTATTTACTTTCTCAATATAACATATTGGGAATAAAAATACAAAACGAAATAATGTGACATTTAAGTGAATTGAAAAATAACCAGCTCCACAGAAGGGAGCTGGTTAAGGAAATATTATTTAACAAAGCGTTTTTCGATGTCATCTAGTAATAGGTTAGCAGCAATTACACCGCCAGCTGTATTCCAAATAACGTCATCCACTTTGTATGCTTTACCATTTTTTACTGCATTTAAATTTTTAAATAGAGGATCGTTTATATATTCTTTTTCTAGTTCAGATCCTTTTTTCTCATTTCCTTTATCGAATGTGAAGTAGAATAATACGTCACCATCCATAGCAGAAATACGCTCTTTAGATACGTTACGCTCTGCAAAATCATCTTTGTTTTGATCTCCAGGACGTTTAAATCCAAGTTCTTTTAAAATAACACCAGAGAATGTATCGCCATGATAAATACGAACATCACCAGGCATGAAACGAACCATAGAGATTTCTTGATTTACTTTATCGCCAAGTTTGCCTTTTAAATCTTTCATACGTGATTCGTAATCAGCTACAACTTTTTGACCTTCTTTTTCTTTATTTAATGCTTTTGCATAAAATTTGAAGTTATCTTTCCATTCACCACGTAATGTTTCTGAGAACACAGTAGGTGCAATTGCTTTTAATTGTTCGTACACTTTTTCGTGGCGCATTTTGTTACCGATAATTAAGTCTGGTTTTAAAGAAGCGATTGTTTCAACGTTAACTTGTCCTTCATCACCAACAACTTTTACATCTTTCATTTTATCCTTAATATGTGGATACCATGGGTCACCAGTCCAAGACTTTACAGCACCAACTGGTTTCACACCTAATTCAAGTAAAGCTTCAGTTCCTTCATTTGTTAAGATAACTACACGTTTTGGATTAGCAGGAACTTCTGTTTTACCCATTGCATGTTCTACAGTAACCACTTCTTTTTTATTATCTTCTTTTGTAGATTCTTCTTTGTTATTTGATTTTCCACAAGCGCTTAAAAGCATTGAAAATGCTAGTAAAAATACAAATACTGTAAACGATTTCTTCCGCATGAAATTCATTATGTACCCCCTATATGTTGAGAATATTTTTCAATAGCAAGCATGATATTAAGCCTTTATCTTTTGATTGTCAATACATATGGGTGAAAATAATTCTCATTTCCGTTGACAATGAGAATTAAGTTGAAATACACTAACAACGTATCATTATACATTGAAGGGGAAACGCTGCATGTTATTAAAAACAAATCGAGCAAAATGGATTGGATTATTTGTTGGAATCATTGCAGTCGTTATTTGTATTTGGGGAAGTATTATTTTCGGATATACAAATACGAGTTGGAAACTAGCATTGGATGCTTTTTTCCATTTTAACGGTTCCAATGAACATATTATTATTCAAAATGTACGTCTGCCTAGGGCGTTAATTGCAGCTAGTGTTGGTGCTAGTTTAGCCATTGCTGGTTGTCTTATGCAAACTTTAACTAAGAATCCACTTGCTTCTCCAGATTTTATTGGATTAAATTCAGGTGCTGCGTTCTTTATAGTTGTAGCAATTGTAATCTTTTCAGTAACATCATTATCAGCTTTCACATGGATTGCCTTTTTAGGAGCGGCGGTTGCAGCTGTACTTGTATTTGCTTCTAGTTCTTTAGGAAAAGAAGGGACTACTCCTCTTAAGTTAACGTTAGCAGGGGTCGCAATTAGTGCATTATTTTCATCATTAACACAAGGATTACTTGTGTTAAATGAAAAAGCACTTGAAGAGGTATTATTTTGGCTTGCTGGATCTGTGCAAGGGAGAAAGTTAGAAATTTTACAATCTGTATTCCCATATTTATTAATAGGATGGATTGCATCTCTTATGATGGCAGGGAAAGTAAATACATTGATGATGGGAGAAGACGTCGCGAAAGGACTTGGACAACGAACAATTTTAATGAAATCATTCGTGTTACTTATTATTGTACTGTTGTCTGGTGGTTCAGTTGCGGTTGCTGGCCCAATTGGATTTATTGGAATTATTACTCCGCATTTTGCGAGATTTCTTGTTGGAGTTGACCACAGATGGAGAGTGCCTTATAGCGGATTGTTAGGTGCAATACTACTAATATTGGCTGATATAGCAGCAAGATATGTCATTATGCCACAAGAAGTACCAGTAGGAGTTATGACAGCATTTATTGGAGCTCCATTCTTTATTTATATTGCACGTAAGAGAGGGCTTAGCAAATGAAGAAATATATTCCGTTTCGTATAGGAAAAGGTGAGCTCTCGTTTTTAATGTATAAACGAGCTTGTCTCGTCTTGTTAAGTTTACTAGTTGTTTTAATAGGATTATTCTTTGCGAGTGCAGGTATGGGGGACATGAAAATTGCTCCTTATGACGTATGGCAAGCAATTACTGGAAATGGCGATGCGATGTCAAATATGGTTGTAAATAAGTTTCGTATGCCACGTATTTTAATTGCTATCCTCGTAGGAATTGCGCTTGCAGTAGCGGGCTGTATTTTACAAGGGCTCGTTCGAAATCCACTTGCTTCTCCTGATATCATCGGGATTACGGGCGGGGCAAGTGTCGCAGTTGTATTATTTTTAGCGCTATTTAGTGATAAAAATAATGCGCTAACTGTAAGCATTCATTATATGCCGTTAGCAGCTTTTGCAGGAGCAACGATTGTAGCGGTTTTTGTATACTTATTTGCATGGAAAAATGATGGATTATCACCAATTATTCTCGTTTTAATTGGTGTTGGATTTTGGGCATTAACGAAGGCGGCAACAACATTATTTATGTTGTTAGCACCAATTTATCAAGCGAGCCAAGCGAATGTATGGATTACGGGTACCGTTTATGGCTCTTCTTGGCAAAATGTTATGGTACTTGCACCGTGGGTTCTCATTTTAACGGTAATATCATTTATAGCTGCTAGACATTTAAATGCGCAAGAGCTAGGGGATGATATTGCGGTAGGACTTGGTGTTCCTTTAACGAAGTCACGCGTATTCATGTTATTACTTAGTACGGCTTTAATTGGGGGAGCAGTTGCCTTCGCCGGAGGGATTGGATTTGTCGGTTTAATGGCACCTCATATTTCACGAAGGCTAGTTGGTTCTTTATACGGTGCATTGCTCCCAGTTGCAGCTATTGTTGGTGCAATTCTAGTACTTGCTGCAGATTTAATAGGGCGTACAATTTTCACACCACTTGAAATTCCAGCAGGGGTATTTACATCAGCAATTGGTGCACCTTATTTTATTTATTTACTTTATAAAAGTCGGAATTCATAAAGGGAGATGAATATGCAAAAAGCATTGGAGACGAAACGCTTGACGTTGTCTTATGGTGAAACAATTATTATTGATGAGTTGAATTTAGAAATTCCAAAAGGTGAAATTACAATCTTTATCGGTTCCAACGGTTGCGGGAAATCAACTTTATTACGTTCACTAGCTAGATTATTAAAGCCAACAACTGGTGACATTTTGTTAGATAATCAAGCTATTCAAAGTATGCAAACGAAGCAAATTGCTCGTCAAATGGCAATTTTACCGCAAGGACCGCAAGCACCAGAAGGGCTTACAGTATTGCAACTTGTAAAACAAGGACGCTATCCATATCAAACATGGCTGAAACAGTGGTCAGAAAAAGATGAGGAAATGGTACAGAAGGCACTTGCAGCAACAGGTATGACAGAATTTGCTGAGCGTGATGTGCATGCTCTTTCAGGTGGGCAGCGTCAACGTGCTTGGATCGCAATGACACTTGCACAAGATACAGATATCATTTTACTGGATGAGCCAACTACATACTTAGATATGACTCACCAAATTGAAGTGCTAGATTTATTATTCGAATTAAATGAAACAGAACAAAGAACAATTGTTATGGTATTACATGATCTGAATTTAGCATGCCGCTATGCAGATAACATTGTAGCAATTCAAGATAAACAAATATATGCACAAGGTAAACCTGAAGAAGTGGTAGATGAGAAACTAGTACGTGATGTATTCCGAATGGAGTGTCAAATTAGTACGGATCCGTTGTTTGGAACACCGCTTTGTATCCCTCACGGAAGAGGAAGACGTGTAGTTAAAGAAGTTGCTCAGGCAATGAGATAAAAAAACGATGAGTGATTCATCGTTTTTTTTATTTGGTACAAGAAAATAAGAGGAAGAGAGGAATACGTAAGCGACGTTTATACTCTTCTTCATCTTGAAAATAGGTTGGATTTGGTGTAGCTTCTTTTAATAATGTAATGGTAAATCCGGCTTGCTGTAATAATGTGAAATACTCTTCCGTTGTACGATGATATTTAATAACTTCTTGGTCAATCCATGGTTCAACCCGTTTGTCTAGTTTAAAGTAATCATCGACGAGCCAACTCGTTCTTTTACCACTTGTTTGTAAGCTTTCAAATGAAGAAGTAATAATGGGATGTTGAACGCTAAAGGTAAAGGTGCCATTTGTTTTTAAAGTTTGAAATACATTTTGAAAAATAGTATCAAGATGTTCAATATAATGTAAGGCGAGTCTAGATGTTACTAAATCAAAAGTGGAAGAGGGGTAGGTATAATCTTTGAGGTTTAAAAAATGAACAGATCCATTTTTATTTTCTAGTTGTTTTTTAGCTTTTTCATACATAAGTTCGGAGCCTTCAATGCCGGTGTAAGAGTAGCATCCCTTCTCTAATAATTCCGCGCCAAACTTAGCATCACCACAGCCTAAATCGAGAATTTGTTTTCCTTGTACATGACCAATGAGCTGAAAGAATACTGGTTTTTCAATGGATTCATTTGGGCTATTTTCTCGGTATCTTCGTTTCATATATTGTTCGAAAAATGCTGTGTTATTGTATACATCAGATTCTGTAAATGCCATGTTTGAAACCTCCCGAAATATTTTTTTAATTCTATCAAATATGAAAAGTAAATGATAGATTTATTGTAATGAATCATATATAATCTAGAATTGTAAGCGGTTACTTTAAACTATTTTTCTATAATAAATTCTGAAAACGTGTTAAGCTAGTAGAGGGATTATTAGAACTATTAAGACAATAATCCGCTTACATGAACGATGGGAGGCTTCACGATGTCTAGTAAAACACTTGCGAAATTTTTAGAAGAAAATTTAGAGGATTTAAAATCAAAGGGGCTTTATAACGTAATTGATCCGCTTGAGAGTTCAAATGGACCGATCATTACAATTGGCGGAAAAGAATATATTAACTTATCTTCAAACAACTATCTGGGATTAGCAACAGATAGCCGTTTGCAAGAAGCAGCAATTGGTGCTATTCATAAGTACGGTGTTGGAGCAGGGGCTGTTCGTACAATTAACGGTACTTTAGATTTGCATATTAAGTTAGAAGAAACAATTGCAAAGTTTAAACATACAGAAGCAGCAATTGCTTATCAATCAGGATTTAACTGTAATATGGCAGCGATTTCAGCTGTTATGGATAAAAATGATGCGATTCTTTCAGACGAATTAAATCATGCATCTATTATTGACGGTAGTCGTCTATCAAAAGCAAAAATTATTGTTTATAAACATTCTGATATGGAAGATTTACGCCAAAAAGCAATCGCGGCGAAAGAATCAGGTCTTTACAATAAATTAATGGTAATTACAGACGGTGTCTTTTCGATGGATGGAGATGTTGCAAAACTACCAGAAATTGTTGAGATTGCAGAAGAGTTAGATTTGATGACATACGTAGATGATGCACACGGTTCAGGTGTACTTGGAAAAGGTGCAGGAACTGTAAAGCACTTCGGTCTTTCTGATAAAGTTGATTTCCAAATTGGTACATTATCAAAAGCAATTGGGGTAATTGGTGGATATGTAGCAGGGAAACAAAACTTAATTGACTGGTTAAAAGTTCGTTCACGTCCATTCTTATTCTCTACAGCATTAACACCAGCTGATGCAGCAGCTTGCATGAGATCAATTGAAATCTTAATGGAAAGCACAGAGTTACACGATCGCTTATGGGAAAATGGCCGCTACTTGAAACAAGGATTAAAAGAACTTGGCTTTAACATTGGGGAAAGTGAAACGCCAATTACACCTTGTATTATTGGGGACGAAGTATTAACACAAGAATTTAGTAAACGTCTAAATGAAGAAGGTGTATACGCAAAATCTATCGTGTTCCCAACTGTAGCAAAAGGAACAGGGCGCGTTCGTAATATGCCTACAGCAGCTCATACGAAAGAAATGTTAGATGAAGCAATTCTTAAGTATGAAAAAGTAGGAAAAGAAATGGGCATCATTTAAGTAACGACATCTTTTGAATAGCTTGCAAATGAGGAGTGGGGAAAATGAAAAAAATTCTAGTAACCGGTTCTTTAGGGCAAATTGGTTCTGAACTAGTAATGAAACTTCGTGATGTATACGGCGCATCAAATGTTATTGCAACAGATATTCGTGAAACAGATAGTGAAGTAGTAACGTCTGGTCCATTTGAAACGTTAGATGTAACAGATGGACAAAAACTACATGATATCGCAAAGCGTAATGAAGTAGATACAATTATTCATTTAGCAGCTTTACTTTCAGCAACAGCAGAAAAAAATCCGTTATTTGCATGGAATTTAAATATGGGTGGACTTGTAAATGCTCTAGAAGCAGCTCGTGAATTAAACTGTAAGTTCTTCACGCCAAGTTCTATCGGTGCATTTGGTCCATCAACGCCAAAAGATAATACACCGCAAGATACAATTCAGCGTCCTACTACGATGTATGGGGTAAACAAAGTGGCAGGAGAATTACTGTGTGATTATTATCATCAAAAATTTGGCGTAGATACGCGCGGTGTCCGTTTCCCAGGTTTAATTTCTTACGTAGCGCCTCCAGGAGGCGGAACGACTGATTATGCAGTTGAAATTTATTATGAGGCGATTAAAAAAGGTGCATACACCTCATACATTGCTGAAGGAACATATATGGACATGATGTATATGCCTGATGCTTTACAAGCGATCATTTCATTAATGGAAGCTGATCCAAGTAAGCTAGTGCATAGAAATGCATTTAACATTACAGCAATGAGCTTCGAGCCAGAGCAAATTGCAGCGTCAATTCGTAAACACATTCCGACGTTTACAATGGATTATGCAGTAGATCCAGCTCGTCAAACAATCGCTGATAGCTGGCCAAACTCTATTGATGCAACAGCAGCAATGAAAGAGTGGGGCTTTAAAGCAGAATACGATTTAGACAAAATGACAACTGACATGCTGGCTAAGTTAAAAAAAAGCTCACAGCTGAGTTAGTGATGAATTAATAGGAAGAGTCGATTCTTAGGAATCGGCTCTTTTTATTTGTATTTTGGGAATATACAAATAATTACAAATGTGATAGAATGAGTTAATTTGTGTGTAAAGGGGAGACAGAGAATGGAGAAATGGGAATTAGCAAAGGAAATTTACAGTACGTCACGTTTAACGGGAACATTTAAGCTTCGATCAGGGCAAGTATCAAATCAATATTTTGATAAGTACTTATTCGAATCTAATCCAGTACTATTATTAGAAATTGTAAAGCGATTAAAAGAGCAAATTCCTCCTGAAACAGAAGTGTTAGCAGGTTTAGAGATGGGAGGAATTCCAGTAGCAACGGCATTATCTTTACAAACAGGTATACCGGTCGTATTTGTAAGAAAAGAAGCGAAGAAGTACGGCACATGTAAGTTAGCAGAAGGCGTTAATATTGCTGGGAAAAATATTTGTGTTGTTGAGGATGTTATTACGACAGGTGGTCAAATATTATTAAGTACGAAAGATTTAAGAGAGCTAGGTGCGAAAGTACATCATGTTCTAGGTGTGATTGAACGAACGAAAGAGGGAAGAGAAAACTTATTAGCAGATGGTTTACAACTACATTCTTTATTTACAATGGATGAGTTAATTGAAGGAGAAAAGCAACATGCAAAGAGTTGATGTCGTATATGCACTAATACATGACGAAGAAACAGATAAAATATTAATGGTACATAATGTAGAACAAAACGTTTGGTCATTGCCAGGTGGGGCTGTGGAAAAAGGTGAAATATTAGAGGAAGCACTAATAAGAGAAGTGAAAGAAGAGACAGGTTTAACTGCTACGTTAGGTGGACTTGTTGCGATCAATGAAAAATTCTTTGAAGAATCAGGGAATCATGCGCTATTTTTTACATTCCGAGCGAATGTAGAAAAAGGTGAACTTATTGCGGAAGATGAAGGTGAAATTTCTGCAGTAGAGTGGGTGGATCGAACAATTGCGAATGAGCGCTTCCCATACTATGACGGAGGATTTGAATATTTGTTAGAAATAGCCATTCCATACAAGTTTCAACCAGAAACAAAGTAATTGAACGAAAAAACAGGAGCCACAAGGCTCCTATTTTCTATTCAATCGTCTTCAGTAATAATTTTTTCAGTAATGGTTTAATCTTCAGTCGTAAATCTTCAGCGTGATTTGCAACTAAGAAGTGATGGTTATAAATGTTTTTCATCAATTGATAAGTTGCTTCTTTCGCTTCGCCTTCTTCGATGAAGATACCGATTACTTCCATACCACTTTTACGCGCGAGTTTAACAGCTTCATGCGTATCTAAAATTCCGTCTTGTTGATAGTCTAGCGCAGAAGGCTCACCGTCTGTGAAGACTAGTAAGAATTTATGTTTCTCAGGTCTTTTGGCAAGCTTTTCAGAAACGATACGAATAATATATCCGTCGCGGTTATCTTCTTCTTCACGAAGTTGCATAATTTCTGGACCAACGTTTGGTAACGTTGAGTTTTTATAATTTACAACTTCATGGATAACGTTCGGCTTATCTTCAGGTTTAGCGCTAGAGGCATCTTCCCAAAATCCGCTAATAGCGTGCGGGATTTTTAAAGATTTTAAAGCTTCATGGAATAGTACAACACTCTTCTTCGTTTCTTCCATTTTGTTATACATAGAACCAGAACAGTCAACTAACAGTTGGAATGCAACGTCGAGCTCTTGTGATTCTTGCCCTTTTTTATAAAACATGCGAGGCTGCTTTTCAGTATAAATACGAAGGAATTTCTTACGAAGTCTTCCGTAATATTTATCACTATTTGCATTCGTTTTATTTTCAATCGTTTTTTCGATAATTTTCTTTAATTCTTTTACATCTTTATTAACGACTGATTTGATAGCTTGGTAATCCTTTTTCTCATCAGGATTTGGTTTACGTGCTTCTTTAAATGTATGAGAAGCGCCAGTGTTATATTTACCATATGCACCATCATTTTGACTAGAAGCGTGTGAAGCCCTTGCTTCTTCTGTATCAGCGCCATCAAAGTTGGATTGTGTACTTTTTTGAGAAGTACCTTGTACAGAACCAAGTGCTTGGTCGCCATCTTCTGATTCACGAGCAGTATCGCCCATCATGTTTGTTTTTGTTCCGCTTTCTAATTCAAAGCGTAAAAAGTTCTCGTTTTCGTTATTTTTATTTTCACGATGCCATGTGGAGAAACTTTCATCCATTTTGTTTTTATTTTCATCGTCATCTATAAGCTGCGTATCATCATTTGCTAAATCTTCGACGCGACAGTTCTTTTCGTCTGCAAGAACAGATAAATAAAGCGGTGCATGTCCGAAATAATTGTTAAGCATATCACTTTCAAGAAGCTCCTCTAAGCGGTAACGAATTTTCTCAACGATATACATAATATCTTCCGTATTACGAGCTTGGAATGTTTCATGCAAAATAGCTTCAATTTGTTCGAAATATTCATTATTAAACATTTCATATTTATCGCTCGTTAATGAAAGATAGCATAGGCAAAATAGACGATCACCGTGATAGTTACGAACGCGATTGATTTCATTTTGTGAGCTAAAGTAATTGCGATACATTTCTTTTCTTCTTTTAAAAACATGCTTCGTGCCAGGACGTAAGTTCTTTACAATTTCCTCAACGCGTAAATCTTCTAATAGAACAAATAATTGTGTTAAAAACTTTTTTAGGGGCGATTCTTGCAATTCAATCGCATAAGAACGAATTAAAGTCATGTCCGAGTAATGTTTATTACCAAGTGCTTTTAAGAACACTTCGCTTTTTAATCCGATTACTGTATCTTCTTCTTTTCGATCATCCCAAAAGTGACTAATGACAACTTTCTTTTCAATTTCGTCGTAGTATGCTTTATAGCCATATTCAAGATAGGCATCGTCTTCTTTTAGAAGGGCATACATTAAGTTTTCCATTTGTAGAAACAGCGACGCATCAATTTTTTTGTCACTAAAAATTTGTCTCATAAATTATCCCTCAAAGAAATAACTTTCTGCTAATTCACGGACAGTCATTTGTTCTGTTTCATCATTAAGTTTTGCAATTATGCTTCGTTCAATCGCTCGCATAACAGGAATATATACACCTAAATCACATGCGTCGATAATGCCACGAATACTTGCCGCTTCTTCACTTACACGTCCATCGCGAGCTAAAGGCATAAGGTCGCTTGCAAAGGCAACAAACTTTTCAATTGTTGCAACATCATTTAATTTTGATTCTGCTAATAATAGTTCTTTTAATGTGTCACCTTGAATGTAAGGAACTTCAATAATAACGAAACGGTTTTTTAATGCTTCATTTAGTTCACTTGTTCCAACGTAACCTTCGTTAATCGCAGCAATTACACGGTATTCGTCATCACCGTATACGACCTCTTGTGTAAATGGGTTTGTGATCATTTTACGGTAATCTAATGCGCCGTGAAGAAGTGGTAACGTTTCAGGTTTTGCCATATTGATTTCGTCAATATATAGGAAGTGACCGTTCTTCATTGCTTTCATAAGAGGACCGTTAACGAATGAAACTTCAGATGCACCATCTTTCGTTTGTAGTGTGTTGTATCCTAAAATACCCTCTACATCTAAGTCGACAGAGCAGTTAATGCTATGCATTGGTTTTTGGAATAAAGAAGAAAGAGTTTCCGCTAGTACTGTTTTACCACTACCAGTCGGTCCTTTTAATAGAATGTTCTTGCCAAGAAGAAGTGCTGTAATCGCATCTTCAATAATGCTATTATCAGACGCTTTATATATTTTCGTTCCGATTAAATGTGCATTTTCACCAGCTTCTTGCTTATTCTTTTCATGAATCGTAGAAAGCTGTTGTTTTAAATCAGCATGTATATGAAATTGTTCTAACATGTATTTCCCACCTAACATTATTTTCATAAAGTAATACATCTTATGATAACTTGTTTTAATATGGTATGCAAAGAAAAGGAAGGGGGATAAAGGGAAAAGAAAAAGCAATCAAGATGAAGTTGATTGCCTAAAGTAAAGGAGAAATAAGCCTCATGAAAGACTCCAATATGCGTTTTTTTATACTTCTTTTTTGGAAAGAGTTCCATTTAATTTCAGTCGAATGTTTAAAATCTTCTTCAAAATCACGTTTAATATCGTGAACTGTTTTTGATTCATAAAGTACACTAATAATTTCGTAATTCAATTCAAAGCTACGTACATCCATGTTCGCTGTTCCAATAGTTGCAATTGTATCATCAACGAGTACAATTTTTGCATGCATAAAACCATCTTTATAACTGTAAATAGAAGCACCAGCTTTTAAAAGCGGAGTGAAATAGGATTGAGATGCTTGATCACTAATGATGCTATCACTTTTACCTGGATATAAAATCCGTACATCTATTCCGGCAATTGCACTTAAGCGTAATAATGTTAAAGTTTCTTGATCTGGAATAAAGTAGGGTGTAGCGATCCAAATGGATTTTTTTGCAGAGCCCATAACAGCTAATAATGTATTACGAATACTTTTATCATCGGAGCTTGGTCCGCTTGCTACGATTTGAACAGCACCTTCTGCATTTGAAATCTCTTTACCTGGGAAGTATTGTCTATTCATGAATTGATCCCAGGAATAAGTATTTAAACCACTAGAGGCATAGAGCCAGTCTTCTAGAAAGATTGCTTGTAATTTATATAATGCTTTTCCTTCTATTTTTAAATGACTATCACGCCAAACAGGAAATTTCTTGGAACGGCCAAGATATTCATCACCGACATTGAGTCCTCCGGTAAAACCAATTTCGCCATCTACAATAACAATTTTTCGATGGTTACGATAATTGACAGTTTCAAGTAACCAAGCTGAAAAAATAGGGTCAAATTCTACAATTTCAATCCCAGCTTCTTTCATAGGTTGTAAAAATCGTCTTCTTAACGTATTACTTCCAAGGCCATCATAAAGGAAGCGTACAATAACACCATCTTTTGCTTTTTGTATTAAAGCATCTCGAACTTTTGTACCAATTTCATCAGATTTATAAATGTAGTATTGAATATGTATATGATGTTTTGCTTGCTCTATAGCTCGCAAAATTTCTGAAAATGTTTGATCTCCGTTTGTTAAAAGTTTTGTAGTTGTTTTATCTGCGGCAGGACCGCCTCCAAATTTTTGTATGACTTCTGTTAAATGTATGGAACGTTCATTTAGTGGGACTGTGAGTAATAACTCTAGTCTTCTTCCTTCTAATATTTCACGGAATAATTTTCTTTGTTCTTCTGAACGATGGAGATGTTTTTTTCTTCTCCAGCGGCTGCGCCCGAAAATAGCGTATAATAACACACCTATAATAGGAAGAAGTGCTAATACTAAAAACCATGCTAATGTACTTTGTGGAGATCTATTTTCTATAAAAATAACGAATGAAATTCCTACGATTGTGATGGACCATAGAGCACCGACAAATGTATATAACGAGATATACGATGTATTTAATAGGAACAGAACGATAGATACAATTGTAAATATTAATAGTAATTGAACGATAGGCTTCTTCATTTCTATATAATTCCCCTAATCTTTTTTCAATATAGACTTCTTAAATAGAAGATGTAATATGACATCTTTATTATAAGGTGTTTTGCTTTTTTTACAAAATATAGACATTTCACCTATACTTTCCGCATTTGTCCTACATACAGTGTACTATCCCATTTTTTATCCCACTCTTAACGCATATGAAAATGAAAAAATCGAAAAGGAGCGGAGAAACATGAATTATATAGAAAATAATGGATTGTATTATCGAAATCATCATGGAGGACACAATCATGGTGGGCACAATCATAACGGTGGACATCATCACCATGGAGGACACAATCACTATGATCACCATCATCATCACGGAGGCGGATGGGGCTGGGGTGGTGGTAGTTCATGGGGAGGCGGATTTTTCCCTGGAAGCTTTGCAGGAGGAGTGTTAGGCGGACTGACAGCTGGTGCATTAACAGGTGCAACAAGTGGAGGGTATTATCCGGCTCCATATCCAGTAGCTTATCCGTCGCCATACCCTGTAACGTATCCAATGCCATACCCAGGTTATCAGCAAATACCATATTCGTATTAAACTAAAAAAGAGGCTATCCTCTTTTTTAGTTTAATACGGTATTTATTTATAAAATACTTCCAAAATTAAGGTGAAAATATGTTAATATTTTGTTATTGTAATTCAAAAACATATACATTGATGTAGAGTTTTATATTATTATTCGTGAATAGTTATGTAGTATGTTCTAATTTCTATTTCGTTATTAAAAACAAAGAGATCAGATGTGAGTGGTATTAGTTGGAAACAAGGCTTGCATAGAGCCACTTAAAGGGATTGCAGTATAATAAGGTGCGAAATAATTAGGGAGATGAGAAGCTACTATTTATAATTAGAACGGTATAATATTGCTTTTTATTACAAATAATATTATGTTATTTTAATCGGTCTATTCAAAAAGATAATTTATGTAATGGGCTAGTATTAGAAAATGAAATATCTCTATTTCTATGAAGAGAAACAGGTTGTGTTTTAGTCAGATAGAAGCAAGGAGAGATGCGCATGCTAGAACAGAGAGGTCATGCATTATATGACTCTTCATTGCGAGATTTAAAGTTAGCATTAGATGAGTCTTCAATTGTTGCAATTACAGATCGAAAAGGTCTTATTACATATGTAAATGATAAATTTTGTGAAATCTCTAAATACAAAAGAGAAGAATTAATTGGAAAAGATCACCGTATTTTAAATTCAGGACATCATCCAAAAACCTTTTTTCAAGACTTATGGAAACGTATTTTGAATGGGAAAGTATGGACAGGTGAGATTCGGAATCGAGCAAAAGATGGTACATATTATTGGGTCAAAACAACAATTGTTCCATTTTTAAATGAAAAAGGAGAGCCATACCAGTTTATCGCAATTCGAAATGATATTAGTAGTAGAAAAGAAGCGGAACATAGATTACGGCTAAGTGAAAGTCGTTATAGGGAACTTGCCTATCATGATGCTTTAACGAGTTTGCCTAACCGTTTACAATTAATAACGACCGTTAACGAATTGATTGCAGATAAAAAAGAATTTGGTATGATTTACTTTGATTTGGACCGTTTTAAATTAGTAAATGATACATTAGGTCATATGATAGGGGATTTACTTTTAAGCGAAGTTGCTTCAAGGTTGCATTATGTACTAGGAGAGAAAGATGTTCTGGCTAGGCTAGGTGGCGACGAATTTGTGCTGTTAACAAAAAATCATAGACAAGATGATATGAGTCAGTTAGCGACATCTGTGTTGTCATGTTTTCAGGCACCATTTATGCTGGAAGGCCATGAAGTATACATTTCAGCTAGTCTAGGACTTTGTTCTTATCCACAAGACGGACAAGATGTGGAAACGTTATTGAAAAACTCTGACTTAGCTATGTATAGTGCAAAAGAACAGGGGAGAAACGCTGCGTGTTTCTTTACAGATGAGCTACGCGCGAAAATAAATCGTAGAATGAAAGTTGAGTTTGCTTTGCAAAAGGCAATTCGTGATGAAGAGTTAGATGTAGCATTGCAGCCTATTATTGATTTGAAAACGAAGAGATATTCTGGTATAGAAGCTCTAGTACGTTGTATGACAGAAGACGGACCTATTTCACCAAGCGAATTTATCCCTGTAGCTGAAGAGTCTGGACTTATTATAAAACTAGGAGACTGGGTATTAGAAAAATCATGTCGCTTGTTTAAAACATTGCCGAATTATCAAGAAGGACTAAAGTTATCTGTGAATTTATCTATACAACAATTAATGCAGAAACGTTTTATTTTATCAGTACGTAGCATTTTAAAGAGAACTGGCTTTCCTCCGAACCGTTTAATATTAGAAATAACGGAAAGCATTGCAGTCCGTCATTTTGATTATATTATTGCTACATTACAAGAATTAAGAAATATGGGTGTTTTAATTGCTTTGGATGATTTCGGGACTGGCTATTCTTCCTTATATTATTTAAAACAACTACCACTGGATATTGTAAAAATTGATCGTAATTTTATTCGTGAATTTCATTATGATCACGCACAACCAGAACGAACGATTGTAAAATCCGTTATTGAAATTGCTCATAGTTTAAATTTAGCAGTAGTTGCTGAAGGAGTAGAAACAGTAGAGCAAGAGAGTTTGTTACAATCAATGAGCTGTGATTATGTACAGGGATTTTATTATGCGAAACCTTTATCTGTAGGAGAGCTAAAAGAAAAGTTAATTACAGATTTTTAATAAAAAAGAGAAGCCAGCAGCTTCTCTTTATTTAATCCGTTTTTTGTGAGTCTTTCATTAGTACTGGATAAAGAATAAGACCTAATACGAACAATCCAATTCCTAAGAAGAATGTTTTTAAATCAGCAGTTCCCGTTTTGATAACCCAAATGGAGTATATCAACGCTAATGTCGTAATGATTCCATCTTTTACTCGAGATCCTGGCAGTATATCATACGTTTCTCCTGTAATAACTAATTTTAATTGGTACAAGGTAGAAACAAGGTATGGAATTAAATAGGCTAATGTTGCTACGACGATAGCGAAACTATACGCTTCTGAAACAGTACCAGAAATCGTTGAAAATAAGAAAATTTGCGTCATTACATTTGTAATCAATAGTGATTTTGAAGGACTACCTTTTTTATTTGTTTTCCCGAAAAACTTAGGGAAAAGTCCATTTTTTGCTGCCTGGTAAGGTACTTCTGAACTAACAACAATCCAGCCAACTGTAGATCCAAATAAAGATATAAGAGCGAGTAAAGCCATTATATATGCACCTTTATTTCCAATTGCTAAATTTAATGCGTCTACTAATGGTTTTTGAGACTCTTTTAAAGCATCTTGCGGAAGAGCTCCCATTGTAAGTAAAGTAATTGACATGTAAATAAGAAGAGCGATAATTAATCCGAAAATCGTAGCTTTTTTTACATCGCGCTGTGATTTTGCACGATTAGAAAGCATAACTGCTGATTCAATACCGATAAATGCCCAGAGTGTTGCGATAGCAGCTGAATTGATTTGTCCACCTAATGAGATTGATTGTCCTGCTTCATTCATAAAGGTTTGACCGTCTCCGAAATTAGAGGCGTTGAAAATGAATAATGTAATTACAATAAACATTGTAAATCCGATAATTTTTGCAATGGTAGCAAGTAGATTCATGTTTCCAGCTCGATCAATATTTTGAGAAAGAATATATTGAATTCCCCACAGCATAAGGCTACATACGAGGAAAGTTAATCCTTTTCCGAGTTCCAGTGAAAATCCATTTATTGAAAAAAGAATTTGCTTACTTTGTAAAACTGGAAAGAATGTTGATAAATATCCAGCAAAGGAAATAATAACAGATGCTGTTGCAGCCCAGTTAGCAGCCCAATATCCCCATGCCATACTATATCCTGCAACTTTACCAGCTTTTTTTGAAGGAAACATCGCTTGAGCATAGCTTTGTGGTCCAGCTTTTAATTCTGGTTTCCGAATCGCTAAATTTCCAAATACAAGTGCAATCATAAATACGCCAAGGCCTGTAATACTCCATGCGAGTGTAGAACCCATTGGCCCTGATACTTGTGCTAAATTTGCTGGAAGCATAAATACGCCACCGCCAACCATATTCCCGATAACAAATGCTGTTAAAACCCATAATCCCCATTTTTTCGTTTCCATTTTTGTTAACTCCTTTGTAGTAAGTTTTGCTTAAACATCATTTTTTACTAGCTTTTTGACACTAAAAAAAGAGCCATGTAGATAAAAAAATACCTACATGGCTCTTTCGCCAAAGCGTAGGTACAACGGGAATAACCCTTGTACCTACGCGTAATTTTTCCGCTAGGTTTCAAGGGTTACGTATGATGATGATGTTTTTGTGCAAATGTAACTACAGTTGTTGTATAAGTAAGCATAGTTCTTTGCTCCCTTTCTCCTCTGATTTTGAAGTTAGTATACTACATGTTTTTTTGAATGAAAAGAAAAATATAAAAATTTTTATAAAAATACGTTTTAAAGATTAAATATTTACCTATATTTTTCTTGTACTGGAAAATAAGTGAGAGATTGGCAGAAGAGTGAAGCATGTTATAATACATATAGAATTAGAAGGTGACAAGGGGCTATTGTAGATGATGAGTAAGTATGAACAAATTTATACAGAAATCAGTAAATCTATTGATAATAAACAATTAAAAGAGGGATGCAAAATCCCATCAGAAACAGAATTAATGAAGCAGTATGAGGCAAGCCGAGGCACCGTAAGAAAAGCTGTAGATTTACTGCAAGAGCGTGGATATGTGCAAAAAATTCATGGGAAAGGTGTTTTTGTTTTAAAGCGAAAAAATATTGAATTTAATTTTGGCGGTATTGTAAGTTTCCAAGAAGAAAATGAACGTTTAGGACGTCATTGTATTACGGAAGTTGTGGAAATGGACAAAGAAAAAGCCACAAAAGAAATTGCGAAATTATTAAATGTAAAAGAAAAAACAGAGATTGACCATATTAAACGTGTACGAAATATTGATGGAGAAAAAGTAATTTTAGATATAAATCATTTTGTATCTGAGTTTATTCCAGGATTAACGAAAGAAATTGCAACTGCATCGATTTATAAATACATCGAGAAAGAGCTTGGGCTACATATTAGTTATTCGCAGAGGGTAATAGAAGTACAACCATGTACAGAGGATGACAGAAAGTATTTAGATTTAAATGGAACAGACTATGTTGTCGTTGTAAAAAACTTTACACATTTGTATGATGGAAGTCAGTTTGAATATACAGAATCACGCCACCGTTTAGATATTTTTCACTTTTCGGATGTGGCACGCAGGAAGTAAAGAGGTGGAACAAAATATTGTTTCATCTCTTTTTTTTATAAAAAAAACACAAACTCGTATATACGAGTGTTGACTAACTTATATATACGAGTTAATATGTAATTGTAAACGGTATCAAAAAAAGAAAAGAGGGACGGGAATATGGGGAAAGACTATCGTAAAACAGCAGAGGAAGTGTTGCAGTATATTGGTGGGAAAGACAATATTGAACAAGCTGCACATTGTGTGACGAGGCTCCGTATCGCTTTAAAAGATGAAAGTAAAATAGATAATGATAAATTACAGTCTGTTTCATTAGTGAAAGGAGCGTTTCATAACGCTGGTATATTTCAAGTTGTAATTGGTCCAGGGGATGTAGATCGTGTTTACGCTGAATTGATAACGCTTGCAGGTATGAAAGAATCGACTGTAGCTGACGTAAAAGACTCTGGAAATCAGAAGTTAAATCCAGCTCAAAAGTTTGTAAAAATATTTTCGGATGTATTTATGCCGATATTACCAGCGATCGTAACGGCTGGTTTACTAATGGGTATTAACAATCTATTAGGGGCAAAGGACTTATTTTTTGATGGGAAAAATTTATTAGATGTTTATCCGAACTTAGGCGGGCTTTGGGATTTAATTAATATGATGGCCAATACAGCATTCGTATTCTTACCAGCACTTGTCGGTTGGTCAGCAACGAAGCGTTTTGGTGGTAGTCCAATACTAGGGATTGTTATGGGATTAATGCTTGTGCACCCGGCCTTATTAAACGCTTGGGACTATGGAAAAGCAGCGACTGGTTTAGAGGGTCAAAAGATTGAGTACTTCAATATTTTAGGACTGTTCCAAATTGAGAAGGTAGGATATCAAGGACA
Source organism: Bacillus sp. PPSBB_2 (assembly GCF_045291115.1). Classification (NCBI taxonomy): domain Bacteria; kingdom Bacillati; phylum Bacillota; class Bacilli; order Caryophanales; family Bacillaceae; genus Bacillus; species Bacillus sp. PPSBB_2. The sequence goes on from NZ_CP147983.1 coordinate 648,997, forward strand.
AATTTTACCCGTTTTAGTAGCAGCATTTGTATTAAGTAAAGTGGAAATTTTCTTAAAGAAACATGTACCAAATGCAATTCAATTATTAGTTGTACCAATTACAACAATCGTTGTGACAGGTGTGTTAGCATTAGGAATTATTGGTCCGGTTACACGTCATATTGGAGATTTATTAACAGTAGGATTAGTAGGTGTATATGAAACAGTACCAGTAGTTGGAGCAGTATTATTTGGAGCGTTATATGCACCGCTTGTAATTACAGGTATGCATCATATGTTTATTGCAATTGATTTACAATTGATTGCACAACATGGCGGTACATTTATTTGGCCGATGATCGCTCTTTCTAACATTGCGCAAGGTAGTGCGGCACTTGCGATGTTCTGGATTTCTAAAAATCAAAATGATAAAAGTATGGCATCAACATCAGCCATTTCAGCATACTTCGGTATTACAGAACCAGCGATGTTTGGGGTGAATTTACGAAATAAGTTCCCGTTCTATGCAGCGATTATAGGGTCTGCTGTGGCAGCGATATTCATTACATTAAATGGTGTATTAGCGCCTGCTATCGGAATTGGCGGATTGCCAGCATTTATTTCTATCATTCCGAAATCGATTCCAATGTTTATTGTAGGAATGATTATTGCAGTTGTAATCCCGTTTACTTTAACATGGTTATTTGCAAAAAGAGTCAAACAGAAGTAGGAGGAAGTTAAACATGAAGGATTGGCATAAAAGTGTAGTCTATCAAATTTATCCGAAGAGCTTTAATAGTTATTACAATAGAGAAACCGGTGATATAAAAGGGGTTACAGAGAAACTAGATTATTTAAAAGAACTCGGAGTGGATTATATATGGTTAACACCGATATACCAATCACCACAAAATGATAATGGATATGATGTAAGTGATTACTACAGCATTGATCCATCTTACGGAACGATGGAAGAGTTTGAAGAACTTTTAGAGGAAGCGAAAGTACGTAACATTGAGATTATGCTTGATATTGTTGTAAATCATAGTTCGACTGAACATAAGTGGTTTAAAGAAGCGAAGGAAGATAAAAATAGTCCATATCGTAATTACTATATTTGGCGTGATGAAAAAAATAATTGGCAGTCTAAGTTTGGTGGATCTGCTTGGAAATATGATGAGAAGACGGAGCAATATTATTTACATTTATTTGATGAAACACAAGCTGATTTAAATTGGGAAAATGAAAAACTTCGTGAAGAAGTATATGATATGATGCGTTTTTGGCTGGATAAAGGAGTAACAGGATTCCGATTAGATGTCATTAACTTAATTTCAAAAGACCAATGCTTCTTAAACGATGAAGGTAGTACTGCGACAAGTGATGGACGCAAGTATTATACAGATGGTCCGCGTGTTCATGAATATTTACAAGAGATGAACCGAAATGTTTTTGAAGGAAAAGATGTAATTACAGTTGGAGAAATGTCATCTACGACAATTGATAATTGTATTAAATATTCTAATCCTGAGCGTAATGAATTAAGCATGACGTTTAGTTTCCATCATTTAAAAGTAGATTATCCGAATGGTGATAAGTGGACGAAAGCAGAGTTTGATTTTATTAAATTAAAAGAGATTATGTCTAACTGGCAAATTGAAATGCAAAAGGGCGGAGGATGGAATGCGTTATTTTGGTGTAATCATGATCAGCCTCGCATCGTGTCACGCTTTGGTGATGATGGAAAGTACCGAAACGAATCTGCAAAAATGTTAGCGACAGCCATGCACATGCTGCAAGGAACGCCTTATATTTATCAAGGGGAAGAAATCGGTATGACGAATCCTAAATTTGAGTCCATCGAGCAATATCGTGATGTGGAATCGTTAAATATATACGATATAAAGCTAAAAGAAGGGTTATCAAAAGAAGAGATTATAGGGATTTTAAAGCAAAAATCTCGTGACAACTCCCGTACTCCAATGCAGTGGAATGAAGAGATGAACAGTGGCTTTACAACAAGTACACCTTGGATTTCAGTGGCTGAAAACTTTAAAGAAATAAACGTAGAGAAGGCATTAGAAGATAAAGAGTCCGTATTTTATCATTATAAAAAGTTAATAGAACTTAGAAAAACGTATGATGTTCTTACAGAAGGAGAATATGCTATTTTGGATGAAAATCATCCTAAGATTTGGGCATATACACGTACTGTAAATGATGAGGTATTACTTGTTATCAATAACTTCTATGGAGAAGAAATAACGTACTCTGTACAAGCGCACGTTCAATTAGATGGAATGAAACAAGAAGTACTACTGTCGAATTATAAAGATGCCAGCAAGGATATTGCAAAACTTAACTTAAGACCATATGAATCAATTGTGTATCGATATACGAAATAAAAAGGTTGTATGCCCATGCGGCATACAACCTTTTATTTTAGGACACCACTGTACAAAATGTTTACCTCTACCTCAGGTTTGAATTTTACTTTTGCATAATCTTTATTCCAATTTTTCTTCTTCCATAAGTCAGGGTGATAGGCGATAAGGTGTCTGCCGATACCGAAAGCATCACAGTTTGCTTTTTGTAACTTTTTCGTTATCTTTTTAGCTTCTTTCGTAAGTTGTGTAGACAATTCTTTATTTAGTTTTTTTCTTTCATCCATTTTGTAAAGATTATCTCTCGGAGCTTCAAGCGCTATAACTTTTAGTTGGAGCTTAATGTGAGCATAAACATTTCCTTTTTTATCTGTTGTTATTTTTAAGTCGCGTTTTAACTTTCGATTGCTAATTTCCATTGTTAAATAATCAGATGTTTTCTCTGATTCATCGCTAGTAAGCTTTTGGGTTATACGGGCACTTGTTCCCATTTTTCCAGTTAATAATACGAATAAAACAGATTGTTTCAAAGGTAAATGCCCAGTTAATTTATCATTATTAAATAAAGCTAGACCGTTTGTAATCACTTCTTTTCCTTTTATTTTTATAGAAGGGAGGGTAAAGTCTTTACCGGGATCTAACATTTTTGTAGAAGCTGTTTCTAAAGTTTCTTTTGGAAACACACTCATATCTTCTAAACTTTTCACTTTTTTCTTTAGAAAATCTCCAATTAGTAAATTTCCTACTTTCTTTTTTTCTAGTATCTCGGATGTTTCACCATCTACTGCAATAAGTTTTACTAAAGCAGTTGGGTTTGTTGGGTCCCGAAAGCTGACATCTAAATAAGGTAATATACCTTTTTTTAGAATTTTGGTTCCTAGTAATTGAACACCATATTTAAAATAACGAATATTCCCAGTCACATTTTTTTTTAGGGCATCGCTTGTATCCCTTATGTTATGCCCCGTTGCTGAATGTATTTCATTTTCGAATGAAGATTGCTCTCCGCTTGAACTTTTTACGAGCTCGATTGTTTGCTGGAGTTTATTCTCTTCCGTAATATCAGATCCAATACTATAAGCTAACCTTGCTTCCCTTAATGGTTCTTGATCCCAACAGCCAGAAGGGACGGAACTAGCACATAATATAGAAAGTAATTTAACTTTTCTTGTGAACATACTGTTCTCCTTTCTTATTTCGTATCACAGAATAAAGTAGAAATAAAAGAGGGAGGACAACAATAAAAATATACGTGAACTTATCAGTGAAAGTTGAGATTACTTTTAATTCTTCAGGTGTATCTATAAATAAGGCTACACTAAAAGCAATAATACCAATGATTGGAACAGCTTTTTTATGATTAGCAAGATTGAATATATGTCCCACTCCGATTGAAGCAGCGCAATAATAACTAGCGATAGAAGCTGCAACTGTTATCATCCATATGGGAATGAATAGTAAATCCGTCCGGTCTATAATCCCAATATGTAAGGAACGTAATAAGTAAGCAACTGGTTCTGGAATAAGCTCAATTTGTTTTGGACTAAATACGATAAAGCAAATCCAAACAGTAAAAGTATAAAAAAGAGTTACAAATCCGTTAGCGATAGAAATGGCCTTCAGTTTTGCCACAGAACTCCCGTTTACTTTTGGGAAAGCGATAAGAATGATTTCAAAACCATACATAGCTGTAATTGTTTCTTTGGATGCTTGAATAATATTCCACCATCCAGCTTCTGTAATTGGAAAAATATAAGAAAAGTCAGCCCGTGAGAGCCCAAGTCCAATTAAAAGTGCCATTGGGAAAATAAGAATAGAAGCCATGACATAAAATCGTACAATTACTTTAAATGTATTATAGGCTACATAGCAACAAGCTATTGTAAATAGGATGAGAATGGCAGACCAAGGAGTGGCTTGTAATATCCAAACTTTAATGACATTACAAGCGTTCAACATAACCGTCATACCAATAAGCGTAAAATAAAAAACATAAGCAAAACCTAATAGTTTTCCAAACTTATTACCAAATAGCATACAAACACTTTCATACATATCTGCATCAGGAAATCGTTTTAAAAAAAGCCACATAAGTAAAATAATAAGCTGAATTGCAAGCCCGGCGATGAGAGCAGAAATCCATCCGCCACCTTTTGCTATCGGGTGAAGACGGTTAGGTAGAGAAAGGATACCAACTCCGATTTGGCATTGAATAACGAAAAAGGTAAATTGAACGAGCGAAATTTTACTTTGCGTGTTTGTCACCGTCCTCATCCTCTCTCGTTACATGTTGTCGTTGCATTTTTTTCGGTTTTGGATCATGTGGTCGTTCCCAAAACGACCAAATTGGAAGTCTTACAAAAGAATCTTTCATATCTTTTATCCGCATCGGGGCAACAGGAGAAAGATATGGCGTATGAAATGAATGTAATTGACATAAATGAACGAAAGTTATAATGAGACCGAATGATATTCCGACGTATCCGAATATAGCAGCAAGAATCATTAATGGAAAACGAAGAATTCGAACTGCTGAACTCATATCGTTTGATGGAACGAGAAAAGATGAGATTGCAGTTAAAGCTACAACGATAATCATTGTGTAAGAAACGAGTCCGGCTTTTACAATCGCATCACCAATTACTAAACCACCTACAATACCGATTGTTTGTCCAACTCGGCTTGGTAAGCGAATACCAGCTTCCCGTAATAATTCAAAGATTAATTCCATTAAGAGAGCTTCAAAAATAGGAGGAAGTGGTACTTTCTCTAATGAAGCTTTAATTGTATACACAAGTTCGAGCGGCAATACATCAGGATGGAAGGCTACGGTTGCGATATATATAGCTGGTAAGAGAAAGGCAATCAAGAAGCTTACTAGGCGAATCATTCGGACGAAAGAACCAACAATCCAGCGGTTATTATAGTCATCTGGTGATTGGTAAAAAGCAAATAATGTAACAGGAACGATAAGAGCTGTTGGATCTCCATCAGATAAAATAGCAACTCGTCCTTCCATTAAATTTGCTGCGACTCTATCTGGACGCTCTGTATTTAATTGCTGCGGAAATGGTGAGAAAGACGTATCCTCTATAAATTCTTGTATATATCCTGGAGGCATAAGTGCATCTGTCTTAATCGTTTCTAACCTTCTTTTTACTTCTGTAACTAAATCGTCATTCGCTATGTTTTGCATATAAGCAATTGCCACTTTCGTATGCATTTCTTCACCAAGTGTGAAATATTTAATGACGACATGTGGACTTTTTATGAGTTTGCGAATGGAAGCTAAATTGGTTGCTAAGTCTTCTACAAAACCAGTATGCGGTCCACGGACAATTCCTTCATTATCAGGTTCTGCTATATCTCTCTTTAAGGATAGAGCTGTTTCGAAAATACAAAAACTGTCGACGTGTTCATGAAAATATAAGGATTTACCTTGTAATAAAAGCTGCACACCATAATTTAAATTCGTTTCTTTTTTCATATTTAATGTAGAAAAAGCTTTATCTATAGCTAAGTCTGACCGTGTCAATAAAGGCTCAAGAGCTAACTGATGAATTAGATTTGGATCTGCTAAAGATTCGATATATAAGATTATTCCTTTTCCGTTTTGAAAAGGGAGATCTAATTTTTTTATATCATCAGAATGAGAAAGTTTATTTTCAATGTAACTAATGTTCTCCGGAAGTGATGGAAACATATGCTTTTGTTTTTTACTCTCTTGTTGTTCTTTTTTCTCTGTCATAATTTCCACCTCTTTTAAAGTGCAATTGTTTCTGTTAATTTTTGTCGTTTGTGAGAAATTTATGCTTGAATTATTTTTTTTAAAGAGGGTTGAAGGTTACGTTACATTGTCTTTTGTGCATTATTCAATTTCATAGCAGTACTTCTAACATTTGTGTCGAATTAAGAAGATATATAGGAGGGATATATATGGAAATAGCTGTAGAACGTGTTTTTACGAAAGAGATTTTAAAAAGAGCAGCGAATTTGTTTCATGTAACAGTAGAAGAAAAGCCACTTGGAGATTTTGAGAATTATATTTTTAAGGCGGAGGGTGATAATGATGAAGATTACGTATTACGTTTAACACATTCTTCTCATCGTTCTAAACAAGAGGTAGAGGCTGAACTAGATTTTTTACGATATGTTGCGGAGAATGGGGCAAAGGTAGCAGGACCTCTTTATTCAACGTCTCGAAATCTCGTAGAAGAAATCGTAGCAGAGGATGGGACTTTCTTTTTCGCTTCTTTATTTATATATGCAAAAGGTGAGCAAGTAAAAGGAGCAGAATCGCCTTATTGGGGAGATGCTTATTTTGAAGCGTGGGGAAAAGCGATTGGGCAACTGCATCGCCTTAGAACCTGTCTAGAATCTTTTTAATAAAATTGCCACACCGGCCAATAAGCAACTTTGTCTACTGTTTTCAAGTGTTCGTTCACAGTTTTTCCACAGTCTGCGGTAATTTTCCAACCAAGCAAAAGTTCGCTCTACGATCCAGCGTTTGGGTAACACAACAAACTTGTGAAGTTCCGAGCGTTTGATAATTTCAACTGAACAATGAATCGTTTCTTTTATCGATTGTGCAAATGATGGGCCCGTATATCCACCATTACAAAGTATATTTGTCACTTTGTCCAATGATTTTTTATGCTTTTCACACATTTGGATAGCACCTTCTCGATCTGTTATATTCGCAGTTGTTACTTCAATCGCATGAATGAGACCATTGGTGTCTACAGCGATATGTCGTTTGATTCCTGATACTTTCTTTCCCGCATCGTAGCCTTTTTCACTCGCTATCCATGTGTTTTTTACACTTTGTGCATCTACGATGCAGAAGCTTGTCTGTTTTTTTCGCCCCTCTTGTTCACGATAGGTTTCGATCAATTTTTTTATGCACTTTTTCAAGAAGACTTATGCCATTCTCGTCTACTTTCCGCCAAATCTGGTAGTAGGAATAGACGGTTTTCCAGTTTGGAAAGTCCCTTGGCAGATTACGCCATTGACAACCTGTCGTAAGCAAATATAGTACACCGCAGAATACCTCGTACAAATCAACTGTGCGTGGGCGCGTCGTTTTCCGTGCATTTTCTAAATCTTCACGAATCAGTTCAAACTGTTTACGAGTAATATTACTGGTATAATCATGTATCATTAGGAAACATCTTTTTTTGTATAGATTATACCATAGATTTCAGACAGGTTCTTACAATGGATTATCCTAAAACAGACTACCGTGATACGTGGGAAGAAGACGAAAGTGGAATTGTTAATGAATTAGAAGATGGTCAAGTGAAAGAGATTGCAGCGGTATTAATGGATGAAATTAAGGCTCTTCCAGTTGAAAGAGAAACGTTCGGTCTTATGCACGGTGATATTCATCAAGGTAATTTTCATTATGATGGTAAAGAGCTAACAATCTTTGATTTTGATGATGCTGCTTATAATTACTTTATACATGATTTAGCGATGGTTTTATACTACTCTGTTCTATTTACACCGTGGACAGCAGAAGAGAAGACAGATTTTGCTCGTAAACAGTTACAAGTGTTACGAAAAGGATATGAGTATGAGCACAGGCTGGCGGATAGTTGGTATGAATCGTTACCACTATTTTTACGTTTACGTGATATAGGTTTATATGGAACGCTTCAAAAGAAGTTTAAAGGGAAAGATATGCCTGATAACTTCTTGAAATTATCAGAAGAGCTATACGAAAGAATTATTAAAAGAGAAGCAATTGTGAATATATAATACATTTAGTTCAAAACAAAGTATATAAAACAAATATATACTTTGTTTTTTTATACAAAAATATGTTTACTTTATTAAAATAATATTGTCCTAGATTCGGTATGCACTTATAATTTTATATATATTCTGAATATTCTTTATAAAGAAGGAGGGGGAATGTTGGAAACTTTCGTAAATTGGTTAAATAATATTGTTTGGAGTCCAGCACTTGTTTATTTATGTTTAGGAGTAGGTTTATATTTTTCTATTCGAACGAAGTTTTTACAAGTAAGGCACGTAGGAGAAATGGTGAAGCTGACATTTCAAGGAGAAAAATCAGAGGCTGGTGTTTCTTCATTCCAAGCGTTAGCACTTTCGTTATCAGGACGTGTTGGAACAGGAAATATCGCTGGGGTAGCAACAGCCGTTGCATTCGGTGGACCAGGAGCTGTATTTTGGATGTGGGCAGTAGCCTTTTTAGGAGCAGGATCAGCTTATGTAGAATCAACACTCGCGCAAATATATAAGACGAAACATCAAGGACAATTTCGTGGTGGACCTGCTTATTACATTGAAAAAGGTTTAGGTGTGAAATGGTATGCTTTAGTATTCGTTGCAGCGACAATTCTTGCAACGGGGCTTTTACTACCAGGTGTGCAAGCAAATAGTATTGCTGTAAGTTTAGAAACTGCTTTTGGTATTAATACTACCGCATCAGGGGCTATATTAGTTGTCGTATTAGCTCTTATCATTTTCGGTGGAGTAAAGCGAATTGTTAACGTAGCGCAAGTTGTCGTACCGTTTATGGCAATAGGCTATATTTTAGTAGCTTGCGTCATTGTTGCTATGAATATTGAAAAATTGCCAGAAGCATTTATGTTAATTATAAGAAGTGCATTTGCATTAGAAGCTGCTTTCGGTGGTATTATCGGTTTAGCAATCTCTTGGGGGGTAAAACGTGGTATTTATTCCAATGAAGCAGGACAAGGGACTGGACCACACGCAGCAGCAGCAGCCGAAGTATCACATCCAGCTAAGCAAGGTTTAGTGCAAGCATTTTCCGTTTACATTGATACATTATTTGTTTGTTCAGCAACAGCATTTATGATGATTATTACAGGCATGTATAACGTATTTGATGCAAGCGGAAAAAACTTTATCGTTAATAAACTAAATGGTGCTCAGCCAGGACCAGGATATACACAGGCGGCGGTAGAATCTGTTTTTCCTGGATTTGGAAACGGTTTCGTTGCAATCTCGTTATTATTCTTCGCGTTTACAACAATTATGGCGTATTACTACATTGCAGAAACGAATATTGCATACTTAAATCGTGATAAAGACCGTCCTTGGATGTCTATGGTACTAAAGTTTGTATTTTTAGGAGCTGTATTCTATGGCTGTATAAAAACAGCAGCAACAGCTTGGGCTTTAGGCGACATTGGGGTAGGAATTATGGCATGGGTAAATATCATTGCGATTTTACTATTACAAAAACCTGCATTAGTCGCATTAAAGGATTATGAAAAACAGAAAAAAGAAGGAAAAGATCCAGTATTCGATCCAGGGCCATTAGGAATTAAAAATGCTGATTTTTGGGAGCATGAATACGGGAAAGATAAGAAAGAAGAAGTATCTTAACAGAATAGAAATGAAGAAGCAAAGGGGAAACCCTTTGCTTTTTTTTATGGACAAATTGAAGCTAAAAGTTATTTTTGGGACTATTTTTGAATATAAAAAGAATGTACATGCATTGTTAGGGGAAGGGGGAGTATGTTGATAGAATTTCGTAATGTAAATAAATATTATGGTAACTTTCAAGTTTTGAAAAATATTAATGTGCAAGTGAAAAAAAGGGAAGTGGTAGTAGTTGTCGGGCCTTCAGGATCAGGAAAAAGTACATTGCTTCGATGTATAAATCAATTAGAGGCAATTACAGATGGAGAATTAATTGTACAAAATACAGAGGTACACAATAAAAAAACGGACATGAATGAATTGCGGCGAAATATTGGGATGGTCTTTCAACATTTTTATTTATATCCACATAAAACGGTTCTTCAAAATATTACATTAGCACCGATTAAAGTAAATAAAGTTTCCAAAGAAGAAGCAGAGAAAACAGCAATGTTTTATTTAGAGAAAGTAGGAATCCCGGAGAAGGCTAACGTATATCCGCATCAATTATCCGGAGGACAACAGCAACGGGTGGCAATTGCTAGAGGACTTGCAATGCAGCCGGAAATTATGCTATTCGATGAGCCTACGTCTGCTCTTGATCCAGAGATGATTGGAGAGGTACTTGATGTTATGAAAGCACTGGCTAAAGAAGGGATGACAATGGTCGTTGTCACGCATGAAATGGGATTTGCTAGAGAGGTAGCAGATAGGATCTTATTTATGGATGATGGTCAAATTATTGAAGATACAACACCGGCGAACTTTTTTGCAAACCCTGAACAAGAAAGAGCTCGTTTATTTTTAAGTCGGGTGCTAAATCATTAGAGGAGGAATTTCATGCTTAAAATGAAAAAGTTATTTACTTTAATCGTATTTTCATGTTTATTCGTGCTTGTTGTTGCTGGATGCGGAAGTAAGAAAGATGAGGCAAAGGAAACAAATACGAAGCAAGGCGGGGCTGTTGAGCAAATTAAGAAACGAGGGAAATTAGTAGTTGGGGTGAAGAATGATACGAATTTATTTGGATTAAAAAATCCTTCAACAGGGCAGGTAGAAGGATTCGATGTTGATGTCGCGAAGGCACTGGCGAAAAAGATTCTTGGAGATGAAAAGAAGCTAGAGCTGAAAGAAGTAACGTCTAAAACACGTATTCCAATGCTGAAAAATGGTGATATTGATGCAATTATTGCAACAATGACAATTACGGAAGAACGCAAAAAAGAAGTGGATTTTTCAGATGTATATTTTAAAGCAGGACAATCGTTACTTGTGAAAAAAGGAAGCAATATTAAGAGCGTCGATGATATAAAACAAGGCGTTAAAGTATTAGCTGTAAAAGGGTCAACATCTACAAATAACATTCGTCAAAAGTCACCAGAAGCGACTGTATTAGAGTTTGAAAATTATAGTGAGGCATTTACAGCGTTAAAGGCAGGTAAAGGTGATGTGTTAACGACAGATAATGCGATCCTTTACGGAATGGCAAAACAAGATTCTAATTATGAAGTAGTAGGAAAAATTTTCACAGATGAACCGTATGGAATTGCAGTGCAAAAAGGGGCAGATGATTTAACGAAAGAGATTAATACTTTAATTAAAGACATGAAAGCAAGTGGGGAGTATGACAAATTATATGAGAAGTGGATTGGACAAAAACCAGAAAAGTAGATAGTAAAAGTGAGAGGATGAGAGTACTCATCCTCTTCTTGTAAAGAAAGAGGGGAGAATATGTGCCTGATTTTTCTATATTAACGAATAACATTGATATGTATTTAGAAGGGTTTAAATATACAGTTATGTCTAGTGTAATTGCATTGATAGGTAGTTTTATTTTAGGAGTAATTTTGGCAGTAATGCGTATTGCACCTATTCGCATTTTAAATTGGATAGGATCAGCTTTTGTGGAGTTTGTAAGAAATATTCCACTTGTATTAATTGCATTTATATTCTATTTTGCTTTACCTGTAATAGGAATTACTTTAAATGGTTTTGTAGCAGGAACAGTTACGCTTACGGTATATACGGCAGCTTTTATTGCAGAAGTAATTCGCGCTGGTATTTTATCCGTTGCAAAAGGTCAAATGGAAGCAGCACGTTCCTCAGGATTAACGTATGTACAGGGAATGTATTATATTGTTTTACCCCAGGCGATGAAAATCGTAATCCCTCCTTTAGGAAATCAATTTCTCAATTTAGTTAAAAACTCTTCAATACTTGGAATTATTGCTGGTGCTGATTTAATGTATCAAGGAGATTTAATTTCAACGAAGACGTTTGTTACGTTTGATGTTTATATATTTGTCGGGATGTTTTATTTAATATTAACAATTCCGCTCAGTATGCTAGTGCGTTATTTAGAAAAACGCTTAGCAAAGGAGGCGGTGTAAATGGATTTTAAGGGAGCAATTACAGGGGATCATATTCTATTTTTATTAAAAGGATTACTTATAACGTTAGAGGTAGCGCTCGTAGCAATTGTACTTAGCTTTATTATCGGTAGTGTAATAGGAATATTGCGCTACACGAAAATACCTGTCGTCTCACAAATATTAGGAATTATCGTTGAAGTGATTCGAAACTTACCACTACTGTTAATTATATTTTTCACGTATTTTGCACTTCCAGAAGCAGGCTTGAAATTAGAAATTATAACAGCTACAATTGTTGCTTTAACAATATTTGAAGCTGCAATGATATCTGAAATTGTTCGAAGTGGTCTATTATCTATCGAAAAAGGGCAAATCGAAGCAGCGAGGTCTTCCGGATTAACGTATGTTCAAGCGCTGTGGCATATTATTTTGCCACAAGCATTAAGAAGAATGGTCCCGCCACTTGTCAGTCAGTTTATTTCATTGCTGAAAGATACAGCGCTAGCAGTCGTTATATCACTACCAGAGCTTATTCATAATGCTCAAATTATTAGCGGGCAAAATGTGAATTACATGATTCCGACGTTTATAGTAGTAGCTTGTATGTACTTTATAGTAAATTATAGTTTATCAATTTTATCGAGAAGATTAGAACTCCGTTGACTCTTACAATATATGTAAGGGTTTTTTCCTTGTTTCTCCTTATTTTCCTCTAAATAGAATCTAAATCTTGCGATAATTCGATTTTTATATTGTTTTATCAGAAAAGTTTTAATTTTATATAGAAAATGTAATCGCTTTCGTGTATATTTTTATTATCAGAAAATTTTAACAGGATATAGGGGTATGGTAGGGGGAGGATTTAGATGCAGCAACCAACGAATGAGAAATTACATCGTACGATGAAGAGTAGACATTTATTTATGATCGCACTTGGTGGTGTAATCGGGACTGGTTTTTTCTTAGGTTCAGGTTACACCATTAATCAGGCTGGACCAGGGGGAGCCATCCTTTCATATTTAGTAGGCGGATTTATTATGTATTTAACAATGCTTTGTCTTGGAGAGTTAACGGTAGCAATGCCAGTTTCAGGATCTTTCCAAAAGTATGCGACGAAGTTTATTGGACCAGGAACGGGTTTTATGATCGGCTGGCTATATTGGCTTGGCTGGGCAGTAACAGTAGGACTAGAATTAACGTCAATCGGTTTAATGATGAAAAGATGGTTTCCAAATGTTGATGTTTGGGTATGGTGCCTTGTATTCGGCGTTATTTTATATGCTTCAAACGCAATTTCGGCGAAAAGTTATGCTGAATTAGAATTTTGGTTCTCTAGTATTAAAGTAATTACAATTCTTGCATTTGTTGTTCTTGGTGGTAGTGCATTATTAGGGTTTATATCATATGACGGAAAAGAAGCAGCACCTCTTTTCTCTAACTTTGTAAGCGATGGTGGATTATTCCCGAATGGACTAGCTGCCGTATTACTTACAATGATTACAGTTAACTTCTCGTTCCAGGGAACAGAGTTAATCGGGATTGCAGCGGGAGAAAGTGAAAATCCAGAAAAAACAATTCCACGTGCGATTCGTAATACGGTATGGCGCATTATGTTATTCTTCATTTTAACAATGACGATTTTAGTAGGATTAATTTCTTGGAAAGAAGCAGGCGTAATTGAAAGTCCATTCGTAGTCGTATTTGATAAAATTGGTATTCCATACGCAGCTGATATTATGAACTTTGTTATTATTACTGCGTTATTATCTGTAGCGAACTCTGGATTATATGCAGCGACGCGTATACTATGGTCACTTGCAAATGAGGGAATGGCACCAACTTCCTTCCAGAAAGTAAATAAGCGTGGTATTCCAATTACAGCGCTAGTCGTAACGATTGCGGTAGCTGGATTATCTCTATTCACAAGTTTCCTTGCAGAAGATACAGTATACATGTATTTATTATCGATAGCTGGTTTATCGGCTGTTTCAAGTTGGATCATTATTGCTCTATCGCAACTTCGCTTTAGAAGTCAGTATATAAAAGGCGGAGGAAAGTTAGAGGACTTAAAGTATAGAACACCACTATACCCAATTGTCCCGATTTTAGCCTTAATTACAAATAGCATTGTTGTTATTAGTTTAGCGTTTATTCCTGAACAAAGAATGGCGTTATACTGTGGTATTCCATTTATCATTTTCTGCTATATATATTATTATATTAGTAAGAAACGGCAGAAACCGATGAAAGTGGAGATGGAAAAAACAAATGAAACTAACAATCAAACACGATGATATAGAAGCAGATTTATCGTATGGTCAATTAGCGATTGGAAAAGAAAACGGGTATTCACCGTTACAATTACTCATTTCTTCTATCGCAGGATGTAGTGCAATTGTCTTTCGAACAATTTTAGAAAAGAAACGTATTACATATGATACGTTTACAATCGAAACTGAAATTGGTAGAAGTGAAGCTTTATCGAAGCCAGTTGAAAGTGTTCATTTGCACTATAAAATTAAAGCGCAAAACATTACAGAAGAGCAGCTGGACAAGGCGCTGCAACTTGCAGTGAAAAATTGTACGATTGTTCAATCTGTAAAAGATAGTATAAAGGTTACGGAAACAATTGAATTAATAAAGTGAAACTGTAATCAGTGGGAGTGTTTATCCCCCACTGATTACTAGTTGAACCAATCGGGCTTTTACGGGCAGTTGATCTCCTATTTCACTTCTTTGCTTTACAGCAGAATTTTGAGATAGGGATCTTACTGCCCGTTAATGCGGGATAAAATGAAACATAAAAACGTGAGAATACGGCTCTCACGTTTTTATGTTTTTAATAAAGGGAGAAAGTATGATGGAATGTTTAGGTTGTAAATTAGCAAATGAAGAGGAAAAAATATATAAAATATATGAAGATGACTATGTAACATGTTTTTTAGATCATGAACCTTTCTATACAGGACATACTTTAATTGTGCCAAAGCAACATGTTGTAGAAGTAGACGAATTAGATGATGTTGTAGCAAAATCCATTATGGATGCTTCTAAGCTGATTGCAAAAGCGATTAAGGTATTATATAAACCTGACGGAATTACAGTTTGTCAAAATGGTGGAGTATTTAACGAGTTAACACATTATCATATGCATGTCGTACCAAGATATAAAGAGCGTTCGTTTGCTGAGTTTTATATGGTACAGCCAGCAGAAAAGCAGAATCATAACTTGGAAGAGACAAAGAATTTGTTAAAAGAAGCGATAGAGCATATGCTGCTTACTGAAAAGGCGTAGCGGTCAGGAAAATTCTAATATTAAAAAGCCCAATTTCTCAGTTAAAATAGAGAAATTGGGCTTTTGTTTATTCTATTATTAAATTTTATACATAAAAAGATTTTGCAGTGTCACAAAGTATAGCGCTTATTCGTTATATAGAGTGAGAGGAGGGATTATATGAAAGTTACAAACAACGATTATGAAAAGATGGAAGAGCTATATGAGTTGTATGAACAAAAGATTTATTATGTAGCGTATTCTATTTTAAATAATATTCAACAGGCTGAAGATGCGGTTCAAGAGACGTTTATTACTCTTTATAAGAACTTGGAAAAGCTCCATAGCTTGGCTACTCAAGAGCTTAAACGCTACATTTTGAGGGTCGCGAAAAACAAGGCGATTGATAGTTACCGGAAAAACAAACGACATGAAACATTTTTAGAAGAATACGAAAGAGAATCAACAGAAGCAGTAGATGAAAATATTGAAGAGTGGGAAAAACGTGTAATGTCCGAGGTTCAAATTGATGCATTGTTAAAAGAGTTAAATGAGTCTAATAGACAGGTGTTTAAGTACAAAGTCTTCTATAACTTAACGTATCAAGAAATTTCAAGTGTCATGGGGATAAACGAGGCCAATGTCCGCAAGCAGTTTGAGCGTGCTCGAAAACGAGTCCAAAATATGATAGGAGGTATAAAACATGACGAATTCAAAGAACTCCAAAGAAATATATGAACTTGCTGAAAAAATTGCTTTAGATGATTTTGATAAACTCAAAGAACAACATGAATTTTCACATACATATACGCGCAAAAAGAAGTTGTTTATGGAGGAAATGAAGCTGAAAAATGGACAACCACAGAAAAAGCGTAAAAAACATCGTATGTTAATCGCTGCTGCTTGCTTATTGATTGGTATGCCGACAACCGTTTTTGGTGCAGTAAAAGTCTATAATATGATTGTTCAGAAACAAAATTACGAAGTAAATGTTTCCTTAACAAATAAGGATTCGAAAAAGAGTGATCAGTGGTATAAGTTGAAGATTGGTAAATTGCCAGAAAATATGGAAGCAATTGATGACTCTGCTATGAAATATTCCTTTAAAGATAACTACGCAATGGGTGGATTTTCATTCGTTCTTTGGAGAGTAGGAGGGAATTCAGATTTTCCAACTCTGTACTCGAAAAATTATGAAGAAAAAGAGATAAATGGTAAGAAGGCAGTAATTGTTCATAGAGAAAATGGTAATAAAGATTTAATGTTTAATAGAGTAATTTTTCTCTATTTTGAGGAAGAAGGAATTATGTTACAAAGTTATATTGGAAATGATATAAACGAAGAACAAATGATAGATGTGCTAGGGAGCATTTCACTTGAGCCCACGTCAAAAGAAAAGTCATCATATATAAGCGATTATGATAAAAAGTATTTTAGCCAAGAAAGTAAAACAACGAAGGTAATTCCTTTGAAGAAGGATAGCAAACGACTATTTCATATAGGGCAAAAGGTTCCAGTAACGATATCTATGGATAACAGTCAAATTGAATATGTGATAGAAAAAGTTGAAGCCTTTGATTCAATCAAAGATTTTAAACAAGAGAACTTTAATGAAATGGGCTTAGGAATACTAAGCAGGAATCAAGCTTTGGATCAAGCTGGAAAATTGATACCATATAGAAGGGATAAATATAAAATTGGAAATGGTAAAGATTCAATTGATCAATTAGTAGAATCAAAATTAATTCATCCTAAATTTGTCTACCTGACAACAACAGTGAAAAATATAGGTAAACAGGCGACAGAAGAAATCTATATGACTCCATCTATAAAAGTTCTTGAAGATAAAGGAAATGCATGGCAGTATGCTGGGAAAGATGGAATCGCAGAAAAAAATATTATGACGGGCGAAGTTGATTATTTAGAGCCTCATGGAGACGGGAAAAGCTTTTACAATATTGGCAGTATCACACCAGGACAAACGGTGAAAGTTAACTTAGGTTATTTTGTAGATGAGGATAAACTAGATTCAATCTTCCTTGATGCTTTCCATTACAGAGGGAATGGAAGTACTGAAAATATGAATGCATCATATCGTTGGTGGATTGATATTCGTCAATAGTAACAAAGAGACTAAAAAGCTGCTTACATCTAGCAGCTTTTTTCGTCTTCATACATATGTAAAATTTCTTTCGCACGTATACGTAAACCATCTATTAATTCTTTCGGTTCTAACACTTTTGCATCTTTTCCAAGCCTATAAAATAAAGGGGTAATAAAATTAATTTCACCTTTATCAATTGTTGAATGTATATATCCTGTCCCGTCCTCATTTACTACAACGAATTCTTCAAGGTAAGGCACGCTTTTACATTGGCGCACACCTTCTGTCGTTAATAAAACATGTAACTGGATAGGAATGTTTATGACGTTAGAGCTAGAGTCAAACCATTCTTCTAAATTCATGAACGTACTTTCACTTTCTTCTGTTGATAATATAGAAAGAATACGATCAACGCGATACAGTAATACTTTTTTTCTACTGAAGTCATAGGACGGTAAATACCATAGCCCGTCATGAGCATATACACCGATAGGATGAACGTGTTTTGTTTTTAACCCCGATTTAGATTTGTATTGAAAGTGTAAATTTTTATTTTCAATAGCCGCGGTTAACACTTCGTTTAAAAGAGGTGTATCAATTGTGCGCTTCGGATTCCAAAAAGCGATGTAAGAACGTATTTTATCAACTTTCGTTTTTGCATCATGTTGTAGGGAGCTATACAGTTTATGTGTAACGGAATTGATTTCTGTGTTAAAAGGTAAGTCGCGATAGTAACTTAAAGATTGAAAAGCAAAAAAGATAGAGACTGCTTCTTCTTCCGTAAATAAAATAGGCGGAATTACTCTATTCGTTAATACTTTATAGCCGCCGTTACGGCCTTGTTCTGCGTAAATGGGCAACCCCATATCACTTAAATCTAAAATGTATCTATGGACAGTACGAACGGAGATATTAAATTCATCAGCTATTTCTTGCGCTGTAAATGTCTTTTTGGCAGAAGCAAATATAAGAATATCTAATAAGCGTTTAGCTTTTGACAAATGTATCACCTTTTTTCTTTTTAACATGACATAAATTGTCATGTTTTATTGTTAGTATATTGTTTACATCATATGTTATCAAGGTGAGATGCAAGGAGGAAAAGATATGTCACGTGAAATAGTTTTATTTATTGCGGCGAGCTTAGATGGATATATTGCGAAAGAAAATGATGATTTAGAGTGGTTAATGGAAACAGAAGGAGAGGGAGATAACGGTTATACAGAAATGTATGAAACAATTGATACAATAATTATGGGAAAGAAAACGTACGACTATGTAGTAGAGCATACGGAAACATTCCCGTACTTAGATAAATCATGTTATGTTTTTTCTCGTTCAGAAAAAGGTTCAGACGGAAATGTAGAGTTTGTAAATGAAGATGTAGTGGAGTTTACAAAAAGGTTAAAAGCAAAAGAAGGATCTAAAATATGGATGGTTGGTGGAGGAGAGCTACTGAGAGAATTCTTTAAGAATAATCTAATTGATGAATATGTTGTTACGATTACACCGCATATATTAGGTTCTGGAGTTCCGTTATTTCAAGACAAGAACCCAGAAATTAATTTAACTTTGACGGATACGAAACGTTTTGGGCAATTTGTAAATTTATATTATAAAGTAAAATGATAAAGAAACACGACTACTGATGGTAGTCGTGTTTCTTTACAGATGGTAATGAAATGATAAAACAAGATCCATGATCAACTTCACTCGTGACAGTAATCGTCCCGCCGTGTAGCTCTACAATTTCTTTCACGATAGATAGTCCTAAACCAGTTCCACCTGTAGCTCGTGATCTTGCTTTATCGACACGGTAAAAGCGGTCAAAAATGTGAGGGAGGTCTTCAGGTGGAATACCTTCGCCTTCATCTTCAATTGCAATGGAAATATGTTTATGTTCTTCTGTAACAGAAATGTTTATATGAGAATGCTCTTTTGAATGTCTATAAGCGTTATTTAAAATATTCACCACAACTTGTTCGAATCGTTGTTCATCTAAGTTTACTAGCAGTGTAGGAGGACAAGAGAAAGAAACTTTACTGTACCTTTCTTTATACATGGCGTTTACTTTTTCACATATACGCGTAAGGAAGGTGTGTAAATGCACTTCCTTTACTTGAATAGAAAAGTTATGTTGTTCCATTTGTGCAAGTGAAAATAAATCTTGAACTAAGTTTGTAATGTAATCAGACTCATCTTTTATAATTGATAAATATCGCAAACGTTGTTCAGAAGGGGTGCTTTCTTTTAAAGCAATGTCAGCATAACCTCTTACGTATGTTAACGGTGTTCGTAATTCGTGAGCAACACTTGCTAGAAATTCACTTCGCTCTGTTTTCATATAATGCAAATCATTTGCGAGCGTTTGAATAGATGATGCCAGTTCACCAATTTCATCATTACGAGTAGTCGTTAACGAAACGGACAAATCGCCTTTACTCATTTTTTCAGTTGCATGTTTCATGTGTAACAATGGTTTTGTTAATAAACGTGATAATAGGAAAATTGTGATGACTGTGAGTAGAAATGTGATGGCACCAGCAATAATGAATTGTTTCGTTAATCCATTAACTAACTTTTCAATTGATTCTGTTCCAAGAAACATGTACACATAGCCTTCATGTTTTCCATCTACTACAATGGGGCTAACTGTACATATATAATTAGATGTTTTCCAATGATTTTCTATAATCGCTCCATTATGGTCTGTTCGAGTTTGCATTTTACTAATATGATCGTTTATAGTCGTGTTTATTTCGTTAGATTTAGCTAGTATTTCTTTATTTGCATTTGTAATAACGACAGTTGTTTCAGCTTCAGATTCCATTAATGCTACGTGAGAGATGGTTTGCTCATCGTAATATTTTTCAAGTACATCTCGATGACTATTTCCTCGCTTTAATAAAGCTGTCATTTCTTCATTTACTCTAGTGTTTACAAGACTATAATAGAGCAAAATAAAGAGAACACTTTCAATTAAAAGTGTAACAATTAAAAAATAAAATCCGAATTGAATTGAAATTCGTTTCATCGTTTTGCCCCTTACTGTTCAGTATCAATCCATCGATAACCTATTCCATACACGGTTTTTAAATGATGATCAATAGGAAAATTTGCTTTTCGCAATTTATCACGTAAATTACGAATATGTGAATCGACTGTGCGATCTTCTGTATTTGTGTTTAATCCCCAAATTCGTTCGATGAGCTGATCACGGTTTAATACGTAGTTCACATGGCGTAAAAATAATCCGAGTAAAGAAAATTCAATTGGTGTGAGAAGGAGTTCTTCATTATGGACAGAAACGAAGTGTTTTGTTTCATCCCATACAATACCGTGATATTGGATTTGTTTATGTTCATTTGTACGTCTTAAAACGGCTTCAATTCTTGCGAAAAGTTCTTCTTCATGGAAAGGTTTCGTTACGTAATCATCGGCTCCAATTTTTAATCCTTGAACGACATCTACTGTTTGATCACGAGCTGTAACCATAATAATAGGAATGTTACTAAAAGATCGGATTTTTTTGCACGTTTCCCATCCGTCCATCTTTGGCATCATAATATCGAGTAAAACAAATTTAAAGTTTCGATTTTCTATATGTAAAATAGCTTCTTCTCCTGAAGTCGCACATACGCAGTTATATCCAATTGGTGTAAGATAAAGCGTTAATAATTCAAGCATTCTCGGTTCATCGTCTACGAGCAGTATATCAATCATAGAGAGCCCTCCATATTTATAATCGTTACTTAAAGTGTAATGCAAAATCATGAAGAAATGGTGCAGATTATGATGTGTCTGCATAATTTCTTCAGAATTGCTTGTTATTGTGGAGTTGAAATTACATTTTAGGTAATCATATTGGCTCAAAAATGATTAATACGGAGGCGGTATAGTGAAAAAAATGACCCGAATTTTTGGGATAACAATAATTACAGCAGTTGGTCTTGCTGCATGCGGACAAACGAATACAGACCATAAAAACCATGAATCTACAAAAGAGAAGAAAACAGAACAAAAGGAAATGAAAATGAATCAGGAGGTAACGGCGCCAAAAGAAATGAACCAAGGTGCATCTAATGATTTATTAACGACAAGTTTAAAAAATGTAACGAGATTAAACACAAATGATCCTTCGCAAATGGCAGTATTAACTTCGCAAACGATATGGCCAGCAACTCATAAGGAGAACCAGCCAGGTGCTGTTATTTTAGTACCAGCAAGCGAGTGGCAATTAGGTATTGCGAGTGCAGATCTTATTCATCATCCGAATAACGGGCCGATTTTATTTATAGAAAAAGAAAAGATACCGGAAATGACGTTAAAAGAAATAAAACGATTAAATCCAATCGGAACGAAAGATGGAACACAAATTATGGTGATGGGAGATGTAGGTACTAGCGCGCTTGAACAATTAAAAGGTTATAAAGTAAAACAAATAAAAGAAACGGACCCAGCTATATTTGCGAAGGATGTTGATAAGGAGTATGCCGATATAACAGGAAGCTACCCAAATAGTGTTATTATCGGTTCGTCTGCAGAAGAAGGACGTTTATATACAACCCCCGCTGTAAATTGGATTTCTCATATGCCGGAACCACTACTCTATACAGAAAAGAATAAAGTGCCAGAAGCGACAATAGAGGCACTAAAAATGAGAAAAGATAAAGCAAATATATATGTATTAGGGCCAGAAAAAATTGTTTCAAAAGAAGTAGAAAAAGAGCTAAGCAAATACGGGAAAGTAACGCGTATTAGTGGAGAGACCCCTACAGAAAACTCGATTGCGTTCGCTAAATTTAAAGATGAAAAAACAAAATTTGGCTGGGGATTCACAAAACCTGGTCACGGTTTATCATTTGTTTCAAGTAAAACACCAGATTTAGCAGTTGCTGGGGCACCTTTTTCACATATGGGTAAACATGCACCTGTTGTATTATTAGAAGAAGGTAAAGCTTCACAACCAGTGTATGACTTCCTTGCAAGCATTCAGCCGAAGTTTAAAGATGATCCAACACTTGGACCATATAATCACGGTTTCTTATTAGGAAGTACGAGTGATATTTCATTTGAAACACAAGGAATACTAGATGAGAGGTTAGAAATTGTTCAGGAAAGTGGTCAAGGACACGGTGGACATTAATGAAATGAAAAAAGATGCTACTAAGGTAGTGTCTTTTTCTTTAGGAAACTTTTACATAGCAAAAAATCTTCTACTCGTTATATAATAGCTTTCGTGCAGTCGGCTAGATTTTCTTATGGAGAAAATCAAATTATAAAGGAGTAGAGGAGTGGTATTTTGTTTCAAACGATAAAAAATGACTGGTTTTCTAATGTGAGAGGGGACGTGTTATCAGGAATTGTCGTTGCTTTAGCGTTAATCCCTGAAGCGATAGCCTTCTCTGTTATTGCAGGCGTGGATCCGACAGTTGGACTATACGCAGCCTTTTGTATTGCAGTTACCATTTCATTTGTTGGCGGGAGAACTGGAATGATTTCAGCTGCAACAGGTGCAATGGCATTATTAATGGTAACGCTTGTTAAAGATCATGGTTTGCAATATTTATTTGCTACAACAATATTAACAGGTATTGTCCAAATTATTTTTGGCGTGTTCAAACTGAGCTCATTTATGAAGTTTGTTCCGAAATCTGTTATGAGTGGTTTTTTAAATTCACTTGGAATTTTAGTTTTTACAGCGCAATTGCCACATTTTAAAAATGCAACTTGGCAAATGTATGCACTCGTTGTATTAGGACTTGCAATTATATATTTATTTCCACGTATTACAACGGTTGTACCTTCTACGCTTATTTCAATTATTATTGTGACGAGTATTGCACTTATGAGCGGATTACAGTTGAAAACAGTAGGAGATATGGGAAGCCTGCCGAAAGAATTACCGTTCTTTAGTATTCCTGACGTGCCTTTTACACTTGAGACATTAGGGATTATTTTACCGTATGCAGTTATGCTTGCAATTATCGGTTTACTAGAATCATTATTAACAGCTTCAGTTTTAGATGATATGACGCATACGGAAAGTAATAAGCATAAAGAGGCACGCGGACAAGGGATCGCAAACATTGTTGCTGGTTTCTTCGGAGGAATGGCAGGTTGTGCAATGATCGGTCAATCTGTTATTAATATTAAATCAGGTGGACGAGGTCGCCTATCAACATTTGTAGCGGGCGGATTTTTAATCGTATTACTATTCGTTTTAGGAGATTATGTCGTTCATATTCCGATGGCAGCTTTAGTTGCAGTTATGATTATGGTTTCAATCGGAACGTTTGATTGGAACTCTGTAACAACAATTCATAAAGTACCAAAAGGAAACTCATTTGTTATGATCGTAACAGTTGTGATTGTCCTAATTACACATAATTTAGCATTAGGTGTAATTATCGGAACAGTAATTAGTGCAGTTTTATTTGCATTCAATATGGCAAAGATTCACGTGAAACATTTATATATTGAAAATAAGAAAATATACGAAATTCACGGTCAACTTTTCTTTGCATCTACAGCCGATTTCATAACTAATTTTTCATTTAATGAAGATGTAAAAGAAATTGAAATGAATTTTACTCATGCGCACGTATGGGATGATTCAGCAGTGGCATCAATTGATAAAGTTATCATGAAGTATGAACAAAGTGGTGTGAAAGTAAGTATAACAGGATTAAATGAACGTAGCTCAAAACTTGTTGCAAATTTAGCTACTTATAATAAAAGAATTGCTAGTTAAAAGCCTCCTTTTTAGGGGGCTTTATTATATAATACGAGTAGGATAACGAAAAGGGGATTCAGCATATGTACAAACAAATTATATTAGCATGTGACGGTTCTGAACATGCACTTCGAGCAGCGGAACATGCAACATATATTGCAAAATGTAGCGAAGAAACAAATGTTGAAGTTGTGTACGTAGTAGATAATAGAACGGCAAAATCAGATATTATACAAGGTCAAACAGATTTAGAAACAATATCAGCTAGTCGAAAAGATAAATTAAAAGAGATTGAAGGTTTATTAAAGAAAGAGAACATTTCTTATACAATTACGATATTACATGGTGATCCTGGAGATACAATTGTTCAATATGTAAATACAGGAGATATAGATCTTGTCATTGCTGGAAGTAGAGGGCTCAATACACTGCAAGAAATGGTGCTGGGAAGTGTAAGTCATAAAATAGCAAAGCGTGTGAAATGTCCAGTGATGATTGTAAAATGAAATAGAATGTAACGAAGATCTTAGTATAACTGAGGTCTTTTTTTATGTATAAATGACTCTTATTTGTGGAAATACTAGATATATAAGTTGAAAAGATGTTAACTTACAAATTTGTAAGTTAGTTGTTAGAGAAATCGATGTTATGAAATTTTTCCCATTGGTAAAATAAAAGTATCAAAGGGGAGATAGGGAGGATGGAAGCAATGAAATCATTTCAAAATTTGTCATATAGCCAAGGTGTCAGTCTTATTTGTTTAGGGGGATTTGCTGCATCTGTTACGTTAGCTGTTTTAATAAAGGTGTTTCATCAAATCTTTTAATCTTATAGTAGGGAAGGAATTGGTTGTTATCATTAGTAGGAACAGCAATGAAAATAAAAAATAGCTCTTAGCATGTATGTAAATGCTAAGAGCTATTTTTATGGTTGTTATATATTATTTAAGCTTGTTTTGATTTTACTGACCCTGTATTTAAAGTAAGAGCAAGGAAGAACATTGCAAGTACGCAAGATGCAAGTAATAAGATGAATCCGCCATCCCATCCGAATGCATCTACGATAAAGCCCATAGCTGCACTAGCGAAAGCTGCTCCGCCTAAGTAACCGAAGAATCCAGTTAAGCCTGCTGCAGTTCCAGCAGCTTTCTTTGGTGCTAAATCTAGAGCGTGTAGACCAATTAACATAACCGGTCCGTAAATTAAAAATCCAATTGCGACAAGTGCGATACTATCAACCATTGGATTACCAGGAGGGTTTAACCAGTAAACAAGAACTGCGATAAATACACCAACCATAAATAAAATACCAGCAGGTGCACGACGTCCTTTAAATAGTTTATCACTCATCCATCCGCAAAGAAGTGTACCTGGAATACCAGCCCATTCATATAGAGCGTAAGCAGTACGTGAGCTACTATGAGTAAAGCTTTTTTCTTCTACTAAATAAGTAGGAGCCCAGTCTACAACGCCGTAACGTACGAAATATACGAAAACGTTCGCAATAGCGATGTACCATAAAAACTTATTGTTTAATACGTATTTAAATAAAATTTCCTTTACTGAAAGCTCGCGTTCGCGATCTTTTACTTTTTCATCTGGTGGATATTCCCCAGTATGTTCTTCAATAGAAGGTAGTCCGCAAGATTGAGGCGTATCTTTCATCGTAATTAATACATAAATACCAACTAAAATTGAAAGAATACCTGGGAAGTAAAAAATACTTTTCCAGTCATCTGCGAAGAAGTATAAGCCTAATGTTACAAGGGAAGGCATAAGCGCTCCGCCAACATTATGAGCGACGTTCCAAATGGACATTTTTGTACCACGTTCGCTAATAGAGAACCAGTGAACCATCGTACGACCACAAGGAGGCCATCCCATACCTTGTACCCATCCATTTAAAAACTGAAGTACAAACATAAGTATAATGCTCGTTGTAATGAAAGAAAATGAGCCGAAAATAATATTAATGATACCTGATAAAAATAGCCCAGCTGCTAAAAAATAGCGAGGATTACAACGATCGGATACGATACCCATAAGAAATTTACTTAATCCGTAAGCAATAGAAACTGCTGAAAGGATAACCCCAAGTTCCCCTTTACTAAAGCCTTGCTCGATTAAGTATGGCATTGCTAGTGAAAAGTTTTTTCGAACAAAGTAGTAACCTGCATAACCGATGAAGATACCTAAGATACTTGTAAACGTAATTTACGGTATTCGCTATCAACGCGATCAGCTGGTAAGCGTTCCGCGTGGGGCGCAGGTTTAAATAATTGTGTGAAAAACATAAAATGAAAATCCTCCCCGAATTAATTCGAAGCGTTTTAAGACAGAGAACATAAAAAGGCCATGAAATATAAAAAAGTTTCCTTTTTTATGATTCATAGCCGTGTACTCCGTTTCTCCGTGACTGTCAATATTAACTTCGTCGAAAATTATACAACTTTGTGACAAAAATGTAAACGTTTTTATGAATAAAAGTATTGACGGATTTTATTCGTGGGATTAATATTTAAATACATTAAATATTTTATTGTTTAAATAAGAGGTGGATAACATGCCAAATGATATGACGCATATCGATAAAATTCAAGCTCTTGCCTTTTCGATTGGAAAGAAAATGCAAACGGAGTTATTAGAACAAATGCAAGCGACAGGACTTACACCACCGCAGTTTTATATTTTAAAGATTCTAGATCATTATGGGGCTTCAAGAGCGACAACATTAGCGAAAAAGATGTATGTGAAGCCTAGCGCGATTACAGTGATGATTGATCGTCTAATCGATCAAGAACTTGTAGAACGCTATCACGACAAAGATGACCGTCGCGTTGTCATCATCGAGTTAACGAAAAAGGGGAAAGCTAGAGTAGAAGAGGCAATGACAGCTCGTAACGAGCATATTGCAAAATACTTTTCACATTTAGAGTTGCAAGAAAGAGAAGATTTATTACGTCTCTTTGAGAAGTTAGAAACCATTATTTGCGGGACACAAGAGAAAAAAGAGAATAACTAAGAGGAATTGAGGAGATTACATGGAGCAACAAGAAAATCAAAATAGAAAGTTGTTGTTAATCGGTTTAATTATCGCGATGCTATTTGCTGCATTAGATGGAACAATTGTCGGTACAGCAATGCCACGTATCGTCGGTGACCTAGGTGGATTAAGCTTAATGACATGGTTAACAACAGCTTATATGTTAACATCAACGACAGTTGTACCAATTGCAGGTAAATTAGCTGATTTACTTGGTCGTCGTAACGTATATATAACAGGGCTAGTTATTTTCATGATTGGTTCGGCGTTATGTGGTATGGCAAATGGTATGACAGAATTAATTATTTTCCGTGGTATTCAAGGTCTTGGTGGCGGTATTATGATGCCAATGGCTATGATTATTATTGGAGATATGTTCACGGGAAAAGAACGTGCGAAATGGCAAGGTATTTTTGGGGCGTTATACGGCCTTGCTTCTGTAATTGGACCACAAGTTGGTGGTTGGATTGTAGATGCAGTGAACTGGAGATGGGTATTCTACATTAACTTACCGGTTGGTATTTTAGCAACAATCTTTATTGCAATGGGATTAAAATCACATAAACAAACAGGACCAATTAAAATTGATATCGCTGGAATCTTTACGATGATTCTCGGTGTTGTAAGTTTATTACTTGCGCTAACGTTTGGCGGAAAAGATTATGCATGGGATTCTTGGCAAATTATCGGTTTATTTGCACTAGCTGTAATTGGTATCGTTAGCTTTGTTATCGTTGAAACGAAAGCTGAAGAGCCAATTTTACCAATGCACTTCTTTAAAAATCGCACATTTACAATACTGAATGCGATTGGATTCTTTATGAGTATTGGAATGTTCGGTGCGATTATGTTCGTACCATTCTTCATGCAAGGGATTGTAGGAGTAAGTGCTGCTGAATCAGGAACAATTATGACTCCAATGATGATTACAATGATTGTGATGAGTATTATCGGTGGGCAACTTGTATTAAAAGTTGGTGTAAAACCACAAATTATCGCAGGTATGCTTATTATGGCCGGTGGTTTCTGGTTATTAACAACGATGGATATGCACACAACGAAGCTTACAGCTACTTCTTATATGATGGTTATCGGTTTAGGAATGGGTCTTGTAATGCCTACATTAACATTAGCGTTACAAGAAAGCTTCCCGAAAAAAGACCTTGGTGTCGTAACGTCATCAAGTCAATTCTTCCGACAAATCGGTGGTACATTTGGTATTACAATTTTAGGGTCAATTATGAATAACACTTCAGGTACGACATTAACAAAAAATTTAGTACCTGTATTAGATACATTCCCGAAAGAAGCGGGACAAATGGTAACGAAATTTAAAGATATGATTCACACAGATCCACAAGGTTTATATTCAATGCTATTTAGCCCAGAGGCATTAAAACAAATGCCAGAAGCGTTCGCTAACAGCATTGTACCTATTTTGAAAAACTCTTTAGTAGACTCGCTTCATACTGTATTCTTAACAGGATTAGTATTTATCGTAGTAGGTGCCATCTTTACGATTTTCTTACAAAAAATTAAATTATCAGATCGTAAAAAAGATGCTAAAGAGCTTGTTGTAGAAGAAAAAGAAAAAACTGTATCATACTCGTAATGAAGAAGCATCGCCTTATGGCGGTGCTTTTTTGAGTATAACCTTAAAAGCTTTTTAGTGAGAAATGATTGACGTATTTTTAGAAATACGTTATATTATTTTCTGTAAACGGTTACATGAAATGAGGAGAAAAGAGAATGAGTACGATCAAAGACGTTGCGAAATTAGCGGGAGTATCTGTTGCGACCGTTTCCAGAGTTCTAAATAAAAATGGATATGTTCACGAAGATACATTAAAAAAGGTAGAACGTGCAATTGAGATGTTAGATTATAAGCCTAGTACAGTAGCGCGTTCACTGTATAATAAAAAGTCTCGTTTAATTGGCTTAGTTGTTCCAAATATCGTGAATCCATTCTTTCCGGAAGTTGCACGTGCCGTAGAAGATGTAGCACATAAACAAGGTTACACAGTTGTCCTTTGTAACTCTGATGAAAGTTTAGAAAAAGAGAAACAATATATTGATGTACTTAGACAAAATAATGTAGATGGATTTATTGTAGCAACGAATCCACAAAATAGTGTTAATTACATGAATTTATCTGTTCCAGTTGTTGCGATTGACCGTATGTTTAATGAGCGTATTCCTACTGTATATGCAGATAACTATGCAGGAAGTCAGGCTGCGACAAAGTTGTTACTAGATAAAGGATGTAAACATATTGCACATATTCGCGGTCCACGTGATGTGAGTACTGCAAATGAACGTTTTGAAGGTTTTGTAGACGTTATTACGCAAAATAATCTTTCGTATATGATTGCAGAGAGTACGTTTGATCCAGCAAATAGTGAGCGTGTAGCGATGGAATTATTAGAAGAATACCCGCATATTGATGGTATTGTCGCTGGGAATGATTTAATTGCGATCGGTATTGTAAAGGCGGCACTTCAAAAGCGGATTGCCATTCCAGATGATTTACAAATTATCGGATTTGATGGCATTTCTTTAACGGAAATGATGTATCCATCTATTACGACAGTTGCACAACCGATATATGAAATGGGGAAAATTGCAACAGAGTTGTTGTTAGAGCAAATGGAAGGAAATACATTAGAAGAGAAACATTATCGTTTGCCGATTGAAATTATAGAACGAAATACAACGAAGTAAGGAGATGAAACAGATGCCAAATATTGCAGTAGTAGGAAGCATTTCAATGGACTTAGTGGCTGTTTCAAAAAAACGCCCGAAAGCAGGAGAAACAGTAATTGGTGAAGCGTTTCATACAATCCCAGGAGGGAAAGGGGCAAACCAAGCAGTTGCTGCAGCTAGGTTAGGAGCAAATGTAGCAATGGTTGGAGCGGTAGGAAATGATGATTATGGAACAGTAGTTAGAAAAAATCTAGAGAACGAACGCATTTTTATCGATTATGTGGTACCGGTTACAGATGGAACGACAGGAATTGCTCATATCGTTTTAGCAGAAGAAGATAACAGTATTGTTGTCGTACAAGGGGCAAATGCTCTTGTAAATAAGTCAGTTGTAGATCGCTCCAAAGACCTTCTTGTAAAAGCGGATATGGTTGTTCTTCAACTAGAAATTCCACTTGAAACAGTAAAATATGTATTGGCTATTTGTGAGGAACATAATATTCCTGTTATGTTAAATCCAGCGCCAGCACAAGTTTTATCAGAAGACATTTTAGAAAAGGCAACTTATATTACGCCAAATGAACATGAGTGCCGCATCGTATTAGATGATTTTACATCACCAATTGAAGATTTATTGGCGAAGTATCCCAATAAATTATTGATGACAGAAGGTTCTAACGGTGTTCGTTTCCATAATGGCACGGAGATTGTACATGTTCCTAGCATTGCTGTTGATGTAGTGGATACAACTGGAGCTGGTGATACATTTAATGGTGCGTTAGCAGTTGCACTTTCTGAAGGAGAGACACTTCAAAAAGCAATTCGTTTCGCGAATATTGCCGGTGGTCTTTCTGTAACGAAACTTGGAGCACAGGGCGGTATGCCAACGAGAGATCGAGTACGTGAAGTGCAGGTGATTGTTGGATGAAAAAGCATGGTGTATTAAATAGTGAAATCGCGGCAGTCCTTGCTTCACTTGGGCATACAGATACGGTTGTAATTGCTGATTGCGGGTTACCGATTCCGGATGGAGTAAAACGAATTGATTTAGCTGTTGAGATTGGAAAACCGAGTTTTTTAGAAGTGTTACAAGTTGTAGCTGATGATATGGCAATCGAAAAAGTGACGTTAGCAGAAGAAGTCATTATAAATAATGCGGCAGTAAATAAAGAGATCGAGCAGAAATTAACAGAGCCAGCATTTGAGTATGTATCTCATGAGCAATTTAAAGAGCATACAAAGAAAGCGAAGGCGATTATTCGTACAGGCGAGGCTACGCCTTATGCAAATGTAATTTTACATGCAGGCGTGATTTTTTAATAAAGGGAAGTGATGGGAATGCATATTGAAATGAAAAACATTTCAAAGGCGTTCAATGGCAATCCTGTTTTGAAGAATGCACAGTTTATGATTGAAACAGGAGAAGTCCATGCATTGATGGGGGAAAATGGAGCGGGTAAATCAACGCTCATGAAGATTTTAACAGGTGTATACAAAAAAGATGGTGGGACAATCACGATTGATGGGCAAGAGCGCACCTTTAAAAATGCGAAAGAAGCTGAAGAGTACGGCATCGCATTTATACATCAAGAACTAAACATATTGCCGAATTTAACAGTAGCTGAAAATATGTTTCTCGGTAAAGAGTTAATGTATGGGAAAACAGGTATTTTACGCACTCGACAAATGAACGCGATTGCGCAGCAGCAACTAGCGGAGTTAGGGTTGCATGTAAGAGGCGCTATGTTAGCAGAGGAATTATCGGTTGGACAACAGCAAATTATCGAAATTGCGAAAGCATTAATGACAAACGCGAGCGTTATTATTATGGATGAACCTACTGCGGCACTGACGGATCGTGAAATCGAAACGCTCTTTACAGTAATCAATAAGTTACGTAAAGAAGGTGTTTCATTCGTGTACATTTCGCATCGTATGGAAGAGATTTTCTCAATATGTGATGCTATTACGATTTTGCGTGATGGAGAATACGTGGGAAAGAGATTAATTCCAGAAACATCATTTGATGAAGTAGTGAGTATGATGGTGGGGCGCAGCATTGGTGAACGTTACCCAGAGCGAAATAGTCAAATTGGTGATGTCATTTTTGAAATGCGTAACGGAACGAAGAAAGGGAAATTTGAAAATGTTTCGTTTCAAGTGAGGAAAGGTGAAATCCTTGGTGTAGCTGGTTTGATGGGGGCTGGTCGCACTGATATTATGAAAGCGATATTTGGTTATGAACCTTTAGACTCTGGACAAATTTTTATAAATGGACAAGAAGTAAAGATTGATAGTCCAATAGATGCAATTAGACAAAGAATTGCTTTCATTACAGAAGATAGAAAGTCTGAAGGATTAGTGTTAGATTTTTCAATTCGAGAAAATTTAGCTTTACCGAATTTAGAAAGTCTTTCAAAGGGAAGTGTTCTAAGCAACGAGCTAGAACAACAGTTTACAGAGGATATGATGAAGCTTCTTAATGTGAAAGCATCTAGCGGAGAGCAGGCAGTGAAATCTCTTTCTGGTGGAAATCAGCAAAAGATTGTAATCGCAAAATGGTTAGGCATTCATCCGCAATTACTCATTTTAGATGAGCCAACAAGGGGTGTTGATGTTGGAGCGAAAAAAGAAATTTACTCTATTATGAATAAGCTTACAGAGCAAGGCGATGCCGTTATTATGGTATCATCTGAGCTTCCGGAAGTTTTAGGGATGAGTGATCGAGTTCTTGTTATTCATGAAGGAAAAGTCGGCGGAGTTTTAGGGAAAGATGAGGCATCACAAGAGTCTATTATGGCACTAGCTACAGGGGGAGAGTAAGGATGGCTAAGAAGGGGAATGTATTACAACAACTTGGTTCTTTAATCGGTTTAGTATTAATTATCGTCGTAATTACAGCTTTAAATCCAGCGTTTATTGAAATTCCAAATTTATTTAATATACTGCGTCAAGTATCGATTAATGCGCTTATTGCATTCGGAATGACCTTCGTAATTTTAACAGGGGGTATTGACTTATCGGTAGGTTCTATTTTAGCATTATCAAGTGCACTTGTAGCTGGAATGATGGCAAGTGGCATGGATCCGTTCCTTGCAATGGCAGTTGGACTATTAGCAGGTCTTGTAATGGGAATTGTAAACGGTATCATCATTGCGAAAGGAAAAGTAGCTCCATTTATTGCAACTTTAGCAACAATGACTATTTTTCGTGGGTTGACGCTTGTTTATATGGACGGACGTCCGATCACTGGTCTTGGTGATCATTTAATGTTCCAAATGTTTGGCCGTGGTTATTTTCTTGGTATTCCGGTACCCGCTGTTACAATGATGATCGCTTTCGCAGTACTGTACTTCATTTTGAAGAAAACGACATTTGGTCGCCGTACATTTGCAATTGGTGGAAATGAAGAAGCAGCAGCACTATCAGGTATTAATGTTACGAGAATTAAAGTAATGATTTACGGTCTTTCCGGAATTTTGGCAGCGCTTGCAGGTATTGTCTTAACATCACGATTAGATTCTGCACAGCCGACTGCAGGTACTTCTTACGAATTAGATGCAATTGCAGCAGTTGTATTAGGTGGAACAAGTCTTTCTGGGGGAAGAGGATGGATTGTTGGTACATTCATCGGTGTACTTATTATTGGTGTACTAAATAA
The DNA here is from genome assembly GCF_045291115.1 of Bacillus sp. PPSBB_2. Classification (NCBI taxonomy): domain Bacteria; kingdom Bacillati; phylum Bacillota; class Bacilli; order Caryophanales; family Bacillaceae; genus Bacillus; species Bacillus sp. PPSBB_2. The sequence goes on from NZ_CP147983.1 coordinate 682,668, forward strand.
CGGTTTAAATTTATTAGGTGTATCTTCTTTCTTCCAACAAGTTGTAAAAGGACTTGTAATCTTACTAGCTGTATTAATTGATCGCAGAAAAGAAGCGTAATGGAGGGACAGTTCATGAAGAAATGGTTACTTATACTCGTTGCATGTATTATGGTCGTTACTGCTGGTTGTTCAATGGAACCACCAGAATGGGCAAAGGATTCTAGCGATAAAGGTCGAAATAAAACTATTAAAGTTGGATTCTCTGTTTCAACTTTAAATAATCCCTTCTTTGTAACTTTGAAAAAGGGTGCAGAAAAGAAGGCGAAAGAAAGCGGCATTGAATTGATTGCTGTTGATGCACAAAATGATGCAGCAAAGCAAACGAACGATGTTGAAGATTTAATTCAAAAAGGTGTCGATGTAGTTGTTATTAACCCGACCGATTCAGATGCTGTTGCTTCAGCGGTAAGTGCTGCAAATGCAGCGAACGTTCCTGTTATTACAGTAGACCGCGTTGCAAATTCAGGTAAGGTTGTTTCTCACATTGCCTCTAATAATATTGAAGGTGGTCAAATGGCTAGTGATTACATTCGTGAATTAGTCGGCGAAGGAGCAAACGTTGCTGAGTTAGAAGGAATCCCTGGATCCTCTGCCGCTCGTGAACGTGGGAAAGGATTCCATAACGTAGCCGATAAGTCTTTAAAAGTAGTTGCAAAACAAGCGGCTGATTTTGATAGGGCGAAAGGATTATCTGTTATGGAAAACATTTTGCAAGCAAATAGCGATATTAAAGCCGTGTTTGCTCATAACGACGAGATGGCATTAGGTGCACTTGAAGCGTTGAAGTCTGCTGGAAAAACAGATGTAGTAGTTGTTGGATTTGATGCAACAGAAGATGCTGTGAAAGCGGTTAACGATGGGCGTATGGCTGCAACAGTCGCTCAAAAACCAGAATTAATCGGAGAGAAGGCGATGCAAACAGCAAAAGAGATAACACAAGGTAAAAAAGTGGACAAATCTATTCCGATTGAATTAGAGCTTATTAAGAAAAAAAAATAAATATAAAATGAAAATTAGGAAGGAAGAATAACAAATGAAATTCTTTATTGATACAGCAAACATTAACGAAATTAAAGAGGCAAATGCATTAGGCGTATTAGCTGGAGTAACGACAAATCCATCACTTGTAGCAAAAGAAGGCGTAGATTTTCACGAGCGCATTCGTGAAATTTGCAACGTTGTAGAAGGTCCTGTAAGTGCAGAAGTAATTAGCTTAGAAGCTGATAAAATGATCGAAGAAGGAAAAGAATTAGCGAAAATTGCTCCAAACGTTGTTGTAAAAGTTCCAATGACAACAGAAGGTTTAAAAGCAGTAAAAGCATTCTCTGACTTAGGAATTCGTACAAACGTTACATTAGTATTCTCAGCAGTTCAAGCGTTACTTGCAGCTCGTGCTGGTGCAACATACGTTTCACCATTCTTAGGTCGCTTAGACGATATCGGTCATAACGGTATGGACTTAATTCGTCAAATCGCAGAAATCTTTGCGATTCATGGCATCGAAACAGAAATCATTGCAGCATCTGTACGTCACAGTGTTCACGTAACTGACGCAGCATTAAACGGTGCACATATTGCAACAATCCCAGCAAACGTAATTGCTTCATTAGTGAAGCACCCATTAACAGATCAAGGAATTGAGAAATTCTTAGCTGATTGGGAAAAAACACAAGAGAGATAATAGAAAAGCAAGAATCCTAGTTTAATTGACTAGGATTCTTTTTTATTTAAAAGAATTTTCATGCAATTTTGCATATTGTCTTTTAAATTTGTTATATAAGATATTTAATATATATCACATAACTCTTTATTTTTCATATTTCGATATAAAGTGAAACTTTAATCAGTGGGGACTTTGTTCATCCCCACACTGATTATTAATTGAACCAAGGGATAAAAAGATAGAGGGTCTGACCAGAAAACTGGAGGGCATGATTCTATAACAGAAAGCTTAACGTTTATAGAATTATGCCTTTTTATATAGGGAGGGTAGTAAACGGGGATTTCGACAAAAATGTACTTATTTATCTGAATTTTAAGTTTTATAAAAGGAGAGAAATGGAATGAGAAGAAAAGCGCCATTTAAAGTGTTATCGTCATTAGCAATTGCGGCAATTATCGGATGCACATCTGTAATGAGTGCTCCATTAACATACGCAGAAACGCCAGCAAAAGAGAAAGATAATGTATCTACAACACCAATTGATTACAATTTAATTCAAGAAGATCGTTTAGCGGAAGCACTGAAAGAAAGAGGAACAATTAATCCAGCATCTTCTAAAGAAGAGACGAAAAAAGCTGTCGAGCAATATATTGAAAAGAAACAAGGAGATCAGGCGAATAAAGAAATTCTTCCAGATGCTCACTCACAAGAAACGTCTGATTTCACAAAAAAAGTAAAAGAGAAAAAGATGGAAGAAAAGGAAAATGTAAAAAAGGCTGAAAAAAATGTTAGCCTTGAGCAAAAGCCAGAACCAAATAAAAAGCAATTGAATGGGCAAGTTCCAACTTCAAAAGCAAAGCAAGCTCCATATAAGGGATCTGTTCGATCGGATAAAGTATTAGTGTTACTCGTTGAATTTAGTGATTATAAACATAATAATATTGATCAAACACCAGGTTATATGTATTCGAAAGACTTTAGTAGAGAACATTATCAAAAGATGTTGTTCGGTAATGAGCCGTATACTTTATTTGATGGTTCAAAAGTAAAAACGTTTAAACAATACTATGAAGAGCAGTCTGGTGGTAGTTATACGACAGATGGATATGTAACGGAGTGGCTAACTGTTCCAGGAAAAGCATCTGATTATGGAGCTGATGGTAGCAGTGGTCACGATAATAAAGGTCCAAAGGGTGCACGTGATTTAGTGAAAGAAGCTTTGCATGCAGCTGCTGAGAAAGGACTAGATTTATCCCAGTTTGATCAATTTGATAGATATGATACAAACGGGGACGGGAATCAAAATGAACCTGACGGTGTAATTGATCATTTAATGGTAATCCATGCTGGTGTTGGTCAAGAAGCTGGTGGCGGTAAATTAGGTGATGATGCGATCTGGTCACATCGTTCAAAATTAGCAGTAGATCCAGTAGCGATTGAAGGTACGAAATCAAAGGTAGATTACTTTGGTGGTAAAGTAGCAGCACATGATTACACAATTGAACCAGAAGATGGAGCTGTAGGTGTGTTTGCACATGAATTTGGACATGATCTTGGATTACCAGATGAATATGACACGAAATATACTGGAAATGGTTCACCAGTCGAAGCTTGGTCATTAATGAGTGGAGGTAGTTGGACAGGGAAAATCGCAGGAACAGAGCCGACTAGTTTTTCACCACAAAATAAAGATTTCTTACAAAAGAATATGGGTGGCAACTGGGCAAAAATATTAGAAGTAGATTACGATAAAATTAAGAGTGGTGTGGGAGTTCCTACCTATATTGATCAAAGTGTTACGAAATCAAATCGTCCAGGCGTTGTACGTGTTAACTTACCAGGTAAAAGTGTTGAAACGATTAAACCGGAGTTTGGAAAGCATGCATATTATAGTACAAGAGGCGATGATATGCATACAACGTTAGAGACACCATTCTTTGATTTAACGAAAGGAACAAATGCAAAATTCGATTATAAAGCAAATTATGAGTTAGAAGCAGAGTGCGATTTCGTCGAAGTACATGCAGTAACAGAAGATGGAACGAAAACATTAATTGATAGACTTGGGGAAAAAGTAGTCCAAGGAGATAAAGATACAACAGATGGGAAATGGATTGATAAATCATATGATTTAAGTCAATTTAAAGGCAAAAAAGTGAAACTACAATTCGACTATATTACAGATCCGGCTGTAACATATAAAGGTTTTGCGATGGACAATGTAAATGTAACTGTTGATGGACAAGTTGTATTTTCTGATGATGTAGAAGGACAGTCTAAAATGAATTTAAATGGTTTTGTTGTTTCTGATGGGACAGAGAAGAAAGCTCATTATTACTACTTAGAGTGGAGAAACTATGCGGGATCAGATAATGGTTTAAAAGCAGGAAAAGGTCCAGTGTATAATACAGGCCTTGTCGTTTGGTATGCAGATGATAGTTTCAAAGATAACTGGGTTGGGATGCATCCAGGTGAAGGATTCCTGGGTGTTGTAGATTCTCATCCAGAAGCGCTAGTTGGTAATTTAAACGGAAAACCAGCATACGGTAATACGGGCATGCAAATTGCAGATGCTGCATTTTCATTTGATAAAACACCAGCATGGAGTGTAAATTCATTAACACGTGGTCAGTTTAACTATTCTGGATTACAAGGTGTTACAACTTTTGATGATTCAAAAGTATATAGTAACAAGCAAATTGCAGACGCAGGAAGAAAAGTTCCAAACCTTGGACTTAAATTCCAAGTTGTTGGACAGGCAGAAGATAAATTGGCAGGCGCTGTTTGGATTAAACGTTAATAACATAAAAGCACATTCTTCATATGAAGAGTGTGCTTTTTGATTTGTACAGTAAGTTATTATTTTAGTTTATCCCGCATTAACGGTCAGTAAGATCCCCACCTCAAAATTCAGTGGAAGTAAAGAAGTTAGTTGGGAGATCAACTGCCCGTAAAAGCCCGATTGGTTCAACTAATAATCAGTGGGGAGGAACCAAACCCCCACTGATTAAAGTTTCACTTTATGTAATACAAGTGTTTATTCATGTGTACTGTATCAAATTATGTGGGGAAAGGAAATATTTCCGAGGAAATTGTCGAAGTATCGTCAGTATTTATAAACTTTCTGTTTAAAAGAAGAGATGTATTATTGCCTCTACGGCTCAATTTATTTACATTGTTATTTGGTTATACACAAAAGTAATATATTGGGCAAAAAGAGTTCTATTCGATAGGGCTCTTTGGTTTTGTATTTGATATACAAATATTAACCTCAATTGTTTGGAAATGTATCTTCTTGTTTAGCGTCATTTGGACTTTAACTACAGTTTTTGTTTTTCGTTTATATGAAGAAGGAGATGAGCGGTTACCTTTTATATTTAAATTAATTGGCATTATTCCAACGCTTCCATTATATTACGAGTTATATCAATATGCATTAAAAAAAAGACAACGATGGATTATCCCATCATTGTCTTTTTTACTTTGCTTCTTACATAAATCATCCCAGCAAATGTTAATAAAAATGCTGTCCCGATAATGAAGCTGACGCTAGGTGATGCTCCGATTGCGCCGACTGTAAAGGAGCCAGCAACAACTCCTAATGAGAAGAAGGCATAAAATAATCCGAATGCCTTTCCGCGATTATCGTCTGTAGTATTTTCAACGAGTAAAGCGTTAATAGATGGAAAGAGGATTGCGAATCCAATTCCATAAATCATCATTACGATAAAGAGCATACCTTTTGTAGCAAATAATCCGAGTAAAGATAATGCGAATGCCATAACTGCAATTCCGATTAGCATTAGTTTTGAACGATTAAATCGATCATAAATACGATTTGTTGGAAGTAAGAAGAAGAGGATAGCAGTTATACCAAATACACTTAACATCATGCCTGTTGTGGATGCTTTAAGCGCTAATGCCTCAACTTTTACTGGTAACATGTAAGTGACAATTCCTTGTGAAAACATTAATGTGAAAGCACCAATATATGCTTGTAATAACGGTTCTGATTTTAAAAGTTCAACCATATCTTCTTTGTTCATCATTTGTGTTCTTGATGTATCTTTTCTTGATACGTTATTTGGTAAGAAGAATAGAGATACGATCGTACCAAGAGCCATTAAAATAGAAATAGTAATGAAGACCCATTCTACGCCAGCTGTTGCTTTCATAATACCGCTGAAAGCAGGTCCTACGATTGCGGCTGTTCCAACAGCAGCACCAGATAGAGCCATTGCTTTTCCTTGTCTTTTTGCATTTGTTTGTTTTGATAAAAATGTAAAGGCAGCAGGAATTAAAAAGCCATCACTAAATCCATGCATAAAGCGCACAACTAATAGTTGTTCACCACTTTGAACAACGGTGTATAACAAGACTATGAAACTCGTAATTCCCATGCTTATATAAAGGATTTTTTTTGCACCAAATTTATCGACAGCGGCTCCAGCAATAATATTACCGATCATATTAGCGAATGAGTACATACCGACAACTAGCCCGATAATAAGAGGAGTTCCTCCAAGGCTTTGAGCGAAAGTACTCATAATAGGTAATTGTGAAAATGTATCTAAAAATGCCACGATAACGATAAAGTAAATAAAATATTTCAAGCGATATTCACCTCTCCTATGCTATTATGGCACAATGCTAATTTCACCTGCAATGAAATTGAATTAACAGATGTGGAAAAAAGTACAAAGTGACAAAATATTGAACGTTATTTGTAAAAAATTAGTGGGAATGTGATTGTTTTTTTGAAATATATGGATAGAAGTATTATAATAGAATTGTAAACTTCACCAGGTTAAGTATATACATAGAGAGGGATGTATAAAATGAAAGCACTACTTTGGCATAATCAACGTGATGTACGAGTAGAAGAAGTACCAGAACCAACAGTAAAACCAGGAACAGTGAAAATCAAAGTTAAATGGTGTGGTATTTGTGGGACAGACTTGCATGAATATTTAGCAGGTCCTATTTTTATTCCAACAGAAGAACATCCATTAACACATGTGAAAGCACCTGTTATTTTAGGTCATGAGTTTAGTGGTGAGGTAATAGAGATTGGTGAAGGAGTTACATCTCATAAAGTGGGAGACCGCGTTGTTGTAGAGCCAATTTATTCTTGTGGTAAATGTGAAGCTTGTAAACATGGACATTACAATGTTTGTGAACAACTTGTTTTCCACGGTCTTGGCGGAGAAGGCGGCGGTTTCTCTGAATATACAGTAGTACCAGAAGATATGGTTCATCACATTCCAGATGAAATGACGTATGAACAAGGTGCGCTTGTAGAACCAGCAGCAGTAGCAGTTCATGCAGTACGTCAAAGTAAATTAAAAGAAGGGGAAGCTGTAGCGGTATTTGGTTGCGGTCCAATTGGACTTCTTGTTATCCAAGCAGCTAAAGCAGCAGGAGCAACTCCTGTTATTGCAGTTGAACTTTCTAAAGAACGTCAAGAGTTAGCGAAATTAGCAGGTGCGGATTATGTATTAAATCCAGCAACTCAAGATGTGTTAGCTGAAATTCGTAACTTAACAAATGGTTTAGGGGTAAATGTTAGCTTTGAAGTAACAGGTGTTGAAGTTGTACTACGTCAAGCGATTGAAAGTACAAGCTTTGAAGGACAAACTGTAATTGTTAGTGTATGGGAAAAAGACGCAACAATTACTCCAAATAATTTAGTATTAAAAGAAAAAGAAGTTATTGGTATTTTAGGATACCGTCACATCTTCCCAGCCGTTATTAAATTAATTAGCTCTGGTCAAATTCAAGCAGAGAAATTAATTACGAAAAAAATTACAGTCGATCAAGTTGTTGAAGAAGGATTTGAAGCACTGGTAAAAGATAAAACACAAGTGAAAATTCTTGTTTCACCTAAATAAGATAGAATCGAATAAAGTAGCCCTTTTCTAGAAATAGAAGAGGGCTACTTTTTTTCTATACTGAAAGGTGATAGACTTTCCTTTGACTCAATGTATTTTTGTTTGGAAGGGAGAATCTAATGCTTTCATTTTTGTTAACTTTAAAGCGAATGTTAAGAGCCTGTTTACGAGCGTGGAAAGATAAAGAATTTCAAGTATTATTTGTATTAACAATTCTGACTTTAATATCGGGTACGATTTTTTATAGTACAGTTGAAGGATTACGTCCTATTGACGCTTTATATTTTAGTGTGGTCACGTTGACGACTGTCGGTGATGGGAATTTTAGTCCGCAAACTGATTTCGGAAAGATATTTACAATCTTATACATATTTATTGGGATTGGACTAGTGTTTGGATTTATTCATAAGTTAGCAGTTAATGTACAATTGCCAAGTATATTATCGAATAGAAAAAAAGAGTAAAGCATTCAGATGCTTTACTTTTTTTTACATTAGAGGGTGTTGCAAAACTAAAATAAACATGCAATGTTATGAATCAGAAAAACTAGCTGAACATGCAATAGATAGCGATTTTGACCATACCAACGTGGCTGTTCCAACCCTTTATCTTTGAGTTTACTAAACTGTTGTTCAATTTTCCTACGTTCTTTCATCAATTGTTTACCAAAGATAGTTTGTATAAAATGAGATAATACACGACGATGTGTACTCTTATTTTGTTCACCATTCCTAGGATTGATTGGATTCATGGCAAAGATGTTACATGTTCGTGCAATTTCATAAATACGTTGACTATCGTAAGCAGCATCTGCAACGGAAAATAANAAAGAGTCAATTTGAAATACAGTTTTCAAGAAAAAGCATTTCAGTAAGGCTTTTCTACAGATTGGTGGGCGACCTGTCACAGGCGGAACGCCTTCAATAGTTAAACTGTCTACGTATGCAAATAAAATCTGTAAAATGGATTGATTTTCATCAAATTTGGTTATCATACTAGTAAATCCGTCCTTTCTGGAGATAGTTTCGGTTACTATCATTTTTCCAGGAAAACGGATTTTTTTATGCATTCATTTTTGGATATTTATGAGTTTTGCAACACCCTCTACATTAGTTTAGACAAGCCTTAATAATAGTTTATTAAAATGAAAGTGTATTCATTCATTATATTCACTGTGTATAAAGTTATAATGATATGAACATTTGCATATTTTAATTTAGTGATAGAAATTTCGTGAAAGGTGGGATATTCTAGTCATAGGTTAACCGGACGACATCATAGGATCCTAACAAAATGTTTACAATAATTCAATTATAAAATGGAGGATTTTATATGAAAAAGAAAGTACTTGCTTTAGCAGCAGCTATTACATTAGTTGCTCCATTACAAAGTGTTGCATTTGCTCATGAAAATGATGGGGCACAGAGATTTGGAGTTATTCCGCGCTGGTCTGCTGAAGATAAACATAAAGAAGGCGTGAATTCTCATTTATGGATTGTAAACCGTGCAATTGATATTATGTCTCGTAATACAACACTTGTAAAACAAGATCGAGTTGCACTATTAAATGAATGGCGTACGGAGTTAGAGAACGGTATTTATGCTGCTGACTATGAAAATCCTTATTATGATAATAGCACATTTGCTTCACATTTCTATGACCCTGACAATGGGAAAACTTATATTCCGTATGCAAAGCAAGCAAAGGAAACAGGAGCTAAATATTTTAAATTAGCTGGTGAGTCTTATAAAAATAAAGATATGAAACAAGCGTTCTTCTATTTAGGATTATCTCTTCATTATTTAGGGGATGTAAACCAACCGATGCATGCGGCAAACTTTACGAATCTATCGTATCCACAAGGATTCCATTCTAAATATGAAAACTTTGTAGATACGATAAAAGATAATTATAAAGTAACGGATGGAAATGGATATTGGAACTGGAAAGGTACGAATCCAGAAGATTGGATTCATGGAGCAGCAGTAGTTGCGAAACAAGATTACGCTGGCATTGTAAATGATAATACGAAAGATTGGTTCGTGAGAGCTGCTGTATCACAAGAATATGCAGATAAATGGCGCGCTGAAGTTACACCAATGACAGGTAAGCGTTTAATGGATGCACAACGTGTTACTGCTGGATATATTCAGCTTTGGTTTGATACGTACGGAAATCGTTAAGTATTTAAAAAAGGTCAAATCTCAGAATAGAGTATTTGGCCTTTTTATCACTATACAATACATGGGGGTATGAAACGTGAAATGTAAATTGCTAAAAGGTGTACTTAGCTTAGGTGTTGGTTTAGGAGCTTTATATAGCGGAACGTCAGCTCAAGCAGAAGTGTCTACAAATCAAAATGATACATTAAAAGTGATGACGCATAATGTATATATGCTATCAACAAACTTATATCCGAACTGGGGACAAACTGAGCGTGCTGATTTAATCGGGGCGGCAGATTATATAAAGAATCAAGATGTAGTTATATTAAATGAAGTGTTTGATAATAGCGCTTCAGATCGTTTATTAGGGAATTTGAAGAAAGAATATCCAAATCAAACAGCAGTATTAGGTCGTAGTAGTGGAAGTGAATGGGATAAAACGTTAGGAAACTATTCATCTTCAACTCCTGAAGATGGTGGCGTTGCGATTGTGAGCAAATGGCCAATCGCTGAAAAGATTCAATATGTATTTGCAAAAGGATGCGGGCCAGATAATTTATCGAATAAAGGATTTGTATACACGAAAATTAAGAAAAATGATCGCTTCGTTCACGTGATTGGTACACATTTGCAAGCGGAAGATAGTATGTGCGGAAAAACTTCACCTGCATCTGTACGTACAGACCAATTAAAAGAAATTCAAGACTTTATTAAAAATAAAAATATACCAAATAATGAGTATGTGTTAATTGGCGGTGATATGAACGTAAATAAAATTAATGCAGAGAACAAGAATGATTCAGAGTATGCATCTATGTTTAAAACATTGAACGCTTCTGTACCATCTTATACTGGACATACAGCGACTTGGGACGCAACGACAAACAGTATTGCAAAATATAATTTCCCTGATAGTCCTGCTGAGTATTTAGATTATATTATTGCAAGTAAAGACCATGCGAACCCATCATATATAGAGAATAAGGTGTTACAGCCGAAATCTCCACAATGGACTGTTACATCATGGTTCCAAAAATATACGTATAATGATTACTCTGATCATTGTGAAGTGCACGTTATCAACTCTTTAAAGAGATTAGGTCACAAATTGGTAACGAAAATGATAAATCTTGTTCCATAAATGCAACCACTTCCGCTTGTTTTGACGGGTATAAATGACTATATGTATTTAACGTTGTTGAAACATCCGAATGTCCTAGGCGTTGGGCTACCACCAGTGGACTTACCCCTTTATTTATTAAATATGATGCATGGGAATGTCGAAATTCATGAAGTAGAATTTTGGGTATTCCAGAAGCAACAATATATTTGGCAAAACGTNAGAAAGAAGGAAAAGATGAAAGAGCATGAGTTATTAGGGATTAGAATAGAACTTACAAATCAAATTGAAAAATTTGAAATGAGAATAGTGAAAAAAGTGGCAGAGTCGTGACCGCTTTTTGGCAGGAAATGTGCCGGTTATTTTGGGATTTTCGTGTTATATTTGTATTGTGAGAAGTGGCGGAAAAACACAACTCACTATGTTGTTTCTAAATTTCTAAACGGTTCATAATGACGGCACATAAAATCCGAAACCAGCAGATGGTACTGATTGAATGTTACCGTTGAAAAGAAAGAGCATCCTTAGGGATGTTCTTTTGTTTTTATGTAGCAAAGAGTATGCAGTATACTCTTTGCTAGTTTTCTTTCGTTAGTAACCATACCAATTACGGTGGCTTTCAAGTAAAGCATCGTGTGAAGCATCCCAATACTTCACAGAGTAAGCATAGTCGTAATTCATCATGCATTGAATACCGCTACCAGAAGCATCGTGAGGTAATCCATAATTATGGGAAATTTCATGTTGAATGGCATACGGAGTGTATAAGGTACCGAGATCGAATATGACGCTAATGCCACTTGGGGGAGCGGAAGGATACATATAAGCAATGCCACCAGCGGTAAAGCGAGTATCTTTCGTAAAACCAATTACGAAATCATAAGAGGATGTGTTTCCCCATTCAGTATTTAAATCATACAAGATAGAAGCACTATCATATCCATCGGACTTCCATGTTGTATAATTTACAACAGAAAATTGAATATTATGTTCAGTTAAAAAACTTTGGCCGGCTTTTTCAACGAGTTGTTTCGTCAGAGATTTCCAGTCTGGATGCGCAGCACGGTATTCTTCATCTGCAGCGATCAAAATTGTAACGGTGCGAGTAGGAGCTAAAGTATGAAAAAAAGAATTTGAATTTTTGATGTTTGAGGGTGAGAAGGGATGTAGAGGAGTTGTAACTTTATCTTGGTTCACCTTTGGTAAAGGATCACCAATAACCGGTAGATTGCTAGGGATGGATTGTTGATGGATATCTATTTCTTGTGCGTGTGTAGAAATAGAAGTAAAAGGTACCAGTAAAAGTGCACTACATGCTAAAGCTATAATCATGCGTTTCAGATTCAAATGTTTGTCCTCCTAATAAAATAATGTTGTTCTAAAACATTATATAGAGATTTATTTATAATGGTGATAGGACAAGCACCTTATTTAGAAAAGGATGTATAAAATGTTGAGAAGGTGAAGGGAAATGTTTTTTTTACATGAAAAGAAGCATATAGAGATGTGAAGTGTACTTGTTGAGAAATAAATTAGCACCTTACTACAGAAATGCGCCTATTGTACAATACATTTGTAAGTCAATTTATATCATGGGAGTGATGAATTTGAAACGTATGATGGGTGTAATGTCTACAGTTGTATTAATCGGAACAATGGTATTTGGTGGATCAAATGGGGTGGCACATGCAGATACTACTTCAAAACCATATTAGGTTGTAACGCCAGGCGAACATAACGAGAAGCCTGTGACAATTGGTTTTGATACGCAAAACGAGTTTGAATCTTATGTAAAGAAACATCCAGTGATACCAAACTTATCAAAAACATTCCAGTCATCAAGGATTTATTCCACTTTATATCATGATATTCATTTAAAAGGAGCACAGTTTTCAATAGATGCAAGCCGTAATCCTGTTATTATTACTAATTTTAATAGTAGCAATAATGATAAGGTTTCCTCAATACTTACACATCCGTTTGGAAATTACACAATGATTTATGAACATAATAATGCACAAGGTTATGCATTGGCTATTGTAAATAATGGGAAATATCTAAATTTGACAGATGTTAGTATGGGTGATGGAGAAAGAACATGGAATGATCAAGTATCTTCTGCTACTGTAAAAGCGAATTAATTGCATCAAAAGATGTATAAGAGCATCTGAAAGGAAAAAGCCGGACAATTTTGTTCGGTTTTTCGTATAGGAGAGAAAACAATTTAATTTTGAGGATAAGGATAAAAGTGAATGTAGTTTTGATATCAAAGAGTGATAATACATACTGGACTGTAATACTAGTAAAGAAAGGAGAGTGATCAGATGGAAAAAATATTTGCTACACATGTGAGCTTGATAAATGGAAAAACACATATCTTACATATGAAGTTGGAGAGTTTTATAGACAAAGTGGTTGCGCCAGATGGAAGCTTTAGGGAAGGACTGATACGCTTCGATGACATTGTAATAAACCCAGAACATATTGTTTCTTTGCAGCAAGTCACTTCTGTACGAACGCGTAGGGCGAGTCGAACTATATAGGGAATGTGGAGAAGGCACCTATAGCGGGTGTTTTTTCTATTTTATGAGGAGGATTCACAAAATGGCTAATAACAAATTAATTATTGAAGTAAATGCGGATACAACTGGAGCGTTAGAAGGCATTAAGGAAGTAACAGAAGTTGCAAATGAATGTGCGGAATCGTTAGAAAAGTTAGAAAAGTTTATGAATAGGCTTACGAATAAGAAGAAACAAGAGGATATAAAATTTGTCCTGACATTAGGTGAGAAAGTAGTAGTTAAATCTATTGTTGAGCATACAGCGGATTCAATCCAAGGTCGCGTAGTTAAAGGGAGTGAGATAAATGAAACTAGATAAACAAGAACAAGCGGTTGCAATTGGTATTTTCATTTCGATGCTGGGGCAAGATCTTGTAAATGAGCGTATCGATAAACAGAAATTAGAAAGTGTACTGCCTATTTTTAATGAAATGCAAGATAATACAACACCCAAGCAAAAGAGAGAAGCGATGATCAGTTTGCTTGGTAAAGTGGTGAATGAATTTTTGGAAAAGTAACCATAAAAACAAGAAAAGTAATTCGTATTGGGGACGAATTACTTTTCCGGATGACAATGTTAACTCTATTATAACAATTTGTATTTATTTGTAAATGTATAATCGGAATATTCTTTCTAAAGGAGTGAGGAAAGATGCAAGTCTACTGTTCTAGCTGCAATAAAGATTACGATATGCAACCACAAGTAGCACAACTTCCTAATCGTATTGAGAAGTGTTACTTCATATGTCCTCATTGTGGCCATGAACATGTTGCTGCATATGTGAACGATAAGATTCGCAAGCATCAAGCGGATATAGCTAAGTGTCATGAACAGATTAATAAAAAGAATCTGGCCATCGAGGATGAAATGAAACGATTGAGGAAGAGGATGGGAGGTGCCAAGTAAACCATTCAAGCCGTGCAAGTCATTAGGTTGCAATGAACTAACACGGGATAAGTATTGTGCTAAACATACCGAAAAAGGAAAAGAAACTGTAAGATATTACGACAAACATATGCGAAACAAAAGCTCACGTTCATTCTACAATTCAAGACTGTGGAAGGATATGCGTGAGCTTATGTATCGTAGAGATCATGGCTTATGTGTTCAATGTAGAAGCAAGGACATCATTAAGATAGGTGATGTAGTCGATCATATCATTCCTATTCGTGTTGATTGGTCGAAACGATTAGAGCCGACTAATTTACAAACGCTTTGCCATGCTTGTCACAACAAGAAAACAAAAGAAGATGAGAAGAAAAACAGAAAATGATTGGAAAGAAAAAATTCACAAACACCCCCCCATCATGAAAAAGCAAAAGGCGAATCCCTGGAGACCGCCGCCTAGCTTTCCGTGCAAAAAATTCGTTTTATTTCATAAAAGGGGGTTCAACTAAAGGAGGTGGTTCACATGGGACGAAAAGCGAAACCAATTCATTTGCAAATACTTGAAGGTAATAAAAATCGATTAACTAAACATGAAATAGAACAACGTGTGAAGGCTGAACAAAATATTCAACCGAAAGCGAATAGAATCAAAGCTCCAACTTGGTTGAATACTGTAGCTAAAAAGGAATTTAATCGTATTTCTAAAGAATTAATGGAATTAGACCTTATTACAAATGTAGATATTAATGCTTTGGCGGCTTATTGTGACGCCTACTCTGATTACGTTGAATGTACAAAGATTATCGGTGAAGAAGGGCTAATGGTAGAGTATACAAATAAAGCAGCTGAGACTAATAAAGTTCCACATCCCTTATTAACTAAAAAGAAACAATTACATGAACAAATGAAGTCGTTGGCAATTGAATTTGGATTAACGCCAAGTTCTAGAGCATCTTTAGCAAAACCCAAGGGTGATGATAAACCAAAAACCAATGCTGAAAAGCGGTTTGGTGATAGGGTATGAGATTAGAAGAAAGACTAATGCAATATGTTTATGACATTTCGGACGGTAACATATTGGCTTGTAAGAAGCATAAATGGGCTTGTGAGCGTTTTTTAAAAGACTTAGAACGTACACAAGATGATGAGTGTCCATTCTATTTTGATATTGAACAATTATATGATTTTTATGAATGGTGCAAGCAATTTAAACATTTTAAAGGTGTATTAGCAGGGCAATATATTGAATTAACCGATTTTCAGTTATTTGTAGCAGCTAATATATTTTGTTTTTTTATTAAAAATACAAATAATAGACGTTTTCTACGTGTATTTATTGAACTTGCAAGAAAAAATGCAAAATCACAATTCTTGGCCCTTATTGCTTCTTATATAACTTTTTTATCTGACCAACAAGAAGAATGTTATATAGCTGGTTGGGATAGACAACAATCAAGCCTTGTATATAATGATATTTTAAAACAGCTAGGCGCATGTGATATGTTATCCAAAAAATATAAGGACTCTTATGGGAAAATCACGCATATAAAAAGTGGTTCAACAATAACGCCACTTTCTAAAGAAGCAAAAAAGACTGGTGATGGTACAAACCCATCGCTTGGTATCGTTGATGAATATCATGCTCATGATACGAGCGAGATTTATGATGTAATTGATTCGGGAATGGGTGCACGTGAGAATACATTGATGTTCATTATCACCACAGCAGGATTTAACATCAATGGACCTTGTTACAAGGAGTATAAATATTGTTCAAGGATATTAGATCCAAACGATGTAGGTGTGGAGAATGATGAGTATTTTGTTGTTATTTGTGAACTGGATAAAGATGATGATATCAAGGATGAAACGAATTGGATAAAAGCCAATCCAATTGTAGCAACTTATGAGGCTGGGATGAAGAAGCTACGTAGTGACTTGAAAGTTGCTCTTGATAATCCTGAAAAAATGCGTTCTTTTCTAACGAAACGTATGAATATATGGGTTAATAGAAAAGAAAACGGTTATATGGATATGTCTAGATGGAATAAGTGTGATGAAGTAATTGATCTATCCGAATTAAAAGGCATGGAATGCACAGTAGGTGCTGATTTATCAGCGAAAATTGATTTGACTAGTGTAGATTTTGAATTCAAGAAAGACGAGAAATACGTCGTGATTAGTCATAGTTTTATACCGGAAGACACTTTATTCGAGAAAATGAAAACGGATAAGGTGCCATATGATATTTGGGCGCAGCAAGGTTGGATTACTGTAACACCTGGTTCAGTAGTAGATTATAATTTTGTTAAAGAATATATAAAAACTATGGAATCAGATAATGATTTTAAAATAAAAGAAATATGTGCTGATCCATGGAATGCAACTCAATTTATGCAAGATATGGAAGCGGAAGGGTATGTGGTTGTAGAAATCCGACAAGGGATGGCTACTTTATCAGGACCAACAAAAGACTTTCGTGAGCAAGTGTATCAAAAGAAAATTATTCATAATAACAATCCAGTTCTGAATTGGGCAATTGGAAATGCTGTTACTAAGCAAGATGCCAACGAGAACATCATGTTGGATAAGTCAAAAGCAACAGAGAGAATCGATCCGATAGCGGCTGTAATTAACTCACACGTTCGCTGTATGCTCAATTCTGGTGAGATGGATTTGAATTCATATATTTTAAGTCAAAATTTCTCATTCTAGGAGGAATTACATGCGGTTTTTAATGTTTTTAATCAATGTTTTAGATGACGTTTTATTTATTTCAGGGTTGTCCATTATTATAGGGATGACTTTTTTTATTAATCCAATATACGGATGGTATCTTTTAGGGATTATTCTCACATTGTTGGGGGTGGTAATGATAAGAAGATAGAAAGGAGGTGAAACTTTTGATTTTTCGGCAGTTATTTAGAAATCAGGATACGAGAGATTTAAAAAATCCTTCTCCTTGGTTTAAAAGTTTATTTGGATATCAAGCAGCAAGCGGTGAGAAGGTAACAGTTGAGTCCTCTTTAGGTGTCCCGACAGTTTATCGCTGTATTAATATCCTTGCAAACAGTGTTGCAATGCTTCCTTTTCAAGTTTTTAGAAAGACATCAAAAGGAAGAGAACGAGATAAGATGCATCAAGTGTCATTTGTTTTGGAAAGAAGACCGAACCCTTATCAAAGCCCATTTAAATTCAAGCATTTAATCGAAACGCACCGAAATACATGGGGAAATGCTTACATCAATATTCATTGGGGTGCGGATGGTAGACCGAAAGAATTATGGGCACTAAATCCGGCTGTAACAACTCCAATCGTGGACCTGAAGACAAATAAATTATGGTATTTTACGAGTTTACCAGATGGTACACCTATTAAAATAACTGATGATGACATTATTCATCTTACTACGTTGTCTACTGATGGACTGAAGGGTAAACCACCTATTCAGATTGCAAGAGAGTCTATAGGTAGTTCACAAGCGGCACAAAAATTTAAAGGTAAATTCTTTACAAATGGTGCAGCACATAGTGGGATATTGAAAACTCAACAAGCCCTTGGAAAAGAAGCAAAAGATGTACTTCGTGATGCTTGGGAAGAAGCAAATACAGGTTTAAATAATGCTCAAAGGATAGCAATTTTAGATGCTGGACTAGAGTTTGAAAAGGTTGGAATGCCTTTGAAAGATGCTCAATTTATCGAAGGTATGAAATTTGATAAAGGTGAGATAGCAAACATCTTTAATATTCCATTACACATGATTAATGAGTTAGATCGTGCTACATTCTCAAACATTGAGCAACAGGCATTGGATTTTATCCAAAATACATTGAGTCCAATTCTTATCCAGTATGAAGAAGAATTTTCTTATAAAACATTTTCATTTCATGAACAAAAGCGTTATTATTTGAAATTTAATCTAACAAGTTTACTTCGCGCTGATTCTAAATCTAGAGCGGAATTCTATAAGATTATGTTAGATACTGGCGCTTTCTCGATCAATAAAGTATTAGATCTTGAAGATATGGATGGAATTGGGGAATACGGTGATAAACACCGTGTTGACTTAAACCATGTATCCATTGAAATTGCAGATGAATATCAGTTAGCGAAAGCAGGAGCGCCTACGGGGGGAGGTGAAGAGGATGCATAATGTGTTTACCGTCAAAAATCAAATAGATTCTTCGGCGGATTTGTATATTTATGGTGATATCATTAATAATACAGCTTGGAAATGGGACGATTCGGATGTGATGCCGGATGATGTGAAAAACATGTTAGGACAACTGGATGATAAAAGTAACCTGAATATTTATGTAAATAGTGGTGGTGGTTCTGTATTTGCTGGTTTAGCTATTTATAATATGCTAAAGCGAAATAAGGCACAAAAAACTGTTTATGTGGATGGTGTGGCAGCATCTATTGCTTCTGTTATTGCTTTAGCGGGTGATCGTATTGTGATTCCTTCGAATGCTTTCCTAATGATTCATAAACCCTGGACCATCTCTGCAGGGAATGCCAATGATTTTCGTAAAATGGCAGAGGACTTGGATAACCTTGAGGCTGGAATTATGAATGTATACAAAGAAAACTTGAAAGAAGGCATCGAAATGGAAGTAATTCAGCAATTAGTAGATGCTGAGACTTGGTTAAGTGGTGAAGAAGCTGAAAAATACTTCAATATTGAAGTTGTGGAAGCAAAAGAAGTCGCAGCTTGTAGCAGCGATTACTTTGATAAATATCAAAAAACACCAAATAAGATTGTAGCAAAAGCTCCTTCTATTCCAAAGAAAGACAATAATGAACAATTAAAAATACAAAACGCACTAGACCTGTTAGAGCTATAGGTCTATTTTTTGTGCCAAAATAAGGAGGAAATACCGAATGGATAAACGTGAACAAGAGTTACGTCAAAAAGTTGCTGATTTAAAAGCGAAAGCAGAAGAATATAACAATAGTGGTAAATATGAAGATGCAAAGGCAAAAATTGAGGAAGCGAAAAACGCGAAAAATGAATTGGATAACTATCTAGCAATGATGCAAATTCAAGTTTCTGATCCTGTAAATTCACAAGCAAAAGTTTTGCCTCCATCATCAGTTAAAAATGAAGATTCATCGTATAAAGAAGTGTTTATGAAAGCTATTCGCGGTCAACATTTAAGTCATGAAGAAGCAAGCGTTATGCAGGAATACAAAGCGGCCTTATCTGAGAATTCAGGTAAAGATGGCGGTTATATTGTTCCAGAAGATATTACGACAACGATTAATCAATTAAAACAAACAGTGGATAGCTTAGAACAATATGTAAATATACAACCTGTTTCAACAAACAAGGGGGCTCGTACACTAGAAAAACGTGCAGCATCTACACCTTTTGCGCCATTATCTGAGTATGGTAAACCGAATGCAATGCAAGAGATTGCTTCTCCTGAATTCGATCGTTTATCTTATGCAATTGAGGATTATGCAGGTTTTTTACCAGTACCAAATGATTTATTAGATGATACAGATCAAGCTTTAGAAAGTTATTTACGTCAATGGATTGCAAAAAAATCTATTGCAACTCGAAACTATCTAATTTTACAAGAAATCAATAAATTAACAAAAGTTGATTTAAAGGATTATAATGGCCTTAAAAAGACCTTAAACGTCACACTTGATCCAATATTTGCAGCAGCAGCTAATATTTTTACAAACCAAGATGGATTTAATTACTTAGATCAGTTAGAAGATAAAAATGGTCGTCCACTACTTCAACCAGATCCAACAAATCCAACTCGTAAGCTGTTCGCTGGTAAGCCTGTTATTGTATTGTCTAATAAAACAATTGCTACAGATAAAGATGGGAAAGCACCTTTCATTGTTGGGGATTTAAAAGAGGCGGTTATTCTTTGGGATAGAAAACAGTTATCTATTGATATGACCAAAGAAGGTGGGAACGCTTGGAGAACAAACACTTCTGAATTCCGAGCAATTGAACGTGAAGACGTTACGTTATGGGACCAAGAAGCAGTTGTGTATGGGCAAATTACGATTGTGCCTAAAACAGGGGCTTAATAAGGTAGGAGGTGTCCTTCTTGGTACTAACAGTAGAGGAAGCGAAAAAGTATCTTCGTGTGGATGGTGATGAAGAGGACGATCTCATTACATCTTTCGTAATCGCAGCTGAAATATATATTAAAAATGCTACAAGTAAAAATGTAGATTTGAAGAGCGAGCTTGCTACATTAGCAGCTCGTATTTTAATTGCTCATTGGCATGAAAATCGTGAAGCAGTTGGAAAGGCTGAACAATTAGCATTTAGTTTGCAGTCGATATTAGTTCAGTTGCAATATTGTGGTGGTGATGCAAGTGAATCCAGGTAAATTAGATAAACGTCTTACATTTCAAGTGAAAGACGATGAAGCAAAGAGCCCAGACGGTGATCCAATAGAAGGTTATAAGGATTCTTTTACTGTATGGGGCTCTTTTATTTTTTTAAAGGGAAGAAAATACTTTGAAGCAGCATCAGCAAATAGTGAAGTTCAGGGGGAAACGGAAATAAGATTTCGCGCAGATGTGAATGCTGATATGAAGATTAAGTATAAGAACGTAATGTATGACATTATTTCAGTTATTCCAACTGAAAAACACACCTTATCAATCATGTGGAAGCGTGGTGGAATGAATGGCTGATGGTGTTGAGTTTTTAGGTTTGGATCGCCTGATATCTGAATTAGAGCAAATGGGTCTACGTGGGGAAAAGATTGAAGATAAAGCTCTTGCAGCAGGTGGAGAACCTATTCGAAAAGCTATTTCCGAAATAGCGCCAAGAAGTGATAGTCCTAAAAGAGCAACAAAAAGTGAACCGTGGCGTACAGGACAACATTTGGCTGATAATATACGAGTTACAAAAGCTAAAATGGAAGGCGGCATAAAAACGATTAAAATCGGGATAGATAAAGCAGATCGTTCTCCATTCTTCTATGGGAAATTCTTAGAATGGGGAACATCTAAAATGCCAGCAGAGCCATTTATAGAACCAGGATTTCATTCTTCAAAAGAAGCGGCAATTCGTGCTATGACAGACATCTTAAAGAATGAAATGAGGCTAAATGTATGATAAATTTACGACCTGAAATCGTGCAAGCTCTTGAAAATAATCAAGAGCTTGTTTCTTTATTAGGTGGAAAACGTGTGTGCTATCGTAAAGCCAAAAACGCTGAAGAGTTTCCGCGTATTACATTTTTCGAATTAGACAATAGGCCAGATGGGTTTGCGGATAATGATGAAAGTGAAAGTGAAATCACATTCCAAATCGATATTTGGTCAAAGAGTAGTACAACAGCAATCCATCAAAAAGTGAATGAAATCATGAAAAGTATTGGTTTCTCACGTTATGCAGTAGCTGATTTGTATGAAGAGGATACACAAATTTTTCATTACGCGATGAGATTCGCGAAAGGAGTGGAGTTATAAATGGCTGGAGAAGTAATTAAGATTAGTTCGACTGTCGGTGTAGATAGCCTTGTTTACGCAAAGTTATTGAAAGATGATGCGACAGGTGTTGACTATAGTGCAGTGAAAGAAATGGAAGGCGCTGTAAAGATTAAAACATCTAAAAAGGTAGCTTCTGAAATTATGTGGAGCGATAATAAAAAATCAGAAATTGCTGAGTCTGATGGAGAAGTGGAAGTAGAAATTGAGCTTCGTAGTATTTCATTATCAATAAAAGCAGATATTGAAGGGTATCCAGAAGTTAAAGATGGTGTATTAGACGAAAAACGCGAGGGTGAAAAACCATATTTAGCAATTGGATGGCGTTTCTTAAAGGCTAACGGAAAATATCGATACGTTTGGTTATTAAAAGGGAAACTTTCACAAGAGGAAGAAGAAGGCGAAACGAAGAAGGATAAGCCTAACTTCCAAACAACGAAACTCAAAGGTTCATTCATTGAGCGTGATTTTGACGATAGGCCTAAATTTACGGCAGATGCTGATGAACCTACATTTACAAAAGCTGTGGGAGATAATTGGTTTAAAAAGGTGTATGAGAAGCCTGTAGTACAACCACCAGCAGGAAAGTAAGGGGGAGCAAAAGCTCTCTCTCTTTTTCATTAACAAGGAGGAAAAAATATGAAACTAACACTAATGATGAATAAAGAAAAGAAAACGTTTCATTTACCGGAGTTCATTCCAGCACGTTTGATTCGTCAAGCGCCTGAGCTTGCGGATATTCCAAATAACCCTGGTCCGGAGGACATGGATAAAATGGTTCAATATGTAGTAAAAGTTTACGGTGAACAATTTACATTGGATCAATATTGGGATGGTGTAGATGCTCGCAAGTTCTTATCGACCACTACAGAAGTCATTAATGCCATAATAAACGAAACGGTAGAAGCGGCTGGTGGTACATCAGGAACTGGAGAAGAAACAAACCCAAACGCGTAGAGGGAGGAGGGCTCACGTTCACTGAGTTTATGGACGAGCTCTACCTCTCTTTATTACGTCAGGGGTATAAACATCATCATATCGATAATGAAATGGATATCTGGCATTATTTAAGGTTAAACCAAAAATATCGAGAACAAGATCATTACAATAGTGGAAACCAAAATTCAAATGAAATAGAAGTTCCAGCAGAAAACATTATCTAATAAGGGGGAAGATGATGGCGAATGAAATGAATAATTTAGTCGTTAGGCTGTCCCTTGATAATGTGAATTTTCGTCAAGGTATAGCAAATTCAGGACGTGCTGTAAGAACATTACAGAACGAATTGAAATCAATCAGTACTGGTATGGGTGGCTTCGCTAATGCTAGTGATCAAACACGTGCTAAAACAGATGCACTTAATAGACTTATTGAAGCACAAAAAGAAAAAGTTAGAGCGTTGCGACAAGCCTACGATCAAAACAAGGCTAAATTAGGTGAAAACGATGCAGCAACCCAGCGATATGCTTCACAAGTGAATAAAGCCGTTGCTGATTTAAATCGTTTTGAAAATGAATTAAAACAAGTAAACCGTCAAGCGGAACAAAAAGGAATGGATAAGTTAAACAACGCATTAGAAGCCTTACAGGCTGAATTTCAGTCTATTACAATAGGCATGGGCGGCTTTTCTAACGCAACTGAACAAACACGAGCTAAAATTGACGTTTTATCTCGTGTGGTAGATAAACAGAAAGAAAAGATTCGAGAACTTCAATCAGCGTATAATCGGGCCAAGGCGGAAGAGGGAGAAGCGAGTCAATCCGCACAGCGATATGCCGAGCAAATTCATCGGGCAACAGCTGAACTGAATCGGTTTGAAACGGAATTACAACAATCAAATCGAGAATTAGAGCAACAAGGCAATCGTCTATTGAACTTTGGAAACCGAATGGAGTCATTGGGTAATGATTTGCAGAATGCCGGTATGCAAATCGGTATGGTGTTTGGCGGAATGACGTATGCAATAGGTCGAGGGCTAAAATCAGCTGTCGAAGAATCGATGAACTTCGAGCAACAGATGGCTAACATAAAGGCAGTATCGGGTGCAACTGGACAAGAAATGAGTAAACTCTCTGAATTAGCTGTGAAGTATGGGGAAGGTACAAAATATTCGTCTGTTGAGGCCGGAAAAGGGATTGAAGAATTAATAAAAGCCGGCGTTAGTTTAACGGACATCATCAATGGTGGATTAGAAGGGGCTCTAAACTTAGCGGCCGCAGGTGAATTAGAACTAGGAGAAGCAGCAGAAATTGCTTCTACCGCCTTAAATGCATTTAAAAAAGATGGTTTAAGTGTTACAGATGCCGCTAACTTACTTGCAGGGGCCGCCAACGCTTCAGCCACTGATGTACATGAATTGAAGTATGGTTTGTCAGCTTCCGCAGCAGTTGCGGCTGGTGCAGGTATGACATTTAAAGATACAGCAACAGCTTTAGCCGTATTCGCTCAGAATGGGTTAAAAGGATCAGATGCAGGTACATCTTTAAAAACGATGCTTATGAGGTTGAATCCATCTACGAAAGAAGCGTATAACAAGATGGCAGATTTAGGTCTTATCACATATAACGCGCAGGCTGGATTTGATTTCCTCGTGAAAAATGGTGTTACGCCAGCATCTAGAAGTGTAGGAGACATCGAGGTTGCACTAGAAAAATATGTCATGCAAACGGAAGGTGTAACGAAATGGAATGATAAGTGTGATACAACATTCCGAGAGTTAGCTACCAGTTCCGCTTTCTTATCGTCAAAATTCTATGATCAACAAGGGAAAATTCAAAGCTTAGAACATATATCTGGCATTCTGAAAGAATCCATGAAAGATTTAACAGATCAGCAAAGAAGTATGGCGTTAGAAACATTATTCGGATCAGACGCAGTTCGTGGCGCAACGATTCTGTTTAATGAAGGATCACAAGGTGTAAATAAAATGTATACCGAGATGTCCAAAGTTACTGCTTTAGAGACCGCTAATACGAAAATGAACACGCTGAAAGGTCGTATCGAACAATTAAGTGGAGCGTTTGACACAATGAAAAAAACAATTGGTGATGCACTCGCTCCTGTGGTTAGTGCTTTTGTTGCTGGATTACAAAAGCTTGTGGATGGATTTAACTCATTACCAGGGCCAGTACAAAAGGCCATTGCCATTACAGGTGGTATTGTTCTTGCGATAACCGCTATTGTAACAGCGATAGGAGTATTTCTTGGAGTAGTGGGGATGGTTGTTTCAGGAATTGGAGCTTTATCTTTAGCCTTAGCGCCAATTGGTGGAATTGCTGGAGCGGCAGCTGGAGCAATTGGATTTTTAGGAAGTGCAATAGGGCTATTACTTGGTCCGGTTGGATTGGTAGCAGCCGCTCTCATTGGAACTGGAGTTGTCGCATATAAAGCATATCAGAAAGCGACTGAAGACAGTATTGCTTCAGTAGATCGCTTTGCTACGAATACCGAGGGGAAAGTAAGTTCTTCCACAAAGAAAGTGCTTGATGAGTATTTCAAGCTGTCTGATGGCATTAGACAAAAGTTAACTGAAATTAGATTGAACCATGAAGTGATAACGGAGGAGCAGTCACAGAAGTTAATTGGTCAATATGACAAGTTAGGTAACACGATTATAGAAAAAACAAATGCAAGACAACAAAAAGAAGTTGAGGGACTGAAAAAATTCTTTGCGGATTCTTATGTGTTAACCGCGGAAGAAGAAAATAAGCGGATGGAACAAATGAATCAACATTACGAACAAGAAAAGTTAAAAACACAAGAAAAAGAAAATAAAATCAAAGAAATCATTCAAACAGCAGCAAATGAAAAGCGTGATTTTACTACATCTGAAAGAATTTCTTTACAGGCTTTACAAGATGAAATGGATCGGACTGCTATCCAACATATGTCTAAAAATCAAATGGAACAAAAAGTTATTTATGAGAATATGCGTGTACAAGCGAGTGAAATTACAGCTAGACAAGCAGCAGAAGTTGTTGAAAATAGTGCAAAAGCAAGAGATAAAGTGATTGAAGATGCGAAAAAGACTCGTGATGATAAAATTGCGTATGCGATACGCTTGCGAGATGAATCAGGAACACTGAACAAAGAAGAAGCGAACGCAGCGATTGCGGAAGCGAATCGTCAATATGAAAGCACCGTTTCTACAGCGCGAGACAAACATAGAGAAATTGTGAGTGAAGCAAAAGCACAAGCTGGGGAACATGCAAATCAAGTGGATTGGGAAACGGGTCAGATAAAATCCAAATACCAAGTCATGAAAGATGATGTCGTTCAAAAGATGAAAGAAACCTGGTCAGGTATAACAAAATGGTGGGAAGAAACAAAAACTTCAGCCGACAACAAGGTAGAAGAAATAAAAAATACAGTTTCAAGAAAATTCGAGGAACAGAAAAAAGCTGTTAAAGATAAAATGTCAGAAATAAAACATGACATTGAAGAGAAATGGAATACAGTTGAAAAATTCTTCAGCACGATAAATCTACGTTCCATCGGTAAATCCATTATAGAAGGACTTGAAAAAGGGTTGGATGATGCGACAGGTGGTTTATATAGTAAGGCGAAAAGCATTGCTGGTGAGATTAAAAAGACTATTTCTGGAGCACTAGAAATTAACAGTCCGTCTAAAGTGATGATTCCAGTCGGCAGCGCAGTTCCAGAAGGCGTTGGAGTTGGTATGGATAAGGGGAAACGTTTCGTTGTGGATGCAGCGGAAAATGTAGTTGGAACTGTAAAAAAACAAATAAGTAATATGCCATCTGTTTTTGATTTTGGATTCCAAACTTCGCATTATAGTATCCCGCATAGTATACTGGGTGATTTCAATGGGTATACGCAACCACAATCACAATCACCTTATAACAACACACCTACAGCAAGAACTATGTTCTCGGATAGATTAGGTAGAGAACAAGAACTGAATGTAACGGTAAATATGACAAACGTTTTAGATGGAAAAGAATTAGCGAACGGAAGTTATGCATATACGACAAAACTTCAAGATCGTGAACAAAAAAGAAGAGCGGAATTTTAAGGGTGGTGAGCACGTTGGGGAAACTCAGTTTTACTTTTAATAAGATCAGAAAAGATTATATTCAAATGCTAGTTGGAAGAAAACGCCCTTCCTGGGCTCCAGTAAAAAGAAAGTTAGTAAGGGTCCCTCATCGCGCAGGGGCTCTTTTTCTTCATACAGAAACGGAGGAACGTCGTATTGATGTTCCTCTTGTCATTAAGGCAGCAAAAAATATGGCTGATTTGCAAAAGGTAAAAGAAGATTTAGCGGATTGGCTGTATACAGAGCAACCAGCTGAACTTATTTTTGATGATGAGTTAGACAGGACTTATTTAGCATTCATTGATGGTTCTGTTGATTTGGACGAAATAGTCAATAGAGGTAGAGGTGTTATTACTTTTGTTTGTCCAATGCCATATAAATTAGGAAAACAAAATACTCATGCGTTCTCTCAAAATGGTTCTACTGAAGTCACTGCTTCTTTTGTCAATCAAGGGAATATAGAAGCGCCTCCAATTATTGAAATCGAAGCACAGAAACCAAGTACATTTTTAGATGTGTGGTTTGGGGAGTATCCGTATAATCGAGATTACTTCAGAATGGGTTATCCTTTGAAAACAGAGCAACTACCTGTTGAAAGAAATCAAAGGCTTATATGGGATGAAATGGCTACCACTGTAGGTTGGAATAAAGTCAGTGCAATGGAAGATGGCAATCCAGTCGGTGAAATGAAATCAGACGGTTATCAATTCTATTGTTCTAATTATGGTACAGGTACAGGAAAAGGCTGGAATGGTGCAGCTGTTAAAAAAAATATACCTAATGGGCCCGTACAAGACTTTATTATGCAGGCTTATGTTACATGTAAAAGTAAACGAATTAATGAGATGGGCCGAGTGGAAATAGCGATATTAGATGAAAACAGTAAAGTGCTTTCGAAAATAGCTATGACTGATGTGTTTTGGCAAGCTGAACAAAACCTTGGAACAATGGTAATCGGTTATGATAATAAACCAGGAAGAAGAAGTTTAATTTATGAGAGTGGAGATTACCCAAACACTTGGAATCAATATAAAGGGCGATTGTGGATAGCTAGAACAGGAAATGTATGGGAAGCGTATATTTCGAAATTCCTTCCGGGGACGGAAAAAGATGATTCAGAACGATTTGTGCGGTGGACGGATGAAAATAACGATCACATGGAAAAAGCAGCACAAATCCAGATTAGTATGATGCAATGGCAAGATGTACCGCCAGTAGAAGCGATGACCGTTTCAGATTTGAAATTCTGGAAAGTGAATGTAAATACGCAAAATAATCCGCCTTACATTTTTGATACGGGAGATAAGGTTATAATTGATACAGAAAAAAGTCTTGTAACCATTAACGGTAAAAATGCGATTCATGTAAAAGACATTTTTAGTAATTTTCCCACTGTCATACGTGGTGAGAATCGTATCGATATCATGCCACCAGACGTGAAAGCGACCGTTCGTTATAGGGAGAGATATAGATGAGAACACCCAGCGGCATTTTGCATGTTGTGGATTTTAAAACAGATCAAATTGTTGCAGCTATTCAGCCGCAGGACTATTGGGATGATAAAAGGCAGTGGGAAATCAAAAACAATGTTGATATATTGGATTTTACTGTTTTTGATGGAACAACTCATTCGGCTACGCTACAACAACAAAATCTTGTTTTAAAAGAAGTTCGTGACGGAAGAATTGTACCATATGTTATTAGAGAAACAGAAAAGAATTCAGACAACCGATCCATTACCACATATGCTTCAGGAGCTTGGGTTCAAATTGCTAAGTCAGGTATTATAAAACCGCAAAGAATAGAAGGGGAAACGGTAAACAAATATATTGATATGGCCCTAGTAGGCATGAAATGGAAACGTGGGAAAACGGATTATGCAGGATTCCATACGATGACCATTGATGAATTTATGGATCCACTAACATTTTTAAAGAAAATAGCTTCTTTATTCAAATTAGAAATTCAGTACCGTGTTGAGGTTCAAGGATCACAAATCATTGGATGGTATGTTGATATGATTCAAAGACGTGGTCGAGACACAGGCAAAGAAATAGAGCTCGGAAAAGATTTGATAGGCGTTACACGTATTGAACATTCAAGAGATATTTGTACAGCACTAGTTGGATTTGTGAAAGGTGAAGGCGACAATGTAATTACCATCGAAAGTATCAACAGAGGACTTCCGTATATTGTTGATCATGATGCATTTCAACGATGGAACGAACGTGGTAAGCATAAGTTTGGTTTTTATACGCCAGAAACAGAAGAGTTACATATGACGCCACAACGTTTAATGACGTTAATGGAAATAGAATTAAAAAAACGTGTCAATTCTTCAGTCGCATATGAAGTTGAAGCGCAATCGATAGGACGTATTTTCGGACTAGCACATGAACTCATTAACGAGGGCGATACGATCCGAATTAAAGATACGGGCTTCACACCTAAGTTATACCTGGAAGCACGTGTAATTGCCGGTGATGAATCTTTTACGGATCCTACACAAGATAAATATGTGTTTGGTGATTATCGTGAAATTACGGATCCGAACGAGGAATTACGAAAGATTTACAATCGAATCCTTAGTAAATTCGGTGAAAAACAAGAAATGCTGGATCAGCTAGATAAATTGGTGAAAGAAGCGAATGAAACAGCAAGTAGCGCTAAGAAAGAATCAGAAGCAGCGAAAACATTGGCTGAAAAGGTACAAGAGAATATGAAAAACAATACTGTTGAAATGATAGAAGCTAAGAATTCGCCAACCACAGGGCTTAAACCTAATAAAACGCTTTGGCGTGATACGAGTAACGGAAAGCCCGGCATTTTAAAAATATGGACAGGTACAGCTTGGGAATCGGTTGTACCAGATGTTGAATCAGTTAAGAAAGAAACACTAACACAGGTTAATAAAGATATTGAGTCCACAAAAACAGAATTAAACCAAAAGGTACAAGAAGCACAGAATCAAGCTATAGGACAATTCAATAAAGTACAGGAAGGTTTACAAGGTGTCAGTCGTACCATTTCTACTATCGAAAATAAACAAGGTGAAATTGATAAAAAAGTAACTCAGTTTGAACAGGATTCTAATAGTTTTAAAACTTCTATTGAATCGTTAACGAAAAAAGATACTGACATTAGCAATAAATTACATACAGTTGAATCTACTGTAGAAGGTACAAAGAAGACTATTTCTGATGTGCAGCAAACAACAAGTGAGCTTAAGAAAACAACAACTGAAATGAAAGAAGAAGCAGGAAAAGTCACCGAGAAGTTAAGTAGTGTGGAGAAAAAGTTTGATGATATGAAGATTGGCGGACGTAACATTCTGTTAAGTACAGGTGACACACTTAAATCTGACACAGGAACAACAGTGTCTAATATAGTAAATAAGTCATTTAAAATTGTGCCGGATGGTTTATCGATGCTACAAGGGCAGCAGTTTACTATTAGTTTTAAAGCTAGAACTATTGGATATGAAAAGGGAACGCCGAATCCATGGGCTGGGGTAGAAGTGTGGATAAAGTATAAAGATGGTGAACAATTATGGCCTGGTGTTCGTTGCGAAAGTGATGTTAACGCAAATCAAGAATGGAAAACATATTCCTTTACTTATAATCTTAAAGATAAAGCAATTGAGGTTTTCAATCCACAAACGCTATTACGTAATGTTAAAGGCATGATCGAATTAAAAGAATGGCAAATTGAAATTGGAAATAAAGCAACAGACTATAAACCAGCGGCAGAAGATCAAGTAACAACCGATGAATTCACCAAGAAAACCACTGAAATTACAAAAAGTGTAGATGGTATCAAAGAAACAATAACAAAAGTGGAAAATAATCAAAGTGGATTTGATAAGCGTGTTGCGACTGTAGAAAAAGATGCAACTACTATTAAACAAAATGTCTCTTTCATACAAAATACGCAGACAGAACAAGGAAGACAATTACAAGAGGCGAAAGCTGGATGGGAAAATACTGCGAAAGCACTGCAAGGTAAAGTTGAGCTGAAACAAGTAGAGAATTATATTGCTGGGTTTAAAATCCCTGAGTTGAATCAAACAGTTGATAAAAATAAACAAGACTTGTTGGGCGAATTAGCTAACAAGCTAGCAACTGAACAATTTAACCAGAAGATGACTTTAATCGATAACCGTTTCACTATCAATGAACAGGGTATCAATGCAGCAGCAAAAAAGACAGAGGTATATACAATAGAGCAAGCAAATGGGCAATTTGCAAAAGATTCTTATGTAAGAGATATGGAAACCCGTCTTCAATTAACTGAAAAGGGCGTTAGTATATCCGTAAAAGAAAATGATGTAATTGCAGCATTCAATATGAGTAAAGAAAACATTACTTTGAATGCGAACAGGATTAACTTAAAAGGTTTTATTACAGCGAGTCATATTAAAGGACAGGTGTTAGAAGGAGTAACACTTAAAACGAGTGGAAATAGATTTGTTGAAATAAATAAGCAAGACATGAAGATTTTCGATTCGGATAAGCCACGTGGCTATCTAGGATTTATGGAAACAAATGATGGAAGTATTCAACCTTCACTCGTCCTTGGTTCTGACAATATTAAATACAGGGGTACAGGATCGTTTTATATTTATCAAGTCATGCCACGAATGAATGGAGTCGATCAACCTTCTAAAGCGTATGCAAAATTTGGAGTTTCTAAAGGAGAAAATGCAGAAGGGACTAATATTTGGTCAAATTATATTCAAATGCAGAATGACGGTGGACATCTGAGCGTTTATTCAGATGGACAATTTCGTTTTAAAAACTTGAATGATATTATTTTTGAATCTGAAGGATGGGCTTCAGGATATGGTCACTTCTTTGTAACGACAACTGAACCACATTCTTTTACAAATAATTGGGGGCAGTTTACTTTCAGAAGAAAAGGTAGTGACTATGAAATACATTTCGTAAACGGCGCCACCGATCATGATTTAATCATGGGTAATGCAATGATAAGATCCAGTTTTGTACAAGGTTATAACAACGGCTTACAGATTAAAGATATGATGGGCAAAGGATGGAAGGATATAGAGTTAAGAACCCTACGCGCACAAGAAAATATAAATGCCAATGGCCAAATGTGGGCAAAAGCATTTAATCCTACATCAGCTAGAAATATGAAAGAAAATATAAAAGATATTCCTTTCTCGGCTCTTGATAAAATTATGAGTTTAGCTATTAAACAGTACAACTTCAAAGACGATATGTATGATCTGTATCAAATGCGTGTGAACAAGCCGGAAGAACAAACAGAACCATATACAATGAAAGATATCGAAACGTATTTCGGCATGATTGCAGACGATACGGACGGTATATTTACAGATAAAGAGAAACGGGCCATTAATTTATATAATACTGTTTCTATTCTTATTGCAGCCTTCCAACAGCAGTATCAAGCATGTAACGAAGCGTTAACTACTGTTAAAGGTGAGAATAAACAACTAAAAGAGCAAGTTGCGACCCTAGCAAAAGATGTGTCCACATTAAAAGATGTAGTTCAAAATTTAATAAGTGAGAAACCGAAGCAGCTATAAGCTGTTTTTATTTGGCGCAACATACAGCAAGGGCATAAAAATGGCTACCATGCATTCACTATGAAAAAGGTTGTCTCATAGTATATAGAGATTGTCTTATTAAGATTTCAAAAAGGACGTGAATGCATTGGAAGATGTATATGCAAAAATCGATAGCTTAAAAGCAGAACAAAAAGAAATCATGCGAGATATACGAAATTTAGAGACGCGTACAACGATAAATGAAAAAGATATTTCAACGATTAATCAGCAACTAGAGAAAATTAGCATGAACACAACGTGGATTTTGCGTATTGTAATTGGTGCAGTTGTTATGGCAATTTTAGGATTGATACTAAAAGGTGGCATGTAAAATGTAAGATAGCTGTATGAGTGAAAGAGAGACAAGCGTCTCTCTTTTTCTTTTGGAAAGGAGTTGAAAAACATGACAATTGAAATAGGCGTGTTGATTGCAGTGCTATCACTCGCCATCAGCTATTTTGGCTACGCCCTGAATAAATCTAAATCCATCAAGGCAGATGGACAACAAAGTGCCGAGGTCAAAGCAGAACTTGGTTATATTCGAAAAGGTGTGGATGATATCCGGATTGATTTAAAGGCAAGTGAAAAACAAATGGTCGCACTAGGAGAACGAGTCACAAGGGTAGAGGAAAGTACCAAACAAGCGCATAAACGCTTGGATACAATCGAAAAGGAGAATGATTAGACATGACAAAAGAAAACATGCAAAAACGCTTACGTAACTGGAAAACATGGGTGGCACTCGCCTCCCTGTTGGGATTCATTTGTGCGAAGACTGGATTACTGGAGACAAAAAGTTTTATTGATGAGGTACTACCCTATATTTTCACAATTGGTGTCGCCTTAGGAATCTGGACCGACCACGAAGGAATGGTACAAACAGACAAATAAAAAACAAAGAGAACGCATCGCCAACCGGTGGTGCGTTTTTCTATGGGAGGAGAAACAAACATGAAACGATTACTAGGGATAATTGCAACATTATGTATAGTATTTTTACTGTCTACAAGCGTTTTCGCAGACAGAGTCCTTTTGATACCGGATGTGCCGAAAACACCCTACAGGGGCGGAATAGGGGCATATGAAGGAGTGGTTGCCCACAGTACCGCAACACCAGAAGCGCCAGCCATTAACATTCAACGTTATGAGACACGTACCTGGAGAAATGCATTCGTTCATTACGCAGTGGACTGGAATGAAACCATTCAGATTGCGGATACAAAATACATGGCGTACGGTGCAGGACCAGGAGCCAATAAACGATTTGTCCATGTAGAGTTATGTGAAACAGCCGATTACGCTAAGTTTAAAAGAAGTTATGAGAAATACGTAAAGCTGTTAGCAAAAATCTTACAAGATAACAATCTGTCAGTTGAAAAAGGATTGTGGACGCATAACGATGTGAGGAAGTATCTTGGCGGTACAGATCATGAAGACCCGATTGATTATTTACGTAGCCATGGTATGTCAGAATCACAGTTTAGAAGTGATGTGCAACGAGCATATAACAATTCTAGTGTTGAAGTTTCTGTTCCGTCTAAACCAGAGGAAGTACCAATAGCAGTAACAGATGAGATTGCTTATATGGAAGGCTACAACGTGAATTTACGTAAAGGACCAGATACGAGCTATTCAGTTATTCGTCAGCTAAACAAACCTGAAGCGTATCAAGTGTGGGGAGAGAAAGATGGATGGTTAAACCTTGGCGGTGACCAATGGGTGAAATATAATCCAGCGTACATCAGGTTTGAAAAGCAAGAATCCGTAAATCCGGTTGTAGGGAAACGTGTGGTTTCGAAAGTAGATAACCTTCGGTTTTATGATACACCGTCATGGCAGGATGAAGATGTAGCGGGTACGCTGGACGCAGGGGAAGGATTCATGATTGATGAGAAGGTAATTGTAGATGGGTCTCCACAAGTTAAGGTGCACAATAGCAAAGGGCGCACATACTATATGACATCAAACGAAGCCTTTGTGTATGTGAAATAGGGAAGAGAAAACAAGGAGGTTTTCGCCTCCTTGTTTTAAAAATATTGAGGTAATTGATTGAGTATTTTTTCAATTTGATTTGCAGTGTTTGTTAAGCTCATATCTTTTTTCGCACGGAAAAACAATGTTCGTAAAAAATTTTTGATATTTCCATATAAAATAGAAAATTGTGTTAGTGTAAGCCTTTCTTTCATTTGAGGAAGACGTTGGATTTTCTTAGTAAGAATTGATAGAAATTGTGTTTGTGGAAATTCATGCTGTAACATTGCTATGATTGGTGTAATGATATATTCGTCTTCGTTGTTATAGTAGAGGTGTTGGTAGTGAAATGCTGTATTCAGTAAGCAATGAACTACTTTTTCATAATGAATAGTTAAAATATTGGGGTTTTGAATCAGGGCATGTAGGGCTGATGAAGCATGTAGTATATGCCGTGTATATCCCTTGTCAGGCACGATCACCCGATAATCTTGTTCTAATTTAAAGTATTGGAGTATTTTTTCTAGAGCGTCTACTAGTTGCTTTTCTGTTAAAAAAGAGTGCTTTGTATCATATTGTATGATTAAAGTGAGCAGTGCAAGTGTGTAGGAACGAGTGAAAATGCCATCTGTTTGCGAAGAAGATATTTCAAAATATAAATAATCTGGATTGAGGCAGGAGGCTAGTAAAACTTCTAATTGTGCAATATCTAAAAGATTATGTTGTATAAAATATTGAAAACATGGATAAATGAGCATTTCTCTTGTGTAGGCATCGATTGTACCTATATGTTGCATCATGGTAGAGGTAAGTTCGTCTAAATTACATGTATACAAGTATAGATAATCATTTTGCTGTAGTTCCTCTAGTTGTTGGTGTAAATCTTGAATATTCAAATTAGCACCTCCTTTGTATAGTGTGTTAGTAAAAGGGTGGCTTTTGTACGCGTTCAGTGAAAAAGTGCATATGGATGAGACGAAAAGATATATTTTGTTGTATGGAATCATTTTAATATATGTAAAAAATGATAGCGCGCGACTAAAAATGAAAAGGCAATCCAGGGTGGTGAGTCTGGATTGCCTTTTCGTATAGAAAGAATCGTGTATAACATAACAGGAGCAGTTTAATATATGTAAAAATTTTTGGAAATATGTTTAAAATATGAGAGTCGCCTTCCCCAGCTGAAGGCGACTCTCACGTGGTGATTCTCTAGATGTCATTTACAGTATATCCAATATAAGCGGAGAATAGAACTTTTTATTGACTGATAATTCTATATGATCTATATTTTATATAGGTTCTCTAATCTATTGCACAACGAGGAATCCGTCTCCTATTGGAGGCGGATTTTTTGTGTTTACATCCAGAAATCATCAAAATCCACTCTATACCCTTTTTTCTTCAAAGCTTTAATAATCTTTTGGCCGTTACTCATCGATGGCTTATGCTCGTTTGATCTTGAAATTCGACTAAGTGTATTTTGATTTACTCCGCTCCATTCCTTCAAATCTGTCTGAGTAATATTATTTCTTCTTAAAAATTTACCGAACTTTGATGATGGTTTCCCTAACCCAAACACTTTAAACACTCCTATTCCTAGAGGTTTTGTTACTCACATTTTTACCAAAGCTTAATTTTTTTAAACAAAAGTGTTAATAAAGTCCAAGCCCTCCCCAATATGATGTACCAAGGTAAGAGAAGTTCCAGTTACCAAAGTAGCTATCAAGGTAGGAACAGGTGATTTTACCGAGTTGGTTACCATGGTAAGTTTTAGGTTTCTACCGTGGTAGCTGCCATGGTTCCTATCAAGGTAACGCTACCATGGTAATGGGTGCGTAAAGCTTTATTTCACTTGCATTTTATATTCTGTTTATAAAGGGGCGAAAGAAATGAACAGCAAGATGGCATCATCATACGAAGAAACTTGTGAGTATTGTAAATGTTTGTTATCCGGTTGGTTGTTTTGGAGGTGGAATGGAAAGAAGTATTGTTCAGAATCTTGTGCGGAATACGATAAAAAATAAATGAGGGAGATGAGCTTATGTGGGAGACAAAACAAATCATTCCCTTTCGTGATTTTATGAGTGGGTCGTACAAAAAGAAAGAGAGACAAATACAAAAATATCATGCAGGGAGTCCGTTGGCTTTTCTTCATATGTCCGATTCCATGATACATATGTATTTTGCGTTAGGAGTAATGGGAACAGTTTTAATCGGGGCAGTTCTGCTAGAAAAATATCTTGTGCAAAATGATTATGTATTAGCAGCTAAATTATTATCTGATGGCATTCATTATGGGGTGAGAATTGGGGGTGTGGGATTCATCGGCTATGTATTTCTTTGCATTGTAATCATGTTCTAGGAGGCTTATCATGGAAATCATAAAAGAATGGATGTATAAAAGGTCTTTAAAACATCAAATGATTAAGGTATTTCAGAAGGCTGGTTTATATATAGAACATCAAACACGTGGAGGGAAAGTGCCAATTTACCCTAAAATTCATGCAGTTACTTCTTTGAACCAATGTGTACAATATGTGTTTACCATTCCAAATGGGTTGGATCCGAAGATAATTGAAAAGAAATGGTTTTGCTTTCAGCAAATATTAGGGCGGAATGTAGTAATTGAAGGTGATATTAAAAGGTTTGTACTCCATGTATTTCATTCTGATGGTGGTTTAAAACCATACAACTACAGTTACAAGCAATGGCAGCCGTTATTAAAAGGATACCGTCTTCCTATTGTAGTAGGACGTGATCAGTTCGGAAAAATGATTACTTACGATATGGTGGATGCAAATACACCGCATCTTCTCATTGCGGGAGAAACAGGTTCAGGAAAAAGTAGTATGGTGCGAGTTATCTTGTCTACATTGATTCAAACCATGTCGCCCGATACTTTGCATTTGTACCTAGGCGATTTGAAAAATTCAGAGTTTCATTTCTTACGGCGAGTCAAACATGTAAAAGAAGTATGTATGGAGGAAATCGAAATGAAAATCATGCTTCAAAAGGTATGGAATGAAATCAGGGAACGCAGAAAGCTCATGGCAACATATGAAGTAGATCATATTGACGAATATAATAAATCACATCCTGACAAACGGAAACCCTATATGCTCCTAGCAATTGATGAAGTAGCGATGCTGCCAGATGAAAAAGAGTGTATGACGATTATAGAAAAAATATCGGCAGTTGGTCGGGCGTTAGGTGTCTTTCTTATGCTATCGATGCAACGTCCAGATGCAAAAGTGTTAGATGGTAAATTGAAACTAAACATGACAGTCAGAATGGGCTTCAGGTGTGCTGATAGCATTAATAGCAAGATCATGGGTACACCTGGGGCAGAACACTTAGAGCAATCTGGTCAGATGATTCTAAAATTACATGGGCTTAAGAAAGTGCAAGCTCCCTATTTAGAATTAAACAAAGCGAAACAAATGATTGAACCGTACCGTGTACCGAAAGATACAGTTGAGCTTCCGAGTCCTGAGCAAGAAAAACTACCTTTGTTTGGAGTGTTGAATCATGAAGAATAGAGATAAGGCAATCGTAAAGGATTTACAGCGATTTCGATGTATGTCCCGTGATGATATTATCGATTTGCATTTTCAAGGACGCAAGAAAGCTGTGACTTGTTGTAATACGGTGATGAAGCGGTTGAGAAGAGACGGAAGTGTGGATGCAAATGTATCACAGCAGCCATACATCTATTTCCCGCAACCGAGTACGATTCGAAAAAAAAGTCAAAAGATTCCGCATTTCCTTGCCATTGTAGACGTATATAAGCAACTTCTCCAGTACGAAAAGCCGAAATTATTTAAAGTTGAGCCAAAATACGGTAAAGCGTATATGGAACCTGATATATTTACCATATGGCGACAGTCTCCGTTTTTCATAGAAGTACAGAATTCAGTCTACAGCAAGAAAGTCATGCAAGAAAAAGTAAATCGTTACGAATTCTACTTTCATAGTTTGGAATGGCAGCAAGAACCATGGCAACCGAAGAAATCCAAATATTTCCCTTCACTACTCATCATTAC
Organism: Bacillus sp. PPSBB_2; assembly: GCF_045291115.1. Taxonomy (NCBI): domain Bacteria; kingdom Bacillati; phylum Bacillota; class Bacilli; order Caryophanales; family Bacillaceae; genus Bacillus; species Bacillus sp. PPSBB_2. The sequence goes on from NZ_CP147983.1 coordinate 721,140, forward strand.
GGATACACAATATGACAGCTACTCTCCCAATTTTCTCATATTCCAAACAAAGTCTATTCATGATTTCATGAATCAAATGGCGATTTGGAATTAAAATGATTCGCCAATCATCTTTAGAAATAACGTATTACGAGCAGAAATATCTTTCTTACGATTTGCAAGATTATGTATATCTCTAAAGCTATCGATATAGTTGTAGACCATTTGTTTAAACGTACTTGTAAAATAGCCAATCGGATTTTTCATTAATTTCCCGTTATGCTCGTACTTATGTGTTTTAGAGACCAAGACAGAAGAAGCATTCGCAAGAATGTTGTGGAATATATCTGTATCCGCAAGTAAATTAAATTGTTTTGCAGCTTCCTTTGCGATGTTTCTCGCATTTTTGAAAGATTCATTAATTACTTTAGGGTCAAAAGCAATTTGTAATTTCATACGCATAGATTGTGGTACACGGTAATCGATGAAATCTAAATTCTGTTGAAAAGATTGTGCAACGTTCTCTTTACGTTTATTTATATTTTTACTCTTTTGTTTTAAGGTTTTAGTAGTTGTTTTTGGGGTGTGACAAATTTCAGCATTTTTAGCTGGTTCAGGTGTGACAAGTTGTCCGTCTATATGAATAGGTTGAATCACAATAACATTACTCGTTTGTCTCCTATCACTCTTACGTTTCATTTCGAGTTGTTTAATAATACCAAGGGATTCTAAGTATTGGCATACACGAATAACTGTTCTACGGCTAATATGAAGTGCGTCCGCAATGTTATTTTTTGTTTTAAAAGAAACACCAAGGTATTTAGCGGAATAGTGGTGTAAATGATCGAGTACTGCCATTTGGTTTTTATTTAATTTATATTGTTTCTTATACGCTCGCACAGTGTCATTTAATTCCTTGAGAGTTTGAAAGGATGCTAAGTTTTCATATGTTTTTTCACTTGCAATAATTGAAATCACTTGTTTCTTTTTCATAAGGGCTCGTCTCCTTTGAAAATAAAAAAGCAACAGTATGCCACAAAATGTAAGCAAACTGTTGCGGAGGAACCCTTACGTACGGTAAAATGAGGTACATAAAGAGTTACAGCAAGTGTTTGCCTATCTAGGTTAGGCGGACGGTTAATAAAGTGTCTCACCACTTTATTAACACGCTGTGCTCTTTTATTTTTTTAGTTTTTATTTCGATTTTTTCGGTAACGGATTTGGTCACAAATAACCAGAAAGGTGTTGCCATTTATAAAATTAGGTAAAGCACAAAGCAGCGGAATATAGCAGTTTGTTGCGCTTTTAGGCAGTTTAAGTTTTATATATTAATGATTACTCTGATCATTATCCAGTAGAGGCGACTATTTCTATGAAGTAGTTTCAAAAAGTTTCTTCGTAAAGAAGAAACTTTTTTTATTTGCAAACAGGAAAATCACACTTTCTTTCCAATATGTATAAGACATATTGAGAAGAGGAGAGAAAAATGTGGATAGAGGAATTTTTAAAGAAGTTCCATTACCGTGTGCATTTTTGGATGAAATGGCTTTAGATAGAAATATTCAATCGATTATAGAGTTAAGTGGAAATAAAAAGATTCGTATAGCGAGTAAATCGTTACGCTCTGTTCCGATTATGCAAAAGATACTAGCTGCAAATGATCGATTTCAAGGTATTATGTGCTTTTCACCTAGAGAGATTTTATTTTTAATAGAACAAGGATTTAATGATTTATTGCTTGGATATCCTGCTTACGATGAAAGAGCTCTGTATGAAATTAGTTTGTTAACAAAGAAAGGTTTCATTATAACTTGTATGGTGGATTGTGAAGAGCATATTGTGTATTTAGAAAGCATTGCTGAGAAATCTAAAGGATGTTTTCGTGTTTGTTTGGATATTGATATGAGTAGTCGTTTCTTTCAATTTCATTTTGGTGTACAAAGGTCCCCAGTAAAAAATGTGCAGGATGCGTTGAAAGTAGTAGAAAAGGTGAGAAGGTCATCATATTTAATGTTAGATGGTGTAATGGGTTATGAAGCTCAAATTGCTGGGGTGGGAGATCATATACCGAATCAATGGTTGAAAAGTAAAATAATTTCATATTTAAAGCAGAAATCAGTGCTAGAAGTGAAAGAAAGAAGAGAACATATTGTAAAAGCAATACAAAACCTTGGTATTGAGCTAAGGTTTGTAAATGGAGGCGGAACAGGAAGTATAAAAACAACCGAGAAAGATAATTCAGTTTCAGAGATTACAATAGGTTCTGCTTTTTATTCTCCGAAGCTGTTTGATTATTATAAAGAGGTAAAATTTTATCCAGCGGTCGGATTTGCCTTACCAGTTGTGCGTAAACCAGCCCCGTTTATTTACACTTGCCTAGGTGGTGGATATATTGCTTCAGGAGCAGTTGGAAAAGATAAAGAGCCTGAAGTTTGGAGACCGAAGGGTGCAAAACTATTAGCTTTAGAAGGTGCTGGCGAGGTACAAACGCCAATTTTTTATAAAGGTGAGGAACGAGTGGATATAGGAGAGTCCATTTTGTTTCGCCATAGTAAAGCTGGTGAGTTATGTGAGCGTTTTCCCTTTTTGTATCGTGTTAAAAAAGGAGAGATTGTTGGGGAGTATTCAACATATCGGGGGGATGGCCAATGCTTTCTATAGAGGGACAAAAGTGGAGAAATTGGACAGGGAATGTAGAAGGAACGCCGCATTATACGATGTATCCAGAAAGTATACAAGATGTAGTAGAAGTTGTGGGACTTGCGCGAAAAAAGGGGAAGAAAATTCGTGTTGTCGGTTCAGGACATTCGTTTACACCCCTTGTGCAAACGGAAGAAGTTTTAGTTTCTTTAGATGAATTGAAGGGTATTGTGAATATTGATGCAGAGAAGATGGTTGCTGAAGTATGGGCAGGAACAAAGTTATATGATTTAGGGAAGTTACTTGAGGAAAAAGGTTATGCGCAAGAAAATTTAGGGGATATTGATTCGCAATCTATTGCAGGAGCGATTAGTACGGGGACTCATGGAACGGGTATTACCTTTGGGAGCTTATCAACACAAGTTATAGAGATTACGGCAGTTCTATCTAATGGTGAGAGTATAGTTTGTTCGGAAGCTGAGAACGTAGAATATTGGAGAGCGTTTCAGTTGTCACTTGGAATGTTAGGTATCATTGTAAAGATAAAATTGAAGGTTATTCCAGCGTATTCACTCGTTTATGAAAGTGAAAAACAGTCATTATCCACTGTAATGAACAAACTAGAAGAATATAAGAAGCATCGTCATTTTGAATTTTTCGTTTTTCCTTATTCTGATGAAGTACAAGTAAAACTTACGAACGAAACAACGAATCAAGGCAGTGATTTGAAATGGCATAAACTAAAGGTGGAGTTACTTGAAAATAGGATGTTCTCTTTACTATCTAAAGGGTGTAAATGGTTTCCTTCTATAAGTAAAGGAGTGAGTCGATTATCAGCTAAAGCTGTACCAAACACAAAAATAATTGGCCCGAGCTATGAAGTATTTGCTACATCACGTACGGTACCATTTTATGAAATGGAGTATAGCATTCCTTCAAAGTATATGAGGACGGTTGTAGAAGAAATCTCAAATCTTATTGAAAAGAAAAAGTATAAGGTGCACTTCCCGATCGAATGCCGCTATGTAAAAGGGGATGATATATGGCTTAGTCCAGCCTATGGAAGAGATTCAGCGTATATCGCTGTTCATATGTATAAAGGTATGAAATATGCTGCTTACTTTGGCGAAGTGGAAAAAATTTTTCTGAAGTATGAAGGGCGTCCGCATTGGGGGAAAATGCATACATTATCATATGAGCAATTACAAGATATATATCCAGAGTTTCATTCGTTTTTACAGGTGAGGAAATCTCTAGATGAACTTGGAATGTTTTTTAATCCTTATGCAGAAAAGTTATTTATCCCGCTATTTGTCGGGCAGTAAGACCCCCGCTGATTAAGGTTTCACATTATGTATATGAAAAAGCTGACAAATAATTATTTGTCAGCTTTTTTTAGTGTAATTGCATTTCTTGTATGACTAATATGTTCATAAAATAGTAGTTTATCACGGCTAAATACATGCAGTAAAACATGAATAATGAATAGGCCGTTAATGATAAATAGGAATAACAATGTAACGAGTAATACTAAAGGCTCTGTGTGATTTAAAATAGAGCTACTAGAAAGAATATAATTGATTCCGCCTAGCGCAAAATAAAATATACCGTAGCGAATAAATAGTTCTTTTAATGTAATACGATTTGATTTTCCTTTCACGTGAATGCGAAGCAATGCTTTCCCAATTGTTTTTCCATTCGTAAAGTATGGAATAATAATAAAGTAAATAAGGATTGAACACGTAATGAAAATGAGTTCATACATATTGGTGTAAGATTGCATATTAGAAACGAAGAAAGAATTTCCTTTGTTTTTAACGACAGGTACGACGATAGATAAGAAAATCCAATCAATTTGCATCGCGATAAGGCGACGAATGAATCCGACTGGTTTCGTTTCCAAATTAATATGACTATCTAACTCGTTTGTCTTCGGAAGGAAGTACGTAAATATTGGTGCAATGATAAAACCAATTACGCCACCTAATGTATTTAAAAACAAATCATCGATATCAAATAATCGGTATGCACAATTGTATATACCGTATAATCCAGTCACTTGTGTTAGCTCAAAAAATAGTGAAAGGAAAAAGGAAATGCAAATTGTTTGTAAGAAACTACGTCGGAAATAATAACGCAAGTAAATGCCGAATGGAACAGTTAATAGAACATTAAAGGCAACTTGTAAAAACGCAGACTCTTTTAATAAGTAGAAATAAGTAGTTGGTTTCGTTAAAACTGCCGATGTATGACTACTAATCTCTTGTATGAAATAAAATGGTGAGAGTTGCATGTGTTGTGTATTAGCCGGTTGTAGGCTACAAGTATCAAACGTTTGTGGCAACGGCAAAATAACAAGAAAATAGGCATTTAATAAGTAAAGTAATAATGAGTATAAAATAAATGAGCGCCATTTATTTAAATAACCGTATTTTCGATAATTAAATATTAAAAAAGGAATTAAAAGAAACATTGCTAAAAAGGGAAATAAAATAAATGCTGTTTTCACTGGAAATAAATATGCAGTCAAAGTAAAACTCCTTTCAATAAAAATTCGTTTATCATTATAGCGCTAAAACAAAGTTAAAATCTTTCGAAATAGAAATAATTACTAATTTTATAGGAATTAAGTTATAATAAATTTAATATGAGGATATTATGATTATATAAGTTGAGAGAGGGTACAAGAGATGCGATATGAACTTTTTTCTGTAAGTGGGGATCATATTACGACTTTTGAAAGTGCATGGCGTTTTCAGGAGGGAGAACAGATTTTTGTTCATGATGATCAAACAAAACGAAACTTTATTATTATTCGGCTGACGCATGATGTATTTCAACAAAATAAACATGTTATTCGTTTGTATTGTCAAGAGAAGAAAGTGTATGCATAAGAGAAGCCCTCTTACAGTATGAAAAGTAAGAGGGTCCTTACCTCGTTATTTGTGAACAGCCCAATTGATGAGGGCTGATTAAAGTTTCACTGTAACTGCTTAGTCTTTTAATATTGTTGATATTGATGAATTCATAGTTTAGCTTTTGTTAGTTTAGCCCATACTTCTCATAGGAATAGACGAAACGAGAGGTGAGCAGTGGTGACTATGGAACAAATTTGTCAGTCGTATCACATGGGTTTGGAAGCCATACAAAACCTTTTTATGGAGGAACATCTCAAATCAACCGTATACATCCAACAATTAGAAGCGGAAAACAAACAATTAAAGGAAACTGTTGCATCTTTGCAGATGGAAATTCAGAAATTACAAGCAACGTCTCAAAAAAATTCTTCAAATAGCCATAANTTTAGGTTTTCTCACACATGCGGATATTCCATTTGATAATAATGAAGCGGAGCGAGATATTCGAATGGCAAAAGTAAAACAAAAAGTATCAGGTACGTTTCGTACCGAAGATGGAGCGCGAATATTTTGTTTAACGAGAAGCTTCATCCAAACCGCACAAAAACAAGGTAAACCTGTATTCCACACAATAGAACAACTAATTCGTGAAGGAACGATGGATATTGCCTTTATCAACTAATTGGAGGAGAAATGTATAACAGACATTTCTTCTCTTTATCTTGCCTTTTTAAGTAGGCTAAACAGTTACATTTCACTTTATCATTTTGTCCCTCGTAAGGAATAAAAAGAGAAGGGTTAATGCACATAGGTAGCATTTGATTTGGAAGAAAGGATATAGCCTTGTATTTTGTGCTTCAAAGTTTCATTGCCTTCTTTTTGAGAAAGCCATGTATGGTAATCTTGTTGTGTTTTCCATAACATACGAATCATATATTCTGCCTTATCATTTGTACGATGAACATGTGAAAACTCTATGTTAATACAACCGTTCGTTCCAGGGGAAGGATAATATTGTTTAAGCCCATAAAATGGCTCATTTTCATATCCGTACTTAATGTGAATGAGTTTAGTAACTATAAACATATAAACACCTCTTTTACGATAATAGTAGGAAAGATAGAATTACTGTAATAGTGAACTTGAATAATATTATACTATTCAGAAAATTCAAAGTAAATGATAGGTTTTAACTTAATAAAGGTATAAAAAAGCGAGTCATTCTATTACACTAGATGACTCGCTTTCAATTTGTAAGTTTTACTTTATAAGAGGGTGTTGCAAAACTCATAAATATCCAAAAATGAATGCATAAAGAAACCCGTTTTCCTGGAAGAATGATAGTATCCTAAAACTATCTCCAGAAAGGACGGATTTACTAGTATGATAACCAATTTTGATCAAAATCAATCCATTTTACAAATTTTATTTGCCTACGTAGACAGTTTAACCATTGGAGGCGTTCCGCCTATGACAGGCCGCCCACCCATCTGTAGAAAAGCTTTACTCAAATGTTTTTTTATAAAAACGGTATTCCAGATCAATTCATTACGTAAGTTAACTCGTTTTTTACATCAATATCCTTCATTTCGTGTATCTTGTGGCCTTTCGCTTGTTCCTCATATATCTACTTTTTCACGTGTAGGCACTTGGTTTCGCAACGAAGAAATTCCGTTGCTTCATAAACAAATTCTTCAAGAAAAGAATTTAGGGTTAATTCCGTGCGTTTTAATTGATAGTACAGCCTTACGGAGTAGTTTATATGATTCTCAAGCGAAATGGGGAAAATCTACTCGCTATGGTTGGTATAAGGGATATAAAACTCATGTCTGTTCTACACCAGAAGGTGTTATATTGTCGTATGCATTTACAACCGCAAATGTACATGATAGTAAAATAGCTCCTGCATTGCTTCGGGATATACAAAACCAAAATGTGTTATTTTCCGTTGCAGATGCCGCTTATGATAGTCAGCACATTCATGAAATTGCCGGAGCATGTGATATCTTTGCGATCAATCCAATTAACCCGCGTAATAGCGGACCAATCAAAAGTACACATCGTCGTGTAGTGTCTCATTTTCTACAAACTACCTTTGGCAAACAGTTGATGAAAGAGCGTGGAAAAATTGAACAACAGTTTAGTCATCTCAAAGATAAAGGGCTGGAACAGCCACGTTGGTATGGTCAAAATCGCTATCTATTGCATGTTCAGCTAGTTTTTCTGATTCATAACATTGCATATTTATTTTAGTTTTGCAACACCCTCTTATAAGAAAATAAGAGTAAGTACACCTACGATAATACAATAGAAAGAGAAATATTTTAAATTTCCTTTTGCCATAATGTTCATAAACCATTTTAGTGAAATATACGTCATGATAAATGTTGCGATGAATGCAACGACATATGGTACGAATAATGTGTCTAGATTTGGATCATTTGCAATGTCTGTAATGCTTAACAACAAGCCACCTAAGCTAACAGGAATGTATAGTAAGAATGAGAAGCGAAGAGCTGTTTCTTGCTTCATACCAAGTAACATTGCTGCTACGATTGTGGCACCAGATCGGCTTATTCCGGGAATCAGTGCGCAAGCTTGTGCTAATCCGACGATGATTGCATCTTTCATAGAAAGGTCGCCATCATTTTTACGACCGCGTAAATTTCTAATAATCCAAAGGCCGACAGCAGTAATAAGAAGGGAAATCCCAACCATCTTCACACCTTTTAAGTACTGATCGATGTAATCTTTAAATAAAACACCAATAACACCTGCTGGAATGGTTGCAATAACAAGATAAATAATAAAGAAGAAATCTGATTTTGCGTCTTCTGCTCTTGTAAATATATAAGAGAGACCATTCTTCGTTAGACGAATTAAATCATTTCTATAAATAAGTAATACAGCTAATAATGAAGCTGAATTAACAAGTAGTTCGAAGCTAAACCCTTCTATTTTTAGTCCTAGCAAATGTTGTGCTAAAACGAGATGACCACTTGAAGAAATCGGAATTGGTTCTGTTAGTCCTTGGAACAGACCGAGAATTAAATATTTTAAAACGTAGTAAAATTGTTCCATAATAACCTCCTTGTTTATTAGTTGAAAGAAACAACTTTTCCATTATAACAAAGATATGGATGAATATTGAAAAGAAATAAATATTCAAAATAAAATAAAAATCCCTTATAGCAGTATAAGGGATTTTTATTTTTAATTAAGAAGTTACTGTTTCTTGAAGACTTTTAGACAATTGAACATCGACTTTTTCAGCATCATGAATATGATTCATAATAGTAGTATTTAATTTTTGGAACATTTGTTGTGTGTTAGCGAATTCTCGTAATATGTCATCATTACAAGACTTTTGGTTTTCGATAGCCTTAATAACATTTGTAGCACCATTTTGTAACGTTTGAATCATAACTAAAATATTTTCAATTCTAGCATTTGTATCGGCGCTCATTTCTACACCTTCATCGACTAAATGTAAATTATCTTTTGTGTTATCATATGCTTTTTCAATTTCTTCTTGAATTTTTTTCGTTAAGTTGCCGATGTTTTTTGTACTTTCTGCTGTACTTTCCGCTAGTTTTCTTACCTCATTGGCAACGACAGCGAATCCTTTACCGTGCTCCCCAGCACGTGCGGCTTCAATACTCGCATTTAATGCAAGTAAATTTGTTTGTGCTGCAATGTTTTGAATGACTTCTACAATTTGCTCGATTTCCTTTGAGCGTTCGCTTAGATGATTCATACTATTAGACGTGCGTTGAGATTGTTCACCTAATTTATTAATTACAATAAGTAAGCGGTGAACGGATTCTTTTCCTTCATTAGAGCAGTCAATAATTTCTGCAATAGACTGAATTAAGCTTTGTTCCTTTTGTAACATTTCATTATTTAACTCATTGGAATGTGTCGTACGTGTTGAAACATTTTCGAAACATGAACTTAATTGTTGAACTAAATTTTGAAGTGTATTGTGTTGGTTATTTACAAGTTGATGCTCTTGGACAACGCTTTGTACACGATCGTGGATAGTAGAAATAGTCTCTTGCTTTTCAATATCCTTTTGTTTTAATTCTAATTCTAATTCTTGTATACGCTCTTCTAATTGAGCAATTGTATGTTGGAGTGATTTTTTTTGAGTAAACATGTATTTATTTCAACCGCCTTCGAAAGTTATATTTTCTCTATATTTGGATTTTAGCATCTTTTGTATTTTTTAAATATAGGAATTGTTAAATATTTAAGAATCTATTACATTTTATTCATAATTCTCTTTTTTTCGTCACGAAAAATAAACTGTATTTAATCGTTTTGTAAACAAACTGTAAAATAAATCATGTATAACTGTATAAGAAGGGAGTCGGATTATGAACTATTTTAAGCGAATCAGCTGTCTAGTATTAGCAGGAATTATCGGTCTTTCTAGTACAGTCGCTGTTAAAGCAGAGTCAAACGACGAGAAACTTAACAACATGCAACAGCAATTGCAACAAAACGATGCAGAAATGCAAAAGAAAGAGCAAGAAAAGCAAGCTGTTAGTAAAGAAATTAAAGGTATCGAAAACGAACTACATAATTTAAATAATACAATTGCAAAAAATAAAGAGGATCAAGCTGCTATTCAACGTAAAATTGATGAAACACATAAGCAGATTGAACAAAAAAAGGAAGAAATTATCGTTTTAGAGGATAAAGTCCTTGCTCGTAAAGATATTATGAGAAAACGTATGGTTTCTGTTCAAAACAGTTCAAATACAAGTTTAGTAGTAGAAGTTGTAGTAGAGTCAAAAAACTTTGCAGACTTCTTACAACGTATGAACGCAGTTTCTACTATTCTAGAAGCTGATAAAGAAATTTTACGTCTACAAGAACAAGATCTTCGTCAAATTGAAGAGGACAAGAAAACAATTGACGAAAAAGAAGCATCTTTAGTAGTAGATAAACAAAAATTAGCAAAAGCACAAGCTGAACTGCAAGATAACTTGAAAAAACGTCAAGATAACTTGCAAACAGTTCAAGCTAAATATAATGAAGTGGCAAGCCAACTTAATTTAGCAGCGGAAGAGAAAGCTAAAATTGAATCAAATATGAAGGCAGTACAAGAAACAATTGCTCGTGAACAAGAAGCAGCAAGAATTGCGGCAGAAGAGCGTGCAAAAGCAGAAGCGGCTGCAAAAGCAGAGCAAGAAGCTTTAGCGAAAGCGCAAGCAGAAATTGCTGAAAAGCAAAAGCAAGAAAAAGCTAGTAAACCGGTTGAACCAGTAGCTAATAATAATTCGAAGGTAGAACCTGCACAACCTGAACCATCTTCTAAGCCAACTGCTGGTGGGAAAGAAATTTATGTAGAAGCTACAGCTTATACAGCTGATCCAGGTGAAAATGGTTATGCACCAGGTCAACAAGTATTTTCTGCATGGGGACACTATAACTTAACTGCAAACCCAGGAATGAAATTAATTGCTGTAGATCCAAAAGTTATTCCATTAGGCAAAACTGTAAATGTTGAAGGGTATGGAGTCGCAATTGCAGCAGATACTGGTGGAGCGATTAAAGGTAACAGAATTGATGTGTTAATGCCTGATAAAGGGTCTTCTAGTCAATGGGGAAGAAAAATCGTTAAAGTTACAATTTTAAACTAAAACGTAATCCAACTTTACAATACGTAGAGTTGGATTTTTTTATAATAATAATGTTAAGTTGAGTTTACATTTTGTTAAGGATAGCATACAATAATGGTGAGAGGTGGTAAATTTGACCATTTTAAACAGAGTAAAAGAATTAAGAGCTCGTTTTAACTTTACGCAAAGTGTATTAGCAGAAAAGGTTGGAGTAACGAGACAAACAATTGCTGCAATTGAAAAAGGGGATTACGTTCCTTCGTTGTTATTAGCACTTACGATTTGTGATGTGTTTCAGTTAAAGATGGAAGATGTGTTTGTTTTAAATAAGGAGGGGGAAGAGGATGAATAGAATTGTTTTTTCTTATATCATAAACGTGCTTTATACTGCTTTAGCATGCTGGACATTTGTTGAATTTTATAGTGTTATTACAGAGTTAGCAGATATAATTAAAAACGAGAAATTCCCATTTGAAGTATGGTTTAATGGAGTACCATTCATTTTATTATTTATTGGAGCAATTATAGTTACAATTTTTTATAGAATTCAAAAGAAAAAATATAAGAATTTATCTTTTTGGATGTATCCATTATTATTTCCGCTAGAAGATGAACGTGAAAAAGTGATTACGGATAAAGCTTGTCGAACAACATTTGTATCGTTATGGTTTGTGTTACCTTGTGCAGTTGGATTTTTAACTTTTTCGCCTATTATTAATGAATATCTTCCTGGATACCCATTATATATTCTATTTTCTATTTTCTTTATTCAAATGACAGTATTTCACGTATCACTATACAGAAATAAATTAGCTTAAAAAGAAACCTTCTTGCACTGGCAAGAAGGTTTCTTTTTAAGCTAATACTTGTACATATAGCGATATTATTTTATCATTTTATATAGAGTAAGATTTTGTAAGGGAAAGGAACTGTGTATGAATAAGCAAAGAATTTATAGTATAGTAGCAATTCTGCTATTTGTTGTAGGTGGAGTATTAATTGGAAAGCCATTTTATGATGGATATCAGGCTGAAAAGAAACAGACTGAAAATGTGCAGGCTGTTCAAAAGATGGATTATGAAAAGCATGAGACGGAATTTGTAGATGCTTCCAAAATTAATCAACCAGACTTGGCGGAAGTAGCGAATGCATCATTAGATAAGAAACAAGTAATTGGTCGTATTTCGATTCCAAGTGTTTCAGTAGAACTGCCTGTTTTAAAAGCTTCTACTGAAAAAAACTTATTATCAGGTGCAGCGACAGTAAAAGAGAATCAAGTTATGGGAAAAGGAAATTACGCATTAGCAGGACATAATATGTCTAAAAAAGGTGTTTTATTTAGTGATATAGCTTCTTTGAAAAAAGGCGATAAAATTTATTTGTATGACAATGAAAATGAATATGAGTATACGGTTACTGGTGTATCTGAAGTAACTCCTGATAAGTGGGAAGTTGTAGAGGATCATGGGAAAGATGAGATAACGCTTATTACATGTGTATCTGTAAAGGATAATTCTAAGCGTTATGTTGTTGCTGGTGATTTAGTAGGAACGAAGGCGAAGAAGTAAAAAAAGAAGGTGAACTCTTTAAAGAGTTCACCTTCTTTTTTTACTAATGTTGAGAAATAATAGAATATTTTGGTTTGTATTTAAACATTCTTCTATTTATGTATAATAAAGTTAGAATTCTATTTTTGGGAGGAACAAGAGTGAGACAACAGGTGAAGAAACTTCTTTTAACAACGAGTATAGCGTTATTGGTAGCTCCAATTTCAGCTTATGCACATCCAGGGCGTACAGATGCTAATGGCGGACATACGTGTCGTACAAATTGTGAGAAATGGGGATTACAGTACGGGGAATATCATTATCACAATAAACCAGCTTCTAGTAGTGGCGCAACGAGCCCAGCTCCTAGCCAGAATAATAATAGTGCTGTAGAAGCTGAGAGACAAGCAGAAGCACAGCGCAATACTGAGGCGGAAAAACAACGTGCTGTAGAAGCGCAACGCAACGCTGAGGCGGAAAAACAACGTAATGCAGAAGCACAGCGTAAAGCTGAAGAAGAGAGACAACGTGTAGCCGAGGAACAAAGAAAAGCTGAAGAGGCACGTAAGCAAGAGGAAGCGCAGCGCCAAGCTGATATGGAAAAAGGTCAACTTGAAGGTCAAAAGAATGGAGAAACTGATTTTAAAGCAGGAAAAAATGATGCAGAAGTGCATGTAGCTGGAAAATCTGATGCATATAAACAAGCGTTTAAAGCGACTTATGCAGCCGTATGGTCTTTAGAAGAGCAGAAGAAAACGCATTTTGAAAAAGGAAAAGAACAAGGTTTAGCACAAGAGACGATGGACGATAGTCAAGTTGCTCCAGAGTTTAAGGTAAACTTTGCAGACGGATTCAAAGTAGGGAATAAAGAAAGAACAGAAAAAATTGAAAAAGAGCAAGCTGAGTTAGGGGAAAAGACAGGGAAAGAACTAGCTGAAAAGAATCCTGGAAATAGAGAGAAAGAAGTATACGTGAAGGCATATGAAACAGCGTATGAAAAAGGCTATAAGTCTACAAAAAAGGCAGTAGAAAAGGCTGGCTATAAGTATGCATTTGAAAACTATGATTTAAAAGTTCCTGCTAAGTATGAAAGAAATGAATTGTTAAAGAAATGGTTTACTGAAGGATTTAAATCGAATAAAAAAGCAGCGGAAATTCGAGAAGAAGGGTATAAAAAGGGAGACAGCTGGTTCTCATTCTTCTATAAGAGTTTCGTACCAAGTGAATATAAAGAACATAAAGAGCTGTACGAACAAGCAATTGAAAAAGGTAAAACAGCATAAAAAAAGATGAGGAGAAATTCCTCATCTTTTTTAATCCATCCATTTCACTAATTTCTTAGAAATTAATAATAAAACACAACCTAGTACAATTGCCACAGCGCCAATAACTGTGAATACTTCAGCGTATCCAAGTGAAGTTGTGAAGCTTGCAAGTTGTCCGCCTAAAATGTTGGCGATACCTGAACTTGCTAGCCATACACCCATTAGTAAAGATGCTAATTTTACCGGAGCAAGCGCACTAACCATTGATAGTCCGACAGGTGATAAGAATAGCTCACCTAACGTATGGAAAAGATACGTAAAGACGATAAACAGTAAGTTTGCTTTTTCTGTAATGTTATGTTCATCACTACCTGTTTTTAATGTAGCGATAACGAGAATGATATAACCGATACCGAGCAAGATCATACCAAGTCCCATTTTAGTTGGGATTTTTAAATCACCCTGCTTGCGAGTTGCAAGTTTTGCCCATAATGCAGAAATGACTGGAGCAAGCAAAATAATAAATAATGGATTGACCGATTGGAACCAAGATGTTGGAACTTCCCATCCGAACACAGAGCGGTCTACAAATTTGTTTGTATATAATGTTAATGAGCTACCAGCTTGTTCAAAGCCAGCCCAGAAGAAGACAACGAAGCATGTTAAAATGACGATAACTGCGGTACGTTGTTTTTCTTTTTTTGTTAATGGTGTATCTCCTACTGATGGTTGTCCAGCAGCTGTTTGTAAATCGCGAGTTGGTTTTTTACCGATATTACCAAGGAAGCGATTTGATAGTGTTGTAAATAAAATTTGTCCAATAATCATTCCGATTGAAGCGGCTAAGAAACCGTAACGGAATCCGTAATGTACAACGCCATCAACTGTTGTTTTGAATAAATTTTCTGATAAAAATCCGCAAACGAGTGGAGCTAAAAATGACCCGACGTTAATACCCATATAGAAAATGGTAAATGCACTATCACGTTTTGGATCGTTCTCTTCGTATAATTCCCCAACCAGTGTAGAGATGTTCGGTTTGAAGAATCCGTTACCGATAATAATAAGCGCTAATCCGAGGTATAGGCCTAATTGGTTTTGCAAGGCAAATAGTGTAAGGTTACCGATTGCCATTGTTATACCACCAATTGTGATTGCTTTTCGTCTACCTAGAAAACGGTCTGTTAAGTATCCACCAATCATTGGTGTGAAATAACAGGCTCCAGTGTAAAATCCGTAAATAGAGAGTGCCCATGCGGGACTAAACCCAAGACCACCGCTTACTAAAGCTGTCGTTAAATATAATGTTAATAATCCTCGTAATCCATAGTAACTAAATCTTTCCCACATTTCTGTAAAGAAGAGTAAGTATAAACCTGGAGGATGTTTCTTTTTTCTTTGTTGTTCTCTTTCTAGTTGTATCGCTGATTCCATGTTATTTTCCTCCTGACACAAACAAAAACAAAGTTAATAATTTTGTACATTTAATATTTTACCTTATTAACTATTATAAGTCAATAAAGGTTGATTTTTCAGAAGAAATTGGAAAAGAGGAATAGCTATAGAATGGGTGTTTCTTTTGTGATAGACTATGGACTATGTTTTCTTTGTAAGGAAGCGGGTTATTGTACTTTTTTATATGTGAAATTGATTTCATAAAAGATGAAATTAAAGAAGGAGAAAGAAATGAAATTGTTACAGAAAAAAGAAATTTTACTTATTAGCCTTATGTTATTCTCTATGTTCTTTGGAGCAGGGAATCTTATATTTCCACCTTTCCTTGGGTATGAAGCAGGAGAACATGTTTGGATTTCATTAGTAGGGTTTATTATATCAGCAACAGGTCTTCCTATATTAGGTGTTATCTCTATTGCAAAAGCAGGAAGTTTTCAAACGTTAGCGGGTAGGGTTCATTCTTCATTTGCAATTATTTTTCCATGTATCGTGTATG
Organism: Bacillus sp. PPSBB_2; assembly: GCF_045291115.1. Taxonomy (NCBI): domain Bacteria; kingdom Bacillati; phylum Bacillota; class Bacilli; order Caryophanales; family Bacillaceae; genus Bacillus; species Bacillus sp. PPSBB_2. The sequence continues at coordinate 737,010 of NZ_CP147983.1, forward strand.
TATTTATTGGACCTGGGCTTGGTATACCACGTGCGGGAAGTTTAGCTTTTGAAATGGGGCCAGGTCAGTTATTCCCTGAAGCAGGAAACGGATTATTATTGTTTTACACAGTTATTTTCTTTAGTATTGTTTACTGGTTAAGTTTATCCCCATCTAAATTAATGGGGTTGTTTGGAAAAGTCTTGACGCCGTTATTATTATGTATGATTGCACTCATTTTTATAAAGAGTATGTTTACAACGGTAGGAGATATGAAAGAACCAATAGGGAACTATGGACAAGCTCCTATGTTTCAAGGGTTTTTAGATGGATATTTAACAATGGATGCGTTAGCTGCTTTAATCTTTGGAATTGTTATTGCAAATGCATTACGTGCAAAGGGTATTGAAGATGATAAAGGTTTAGCGAAATATATGAGTATTGCTGGAATTGGGGCAGGACTATTATTATCTATTATTTATGTCATCCTTGGATATGTGGGGGCAATTAGTGGCTCATTAGGAACATTTGATAACGGTGCGAAAGTGTTAGCACAAGTTATGATTACATTATTTGGACAGGGCGGAGTCGTTTTATTAGGTCTTATTTTTACTATCGCGTGTTTATGTGTTTCAATTGGACTTGTTACGTCTTGTAGTCAATTTTTTGCGAGTGCATTTCCGAAAGTATCTTATAAAGTGTGGGCATTTATAGTAAGCGTTGTTAGTATGATCTTAGCTAATTTAGGATTAACGCAAATTTTAAAAGTATCAGTACCAATTCTTGGATTTATTTATCCAATTGCATTAACGCTTATTATTCTAGGGTTATTCCATAAGTATATTGGGAAGTATGCATACGTATATGCAGTAACTGTTTGGATTGTAGCAATATTTAGTGCAATTGATATTTTAAATAAAAATGTAATGATGAATCAGTGGACGTCAGTATTAAAATACATTCCGTTTTATACAGAAGGTGTTGGGTGGATTGTTCCAGCTATTATAGGCATGTGCCTTGGTTTCATCGTTAGTATTGCTTTAAATAAGAATAAATGAGTAAAAAGGTGTTTTCCTATTTTGGGAAGACACCTTTCTTTTTTTGGAAAAATACTATTGAAAATGAATAGACTAAGAGTATGATAAAGATAATTGGTAATATATAGGTTTAATGAGAGTTACGAATAAGGGGGTAGCATATGAAGAAGGATTTGGATAAGAAAATAGAAGCACTCGAAACGGCAATTGAAACGATTCAAGAAGCACTTGCTGAATTAAAGGTGAAGCAAAGGGAAATAGAAGTAGAAAACGCTCAGCAACATGTTAGTAAGGAAAAGAAGGAATATATTGAAACGGTAATGGAGGAAAAGCCAAAAGAAGAAATAGTTACGATAAAAGAGCCTGTGCAAGAACGTGAGGTAAAACAAGTAGATATATCTGCTTTTAAACCAGAGCCATTTAATATTATTAAGTTTTGTCAAACGTGGTTACCTCGTGTATTTGTCGGTATTATGTTGCTTGGAGTGATCTGGTTATTTAAAGCAGGGGTAGATGCTGGTTTATTAACACCAGCGATACGAATTGTGTTTGGTATCGCATTATCTATCGGGTTGTATTATATAGGAGATATTCAAATTAAAAGAGAGCGGCAAGCGTTAGGATTAGTATTAGCTGGAGGAAGTATTACCGGGATTGTTCTAACGACGTTTGCAGCACATTATTTGTATGCATTTATTCCGGCAAGCGTCGCGTTTCTCTGTAATATTGCATGGGTTATTTTAGGTATTTATTTAGCGAAAAGATATCAATCGGAATATCTCACTATTTTCGTAGCGGTCGGTGCGTTCTTCGTACCATTCTTGTTAAATAGTACGACTCCGAATCCTTATATTTTCTTTGGATATGAGACAGTATTAACACTTAGTTTATTATGGTATGCGTTGAAAAATCGTTATAAATACTTATATATGATTTCTTACGCTGTTGCTGCCATTGTCCTTTTCGTTTTCTTTGCTGTTATGTCAATGTTAGTAGAGAACTTGCAAATACAGTTAACGATTGTATATGGTTTGATTCATTTACTATTATTTTGGCATATGTTTACGGAGAGAAGTTTTATACTAGAGCCACGTTTGGCGATATTTAGTGCGAATGCAGTGTTCTTTATACTAGCTATTTCAAAAATACCTGATTTTACAACATGGGGATTGATTATTAGTGCATTCGTACATGCCGCTATGTTCGTATGTGAATATAGGAAAAATAGACATTCTACATTTACAAATCTCTTATTTGGTTTCGCAATGGGAGCATTTAGTTTAGCGATTTTATACGAGTATAGTTTAGTGAATGCAGCGATTGTACTATTATTACAAGGTTTCCTTGGCATGGTCACTTCTATTAAAGTAAAACAACAGATAAAATTGTATGTTAGTGCGACGGTTTACGCAATTGGAATGATACAGACTATTTTTAGCCCGTTTGATCAATTTATTTCGGCAGGCTTTGTTGCTCATCTTATTTTAATAGGAACGTTCTATTATTGCATGAGAGAAGCGAAAGAAGTATTAGCGAGCTTCGGCAAATATATGTATTCTATAGTGCTCTATTGGTTTATGATAATTGTATTTATTACAATTACGAGAATCGGTGAAGTTTTATCTACAGATGGAAGCGTAATTAGTGTATCAGTATCGTTATTATGGATGGTATATGCATTATTTGCGGTTTGGTTTGGAAGAAATAGAAATATGAATGAAATATTATATGCTGGTTTAGTCGTTTTAGTCGTAACGGTAGGGAAGTTATTCTTACTTGACTTACCAGAGGTATCGATGATGATTAGGGCAGTGTTATTCCTAATCGTCGGTAGTATAGGTATCGTTATTTCAAGAATGTTTTTCTCGAAGGAAGAGAAGTGAGAAGAAGGCAATCCATGTATGGATTGCCTTTTTTATTATTTCTTATTAATCGTTACAGTTTCATTATATTTCGTTGTTGTATTTTGGCGTAGACGAAGCGTTGCTTGTCCAGTTGTATTTGAATCAATCTGTACATTTACAACTTTCTCAGCAGAGCCTAAGCTGTTTGTTGTGAAAGAAAATGCACTACTATATCCGAAAGTAGATGGCCAAGTGCCGTTTGCATTTTGTACTTTAGCCACTTGTGTTCCACCAGTAGTGAAGATACCTAAAGAATAGTTGTTATACGTTGTATTAGGTAGTAAGTTATTTACTTGAATCTTCATTTGGAAAATTTCATTGTTTGGTAGAATGCTAGGGTGTGTAACGACGTAGTCGCTTGTTGTTACCGCACCGTTATAACCGTATGAACCTGGTTTAAAAGTATTTGTATTAAACCATTGATAACCTGCATTTGGTGCACTCCAAGGTTCAGGTTGTGGTTCTGTTGATAAGTTTGGCTGTTCAAATGTTTGTAGAGCTGTAGGTGAATCAAGTTGTAAACCATTTACTTGATCTAAACTTGTAAATGTCTCTTTATTTGATAACCAATTTACGATGTTTTCTAATAAAATCGCATCGTTTTCTTCTTTATAACCATCGTAAGTTTTCTTTGTTTGACCAGAATCTTCACGAACGTATTTTGGCGTAGCATCTTCAACAGGAGAAGAGTCACCAATAAAGGCAGCTTTTCCAAGTCCTACTTTTGCGATAGCAGCATATGGGCCTTCTGCAATACCACCGCCATTATAAACGCCACTATCAACAGCGTTATTCCATTTTGATGGATTTTCTGGAAGGTAAACAAGTCCTTTTGCTAGTTTTGGGTTTGTAATTGCTAGAGTAGAACCAGCATGCATTGCTACAGACGAAACACCTTTTGTAATTCCGAAAGATTGTTCAGGCGATACAATTGTTTTCGCTGAAACATCACCAAGTGCATTGTAGCGGAAGCGAATACCGAAGTTGTCAGAGAGCCAATCAGAGCTTTCTACTCCTTGCATAGCTTGTGAATTTGCTTCTTCATTAGACATTCCTTTTGCTGGATTATCCCAAGCACCGCGTCTATATCCATTAAATACTTCAGAAGAGTCCCAGCGATTTTTATTACGATCTGCATTGTAATGATCAGCAATAAAGAAGATACTACCACCATTTTTTACATATTGTAACATAGCGTCCTGCTCAGATTTTTTGTAAGGAATATTAGCTTCTGGAACGATAAATACATTGTAATCTTTTAAGTCTTCGTACGTAATAGGTGTTGATTTACGAAGTTCCTTTACGTGATATCCGTTTTTTGCAATGCCGTTTCCGAAGTCAGAAAAGCCGCCGTCAATAACCCAGTCAGCTGTCCCAGCAGTTTGACCGTGTGTATTATCGAATAATACTTTCTTCCCATTGTTTTGATTTACAACTTTTGCAGCAATTTCAGGAGCTGGGTCTACAGAGCTTTCGGCATAAGTAGACGGTATGAACGAGGTCCCTATACTTAGTGTAATTGCTGTTGCTAAAGAAAATGTAATCCATTTTTTATTCTTCATAGAAGAATCCCCCTAATAATAAATATATGTGCTTTAATAATGTAATTTATTTTTCTGTAAAAATAAAGACGGAAAACATAAAAAATATTAAAAAATTGTAAAAATACCGTGAATTTTGTTGAGAAATATTTATATAGATATAAAAACATCCCTTCCAAGTAATAAGGAAGGGATGTTTTGCTTAACTAATTTTTGAGTTAGGTGTTTCATCAATCTTATGAAACCCTTTCATGTAATATACGATTGCTAAGCCGATAAGCCAAATTGGGCCGACAATCAATGCAATTCGTGTATCTTCTGAATACGCCATTATACCTAATACTAATACAAGGAAAACGAGTGAGAAATATGAGCTTAATGGGTATAAAGGCATTTTATACGATAACTTTTGTTTATTTTGAGTAGGCAAGCTTTTACGGAATTTAATTTGAGCGACTAATATAATTCCCCAAGTCCAAATTGCACCGAAAGTTGAAATGCTAGTAAGCCATGTAAATACCTTTGCAGGTACGAGATAGTTTAATATAACACCAATTAGTAAAACGATAGCAGTTGCTACAATTCCTTGGCTTGGAATGCCATTTTTATTTAAACGACCAAATCTTTCAGGAGCTTTTTTCTGCTGAGCTAATGTATATAGCATACGGCCTGTACTAAATAAACCACCGTTACAAGAAGAAAGAGCTGCTGTTAATACGACAAAGTTAATAATACCTGCTGCTTTTGCGATACCAATTTGTTGGAATGTTAATACGAATGGACTGCCTTTCTCACCAAGTTCGTTCCATGGATAAATTGCCATCATAACGAATAATGCCCCAACGTAAAAGAGTAGAATTCTCCAAAATACGTTATCGATTGCCTTTGCGAGTGTTTTCTTCGGATTTTGAGCCTCACCAGCTGTAACACCGATTAATTCAACGCCTAAATAAGCGAATAGTACCATCTGCATGGAGAGTAGTAACCCAGAAAATCCATTTGGGAACCAGCCACCATGTGACCAAAGATTTGAAATACCAGTAGCGATACCACCGTTTCCGAATCCGAATAAAATAATACCAGCTCCGACTACTATCATACAGATAATTGTGACAATTTTAATGAGAGCAAACCAAAACTCAAGTTCTCCAAATACTTTTACCGATAAGAAGTTAAAAGCGCTCATTAATAATAGAGCAAGTAATGCCCAAATCCAGCGCGGGATATCTGGGAACCAGTACTGCATGTAAATACCAGCTGCTGTAATTTCAGCCATACAAGTAACAACCCATAAGAACCAGTAATTCCAGCCAGTAATATAACCAGCGAGTGGTCCAATATAATCATATGCATATTTACTAAAAGAACCAGCAACAGGTTGTTCAATTGCCATTTCCCCAAGCGCTCGCATAATGAAAAAAATAACGAGACCGGCAATCATATAGCCTAGCAAAATAGAAGGACCTGCTAGTTTAATGGCGGAAGCGGATCCTAAAAATAGTCCAACGCCAATAGCTGAGCCCAGTGACATTAAAGTAATATGTCGTTCTTTTAAACCACGATTTAAAGTTCCAGATTTGTTTGTGTGCTGCATAAGAAGAATCCCCCTTGTAGAGTGAACGATATTTGAATGCGTTTACTAAATATTTAACTATTTCAAATTATAAAACATTTCTATCTGTTATGCTACAAAAATAATCATAATGAACTGTACTACATCTGTACTTGTCAGACTTAAACTTAAAATTCGAACTATTAGGGAATATATTGACTCTTCTTTTTATTGATTGTTAAGATTAAGTATTATATTTTCTCACATACTAGTAAGAAAAAGAATGTGTGATAATAATTCAGGTGTAGGAAGGGTACATAAGCATGTTTCAATTACAAAAATATAACACTTCTGTGAAGCAAGAGTTTTTAGCTGGCATCACAACTTTTTTTACATTTGCGTATATTCTTGTCATCAATCCAAAAATATTATCTGATGCAGGTGTACCATTTGACCAAGCGTTTACAGCAACAATTATTGCAACCGTTGTTGGAACAGTAGGTATGGCGATTTTCGCGAATTATCCGATTGTTATTGCTCCAGCTATGGGAATGAATGCATATTTTGCTTATTCTGTTGTACAGAAGGCAGAAGGGATTACATATGTAGTTGCCTTTTCAGCTGTATTTGTAACGGGGATTATTTTTCTTTTATTATCTTTTACTTCGTTTAGACAAAAGTTAATTTTAGCAATTCCTGATAGTTTAAAGCATGCAATTGCAGGTGGAATTGGACTATTTATTGCTTTTATTGGATTGCGCCTTTCTGGAATTATCGTGGATCATCCGTCTAATTTAGTTACGATTGGTGATTTTCATTCTCCAGCTGTTATTTTAACTTTAATTGGTTTAATATTAGCGGCGGTATTAATGACATTGCGTGTGAGCGGTGCATTATTTATTAGTATGATTGTGACAGGAATTATTGCCTTCTTTACAGGGCAATTGAAGTTTGCTGATAAAATTGTGGCGATGCCTCATTTACCAGAGGGTATCATCGTTTCAAACCCAATCAATGCCTTTTCAGATGTAATTGAATACGGATTATACGGCGTTGTATTTTCATTTTTACTTGTACTTTTATTCGATACAACAGGTGCATTACTTGGTTTAATTAAACAAGCAGGTTTAATTACAGACAATACAGAGAAGCGTTTTGGTAAAGCGTTTATTGCAGATGCGATTGGCGGGACTACAGGTTCTATCTTTGGAACAAGCCCAACAGCAGCGACGATTGAATCGTCAGCAGGTATTGCTGCAGGTGGTAAAACTGGATTAACAGGGATTGTAGTTGTTGGTCTAACAATTATAACGGCATTTTTTAGTCCTGTTATTGCTTCTTTATCAAGTGTAGCCGCTATTACAGCTCCTTCATTAATTATAGTAGGTAGTTTAATGGCACAAAGCATTCGAGATATTAATTGGAATGAATTTGAAGATGCGTTACCAGCATTTTTAATTTTTATAGGTATTCCGTTAACATCTAGTATTGCAAATGGAATCGCAATTGGATTTTTAGTATATCCAGTCTTGAAAATTGTGAAGGGTAAAGGGATGGAAGTACATCCATTACTATACTTATTTGCATTCTTATTTGGGTGTCATTTATTCTTATAATATAAATATAGGAGAGGGCCTTCTTATGGGAGGCTCCCTTTTTGTGTATAATAAAGTGAAACTATAGGCAGTAGGAGATATCCTCACTGTGTATTAGCCAGCACCAATTGGGATAAGGTGAAAACTTAATTGATTTCGTAAAATATAAATTACTTAATGGAATGTATATGTTACAATAGAGGTAGAGGAGGAACATGAATGGCTGTAAGTAAAATAAAAGTCGCGCGTGTTCAGTTAGATTTAACACAGCAACAATTAGCAGAAAAAGTAGGCGTTACAAGGCAAACGATTAGTTTAATTGAGAAGGGGAAATACAATCCATCTTTAGATTTATGTTTAAAAATTTGTTATGCAGTAGATAAAACGTTGAATGATTTGTTTTGGGAGGAAAAGGAGTGGTAGGATGAAAATCGTGAAAGATGAACGTTTAATGATTGAAGGGTTAAAACATATTAGATTAGCTTTCATCTTACAAAATATCGTCATACTAGCTATCGTCTTTTACCGCTATGTCTTGCAAGGGGCAGGATATGAAAGTGTTTCGGATTTATTAATGGTATTTATGGGCGGGATAATAATTATTAACTTTTTAAATCTGAAAAATTCAGTGGAAGTGTATGAGCATACGGGCGGAGTGTCGCGTCGTTATTTTATGAAGCTATTATTCATTCCGGTAGGTATTATTATTGGGATTTTAGCTATTTGTATCGTTGTAACACCAGATATTTCGATAAAGGAAATTAGTATGACAGGACTTATTATGTTTGCTTGTTTTTTAGTTCCAAGTTTGTTTATATACATATATATGAAAAAAATAAAAAGAGAAGATTGAAATATAAGAAAGGCTTTCCCATATTGAGGAAAGCTTTTCTCATATTCTTTTATATAGTACTTTATGAAGGCCAATCGGTTCAATTTCAAAGATTTCACCATATTCCTGAAAGCCTAAGTGTTTGTAATAGTCAGCTACAGTAATTCGGCCATTACACCATAATATATTTGCTTGGCGTTCTTGCAAGATTTGTTCCGCCTTCTGAATTAAGGAGCTTCCAGCACGGTTGTTTCGAAATGCAGGTAATGTTGCCATTCCTCGTAGACGATAATGAATACCCGTTGGTAAGTCGGGATATATTTCTTTTGAGAAGGAAGCGATACTAATTAGTTCATCGTTTATAAATGCGCCTAAGTGGAAGGTGTCTGTTTCATAATCGGAAGGGTATTTACAATCTGCTAATGTTTGATTGGGGCGTAAAATTTTTTGACGTAATACGTAAGTTTCAGATCCCTCAATATTTTTCACGGTAATCATATTAACATCCTTTCTTATAACGCTTTTTCTGTTAATTGTATAAAGAAATAGGCAGGTGCGGCGAGAAGTCCGAGTATGCTAGCAGTTCCGAGAAGGAGTGAAAGTAGGAGGCAAGAATATTTTATTCCATTCGATTTTTTCCATCCGTAACTACAAATCTCAATACTAACACCGATGAGAATAATGGCAACGAGTATTTCGGCTAATAATAAGAGAGCTAAAGTTATAATAGACATAATGTAATCCATCCCCATAATATGTGATAGTAACATTTTACCATATGAAATGGAAAAAATGCCCCTCAATTATGTGAGGGGCATTTTTTTATTCTAATATGTTTTTTAGTGTATCGATATGTTCTTTTGAGCCTGTTACAAGTAATGTATCACCGTGTTGTAGTCTTGTATCCCCATGTGGGATTAATGCTTTATTTCCACGATAAATTTGAATGACTAGTACATCACCTAAAAACGGAAGGCGACGAAGTGCAACGCCGTTATATTTATTGCTCCGTAGTTCAACTTCACGGACTGTTTCGTTTGCTGTTGTAATTAAGCGAACGAGACTAGGTTTATCAATAAGCGCACGTAATAAAATACGTGTAGAGTTAATTGTTGAGAATACAGCGATATGTTCTTGCGTTGCTTTTTCTTGTAGAAGTGGATCTTCTACACTTGCAATAACATGTTCAACACCTAGCTCTTTTGCATGTTCTGCCAATAATAAGTTTTGTTCATCATCACTTGTTGCAACAACGACGCGATCTGCATCAAATGCTGTTTGTTCAGTTAATGATGCGATTGTGATGTCATCCAATTTCACGATAGGGAAGTCGTGCGATTTCGCTTCTTCATCATTTATTTTGTTTTGACGCATCATATATAGCGTTACGTCATAATCTTCTCGTTTTAAATCTAGTGATAACGGAAGGGTAATTCTGCTCGCGCCAATAATAGCTACTTTTGGTTTTGGTGTTTCTACTTTTGGGAACATTTTTTTAAACAATATAGGTGCAAAAATACAAGTAATAACTGCGCTTAAAATAAGAGAGGCAGATAAACTTGGACTGATGATCTCCAGTTTTTCACCAATTTGTGCAGCCGCAATAACTAAAGAAAGTGTCGATGTTAATAAAATTGCACTTCCAAGTACGATATTACGTGGATACCATTTTCTTAAGACGAGTGATGGTAAGAGTTTTGAAATAAAGAGTCCTACAATTAAGATTGGGATCATTAGCATGCTAGAAGGTTCTTTGAAAATAGACCACACCTCTAGATTTACACCAACCATTACGAAGAAAATAGGGATGAAGAAACCATAGCCGATAGAATCAAGTTTTTCCACCATATCTTCATTTGGTGATAATAACGATACAAGTACACCTGCTAAGAAGGCGCCTAAAATATTTTCTGCTCCAACAGATTCCGATAACCCAACTAAGATTAAAATGAGTGCAAAAACAGCTCGTGTATCAATTTGTACACTACCAGCTTTTAAACTATCTAAGTATGGAATGTTTTTAAAACGTTTTGCAACGAAGTAAATAACAATACCAGCGCCGAATAGAAGAAGAAGAAGCCACATGCTTTGGCCGCTTTCGGAATTTAATCCGACGAATACAGCAAGTAAAATCATTGTAACTAAATCCGCAATAACAGCAACTAATAAAATGATTTGCCCAATTGCTGTTTTTCCTAAGTTATTCTCTTTTAATGTTGGTACAACAACACCTAAAGAAATAGTTGAAATAATTAAAGTCATGAACATTGCATTATCTACGAATCCTAGCCATACGAATAGTAATGATAGGGCATAAGATAAGATGAAAATAAATAAGAAGATAATGCTTGCTGCCTGAAATGTATTTGGTTCGTTTGTCGTATTTTTTTTCCCTTTTTGTTTAAAGATAGAAAAATCAATTTCTAAACCGCTTAAGAACATGAGGAATATAAATCCTAATGTTGATAAAACTTGAAGCCATATATCTGGCTCAATAATATTAAACCCACTTTTACCTACAAAGATTCCTGCAATAATTTCTGCAACGACCACAGGAAGTGCTTTTAATTTAAAGCGTTGTAACAAAAGGGGAACGAAAAACGCGATTGCAACGACAACCATAAGTGATAGAACAGAAGTATGATGTTCCATTGCGTTCTCTCCCTTCAAATAAATATAGTACCTATTTAGCCATATAATAGGTAGAAAAGCAACGCATATGGATTCGATTTCATAAAGAAAGACTTTTCTTAACATTTGTCATAATAAGTATATTTTTCATGATTATGCTGTTAATTCCGTAATGTGGATGTAATAGAGGGGATAAAAAAAGACTGCTGAGGAATCTCAGCAGTCTTTTTCATGTACATTACATTGAGAAGAAGATCCATACAGTTAAACCAACCGTTGCAGTTGCAACGAAGAAACTGTATATCATTGTAAGAATTTGAACTCTTCCTTCTCCTTCTTTTAAATGCATGAACATAATTAATTGTAACAATGCTTGCGCAACAGCCATTATGATAATAGTTGTTAAGACTGTTGAAAGTGGCAATGTTGTGTAAAGTGCCACGTATAACGCTAGAAACGTTAATGCAAGCGATAAAATAAATCCGAAAACGTGTGACCAAGGGAATCCGCTATGCGCATGCCCGTTTGCTTGATTGTTGTTTTGAGCCATTTACGCCACCATCCCGTTCAAGTAAACTAGTGTGTAAATAAAGACCCAAACAAGATCAAGGAAATGCCAGTATAAGCTGATAATGAATACTTTACGAGCTGTAACTGGTGTTAAACCTCGTTTTAAAATTTGGATAATAACACAAGTTGCCCAAATGATACCGCCTGTTACGTGAGCTCCGTGCGTTCCAAGAAGAACGAAGAATCCAGATAAGAAAGCACTTGTTTGAATTGTTGCGCCTTCACCAATGTACATAATGAACTCTTCGATCTCGAAGAATAGGAAACCTGCACCTAAAAGTAATGTAAGGACGAACCATCCAAGCATCGCTTTTTGGTTATGCTTACGCATTTCATGAATTACGATACCACATGTGAAACTACTTGTTAAAAGTAGTAATGTTTGAATTAAAAGCGTTTTAAGTTCAAACAATTGCGCTGGTGTTGGGCCATCTGCCGTACGACCAGCAAGGACTAGATAAGAGGCGAAAAGTGTTGCGAACAGCATAATTTCAGCCCCAAGAAAAATCCAGAATCCTAGGATATTCAATCTGCTTTGTTCGGATTGATATTCCAAAGGTAAGCTTTTATCTAAAGCCGCCATGTCATTTCACCTCTCATGCTATATGTTCTGTTTTTTTAATTTCATCAACACTGATATAGTAGCCTTCATCATAATCGAATGAACGATAGATTAAGCAAGCTAAAATACCAATACCACCGATTGCTGCAAGCCAGAACCAGCTAAATACTAATGCGAAACCTGCAAGACCGAAGAATCCAGACGCAATAATAGGCACACCAGAGTTACTTGGCATGTGAATTGGTTTAATATCTTCTGCTGCTGGTGTAACTGTTTCTCCGCGTTTTTTCATGTACCAGAAAGCATCAGCTTCTTTAATTTCAGGAAGCTTCGCGAAGTTGTAATGTTGTACAGGAGAGTGAGTTGCCCATTCAAGTGTACGACCATCCCATGGATCTCCAGTTGTGTCACGTTCACCGTGACGTGCACTCCAAATTACGTTGTAGCAAAGAAGTAGGAAGCCGATACCCATCATTACCGCACCAACAGATGCGATTTGGTTTAGCCATCCCCATCCAAGACTTTCAGAGTAAGTGTACATACGACGAGTCATACCGTCTAAACCTAAGAAGTACATTGGGAAGAAACAGATGTTGAATCCGCTCATAAAGATCCAGAATGTCCATTTACCTAGGCGTTCATTTAACATATGACCAGTCATTTTTGGATACCAGAATGTGAATCCAGCAAGCATAGCGAATACTGTACCTGCGATTAATACGTAGTGGAAGTGAGCGATTAGGAAGTAGCTGTTATGGTATTGATAATCAGCTGCTGCCATTCCAAGCATAACCCCTGTAACCCCACCGACTACGAAGTTTGGAATAAATGCCAATGACCAAAGCATTGGAACTGTAAAACGAATACGTCCTTTATACAGTGTAAACAACCAGTTAAAGATCTTAACCCCGGTTGGAATCGAAATCGCCATTGTCGAAATCGAGAAGAATGAGTTAACCGCTGGACCTGCACCCATCGTGAAGAAGTGGTGAAGCCATACGACGAAACTTAGTAAAGAAATTGCAACCATTGAGTATACCATCGCACTGTAACCGAATAGACGTTTACGTGAGAATGTACTAATGATTTCAGAGAAAATACCGAATGCCGGTAAAATAACGATATATACTTCAGGGTGACCCCATACCCAGAACAGGTTGGCCCATAACATCGGCATACCGCCGCTCGCCATCGTAAAGAAGTGAGCATCGAATAGACGGTCAAATGTCATTAATGCAAGAGCAACTGTTAATACTGGGAAAGCGAAAATAATGATAATTGTTGTAATTAAGATTGACCAAGTAAACATTGGCATTCTCATTAAAGTCATACCAGGTGTACGCATTTTTAAGATAGTAACAAGGAAGTTAATACCGGTCATTAGCGTACCGAGACCTGAAATCTGTAATGCAATTGCGTAGTAGTTATTTCCTACGCCTGAAGTAAACTCTGTACCTGCCATTGGGAAGTAAGAAGTCCACCCAGCGTCTGGAGAACCACCGATTACGAAAGCGATGTTGAATAACATTGCTCCGACAAAGAATAACCAGAAACTTAAAGCATTTAAGAACGGATATGCAACGTCACGAGCACCAATTTGTAATGGTACTACAAGGTTCATTAATCCCATAACGAATGGCATTGCCATGAAAAGAATCATTACTGTACCATGCGTTGTAAAGATTCCGTTATAGTGTTCAGCGTTTAAATAAGTTGTTTCTGGGAATGTTAACTGTGCACGGATCATTAAACCATCCATACCACCACGGAATAACATGATAACCGCAGAAATAATATACATAGCTCCGATTTTTTTATGGTCAACAGTTGTTAACCATTCGTCCCAAAGCCATTTCCATTTTTTATACTTTGTTAGTACGAAAATGATTGCTAATGTCACAAGAACGATAGAAGCGTCTGCACCGTAAATAATCGGATCACCTGTGACAAAGAATTCATCAAGCTTCACTGTGTTCACTCCAATCTGTTGGAATAATAGCTATTATTTTTTGTTTTTGTAGTAGTTGTAATCACAATATTCAAGTGATTTTGGATCTACATAACTTAAGTGGTGACTAGAGAATGTCATACGACCAACTACACCAGGTTTAACAATTTCGTTGTACTTAGCTTCTGTTAGTTTAGGAGCAGTTTCTTGTACTTCTTTAACCCACTTGTCATATTTCTCTTTAGTTTTTGCTTCAACTTCGAACTCCATGTGAGTGAATCCTTCACCAGAGAAGTTCGCACTACGACCTAGGTAAGAACCTGGCTTATCAGCTTGTAAATAAAGATCCATAATCATGCCATCCATTGTGTACTTCATACCACCAAGTTCTGGTACCCAGAAAGCATTCATTGGGCCGACAGAAGTCAGTTTGAATTGAATTGGTACACCAGCTGGGATGTTTAAATAGTTAACGGTTTCAATTTTTTCCTCTGGGTAACTGAATAACCATTTCCAGTTTGCAGATGTAACATAAATTTCAACTGGTTTAATATGTTTGGACTCTTTCGGAACCTCTTCCGAAGCATAAGTTGCTTTTACTGTTGGAATCGATAATGCGATAACGATAATAACAGGAACAAGCGTCCAAATAATTTCTAGTAATGTGTTACCGTGTTGTTCAGGTGGCTCATAGTCCATATTCTCTGGTTTTTCACGATAACGAATCAAGATGACTGTAAACAGAATGAATACAATTGCGATAATTAATGACATAAGCAAGAATGACCAAACAATTAAATCATACTGTGCTTTTGCAACAGGTCCTTGCGGATTTAATACTGCGAGTTTTTTATCACAGCCACCGAGGAACAGAAGTAATGATAACGGAAGAAGTGAAGCCAACTTCCAAAACGCTTTCTTTAGTTGCACGATTGAAAATCTCCTTTCTCCTTGGATTGAAACTATGCCAATAAAACAATATAAACCTATTAATTTATAGAAGGCAATAGTTTTTGATATATTGTTAAAAAATAGACACAAATGCACACTTTTTAAGGTGAATATCATTTGTAACTTGATTACATTGTAAACTATTTTCCAGAGAAAAACGTGATTGTGAAAATTTTAAGATAAATAAAGTTATACCAGGATATCCAAGAAATAGAAAAAAGCTATCTTATGATAAGAAAGATAGCTGAATATTTTGTATATTTAGTTTATTTCTTGTGTGACAGTTCGTGGCTGTTCAAGTGTGACAATTTTTTTATATTTAACTTGGTATAAAATGTAACAAATAATCATAAATGGAATGCCGCAATAAAGAGCAATTCTTTGATCTGGAATGAAAGCCAAACTAACAAATGTAATGAAATTGAGCGAGAACGCTACGATTGGAACGAGTGGATAGAGCGGTGTACGATATTTTAAATCATTTATGTCGCCACCATTTTTCACGAAATTTCTACGGAAGAAAAACTGTGAAGCGGCGATTGACATCCAAACTACAACGGCAGCCATTGCTGCAATAGATGTTAAAACTAGAAAGACAGTATCTGCCGCAAATACACTTGTTAGTAAGGATAGGCTAGCGAAAATTAGGCTGAAAATTAATGCATTTAGCGGTACACCTTTTTTAGTTAATTTCGTAAATGCTGGACTTGCCATTCCTTGTTTTGCCATCGCCCACAGCATACGAGAATTTGCGTAGAGACCAGAGTTAGCAACGGATAATACAGCTGTAATAATAACAAAGTTCATAATGTCTGCTGCATATGGGACACCGGCTACATCAAATACAAGTACAAAGGGACTTTCGACTAGATTAGCCTCTTGCCATGGGAGTAAACCTACAACAACTGATATCGCTAAGACGAAGAAGAAGAGAGTTCGCCAAATTGTGTTTTTAATTGCTTTTGGAATTGTTTTTTCAGGATTTTCACTTTCGCCTGAAGCGATTCCGATTAATTCTGTTCCTTGGAAGGAGTAATTTACTGTAATCATCGTAAGAAGAACAGCTAATGCACCATTTGGAAATAGCCCGCCATTTTCAGTGAAATTATGAAGCATTGGAGCTGGCTTTCCATTAAAGTCTAGTAGACCGAACATAACAGCGCCGCCAAGTACGATGAAAATAACAATTGTTGCGACTTTTACACTTGCGAACCAAAACTCTGCTTCTGCATATGCTTTTGCTGATAAAGCGTTTACGAGGAAGAGTGCTGCTGCAAATGTAACGCACCAAATCCAGGAAGAAACGTCTGGAAACCAGCGTTTCATTAAAATACTTACAGTTGTTAACTCTACGCCAACTGTAACAGCCCAATTTAACCAATACATCCAACCGACAACAAATCCAAAACCAGGTGAAATGAATTTGCTTGCATAACTTTGGAATGAACCTGCTTCTGGCATAGCGACGGATAATTCACCAAGACATAACATCGTTAAATACATAACAAATCCACCGACTAAAAATGCAAGAATAGCACCACCAGGTCCGGCATTATGGACAATTTGACCAGATCCCATAAATAACCCGGTTCCGATAACACCGCCGAGTGCAATCATAAATAGGTGTCTACTTTTCATTGTTCGTTTTAAATCTGTTTGTTCAATTTGTTGATTCATATGCCCCTCACCCCGTATTTTCTTGAATGTGTGAACTTCGTTTTATTCTGAGTTTTTAATCATTAGTGGGGGATGCAACACACACTCGGTTTATTTGCTATGAAATGAATGGAGTATGTAAAAAAACGAACTATGACTAAATACTCTAAGAATGTTTGTTAACATGGTGATATCTTCACTATGTTAACAATTTTGATTTTAGCAAAATATTCTGTAAATGTATATTTATTTTTCTTTTTATTAAAAATAATTAGAATTTTTATAATTAATTCTATGATCGATAATTCACATGATCTTTCTAGCAAACTAGTAAGAAGAAGGGTACAATGATAAGAGGTGTATCTGTAAAATAATAATTAATGGAGTTTTGTTTATAATGAAAAAGTTAAAATATCTTTTTGTTTTTGGGATTATACTTGCTGCTGCATTTTTTATAGGAAAAGATAAAATCATGCAAAAGGCGCAAGTTCTACGCTTAGAGTTTCTATCTGAAATGAAAGAAGCAGCTATGATTGAAGATGTTCCGTTTATTAAACAATTACCAGAATTACCTAGAGGGTGTGAAGTGACAAGTTTAGCTATGTTGCTGCAATATAAAGGTGTACAAGTAGATAAGATGCAACTTGCTAGCGAAATTCATCGTGTTCCATTTGAACAAAATGGTTTGCGTGGAAATCCTTACGAGGGATTTGTGGGAAATATTTATACAAAGGCAGAGCCTGGGTATGGTGTATACAATAAACCAATCTTTGATTTAGCAGAAAAATATGTTCCTGAAAAAGTAATTAATTTAACAGGTAGAGACATGCAAGATATATATAAAGTAATTAGTTCTGGCTCTCCGGTATGGGTCATTATTAATACGACGTTTAAGCCGCTAGCTGAAAGTAGTTTTGAAACATGGAATACGAGTTCAGGCGAAGTGAAAATTACATATTATGAGCATAGTGCAGTAGTAATTGGATATGATCAAAACTTTGTATATGTAAATGATCCTCTTAAAAATAATCCACGTTTGGCTGTTCCGCGAGCAGAATTTGAGAAAGCTTGGGAGCAAATGGGAAAACAAGCAATTACTATTTTATAATAATGAAAAAGTCATCTTTGGGATGGCTTTTTCTTTTTGGTTTATTAACACTGAAAATTCAGAAGATTCTTTTAAAAATTAACAATTCACGTTATAATAACATTTAACTTGGTGAAGAAGGGGAGAAGAGAAATGGATGTTGCAAAGGAACTTGTTTTGTCAAAAAATCAGTTAGTTGAGTGGAGAAGGCATTTTCATAAGTATCCAGAGTTATCTTTTCAAGAAGAGAAAACATCGCAGTTTGTGTTCGATATACTTCGGAAATTCCCATATTTAGAAGTGTCACGGCCGACTAAATATAGTGTGATGGCAAAGTTAGTAGGTAAACATCCGGGCAAAACAGTTGCGATTCGAGCCGATATGGATGCTCTTCCTATTCATGAAGAAAATGAGTTTGATTTTATTTCTACATATAAAGGTGTAATGCATGCATGTGGTCATGATGGACATATAGCGATATTACTTGGGGTTGTATATAAGTTAGTAGAAGAAAGAGAGAAGATTCAAGGGGAGATTCGTTTTCTATTCCAACATGCTGAAGAGAATTTTCCTGGTGGTGCAGAGGAGATGGTTGCTGCAGGTGTAATGGAAGGTGTGGATTATATTATTGGTGCTCACCTTTGGGCGTCGTTAGAGGTTGGGAAAATAGGTGTTATTTATGGTCCTGCAATGGCTGCACCGGATGTTTTTAAAATTAAGATAGAGGGAAAAGGTGGACATGCTGGAATCCCTCATGAAACGGTGGATAGTATTGCAATCGGAACACAAGTCGTTTCGCAACTTCAGCAAATTGTATCTCGCCTCACGAATCCATTAGATTCTCTCGTAATATCTGTTACGCAATTTCATGCTGGGACAACTCATAATGTAATACCAGAGCAAGCCGAGATTGAAGGGACAGTAAGAAGTTTAAGACATGAATTACGAGGTGAAACAGAGAAGAAGATTGAGCGGATTGTGAAGCATATTACGGAATCTTACGGAGCGAAATATACATTTTCATATGAATATGGATATCGACCAGTTGTAAATGATTATGAAGCTACAGAGCTTATTGAACAAACGGCATTACAACTTTATGGAAGGGATAGGGTTGTTCGTTTACAGCCGACGATGGCTGGAGAAGATTTTTCAGCGTTTTTACAAAAGGCACCGGGGACATTCTTTTTTATCGGAGCGGGAAATAAAGAGAAAGGTATTATATATCCTCACCATCACCCTCGTTTTACGATTGACGAAGATGCATTACCGATTGGAGTGGAAGTCTTTGTATCAGCCATTATGAACTTTATAAGTAAAGGAGAATGAGATGAAGAAAATACACATTCTAGCGCTTATCCCAGTTCTTTGTTTAGTAGTTGGGCCAATATTTGCGAATTCAGTTACTCCTTACGTATTAGGGATGCCATTTTTATTATTTTGGGTATTATTATCAGTGTTTATTACATCTTTTTGTATGTGGCTTGTGTACGTGTTTGATCCTGCTAATAAGGAGGATGTAAAATGACTGCATTACTTATCATTATTTTATTTTTGTTTCTCGCACTATTTTTAGGGATTCGGGCACAACATGGAAAAGATATGAATTTAGAACAATGGTCAGTTGGAGGAAGAGGATTTGGCACTATTTTTGTTTTTCTCCTTATGGCAGGTGAAATTTATACGACGTTTACATTTTTAGGGGGAAGCGGCTGGGCGTATAGTAAAGGAGCACCTACCTTTTATATTTTGGGATATGGTGCTTTAGCTTATCTTTTATCGTATTTTTTATTGCCACCCATTTGGAAGTATGCGAAAGAGCATAACCTTGTTTCACAGTCGGATTTTTTTGCGAAGAAATATAGAAGTAAAGCGCTTGGACTTATTGTTTCGATTGTTGGTGTTGTTTCCATCATTCCATATCTTGTTTTACAGTTAAAAGGACTGGGAATTATCGTTTCAGAAGCTTCTTACGGAAGGGTGTCACCTGTTGTTGCAGTATGGATCGGTGCTATTGTTATAACTATATATGTAATGGTTTCAGGTATACATGGTTCGGCTTGGACGGCTGCTTTGAAGGATATTATGATACTGTTTATCGTTATGTTTTTAGGTATATATTTGCCGTATCATTATTATGGAGGATTTCAGCCGATGTTTGAGGCTGTAGAGGCAGCGAAACCGGGATTTTTATCTTTACCTGAAGAAGGAATGAGTATTTCTTGGTTTGTTTCTACTATTATATTAACGGCCCTCGGTTTTTATATGTGGCCTCATACATTTGCTTCTGCTTTTTCTGCAAAAAATGAAAAAGTATTTCGTAAAAATGCAGCAATTATGCCATTGTATTCTTTAGTTTTACTTTTCGTATTTTTTGCAGGATTTGCTGCTATATTGCAAGTTCCTGGGTTAAAGGGAGCGGATGTAGATCTTTCGTTATTCCGTCTTGCTTTACAAACTTTTGATCCTTGGTTTATTGGAATTATTGGTAGTGCGGGAGTATTAACGGCATTGGTTCCAGGGTCTATGCTTGTTATGGCGGCTTCTACACTGTTAGCAAAAAATATTTACCGAACGATAGTCCCGTCTGCTTCAGATAGACAAGTTGCTAAGATGGCAAAATTATTTGTGCCTGTAGTAACGCTCGTGGCAGTTTTATTTACATTTAAGGGAGGAGAAACAATAGGAGCACTTCTATTAATGGGATACAGTATCGTTACGCAACTTTTCCCTGCACTTGTATGTAGCTTGTTTCCACGTCAAATTATTACGAAGCAAGGGGCGATTGCAGGAATGGGAGTTGGGCTATTAGTGGTCGCATATATTACCTTATCTGGTTCAACTATAGCCACGATGTTTCCGAGTTTCCCGCAGTATATAAAAGATTTGAATGTAGGTATAGTCGCATTGTTAATTAATATAATTGTGATGTTTGTAGTTAGTGGATTTACAAAAGGTGTATTTATAAAGAAAAACACTATAATAGTAGAAAAGTAATTCGTTTATCCTGCATTAACGGGCAGTAAGACCCCCACCTCAAAATTCAGCGGAAGCAAAGAAGTTAGGTGGGGATTAAACTGTCCGTAAAAGCCCGATTGGTGAGGGTTGATTAAAGTTTTACTTTATTAGAGCTATCTTTGAAAAGAGATAGCTCTTTTTTTGTATATATTTCCTTCTATTAGCGGAATCTAACTAAAAACTTGTTGAAAAGGAAGCTAGGTGGGGAAATTGTTAGAGCTTGAAGGTAACTTATTTGAAGTTATGAAAGAAATTAGGGATGAGTTAGGTTCACCTAATGATTTAACAATTAGAGAAGTTGCTCTTGCTGGGAGTTTTACACGTTGTGCGGTTGTGTTTTTATGTGGATTGACAGATAAGGATAATGTTTATAAATATGTCATTCGCACACTGCAATACGAAGAAATTATAAATGAGGAAGCTGTTGTTCAAACGTTATTGGATCGTTTTATTTCTATCGCAGAAGTGGGTGTAAAGACGAAGTTTACAGATATTATGAATGCGATATTAGCGGGAGATACAGTTATATTAATTGATAATATTCAAACCGCTATCGTTATTAATAGTAGGGCCTGGGAGAAGCGAAGTTTAGAACCACCAGTGACAGAGGATTTAATACGCGGACCGAGAGTTGGATTAAATGAAGATATTAATGTGAATAAAATGTTAATCCGACGCAGTTTACGCGATCCAAAGTTGAGGTTCCAATCTTATATTATGGGGAAGCGATCGCAGAAAGAAGTAACCCTAGTATATATAGAGGATATTATTAATCCTCACATTGTAAAAGAGTTAGATCGCCGTCTTCAATCAATAGTGACAGATGTCGTTTTGGAAACAGGTACGATTGAACAATTAATTCAGGATAATAATTTATCCCCATTTCCACAGTTTTTGAATACAGAGAGGCCTGATAATATTATAGCCTCATTAGCGAAAGGGAAGGCGGCCATTTTAGTAGACGGATCCCCGTTTGCTCTTATTGCACCACTTGTGTTTGTTGATATTTTTCAATCTGTAGAAGATCATTACGAGCGCTGGGTGATTGGAACGTTATTAAGATTTTTACGTATGGGTTCAGGTATAATTGCGGTTTTGTTACCAGCTATGTATGTAGCACTTGTATCTTATCATCAAGGACTTATTCCTTCTAAACTGGCTTATTCAATTGCAGGTGCGAGGGAAGGTGTTCCATTTCCAGCATATATTGAAACGTTAATGATGGCCTTGACTATGGAATTAATACGAGAAGCTGGAATCCGATTGCCGAAACCGATGGGACAAACGATAGGGATTGTAGGAGGTCTTGTAATTGGAGAAGCTGCGGTAAATGCAGGGATTGTAAATCCGTTTTTAGTTATTATTATTGCAGTTACTGCGATTGCTACGTTTTCGCTTCCTGTATATAGTATTACGATTACGTTCCGAATTTTACTTTTCGTCTTTGTATTAGCTGCAACGGCTTTTGGGTTGTATGGGATCATTCTAGCTCTGATCGCACTTGCTATTCATATTACAAATTTAACAAGTGTTGGTATACCGTATACAACTCCAATTGCTCCTGCATTTTATAAAGATTGGAAAGAAGAATTTATTCGCATGCCAAAATCGATGTTGAAAGATAGACCAGAGTACTTACAAACAAAAGATTCTACAATACGTCCAAAGGAGCGAAAATAAGTGAAACCATTTGAGTATGGCGATGAAGAGATTGGATCTCGTGAAATTGGGTTTGCGGTATCATCGACCATTATTGGTATAGGGGCATTGTCTATGCCAAGAGATATCGCTAACCAAACTTTATTTTCGGACGGTTGGATTATCTTGCTTTTGGGTGGATTGATCTGCGCAGTTTTAGGCTGGTTTGTGACGAGAGTGGCTATCTTATTTCCAAAACAAAATTTTGTTCAATATACGAGTGCGCATTTGACGAAGCCTGTTGCATACACAATTAGTAGTATTTTAGTATTAACGTTTGCTGCTTTGACAGCATATGAATCGCGAATGATTTCAGTTATTTCTCAAACGTATTTATTTAGTGATACACCAATACAACTACTGTCTTTCTTCTTCTTATTAGTTGTTATTTATGGAATAGCAGGATCAAGAGCAGCCTTATTAAGGTTAAATGTTTTATTCTTACCTATTGTTTTAATTGCGATAGTACTTCTTTCTTTATTGAATATAAATTTAATGGAAATAAATAATTTACTACCAGCTTTTCAAACGAAAGTAAGTCAATATGCTGTTGGAGTTAAAAATTCTATTTTTACGTTTATTGGATTTGAAGTAGCGTTATTTTATGCGGTTTTGCTGAATGATAAGACAGCGAAAAAAGCGCCAATGGCAGTCGCGAAAGCGGTGATGGTAAACGTGCTGTCATACATTTTAATTTATGTAACTTGTATTAGTGTTTTTACTTATATGACAACACGTGGATTGACATATCCAACAATTGAATTAGGGAAAGAAATTGAAATTGGTGGAGGATTTTTAGAAAGGTTTGATGCGATTTTTTTTACGACTTGGATTATTACTATTTATAACACTACAGCAATGTATTATGACGTCGCATCTTTATTGTTTTGTGCTATGTTTCCGAAAGTGAAGAAACAAATTTTTATTTTCGTAAGTGCCCCTATTATTTTTATGGTGAATATGATACCTAGTAGTTTGAATACTTTATCAAGTTATGGGACTTATTTAGCTTGGATAGATATGGGGTTTGTTTTGTTAGCTCCTTTGCTCGTTTTGATTGTATATAAAATAAAAAGAAGGAATGGTGGAAATGAAACACCTTCTTAAAATTATAATGGTTATGGCTTTAACTGGATTTATGAGTGGGTGTTCTGAGTTAGAAGAGATAGAAGAAAGAGGATTTGTAGTAGGAGCGGCTTACGATATTGTGAAGGAGAAGAAAGCGAATCCAATTATGAAAGGGACCTATCAGATGGTACTCCCCAGTAAATTGTCTCAACAGGGTGGACAAGGGGGTGGGGATAGCGAAAATTATATTAATGTTAGTGCAAAAGCAGATAGTGTATTTGAACAAATAAGAATAATCGCCAAAAAAATTAGTCGTACATTATTTTTCCCTCATATACAGGTGATTATTTTCTCTGAAGAATTACTTTCACATCCATACATTTTACAAAATACGTTAGATGTATATATTCGCGATCATGAGATGAGAAGAAATATTCGTTTGTTCGTTTCTAATAAAAATGCCGAAGCTATTTTAAAACAAAGTGCCAAGCCTGAAAATTTACCGGCGCAGTATATTGATATGTTAGCTGAACACCCTCCGAAAAATGCCCAAATGATTGAGGCTGCAAGAATTGGTGAGGTGCAGGAAAAGATGATCTCTAACCGAAGTTTTGTATTACCTATTCTGGAACTAACAAAACAAGGAGTACAAATGAACGGTGCAGCATTGTTTCGTGGAAAGGATAATAAGTGTGTAGGCAATTTGAGTGGGGAAGAAACAGTAGGGATGAATTATATAATAGGTAAAAAAATTGGAGGTTTTTTTACCATCCGTAAAAAGAATCAACTTATTACATATGAAATTCATAAGTTACGTCGAAAAATTAAAGTATCCACAACGAATGCTACAAAACCGAAATTTAATATTCATTTATTTCTGGAAGGTACAATAGCTGAGTTGAACTTTAGTGATCATAAAAAGGTTTTGAATGAAAAGAGTTTAGAGAAGGATATATCGGAAGAAATGGAGGAGCGTATTCAAAAATCGATTAAGCTTGTTCAAAAAAAATATAAGGTAGATGTATTAGAGTTAGGGGAAGTGTATAAGCGACATAATTATAAAGAATGGACAAAAATAAGTAAGAATTGGGATCAAGGCGAAAATTACTTTAGTAATGCTGAAATTACTGTTCATGTTCATCCAACAATTGAACATTCAGGTTCAGCTTTACCGAAAAGAGTGAAATAAGGTGATGAAAGTTGTTTACTGGATTAGGAATTAGTTGCACGATATTAATGGCAGTTCTTCCAGGAACTATATATTTTATTCATAAAAAACTCACAACGTATGGAGCACAGCCGTGGAATACTGATGTGCAAAAAAAGAAACCTGAATAATTTCAGGTTTCTTTCGTGCAAAGCATATGTGAAGGGGGATACCTTCTATGTATGCTTTGCTTTATACAAGCCCTAACCAATGTACCAATTGTGTAGAGAGGAATGTAACAACAATGGCGATAACGGTAGGGATTGCAAACGATAAGAATGTCCATTTTGCACTTTTTGTTTCTTTGTATATGTTAACTAGTGTTGTTCCGCACGGGAAATGAAGAAGTGAGAACAACATTGTGTTTAACGCTGTTAACCAAGTCCAACCATTTTCTAGGAATAGATTTTTAATTTGATTAAAATCATCTATTTCAGTTAAGGCCCCAGTTGATAAGTAAGACATTAATAAAATTGGGATTACAATTTCATTAGCGGGTAGTCCAAGAATGAATGCAGCTAGAATAAAGCCGTCAAGTCCTAACATTTTAGCAAATGGATCTAGGAAGTTTACAAAATACATAAGTAAGCTTGTGTCACCAATAAAAATGTTAGCAAGTAACCAAGTTAATGCAGCCGCAGGGGCAGCAACAACTATAGCTCGTTTTAAAACATAGATTGATTTATCGAGTGTTGCGCGAACAATTATATTCCAAACTTTTGGCTTGCGGTACGGAGGTAACTCAAGTGTGTAGTGAGTTGGAACCCCTTTTAAGGCTGTTTTTGATAGTACCCAAGAAACAGTTAATGTCATAATAACACCAATTACAACCATTCCGACTACAACGCCAGCAGTAACCAATGTTTGCATACTGCCTGTATAACCAGCAGCCATAAATAGTGAAGCCATTAAAATTAACATAGGCCAGCGACCGTTACAAGGAACGAAGTTGTTCGTTAAAATTGCTAGCATACGTTCACGTGGTGATTCAATGATACGTGTTGACATAATGGCTGCTGCATTACAACCAAATCCCATTGCCATTGTTAAAGATTGTTTCCCGTGTGCGCCGGATCGTTTGAATAAGCGGTCCATATTAAACGCGACACGTGGTAAGTATCCGTAGTTTTCTAATAGCGCGAACATAGGGAAAAAGATTGCCATAGGTGGTAACATAACGCTAATAACAGCACCGATACCACGGAACAAACCAAGTATTAAAATGCCATGTAACCATTCAGGTGCATGCGCAGCTTGGAACCAAGATGTTAAATATCCTTCGGCCCATCCGAAGAATTCGGCAATCATATCAGATGGTACGTTAGCGCCTGCAATTGTAAGATAAAAAATAATAGATAAAATACCGAGCATAATTGGGAATCCCCAGATTGGAGATGTGAAAATTTTATCTAGTTTTTCGGAACGATATAATTTATCAGTATTTGTATATTGGACGGATTCTTTACATATGCTTGCAGATGTTCGGTAAATATCTCCGACTATATCATCTCGTATATCTTCTTTTGAAAGTGTTTGTGCATGTTGAATAATATAGTCTAATGGAAGAGCTTTACTGGCTGAGTGAGATTCCATTAATTACGACCTCCCTTACAAGTGGTTCATTATGGTGTTTTTGAAGTGTAGTTAAGAAATTTTTATCTCCATCTAATATACGTAACGCAATCCAACGTGCTGGATACGTATCACCGAACACTTTATAAATTTGTGGTTCTAATTCCTGAATCATATTTTCGAGTTTTTCGCTGTAAGTAATTTTAATTGGTGCTGGAATTAGTTTTTTATTTGCTACTTTTGCAATAACATTTAGCAAATGACCAATACCTACTCGGTTACGTGCTGAAATTTTAACGACAGGCACACCAAGTGATTTTGCTAATTTCTTTTCATCAATAAGGATGCCTTTTTTCTGGGCTTCATCAATTAAGTTAATGCAAATGACTACATTATTTGTCATCTCCATCACCTGGAGTGCTAAATTTAAATTTCTTTCCATAGCAGTTGCGTCTATAACAACTACAGTTACTTCTGGTTTTTCAAATATAATATAATCCCTCGCTACTTCTTCGTCTGCGGAATTTGAGTATAGTGAGTAAGTTCCCGGTAAATCTATTAATGTATAATTACTTCCGTTATGTTCATATTCTCCTTCAGCTTTTAAAACAGTTTTTCCCGTCCAGTTTCCAGTATGTTGTTTTAAGCCTGTTAAAGTATTAAATAATGTACTTTTCCCTGTATTCGGGTTACCAGCTAAAGCGATACGATGTTTGCTCATCTGAAATCATCTCCTATTAATACCCCGAAAATAAGGGAGCTTTCTTCTTTACGCAGTGCAATAGTTGTGTTGCTCACTTGATAAGCGACCGGATCTCCAAGTGGACTGTGTTGCAATACTTTAATCGTCGCCCCCGGGATAAATCCCAAATCTAATAAGCGTCGTTTCATAGTTCCTTCTAATTGTATCTTCTCAATTTGTACAAACTCCCCTATTTTAAATTCGGAAAGTGGTTTTATATTAGCCGATACCATAAAAGTTACCTCATCTCTATATTTTTAGTTTGAGTTTAAAAAGTTTCCTAAGGTAAACTTTTTGTTAGTAATATAGTAGACTACATTGGATTATGTTGTCAATTAGTACTTTAAAAATATTCATTTATTTTTAGAATTGTTCCAATTTATTTAGTTGTACTAAAAAATATTACTGAAATTATTTTTAATGTGCATAAATTAGGTGTGTAAAAATTACAAAATACAGCGGAATTGTAAATGTAACTTTAACGAAAAGGGAAAAAGAGAGAAAAACATTTACATTGAATTTACATTGTTAAGAATATATTTACATTGCAGCGTAGTTAGTGTGGTTTTTGTTGGGTTATTTAACTATAAATGTTGGGATTTCTAGCTTTTAAAGATTATTATCGTCATTTACTTAAAATTAAAAATTGCTTAACACTCACATAATATTGTTGTCCTACAATGAATTTGTGTTCGAAAGAAAATGAATTCGAAAAGTGATAATCCAAATGGGGGTACAAGACATGGTTATGAAAAAAGGTATTAAATTTTCTTTAGCAGCTTTAGTGGTAGCAGGAGCATTAGTTGGTTGTGGGAAAGCAGAAGATACAACTAGTAAAGACACTGCTAAAGGAAGCGATAATACAAAACAAGAATTATCAGGTACGATTGCAGCGGCTGGTTCTACAGCTCTTCTACCTCTTGCGGAGGAAGCTGGAAAGAAATTCATGGAGAAAAATTCAAAAGTTTCTATTCAAGTTCAAGGTGGCGGTAGTGGAACTGGGATTAACCAAGTAGCATCTGGTGCAGTACAAATTGGTAATTCAGATGTTCCATCCGGAGATAAAATAAAAGATGCTGAAAAGGCGAAAGAATTAGTAGATAACAAGGTAGCGGGTATTGCATTCGCTCTTGTCGTAAATAAAGATGTAAAAGTTGATAACTTAACAATGCAACAAGTACAAGATATCTTCACTGGAAAAGTAACAAATTGGAAAGAAGTTGGCGGAAAAGATGAAAAAATCAATGTGATTAATCGTCCAGCTTCATCTGGTACACGTGCTACATTTGAAAAAACGATTATGAAAGACGCGAAAATTAATGATGGAACTGGTACAACACAAGATTCTAACGGTGCAGTAGAGCAAGCGATTAACTCTACTCCTGGTTCGGTGAGCTATTTAGCAATGTCTTACATGGTGGGCGAGAAAAAAGGCGCACTACAAACAGTGAAAATTGATGGTGCTGAACCGAAAGTTGAAAACATCGCGTCTGGTAAATATCCATTCTGGTCTTACGAATATATGGTAACAAAAGGTGAAGCGAAGGAAGCGACGAAAGCTTACATCGATTATGTAAAAGGTAAAGATTTTGAAAAGCAAGTAGAAGATATGGGCTACATTCCAATGTCTAAATTAAATAAGTAATAAAATTTTATGGGGCTGGCTGCAAGGCCAGTCCCGTTCATTTCAATCTGTGAAGTGGGGTCTGTCCTGTGATGAAGGGGAAAAAACAAATTAATTACGTGAAAAGTGAATATATAGGAAGATCACTTGTTACGTTTTGTGGTATTTTTATAGTTTTAATTACATTAGCTATTATTGCGTTTATTTGTGGGAAAGGTATTCAATCTTTTACACAAAGTGGTATCTCATTTACTGAGATGTTAACATCGACAAAATGGAATCCAAATGCTGATCAAGGATCCTTCGGGGCTTTAATTTTCATTGTAGGTTCAACGGTGGTTTCGTTAGGTGCGGTTATTATTAGTGCACCAATTGCTATAGCTCTTGCTATATTCATGAATTTAATTTCGCCAAAGTTTGGAAATAAAGTATTGAAGCCTGTTCTAGAATTGTTAGTTGGTATTCCTTCGGTTGTATACGGATTATTAGGGGTTACGATTTTAGTACCGCTATTACGTGATTCGTTTGGGGGAGTAGGCTTTAGTTTAATTGCAGGTATTGTTGTATTAAGTATTATGATTTTACCTACTATTGCTAGTATCGCTTCTGATGCAATACGTTCTGTTCCATTTGATTATTTAGAAGCTTCTTATGGTCTAGGATCAACGAAATGGCAAGCGATTAGCCGAGTGATTGTTCCTGCTGCGAAAAAAGGGATTTTAACAGGTGTTGTTTTAGGCTTAGCGCGTGCTTTCGGTGAAGCGTTAGCGGTTCAAATGGTAATCGGGAATACGATTAAATTACCAGAAGGAATATATAGTCCGACAGCGACGTTAACTGGTATTTTAACAATGGACATGACGAATACATTGAACGGAACTGCTTGGAACAATGCGCTATGGACTTTAGCGATGATTTTACTTGTTATTTCATTCCTGTTTATTTTAGTAATTCGAGCGATTGGGCAAAGAGGTGAGCGATAATAATGAATGCAAGAACGGTAAATAAAGTTTGGACAGGTATCTTTTATGCGGTTGCGGCTTTAGTTGTAGCTTTGCTAGTGTTCTTAGTATTTGAGATTTTACAAAAGGGATGGGGATTTTGGGATCCTAATTTCTTGTTTGGAGAACCAAGCAATACAAGAGCTGGTGGTGGGATTGGTCCGCAGTTATTCAATTCATTCTACATGCTTGTTATAACGCTTATTATATCTATTCCTCTTGGATTAGGTGCTGGAATATATTTAGCAGAGTACGCAAAACAAGGACGTTTTTTAAATTTTGTTCGTCTATGTATAGAGACGATGGCGTCTTTACCTTCTATTGTTGTTGGTTTATTTGGTTTGTTAGTGTTCGTTACAATGACAGGTTGGGGATACACAGTAATGGGTGGTGCTCTTGCTTTAACTATTTTAAATTTACCAGGTTTAACGCGTGTTTGTGAAAATGCGATTTCAGAAGTTCCTCAGAATGTAAAAGAGGCAAGTCTTGGATTAGGTGCAACGAAGTGGCAAACAATCGCTCGTATTATTATCCCATCGTCATTACCACAAATTATTACAGGGATTATTTTAGCGGCGGGTCGTATATTTGGGGAAGCGGCAGCATTAATTTACACAGCGGGTTTAACATCCCCGATTTTAAATTCAGCAGCGGATTTCTCAAGTCCTGCGCATCCTTTAAATCCGTTTAGACCAGCTGAAACATTAGCGGTTCACATTTGGAAATTAAATTCTGAAGGAGTTATTCCAGATGCGAAGTTGATTGCGACAAAATCTGCAGCTGTATTAATTATTATGGTATTACTATTCAATGTTATTTCACGCTTGATAGCATCTATATTACACAAGCGCTTTACAGGAACGAAAAGAAAAAGTAAAACAACGAAAAAGGTAAAAGCGGCATAAATTATAAAGAAGAACTCTCTATTTATAAGTAGGGGGTTCTTTTGTATTTTAATATAGAAGGAATGGATGTAATGATTGTTGAATTTTTGATTAATTATAAAGAAGAACAGATATAATTTAGAGAGGAGTTTTAATTTGTTTTTTCTGCAAATGTCAGGTTTTCCTGGGTCAGGAAAATCGACAGTTTCTAAGTATATAGCGAAATTAACAGGTGCTGTAATTATAGATCATGATGTTTTGAAATCCGCGTTGTTAAAATCATTAAAAGTAAAAGGAATTGAATCAACGATTGTTGGTGGGCTTGCGTATGATGCCGAATGGGTATTGATTGATTCTTATTTAGAACAAGGGCATAGTGTTATATTGGATAGTCCGTGTTTATATGAGGGAATGGTTGAAAAAGGGATTGAACTATCAAATAAACATGGTGTGAAATATAAATATATTGAGTGTTATCTTAATGATATGGAAGAGATTAATAGGAGACTGCAAACACGTAAGCGTATGATCAGTCAAATTGAAAAGGTGGAGTCGGAAGTAGGTTTTAAAAAGTGGTTAAATGGTAGTAAAAGACCTTCAAATAATGAATACCTTATTGTGGATTCTAGTAAACCTATAGAGCGATATGTGGAAAAAATGATGGATTATATGACTAAATAGAGAGAAGGCGTTATCTTCATTTGTGAAGATAACGCCTTTTGTTTTTAAATATCAGGTGTTTCTGTAGAAGTGCTTATTTTCCTACGAGAGCGTCTTTTTCTCCCGATTTTATCTAATAGTTCATACATAACTGGAACGACTACTAATGTAAGAGCAGTTGAGACTGCCAAACCGCCGATGACAACGACGGCTAAACTTTTTGATACCATACTTCCTGCTTGGGATTGGCCAAATAGGAGTGGGAGCATAGCAACGATTGTTGTAATAGCTGTCATAATAATTGGGCGTAGTCTAGTAGAACCTGCTTCAAGTAAGGCTTCTCTAGTTTCCATTCCATGTTCCCGATTTTGTTGGACTCTTTCTATTAATACAATAGCGTTTGTAACAACAATCCCAATTAACATTAATGCGCCGATCAAGGAATTTACATCAACAGGTGTTCGTGAAATGATTAATCCTAAAATACCACCGACAGCAGCTAATGGTAAGGAGAATAGGATTGCAAAAGGAGCACGTGCTTGCCCGAAGGTGATAACCATAATTAAATATACAATCCCGATTGCAATCCCCATAATTTTGAATAAATCTGTAAAATTCTCTTGCATAGATTCAGTAGCTCCTGCGATATTTACTTTTGCACCACCAGGTAAATCTAAGTCAGTCATCGCTTTATTTACTGCTGTGTTTACTTTACTCAAATCTTCATTTGAAGCTTCGGCTGTAATTTGGATTGTTTCTTTTCCGTCTTTATGGAAAATTTCTGTTTGTGTTTGTTTTTCTGAAATAGTTGCGATGTCTTTTAAAGGTATTGGTCCATTAATAGGTGATAGTATGTTTGTATTTAAAATATCTTCTTGTTTATTAATGTTTTCTTTTTTGTGTTCTATCATAATAGTAGCTTTTTCATTATTAATTGTAATTTCGCCAATAGGTGATTTCTTCATAAGGAATGCTACGTTGCGCAGCTATTTCTGGTGTTAAACCTAGTTGTTCAGCCTTTGTTTGATCAATATGAATTTGCCATTCTTTCTTAGAGTCTTCTAAATTTGTTTTTACTTTAGAAAGATCATTCATGCTTTTTAGTTTTGTTTCAACGATAGTAGCCGCCTCTTTTAAATCCGCTTCGTTAGTAGCTGTTACGTTAAATTGTAAGTTATTACCGCCGCCAGAGCTTGAATAACTTGTTTTTATATAATCAAGTTCAGCAGGCTCAAAAGTTTTATGTTCCTTTTTTAACTCTTTAATATATTGATCAATATCAGAACCTTTTTTAAAGACTACGAATATACTAGCGAGGTTATTTTTAGTTGTTTGCCCCCATTGTGCATCTTCTGCGCTAGATCCCATTCGTAAAATAACGTCTGTTATATCTGAATTAGAAAGTAATTTCTTTTCAAAATCAAATGCTTTTTGTTTTTGAGATTCAGCATTATAATCGGCTGGAAATGTCATGTTAATAGATAACATTGTGTCGTCTTCAGATTTTATGTTTGCTTTCGGTAGTAATATATAAGCTGCAATTGATCCTACAAATAATAAAAATGCAGTAAGTAGAATAATGAATTTATGAGAAAGAGCCCACTTTAATGTAGCGACATATCGTGATGAAGAACTTGGCTTTCGATGCTTTGTTTTTTTGAGTAGTAAAAAAGCCATAAGTGGAACAACTGTTAGTGCAACGATTAAGGATGATAATATAGAATATACAACTGCTAATACCATAGGTAACATTAATTTTCCGATTGCTCCTGATACGAGGCCGATAGGTAAAAAAACAGCGACCGTTGTTAAAGTAGAAGAAGTAATTGCGACTGCGACTTCTTTCGTTGCATCGAGAATGATATCTTTAGAGAAAGAATCTTTTTGTAAACGGCGGAAAATATTCTCGATGACAACGATACTATCATCGACGAGACGTCCAACCGCAACAGCTAAACCACCGAGGGTTAAAATGTTAAGTGTAATGTTAGATTGATGTAGTAAAAAGAGTGTTAATAAAATGGATAATGGAATACTGACAACAGCGATGAGTGTTGTTCGGAAGTTACGTAAAAAGATTAAGATAATTAGAGTTGCCGCGATTGCTCCAAGTATTACTTCTTTTCCCATGCTAGTAACAGCATTTTCAACTTGTTCATGGGTTGAAGCCAAAAGTTTAATGGAAAATTGATCTTTATATTCCTTATCTATCTCTTTAACTTTTTTATCAATCTCTTTTCCAATGGCAACTGCATTTTTACTCGGTTCTTTCATGATGATTAATCCTGTGCCTTCTTCTCCGTTTATATGTGAGATTGTATCGTAGTGTTGTTTGATTTCAATTTGAGCAATGTCTTGCAATTTCACTTGGGGTGCCACAGTGATGTTTTTAATGTCATTTACATTTTTTATGTCCCCAATGACGCGGAGGTTGTATTCTTCCTGATTAACAGTAATTGCCCCAGCTGGAGTAGAAGTTTCTTTTCCTTGTAAAACAGTTAGTACCTGCTGTGATGTTACGTTTTTGTTTTTTAATTGGTTCTGATCAAGTACGATAGATAATTCAGAGGTGGATTTTCCGAAAAACATAACGTTGGCAACACCATCAATGTTTTCGAGTTGTGGTACGATTTCTTTTTCAATTTGTTTTTCATCTGCTTTTGAAAAACCGTTTTGTTTCTGGATAGTAATTTGGGCGAGTGGAATCATAGAAGTGTTTAATTGACTAACTACGGGCTTGGTTACATCTTTAGGTAATTTAATTGTATTGACGGCTTTTTCGACTTCGCGTGCTGCATCTTTCATGTTTGCTTTTGATGTATACGCAATGTCGATACGTGATAATCCCTCGTATGTAGAAGAAGTAATGGTGTCGACGTGTTCTAAATTGCGAAATTGTTTTTCGAGAGGATCAGTTACATCCTTTGTCATCGTTTCAGCGTCGAGTCCTTGAGATAAGGTTGTGACGGTAATTGCTGGATTGTCGATACTCGGTAAAAATTCCATAGGTAATTTAGAGCCGGAATAAACACCGAGTATGGAAATGAGAAAAATCATGATGATAATGGCAGCTCGGTTTTTTAATGAAAACTTTGTTAACCTATCCATAAAATAATTCCTCCATTGGTTTATTTATAGTTGAGTGCGTCCTTTCTTACTATATAACAAAAAATGGATATTTTTCATTAATTAAATGTAAAAAAATTCTAACAATATCCTTAAGTTTGTATTAGGATTGGAATGTTGTTAATTTGTAGGGGGTAAATTTTTGAATGAGAAGGAAGGGGATAATGCGCGCGAGTGGCTGTTTAATGTAGATGGGATTTTTTCTTAAGGCTAATTTGTATAGTTATTTTATAGAAGGATAATGATTATAAGCTTTAATATAGAAGAGAATGAAAATTTGGGAAGGCATTGTGAAATACAATTTGGTTGAACGGAGTGTATTAGCATACAATTAGAATAACTATTTTCAGTAGTAAGGATAATAGTTACTTCTATAGAAGGAAGTAGGGTAGATAATTTTTTTATATTTTTATAAAAAAACACTTGTTATTTAAAAAGTGTGATGGTATATTAATAAACGTCGCTGATGCGGAAACGCAGAAAACGACAAAAAAGAAATTTTAAAACTTAGTTGACATCGAAAAATTAAGATGTTAATATGATGAAGTCGCTTCTGAAGCGGCGGACAAGTTCTTTGAAAACTGAACGAAACAAACAACGTGAAACGTCAATTTTTATTTTAGATGCTAGACAAACTAACTTTATTGGAGAGTTTGATCCTGGCTCAGGATGAACGCTGGCGGCGTGCCTAATACATGCAAGTCGAGCGAATGGATTAAGAGCTTGCTCTTATGAAGTTAGCGGCGGACGGGTGAGTAACACGTGGGTAACCTGCCCATAAGACTGGGATAACTCCGGGAAACCGGGGCTAATACCGGATAACATTTTGAACCGCATGGTTCGAAATTGAAAGGCGGCTTCGGCTGTCACTTATGGATGGACCCGCGTCGCATTAGCTAGTTGGTGAGGTAACGGCTCACCAAGGCAACGATGCGTAGCCGACCTGAGAGGGTGATCGGCCACACTGGGACTGAGACACGGCCCAGACTCCTACGGGAGGCAGCAGTAGGGAATCTTCCGCAATGGACGAAAGTCTGACGGAGCAACGCCGCGTGAGTGATGAAGGCTTTCGGGTCGTAAAACTCTGTTGTTAGGGAAGAACAAGTGCTAGTTGAATAAGCTGGCACCTTGACGGTACCTAACCAGAAAGCCACGGCTAACTACGTGCCAGCAGCCGCGGTAATACGTAGGTGGCAAGCGTTATCCGGAATTATTGGGCGTAAAGCGCGCGCAGGTGGTTTCTTAAGTCTGATGTGAAAGCCCACGGCTCAACCGTGGAGGGTCATTGGAAACTGGGAGACTTGAGTGCAGAAGAGGAAAGTGGAATTCCATGTGTAGCGGTGAAATGCGTAGAGATATGGAGGAACACCAGTGGCGAAGGCGACTTTCTGGTCTGTAACTGACACTGAGGCGCGAAAGCGTGGGGAGCAAACAGGATTAGATACCCTGGTAGTCCACGCCGTAAACGATGAGTGCTAAGTGTTAGAGGGTTTCCGCCCTTTAGTGCTGAAGTTAACGCATTAAGCACTCCGCCTGGGGAGTACGGCCGCAAGGCTGAAACTCAAAGGAATTGACGGGGGCCCGCACAAGCGGTGGAGCATGTGGTTTAATTCGAAGCAACGCGAAGAACCTTACCAGGTCTTGACATCCTCTGAAAACCCTAGAGATAGGGCTTCTCCTTCGGGAGCAGAGTGACAGGTGGTGCATGGTTGTCGTCAGCTCGTGTCGTGAGATGTTGGGTTAAGTCCCGCAACGAGCGCAACCCTTGATCTTAGTTGCCATCATTAAGTTGGGCACTCTAAGGTGACTGCCGGTGACAAACCGGAGGAAGGTGGGGATGACGTCAAATCATCATGCCCCTTATGACCTGGGCTACACACGTGCTACAATGGACGGTACAAAGAGCTGCAAGACCGCGAGGTGGAGCTAATCTCATAAAACCGTTCTCAGTTCGGATTGTAGGCTGCAACTCGCCTACATGAAGCTGGAATCGCTAGTAATCGCGGATCAGCATGCCGCGGTGAATACGTTCCCGGGCCTTGTACACACCGCCCGTCACACCACGAGAGTTTGTAACACCCGAAGTCGGTGGGGTAACCTTTTTGGAGCCAGCCGCCTAAGGTGGGACAGATGATTGGGGTGAAGTCGTAACAAGGTAGCCGTATCGGAAGGTGCGGCTGGATCACCTCCTTTCTATGGAGAATTGATGAACGCTGTTCATCAATATAAGTTTCCGTGTTTCGTTTTGTTCAGTTTTGAGAGAACTATCTCTCATATATAAATGTATGTTCTTTGAAAACTAGATAACAGTGTAGCTCATATTTTTTAATTTT
>NZ_CP147983.1:777058-957770 GCF_045291115.1 Bacillus sp. PPSBB_2
ATGGGCTATAGCCAAGCGGTAAGGCAACGGACTTTGACTCCGTCATGCGCTGGTTCGAATCCAGCTAGCCCAGCCATTTACGAGCCATTAGCTCAGTTGGTAGAGCATCTGACTTTTAATCAGAGGGTCGAAGGTTCGAGTCCTTCATGGCTCACTTTTGTTTTTTCCGCGCGGTCGTGGCGGAACGGCAGACGCGCTAGGTTGAGGGCCTAGTGGGGGAAACCCCGTGGAGGTTCAAGTCCTCTCGGCCGCATCAAAAAAATCTTAAAAAAGTACTTGCATTTGAAAATGTAGTATGATAAGATAATTGAGTCGCCAAATTACAACGACGAAAAAACATCATGAATAAGCGCCCGTAGCTCAATTGGATAGAGCGTTTGACTACGGATCAAGAGGTTAGGGGTTCGACTCCTCTCGGGCGCGCCAATTACGGGAAGTGGCTCAGCTTGGTAGAGCACCTGGTTTGGGACCAGGGGGTCGCAGGTTCAAATCCTGTCTTCCCGATATTCCCAAAAAACATGGGGCCTTAGCTCAGCTGGGAGAGCGCCTGCCTTGCACGCAGGAGGTCAGCGGTTCGATCCCGCTAGGCTCCACTTATATTAATATCATTTATGGCGGTGTAGCTCAGCTGGCTAGAGCGTACGGTTCATACCCGTGAGGTCGGGGGTTCGATCCCCTCCGCCGCTACCATAAAGGACCTTTAGCTCAGCTGGTTAGAGCAGACGGCTCATAACCGTCCGGTCGTAGGTTCGAGTCCTACAAGGTCCACCATTAGACGTATATATCTCGGAGGTATACCCAAGTTCGGCTGAAGGGATCGGTCTTGAAAACCGACAGGCGGCGAGAGTCGCGCGGGGGTTCGAATCCCTCTACCTCCTCCATTTTTTCTAAAGTAAATANTGGGGCCTTAGCTCAGCTGGGAGAGCGCCTGCCTTGCACGCAGGAGGTCAGCGGTTCGATCCCGCTAGGCTCCACTTTATTTAATATATGTCTCGGAGGTATACCCAAGTTCGGCTGAAGGGATCGGTCTTGAAAACCGACAGGCGGTGAGAATCGCGCGGGGGTTCGAATCCCTCTACCTCCTCCATTTTTTCTTTAATGGTTTAGACATATCATAATAAAATATTTATTTTTTCCTTCATGGAGGTATACCCAAGTTCGGCTGAAGGGATCGGTCTTGAAAACCGACAGGCGGTGAGAGTCGCGCGGGGGTTCGAATCCCTCTACCTCCTCCATTTTTTAAAACTTTATATTGTCGCGGGGTGGAGCAGCACGGTAGCTCGTCGGGCTCATAACCCGAAGGTCGCAGGTTCAAATCCTGTCCCCGCAACCAAATGGTCCCGTGGTGTAGTGGTTAACATGCCTGCCTGTCACGCAGGAGATCGCCGGTTCGACCCCGGTCGGGACCGCCATTTATGAAGGCTCGGTAGCTCAGTCGGTAGAGCAGAGGACTGAAAATCCTCGTGTCGGCGGTTCGATTCCGTCCCGAGCCACCATTTTTTTATGCCGGCTTAGCTCAATTGGTAGAGCAACTGACTTGTAATCAGTAGGTTGGGGGTTCAAGTCCTCTAGCCGGCACCACTTTCAAAATGAGCCATTAGCTCAGTTGGTAGAGCATCTGACTTTTAATCAGAGGGTCGAAGGTTCGAGTCCTTCATGGCTCACCATTTACAATTTAATGCGGGTGTAGTTTAGTGGTAAAACAAGAGCCTTCCAAGCTCTGGTCGAGAGTTCGATTCTCTTCACCCGCTTTTCAATTATGGGCCTATAGCTCAGCTGGTTAGAGCGCACGCCTGATAAGCGTGAGGTCGATGGTTCGAGTCCATTTAGGCCCACCATATATTATTCCGCAGTAGCTCAGTGGTAGAGCTATCGGCTGTTAACCGATCGGTCGTAGGTTCGAGTCCTACCTGCGGAGCCATATTTATAGAGAAGTACCCAAGTGGCTCAAGGGGCTCCCCTGCTAAGGGAGTAGATCGCGAACGCGGTGCGAGGGTTCGAATCCCTTCTTCTCTGCCAGAACTGGCCCGTTGGTCAAGTGGTTAAGACACCGCCCTTTCACGGCGGTAACACGGGTTCGAATCCCGTACGGGTCATACAAAAAGAGTCAGCATTATGCTGGCTCTTTTTTATTTTGTTAATCCTTTTTATTACGTTACTTTCCAGAAATAAATAAAGGAATTTTGGAAAAGCTATGGTATGTATAAAAAGGAGGAAATCATAATGACACGAGTGAGAGACTTAATGAGTACCCATATTGTACATTGTACACCGCTAGACAATGTATATGAGGCAGCTGTAAAAATGAAGGAAGAATCGGTTGGATTAATTCCTGTTGTTGAAAATGAGCAAGTTGTTGGGCTTGTTACTGATCGTGATTTAGTCGTTCGAGGGATTGCTGAAAAACATCCTGGATCTAATAAGATTACAAATGTAATGACAACAAATATTATCTCAGTTTCTCCAAATGATTCTATTGAAAAAGCTACAGAGCTAATGGCACAGCATCAAATTAGACGATTACCAGTAGTTGATAGTGGTCAACTTATTGGCATGTTAGCACTAGGAGATTTAGCTATAAGGGAATCAGCAGATGATCAAGCTGGATTTGCCTTGAGCGAAATCTCAGAGCGTACAGAGTAAATTGAAACTTTCATTAACCGAGAGTTTAATGGTCACTCATAAAGAGCTAAATTATATATAAATTTCAGATACATTATTCTAGTATATATGGATTAAACTAATATGTTAGCGTGATGTATCTGAGACATTATATAATAAGTATGTGGTTAATAATTTCGACATTTTTTTAAAATTTGTTATTCTTAATTTTTAATAAGAGAAAAGATGATATACTGATAGATATAAGTATTATGAGGGATTTTGAATATAACAATATTAATTTTTAGTGGTGCGATAATAAATTAATATTTCCTACATAGATGAAAAGGGAAGGGGAATTATATGAAGGCTGTACAGGGCGATCCAAATTGGAATTTGGTTACAGATACATATATAGAACCAAATAATTTCGCTGAATTATTTTCTTTGCTTGTACCTTGTCACCCAAAAGGTGAGGGGAAAGAACGAACTATATTAGTATGGAAAGAGAAAGAATTTTATAAAGAAGAAAATTTAGCGGCATTTATCGTATATGGCATGAATAAAGCAAAGAAATTACCGCAGTTTCATAAAGATGAAATTCCAACTTTAGTGCGTATTCTTCGCTTATGCCAAGAGATTGGTTGGTATGAAGAGGCAAATGATTTTATGATAGCGCAAGGATTAGCTGAGTTTGTTCATACTTCATTGGAATATGAAACATGGGATCTTTTGACGCAATCAGTTGCTTTAAATTATTTAATTATTAAATATCGTATAGGTGAATTGACAGATAGGGATATTGAAATTTGGGATAGAGTTAAATTTAATGAGAAGTGTATAACCGATTGTAAACATTTATTATCTCATAAAGAAGTATTGGAATTTACATTCTTTTATATGTGCAAGAGAGCGAAATCATTATCAAAAGAGCAATTAAATAGTGATATGATGAGTTTAGCAATGTATTGTAATACTTTTGTATATGATTTGTATACACATGATTTATTACGGAAATATCGTAAGTGTACAGATTTCCTATCATATTATGGACCTAGTCAGGCAGTTTTAGCATGTCAAAGAGCTGTATTATCTCAAATTTCCGATCGCTTAGACCCATTAAAGACAACGCATGTAGATGATTATTTATATGTGATGAAAGAAATGATGGAGCATATGACGATAGGAGTAATGGATCGATATGGTCATTTTATTGGAAAGCTACTATCTTATGTGCCATTTTTCGAAATGATACAAGTTCCACAGCATGCATATTATTGTGAAGAACTACTGTATATTTGTAAGGGCATTGAATATAAAGAAGAAACACTACGCAATTATATATTTATACAATTACATGATTGTTTACCATCATTCTTTAGGCTATTTCTTAAAAATAAGCGTTACGCAACGATTCATGATATTCTTTTCTATTGGTGCGATGACGAACAGCGAATGAGCTTAGAGAAAAAATATAACCTGAGCTTTATTTATGAAAAATATGCTTGTGGATAAACAATATTTTCGATATGAAAAATTAATATAAATTAAAAAGGATCTCCAGTTTATGTGAGATCCTTTTTTGTTAGTAAAACAAGGAGAAAGTGATTAAGACAAGAAACAACATTCCATATAGGAGAAGTTGTGCAGTATAACTTCCTTGTATACCAAAAAAAGTATTGGCTTTCTTATACAAATTCAATATGTATTTTATTGGAGTATCTTTGAAAGATTGGTACACAGTGTCTCCTCTTTCTAAGCTTCTTGTTTTTGTTTTTGATTATAAGGGACATTAATATATCTAGCTACAAATAATAAAACAGCCATAAAGAATACTGGAAATACAGTAGATAAATAAAAGCCATTACTAATTATATTTGTTATGAGAGCACTCAAAAGAAAAATAGCATTATAAATATGGGCAATTTTTTGTTTTAGTTGCACTTGAAATGATTCCATCATAATTTCTAATGCAACAAAAGCAATAATAATAGATAAAAATACAATGTTTGTATTGTAAATGATTAAACAACAGATTAAACCTAAAAAGGCTACGTATTCAATTATAAGAGGTATATTGCGTGGCATACAATTTACCTAACTAAATATGGCAGTGGATTTACTGCATTTGTTTTTTCAAAATTCCATTCTCCATTATGTAATTCAAAATGAAGATGTTGCCCGTATGAATGACCTGTGTTTCCCATATGACCTATTAATTGTCCAGTTTGTACTTGATCACCAGCTTGTACAGTGCGATCCTTCATATGAGCATAAACAGTTGTATATAATTTCCCATTGATTTGATGCGCAATGAAAACAACATTGCCATAGCTAGCTGAATAATAAGATTTCACAACTTTACCTGCAGCAGCAGCTTGGATAGAGACGTTTCCTGGAGCGGCAATATCTATACCATAATGCATTTGTTCCCAGCGTATATCAAAGGTTGAGCTAATTCTTCCTTGAGCGGGGAATTTGAAAGCAGCTGGAATTGATGAAGGCTGATCTGTTTTAGCTTGTGGTTGATTTTGTACTACATAGTGTTTTGCTACATATCCGTATCCTGTGCCAAAACGAATTTTATACCAAGTACCTACAGTTTCTACTACTTGTACTTGTGTACCGTTTTGTAATGAACCGAGTAGAGCGCTACTTGTACTAGCGGTGCTACGTACATTTAGATTAGGTGTTGCAACAGTATATTTTGTATTATTTTGAACGGTGATTCCTTTTACTAAGGGTTGTGAACCATTAGAGATGAATGCTTTTTGTACGTAACCTGTTTGGCCATTATGTGATATTTTATACCATTCGCCTTGATCTTCTTGAACGGTAATAAACTTACCATTTGGTAATACATCTAAAATGGAAGATTCTAAATTAGGTTCAGAGCGAACGTTTAATGCATTAGCATTAACGATGTATTGATCATTAGATTGAAGTTTGTTTTTTAGTAAAATAGCATCTTTTTGTACATAACCTACTTTATTATGAACAGATACTTTATACCAACCATTAGTTGTTTCAAGGATGTTCACTTTTGTATTAAAGCGAATTGTATCAATTGATGTGCTTTTTACGTTATCTTCTGTATGTAATGCTACTTGATCGACTTTGACATACCCAGTTTTAATATTAGATAATTGTTCAGCGTTTGCTTTTTGTACATTTGTTTCACCCATAGAAGGAAGTAAAGAAGCAATCGCTACAGTAGTTGCTGTTAAAGCAGTAGCTTTCATATTCATGGAATAGAGACCTCCTCTAGTTGTATAGTTGTAATTTTATTATAGTATAAAGATATAATATAGTGGGGGTATTCACATAAATGTAATATGAAATCAATATAAAAATAAATTTTTTGAAGATAATGATTCCTTTTTATACAATTAATCGGGGTTTTATTTTCTAAAATAGAATGTATGTATTGTATAATTTTGACATTATGTTGATAATTAAGAAAATTAAAAAAGTTGATGATGTCTTATTAGGGTGTTATACTGACAGTGATAATTTTATAGTTTGCTAGGAGAGCTGGTGTTGCCAGCTGAGAGTAGGCCGTAAGCCTTTGATCCTTTTTATTACCTGATCTAGATTATGCTAGCGTAGGGAAGCAATTCGGACACTAACAATGAGTCCCCGTTTCTTTGCGTATAGAAACGGGGCTTTTTTATTTGAAAATTTCATATTGAAACCACTAGGGGTGCTTGACTTGCTGAGAGAGGAATAATCCTTAACCCTTACAACACCTGATCTAGGTAATACTAGCGAAGGGAAGTGGAACATCGAATAAATGT
This sequence comes from Bacillus sp. PPSBB_2, assembly GCF_045291115.1. Taxonomy (NCBI): domain Bacteria; kingdom Bacillati; phylum Bacillota; class Bacilli; order Caryophanales; family Bacillaceae; genus Bacillus; species Bacillus sp. PPSBB_2. Next base: position 783,457 of record NZ_CP147983.1, read on the forward strand.
ATAACTTTATTTGCTGTAACCACTTCTTATATATAGAAGTGGTTTTTTATTTAGATACATATATTGAAAGGGGATAGAGAAATGAAATTTTGCGATAGATTATTAGAAACTGTGCAACCGGTATGGGAGATGAGTCATAATCATCCGTTTGTAGTGGGTATGGGAGATGGCACGTTAGAAAAAGATAAATTCCAGTATTATATTATTCAAGATTATTTATATCTGCTAGATTATGCAAAGTTATATGCGATTGGTGTTGTAAAAGCAACGAATCCACAAGTAATGGGAAAGTTCGCTGAACAAATTGATGGAATATTAAATGGCGAAATGACAATCCATAAACAATATGCAAAAAGACTTGGAATTTCTATAGAGGAGATAGAGTCTGCGAAACCATCTGCTAAAAATTTAGCTTATACAAATTACATGATGTTTGTATCTCAAAATGGCACACTTGCGGAATTAATAGCAGCGCTTCTTCCATGTATGTGGAGCTATTGGGAAATTGGAAAGCGTTTAAATGATATTCCTGGAGCAAGAGATCATGAGTTTTTTGGTGAGTGGATTCAAGGATATAGTTCGGAAGAATACGGTAATCTTTGTATTTGGTTAATAGATTTATTAAATGAAATGGCAGTTGGAAAGTCTGAGAAAGAACTAGAAAGATTAGAGGAGATTTTCTTAAATTCCAGTCGATTTGAATATTTATTCTGGGATATGTCCTATCGTAAGGAGATGTGGGGATTTGAGGAGCAAGAACATACTACAGTTTCATAATGTTTCTTTTCATTACGATGAGAAACCAATCATCCATGAATTAAATGCTTCTATACATGAGAAAGAGTTTGTCAGTATTATCGGACCGAGTGGATGTGGGAAAAGTACTTTATTTCGCCTTATTACAGGTTTAGAAAAGGTAAGTATTGGACAGATAGAACTGACAGAAACAAAGCACCATCCTGTAGGATATATGCCGCAAAAAGATATGCTTTTGCCGTGGAGAACAATTATTAAGAATGCTGCCCTGCCGTTAGAGTGCCAAGGTGTACAGAAGAAAGAAGCAGAAGTAAAGGCAAAGGAACTGTTACATAAATTTGGTTTGCAAGGGTATGAGACAAAATATCCGAAAGATTTATCTGGTGGTATGAGACAACGTGTATCTTTTATTCGAACTTTATTAACAGGCGGGGAGATATTGCTGTTAGATGAACCATTTAGTGCGTTGGATGCTTTAACGAAGGCCTCTTTGCAAGAATGGTTGTTTGAACAATGGCAAGAGTGGGAAAAAACAATTTTATTCATTACTCATGATGTTGAAGAAGCGTTATTTCTTTCAAACCGAGTTTTAGTAGTGGAACAGCAGCCGATAACGACTTTGACTGAACGGACTGTACCGCTTGATCATAACAGAACACGAAAAGATTTATATAAACCGGAAGTATTAGCGCTGAAAGATGAGCTTCTTAGTATGTTACAAAGGCAGGTACTTGTGTGATGAACCGATTGAAAGAATTAGTTCCTGCTATTACACTTTCTAGTATTTTACTAGCTGTGTGGGAAATAGGAGCAAGAATTGTAGATGAGATGTACATTTTACCGTCACCTTCTGCGATTTTAATGAAGATATGGAAACTAAAAGACATATTATTTACAGTTCATTTACCTGCAACGTTATACGTCGTTTTAATAGGTGTTGTTATCTCTATCGTATTAGGTGTAGGGCTAGCGATGTTAATGAATGCGAGTACATGGATGGAGAGAGCATTTTATCCATTATTAGTTGCTTCACAAACGATTCCGATTACTGCGCTTGCTCCGCTATTTGTTTTATGGTTTGGATATACAATTTGGAGTAAGGTTGTTGTCACAGTTTTAATTACGTTTTTCCCAATTGCGGTCAATACGTATGATGGACTGCGTAGTACGAAAAAAGAATGGGAGGAGCTCTTAGTTACATATGGAGCAACAAAAAGAGATATTTTTCTTAAATTAAAGTTGCCGTCTGCTCTTCCTTATTTTTTCTCAGCTTTAAAAATTGCAGTTCCGCTTAGTGTTATCGGAGCAGCAATTGGAGAATGGCTCGGTGCACAAGCTGGGCTTGGATATTTCAGTAAGAGAATGATGACGCAGTTAGATGGAGCTGGCGTATTTGCACCTATTGTATTGTTATCATTATTAGCTATTTTCTTCGTCGTAATTATTTCCATATTAGAAAAGAAATTCATTAGTTGGAGGAAGCATTCATGAAATTTTTAAAGCGCATCTTTGTGTTTACATTATTAATTGCAATAATTGCAGGGTGTTCGAGTAATTCAGCATCAGACAAAAGTAAAAAAGAGAAAGAAATAACAGTCATGTTAGATTGGTATCCAAATGCGGTACATAGCTTTATCTATGCAGCAATTGAAAAAGGATACTTTAAAGAAGAAGGTGTAAAGGTAAATATTAAATTCCCTTCTAATCCGACTGATCCATTAACGCTGGCAGCAGCAGGGAAGGTGACAGTGGGCTTGTATTATCAGCCAGATGTTGTTATGGCGAGAGCGAATGAGCAAATTCCAGTGAAATCAATTGGGGCTGTCGTACGTTCACCATTAAATCATGTTGTATCACTGAAATCAGCGGGCATTCAATCACCGAAAGATTTAGAAGGAAAAACAGTAGGATACTCTGGAACACCATTAAGTGAGATGTATTTAAAAACGATGGTAAAAGAAGCTGGTGGTAATCCTGATACAGTGAAAGTAGTAGATGTTGGCTTTGATTTAGTACCAGCATTAATTACGAAGAAAGTAGATGCGGTAACAGGGGCATACATTAACCATGAAGTACCTGTTATGCGTCATGAAGGCCATGAACCAGCGTACTTTAATCCAGCTGATTACGGAGTACCAAACTATCATGAGCTTGTGTTTGTAACAGGTGATAAAACGTTGAAAAAAGATAAAGAGGCGTTGCAAGCTTTCTTACGTGGTACGAAAAAAGGCTATGATTTCATGAAGAAAAACCCAGATGAAGCATTGAATATTTTATTAAATCATCAAGAAAAAGAAAACTTCCCACTTGTGCCAGAAGTTGAAAAGGAAAGTATGAAAATTTTATTAGAGAAGATGGAAACGAAAGATGAGCCATTCTTATCAGATTCAAAAGAATCTTGGGAGAAACAAAATAAGTGGCTGAAGGACAAAGGAATGACGAAAGAAACCGTCCCAGCCGATGAATTATTCGAAAATATTTTAAAGTAGGCGAATGAATATGAAAAATGAGCTCCACGTAATCTCAAATGGCCATATGCCATTCGAAGAGTTAGTGAATGTAGCGATGCAAATTGAGAGTGAGATTGATTATTTGCATATTCGTGAGCGTGAGAAGAGTACGAAGGAATTATATGAAGGTGTGGAAAGTCTATTAATGGAGGGCTTTCCGGCTTCTAAAATTGTCATAAACGATCGAATTGATATTGCAATTTTATTAAATATTCCTCGTGTTCAACTAGGATATCGAAGTACAGATGTAAAGTCAGTGAAAGAAAAGTTTTCGTATTTGCATGTCGGTTATTCTGTGCATTCGCTAGATGAAGCAATAGTAGCTTTTAAAAATGGAGCGGATTCACTCGTTTATGGCCATGTATTTCCGACAGATTGTAAAAAAGGTGTGCCAGCGAGAGGGCTTGAAGAAATTTCAGACATTGCAAGGTGTTTATCTATACCGATTACAGCAATTGGAGGAATTACCCCAGAAAACACAGTGGATGTTCTTACTAACGGTGTAAGCGGTATAGCAGTTATGTCTGGAATTGTAAGTAGTAGTAACCCGTATAGCAAAGCGAAATCTTATAAGGAATCAATAAGAAAGTGGGCGGAAAAACATGTGTGAGAAGTATGATGTAGCGATTATTGGTGGTGGTGTAATTGGTAGTTCAATTGCACATTTTCTAGCAGAAAGAGGACATAAAGTAGCGATTGTGGAGAAGCAAAGTATTGCATCGGAAGCTTCAAAAGCAGCTGCTGGTTTACTTGGTGTTCAGGCAGAATGGGATGCGTATGATCCGCTATTTGAACTTGCTAGAGAAAGCCGAGCTATATTTCCACAACTTGCAGCAGTTTTACGTGAAAAGACGGGTGTTGATATTGGATATGAAGAAAAAGGAATTTATCGTATTGCTCAAAATGAAGATGAGAAGGAAAGAATTCTTCACATTATGGATTGGCAGCAGAAAACAGGTGAAGATTCTTATTTTCTAACGGGAGACCATGTGCGGGAAAAAGAGCCATATCTATCCGAATCTATTATAGGAGCAGTATATTATCCGAAAGACGGTCATGTTATTGCACCAGAGCTTACGAAAGCATTCGCACATTCTGCAGCGATTTCCGGTGCTGATATATATGAACAGACAGAAGTATTTGATATCCGTATTGAAAATAATAAAGTGACTGGAGTTATTACAAGTGAAGGTATTGTCACATGTGAGAAAGTCGTTATTGCAGGAGGTTCATGGAGCACGAAGTTACTCAGTTATTTTCACCGCGATTGGGGTACATATCCAGTTAAAGGAGAAGTGGTTGCGGTAAGAAGTAGAAAACAACTTTTAAAAGCACCTATTTTTCAAGAAAGATTTTACATTACTCCAAAGCGCGGTGGACGTTACGTAATTGGGGCAACAATGAAGCCACATACGTTCAATAAAACTGTGCAGCCAGAAAGTATAACTTCTATATTAGAGCGTGCTTATACAATATTGCCAGCTTTAAAAGAAGCAGAATGGGAAAGCACGTGGGCAGGATTAAGACCACAATCGAATCATGAAGCTCCTTATATGGGAGAGCATGAAGAAATAAAAGGTTTATATGCTTGCACGGGCCATTATCGAAACGGTATTTTATTAAGTCCTATTTCTGGCCAATATATGGCTGATTTAATAGAAGGAAAGCAAGAGAATCATTTGCTAGATTCATTGCTTTCTAGAAGAGTTTAGAAAGGGGATGGAAGTTTGAATTTAAAAATTAATGGTAACCAAATTGAAGTGCCAGCGAGTGTAAAAACAGTAGCTGAGCTACTTACACATTTAGAGCTAGATAACAGAATTGTTGTAGTAGAGCGTAATAAAGATATTTTACAAAAAGATGATCATACAGATACATCTGTTTTTGATGGAGACCAAATTGAGATTGTAACTTTCGTAGGAGGCGGTTGATTATGTTAAACATTGGACCATTTTCATTTCATTCTAGACTTTTATTAGGAACAGGTAAATTCCCTGATTTTGACGTACAGCAAAAGGCAATTGACGTTTCTGAAGCTGAAATTTTAACGTTTGCAGTACGTCGTATGGATATCTTTGATGCAAAGCAACCTAATTTATTAGAGAAACTTGATGTGAAAAAATATACGTTATTACCAAATACAGCAGGAGCAAAAAACGCTGAAGAGGCTGTTCGTATTGCAAAATTAGCAAAAGCTTCTGGGCTTTGTGACATGATAAAGGTAGAAGTTATTGGTGATGATAGAACGTTATTACCTGATCCGGTAGAAACATTAAAGGCATCTGAAATGTTACTGGAAGAAGGATTTATCGTACTTCCGTATACATCTGATGATGTTGTATTAGCACGTAAATTACAAGAGCTTGGCGTGCATGCGATTATGCCAGGAGCATCTCCAATCGGATCAGGACTTGGTATTGTAAATCCATTAAATTTGAGCTTCATTATTGAACAAGCGACAGTACCAGTTATCGTTGATGCCGGTATTGGTAGCCCAGCTGATGCGGCATTTGCAATGGAATTAGGAGCAGATGGCGTGTTATTAAATACAGCTGTATCAGGAGCAAAAGATCCTATTAAAATGGCACAAGCAATGAAATTAAGTATTGAAGCAGGCCGTTTAGGATTTGAAGCAGGTCGCATTGCACGTAAGCGTTGTGCAACTGCAAGTAGTCCTTTAGAAGGAATGAGCGTAGTTGAATAATCGATATTCTCGCCAAGAACTATTTTCTCCAATTGGAGAAGAAGGACAGCAAAAGATAAGAGAAAAGCATGTGCTTATTATCGGTGCAGGTGCATTAGGTAGTGCAAATGCAGAGATGTTTGTAAGAGCAGGTGTTGGCAAGATAACAATTGTTGACCGTGATTATGTAGATTGGAGTAATTTACAAAGACAACAATTGTATGCAGAGAGCGACGTAAAGAATAATCTTCCAAAAGCTATAGCGGCTAAAAAACGTTTAGAAGAGATTAATAGTGATGTAACAATAGAAGCTCTCGTTCAAGATGTAACAGCTGAAGAGCTAGAAGAACTTGTTATAAATGTTGATGTAATTATTGATGCGACTGATAATTTCGAAACGCGCTTTATTGTAAATGATATATCACAAAAATATTCTATTCCATGGATTTACGGTGCATGTGTAGGTAGTTACGGTCTTTCTTACACAATCCTTCCTAGTAAAACACCATGTTTATCATGTTTATTACAGTCGATTCCGCTTGGCGGGGCAACATGTGATACAGCGGGTATTATATCACCTGCTGTATCTCTTGTCGTTTCTCATCAAGTAACAGAAGCTCTTAAACTGTTAGTAGAAGATTACGAATCACTTCGAGATGGGCTTGTATCGTTTGATATGTGGAAGAATGAGTATTCATGTATGAATGTGCAAAAACTTCGCCAGCATAATTGTCCTTCATGCGGAGAGAATGCATTATATCCGTATTTAAATAAAGAAAACACATCAAAAACAGCAGTTTTATGCGGGCGAAATACAGTTCAAATTAGACCACCTCATAAAGATGAAATGAATTTTGAACAATATAAAGAGTTGTTGGAAGGTCGTGTAAATGATTTAAATATAAATCCATATTTACTATCATTTTCTGTTGAAGACAAGAGGTTAGTAGCCTTTAAAGATGGCCGTGTGCTCGTACATGGAACGAAAGATATAAGCGAAGCAAAAACGATTTATCATCGCTATTTTGGATAGAAAAGGATGAGTGGGATGAAAGTGAATAAAGCTTTAACAATTGCAGGGTCTGATAGCGGCGGCGGTGCTGGAATTCAGGCAGATTTAAAAACATTCCAAGAGCTTGGTGTATACGGAATGACGGCTATTACGGCAATTACTGCTCAAAACACGCTTGGCGTTCAAGGGGTATATCCTGTTCCATTAGAAGGTATTACAGAACAGCTGAATTCAATTGGTACGGATGTAACACCAGATGCAGTGAAACTAGGAATGTTATTTAGTAGTGAAATAATTCAAATTGTTGCAGAACAAATTAAAAAGTTTGGCTGGAATAATATTGTGCTAGATCCCGTTATGATTGCAAAAGGCGGTGCATCATTATTACAGCAAGAAGCAGTTCAAGCATTAAAAGAATATTTATTACCAGTAGCAACTGTTATAACACCGAATGTCCCAGAAGCAGAAGTGTTAACTGGGATGGAGATTCATAATGTTGAAGATAGTAAGGAAGCTGCAAAAATATTGCATGAATTAGGTGCTAAATATGTGCTTATGAAGGGCGGACATGCAGAATATCAAGGGAATGAAGTAATTGATTTCCTCTTTGATGGAGAAAAATTTATTGAGTTTAGAAGCGAGCGAATTCCTTCAAAGCAAACGCATGGAAGTGGGTGTACATTTGCTTCAGCGGTTACAGCAGGACTTGCGAAAGGATACTCAATTGAAGATGCTGTTCAAGAAGCAAAACGATTTATTAGTATAGCAATTGAAGAGCCATTGAATATTGGTAGTGGTCATGGACCGACGAATCATTTTGCGTATAAAGTGAATAGAACGCGTGTATAGATAAGTGAAAAGCCAGTTTTATAACTGGCTTTTTTTCTGTTTACTTTTTCAAAATACAGGAGTAATATATCAGCCAGAATACATTTTTTTGTAAACGCTGAGTCCAATTATATGGAGCGGAGGAACCAATTTGTGCAGTGTCACTAGGGGTGAATCTTTCAAGTTTGAAAGTAGGGCTACTCTCAAAGTCCGAATCCGACAGCTAACTTCGTAAGCGTCTTGAGAGAGGACGGTGCCATGATGGATACATCACTTCATCGATCTGATTAGTATAGGGGAATATCAATCTATGTTTGATTTCTTTTATACTAAGGAGGATGAGGTACATGGAACTAACACTTATTTGTGTTGGAGAAGAAAGTAAGGTAAATAGTTTAAGAGATTTAGTATCATTTCAACATGAGTTAATTATTTTTACAGCAAATGAAGAGATAGCGGCTGAAGTTAGGAATTGTGGGTTTGATTGGACTTATAGCTGCAGTAAGGAGCAGGACTTTACTAGTATTTGTGAGTGTATTAAGAAGGTGATTTTACTAGGGGATGAGCTTCCAATCGTTAGTTTTTTCACAGAACACATTCGCTTTTCTTTTCAAGCACCTATTACTGTTGTTACAAGGAATAAACGATATCCAGCGAGGCTCTATGAAACAATTGGAGCTAAGTTTGTCGTGTTTACAAATTGTGATAATATTTCCTTTTTATTTTTTGAATAGGGCGGGGGAAGAAATGATGAAGGTACTATTACTTGGAGATATAGCAAATCGTTGGGCAGTATCGGTAGAGCGAGTTCAAGAATTGGTTCAGATCGATCCCCTTTTTCCAGGGCCGTATATTATATTACCATCAAAAGATGCTTTGTATTTAGAGGTAGATATTACCGAGTATGAGCAGCTACATGCAGAATTGACACAAGTTTATATTCGCGGGAGAAATTTACGTGCATTTTTACGAGGAGAATAAAGGTTGAATAAAAAAGAGCGAATGCTGAGTGCAACAAGCTATGCACTTCATGTCATTCGCTCTTTTTATTTCATATTTAAAAGGTCATTTTTAAGAAAAGAGAAGAGAAATAAAGAAAAGAGATGAAATAATAGTAATAATCTTCAATGTAAGCGTTTAAATGAATGTAAATATTATTATTTTCAGTAATTTACTCCTTTACAAGTGAAATATAGAGGAGTATATTTACTCTCATAAATCATTCATAAAATTTCCAAAAAAACCTAAAATCGCTGAGTTCCAGAAATGGAGCGGGGGAACCAATTTTGTGCATCGTCACTTGGGGTGAATCTTTCAGTTTTGAAAGTAGGGCTACTCTTTAGGCCCGAATCCGACAGCTAACCTCGTAAGCGTTTAGAGAGGAGGTTTACTTTTTGTTGTTCATTTTTTGAACACTGAGTAGAGCTCAGTGTTCTTTTTTAATATTTAAATGGTAAATTTTAACAAAAATCAAAGCGAGGGATAGCTATGTTAGATGTTGTAATGGTCGGGATTTTTATTTTATTAGTTGCATCAATGGCAAGTCTTGCAAGTTGGTCAGATAAAGTTGTGAAAGAAGGAAAGCAATCATGATGATTGTCTTATCGGTTATTGTCGCAGCAATTACAGTGTATTTAGTGTATGCATTATTAAATCCAGAGAAGTTTTAATTAGGGGGAATCATTCATTATGATTTGGGTTGCAGTCATTATTACAATGCTCTTGTTTATTTTAGTAGCAAAGCCAACGGGGGTTTATTTAGAAAAAGCTTTTCAAGGTAGCAAAACGCTAGATAAAGTATTTGGGCCTTTTGAAAAACTTATTTTTAAAATTACGGGTGTAAAAGAATACAATCAAACGTGGAAACAGTACGCATTATCATTAGTTTTACTCAACGGATTTATGATTGTTGTTGTATATTTCATTTTCAGATTACAAGGTGTGCTGCCGTTAAATCCAGCGCATATTGAAGGGATGGAGCCTACGCTCGCTTTTAATACAGCGATTAGTTTTATGGCTGATACAAATTTACAGCATTATAGCGGTGAAAATGGTTTATCCTATTTATCACAATTAATCGGGATTACATTTTTAATGTTTGCGGCACCAGCAACGACATTAGCGCTCGTTATGGCTTTTATAAGAGGACTTGCTGGAAAAGAACTTGGTAACTTTTTCGTTGATTTTACGAGAGCGTTAACGAGAGTGTTTCTTCCTATTGCATTTATTGCGGCACTAGTTTTTGTCGCACTTGGCGTACCGCAAACGTTAGATGGGGCGGTTACAGCACAAACGATTGATGGGGCAAAGCAAAGTATATTACGTGGACCTGTTGCATCATTCGTTTCCATAAAGGAACTTGGAAATAACGGCGGTGGATTTTTCGGAGCGAACTCTACGCATCCTTTTGAAAATCCAGGACAAATGAGTAATATTTTGCAAATGATGCTTATGATGTTATTACCAACAGCACTTCCATTTACGTACGGACGAATGGTAGGAAATAAAAAACAAGGTCGCATCCTTTTCGTATCACTTTTTATGGTGTTTTTACTAGGATTTATAACGATTACGACATCTGAACTAAATGGGAATCCGGCATTAAATGGAATGGGTATCGAACATGTACAAGGAAGTACAGAAGGGAAAGAAGTACGATTTGGAACAGTATTTTCTTCACTATACGCAACGGTAACGACAGCTGCTGAAACAGGCGCTGTTAATACGATGCATGATACGTTAACACCAATTGGCGGTTTAGTTCCGCTTGTAAATATGATGTTAAATACTGTGTATGGCGGCGTTGGAGCAGGTTTTGTAAACATTATTATGTATGCAATTATCGCGGTGTTTATATCTGGGTTAATGGTTGGACGGACACCAGAGTTTTTAGGTAAAAAGATTGAAGGTAAGGAAATGAAATTAATCGCGGTCACGATTTTATTTCATCCATTGCTCATTTTAGGATTTTCGGCATTAGCTCTTTCAACAAATTTAGGGACGGATGCTATTTCTCATTCCGGTTTCCACGGTTTGACGCAAGTGGTATATGAATATACATCGTCAGCTGCGAATAACGGATCTGGATTTGAAGGATTAGGAGATAATACACCGTTTTGGAATATTACGACTGGTTTAGTTATGTTTTTAGGACGTTACTTCAGTTTAATTACGATGCTAGCTGTGGCAGCTTCATTGAAAGAAAAAACGGTAGTGCCAGAAACAGTCGGAACGTTCCGTACAGATAATAGTTTATTTGGTGGCATCTTCATCGGAACAATTGTAATTGTCGGTGCATTAACATTCTTCCCAATGTTAGTACTCGGTCCAATTGCAGAATTTCTTACATTGAAGTAATGGAGGGTAAATGATGAGACCGGTAGTAGTAAAAGAAAAACAATTAAATGAGTCCCAAATACATGCTGTAGAAGATGAAGTTAGACAAGCGAAAACGATGGATCGTGATATCGTAACACATGCGATGAAGCAATCCGTTGCGAAATTGAATCCGAAGGTCATGATAAAGAATCCGATTATGTTCGTTGTGGAAATTGGATTTATCATTACGTTCATTTTATCTTTTCTTCCAAGCAGTTCTAGTAGTATACCAGGATGGTTTAATATAACAGTTTCTCTCATTCTATTATTTACAGTTTTATTTGCGAATTTTGCAGAAGCATTAGCAGAAGGTCGTGGTAAAGCGCAAGCCGATTCTTTAAAGCAGTCGAAGAAAGATGTGTTTGCAAATGTAGTAAAAGAAAATGGAGACATTGTCCAAGTTTCAGCAACTGATCTTAGAAAAGGTGACGTTGTTATCGTAAAACAAGGAGAAATGATTCCAAGTGATGGCGAAGTAATCAAAGGATTAGCATCTGTAGATGAATCTGCAATTACAGGTGAATCAGCTCCTGTTATAAAAGAAGCAGGCGGTGATTTTTGTTCCGTAACAGGTGGAACGATGGTCGTAAGTGATGAAATTACAATTGTCATTACGAGTAACCCTGGTGAATCATTTATCGATAAAATGATTTCTTTAGTAGAAGGAGCTGCTCGTCAAAAAACGCCGAATGAGATTGCTTTAAATACAGTATTAACGAGCTTAACTCTTATTTTCTTGATCGTCGTTGTGACGTTGCCGATTTTTACAAATTATTTAGGTTTTCAAATTGATACTGCTGTACTTGTAGCGTTGTTAGTATGTTTAATTCCAACGACAATTGGTGGTTTGCTATCAGCGATTGGTATTGCTGGGATGGACCGGGTAACAAAATTTAACGTGTTAGCGATGTCAGGGAAAGCAGTAGAAGCTGCTGGCGATATTAATACAATTATTTTAGATAAAACAGGTACAATTACTTTTGGGAACCGAATGGCTCATACATTATTACCTGTAGGAAATGAAACGATTGAGCAAGTTGGAAAGTGGGCCGCTATTAGTTCTGTTTTAGATGAAACACCAGAAGGTCGATCTGTTATCGAGTATGTGCAGGGAAAATCTATATCATATAATAGAGAACTTGCAGAACAAGGTGAGTTTGTTCCGTTTAAAGCAGAAACGAGAATGAGTGGTGTTGATTTACAAGACGGAACGAAAGTGAGAAAAGGTGCTGTAGGTGCCGTTATTGAATGGGTTGAGTCACAAGGCGGAACAATTCCGAAAGATGTAAATCAAAAAGCAGACTTAATTTCAAAAGAGGGCGGAACACCACTTGTAGTTGCAGTAGATAATCGTATTTATGGCTTAATTTATTTAAAGGATACAGTAAAACCGGGTATGCGTGATCGTTTTGAACAGTTGCGCCAAATGGGGATTAAAACGGTTATGTGTACAGGTGATAATCCGTTAACAGCAGCAACGATTGCAAAAGAAGCTGGAGTAGATGAATTCGTTGCCGAGTGTAAACCGGAAGATAAAATTGCTGTTATTAAAGCAGAGCAAGATAAAGGGAAACTTGTAGCGATGACAGGTGATGGTACAAATGATGCTCCAGCATTAGCACAGGCGGACGTTGGATTAGCGATGAACAGTGGTACGACAGCAGCGAAAGAAGCGGCGAACATGATTGATCTAGACTCAAATCCAACGAAAATTATTGAGGTTGTAGGAATCGGTAAGCAATTGTTAATGACGCGAGGTGCTTTAACGACGTTTAGTATTGCGAATGATATAGCGAAATATTTTGCAATCATTCCAGCAATGTTTACACTTGCGATTCCGCAAATGGAAGCATTAAACATTATGAAACTAACATCACCACTGTCAGCAATTTTATCAGCATTAATATTTAACGCTGTTATTATTCCATTACTCATTCCGTTAGCGATGAAAGGTATTGCATATAAACCGATGAGTTCTAATGCATTGCTTAGCCGAAACTTACTTATTTATGGGCTTGGCGGAGTTATCGTTCCGTTCATTGGAATTAAGGTAATTGATATGATTGTCGGCTTGTTTATATAAGGAAGAGGGGAAAAAGATGGAGAAGAAACAAAGTATACTATCACCAATTATCCGTATTACTTTTACATTTCTAGTGTTGTGTGGACTTGTATACCCACTTATTGTTACTGGTATTGCACAAGCAGTAATGAAGGATAACGCGGATGGAAGTCTAATATATAATGATAAAAATGAAGTGATTGGTTCTAAATTAATTGGTCAAAACTTCACGGATCCACGTTATTTTCAAGGGCGTGTTTCTAGTATTGAATATAAGGCTGAAGCATCTGGTTCAAATAACTATGCACCATCTAATCCAGATTTAGCAAAGCGAGTAGAGAAAAGTATTGCGGACTGGAAGGAAAAAAATCCAGCTGTTCCGGTTACAGAAATACCAATAGATTTAGTGACAAATTCAGGTTCAGGGCTTGATCCTGATATTAGTCCAAAGGCGGCCGCGGTGCAGGTGGATCGCATCTCGAAATTAACAAATATTCCGAAAGAAAAACTTAATCAATTGATTAAAGATCAAACAGAAGGTGCTGCGCTTGGTTTATTTGGAGAGACCCGCGTAAACGTCTTAAAGCTAAATTTGGCATTACAGAAATTAATGAAATAGTAACAGTGCTACCTCAATCTAATGGATTGAGGTAGCGTTGTTTCGAATGAAAGGTAGTGTTTATTTTGTATGCAGATGATTATGAACCGAAGTTTCAAAGGCGAACGCCAGAGGAATATTTAGAATATATTCGTCAGCAAAATCGCGGAAAGTTAAAGCTATATGTAGGAGCAGCTCCAGGCGTAGGAAAAAGTTATAAAATGCTCTTTGATGCAAGGGAAATGAAAAAAGATGGAATTGATATTGTAATTGGTTTAATTGAAACGCATGGAAGAAAAGAGACGGAAGAAGCAATTGCTGATTTAGAAAAAGTTCCTTTGAAAGAAATACAGTATAAAGGAAAGGTATTTTATGAGCTTGATGTGGAAGGAATAAAAAAACGCGCGCCGCAAGTAGTTGTAGTGGATGAACTTGCGCATAGTAATGTTCCTGGTTCTAAACATAAGAAACGTTATATGGATGTGCAGGAATTGTTAGAGGCTGGTATATCGGTATTATCAGCTTTTAATATTCAACATTTAGAAAGTGTTCATGATATTGTAGCTCAAATTACGAATGTAAAAGTAAGAGAACGAATTCCAGATTTTATTTTACAAAAAGCAAATGAAATTCAGCTCGTTGATGCAACGCCCGAGGTATTAAGGAAGAGACTAATAGACGGAAAGATATATAAAGAAGAAAAAATTCAGCAAAGCTTACAAAACTTCTTTACACTTAATAATTTAGGAGCACTTAGGGAATTATCACTTCGAGAAGTTGCGGATGATATGGACGAGAAAATTAGCCAAACAGTAATAGAACCGATTGGCGTAAAAGAAAAAATTCTCGTTTGTGTACAATACAGTTCAACAGCGGAGAAATTAATACGACGGGGATGGCGCATGGCTGATCGGTTAAATGCTGAATTGTACGTATTAAACGTTGAGAGGGAAAATATAGATTCTATTTCAGCTGGAAAAAAGCAGACGATCGAAGAGTGGAAGGCGCTCACGAATCAATTTGATGCAAGTTTTGTATTAGAAGAAGCAAAGGGAAGAAAGCCAGCGGATGTTATTATTGAAGTCGCGAAAAGATTGCAAGTAACACAAATTTTACTTGGACAATCGGCTAGAACAAGGTGGGAAGAAATACGAAAAGGCTCTATTGTAAATGAAATTATGAGACAAACAAAGTATATTGATATTCATATTGTTGCGGATCAAAGAGGATAAATAGAGCCGACCTTTTTGGGGGCTCTATTTTGCTTTTTGTACAGAATGAAAACTTAGCATTTTCATTGTATATAAGATTACAAGTAAAAACATAATTGCGCCTAGGAAGAAAATCCAAAAGTAATTTTGGTTAAATAAAAGAAATCCACCTATAAGTGGCCCTGTGCCCATACCAAGATAGCGGATGAAGTTGTACATACCAATAGCTGTTGCGCGTTCTTGTACGAATTCTTCTGTTAATAAAGTAGTGTGAGTTGGCATAGAAAGTCCCATACTAAAACCGTACAAAGATGTAACGATAATGATGAATGGGATATTGATGTTATATGTGAAAGAGAATAAAACGACACATATAATATTGAAGAAACTCGTAATAAATAAAGCTTGCTTTGTTGTGAGGCGTTTTTGCAAAAATTTGTAGCAAAAACTTCCTAGCATGATAGAAAGAGACATTGGTACAAACATAAGACCAATTTTATTTACAGTTAAATGAAATGAATTTGTTAAAATACTCGGTAAAAAAACGAGAAAGCAAAAGTAAATACAAAATTGAATGAAGCCAATAAGAGTAATAGAAAATCCAGTTTTATTTTTTAAGATAAGAGAGTAAGTCTTTTGTGCTTTAGATTGTTTAATTATATTTGGCTTTGTTTCTGGGAGTAGTGAAATGTTTATAATTAATAAGATAATGCCAAGTGTAGATAAAAAGAGAAATACAGATAAGTGACCATTTATACTGCCAAGATAACCACCTATGAGAGGAGCCATTGCAGGTGCGAGGGCAAGTAACATTTGGTATAGGCTCATCGCTTCTCCGCGTTCTTTTCCTTCAAATAAATCGCCGATAATCGTTGCTGAAACTACAGGTATAGCCGCTATTCCTATAGCTTGAACAGCTCTAAAAAAGAGAAATAAATAAATGTTTGCCGAAAAGGCACATCCGATTGAACCAATTGTACTAATGACTAAACTAGGGATAAGGACAGATTTTCTCCCTTTTGTATCAATTAAAGGTCCATATACGAGCTGCATAATTGCAAGAACGAATGTGAAAAGTGAAACTGTTACATTTACAAGATAAAGAGAAGTGTGAAAAGAATTTTGAATCATCGGTAAGATAGGTGTGTAAATATTTTGAGCGAAGGAACCGAGTAAGGCACTAATACAGACAACATATAAAATAAAAGTTAGTTTAGAGTTTTTCATCATGTTAACCTCCTTGTGATTTAGTTTCCTCGGAAACTAAATTTATTTTAACATGATTTTCTTACTTGTAAAGATGAAAAAATGGTTTTAAAATGGTATATAGTTAAATTGTTTCTTTGGAAACTTAGGAGGCGAACGGATTGAAGCATGCAACGAAGCAAATGGAAATACTTTCGGACATTCGTACACTTTTGCATAAAAAAGAAGAACATTTAAAACGACAAAATGAGAAGTTTCTTCGTGAGACAGGCGTAAGTAGTATGTCTTTATCTGAGTTACATGTAATCGAATGTATCGGAAAAAATGGTTTGATGAATGTAACGGCAATTACGACAGAAATGGGCATGACGAAGGGAGCAATCTCTAAAATTTGTACAAAGTTGTTTCAAAAGCAATTCGTTGAGAAGATGCAAATGTTAGATAATCAAAAAGAAATCTTCTTCAGCTTAACGGAGAGTGGGAATGAAATATATAAAGCTCATGAAAAATTGCATAAGCAAGCTGAAGAAAAGTGGTTGTTACTTTTAGATGGATATACGAAAGAAGAGCAAGACTTTATTCAAAGGTTTATAAAGGATGTCTCCGGTCATTTGGAAATATAATTGGAAGAAAAAACTCCTTTTTCTCAAGACTTTTAAATATAATTTCTGAAAGAACTCATATATAATAGAAAAAGATACTTAACATGGTGAATAATTAAAGAGTCAATATATATAGAGGAGAGAGTAACATGCTTGAAAATACGGGGTTAGTATTAGAAGGCGGCGGTATGCGTGGTGTATACACGGGCGGGATATTAGAATACTTTATGGAACAAGATTTATATTTTCCATATGTAATCGGTGTATCAGCTGGTGCTTGTCATGCAGCGTCGTATCTTTCCAGACAAAGAAATAGAAATAAAACGGTCAATATTGAGTATGCATCACATCCGAAATATTTATCGTATAAAAACTTATGGAGAAAACGTCAGCTATTTGATATGGATTTCATTTTCCACGAAATTCCAGAAAAGCATGTGCCGTTTGATTTTGAAACATACTTTAATAGCCCAGAACGTTTCCTTGTAGGAACGACGGATTGTGAAACAGGACAGTCTGTTTATTTTGAAAAAGAAGGAACGAATGATGATGCACTAAATTTATTACAAGCGTCTAGTTCATTGCCTTTCATTGCACCAGTAGTAAATTATCGTGGTAAGCAACTGTTAGATGGCGGGATTTCTGATCCAATTCCAGTTCGTAAAGCACAGGAAGATGGATTTAAAAAATCAGTCGTAATTTTAACGAGAAATCATGGTTACGCAAAGAAAAAATCAAGATTTGGGTGGATTGCTGCGAAAGCTTATAAAAAATATCCGAACCTTGTGAACACGATGCTAAATCGTTATGAAGTGTATAATGAAACACTTCACTATATTGAAAAAGAAGAACAAGCTGGGAATTTATTTGTTATTCGTCCAGAAGTACCGCTTCAAGTAGATCGTATGGAAAAAGATACAGCAAAACTACAAAATCTATATGAGCAAGGCTATGAAGATGCAAAGAGACAGTTTGCAGATTTGCAGGCGTTCTTGCAAAAATAAATATTAGGCTGCGGAGAAGAATTTCTCTGTAGCCTTTTTATATTGCTTTTAAAAAAGGAAAGTAGAGCATCGAATTTCGATGCTCTACTTTTTATGTATAAAAAAATCCCTCTTTATGAGGGATTTTAATGTGGTAAGAATATCAATTGATAAGCAAACAAAATTCCAAATACATACACAAGTGGGTGAACAGCACGGAATTTACCTTTTGCCACTTTCATAAGTGGGTATGAAATAAATCCAAGTGCGATACCTGTTGCGATACTTGATGTAAGTGGCATGCTTAAGATTACTAAAAATGCTGGGAATGCTTCATCAAATGCGTCCCAATCGATGTGGCGAACTGAACCCATCATAAGACTACCAACGATAATTAATGAGGGAGCAGTAATAGCTGATACACCAGAAACGGCACTTACTAATGGTCCGAAGAATGCTGCTAGTGCGAATAGAACCGCTACTGTAACAGTTGTTAAACCAGTACGACCACCAGCTGCAACACCAGCAGATGATTCAATGTAAGCTGTTGATGGTGTCGTTCCGAACATAGAACCAATAGTTGCTGAGAATGAGTCAGATAGAAGAGCTCGTCCTGCTTTTGGAAGCTTTCCGTCTTTCATAAATCCACCTTGTTGTGCAACGCCAAGTAATGTACCTGTTGTATCGAATAGTGTAACAAGGAAGAATGAGAATACAACGCCGTATAATCCGTAGTTAATTACGTCAGATACAGCAGTAATTGGATTTGAAACGATAATTCCTTCTGGTAAACCAGGCATTGATGTAACACCGTTTGAGAATGATAATTGTCCCGTGAAGAAAGCGATAATACCAGTTAATAGCATCCCGATAAATAGTGCGCCATTTACATTTAAAGACATAAGGACAATTGTAATTCCAAGTCCAGCTAATGCTAGTAGTACTGGAGCAGAGTGAAGATCACCAAGTCCAACTAAGTTTGCATCATTTTTTGTAACGATACCTGTTAAACGTAAACCGATAAAGGCGATAAATAGCCCGATACCAGCAGTAATTGCATGTTTTAAGTTTTCAGGAATTGCTTCCATTAATTTTGTACGGAAAGATGTAAATGATAGCAAAATTAAAATCATACCTGCTACGAATACAGCAGAGAATGCAATTGCGAAAGTCATGCCTTCATGCGCTTTTACAACAGAGTAAGAGAAGTAAGCATTTAATCCCATACCTGGCGCGATTGCGATTGGTAAGTTTGTAAAGATTGCCATAAATAATGTTCCGACAACAGCAGCAATAATTGTTGCTGTAAATGCTTGTTCAAATGGAACACCTGCATCTCCAAGGATAACAGGGTTTACGACAATGATATATGCCATTGTTAAGAAGGTAATAATACCTGCCATAATTTCAGTTTTAATAGAAGTTTTATGTTTTGAAAGGTTAAACATATAAACATCCTTTCTGTTTACGAATAATTTTCACAACAGTTATATATAATATTCGTTTTTTATCTATTTTGCAATAGTTTTGCATAAAAAGTTTATAACAATTCATATTTTGTGTCTTAAATTCGAATATTAATCGTAAAACGATGTGTGAATTTCAGCTTTTTATTGTGCACATGCTAAGGAAAAGGAGTTGAAAGCAGCTATGCCACAGCAAAAAAACTTTATAACAATGCCTGCGCAACATCAAAATAAGCAGCCAGGTATTGAATCATTAATGAGCCCCCTTCCGCAGTTTGAAGATGCAAACTATAAAGGAAGTGAAAAGTTAAAAGGGAAGAATGTGTTAATTACGGGAGGAGATAGCGGAATTGGACGAGCAGTTTCCATCGCTTTTGCAAAAGAGGGAGCAAATGTTGCGATTGCTTATTTAGATGAGGAAGAAGATGCAAATGAGACGAAACAACGTGTTGAAAAAGAAGGTGTAAAGTGTGTATTGTTGCCGGGGGATTTGAGTAATGAACAGCATTGTAAAGATATTGTGGAAGAGACCGCCCGGCAGTTAGGTAGTTTAAATATTTTAGTGAATAACGTTGCACAGCAATATCCGCAGCAAGGGCTAGAGTATATTACAGCAGAACAGCTAGAAAAAACATTTCGTATTAATATTTTTTCTTATTTTCACGTTACGAAAGCAGCTCTTTCTCATTTGAAGAAAGGGGATGTCATTATAAATACGGCATCTATCGTTGCATATGAAGGAAATGAAACGTTAATTGATTATTCCGCAACGAAAGGAGCAATCGTAGCTTTTACAAGATCACTTTCTCAATCGTTAGTGCAAAAAGGGATTCGGGTAAATGGTGTTGCACCAGGCCCGATTTGGACACCGCTTATTCCATCGAGCTTTGATGAGAAGAAAGTCTCTCAGTTTGGGAGCAATGTTCCGATGCAAAGACCTGGTCAACCATATGAATTAGCGCCGGCATACGTATACTTGGCATCTGGTGATTCATCCTATGTTACTGGGCAAATGATACATGTAAATGGGGGCGTTATTGTAAATGGATAGTTTTCATTTATAAGAGCAAAGTAATGTTAATTCCAATTATTATAGGGAGCGCTAGGGGGGATATAGCTGAAAAAGTTATGTTTCATCATACTATTATTTTTCATCCTACCGGTTAGTGCTTTTGCTAATACAGATCATTTAATATTAGTAAATCTTACGACGAACCAGTTGTCTTTTTTTGAAAATGGAAATTACACAAAAACATTTCCAGTAACGACTGGAAGAGATCGTACACCTACGCCTGAAGGTAATTTTTGTATTATAACTAAATTTAAAAATAAAGAATACCATCGAAAAAAAATACCTGGGGGTGCACCGAATAACCCTCTTGGTACGAGGTGGCTTGGACTAGATAAGAATGAATATGCAATTCACGGGACGAACCGGGAATGGACGATTGGAAGTAGGGAATCAAATGGCTGTATTCGTATGCATGACAGGGATATACAATGGTTATATGACCGAGTACAATTACAAACAAAAGTAATCATTTCTCGTTTTCATACGAGCCCCGAATATGAAGCGAATAAACTTGGTTATCGCGTTGTGAGCTGGAATGGTCGAAAAATAGAAAAAGAACAAATTGGAGTACTTACGTTAGTAGACCGCGCGGATATATATTGGCAAGAACCAAATGGACAGTTAACGAAAGTGAAAACGGTATTGCCAAATGAAAGATATCCAGTGTACTCAAAACGAAAAGATGGAATATATTATATAGGAAACAATTCGTATATTATAGATGAAACAGGAGAGAAAGTTCGTTACGAGCAAATTCCTTCTTCGATTTTAAGTAATATATATAAACGGAAATACAATGTTCCGTAATGGCTACCGTATTATAGACGGTAGCTTATTTATACTTGGAGTTTAACTGCAACTATTGTATTTTGTTGAATATAATACAGTACAGATAGGGGGCGGTTATATTATGAAAAGTGAATTTGCGTTTAAAGTTTTCTTAGTAACGACCTGTTTATTTATCGTGTATTTATATGCGTTTCTCGTCTTTTCTTTTTATGTTCCATATGTTGATTTAATATTGTTCTTCGGATTTATTTGGGCGTTTGTGAAAGCGAGGGAAGGAGAGAAGAGTATATATCGGCGCATTACCTTATGCGGGACGGCCGTTCTCGTTATTTTGTACTTTTTTATTATGCATGATTTTTGGAGAGGGATGTAAAAAAGCATACGATTAATCGTATGCTTTTATATCTGTTAATGATGGAAGAGAGGCAATTGCACCGTAATTTGTACATGTGATAGCGCCTACTTTATTGGCAAAGGAGATAAATGCTGTTAAGTCTTTGAAATGATACGAAAGTGTATGTTCACTTTGGGCAATCTGATATAACATTGCTCCAACGAAAGCATCACCAGCACCAGTTGTATCGACTTGTTGAATGGAAATAGAAGAGACAATAGTTTGACCTTCATTTGTCGCAAGAAGGGTACCGTCTTTTCCAAGGGTAATAGCTACTACTTTTGCGCCATAATTTAATAATTTGAGTGCAGCTTGTTGTAAATCACTCTCTTTAGAGAGCATAGTAGCTTCCTCTTGACTTACTTTTACGAAGTGTGCATGTTTTATAAAGGTTAGACAATCTTGAGAGAATTGTTCTGTATTTGTAATGAGTGCACTTCGATAATTTGGATCAAAAGAAATAAAATGGCCTTTATCTTTCGCATATTGTAACAACTGAAAATACGTTTCTTTTAATGGGCTTGATAGTAAAGCTGTCGCTGAACCGAAATGTATTAAATCATTCGTTTGTATTTTTGATAAATCAATGCTATTGAATTGATATTCACCATCTGCACCACGCATAAAAGTAAAATCACGTTCGCCATCTTGATCGATGGATACGAATGCAAGTGTTGTTTGTTTATCTTTTATGAGCATGGATGTATCGACTTGCGCACGCTGTAAAGTTTGTTCAAGAAACTCACCAAATGGGTCGTTTCCTACTTGCCCCATAAATGTAGCGTGTCCACCTAATTTTGTAATCGCAGCAGCAACGTTAGCGGGTGCTCCACCAGCTTTTTTTTCGAAATCTGAACCGTTTACTAAAGAAACGTTAGTATTTCGGCACACAAAATCAATTAATAGTTCACCTATACAAAAGATATTTCTCATACAATCCCTCTTTTCAGCTTATATTGTGTGATGGTAAAGCTTAGTTTTGCATCTGAAAAGATTGCGATATGATGTTTCATGTCTTTTCGGGGAAAAACTCGGGACGTAAAGACTGTTGAACCATCGTATAAGAAAATTTCCACGATGCTTTTATCTACAAATATTTGTAGTTCTATCGTATCTTGAATATTGATTTTTTTACAGCGTTCAAATCCATATTCTCCGCCAAATTGATGGTAGAAGTTGCCCCTGTCTATAGAAATAGTACCTTGTTCCCGATTAAATGTAATGGGGAAACATTCCTCCTCATTGTGGAAGAGAGAAAGACCAAAACGCTTTGCATCTTCTGTTTTAAGTGTAACAATTAATTCATAGGAGTCTTCATCATCAAGCGTTGATAATACATTTAATCCAGCTGTTATATCTCCTGAAATGTCTTTTTTTGTTGTTCGTAGTTTTGTTAATTCTGAAACTGGTTTTTGTTTTAAGATGTTATCTTCTAATGTTAATTCACGTGGAAGTGTTAGGCAATGAGCCCACATATAATCATCAGAAGGATATGTGATTTCACTTGATCCTGCCCAAGCAAACAATAGGCGACGACTAGTAGAGTCTTCTAAAGTTTGAGGGGCATAAAAATCGAATCCTTTATCAGCTTCGTAATAGGAATCAACATGGAAATATAAATTTTTAATATCGAAATGGCCTATAGCATAAACGACATTGTATACATTGTGAAAGTTTTCTCCGTCTTTTTCAATTCCTTGCGGTGAAAAGAGAAGTACATCTTTCCCTGATAATTGGAAGTAATCGGGGCATTCCCACATAAATCCGAATTCTTTTAAGTTTGTTGTAATTTCGCCTTGGAAATGCCAATTGTATAGGTCTTGTGATTTGTATAGTAATAGAGTTCCTGTTTTATTTTCACGTTGGGCACCGAGTAACATATAGTACATATCATTATGTTTCCAGACTTTTGGATCACGTACATGTTTTGTATATCCGTCAGGAATTATATCAATAACAGGATTATTACTATATTTCGTCATCGTATATTGTGAATCCATTGTTGCCATACATTGTTTTGCATCACGGGAATCATCAGGCTTTTTTATATTCCCTGTATAAAGTAGATGAAGAAGGCCATCTTTTACGATAGCACTACCAGAATATGCACCGTGTGATTCATAGCTTTCAGTAGGGATGATGGCTACAGGCATACGCTCCCAGTTAATAAGGTCTTTTGACCTCACATGCCCCCAATGCTTCATTCCATGAATGGGACCAAATGGATACCACTGATAAAAAACGTGATATTCATCATTGTAGTATGATACACCGTTAGGATCATTCATTAATCCAAATGGTGGGTGGATATGATAAATTGGTTTCCATGAATCTTGGTTTGCAATTTCATATAAAGAATGTAATTCGTCTTTATTAGATTGCAGTATTGTTTTATATTTTGACATAGGTTTTCACCCCGTTATTATTTACTTTCTTTATATAAAATGAATGTGGCAACAAAAGCAGTGATAACTGCAATAGCGAAACCAATTATATAGTGAATCATGTTCATCATGCCAAGAGGTGCAACAATTGTAAGCATCGGAATACCTGTTAAACCGTATGCATTAGCCGCTACTTGCATCCAAACAACGTAAGCGCCTCCAATTGCGCCGCCAATAGCTGCTGCAATAAATGGTTTACCAAGTTTTAAATTGACACCAAAGATAGCTGGTTCTGTAATTCCTAAAAATGCTGAAGCTGCTGCTGGAATTGCAATTTCTTTCGTTTTTTTGTTTTTTGTTTTGAAATAGACAGCTAAAGTAGCACCGCCCTGTGCAACGTTCGCCATTGACCAAATAGGGAGTAAGAAATTGACACCGATATCTTTATTTGCGAGTAAGCCCGCTTCAATAGCGTGGAAGCTATGATGTAAGCCAGTAAGAACGATTGTTGAATACAATCCACCGAATATAAGTCCAGCTACTGGTCCTGCAAATTGATAAATTGTATTTAAAAGGTACGTAATGCCGTCACCGATTTTATATCCAATTGGTCCGATAATAATAAGTGATAAAAAGCCAGTTATAATAATTGTTAAGAATGGTGTAACTAATAAATCTAAAGAGTTCGGAACACGTTTTCGAAGTTCTTTTTCAATTGTACTCATAACATATACACATAATAAAATAGGTAAAACAGTACCTTGATAGCCAATCATATCAATATCCATACCAAGGAAATGTAAAACAGTGGGTTTTGCATTTGAAAGAGTCCAAGGATTTGTTAAGTTTGGGTGAGTTAATATACCACCAACAACTGCACCTAAGAAAATGTTTCCACCAAATTCTTTAGCGGCACTAACTCCAATTAAAATAGGTAAAATGATGAAAGCTGCACTTGAGAACATATCAAGTAATTGGATAAGTGAGTGATCTCCAGGAACTAATTTAAACGCTTTCAACATTCCGAGTAGACCCATAAGTAAACCGCTTGCGACGATAGCTGGAATAATTGGAACAAAAATATTAGATAGTGTCTTTGCTAGGCGGGCGATAGGATTCATTTTTTTCTTAGGTATATCGTTTGATGTTGTAGAATCTAGTTCGGCTATTCCAATTAGTTTTGAGAATTCATCATATACTTTGTTTACTATGCCAGTTCCAAAAATAATTTGATATTGCTCGGTCGTTGCAAAAGCACCTTTTACTCCATCGATGTTTTCGATTTCTGCAGCGTTTATTTTCGTATCATCCTTTAATATAAGACGGAGGCGAGTCGCGCAATGTGTGGCACGAACAATGTTTTCCTTTCCACCAATATTCTGTATTACTTGAGTTGCAATTTGTTTCATATCCATAAAAATTCCCCCTTACTATAAATTTTCTTTTGTGGAACCGGTTCCTCAAAAAGTTAAAATAAAAAACAGGGAAATGATGTTGAAAATCCTGTTTTTAAAATGTGGAACCGGTTTTAATTTTATTATAGAGCGCCTTTATATTTTGTCAACGCTTTCTTGGATTTTTAATGTATAACGAGAGTGTAATATTTTTGGTATAGTTTTGTTTTCAACAAGCTGTGAAAGAGAAGTGGCAGCAAGCTTTCCAGCATACTCATAGTCAAACGCAATTGTCGTTAAACTAGGGTGTACCATTTCTGAAATATCATATCCACCGAATCCTGTTACAGAAATATCACCTGGTACAGAAAGAGAGTGGGAGTGAATGACTTTCATTGCGCCAAGAGCGATGTTATCTGTAGCACATACGATAAGAGTTGGGCGATTATTATCTAAAATATGTTGTACTTGTTTCATGGCATCTTCTATGCGGAAAGTTGTTTCGTAATATGAAACGTTGCAAGTCGGTTCTAAATTTTCAATTGCTTTTTGAAAACCATTTTTTCGATTTATTCCAACAGAAATATCATCTTTTTCTATCCCTAAATAGGCAATATGTCGATGGCCTTGCGATAAAACGTATGCCCCTAACTCATAAGCTGCATCATAATCATCGTGAACGAGGCAATATTGATCTTTATATTCTTGCCCGACGAATAAAATAGGGATGTTTGAATTAGCCATAATTTTTTGATGTTCATTCGTTAATGTTTTTGTTAATAAAATAATGCCAGCTACCTTTTGTTTTATAAAGTTTTCAATTGCTTGTATTTCAGTTCCGGTTGTTTGATTTGCATTTGCTACAAGCATTTGATAGTTATTTTCCTGTAATGTTTTATCGATCCCGATAAGTGTTTTCATTGTAGCGAAGGAGTCTAATCGGGGGATGATGACACCAATTAAATTTGTTGTTTTTGCTTTTAAACTTTGAGCAAATGTATTGGGAGAGAAATTTGTTTCCTGAATAATACCTTCGATTTTAAGTTTTGTTTTATCACTTACATATCCGCCGTTTAAGTAACGAGAGACTGTGCTTTTTGCAACTCCAGCCAATTTGGCGATATCTGCAATTGTTTTAGCCATAGTATTTCACCTTCGTATTCATAAAAATGTTAACTTTATTATAGGGAGAATTAGAGATGACGTAAACAAGAAGAGAGAAAGAAAAAACCACCTCACGTATATGAGGTGGAATAATTGTTAATATCTAGGCTTAAATGTATGACAACAAGTCTCTACACTCGTTGCTACAGAACTTTCTAGCGTTTCGTTTGTTAAAACAGCAGCTGTATATGAATCATTTTCAGTTTGACCAGTTTCATCTGCATCAGGCTGAACGATGATCGCACTTGCTTGACAAAAGTTACCTTGTCCCCAAAAAGAACAGTTGGAAACAGAACATCTTACTTCTGGCATAAAACCCCCTCCTTATACATTAGTGTGGGATTTTACGCCCATTTCATGTGTAGAAGGAGTTTCCTTTTCTCGTTACTTTTTCGTTTGCTCAAGCCATTCTTTTAATTTGTCTTTCGGCTGTTCACCGCTAATACGGCTCACTTCTTTGCCATCTTTAAAATGAATGATTGTTGGTGTACCTTGAATTTTATATTCATCCCAAGGAGCATCTAATTTTTCAATATCCATAACTTTCATATCAACGTTTAAGTCTTTAGCCATTGGCACTAGGACAGGAGATAATTTTTGGCAATGAACGCAAGATGTTTGATAAAAGTATACTGTTTCTTCTTTTTTCTCTTTTAAGTTCTTTTGAAGATCTGAAAGAGAAATTTTATTTGTGTAGTAGTCAGGACCGTTTGTCTTACTTTCAGTAGGATTATCAATCTTTTGACTAGTAGCATTTTTTTCTTCCATTTGTGTTACAGCAAAAATTGCCACGAACAAGGCGATAATAATACCACCAAATATAAGCATTTTTTTCATTCTTTCATCTCCTTATTTGTTTTTGATGACAATAAAGCTACAAACAGCGATTGTAATAAAGCCGATAAGTGCTAAAAACGGGATTGTCACAAAGCCGAACCAGTTTATGTATTCTCCCGTACATGGTACACGTCCACAAGCTGCCCCAGCAGCTGAAAATGCTGCGACTTTTTGAATTGCATAGTGATATAAAGAAATACAAGCACCAATACTTGCAATTGGTAAAGAATAACTTGCAATGCGATAATCTTTCTTTGCTACAGCGATACCAAGCCATAAAACGAATGGATACATAAAAATACGTTGATACCAACAAAGAACACAAGGCTCAAATTTCATGATTTCGGAAAAGTACAGACTTCCTAGTGTAGCGATAAAAGAAGCTCCCCATGCGGTAAGTAAAGCATATTCTTGCTTTTTTTCTCGTCCCATATTTTATACCTCTCTTATAATAGTTACATACTAAATTATAGTATGAAGTGGTATGGAAAAGAAAGAAAAAATATGTTTATCAATAAAAGTTTTATAAGGAGAAACTTTTATTGATATAAACATTTTAAAAAAGCGCCATTCTCCGGAAGAGAATAGCGCTATATTTTACATTTGAATTTGTTCTACTTCTTCTACATGCGACTTTTGGGATGCATGGTCAATATATTGAAATAGGAGCTGCAATTGTTTATCAACTTCTGGTAGTTCCTTGCTGTATTGATAAGCGTGTAAAAAATGCTCAATACGCTTAGAAAATAATTGATCGTTCGTTTGAACCATGAGAACGAGTAATTTATCCCAATTACAGCAATACGTGTAATAGAGAGCTTTATCATAGTCGTTATATGTTTGCACTGTGTACCCTCCTTACCGAGAGTTATATATAGTGTGTGATAAGTAAGGAGAAATACACTTGAAAGAATTTGTTAAGAAAAAAAGTGAATGAAAAGAAAAAACGAGGAGTTTCCTCGTTTTTTAAGCTTTTGGCATTGGCGTAGGTGTTGGTTTGCCATAGCCTTCTTTATATTTATTATCGATATAGTTACGAATTTCTAGCGTTGATTTTCCTTTTTGTTTCATGGAAGCAGATTCAACTGCGATTTCTAGGCAATTGACGCAAGTCGTTGCGTGGGAATCCCAAACAACTTCACCATTCTTTTTAATTTCACGGATAAAGCAGTTTTTATTATTTTTATGTCCTACACTTTCGCCGCAACCACAATAGCATGGAATCCAATCTAATAGCTCTACATTTTGTCCAGCCACGGTGTAGATATCTTTCATTTGTGGATCAAGCTTATCTAGGAAGGTCGGGAGTGTGTCGACTCCTTTTGTTTTCTCTTGAATGTCAGCTTGCTGAGTGTGCGATGCGTGGTCATGTTCTTCTTTTTTTGATTCAGAAGATTTTTGGTCATTTGTACCAGTACTTCCGCATCCAGCAAGAATTAAGCTTAGTACTGCAAGTAAAGAAAATACATACTTTTTCATTCGCTTGTCCCCTTTACAAATGTATTAATCAAATTGTATCAGAGATTACGGTGTATCGGTTGAAGATTTTTTTGACTGATTTTTGAAGCGCCACCTTAGCGAATGAACTAGAAATAAAATTGGGATATAAGCGTATACAATATACAATCCCGCTTGAGATAGTACAGTATTTAATGCGTTGATACTTTCCCGATTTTTAAAAAATAAAGAAGCTGTAAAAACGATGAAAATAAAAAATGGTAGTGTAAATTTAAATGAAATATGAAAGGAACGCTTCATCGTTTGACATGATGACCAAATAGTTAAACAAAGATTCGGCAAAATTATTAAAAACCAAACAAAAATAATAATATATTCGAACCGTTGAATAAAAGGAACTTTAATTATTTTTAACATCGTTAAAGTAGGCCAAATAGTGTGATTCAATTGTCCTTCACTATAATACATAAATGATACAATAGCTAAAACTACATAAATTAGAGTGCTAAAAACAATCCCTGCGTGAGCCCATCTTTTTAAAGATTTTCCTTTTTCAATAAAGGGATAGAAGATAAGAATTGTTTCAAATCCGAGAAATTCTAATGCAGATTGTTTTGCTGACACAAGTATGTCGAAAGGGGAATGCGTAAAAATAGGTAAAATATTACGAAAATGTGCATACTTCATCGGATAGACTAAAAAGAATACAACGAACATAGGAAGAACAATACCCCAAAAACATATCCCTGTCACAGAACGGAAGCCACCTTTTATAATGTAGTAAGTGACTAATAAAAACATAAGCGTAAGTTTCCATAACTTAATGGTAGGAAAGATCCAAACTTGTATTACTTCCATATATGTACGAAGAACAGTAAGGCAAAATAATAAGCAATAGAGAGTGAAAATTACAGAAAATATAGAGCCAATCCATTTTCCAAAGGTTGTTGTATGAATGCTAATTAAATCTCCGTCTTTTTCAAGCATTTTTAACATACAAAACAGTACAATATGAGTTGCAATACCTGCAATAATAAGAGAAATCCAAGCATCATAACCTGCATTTTTCAAAATTACACGTTGATATCCGAGAATTCCTATTCCGATTTGGAGAGAATGCAATAAAATAAATGCAAAATATGGAGAGACAGTTTTTGTTTTATTCATTGTATTCATTGCTCATTTCACCTCACTATTCCCCGATTCCAGATTGTACAATATTAAGATCTAAATTTATATCCACCGCTACATTTTGATACATATTTCGAATTTGTTTTATATTCCATTTTCTCGTATGGCTTCTAATTTCATCTCGTATTCCTAAAGGATCAATTTTCTTTTCTTGAAATTGTTTTATTAAATCTTCACAGTCTTTTTCAACATTTCTTTCAATTTGTTTTTTTATATAGTTGATATTTGTTTTTTTTCTTAGATCAATCCAATTTGGAGAGTTTTTAATTAATCCATTTAATTTTAAATGGATTTTTACTTTTGGTATGTCGCCAGTTTGATCTATATCATACTTATTTTCCCCAGCTAAGTTTTGTATAACAACCATACCTTTATGTTTATCCTTTGTTATCGCTGCTTCGTAACGTCCATTTTTCGTAGGGTTAATAAGTAATTTTGCTAAAACAGAATGTCTTTTATCCGTATACATAACGACTTTATCGCCTTTTAAAAAAGCAAGTCCTTTGACAGCGACGGAATGATTATCGTCCATTTTAAGATAAGGGACATAGGCATCACATACAGAAGAGTAGTAATTATATAAAAAAATGTCTAATGCGGTTTGTGGAATGTTCTCATTTCGGATATTTTGTTCAAGTAAATCAGCAATGTATAAAGATCCATTTTTTTTTCCGTAATTTAAAAGTTCCTCAGCTGATCCATCTACAATTGCTAGTTGTACATCGCGCCCGATATTTGGGTCACGTTGTAAGTTAGTAATAATCTCTCCCATTCCGCGTTCTCCTAGAGCCTTTCCAAATAGGACGACACGCATTTGACCTACAACGACATTGTGAGGTGATTTTGCATTTAATCGTGAAGCGATTGTCTCAAGTGAACGGGCAGATGTTGATTGAGTTTCTGGTTTAGACTTTACACCATGTGTGTACTCTGGGAAGAGAATAGTTCCTTGGAATCTTTTGTTTTTAGTGATGTCAAATCCAGCGACATGAATAATACGCTGCGTATCCACTATATACGTTTGTGTACAGCCAGTTTGTAAAATGAAGAAGATAATGATAATAAGGTGCAATAAAATTTTCTTCATTCATTCTCACCATCACGTTTTTGCTTCGATTTGTTTGGATTGTAGCGCCATTTTGATTTTGGTCTAAGAAAAGAAGGTCTTTGTGCCGTTTGACTAAATGGTAATCGAAGAAAACCTTCTGCTGTACCTAAACCACGAAATGGATATAAAGGTAACAAATAAGGTGATCCAAGCGATTTTAATTTAATTAAATGAGCTAAAATAAATACAAATCCGACAGCGAGGCCTAATCCTCCGAATGCACCGGCTAAAAGAATAAGCGGAAAGCGTAACAACCGGATAGTAGAAGACATCTTTACTGTTGGTGTTGTGAAAGATGCAAGAGCGGATAAAGCAACTGCAATTAATAAAATTGTACTTGTCAAAGCTGCCTCCACGGATGCTTGGCCAATTACAATCCCCCCAACAATCCCGATTGTTTGTCCGACTTTTGTCGGTAAACGCGCTCCAGCTTCACGGAGCAATTCAATTGTAATTTCTAAAAAGAGTGCTTCTAGAATAGGAGGGAAAGGTACGTTAGCTCTCGAGAAAATAATAGGACCTAGTAAATCGGCAGGGATCATTTGATAATGATATGTTAAAGCCGCTGTATAAATAGCGGAGGAAAAAAGAGAAAATATAGCTCCGAAAAAACGAATAATACGAAAGAACGATCCAATCATCCACGGTAAATAATAATCTTCTGGTGAAATGAAAAAATCCAGTAACGTTGTTGGTCCTGATAAAGCATATGGAGAGCCATCTGTTAAGATTAAAACTTCCCCGTTAATTAATGCAAATACAGCTCGATCTAATCGTTCTGTAGGTAATAGAACAGGAAAAGGTGAATTGCTATTATCACTAATAAATTGCTCAATCATAGTTGAATCAAATGGGACATCAAAGTCAATGTCTTCTAGCCGTTGAATTGCTGTGTTGACAAATTGTTCATTTGTAATTCCTTCTATATAAGCAACTGCTACTTTCGTTTTTGATATAGATCCGACGGTAACTTCTTTAAAAATGAGTTGCTCCGTTACGATATTTCGGCGTAATAAGTGGATATTTGTATCAAGGTTTTCAACGAAACCGATTTTAGGTCCGATTACGCTATACTCATTTTCTGTATCGTTATATAATCGTTTTCCTAAAACAGTACTTTCGGCACGAATTAAAGCATATTGATCAGGATTCGAATTGTTTTTTAAGCGTATTAAAATATATCCACCTAATAATTTTTCACGAATATCATCAATAGAAGGGGAGGTAATAATGTCTTCAATAGAGATGATATTACATAAATCAGAGATGTTTTGGATTTGGTCCGATTCCTTTTTTAGAGGAGTTAAAATGAATTGTTTAATAATAAGTGCTTCCACGACAGATTTATAATAAAACAAGCACAACGTTTCATCTTTAAGTATGTTATAAGAGACAAAATCGCTTGATTCTTTCATGGTTTGTATAAATTCTGGGATAGAACAAAGTGTTTTTGTATTAGTCTTTTTTGATTTTTTAGATGATAAACCGAACATTTTCTCACCCCTAACATATATCATTTACTTGTGTTAGTTTTTGGGAAAGACGGGAATTTATACTTAAAAATTGAAAGTTCATAAAGAAAAGGAAGAGTGGTGAATGGCTCTTCCTTTTTAGCATTTTAATTTGTTTTTTGTTCTTTAATAGACTTCACTAATTTCATCATTTCCGCTCGTATATCTTCTCTTTTTACATTTAATTTTTCGGCAATTTGTTTAATGTCCATTCCATCTTTTTTCATCTTTAATACATCATCAAGAGGAGTATTGCTTTTTTGAGAGATGATTGTTAACACAGTAAGATGACGCAATTTGATGTTATATTCTTTCATTTTTTGCTTTAGCTGATCCGGTGTGGATTTTTGCATAGTTGCTAACTGTTGTAGCAGTGCTTGCTTTGTTTCTTTATTCATATGATGCTTTTTCAGCTTACTTGGATCTATACCGAAATGCTCGGCTGTTTTCTCCCAAGATTTATTTTGCTTATAGTAAGCTAAAACATCTTTTATTTCTTTATTACTAATTCTTGCAATATGAGCAGCTTTCCAAATTTCATGTTTGTTATAGCCGAGTTTTTCTAGCGATTGCATTTCTTCTTCTGAAATTGGGTTATGGTGATGCAGTGTTACTTCTTTTGGCGTGGCAGCGGATATAGGGAAGGTGGATATCCCGCATAATAATGCTGCCATAGTCATACAAACAGCGATTTTTTTGTACATGTAAACTCCTCCTAGATGGATAATGTAGAAAACTGTACACATATCATTTCCATAAAATGTGAAATACTTGTGAACAAGCTAAGTTTTTTTATTCACAGCATGAAATGACGTTTTTAGAAGTTTTCCAACATAAAACATTGATTAATAGTAAAAAACTAAGGTATAATCGAAATTGAAAATCAATATCAATACTAACGATGAACTTATACATATAGATAAAAATAAGGGAGAGATAAATATGACTACATATACTTCCATCGCAAATGTGATTAAAGAAAGACGTTCTGTACGTACATTTACAGATAAAGCAGTAGAAAAAGATTTATTAATTGAACTATTAAACGACGCAACATGGGCACCTAATCATAAGCACCGTGAACCATGGAATTGTAAACTATACATCGGAGAAGGCCGCAAGAAATTAGTAGACGCAGTATTAAACTCTTTCACAGAAGAAGAAAGAGCGAAACGCGGTAAAATTTTATCAGATCGTTTTTTAAGCACACCTGCACAAATCGTTGTATATATGAATGAAGATCCACGTCAAATTCAGCGTGACGAAGATTACGCTGCAACATGTGCATTTATGCAAAACTTCCAACTTCTTGCTTGGGAACGTGGATTAGGTTGTGTTTGGAAATCAGGCGGATTAAACTACAATCCATTATTTATAGAAGGAATCGGTTTAACAAGAGGCCAACGTATCGTTGGAATTCTTCATATCGGCTATTTCGATAAAGCACCAGAAGGAAAAGCTCGTACTCCGATTACGGAGAAGATGGAGATTATTGAAGGTTAATAGATGAGACATTCTCGTTTTTGCGGGGGTGTCTTTTTATTATGCAATCAATCCTCATGAAAGCTTGTTCTTCATCATACACTTTCTTAAGGGAAAGTGTAAGGAGGGAAAATAATGAGAGCAAGTGACGATAAAGCACTGCAATATGCGATTGCGGAAATTACGGAAATTGCGACTGGATTTGGGCTTGATTTTTATCCGATGCGTTATGAAATATGTCCAGCGGAAATTATTTATACATTTGGTGCATATGGGATGCCGACAAGGTTTTCACATTGGAGTTTTGGAAAACAATTTTTCAGAATGAAATTACAATACGATTTAGGACTTAGTAAAATATACGAACTCGTTATTAACTCTGATCCATGTTACGCCTTTTTATTAGATACGAACTCTTTAATTCAAAACAAATTAATTGTAGCGCACGTTTTAGCACACTGTGATTTCTTCAAAAATAATATTCGTTTTTCAAATACGAAGCGAGATATGGTAGAGAGTATGGCGGCAACAGCGGACCGTGTGAAAGCGTATGAGCATAAGTACGGAAAGGCAGAGGTAGAAACATTTTTAGATGCTGTACTTGCCATTCAAGAGCATATTGATCCGTCGCTTATGCGTCCGAAGCTCGCATGGAGTATTGATGATTTAGAAGATGAAGAAGTAGAAAAGAAAAAGGTGTCGCAATACGATGATTTATGGAATTTAGATAATCGCAATAAAAAGCAGGAACGTTCTAATGTGCGTAAAAAGAAGAAAATTCCACCACAACCAGAGAAAGATTTACTGCTCTTTATTGAAGAATATAGCCGTGAGTTAGAAGATTGGCAGCGTGATATATTAACGATGATGCGCGAAGAAATGTTATATTTTTGGCCACAGCTTGAAACGAAAATCATGAACGAAGGCTGGGCATCCTACTGGCATCAACGCATACTTCGTGAAATGGACTTAACCTCTGATGAAGCTATTGAA
Source organism: Bacillus sp. PPSBB_2 (assembly GCF_045291115.1). Taxonomy (NCBI): domain Bacteria; kingdom Bacillati; phylum Bacillota; class Bacilli; order Caryophanales; family Bacillaceae; genus Bacillus; species Bacillus sp. PPSBB_2. The sequence goes on from NZ_CP147983.1 coordinate 818,529, forward strand.
TTTGCGAAATTAAATGCAGGTGTTGTACAGCCATCAAAAACAAGTATTAATCCATACTACCTAGGTATTAAAATCTTTGAAGATATTGAAGAACGGTACAACAATCCAACAGAAGAAATGAAGCGACGAGGCGTAAAACCAGGATCTGGCCGTGACAAAATGTTTGAAGTACGCGAAATTGAATGGGACGTATCGTTCCTAAGAAACTACTTAAATAAAGATCTTGTTATGCGAGAAGATATGTACTTATTCCAGCGCCAAGGAAAAGAATATAAAGTAATAGATAAAGAATGGGAAAATGTGCGTGATCAACTTGTAAATATGCGGACAAATGGTGGGTTCCCGTACTTAGTAGTAGAAGATGGAGACTACTTAAAGAACGGAGAATTATACATTAAACATAGTTACGAAGGAATCGAGCTCGATTTAAAATACTTAGAAAAGGTATTACCATATCTTCATCAGCTATGGGGAAGAACGGTGCATATGGAGTCTATTGTGGAGAGTAAGGGCGTTGTGTTTTCTTATGATGGGAAGATGGTGCATCGGAAGTATGTGTGAGGGGAAGAACGGACATAGGATACTGTGTCCGTTCTTTTTATTTGGAACTAAGTTAAATATGTTATTCTTGAAAAAAGGGAGTTACATAGAGAAATGGAGAGGTTCAAATGGGCAAAGTAGGGGTAGGTAAGGTGGATATTACGCCGCCTATAGGTATTGATTTTGTCGGATACCATAGAGAGACAGGAATAAATAATATTGAAGAACGTATTTATGGAACGGTTTTTGTATTTGAAAAAGATGAAATGAAAACTGTGTTTATAAGCATTGATAATATTGGAATGTTAATAGAAGATACGAATATGATTCGTGAGCGAGTAGCAAGAGAACTTCATGTTCCATTTGAGCAAATAACAGTTGTTTATACACATACCCACTCTGGTCCAGAAACGGTCGGTGATAATCCGCTCGTACAGTCGTATAAAACGATTTTAGTAAATAATGTAGTACACGGTGCTGTTACTGCGAATAAAAACTTGAAGCGATGCGAAGTAGGCTGGGGTGTTACGACAGGTGATATTGGGGTCAACCGAAGAGAGCGAACATCTGATGGAAGAGCAAAGATGGGCACAAATATAGGTGGTGTTGTAGATAAACGAATTGGCATGTTAGCAATAAGAGATGCTGAAACGAAGGAGTTATCTGGGATTGTAGTATTTTGTACGGCGCATCCGAATGTTTTAAAAGGTGATAGTGATGTATTATCAGCAGACTATCCGGGGATGACAAGAGAGATTCTTGAGAAGACCGTAAATTGTCCTGTTATGATTGTTCAAGGTGCTGCTGGTAATGTGAATGCGAAGTATCGAGGTTCAAGGAAAGCATTAAAACAAATGGCTCACATACTTAGTGGACATATATTAACGATGCTTCCAACAGTTATTTATAGCCCGATTGTAAATGTAAGAACAGTTTCGAGTACGATGCAAATGAAGTTGAAGGATATTCCTGAAATTGATGAGATACGAAGCATGGCCCAGTTAGCTGAAGAGCAGTGGGGTGTGAATACGGATGAATGGCTTACTATCGTTTTAGAGAAATATAAGCAAGGTATTCGGCAGTTAAGTATCAATTTAGAAGTGCAACTGTTTCAAGTTAATGATGGTATGTTTTCAGGTGTACCGATGGAACCTTTTTCGGAAACGGCATTAGAAGTGAAAGAGAATCTTCAAAATGAATTAGCTTTCTTTGGTGGATATACGAATGGATATATTGGTTACTTACCAACGAAGGAAGAATTCTCATATGGTGGGTATGAAGTGGAATTAAACCCTGTTGTGTATGGACCGGTTACGAATTTATTGATGCCATCGGAGGAGAATACAGCGGAGTTGGTTGTGAAGAGAGTTATGGAATTATATACCGCGTAAAAAATATATTCAGTAGAATAAAATGTAAAGAAATTCATGATTTTTAATACAGCTATAGAAAAACGAATCCATTTTGAAGAAGATGAATTAAAATGGATTCGTTTTTGTTTACCAGACAGGTCGTATATTTGATGATAATTTCTCTGTATTTTCTTTAGTAACGAATGTTGTTAAATCTTCTTTTAGCATTTGCATTCGTTCTGTACCTATGTTTTCAATCCAGCGCTGCTCTATTTCAGCTACTATTTCTTCTTTTGCTTTCATTACTGCTAAACCACGTTCGGTTAAAACAATGATTTTACCCCTTTTATCAGTAGGGTGTGTTTTACGTGTAACGTAGCCACTATTCTCAAGAGAATCCACCATTTTACTTATAGCTTGTTTGGAAATCCCTAAATACTCAGCTAGCTCTATACCAGTTGCCCCATTAGGAAGGATGCGTTTGAACATAAAACCATGTGCTGGCCTAATATCCTCAAATCCTAATTCACTTAATTTATCATGTAGCTCAGTAATTAATGTGCTAAATGATAATGATAAAAGCGATGTAAGATCTAACTCGTTAAATGTTTGATCCATATATATAACCTCCGCACTTGTAGTCAATTAAGTTGACTATATGTAATACCTATTGTACTATACATAATATAGTCAATCAAATTGACTATATTATGTCGGTAGAACAAATAATGATTTATATAATATAGAATCAATGGAGGTTTCACATGGTTAATATCGTGAAAATTAGAGGGAGTGTATTTGCACCATATGCATCGCTGGAACCTATTAAGGACCTGCAACAGGAAGAGTGTTTGAATATGCTGGAGATGCACGTGAGTTTACACCACAAGCAGTGAACACAAAGCGTTCAAGGTTAGAACAAGAAGTGAATATTGATTTTTATAAAAGAGAAATTTTCACATATGCAGATGCTTGTATCGTCACCGTGAAGATTACAAATTCAGATGGCTCAATTGAGTATCAAAAGGGAGAAACAAGTACAGAAAACATTGTATGTACAAATATTGTATGGAGTGAAGATGAAGTTTCATTTGAAATGAGAGCAAGTGCAAGTAATCCTTTAAACGCAGCAGCACCTGCAGCTGATTATTTTTTGACTATACGAGCTAATGAAAGTGGTACTGTGAATATTGAAGGTGTACATGATGGTTTCCCTTGCTATGAATTTTATAAACAAGTAGATTTTGGTTCGTTTGAATTGATATACACACATGATTTCAGAAAAACGGATGATACCCCAGCAGCACTAGCTGGAGAGATGGAATATAGCTTTAAAACGACAGTCTAAACATAAATATAGCGTTATTTTTTAGAAGGAAATAGAAAAGTAAAAGAGAAATCTATTGGTTTTAGGATTGAAATTATGGTCTGTTTTATTTAATAAGCATTCAGCATCTAAAATAAAATTATAGAGGTGTTTCTTATGACTAATATCGTGAAAATTAGAGCCAGTGTATTTATTCCAATGTCTTGGACTGAGGCTAAGAAGGATATGGAAACAGGAAAAGTAATTCAATTCGAAGGTGATTCACGTGAATTCACACCGTATGCGGTAAATGCGATGCGCTCTAGAGTTGAGCAAGAGGTAGTAGTTGATTTCTATAAAGAAGAAGTGTTTTCATATGCGAACACGGGTATTACGACCGAGAAGATTACAAGTCCAGATGGTTCTGTGAGTAAAAGAACAGGGAAAGCAAGTACAGAAAATATTGTGTGCACTGATATCACATGGAATTCTGAAGGTGTGCAATTCAAAATGAGTGCGAGTGCAAGTAATCCATTAAATGTATATGCACCTCCTGTGGATTATGTATTAAATGTATGTGTGAAACAGGATGGTAGTATTGATATTCAAGGGGAGCATGATGGATTCCCTTGTTTTGAATTTTATAAGCAAGTAGATTTCGGTTCATTTGAAAAAATATATACACATGATTTTAGAGAAACTGGTGATACAGCGGCAGCCCTAGGCGGGAACATGGAGTATAGTTTTACAAAGAGATTATAGGAAGTATGACGATAGAACGATGGATGGCTTCATTCGTAAAGAACTTGGAAATATCTAAGTTCTTTTTTTGTTTCAAATTTGTGAAAGAAAGACATATTGATTGAAAATAAATTTTTTATACTCTATCATATACCCATACAGGTATAGGTTTTTCTGTGTGATGCATGAGAAAATTAAATAATATGGAGGTTCGAAATATGTCTAGAAAAATTGTTGTAGTAGGCGGAGTTGCTGGCGGGGCATCAGTAGCTGCAAGGCTTCGTCGTTTAAGTGAGGAAGATGAAATTATTATGGTTGAACGCGGTGAATACATTTCGTTCGCAAACTGTGGATTGCCATATTATATTGGCGGTGTCATTACAGAAAGACAAAAGTTATTAGTACAAACTGTTGAAAGGATGTCAAAACGTTTTAATTTAGATATACGTGTATTGAGTGAAGTTGTAAAGATTAATAAAGAAGAGAAAACAATTACGATAAAGAATGTAACTACAGATGAAACATATAACGAGGAATATGATGTTTTGATTCTTTCACCAGGGGCGAAACCAATTGTTCCACCTATTCCGGGCATTGAAGAAGCGAAGGCGTTGTTTACGTTACGAAATGTACCTGATACAGATCGTATAAAAGCGTATATTGATGAGAAGAAACCACGTCATGCGACGGTTATTGGTGGAGGATTTATTGGAGTGGAAATGGTTGAGAATTTAAGAGAACGCGGGATTGAGGTTACTCTTGTAGAGATGGCAAATCAAGTGATGCCACCAATTGATTACGAAATGGCGGCATATGTACATGAGCATATGAAGGTGCACAATGTTGAGCTTGTTTTTGAAGATGGTGTAGATGCGTTAGAAGAGAATGGGACTGTTGTACGTTTAAAAAGTGGCTCAGTTATAAAAACAGATATGATTATTTTAGCAATTGGTGTACAACCAGAGAGTAGTTTAGCGAAAGATGCAGGATTATCATTAGGAGTTAGAGGAACGATAAAGGTAAATGAGAAATTTCAAACATCTGACCCATATGTATATGCAATTGGTGATGCGATTGAAGTGAAAGATTTTGTTACAGAAACAGAAACGATGATTCCTTTAGCGTGGCCCGCTAATCGTCAAGGTCGTATGTTAGCAGATATTATTCATGGCCATACGGAGTCTTTATATAAAGGTACGATGGGAACTTCTGTGGCTAAAGTTTTTGATTTAACAGTTGCTTCGACTGGAGTAAATGAGAAAATATTAAAACGATTAAATATACCCTATGAGGTAGTACATGTACAGGCAAATTCTCATGCAGGATACTATCCGAATGCTACGCCAGTGCTAATAAAATTAATTTTTAATAAAGATAGCGGAAAGATTTACGGAGCACAGGCTTTAGGGCGTGACGGGGTAGATAAGCGTATAGATGTTATCGCGACGGCAATGAAGGCAAACTTAGCTGTAATCGATTTACCAGATTTAGAATTATCATATGCCCCGCCGTATTCTTCTGCAAAAGATCCAGTAAACATGGTGGGGTATGCCGCAAGTAATATAGTAAATGGTTTTGTGGAAACGGTACAATGGCATGAAATAGATCGTATTGTTGACAATGGTGGATATCTTATAGATGTTCGGGAGCCCAATGAACTAAAACAAGGAATGATTAAAGGCTCTATTAATATTCCGTTAGATGAATTACGTGATCGATTGGATGAAGTGCCAATGGGCAAAGAAATATATATCACTTGTCAACTTGGTATGAGAGGGTATGTTGCAGCGCGCATGTTAATGGAAAAAGGATATAAGGTAAAGAATGTAGATGGTGGTTTTAAATTGTATGGGACAGTACTGCCAGAACGTGTTGTATATTGATATTTTTCATCTGCTACTTCAAGATTTAGTGGAAGATAAAAACTTATAGATTAAGGTTTTATTTTTTGTTTTGCGAACATATAAGGTGAAAATTTAAAATAGGGGTTTACAAAATACCCTATAGGGTATAATATATTGTCATAGGTTATAAATAGTGACATAATGGTAATGAGGTGATTATAGGATGGAATATAATCAAGATATGAAAAATAGATTGAAACGTATTGAAGGTCAAGTTCGTGGTGTGCTTCGTATGATGGAAGAAGGAAAGGATTGCCGAGAAGTTATTACACAGTTAACGGCATCTCGTTCTGCCCTTGATCGTACAATTGGGCTCGTTGTTGGAACGAATTTAGAGCAATGTTTGCGTGAACAGTTTGAAAGTGGTAATGGTTCAAATGAAGAGTTAATTAAAGAAGCTGTTCAATTACTTGTAAAAAGCCGATAATCTGTCAAACATAATTGTTGACAGATTTTCAAAAACATTTTAATATACCCCTGCAGGTATATGTATATAAATTGTGGAGGAATCGATTATGAATATAAAAGTGGATATGAGTTTAGATTGTAAAGGGTTGGCTTGTCCGATGCCGATTGTGAAAACGAAGAAGGCGATAGAGGGATTAGCACCAGGGCAAGTGATTGAAGTTAAGGCAACAGATAAAGGTTCTACGGTAGATATAAAAAGTTGGGCGAGTAAAGTAGGACATCAATATATCGGGACGAAACAAGAGGGCGATGTTTTGATGCATTACATTAGGAAAGCGCATGAGCATGAAGTGAATGAAGTAGCAAAGTATCCTCATACAATTACGAATGCAGAGTTGGAAGAGATATTATTAAGTGAGGAAGAGTGTATTGTATTAGATGTTCGAGAAGCAGCGGAATTCGCTTTTGGTCATATTCCATCGGCCATTTCGATGCCGTTAGGAGAGTTAGACAGTGCAGCGTTAGATCAGACGAAACAAATTTATGTTGTTTGCCGAACTGGTAACCGTAGTGATGTAGCTTGCCACATGTTGAAAGAGCAAGGTTATGCAAATGTGAAAAATGTCATTCCAGGTATGTTAGAGTGGCAAGGGAATGTGAAAAAATAAAATTTTTTAAATGAAAATATACCTATGGGGGTAATTAAATGAGTGTTAAATCGTTAAAAGCGAAAGATGTTGCAGAGAAAGTTTTATTCGGAGAGTTGTTTATTTTAGATGTTCGTAATGAGAAGGATTATGAAGATTGGAAAATTGAAGGAAAACAAGTTTCTTCTATTAATAAACCTTATTTTGATTTGTTAGATGGTGTAGAACATATTGTAAGTGAATTACCTAAGGATAAAGATGTTTTAGTAGTATGTGCAAAAGAAGGGTCTTCTATATTTGTGGCAGAGCAGTTAACAGAGGCTGGATTAGAAAATATTTATTATTTAGCTGGTGGTATGAAGGCATGGAGTGAACATGTAAAGCCTGTAAAAGTTGGAGATTTAAAAAATGGCGGAAGTATGTATCAGTTTAACCGTCTTGGAAAAGGCTGTTTATCTTATATGGTCATTTCAAACGGTGAAGCAGCAGTTATTGATGCAGTAAGAACAGTTGAAGCGTATGAAGAATTTGCGAAAGAGCATGGCGTTACGATTACGAATGTAATGGATACACATTTACATGCAGACCATATTTCTGGAGGACGTAAGTTAGCGGAAAAGGTAGGTGGTACGTATTGGTTACCACCAAAAGATGCAGAGGAAGTTGTTTTCTCATACGAACCGCTTGTTGAAGGATCTGTTATTACGGTGGGGGGTACTAAAATGGTAATTGACGCATTATACTCACCAGGACATACGATTGGAAGTACGTCATTCATTGTAGATGATTCTTATTTATTATCAGGCGATATTTTATTTGTAGATTCAATTGGGCGTCCTGATCTTGCTGGTAAGGCTGAAGATTGGGTGAGTGATTTACGTAATACTTTGTATAGCCGATATAAAGAGCTATCTCAAAATTTAGTTGTGTTACCGGCTCATTATTCAAAAATAAGTGAAATGAACGAAAGTGGTATTGTTAGTGCAAAATTAAAAGATTTATTTGAGCATAATGCAGGATTAAATATTGAGGATGAGGGAGAGTTCCGTAAAGTTGTAACAGAAAACTTACCACCTCAGCCAAATGCATATGAAGAAATTCGTCAAACCAATATGGGTAAAATTCACCCAAGTGTGGATAAAGAGCGTGAAATGGAGATTGGTCCAAATCGTTGTGCAGTGCACGAATAATGAAATAAATAAAAAATGGAGGAATTGATGATGAATATAAAACAAGTGTTAGATGCGAAAGGTTTAGCATGTCCAATGCCGATTGTAAGAACAAAGAGAGCAATGGATGCTCTACAAACTGGAGAAGTGTTAGAAATACATGTAACGGATAAAGGGTCAGTTAAGGATATTCCAGCGTGGGCAAATAAATGTGGCCATGACATCGTAAAGCTTGAAGAAGAAGGCGATGTGCTGAAGTTTTGGATTAGGAAGGCGTAGTGAAGCAATAGTTTTGTAAATATAGAGAGGTTGGTTATATGAACACAATATTAAGTACGCTTTTCATTGTACTTGCTGCATGGTTTGTTATTTCACGATTTTTACCAGTGAAAGGTGTGCAAAATATAAATGGCAAAGAATTGAAAAGTATAGTGGGGAAAAAGGGGAAGTATTTTATTGATGTCCGTACAGTAGGTGAATATAGAGGGAATCATATGAAAGGCTTTCAAAATATCCCCCTAAATGATCTAGCAAGTAAGGCGAATCAATTAGATAAGAATAAGGAAGTAATCGTTATTTGCCAAAGTGGAATGAGAAGTAAGCAAGCAGGAAAGGTATTGAAAAAACTAGGGTTTCAGCAAGTAATAAACGTTTCAGGTGGTATGAATGGTTTGTGAGGAGGAAATTTAAAATGAAAGAAATGACTACAAAAGAATTAGAAGAAAAATTGTTGCGTAAAGAAGCGGTAAATATTGTGGATGTACGTGAAGTAGAAGAAGTAGCTGAAGGGAAAATTCCAGAAGCATGTAATATTCCACTAGGACTATTAGAGTTTCGTATGCATGAATTAAATAAAAATTAGGAATATATTATCGTTTGTCGTTCAGGCGGGAGAAGTGCAAGAGCTGTTCAATTTTTAGAAAGTTACGGTTTTCAAGTAATCAATGTGGTAGGTGGTATGTTAGCTTGGGAAGGAAAAGTAGAATAGGGAGAAACAATTTTTATAAATAAAAATACCCCTATAGGTAATTGGAGGGAGAACAATATGGAACAACAGAAGAAAACAACAATCGTTTTATTTAGCGGAGATTACGATAAAGCAATGGCTGCTTATATTATTGCAAATGGTGCAGCGGCGTATGATCAAGAGGTTACTATTTTTCATACTTTCTGGGGATTAAATGCTTTAAGGAAAGATGAACATGTGAATGTAAAGAAAACATTTATAGAAAAAGTATTTGGAAGAATGATGCCACGCGGTGCTGATAAGATGGGGTTATCCAAAATGAATTTTGCTGGTATGGGACCAAAGATGATTAAAGGCATTATGAAAAAACATAATGCAATGCCTTTGCCAGATTTAATTGATTTGGCAAAAGAACAGGGGATTAAACTTGTAGCTTGTCAAATGACAGTAGATTTATTAGGGTTAAAAGAGGAAGAGATTATGGAAGGCGTAGAGTTTGCAGGTGTAGGGGCATATTTAGCAGATGCTTCGGATGGGAATGTAAACTTATTCATTTAATCACCTTCTTTTTAGAAGGAGGGGGATGTAAGGTGAGTGGAGTATTATTACTTTTTATAATTGGGTTTATAGGATCGTTTATATCAGGAATGGTTGGAATTGGCGGTGCAATTATTAATTATCCGATGATCTTATATATTCCGGTATTGTTAGGATTTACTGGCTATACGTCACATGAAGTGAGCGGTATTACAGCAGTACAAGTATTCTTTGCAACTTTTGCAGGTGCCTGGGCATATCGGAAAAGTACTGATATGAATAAAATGTTAGTTGTGTATATGGGAGCTAGTATATTAATAGGAAGTTTTATAGGAAGTTTTAGTGCAAATCTATTAGATGAACACGCTGTAAATGTTGTTTATACAGTATTGGCGACCATTGCAGCTATGATGATGTTTGTACCGAAGAAAAATAATAGTGGAGCAGTTAAGTATAATAAATGGTTAGCAAGTGTGTTAGCGTTTATTGTAGGAGGTGTTTCGGGCATTATTGGAGCTGGAGGTGCGTTTCTTTTAGTTCCTATTATGCTAGTTATTTTAAAATTACCATTGCGCATGACGATAGCGACATCTATCGCTATTACGTTTATTTCCTCAGTAGGGATTACGACTGGAAAAGTGATTACTGGACAAGTAGTTATCATTCCAGCTCTAATTATTGCAGTTGCAAGTATATTTGCTGCGCCACTTGGAGCGCGAGTCGGGAAGAGGATAAATCAAAAAGTACTACAATATATGTTATCGATTTTAATTGTCGGCACTGCTGTTAAGATGTGGATTGATATGATATCGAAATAAAAGGATGGGCTGCTTGCAGCCCATCCTTTTATTTATGCCCAAATAACTTTCATTAAGTTTTTATATTCGTCATTCGCTAATTTATATAGCATTCTCGTATGTTCAAAGACAAGTGCTGGATTAAAGTTTGGTTCTGAGAATGCAAGAGATGTTGAAATATCAATTGCATTTTGCTTATTTAATGTGAATTTTGCAAAGCGATAAGATGTATTTAATTCATTGATGACATGTAAAATATCATTTGTTGATGTTGCATCAGGTACGTGAGCAACATTGAAGCAGTATATATCCACCGTAGGATGTTCGGTTTGGAAAGCAGCGATAAGTTGAATTTTTGCGCCAGCTTCAGTCTCTAATCCTACTGAAAAATGAACAGAGCCATCATTTTCATCTATATTTTCTTCCATGTATATATCGTTGGATTTTAAGTAGTCTTTAAAATCTGAGATGTTATGTTTTACTGCAGCTTTCATATGTATGAGCCCCCTGATAATTGGAATAGATTGCTACTATTTATTATAATTTAAAAATATTAAAAAAGATAGTTAGAAAGTTCTGATTTTTAATTCTGAAGAGGGTGTTGCAAAACTAAAATAAACATGCAATGTTATGAATCAGAAAAACTAGCTGAACATGCAATAGATAGCGATTTTGACCATACCAACGTGGCTGTTCCAACCCTTTATCTTTGAGTTTACTAAACTGTTGTTCAATTTTCCTACGTTCTTTCATCAATTGTTTACCAAAGATAGTTTGTATAAAATGAGATAATACACGACGATGTGTACTCTTATTTTGTTCACCATTCCTAGGATTGATTGGATTCATGGCAAAGATGTTACATGTTCGTGCAATTTCATAAATACGTTGACTATCGTAAGCAGCATCTGCAACGGAAAATAACACATTTTGATCTTTTATATCCTGAAGCAATACAGNACCACAAGATACACGAAATGAAGGATATTGATGCAAAAAACGTGTTAATTTGCGTAAAGAGTCAATTTGAAATACAGTTTTCAAGAAAAAGCATTTCAGTAAGGCTTTTCTACAGATTGGTGGGCGACCTGTCACAGGCGGAACGCCTTCAATAGTTAAACTGTCTACGTATGCAAATAAAATCTGTAAAATGGATTGATTTTCATCAAATTTGGTTATCATACTAGTAAATCCGTCCTTTCTGGAGATAGTTTCGGTTACTATCATTTTTCCAGGAAAACGGATTTTTTTATGCATTCATTTTTGGATATTTATGAGTTTTGCAACACCCTCTCTGAAGAAATAAAAAGAAGCCGTACTCTACCTCCATAGAGTACGGCTTCTTTACTATTCATTGTCGTTAGACGATGTTTCTGTATCTTCACTGCTATTTTTGTTCTTATTTTTCACTTCATTGTTACTTGATTCGCGTTCACTTGAATTTTCAGACTTAGATTCTTTTGTCTTTTTCGAATCAGAGTCTGAGTCAAACTTTGTATATGCAGGTAGCCCAAGATGAGTACGAAGTTCATTTGTAACATTAGCTAATTCTTTTTTATCTGGATTGTAGTAGTAAGTTCGACCACCACCAGCAGATTTGCTACAAGTATCGTCACCTTTTGCCATATAGCAATCATCACCTTGGATTTGTAATTTCTCAATTTCCGAATCCGATCCATATTTATAGAATGAAAGCATATCATCAAATGTTAAGTTTGTAACGAATTGTCCGTTAATATCATCAATGATGTTGCCAACTTTTGTTACAGAACCAACACTTGTTAGTTTCTTTAAAATAGCCTCGATAACGAGTTGTTGACGTTGTCCACGCATTGCATCACTATCGATGTGTCTTGTTCTAGCAAGAGCAAGAGCTTCTTCGCCATTTAGCTTTTGAACACCTTTTTCTAGGTGAATAGCCTCAGCATTATCATTGCTATCTTGCTCAGTAAATTCAACTGGTACATCAACTTCAACACCGCCCAAGTCATCGACGATTTTTATAAATGATTTAAAGTTGAATTTTACAAAATAATCGACAGGAACATTCATTAATTTTTCAACTGCATCAATGCTTGCTTGTGGTCCACCATTTTTTCCGTTTTTAGCAGAACCGAATGCATGAGCGTGTGTAATTTTATCTTTTTTCTTTTCTATTGGAATATAAGTATATGTGTCACGTGGAATACTTAATAGTTTAACAGTTTTGCTATCTTTATTAAATGTTGCAAGTAAAAGCGCGTCTGTTCTTATAGCTTCACCATATTCTTTTCCACGGACATCGCTTTCATCAACACCCATTATTAAAACAGAGACATTGTTTGTAATAGGTTTTACAGCCTTATCACGTAAATCAGATTTATCACCGCGTGCTAAATCGTGTGCGGCATTTCGAACAGCAGAAGATGCTTTATTTACTAAAAACCAAGTATAACCGCCGCCTATTAATAAAACGAATAGTATAGCGCTTATAATAATTTTTATTTTTTTCTTATTTTTTTTCGGTTTATTGCGTGTATTTTCTTGCAAAGATGGGTTTTGCTCCATTTCCTGTACTCCTTCATTTGGATTGAAATACGACACTCATATCCACTTATTATAATGAAATTTAGCGAAAAAAAACATTACAAAACATTTACATTTCGTAAAAATTCAATATATTTATAAAAAGTCAGATTTTCTATATTATCTTTTTTAGATGTAGAATAAGTATAAGTTGTTTTAGTAGAAATGAAAATATGTATTGTGAGAAAGTGATAGAGAAGTAAGATTTGTTGAAATATAGCCAAGAAGAAATGAGTAAGCTTACTTATTTCTTCTATATAATAAAGAAGAATTTGACGGATAAAGGAGAGAGCATAATGAATCATACATCATTCCGAGCAATCGTTGTGAACGAAAAGGAAAATCATCAGTTTGTAAGAAAAGTTGTTGAGAGAGAAGTAAGTAGTTTACCTGAAGGAGACGTGTTAATACAGGTTCATTATTCTTCATTAAATTATAAAGATGCTCTTTCAGCTACTGGTAATAAGGGTGTTACGAGAACATATCCTCATACGCCAGGAATTGATGCTGCAGGAGTGGTTGTGAGTAGTGAAGATGCTACCATTAAAGCAGGAGATCAAGTTATTGTAACGGGATATGACTTAGGTATGAATACCTCTGGTGGTTTCGGAGAATATATTCGCGTGCCATCATCTTGGGTCGTGCCTTTACCGGAAGGAATGTCATTAAAGGAAAGTATGATGTATGGGACAGCAGGTTTTACTGCGGCTTTGTCGGTATATAAGCTTATTGGAGCAGGAATCAAGCCTAGTATGGGAGATGTTTTAGTAACGGGTGCTACAGGCGGCGTAGGGAGTGTAGCTGTTAGTATATTAAGTAAGTTAGGGTTTAACGTAGTAGGAGCGACAGGAAAAATGGAAGAGGAAGATATGCTACTACGTCTAGGAGTGAAAAAAGTGATTCATCGCGCGGAATTGAATGATGAATCAGGAAGACCGATGTTAAAAGGGATATACGCGGGAGTTATCGATACTGTAGGTGGACATATGCTAGAAACAGCTTTAAAAACAGTAAAGTATGGTGGTTGTGTAACGACATGCGGTAATGTGGCAGGCCAGGAACTACAAACAACGGTATATCCGTTTATTTTACGAGGCATAAGCCTTTTAGGGATAGATTCCGTGCAATGCCCAGTAGATGTGAGAAGAGATGTTTGGACGCTTTTAGCGAAAGAATGGGGAAATAAAGAGTTACTATCTTATACAGAAGAATGTACATTAGAAGAATTAGAGAAGAAGTTTGCACTTATATTGCAAGGAAAGTTAAAAGGAAGAACAGTTGTTAAAATATAATGAAAAAAGAGACGCTTAAGTTAGCGTCTCTTTCTTATTATAATGATTGTTTTAGATTGATTTTTCCTTGTTCACCTAAAACACCGTCAGCGATATTTACAGCGTGATCGCCAATGCGCTCTAAGTTACTTACCATATCGACGAAGATGATACTTGCATCACCTGAACAGCTGCGTTCGTTTAGACGTAATACGTGACGTTTACGAAGAACACGTTCCATTTGGTCGATTTTGCGTTCTTTGGCAATAACAGTTTGAGCTAGTTCAGTATCGAAGTTTGTTAAAGCTTCAACTGAGTCTTGTAGTGTTGAAATTGTTAACTCAAGCATTTCGTTTAATTCAGCTAATGCTTCATCTGATAGTGAAACACGGTTTGAAATTTGGAAATCTACAAGTTCTACAAGGTTTTCTACATGATCACCGACACGTTCAATATCTCCAACAACACCTGCTAAAACAGAATGTTTTTCAGAATCTGTAGGTGAAAGTGGCTTTTCTGATAGTAAAACTAAATACTCGGTAATTTTTTTATCTAAATTGTTAATAGCTCCTTCTAATTGAGTAGCCATGTTTGCGTGTTTTTTGTCTTGTGTATTTAAAAATTGATTTGCTTCTTTTAATCCATGTAATGAGAACTCAGCCATACGGATAATCTCTTTTTGAGCTTCAGTTAAAGCGATGGCTGGAGATTGTTCAATAAAGATTGGATTTAAATGTTGTGGTTTGAAGTCAATCGCTGCATCTTCACCACGAATAATTTTTGTTACGATCCATGCTAACACTGCAATGAACGGGAATTGAATGATTGTATTTGTTACGTTAAATGTTCCGTGTGCAAATGCAATAGTCATTTCTGGATTCAAGTTTAATGATGTTTGGAAATATTGAATTAAACTTGTAAATGGTATTAATAAAATTGTAAAGATAATTGTACCGATAATATTAAAGATAACGTGAACTAATGCTGCACGTCTTGCTGCAATTGAAGTACCGATTGCTGCTAATACAGCTGTAATTGTTGTACCGATGTTATCACCGAATAATACAGGAAGAGCTGCTTGTAAATCGATTGCACCTTGCCCGAATAGTTCTTGTAAAATACCGATAGTTGCACTTGAGCTTTGTACAATTAAAGTAAAGACTGTACCGACAACAATTCCTAAAATTGGATTATCACTCATGCTAACTGTTAATTCTTGGAATGATTCTAAAGAACGAAGAGGTTTCATACCTGCACTCATTAACTCTAAACCGAAGAATAACATACCAAAACCGAATACAACTTGACCTACAGAATGTACTTTTTTATTTTTAAAGAAGAATAGTAAGATTGCTCCAATTGCCATAACTGGGAGAGCATATTCTCCGATTTTAATTCCGATAATAAATGCAGTAACTGTCGTACCGATGTTTGCACCCATAATAACACCGATTGCTTGTCTTAATGTCATAAATCCGGCACTTACAAGTCCGACTGTTAAAGCGGTTGTTCCTGAACTGGATTGGATTAATACAGTAACTAACATACCTGCTAGTACACCCATAAGTGGGTTTGTTGTAAAACGATCTAGAATATCGCGAAGACGATCTCCAGCTGCTTGTTGCAGTCCATCGCCCATGTATTTAATCCCGAATAAGAAAATACCTAATCCACCAATGAACTGGAAGATCATATCTTGAACATTATATTCCACGCATTCCACTCCTTAAATTTCATGTACGATGTAATTATTAACTGAACCTTGAGTCACTGTAAACGGTTTGCTAGTAAAATTTACACTAAATTTACAAAGGAAAGAAAAGTTTACAATCCCTTAAAGAAACAACTGCATTTCGTTGGTTTTTACCTTGTATAAATCTTAATCTTGTAAAGAAATCACACTTTTTAGAATAATATTGTTCAGTCGAATATCAAGGAAAGTATCTGCGAGTTCATCGTATATTTTTTGATGAAAGTTAAGAAAATATGTAGGGAAATGCATGTAGTTTTAGAACAGCAAAATGAGGAAAAACAATTCTTTTAACATGATAAAAAAGCCACTGAATTATCCAGCAGCTTTTTCCGTGTTTTTATCGCCATGCTTTTGTTTTCTTATGCTTGTAATGTAAATGAAGAGAAAAGCAATAAGTAATAGAGAGGAGTAACGATATACAGTTGCATAGTTTGTAAAGTGAGCAATAAATCCAAAGATAATCGCTCCAGCGCCGATTCCAAGGTCAAATGCGGAGAAGAATGTAGCAGTTGCTACGCCGCGTCGATGCGGTGCTACGCGGTCAATCATCCATGCTTGCAGTGCAGGTTGGATCGCTCCAAAACCACTTCCGTAACATGCTGCAGCAATAATTAAGCTCGGAATTGTCGTCGTATACGACAATAAAATAATACCTGTAAATGTTATAATAACTCCCGGAATGATGACGAATGTATGGCCTTTCGCATCATATAGCTTTCCAGAGAATGGACGAGTCACAGCGATTGCTAGTGCGTTACATAAAAAGAAGAGACTAATATCAGCTATGCCGACTTCTGTAGCAAATAGTGTGATAAAACTTCCGATTCCTCCGTACATTAATGTAATACATAATATTAATAATGAAGGAAGTAAAGCTTTACGCTCAATAAATCCATCGAGAAAAGTACTAGATGATTGTTGTGGAGGCTGTTTCGTTTTTTGGATTTGAAGTAGTTTCGTTAATATTAATGAAACAATTGTGCACGATAATGCACATAAAAAAAGAATTGTGAAGTTATATGTTTGCATAAGCCATAGTCCGATAAGTGGACCGAGGGCCATTGCAATTGTTCTAGAAAGGCCAAAATATCCCATGCCTTCTCCGCGGCGAGCTGAGGGAATTAAATCAGAAACGACAGTTCCATATGTAGTCGTTGTAATACCGAAACCAGCTCCGTGCAAAATACGAACAGCAAGCAAGAGAAAGATAGTTGAGGCGAAAAGATAACTGCCCATAGCGAGTAAACAGATAGCAGTACCGATCATTAAAATGATTTTTTTATTGAATTTTTGCAAGGCGTTCCCAGTTAGCGGTCTAACAAAAAGTGCCGCAACGGTAAACATGCCGACAACAAATCCGATATTGGAACTTGTGCCACCAATTTCTTTCACATAAACAGGTAAGGTTGGAATTAACATTTGAAACCCTAAAAACATACATAAGTTTGCAAAAATTAAAGCAACAAACTCTTTTGTCCATAACGGTTCTCGTTTTACGAGTATTGCTTCTCCCATATATTCATCCCCTATATAAAATTTTCTCTTTTCTTTCGAGTATATGTATTGGCCAATGCAACAGTCAAGGAAGGTGTCTTGAAAACGGATAACAATTTTTAAGGTGAAAAACTGACAAATTTGTGTAAAAGCTACACAACTATGAAAAAAAGATGTAAAGTATAGATGTATAGACTTGTAGGTGTTAAGAATGATAGAAATTGTTTTTTCTTTAAAGAAAGCGGATTCAAAAGAGTAGTGAACAAGAAGGGGATATATACTTTTCACTACATATATTTGAAAAGGTTTACAATATGATGAAGAAAGAGGCGTGTACATATGAGACGATTAGGTATTTCTATTTATCCAGAACATTCAACAGTAGAGAAAGATAAGGAGTATTTAACATTAGCAAGTAAATATGGATTTACACGTGTGTTCACATGTTTATTATCTGTGGATGGAGAAAAAGAGAAAATTATAGAAGAATTTAAAGAAACGATCTCTCATGCGAATGCATTAGGGTTCCAAGTATTAGTTGATATTAGTCCATCTGTTTTTGAACAATTAGGTATTTCGTATAATGATTTATCATTCTTCCATGAATTAGGTGCGTACGGTATTCGTTTAGATGTCGGTTTCTCAGGATTAGAAGAATCAATTATGACTTATAATCCGTATGGTTTGAAAATTGAGATTAATATGAGCAATTGTACGAAGTATGTAGATAACATTATGAGTCACAGACCAAATCGTGAAAATTTAATTGGTTGTCATAATTTTTATCCGCATCGTTATTCAGGGTTATCATACGATCATTTCATTAAATGCTCGAAACAATTTAAAGATTACGGTATGAGAACGGCTGCTTTTATTTCATCATTTGATGCAACATACGGACCTTGGCCAGTAACAGAAGGGTTATGTACATTAGAGCAGCATCGTGAATTATCGATGACAACACAGGCGAAACATTTATTCGCGACGGAATTAATTGATGATGTTATTATTGCAAACGCATATGCGTCAGAAGAAGAATTACAAGCACTAGGTGCATTAAATAAAGAGAAACAAACATTTGATATAGAAATATATGATACAACGACAGAACTAGAAAGAATTATCGTATTAGACGAACCACATTTTTATCGCGGAGATGTATCTGAATATATGATTCGTTCTACACAAAGTCGTGTGAAATATAAAAAAGAAGAGTTTAAACCTCATAATACGCGTGAAATTAAGCGTGGAGATTTATTAATTGATAATGAACAATATGGTCAGTATAAAGGCGAATTACAAATTGCATTAAAAGATATGGTGAATACAGGAAAAACAAATGTAGTTGGTCGAATTGTAGAAGAAGAGATTTTCTTACTAGACTATTTACAAGCATGGGATAAATTCGGATTTACATTAAAGAAATAGAGAGAATATAAAGGGGAAAAACTACTGATTTCAGCAGCTTTTCCCCCTTTATATATAAAGAGCGAGAGGAAGAGCTATGACAAAGGTGCATCAGCGATTAATTTCTATTTTAGAGGAATTTTTAGAAGAGAAATCGATGTTAAATCGAGCTTTTTTAGCAGGCCGTTTACATGTATCAACGAAGACGATTCAAAAGGATATAAAATTATTAAATGATATATTGGAAGAAAACGGAGCGAAAATCGAATCGCAAAGAGGGAATGGGTACGAATTAGAAATTATAAAAAAGAAGAAATTTGAAGACTTTTGTGTGAGTCTATTTCAAAAACAGACGGAAAAGATCCCAACTTCTTATGAAGAAAGAATAGCGTACATTCTGCAGCGTGTTTTAATGACAGAGGGATATGTGAAGCTTTCAGAATTAGCGGAAGAGATGTATGTGAGCAAATCAACGGTCAATTTAATTATGAAAGATGTTACAGATATATGTGGTCGCTATGAATTACAAATTGAGAAGAGACCGTATTATGGTATACGTATTGTTGGAGAGGAATTTAATATTCGTTCTTGTTTATCACAATATGGTTTACCGCGTTATGATCATACTCCGTTTCATGAGCAATTTGAGCAGACGGAGACATATTTATCGCTACCGCATATATCACTCATTCGTTCAATTATATTAAAGTATATTGAAGGCGGAACAATATATTTATCTGATATAGAAATTGATAATTTAGTCATTCATATTGCAATCGCATTAAAGCGTTGTCAAAGTCAACATTATATGAAAGGACTGCATGCGGAGCAATCAGAACTTATAATAAAGAAAGAATATACAATTGCGAAGCAGATTTTAGGAGATTTAGAGAAAGAGTTAAAATTTTTATTTCCAGAAGAAGAAGTATTATATGTGACGATGCATTTATTAAGTACTGCTGTTACAACGAGAGATCGCTATGAAAATGTAGAAGAGCTATTAGGAAAAGATATATATGCATTTATGCAACATATTCTTTTTAAAGTAGCGGAAGAACGGAATCTTATTTTTTATTATGATGAAGAATTATTATTTGGATTTGGTATTCATTTAAAAACGTTATTAAATCGTTTGAAGTATAAGTTAAATACGAGAAATCCTCTTTTGGCAGAAGTGAAAAAGAATTATCCGTATGCTTTTGAAATTGCGGTTCTCGTTGGAGATATCATTGGTGAATATACGGGTGAATCGATCCCTGAAAGTGAAATTGGTTATATAGCAATTCACTTCGGCGGAGCGATGAGCCGTTTGCAGGAGCAAAATCAAAAGAAAAGATGCTTATTAGTTTGTGCGACTGGTCAAGGAAGTGCACAACTATTAAAATATAAAATTTTATCACAGTTCCGAGATAAATTAGAGATTGTAGGTATTACAGGCTATTATCAATTGAAAGTAGAAGATCTTTATAAAGAAAAAATAGATTGTATTATTAGTACGATTCATATACCGAGTGGCTTGCCTGTTCCAGTTATAAAAGTGAATTCAATATTTGATGATAAAGAGATTAAATCGATTGGTCAGCGGTTGTTTACGCATGTGAATACTAGTGTGCAGCCTTATATTAAGGAAGATTTAATCTTTTTAAATTATAGTGCTTCTACGAAAGAGGATGTTATTCAGTTTTTATGTGAGAAAGCTGCTGAGAAACGCTATGTACCAGAAAACTTTTATGCTTCTGTTATGGAAAGAGAAAATACGTCTCCGACAGCGGTTGGGAATTCAGTTGCAATACCGCATCCGATGCAGTTATTAAGTGAGGAAACTTTTTTGATGTTTTGCACACTTGAAAAGGCTGTTGATTGGGGAGATAAAAAAGTACAAGTAATTATTTTATTTAGTGTAAAGCGCAATAATAATGAAGATTTGCAAAGGCTATATGATTTTTTATATGATATTATGTCTAGTCAAACTACGATAGAGAAACTTACTCAGACCGAGGTAATTGAAGATTTTCAAGAGATTTTATTATCATTTTGAAAAAGTATATAAAAACTTCCGTTACATAACGGAAGTTTTTTATGTTTAATTGTATGCGTTTTCATAATAAGATGGAAATATAGAAAACATATAGCTTGGGGGAATTTAAAATGGCTGATATGCAAACTCCATTTGCGTTAATTTTACATGGTGGCAATGCGAGAAGTGCGGCGCTTGAAGCAATTGCTTTTGCAAGACAAGGAGATTTCGGGAATGCCGGTGAAAAGATGAAACTTGCTAGTGAGGAAATTTCAGCAGCGCATCGTATTCAAACGGATTTAATTCAAGAAGAGGCAAGAGGAAATCATGCAGAAATTAGTTTACTGTTGGTGCACGCACAAGATCATTTAATGAATGCAATTACAGTGAAAGAACTGGCTGAAGAATTTATTGCTCTTCATAAACGAGTAGAAGAGAAAGTGACCGTATAAGATGTACATTTTATTATGTTGTGCAGCAGGTATGTCAACGAGTATGGTCGTAAGAAAAATGCAAGAAGAGGCAAAGAAACAGGGGAAGAATTATAAAATTAAGGCAGTTGATTCAGAACTAGTGAAGCTTGAAATTAAGGAAGCCGATGTCGTTTTAATTGGACCACAGGTGAAATATTTATTCCCAGCTGTAGAGTTTCTTGCAAATTCATACAATATACCAGTTGCGATTATAGACCAACGAGATTATGGCATGTGTGATGGTTTGAAGGTGCTTAAGCAAGCAGAACAATTAGTTTTAGCATAATTATATCTTTTTAAATATAAACATTATAATGTTATAAAGTTTATTTCATTCTTTTATAGTAGAGAGAAAGAGGAGGGCTATTGATGAATGGGTTTATGAGTTTTATGGAACAAAAGATTATGCCAACAACGCAAAAGATTGCAGGACAACGACATTTATTAGCAATTCGAAACGGGGTTATTTCTACATTGCCGTTAACGATCGTCGGATCATTTTTCGTTATCTTTTTAAATTTACCAATTGATGCATATATGGAATGGATTGCACCGTTTCGCCATATTTTAGATATTCCATTCCGATTTACAGTAGGGCTAATGGCATTATACGCAGCGTTTGGTGTAGGGGCTTCGCTCGCGAACTTTTATCAGCTCAATCAGTTAAGTGCAGGGTTATTATCTGTACTCGCCTTTTTACTAGCATCAGTTGAACCAATTCAAATTACGAAAACTGTACCAGGTGTTATTGATGCAGGTAGATATATTTCAGTAGGAACATTAAGTGCAACGTCTTTATTTGGCGCAATTGTTACAGCATTAATTGCAGTAGAAATTTATCATTTTATGATTAAGCATAATATCTCGATTAAATTACCAGATAGTGTACCACCCGCAGTTTCAAATTCGTTTGCAACATTAATTCCAACATTAGCAGTTATTCTTTTATTCTGGGGCATTCGCTACGGTTTGAAATTCGATGTAAATACAACAATTACATATTTAATCGCACCATTAAAATCAGTATTAGTAGGAAATAATTTATTCGGTGGTTTATTAACAGTATTCTTAATCGTGTTTTTCTGGTCATTCGGTATACATGGACCAGCGATTTTAGGACCAATTATTCGTCCGATGTGGGATTCAGCAATTCTTGAAAATATGGAAGTATTCACTGCTACAGGAAATGCACATCAGTTACCAAACTTATTTACAGAGCAATTCATTCAATGGTTCGTATGGATTGGCGGATCAGGTTCAACGTTAGCTTTAGTAATTATGTTTATGTTCTCTAAATCTAAGTTCCTAAAAGAGTTAGGTAGATTATCATTCGTACCAGGTTTATTCAATATTAACGAACCAATTATTTTTGGGGCACCGATTGTAATGAACCCAATCTTAATTATTCCGTTCGTTATTACACCGTTAGTGACAACGACAGTATCATATTTCGCAGTTGTTTCAGGTATGATTCCACTTATGATGGCGAAACTGCCATTTACGATGTTAGCACCAATTGCAGCGGTAATTAGTACGGACTGGACAATTATGGCTGGTGTACTTGTACTTGTTAACTTTGTTATCTCATTCGTTATTTACTATCCATTCTTCAAAATGTATGAGAAACAACAATTAGCAGGAGAGGAGAAAACAGAATGCTCGGAGCAATTATCATCTTAATTACATTCGTGGTCGGACAGTGTATTGCCCATTATTCGAAATGGGTACAAAGTAAATCTTTATTAGTGTTACTACTAGTATCAGTTTTATTTATCGGTTGTTCAATGGGTGCATATGTAATGTTAGGATTGCAATCACCGTACGTAATTATTGTACCGACAATTTTATGTGCAACGTGTTTATCTGCAAAATATAGATTTACGAGCATGGCATTAATACAACGTGTGAAGGAGATGCAAAAGCATGGAGCGTAAATTAGGAATTTCACTTTATCCAGAACATTCAACGAAAGAAAAAGATATGGCTTATATTTCCGCAGCGGCACGACACGGTTTCTCAAGAATATTTACTTGTTTGTTATCTGTGAATCGTCCGAAAGAAGAAATTGTAGCTGAATTTAAAGAGATTATTAATCACGCAAAAGATAACAATATGGAAGTTATTTTAGATGTAGCTCCGGCTGTGTTTGATCAGCTTGGTATTAGTTATAGCGATTTATCATTCTTCGCGGAGTTAGGCGCAGACGGTATTCGTTTAGATGTAGGCTTCGACGGGTTAACTGAAGCGAAAATGACGAATAATCCGTACGGTTTAAAAATTGAGTTAAATGTAAGTAACGATATTGCGTACTTAGAAAATATTCTTTCGCATCAAGCGAATAAATCAGCTTTAATTGGTTGCCATAATTTTTATCCGCAAAAATTCACTGGTCTTCCATACGATTATTTCATTCGCTGTAGTGAACGCTTTAAAAAGCATGGTATTCGCAGTGCAGCCTTTATTACATCACATGTCGCAAACATCGGTCCATGGGATATTAACGATGGATTATGTACATTAGAAGAGCATCGTAATTTACCAATTGAAGTACAAGCGAAGCATTTATGGGCAACAGGGTTAATTGATGATGTCATTATCGGAAATGCTTATGCGAGTGAGGAAGAGTTAGAGAAACTAGGAAACTTAAATCGCTACATGTTACAGCTAAAAGTGCACTTTGTAGACGAAGCGACTGAAGTAGAGAAGAGAGCTACGCTGCAAGAATTACACGTAAGGCGCGGCGACATAACAGAGTATATGGTACGTTCTACAGAAGTACGTAAAAAGTACAAAGACTATGACTTCCCAGTGCGTGAAAGTGTGCTGCAGGAAAGAGGGCAAGTTGTAATTGGAAACAATTCATTTGGTAAGTATAAAGGTGAACTGCAAATCATTCTGAAAGAGATGCCGATAGATGAACGGAAAAATATCGTCGGTACAATTGCGGAAGAGGAGTTATTCTTACTAGATTATGTAGGAGCTTGGACGCAATTTACTTGTGTGGAATAGGGAAGAGAAGGAGAGGATGCTGTGGCATCCTCTTTTTTCTGTTGAAATAGTAATCTATCGTATATAGAATGCAAAGAGATAGACTTAATTTGGACGGGAGAGAAGGAGATGGAAGAGTATATAGATGATTTATTAAGGCGGATGGATGATGAGGAAACAAAGATTTGGCATCGTGCGTATGATGAAGCAAAAGCGTTAAATGACTTATTAACTTTTCCTTATTTACAGCAGAAGGTAATCAAAGCAAAAAAGGTATCTATGAAGAAAGACATTTATTATTTAATGACGAAACTCGCTATTAATACGAAAGAGATCAGTATTGCTGATTATCTTATAGATTGTTTGGAATGTGAACAAAACCCGACTTTGTTAAGTGAACTGCTTAGTAATATTTATACATTGCCAGAAGTAAGTGATACAAATAAAATTATTCCGTATATTTACCATAAAAACGATAGTGTTCGTTTTTGGGCAGTTTCTTCCTTAAAGTTATGTAAATCATTAGAAGCGGAGAGTGCTTTACTAAAGTTGCTGGATACTCAAGAAAATAAAGATGAGATTACAAATATTTGTTATACATTGTTTGAGATTGGAACAAATCAATCGATTCTGCCGTTAACAAAGCTTTTATATAGTAATAGTGCCTATGTTCGTTCAACTGTTATTGAGGTGTTAGCAAAAATAGGGGGATCGGACTTACAAATAGTTTATATTGAAGCTTTACAGGATAGAAATGTGATGGTGAAATATGAAGCTGTTCGAGCTATTTATACGTATGGCGACGAAATGGCAATGAGAGCAATTTGCGAACGTGTGAATAAAATTGTTGCTAGAAGACGTAAAAATGAAGTAGAGCCTACGGATGAAGCAGAGATTATCATTGCTCTTCGTTTCTTACATAAGTTTGCTAATCATGAAGAAGTTTTAAAGATATTTGATAAAGTATATAAAAAACGAGGGAACTTATTTATATCGGAGAGGGAATGGCTTCGAGACAATATTGCTTACTTTCAAGAGAAAGAAAGAATGTAATAATTATAGAAAAGGAGTCAGTCTCAACGATAAGACTGACTCCTTTTTTTACTAACTAGTTTAATACTTTAACTGTAACTGTTTTACGTCCCCAGCTACTTGATGAACCTTTATCTGGCATTAAAACGTCGATTTTATTACCTTTAATAGCTCCACCAGTATCACCAGCGATTGCTACTCCGTAACCTTCAACCCATACTTTTGAACCTAATGGAATGACACTTGGATCAACTGCAATTAGTTTCATGTTTGGATTAGCTGTTAAGTTGTGGCCTAAAGCTGATTTTACTTGGTCGCCTGCTTTATAACCATTTTCAAGTGGATCTGCTGTGTAAGCTGTTGCTACAACACGTAACCCACGAGAAGATGATGGTGCACTTGTTTCAGTTTCTTTTGCAACAGGTTGTTGTGTAGCTGGTTTTTGAGCTTTAGCCGCTTCTTGAGCCTTAGCCGCTTCACGAGCTTTAGCTGCTTCTTGAGCCTTAGCTGCTTCACGAGCTTCAGCTGCCTCTTGAGCTTTAGCCGCTTCACGAGCTTTAGCTGCTTCTTGAGCCTTAGCCGCTGCTTGAGCTTCAGCATCTGCTTGAGCTTTAGCCGCTTCACGAGCTTTAGCAGCCTCTTGAGCTTTAACTTCTGCTTGAGCTTCAGCATCTGCCTGAGCTTTAGCCGCTTCTTGAGCCTTAGCCGCTTCACGAGCTTTAGCCGCTTCTTGAGCTTTAACTTCTGCTTGGGCTTCAGCTGCTTCGCGAGCTTTAGTTGCTTCCACTGCTTTAGCTTTTGCTTGAGTTTCAGCTACTTCCTGAGCTTTAGCAGCTTCACGAACTTTAGCTGTATCTTGAACTGTAGTCGTTTTTTCAACTTTAGCTACTGGTTGAACTTTAACTGGTGCTTTACCTGTTAAGTAAGGAACATGAACATAAGCTGTTTTTCCGTTATATTCAAATTGAATCCAATCATTTTGTACTTGGTGTGTTGTTTCAATTACATCATCTTTTTTCAACTTACCAAGAATCTCTGAGTCTGTGTTTGCCCCAGCACGTACGTTTAATACGTTTGCTGTTACGTAGTAAGTGTCTTTTGTGTAGTCAGCGCTTATGAAAGCTTCTTTACCGCTATTCAATTGAACTTTTGACCAACCATTTTCTGTATGTAAAACATTTACTTTATATCCATCTAATAATTTTCCTACAACTTTTGATTCAGTAGTTGGGTTTTCTCGTACGTTTAGTACGTCAGTCGTTACGATTGTTTCTGCTTTAGCAGATGTTGTGAAAATCCCAAGACCAAAAACCGCTGCTGTTGCTATACCCATAAATTTTTTCATAATAGCCTCCATTGCATTTGTTTTCGTTGACCTCATTATAGCAACCATTATTTTCTTATTTGCGAAAAACATAAAATTACAAAGCTTTCGTAACGGGGCATTAATATTCTGTAACAATTCCATAAATATCCTGATAGCGCTTCCTTGTTGTTTTTTGGCGTATTAGGGCATATGAAACACAAAATGAGTAGTATTTCAATTACTGTAACGTTAATAATGTTACGGTAATATTTCTTGATGATATCTATAGTGTTACAAAAATAGCTTATTTTACTGTTTGAATGGGAATTTAGTTATGAAACGATAATCTTTTTAGGCGTGAAAATATATAAATGAGGTGAAATTTAATGAAATATCGATATAATTGTTACAAAATCAGTCGAAGTATGGAAAAAATTACGCCTTGATTTTCGTCTGTTACATAGTATTTTTGCAATAATAGAATTAGATAATAGCCTTAGTACCTATAAATAATGAAGAGTATTAGAATGATAGTTGTAACGTGAAACATATATAATAGAAGAAACTCAATTTAGTAGATAAATAAAAAACGCAGGAGTGTAAACTCCTACGTTTTTGTTTATTCATATCGTAAACATTCAATTGGATCCAGTTTGGCAGCTTTGTTAGCTGGCAGTAAACCGAATAGTATACCGATTAACATAGATAGGGCAACGGAGATAAGTCCTAGTTTTAGTGAAACGACAAGTGGCCATCCTGCAAACATTGCGACAATCCATGCGAAGAAGATTCCAAGCATAAATCCGACAAAACCACCTAATGCTGTTAAAATGCAAGCTTCGATTAAGAATTGCATTAATACTTTACCACGTGTTGCACCTAATGCTTTACGAATACCAATTTCGCGTGTACGCTCTGTTACAGATACGAGCATAATGTTCATTACACCAATACCACCTACAAGTAAGGAAATAGCGGCAATACCACCGAATACACTTTTTAATATACCTGTGAAGCTATCAATTTCTTTTAAGAATTCTTGTGGATCTGGTACTTCAAATTTACCTGAATGCTCTGGTTTTTTTGCTTCATTTAATGATTTTACAACTGCTTCTTGAACAGTTTCCTTATCTTGACCAGGAGCAATTTTTACCGTTACAGAATCGTAGTTGTTTTTCCCGAATAGTACAGGCCAGTTTTCTGCTGAAATGACACCTTCTTTAAATGTCATGCCACCCATCATTGCTTTTATTGAATATACGCCAACTACTTTGTATGGTGTACCTTTTATATCTACATATAAGTTTGGTTCCCATGAAGAATATAATTTATCAAAAGCATCTGTATTTAATACAATTGTGTGTTCAGGTCTGTCTAAATCAGCTGCTGTTAAAAATCTGCCGTGCTCAAGTTTGAATTTAGATGTATCTTCAAAATAATCACCTTTTGCACCGGTAATATCAAGATCTAATTCTTTTTTTCCTGCATATACTTTTTCTTTTCCTTTTACATCTGGATAAACTTCTTGCACACCAGAAATTTTGGATATACTTTCATACATGCTTGAGGAAATTTTGCCGTCCATATCTGAGTAATCTTCTGTCTTATAATTTACAGAAAACTGATCTTTTTTTTCATTCCCGATTTGTTCGCGGAACTTTGCGTTTGTTCCATCCCCAATCGAGATAATAGTAATGATGGCACTAACCCCAATAATAATACCTAGCATCGTTAAGATAGAACGCATTTTATGAGCAAAGATAGAGGAAAGGGCCATGCGTATATTTTCACTCGTATTCAAAATTAACCTCTCCAATCTTGGACGATATTTCCGTCACGAATTACAATTTGACGTGCTGCAGCTTCCCCGATTTCACGGTCATGGGTAATCATAATGATTGTTGAGCCTTGTTTATTTAATTCGTAAAAGAGGTCCATAATTTGTGTACTTGTTTTCGTATCAAGTGCTCCCGTCGGTTCATCGGCTAAAATGAATTTCGGGTTATTTACGATTGCGCGGGCAACGGCGACACGTTGCTTTTGACCACCGGATAATTCGTTCGGTAAGTGAGTAGCGCGATCAGCTAAACCGACTTTTGTTAAAGCGGCTAATGAGCGCTCGCGTCTTTCTTTTTTATCGACTCCAGCGTAAATAAGAGGTAGTTCTACATTTTGAAGCGCTGTAAGTCTCGGTAATAACATGAAGTTTTGGAATACGAATCCGATCTCTTTATTACGTACGTGTGCAAGTTCTGTTTCAGTCATGTTTGAAATATTTTGACCGGCTAGTTCGTACGTACCTGTCGTCGGTTTATCTAAGCAACCAATAATGTTCATTAATGTTGATTTACCAGAACCAGAAGGTCCCATAATTGAAGTGAATTCTCCTTGGTTCAGTGTTACGTCAATTCCGTGTAATATTTGAACGGACTCTGCACCATTTTGGAAGGATTTCGTGATGCCTTTTAAGTTAATCACTGGGCGACAACCTCCATACCATCTTTTAAGTCTTTTTCAGGTTTAGAGATAATTTCCTCTCCTTTTTTCACTCCAGAAACTTTTGCTTCGCTATCAGTCTCGAATTCAACAGTAACTGCTTGTTCTTTCGCCTTACCGTCTTTTACAACGAAGACAACATTTTTGTCACCTTTTTTCACGATACTGCTTTTCGGAACAATTGTACCAGTTGCTTCGCCAGATTTACTTGTTACGTAAACGTGGAAACCGTTTTGTAATTCGTCACTATTATCTAATGTGACAGTGAATTGATAGTTAGAAACAGTTTTATTTTCATCCATGCTCTTTAATGGTGTAGAACCGATTTCTGTTACTTTTCCTGTCCAAGTCTTACCAGCGACAGTTTTTGATGAAACAGTTACTTCTTGCCCAACTTTCATACTAGCAAGCTCATATTCAGAAATTTGACCTTTTACTTTAAATTGACCAGCGTGACGAAGAGTAATTCCGCTCATACCTGTTTTTTCGTCAGCAGTTTTTACGATATCATCAATTACGCCATCAGCAGGACTTGTTACAGAAAGATTGTTTACTTTCTCTTTTGCTGCTTTAATCATTTCATCAGCTTTTTCAACTTCAAACTTTTTCATTTCAATTTGTGATTCTAATTGCCCAACTTCGGCTTCTGATGCTTTTAATGCTTCAGCAGGAAGGCCTGCATTTTTATCTTTTTGTAATTTTTGTTTCGCTACATCAATTTGTTTTTGGAGCAACGTTACTTCTTTTTGTGCGATTTTCTTTTGCATTTCTGCTTCTGTTACACCTTGTTTCGCAGTCGGATCATTGTATTTAAATAGAAGCTGACCTTTTTTCACTTCATCGCCTTTTTTCACAGCTAATTCATATGTTCCTTTTGTTGGATCGAATGAAATAGTTTCAATTCCATTTGGAATAACTTCGCCACCAAATTTTTGCGCGTTTTGGATTTGTTTTTCGGTTACTTTATATCCGCTATATGCCATTGCTACATCTGAACCGCCACCAGCAAATGCAAAGTATGATCCAGCTGCAATTCCGATTGCTACTACACTAGTAATTAACACTTTATTTTTCTTCTTCATCTATTTATCACCTTTTCGTTCGTTTTAGTATCTACATTAAGTATAGAAGAGGTAAAGAATCTGACAAATCGTTTTAGCTTACAATAACCTTACAGTTTTGTAAGGTATGAATATGTAAATGTAAGGTAGAGGTTGTCCTAGTGTAAGCAAATGAATTGACTCGTCGTTTCTTTCTTACAATAATATTGTATGGAGGAAAGGAGGAAGGAAGATGGAAGCTTATTTTAGCGCACACCCATTAAAACCATTTATTCCATACTCAAGGCAACATGCCCTTATATTATTTATTATGTTGGTGGGGATATTTTTTCTGTATCAATACCAAGATGTATTACGTCAAAGTGAGTGGAATATAACGGTTCGATATGCAATTGCATTTTTATTTATAGGTAGTGAAATTGGGCTTCATATGTGGGAGTGGAAAGCGGGGATTTTTGAGCTAGCTACTTCATTACCGTTTGAATTATGTACGATTAGTTTATTATTAGCGTCGATTATGATCGTAACGAAAAGTTACCGCATATATGAGATTGTATTTTTCACGGGAATTATTGGTGCATCACAAGCTATTTTAACGCCAAACTTGCAGTATGCTTTTCCGCATTTTCGTTTCATTGAATATTTTATCGCGCATATATTGCTCATTTGGGCACCACTCTTTATGACTTGGGTGGAAGGCTATAGACCGACCTTGCAATCTATTAAGCGTACGATGATATTTTTAAACATATTGATTCCGCTTGTTTCGTTTGTGAATTATAAAACAGGCGGTAATTATATGTTTTTAGCTCATAAGCCAGAAACAGCTTCATTACTCGATATGTTAGGACCGCATCCTTACTATATTATTTCGTTAGAACTCGCAGCGCTTATTGGGTGTTTTATTTTGTATATGCCGTTTGCAAAAAGAGAAAGGCATGCGCATAAAGAATCACTAGGATCATAACCTAGTGATTTTTTATGATTGAATATTTACAATTCAGAAAATTAAGAATAAAATTAGAGAGTAAAATATAAAGAGAGAGAAGGGAAAACGTGGTCAAAAAAGTTTTTCTGAATGGGATGGAAGTGACAATTCAATTTATTATTTCGATTTTGGGGATTATTATGTTAGGGGCTCTGCCGAAATTGTTCTATGGATTTAAGCTGGATGTATCAAAGTACATACAGAGTTTAAAAGAAGTGTTTGTGAACTTAATGGATATTTCCAATTTGCAATATGTAAAAGGTAAATTTTTATTTCCGCAGCTGTTCGTCCATTATAAAGAAACGATTATTATTTTTTTAGCTGCTTTTTTTATTTCATTATTTGTAGCATTTTGTATTGTTTATGTAATTATGAGTAGTTCACCGCGTATACAACATCGAATTAAATCATTTCTTATCTTCCTAGAATCTATTCCAGATATCCTTCTTATTTTAGTATCACAAATTTTAGTTATATGGTTTTTTAAACAAACAGGTTTTTTACCTTTTCAAATTGCTTCAATTGGAGGCGAGTCAATTAGAGGATTGCCGATACTTTGTTTGAGCATCCCGACTACGATTATGTTTGTAAAAATGGTCGTGCTTCGTTTTGAAAATGAACTAGAAAAAGATTATGTACTATTTGCTAAGGCGAAAGGGCTGGGGCGCTTTCATATTTTAAATCGTCATATTTTACGAAATGTGTTGCTTAGTACATTATTCTTTGCGAAAACGAATATCTTTTTTATGTTATCTAATTTATATATTATAGAATGGATTTTTAATACGGGTGGTATTTTTATGTTTTTGAAATCGTATTTTGGTATTAGAGTTGAGGTTTTCATCGTTAGTGTGCTTCTTATATATATTCCGATTTTTATTTTATTTAAATTATTTCATTATCTCATTCCGGCTGCGATGAAGGAGAGATTATAATATGTGGACGTATATAAAACGTGATAAAAGATTTTGGATAAGCATTGGGTTTCTTCTCCTATTAGTTCTTTTGAGCATCGGAAATACGTTATGGAATGATGGACATATTAGACAAGTTACATTGCAATATGATGCGGATGAAAATCCACAAGTGCCACCGTTTCCACCTTCATTACAATTTTTACTCGGGACAGACCGGAAAGGGTATGACCTGTTACATTTAGTCATTGAGGGCGCGAAGTGGACGATTGGTATATCTATTTTAATTGCGGCACTTAGAATGGTAATAGGTGTGTTTTTCGGTGTCGTACTCGGAACGTATATAAAAAGAGGATTTTCAAAAATTGAGGCTTTCTTTGATAGTTTTACAGTTATTCCGACAGTTATGATTGCGTATTTTTTTCTTCAATCTGCAAATGCATTTGGAAGCGGAGAGGAGACAACAACCTTTTTTGAAAGGGCTTCGTTTCAAGTTGTCTTACTTGTAATGCTTGTAATGCCAGTTATTGCACTGTATGTTGCGAAGGAAGTTCGTAAATTGCGAACGGAGGAATTTGTTGATGCCGCACGCATATTAGGTGGATCGAGAAGACATATTGTTATAAAGCATCTTTTCCCGCACCTTTATATGACGTTTATACTTGTATTTTTTCAGCAGTTTACGCAGACTCTTACTATTTTACTGCACTTAGGATTACTTGAAGTGTTCTTTGGTGGGACTGTAATGTTTGGTGGACCTATAAAAGAGGTGGAATCTTATACGCATGAATGGTCAGGTTTAATTGGAGTATACTTTAGGTCATTAACAGTGAATCCGTGGATCCCTCTCGTTCCGATTACATTTTTTGGACTTACTATTTTTTCAGGAAATATGATTGTAAAAAGTCTAGAAGAGGCGATGTTGAAAGTTCGATTAGGGGGAGAGATAAAGAAGGAAGTTGTAGAAGAGGAACAATCTGCTGTACAGTCAAAGGAAGAGTTGTTTACGTTTAAACATACGATGTGAAGAGAAAAAGAAGCAAGCATGGATTTCATGCTTGCTTCTTTTTACTTTGCAGAAACTTCACCTTCAGCTTCTGTTTGCGGAATAAAGTATCCGATTATACCACCAATTATTGCTGGAACGATCCAGCCGATTCCTAAGTTATAAAAAGGAATCGTGTGTACGATATTAGCGATAAAACTTGGTATCATTCCCACATTATCAAGTGCATGAATACAGCTAATAATGAATGCTGCGATCATTGCTCCGATGTAGACAGAAGGTTTACGTTTCGTATATTTATCGATAAATGATACGAAAATTAAAATGATTGTAATTGGGTACAAAATAATTAATACAGGTAGTGTGATTTTAATTAATAAGCTTAATCCTAAGTTTGAAATAACGAAACTAAAGATACAAACGTATAGTACGAGCTTTTTGTAAGAAACATTTGTTAATACTGTTGCGAAATAGTTGGCGAATGCACTTACAACACCAATTGCTGTTGTTAAACAAGCGAAGATAATGGCGATACTTAATAAAACATTACCGCTTGTCCCAAAGAATTGGTACATAACAGTTGCTAATAGTTGACCACCGTTCTCGAATTGTCCCAAGTTTCCGTTTGAAGCTCCGATATAACCGAGTAAGAAGTAAACAATTGTTAAGAATAGAGCAGCGATACTTCCGCAAATGATTGTATATTTCGCGATAGATTTCTTCTCTTGTATACCGTTTTGACGAATTGCATTTACAACAATTGTTGATAGTACGAGAGCGCCAATTGCATCTAACGTTAAAAATCCTTCAAGAAATCCTTTGAAAAACGGGATGTCTTTATAGTCACCGATAGGCTCTGCAAACGTTCCTGGTGAAAGAATCGCTTTTGTTGCCATAATTGCAATAATTACAAGTAAAATTGGCGTTAATATTTTACCGATATGATCTACTAGCTTGGATGGATTTAATGATAAGAAGTAAACGACTGTAAAGAAAATCGCACTAAAAACTAACATAGAATACCATTGATCTGGGAAAAGTGGTGCAATCCCAATTTCATAAGATACAGATCCAGTTCGTGGAATAACAAATAGTGGGCCGATTGAAAGATAAATAATGATAGCGAATACTGCTGCGAATTTTGGATGAACACGGCTCGCTAAAGTGTTAAAACTACCACCAGCAAGGGCAACAGCAACGATAGCAAGTAAAGATAAACCGACGTCTGTAATAATAAACCCTGTAATGGAAACCCACATATTTTCTCCGGAAGAAAGACCAAGAAGGGGCGGGAAAATCATATTACCAGCACCGAAGAAAACTGCGAATAGTAATAAACTAATCGAAAGTATTTGCGCTGGTTTCAAAGTTGTACGCATATAAAGAAAATCCTCCTAATGAGTATTTTTGTCGAAAATTCAAATAATTTGTCGAGTAACTGTTATTATTTTAAAGGTCTGATGACTAGAAAGCAATAGGGAATTTTGAAAAAATTAAAAAATAATGCATTAAATCGAATAAATATACTATTTGTATGTTTAATAGGCAAGATTTAACTTTTAACGCAAAAAAACACATATCGCTAGGATATGTGTATTAAAAATATATTTTTCTATCGCGTTCTTCTTTTAAAATTTCAACGGCTTCTCGGAAGCGTTGTGAATGGACAATTTCTCGTTCGCGTAAAAAGCGTAAGCTGTCATTTATGTCGGGATCGTCAGATTGGTTGATAAGCCATTGATATGTGGCACGCGCTTTTTCTTCAGCCGCAATATCTTCGTATAGGTCGGCAATTGGATCACCTTTAGCTTGTATATAGGTTGCAGTAAATGGAACACCAGCTGCGTTATGGTAATGAAGTGCGCTGTCATGATCGACGTAATGAGGGTCGAGACCAGCTGCCTTCATCTGTTCAGGAGTCGCATCTTTTGTCAGCTTATAAACCATCGTAGCAATCATTTCAAGATGCGCAAATTCTTCTGTACCAATATCGGTAAGGAGGCCAATGACTTTATCCGGGATTGTATAACGCTGATTTAAGTAACGTAGTGCAGCAGCTAATTCTCCATCTGCACCACCATATTGCTCAATTAATAATTTTGCAAGTGCTGGATTACAAGTTCCTACTTTAACAGGGTATTGTAATTTTTTTTCATAAATCCACATAGTTTCTCTCCTTTATATTTGCCATGGCCAAGGACCTTTACTCCATTCCCAAGGGGCATTAGAATAACTGTTCCCAAACTGTTGGAGTGGTCCGTATTTTTCTTCCATCTTTTGTTTTAATACTCTTCGTTTATAGGAGAAATCATTAAATTGATTAATAGCAGCGGTGTCATCTGGATGTGTATCTAAATAAAGAGTTAGTTCAACTAGTACAAAGTCTAGTTCTTGAAGCTCCAGTAACAGCTGATAATATTCTTCTGGTAGCGATTGAGTCACGTCAGTAGTCACCGCCCTTTTTTATAAGGATTTTCATAATAGTCATAAAAAACTGGCCATAAAGTCCCTTTTTGTAGCGCTTCTTTTGGTGTGAATTGTGGTAAGTTTGGCGGTTGAAAACCTAAAAATAAATTAGGAGGAGTAGAATAATATTTCTTTCCAATAGGAGGACAAGGATCGAGAGGACTATGATAGGGCACGAATGATCGCATATATTTATTCATGGATAAACCTCCTTAAATGTTCATTACTACGTATTGTATTCAGACATAATAGGCCTTTATGACACATATAAAAAAGTAATAGGTACGGGGGGAATGAATGTGGAGAATGTGAAACAATTCATTGTATTGGAAGTGAAAAACTTAAAGGGAACTTTGTATTTTTATGAAGGGATTTTAGGAATCAAGCCTAGTTTAGAAAGACCCCAATTAGATGTAACAGGGGTTTGGTATGATGCTGATTCAATGAGAGTTAGTTTTGTAATGAATCGTAGTTTGGGTGGGCGTGAGAAGAGTGTTACGGATTCGGTTGATGTACTAATGTTTTCAATTTCTAACATAGAGAACTTAAAGAAGAGGTTAGTGTTTTATAAAATTGCATATACAGAAAACAAAAGTGAGAAGAGTATTGTAGTACAAGACCCAGATGGATATAAAATTCAAGTGATAGAGAAGGACGAATAAACGGAGGGGATTTAGTGGAGAGGAATTATGAAGAAAGTGCATTGTTTGAGCATCAATTTTGGCTAAAGGTGCTTACTGATCATTCGCAATTTTTACTTGATGCATTAGCTCCGAAGGAAAAAGAGGATATAAAAAAGGCCACTTATTTTGTTGAAACATTTACGAATCTGTTAAATAAAGTTCGTAATGTGAATCTCATTGCGTTTTCAAAAGAGGCAGAACGAGCCGCGAAGGAAATACGAACGTTTAAATTAAGTATTATACAGAAACAACTCGAGGGAAAAATCACTATTCATTTTACGCCAACTTTCATCAATCATATGGTAAACGAAGTAGAAGAGTATATAACAGTGTTAGAATTTTTAACGAAAGGAGAAGTTCCGCCTGTTTTTCATGAATTACATTATCATCTCGTTTGGTTAACGGATGCGGCTGGCCATGCAGGGTCTATTTCTGGTGGATTAGATCTTGTTGAAAAAAGATTAAAAGAGAAAAGCGAAGAATTTACGAAGCACTTTGAACAATTTTACTTAAAGGCAGTTGAAATGACGGAGTATTTACGGACAGAGCTTCATCATTTTCCTGCATTAAAGAAGTTTACAAAAGATGTTTCACTTGAGTTAAAATTATTTTCGCATTTTCTCCATGAGGTTGAAGAGCTGGAGTTATCGAATGAAATATTAAGTGCATTATCTGCTAGAATGGCGGATCATATGGCAAGAGAAGAATGTTATTACTTATTAAAATTAGCACAATCGTCTGGACTTGAGATGCCAAAATGTAATCCGCTTTAAAGAAAAAAGAGGTCAATCTTATTTGGCCTCTTTTTCTGTTTTATTGTCTCTTTTTATTTTTGCTTGTTCAATACTTGCCTGTAATGTCTCCATAATATTGATGATGTTTGGAGTTGGAGAGATTGTTTCGGTTTTTTCCTGTTGTTCAATTTTGTTTTCGATTAGTTCGGTAAGGGCTTCTTTATATTCATCTGTATACATCTCTTGTTCAAAAGGATTTGTAAGATGGTGGATTAAATTGATTGCTGCTGTGAGTTCTTGTTTTTGAATCGGATAATTTTCGTTACTTGGTAAGTTAGGTGTATTTGTTATATCGCGAATTTCATTAGGGTAGTGAATAGTTTGTAATATAAGCCCATCTTCAAAGTTACGGATAATAGCTAAATGTTGTTTTTTTCTAATGGAAATATGGATAAGACCAAGTTTATTCGTACGTTCAAGTGCTTCTTTTAATAATCAATACGATTTTTCATGTCCAGGGGTAGGGCCTATAAAATAAGAACGATCGTAGAGAACAGAATCAATTTCGTTATTTTGGATAAAAGATATAATACGAATAGATCTTGGTTCGTGAGCTTTTTGCAATTCAGCTAATTCTTTTTCATCCATAATAATGTACTTATGAGGTGCGTATTCATAGGCTTTTACAATATCTTTATCATCAATTTCTTCATCCGTACAATCAGGAGCAAATTTTTTATATTTAATAGGTGTTAAGCATTCTTTATGAAGACTTAAAAATTTTATATCGTTTTCTTCTACGGCACTGTATAGTTTGATTCCTATATTTAATAGTCCAAGTGAAAGGGCACCTTTCCATACGGTATGCAAATGAAGCCTCTCCTTTCATTCAAAAATGATTATGTATATTATGAGATAGTAAGAAATTTCCTATACGTTTTTTGTTTTTACGGAATGTTAAGCAGGAGGATGTGGGATATAAAATATATTGACAAGCCCTCCAAAATATTTTAATGTGATTGTATAAAATTGTGTATATAAAGGGGAGTAACTTATTACAGTAAAGTCGTCATTACAGGGAGAAACCCTCGGCTTTATTGGCAACGTTTCGTTGTTAGTGAGACCTTTACCAGCAATGGTAAAGGCCCCTTATTGTCTTTTTTAGGACCCTTACCATGTTTGGTAGGGTCCTTTTTGTATACAAAGAGAGGAGATATAAAAATGAAAAAACTTATTAGTAGATTAAGAGTTGTATTTCATGTTCGCCGATTTGTTCCATTCCTATTTGACTTTTTCACTTCAAAAGAGGTTTCAATAAAGAAGAAAATTTTATCTATTGCGTTTTTAGTTGGTTATGTTGCGATGCCGCTCGATTTAATTCCAGACTTCTTACCGTTTATCGGTATTTTAGATGATATTGGAATTGTATTATTTATTTTGAACCGAATTGTAAAAATGGCGCCAGTTCAATTACAAGAAAAGCATAACGTAAACGTAGGATAGGAGTTGGGGTAGAAAATATGGAGCAAATTATTTTAGATATAATCGAGTTTTTAAAGCAATTTTCTTATTTTGGAGTTGTGTTAGCATTAACGTTTGAATTTATTCCAGCAGAAGTAGTTTTGCCCATGGTTGGTTATTGGGTGTACGAGGGAGATATGAATTTTTGGCTTGCTGTATTAGCCGGAACCCTCGGCGGAACGACAGGACCTTTAACGTTATATGCACTCGGTTATTACGGTGGTCGTCCTCTATTAATAAAATACGGGAAATACTTCTTCATTAAAGAAGAACAAATTCAAAAAGCAGATGATTTCTTTGAGAAATATGGACCGGTTGTAGCATTTGTTGGACGCTTTGTGCCAGGAGTTCGAACGCTTATTTCTGTTCCATGTGGTATGGCGAAAATGAACATATGGAAATTTAGCATATATACATTTGTAGCAATGTTCCCGTTAACGACTTTGTATGTTTATTTTGGAATGAAATTAGGTCCACATTGGGAAAAAGCAGCGGATGTTGTTGGGCAATATATGTTACCGATATTAGTGGTCGTAGTTATTATTGTAGGTGGTATATTAATCTATAAATTTATGAAAAAAAGAAACAGAACGGAATCTATCTAGTCATTAGCACTCAGGTTAAATTTTTGAAAATAGATGAATAGTACAGGCAAAAGACTCTGAGGGACATACACATATAGGGAATATAAAAGAGAGAGGGGAAACAACTATGTCTTGTGAGTGCTCAGGGTCAGCATTAACTTGTTGTCCAGATAAAAATTATGTGCAAGATAAAGTGTGTAGTCCGTGGTCTGCTACTGTAGTTGCAACAGCAATTGATAATGTTCTCTATACAAATAATATCAACCAAAACGTAGTTGGTACTGGTTTTGTTAAATATGATGTTGGACCGGGCCCAATTACTGTAGAAGCGCTTGATTCTGCTGGGGGTACAATTGATACACAAACATTAAACCCAGGAACGAGTATTGCTTTTACGTATCGTCGCTTTGATAGTATACAAGTTGTGTTACCTGCAACACCTGCTGGAACGTATCAGGGAGAATTTTGTATTACAACACGTTATCCACTTTCATAGCAGAATAGGAGAGGATCGAAATGGGAATGAGAAGTTCCAGTTTGTCTTGTTGTTCTAATAAAACACTTGTGCAAGACCAAGTATGTACAGACTGGTCTATTACAGGTGCTGGTACTCAAATTGTATATACAAATAATATCACGCAAGAAGTATATGGTTCAGGTTACGTGAAATATGATGTAGGTGCCAACCCGATTACAGTTGATTTTTTAGTAGGTGCAACAGTAGTTGATACAATTACTGTACAACCACAAAGTAGTGGTACTTTCACTGTCCGATATTTTACTACTGTCCGAATTACTACGACAGGAACGACTGTTAATCAAGGTGAGTTTTGTATTACAGTACGTTATCCAATCTCATAAAAAGCATACCGTAAACGGTATGCTTTTTATATTAAGGAAATAATGAAATTGGTATTCTATAAGCAACATGTAAATTCACAACAGTACTTGCCTTCTAAGAGGGTGTTGCAAAACTCATAAATATTCAAAAATGAATGCATAAAGAAATCCGTTTTCCTGGAAGAATGATAGTATCCCAAAACTATCTCCAGAAAGGACGGATTTACTAGTATGATAACCAATTTTGATCAGAATCAATCCATTTTACAAATTTTATTTGCGTATGTAGACAATTTAACCATTGGAGGCGTTCCGCCTATGACAGGCCGTCCACCCACCTGCAGAAAATCGTTACTTAAATGTTTTTTCCTAAAAACCGTATTTCAAATCAGTTCTTTACGCAAATTGACTCGTTTTTTGCATCCATATCCTTCTTTTCGTTCATCTTGTGGTTNAAAGCTCATGTTTGTTCAACACCAGAAGGTGTTGTGTTATCTTACGCGTTTACAACAGCAAACGTACACGATAGCAAGATGGCTCCTGTACTACTTCAAGACATAGAAGACCAACATGTGTTGTTTTCTATAGCAGATGCCGCTTATGATAGCCAATCCATTTATAACATTGCAGGTACGTGTGATATCTTCCCGGTAAATCCCATTAATTCACGAAATGGCGAACAAATGAAAAGTTCACACCGCCGTGTGTTATCACATTTTGTAACTACAACCTTCGGGAAACAGTTGTTGAAAGAACGTGGGAAAATTGAACAGCAATTTAGCAATCTCAAAGATAAAGGGCTGGAACAGCCACGTTGGTATGGGAAAAATCGCTATCTACTGCATATCCAGCTAGTTTTTCTGATTCATAACATTGCATATTTATTTTAGTTTTGCAACACCCTCTTCTAAATATAGTGAAGGATTACTTGTTATATTGATAATATTGACCGACTGTAGGTCTTTTCCTGTGTACGATATTGTATTACCAGGAAACACAGTGAAAATATTGGTTACTGTTCCAACGATTTGAATTGTAATTGCTTCGGTGCTGCTAGTACTATTGTAAACCGAGACAGTACCTGATATAAGTAGTATCCCATCACTTTGCCATAGTATCATTGATTGTGATGCATCTTTGGCAGATGGGATGGTGTTATTAGTTATGAGGAAGTTCCCTGCAAATTCATTTGTTACTCGCTCGCAATTTGGATTTGGAGGAGGGGGCGGTGGACAAGGGTCTGGACAAATAATAGATAAAGGAGCGAAACAGCCGATATTTTTTTTATTCTTCAATATACCCCCTCCTTTTAAGTTGTCTTTTATTACTATTAAGAGGGTGTTGCAAAACTAAAATAAACATGCAATGTTATGAATCAGAAAAACTAGCTGAACATGCAATAGATAGCGATTTTGACCATACCAACGTGGCTGTTCCAACCCTTTATCTTTGAGTTTACTAAACTGTTGTTCAATTTTCCTACGTTCTTTCATCAATTGTTTACCAAAGATAGTTTGTATAAAATGAGATAATACACGACGATGTGTACTCTTATTTTGTTCACCATTCCTAGGATTGATTGGATTCATGGCAAAGATGTTACATGTTCGTGCAATTTCATAAATACGTTGACTATCGTAAGCAGCATCTGCAACGGAAAATAATACATTTTGATNACCACAAGATACACGAAATGAAGGATATTGATGCAAAAAACGTGTTAATTTGCGTAAAGAGTCAATTTGAAATACAGTTTTCAAGAAAAAGCATTTCAGTAAGGCTTTTCTACAGATTGGTGGGCGACCTGTCACAGGCGGAACGCCTTCAATAGTTAAACTGTCTACGTATGCAAATAAAATCTGTAAAATGGATTGATTTTCATCAAATTTGGTTATCATACTAGTAAATCCGTCCTTTCTGGAGATAGTTTCGGTTACTATCATTTTTCCAGGAAAACGGATTTTTTTATGCATTCATTTTTGGATATTTATGAGTTTTGCAACACCCTCTATTAAATGTAAAAGCATGGCTGATGTGTTAAAAAAAGAAGGAAATATTAAAAATTAAGATTGTCTAATAGGCTTAAACCTTAACTTATCATTAGTGTTATAGAAAAGATTATATGTGAATAGTCATAGGAAAAGAATGATCAGACTCTTTTAGAAAAAAGGTGGTTGTATACAATAGTACGAGGAATGTTGGACTTAATTTCTAATTAACTGTATATTTACAAAAATCTAATAAAGTTCATTTGTTATTTAAACGACATTAACATGTATTAGATAAAATAGCCCTTGTAATGAATCAATTATTATGAGGAGGATTCAAGTGGACAGAAATGCTTTAAGAAAAGTAAAAGGCCTTATTGGATTATTAATGGTTTTTGTATTAGCATTCGTATCATTTCCATGGAGTACATCAGTCAAGGCGGAAGAGAAAAAGCAAGAAAGGGCATCAAGTGAGAAGAAGATAGTTTTTCCAGTTGTAAGTGATGTGCATATTAAAAACAGTGGAACAGATGATACATTTCGCTGGAAAAGAGCGATTGAACAGTTTAATACACTAGCACCAAAGCAAGATGCATTTATTATTGTAGGTGATTTCACGGATACAGGGTCAGTGCAGCAATATGATCGTTTCATGCAAGTGTATAATGAAAATGCAAATAAAGATGCCGTGAGAATGAATTCTC
Organism: Bacillus sp. PPSBB_2; assembly: GCF_045291115.1. Lineage (NCBI taxonomy): Bacteria > Bacillati > Bacillota > Bacilli > Caryophanales > Bacillaceae > Bacillus > Bacillus sp. PPSBB_2. The sequence goes on from NZ_CP147983.1 coordinate 861,188, forward strand.
TTGGTAACCATGATTATTGGAACGGTTTATCTGTAGAGGGCGCACAGAAGCGTTTCTTAGAAAAAACAGGTATGGAATCAATTTATTATCATAAAGTGGTAAAAGGTTATCACTTCCTTGTTATGTCTCCCGAGAATGGAACAACTCATGGCTATTATTCGGACAAGCAAATTAATTGGTTAAAAGAAGAAATGGTAAAAGCACAAAAAGATGATCCAGAAAAACCGATTTTTGTATTTTTACATCAGCACATTAAAGATACAGTATACGGTAGCCAAGAATGGGGAACGCAAGATAGCGCAAAAATTAATGCAGTATTAAAAGAATACCCACAAGTTATTACGTTTTCAGGTCATTCACATTATCCGTTAGATGATCCGAGATCGATACATCAAAAAGACTTTACATCAGTTGGTACATCTTCAGTAAGTTATATGGAAGTTGAAGGTGGTAAAGTACAAGGGAATATCCCGCCAGGAGCTAGTACGTTAAGCCAAGGTTTATTAGTAGAAGTAGATGAAGAAGAAGTGAAGATTAATCGCCGTGATTTCCATACAAATTCTTGGACAGGCGAGCCTTGGAAAATTAAATTACCAGCAAAGAAAGAAACATTTACACATGTAGAAGATCGTGATAAAGAAAAGCCTTACTTTGCTAAGGATGCAAAGCTTGCTGTATCAAATGTAACAGCAAATGCAGCAACAGTAACATTCCCACAAGCGTTGGACAACCTTCTTGTTCATTCTTACCGTGTACAAGCTAGAGATAAGCAAACGGGAGAAATAAAGAATAAATTGTTAGCATTCTCAGAGTTTTATCGTGATCCAGTGCCGAAAGATCTTACGTTTACGCTTGCAGGGTTAGATGGCGGGAAAACATATACACTTGAAGTCGTTGCAATTGATTCGTTTGGTAATGAAAGTGCGCAACCGTTAACGGCAGAAATTACTACGAAAAAAGATGATATTGATCCGAATGTAAAAGTGCCAAAGGCTGATGTTTTTGATGTGAATTTTGCAGATGGTACATTTAAAGACAATTCACCATTTGGAACAAAAGGTGATGTGAAGGGCAATGTGACTATTGAATATGATAAAGCATTGAAAAAGAATGTTATGAAGTTAAACGGACAATCTAATACATTTGGATACCTTCCATTTTCAGCAGCACAAAAAGAGAAAGTAGCAAATACATTTACGTTAGAAACGGTATTTTCAATGAATCAAATCCGTGGACAAGGTATTTTGCAAAATACAGAGAGCGGTGGAATTGGATTTGAGTCTACAGGAAGCGGCTATGTTGAATTATGGGCTCACATTGGCGGCAGTTATAAACGTGTTGGAGTTCAATTAGAAGCAAACAAAACATATCACTTAACAGGAACGTATAACGGAAGTGAAGTAGCTATTTATGTCGATGGTAAAAAAGTAAATAGCCAACCAGCTACAGGAAAAGTGTATCATCCAAATGTACCATTTGCACTTGGAGCTGATCCTGATAGTAACGGCAATGGTGGTATTCCGTTAAACGGTAAAATCGCGCTTGCGAAATTATATAGTAAAGCGTTAAGTTCTTCAGAAGTATTAGCAGCGTACAATGAGTTTTCTAACCGTACGAAGTTAGAGCAAGTAAATGCGTTATTTGAAGAACTTGGAAAAGTAAAAGAAGTGTTAGCTGGTACGTATGAATTTGGTGATAAGCCAGGTCAATATTCAAAGGAAGCATTTCAAGAACTAGAGAAAAGCTATAATAATGCAAAACAAGTGTTTGAAAATGTAGCAAGTAATGGAGAGCAAATTGTTCAAGCGTATAATGAATTAAAAACTGCAAATCAAACATTTATACAATCTAAAGTAGTAGAACAACCGAAAACATTGAAAGAAAAATTACAAATTCATATTGAATCTGCAAAAGTAGTAGTGAAAAAGGCGCAAGCTGCAAACGTAACGGGCGGTTCAGTGAAAGCACTGAGTCAAAAAATTACAGTGGCAGAAGCTGTAGTGAAAGATGTAAAAGTAAAAGATACACAGGTAGAAACAATGAATCGTACGATGGAATATGCAATTTCACTCGTTGAAAAAAGCATAAACAAGTAAGAGAGAAGAAAAGAAGCTTATCATGATAGGCTTCTTTTTTGTTATACTAAAAACAGCATAGAAAAAAGGAGCGAATAATTTGGAACAGAAAAAGCTAAAAAGAATTCTTGAATATGTATGGATCGCGGTTGTGCTCCTTGTAGGATATTATCTCTTAAAAGAGAAAAGTATTTGGGTTTTATTTTTAATGACTTTCTTATTAGCAGGACTAGGAACGTTATTTATTAACTTTTTCTTTGATAGTTTGAATGCCTGGAAGAATAAAAAGAAGGGAACGAAGTAAAGGAGGGAATATATGCAAAAGTGGAAGCTCATATATCAGGTGATTATTTTTCTATTGCTTGTAGGTATTGGAATGGTTAAATACTCGACATCAATAGGAAATTGGGCATGGTTTACAGCTTGCATCGGCATGTTTTTCATTTTACAATCGTTGACGAAAAAATATAATAGTACAGAAAGATAGCTCGCCGCTAAAACGGCGAGCTATTTTGTTATGCTTTTTTCTTTTCATCATTTGTTTTTTCAATAGCTAAATGACTATGTTTCCTAGAGTAGAAGAAATAGAAGCATAAGCCGACTATAAGCCAAACTGCAAAGCTAATCCATGTTGTTTTAGACAAATTGATCATTAAATATAAGCAGCAAAGAATCGCGACAACTGGTAATACAGGTACGAAAGGTGTACGGAATCCACGTTTTAAATCAGGGTGTGTTTTTCGTAAAATAAGTACTGCGCAGCAAACGAATGTAAAGGCTGTTAACGTGCCGATGTTTACTAAATTCGCTAGCAAATGTAAGTCTAAAAGGCCTGCTAATAAAGCAGCAACAACGCCAGTAATCCACGTATTTAATAAAGGGATTTTTACTTTTTTATTTACACGTGCTAACGCTTTTGGAAGTAAACCGTCACGGCTCATCGCATACGAAACGCGAACTTGTCCATACATAACGACTAAGAGAACGGTTGTCATTCCAGTCATCGCTCCAACAGCGAGTAGTCCTGCAATTGTATCCTCACCAACGAAATGCAATGCAAATGCAACTGGATCAGAAACGTCTAATTGCGTATAAGGAACCATACCTGTTAAAACGAAAGATACGATCATATATAAAACAGTACAAATAAGAAGAGAACCGATAATACCAATTGGTAAGTCACGCTGCGGTTTTTTCGTTTCTTCTGCAGCTGTTGCGATTGCATCAAATCCTAAGAAGGCGAAGAACACAGTGGCAGCCCCAGTAATAATACCGTCGTATCCGAATGGGATGAACGGTGTCCAGTTTTCAGGTTTTACATATTTTGCACCTGCTACGATAAAGGCGATAATAACGGCTAACTTGATAAGAACCATAATATTATTAATGCGTGCGCTTTCGCGTATACCAAAACTTAAAAGGCCAGTAATAAGAAGTAAAATACAGACAGCAGGTAAATCGATGAGACCACCTTTTCCTACGCCGGGGGCCGAGGCGATTATGGCGGGCAGGTGTATATTGAACCCTTGTAGTAATGATTGCAAATAACCAGACCAACCGACAGCTACTGCTGCAACGGCAAGTAAATATTCGAGCATTAAACACCATCCGACGATGAAGGCGACGACTTCTCCGACTGTCATGTATGCGTAAGTATACACACTTCCTGAGACAGGAATAGAAGAAGCAAATTCAGCGTAACAAAAGGCTACACAAGCACAAGTAAATGCAGCAATAAGGAATGATAGCATAATACCAGGACCAGAATGTTTTGCTGCAACAATACCTGTTAATACAAAGATCCCTGTCCCAATTACGGCGCCGATTCCTAAAAATGTTAAATCGAGTGCGGTTAATGTTCTAGCTAGCTGCTTTGGTGATTCAGTACTAAGCGCTTTTTTTCGTAATAATGACTTCACTTTGGACTCTCCCCCCGTTTTTTCATTTCCATAACTGCGACTATAGTATGAGTCCATTAAAAAAGAGTAAGTAAGGAAGTGGAGGTGCAGTTATGGTATGTAGTTTTTTAAAATTGCTGGATTAATCTTAATATAATTCAGAATATTTTGTCAAATAAAAATATGACAAATAAAATGCGGATCAATAGGGGAAACTACTTGCAGAAATGGACGGGGGTTAACGACCCACTGATTAAAGTTAAAGTAGGAGCAGATGCTATGTTATTTTATTTTGAACTTGTCGTCATTTTACTTTGTACGAAATTAGCTGGTGACATTAGTGTAAGACTTGGTCAGCCTTCTGTACTTGGTAAGTTAATTGTCGGTATTATTATCGGTCCGGCTGTACTTGGTATTATTAATAATTCTGAACTGATTGATGAATTGAGTGAGATTGGTGTTTTGTTACTTATGTTTATGGCGGGACTTGAAACAGATTTAGAAGAGTTAAATCGGAATTTGAAATCGTCGTTTGCAGTAGCGGCCGGTGGAATTATTTTTCCTTTCATCGGTGGTTATGTAACAGGATTGCTGTTTGGATTAATACAATCCCATGCCATTTTTTTAGGCTTATTACTTTGCGCAACATCGGTTAGTATTACGGTGCAGACGCTACGTGATCTAGGAAAAATGAATACGAGAGAAAGTACAACAATTTTAGGTGCTGCCGTATTTGATGATGTCATTGTCGTTATTTTATTAGCATTTGTAATGAGTTTTTTAGGAACACAAGATGTGAATATAACACTGGTCATTGTAAAGAAAATTATTTTCTTTGTAAGTATTGTTTTTATTGCTTGGAAAGTCGTTCCTTGGATTATGAAAATGCTTGTCCCGCTTCGTGTAACAGAAGCGTTAATTAGCGCGGCTCTTATTATTTGTTTCTCTTTTTCTTATTACAGTGAAATGATGGGAATTGCAGGCATTATTGGAGCATTTGCAGCAGGAATTGCTATTTCTCAAACAGAGTATAAGCATGAAGTGGAACATAAAATTGAACCGATTGCTTATGCAATATTTGTTCCAGTATTCTTCGTAAGTATCGGAATGGAAATTACATTTCAAGGCATTGGAAGTCAGCTTTGGTTCATTATTATTATGACTCTCGTTGCGATTTTCACAAAGTTAATCGGATCCGGCTTAGGCGCAAGACTGACAGGATTTAATCGCCAATCTTCTATCAGTATTGGTGCGGGGATGGTATCACGTGGTGAAGTAGCGCTTATCATCGCAGCAAATGGACTTACGGCGAATTTATTAGCGAAAGAAAATTTCACAGCGATTGTTATTGTTGTTATATTGACGACGATTATTACACCGCCACTTTTGAAGAAATATTTTGTATAAACAGGAAGGGCTTATCTGATGTAGGTAAGCTCTTTTTTTATTCCCAAAAGCAATGATCATATAGCATGAAGGGTTTGTAATTATGGTAAAATCTATGTATGTGATATGACAAGGAGAGGGAAGTGTGAAGATTACGAAGGAGAAGGTTATCGGTGTAATCGTACTTATTGCAGTATGTATACCATTTACTGCATGGAAAGAATCTAAAGTGAAAGATTTTCCGGTTTCTATTTTTTCGGAAGAAGCAGATGGTGAGTACGGTCAGAAGCTGAAATATACTGCTTTTTTACCTGATGTTGCGATTTGGATGAACGGTTGGGAAAAGAAGTGGACAGAAGGGGAAAGAACTGTTTATCAAAAAGGGAATCGCATTGTAAATGTGTTTCATCCTCCTGGCGATGATGGTTATTACCTTCTTGAAGCAAGAGAAAATAAGTGAACGCAACCGTAAGAAGTGGAGGTTAAATAGTGAAAGCTTCAACATTACTATTTAAAATTGAAAGTAATATGGATCAATTTTCACCAGCTGAGAAGAAGGTTGCCATGTACATAATGGAGAATGCAGAGATTGTACCGAATTTAACGACGAAAGAAGTGTCAACGAATGCAGGCGCAAGTGAAGCGAGTGTCGTTCGCTTTTGTAAATCGATTGGAATCGGAAGTTTTAAAGCATTTAAGATAGCACTCGTTCGTGAATTAACGATTGCTGATTATAATATTAACGATTTTTCAGTGATGAATACAGAAGATGGACCGTATGATTTATTTAATAAAGTTACTTATGTGAATAAAGCTGCAATTGAGGCGAGTGTTACTGCAATAGATAAGAGGGAACTTGAGAAAGCTGCAGATCTTATTGTAAATGCGAATAAAATTATATTTTACGGCGTAGGCGGATCAGCTACGCCAGCAATGGACGGGGCTTATAAATTTACGCGGCTTGGATTTACAGCGATGATGCTATCTGATTTTCATATGATGTTGCCGCTTGTGACAAATTTAAAAGAAGACGATATATTTGTTGCGATTTCAACATCTGGTCGAACGAAAGATGTGCTTGAAATGGCGCAGTATGCAAAGAGACAAGGTGCAACTGTTATTGGAATTACGAAATTAGATCAATCATCACCCCTATATAAAGAAGCGGATATTCGCCTTTGTATGCCAGATGTAGAACAAGACCATCGTATTGCGAGTATTGCTTCGAGAATGACACAATTGAATATGATCGATGCTTTATATGTTATTACTTTCAACCGAATTGGCAATAAAGTATTGGATCAATTTATGGAGACGCGAGAAGAAGCGTTGCGGTTACGGAAGTTAAAGTAGAAGAAAAGATGAGGAGACTCATCTTTTTTTATCCCGTTAACGGGCAGTAAGCCCCCCACTTCAAAATTCAGCGGAAGCAAAGAAAGTTAGGTGGGGGATCAACTGCCCGTAAAAGCCCGATTGGTGCGGGCTAATAATCAGTGGGGATGAACAAAACCCCACTGATTAAAGTTTCACTTTATGATCTTTGACAAAAATATGTCATGTAGTGAAATTTTATTTCATAAAATAAGAAAGAGTTATTGATTTTTAGTTTCTTAAAGTTATAATAAAAGTGTGAAATATAATTTCAAAGAGGGTGGCAATATGTTAGAAAATTTATCGACAGAACATCGTAATGAGAAAACAATGAATCTGGATGAAATGAGCATAAAAGAAGTGTTGCAAAGTATGAATGAAGAAGATCGAACTGTTGCGTTAGCAGTTGAAAAAGAGATAGAACAAATTGAAAAGGTTGTACAGACTGTTATTAAATCTTTTGAAGAAGAGGGACGCTTAATTTACATTGGTGCTGGTACGAGTGGTCGTTTAGGTATTCTAGATGCAGTGGAATGTCCGCCGACATTTGGCACGGATGATAAAATGGTGCAAGGGTTTATAGCAGGTGGATTGAAAGCGTTTACTAAAGCGGTGGAAGGTGCCGAAGATCGCGAAGAGTTAGCGGAAGAAGATTTAAAAAGTATTGGATTAAATGAGAAAGATACAGTGATTGGAATTGCTGCAAGTGGCAGAACTCCTTACGTAATCGGCGGCTTGAAATACGCACAGAGCGTAGGAGCGAGTACAGCGAGTATTTCTTGTAATAAAAATGCTGAAATAAGTAAATATGCAAAGTTAAATGTGGAAGTAGAGACAGGTGCAGAAATATTAACAGGATCAACGCGTTTAAAAGCTGGTACAGCACAAAAATTAGTGCTGAATATGATTTCAACAGCTTCGATGATTGGTGTAGGAAAAGTATATAAAAACTTAATGGTAGATGTTCAATCCACAAATGAAAAGTTAGTAGAACGGTCAAAACGAATTATTGTGGAAGCAACAGGCGCTAGTTATGAAGTAGCGACAGAGTATTATGAAAAGGCAGAACGTAACGTAAAAGCTGCAATTGTTATGGTGTTGTTGCAGTGCGAATATGGGGAAGCAATGGAGAAACTAAAATACGCTAAAGGGTTTGTGAAGAAAGCACTATAAAATAATAGGGAGGGGGATTCTATTATGAAGAAAGAAGAGAGAATGGCCAAGGAAATTTCGGAGCAACTTGGAGGAATAAAAAATATTCGTAGTATTGCTCATTGTATGACGAGACTACGATTAACGCTTCATGATGAAAGTAAAGTAAACATGGACCTTTTGAAAAAAGTTGAAGGCGTTATGGGTGTTATAGAAGATGAGACGCTTCAAGTTGTCGTTGGTCCAGGAACAGTAAATAAAGTAGCAGCTGAAATGGAAGGTTTGACAGGACTACGAATTGGTGAGGTAGCAGATCATCACCTTGAAGATATTGGGCAAGAGATGAAATCAGAGATTAAGAAGAAAAATAATACACCGGTGAAAAACTTTTTACGAAAAATAGGGAGTATTTTCATCCCATTAATTCCAGGTCTTGTTGCGTCAGGAATTATAAACGGGGTTGCTAACTTTGCGAAAAACGCTGGTGCTGATCCAAATGCAACGTGGTTACAAATGTTACTACTCATTGGCGGCGGTATCTTTACATTCTTAGGAATTTTAGTCGGCTGGAATACAGCGAAAGAGTTCGGCGGGACACCGGTTCTTGGGGCAATTGCTGGTATTTTAATTTTCAATCCGGCGATGGCAAACGTAAAATTGTTTGGTGAAGCATTAGTGCCCGGACGGGGCGGATTGTTTGCAGTTATTTTCGCAGCATGGCTTATGGTTGTAGTGGAAAGACAAGTTCGAAAAGCAGTGCCAAATGCAGTTGATATTATCGTGACGCCACTCATTACTGTATTAGTTGTAAGCATCGTAACGATGTTAGCAATTCAGCCATTAGCAGGTTTCTTATCAGATGGTATTACGAGCGGAATTAATGCTATTTTAAATATTGGCGGAGCATTTGCTGGCGCAGTACTTGCGGGAACATTTTTACCTCTCGTTATGGTCGGATTGCATCACGGTTTAACACCAATTCATATGGAATTTATTAATCAAACACAGGTAACACCTTTATTACCAGTACTCGCAATGGCTGGTGCTGGCCAAGTGGGCGCAGCAATTGCGATTTATGTGAAAACAAAAAACAAGCGACTTCGAAATGTAATTAAAGGTGGATTGCCAGTTGGCTTTTTAGGAATTGGTGAGCCGTTATTATACGGGGTGACATTACCACTTGGGAAACCGTTTATTACTGCTTGTTTAGGAGCGGCTGTCGGTGGTGCATTCCAAGCAGTTATGCAAACAGCTTCTCTTGGAATTGGCGTATCAGGGCTATCTTTAATTCCATTAATTGCTGACAATAAATATTTACTATATTTCTTAGGTTTAGTAATTGCATATGCTTTCGGATTTATCTTTACGTACTTCTTCGGATTTAAAGAAGAAATGGCAGAAAACATATAGAGAAAGGGATTCCTTTCTCTTTTTCTATTAATAGAAAGGGAGATTTATATGATCGGAGTTTCCATTTATCTTTCAAAAGAACGAGTAGAGAAACAAGAAGAGTGGCTAAAAGTAGCGAAGGAAAATGGGTTTACATCTATTTTTACATCACTGCACATTCCAGAAGATGATCCAAATACGTATAAAGAGTTAATTCAAATATTGGGGAAACAAGCTCTTGCACATGAAATGGAGCTAATGGTTGATGTTTCTCCAAAATCGTTACACCATTTAGGGCTAACATATGAAAATGTGGAAGAGCTATTGGACTGGGGCATTACCGGTTTAAGAATGGATTACGGCATTGCGCCAAAAGAAATTGCAAGCGTATCTCATAAGATGAAAGTAGCTTTAAATGCGAGTACGATTACAAATTCATTTTGGAAAGAATTACTTGCAGAACATATAAGAGTAGAGAATGTAGAAGCATGGCATAATTTTTACCCACGTCCAGAGACAGGACTAGCAAAGTCCTTCTTACAAAAACAAAATCAATATTTACAGAAGTGCGGAATAAAGACGATGGCATTTATTCCAGGAGATGCGGAAAAACGAGGTCCGTTATATGAAGGGCTACCAACGTTAGAAAAACATCGCAATATGCGCCCGCTTGAAGCTTACTTAGAACTTGTTCAAGATTGTGGTGTTGATAAAGTATTGATTGGAGATATAAGCGCAAGTTTGGAAAGTATGCAAGAAGTAGCTAGTGCAAGTAGAGGGATTATTCCATTGCGTTACAAATCATTTATAACTGATAAAGAAGTATTAAAAGTGGTAGAGCAAGTGCATACAAATAGACTAGATCCAGCTCGTGATGTTATTCGATCTGTAGAATCAAGGGAAGGAAATAGAGTGGTGTTACAGCCGATGCATACAATTGTAAGAAAGAAAGGCAGTATTACAATTGATAATGAATTGTATGGTAGATATGCAGGGGAGATGCAAGTTGCTATAAATGATTTATCTGTAGATGAGAAAGTGAATGTTGTTGGAATGGTTGTGGAAGAGGACGTTTCTTTACTGCCTTATATTGGCGCTGGAAAAATGTTTCAACTTTTTCTATGCGATAGAATAAAAGCTTGAATTAGCGCTATTTTGTAAGAAAACATTATCCGTAAAACGGATAATGTTTTTTGTTTTCTTTAAAAAAGTATTTGACGAATGAAATAAAATACCGTATTGTTTTGACTTGTAAATAAAAGTTCACCATAACAAAACAAAAAGGAGAGTTCAAAATGAATCAATATATTGGGAATTTAATTATTCGTATCGTGTTAGGAGTTACGTTCTTTGCACACGGTTTAGCAAAGTTTCAATCAGGTATCGATAATGTAGCAGGATGGTTTACAAGCATCGGTTTACCAGGTGGTCTTACATACGGCGTAGCAACAGTTGAATTAGTTGGTGGTATATTATTAATTATCGGTTTAGGTGTACGATATGTAGGATTGTTATTCGCTCTTATTTTAGCTGGAGCTATCGTAAAGGTAAATGGAGCAGCAGGTTTATTAGGAGATGGAAAGAATCCAGGATATGAATTAGATCTTGCATTATTATCAATGGGTGCGTATTTATTCGTAGTAAAAGCAGAAGGATATGTAGATCGTTTCTTAAAAGAGAAAGTAATGAAAACGAAGTAAATTTTATTTATAATTGTTGACTTGAAGAAGTATTGTAACTATAACGATTACAACAAATAGATTAAGAGTAAAACAATTTAAATATTTTTTTACACAAGATGTAACTATGTCAGTTACGTCTTGTGTAAAAATAAATAAACGGGAGGAAGTAATATGCCTAAATCAAATTTAGAAATTATTCAAAGCACGTATGAAGGATCAGCGTCTTCGAATGCAAAGCATTTAGCAGAAGCCTTCTCTGAAAAAGTGGAATGGACAGAGGCAGAAGGTTTCCCGTACGGCGGAACATATAAAGGCGTAGAAGCTATAATGGAAAATGTATTTAGCCGTTTAGGATCAGACTGGGATGATTATAAAGCAAGTGTAAATACATATCATGAAGTAAACGGAAAAGATGTAATTATTGCTGAAGGTATGTATTCTGGAGTTTATAAAGAAACAGGAAAATCATTTGAAGCAGAATTTGTTCATGTATGGCAGCTTGAAAATGGAAAAATCGTGAAGTTTAAGCAATATGTAGATAGTCATATTGTTAGGGAAGCGATGAAGAGCTAATGTTTTTTAAATGGATTGTAGGTATATGTATTACCATTATGGTAATCATCTCTTCTATAGTTGGCGGAAAGAAATTGCTTGCATATGTGGAAAAAGAAAATACAAATATTCAAATCGAGCGAGCGGCAAACGAAAAAGAGAAAAAAGCTGCAGAAGAAGCCCCGCAAATTAGTGAAGGTGAAATTATTTCTACTATGCATAAAATGGTGCACCAAAAGGTAAAATCCTCTGAAAAATGGGGATTTGTAGAAATGACAAAAAAGGAAATTTCTAATGTAAAAAGGGATATTGAAAATAGTACAGGTTTTCAATATAAAATGAAGTTATTTTCTATTATAAATAGATGGGAAAAAGGAGATTTTTCTCAAACTGTTGAGGATCATAACTTTTTATGGAGCCTTCAAGGTGGAGATACTGGTAAGGCGACGGAACGTTTATCGCCAGAAGAGGAAAAGCAGTATATAAAAGAAATGAAGAGAAAATAAAAACATCGCCAACCCAGATGACGATGTTTTTTCATTAAGAATGTTTTCGCATTAAAGGTCTAACAGGCTGAACGGCAACAGTTTTAAAATGAGAAAATAAATAACATCCTGTTACAACGACAATTGTCCCTAAAATTTGTATCCACGTTAATTCTTCTCCGAGAAATATGAATGCTAAAATGGCTGTGAAAATTGGATTGAAGTTTAGAAAAATACCTGATGTAGTTGCGCCTAATTTTTGTACGCCAATATTCCAAAATACCATACAAAGAACTGTCGAAATAAGCCCAGTATATAAAAGTGATGTGATGAAAGAAGTATTTATATTTGAAACAGTGAAGCTACCTATGTTAAACGGTAGTAATAAAATAACGCCGAAAATACCAGAGTACAACGTTGCCATAAGTGGTGTAGTTGTTTTTGTTGCCCATTTACTACAAACAGAATAGATTCCCCAAATACAAACTGCTGCAATCATCCATAAATCACCGCTATTAAAATGTAGTGAAAATAAAAGCGAGAAATCACCTTTTAATAGGACGAGGATAACCCCGAAGAATGAAAGAATCATGGATAGGATTTGAAGTGTATTTACTTTTTCTTTTAGAAATAATACTGAAAATAATGCGATTGAAATTGCATTCAATGTAGAGATAAGACCTACATTCGTAGCGGATGTTTTTTCTAATGCTAAAAATTGAAAGATGTTAAAAAGAGCGACCCCTGAAATTCCCATCAATATTAAAGGAAGTATTGCGGTACGTGGTGGAAGGATTTTCTTTTCTTTAAACCATACCATCGGTAATAAACAAACAATCGCAATCATCCATCTTAAATTTGTCAGTGTCATCGGCGATGCATGATCGACGAGTGATTTTCCAACGACAAAATTTCCTCCCCATAATAAGCTCGTTAGTAATAGTAAAAAGACGTAAAAATAAGGCATGCTAAAATCCCCTTTTTTATAATTAATACGAATTGTAAATAATTTTAGCATTTTTCTTTATTGTGTAATATATTCTTTTGTATAATGGTAAAAACTCGATAAAATATTTATCTGTGAATGATATTTACAGAATGATATTCAGTTTTGGATAAATTATAAGGTGTTTTTTCGAATAATCATCGGTAAGAAAAAAGGGGGAATTGTAATGGAGTCGTCTGTTATTAAAGTGTTGGATGATTTGGATGTACAAATTTTAGATATATTGCAGAAGGAGTCACAAGTAAGTAATGCAGAGCTGGCACGTCGCGTTAATTTATCACCGGCTGCGATGCATGCAAGAATAAAAAGGTTAGATGGGGAAGGGTTCATCGATAAGCAAGTTGCGATTTTAAATCAAGAAAAGCTTGGGTTTGATTTATTATGCTTTATTTTTATGAGTACGAATATTCATCAATTTGACAAGTTGGAAGTGTTGGAGAAAGAATTAGAATCGATGCCGGAAGTGTTAGAATGTCACTGTTTAACAGGGGAGTACGATTATTTATTAAAGGTTGCAAATCGTGATCGTAAAGAACTAGAGCAGTTTATTAGAAAGCTGAATAAGCTTGGTATTACACGTATACAGACGAGTTTGGCACTTCGTGAAATTAAATATTCAACAGTATTGCCGATACGAGATGAGGAACCGAGCATCGATTAGATTGCTTGGTTTTTGGTTTGTATAAATTGATTGACGAGGAGAAAAGAGAGAGGTATTATTATATAAAATTATGAATTAAAATTCATTTTAAGTTATAAATATTAATATTGAGGGGCAAGGGGATGTAATATGAAAATCTGTAATGCGGTGACGAGTGATGTGAAAGAAATTTATAGTCTTATTGAGGTTTATGCAAAAGAGGGAGTTGTTTTACCGCGTTCTCTTTTATCTCTTTATCAATATTTGCAATGTTTATATGTTATGAAAGAAGACGAGAGAATTGTTGGAGTTGCTGGTTTACATGTATTAGGGGAGGACCTAGCAGAAGTCCGGTCGTTAGTCGTTTCGCATACATATGCAGGAAAAGGGATTGGACGTATGTTAGTGAATCATGTCATGAATGAAGCTGCGAAAATAAAAGTGAGTAGAGTTATTTCTTTAACATATGAAACGGAATTTTTTCAAAAGTGCGGGTTTGATTTTGTGAATAGAGATGCATTGCCAGAGAAAGTATGGATTGATTGTAGGCATTGTCCAAAGGTTGATTATTGTGATGAGGTGGCGATGATTCGGTATGTTGGGTGAATTTTTCAGACAGAAAAAGTCCCACTATTATTTACGTAATAGTGGGCATCTATGTTTTAGGGGAAATTAAGAACTTGAATTCGTTTTTCTTACTGCAAACTTAAAAATGGGGTTTTTAAGTTCATAGTTATAAGTAGAACCATCGACAAGCCCTACAACTTTATCGCTATCATAAAGATCGAGCATAAATTGTGCCATTTGTTTTGCAGTGTGGAATTTTGGTACAACATTATCGTATTGGAATTCATCAATATCAAATGAACGCTTCGCAAATTCTGTTTCAGTTGCAGCAGGAGCTAAAACTTTTGCTTGCAGTTTTGCGCCTTGTTCTTTCAGTTCGTGAGACAGCCCTTCTGTAAATGCACTTACATAGAATTTCGTAGCGCAATACGTAACAGCATCAGCAACAATCGTGTATCCGCCGCCCGATGAAACGTTAATAAGCTGTGTTCCGTCAACCTTTGAATAATCTCGAACGAAAAGAGAAGAGAGTATTGTTAGTGCTTCTATATTGACATGCAACATCGTCTCGATTTTATTTAAATTTTGTTCAGCAATTGAGGCGAAATTACCAAAACCTGCGTTGTTAATCCACGTTTCAATTTGAAAAGATTGTAGGCTTTCATAAAGTTTATAAACATCTTCAGTAACAGATAAATCAGTTCTTCGAATGACAACATCCAATTCTGGATGCATTTCGTTAATTTTCAATTTTAATTCGTTTAATTCTTCTTGTCTTCGAGCTACAAGTACTAAATTTTTTCCGCGAGATGCAAATGCTAAAGCTGCTTCATAACCAATTCCGGAACTTGCGCCAGTAATAACAGTGTATTTCATATAAAATCCCCCTAAGTTCAAATGAATTTATTATGGTTAGATTGTATTTGTTAGAGTATACTCTAAGTCAAATGTTTTTTATAAATTTGATAAGGTCATAAAATATATGAGGGTAAGCATGTGGAGGGAGTTTTAGTATGTACACAATTAGCGAGGTAGCAAAATTATTAGGCGTGAGCACACATACACTACGTTATTATGAAAAGGAAAATATATTAATTGCAAATCGAGATACAAATGGAAATCGACTTTACGAAGAGTCACATATAAAGTGGTTGCAGTTTGTAATGAAATTAAAACAAACGCAAATGCCAATAGCGAAAATAAGAGAATACGCTAGATTATATACAGAAGGGGAGCATACAACAGAAGCTCGTTTACAGCTCCTAGAAGATCATAGGAAATCTATTCAGATTCAAAGAGAAAACTTAGAAGTTACAGAGAAGATGCTCGAGAATAAAATTCGTGCTTACAAAAGCTCATTGGAAAAATAAATAGAAAACAAAATTCGCTCCTTAGTTATAGGATAAACATGGATTTGATCTCATAGTGTGTTGGTAAATAAAGAAGAGCAGCTAGCAAAAGCTAACTGCTCCATTCAAGGGATCTCTCCAAGGGGGAGTGGAGAAAATATTATGTTACTAGCAGTATTGACAGATTATTGAGAAATATACAGTGGACGATAGAATTTTTTCTAACTACATGTGGAATCAGAAATAAATTGTCTGGTAGGACAGTTTATTCGACTATTTACAGACTGATTGAATCTTCATTTTATGTTTAATTTATCTGCTTATCGTTGATAATTAGCTATTTTTTTACTGAAAAATAATAGCTTTAACAATAAAGTTTATAAATAAAATAAACATAGTTATATATCACATTATATTTATAATATAATGTGAATTATGAAGTAAATCTATTATGGATAATAACAAAGAATATGTAAGCAGACTAGGTTATTCTTATCCTGATATTACTTATAAATAAACTAACAATGATAGATGGTGATTTAACAATAGAACAGGGGATAAAAAATAAAAGATGCATTCAAGAATAAATTTGAAAATAAATAAGAGTTGAAAAAACTAATTATTATTTCATTCCACAATAACTAGTAGGGAGATTTCTAACTCAAAATTAGGCTGAAGCAAAGAAGTTAGTGGGCAGTCGTGCTGTCCGTTAATGTCCGATTGGTTCAATTAATAATCAGTGTATAATGAACAAAATTCCTACTGATTAAGTTTTACTTTATATATTATTTAAGGAGTTACGTTAAAATGGCGACATATTTTACAAGAACTTTTTCCGAGATGATTCAATTTAGTCCCCCGTATGTTTCACCTATTATTGGAACAATATTTTTAATAATAGCGATAATACTTATATGGAAATACAAAAAAAACGACCTCTCTTTAAAGTTTTTGATCTTACGATTATTGCTAGTAAGTGTATCTTTTATTTATACAATGGGAGTATTAATAATTACAAGAATCGAGGCGATACCGTGGTCTATTTATGAAAGAGTGCTTGAGAATAAATCTATTTTTAAATTTTCTACACCACAATTAATTCCTTTTGATTCTATAATTCACATATTAAATATATATGGAATCGGAACTATTATTTTAGGTAATATATTACTTTTATTACCACTAGGATTTTTTCTGCCGTTATGGTTTCGAAATCTATTCAATTCTTATGTAGTAATATTCTTAATCATATTAACGTCAACAACAATCGAATTTTTACAATATCTTTTTGGGGTGGGAATACCTAATGTTGATGATGTGTTATTAAATACGATAGGAGGAGGAATTGGATATGGTTTACTAAAAGTAATCGTATGTTTTAAAAGTACATACAAATAAATAATCCACATGAATAATAAAGGGATGCTTGTATATCGATTCGTATCGTATTCCCTTATTCTATATTTCTGCGCATATTTATTATGAAAATCGATTCTTGACACAGTATGATTTATTCATATACAATGTGTATGAATGACATTCAGTCATTTTCTGTGGCAGGATGTAGTTAGTTTGAAAACGGAACAAATATAAATGGTAAATGAGGATGATAGTTGTTTATATATAGTAGTGATGAAAGAGCATATTTTTTTTAAAACAAAAATGACTGATAGTCAGTCATAAGAGGTGAGAGGTATGAAAAATAGAGCTTGGTTATATGTCATATTAACATGTATCTTTGAAATTTTTTGGGTGTTTGGTTTTAATACGGCTAATACTTGGTGGCATTGGATTATTATTTTAGGAGTTATCGCTGTTGATTTTCACTTCCTTTCTAAAGCGTGTGAACATCTTGCAACCGGGACTGTATATGCTGTTTTCGCCGGAGCTGGTACGGTAGGTACTTTCTTGATGGATGTATTTCTTTTCGGCGGAAGTTTCAGTGTAGGGAAGTTATTCTTTATCGTGATGGTTGTAGCTGGCGTTATCGGTTTAAAGCTAGCTGATAATAAAGAAGAAACTGTGGAAGGAGCTGCTTAAAGATGGGTTGGTTTTTCGTATTTTGTGCTGCAATTAGTGAAATAGTCGGTGTGATAGGACTTAAAATGTATAGTAAAGATAAAACATTAGCCAATGGTGCGATTTATATAGGCGGGTTTGCTACATCCTTCGCATTCTTGTATACATCTTTCTTATTTTTACAAGTCAGTGTCGCGTATGCGGTTTGGATCGGTATTGGAACAGCAGGTGCCGTTTTATTAAACATGTTCTTGTTTGGGGAGTCGAAAAGTAAAGCGCGTATTATTAGTGTGTTTCTTATTGTATGTGGAGTGACAGGATTAAAGGCACTTTCTTAAAGATATATTGTATTTCTATCTCCTAATTGTTTATTAGGAGATTTTATTATAAAAAAAATGATTTCCTCTTAGAGTTCACTATCATTGACAGTACAATCAATTATCTTATAAAATGAGTGACAGTCATTCAATATGCGTGTGAAAGGGTTTAGATGATGAATAAAAAAGAGAAAATTGTCTATGCAGCTATTGAAGTGTTTCAGGAAAAGGGCGTCGAAAAAACGAAGATTTCTGATATCGTGAAATTAGCTGGCATTGCGCAAGGAACTTTCTATTTATATTTTCCTTCTAAGCTATCTGTTATGCCTGCAATAGCAGAAGTGATGGTTGAAAAGATGATACTTGCAGTGAAAGAGAAAGTACAAAAAGATGTACCTTTTTCAAATAAAGTGGCACAAGTAATCGATGCGGTGTTTCAATTTATAGAGGAATATCGTGAAATACAAGCTTTAATGTATGCAGGTCTTGCATCTACAGAACATATAAAAGAGTGGGAAGCTGTGTATGAGCCTCTTTATATGTGGTTAAGCGAATTTTTAAGTGAGGCGAAAGAAGCTGGTGAAATTCGTGATTCGGTTCACGCAGAGCGAACAGCGAAGTTATTTATCGCTCTAGTTGAATCAGCAGCGGAACAAGTTTATTTATATGATCATAAAGATGATGAGCAAGTGGATTTGCAAAAGGCAGAAGTACTAGATTTTTTAACACATGCACTACATATAAAGAAGTAGTAAGATGAACCTGTCTGAAAAGGTAGGTTCATTTTTGAGGAAAACTGAATGATAGTCATTCACCTAATGCTTATGTATGTGTGGAAGGATAGAGTGAAATTCTAATGAGTGGAGGCATCCTCACTCATTACTAGCCCGTAAAGAGCAGGATAAAGAAAAAGCTTCTTGGGCATTATTTTTTGAGAGGAACTTACGGGAAGAGGTGTTAGAAAGTGAAGAAACCGATAAAAGAACAAAAGATGGTATTGGTCATTCTTTTGAGTAATATATTTATCGCTTTTTTAGGGATTGGATTAATCATTCCGGTTATGCCGTCCTTTATGAATGATATGCATTTAACAGGGAAGACGATGGGATATCTCGTTGCAGTGTTTGCAATGGCACAGCTCATTACTTCACCTATTACAGGCCGGTGGGTTGATCTTTACGGTAGAAAGAAAATGATAATCATTGGATTATTTATTTTTGGTGTTTCAGAGCTTCTTTTTGGATTAGGAAAAGATGTATGGATGCTTTATGTAGCAAGGGTATTAGGCGGAATTAGTGCTGCTTTTATTATGCCTGGTGTTACGGCATATGTTGCGGATATTACATCTATTCAGGAACGTCCAAAGGCGATGGGATACTTATCTGCGGCTATTAGTACTGGATTCATTATAGGGCCTGGAATCGGCGGATTTATTGCAGAATACGGTATACGTGTGCCATTTTTCGTTGCAGCAGCAATTGCTTTTATAGCATGTGTGATTTCAATCTTTATTTTAAAAGAACCGTTAACGAAAGAAGAACTTGCAGAGATTTCTTCTAATACGAAAGAATCAAGTTTTATTGGTGATTTAAAGAAATCATTACATCCAATGTATGCAATTGCATTTATTATCGTATTTGTACTCGCATTCGGATTATCGGCGTATGAAACTGTGTTTAGCTTATTCTCAGATCATAAATTTGGTTTCTCGCCGAAAGATATTGCAGCAATTATTACAATCAGTTCAATCTTTGGGGTAGTTGTGCAAGTATTTATGTTTGGCAAATTGGTAGACATGTTCGGTGAGAAAGTATTAATCCAAATATGTTTAATTGTAGGTGCAGTATTAGCATTCGTCTCAACTGTAGTCTTTAATTATTGGATTGTACTTCTCGTTACTTGCTTCATTTTCTTAGCATTTGATTTACTTCGTCCAGCTTTAACGACGTTTTTATCAAAAGCAGCTGGAAAAGAGCAAGGATTCGTTGCTGGGATGAACTCGACTTATACGAGTTTAGGAAATATCGCAGGACCAGCGATGGGCGGAATATTATTTGATATGAACATTCATTACCCATATGCATTTTCAGGAGTTGTTTTAATAGTTGGTCTCGCTATTACATTTATGTGGAGAGAGAAACAGTTGGCTGAAAGTTTTGCGAAGTAATGAAGCCCCTTACGACTGTAAGGGGTTTTTGTTTTATAAACTTAACCCAAACCGTTTTAATTCAATAAAAATCCCCTCTAATTGCTTTCCTTTATCCGTTAATGTGTACTCTACACGAGGCGGAACTTCTGGATATACTTTTCTCGTTATAATGCCTTGAGACTCTAATTCTTTTAGTCGAAGCGATAATGTTTTTGGACTAATCCCATTCATTGATTTTTGTAAATCACTAAAGCGTAATGTTCCTTCGATAAGAAGATCACGAATGATTAAAAACGTCCATTTTGTACTAATTACATCAAGCGTTTTAGCGATAGGACAAGGTATGCCAGGTAAACCTTTCGTTAATTCAACTGGATCTATATTGTTCATGGAACTAGCCTCCATAAAATTTTTTTGATGAATTTGCTTTATAGTATCACAAAACTATACTTTTGGTAACTATATGAAAAAAATATCACTACTTCCATAAAGGAAGTTAGTGCATATACAATAGCAATACGGAACAAAAAGGATTTATATAAGGAGGTGGTGATTTCCATGGGGATAAAAAAGTTACTTGGATTTCTTAGTTTGTTTGTTATTTGTATTGTGCTTGTAGCATGCGGCGCGGAACAAAAAGGTGAAGTTCAGTTATTAAAAGAAATGCCAAGGCCAAAAGCAATGACAATTGATCCCTCACTAAGTAAAAAAGAAGCGACAGAAATGGTTCATGCGGCGCAGCGTTTTTATGCATTTTGGGATACAGGTAAGGAGGAACTTATTCCGCAGACTGTTACTGAAAATTTTTTCGATAATACATTGCCGAAAGGGCGACCACAAGGCATTGAAGGATTAAAGTTTGCAGCGCAAAATTTTCGTAAAGTTGTGCCTGATATACATTGTGAGATTGAAGACTTATTAGTTGTTGGTGATAAAGTAACAGCCCGTCTTTTTTTTACAGGAATGCATAATGGTAAGAAAATTAATTTTTTTGCAATTGATATTTTACATGTGAAAGACGGAAAGATAACGGAAGATTGGCATTTAGAAGATAATCTTACACTACAGCAGCAACTCGGCTTAATAGCCGAAGAGTAGATCATATAGGGGAGAGAAAAACGATGAAAAATATATTTATTATAAATGGACATGAAAAATACGGTACAAAGGAAGGACGATTAAATAGAACGTTAGTAGATTATATGGTTACTGTATTAGGCGAGAATCATCATGTGAAAACAACAACGATTCAAGATGGTTACAATATTAAAGAAGAACAAGATAAGTTTTTATGGGCCGATGTTGTTATTTATCAAACACCGATTTATTGGTTTAGTGTACCGGGCTTATTTAAAACGTATATGGATGAAGTATATGAATACGGTTTGTTCTTTAAAGGTGCAGATGAATATGGAACAGGTGGTTTATTAAAAGAGAAAGAGTATATGTTCTCTACAACTTGGAATGCACCTGAAAAAGCATTTGGAGATAAGACGAAGTTCTTTGAAGGAGAAAGTTTAGAATCAGCGCTTAGTCATTTACACCGCGTGCAAAAGTTTCTCGGTATGAGTCCGTTAAAGAGTTTTGCTTGTTATGATGTGGTGAAGAATCCGGATATAGAACAATATTTATTGAACTTGAAAGATCACTTAGATAGAGTAATTAAATAATAGTTTATATTTGTATGTGAAGAAGGTACTACTAAGGATGTAGTACCTTCTCCTTTTATAAAAACTCACACTTTAATGCGTGGATGGCTGTATCCATAACTTCGCAAAATTTGCCCAACCAAATGAATCAATTGTTACGTTTTTTAAAGAAGGAGGATATGTTTTTCTTTTTAAAACGTGATAGTTAAATAAAATGATGTGTTCTGCTTGTAAAAACTCTTCAATCTCATACATGAGTTCATAACGCTTTTCTTTATTTTCTTCTAGTAAAAATGTATCTAGTAAACAGTTAATTTGTTTTTCGTAGTGCGGGTCCATGAACCGATTTACGAAGCAACTTTTATTTTTAAATACATTTAAGAATGCAATTTCATGATTGGCAGCAAAGACTTCTCCCATGAAAATAATATCAGCATGTTTATCAATAGAGCGATCCATATAATCTGAAACGGGAAATGGGTGAAGCTCTACTTGTATACCTAAACTTTCACATCGTTCTTTTAAGAAATATGCATCATTTGCACTATCTTTAAATGCGAAGAAGTAAATATGTATCGTTTCTCCATTATATGTACTCTTTTTCAAATACTCTTTTGCTTTTTCTAAAGAGTAGGATCTTCTTGTTGCAAGGCGGCTTCTATCAGGGAAGAAGCTTGATGCAGCAATTGTTCGTCTACCCTCTATGCTACGAAGTATCGTTTCAACATCATATAGTTCTCTCCAAGCCTTTCGAAAGTAAATATCGTGATGAGGACCAGGTTTTGTAAAGTTGAAGCTAGCATAAATACAACCTATTTCTTCTATTTGTATATCATGCCTTTCATTTTCCTCTTCGTTTGGTAGTTCATAATCAGCATCTATTTGCACATGGTCAGGAATACCCCAAAATTCAATACGGTCTAATAATGCGCGCTCTTTAAAATAATGAGTGAACGCTTCGAGTACGATATTATCTTCAGAGTAATGAGCAAGTTTGAAAGGTCCAGTACCTATATAATGATGATTTTGAATACTCGTATCACGCGGTAAAATTGCGAGCTGCATGGAACTTACATAGTGTAAGAAAAATAAATTTGGTTTTGCTAAATGAAATCGAATTTGCAGTGGTGATGGCGTTTCAATTTGAACAATTTCTTCTGTTAACCATTCGAAAGGAGAGTGAACCTCTTTTAGTCTTTCAAATGAAAATTGTACATCTTTAGAAGTTAAAACTGTTTCGTTATGAAAATATACATCCTTTCGTAAATAAAAAGTCCACGTAAGCCCGTCTTCACTTAATTCCCACGTATGCGCAATGTGTGGTTCCATTTTTTCAGTAACATCGTTATAGACGACTAACGTATCAAAAATTTGACTCGTAAGATGGCTCTCTGTAGTTACAGCCACAAAAGCCGGATCTAATGGGAATATCTTTCTCGATATAGGAATCTTTAATACGTCGTACATATCATTTGAAGGTTCGTATCCAAAATGATGATGTAGTTTATTTTCTATCTTTTTTTGAAGTGCGAGGGGGAGGGGTTCTTTTAAAAGAAGAAAGATATCTTTTAATTTTTCTTGCGCTAACAGGTCATCTGTATAGGACTCAATCGCTTCTACGAAATTATGTATAAATAGAATTTCCGTTTTATTTCCGCGGCCTCGTCCTGGAGTCCAGCGAATTAATTGTTCCTCGCTCATTTTCTTTAATAAAATCTTTACGTTTTTCGTACTGCAATATAAAACATCAGCTAATTCTTGTAAGCTATTTCGCATATGTTGTTGATCTTGTGCATGTAGTCTTAGTCTAATGTAATAGTCCATAATTTTCATATATACACTTCCTTCTATCTATAAAAGGGGAAACTCTTTAGAATATTCTAACCTTTTTCTTCCTTTTTTTCAAAGTAAAATAAGTAAGCATAAGGAGGGGGAAACAATGGGATTTTGGAGTATGCATCGAAATATAAAAATTAGAATTATAACTTCGTTTTTAACACGTACTGTGTCCACGATGATTTTTCCATTTATGGCGATTTATTTTTCAATAAAGTTAGGTAGTGCGGTTGCTGGTGCGTTACTACTCATTAATGTCATAGCTTCATTAGTAATTGGTTTATACGGTGGATATGTTGGAGACCGGCTTGGGCGTAAAAAGGTTATGATTATCGGTCAAAGTATACAAGTCATTTCTATTGCTTGTATGGGAGTTGCGAATTCGGATTATGTAGATTCACCGTGGTTAACATTTATCTTTATGCTAGTGAATAGTTTAGGATCTGGACTTATGAATCCTGCGACAGAGGCGATGTTAATTGATGTGAGTACACCTGAAAATCGAAAAGTAATGTACAGCATTAATTACTGGGCTATTAATTTATCCATTGCGATTGGAGCAATATTTGGTGGGTTACTATTTGAAAACTATAGATTGCAATTGTTTATCGTATTAACGCTTGTTGCAATTATTACTTTATATGTGATGGCTGTGTATATGGAAGAAGTGTATGTAGCACGAAAAACGGTGGAGAAGAAAAATGTATTAAAAAATATGGCAGATAGTTATAAAGTCGTGATGAAAGATAAAGCATTTTTAATTTTTTGTGCAGCGAGTATATGTACATTGTCTTTAGAGTTTCAAATTAATAATTATTTAGGTGTTCGCTTGCAGAAGGAATTTGAAACGGTGCACTTTTTATTCGGGAATGGTGTTACGTTTGATTTAACAGGGATTCGCATGCTGAGCTGGATTTCTGCAGAGAATACAATTTTAGTTGTGTTATGTTCAGCACTTCTTATTAAAATGCTGAAAAGCTTCAACGATTTGAAAATCTTATATGTAGGTTTATTCATTTATACAATTGGATTTACAATACTCGGAACGAGCAATAGCTTATGGATTTTATTAATTGCAGGGCTTTTCCAAACGGTAGGTGAGATGATGTATGTGCCAGTGCGTCAATCTATTATGGCAGATATGGTGCCAAATGAGGCAAGAGGTTCTTATATGGCGATTAACGGAATGGTCTTTCAAGTGGCAAAAATGAACGGGGCATTAGGTGTTATGCTAGGTTCATTTATTGCATCTTGGGGCATGAGTGCTCTGTACTTTATCGTTGGTATGAGCAGTATTTTACTATTTATGAAAGCGATAGGGAAAGAGAAGTATGAGGATGAGAGAAATGTTTCTCAAATTGGATGAAACTATATAAAAGCGAACCAGTTATACTGGGATTCGCTTTTTATATAATTTTTAGAACGGATCAACTTCAGCTAAATTTGGAGTAGTACTAGGCTGTAGCAAAAGATTTTTTAATGTGCCTACTTCAGAAAGCGTTACTAATATGTAGCCACTAATCAGTACAATTAGCCCAATAACGCGTAACGTTTGTAAGCTCACTTCATTATTATTCGTTTCCGTTGGATTTGGGGGCGTTGAAGGTGGATTGTTATTCATAAATAAGGCTCCCATCTTTTGTATTTATATATGTGCGAAATCATTATTTAACTTATGGATAGGAATTATATAGTCATTTTCACTATATGAGAACTGCCTATGAAAAGTGATAAGGAATTTTTGGGCGAGAAAAGGGGGGAATCCAAAAGATTATTAAAACTGAACTTTTGGATTCCCCTCTTTTTATTTATCTTGCTATTTGTGGTGGTCGGATTGCCTGTAAACGGCCAGTTGGTGAGGGCTAATTAATCAGTAGGGGATGAATAAAACCCCAATGATTAACTATTTTCATGTAAATAAAAGGAGGGTAGTTATCCTAATATACGCAACGATTCTTCAATAAACGCTGGGATGTCCTCTGGCTGTCTACTTGTTACTAGCTGATTTTGACATACGACAACCTCTTTGTCATGAAAGTTCCCGCCGGCATTTTTCAAATCGACTTCAATAGATTTATATCCAGTGACATCACGTCCTTCAAGTGTTTGTGCAGTGATGAGTAGCTGAGGTCCGTGACAAATAGCGAAAACAGGTTTTTCCGCATCCATAAATGCTTTACTAAAGCGAACAAAACGTTCATCTGCACGAAGTATATCTGGAGAAAATCCACCCGGTATGAAGAGGGCATCAAAGTTCTCTGGGGAAACATCATCAATACTTTTATCAATCACGACTTCACTTTTTCCTTGCTTACCGTGTACTGTTTTCCCTTTTTCCATTTCAATAGTTGTTAATTCATATCCCTTTTGTTTAAAAGCTTCTACTGGCTCTGTGTATTCTGTATCCTCGAAATAATCCGTTATTACAATAGCAATTTTTTTACTCATTCTAATCCGCTCCTTATATTATCGGTTCCAGAATCTTCCTTGGGCAATGCCTTCTATAAATGATTCAATTGAAGTGTTTGTTAAGTTATAAACTCCTGCTCCATCCAGTTTAATCTTACTATGGTCCAAAGCATGAGGATTACTAAGGACATGAGCTATCGGTTTAAAATGTTTAAAAGTAGTTTCTGCAAATTCTAAAACAGGGGGTTGAATGACAGACTCACTACTAAACACTAATACTGCATCAAAAAGGGAGGAGTCTGTTGTTGTATAAGTATCAGTTACTTTAATGGAATCATTGAACTGATAAATTTTATTATCTATGATGCTATAGTTAATTCGGTGTTGTACAAAAGCTTGAATCCATTCGGACAGAAGTGAGACGCTTGGGTCACCATTTAATAGAATTGCAACATTTTTGGAATCAGATTTAAAAATAGTATTGGACATACTTAGTGCAGGTGATTTTGCATCTGAATTTACTTCGTGATTTTCCTTAGGTAAAGGAGCTCCAATAATGTTAGCGACTTCTTGTGCTAATTGACGATCGACGTGGTTTAGGAGAGCAATTACATTTGCCTTCACCATGTCTGATTTACACTTCCCAACTTCAAAGCAAAAAGCTTCTTTTATGTGCTGCTTTTCAATAGGGCTCATACTATTGTAGAAAAGTTTAGCCTGAGAATAAAAGTTAAGAAAGCTTTTACTGCGACCTCTAATTTTATGCCCATCAATCTTTTCTTGATAATGTTCATATCCTCCTTGTTCGGCTTGGACGGTTGCAGGTTGATTGTTATTTAATCCATTAGGATGATAGCTTGTTTGACCGCGATGAATCTGCATTTGATGCATACCATCACGTTGATTATTATGAAAAGGACATACGGGCTGATTAATAGGGATTTGATGGAAATTAGGGCCCCCTAAACGAGATAATTGTGTATCTGTATAGGAGAATAATCTTCCTTGCAGAAGAGGGTCATTTGAAAAATCAATACCTGGTACGACATGACCAGGGTGAAAAGCTACCTGCTCTGTTTCAGCAAAGAAGTTATCAACATTTTTGTTCAATGTCATTTTACCAACTAATTTTACGGGAACTTCTTCTTCTGGCCATAATTTCGTTGGATCTAAAATATCAAAATCAAATTTATGTTCATCTTCTTCTGGAATTAATTGTAATCCAAGCTCCCATTCAGGATAATCCCCTTTTTCAATTGCTTCATATAAATCTTGACGATGAAAATCAGGATTTTTCCCAGCAATCCTTTGAGCTTCATCCCATACTAATGAATGAACCCCGAGGGTAGGTTTCCAGTGAAACTTTACGAAATGGGCTTTTCCTGCTGCGTTAATGAGTCGAAATGTGTGAACTCCAAAACCTTCCATCATTCGTAAACTACGCGGAATAGCTCGGTCGCTCATTTGCCACATGACCATATGAGTGGACTCAGGATTATGCGCAACAAAGTCCCAAAAGGTATCATGAGCGCTAGCTCCTTGAGGAATATCATTATGTGGTTCTGGTTTAACTGCATGGACAAAATCAGGAAATTTAATAGCATCTTGGATAAAGAATACTGGCATATTATTACCCACTAAATCATAGTTTCCTTCATCTGTATAAAATTTTGTGGCGAATCCGCGTACATCTCTTACTGTGTCGTTGGATCCTTTAGAACCTTGAACGGTTGAGAACCGTACAAATACAGGTGTTTTCTTTGAAGGATTAGTAAGAAAATCTGCTTTCGTATATGTTTCTAAAGATTTATAAAGCTGAAAATAACCATGAGCGCCAACCCCGCGTGCATGAACAATCCTTTCGGGAATTCGTTCGTGATCAAAATGGGTCATTTTCTCGCGAAAGTGGAAATCCTCCATTAAGGTTGGGCCTCTTAAGCCCATCTTTAAAGAAAATTCATCTTCAGCTATTTTTACCCCTTGATTTGTTGTTAAAGCATGTTTGCATTGATTGTCAGTAACGTGATGCTTCAATTGTTCCGTTTTTTTATTCACAATATAGGCCCCTCCTTTACTCTGTTAATTTAATAGATACCCTTTGTATTAGTATGTAAACATGTATTATGATTTTTGTATGTAAAAATCATAATTAAACCCTAAAACATCAAGGGGAAGAAAGGGAGTTTGTATAGCACTCTATGCTTAAGAAAAACAGGAGTAACATACCTAAAGTTTTTAATTAAGTATGAACGATAGGTTTAACATTAAAAAATAAAAAAGCCAAGGAGAAAATTTATTTGCTCCTTGGCTTTTAAGATAATTCTTTTCGTTAAAATGCGGAAATTCTTTGCTTCGTTTTTGGTACAATAATAAATTTGATCCAGATTAATCCGATAATCATAATGATAAGACTATGTAAAAATTGTCCTGTAGCAATGAGTATAACAATTGAAAATACAATGAGTTGAATACTTAGCAATATAAAGATTAAGCTAAGAAATTGCTTCATCCTTTCTTCAGTATGGGTTGGATATAATGCTACAATAATATTTCCCGAAAAATATTTCCATAGTGAACGAAGCTGCATAGAGATCATATATAAAACGATGTAAGCGATAGCGCCTTTTACGTATATATTTGGTATGAAATATAAGGCGAAAGCACCGATCAATCCTAAGCGAATATATATACCGAAATAATCATTTCCACGTAAAAATGCTAGTGTATGTAAGTAGAAGAAAGTTGCTCGTTTTTTATGTAATAAAGGTTCAATCCAATTTGTAAGCCATTTTCTTTTATTTACTTGTTTATTCAGTTGCGGAACATCTGTGAAAATGCTAGCAAATTGATAAAAACGAACGTTCATTTTTTCTTCTTGCTCGATTATGTAATCCCACGGTATTCGTTTTGTAGGCTGTTTTTTCGTATATAGAAGTAGGAAAGCAAGTAGTAAGAGTAGTCCGCCCAATATGAGAACATTTGCGGAATAAAACAGCATGTAAATGATTAGGGCGTTACAAGTAATACGAATGATTAGCCATATATTTTTTTCGTGACTATCACGCCACATCCAATGTATGTACATGTTCCAGGCTTTCGTAATCATTAACACGATAAAGATTGTACATAAAAAAGGTACCGTTAATTGTAATGATTGCATAGCAAGTGGAACGAGAATAAGGAACGTAAATAACAATGGGAAAAGCTGAATGATGTAATTGTATAGAAGAGATTTTTTGAAATAAGATGTTAATTTCTCTTCTAGTGCTAGTAAATAGACAGCATCAGGTTTTTGAATAAATGTACGGATAGGGCATCTCGTTATAATGAATGTAAGTACAATCGTTATAATTATTAAAGATATTCCTTTAGAAGGAGATGCTTTTAGAAACTGAGCATAATAATATGCACCAACGCATGAAATAAAGATAAAGCTATATAGTAAACCGTTAATCATACGTGCAAAGTATGTAATGATATTTTGAATATGTTGTTGGAAGCGACTGCTCCATAGCGATTCGATTGACATGTTTTTCACCTCTTTGTTCTATTATATATGTTTTACAAAAGAAAAAACGAGCAAATTGCGTTATGCAACTTGCCCGTTTTTCTTTTCGTTATTTTTTTTCTGATCACGATTCATTAATGGATAGAAAGCAAATCCAATTACGAATAAACCAATTCCGAGAAGGAACGTTTTTATATCGGATGCGCCGGTTTTAATAACCCATAGTGCGTAGCAAAGTGCGATAACTGCGACTATGCCATCTGTAATTCTTGCCCGCATTTCATTTTTATATGTTTCACCAGTTGCGACTAGTTTTAACTGGAAGATTGGTGAAACGAGATATGGAATGAGGTAGGCCAGTGTTGATACGGTAATAACGAATGTATAAGCTTCCGCAATGGTTCCTGATAATGTTGAGAATAGGAATACTTGCGACATAATGTTTGTTAATCGTAATGAGTAAATTGGACTTCCTTTTTTATTTGTTTTCGTGAAGAAGGAAGGGAAGAAACCTTCTTTTGCTGCTTGATAAGGTACTTCTGAGCTTAATAAAATCCAGCCTAAGATAGAACCGAACAGGGAAGTAAGAGCAAGTAATGCCATCAGTTTCCCGCCGCCATGACCCATTGCAGCGTTTAGTGCATCTGCTAATGGACGTTCAGAAGCTTGTAATTTATCAACGTGAAGTACACCCATTGTTAAAATTGTAATTCCTAAGTAAATCGCAACTGTAATAAGTAATCCCGCAACTGTTGCACGTTTTACCGTTTTTGGAGAAACAGCACGGTTTGATAAAAGAACGGCTGATTCAATTCCGATAAACGCCCAAAGCGTTGTAAGAGCAGCTAAATTTACTTGTGAAAGAAGACCGTGTGATGCACCTGATTTATCAATCATCGGTGTGTACCATTGTCCAAACTTAGAAGCTTCGAATGCAAATAACGTAACGACGATGAATAAAAGGAATCCAGTTACTTTCGTTGTTGTTGCTAAGAAGTTTAGTTTTCCAGCTCCGCTTACACCGTTTGTTAATATAATATGAGTTCCCCAAAGTAAGATGGAACAAATCGTAAATGTAATTAGTTTTCCGACTTCTACGTTAAACGAGCCGATTGAAAATAGTAGTCGCGTATCTTTCATAATTGGGAAGAAGAGTGATAAATATCCCGCAAATGATGTAATGATGGCAACGTTACTTGCCCAGTTTGCAACCCAATATCCCCATACCATACTGAAGCCAGCCATTTTTTTCTTTTTTGGTGTTGAGAATAAAGCATATGCATGACTTTGTGGCCCTGTCGTTAAATCAGGACGACGAATTGCTAAATTACCGAAAACAAGAGCTAGCATTAAAACACCAAACCCTGTAGTTAACCAAGCTAAAGTGACACCGAGTGGGCTTGCTGTTTGTGCCAACGTACTTGGCACCATGAAAATACCAGCGCCAACCATGTTACCGACAACGAAAGCTGTTAGTACCCAAAAGCCCCATTTTTTTTGTTGCATAGAAAATACCTCCAAAGTTAGTATAACCAAGTCAAGCGAGGAGATATGTATGTCTTCCTGAGTCAGGAAGAGAAGTCCCAAACAAAACAAAAAAAGCACGTAATTTGCCGCTACATGCTTTCTATCTTATAAGAAACCCACGACATACCTCTCGATAGCTCTCCACAAACGAAACGTTTGTGACAGTTCTGCACTTATTAAATGCAGACCCAGCAAGCGTGCATGGTGGACACGACTTACTTCGGCAACCATTCCTTTCTCATTCCTTCATCAATGCCACTACATCTCCTGAAATGATACTCTTAATGATTGCAACCTCTACCTCACCGAGATACGAATGAGGATTTAAATATTAAATTAACGTCTTTAAGAGTAACAAATGAATTTTTATAAGTCAATGGATATAGTAATAATCAGATTATAGAGAAGAGTTTGTGATTAAAAGTAAGAGGGATTGTTATGTGATATTTGAATTTTCGTAATATAATACATGTTATTAGCGCTAGATGATTGAAAAGGGGATGAAGTAAATGTCTGTATGTCATAAACATTCAGTAATAGGTGTGCTAGATTCGGGAGTTGGAGGATTAACAGTTGCGAGCGAAATTATAAGACAATTGCCTAAAGAAAGCATTTATTATATTGGTGATAATAAGCGTTGTCCGTATGGGCCAAGAAGTGTAGAGGAGGTGCAATCTTTCGTATTTGAAATGGTTGAGTTCCTCAAACAGTTTCCATTAAAAGCGCTAGTCGTAGCATGTAATAATGCTGCAGCTGCTGCAGCTGCTGCATTGAATGCGCTGCAAGAAGCACTTTCCATTCCAGTTATTGGCGTTATACATCCAGGAGCAAGAGCGACAATTAAAGTTACAAAGAAAGGGGAAATCGGGGTAATTGGAACTGTAGGTACGATAAAATCTAATATGTATGAAAAAGCATTACACGAGCTGGATACATATTTGGAAGTGCATAGCTATGCTTGCCCGACTTTAGCCACAGTTGTAGAAAATCAATTAGAAGATACAGCATATGTCACGCAGCAAGTGAAACAAGCTTTACTTCCATTAACGAAAGAAGATATAGATACGTTAATTCTTGGATGTACGCATTATCCACTTTTAGAGTCCTATATAAAAAAGGAACTAGGAGAAGACATAACGATTATTAGTTCTGCAGAAGAAACAGCGATAGAGTTAAGTACCATTTTACAGCACAAAGGAATTTTGTCTGACAATCTGAATCCGAAGCATCGCTTTTTTACAACGGGATCTGTTTTATCATTTGAACATATCGCTGAGCGATGGCTAGGGTATCAAATTTCTGTAGAATGTGTACATTTGCCTATGAAAAATGCGTGTATACATAATTAAGATTTAGTAAATTACTTTTTTTAATAAATGAGGTTCGTTTCATAAGAAGGAAAGAATAAGCTTTTAATTGAAGTGTTTAAGGGCAGTTCAATTAAAGGGGAGATTGGATTATGGAATTATTAAGATCTCAATTATTTGCTTTAGAGTATATTTCAAAATATGCAGAGAACGAAAAACGTGGGGCTAAAGCAACGATTAATCATATACTTAAAATGTCTAATATTACAGATGAAATATTTGAAGAAGCTGTCGCTAATTTAAAATCTCATGCAAGGATTGCTTTACACTTTCATCCAGACAGACTAGATTCGAATATGAAAAGTGTTGCTGAAGCACTGTTTGAGCAAGGAGTATATAAAAGTCAGTTTGAAACATTGCTATCTAATGGAAGCGTATCTGCTTACCCTGGTGGTGAACGTGACCTTTGGGAAAAAAGAATATTTGGAGGAGCATATCAATTAGAAGGCGTAACAAATAATCAACGGCCAAAATATGGAGCGCTAAATTTAATGTTACATCCAGATGGGCCGGCTCCGCGTTTTGGTTCCTGTTATTTTCTCTTATCTTCAAAAGTTTCTTCGCGCTCTACATATACGTATTTAGATTCGCATCAAGATCCGAAAGAAAAGGGGACTTATGAGGAGTTTGATATGATTTTAGCTGCTCTTTTGGAAGAGACATTTGTAAGAGATTTTGCAATTGGTGAAGGAAATTTGACTCCAACAATATTAATTAATCATTTACTGGCTAACCTGAAAAGGCCGTTTATAGATGTAGTAAGCAAAGAGCCAGCCCGTAATCTTAATCATTATATTGAAGCGCAGATTCATGGAGAGATTTCTCTTAAAGAAGACGTGGAGGCGCTTGTTGCAGATCCTTCATTTAAGGGTACGGATGTAGGAAGGGTTTTAGAAGAAATTTGCCTGAAGTATGCGATTGATTTGTATTGGCACATCGGTTTTGTACTTGCGGTAGAAGAAGTTCCGATGGATTTTAGAGGTTCAAAAATGCCATCTTTAGCAAGACGTATTGCACGGAATCATTGTATCGATGCAAATATAATCGGTTCTGCTGTAGCGGATTTGAAACGCAATCCATTATCTTGGAGTGATCGTGGAACTTATGAAGAAGTGCTTCAGGAATTAAAATTATTATGGCATGTTTTAGTTCGATTTGGAAAACCAAATCGGAAGTAGAACGAAATACTCCGTTTTCGGGAAGTATCTATATAGAAAAGAAGCTGATCTAAAATTAGATCAGCTTCTTTGTATAAGATTAAACTAAGTTTAATACAGTTACTTTTTCACGTGTCATAGACTCAAGGCTCTTACGAATACCTTGTGCGCCCATACCTGAACCTTTTACACCGATGAATGGGAAGTGGTCAGGGCCGCGCTCTGTGCGTCCGTTAATTTGAACAGAACCAGTTTCGATTTTGTTAGCAATTGCAAATGCTTTGTTAATGTCTTTAGTGAAGACACTTGCTTGCAGACCGAACTCTGATTTGTTAGCAATTTCAATTGCTTGCTCATCTGAAGAAACACGGATGATTGGAAGGATTGGGCCGAATGGCTCTTCCCAAGCAACTTTCATTTCTTCAGTTACGTGGTCGATTAATGTTGGGTAAATTAAGTTACGCTCACGTTTTTTACCGATAACAATCGTAGCACCTTTTTCTACAGCGTCGTCAACTAAACCTTGAACGAAGTCAGCAGATTTATCGTCGATTAATGGAACGATTGTGCTGTCTTGTTCTGGAGATCCAACTGATAGTTCAGCTACTTGCGCTTTTAATAAGCTAACAAGCTCGTCCGCTACGTTTTCGTGTACAAGTACACGTTTAATAGCTGTACAACGTTGACCAGAGTAAGAGAATGCACCGCTTACGATATGGTTTGCAGCATCTTGTAAGTCAGCATCTTCACGAACGATACCAGGATCTTTACCACCAAGTTCTAATACAAGTGGAATCATGGAAGCTTTTTTCGCTAAATGTTTACCTGTGTTTGTACCGCCTGTGAACGATACCATATTGATGCCTTCGTGTTCTACTAAGTAGTCACCAATTACAGAACCGCGTCCTGTCGCTACGTTTACAAGACCTTTTGGAAGGCCAGCTTTATGAAGTGCTTCAACCATTTTAATACCGCTAATTGCACCTTGAGTGGCTGGTTTGAAAATAACAGCGTTACCCATAATTAATGCTGGTGCAAGTTTTGCAGCAGATAAATTTACTGGGTAGTTAAACGGTGCGATTGCTAATACAACACCAAGTGGTGCGCGTTGGATAATCGCAAGTTTAGATTTTGTACCGCCCGGGAAGCTATCGCCCATCATGCTTTCTCCGTGCATATGTAAAGCTTCTTCGATTGTGTAACGAATGAAGTCAGCTGTACGAACAACTTCTTTCTTCGCATCTTTATATCCTTTACCGACTTCTTTCATAATGATATCGGCAATTTCATCTTGCATATTTACGAGCTCATCAGCCCATTTATATAAGTATTTTGCGCGATCTTGTAGAGAAGCTTCTGCCCATGATTTTTGAGCTTCTTTTGCAGATGCAATTGCTTCATCTACTTCTCCGCGAGTAATTGCTTGTACTTGTCCAATTACTTCGTGTAAGTATGGAGATGGAATTTCGATTGTTTCTCCTGAAGAGCTTTCTCTCCATTCTCCGTTTAAATAAAATTTGTACGTATTGCTAGTTGTCATGATTAGTCCTCCTAAAATAGCAACTTGTAAGAGTGAGTATAAGGTGATTGTAGGGGGTTTGATAACATTTTTCAAATGAAATGTTTGTGAAAACGATTTCTTATTCTTTTTTTATTTTGTATGCCCTTTCTTACAGAACATTCCCTTATTTCAAAATGGTGTATCATATATTTTTATTTAAAGTGTGAAAAAAATAATTGACAGAATACTCAATAAAGTTGTAAGATTATAAATGGAAAATAAATGAAAGGGGTGTGCGTAATGATTGTAATCGTAAATGTAATGGGCTTAGCTCTGTTAAATGGCAGAAAACATTTATATCATTACGCAACCCGTGCGGATATATAGGGCATCTTTGTCTTATAAGAAGCGTACGTTGCGTATATCGTAACGTACGCTTTTATGCATTCCTGTGCATATCGTCAAGCGGCGGTATGCTTTTTTTTGTTTATTTTCCCTTGTTTAGTTCCGATAAAAAACTTTGGAAGGTGGAAAAATGTGATGAGATTGTATGGGTTACGAAATGTAAATGTGATAGGTCTGGATAGTGGATAAAGAAATGAGAGGTAAACGAGAACGAGAAGGGAGAGGTTACATTGTTATCAGTATTACTAAAGCTAAAATGGTTTTTTAGGGAGCACTGGAAGAGATATAGTATTGCCATTGGAGCTCTTTTAATTGTGAATATAGTTGAAGTGATTCCCCCGAAAGTGTTAGGGGTTACGATAGATAACATAAAAACAGGAACGTTATCGAACGAAGCTATTATACAGTCTATTCTTATTTTAATAGGGGTTACGATCGTTGGATATGGCCTCACTTTCGTATGGCAACATCAATTGTTTGGCGGTGCATTCGTACTTGAGAAAACGATGCGCTCTAAATTTATGGGGCATTTACTTAAGATGACGCCGACTTTTTATCAAAAAAATCGTACTGGTGATTTAATGGCGAGAGCGACAAATGATTTGAAAGCAATCGCTATGACAGCTGGTTTTGGTATATTAACGCTTGTGGATTCTAGTTTATATATGCTTACGATTGTCTTTATGATGGGATTTACAATTAGTTGGGAGCTTACATTTGCAGCGCTTATTCCGCTTCCAATTATGGCGTATGCGATGAATATATATGGAAAGAAATTGCATGAAAGATTTACCGTTGCGCAAGATGCGTTTGGTGATATGAACGATAAAGTGCTTGAATCAATCGCTGGTGTGCGTGTTATTCGTGCATATGTACAAGAGAATGCAGACGAGGAAAGATTTCATCATTTAGGAGATGACGTCTACGAAAAAAATATGAAGGTAGCAAAGATTGATGCATTATTCCAACCAACTGTGAAAATGCTTGTCGGTCTTAGTTATTTAATCGGCTTAGTGTACGGTGCATACC
Source organism: Bacillus sp. PPSBB_2 (assembly GCF_045291115.1). Lineage (NCBI taxonomy): Bacteria > Bacillati > Bacillota > Bacilli > Caryophanales > Bacillaceae > Bacillus > Bacillus sp. PPSBB_2. The sequence continues at coordinate 897,613 of NZ_CP147983.1, forward strand.
TTGTGTTCCAGTCAAAGGTGACGCTTGGTGAACTCGTTTCTTTTAACGTGTATTTAGGGATGATGATTTGGCCGATGTTTGCAATTGGGGAACTAATTAATGTTATGCAAAGAGGAAATGCTTCGCTTGACCGTGTGAATGAAACGTTAGCGTATGAGCCAGATGTAAAGAATCCGAAACATCCAAAGCTTGTGCAAGAGCCGGATTATATTCAGTTTGATGATGTGTCTTTCTCATATCCTTCATCAACTGAAGAAAATTTAAAAAAGGTTTCTTTCACATTAAAGCAAGGAGAAACGCTAGGGGTTGTCGGAAAAACAGGAAGCGGGAAAACGACGCTTGTACGTCAGCTTCTTCGCCAATATCCGCTTGGAGATGGAGATATTGCAGTTTCTGATGTGACGTTAGATAAAATGACGAATGAAAATGTACTCGGCTGGATTGGTTATGTACCGCAGGAGCATATTTTGTTCTCAAAAACAGCGCGAGAAAATATTTTATTCGGAAATAGGGAAGCGACTGAAGAAGAACTAGAGAAAGCAATTGAAATTGCTGCGTTTAAAAAGGATTTAGAGTTTTTACCAGAAGGGTTAGAAACGCTCGTTGGAGAGAAAGGTGTTTCTTTATCAGGAGGGCAAAAACAAAGGATCTCGATTGCACGAGCTGTTATTCAAAATCCAGAAATTTTAATTTTGGATGATTCTTTATCAGCTGTAGATGCTCGTACGGAAGCAGCGATCATTGAAAATATAAGAACGGAAAGAAGCGGAAAGACGACGATTATTACGACGCATCGTTTATCTGCAGTGCAACATGCGGATTGGATTCTCGTTATGGATGAAGGTGCAGTTATAGAAGAAGGTACGCATGATCAGCTTATCCAAAAGGGAGGCTGGTATGCTGAACAGTTTGAAAGACAACAAGGTGAAAGTGAAAGTGCGGATAGTGGGGTGAAAATATGAGCGTTTCAAAACGATTGTTTCAATACGCGATGAAAGTGAAAGGGACGATTTTTGCTGCGATGTTAATGTTATTTATTTTCGTCATCGCAGAGCTTGCTGGTCCTTTCGTTGCTAAAACGATGATTGATGATCATATCGTCGGGATAGAGAAACCTTGGTATGAAACAGAACAGAGTGAAGAAGCTGTTTCGTATAATGGCGCTTTTTATAAGCGAAGTGATCGCTTTGAACAAGGCGAGACAAAAGGTAAAGAAGTACGTGTGATACAAGTCGGTTTTCAATATTATTTTGTACCGAATAAAGTAAATGCGGAAGGGTCACGGACTGTAAAAGGGGATATGATTACCGTTCAAAATGGTAAGGCGGTGCAAGTTTATAAAGCGAAAGCATTAACAAAGGAAGAAGTATTTGCATTTTATAAGCCAGAAATAAACCGTCTATTATTACTTGGTGGTGGCTATTTCGCTTTATTAGTAGTCGTGTCATTATTTGCATACGGAAAGCAGTTCTTCTTGCAAAAGGCAGCGAACAAAATTATTCAAATTATGAGGGAAGATGTTTTTTCTCATATTCAAACGTTGCCAATTCGGTACTTTGATCATTTACCGGCGGGGAAAATTGTTTCGCGTGTGACGAATGATACAGAGGCCATTCGTGATTTATATGTAACGGTGCTGGCAACATTCGTTTCTAGTATCATCTATATTATTGGGATATTCGCTGCGTTATTTTTATTAGATGTGAAGCTCGCTTCATTATGTTTATTAATTATCCCAATTTTAATTGTTTGGGCGATTCTTTATAGAAAATACGCGTCTGTATACAATCATAAAATGCGCTCTCGTTTATCTGATATTAACGGAACAGTGAATGAATCCATTCAAGGGATGCCAATTATTCAAGCGTTCCGTCAAGAGCGTGAAACGAAAAAAGAATTTGAAGAATTAAATGGCGATTATTTTAAGTATCAAAATAAAATTTTAAATTTAAATGCAGCAACTTCGCATAACTTAGTAGCCGTATTAAGAAATATCGCTTTCACAGGAGTAATTTGGTATTTCGGCGGTGCGTCATTAACTGCTACAGGTATTATTTCACTTGGGGTACTGTATGCGTTCGTCGATTATTTAACACGATTATTCTCGCCAATTACGAATATGGTGAACCAGCTTGCAAACTTAGAGCAAGCGCGCGTTGCATCAGAACGTGTCTTTGAATTGTTAGAGGAAAAAGGGGAACCGGTAGAAGAAGAATGTATGCCTCGTTTAAAAGGAAATGTAAAATTTGATAATGTATCATTTTCTTATAATGGAAAAGATGAAGTGTTAAAAAATATTTCTTTTGAAGCGAAACAAGGCGAGACAGTGGCACTTGTCGGTCATACTGGATCAGGAAAAAGTTCTATCATGAATGTACTCTTTCAATTTTATGAGTTTGAAAAAGGAAAGCTTACGATTGATGGTCACGATGTAAAAGAGATGCCGAAACAAGCAACCCGTGAACATATGGGAATCGTACTGCAAGACCCGTTTCTTTTTAGTGGGACGGTCGCTTCCAATGTAAGCTTAGAAAATGAAAAAATTTCAAAAGAGCGCATTGTAAAGGCGTTACGTGATGTTGGTGCTGAAAGATTTGCGAACAATATAAATGAAGAAATTACAGAAAAGGGAAGTACGCTTTCCACTGGAGAACGTCAGCTTATTTCGTTTGCTAGGGCGCTCGCTTTTGATCCGGCTATTTTAATTTTAGATGAAGCAACGTCTAGTATTGATACAGAAACAGAGGCGATGATTCAACAAGCACTAGAAGTTGTAAAAAAAGGAAGAACGACATTTATTATCGCTCACCGCCTTTCAACGATTAAAAGTGCAGATCAAATTATTGTGCTCGATAGAGGAACCATTTTAGAAAAAGGCTCTCATGATGAACTCATGAAAAAGCGCGGGCGTTATTACGATATGTATAAAACGCAAATGGAAGGCAATCAGAGTGCTTAATATGCATGGAGGAGAACTTGTGATTTTCACAAGTTCTTTTTTATTGATGAACATGTCGACTCTTTAGCGAATTACGACAGTTAAATAAGAAGTATTGTTTTACCTTTTTCTCCATAAATGCTATATTAAAAAATGTTACTTATTTTTTGTATGTAGCGTTATTTTTCCCTTTTGTTTGATTATGAAGAAAAAGGATAAACTAAATAAGAACATTTTCATTGAAAAATTGTTCAAGATTGCATACAATCAATATAGTTTTTAAATTCCTATCAGAATACTTGGAGGATTACTATCATGAAGAAATTATTTTCAGTGCTTGCAGTAACTACATTAGCGATCGGGATTGTAGCCGGCTGCGGTAAAGAAGAGAAAAAAGATACAGCTAGTCAAGACGCGTTACAAAAGATTAAACAAAGCGGTGAACTTGTAATTGGTACAGAAGGTACATATCCACCATTTACGTTCCACGATTCAAGCAATAAATTAACTGGATTCGATGTTGAATTAGCAGAAGAAGTTGCAAAACGTTTAGGTGTAAAACCTGTATTTAAAGAAACACAATGGGATAGCTTACTTGCTGGCCTAGATGCAAAACGTTTCGATATGGTTGCAAACGAAGTTGGTATTCGTGAAGATCGTCAAAAGAAATACGATTTCTCTAAACCATATATTTCATCTTCAGCGGCATTAGTTATCGCAAAAGATAAAGATAAGCCTGCTACATTTGCTGATGTAAAAGGGTTAAAAGGAGCACAATCTTTAACGAGTAACTATGCAGATATTGCTAAGAAAAACGGTGCAGAAATCGAAGGTGTAGAAGGATTTAGCCAAGCGGCAGAATTATTAGCTTCAGGACGCGTTGATTTTACAATTAATGATAAGTTATCAGTATTAAATTATTTAGAAACGAAAAAAGATGCAAAAATTAAAATTGTAGATACAGAAAAAGAAGCTTCACAAAGTGGATTCTTATTCCGTAAAGGTAGCGATAAGCTTGTACAAGAAGTAGATAAAGCGTTAGAAGATATGAAAAAAGACGGTACGTATGACAAAATAACGAAAAAATGGTTCGGTGAAAATGTATCTAAGTAGTGCATTAGTTTCAGATCGATTGTCTACTTGGATAGATATTATGCAGTCTTCCTTCATGCCTATGCTGAAGGAAGCTGTTTTTACAACAATTCCATTAACGCTTATTACATTTATTATCGGTCTTATACTTGCGACGTTAACAGCGCTCGCACGTATTTCAGGTAGTCGTATTTTACAATGGATTGCTCGTATCTATGTATCTATCATTCGCGGAACGCCACTTCTTGTACAGTTATTTATTATTTTCTATGGTCTTCCAACTCTTAATATTGAAGTTGAGCCATATACAGCAGCAGTTGTTGGATTTTCATTAAATGTCGGTGCATATGCATCTGAAATTATTCGTGCTTCTATCCTTTCCATTCCGAAAGGGCAGTGGGAAGCAGCTTATACAATTGGGATGACATATCCACAAGCATTAAAACGTGTTATTTTACCACAAGCAACGCGCGTATCAATCCCGCCGCTTTCGAATACATTTATTAGCTTAGTGAAGGATACTTCATTAGCATCGTTAATTTTAGTAACAGAAATGTTCCGAAAAGCGCAGGAAATTGCGGCGATGAACTACGAGTTTTTAATTGTTTATTTTGAAGCAGGTCTTATTTATTGGGTTATTTGTTTCTTATTATCAATCGTACAACAGATGTTAGAAAAGCGTTCAGAACGCTACACATTAAAATAATCCTTTTACAAAAGGAGTTTTTGTTTTTATGATTTCAATTCAGCACTTACAAAAAAGTTTCGGAGATAATACCGTACTAAAGCATATAGATTTAACAGTTGAGAAGGGCGAGGTTGTTGTTATTATTGGGCCGTCTGGATCTGGTAAAACGACATTCTTACGTTGTCTCAATGTATTAGAAACGCCAAACGCTGGTAATATTCGTATCGGTAATAAAGAGCTTAACTTCTCTCAAAAAGTAACGAAGAAAGATATTGTTAATCTTCGTACGCAAACAGGTATGGTATTCCAGCACCATAATTTATTCCCGCATTTAACAGCACTTCAAAATGTAATGGAAGGGCTCGTTACAGTGAAAAAGATGGGGAAAGAAGAAGCGAAGAAAAAAGCAAACTATTTCCTTGAAAAAGTTGGTTTAGCAGATAAAGTGGATTTGTATCCGTTCCAATTATCAGGCGGACAACAACAGCGCGTTGGAATTGCGCGCGCACTTGCGATGGAGCCGGAAGTGTTACTATTTGATGAGCCGACGTCAGCGCTTGATCCTGAACTCGTTCAAGAAGTTCTGAAAGTAATGAAAGAACTTGCTAAAGAGGGCATGACGATGGTTATTGTAACGCACGAAATGCGTTTTGCACATCAAATTGCGAACCGTGTTATTTTCATGGATGGTGGTGTCGTTGTCGAACAAGGTACACCAGAAGAAGTATTTACAAATCCAAAAGAAGAACGCACGAAGAAGTTTTTACAAATGTTGCAATAAATTAAGGAAGGTCTCAAGGCATATGCCTTGAGACCTTTTTGCCATATATATTTATTTGTGGAATCCGCCAAGGCTTTGCTCAGCCATTGCAACTAGACGTTTTGTGATTTCTCCACCAACTGAACCGTTAGCGCGAGCCGTAGAATCTGCTCCTAATTGTACACCAAATTCTTGAGCGATTTCGTACTTCATTTGATCGATTGCAGCTGTTGCACCTGGTACTACTAATTGATTTGAAGAATTTTGGTTTGCCATAGGAATATATCCTCCTTAGAGTTATAAAAGTTTTTTTGGTTGGACTAGCTGGAGTTGAACCAGATTATCGCCCCGGTTGGCGCTAATCCATCGGTAATTAAGTTTGTACTCATAGTATGGATGTTACCTAGAAAGATATACAAAATAATAATTTGTAAATTTTGTCAAAAAAACGTATTGATTTCGTAAATTATGAAATAAGAGTAATCGTTGTATTTTTAAGAAAACAGGCCAAACTAAGGAGGATATTAAATATAATTTTTTCATTGTAGCCTGCTACTTGTAGGCTAATTATTAGCTTCTTATTTATGATTTATTGAAATAAAAATGAAATCGGTAGCAACTTCATAGTTCTATTTTTAAGTAGGGATGGAGTGGGCGCTCCTATGTCTGGATAGGTTGCTCTCTTCACTCTAAAAAAGAGAGGCTTATAAACGATAACGTATGGAGGAATCATGATGGGAATTTGCCCGCTTTGCAACGCATTAGAATCACAAACATATTCTTGTCAAAATTGCCAAAGTATACTCCAAGATTATGGGAAGTCTGTAGATTACATAGACGATTATAGTGCCTATATGGATCAAGAATTATTAAGTGCAGTAGATGGTTTAACGCATAATAATTCAAATGAATATTGCAATCATATTTTTTATTGCAGAGTATGTAACGTGGAAACTGAGGTTGTAGTAAAACTTGTGTAAATAGAAAACTTCCACCTTATTATCTAGGTGGAAGTTTTTGTTTTTGTATTTGTGAGTGAATCATAGGAGAAGGGATATGTTCGGTGTTTGATGAAGCCCCTGATTTTATTTGAGACATTTTTTCTTTTGTATCACGTAAAGAATGTTCAGTTAAGTAGACGGCATATTCGTAAAATAACTGGCGCGTCAGTTCACTTTGCTCTTTTAATTTTTTATCTTGGAATACAGTTCGCCCAGGTTTAGAGTTGGCTTCAAAGAGCCACGGATTTTCCTTTGTGTCTAAACCGATATCAAAACCGATTTCTCCAATATTTCCAGTTACTTGTTCATCGAGCGCGTAACTTATTTGTAAGGCAGTATGTTTTAATTTATTTTCAATTTGAACTTGTTTCGTTGAATCTGGAAAAAGCTCTTGTAATAATTTTGTATCACCGCCACTATTTACGTGCGTTGTTAAACTGCCTTTGCCGGCGATTTTGGCGACGATTGCACTAACTATCCAATTACCGAAATGGTTTTTATTTGTATGAATGCGGAAATCAACAGGTTGCCCATCGAAGCGAAGTAACGAAATACCTTGCTGTACGATAAACTTTTTTAAATCATGTCCTTTTAATACATGGTTTAGAAGCGTTTCTAATGATTGATACTTTCTCAGTTTATTTTCTTCATTTTCGCGATAACGACAGTAGTAGCAATTCTCTGTTTGAGAATAAAATATTTGATGAATATTTCTACCAAAGCTCCCGTGTATTGGTTTCATGTACACTGATTTATACGTGCCAAGAAACCGTTCTACTTGTTCAAAATGCTGAAATGCTTCTGTATTTGGTAATAAGGGTTTAATTGATTCGTCTTTCGTAAGAAGTTGATGAACTTCCCATTTATTGAAAAAACCTGGGTTAAACCATGGAATGCAGTAGTCTTGTTCTAATTTTCTTTTTGCCCTGACAATTGGTTTATAATTTTCCGCTTGCCGATTCGGTAAGCGATCGTAAATGACATTTGGTAAAGGGACTTTTTTCTTTATCCATTGTTTCTCTTGAAAGAAATATCCTTCAATCGTTTCTTCTTCCCAGTGTATATGTTGAACGCCAAAGACGAATACGAACGGTCGTAATGAGAATGGTGGTGTTAACAACTCACTCAGAGCAATTGAACGATTTCCTAAAGGGTTAGAAGAATCATCATTAAAGCCAGCTGTAAAAATGCCGATTAATGGTCCGAAAATAATTGTTTGGTTTTGTGTAAATGCATGAATAGTAGTTGATTGAGGCAGTAAAAGTTTTTCGGCAATATGCTTTCCGATAATAATTTCGCGAGTAAAGGAATAATGAATTTTCACCTCTTCACTTGCAATATGACGTATGCCGAAGGAGAGAGATGTAATAGGCGGTGTAATAGAAAAAACGTAAGGTAAAGTAATGCTATTTGGATGGTCATCTGAAATATTTAATGTATATATATGCTCTTTCAAAATAGGTTTACCTCCTTTCATTATGGTGTAAAGCGACTGAATTTAAGTGGTCCGTGAAATATCTTTTCAGCTAATGAATCACTATGACGAATGTATTGTTCGTAAGGAGGAATCGTGTTGACATACATAAGCCAAATTGCGCCTTTTTGATCCATAATTGTGGAAAGTTCTAGTTCGAATAATGAAGAATAAGACTGATCTAGTGTTTGGAATACTTCATTTATAATGTCGTGTAAAGCGTCTTGCAATAGTTGCACACCTGTACTAGATAGTACGTATTTAATTTTTGAAAATGAATGCAATGAATCATCGTCTGTTGCTGAGGGTAAAAGTTGATTAGGAAATGAACTTTTTTGTATAAATTGACCGATAATATTCCAAGTTTGTTCTTTGTTTTTTTGCAAAATGGTTCGAATGTGGAGTGGGTATGTTAATTGATTTGGTGGTTGTAGCATGGTATGCACTATGTAGCGTGATGAACGTATGTTAGATTTACACCAAGATATAAATTCATCTGTCCGCTTGATTGGAAGAGAAGTATGGTATTTTTCATTTACTGTATCGATATGAAACGTTTTATTTTTGTAAGCGACTCGATATAAGTTATCTTTAGAATGTATATTAGTGGGGCGTATAATAATATCTTTAGTTTTTAACAACAGTTTGAAAATGTTTTGTATCGTTGCCACTTCAAATTTGGGTATATAAGGAGACAGTTTTTTATTAGTGAGAAATAAATCATGTAGTTCACTTAAGTTAATAAGTGTGTTATTTAAAAAGGTAGTGGAAGGACGGTTGTGCAAAGAGTGAATAATTGATTTTGCTTTTTCAAAGTCTGTTTCCTCGTGAAAAGAATAACGATCATATATATAAGAAGGAATAGGGAATGTTTGCTCTTTCCATTTTCCTGTATCTGTATCGTAAATAAGACCAGAAACAAGGTCTGTTTTAGAATCAATACAAAATGGCGTAAACTGGGCAACGACATTATGATAAAGCCGAGCGCGTTTAGCGATTTCGGTGTAATACGTTTGCTCATAATGAAGTTTAGAAGTTAAAAGGCCGAGAACCAACGAAATCACTCCTTTACTACTATTTGCATAATAGGCGAAGCTATATATTGCAAATACGTTTTTATACCATTATACTTTTGTCCGTATGATGATATGCTATAGTTTTGGAGAAGTGAAAGGTTGATTGTAATGAATATATGGTTAAATATGTTAACGACGACAGGGCTCGGAGCAATTATTGGGGGATACACGAATCATTTAGCGATAAAAATGTTATTTCGTCCTCATCGTCCTATTTATATCGGAAAGTTTCAAGTTCCATTTACACCAGGGTTAATTCCGAAGCGTCGTGATGAACTTGCTGTTCAATTAGGAAAAATGGTTGTAGAACATTTGTTAACACCAGAAGGAATCGGAAAAAAGCTAACAAATGAAGAGTTTCAAAAAGGTTTAATCCACTGGGCGCAAGTGGAAGTGGATAAAGTAATTACGAATGAACAATCACTGCGATATATGTTAGAAAAATGGAATGTAGCGCATGTAGAAGAAGAAGCGACTCGAAAAATCGAATATGTGATTACAGAAAAAATTCATGCATTTTTAGCAGAGTATTATACATATACATGGGAACAGGCTTTACCTCATTCTGTACATGAAAAGATAGAGAATGCGATTCCGAATGCCTCGGCGTTTATTTTAGAGCGAGGAATTAGCTTTTTTGAAAGTGAAGAAGGGAAAGCGCGTCTTTCAAAAATGATTGATGATTTCTTTGCTTCTCGTGGAACGCTACTTAACTTAGTTGGGATGTTTTTAGGAAATGTAAGTGTTGTGGATCGTGTGCAGCCAGAAGTTATTAAGTTTTTAGGGCAAGATGCTACAAAGCAGCTTTTAACTGACGTACTACAAAAAGAGTGGGAAAAGTTAAAAGGAAGAGATGTAAAAGAATTAGAAGCATTTGTGGAGAAAGAAATGATTGTAAGCTCCGTGCTGTCAGCAGTTAAAGTAGAGGAAACAGTGAGTAAGTTTTTAAATCAATCTGTTCAGCAAGTATGTGAACCAGTTCGAGAAACAATTATTGAAAAAGTGGTTCCAAGTGCAGTAGCGAAAGGCTTAAAGTGGGGAACAGAAAATGTAGAGAGTATACTAAATAATCTACACCTTGCGGAAATTGTCCAGCAAGAAGTGTCTACATTCTCAACAGAAAGATTAGAAGACTTAGTTCTGTCTATTACGAAAAACGAATTGAAAATGATTACGTATTTAGGAGCGTTATTAGGCGGAATGATCGGGCTCGTACAAGGATTGTTACTATTGTTTCTTAGATAATAAGGTGAGTACATAGAAATAAAAGTGAAATTTCTTCACATCTCTTGCATAGTTTGATATGGTAAGAAGAGGTGCGTATGTAAATGCACGTAAAAGGCAGTGCGAGTGAAAAGCGCTAGCCTTCTAAAGGAGGAAAAATAAAATGACAAAGAACATTCATGATGTTGCATATGAATTACAAAAAGCAATCGCTGAAAACGAAGACTTCAAAACTTTAAAAGAGAGCTACGCAGCAGTTCAAGCTGACACAGCTTCAAAGAACTTATTCGATGAGTTCCGTACAATGCAACTTAGCCTACAACAGAAAATGATGCAAGGCCAAGAAATCACTGAAGAAGACAACCAACAAGCACAAGAAGTTGTAGCTCGCATTCAACAAGATGCTAAAATTACAAAACTAATGGAAACTGAGCAACGCCTAAACGTTGTAATCGGTGACGTTAACAAAATTATCATGAAGCCACTTGAAGAATTATATAGCGCGCAACAACAAGCGTAATGAGAGAAGACGCTCCTAGTATAGGGGCGTCTTTTTCAGTGACAATAAAGGTGTTTAATTTTAGTATAAGAAATGTAATAGCCACCTATTAAAATTAACTTGTAGGTGGTTTTAAATTTATTTAAAACTAAATTTAATTGTTGTAGCCTTTAATTTATAAAAATAATAAAGTTGGTTAATTTTTCTTCAACTAATGCCGCTTATTGAAAAAAAGTAGCTTGCTCCATTTACTAAATTTTTATCCTGTTTTACATAGCTTAATCTGCCTCAACATCTTTTTCAACTAAATTTTGAACAAATCTTAATAGATAACCATCAGGATCCATAATTAAAAATTCTTTTTGTCCCTTTAATTTAGTATCAGCTCTATACCAATTCTCTTGAATATCAAATTTAATTGGATACTCGTTCTTTTTCAAACTATCATATAGTGAATCAATATCATTTATGATAATTTGAAAATTGATTCCTCTTCCGTAGGGATAAGATAACTCCCCAGTACTCCAATGACCATTTACTTCTTCAATCATAATCTGGCAGTCATTTAAAGACAGTAAAGCAAACTTATCCTCTGGTCTTTGATATTCAATTTTAAACAGGAGAATTTCCGAATAGAAATTTAAACTTTCCTCCATATCTGAAACTGATAGCTCTGGTATTAATGCATTGAGTTTGTGCAAAAATGCTGCCCCCTTTGCTTAAGTTATTGATTATTATAACACTCACTATAAATTCTTCTTCCATTAAACTACTTCGTTAGCCCTATAAGAAGTAAACAAGTTTATTATCTCTACACACGTCTTTTTTGTTTGTTATTTTTTGAAATACTCCGTTTTAATGTTTTTCTCCTTCAAAAACTCTTCAATTTCTTTTTGCTTCCTACCATTAACTTTCTCAAAGCGCTTTGTAAAAGAGAAATCAGTTTTGAATAAGTTACCATCTTGAGCGAATTTTTCTATTTCCTGATCTAATTCTACTGAAAGTGCTGTAGATGCTGAAATATAATTATGAATTTCCTTCGAAGGCTGTTTGTAATCAGCAGGAATCGTATTGTTACTAATAAAATGATGGAAGTTCGCATCGTTTTGTTGAGCTAAATCTATTAGTTTTTGTAATTTATCCCGGTCGGACTCAGTAACCTTCTCGTCAGACATGGCTGACGAAAGTGGAACGATGTTTTCGTATAACTCTCCGCTATAATCTAAATAAGTTTTTATATTTTGCTTCATTTCGTCTTCATTAATAGTTTCATTTTTCTTTGAGGAACTAAATATATTTTCTGGAACTTTAATAGCAACATCTTTAATAGATTGTACATCGTTTTCTTCCTTAGGTTGTGCACTGTTTGAACAAGCTGATAGAAATAAAATTGTAAGTAACATGAGTGGATATAAAATATATTTTTTCATAGTAATCTCCTTTTACATTCATTAGTATCTTTGTAAAATAGCTAAATTCCATTTTAAATACTTAACTAAAAGTGAGTATATATGTTTTATCATTTGATAACATATGACGGATATTAGTAAGCCGATGCAAAAGGCTATGAATACATTGTAAACATCGGAATAACTGATTTGATGAAACCCTTTAAAGAATCCTAATCCTATTAATAAGATAGGTGAAATAATTAATAACGGAGTGGCAATTATAAGTGTTAGAAGAAGCGGTAATAGAAAGAGTAATACGAAAAAGGCGATAATGATAAATATAAAGTTTAAAACACTTAAGCTCATAACAGAAAACAGTGCTGTCATAATATTTTTTAGGCTGCGTTTCTTGTCAGCTTTACTTATTACATATGAAATATTAAGTTCTTTAGCGATAGTTTTAGGGTTTCCTAGCTTTTTAGAAATTTCCTCTTCAGATATTCCATCTTGTTTACCACTAATAAAATGAGTTTCGTACTCTGAGATAATATCCTCCTTTTCTAAATTAGGCATATTCCGTAGGGAAGAACTAAGTTGCTCTAAAAATTCACTTTTGTTCATAACAATCACTTTCCTTTATAAAATGATGAATTATGGCTGAAAATCCTATCTTTTTTCTAAACAGCAAACACAATCTATATCTACTTTTTGAAAGGAGATATACTAATCGTGAATAATATTCCAAATAATGGTTATCCCATTATTTACAAATATATCACTTACTATTATTCTTTGCAAGGTACTATAAATTTGTTAATAATGTGAATAGGTGGAAGTATTTTTGTACATTTTTAGAAGAGATATAAAAATGTTATTTTAAGATAAACAAAAGATTGTAAGCGCATTCTTTAAATATTGTCAAAATAATGTCGAATTCATATCGTTGGAAAAATAATGCATTTGTAATATAATGATAAATGATACTTCACCACATTAATTAACTAGGTGAAATTAAAATCTTTATTACACACATTATGAAATAAAGGGATGATTAGTTTTGAGTACAGGTGTAAAAGCAAACGACGTGAAGACAAAAACAAAGGGAGTAGATCTTGTTGTTGATTGTTTAATTAAACAAGGTGTTACACATGTTTTCGGTATTCCAGGAGCAAAGATTGACTCTGTATTTGATGTATTGCAAGAAAGAGGACCAGAGTTAATCGTTTGTCGTCATGAACAAAATGCAGCATTTATGGCAGCTGCTATTGGTAGATTAACAGGAAAACCGGGCGTATGTCTTGTAACTTCAGGACCAGGGACATCAAATTTAGCGACAGGTCTTGTTACTGCGAATGCGGAGAGTGATCCCGTTGTTGCTTTAGCTGGTGCAGTTCCGCGTACGGATCGATTAAAACGTACACATCAATCTATGGATAATGCTGCACTATTCGAACCAATCACAAAATATAGCGTAGAAGTAGAGCATCCTGATAATGTGCCAGAAGCATTATCAAATGCATTCCGAAGTGCGACTTCTACAAATCCAGGAGCAACTTTAGTAAGTTTGCCGCAAGACGTTATGACTGCGGAAACGACTGTAGAGTCTATCGGTGCGCTTTCTAAGCCACAGCTTGGAATCGCTCCCACACATGATATTACATGCGTAGTAGAAAAAATAAAAGCAGCGAAATTACCAGTTATTTTACTCGGTATGAGAGCAAGTACAAATGAAGTGACGAAAGCTGTTCGTGCATTAATTGCGGATACAGAGCTTCCTGTTGTTGAAACATATCAAGCAGCTGGTGCGATTTCACGTGAGTTAGAAGATCATTTCTTCGGCCGCGTTGGATTATTCCGTAATCAACCAGGTGATATTTTACTAGAAGAAGCAGACCTTGTTATTTCTATCGGTTATGATCCAATTGAGTATGATCCAAAGTTCTGGAATAAACTTGGCGACAGAACGATTATTCATCTTGATGACCATCAAGCAGATATCGACCATGATTACCAACCAGAGCGTGAATTAATTGGTGATATTGCCTTAACGGTAAATAGCATCGCGGAGAAATTACCGAAACTTGTATTAAGTACGAAATCAGAAGCGGTATTAGAACGATTACGCGCAAAATTATCAGAACAAGCAGAAGTTCCAAATCGTCCTTCAGAAGGTGTTACGCATCCACTTCAAGTGATTCGTACACTTCGTTCTTTAATTAGTGACGATACAACTGTTACATGTGACATCGGTTCCCATTCTATTTGGATGGCGAGATGTTTCCGTTCTTATGAACCACGTAGATTATTATTTAGTAACGGTATGCAAACGCTAGGTGTTGCACTTCCTTGGGCAATCGCAGCTACTTTAGTAGAACCAGGTAAAAAAGTAGTTTCCGTATCAGGTGACGGTGGTTTCTTATTCTCTGCGATGGAGTTAGAAACGGCGGTACGTTTAAATTCTCCAATCGTCCATCTTGTTTGGAGAGACGGCACATATGATATGGTTGCATTCCAACAAATGATGAAATACGGCAGAACATCCGCTACAGAGTTTGGCGATGTTGATCTTGTGAAATATGCGGAAAGTTTCGGGGCGTTAGGTCTTCGTGTTAACACGCCTGATGAATTAGAAGGTGTGTTAAAATCCGCGCTAGCAGCAGATGGTCCTGTCATTATTGATATTCCAATTGACTATCGTGACAACATTAAATTAAGCGAAAAATTATTACCAAACCAATTAAACTAATGGAGGCAGATTTGAGATGACTGTTGCGCAATTAATTGATATTGATGCGAAAAAAACGAAAACGAGTAATGAAGTATATCAAACATCTACAATGCTTGCGCTATTAGATGGTATATATGATGGTGTAATTAGCTTTGAAGATTTGAAAAAACATGGTGATTTCGGCATCGGCACATTTGATCAATTAGATGGTGAAATGATTGCATTTGATAATGAATTTTATCATTTACGTTCAGACGGTTCAGCAGAAAAAGTAGAGCCAGAAGAAACAACGCCATTTGCGACTGTAACGTTTTTTGAAAAAGAAATGAGTTATACGGTAGAGCGTCCGATGAATCGTGAAGAAGTTGAAGCGTTATTACATGAATTAATGCCAAGTAAAAACTTGTTTTACGGTATTCGAATGGACGGTACGTTCCGTGAAGTAAGGACGAGAACTGTTCCAAGACAAGAAAAACCGTATACACCGCTCGTTGAAGTGACGAAATCACAACCAATCTTTTCATTTGAAAATACAGAAGGTACGCTTGCTGGATTTTGGACACCAGATTACGCACAAGGTATTGGGGTAGCTGGATTCCACTTACATTACATTGATGATGAAAGAAGCGGGGGCGGACATGTTTTCGACTATGTTATAGAAAACTGTACGATCCAAATTTGTCAAAAAGCTCATATGCATTTAGCACTTCCAGAAACAGCTGATTTTATGGCGGCTGAATTATCAAGAGAAAATTTAGAGGATAATATTGCAACTGCGGAAGGTGCAGAGTAAGAGGGAAAGACTGTTCCATTTTGGAACAGTCTTCTTTTATTCGTAATGTTATTATTTGTCGATAAATCGATATTTCTTGTCGAACCGTTGATATATTGTAAGTTACGATAGATATATTCGAAAAATCGTTGATATCGCTTATTTCTTTGAAACAAACGGATGCCCCTCATAATAAAAACGCCACGGATAATGTACAGCTTCTTCTGCATAGTCGATATTAATACGAGGTCCTGCTGTTATTTTATATTGTGATGATATGTGTTCTTCTTTTGGAACTAATTCAATATGTAACGTATCATTTTGTAACGATACGCCGCGTTCTTTTAAAGTAATTCCGAGTGCACGGCATAGTTTGCCAGGACCGTTTGTTAAATTTTTGTACTGCGCTTTTGTAATTTCGGTCTTATTGTAGCGCGCTAGTTTTATTTCTGCTATTCCATCTACTGGCTCAAGGGCTCGAATGAGAACACCTTGCGGGGTGCCCACTGGCGCTGTAATAACGTTAAAGCAATGATACATACCGTAAATTAAATATACGTAAGCATGCCCTGGTGCACCAAACATAACTTCTGTGCGATCTGTCCGTCTGCCTCCGTAACTATGTGCGGCCTTATCATCTGGGCCTTTATATGCTTCTACTTCTACAATGATTCCGCTTCGCTTTATTCCGTCTACAATATGAACAAGTTTTTGCCCGAGTAATTTTTTTGCGACTTCTAACGTATCGCCTTCATAAAAAGAAGGAGGTGCCTGCATTGTACTATCTCCTTTGCTAAGTGTATATGTATATAGTAAACCAAATTTTCAGTAGTAATTCTAACTCGTTCTATTTGCTACATTTATTTCATAAATTATGGATAGAGTACAACAGCGAAGAGGGGGAGTGCGACATGATTTATCGCTTACTAGCTCTTAATATAGATGGGACACTACTATACAACAATGGAAAAATTGCAAAAGGATTAAGAGAAACAATTGAATTTGTGAAAAGAAAAGATGTATACGTTACGTTATTTACGAGTCGTAATTTTCAATCCGCTCATAAAGTAGCAAAGGCGTTAAAATTAGATTCTATATTAGTGACACATGGTGGTGCTTTCGTTTCAGCAACGTTAGATAAGCCGTACGTTCAAAGAAGATTATCTGAAGAGAAGACTTTTAACATTGTGCAAGTGTTAGAGCACTTTGATTGTAACGTACGCATTTCTCATGAACGGTTTTCGATAGGAAATCGTGAGAGAAATACACCAAACTTAATTGCGCGCACTGTATTATCAAGCGCAGATCCGTTATTTTATCCAGTTCAATTTGTAGATTCGTTAGGTGACGCGCTTCGTGACCATCCGGTAGCAGCGCCAAAAATTGATGTTATTTTCCAAAGTAAAGGTGAAAAAGAAAGAGGACTGAACACATTAAGAAAAGCGTTCCAAGATGTAGAGTATGTTGAATGTGATTCAAAACGAATAGAAATTTTACCGCAAAATGTATCAAAATTACGTGGATTACAATTGCTTGGAGAGCATTTAAATATTTCGCTAAATGAAATGGTTGCGATTGGAGATAGTATGGAAGATTTAGAGGTTATTGAAAACGTGGGACTTGGGGTAGCGATGGGGAACTCGCCTGTAGAATTAAAGCAAGCAGCAGATTGGATTACACGTTCAAATAGCGAAAACGGTGTAGAGTATATGATTAAAGAGCATTTCCGTAAGCAATTCCCGCTTCCGTTTTTGAAGAATCATAAAAATACACCGAAACGATGAAAGAAAAACGTAGCTTTTTGGCTACGTTTTTTTGTTGAGCTTATTAAAAGGAATGGAAACGTTTTAAATTGTGAATTGTGTATGGGATTCATACAATTCACTTGAATCCTTTAGAAAACTAATGTAAAGTGAATGATGTTGTCAAAATAGTTACACCACATGAAATATTCTTCAGATTAATTTTATTGGGCTCCCATACGTAAAAGTATTTCCGCATGACAGTTTAGTTCACGTATTATTTCAAAAATGAATTGTAGTAATTTTATTAAGTAGTTGTAGCGTTCCTTTGTTGTATTTAAATGGATTATTTTAAGTTAATGTGAGTAAGAACTGGTACATATGAAATGTACTTCTTTTTGTGGTTTTAGGAAGTTTAAAAGGGGGAATGAATTTCTTGAGGAAATCATTTAATCAAAAAATTAAAAAGTTAAGTAGTAGTTTAATAGTTGTATTACTAATATGTATGAATTTTTTAATCCATTTACCATTTAAAGCAGAGGCAGCTACAACAGAATTAAAAGGTTTAGGTGATGTATCTTATTACAACGCCATCATTTTTGGAGATCATAGTGCAACGAGTGCGGATATTGAAGGTGCGATGGCTGTTCAGAAAAATATGAACGCATCAAGTTATACAGTCGTAGCGGCTGCAACTGGAGCAAATAACTTAGCTGGAGCAACTTGGGTAGATGAAGGATATCCATCATTATTACTAGGCGGTCAATTTACGAAAGCTGGAGCAGGACAGGTAATTATTCAAGATGGAACAGTGGCGATGACAAAAGACGGTGACCCAGATGGCGCAATGAAAACATCGTATGACCGTATCTCTTATAAAGAGCAAGCGGAGATTGATGCTAAGTTTAAAGAATTTAGAAAAGACGTTGATGGTGTAATTGGGGATGCAAGTAAACTACACACTGATAAGCCAAAACCTAATATGAGCTTTGGAATCGGTGAAGATGCAAACAACCCTAATATTTATGTCTCTTCAGGTCAGACGGGAAAGAAAGCATTCGATGTAAAAGACGTTTTTCTTCCGAATGTAGAGAATAAAGATTTTATTGTTATTTATTCAGATGCAGAAGAAGTGAGTTTTGGTGGCGGTGCAATTTTGTATGATACAAGAAATACTGGGATGGCGACGGATTTAATTAATACATCTCAAGCATATGACCCTAATTCATCTTTTACTGAGTTAGCTAGTAAGGTAATTTGGGTATTTCCTAATGCTACAAAGATAACAACTAAAGGTTATGGTGTAGTAGGTAGTGTGTTTGCACCTAATGCAGTTGTAGAAACAAAAGGTGGTTCTATTAATGGACAAGCCTATGTTGGAGGATTACACCAAAGAGATGGTTTTGAGGTTCATAACTTTAAATTTAACTGGCCAAAATGGAATAAACCAGCAGCTGAAAAAGGACATTTACAAATTAAAAAAGTTGATGAAAACGATGAAAACATTGTTTTAAAAGACGCAAAATTTGATGTTATAGACAAAGATAATAACGTTGTGGCTACTGTTACAACAAACGAAAAGGGTATTGCGGAAGTTAAAGATTTACCACTTGGTGACTATTTTGTAAAAGAAATAAATGCACCAGAAGGATATATAAAAGTTGATACACCAGTCAAAGTAACAATTGATAATACAAACGTAATTGAACTTGTTATGAAGAATACGAAAAGAGTAGAGAATGGCCAATTTAAATTATTGAAAAAAGATAGTGAATCTGGTCAACTTCTGCCAGGTGCAAAATTTGATGTTATCGATAAAGATGGTAATGTTGTGGAAACAATTGTTACAGGTGATAAAGGCGAAGCCTTATCGAAACAACTTCCAGTTGGAAGCTATACATTAAAAGAAGTAGAAGCACCGAAAGGATATGAATTATCATCTAGTTCAGTTTCTGTTGATGTAAAGGCTAATAAAGTAGTGACTGTAGATGTGGTGAATAAAAAGATCCCCGAAAAAGTAACAGGTCAATTCGAAATTGTGAAAGTAGATGCGGAAGATAAAACGAAAGTATTATCAGACGCAGAATTCGAAGTGTATAAAGACAGCAAGAAAGTAGATACGTTACGAACAGATAAAACTGGTAAAGTAATTTCTCAGAAATTAGAACCAGGAACATACACATTAAAAGAAACGAAAGCACCACAAGGATATAAATTGCTAAAAGAAGAAATTGAAGTCGTTGTGGAAGCAAACAAAGTAGTAGAAGTACAAGTAGAAAACGCAAAAGAACTAGGAAGCTTACAAGTAATCAAAAAGGATTCGGAGAGTGGAAAAGTTCTAGCAGGTGCAGATTTTAAACTGAAAAATGAAGCTGGTCAAGTAGTTGGAGAAGCGAAAACAACAAATAAAGACGGTGTTGTGAAATTCGAAAGCTTAGTGCCAGGAAAGTACACGTTAGAGGAAACGAAAGCGCCGGAAGGTTATAAAGCGCTAGAAGTGACAGTAGAAGTGAACGTTGTAGCGAACGAAGTAGTAAAACAAGAAGTCATGAATGAAAAAGTAATGGGTCAATTCGAAATCGTGAAAGTAGATGCGAATGATAAAACGAAATTGTTATCAGGTGCAGAATTCGAAGTGTATAAAGATGGTAAAAAGGTAGCGGAACTGAAAACAGATGAGAGTGGAAAAGTGATGTCACCGAAATTACCGCTAGGTGAATACACAGTGAAAGAAACGAAAGCACCAGCGGGCTACAAACTTTCAAATAAAGAATGGAAAGTAACAATTCAAAATGAGAAAGAAGTAGTAAAAGTAGAGGCAGAAAACGAAAAAATCTTAGGTTCTCTACAAATTATTAAAATGGATGATAAAGATCAAACGAAACGCTTAGTAGGCGCAGAATTTACATTGAAAGATGCGAAAGGAAATGTTGTAAAAGAAGGAATTACAACAGATAAGTCTGGAACGGTTAAAGTAGACGGACTTGTGCCAGGTGAATATACGTTAGAAGAAACAAAAGCACCAGAAGGTTATGAGTTAACAAAACAAATAATTCATGTAACAGTTGACGGTGAAAAAGTTATTGATGTAAAAGTAACGAACGGTAAGAGCCTTGGTCAATTCGAAATTGTAAAAGTAGATGCGGAAGATAAAACAAAAGTATTATCAGACGCAGAATTTGAAGTGTATAAAGATGGTAAGAAAGTAGATACATTACGAACAGATAAAACTGGTAAAGTAATTTCTCAGAAATTAGAACCAGGAAAGTACACATTAAAAGAAATGAAAGCACCACAAGGATATAAACTACTAAAAGAAGAAATTGAAGTCGTTGTGGAAGCAAATAAAGTAGTAGAAGTACAAATAGAAAACGCAAAAGAACTAGGAAGCTTACAAGTAATCAAAAAGGATGCAGAGAGTGGAAAAGTTCTAGAAGGTGCGGAATTTAAATTAAAGAACGAAGCTGGTCAAGTAGTTGGAGAAGCGAAAACAACGAGTAAAGACGGTGTTGTGAAATTCGAAAGCTTAGTGCCAGGAAAGTATACGTTAGAAGAAACGAAAGCACCAGAAGGTTATAGAGCGTTAGAAGTAACAGTAGAAGTAAATGTTGTAGCAAATGAAGTAGTAAAACAAGAAGTTATGAATGAAAAAGTGAAAGAAGAAATTACAGGTCAATTAGAAATTACAAAGGTAGACGCTAATAATACAAATAAAATATTAGCAGGCGCAGTGTTTGAAATTTGGAAAGACGAAACAAAAATTGACACATTAACAACAAATAAGAGCGGTAAAGCAATTTCTCAGAAGTTAGAACCAGGAGATTATATTTTAAAAGAAATCCAAGCGCCAGAAGGATATACTTTAGCCGATAAGGAAATGAAATTTACGATTTCTAATGAAAAAATTGAATTTGTAAAACTTCAAATTACAAATAAAAAAGATACAGAAAAAGGTCCGGAAAAACCAGGTGAAGGAACAGAGAAGCCAGGTGAAGGAACAGAAAAACCAGGTGAAGGAACAGAGAAGCCAGGTGAAGGAACAGAAAAACCAGGTGAAGGAACAGAAAAACCAGGTGAAGGAACAGAAAAACCAGGTGAAGGAACAGAAAAACCAGGTGAAGGAACAGAAAAACCAGGTGAAGGAACAGAAAAACCAGGTGAAGGAACAGAAAAACCAGGTGAAGGAACAGAAAAACCAGGTGAAGGAACAGAAAAACCAGGTGAAGGAACAGAAAAACCAGGTGAAGGAACAGAAAAACCAGGTGAAGGAACAGAAAAACCAGGTGAAGGAACAGAAAAACCAGGTGAAGGAACAGAAAAACCAGGTGAAGGAACAGAAAAACCAGGTGAAGGAACAGAAAAACCAGGTGAAGGAACAGAAAAACCAGGTGAAGGAACAGAAAAACCAGGTGAAGGAACAGAAAAACCAGGTGAAGGAACAGAAAAACCAGGTGAAGGAACAGAAAAACCAGGTGAAGGAACAGAAAAACCAGGTGAAGGAACAGAAAAACCAGGTGAAGGAACAGAAAAACCAGGTGAAGGAACAGAAAAACCAGGTGAAGGAACAGAAAAACCAGGTGAAGGAACAGAAAAACCAGGTGAAGGAACAGAAAAACCAGGTGAAGGAACAGAAAAACCAGGTGAAGGAACAGAAAAACCAGGTGAAGGAACAGAAAAACCAGGTGAAGGAACAGAAAAACCAGGTGAAGGAACAGAAAAACCAGGTGAAGGAACAGAAAAACCAGGTGAAGGAACAGAAAAACCAGGTGAAGGAACAGAAAAACCAGGTGAAGGAACAGAAAAACCAGGTGAAGGAACAGAAAAACCAGGTGAAGGAACAGAAAAACCAGGTGAAGGAACAGAAAAACCAGGTGAAGGAACAGAAAAACCAGGTGAAGGAACAGAAAAACCAGGTGAAGGAACAGAAAAACCAGGTGAAGGAACAGAAAAACCAGGTGAAGGAACAGAAAAACCAGGTGAAGGAACAGAAAAACCAGGTGAAGGAACAGAGAAGCCAGGTGAAGGAACAGAAAAACCAGGTGAAGGAACAGAAAAGCCAGGTGAGGGAGTAGAAAAACCTAATTTACCAGAAAAAGGACAAGGTTCTTCTAATAATCAACAACTTCCAGCTACAGGACACAATACGAATTACGTTTCATTCATCGGTTTTATGCTTCTGTTACTAGGAATACGTTTAAGATTCATGGCTAAAAATAGTTAACGGATGTATAAAAGGCATCAGAGATATATAATCTCTGATGCCTTTTAAGTGAATACAGATAAAATGAAAATATCTATATGGAATGATAAATATGTTAAGCTTCAATTACGCTAAGCATTCTGTTTATAAATGCAGCTGCGTGAGCACGTTGTGATGGTCCTTTTGGTACGAATTGATTAAATTCATTACCTTTTACAATTCCATATCCATACACTCTTTGTACTTCTTCTTTAGCGTAAATTAAGTTTTGGTCTACGAATGGTAGTTCAACTTGTTTTGCAAAAATACCAGCGTGTTTTAGAGAACGATCGATCATAATAACAGCTTCTTCGCGTGTAATTGTAGTATTTGGATCAAATGTATTATCACCACGTCCGCGGATTATGCCTGCGCTTGCTGCACGATTAATACCGTCTCTTAAAGATGGGTGTACTTGTTCTAAGTCTGTGAAATTAGCATTTCCACTTGGTAATTGTAAAGCACGAGTAATTAATGTAGCAAATTCAGCACGCGTTACAAGACGTTCTGGGAAGTACTTGCCGTTCCCTTCTCCTTGCATAATGCCTCTAGCTGCTAATTGACGAATGTCTTGTTCATACCATCCACCTGTAATGTCATCAGTTACGGGATTTTTTTGGTTTTCCTTATAGTATGTTTCAGTTCCTTTTAAGAAAGCATCCCATTGTCCGCGTTGAATCATAAACGCAGGGCAGTTTTTTCCTGACCAAAATTGGTGTTTTTGGACCTTATCTAGAGAAATATTTAAGTCGTTCATTAAATAAGCTGCCAATTTACGCGCATTTTCTACCGCTTTTTCATAGTTTCCATCTTGATTAACGGCAATTTCAATTCCGATAGATTCATAGTTTCCAGTTTTATTTCCAGCATGCCATCCAACTTCATTTACTGGAAGATGTTGATAAATTTCTTTATCATCTACTGTGAAATGCCAAGATGCAGCGCGATCAGCTGTTCCGCGTGCTTGATTATCTAAGAATTTTGCATGATTCAGAGCATTAGCACCTTTCGCTGTATTAGCCGTTTCGTGAATCGTAATATATTTAGGCACCATCGGGTAGCCAGGGCGAATATCGTCATTTCCTTTTGGGACAATCATTTCTTTAAATGTAACGCCATAAATATTGTTTGTTTGTAGAGCTTCTGGCGATCTCAATAAACTATTTTTAGCAGTACGACTGTTTTTTAATAATGAAGCTTTTGTACCTTCAAATGTAGCAGAAGGTGCATAAATCCATTTTGCTGTTTCATTTATTTGGACTTTAAACCAATTTCCAGCTTGTTCAGTAGGAGTTATGACTTGTGGCTCTAGTTTTCCTTCTTCTTTAAATGATTGGAACGGAAGTGCATGTATGGAAGCTTCTTCTTTTACGATTAATTTTTGGTTAGATAGTTTATGAATCTCTTGAACTTCTAAGCTATTATCATTGTTATCTATCCATCCAGCGCCAGTTGACGTCGTTATGTAATAAGCATTTCCTTTTTTCTTTGTCGCCGTTACGACTTGTTCTGTAATCTCGATATTCGATTTGTTTTTTAAATCATTCGCGGTATATAATGAATGTTTTTTTGAAGTGTATAGTAGGAATTGGCCAGTAACCTCGATATCTTCTTCATGAGTACTATGCTCATTAACATGTTCTTTAATACTTTTAAAAACTTGATCCTCCGTATATACTTCGGCAGATTTTTCAGCACTCTCTGCAAATGAATAAGTAGGTGCAAGAACAGTTTGTAATGCAAGAGAGAGAGTTAAAACACTATAAAATTTCTTTTTCATATTTGTTTTTAACACATTAGATTGTGGAATCTAGTGTTAACAGTCCTCCTTTTTATATTGTATTTTCACTATGTATCGATTTTAACACTAATAAATTTTAACAAGAGAAAATCATGATGTCTATATACATGAGCAATATTCATAAAAAGAATTATTTGAAAAAATGTAAGAGAAACAGGTAAAACCTTCTGTATTGACCTGTAAACGCCCTTCAAGTAAACTAAAGAGAGTTTGCAAATGAAAAGGTGATAATGTTGTTAATTTCAATTAAAACGTTACAAGATGATCGTTTTTTACGTCCGCTACAAAATATTGGCGGCTTATTTTTTGAAGATAGTACGATTGGATTTGAACAAGAGGAAGCAAATCTGATCGTTGATATACACATTGAGGATAATGTGAAAGCATCTGCTCAATTGACGGATGTTAGCACAGGAAATGTGTATGAAGAAACATTCTCGAAAGATTTATCTGCTTTCACAGATGAAAAAGAGCGTATGAAGCAAGTGAAGCACGTTGTTTCTTATGTATATCTTTCTGTTCTTCAGCAGTTAACTGGTATTGAACAAAGCTGGGGTATTTTAACGGGAGTACGTCCGACGAAACTTCTTCACAAAATGCTTCAAAATGGTATGTCAAAAGAAGAAGCGCATCAAGAACTTCGTGAAAGTTATTTAATTCATGAAGAGAAAATTGAACTTCTTCAGCGCATTGTTGATTGCCAATTAGCAGTTGTTCCGGATTTATACCGTTTGAAAGAAGAAGTAAGTATTTATATCGGTATTCCGTTCTGCCCAACGAAATGTGCATACTGTACATTCCCGGCTTATGCAATTAATGGACGCCAAGGATCTGTTGATTCGTTCTTAGGTGGTTTACATTATGAAGTTCGTGAAATTGGTAAGTTTTTAAAAGAAAAAGGTGTAAAAGTTACGACGATTTATTACGGCGGCGGTACACCTACAAGTATTACAGCAGAAGAGATGGATATGCTGTATGAAGAAATGTATGAAGCGTTCCCAGATGTGAAAAATGTGCGTGAAGTAACAGTTGAGGCAGGTCGCCCAGATACGATTACTCCAGCAAAGCTAGAAGTGTTAAATAAATGGAACATTGACCGTATTAGTATTAATCCACAGTCATACCATCAAGAGACACTAAAAGCAATTGGACGTCATCATACTGTAGAAGAAACAATTGAGAAATACCATTTAGCTCGTGAAATGGGAATGAACAATATTAATATGGACTTAATTATTGGTCTTCCTGGTGAAGGGTTAGATATCTTCAAGCATACGTTAGATGAAACAGAAAAGTTAATGCCAGAATCATTAACAGTTCATACGTTATCATTTAAACGTGCTTCTGAAATGACGCAAAACAAACGTAAATATAAAGTAGCAGGTCGCGAAGAAATTACAGCGATGATGCACGAAGCAGAAGAGTGGACGCAAAAGCATAATTACGTACCATATTACCTATATCGTCAAAAGAATATTTTAGGTAACTTAGAGAATGTTGGTTATGCAATGCCGACGCAAGAAAGTATTTACAACATTGTCATTATGGAAGAAGTACAATCAATTATCGGACTTGGTTGTGGTGCATCAAGTAAATTTGTTCATCCGAAGACGGGAGCAATTACGCACTTTGCGAATCCGAAAGATCCAAAATCATATAACGATGGCTTTGTGAAATATACAGAAGATAAACTGAAAATTTTAGAAGAGCTATTTGCATAAGAAGAAAGAGGTTGTTCCGAGTCGGAACAACCTCTTTTTTATCCTGCAGTAACGGGCGGTCCGATTATATCTTGTCAGTTTTTGTCGGTAAGTTGATATATTCGAAAAATCGCTGATATAAATTGAGTTGTGGTTGATATATTTTGAAAGTCGCTGATATATTTCAAGTTACGGTCGATATATCTGGAAAATCTCCGATATAATTTCATTTACTGTCTAGCGGTATCGTATGTAAAACTATGTCGATAATAATCAGAAAAATTAGTCAAATCATTAGAGGACAATGTCTACTTATGGACGAAATGATAGATTTATGAAAGAGAAAAGGGGGAAATTGTTGGCATGTATATGACGATAGGGAGAATTTTTGATTTATCAGTTGGTAAGTATCCAAATAAAGAGGCGTTAGTGGAACCTGAAAAAAAAATTCGCTGGACGTATAAACAGTGGGATGAACAAATAAATAAAACAGCGCACGCTCTATTAGAAGAAGGGGTAAGAAAGGGAGATACGGTATCTGTTTACTTATATAATTGCCATGAATTTGTAAACGTTTACTTAGCCTGTGCGAAAATTGGAGCGATCTTTAACCCGATTAATTTCCGCTTAAAAGCAAAAGAAGTATCTTATATTCTTCAGGACGCATCCTCGAAAGTCGTTGTCTTTGAAAAAGCAGTTGAGTCAACTGTTGCTATAATTGAAAGAGATTTTCCAAATACATCTTTTTGGTCTATAGAAAACGATAAACCTTCCTATGCAAGTTCCTACCATGAAAAAGTGAATGAAGCATCTTCTGAGAAAGTAAATATCGAAATTGATGAAATGGATTATTGTTCTATGCTGTATACGAGCGGTACGACAGGTCATCCGAAAGGCGTGTTACATCGCCATCGTGAAATGGCTGAGCATAGTATGATTTGTACGTATTTCCTAAAATATAATAGAGATAGCGTTGGGCTTGTTGTTGCACCTTTATATCACTGTGGTGAATTAAATGCCGGAATCATACCACGCATTCAAGTTGGCGGAAAGAATGTTATTTTGCATCATTTTGATACAGAAACAGTATTACATACGATTCAAGAAGAAAAGATTACGACGTTCTTTGCAGCGCCGACGATGTGGAATATGTTGTTGCAAAAAGATTTAGCTCAGTATGATTTAACGTCAATGAAAATCGGTATATATGGCGGAGCAGCAATGGCACCGGCGTTAGTGAAGGAATGTAAAGAACGTCTTTATATTGATCTTGTTCAAATATACGGAATGACAGAAATGGGGCCAGTTGTTGCATTTCTCGTAGAGGAGGATCAAATTACGAAAGCTGGTTCAGCAGGCACGCCATGTTTTAGCCATGAAGTTCGTATTGTGAAACCGAACGAGGATGCACCGGCAGAACCAGATGATGTATTACCTCCTTATGAAGTGGGAGAAATTATTTTACGCGGCCCAACTATGATGGCTGGCTATCATAATCGTGAAGAAGCGAATAAAAAATCGATGTATAAAGGATGGTATCATTCTGGTGATCTAGGCTATTTTGATAAAGACGGTTATTTATTCGTTGCTGATCGCGTTGATGATATGGTAATTAGCGGTGGCGTAAATATTTATCCTCGTGAAATTGAAGATTTCCTTCATAGTCATCCAGGTATATTAGATGTGGCGGTACTTGGTGAGCCAGATGAATTATGGGGAGAGCGTGTTGTGGCAGTTATTGTGAAGAAAGATGAAACAATAACAGAAGCTGATTTAGAAACGTATTGCAAAGAAAGTGATGAACTAGCAGATTATAAACGTCCGCGTCATTATTTATTTGTAGATGAACTCCCTCGTAATGCGAGCGGGAAGTTGCAGAAGTTTGTACTGAGGGAGTCGTTGAAAGGTGCGAAAAAATAGAAAATGCAGGATGCCCCATATCTATGGGGTATCCTGCATTTTTCTGTATTAAACAGAAGAAACAATATCTTTGTTAATTCTCATTTTTTCTTGGTGAAGGTTAATTAGCGCATTTGAAATAAGTCTAGTGGTAATAAGTCAAGAGTAAAACAAGACTGATTTTTTCTAGGTGCGATTTTTTCAGCATACGGAAATAGACCCGACCAAAAATGAAATTTTTTCGGGCCGTTTCCAAGATTGCGTCAATAACAAAGTGTTATTTTTCTATCACGCTCCTTGGTGGCGTGTAGAGTTGATGGTTACGTAGTAGCGTATCCACCAGACGCACAAATTTTCTTGCGGTTAAGACGATGGCTCTTTTGTGTTGATGTTTGGGTGTTTCTTTGTATTTCTTTTGATAAAATGCTTGATATTCAGGCAAATATCTTCTTACTGAATTGGCAGCCTCNTCGCCTACGAGAATACAATGACAACTTTTGGGGGCTACCTTTTGAACTACTATCCAAAAGCCCAATCAGTTATCGAAACAGCTAGTGTGTTGGTAGTGATAGCAATGGCTCGGGTAACAGACTTTTTATCGTAGACAGAGCTACAGGGGAAATGAGCAAATTCCCGATGGATCCTTTCCATACATCCATTGTATCTGGGAAATTCAATAATATCGAAACAAATTCCGTAAGGAATCTTGTTATCTATTTTTTTTAAAATCAGGGTAATTAGAAAGCAGAAATACTGATCTAAACTATATTCTACGAGGTGGAAACACAAAGTGGATGTAATACAAAAAGAAAAGACACCCTAAGGTGCCTTTCTCCGACTTGAACCATTTCATTTCATACGAATCGGAATCTATCCGTATTACCATTACCCCTTTGTTATGAGTGTAAACACACACTATAAAGCAGAATCGTCTATATACACTAGATTGTTAGTTCACAAAAGACAAGAGATTTGAGATCAATATCGAAGTGACGCCACATCCCCTATAATAATTGATATGTTACGCCTTTTAAAAGAATCTGCTTTATAGAACGTGCCCACAAGTTATATTTTACTACATGTAATATTCATTCAGTGTATTTTTTGATGAATATGTATAATTACATAAACTGTATGAAAAAAGAGAGTATACTCTGATGTTGTGTAATAAAGATAAAGCCCGCCTATGGAATAGGGGGCTTTTCTTACTTTTTATAAATATTTATTCCAATTATATTATCAGATGAGTCTAAACGAATATAAACGTCAGCTGATAAAAGGTGTGCATTATATATTCGTTGTTTATATGTTGATATCTCGAAGCGTTTTCCATTTAATTCACATTCTAGAATAATCATATCGCCATGTTCTTTCCAATTTATTAATTTAGCAGTTGTATTCATATAAACCTCCTCTGAATCATTTTATGAAAATTAATAGAGATAGTGTGAGAAAGGAGTTTATATAACAAAAAAAGACACCTTAAGTGTCTTCTTTGAGTACTATAAAAGTCGTTGAATGAAATAGGTTTCTATTTTTATTTGCGTGAAAAGCCTTCTTCATCAAGGTATTCCGCAGCTTCTGGATAAGAGTTGAATGTACCGTCTAAGTTTACACCAGCGTACACGTTCCACATGTCATCCTCTGAAATAAGAGTAAGAATATGACCATCTTCGTTCTGCCATTCTTCTTCTTTCGCAGGTTCTACAGGTGCTACTACTTCTTCTTGTGATAGAAGGTCAATTGATTTCTCAATTACTGAACGTAACTCCTCTGCTGAAAACTCACGGATGTTAACCATGCCTTTATCATCTGTTTTATAACCTTTAATACCGCTTGCATATACAAATCCATTTCCATTTGGGTGTAAATGAAATACAACGTTCTTTTTATCTAAACGACTTTCTTCAAAGTGGAAGTTTACACGTTTTAATGATACGTTCTTTCTTTCTAGTTCTGGGAAAGATTCAATAATCGATAATTTTTCTTCAAAAGTTAGCATAGTGCCTCCAAGTATATAGTAAAAGATTTAATTTGTTCATTATAGCATAGTTGCAATTGTTTCCAAAGATAAGGGGGAAACTTTTCGTTGAATACGTTTACGTCACGAGAATGTAAAAAGTGAGCTAACGAATGTATCTTTTTAGGTGTACAATGGAACATGGACTTTATACAAAGGTGGTTTTTTTATGTTTCAAAAAATAGCAAAGGAATGTTTAGCAGGATTTACTGTTGCGATTGTTGCGTTACCACTTGCGATTGCATTTGGTATTGCCGCGACAGGAACGTCTGAGGGAGCGCTTGTTGGATTGTATGGTGCGATTTTTGCAGGTTTATTCGCAGCGTTATTTGGCGGGACACCTGGGCAAGTAACAGGGCCAACTGGACCAATTACCGTTATTGCAACAGGAGTTATTGCGACGCACGGGTTAGAGGCAAGTTTTATTGCCTTTATGATGGCAGGGTTATTTCAAATTTTATTCGGTGTATGTAAGCTCGGTTCTTACGTTCGATATATTCCGTATCCTGTCGTTTCGGGATTTATGAATGGTATTGCATTAATCATTATTTTAGGCGAAATAAAGCACGTACAAAATAGTTTTTTACTTGTTGTGTTAACGATTATTGTAATGATTGTTTCTGGTAAATGGATTAAGGCGATTCCGTCTAGTTTAGTAGCACTAGTCGGTGTGACAGCTTTGCTTCCTTTATTTTCTTCCTTACTCGAAGGACTTACAGTAAAGTTACCGATTATCGGAAATCTTTCACTAAATAAAGTAATTGAAAAGATTGGAACCATTCCAGAAGCGATGCCTACGCTTCATATTCCATCTTTAAGTGGAACAGGAATAGCAGCACTTATTTTGCCAGCGCTTAGTATTGCTTTATTAGGATCGATTGACTCGTTGTTAACATCGGTCGTAATGGATAATGTGACAGGTACACGTCATAAAAGTAATAAAGAACTGGTTGGACAAGGTATCGGTAATATGATGAGCGGATTGTTTGGCGGATTAGCAGGTGCAGGTGCGACTGTAAGGTCTATCGTGAATATAAGAAGTGGCGGTAAAACGGCACTTTCGGCATGTATGCATAGTGTTATCTTATTTATTTTTATTATGGGTCTTGGTTCGGTCGTACAATATATTCCACTTGCTGTATTATCAGGTATTTTAATTTTAACTGGTATTGGAATGTTCGATTGGGGAAGCATGAAAAAGATGCATGTCGCTCCTAAAGGTGATGTCGTTGTTATGCTCGTAACGATGATTGTAACGGTGAAGTTCGATTTAATGATTGCTGTTGCATTCGGTATTATTCTTTCGTTCATCATATATATGGTGAAATGTAAAGAACGCAAAACTTCTATCGTAAAAGAAAAAGAAGAAACGTACACAATTCAAGGACCGCTCTCTTTCCTATCAGTAGATCGTATTTTCTCTACTTTACAAGATGTGAAGTCACCGGTTGTTTTACGTATGAAAGATGTGCGTTATATGGATGTATCAGGAGCTATGGCATTATTAAATTTTGTTGAGCAATCAAATAAAGTAGGAGCAAGTGTAAAGCTTGAGCAAGTACATCCGAGTATTGAAAAAACAATCGCAGTAATGGCAAGCGATGAACAGAAAGAGCAATTGAAAATTTTAAGTGTTTAGATGGTAATTAGAATATCTCACAATCTTACATAAATTATAATGTAGAGTTGTGGGATATTTTTATAATGTTTTTAGTAATATGTATCGCAGTGATAGAGAGGAAGGGCTCTTTTT
Organism: Bacillus sp. PPSBB_2; assembly: GCF_045291115.1. Taxonomy (NCBI): domain Bacteria; kingdom Bacillati; phylum Bacillota; class Bacilli; order Caryophanales; family Bacillaceae; genus Bacillus; species Bacillus sp. PPSBB_2. Next base: position 929,410 of record NZ_CP147983.1, read on the forward strand.
GCGTAACAGAAACGGTTATAGTGTGTACATATATAATGGAAGGAATTGGAAAAAATATTGTGAAGAGACAGGCTTAAATGGGTTCTCTTTTCTATTTTGAAAAAAAAACCAAGTATTCAACCTATAATAAATTTGTTATGATAACCAATGGGATAAAGTGAATTCCTATCGTTTAAAACAATATGTTTGAGAGTATATGTATAAAAGAAAAGAGAAAAAATATGAATAAAACATTTGTAAAAGGAGCAGCAATTTTAACCATTACAACTTTTTTGTCGAAATTGCTGGGTAGTTTTTTTCAAATTCCATTACAAAATATTGCAGGAGATGAAGTGCTCGGTATTTTCCGCCTTGTTTTTCCTGTATATATGATTGCTCTTACATTATCGGTAGCCGGAGTTCCACTTGCAATTTCGAAACTAATTGCAGAGTTGAACGAAAAAAATAAGCAAAAGGAAATTGCGAAATTATTTAAATCAGCGTCAATTATTGGGATAGCATTTGGCGTTTTCGGCTGTTTAGTCATTGTATTATTTTCTATTGAAATTGCAAATATGCTTGGTGGACAAGAAACTAGAATGCCGTTGCTTATTACTTCATTAGCGTTACTCATTGCGCCATACATGGCGGTGTATAGAGGGTATTTTCAAGGTTTCGGTGATATGAAACCAACAGGGGTATCACAGGTCATTGAGCAATTTGTACGTGTGTTTTTTATGTTAATAATTGCTTACATACTAGTATCATGGGATAAGAGTAATACTGTTATTACTAGTGGTGCGATGGTTGGCTCTTTTCTTGGAGTCATTAGTTCGCTTATATATTTGCGTATAAAATATAATAGAAGTCCATACTACAATAAAAGCAATTCCTATTCGCTCCGAGATTTAAGAGAAAACGGCAAAAAGATATTGCGGGTATCGATCCCAATCGCTATTGGAGCTTTATCAATGCCACTTTTAAATTTAGTAGACTCGCTTACAATACCGCATGTATTACAAGGATCATCAACAGAAATTCAAGAACAATTTGGAATATACAGTCGCGGTTTTGCATTCACGCAAATAATTGTTATTTTTGCAAGCGCAATTGTATTTCCGTTAATACCACTCTTAACTTCCGCATTGGCCAAAAGAGATATAAATTTGGCGAAAATAACAATTCAAAATACAAATCGACTAGCGCATGTTTTGACAGCACCGTTAACAATATGGTTGATGGCATTAACAGTACCGTTAAATGTCGGATTGTTCACAGATGTAAAAGGCAGTAGTATGTTAACAGTTATGATTGGCAGTTCGTATTTTACTGCGGTTATGGTATTATCAATAGGTGTTTTACAGGGCATTAACCGTTCTGCACAAGCTGCATGGATTGTTATTGGTGCGAGTTGTGTGAAAGTCGTGTTAAACATAATGTTCGTGCAGAAGTTTGGCATAGATGGAGCGGCGTATAGTACATTAATTACTTACGTATTGATTTGTATTGTAAATCATTTGTATATTCGAAGCTATATTGCCTATTCTATTCATTTAAAAAGCTTTTTTGGTGTGCTAGCAATAGCATGTATTTTGGGACTAGGATTGTATGAATTATGTAATGTGATAAATATTACATCTTCAAGAATTATGACGTTATTATTCAGTGGTATAGCATTAAGTATTACAACCATTTTGTATGGTGTATGTGCTTTGAAATTAAAATGGATATCAATAAACAAAATACCATTTTTAAAAAGATAAATATAGAAATTTAATTTTTTATTATAATTCATATGAACTGATAAAGAGGAAACTATGTAGGGTATCAAGTGTTTAGGTAAGGAATGGGTACTAGTTTATGTTAGATGAAATAAATGGTTACCTAGTTTTGGAGGAGATTTAGGGTGCGTTTAGTCTTATCAGGATATTATGGTTTTTATAATGTTGGAGACGAGGCGATTCTACAATCAATTATTGAATCGTTAAGTAAAGAGAACCCGGATATAGAACTAGTAGTACTATCAAATGATTCTAAATATACAAAGGAAATGTATGGTGTAGAATCGGTAGATCGCTGGGATATAAAAGCTGTTTATCATGCGATAAAAAACAGTGATGGAGTTATTAGCGGTGGCGGGAGCCTTCTTCAAGATCAGACAAGTACGAAGAGTATTCTATATTATACGGGTATTATGGGACTCGCTCGATTATTAAAAAAGCCGTATTATATTTATTCACAAGGAATAGGTCCAATTACAAAAGGATATAATCGTCTATTAGTAAAATGGAACTTGTCAAAAGCTTCCTATGTATCAGTTCGAGATGAGGATTCGTTTTTATATTTAAAAGAACTTGGCATAAAAAACGATATTGAAATTGTTCCAGACCCTGTTTTAACATGGAAACGGACAAAACAATCGGATTGGTTGCAAAAGCATTCGATACATGGAAAAGTAATTGCGGTTAGTGTGCGTTATTGGAATGCAAAAGAAGATTATATAAAAAAATTAGCTGCGGCATTAAAAAAATTAAAGCAAGAAGGATACCAAATTCTATTTGTTCCAATGCATGAGCCATTTGATCAAAAAGCTTCGCGTGAAGTAGTAGACTTAATGGGAGAAGAGACGTATATGCTTCCATATAAAATGGATATCGACGAGAAAATATTCATTTTATCACAATGTTCATTACTAATTGGTATGCGTCTTCATGCACTAGTTTTTTCTGCTGTAGCCAAAACTCCAATGGTCGGGATTTCATACGATCCAAAAATTGATTCGTTTTTAAGTCAAGTGAATCAGCCAGTTATAGGAAGTGTGGATGGCGAATGGAGTGCTGAATATTTATATGAAATTGCGAAAAAGCAATTAATGCAACAAGGAACTGTGCAGCAAGAGTTACAATTGACAATAGATGAGCTTCGGTTGCAAGGCAAACAGGCAACAAAGAAACTCATTGATCATATGGAAAAAGGCACTTTATTAAAAAAGTAAAGTGTCTTTTATTTTGTTTTGAATGTAATGAAAATTCAAATTAAAAAACGTTTTATTTTAATTCCTATTTATTATGCTAAAATGATTGTGATTATTATATAATCAAATTTGTGATAATAAATTCGTAGATTACGAGGAGGATAACCTTGAAGACTTTTTCAAAAGGTATAACAGCAGTGGCATTAACGGGATCATTACTTTTAACTCCTATTTCAAGTTATGCGGCAAATGATGATATTACAGGACATATGTTTGAGACGAATATGCGCTCACTTATTACTAAAGGAGTTTTAATGGGGTATGGAGACAATGTATATGCGCCTGATAAATTAGTAACAAGAGCAGAGTTTGCTACATTCATAGCGAGGGCTTTAAATTTACCGAAAGCTGATTCGAATTTCGAGGATGTGCCGAAGACTTACGGTTTATATGATGGTGTAAGTAGAGCATATGGAGCGAAAATTATTAATGGTCGTACGAACGAGACGTTCTCACCAAATGATGTGATTACACGTGAAGAAATGTCGATAATGGTAAAGCGAGCGTTAGACTATAAAAATATTAAAGTAGCTGTAAGTCCGCTTACCTTTACTGATAAAGATAGTATTAACTATAAAGAGCATGTGCAAGTTATGGTGGCTACTCAAATTATTAAAGGGTATCCAGAAGATAATACATTTAGACCACATTTATCAGCTACAAGAGGGATGGCTTCAGCTATGTTGGATCGCATGCTTCAGACGATTGAAAAAAACGGAAATAGCAATCCTGTAGAAACTAAGAAATATGTCGTGACAAATGTAAGAGAAAACGGAACAGAGCAAGAAGTAGAGCGCTATAATACGTATAAAGAAGCGGTTACCGCTGCTCAAAATAAAGGTATGAATGCGGTAAAATACGAGAACGAATTTTTATGGATTAAAGATGGTTTTGCAAGTGCGAAAAGAATAACTGGGCAAAACATCATTAATATTTATGATGAGAATTTATCAACAGTATATACGTATATTCAGTATGGAACAGAATTGAAAGTGTTAGAAGTTGGCGAAGATCGTGTGAAAGTTCAACTTTCTGGTTTGACAGGTTATGTGAAGAAGAATGAAATCACTTTAATTCCTACCAATGAAATGAAACAGTCGTCTTATTATGTGAAATCAGATGGATATTTATACCATAAATATTATACATATAATACAAGTTCACCTGGATATACAGAATTTAGATATGGTGTGGCACCTTCTTTCATGAAGCAAGGACAGCAAATGTATAGTGTAGATGGAAAGACATTTGGAGACGAAACTTTCTATCAATATTTCAATTATTTATCATTACGTTCGAAAACAGATTATACAGCTGAACAACTAGATAGTTATGTGAAATCGATTAAGCCAGACTCTCCATTAATTGGTTTAGGAAAGAAATTTAAAGAAGTAGAAAGCAAGTATAATGTAAATGCATTATTCTTATATTCATTAGCAATTCATGAAAGTTATTATGGAACAAGCGCTCTTGCAAAAGACAAAAATAATTTATTTGGTTTAAAAGCAACAGACGATAGTCCATATGGTAACGGAGAAGCATTCAATTCAAAAGAAGATTGTATTGAACATGCAGCAAAATTATACATGAATGAAGGATATTTAAATCCAGGACATTGGCGTTATACAGCAACATATACAGGTGATAAAGCTGCTGGTTTAAATGCGAAATATGCATCTGATGCGAACTGGGGTAAAAAAGTAGCGGGGCATATGAACCGTTTTGATTCTTATTTAGGTAAAAAAGAATACAACAAGTACAAACTTGCACGTGTGATGAATAACGTGGAAGTGAAAAAGAATCCTAGTATATCAAATGAGCGACTGTATCGTTTAAATACAAATGTAGTTGTCACAGTTACTGGTGAAGAAATAATAAATGGAAAAGCGTGGGTTAAAGTTATTTCAGATAATCCTACTGTAACAGAAGCGTATATTGCAAAAGAAAGCTTAGAGTACGTAAAACATTAATTAAATAAAAAAGAAGGTGCTACTCTAATATTTCGTAGCACCTTCTTTTTATCCCGCATTAACGGGCAGTAATCCCCCACCTCAAAAAAGGAAGTTAGGTAGGGGATGAACTGCCCGTAAAAGCCCGATTGGTTCAACTAATAATCAGTGGGGATGAACAAAACCCCCACTGATTAAAGTTTCACTTTATTCAATTTCAAAATCAACAATGATATAAGCGAGTATCACAACGAAGAAAATACTAACGGCTGGCGCTGTTAATACGTGGCCAGACATAAAGCCAATGCCAAGTGATAGAATGAGTGTGCTCGTTAATAGCATATACTTTACGCTCATGATTTTCTTAAAGTTTGTGATCATGCGGATGAATAATTTAATACCAAAGTATAGAAACGGTATTAAATAAATAAGGAAACCGACAATTCCAAATGCGAAAAATAGGTCATGGAAGTCCATTTCAATTAATTTAATTTTATCTGTGTAGTTACCAGCATAACCCATTCCGAATAGTTTTTGTGAAAGCGGTGCGTCTTTATAGTACTGTTTGTATGTTTTTAAGAATTTGTCGCGATCGCTGTAAATTAAACTTTTTACTTCAGAATCTGTAAGTTCACCTTTTGCATGTTTTTTTGCATCTTCTGGATCTTCTTTAATTACTTTTCCTTCTTTTCGATCTTTCTCTTCTTGTACTGATTTTTTGTATTCGTATATTTGCATGTGAATGCCCATATTTTTTGCGATAGGAGTATGTGGTGTAAGAGCAATTAAACCTCCTAGTATAACAGCGGCAACAACGGTATTTACAATATGTGTGAATCCTTTTCCTTCTTTTTTACGATTTATCATATATTCAATGAATGAGAAGAAAAGTGCTACGCCTAATGTAATAACAATTGCGCCATATCCGACTTTCGTTCCGACCATAATACTTGCATACATCGCAAGTATTGTTGGAATCCAGTAATATATTTTCGAGAAAGAAGTTGTTTTATGAATCGAATATAAGACAATGATTGGGAACATAATGGCGAAAAGAGAACTTAAATCATTTCCAGCGAAGAACCAACCTCTTGAACCGATTTTTGAGTGAGGATAGCTTGGGAAATCCGTTCCAGTTTGCATTGCGACAATCATTGTGATGCTTAAAATTAAAGTTGCATATAAGAAATATGTAATGATTTTATGAAATACATACTCTTTATTTTTTAGCTCTTTAAAGGCGATAATATATCCAAACAGTAGCACAATTGGATATACGGTCTTTAAGATAAATTTAACTTCTTCTCCAAATGAAACTGGAGATTTAACCATCATATTATTTACAAGACCGATTGCGAGTGCGATTCCGAGTAAACATAAATAGAAGATGTACTTTTTCGCATCTTGTTGTTTGTGATGAAGAAGTAGGTATCCTAATGCAAGAAGCATAAAGGCGAAACGGACTACAACTCCAACTGTTGCGCTCATGTGTAGTATATAGATTGAAAAAGATGTTAATAAATCTAAAATTGGTTGAAACACAATGAATAGCAATAGGAAATGTGGGAAGTAGTTATCCGTTTGTTTCAACTTATTAACCATATGTTCCTCCAGTTCTTCATTCCTTTATTACAACACCCAAAAGATGGGTATAAAGCCTTTTTTATATAGTAAGGCGAATGAATTTCAATATTTGTTTTTTTATCAAACTTAAGAATACACCATTTCATTGTAATGGTAAATAGATGAAAAGCATGGATAAACCGACTTTAATTTCTATATTTTTCAACGGAATTGTATGTTTTATACGGTATATGTACAAATTGCGAGATTATTAGACAGAAAATTGAGAAAAAAAGAAGGATTTTTCAATGGTTCTCTATAATTATATAAGTATAATCTTTATGGAGAAAAGAGGGGTATATATAATGGAAATAACAAGTAAAACAGAATCTGTCGTTGTGAAATATGAAGGCCACGTTGCAACGGTTATGGTCAATCGCCCAGAGGTGTTAAATGCGTTGGATGAGCCGACCTTAAAAGAGTTATTACAAAAGTTGAAAGAAGTAGCGGAAAGTTCTGCGCATATCGTTGTGTTATGCGGGAACGGCCGTGGTTTTTCTGCGGGTGGGGATATTAAATCGATGCTTTCAAGTAATGATGAAAGTAAGTTTGATGGTATTATGAATACTATTTCTGAAGTTGTCGTGACGTTATATACGATGCCAAAGCTTGTTATTAGTGCAATTCATGGACCAACTGCAGGTCTTGGATTAAGTATTGCGTTAACAGCTGATTATGTAATGGCGGATATATCATCTGTTATTGCAATGAACTTTATTGGAATCGCTTTAATTCCAGATGGAGGCGGTCATTTCTTCCTTCAAAAGCGTGTCGGTGAAAATATGACGAAGCAAATTATTTGGGAAGGTAAGAAATTATCAGCGACAGAAGCGCTTGATATCGGCTTAATTGATGAAGTAATCGGCGAAGATTTCCAAACGGCTGTGAAGCAGAAGATTAATGAATGGTCACAAAAACCGATTAAAGCAATGATTCAAACGAAGCAAATTTTGTGTGAAGTAAATCGCTCTAATTTAGAGCAAACATTGCAATTAGAAAAGCGTGGTCAATATGCAATGAGACAAACAGCGGATCATAAAGAAGGTATTGCCGCGTTTTTAGAGAAACGTTTACCAGCATTTAAAGGGGAATAAAGTGAAGTGTGGATTTTGTCCATTCCTCACTGATTATTAGCTCGTTAATTCGGGATAAAGGGGAGAAAGTGCTAACACATTTTAGTATAATTGTGTTAGCACTTTTTTTAGGAGTAATACATGAAGAAAATAATCGGTGTTATCACTATTATTTTGCTTACATATTCTGCTTTGCATAGTACACCATCTTTGGCAGTTCGGACTGCGTTATTTTTTGAGGGACATCCAAGTGTTGCATTTTCTGACGGGGTGACGAAAGAAAAAGATGTGAAAAAAGAAGCGATTCCAGATCAGTACCAAACTCTATATGGTAAGGAAGAAGACTTAGAGCACTATTTCTTTCCGCATGTAAGAGCACATGGATCAGAAATTGATATGTTAAGTGCATGCGTGAAGAAAAAATGGTTTTTCTATAAAGCAGAGCTCGGATGTTATTAAATATAGGAGGATGAATGATGTCAGCATATAACAAGTTAGTAAGAGATCGTGTTCCAGAGAAGATTTTAATGTCTGGAAAAACATATACAGCACAAAAATTAACAGGTCAAGCCTACATACAAGCTTTAGCGAAAATTGGAACGGAAGAAATTCGTGAATTTGCTTCTATGAAAGAACGCGAACATGCGCTAGATTCTCTTGCAGATGCGCTAGAGGTTATCATTTCATTAGCACGTGCAGAAGGTGCATCGATTGAAGATGTGGAACGCCTTCGTAAGCAAAAAGAGATAGAGCGCGGTGGATTTGAAAGAGGGATTTATTTATTAGATGTTTCAGAAGAATAGTTTTATAGGAAAAGCATAGCGTTAATGAGTAACGCTATGCTTTTTTGTTGCAATGAAGCTAATAATGAAGAAGATAGTTGTTAATATCCAGCCGATTGTAATAGAAGTAGTAGTATGAATGGCATAAGAGATTTGTAAACAAAATAATGATGCTAAAAACCAAATGAGTGCAATGTGTATATATTTTTTTGATATATTCATATTTCAGGACTCCTTTTGTATACTAAAAAGAATTTTACTACAATTTAGAAAATTAAGCTATATAAGTAGAGGTTTTCTGGCGAATTTTGTATACTGAATAGTAGAGAAAATGAGGAGGAAACGACAATGGCACATCATACGAAAGAAACGATGGAACTGATTAAGGAGCTTGTCTCTATTCCGAGTCCGTCTGGAAATACAGCAAAAATTATTAATTTCATTGAAAACTATGTCAGTGAGTGGAACGTAGAAACGAAACGTAATAATAAGGGAGCTCTTATTTTAACGGTAAAAGGGAAGAATGATGCGCAGCACCGCTTATTAACGGCACACGTTGATACGTTAGGTGCGATGGTGAAAGAAATTAAGCCTGATGGTCGCCTGAGTCTTTCTATGATTGGTGGATTTCGCTGGAACTCTGTAGAAGGAGAATATTGCGAAATTGAAACATCAAGTGGCAAGACATATACAGGAACGATTTTAATGCATCAAACATCTGTACATGTATATAAAGATGCAGGTGAAGCAAAACGCGATGAGAAAAATATTGAAGTTCGTATTGATGAGCGCGTATTTTCAGCTTATGAAGTACGCGAATTAGGAATTGAAGTAGGAGACTTCGTTTCATTTGATCCGCGTGTTCAAATTACAGAGAGTGGATACATAAAATCCCGTCATTTAGATGACAAAGTAAGTGTTGCGATTTTATTAAAATTAATTAAAAGATTACAAGATGAAAACGTAACATTACCATATACGACGCATTTCTTAATTTCTAATAATGAAGAGATTGGATACGGTGGTAATTCTAACATTCCTGAAGAAACTGTTGAATACTTAGCAGTTGATATGGGAGCGTTAGGTGATGGACAAGCATCTGATGAATATACAGTATCTATTTGTGCAAAAGACTCTAGCGGCCCGTATCATTACGCACTGCGTAAACATTTAGTAGAGATTGCGAAAACGAATCATATTGAATATAAAGTAGATATTTATCCATACTACGGATCTGATGCATCAGCTGCGATTCGCGCGGGATTTGATGTGAAACATGCTTTAATTGGAGCGGGTATTGATTCTTCTCACGCATTTGAACGTACACATGAAAGTTCTATTGCGCATACAGAAGCATTAGTGTATGCATATGTAATGTCTAATTTAATTGAAGAATAATTTCATAGATAATAGAGAGCTGATTAAAGATATTATTTTTAATCAGCTTTTTATTTGGCAAAGCGATTAGGAGACATGTTCTAATCGCTTTTTTATCCCGCTATTTGCCGAGTAGTAAGACCCCTACCTCAAAATTCAGCGAAAGCAAAAAAGTTAGATGGGGACCGGGCTGCCCGTAAAAGCCTGATTGGTGAGGGCTGATTAAAGTTTTTTTATATACATTCATTATAAGTTATATATATGCGATTTTTGTTATACGGCCGGAAACGTATTTACTATAGATATATAATGTTATACACTATGAAAGGAATTAATTAATAGTTAATATTTTTTAGTTAGCTTGATTAAAAAAATTGTATGAATATGAAGTTTTGAGAGGAGATTTATTTTTCATGAAGTACAAAGCAATAGCCGCAGGTTTATTAGCAGCAAATTTACTAGCACATCCAATTAGTAGTTTAGCAGAAACGAAGAAATTTCCTGATGTTTCAGATAGTGCGTGGTCAAAAGACGCAATTTATTATTTAGTAGAGAGAAATGTAATTAACGGTATGCCAGATGGTAACTTTATGCCATACGGAAATTTAACACGTGCCCAGGCAGCAAAGATTATCGCAACAGCAATTGGTGCTAAAGTAGATCCAAATGCAAAGCCGTCTTATAATGATGCAAAAAATAGTTGGGCAGCTTCATTTATTGCAGCCATGGAAAAAGAGAATATTATTAAGGGACGAGAACCAGGAGTATTTGATCCAGAAGGAAAAGTAACTCGTGCTGAAATGGCAGCTATGCTTGTAAGAGCATATAATCTGAAGAGCAAAGTAACAGGACCAGTTCCTACAAAATTTGCTGATTTAGAGAATCATTGGGGTAAAGAAGAAGTTAATATTTTAGTAGAATTAAAACTTTCTTTAGGTACAGAGAATGGCTGGAAACCGAATGATTCTATTACGCGTGAACAAGCAGCTCAGCTTACTGCGCAAACAGATAAATTTAGCAAGAATAGTGATCGTCCAGTAGAAACAAAGAAAATGTACATAGATAGAAAATTCATTACATATCACGCGCCATCATTAAGTTCTGGGATTAGTGCAAATCAGCATAATCCACAAATGGTTGAAATTAAAGAAGAACGAGATGGATGGATCAAAATTGCAACAAGTAACGGTGATAAATGGACACCTTTAGTAGAGAAAACAGAAGTTATTAATGAAGGATTCACTACTTATGCAGAAGCTTCTTCTTCGTCAAAAGTAATGGGAACACATAACGCACAGCAAGTAACTGTTATTGAAGAGAGCGGCAGTTGGATTCGTATCCGCATGGGCGCTGGTTTCCAATGGGTTAATAAAAATCAATTAAATCCAGTGAAGCAAGGTAACTTCTTAGAAGGAAAAGCGATTATCATTGATCCAGGTCATGGTGGAGCGGATTCAGGTAATCCAGGTTATTATGAGAAAGAAAGTGAAACTGTATTAGATGTATCACTACGATTACAGAAAATATTTGAGAAAAAGACACCATTTACTGTGTTATTCACTCGTACAGATGATACACGTCCAGGAACAAGTGCTTCTGATTCTTTAAAGAAACGTGTAGAATTTGCTCAAAAAAATAATGGGGATATTTTTGTAAGTATTCATGGTAATGGCACGGAAGAGAAAAATGGACAAGGTACAGAAACGTTCTACTATGAATCAGCGACAGCAAGAGGAACAAATCCTAACGTATCAGAAAGTCGTTTACTAGCAGAAAAAATTCAAGAGCGTCTTGTAGATGCACTGGGAACAAAAGATCGTGGTGTGAAAAAAGGCGATTTATACGTAATTAGAGAAAATACAATGCCAGCTGTATTAGCAGAATTAGCATTTGTAGATAATAAAAGTGATGCAGATAAAATAGCTACACCAGCGCAGAGACAAAGTGCAGCGGAAGCTATTTATCAAGGTATTTTAGATTACTATGAAGAAATGGGTAACAACGTGTCTTCTTTCCGTTAATAAATAATAAGAGATTGCCATTGGCAGTCTCTTTTATTTATTAACGTTTCTCTTTATTTCCGGCATATGATATCATTTAATTTTATATACAAAAGAAAAGTATTTGAGTAATTGTAATCATAACAAGAGGGTGTTGCAAAACTAAAATAAACATGCAATGTTATGAATCAGAAAAACTAGCTGAACATGCAATAGATAGCGATTTTGACCATACCAACGTGGCTGTTCCAACCCTTTATCTTTGAGTTTACTAAACTGTTGTTCAATTTTCCTACGTTCTTTCATCAATTGTTTACCAAAGATAGTTTGTATAAAATGAGATAATACACGACGATGTGTACTCTTATTTTGTTCACCATTCCTAGGATTGATTGGATTCATGGCAAAGATGTTACATGTTCGTGCAATTTNACGAAATGAAGGATATTGATGCAAAAAACGTGTTAATTTGCGTAAAGAGTCAATTTGAAATACAGTTTTCAAGAAAAAGCATTTCAGTAAGGCTTTTCTACAGATTGGTGGGCGACCTGTCACAGGCGGAACGCCTTCAATAGTTAAACTGTCTACGTATGCAAATAAAATCTGTAAAATGGATTGATTTTCATCAAATTTGGTTATCATACTAGTAAATCCGTCCTTTCTGGAGATAGTTTCGGTTACTATCATTTTTCCAGGAAAACGGATTTTTTTATGCATTCATTTTTGGATATTTATGAGTTTTGCAACACCCTCATAACAATTTTAAACGATAGAGGATGATAATAGATTGAATAATCATAGTAAAACACCTGCCTGTATATATACGTATGCATTTCGTGAGGAGGAGCGTGCTTTATGTTACTTGGAAATGCGCTCGTTCTTTGGAATGGAGTCCCACGTTAATATTTTAAAAAGTGATGTCAAAATTGACCCTAGTAGAAGTGCGTTTATGAAAGAGCGAATTGAAGTTATGTATGAAGGGGACGACTTAGAAAGCATTTTAAAACAAGTGGAACAAATTGATTTGGCGGGAGCGACATTTAAAGTTATCTTCGTTAAAATCAATGACCTCGTTGGGGAGAATAAAATTGAATATGGAGAAAGACGTCTTATTGAACGAGACCTTGGCATGCATATTGAAGGAGAAGCGGATGTTCGTAATCCAGAGCGTGTATTTGGGATTGTTCCTCTTGGAGGACGCTGGTACTTCGGGCACTATGTAGAAAGCGAACCAGTTTGGTATCATCACATAAAAAAACCGCATAGCTATTCGACATCACTTAGCACACGTGTTGCGAGATCAGTTGCAAATATCGCTGTACCAAATCCAGAGGGAGTACGAGCAATTGACCCGTGCTGCGGTATTGGAACAGTAGTAGTAGAAGCACTTTCTATGGGGATTAACATCGTTGGTAGAGATATAAATCCACTTGTAGTTCTTGGAACGAGAAAAAACATCGCACATTTCGGATTTGAAGGAACAGTAACAAAAGGACCAATCGAGGAAATTACTGAGAACTATGACGTTGCCATTATCGATATGCCGTATGACTTATTTACGCATGCCACACCAGAAGACCAGCTCTCCATTCTTTCAAGTGCGCGCCGCATCGCTAAAAAGGTAGTCGTTGTAACGATGGAGACAATGGACGACATGATCCATGAAGCAGGATTTGAAATTACAGATCGCTGTATTACAAGAAAAGGATCATTTACTAGACAAATTCTTGTTTGTGAATAGAAAAAGGTCACCCGTTTGGGTGACCTTTTTCTATTGTAGTTTGATGTGTGATTGGTTGGTGGTGTAGATAGATGAATTAGCGGAATTTGTCGGTAAGTCGATATTCCATGGCAAATCGCCGATATATTGTGTTGAATCGCTAATATATTCCGAGAATCGTCGATATCGTTACATTAGAATGTTACTGTTCTTTTAATTTTTCTTGTTGTGCGATTAATAAATTGCGTAATATGTGTCCGCGGTAACTTTCTAGTTTTCGTCCTTCATGATAGCGCACACCTAATTTTTTTAGTTCAGCTACGTACCAGCCCTTTGTTCCGTAATACATGGGATCACTTCCTTTTTGCTTTTGAACAGTATATGTTGGGGGACGAAGTAACTTTACATTGAAAATAATAAGACTGGTTGTATCAAGGGGGCCCCCATAACATAGCCTCTGGACAGTGTATAAAAAAATAGACAGTAGTGTATGTTTTTCTGAAAAATGCATACAAATTTATAGCCTATGCGTTGGCATGATATTTGCAATGAAAAGAGTATCAACGTATAGGGGAGAGATCGAAATGAAGGTTAGTAAAATATATACAACGATTGATGCACACGTAGCTGGGGAGCCGCTTCGAATTATTACGGGCGGAGTGCCAGAAATAAAAGGGGAAACGCAGCTGGAAAGACGCGCATACTGTATGGAACATTTGGATTACCTTCGTGAAATTCTGATGTATGAACCGAGAGGGCATCACGGGATGTATGGTTGTATTATTACCCCGCCTGCAAGTGCTCACGCTGATTTTGGCGTATTATTTATGCACAATGAAGGCTGGAGTACGATGTGTGGTCACGGTATTATCGCTGTTATTACAGTTGGAATTGAAACAGGCATGTTTGAAGTAAAGGGGGAAAAACAAAAGTTCATTATTGATAGCCCAGCTGGGGAAGTTATTGCGTATGCAACATATAACGGGAGTGAAGTAGAATCTGTATCATTTGAAAATGTTCCTTCATTTGTATACAAAAAAGACGTTCCTATTAAAATAGATGACTATGAATTTCAAGTAGATATCGCGTTTGGCGGAGCATTTTACGCTGTTGTAGACTGTAAAGAATTTGGTTTGAAAGTTGATTTTAAAGACTTGACTGCTATTCAAACATGGGGCGGTAAAATTAAACATTATATAGAGAGCAAAATGGAAGTGAAGCATCCACTTGAAGAAGGATTAAAAGGGATATACGGCGTTATCTTTTCAGATGAACCGAAAGACAAAGGTGCTACGCTACGAAATGTAACGATTTTTGCTGATGGGCAAGTAGACCGTTCTCCTTGCGGTACAGGAACTTCAGCGAGAATCGCAACTCTTTTTGAAAAAGATGCTTTACAAAAGGGAGAAATTTTCGTCCATGAATGCATTACTGACGGGAAATTCGAGGGGGAAGTATTGTCGGTAACCGCAGTAGATACATATGAAGCTGTCGTTCCAAAAGTAACGGGGAATGCCTTTATTACAGGATTTCATCAGTTCGTTGTAGACCCGAGAGATGATTTGAATCGAGGATTTTTGTTAGGATAAGAGGAGGAGGTGGAAAGATATGCTAGTCATAAGCGCGAACGAACAACGAAACTTAGTAAATATGAACGAAGTCATTGAATACGCGGCGCTTGCTTTAAAAGAATTTTCCGCAGAAAGAACGATCACACCAATTCGAGGCTCATTGCCATTTGCGAACGAGAAAAATACGGCATTAATTATGCCTTCAGTAGCGGAAGGGCTTGAGGCGCTTGGAGTAAAAATAGTAACGGTAGTCCCGCAAAATAAACAGATAGGAAAGAAAACGATCAACGGGATTGTGATGCTATCAGACTTTCAAACGGGAGAACCGCTCGCACTTTTAGAAGGATCGTACTTAACGATGATCCGAACAGGCGCCTTATCAGGAGTAGCGACAAAATATTTAGCTCGTCATAACGCAAAAACTTTATGCATTATCGGCACGGGTGAACAAGCGAAAGGAATTGCCGAAGCAATATTTACGGTTAGAGATATCGAAAAAGTTATCTTATACAATCGCACAGAAGAAAAAGCGTATGCATTTGCGCAATATATACAAGAGAAATTTGGAAAACCAGCTTACGTTTACAGGGATCCAAATGAAGCAATACGTGAAGCAGACATTATCGTCACAACTACGAATGCATCCACACCAGTCTTCTCAGAAACAATACAAAAAGGCGTCCACGTAAACGCCGTCGGCTCATTCAGACCGAGCATGCAAGAACTACCATCTCACGCCATCACAAGCGCAAACAAAGTAGTAGTTGAATCAAAAGAAGCAGCACTAGACGAAACAGGAGACCTTCAAGTTCCGATAAAAGAAGGTTTATTCAAAGCAAACGCCATTCACGCTGAACTTGGTCAAATTATAAGCGGAGAAAAAGCTGGACGCGAAAATGATGAAGAGATTACTATTTTCAAATCAGTTGGTTTGGCGGTAGTAGATATTATCATTGCGAAGTATTTGTATGAGAAAGCGGTGGAGCAAGGGATGGGGAATAAGATTGAGTTTTGAGACTGCCTTTTGGTGGTCTTTTTTTCAATTCATCAAATGTCATGATAACCTCCTAAATGTGTTTTTTGTCTTTAATCCCATTCTACAGTTCCGAGTATATATAACAATCATTTTAGAGGGGTTTTCTGTAAGTTGATAGTTTTTTAACTCATTTTATGAGGCTACTTATTCGTGGTCTTTTTATTTTCTCCTCCGCATAAATATAGTTTATCGCAAGAATGCATTAATAGATTACAAACTTTCTACCTTTGCGAAAAAGTTTGACAATACATACCGGTAGTGGTAATTTAAAACCTATAAGAAAACTCGGTATTAATTCCGAGTTTTCTTATAGGTGTAAATAGTCGAGAGGGGTCGAAATATGAAGAAGAAGTTGTTTGTATTACCATTTGTCCTACTATTATTTATTGCATTAGCTGCTTGTTCAGGGGAAAAAGATTCGAAGCAAGCGGGCACTAGTAAATCAGGGACTCCGAAAGATGGAGGAACGTTAACGATTGGTGTTAGCGATAATCCAGATACGATGAATCCGCTTTATGCGAATGATCGTGTTTCATTAACTGTGCAGCAAGCTTTATATGCGCCGCTGTATCATATGGAAGACGGTAAGAAAAAGTTTGTTCTTGCTGAGAGCTTTACGCCTTCAGAAGATCAATTAACTTGGACACTGAAGTTAAAAGATAATTTGAAATGGCATGATGGTAAGAAAATTACATCAGACGATATAGCATTTACATTCCAATCTATTTTAGATGAGAAGCAAAATAGCTCAAGTCGTGAAAACTTTATTTTTAAAGGAAAGCCGCTTGAGGTGAAAAAGGTAGATGAGTTAACCACTCAATTCGTTTTACCACAAGTAAGCGCATCTTTCGAAGGTGTGATGAATGATTTCTTCCCAATTCCGAAACATGTATTTGAAGGGGAAGCAGATTTAGCGAAGAGTAAGAAAAACTTACAGCCTGTAGGATCAGGACCGTTTAAGTTTAAAGAGTATAAATCAGATGAGTACGTTGCATTAGATCGATTTGATGATTATGTAGGTGGGAAAGCTAAATTAGACTCTATCGTATACCGCGTTGTAAAAGACCGTAATACAGCAAATGTTTCACTGCAAAATGGTCAAATCAACATGAAAATGATTGAGCCGCAAGACTTTAAGAAACTAGATAGCACTGGGAACTTCTCAATGGTGACATTCCCTGAAGGTAGATTATTCTACTTATCTTATAACATGAATACAGATTTGATGAAGAAAAAAGAAGTGCGCCAAGCAATTGCGCATGCGTTAGATAAAAAAGAAATGATTAACTCAGCATTCGTTTCAGGTGAATTTGCAGAACCAGCAAATTCAATCTTAACGCCAGACGCTATGTATTATGCGAAAGATATTAAAGACTATAAGTATGATAAAAAAGAAGCGAAAGATTTATTAGCAAAAGCTGGCGTGAAAGATAACGAAAAAGTACGTGTGATGTATGTAACGAATAATAAAATCATGGAAAGCTTAGCGTTATATACACAACAAAAATTAAAAGAAGTTGGCTTAGAAGTTGAACTAAATGCATTAGATGCTAGTGCAGCAAGTGAAAAAGGCTTAGATAAAGAGAATAAAGAATATGACATTACATTTGGTGGTTACATAATGGGACCTGAGCCAGATTCATATAAGAGCTTATTCTTAAGTAATGCTGAATACAATTATGCACGATATAAAAACGCTGATTTCGATAAGTTATGGGAAGAAGCTGCAGTTGAAACAGATAAAACAAAACGCGCAGAGCTATACCATAAAATTCAAGAGACAGCTAGAGAAGACGTACCTTATCTACCAATCGCGTATCCGAAAGCAGTTATTGCAGTAGATAAAAAGTTTGATGGATTAAAAGAAGCGAAAGCAATTCCTGTCACAATGTTTGAAGATCTATCTAAGATTTATGAAGTGAAATAAGAAACAATAAAGAAGCTGGTGGAAATCAGCTTCTTTAGCTTGAGGGGGGAAGTTTGTGTATAAAGTAATTGCGAAGAGGCTTTTAAATGCAATTCCGCTTTTATTTGTTATTTCTATTATTTCTTTTCTATTAATAAAGCTAGCGCCGGGGGATCCCGTTCGAAACTTTGTAACGCCAAACATGAGTCCAATTGATGTGGAGCGTATTCGCAAAAGTTTAGGACTAGATCAACCAATTTACGTACAGTATTTTTTATGGTTAAAAAACATTTTAACAGGAAATTTTGGTTACTCACTTCAAAATCATCGTCCTGTTTTGGAACTTATCACAGAAAGATTACCTGCAACAATTGGGTTAATGGGATCATCTTTACTCGTCTCATTCGTAATCGCAATACCACTTGGACTATTTACAGGTGTGAAAAAGAATTCATTCTTTGACCGCATTGTAAACTTTATTTCATACGTTGGTATTTCTATGCCGGTTTTCTGGTTTGCACTACTATTAGTCTACTTATTCTCTTTAAAATTGAACCTACTTCCGAGTATGGGTATGCGCACCGTAGGTAAAGATTCTGTCTGGGATATTGTGCAACACGGCATTTTACCTTGTATGGTGTTAGCATTCCAAAACGTATCTGTTTATATGAGATATATTCGTTCAAGTACGATTCAGCAATTAGAAGAAGAATATGTACAAATTCAATATGCGTACGGCGCTTCAAAGAAAACGGTGTTATTTAATCACGTACTTCGAAATGTATTAATACCAATCATTACAATTTTCGGATTATCGATTCCAAGTTTAGTAGGCGGAGCGTTTATTACGGAAACAGTATTTTCATGGCCGGGTCTTGGTTCACTTGGAGTAAATGCTATTTTTAGATTTGATTATCCGATTATCATGGCAATTACATTACTATCATCATTCATGTTAATTCTCGGTAACTTAATTGCTGATATTTTATATGGCGTAGTAGATCCGCGCATTCGAATGAGGGGGTGATTTGGAATGAATAATAGGAGATTTCAAACGATAAAAAGTAGTTTTACGAAAAATAAGTTTGTACTAATGGGAGTTATAATACTTGCGATTTTAACGGTCGCATCAATTTTCGCATTCGTATCGCCGTACGATCCTAGCAAAATGTCGATTCCAGATCGCTTACAAGAACCAAGTATGAGTCATCCTTTCGGAACGGATGATTACGGAAGGGATTACTTAACGAGAGCGTTATATGGCGGACGAGTTTCGCTTGCGGTCGGTTTCCTTGCGATGGTTGTTTCTATTACAATCGGTACTGCAGTTGGAACAATTAGCGGGTATTTTGGCGGAAAGTTAGACAACTTTTTAATGAGAGTTGTTGAAGTGCTTATGTCAATTCCATCATTCTTTTTAATGCTACTATTAAATGCGTATTTAAAACCAGGAATTACGACGTTAGTTCTTATTATCGGATTACTAACATGGATGGACACCGCCCGTATTGTAAGGGCAGAAACGTTATCTGTAAAAGAGCGTGAGTACGTTTTATACGCAAAAGTATCAGGACAAAAATCACTTATGATTATTGTAAGACATATCATTCCTAACATTTTATCAACCATTATTATCGCTGCGACATTAACAATTGCGACATCGATTTTAATGGAATCATCACTTAGTTTCTTAGGATTAGGTATTAGAGAACCAGATTCTTCTTGGGGCAGCATGCTAAACAATGCGCAAGGATATATTGGTGAAGCTTGGTATTTAACACTCTTCCCAGGATTCCTTATCCTTTTAACGGTACTTAGTTTTAACGTAATTGGTGAAGCATTGAAGAAAGCTTTCGCACCAAAAGGAGCCGGACATGAAAACTAAAGTGTTAAGTGAAAGGAGTGAGAAGCGTGTCTGAAAAACTACTAGAAGTGAAAAATTTAAAGACTTCTTTTTTCATAGAAAGTGGCGAAGTTGAAGCGGTTCGCGGCGTTACATTTCGCTTAAATAAAGGAGAAGTAGTCGGTATCGTTGGGGAATCTGGAAGCGGGAAGAGTGTAATGGCGAAGTCTGTTATGTCTCTCGTTACGTCACCAGGAAAAGTGAAAGAAGGGGAAATCCTTTTTCATAATGAAAACATACTTTCTAAATCTGAAAAAGAATTGCGTTCTATTAGAGGAAATCAAATTTCACTTATCTCTCAAGACCCAATGTCAGCGCTAAATCCGGTCGTGAAAATTGGAAAACAAATGACGGAAGTAATTATAAGGCATCAAAAAGTGAAAAAGAAAGAAGCAGAGCAGATCGCGATCAACTTGTTAAAACAAGTTGGCCTTTCGTCACCAGAAGAAAGGGTAAAACAATATCCGCATGAACTAAGCGGTGGTATGAAGCAGCGGGTTATGATCGCAATGGCGATGTCTTGTAATCCGGACCTTCTTATTGCTGACGAACCGACGACGGCACTTGATGTAACGATACAGGCGCAAATACTAGATTTAATGAAAAACTTAAAGAACGAAACAAATATGGCGTTACTTCTTATTACGCATGACTTAGGAATCGTCGCGCAAAACTGTACGCGCGTTATCGTTATGTACGGCGGGCTTATTATGGAAGAAGGACCTGTACTTGATATTTTCCAATCGCCGAATCATCCATATACGAAAGGGTTATTAAACTCTCTGCCAAAAATAGCGAACGGCGTAAAAGAAAGACTTGCTCCCATCCAAGGTGTAACGCCAAACTTATTAAACCCGCCACAAGGTTGCCCATTCGCAGAGCGTTGCCCGCATGCGATGGACATTTGTGAAAAAGAACGTCCGCCATATTTTGAAATCGGAAACGAAAGACGTTCCATGTGCTGGTTAAATGATAGGGCGGTAGGTGATTCACATGCATGAAGAAAACTTAATTGAAGTTCGGAACTTAAAAAAGTATTTTCCTATTAAAAAAGGACTATTTGGCAGGAAAACAGAGCAATTAAAAGCAGTCGATGACCTTAGCTTCACCATTAAAAAAGGTGAAACATTCGGATTAGTAGGAGAATCAGGTTGCGGAAAATCAACGACAGGAAGAAGCATCATTCGTTTACACGATGTCACTTCAGGTAACGTTTTATTCGACGGAAAAGATATCGCAAGTTTAAAGGAAAGTGAACTAAAAGAATATAGAAAACGAATGCAAATTATTTTCCAAGATCCATACGCATCATTAAACCCGGCAATGAACGTATTTCAAATTATTAGCGAACCGATGAACATTCACGGTTCCTACGAAAAAGAAGAGCAAAAAGAAATCATTTTAGACCTTCTGAAAAAGGTAGGCTTAAAAGAAGAACATTTATATCGCTACCCGCACGAATTTAGCGGGGGCCAGCGCCAGCGCATTAGCATCGCGCGCGCACTATCTGTAAAACCAGATTTTATCCTATGTGACGAACCAATCTCAGCACTTGATGTCTCAGTCCAAGCACAAGTCGTAAACATGCTGCAAGACATCCAAGAAGAAACAGGCGTCACATATTTATTCATCGCACATGACCTATCCATGGTAAGACACATATCAGACCGAATCGGAGTCATGTACTTAGGAAACATAGTAGAAATTGCCGATAGTGAAGACCTATACGCAAAACCGGCACATCCATACACACAAGCACTACTCTCATCCATGCCAGAACCAGATCCAACAAACACTGGTAAAGAACGGATTATCCTAGAGGGAGAAGTACCAAGCCCGCTCAACTCACCATCCGGCTGCAAATTCAGAACGCGCTGCAAATTCGCCACTGAAAAATGCGCACAGGAAGTACCGAAGATGGTTGAGATTGCGAAGGGGCATGAAGTGGCTTGTCATTTGTTTTAGGGGGAGAGCACTAGGGGGGACCTGGTGCTTTTTTGTTTTGTGTTGGGGTGTGGGATTGGTTGTTAGTTTAGGAGATAACGCGCTCGAAATTTGTCGGTAAATCGATATGTTGTGTCGAAACGTTGATATATTCGGAGTTACGATCGATATAATTGAATAATCGTTGATATATTTTTGTAAAGAGTGGGATTGGTTGTAGATTAATGTAGAAATTTAATGTTTTCGGAAAAAAGAATTGACTTCTATATTAGTTGTAACTAAAAAAGTTACATAAAGATGTAATCGATTTAGTTACAACTAATATCTGCTAAAAATATGATTTATATATTTAATTAAGGATGGTGGTCCATACGTTGCCACCCGGTGTAGAAAGTTACTAACACATTCAAATCGATGTATATTCTAAGCTTTAGTATTTTCTGTTACGGGGCAATAAGGTGCAACGTTATCTTTTGTTAAAAACCTTGGTGGATCTTTCTTTGGAAATATTAGTTTTGGGGAAATATAGTAAGGTATCTAAAAAAGAACAAGGTATAAAAAGATGTACTTATATAAACCAAAAATTTAGTTGAGCTGGATAATAAAAAAAAGGTAGGAGATTTAAATGGAGACGAAACAAGATAATCTTATTTACGTATGGGATGCATATTGTGGATGGTGCTATGGTTTTTCAGAAAGTATTAAAGGATTTTACAAAAACCACACTGAAGTGCCATTAACGGTTTTATGTGGAGGGTTATTTTTGGATAATTTACCAATGAAACACTTCTCATATATAGAAGAAGGAAATAAAAGAATTAATCAACTTACAGGTGCTGAATTTGGTCCTTCCTATCAAAAATTGGTAGAGGAAGGGACTTTTAAAATGAATTCGAAAGATGCTGCAATTGGCTTTTCAGCTTTACGCTCATTAGCGCCAGACCGTTTATTAGAATTCACTTCGGCTATGCAAAAAGCGTTTTATTATGAGGGCCAAAGTCTGAGTGATCCTGAAACATATCGCAAGATTGCAATCGAGCATGGTTTGGACCCTGAACAAGTATTAGAACGTTTAAACGCTCAAGAAACAATAATAGATGTCCAAAATGATTTCAATAAAGTTCGACAGCTTGGTGTTAATAGTTATCCTTCCTTACTTTTACAAAAGGATAATCAAATTATTCCTATTGGTGGTGGCGTAATGACACCGGATAAAATTGAAGCGCGTTTTAAAAATTTATATTAAGAAAATTTAGGATATAGTAGCAAACATGTTATCTTAAGCCACCTGACATTTATCTCCGGAATATTCGCCAGTACTATTACACTTTCAGATAAATGGGAGTGGGAGATTTTATCCCGCTTTAACGGGCAGTAAGACCCCCACCTCAAAATTCAGTGGAAGCAAAGAAGTTAGGTGGGGGATCAACTGTCCGTAAAAGTCCGATTGGTTCAATTAATAATCAGTGGGGATGAACAAAACCCCCACTGATTAAAGTTTCACTTTATCGGAACAAGATAAAAATATGATAATTAGTTAATAACTTTAACAAAAGGAGAATAACATACTATGTTTAAAACAATCGATACAAATCAAAAAGATGTGAAATTAACGGTGTTTAGTTCGGACGAAAAAAGCTTTATGGTCACAGCAACATTAGTTGAGAAAGCAGGACATGCATTTTTAATAAATTCAAAATTTACTCAATCTGATTCGAAAGGAATTGTTGAGTATCTGAAAAAAAATAACTTATCTTTAGATAAAATCTTTATTATTCATGGGGATCCAGACTACTACTTTGGATTAGAGAGCATTAAAGCCGTTTACCCAGAAGCTATAGCGTATGCAAC
The DNA here is from genome assembly GCF_045291115.1 of Bacillus sp. PPSBB_2. NCBI lineage: Bacteria > Bacillati > Bacillota > Bacilli > Caryophanales > Bacillaceae > Bacillus > Bacillus sp. PPSBB_2. Next base: position 953,158 of record NZ_CP147983.1, read on the forward strand.
AGAGTCTACTGTTGAACATATCGTTCATTCTGTCTTAGGGAAATTAAAAGTTTGGAAAGACGCCCTTGGAGAAAATGCACCAAGTAACGTGGTATTACCTCAAGTGTTTAAAGAAAAAGCGATTGATTTTCAGGGGTTAACATTTGAACTAGTAGGCTTAGATCATTACAGAACTAGCCTATTTAATAAAGAACTAAAAGTATTAATTGGTGGTATTGATGTTTTTAACGAAATACATGTATTCTTAGCGGATACTAGCTCAAAAGCGGCTATGGAGGCGTGGATTGAGAACTTGAAAGTATTACAAGCATTACATGCTGACATAATTGTACCTAGCCATGGATCAATCGAAAAATCCCTAAATAATCAAGCACTTACTGCGACAATGGATTATCTAAGAACTGCGGTTCAAGCTTCTGAGGAAAGTGGAACTTCAAAAGATTTTGTGGCAAAACTTGAAGCAGCATATCCAGGCTATGCAAATAAAGGTGTATTAGAATTAAGTGCAAAAGTTGTAACAAAAGAAATGCCTTGGGGTTAATGATATGAATAAATATCAAAAGCTATTACATGAAACGTATGTGTTAACTGGCGAAGGGAAATTGGATGCGTTCAAAACGTATTTAAGTGAAAATGTATCTTGGACAGAAGCTGCTGGGTTTCCATATGCAGGTACTTATATAGGTCCAGATGAAGTAGTGAAAAACGTACATGAACGTCTTGGCACAGAATGGGATGACTATAGCGCTAAAGATGAAATCTATGCTTTTAATAACAATACTGTTATCGTGTATGGAAAATATAGTGGGACATATAAAGCTACAGGGAAATCGTTCATAGCAGATTTTTGTCACCTTTATAAGTTTGATGAGAACGATAAGGTTAAGAAGTTTATTCAAATTGTGGACAGTGCAACTGTTAATGAGGTATTAAGTTAGAATGAATCGTTTCTAATATGCGTTGTATAGGGGGAGGTTAGGATAAATGAAATTCCTAACATTACCCCTGACATTACATTTTGGGGAAGGTTTCTCCTTCTTCAAGCTTTTTATAGAAGAGAACTTATTTAAGTAGAAGAGGTAGGTATATATGAAATTAGAGAAAAGTTTAATAGTAATAATTATTTCTGTGTTTATTTTAGGAATTGTATCGACTTTGATATTTCAAGCTTCCACCGGTAATAACAAAGGTAACTCAATAAAGAGCGAAAATGTTGCTTCTGTATCAAAAGAAGTGAAAGAAAATGAAAAGAATAAAAAGATGGTAGTTGATTTCTATAATGAAGTTTTTAACAAACATAATATCGATATTATCCCTAAATATGTTAGCGAAGATTATAAGCAACATAATCCTTTTGTTGCTGATGGACGAAAAGCCTTCATGGATTTCTTTAAGGAGGATTTTGTTAAAAATCCTAATTCCTCTGCAGAGATTAAACGTGTAGTAGCTGAAGGGGATACAGTTGCTCTTCATGTACATTCTCGTACTAATTCTCAAGATAAGGGAGTTGCTATAGTGGATATATTTCGTATCAAGGATGGAAAGATTGTCGAACACTGGGATGTAATTCAAGAGATTCCAAGTGAAGCAGCTAATGATAATACGATGTTTTAGATAGAAGATATATTTAATAATTGTTTAATTGAGAGTGCTTTGTAGAATTTAGATAAGTAAAGGAGATGTCCTAGTACTATGCCTGGGACATCTCCTTTTTGTTTTAACGATATTTAATTTATTGTTATTTGTATTTTTTATGTACTACTATTCAAGTACATATCATTTCAGGCGGTTTTCTTTTATCCCGCATTAACGGGCAGTAAGATCCCCACCTCAAAATTCAGCGAAAGCAAAGAAATTAGGTGGGGGCGGGCTGCCCGTAAAAGCCCAATTGGTGAGGGCAAAGTTTCACTTTATGCTTCTATATTTTCCCTCTTCTACACCAGCAAAAGCAAATCAGATAAAAATGTAGGGCTTAAGTAACTAAAATAAAGAAAAAGCCATACAAGTAGTATGACTTTCTTTGCGGAACAATTAAGCTTGTGGCGCAGGCGGTCTTCCATTGAAGTTAGAACGTTTTGGAATTCCTTAAATTAAGAACAGAGTGGGATTAATCCTAGCCCAATTACTAGCGCTGTTTTCTACATACCTTACTTTTTTACGAACAGATTCCAACTGATTTAATAATTCATCACTATTAAATCGTTATAAGCTTCTTTTATACAATATTTCATACACAATATCAGCTTCTCGATTTTTTGCAATAGGACCCATTTTAATGACTTTAATAAGGATACGTATAGTAACGAAGAGACGATTCTATAAATACATAAGAATCGTCCTTTCGTTTTGCAAATGATGCATTAATATCAGTCTCATACTATTTTAATGGTATGGGTAAAAATAGTTTCTTTTTAACCTACGCTAAATTGTTATAATTTTTTTTGCTCTAGAGGCCAATTCCATATCATGTGTAACAAATATTATCGTTTTTCCATCTTCATTAAGGTCTTTTAATATGTTAAACACTAAATCTCGATTATTGTTATCTAAATTACCAGTTGGCTCATCAGCTAAAATGTAGTCGCATTTTTTAATAAGTATTCTTGCTAAAGCGATTCTTTGTTGTTCTCCACCACTAAGCTCAAAAATTTTTTTCTTCTCATAATTAGGCAAATTCACTTTTTGTAAAGCTTCTTTTATTATTTTTCTTTTATCGATATTTTTTTGATATTCTAGGGCTATTAATAAATTTTTCTCTACCGTTTCGTTTTCCATTAAAGCGTAATTTTGAAATAGATAAGCTAATTTTTCACGTTGCAATAGTAAGGTTTGCTTTTTGTTTGGATTCATTTGTTCTTCTATAATTATATCTCCAGAGTCGCTTTGTTCTAATAAACCAATAATATTTAATAACGTCGTTTTTCCTTTTCCACTTTCCCCAACGATTGCGATGAAGTCTGTATCTTCAATCTTCAATGAGAAGTCTTTTAATACAACTTTATTACCAAATTTCTTATTTATATTCACTAATTCAATCATTACTAATGTTCTCCTTTTATGATAGCATTGAATGTTTGATTGCTTAATTTCTTATCAAAGAAATAGCTTATTAAAATTTCTAAGATTAGGATCAAAATACCTATAGAAATCACATAAGTATCAATAACATATATAGATACAGATATAATAGGTATAATATTTACTAATAACAATAAAGTAATCATATTTTTATTGCGCTTTATAGCGCTAAATCCAAATAACTGTTTAATATACAAATTGAACTTGTTTTTTTCATAGTAACTAGAAATAGTGTTATAAGTTATTAGAAAATTCGAGACGATTAATATGATCATTGCGATCAATAAATTTTCTTTTTCTGTTTTTAGGTTTTGAATTTCAAACGCTAAACGATCATATACTGAGGTGATATTTTGTATAGTTGATTGAGCCTCATTTTTAGTAATGGTAGCCCTTATACTATCGTATGGTTGCTCACTATTAGTTTTAAAATAAAATTCAGATGCAACATATGACAAATAAAAGGATTGATTGAAGATACCTGTATCAATAATTGCAATAGGATCTCTAATGAGATTTTTATCTTCCGCTTTTATAGTTGAATCATAAGTAAAATAATCTTGATTATTTTTTACATATATAATATTTATATTTAACTCTTGTTCTTTAGTGTTATTTTTCTCTCTTCCTAGTTCCTCATTATAAATGTTATCAACTTCAACTTTTTGGAAATAAAAATGTTTTCTATAATTCTTATATATCTCCTTCTCATATTCCTTTAATTTTTCAGGCACTAATATATTCATAGTATTCGAATCATGAATAATTTGCTCTTTGATTGTTTTTTTTACTGATTTAATAGGATTATAAGATAAATAGTTTGAATTTATAGTAACACTATTTCCGGAAGGTTCTAACTTCGGATCCCCATTTTCATTATTTAAATCATAGATATACTTTCCATCTATTTTGTCATAATTTGACGTACTAATTAGAAAGCCACCATGTTGTTTTTCCATATCCAAGTAAAGGTCTTTCATTTTTTTGCTAATTTTTTCTTCCGCACCTAAATCGTCGCCCTTAGCGAAAGTAACTTGAGTTTTATAAATATGTTTAGTTTTTGACCAATTAGATAAATTATCTATCTTTTGATTGAGTTCATTCGATAGGATTTTCCAATGATACGTGGACAATAACATTACGACTATAAATAGAAATTTTAAAGTGAAATTTAATGTGCTAACTAATATATATGGCTTGTTACCTTTTATTTTTGAAACATTTATATTTCTAGTAAAGGCTACTATCGTAATTATTGTGATAGGTATAATTAAAATAAAACTCAATGTAATTGCTATAATCCAAAAAATACATGATAATTCAAAATAAAAATCTGTACTATCTGTAAATATACAATACATAATAAATAATACATAAATCATAAGACTTGATAGTATCATGATTTTCCCTAAATTAAAGATAAAGAAGCTAACTATTTTTTTTCTTGTATAGCCCAATGTTTGCATGATAGCTATATCTTTCAATCTACGAATGATATAGTGAATAATCGCAACAAAGATGCATAATACAATCAA
>NZ_CP147983.1:985103-1063788 GCF_045291115.1 Bacillus sp. PPSBB_2
CCCTTTTCACGAAACCAAGTACCTACACGTGAAAAAGTAGAAACGTGAGGAACGAAATATAAACCACAAGATACACGAAATGAAGGATATTGATGCAAAAAACGTGTTAATTTGCGTAAAGAGTCAATTTGAAATACAGTTTTCAAGAAAAAGCATTTCAGTAAGGCTTTTCTACAGATTGGTGGGCGACCTGTCACAGGCGGAACGCCTTCAATAGTTAAACTGTCTACGTATGCAAATAAAATCTGTAAAATGGATTGATTTTCATCAAATTTGGTTATCATACTAGTAAATCCGTCCTTTCTGGAGATAGTTTCGGTTACTATCATTTTTCCAGGAAAACGGATTTTTTTATGCATTCATTTTTGGATATTTATGAGTTTTGCAACACCCTCGAAGAACATAGAATACATAATTTTTAACTAGATTTATTGTTAACTAATTTATCCCCACCACCAAGCTCCGCCTCAATCTGCGAAGTCTTCGATGACTCATCCATACGCCAATACGTAATAAAGCTGATCGCGATACATCCAGCTACGTAGAAGTAGAAGAGTGATTCCATTCCGATACTCTTTAGCCATAATGCGATGAACTCAGCTGTTCCGCCGAATATCGCAACGGTTAGTGCATATGGTAAACCTACGCCAAGTGCGCGAATTTCAGTTGGGAAGAGTTCTGCTTTTACAATTGCGTTAATCGATGTGTAACCAGTAACAATAATAAGGCCGACCATCATAAGTAAGAACGCTACGATTGGTTCTGTCGTTTTTTCCATGAAGAAGAAGATCGGTGCTGTTAGTAATGTTCCGAGAATACCGAATGCCATTAATAGTGGGCGTCGTCCAATTTTATCGGATAGTAGCCCCGCAATTGGCTGAAGTACGACGAAAATAAGTAGTGCGACAAAGTTAATCCAACTTACAACTTCTTTCGGCAGACCGACTGTGTTTACCATGAACTTTTGTAAATATGTTGTGTACGTGTAGAATGCAACAGTGCCTCCTAGTGTTAGACCGACTACTGTTAATACTGCTTTCGGGTGTTTCATAAGCGCGCGAACGGTTCCTGCGCTTTCGCGTTTTTGTGATTTTATGTTTGCGAACTGCTCCGATTCATCCATTGTGCGGCGAAGCCATAATACAGCTACTGCACCCATCGCTCCAATAATGAACGGAATGCGCCATCCCCAAGCTTTCATATCTGGTTCGCTTAGTAATTGTTGAAGAACAATTTGAACGCCTAACGCAACCATTTGTCCAGCAACGAGCGTTACATATTGGAAGCTTGAATAAAAGCCGCGGCGACCACTACTAGCCATTTCAGATAAATACGTTGCAGATGTTCCGTACTCTCCGCCAAGTGATAATCCTTGTAGTAAACGGGCAAGAACTAAAATAATTGGTGCCATAATACCGATACTTTCGTAACTAGGTGTACAGGCAATAATTAAAGAACCACCGGCCATAACTGTAATCGAAAGTGTTAATGCTGCCCGGCGTCCGTGCCGATCCGCATAGCGGCCCATTAATAAACTTCCGATAGGGCGCATTAAAAATCCAACTGCGAAAATAGCCGCTGTGTTCAGTAACTGACTTGTTGGATCTCCTTTAGGAAAGAACTCTGCTGAGAAGTAAACAGCGAAAGCAGAGTAAACGTACCAGTCGTACCATTCGATTAAATTGCCGACAGAACCTTTGAAAATATTGCCGGCGACTCGGTTTGATTTTACTTGAGCCATACTAATTCCTCCTCGTGCTTATAAATAAAATGAAAATTATGAAAGCGTGTTCATTATAGTTGAATTGTACTGTCTGTGGAATAAAATCTCAATATTATGACAATTTTATTCTTTTTGTACTTTATGAACATGGAGAGTTTTAATAGTTGCTTCATTATTCGTTTTGTCATAATAATAGAAAAAGGAGATTGATAGTTTTGAATATTTTATCAAAGGATATGAAGCATGAAAAAATCACGCAAAGTGTCATTACAAACGAAAATAGTAAGCTTAATTATCGCGTTAATTTTATTTGTCGTTCTCCTATTAGCGGGAATATTTGTTTACATTCAGTCCGTTGATACGAAGCGCCAAGTGGAGCAGCTAGCACTACAAACAGCCAAGTCGCTTTCTTTTATGCCTGCTATAAAAGATGCTTTTCAACATAACGAGCATAAAAGTAACATTCAATCTATTGCGGAACAAGTTCGCGAGCAATCTGGTGCCGATTATGTCATTATAGAAGATCATTTTGGGGTGATGTATTCCCATTCTAATTCGGAGTTAATTGGCACAAAGAGTAACAACCCGTATAACTATGAAGCACTCACTTTTGGCGGTTATTATACGCTTGAAGGAAATGGTGAAAGTGGTCCTGCTTTAATGGCGAAGGCACCCATTATTGTTCAGAACGGAGACTACGATCAAGTCGTAGGCGTTGTGACAGTAGAGTTTTTAATAAAAGGTATTGAATCTAACATACTGAGCAGAACGAAAGAAATTATACTCTTTTCCTTAGCTGTATTAGTAGTCGGAATTATTGGCGGCATTCTTTTAGCACGTAGTATTCGTAAAGATACACTCGGTTTAGAGCCGAATGAAATCGCAGCGCTATACCGGGAACGAAGTGCGATATTACTATCTATAAAAGAAGGGATTATCGCCATTGATCAAAATGGTTTTATTACGATGATGAATACGTCGGCAGAAGAGATGCTACATGTAAATGATGATTATATGCAGCAGCACATTTCAAAAGTTTTACCGGAATTTAATATGGAGAGAGTGTTAGAAAGCGATCAAGAAATCGCGTTTCAAGATAAGGTGTTTATTTTAAACATGACACCGATACTTGAAAATAACAGTACGGTAGGGGTTGTATGTAGTTTTAGAGATAAAACAGAACTGCAAAACTTAGTGAATACGATATCTGAGGTAAGAAAGTATTCTGAGGATTTACGCGCTCGAACACATGAATTTACAAATAAACTTTTCGTCTTATCAGGATTACTTCAGTTAGGGCACTACAAAGAAGCGATTGAATTTATCCAACAAGAATCTAATATTCATCAAAGCCAAAATCATATTTTATTCCATCAAATTCACGATGCGAAAGTACAAGCTATTTTATTAGGAAAACTCGGAACAGCGTCTGAAAAGAAAATTGATTTTCATATTGAAGGAGATAGCGCGCTTCATCCGTTACCAGACCATATAAAAGTGTCGCATCTTATTACGATCCTTGGAAACATAATTGATAATGCATTTGATGCGGTGAATGAACGAGAGGAAAAGAGAGTTTCCTTCTTTGTTACGGATATTGGGCACGATATTGTATTTGAAGTGATAGATAGCGGGATAGGGATATCAGCAGAAAAAATAACGACCATTTTTCAAAAAGGGTTTTCAACGAAAGGAACTGATCGTGGTTACGGACTAGCAAACGTGAAAGAAATGGTAGATCTACTAGGGGGAACGATTGAAATTCAAAACGAGAAAAATGGGGGAGCTATTTTTACAATTTACCTTCCGAAAACATTGAAAGAAAGTACATGACAAACAGGGGGATGGACATATGTTGAAGGTTGCAATTGCAGAAGATGATTTCCGCGTCGCGCAAATTCAAGAGGAGTTTTTATTAAAAATAAAGGATGTAAAAGTAATCGGAAAAGCATTGAACGCGAAAGAAACGATGGAACTACTACAAAAGGAAGAAATCGATTTACTTCTATTAGATAATTACTTACCAGATGGAATTGGAACTGACTTATTACCACAAATTCATGCTGACTTTCCAAGCGTTGACGTCATTATGGTAACGGCGGCGAATGAAAACCATATGCTAGAAAAAGCAATTCGAAACGGCGTAAGCAACTACCTTATAAAACCGGTCACGTTAGAAAAATTTGTTCGCACAATTGAAGATTATAAAAGAAAGAAGCAACTATTACATAGTAACAATGAAGTAAATCAAGCACTCATCGATAATTTCTTCGGGACTTCGCAAACACAAGACATAAAAAACTTACCGACAGGTGTGGATCCGTTAACACTGCAAAAAGTGAAAGGCATTATAAAAGGATTCGAAGAGGGCATTACAATAGAAGAAATGGGAGAACAAATGGGGGCCTCCAGAACAACCGCAAGAAGATATTTAGAATACTTAGTAGCGACCGGCGAATGCACAGTAGAGTACACATACGGTATTATCGGACGACCAGAACGAAAATACCGAATAGGACGAGGACTATGAAAAAACGATTATTACTATGTATATGGATCATGACAGGAGTAATAGCTGGTTGTTCCTCGGAAAAATCCCATACGAATAAAGTGAACATCGACAAATTAGAAATCGTTGCACCGAACGTTCAAGGAGCCGGATGGGACTTAACAGCACGAGCGATGCAAAAAACGCTCACAGAAGAAAAAATCTTCACAAAACCAATTACAGTCACAAACAAAGTAGGTGGCAGCGGTGATGTCGGATGGAAATATACGAAACAAAAAGGCGGTCACGTACTGGCGATTAACTCAAGCTTACTCATAACGAACAACCTACTAGGCCACAGTAAACTAACATATAAAGACTTCACCCCGCTCGCAACACTTGCGTCAGACTGGGAAGTCGTTGTCGTATCACAAGACTCAAACATAGAAAACGCAAACGAACTAATGGAACAACTAAAACAAAACAAGAAAAACTTCAAAATCGGCGTTGCCCCCGGCCTAGGAAACGACGATCACCTATCCTTCGTACAAGTAAGCAAAGCATTCGGCATAAACCCTGCCGAGCTACAATTCTTCGTCTACGAAAACAAAGAAAAAATCATAAACGCCCTAACGAACAAACAAATCAGCGCCGCAACCATGACCCTATCCGAAGCCGAAAAACAATACAAAGCCGGCAAAATAAAAATACTAGCCGTATCCGCACCAAAACGCCTAGACCGACTACCAGAAATCCCAACATGGAAAGAACAAGGAATCAACGTCATCTTCCAGCACTGGAAAGGAATTATGGGCCCAAAAGATATGACGGAGGAAGAGGTTGCTTATTGGGATGATGTGATTAAGCGGATGGTGGAGAGTGATAGTTGGAAGGAGATTTTGAGGGAGCGGGGTTGGAATTCTTATTATAAGGATAGTGGGGAGACTAGGTGGTTTTTGGAGGAGAGTAATTTTAGGTATGAAGAGATGGTGGAAAAAGAGGCTTAAGAGGGAAGTAGTCAATCATGCTTTATTTTTGTAGTTACTTCTATATAATATAAAAGAGATGAGAGTGTTAGGCTAATTACATTAAAAGGGCTAGATAGGGTTAGATAAAATCTAGCTTACTGATTAAAAATATATTAGTCGTTAAAAGATATAAAAGGCATTTTTCAGTCTATAAAGTGTGGAAACATAAAGTATAGAGTTTCTGTGAGATTTAAGGAGGACATAATGAAGAAAAATATTTATGTTGTTGGAGCAGTAATTGTCCAAGAAGAGAAAATTTTATGTGCGCAAAGAGGACCATCTAAATCGCTACCTCTTATGTGGGAATTTCCAGGTGGGAAAATAGAAGAGGGAGAAACACCTCAAGAGGCGTTAAAGCGTGAAATTGATGAAGAAATGCATTGTAGCGTGCAGATTGGTGAACAAATTGATTATACAGCCTATGAGTATGATTTTGGTATTGTTCATTTGAAAACTTTTTATTGTAAACTTGTTGAAGGAAGTCCGGTTTTAACTGAGCATGTAGCAATTAAATGGTTATATCCGAATGAGCTATCAGCTTTAGAATGGGCACCTGCGGATATCCCAACTATTGAGAAATTATCAAAAGAATCGATTGTAAAGTAATCTTAAAAAAACTATTCGTTTTATACGGATAGTTTTTTATGTTTGTAATAAATTTGCACTTTAAATCAGTGAGTAATACAATTAATATAAAAAATTGTCATAAATGGTGATCATATGGAGAATTTTATTCAAAAATTAGAGGGGTCTTTATATAAAGGGTTTATTGATCAAAAACATAATCATCCCGGAATATATAAACCTAAGTTATTAGTAAATAATACGAAAAAAAATGAAAATGTTTTAAGCTCATTGTTGGAGGAGCTTGAAAACAGTACATCCTTTATTTTCTCAGTGGCTTTTATTACAGAAAGTGGACTGGCGACTTTAAAATCACATTTCCTTGACCTTAAACAAAAAGGGGTTAAAGGACGTATATTAACATCTACATTTTTAAATTTTAATACACCAAAAGTGTTTAGAGAATTAATGAAACTTGAAAATGTAGAAGTAAGATTAACAAACTTATCTGGTTTTCATTCAAAGGGATACATATTTGATAATAAAACACATTGTTCATTAATTGTCGGTAGTTCAAATCTAACTGCACATGCTTTGAAGGTAAACTATGAATGGAACGTTAAGTTAACATCGCATGAAGATGGAGAGATTGTACAGCATTTTAAAAACCAATTTGAAGAAGTTTGGGAGCATTCTCAAGTATTAACCGAAGAGTCGATTGCAAATTACGAAACAATATATGAGCAAGCTGCAGAAAATAAGTTACTAGATCGAGTTATAGAATTACCTGGTCAATATCACAATTCAATTGAAGAAGCTTTGAAAATTACCCCAAATAAAATGCAACAAGCTGCGTTACAAGAAATACAAGCTATTCGAGACGCCGGAAAAGAAAAAGGCTTAGTTATCTCTGCAACAGGAACGGGGAAGACATATCTTTCAGCATTTGATGTCAGAAATTTTGCACCTAAACGGATGTTATTTATTGTTCACCGAGAGCAAATATTAAATAAAGCGAAATCTGATTTTCAAAAAGTTCTTGGTGGGATAGATGAGGACTTTGGAATTTTATCAGGGTCAAATAAACAAATAAATGCTAAATATTTATTTGCGACGATCCAAACCATTTCAAAAGAAGAAAATTTACAGCAATTTGATCCTGGGTTATTTGATTATATTTTAATAGATGAAGTTCATAAAGCAGGTGCTGGTTCTTATCATAGAGTTATTGATTATTTTAAACCGAAATTTTTAATGGGAATGACCGCTACACCTGAACGTACAGATAATTTTAATATTTATGAGCTATTTGATTACAACATTGCTTATGAAATTCGATTGCAAGAAGCACTTGAAGAAGATATGCTTTGTCCTTTCCATTATTTTGGAGTAACTGATTTTGAATATAATGGTGAAAAGATAGATGACACTACTGTTTTATCTAAACTTGTTACGGAAGAACGAGTAGATCATATAGTTGAAAAAGTAAAATATTATGGTTTTTCTGGTGAGAAAGTAACAGGACTAATGTTTTGCAGCCGAAAAGATGAGGCAGAACAATTATCACATGCTTTAAATGAAAAAGGTTTTCGCACATTTGCATTAACCGGCGATCATTCCCAAGAGGAAAGAGAACTGCGGGTGAATCAATTAGAAAATGGCATACTGGATTATATTTTAACAGTAGATATTTTTAATGAAGGTATTGATATTCCGAGTGTGAACCAAGTTGTTATGTTGAGACAAACTCAATCAAGCATTATCTTTATACAGCAGTTAGGGCGTGGACTTCGAAAACACGATTCGAAAGATTTTGTTACGATTATTGATTTTATTGGAAACTATAAAAATAACTATTTAATTCCGATTGCCCTTTCAGGAGATAGATCACAAAATAAAGATAATATACGTAGATATACAAATGACACGAGTTATATTAAAGGTATTTCAACAGTTAACTTTGAAGAGATAGCGAAAAAGCAGATCTTTAAAGCGATTAACAATAGTAATTTAACAGCAATGAAAGTATTGAAGGAAGCTTTTGCTGAGTTGAAAAATAGAATAGGAAGAACTCCATATCTATATGACTTTATAGTAAACCATTCTATTGATCCAGTTGTACTTGCAGAAGGATATTCGAACTATTATCAGTTCTTATTGAAAATGAAAGAAGATGTCCCTGCATTAACAGAGTACGAAAATAAAGTTTTAACGATGTTTTCATTGGAAGTATTGAATGGAAAACGTAAAAACGAAATCGTTTTGTTAGACTTATTATTAAAGCAAGAAAAAGTTGATAAGGATGAGTATATAAAACAACTTGAAGAATCTAATTGCTTAACAGATGATGAAACGATTACTTCAGTACAACGAATTTTTGAATTAGAGTTTTTCTCACAAAACAGTCAAAAGAAATATGGAGAAAAGCCAATTCTCTCTTTACAGGACGATAAGATGTATATGTTTAATGATTCTATCCGAAAAAGCTTAGAACAAAATCAATACTTTAAGCGTATGGTTATGGACATTATTAAAAGTGCAAGGAAAAAGAGCAAAAACTATGAGTGTGATAGTAACCTTACTGTATATAAAAAATACTCAAGAAAAGATGTGTGTAAACTTTTAAATTGGCATAATGACGAGAGCTCAACTATGTATGGTTATAAGACAAAGTACTATACTTGTCCAATATTTATCACATACCATAAAAATGATGAGGTAGAATCCAGTGTGGACTACGGTGATGAATTCCTTAATCAAGATGTTCTTAAATGGTATACAAGAAGTAATAGAACATTAAAATCAAAGGAAGTTCAAACAATTATTGATGCTAAAGAAAATAATATTGACGTCCATATTTTTGTGAAAAAAGATGATGACGAGGGAAGCGACTTTTACTATTTAGGAAAAGCGACACCTGATAAAGCAAGTGTAGAACAAACTGAAATGAAAGATAAAAATGGAAAAGAACTACCTGTTGTTACGATGAATATGATTATGGAGAAATCAATTGATAATAAGATCTATGATTATATAAAGGACGGTAATGTTTTGTAGGTATATTAAATTTTTAATATCTTTATGTTTCTAAAATTATTAAGCGAATATAGATGGGGCTGTATCAAAATGACATCGGAGTATGCTTTTGATATGGTCTTTTTTATTGGAATTTAATATGTTTTTTATTAGATTTGTGGATTCATTTAATTGGTTTAAGCAGAATGTGGAGATGGGTCTTTCTAATCAAAGTAACCGATAACTAGCCCCTCCTAAGCCCCTTGCAAGCCCCTACCAAGTAATAAATCACTAAGAAAAAACATAACAAAACAAAAACAACAACAAACACCGTAGTAGTAGTCAAAAAAAATTTAAAATAACACGCCAAAAACCCGACTAACCTCCCATATATATTATGAAGAGGTTTTTATTTTGAACGGAGACGGGAGGAATTAGGATGGCGGTGTATCGTAATGTGCAGGTGAATTTTTGGCAGGATGATTTTGTTTTGGATTTGACGCCGGAGGAGCGGTATTTTTATGTTTACTTATTAACTTGTTCGAAGACGACGCAGTGTGGGATTTTTCCTTTTCCGAAGCGATTAGCTGAGATGGAGACTGGTTATAACCGGGAGACTGTTGATAAGCTTGTGCAGCGCTTTGTTGATTATGGGAAGATTCTTTATGATGCGGATACACGGGAGTTATTCGTTTTAAATTGGCTTCGTTATAATCCTGTGACGAATACGAATGTGGAGAAGTGTGTACTTCGTGAGCTTAAGGGTGTGAAGAATAAGGAGTTTGTACATATGTTTCTTCAGAAGTGCACTGAGGAAGAGCTGAATGTTCCGATGCTTTTAGCACATTTCGGTATGCCTGATGATTTGGCTGTGGATGATGTTGAGCCGATTTGTGAGGAGACAGAGGAAGAAGAGGTTGTAGAGGAAGAAAAGGGAAGTCGTGTGTTTTCTTTTTATGAGCAACATTTCGGTAGTTTGTCTCCTTTTGCGGTGGAGGAACTGAGTGCGTGGATGGAAGATTTGTCAGAGGAGCTTGTGCTGAAGGCGCTTCAAATTGCGTTTGAGAATAATAAGCGGACGATTGCTTATGTGAAGGGGATTTTGAGAGGATGGCACGGGAAAGGGTTTACGAAAGTGTGTGAGGTTGAGGCGGATACGGCTAAGTTTCGGAAGAAGGAGTTGTCTGTTAGTACGGGGGAGACGGAGGAGTTTTTGGCGAGGTGTGAGGAGTGGGAGAAGAATGCGCCGTCAGAGGAAGAGTTGCAGCGCTTTTTAGCGGAGCGCGGGTGGCGGCCATGAGTATTCAAAATGTGGAGGCGGAGAAGACGGTGTTAGGTTCTCTATTAATTGATGGAGAGCTTATTAAGGAGTGCCGTTTGACGGAGCAGTATTTTTCTATGCCAGTACATAAGTCTATATTTCAGTTAATGCGAAAGATGGAAGGAGAGGGGCAACCGATTGATCTTGTGACGTTCATTTCTCGGGTAGATCCGAAGTTTTTAGAGGGAATCGGGGGAATGGAGTATTTTATAGGGTTAATGGATGGTGTGCCTACAACTGCCAACTTCTCTTATTATGAGGGGCTTGTTCGAGGTGCCTGGAAAATGTATCAGGCTGGTGTTCTCGGGCACAAGATGGGAGAGCGTCTTATTGCGGAGAAGAGTGAGAAAGTTATCGGTGAGACGATTACGGCACTTTGTGAGTTAGAGGAGAAAGACTCTGTATGTGAGTTTGATTTGAAGGATGCGCTAGTTGATTTATATGAAGAGCTTCATCAAGATGTGAAGGAGATTACTGGTATTGAGACTGGTTATACATCGTTAAATAAAATGACGTGCGGATTGCAGGAAGGTGATTTTGTCGTTCTTGGTGCGCGTCCTTCTATGGGGAAGACTGCGTTTGCGCTTAATGTTGGATTGCATGCGGCGAAGTCTGGAGCGGCGGTTGGATTGTTTTCGTTAGAGATGAGTAGTAAGCAATTGTTAAAAAGGATGGCATCTTGCGTAGGTGAAGTGTCAGGAGGTAGGCTGAAAAATCCGAAGCATCGTTTTGCGATGGAAGATTGGGAGAAGGTAAGTAAGGCGTTTGCGGAGATTGGTGAGTTGCCATTTGAGATTTACGACAATGCAGGTGTTACGGTGCAAGATATTTGGATGCAAACCCGTAAGTTAAAGCGGAAACACGGTGATAAAAAGCTTTTAGTCATTGTAGATTATTTGCAGCTCATTACGGGCGATCCGAAGCATAAGGGTAATAGATTTCAAGAGATTAGTGAGATTTCTCGTAAGCTTAAGTTATTAGCACGTGAATTAAATGTTTGTGTAGTAGCGTTATCACAGTTATCTCGTTCTGTAGAGTCGCGGCAAGATAAGCGTCCGCTTTTATCAGATTTAAGAGAGACCGGACAAATTGAGCAAGATGCGGATGTCATTATGCTTATGTATCGAGAGGATTATTACGATAAGGAAACAGTGCAGAAAGAGATGACGGAGATTCATGTGGCGAAGCACCGGAATGGGCCTGTGGGGAGTTTTAAGCTGAGGTTTTTGAAGGAGTTTGGGCGGTTTGTGGAGATTGGATGATAAAATAGCAGAAGGCATATAAAAAGGTAAAGGAGTGGTTACGGATGACAAAAGTAGGTCGTTTATATGAACAAGAGAAGCAAGAAGAAATTGATAAAGCACTTTCGGCAGCTGGAATGCTTTTTAAAGGAATGAGTGTAGAAGAAATAGCTAAAAAATTAGATGTAACAATTGAAAAGGTGAAAGAGTAGGAGAAGCGTTTATCTCATTAATCGCCGGGGTAATGGCAGCGTCTGTATAAATTTATACAAAAATAGCCGAATATTTACTATATAATAGTCGGCTATTTTTGTACGGAGAAGTTGTTAGGTTTAATACGCAAATCTTTTGGTTTGCTCTTGAATATGTTCCTCATTTCCCCATAAAGAAAGACTTTCTCTCTGCAGTAATCCACTGCTGCAAATCATCTTGGTTACGTCGGACAAGTCGATTTACTAACACATCATGCCATACATAATCCTCTAATAAGTATATATGGACGGGGTCATCTGTATAAAAAGCAATATTACGCTCTGCAAGTGATGGTCCATAAATCATTTCTTTAGAATCTATCGATACAATAAACCAATGTTCTGTAGACAAGGTTTCTGTATAAGGTGTTATGCGATGGGCTTCTAGATTTTTAATGGGATTTTCAACATGCAAGGTAATACCTTGTATTGTAACTTTATCAGCTACTTCAGATAGATCTTCTTTTAATGCTTCATACATCTCATCCCACATTGAAATGACAATACGTCGTTCTGCTTTTTTTATTAATGCCTGACAATAGCTAATGATTGTTTGATTGTCTTTTAAAGTAATGACTCGATTATCCGTTTTTTCCTCGGAAGTTTCTAGTTTTTTTAATGAATCACTTATTCCTTCGTAAGTAGATTGCCATTCTGTTTGCGCTTTCTGTAAAAAGATTTCAACAGGTAGAGGTGAATAGCGGGTGGTGTCATTTATTTCTTCTTTCATGACAATTCCTTTTTCTACAAGGTTACCTAAAATCTCATAAATTCGCGCTCTTGGGACACCCGAATCTTTACTCACTTGGTAGGCTGTGACAGGCCCTTGTTTAACAAGAGATACATAAGATTTAGCTTCATATTCATTAAAACCAATTTTTTTAAGCTGTTGCACTATGTAGTCCACTTTTTTCGTCCTCCGATGTTTGCTTTTATATTTTAACGTTACAATAACTGTTTACATTTAGCAAATTATTAGTTACTATTCGAATAGTGACTAAAGGGGAGGTTAATAGTATGGATTTTTATTTAGACCCATCTGTATTAATGATTTTGATCGTTTTTGGATTTGTAGCTGCATTTATTGATTCAGTTGTAGGTGGTGGTGGACTCATTGCTTTACCAGCTTTATTATTTACAGGACTGAATCCAGCAAGTGCAGTAGCTACGAATAAACTAGCATCGACAATGGGAAGTGCAACTAGTAATATTGTGTTTTATCGTTCTGGTAATCTTGATTTGAAATCGGCGTTTAAATTAGTTCCGCTCACTTTCATAGGTTCCATAATAGGGGCATGGACTGTTCATTTAATGAATCCAGAAGTATTGAAGCCGTTAATGCTGATCATGCTTGGTGCTGTCGCTATTTATACGATATTCAAAAAGGATTGGGGTAGTATTTCCACTCATAAGAAATTGTCTGGTCGACACGTCATTATTTTTACTTTCTTTGTTTTTGCTATTGGTTTTTATGATGGATTTCTAGGTCCTGGAACAGGTTCATTTTTAATGTTTTCTCTTTTATTTATTGGGTATGATTTTTTAAAAGCAGCAGGTAATGCGAAGCTTCTTAATTTAGGAAGTAATGTTGGTGCATTATTGATGTTTATGTATGTAGGGCAAGTCAACTATGCGTATGGTTTTATAATGGGGATTGCTCAAATTGCTGGAGGGATTGTTGGCTCCAAATTCGCTATAAAAAAAGGCAGTGGGTATGTTCGTGCTCTTTTCATTACAGTAACTTGTTTATTGTTAGCGAAAAACCTGTATGACTATATTCAGTAAGTAATTCAAGAACGTAGAAAAGGTCAAAGATGCCTACATAGAATATAAGAAGATACCAGGAGAAAATTCCTTTTAACATTTTTTAGATGCTACCTTATTTGAAGATAGCATCTAAAAAGAAAATCTAAGTGAAGAGAATGAAAATAATATAAACTCATATTTTTCTGGGGTATGTTTATTGATCATAGTGAAATGTTTATTCTATATTCTTCTTATAATTAGGCCTCAACAAACTCTTAAAATCTAACTCAGCAATTAGCACACTCAGCAATATAAGCGTAGCCCCTAAGTATCCTTTTCCTGTCAGCGTTTCACCTGTGAAGACGAAAGCAAAGCCTGCGGAAAAGACAGGTTCTAATGAAAAAATAAGACCTGTATGGGTAGGGGTAGTGTATTGCTGGGCAATTACTTGCACGATGAATGCGACTGCGGTGCAAAATATGCTTAAAGCTAATATGATGAGCCATGAGTTGATTGTGCTAGGAAGCTTTGGCGTTTCTATAATGAATGAAAAAATAAGACTAAATAGACCGACGAAACCTAGTTGCACTACTCCAAGTGCAATGGAATTCACATGTTTCGTTACGCTTCCAGTAATGATGACGTGGATCGCATAAAATAGGGCAGACAGTATGCAAAATATATCGCCGTTACCGATTTTGAATTCGCTCGTTAATGTTAATAAGCCGATTCCTATTATCGTTAAAATGATTCCTACTATAACTTTCTTTTCCGGAATGTGTTTTAAAAATATAGCTGATAATATTGGAATGAAAATGACTGTGAGACATAGTAAGAAACCAGCATTAGAAACACTCGTATACTTTGTACCGAAAGTCGCGAAAATATAAACGATAAATAAGACAGAAGCAAGTATAAATGCATATTTTACAGTTTTAAAATCAACTTTGAATAAATGTTTGTAAAATATTAAACCTGATAAAAGAAAAGCGATAATAAATCGTAATGCAATTAAATTATATTCTTCTATGCCATCAAGTCCAAGCTTTGTAAGTAGGATGGATGCACCCCAAAAAAATGTAACTAGTAGTAACATTAAATCCGCTTTTAATTGTAGTTTCATTTCTATTCCCTCGTTATGTATAAATTTTATAAGCCCATACCTCTATCCCCATTTTTAATTTTAATATTAATTCTGAATATTTGTAACTTAAATTTATCGACGGTTTTTTCAGAACAATTGGGAAGTAATAGTATGTATAAAAAAAAAGCCCAGTTTGGAGGGGGTTTTTTCTATGTAAAATTTCATTTGTTTTGTTTACATAATATCTTTACAATCATTTGATAAAATAAAATCAACTGCATATTGTGAGGGTGGATGGTTATCCCTTCTTTCTATTCGGAAGGAAAGGAGGTGATAATATGGAGTTTTTGTTTGACCTTGTAAAAGAGTTTGTCAAAGCGACTGTGCGCGAAGTTTCAGCGTATTTTTTGCGGAAGCAACTTCTGGATAAGGACAACAAAAAACCCACTCCGCGCCGTCACAAGCAAAAGGGTAGGTTCCGCAAAAAGAAATAGCTTATAATAACCACCACCCTAAGCGGTAGCAGTTAAGGAAGAGATGTTAGCGCAGCTCTTCTTTTTATTATATGCCATTTTATTTGATGTCATACTTATATAGTATTCTACGGAAAATATATCATATTCCTATTTTGTGGTCAATTTGATTGAATGATTGAAAAGGTGTAGTCTTATTCCTTTTCAAACTGAAAAATATCCCGATTAATGAGTTGGTGGAGGTACCTATCCATTTCAGCAGCAGAAACGCTTTTTTTATTTTTAAACCACCATGTGCTTAATGAGGTGATTGCCCCTGAATAAAACTCAATGATTAAATCATTTGGTATCGTATGGTTTTTGCAAAGCTGATTTAATGCTTCTATTTCTTGTTTTCTCGTTTCGTGACTTAAATAATGTGTACGGGTAATAAATTGTTCATCAGACATTTGCGTTTCTAATATTTTACCGAGTTCTTCATGATGTAGGAATTGTTCCATTACTTGAAATGGTTTACTTAATCGATCTGAAACCGGTATTTCAGCAATCATCTTGCCGTATCGTTTAAATCCAAATGTTAATAAAGCATCTTTATCTTCAAAGTGTTTATAAAAGGTTGTTCGGTGTACCATAGCGCGGTCACATATTTGGTTAATCGTAATCGTACTATATTTCTGTTTTGATTGCGTCATTAATTCAAATAAGGAATCCCACAGTAATTTATGTGTACGTCTAATACGTAAATCAAGTTGTTTTTCGTTATCATTCATCTACAATTCTCCTTTTTTGTAGATTAAATATACAGTGGTTGAAAATTGATTCTCCCTTTTTAATCTACATATGTATATTATATTACATGTGTTTAGGTATATTTAAAGTTTTTTAAGTAAGAAATAGGAGGAGAATCTGTAAATGAATATGACAACTAAGAGCCCTACAAGTGGCAAAGTTGATACTTCTAATTTGAAACATACCCCCATTTTAATTGCGTTACTTTTAGGAGCAATGGTTGCATTATTAAATGAAACATTACTTGGTAATGCGTTAACAGTATTAATGAAAGAATTTGACGTAACAGCTTCAACGATTCAATGGCTTTCTACAGCTTACATGTTGGTGGTTGGGGTTTTAGTCCCAATTACAGCGTTACTTCAGCAATGGCTCACAACGAGACAAATGTTTTTGATCGCTATGGTAACGTTTTTAGCTGGTACATTAATTGCGGGATTTGCACCAACATTTTCTGTTTTATTAATCGGCCGTATCGTCCAAGCTATAGCGACAGGGTTAATTTCACCGTTATTAATGAATACGATTTTAATTATTTGTCCGCCTGAAAAACGTGGTGCGACAATGGGATTAATCGCACTTGTGATGATGGCAGCTCCGGCAATTGGTCCTACATTATCTGGAGTAATTGTGGATTCATTAAATTGGCGCTGGTTATTCTATATTGTTATTCCTATCGTGATTATTTCCATTATGATTGGGATGAAGTACATTCAAAATGTTTCAGAGTTAACAAGGCCAAAAGTAGATTACCCATCAATCCTTTTATCGACATTAGGATTTGGCGGATTTGTGTATAGCTTTAGTGCATCAGGTGATTTAGGATGGTCCGATGCGAAAGTATATGGTGCTTTAATTGTTGGGCTTATCTCATTATGTATTTTTGTCGTTCGACAATTAAAAATTGAGAATCCAATTTTAGAATTACGCGCATTTAAAGTTCCGATGTTTACATTATCAGTCGGATTAATTGTCATTGTGATGATGTCGTTATTTTCAACGATGACTTTATTACCGATGTTCCTGCAAACAGTTTTACTCATTACAGCTTTTAAGTCAGGGATCATCATGCTTCCGGGAAGTGTTATTAGCGCTATAATGGGACCAATTGCAGGTAAACTATTTGATAAATTTAGTCCGAAAGTTATTATCGTTCCCGGCATTGTGTTAGTAGGGATTGCAATGTTCTTATTTAAAGGCATTACTCCTGATACATCAATGTTACAAATTATTATTATGCATAGCGTATTAATGGTTGGACTTATGTTTGTCATGACAGCACAAACATACGGTTTAAATCAATTAACACCAGATTTATATCCGCATGGAACAGCACTGTTTAATACGTTGCAACAAGTAGCTGGTGCAATTGGTACAGCTATCTTTATTTCGAAAATGTCTTCAGGAACAACTAAGTATATGGAAAGCTCCGCAAATCCACTGGATCCGGTAGAGAAGTTAAACGGTTTAACTTCAGGATTCCAAGGTGCATTTGCACTTGGGTTAGTCTTTATCATTGTTGCATTTATCGTATCGTTATTCTTAAAAGAAGAGAAAGAAGGAGTAAAGGAAGCGAGAGTTTTACAGAACGAACATTAAGGTTTATATAAAAAAGACATCTTTCCCTAGCAAAGATGTCTTTTTCATATTTTTTTCGTAACACTTGTTTTGGTTGGCTTCATACATAAGAATTGGTATGTACAATATTTATCCTTTTTGAGAATAACGATGCAAAGCTGTGCTAATAACTAAAAGTCCAATAATGAGAGAGTGTGTTCTTATAATAAGTTCTGCCGCTAATAGTTCACCAGATGATTTAGTGACATCGTATATAGATTCTGTTATGAGAATAGGTATAGTCATGATTATGAAGTTATTATATTTGCATTAAACGATTTGTGCGTTTTTTCATAGTAAAAATTAGAGACTCTTCAATAAAAAGGAATTAAATATGGTATTCTTTAGTTAAGATATTTAAACGAAGACAGGGGAAATGAAGATGGACAAGAAGCTAACGTATTGGCTAGCATCTATTATAGGGGGAGTAGTACTTGCAACTGGTATGACTTATGGAATGTTACAGTTTGCTGAAGTCCCGCTTAAGAGTGAGGACCATGTTTTTGCAGAGGTTAATAAAAAAGACATACTATCGAATGAAGCAGAAGTGAAAGGTTCCAATGCACAACTTCACATTACAGTAACTTCTACTGAAGAAGAAGTTATTTCAGCTATGCATAGCATGACTCATCAAAAAGTAAAAGCGTGTGAAGGAAAGGGAGCAACCTCTATGTCCAAAAAGAATGCAGAGAAAGTAAGAAATATTCTAAACGGAAACAATTTCAAGAACAAAGAAGAGCTATTAGCAATTACTGAAAGATGGGCAAATAGAGATTTTAGTAAAATTTTAGAAGAACATAACTATTTTATTAAACTTCAAGGTGGCAAGACAGGTGAAGCTACAGTAATGGATACGGTAGACGAGAAAGTATTCTGTCTCAATACTTTCGGTGATGATGTAACGGCTGCATTAGTTAAATCAGGAGATCTTCAAGCCTTGTAAGGTGTTTTTTCTTTAATATAAAGAAAGCCTCAAGTATTCATATACTTGAGGCTTTTCTAATGGAAAGATAGGGATGATCCGAATTCCTTACATTAAGAACAAAGTGGAATTACTCCTAAACCAATTAATAAAGCTGCAGCAACTGCTGGAATTGGTACAGGAATTTGAATACCTTCTACAAACAAGAAATACTGACCACTTACTATTTTAAAACAAACTAATTGCATGGCTATTCCTCCCTTCTTTTAGAATTAATACATTATATTAATTTATCTATTTATTGTTATATTTGAATTATTCATTTTTAAAAATATAGTTAATATGTGAATAGTTTTCGAAAGGACCTGCTCAATCAATACGAAAAAACATAAGATGAAACGAATCCATTAAAATACATGAGTGAACCTTAGTTTTCCCCTCTTATCTAAAGGAGGAACTATTATGGGTTATGGTGGTAGTTGTGGCGGTTGTGGCTTCTCGGGAGGCTTTGCTTTATTAGTCGTGTTATTCATTTTATTAATCATCGTTGGAGCTTCTTGCTTCTGCTAAAAACTATTGGAAAAGACACTCATATGGAGTGTCTTTTCTTTCGTGCAAAATGATTCCTGATAATATCCAACTGTATATAGTATACGGTATATTTTTTCCTCATTAGATATATATAAATGTAACAATTACATTAAAACCAAGAGATACAAGAACTTTCTTATTTGAGGATGTTCAAAGTATTACTGTCTCAAATGCTACTACAGCTAACGCTTTACGGATTCCATTATTTATCCAACAAACAACATATATTTGTTGTGATAAATCAAATTCATATTACTGTGAGAATAGTGATTATGGTTATTAGTGGTTATTAAAGAGGGCCTTGGCTCTTTTTTTATTTTCTTTCGACATAATATGACAATATACGAATTAATAGTTTGGTATTATTATCTAGAAATCTTACATTTATCTACAAATTATTATTGTATTTTTAATTTTTTGAATGTAAAATATTTCAATGTAAATACATACCATTTAGGGGGATAAAGAAATTTATGAAAAAATTATTAGCTTCAGCAACAGCGGTAACACTATTAACAGTGGGGTACAGTTCTTCTGCATTTGCAGCTAAGAGTCCTAATGATACAAAAAACTGTGGCCATTTTAAAAGTCAACAAGATGCTCAAGCATTCTGGGATCAAAATGGATATGGTGTTGGAAATGATCCGCACCGTTTAGATAATGATAAAGACGGCATTCCATGTGAAGATTATAAATATCCAAAGAGCACAAATACTACAACAGAAAATAAAGAAACTACTAAACCTCAAGAACAACCTAAACAAGAAAATACTAAACAGGAAAACACTAAACAAGAACCTGTTAAACAAGAAAACACTAAGCAAGAGAATTCAAAACAAAACAACCAAACAACAAATAATAAACAAGAACAAACTAAGCCTCAAACAACTGCAAAAGAAACAAAGAAAAATACTAATACAGTTGTGAAAAAAGAAACGAAAAAACAAGGTGAAAAATTACCTAATACAGCATCAAACGGTGTTACAATGATGTTAGCAAGCTTAGGATTAGCATTAGCTGGAGCTGTATTAATGTTCCGTCGTAAAAAGACAAACGCATAAAATAGTTCCTTAAAACGGCAGGAGAAATCCTGTCGTTTTCAAATGGAGTGATAAGAGTGAATAAAAAACAATGGATAGGCTTATGTTTAACTGTTATTGGACTTACTATCTTTTCCTATTATTTTCTAGAATGGTATAGTGCTAGACAATCAGCAGAGTCGTTGACAACTAACGAGGCTAAACAATATGAGACCTCCACACCTTCTAAAGAAAATGAAAAGCAAAACATCAATCAAACAGAGACAGAGATAGAGACTGACACTTCATTACAAGAAGAACCTGTACAAATTCCTGCTTCAAAGGTAAACCATCAGTTAGGAGATAAAGTAGCATATTTAATTATCCCTAAAATACAAAAGAAATACTCTATATATTGGGGAGCTGATGATAAAGTACTAAAAAAGGGTGTAGGTATGTTTGTTAGTGACTTAACTACTACACCATCTGGAAATGGCCATACAGTTTTAAGTGGACATAGAGATACAGTTTTTACCGAGCTTGGTCAATTAAAGGAAAATGACCAACTTATCGTGGAATATGAAAATAAAACATATACATATGAAATTAACAAGCATTGGATAACAGATTCAGAAGATCGAACGGTTATTGTAGAAAAAAGTGAGCCGACATTAACATTAACAACTTGTTATCCTTTTGACTATATAGGAGACGCTCCAGATCGGTACATAATTGAAGCATCTCTACTTTCCATTCATTGATGAGGATGGAAAGTCCAATACACATTAGTAAAATTAAAGTGGTTATCGAGTCGGAGAAAGGCACCTTAGAGTGTCTTTTTTTATGTAAATAAGCTGCTCATACGGACAGCTTATTATGGTTTTTGACTTAGCGTGATTTTTTCGGAATGCTGGCGGCACCCCATCGCTATCAACCTAACAGAACAGGTTGCTCCCAAAAGTTTTTTATACAAAATAACATCAAAAAATACGTCTTGAACAAGCGTTAAAAAAGAAAGCTGAAGGGCAAGTATACCCTTTTGGAATCTTTTTAAGAGAAAATGATAAAATGAAGATAATATTAGGGAATTATGGGGATGATTACGTTGCTTACTTTAATAAAATTTGTAGTTAGTTATGCTGCAAGTCTATTTGCTTTTATTTTTGGATGGTTCTTAATTTCATATATTTTTAATCCTAGCTTTATTCACCCAGACGTTTTACAGGGGTTCATAAAAACTATCGTCACTTATGGTAGTATACCAGCTCTTATAGCTTGTCTAATTGGGGAAGTCTTATATAGGAAAATTAAACGATGTAGAGAGTTTCAATTTGGAATTCCTTTATTTATAGGACTAGCAGTTATCTATACACTTATACCATTTCTTTTTCTTTTTACTTTTTCTTTTTCACATTTCTTTTATTTCGTAGCACCTGTTATGATGGGGTCCTTAGCTTTTTATTTAGTGCGTAGAAAAATATAATTATAATAGATATGTCTGAATCACTAGTTTCAAAAAGCCTTCACGCAATAATGATTGCATGAAGGCTTTTGATGTTTTCTTATTTTTTTGTCTCGTTAACCCATGTAATAATGTCCTGGATGACGTATTCGGGAACGTTAGCAGGGATTTCATATTCACTAGGGAGGCTTAATTCCCCGTCACCCTCCGTGAAGAAATGATTCAATTTCGGGTATTTTTTGAACTGAACATTCCCGCGGTTTGAAAGTCCTTTCTGCCATTTTGTATATTCATCTTTTACTGTTACTTGATAATCACGTGCTCCTTGCAGAATGAGTAAAGGCTCTTTTCGTGATTTTGCTTCTTCAACTGGACGCCACCTAGAAACATCATACATAAAATGAGGTGACCCCAAATTGTAGCCAGCTGGAGGATGGTCAGGATTGAAAGCAGGATCCTGGATAAAAGCGACCTGTCTTTTTAATTCATCGATTACTTCCTTTGACTCCCCAAGGTATTGATACTGATCAATGGCAATGTCAGTCAAAGGGCGTGCAGGTGGTGCGAGTAAGATACTTCCTCGGACAAGTGAGGAAGGCGCTTTGCTCAGTATACGCGGCATTGTGCCAGCTCCTAGGCTATGTCCAAGAATGAAAATATTATTTGGATCAATGCCTTCCTGCTGCGCTGCTGATTTTGCTGCATATATGGCATCATCTGTAGTATCACGGTCTAACGTAATGGGTTCTGCACTCATCTTTAATGCATGTTCTAAGGTGCGTTTTTCATAGCGCAACACTGCAATTCCGTTGGATGAAAGGCCCACCGCAATGTCTCGTAAGATTTTTGTTCCCATATATGTGCTATCGCGATCATGGATGCCAGCACCATGAACAAGAACAACTACGGGCAGCTTTTCACCACGCTGATGCTTCGGAACTGTTAATGTCGCTGGTAACGGATAGGTAGAATTTCCAATGACGATTTCACGTTCTTGATAGGAGTTAGGTTGATCATAGCTAGGATGGGGGATGGTAAAAGATTCCTCGGGTGGCCTTTCTCCAATTTCATCTACTTTCCCGCCAGGTGTGAATTTAAGGAGTAGTGGTATGGTAGTTCCTTCGGTAGCTGCTGGAATTTCTACCGTCTGATGGACCAAGTTTCGTTCTTTTATCACAGGGGTTCCCATGCTTTTTATCCCGCTCCAGCCACTTTGTGTCCACCAGTTTTGTAATGTGGTTGCTGTAAACTTGGATTGAAAAGCAGTAGACGTCAACTGTAGTGCCTCTGCATATTTACTTTGCTGGAGATATTCAAAAAATAATGATGTAAGCTCCGTTAAAGAGACTAGTTTCTTTTCAGCAGATTGTTCCTCGTGTGTATTTGCGTGAATAGTTGTGGTAAGCGGGAAAGATGAAACGCCTAAAGAAAAGAGTAGGGGAAAGGTAAGTATTGATCTTTGTATTTTCTTTTTTTTATTCATGTTTTAACCTCCAATATGTGATGGTAAAAAACAGGTATGGTAATTAGAATTCTGGTGCGAAAACTTCAAAATATTTGCAAGCAATCTCTAAAACTTAGACATACTCATATTATTATTCTAAAAAAACGTAGCTTTCTTCTCTTGAGGGTGTTGCAAAACTCATAAATATCCAAAAATGAATGCATAAAGAAACCCGTTTTCCTGGAAGAATGATAGTATCCTAAAACTATCTCCAGAAAGGACGGATTTACTAGTATGATAACCAATTTTGATCAAAATCAATCCATTTTACAAATTTTATTTGCCTACGTAGACAGTTTAACCATTGGAGGCGTTCCGCCTATGACAGGCCGCCCACCCATCTGTAGAAAAGCTTTACTCAAATGTTTTTTTATAAAAACGGTATTCCAGATCAATTCATTACGTAAGTTAACTCGTTTTTTACATCAATATCCTTCATTTCGTGTATCTTGTGGCCTTTCGCTTGTTCCTCATATATCTACTTTTTCACGTGTAGGCACTTGGTTTCGCAACGAAGAAATTCCGTTGCTTCATAANCAATCAATCCTAGGAATGGTGAACAAAATAAGAGTACACATCGTCGTGTATTATCTCATTTTATACAAACTATCTTTGGTAAACAATTGATGAAAGAACGTAGGAAAATTGAACAACAGTTTAGTAAACTCAAAGATAAAGGGTTGGAACAGCCACGTTGGTATGGTCAAAATCGCTATCTATTGCATGTTCAGCTAGTTTTTCTGATTCATAACATTGCATATTTATTTTAGTTTTGCAACACCCTCTTCTCTTGTCACATGTATATTAATCCCAGAAATAATCTTTCTTCCTTCACTTTATATTTTGATTATACGAAGCAAAGCTCTCGTTTTTCTTACTTGATACTTACAAATTCCTTAAGTAGGGGATATTTTAAAAATGGATTTGTGGCGGTACTCCTATGTTAAGAGATAGCTTAAGGACCGAGGATTATATTGTTTTTATAAAGAGTTGATGTTATGTTTGTTTTGTAACATATGGTGTTTTATGCATGTAGGAGGATTTATTGAAGAAATTATTAATATTGTTTTTATTAGCTACATTTTGTCTACAGATTACAGGATGTTCTAATAATATGGGTACACTAAGGGAGAAGTCTAAAACTTCAACAACTGTGAAGTCTAAACGCATCAATAAAGGGTGGTACAAACATATGTAATAGTTTGTATCACCCTTTGTTGATGTTAGAAGTCATAAAGAAAAGGTTGATAGTTAGATATTTTTCATAAAGAAAAGACACCCTAAGGTGCCTTCCTTCGACTTGAACCATCTTAATTTTAATAATATATTGGACTCCCATCCAACTATTATTTTACCATGTTGAGGGTGTTGCAAAACTAAAATAAACATGCAATGTTATGAATCAGAAAAACTAGCTGAACATGCAATAGATAGCGATTTTGACCATACCAACGTGGCTGTTCCAACCCTTTATCTTTGAGTTTACTAAACTGTTGTTCAATTTTCCTACGTTCTTTCATCAATTGTTTACCAAAGATAGTTTGTATAAAATGAGATAATACACGACGATGTGTACTCTTATTTTGTTCACCATTCCTAGGATTGATTGGATTCATGGCAAAGATGTTACATGTTCGTGCAATTTCATAAATACGTTGACTATCGTAAGCAGCATCTGCAACGGAAANTGACTGGAATACCCTTTTCACGAAACCAAGTACCTACACGTGAAAAAGTAGAAACGTGAGGAACGAAATATAAACCACAAGATACACGAAATGAAGGATATTGATGCAAAAAACGTGTTAATTTGCGTAAAGAGTCAATTTGAAATACAGTTTTCAAGAAAAAGCATTTCAGTAAGGCTTTTCTACAGATTGGTGGGCGACCTGTCACAGGCGGAACGCCTTCAATAGTTAAACTGTCTACGTATGCAAATAAAATCTGTAAAATGGATTGATTTTCATCAAATTTGGTTATCATACTAGTAAATCCGTCCTTTCTGGAGATAGTTTCGGTTACTATCATTTTTCCAGGAAAACGGATTTTTTTATGCATTCATTTTTGGATATTTATGAGTTTTGCAACACCCTCCATGTTAAGTTGTTTTATTCATTGAGAAATATAGTGTTAACCTATATTTAAAAGAATTATATCGATTTGAACCAACTATTAATTAGGGGGATGCTGACATGCTCAGTCAATATTATACTATCCCCAGAACGGAAATTATGAGCAATATGTATATGAGTCACATATCAAAAAAAAGACACTCTCAAGAGTGCCTCTCCTTAGCAGCCGAATCCGCCGCCCCAACAGCTAGCGCCAACGATGATTAATAAGATGAAGAGCACAACAAGTAAGGCAAATCCGCCGCCGAAACCACAGCCTCCACCACAACTACCTCCATAGCCCATATTAACTCCTCCTTCCATAAAGACCATTTATTAATGGATTTAATTTAATTTATGTTTTTAAGGGTGAATGGAGCAGGTCCTTAAAAAAATAAAAGGATTTTGGAAGTTAAAAAGAGTTGACGATCTTATTTTTGTCACCGGAATTTTGTCTTCTACATATTGTATTTTATTCTGTGTATTGGGGGAAGGAGGATCTTATGGCTAATTCTGAGATGATTTTACGTTTACTTACGGATTTAAAGATTGAACAACAATTGTTGAAAGAACAGTTAGAGAAAATGCAAACAACTGTGACTATTCTTGAAGAAAAATCAGTGACGCTTAAAGAAAAACCAGCGACTCTTAAAGAAAAAACAATGACTCCTGAAGAAAAACCATCTGTTACAAAGCAAAGAGCTTTTTCTGGACGCCCAACATCTTTTCGTGATTGGAGAGCAGCTAGTCAAAAAAATTAGGGAATGTTATGTGAAATGATAAAAAAAGTACAGTCTGCTGTAGAAAAGACTGTACTTTTTTATGTCAGTAGAGAATGTTAAGGGAGACGTATTTATTGGCCTATTCCACTTTTAATTGGAGTTCTTTATCTAACTTATCATTATTAATTTTTAAAGTTAATCCTTGCGTGTTTTTCGGTACATCAAATACAATGTTTCCTTCCGAACTTTCATTAGGATTAACAATATTAAATTTGAATGTGGAGATATTTGCAGCTTTAAGTACTGACTGATATTCATTGGAAATGTGATATTCTCTTCCAAATCCATCAATTAATTTAAAGTTGTTGATATCTAGTGTAATGGGTTCTTCTTTACGATTATAAACGGCGATGTCTAATACTTTAAAGACACCTTGTGCTTTAACTTCTCCAGTCCCTAGAACATCTAGTGACTCGGCAGATCCCATTGACATGTATACATCAGAGGAATCTACATTGGTAGGAAGTTCTTTTTGCGAATCCTTGTTGCTAAGTTTGTCATTCTCTGTTTTTTTAGAAGTCGCCTGCTCATTTTTCGCAGGCGCATCATGTGAACTGCACGCTGATACTCCAAACAAGAATGTGCTACATAATAATGATGCTAATAACTTTTTGTTCATCGTTTGTTTCTTCCTTCCAAAATAGAAGCACTTTTAATGAGTGCTATATATATTTGTATATGTATGACATTTTATATCTTATTATATTAATTTTGGAAGGAAAAGGGGAAAAATGCGCATTTCTCTGAGTCGAATTATTTATCTGTCTAAAATTTGAAATTAAAATGAGCCCCATAAATGATAAACCATTCCACTGACAAAAAATGCTAGTCCTACAAATAAAACAATTAAAGCAAGTATTCCATTTTTATTATGTTCCATAAAATTAGCTCCTTTTTCATTTACTTACATACAAAAAGCCTTTAGTCGTAATTATGGCTAAAGGCTTTAATCTTCATACTTTTTAGTTTATAAAAAAGTTGCACTGCTGTATTAATTTGGAATATGATTATTTAAAGAGAAGGTGATGAGTACATGCAGGACAAAAAACAATTCCCGCTTATATCTGGAAATCTCTCATTAGATTTAGTAAATACAGAGCTAGTTAGGCGTGGACAACGTTATGATTTATTAATAACAGATGAAGATGTATTAGAATGGTTATATGTAATAAAGGTTAATCTTCCTTTTTGGAATGAAAAAACACTTATAGGAATTCAGAAGCGAATGAATCAAGTTACATCTAGTATATTAGAAATAAGAGAAGTACTGAGAAAACAGTTTGAGGCAATTGCTGATCAGCAAAAAATTTCTAATGATTTTATTACGTATTTAGAAAAACAAATTGAGAAGGCACCATTTACATATAAAATCATTGAACAACAGCTAGTATCTATCCCGGTTGGAGAAATCGAGGATGTACTCGCATCGTTAATTGCATTTGATGCTTTAACCTTAATAGCAGAAAATAAGCTGATTTCCCTTAAAAGGTGTTCAAATCCTGAATGTGTTTTATTATTTATAGATAAGAGTGGGAAACGAAAATGGTGTTCTATGAAAATATGTGGGAACCGGAAAAAGGTAGCAAAATTTCAGGATCGAAAATTTGAGGAAGTTTAGAGAATCAACTTATAATAGTTGATTCTTTTTTTGTATTCTATAACTAACCTCTAAAATTAATATTTACAGGTTAGTTATTGCCGAGTTATAATGGTTGGTAAATAAAGGAGGAGAACGATGAATAATATAACAGCAACTAAGCAAAAAGACCCTCAACCAATAAGTGTACGATATTTTACAAAAATGAAAGGGAAAGGAAGAAGTCCATTACAAGTAAATGTAAAGGACTCTTTAACGGGACTACTAGGGGGATTTTTAACAATTCTTACCTTAACATATTTAACGAGCATAACCTCTACAGAATTATTAATGGCTCCATTTGGTGCGAGTTGTGTATTAGCGTTTGGAGTTTGGAATGCGCCATTATCTCAGCCGCGTAATATTATTGGAGGACATTTGATTTCAACTTTCATTGGTCTATCAATATATCATTTGTTTGGGAATGAATATTGGACAATTGCTTTAGCGGTGGGGATGGCAATAGCCGTTATGATGTTAACGAGAACGACGCACCCTCCGGCAGGCGCCGATCCGATTATCGTTATTTTAGGGGCAAATAGTTGGAGTTATTTAGTAACACCAGTTTTAATTGGCTCCGTTGTTATTGTAGTTATTGCTTTATTCATTAATAATATGAGTAGTAAAAGAAGTTATCCAACTTTTTGGATGTAGTTTGTGAAGTGAAAAATAATTTAAGTGAGTATTTTATTCTTACTATGTTTTATTTTTTATATAGTAAAAGCCTTAGTCGTAATTGCAGCTAATGGCTTGGGGCCTCATACTTTGTAGTTCATAAAGAAAAGACACTTTAAAGTGTCTTCTACAGATTTGAATTATTTAATTCATGTAATTAATATTCGTTAGCATAAAACTCTTTTATTAATTTTATTTCATTTGTATCTGGATTAAACTTAAATATTTTAATTTGATTCGATTCATCTTTGTATGCAAATGTATTCTCACCAACTTGGGTCATATTGCTGGTGTTTAAGATAGGATCGCTACCGTGATCAGTAATTTCCACAGTTTTCTCACGATCCCAGAATGCAATGACAATAATCAAAATGATAAGACATACCCGTATAAAACGTAATTCTCTTGCAACAGGATGTTCCATCTGTTAGTCTCCTTTACTGTTTGATAGAGTTTGTTTATAAAAGAGATAATTGCAATGAATATAAATAAAAAAGACACCGTAAAGTGTCTTTTTTATTTTAGTTATGCGCATTACTTAATAAGACGCTAGTTCCTCAGTCTGGCTATGAGTAACTATGTAGGGTGATTCCATTATAACATTTTAACCAGTAATGGGTCTATATGGAATTTAATTGATTTTCTTTTTGATTATTCAGAACGATTAATTGGGTATTTGGATGAAGGAAGCAGGGACTTAACTTGTTTTAGAAGAGTGTCTTCTTTTTTGTATCACTGTGAGTAAAGTGGAGCGTTATATTTCCCTTTACACGAACATAACGGTATACTATAGTTAAGTAAACTTAACTATTAAACGAAACGAAATAAAAGCATGGAGGAATAACGCTATGACTAGAACGTATAAAGAAGTAATTAATGAAATGAACCGAGCTTATAATGAATTCTACATTTTACTATTCCAGGAGTTAAAAGATGAGTTCGGTCTTACAGGACAGCAAGAGAGCATGCTATTTCATATTAATTTAAATGAAAACACGACAGCAAATCACATTGCGACTACCTTTAATGTATCCAAAAGTGCCGTTAGCCAAGTTTTATCTAAATTGGAGAAACAGAAGATGATTTCAAAACAAGTAAACCCTAATAATAAACGGGAGTATTTTCTTACACTTGGTCCAAACGGTAGTAAGTATATAGAGCGGTTGTCTGAGTTAGATGATGTATTAATTGAGAAATATTTTTCTAAAATCGATATAAATGCCCTTGAGCAAATGACCGAGACGTTAACGAAAATAAATAAAGTGATATTGGAAGAAAAACAGAAGGATCTTAATTGTAATGAGTAAGAACGTAGATGAAGCAATTAGTAGAAAGGAGGAGAAGCGTGTTATGAGTTACATACCAAATATGATTACGATAGCAAATTTTGTATGTGGACTTTTAGCTATTTACGCTGTTTTCGTTCACGATATTTATTTGGGAGCAGTTTTTATTATTACGGGTATGTTGTTTGACTTTTTAGATGGTATGGTCGCTCGGAAACTTGATTCTGTTTCGGAAATTGGTGGAGAGTTGGACTCATTTGCGGATTTAGTTACTTTTGGTGTGGCACCGTCTATTCTTGCATATAGTGTCGCGTTAAAAGATTTGCAGTCTATCGGGATGATATGTGCGCTTGCTTATAGTATTTGCGGAATGCTTCGGCTTGCGAGATTTAACACGCAGCAAAGCAAACTCCCGACCTTTATCGGCATGCCAATCCCATTCGCGGCAATGTGTCTCCTCATTTTATGTTTTTTAAAGAATCCAGTTTCCGTGGCGTTTGGTACATGTGTACTCGCTTATTTAATGGTGAGCAAAATCAAATTCCCTCATTTTAAAAAAGATATAGCTGAAAGCTTGAAGCCTGGGAGATTGGATTGATGATACGGAATTACAATGAGAAAGATAAAGGAGAATAACATGATTCGTATGGCATTAAGATCGTTCAACATACAAATGTATTGTTTGCTAGGCGTAATGTTATTGGGATGGCTTGTGACACCTTTTTCAGCACAGTTCGTAGGGATAAGCATTGGCCTTTTAGTAAGTATGTACTGCGCCTGGATTTTAGGAAGACGTATTGAAAAGTTCGGAGATAGCATTGTAAAAAAAGAAAAAGCACCGATGCTCGGAATGATGAACCGGTTCGCAGCCGCAATTCTCGGCGCAATTATTATGTATGAAATTGAACACCATGAATTCATGTGGACATTTGCTGCTGGAATTATGAGTGGGTATTTCTTGGTTATTATTAATTTGGGGTATTACAGTATGAGGGATGAGAAGGAGTAAAGTGAAAACTAAGTTTAAGCATACTGTTGCCTAACAACGAATAGCGGATTAGTAATTAGAGTAATAATAAAAACTAACATAAAATTTAAGAAAAATTTTATATTTACCCCACTTTTTATTTTAAAAGTTTTTCCTATCCTATAAACAAGTTACATCAAGGAGGAGACTGAAAATGAAGAAGTGGGGATTTTTTATTTTTAATATATTCCCTATATTCGAAGACAAAGTAGAAGATTAAATATATGAACAAAGTACCGATTCTTAAACTATGTTCTAAATAATAGATGAAAATGTAAAGTTAGGGGATTCCACATGCATACAGGAGTTTTGGTGAGTTATTTGTATACTTATTTTTTTACTATTATGTTTTGTGTTGTGTTTCAAATTGAATTTTATTTTAAAGCGAAAAGAACTATATCTATTCTGCATTTTTTGTGGGTGTATGTTTTTCTGTTCTATCTTTCGCTAGTGTATAAGGTGACGCAAATCGCGACTGTATGGGATATAAGTAGATATGAAACGTGGATTCGTGTAAATCAAATCAACTTGACTCTATTTGATACGGCAGGTAGTACGACGTATCTTTTAAATATTGTACTGTTTATGCCATTAGGTTTTTTATTACCGACTATTTGGCCGCAGTTTAGAAAAATGAAAAACACCGTATGTGCAGGATTCTTTTTTTCACTGGCAATTGAGTTAAATCAATTACTAAATAATAGAATTACAGATATTGATGATGTATTTACGAACACCCTCGGGGCGATTATTGGGTATTTATTATATAAAGCATTATTTAAAATGATATATAAAAGAGAGGAAAAAAAGCTGGATACAAACTCTTCTCTAGTTATAAAATACGAGGCTATTTTTTGTTTAGTGTGTTCATTTGTAGGGGCGATGTTAATTTATCATCCAGCTTTATTTGGAAGACCTGTAATCATTCAGTGAGGTAATTACGAATTTCTTTTGAACGCTCGAGCGATATTTCAATTTGCAAAAAGCCTTTAACTTGTTATAGTTAAAGGCTTTTATCATCATAATTTTTACTTACCAATTACCCACTCTAACATCCGCCTTCAACCACTTCACCCAATCCAAATCCTCTACCTTAAGCAAACTAAGCGAAACACCCTTCATATCTAAAGAAGTTAACAGTGTACCAACCTTTACGAATGCCACTTGCAATCCTTCAAGTTCACACAAACGGCGAATGTCGTTTGCGAAAATGTATTGTTCCATTAATGGAGTTGCGCCGAGTCCATTAATGAGGATAGCGAAGTTGTCTCCTTTTCTCCAGCGATAAATGCTTTTTAGTTTGTTCATTAGTTCGATCGCTAATATTTCAGAAGAGGATAGTGCTTCTTTACGGTAACCTTTTTCGCCATGGATGCCGACGCCATAAAACACTTCATCGTCATTTAATGTGAATGAAGCTTTTCCTTTTACTGGATCGTTGGCAGGGGAAAGGGCAACTCCTAATGTGTGTAAGTTTTCAGTGATAGAGCGGCCAAGTGTTGTTAGTTCTTCTAGAGAATGGCCTTCAAGAGCGGCCACACCAAGTATTTTTTGAACGAAAACGGTGCCAGCTACGCCGCGTCTTCTTTTATTAAAAGAAGCATCATCTTCAATTGAAACGTCGTCATTTACGATAATATGGTCAATTTTTCTTCCTTCTTCTTTAGCGATCTGCTCAGCCGCAAGAAAGTTCTCAACGTCATCTTTAAAGTTTTTAATGATGAATAGTATACTTTTATCTTTTGGCATAAGGCGAGTTGCCGCTACAATTTGTTCCACTGTAGGCGGAGTGAAGATGCTTCCGTTTACTGCCGCTGTAAGCATTCCTTTTCCTACATAGCCAATATCAGCGGGTTCATGGCCGCTACCACCGCCGCTTATTATAGTGACGTCTTGCTCCAGTTTTTCGATATTTTTTACATAAATGATGTTATTTGTTTCGTCGTAATTTACTTTGTCGTTATGTTCAAAATAAAAGCCGTGCAGCATATCTTGAACGATATTTTGTACATCATTCATAATCTTTTTCATTGCTTTTGCCACCCTTTAATTACTTTGCTGATTGCTCCAGTAATAGTAGTAATTGATTGTTTATCATATTTTTCATAAGAGAAGACATAATGGAAGAATCTACTTCGCACTTACTTTCAATCCAATCTTTTATCGTTCCAACGAAGCCGTGACTATAAAAGGAGGCAATCGTATTTTTTGTCTCATCAGAAAGGCTGAATCCACAGCTCACAGATAGTTCATCGATAATCTTCATATATAAGTTTTTCGTATGCTCAAATAAATAGTGATTAAACGAGTTTTGCTCAATGACTTTAAAAGCATTTCGGTAAAATTTTTGATTTTCATAAAAGTAATCAAATAATAAATCGAAAATGTTTTCCCACGTTTCATAATCGAGAAAGTCGATAATGTTTTCCTTCGTTTCTTCTCTATAAATCCAGCTTAGTAGTTCAAATTTATCTTTAAAATGATAATAAAAAGTTTGCCTACGCATTTGACAGTGTAACATAATATCGCTCACTGATATTTTATGAAACGACTCTGTTTCCATTAAATATTTCAATGAGTTCGCGATTATCTTTTTAGAAATTATAGAAGAGGTCATCTGAATCATCCCTAGAATGTTAGTAATATAAAAATCCTATCTATAAATGAGAGCGGTGTCTTTAGACAGATTGTCCATTTTGTCCGTTTACTATAAAACGCTTTCATTTTAACATGAGTAGTAAGAAGAAGATTTCAAATATATCACAATATATTAAAGGAATTGAGGGAGAACTACAATGAAAAAGATTATAAACAAACCAGAAACATTAGTAATGGAAATGTGTAACGGAATGGTTATGGCTCATCCAGAGCTTGAGCTTTTGAAAAAATATAAAGTAATTAAGAAGAAAGAAATGAACGAAAATAAAGTAACGTTAATTAGTGGAGGCGGTAGTGGTCACGAGCCGGCACATGCAGGATTAGTCGGAAAAGGAATGTTAGATGCGGCAGTGTGCGGAGATGTGTTTGCGTCACCTTCACAAATTCAGGTATACCAAGCGATTAAAGAGACAGCTAGTAAAAAAGGTACGTTATTAATTATTAAAAATTATAGCGGCGATATTATGAATTTCAAAAACGGTGCGCATTTAGCGACGGAAGATGGAATTGAAGTCGACTACGTAAAGGTGGACGATGATATTGCGGTAGAAGATAGCCTATATACAGTAGGACGCCGCGGCGTTGCGGGAGTTATTTTAGTTCATAAAATTGCCGGCGCAGCAGCGGAAGAAGGTATGGATTTAGGAGCGGTGAAAGCTGTAGCAGAAAAAGCAGCGGCTAACGTGCGCACAATCGGTTTAGCGTTAACGTCTTGTACAGTTCCAGCGAGCGGATCACCTACTTTCACACTTGCGGAAGATGAAATGGAATACGGCGTAGGTATTCACGGCGAACCAGGAATTAAGCGTGAAAAAATGCTGTCAGCAGATGAACTAGCTAACCGTATGACAAATGATTTAATGAAAGATTTAGGAGTAAAAGATGGCGAGGAAATCGCACTTCTAGTTAACGGTTTTGGCGGAACACCACTGCAGGAACTTTACTTATTTAACAATGCAGTGACGCGAGAATTAGCTGCTAGAAACATTAAAATTAATAGAGTATTCGTCGGCAACTATATGACGAGTATCGATATGGCTGGTATGTCTTTAACGGTAATGAAGTTAGATGAAGAGCTAAAAACATTACTATCAAAAGAATGTAATACACCAGCGTTTAAAGTAGACGGTCCAGTTGAAAGTGTAGAGTACGTAAATGTACTTGAAGAGACAGAAGAGAAGGAAGTTTCATTTGAACTAGAAACGGCGGAAGAACACGCTGTGATAAAAAATAATGTTATCACATTAAACAACATGATTTATCTCGTTGATAAAATGAGCGATATTATTATTAAAAATGAAGTACCGTTCTGTGAGCTAGATACGCATGCTGGTGACGGCGACTTCGGAATGAGTGTAGCAAAAGGATTTAAGCAATTAAAACGTGAGTGGCATTCGATTGTAGATCAAGAGAACGTAACGATCGGATCATTCCTTGACGGTTGTTCGATGATTATTATGGAACATTGCGGCGGCGCTTCTGGTCCAATT
Source organism: Bacillus sp. PPSBB_2 (assembly GCF_045291115.1). Lineage (NCBI taxonomy): Bacteria > Bacillati > Bacillota > Bacilli > Caryophanales > Bacillaceae > Bacillus > Bacillus sp. PPSBB_2. Next base: position 1,019,607 of record NZ_CP147983.1, read on the forward strand.
TGGGGCGGAGCATTCCGCGCAGCTAGTAAAGCAGCAGGCGAGAAGCGTGAGTTAACAGTGAAAGAATTCGCTGAAATGCTGCAAGCAGCATTGCAAGGCATCCAATCGATCGGTGAAAGATCATTCGGCAGAGGAGCAGTAGTTGGTGACAAAACACTTGTTGACGCACTTGCTCCATGTGTAGATTCTTGGTTAGATAGCGCCTCAAACGAAGTAGACGTAAAAACTGCCTTTGAAAAAGGAGCAGAAGCAGCGGTCAAAGGAGCAGAGTACACGAAAGAAATCGTAGCTCGCATGGGCCGCGCTGGTACAGTTGGCGAAAGAAGCTTAGGATATCCAGATGCAGGTGCACATGCACTTGGGGTTATCTTTACGGAGATTGCGGGTAGTTTGAAATAGGAATTGGAAAGTCCCTCTGCCTTAAGGTGGAGGGATTTTTATATAGTTGATATGTAGAAGACTTCTTTCGGTTCTTTCTCAGTAAAATATGAGTTTGTTACTATTTTTGATAAAATCTTATTTCAAAAATACAACTAATATTTCTCAACATTAATATATTGAAAATAGTTAGAATATTTAAGATAATCATTTGTGAAGAAGTAAATTATAAAAAAAGGGGGAATTTATTTTGTTACGTCGTTTATCTATTTGTACAGTACTAACAGCTTTTATATTTACTTTATTTACATTTAACGGCTCTGCTTTCGCGGCTACGAATGCTACTGAAAATCAAAATGTAGTAGCAGCTTGTGCAAAGGGAGGTACGGTAGGTGTATATGGTGCAAAGATGCGCAGTGGTTATACTGTCGATTCACCTGTCTTACATACATTTAATGATGGTACGAAAATTACTGGAACATGGGTAACTGGTGAATATGTTCAAGGTCATTACAGTAATTCTAAACAGTGGTTAAAAGTTACATATAAAGGGATGACAGGTTATGTATCCCATACAACATTATATAACGTTTGCTCATAAAACTATGTACCATAATAGCTTTGGATATATTGAGCTAATCTCTTCTCGAGATTAGTTCTTTTTTATCTCTTAGTTTTTAATGGGGCATTTTTTGAAAAAAACCAACGATTCATTAAATCGATGGTCTTACGTTTATATAGTATTCATTTGTATATATATTAAATTTTTCATTGTTTTTTGCTTATTTTAGACTTAGTTTGTTTGTGATTGCAGCTTATCAATTTTCCAGTATGTTTGTAGAGGGTCTAAAGAGCTTTCAATATAAAACATATATTCATCTGCGGTACGTGGTACTTCAAAAGCTATTTTCAATTCTACTGTTTCATTTGGTTTAACTTGTATATCAGAAGGGTTTTGATCAAGCACCTTTCCTTTATAAATCTTTCCATCTTTTTCATCTTTTAAGTTATATTTTAATTCTGATAGTCCAATCGTTTGACCTCGTACATTTTTTACAGAGACATTAACAATGACGGAATCGTTGCTAGCATTTAAATAGGCACTTTGAACAGCGGTCAAGTAATAGCCTCCCTTAACACTCTCACCAACTAATAAAATACCTTGTTCCAAGCGGCTCATATCTTCTTTTTCTTCAAAATTTATTAATTCTTCATTTTCATTTTTTGCGGTTGGTTCTTCTATTGGACCATTTTCAACGGCACTATCTGTTTTATCTTGTGTGCAAGCAGCCGTAACACTGACTAATACTAGAATGAAAGTAAGTAATATAGATAATTTTCTCATAAAATTTATCTGTCTCCTTAAGTTTCTCAATTTTGTGCAACTATACATATAAGATTAACATAATGTCTCATTATTGGCTCAAAATAGGGGGTCTTTTAGACAACTTATTCTTTTTACTTTTAATATACATTCGATTGGTTCTCGCGATATTTGTTAATCTTTTAAAACATTGGCTTAGTAATACCGAGGGTTATTATAGATATATTAATCATGTAATTTGTCCATATCAAAATGAACGTTTTTTGCATTTAATATATTGTAAATATATTTTATTTTGGAAGGATGTGATTATATGGCTCATAAATCTACTGGAGTGTTTCGAGTTCCAGTTTCTGAAAATGGGATTATTCCAACTGCTCTCAACATTATGTTAAACAATGATTCACGTTGCCATACTAGTAATGTAACGGTAACTGTTAAGAGAAGTCGAAACACCTTTTTCCCAACTCAAAATGAATTAGTTGAAATCTCTCGTACTTTTGTTTCTTTAGAACCAAACAGAACAACTAAGATTGTGTTGTTTACTCCAGAATTCCAAGTAGAAGATTTCCTTGATGTCATCATTAGTGGAAATAGAGAGGATGTTAAGGATGTTCTTGTATATTCTTTCTTAGCAGATTCAGTAGGTCATAATCTGCCATCTACTGTTTTCAGAAATGCAGAATACACTTTTTCTTGCTGACACTGTAATGATGTATTCTTTACTGTCGTATATCTGAATTGAAATGTTACAAGTAGCACTTCACGGCATACAATCTATCGGTGAAAGATTTTTCGGCAGAGGAGCGGTAGTTGGCGAAAGAAGTTTAGGATATCCAGATGCAGGTGCACATACGCTTTGGGTTATCTTTACGGAAATTTGAAGATCCCTTCTACCTTAAGGTGAAGGGTTTTTTTTATGTTTTTTTGATATATATTGCTAAGTATGTTCCAATAATTCATTCTATTGTATTGAGAATAATGTCATCTACATCAAAAAAACGGCTTATAAAAGGAACTAGTATTTGAGGTGGGTTTATTAACGAATTTTATATATAGCATGAATGAAAATGAGATAAATAAAACAATATTCCCTATTATGTTTTTAAGAATTAATTGAGCAGGTCCTTGTAAAAATAAAAAAAAGACACCTAAAGGTGCCTTCCGCCGGCTTAAATTATTTTAATATTATCGATCTAAGTTTAAAAGCTATAAGGATTTTTTCTATAGGATTTGTAAGTAGTTTTTATGAAATTATGAGTGTTTTTTATTTTGTAATTCAATAAGTTCATCTGGTATCACTTTTGTATAATATTCTTTTTCTGTTAGTTCAAATATAAATAATGCTTTTTTCCAGTTATAAATAACATCTTCTACATTATGTTGTTTCATTTTTAATAAACACTGACCTTTTAAATAGAATAGTTCACCTAGTAGGTATAAAGTATGTAGATTAATTGCTAATTTGATACCCTTATCAATGTACTTTATTGCCTCTTCATATTGATATGTGAAGTCGAAACATTTTGCTAAATTTAACATGAGTTTTAATTTAATTTCTTTATCTCTAGGAAAATCTAATTTATTAAAATTAGTTAAACATCTTTTGAATATATTAATACTTTTTTCATATTCTTTATTTTCTGCATAAAATATAGCCATTGTTTGCATAATATCTATTTCTCTTTCTGATAAAAAATCAGAATTAGTTAAAGTCAGTTTTAATGCATGATTTAAAAAATCTAAAGCAGTTTTTATTGATTTATCCACCATAAATACAGCAATTGCTTCATGCCACATTAGAAATTGTTTCTCATCTTTTGTTTGAAAATTATTTAAGTTTTTCTCTTTTTTTACTATTTCATAAAGTTCTTTATATTGTTTTTGCTTTAAGCAATCTTTTATTACGTATTTTACATTTTCTATATATTTTAATCTTTTGTTTTGAGTTAGTGCAAATATATTATTTGGGTCAATACCAAGTCTTTCTGATAATTGATATAACAATATACTAGATGGATAAATCATACCTTTTTCAATCTTGCTAATTTGACTTTGTGAACATATTCCATGACATAATTCGGATTGTGATATATTTTTTTTGATTCTAAGTTCTTTAATGGTAATACCCAAATCGTTAAATTCCATTTTTCCACCTACTATTTAGCACTTTATTAAAATAAGAACATTCTCTAACCTTAATGTAATGTAAAATTAATATAGTTGCAATTATTGTTTTAAAGGGCTTATCGTTTCTATAAGATGGTGAGATTTTTTTATGTACAAAAAAGACACCCTAAGGTGCCTTCCGCCGACTTGAACCACTTTCATTTAATATAAACCTAGCTGTATTTTCACATGCCTTTCCAATTCCTCTATTTTCCATTTGATAAAATGAAATTCCAATATTACCAATAATTAAATAAATATTTCTACATATTCAAGATATTTACATAAATTATAAAAGTGATACATTTAAGTTGTAATCTATAAAAACTATTAAAGGGGGATTTATTATGTTCAAGAAATTAGTAGTAGGAGCGTTAGCAACAGGTATTGCATTAACAGGAGGAATTGGTGCAGCTTCAGCTGATACACAAAAAGCTGTGAGCTCTCCGAAGCAAGCCACATGCTCAATTCCTTATGAGTATTCTAATGGTAAATTCAAAAGAACTCTTTATTACTCAAATGGAGTATATGCTAATAGTTTTAATGAAAATGTTTGTGGCGGGACGATTACGTGGTACTTAAAACATGTTCAAAATGGAGTTGCTTTTTACGAAGGTAATTTAAAATAGTAGATTTTTTGAACCTCATTTATTGAGGTTCTTTTATTTGTAGTTTTTAAACCGATTCTCTATAAAAAAGACACCCTAAGGTGCCTTCTTGCGATTTGCTCCATTGTAATATGGTATTGGATGCCAGTCCAATTATTATTTTACCACCTTAAGTAGTTTCGGTTATTGAGAAAAAATACAACTCATTGTTTGAATGCAAAAAGCCCTAGGGGGACTAGGACTTTTTGCTAGAATGAATAAGATTTAAAAAAGGACTTATATAACGTAACATATGAATGTTTCGTAAATGTATCAAAAAAGTGAACAAAATAGTTATTTTAAATAAAAAAAGCTCCGCGATAAAAGCTGCGGAGCTTCATAAGGTCGAGTTATGTCGTACTCACAAGGGATTTTAACATGGATGTTGTGGTAAAAATACTGGTAAATTTATCCTATAACCCCGCTGATTAGAGTTTCACTTCATTCGAAGGAATTCATGTTTTATAAATTAGATTATGATAGTTGATATTCTCCATATTGACCAGAAAAGAACTAAAAATTCTAGTGAAATTCCAAGTGTTCGTTTCCTAGTTTTTTGAAATTCTTTTATTAAATAGCCAACAGCACTAATTGCTATAAGAATGAAAAGAATAAGTTCGAGTGTAACTGGCATTTTATCTACCCCTAATACATTAATTTATTATATAAAGATTATAAGATATTTTTGTGACTAGTAGTGAAAAATTTAATAAAACTATCTCTAAATAGTTATTTTAAAAAGAAGAGAAACTAGCAAAAATTAGATACTTTTGTATAAGAAAGGAATAGATTAATAATTTAATATAAAAAATACAAGATATGCAATATTGCATATCTTGTATTTCATATTACATTGAACCCAATTATGCCTTGAATAGAGAGGGTTTAAAAGAAATATAATAATCTAAATTGTTTACCAATTAATATGGTAAATTATAGATAAATAAAGAAATTTATGTTAATGTACTTATGGTAATATACTGTTAAAAAAAGGAAGAGGTGAAAAGTTTATATGTTTAAAAAAGGCGTATCATTGCTATTAATTTTCATTTTATCTATTTCTACATTTAGTATAGTAACTCACGCTGCTAGTAGTTCAGAATATGTGAATCAATCATTCTATGGGTATAAGGAGCCATCTTTTAATTCAGTTAAAACAAATGGCGGATCAGAGTATGGTGCTCAAAATGTAGGAGTCGTGGAAAAAAGAGATAATGGTTGGTGGAAGATTGAAACATGGGAAGGTCCAGTTTGGATTAACTTAAATGGGGAAGAACGTGTCATGGGAGATTTCTATGCATATGATGAACCTTCTTTCTCATCAAAGGTTGCGAATGCTGGAGCGAAGTACGGGCGACAAACATTTAGAATAGTAGATGGAACAACAGATGGTTGGCTAAAATTTAAGACGTGGGAAGGCGACAAGTGGATGAATCCTACGGCTGAACAAATTACTGTCAACAAAACAATCTATGCGTATAATGAACCTTCATTTAATGCACAGAAAGCAAATTATGAAGCACCATTTAACCCGCAAAATTGGGGAGTAGTAGAAAAAAAAGAAAATGGCTGGATGAAAGTAAGTACTTATGAAGGTTATAAGTGGATCAATCCAGATGGAGAAGAAAGGTTCATAAACAAATCATTCTATGCGTATAACGAAGCTTCATTTAATGCAGGAAAAGCAAACGCTGGAGCATTATATAGGCCACAAAATTTTAGAGTTGTGGATGGAACACCTAATGGATGGTTGAAGGTTAAAACATGGGAAGGCGAGAAATGGCTGAATCTAGATGGAGAAGAAAGATTCATAAACAAATCATTCTATGCGTATAACGAGCCTTCATTTAGCTCAGGCAAAGCAAACGCTGGAGCATTATATAGTCCGCAGAATTTTAGAGTTGTAGATGGGACAACTAGTGGGTGGTTGAAGATTAAAACATGGGAAGGCGACAAGTGGATGAATTTAAATGCGGAAGATACAGGCGTAGAATTCTACGTGGAAGCTACTGCATATAGTGTAGAAGGTAGTCCACCAAATGAAAGGATTACGGCGTCTGGAATAGACATAGGAAAAAATCCTAACATCAAGTTAATTGCAGTTGATCCTAAAGTTATTAAACTAGGAACGAAAGTTTGGGTTGAAGGATACGGTGATGCAATTGCTGGAGATACAGGTGGGGCTATTAAAGGCAATAAAATTGATGTTCTGTTTCCTACAGAAAAGCAAGCACGTGAATGGGGACGTAAAAAAGTGAGAATTAAAATAATGAAATAGGATATATCTATTCTTTGCTTCGAAAATTATATATTAGACAAAATAAAAGGGAGGATATTTTTATGTTTAAGAAAAGTATAGGAATCTTATTGTTTTTTATTCTATCTATCTCGACATTCAGTATGGTAACTCACGCTGCTAATAGTTCAGAATACGTGAATCAATCATTCTATGGGTATAAAGAACCATCTTTTAATTCAGCTAAAACAAATGGCGGATCAGAGTATGGTGCTCAAAATGTAGGAGTCATGGAAAAAAGAGATAATGGCTGGTGGAAGATTGAAACATGGGAAGGTCCAGTTTGGATTAACTTGAATGGGGAAGAACGTGTCATGGGAGATTTCTATGCATATGATGAACCTTCTCTCTCATCAAAGGTTGCGAATGCTGGAGCGAAGTACGGGCGACAAACATTTAGAATAGTAGATGGAACAACAGATGGTTGGCTTAAATTTAAGACGTGGGAAGGCGAAAAATGGATGAATCCTGCGGCTGAACAAATTACCGTCAACAAAACGATTTATGCATATAATGAGCCTTCATTTAATGCACAGAAAGCAAATTATGGAGCACCATTTAACCCGCAAAATTGGGGAGTAGTAGAAAAAAAAGAAAATGGCTGGATGAAGGTAAGTACTTATGAAGGTTATAAGTGGATCAATCCAGATGGAGAAGAAAGATTCATAAACAAAGCATTCTATGCGTATAACGAAGCTTCATTTAATGCAGGAAAAGCAAACGCTGGAGCATTATATAATCCGCAGAATTTTAGAGTTGTGGATGGGACACCTAATGGATGGTTAAAGGTTAAAACATGGGAAGGCGAGAAATGGCTGAATCTAGATGGAGAAGAAAGGTTCATAGAAAAAGCATTCTATGCGTATAACGAGCCTTCATTTAGTTCAGGCAAAGCAAACGCTGGAGCATTATATAGTCCGCAGAATTTTAGAGTAATAGATGGGACAACTAGTGGATGGTTGAAGATTAAAACATGGGAAGGCGACAAGTGGATGAACCTAAACCAAACAGATTCTGGTTCTTCTGGAGTAATTGATTTAGCTTTAAAACAACTTGGAAAGCCGTATGTTGAAGCTGGGACAGGACCAAATGGATTTGATTGTAGTGGCTTTATTTATTACGTATTTAAAAATAATGGATATAACATTGTGAGAACAAGTGTTGCAGGATACTGGGGAATGGTTACAAAAATAAGTGATCCTCAACCAGGAGATTTAGTATTCTTACAGAATACATATAAAGCGGGTCCTTCTCATTTAGGAATATATTTAGGGAATGGTGAATATATTCATGCTGCTGACGAAACAACAGGTGTAATTAAAAGTAAGATAAATAGTTCATACACTCAAAAGCACTTCTTGGGGTATGCTAGATTTTCAAAATAATTAAATTGGATTCAATAAAAAGACAGCTATCTATGGATAGCTGTCTTTTTATTATTTGTGTTGACTTGACTACTTATATATATTCACAAGCAAAACAACATAATATTAATACGGAAAAATATATTAATATGAATTTTTGCATATTTTAAAATTCAATATATCCCTCAAAAACTTTTAATTGTATAATATATTTTGTCATATTTTTAGATTTTTCGACATAAACCAACAAAAATAGAGAGCGTATTGGGAGAAGACATTATGTATACAAAACTATTAAAATCAATTACATCATTATCACTGATTGGTGGTGCGTTGTTATATACAAATGGCAGCGATGTAAAAGCTGCTGAAGTGGGTGTTTTTTCTGATGTGCCGACATCACATTGGTCATATCCTGCGATTAAAGATTTAGCGAGTAAGAATATTATTTCCGGTTATGGAAATGGGATATTTGGTTTTGGAGATGTTGCGACAAGGGAGCAAGTTGCGGCTTTAATTTATCGAGTGTTAGTACCAAATAAACAAGGCGGTTCGTTTAGTAATGGTGGAACTCGTTACGTATTAAAGGATGGATCTACGTTTAAAAATCCTTACGGTGATATTAATCAAAGTTCTACAATGTTCCCAGAAGAGGTGTTAACTTTAACGAATTTAGGAGTTTTTAAAGGTGATGAAAATGGCCAATTTAGACCGAAAGCTTCTGTGAGTCGTGCGGAAATGGCACAAATTCTTACAAATGCTTTCCATCTTGCGGCAAAACAAAAACATACCTTTAAGGATGTTCCAAATCCATTTTGGGCAGAAAATGCAATTAGTGCGGTGCAGTCAAATGGAATCGCAGATGGCACAGGGAACGGGAATTTTGAACCGTATGGCACAGTAACACGTGAACAGTATGCGCAGTTTTTATATAAAACTTTGAAATATAAAAATGCCGATGTGAAAGACACAGGAGATGCGGCATTATTAACAGCTTTTAAAGAGGAAGTACAAAAGCGTATTAATACATACGAGACAAATATTACACTTCCATATAAAACGAAAAATAATAATACAGAAGAAGTGATGAATACACTTTTTAACGCATATAAAGAAGTTGCAAGTAAAAATGAGTATACAAATAATAATAGATCGAATGTTTCATATGGACTTTCTGGATCACCTGGAAATTATACGTTTACGCTTAAGATTACATATCGTGAAACGAAAGAACAGACGGAATATGTCATGAAACAAGCGAAAGCAATCGTTTCTTCTATTACTCAAGTTGGAATGGATGATCACGAAAAAGTGAAGGCGATTCATGATTACGTAGTAAAGCATGTTTCTTATGATACGTCTTATAAAGCTTACACAGCATATGAAGCACTTGTAAATCGTTCTGCGGTTTGCCAAGGTTACGCACTATTAACTTATCAATTATTAAAAGAAGCAGGAATTGAAAATCATTTTGTGACAGGAACTGGGGACGGACAACCTCATGCTTGGAATTTAGTGAAAATCGAAAACAAATGGTATCACCTTGATACAACATTCGATGATCCAGTGCCAGATGAGCAGGGCCGCGTCACGTATTCGTATTTCAATTTATCAGATGAACAAATCGCAAGAAATCATGAGTGGAACCGCGGAGACTACCCGCAAGCTACAACGAATTATTATAGTACACTGACAAACAAAATTGCGGCAGGTAGTACGAAAACGCCTGCATATCAACAAATATTAAAAGATACAAAGTTAAACTATTTAGGAAATGAATATATCGCAAATAACTATACCGAATTAAAAAATAAAATGCAGCAACGCTATAGTGCAAAACCAGAGAAAATTGAAGTGCTATACAAGCAATCAATGAATGGTGCACTGCAAGATGTGAAAAAGGCAATTGGCGAAATCGATTATCCGCAAGGGGCAAATCGAGTTTCTTATAAAGCGGAGCCTTATAATGCGAAAGAAGGGTATTCTTTAGTGACGATTACGTTTACGTATTAAAAGCAACCTAGATCCTATAGGATCTAGGTTGTTTTTTTATTATTCTTCGACAAAACATGACAATATATAGATACATTCTTTGCTACTATGAGATGAGAAATCTTACATTAAAAAACTGTTTAAAATAACTAATGCAGATAGGCGGAAAAAAATGAACCGAAAGTTACTAATGGCTTTAACATGCGGTACATTGCTTATGGGAATGGCTGCTTGTAGCTCAAATGAGAAGACTACAACTGAATCAAAACCTAAACAAGAAGAAAAGGTTCAGGAAAAACCGAAAGTTCAAACCATTCAAAAGCAGCAAAAAGATAGTTATATAGTAAGTGAAGATGAACTCTCTAAAGCGGCACAGTCGATTGGTGAAATTCAAAACGAGCAAACTATAAATGATATGATGATACATATGTCTTTACAAAAACTCAAATTCAATGGGAATAATCTTCATGTTTCCGGTACCCGTGATGTAGGGCGATTTCAAATGACGAAAGAAAACATTCAATACTTAAAAAACAACTTAAATGTTATTAATAATGATGAAAGACCAAAATATGAATCTATTCTGAACAAATGGTATGATGGAGAGTTCGAATCTGTAGTTAAAGACTTTGAAGAAATTCATTATTTACGTTCAGGAAAAAAGCAAAGTATGGAGGGATCTAAACTAGCTAAAAAAATTGATAGTGATGAAAAAGAATTTATTCTCCATTTCTTTGGTCAAGAAGGATTAGATATCCATAATAAAGAGTGGAAACAGGGCGAGTTATAGAAGTAAAACTGAATTTCTCTTCACTAGGAAGTACAATGTTTTACGGAACAAAAAAATAATGAAATTTCCTTAAATATAGTCCCATCGGGAGGTTGTCTATACTGAGATTCAATAGATACACAGTAATGCTTATTTTTCTAGCCATTGGCACAAATGCTGCATTATCTATGTGGATTAAGCAGGGACTTTTAGGTGTCATCAATGCTATTATTTTCTTGTTAACCGCTGCACGGACTACAAAATGAACTAATACAGAAGATTAGCATAAATAAAACATTGTATTTCTCAATAAACAAAACAACTTAACGTGGTAAAATAATAGTTGGACGGGAGTCCAATACATATTATTAAAATTAAGATGGTTCAAGTCGGAGGAAGGCACCTTAGGGTGTCTATTCTTTTTTATAAAAAGAAAATTGTACGTTTAGACGCATTTTAAATACAAAATAACCGATTCCTTATACGTTAAGAAACCGGTTATTTATTTTCCTACTTTTTTAGAGGGCTTTTTCTTATAATGGTCTTAAATCATAAATAAAAGATAGAGTAAAAACTATATACGAAATAAATGTAACGAAAACAAGAAAACATATAAACTGAGAATTAGATACATATTGTTCTATTCTTTTTTTCATGTTAATTCGTATTATTTTTCAAATGTGAAGTATCAATTGGAATTTGAGCTTTCCAAGATCCAATTACTTTTCCAATTCTAGTTATATTTACATCTAAAGTAAGGGGCTGTTTAAAATCGTCTTTTCCTCCAGGAACTATAACAAATGTAGCGACACCTTCGGGTTTATCATTATCACGAATGCCCACTTCATTTAATTTTTTACCTGCTGCCATAAGTTCAAAAGGAAGACGATCATCTGAATCATGGATAAATGATAGTCTCCCATCATGTTTAATCTCAGGGTTTTCCTCTTGTTGTCCATTAATTATACCATCACTTTGGAGATCTAATCCTGATGTATCAAATTCAAATGGTACTAAACTTCCGTCAGCTTTTTCCATTCTATAATGAACTGATATACGTGAATCTGCGATAAATAATTCTTTGAGATGTACAGTAATACCTTGATCTGTAATTTTTTCATCAATAGGAATATATTTACCATTCTTCATCATATCTTGTGTGATACCATTTTCATCTTTTATTCCTTCATTTACAACTTTATCATTTGTAATTGCATCAGAAAAATATGAAGCGACATTTGTAGCCGCCACTTGTACTTGTGGAATCATTGCTGTTATGAAAAGTGCAGCTGCAGCTACTGCTGTATAAATGAAACATTTTGATTTTTTACTCATGTTTGTAAAGATGCCTTTCTTTTGTTGTTTTTTGTAATTTATATTAGAAACGTTGTCTAACTTGGAACGACTTTCAAATGTTTTCCATGCTTGTTCTATATCAATTTTGATTTCTTGTGGTGAATTTGCAGATTCTTCATCTAGCATTACGTTTTCCCATTGATTTAATTTACTAATTTCTACTAATAAATCTTGGCATGCTTCACATGTATCTAGGTGCTTTGTAAATTCCTTTCTTATATCATGAGAAAGTTCTCCATCAATATATGTTTGAATAAACCCGATATCATAACATTTCATTTGTTATGCCTCCTCTATTTGTTTATAAATCTTGCGGAATTTCATTTTGGCTCGGACTAATAATGTTCCTATAGAAGATATTTCAATTTGAAGTACTTCTGCAATTTCTTTATATTGAAAACCAGAGAATTTCATTAGTAAAAGGGTTCGTTCTCGATCATTCATTTTATTTAGTGTCGTTTGGACCTTTGTAATTTCTTCTTTTCTTATCCAATCATCGTCTAATGATGATACATTTTGTACTTCATGGTATTGTATTTCCTTATCAATCTTCGCTTGCTGCCTTTTTTCAAATCGAAAATGGTTATAAGCTACATAAGTAGAAGATTTAATCAACCATCCAGGTATATTTTTAATTCCTTTCCAATCGCTACGATATAATTGTAAAAATACTTCTTGTGCTAACTCTTCAGCGATAGATTGATCTTTAACAATCCATATAATCTGTTTCACAGCATAAGCATAGTACTGCTTAAATAAATCTTCAAAGGTCATATTAGAAGCATGACTTTCTTCATTTTCTATGGTTAACATGTTCGTTTAAACCTCACTTTCAATTTGATACCTGTATTATAGAGAAACCAGAAAAACGGATTTTGTGACAGTTTTTCTGGATATTTTTTTATATTTTTTATCTCGCATTAACGGGTAGTAAGACCCCCACCTCAAAATTCAGCGGAAGCAAAGAAGTTAGGTGGGGGGCGGGCTGACCGTAAAAGCCCGATTGGTGTGAGCTAATAATCAGTGGTCGATGAACCCCCCACTGATTAAAGTTTCACTTTATTATGTACTAAAAAAGCATTCATCTGATTAAAAAGATAAGTGAAAACATAAAAACTATAATTCTTGCAGTAGTTGTCTATTAATGTACAAAAAACAGTTAGTTTGTTGCCAAATTGTATCTAAACGTACGATTTTCTTTTTTCTAAATGAGAGTCTTGTCTTAAAGAAGATAAAAATTCAATGGATAATTACCATGAATATATAGATAAAGTTCATCCATATAGTTGTAGAAAGGAGGCATTCAAATGAAGAGACATGATAATAAGGTTGGTCACTTTACATCTGAAAAAGGAAAGGAAGACTTTCAAATTGCCTACGATGAATCAATGGCACTCCTTCCAAAACCTAACGATACGAAAAATATAAAAACGAAATATGGCACAATTCGTGCTTATTATTTTACTAAAGAGGAAAACAAACATAAGGAACCAATACTCTTACTCCCTGGACGTGGTGCATCTACTCCAATGTGGGTACCTAATTTAGAAGGTCTAAGAGAAAAAAGGCCTGTTTATACGATAGATTTACTAGGTGAACCTGGGATGAGTGTGCAAACGAAGGTGATTGAAAACCAAAAACAACAAGCAGAATGGTTAAATGAAGTAATTGAAGGATTAGGTTTAGAAAGAGTGCATATCGTAGGTGTCTCCATTGGAGGGTGGACAACAATGAACTTGGCCAGATATAATCCTGAGCATATTGCTACGGCTAGTTTATTAGATCCAGTCTTTGTATTTGCGCAAATATCCATAAAAATGATTCTGGCATCTATTCCAGCTTCCGTTCCTATTGTCCCTAAGTTTTTAAGAGAAAAGATGTTAAGCTATGTTGCTGGAGGAGCAGAAGCAAGTGACGATGAGCCTATCGCTAAGTTAATCGAGTCGGGTATGCGTAACTATAAACTGAAAACGCCAGCGCCTGATTTATTTAGTAAAGAAGACTTAAAAAATATTGATATTCCAGTGCTTGCACTTATAGCTGAAAAAAGTACAATGCACAATTCGGTAAAAGCAGTTGAAACTGGAAAAAAATACGTTAAAGATATTGATATAGTTAATTGGAAAAATGCATCTCACGCAATCAATGGTGAGTTCTCTAACGAAGTTAATGCTAGGATCCTTGATTTTGTAGAAAAACATTCTAATGATAACTAAGTTGAAAGTGGAAAATATGTTGTCATAACAACTTCATCTCTATATAGCTATTTAGGGGATTTAGCTCATTTTTTATTTTGGCATATTTTAATTCTGCTATTTTCATGAATATGTATAATTACATGAAATTTCAGTGAAAAAGAGAGTATACTTTCGTATTGTGTAATAAAGATAAAGCCCGCCTACGGAAATAGGCGGGCTTTTTTTACTTATAAAGAGGGTGTTGCAAAACTAAAATAAACATGCAATGTTATGAATCAAAAAAACTAGCTGAACATGCAATAGATAGCGATTTTGACCATACCAACGTGGCTGTTCCAACCCTTTATCTTTGAGTTTACTAAACTGTTGTTCAATTTTCCTACGTTCTTTCATCAATTGTTTACCAAAGATAGTTTGTATAAAATGAGATAATACACGACGATGTGTACTCTTATTTTGTTCACCATTCCTAGGATTGATTGGATTCATGGCAAAGATGTTACATGTTCGTGCAATTTCATAAATACGTTGACTATCGTAAGCAGCATCTGCAACGGAAAATAACACATTTTGATCTTTTATATCCTGAAGCAATACAGNAATGAAGGATATTGATGCAAAAAACGTGTTAATTTGCGTAAAGAGTCAATTTGAAATACAGTTTTCAAGAAAAAGCATTTCAGTAAGGCTTTTCTACAGATTGGTGGGCGACCTGTCACAGGCGGAACGCCTTCAATAGTTAAACTGTCTACGTATGCAAATAAAATCTGTAAAATGGATTGATTTTCATCAAATTTGGTTATCATACTAGTAAATCCGTCCTTTCTGGAGATAGTTTCGGTTACTATCATTTTTCCAGGAAAACGGATTTTTTTATGCATTCATTTTTGGATATTTATGAGTTTTGCAACACCCTCTTATAAAGAAAAGACAACCTTTAAGGTGTCTTCCTTCGATTTGAAACATTTTACTAGGTTAAGTTTTTGTGATAATAAACTCTTTTAATTGGAATGAACCTACGCAGTACATCACTTTATTCTTAAGCATCATTCTCAACAAAAATGAAGATTTTCATTATCTTTTTAACTACAAAGGGTAATAATTTAGAAGCTAAAAATGCAAGTACGAAAGCAATTCCCCATGTTTTCATCCATGATTTGAGAAATAAAGCTGTATATCCAACATTCATTGAAACCATGACGAAAGAGATAATGCTAGATATGCCTAAAATCATAAAGATATTAAAAATTAATGGTTCAAATTTTTTATTGATTTTCAACATTAACACCTATTTTCTATATATGCTTTGCTGCCCGATTTCACCAACATCTAATCTTACAGTTTGAAATCTAGGTTGTCCAGTTTGTTTTACTTTGGTGCAATAGCAATATTGTTTGGAATAAAGTTTCACTTTATTATTTAAGAGCGAATAAATGAAAAATAAAATATCTAATAATATAGATAGAAATCCGCTTTTATACCTTTCAATAAAAGAATAATAGCATTATATATTATAAGGAATACTTGTCCTTAATTGTAAATGAAAGGGGGGAATTGGTATGAGTTATGGCTATGGTCACCCTCCAAAAAAATGCTTTGAACATCATAATGAAACTTTATCAACGGGTGTATTACGTAGACATTCCGCTACGTTATTTCTTACTGTTGAAGCTATGAATGTTGATCCAGATGATACTCGTAGAGTAACAGTTGAAATGTTTGATTGGTCATCAGGTTCTCCGGTATTATTACCATTAATAGACCCTTCAACACAAACATTGCCACCTAATCGATATGTTACTTTTCGTTCAGCAGCTCTTCCTCCAGCACTTTTTGCTTATGAAGTAAGAATCATTCGTCCGAAAGATAGAGATGTTGTTACGAATGTTTTTGGTCTTAGTGCAATCGTATTTAACCCACAAGAAGGAAATAATGTTTTACAACATGATTTAGCAAAATTAGACCTTAAATAGATTTTATAAAGGTCTATTTATTGAGCATGATTAAAAAAAGAGTAGGATGTAATCCTACTTTTTTTTAACGTTAATTAGAATTTTAAAAGAAATCCTTCATTATTTTAGCATCTTTAATATTCACTATCACACCTTCTACCTTATCTTTCTTCTCATCTTTAGCAATCGAAATTTGCTCCTTATTATCAGCCCACACAAGAAATTCTTCTTTTGAGTCATCTTTATATGTAACAGTAATAGTAGAATGTGCAGATTCTCTCTTTTTTTGATCTAGTGTGATTTGTTTAGGAGTGCCTTTTTGGACTGCTGAAACGATAGATTGTATCATTTTTTCGTTGTCTGTTTGAGATTTGGAAGTAGTATGATTTGTTGTTTTCAGTATTTCAATGTCTGTAATATTAGCAGAATTTAATTGAAAGGTATTTTGTTTATGTTCTTGCTTAACTTGTGAAGCTTTATCTGTAGCCGAGGTGCTTGTACAACCTATTAAATTGAAAGATAGAGCGGTTAGAGCGCATATAGATATGATTTTTTTCATAGTATCCCTCCTCAAGTTTAATTATAACAATTTTCTGTTAATTTAGGTAGTTATTGTAAGGAGAAGATGTTTTAAAGTGGTAAATGATGATGTTCATTCTCTATTAAAATCAAAATTCACATAACTTTTTTCATATTTTATGTTTAACATTTCGAAAATGGGTGTACTACATATAATATAACAAATAATTCATTTTAAAGGAGGAAGTTAAAGATGGAAACGAAGTATAGTAAACCTTTTGTATATGAATTTATTACGGAGAAAGAGGTCATGAATGCGGCGAATGATCTCGTGAAAAAAGGAATAGACCAAAAAGATATTTACGTATTAACGCATGAGAAAGATAGGACAGATAGAATTGCGGACAATGCAGACGTGAATACAATTGGGATAAAAGAGGAGGGACTTGGGACAAGCATTATTAACGTCTTTCAAAAAACAGGAGATCAGTTAAGAAATAAAATGCAAGAGTTAGGGCTTAATGAGGAAGAAGCGAACTTTTATGAAGAAAAACTGGATGAAGGGAAAATCTTGTTATTCGTTAAGGATTTAGAAAGAGTCGGTGAATGGTTACAAGAAAGAAGATGCATGTATTCTATTTAAATTTGTATCCTTTAAATCTATAAATCTATTACGAAAAGGAGATTGTAAATATGAGTGAGAACGGACTAAAAGAACAAGTTAAAGGTAAAGTTGAAAAGAAAAAAGGACAAGTAAAAGAAGGAATTGGTGAAGTTACAGAAGATAGAGAGTTGAAAAATGAAGGTAAGTGGGAAAAAACGAAGGGAACGATAAAAGAAAAAGTCGGAAAAGTGAAACAAAAGATAAGTGATGAATTGGATAATAAAGAATAATATATGTTCATCAAGCTTTAGTTACATACTAAAGCTTGATGAATTCAATATAAAACGAATATAGGAGGTTTAATTGTGGGACGTATTATTACGTGTATTGTAGGTGGACTTATTGGTGCGTTAGCTGGAATGATTACAGGAAAAGACTTTCCGTTAGGTATAGTTGGAAACGTGATTGCCGGATTAATCGGATCTTGGGTAGGTAGTGCGTTATTTGGTCATTGGGGTCCTGAATGGGGAGGCATTTTTGTTCTTCCAGCGTTATTAGGTGCAATCGTCTTTATTTTAATCGTTACATTCTTCTCTAGAATGCTGCGGAAAGCGTAAGTATGATAATAAATAGTAATCTTAAGTTTATTATATATAGTTATAAAGTTAATGAACTGATAAAAATACATAAAAAAGCATCCAATTAAACTAATTTGGATGCTTTTTTATGTATTTTACATAGGAATGAGTGGAGGATGAAGCCCCCCCCACTCATTAACATTACACTTTCTATTATGTATTAAGCCATCGTTACCTTTTTACAATTATTTATTCTTACGACTTGCCTTGGTTCTATATGAGATAAGTCCTCGCTATTACTTATATCAACTACAATTGTATTCGTTAGTATATTAATAATGGAACCAACTAATTTTGTAGCATGATCGTGTCGATAAGAAAATTGAACAAAATCTCCCTTTTTAAAGTTGTGCTCTTCCATAGATAGATCCCCCTAAAAATAATGTTTATACATTATACATACACAAATTTATAAGTTTTAAACATTTGGTAGTATTTTTTACGTGTTAAGCCGAGAAAGGTGTAGAAAATTTATTTATAATGAAAATAAAAAAATATGTTTAAAACTAATTTTTATGGGTAATTAAATAGTAAAAGTTCGAGATAAGGGGGCGGAAATGATGAATTTAGGAATAAATATTTTGCAAAATGATGTAGGTTATACGGTACAACTTAATGGTGAAATTGATGCGTATACGGCATCAGATTTAAAAAATAAGATTATGCCTATTGCAAGCGAAAAAGAGGTTCAGATTGTAGTAGATTTTCATAACGTAGATTATATGGATAGTACTGGTTTAGGTGTTTTTATAGCGCTATTAAAAGCAGTTAAGAAAAATGATGGAAAACTAGAGTTTATTGGTGTATCTAAAAGATTAAAAAGATTATTTGATATTACAGGGTTAACAGAAATATTAAATTTGAATTCCGATTTTGAAAAAGTAGAAAGAAGGTGACTAGGGATGATGGAGAGATTTGAAAAGATAGAAATGAAAATTCCTGCAAAGGCAGAATATGTGGCTATTATTCGTTTAACAATGGCTGGTGTTGCAAATCGAATGGGCTTTGCTTATGACGATATAGAAGATATGAAAATTGCTATTAGTGAAGCATGTACAAATATTGTACAACATGCATACAAAGAAGACGTTGGAGAAATTGCAATTGTCTTTGGACTATATGAAGATCGATTAGAAATTATGGTTGCGGATAATGGGGTTAGCTTTGATTTTAATAACTTAAGAAGTAAGGTTGGCCCGTATGATATTAGTAAACCAGTAGAACATTTGCCGGAAAATGGTTTAGGTTTATATTTAATCAATACGTTAATGGATGATATACAAATCATGCATGATGAGGGCATGACAGTTTTAATGACAAAATATATACAAAGAGAGCAGGTGGAGAATGATGGAAATCCAATCTCAACCTACAACTCTTACTAAAGAAGACGTTATTAAACTAATTGCAGACTTCCAACAAAACCAATGTAATGAAGCGCAGGAAAGGTTAGTTGATCATTATAAAAATCTCGTATATTCCATTGCATATCGCTATTCAAAAGGCGGGCCGATGCATGAGGATATTATACAAGTAGGCATGTTAGGGCTCTTAGGTGCAATAAGAAGGTATGATTATTCGATAGGGAATGCTTTTGAGCCTTTTGCAATACCTACGATAGTAGGGGAAATAAAGAAGTATTTACGCGATAAAACTTGGGGCATTCACGTTCCAAGGCGAATTAAAGATTTAGGCGGAAAAATTAAACTTGCGATAGAGGAGTTAACAGATCACCTGCAACGTTCGCCGAAGATTATAGAAATCGCAAATCATTTAGGACTATCGGAAGAGGAAGTTCTAGAGATTATGGATGCTAAAAATAATTATCGAGTATCTTCCTTAGATGATGTAGTTGAAAATGCATCTGATGGTAGTTCGGTAGCGAGAATTGAATCTGTAGGTGAAGTAGAGCAAGGATATGAAGAGACAGAAAGGCGTCTCGTTTTAAAGGATATTTTTAACGTATTAAATGACACGGAAAAGAGTGTTATTCATTATATATTTGGAGAAAATTTAAATCAAAAAGATACAGGGGAACGGTTAGGTATTTCACAAATGCACGTTTCTCGTATTAAAAGACAAGCGATAAGTAAATTGAAGCAAGCCGCATTTTTAGATACATAAAAATTTAAAATAATGATGTTTAAAACATGAGAAAAGGGGTACTTATTAAGTATAGGAGGAGATATGAAAATGTCACACGATGTGAAAGAACTAATCGAAGGATTGAATGAAGATTTAGCAGGAGAATACGCAGCAATCATTATGTATAACCATAATGCAGCTACAGTTTCTGGTATATATAGACAAGTGTTAAAGCCTTTCTTTGAATCTGAAATTAGTGATGAACAAGGACATGCCCTATATTTAGCGGAGAAAATTAAGACGCTAGGTGGTACACCTACTACGATCCCTTTATCAGTGAAACAAGTAGAAGATGTTAGAGAAATGTTAGAATACGCTAGACAATCAGAATATGAAACAATTAAGCGTTATGAAACGAGAAAAGAACAGGCAGCGAAATTAAATATGACAGAGTTAGTTGTAAAGCTAGAAGATATGATTGCAGATGAAACTAATCATATGGAAGAATTAGATCGTCTTTTAAATGATAAAGCAATGGTGTTAAATTAAAAGTAGAAATTTATAGAGTGAAAGAACAAATTCCTATTTCTGGGGGTTTGTTCTTTTGTTGTATAAATATGTTTGAGTAAGAAATTTTCATTTTGTAACTGAGTATGTAATACTAGAAAAATAGAAAATAATAATAGATTTACATTTTAAATAAGAAAAGGGGAAATAACTTGTGTCCATTTTAATTGTTGATGATAATCCGGTTAACATATTTGTAATTGAGAAGATTTTAAAACAAGCCGGATATCATGATCTTGTATCGCTCAATTCTGCACAAGAGCTCTTCGAATACATACAGTTTGGAAAAGATTCTTCCAGGCATAATGAAATTGATTTAATATTATTAGATATTATGATGCCTGAAATTGATGGACTTGAAGTTTGTAGGCGATTACAAAAAGAGGAGAAGTTTAAAGATATCCCTATTATTTTTGTTACAGCTTTAGAGGATGCAAATAAATTGGCCGAAGCTCTTGATATGGGGGCAATGGATTATATTACGAAACCTATAAATAAAGTTGAACTATTAGCACGTATGCGTGTAGCGTTACGCTTGAAATCGGAATTAAATTGGCATAAAGAACAAGAAGAAAATCTTCGGAATGAACTAGATTTAGCTACGCAAGTACAAAGAAACTTATTAAGTAGCCCATTACGAGAAGATCATATAAAAATTGAAGCAAGTTACTTACCTTCATTTAAACTAGCTGGAGATATGTATTATTGGTATAAAATCGATGAAAATCGCTACGGTATTATATTATTAGATGTGATGGGACATGGTGTATCTGCTTCATTAGTTTGCATGTTTATTTCGTCTGTATTACGTGAAACGATTAAATGTTTAATTGATCCAGAACTTGTTATTAAAGAGGGTGTTGCAAAACTAAAATAAACATGCAATGTTATGAATCAGAAAAACTAGCTGAACATGCAATAGATAGCGATTTTGACCATACCAACGTGGCTGTTCCAACCCTTTATCTTTGAGTTTACTAAACTGTTGTTCAATTTTCCTACGTTCTTTCATCAATTGTTTACCAAAGATAGTTTGTATAAAATGAGATAATACACGACGATGTGTACTCTTATTTTGTTCACCATTCCTAGGATTGATTGGATTCATGGCAANAAAGTAGAAACGTGAGGAACGAAATATAAACCACAAGATACACGAAATGAAGGATATTGATGCAAAAAACGTGTTAATTTGCGTAAAGAGTCAATTTGAAATACAGTTTTCAAGAAAAAGCATTTCAGTAAGGCTTTTCTACAGATTGGTGGGCGACCTGTCACAGGCGGAACGCCTTCAATAGTTAAACTGTCTACGTATGCAAATAAAATCTGTAAAATGGATTGATTTTCATCAAATTTGGTTATCATACTAGTAAATCCGTCCTTTCTGGAGATAGTTTCGGTTACTATCATTTTTCCAGGAAAACGGATTTTTTTATGCATTCATTTTTGGATATTTATGAGTTTTGCAACACCCTCATTAAAGAATTAAATAAATATATGACCCTTTTACATAATGAAAATGATAATATTCCCTATTATTTTACGGCCATATACTTAGTTGTTAATACAGAAGATAGAACAGTTGAATATGTAAATGCAGGGCATCCTTCTGGATATGTTTTAGTTGATGAAACAAATGTAGTTGAACTAGATCGCGGGAGTTGTGCGGTAGGGTTTTTTGATGAAATAAAAGTTAAAAAGACAGTTATACCTTTTGAGAAGAACGCTCAAATACTATTGTTTACAGATGGTGTTCTTGAAGCAATTGCAAATGATGAATTTGAGGCTGAAGAGAAATTACGTACTTTTACAGAAAGAAAATGGGGAGATTTAGAAGGCGAGATAGAAGGGTTTTACAAGGAAGAACAAAAGAAAGCGCAATCAGATGATATGTGTCTCATTATGATACAAACGAATGCGAAATAAAAAGCGTATGAAATCCAAACAGAGGATTTCATACGCTTTTTATTGTATTTTTTGATAAATTTGTTCGCTAGGATTAAATTGAGTATAATGCGGCATTATATTTGAAAAACGAAGAGTTTCTTTATTCCCTAAACATAGAAAACCATTGTGACCTAAGCTTTCATAAAATAGTTGCTGCACTTGATTTTGAAGTTTACTTGTAAAGTAAATTAAAACGTTACGACAAAGTATAATATGAAACTCGTTAAAAGATTGATCGGTTACTAAATTATGCTGTGCAAAAATAATGTTTTGTAAAAGTGATGGATTAAAATAAGCAAAACGATTATCTGTTGAATAATAGTTAGAAAACGCTTGTGTACCGCCAGCTTGTAAATAGTTTTTCGTATAAGTTTGCATTTTATTTAACGGGAGGATACCTTGTTTTGCTTTTTCTAACACATTTGTATTCATATCTGTTGCGTAAATAACCGACTTTTCACTTAATCCTTCTTCGTGAAGTAAGATGGACATTGATAATACTTCTTCACCAGTTGCGCATCCAGCATGCCAAATTCTAATTTCGGGATGCTTTTTTAATTCAGGAATAACATGCTCTCTAAGCGCTTTAAAAAAGGCAGGGTTACGGAACATCTCAGTTACATTAATTGAGAAATCATTTAATAACTGTTCTAAAACACCTTCCTCGTGAATTACTTTTTCAATTAATTTTGAAATGGTTGGGATATTAGAGAGCTGCATTCGATTACAAATCCTTCTATAAATAGATGTGCGAGCATATTGGCGAAAATCAAATCCTGATAGTTTAAATACCGCTTCCAATAGTAATTCAATTTCTAAGTTCGTGCGCTCATCCGTATCTACTGATGGATCAAAATTATAATACTTATTTTCCACTCCAACTAAACCTCACTTATTTTATTAACCATACACTCATTACCGAATAGAGTTGATGTAGATTTAATGGTTTACTTATATAATCTGAAGCGCCAGCAGATAAACATTTTTCCTTATCATTTGGCATTGCTTTAGCAGTTAATGCGATAATAGGTATTTCATTTAACCCTAAGTTCATTCGGATATTTTCCATCGTTTCATAACCGTCCATATTAGGCATCATAATATCCATTAAAATAAGGTCAATATTTGTATTGCTTTGTAGTATTTCTAAACACTCTATGCCGTTTTGGGCAGTAATAATGTTGGCATTTTGTTTTTTTAATGCATTTTGTAACGCAAATATATTTCGATGATCATCATCGACAATTAAAATTGTTTTCTCTTGGAAGACGTTATTTGTTTCTGGAGTAACGATAGTTTCTTCAACAACTTCAGCAGGAATAACATCTTCTATCGTTGCTGCGACTTCTAAATTGGATAACTGTATATCATGTAATCCATTTGGAAGGTTAGGAATATATACCGTGAAAGTACTACCTTCTCCTACATTACTCTCTAACGTAATCCAACCACCTAATAATCTCGCAAACTCTTTACAAATAGATAAACCTAATCCTGTACCACCATACTTTCGAATCGTTGCTCCATCTGCCTGTTGAAAGGCTTCGAAAATAAGTTGATGCTGTTCTTTAGCGATACCAATACCAGTATCTTTTACTGAAATTGTAATCCAATCTTTACTTATAGACTGCATATCATGACTCAAATTGGTTGTTTCTATCGAATCAAAATGTAAAGAAACGGATCCTTTTTCTGTGAATTTAAATGCATTGGATAATAAGTTTTTAATAATTTGCTCAATCCGTTTTGCATCTGTATAAAACAGATCAGGAATCGTATCACTGTCCTCAATAGTAAATTCGACATTTTTTTGTGCAGCTATATGTAAAAAGTTTTGATGCATATTGGCTGCCATGTCACTTATGTTCGTTGCCTCAAAAATGATGTCTAGTTTGCCTGCTTCTACTTTAGATAAATCTAGTATGTCATTAATTAAAGTAAGTAAGTCTTTCCCTGATGAATGAATGACAGTTGCTAATTCAATTTCATCGTCGGATAAATTGTTATCATGATTTTCTCTTAACATTTCAGATAATAGTAAAATACTATTTAACGGTGTGCGTAATTCATGTGACATATTTGCTAGGAACTCAGATTTGTATTTTGAGCTGCGTAACAACTCGCTTGCTTTTTCTTCTAATTCTGATTTGGTAATTTGTAAGTCAGCTGTCTTCTGCTCAGCCTCTTCAGTTCTAGACTCTAATTGTTCATTCGTTGTTCGTAATTCTTCTGCTTGCATTTGTAGTTCTTCCGCTTGCGTTTGCAATTCTTCTGATTGAACTTGTAACTCTTCTGTCATTGCTTGTGATTCATGTAAAAGAGTTTGAATTCGCATACGTCCCATAATGCTATGGATTGTTAAACCTAGATTATCAACGGTTTGTTGAATTAAATCTTGATGTAAATCTGAAATCTCAGTTACACTTACTAACTCCATTACTGCGATCACTTCATCCTCAAATAAGATAGGGATGACTAGTAAATTTTTAGGACGTATTTCTAATACTCCGCTAGTGACATAACGAAACTCTTCGGGTATATCCCTGAGAATAAAACTTTTCTTTTCTAAGGCAGACTGTCCAATGAAACCTTCACCCATTTGAATGGATTGTTTCCCAATATCAGCACCTTGATCGGCGAAAGAAGCTTTTTTCACATAGTAGACAGTTTCTTCATATTCTTCACGTACATAAAATGCACCGCAAGAAGTTTGCGTTTTTTGTATAATTCCACTAAGAATTTTTTTACCTAACATCTCAATAGAAGATACACCTTGATACATTAAAATTAATTCTGCAAGCTCCGTTTGTAACCACTCTCTTTTCGATATTTCGTCTAGTAGGTGATTCGTTGTATGAGCAAGATCTTTTATTTCATCACGTGTGTTTACATGAATTCTTTCCGTGATTTTTTCTTTAGAAGAAATGGATTTAATAACTTGAATTACATTTTTAATCGTTTTTGTAATGGAATTCGAAATATAGAGTGAAATGATAATAGAAATACAAGAAAGTAAGAACAATAAACTGTATAACCAAATCTCTAATTTATTATTTTCAGTATCTAATTGTGCTGCTCTTTTTTTCGTTAATTGCTCCTCAGTGCTACGGAAGTTAGTTACCTGTGACTGTAATGACTGAATTTGAGTCGTGTCGATTGTTTGTACATTATTACTATTATTATTTGCAATGAGTGGGTGAATCTCTTTATTTATCCAACTAATAATATTTTCGTTAATCTGTTTTAATTTTTCTTGCTGAGATGGGTTATCCTCTAATAATGAGAAAAGATCTTGATAATGCTTTTCGTAATCCTTTTCCGCAGAATTAAGAGATTGTACGTAATTTGGATTATTAGAAATGATAAACCCTTTCGCTTTATTTTCAATTGTTAGTAAATCTTTCTCCACTTGATTTGTTAAATTGAGAACTTTAAAATCGTGATCAATAATAAAATTACGAGATTTTTGTAAATTAGAAATCTCATTGTTCAACATAATGAAAGAAACAAGTAAGAACAAAATGATAACTAAATAACCAGCCATAATTTTGTAGCGAATACTAAATTTTGCTTTCGAGTTCATTAAAAATTCCTACCTTCAAGGTTATTAAAACTTTTCTATTTTAAAGAATGGAGGGTGTTGCAAAACTAAAATAAATATGCAATGTTATGAATCAGAAAAACTAGCTGAACATGCAATAGATAGCGATTTTGACCATACCAACGTGGCTGTTCCAGCCCTTTATCTTTGAGATGACTAAACTGTTGTTCAATTTTTCCACGCTCTTTCATCAACTGTTTGCCAAAGGTAGTTTGTAGAAAATGAGACACTACACGACGATGTGTACTTTTGATTGGTCCGCTATTACGCGGGTTAATTGGATTAATCGCAAAGATATCACATGCTCCGGCAATTTCATGAATGTGCTGACTATCATAAGCGGCATCTGCAACGGAAAATAACACATTTTGGTTTTGTATATCCCGAAGCAATGCAGGAGCTATTTTACTATCATGTACATTTGCGGTTGTAAATGCATACGACAATATAACACCTTCTGGTGTAGAACAGACATGAGTTTTATATCCCTTATACCAACCATAGCGAGTAGATTTTCCCCATTTCGCTTGAGAATCATATAAACTACTCCGTAAGGCTGTACTATCAATTAAAACGCACGGAATTAACCCTAAATTCTTTTCTTGAAGAATTTGTTTATGAAGCAACGGAATTTCTTCGTTGCGAAACCAAGTGCCTACACGTGAAAAAGTAGATATATGAGGAACAAGCGAAAGGCCACAAGATACACGAAATGAAGGATATTGATGTAAAAAACGAGTTAACTTACGTAATGAATTGATCTGGAATACCGTTTTTATAAAAAAACATTTGAGTAAAGCTTTTCTACAGATGGGTGGGCGGCCTGTCATAGGCGGAACGCCTCCAATGGTTAAACTGTCTACGTAGGCAAATAAAATTTGTAAAATGGATTGATTTTGATCAAAATTGGTTATCATACTAGTAAATCCGTCCTTTCTGGAGATAGTTTTAGGATACTATCATTCTTCCAGGAAAACGGGTTTCTTTATGCATTCATTTTTGGATATTTATGAGTTTTGCAACACCCTCTAAAGAATGAAAAACGTAATATATATTATATCAGTTTTCATAAGGCTAAACTAGAAATCCCCCTATTGTATTAGGGGGTTCTTTTTTAATAGAGGAAATCATTTTGAAATATAAAACTATATATGAAAAGTAACAATCGAGGGAATAGGGGATAACAAAACTTTTAAGAAGGGAAGAGTGTTCTTAAAGCTCTTTTTGCATCTATTCCTTCAAAAATAAATAATACAAGATCTCTCTTTTTTACAGTAAGGAAAAAGGATACTAGAGTGCTTAAGTTTTTAATAGAAGTAAGTGTTCCGTGTTTACTTATAAATACATTCGTTTGAAATGTTGTCATTAAAGCATAAAAATGATGAATTTGAGTTATTGTAGGTGTTTCATTATAAGAAATAGTAGTAGAGTGAATGGCGTTCATCGTAATATTCCTTTCCATATAGTAAGCATAACAATATAAACATACCCGTTTTAAAAAATGTTAAACATATAAATAAGAAAAAATATAATTATAGTTTTTTACGTTTAGAAAAGGTTAGGAAGGGTATACATATACTACAAAGAGATTGACTGAAGATGAATTGTAAGATGTCTATGTTTAGTAGATTAGTCTATCAAAAATAAAAAGGAGCCTGGTATACATGAATGAAATGATGATTAATATTACATTTGATTTAATTTACTTGTTAAGTAGTTCACTTGTAGTGCTTTTACTATTCGCTTTTTTCATAAATGGTTATGTTAATAAGAAAATTAGTGTATACAGAAATGAAGAAAAATAAAAATATATTATATAAAACTTTAGGAGGTTAATAGTTATGAATGTAGATAGAAAAATAGTAGGTGTTTTTAGAACAATTGATGATGCGGCACTCGTTATTAATGAATTAAATGATAAAGGATACTCAGCAGATAACATTTCAGCTATTGCAAAAGATCAGAAGGAAATTGAACACCTTGAAGAAAAATCGGGTGAAAAAGTAAATCATGAAACTGCACATAAAGCAGATATCTTTTCAGCAACAGGGCTTGTGGCAGGAGGAGTAGCAGGCGGACTCGGTGGTTTATTAACAGGTCTTGGTATACTTGCCGTTTCTGGAATGGGTCCAATCGTAGCAGCAGGACCGATCGCAGCAGCTATTGGAGGAGGCGGTATTGGCGGAGGAGCTGGAAGTTTAATAGGAGCATTTATAGGGTTAGGAATTCCAGAAGAACATGCTAAAAAGTATGAAGAATATATTTACGATGGCAATATATTAATTTTAGTAGATGCAAAATTAGATGATAAGTTAGAAATCTATAAAATATTTGATAAGCATAATGCCTATAACTCTGATTTCTTTAAATAAAATGTAAACAAAGTGAATATCATTTTTTGATCTTACAACTTTGGCGCGGCCGAGGAGTCGTATGACTATAAGAGAGGAAGGGCTTATAGTAAAAGATCAAGTTCTATTCTGTTATTTAAAAGGGAAGAGGTGCCTTTTCGTGATTGTAAAAATATTAAAGGATAGCAGTAATAGTTTCCTTTGTACAGTTCAAAATAAAAATGGAGACCAGTATGTGAAGAAATGGTTTCGTAAACATGAAAACAATGAAAAATTAGGACGACCAACTTTCAAAGAAGTAGAAAAGGACTGGAAAGAAAATAAAGAGTCGTTTATGTATCCTAATGTTAAAGCGCTTTATTAGAATGAAACATAATGCGCGTTTCATTCTTACAAAACTGTCACATTCCTGTAAGGTAATTCAATAGATTAGATATTTTTTCTGTGTCATAATAAAGACATAAGAAAGCGAATTAAAAAACTACAACTTATTAGGAGAGTGTCAGTCATGATTGTAACAACAACGTCTGGAATTCAAGGTAAAGAAATTATTGAGTATATCGATATTGTAAATGGTGAAGCTATTATGGGTGCAAATATTGTCCGCGATTTATTCGCTTCTGTTCGTGATGTTGTCGGTGGTCGTGCTGGTTCTTACGAAAGTAAGCTAAAAGAAGCTCGTGATATCGCAATGGACGAAATGAAAGAACTTGCAAAACAAAAAGGTGCGAACGCTATCGTTGGTGTTGACGTAGATTACGAAGTAGTTCGTGATGGAATGTTAATGGTTGCTGTAAGTGGTACAGCTGTACGTATATAAGTAAATAAAAAACAGGCTCACCCCTTGAAGTTTATGCTTTGAGGGGGTTTTTTATTTTTCTTTTGTTCATGACTAAAGTTAAAATAGAGAAGAGCCGACGTACTCGCTCGCTTATTTCAAATGTAGTATATTATTTCTTGAGAAAAAGCAAGTAAATGGAATTTTTTGTATTTGAAGAAGGTGTTAACTTTATGACAAATAATAAAATTGCTATTTGAGGTACGAAGAGAATTAGTGGTATGAATAATTTTAGAAAGTGTATAGTTAATAGAAATAAACGATGGAGTATGTAAAGAGTTATATTACATAAAATTTATTATGAATGGAGGCGGTTACACTATGTTTTGGTTAGGATGTTTTTTAGGATACATTGTAGGTTCTATTATTACATGTGCGCTACTTTACTTTGGATATAGATCCAATGAAAATAAAAAAGCGGATATGCAAAAAGGGGAGGAGAGAAAAATCAATAAAAGAGGTGTATAGTAGGCGAAAGGTAAGGTGATAACATTGATGCAAAAATAAAGGACAGTTACATATTTCATATGATTACTATGTACTGTCCCGCTTATTCCTTTTGGATTAGGAAAAATTGTTTCCTGTCTTGCTGTAAAATTCATAGGCGAAATATCCAAATAAATAGCCTATTCCAGCTCCTAAACTAACTGAAAGCAGGGCGAAGTTCGGGAAAAATATACCGAAAATCAAACCGATCATACAGCCAACAAGCATTCCTATAGGTATTAAACTGTCTAATAACAGTTGAGCCTCTTTTGATTTTTTCTTACCTAATGTGCCGTTGTCATATTTATGTTTAAGCCTTCCAATTACATAGACTACAATTCCCCCGACTATTAAAACAGGCGCAATTGCTTTGAGTAACCACATGTTAGAGTCTCCTTTCGCTTTTTTAATTAAATTACATAAGCTACTGAAAATTCTATGCTACTAAATGGATTGATAGTTGAATGTACTCAATTTAATAATTCGTTAAAAAAACTTTCCCTTTCGTTTTCTCAGCGGACTGTACAACATCAACTGCCGCTTTCACATCCGCTAATTCATACGTAGAATGGACTTTCATAAAACGTAATTGCTCATTTTCTACTAAGCGAATTAAATGACGAAACGTGTCTTGCCATTTATAAGGTGACACTTCTTTATTCCAATGTCGTAAATGAAATATGTTCGCGTGCACTTTTGCTTTCGTGACAATCTCTGCCCAGTTTACTTGTATTCCTGACAGAAGTCCTATAGTTAAAAAGTGCCCATTGGGACGTAAGGAGAAAGCTAATTCATTTCCATCCGGTCCCCCGATAGAATCAATTGCAGCATCCGCGCCGAGCCCGTTCGTTAATGTCATAACGGTTTCATAAAGCGGGGCAGTCGAAGTATCAATTACATGATGAGCGCCAAGCTGAAGTAATTCGTCTGTATGTTTACTATTTCTTGTCACGGCAATGAGTTGGAAATTTAAAATTTGCGATAACTGCGCAAAAAGATGCCCGATAGCGGATCCACAAGCATTCACTAACAAAACATCATTCCGTTGTAAGTTTAGCGTTTCCGTACATGTAACCCAAGCCGTAAGGGGATTAATATACATTTGTGCCGCGGTAACATCATCAATAGAATCGGGAATAGGGACTACAAAATCAGCTGATGTCTTCACATATTCTTGCCAAGTACCTTCCCCGCGTAACGGTAACACACGTTTACCGATAAGGTCTCTAGAAACAAAAGCTCCTACATCTTCTACAATACCAACACCTTCATAACCAGGTATGTTAGGTAAAGGGATTCTATGTGCGTACGCTCCGGTTATTGGAATTAAGTCAGATGGATTAATCGGTCTAACTAGCATACGAACGAAAACTTCATTATCTTTCAGTGGTTCTATATTTTTATATTCAACTTGTAATACGTCTTTTGGATTGCCAAACTTATGAAATTGAATGCATGTTCCAAGCAAAGTAATTTGCCCCCTTAGTTTCATTGGGTTTATTATAGCATTTTTAGTTTGGGTGGTTATTTTGTTAGTGATAAATAGGGTTTTTAATTTACGTATTTATCAGAATTTTATAAAATGTGTATATAACTATGAAATGGGGGGGATTTCTTCATGTGTACTAGTTTGACGTTACAAACAAAAAATTTCCAGCATCTTTTTGGGAGAACAATGGATTTCACATTAGATATGAATCAAGAAGTAATAATCATTCCTCGGCGTTATCAGTGGAACAATATAACTGGTGAAACGATCCGAGCGAAAAAGGCTGTTGTCGGAATGGGAATTAATTTTGGAGGAAGGGTCATGATGGCGGACGGAGTAAATGAAACTGGTATGACATGTGCAACTCTCTATTTCCCAGGATTCGCTACTTATAGTAATCATATAGATAGCAATAAAACGAATGTAGCGCCATTTGATTTTGTGACTTGGAGCCTCACGCAGTTCAATTCTGTTGAAGAGGTAAGAAAATCTATTGATAACATTGCCTTTATAGATGTGCCATTACCAGTTTTAGGAATTACGCCACCGCTACATTGGATTTTAGCAGATAAATCGGGAGCGTGTATTGTACTTGAGCCGACAGCTGATGGAATAAAAGTGTATGACAATCCAATAGGAGTGATGACTAATAGTCCCGAGTTTAATTGGCATTTACAAAATTTAAGACAATATATTGGTCTTAAATCGCAGCCATTTGCGCCAACGAAGTGGGGAGATGTACCATTAAGTGCTTTTGGCCAAGGTTCAGGAACGATGGGGCTTCCTGGAGATTTCACTCCGCCATCAAGATTTGTACGGGCAGCATATGGCAAACAAAACATTCAAAGTATAGAGAACGAAGAAGAGGGGATATCGGCTATTTTTCATATTTTATCAAACTGTGAGGTTCCTAAGGGGGCAGTAATAACAGAAGACGGTATATTAGATAATACGATCTATACAAGTGCAATGTGTATGGAGTCTGGAACATATTATTACCATACTTACGATTGTAGACAAATTATAGCTATTCATTTATTCCATGAAAATTTAGATGCAACTGAGATTAAAACTTATCCGTTTCAGCGGAAACAAAAAATATTTTATGAAAACTGAAGCGCCCCTGAAAAAGTGAGACTAATAAAAACACCTCCATTTAATTTGCATACTTAGTATGCGAATTTAGGAGGTGTTTTTATTAGTCTCACTTTTTCAGGTTTACTTCTTGCTATTCTATTAAGCCGAAGCTCTCTTCATTCTCTCAAGTAAACTAGATAACACATGCGTACGATAAGATTCTAGTTTTTTACCTTCATAAGTACGGATACCTAATTTTTTAAGTTCTTTTACATACCAACCTTTGCTTCCGAAATACATGTGATCGCTCCCCTTCAACTTTGTTTTTATTTATTCTGATTGCATATGGAGGTACAGGAATTATTAATGAAGGAAATGAATTTCGCGCGAAAATGGTTAACTTTGTTGCAAAAGACATATATACTAAAGATAGTATACAACGAGGTGGACAAGACGTGATTATAGAGAAGCACGAAATTCAAATTGACCAAATTACTAGCGGTAAAGTGAATATCTTTACTTTCTATCGAAATAGAAAGCAAATTGATGATCATTTTTTACGATTGCAAGAACCATCGCTTACAGCAAACTACTTCTTCCATTTTCATTTTGATGCAGAGAGCTTGCATCTACTGCAGAAAGAGTTTCCGAGCGTATATCCGTACGACGGTAGTGAAACGATTCACGACTGGACGGAAAAGATGAAAGCTGAATTGCAACATCAGATCCAAACAGGTAAATGGAATAAACGCGTACGTATCGGTAATCGCATTCTAGATGTGGTGTTTACGTGGTGTGACGAAGATATAGTAGAGTGAAAAAGAAGCGGATGACGCTTCTTTTTTTAGCGCTGGAATAAAACGAGCTTACCTGCAGTAGATGTACAGCGATGTGTTTTTTCATACAATCCTTTTTCTTGTAAGATAGATTCACCTTTTGCTTTTGCTTCTTTTTCAGTTGCCGCCTCGAATGATTCGTCTAATGCTTTTGAACCATCTTTTTCAAAGACTGTTAGAACGTATACTCCCATGAAAATTCCCTCCAATAATTAAAATCAGAATCTTATAATTATTTTGACATAAAACGCTGCAATATGCAAAGAAATATATGACATTGCGTGGTAAAATAGAATGAAACTTTAATCATCGAGAATATTTTTATTCTCGATGATTATTAGTTTTCAGCGATTTTAATTTTGATAAAATGAAACTTTTGAAAGATAGGAAGGATCGTTATTTGTGAAACAAGTAAAGTTTATACATGCGGCTGATTTGCATTTGGATAGTCCGTTTAAAGGGATGGAGATGAATGTTGCGCAGTCTGTTTGGGAGAGAATGAAGCAAAGTACGTTTGAATCATTTGAGTGTATTGTTGATAAAGCAATTCAAGAGCGCGTTGATTTCGTATTACTAGCTGGGGATTTGTATGATGCGGAGACGAGAAGTTTGAGGGCGCAAGTGTTTGTGCGTGAGCAAATGAAGAGACTTTCGCAGTACGATATCCCTGTTTTTATTATTCACGGTAACCATGATCATTTAGGAGGAAGCTGGGCAGCAATTGAGTTTCCGGAAAATGTTCATGTATTTACTGAGCCTTATGTAGAAGAGAAATCATTTTATAAAAATGGTGAGCTATTAGCTTCTATTTATGGTTTTAGTTATTTGCAGCAAGCGGTAACGGATAATATGACAGCGCAGTATACGAAAATGAGTGATGCGCCTTTTCATATTGGCATGCTTCACGGAAGTGTGGAAGGAGATGCAGAGCATAATCGCTATGCACCGTTTCAAATTCGTGAGTTGAAAGAAAAACAGTTTGATTATTGGGCTCTTGGCCATATACATAAACGTGAAATTTTATCAGAAGAACCATGCATTATTTATCCAGGGAACATACAAGGTCGTCATCGTAAGGAAACAGGCGAGAAGGGTGCGTACCTTATTGAACTTACGAAACAAGGAACGCAGTGTTCATTTTTCCATACGGCAGATGTTGTATGGGATGAAATCGAAGTTTGTATTGATAGACTTGAAACTGTTGATGAACTTATGACGAGCCTATCTACTGCGATGAATGAATGCCGAAGAGAAGAGGAAGGTACGCTATTAACTGTCGTATTCACAGGACAAGGTCCACTTTCACCTTATTTGCGTGACGAAAAGCGCGTGGAAGAGATTTTTCACATTTTAGCATCTGGCGAAGAGCGAAAAGATTTTGTATATGCGATGAAGTGGAAAAATGAGACGGTTTCTTTTGCGGAAATCGAACGTTTGAAAGCGGAAAATCATTTCGTAGGTAGTGTGCTAAAGGAGTTAGAAGCTTTCAGCAATATGGACGGAGTATTGCGCACTATTTGGACATCTCCTGTAGCGCGTAATAGTATTGAATCTTTTACAGAAGAAGAGAAGAAAGAGATTCAAAAGGAAGCAGAAAATATTATTTTAGAGCAATTATTCCAGCAAGAGAGGGATAAAAAATGAGAATTGAAAAACTCCATATTTATGGGTACGGAAAATTAGAAAATGTGGAAATGGATCTTTCCTTGCTGACGGTGTTATATGGTGAAAATGAAGCGGGGAAATCGACAATTCGCTCATTTATGAAAAGTATTTTATTCGGTTTTCCGACGAGAGGACAGCGCCGTTATGAGCCGAAAGAAGGCGGGAAGTATGGCGGCGCGATGACTGTGCAAACAGGGCAGTACGGTCGTTTGAAAATTGAGCGATTGCCAAAGACGGCAGCTGGCGAGGTGACCGTTTATTTTGAAGACGGGAAAACGGGCGGAGAAGAAATTTTAAACGATATATTAAGCGGGATGAATGAAAGTTTATTTGAATCTGTCTTTTCATTTGATATGCATGGTCTTCAAAATATTCATCAGCTAGGCGAAGCGGATATTGGCAATTATTTATTTTCGGCAAGTGCAGTCGGAAGTGATGCGCTATTGCAGTTAGATAAAAAGCTAGAAAAAGAAATGGACCAGCGCTTCAAGCCGAGCGGGCGTAAACCAGAAATTAACGTGTCATTGCAAGAGATGAAGAAACTTGAAGAGAAGATGAAAGAGTGGCAAGGAAAAATTGGCACGTATGAAAAACAAGTAGAGCAGTTAAAAGAAAGTGAAGAGAAGCTTGCTTCTGTTCGCGGGGAAAAAGAGAGTGCAGAAAAACGAAAGCAAGATTATGAAATATTAGTAGCGCTTGAGCCACTCGTTATTGAAAAACGTGCGCATGAGAAAGTGTTAGAGAACGAGAGCGGGCAGTTTCCTGTAAACGGAATGGCGCGTTATGAAGCAATGAAGGCGAAAATGGAGCCGCTTCAGTTACAAGTTGATTCGCTCCACAAGAAAATCCAGACAGTGCAATCGGAAATTGCCTCGATTCAAATAGATGAAGAGTTTTTACAAAAAGAAAGTTATGTAGAAGAACTTCGTATGCAGCATATGTCTTACGAAAATGCACGCCAAGAAATGCGTGATATGAGCGGGAATATTACGAATATAAAAGAAGAACTGGCAGAACTAGAACAACAAATTGGTGCTACTTTTGAAAAGGAAACAGTTCTTTCATTTGATATGAGTTTGGCAACGAAAGAGTTAATTACGCAAACAGTGCAAAAGGCGCGCGAATTAGAAACGCAAAAAGCACAGCTCGATGATCGTTTTAAAGTAGCGCAAGAGCAATTAGAAGAACAAGAAGAAAATATAAGACAGATTAAGAAACAAATGTTAGTGGATGAAGAGAGAAATGTGTTAGTTGAGAAAGAGAAATCGTTCCAAGATGCGGCGTTTATCGGTATGGGCGCAGAGAGAATGAAGCGCAAGTATGAAGAGAAAGCAGGAGCAGCTAAGCAAAAGAAAAAGCAGTGGCAAAGAGTTTGTCTTCTGTTACTTCTTATTAACACAGGCGTTTTATTCACAAGCTTATTTATAGATAACCGAGCGCTCTTATTTATTAGTGTCATTGTTTTTGTAGGAATTGTTCTCGCTCTTGTTTTATATAAAGATCCATCAAATGGATTACAAGAAGAGCTCCTTACACTTCAGCAAAGTGCCGGCGGGAGACAAAGTGAAGAAGCGATGTCTGTACGCTATCAGTTAGAAAAAGATGAAGAGATACGTAAATTATTTGAGCGTGAGTCTTATAAGTTACAGCAGTTGGAGCGAGCGTATGATAAAGTCGTTTCATCGTATGAGGAATGGGAGAGAGAAACGTTCCAGGCGGGAGAACAAGTCGATGCATATAAAACGCGCTATATGTTTCCTGAATTTTATACGTATGCACACATATTGCCGGCGTTTGAGCGTATTGAAAAAATGCAGCAATTATATCGTGAATTAGAGAAACAAGGCACGCGAAAATCTTCATTATATGAAATGATTTCGCAATTTGAACATAAACTAGAAACTGTTATCGGTAGTGCGGAGTATAGTAAGCTACACGAGGCACAAAGCCGTATGCAAAATGAGAAAGAGAAGCGCCAAACTTGTAAGCAGTTAAAAGAAAAACTGGCGGAATGGCAAGAAGAATATGAGTTTATGCAAGAACAATTAAAGCAATTACTAATAGAACGAGATGGTTTATGGCATATTGCAGCGTCTACAGATGAAGAGATGTTTTTAGAAGCGGGTAAACTAGCGGAAAAACGTGAAGATGCAGAGAAACAAGTGGGGCGTTTATTACCGCAAATTGATCTGTTAGAACAGCGTTTAACGAGTTTATCATTAGCTGAACATTACGAAGCTGACGGTTATGACGGAAAATTAAAGCAAGAACTGACAGTCGTACAAAACTGTCTGGCGCAAGAGAAAGAACTGACAGAGCGTATTGCGAAACATCGTATGGAAATTGCGAATTTAGAAGAAGGTAGTACGTACGGTGATTTAATGCATGAATGGGAAATGAAAAAAGCGCAAGTGCGTGAACAAGTGAAGAAGTGGGCTGCTTATGCGGCCGCAAAAACGGTGTTAACGAAAACGAAGCAATATTATCATGAAGTACATCTTCCTCGTATTTTACAAAAGTCAGAAGAGTATTTCGTCTATTTAACAGGCGGACGATATAGTAAAATCTTTTCACCGTCAGAGTCAGAGCCGTTTATTGTAGAGCGTAACGATGGTATGCGTTTTTACAGTCATGAACTAAGCCAAGCGACAGCGGAGCAGTTATATTTATCGCTGAGATTTGCACTAGCAAAAACATTTGAGCATGATTATCCATTTATTATTGATGATAGTTTCGTGCACTTTGACGCGGTAAGGACGAATCGAACGATTGAACTTATAAAGGAAATTGCAAAGGATAGACAAGTCATATTCTTTACATGTCATGCGCATTTACTCGCGTATTTTACAGAAAAACAGATTATAAAATTAACACATATGCGTAAAGAAAATGAGTTGTAGTGTGCTATACTAAAAGTAACTGATTTGGTGGAGGAATTCGAATGAAAAAGAAAATTGCAGAGTATGAAGTTGGTGAACAAGTCGATATTTTCTTGTTAATTAAAACAGCGACAAAAGGTATCGCAAGCAATGGAAAGCCATTTTTAACAGTAATCTTACAAGATCCAAGTGGAGATATTGAAGCGAAGTTATGGGACGTATCACCAGAAGTTGAGAAACAATATGTAGCGGAAACAATCGTGAAAGTAGCTGGAGATATTTTAAACTACAAAGGACGTATTCAATTACGTGTGAAACAAATCCGTGTTGCGAATGAAAATGAAGTAACAGACATCTCAGACTTCGTAGAAAAAGCACCAGTGAAAAAAGAAGATATGGTTGAGAAAATTACGCAATACATATTTGAAATGAGAAACCCGAACATTCAACGTCTAACAAGACATTTATTAAATAAGCATCAAAACGAATTTTTAGACTATCCAGCAGCGACAAAGAACCATCACGAGTTCGTATCTGGACTAGCTTATCACGTCGTATCAATGCTTGATTTAGCGAAAGCTATCTCAAATCTATACCCATCGTTAGATAAAGACTTACTATATGCAGGCGTTATTTTACATGACCTTGGTAAAGTAATCGAACTATCTGGCCCAATTTCTACAACGTATACGTTAGAAGGAAATTTACTAGGCCACATTTCTATTATGGTGAACGAAATTGGTAAAGCGGCAGACGAATTGCAAATCGATGCAGAAGAAGTATTAATTCTTCAACACATCGTCCTTTCTCATCACGGAAAAGCAGAATGGGGTAGCCCAAAACCACCATTAGTAAAAGAAGCAGAAATTCTGCACTACATCGATAACTTAGATGCAAAAATGAACATGATGGACCGCGCATTAGGACGCACAAAACCAGGCGAATACACTGAGCGTGTCTTTGCTCTTGATAATCGTTCGTTTTATAAGCCGTCGTTCCAAACATATGGTGATAAGTGATTTTAGTGAACTTCTAAAAATGCTTGCTCACAATTTGCCCAAGAGATTTTAAAAACTCGTCATATTGGTTTATGGCATTTTCCTCCATAGATTTATTAATGTGAAGAGATAAGCGCTTCGCTGTCATGTCTATGGAGGGATGTCCTAAACGTTCTGATACTTGCCCCACTTTGTAATAAGTGGACAGCATGTGTATGTTGTATGTCTAAATCTGTGCAAGGTAATATATTTAAAATTACCTTTCTTGCTAGCTTCTAAAAGAAACTTTAGGCTTGCTGGGTGTAGCATGCAGGAATTATCTTCATGTGTAAACACGAAATTGTAATCTTTATAGTATTTTCCATTCTTTAGAACTTGTTTATTTTGCTCTATCCTCATTTTTTTTTAAAGAGATATAGTAAAGGGAGGCTAAAGAAGGTGTTCGTTTGCTACTTTTATTTTTAGGTGGATCGAATAAAATTTTTTCACTTCTTTTGGTATTGATTAATGTTTTATTAATGAATAGCTTCTGTTCCTCAAAATCTATATCTTCCCACTGGAGGACTAAACGTTCCACGATACGTAATCCTGTTCGAGAGAGAGACATAAATAGGGAGTAGTATTCGAATCCTTTTTTTAAAAGAACATAATTTAAGAATTGTTGTAATTCGTCTATGTCATAATATTTTATTTTATCATCCTTTGAGGTTACACTTGTCGTTCTTAATTTAATGTTGGATTAGGATTTTTTCTAAAATCCCAAGTTTGTTGACAGCTATATCTAAAGCATGATGCATTGTGACATTAATTGTTTCTACTGTTTTTTACTGTACTTTTCCATTAAATCATTAATAAATTTTTGAGATTTAATCCTGATTAAATCTTTTAACCTTAATTCTCCGAACACAGATAAAATATGAAGTCTAATGTTTTTCTGGTAGACCATATAAGTTTTGGGAGCTACATTATCTTTTTTGTAGGTATTTAACCATTCGTAAAGGTATTCGTTGAATGTTGTTTTAATATCCTTCATATTGCCCACCTGGTTGCAATTTTTCTTCTACTTTAACAGCAGCTAATTGAGCTTCCTTTTTGTTTTAAATCTACCTTTAGAGGGTTCTTTTTATTTTCCCATATCTTTGTATCTAATTCGATATTTCCATCTGTCTTTACGTTTTCTAAAACTAGCCATTGTAATCACTCCATTCTATAAAATCAAAACTAATTGTCGCTTCAATCGCAAGAAGGAAATGATCTTGTAGAACCAACTCTTCTACAGAAACAGATACACGTTCATCACGATGATTTTTTAAAGCACCCATCATAAAAAATCTCTCCTTTTCCTCTTTTTTATCAGTGTTGACACATAAAAAGAGGTTCAGACACAAAAACAGGCTGTGGAGAAGACTTTCTCCACAGCCTGTAAAAAAGAGAAGTTGTTTCACTCGTCTTTTTTTAAAATTATAGTTGTTTTATGTGTTCCTTAGAATCTAATGTTAGGTATGTTCTACAAATGACTAGATATAGAATAAAAATCGGAGAAAGCAACAATGGATTTGTTCCTGCTGCTATAAAAAATGAAATCAAACTGATTCCAAGCATTCTTCCAAGATCATCAGTTTTCATTAATTTAACAGAAACCACAAAAATATAGGAACAGAAAAGAATAAAATACAGTATACCAAATTGTCTAATTAAATTAAGGTGACTCACCTCTATAGCACTTGTAAACTCATTGATCCCGACGGTATAGAAAGTAGAACCTAGACCCATACCAAAAAGAAATGTAGTTGGAGTTCTGAAAATTTCAGTAAGTGCAGATTCAATATGCCCGAGTTTAATAGAAGTTGAAAATGAATCAGATGATAATTTGTCCGTAACATTACTGATATCTATTATCATTGAAAATAACAGTAAAAAAAGAAAACCAAGGAATAAAATTACGAAACTATTAACAAATTGTTTTTTGATAATACCATTAATCAACAGATAAAATGCTAGACCTAGTAAGGCAAATAAAATCACTCCTGTTGATGTTATTAGAAATATTGATGTCATAATAAGTAAAAACTTTATTTTCTTATCTTTTAAAAATAATAAGCTAATAGGAATTAATATCATTGTCCAGCGATAATACACATTAGGATAATTTGTATAAGATAGACCTCCTGGTGTTGGTGTTAATCCTATAAACCCGATACGAAAATCATTAGCCATAGTTTGTAAATTTAGAACGATGTCAAGTCGACCTAATAATATTAGACAATAAATTAATATGAATGTAAAAATAACAATTAAAGAACAGATAAATCCAGTTTTCTTGAAGGGTTTTATCAATTCATCCTTGGATTCAAGATTAATTAAAATCAAATATATAATCCAAATTGCAAATGAAGTTATTTCTCCTAGACTATTGACTAATGGAATATCATAGACAATGGCAGAATATGAAACAATCAATAATGGCAATATTAAAAATAGGAAGCCTTCAGTAATTAGGAAGTTCTTTGGAATTAAAATTTGGCCTTGTGCCATTTTTATTAATACATAAAAAGTGACTAAGGACAAAGCGGAGTATCTTATGCCAAATGCACCACCAAAATCTAAGATGAGACAAAATAGAAAGAACGCATATATCGTTTTATTGTTAATAGAAAATCTGTTACTTTTAAGAATCTCATTATTGACAGAAATATTATCACTACTTAATGAATGCATGTATATCATCACCCGATTTGAATATTTTTGTATCTATGTATCTAAAAAACTATTATACAAATAAATTCTATAAAAAAATATAAAAAAATGTAAAAAAGTTAAACGTTAAAAAAAAGCGAAATATATTTCGCTCCAAAATTTATGATCTATGCGATTTTCTTAAAGTGATTTTGTGGTTTATTAGAGAGTTTTTTTCCTAAAGAAATTGAAGGTTCTTCAATGAATTTGTACATAATGCTTGCAAGGCCAATTGAAATAAAAGGAACTGAAATTACAATAGCTGTTATAGGAAAAAATTCTTTTAATAGATAAATAGAAGATAAGAGAACGATAGGATGAATTAGGTACAAACTATAAGATATCTTCCCTAGGTAAACTAGTTTTGCATTTTTTAATGTGTTTTGTAATTTTACAGCGTTCAAAGCAAACATAAATAATATTAAAATAGCAATAGCAACACATAAATTAATGAATGTTCGTAAGGAAATGTAATAAATCCCGCCACTATTTTTGAGTGCCCCTAGTTCAGGGACGATCCATTCAATAGAATACATTAAAACTGCAAGGATAACGATGATTACTTTAGAAATTGAACTTTGTCGGTTATAAAAAACTTTTATCGAATCTTTGTACTTGGCAAAGATGGCACCAATAACAAAAAAAGAACAGTAGTAAAAAGTATCTCCAATTGATTTTAAAAGAAAGGATACGTCTTCTACTTTAATTACAAGTGACGCCATTATAAAAATGAACCATAAAGAATAAGTTGTTAATAAACCTATCATCAATGATTTTTTCCAATCGAATTTTAAAATAGGAATTATTACGAGAGGGAAGAAAATAGAGATTCTCATTTCATGCACCAAGCTCCACGTAACGGTATTGATATTATGTGTATCAAACCCTAACATTAACAAATGTGATAATGCAGTTTTGAAGGTTAGAGGGCTTGACCACATCCCGTTGAACCAGTCGCTTAGATGAGGAATTGGATTATCAACTTTTATTAAATTAAACAATGAAACAGATAAAAGCATAGTAATTATATAAGGTAAATAAATTCTACAAAATCTTTTAACTAAATAGTTTTGATATGTAGTAGTCTTGTTGTTTAGAAATGGTAAAGATAAAACAAAACCACTTAGTATAAAGAATAGTATTACAGATTCGCTCCCAGCCCACATAATGTGTAAGGGTGAGTTACTTAAGAATCGAACAATCAAGGAATTGATGGACTCATGGTTATAAGCTGCAAAAAATACTATAAATGTTAGTAAACAGTGATGTATAACGACTATTAACGCAGCTAAACCTCGTAATGAATCTAGTTCTTCATAACGTCTTGACATACGTAAACCTCCTAGGTGTATTATGAAATCAAATTATACAATAAAATGAATACTTTTTAAATATAAAGTGCAGGTGATTAGTAATATTAATTTTTTATAAAGTATAGTTTATATAGAGAAGGCGTAAATCGTCTCTCTTTTTATTTTTGTAAAGGGAATGAGAAAGGTGGAAGATGCAGAACAAGAAGACCGAGATAGTTTAATACTGCCAGCGGAAGAGGTAAGAGCAATGCTAATAAAATGGGAGCTAATATTATCGAAGTTTGAAAAGAGAAGGTTACAAGAGACGGTTCAACAATGGTTTTCCCGTATTCATAAGAGTAGTGATATAATTCCAATTTATGAGAAAGTTATATATGGAAAGGAAACTGCTTCAAGTGAGGAGTTACAGCTGATGCGGAAATGGATACATGAAAACGTAAGAAAAAGTTTATAAAAATAGGCTTAGCGTTGTAAAGCCACATTTTTATGACGCTATCCCATATAGAAATTCACCATTCTCCAGTCCAAAATGTTATGCAATAAAAATATCTCGAATTTGAGATAAACCTCTTGCTTTTTAATCACTTGAGGTGTAAAGTGATAATAACGAAAGCGGTTGAGTCATATGAAAAACATACACTCAGTTGTTTTCGATTAAAAAACAAAGTAACTTATTCAGTAAAAACTAAGATGAATTTACAAAAACATAATGAGAGGGTGTTGCAAAACTCATAAATATCCAAAAATGAATGCATAAAAAAATCCGTTTTCCTGGAAAAATGATAGTAACCGAAACTATCTCCAGAAAGGACGGATTTACTAGTATGATAACCAAATTTGATGAAAATCAATCCATTTTACAGATTTTATTTGCATACGTAGACAGTTTAACTATTGAAGGCGTTCCGCCTGTGACAGGTCGCCCACCAATCTGTAGAAAAGCCTTACTGAAATGCTTTTTCTTGAAAACTGTATTTCAAATTGACTCTTTACGCAAATTAACACGTTTTTTGCATCAATATCCTTCATTTCGTGTATCTTGTGGTTTATATTTCGTTCCTCACGTTTC
This sequence comes from Bacillus sp. PPSBB_2, assembly GCF_045291115.1. Classification (NCBI taxonomy): domain Bacteria; kingdom Bacillati; phylum Bacillota; class Bacilli; order Caryophanales; family Bacillaceae; genus Bacillus; species Bacillus sp. PPSBB_2. The sequence goes on from NZ_CP147983.1 coordinate 1,063,750, forward strand.
TACTTTTTCACGTGTAGGTACTTGGTTTCGTGAAAAGGG
>NZ_CP147983.1:1067799-1104166 GCF_045291115.1 Bacillus sp. PPSBB_2
CTTTATACCAACCATAGCGAGTTGATTTTCCCCATTTCGCTTGTGAATCATATAAACTACTCCGTAAGGCCGTACTATCAATTAAGACGCAAGGAATCAGTCCTAAATTAAGTTCCTGAAGAACTTTTTCATGAATGGCTGAAATACCTGCGTCACGAAACCAAGTGCCGACACGTGAAAAAGTAGAAATATGAGGAACAAAAGATAAACCACAAGATGAACGAAAAGAAGGATATGGATGCAAAAAACGAGTCAATTTGCGTAAAGAACTGATTTGAAATACGGTTTTTAGGAAAAAACATTTAAGTAACGATTTTCTGCAGGTGGGTGGACGGCCTGTCATAGGCGGAACGCCTCCAATGGTTAAATTGTCTACATACGCAAATAAAATTTGTAAAATGGATTGATTCTGATCAAAATTGGTTATCATACTAGTAAATCCGTCCTTTCTGGAGATAGTTTTGGGATACTATCATTCTTCCAGGAAAACGGATTTCTTTATGCATTCATTTTTGAATATTTATGAGTTTTGCAACACCCTCATAATGAGAATAAATTGAAAAGCTTAAAAGCATATTATTTTTTAACCATCACTTGACTAGTAAAACGAAACGGAGGAATAACCAATGTATGAAATTAAAGGGCATCATCACATTTCAATGGTTACGAAAAATGCAAATGAAAATAATCACTTTTATAAAAACGTGCTTGGCTTACGTCGTGTGAAAATGACAGTAAACCAAGATGATCCGTCAATGTACCACTTATTTTATGGAGATAAAACAGGAAGTCCAGGTACGGAATTATCATTTTTTGAAATTCCATTAGTAGGAAGAACATATCGCGGTACGAATGCGATTACTCGAATTGGATTACTTGTTCCTTCAGAGGATAGCTTGCATTACTGGAAAGAACGCTTTGAAAAATTTGATGTGAAACATAGTGAAATGACAACATATGCAAATCGTCCTGCTTTGCAATTTGAGGATGCTGAAGGTCTTCGCTTAGTACTACTCGTTTCAAACGGAGAAAAAGTAGAGCACTGGGAAACTTGGGAGAAATCAGAAGTTCCTGCAAAGCATCAAATTCAAGGAATGGGTTCTGTAGAAATGACAGTGCGTAGACTTGATAAAATGGCGAGCACACTTACAGAGATGTTCGGTTATACAGAGGTTAGCCGAAATGATCAAGAAGCAATTTTCCAGTCCATTAAAGGAGAGGCTTTTGGAGAAATCGTTGTGAAATATTTAGATGGTCCTACTGAAAAACCGGGCCGAGGTAGCATTCACCATTTAGCAATTCGCGTGAAAAACGATGCAGAGCTTGCTTATTGGGAAGAACAGGTGATACAAAGAGGCTTCCAGTCCTCAGGAATCATCGACCGTTTTTATTTTAAAAGCTTATATTTCCGCGAATCAAACGGAATCCTATTTGAAATTGCAACAGATGGCCCAGGATTTACAGTTGATGGAGATGTGGAACATTTAGGAGAAAAACTTGATTTACCACCATTCCTAGAAGATCAGCGTGCAGAAATTGAAGCGAATTTAGCACCGATTGAAGAGAAGTAATAGAAGAAAATATACAACTTTAACATATAAATGAAACCCCATTGGAGGAATATAAAATGAACCAATTAAAAGGAATTCACCACGTTACAGCGATTACAAGTAGTGCAGAAAAAAACTATGAGTTCTTCACTCACGTTTTAGGAATGCGTTTAGTTAAGAAAACAGTAAACCAAGATGACATTCAAACGTATCATTTATTCTTTGCAGATGATAAAGGTAGTGCAGGAACAGATATGACATTCTTTGACTTCCCAGGTATTCCAAAAGGAGTACACGGTACGAATGAAATTTCAAAAACTTCATTCCGCGTTCCAACTGATGCAGCATTAGAGTATTGGGTGAAACGTTTTGACCGTCTTGAAGTAGAACATACAGGAATTAAAGAGCAATTTGGCAAGAAAACTCTTTCTTTCGTTGACTTTGATGACCAACACTATCAATTAATCTCAGATGAACTTGATAACGGTATAGAATCAGGTACACCATGGCAAAACGGACCAGTTCCATTAGAATACGCAATTACTGGTTTAGGCCCTGTATTCATCCGTATTGCAAACTTTAGTTTCTTCAAAGAAGTGTTAGAAAAAGTTTTATTATTTAAAGAGGTTGCGCAAGAAGGAGAATTCTATTTATTTGAAGTGAATAAAGGTGGAAACGGTGCATCTGTCATCGTAGAACATAATACAGTTCTTTCTGAAGCACAACAAGGTTTTGGTACAGTGCACCATGCTGCATTCCGCGTAGAAGATCGCGCTGTATTAGAAGAATGGATTGAGAGAATCAGTAGCGTTGGACTTCCTTCATCTGGTTATGTAGACCGTCATTTCTTTGAATCATTATATGCAAGAGTTGCACCACAAATTTTATTTGAATTTGCAACAGACGGCCCAGGATTTATGGGAGATGAGCCATACGAAACACTTGGTGAAAAATTATCTTTACCTCCATTCCTAGAGCCAAAACGTGAAGAAATTGAAAAATTAGTTCGTCCAATTGATACAGTGAGAAGTACGAAGGAATTTATTAAAGAGTAAAAATAGAGCAAGTAGTTTTAGCGGAGTGCTGGAACTGCTTGCTTTTTTATTTATTCTAGTGATTTTTCTGACAATTGTTTCTCAAGTTATTAAAAAGGAAAACTTTGGTATAATTAATTGAAATATTTAATTTTCTGATAATTATTTTTCAATACATAGAAAAGGAGTGGTAATATACAATTTTGATAATTGTATAAAAATCCTAATTTTGTAATTTTGGAGAAAAGGGGATGCGAGTGTATGGGAGCAGATGTAGTAACGCGGGAGCAAATGAAACATTCTTTAGATGATTGGTATCGTGTAATGTTGCAGCAAAACATAGAGAAGGCCACAGAAATGAAAGAGGAGATTGAAAGTAAGATTAGTGGGTTGGATGTGGATCAGGAGGTATTGCTTTATCATGCGTTGTTGAATTTTAGATATGATGCATTGGTTGATTGGATTTCAGTTAGAGAAGATAGTTTTGATAAAGTGGAATCTTTCGAAATTCCAATAGAGGGCTTTTTAGCTTATTATTATCACTTCTTTAAAGGGTTTCATTGCACATTAATTTCAAATTATAACGAAGCGAAAGAACAGTATGAGCAAGCTGAGAAGTTATTGGAATATATTTCCAATCCGATAGAACATGCGGAGTTTCATTATCGGATGGGGAATTTCTATTATCATTCTTATCAACAAATCAATGCGATTGATTACTTGAAAAAGGCAAAAGAAGATTTTACGAAGCAACCAGGATATGAGATTAATTTGGCTTTATGTGAGAATATATTGGGGTTATGCTATGTTGATTTAAATCAATTTGAGTTAGCGGAGGAGATATTTAATCATTCACTAAATATTTTTCAACAAATTGACCATGAAAAATATATTTTAATGGTTAGAAATAACTTAGGGTTGCTATATGCAAATCAGAATTTATCAGAATTAGCAATTCGGCATTTATCCGAAGTAACAAAGAAAGCCCCTAATCATTTTAGAGCACTTTACTTGGAAGCTGATGAATATTTAAAAATAAATGAATTTGAAAAAGCGAGTGTCATAATAAGTAAAGGATTACATATTTGTAATCAGTTGAAGAATCAAGAATATCAATACCGATTCATGGTTTTAAATGTAATGAATACAAATGTTGATGCATTAGAGGAGGCTGTTATAGCGGGAGTTTCTTACTTTGAAAGAGAAGAATTGTTTGACTGTATTCAGGAATATACAGAACGCTTAGCAGATCAATTTTATAATATAAACAATCATGAAAAGGCTAGTAAATATTATCGCATGAGTAATGAATCAAGGAAAAAACAGGTGGCAAAAGGGGCGTTAAAATAATGAAAAAAATTGTATTAGCATTAATTGGATTTGCATTTACTTTTTCAGTTTTAGGTTCCCACGATTTTAATGCTATTGCTCTTAATAAGGGAGACACAGGCGGAGCACCAGCAAGACTAAACTATGTTAGCTTTAATAAGGGAGACACGGGCGGAGCACCAGCAAGACCAGACTACGTTAATATTGGTGACACAGGCGGAGCACCAGCAGATAATAGAGGCGATGGTGGAGCACCAGCCAACTTCAATAAAGGTGACGGTGGCGGTATTAGCAAACAAGACTCACACGCTGATCATTTTTAAATTAAATAATAACAAAGAAAGGGATCTCACAACGAGGTCCTTTTCTTTGTTATTAGGCCATGTAGAGAAAAGAATTGACTTACTTTAAATATGTAACTATAATAGTTACGGAATAACCATTAGTAATAGAAATGAGTTATATTTTTTTAGTATTATTGTAACTGAATCAGTTACAATTAAAAAAGAGAACATAAAATAACCAAAAAATGTAAAAACTTTAAATAGCAACAAGAGAAAGGAGACGGGAACTTTGAAAAGGTTTAAGTTTTATATGATTAGCGGTATTGTGCTCGTTTTGTTAATTGTTTGTAACTTCGTTGAGAAGCCGATTGCGAAGGTTGGCGAAGTGAAAGATACTGTTATGATGAAGCTGAATACGAAAGAGAGTATGGCGCAAATTGACGGGCAGACGATTTATTTTAAGCAAATTGGTGAGGGAAAACCCCCGTTACTCATGTTGCATGGGTTTGGTGGTTCTTCTGATGGGTTTAGTGATATTTATCCGGAACTAGTGCGAGACCATACGATTATTGCGGTTGATATTTTAGGGTTTGGGCGTTCTTCTAAGCCAGTTGATTTTCAGTATTCGTTTCCTGCGCAAGTGAATTTATATTATAAGTTAATGAAGAAGCTCGGATACGATCAGTTTGCGGTGCTCGGCCATTCAATGGGCGGAGAGATGTCCCTTAATTTAGCGTATTTATATCCGGATGCAGTGACGCATCTCATCTTGGCGGATTCTACAGGGATAGAGTCTTTCCAGCAAAAAGAAAGTTATGAAGTACCACCGCTATCGACGGACTTACAAACTGTAACTGAGATTGCGAAGTATAATAAAAATGAAGTGAAAAATAGTCGTGATGATAAAGAGCATTATGATCAGCTTACGAAAATGAGAGAGCGCCGCATTGCGATGGAAGCTGATAAAATTAAGGTGCCGACTTTAATTATATGGGGACGACATGATAAAAGTGTTTCTTGGAAAAATGGTGAACTGTATCATGGGCTATTTGCGAATAGTACGTTTCATATTATTGAAAAAGGATACCACGCACCGTTTCGTCAGGAACCAATTGAGTTTATGGAATATGTACAAGCATTTTTCGCGAAGCATCCACAATAAAAATTTTAAGCATAAATTCACTTCTTTCCTCATAAAGTGAAACTAATAAGGCTTGTCTAAGGAAAGGAATGAAGTGATTTGGAAACTTTACCATGGTGGGTTTATCTTGTAATTGTTGGGATTGTACTAAGTGGCTACATGGTTTTATATACTTCGAAAAAAGAGCAAGATATGGATAATGAGTTTATCGAAAAAGAAGGCGAAGTGTATATGAAGCGCTTAGAAGAAGAGCGCGAGAAACGTAATCAGGATAGTGATAAAGATTCGGTATTGCTTTAATAGATTACGTTTAAAGAAGAGAAATATATTGTATTTCTCTTCTTTTTTATTATGTTAAATATTTGTATAAGAGAAAAGTATATGTTTCATTTGTTAGCTGTCATTTTAAAATTGAAGACTTATTAAATGAAAAAATTGATATTTGCTTGAGGGTATTTTATATTTAAAATATTTAATATATGATTTTATTGTTTTTGAGGGAGATGAGAACTAACATGAATACAAAAAAATTTCAAACCTATGTGGCGTTGTCAACAAAAGACTGGAGTGCTGAAACATTTGTAAGAACCTTAGAAGAGATTGTATCTTCGGCAAAAGAATATGAAAATGATTATATTGAAGTCCATCAAGTACTAGAAATGGTAGTAACAGAAGTTGAAGTTGAGTATGTAATCATTCTAAATCATACGAGAAACTTAGATGATTTGGGGAAATACCTTAAATAATAATTTTTAAATACTGTTTATAAAAAGGAATGCTGTTCTATTTGGATAGAATGGTATTCCTTTTTGTCGCTGTTAATAATATAAGGGATTTTGATATGGAATTTTAAAAAGAGAGTGTTAATATTGGCCTCTAAAAAAGGGTGTAATCAGTATGACAAAGGAAAGTCGTTGTTGTCCATCTTCGGTTTTAAATAGTAATGGGTAGTAGACTGTTAGAGCGAAAATTGCCGAATCTATAGTAAAAGTAACCATTCAAAGCCCAATTCATACACTATGATGGAGGCTTTTTACTTCATAACCGGATGAAAAAGGAGTGTAATCATGAAGAAACGTACTGTTAATGAAGCAGGAAGGAATGTGCCACAACCAATCCGCAGCGACGGAGCAGGTGCGATTGATTCTGGACCTCGTAATGTTATGCGGGATATTCAAAATCCGAATATGCTTGTTCCGCCTATAACGGATGCAGGGTTAGTTCCTAACTTGAAGTTTTCATTCTCGGACACTTCTATGATTTTGAAACAAGGCGGGTGGTCTCGGGAGATTACTGTTCGAGAACTACCGGTTTCGACGACGATTGCAGGAGTAAATATGAGTTTAACGGCCGGTGGAGTACGAGAACTACATTGGCATAAAGAAGCGGAATGGGCGTATATGCTTTTAGGACGGGCACGCATAACGGCTGTTGATCAAAATGGACGGAATTTTATTGCTGATGTTGGACCAGGTGATCTTTGGTATTTTCCGCCTGGTATTCCGCATTCCATTCAAGGATTGGAACATTGTGAATTTCTACTCGTTTTCGATGATGGACATTTTTCTGATTTATCTACTTTAGCTATTTCTGATTGGTTTGCGCATACGCCAAAAGAGGTGTTGTCGGCTAATTTTGGAGTACCTGAGAGTGCTTTTCGTTCTATCCCTTCAGATCAAGTTTATATTTATCAAGGAGAGGTGCCAGGTTCCCTTGAAAGTCAGGAAGTTCAATCACCGAAAGGAGAAGTTCCTTTAACATTTAAACATGAATTGTTAAAACAAAAGCCGATTAAGACGCCTGGTGGTAGCGTTCGAATTGTAGATTCCACAAATTTCCCTATTTCCAAAACAATCGCAGCAGCGCTCGTTGAGGTTGAGCCTGGCGGAATGAGAGAACTTCATTGGCACCCGAATAATGATGAATGGCAATATTATTTGACGGGGGAAGCGAGAATGACTGTGTTTCTTGGAAATGGTACCGCTCGTACATTTGATTATAGAGCTGGCGATGTCGGATATGTACCGTTTGCGACGGGGCATTATATTCAAAATACAGGTACCGAAACATTATGGTTTTTAGAGATGTTCAGAAGCAATCGTTTTGAAGATGTATCGTTAAATCAATGGATGGCACTGACTCCTAAAGAAATAGTGGAGAGTAATATACATGTTGGCCCGCAAGTAATGGATTCTCTGCGTAAGGAGAAGTGGCCTGTTGTGAAATATCCGGGGTTTTCATATAGTCCGAAAAGTGATGAGTAAAAATGAAAAATTGCGTTATTCTTTCTGGAGACTGATAAGAAGGGATGGCGTATTTTTTATGCCTAATCTAGTCTTTATCCCGCTATTTGCCGGGTAGTAAGACCCCCACCTTAAAATTCAGCTGAAGTAAAGAAGTTAGGTGGGGGGGCGGGCTGTCCGTAAAAGTCCGATTGGTGAGGGCTGATTAAAGTTTCACTTTATTAGTATCCGTCCCTTGTATTATTGTTCGGGAAATTATTATTGGAGCATAGTATAGGGAAGATACATATAAAATAGCGCCATTATAAGCTGTAACGCATAAGTTGCGCAGGAAATGCAACGATAACTAGCTTTACTCTTCATCATTTATTTGAACATAATGGGCATAGAGAGGTGATAAACACAGTATGATTTTTAGTGAGCGTTTAAAAGAAGAAAGGGAAAAAAGAAATTGGTCGCAAAATGATTTGGCTGAAAAACTTCATGTGAGCAGGCAATCTGTTTCGAAATGGGAGACGGGAAAGAACTATCCGAGCATTGAAATTATTATTCATTTAAGTGATCTGTTCGGTATTACAATTGATGAACTGCTAAGGAGTGATGAAGAATTGACGCAGAAAGTAATTGAAGATAGTAAGCAATTGGCGTATCCAAAATGGAAGGTGTTTTTGGATAGTCTATTTATAATAGGAGTATTTTTATTTATTGCAAAAATCGTTGTATGGATGCTAAATAAGTTTGCTGGAGCAAGTATTACAATTGTAGCAGATGCGCCATATGTAATGAATCTTTTGCCCCTTGTATTCATGATTATAGGTGGTATAGGTTCCGATAAGTTGAAGAAAATATATAGATAAGAGAAAGATTTGAAAGAAATCCCCAACACTAGCTGTTCTTTTCACTTAAATTGTGTACTATAAAGGATAGGATGACATAAAGAAGGGGACGTATAGAATGGAATTTCATGAACAGAAAATTTTGCCGGCAGTGAGGCAAATTAAAGATTTGGAAAAGCTATTACATAGTTCGTATGAATATATCGTTATTTTAGATATTCATGTCGGCCAATTGAAGAGTGTTATATCGCTTGCGAAGCAATATTGTAAAAAGGTGTTTTTACATGTGGATTTAATTCATGGTTTGCAGAGTGATGGGCATGCGACGGAATATTTATGTCAGGAGTTTAGACCGTACGGGTTACTTTCAACAAAGGCGAGCGTTATTATGAAGGCGAAGCAAAAAGGTGTTGTGGCAATACAACGCATCTTTTTAATCGATTCGAGTGCGATGGAGAAGAGCTGCAATCTTTTAGATAAGACGAAACCGGATTATATTGAGGTACTTCCTGGAGCATTAACGGATGTTATCGCTGAAGTGAAAGAGCGTACTGGTGTACCGATTTTAGCAGGTGGTTTTATTCGTACTGTAGAAGATGTGGAAAGAGCTTTAAACGCTGGTGCGACAGCAATTACGACATCAAAACGCGAATTATGGAAACATTACCAAAAAAAGTGACGAAAATGTGAATTTTTTCGTTGACACCGCTTTCATTTACGGTTAACATTATAGACAAGTTAATAAACGTGACGGAGAAAAGAAGAGATCCACATTTCATTGTTTCTATATAAATTTATATAGAAGCGTGCAAAGCTGTGGGTCTTTTTCTTTTGACAAAAACGAATGGCCATTCATTTTACCTCTATCACATTTGGAAGCGTTTAAATTGATTGTGGAGGGATACTATGTCAGCATTTTTAGGAGAGTTAATAGGGACTGCGTTGTTAATCGTACTTGGTGGCGGCGTTTGTGCTGGTGTAAGTTTAAAGAAATCGTTTGCGAAAGATTCAGGTTGGATTGTTATTACAATGGGCTGGGGCTTAGCAGTAGCGGTTGCAGCGTATGCGGTTGGATCAATTAGTGGGGCACATTTGAATCCAGCTTTAACGATAGGATTAGCATTTAAGGGAGCGTTCCCATGGAGTGACGTACCAGGTTATATCGTAGCACAAATGATTGGGGCAATTATCGGGGCAGTTATCGTATATTTACATTACTTACCACACTGGAAAGAAACAGAAGATCCAGGAACAAAGTTAGGTGTATTTGCAACAGGTCCAGCAATTCCGAACACATTTGCAAACCTTTTAAGTGAAATGATTGGAACATTCGTTTTAGTATTTGGTATATTAGCAATTGGTGCAAATAAATTTGCAGATGGATTAAATCCATTTATCGTAGGTTTCTTAATCGTAAGTATTGGTTTATCATTAGGTGGAACAACAGGATACGCAATTAACCCGGCTCGTGATTTAGGTCCGCGTATCGCACACTTCTTCCTTCCGATTGCAGGAAAAGGCGGTTCAAACTGGAAGTATGCATGGATTCCAGTAGTTGGTCCAATTTTAGGTGGATCACTTGCAGGTTTATTCCATCAAGTTGTATTTGAGGGAAAACAAAATTCAGCACTTATTTATGTGATTATCGCAACTGTGATTGTACTAGCAATCTCTTATATGACAAGTAAAAAAAGCGGAAGCAATACAAATAGTAGAAAAGTAGCATAAGGGGGAAACCGATATGAAAAAATATATTCTTTCATTAGACCAAGGAACAACAAGCTCACGCGCAATTCTTTTCAATAAAAAAGGTGAAATTGTTCATTCAGCTCAAAAAGAGTTTACACAACATTTTCCAAAGCCGGGCTGGGTAGAGCATAATGCACAAGAAATTTGGGGATCTATTTTAGCAGTTATCGCAACTTGCTTAAGCGAAGCAGATGTAAAACCAGAACAAATCGCAGGTATCGGTATTACGAACCAACGTGAAACAACGGTTGTATGGGATAAAACAACTAGTAAACCAATTTACAACGCAATCGTATGGCAATCTCGCCAAACAGCTGAAATTTGTGATGAGTTAAAAGAAAAAGGTTATAGCGAAATGGTTCGCGAAAAAACAGGTCTTTTAATTGATGCATACTTCTCTGGTACGAAAGTAAAATGGATTTTAGATAACGTTGAAGGTGCAAGAGAAAAAGCAGAAAACGGCGATCTATTATTCGGAACAATTGATTCGTGGCTTGTATGGAAACTATCTGGTGGTAAAGCACACGTAACAGATTACTCAAACGCATCACGTACGTTAATGTTTAACATTCACGACTTACAGTGGGATGATGAGCTTCTAGAAATGTTAACAGTACCAAAGAGCATGCTTCCAGAAGTGCGTCCATCATCTGAAATATATGGAGAAACAATTGATTACCACTTCTTCGGCCAAAATGTACCGATTGCAGGTGTAGCTGGTGACCAACAAGCAGCATTATTTGGACAAGCTTGTTTCGGTGAAGGTATGGCGAAAAATACTTACGGAACTGGTTGTTTCATGTTAATGAACACTGGTGAAAAAGCAGTAGCTTCTGAGCACGGCCTATTAACAACAATTGCATGGGGAATAGATGGTAAAGTAAACTACGCATTAGAAGGAAGTATTTTCGTAGCAGGTTCTGCAATTCAATGGTTACGTGACGGAATGCGCATGTTTAAAGATGCAAGTGAGAGTGAAGTGTACGCAAATCGCGTTGAATCAACTGACGGTGTATACGTTGTACCAGCATTCGTTGGACTAGGAACACCTTACTGGGATAGTGAAGTACGCGGCGCTATGTTTGGTGTAACGCGCGGTACGACGAAAGAGCATTTCATTCGTGCAACGCTAGAATCTTTAGCTTACCAAACGAAAGATGTATTATGCGCAATGGAAGCAGATTCAGGTATTGAGCTGAAAACATTACGCGTTGATGGCGGAGCAGTTAAAAATAACTTCTTAATGAAGTTCCAAAGTGATATTTTAGATGTTCCTGTAGAGCGTCCAGTAATCAACGAAACAACGGCTCTAGGTGCAGCATACTTAGCTGGTCTTGCGGTTGGATATTGGAAAAACCAAGATGAAATTAAAGAACAGTGGCATATGGACAAACGCTTTGAACCAACGATGGAAGCGAAAACAAGCGAAGAGCTATATGCTGGATGGAAAAAAGCAATTGAAGCAACAAAAGCTTTCAAATAATCATAAACAGTGTTATAATGGTGACAAGTTAATAATTCGGTAGGAGATTTGGAGAGACCACAACGCGCTATAGAGGCGAAATCTATAGCGGAGTTTGTGGTCTCTTTTTTCGTTATCAAAGGGAGGAATTACCATGAAATTTTCAAGTAAACAACGTAAAGACGTATTAAACGGAGTAAATAAACAAGAGTTAGATGTGATCGTAATTGGTGGAGGTATTACTGGTTCTGGTATTGCATTAGATGGAGCAACACGCGGGTTATCAACAATTGTGTTTGAAATGCAGGACTTTGCAGCAGGTACATCAAGTCGTTCAACGAAGCTTGTACACGGTGGTCTACGTTATTTAAAACAACTTGAAGTGAAAATGGTAGCAGAGGTGGGTAAAGAGCGTGCGATCGTATATGAGAACGGTCCCCATGTAACAACACCAGAGTGGATGTTACTTCCGTTCCATACAGGCGGTACGTTCGGATCATTTAGTACATCAATTGGTCTTCGTGTATACGACTTCTTAGCAGGTGTAAAACGAAGCGAGCGCAGAAAGATGTTTAACCGTGAAGAAACGCTAAACAAAGAGCCTCTTGTAAAAAAAGAAGGATTAAAAGGCGGCGGTTACTACGTAGAATATCGTACAGACGATGCGCGTCTTACAATTGAAGTAATGAAAGAAGCAATTGAGCACGGTGCGAAAGCTGTTAACTACGCAAAAGTAGACAGTTTCTTATATAAAGATGGAAAAGTATGCGGTGTACGTGTAATCGATTTACTAGACGGTGAAGTGTACGAAGTTTACGGTAAGAAAATTGTAAACGCAGCTGGTCCTTGGGTAGATACACTTCGTGAAAAAGATAACTCGAAAAAAGGAAAAGTACTTCAGTTATCAAAAGGTGTTCACTTAGTAATTGATCAAAAACGTTTCCCATTAGGTCAAGCGATTTACTTCGATACACCAGATAAACGTATGGTGTTCGCGATTCCTCGCGGCGGAAAAACATACGTAGGTACAACAGATACGTTCTATGATAAAGATGCAGCTGTACCACAAATGACAACAGAAGATCGCACATACATCATTAATGCGATTAACTATATGTTCCCAAGCGTAAAAATTACGGAAAAAGACATTGAATCAAGCTGGGCTGGTGTACGTCCGTTAATTTATGAAGAAGGTAAGAGTGCATCTGAAATTTCTCGTAAAGATGAAATTTGGACTTCTGAATCTGGTTTAATTACAATCGCAGGTGGTAAATTAACAGGATACCGCAAAATGGCTGAAATGGTAGTAGATTACGTAACGAACTTACTACAAAAAGAAGGCCATAGTGCATATCCGAAGAGTACAACGAAACATATGCCAATCTCTGGTGGACATGTAGATGGTTCACACGGATTCCCAGCATTCGTTGCGAAAAAAGCTGGCGAAGGTACGAAATATGGTTTAACAACAGCACAAGCAGAAGAATTCGCGAAATTCTACGGCTCTAACGTTGACGTACTATTTGATTTAGCGAAAAAACATAAAGACGAAGCGAAAGAATACAACATGCCACTAGACGTTCTAATCCCGCTTGTATACGCAATGGATTACGAAATGACAGCAAAACCAGTTGACTTCTTCGTACGCCGCAGAGGCGCTGTATTCTTCAACATCCACTGGGTATACGAGTGGAAAGAAGCAGTAATCAACTACATGGCTGCGAAACTAGGCTGGAGCAAAGAAGAGCAAATGAAATACACAGCTGAATTAGAAAAAGCATTAACAGACGCTGTCATTCCTGTAGATCAACAAGAACAGGCAGCTGCGTTAGCGTAAAATAGAAAACCACCTGAAGGGGAGCCTTTAGGTGGTTTTTTTTATGGAATATTCTTCTAACTATATTGCATAACGACATATGTTGTTATACGATGTATATAAGGTGGTGGTATTGTTGGACAAAGAAATCTTAAAGGGAAGTATAGATATTTTATTACTTTCTATCATTGCAAAACGTGATACATATGGATATGAAATAGCTCAAAGTTTAAAGGATGCAAGTGAAGATTTGTATAGTATGAGGCAGGGAACTTTGTATCCTGCTTTAAAGAGATTAGAGAAAAAGGAGTTTCTTGAATCTTATTGGAATGAATCTGAGAATGGGATGAAAAGGAAATTCTATACTATTACAGATAAAGGGAAAAAAGAATTGCAGAAGAAAGTGAACTCTTGGGAGAGTGTAACAGCATTAATTCAAGCTTGTCAGAAAGGAGTTATTTATGAGTGAATTTGACGAGTATATTAAGTCTATTTTAGCCTATTCAGAACTTAGTGATATTGAACAGGATGAGTTATTTCTAGAAATGTATGATCACTTGAACAGTTTGAAAGAAGAATATATGGAACAAGGTATGAATGAAAAAGAAGCGATTTATAAAGCGATTCAAAGTTTTGGAGAATCAAAAGTTATTGGCGTAGAGATTAATAAATCGGTATACGAAGTTCCTAGGCCATTAAAGGTATTATCAAAAATTTTATGTATTCCTTATATAATCATTTGTTTTATTGTCTTTTTAGGAACATTTATTTCAACTTCTACATTTGACTCTGTTCGCAGTTTGACAGGTGGGACTGTCTATCATCCCATTGAATTTTGGCAGCAATTTTTACATATATCTGATTTAGAAACGTTATTACAACTTTTTGGAATAACACTTTGGCAAGTTAAAGATTTTATTGCACATCCAGGTCCTTGGGGAAACTCAACTTATTGGTTAAGCGTTTTACAACATATAATATTAGTAGTTCCATTCGGATTTTTCGTTCCAGTGCTGATTAATAAAGTGACTAACTATAAGAAAGCTCGTAAGTGGTATGTTATGACCTTTCTTGTTTGGGAGATATTACATTTACTAACTTTGTCTGATGTTTTTGATGTGTGGCGGATTGCTATAAATATGCTCGGTGCGTCGGTAGGATATCTTTTATTTATAAGCATAATGCAACTGGATAATAAATTTAGGATAATGCGCAAGAACATATTTGAAAATTAACTTGCTATTCTGTAGTTTAAATTATACAAATTTAGTTTGATGGTAATAGAGTATTGCTGAAAACATAGGTGCTATGTAGTGAGGGGATTTTTTATATTCGTAATAGGTGTTGTTCCTTGTTTATTCATCCTGTTATGAAGCGGGTACATAATCCGTCTTTATTGGTGCTATAAATGATGAGAGCGGCACAGCTGAACTAGAAAAAGTCTAGAACAACAAGAACAGGCAGCTGCGTTAGCGTAAGATAGAGAACCACCTGAAGGGGGAGCCTTTAGGTGGTTTTTTCTCTTGACTAAAAATAAATAAAATGTGTTACAATGATGATAGAGTATTTAGTGTGAATTTTGCATAAAATAAAAAAGACAGAAGCCTGAGAAACTTCTGCCTTGTGTAACCTAACTTGCTATTGTGGTGGTAGTAGGTGCGGTTATAAGACAATTACATTAACGTTTTAGCCGAGAACCGCCATTACCTTTTCCACAAAGCAGGGTGGTTCTCGCTTTTTTGTATACAGAAATTAGCCACGGACCGACGTATCTTCTACCGATGACAACGCCAGCTCCGGTTAGGATACCATACACTAATTTAATTACAAACATCGCGATCATATTATCACCTCCCCCCTTTTTCAAAATGGAAGAGATGATTGCCACACCTACTAGTTATAGCTTATTAAGTTACATTTTAATTGTATTATGTTTTAAAATAGGGAACAAGATATATGGATGAAAATTCCTGTTTTTAAGCAGAGCATTAGTGTCAGGGGACAAGAAGTAAATAAATATTCATAAAAAAACGGTATGGACATTACCATCCGTATTTTTTTATGTATTTATAAAACTTTTCCATACAGTGCGTCGTCTAATATATGGGAAGGAGGAAATGATGTGGATGAATTAACGATAGAAGCGTTTGAAATAGAAGATAAGGAGGACCTTATCGACGAAATAATGAACAAGTATGGACAAGAAGTCCTACAGCTTGTGTATTCATATGTGAATAATAAAGAGGTTGCGGAGGATGTAACGCAAGATATATTTGTGAAATGTTATAAATCTCTTCATACATACAAAGGGAAATCGAATGTGAAAACGTGGTTATGGAGAATTGCGATTAATCAATGTAAGGACTATATAAAAAGTTGGTATAACAAAAAGGTAATCGTTACAGAGGATGAATTTGCGTATATTGGGATTCAAAATGATAGTGTCGAACAAACTGTCATTCAAAATGCTGAGGATAGTAGGTTAGCTTCTGCAGTAATGAATTTACCGATAAAATATCGAGAAGTCATTTATCTATTTTATTATGAGGAATTATCAATTAAAGAGATTGCTACAGTAATAGATGTGAAAGAAAACACGATAAAGACAAGACTAAAAAAAGCGAAGGAACTTTTGAAGGAAGGATTGGAGGAATAATCAAATGGAAGATCGATTAAAAGGCTTGCGAAAATCAATGGAGAACACAACGTTTAAACATTTGAGTTTTTCTGATCAGCACCAGAAGCAGGTGCGCGAAAAAATTAAGCAATCGTCCGAAAAGGAAGAAGATATCCTTTTAGCAGTGTTACAACTTCTTATGAATGAAAAAACAGGTTATGAATTGATGCAGTTACTAAGAGGAAGAGGGATTCAAAAATTCGAAGGTGATGAAGGGTCTCTATACACTTTATTACATCGTCTAGAACAGAATCGCTTTATCCAATCTAATTGGGATCACGCAGGAGCTAAATATTATCAATTAAATGATAAAGGAAACAAGATGCTGCGAAAGGCAGAAAAAAATGCTACGAAGGCACGATTTATATTAAAAGGCTTAGTACAGGAGTGAGAAAAAATTGAACAAAAAAGGGGAGCGTTTTTTAAAAGAAGTTACGAACCATATTAAATCAAAAGAAGCGAAGGACTTAGTAGCAGCTGAACTAAATTTTCACTTGAAACAGGCGAAGAATATGTGGATGGATAAAGGATTAAGTGAGGAAGTTGCTGAAGATAAGGCTGTTGAACAAATGGGGAGTCCGATTAAACTTGGCCGGGAACTTAACAAACTTCATAAGCCAAAGGTGGATTGGTTCTTACTTATTTTATTAGTAGCTGCTATGGGGTTAGGGTTTTTGCCGGTTTTAGTTTTTGGATATACGAATGATGTAATAATAAATAAGGTGATATTTGTTATTCTCGGTGTTGTAACAGCGATTGGAATGATGTTACTTGATTATCGGAAATTAGAGAGAATGGGATGGTTGTTTTATATAATCGGAGTAGTTGTCCTGTTAATACTATACTGTTTTCCAAACGCTTCAATGATTGGAGAATCGTTAATACAAATCGGCCCAATTGCAATTGACTGTCTAATGGCAGTGCCTTTCTTTTTTCTAGCTTGGGCTTCTTTTTTTAATGATAGTAGGTTAAAGATTATACATCTTGTGGTTTTATATTTATTTTCTTTGTATTTATTTTTGATTGTATCCACCCTTTCGTCAATTTTTATCTATATTACGATGGTATTCGTTATGCTTTGGTGGAGTAAGCTAGGAAAGAAAACGTCGTTGATTATTACGATTGTACCTATTTGTTATCAAGGTATCCGTATCATGGTCTTCAGGATACCACTTAGATAGACTTTTAGGGTATTTAAATCCTGAGAGTGATGCAGGTGGCGCAGGATTTATGTATATACGATTAAAAGAGGTAATGTCATCAGCAGGTTGGTTTGGTACATATCGAGATATGAAATTCATCCCTGCTCCGGATACTGATTTTGTATTTGCAAGTTTGACTTACTATTATGGGTATTGGCTTGCATTAATTCTTGTCTTCGTTCTTTCTCTTTTTGTAGCAAGATTAATAGTCATCTCTTATAAAATAAATGATCGGTACGGTAAATTGCTACTCGTTGGTGGATTGACTCTTTTTGTATTCCAGTTTATTTATAATGTTGGAATGATACTAGGATTATTGCCGCTTGCTGCTATATCCTTACCTTTTATTAGTTACGGATTAACGCCGACTGTATTTCATGCGCTTATAATGGGGATTGTGCTGAGTGTATATAGGCGTAAGGGTATTTCATTCAGAATTAGAAAGACACCTTGATACTTATATAAGTTGCATATAAAAGAATTCATTATTATGATCAAGTAAAAACGTAAATAGATAGTAGAAGAGGGGTATGATAAATACTCCTCTTTTCGTGTTTAAATAAGTGCACTCTCTTTAACAGAAATACATAATTCAGAACGAGAGATTGATTCAGTTAGTTGCTGTAAATAAGAGTATTCTTCCGCATCTTTTTCGGAAGTGTTAGGATCTAGTAAAGGTGAAGAAAGAAGTACATCAATCGTAAGTATGTCTGCATCATGAGAGACGATGTTATAACCTGCAAAAACAGGTCGTTTTAAGTCTTTTACTTTTTGAATCATCTGATGGAATTTCGTAACACTTATATTGATTTGTGCGAATGGAAAGCATTTTTGGATAGGATTCTCGATGGTCTTTCTAATTTTATAATCGTATACATAGTAGTACTTTTTTTGCTGCTCAAGTGTTTGCAACTCTTTCGTTAATAAGTGGTATTTGTCTGTAAGTCCAGTTGTGAGTGCACGATGTTCTTCGCCAACTAATAATGTGAAAGGTCTTGGTGAGGAGATTGAAATGGTGCGGACGTTTAGGTCAGTAAAAGTGTGCTTAGATTGTAAAATGGTATGTAATTTTTCGGTAGGAAACTCACCGTCATAAATAGCAATAAAATAGTGGTTCATCTTTTCGCTCCTTAACTTTTTTCTAAACTGATATATTCTACTTTAAAGGTGTAAGTCCTGCATAAAAAAGAAAACACCTTGATTGTTATCAAGGTGTTGTAATAAGCTCAAAACTCTCCGAATCAGCCCCAAGCACAAAAGGACTAACCTCGACAACGCTATAAAGGTGCAATTCATGCATCGCTCGCGTACAAGCAGTGTAGAACAATCTACGAACGCTCTCATCGCTGTACACATCTTTAGAAGCATCGTAAATAATAACGGCATCAAATTCAATGCCTTTCGCTAAATAAGCAGGGATAATAACAACGCCTTGTTCGTATTCAGCAGAGGTGCTCTTCACAAGTTTAATATCTTCAATGCTACTAAGTTCCTCATAGGCAGCGGCGCTTTCAGCTGCGGATTTACAGATGATTGCGATCGTATTGTGCTGCTCTTTTTGTAGTTCAGCAACTTTGGCAGTAATATGTTCGTGCAGTTCGCTGTAATCAGCTACTTTCGTCACTGTAGGTTTCGCGCCGTCACGTTCAAAGGCGTGAATGTTCTTCCCTTCCGGTACGAGAGCACGTGTAAATTCAATAATCGGTTTTGTTGAGCGATAGCTACGAGTTAAGTTAATGCCGTTTGTTTCGTCTGGCCCGTATAAATTCGTAAGTGTATCGAAATTCACCGTTTCACTCGCATGGGCAAATATCGCTTGGTTAAAGTCTCCGAGTACCGTCATTCTTGCAGCAGGGAAGAGGCGTTTTAAAAACTCGAACTGAAACGGAGAATAATCTTGCGCTTCATCTACGAGTACGTGTTTAATCAATCTGTTCGTTTGGAAGCCTTCAATTAATTCTTTTAAAAGTAAAAATGGAGTCGCATCCTCGTAATATAGCTTTCCTTCATCAAGCATATTTACTGTTAATGAGCAAATATCATCCCACTCTTTCGGTTTTTCTCCAGTAACCCATGATGCATCTGTGAAAAGCTGTTTATATATACCTGTAAAATTGATGAAGCGCAATGTTTGAACGCCTTTACGAAGAGGCTTCATTTTTTTACGGACAATCATACGTCCAAGTACTCTTGTTTCTTTCTCAAAATCATTAAAGGAGTTATCGTCAAACTCGCCTTTTTTCTGTAAATATTTATAAGCCTTTTGATATTCATCTTTACTAAGTAGTTCGATTTCTTCTTCTACCCAAGGCTTTTTCAGTTCTGCTTTTTCAAGTGCATCTATTTGCTTATTTAGCCAATCCGTTAACTTCTCAATTCGGCTATGGAAGCGGAGAGAGGAGTCAGTATTATAAAATTGCTCTGTGATTTCTTTAGCTGAGGCAATTAGTTTCCCTCTAAATTTCATTCCTCTAAATAGCATGCCTGAAGATTCAAGAGATTGTCTGTAAGCTCTAATCATCTCGAAAAATTGAGTAGATGCTTTAAATCGGATGCTAGCATTTCTCGTTTTATAGGTAGGGCTATTTGTTTCAGTTAGCATATATTCTAATTGCTCATAAGGGTCTTCAACGTCAAATGACTTGCTCAGTCTATGATTTAAATATTCTTGGAATGTCACTTGCTGCATATTTTCTTCACCGAGTTCAGGTAGTACGTTAGAAACGTAGCTATTGAACATAGAGTTAGGGGAGAAGAGAATAATTTGATCCGCTTTTAGCCATTCGCGATATTTATATAGTAAGTAGGCGATTCGCTGCAGGGCAGCTGACGTTTTACCACTACCAGCAGCTCCTTGCACGATAAGGAGTCGGCCTTCATCGTGACGAATAATTTCATTTTGTTCACGCTGAATTGTAGCGACGATACTTTGCATATGTTTGTTCGTACCTTTTCCGAGCGCTTGTTGCAAGATTTCATCGCCAATTGTAAGGCTCGTATCGAACATAGAATCAATCTCGCCATTTTGAATAATGTATTGTAATTTTTTCTCCACATTACCGTGGATTACGCCTCCTGGTGTACTGTACTCAGCTGGTCCTGGTGGATAATCGTAGTATACACTCGAAATAGGTGCGCGCCAGTCATATATAAGAAAGTTTTCTCCGCTAGCATCCGTAAGTGTAGCAACACCGATATAAATTTGATCCGCAGCAGATTCTCCTTCTTCTTTGAAATCAATTCGTCCAAAATAAGGTGCTTTATGCATGCGTCTTAATGCGGCAAGTCGATTAAAGGTATGCTTATGGGTAATTTGTGTGACAGCTAGTGACTGAGCTTGTTGTCTTAAGTTGATAACTGTTTCAAGATAATCATCAAAAGTATCCGTGTTCACTTTCACATCATCCCAAAAGTGTTTACGAATATTGATTACTTCTGCCCGGCGTCTGCCAGTTTCGTTTTCCAGTTTATCAATTTGCTCCGTAATTGTCTCGATTACGGTATCCAATCTTTTTTGCTCTAAATCAAGTTTTTTGTTCATACGGTAAGCACTCCTTTAAAAGTGAAAAATAGAGGTTGACTGAAGATGTGTTTTGGTGTACAATTAAAATACGGATAAATACGTTCCTTTCATTTTAGAAAACGTGTTTCTGTACTAATTTAACATAGTTTTTGAATTTAATCAATGATAATAAGATAAACCTTGGTTCTGCGTGGCGTGGATCAAGGTTTTTTTGTGTTTTTCTTTAAGGAAGAATCGCAATTTTATTGAGGAGAATGTAAGTAAAGCAAAGAAGAAAATCAGGAATAGGGGGATACTGATGCAAAAATATTTTGAGGAAGCACATCGTTTTTGTTCTCGTAATAGAAAGTACTTAGAAAAGGATGTTATATGTGGTTGTTTCTATTGTTTAGAAATTTTCCATCCAGAAAAAATTACAGAGTGGTGGGATGATGATAACACAGCAGTTTGTCCGCATTGCGGGATTGACTCTATTATAGGAGAAAATTCTGGATTTAAAATTACAGAAATGTTTTTAAGTGAAATGCATAAAAGATGGTTTTAGTTAAACGAATGAAAAAATAAACTTTCATTAACGAAGAGGATACATAAAAAAGCTCGGGCCGAAGCCCAAGCTTTTTTTACTTCATTATTTCTTTTCTTCTTTTTTATCGGCAGCTTTTTTCTCTTCGAAAAGATCTTTTAAATCTTTATCGTCAACTTTTACGTCAGCTTTTTTGATTTCTTTCATCATAAGATCGTTCATGAATGCAGCATCTTGTGCTTTCTTTTGAACTAGATCTTTTTTGATGTCGCCTTTTACTTCATCAAATGGTTTTTGTTCTTTAATGTCTGTTACTTTAATGATGTGGTAACCGAATTGTGATTTCACAGGTTCGCTTACTTCATCTTTTTTCAGCTTGTAAGCAGCATCTTCGAATTCTTTAACCATTTTACCAGCAGTAAAGTAGCCAAGGTCTCCGCCTTTTTCTTTTGAACCAGTATCTTCAGAGTATTGTTTCGCTAACTCTTCGAAAGATTTACCTTGTCCAAGTTCTTCTTTTACCTTTTTCGCAGTAGCTTCATCTTTTACAAGAATGTGGCTTGCTTTAATTTCAGGCTTGTAGTTTTCTTTTAGTTCTTTATCAGTGATTGTTTTCTCGATAGCTTTTTCTTGAGCTAATTGAGCACGCACACCAGTTTTTATAGTTTCTTCTTTAATACCTTGTTGTTTTAATAGTGTATCGAATTGATCACCGTATTGTTTTTTCATTTCATCGAACTTTTTGTCTACATCTTTGTCTTCAACTTTGTAGTTTTTAATAAGTACTTTTTCCATAACCATGTTGTTTAGTACTTGTTTACCAGCTTGTGTCTTCATTTGATCGTAGAATTCTTCTTTTGTAATGTCACCAGCTTTAGATGTAACAATTTTGTCTGATGATGATGTTCCACATGCTGATAATGCGATTACACTTGTTGCGGCTAAGGCAAGCATAGCTTTCTTCATTCGATAAACACTCCTACTATTATGTATTTTTAATTTATCCTACACCAATGAATTTTGATTCATAAGAGCCCGATTAAGTCTCACTGATACTTTTGCTTTTTTATATTGGTAAAGCGCGCTTAACAGGGCTTACCGAGGCTGAGGATAAAGTTTTGATGAATGTTTTGTTCTATAGTATAAGCAATATGTACAAAATTTAATATATCATATTTCGAACCGTTTTCATATTGATAAAGAAAAATTAACCAGCACGTGTCAGATTTTGAAAGTGTGCCATATTGGGCGTATGCCGCATATACAGAATAGAGGAGGGGATGGGGATGAATTCTCAACTTATTTTATTACTTGTACTGTTTATTTTATTGGTTATTGTAGGTATAATTTGCTTATAGAGGAAAAAAGTGAGGAAGGGGCTTTCCTTCCTCACTTTCCATGAAATATAATTTCTATATAACTAGAAATTAATAAAATTGTTATACATACATTAATAACCCGAAAGACACCGGGCTGGCGGCTCGCAGCTATTTGTTTTCGTTCACACAGTGTATGTGTCATGAAATTCGTGTAAAATATAACAAGAAGTGCGAATGCGACAAAAACAACTGTTATAAGTGTCATGAGGCGAGACCTCCTTTTGGCTAAAATACATATACATATATTGTATCACACGATATTTTGTTCGTGTTACAAAATTCAGAAATAGAAGACTTTGTGTTAGAAAGTGAGGGAGAAAATGGACGTTGTTAGAAGATTAGAACAAGCTGAATACTATGTAGACCTACTATTTAAAATGATTGATGAAGAGAAGTGTCCATTTTATTCTTTGATCATAAAGAAAAAAGCTCGTAAAAAAGATATTGAACGTATACTAAATCTTTGTGAAAAACTGAACGAGCAATATGTAGTGGAGAAAGCAGAAGGGCTTCTTTTGTTCGATGCGCTGTTAGATCAATTTGAAAAAGCGCTTCCACATCAGCTCGAAGTACACGAAACTGCGGAAGCGCTAGCAAAACAAGGTTTATTTAAGCCGCTTATGAATGAATTCTTAAGCATGATTGCGAAAAAATAAATAGATTATTTCTTAACTAACTTTTGATCGGATTCTGTAAAGTTCTCTTCAATATCTTCTAATGATTTCTCAAAAATATCGATAAAGTCTTGTCCGTAAATATTACGCAGGATTGCAATCAGTTCGATATTTTCTGGGAACTTCCCATAAAAATTACGAAGTGCAAGAGCCCCATTAAACACTGAATTATTTTCAGGATCATACTCCTCCATTAAGCGAAGTAGTAATTCTTCCCCTTTGTCTGTAATTTCAATGTACGTATTTCGTTTATCATCTTCCTTTTTTGAGAATACAAGATAGCCACGTTCTTCTAGCTTTTTAGAGAAGTTAAACGCCGTTGATACGTGCATAACTCCAAACTTAGCAATCTCAGAAATAGAAGCCCCTTTTAAATGATAAGCGATTGTTAAAATATGATGTTCATTAATATTTAAATCGTAAGGTTTAATCCACTGCTGCCAATCTTTCTCTACACATTTCCATAACGCTTTCGATAATTGAGCAATGCGTTGGCTGAAAATCATCGCTTCTTTTACCGAGTAATCTTTTTCTCCACTTTTCATTTACTCACCCACTTTAACATTCTTTTTTCATTACTATCTATTATGCCAGTAAAATAAAAATTAATAAAGTCTTTTTGTGAGAATTGTGAAAATTTTTCGGAAAAATGACATTCTATACAAATCATGCATAACTATGGAAGCGTTTTATGAGTCGTGAATACATACGTTGTCCTTACATGTTAAGTGATAACATATATTGTAAATGCATAAAAACACGGCATATCTATATGACATGCCGTGTCAAGGTCAATTTATATAAAAAATATTTGTTATATGCAAAAACTAAGCAGGAATTTGTTTACGCTTTTTCTGGAACAGCTTCTTGTAGTTTCTCAATTGACTTTTGGATGTCCAAAATTTCTTTCTCAATATGGCGCTTGTTTTGAGAAATATCTTGCTTCCAGTTAGAAAGTGTATCGTGCATATCGTCTTTTAATTCTTGGAACACTTCTTTACCTTCTGAAGCAGTTTCAACGATTTGACGTTTTAATAATTTCGTATCAGCTGTAATATCAGCTAAAGTCTTTTTAATATCATTTCCTTTTTCTTTTAACTTGCCGCGCATGTCTTTACCAGAAGAAGGAGTTGAGAAAAGAACAGCTAGTCCAGCAACTGCTCCGCCGCAAATAACACCTGTAATAAAGGATTTAGCTTTTGACATAAAAGGAGACCTCCTTATTTTTTGTTCGTATTCATGATGGGAAAATATGCATATCTTTCTTATATGTGCTATGCACAAACAATCATCCCTGAGCATTTTAAGTAAAGAAACAAGCCATGCGGAATTTGATGACTTCAGGGAAGTGGCTTGTTATGTATTACGCCTTCTTATAGTGTCATTATTTCACACTATTTGCAATTGTACTTGCGATGTTTTGTAAATTTTCCATAGTGTATTCATTTTGGTGTGATTTCCAAACAGCACCGAAACCATCTTTTTCACCGTAGCGTGGAATTAAATGAAGGTGGAAGTGGAACACAGTTTGTCCAGCTTTTTCACCGTTATTGTTAAGTAGGTTAAAGCCAACTGGATTAAACTCTGCTTTAATCGCATTTGCGATTTTTGGAACGACAGAAAAAATGTGTGATGCGATTTCTGGCGTTAACGCAAAAATGTCTTGTTTGTGAACTTTCGGAATAACAAGAGTATGTCCTTTTGTTACTTGACTAATATCTAAAAATGCAAGCACATGTTCATCTTCGTATACTTTTGAGCAAGGGATTTGCCCGTCAATGATTTTACAAAAAATACAATTGTCTGCTGTATGATTCATTGATCTCATCCTTTCAAATATCCTTAGCCGTATTTTACCATAATTACATAAGAGAACAAACACGAAAAACAGGAAGCTGACTCAGCTTCCTGTTTTCTGAAGAGGGATTGAAAAAGCATTATCGTAATTTACGTTTCGCAGACACCTCATTTATTTAAGAAATGCACGGTAAATCGGCTAAAGTTTCTGCCGCAGACACCCCATTTTCAAGTGAAATGAATTGCAATCTTTTTTAAAATGAAATTGTTTATTTTTTAAAACAGTATATGCTCTTTCAGAGACACCCCGTTTCGAAAATGAAACAAATGATCTGGTTATGTGTAAATTTCATTGTCCAACTTGGACACCCCATTTCATGATGACTTCACTATGTTGTTGTACTCATCAATTGGTGGTTGCTTTTTCAATGTGTTCCTTCTTCAAT
Source organism: Bacillus sp. PPSBB_2 (assembly GCF_045291115.1). Lineage (NCBI taxonomy): Bacteria > Bacillati > Bacillota > Bacilli > Caryophanales > Bacillaceae > Bacillus > Bacillus sp. PPSBB_2. The sequence goes on from NZ_CP147983.1 coordinate 1,093,465, forward strand.
AATTATGATGTCCGCTTTCGGGAAATTATATGCTAATAAATTTAAAAATTTTTTTTGAGTACATGGATACTATGTAGTACAGCATAATTTTTGGTAAGATGAATATAGAATGAATACTAATGAAGAAAGTGGTGTCGTATGAGCGAGTTATTGCGTGTGGAAAATGTTACAGGAGGATATACGAAACGACCTGTATTAAAAGACGTTTCGTTCTCTGTTAATAAAGGCGAACTTGTCGGCTTAATCGGTTTAAATGGAGCTGGTAAAAGTACGACGATTAAACATATTATCGGTTTAATGGAACCGAAAAAAGGAACTGTCACAATTAATGGGAAAACAATTCGTGATGATATGACAGCGTACCGTTCTAGCTTTTCATTTATTCCGGAAACGCCGGTATTATATGATGAATTAACGTTAGAAGAGCATTTGAAATTAACAGCTATGGCGTACGGCGTGGATGAAAAACAATATGAAGAACGTGTAGGACAACTACTACAAGAGTTTCGTATGAAAAATCGTTTAAAATGGTTTCCATCTCATTTCTCAAAAGGGATGAAACAAAAAGTAATGATTATGAGCGCATTTTTAGTGGAGCCATCTCTTTACATAGTAGATGAACCTTTCGTTGGATTAGATCCGTTAGCGATTCAATCCCTTCTTCAAATGATGGACCAAATGAAAAAGAGTGGTGCCGGTATTTTAATGAGCACACATATTTTAGCGACGGCAGAGCGTTATTGTGATTCGTTCATTATTTTGCATCAAGGTGAAGTAAGAGCGAAGGGAACGCTATCTGAACTGCAATCACAGTTTAATATGCCAGGTGCAACGTTAGATGATATTTACATCGCGCTAACAAAGGAAGAAGATTATGAATAGCACAGCGTTATGGAAAGAACGATTTCGTCACTTTCTAAAAGAAGTTCGTACATATAGTAAATACGTATTTAATGATCATTTGAAATTTATTTTCGTGTTCATCATCGGTGCGGGAGCGTATTATTACCAGCAATGGTTACAAACGTTAACAACTTCGTTTCCAACTGCGCTCGTAATGGCAGTATTAATTGGACTCGTGTTAACGGCTGGATCCATTCAAACATTATTAAAAGAAGCGGATCTCGTTTACTTACTGCCAGTTGAAGAAAAGTTAAAACCTTACTTCACAAAGGCATTTCTTTTTACATTTATGATTCAGTTATACATAATCGCAATCGTAGCAGCCGCGCTTGCTCCGTTATACTTCCAACAAATGAAGCAAACAGGAGCTGGCTACATATGGATCGTACTCGCATTTGTCATTGTAAAAGCGTGGAATTTATTTGTAGCGTGGGAAAAGTCATTTTTAACAGATCAAAATATACAAAGGGCTGATTGGTTTATTCGTTTTATCCTAAACGGTTTATTTGTATATTTCCTTGTAGAACGTACTTCAGTTCTTTTCATTGGTGGAATCGTCCTTCTCATGGTGTTATACCTTGCTATCATGCATCAAATGGTCAAAGGAAAGCCACTAAACTGGGAGTATTTAATTTCCGAAGAAGGTAAGAAGATGATGCTACTGTACCGCATTGCGAACATGTTCGTTGATGTACCAGCATTAAAAGAAAGAGTAGCCCGCAGAAAATGGCTAGATTTCATTCTGTCGATGATAGGCGAAAAGCGTACATATTTATACTTATATACGAGAACATTTTTAAGATCTGGTAATTATTTTGGATTATATGTGCGTCTGCTCGCTCTTGGCGGAGTAATTCTTTACTTCATTCCATTTTTATATGGACGATTTATCGTAAGCCTTATCTTCCTATACTTAATTGGTTATCAGCTATTAACTTTATGGAAACATCATCGCATGAAAATTTGGCTTGATTTGTATCCAGTAGGGGGAGAAGAGAAGAAGAAAGATTTTCTTGCTTTATTAAACGCGATTCTAATCATCGGAAGCGTAATCTTTACAGTTATATTTGCACTAGCAACGAAAGATTTCATGATGACAGGAATTTTACTTATCGTAAGCATATTATTTAGTATCGGTTTCGTTTACCAATATGGGGCGAAGCGCATTGAGCGTTTAAATTGAAAGGAATGAACCTATGATTACATACGAAGAGAAGGTTATAAAAGAATTGGAGCAGTGGAAAGCTACATTCATGAAAGATTCTTCTATGATGACACGGTTCTCCAAAAAAGTGCAGACGAAGGTGCAACAGCTCATTCCGGCGAAAGTACAAAAGGTACTAACAGAGACGATTCGTATGATGGTGCAAACGATTAGCGCCGGGTCAAACTTTATAAAGCCGAAGCTAAAAGAGACGACATGGTCACTGCAAAGACGTGACGATGAAGTTCGTAAAAAAATGGATGAGTACAAAAAAATAGCAGCGGCAGAAGGAGCAGGGACTGGAGCTGGTGGTATTCTCCTCGGTCTTGCTGACTTTCCGCTTTTACTTACAATTAAAATTAAATTTTTATTCGATGCAGCGACATTGTACGGATTTGATACGAGTAAACAAGAAGAGCGTCTTTTTATCCTTCACGTTTTCCAACTTGCCTTTTCAAGTGACGATCACAGAAAAGAAATATGGAAAGCAATCGAAACGTGGGATACAGAAAAAGAAAATCATATGGACTGGGAAAAGTTCCAAACAGAGTACCGAGACTATATTGATTTAGCGAAAATGCTTCAGCTCGTACCAGTAATCGGTGCCCCAGTCGGCGCATATGCGAACTATCAATTACTGCAAAGGCTTGGAGAAGTGACGATGAATTGTTATCGTATGCGATTGCTGAATAGAGATTAAAAACAAGGCGTCCTACATATGTAATGTAGGACGCCTTTTCTTAGAAGCTAAGTCCGATATAGCTAATTCCAGCTATAATCAATACGATAAAAAGTACAATGATTAATGAAAATCCGCTCTTACCAGCTTGTCCCGCTTCACCGCCGCCATTACCACCACTACCGCCATTACCACCAAGTCCCATATGATATCCTCCTTATTCTTATATGTTGCTTTTACTTTATAACTTTCTGTATTTTCCAATAAATACCTTCTGTAGTGCTAACTAAATTGAAAATCATTTCGTTTTGTTTTATAATTTACTTACCGAACGGTAAGTAAAAATAAGTGAGGTACAGTATGACGAAGAATTTACAAACATCGCAGAACATTGTAGAGGCATCATTTAAACTTATGGCAGAACACGGCATTGAGAAGATGAGTCTTTCCATGATTGCGAAAGAGGTAGGTATTTCAAAACCGGCTATTTACTATCATTTTTCTTCTAAAGAAGCGTTAGTTGATTTTTTATTTGAAGAGATTTTTTCTGATTATCATTTTACAAAATACTTTAATGAAGAGCGGTATACGAAAGAAAACTTTGCAGAAAAGCTAATCGCAGATGGTTTACATATGCTCTCTGAGTATGAAGGGCAAGAAGGAATACTACGCGTTATCAATGAATTTATCGTAACTGCATCGCGAAATGAAAAGTATCAGAAACGTTTATTTGAAATACAAGAGGATTTTTTGCATGGTTTCCATGATTTATTGAAGAAAGGCGCGAGACTGGGCGTTGTGTCACAACATGAAACGGAAGAAAATGCTCATACGCTAGCGCTCGTGATCGATAATATGAGCAACTATATGCTCATGGGATTCCAGTTAAAGTATAAAGAAATTTGGATTCGAAATGTGAAAAACGTAATGAAGGAGGAGTAAAAATGAAAATGCAAAAAAACTGGTGGCTCGGTTTTCTTGGATTTATTGGGGTTTATAAAATACCAGGTATGATTGAAGCTTTTCAAGCGGATGGAAATTGGATGAAGTTAATCGGTTTCATTTGGCTACTTTGGTTCGGATATTTTATTCCTGAGAAGAAAGAAGATTAAATTCCAATTTTCTGTAAAGTTACGTAAAATATAGATTGAGAGTATTCATATATTAGATTACTAGATTTGGAGTGGTTACATGGATCCATTGAAAAATGAAATTCACCCTGACATGGTCAAGGTGTGGAAAGCGCGTTCTTTAATTGAGCTAGGAATCAGTATTATAGTCATTTTTGCATATCTTTTCTTTATGATTAAGTTTAATTGGTGGGCTTGGATTTTCTATGTGCTCATCGGATTAACAATCGTATATACACCGTTTGATTACTTTACGTTTCCGAAACTACGTCAACGTTATTACAGCTACCAACTAAATGAAGAAGAACTTGAAATTCAGCATGGCCTTTTCGTTGTTAAGCGCGTATTAGTGCCGATGATTCGTGTACAGCACGTAACGATTGAACAAGGGCCAATTATGAGAAAATACGGATTAGCAGAATTACACATTTCAACAGCAGCAACTTCTCATAGCATCCCAGGTTTAACGATGTATGAAGCTGAAATGTTGAAAACGAAAATCGCAGAATTAGCGAAAGTGAGTGATGAGGATGTATAAGAGGCAGCATCCTATCACGATGTTATTAGAATTAAAAATAACAGATTTTATACCACTCATTATTTTTCTTTTTAGCTTAAGGGGAAAGTTTCCATTTTGGTATTTAGTTCCTATTGGTTTTGCGTTGATCACAATTATTTCAGCTATCGTAGGCTGGTATTACAAAGTATACTGGGTCGAAAATAACGTATTACATGTGAAACAAGGTCTCTTTGTGAAAAAGGAGAGCTACTTAAATAAAGAACGTGTTCAAACAATTAATACAAGTTCTAACGTACTATACCAAATGCTCGGTTTGAAAAAAATTCAGATTGAAACAGCTGGCGGGGGCGATGAAGCAGAAGTTAGCTTAGCTGGAATTACGGTAGAAGAGGCGACGGAGCTTATTACTTTGTTAAATGAGCCAACTCCAGAAGTGAAAGCAGAAAAAACGTTAGACGAAGCAGCAGAAAATACAGTAGAAAAAGCAATTGTTACAGAGGAAAAACAAACGACAGAGTACAAGTTAACGTGGAAAGAGATTTTAATAGCGTCTGTTACATCTGGTCAATTTGGAGTATTGTTCTCTTTAATCTTTTTCGTTTATCACCAAGTAGATGAGTATATTCCGAAATGGATAAAAAATAGTGTGACGTCATATGTAATGGACCACGATATATATGGCTGGATTTACATGGTAGCTATTTTACTTGTCGTTTCTTGGATGATATCTACAATTGGCTACGCGTTAAAACACGGTAACTTCACAGTGAATCGAAAAAATGATGAAGTCCGTATTTCGCAAGGGTTACTGGAGAGAAAAGAACTCGTACTAAAATTGCACCGCATTCAAGGGATTACGATAAAAGAAGGCATTTTACGCCAACCGTTCGGTTATTGTGCTGTGCAAGTAGAAGTCATTCAAAGTGAAGGGAAAGAAGAAAAAGTTACACTGCATCCTATCATTCGAAAAGATCGAGTGCAACAATTACTCGCGCATTTACAATTACCATACGAACTGAATGCAAGTATTACTTCGTTACCAAAAGCAGCATTGCGCCGCTATCTCATTGATAGTTTTATCTTTTTCGCTATGCTCGCAATCCCGCTTACTGGAATAAGCATATACTTTGAAAAGTATTACATCATGTGGGCATTACTACCGCTCGCAATCCTTATCTTTACACTTGGATACGCAACATTTAAAACAAATGGCTACAGTGTTAACGGAGAACAAATTACACTTGTCTATCGTAGCGTCGGAAAATATACAGGACTTATTAGAAGAAGACATGTCCAATCAATGGAGAAGACACAATCATATTTCCAGCGCCGTGCGGATTTATGTACGTATAAGTTTTCGAGTGCATCATCTAGTTATAAAATAGAGCATACGAGAGTAGAAGATGCGGAGAGAATGCAGGATTGGTATAAGAATAAAATAAATGAGATGTAACTTGAGAAAGCTTGCCTATTATGAAAGGCAGGCTTTTTTGTTATAGGGAAAAGAGTCGTTTAATCCATATATTAGTACAACTACAGCACACATGTATCAATACGTATGAAAAAAGGTAATATGCTTCTGTTTTAGGAAAATATGTGGGATTTTTGATATAAATGGTATAATAAAATGGAAATAGTATTAGGAGGTTATATATGATAAGTCAGTTGAAAAGAGAAGCACTTGATGCATTAAAAGGAAGATGGGGACTAGCGGTAGGGGCAACCTTATTAATTGGAATCCTTATTGGAGCTGTTGAAATGCTAACAACAGGTATTTTCTCGATATTTTGGGGTTGGGAAGAAGCAAGTGATTCACTTACAGTAAGTATTATAGTAATGCTTGTTATTGGTCCATTAACAATAGGTGCCTATTATCTTGTTTTAAATGCAATTCGTGGGACTGATGCTCGCATTGGTCATATATTTAGATGGTTTAGCGATGGAAGTAAGTTGATGAAGTCGTTTTTAACATATTTACTAATGTATGTATACTTGACTCTATGGACATTACTTCTTATTATTCCAGGTATTATTAAATCATTTTCTTATTCTATGACATATTTTATTTTGAATGATCATCCAGAATATACAGCGAATCAAGCGATTACTGAGAGTCGTCATATGATGAATGGACATAAAATGGATTACTTTTTACTATGCTTAAGTTTCTTAGGTTGGTTCATTTTAAGTATTCTTACTGTAGGAATCGGTTTCTTATGGTTAGCACCTTATTTCTACGCGACATCAGCCGCATTTTATGAAGAGATTTCAAAAGAATATTATAGAAAAGAAGGCACTACTTTCTAATAAAACATATAAACTATCTACCCTAAAGAATGTAGGGAGCAGATAGCAGATGGTTTAGGTGTTTTGATATTTGTCCTATTTTCGGGATTCACTTCAGGATAAGGTATAGATTTTTATATAGAAATGCTACCCTCTATGTTTTATCATAGAGGGTTATTTTTTTATGTAAAAATGATAGGAAATAATGAATAATATATGTAAAGAAAAAAGCGAGGTGAATGAGAGTGAGCAAATTTTTAATACCGTATTCATTTTCTATATTAAGTTTCTTTATTTCAGCAACAGCACTTGATTTATATGATAGGATGGGAAACGATAGTGAGCTGGTTTCGCCGAACATAATTGGAAAGATAATTCAATCTACTGCGCAAATGGGAGTCCTTACATTGTATTTCGGAGTACCTATTATTTTAGGTGGCTGTCTACTTGGTGAGCTATTGTTTAGAGGTATCATTTTACGATTTAAACTAAGCTATATTATATCTTTATTATTATATCTATTTTTAGCTTTTAGTATTGTTTTCGTAACCGTAGGCATTCCAACTACATATGAAGATTCTAATACATTTTTCATGGGGATAACTATGATTTGTGCTGTTACATTCTTTGTGAGTCGGAATATATGGGAAAACAAGTTAATAATGGAGTGACAAAATGAAATACACCTGTCCATGTTGCGGATATAAAGTTTCACTTTATTGGATCAGTTAGAAAACCGACTAGTGAAGATGTGAAGGATGCTAGTTGGCAGCGAATTTGTTAAGTAGAATGTTATTACTCAATTTAATGGGAGTAATAACATTTTTTATTTAGTACTGAAAGAATTACTGCTGTCTTAAAGTAATAAGAAGGAATAAATCGGTAAATTTTATTAATGGATATATTTTCAATAAATACAAAAGTATAGATGTATAGTCAGCTTTGTGTATTTAATGTTATCATATTGAATGATATGGAAATTTTTAATAGAATAAGTAACTAAAAATTCAAAGGTAATGAAGCTTTTGTTGTATAAAGAAAATACTTAGTAGTAATCAACAATATTAAAAATAAGATTCGTATTTATATAAATTTAGTAGAAATGGGGTTTTAAAAAGGAATGAGTATAAGCATAACGCGGCAAAAGATTTTGGCGGCCGCTTCTCAAATTGTGCAATGTAAAGGGGTTGCTAAATTAACCTTAGAAGCAGTGGCAAAAGAGGCGGGTGTAAGTAAAGGTGGATTATTGTATCACTTTTCAAATAAAGAAGCTTTAATAGAAGGTATGATAGTCAGAGGGGTAGAGGATTATGAGGGAGCCATTTACAATAAAGTAGCGGAAGACGCAGAGAAGAAAGGGAGATGGGTTCGCTCTTTTGTAGAGGAAAGATTAAATAATGAGAGAAGAACAGAAGAGTTATCTAGTAGTATGATGGCAGCATTCATGTTAAAACCTGAATTACTTGAGCCATTACAACAATCATTTCAGCAACTGCAAAAGAATATAGAAAACGATGAGATAGATGCAGTTTGTGCAACAATTATTAGATTAGCAGCAGATGGATTATGGTATTCGGAATATTTAGGGGTTGGAAGACTAAGCCCTGAGTTAAGAGAAAAAGTGATTCAAGCTCTTATTAGGAATTCATATAAATAGAATATACGAACTATAGAATGTAAAAATAATTCACCGTTGCTTCTTTAATGTAGTGGTGAATTATTTTTTTTATTAGAAAAATAGAACAATTTTATAGAGTATTGAATTATAACCGTCCAGACGGTATAGTAATATTTGGTTTAAGAGGAAAATGAAACAAAAAAAGAATAAAAGATATTTTTAGCACACTATTCGAAAGGATAGGCCGCAAAGCTTAGAGTCTACGGTAATACATATTGGTTACTAAGATCGTCTGGTTGCACATTTTTGATGCAACCGGACGGTCTTTTTTTGTTATATAAATATAAAAAATAGGAGGGAACTATGCAAATGAAAAGTACTAAAAGACATATTTCAATGGTTTCATTAGTTTTTCTAGTATTATTTTCAGTGCTGAATGTGTGGGCTCCAGTTATTCAAGCTGCTGTGATGAAAAGTCCAGTGGACGAAATTAATATTTCCCGTACTGATGGCACGACATCTGAACCGTATCAAGCCTCAGATGGTATGAAAGTAGAAGTGAAGTGGTCAGCTAAAGAAAAAATAAAAAGTGGAGATCAATTCACAATTGATATGCCAAAAGAGTTTCGAAAAGACCTTATGAATATGAGTTTTCCTTTAAAAGATACTGAAGGAAAAATAGTTGGTACATGTGAGATGAAAAAGGGTCTATTAACGTGTACTATGGGGGATTACGTAGAAGGAAAGAATAACATTAAAGGTTCTTTATTCGTAGAATTCTACTTTGGTCTAGAAGCATATGATGGTGTTAAAGAAATTCCATTAGAATTTAACGTTGATGGTCAAATCGTCAATAAAGAAGTAAATGTAAGTAATACGACAGAGAGACCGAAGCCACAGCCCAATACAGATAATCTATTGAAATGGGGTTCTTATAATCAAGAAGATCCTTCGATTGCTGATTGGCTTGTATATGTAAATGCAACTGGAACAGAAATGCAAGATCTTAAATTAACAGATACATTAGGACCTGGGCATGAGTTAATTACAGACAGCGTAGTATTAGAAGAGGCTGTATTTGAAGATGGTTATGCACCAACAAATATTAAGCCAGCAGATTTATCTAACATTAAAATTAATGCAACAAAGGCTGGATTTACAATTGAGTTTCCAGACAGTTCAAAAGGTTATATTTTAAGATATAAAACAAAGATTACTAATCCTTCTGCAAAGCCTCATAAAAATACTGTGAAATTAGAAGGTAAAAATATTAAAACTGAAGAAAAAGTAGGACAAGTATTCGTAAGTGGTGGAGGGGGAACCGGTTCAGGTGACGCTAATCCACCTAGTATTGAAAAAAATATAGTTGATGAGAATGGCAAGCTTGTAGAGAATGAGCAGCTAACACAAATGGATCAAGTGATTCAATACCAAGTTGGTACACATATACCAAACGATCCTCCTAAATACACATCAATGGTAATTCGTGATGATTTAGAAGATGTTTTAGAAGTATTAGAGGCAAAAGTATATGATCAAAATGGCCAAGATATTACTTCTAAAGGGACGTTAAAGATAGATAAGCAAAGAAGTGAAGTAACATTTACGTTTGGTGAGAATTTTGACTATAAGTCATATGAAGACCAGATAATTAATCTTAGTATCAAGGCGAAAATTAAAAATAATGCAGACTTATCTTCTTACGTAGATAAGAAGATTCCTAATAAAGCGGAATTACATTTTGATGATAAAACATTAACGAGGGTGTTGCAAAACTAAAATAAACATGCAATGTTATGAATCAGAAAAACTAGCTGAACATGCAATAGATAGCGATTTTGACCATACCAACGTGGCTGTTCCAACCCTTTATCTTTGAGTTTACTAAACTGTTGTTCAATTTTCCTACGTTCTTTCATCAATTGTTTACCAAAGATAGTTTGTATAAAATGAGATAATACACGACGATGTGTACTCTTATTTTGTTCACCATTCCTAGGATTGATTGGATTCATGGCAAAGATGTTACATGTTCGTGCAATTTCATAAATACGTTGACTATCGTAAGCAGCATCTGCAACGGAAAATAATACATTTTGATCTTTTATATCCTGAAGCAATACAGGAGCCATTTTGCTATCATGGACGTTCGCTGTTGTAAACGCGTAAGACAGCACAACACCTTCTGGTGTTGAACAAACATGAGCCTTATATCCTTTATACCAACCATAGCGGGTAGATTTTCCCCATTTCGCTTGTGAATCATATAAACTACTTCGTAAGGCAGTACTATCGATTAACACACAAGGAATCAGCTCTAAATTTAGTTCCTGAAGAACCTTTTCATGAATGACTGGAATAC
>NZ_CP147983.1:1118557-1243807 GCF_045291115.1 Bacillus sp. PPSBB_2
CCCTTTTCACGAAACCAAGTACCTACACGTGAAAAAGTAGAAACGTGAGGAACGAAATATAAACCACAAGATACACGAAATGAAGGATATTGATGCAAAAAACGTGTTAATTTGCGTAAAGAGTCAATTTGAAATACAGTTTTCAAGAAAAAGCATTTCAGTAAGGCTTTTCTACAGATTGGTGGGCGACCTGTCACAGGCGGAACGCCTTCAATAGTTAAACTGTCTACGTATGCAAATAAAATCTGTAAAATGGATTGATTTTCATCAAATTTGGTTATCATACTAGTAAATCCGTCCTTTCTGGAGATAGTTTCGGTTACTATCATTTTTCCAGGAAAACGGATTTTTTTATGCATTCATTTTTGGATATTTATGAGTTTTGCAACACCCTCATTAACATCAAAAGAAGTAACTATTACGCCGCCTGAAGCTCCAAAAGACGGTACAGTATCGATTCATAAAATAGATTCTGAGAATCTGAACAAAGGGTTAAAAGGTGCCGAATTTGAAGTTCGAAATAGTGCAAATGAAGTTGTTGCAAAACTGAAAACGGACGAAAAAGGTTTTTCAGTACCTCAAACTTTAGCTCCTGGGACGTATAAAGTTTATGAAACAGTAGCACCAGAAGGATATCAAAAATTAACAAGCCCAGTAGAGGTTACACTTCAAGCTGGAGAAACAAAAACAATTGAAATTAAAAATACTATGCAAAAGGGTCAAATTGAAGTAAAGAAAATTGATTCGGAAAATGGTGAAAAACCATTAGCAAATGCAGAGTTTGTTATAGTAAAAGACGGTGTAGTAGTCGAACATATTGTTACAGATAAAGATGGTAAGGCAATCTCTAAACCGTTAGCACCAGGGAAATATATTTTAAAAGAAACGAAAGCGCCTGAAGGCTACCAATTAAAAGAAGCAGAGTTCGAAGTAAATGTAACAGGGGACGGCATATTCCCAATACAAGTGGAAAATGCAATGGTAGACAAAGGTAATATAGAAATTACAAAAGTGGACAAAGAAAACGGAGCAGTATTAGCGGGTGTCGAATTTGAAGTCCAAGATGAGAAAGATGAAGTAGTAAGAAAAGTAGTAACAGATAAAGATGGAAAAGCAAACGTTTCAGATCTATCAGTAGGAAAGTACAAATTAGTAGAGACGAAAAGCTTACCAGGTTATAAAAAGCTAACAGAACCAGTACCATTTGAAATAAAAAAAGGTATGACAAAAGCTTTAGCAATAAAAGTAGAAAATGAGCAGTTAGACAAAGGCTCAGTAGAAATTATAAAAATAGATAAAGATAGCCAAAAAGTACTAGAAGGCGTAGTCTTCGAAGTGCAAGATGAGCAAGGCAAAGTAGTAACAGAAGTAAAAACAGATAAAGATGGTAAAGCAAAAATCTCTGATTTATCAGTAGGGAAGTACAAATTAGTAGAGACAAAAAGTTTACCAGGCTACAAAAAGCTAACAGATTCAGTATCATTCGAAATTACAAAAGGTATGACAACAGTCCTATCGTTGAAAGTAGAAAATGAACAGTTAGATAAAGGTTCAGTAGAAATTACAAAAATAGATAAAGACAGCAAAAAAGCATTAAAAGGCGTAGTCTTTGAAGTGCAAGATGAAGCTGGAACAGTAGTAAAGGAAGTAAAAACAGATAAAGATGGTAAAGCAAAAATCTCAGATCTATCAGTAGGAAAGTACAAATTAGTAGAGAAAGAAAGTTTACCAGGTTATAAGAAATTAACAGAGCCAGTATCGTTTGAAATTACAAAAGGTATGACCGAGATCTTATCATTAAAAATAGAAAATGAAATGGTAGATACGGGAAATATAGAGATAACAAAGATAGATAAAGATAATAAAGCACCGTTAGCGGGAGTAACATTCATCGTACAAGATGAAAAGGGTAAGGAAGTTACGAAAGTAACGACAGATAAAGAAGGAAAAGCAAATGTTTCAGATTTACCTGTAGGAAAGTATGAATTAGTAGAGGTAGAAAGTTTACCTGGTTATAAAAAGTTAGAAAAACCAGTATCATTCGAAATTAAAAAAGGCATGACCGAGGTCCTATCATTGAAAGTAGAAAATGAAATGGTGGATACAGGGAATATAGAGATAACAAAAATAGATAAAGATAGTAAAGCTCCATTAGAAAATGTTGTATTTGAAGTACGTGATTCAAAAGGAAAAGTAGTTGCGAAAGTAAAAACGGATAAAGAAGGAAAAGCAAACGTTTCAGATTTATCTATTGGAAAGTATGAGTTGGTAGAAGTAGAAACACCGGCAGGATACAAACCACTAGAAAAGCCAATTTCATTCGAAATTGAAAAGGGTAGAGTAACAGCATTACAATTGACTGTAGAAAATGAATTAGTGGATACAGGAAATGTAGAAATTACAAAAGTAGATAAAGAAAATAAAGATGCTTTAGCTGATGCAGTCTTTGAAATTCAAGATGAAGCAGGACAAGTAGTCGCTAAAATAACGACAGATAAAAAAGGACAAGCACAAGTTACTAATTTATCAGTCGGCACATACAAGTTAGTAGAAGTAAAGGCACCAAAAGGGTATAAACAATTAGTAGATCCGATTACTTTCCAAATTGAAAAAGGCATGACAAAATCTCTTGCTTTAACAGTAGAAAACGAAATGTTAGACAAGGGAAATGTGGAAGTAACAAAAGTAGATAAAGATAGTCAAAAAGTATTAGAAGGCGTAGTCTTCGAAGTACAAGACGACAAAGGCAAAGTAGTAACAGAAGTAACGACAGATAAAGAAGGAAAAGCAAACGTTTCAGATCTATCAGTAGGAAAATACAAATTAGTAGAGACGAAGAGCTTACCAGGTGACAAAAAATTAACGGAACCAGTATCATTCGAAATCAAAAAAGGTATGACGAAAGTTTTATCATTGAAAGTAGAGAACGAACTGTTAGATAAAGGTTCAGTAGAAATTACAAAAGTAGACAAAGAAAGTGGCGCAGTATTAGCGGGCGTAACATTCGAAGTGCAAGATGAAAAAGGCAAAGTAGTAACAAAAGTAACGACAGATAAAGAAGGACAAGCAACAATTTCAGATTTACCAGTAGGAAAATATAAGCTAGTAGAGGTAGAAAGCTTACCAGGATATAAAAAACTAGCGAAACCAGTATCATTCGAAATCAAAAAAGGTATGACAGAAGTTTTATTACTAAAAGTAGAGAACGAATTAGTAGATAAAGGCTCATTAGAAATTACAAAAGTAGATAAAGATAGTCAAAAAGTATTAGAAGGCGTAGTCTTCGAAGTACAAGATGAAAAAGGCAAAGTAGTAACGAAAGTAACAACAGATAAAGAAGGAAAAGTAAAAATTTCAGATCTATCTGTAGGAAGTTACAAACTAGTAGAAGTAGAAAGCTTACCGGGCTACAAAAAACTAACAGAGCCAGTATCATTCGAAATTAAAAAGGGTATGATAGAAGTCTTATCATTAAAAGTAGAGAATGAACAGTTAGACAAAGGTTCAGTAGAAATTACAAAAGTAGATAAAGATAGTCAAAAAGTATTAGAAGGCGTAGTCTTCGAAGTACAAGACGACAAAGGCAAAGTAGTAGCAGAAGTAACGACAGATAAAGAAGGAAAAGCAAACGTTTCAGATCTATCAGTAGGAAAATATAAATTAGTAGAGACGAAGAGTTTACCAGGTTACAAAAAATTAACGGAACCAGTATCATTCGAAATCAAAAAAGGTATGACGAAAGTTTTATCATTGAAAGTAGAGAACGAACTGTTAGATAAAGGTTCAGTAGAAATTACAAAAGTAGACAAAGAAAGTGGCGCAGTATTAGCGGGCGTAACATTCGAAGTGCAAGATGAAAAAGGCAAAGTAGTAACAAAAGTAACGACAGATAAAGAAGGACAAGCAACAATTTCAGATTTACCAGTAGGAAAATATAAGCTAGTAGAGGTAGAAAGCTTACCAGGATATAAAAAACTAGCGAAACCAGTATCATTCGAAATCAAAAAAGGTATGACAGAAGTTTTATCACTAAAAGTAGAGAACGAATTAGTAGATAAAGGCTCAGTAGAAATTACAAAAGTGGACAAAGAAAGTGGCGCGTTATTAAAAGGCGTAACATTCGAAGTGCAAGATGAGCAAGGCAAAGTAGTAACAAAAGTAACAACAGATAAAGAAGGAAAAGCGAAAATTTCAGATCTATCTGTAGGAAATTACAAACTAGTAGAAGTAGAAAGCTTACCAGGCTACAAAAAGCTAACAGAGCCAGTATCATTCGAAATTGAAAAGGGTATGACAGAAGTCTTATCATTAAAAGTAGAGAATGAACAGTTAGACAAAGGTTCAGTAGAAATCACAAAAGTAGATAAAGATAGTCAAAAAGTATTAGAAGGCGTAGTCTTCGAAGTACAAGACGACAAAGGAAAAGTAGTAACAGAAGTAAAAACAGATAAAAATGGTAAAGCAAAAATCTCAGATCTATCAGTAGGAAAGTACAAATTAGTAGAGAAAGAAAGTTTACCAGGTTACAAACAATTAACAGAACCAGTATCGTTTGAAATTACAAAAGGTATGACAGAAGTTCTATCATTAAAAATAGAAAATGAAATGGTAGATACGGGAAATGTAGAAATTACAAAAATAGATAAAGATAATAAGGCACCGTTAGCAGGTGTAGTCTTTGAAGTACAAGACGACAAAGGCAAGGTAGTAACGAAAGTAACGACAGATAAAGCTGGAAAAGCAACAGTTTCAGATTTATCAGTAGGAAAGTACAAGCTAGTAGAAGTAGAGAGTTTACCAGGCTACAAAAAATTAGAAAAGCCTGTACCATTTGAAATTACAAAAGGTATGACAAAATCTTTAGCGTTCACTGTAGAAAATGAAATGGTAGATACGGGGAATGTAGAAATCACAAAAATAGATAAAGACAGTAAAGCACCATTAGAAAATGTTGTATTTGAAGTACGTGACTCAAAAGGCAAAGTAGTTGCGAAAGTAACGACGGATAAAGAAGGAAAAGCAAACGTTTCAGATCTATCAGTAGGAAAATACAAATTAGTAGAGACGAAGAGCTTACCAGGTTACAAAAAGTTAACGGAACCAGTATCATTCGAAATTACAAAAGGTATGACAAAAGTCTTATCATTGAAAGTAGAGAACGAACAGTTAGACAAAGGTTCAGTGGAGATTACAAAAATGGCCGCTGAAAGCAAGGAAGTCTTATCAGGAGCTGTGTTTGAAGTTCATGATGAAAAGGGAAAAGTAGTAGTGAAAGTAACAACAGATAAAGATGGAAAGGCAAAAATCACAGATCTATCTGTAGGTAACTACACACTAGTAGAAGTAGAAGCACCAAAAGGATATGAAAAATTAACTAATCCAATTCCATTTGAAATTACAAATGGAATGATAAATGCAGTTCAATTAGAAGTATTAAACAAATTGAATCATTTAGCACCACCAGGTCCAGAAACACCAGATCCAGAAAAGCCTGGAACACCAGATCCGGAGAAACCTGGAACACCGAATCCAGAAAAACCTGGAACACCAGATCCAGAAAAACCTGGAACACCGGATCCGGAGAAGCCTGGAACACCGAATCCAGAAAAACCTGGAACACCAGATCCAGAAAAACCTGGAACACCGAATCCAGAAAAACCTGGAACACCAGATCCAGAAAAGCCAGGGACACCGAATCCAGAGAAACCTGAAAAAGAATTACCGAAGACAGGGCAGAAAATGCCTGTGGAACCATATATGGGAGCACTTCTTGTAATGATGAGTTTTGGGTTACTCGTATTAGGTAGAAAACAGCAGAGATAATAAAGGTGAAAAGGTATCCTCAAAGTATTTGAGGATACCTTTTTTAGCATAAAAAAAGCATCTAGCAAAAGTACTAGATGCAAATAAAAACACAAGGGAAGACAAAATTCTTCCCTTTTCCCGTATGTAATTATATCAAAAAATTTATAAAAAACTAGCTATATTTAAAATATAATTTTTAAAAAAGTTATATACATAAATAATTGCAATACGCGCAGTTTTATCTTTCTGAAAAATCCATTTCTTTAATTTCGAATATTAAGACTAATGTTGATAAATCTTCAGATAATTAGAAAAAATAACCAAAAGGATATATAATATTGCTTAATAAATAATTTTAATGAATTACATATATTTCATTTGGTGTATTAATTGAATATCATAATTTAAAATTTTATTAAGCAAGAATCTCGGTTACTTATTGCATTTCTAACATAGGGTGAGATAGAAAAATACAATAGTGTGGAGGTTTTTATAATGACGTTTGTTCTTAGTAAAATGAATGGGTTTAGCATAGAAGAAAAGGTACATGAATTTGAATCTAAAGGATTCCTTGAAATCTCAAATGAAATCTTTTTACAAGAGGAAGAGAATCATCGTTTATTAACACAAGCACAGTTAGATTATTATAATTTGGAAGATGATGCGTACGGTGAATGCCGTGCTAGATCTTATTCAAGGTATATAAAGTATGTTGATTCACCAGATTATATTTTAGATAATAGTAATGATTACTTCCAATCTAAAGAATATAACTATGACGATGGCGGGAAAGTTAGACAGTTCAATGGCATAAATGATAGCTTTTTATGCAATCCTTTAATTCAGAATATCGTGCGTTTCGATACTGAATTTGCATTTAAAACAAATATAATAGATACAAGTAAAGACTTAATTATAGGTTTACATCAAGTAAGATATAAAGCTACTAAAGAAAGACCATCTTTTAGTTCACCTATTTGGTTACATAAAGATGATGAACCAGTAGTGTTTTTACACCTTATGAATTTAAGTAATACAGCTATTGGTGGAGATAATTTAATAGCTAATTCTCCTCGAGAAATTAATCAGTTTATAAGTTTGAAGGAGCCTTTAGAAACTTTAGTATTTGGACAAAAGGTCTTCCATGCCGTAACGCCACTTGGAACAGAATGTAGTACGGAGGCTTTTCGTGATATTTTATTAGTAACATTTTCTTATAAGGAGACAAAATGAGAGAGAATAAAATAATTATGATTTCTGGAGCCAATAGCGGTATAGGTCATGCTTGTATAAAATACTTTTTAGAAAAATCATTTCATGTAATAGCGCTTGATATTCATAATAATAATTTAATAGATTATATGAAAACAGATATGCCTTTGAAAGTAGTGCAAATTGATTTAAGTAATAGCGAAGCGATTCATAATCTTTTTACTCAATTAGATTTAGAAAAGCTTTCTCCTGATATATTAATAAATGCAGCTGGTATTCGAGAGATAACACCTGTTTTACATTTATCCGATGATATGTTTAAAAAAGTAATTGATGTAAATTTAGTAGCCCCATTTATCCTTTCTAGGGAAGTAGCTAAGCGATGGTGTGAATCGAAAATAAAAGGTTGTATTGTGAATATAGCATCGGTTTCTGGATTAATGGCTGAACCAGAGCGAGCTGCTTATGTTGCATCAAAGCATGCTTTAATCGGATTGACTAAACAGATGGCTATGGAATTTGGTAAGCAAAATATAAGGGTAAATAGTATTTCTCCCGGTGTTATTAGAACTGAACTTACAGAAGAATACTTTAGTAATAAAGCCTTGATGTCTATGATAAAAAGTAATCAATCTTTAGATACTTGGGGGTTGCCGCAGGATATTGTTTCATGTATTGATTACTTGATTTCTGATCAGGCCCGCTTTATTACTGGTTCTAATTTTGTAATTGATGGTGGTTGGACTGCTGGAAAAAATTTATAATTGAGTGTTTTTGAGGAAAAGCACCTGTCCTTTTTTTAGGCTGGTGTTTTTCTCACTATAAACCGAGTTTTTATTGGAGGGGGATTAATTTGCTTCAAAAGAGTTTTAAGCAAGAGAAAACGGTACCGGCCTTAAAGATGATAGCATCAATGGTTATCTTTGGATCAGTTGGATTTTTTTCGGTTCAAACAAACTTACCTTCGTTTGAATTAGTGTTTGTAAGGTGTATTTTTGCGACAATATTTTTAAGTGTATGCTGGTTGCTTACAGGGCAATATAAACAAGATAAATGGGAACGAAAAGAAGTTATTCAAGTTTTAATATGTGGTTTTTTCTTAGTATTTAATTGGGTTTTCTTATTTAAAGCCTTTGAAAATATGTCAGTTACCATTGCTATCTCAGTTTATCATCTTGCACCAGTAATTGTACTGTTAATTGGAAGTATCGTCTTTAAAGAAAAATTAACATTCATATCTATCATTTCAATAATTGTGTGTTTTGCAGGAGCTTTATTAATTGCTGGTATCGATGGAAGCTTCTCTGTCGGTTCATTAATGTCTTCAGGTATGATATGGGGATTTCTTGCAGCTCTCTTTTATGCATTTACAACTTTATTTGGTAAAGGGATTAACAAAATGAGTGCGTATGCAATGACATTTTTACAAACATTCTTGGGGATATTTCTTTTAATACCATTTATAGATTTAGATGCTTTTAGTGGCCTCACTCAAAGTAATTGGACATATATTATAGCTACTGGTTTTATTCACACAGGGATAGTATATTATCTGTTTTTTGATAGTTTACGCTATTTATCTACAAAAACAATCTCAATATTAGTTTTTTTAGATCCGGCAGTGGCAATATTATTAGATACTGTACTTACTGGATTCCGTCCAACTTTAATGCAAATAACAGGAATTCTTTTTATTTTTATTGGCATGACTTTAACATTAAAAAAATCTAAAGATAAAAAACTGAGCCAAAAAGAAAAGCGAATTGAAAGCGATGCTAGTATATCTCAACAATAATGAAATATATTGTGTATAAAACGATAAACCTTACATGAATCATGTAAGGTTTATTTTAGTTCAATATAATTCATATTTATAATACATAATTTTCAAAACTGAGGTGTGTGTTTCTTTAATATGCTTTTGATTCAACTATTTTTATTTGACTATAAATTTACAAAAATGTATATGAAATCTTATTTTTTGATAATATATAAGTAATAAATTCATAGAATTGGAGTGATGAGATGCAGCCGTTAGAAAGGGAGATTCATTCTAATATGCTGAAAGTGTGGCGAATTCACGCTTTAATTGGGACGGCAGTTATACTAACAGTCGTAATTGCGTATTTCTTTTTTATGATTAACTTTAACTGGTGGGGCTGGTTGTTTGGACTATTAGTAACAGGAGCTATTACATTTATTCCACTTGATTATTTGGTGTTTCCAAATTTACGTCAGCGCTATTATAGTTACAGATTAAATGAAGAAGAGATTGAGATTCAAAAGGGAATGTTCGTTGTAAAACGCGTACTTATTCCGATGATCCGTGTGCAGCACGTAACGATTGAGCAAGGGCCGATCATGAGAAAGTATAATTTAGCAGAATTACATATTTCAACAGCCGCAACTTCTCATAGTATTCCAGGTTTAACGAAAGAAGAAGCAGAACAGCTGAAAAGACAAATTGGAGAACTTGCGAAAGTGAGTGATAAGGATGTATAAGAGGCAACATCCGATTACGATATTGTTAGGTATTAGGATTGCGAGTTTGTTGCCACTTATTATTCTTGTTTTATTTAAACCTGATGAACAAGTGGAACCTTGGTATTTATTTTATCTTTTTCTTCTGGTTGTTTTATTCATCATGGCTATTTTTTCAGCAATTAAATGGTATTTTAAAGTGTACTGGATTGAGAATAATATTTTACATATAAAGCACGGTGTTTTTGTAAAGAAGGAAAGCTATTTAAATAAAGAACGTGTGCAAAATATTAGTACGTCTTCTAACATCATTTATCAAATGCTCGGACTTATGAAGTTAAATATAGAAGTAGCCGGTGGTGGTAATGAACCAGAAGTGATGTTGGCTGGTATTAAAGAAGACGAGGCAAAACATTTAATTTCTTTATTACATAAGAAAGAAACTACTGTAAAAGAAGAAATAGAAGAGGAAGAAAGCAAGACGGTTTATCAGTTAACAGCGAAAGAGGTTTTAGCCGCAGCGATTACATCTGGTCGGTTCGGACTAGTGTTCTCTGGACTAGTACTTCTTTACACAAAGTTTGATTTTGTTCTTCCTGAAGGATTCACAAGTAAAGTAGAAGCGTATGTGATGGGAAACGGTGTTTATAAACTAATTGTAATTGCATTAATTTTAATGGGAATTTCGTGGATTATTTCCACGGCTGGATATGTGTTGAAATATGCAAACTTTAAAATTGAGCGAAAAGGGGAAGAGATTCGTATCGTTCAAGGATTATTTGAAAAGAAAGAGTTTGTCTTAAAATTGCACCGCATTCAAGCGATTACTGTAAAAGAAGGTATGCTTCGCCAGCCGTTTGGCTATTGTGCTGTTGAAGTGGAAGCAATTCAAAGTATTGGAGCAGCAAGTAACGAAGTAATGTTGCATCCATTTATGAAGAAAAAAGATGTACAGCACCTGATCACATATTTAGAGTTACCATATGAAATCGAAGCGGAGATCGTTCACTTACCAAAAACAGCGTTGCGTCGTTATTTCATTATGGGCTGGTTAATAAGTATCATACTCACAGTTCTAATTGCCAGCGTGAGTATATATTTTAAACAATATATTGCGTTATTTTTTATTTTACCGTTATTTATCGTGTTTTCGTTATTTGCGTATGCTAGATATAAAAGTGGCGGTTATGAATTAAGAGAAAATCAACTAACGGTTGTATATCGTAATTTTTCGAAATATACAGGAATAATGCGAAGAAGACATGTTCAAGCAGTAGGTTATAATCAATCGTATTTTCAAAGAAAAGATGAATTATGTACAACTCTTGTAGCGGTAGCTGGGCAGGGTTATGAAGTAAAGCATATGAGAAAAAAAGATTCACTTCGTATATATAATTGGTACAAAGAAAAAGGAAACACCGGTGTGTAATGGTGTTTCCTTTTTGTCATTAAATTGATATCTTTAGTCGAATCGTTGATATATTTCAAGATGTGATAGATATATTCGGAAAATCGTTAATATAATTTCACGTACTGTTAGTGTTGTATTATGTTTTGATTAAACTAACACATCAAAAGTAGTCACAAAAGATGGACGAGAGAAAATACTCTTTTGCTGTTCCGCATGTGGATGCGCTTGAGCTTGTCCTTCTGCTTGCGTGGGACGTTTTTTATGAGCGTTTTCGAATGAACGTGATTCTGTCCAGTCCTTAAAGTTTTGCTCTGTTTCCCACATCGTTAAGATGACGTATGTATCGTTACTTAATGGGCGTAGAACACGGATCGCTTGGAATCCTGGTTCGTTTTCAATAAGGCCTGCGCGGTTTTTAAAACGGTTTTCAAATACAGGGCGACCTTCGTCTGTGACAGAAATGTTGTTACAAACGATATATAGCCAGGTTGTCCTTTAAATTCACCGACAGCATCTAGTACATCATATTGAAGTGAACCTTCTACAGATTCTTCTGTATTTTCTTTATAAAACATATTTTTTTCATCATTTTTTGCAGTGAAATGTGCTTGTTCTAGAGGTGTTTCGTATGAAATAATAGCCTTCATTTTAATGCCCCCCTTAATAGTTTGTTTCTATTATATCAACTCTCTTAAAAAACTTCGAAGATTATATACATAAAGATACTTCTTTTTCAAATAATAAATGTACCATCATTTGGAAAGAAGGACGATGTATGAAGAAAGTAAAGTGGACTTTATTAGGCGGCGTCGCAACGTTCGTAGTAGCGATTGTAATCTATAAACTTATCGTGTTAGCTGGTGGCTATATGATGGATGAAAAGCAGCTCGTTTTCCACTCTTCATCACGTATCGTTGACCAGAAAGGGAAAGAAATTACGAAATTATACGTAGAAAATAGAGAGCTCGTACCAATCGAGCAAATTCCGAAGTATGTGCAGCAGGCGTTTGTTGCGGTGGAAGATTCTCGTTTTTATGAGCATCAAGGGATTGATTATCCGTCTATATTCCGTGCTCTTTATAAAGATACGTTAGCTAGAGAGAAGGTAGAGGGCGGTAGTACCATTACGCAGCAACTCGCTAAAAACGTCTTTTTAACTCGTGAAAAAACATTTACGCGCAAATTGAAGGAAGTCGCAATTTCTCTTCAATTAGAGCAAAAATATACGAAGCAACAAATTCTTGAAATGTATATGAATCATATTTATTTTGGTCATGGGGCTTACGGTATTCAAGCGGCAGCAAAGTTGTATTTTAATAAAAATGTTGAGGATTTAACAGTAGAGGAAGGGGCAATGCTTGCAGGCCTTCCGAAGTCACCAAACGGATATTCACCGTACTATTCTGCAGAGAAGAGTAAGGAACGCCGTGATCTAGTGTTGTCACTTATGCATAAACAAGGCTATTTGACTGCAGAAGAAAGCGTTCGTTATCAAGGGAAGACAATTGCTCTATATAAAAATTTAGATGAGAATGAGCTTGCATATATGCCGTATATTGATATGGTCATAGATGAAGCCGCTCGTTTATACGGGTTGTCTCATCAAGAAGTACTTCGCGGAGGATATACGTTTGTCGTACCTATGGATGAAAAGATTCAAAAGGTAGCATATAACCAGTTTCAAGATGCAAGGAATTTCCCTGGGAAAGAAGAGGGGGCGCAAGGTGCTTTCTTATTAATGGATAATCGTACGGGAGGGATTAAAGCGGCGATTGGGGGAAGAAAGTACGTCCCGAGAGGATTTAATCGTGTTTTTGCCAAAAGGCAGCCTGGATCTGTTTTAAAACCACTTATCGTTTATGCACCAGCACTAGAAACGAAAAAGTATAATCCGTATTCTTTATTAACGAATGAAAGAAATTCTTTTGAAGGGTATGAACCTCGAAATTATAATCATGAGTATTCAAAAGAAATGACGATGTATGATGCGATTTTAGAGTCGGCAAATGTACCGGCAGTTTCTTTATTAAATGAGTTAGGGGTAGAAGAAGGAAAGCAATATTTAGAAAAAGGAAATGTTCATATTGCAGATGCTGGTTTAAGTACAGCGCTTGGCGGATTGAAAAATGGCGTTTCAACATTTGATCTTGTAAAAATGTATCGTTCATTTTTAGCAAATGGAAATATTATAGAGCCGCACGTTATTGATAAAGTATTAAATAGACACGGTGCAGTCATTGGGGAATCTCCAAAAGTAGAGACAAAAATCTTCTCGAAGCAGACAGCATGGTATATGACGAAAATGCTAGAAGGAGTTGTGAAGGAAGGGACAGCAAGAGTTGGTGTATATAACGGTGCGTTAGCTGGAAAAACGGGTACAACTTCATTGCCAAATGACGATAAGGGAGCAAGAGATATGTGGTTCGTTGGTTATACACCGAACTTAGTAGGCGCTGTTTGGATTGGTTATGACCGTACGAATAAGGAGCATCAGTTGCAAGGAGAAAGTGCATCTGCGACAAAATTGTTTAAGAAAATTTTAACGAAGTCTAATGTAGAACATAAAGAGAAGTTTATGAAGCCTGAAGGTGTGGAAACAATCAGCGCTCCGATTCGGCTGCGCAAAATTGAAGATGTAAAAATGAAATTATCATTTAGCCCTTTCGGTTTATTTAAAGCAAAATTAAGCTGGACGCCACTTCCAGATAACAGAATTATGTACCGAATCTATAGAGTGGAGAACGGAATTCATACGCATGTTAGCACTGTAAATGGTGCTGGGGAATATGAGGAAAAGTTCGTTAACATATTTTCAAAACCGAGCTTTTACGTTGTACCATATAATACACAAACGAATCGTGAAGGAGAAAAGTCAAAAGTAGCTAAACCATAGTTTTTCTCTGTGTTATAATAAGAATGTTGTGAAAATAGTAAGCGTTTTTAAGAATGTTTGTGTCAATTTAATGAACAACGTACATAATATTATGCATTTTGTTTTTACAAGCTGTATAGTAAAAAAAGATAAATATCGAACGTATTCGAAGCATTGGTAAGGAAGGGAGCAAGGGTCTTGGTAAGAACTATAAATGAGACATTTTTAAAAGCATGTAGGGGGGAACGTACCGATTATGTACCAGCATGGTATATGCGTCAAGCAGGTCGTTCACAGCCGGAATATAGAAAGATTAAAGAAAAGTATTCTTTATTTGAAATTACACACAATCCAGAGTTGTGTGCTTACGTGACAAAGTTGCCGGTTGATCAATATAACGTAGACGCAGCAATTCTTTATAAAGATATTATGTCACCACTACCTGCAATTGGTGTGGATGTAGAAATTAAATCAGGTATTGGCCCAGTTATCGATAACCCAATCCGTTCTTTACAAGACGTAGAAAAACTAGGGGAAATCAATCCAGAAGATGACGTACCGTACATACTAGATACAATTCGTTTATTAACGACAGAAATGTTAGACGTACCGTTAATCGGTTTTTCAGGAGCTCCATTTACATTAGCGAGCTATATGATTGAAGGCGGTCCATCTCGTAACTACCATAATACGAAAGCGTTCATGTATGCAGAGCCGAAAGCTTGGTTCGCTTTAATGGATAAACTAGCAGATATGGTTATTACATATTTAAAAGCGCAAATTAACGCAGGAGCAAAAGCAGTTCAAATTTTCGATTCTTGGGTTGGAACAGTAAATGTAGCGGATTATCGCGTATTTATTAAACCAGCAATGGAGCGTATTTTTGCAGAAGTTCGTAAGATGGGTGTTCCAATGATTATGCACGGCGTAGGAGCTGCACACTTAGTGAATGAGTGGCACGACTTACCGCTTGATGTAGTCGGCTTAGATTGGCGCTTACCGATTGAAGAAGCACGTGCACGGGGCGTTCATAAGGCGGTACAAGGTAATATGGACCCTTCATTCTTACTTGCACCATGGTCTGTTATTGAAGAACATGTAAAAGGTATTTTAGATCAAGGGATGAAACAGCCGGGTTATATCTTTAACCTAGGTCACGGTGTATTCCCAGAAGTAAATCCAGATACATTAAAACGTTTAACTACATTTATTCATGAATACTCTAAAGGGCAGTTAGCGAAGTAAAGGAGCATTGCTGTATGAAAAAGAAAATTGGTTTGCTTGTAATGGCATACGGAACGCCATATAAAGAAGAAGATATTGAACGTTACTATACACATATTCGCAGAGGAAGAAAGCCAAGTCCTGAAATGCTGGAAGATTTAACAGAGCGTTACCGTGCAATTGGTGGTATTTCTCCTTTAGCTACTATTACATTAGAGCAAGCTAAGAAGTTAGAGAAGCGTTTAAATGAAGTACAAGATGAAGTAGAGTACCATATGTATCTTGGCTTAAAACATATTGAACCGTTTATTGAAGATGCGGTGAAAGATATGCATAACGACGGAATACAAGATGCAATCGCACTTGTTCTTGCACCTCATTATTCTACGTTTAGCGTGAAATCGTACGTTGGACGAGCACAAGAAGAAGCTGAGAAACTTGGAAACTTAACAATTCACGGCATTGATAGCTGGTATAAAGAGCCGAAATTCATCCAGTACTGGGTTGATGCAGTGAAAGGTATATATAACGGTATGTCAGATGCAGAGCGTGAAAAAGCAGTATTAATCGTATCTGCACATAGCTTACCAGAGAAAATTATTGCAATGGGCGATCCATATCCAGATCAATTAAATGAAACAGCGGATTATATCGCGCGCGGAGCTGAAGTAGCAAACTATGCAGTAGGCTGGCAAAGTGCAGGAAACACACCAGATCCTTGGATTGGTCCAGATGTACAAGATTTAACGAGAGAACTAAATGAAAAGCACGGTTATACTTCATTCGTATATGCACCAGTTGGATTTGTTGCGGAACATTTAGAAGTTTTATATGACAACGACTTTGAGTGTAAAGTTGTAACGGATGAAATTGGTGCAAAATATTATCGTCCAGAAATGCCAAATGCATCGGAGGCATTTATTGATTGTTTAACAGATGTTGTATTAAAGAAAAAAGAATCTGTACTGTAAGAAGAAAGGAGGAGCCTGCTTGAGGAAAAAAGTTGTGATCGTCGGCGGAGGCATCACTGGATTAACAGCAATGTATAACTTACAAAAAAATATTCATGAAAAAAACTTGCCGATTGATACATTACTTATAGAAGCATCGGGTAAACTTGGCGGAAAAATTCAAACCGTTCGAAAAGATGGATTTACAATTGAGCGCGGACCAGATTCTTTCTTAGCACGAAAAGAAAGTGCAGCTAGATTAGTGAAAGAATTAGGTCTTGGCGATGAACTTGTAAATAATCAAGCCGGTCAATCATTTATCCTTGTAAACAATCGGTTACATAAAATGCCGAATGGATCAATGATGGGAATTCCAACGCAAATTACGCCGTTTCTATTTTCCGGGCTGTTCTCCCCAATTGGTAAACTAAGAGCTGGCTTTGATCTATTAATGCCGAGGTCAAAGCCAGTATCTGACCAATCACTCGGACAATTTTTCAGACATCGTCTTGGAAACGAAGTGGTTGAAAACTTAATAGAGCCGTTACTATCGGGTATTTATGCAGGGGATATTGATGAAATGAGCTTAATGTCAACATTCCCGCAAATGTATCAAATTGAGCAGAAACATCGCAGTATTTCACTCGGTATGCGTACGCTCGCTCCGAAAGAAGAGAAAGCTGAACCGAAAAAGGGAATGTTCCAAACAGTGAAAACAGGTTTAGAATCTATCGTAAAATCTCTCGAAGCAAAGATGCATGAAGGTACGATAATAAAGGGAACTCGCATTGAAAAAGTTGCGAAACAGGGTGATGGTTATACGATTACTCTTAGTAACGGAAAAGAAATAGAAGCGGACGCCATCGTAGTGGCAACTTCGCATAAAGTATTGCCGTCCATGTTTGCTCAGTACAAGCAGTTTCGTTTCTTCCGTAATATTCCATCCACATCCGTTGCGAATGTGGCACTTGCTTTCCAAAAGTCTGCAATCCAGCGCGATATTAATGGTACAGGATTTGTCGTATCACGAAATAGCGATTACACCATTACAGCATGTACGTGGACGCATAAAAAATGGCCACATACAACGCCAGAAGGAAAAACACTCCTTCGCTGTTACGTTGGACGTGCTGGTGATGAAGCGGTTGTAGAACAAACTGAAGAAGAACTCGTTCAGCTCGTACTAGAAGATTTAAGGAAGACGATGGATATTACAGAGGATCCAGAGTTTACAATCGTAAGTCGCTGGAAAGAAGCGATGCCTCAATATACAGTGGGCCATAACGAGCGAATGAAAAAGCTCACAACATTTATGGAGAAAGAGTTGCCAGGTATATACTTGGCAGGTAGCTCCTATGCTGGTGCTGGACTTCCAGACTGTATGAATCAAGGTGAGGAAGCTGCAAAGCGTGTATTATCTCATTTGGAGAAAGTAATAGATGCTGAATTAATCGCACAATAAATTATAAGAAACGCCTTCAATCATATTGAAGGCGTTTCGTTTATTATATAAAATACTTATTCGCCAATAAACATATATAAGTTATTTGGCTTTATAACAGCATCTCCTGCATAAATAACCCAATCTGTTAAGTTATCAAAATCTAAATGATAACTATTTCCTTCACTCATATCTTCTATAAAATATGGTTCATTGATGAGTATTCCTTGAATCAGGTCTTCTGTAATATGTTGCATTTCAAACCACATATGTTCGCTTTTACCCTCTTCATAGGAAACACCAAACTTAGCGAGAAAACGAAACTCTTCATTTGATTTTTCAATTTGAAAAATGTTGCTGAAATACCCGAAAGTATTTTTCGCATTATAAGCCATACGATCGGTTTCACTATTTGTTTTATAGAACATGAGCCCTGTAGCTTCCTCGTTTTCTTTGAAAAAACTTTCAATATATTCTTCTGAAGTATTAAATTTGAATAAGAGAACGGATGGAGATTGATGGTATTCATCTCGGGCATCCATTCCGCCTAAGAATGTATTTTGTGCATCTATTGGCTGTAATTTCACTTCTTCATCCTCGATTGAAGATAATTGGTCCATACTCGTTTTATGCCCTATATAAGATAATCCTTTCTCCCACGGAACAGCGACTGTATGTATAGAACCTTGCTGACTATGCGCGATAACGATAGGCTCATTCATAGGGACTTGTCCATTCTCAACGGCATTATTAGCAAATGTTTGAAAGAGATCGCCAATGCCGTAGTAGGAAGAAATGCGATTTGGAATAATTAACTCTATTTCAGTTACGCCCGCTCTTAAAAGGCCGTGTGTATGAAACCAATATTGCGTAGGCTCACCTTCTTTATCGTCTTCATAAACGGAATGAATAACGTATAAGTCAGGAATGTCAGGTAATAATTCATTTTCAACGTGATATTCAATATAGTTTCTTGATATCACTTTCATTGCTGCACTTGAATCGATTACAAATAACAAATCTGGGGCGAGGTTCCATAAAAATTGTATTTGCTGGAAAAAGCAGTCGAGTACATCGCCTACAAATAGCGTACGAGTGAAAATTTCAGTACCGAAAGCCGCATCTTCAAAATTACGATCTACAATTGTAGAATCTTGTCTATTGTACATTTTATATTCTTCTGGGTCATTCGCCTCATCAATATGCAGTTCATACGGTATGATTGTTTCATCCATATGTAACTCAACAATAAGGCTTGTCTCATCACTATAAACAATTTTTAACTCATCAACTTTAGTAGCGATATTTTCTAGCCGTTGTTTTAACTGCTCAATTGTAATTCTAGTTGGTATAACAGCAATCATATCTGAAAAATGACGTTCTAATGTTCCATTCATAGCTGCGCGGTATGTTTCTGTTTGCACTTCCATCCAATCACTCCTATTCAAATGAATCCATTTTACATGCCAATCAAATGTCGATATTTTCTGTTTTCTCTCTCTAACATTATAGAGTGCATTTGTAGAAGGTGTAAAATTATTATTTTGTATTATAGTTTGAAAGCTTGTAAATTAAATAAATCTTTTGTAAAATTTGTCGAAAAATAGTTCTATATAACGAATCATTTGTTATGATAGAAATGCTGAGAAAATATGAAATAGGGAGAGGAAAATGGCTGTGAAGAAATTGTTAAGTGTCTTTTTATCATTCTTGCTATTGCTTTCATTTACTGGAACTTTAGCGCAAGCAGAAGAAACTGCTTCTATGTCAGTAGAAAAAGCAATTCAAGTATTTAAGCAGCAAGGGAAAACGAAGGGGATTGTGGAAGGATATATTGTCGGATATACGCAAAGTTCTTCTAAATATACGAAGGATCCAGCTAAGTTTGATGATACAAACGTAGCAATTGCAGATTCGCCAAACGAAACGAATCCAGACAAAATCATGCCCGTTCAGTTGCCAAAAGGTGATGTGAGAACGGCAGTGAATGTAAAAGATCACCCTGAAAATATCGGGAAGAAAGTTAGTTTGACTGGGACTCTTGAATTATATTTTAGTAACCCAGGTTTAAAATCAGTGACAGCTTATAAGTTTCAAGGTGAAGGACAAAACCGTGTTAGCGATGTAGTAGCTTCACCGAACGGTGGAGAAGTTGCTAAAGGAACAGCGGTAACATTAACGACGAATACAGAAGGTGCAACGATTTACTATACGTTAGATGGCTCTAATCCTACTAATAAAAGTGTTCTTTATAATGGACAAATTATAGTGAATGAAAATAGTGTAGTGAAAGCAATCGCAGAAAAAGAAGGACTTACTTCTTCAGCAATTTCGACATTTTCATTTATTATCGTAAATAATGAACCAGTTCGTATTCATGACATTCAAGGAAAATCACATATGTCCCCTTACAACGGGAAGAAAGTAAACAATGTGGAAGGCGTTGTCACAGCGCTTGATAAAAACGGCTTTTATATAGAAGACAATCAGCCAGATAATGATCCAGCTACTTCAGAAGGTATGTACGTATATAAAAAAGATGCGAATGTAGCAGTAGGAGATCTTATTCAAGTTGATGGAGTAGTAGAAGAATATGTTGGACCAGGATATGCAGAGCGATTTGAAACAGACTTAACGACGACAGAAATTAAGGCGAGTCGCGTTGCTGTAATCGCAAAAGATCAATCTTTGCCAGCACCGATTGTACTTGGGGAAAACGGTGTGAAAATCCCGGACCAGATTATTGATAATGATGCATTCGGTTTATTTGATCCAAATGAAGATGCAATCGACTTTTATGAAAGTATAGAAGGCATGCGTGTTACGATGCCAACACCAAAAATTATTGCACCTCAGAAAAATGGAAATTTATATGTAACAGTAAAAAATGGTGGAGATAAAATAGTAACACAATATGGCACACCTCTATTAGATGAAAACCAATTAAACCCAGAGCGTCTTTCTGTAAAAGTACCTCGCGATTATGTAGCAAAAGTAGGAGATACTTTCACTGGAGATATAACAGGGGTAGTAGGATATGATTACGGTTCTTTCCGTATTTCGCCAATAACAGAACTGCCAGCTGTAGTGGATGGTGGATTTAAGCAAGTAGGCGCAAATATTCAGCCACGTCTTGATAAGTTAACGGTTGCTACATATAACATTGAAAACTTCTCAGCGAATAAAAAAGAAACAACAGATGAAAAGGTAAAAGCGTTAGCGTATTCTATTAAATACAACTTAAAAATGCCAGATATTATCGGTGTAGAGGAAATGCAAGATAATAACGGATCAATTAATGACGGTACAACAGATGCGTCATTAAGCGCAAAACGTATCATTGATGCAGTGCTAGAAATTCGTGGACCGAAGTATGAGTATGTAGAAATCGCTCCAAACAATAATCAAGACGGAGGAGCACCAGGAGCGAATATTCGCGTCGGCTTCTTCTACAATCCATCACGCGTGAAATTAGCGACGGTACCAAAGTTACTTGATAAAAATGTTGTTCGTATTGGAGACGAAAATCCATTATTTGAAAGTACACGTAAACCGTTAGCGGCAGAATTTACGTTCCAAGGACAAAACATTGTTGTCGTTGCAAATCACTTAAACTCAAAACTAGGAGATGCAACGCCATTTGGAAAAGTGCAGCCGCTCGTATTAAAAAGTGAAGACAAACGAATTCAGTTAGCACAAGAAGTAAATCATTTCGTGCAAGGAATTCAGAAAAAGAATACGAATGCACCAGTTGTCGTGTTAGGTGATATGAACGATTTCGAATTCTCTAAACCACTAAAAACACTAGAGGGAACAATCTTAAAAGATATGTTAAACACAGTGCCAAAAGAGAATCGTTACACGTACATTCACGAAGGAAATGCACAAGTGTTAGATCATATTTTAGTAACAAATAATATCGCACCACACACAATTGTAGATCCAGTGCACTTAAACTCAAATATAATGAAAGAGCACGGACGTGTAAGCGACCATGACCCAGTACTTGCTCAAATTGATTTGAAGAAAGCTTCTTAAAGAAAGGAACGCTTAGGTGACTAAGCGTTTTTTTTTTGCATCGTTATAGAATAGTATAAAGAGATGATTCCTTTTTTTGTAATCTAATGATAAAATTGATTGAATATTTAGTTTTTTAAAAAGGAGGACAACAATGCAGTTACAAATAAATGGAAAGGTAATGAATCAGTTTGCAATTTTTTTTAGTACGATCGTCATGCTTCAGTTTGTAGCTGATATAACAGGACTTATAAGCAATCTAGATATTACGTATAACTTAATACATACAGCAGCTTCTTATATAACATTTAGTTTGGCAGTTATTTTCACTTTAATAGGTGCAAGAAGAGAATTAAGTAAATATGCAATTGTTTCATTATGTTTAGTAATAGCGATTAAAGCGATTTATTTTGTAGCGGTTGTTATTTTATGGGGATTGGCAGGTACACCGTAAGTGAATAGTAAATAAAACCCTAATTTCCAATATAGTAAGGAAATTAGGGTTTTATTATACTTGAAACGCTTTTCTACACCGCTCTCTTTTTTGCAACCTTCTTCTATATTTTTTTCTATCACGTTTTACTCCTTGTATATACATGATTAAGCTAACGAGGAGGAAGAAGGCACATTGTATTGTCAAAATATATGGTGACATGCCATGCAGTGGCTGCCTTGGATCATATAAATGAATAGGCGCTCCGCCTATTGTAGGGAGTACCGTATTTAGCAGGACGTAAGGAATAGAGGTAGTTGCAAATGGAAATAGAAGCGCCATATAGTCCTTTTGGGACCATGCAGATGCAGCAAGTCCTAAAAGAGCCATCAAACCTGCAAATAAAAAATTAATTCCGATATATACAGCAATGTAAGTGATGGGAGAAGTTTCATATAAGTTTGCGAACATCCCGTTATCATTTATAATGCCTGAACCAGCCGTTGGTACTCCGTCTGGAATGGTTAATTTGCAAAATAATAACGATAAGATGAATGGAAATGTATAAAGAAGTCCGCCGCAAAAAAATGTAACGATATATTTCGTTACTGAATAAGAAAATAAAGAAATTTCTTTACTGACAAACGGTTTAAAACCATCGGACTTATCCGAGTTATAACTTGTACTAAAGGGAAGACTTGCAATAACTGGCATTAATAATAAATAAACATCCATTTCATTTCCACGAAATCCAATCCATTTAATATCCGTCGATATAGGTCCATTCGCAGCGTCTCCTAAATAACGAATTACATAATAATAATGATAAATACAAATAAGAACAAATCCACTAAACATAATAATTAAAGAAACACGATTACAAAAAGCTTGCTTTATATTTAAACGAAGCGCACGCATCATGACTGAAAAAGCCTCCACTATTTTGATAAACTTGTCTATTTTCTATATTACTATTAATTGTAAAGATTTTCTTGTTTTTTTATTTGATTATTTGAAAAAGAGGAATTTTGTTGTTGTGAAGTAAGGTTTAGCTGAAATTAATTTTTCTAAAATATGGTTGACAATTAAGTATTACATTTGTAATCTTAATTATAGATTACAAATGTAATACTTAGGAGTGAAACATACGATGACAAATCAATTACCTAAAATATCTGAAGCGGAATTAGAAATTATGAAAGTACTTTGGTCGAGTTCTCCGCAAACAGCGAATGAAATTATAGAAGAACTGGAAGATGCAATGGACTGGAAACCGAAAACAATCCGCACATTAATTAATCGATTAGTACAAAAGGAAGCCGTTTCTTACCATCAAGATAAAGGGCGTATGTACGCTTATTATCCGTTAGTATCACAACATAATTATTTGCAAGTGGAAACGAAATCTTTACTAAAACGTTTTTGCGGTGCAGCGTTTAAGCCATTACTTGTTAATTTCTTAAAAGAGGAGAAATTATCTTCAGAAGATATTAATGAATTAAAACGCATTTTAGATGAGAAGACAGAGGAGAATAAGAGGAAGGATCGATAAAAATGATAAACACGCTTATAAATGTATACCTTCCTCATTTTTTTGATTGGCTTATAGAAACGTCACTTATGGCTAGCATATTAGTCGGATTTATTTTATGTATAAAAGTTCTATTTAGAAATAAATTAACCCCCCGGTGGCAATATATGCTGTGGATCGTATTAATGATAAGACTCCTTTTACCGTGGTCGCCAGATAGCTCTTATAGCATTTACTCATTACTTTCTTATAGTTCTAGCGTATCGGAAGTTATTCCAAAAAATATGCCGGCTACTGAGAATATAGTGAACATAGAAAGCGACCGAAAAGTGGAATTGGAATCAAATTCTAAAATGGTGACAAAAACTAGCGAACCGGAAGTAAAAGTCAGTTCGGAAAAACAGACTACATTTTCTTTATACAAACTTGCTTTGTATGTGTGGCTAGCTGGGGTAATCATAGTAGCAGCCATCACGTTTCTTACAAATAGACGTTTATATTCTTACATAAAGAAACAACCGGATATTACGGACGAACAGGTCACTACAGTGTTTAATCGCTGTAAGCAGTCTATGAAAATGAAGAAGGCAGTTTCATTACGTCTTGCAGGAAAGATTGCAAGTCCAACGGTTTTTAGTTTCTTTCGCCCGAAAGTATTACTATCAAAAAAACATATGAAAGTATTAAATGAACAACAATTACAATATGTCTTTTACCATGAGTTAGCTCATATTAAGAGAAACGATGTAGCTGTAAATTGGATTATGTACAGTTTAATCCTATTAAATTGGTTCAATCCGATTCTTTGGTACGCCTATTTTTGTATGCGAGAAGATCAAGAATTAGCCTGTGATGCATATGCACTTACTTTTATAGATAAAGAGGAACAAATTGCATACGGACATACAATTATTACCCTTCTACAACACTATTCCTATCAAGTACCAAGCCTAGCAAATTTAAGTAGAAATAAACGAACACTAAAAAGGAGAATCATTATGATTAAAAAATTCCAAAAGAAATCGTATCGTCTTTCTTTACTTGGAGTGATTGCGATAGCAGCTATAGCAGGCGGATTTTTATTAAATGCAAGGATAACTGAGGGAGATGAAAGACAGGAAGAAAAGATTGTAGAAAAAAAGCAACATAAAGCGGCTTTTGAAGAAGCGATAGAAACAGTATTAGGTACACCAGAGAATGCAAGTAGAGAATGGGGTATGTCGATAAAGTCATATAAAATGAATACAGATTTTTTGTATTTGGCAGAAAAGAATTTTACGAAAGAAGAATTTGAGCAGTATGTTCAATTATTTAAGGAAGCGCAAGAAATTCATAAGAAAGCAATGGTTAAGAAAAATGTGCCTGAGAATTATGATGGAGATACAAAGGAATATAAACCTGAACGCTTGAAGAAAGCTGATCAAGAAAGACTAGCTACTATTGAGAAGACATTAAAGCCGCTTGAAGATAAGCTGGAGAAGTCTTTAACATATACTATAGAAGAAGCAAAAGAACATGTACCGTATCAAATTAAGCAGCCGACTTATATACCAGAAGGTTATGAGCTAAAGAGAGAATGGGCTGACTCATATTTTGGAAGAGATGTAGAATTAGTTATTAAATCAGAATATACAAAAGGGAAATATGGTTTTACGATTTATCAGTCAAGGATGTATATGGATGGTAATGGTAATGGTGGTAAGGATCCGCTACACTATATGATGCCTGGAGAAGAGAATTTAGAAAGTTATAGTTTAGACGGGAAAGGAATGGTCTATAATAAATCTTCTCATGGAGAGGGGAAGTTAAGAGGCCTTAAAATGTTTGTACCAGCACAAGGTAAGAATAGTGATTATCAAATTGTCATAGTGAATGATATTTTTACAAGAGATACAAAGATATACGAAGAGATAATCGATGATGAGCTAACTAAGAAAGAAATGGAGAAAATATTACTTTCTATGTCAAAATAATAGACAGTGTTCTTAAACCTTTGGTTTTAAGAACACTGTCTATTTTATTAAATTTCTAGTGGGATCTAGTCAGCAATTATTTACGAATATATTCTAGCTTTCCATACAAGTATACTTTTTGATAAACTATGGACAGTATGATATGAGGGTGTTGCAAAACTAAAATAAACATGCAATGTTATGAATCAGAAAAACTAGCTGAACATGCAATAGATAGCGATTTTGACCATACCAACGTGGCTGTTCCAACCCTTTATCTTTGAGTTTACTAAACTGTTGTTCAATTTTCCTACGTTCTTTCATCAATTGTTTACCAAAGATAGTTTGTATAAAATGAGATAATACACGACGATGTGTACTCTTATTTTGTTCACCATTCCTAGGATTGATTGGATTCATGGCAAAGATGTTACATGTTCGTGCAATTTCATAAATACGTTGACTATCGTAAGCAGCATCTGCAACGGAAAATAACNGGAACGAAATATAAACCACAAGATACACGAAATGAAGGATATTGATGCAAAAAACGTGTTAATTTGCGTAAAGAGTCAATTTGAAATACAGTTTTCAAGAAAAAGCATTTCAGTAAGGCTTTTCTACAGATTGGTGGGCGACCTGTCACAGGCGGAACGCCTTCAATAGTTAAACTGTCTACGTATGCAAATAAAATCTGTAAAATGGATTGATTTTCATCAAATTTGGTTATCATACTAGTAAATCCGTCCTTTCTGGAGATAGTTTCGGTTACTATCATTTTTCCAGGAAAACGGATTTTTTTATGCATTCATTTTTGGATATTTATGAGTTTTGCAACACCCTCTGATATAACTTGACTGGAATCTTTTATACTGGAAATAATAAAAAGAGAACTTGTATAGAATGTAAGCGTGTGGTAATATCAAAGATGTACTGATTGACTATATCGTCCGATTGGTCATTTTTGGAGGTGAAGATGTGGCGATAGATCGAAAACGTTCTATTATTGAAGCTGCAACAAAGTCTTTTTCAGCGTTCGGTTATAAAGCAACAACGATGGATCAAGTAGCGAAGTTAGCGAATGTAGGAAAAGGAACGATTTATACTTTTTTCAAAAATAAAGAAGAGCTATTTGGTGAAATTATTTCTAATTTAATTACAGAAATGAAGCAAGTTGCAGAAAGTGCAATTCGTTCAGATGTTTCATTTTTTGAAAATGTACATAGAGCATTATATAGCATCTTGGAATTTAGAAAAGAACATCAGCTTATGATTAAATTAATTCAAGAAGAGCGCGATATGGGAACGAAAGAAGTACAAGAAGTTATGCAACAAGTTGATGTGGAAATCGTTTCTGTTATTCAATCGTATTTAAAGATTGCGATTGAAAAAGGTGAAATTAGCAAATGTGATCCAGAAATTACAGCATTTATTATGCTTCGTCTATATGTATCGCTTATTTTTGATTGGGAAAAAAATCATGAACCGCTAGAAAAAGAAAAAATTGCAGAGTTATTTGAACTTTATTTACTAAAAGGATTGTCAAACTAAGATAATCCTTTTAATTTTATAAAAAAATGACCGAATGAACAATGTGGTCATATATTTAAGTTAAGGGGGGATATAGAAAAAATATAATCATAATGAGAAAAAGTTGCATAGTAATAAATTCGGGGATAAGGCATATGTATGAACAAGTATAGCCTTTTTGTTTGGGTAAAAATGACTATATGAACATTTTGGTCATTTTATAAAAGGGGGAGAAATTATGAAAGGTAATCAGTTACTTCGGAAAGAGTTCACGGAAATTATAAAAAGTAAAAAAATATTAATTCCAATTATTGCGGTCTTATTCGTACCGATTTTATATGCAGGGATGTTTTTGTGGGCCTT
The DNA here is from genome assembly GCF_045291115.1 of Bacillus sp. PPSBB_2. Lineage (NCBI taxonomy): Bacteria > Bacillati > Bacillota > Bacilli > Caryophanales > Bacillaceae > Bacillus > Bacillus sp. PPSBB_2. The sequence continues at coordinate 1,145,780 of NZ_CP147983.1, forward strand.
TTGGGATCCGTATAAACAGTTAGATGACTTACCAGTTGCAGTAGTCAATTTAGATAAAGGCGCAGTATTTGATGGGAAACCAATTGAGGTCGGAAAAGGGCTCGTTGATAATTTAAAAGATAATAAAAGTTTTAAATGGGAGTTCGTAAGTGAAAAAGAAGCAAAGAAAGGAATGGAAGGTAGAAAGTATTACATGTTAGTGCGCATTCCAGATGACTTCTCAAGTAACGCTACAACGTTACTAAAAGACAATCCAAAGCCATTAAACTTAGAGTACATTCCAAACGAAAGTTTAAACTTCTTATCTTCACAAATTGGAGGAACAGCCATTGAAAAGATTAAAACTGAAGTATCAAGCACGTTAACGAAAACATATGCAGAGAAAATGTTTGATTCCATTCAAGACGTCTCAAAAGGATTAGCAGATGGGGCGGAAGGAGCAAATAAACTACACGACGGATCAAGTGAGCTGCATGATGGTTCAAGTAAAGTGACGGATGGCCTTCATACACTTCAAGGGAAATCTGTGGAGATGAAGGATGGAGTTCAGAAATTAGCAGATGGATCTAATAAATTAGTAGATGGATCAGGCAAAGTAACAAACGGTTTAAATGTGCTAAATAGTAAAACAGGTGAAATGCAGGTAGGTATCGGAAAATTAGTAGATGGGTCAGGCAAAGTAACAAATGGTTTAAATACGCTAAATAGCAAAACAGGTGAAATGCAGATAGGTATAGGGAAATTAGTAGATGGGTCAGGCAAAGTAACAGATGGTTTACATGCATTAAATAGCAATGCAGGTATTGGGAAACTAGTAGATGGATCAGGCAAAGTAACAGATGGTTTACATGCATTAAATAGCAATGCAGGTATTGGGAAACTAGTAGATGGATCAGGCAAAGTAACAGACGGTTTAAATACGTTAAATAGTAAAACGGGTGAGTTGCGTGATGGATCTGAGAAAGTGACCGGTGGCTTGAACAAATTAGTAAGTAAATCCGGTGAATTAAAAACAGGAACAACGGATCTATCAAATGGTATGGGAAAACTTGTTGAAGGGCAAAGCCAATTAGAGGAAGGTTCTCAAGCGATCCAAAAGGGATTGCAAGAGTTAAATAGTAACGTACAAAAGTCTGCTGCAGGCTTAGAGGAAATGCAGTCGAAAGTTCCTTCTATATTGAATACAGTAAATGAAAAAATAGATGGAGCTGGGGCGAATGTAAATCAGTTAAATGAACTTACACAATCAACAGCAGGAGATGCAAAAAATGCAGCACAAGATGTAGCGAATTTACAAAAGCAAATTGAAAGTTTACCAAAAGAATATCAAGAGCAGTTACAGCCATTCGTAACAAGTGCTGTAAAAAGTACAGCGACAGTTCAGCAAAAAGCTGCCGGAGTAGCAGGTGGAACAAATAAATTAAATGAAGAAGTGAAACAACTAAAAGGTGAAATACATCAAACAACAAATGGGTTGCAAAAAAACTTACCAAATCCAGCAGGGATAAAAACTCTAGCAGGTGCTATTGAGAAACTAACGAGCGCACAAAATGAATTTGTTAGTAAGTTTCATGGATTTGGTGAGGGATTAGATAATGCAAAAATAGGTGCCGATAAATTAAAAGATGGATCAGTTCAATTAATTGATGGAGTAACGCAATTGCAAAGTGGCTCTGGAAAAGTGACAGCAGGATTAGGTCAATTATCTGCAGGAGTAAATCAATTAGCAGATGGGTCTGGTCAAGTAACAGGCGGTTTAGGAACATTATCTGTAGGAGTATCCAAATTAGCAGATGGGTCTGGTCAAGTAACAGGCGGTTTAGGGACATTATCTGTAGGTGTAACGAAATTAGCAGATGGCTCAAGCCAAGTAACAGGTGGTTTAGGAACATTATCTGCAGGAGTAAATCAATTAGCAGATGGATCTGGTCAAGTAACAGGCGGTTTAGGAACATTATCTGCAGGAGCAAATCAAATGGCAGGTGGTGTAAATCAATTAGCAAATGGCTCAAGCCAAGTAACAGGCGGCTTAGGAACATTATTTGCAGGAGCAAACCAAATGGCAGGTGGAGTAAATCAATTAGCAGATGGGTCTGGTCAAGTAACAGATGGTTTAGGAACATTATCTGTAGGAGCAAACCAAATGGCAGGTGGCGTAAATCAATTAGCAGATGGATCTAATCAAGTAACAACTGGCTTAGGTACTCTAAATGGTGGCCTAAATAAAATGTCAACCGGCTCAACCCAGCTAATCGACGGCGTAAATAAACTAGCAGATGGCTCAGGAAAAGTAACAGATGGTCTCGTAAAAGTAAACGACGGTTCAGGTGAACTTGCAGAGAAACTTGGCGAAGGGGCAGAGAAAACTGGGGAAGTAAAAGGAACGGATAAAACGTATGATATGTTTGCAAGTCCTGTAAAAGTGAAGACAGAGAAAATGGCGGAAGTTCCTAACTACGGAACTGGATTTACGCCGTATTTCTTATCACTCGGTTTATTTGTTGGGGCATTATTATTATCTATCGTATACCCATTACGTGATACAGTAGGCGTTCCAAAATCAGGATTTAGTTGGTTTATTAGTAAGTTCGGTGTTTTACTATCAGTTGGTATTATTCAAGCGATAGTAGCAGATGTTATATTACTGTTCGGATTAGGTGTAGAAGTACAAAGCATTCCATACTTCATACTCTTTAGCATCATTACAAGTTTAGCCTTTATCGCATTAATTCAATGTTTAGTAACAGCATTTGGTGATGCAGGCCGTTTTATCGCCATCATCACATTAATTATGCAGCTTACAACAAGTGCTGGAACATTCCCGTTAGAGTTGATTCCGAAATTTTTACAACCATTCAATGCTTGGTTACCGATGACATATTCTGTATCAGGACTGAAAGCAGTCGTATCAAGCGGAGACTTTGACTTCATGTGGCAAAACGTAGGGGTGCTCATGATTTTCATTGTTGTATTATCACTTGGAACAATTGCATCCTTAACTTGGATGCACAAACGACAATTTAGAAATATTGCGGAAAATCAATCGATTGAAGCTTAGAAAAAAGCACCTTTTTGGTGCTTTTTTATTTTAATAGAGGGCATCTTTTCCTTAGTTCATCTATAAATCTTTCTAAAAGCTATAGAAACGAAAGAAAAGGAATTACAACAATTTACAGAGAAACATAGGGTAGAGGAGTTGATATGATGAAAGGCAATCTTACTTATTATTTTATCGTAAATCCGCTAATAATCTTTCTTGTTTATGCCCTTTCACCTATATTGTTTGATAAAGAAGTATATACAAGTATGAAAGATGCATTTGGAATACTTACGTTCTATTATGTGTTAATGAGTGGATATTACTTTATTGATATTTTAAGTGAAAAGATAAAGAAAAAAAGTGATGGAGGATAACAAAATGACTGAAAGTGAAATGAAATTCCGGGATACGACCATTCGTAACTTTTTCGATAAAGAGGATCGTTTAAAATCGATTCCAGGTCAAAAGAAGAAAAAACTAGTATTGTTAGAGCATTTAATTAGCAAGTTAAATGCTGAAAATCAATATACAGAAAAAGAAATTAATACATTTATAAAACAATATCATGATGATTTTTGTACAATTAGACGTGAATTTATTATACAGGGGTTTATGAATAGAGAGGATAATATGTACTGTATAAACGGGAGAGAAGTTTGGAAGAAGTGGGAGGAGTTAAAATAATGAATCAGCGAGGGGATCCCCGCTGATTATAAGCCTGTGCTAGTCTTGCTGTTTCTTTGTAGTAAGTCTATGAACGCTTCAACATTCGAACTTGTAATGTATCCAAGCGTTATATATTCATCTTCATAGTAAAATATTATTTTTTTGTCAAAGATTCTTTTCTTCGTTTCTATGGATAGAATTTTTTCATAATCAAATTCGGCAATGAATGTGTTTTTATATTGGCTAAAAAAGAGAAGTCTTTGATTAGTAGCAAGTAACATGCCAGGATACGGGACTTTATGCGTAATCGTATAACCAGTAAGTGAACATTTTAAAGTAGATAAAATTTTTTCTTCTTTATGTAATAGTTGTTTTGCAGCTGTTAAGATTGGATTCATTGTATACATTCCTTTTATTTTGATATATGAATATTGTATCAAGAGTAAAAAGATTCTCAATATGTAATATTGCATATTGGCCGTTTTATAGTTGTAATATTATTTTTAAAAAGAAAAAGTACGAGGTGATTCAATGATACGGTTAGTAAAAGAGACTGATGCAGAAGCAATTATGAATATTAGAAAAGAAATTATATTATCGGAAACTACTACAAAATTTTTCATAGTATCCCCAAAGAAGTTACCGAATGATATGAATGCAGAAAGAGAAAAGATACGGAAAAGTAATGAGAAAGGTAATCTTTATATCGTGTATGAAGTAGATGGGAAGGTGGTAGGCTTTTTACTTTTCAACCGATATGAACTAGAACGGTTACAACACGCAGGCACAATGGGAATGGGGATTAAAGAGGCGTATTGTAATCAAGGCATAGGCACGAAATTAATTGAATTTCTTATTAGTTGGGCTAAAGGGCAGAAAGGTTTAGAGAAAATTTGCTTAGGTGTAGTTTCTGTTAATGATCGGGCAATTAAAGTGTACAAACGTATGGGCTTTGTAGAAGAAGGCAGACAACGAAAGCAAATTAAATATGAAGATGGATCATATGGAGATGACGTATTGATGGGGTTTTATATTGAATAAAGGATATATGGTATTAGGAAAAGGAATGTACATAACGTAAATTTCTAAAAGCAGTATAAATTCCCCTGCATTAACAGACTTTTTCCTATGTATAATATTAATATAGTAAAATCATAACAACCGATATTGCAGTTTCCAATAATATACTATATAATCAATTTAAGAAAACGTTTTCATGCAAAGGGGGAGAATTTCGTGTCGACTATAGAGGACGTGGCGAAATTAGCGGGGTTATCAAGGACAACGGTTTCTAGGGTGATTAATAATCATCCATATGTTTCAGATGAGAAGAAAAAAAGGGTTCAATTAGCAATGAAGCATTTAGGCTTCGTTCCTAATTCTGCGGCGAGAAGGCTTCGTAAACAAAAAACGGAAACAATTGCGGTGCTAGTTCCAAGGATTACAAATCCTTTCTTCAGTAGATTTATCGAAGCAATCGAGATTGCTGCTTCTGAACATAAATATAAACTGATTATTTGTCAAACAAGATATTTACCGGAAAAAGAGATGGAGTATTTACAATTATTATCTACGAAGCAAGTAGATGGGATTATTTTATGTTCACTAGAAAATCCGTGGGAAGATGTAGAGCCATACTTACAGCACGGTCCAATCGTGTTGTGTAATGAATATATTGAGGAAGCAAATATTCCAACAGTGAAGTTTGATCATGCGCAAGGAGCATACATAGCTGCGAAGCATGTGTTAGATCAAGGATATCGTAATCTTATTTTTTGCCGTGGTAACGAAACCAAAGTCGTTAGCCAGCAGCGAAAAATGGGCTTTTTACGTGCAATAACTGAGAAGAGCCGCCAAGTAGAAGCGATTGACTTTCTTGAAAACGCTTTCTCTTGGGAGGATGGAAAACGAATATTCCATGAAGTATTAAAGGACAAAAAAAATCCTACCGCGATTTTGGCAGGAGGCGATGAGGTAGCAGCTGGAATTATCTCAGAGGCGAAACGCCATAACTGGAGCATTCCAGATGATCTCGCTGTTATCGGTTTTGATAATCAAATATTATCGCAGATTACAGAACCAGGTATTACGACTATTGAACAGCCAATTGATGAAATGGCCCGAAAAGTTGTCGACCTGATGATGGATAAAATCCATACGAAAAATTATCGAAAAAAAGAATTGTATGAGTTTGAACTGGAGCTCTTGGTGAAAGGTTCAACGATGAAGGATAAGATGTTATTAGCCTAGTAGACTATGTCTGCTAGGTTTTTTTATGTTCACAAACTACTATTCTTCGTGAACGCAATCGTCACATTTGTTATGGTATGCTTCGTGTTGCTCATCAATTTCTTTCCCACAGTGCGCACAAGTTTTCGTCGGTAAATTTCTGAAAAACTCCATTGGTTGATCGATCATGTCAATCCCTCCATTTCCATTTCTTACTATCATTGTATTAGTACAAAAAATAAAAGTCAACAACTGTTTTATAACAAAATTGAAAATTAATGAAAAAGTTTAGGAAATGGATTATAGTTAACAATGTAGGATGTAAGTAAAACATGCATTCCTACTCGGTTTTAGAAAGGATGGATACATATGAAAATGACTGTTGTCGGCTTTTGGGGCGGCTTTCCAGAAGCGGGAGAAGCAACGTCGGGGTATTTGTTTGAACACGATGGTTTTCGTTTACTTGTAGACTGTGGTAGTGGTGTACTAGCACAGCTTCAAAAATATATAACACCATCTGATATAGATGCAGTTGTACTATCGCACTATCATCACGATCATGTTGCAGATATTGGGGTATTGCAATATGCGAGATTAATTACGAGCGCGACAACAAGGCAACTACCAGAACTACCAATATACGGTCATACGTTTGATGAGAATGGTTTCCATTCTTTAACACATGAACCGCATACGAAAGGAATCGCGTACAATCCAGAAGAAACACTTCAAATTGGACCGTTCTCGATTTCATTCTTAAAAACTGTTCATCCTGTTACATGCTTTGCGATGCGCATTACAGCTGGAGATGATGCTGTAGTATACAGCGCTGATTCCAGTTATATTCCTGAGTTTATTCCATTCACGAAAGATGCTGATCTTTTCATTTGTGAGTGTAATATGTATGCACATCAAGAGGCTGCAAAAGCAGGGCATATGAATAGTACAGAAGTAGCAAGTATTGCAAAAGATGCGAATGTAAAAGAACTTTTATTAACGCACTTACCGCATACAGGCAACCCATCTGATTTAGTAACAGAAGCAAAACAAATTTTCAGTGGCCATATTACGCTAGCGCATAGTGGCTACGTATGGAACTCATGAGGTGATACGATGTTATTTATTGATAATAAAGGAATTACAGACCCTAGAATAAACTTAGCGATTGAAGAATATTGTGTGAAGAATTTAGATATTAACGAAACATATTTACTGTTTTACATTAATGAGCCTTCGATTATCATTGGTAAAAACCAAAACACAGTAGAAGAAATTAATGCAGATTACGTAAAAGAAAAAGGTATTCATGTCGTTCGTCGTCTATCAGGCGGAGGCGCAGTATATCATGATTTAGGAAACTTAAACTTCAGCTTTATTACGAAAGATGATGGAGACAGTTTCAGCAACTTCAAAAAATTCACAGAGCCTGTAACGAAAGCGCTTAGTAAATTAGGCGTAAATGCAGAACTAAGTGGTCGTAACGACATTTTAGCTGAAGGTAGAAAAATTTCAGGTAATGCGCAGTTCTCAACGAAAGGTCGTATGTTCAGTCACGGTACGTTACTATTTGACTCTGAAATCGATCACGTCGTATCAGCGTTAAAAGTAAAAATGGATAAAATCCAATCAAAAGGTATTAAATCAATCCGTAGCCGCGTTGCGAACATTACAGAGTTCCTAAACGAAGAAATGACGACAGAGGAGTTTAGACAACTTCTTCTAGAAACAATTTTCGAAGGAGAAACAGAAATCCCAACGTATGAATTAACAGAAAATGATTGGAAAGAGATCCACAAACTTTCTGAAGAACGTTACCAAAATTGGGATTGGAACTACGGAAAATCACCGAAGTTCAACTTACAACATTCACACCGCTTCCCAGTTGGACAAGTTGATGTTCGTCTTGAAGTGAAAAAAGGAACAGTAACAGAATGTAAAATTTACGGCGACTTCTTCGGTTCACTAGATGTTCATGATATCGAAGAGCGTCTAACAGGCGTTCAGTTCGATAAAGATGCATTCACTGCAGCTTTAGAAGGCGTAGATATCGCACGCTACTTCGGTAACATTACAACAGAAGATTTCTTACATTTATTCTTCTAAAAATGAGGGAGGCTGCCATAAAGGCAGCCTCTTTCTTTTTGTAGTTTTGTCGATATAATTCCATTTACCACAAAATGTATACTTACAGGACATCTGCCTCTTATAAAGGAATATATATATGAAAAGGAGGCGAATCGAAATGAAAAGAGTAATGTACGTTATATTATTGCTCAGCTTCGTCATCGGAATGACAGCGTGTAACAGTGGATTGCCCTCAAGTCGTACAATTTTGTCTATCGGAAAACCGGCTGAGGATAATGTTATATATTTTACGCATACAGATAACAAACGAAAGATACATGATATACAAGACATGTTTCAAAATAAGAAGTGGAAAAGAAATGAAACATTCAGCGCTGTTAATAAAACGCCAGATGTCGTCTTATCAATAGATGAAAACAACAAAGGGTTACCGACGTTATATGTTACGGTGTATTTTCATGAAGATGGAGCGGACGCTCTTAACTTGCACGGCGAGCATACGACGTTAAATAAAGAGGAACTTAATAAACTTAGAGAAAAGATGAATGCATATTATCCTAAAATGATTTCTGATCTAGTTTCATAAATTACTTACAAATAAAATCCCCTTATTCTTCCAAAGTAAACTAAGAGTAGGTGGTCTGTCTATATGCAGTTAATAGAATATCACTTGCCACTTTAATTTTCTTTTAATATAATTAATTTAGAATTTTTAAATATTCTAAATTTTATAAAGGTGGGGTTTTTGTGAATCTCGTTCAATCTTTGGCTGAAACGGCAAAAAAGAAGGGGGATAAACCGGCTTATATATTTATGGATCAGTCGGTCTCATATGACCAATTAAACAAAATGGTCACAAGGTTTTCTGGCAATTTAGCAGAAATGGGCATTGGAAAAGGGGACAATGTCGCATTAGTTGTTGGGAACTCACCACATTTTTTGGTCGGTTTATACGGAACAATGAAAGCCGGAGCAACTGTTATTCCAGTTAATCCAATTTATACAGCAGACGAAATGCATTATATTTTACAAAATGGAGATGTAAAAACAATCATCGTACTCGACGTCCTTCTACCTGTTATACAATCTCTTACAACAAGACTTCCTTCATTAGAAAACATCATCATATGCGAAACCTCATCAGATTTTAACCATACAGAAACCGAAAAAATGAAAACGTTTACTAGTTTTGTGGGGACTGGAGATACAACTTACGAAGGTCCTGAACTAGATGAAGAAGATGTAGCGGTTATCCTATACACTTCGGGCACAACTGGAAAACCGAAAGGCGCTATGCTTACACATAAAAATTTATATAGTAATGCGAGCGATGTGGCTTCGTATTTACAATACACGGCTGATGACCGTGTTGTTGCGGCACTGCCTATGTTCCATGTATTCTGTTTAACAGTTGCGGTAAATGCACCGATTGTGAACGGGGCAACGATTTTAATGTTACCGAAATTTAGTCCGAAAGAAGTATTCCGTATTTGTCGTACGTACGAACCAACGATCTTTGCTGGCGTACCGACGATGTACAATTATTTATATTTATTTGAAGAAGCAAGCGCAGAAGATGTGAAGACGCTTCGTCTTTGTATTTCCGGTGGCGCATCGATGCCTGTTGCTCTTCTACAAAACTTTGAAAAACGTTTTAACGTTATTGTTTCAGAAGGATACGGTTTATCAGAAGCATCACCAGTTACTTGTTTCAATCCGCTAGATCGTCCTCGTAAACCAGGGTCGATTGGCACAAATATTTGGCATGTAGAAAATAAAATTGTAAATGAACTTGGGGAAGAAGTACCTGTCGGCGCAGTCGGCGAATTAATCGTTCGCGGACCTAACGTTATGAAAGGATACTATAATGCACCAGAAGATACAGCTGCGACATTGAAAGACGGCTGGCTATATACAGGTGACTTGGCGAAAATGGATGAAGAAGGTTACTTCTATATCGTTGATCGTAAAAAAGATATCGTCTTAGTTGGCGGTTATAACGTATACCCTCGTGAAGTAGAAGAAGTATTATATACGCACGAATCAGTAGCGGAAGTTGTTGTAATCGGTGTTCCTGATGAAAACTTAGGAGAAGCAGTGCGAGCTTACGTCGTTCTGAAACAAACGAACGTAACAGAAGAAGAACTAATGCATTACTGTACGTTACATTTAGCGAAATATAAAGTGCCGAAAAGTATTGAGTTTTTAATAGAATTACCGAAGAATACGACTGGTAAGTTGTTAAGAAGAGCATTGAGAGAGAAAGCGATGCAAGTGTAAAAATGAGGCAACCATCTTTGAAGGTGGTTGCCTCATTTTTTTGTGCATTGATTAAGCTGTGGTGCCATATATTTAAAGCTTCATATGACCAACAAGGAGGAGATATACATAGAACAGAAGGGATTAACGCTTACGGCGAGTGCAATATCTTATTTGTGAAATTATGGATGAACTCTGAAAGTGATAAGAACGGTAATTTTAATCCAAATGGAGTAATGAACCGTGAATCAATGGCTACGGTGTTAGTAAATGCATATAAATTAGAATGGAATGAAAATAGTAAGTTACCAAAAGAATTTGCTGATTTGAAAAATCATTGGGCTCGAAGTATGCCAATATTTTAGTTTAGCAAGAAAATTCAAAATCCAAGTTGACACATATGAATTACAGAATTAAAATGAAAAGAAATCGAATACAATACATTAGAAGCTAATCAGATAAACTGAAGGCGCACAATGTTCACATTTGTGAATATATTGTGTGCCTTTTTCTATTGTATAAACTAAGGGGGCTTAACGATGAAAAAGTGGGGTAAGACAGCGTTTATGAAAAGTACAGGTGTTTTATTATCAGCAGTTGTACTTTTATCAGGGTGTGGTTCGGCAACATCCACTAGTAATTCTGAAGGAAGTGGAGATAAAAAAACAGTTGAGCTTTTAAATGTTTCTTATGATCCAACTAGGGAGTTATATCAAGATTTTAATAAAGATTTTGCGAAGTATTGGAAAGAGAAGCATGGGCAAACAGTAAATGTAAAACAATCACATGGGGGATCTGGAAGTCAAGCGCGCTCTGTTATTGATGGCTTAGAAGCAGACGTTGTTACACTAGCACTTGCTTATGATATTGATGCCATTAGCAAGAAAAAACAACTAGCAGAAGATTGGCAGAAGCGACTTGCGAATAATTCCACTCCATACACGTCAACAATTGTATTTCTTGTTCGAAAAGGAAACCCGAAAGGAATTAAAGACTGGGATGATTTAACGAAAAAAGGTGTGTCTGTCATTACACCAAATCCAAAAACATCAGGCGGAGCACGTTGGAACTATTTAGCGGCGTGGGGATACGCATTGAAAAAATATAATAATAGTGAAGATAAGGCGAAAGAGTTTGTTAGCCAAATTTATAAAAACGTAGAAGTATTAGATTCAGGAGCGCGCGGAGCAACGACAACATTTGTTGAAAAAGGAATTGGAGACGTATTAATCGCGTGGGAAAATGAAGCGTTATTATCCCAAAAAGAGCTTGGAAAAGATAAATTTGAAATTGTAACCCCTTCTATTAGTATACTTGCAGAACCACCAGTAGCGGTTGTAGATAAAGTCGTTGATAAAAAAGGAACGAAAAAAGTAGCAGAAGGATACCTGGAATATTTGTACTCAGAAAAAGGGCAGGAAATTGCGGCGAAAAACTTTTATCGCCCGCGCAATGAAAAAGTAGCAGAAAAATATGCATCCCAATTTCCGAAAGTTCAATTATTTACAGTAGATGAACTATTTGGTGGCTGGAAAAAAGCACAAGAAAAACACTTTAATGACGGCGGCGTATTCGATAAAATTTATCAAAAATAATGCGTACTGCTAAAGGGGGATGAGGTGAAAGAGGATGAGGAAGAAGCGTGTTTTACCAGGGTTTGGATTATCGCTTGGATTTACAATGTTGTACATGAGCTTATTCGTACTTATACCACTTTCTATCGTATTTATTCAAACTTCACAGTTAGGTTGGAAGAAGTTCGCTGGGGTTATAACGAACGAGCGTGTGTTGCATTCCTATCAAGTTAGTTTTACAACTTCATTTGCAGCTGCTATTGTAAATGCCATTTTCGGTTTATTAATAGCTTGGGTGCTCGTACGCTACAAATTTCCAGGGAAACGACTATTAGATGGACTCATTGATTTACCGTTTGCACTTCCGACAGCTGTAGCTGGTATTACACTTACAACGCTTTATGCGGAAAATGGATGGATTGGGAAAATATTTAGTCTGTTTCATATAAAAGTAGCTTTTACACCACTCGGAATTATCGTTGCGCTTACTTTTATCGGTTTACCATTTGTCGTTCGAATGGTGCAACCAGTGCTGCAAAATATTGATAAAGAAGTAGAAGAGGCAGCTTCGAGTTTAGGTGCATCCCGCTTACAAATATTTGTGAAAATCATTTTACCAGAAATCTTTCCCGCTCTTCTTGCCGGTTTTTCACTCGCATTTGCAAGAGCATTAGGAGAATACGGATCTGTCGTTTTCATTGCAGGTAATATGCCGATGAAAACAGAAATTGCACCACTGATGATTATGACGAAACTAGAACAATATGATTATGCGGGGGCAACAGCTGTAGCGACCGTGATGCTTATTATTTCTCTCCTTTTCCTTCTTCTTATTAATATGATTCAAAGCTGGAGTAGAAGGCATGAACTAAAAAGTGAATAGGAGGAGAGAAAATGGAACCAACATTATTAGAAAAGAAAATAGTAAAAAGCGTATCAGCTAAAAAAGAATCTAAGCTTGTACCAGGCATATTAATTACGATTACAGTTTTATTTTTATCTCTCTTTCTATTACTGCCACTCATAACTATTTTTCTAAAAGCCTTTGAAAGAGGGATGGATGTATACATTGCCGCTATTACAGATCAAGAAGCATTTTCAGCAATTAGATTAACGCTTCTCGTTGCGTTAATCGTTGTGCCGCTTAATACGATATTTGGGGTAGCGGCCGCATGGCTTATTACAAAGTTTCAGTTTAAAGGAAAACAAGTATTACTCTCTCTTATTGAACTGCCGTTTGCTGTGTCACCAGTTATCGCAGGATTAGTATTCGTTTTACTTTTCACACCGAGGGGTGCTCTTGGCGAATGGTTACTTGAACATGGAGTGAAACTCATTTTCTCTGTACCAGGCATTATTATCGCAACAATCTTTGTAACCTTCCCGTTCGTTGCACGTGAATTAATTCCCATTATGCAGGCGCAAGGGAAAAGTGAAGAAGAGGCAGCTTTATCACTTGGCGCAAGTGGCTGGAAAATGTTTTGGCGCGTTACGCTTCCAAATATAAAATGGGGTCTTTTGTACGGCATGATTCTATGTAATGCCCGTGCTATCGGTGAGTTTGGAGCCGTTTCTGTCGTATCAGGTCACGTGCGCGGTATTACGAATACGATGCCGCTCCATATTGAAATTTTGTACAATGAATATCAATTTTCAGCAGCATTTGCAGTAGCGACGTTAATGTCATTAATTGCAGTGTTTACACTCGTTATAAAAAACTGGATTGAATGGCGAATGGAAAAACGACAATAAGAGGGGGATTACGGTGAGTATTCAAATTCAAGGTGTATCAAAGCAATATGGTACATTTCAAGCACTAACAGACATTCATTTGGATATTCCAAAAGGTGAACTTGTTGCCTTATTAGGCCCGTCAGGTTCTGGGAAAACGACGTTATTACGCATTATTGCAGGATTAGAAGAAGCGGATGGAGGCTCTGTTTCATTTGATGGGGAAGATCTAACAGACATTCACGTGAAAAACAGGCAAGTCGGTTTCGTCTTTCAGCACTATGCGCTCTTTAAACATATGAATGTATTTGAGAATGTCGCCTTCGGTTTAAAAGTAAGAAAGAAAAGCTTAAGACCGTCAGCAGAAGCGATAGAAGAAAAGGTAACAGAATTATTAAAGCTCGTAAAAATGGATGGCTTTGCTAAACGTTATCCAGCGCAATTATCTGGTGGACAACGTCAACGTATTGCACTAGCCCGGGCACTTGCAGTCGAACCGAAAATTTTATTACTTGATGAACCGTTCGGTGCACTCGATGCAAAGGTGAGAAAAGAATTACGAAGATGGCTCCGAAAATTACATGACGAATTTCAAATTACGAGCGTATTCGTAACGCATGATCAAGAAGAAGCGTTAGACGTTGCAGACCGCATCGTTGTAATGAATGAAGGTTGCATTGAACAAATGGGAACACCGGAAGAAGTATATGAAAACCCAGCAAGTCCGTTTGTATATGACTTTTTAGGAAATGTAAATTTATTTCACGGGCGCGTTCATAAAGGAAAGCTAAATGTAGGGTCGGTCGAACTAGAAGCACCAGAGCATAAGCACGTTTCCAACGTAGACGGAATAGCCTACGTAAGGCCGCATGACTTATCAATCTCTCGTACGAAACAAAGCATAGATGCAATCCCGGCAAAAGTATCTTATTCTCACGCAGTCGGAAATATCGTATATGTAGAATTAAAACGAGACGGAACAGATGAATATTTAGAAGCAGAAATTACGAAAGAACAGTTCAAGCAGCTGAACATTCAAGCGGGTGATTTCGTATACGTACAGCCGAAAGAAGTGAAAGTGTTTATTCCGGAGGATTTTGTAATTTAAGAGTGTTCACTCTTAAATTACAAAATCTATTAATAAGAAAAGGTCTCCTAAAAGATATTTTAGGAGACCTTTTCTTTGTTTATCGTAATAACTTTTTCTCATATGAAATGTAGTCGGAAGTTTGCATATATAATAGCGGAGCGTGTTCACACAACTATTTGGTACGAGTAGTAATGAAGATATTCTTCCTACGTTCTTACATAAAATTTTTAATTTTGGATATTTGTATCATATGTTTCTGCGACAAACACAAAGTCTACATGCTCTTTATCAATAAAAATACTTGTTTTAGATGGAAGACCTGTTATGGTAGAAACAATATCAACCTCAACAAGGTCAAATCCTACACGATAAGCATCTTCAATTTCAATTCCACCAGTTAGAAAATGCAATCCATCCCCAAATGACTTAAATACAAATACATTTTCTTTCAAACTTTTATTATCCATTTCAATCCATTCTTCGTTAATATAAATCTTAAATGTTGTGCACTTTGGAACACACTCGATGTGATGTATCCCTTTATAACTATTAAGTGAAAACATATAGGTATGAGTTTCTTTAAAGTTAATATCTATCCCGTATTTAAAAGCAAAAGTTTTATATACCATCTCATAAAACAATGGCATTACAATATCATCCCATGCGTCATAGGCAAAAGCATGAATTGGTATTAGATGAGGATATAAACTTACAATCGCTTTTTGAAAATTAAGTAAGATGGTTGTATCTGTAATTTCTTTTAAAGAATCATCTATTTCATGATCATAATCTTTCGAAATTCTGTTATCAATCATATGACAAACTCCTTACATAGTCTTCTATATACTACGTTTTTCCGCATCATCAGTTTGTTCCTTCTTCAACTAAATTGCAAGTTTAACCGATGATTCCAAAAAGGCCCTTGTCTTATTTTATCAATCGTTAAATCGGATTGGGATACTACAAGCATAAATGAGAAAAGAAATCGTCTTTTCTTTTTTATGATAGATGTATTTATTTTTAAACTGTATTTACTTTACTCTTTATTTTATTTAGATTTGGATATGTAACATTATTGTGTTAAAAAATATTTCAGCGAGGTGAGTTTATGAAAGAAAAGAAATGGTATAGGAGTATCATCTAAGGCCATTTTAAATGCCGTTAAAACTGGCGAAAAAGTTATACAAAGTGGTGGTAGAGCTAAATCTACTAGTAAACAGGCTGTAGTAGTTTTAAATAAAAAAGGTAAAGTAATTACAACTTTTGCTAAGGGTTCAAAATAAACTGGGAAAGGAGAAGATAAGGTTGTTTAAATTAAATAAAGAGATGCAGATTTTATTGAAACAGACATTAGAATCACAAAATAAACATTTACTATGGTTAAATGTTTATGAAGACTTAAGTATGATAGAAACTGAAAAAATAAATAAATTGAGAGATATTATAGTACATGAATTAATGGAGAAAGGTTTTGATGAACGAGACAATATAAACGATTTGGGAAGAGCATTAGAAGAGCTAATTGATATCTTAGGAAATTTAATACCTTAGAAAATGTTAAGCTGTATGGCAACGTTTTTAGCAGATGGAAAGTTCCGTTAATTACAGAATGAAAGATTATATAATTTTTAACAATGCGCTTAATACGAGCGTAGCTATGATTAGAGAGTTTTGCATGTGTAGAATAACTCCAAAAATATAAGGATATATTCTGAGGGCGTATGATTATATAGTATATTTATTGATTCGAATCTTTAAAAGGAGAGGAAACATGGAGAAAATAATAGGGATTATTCTGATTATAGGTGGTATGATTCCATTAATTTATGCAATGATACAAATCTACCGGCAATGGAAAGAAAAAGGACCTTCTTTTGCCCTTAAATCAATAATTTTCCTAGCCGTAAGCATTTTGCTAGATACTGCAACAACTATTATATTGTGTATAGTAACAGTATTCATTGGTATTTGTTTAATTATCTACACATAATAAGTTCAAGAAGGCTAACTTATCGATTGTTACTAATTGGAGGGATTGAATGAACTTCATTTTACATGGATCTAAACATACAGTTTTGGCTTCCGTTTTTGACTCATTTCAAGGTAGGGAAAAAGAGTTTAATTGGCTTATAACAGACATGGAGATTGTCGCACAGCAGGAAGAGAAACTTATCCGAGATTATCCTAAAATGTCGCATCCAATAGTTTGGATAGCAGGTGAAGATCTTTCAAATCTCGTAAAGAAATATAATCCTCAATTTATTTGGGGTGTACTATCTGCGTTTGATAAATCTATAAACATTGATATTAATAATTTGCTTGTAGAGCCCTATGCAAATGGAAACGAAGGGCTCTGGGTACCAAGTCCAAATATTCAGCACCCTCAAGCAAAAATTGAAATTGTTTGTTGGGATTCCAGTTTAATGTTGTTATTAAGTAACGATATAAATATTGATGATAAATTTAGAAATTACTTTAAAGAAGCTAGGGATTTAAATGCCTATAATTCGGAATTTTGATTTAAATGGAGACAACATTAATCCGTTATACGAAACAGATATGGAAAAGGGAACGGTATGCGTACTCTACAAGTAGCGTATTATAAGGTGAAAAGCGGATTCTCTGTGAGGAGAATTAGATTATTATTGATTTATAAAAACAAATAGGAATAGATAAACTTAATATTATTAAATGAGAATAGTAGGATGGAATAGGGATAAATATAACTTTGAGAGAAAAGAAGGTGTATTATGGAGTTTACATTCGAAAAGGTTCAACGTATTGAAGATGCAAATATATACCGTGTTAGTAATATAACTGATATTTATGAAACAGATTTATTTGATGATTATAATCGTAATGTTGATAATTTAAGTTTACTTGTTCAAGAGAGGATTAATCAGTTTATTGTACATGTAGATAAATCTGAGGAAAAAAATGTGAAAGAAGAAATAGAGTCTAAAAACATTTCCTACACAGTTTTTGATTCGGGAAGAAGGAACATTTTCTTTGTTTTTGATTCTATACCAAGGACAGAAGTATCATATATAATCAAGTATTTTTATGGTGTAAGTATAGAAAATACTTTTGCTATTATCAGTTTAGGAAATAGCGTTGGTATTAAACTAGAGGAAATAAATCAAAGTAAATTGATGAAGTGTTTAATGGGAGAATGTGTTGTACCACAAATCGAATTAGTTCCATCATCGGCGTGTGCATTTATTCAATATGATGGTGCGCTTTTAACAATTGCTAGTAATAATTTCGATATTTGTGCAACATGAAAATAATAAGAGGTAATTAAATGATTTTTTTAGCGCAAGGAGATACTGGAGATATCCAAAGTTAATTAATAGATATATGTCGCACCACTTATATTTTTCAGAAAAGGTAACTTTAAGAATATAGGAGGATAAAAGATACATGGATAAAGAATATGAAGAACTCATAGTTAGGAGTTTTTTCAAAAAAAATTCAGGATAGAATTATTTTTGAACTAACTTCACCTAAAAAAAGAGTGAAGGCATTAGGGCGTTTGGCGCATAACCATGACACTATCTTAAATTCTATGTATTTTGAATCTATCCCAAAAAATATGGAGCAAAGGATTCTTGTTACGTAATGTCCCTTATTAGTGAAATTGATGGGAGTTTTATGGGATTAGAATGTGCAATAGAAAAAGTTATTTGGTGTGGTTTACCTTGTTTAATTTCATGCATACCGAGTAAATTATTATATTTTCAAGCTGAGCAGGGGAGCGGCCCGCCTGAAAGATATATTCTACGTAAAATTTAAAAGTATATTCCTATAAAAAGATATATAAGGTAGGAGAAAGAGTGGCACCATCAATCCATTATATGAAACAGATAGAAAGCGTCCCCCGCTAAATAAAAGTGAGGGTGTTGCAAAACTCATAAATATCCAAAAATGAATGCATAAAGAAACCCGTTTTCCTGGAAGAATGATAGTATCCTAAAACTATCTCCAGAAAGGACGGATTTACTAGTATGATAACCAATTTTGATCAAAATCAATCCATTTTACAAATTTTATTTGCCTACGTAGACAGTTTAACCATTGGAGGCGTTCCGCCTATGACAGGCCGCCCACCCATCTGTAGAAAAGCTTTACTCAAATGTTTTTTTATAAAAACGGTATTCCAGATCAATTCATTACGTAAGTTAACTCGTTTTTTACATCAATATCCTTCATTTCGTGTATCTTGTGGCCTTTCGCTTGTTCCTCATATATCTACTTNATGAGGAACAAGCGAAAGGCCACAAGATACACGAAATGAAGGATATTGATGTAAAAAACGAGTTAACTTACGTAATGAATTGATCTGGAATACCGTTTTTATAAAAAAACATTTGAGTAAAGCTTTTCTACAGATGGGTGGGCGGCCTGTCATAGGCGGAACGCCTCCAATGGTTAAACTGTCTACGTAGGCAAATAAAATTTGTAAAATGGATTGATTTTGATCAAAATTGGTTATCATACTAGTAAATCCGTCCTTTCTGGAGATAGTTTTAGGATACTATCATTCTTCCAGGAAAACGGGTTTCTTTATGCATTCATTTTTGGATATTTATGAGTTTTGCAACACCCTCTAGTTTGATAAGTGTTGATGGCTTTATAGAAATTCAAATTATTTTCAACTTAGAACAATATATTTCTTTGACCAATCACCAAAAGAATCAAATGCTTCTCAATATAATACAGAGAGCTACTAAAAGTGTCGGAGATATCTTTGAGTGGGAATATCAACCATTCCAAGAAGCTTATAATAAAGTAATTGAAAAAAATTATGAAAATAATTATGTATGGAAAAAGAAAGTAAGTCCTGGAAGGAAATATATAGCGGAGGTATTTTGCATGCATGGGATTAATGAATATCTTATTTATATGATTGTAAAAGATTACCGTGATAAGAATGAGTTAAAGAGGGAACTACTGCACAGAGTTAGTCCACATGAGTTTATGTTCGCGCCATATTTAGGAGATTTAAAATGGCTCTCTAATGATAGTGTTGCATTAATTGGGGAGAATCCTCGTAGACAATGGGCTGTAAATGTATAAATAAAAAGAAGGTGTCCATATGATTAAACTGATTAAGCAAGAAAAGGATAAACTGTTGTACTGGGAAGTATGGGAAGAAGATAAGAAAACTTTAATTGTACATTGTGGCTGTGTTGGTGATACAGGTGAAATGTATGAAATAGAACTGTATCCATTTCAACGTGTTGAAAAAGAAATGAAAGAGTTAGCGGATGAACAGTTGGCGGATGGCTATAAGGTACTCGATGAGGAAGAGCTAATAGAATTTGTTTTGCAATATGATTACACAGAAAATCAGTTGGAAGAAGTATTGGAAAAACGAAACCAAGTTCAAGAGATAATGGATGAAGCGTTAGGGTGGTCTGGAAATGGCCATTGTGATGGTGGAGATATTGGTAGCGGGACGATTAACATATTTAACTTTGTAATTGACGTTGATAAAGCGTTGAAAACAATTCTAAATGAATTAGAAAATCAGCAGTTGTTAGATGGTGTGAAGATTGCTTATGTGAACGATGAGGAAGATTATGTGCAGGTTTATCCTAGTGAAGGTGAATTTAATTTACTATAAATCTACTGAGTAGAGGTGCCGAATGTATGTATCAGGAGTAGGTATTTTTGAAGATAATCTATCTGAAGATATAAAGTTTGATTTCCAAGATTTGATTAGTGAAGGCTATAGCTCAGAAGAAGCTAATGAGATGATGGTGAATACATATATTTCATCTTTACGAAAACATGAGGAAAATATTTTTTGGCTAGCGTTGGCTGCAATTCAATGGGAACTAGGAAGATTGAATCCTCAAGTTAAGGAAAAAGCCATTTGTATTATTGAAAGTAAATCAGATTTAAAACGATGGTGGAGAGAACCAGAATTAAAGAAGAAAAGAGAGCTTGTTTTGGAGAAATTAAAAAAAAATTTAGTTTCACCTTTGCCAGAACCGAAAAAGGTAAAAAGAAGAGTGGTTCTAAAAACTGAGCTTGAAATTGGAGATGTCATTACGTATCGGTTATTAAGCGGGCAGTACATTATACTAAAAGTCGTGGGTGTGAATGAGTATGCTGGAAATGCATATCCAATATTGATGTTATGTGACTGGATTGGACGAGATATTCCTGATAAAGATGAAATTCTCACGATGGAAATGAAAGAAGGATTAAATCAATATTTTCAAAAAGGATTTCAGTACATAGAAGTGTTTCCATTAAAGAAAAAGAGTTATCCAAAAGAACGTATTCGCCTTGTATATAAAAATATAGAGGTACCGTCAAGGGATGCATATCCAATTATGTCTATGGCATGGGATGAGTTTGATGATGATATTGAAGAATATTATGAATTAAAATAAAAAAAGATAAAACATGAAATATAAAATGCACCCAAAGTATTGAGTGCATTTTTTTACAATCTTTATATATTTTGCTGCATTAATTCCAAAATGTGCATCACAATATAACATGTGAAATTTTAAAATACCAGTTAATACCCGATTGATTTAACTAATAAAATAATGAGTGGAGGATGAAGCCCCTCACTCATTAAAGTTTCACTTTATTTTTTCTCTACCAATTTCTTATTCTTCCAATCTAGTGTGAACAATTTATTAAATGTTTTTTGATCAACGTCTTTTACGTTGTTTCCAACCCAGTTTGCAGTTCCGAATGTGTAGCCTGGACGAAGTTGGTAATCGTCGGCGTGTTTTGTATAAGCGACTTGTAAGTTAGATTGATCTGTATTTTTTTCAGAGATAACAACAGCAATCATACCAGGAGAGAAACCGCTATTTGTTAATGCTGGAAGTTGATCCATCGGTATTAAATTACCTTTTGCATCAGATTCATATAGGTATGTGCGAGAGTACATGAAAAGTTGGTTTCCATATAAAGAATGATAGGAGTCACGTGTGTAAATACCCCAGTTTTGATTGTTATATCCGTTAAAGAATACGTTCCACTTTACGTTTTTGTTTGTTTGGTCAATTAAATTTGTTTTATAACTAGTTTGTTTATAGCTTACAGAGTCAGACCAAGTGACTTGACCAGTTGCACCAGCTTCACCGCTAGGGCCATTAGGCGTTACAGAAGCTTTAACAGAGCCACCAAGTTGATAAGATACGCTAGATGTTACAGTCGTTTCTTCTACAGCATTTGTAGGTGCTACGTTAAAGAAACGAGCGCTGTTATCTTGAAGGTTAAATGCAACATCATATTGTGAAGGATAACGTAATGTTGCACTAGCGCCAGGGATTGGGTAGTTATCAATAGGTGCATCACTTATAGTAGGATTTGCTTTTAGAAAACTACCAGTTGTATTAATAACGGCAATCTGTTTATCAGCGCTTGGATCATCGATAAAAGTTACCTTTAAAGACATTGTCATATTATCAGCTTGATCATTATTAAATGTATTATAGCTCGTATGTGTTTTTGCATTTTGCCCGATATCTGTTACAACTTGTGACGTCGTTTGAGCGTAAGTAGCAGGTGTTGAAAGAGTTACAGCACTACTAGCAAAAACAGCGGATAATGCTAAACATTTTAAGTATGTTTTAGAACGTTTCATACAATCACTTCCTTTTATCTTTGTCGATATATGTCGTATTACATTTATATCGTAACATGAAAATAAAACGGAATGGATGGTTATGCATAATTGCATAGGTGAGTTTTGAACGATAAAGATAATAGAATTTCATCCAACACTTAAGACTCAAAAATGTCCATTACAGCCGTTCTTAAAAATTTTAAGATAATATGTTTATCAATGTTCTTATTATGAAGATTGAAGCGCTTAATATTTACGTTATAAGTGCATAACAAGTTATAATAAAAGAAATCAATAAGGAGGCTGGCTGTGAAGAATCTTCGTTATCTCAATATATTTACCATATTAATTATATACACACTACTTATGTTTTACATCGGCTGGAACGGATGGGTTTGGCTTCATGCGGTATTTGGCTGGGAATCTTGGGGATATTATGCTTTTATAGTCGCATTTATTTCATATGCGTACATTCTCGTGCAAGTGTTTAAGTTTTTGCCATTTCTACGAACGATCGGTTCAATTTGGTTCGCGGTCATACAATACGCGCTTATGTTGTTGCCATTAGCTAATATTATGGTCTTTCTTTTACAGTTTTCAGTAGAGAAAGAAGCGGCAATTATTTGGACAGGGGCGGCTGTGATAGCTGCATTTATCTTTATCTTTGCGTATGGAGTATTTAATGCGTATAGTCCGGTAGTAAGAAAGTACGAGGTGCACATACCGAAAAAGGTAGAGGGGCGTAAAAGTTTACGCATTGCGATGGCTTCTGATATGCATTTCGGTAAACTGTCTGGCGTTTCGCATTTAAAAAGACTTGTTCGTCATGTAAATGAGATGGAACCTGATATTATTTTACTGCCAGGTGATATTATCGATGATCATCCAGGTGTGTTCATTCAAAAGAATATGGGACCAATCATGAAACAAATGAAAGCACCATTAGGCGTATATGGCGTATTAGGAAACCATGAATACTACGGCAGAGCGGTTCCAGAGTTTTTACAAGAGATGGATAAGATTGATATTCGTATTCTTTTAGATGAAGTAATTACAATTGAAGATGACTTTTATCTCGTTGGAAGAAGAGATAAAACAGAGCGAGATCGTCAAAGCTTTGAACAATTAATGAGTACGGTAGATAAATCGATGCCTGTTATCGCAATGGATCACCAGCCATTTGAGTTGAAACAAGCAGCAGCGGCAGGTGTAGATTTATTATTATCCGGTCATACGCACCGCGGACAAATGGCGCCCAATCATATTGTAACGAGAAGAATGTACGAGCTAGACTGGGGATACGCACAAAAAGGCGCGTTCCACGCAATTGTTTCTTCTGGATTTGGATTTTGGGGACCACCGCTTAGACTTGGAAGTAGGTCGGAGATTGTGCAGGTAGAAGTTACATTTGAATAGGGGTTATGAAATAGAGAGCTGATGGCTCTCTATTTTTTCAATAAAAACAAATAACAATAAATATTTATGTTGGTGCTAATTTCATAAAAGAGATAAGATTATAAGACTCGATTAAAATAAAGGGGGGATTGTAAGTGATCATATCAGATGTACTATACGGAGAATTTGAAGTGGATCAAGTAGTAGAAGAATTAATTTCAAGTAAGTCTATGCAAAGGCTAAAAGGCATTCATCAAAATGGCGCAAGTTACTTAATGAACGAGAAATGGAATGTAACGCGCTTTGATCATTCAGTTGGTGTTATGTTATTAGTTAAAAAACTAGGTGGTTCAGTAAAAGAACAGATTGCTAGTTTACTGCATGACGTATCGCATACTGCTTTTTCCCATGTGATTGATTACGTTTTTAATAATGAAGATGAAAGTTATCATGAAGAGATATTTAGTTCTGTTGTGAAAAACTCAGAAATTCCAGCGATCCTTGCGAAGCATGGTTATAACTATGAAGATATTTTATTAGATGATTCGAAGTGGACATTACTGGAAAGGTCAGCGCCCGAATTATGCGCAGATCGAGTAGATTATACGTTACGAGATATGTATACATACGGATATATTTCTTTAGAAGAGGTTCATAGATTTTTAGAGGATATTATCGCAGTAGAGGGGAAAATGGTTGTTCAAAGTGTCGAAATGGCAGAATGGTTTACAGAAACGTATTACAAAGAAGTAATTGATTTCTTTATGAAACCAATGAATATTTACGGAAACGATATGTTAGCGAAAACGTTAAAGTTATCTCTTCATAAAAAGGTTATTCATGCAGATGATTTTCTTCTTGAAGATGAGGAGCTTATTTCGAAATTGCAGCAATGTAATGACCCCGAAGTAGAAGCTTTATTAAGCAAAGTTCATCCAAATGTAAAGGTAAAAGAAGATAGAAACGATTATGATTTACATCAGAAAAATAAAGTGCGTCTTATTGATCCGCCGTTACTTCGTGAAGGGAAAATCGTTCAGTCATCTGTTGTGTCAGAAAACATAAGACAGATAAGTGATATTGCTTATGAAAAAGCGGTGAGAGGGATGTATGTGAAAGTGATTTCGAATTAAAAAAGAAGTAGCGCATCGTTTTTAGAGCGCTACTTCTTTTTTATTAATTATCAAACCAATTCCAAATCTCAATATCTCCAAGAGTCGCATAACGTACGTGCGGGGAGTTTTGTAATTTTAATAACTCTTTCGATGGGCCAGTAATAACAATTCCGTATACTTTTACACCGTTGTCCTTTACATATTGATAACGTTTATCTAAGTTTAGTTCTTTCTCAGAAAGCGCTGCTATTTTGCTTACCGTTTTTTTATGGATAGAAAGGATGCGCATCATTTCGGTTACTTTGTCTTCTTGCGTTTTCTGCCCGTCAGTTTCATTAGCGAGGAATCTTACATGTTCTGGAAACCCTATAGCTTCTCCGCCATGTAGGATATAGTCATCTACATTTTTTCTTTCTTGTCCTGTATCTAAAGCATACCATAAAGGAGTTGGAGGGAGTTCTTGTGCCTCAAATATGCTATATAAAAGCGGTTCTAATTCTTTTAAAGTGTAAGCTTTATCAAAAGAAATTGCTACTTCTGCAACGGTTCCATCATGTACTTTTGCAAGTGTATCCCATACTTTTTTTGATGAATCCTTTAAATAATCACCCTGCTCTGTTTTTGGATGAACAAAGAAGAGTTTTGGTTGATAGAACGGATTCATCCAAGTTCGCTTCGTAACATCTACAGATGATAAGAAGCTTTTTGTTTCTATTGTACCGAGGGGCATTTCTTTTTTACCGACGGTTCGTACTAAATCAAATTGGCTATTCGTACGGAAAAAAGCTTCTACACTTGTTCCGCCTCCCATAACACGGCTATTTGGGATCGTTGCTTCAAGTGCAAGCGAAGGAACCTCTCTAATTTCTTCTAGCCTTTTATCATTATTAGCTTGAAAATAAAAGGCTGATAATACCCCGCCGATTATATAGATAACGATGCAAATTGATAATATAAAACCAAACGTTTGTAAACGATGTTTCCACTTAATCCTCCAAAAAGGAACTTTAAAATCTTTTGGAGGTAACTTTTTCTTAATTGGTTCTGTTTTTGTTAACAGCTCATCTAAGTAAGCTTCACACGCTTCACACGCTTCACATGACTCAATATGACTTTCTAACAGTTCTTGTTCATCATGCGTGAGCGTTCCATTTTCATACTTCTTCCATAGTTTTTTAAATTCTGTACAACCCATCCGTATCACTCCTTTATGCTTTTCGTGTCTTTCCGTCCCCTGTGTAATTCAATTTTCACTTTCGCTAATGAGAGACCAGTCATTTCTGCTATTTCCTTATAGGAGAATCCATAGTAATCTCGTAGTAGTAGGACATTTCGTCTTTCGAGCGGAAGAGCGTATAAACTGTCTAACCAACTAGCAATCTCATGTTTTACGAAATATTCATGTTCTGTACTTGGCACGTTTGGTAAATGGAATTCTTCCACTGTAGTTGTTTTATACTTTTTTTCTTT
Organism: Bacillus sp. PPSBB_2; assembly: GCF_045291115.1. Classification (NCBI taxonomy): domain Bacteria; kingdom Bacillati; phylum Bacillota; class Bacilli; order Caryophanales; family Bacillaceae; genus Bacillus; species Bacillus sp. PPSBB_2. Next base: position 1,172,037 of record NZ_CP147983.1, read on the forward strand.
TCGATACCAATCGATAAAGGCATTGTAGGCAATTGTAAATAACCACGGCCTAATTTCTTCTCCTTTATAATAGTCAATATGGACGAGCATTCGGTAAAATGTTTCTTGCATGAGATCTTCCGCATAGTGGGAATCTCCGGTTAGGGAGAGAAGATAGCGAAATAAATCTTGCATATGCTCTGAGTAAATTTCTTCTAATGATTGTTTCCGTTTCACTACATTTCCCTCCCTTCATACATAACAACGAAATACATATAAAAAAGTTACAATTTTTTATGGAATTATAGTAAAAAACGTCAAGAATTGGATTGCGTTCTCTTTTATCATAATACATATAAGGCGGGTGAACAGAGATGGAAAGCTATGAAACACAAATTCAAAGGTCAATTGATTATATTGAGGAAGATGTAATGGAAAAACAAACGCTGCGTAATTTAGCGCGGGTTGCAGGTTTTTCTGAGTCTCATTTTCATCGTGTATTTCAGGCGTTAGTAGGTGATACGGTAATGGAGTATGTTCGAAAGAGGAGGTTAGCCCGGGCAGCTTATCAACTTTCTCATACGGATGAAAAAGTTATTGATATCGCGTTTGAACATGGCTTTCAATCTCACGAAACGTTCACGAGAGCCTTTAAAAAATTATTTCAAATGACACCGAGTGAATATCGAAAACAAGAAATCGAAACACCGATGTATTACAGAGTAAATGTAAAGCAAAGAAAATTAAATCCGTATTTAGGAGGCATACAAATGGAATATCGTATTGTAAATAAACCAGAATTTTTAGTGGCGGGTTATGAACTGAAGACGACAAGTAAAGAAGGGAAAAACCATCAAGATATTCCAGCATTTTGGCAAGAATATTTACAAAAAGATCTTGGAACGACGATTCCGAATCGTAAAGATACGAGCCAATGGGTAGAGCTTGGATTATGTACTGATTTTAATTTAGAAACAGGAGACTTCACTTATATTATCGGAATGGAAGTTACAGACTTTGAAAATGTACCAAATGAAATTGCAAAGCGTACTTTCCCGGCAGCAACATATGCAGTATTTACAACGCCGAAAGTTCCTCATGAAGAAATGGTATCGTCTATCCACCAAACTTGGAATGCAGTATTCTCAGAATGGTTTCCGCATTCAGGCTATGAACATTGCGGAGTTACAGAGTTTGAATTATACGATGAGCGTTGCCACGAAGATAAGAGTGAGTTTGCACAAGTAGAGCTTTGGATACCGGTGAAGAAAAAATAATAGGGTAAGAGCGAATCATTGGGAGATGGTTCGCTTTTTTTATAAGTGGATTGTTAAATTTGTATTGTTTTATCTGTAATACATATGAAAATGGTAAAATAAAATAGCAATTAAATATTGCGGGTGGAAGGTTATGCCCTTTCTTCATTTTGTGAAGAAAGGAGGTGTAATCGTATGGAATTTCTTTTGCAAATTTTGTTGGAAATTACAAAAACTATAGCTAGAGAAGGTATAGTTTTTGGATTTAAGAAATTAACGGCAAAAAAAGCGCAAAAAGAAGACCACCCGTCTGCCTGCGAAGCGTGGGAAGTCTTCTAAGCGCAAATAAGCTTTAGTTGCAACCTTCCACCTTGCGGTAATTAGTTGCAGTGACGGGGTGTTGGAAGCACCTCGTCTACTTCATTTTATGCAAAACTTAGTTAGTTTATACTTCTATTTATAGTATAACAGTTTAGAAATGTATTTGTTAATAGTTTTATTTTTACTTTGTATAGTAGGGAAGCAGGTTAGTATTGTCGGTTTTTGTCGGTAAGTCGATATATCTAGAAAATCGCTGATATAATTCGAGTTGCGCTGATATATTCAAAAAATCGCTGATATAATTCGAGTTGCGCCGATATATTCAAAAAATCGCCGATATAATTTCATATACCGCTAAAACACCCCAAAAAAAACGATCTGCATAATTTCAATTACCGCAAAACTCTCCCAGAAAAGAAAAAAAGACGCCACATAGCGTCTTTCCTACGAACGAAACGGAAACACAAGAATAATCGTCGTTCCTTTTCCGAGTGCACTATCAACGGAAATTGTCCCGTTATGAGCATGAACGAGCTGTTTTGTAATGGCTAGGCCAAGTCCAGTTCCGATGTTGCTTTCTTCTGTGTTTGTTCCGCGGTAATATCGTTCAAATAGAAGTTCTTTCGTTTTTTCATCCATTCCTTTTCCGTCATCTGAAATGGAGAGTGTAAAGGAATTAGCGTTTTGTGATAACTTTACGATGACAGTAGTTGTTTCGTTATTATGTTTTACAGCATTTACTAGTAAGTTTTCGATAATACGCTGGAACCATTTTTCTTCAATGAAATATTGAATTTTATTTGAGCTCGGTACGAATTCAATATTTTGATTTTGAAGTGTTGGATTATTAATAAATTGCAATAATACTTTTTGGACGAACTGATTGATTTCAACGTTTACGTGTTGAGCAGGAAGGCTGTTATTTTTTAATTGATACGTTAAGCTTAAATCATCAATTAATGTCGTCATATATTGAGATTTCTCTTTCATAACACTACCAAATTGCTGAATATCACGATCAGTCCAGTTATATTGATTCGATTCGAGTAATAATGCGTAGCCATATATAGAGCTAAGTGGTGTTTTTAAGTCGTGTGTTAGACCGGTAATCCATTCTTCTCGTGTTTGCTGGAGGACTTGCCTCATCGCATCATTTTTTTTGAGTGTAATAGAAAGGTGTTCTAGTGAACTTGTTACATCTCTAAACAAACGGAATGACCATTTTTCTTTACCAGATCGCCGGAACCTGACGGGTTTTCCTTTTTTACTAATAGGTTCTTCATACTTTCCACCAGCGATATTTTTAAGCCAGCGCATCGCATGTAATAACGGTTTCCCGAATTTATTACCGTACCAAATAGAAAGAATGACTAAATAAACAAATACGATAAGAAGGATTAATCCGCATCCGATGAGAAACTTCTTAGTAAATACATCTTCAATTTCGTCATCTGGATAGTAGTGCTCATTTTTTGCAGTTACAACGAGAAGGTTGCCACTATTTGCATCGTAAAAGCTAGACGTGTTTTCTTTATGATTCCACGGTTCTTTTTCATTAAGGGCAATTTGTATTGCTGAAAATGTTTTTTTCTTTCCAGTTGGATAGGAAAAAACCTCTTCGCCATTTTGATTAAATATTTGAAGTGTTGCTTTTTCTTTAGACAGTAACTGTTTTTCATGATCTGTTAATGCGAACGAATCCATCGTTAAAGAGGAATGCTCCTTTTGAATTGCTGTCAGTAACGCATTGCTTTTTAACATACCACCATAAATAACAAGTGCTTTCTTTTCTTCTAATTCAATTTCCCAATATGTAAATTTATAATTGCTTTCGATATGATGTTGTATATATGCGACTAAAGATGTCTTCGTATAAGCATCCGGAACATCATTTGGTGTATTAAAGTGGTAGAGGATCTTTCCGTTTTCATCTACAACTTGGAGCCAATCATTTTTCTCCTTTATTAAATCTTGCACTTCAGATTGTAACGAAATATGCCCATCCTCTGAAGAGATGTATCTTGAAATTGTAAAACTATCAGAATCCGGAATGTTAGGTTCGTATAAAGTACTAGTAAGAAGAAAAATTAAATAAGTAAAAGCAGCAACTACAGCGATAAGTAATGTAACTAAAACAAAAACGTGTTGCATGATAAATTGAATAATAAGTCGTTTATTAAAATTCATATCGTCACCCTACTTTGTAACGAACTTATAACCAAGCCCGCGAACGGTTTTTATATATTCTGGTTTACTTGGATCATGTTCAATTTTTTCACGTAGTTTTCGAATGTGGACCATAACAGTGTTGTCATCGCCATTATAGGCAGGTGCTCCCCAAACTTTTTCGTATATTTCCTCTTTCGAAAATACGTAGTTCGGATTCTCGCAAAAGAAGAGTAGTAGTTGAAAGAGTTGAGCGGAGCATTCGACAATGTGCCCATCTACTGTTAGTTCTGCAGAGTGCTGATCAATTTCAAATCTTCCAAATGAAATCGAGTGTGATTTTTGTTCGTGTGGTACGGTTTGTTTCATATGTCTCCGAAGCTGTGCTTTCATACGTGCTACTACTTCTAATGGATTAAATGGTTTCGTAATATAATCATCTGCACCGTATGAAAATCCGGATATTTTATCTAAATCAGATGCTTTTGCTGATAGGAAGAAAATTGGACAATCTGTTTGTTGGCGAATGATTGGACAAATATCAAAACCAGATTGTCCAGGAAGCATTACATCTAAAATAATTAAATCGTAATTGTTTTGCTTAGTTAGAGATAAAGCCATTTCAGCTGATGTTGCAGTTGTAATATGAGAAAAGCCTTCTTTTTCAAGAATGGTAGTTAGTAATTGTAAAATTGCTGTTTCATCATCAACGAGTAAAATATTTGCTTGGTACATAAACATCCCTCCTAATTTCCTCGAATATCATATCATCATTTTGTAACTTATGGAATTTTTAAGGAAATTTTAAGGTTTTCTTTCGCAAAAAATTAAGAATCAAATGATATGATAAAAGTAACATAGGGGAGGAGATGAGTGTGAACCCGTTTCAAGTGATGCGAGCTAGATATTTTTTAATTGTATTTGCACTATTAATTTTAATAGCGAGAAGTAGTGGCGATTTGCTAACAAGTATATTTCATATACAAAATTCTTCTTTTATAAATATTCTTATATTCTATATCCTTCCGATGGTATGGATTTCTTATGAGTATAGAAAGCACCACATTTCATTTTCATTATTTGTTAATAAAAATGAAACATTTAACTTGGTACAAGTTTTATACATTACGGTTATGTTATGCATGTTTAGTTACGGGTATCTTATTTTGTATATGTATAGTTTTGCATGGATTACACCGGACTTTATTATGAACGCCCTGCATGAACCAATTGTAGATAGTACTGGGGGATATGTATCTCAAGTCATTAGGGTCGTATTCATCGCACCAATTATCGGGGAATTTGTTTTTCGCGGATTTTTACTTCAACGTTTTGCAACAAAATGGGGAACGAGCATAGCGACCATCGTTGTAGCAATATTGTTTGCGTTGTTACATGTTGATTTCCTCGGTGCAGCCATATTCAGCATCGTATTGTCAATCGTATATATTCGTACGAAAAGTTTACTCATGCCAATTGCAATACATATGTTAAACAATGCATTTGTAATAGGTGCGTCTTTTCTAATAAGTAGAGGGTGTTGCAAAACTCATAAATATCCAAAAATGAATGCATAAAAAAATCCGTTTTCCTGGAAAAATGATAGTAACCGAAACTATCTCCAGAAAGGACGGATTTACTAGTATGATAACCAAATTTGATGAAAATCAATCCATTTTACAGATTTTATTTGCATACGTAGACAGTTTAACTATTGAAGGCGTTCCGCCTGTGACAGGTCGCCCACCAATCTGTAGAAAAGCCTTACTGAAATGCTTTTTCTTGAAAACTGTATTTCAAATTGACTCTTTACGCAAATTAACACGTTTTTTGCATCAATATCCTTCATTTCGTGTATCTTGTGGTTTATATTTCGTTCCTCACGTTTCTACTTTTTCACGTGTAGGTACTTGGTTTCGTGAAAAGGGTATTCCAGTCATTCATGAAAAGGTTCTTCAGGAACTAAATTTAGAGCTGATTCCTTGTGTGTTAATCGATAGTACTGCCTTACGAAGTAGTTTATATGATTCACAAGCGAAATGGGGAAAATCTACCCGCTATGGTTGGTATAAAGGATATAAGGCTCATGTTTGTTCAACACCAGAAGGTGTTGTGCTGTCTTACGCGTTTACAACAGCGAACGTCCATGATAGCAAAATGGCTCCTGTATTGCTTCAGGATATAAAAGATCAAAATGTGTTATTTTCCGTTGCAGATGCTGCTTACGATAGTCAACGTATTTATGAAATTGCACGAACATGTAACATCTTTGCCATGAATCCAATCAATCCTAGGAATGGTGAACAAAATAAGAGTACACATCGTCGTGTATTATCTCATTTTATACAAACTATCTTTGGTAAACAATTGATGAAAGAACGTAGGAAAATTGAACAACAGTTTAGTAAACTCAAAGATAAAGGGTTGGAACAGCCACGTTGGTATGGTCAAAATCGCTATCTATTGCATGTTCAGCTAGTTTTTCTGATTCATAACATTGCATGTTTATTTTAGTTTTGCAACACCCTCAAGTAGAGAAAAAATTATGAGTTTTGCCGATTTCTCAAATTATACGACATTCTTTCCTGGACTTATTATTTTTATAACAGGATTAAACTTAGTACTTATCTTTTTATTTGTTAATCGCAAATATTGGAGTAAAGAAGTGCCGGTTATATATGCAGAGCAGGAAAAGAGCTTTTCAGATGTAGTCGGGAGTAAATAAGATGAAGAAGACGGTTGAAAAAATATTAAAAGACATTATAGATTCTACGTCTATTACAGATATGTGTGATAAAAGCGTTTGTCATTGGCTTCAACCTGTAGTAGATACGATTGTGTTTTCAGAGTATTACTTATTTTCTAGTACTCATTTAAAAGAAAATATTATTTCTCTTCTTATTGTGTTCGGGGTTTTACTAATATTTGGTCTAATTGTAGAAGAAATGATGAAGCGCATCTTCAGAAAGAATGAAGAGAAGTATATGTGGATTCATAAAGTATTCGAGAAAGTAATGGTGGCTTTCCTTTTGTTTTATGGTATAAAAACAATCATTTACTTTATAGCTTTGAAACATCATTAATTCGAAATTTGAAAGGGATGTATAAAATTATATGAATGAAACGATATCATCAAATAAGTTTTTTTATTTGATTTTACTTAGTCTAGTGTTAATAACGACAGTGAATGTTATTTTGCGCTGGGAGGAAGCTTATTTTTTCATGTATTTAGCGCTCCATTTGCTAGGGATTTTATGTATAAGTGGTGGAGTGGTTACTGAAAAAAAGAATGAAGAAAGCGTTAACTATATGTGTGTGATCGGTCTTGTTTTACTTTTAGCTGTACAAGGTATTATGAAATATAGTTCTTTCTCTTTACAAGATTTTAGTTTATTAATAGATGTACTTCCTTAAAGAGGCTTTTTATTTTATCTAAAAAGCAAGTAGGGTACGTGTTGGTTTGTAAGTGTGATCCTTATTACGGATTGTGAACCGAAGAAAGTGTTTAAAGATAGGTAAAACTCTTCTTATGTAGAAGAGTTTTTTTATGTAAATAAAAAGATCCAGAGCAATTCACATAATAAGCTTGTTCTAATTTAGCGTGTACGAACTTACAATAATAATAGACAGGCAGCATAGAGGAGGGAATAGCGTGAGGAAGGTTATCGGTTGGTCGCTTTTTTTGTACGTTGGATTTGCGTTACTTATATATTGGTATTTATTTGGATGGAATCATGAACTTATTCCGGACATGTATAAGGGAACGAGTGCAGATCCAGAAACGTTTATGAGTACGAGAGAGCTTACGCTAAGCCAAGATTATTCGCGCGTGAAAAATTTACTATACTTTTTAGCGACGCCTCTTGAATGGATTATTTTATTATTTGTACTTGTGCTAGGTATTTCAAGAAAGTTTGAGAAATGGTCGAAGGAAACGACTAAAATAAGTGTTTTGCAAGTTGCGATTTATTTCTTTTATTTATCATTACTGACAACAGTGCTTGCCTTACCGATGCAATGGATTGGCCGGAAAGTGTCCGTTGATTACGGCATTTCAACACAAAGTACACAAAGCTGGATAAAAGATCATGTTATCGGTTTTTGGGAAAGTTATGCGACTATGTTAATCGTAGTTACCGTTCTATTATGGCTTATCCGTAAATTTCCGAAGAGATGGTGGCTCGCAGGATGGGCGCTCTCTGTTCCATTTACAATCTTTTTAACATTCATACAGCCTGTCGTTATTGATCCACTGTATAACGACTTCTCGACGCTGAAAAATAAAGAATTAGAAACGAAAATTTTAGCGATAGCAGACAAAGCGGACATTCCTGCTAAACACGTATATGAAGTAAATATGTCAGAAAAAACGAATGCATTAAATGCTTACGTAACAGGAATTGGCCCTAACGCCCGTATTGTAATGTGGGATACAACACTTAAGCAGTTAAAAGATAAAGAGATTTTATTTATCATGGCCCATGAAATGGGGCATTATGTTATGAAACATATATATTTTGGCGTTGCAAGTTATGTATTGCTATCGTTTATAGGTATGTTTTTAATTAGTCGTATTATAAATATGTGTATTCGCAAATGGGGAGATACATTGCAAATTTCAAAAGTAGCATGTTTCTCCATTTTACCTTTATTTTTCTTAATTTCTTCTGTCCTCTCTTTTGCAGCACAACCAGCAACAAACTACGTTTCACGTATAGAAGAAAGAGCGGCAGATCAATATGCTTTAAATATGACGAAGGATGGGAAATCTGGTGTGAAAACTTTTCAATATTTATCAAAAACAAGTTTAAGCCAAGTAAATCCGCCTGCGTTAGTAAAATTTTTCTTATACACGCACCCACCAATTTTTGAAAGAATTCATACGTTTGAACAATATGAGAAACAAAGAAAAAAGGAGTAGCTATTATGCTACTTTTTTTTATAGAGATATAAGTTTCATATTGGGAATATTTATCATTGCTTTTTATTGCGATTTTGTAAATAATAAGCTATAAAATTCTAAAAATCTATATATAAAGGAATAAAGGTGAAAAAATGTATTTTTTACAAAATTTAAAAGTGAAATATAAATTATTGTCGCTTATTTCATTAGCAGTTTTAGGTATGGTAATTATAAGCAGTGTAGCAATTAGTTCTATTAATAAGATTAAGCATGATACAGAGGTTGTAGTAGATGATTATCAATATTCTGCAATTTTATTAGAAGGAATGCTTCGCACACAAAATTCACTAGAATATAACCTACTAGAATTAATTACGGTATCACAAAATGAAGTGGCAAATAAAGAGGGAATAATTGATAATATTGAAAAGGATCTTAAAAAATATGATTCTTTATTAAAAGAATATGATGATGGTTTTAATTTAAGTAAGCAAGAGGATGAACTGTTTCAGAAGATGAAGAAATCTTTGCCAAGTTATAAAGATACATATAAAAAATTATTTGAAAAGGCAAAGGCAACAAACGAGCCACAAATGGTAAATGAATTTCAGAAGGAATTAAAACCGAAGGGAATAGAGTTAGCTGGTTATGCAGTGGATCTAGAATCGTATGTTTCAAATTTAGCTGACCAAGTATTTAAAGATTCTCAAAAAATGATTGATCGTTCCGTTATTACCTTTATCATTCTTGTAGTAGTTACTACAATCGTTATATGTATAGTAAGTTATATTATTAGCAAGCTTATAGTTGCTCCTTTACAAACGGTTAGTCGTATGATGGAAAGAGCGAAAGAAGGAGATTTAACCGTACATGGTGATTATAATGCTAAAGATGAATTAGGTGTATTAGTAAGTAATTTTAACGAGATGATTGCAGGGCTAAGAACAAATATGCAAGAAGTAGAGAATAATATTCAGCTTTTATTTCAACATGCAGACGGAGTAGTATCTGCATCAGAAGTATCTAGTAGTGCAGCAAAGAAAATCACTATGGATATTGAAGAAGTTGCAAATGGTGCAGAGAGTCAAATGCAAGCAATGGAACAAACTGCGGGTGCGATGGAAGAGTTGACACAAGGAATGCAGAGTATAGTCAATACATCGTCCTCTGTAAATGAATTATCTGCTCAATCAGCATTAGATGCAGAGAATGGTAACAAATTAATGAAACAAATGATTCAACAGATGGATACAATCCAAAATTCGGTACATAGTGGTGTGAAACAAGTAGAGACTATGAAAGAACAATCAGAAGAAATTGTTAAAATCATTGATGTTATGCAAGGTATTACCTCCCAGATTAACTTATTAGCATTAAACGCCGCAATTGAGGCTGCACGTGCTGGTGAAAGTGGTAGAGGATTTGCAATTGTGGCAGATGAAGTGCGGAAATTAGCAGAACAATCTAGTGATTCTGCAAAACAAATTGAGAATCTTATTATTCAAGTTATGGGAACAACGAACCATACGGTACATATGATGGGGAAGGTAGATAATGAGGTACAGGCAGGTACACAAGTAGTAATGCATACAGAAAAAGTATTTGGAACAATTACAGAAAAAGTACAACAAGTATCTGAGCAAATTCAAACGGTATCTATGTCTACAGATGAAATTGCAGCGAGTAGTGAGGAAATCTCGGCTTCTGCAGAAGACATGGCTCAAATTTCCCAAAGATCATCTGACCGAACTGATAGGGTAAAAGAGTCTATTCAACAGCAAGAAAAATCTGTTCAAGAGATTTCGGTTTCAATTGAACATATGCATAACGCAGCAGGAAAACTAAAACAAATAGTTGCCCAATTTACTCTTCAAAAGTAGTAGCATATTTGAGTGTTAATAAATATAAAAAATCATCCTCTTTTAAGAAAAAAGGATGATTTTTTTATCCCGCTATTTGCTGGGCAGTAAGACCTCCACCTCAAAATTCAGCGAAAGCGAGTTATCAGTGAAGGGGAATGCTACCTCTGAAATATAAACCATGAATATAGTAGCCTCCACTAGGTATCTCCTTTAGGTGCCAATAAAGGGAAGTTATAAAGTGAAAAGGAGTTTATAAAGAGATTGTAGAATGTTTTAGTATATAACACCTTAGATGTGACAACTTCCTTTTTGAAAAAGAAAGAAGGGAGTATAAAGCAGAAAGGTAGTGGAAATATTTCTTCTAGAAGATTTACATTTTATCTTACATTCACCAAAAAATAATACTCCTGAAACAATGAAGTTCATTTTATTTGAATGAAATAGGGAGAGAGGACAATGAAGAAAAAAATATTGGGTGTAATGATGATTGCGACAATGGCAGGAGGTATATTTGCAGGGACGAATGTGACGCCTGTAAAAGCAGAAGAGTATCCACAAATGATTGTGTTTGAAGATGTTCCATACGGATTTTGGGCATATGATGCTATTATGGACTTAGCATATCATAAAATTATATTAGGGTATGGAAACGGGAAGTATGGTGTTGGCGATCTTATAACACGTGAACAAGTAGCTGGGACTATTTACAGAACACTTGAGATAAAAGAAGAAGGGCCAGTAGCGAATCCATATAAAGATGTTTCTGATAGTACAACAACTTTTAAAAAGGAAATTTTGGCGTTAACAAAACGTGGTGTTTTTTCAGGGGATGGCCAAGGGAATTTTAGGCCGAAAGCACCAATCTCTAGAGCGGAAATGTCTGTCATTTTAAAACGAGCATTTCATTTTGAAACGAAACAAAAACATACATTTAAAGATATTCCAAAAGGCCACTGGGCAGAAGATGCAATTAGTGCGTTACAATCTAATAATGTTGTGAGAGGAACTGGGAATGACATGTATGAATTAAATCGCCCTGTACCTAGAGAACAATATGCTCAGTTTATTAATAATGCGATTATTAATTATCATTTGAAAGAGGATTGGAAGTAGAGTGAAATATGAAAGCACAAATAGAAATATTTGTGCTTTTTTGTTTGTTTAAAAAAGAATTATTATTCTCATTTATGTATTTTTATGGTTATACACAAGCTTTATAATCAACCCGATGAAAAAGACATGATGTGTAACATGATTCACAAAACCGTCACGAAATGTGTCGAAAAATATATTGTCACTATACCATTTATTCTGTATATTTTTAAAAAAACATATACATATTGGGGAGATAATTTGATGAGCAAAAAATTATTAAAAACAGCTACAGCATTAACAATTATGGGTGGGGTGTTATTCTCAGCAGAGAGTAACAGTGTAAAAGCGGAAAGTGCACCGTTGCAAAAAACAAATACAATTGTATTTAAAGATGTACCAAAAGGGCATTGGGCATATGAGGCAATTCATGAATTAGCGGAACAAGAAATTATTTTAGGATATGGCGATGGAATATTCGGTTTTGGGGATAATGTAACACGTGAGCAAGTTGCAGCTTTAATTTACCGTGTGTTTGATATGGAAGAACAAGATGAATATGAAAACCCATATGGAGATATTGATGAAAATTCAACAAGCTTTATCGAGGAGATATTGGCTTTAACGGAAATGGGAATTTTCCAGGGAGACGAGAATGGAAACTTTAGACCGAAGGCGACGTTAACGCGTGCAGAAATGGCACAAGTTCTTACGAATGCTTTTGACTTACAGGCAAAGGGATCTCATAACTTTAATGATGTTTCAGCAAATTCATGGGCAACGAATGCAATTAGTGCAGTACAAACAAATGGTATTACAATAGGAATCGGAGAAGGTAAATTCGGTCCGTCTATGAAGGTAACGAGAGAACAATACGCACAGTTTTTACATAGAGCAATATTGCATGATATGGAACAAGGGCAGTAATAAAGTTTAACTAGTCAAAGTGAAATTTAAAAATAATACAAAAAGGTCGTTGTTGTATAACAGCGGCCTTTTTTGTATGAAATAAAGCGCGAAAGAATGGCGTTTTGAAAAAAATGAAATGAATTTTCAAAAAAAACTTCCTTTTCTGAAGATTTGTTATATAATATAAAACATAAAATCAAATCTGTTATAAAACAGTTTAAGAAGGGGATGCTAATATGTCGACGCAAACTTCACGGGTTACATTGCCCGGAGAAATGTTGCCAGCGTACAACGAAATATTGACACCTGAGGTGCTTAGTTTTTTGAAGGAACTACATGAGAATTTTAATGAGCGCCGCATAGAACTTTTACAAAAACGTGTAGAAAAACAAAAGAGAATTGATGCAGGGGAGTTTCCGAAGTTTCTAGAAGAAACAAAACACATACGTGAAGCGGATTGGACAATTGCCAAGCTGCCAAAAGACTTAGAGGATCGCCGCGTAGAGATTACTGGACCGGTAGATAGAAAGATGGTCATTAACGCTTTAAATTCAGGAGCGCATCTTTTTATGGCGGATTTTGAAGATTCGAATGCACCAACTTGGGAAAACGCAGTTGAAGGTCAAATCAATTTACGAGATGCAGTAAAGGGAACGATTTCACATAAAAATGATAAAGGGAAAGAATATAGATTAAATGAGAAAACAGCTGTACTCATTGTACGTCCAAGAGGATGGCATTTAGAGGAAAAGCATATGCAAGTTGATGGGAAGAATATGTCGGGTAGCTTAGTAGATTTCGGCTTGTATTTTTTCCATAATGCGAAAGCTCTTTTAGCAAAAGGGAGCGGCCCATACTTTTACTTACCGAAAATGGAAAGTTATTTAGAAGCGAGATTATGGAATGATGTATTCGTATTTGCTCAAAAATATATCGGCATTCCAAATGGAACGATTAAAGCAACTGTGTTACTGGAAACGATTCACGCTTCGTTTGAAATGGATGAAATTTTATATGAGCTAAAAGATCATTCTGCTGGCTTAAATTGCGGAAGATGGGATTATATTTTTAGCTTTTTAAAGAGTTTCCGTAATCATAATAAATTCTTACTACCAGATAGAGCACAAGTCACGATGACGGCGCCATTTATGCGTTCGTATTCTTTGAAAGTAATTCAAACATGTCACCGCCGTAATGCACCAGCAATTGGAGGAATGGCGGCACAAATTCCGATTAAAAATAATCCAGAAGCAAATGAAGCAGCTTTTGAAAAAGTGCGTGCTGATAAGGAACGCGAAGCTTTAGACGGTCATGACGGGACTTGGGTCGCCCACCCTGGACTTGTACCGGTTGCAATGGAAGTGTTTAATCACATTATGAAAACACCAAATCAAATTTTTAGAAAACGTGAAGAAATATGTGTAACAGAAAACGATTTACTAGAGGTACCGGTGGGAACGATTACAGAAGAGGGCCTTCGCATGAATATTAGCGTAGGTATTCAATATATTGCATCTTGGTTAAGCGGACGGGGAGCAGCACCCATTTATAACTTAATGGAAGATGCGGCAACAGCTGAAATTTCAAGAGCACAAGTATGGCAATGGATTCGTCATGAAGGTGGAAAACTAAATGATGGTCGTAATATTACGCTTGAATTAATGGAAGAGCTAAAAGAAGAAGAATTAGCAAAAATAGAAAGAGAGATTGGTAAGGAAGCCTTTAAGAAAGGGAGATTCCAAGAGGCGACAACGTTGTTTACAAATCTCGTTCGAAATGATGAATTCGTACCATTTTTAACATTACCGGGTTATGAAATTTTATAAAAAACGAAAAGGGGATGGAACAAATGAAAAACGAAAGAATCGAGAAGTTGCAAGAAAGCTGGGAATTAGATGAGCGTTGGAAAGGGATCACACGTCCATATTCGGCAGAAGATGTAATTCGCCTGCGCGGGTCAATTGACATTGAACATACGTTAGCGCGTCGCGGTGCTGAGAAGCTTTGGACATCGCTTCATACAGAAGACTATATTAACGCACTTGGCGCATTAACAGGAAACCAAGCGATGCAACAAGTAAAAGCTGGGTTAAAAGCGATTTACTTAAGTGGTTGGCAAGTAGCAGCTGATGCAAACCTTTCTGGACATATGTATCCAGACCAAAGTTTATATCCAGCGAACAGCGTACCTGCTGTAGTAAAACGAATTAATCAAACGCTTCAACGTGCGGACCAAATTCAGCATATGGAAGGAAGCGATGATACAGACTATTTCGTACCGATTGTAGCAGATGCAGAAGCTGGATTTGGTGGGCAATTAAATGTATTCGAACTGATGAAAGGTATGATTGAAGCAGGTGCATCAGGTGTGCATTTTGAAGATCAATTATCTTCAGAGAAAAAATGTGGCCATTTAGGTGGAAAAGTACTACTACCAACGCAAACAGCAGTACGCAATTTAATTTCTGCACGCCTTGCAGCAGATGTAATGGGAGTGCCGACAATTATCGTTGCAAGAACAGATGCGGATGCAGCTGATTTAATTACGAGCGATATCGATCCTGTTGATAAAGCATTTATTACAGGAGAAAGAACACCAGAAGGATTTTACCGTACGAATGCAGGTCTTGATCAAGCAATTGCGCGCGGTTTAGCGTATGCACCGTACGCAGACCTCGTTTGGTGTGAAACTTCAGAACCAAATTTAGAAGATGCAAAACGATTTGCGGACGCAATTCATAAGGAGCATCCAGGGAAGCTACTTGCATATAACTGCTCACCTTCATTCAACTGGAAACAAAAACTAGATGAAAAAACAATTGCAAGCTTCCAAAAGGAAATCGCATCTTACGGTTACAAGTTCCAATTCGTAACACTTGCTGGATTCCATTCATTAAATTACGGTATGTTTGAACTAGCACGTGGCTATAAAGAGCGCGGCATGGCAGCATACTCTGAACTACAACAAGCAGAATTCGCAGCTGAAAAACATGGCTACTCTGCAACACGTCATCAACGCGAAGTAGGAACAGGTTACTTTGATGAAGTAGCACAAGTGATTACAGGCGGAACTTCATCAACGACAGCGTTAAAAGGATCTACGGAAGAAGCACAGTTTACGAAATAAAAGGAAGGGGCACCTTTTTTGAAAGGTGCCCCTTGTTATTTTCTAAACGATTCGAAAAGAGAGATGGAGTTGTCGGCAAAAAACGATACTCCCTTTTCTTTATTACTAAATCAACTCCACTCAGCCCTATGATCACGAATAAACTTTATATCTTTCTCATAATGCTCTAGATGTCCTTCATCGATCATTCTTTGGAAATTCAAGTCGCCTTCTTGTGCTTTTCGTTTCATATATGTACATAACCCTTCTAATCGAAGCAACACCATTCCTAAGTAATCTTCATCCATATTTTTACCATAGGACTGAACGAACAATTTGACTCTCTCTTTAATACGATCTGCATGTTGCGGTGAATCATAATGAACGGCTTCACCGGATTCTGTATAATATACTCTACTTAAAGGCACACAAGTATAAAGTGTATAAGCGATATCCCATAGTCTTGGGCCAGGAGCAGCAACATCGAAATCAATAATCCCTACTGGCTTCTCATTATTAAAAATAATGTTATATATGGCAAAATCATTATGGCATAAAACCTCAATGTTATTTGGCGTATGATCCATCGGTTTCCAATCATCTAATAAAGGAAAATCACTTACAGCATCATGGTAAAGGCGGAGCATCATTGCGATTTCTTTTAATACATCATTAGATCGCATATATTCTTTTAAAGGATAATTGCCAGCTTCTCCTTCAATAAAGGATAAAATCTCTCTATCTTTTTCATCTACACCTAAAAACTTTGGCGCATGATGAAATCCCTTGTTTTCTAAGTGTTGTAATAGCTTATGGATCTTTGCACTATCTGGCTTTAACTCTCGACGAACAGTATTTTTAGAACGATATACGTTCGAAACGTTTCCGCCTGTTAGCTTTTCTTCGTTATCGTAGTTTGACATGTAAAAATTCCCCCTATAATTAAAAAATCCAATTCCAAATAGTGAATAGACCAACAATGGCAGAAAAGAGAAGGGAAGCAAGCAATGCTAGACAGCCAAAAGGGACTAGCTTATCTTGCCATGTTTCTTTATACTCATAAATTAACTCTTCTGCTACTTTCTTCTGCACTGAAGATAAAGGTTGCTCTTTATACAAACTTTTTATATGGTTAGAATCGCCTTTAAACTTTAAAGCACGTGCAATATGATGAGGACTATTTTCCATTGATTTTTCAAATAATAAACATGATTCATGCATAATGTCTGTTTTATGCTCCTCTAGATACCAGTAACGTCCAGCCATTTCTGGATATTGTAATTTATAATAAATATCTCCGAGTTGTTTTCGAAGATGTAATTCATTTGGGTATGTAAAGATAAGGCCATGCAATCTATCTCTTGCTTTTCCAAGATTATTATTTTCAATATCCTCTTCAATTCTTTTTAATGTTTTTCTAGAAATTTTATTGGTCATAAACTTCCCCTTATTTAGAATAGAGATAAGTATATTTTATAAGAAATACTAAAAATTAGAAATTCTATTTTCGAAAAAGATTGTACATTTTATTTTAATGTGCTATGATGATGTCAGTTGAATAGTTAAATTAAGCAATCCATATGTTATCAAGTGCTGGAAACGAACGAGAAAAAGTATGTGAGAACTAGTTTATGTTTCGTATTTGATAATGTGTGGATTCTTTTTTTAGACAGGAAGACTAAAAAATTAAAAATTTGTATTTTCTTAGGAGGAAATAATTATGGCAGTAACAGGACAAGTAAAATGGTTTAACAACGAAAAAGGCTTCGGTTTCATCGAAGTTCCAGGCGAAAACGACGTATTCGTACACTTCTCAGCAATCGAAACTGACGGTTTCAAATCTTTAGAAGAAGGTCAAAAAGTTAGCTTCGAAATCGAAGACGGTAACCGTGGACCTCAAGCTAAAAACGTAATCAAACTATAATTTTATAGTTGATGATGGAAAAAAGGATGGCTAATGCCATCCTTTTTTTGTTGTGGGGAAAGTTTTTTCAGAGCCTGTTTTTATATCTAAATCTCTTTTTCTATGTTACAACGGGTGAAAAATTATCTGGAATGCGTATTAGTTTCTGTAGAAGAATTAGTTCAGCAAGAGCATTTGCTGCGTATGATAGTAAATAACTATAAATTTGTATTCTCTATTGAAATAGGGGAATCTTTTCCAGATAGACCTTGAGTAACATCTTTTTTGTTAGCATTGTTGTTGGAATTTTGTACGTTTTGAGATGATGTTTCTAACAGTTGTTCTTGTTCCTTACTAGGGGTATTCAGAGCATCTGAGGGAATGCTATTAACCTGCTGATTTAATGGATTTTCTTTATCCATAGTATACAACTCCTTTTTAGAATTCGATAAAAAGCAATGTAATTATAAATAGCTACTTATATATATTGTGTTTTTGAATGACATTATATACAAAACTTATATTACAAAGTTAACTAATTAACGAATTGTTAGTGATGGATAAAGATGTACAAATTTGAAGTGTTTAATAAAAATTAAAAGCGGGTAACAAGTAATACTCTTTCTCATGTTTTATATAAGGATCATATTACAAATCAAAAAAGATGTAGAGAACCTTGGAAGAAAATATAGTCGTTTTTTAGGGGGAAGAAGAATAAATAAAATGATACTACGAATGTAAAAAGGCATTCCATAAAGGAAGGCCTTTTATTGTTCTTGTCCTGATTTTTTCTTCTCACGTTTTTTACATTCTGGACATTTTGATTTACGAAACGGTTTGGCAAAGAATAGCAGAATGAAAAATAAACCGAATATAATACTAGCTGAGTTTTTCACGATAATGACGCTACTATTTTTCATTTGAATCGATGGTTGGATCTCTTTTTCTTCCATAGTGGCCCTCCATATATTGGATTTACATTTTAATTATAGCAAAGTTAATTGTTTTCATGATGTGAAAATAGGAAGGGATAATAAATATTTATAGGTAGTATAAATGCTGTTTTTATAACTTTAAAATTAAATCATTACTATATCGTGATTTTTTTATTTAACAAATGTTTGATAAATGATAAAAAATTGTAAAAAAGCGGAACTTGTAAGCTATTTCCTTTTCATAGATGCTAAAATTATATATGCAGCTGCTAATATAAATGGAAAAAAGGAGATAATGGAGTATGGAAAGTAAAGTGGAACGCTATGTCGAAAATTATGTTGTAACGAAAAATACGATGGCCTTACTTCCTGTTATTCTAAGTGAAAAGAAAATTGTTACGCGAGTCGTTGAAATGAATGATTCTTTTTTCGTATTTCAAAAACCTCTAGATATTATAGAAAGAAGTTGCCGCAAGCATGGCTCTAGTTTCTTAGGCAGAAAAGAAGGAACGAAAGAGTTAACTCATATTACACATAAAGCACCGATTGCGATTAGTCCAGCAGATCAACTTTATTTTTTCCCTACCTATTCTTACTCTAGAAAAGAGTGCGCGTGGTTGTCTCATTTTTATATTGAAAGTAATAAAGAATTAAAAGATGGAAATCTTATTATTAGATTTATAAATGGCTTTGCTGTGAAATTAGAGATATCAAAAACTAGTTTTGAAAATCAACAAAATCGTACAGCGAAATTACGTACTGAATATGAAGATCGTAGGAAAAAACAAGGAAATCCTTGTTTTAAAGAGGTCGATAAAAAAGAGGAATCAACATTAAGACCCGCTTATGAGAGTGTGTATGTTGTTAGAGAAGAAGAAGTGTAATATAGAAAAAGCTGCCTCTAGAATGTTGCTTTAAGCGGCATTCTAGGACAGCTTTTTTGCTATTTAAATATTAATAAGTTTCTTCCTTACGGGCAGCATCCATCATAATGAAGATAGCTGATAAAATATGCAAAATCATTCCTACAAACGGAATCCATGCAAGGCAAGAAGTTACAATTCCTAGCACATTACCGTTAGCACTCATATTAGCTTTTTTAGCCAATACTAAAGTGACGATATGTAATACTAGCATGAAAAGAAGTGGTAACCAAAGTAAAGAAACAACAATAGTTCCTCCGAGTACAGGTATTCCCAGTAAAGCCTCTAAGGCACCAGTAACCCATTTTAATAATTTTACTGTGTCTTTCAAAGTATTTCCTCCTAAAAACATAAAATAAATATATTTCGATATTTAGTATATCAGATTTGTGTTGTTATTTTAATAAAAAATGTAAAAAATACTATTTTTTTATATTTAAATAAATTATTTGTAATATACTATTTTTGAAGGGCTATAAGGATATTGTTGGATATGGTGTTATTAATATGTAATATTTTGTCAAATATTGATAGATTATCATAGCTAAATAATGAAGGAATTCTTATGAAAGATATGGAAACTTTAATAAATACATCTCCATATGTCGTATCTACCATTTCCTCTTTCATATAAGCAATGATACAGTAGGGATAGTATTTAGAGTAAAGGGGTAAAGTGTAGAATGGATTTTCAGACAATCAAAGAGTATTTTTCACCAGAAAATATGGATCATATTGTTGAGAGTTATAAAGCGTTCGGACCACTTCTTGGTATTGGTTTACCGATGATAGAGGCGTTGATTCCAGCATTACCGCTTATCGTATTTGTACTGGCGAATGCTGTTGCATTTGGCTTTTGGCTCGGTTTTCTTTATTCATGGCTTGGATCAGTAATGGGTGCATTACTTGTCTTTTTCATCATCCGCCATTTTGGTCGCAGTCGTTTCTTTTCGTTTGTAAATAAGCATGAGAGAGTACGAAAAGCAATGGGGTGGATTGAAAGGAAAGGATTCGCACCGATTTTTGTTATATTTTGTTTTCCGTTTACACCGTCAGCGCTCATAAATGTTGTCGCTGGTTTATCCCGAATTAGTGTAAAACAGTTTGGTCTAGCGTTAGCATTCGGAAAACTTGTGATGATTTTTATTTTAACGTATATCGGTCATGATTTAATGTCATTTATTCATAATCCGGTGAAATCAGTTATTGTAGCGATTGGTATTTTTATTTTATGGTATGTCGGTAAGAAAATCGAAGTAAAGTTAGAACTACATTAAGAATAGTCTTCTTTGTAAAGGAAAGCTTCAGTATTAAAGAATAAGGGGAGAAGCAGATGAAGAAAACTTTGAAAAAAGAAGGCATGGAGTGGATACGAACAATTTTAATTGGTGTATTATTAGCTGTATTTTTTCGAACGTTTTTCTTTTCAACGTATGTTGTAGAGGGGAAGTCAATGATGCCGACATTGCAAGATGGCAATATGCTAGTTGTAAATAAGGTGAGTTATCAAGTTGGGGACTTGAACAGATTTGACGTTGTGGTATTTCATGCGAATAAAAAAGAGGACTATGTAAAGCGGATTATCGGTTTACCTGGAGATCATATTGAATATAAGCAGGATAAGTTATATATAAACGGTCAATTTATTGATGAGCCGTATTTAGAGAAGTATAAGAAAGAGATAAACGGAAGGCAACTAACAGGCGACTTTACATTAGAAGAGTTAACGAAAGAAAAACTGGTGCCACCTGGGTTTATTTTTGTAGTAGGTGATAACCGGCTCGGGAGCTGGGATAGTAGACACTTTGGCTTTGTAAAAGCTGATACAGTCGTCGGTAAAGTTGATTTGCGATATTGGCCAATTCAAGAGGTGCAAACGAATTTTTCAAAAGGTTGATATAATAGATAGAAGTATAGAAAAAGGCAAACAACTCAGTTTGTCTTTTTTCGTGTCCTATAATACAATTATAGTAGCAAACTAACGTTCGTTATGTAAGTGAAAGGTGGGGTTACATGTCACTTCGATTTGTGATTGGTAGAGCGGGAAGTGGAAAAAGTACACTTTGTTTACGCGAAGTGCAAGAAGAGTTAAAACAACGCCCGAGAGGGAAAACAATATTATATCTTGTGCCAGAACAGATGACATTCCAGACGCAGCAGGCGTTAATTGGAAGTGAGGATGTAAGAGGTTCTATTCGGGCACAAGTTTTTAGTTTTTCACGATTAGCGTGGAAGGTACTGCAAGAAGTTGGCGGAGCGAGTCGTCTTCATATTGATGAAGCTGGTGTACATATGTTACTCCGTAAAATTGTAGAGTCTCGTAAAGATGGATTATCGGTGTTCCAAAAAGCAGCGGAGCAAAACGGTTTCTTTGAACATCTTGGCAGTATGATTGCAGAGTTTAAACGTTACAATGTAACGCCATCTAACGTATATGAAATGTGGCAACAATTAGATGCGCATAGTAGCAGTGCCGAACAAAAGTTACTAGCGAATAAAGTGTATGATTTACAGCTATTATACGATGATTTTGAACGTGCTTTAATTGGAAAATACTTAGATTCAGAAGACTACCTGCAATTGCTAGTGGAAAAGCTTCCGCAGTCTGAATATGTAAATGGTGCGGAAATTTATATAGATGGATTTCATTCATTCTCCCCGCAAGAGTTAGAGATTGTAAGACAGCTTATGATTTGCGGAGCGAGAGTTACGATCACGTTAACGATAGATGAAAAAACGTTAGCGCAGCCAGTAAATGAACTCGATTTATTTTATGAAACGACGTTAACGTATGAAAAAATAAAACAAGTAGCGCGTGAAGAGAAAATAGAAATTGAAAAAACAATTCCACTTATGGAACAGCCGCGTTTTCATTCTCCAGCATTAGCGCATTTAGAAGCGCATTATGAAGCGCGTCCGAATGAAAAATTTAACGGTGAAGCGAGTGTAATGATTAGTACAGCTGCGAATTTACGAGCGGAGGTAGAAGGTGTTGCTCGTGAAATTCGTAAACTTGTTGCGAATGAAAAATATCGTTACCGGGATATTGCAGTGCTTCTTCGTAATGGGGAAAGTTATTACGATGTGATGCGAACGTTATTTACAGATTATAATATCCCGCACTTCATCGATGAAAAGCGCCCGATGTCACACCACCCATTAGTAGAATGTATTCGTTCTGCACTCGAGATTATTAGTGGGAATTGGCGTTATGATGCGGTGTTCCGTTGCGTGAAAACAGAGCTTTTATATCCATTAGACGTAAGAAAAGAAACGATGCGTGAAGAAATGGATGAATTTGAAAATTACTGTTTAGCGTACGGTGTACAAGGAAAGAGATGGACTTCAGAGGATCCATGGATGTATCGCCGTTATCGTTCTCTTGATGATACGAACGGGATGATCACAGACAGTGAACGTGAAATGGAAGAGAAAATAAATAGGTTACGTGACGTTGTAAGAACACCTGTTATTCGCATGCAAAAAAGGTTAAAGCGTGCAGGAACAGTTATGCAAATGTGTGAAGCAGTTTACTTATTTTTAGAAGAACTGGATGTTCCGAAAAAACTAGAAGAATTACGTATACGTGCAGAAGAAAGTGGAGATTTCTTATTTGCGACAGATCATGAACAAGTATGGGAAGAAGTAATGAGCCTTCTTGATACGTTTGTAGAGATGCTTGGTGAAGAGAAAATGTCTCTTTCTATGTTTACGGACGTTATGTCGACTGGTCTTGAGGCGCTTCAATTTGCTAACATTCCGCCGTCATTAGACCAAGTGTTAATTGCTAATATTGATCACTCCAGGTTATCTGATGTGAAAGCAACGTTTATTATAGGTGTAAATGAGGGTGTTATTCCAGCAGCACCTATGGACGAAGGTATGCTTTCTGATGAAGAAAGAGAAGTTCTTGGTGCAGCAGGGATTGAATTAGCGCCAACGACGAGACAAACTTTGTTAGAAGAACAGTTCGTTATGTATCAAATGGTAACGAGAGCATCTGAGAAGCTATACATTTCATGCCCGCTTGCAGATGAAGAAGGAAAGACGTTACTTGCGTCTAGCTTTATTAAGAAAATAAAAAGAATGTTCCCTAATGTGAAAGATTCATTTATTACGAATGATGTAAACGATTTATCACGTTCAGAACAAATTTCATACGTAGCAACGCCAGAAGTAACGTTATCTTACGTTATGCAGCAACTACAAACGTGGAAGCGATACGGATTTGAAGGGAATTTAGACTTTTGGTGGGACGTATATAATTTCTACGTAACTTCAGATGAATGGAAACAAAAAAGCAGCCGCGTCTTATCAAGTTTATTCTATCGAAATCGTGCGAAGAAACTAAGTACAGCAGTAAGTAGAGATTTATACGGAGATATAATTAAAGGAAGTGTCTCTCGTATGGAACTATTTAACCGTTGTGCATACGCTCATTTTGCGCAGCACGGTTTATCGCTTAGAGAGCGTGATATTTTCAAGCTTGATGCGCCAGACATCGGCGAATTATTCCATGCGGCATTAAAGAAAATTGCGGACAAGTTATTGCGTGAAAACCGTACTTGGGCGGATTTATCCATAAAAGAGTGTGAGCATCTTTCTGTTTTAGTAATAGAAGAAATCGCACCGTTATTACAACGACAAATTTTATTAAGTTCAAACCGTCATTTCTATTTAAAACAAAAACTACAACAAATCATTTTCCGTACTTCAATCATTCTTCGTGAACATGCGAAGTCAAGCGGATTCGTACCAGTTGATTTAGAAGTGCCGTTCGGTATGGGTGGTACAGGATCACTTCCGCCGATGGAATTCTCATTACCAAATGGTGTGAAGATGGAAGTAGTCGGCCGTATTGACCGTGTTGATAAGGCAGAAGATGAAAACGGGACGTTCTTACGTATTATTGATTATAAATCAAGTTCAAAAGCGTTAGATTTAACGGAAGTGTATTACGGATTAGCACTTCAAATGTTAACGTATTTAGATGTCGTTACTTCGAATGCACAGACGTGGATGAAAAAAGGCCACGCAGCATCACCAGCTGGTGTATTGTATTTCCATATTCATAACCCAATCGTTGAGATGAAAGGTGACGCATCTGAAGCTGAAATTGAAAAAGAAATTTTAAAGAAATTTAAAATGAAAGGACTCGTATTAGGAGATGCTGACGTTGTTCGTTTAATGGATAACAAACTTTCAACAGGGAGCTCAGATATTATTTCTGCTGGCCTGAAAAAAGACGGTAGCTTTAGTGCGCGTTCAAGTATTGCAAGTGAGCAAGAGTTTAACGTACTGCAAAAATATGTACACCATACGTTTGAAAATATCGGAAAAGATATTACAGAAGGTGTTATCGATATTGCTCCTTATAAAATGGGAAATAAAGCAGCATGTACGTTCTGTAACTTCAAATCTGTTTGTCAATTTGATGAGTCACTTGAAGATAATCAGTTCCGATCGTTAAAAGATATGAAAGATAGCGAAGCAATGGAGAAAATAAGAGAGGAGGTTGGCGGAGAATGATAGAAAATTGGCCTGAAAAACCAGAAGGTAGTCAATGGACAGATGACCAGTGGAAAGCTGTTGTAGCGAATGGACGTGATATTTTAGTTGCGGCTGCAGCTGGGTCAGGGAAAACAGCAGTATTAGTTGAACGTATTATTAAAAAGATTATTAATGAAGAGAATCCAGTCGATGTCGACCGCCTGCTCGTTGTAACATTTACGAATGCAGCGGCGCAAGAGATGAAAAACCGAATCGGGGAAGCGTTAGAAAAGGTATTAATTGATGAACCAGGTTCTCAACACGTAAGAAAGCAGCTGAGCCTATTAAATAAAGCTTCCATTTCAACAATTCACTCATTTTGTTTACAAGTAATTAGAGGATATTACTACATGCTTGATGTTGATCCTCGTTTCCGTATTGCGAATCAAACAGAAAATGAATTGTTAAAAGAAGAAGTGCTAGATGACATATTAGAAGAAGAGTACGGAATCGAAGATAATACAATCTTCTTTGAACTTGTTGATCGTTATACGAGTGACCGTAGTGATGATGACTTACAACGTATGATTTTAGCGCTTCATACAGAGTCAAGAGCGCATCCAAATCCGGAAAAATGGCTTGATAAATTAGTAGAAGCATATGACGTAGAAGGAAAGACAATTGAAGATTTAGTGTATGCTTCTTATTTATTAGAAGATGTGAAATTCCAGCTTGAAACAGCGGAACAGCATATTCGTAAGGCAACTGAACTCGCAATGCTTCCTGACGGTCCAGCGCCTCGCATTGAAACCCTGCAAGCAGATGTAGCATTACTTGGAACGCTATCATCAGCTGCTCGTGAGTCATGGACAAGTGTGTATGAAGCGATGCAAAACGTATCGTGGCAAACGTTAAAGCGTATTAAGAAAAGTGATTACAATGAAGATGTTGTAAAACAAGTAGACTCTCTTCGTAATAAAGCGAAAGATGAAGTGAAGAAATTACAAGAAGAGTTATTTAGCCGCAAACCTGAAAGTTTCTTACGAGATTTTCAAGATATGCACCCAGTATTAGAAAAGCTTGTTCAACTTGTAAAAGTATTTACAGAGCGTTTCCAAGCGATGAAGAGAGATAAAGGAATGGTCGATTTCACAGATTTAGAGCATTTTTGTTTACAAATTTTAAGTGAACAAAGTGAAAATGGTGAAATGAATCCGTCAGCAGTGGCGCTCCAATATCGTAATAAATTTGCTGAAGTATTAGTCGATGAATATCAAGACACGAACTTTGTACAGGAATCCATTATTAAATTCGTAACGAAAGATTCTGAGAGTGAAGGAAACTTGTTCATGGTTGGTGACGTAAAGCAGTCGATTTATCGTTTCCGACTAGCCGAGCCAGGACTATTCCTAGGAAAATATAAACGCTTCACACAAGAAGGATTGGGCGGCGGAATGAAGATTGACTTAGCGAAAAACTTCCGTAGTCGTTATGAAGTACTAGCAGGTGCGAACTTTATCTTCAAACAAATTATGGGTGAAGAAGTCGGAGAAATCGACTACGATGCAGACGCTGAATTAAAGTTAGGTGCTACCTATCCAGAAGGTGAAGATGTAGCGGCAGAACTACTGTGCATTCAGCAAACGGAAGAAGAAGTAATAGACGGAGAAGAAGGTGCAGAAGTCGAAAAAGCACAGCTTGAAGCTCGTCTTATGGCGCAGCGCATTAAAGCGATGGTGGATTCCGGTTATGAAGTGTATGACCGTAAAAATGATAGTATGCGTCCGGTACAATACCGCGACTTCGTTATTTTACTTCGCTCCATGCCGTGGGCCCCGCAAATTATGGAAGAGTTAAAATTACAAGGAATTCCAGTATACGCTGACCTTGCGACTGGTTACTTTGAAGCGACGGAAGTAAATATTATGATGAACGTATTCCGCGTTATTGATAATCCGATGCAAGATATTCCGCTTGCAGCTGTACTTCGTTCTCCAATCGTTGGATTGAGCGATGAAGAACTTGCAACGCTTCGTGCTCATGGAAAGAAAGGCTCGTTTTATGAAGTAATGAGCTCATTCTTAAAAGGGGCACCACTTGAAGAGGAGCAAGAACTTCATGATAAATTAGAGTGGTTTTATAACTTACTGCAAGGATGGCGTGAATTTGCACGTCAACAATCACTTTCTGATTTAATTTGGAAAGTGTACGGTGAGACAGGTTATTACGACTTCGTTGGCGGTTTACCAGCTGGAAAGCAAAGGCAGGCAAACTTACGCGTACTATATGACCGCGCAAGACAATACGAAGCAACATCATTTAGAGGATTATTCCGCTTCTTACGTTTTATTGAACGTATTTTAGAACGCGGTGATGACATGGGTACGGCGAGGGCCCTCGGTGAACAAGAAGACGTTGTTCGCATTATGACGATTCATAAAAGTAAAGGGTTAGAGTTCCCGGTTGTATTTGTAGCTGGACTCGGTCGTCGTTTTAATACACAAGACTTAATGAAACGTTTCTTATTGCATAAAGATTTCGGTTTCGGTTCGCAATTTATCGATCCGCGTAAACGAATTAAATATACAACATTATCACAGCTTGCGATTAAGCGTAAAATGAAAATGGAATTAATTGCGGAAGAAATGCGCGTACTATACGTAGCGTTGACGCGCGCGAAAGAGAAGTTAATTTTAATCGGAACAGTTAAGGATGCAAATAAGGAAATGGAAAAATGGCTTGATGCGAGGGAACATAGTGAATGGTTATTACCAGATCACATACGTGCCGGGGCGTCTTGTTATTTAGACTGGATTGCACCTTCATTATATAGACACCGTGATAGTGAAATGCTTCTTGAATTAGGACAAGGAAGTATTCCAGATGAAATTTACGGGTATGACACTAGCTGGAAAGTAGAAGTTGTGGACGGTAATACGCTACTTGCACCAGAGCCAGTTCAAGAAGAGAAACAAGAATTGTTAGAAGCGCTTCGTGAGAAAAAGGCTGTGCCGTTAGAAAGTGAACGAAAAGATGAAGTGTACGATAGATTAATGTGGAAGTACGGATATGAGGAAGCAACATCTCACCGTGCGAAGCAATCTGTTACAGAAATAAAGAGAAATTATCAATCAGAAGATGGTAGTGATAACGCCTTTATTAAAAAACTACGTGCACCAATTAAAACACGTCCGCGCTTTATGGAGAAAAAAGGGTTAACGTACGCAGAGCGCGGAACAGCAGTCCATGCCGTTATGCAGCATGTTGATTTGAAGAAGCCGATTACGGTTGAAGTTCTTCAAGAGCAAATTGCTGGAATGGTAAATAAGGAATTATTAACATTCGAGCAGGCGGAAGAAATAGCGATTGAAAAAGTAATTTCATTCTTTGACAGTGACTTAGGTAAAAGGGTATTAGCGGCGAAAAGTGTTGAGCGTGAAGTTCCATTTACGATGATGCTTGCAGCAGAAGAAGCATATCAAGATTGGCAAGGGAAGAGCGGGGAAATGATTCTTGTCCAAGGGGTTATCGACTGCATGATTGAAGAGGAAGATGGCATTACGTTAATCGACTTCAAAACAGATACGATTGAAGGGAAATTCCCAGGCGGATTCGAACAAGCGAAACCAATTTTAGAAGATCGATATAAAGTGCAGCTTTCGTTATATGCAAAAGCACTGGAGAAAAGCTTACAACATCCTGTAAAAGAGAAATGTTTATACTTCTTTGATGGGAATCACGTTGTAAATATTGAAGAATAGAGGGGCTTGAAAATGGTAACGGAAAAAACGTTAAGAACTTGTGAACAGGGACACGAGTACTATAAAAGTAGCGATTGTCCAACTTGCCCAGTCTGTGAGAAAGAGAGAAAACCAAAAGAAGGTTTTCTCTCTCTTCTTTCAGCGCCAGCAAGAAGGGCATTAGAGCACCGTGGAATTCAAACTGTAGAAGAACTCTCAAAATATAGTGAAAAAGAAATTTTAAAACTGCATGGTATGGGACCTGCGTCTTTGCCGAAGCTTAGGAAGGCTTTGGAGGAGAGTGGGTTATCATTTAAATAAAATAGTGCCTCTTCACTACTTACTTGTTTATACCACTATTTGTGGACAGTCAAGCTCTTGCTTATTAAAATTTCATTTTAATAATTTTGAATTAGATAAAAGAAAAAAGTAGGAGAATATCTCCTACTTTTTTTACGCTGTTCCAATCTGATCTTGATCTGCCACATCAGAATCAAATGTATTCGTTGCACTAACACCGTTAAACGTATTCACGACAAATCCAACATTGGAAGCTCCGGACCCATTATAAGCTTTCGTGTTTTCTTTCGGAGAAACGTTATAAAAATCTCCTAAATTGAAAGAACCGTTACTGTTTTGAACGACGAGATTTCCAACAACAGAAGGCATATCCATCCACCTACTTTACTAAACTTTGTAATTACTATATGAATTATTGTGCGGAAGGTTCATCTGTAAGATATTGGCGGATTTGCATAATACGAGAGTTATTAAAAACATAATCAACATTTCCAATTTGAAATCCACCAGAGTTTAAAAGTGTGCGCAATTCAACGTTATTCACTTCAATAAAAGGGCATTCATTTACAATATTTAATTTTACATCTGTCGTTCGTTTTGGAATTGTAATGTGTTCATCTGTAAAGATTTCAAAAGCATCAAAGCTACCTTCTCCCCGTATATAACAAGGAATTTCACGGTGGACGGCAATAGCTCTACTTTTTAATTCCATTTGATTGGCATCTCCAACTTGAAATACGGCAGCAATCCCTAACGAAACAATAGAAACATTTTGGACAATAGACACATGATGCAACATAATTTTTCAGTCTCCTTAACCTGGAGTAGGAGGGACATCTGTTACTAATGGTACAAATGGACCCTCTGTAACTGTTTCAAATGGTGTATCGAGAATAGAAGATAGAATGAGGAGATTTGCATCTCCAATTAAAAAGAGTGCGGACGACGATACACCGTTCATTTTAATCTGTCCGACTTTTAACTCACGGTTTACAACGTTAAGGTTCATACCTACTTACTCCTTTCGGAAATTTCCCGGTATGTGCTGAATAAAGGAGAGAAAGGCTTTGTCAATATCTTGTTTCATTGCCTGAATAATGATATCTCGTAAATAGTCTGAATCTGTTGAAATACCTTCATATGATTGCGCTTGTGATAAATAATAAGGGAGTCGATGCTCCATCTGTTTTTTTATGTCATCCACCATCATTTGTCGATACATTTCATCAAGCGGTGTTCTCTCTTCTTGTTCAAAATGGAGAATACGATTATATGCTTCTTCATCTAAGTATCGATGCATTTCTTGGAGGATACCTTGATAAAAGTCTGGGTTTGTTTCGGTTTCAGGGTTTACCTTCAATGTTTCTGTATCCACTTGAAAATCTTCAATTTGTTGTCCTTTTGCTGAAAATGGGTTTAAACCAATATTTAAAGTACCATTTAAATTTTCGACTTTTAATTGATCGAATTTGTATTCCACTTTTCCTACAGAAGAGGAGGGGCGATTTTTTAATTCGTTAAGCTCTTCTTGGAGTTGGCGCACTTGATCTTCTAAATTCAGGATGGTTGCTTGTTGTGTTTGAAGAGCTTGTTGAAGTTGGTGTAAGTAAGTATATATATCTTGATTCATTTGTGAAACCTCCTTTTCAATAGGGAGGGTAAAAATATTCCTGCTATATATTTATGACAAGGATGTCTTAAGAAGAACTAGTTGATGGTTTGATAGAAATAATTTGTCCTTTCGCCTGTAATGGGCGAAGCGGTTCCGTAAATCCGCCCGTATTTGAAAATTTAGATAGGGCTTTAATACTTCCGGCAGTACCAATTTGGAACACAGAAGAGGTTGTAATGCTATCAATTTTAATACTGTTGATGATGATACTTTGGTTTACATAAAAATTCAATGCAATTGCCTCCTTTAAGTTGAGCCAATTATCGCTTGATCGATTACATCTGAATCGTTGACAGTCGTTGCACTTTGATAATTGTAGACAGAAACATTATCTCCAACGTTGAAAGAGCCGGCCCCGGCGAAAGCACGTGAGTAACTAATAGGCCTAATCGCAAATACATCTCCAATATGAAAAATACCACTTGATCCAATATTGACGATACGAATATGTCCGACCATAGCTGGCATACAAAACACCCTTCGCTTTTAAAATTTTCTTTTCTACTATTGTATGGGCGTTTCCAATAAAATGTGTATTTTTTTGAAATAAAAGAAACACACGCATTATTGCGTGTGTGTTTTGAACGTTTGATTAGGGTGTAAATCCGTATGTACATGACAAATTACATTTAAGAGCCTGTCCAGTTCTTGGCTACAATCCACTGTTTTTTGAGAAGTCATTCCATAGCGTTCAGCAAAATAAATCATTTTTTCACGTTTTTTTTCAATCGCTTGCTCAAACATTGAAATCGGCTCCATCTCTAAATGAAATTTTTAGTATATATGTAGTACATATTATACAAAAACTTCATAAAAAAGAAATGCATTCGCTAAAAAAAGTAAAATTTCTACATTTTATGCCAAATGATAAAGGGGTAACGAATAGGGGATGAGAAGAATATTGTAAAAATTAGCGTGCATGAGAAGGTTTTTTTCTTGCGGATGCGAATACAATTAAAGGGTATGAGTTTTAGGATGGAGAGTGGAAATATTGCGTTTTGTAACGGCGAAGAAAGAAGAAAAGGTATTTGTAGGTATTGTAGATGAAGAAGAAGAAAAGGTATTACACTTAAGAGAAGCGCAAAGACAAAAAGGGGAAAAGGTTACAATCCCTATTACAATGTTAGAGTGTATTGAAAGAGGGACTGAATGCTTTGAGAAAGTATGTGAAATTGTAAATTGGGCAAAAGAGAACGGGGAAGCGGCGTATTATCCGTTAACAGAGGTGAAAATATTAGCGCCGATTCCAAGGCCAAGAAAGAATATTTTGTGCGTTGGAAAAAACTATCGTGAGCATGCGGTAGAAATGGGCGGAGTAGAGTCTATTCCAGAAAATATAATGATCTTTACGAAAGCACCAACAACAGTTATTGGCATAAATGAGCAAATTAATGGTCACCCTCATGCAACGGACGAACTAGATTACGAAGGAGAATTAGCTATCATTATTGGTAAGCGAGGGAAACAAATAAAAAAAGAAAAAGCGCTTGAGCATGTTTTTGGTTATACGATTATCAATGATGTAACAGCTCGAGACATTCAAAGAAAACATAAACAGTTTTTCCTTGGGAAAAGCTTCGATACATTTTGTCCGATGGGACCGTATTTAATTCATAAATCGGTGGTTAATGCGCCGAATGCATTACACATTGAAACGGTAGTAAATGGAGAAGTAAGGCAAACTTCTAACACAAATAAAATGATTTTTTCAATAGAAGAAATTATTTCAACGATAAGTAAAGGAATGACTTTAGAACCAGGCGATATTATCGCAACAGGAACGCCGGCTGGTGTCGGAAAAGGTTTTACACCACCGAAGTTTTTACATGCTGGTGATGAAGTGGTCATTACAGTAGAAGGAATTGGTACTTTACGAAATGTAGTGAAATAAAGAAAAGAGCTATCTTGTTAAAAGATAGCTCTTTTTTATGGCCTTGGGTTATAGAGGTAATCGATAACGGCAAAAGTGTAAAGACCAATGAATGCAAGTGTACAAATGCCAAATAGTATAACCGTAAGTGCGCTTTTTTCTCGTCCAAAACCAATGATAGTAAGAATAACAGCAGTCCAAAATGATGCTTTCAGTAGTGTGAGTGTAGTAGGAGTTGAGTAATGAAGCCATGTTGTGGAAAGTAGGAAACCAAAGAATGTAACTAAAATAAAAGCTGTAGCTAAATAGTTAATATGTTTACCATATCTTAATAGCATGTCGCACCTCCTTTACGATTTTAAAATACAGAAAATTACAATTTCATCTTAATATAAATGAATATAAAAAGAAAGAGGTTGTCCCAACATGTCGGACAACCTCTCTATCATTACGATAATACAGCTTTAATTTTTTGGAATGCCCACTCTAAATCTTCTTCAGAGATTACTAGAGGTGGTGCGATACGAATTACATTTTCGTGTGTTTCTTTACATAATAGACCAGCTGCTTTTAGTTGTTCACAGTAAGGACGAGCTGGCTCGTTTAATTCGATACCGATGAATAAACCTTTACCACGAACTTCAGTGATCATTGGGTTATCAATCTCTTTTAATTGCCCAACTAATTTTTCACCTAATTGAAGAGAACGCTCTGTTAATTTTTCTTCTTCTAACACTTCAAGAGCCGCGATAGAAACAGCACATGCAAGTGGATTACCACCGAATGTAGAACCGTGAGAACCTGGTTCAAATACACCTAAAATGTCGCGGTTTGCTGCTACGCAAGAGATTGGGAACACACCGCCGCCAAGTGCTTTACCAAGTATGTACATGTCAGGAGTTACATTGTCCCAGTCACAAGCAAATACTTTACCAGTACGGCCTAAGCCAGTTTGGATTTCATCTGCTACAAATAAAACGTTTTCTTTTTTACATACTTCAAAAGCTTCTTTTAAGTAACCAGCTGGTGGGATATTAATTCCTGCTTCACCTTGAATTGGCTCTAAAATGAATGCTGCTGTGTTTGGTGTAATTGCGGCTTTTAATGCTTCTAAATCACCGTAAGGAATTACAACGATGCCAGGAAGCATTGGACCGAATCCACGCTTGTACTCTTCATTTGAAGACATGGAAACAGAACCCATTGTACGTCCGTGGAAGTTATCTTCACAAACGATGATTTCAGCACGGTTTGCTTCTACTTTCTTCACATCATAAGCCCAGCGACGAACTGTTTTAATTGCAGTTTCAACAGCTTCAGCACCTGTATTCATTGGAAGTACCATTTCTTTATTAGTTAGTTTCGCAACTTTTTCGTACCAAGGACCTAATTGATCGCTATGGAAAGCACGAGAAGTTAACGTAACACGATTAGCTTGGTCAATTAAAGCGTTAATAATTTTCGGGTGACGATGACCTTGGTTTACTGCAGAATATGCACTTAATAAGTCCATATAGCGGTTTCCTTCAGGATCTTCTACCCAAACACCTTCTGCTTTAGAAATAACGATTGGAAGTGGGTGATAGTTATTTGCTCCGTATGTGTCTGTAAGTTCGATAATATCCTTAGTTTGAATCATGATTGTTCCCCCTTTTGTTATTACAAGAAGTTTGTAAATACTCTAAATATTATAGCATTTAAATGTAAAAAAGCGAAACATTTCCTGAAAATAAATGAACATGTTATCATATAGAGTGAAAAAGTGTGAAAAGAGGAGGTAAGGGATACGATGGTACATATGCATATTACAGCATGGGCGTTAGGTTTAATTTTATTCTTCGTTGCGTATTCACTTTATTCAGCAGGAAGAAAAGGGAAAGGTGTACATATGGGGCTTCGCCTAATGTATATCATTATTATTGTGACAGGCTTCATGTTGTACATGAGTATTGTGAAGACAGCAACAGGTAGCATGCACATGTGGTATGGCTTAAAAATGTTAGCTGGTATTTTAGTTATCGGTGGAATGGAAATGGTTCTTGTGAAAATGAGCAAAAACAAACCAACAGGGGCGGTTTGGGGCTTATTTATTGTTGCGCTAGTAGCAGTATTTTACCTTGGGCTGAAATTACCGATTGGCTGGAAAGTATTCTAATAAAAAATAAAGCCACCTTATAATCTCAAAGACTTGGGAGATTATAAGGTGGTTTTTTACTTTATCCCGTAAACATC
This sequence comes from Bacillus sp. PPSBB_2, assembly GCF_045291115.1. Taxonomy (NCBI): domain Bacteria; kingdom Bacillati; phylum Bacillota; class Bacilli; order Caryophanales; family Bacillaceae; genus Bacillus; species Bacillus sp. PPSBB_2. The sequence continues at coordinate 1,206,696 of NZ_CP147983.1, forward strand.
AGATTGGTGAAGGTTAATAATCAGTGGGCTACCCCACTGATTAAAGTTTCACTTTATGTCGCATCGATATGCAACTCTTCTCCATTTACTTTCGTAAAACGGAACATATTTTTATTTGACGTAGTGTGACGGACGAAATGGTGCTGCAGTATACAGATCATTTCTTCGTTATCAAACAAAAGAATATTTACTCCTTCGCGTGACTCCTCTTGCGGTAAGAAAGATAAATAATTATGACAATACATGCAATCATATAAAGAGTAGTGAAGTGATTGCAATGATTCGGTTAATAATGTGAAGACAGAGTCAGGTAATTCCTCCAGCCATTCATTATAGCTAAGAAGTAACTTTTTTCGAATACGTATCATTTCACCATTTTGCAAATGGTGTTGCTCGTTGGCGATTTGTAATACATCTTGTTCATAGAAACGGGCTGGTAGCCAATTGTTATTATACAAAATTTCAAACCCATCTTCGGCAATATCTTCTAATAAAAACGCTTCATCATTTTCATCATCAAAGAATACCCACTCATTGTTTATATATTCTACATTACCGACTGTATGAGCACGGGGCTGATTATATAAAATATGTTTACGTTGTATCATACACGATTTCTCCTTTATGAAAAGTAGTTATTCCTGTTATAGACAGTTCGTGCGTTCTTTATAACTAGACACATCTAGACATAGGTGGGCATACAATAAAACACGTTTTACTGAGTGAGAATGCTATTCCATATGTGGATAGTAGGTTATCGTCAAGTTTTTCATTTTTTGATCCGCACTCTTAGGGTGGGGATTACTGCACGTTCAAGAAAAGAAATAAGATGGAAGGATGATTTATATGTGCGGGATTACAGGATGGGTGGATTATAAACGCTCATTAGAAGGAGAAAGAGATGTCGTTACGAAGATGGCTGAGACGTTAGCGAAACGGGGGCCGGATGATAATAAAGTTTGGATTAAAGGAAATGTCGCATTTGGGCATAAGCGGTTAATCGTTGTGGATCCTGAGGGCGGTAAACAGCCGATGACTTGTTTAAAAGATGAAACGAATTACGCCATTTGCTATAACGGTGAACTTTATAACACAGAAGACATTCGAAAGGAATTATTAAGAAGAGGATATACGTTCAAAGGTCATTCTGATACAGAAGTATTATTAGCTTCTTATATTGAATGGAAAGAAGAATGTGTCGATCATTTAAACGGTATATATGCGTTTGCAGTATGGGACGAACAGAAAGAGCAAGTATTTATTGCGAGAGATCGATTAGGTGTAAAGCCACTTTTTTATAAATATGATAGCGGACGCTTACTATTTGGTTCGGAGTTAAAAGCGATATTGTCGCATCCAGATGTGAAGGCGGAAGTAACGTTAGAAGGATTATCAGAAATATTCGGGCTCGGACCGTCAAGAACGCCTGGCCACGGTATTTATGCTGGTATAAAAGAATTGCGTCCAGGTCATGCGATGACATTTTCAAAGAACGGTTTATGCATATGGAGATATTGGAATGTAGAAAGTAAAAAACATGAAGACTCTTTTGAAGAAACAGTAGAGAAAACGCGCTTTTTATTACAAGATGCTATTACAAGACAGCTTGTTTCTGATGTACCACTATGTACTTTTTTATCGGGTGGTGTAGATTCGAGCGCTATTACAGCTATTGCAGCGAAAGAATATGAGAGATTGGGAAAAGGGCAATTACACACGTATTCTATTGATTACGAAGATAATGACAAATACTTTAAAGCGAATGCATTCCAGCCAAATTCAGATGCTCCGTTTATTAATTTAATGACTGAGACATTTCAAACAACCCATCATCGCTGCGTCATTTCGAATGAAAAATTAGCAGAGTATTTAACTGAAGCAGTACTCGTTCGTGATTTGCCAGGTATGGCAGATATCGATTCGTCATTATTATGGTTTTGCCGAGAAATTAAACAAGATTTTGTCGTTGGCTTATCTGGAGAATGTGCAGATGAAATATTTGGTGGATATCCGTGGTTTTATAGAGAAGATGATTTACAATCGAGTGCATTTCCGTGGATGCGTTCTACAGAGGCACGTGAACAACTTCTAAAAAAAGAATGGAGAAATAAATTAAATTTACAACAATATGTACAAAGGCGCTATGAAGAGTCGATTCAAGAAGTTCCTATTTTAGAGGGGGAAAGTCCGCTAGAAGCAAAAAGACGCCAATTATTTTATTTAAATATGGTATGGTTTATGACAACATTATTAGACAGAAAAGACCGCATGAGTATGGGAGCGAGCTTAGAAGTACGTGTTCCATTTGCAGATCATCGTCTTGTCGAATATGCGTGGAATATTCCTTGGGAAATGAAAATGTATAAAAACCGCGAAAAAGGTCTATTACGTAAAGCGTTAGAAGGTGTACTTCCACATGACATCTTATATAGAAAGAAGAGTCCTTATCCGAAAACGCACAATCCGCACTATACAAAAGCAGTAACAGTATGGCTTCAAAATCTATTAGCGGATAAAGGTTCAATTTTACACGAACTGTTTGATAAAGAGCAGTTGAGCGGATTAATTCAGTCTGGCGGCAGTGCATTTCAAACACCATGGTTTGGTCAATTAAACCCAATGTAACTACATTAAAAAAGTATAGTTGACTTGAGCTTAATATTTCCATTGTAAGTCCTTAATCTCTATTACTGGTGCAATAGGTTTTTTTCCTGTTCTCGCTGGTTTTATTACCTCGACAGATATAGAAGATACAAATGAATTTACCGCCGCTTTCTTAGATTCATTGTTTAAATGAAACCATTCATCCTTCAATCGACTTAATAAATCTTTTATTTCAACGGAAGAAACGGTATCTTCTGTATTAGCAAGTTGCTTTTGGATTGTAGTTTCTTCTTGTATAATTACAGCCATTTCTTTTTTATATTCATTTTGGGAAATGTCACCTTCTATGAATAAAAACTTTAAACGTGATTTTTTCTCTTGAATTCTATTATATTGTTCTTGTAAATTACTTAGTTCTACAGGTTGATCTACAGTGTCATCAAGGTCAATAATTACATCTTCTAATAAACTTAAAAATTCTTTTTCAATTACATCCTCTGAAATTTGGGGCATGTCACACATTCCCTTATGCTGTCGTGAACTACATCGATAAGACATTACAATTCTATTTTGAGCCCTTACCTGTTTATGTCCTAAAAAGTGTTTCCCACATCTTGCGCATCTTAAAACATTGGAGAATACGAAAAAATTTTGCAATCTAACTTTTCCTATCTTTCTACTATTTTGGATTTGTTGAATGGTATACCATGTGTTTTTATCAATAAATGTTTCAAAATCTTTCTGAGCTATATCCGTTAGGATGTCATCTCCCCAGCGGATTTTACCGATGTAAATAGGATTGTTTATAATATAACGAACCGCATCATAATTAAATATTTTTCCTTGTTTGGTTTTAACACCACGACTGTTCAATGATTTGACAATACTTGTTACACCCTTAGTTTTATACATCTCGAATATGTATTTTACAATTTCAGATTCGGCATGATTTATATACAAGTTACCTTCCTTTTGGTCATATCCCATAGGTGATTTAGCTCCATTTCTAAGACCTAATTCAGCCTTTTTTTGCATGGAGTCTCTTACACGTTCTGCTGTTGTTTCACGCTCCCATTGTGCAAGTGTCGCAACTAATGTGATAAACATTCTTCCAGTAGCGGTTGTTGTATCAAATATTTCTGTACTACTCTTAAATTTAACATTATATTCATCCATTGTTTTTAGAATGGAATGTAAATCTGAAACGGAACGAGTGAATCGGTCTAATCTGTAAACGAGAATAATATCAAATTGTTTTTTCTTTATATCTTTTATCATTTGTTGAAAAGCAGGTCGTTCGGTATTTTTTGCACTGTATCCTTCGTCACAGTAATCATCTACAACTACCCAATCTTGTGATTTAGCATATTGTTCAAGACGAAGTTTTTGCATATCTAATGAAATACCTTCTTCAACTTGCATGTCGGTGGATACACGTCTATAAATGACACACTTCATTGTATATAACTCCTTTCTTACTAAATTTCTATAGCATATGTTTTTTTAAAAGCGATTAGACAAATGTTTTATAAAAAGTATTTGAGGTTTAATGTATGAATGGGTCAACTACTTGATTGACTTTCGGACCCAGTGAGAAAATCTCACTGTTCATCCAACTGAATGAGATCATATAGTTCTTCCATACTTACATTAAGTTGAGAAGCGATATTTTTAGCGGTTTGATACGACATAACCCTATCGTTGTTCGCGTAAGAATGTATTTGTTGTTTAGCCATACCAAGTTTCAGTGCTAGATCTACTTGAGTTAATCTCTTCTCTTTTAATATTTCATTCAGCCGGCATTTGCCGACTACATACACCTTTTCACCGCCTAATTATTGAATTATGGGGCTTACGCTATATAAAAACTTTCCTATAATCTTTATATCTTCACAGTTATCTCGTGAGTATTGTTGGTCTTTAAAGCTTTCATCATGTGAACAAGGTTCTAAAACAATTAAATCCGTAAATTTATAAACCTTTTTTAAAGTTGCATAATGTCCATTTACAATTACAGCTGCTATTTCTCCATTTTCCACATCAGGTTGTTTTTTTAATACTGCGTAATGACCATCAGGAACAATTTTGTTCATGGATTCACCATGTACAACGAGTCCAAACATTTCATCAATGTTACCTATTTGATATGGAGGGGTAATTCTATCAACTATATCTTGTACAGCTTCTATTGGTGTACCAGCCGCTATTTTACCGATTACAGGTATTTCACGTTTTTTTCTTGGTCTATTTTTCGTGGTAGGTGCTTTATCGCTAACAAATTGAAGTTCTCCGTTCACAACCTCAACTTTAACGTTTCTATAAGTTGTATCAATATCAGCTTTTGTTACGCCGAAGACAGCAGCCATTTTCTCTAAAACACCTGAACTTGGTTTAGCCCTGTAATTCATATAATCACTTAATGTACTTCTTGCGATGCCGATTTGATTAGCTAAGTCAGATTGAGTCATATCTTTTTCTTTTAAAAACTTTTTTATGTTTCTTACTATAGTTTGTTTTTGTAAATCAGTCATAACGTCACCTCCTATATTGACTACGTTTTTAATATATCACATTACGAATTATTCGTAAAGTGTACGTTTTGTATGGTTTTTTCGTACTTTTGTGTTGAAATTACATAAATTTAGTAATACAATAAATCTCGAAGGAAGGGGGTCACACAATGGATTATTTCAAAAGAGCATTAAACGAACTACGTGAAAGTGCAGGGTTCAATCAAACAGAACTTGCGGATATATTAGAAGTATCCCCAAAAACGTTATGGTTATATGAACAGGATTCAACTAACATGCCAGATGAATTAATCAAAAAGTATATGTACTTATTTGACATTCCTTACGAGGATATATTTTTTGGACCTAAGTACGAAAAATTCGTACAAGTAAAAGAACGCGTTAGAGAAAGAGCGAGCGTTTTAAAAAAAATCGTTTCATGAAGTTGTATTTTAAATGGATAGTCCAACTGTCCCACATACATATAAATGCATTGAGGTGATAGAGCATGAGTGGGGGACAAATCATTCGTGATGAAAAAGGGAATGTTGTGAAAATAGTACCTACAAAAGAGCAATGGAAAAAGTTTTTAACACCGTTAATACCAGCTGCACGGGAGCTCATTTTACAAAGGAAATTGGAACAAAGGAATAAACAAAACGAAAGTAAATAATTTTTTTGAAATGGTTGCGAAATTTGACGATAAATTTTTATTCTACAAATCCAAAGAGGAGAGTGAAGAGAAATGAATGGAGTATTATCCGCAAGTAAATTAATGAAAGCATCAGATGTTGTAAAAAGATGTGCAGAAATGAGAAAGAGCCCAGCATTGTTGCTTGTTACTGAAATCGAAGCAAAGTGTCAGCTAAGGGAAATGAACCGTAAGGTTTCAAATCGAAGGGAGGTGAATTAATTGAAGGAGATAACACTAGTTTTTAAATCAGGAGTTAAAACAAGTTTTACAGTAGAGCAATTTAAAACATTTAAAAATAGTTTTGGATTTTTATCAGGAATTGAATATGAAGGTGCAACTCCGACAGTACCATTCCACATTAGTTTGAGTAATATCGATGCAATATTTGTGAAAGACATTGGTGGAAAGGAATCCACTAAAGAACCTGATCATCCAATTGAAGATTTCTATGGCTGTGGAATTAAGCAAGATGATAAGTATTTTATGTTTGGCCAGGATGCTGTACTTGAAGGGAATCTAACGAATTACTTAATTGCAGAACAGAATGTTGAATGTTTTCGAGCTGTATAAAAGGAGAAACCGCCAGTTGGGGCTGACGGCCTAATAAAAACACATGTTGAGGTCATTATAGCATGAAATGAATGCATGTAAAGGAGTGAACGATCATAATTGAAAATCCAATGATTATAGGAAATCCAAATGATTCAGCGATAACGAAGGTTATGGGGCATTGTGCGAGTTGCAATAAGGAAATCTACTGCGGTGAAGAGTACTTGGATTTTGAAGGTGATTGTATACACAATTCAACAGAATGCGTTAAGGAATACGTTGTTGTACATTCTACCCAAAAGATAGCAGGTGAATGAAATGAACTTACAACAAAAGATTGAAAGTGAGATATCCATTTTAAGGCGTCTAATTGATCGATACAAACTTTGTGATGATTCGGAATCCATTTGTATGGTGATTGCCTATGAATATGGATTGCAGGCGTTGATAGAAGTAAATGAAATGAGTAAACAAAAAGAGGTGCTGCCGTTTTGAATGGTGGAATTGAAGAACTAGAAAAGTCATTAATTGTGGAACAACGAAGGTTAAGTGAACACAAAAGAGAGTTAGAAAGGCTAATAGAAAAGAAACCGATTGTGGAACAAAATATTTGGAACACGGAAAGTAAAATTTTTGATTTGGAAGCTTCTATTTTTGTTTTGAAAAGCATGGCGAAGGAGTGAATCAATTGGAAATCACAAACGGTGCTGCCATTACCAAAAGTAAAAAAGCAAAAATCATTATCTATTCAAAGCCAGGTAACGGTAAAACAACGGTTGCTGGATTGTTACCAGGTAAAACATTAGTCTTGGATATTGATGGGACAAGCCAAGTTTTAGAAGGATATGAAAATGTAGATGTAGCTAAAATTGATGGTGAAAATCCACATGATAGCATCCTACAATTTTATGCATTAGCAAAAGCAAATATCGCTAAATACGATAACATCTTTGTTGATAATTTAACGCATTACCAAAAGTTATGGTTACTTAAAAAAGGTGAAAATACGAAAAGTGGTATGCCGGAATTAAAGGATTACGCTTTACTAGATAACCATCTTTTAAAGGTAGTAGAAACGTTTAACTCATTAGATGCAAATGTTATTTTTACAGCTTGGGAAACAACAAGAAATATCATTCATGATGATGGGCAGCAATATACACAATTCATTCCAGATATTCGGGATAAAATCGTCAATCATATTATGGGAATTGTTCATGTGGTTGGTCAATTGGTTAAAAAGGCAGATGGTACAAGAGGATTTGTTTTAGAAGGTAATCAAAGTGTTTTTGCTAAGAACCATCTCGATGTGCGGAAAGGCTGTATACAAGAAAAATTAATCGTGTCATCCACAAACTAATAAACAGTCTAGTGGTAATAAGTCAAGAGTAAAACAAGACTGATTTTTTCTAGGTGCGATTTTTTCAGCATACGGAAATAGACCCGACCAAAAATGAAATTTTTTCGGGCCGTTTCCAAGATTGCGTCAATAACAAAGTGTTATTTTTCTATCACGCTCCTTGGTGGCGTGTAGAGTTGATGGTTACGTAGTAGCGTATCCACCAGACGCACAAATTTTCTTGCGGTTAAGACGATGGCTCTTTTGTGTTGATGTTTGGGTGTTTTTTTGTATTTCTTTTGATAAAATGCTTGATATTCAGGCAAATATCTTCTTACTGAATTGGCAGCCTCAACTAAGTAATAGCGAAGATAACGATTGCCTTGTTTGGTTAAGGGCGTATTTTCAGACTGATAATTTCCAGATTGCTTGATTTTCCAGCTTAATCCGGCATATTTANACAGGAGCTACCGGAGAAACAGGACCGACTGGAGAAACAGGAGCTACCGGAGAAACAGGACCGACTGGAGTTACAGGAGCTACCGGAGAGACAGGAGCTACCGGAGAAACAGGACCAACTGGAGGTACCGGAGCATTTCCTATTGGATATGTTTATCAATTAGCTACTATTGCAGATGCTACCGTTGTAGGAGGTGCGGATATACCATTTAGCAATAATGGACCGCTGAATGGCATAACTCATACAGCAGGAACAACTACAGTTACTGTGCCTGCCGCTGGAGTGTATGAAATTGAGTTTATTGTCAACATTACAGCTGGTATAGGAAGTCAAATTGGAATTGCTGTAAATGGTACTGTCGATGCTTCTACCGTATATCCAGTATTAGTGGCTACCGGAGGAATTAGCGGGCAAGCACAATTATCGTTGAGTGCTGGAGACGTCCTTACCTTGAGAAATAATAGCGCAGTACCTTTGACTATGAGTCTCGCTCCCGCCATTGGTGCTTCTATGATTGTAAATCAAGTAGTTTGATGTAATGTATAAAATATCTTTGATTAATTATATAATATATGTGGAGTGGGATAGGGAAAAGGAAAAGAACATTCTTGGTCGGTTATAAAGAACTGAAAAAGTGGTAGTTAAGTAAAAAAAGGTATAATTCTTCATACCCTGAGGAAAGTATACCTTTTTTGTTGTATACGATCCTACAGGCTGTTGAAAACGGTACGCTTGGTTGGTGCGATACTATTTCATCTATGTCTTCATTTGGGAGATATTTTTGATTCCAAGCGTCTCTATAATGGCCCGATTGGAATACCCATCCTTTTTCATTTTAATGACTTTCCACTTTACTTCTTCTGGGTAATGGACTCTTGTTTTTTTTCATGTACCAATATTCGGGTTCACTTCAATGTTGTGAATGGGAGTGTTTTTCTATATATAAAATGGCATCATGCCAGGAGCAGTTTATTATGCTTCTAAAGTGCCTAACATGCTGTGAAAACAACAAGATACCTTCTCTGGTAAGAAGGCGTTAAAAATGTAGTGATTCTCTAGAGGCATAAATAATACATGCGAAATGATTCATTTCTATGTAATTAAAATTTACTTTTAGATAATGCCTGTAATATAGGGTTTATGATTGTACTCAACAAACGAAATAAACTAAATATTGAACGAATAACAGTCATAAATTTAGAGTTCTTCTTCATTTAATATATCTTTCCTTTACCTCTAATTATAGTTCGGATATTTTTTAAACTGCTTTTTCCTTTGCTTTAAATTCTTTTTTGTGTTGTCTGAAATCTTGCTTATTAACCCTGAATTTCTCTCCAGTAGCAACATTTTTTACTACATATGTTGTACGCTTGAATTCTCTAATGTAATAGATGACTAATCCAACTAAAAGGGATATACACATTGTTGCTGGGATAGCGATAATACAAAGAACGATAATGAGAGCTGAAATTTTATCTGATTCATAAACTCTTTTTAGAACTAAACATTTTCCAGTTGCAGCTGGTGCTTGCTCTAATGGTTGCATACGTTGTAAGGATGCGATTGTATCATAACTCATGGAAAAACCTCTAAATTACACCAATTTCATACAACAACTGTAAATATTACATTCCTATAAATTCCTTATCGAAATAGAACTTGTCCATTAATTTATTTACAATTCCGTTGAAATAAGCAAATGTACCCTTCTTCATTTTTGCTCCGGATTTAATTTTCATAACAAACTCTTTAATAGCTTTTAAGCCAATAGTAAGTTCCTGGTCTTTAGTAAATACTTTATCACCTGTTGTATGGTTAACAATTTTATTGCACTGTCTTACGACTTTCCACAGTTCTTGAATAGTTTTAGATTCACTGTAAAAATAGCTAACTAAAGAAACAAAACGTTCTGGTACCCAGTGAGCAACGAAATCAGCTTGTTCAATATTCTCTTCTGGAGTATTGCTATTCTCATTACTATTACGTTTGTTTATATCTTTTATATTTTGTTTTAAGGAAACAGGGGTTGTTTTAATGGTAGGACACTTTGTAGGACTTTTTGTATCTACCTTGTCGGACACTTCTTCTACAATTGGATGAATAATAATAGCGTTAGAAGTTTGTAACATATCCTTTGTGCGCTTCATTGCTACTTGCTTAATCATCTCTAGATCCACAAGCTTTTTCATTAAACGTTGTACAGTTTTATATGAAACTTCCATTTTTTCAGCTATTCTATTTTTGCATAGGAAACTAACACCCACATATTTACAGCTATGGCGTTTTAAAATTTCAAGTAATGCAATTAGTTTAGATTGTACGTCAGTACGCTTAATGGACATACGAATAGTGTCTCTGTATGCACGTACAGTTTTATTTAGTTCTTCCACATCTTTGAATGATGATAAGTTGTGGAAGGATTCTTTATTTGCTATAACATCAATACGTTTTTTTTTCATATGAATTAGCCCCTTTGTATAAACAAAAAAGCAACAGAATGCCAAGTGTAAGCAAACTGTTGCTAAGGAGCCCTTACGTACTGTAAAATAGTCCGTAAGAGTACAGCAAGTGTTTGCCTATCTAGAGTAGGCGGACGGTATATAGAGTGTTGGTCGCACTTTATACACAGGCTGTGCTCTTTTATTTTTGTTGTAGTTAAATGGTGTTTGGTCAATTGATGACTGGGCCACAGCTTTTAGCTCATTTAGCACAAATTCACGTTTGGTTTAAAGAATATGGGGTAAATATTAAGGAATAAGGGAAAAGCGGCTTACAATTATGTAAGTCGCTTTTTATTAAAGAAATTTTCATATAAAATTCAAAATCACCTTATAAATAATATTTAATTAGAATTATTATTTTGACGTATTTATTATTACTTGTTATAATTGGAAACGAATGTTCTGAAAAGTATTCTCATTTATAAAATTGAGGTGTTATATAGATGACAAAGAAAAAAATAGGTTTACTCGTAATGGCGTATGGAACACCAGAATCATTAGACGATGTAGAGGCATATTATACACATATCCGTCACGGGCGTACGCCATCAGAAGAAGCGCTTGAAGATTTAATTGGCCGCTATAAAGCGATTGGTGGAATTTCGCCGCTTGCAAAAATTACGAAAGAACAGGCGCATAAATTAACAGATTCAATGAATAACATATTTACAGAGTATCAATTTACTTGTTACTTAGGTTTAAAACATATTGCACCATTTATAGAAGATGCGGTAGAAGAAATGAAGCGTGATGGGATCGAGCAAGCGATTAGTATCGTATTAGCGCCACATTACTCTACATTTAGCATTAAAGCGTATAATGACCGTGCTATTCGTCTTTCAAAAGAAATCGGTGGTCCTGTTATTGAACCAATTGAACAATGGTACGATGAACCGAAGTTTATTTCGTATTGGGCAGACCAAATAAAAGAGACGTTTACTAATATTATAAATAAAGAGAAAGCAGTCGTAATTTTTTCAGCGCATAGTTTGCCAGAAAAAATTATTGCAGCAGGAGACCCTTATGTAGAACAACTAAAGCATACGGCAGATTTAATTGCAGAAGCTGCAAATATTCAAAACTATACAATCGGTTGGCAAAGTGCTGGGAATACTCCAGATCCGTGGATTGGTCCAGATGTGCAAGATTTAACGAAAGATTTATATGAAGAGCATGGGTACGAATCTTTCATATATTGCCCAGTTGGTTTTGTAGCGGAGCATTTAGAAGTTTTATATGACAACGATTATGAATGTAAAGTTGTAACTGATGAATTAAATGCCAAATATTTTAGACCAAATATGCCGAATGCACAATCAGCATTTATCGACTGTTTGGCTGAAATTGTTTCCAAAAAAGTGAAGGAAATAGTTGACAAAGATTTAGTTTTGAATAATAATTTATTTATAATAATTTTAAATAAATAATAATTACTACGAAATAAAGAGGAGGATCCCCCTAGATGAATCCAAATAATCGCTTAACAACAAACCAAGGTGCTCCAGTTGGAGACAACCAAAATTCTCGTACAGCTGGTCGTCGTGGACCAGTATTATTAGAAGACTATCATTTAGTAGAAAAACTTGCACACTTTGATCGTGAACGTATTCCAGAGCGCGTTGTGCATGCGCGTGGTGCAGGTGCTCACGGTGTATTCGTAACGAAAAATAGTATGAAGCAATATACGAAAGCGGCATTTTTACAAAATGAAGGAACTGAAACGCCTGTATTTGTTCGTTTTTCAACGGTTATTCATGGTCAAGGTTCTCCTGAAACAGCACGTGACCCACGTGGGTTCGCTGTTAAATTTTATACAGAAGAAGGAAACTACGATATCGTAGGTAATCATTTACCAGTTTTCTTCATTCGTGATGCAATTAAATTCCCAGATATGGTACATTCCTTAAAACCAGCACCTGATACGAATATTCAAACGCCAGATCGTTATTGGGATTTCATGACGTTAAGTCCAGAATCTACACATATGATGACATGGGTATTTTCTGATTACGGTACACCAGCAAGCTATCGTGAAATGGAGGGTTTTGGCGTCCATTCATTTAAATGGATTAATGAAGAAGGTAAAATTGTTTATATAAAATACCACTGGAAACCACAGCAAGGTGTACGTAACCTAAATGCGAAAGAAGTGCAAGAAGTACAAGGGAAAGACTTCAATCATGCAACTCGTGACTTGTTCGATGCAATCGAAAAAGGAAATCACCCAAAATGGGATTTACACGTACAAGTTATGCAATTAGATGAAATGGACTCTTTAGACTTTGATCCACTAGATCCAACGAAAGTGTGGCCAGAAGATCGCTTCCCATTAATGGAAGTAGGGACAATGACGTTAAATCGTAATCCGAAAAACTTCTTTGCAGAAGTAGAACAAGTAGCGTTCTCTCCAAGTGCAACTGTAAATGGTATTGAGCCATCGGAAGATAAATTATTACAAGGTCGTTTATTCTCTTACCCAGATACACAACGTTATCGTCTTGGGGCAAATTACTTACAAATTCCTGTAAACTGCCCATACGCAGCTGTTCATAACCAACAACGTGATGGTGCGATGCAAGTAAATCAAAACCCATCTACAATCAACTACGAACCGAGCCGTCATGCTGAAAATCCAGTTGAAGACCCAGCTTACCGCGATTCAACTATGAAAGTAGAAGGCTATGTATCTCGTGAAAAAATTGAGAAACCAAATGACTTTAAACAAGCAGGTGAGCGTTACCGTTCATTCTCTAAAGAAGAGCAAGATAACTTAATTGCAAACTTAACAAATGACTTGAAAGACGTAAATGAACGCACAAAATTATTAGCTGTTTGTAACTTCTTCCGTGCAGATCAAGAATACGGTATGCGTTTAGCGCAGGCATTAAATGTTGATATTACGCAATATGTAGGAAATGCTCCGAAATAAATAGGAAAAGACGACCGGGCTTCGGTCGTCTTTTTTGTATAAAGTTATGTGGGGTATTTCGCATGTAAAACATGTCGGAATTTGTTGGTAAATCGATATGTTGTGTCGAACCGTTGATATATTGAAAGAAACAATCGATATATTTGAAAAATCGTTGATATATCCAAAAAACCGTTAATATATTTCCAGTTATACTAGGTGGGGTATGTTGCCCGGTACGCAAAAAAGAGATGCAATCTATCATCGATAGATTGCATCTCTTTTTTAGTTCACTCGCTCAGTATACTCATAAGCTTTCTCCCCATGCATCGAAATATCAAGTCCCATATGTTCCTCGTGCTCATCTACCCGGACAGGGAGGAAGAAGTTGATTGCTTTAATAATGGCATACGTCATTATAATTGTGAACGCATATGTTGCGCCGATCGCTACAAGTTGTTTCAACAGCAGCGAGGCGTTTCCGTAAAATAATCCGTTAGCGCCATCACCGTTTACGGCAGTAGTTGCAAATAATCCTGTTGCAATACCGCCCCAAGTTCCACCGATGCCGTGACATCCGAATGCATCGAGTGTATCGTCGTATCCGAATTTTGTTTTTAAGAAAAAGACCGCTCCGAAGCATAATACGCCGCCAATTGCTCCGATAAGAAGAGTTGAGAAAGGTGTAACGAACCCGCAAGCTGGTGTAATAGCGACTAGACCGGAAACGGCGCCACAAGCAGCTCCCATCGCAGTCGGTTTTGATTGGAAGAACCACTCTGAAAGCATCCAAGTTAATGCTGAGGCAGCAGCAGCTATATTTGTATTAATAAATGCAGTTAAAGCTACATCATTTAAAGATAATGCGCTTCCGACGTTAAAACCGAACCAGCCAAACCATAATAATCCTGCGCCTAACATTGTAAATGGCAAATGGTGAGGAGAAGAACCATTTATGTTTTTTCGTTTTCCAAGGAAAATAGCTAATACAAGACCAGCAACTCCGGAAGTGATGTGAACGACGTTTCCGCCAGCGAAGTCTAGTGCACCAAGTTCCCTTAGCCACCCGCCGACGCCCCATACCCAATGAGCGACAGGATTGTAAACAATCGTTGTCCATAGAAGGATAAAAATAAGAAAGGCAGAAAATCGCATTCTTTCAGCAAATGCACCTGAAATTAAAGCTGGAGTTAAAATGGCGAACATGAGTTGAAACATCATGAATAAATTGTGAGGAATAGTAGATGAGTAGTCTGGATTTGGTGCGTAGGTAACTCCGTTTAGACCGAACCAATCAAGTGTACCGATAAGCCCGTGCCAATCTGGTCCGAATGATAAAGAATAGCCGATAACAATCCATTGAATCGAAACGATAGCCATTGCACTATAACTATGCATCGTTGTACTGAGTACATTTTTGCTGCGGACCATACCTCCATAAAAAAGTGCCAATCCTGGTGTCATCAACATGACCATTACTGTCGTCACAAACATAAAAACTGTATCTCCCATATTCATGAGCTCTCCTCCTATAATGTTAGAAAAAATAACATCGTTTTGTTATGTTTCATATCATATTCGAAAAGTAACTAAAAATCAACTAAAAATTCAGAAAAATATATACATGATGTTAGAAAATGTAACATAGATTATTTTGTGAGGATTGAAATCGACATATGCGTTTCTCTTGGATAATTGGTATAATATTCTTACAATTAAAAACTTGGGGGATGCGTGTGGGAAAAATACGGACTAGGAAACTATTCATTTGTTTTTGCTTAGCTTTTGTTTTGTTTGTACCAATACATACTTTTGCAGACGAAAAAAGAGAGTGGAAAGATGAAGTTATATACTCCATTATGATTGATCGCTTCAATAATGGAGAACCGAAAAATGACAAACAATTAGAAGTTGGTAATTTAGAAGGGTATCAAGGCGGGGATATAAGAGGAATTATAAAAAGGTTGGATTACATAAAAGAAATGGGTTTTACTACCGTTATGCTTTCGCCGCTTTTTGAAAGTGGAAAGTACGATGGATTAGACGTGCGAAATTTTAAAAAGGTAAATGAACATTTCGGGACAGAAAATGATGTGAAAGAACTTGTAAAAGAAGCTCATGCAAAAGGAATGAAAGTTGTATTTCAATTTCCGCTTGGAGAAAACGAACGACAGGTAATTGACGCAATGAAATGGTGGATAAAAGAAGTTGATTTAGACGGAAGTTATGTTATACATAGTGAAAAAAAGCCGCGTTCCTTTTGGGATAACGCGCAAAAAGATATGCAAGTGATAAAGAAAGATTTTCGTATTATGACAAAGGAGGATAGCGAATACAACGAAAAAATAGTAGAATCGTTTTCTGAAGCGGATGTATCGGTGAAATCGTTATACGATGTGAGTAAAAAAGAAGGGGAATTTGTTACGTTTTTAGATGATCAAGAAACAAAAAGATATGCGCGTATTGCAAAAGAAAATATGTATTATCCGCCATCACGTTTAAAACTGGCGCTTACATATTTGTTAACATCACCTGGGATTCCGAATTTTTATTACGGAACTGAAATTGCATTAGATGGAGGAAGTGTACCCGATAATAGACGATTAATGGATTTTAAGTCAGACGAAAAATTTATGCAGCACATAACAAAACTAGGTGAACTTAGGCAGGCGAGACCGTCTTTACGACGCGGTACGTTTGAGCTTCTGTATGATAAGAGCGGGATGAGTATACTAAAACGAAAATATAAAGATGAAGTAACTTTAGTAGCAATTAATAATACGAAAGAAACACAAAAAGTCTCCTTACCTGCAAGTGAAATTGGTGAAAAACAAGAGTTAAGAGGATTGTTGCAGGATGAAATTATAAGAGAGGAAAATGGAAAATTTTATCTCGTTTTAAAGCGTGAAGAATCAAACGTGTATAAAGTTAACGGAGAAACAGGTGTGAATTGGTTATTTATCTCCTTAATCGTTGGTGTGAATGTATTATTTATTGCGTTTTTAATTGCAGTTAAAAGGAAACGTAGATGAGATGAGAAGTTACTCACTCTATGTTCATGTCTTCTTATTGGATTTGTAAGTTTGTTCGGTGGGGCCAGGTTAGGGAGAAAGTCTTCTTCCTAGCCTGTTTTTGTGTCAATACGGATAGAGAAAGACCTTTGAAACAAACAATAATTGCAACTATATTAATTTTACATTACATTAAAAGTTAGAGAATACTCTTATACTAATATAGTACTAAATAGTAGGTGGGAAAATGGAATTTTACGATTTGGGTATTACCATTAAAGAGCTTAGAATTAAAAAAAATATATCACAATCCGAATTATGTCATGGAATATGTTCGCAAAGTCAAATTAGCAAAATAGAAAAAGGTATGATTTATCCATCTAGTATATTGTTATATCAATTATCAGAAAGACTTGGTATTGACCCAAATAATATATTTGCATTAACTCAAAACAAAAAGCTAAAATATGTAGAAAATGTAAAATGTGTAATAAAAGATTGCTTAAAGCAAAAACAATATAATGAACTTTATGAAATCGTGAAAAAAGAGAAAGATGAAAAGAATTTCCAGGCAAAAGAAGATAAACAATTTCTCCTATGGCATGAAGCTATTGCTATATTTGAGGTGAACAGATCCATAAAAACTGCTTTAAAGCTTTTAAATAATGCATTAAAACTAACTTTAACCAATGTTGATTTTTTATCAGAAAGAGAAATAGATATTATGCAGACAATGTCTATATTTTATGCGGAAAATAAAGAATATGATAAAAGTATTACTATATTAGGAAGATGTTTAACTAATTTTAATAAATTAGATTTTCCGAGAGATAAAGCGATTAAATTAAAAATCATTTTTAATTTAGCGAAATGTTTAGGTATGACCTATCAATATGAAGAAGCGGTAAAATACCTTGATAAGGGCATCAAATTAGCTATTAATCTAAATACTCTATACTTATTAGGTGAACTTTACTATTTAAAAGGATGGAATTTATTAAGATTTAAACAACAGAATGAAGAAGATATTGCAAATAACATGAAAAAAGCATTATTTATATTTGAACTAACAGAAAAAGAAAATCTGATAAAAATGGTTAAAGAAAAATATTTTGAAAACCAAACTGAAAAAAGTCACTTATAATTCATTTGGAAATCACTTGAAATATAATAAAACCTACAGGGAAAATCTCTGTAGGTTTTATACTTATAAACTTGTTTCTAAAATATTAGTGCTTAATATAAATTTTTGAATAAGAGTTTACTTAGTGTACTTTTTATTTTGAAGTCTGCATCTTTATTAACAATTTATGCTTCTTTTTAATCACATCCAAATATTGTTAAGATTGAGATGATTCAAGTCGGAGGAAGGCACTTTGAGGTGTCTTTTTTTTATGACCTTTATCATTAACTATTTAATGTTTTTTTAAATGATTACATGACATATTTTTTTTGTACCAAGCTTTGTTGATACAGTTAGACTTATCCGTTAGTGTATTCGTATTATTAGAACATCCTACAGTATTTAGGGAGAATGTGGCCAATAAAAACCATAATATTAATTTCTTCAAATAACCACTTCTAACTCTTTTTTAATTAACATTTTTTAAAATACTTATTAATTTTACATTACATTAAAGGTTGGAAAATATTCTTATACTCATAAATTGTTACGTTTCGGCGAGGAGAGGAATTATGAGTTATAGCAATTTTTAAGATGACTTTGGCCTAGGATGTAATTGCTAAGAAAAGTAATTCAAATCGAAGGGAAAACGTCTTAAGGTGTCTTTTCCTTATTTTCAATTTACTTAGCGATTTTTACCGCACATACCTTTTTTCTATAGTTTGTTCTCGTAATATTGTCTCTACAAGACAAAAAAGAAAACTCCTCTAATTAAGAGGAGTTTTCTTTTTAGCGGTAGTTAATGAACTGTACGTCGATTGGTAAATCAGCGCTACGAACAGCTGCGATTACTGCTTGTAAGTCATCACGGCTTTTTGCTGTAACACGTACTTGATCATCTTGTACTTGTGTTTTTACTTTTAATTTCATTTCTTTAATGATGTTGTTAATTTTTTTCGCGTTATCTTTATCGATACCTTGTTGAAGTGTTGCGCGTTGGCGAACAGTGTTGCCAGTTGCAGCTTCAACTTTTCCGTAATCTAAGTTCTTAATTGGAACGTTACGTTTTACAAGTTTAGAGATAAGAACGTCTTTTACTTGCTCTAATTTAAACTCGTCATCAGAAGTTAAAACAAGTACTTCTTTTTCTAATTTAATATCACTTTTACTTCCTTTAAAGTCATATCGGTTTTGGATTTCTTTTAATGCGATATTAATTGCGTTTGTTACTTCAGGTAATTCTACTTTCGAAACGATGTCAAAAGAACTATCTTTTGCCATAGTTAGCACCTCCAAATAAATTTCTAATCTTGTTATGTACTGTACATACTAAAGTATAGCTGAAAACGAGTCTAGACTTAAGTGTTTTCGTATTTATATTCATGTAACCTCATTTTATTATAGTGAATTTTGGGCAGTTGGACAAATATAGGAAAAATCATGTTATAATTAACTTTTGTTTGGAATGATAAAAAAGATAATTTTATATATATAGAAGGGAATTAAAAAATATGTATTTGCAAATAGGATCGATTGAACAGGTAACTGTTTTACGAGAAACGGAAATCGGATATATGGTTGGGAATGAAGAAGAAGAAATTTTCCTACATAAAAATGAAGTAGCTGGAGAAATTGAAGAAGGCGATACGATTGATGTATTCTTATACCTTGATCACCAAAATCGTATTTCAGCAACAATGAAGGAGCCAATTATTACAACGTATGATTGGAACTGGGTAAAGGTTGTAGAAGTTATTCCGAGTTTAGGTGTGTTTGTTGATATTGGTGTATCAAAAGATATACTAATTCCAGCTGATGAATTCCCAATTTATATGCCGGTATGGCCAGAAGTTGGAGACGAATTATATTGTACGTTAAAATTAACGAATCGTGATCGTTTAATTGCTCTTCCGGCAAGAGACAGTGATATGCAAGAAATTATCGTAGATGCAACGCCATCTATGCGTAATAAAAATGTAAATGGACGTGTATATCGTTCGCTTCAAGTAGGTTCATTCGTTTTAACAGATGAACATTTCCGTGC
Organism: Bacillus sp. PPSBB_2; assembly: GCF_045291115.1. Classification (NCBI taxonomy): domain Bacteria; kingdom Bacillati; phylum Bacillota; class Bacilli; order Caryophanales; family Bacillaceae; genus Bacillus; species Bacillus sp. PPSBB_2. The sequence goes on from NZ_CP147983.1 coordinate 1,226,439, forward strand.
TTTCTTACACCATACAGAAAGAAAAGAACAAGTCCGCATCGGTCAGCGTGTAACAGGACGTATTATTGACGTCAAAGATGACGGTACAATTAACATTTCACTTCTTCCTCGTAAAGAAGAAGGAATGGAAGACGATGCTGCAGTAATTTATGCATATATGGAAGAACGAGGCGGAGCAATGCCGTTTTGGGATAAGAGCCATCCAGAAGATATTAAAGAACGCTTTAACATGAGTAAAGCTGCATTTAAGCGCGCACTTGGTAAGTTGATGAAAGAAGAAAAGGTTTACCAAGAAGAAGGTTGGACTTACTTTAAGAAATAAGATGAAAGATTAAAAAGCACACCCTTATCTAAAAAGATAAGGGTGTGCTTTTTTTAATTTCCTTGCGGAGAAACAAGAGTAAACGTATCTTTCAAATCACTATCATTTATTTTAATATTTGCCTTTTTTAATTCCTCTTGTAACAATTTTTTGCTGAATACAGGATCAGCAGTACGTTCTTCCTCTAAGTTTTTGCGAATAGAGTCTTTCACTTCATCATAAGGCTTTAAAGCTTTTTTATCAGTTAATTTAATAACGTGATAACCGTTTGATGATTTTACGGGATTGCTAATTTGTCCAACATTTAGTTTGTAGGCAGCCGTTTCGAATTCAGGAGCCATTGTACCTGAATTGAAGTATCCAAGGTCTCCGCCTTTATCTTTTGATAGTAGATCTTGTGATTCTTGTTTTGCTAATTCTTCAAATGAAGCACCAGCATCTAGTTTACTCTTTATTTCTTTCGCTTCATTTTCATCACTTACTAAAATGTGACTCGCTTTAATTTCTGGCTTATAGTGGTCTTTTATGTCTTTTTCTGTAATGCTTTTCTTAATCGCTTCATTCATAGCAAGTTTGAACTTAATTTGATTTTTGAAGTCCTCTTCATCTTTTAAACCATAATTTTCTAATACTTTTTTGAATTGATCTCCATATTGTTTTTTTACTTTTTCTACTTCTTTATTTACCTCTTCATCAGGTACTTTATATTTTTTTGTGATGACGTCTTGTGCCATCATTTCGTATAGCATGTCTTTTCCGTAACGATCTTTCAATTGTTTTTCGAAGTTATCCTTTGTAATGGTCGAGTCTGTTGCTGTAGCGACTGTAGCTGAGCCATTCTTTTGTCCGCAAGCAGATAGCATCAATATACTTATTAGTGCAGTAATAATGAAAATATGTTTCCCTCTCATGCCAACACCTCATCCGAATATGTTATCGCTATTGTAGAATATAGAAGTGAACATGAAGTGAATTTTTAATGTTTTTTTCCTTTAAAATGTAAAAAAGTACATCAACATAATTGTTGATGTACGATGGAATCAAAGGTGATCGGTCTTTTTAGAATATGCACGTTTACCTTGCTGAATATTTTTTTGCTCTTGCTCATTTTTTTGTGTGCGTTTTGCGTTATTATCGCGTGCTTTTTTGTCGTTATCACTCGTATGTGGCATATGTATCAACTCCATTTCTAAACGTTGTACGTTTATCATTTCCTTTTTCGTAAAGACTATGTATAGCGGTGCATTTATGAAGGGTAAAGGTGGATTCGAAATGGATTTGAAGTTGAATTATACTGAACTTATAAAGAAGTTAATCGTTGTAATCATCGCAGGTTTATTAAATGCGATTGGGATGAATTTATTTTTAACGCCAGCAAAAGTGTATGCGAGCGGCTTTGCTGGATTGTCTCAATTATTATCACAAATATTAGGTGATTTTTTATCGATTCACATATCTACGGGAGTATTGTTTAGCTTATTTAATATTCCTGTCGTTATTTTAGCGTGGAAAAAGGTTGGAAAGGCCTTCACCTTTTTCAGTTTTCTTTGTGTTATATTTATGACTTTGTTTCTAGAAGTCATCCCTGTTAGAGCGGTTTCGAATGATATCATATTAAATGCGATTTTTGGCGGGATTATTTCGGCGATTGGAGTAGGGATTGCTTTAAAGTGGGGTGCTTCTACAGGTGGATTAGATATTATCGCCATGATTTTATCAAAAATAAAAGATAAGCCTGTCGGTACATACTTTTTCTTTTTTAATGCAATTATCATTATCGCTGCTGGCTATGTATATGGATGGGAAAAAGCGTTATATACGTTAGTGACTTTATATGTATCAACGAGAATTATTGATGCAATTCATACTCGTCATGTAAAGATTACAGCATTAATTGTTACGAAGAATGGGGCAGATGTAAGAAAGGCGATTCACTCGCGATTAGTAAGAGGGATTACAACGATACCAGCAACAGGTGCTTATACGAATGAAAATAAAGAAATGTTAATGATGGTTATTACTCGTTATGAGTTATACGAATTAGAGAGGATTATTAAACAAGTGGACCCAGGTGCATTTACAAATATACTGCAAACAGTTGGGGTGTTCGGATTGTTTCGGAAAGATTAAAGAGGACCGAAGTTGGTCCTCTTTTTTAATGTAAATTCGTAATGTTTTGCAATTGCTCTTGCATTTCACGGAGCTGAACTTTTTCAGCAGTTGAAGAGTTTGCGTAAGCGGATTGCAAAGCATTTTTTGCTCTATACACGAGATCTTGTTGCTCAGTACCGCTTGAACAAGATACGGCATTTTCAACAGCATCTCTAGCTTGTTGGAATAGTAAGTTCCCCATTTAAACCCCTCCAAAAGAAGAGTTACTTCTTGCTTTTTCTGCCTCAGCTAATGTACCTCTGTACGGGAATCTTGCATCATGCTTCATAACAGCATCGGCTCCTTGTTGGATAAAACGTTTTGATTTGTTCTTTTTACCCATTCGAAAAACCCCCTTTATTTAGCTGAAAACAATCGACGCAATGTCTCATGCGTCTACTTATAGTATGGACATTTGGCAGGAAACTATAAGTAGGAAATTTTTAGATTACAACCCAAGAACCTCTTCTAAATATAAAGCAATACCATCTTCTTCGTTCGTTAACGTCGTATGGTTTGCGAGTGATTTTAATTCAGGGATGGCATTTCCCATTGCGATGCCGTGACCAGCAAATTCAATCATTTCAAAATCATTATCTTCATCACCGAAAGCGATAATTCGCTCTTGTGGAATGTTGTAATGACTAGAAATTTTTTGTAATCCAACTGCTTTATTTAATCCGCTTTTCACAATTTCAATAATCGGCCAAGGTGCGCCCCATTTTCTATGGTCGATTACTTCCGCATGCATATCGGTTAAATGTTGACGAATTGCAGTAGAATGCTCGTCATGGGCGTCAATTAATAAGCAAGTTGGATGATCGTTTAAAATATTTAATAAGTCTCCCGTAAAAATCTTAGGAGAGCCGAATTCGAAAATATGTTTTTTATCTTCATCAATTTCACGAACATACACATCGTCCATTACTTCCGCGTATATATTTTTTACGCCAAAATCAAAGCAAGCTCGGACAATTTCTTGCGCTGTTGCTAGCTCAAGAGGAGAGTGATGTGTTCCCCAGTTTGAATCAAGAGGATGATGTACGTAAGCGCCGTTAAAGTTTACGATAGGTGTGTTAAGATCAAGTTCTTTATAGTAATCATAACTAGCACGGAATGGACGTCCTGTTGAAATAACGACAATATGTCCCTGTTCCTTTGCTTTTGCAATTGTATGTTTCGTTCGAGTGGAAATTATTTTGTTGTCTGTTAATAAAGTGCCGTCTAAGTCTAATGCGATTAAATGTTGTTTGTTCATAATTTCACCTCTTATAATAATTTTTTTGTATCTATCTGTATTTCCGTTTTTAATATGCAGAAATAAGAGGTTAGACTCGGTGGAATCACCATAGATGGAAATTTCACTATATATCCATCTTACGTCTCAAAGTGCTGTGGTGTCTACTATTTATCGTTGAAAATTAAGAAAAGTCAACATCTTTTTAGAAAGTTCAAACAATGTTTCTTTCATTATGTACAAATTGTGAAAAGGGTTACATTGCTCGTGTGATGAGGCATATAATGAACATGTAATCTTCTCGTATATGTTTGACTCTCCTTTGAAACTAGCCTAGAGTAGGTTGGTTTCTTTTTTTTTCTACAAGTAGGAAAGAAATCCCTGCTTACGCTTGTGTCATTCATATATATGTACAAGAATGAGATGTAGTACTGTTTCCTAAACATGACAGAAAAGCTTTCTTTTAAAATGGATATACTAATGAGGCAAGACGTCATGGAAGGAGAATGAAGATGGGACAAAATCGCAGGTTTCGTTCTGGACAAAAAGCGCCGAATGATGGCATTTACGTAGAAATTGGTGAAACGGGAAGTATGGTGAAAGATCCGCAAATGGTGAAATTAACTGCCGGTGAAAAGTTTCCGGATAACACGAATCATAACCGCCAGTGGACATATAAAAGAAAACCGTAACAGAAGCCGCAATCATTATTGCGGCTTTTTTGTCGTTACACATTGTAATTTCATTTACCGTATTTTTTAGCGGTATAATGAATGCTCTCTTTTTCTTTTTCAAATAATAAGTTTGAAAATACATAGGCAAAATTATTGTATAAAAAAGTCAGTTGGCGTATAATCAAATCAAAGGTCAAAGAAAGTCAAACTTTTGGAGGGCTGTAAAGATGGACTTAAATCAAATGACAACAAAAACACAAGAGGCGATTATGAGTGCCCAATCTTTAGCGGTATCTCATCATCACCAAGAGGTGGATACTGTTCATCTATTACTTGCATTATTAGAAGAGCAAGATGGATTAGCAGTACGTATATTTCAAAAAATGAATGTTGATATAGAAGCATTAAAGCAAGGTGCTGAAAGTTTAATTAAAAAGAAACCTTCTGTAACGGGGAGCGGTGCAGAAGTTGGAAAATTGTATGTAACGAGCGCTCTGCAACAACTTCTTGTAAGAGCAGGAAAAGAAGCAGAAAAACTGCAGGATGATTACATTTCAGTAGAACATGTATTGCTTGCTTTTTCTGAAGAAAAAGGCGATATAAATCAATTATTTACAAGATTGCATATTACGAAAGATAACTTATTACAGTCTTTAATGACAGTTCGGGGGAATCAAAGAGTGACGAGTCAAAATCCAGAAGCAACTTATGAAGCGTTAGAAAAATATGGTCGTGATTTAGTGGCGGAAGTGAGAGCAGGGAAAATTGATCCTGTAATCGGCCGTGATAGTGAAATACGACGTGTAATCCGTATTCTTTCACGTAAAACGAAAAACAATCCGGTTTTAATTGGGGAGCCAGGTGTTGGTAAAACAGCAATCGTTGAAGGGCTAGCACAGCGTATCGTGAAAAAGGATGTACCTGAAGGATTGAAAGATAGAACGATTTTTGCGTTAGATATGAGTGCACTCGTAGCTGGTGCGAAATTCCGTGGTGAGTTCGAAGAGCGTCTGCAAGCTGTATTAAATGAAATTAAAAAGAGTGAAGGACGCATTTTATTATTCATTGATGAACTTCATACAATAGTTGGAGCTGGTAAAACAGAGGGAGCCATGGATGCAGGAAATATGTTAAAACCGATGCTTGCGCGCGGTGAACTGCATTGTATCGGGGCGACGACGCTCGATGAATATCGCAAATATATTGAGAAAGATCCAGCGCTAGAAAGACGTTTCCAACAAGTATTAGCAGAAGAACCAACTGTTGAAGATACAATTTCCATTTTACGTGGATTAAAAGAACGCTTTGAAATTTATCACGGTGTAAATATTCATGACCGTGCGATTGTAGCAGCGTCAGTTTTATCAGATCGATATATTTCAGATCGCTTCTTACCTGATAAAGCAATTGACCTTGTTGATGAAGCGTGTGCAACAATTCGTACAGAAATTGATTCTATGCCAACAGAATTAGATGAAGTAACGCGCCGCATTATGCAGCTGGAAATTGAAGAAGCGGCTCTTGGGAAAGAAACGGATCGTGGTAGCCAAGAGCGTCTAAAAACATTGCAACGTGAATTATCGGATTTAAAAGAAGTTGCAAGTGGCATGAGAGCGAAATGGGAGAAAGAAAAAGAAGACATTCACAAAGTTCGTGACTTACGTGAACATTTAGAGCGTTTGCGTCGTGAATTAGAAGAAGCAGAAGGCAATTACGATTTAAATAAAGCAGCCGAACTTCGTCACGGGAAAATTCCCGCAATTGAAAAAGAGTTAAAAGAAGCGGAAGAAATGGGCGCGCATAATAAACAAGAAAATCGTTTATTACGTGAGGAAGTAAGTGAAGAAGAAATTGCAGATATTGTTTCACGCTGGACTGGTATTCCTGTTGCGAAACTCGTGGAAGGTGAACGCGAGAAATTATTACGCTTAGAGCAAATCTTATCAGAGCGTGTCATCGGACAAGAGGAAGCAGTAAGCTTAGTGTCAGACGCAGTTCTTCGTGCTCGCGCTGGTATTAAAGATCCGAACCGCCCGATTGGTTCTTTCATCTTCTTAGGGCCAACAGGTGTTGGTAAAACAGAACTTGCAAAAACGTTAGCCCAGTCTTTATTCGATAGTGAAGAGCAAATGATTCGCATTGACATGTCTGAGTATATGGAAAAACACGCCGTGTCTCGCTTAATTGGTGCACCTCCTGGATATGTAGGATATGAAGAAGGCGGTCAATTAACAGAAGCGGTAAGACGTAAACCATATTCCGTTGTTTTATTAGATGAAATTGAAAAAGCACATCCAGAAGTATTCAACATTTTATTACAAATGTTAGATGATGGACGCATTACAGATTCGCAAGGTCGTACAGTGGACTTTAAAAATACAGTTATTATTATGACTTCAAATATTGGATCTGCTCATTTACTAGATGGATTAGAAGAAGATGGTTCGATTAAAGAGGAATCAAGAGACCTTGTAATGGGGCAATTAAGAGGACATTTCCGCCCTGAATTTTTAAACCGTGTGGATGAAATTATTTTATTCAAACCTCTTACAACGAATGAAATTAAAGGCATTGTTGATAAAATTGTAAAAGAACTACAAGGTCGTCTAGCTGACCGTCACATTACAGTAGAATTAACAGATGCAGCAAAAGAATTTGTTGTGGAAGCCGGTTTCGACCCAATGTACGGAGCTCGTCCATTAAAACGATACGTACAGCGTCAAGTGGAAACGAAATTAGCACGAGAATTAATTGCAGGAACAATTACTGATAATAGTCACGTAGTTGTTGATGTAGAAAATAACGAATTAGTCGTTCATGTGAAATAAAAATAAAAAAGAGTTCGGATAAAATCCGGACTCTTTTTTTAGTGTTGTTCTACTGGTTCGTTTGGAATTGCAGCTGAAATTGCTAGTACTAACACAGCAAGAACAACTGAGAAAATAGACGCTTGGTTAAAGTCGTATGTACCGCCAGTCATAGAGCCGATTACATAGCTCATCATATGTACAAGTAAGAACGACCAAATTAATGCCCAAATGAAACGCATATTTTACACCTCTATTCGTTCAATCTGTCCTTATTGTAACACAATTGAAAAAAGAATATAGAAAAATATTTGTAGATTTTTCAACGCAAATTTGCATTCCGTTCATACATTATAAAAGAGTACTTTTATATGTTTAGAAAATAAGGCGGGGGAAAAATGAGTATTACGGAACGTTTTTTTTACTTAGAAAAAGAACCATGTGTCATTTATTTACCGGAGAAGCCAAATGGATTTTCTGTTATGCTCCTCGGTGATTATAACTACTTTATTGAGAATGGTACAAGTTTATGGACACAACATGCGGGTAAATCTTATTTTTTACATGGTCTTATTGAACAAGGCTACACGGTCTTTTCCTCTAATTTATACGGAAGACATTGGGGAAACGACCAATCTGTTCGTCTAGCGAAACGTTTATATGACGTTGTGTTGAGAAAAGAGACATTGAATGCGAAAATGCACATTATGGCAGATGGTATGGGAGCACTTGTAGCACTCGAAATGATGAACAAATACCCTGAGTGTATACGCTCTGTTGTTATGCTAAATCCGTGTTTAGATTTACCGGAATATGTAAGTTTTGAGAAAGAGCATAAATTTTTTTACAAGAGACTCGTGAAGGAATTAAGTTTGGCGTATGATGCCAAAGAAGAAGAATTAGAATCAAAAATAAATAAGAAATCATTTACGCTTCTTCCATCTTGTGTACCTGTTAAAATTTTCGTATCAACACAAGAAAAAAGAGGAAGAAAACAGCAGTTGCGTAGATATGAGAAAATGAGGCAACTAAATCAATGTGATACTTCTGTCTTGTTCCATCTGCAAGATGTGAAATATAAAATGGTTAGGCAAACGACTGATTTCTTTAAAAAATATGAAGAAGAATTATGAAGCTCCCATATACATAAATGAGGAGCTATTTGTTTCAGAGGGAAAGGGTTGGTGGTATGGAACGCGTGCTGATAATAGGTGCACTTACGTTTGTAGGTTATCACCTTGTAAATAAAATGATTGCAGAAGAAGTGGAAGTCTATGGTCTTGATTTTGATGAATTCGATAGTATGACGAAAATTAATGAAGAGAAGTTATTATTAATTGGGCGAAATGCGTTATTTACGTATTATTCGATAAGAGATGAAGATGGATGGAGATCGGTTGAGGAAGAGAGATTCGATACTGTTTATTTTTGCTTATATGAGCCAAATCAGCAAAGTGGATTTCGGAATGAAAGAGTCATATTACAATATTTAAAGCGAATTATAAGAATGTGTGAAGAACAAAAAGTGAAGTTAAATTTAATTTCTTCTATTGAAGTAGGCAGTACAGATGAATCCGAAAATAAGCGCCTATTTTTGAAAGTAGAAGAAGGATTGAAAAAAGGGAATTTACAATATAGTGTATTTCGAGTTCCAACATTATATGGACCGTGGCAACCGTCCTTTATGATGTTTCATCAGCTTATTTTATCAGAATTAGGTGAAAAAGAGTGCCGTTGTACGATTGAGGAAAAGGGGAATGATTTACTTTACGTTGAAGATGTATGTGAATACTTATGGGAAAATGGAACGAACGGGGCGCAGCTTGGTATATACAATTTACTTAGTGGTAAACAGTCATTATGGGAAAAAGGTATGAATCTTTTACGCGCGGATGATAAAGTAAATAAAAATAATAACGAAGTAAGAGATGAGGCTATCGAGGTAATTTCAATAAAAAGAAATACTCCGTTAGAATACGGTTTAAATAAACAACTGGCACACATGAAAAAATATAAAGAGTTATACGAAGGGTAGTACGCGTGTTACACTATTGTATGTGAAAGTTTTAATGGAGAGGAAGAGCATAATATGAACGAAAAAAGCATGCAGTTTTTACAAATCGCAATGAAGCATTTACCGGAAGCAAAGGCAATTTTAGATGATAATGGAATTGCACTTGATATGGAGAAGGCACAGCCGGTGTTAGAGTTGTTAATGAAAGTTATGAACGAGGCCTATGAGCTCGGGAAAGCAGATAAAGAATAAAAAGAATAAAAAGCATCTTCTTAAGATGGAAGAGAGGCTCGAACCGTGAATAGAAGCGGTCAGGGCCTTTTTTATTCTCGCCTGGGAGAAAACCAGAGATATGAAGAGGATAAAGGAAAAGTAGTGAGGAGAACTCTCTAGTTTAGAAGGAAAGCAGATCAAGAATAAAAAGCATCTTTTTAAGATGGAAGAGAGGCCCGAACCGTGAATAGAAGCGGTTTGAGCCTTTTTATATTTAAGAGGTATGTTTCTGTTTCTTTTAATGAAAAATAACGTGAATAATGCGTTAGCTTTCTGTTTTATGCGAAATATATTCTAGACAAAAATACATTTATGTTTTAAAATTAGTACCAAGTCATAATAATTGATATAAAACGGAGGGCTGCGATGTGAACGTGGGCATTTTAGGGATCGGAAGATATGTGCCAGAAAAAGTAGTCACAAATCACGATTTAGAGAAAATAATGGAAACATCCGATGAATGGATTCGTACGAGAACGGGAATTGCAGAAAGACGCATTGCCGATGCTACAATAGATACTTCATATATGGCCGTAGAGGCTTCTAAAAAAGCACTTGAAGATGCAGGAATTAGCGGAGAGGATATCGATCTTATTTTAGTAGCAACAGTAACACCAGATCGTGCTTTTCCAGCAGTTGCTTGTGTAATTCAAGAAGCAATAGGAGCGAAACATGCAGCTGCAATGGATTTAAGTGCAGCATGTGCCGGTTTTATGTACGGAATGATTACAGCGCAGCAATTTATTCAAACAGGAACGTATAAAAATGTATTAGTAGTTGGTAGTGATAAACTATCTAAAATTGTAGACTGGAACGATCGAAATACAGCAGTACTATTTGGAGACGGAGCCGGTGCTATCGTAATGGGAGCTGTTTCAGAAGGTAAAGGTGTTCTATCTTTTGAATTAGGAGCAGACGGAAGTGGCGGCAAGCACCTTTATCAAGACGAGTATGTTATGATGAATGGCAGAGAAGTGTTTAAATTTGCCGTTCGTCAACTTGGTGATTCTTGTCTTCGCGTTTTAGATAAAGCTGGTCTTACGAAAGAAGATGTGGATTTCTTAGTACCGCATCAAGCAAACATTCGTATTATGGAATCTGCAAGAGAGAGGTTAAATTTACCACAAGAAAAAATGAGTATGACAATTGAGAAGTTCGGTAATACATCAGCTTCTTCCATTCCGATTGCAATGGTAGAGGAATTGCAAAACGGACGTATTCAAGACGGTGATTTAATTATACTTGTTGGTTTTGGCGGCGGATTAACATGGGGAGCAGTCGCTCTTCGTTGGGGTAAATAAGGACTGAGAGAAAAAAAGGAGTGTATTTTGTATGGAAAAAAAGAGGGTCGTAATTACAGGACTAGGAGCTGTTACACCGGTCGGAACAGATGTTGAAACAGCGTGGGAAAACATTAAAAAGGGTGTATCTGGAATCGGGCGACTTACAAGAATTGATCCAGAACTATTTCCAGCAAAAGTAGCAGCGGAAATTAACGACTTTGAAGTCGAGAAATATATTGATAAAAAAGAAGCGCGCCGTATGGATCGCTTTACACAATATGCAGTAGCAGCAGCGAAAATGGCAGTTGCAGATGCAAAGCTTGAAATTACAGAAGAAAACGGACCTCGAATTGGTGTATGGATTGGATCTGGTATTGGCGGTATGGAAACATACGAAGAACAATTTAAGATTTTTACTGAGAAAGGCCCACGCCGCGTGAGCCCATTCTTCGTGCCGATGATGATTCCAGATATGGCAGCAGGTCAAGTATCAATCGCAACAGGAGCAAAAGGAATTAACACTTGTTCTGTAACGGCTTGTGCATCTGGTGCAAACTCAATTGGTGATGCATTTAAAGCAATTCAGCGTGGTGATGCTGATGCAATGATTACAGGCGGAGCAGAAGCGCCGCTAACAAGTATGGCATTCGCAGGATTTAGCTCAGCGAAAGCATTAACATTTAATGAAGACCCAGCAACAGCTTGCCGTCCATTTGATAAAAACCGTAGCGGTTTCGTAATGGGTGAAGGTTCAGGTATTCTAATTCTTGAAGAATTAGAGCACGCATTAGCACGCGGTGCTCACATTTACGCGGAAATTGCTGGTTATGGTGCAACTGGAGATGCATTCCATATTACAATGCCTGCTCCTGGTGGGGAAGGCGGAGTGCGTGCAATGCGTCAAGCTTTAGCTGATGCAGGCCTACAGCCAGAAGATATTGATTACATTAATGCGCACGGTACAAGTACTGATGCGAATGAAAAATATGAAACGATGGCAATTAAAGAAACTTTCGGCGAGCACGCGTATAAAGTAGCAATTAGCTCAACGAAATCAATGACAGGTCACTTATTAGGAGCAGCTGGTGCTGTTGAAGCGATTTTCTCTATTAAATCAATTACAGACGGAGTAATTCCTCCAACAATTAACTATGAGACACCAGATCCAGAATGTGACTTAGATTACGTACCAAATCAAGCGAGACACCAAGAAGTAAATGCAGTATTAAGTAACTCATTAGGATTCGGTGGTCATAACGCAGTGTTAGTATTTAAATCGTATAAATAATAGATGAAATAAGGAGTTTTTTCGCAATAGATTGCGAAAAAACTCCTTATTTATTTTTACGCCTTTTTCTCCTGTAGCATATACATAAGAAAAAGGAGGGATAAAGATGGGGATTGTTGAAACAGCTGAATGGCTACATTTATATTATGGACGGCCAGAAAAACTTTGTGAGAAATTTACGAAGTATATTCCGTTGCCAAAAGAAAGGTTGTATCGCTTTTTAATTTCAAAAGGGATGTATCGCCCGATCATGCGCGGAGAAAAGGAAATTAAAGAATTAGAGGAAAAGGAAATTTGGAAAGAATTGAGCCTGGAGTATGATAAACTGAAAAATTGGTTAAAAGGTCCAGATGTCCCTGTCTTTATTTTATTATCAGATTCCTATAATCGAACTGTACAAGAAGAGTATAACGGTAGGGCTGGATTATCTATGCGTCATGTTATTTTCTTATTCGTATGTGGGCGGAATTCGGTAGAAGAATTAAAAGTGTTATTGGCGCATGAATATCATCACATATGCAGGTTACATCAAATTGAGACGAAAGAAACAGAATATACATTACTTGATACGATGATTATGGAAGGGCTAGCGGAACAAGCAGTAACAGAAAGGTATACAGAAAAAAACAATGCACCGTGGACGGCGTATCTTTCAAAAGAAGAGGCTGTTTATTATTGGAAAAATGTTGTACATGAAAGAATAAGTATAAAACGAGGAACAAGGGAACATGACATCTTATTAAATGGCTTTCACTCTTATCCGAAGATGCTTGGCTATGCGCTTGGATTTCATATTGTCAAAGATTGTGTAACTTTGGAAGGAGAAGATACACTTTCTTTATTATCTATAGATGCAAAAGAAATATTGAATAAAGCAAGTACATTTCATATATAAAAAAACAGGAGTTCTATTTCCTGTTTTTTTAGTATTAATAGAAGAAAAAATAATAATTAGAATATATTTCCTAAAGTGGAATAAAGTTAAGCAAAAATGAACATAATGATTGGTACAAACAGTAGTGAAGTGAGGGGTAGTGAATGTTATATCTACATGATGTATGGGTAAATTGGTTTGAAGGTGAAGAAAATGGGTATAACGTTTGTCATTTTTACGAATGGCGGAAAGATGATACGATTGAGCTATTAGATCAAGTGCCATTATTAAAAGTAGATGCCACATTATATCATTACATCGAGAACGAATTGTTAGAGCTTCCGCAAAAAATGCTGGAAGACGTACATCATAAGGCTTATATTCGTAAAAATCATGAACGTTTGCAGCAAGAGTATTGCTTTGTTGTTACAGATGGAAAAGGAATTATTGCGATTGACACAATTGGTTACAATGTACCAATTCGCAAAAGTAGACTTATACCACGCCAAGAGCAGATGGTATATGAGATGGTAGAAAACGTACAAGCAGAAAAGTATGAGTTCCAAGTAGAAGAAACAGAAAAAGAACATCACATTTTATCACCATCGCCTTTCATTATGAATGGCTTGACTCGTAAAGAAAGACAGCTAAAACAATTATTATTTATGGCGTTAGATCAATTACATACAACGAAAAACACAGCAGAAATTCGCTATTGGTTCACAGAGTGGGATCCATCAGCATATGGAATGGTTCAACATATGGAATTTGAAGATATTTGGGCTAAGCTGTATGATGAAGCGAAAACAGGCTGGTCTGATAAGCACGAACAATTATGCGAGCGTCTCGTAAAAGGACAGCCATTTTTTGAAAAGTTATGGGAAATGGAAAATGAGCAAAAGGTAAATTAAAAAACCGCCAATTGGCGGTTTTTTAATTTTGTAGTAATCTAGCTCCGGCAGCAAGAATGTTCGGTGGCTTCGCGCCTTCCTGCGAGGCAAAAAGCGCCTCTACGTCAGGAGCTCCATCCCCCTCACATTCTAAACGAGCCGCCTCCGCTTTTTGTAGAAATCCAGCTCCGGCAGCAAGCTCTTCGTGTCTAAGAACCTTTCGCATAAGAAGACAAAAAGCGTCTTCTATGCGAAAGGTTCTTAGACACGAAGAGCTGAACGAGCTGCCTCCGCTTTATATGTTACCTACGTTTTCTGCTTAGTCCCATTGCGTTTTCTACTTTGCGTAGTTGTTTGAATGCAACGCGGTTTGCTTTTTCTGCACCTTTGTCTAGGATTTCGTCTAGTTCTGGTGAGTTGATTAGTTCGTTATATTTGTCTTGGATTGGACGAATTGCTTCTACGACTACTTGCGCTAGGTCGCCTTTGAAGTCGCCGTATCCTTTTCCTTCGTACATTGCTTCGATTTCTTCAACTGTTTTTCCAGAGAATGAAGAGTAGATTGTTAATAAATTAGAGATACCAGGTTTGTTTTCCTTATCAAATTTCACAATACCTTCAGAGTCAGTTACAGCACTCTTAATTTTCTTTTCGATTGTTTTTGGCTCATCAAGCATACTAATCATTGATTTTGGATTCGGATCAGATTTACTCATTTTTTTCGTAGGCTCTGTTAATGACATAACGCGAGCTCCTACTTTTGGAATGCGAATTTCAGGCATTGTGAAGATTTCGCGGTAACGTTTGTTGAAACGCTCTGCTAAATCACGTGTTAATTCGATATGTTGCTTTTGGTCATCACCAACCGGCACGATTTCAGTGTTGTAAAGTAAAATATCAGCAGCCATTAATGGTGGATACGTAAGTAATCCAGCTGGAACTGAATCTCTACCAGAAGCTTTATCTTTATATTGCGTCATACGTTCTAATTCTCCAACGTAAGCAACAGATTGCATGATCCATCCTAGTTGAGCGTGTGCTGGTACTTCTGATTGTACAAATAAAGTAGCTTTTTCAGGATCGATGCCGCATGCTACATAAAGTGCAGCAAGACTGCGGATGTTTTTACGAAGCCCGACGGGATCTTGAGGTACTGTAATCGCATGTTGGTTTACAATACAGAAATAACAGTCGTGCTCATTTTGAAGCTCTGTAAACTGCTTCATTGCTCCTAAATAGTTTCCAAGTGTAATCGTTCCACTTGGTTGAATACCAGAAAAGATAACTGACATAAGTAATTCCTCCTAAAATAGAATGCGTGATGTGGGGAAGAGAAGGCAAACAAAAAAGCCCATTCATCCCAAAAACTATAGGGACGAATGGACCGTGGTACCACCCTAATTATTTCACTACTGTGAAATCTCTCTAATCCATAATAACGTTTGGATATAACGCCAAAGCCTACTACTTTCGGTTCGGTTTGGTGCTCAAAAGCCCATTCCATACTGTACAATTACTTGTTCACACCAACCACAAGCTCTCTGAAATTGCCTCAATATGTACTCTTCTTTATCATCGCATACATATAAATTTATTTATTGTTACTTGAGCTCTTTTAATATGAAAGAACTAAAGTTTTATAACAAAATGTTTTGCTGATTATTATATCATATGGGATAGTGTTTGCAAACTACATCAAAATAGTAAAGCTAATGAGGGTCGAGAACAACCCAAGGAAGATACCTGTAATACAAATTGGATATGTCCATTTGAATGAATATGTTTTATAAATACGTTCTTTCTTATCTGTAGGTTCCTCGACTTCTTCAATTAAAGAGTCAATCTTTTTGTTCGTACCAAATACTCTTTGGAATGCGTAAATGGTTACATTGAAAAAACCATTTTGAAATATGTATAAAAACCCGCCGATCAGAATAAAAAACAGTGCAATATAAAACAAAATGTTGACAAAGTTCAACAAAAATTGAGATGAAATGAGGAATGCACCAATACTAGAAGCAATCATCGCTATAAAAATTAGTATACAAGTATGAAAAAAAACTTTATTCAAAATATTCCCCTCCGTCAAAATATTACTAGAATTATTATACTATAAAAGCTATAATAAGTACTAGGATTAATTTTTTGAAAATTATACGCAATTAAAGGTCTGATTTTAAGATGATGGTAGCAATGTTAATGTATCCCTTTACGAAAAATTAAAAATATAAATATTTTATTAAAAATTTTAACAAAAAAACAAAAAACTATATTCACAATTGTTATATTATATGTATAATGAAAATTGTAGAAACTTGGAGATTATTCTTTCAATTCTACTTTTTAACAAGTGAGGGTACAGGAAGTGCAATTAGGGGAGGCAACACAACATGAAGAAAAAGATACCGTTATTACTTGCATCAACTTTAACTGCAAGTATGTTGCTTAGCGCGTGTAGCTACCAAAAAGATGACGCAAAAGCAAAAGGGAAAGAGAACGCTACGAGTAGTAGTAACGGAAAACAGATTCTTAATTTAACAGAGTTATCTGAAATTCCGTCAATGGATGCATCATTAGCATCTGATTCTTCATCTTCTACAGCATTAAATAATACGATGGAAGGTTTATATCGTATTGGCAAAGATCAAAAGAGAATGCCTGGAGTTGCAGAAGATGTCGAAAAGCTAGATGATGGGAAGAAATACATATTTAAATTAAGAAAAGATGCGAAATGGTCGAATGGGGAACCTGTAACAGCTAAAGATTTTGTGTATTCATGGAAAAGAGCAGTAAATCCAGATACAAAAGCAACGTATTCGTACATTATGTTCGATATTAAAAATGCAGAGAAAATTCATAAAAAAGAATTACCTGCTGACCAATTAGGTGTAAAAGCGATTGATGATTATACATTAGAAGTAGAATTAGACAATCCCGTTCCTTACTTTATCGATTTAACAGTTTATCCAGTATTTTACCCACTAAATGAAAACTTTGTAAAAGCACAAGGTGATAAATTTGGTTTAGAGGCAAATACAACATTATATAACGGTCCATTCGTTATGAGTGATTGGAAACATGAACAAAGTTTCCAATTCAAGAAGAATCCTTCATATTGGGATAATAAAACGGTTAAAATCGAAGAAATCAACTTTAATATTGAGGGTGTTGCAAAACTCATAAATATCCAAAAATGAATGCATAAAAAAATCCGTTTTCCTGGAAAAATGATAGTAACCGAAACTATCTCCAGAAAGGACGGATTTACTAGTATGATAACCAAATTTGATGAAAATCAATCCATTTTACAGATTTTATTTGCATACGTAGACAGTTTAACTATTGAAGGCGTTCCGCCTGTGACAGGTCGCCCACCAATCTGTAGAAAAGCCTTACTGAAATGCTTTTTCTTGAAAACTGTATTTCAAATTGACTCTTTACGCAAATTAACACGTTTTTTGCATCAATATCCTTCATTTCGTGTATCTTGTGGTTTATATTTCGTTCCTCACGTTTCTACTTTTTCACGTGTAGGTACTTGGTTTCGTGAAAAGGG
>NZ_CP147983.1:1249469-1345716 GCF_045291115.1 Bacillus sp. PPSBB_2
CTGTATTGCTTCAGGATATAAAAGATCAAAATGTGTTATTTTCCGTTGCAGATGCTGCTTACGATAGTCAACGTATTTATGAAATTGCACGAACATGTAACATCTTTGCCATGAATCCAATCAATCCTAGGAATGGTGAACAAAATAAGAGTACACATCGTCGTGTATTATCTCATTTTATACAAACTATCTTTGGTAAACAATTGATGAAAGAACGTAGGAAAATTGAACAACAGTTTAGTAAACTCAAAGATAAAGGGTTGGAACAGCCACGTTGGTATGGTCAAAATCGCTATCTATTGCATGTTCAGCTAGTTTTTCTGATTCATAACATTGCATGTTTATTTTAGTTTTGCAACACCCTCTAATATTGTAAAAAATACAGCAACTGATGTAAATTTATATGAGACAAACGCGATTGACCGAGCGGCTTTAACGTCTGAATTTGTTGATAAGTTTAGAAAAAGTCCAGAGTTCCAAACAAGAAAAGAAGCAGGGGTTGCTTACTTAAGATTTAATCAAAGTAATCAGTACTTAAGTAATAAAAACTTAAGAAAAGCAATTTCAATGTCCTTTGACCGTGATAACATTGCAAAAGTTATTTTAAATAACGGTGCAATTGGAGCTTACGGATTTGTTGGAAAAGATTTCGCTGAAGGTCCGAATAAAAAAGATTTCCGAGCTGAAAATGGAAAGCTAGTTGAAACAAATCCAAAAGAAGCGAAAAAGCTTTGGGAAACAGCGAAGAAAGAGCTTGGAACTGATAAAATCGAACTAGAATTCTTAAACTTTGATAATGAAGATGCTAAAAAGGTTGGGGAATTCTTAAAAGGTGAGATGGAAAAGAACTTACCAGGTTTATCAATTAAAATTAAACAGCAACCATTCGCACAAAAAAATAAATTAGAAGATTCTCAGCAATATGATATTGCGTTTGGTATTTGGGGACCAGATTTCCCAGATCCAATCTCATATTTAGATATGTTTGTTACGAATGGTTCTCAAAATAAAACAGGGTATTCTAATCAGAAATATGATGAGTTAATCCTAAAAGCTAAAACAGATACAAAAGATTTACAAGCTCGCTGGGACAACCTTCTAGAAGTAGAGAAGATGTTAATTAAAGAGGATGCAGTTATCACTCCAATCTTCCAAAAAGGTTCAGCGTATGTAGTAAAAGGTGCCGTAAAAGATATTATCCCAATTAACTATGGTGGTAAATTAACTTACAAATGGGCATCTGTTGAACAAAAATAATCTTTTTTTCCATCGTTTACAAGGGTATATGCCTATGATGGGCATATGCTCTTATTTTAAAAAAATAAAAGTAAGAATATTTTAAACTATCTTATTGCTTTTGAGAAAAACGGGGAGGTGCTTGATATGGGACGTTATGTATTAAAACGTTTCGTGTACATGGCTTTGACATTATTTTTAATTACTACACTGACTTTCTTTTTGATGAAATTACTTCCGGGTTCTCCGCTTAAAAACCAGGAGAAGCTATCACCGGCACAAAAAGAAATCATTCTTGAAAAATACGGATTGAATGATCCGGTACCAGTTCAATACGCACGTTACTTAGGTAACCTAGCAAAAGGTGATTTAGGGGTATCATTCCAATATGATAACCGCCCAGTAACAGACATGATTGTGGATCGTATTGGACCATCAGCCCAATTAGGTTTACAAGCGATTATATTAGGAACATTTATCGGTTTAATTTTAGGTATTGTTGCCGCACTTCGTAATAATACGTGGGTAGATTATAGTGCAACAGTTATATCGGTACTCGGAATGTCGGTACCATCATTCGTATTCGCCGCATTACTGCAATATTTCGTAGGGGTAAAACTTGGCTGGTTCCCAGTAGCATTCTGGAAAGGACCAGAGTTTACTGTAATGCCTACAATTGCATTATCGATGTCAGTTATCGCAACAATCGCACGTTTCTCTCGTGCAGAATTAATTGAAGTTATGCAAGCCGATTACATTTTAACAGCGAAAGCGAAAGGAATTAGCCAAGGCGTTATCATTGTCAAACATGCACTTCGTAACGCGTTAATTCCAGTTGTAACAATTTTAGGACCAATGGTTGCGGCATTAATTACAGGAACACTTGTTATCGAGCAAATTTATGCTGTACCAGGACTTGGGGAACAATTCGTTAAATCGATTACTTTAAATGACTATACAGTTATTATGGGAACTACGATTTTCTATAGTGCAATCTTCATTTTAGTTATTTTCATTGTCGATATTTTATACGGAATTATTGATCCTCGTATTCGTTTAGCGGGAGGGAAAAAATGATGAAAGATGTACAAAAATTATCTCCAGATTTATTTCAACAAGCCAATCAAAATAATGTTGATAATGAAGTCATTGCCCGTCCAAGCCTAACGTTTTGGCAAGATGTAAGAAGACGTTTATTCCAACATAAAGGTGCGATGCTTGGCCTTGTATTATTAGTTATCATTGCACTATTAGCGATTTTTGGACCGATGGTAAGTAAACACTCGTATAAAGAGCAAGATTTAGGTCGAGCGAAATTACCACCAAAAATTCCAGTTATTGAAAATGTTCATTGGTTACCATTTGACGGTACAGATCAATATGGTGTTGACCAATATGAAAAACGTGATATTAAAGAGTACTTCTGGTTTGGTACAGATGATCTTGGCCGTGACTTATGGACAAGAACATGGGAAGGTACACGCGTATCATTATATATCGCTCTTTTAGCAGCAGCAATTGACTTAGTAATTGGGGTTGCATACGGAGGTATTTCAGCATTCTACGGCGGTAGAGTAGATAACATTATGCAACGTATTATGGAGATTATTAACGGTATTCCATACTTAATCATCGTTATTTTAATGGTAATCATTATGGGATCTGGTATTTGGTCAATTACACTCGCGATGGCGATTACAGGTTGGATAGGGATGTCGCGTATTGTTCGTGGACAAATCTTAAAGTTAAAAAACCAAGAATATGTATTAGCATCTCGTACATTAGGTGCAACAAATACACAATTAATTGTGAAACATTTAATTCCAAACGTAATGGGACCTATTATCGTAATGACAATGTTTACAATTCCATCAGCGGTGTTTGGTGAAGCGTTCTTAAGTTTCATCGGTTTAGGAATTCAGCCGCCATTTGCGTCACTAGGTTCTCTTGTAAATGATGGTTATAAATCTATTCAAACGTATCCGCATATGATGTTCATCCCTGCGGTTGTCATCAGTATATTAATTTTAGCGTTTAACTTAATGGCAGACGGATTACGCGACGCGTTAGATCCAAAAATGCGTAAGTAAAAGAGGGGAGAGGCAAAGATGAAAACATTGTTAGAGGTAAAAGATTTACAAGTCTCCTTTGATACACATGCAGGTGAAGTACAAGCTGTACGCGGCGTTACTTTTGATTTGGAAAAAGGAGAAACATTGGCGATTGTAGGAGAATCTGGTTCAGGGAAATCAGTTACTTCTAAAGCGTTAATGGGATTAATTCCGAATCCTCCTGGACGCATTAAAAATGGTGAAATCGTATTTGAAGGTCGTGACTTAACGAAATTAACAGAAAAAGAAATGCAGCAAGTACGCGGTAAAGATATCGCGATGATTTTCCAAGATCCAATGACATCATTAAACCCAACGATGACAATTGGAAATCAAATTATGGAAGGTCTAATTAAACACCAAGGGATGAGTAAAGCAGATGCACGTAAAGTTGCTTTAGAATTAATTGACCTTGTAGGTATTCCAAATCCAGAAGCTCGTTTAAAACAATATCCTCACCAATTCTCAGGTGGTATGAGACAGCGTGTAGTTATTGCGATGGCGTTAGCTTGTAACCCGAAATTATTAATTGCCGATGAGCCGACAACAGCGCTAGACGTTACGATTCAGGCGCAAATTTTAGAACTTATGAAAGACATTCAGCAAAAAACAGAAGCAGCAATCATTTTCATTACGCATGACTTAGGTGTAGTAGCAAACGTTGCGGACCGAGTGGCAGTTATGTACGCTGGTAAAGTTGTTGAAATTGGAACTGTAGATGAAATTTTCTACAATCCGAAACATCCATATACTTGGGGTTTAATCGCATCTATGCCAAGTTTAGATGGTTCAGAAGAAGAGTTATATGCAATCCCTGGAACGCCTCCAGATTTATTGAAGCCGCCAAAGGGAGATGCTTTTGCACCACGTAACCCGCAGGCACTGAAAATTGATTTTGAAATGGACCCACCTTTATTTAAAGTAAGTGATACGCACTATGCGGCAACTTGGTTACTTCACGAGCAAGCTCCAGAAGTAAAACCGCCAGCAGTCGTTGAAAAACGCATTCTTCAAATGAAAGCAGGTGAACAACATGACTAAACAACGTGAGAAATTAATTGAAGTAAAAAATGTAAAGCAGCACTTCGACGTGAGTGGTGGTGTTGTCAAAGCGGTTAATGATATTTCATTTGATATTTACCGCGGAGAAACATTTGGTCTTGTAGGAGAATCAGGTTGTGGTAAATCGACAACTGGAAGAACGATTATTCGTTTATATGATGCAACTGCTGGTGAAGTATTGTTCGATGGTGAAAACGTACATGGTAAGAAATCACGCGCAGAACTGAAGAAATTCAACCGTAAAATGCAAATGATTTTCCAAGATCCATACGCATCATTAAATCCTCGTATGACAGTAGGGGATATTATTGCAGAAGGTATTGATATTCACGGATTAGCGAAAAGTAAAAAAGAGCGCATGGACCGTGTTCATGAACTATTAAACACAGTTGGTTTAAATAAAGAGCACGCAAACCGTTTCCCACACGAATTCTCAGGTGGACAACGTCAGCGTATCGGTATCGCTCGAGCGCTTGCTGTAGACCCAGAATTTATCATTGCCGATGAGCCGATCTCAGCACTTGACGTATCGATTCAGGCGCAAGTTGTAAACTTACTGAAAAAGTTACAAAAAGAAAAAGGTTTAACATACTTATTCATCGCCCATGATTTATCAATGGTAAAATACATTAGTGATCGTATTGGTGTAATGTACCGTGGCCAAATCGTTGAGTTAACAACAAGTGATGAATTATATGCGAATCCAATTCATCCATATACGAAATCACTATTATCAGCGATTCCACTTCCAGATCCAGATTATGAGCGCAATCGTAAACGTATCGTATATGATCCATCACAGCATAATTATGGTAGTGAAGCACCAACAATGCGTGAAATTCGCCCAGGACATTTCGTACTATGTTCGGAAGCGGAGTACAAGAAATATAAAGAGATTTATCAATAAGAAAAAGAGCCATTCTTCTGTTATGGAAGGATGGCTCTTTTTCTACTATATAAAAGAATTGTATACATTTGTCGGTCAGTCGATATATTTGAAGAATCGCCGATATAAATCTCATGTATCATTAGTGATATCCATATGCAAAATTACTGAACTTGAACAGAAACATTCTCCTCTTGTTCTTCAGGTTTAACAAGTGCATAACGCTCCCATGCTCTACTTTTCCAGCGGAAGAACATAATAATGGCACGTGTCCATTCGTCGATGGCGATTGCTAGCCAAATACCAACGAGCCCCATATCTAAATGAAAGGCGAAAAAGTAACCTAGTGGTAAACTCATTAACACCATAGAGAAGGCACCGATTAAAACAGGATATTTTGCATCACCAGCTGCACGAAGCGAATTAATGATGACGATATTCATCGTACGTCCCGTTTCAAGTAGTACACTTAGTAAAAGAACACTTGCGCCTAACCCGATAATGTACGGATTATCTGTAAACAGTCCCATTAATTGTGTACGGAATGTAATAACGAGAGCGACCATACATAAAGTTACACCAATCGCCCATTTTACACTTTTCCACAAGCGTTCGTATGCTTCATCTTTTTCGCCACCACCAACGAGGCGGCCAATAATAATGGCTGTTCCCATACCAATTGCAATAGCGAATAAATAAGTGAACATAGAAATGTTCGTAGCGTATTGTCTAGCCGCTAACGATTCCGTTCCTAAATATGTTGCATAGTATAAGAAGACAATTTGACAAGCTTGATACATAACTTGCTCAAAAGCAGATGGAATCCCGATTTTTAAAATTTTCCCGATATATTCTTTTGATAAGGTAAAATAATATTGTAATTTTACACGATATTCCATAACGCGGTATAGTAACCAGAAGAAAACAATAAGCGCTATAAGTCGGCTGACAGCAGAAGAAATGGCAGCCCCTTGTACACCGAGCTCAGGGAAACCAAATTTCCCGAAAATGAGTACATAGTTTCCAGCGATATGAATCATATTCATTCCGAGTGAAATAAACATCGCTTGCTTTGTAAAACCGTGTACACGGATAATTGCGGCTAATGAGTTAATAATAGCTTGTAGGAAGATGGCTCCTCCGACGATAGATAAGTAGTTTTGCGCATACGTTAGTACATCGCCTTGTAAGTTCATTGCGAGCATCATATGTTTCGAAAATAAAAGAAAACCAGCGCTTATAACGAGCCCAACTATTAAATTTAATGTGACGGCTAATGCTGATATTTTAGATGCTTCCATAAAGCGTTTGGAACCGAGGTATTGAGATACGACGATAGCTGCGCCGTTCCCGATGACTTCTAGTACCAAAATAGCGATATGGAGGTATTGATTCGCTGCACCAACCCCAGATACAGCATCGTCTGATAATGCACTTAACATGAAAGTATCAGCGATCCCCATTAACATAAAAAGAAAAACTTCTAGAAAAATAGGCCATGTTAATAAGAATAAACTTAATTTCTCAGTAGGCCCGTTTTTTGCCTGAATTGCTGCCATGTCCGTCCCCTCTTTACCGATATCTATTTTTAGCAAAATGTATCGTAACATACTTTCTTAACCTTTGCACTCATTTTAGCCTACATATTTTTATTATGAAGAGAGTGCTATTTTATGATAAAAACAAAAGGATAATTATACATAAAGTATTATGAGATATAAAATTCATTTTTCTCTGATAATTTAGAAAAGTATAAAAATGTTGTTTTTAACACTTTAGTAAGAATAATCAGCAATATGAAACGTTTACAAAGATTTATTTTTTAACAAGAAATTTTAATGAAATAGAAATATAAATATACAAAAAATATATTTGTGTGTATAATATGAATTATTAGAACATATATATATTTCTTTCTGTTTGAAAATGAAAGGGCTAACATTTTTGTGGAGGGTGGAAGTATGAAAAAAAAGATGCCAGTTTTTGTAGTATCAACAGTAGCAATGAGCATGATGTTAGGGGCATGTAGCTACCAAAAAGATGAACCGCAAGCGAACGCAAAAGGGGATAGCGGGAAAAGCGGTGCGAAGCAAGTTATTAACTTAATTGAAACGCAAGAAATTCCAACGATGGATCCAGCGTTATCAGCTGATGCAGTTTCTTCAAGAGTAATGGGTAATACGATGGAAGGCTTATACAGTTTAGGAAAAGATGATAAGCTAGTTCCTGGTGTAGCGAAGGAATTCCAAAAATCAGAAGATGGTAAAAAATATACATTTAAATTACGTGAAGACGCAAAATGGTCAAATGGTGATCCTGTGACGGCAAAAGATTTCGTATACGCATGGCAAAGAGCGATTAACCCAGATACAGCTGCGAAATCAGCGTACATTATGTATGATATAAAAAATGCAGAGAAAATTAATAAAAAAGAGATGAGTCCGGATCAATTAGGGGTAAAGGCGATTGATGATTATACATTAGAAGTGGAATTAGATAATTCAATTCCATACCTTGTAGATTTAATGGTATATCCAATCTTCTATCCTGTGAATGAAAAGTTTGTGAAAGAGCAAGGTACGAAGTTTGGTTTGGAAGCGAATACAACGCTTTATAACGGACCATTTACATTAAGTGATTGGCAACATGAACGTAGCTTTAAAATGACAAAGAGCGCGTCATATTGGGACAATAAAGAAGTGAAGATTGAAGAAGTAAACTTTAATATTGTAAAAGATACATCTACGCCAATTAACTTATATGAAACAAATGCAATTGATCGAGCGTCGTTATTAGCGGAGTTTATTGATAAATATAAAGGAAAACCAGATTTCCAAACAGTAGAAGATACATCTGTATTCTTCCTTCGTTTAAATCAAAAAGATCCAGCTTTAGCAAATAAAAATATTCGTAAAGCAATTTCACTTGCTTTTGACCGTAAGCCATTCGTGGATACATTATTAAATAACGGTTCTAAGCCAGCAACAGGATTAATTCCTGATAACTTCATTAAAGGACCAGATAAAAAAGATTTCCGTGCTGTAAACGGGGATATTGTAAAACCAAACGTGAAAGAAGCGAAGAAATATTGGGAAGCTGGTAAAAAAGAACTTGGTAAAAATGAAATCGAATTAGAATTATTAAATGAAGATGTAGAGTTATCAAAGAAAACTGGTGAATATTTAAAAGGTGAATTAGAAAAGAATTTACCAGGTTTAACAGTAAAAATTAAACAACAACCATTCGCACAAAAACTAAAATTAGAAGATGCGGGCGATTATGTCATGTCATTCTCTGGATGGAGTGCGGACTTCCCAGATCCAATTACATATCTTGATATGTTTGTAACAGATGGGTCACAAAATAAGATGAAGTACTCTAATCCAAAATACGATGAAATCATTATGAAAGCGAAAAAAGATGGAAGCGATGTAAATGCTCGTTGGAAGAACTTATTAGAAGCAGAAAAAATGTTACTTGATGATGCTGCGATTGTTCCAGTATATCAACGTGGTAGAGCATATTTACAAAGAGATTCAATTAAAAATATGTATAACCATAAATATGGCGGCGATTTAAGCTTTAAATGGGCGTCAGTAGAGAAATAAGAAAAAAAGCAGGCGATCGCCTGCTTTTTTTTAATACGTTCGTTTCTTATAAATGCCTTTTCCGCCAACTTGGTTCCAGCCAGATTGTACACCCAAACTTTTGTTAACAAACTTCATTTTTTCTTTTCCACCAAAGAGCTTTTCGCCGATGCTATTTGTAATGACACCAATCAATGCTGTTATTCCGATGATGAGGGCAGCAACCGTAATAAAATCAATAAAAAAAGCAATCATTTGAAAACTCCCCCTTTGCCTGTCTGTATGTTTATTGTATGAGATAAAAAATGAAAAAGAAAGAAATGTCAGAAAAATATTTAATTTACTTTAGAAATCGTGTAGACAGGAGGGAGGATATTTGTTAAAATAAGAACAAATGTTCCTTTTTATTCTCATTTGTATAGTCTTACATTTCTTAATTGATTTATCAAGAAAAAGTAAGAAAACGTTCTCTTTTTCATAGGGAAGATTATAGATAAATAACTATATATTATATGAAAAATCTATGAGAAGTGAGTAGTAAAAGGATTGAAAGTTATTGTTAAAGTACAGCTGAAGTGAGCGTAATCATGTTACATAGCAGTGAAATGCACGGAAGAGTTTTCTCAACTAGCAGGAAATTTACTGTATATTTCTTGCAAAATCTATTGTATAATGATTATAGAAGTTACTTATTAAAAGTAATTGTTGTTTATTATAAGTTGTTGCTTACATGAA
Organism: Bacillus sp. PPSBB_2; assembly: GCF_045291115.1. Taxonomy (NCBI): domain Bacteria; kingdom Bacillati; phylum Bacillota; class Bacilli; order Caryophanales; family Bacillaceae; genus Bacillus; species Bacillus sp. PPSBB_2. The sequence goes on from NZ_CP147983.1 coordinate 1,259,087, forward strand.
ATGCGATTTTTGTACTTTTCAATAAGACAAGTTATCGCGAAAAATTGCTGAAGTTAGAAATTAAAACTGTATTTAGTACAGAATTTGTACTCTTTAAGGAGAGTGAGCTTTGTATGGTAACATTATATAGTTCTCCAAGCTGTACGTCTTGTAGAAAGGCGAAATTATGGCTAGAGGAAAATCATATTCCCTATACAGAACGTAATATTTTCTCAGATCCATTAACGATTGAGGAAATTAAAGAGATTTTACGTATGACAGAAAGCGGAACGGATGAGATTATTTCTACTCGTTCGAAAGTTTTCCAAGAATTGAATGTAAACTTAGAGTCTTTACCACTTCAAGATTTATATAAGATGATTCGTGACTATCCAGGGATTTTACGTCGTCCAATTATGATTGACGAGAAACGCCTTCAAGTTGGTTACAACGAAGACGAAATTCGTCGTTTCTTACCACGTACAGTAAGAACGTTCCAATTACGTGAAGCACAACGTCTTGTAAATTAATTATAATAATATGAAAACCTTCTACCTATTATATAGTAGAAGGTTTTTTTAATGTTTCACATTGCGTAATCGAACTTGTTGTACGATAAAGCCGATGCATAAAATAGTGAAAATGAACAAATAAGGAATGCTTGTAGTGAAACTTGGATTGTTATGAAAAAAGGTTGCAAGTCTGTCTTCATGTGTAACCATTTTTCCTGCAGTATAGGCAAGAATCGCTGCCCCGCAATAAATGAGGAATGGAAATCGTTCCATAAGTATTAAAATAAGTTTGCTGCCCCAAATAATAATCGGGATAGAAATGAGTAAGCCGATTATGACGAGTAAAAATCTCCCGTGAGCTGCACCTGCAATGGCAATAACATTATCAAACCCCATAACGAGATCCGCGAAAACAATTGTCCGCACAGCTTGAAATAAAGTTGTTTTTCCTTGAATAGAAGAAAGATCGTTGCTATTATCGGTTAATAAATTGACTGCAATTAATGTAAGTAAAACCCCGCCAATCAATTGTAGAAATGGAATGTCGAGTAAATAGACAGCTAGTATAGTAAGGATGATTCTTAGTACAATCGCTAAAAGAGTACCGATCAAAATAGCCTTATTTCGTTTCGATTCAGGTAAATTTCGGCTAGCTAGTGCGATGACGATTGCATTGTCACCACCTAATACAACATCGATACCGACAATCATTAGTACGGATGTTAAAAACTCTAAGTCCATTCGTCTGCCTCCATTTATGATGTTTTAATAAGCGAACTATATGTATGTGATGAAGAAAGTTGTTGTTAAATAATCTCTTCTAATAGAAGTTTCACTTTATTACAGTGTACGGGGGAATGTGGAAATGTATGTCCAAATTTTTTGTAAGTAAGAAATCGCTATAATAATATATTTATGTAGTTTATCGAGGAAAGATAGGCATATAACTATTTTTGTAAAATAAATCGATTTTATTTCCATTCTGGAGAATCTTATCATAAAATGAGAGTACAAGGATCTATTGATTTGTCATATGAGTGGGGAATCCCTTCATAACAATTCTAAGCAGGAAGGGAGAGTTGTATTTTGGATATTGAAAGAATTAATGATCATACGATGAAATTTTTTATTACGTACATTGATATAGAGGATAGAGGATTTAATCGTGAAGAAATTTGGTATGATCGCGAACGAAGTGAAGAGCTCTTTTGGGAGATGATGGACGAAGCTCGTGATCATGACGATTTCTTTATTGATGGACCGTTATGGATTCAAGTGCAAGCAGTCGATAAAGGGATTGAAGTACTTGTCACGAAAGCAGAGCTTTCAAAGGACGGACAAAAGCTGGAACTACCGATAGGGGTAGACAAAATTATAGATATTCCTCTAGATGAAGGCATCGAATCATTATTCCAACAAGAATTAGTCGAAGAGGTAGAAGAACAAACAGGAACAAACTTTAATGAAGATGGTACGTTTGGCTTTTTAATTAAATTTAATGATTTTGAAGATATCATTTCATTAAGTCATCGTCTTATCTTTGAAGATATAAAAGATGAGCTGTATTCATTTGAGGACCGCTATTATGTATATGTGGAATTCGATGAAGTGCTACATGATGAAGAAGAAATCGATCGTATTTTAAGTATTATTTTAGAATATGGAGAAGAATCAACTTTAACAATTCATCGTGTAAGTGAGTATGGAAAACAAATTGTGAAAGAGCATGCGCTTGAAACGATTCGCAATAATTTTCCTGCTAAAACGTAGGCCGATTTCTGTAGTATGAAATCGGCTTTTTATATGAAGAATAGGAAAGCTTTCTTAGTTAGGAGGTAAGAGATGAAAAATACGTTAAAGCTGATTTTCTTTATACTGCTATTGTTCGCATTATTTGTTTCGTTACGTATGTTTATTGATGTAGCATTTTATTCAGATGTGATTGGGATAAAAGATGTTTCGATTTTAGGTATTATTAGTATTTTATTTACAGTATCTGCGTTTTTAATTGGTTGCGTTATTTTCTTAGAAAATCGACATCCATCTAAAACACTTACATGGTTAATTGTTTTAGGGATTTTTCCGGTATTTGGTTTCTTTGCTTATTTATTATTTGGACAAAATTTTCGAAGAAAAAGAATGTTCCAAAAGAAGGCGTTACTTGATGAACAGGCGTTTTTACAATATAAAGGGCATGAAGATTACGAAGAACGAATTTTACGCAATCATAAGCATCAAGAACTGTTATTTCGTTTAGCGGATCGATTAGGAGCTTTAAATATTTCATTTCAAACTGAAACGAGGACATTAACAAATGGAGATGAAACGTTTCGGGCTATTTTAAATGGGTTAAAACGAGCGAAACATCACATTCATATGGAATATTACATTGTGCGTGATGATAAATTAGGAACAGAAATTAAAGATATTTTAATACAAAAATCGAAAGAAGGCGTTGTTGTTCGCTTTTTATATGATGCGGTTGGAAGTTTTAAGTTATCGAAATCGTATATTGAAGAATTAAACGATGCAGGTGTAGAAATGATTCCATTCTTTCCTGTGCGCTTTCCGATTTTAAACGATAAGATTAATTATCGAAATCATAGGAAAATTGTTGTGATTGATGGGAACGAAGGGTTTGTAGGCGGATTAAATATCGGTGATGAGTATTTAGGGAAAAATAAATATTTTGGCTTTTGGCGAGATACGCATTTGTATTTACGTGGTGAAGCGGTTCAAAGTTTACAACTTATTTTCCTTCAAGACTGGTTTTATATGACTGGAGAGGCTGTGCTAGCCCCTGAATATTTACAAGCAAAAGCAGTTGAGGGTGATCATTGGGGAGGAGTGCAGCTAGTTGCAGGTGGCCCCGATAATAAGTGGGAAACGATTAAGCATTTATATTTCGCAATGATCGCTTCTGCTCGGAAATCAATTTGGATTGCAACGCCGTATTTTATTCCGGATGATGATATTTTATCCGCATTAAAGGTTGCTGCACTTGCTGGTATTGATGTTCGTTTATTAATGCCGAGTAAACCGGATAAGCGTACTGTCTTTTACGCATCGAGATCGTACTTCCCAGAGCTTTTAGATGCAGGAGTAAAGATATATGAATACGAAAAAGGTTTTCTTCATAGTAAAATTGTCATCGTTGATTCTGATTTAGCTTCAATTGGGACAGCTAATATGGATATGAGAAGTTTTCATTTGAATTTTGAAGTAAATGCCTTTTTATATGATACAGATAGCATTCGAAAACTTGTTCAAGACTTTAAAGATGATTTAGAAGAATCAAGTGAAATTCATGGTGATCATTTTCATAAAAGACGTCTTCATAGACGAATTGTTGAATCAACGTACCGATTATTATCACCTTTATTATAAAAAGAGATGTCCGAAATTGGGACATCTCTTTTTTAAAAGGAATTTGTAACAAATTGTAGAATATAAGGAGCTGAAAGGGTGTGATTACGATATTTATCGCTAAAAGAGAAAACGGTGAAAAAATTCATTTACTCTATAATTGTAATGAAGAGCTTTTGCGCCGTATGCGTCAACAAGAACGATTCTTTTGTGTAGCTTGCGGAAAGGAAGTGCAAATGAAATTAGGGAAACAAAAAAGTTGGCATTTTGCTCATAAAAAAGTGGATTCATGTCTTGCCTTTTATGAAGCGGAATCAAAGTATCATATGCATGGTAAAGAATTGTTATATAGATGGTTCAAACGTCAAAACTTTCAGGTGGATATAGAGTACTACCTCCCAGAAATTAAGCAACGACCAGATGTTTTTGTAGAGAGGGCGGGTAGAAAAATTGCAATTGAATACCAATGTGCAAACCTCGCTATAGAGCAGCTGTACAAAAGAACATATTCGTATTGGCAAGCTGGTATACAGGTCATTTGGATCGTTGGTGGAAATCAATTGAAAAAGCAATCTGCATATTGGATGAAATTTTCCTCACTTATGGCTTTCTCCTTACAATCTTATCCTCAGCCACTTCTTATTTTCTTCTGTCCGAAACAAAAATCATTTATGAAATGTGCATTTGTCACTCCCTTTTCTACAAATGTTTTTTTCTCACATACTATATATTTACCAACTGATGCGACTACTTTTGAAATGCTTTTTTCTCCTGTTCCTTTCGGGAAAGAAAGATTGGGTGAAGAGTGGAAGAAGAGAAAGAAAAACTTTCGCCAAAATGCCTTACCGATTTGGAATTATAATTATAAGTCATTATTACGCCTCTTATATCAATTTAAATGTACCCCAGCGAGCTTTCCTTCTGAAATTGGTGTTCCACTCCTTTCTGCATTTGCTTTTCAAACAAACCCATTTATATGGCAAGCTTTTCTATATATGAAGTGTATAGGGGAGCTTGCAGTGGGAGAGTGTATTTCTCTTCAATACGTGTGTAGTTATGTAAAAAGGTATACGAAAAGGCGGATACTTCCGTACTTTTCGCAGCACATATGGAAAATGGCAGTTACTGAATATATGACATTTTTATGCTATATAGGTGTTTTACGTAAAGTGGGAACTTATACGTACCGAAAAATAAGGGATGCCGTGATGTTAAAAACAGAGGAGGAAATTATGAAACATGATGAGATTTGCTTAATACATGCGCTATCTTTATTTGAGGCAAATTTTAACATGAGAGGAGGAAAAGCGGATATAATAAAGAATGATTGTGAAGGAATTACATAAGAAAAAAACGAATTGTACTTAAGTAGAGATATTTAAAGGAGGGCTTAAAGAATGTCTGAACAAAACAAAGCGAAAGCATTACCAGATCGCAACGAGATTGAAGAAGCAAGTACGTGGCGATTAGAAGATATTTTCCAAACGGATGCAGAATGGGAAAAAGAATTCCAAGCTATTAAAGAGCTATTACCGAAGTTAACTGAATTTAAAGGGAAACTTGGTGACTCTGCGGACAATTTACTTGAGGCATTGCAATATGAAGATGAAATATCAATGCGATTAGGTAAGTTATATACATATGCTCATATGCGTTACGATCAAGATACAACAAACTCTGTATATCAAGCATTAAATGATCGTGCAACAAATTTATATTCACAAGTATCTAGTAGCACAGCGTATATTGTGCCTGAAATTTTATCGATTTCAGAAGATACATTGCAAACATTCTTGAAGGAAAATAGAGATTTAAGTGTATATGAACATGCATTAGAAGAAATTACACGTCAACGCCCGCACGTATTATCAGAAGCTGAGGAAGCTTTATTAGCGGAAGCATCTGAAGTAATGAGTTCATCAAGCAATACATTTGGTATGTTGAATAACGCGGATTTAAAATTCCCATCTATTAAAGGGGAAGACGGAGAAGAAATAGAAATTACACATGGCCGTTACATTCAGTTCTTAGAAAGTGATGATCCTCGTGTTCGCAAAGATGCATTTAAAGCTGTATATGAAACGTACGGAAAATTTAAAAACACATTCGCAAGTACGTTAAGCGGAGCAGTAAAACGTAATAATTTCAATGCGCGTGTTCGTAAATATGATTCTGCTCGCCAAGCTGCACTGAGCAATAATAATATTCCGGAAGCAGTATACGATCAACTCGTTGAAACAGTAAATGACAACTTACATTTATTACACCGTTACATCGATATTCGTAAGCGTGCACTAGGACTTGATGAGCTTCATATGTATGATTTATATACACCACTTGTACCAGAAGTGAAAATGAATGTGAAATACGAAGAAGCGCAAGACCTTTTATTAAAATCTTTAAACGTACTTGGTGATGAATATGTTGATATTTTGAAAGAGGCATATGAAAATCGCTGGGTAGATGTGTATGAGAATAAAGGAAAACGAAGCGGGGCATATTCATCTGGTGCATATGGAACAAATCCGTATATTTTAATGAACTGGCATGATAATGTAAATAATTTATTTACACTTGCTCATGAGTTTGGTCATTCGGTGCATAGTTACTATACAAGAAAAACACAACCGCACGTATATGGTGATTATTCCATCTTCGTAGCAGAAGTGGCATCTACTTGTAATGAAGCACTTCTAAATGATTATTTATTAAAAACGACAGAAGATAAGAAAGAGCGTCTATATTTATTAAATCATTATTTAGAAGGGTTCCGTGGTACTGTATTCCGTCAAACGATGTTTGCAGAGTTTGAACATATTATTCATAAGAAAGTACAAGAAGGACATGCTGTTACGCCAGACATGTTAACGGAAATTTACTATGATTTAAATAAGAAATATTTCGGTGACGCTTTAGTAATCGACGAAGAGATTGGTTTAGAATGGTCTCGTATCCCACACTTCTACTACAACTATTACGTATATCAATACGCAACAGGATTTAGTGCTGCGACAGCTCTATCTAAACAGATTTTAGAAGAAGGACAACCAGCAGTAGAACGTTATATTAATGAGTTCTTAAAAGCAGGAAGCTCTGATTATCCAATTGAAGTGCTGAAAAAAGCAGGAGTAGATATGGCATCTCCTGAACCAGTAAAAGAGGCGCTACAAGTATTTGAAGAGAAATTAAATGAATTAGAAGCATTATTATTTGAAGAAAAGTAATGAAAAAAGACGAGGGATTGTATCCTCGTCTTTTTGTTGAATAGATTCAATGTCGATATTTGTCGGAGAGAAAGGTGAATTTCTTTGTTTTTCTAACTGAAAGGATAGTTTTACGACTGATTTTTAAAATTAAAACCCTTTGAATCGTTTTTTATAATTGAAATAAGAGAGAGTGATAACGATGATTCCGAATAAAAGAGGTAAGGCAATAATTTTAGGAAAAGCTTGTAGTAGAGAGAGGATGTACAAGAAAAAAGAAACGATGACAGCTAGAAAGAGAAGAGCAATATAAGATTTTTTCATAAATAAACCCCCTAAATGACCTTTTTTATAGCTTATTCAAAAATGAAAACGTTTAGAATGTGACAAAAGTGTGAAATTCGACAAAAGGGGTTGTCATCTGACGTCGAATCTTGTAATATAATAAGCGTGAACGAATTCACATACAAACATATACCCCTTTGTTTGAACGTGAAAATTTCTCCCATCCCCTTTAATATTTTTATAAGCCGTAAAGAAAAAGACCTGGTGTTTACACCAGGTCTTTTTCTTTTGCTATCCATTTCCAATAACGTTCGCATTTTACTTCTATCATTTGTACTTTTCGTTTCAGTTGTAATTTTTTTAGTTCGCGTTCAATTTCTTGTTGCGGACAATCATAAATAAATGCTACTTCTTTTGAAGATATAAATTGTGTTGCTTCTAGTAACACTTCTAAAGGTGGTAATGGTTCTGGCTCAATTTCACATTTTACAAGTTCTTTCAATAATTGTACGTATACATCGTAGGAATAATTTCCAGCGATTTTAATACCTTCTTCATCTGAGTTCGCATGAAAAAAGACGAGGGAAGGTATTTCTGTAATATGCATTTCATTTGTGAATTTCAAGTCACATTGGAAAGCTTTTTTTGCACTAGCAGAATGTAGATCTTTTTTAAATTCTTCTACATCAATATTGCTATCTTTCGCACATGCAAGTAATAGTTCGCAGTCAGGGTTTGATACATTTTCAAGGAAAATGTATTCTTGGAGTTTTCGCAAAAACTTCGAACCTGCTTTTCGGCCTTGCAACTCCGCTGCCTTAATTGCCATCGAAACTAAATATGGTGTTGACGATGCTTCTTGCATATGTACCTTTCCATCACATGAAAAACCTTGTAAACTGGTTGTCTTTTCCCACACAAATCGAATATTAGCAGGTTTATTCCATTTGTGTGAGGAAGCGTTCGTTCCATCCACTTTTCCTGTTACGATATGACGAATAGAGAAGTATTTCCCGTATTCAAGCCATAGTTTAATAATAAAAGGCTCAATTTCCCAGCAATCTTTACAAAGTGGATCAATAAATAAATATGCTTCTACAGACTTATGCTCGCATGCGGAAGGAGATGGCATATTTATATGCTTTGCTTCCTGCTTATCCATTACACTTCACCTGTTTCGTTTGGAGTATTAACCATATGCTGAGCGGTTAATGCTAAACGTTCAAAAACAAACTCTCTTATATGACCATGAACTCCAGTATCATCCATTGCTTGCTCCATACATGATAGCCAAGCCTCTGCTCGTTTTGGAGTAATCTCAAACGGAAGGTGGCGTGCCCTTAACATAGGATGACCATGTTCTTCAGTGTACAAATTAGGACCACCTAAATATTGTGTTAAAAATTGCTTCTGCTTCCTAGCGGTTTCTGTTAAATCTTCCGGGAAGATGGGAGATAAGTCAGGGTGTTTACTGACATAGGAATAAAATGTATCTACTAATATTGCAATGCATTGTTCACCGCCAATTGCTTCAAATGGTGTCATCGGTTGCTTGCTCATCCTTTATAAACTCCTTTTTCCATGAAATGTATATCTATTGTAGCAATGGAATGTTCGAGAGGGCAAATAAACAGCTTTCTCAAAGATTCTTTGCTTATTCTACGGGTGTAAACTTTTTTAGTGAGATGTATCCACTAGTGAAACATATTCACTAGTGGAATTTTCACTTTAGCGTGCTTTGTTTTGTTTGGCAAGGAAAAAGCGTTTTACTTTGTTATTTGTATGGCGAACAGGTATGTTATGTTGCGTTAATAAATGAATAAATGCAGCTTTTCCTGTTTCTTCATCTTGCACTTCAAATTCAATTTCATAATCATCGTGATTGTAATAGAAACTATGATCAAAGACAAGCGTTCCGCCTTTAAATAATGTTTCTGCTCTTTCTGTTGTTAAACTACCCATATATGTTAAAGCAGAAACAGGAATTTGTAATTTGTGTAATTGATCTACTACTGCTCCTTGAATGATTGTGTTTGTTTCCATCATCATTTTTGCTTCGTCTTCTGTTACGACTTGATGCGTTTCTAATAAACCGATTTCTGCAGGTTGTTTCAACGTTAACGTATAAGTTTCTCCTTTATGACGAATACGAAGTGCAGAGCCAGCTTCTTTTAACGAGAAGTCAGGTGTTTCAAAGTAGTGATTCACTTGTTTTGTAAATGCTTCAATAGAAAACGATTTACATAATGTATCGAATTCTTCTTTTGTAACGATATTTTTGAATTCAATTTCAATTTCTTGTGTCATTGTATAATCTCCTTTTGAAAAATAATTCTTTACACATTATCGCTTTTTCATAAATTTGGTTCAATGTTTTATTTGTTTGCGTCCATGTTATGATACAATAATACTGTTAAGTAAGACAGGAAGTTGAGATGGAGGAGTTAGAGCATGCAAAATAAAATCCAAGTTAAGAGCGTAGAAAAGAGAGAGAATGCTCTTATTTTTTGTGCGGAAAATAGTGAAATAGAGGTAAAGGAGTTAAGTGCGCGTAATCACGTACTTGTAGACTCAGACAATTTATCATTTTTATATATCTTAGAAAATGAATCATCTTTCATTTATGTAAGTATTCCGCACACATGCTGGGAAGCAATGCATGAAGCGATGAATAACGATGTGGTTATGTTCGTTCGCGTGAATGACATTGAAATGGAATTAGAAGGATTAAAAGAAGAAGTAGAATATTTAGTTGAAAATATTGAAGGTAATGCAAATTACGGAGAAGAATTAGTAACTGCTGTAGAAAAAGTATTTCTATAAGCAAATGGCTAGAGCGATTGTAGGCAAGCACTTTTGTAGTTTTAAAATTATTGCTTGCCCACAATTTGCCCACGAGATTTTAAAAATTGATCGTATTGGTCTACGGATGTTTCGTCCATTGATTTTGTAACATGTAGATATACGTTGGCTGTCATGTCTATTGTGGCATGCCCCAAACGTTCAGAAACATATTTGATATTTGCTCCACTTTGAAGTAAGTGTACAGCATGAGAGTGTCTAAATCCATGTAAGGTTATATATTTTAAATTCCCTTCTTTACAGGCCCTTTGCAGGAAACATAACACGGGTGCGGGGAGCATGCAGGCGTTGTCCTCATGTGTGAAAATAAAATGGTAATCTGCATAGTAGTCTCCGTATTTTAAAATGTTTTGGGCTTGCTGATTTCTTATTTGTTCTAGTAAATTTAGGGTGGTCGTATCTAATGACAAAATGCGGTTACTACTTTTGTTTTTTGGAGGCCCAAAAGCAATAGATTGACTCCTTTTCACAGATAGTAATGTTTTGTTAATAGTTAAGGTTCTTTTTTGAAAATTTACATCGGTCCATTGTAAAGCTAAACATTCGCCAATCCGTAAGCCTGTCCTTGATAAAAACATAAATAACGAATAATATTTAAATGATTTTTTTTTGTGTAAAATAAAGTCTAAAAACTCTTGCAATTCGTCTATATCATAACATTTAATTTCATTTTGTACAGAGGTAATTTGAAGTGCTTTCATTTGGATTTTATCAGTAGGATTTTTATTTATGATATTGAGTTCCATCATAGCTATATTGAGCGCGCCATGAATAGTAGCATGTATCACATTCACAGTTTGTTTATGCAGTTTTATAAGCAATTTATTAATAAATTGTTGGTAGCGGACCCGAGTTAAGTCTTTGATTTTGGTACTTCCGAATTCAGGTAATATATATTTTCTAATGTTTTTATGGTATGCATAATATGTTCGTGGAGAGATGTTGCCCTTTTTATATGTGTCTAACCATTCGTACATATAATCGTGAAATGTAATGTTGTTGTCTTGCATGTTTACTCCGTTTGCTATTTTTTCTTCTATTTTTGCAGCTGCTAATTGAGCTTCTTTTTTTGTTTTAAATCCTCCTTTGGAGGTTTCTTTGAATTTCCCCATTTCTTTATATCGAATGCGATATTCCCATTTATCATTACGTTTTCTAAAACTAGCCATTGTGTTCACTCCATTCAATTTTTATAAAAATGCTCCTCTTGTTAGAGATAAAAATGTAGAGCTATCTTTAAATAAATCTATCCATTTGTGTAGGTATTCCATAGTGCTGTAATAATTCTTGCTTTGTTTGTATGTAGTAATCATGATGACTTCCATCGATAAGAAATCTCGTTGCAAAATAGTTTGCTTCAGCTTCTATACGAATTTCAGAACAAAGAGATACCGTGGATAGTTTAGGTGTATTTTCATCTGGATGAAATAAAGCGTGCCCCAATTCGTGAAAACAAGTGAAGATTTGATTCTGATATGAAAGTCGTTCGTTAATATGTATAAAAGGGATACGAGATACTTTGTGGTAGTATCCATAAATATCCCCCAAGGATTCTGTGATAACGACTATGCCTTTTGCTTCAGCAATAAGGAACGGATCTCTGGTGTTATATTGTCTAAGTAGCTTGTCTATTGCTAAGTTAATTTGCTGTTTGGAAACCAATTAGATCCACTCCAGTCATTCTTCGCTTCTATATTTTTTAGGTGTAAATTTCTTTTTAGCCATTTCTTTTCCTAATCTCAGAGAATTTTCTAAAGAAATAATTAAAAGCTGTTTTGTTTCTTCTGACATCGGTTCGGAGTCTTTAGAGAATGCGAGTGCATCTGCGTTGCTCATATCCGCTATTAATGCTTCTAATTGCTTTTGAATATCTTTTTCATCTTTTTCGGTAAGCTCCCAATATTGTTTTTTTGTTCTACCTAGTAAGTAATCTATCGAAACGTCAAAGTAGTCAGCCACTTTTTGTACACGTTCAACGGAAGGAGTTCTTTTTTTCCATTGGTAAATGGTGTTTTGACCAAATCCTAAATCTTCTTCTAACTTAGATACAGATATATCTTTCTTTTGGCAAAGTTGTTTTATGATTTCTGTAATTCCCATTAGATCAACCCTTTCAACTAGTACAGAGTTGTTTATTCAATAAGTTAGATCTGAATGTTGAAAACTAACGAATTGAATAATATACTTTGTACATGAGCTACTTATTTAGCTGTTGAAACACTACAAAGAAAAGCAGATAAATCACGTTCCCCAACGTTTAAGTGCTACAAGTGTAGGTTTATTTAGCTATGACTTTATTTTATTCAATAAGTTAGTTAGAGTCAATAGAAAGCTAAAAATTTAGCTTATAAAATTAAAAAAGGAGTTAGCTTTATGGATAAAACATTCGGAAAAAAAGTTAAAACATGGCTGATAATTAATGATATGAAGCAAAAGGACCTAGCAGAAATGTTAGATATTTCGAATCCTTATTTATCGGACATTCTTTTAGGGAAGAGGGAGGGAAAGAAAGTAAAGGAAAAAATCATGAAAATTTTAGAAATAAAGGAGGCTTCATAATGACGGCGACGGTACAAGTCATTATTGATGATAGTTATGTGCAAAAAGAAGTTTCTCGTCAAGTAAATGAGCGTTTGGTAGACATGGGAATTGGCACTTGGTGGGATATGAAAAGACTTCAATATGAAACGAGTAGAAGTTATGACTGGTTAATGGAGTATGTGGTCTATGACTTACGGGTGCAAGGATTTGCGAAACAAAAGAATAATCGATGGTTATTTAAAGCAAAAGAAATGAAAGCATTTCTTGAAAAGTATTTTGATGAATTATAGGGAGGGGACATGGTAATGAAAAATGGTAAACAGCCAACCAAAAAAGAAAAGATTCATATTGAGTCATATAATTTACACCCTAATAATTGGTTAATCTTCAAAAAGTTAAGTAATGAATTACATTTAGTTCATCGTTATACAAATGTAACAAAAATAATTCCAAGCGCATAAATAGGAGGAAAATAATATGGATAAATTAACAGTAGCAAACGAATTACATATTTTAGGGAAGCGAAATATTGCAGGATGTGAATTCACTGGAATTGAGGGTGGTTTTGGTGAAGGTAAGAAAGCGATGTTAGTGAAAGAAATTGCTGAAATTCATGGGCAACCATTAAAACAAATCAATCGTCGTATTAATGAAAATTGCCCTCGATTTAAAAAAGGCGTTGATATTATCGATTTAAAAAGTGGTGCTTTTAACGAACCACAATTATTAAATCTTGGTTTTTCAAATATGCAAATTGCAAAGGCAAATGGCATCTACCTTCTATCCGAACGAGGATACGCCAAACTATTAAAAATCCTTGAAGATGATACAGCATGGGAATTATACGATCAGTTTGTGGACGGGTATTTCAACATGAGAGAGCAGAAACAAATTCCTACAGACCCAATGAGTATTTTAAAGCTAACATTTGATGTGTTAGAAGGACAAAAACAAGAACTTCAGCACATCAAATCAGATGTCAAAGACTTACGCGAAAACGCACCATTATTTGCAGTAGAATGTGATGAAATATCTAATGCTGTTAAACGCCATGGTGTTACGTTGTTAGGCGGCAAACAATCGAATGCTTATCGAAATCGTGGGTTAAGAGTAAAAGTTTATCGTGATATTTACAACCAACTATATCGTGAGTTTGGAGTAACAAGCCATAAAGCAATTAAACGTTGTCATTTAGAGTTAGCATCAAAAATTGTTAAAGGATATAAATTCCCAATTGTATTAAGTGAAGAAATTACTTTTGTAAATTCACAAATAAATATGGCGGAAGTTCAGTAGGAGGAGCAATCATGTAACAAAAGATTTTAGTAATTACGATTAATTTCGCAGGTTTTCCAGGTATCAATGAATTTCACTCAAAAGATGCTGCAAAAGAAGAAGTAAAAAAGTTAATTCAAAAAGGTGTAAGTCCCAAATCAATTCGTGTAACGCAAGAAATCTCTATGAATATCGATATTCAAGTAGATGTTGAATTGTAAGAAGAAAGGTTTAGGTGAGCAAAGTAATGGAAGTCATGATTGATTTAAATACATTTGCTGATGGAGCACTTGCTGAAAGATTTCATCAAGAGTTTGAGCGCGTAATGGAAAATATGGCGGATTTAAATACTGATCCGAAAAAAGCAAGAAAGATTGTTTTAACACTTTCGTTTACTGGTGATAAAAAACGTGATGTATGGAATTGTCAGGTTCAAGCCACTTCGAAACTAGCACCAACAGAAGCGGTAGAGTCTAAGATTCTATTAGATATGGACCAAAACGGAAATTTAGTTGGTCAAGAGTTAGCTTCCGGGATCCAGGGACAGTTTTATATTGATCTACAGGGTGATGTGAAAACAGATGTTGGACAACCTGTAGAAGGAGTAGAAGAAAAAGAACAAAATGAGGCTGTTGAGAAGCAAACAGTAGTAATTGATTATATGAAAAGCAAATCTAATTAAGAAAAGGGGAAATAAAATTGACTATGACAAGAGAAGCAATTGAAAAAGTATTAGAGATTGGAACAATTGAAACACATAAAATCGGGGAACAAACTTATTCAACGCAACGATTACATCTTGTGCAAGAACCAACACCAGCAGAGATTATTGTCCGTAGTTTATCTGGTTTAGTAGGTTACGTGAAATCAGAATTTGACACAACTGAATCTGTAATGATTCATATTGTAAATCCAACAACGGTAAGTTGCTTTACTGCGGTTAATGGAGATAAGGCTAGAAGTACTTATATCGAAGCACAAGCATCCATTCCACGTTTTAATTTTGGAAGTTTTTATGACAGAGAAGAATTTAATATTGCATTGCAATCAAGTTTTGTACAAAACAAGCATCGTGACATCGTTTTACAAGTAGTAGGTACTGTCGTAGAAAATGATGTAAAGGAAATTGGAGATGATGGTGTATCACAAGCTGTAACTGTGAAAACAGGGGTTGCTAGTAGAGGGAATGCGAAAGTACCTAATCCAGTGCAATTAAGCCCATATCGAACGTTTGTTGAAGTAGAACAACCAGAAAGTAAGTTTGTGTTTAGAATGCGTGAAGGTGCTCGTTGTGGTTTGTTTGAAGCTGACGGTGGGGCTTGGAAATTAGAAGCAATGAATAACATTAAAGAGTACTTAAATAAAGCATTATCGCAAGAAGTGGAATCTAAAAAGGTGTTTATTTTAGCCTAATGGACATTATAACGGTAGAAAGTACAACGAATGTCTGTATCTTTGGATTAGGGATTGCGATACTTGCGTATGGAGTTTATAAAGGCGGTACTTTCATTGAACGAAAGTTTGATGAAAGTGATCGTTTAGAAAGGGAGCGTTTAAGTGATGGGAACCGAAAGCAGAGTGCTTCCAGAACATTTGATGATGGCATCAGAATTAGAAAAAGAGCGTAAGGAATGTATACAGAACCGACAACTTTTATATAAACAAATGGAGCAAGCCAATAGAAACAGCGACAAAATTGCTTATGTTGAACTTCATGATTTATATCAAAAGCAAAATAGCAGAGATTTAGAAATATCAAAGGAGTTATCAGCTATGTACTTCAAGAAAATAAAAAATGATTCTTCTAAAGAAAGAAAACAGGTTTTAGAAGTAGCAGATCGTTTGGAAGAAGTGGGAGGAAGAAAAGAAGTTGTCGATAGTATTCGACGGAATTCATAAAAAAGAACCCGCTGCAACGGGTCCTATTAGAAAAAATATTACTTGATAAGTATAACATTAAATATAGTTCTTGAGAATTTATGAGGTGGCTTTTATGGGGATTATCCGAGTGAAAAAAGACAGCAATTATTCTGTCATAAATAATACCGGTTTAAAAGATGAAAGGTTGTCTTGGAAGGCAAAAGGGATTTTAGCTTATGCACTTACATTACCTGATAATTGGACTTTTCATATAAGTGAGTTATCTCAACACGCTAAGGACGGGGAAGACTCGTTACGTTCAGGGTTTAAAGAGTTAAAAGCGCTAGGATATATCAAGCGTTATCCTGTTCGTGATGAAAAGAGCAAGAAGATAACAAATTGGGAAACTGAAATTTATGAAACACCAGATACGGGGAAGCCACATGAGGAAGAGCCACTTATGGAAATTCCACATGTGGAAAACCCACTTGTGGGAAACCTACATGTGGAAAATCCGACACTACTAAATACTAATATACTAAGTACTAATAAATTAAATACTAATATACAAAATACTAATTATTATCATGATGATAATAAAGAATCGAAATCACATGTATTAGTCGATGAAGAATTTAAAGTTAGTTATAACTTTTTAAAAGGTGAAGGAATTCCGTTAAGTGAAATTGCCATTACGGAATTAGGAGAGTTTTGTGATTCGTTTGGTAGCGAATTAATTAAACATGCTGCTCACAAAGCTATTGATGAAAATAAGCCAAAATGGAATTATATTAAGGCCATTTTGAAAAGCTGGGAAAAGCAAAAAGTAAAAACATTAGATGATGTTGCTGCATTAGATAGACGCTTTGAAATGAGTAAGAACAAGCGATTGAATGGTTCGGGACCTGGTCGTTCAAATAGAAAAGAAATTGTTCCAGAATGGTTACGTGAAGATGTTGAGCCAACTAAAAAAGAAATCGAAAAGCAAAACTCGCAATCTATTGATGAAGAGCGTGAGAGATTGCAAGAAGTGCTAAACAAATATAAATCATAGGAGCGATTTACATGTTAAATCCATTTGAAGATGTAATTGGTGAAGAGTGTTATGAATGCGAAAATCCTTTTCCTGAGTCTGATATGAGTAAAATATATATTTCTGGTTTGGAAAGGATTTTATGCAAGCAGTGTAGAGAGCAGCTTGAACAGAAAGTAAAAGTGTTAGATTTTCGTGTCATTCATGACTTACTAAAGGAATTAATAAAAGGATTCGGCCGTGAGAAAGTCCGTCAATTTGATTTAGTAACTGCAAAAAGATACGTGATTGACAACGGAGTGGATCTAACGATTGAAAAACGTGGTGGCAAGTTCAATCAAGAACCTTTAGGCGAATTTGTTTCCTTATCTACCGAAGAGTTAATTACAATCATCGAATTTTTAATGAGAAAAATGAATCCTAATCTATGGATGAATGCTGTGATAGGGAATGTGTTAGAGCAACAAATAATTATTACACTTTCACGGATAGAAGGTGAGTCAAATGACTGAACAAATCACAATAGATCATGATTTTATTTATGAGCCACTCATAGATACATACATGGTGGACATTGTTACAGAGTCAGGATTCAAATTAGAATTTTGTGAAGCTGAAACGAAAGAAGAAGCGGCGTTAAAAATTCGTGAAAAATATCGTAAGAATGATAGTTTTAAGATTCGTAGTATTGAAGTTTCGAATAGATCGTTAAAAGAAATTCAAGAACTTAACTAACAATTGAATAGTAGAAGATACTTATGCGGAATCCATATGATTATTATATAACTCCAGAAGAATACGAAATAGCAGAAAAAAATGGTGTTTGCGCAAGTACGCTAAGGTCTAGAATTTATGATCTTTGTTGGAGTAAAGAGCGAGCAATTCATACACCACCTATTAAAAATCACCTTTGGCGTGAAGTGAAAGAGATAGCACTGAGTAATGGTATTGCAAAGAATACATTTGAAAAACGAATAAAATTAGGTTGGGATTTAAATCAAGCGATAACGCAAAGGCCTATGAATTCAAAAGAAATAGCGGAAATGCGAGAACAAAAGAAAAAACGTGTTTTTACAAATGAACAAATAAGAAGAGCAAGATTAAATGGAATTAGTTATTCAAGGTTATGGGAAAGGGTAAAAAATGTAAATGGGATGCAGAACGAGCGATTCATACTCCAATTTTGTCAAAATCACAAGTAGGGATAATGGCAAAAGAAGCATCACCGTGGTCTAAGATGGTAATTCCATCAAGAGAAGAAATAATGAAGCGTAGAAAGCGAACTTATATAGCAAATTAGTTTGAATTCATAAATCTTGAATCGAGGAGAGATAGAGAATGAATTTACAAATTGATGAAAAGAATGTAGCTGCTGGTCAATGGGTTGCATGCGAATAAATGTAGATGTGCCACAGTTGAGGAAATCAACGCAGAAAGTGTAAGACGTGTATTTGCTCAAAAGGGACGTAAGCCGAACGAGTATCGTTCAGGTGATGTTGTAACGGATGACGTGTATGCATCTCGTGTTTTATACGTAATAGGTGATAGAGCAACAGTAGAAGTGATGAATTTGCATCAAACGTATGAAGTAGCAACAGAAAATTTAGAAATTCTATTTTTCACTGAAGATATGGCTGGATAAAGCAAGCTACAATCAATGCAGAGAAAGCCATTGAGGAAGCAAGAGGAAAAGCTGAAGCGAATGAGATTATTAAGAAGTCTGTAACTCCAGAAATTGTAGAAATGAAAAAGATAGAAAAATGGGATGGTAAGTTACCGCAAGTGAGTGGAGAAGCGAATCCGTTGGTTCAAGTTAAGTAAATAATTCAATCTGGACTTTTTGAAATATAGGAGTCCAGATATTTATACAAAATAATTATTTTAGTGGAAAGAGAGGGAGTATCATGGGTTACGCCAATAGAGGAATGTCATTTGAACTTTTATTAAACAATACATGCCGTACGTATAAAGCGGCGAATGTAGGAGTATGTAATAAGCGTCCTACACCAATAAAAGTGATAAAGACTGATAAGAAAGGGAATATAACTAAAAGTGCGTGGGAAAGTAAATCTACAGTAGATTATGACGGTGTGTACAAAGGAAGAGCCGTTTATTTTGAAGCGAAATCTACTGAAAAAACCACGAGCTTCCCGTTAGATAATATAAGTAGACATCAAATTGACTATTTAAAGGATACAAAAGAACAGGGAGCAATTTGTTTCTTTTTAATAGAGTTCAGAACGGATCAGGTTATTTATTTTGTTCCTGTTTCTGTAGTAGCAGAATACTATGAAGCTATGCTTTATGACGGAGGAAGAAAGTCTATTCCAAGAGAGGAATTTGAGAAAAGAGCGTATATAGTACCACAAACAAATAGAGCACCTGTTGATTATTTATATCATGTAGATAAGTTAGGCATGGTTACTATATGAGTCCAAAAGAAGCGAGGATGGAAGTAATAGGATTAACAGATAATCATTGCCGTCAGTGTGACAATAAATGTTCTCGTGATTTTGTGTATTGTTGGACAAAGTGTGAAATAGGGAAGAGATTGAATGAAATAGGGGTTGTTTTGGGCGGAAAAGTTTTTGTTAAAACATCCATACCAAGAACAGAAGACGAATGGAATAAAATTTGTGAAGAAACCATGAAACTTAAAGAAAATGGGATGAAATATATTGAAATTGCTAAAAAGTTTAATGTGAGTTACGGGCATTTAAGAAAACAGTTAAATAAACGTGACATGAAGAAATAAGTTTACATGGCGAAAGAGGAAGCAGGTGAGCCAACCCTTGTTTGAATGGATTAAAGATTATAAAAAGTTGGAAGATGAAATCATTTATTTAGAAAATAAATTGTATAGAAGTAAAAGAGAATTGATGCGTTGGAGTGTTGGTGATTTATCAAAGTATAAGTTAACTGCTGATTCAGATGGTGCAAAAATAGAGGAACACATAGGGGCTATAGAATATGAACTAGCAAATAAGATGAACGATCAGTATGACCTCAAAATATTAATTAGTAAGTTTGAAGGGTTAGAAAATAAAATTCTATTTGGTAAGTATGTGCAACGAAAAACATTAGAATCTATAGCTAGAGAATTAGGCTATAGCAGTAGTTATGTATATCAGAAGCATGCTGAAATTTCTAGAAGGATAAAGCTTGCTGAGGAACTTACACTTTTCTTACAGTAAGTTTTACATATGGTATCTATTGAAAAAATGAATTATAGTAATAGCATAGAATTTTACGTAAGAGCGACTGGTGCAAGGTTGCTCTTTTCTATTTTTAATAGTAACTGTGAAATTTTAATGGGTTGGTTACCGAATAATGCTTTATGGATGTCTGTTTGAATGAACTGGCGTTTATAGGGCAAGTACATAATTACAAAGAGAACTTTCGAATCTACTTGTAATTATGCAGGAATACAAAAATAACTAAACGGTCTATAAGGAGAGCTTTTGCTCTTCTTTAAGCTGATACGCCTACCTATAGTGTCAGTTTAAAAAAGGTGCAGAAGAACACCTTTTACATCATGAGATACAACAAGAAAAAGGTGAGAAGAATTTGTTAAATCAAGTATTCAACATGGACTGTTTAGAAGGAATGAAAATGATTGAGGATAAATCAATTGATATGATTTTATGTGATTTGCCTTATGGGACTACATCTTGTAAATGGGACAGCATCATTCCTTTTAATTTGTTATGGGAACAGTATGAACGAATTATAAAGGACAATGGAGCTATCCTTTTAACAGCAAGCCAGCCATTCACAACAAAGGTAATTGCTTCTCATATGAAACTATTCCGTTATGAGTGGATCTGGAAGAAAGGGAATCATACAACTGGTTTTCCGAATGCAAATAGAATGCCATTAAAGAATCATGAAAATGTATTGGTGTTCTATAAGAAATTACCTAAGTATTATCCTCAAGACTTAATCCTTTTGGATAAGCCAGCTTATAAAAAGAGTACAGACAAGAAATTAAAAATATTTGGGAAAAGAAATAATGAATCATTAAATAAAGTACCTGTAACTAAGTATACAAATTATCCAAAGTCCATTATTGATTGTCCTCGTGATAGCAAAACGTTTCACCCAACACAAAAGCCTGTAGCTTTATTTGAATACTTGATAAAGACTTATACAAAAGAAGGCGAAACAGTATTAGATAATTGTATGGGTAGTTTTACAACAGCTATAGCATGTATTAATACGAATCGTAATTACATTGGATTTGAAATGGATGAAGAATATTGGAAGTTAGGTAAAGAACGAGTAGCAAGACATATACAAACAATTGAGCATTCGTAATGAGTGCTCTTTTATTATGTGAAAATTATATAGGTGGTGTTAATGAAATGATCTGTGAAATTAGAAAAACAATATCGGGTACAGAGTATTGGGATAATGAAAAGAAAAAGAGTCTATTTGTTCCAATTGGTGAAGAACCAGGATTTGAAGTAACTGTTAATCCTGAGAGTATGATTGCCGATAAAGGATTTGCAACAGGAGGGTATTTGACTAAAGATAAGTTGGCAATTGGTGAATCAGGAACAGAGCTTATCTTGAGTAACAAGACAATAAAAGAGTTACGTGAGTATGCTGATGAGTTAGGTATTGAGATTCCTTCTGATATTAAAAAGAAAGAAGACATCATTGACTTACTATCATGAAATACTGTGACTTCAATGGCTGCCATAACAAGATAAGCAAAGGGCGTTACTGTGAAGAGCATAAGCGTAACAAACCAAGGAAGAAGAAAGATAAGAAGAACATCTATCATCATGAGAACAAACCATTCTATCGAACCGATGCATGGAAGTTTGTCAGGTCAAAGGTATACGAAAGAGAGAAGGGATGTTGTCAACGATGTGGAGGGTTCGTTTTTGGTAGGCGTGCTCATGTTCATCATGTAATACCAATCAAGGAAGATCCAACTCTTAAATTAGAAGAGAATAACCTAAGGTTACTTTGTCCAGTTTGTCATACAATCGAAGAAAATGAAGATAAACCGAAAAAAGTTTTTCCGAGTTATTTTGGAAGCCCCCCTATCAAAAATTAAAATTTCCTCTCTGGGGAGGATAGGTAGCGTAGGGGGCATATCAATAGTTGCACCATTTTTAAAAAAATGAAGGGGGGTGTGAAAATGGCTCGAATGTCAAAGAAGAAAAAGTTGGAAATGCTAGATGTTGCAAGGGATGAAGAACGAAATAGAATCATAAGATTATTGACTGAAGATGACAATTTCACACCTTCCTTAGAACCATTAATTGATAATTATTTAGATGCTTTTATCATTTATAAAACGATGTTTGAAGAATGGAAAGCCGATGGTTTTGCTCCTACAAAAACGCATAAAAACAAGGCTGGAGCAGTAAATGAAATGAAACATCCGCTCGCTCAACAAGTTGAAACGTGGAATGATAAGAAGAATAAAATGTTAGAAGCTCTAGGAATGACGAATAAGGGGAAAAGTGTACAAAAGACACCAAGAAACAATGAAAATATGCAATCTAATGAACCAAAAGATGAATTAGCAGTTCATCGAGCCAAATGGCGGAAATCTACATGATGATTAAACTAGGCGTGAACTATGCGGATCAGTATGCAAGTCACGTCATGGAGCATAAAAAGAAATACCCGAAATCGATCATTCTTGCGGTAGAGCGATATAAGAAGTGGAAAAAAAGAAAAGATATCTGGTTTGAAGTAGACCGAGCAAATGAAATGTTAGATTTCGTTCAATCTTTCATCCGCCATGTGAAAGGACCACTGGCCGGTCAATTGATGGAATTAGAATTGTGGGAAATGTTTGTCTTTGCTAATATGTATGGTTGGTATCGTAAAAATGAAAAAGGGAAAGTTGTCCGTGTTGTTCGAGAGGCCTATGTGCAAGTGCCAAAAAAGAATGGGAAAACAATTATTGCCGCAGGTGCACTGCTCTATGCGATGTATGGAGAACTGGAACTGGGAGCGGATTGTTATTGTGCAGCATCTGATTATGAACAAGCACAAAATGCAGCGGAACCTATTGCGCAAGCAATAGAAAACTCGGAACCGTTGGCACGACATACACAGGTGTATAAAGGAATCAATGGTACAGTGAGTGGTGCCATGTACCGATATCATAAAAATGGTATTGCTTATCAGAATAAATTTAAGGTATTAACGAAAAACACGAAGGGTCTTGAGGGAAAGAACCCTTATTTTGTATTGAACGATGAATTACATGCACAAGAAAACATGGACATGTACGATAATTTAAAATCTGCCCAGGTATCTCGTGAACAGCCCATGATGCTGAATATTTCAACGGCAGGTAAAGGTTCATCGAGCGTCGGAATGCGTGTATATAAACTTGCAAAAGAAGCGTTGGAAAAAGATAATGATGATCCTTTATTTGTTGCAATTTGGGAGCCAAACAAAGGGTATGACTGGACGGATAGAACAGTATGGAAGATGGTGAATCCGAATATTGGTGTTTCTGTTACGATGGAGCAACTCGAGAATGAATATAAAAAAGCGCAACAATCCGCACATTCAAAAGCGGAATTTCTTTCGAAGCATCTAAATGTCTTTGTAAATAGTGCAGACAATTATTTTGAACATGATCAAGTTCAACATGTGCTTGTGGAAGATTTGGGTGATCTCACAGGAGAAATATGTTATGTAGGATTGGATTTATCTAAAACAACAGACTTAACATGCGTGAGCTTAAACTTCCCTTCACATAATGATGAAGGAAAGTCGATTATAAAAGTTAAACAGATGTATTTTCTTCCGAATGACAATATTGATTTTAAAGAAAAAGAGGATAATGTTCCCTATACTGATATGGTTGAACGTGGTTTTGCAACGTTTTGTGATGGGAAAATGATTGACCAAGATCAAGTTATGGAATATATCGTTGAAAGTATGAATTTGTACGATGTACAACAAATAAATTATGATCCAGCAATGTCCCAAAAGTTAATAGAGAAGCTTGAAAACCTCGGTTTAGAATGTATTGCAGTAAATCAGTATCCAAACGTTATGAATGCAATGCTTGATGATTCAGAAATACTAATTTATGAAAAGCGTTTAATTACAGACAATCCTTTATTTGTTTATTGCGCCCTTAATGTTGTAGTAGTAACGAATATTAACGGAATGAAAGCCCCAAGTAAGCGACAGTCCAAAAAGAAGATTGATGGATTTGTGGCTTTTTTAGTTGCTCACAAAGAAACGATGATGGTTATGGATAGCATAACAGAGGAAGGTATGGATGAATTGATTGGTGATATTTATCGATAGAGAGGCGGTGAAAAATTGGGTTTAAGGGATAGGTTTTCAAATTACTTATTTAAAAAGGCTGAAAAACGTGGTTATCTTGATGATGTTTTAGGCAAGAGTATTCGTTATGGTGGTGTGTATGTTACAGATTCAAACATCTTACAATCTAGCGATGTTTACGAGTTGTTACAAGACATCAGTAATCAAATGGTATTGGCTGATATTGTTGTGGAAGATGAATTTGGGAAGGAAATCAAGGATGATATTGCCTTTCAAATCTTAAGGAATCCAAACAACTATCTTACACAATCTGAATTCATTAAATTAATGACGAATACTTATTTACTCGAGGGAGAAACATTTCCGATATTAAATGGTACTCAAATCCATTTAGCTTCAAATGTTTTTACAGAGTTAGATGATCATTTGGTAGAGCATTTTAATATTGGTGGTCACGAAATTCCTCCGTTTATGATTCGTCATGTGAAAAATATTGGCGCAGATCATCTAAGAGGGAAAGGCATTCTTGATTTAGGAAGAGATACACTTGAGGGTGTTATGTCAGCTGAGAAAACTTTAACTGACAAATATAAAAAAGGTGGACTATTAGCATTCTTACTAAACTTGGATGCTCATATCAATCCACAGAATGGCGCGCAGTCAAAGTTAATCAATGCAATTTTAGATCAACTGGAATCAATTGATGAATCTAGGTCTGTAAAAATGATTCCTCTTGGAAAAGGGTACTCAATTGATACGCTTAAAAGCCCGTTAGACGACGAAAAGACCCTAGCATACCTAAATGTATATAAAAAAGATTTAGGTAAGTATTTAGGCATAAATGTGGATACATACACGGAGCTAATCAAAGAAGATATTGAGAAAGCAATGATGTATATCCACAATAAAGCAGTTAGACCAATAATGAAAAATTTTGAAGACCATTTGAGTCTTCTTTTTTATGGCCAGAATTCAGGGAAACGAATTAAATTCAAGATTAATATTCTTGATTTTGTTACGTATAGCAACAAGACAAATATCGGTTATAACCTTGTGCGTACAGCTATTACTTCACCTGATAATGTCGCTGATATGCTTGGATGCCCTAAACAGAATACACCAGAGTCACAAGCTATATACATTTCAAATGATGTAACTGAAATCGGTAAGAAAGATGCGGTAGATGGTTCATTGAGAGGAGGTGAAGAGAATGAAAATTGAGGTCCGGGGGAATCAAGTTATTCTTGATGGATATGTGAATGTTGTGGACAGAGAAAGTCGAATGTTGCCTTCTCCGAGGGGATATTTCAAAGAGAGAATTGTGCCTAAGACGTTTGAAAAAGCTTTAAAGAAAGCAAAGAATGTGGACTTGCTGTTTAACCACAATAAGAATAGAAATCTTGGCTCTATTGAAAACGGAAATCTGGAATTGTATGAAGACAATATTGGTTTAAGAGCCATTGCTACAGTTACAGATGAACAAGTGATTGAAAAGGCAAAAAACAAAGACTTGCGTGGTTGGTCATTTGGATTTGTTGCCGAAAAGGATTCCTGGGAAGAGGGCGAAGCTGGTGTTCAAAAACGATCTATTGAAGAATTAGAACTCTTAGAAGTTTCTATTTTGGATATGACACCAGCCTACGTTGCGACTTCCATTGAAACCAGGGGTGAAAATACAGCCATGATTGAAATGAGAAGTGAAGAAGCAGCTGTAAAAACGGTTGTGGAAGATGATATAGAAGAAAGAAATAACATTATTAAACAAATAAAAAAGTCCTGGAGGAAAATTAACATGAATTTAAAAGAAATCTTAAAAGCATCTCAAGCACGAAATAAAGCTCGATTAGCAGAATTACAAGGGAAAGTAGAGAAGGGTGAAGTTCGTTCAGAAGAATTAGCAGCAGTTAAGGCTGAAGTAGAAGCATTAACGAAAGAAGCGAAAACCTTTGCTGATGAAATTGCGAAATTAGAAGCGGAAGAAAAAGAAGAAGATTCAGACAAAAAGAAAGATGATGATCTAGAGAAAAAAGAAGATCCGGCAGCAAAAGAAAATCCGAATGAAAAAACGGAACTGTCAGAAGAACAACGTTCCGCTATTTCAGCATCTATTGCAGCAGCTCTTTCTACTAAAGGTCATCGTGCAAACAAAGAAACGGAAATTCGTTCTGTATTCGCTAACTACATTGTAGGTAATATTGATGAAAAGGAAGCTCGTGCATTAGGTTTAGTTACTGGGAATGGTTCTGTTACGATTCCAGATTTCTTAAGTAAGGAAATTATTACGTATGCTCAAGAAGAAAACTTCTTACGTCGCCTAGGAACAGGAGTAAAAACAAAAGAAAATATTAAATATCCTGTTTTAGTTAAAAAGGCAGAAGCGCAAGGACATAAAAATGAGCGAACAAATAATGAAATGCCAGAAACAGATATTGAATTTGATGAAATCGAACTATCACCAACAGAATTTGATGCCCTTGCTACTGTAACGAAAAAGTTATTAGCACGTACAGGTTTACCGATTGAACAAATCGTTATGGGCGAGCTGAAAAAAGCTTATGTTCGTAAAGAAACTCAATATATGGTAAATGGTGATGAAGCGAATAACATAAATGACGGTGCATTAGCAAAGAAAGCTGTTGAGTTTAAAACAGATGAGAAAAATCTTTACGATGCATTAGTAAAAATGAAAAATACACCTGTTAAAGAAGTTCGTAAAAAAGCACGATGGGTGTTAAATACAGCAGCGTTAACAAAAATTGAAACTATGAAAACAGATGACGGTTTCCCATTACTTCGTCCGTTTAATCAAGCGGAAGGTGGAATTGGTTACACGTTATTAGGCTTCCCTGTTGAGGAAGAAGATGCAATTGACATTCCTGATTCACCAGATACACCAGTATTCTACTTCGGTGACTTCTCTAAGTTCTATATTCAAGATGTCATTGGATCGTTAGAAGTACAAAAATTAGTTGAGCTATTCTCACGTACAAACCGTGTAGGTTTCCGTATTTGGAATTTACTAGATGCACAACTCATTCATTCACCATTTGAAGTTCCGGTTTATAAGTATGTTTTAAAAGCTTCTACTGGAGCTTAATATGGATGAATTAATTGAGAAACTAAAATCTCATATTCATTGGGAAGAGGGCATGGATGAGTCTTTGCTCTCTTTTTATATTGAACAAGCAAAGACTTATGTAAAGAATGCGACAGGCAAACAGACCGAGTATTTAATTATAATGGTCGCCGGTATTTTCTATGATTACAGAGTCTCTGAAAAAGAATTAGAACAGGCACTGGATGCTTTAACGCCGTTCTTTGTCCAGGAGGTTTATGCCGATGAAGAGAAAGACGAATAAACTCAAATGGATGGGAGAGCTACTTAAATTAGGAGAAACCATTGATCCGGAAAATGACCGAGTTGTTATGGGCTATCCTTTAGAACGGAAACTTCGTTATAACAATATTGGAGTTACGGCTACTGACAAATTTACAACGAAAGATACGAATGAAATTGTAAAGAAAATTGAAGTTCGTATTGATCGGGAGATTGAAAATAATCAAAAGGATTACCGTGTAAAAGTTGGCGGCCGTATCTATGATGTTGAGCGTATTTATGTACGTGAAGAAGACCGATTGATGGAGGTGTCATTGTCCTATGCAAATTAATTTTGAGCAATTACGAACGCTTATGAAGCAATCAGGCCTTCCAGTATATCGTGATGAAGCTCCTACAACGGCGAAGTATCCTTACGTTGTGTATGAGTTTGTGAATGAGCAACAGAAAAGAGCTTCTAATAAGGTTATAAAGGATATGCCACTTTATCAAATTGCAGTTATTACAAATGGAACTGAAAAAGATTACGCTCCGTTAAAGGCTGTTTTTAACGAAACAGGCGTGTCTTATTCTCAATTTGATGGAATGGGTTATGACGAGAACGACGACACCATAACGCAGTTTATCACGTATGTGAGGTGTATCCAGTAATGGCTTCCAATAACAATGGTTTTGCTGAAGCTTTAGAAGATATTAATACGCTATTACGGGTGAATAAAAAAGTAAGTTTGGATGTGTTAGATGAAGCAGCCAAGTATTTTGCTAGTAAATTAAAACCCAAAATTAAACCATCCAATAAAAACAAGCGGACACACCTAAGGGATAGTTTAAAGGTTGTTGTGAAAGATGATCGTGTATCTGTGGAATTTAAAGATGAAGCTTGGTATTGGTATTTAGTTGAACATGGCCATAAAAAAGCAAATGGTAAGGGTCGTGTGAAAGGGAAACACTTTGTTCAGAATACCTTTGATGCAGAAGGTGACAAAATTGCTGATATTATGGCACAAAAAATAATTGATAGAATGTGAGGATGATATACATGACAATTGAAAATAAAGAAATTCAATATTCCGTAGGGATTGAAGATTTATATCTGTGCTTGATGAAGGGAAATGAAACTTCTAGTGCACTACCAACTTATGAGGATATCGTTTATAGACAAACGAATATTGCTGATTTAACAATTTCAAATACAACTGCAAACTTTACGAAGTGGGCATCTAATAAAAAGATTATTAATGTTGTGAAAAATACAGCGTTTGGATTAGCTTTTAATCTTGCTGGTCTAAATCGTGAAGTAAAAGATAAAATCTTTGCTAAAACACGTAAAAAAGGCGTGTCTTTTNCAAGCCGCAGATGGTATGGAGCAACTAGGAAAGAAATTAGATTTGCACAATATGATGGAAGCTACTCAAATGCTACAACGAGTATCGCAACAGTTAATTGAGCTCGGAAAAGCGACCGTGGGTATAGCGATAGACTTTGATAGATCGCAAAGAAAAATACAATCTTCATTAGGATTGACCCAAAAAGGTGCTGAAAACCTGGGTAAGATTTCAAAGGAAGTGTGGAAAAAGGGATTTGGTGAAAGTCTTGAAGAGGTCGATAATTCACTGATAAAAGTCTATCAAAATATGCGGGATGTTCCACATGAAGAATTAAAAGGTGCATCGGAGAATGTCTTAACCCTAGCTAAAGTGTATGATGTTGATTTAAACGAAGCGACACGTGGTGCAGGACAATTAATGAGTCAATTTGGTTTATCAACACAACATACTTTTGATTTACTTGCTGCCGGTGCTCAAGCAGGTCTAAATTATTCGGATGAGTTGTTTGATAACCTTTCAGAATATGCACCGTTATTTAAGCAGGCAGGTTTTACTGCGGATGAAATGTTTACAATCTTAGCAAACGGGACACGTGACGGCGCTTATAATTTGGATTATATCAATGACACAGTTGCTGAATTTGGAAAGAAAGTACAAGACGGTTCAAAAGGAACTGCAGATGCTTTTGCTGGGCTTTCAAAAGAGACTCAAGGTGTTTGGGAAGCTTTTAACAATGGTAAAGCAACAGCCGCTGATGTGTTCAAAGCTGTAATAGGCGATTTAGGAAGTATGGACGACAAAGTCAAACAAAATCAAATTGGTGTTGGATTGTTCGCCACTCGTTGGGAAGATATGGGCGCGAAAGCGGTATTAGGGCTTACTGATGTAAACGGTGGACTTGGTGATGTAAATGGACGTATGGATGAAATGAAAAAACTTCAAGAAGAATCACTTGGACAAAAGTTTCAAAGTGCATTGCGAGAAACGCAAGCAGCACTGGAACCGTTAGGAAAACAACTTGCCGATTTAGCTGCAGATGTTCTTCCGAAAGCTGCAAAAGGAATCTCTGATCTTGCTGAATGGTTTTCTAAGTTACCTGGGCCAGTTAAAGATTTTGTTGCCATTTCTGCAGGCTTGACAATTGCTATTACAGCTATAGGGGCTGCGATAGGTGTGTTATCTTTTGCGTTTGGTGCACTGAGTTTATCATTATGGCCTGTTTTGGGAATTATCTTGGGTCTTTCAGCTGTAATTGCAGGTGTTATTTGGGCCGTAAAAAACTGGGGAGAAATAACCGATTGGCTTTCAAAAAAGTGGTCGGAATTTAAAGATTGGTTTGGTGAATTGTGGGATAGTATAGTTCAAACTTGTGAAGATGCTTGGTCATCCACAGTTGATTACTTTTCTGGAGCCTGGTCAGATTTTTTAAATATGGTCAATGAGTTCTTTGAACCTGTCGGTCAATTTTTTGCTGATTTATGGACTGGAATTTCTGATACGGCATCGGAAATTTGGACAGGTATTACTGATTATTTTTCAGAATCGTGGTCTTCATTCATTGAATTAGCAGATAGTATATTGTCTCCTTTAGGTGAATTTTTCAGTGGATTGTGGACGGGTATTGTTGAAACGGCAACTTCTATTTGGGATCAATTAAAGACAACTTGGCAAGAAACATGGGATGCAATACTCACAGTTTTAGATCCGATTATTTCAGCAGTTTCCACAGTTTTAGAAGCAGGTTGGCTACTCATTCAAGCCGGGGCACAAATTGCATGGGCGGCAATATCTCAATATATTATACAGCCGATCCAGGAAGCGTATGATTGGATAAGTGCGCAAATTGGTGAATTAGTCACATGGCTTAGTACGCAGTGGGAACTTATAAAGGCTGCTGCTCAAGTTGCTTGGGGCTTATTTAAACAATATATTACTCAACCTGTTCAAGAAGCATGGGATTGGGTTAAAGAACAGATTGGTGCGCTTGTTTCTTGGTTAAATTCACAGTGGGAGACAGTGAAATCATATACTTCCACAGCGTGGAATCTAGTAAAACAATATGTCATTCAGCCTGTTCAGGAATTGTGGAATGCAACGAAAGAAAAATTGAATGATTTAGCGAATTGGATACTAGGTAATTGGGCCAAAATCCAATCTTATACACTTACGGCATGGAATCTAGTTTATAAATATATTATTGATCCAGTGATTTCAGCTTATAATTCTGCAAAAGAGAAGTTCAATGATATGTACAATACGGCACGGGAAAAATTTGATTCTGTAAAGAATGCAGCGCAAGAAAAGTTTGATGCAGCAAAGAGATTTATCGTTGATCCGATAAAAGATGCGGTAGATAAAGTAAAGGGATTCATTGATAAAATCAAAGGGTTTTTCAGTGATTTGAAATTAAAGATTCCAAAACCAGAAATGCCTAAAATGCCACACTTCAGTTTGCAGACTAGTACGAAAAATATTTTGGGTAAAGACATTACTTTCCCATCTGGTATCGATGTGCAATGGCGTGCAAAAGGCGGTATCTTTACTAGACCTACCATTTTCGGCATGAGTAATGGTCAGTTGCAAGGTGCAGGAGAAGCGGGGCGAGAAGCAGTTTTACCATTGAATAAAAAGACATTAGGTGAGATTGGTGAAGGGATTGCAGCAACGATGTCTACTGAACCAACTGTAATTAATATTTATAATCCTTCAGTGAGGGATGATCGTGATATCGACCGCATGGTCGGAAAAATAGATGATGCACTTGCTCAAAAAGGGCGTAATTCAAAAATAGGAATAGGGAGGACTTAAATTGCTAGACATAGGTATCGATAATCAGTTGGCAAGTGACTACGGAATATGTATAGTAGGACGCCCTGTTATTCCTACAGCAGAACAAGAAGTAGAACATATTGAAGTGTCTGGTAGACATGGTTCACTTACAAAAAAAGGGGCGTTTAAAGACGTCCCTTTAAAAATAAAGTTCAATATGCTTGAAGAAGAGAATATTAAGCCGTTAGTGCGACGTATGAAGGCTTGGTTGATGAATGGAAAGACATTATATTTTACCGATGATGATGTGTATCGAAAAATTAAACATGTTGTAGTAGGTGATATTGTAAATGAAATTGAGGAGCATGGTGAATTTGAAGTGGATTTTAAGCTAGATCCCTTTGAATATACAGAGGATGTAAATCTAAAGTTCACCAAACCTGGTGTGATTTATAATCCAGGTACAATTGAATCTGATCCTAAGTTTTGGATTGTGGGAAATGGTACTTTCCGTATAACAATCAATGACGTCTCTTTTCAAATAAAAGACGTGAATGGTTCTGTTGTCATAGACTCAGAAATACTTGAAGCATATACCGATACCATATCAATGAATAATAAAATGGTTGGGCAGTTCCCTATATTCAACGTAGGAGAAAATACAATAGAATGGTCAGGAGCAATTCAATTCATGGAAATTCGACCTAGGTGGAGATATAAATGATTACTTTATATAAACCAAATGAGACTGATTTTACACACAATGGTATAGGAGCTTTAGATAAAAATATTTATAACGCAACTGTTGAGGAAGAACTCAATGGTTTATTTTTATTTTCATTTAGTTATCCATTGTTTGCGCCGCGTGGTCTGGAAATAGAGGGAATGAGTATCATTAAAGTTCCAACTCCTGATGGTGAACAACTATTTCGAGTGGCAGCTCCTAAGGTCAGTATGGGTGAGATTACAGCGCAATGTTATCACATTTTTTATGACTTAACAGAAAATCTAATTGAAGACATTTTCGCTGAAACAACAAATGGTAATGGGGCTATGAATCGTATGTCAGCAGGGTGCCAATACAAGCATCCTTTTCAGTTTTATTCAGATGTACCAAAGATAGCCAGTGCACGTATTGTCCGTAAAAATCCTGTGGAAGCATTATTGGATTCTAGTCAAGATAATTCATTTGTTAATCGTTGGGGAGGCGAATTAAAACGAGATAATTTTGATGTGAAGATGTTACAAAATCGTGGTATGGATCGTGGGGTAGTGATTCGTCATAAAAAAGATTTACTAGGATATGAAGGTAATGTGGATTGGAAAAGTCCCATAACCAGAATCATGCCACAAGGTTTTGATGGGTTATTTCTTCCTGAAAAATATGTAGATAGTCCACTTATAAATAAGTATCCTCATCCTAAAATTAAAGTGATTGAATTTAAACATATTAAAGCTGCTATTGGTGAAAATGTTGACGATGAAGATGCAGTTCCGTTAGAAGAAGCGTATAGATTATTACGACAGGCCGCCAAAGATATGTTTGCTATTCAAAAGGTTGATCAGCCTAAAGCAAATTATAATGTTAAGTTTCAGGAGTTATCACAAACGGAAGAGTATAAGGATTATAAGCATTTACAAAGTGTTTATATGGCAGATACGGTTACGGTTGAGCATCAAGAAGATGGGATTGATATAAAGGCGAAGGTAATTGCTTATAAATATGATCCAATAAAAAAAGAGTATCTGGATATAACCATTGGTAACTTCAAAGAATCCTTTACAGACGTTTCCGGTAGGGTTGATCTGGTACAAGAAGAGTTATCCAATATGCCAGGCTCTATTTTGGATGCAGCAAAAGCAAATGCTACAAGTCTTATTAATTCAGGATTTGGAGGACATGTCCGTGTTTATCCAAATCGTATTTTAATTATGGATACCAAAGATGAAAAGAGTGCGAAAAAGGTTTGGCAATGGAACTTGAATGGATTAGGGTATTCTTCCACAGGTGTGAATGGACCATATGGAACTGCCATTACAAGTGACGGAAGAATTGTTGCTGATTTTATTACTGCAGGTACGTTGAGTGGAAATCTTGTGCAAGGTGGAGAAATAACAGGTTCAACATTACGAACTTCAGATAGCGTGAACTATGTAAATATCTCAAAGCAATTTATACGCTTGTATGAGTCATCTAAAACAAGGGTGTTTGTAGGGTATTACAAAAATAGTAGAAATGGAATACAGCCTACTCTTATTTTAGGTGGAGATTCAGATTCCACAGGGGCAAATGGAGCTATTATGGTATACCAATTCTCAGATACAAGTGTTAAGTCTGGTGGAATTGGAATTACAAAAGGACTCGATGGCAATGGATACTTGAATGCAGCTTCTTTATATTTTTCTCAAACGGGGAATGCAATGCTTGATGCTGATAAAATGATTGTCCTAAATGCCGAAAGTGAAATGAGATTTAAGGTTAAAGATCAGTTCCGCTTTTATCGGAATGACAATTGGATTGCAAGTATTGGAGTTGCATCTGGAGGGGATACGGATATTATGCTCCCAAATGCAATAATACGAAATTCGAGTTGGGATAATGGGTATATCCAAGTGAAAACCGCCCTTGGGACATATTATCAAGGAGTAATTGCTTCAGACTTCAAAGTTTCTTCAAAAGAAACCTATAAAACCAATATCCGTCCTGTTGCATTCAGCGCACTGGAAAAGGTAATGGAATGGGAAATTAAACAATACAATTTGAAAACCGACATTCCAAAACTGTATGAGATGCGTATGAATCGTAAGGAAGGAGAGCCAACAATTACTACAGATGCAATTCCTACACATTATGGTTTAGTTATTCCAAAAGAATCAGAGGAAAATGGTGTAGGCTTATATGGAATGCTTTCACAATTAACAAGTGCATTTCAAGAGTATGTAACTAAAACTAGGGCTAAATTCGAAGAAATAGAGCCGATAAAGCCTAAAGGGAATATAAAACATAGGAACAAAGTAAAACGTCAAAGAAGACCACCTAGACGTGTGAAAAGGAATAGTTAGAGAGAGGTGTAGTCATGCGAAATGAGGAAATTATTATAGATTTAGCAGATCCTGTGTTTACCAAAACAATTCGTTCGAGACAAAATGATAAAAACGGATTGAAGCTTACTGTATATGTAAGAGAAAAGGGGCAAATTGTTGATTTAACAGGGTATGCAGTGAAGTACGAAGCGATTAATCAAGTCGGACTGTTCGTACGGGATGATGCCCAAATAGTTGATGCAAAGAATGGTGTGTTTTCATATACGTTTACAGCTCAAGCTGTTTCCACATCGGATGATTGGACAGCTTATTTTGTTATGGAAAAAAGTACAGAACGAATGAGTACACCAGACATTCGGATTACATTAAGACGGGATGTAAAAGAAGGAAACATTAAAATAGAAAACTATATTTCAGAGTTTGAGATTTTTAAGAAAACATTGGACGAGTTGCAGAAGAAATTAAATGCTATGGATGTTGTTAAGAAAAGCGGAGACACCATGACAGGTGACCTAGGGATGGACCCAGGTAAATCAGTTCAGTTTAAATCAAGTGGAAGTACTAATAATAATTATGTTCTTAGAGGTCAAGCGGGACAGAATAAGCTAGTACTCTCAGATATCACGTCAAATAAGTTTATTTGGGATTACTTCAGTGACACGGATACTTTCACAGTTGTATCTAACACGAACCTCTTAAAGAAAACAGGAGATATTATAACAGGGCTTTTAAAGTTCCATTCTCTGGGTCAAATGTTGATGACTCAACCTGATTCAGCGACAGGTCCTTCTGCTCGTGGGTTACACTACGCGGATAAAGACACAGACGGAAGCGTTAATCGTGGCGGAATTGGACGTTTCAAAGGGGCTAACAACGGTGATGAATATCTGTACATGGGGTTCGGTACGAATCCTTGGGATTCTCAAAGTGGTTTAATAGTTCGTCCTGATGGATCAGCAACCTTGAAAGGTAAAAAAATAGCAACCGCTGATAATGATACAGGATGGATTAACCTTCCTACAACTGGGGTAGAGAATGTTACTGATAGAATTTTGAAGTGTAAAAGAAGTGGAGAACACGTTAATGTAATTGGTTCTATTCGAAATGCGCAAAACGCAACAGTATTTGCTACACTTCCAGTTGGATGTAGACCTGTTCAAGACATTGCGGTTCCAGCTATTATGATAACTGGAGGAGTGAATACAAACTTTTGTGAAGTTACAGTAAAAAAAGATGGTGGGATTTTCGTGAATGGTGTTCAAAGTGGAAGTACTTTTCATATTGCAATGAACTTTTTAATTTAGATATTACAGATTAAGCGTGCATAAGCAGGCTTTTTTATTTTGCTAAAAAGGAGATGAGAACAGTGGAGGAACAGATTTTCAATTCAATGATTCAACAAGGAGCATTCGCAGCGTTATTTGTGTGGATGCTTTTTACTACGCAAAAAAAGAATGAACAGCGTGAAGAACAGTATCAAAAAGTAATAGAAAAAAACCAGGCGGTCATCGAAGAACAAGCAAAAGCATTTGGTTCACTTGCAAAGGATGTATCAGATATTAAACAAAAAATTATGGGGAATGGTGACGACAAATGAAAAAATCTATTAAATTATTAGCCTCAATTTCTACTGCAGCTATCATTGCATTTACTTCAACAGGTAGTGTTTTTGCTGATCGAGAAATGATTATTCCAGGGTTGCCTAAAGTCGAATATCGCAATGGATATGGAGCATATGAAGGTGTGGTAGCGCATTCTACAGCGACTCTTGAAGCACCTGCTATTAATATCCGAAACTATGAAGCAAGAACATGGCGTTCTGCATTTGTACATTATGCAACAGATTGGGATGAAACAATTCAAATTGCTTCTACTAAGTATCAAGCATGGGGAGCAGGCCCAGCAGCCAATAAACGATTTGTTCATGTAGAGCTCTCTGAAACTAGTGATCCTACTAAATTTAAAAAATCCTATGAGAGATATGTGAAGCTACTCGCTAAGATTTTACGTGATAGAAACATTAATCCATCCATTGGATTGTGGACGCATAAAGATATTACGTATAAGCTCGGTGGCACAGATCATGAAGATCCGATTGACTATCTTCGCAGTCATGGTGTATCGGAATCAAAATTCCGTGCTGATGCATTAAAAGCATATAATGGAGATTCTATTTCAGTTAAACCAAAGCCACAGCAACCAAATGAAGTACCTGGTGTTATTAATGAAGTGGGGATAGCGTATATTGATGGATACAATATAAACCTTCGTTCTGGTCCATCCACAACAAATAGTGTTATTCGTAAATTACAAAAAGGTGAATCATATAAAGTA
This sequence comes from Bacillus sp. PPSBB_2, assembly GCF_045291115.1. NCBI lineage: Bacteria > Bacillati > Bacillota > Bacilli > Caryophanales > Bacillaceae > Bacillus > Bacillus sp. PPSBB_2. The sequence continues at coordinate 1,296,094 of NZ_CP147983.1, forward strand.
TGGGGTAAAGTAGGGAACTGGTTGAATCTTGGAGGGAATCAGTGGATTTATAACGATTCATCATATATTCGCTATAAAGAAGAATCGTCATCTGTGGAAGGTAAACGTGCAGTTTCTACAGTGAATGACTTACGATTCTATTCAAAGCCTTCCTGGTTAGATAAAGATGTTGCAGGAACTGTGGATGAAGGGTTAGGATTTACAATTGAGGCGAAAGTAGGTGTGGATGGTTCCTCGCAATATAAAGTACATAATAGTAAAGGGGAGATATATTATGTAACAGCAAATTTAGCCTGTGTATATGTGAAATAGGAAAAAAGAAAAAGGGCTTCTTTGACATATTTAGTGAAAGGGCCCTTTTTAGAATTTTCTCATGGCTTCTTTTCTATTATTTTAGAAAATCAAAGCATATTATTTTCAGTTATTGCTGCTTAGGGTAGTCAAATGTTATATGATACTTAGACACTATTTCAAAATTAGTTGTGTTTTTTATTTTTACTTTCATTCAATATACCGTCAGCTAGAAATTTAATACTTGCGCCTATACTTAGAGCAAATATTACTCCTCCTATTTTAGTCTGATAGAAATTAAATATAAATAATAAAACAGAAAGTACAATACTTAAGATAGCGATTATATAATATTTATTCATAGACTGGCTCCTTTTATTGTAATTTTGAAAGAGTTTTATCTCGAATCTCATAGATATAATCACCTAGTTGATTTTTAAACTCTTCAATATGAGTAACAAATATTAAACTATTGCCTCTTTCAAGAAATTCAACTAAAATTTTATATATTTCTTGTTGAGAATTTTTATCAAGTGCTGTAAAAGGTTCATCTAATAATAGAAGGTTAATATTACGACTGATCATAGAGATAAGAAAGAGTTTATATTTCATTCCCAAAGAATAAGTATGTACTTGATCATGTAAAGATTCTTGACTAAGTTCAAATAAATCACAGTACATTTTAACCTCTTGTAGGTAATTATCTTTATCTTTTATTCTCCACAACGAGCATATGTATTGAATATTTTCCCATCCTGTAAGTAAATCAAAAATTGGTGGGTTGTTAGGAATAAAAGCTGTATTTCTTTTGAACTCTAACAAATCAATCTCTTTTCGTTTCTTATAAATTTTCGTTTCAGTTCCTGTCATCATATAATTTAGCAACGTAGTTTTACCAGAACCATTTGCTCCAGTGATACAGTATGATTTTCCATCTTCAATGATTAAAGAGGATTCCTGTAATATTATTTTATTTTCAAATTGTAATCTCGGTACTTGAATCTTATATGCCAATACCTATACCCCCAAATAATTGAACCATATTTAAACTGATAACTATAATAAATAAAATGGATAAAATAATTTTTGAAAATTTCGTACTAAACCCTACTAATTTCGTAAATCCAACATACATCGCTATACAAACTAATCCAACACTTAGTAATGAGAATACTACAAAAATAAACTGCGGTAAATCTCCTTCAAAATTTATAATGGTTAGAAAATTTAATGCTTGTGTAATCAAAAAGATTGAAGTTCCTGATAATATTACACTATACATTCTTTTTATGGATAGATCCGGTTTATTCATTAGACCTATCAATGACCAAAACATTGTAAAAATAAAACATAGTATGAGTATAAATGGTGTTATAATTGCTGATATTAACACCATTATAGTTAACCAATCTTTGAATGCATGAAAGGATTTGAAATTGTAAATAATTGTAGATAATAATGTGTTAAAAAATAATAAAGAAACAATATTAAATAAAACAACCTTTTTTTTTGTATTAAAAAATGAACTAGAATTATTTTCGTTTTCTTTCATAGAAATTCTCCTTTTAAAATGAACTATAGTAACCTTCAATTAAAGATGCTAATCCACAACATACCGATGCGATTACAATTACACTTCCTATTTCTAAATAGACTTTTTTCCAAGAAAAAGATACGGTTTTTATTTTTATTAGAATATAAATAGGTAAGCAAGTAATAGAAGACATTAAAAATATGGACAACAATTCGGGTAATGCGTGTGGTAAAAATCCAGTGAATATAGGGGACATCCCTGCACTTTTAAATATCGTATATAAAGTCTCACCAACTATTACACCGTTAAAAACTACAACAAAGAGGGAATAAACACCCCCTGTTAAAGTCCCTATAACTAAAATACTGAAAAGCACTAAAATATTATTATTAAAAACTGTAGATGTATCTAACTCTTTTGGTTGTAAATTAATAATTTGATCATTTGCAGAGAAGCATCCGTAAATAAACCCACTTAAAAATAATAATAATTGTAACAGGATTAAAAACTTCCAAGGAAAAATTATAAGTTTAGCTTTCATTTTTTCACAACCTTAACCATTTAGAGTCAAATTTTTTAATGTTATTGACAGCATATTTTTTTGAAACAAATATAAATGCTCCACTTATTAAAAGATAAAAGATTATATAGGTAGAAAAAATGTAAAACATCACTTGTATTGGAATCTGCATAAATAATAAGAAATATAAAAAATATAATAATGGTAGAACTAATATTTTTCGTGGTATGGCTTGAATTTTATTAATAAGCTCCTCTTCTTCTGTGGATCCTACATCCATATAAGTAATATAGTCTGTTTTAATTAGAAATGTAGTAGCCCACATTTGAACGATAGGTACTAATATGAATGTAATACATATTATGATTATCCCGAAGATATATGTAATATTTATAAACATCATATATATAGTAACTAGCAACAAACATATTGTAGGAATAATCATTAAAGTATACATTAGTGAAATTTTACTTCTATATAATGGGTATATGCCTGTTCCAGAAAAACGAAATAGTACAATTTTTTCTTTCATTGCACCTAATAAAAATAATTGAGGATACTCTGTTCTTAATTCAAAACAATGATTAAACATGATTAACAATAATAACGCCATAAATAGTAAATATTCTAAGGCATTATCATGTGAAGAGTGAAATAAGTTCACAAAAAGTCCCATATAAAATAAAGATTCATATGTAAAGAAAATCATTTGGAAGAATTTTGGTGAAATTAAAAACCTTTCTCTTTCCAATAATTTAATTTCAAATTCCAAAATCTCATCTTTAAATATTCTTCTATTAAATGATGAATATAGTTTTGAGAAATAATACAGTAAATCTTTTTGATTTTTTACTGAAACTATAAACCTATTTAGTAAAGGCTTACTTTTTATAGATAGCACAAGTGCTATACATAGCAATAAAATGAAACTCATATACGGTGAAAAAATGACATAATCACAAATTGACTTTAATACGAATAATGTTTTATTCATACTGTCTTGCAAGGGATTAATAATAGAATTAAAAAATTCTTGTGTAACTGTCTCTGCATAATCTTCATCCGTTAAAATCTTAGACGTAATAATACGTTTGCGTACTACATAAAATGGTTGTTTAAAAATATCTACTAGTTTGTAACCTAAGAAAAAAAAGAGGCATGAAAATACAGCATAAAATAAAAAGCGAATTGCTCCTATTGGCTTTTGAATTTTACTAATGAAATAGGAAGCGGAAATTTTGTTAAATAAAGTGAATATTAATATTAGTAGTAATATACAGTTTGTAAGTGAAAGAATTGTATATACTAATCCTCTTAAATACATGTTCAATATAAACAATAAAGATAGGCCACTAATATTTCCAAACAACGCCCATAGTAAAGAAGAAAACATGTTTAAATTGTAGACTTTCTCCATGGGAAACAGACTGTAGATGTATATGTCAGACTTTAATATTGCTGTTTCTTTATATGAAGTAATTGATTTTATAAAGCAAGAAATTATGAGAAAACCAACATTTGCATATAAAATATTCCACATATATTTCTCATTAAATAAAACGTTTGAAATATAAAACATAAAAATTCCTACGAATATTTTAAATAACATACTACAAAGAATTAAGTTTCTATTGGATACACGTTTGGTAAAAGAAAATCTATTTAATATTGCAGAATATTGAATTGTAAATTTTAATTTAAAATCTATTGATAGAAGTTTTAATATATTCACAACTACCTCCATTGTTTCTTTATATTTAATGTAAGAAAGAGACTGAATAGTATTATCCAGTCTCTTTCTTAATTTAAAATAAATTAGTAAGCAATTGCAGCTTTCTTACCTTTTTCTTTAGCTAGATCCGTAAGGTATTTTCTAATACCTTGTGCTCCAGCTGCAGCAACAAGAGCTGCTCCACCTGTTCCAAGAGAACCGATTAAAGCAACAAGGGAAACACCCCAAGAGATATAGTCAAGCCATGCAAAGACTTGTGCGGCTGCTACAGTAGATAAATTGAATTCTTTTACTAAATTCATTTCAGGTAAAATGCCTAATAAGAATGCATATGAAGCCAATAAAGCGCCACCTACTGCAAGTAAAGCACCAAAGCTAACTGCTCTTCCTTTAACTGAGTATGTCATAATATCGCCTCCTTCCAAAAGTAATCTTAATATATAATTTTAAATATTTCAATTTATTTTTTTATTCAAAATATGCATAAAAAAACTTTTGTGAATTTTTAAAACATATTATATATAAAAATAACTATAGTGATTATAATTATAAATGTAAATTAAATAAAAAATGTATTTATATTCATTTTTTAGAAAAAACAAAATATTTTATCCTGTCATTATTTTAAAGTTATGATATATTTAATTGTTAATAAAATTAAAATTTATTATTAAAAAGGAGACATATGATGCAATCAAATATTATTTCTACCCCAAAAAGAAAAAAGAAATGGATTATTATTGGGGTTATTGCACTAATTGTTATTGTAGCGGCAATTAATATTTTTGTTATGCAAGGTAAGAAGAAGGGTGCATCAACAAATGCTGATGCTGTAAGTTTTGAGAAAGTGACAGAGCGTAAGCTGAATAATACGAAGTTAATTTCTGGTCAGGTGAAGCCTGGTAATATTGAAAGCTTCTATGCAGATCCGGCTAAAGGGAAAGTGAAAGATATTGAGGTAAAAGAAGGGCAAGAGGTAGAGAAAGGTACGAAGTTATTCTCTTATGATAATGAAGAGATTAACCTTCAAATGAAGCAAGCTGAGCTTGATCAGAAGATGGCGGATATGCGTTATGATCAAGGAAAAAAGAAGATTGATTCGCTCAAGAAAGAAATTAAGAAGGCGAAAGATAGCGGAGCTGGGAAAGAAGTAACAGATCCGATGGACGAGCAAGTAAACGAATTAGAGATAGCTCAAAAGACAACTGATCTTGAGAAAGAAAAAGGGAAGTTGCAGAAAGAAGAGTTAAGTAAAAAGCAGAAAGAGCTTACGATTTATAGTAATTTCGCTGGTGTTGTTCAAAAGTTAGATAAAGATGCGGCGCAAAGTTCATCTCAAGCGTTAGGTGGTCAAGGAAAATCGTTTTTACAAGTAGCTTCTAAAGATCCATTCCAAGTTCAAGGTACGTTAACTGAGCTTCAGAAGTCACAAATTCAAAAGGATCAAACATTCACTGTAACAGCGAAAGCAAATAATAAGAAGAAGTGGACTGGTAAGATTACAGAGGTAAGCGAATTCCCAACAAGTGCAGAGATGGCGCAAGCTGGCGGCATGGGTGAAGCAACTCAAAATATGTCCCAATATACATATAAAGCTAGCCTTGATAGTCAAGATGGTTTATCTCCAGGTTATCATGTTTCCCTGCAAGTAAACTTAGAGAATAAGACGATGATTGCTGTTCCAAGTAAAAGCATTGTAGAAAAAGGCGATGATGCATTTGTTTATGTTGAGGATAAAGGGAAGCTTCGTAAACAAAATGTGAAAAAAGGTTCTACTGATGGAGACTGGACAGAGGTTGTAGAAGGCGTAACAGTGGGGCAAAAGGTGGTTAAAAATCCTTCCGACGATGTGTATGACGGAATGGAAGTGAAAGAGAAATGATTACGTTAAATAATATTGCTAAAACGTATTATCAAGGAAAATTGGCGGTGCCGATTTTGCATGGTATTAGTTTAACGATTCAGAGTGGTGAGTTCGTTTCGATTATGGGACCGTCTGGTTCTGGTAAGTCGACGCTTATGAATATTATTGGTTGCTTAGATCGTCCAACAGAAGGCGAATATATGCTGAATGACGTGAATATCTTAACAGCAGACGAGTCAAAGCTTGCTTTAATTCGTAATGAATATATTGGCTTTGTATTCCAGCATTTTAATTTACTGCCTCGTCTTTCCGCAGTGGAAAATGTTGAGCTTCCGCTCGTATACGGTGGCGTGAAGAAAGCGGAGCGTCGCAAGCGTGCTTTGGAGGCGTTAGGTAAAGTTGGATTAGCAGACCGCGTGCATCATTTACCAAATGAGTTATCCGGTGGACAGAAGCAGCGTGTAGCGATTGCAAGAGCGATTGCGAATAACCCAACGTTCATTATGGCCGATGAACCGACTGGTGCACTTGATACGAAGTCTGGTGAGCAAGTTATGGATATTTTCACGAAGCTTAATGCAGAAGGTACAACAATTGTTATGGTTACACATGAAGAGGAAGTAGCAGCGTATTCTTCCCGCCGCATTGTACTACGAGACGGGAAAGTTACAGAAGATAGAAGGTGTGCCGTATGAGTTTACTAGACAGTATGAAAATTGCCTTATCGTCTATTTTAGCTCATAAACTACGCTCGGCTTTGACGATGCTTGGGATTATTATTGGTGTAGGCTCTATTATTACCGTCGTTGCGATTGGGCAAGGCGGAGAAGCTGCCTTAAAATCACAATTTGTTGGATCGGGGAATCAAACAGTTCCCATTCATTATAGTCCTGATATAAATGATCCTTTTGGTATGGATATGCCTGAAGCACCGAAAATAACAGAAGAAGATATTTTTGAACTCAAGAAGATCCCAGAGATTGCACATATCGTAACAACGAATTCCGGTATGGAATCTCTTGATATTGAAGATAAAAAAGACATGGTGAATATTACAGGATTAGACAATGAGTACTTCAAGGTGAATAAAGTGAAAGTACTCAAAGGACGTTCGCTGCAAGAATCAGATGTGGACCAAGGTAATAACGTTGTCATGATTAGTAAACAAATGGAAGAAAAGGTGTTTATAGATACCAATCCAGTCGGTAAAATCATTGAAATAAAAGGTCAACCGATGCAAATTATTGGTGTCTATGAATCAGATAATGAATTCATGGGAATGGGACCATCAGAAGCACTAGTTCCAATTTCATTATGGCCGACACTGTATGGGAAAGATGAAATTCAAAATATCTCTGTTCAAGCAAAAAATGTAGATAATCTAGAAAAAGCAGGTAAAAAAGCTGCAGATGTTTTAAATAGTCGTAAACCGACTGATGCAACTGGTAAATATGAAGTTATGAATTTAAAAGAAATTCAAGAAGGTATTTCGAAGATGACCGGTATTATGACAATGATCATCGGTGGTATCGCTGGTATTTCATTAGTCGTTGGTGGAATTGGTGTTATGAACATCATGCTTGTATCTGTAACGGAGCGTACACGTGAAATTGGTGTACGTAAAGCACTTGGAGCAACGCGTAGTAAAATTTTATTACAGTTTTTAATTGAAGCAGTTATGTTAACACTTCTAGGTGGTTTAATCGGAATTGGCCTTGGGTATGGCGGAGCATATATCGTTTCTACATTCGCAAAATGGCCACCACTCGTTTCATGGGAAGTTGTCGTTGGAGGCGTACTGTTCTCGATGACACTCGGTATTATTTTCGGATTAATTCCAGCAAACAAAGCTGCGAAATTAGATCCAATTGAAGCATTGCGTTATGAGTAATTAATAGTGTAGTAGAACTATACATTACCGTTCTAGTGGGCGGTTCGTAGCCTCTTGCATGAGGAAGTGAACCGCCCGTTAGAACGGGTTATATAAATAGAAGGAGGCGTTATAATGGAAGCAAATATTAATACGCAAGATGTAGGTGCGAAGAAGCCATCATTATTAGGAATGATTACTTCTCCAGGTTTGCAGTTTGAGCGAATGAAGACGACGGAGAAAGTTTGGGGTATGTTCTTCTTAGTGGCATTGTTACAAGGGCTTGTAGGTGGTTTAAATTCGTATGTTACGTATACATCACCTGAAATGATTAAAATGCAGAAAGAATTAGGTGAACTTGCTGGTAAGGGTTCAATAACATCAGAAGTTATTTATGGAATTGGATCTGGTTTTGTTGGAGCGATGATTGGAGCGCTATTTGTATCGGCCATTTATAAAGTATTTATGATGTTCTTTGGAAATGATACGTCTTATAAGAAGTTATTAACGATTGTTGTATATACTAATATTATTCTTATTATTGGCGGACTTATTAATGGTATTATAGCCCTAATCTTAGATGGTGGAGCAACCCAGTATACAAGTTTAGGACCATTATTTGACCAAGGTTCACTTGCATATGGAATAGGTAATACAATTGAATTGTTCTATTTATGGAATTTGGTTTTAATTTGGTTAGGATTACAAGTTACAGCTGGATTAAGTAAAGTGAAAGCAGCTATTCCAATTATTGTTTTATTCATTATTAAAGCGGTATTCTTAGCGGCAATTTGGGTATTAATAGCTAAGTTTTTACCGGGTATGCCAGTGTAAATAAATTGCGTTCATTATAAATAAGTTTAATAAAAGATCAGTAATATTATTAACTGGTTCCTTATTGTATAAGGTGCCGGTTAATTTTTTATGGAGTTTAAACGTGTGATAATCCTGTTGAGCGCAAATACTTAAATAATAAATGTATCATTAAAATAGAACTTGTCCATTAATTTATTTACAATCCCGTTGAAATAAGCGAATTTACCCTTTTTCATTTTCGTTCCAGACTTAATTTTCATAACAAACTCTTTGATAGCTTGTAAGCCAATAATAAGTTCCTGGTCATTAGTAAATGCTTTATTACCTGTAGAGAAGTTTGTAACTTTATTACACTGTCTTACGACCTTCCACAGTTCTTGAATTGTTTTAGATTCAATGTAAAAAGAGCTAACTAAAGAAACAAAACGTTCTGGTACCCAGTGAGCAACGAAATCAGCTTGTTCAATATTCTCTTCTGGAGTATTGCTATTCTCATTACTATTACGTTTGTTTATATCTTTTATATTTTGTTTTAAGGAAACAGGTTTTGTTTTAATGGTAGGACACTTTGCAGGACTTTTTGCAGCTACCTTGTTGGACACTTCTTCCACAATTGGTTGAATGATAATAGCATTAGAAGTTTGTAACATATCTTTTGTACGCTTCATTGCTACTTGTTTAATCAGCTCTAGATCCACAAGTTTCTTCATTAAACGTTGTACAGTTTTATATGAAACTTCCATCATCTGAGCAATTGAATTTTTGCAAAGGAAACTAACACCTACATATTTGCAGCTGTGGCGCTTTAAAATTTCAAGTAATGTAATAAGTTTAAATTGTACATCGGTACGCTTAATGGACATACGGATATTATCTCTGTATGCACGTATAGTTTTGTTTAGTTCTTCTACTTCTTTGAATGTAGAAAGGTTGTGGAAGGTTTCTTTCGTTGCGATAACATTGATTTTCTTTTTCATAGACTAAGAGCTCCTTTGTATAAACAAAAAGCAACGTCACCAATAATTTGGTAAACGTTGCTAAAGAAACCCTACATGATGTACAATAATTCATGAGAGTATGGCAAGTGTTTACCTGGTTGGGTCAGGTGGACGGTATATATAGTGTTGGTCGCACTGTACATACACGCTGTACTTTTTGTTATTAAAATTTAACCTTGTAGGAATACATCATACATAAGTGATTTTCTAATAGTGGGGCTGCCCACAATTTGCCCACATACTAATCATTTTGTAACTTTTTTAATCCGTAACAGTAAAAAGCGTAAAGTAAATCATTGTTGATTTATAAGGGTTTTGATAAGTTTTTCGGTTAGTATCTTAAGGCGAAAAAGAAAAAGTATTTCTATAAGCAAATGGATTGATTTTGGTGGTGGTTGAAATGAATCGAAATTGGGAAGAATTTTTAGCACCTTACCACCAAGCGGTGGCAGAGCTAAAAGTGAAACTAAAAGGAATGCGTACTCAATTTGCAATGTTAACAGAGCATTCTCCAATTGAGTTTGTAACAGGAAGGGTAAAGTCGGTTGCAAGTATTATTGATAAAGCGGAGAAGAGAAATGTACCGCTAGACCGATTGAGAGAAGATATGCAGGATATTGCTGGGCTTAGAATGATGTGTCAATTTGTTGATGAGATTAAGCCTGTTGTAGAATATCTTCGAAAACGAAATGACTTTGAAATCGTGGAAGAACGTGATTATGTCACGCAAAAGAAAGATAGCGGTTATCGTTCTTATCATGTTGTCATTAGTTATCCTGTTCAAACGATTCAAGGTGAACAAAAAGTATTGGTAGAAATCCAAATACGCACGCTAGCAATGAACTTTTGGGCAACAATTGAGCATTCTTTAAATTATAAATATAGTGGACGTTTTCCTGAAGATATTAAAATACGATTGCAACGTGCAGCTGAAGCGGCGTTTTTATTAGATGAAGAAATGTCTTCTATTCGTCTTGAAATTCAAGAAGCGCAAAAGGCTTTTTCAAGAAAGCAAGAAACGAAAGATTCCGAATCATAAACTAAAGGGTGTTGGGCGATGAAATTTACAATTATGTCAAAGGGAGATCAATCATCAGATACACTGGCAAGCACGATGAAAGAGTACTTGCTAGATTTTGGATTTATAATGGATGAAAAGGAACCCGATATTGTAATTTCTGTTGGGGGAGATGGAACGCTTTTATATGCGTTTCATCGTTATTATAATCGATTGGATGAAACAGCATTTGTTGGTGTACATACAGGACATCTAGGTTTCTATGCAGATTGGTTACCGACAGAAGTAGAGAAATTAGTAATTGCGATTGCGAAAACACCATTCCAAGTGGTGGAATATCCGCTTTTAGAAGTTATTATTCGCTATGTGAATGGAAGTAAAGAGTCACAGTATTTAGCGATGAATGAAGCGACTGTAAAAAGTGCAGAAGGTACATTAGTAACAGAAGTAGAAATACGAGGAGAATATTTTGAAACATTCCGCGGAGATGGCCTTTGTATCTCTACTCCTTCAGGAAGTACCGCGTATAATAAAGCGCTTGGCGGAGCAATTATTCACCCATCTATTGAAGCGATTCAAATTGCAGAAATGGCGTCCATTAACAATCGTGTATTTCGTACTGTAGGATCGCCACTCGTATTGCCGAAGCATCATACATGTGTGTTAAAGCCAGCTGCAGGAATGAACTTACAAATTACAGTGGATCATTTAACGATGGTTCATCAAGATGTGAAATCAATCCAGTATCGCGTCGCAAACGAGAAAGTACGATTTGTTCGTTTCCGCCCATTCCCGTTCTGGAAACGAGTTCGTGACTCGTTTGTTGCAGATAAATAGAAAGGGTTATATATTTGAACAGATTTACATTGAAATGGGATATAGGGCCGGCTGAAGAGGGAACTTTAGTTAGGGAATTTTTGAAAACGAAAGGTATTTCTAAAGCCGCTTTAACGGATATAAAGTTTCATGGCGGAGCAATTGAAGTAAATGGTCAACATGCGAGTGTTCGTCATCAGTTGCGTGCTGGTGAAGAATTACGTGTCTTTTTTCCAGTGGAGGAAAGAAGTGAAGGGATGATGGCAGAAGATATTCCTTTATGCATTATATATGAAGATGACGCGGTTCTTATCATTAATAAAGAGGCGAATATGTCAACGATTCCGTCTAGAGAACATCCGGCAGGAAGTGTTGCCAATGCGCTGTTATCTCATTATGATAAGCAGCATCTTGCAAGTACAGTGCACATCGTAACACGTTTAGATCGTGATACTTCGGGGCTTATGCTCATTGCAAAAAATCGTTTCGTGCATCATCTTTTATCGAAGCAGCATCAACAAAAAGCTGTGAAACGAACGTATGAAGCAATTGTTCACGGAAAGATTGTAGAACGAGAAGGAATGATTGATGCACCAATTGGTCGAAAATCTGATAGCATTATTGAGCGAACGGTTTGTGAGGATGGACAAAGGGCAGTTACTCATTTTAAAGTAATTGATAGTACATATCATAAGACACATGTAGCGCTTGAGCTTGAGACAGGAAGAACGCATCAAATTCGTGTGCATATGGCTCATGTAGGACATCCATTACTTGGTGATAGCTTATATGGAGGGAGAAGGGATGAAATGAAACGGCAAGCACTTCATAGTAAATCTTTGACGTTTTATCATCCTATTTTAGAGAAAGAGATGTCTTTCACTATAAAGCTTCCAAGCGATATGCAAGAAGTGTTGCGGCATACTTAAAAAGGGAACAAAATTCTTATATTATAAAGAATTTTGTTCCCTTTTTTCTTAGCGGAATAATATTAAAATTTGGTTTTCACCCGTACGCTTTATAACGAAAAATCCACTTTCGGCTTTTGTAGCAATGCCATTGTCATTTGGAAGACAAAATCCATGTGCTTCGCAAGTGCCGTCATCACGTACTAACATTTGTCCAATTAATCCGACAGGAAGCCACTCGGCGCGATCTTTTCTTGCTACATATTTGCGAGTTGGATCCCATTCTGTATTTAAAAGAGGTTGTATTTCTTCGGTTTCCGTCCATACATATTGGCGTTTTCCAAAGTTATCTGTTTTATAACGTTTTTCCCAACTTAAAGCCCCGCTATTTCCTATAAGGGCAGGGGTTGCACTAGATATTCCTAAAATGAACGAGTCGTGTGAAGTAGCTATCCGAATTTTTTCTTCGCTACTAAATGTAACGAAATAACCGACATCAATAGGTTTATGATCTTCGGTTTCAAACATTTGTGCAAAATCCGTTCCACTTGCATTGTAAGACGCACCCTCAATGTACATTTCTCCATTATGGGCAAGCCATTTAGCCCCGATATTATGGTCGGTGTCGCTTACACCATTTGCAATAAACCAAGAATAAGCTTCTTCTGCAGTGCCGAAGCGCCCCATAATATGGCTACCTGCAAAATGAGCTGTTGATGTATGATGACCTTCCGCATGAGAAGAGGATCCGTTAGCGATAGTTGCGGTTCCTTCTGCGTGTGCTGCTTCGCCTAAAGCAATCGTCTGTTTACCCTCTGCATGAGAATAAGCTCCGCCTGCTGTCGTTTCACTTCCCTCACTATGGGAACTATGTCCGGTTGCTTTTGAGTTTGATCCTTCTGCATGAGAGAAAGAACCTTTTGCGTGTGTTAATAAGCCTTCCGCATGTGCTGCCATGCCCTCCGCATGAGAGTGAAGCCCTTCCGCATATGCATATCGGCCGCCCCTTTTAACTTTTGTATTTTCAGGTGTAGGTGTCTCAATTATGAGTGGTTTTTCAGTTTGTATATCATTCGATGAAGCCAATGCCTCTTTTATTTTTTTTACTTTGTTTATAATAGCAGCTGGAATTTCTGGTTCCACTTTTTTATTTATTGCTACAGAAATATTTTCTTCCGTCTTTTCTTCTGTTTGATTAGAATGTATTACCTGTTCATCTTGATTTGAGAGCTGTTTATTTTTTTGTTGCATCTTTATTTTTCTGCGATCGATTATGCGGCTCATCACAGCATTTTCTAAAGAGACATATGTTGGTTTTACTTTGCTTTTTTTTGATGACTCTTGTTCTTCCAGTTCTTCTATCGCTGCAGCCCGAATACTACACCAGTTGTTAATTCCGTACATGGGCAGATATAAAGGGGGAAATTTTCTTTTTTGTTTAGAAGATTTTTTCTTCATTCTGTCACCTCCTGCGACATTATATGTAGTGTAATTAAAAAAAGATGCACTTTATTGCATCTTTTTTTAATTACTTTACCTAGTTTTATATGAGATCTGCCTAAATAATACGGTAATCTTTCGCTAAGTAAGGTAGTTATGAAATTGGACGGAATTTCTCAGCGACAAAAGGTAAAGAAGAAGGAACAGAGATAGTCTCCATTTCAGGATAACGTAATCCGGTTAATTTGCCACCAAATACAGCACCAGTATCAATATTGACTGTCTGATTGACGAATCGAGGTTCTGCTACTGGTGTATGTCCATATATAATCCAAGCTTGCCCCTTGTACTCTTGCGCCCAATCGCGACGGACAGGTGAGCCATCGGCATGCTTCTCTCCTGTAATATCGCCATATAATACAAAGGTTTGTACTTTTTTATCTCGTCTTCCTATGTAATCTTGCCGAATCCCAGCGTGACATACGATTACTCTTTTTTCATCTAGTATGTGGTAGAGCGGTGATTGTTCATAAAGAGTGATAAACTTTTCTTTTATAACGTTTTGCTTATGAGAAGGAAGTGCCTCATATTCAGCAACAGTTGTTTCAAGTCCGTGAGCGACTGTTACATTACGCCCAAGGAAAAATCGATATAGTTTATTACAGTGATTTCCAGGAGCGTAATAAGCTTCTTTTTTATGTATGACAAGTTCCCATACAATTTCAATCATACGTAATGAATGAGGACCACGGTCTGTAATATCGCCAACGAATGCAAGTTTACGTTGGTCAGGGTGAACCGGTAGACCGCTACTCCAGTTATATCCTAGCTTCTCTGTTAAATTTTGAAACTCTTGGAAGCATCCATGAATATCTCCTATAATGTCATATTTCATATTTAAACCTCCATCGTATTTTTCATTAGTATATCTAAAAAAGGATAGAGATAAAAATATAGCGTTTTTGTGTTGTTCATTTAAACATAAAGATTTTCGTTCTTGAGCGAACATTTAAAATGAATCCAATCGCAATCATGTATGTAAGCAGTGAACTTCCTCCGTAACTCATAAGAGGTAATGTTATCCCTGTAATGGGAAGTAATCCGATTGTCATCCCGATATTTTGGAATACTTGGAAAGTAAACATTCCGATTGTACCAGCGCAAATGTAACTACCGAAAGGGTCATTACTTTCTAAAGCAATATGAATCATTCGAAAAATGAGTAAGAAAAAAAGAGAAATAATGACACTTGCGCCTAGAAATCCAAATTGTTCAGCGACATTAGTGAAAATAAAATCTGTATGTGGTTCTGGAAAATATACTTGTCCATTTTCCCACCCTTTTCCTTGCATTTCTCCGGATCCAGTCGCTAAGAATGCTTGTCTTAATTGATAGCCTTGTGCATCATATTTGTAAGGTGCTAACCATCCGTAGAAGCGATTTAATTGATATTCTTTTAAAATGTGTGCTTTAAAGAAATCTGTGTGAGTAAAAAAAATATATATTAATGTAGATCCAGCAACGAAAGTACCTGAGACTAATCCAAAAATAAAACGCCATCGGATGCCAGAAACTAGTATCATTGCTGCAAGCATCGCTGAAATGACCATTGTGTTTCCTAAATCTGGTTCTTTTGCAATAAGTAGTAGTGGTGGCAAGCTTGTCGCAAATATTTTTCCAAGTAGTAAAAAATCGTCATGTATCGTTTGGGAAAAATATTTCTCATTATGATTTGCTATAATTCTTCCAATGACGATAATTAAAAACAATTTCATAATTTCAGAAGGCTGAAAATTTCCAATGCCTGGGAGCCTGTACCAAGCGGTAGCGCCTTTAATTGTAACGGCACCTGGTACTTGAAGTTCTAGTCCAATAAGTAGTACCATTGCAAAGCTATACAAATACCAAGCAATTTTTTGATAACGATCGAAGTCGATAATCATAATAACACCAATGGCTATAAATCCAATGAAATACCATTGGATTTGCTTTAGTACAAAATTGACGTTTTGTAAAAATGGCGGTAAAGAGGCTTGCGCACTTGCAATAGCACAACAACTAACAATCCCAATGGCAAATAAAATAAATAGTAATACGTAGTCTATTTGATATTGAGAATTTGGATCTTTCAATGTAGGTATTCCTTTCTACTGCTCTTTATAGTAATGGATTTTATCCCGCATTAATGGGCAGTAAGACCCCCACCTCAAAATTCAGCGAAAGCGAAGAAGTTAGGTGGGGGATCAACTGCCCGTAAAAGCCCGATTGGTGAGAGCTGATTAAAGTTTCACTTTATAGTATGAGAAAGAATGTATGAACTATACGAATGATTCACATATAGTCCATACACTTTTAATTTTGCAGAGTAGTTTAATTGTTTAGCTCTTTAATAATTATATCCAAACAATAGGAGAGACGTACATGTGCGTCAGGAAAAATATCTAGTTGATGAAGATAGTATTTTAAGGAACTTTTACACCATTGGTAAGCACTAAGTAGAGCTGCTCTATAGTCCGTAGTATTTTGTAAAAAGCCATATTCTTTTGCTGTTATAACAAGGTGTGTGAAATCTTCACAACCTTGAAGGAGCTTATTGTGTATTTGTTGTCCAGCATGGTAGCGAAATTGACTTAAAGGCTCAGAAATGTATATTGCATTTCCTTTAGAAAGTAAAGAAATCCATGAGGCCATATCAACACTACAAGAATATTGTCGCTCTTTAAGGGTGCCAAAAGGTTCAGTGAGCAATTCCTTTCGGAACAAAGTAGTTGTAGGCTCACCGATAATGTTGTGTCCGCCCTTTAACATCCAATTACCTAAAAATATCCCGTTTAATGGGGTGTCTTCACTATATAACCTTTGTGTTGGATGGGAATCACCTATTAGATTTCCATGATCATCAATGCGTACTCGATAAGAAGTAACAAGAGCAAGATTTTTATTGGGATCTTGCTCAAAATAGGTCATCATTTTTTGTATTTTATGCTTATAAAACACGTCATCGTCCATTAAAAAATTTATATACTCACCATTTGATTTTTCTATGAGCATAAGGTCATTGTGAAATTGTCCTAGAGTAGGGGTATTTCGAATGTATGTTATATTTTTATAATTTGGTAAGTATTGTTCGCGTATTAAAGTTGCTGTTTCATCATTTGTGCTGTCATCTCCAATGATGATTTCAATATTAGAATAAGTTTGTGCCAATGCACTTTCTAGAGCAATTTTGAAATAATGAGGCCGATTATA
Organism: Bacillus sp. PPSBB_2; assembly: GCF_045291115.1. Taxonomy (NCBI): domain Bacteria; kingdom Bacillati; phylum Bacillota; class Bacilli; order Caryophanales; family Bacillaceae; genus Bacillus; species Bacillus sp. PPSBB_2. The sequence goes on from NZ_CP147983.1 coordinate 1,313,150, forward strand.
AGTAGGAATAAGGATGGAAACGAGAGGTAGATTTTTTTCATTCATCATACATAACTTCCTTTCAGAAGCTTTTTTTTGTAAGAACAATATCTTGGTAACTTGTATATTCATGTCTGCCGCACCATAAACCGTAATGCGGCTTATTGATTATTTCTAGGCCGTACTTATTCAATAGATTGCAAATATCTGTCTCAGGATAAGCAACTGCGAAATTCGGAATATCTTTATTTACAACGTAGCAATTTTCGATTCGATGATAAAAACCTAATGTACTTTGTCCTGCATTTAAATAATAGGACGATTCAGGATTTATAAGAAAGAATGTAATGAAACATCTCCCGTCTTTTTTTAATACACGTACAATTTCAGATACGTAATGTTCTAATTCTTTTGGAAGAAGATGCGTAAATACAGAAGTTAAAAAGATAAAATCGAATGTCCCGTCTTCATAGGGAAAACGATATTGAGAGGCATCTTCTTTTCCTTCTGGATTATAGAATTGATTGTATATGTCAACATGTTCAAAGTGAAAATTATTACGCATAGTTGAAATGTTATTTTGACACCAAGCAATTCCATCTTTAAACAAATCAAATCCATAATACGCTCCATCATCATTTAAGTAATTCAATAATGGTACAGCCATTCGGCCGACGCCGCAGCCTACATCTAATACTTTTTCATTTGGTTTTAAAGCGCCAATTTGAATAAAATACTTTAGGAACTCTTTTCCAACTTTTTTGAAGTCGCCACCTACATATTGGACGAGTTCAGGAGGGGGGAGTAAAGTCATTTCTTTGTTAAATTCGCTCATGAGTATACCCCTTTCTTATGTGAGAATATGCAGTAACTCTATTAATAAAATTTTCAATTTGTAGTGAGAGAACACAGGAAAACAATTGTTATATGTAGGGAGATTCCGAAAAAGAATACTTAATTGGATCAGAAGTAAGAGAAGAATGAGTGAAAATGGAATCTCCTATAGGTTAAATCTTTTTTATTCTTTTCTCCAATAAACGCCAAATACATCAATTTTAGTAATAGGGGCTTTTAAATTTCGTTGGTTTCTAAAGTCTGTCACAGCCTCAGCGCATGGCGGTAGCCCGTAGTCATCGATAATTATATAGCCACCTTTAGAAACTTTATCATATAAGTTCACGAGACCATCCATTGTGGATTCGTACATATCACCATCAAGCCGTGCAATTGCAATTTTTTCGATTGGTGCTGTTGGTAAAGTATCTTTAAAACAGCCTTTTAAAAATTTCACTTGATCATTTAGTAAATCATATTTTTTGAAATTCTCTTGTACTTGTTCTAAAGAGACGCGTAAGTAATCGAATGTGTGTAAATAATCACCGTAATCTTTTGGATATTGTTCTAGATTCGGTGCTGGCAAACCTTCAAATGAATCTGCAACCCACACATTACGATTCGTAATGTTGTTTGCTTGTAAAAAACCATTCATAAAAATGCATGAACCTCCGCGCCATACACCTGTTTCAATAAAATCACCTTCTATATTTTCACGAACAACGGTTTCCATCGCCTCTTGTAATTGGTTCATACGTTCTCGACCAATCATACTATGTGCTGCTCTTGGCCAATCCATTCCATCATGGCGTTCACTTTTTGAAACATTTGGTTTTACAATTTTTAAGTTATGGTTTTCAGCATATTGCTTAATGAATAAAGGGAGGGGGACTGTAACTGGCTCGAATTCTAGTTCTTTCGAAATATGTAGAGATGCGGGTAAGTATGCCTCATATTCTAACCATATTTCAAATAAAATGGTCTTCTTTAGCAATTCGAGATAAAGCTGAACAGCAGATTTACTTTCCATATTTGTGCCTCCTGCAAAATGTCATACAACAATATGATTATGTAGATAGCGAATGTTTCATGATTGAATTTAAAATTGAAAAAGCAGTAAAACTGATAACAGTTCTACTGCTAAGTAAAAATTAAGCAACTTTTTCAATAATAATAGATGCATTTGTACCAAGAGCTAATGATAGCCCAAGTCCTGTAACGATTACTTCAACTAATGATGGAGTTGTCGTAATTTGCGTAATTGCTTGAACAACGATAGGTGCTCCAACTGAGATTAAAGTAGCCCCAGTACCTGGTACAGATACCCCATTTACTTGGATTGTAAGCCCCCCTAATACACTTATTGCCGCAGTATATACGATAACAGTGATTTTATAGAATCCAGTTTCAGCAATAACGAAAGTATCAGCATCTAATTGAGAAATTGCTGTACCAAACTGAGATCCAACAGTATTAAATGGTACTGGAGCATTAAGTCCAAGATCTAAAGAAATTCCAGCGGAGTTAAATGCATACAATCCTGCTGGAAGTCCTAGTCCGGATGGTCCAGTCGGTCCAGTAGCCCCAGTCGGCCCCGTAGGTCCAGTAGCTCCAGTGTCACCAGTCGGCCCCGTAGGTCCAGTAGCCCCAGTGTCACCAGTAGGCCCCGTAGGTCCAGTAGCCCCAGTGTCACCAGTCGGCCCAGTCGGTCCAGTAGTCCCAGTGTCACCAGTCGGCCCAGTCGGTCCAGTCGGCCCGGTCGGCCCAGTCGGAAGGGTAAACGGTGGTATCGGTGGTAATGTAGGTCCTACAAGATTAGGGTCAAATGCACTAGCTGATAAAGATTCATCGGGATTTAATCCATTTGAATAATTATTATTTGACATAAATTCACCTCCATAAAGCGTTCATTATATAGTAGATGCAAAACCGAAAGAAAATGACACGGACATTTGAATTATTGAAAAGAAATCTTAAACTACTTGAACAATTTAAAAAAATGGAAAGTTTAGTATATGTATAACATATGATTGATTTGGAAGAGGGTGATTATGTTGAACAAGCAAGGAATTACAATTAGTTTATGTATGATTGTTCGAGATGAGGAGGAGACAATAGCCCGTTGTTTAGACACAGTTGAAAAAATTGTGGATGAAATTATAGTGGTTGATACAGGCTCCGTCGATCGAACGAAAGAAATCGTAGAGAAATACACTTCTAACATATATGATTTCCAGTGGATTGATGATTTTGCAGCAGCAAGAAATTTTTCTTTTTCAAAAGCGACGCAAGAGTATATATTGTGGCTAGATGCAGATGACGTATTATTAGAAGATGCTCAAGAAGCATTGAAACTTTTAAAAAGAGAATTAGATCCTAAAATTGATGCTGTTTCGATGCCTTATCATCTTGCGATGGATTCTAACGGGAAACCTTTATATTGTACAAAAAGAAATCGACTTGTAAAGCGTGAAAAACAATTCCAATGGTTTGGAAAGGTTCATGAGTATTTAGCTATTTCTGGTGAGGTTTTTAGTAGTAATGTTGCTATTACACATAAAAAAGAAAAAAAAGTAACAAATCGTAATTTGAAAATTTTTCAAAATACTGTAGCGGCAGGTGAAGAATTAAGTCCGAGAGATTTATTTTATTACGCAAATGAATCTACGGATAACCAAAAATATGATGATGCAGTTCTTCTATATGAAACATTTCTTAATCAAGACGAAGGATGGTATGAAGAGAAAATTTATGCATGTGGTAAGTTAGGAGATTGCTATGCAAAGCTCGGAATGTGGGAGAAGGCAATCGAATCTTGTGTGAAGTCGTTTCGGTATGGCGTCCCTAGAGGAGAGAATTGTACAAGAATAGGATATATATATATGGAACAAGAAAAATATAATGAAGCGATATTTTGGTTTAAACTTGCAACGGAAGTACCAATGGCAACGGAGAGTCCTTTCCATAGTCCAGCTAGCTACACATGGCTACCCTATTTACAAATGTGTATTTGTTATAGCAGGTTAGGGGAGCAGGATAAAGCGTATTATTACAATGAATTAGCAGCTTCTTATGTTCCGAATAATGCTGCAATTGAATATAACCGTAAATATTTTCGGGGAGTTTTTGATAAACCATATAAAGTGTAATAGGTTTCGTTTTTTAGAAATGATGTATCGTTATTCTAACTCTAATAGATTGGTTATATATTAGAGTATCAGTAACGTAACCAATATAAATAAAAGGTTTTATACTACTATTTGTGGGCTAATAATCAGTGGGGGATGAACAAAATCTGCACTTTATAGAATTCATATGAGATTTATATTTCTAATTCAATTTGCATAAGGAGTGTGTGAAATGAGTCGCGAAAAAAGTTCTTTATATGAAGAAAAATCCGAGCATTATTATAATGCAGCGAATCCGAATTTATTAAAGCATATAAAAAAGGAATGGAAAGAAGTTCTTGATATTGGTTGCTCGAGCGGTGCATTGGGAGCAGCTATTAAAGAAAACGGTACACGTGTATCAGGAATTGAGGCATTTCCAGAGGCGGCAGAAAAAGCGAAGGAAAGACTAGATCATGTTATTTTAGGGGATATAGAAAAAATAGATCTTCCTTATGAGGAGGGGCAATTTGATTGCGTCATATTTGGGGATGTATTAGAGCATTTATTTAATCCATGGGCTGTAATAGAAAAAGTAAAGCCATATATAAAGCAAAATGGTGTGATTTTAGCAAGTATACCAAACGTTGCTCATATTTCAGTATTAGCTCCCTTGCTTGCTGGAAATTGGACGTATACAGAATATGGTTTATTAGATAAAACACATATTCGTTTCTTTACATTCAATGAAATGCTAAGAATGTTTTTAAAAGCAGGATATTCAATTAGTAAAGTAGATCGTGTATATGTTGATTATAAAATGTATGAGCCGCTTATTGAGGAGTTATATGGAATTTGTAAAAAATATCGTCTTGGAAGTGGCTTCATGGCTGAGACAGTTGTATTTCAGTATATTATTGAAGCTGAAAAATCACAATTATGAGTGCTGCAGACAAAACAATATTATTTGTTACATGTATAAATGATCGGAAATTGTATGCAAACTGCGTGCGACATATATTGCAATTGTTAGTACCGCCAGGATATATTGTCCAATTTATGCCGATTCGAAATGCGAAAAGTATGACGAGTGGATACAATCAAGCCATTTCGCATCCAGCAAAGTATAAAGTGTATATACATCAAGATGTTTTTATTATAAATAGAGCCTTTTTATACGGATTACTTCAATTATTTGAGGAACATGAACATCTTGGTATGATTGGGATGGTTGGAGCGCAATATGTTCCTCCAACTGGTGTATGGAACGAAGGGCGTGGAATTGTAGGAAAGGTCATTGGTTATATGAATGATTTGTTTTATATGGCAAGTTTAGAACAACCGTATCATGAATCAAAAACATTTATTCCTGTAGAATGTATTGATGGTTTATTAATGGCGACACAATATGATGTTCCGTGGCGAGAAGACTTATTTGACGGATTTGATTTTTATGATGTATCTCAATCGTTTGAATTTAAAAAAGCAGGATATACAGTTGGTGTACCTGTACAGCGCGATGCTTGGTGTATCCATTATCATTTTGATGTGAATATGACGAACTATGAAAAGTATCGAAAAATATTTGTGGAACACTATATGTCAGATATAAATAAGGAAGAATAAAAGGGGGGACAAAAATGAAAGATCATACAATATTAGTCGTTGTTTGTGTAAATAATGAGGAGCTTTTCAAACAATGTGAGAGCCAAATAAGAAACATTTTTGTTCCCCCTGGTTATGTCGTACAAATTTTTCCGATACGAGATGCACAAAGTATGGCGAGTGCATACAACCGAGCCCTTTCATATCCAGCGAAATACAAAGTGTATATACATCAAGATACATATCTTATTAATCGAGACATGTTTTCTACACTTATATCTCTTTTTAAAGAAAATGAAAAGCTTGGTTTAATAGGAGTCGCTGGAGCTCAGTTTTTACCGAATAACGGGATATGGTGGGAAGGAAAAAATTTAGTAGGGAAAGTGATTGAGTATAGAAGACGGAATTATCAATTATTAAATTTAGATCAGGTTTTTTATGGTAATCAACCATTTTTGTCAGTTCAGGCAATTGATGGTTTATTCATGGCAACGCAGTATGATATTCCGTGGCGAGAAGATTTGTTTCAAGGGTTTCACTTTTATGATGTGTCACAGTCTTTAGAGTTTCAAAGGGCTGGTTATTTAATCGGTATCCCAAATCAAGCAAATTTATGGTGTATTCATTACAACGGGGATGAGTTTGATGCGGATACATATGAGAAGTACCGGAAAGTGTTTGTAGAACATTACAAAGATATATTATCTCCATCATAAAGGAGAGATGCAAAGTGAAAGGAATTATTTTAGCAGGTGGTACTGGATCGAGATTATATCCAATAACGAAAGTAACGAATAAACATTTACTTCCTGTTGGTCGGTATCCAATGATTTATCATGCGGTATATAAGCTAAAACAATGCGATATTACAGATATTATGATTATTACAGGTAAAGAGCATATGGGGGATGTTGTTAGCTTTTTAGGGAGTGGTCATGAATTTGGAGTGTCCTTTACGTATCGTGTGCAAGATAAAGCGGGCGGGATCGCACAGGCGTTAGGGCTTTGTGAAGATTTCGTCGGGAATGATCGTATGGTAGTTATATTAGGTGATAATATTTTTTCAGATGATATTCTTCCGTATGTTGAAGAGTTTGCAAATCAAAAAGAAGGTGCGAAAGTGCTATTGCAATCTGTAGAAGATCCCGAAAGATTTGGCGTAGCACATATTCAAAACCGAAAAATAGTTGAAATTGAAGAAAAGCCGAAAGAGCCGAAAAGTTCTTATGCGGTTACGGGAATTTATTTGTATGATTCGAAAGTCTTTTCTTATATTAAAGAATTAAAACCTTCTGCACGGGGAGAACTTGAAATTACAGATATAAATAATTGGTATTTAAAACGAGGGGTACTTACTTATAATGAAATGAACGGCTGGTGGACTGATGCGGGAACTCATGCTTCGCTTCAAAAGGCGAATACGTTAGCGCGTGATATTAATTTTGGGAAACAGTTTAACGGAGAATAGGTGAGAATATGAAAGTTGTAGAAACAAATTTTACCGATGCAAAATTGTTAGAACCGAGGTTGTTTGGAGACGAGCGTGGCTTTTTTTCAGAGAGTTATAATAAGCAGGTGCTAGAAACATTAGGGATAACGTATTCATTTGTACAGGATAACGTATCTTATTCGGCTAAGGCAGGAACGATTCGGGGACTACACTTTCAAAAAAAACCGAAAGCACAAACGAAACTCATTCAAGTTATGCAAGGGGCAATTTATGATGTTATCGTCGATTTACGAAAAAAATCACCAACATTTAAACAATGGAAAGGATATATTTTAAGTGGAGATAACCATCGGCAATTACTAGTGCCAAAAGGGTTTGCGCATGGATTTTGCACGCTTGTTCCGCATACTATCGTTATGTATAAAGTAGATGAATATTATAGCGCAGAGCATGACTCAGGATTACTTTGGGAAGATAAAGATTTAGCAATTCCTTGGCCAGTAACCGATCCTATATTGTCCGATAAGGATCAGATATTACCATTATTAGAGGAATATGAAGATAGTTTTTAAGTAGGAGCGTTGTTTATGAATATATTAGTAACAGGTGGGGCTGGATTTATTGGAAGTAATTTCGTTCATTACATGCTACAAAGTTATGAAACATATAAAATTATTAATTACGATGCATTAACATATAGCGGGAATTTAAATAACGTAAAATCTCTTCAGGATCACCCGAATTACTTTTTTGTAAAGGGAGAAATTCAAAATGGAGAGCTATTAGAACACGTTATAAAAGAGCGGGACGTACAAGTGATTGTAAATTTTGCAGCTGAATCACATGTGGACCGTAGTATTGAAAATCCGATTCCTTTTTATGATACAAATGTAATTGGGACGGTCACTTTATTAGAACTAGTTAAAAAATATTCGCATATAAAACTTGTGCAAGTATCAACGGATGAAGTGTATGGCTCTTTAGGAAAAACAGGGAAGTTCACAGAGAAAACGCCGTTAGCTCCAAATAGTCCATATTCTTCAAGTAAGGCGAGCGCGGACATGATAGCTCTATCTTACTATAAAACATATCAATTACCGGTTATAGTAACGCGTTGTTCTAACAATTATGGACCGTACCAGTATCCTGAAAAATTAATTCCATTAATGGTTACGAATGCACTAGAAGGAAAAAAACTACCGTTATATGGTGATGGTTTAAATGTAAGAGATTGGTTACATGTAACGGATCATTGCAGTGCGATTGACGTTGTTTTGCATAAGGGACGTGTCGGAGAAGTATATAATATAGGTGGAAATAATGAAAAAACAAATGTAGAAGTTGTGGAACAAATTATTACTCTTTTAGGAAAAACAAAAAAAGACATTGAATATGTTACAGATCGTTTAGGGCACGATCGTCGTTATGCGATTGATGCAGAGAAAATGAAGAATGAATTTGATTGGGAACCGAAATATACGTTTGAACAAGGATTACAAGAGACGGTGAAATGGTATGAAAAGAATAAGGAATGGTGGAAACCACTAAAAGACCAGTAAGGGGCATGTTAAATGAAAGAGAGGGTTATCATAACAGGAGCAAACGGTCAATTAGGAAAGCAACTATTTGAAGAGTTAGACTCTGAAGAATATGATATATATCCATTTGATAAAAAGTTATTAGATGTGACAAATATATCCCGAATACAACAAGTGGTACAAGAAATAAAACCACATATAATTATTCATTGTGCTGCCTATACGAAAGTAGATCATGCGGAGAAAGAACAGGATCTTGCATATAGAATAAATGCAATCGGAGCTCGAAATGTAGCGGTTGCTTCACAATTAGTAGGGGCGAAGCTAGTTTATATTAGTACTGATTATGTATTTCAAGGCGCCAGACCAGATGGATACGACGAATTTCATAGTCCAGCACCGATAAATATATATGGGGCCTCTAAGTATGCGGGGGAGCAGTTCGTCAAAGAGTTACATAATAAATATTTTATCGTTCGCACATCGTGGCTATATGGTAAATATGGGAATAATTTTGTGAAAACGATGATGCGATTAGGAAAAGAAAGAGATGAAATATCTGTTGTAGCGGATCAAGTTGGCTCTCCTACGTATGTGGCGGATTTGAATATGGTTATTAATAAGCTCATTCATACTTCTTTATACGGTACATACCACGTATCAAACAGAGGCTCATGCTCTTGGTTTGAATTTGCACAAAAGATATTTTCGTACGCCAATATGAAAGTGCATGTATTACCTGTTTCAACGGAAGAATTCGGGGCTGCGGCTGCGAGGCCCAAATATTCTATTTTTCAACATAACATGCTAAGATTAAATGGTTTTTCACAAATGCCGTCTTGGGAAGAAGGATTAGAGCGGTTTTTTATAGAAACCAAAAGTCATTAACAAATTTCTGTTAATGACTTTTTTGTTTGCCTTTAAGCGGTTTTATGGTACTATAATTATAGTATCAGGTACTAATAACAAGTATAAGTATTTCTGGGAGGATATATCATGGAACTATTACAAGGGAAAACATTTGTTGTTATGGGCGTTGCGAACCAAAGAAGTATTGCATGGGGAATAGCTCGCTCTTTGCATAATGCAGGTGCAAAATTAATATTCACATATGCAGGAGAACGTTTAGAAAGAAACGTTCGTGAATTAGCGGACACATTAGAAGGACAAGAATCACTTGTATTACCTTGTGATGTAACGAATGATGAGGAACTTACAGCTTGCTTTGAAACAATTAAACAAGAAGTAGGTACTATTCACGGTGTAGCACATTGTATTGCTTTTGCAAATCGCGATGACTTAAAAGGTGAATTTGTAGATACTTCTCGCGATGGATTTTTACTTGCACAAAATATTAGTGCATTCTCTTTAACAGCTGTAGCAAGAGAAGCAAAAAAAGTAATGACAGAAGGCGGAAATATTTTAACGTTAACATACCTTGGCGGCGAGCGCGTTGTGAAAAATTATAACGTTATGGGTGTTGCGAAAGCTTCATTAGAAGCGAGCGTGAAATATTTAGCGAACGATTTAGGTCAACACGGTATTCGTGTTAACGCTATTTCTGCAGGACCAATTCGTACGTTATCTGCAAAAGGTGTAGGCGATTTCAACTCAATCTTAAGAGAAATTGAGGAGCGCGCACCACTTCGTCGCACAACAACGCAAGAAGAAGTTGGCGATACAGCAGTATTCCTATTCAGTGATTTAGCTCGAGGTGTAACAGGAGAAAACATTCACGTTGATTCAGGGTATCATATCCTAGGATAAATATAATATTAAATTTTAAAGGACAATCTCTAAATGATGAGATTGTCCTTTTTATTTGTTCTGAGAAAGAACGATTTTTAACGAAAGTTCTTATCAGGTGATGAATATAACTATAATAGTACACGATTTATTTAGCTACGTATGGAAGTGGGAGGGACGAGTGTGAAGAATAAAAATAAAAGTTCAACAGTTGGAAAACCGTTGTTATATATCACGCAAGTAAGTTTAGAACTTGCTGCACCGAAAATAAAAAGGATTATCCTGACAAACTTTGAAAATGAAGATCAAAAAGAGAAAAGTAATAGACAAGAAAATATTGTAAGTAGTGCTGTGGAAGAGGTAATAGAACAAGAACAACAAGAAGAGCAGCAAGTGGAAGAAAAAATAGAAGAAAAAGAAGAACACGCAGAACAAGAAGAGCAAGAAGAGCAAGAAGAGCAAGAAGAGCAAGAAGAGCAAGAACCAGAACCAGTAAGAACTGTCCCGTATAATAAATCATTTAAGGATATGAATAATGATGAAAAAATTCATTTTTTACTAAACCGCCCTCATTACATTCCGAAAGTAAGGTGCAGAATAAAAACAGCTACAGTCTCATATGTTGGATCAATCATATCGTATCGAAATGGCATTGTATCTATTATGCCGCAAAATAGTATGAGAGATATTAGGCTGTCTATAGATGATATCCAATCGATTAGTATGGCCGGTTTTTAAATATGTAAAGGTGGTAGAAAGCTTCTACCACCCCAATAGTTTTTTAGTTTACTTTACGATAGAAACGTCGCGTAAGCATTGAATCGCACAGAAACAGCTTAAATCAACAGTAATGCAAGTAGTTGTAGATATTAATCTTGCATTTGGTACAGCTAAAAACGTACAAATTGGATCGTCACCAGGTGGTACCGGAGAACTGTCACCTAAAACTACAGTTAATACACGTAGTACAGCACAGCTATCGTCATCTACACTTTCCACACGGAAAATTGGAGAACGGCAGCTAGTAAGGCTTGATGATGGTGCAAATGCTTCAAAAGGTTCTCCAGTTTTTGTGTATAAAATAAAAGGGCGTGTATTAGCTACTGATGCAGTATTGTGTGCACCTAAGAATGGGATTTCACAACCAGATCCACATGTTGTTGTAGAACAATCTTGTAATTCATTGATGAATTTTACAACGTCAACTACACAATGAGAAGAGCCATGGTGTTTATTTTCGTTACAACTCATTAATGTCACTCCTTATCTTCTTGTTTGTATTTACATTAATAAGATATTGGAGTCGAGGAGATTTGGTCACAATCTCAAGACCTTTTTTTTAAAATAGGCGAAAGAGGATAAGGGAAGGTGGAATCATGCTGTTTACAAGCTGGCTTTTATTTTTTATTTTTGCGTTAGCTGCTTTTAGGCTCACTCGTTTAATTGTTTATGATAAAATTACAGCCTTTTTGCGAAGACCATTTATTGATGAATTAGAGATTACGGAGCCGGATGGAAGTGTATCAACGTTTACAAAAGTGAAAGGTAAAGGATTAAGAAAGTGGATTGGCGAATTGTTAAGCTGTTATTGGTGTACAGGTGTATGGGTTAGTGCTTTTTTATTAGTCTTATATAATTGGATTCCTATCGTTGCAGAACCGTTACTTGCATTATTAGCCATTGCAGGAGCAGCAGCAATCATTGAAACGATTACAGGATATTTTATGGGAGAATAATATATTTTCATAATAAGAGAAAAAGCGGAGTTTAAAAGAATGAGGGAACGGAAATAAAGAGTTGTTCATATAGTAAATAGACAGAATTGACAGTAGAGGAGATGTTTGCTGTGAGCAATAATCCAAGGCAAAATTCATATGACCTGCAGCAGTGGTATCATATACAGCAACAACACCAAGCACAACAACAGGCATATCAAGAACAATTACAACAACAAGGATTTGTGAAGAAAAAGGGATGCAATTGTGGGAAAAAGAAGAATACAATAAAACAATATGAAGAATGAAACACTCATGCTACTGTGAGTGTTTTTTATTATATATAAAAAGCGGTATTTCTGTATTAGAAATACCGCTTTTTACTAGCTAATTTGTGCAACTGTTAATGCTGCAGCACGAATGTCTACAGTTCCAATTAACTGAACTGGCACAATTTGAATTAAGTCACCAGGATTTAAGTTAATAAGAATAACACCGCTGGATACGTCTACTTCACCAGTACCAATAACGTTAGAACGAACTGCTGTACCTGATCCAGGAATAATATTAGCTGGTGTATTTAATGATAAGAAGAAACGACCAGCTTCTGGTGCAACAGGTGAGTTATCAAGACTAATTGTTAATGTATAACTGATTTGATAAATACCAGCTCGTAGAATTCGAATGCCATCTCCGACACTTACTGTATCATTTATTACAGGAACAGTAATATTTGGGTTTGGACTTACGCTAGGTAATAATAGTGGTGTAAATAGTGAAGCAAACTGAGGTGCAGACGCGTTGAAAGCAAAACCAAAGGCAGGTAGTGTACTAGCTGGCTTCGCCTCGCAATCGATTTTAGTAAATTCGCAATCAGAAGAGAACATGTTTTTCACTCCTTTATCTGTTTCTACTTTCAGTTAATGAAAAGGACAGGTTCTATGTTCTAGACAAGTTCCCAATTTTAAGAAATTTACATAAGAATACTCTTTAAGCATGGATTGGGTGGCAGAATTATCTGCCACCCAATCCATGCTTAACTCATTATTTAGTTTTAAATAGAAACATCGCGTAAGCATTGAATAGCGCAGAAGCAACTTAAATCAACAGTAATGCAAGTGGAGGTTGATATTAGTCTTGCATTTGGTACAGCTAAAAACGTACAGATTGGGTCGTCACCAGGTGGTACAGCGGTACCATCACCTAAAACTACAGTTAATACACGCAATACAGCACAGTCATCATCATCTATACTTTCTACGCGGAAAATGGGAGAACGGCAGCTAGTAAGGCTTGAAGATGGTGCAAATGCTTCAAAAGGTTCTCCAGTTTTTGTGTATAAAATAAAAGGACGTGTATTCGCTACTGATGCATTGTTATGTGCACCTAAAAATGGAACTTCGCAACCAGATCCACATGTTGTCGTTGCACATTCTTGTAGTTCATGTATAAAACGAACAACATTCGATACACAGTTGAAATCACACTCATGTTGATGATCTTCATTACAATTGCAGCTCATTATGTTCACTCCTTCTCGTGAGTTCTGACATACACTATTACAATATGAGTGGAATATGGCTGATATTACGTTAATTCTCACGATAAAAACAAGGAATTTATATAGGAGGGATGTACATAACGTGATATAAAAAAAGACATCCTTATTTAGTGGATGTCTTTTCAGGTAAATCTTTTCGCACAGTATATAAAAAACGAGATATATCTAATTTCTTTCCTCTGAAAAATTGCGGAGAAGAAATATAAAGTTCTTCTTTCGCACGTGTAATGGCGACATACAGTAATCGGCGTTCTTCTTCTAACGCTTCAGAAGTTTCCGTAACACGATCATTTGCATCTTTTAAAGAAGAAGTATGAGGCAGGATTCCATCACTTGCTCCAAGTAAAAAGACACATGGAAATTCAAGGCCTTTTGCGTTATGGATTGACATAAGTGAAACGGCATCTTTTTGCGGCATTGTTTTTAATGCTTCCATTTCTTTTTGACCTTGAATCGCCTCGTCGATAAATTGTAAATAAGCTGGAATATCGGTGAAACGAGTTGCAGACTCCATTAATTCTTCCAACATTTCTTCTTGTATGTCTTTATGCATCGTAAAGGAAGAACGATCGTTACTTTGTAAGTACTCTAAATATTTTCCTTTACCATGAATGATTTCTTTTAATGCTTTTTTCGGTTCTAATTCTTTAATAAACTTAATAAAATCGATGCGCTCATTTACCTTTTTCACTTGAAAAGGTTTTAAGCTTGGATTTAATAGTAAGAAATGAAGAAGAGAAGGGAAGCGTCCCTCACCATATTTCCATTGTTCACGTTCAATAAATGAAATACAATCATCACGTCCGATATACATCGTCGGCAATATGTTTGAAAGTGATTCTAGTCGAAACGGCTCAATCACGAGTCTTAAATGATCTAATACAGGCTTGATTAAAGAATGTTCATAAAATGATTGGCTCGCCCCGTGTTTAATAAACGGGATTTTATGAATGGTAAGCTGATCAAGTAACGAACGACTTACAGAATGTGTGCGATACAGTAAACAAAAATCTTTAAAGTTACGTTCACCACTCTCTACTTTTTCTTGAATAAGCTGCAAAATTTGATTTGCTTCGTCAAGAGTCGTAGCAGGTCTTGCATAAAAAGGTTGTACACCTTCCTCACGAACAGAGTATAGCTCTTTATCAAAACGTTCTTGATTTAATTTTATAACTTCATTTCCAAGCCCGACGATAAAGGGATTGGATCGATAATTCGTATTTAGTGCAATGATTGTTGTGTTATCAAATTCTTTGGGAAAAGATAAAATAATTTGGTGACTTGCTCCTCGCCAGCCGTATATCGCCTGGTCGTCATCACCTGCGATAAATAAATTGTTTCTTGGCGTGGCTAACAATTTTACGATTTCATATTGTGCATACGATGTATCTTGAAACTCATCTACTTCAATGTAGTGAAACCGTTGTTGTAATTGAGTTAGTAAAGGAGCATTATTTTCTAACATATAATATGTTTCCAATAAGATGTCATCGAAATCAATATAATTGTATCTTTGTTTTACCTCTTCAAAACGTTCGTATACTTCTTTAAATTCTTGTTCGACTGGTGTTTTCGCTTTTACATCTTTCGGACGATTTAATTTGTTTTTCTCAAGTGAAATCATCGCGAGCATCGTTTCCGCATCATAATCGTCTTTTAAACGCAATTCTTTTAAAATTTTCTTTATCATAATTTGTTTATGTTTTTCATTTGCTAAAATTTGCTGATTATACCCTTGGCTACGAAGCAATTTTAAGAAAACAGAGTGGAATGTACCAGCAACTACGTAGCTACTTGCTGCATGATTCATGCCTGGTAACTTCGCAACACGACTTCGTATTTCTTCAGCTGCTTTTTGTGTAAATGTAAGTAATAAAATATTTCGTGGATGAACTTGTTTTACATTTACTAAATAACCAACGCGAGTTGTTAAAACAGATGTTTTCCCGCTTCCGGCACCAGCTAGTGTAAGAACAGGACCTTCTGTTGTGCGCACGGCTTCTAATTGTTTTTCGTTTAAAAAAACATTTTGTTGTTCAAGAGCGCGGAAATAAGCCGCATCTACATCTTCTTCCATAATTAAATGGGTAGATGTTTTCGGAATATGATATGTCGCACGCGGAATATCAGCGTGTGTTAACGATTTTTGTGAAAATTTTTCTTGTGTCATATGTTCACCTTCAAAACTATAGCATCAACATTTAACTTTAGCGGAAGAAAAAGAAAATAGCAATGTAAAAAAACAGGAGGGGTCACCTCCTGCTTTCAAATTACAATTCTTTTATCATTACGACGTGCGGGATATTTGCTTCCATAAATACATCAGAACTTGTTACATATCCAAGTTTTTTATAGAAATCTTCAGCATGTGTTTGAGCGTGAAGTTTCAATTTTGGTAGCGAATTTTCTTTTGCATACGCTTCAAGCGAATCCATAACAATTTTTCCAATCCCTTTTTTGCGATGGGAATTTAGCACGCAAATGCGTTCCATTTTTCCTATACCATCAAGGATGCGAAAACGTCCAGCACCAACTGGAACATCATTGTCATATATAACAACGTGTGTTGAAGTTTCTTCAAACTCATCGTACTCTTCTTCAGCAGAGACACGTTGTTCATTTACAAACACTTGTTTACGTACAGAGAATGCATCTCTTAGTTGTTCGTCCGTTTGTACAATCTGTGCATGCAAATTAGTTGTTCCCCTTTCCAAGACGGAATGTTTCGTGTACAGTCCATGTTCCATTTTCTAATTGATATAGAAGATGGAAACGATCAATTGGTTGTTCATAATAGAAATCTTTCATACGTAGTCGGCCCAATACATCAGCATGCTCTGCGTCTGATAAGCCTTGTCCGATTGTTAAATGAGGTACGAAAGCATATTCGCGTTCTTGCGTGAATAACCCGCCATGCATTTCTTCATTTAAGAAAGTAAGTTCAGGTGTTTTTTCTACTTTAAAGTAAAGGACGTTATTAACAGGTGCGAATGAACCAACTTTCCCAACATGAAGGGTGAAAGGGTTCGTTTTACTTGCGATTGTATGTAACTCGTTTACAATCGACTCTAATTGTTCATCTTGCGCCTCAAAGGGTGTTTTCAATGTAATATGTGGCGGAACTAATGCGTAGTGCGGGTCATAACGTTTACGCAATCCGTTCGCTTTATCTTGAATCATTTTAGATGGAAAAATTACAATGCCTAATTTCATGTTCCAATTCCTCCCTTTGTAAGTCTAGTTAGATTTTGAGATAAATAAATCTCTTTATCTATTATATCAAATTATTCTGAATACTGCTCTCTATTATTTCATTGATAGAATATGAGAGAAGGCTTTCGGTAAATCAGTCTGCCAATATTTCCAAGTATGATTGCCTCCAAATTCCTCGTAATGCGTGATGAAGTTTCTATCTGTAAGAAGCGTATTTAACTCACGGTTCGGCCCTACGAAATCAGATACTTGTCCATCAGTACGCTTTACAGCCGTTTCTTCTGTACCGATGACGTGATACAGTTCTAACGCCTGTGGATCTTTGAATTCTTTTGCTAAGTTCATCACTGTCTCATCTACAAATGGTGATTGCATAACGACTTTACCGAATGTATGCGGATACATAAGTGCAGTCATAAAGGAAACTGTTCCGCCAAGAGAATCACCAATTAAAACACGACCTTTTCCCATTTGATACGTTGGATAATTTTCATCAATATATGGTGCAAGTTCATGAGCAAGGAAACGAATATATGCAGCATTTTTCACTTCATTTGGGAAATATTTTTCTTTACGATCATGTACATTTTTATATGGAATACCGACAATAATTGTACGGTCAATTTCTTCGGTTTCACGAAGGCGCTCAATTACACGGTGCGCTTTACCGAGCTGAAAATAATCTCTACCATCTTGTGCAATTACAACTGTATGTTTGTGCAGTGGTGTGTAATTTACTGGTAAATAAACGAGAAGTGTAACATCTTCTTGAAGTGATGCGCTATAAAATGAAATTTCTTCAATTCTCCCTATTGTTTGACTCATGTAGATCCCCCTAAATAAAAATTTACTGTAACGATTGTAAGAGCGACGCTTGTAGTGAAAAGGAAAGAAATATTCACTAATTGGTGCCTTAATTTCTATTTTACCATAATGGTACGAAGAATCTAAAAAATTAGTATTTAAGTTACGAAAGAAAACGGATATAATGAAGTGGGATTTTTGACAGGTGAGAGGGGAGACAGGATTTGAAACAAGAAAAATCAATCGCACTACCATTGGCTATTTCTATAATTGCCATTTCCTTTGCAGCAGTTTTTGTAAAGATGTCCTCAGCACCATCTTCAATATTAAGTATGTACCGCTTATGGATTATCGTACTTATTATGCTGCCTATCGTATGGAAAAAAAGAGAGGAATTTAATAGGATTCAAATGAAAGATTGGGGCTTTTTAATTGGATCTGGTTTCTTTTTAGCACTTCATTTTCTTTTATGGTTTGAATCTTTAAAGCATACAACAGTTGCTAGTTCAACAATTATTTTGGCGCTTCAACCAATCGTATCTTTAGTTGGAGGTTTTTTTCTATTTAAAGAAAGAACAACATATTCAGCCATTGCAACGATGGGAATCGCTATTTTAGGAGTAATGTGCATTGGTTGGGGAGATTTAGGTTTAAGTAAGCAAGCAATTTATGGTGACATATTATCCTTTCTAAGTGTAATAGCGGTTGTCGGTTATTTATTTATCGGGCAAACGACAGTGAAGAAAGTATCGCACTGGATTTATAGCTTTACAGTCTTTGCGTTCGCAGGTCTTTTTATGGGGATTTATAATGTCATATTACAAGTACCCTTTACAGGTTATACGAAGTGGGATTGGACTGTTTTTCTTTTACTTGCGGTTGTGCCGACAGTGTCACATGTAATTAATAACTGGCTATTAAATTATGTAAATGCAACGACAATTTCAATGAGTATTTTAGGAGAACCTGTTGGAGCATCTATACTTGCGTTCTTCTTACTTGGAGAAAAATTAAATGCAATGCAAATTATCGGTAGCATGCTCGTATTGTTTGGTGTATCTGTTTTCTTACTACAGCAACAAAAGCGAACAGCAAAAAATGTCGTAAACGAGCCGGTGTATACACAGGAATTATAGTGTTAGGGGAGAAAAGAGAAGTTGTGATACTTCTCTTTTTGTTTTATAGAAATACGGGTGTAGAAGGGGGAGGAAAATGGAAGAGATATTAAAGAAGTATATGAATGGATTTACAACACTAAGTGAAGAAGAGCAGCAAATGATCCTCAGTGAATTACAAATTGAAGAATATAAAAAAGGAACAGTGCTCCTAAGACAAGGAAATGTTCCGTTAAAATGTTATTTTGTATTAAAAGGATGCGTTAGGCAACATAGTATAGATGAAGCAGGGAAAGAAGTTACATCAAATTTTTATACAGAAGAACAGGCAATTTCGAATTTCAACCATCATAAACAAGATAAATCTTCATCATATACGTTAACGTGTTTAGAAGATTGTACTGTAGTTGTTGGTGATCTACATAGTGAAAAGGACATGTATAATAAGTATTCACAATTAGAAGAAATGACGCGTAAAATGATCGAGTACAATTTCGGTGAAGTACAAGATGAACTTGCTGTATTTATCTCATCGACACCAGAAGAGCGATATAAAACATTGTTACGAAAACGCCCGTATTTAATTCATCGCGTTCCACAATATCAGCTAGCAAGCTATCTTGGCATGACACCAGAATCATTAAGTAGAATTAAGAAACGGCTTAATTAGAGTGTTTACCACCTTTCAATAATAGCCATATCGCAAGTCCTAATTCACCTGCAATCATAGGTAATTGGAATAGTGATTGTATGATTGAAATCATTGTATCGTATTGTGTAAACATTGTATTCATGACGTGAATTAGCATATAACCGGTAGCAGCAATGAACAGCAGTATACTAATAAACTTTGGTATCTGTTTAGAGAGAAAAGCTACATAGCCTAAAACGAAAAGATGCAATCCAAAAATGATCAGTCCTACAGACCAAATGTATTCGAATGCACTGAGAAACAACATTGTATATGTTTCTGGATTTGCAATTGTATTTTTTGAAAGCAATAATGCCAATATTAGATTGAATATAGCAATCCCAAGTATAGCTGTATACATAAGACGAAGTAAAGCGGCTAGTAATGAGAGGCTAGTATGAATTGGTTTTAGAAAGAAATAAAGAGCCCACGCGGCGACAATATCAGTGATAAAAATGATAATCCACCCAAAAACTTCCGCTTTGAAAAGTGAATTTGAAGTTTGGATATTATGGAATGTTGTACTCGCATCTCCTTGTATAACGAGATTTCCATGAACAAAACCGTAAGAAAAAAATGCAATGAATGCCATAACAAGAAGAGATGTGCTAGCAAATAAGGCGTACTTTCGTTCAGTCATAATACGTCCTCCTTTTCTAATATTGTTTTCATTGTAATAGGGAAGAGGAGGAGATTCATTGACTTAAATCAAGAGAGGGAAAGTTTAGTGGAATTTCCATCAAAAAAAGATGTATGGTTATATCCAAGTTTTTTATTAACCTTGTAAAAAGTAAAAACTCAAATATTGAAATCAAGTAAAAGAGTGGCTATGAAGCCACTCTTTTACTTTGGATTTGTCATATAAGGTTGTACATGAATGACACATAGGTCACGAAATTTGCCTTCAGCAGTTGTGACAATTACGACTGCTTTACCTGCACTTTTTCCAGTAATCGTCACGGTGTCACCTTTTGGATATATGGTGATGATATCAGAATTCATATTTGACCAAATAAGCTCTTTATTCGTTGCTTGTATTGGTAAAATGGAAGCTGATAACACAATGTTTTGTCCTGTTTTTATTTTTAATTTATGTTTTTCCATATGAACACCGATGACTGAAATAACAGAAGGAGCAATTGAAATTTTAGGTGGGTTAGGTTGCATGTTTAAACAAGACGCAGAAGTATTTGTGATAGGTGAAAATTTTCGTGTTTGTTGTTGCTGGAAAGCTGCTAACATGTTGGAGTCCCCTTTCTGTATAAGTGCTGATACTCATACTATAAAGGAGTAGTGTTATGTTAAATTTAACGAAACATAAAGAATTTGTTAAATTTGATAAGAAGATTGTCGAACTGTAAAAAATCTCTGCTGTTATGATAACAGCAGAGATTTTTTTATAAATTATGACGATGTTGTTTTTCGAAATCCTCAAATTGCTCTTTAACTTCTTTTGAAGGTTGTGTTAGTAAACTAACAATTACGATGGCTAGTAAACTAATAGCGAAACCTGGAATCATTTCATATAAGAAATCTTTTAAGAATTTGAATTGAGTCCATATAATAACAGTAGCGGCACCAGAAATCATACCGGCAAGTGCGCCCCACTTCGTCATACGTTTCCAATATAAGCTTAATAAAATAGCAGGTCCGAATGAAGAACCAAATCCAGCCCAAGCGTATCCAACAAGAGCTAAAATCGTATCATTTTGTTTAAACGCTAATGCGCACCCAACTAATGCAATAACAAGTACAGCCATACGACCGACAAATACAAGTTCTTTATCAGATGCAGAACGTTTGAAGAATGTACGATATAAATCTTCCGTTACAGCACTAGAAGTAACGAGTAGCTGTGATGAAATTGTACTCATAATCGCTGCTAGAATGGCTGCTAATAAAAATCCAGTAATAAGTGGATGGAATAAAATTTTCCCAAGTTCAAGGAAAATTGTTTCTGGGTTAGATAATGTTAACTCTTGTTGTGAATAGTAAGCAATACCGATAAGACCAGTAAACATAGCTCCGACAACAGAGAAAATCATCCAGCTCATACCAATTCTTCGTGCGCTTTTCAGTTCTTTTACGGACGAAATCGCCATAAAGCGTACGATAATATGAGGTTGTCCAACATAACCAAGCCCCCATGCGAATAAAGAAATCATTCCTAAAGTAGAGGCCCCTTTAAAAATATCTAAACGTGTTGGATCTACAGAGCGGATTGTATCAAATGCAGGTCCAAGTCCATTCGAATTCATAATTGTTACGATAGGAACAAGAATAAGAGCAACTACCATAATGATTCCTTGCACGAAGTCTGTCCAACTTACTGCTAAGAAACCACCAAATAATGTGTAAGCGACAACAACGCCAGCTACAATGAATAATCCAACATGATAGTTCATGCCAAATGAATTTTCAAATAATACAGCGCCTGAAACTAATCCTGAAGCTACATAGAAAGTAAAGAAAATCATAATAACAAGTCCAGATACTAAACGTAGCATATGAGATTTGTCGTGGAAACGGTGTTCCAAAAATTCTGGGATAGTAATAGAGTTATTTGCAATTTCTGAGTAGGTACGTAAGCGAGGAGCGACATAAAGCCAGTTTGCGTATGCGCCTAGTGTTAGGCCGATCGCAATCCAACTACTACTTAATCCAACGCTAAACATTGCACCGGGTAACCCCATTAAAAGCCAACCACTCATATCGGATGCTCCAGCACTTAATGCTGTTACTGCGGGGCCTAGTGTACGCCCGCCAAGCATATAATCTGTTAAGTTGGACGTTCGTTTATAGGCGAAATAGCCAATGACTAACATCCCGAGCATGTAAATTGAGATAGAAGTTAAAGTTAACATCTGCGTACTCATGTAGTTCCCCTTCCTTTTGTCATGTCTTTTGATGCGTTATGCATATTTATCCCGCATAAACGGGCAGTAAAACTCCCACCTTAAAATTGGCTGGGCAAGGAAATTAGGTGGGAGATCAACTGCCCGTTTATGCCCGATTGGTTCAACTAATAATCAGTGGGGAGAACAAAACCCTCACTGATTAAAGTTTCACTTTATAATCTATCATGATTATTCTGAAAAATCCATATAGAAATACGAATTTTCAGAAATGTAAGCGTTTTTTGATGTCATTTTACTTTTTTAATATATAATATTCATACAAAAAACCTTATTTTTAATAGAGTATTTATTATATTTACATAAAAAGAGGTTGTTTTGTCAATATAATATTGAAAGGAAAGAAAAATAAAATTTTTGGAAAAGTATTGACTTGTGAAAAAAGTTAGGTCTATAATGAGTGCAACTTAAAAAAATGCAAGCGTTGATGAAGAAGAGTACACATGATGAACATGTCAGAGAGCTGATGGTTGGTGCGAATCAGTATGGAATTGATGTGGAATGGGCTTCGGAGCTTCCAAACCGAAACGAAAGAAGTAGGCTTTGGCGACATGATCTCATCGATACAAGAGACACGTATTGTTTTTGATACGGTAAAGTGCGTTACAGTTGTAACGAATTAAGGTGGCACCACGGGAGTACCCGTCCTTTCTATAGGATGAGTACTCCCTTTTTGTGTATAAAAAATTAAATAAGTGAAATCGTTTAAGTAAGAAGAGTACGTATATTGGAGACGTTACAGAGAGCCGGGAATAGGTGGGAGCCCGGTACGGTGCCATATACGGAATGGGCTTACGAGAGGTATGCTGAACAATTATTTTCAGTAGGCAACCCGGGTTCCGCCGTTACAAGGATAAGGTATAAATTTTGTACCTGAACAAAGCGGGATGCTTTTGCATCCAACACGAGGTGGTACCGCGGTATATTTATCGTCCTCTACATATTTTCGATATGTAGAGGACTTTTTTATTTTTCAGGGCGAGGTGAAGGACATGATGACGAAAGAAGAATTTATAAAACAAAAAAGAGAGAGAAAGACATTTTTAGTAATCACTGAAGAAGAAGGAGATAGCATTACGCCAATTTCTTTATATAGACGTATGAAAGGGAAGAAGAAATTCTTATTAGAAAGTTCACAGCTTCATCAAGATAAAGGGCGTTATTCTTACTTAGGATGTAATCCTTATGGAGAAGTGAAAAGCGTTGGTACGGAAGTGGAACGAACGATTTACGGCCGGTCAGAAAAGTTGCAAAGTAACGTACTTCAAGTGTTAGAAGAAGTGATCGCGTCAGCTCAAGTAGAGAGTCCGTTTCCATTTTGCGGGGGAGCAGTTGGTTATATTGGATATGACGTCATTCGGCAGTATGAAAACATTGGAGCGGATTTACACGACCCATTAAATATTCCGGAAGTACACCTTTTACTATATCGTGAGTTTATCGTTTACGATCATTTACGCCAAAATTTGTCGTTTGTATATGTATGCAGGCAAGATGATTCAGCAGATTATGAAGAAGTATACGAAAGGCTACGAGTATACAAAGAGGAAGTGCTACAAGGAGAAGAAGCTGAAGTAAATACAATACAATCCCCATTATCATTCACTTCTTCTATAACGGAAAAAGAGTTTTGTGAGATGGTAGAAATGGCGAAAGAATATATAAGAGCGGGAGACATATTCCAAGTTGTACTGTCACAGCGTTTACAAAGTGAATGTATTGGTGATCCATTCGCGTTATATCGAAAACTTCGAATTGCAAATCCATCACCATATATGTTCTATATCGATTTTCAAGATTATGTTGTACTCGGTTCCTCGCCGGAAAGTTTACTATCAGTAAGGGAGGATAAAGTGATGACGAATCCAATTGCTGGTACAAGGCCGAGGGGGAAAACGAAGAGGGAAGATGAGGAAATCGCAAAAGAACTGTTAGGCAATGAGAAAGAGCGAGCAGAGCATATGATGCTTGTAGATCTTGGGCGAAACGATATTGGTAGAGTGAGTGAAATCGGCTCGGTTACGATAGATAAATATATGAAAGTAGAAAAATATTCTCACGTTATGCACATTGTATCCGAAGTTTACGGAACATTGCAAAAACAAATGGGCGGATTTGATGCGTTAGCGTATTGCTTACCAGCAGGGACGGTTTCTGGAGCTCCGAAAATTAGAGCGATGGAAATTATAAATGAACTAGAAAATGAAAAAAGAAATGTATACGCTGGTGCAGTTGGATACGTTAGTTTTTCAGGAAATCTTGATATGGCGCTCGCCATTCGAACGATGGTCGTAAAGGATGAAAAAGCATATGTTCAGGCAGGAGCAGGAGTCGTTTACGATTCAGATCCAGTAGCTGAATATGAAGAAACATTAAATAAAGCGAGAGCGCTTTTGGAGGTAATGAAATGATTGTACTTATCGATAATTACGATTCGTTCACATATAACTTGTATCAACTGTTAGGCGAACATGAAGAAGAAATTGTAGTTGTAAGAAATGATGAAATAACGATAGAACAGTTAGAAGAGGTGAATCCAAGAGGAATTGTACTTTCACCAGGACCAGGAAAACCAGAGGATGCTGGCATTTGTATCGACGTCATCCGTCATTTTTATAAGAACGTTCCCATATTAGGGATTTGTCTTGGCCACCAAGCGATCATAGCTGCATTTGGAGGAGACATTGTTAGAGCA
The DNA here is from genome assembly GCF_045291115.1 of Bacillus sp. PPSBB_2. NCBI lineage: Bacteria > Bacillati > Bacillota > Bacilli > Caryophanales > Bacillaceae > Bacillus > Bacillus sp. PPSBB_2. The sequence goes on from NZ_CP147983.1 coordinate 1,338,118, forward strand.
GAATGTATTAAACATGGAAAAACATCGCGTGTGAAACATAACGGAACGTCAATCTTTTCATACGCTACCCAGCCGCTAACGGCAATGCGCTATCATTCCCTTGTTGCAGAGCAAACGAGCTTGCCAGAGTGTTTTGACATATTAGCGACAGCGATGGACGACGGAGAGATAATGGCAGTCCGTCACAATTATTATCCGCTCTTCGGATTACAGTTTCATCCAGAATCAATCGCAACAGAAGAAGGCGGAAAGTTAATACGTGCCTTTTTAACAGAAATAAAAGAGGAGGAAAGAGTATGAATAACTATCTTCGTAAATTAGTGGAGGGTCAACATTTAACAGAAGAGGAAATGTATAAAGCAGGACTACTTTTATTAAGTGAAAACATATTAGAAAGTGAAATTGCAGCTTTCTTAGTCTTACTGAAAGCGAAAGGTGAAACTGCAGAAGAAATATACGGTCTCGTTCGAGCTCTTCGCGAAAAGGCATTGCCGTTTTCGAACCATATACAAGGAGCAATGGACAATTGCGGGACGGGTGGTGACGGTGCTCAAACGTTTAATATTAGCACAACATCAGCATTCGTACTGGCAGGAGCAGGTGTAAAGGTTGCAAAACATGGTAATCGTGCTGTTTCTAGTAAAACAGGAAGTGCAGACTTATTAGAAGAACTAGGTGTAAATATTAGTAGTACGCCAAACGAAATTGATTATTTACTAGAGCATGTGGGCATTGCATTTTTATTTGCACCAGTGATGCATCCAGCACTAAGGCGCATTATGAAAATAAGAAAAGAGTTAAACGTGCCGACGATCTTTAATTTAATTGGTCCTTTAACAAATCCAGTGAATTTAGAAACACAATTTGTCGGTATTTATAAACGAGATATGTTATTACCAGTTGCAGAAGTATTACAAAAGTTAGGCCGGAAACAAGCGCTTGTCGTAAATGGAAGTGGTTTTTTAGATGAAGCGTCATTACAAGGGGAAAATCACGTAGTCCTTTTAAAAGATAATGAAATAGTAGAAATGAGTATTGATCCAGAAAAGTATGGTTTTTCAAGAGTGAAAAATGAAGAAATTAGAGGGGGGAATTCAAAAGAAAATGCAAAGATTACGCTTGAAGTATTGAGCGGAGAAAAGAGTGTTTATCGTGATACAGTTTTATTAAATGCAGGTCTAGCTCTTTTCGCAAATGGAAAAACGGAAACGATTGAAGAAGGAATTAAACTCGCGGCACATAGCATTGACTCTGGAAAAGCATTAACCAAATTAAACTTATTAATTGCAGCAAGCAATGAAAAATTAGAAAGGGTGAACTAAAGTGGGGACGATTTTAGATGAAATTGTAGAACAGAAGCAAAGGGAAGTTGCGGAGTTGTATGAAATATATACACCAGTAAAAACAAAAAGAAAGACACATTCACTTGTAGAAGCGTTACAGCAGTTTACTGTCATTGCAGAAGTAAAGCGAGCATCACCATCAAAAGGAGATATCAATTTACACGTTGACGTACGAAAACAAGTGGGAACATATGAGAAATGTGGTGCAGGAGCAGTATCTGTTTTAACAGATGGTCAATTTTTTAAAGGGTCGTTTCACGATTTACAAACAGCAAGAGAAGAAAGTAACATTCCGCTTTTATGTAAAGATTTCATAATCGATAAGATTCAAATTGATAGAGCATATGAAGCGGGAGCAGATATTATTTTACTAATTGTAGCAGCGTTAACGAAAGAGAAGTTAAAAGAGTTGTATAGCTACGTGTTAGAAAAAGGATTGGAAGTGATTGTTGAAGTTCATGATGAACAGGAATTAGAAACTGCGATTGTATTAAATCCGCACGTTATTGGCATTAATAATCGTAATTTAAAAACGTTCGAAGTAGATTTAAGCCAAACGGAAAAGCTTGGAAAAAGATTGAATGAGGAGAAACTACTTTGGATTAGTGAAAGTGGCATTCATTCAAAAGAAGATATTATTCGTGTTAAAAGAGCTGGGGCCAAAGGTGTATTAGTTGGAGAGGCGCTTATGACATCATCTTCTATTAGTAGTTTTTTTGAAGATTGTAAGGTGAATATATGAAAGTGAAAATTTGCGGCATCACTGATGTGGAAACAGCGAAAAGTGCGTGCGAATACGGCGCAGATGCACTCGGATTTGTTTTTGCAGAAAGTAAACGGAAAATCACTCCAAAGAGAGCGAAAGAAATCATTCAGGAGCTTCCAGCCAACGTGTTAAAAATCGGTGTTTTCGTAAATGAATCAGTAGAAGTGATCCAGAAAATTGCAGATGAGTGTGGGTTAACACATGTACAACTACATGGGGATGAAGACAATTACCAAATTAGAAGATTGAATATTCTGTGTATAAAGTCGCTAGGAGTAACTTCAGAGAGGGATATGAAAAACGCTCAAAGGTATGAAACGGATTATATATTATTTGATAGCCCGAAAGAAAAGTTTCATGGAGGAAATGGAAAGACATTTTCATGGGAACTACTTGGGCATATGCCAAAAGAATTGCGAAAGAAAACGATATTAGCTGGTGGATTAAACTCTCTTAATATAGAAGAAGCAATTCGAACTGTTCGGCCATACATGGTCGATGTGAGCAGCGGAGTAGAGACAGAAGGAAAGAAAGATGTAGAGAAAATAAAACAATTTATTATAAAAGCGAAGGAGTGTTCCAAATGAACTACGCATATCCAGATGAAAAAGGACATTACGGTATATACGGAGGACGATACGTTCCAGAAACGTTAATGCAATCTGTACTAGAACTAGAAGAAGCATATAAAGAAGCGATGCAAGATGAAGCATTTCAAAAGGAATTAAATCATTATTTAAAAACGTACGTCGGAAGAGAAACACCGCTTTATTTCGCTGAAAATCTGACGAAGTATTGCGGAGGTGCAAAGATTTATTTAAAACGTGAAGATTTGAACCATACAGGAGCTCATAAAATTAACAATACAATCGGTCAGGCACTACTTGCAGTGCGAATGGGCAAGAAAAAAGTTGTCGCTGAAACAGGAGCTGGACAACACGGAGTTGCAACAGCTACTGTATGTGCTCTTCTCGGATTAGAATGCGTCATTTTTATGGGAGAAGAAGATGTAAGACGTCAAAAATTAAATGTGTTCCGAATGGAATTACTCGGAGCGAAAGTAGAAAGTGTAGCGGCAGGTAGTGGTACATTAAAAGATGCGGTAAACGAGGCGCTTCGTTACTGGGTTTCACATGTGCATGATACGCACTACATTATGGGATCTGTTCTCGGACCACATCCATTCCCGCAAATTGTACGTGATTTCCAAAGTGTAATTGGAAATGAAACGAAAAAACAATATGAGGCGTTAGAAGGAAAGTTACCAGAAGCAGTCGTTGCTTGTATTGGCGGTGGCAGTAATGCGATGGGAATGTTTTATCCATTTGTACATGATGAAGAAGTTGCTCTTTACGGCGTAGAAGCAGCTGGAAAAGGCGTTCATACAGAAAAGCATGCAGCAACTTTAACGAAAGGAAGCGTTGGCGTTCTCCACGGATCAATGATGTATCTTCTGCAAAACGAAGAAGGACAAATTCAAGAAGCACACTCTATTTCAGCAGGACTTGATTATCCAGGTGTTGGTCCAGAACATAGCTTGCTAAAAGATATTGGCCGCGTTTCTTATCATTCGATAACAGACGAAGAAGCATTAGAAGCATTTCAATTATTAACGAAAAAAGAAGGCATTATCCCGGCGTTAGAAAGCTCGCATGCTGTCGCATACGCATTAAAATTAGCGCCGCAAATGAAGAAAGATGAAGGGCTTGTCATTTGTTTATCTGGCCGCGGTGATAAAGATGTAGAGAGTATAAAACGTTATATGGAAGAGGTGTAAAAAATGGGAGTAGAAAAAATTAAAGCAGCGTTTGAAAATGGAAAGAAAGCATTTATTCCGTACGTAATGGGCGGAGATGGCGGCTTTGAAAAATTAAAAGAAAGAATTCGTTTTCTTGATGAAGTAGGAGCGAGCATCGTTGAAATCGGCATTCCTTTTTCGGATCCAGTCGCAGACGGTCCAACGATTCAAAGAGCAGGGAAACGAGCGCTAGATAGCGGCGTAACAGTAAAAGGTATTTTTCAAGCATTAATAGAGGTAAGGAAAGAAGTGCAAATTCCGTTTGTACTCATGACATATTTAAATCCGGTACTTGCATTCGGAAAAGAGAGATTCATTGAGAACTGTATAGAAGCAGGTGTAGACGGCATCATCGTTCCAGACTTACCGTATGAAGAACAAAATATTATTGCGTCGTTACTTCGAGAGGTAAACATTGCGCTCATTCCACTCGTTACCGTAACGAGTCCTATTGAAAGAATTGAAAAAATTACGAGTGAATCAGAAGGGTTCGTTTATGCTGTTACAGTAGCGGGCGTAACGGGAGTACGTCAAAACTTTAAAGAGGAGATTCATAGTTACTTAGAAAAAGTAAAATCACACGTCAACTTACCAGTAGTCGCTGGATTCGGCATCTCAACAAAAGAACATGTAGAAGAAATGGTTACAATATGCGACGGAGTTGTCGTTGGAAGTAAGGTCATTGAGCTTTTAGAAAATGAAAAGCGAGAAGAAATATGTGAATTAATATATGCAACAAAACAAAAAGAAGAGGCGTAGTCTCTTCTTTTTGTTTTGCGTAATAAATGTTAAAATATACAGAAAATACATATAATTCAGAGGAGGAGAAGGCATGCTAAGACGTAAATTACTATATCTATTTTTAACTGTACCATTATACGCTTGGCTTATTAGCATGACGAAAATAGAGTTAATGGCTCTATTTTTAGGGTATGTATTCATCTTTTCTAACTTAAATCGCATTCAAGAACAGTCTATTTTAGAAATATGTCTATTTTCGATTAGTATAGAATTATTTAGTATCGTTTCGATTGTATTATTAAACGAATTATTTCTACGGATTCATTCATTTACATTAATGAAATTTTGGAATATTATATTGCAAGCAATATGTACTTACATTGTGTTTGTTGTGTTGAAAGAAATAGTCGGAAAGCAGACAGTTTTTCAGGATAATAGAAAATGGGAGTGAATGAAAAGGAGCCGTTTGGTTCCTTTTTTGAATCTGTTGTAAAAACAATTGAAAATTATAGCATCTGTTATATAATAGTTAAAAATTGTATTTTAAAAGAAATGAGATGATAACATGGCCATATTGTTGGCACTTATCCCAATTATGATGATTTTCATTTGTTTATTTTTATTTAAACAAACGTCATTAAGGTCCTCGTTAATTTCTTATGCTGTGTCTGTTGGAATCGTTTTACTCTCGCCAACGTTTCAATTAGGGATAAGTGAAACTGTGCACGCAACGATTAAAGGATGGTTAATTTGTTTTATTGTCGGGTACGTTTTATTTTTCGGTATTTTTTTATTTCACCTCATGAACAAAATGGGGTACATCGATCAAGTAGCACGTTTTCTAGAAGCAGTTACTCAGGATCGCTTATTACAAATGCTGCTTATGTGCTTTGGTATTTGCCCACTAATTGAATCGGTAAGTGGATTCGGTATTGGCTTCATGGTTGCAGCACCTATTTTTCTTTCATTAGGTTATAAACCATTCCAAGCTGTACTGCTCTCATTTATCGGCTTATTAGCTAGTTCATGGGGGCAATGGCAACGGGTACGATTATCGGTTCCCAGCTTATCAATATGCCGCTTACAATACTTGGTACAAATACAGCGCTATTAAGTATCCCGATGTTTGCTTATTTCGTCATTCTTTCTTTACATGTTGTTGGCGGTTGGCAGGCAGTTATTGAAAAGTGGAAGGAAGGATTCGGTTTCTTTCTATTATTTTCTCTCGGAATCTATCTTTCTAACGCATACGTAAGCGTGGAACTAGCAGGTATATTAAGTTCTATCGTTACGATTACATTTGGCTTTCTTATGATTAAAGTAAAAGGAAAAAGTGAGCAAAATCTAATGACAGAACATGCTGCGGCAACGGAAAGAGAAGTATCTATTCTAAAAATTATTAGCCCTTATATATTTCTAACAGTTTGTATTTTACTTTCTCGCCTCGTTCCTGCATTACATGACTTGTTCAGATCATATGCAGTCCTTGATTTGAAATCATACTCTTACAAATTAGAAATGCTGTATTCACCAGGATTTTGGCTCGGTATGACTTGCTTATTTACTATTATTTTCTTCCGCATCCCGTCTAATATTATTAAACAATCACTCTCACAAACGATTAAACAATGGATTCCTTTTGCGATTACGACGACAATGTTTATCGCCATTTCAGAACTCATGGGTGCATCAGGCATGCATTCATTACTCGCAAAGACAGCTGGTGATACATTTGGAACCTTTTTCGTTTTCGTTGCTCCGTTTATTGGCGCTATTGGTGGATTTTTAACAGGTAGTAACGCAGGATCAAATGCAATGTTTATAAAACTCCAAATGCAAACCGCACAAAACGTAGCACTCCCGTGGCAATATGTCACAACCCTTCAAAACACTGCATCATCAGTAGCGACAATCGCTTGTCCATCACGGATTACATTAGGTGCTTACTTATGTAGAGGGTGTTGCAAAACTAAAATAAATATGCAATGTTATGAATCAGAAAAACTAGCTGAACATGCAATAGATAGCGATTTTGACCATACCAACGTGGCTGTTCCAGCCCTTTATCTTTGAGATGACTAAACTGTTGTTCAATTTTTCCACGCTCTTTCATCAACTGTTTGCCAAAGGTAGTTTGTAGAAAATGAGACACTACACGACGATGTGTACTTTTGATTGGTCCGCTATTACGCGGGTTAATTGGATTGATCGCAAAGATATCACATGCTCCGGCAATTTCATGAATGTGCTGACTATCATAAGCGGCATCTGCAACGGAAAATAACACATTTTGGTTTTGTATATCCCGAAGCAATGCAGGAGCTATTTTACTATCATGTACATTTGCGGTTGTAAATGCATACGACAATATAACACCTTCTGGTGTAGAACAGACATGAGTTTTATATCCCTTATACCAACCATAGCGAGTAGATTTTCCCCATTTCGCTTGAGAATCATATAAACTACTCCGTAAGGCTGTACTATCAATTAAAACGCACGGAATTAACCCTAAATTCTTTTCTTGAAGAATTTGTTTATGAAGCAACGGAATTTCTTCGTTGCGAAACCAAGTGCCTACACGTGAAAAAGTAGATATATGAGGAACAAGCGAAAGGCCACAAGATACACGAAATGAAGGATATTGATGTAAAAAACGAGTTAACTTACGTAATGAATTGATCTGGAATACCGTTTTTATAAAAAAACATTTGAGTAAAGCTTTTCTACAGATGGGTGGGCGGCCTGTCATAGGCGGAACGCCTCCAATGGTTAAACTGTCTACGTAGGCAAATAAAATTTGTAAAATGGATTGATTTTGATCAAAATTGGTTATCATACTAGTAAATCCGTCCTTTCTGGAGATAGTTTTAGGATACTATCATTCTTCCAGGAAAACGGGTTTCTTTATGCATTCATTTTTGGATATTTATGAGTTTTGCAACACCCTC
>NZ_CP147983.1:1346359-1677108 GCF_045291115.1 Bacillus sp. PPSBB_2
GTTGCAAAACTAAAATAAATATGCAATGTTATGAATCAGAAAAACTAGCTGAACATGCAATAGATAGCGATTTTGACCATACCAACGTGGCTGTTCCAGCCCTTTATCTTTGAGATGACTAAACTGTTGTTCAATTTTTCCACGCTCTTTCATCAACTGTTTGCCAAAGGTAGTTTGTAGAAAATGAGACACTACACGACGATGTGTACTTTTGATTGGTCCGCTATTACGCGGGTTAATTGGATTGATCGCAAAGATATCACATGCTCCGGCAATTTCATGAATGTGCTGACTATCATAAGCGGCATCTGCAACGGAAAATAACACATTTTGGTTTTGTATATCCCGAAGCAATGCAGGAGCTATTTTACTATCATGTACATTTGCGGTTGTAAATGCATACGACAATATAACACCTTCTGGTGTAGAACAGACATGAGTTTTATATCCCTTATACCAACCATAGCGAGTAGATTTTCCCCATTTCGCTTGAGAATCATATAAACTACTCCGTAAGGCTGTACTATCAATTAAAACGCACGGAATTAACCCTAAATTCTTTTCTTGAAGAATTTGTTTATGAAGCAACGGAATTTCTTCGTTGCGAAACCAAGTGCCTACACGTGAAAAAGTAGATATATGAGGAACAAGCGAAAGGCCACAAGATACACGAAATGAAGGATATTGATGTAAAAAACGAGTTAACTTACGTAATGAATTGATCTGGAATACCGTTTTTATAAAAAAACATTTGAGTAAAGCTTTTCTACAGATGGGTGGGCGGCCTGTCATAGGCGGAACGCCTCCAATGGTTAAACTGTCTACGTAGGCAAATAAAATTTGTAAAATGGATTGATTTTGATCAAAATTGGTTATCATACTAGTAAATCCGTCCTTTCTGGAGATAGTTTTAGGATACTATCATTCTTCCAGGAAAACGGGTTTCTTTATGCATTCATTTTTGGATATTTATGAGTTTTGCAACACCCTCTATGTAATATCCCTTACCGTGAAAATGAACTATTAAAGAAGACGACGTTAATGATCTTTGGTGCGGTTTTACTTGTAGTGGTAGAGGTTATTGTTTGGTATATGTTGAGAAATTAAAAATCCTCCTAACATAGGAGGATTTTTTTTATGAGTGGATAATGATTTAAATATGAATAGCTGCTACTAAATGAATAGGAGATGAAATGTATGCCCCTAAAAAACTACGGTGTGTTAAAAGGTACAGTTATACAATCAAAGATTGGAAAAGGGAAAACACCTCATTATCAAGTTCATTTACAGGGCGAGACAGGAGTAGATTATCGTATTGCAATTAACGTAAAATCGCAAAGTTATCCGTCAGAAGTTTTATATTTTGCGAGTAACAATATTAGGTCAGAGGCGATTCATATTTTACCGACATTACCATTCGGTTTTACAGAAATAAAAAACAATGAACCGAAAGTAGCTTTAGATTATGTAAGAGGAAATCTATTTGACTCAAAACAAATGATTCCTTTGCCTCCCGAAAAAGCAGGAGCAGATAATGATTTAAATGAAAAAATAGAACGTTATATAAAACGAGCGATAGAAGAAAAAGCAATTATTTACGCATTTGGCGAAAGATGGGGACCAGAAGAAAATACACCAGATTCCTATTTTCATTTCAAACCAGGAAACGGTATACATGATATTCACATGAATCAAGGGAATGTAGAAAAATGGCAAGGTGATGATGGCATATGGCAAGACGGAGGAATACTCATTCACTTCGAGAAGGAAGAAGAATGGATTGGTATCTTTCTTGCATTCCAATCACAGTCATGGTGTACCGATGAAGAGGGGCATGCTCGTGTTCCGGTTGAGCATTGTGATTATAAGGGGAATAATTAATAAGAAGAGGGCGTTCAAAAAGAACGCCCTCTTCTTATTTTATAAAACCCAAAACTTACAAGTGTAGAAATACAAGAGAAAAGCAGTGCTACACTAGAAAACGCAATGAGATACATATTATATTTCATAACCTGTCCAAGTAGCTGGTTACTGTCGTATTGAAACAGTCCCGCGATGATGTTGAATAAAAATAAAACGATAAACATGACGATAACTCCGTCTATTGATCCTTTAATGTCTGGTTTACTTAAAGCGATATGTGCGGAAATGCAAATGGCGATAAATAAAAATAACCAAAAGGAAGGATTCAATAAATTACCGATTGTAAATAAGCTTTTCAATAATACAAACGTCGACAAGAGCATGTTTTGGATCATTTCTATATTAATAGAGGTAGAAGCAATCGTTTTTTCGAGAGTTGTATTAAATAAAAAATATGATTCTGGTACGAAATAGCGCATTAAAAGGATTAGTGCAGTAATACCAGAAATAATAGGCCCAATGCCGATGAAGAAATTCCCAATCCGTTGATACACACTTTTTTGATTGTATTGATGTTGTACGTAACCTAAAGCCCCTTGACTTGTATCTGTCGGGAAGAACTGCGTTGCTACAATCTTATGACGGAACAGCACGCACATAATGGCATGTCCAAGTTCGTGAATCGGAACACCAATCCAAGCCGTTAATAGGAATCCTTTTCTTCCGAAAGCTCTCGACCAATACATGCGTGTGAGAGATTCTAAATAGCCTAATAGAAATCCAATTACAATGATAACGCCAATTAAAGATAATAATTGGATTACGCTTGTAAGGAGTATTTGAAAAATTGAGTTTACCAATTCCATTGCCAGTCATCCAATCTGTTAAAAATATTATTTATTCTGTTTCATAATAGCATTTTTTTTCAAGATTACTAGCACATATATTTTCTTTCGGAAGAAGGATTTCAGAATCTTTTTCTTGTAGTCATGTTTTATGTCCAAAGTCATATATTGAACTTGTAACACCCTATATGGTATATGCTTAAGGAGGGATAAGAGAATGAAATGTCCGTCATGTCATACAGAAAATGCAGCGGAGGCAAAGTTTTGCGGGAATTGTGGACATTCGTTAACGGAAGAAGTAGTGGCAAGTAGTGGCCAAGAAGAAGGGCCGGAACAAGCACGTGCGGCACAAGCAAAGGAAGCTCGGCCAAATGAAACGGTAGAGCAAGCGAAACGGTTTGCGAGCGGCTATTTTCAATTTTTTAAACATGCATTACAAGCACCGACAGCGATTATGAAAAGCGGCGCTATTGAAGTGCGAAATGGAATTGTAAGTCTTGTTCTTATTTGTCTTTTAGGAGCATGTATTTTTTATAGAATGATGAGTGCAGCATCAGCAGTTACGAGAACATTTGCACCAGATATATCTACTCCCACGTTTTTTGGAGAATCTATAACGGTCTTTTTCTTTTTATTAATTTTAACTTTATTTGTCGGATTTATTATTTTTGTAAGTGGCAAGATGATGAAATCATCTTTTTCGTTTCTTGAAGTATTTGGTATATGGGGAACGATAGCGACGCCGGCTATTGTCATATTAGTCCTTTCTTTTCTTTTTAGTTTCTTATTAATCTTTTTCTTACCTATATTATTATCCGTAGCTGCAACTTATATAGGGATGAGTATAACTGTAGCCGTATTAAAGCTAGACAATGGCGGATTAGATCTCGTTTACACACTTATTATTGCAAATGTTTTAATTGGAATTGCAACGTTCATTGTACTTTGGTCTTACATTAGCACGATAATTCAAGCCTTAACACAGGGAATAACTGGCTTCTAATGAAAAGGTGGTTGACTGAATGAATGTATGTACAAAGTGCGGAGTTCAGTTTGAAGATGGTTTGCAATTTTGTCAAAACTGCGGGTCGAAGAGGGGACGTCCTGTAGTAAAGAAGAACATGAGCGGTGGTGCAAAAGTTGGCATTACACTGTTAGCGCTATTTGTTATAGTGATTATTGGATTGTATTTGTACGGATCGTCGTATTATACGCAGCTGGCACAAGTAGACCGGATGATTACGATTTTACAAGAGAGGGACGGAGAGAAATTAGCTGAGATCGTTACGGCAGATGATCCATCGGTTATGATAACGAGAGAGAGTGTAAAGCCCCTATTTTCATATATAAAAGAAAATCCATCTTACGTAAATGAATTAAAAGGATATTTGAGACAAGGTGAAAAACAACGGGACGGAATAGAAAGAGCTGATTTTTCATTAACGAAAGACGGAAAGTATTTCTTTATATTTGATCGATATAAATTGAAAGCGAAGACGTACTATACAACTTTGCTTACAAATGAAAAAGGCGTATCGTTAAAAATGAACGGAAAAGAAATTGATAAGACAGATGACAAAAGGTTTGAGAAGCAATATGGGCCATTTCTTCCGGGAAATCAAGTGTTTCAATCAGATTATAAAAATGACTATGTAAAATTATCTCGTGAGGAAAAGGTTGTACTTATGAAACAGAGCCAAAATAACGTAACGATAGATTTAACGTTGCAAGGTCAATATATTACAGTTCAAACGAACGCGCCGGGTGCAACATTGTACGTAAATCAAAAACCGGTTACAGCGCTGGCAGGAGAAGAAATTACATGGGGGCCAGTAGCGACTGATGGAAGTGCGACGATTTATTTAGAACGAAATGGAGAAAGCGGACGGGAAACGACACAAGTAGAGACGGTAACGGCACTTTCGTCTTATAATCTTCCATTCCAAAAGAAAAGTACAGAAAAAACAGTTGTTTATAATGTTACTCCAACGCCCGCGACTGGGTATGTATATAATGGTTTCATCTTTCCTGATAGTGATATTCGAAAATTAACGAGCGCAGATTTAACATATTTATCGAAAGAGCAGTTGAAAATTGCTAGAAATGAAATATATGCAAGGCATGGACATATTTTTCAAACGAAAGATATGCAAGCGTATTTTGCAAAACAGTCTTGGTATAGAGAAAATCCTTATTTTAAAGGAAAGTTAACAGATATCGAAACTTATAATATTGAACTAATCAAATCAAGAGAATAGAACACAGGAAAAAAGGTACAGTGCATAACTGTACCTTTTTATGGTTTTTTATCTGAACCAGGATCCCTTGAGAAAAAGATATGAAAGAGAAATGTGACTTTACTTGCTCCTCCTGATGTACTTGCTTGCACATCAGATAAACCATTAGATGTTAAAACACCTTCAGAATGAGGGGGTACGACTATTTTGAGATTATCATCTGATTCTGATGATGCAGTAACTGTTATTGTATCATCAGATAAGTTCAAAATTTTTACAGTGCCGATTGGTAAGATGGACTTGCCAGCGTGTGATGCTGAAGCGAAGCGAGAGCCTTTCCAAATCGTTTGTGGGAAAGTCTCATCATTAGATAACCAAGCACGAGCACTATAGATGGTTGCGTTAATAGAGAATTCTTGATCAAGCGACAAGGCGGGTTTTGGTTCTTTCGGTTCCTCTGGAGTTTGAGCGAGAAGGCCGGCGCACATGTATGTTTCACCTACTTTCAATTGTTACTGTTATAGCATATTAAACATATTGTTTATAAGACACGACAGTTACCTATTCAAGCATAGGTTTGTGCACAAAATTTGAAGATGGAATTCTCTTTCTTTACAATGGAAGTAGGTGTTATTTCTATAAAATATGGAAAACGTAAAGAGTATGTAAAAAAAGAAGGAGTGGTAAAGTGAACTATGTCATTATTGGCGGAGATGCAGCTGGTATGAGTGCAGCGATGCAAATTGTTAGAAACGATGAAAATGCAAATGTTGTAACTTTAGAAAAAGGTGAAATTTATTCATACGCTCAGTGTGGATTACCGTATGTCATTAGTGGTGCTATCGCTTCAACTGAAAAGTTAATCGCGCGTAACGTAAAGACGTTTCGTGAGAAATATGGAATTGATGCGAAAGTGCGTCATGAAGTAACGAAAGTAGATACGGAAAAGAAAATGGTGTACGCAGAGCATACGAAGACGAAAGATGTCTTTGAATTTCCGTACGATCGATTATTAATTGCGACTGGAGTGCGTCCTGTTATGCCAGAATGGGAAGGACGGGAATTACAAGGCGTTCATCTTTTAAAAACAATTCCTGATGCTGAGCGCATATTAAAAACGCTAGAAACGAATAAAGTTGAAGATGTAACGATTATTGGCGGTGGTGCCATTGGACTTGAGATGGCAGAAACATTCGTCGAACTTGGTAAGAAAGTAAGAATGATTGAGCGAAATGATCATATCGGTACGATTTATGATGCAGATATGGCAGAGTACATACATAAAGAAGCAGATAAACATCATATTGAAATTTTAACGAATGAAAATGTAAAAGCATTCAAAGGGAATGAACGAGTAGAAGCAGTTGAAACGGATAAAGGTACGTATAAAGCGGATCTTGTTTTAGTATCTGTCGGAGTGAAGCCAAATACTGATTTTCTTGAAGGGACAAATATACGTAAGAATCATAAAGGGGCAATTGAAGTAAATGCATATATGCAAACGAATGTGCAAGACGTATATGCAGCTGGTGATTGCGCAACACATTACCACGTTATAAAGGAAATTCATGATCATATCCCGCTCGGAACGACTGCCAATAAACAAGGGCGACTTGCTGGACTGAACATGCTGGATAAACGAAGAGCCTTTAAAGGTACGTTAGGTACAGGTATTATTAAATTTATGGATTTGACGCTTGCAAGAACAGGATTAAATGAAAAAGAAGCGAAAGGGCTACACATCCCGTATAAAACAGTTAAAGTAGATTCTACAAATATGGCGGGCTATTATCCAAATGCAAAACCACTTTACTTGAAATTATTATATCGATCCGATACGAAACAATTATTGGGCGGGCAAGTAATTGGAGAAGAAGGCGTAGATAAACGGATTGATGTGATTGCAATGGCACTTTTCAATAAAATGAGTATTCACGATTTAGAAGATGTCGACTTAAGTTATGCACCACCATATAACAGCGTTTGGGACCCAATTCAGCAAGCGGCAAGGAGAGCGGAATAGCACTTTTTAAAGTGCTATTTTTTTTACAATGAGGGAGTAAATAAAGTTTCACTTTATTTTGAATATACCCTTTCCCCTTGAAAACATATTACGTATCGCTTATATTTTCATATAGTATTTATTTTTTAAACGAAGCAATGAATGAACCAGGGGGCGCAGTATGGCAATTAACATGAAAACAATCGAAGAATGGATTGCTGAATCAAATGCAAGACATGAAGAAGACTTTGGACACGTTGTGGAAGAAATGAAAGAAGTATGTGTCGGACTTGATAACGCGACATTAATTTATACGAAAAATGTATTTTGTTTCGGTAAAAAAGTAGAAGTATTTTTCTTCTTCCAAGACCATGTCGTGATTGGACAAGAAAAAGACGAATATATTGAGATTGAAAAATTAAAGTATGATGACATTACAAATAGTAACTTAAAAACAAATGACAAAAATACTACGTTAGAATTAAAGTTTGCTAACGGACAATCTATCAATTTAGATAGTTTAAATGATAACTACGGTACGAAAAATTGGTTATTTGCTAGACAAATTAAGAGTATTTTTAAGTTAATCTAGTAAAAAAGCACGCCGATAGACGGCGTGCTTCTAACAATGCAAAGCCCCTTTTAACCAATTCCGCGCTCGATATGCCCCAACTGGAACTTGAATAAGAGATGTTTCATTCCCAGCATCTATTCCGTACAATTGATCACATGAATTTGTATCAAAACTAAGTAAAGGATGCCCGCCCATCCCCATCGCGGTCGCTGCAAAAACGAGTTTATGAACGAGTATACCTGCTTCCATTTGATGGATACGGTACCCTCTATAGCCTAATGCATTTGTATAATAATCTTTCTTTCCGACTACATGTAGGCAAAGTGGTACTTGAAAAAGGTTTACGTTATCCATCGTCATACTAGACTGAAGTGGGTAGCGAAGGTCTCCATATCGAATTGGTTGTATGGAATGTGTTTTACTGTTATAAGCGTAAGCTCCGTTTTCAATATTTTTCACGTTATAAAAACATCCATATAAGGAGACGCGTGTATTTTTATTTGTATACTTACCATCAAGGTCGTTGTAATAGGGGAAGGAGAGGCTCGCTTCTTGTAGTAAAGTAGCGAGCTCAGCTGCATCCCATTTCGTTAAAGTAAAGTCAGCATCAGGGGAATACCGTTTTCTGCAAAGTTGCAAGAAATCATAAGATAAACGCTCTACTTTCGGCAGTTGTACAGCATACTCATGATGTTGATAGTGCTCTTCATGAGCAAGTGTTTGGAAGTGTGCTGTCGATTCGATTATAGAAGCCTCATTTATTTTTGTTATCATCGGATATTCATCTACATGTTTTGAGCGAACGAAATGTTCATGTGCGAGCGGCGGAATTTGTTGCAACAACTCATGAGAAGTAACTGTTTTATTTTCACGGTAATCATTGTGAAACCAATTAGTTTCTGGCTCTGTACTTAAAGGAATAACGGCATACACACTTTCTTCACCTTCTGACAATCCGAGTAAATGGTTCAGTGCACGGTCTAGAAATTGAAAGTATACGCCGTTCGTATAACCGAACTGATTTGCACATTCTAGTAATTGTCCAATGAGAACCCCGCTATCTAATCCTTGAAGTCGATATGAAAAGTTATTGTATTTAAAGAAGTTTTTCCAAAACATAGTGGATACGAATGCAGCACCGAAACAATCCTGTATGTTACAGCGATTACCGAGTGCGTCTGCTAAATAAGAATCGAAATTTCCTTCGCGAAGTAAAATAAGTCGGTGATGCGCGGCGTCATAATGGTAAATGCCGTCTGGATAATCGTCAATCTTTAAATAGATATACAATTCATTCGGGTATAAGGCACCGCCTGAAGGAATGGATCTACGTAATACATTTCTCTCGCTATTTAGCTGACATAATTGTGTTACACCAAATGAATACCAAAGGTAGTAACCAATCTCATTTAGAGTAGGTGTAGTAGAAGAGTTCGATAAAGATAACGGGATTTCTAAGGAGAGCGGGATGGTAGGTACATTTCGATATAATTTATAAGGAAGCGGTGCGTCTTTCCAGTCCACCTCATGATTTGGCATAATTTCATCGATAGAGAAATGGAGATGATGTAAAAAAGTATCTAGCTGCATGAAATCCCTCCTTTACTATGGAAACGGATGTGGATGTGGATTTAATCTTTCATTTGTTAAAGGTTCGTCTGTATATCCAAGTGTCATCGGTACGGTATATACCCGGTCCAGTCCTGTAACCCGAGTAAGATGGTGCCCGAACGTCATCGGTAACATACCTGGAATAATAACTTTTACACAGTGTAGTCCGTTCTTTTCTATAAGGGGAACGGTTTGATCTACAACGATTACTTCAAGGTCAGATTGATGCAAACGATTTAAAAGTTGGTGGAGATCGGATGTTAAATCCATATCAAATGATTGTGATACATTCATTTCTTGGAACGTTTGCACCGGTGCATCTTCTCGTAAAAGGAAGTGAAGACGTTCTTCCGTTTCTTTCAATCCGTACAGCATACTATGGTCTTCCATTTTATTAACGAAATAAGGATCTTGTAAGCACTTTTCGTAGTATTCTCTTTTGTGCTCGAGCTCATCGTCTGTTATAAGTAACATGCCTGCTATTTCTTGAATAGCGCTTTTTAAGGCTCGAATAGGATCTAAATGAGCGCCTCCCGCACAAACAACGTTCATTCCTTTTTCACGCGTATTTTTTGCAATTACCCATAAGCTCGGGATGCCGTGTTCCATCGTCGCGTTAAAAGCGTGTAATTCATATCCGGTAATCGTACGTAACCGCTGGATCATTAATTGTAATTCTGTATCATTTGCTGAATTAAGATCAAGGCGGGGAAGAGGTAATTCGGCATACCAAGTGAGTAAGAAGGCATCACGCTCTACAATTTCTAAAATGCCGTGAAAAATCGCTTCTTCTAAACTACCGCCAATTGCACATCCATTTGATGTTTCATACACGAAAGCGTCTCGATGACCGAGGCTATAATAAGCAATTGATTCAGGAACTAAAAGCGGTCTGTTTTGTGATAAAGAATATCCCCATACCCAGTTTTGCTCATAATCAGGATCAAACGGTTTAAATGGAAAATTATCACGATTGTAATGTTCATTTGTATGTACACCGAGCGAGAGGGGATTTAGTGCATGTTCCTCTAAATCATGAAAACTACCATGCACATTTGTCTTTTTCCCGCGAGGCGACATACCGCAATATCGTTCTAAACCTTCTAAAATAGCAGTTGCTTCACTCACTGCAAATGAATGGGTTCGGCCTGCAACACCTTCATTTCCAAACATCAATGGCATGTTTATAATGACGTCAGCGAATGGTAATACAGAATGCTGCATTTTGCCGTTCAACATACCGACCCGATAATCTAAATAGTCTCTCGTTAAAAATGTGTTTAATTCATGAATGGAACGGCAGCGATACGTTTCGGTGCTTACTTTTAAACTCGGTTGTAAAGAAACTTCCGCCGCATCCGCAGTATCATCAGGTAAATTACTACATACAGGACAGAGAGGATCTGGAAGAAAAGAATGCCGCGTACATTGTAATGTTTGTAAGTTTAGTAAAATAAGTTCATTTTCTAAAGAAGAATGGTTATGAGTTAATATTTTTTCTGTTTCTGCGCAAATAAGATGGCACATTTGTAACATTCCATTTTGGGTGGCACGTACATCACGCCTCGTTACATTATCTGCTTTAAAGGCATATTTCCGCTGTAGTTCCCACATTTCTTTTTGATCAAAGCCAGCGATAAAACGGCGTCCATCAGAACAATGGGAACATCCGGGCGTAAGAGGATGAATGTAAGGACCGATAATACCTTCGCCAAATGAAGTAAAACCACGTAACCACGGAATATGATTTGACCGAAAAATTAGCTCAGCGTCATGATGAATAGTAGAAGGAGATCCGTCATGTAATACGAGAGCGAGATGAATATTTTCAGGAAGTTCTTCTGTAAGGGTATGCTGACGAATGATGGAATATTGTTTGCATAATTGATCATGTACATAGTCTGCAAGAAGGCCATCCCCTATAAGTAATATATTTTGAGTCATAGACCGTCCTCCTTTGCAATTAATACCCCATACACACCGTCTAAGTTTTCTTTCAAAAATGGTTCGATTGCTAAATCAAACACGAAGGGATAAAAATTATGTTCTTCTAAATGCTGTAAGGCAAGCTGTAAAGATTGCACACTTGGAATTTCTTCTTCCGCTTGTATTTCCACTCTAAAAGAATCCGTGTCATATAAAATAATAGATGATTCAGGCAAGATATTAGCTCTGTAAGGAGTCTCTTCACTTTGAATGTGGAGCAGTGATAGTTGTAGTGCGCTTCGTAACGCTAACGTCATATTAATATTAGATGCACCGTACCATCTATCATTTATACCAATCCAAATGACTGGAAAACTGAGAATCTCTTCACTCATTGCAATTTTAGGTGTTTCATGAATTGTAGCAAGAGCATCGTAATAAAATCTACAATGTTTATCGTGAATATCAGTTAAATCAATCGTTGTAAGTTCTTCTAGCATATGTGACTGCCGCTCATACAGTTTATTGTTTAAATGTTGTTGTAGTGCCCGGTAAAATCCTTCTGTCATCGTTTCTCCAGCACCGATACCGATATCGTTATGTTCAGGAATAAGGCGGTGAATGATTTCTGCTACATATGTTTCAATTCCTGTTAAACCGGCTTCTCGGCGTGCTTCATTATGAGTCAATCCACTGCAAGTCATAAGAGGCAGAAGGGGAGCTGGGCCATCTGATAGTGGAGTGGCTACTTGAATATAGCACTGTGATAACGGTAATTGATATGAATCTTGTTCATCCCATACATGGAATATACCGGCTTCTTTAGAAGTTAATGAGTCGAAAAAGCGGAATACATCAGTTGAAGTATGTTGGTTCGACCGATGCTCAAGTTTTTCAGAAAGATTTTCTATCGTATCAATTGTAAAACTTTCATCAGTTGCAAGAGGGTGTTTTATAAAAGGATGCCACGTTCCTTCAAGTGTTTCATAGTTTAATAAAAAGAATTGTGATTCTTTTTCACGATATGAATCATCCGCGACATGTTTAAACAATTCAAAAACGATTACATTTGCTAACATGGCAGATGTAATTTGTGAGAAGGAATCCGATGAATTTTCATTTTGCAAAGTCGTTTCATGTAGTCGATGCCATGCGGATTCCCAGCATTCATCACGGTTTTCCATTACGACAGGTCCAGCTATACCGAGTGTTGATAAACAAATAGCTGGTATAAAATTCTTTTTCGTTTCTCTACAAATAGTGTGAACTGTTTTTAAACCGTCAATGTCTCCGTTTTGAGAAACATATAAAATCCAATCAAAAGGTTCGAATACTTCATGCAAGGGACGGTCAATTGTAGTATCGATTTCTTGAAGGAGTACACTGTTATCAACTTCATATGCACGTTCTATTAGCTCATGTATTCTGTCATAGTTTGTTTCATCCCGATCTGTAACGAGGTAATAAAATGTAGGTAAACCAGATTCTAATAAAGAAGAAACTAAGGAAGTGAGCATATCCCCAGAACCAAGTACAAGGACATTTGCTCCGCGGTACGTTTCGAATTTTAAAGCACCTGAATGAGAATCGGCTTCTAAAAATTCAATTTGCGAAGCATATCTGTCGAGTAATGTACTGTTTAATTCATGAGGTGCATCTTGATTTGCATCACGAACGAAACCATTTTCATATAAAATCTCTCCAATTTCAAATACACGGTTTTGATAGGGGAGAGGGAGGCCATCGGTTATTTCGGCTAAAGAATAATTCCCGTTAAACATTGGCATTAATTTTTCAATCCAGTCATAAATTCCATCACCGTCCATACGAAATGAACTGGCGTTATTTCGAAAATAGACACCCCCGTTTGAATCGGGGAGGAAGAAAGTATCCTTATTTACTTTAAGTTTTGCATGAATTGGAAGGTTATTCATTTTAATCCTCCTTACGTTTAGGCATACATTATTACCTTATGTCATGAAATTTGTCCCGTATGAACACAATAAAAAAAGGCTGTAGAATGAATCATTCTACAGCCTTTAATAGATTTTTAATCTATCAACCTTCTAATAATAATGACTTTGGATCTTCAAGCATATCTTTAACAGCAACAAGGAAGCTAACTGCTTCTTTACCATCAACAATGCGGTGATCGTAAGATAAAGCAATGTACATCATTGGGCGGTTTTCCATACGCTCGTTATCAATTG
The DNA here is from genome assembly GCF_045291115.1 of Bacillus sp. PPSBB_2. Classification (NCBI taxonomy): domain Bacteria; kingdom Bacillati; phylum Bacillota; class Bacilli; order Caryophanales; family Bacillaceae; genus Bacillus; species Bacillus sp. PPSBB_2. The sequence goes on from NZ_CP147983.1 coordinate 1,359,628, forward strand.
CAACTGGGCGTACTTGGATTTTATGCATTCCTAAAATACCAACTTGAGGGCTATTTAGGATCGGTGTTGACATTAGAGAACCGAATACACCACCGTTTGTAATTGTAAATGTACCACCTTGTAGTTCTTTTAATGAAAGTTTGTTATCGCGTGCTTTTTTACCTAATTCACGAATTTCGCTTTCGATTTCAGCGAAGTTTAATTGGTTAGCATCGCGTACAACTGGAACAACTAATCCATCTGGAGCTGCTACTGCAATACCGATATCATAGAATTTTTTAATGATAAGCTCGTCACCTTGAATTTCAGCATTTAATAATGGGAATTGTTTTAATGCTGCAACAACTGCTTTTGTGAAGAATGACATGAAGCCAAGACGTACATCATGTTTTTTCTCGAAAGCATCTTTGCGTTCTTTACGTAATTCCATGATCGCACTCATATCAACTTCGTTAAATGTTGTTAACATTGCAGATGTTTGTTGAACTTCTACAAGACGTTTTGCAATTGTTTGACGGCGGCGGGACATTTTCACGCGCTCAACTGGTTTTTCGAATTCCGTTTTTGCAACTGGAGCAGGAGCTGGACTCTTTGGAGCAGCTGGTGCTTCTTTTGGTGCTGCAGCATGAGCTTGTACATCATGTGGTCTCACGCGTCCAAGTGGATCTGTACTACGTACGTCGTTTAAGTCGATTCCTAATTCACGAGCCATCTTTCTAGCAGCTGGTGATGCGATAGGACGGTTTGTATTTGGTAACCCTTGTAGTGTTGCAGTTTGCTCAGCACTTGGTGCCGCAGCTTTCGGTGCTTCAGCTGTTTCTTGTTTTGGTTGCTCAGCCACTGGTGCAGGTGTACTTACTGCAACTGGTGCTCCATTAGCATCTAAAATTGCGATAGTTGCGCCAACTTCAACTGTATCCCCAGGTTCGCCTAGTAACTTCGATACAATACCTGAATCTTCTGCAATGATTTCTACATTGACTTTATCAGTTTCAAGCTCAACAACGCTGCCACCTTTCTCAACTTTGTCGCCTACGTTGATAAGCCATTGTGAAATAGTTCCTTCAGTAATAGATTCTGCAAGCTCAGGTACTTTAATTTCGATCATTTTAAATGTCCTCCCCTTATTTGCCTAACGGTGTATTTTTTCTTCTTTTGTCTTCGGTAATCTCCATTTGTTAGCCTGGCCTTGGGCAGAATATCTGCCCAAGGAACAAGCTAGAAACCTTCATTGTTACTTTTTAGTTGCTGTAAACTTCAATTTCTTGTTTATCTTGACGGAAGTTATACTTCACATCTAAAGCATGTGCAACAATTAGTTCTTGCTCAGCTTTGTGAGCGAATGGATCGCCGCCAGATGGACTAGAGCGATCAGGACGTCCAATGTAGCCTGTTTTCACTTTATCTCCAGCAAGTTCGAACAGAATTGGAGCCATGTAATGCCATGCACCCATATTACGAGGTTCTTCTTGAACCCAAATGATTTCTTCTAAGTTTTTAAAGCGTTTAATAATAGATTGAACTTTCTCAGCAGGGAATGGGTACAATTGCTCAATACGAACGACATGAACTTCGTCTAAGTTGTACTCATGTTTACCAGACTCGATTTCTGCTGCTAAGTCAATCGCCATTTTACCTGTGCTTAAAACAAGACGTTTTACTTTATTTGGTTTCATGCCAAGGTTTTCTTGTTCTAAAGCAGGTTGGAAACGTCCTTCGCTTAACTGACTAGCAGTTGAAAGCGTAAGTGGGTGACGTAATAAACTCTTCGGCGTCATCAATACTAATGGTCGAACAGCTTCTGTTCCTAAGATAGATGCTTGACGACGCAGGATATGGAAGTATTGTGCCGCACTCGTTAAGTTTGCAACTGTCCAGTTATTCTCAGCAGCTAACTGTAAGAAACGCTCTGGACGTGCACTAGAGTGCTCTGGTCCTTGACCTTCATAACCGTGTGGTAATAGGAGAACTAAGCCAGATTTTTGACCCCATTTTGCTCTTCCAGCTGAAACATATTGATCAAATAATGCTTGCGCAGTATTTGAGAAGTCACCATATTGCGCTTCCCACATAACAAGAGTTTCTGGAGCGAATACGTTATAACCATATTCGTAACCAACAACAGCGGCCTCTGATAACGGACTGTTATGAACAGAGAACGATGCATTAATGTTTGGTAAGCGATGCAATGGTGAATATGTTTCGTTTGTATCAGTATCGTGTAATACGATATGACGGTGTGCGAATGTACCACGCTGTGAATCTTGACCAGTTAAACGAATTGGCGTACCTTCTTGTAAAATAGAAGCGAATGCTAACGATTCAGCAAGTGCCCATTCAATTTTACCATTTTCTTCAAGAGCATCTTTACGGCGCTCAAGAATTTTCTTCACTTTCGGATATACGTTAAAGCCTTCTGGCCAAGATAGTAGACCTTCATTAATTGCACGAAGTGAGTCAAGCTCAACACCAGTATCAATTGGCTGAATACCTTTTGCAACAACATCTGGCACTTTAACGTGAATTGTTGCGTCGCTCGTATCAGCTGGTGGTACTTGTGCATAGTCAGATTTTAATTGCTCTTGTATAAACTGTGTAATTGTTTCAATTTCATCTGCATTTAGAACACCAGCAGCTTGTAATTGATCTGCATAAATTGCCCTTACAGTTGGATGGTTTTTAATTTTTTTGTACACTTGTGGTTGCGTAACTGCTGGATCATCCATTTCGTTATGACCGTAGCGGCGGTAACCAATTAAATCGATTAAGAAATCTTTTTTGAACAACATGCGATATTGAATTGCAAGGTTAGCAGCTGCAAGACAAGCTTCCGGATCATCAGCGTTCACGTGAACAATCGGAATATCGAAACCTTTTGCAAGGTCACTAGAATATTTCGTAGAACGAGAATCATAGCTGTCAGTCGTAAAACCAACTGCATTGTTTGCGATAACATGAATCGTTCCGCCTGTTTGATACGCGTTCAATCTGCTTAAGTTGAGTGTCTCAGATACAATACCTTGACCAGGGAATGCAGCATCACCATGAACTAAAATTACGAATGATTTTGAAGTATCTTGATCTGGAAGACCAGATTTTTTACGATTCTCTTGAGCAGCACGTGCGAAACCTTTTACTACAGGATTCACGAACTCAAGATGACTCGGGTTATTTGCTAATGTCACGCGAGTGCTAACTTCTTCGTTACTAACGACTTGTTCTCTACCTAGGTGGTATTTCACATCGCCAGTCCAGCCAGAATTAGCCACTGCGCCTTCTATTTTGGCATGTTTGAACTCAGCAAACATGTGGCTATATGGTTTTTCTAATACGTGAGCAAGTACGCTTAGGCGACCGCGGTGAGCCATACCAATCATGACATCCTCAACGCCGTTTTTAGCACCTTCTAGAACAATTTCATCTAAAACAGGTACAAGCATATCAACGCCCTCGATAGAGAAACGTTTTTGCCCAACGAATGTTTTATGCAAGAATTGCTCGAAACCTTCAACAGCTGTTAAACGTTTTAAAAGAGCAGTTCGTTTTTTATTTGATAGTGGTTGACGCAATGAATTTGATTCCACCATTTGATGCAACCACGCGCGTTCTTCACTATCTTGTATATGAGAAAATTCATAAGCTAAAGATTTTGTATAAACGTCTTTTAATCTATGAATTACATCAAGTGCAGTGTGAATACCTTCTGGTGCATCTTGCCATACTGTTTTCGCTGGAATCGCTTTCAAGTCAGCATCGCTCAGTTCGCTCATTGCTTTCTCAAGAAGAGATTGTCCATTTGCAGCATCTTCCATCGGGTTGATGTGAGCCAACGTGTGCCCGAAAGAACGAATCTGCTCAACTAGTTGAACGACTTTAAGAATTTTTTCAATGTTACCTGTGTTTTGAGGAGAAAAATGTGTTGCTGTGTTGTCCCCTGTTACGACATCATCTTGAAACGAAGGAGCTCCAAAAATTTCAAAAAGCTCTTGTAATTCCGGATCAACAGAACCTGCTCCAGTTACGTAAAGATCATACTGTTCAATAACATAACCAAGGTTCGGACCGTGGAACTTGGCCCAAGGGTTTGTCGTTGTATTCTTCCTCGTCATTTGTTTAAACCTCCCAATGCATATAATCCTTTTCCATACAAAGGTGCATTTTGCTCTTTTTCAATAAGTAATGAATCAATAATCAATGTAAATGTTTTCTTTACTCTTATGTTATTACAATAATTTACATAATACCAAACACTATTACTTATCTGTTTTGTAAAAAAACATTCACAATAACTTATCACCCAAGTTAATCTTTCATGTTATAAATTAATTTTACAGAAAAATGGGGTGGATATATTTGGTATGCCTATACTAATAGCTATAATTGTTGCATTTAAATATAGGTATAATAGTTAGAATGTTTCGATAAAATCAGTTTGAATTATGTATATTGAAATAATAAGCGCTTTCATAGATATTATACAACAATATAACGGAATATAGTATAAAAAATAAAAAATTATGAATTTATCGTAAACTTTATTTAGATAGTGTTAAATATTGAAAGGAAAGTGAAGGATTTCTACAAAAAAAGTTGCTAAACATAAAAAATGCTCCATAAACAGTTAGTTTCTATAAATATGACGAAAAACACCGTAAAACAAATAACGTATTTCGTGAAATAAAGAAATAAATGAAATATTTTAAAAGGATAAAACAAATATGGAGATATTAAATTTTAAAAAAAGAAGTGAGGAGATATAGTAACAGTTATTTACAGTGTTCCGTGTTTCGCTTCAAAATAGACGTGCTGAAATTGAAAAAAGTTTCTTCTATATAAATAGCGTGAATAATAATCAAAATATATGTAAAGGGAACTTGACGTAAAGTTTCCTTTACATATATACTCGGTATATGGAAGGAGGGAGAAATTTCCTTGGAAAATAAAATGGTCGAATACCGAAAAAAATTTGGACTATCTCAAGAAAAGTTGGCTGAGAAACTTGGAGTTTCCAGACAAACCATTATCTCAATTGAAAAAGGGAAATACGATCCATCACTTCCGCTAGCATTTGAAATAGCGAAAACATTTCAGACAACGATAGAACATGTATTTATTTATGAAGGAAAAGAAGAGGGGGAATAGGGATGAATTATTCACAAAAGTACTTTGTAATTATGGGGATTATTTTTCTATTTATGAGTGGATTTATGATATTAACAGGTATAATGACGCATTCTGCACCGCCAACCATAACGTATCCATTGCTTGGGATTATGATTATGAGTTTCTGTCTAAGCTACTTGCACCCGCAATTTAAAGAAAAAGACGAGCGAATGAAACTTATTCGTTATAAGGGAATGTTTGTAACCTTTTTTGCATTAACGGCATATTATCTTCTTTTCTCTATCGGCTTAAACTTAAAAATACTTACACTTTCTGCTACTGAATTATTAAATATACTTATGGCACTTACAATGAGTACAGTTTTTATCTCATTTGTTGTTTTATCAAAAAGATATTAAGATGGAAGAGAGAAAGGAAGATTAACATATGCAAATGATGTATGCTTTTGGCATTGGGCTTGTATTATTTTTAGCTGTATTCTTATTTATTCGTAAAGACGTTCAAGGCGGGACGTTAACGAAACGAGGATTTTATAAATTAATCGCCTGTTTAGTTGTTATGCTTATAGCGATTATTGTAATGATCGTTTTAATAAGTCAGTCACTATAGAATGTAAAAACGGAACCTTACTTCGGTAAGGTTTTTCTTTATTATTCAACCTAAAAAATACCATTAAATCCATTTATTGTAAATAACTTATGTTATATAATCCAATGAAATGATAGATAAGGAGTGTAGTATATGAATAAAAAAACTATCTTCTATTTATTAACTTGTCTACTACTTGTAGCTAGTACTCCTTATATAATATGTAACAAAAGAGAACAAGTGCCACCTATATTAGTATGGGACGAACAAGAATATTATGTTACGAATGAACCTGCCAAAGTAGAAGAAGTTGGGCGAAAACTTGGCGAAGTAACAAGGGAAATTAAAACAAGTAAAAACCTACTAAAAATAGAGAATCTAATACATTACAAGAGAAAACAGAAGTATTCACAATGATTGAGGAAGAAAAAAGTGAATATCCGCCTTTAATCATAAAGGAAGCTTATAGTGATGAATATAGGGTAGTGAGGCCGATGTCGAAGCAGGTATTGTGATGAAAAGGAGAATCTTTTGTAGACAGTAATTTAGTATTCGTGGTCGTTAAGAAAAATATTTGTCTTTTCCTCCTATCGGTGCCGTTTACATTTTGATGAATAGAGGAGCAATGCAAAAGAGAGATTTCATTTTATATTTATTATTTACTGCTATTAATATATCGCTTTGGTTATCGTTTATGATTTTTGATTGGAGTATGTGGATGGTAGTAGGGCATTATTTGTTTGGAGCAGTTGTTATTGTTTTTTCGAATATGAATAAGAGCTAAGCCAGCAACCTTAAAGTTGCTGGTTTTTATTTTGCTATTTATAATGAAGAAACAAATTTTTAATAGAGAGTAGTGGGCGTTATGAGATGGAAAGAGGGAACGTTTGAAAAAATAGACACGAATGACTCATCTGTTGAGCAACTTATAAACACGTTTAAGGAACAAAACTTAATTGGTGGAACAATAATAAGCTGTTTTAAAGTGCATAACGAAAATTTTTTTAAAGAAATACCACATTCGAAAGATGGACATGAGCACTTCTTTAGAAGAATCTTCAACTCTTTAGACATAATCAATAACTTAGAAGAGTTAAAAATACATACATCAGACAAATATAAGTTTCGTTTTAAAGAGCAGCTGGCAGTTATGCTTGATGGTAGCATTGCTGCGCAAATTTTGTGGGGCGGAGCATATGAAGGGTTTAAGGAACGACCAGTTATCGCAAAACAATTAGCAGTCAATGTATGTCAATATATGTTCCAAGATCGATACGAAGATATTAAAGTGTTCGAAAGCTATCGCCCTTGGACAGATTGGTTTTACAATGTTGCGTGGGATGTTACTTGGATGGTGTTAGATAGTAGGGAACAGAAAATGTGGTTCATTTGTGCTACGGATACAGATTGATAGAAGAGGGCCTTGTAGGAATGCTGCAAGGCCCTTTATCTTTTGGGAATTAATAGAAAACGAATCATATAAATGCTATACTAAAAAATGTTTGTAATGTCAGTTTCATAATATTGTATGATGCTGACTTACTAGAAAAGATAAGAGGAGAATGAGCGTGCAAAAGATAAAGAAATTATTGCTATTAATGATGGTAGTAGGATTAACAGCAGGTGTTTTAGCAGGGTGTGCAAATCCGAAAGATACTACAGAAGAATTTTTAACAGCGATACAAAAAGGTGATATAGAAAAAGCTCGTACATTTGTTGAGAGTGACAAGGAATTTAATAAACTAAATGAAAAAACAGATGATGCTGAGGCAAAAGCAATGCTAAGTGCAATTACAAAGAACTTTAAATTTGAAAAGCTAGAAGAAGTATCGAAAAAGGATGACAAAGCAGAAGTGAAAGTGAAAATTACATCTGCTGATCTATCCGTTGCTGTAACAAAAGCAGTGGGAGAAGTTATGCCAATGGCCTTCGCTAGCGCATTTAGCGAAGACAAAGAACAATCTGAAAAAGCGATCGAAAAAACAATGACCTCAACTATCATCAAAAACTTAACGGATAAAGATGCAGCAATGGCAACTCGCGAAGTTACATTGAACTTAAAGAAAGACAAAGATGGCGACTATAAAATCGTTGCTGACGATAACTTGAAAGAAGTATTGTTTGCCAATGCAAAGTCTTTGGAGAAGATGTTTGGTGGGAAGTAATTGAATGAGATAAAAAAGAGACACTATATCACGTAGAAGGTTGATATGGTGTCTCTTTTTTATATGACCCCGGAGAGGCTCGAACTCACGACCTCCACCCTGTCAAGGTGGCGCTCTCCCTGCTGAGCTACGGGATCCCAACTATAAATGTTACCATCAGCAATGTATTTTCATTTCATTCGTGTAATCGGAGGATTTGTACAATTTGTTGGGTATTGTAACATTTGATGTATTCCTATAATAGCAACAAACTTTAATGGTGTAAAGATGTAATTTTCTGAATATTTATATTCTAATTTTTGTATAAAAAAATAAGCCCCGAAGAGCTTATTTTAATAATAATATCAACGCAATTATCAATGATATTTTCAAAAATACAATCATAAATAATGGAGCTTGTTCATAAGCTATCGTCCTGTAACTGTCATTCCTGCTGTGTAAATTGTATCAATAGAACCGTCAGCGCCTTTTATTTCGACTTTATAACGATATGTTCCATCCTCATAAATATCATCGCCATATCCTGTGAAAGTTGCAATTTCATCATTGCTTCCAGCTGGGACCCATTGATTTTGCCAACGGAAGTTGGTTTCAAATTCTCCCCATCTATCGCCATATTTCTTTTCAAGGCTGACATTGTAATGAATTTCTTCAGCTCGGTCATTTGTAATTCTTGCAATTACGCTGTTACCAAAAGTAACTTGTGTAGAGTGTACCTGAACTGTAACACCGTTCACCGTTTCACCAGGACCACAAATGTAATGACAACCATCCCATTCGTCAGCATGTGCTTTTGGTGTTTCAATGTTCATAACCGTTAAACCGCCTAAAGCTAAAGCTCCTGTTAATAATACTTTACTAAATGTTTTCACTTGAAATTCCCCCTAAGTATATTCTCAATTCGTTCCATAGATATCACATTAAGTAGTTTTATAACATTAATCTAATCGAACGCTTTTTTTCTCGAGTGTATTCGCTATGAATCTTTCATCTTGTAGTAATCTAACCTCTACATATAATTTCATAGTTTTGATTCCATATATGTATCATGATTTACATAGAGCAAATCTGTTAATACGTTTTGGTTATTTGCTTATCCCACTACTCTTTATTACCTTTTATTGGTAAAAAGTTGATTTTATTATATACCATTATTATCTATTTACAAGAGAAAACAATACTGTATGCAAAAATGCATAATAAAAAACACTACTTGTATTCTGAATTACAGAATACAAGTAGTGTTGGGTTTCAATTAATATTTGAGTGGAACTTAATGCTAATTTTTTATGCTTAACAGTATACATATATCATCGTTTATTAAAGTCATAATTGATAAACCTTGTCCAGGGGACGCTCTTCCTGCTGAGCTACAGAATCTTCAAAAGGGAAAGTATAAGCGATTATGCTAGTAATGGAGGGATAATGATAAGAAGAAAATTCAGTAAAAAGTAGTTTTTGAATGTAGCTGTTATATTATTTCCGGTATTTATCTAAAGGATTTTCATCGCTTAAATCAACAATTAAAGGGCATAAAAATAACAGTGGTAAAGCGGCGTTAGCTTGATGAAAAGTATCATTAGACATATATTGCCTCCCAAAACAATACGGACAATCTTTTTCAAATGTCACGAGTATTGACCATACATCTTTTACTTTCCACTTCGTTTTACAATACGTACAACGCGCCATTGAGTTCCTCCTCAGTTTAAGGTGTTTTCTAATATATTCTACTTTATTGTACGAAAGTCATTTGAATTTGATGTGGTAAAATGCAAAACAAGCCTAACCTCGTTCTACATTCAGGGAGGGGTTAAGCTTGTTTTAATTCCGTTCAATGTCTCTTTGTATCAGGCTGTTTATACATTGCCTAGATAGCTTCGTGTTAAATTCGGGAGAATAATTTTTCCATCTTTACTGTATTTTTCGAATAGCTCTGATAGGAGAAAAATAAAGTTTTTATACTGTTCGTCATTTTCTTTCGGAGCATAAGATGCTGATAAATTCCTTCCCAAAAACCCTTCATAATCAAAAAGTAAATCATTTTGATATTCTTTAAAATCATACTTTCCATCTTTAAAAAAGTTGTTAAATACTTCTGGAGTTTCATCTATTCCACCGCTAAAGCCTTTAAAGTTTGGACAGGTTTTCTGGCAAATTTCTGCATTCTCTTTAATAAGTGGACTAGTTAAATCTCTACTATTCCAAACAAGTGCAACATTTGCTTTTTGTTTTAAAATTCGTTGGCATTCGATTTTGAAAGCCTCTTTATCAAACCAATGAAATGCTTGGGCAACAGTTACTAAATCTACACTATTTTCTTTTAAAGTGGTATTTTCAGCAGTTGCTTTTATGGATTGAAAACGAGAATATAGTTTTAATGATTGCTCAGCCATCTTTCTCATATCATCATTTGGCTCAACTCCAATAACATGTAAACCACTTTCAAGCAGCTGGTGGCTAAATATCCCCGTACCTGAACCAATATCAGCCACAATCCGATTCCCTTTCAGTTGGTTAGCTGAAAGCAAGTAATCAATATATTCATTAGGATAACTAGGGCGATATTTTGCATATATATCGGCCCTGTCAGTAAAATTTTCTGTTGTTTTCACAGTACTACCTTCTTTCTTACGATATGATGTACAGAAATAGAAATTAAATATGAATTCAGGCATCAGTCTTTAAGTCTACAACTTAAGAATCCAGCTAAATAGAGGGCCTCAGTTTCTTTATTCAAATATCCTTTATCCGTTTAGTATACTATTTTAGATAATATCTTCCAAAAGACTAGAATGGCTTACTCAATTATGTTTTAAAGTGTATATTTTTATGGATTTATTTAATAATTTATGAGCGATTGTATGTCGTATTACGTTTACGTAGGTAAGAGATTTTCATTTTTGCTATTTAAATTGGCCAATATATCCTTTTTACAATTTACTGAAAATCATGTATAACAGAGATACATGATTATTTTATCTCGCTATTTGCGGGCAGTAAGATCCCTTACCTCGAAATTCAGCAAAAGTAAAGAAGTTAGGTTCGGGTCGGAATGCCCGTAAAAGTCCGATTCGTGAGGGTTGATGAAAGTTTCACTTTATAAATATTCAGAAGTAGAGGGAGAAAAGTTGTAATGGTAAGAAAAACGTTCAAGATGCGCGTGTCTAAAAATAGAACGATTTCGATTAATGGATCGATTCTTGATGTGGATGTTACACATGATGAATTTTTACAAGAGTTTGTTGAGTGGGTCGATTCTAAAGGTTGGTCGTTTATGGGAATAACAGATGAGATTACGCCCGAGGAAGCTAGTCAAAAGTTAATAGATTCGTTGATTGATGAGAAGGATAAGAAAGAGTAATTCCTTCTTATTTTTATTGTATATTTATGTTCTTTATCGTAAAAGTATGATATAGTAAAAAATAGTGAAATTTCTTCCAATATAATACAAATTACATATGATTGGTAGATTTATTATTTTGTTAAGGAGTAAATGGAAAAGGGAGAGTCATATGGTAAATTTTAAGAAAATTTTGGTTTTTATTACAGTTATTTGTTCGTTTTTTTTGACGCCCATAACATTGCGTGCTGAGACGAATATTGGAGTAAATCCAGAACAAGTTGCACCACCACCTGCGGAAGGACCGAATGTTTTTAGTCAGTTTGCAACGACAATTGATGCGAAAACAGGAGATGTTTTGTATGATAAAAACGCATATCACCGAGCATATCCTGCTAGTACGACGAAGGTGTTAACAGCGATTTTACTCATGGAGCATACAAAGCCAGAGGATCAATTTACATTTTCACAATTAGCATTAGATCAAGAGAAGAGTAATTATCAAATTGAGTTTCAACCTGGAGAGACAATTAATAGAAATACTGCGCTTATGATTTTAATGGTGCTGAGTGCGAATGATGTGTCGTATGCGATTGCGGAGCGGATTGGCGGGAGTGTTGAGAATTTCGCTAATATGATGAATGAGAAAGCGAAGCAATTAGGAGCGAAAGATAGCCACTTTGTAACACCGAATGGATTGCATGATCCGAACCATTATACGACGCCGTATGATATGGCTATGATTACGAAGGGTGTGCAAAAGTATCCTGAAATTTTACAAGCGATGAATACGAAAAGAACGACAGTTACGACGTCTAGGCAGACGGTGTCTATTTTTAATAAATCTAATTTTTTTGAAAATCCATATAGCATTGGCGGTAAGACAGGGTTTACGAATGAAGCACGTAATACACTTGTTTTATTAAATGAGAAAGATGGAAATCGTATTATAAGCGTAGTAATGGCTTCTCAAAGACCTGAAATTTATGAAGATTTGAAGCAGATGGCGGAATATTCTTTCGGTCAATTTACGAAGCAAATGGTGCTTGATAAACATAATTGGCATCAAAAAACAACATATTTAAATAAAGATGTTAATTCTGAGTTGGAACAAAGTGCGGAGCTTATGCTTAAGAAAGATGAAGGGAAAAATGTGAAAACTATTTTCCGGGCGGCTTCATTAGATAAAGAATCTTTATATCATAAAGGAATACATCGTGGTGAGGTAGTTGGTGCAGTTGATATTACGAAAAATAATCAAACAATTGCGACGGTAAATGTTCTTTCAACAGAAGATGTCACTTTTACGATGCCTAAAAAAGATACAACTATGCCTGAAGTAAAAGACTCAAATGTGAAAGTAATAAGTGTTGGGATGGGTGCGATTATATTATTTGGAGCAATTTTATATGTAGTGTTGCGCCGAAATACAAAAGGAATGAAATCAGAAGGTAAATAAATTACTAATAAAAAGACTGTGTAAAATTTTGGCACAGTCTTTTTTATATATCTTAAATAACTAATAATTGTAAATTTTCTTATTGCAATAACTTAAAGTTCGTTATATCATTTACTTGTGTTCTTGTTAAAGAACAAAGTGGATATTGCATACTTCAAATAATATAAAACAACGGAGAGGGAGAGAGACGATGAAATTAATATGGAAGATAATTAGCAACGCGATCTCATTTGTTTTATTTGCATTGATGTTTTTTTTAGCTTTTGTAGTTATTTCTTCAAAAGCAAGCGGTGGTGATCCGACAGTGATGGGATATCAATTTAAGAGCGTTCTTTCAGGATCAATGGAGCCGACGTTTTTAACAGGATCAATCATTGCAATAGAACCAAACAAAGATGGTTCTAAATATCAAAAAGGTGATGTTATTACCTTTAAAGAGAAAGATCAAAAAATTATCACTCACCGTATTATCGGTGTGAAAGATACAAATGGAAAAGTAATGTATGAAACAAAAGGGGATAACAACAATGGACCAGATTTAGAGCCAGTACTTGCAGAAAATGTAGTTGGAAAGTATGCAGATATTACAGTTCCGTATGTTGGTTATTTACTGAATTATGCGAATTCAAAAGCGGGAGCAGCATTGCTTCTTATTATTCCAGGAGTCTTTTTGCTTGGTTATTCCGCTATTTCTATTTTTGGTGCTATTCGTAGCATTGACGGAGAAAAGAAAGATAAAAAAGTAGAACAATCCGTCTAGTTCGTTTGGTTATACTTTCCGTTTAGGAAGTTAACAAATATATATTAAGGGGATATGGACATGACTTTAAAGAAAAAATTAGGAATGGGTATTACATCAGCAGTATTAGGAGCAGCTTTAGTTGGTGGAGGAACATTTGCATTTTTCAGTGATAAAGAAGTGTCAAACAATACATTTGCGGCTGGAACACTGGATTTAGCATTAAATCCATCAACAGTTGTTAACGTATCGAATTTAAAACCTGGGGATACAATTGAAAAAGAATTTAAACTAGAAAATAAAGGTTCTTTAGATATTAAAAAGGTTCTACTGAAAACAGATTATAATGTAGAAGATGTAAAGAAAGATAATAAAGATGATTTTGGTAAACATATTAAAGTAACATTCTTAAAAAATGTAGATAAGCATGAGACAATTGTGAAACAAACTACTTTAGATAAATTAAAAGGTGACACACTTACAGCTGTAGATAATGATTTATCGGCTTGGTTCTGGGATGAAAAAGGTATTTCAGCAGGTAAATCTGATAAATTCAAAGTGAAATTTGAGTTCGTTGATAATGGAAAAGATCAAAATCAATTCCAAGGCGATAAGTTACAATTAAATTGGACGTTTGATGCACAACAAACAGCAGGTGAAGAAAGATAATAATAAAAAGGGCTATCACATGGATAGCCCTTTTTCTATTTTTCTAGTATTTGTCTATCAATTTTAATAGTTCTTTACTATAATATAGATAATGTTCTGTATAAAGAACGTAATGTTCGATGGGAGAGATTAAGATGCTGAAAAGACCGCGTAATTTTAAAAAGATGCTTATATTGCCGTGTATGTGTTCTATTACGTTTTATTTAGGATCTCAAATTATGACGCATACAGAAGCGGCGTTCATTCATGAAACGAAAGTAGAAGCGACGCTTTCTACAGCAATTATATTTCCGAAAACAGTTAATACGTTAAAAGAGCAATCTGAGAAACATAAACAGTTTATTGAGCGTGAGTATGGAACGATGAAGGGGAAATCGAAAGCAACTTCTATTGAAGAAATAAAACAGGCGATTTCTGTATGGCAACAAGGGCGTGAGAAAATTGTTGCTGAGAAGGAAGCTCTGCAAAATGTATATACTGAAATAGAAGCTCCTTACAATCAAATACAAGAAGAATTAAAGGTAAATAAAGATGAGTCGATGCAGCAAGTGTCCATATATGTAAATGAAGGCTTTCGCAGTATCAAAGAGAAGCGTGACTATATTGAGAAAGAAATTAGCTTGAAAGCTATTGATGAGCAAATTCAGGCTCTTCAGCAACAATTAAACGTTGCAATTGAAGCGGAAGGACAAAAGAAAGTAGAAGAACAAAAGAAAGCCGAAGAACAAAAGAAAGTAGAAGAACAAAAGAAAGTAGAAGAACAAAAGAAAGCCGAAGAACAGAAGAAAGTAGAAGAACAGAAGAAAGTAGAAGAACAGAAGAAAGTAGAAGAACAGAAGAAAGTAGAAGAACAGAAAAAAGTAGAAGAGCAAAAGAAAGCGGAAGAACAGAAAAAGCTAGAAGAGCAGAAGAAAGCGGAGGAACTGCTTTAGTGAAACAGCTAGAAAACAAGAATGTGGTGTAAGAGAGAGTGAACGAATAAGCAAGACTAGTAATATTTATACGAGTGTGAGGGAACGTTAGCCCTCACCTCTTTGTTTTTCTTTTTTCTTATAGTATTAAATGATTTGAGTGTGAAAAAAGTTATAAATTATCATCATTTTTTCTGAAAAGTCTAAATAATATTGAGAAATAAAAATAACTGAAAATATTAATAAATATGTGTTGTGTTTATATAGGGTTGTTCGTTATAATGAACATAAGGTTTTTAAAAAAGAACACATATTAGCTAAGCTAATATAGTTTTCTTTACATCTCTTATTGAAAAATAAGTGATAAAAATATAAAAAAAAGCTAGGGGGAATTGATTGTGAGTCTGAAAAAGAAATTAGGTATGGGAGTTGCATCAGCAGCATTGGGGTTAGCTTTAATTGGTGGAGGAACATTTGCATTCTTTAGCGATAAAGAAGTATCAAACAATACATTTGCAGCTGGGACGTTAGACCTTACATTAAACCCTAAGACGCTTGTAGATATTAAAGATTTAAAACCAGGGGATTCTGTTAAGAAAGAGTTCTTATTACAAAACAGCGGTTCGTTAACTATTAAAGATGTTAAATTAGCAACAAAGTATACTGTTAAAGATGCAAAAGGTGATAATGCTGGTGAAGACTTTGGTAAGCACGTTAAAGTAAAATTCCTTTGGAACTGGGATAAACAAAGTGAGCCTGTATACGAAACAACTTTAGCAGACTTACAAAAAGTTGATCCAGATCTTTTAGCTAAAGACATTTTTGCTCCTGAGTGGGGAGAAAAGGGTGGATTAGCAGCTGGTACAGAGGATTATCTATGGGTACAATTTGAATTTGTAGATAATGGAAAAGATCAAAATATCTTCCAAGGTGATACATTGAATTTAGAATGGACATTCAATGCTAACCAAGAAGCTGGGGAAGAAAAATAATAAAAAAGCGGGTATCCCCCGCTTTTTTTATAAAGAAAAAGAAGTGCTACTTGTAAGCACTTCTTTCTATTTATTATTTTGCTTCCACTTTGTAAATTCAAGAAATTCACGAAATTGTTCTTTGGAGACACCAGAGTTCATTGCATCTTTAACGAGTTGTGTCCATTCGGAGTCTAGGTTAGTTTCCTTTGTTGTTTCATCATGAAGTAAAGTATCAACTGGAATTTGTAGAACTGCTGCGATCTTTTCAAGAAACTGAATGGAAGGGTTTTTTTGTAAATTTCGTTCTATAGAACTAATGTAAGATTTAGCAACGCCAGCTTTTTCGGCAAGTTCAGTTAATGAAATCCCTTTTTGTAAACGAAGGCGTTTTATACGTTCTCCAATCATATTTGCGCACCTTTCTATCAATATGTAGTTGTCTTATGATGTCATTATTATAACATAAACTTCGTTAAAAAGAACAAACCTATTGAGCCTGACTGGATGGCTTCATACGTTGGAAAAATTGCTCGATGTCTTGCATGGCGATACCAGCATCTAGAGCTTCAAGTATTAAATCAATCCATTCTTGATCCAGTGCGTCTGTCTTATCTTTGTACAAATGTAATTCCTCCCTAATTATCGGTCATAATTGCTGCTACAGAATACATGATAATGCAATTGGATTTTGTGTTTTATATAGTGAATTATCAAATATTGTGTAGATGAAACAAAGATAAAATCCCCATTAAACTCCCTCTATGGAAATTATAAATTGTTCGATAAAAACTTTCAATATTTTCAGAAAACATTGTTGAATTGTGATATATTCGTATGCTAACTATGAAATTTTTACAAATATATTAAAAATATTACATAATATGACTAAATATTGAAAAAATATTGAATTTTTAATAAAATTCAATTTGTAATACATATTATTTATTAGGGGAGGAAATAAGGGATGAACAAGAAACCGTTCAAAGTTTTGTCATCAATCGCTTTAACAGCTGTATTAGGCCTTTCATTCGGGGCTGGCACTCAATCTGCATATGCTGAAACGCCTGCGAATAAAACGGCTACGAGCCCAGTTGATGATCACTTAATTCCGGAAGAACGTTTAGCAGATGCGCTAAAAAAACGTGGGGTAATTGATTCGTCAGCTTCAGAGAAAGAAACAAAGAAAGCTGTCGAAAAGTATGTAGAGAACAAAAAGGGTGAAAATCCTGGGAAAGAAGTACCAAATGGGGATCAACTTACGAAAGAAGCATCTGATTTTTTAAAGAAAGTGAAAGATGCGAAAGCAGACACGAAAGAAAAATTAGATAACCCTGCAACAGGAACACCTGCAGCGACAGGCCCAGTTAAAGGCGGTCTAAATGGTAAAGTACCAACTTCTCCAGCGAAACAAAAAGACTATAACGGTGAAGTTCGTAAAGATAAAGTACTCGTTTTACTTGTAGAGTACGCTGACTTTAAACATAATAATATCGACAAAGAGCCTGGATATATGTATTCTAACGATTTTAATAAAGAACATTATGAAAAAATGTTATTCGGCAACGAGCCGTTTACATTAGATGATGGAAGTAAAATTGAAACGTTTAAACAATATTACGAAGAGCAATCTGGTGGTAGTTACACAGTGGACGGAACAGTTACAAAATGGTTAACAGTTCCTGGTAAAGCTGCTGATTACGGTGCAGATGCTGCTAGCGGCGGTCATGATAATAAAGGACCAAAAGGCCCACGTGATTTAGTAAAAGATGCATTAAAAGCAGCTGTAGATAGCGGTCTTGATCTATCAGAGTTTGATCAATTTGATCAATATGATGTAAATGGTGATGGAAATAAAAATCAACCGGATGGTTTAATTGATCACTTAATGATTATTCATGCAGGTGTTGGACAAGAAGCAGGTGGGGGTAAATTAGGTGATGATGCAATTTGGTCACATCGCTGGACAGTTGGACCAAAACCATTCGCAATTGAAGGTACACAAGCGAAAGTTCCATATTGGGGTGGAAAGATGGCAGCGTTCGACTACACAATTGAACCAGAAGATGGAGCAGTTGGTGTATTCGCGCATGAATATGGTCATGATTTAGGTTTACCAGATGAGTATGATACACAATATAGCGGTGCTGGTGAGCCAATTCAAGCTTGGTCTATCATGAGTGGCGGAAGCTGGGCTGGTAAAATTGCAGGTACAACACCAACGAGCTTATCACCACAAAATAAAGAGTTTTTCCAAAAAACAATCGGTGGTAACTGGGCAAATATCGTAGAAGTAGATTACGAGAAATTAAATAAAGGTATCGGCCTAGCAACATATTTAGACCAAAGTGTTACGAAATCTAACCGTCCAGGTATGATTCGTGTTAACTTACCAGACAAAGATATAAAAACAATTGAACCGGCATTCGGAAAACAGTATTACTACAGCACAAAAGGTGATGATCTTCATACGAAGATGGAAACACCACTGTTCGATTTAACAAATGCAACGACTGCAAAATTTGACTTCAAATCATTATATGAAATTGAAGCAGAGTATGATTTCCTTGAAGTACACGCTGTAACGGAAGATGGTCAACAAACGTTAATTGAAAGACTTGGTGAGAAAGCAAATAGTGGAAATGCAGATTCGACAAATGGAAAATGGATTGACAAATCATATGATTTAAGCCAGTTCAAAGGTAAGAAAGTAAAATTAACATTTGATTACATTACTGATGGTGGTTTAGCATTAAATGGTTTCTTACTTGATAATGCTTCATTAACAGTAGATGATAAAGTAGTATTCTCTGATGACGCAGAAGGTACGCCACAATTCAAATTAGATGGTTTTGCTGTTTCTAACGGAACAGAGAAGAAAAGCCATAACTACTATGTTGAGTGGAGAAACTATGCTGGTTCAGATAACGCGTTAAAATTTGCACGTGGTCCAGTATATAACGCTGGTATGGTCGTATGGTATGCAGATTCAGCTTATACAGATAACTGGGTTGGTGTACATCCAGGACACGGTTTCCTAGGTGTAGTTGATTCTCATCCAGAAGCAATTGTAGGAACTTTAAATGGTAAACCGACAGTGGAAAGTAGTACACGATTCCAAATCGCAGATGCGGCGTTCTCATTTGATAAAACGCCAGCTTGGAAAGTCGTATCTCCAACGCGTGGAACGTATACGTATGATGGTTTAGCAGGTGTACCGAAGTTTGATGATTCTAAAACGTATATTAATCAACAGATTCCAGATGCAGGACGTATTTTACCGAAGCTTGGTCTGAAGTTTGAAGTAGTAGGACAAGCTGATGATAATTCTGCAGGTGCTGTTCGTTTATATCGTTA
The DNA here is from genome assembly GCF_045291115.1 of Bacillus sp. PPSBB_2. Lineage (NCBI taxonomy): Bacteria > Bacillati > Bacillota > Bacilli > Caryophanales > Bacillaceae > Bacillus > Bacillus sp. PPSBB_2. The sequence goes on from NZ_CP147983.1 coordinate 1,378,954, forward strand.
ATACTGTAAAACTACCGAGAGATTTTCTTTCGGTAGTTTTTTTGTGAGCAATGAATTTTATATAGCTGAAAAAGTCATATATAATGTAACCTTAAGAATAGAAATTTGTTATATATGAAGTCTATATAAATAATGAAAGAATTGGATAAAAATAGTGGGAGAAGGTGAGTGAATGAGTATTTCCTCTATTGTAAGTAGGCAAAAGGAATATTTTTTAAAAGGGCATACGAGAAGCATCGAAATGCGAAAGAATAATTTGAAGAAGCTTTATGAAGGCATTCAGCATTTTGAAGAAGAAATATTTCAGGCATTGAAATTAGATTTAAATAAGTCAGTTCACGAGTCGTTTACAACGGAAGTTGGATATGTATTAAAAGAAATTTCCTTTCAATTGAAACATATTTCATCGTGGAGTAAACCGAAACGAGTTCGAACAGCACTTACTCATTTGGGATCAAAAGGAAAAGTAGTGCCAGAACCGTATGGTGTGACGCTTATTATTGCACCGTGGAACTATCCTTTTCAATTAGCAATTGCACCACTTGTAGGAGCACTGGCAGCTGGAAATACAATCGTTTTAAAGCCGTCAGAGTTAACACCAAGCGTTTCAAAAGTGCTTAAGAGAATGTTAGATGAATTATTCCCAGAAGAGCTTGTAGCGGTAGTAGAAGGTGGCGTTGAAGAGAGTACATCTTTGCTGAGGGAACCGTTTGATTATATTTTCTTTACTGGTAGTGTTGGCGTTGGAAAAGTTGTAATGGAAGCAGCAGCGAAGCAGTTGACGCCGCTCACTTTAGAACTTGGCGGGAAAAGTCCTTGTATTGTACATAAAGATGCAAAGATAGAGATGACAGCAAGAAGAATTGTTTGGGGTAAGTTTTTAAATGCGGGGCAGACGTGTGTAGCGCCTGATTATATGTATGTGCATTCTTCCGTGAAAGAAAAGCTAATTGAGGCACTGCGACATGAAATTATAGAGCAGTATAGTAAAGAACCTTTGCAAAATGAAAATTATGTGCGTATTGTAAGTGAGCGCCATTTCGAACGATTATGTGGATTTTTACAAGATGGTCAAGTCGTAATTGGTGGAAACTATAAGAAAGATACATTACATATTGAACCGACAGTACTAGCGGATATTACATGGAAAGATACTGTTATGGAAGATGAAATTTTTGGTCCGATTTTACCAATCATAGAGTACGACAACATAGAAGATGTAATTGGCAAAATCCAGCAACATCCGAAGCCGTTAGCGTTATATGTATTTTCTGAAGATAAAGAAGTACAAAAGAAAGTGACGAGTAATATTTCATATGGTGGAGGCTGTATTAATGATGTTGTCTATCATCTTGCCACGCCATATTTACCTTTTGGGGGTGTTGGAAGTAGTGGATTAGGGGGTTATCATGGGAAAGAAAGTTTTCGGACTTTTTCACATTATAAAAGCATTTTAGCCCAATCTACAGCATTCGACATGAAAATTCGTTACTCTTCTACAAAAAGTGCTTTAAAATTCATACGAAAGTTGTTAAAATGATGATGGTGTTTATCAGTAGGCGTAGCCGTATGATAATAGCCCCTTCGCAATGGAAGGGGTTTTTCTGTTCGACGTTATGTATCATGCGAAAATGAATCAAACATACTACATAAAGAATAGAAACGAACGCTTGTTAAATAACCATTTTTGTTTGGATCGAAACAAAAAATAGTCTATAGAACATAAATATTTATTCATGAATATAAAAATTTAAAATTTAAGGTAGATAGGACGGGAAAATGAAAAAGATTATTAAAGTTGAAGCAGTTGAAAAACATTTTGGAAATCAAGTGATTATCCCACCTCTTTCTTTAGATATTAAAGAGGGAGAGTTTTTAACAATTTTAGGGCCGAGTGGCTGCGGGAAAACGACTTTACTTCGTATGATCGCAGGATTTGAAACGCCAACTAAAGGGAATCTTTTATTAGATGATGAAAGAATTAACGATTTGCCGCCATATAAGCGTCATATGAACCTAGTGTTCCAACATTACGCACTATTCCCACATATGACAGTAGAGAAGAATATTTGTTTTGGTATGAAAATGCAGAAAGTATCAGCAGCAGAGCAGAAAGAGCGTGCTGAAGAGGCAATGCGTTTAACGCAGTTACTTGAGTTCCGTAATCGTAAACCTGCGAAGCTTTCTGGTGGACAACAGCAGCGTGTTGCAATTGCAAGAGCGATTGTAAATAATCCGCGTGTATTACTATTAGATGAGCCACTTGGAGCGCTTGACTTTAAGTTACGAAAAGACTTGCAACGTGAATTGAAAAACTTACAACGTAATTTAGGAATTACGTTCATATACGTAACGCACGATCAAGAAGAAGCAATGAGCATGAGCGATCGTATTGTCGTTATGAATAAAGGACATATCGAACAAATCGGAACGCCGAAAGAAATTTATAATAAGCCGAAAACATTGTTCGTTGCGACATTCATCGGTGAAAATAATATTGTGAAGAACGGGGAAGGCTATGTAGCAATTCGCCCTGAAAATGTAAAAGTACGTTCGGTTGAAGAACCAATTTTAAAAGAATACCATCTTGGACATATTGAAGATATTGAGTTTGTCGGAAATATGGAGAAGCTTTATGTACGTGATGAGAAAACATCAGAATTACTAATGGCATATCAAACTGCTGAAGAGGCAGCGCAGTGGAGCATTGGAGATAATGTATATGTAGGCTGGGAGCAAGAGGACGAGGTGACCTTAAATTGAAAAAAGGGAAATTACTCGCACTACCTACAGTCGCGTGGCTGTTAATTTTCTTCCTAATCCCGCTCGTATTCGTATTAGGATTCGCCTTCATGCAGCGCGGAGCTTACGGGACAGTAGAAATGCAATTTACGCTGGAGAATATATCCCGTGTATTTGATCCATTGTACTTAGGAACGTTATGGGAAACTGTTAAGATCGCAGTTATTACAACAGTAATATGTTTATTAATTGGTTATCCGTTTGCGTATACAATTACAATTGTTGACCGCAAATACCGCTCTATTCTTTTATTATTGGCAACGATCCCGTTTTGGATTAACTTTCTTGTTCGTTCATACGCATGGATTGTTATTTTACGTTCACAAGGTCTTGTGAATACGTTGTTATTAAAGCTTGGCATTATTAGTGAACCGTTAAATTTATTATATAATACTCCTTCTGTAATACTCGGAATGGTCTATTCTTTATTACCATTTATGATTTTACCAGTGTATGCAGCAATTGAGCAGCTGGATAAGCGTAAGCTAGAAGCGGCTTATGATTTAGGAGCAACACCAATAAAGGCATTTTGGAATATAACAGTGCCGATGACGATGTCAGGAATTGCGACTGGTTCTATTTTAGTATTCGTTTCTTCTATCGGAATGTTTGTTGTATCAGACGTGATGGGCGGATCGAAAGTAGCATTAATCGGAAACGTTATTCAAAATCAATTCTTAGGTGCACGTGACTGGCCGTTTGGATCTGCGTTATCGATTATCGTTGTTCTATTCTCTGTTCTGTTAATTTACTTATATTATCGTGCAACGAAAGTATATAAATATAATGAGAACGGAGGGGAATAGGCAAAGATGAAGAAGTTTTTAGTTTCTTATTCTTGGTTAATTTTGTTATTCTTGTATTTTCCAATGATGGTTTTAATGGTCTATTCTTTCAACGACTCTCGCATTAATGCGGAGTGGGAAGGTTTTACATTCCATTGGTATACAGATTTATTTCAAAAACAAGATGTTATTGATGCATTTGTAAATAGTATTACGATTGCAGTTATAACAACGATTGTGACAACGGTACTTGGTGTATTCTTTGCAATTGCTTTACATCGTTATAAATATCGTTTCGAAGGGGCTATTAATGGCCTTGTATATTTACCAATTTTAATTCCTGATATTTTAATGGGGTTATCTTTACTAATTCTTTTCAGTCAGTTAGGAATGGAACTTGGACAAACAACGATTATTATTGCACATATTACATTTAGTATTTCGTTTGTTGTTGTTATTTTAGCTGCGCGTCTTTCAAGTATGGGACGTGACTTAGAAGAAGCTGCAAATGATCTAGGAGCAACACCTTGGCAAACGTTTCGTTATGTAACGTTCCCAGCAATTGCACCGGGAGTTATTTCGGCAGCATTATTAACATTCACATTATCAATTGATGATTTTGTAATTAGTTTCTTCGTATCAGGACCAGGATCAACAACATTGCCACTATACATTTACAGTATGGTTAAGCGCGGAGTATCACCAGAAATTAATGCTCTTTCTACAATTTTAATTGTTGCTATCGTAGGATTAATGGTTCTATCTGAAATCTTCCGGAACAAAGGTGCAGATGGTGAAGAAAACTCTGGAGGACACCTTCCTTTATAATACGAACGATATAGAAAGTACAAGGGGGTAATAAACCGATGAAATTAATGAAAAGAATAGCTGGCGCAGCAATTAGCTTTAGCCTTGTTGCGGGTGTGCTTGCTGGTTGTGGTGAAAAGAAAGAAGAATTAAATATTTATAGTTGGGCTGACAATTTTGATGAGCAAGTGCTAAAAGATTTTGAAAAGAAGTATAATGTGAAAATTAACTATGACAAGTACGCAAGTAATGAAGAAATGCTTGCGAAATTACAAGCTGGTGGCGCAAAGTATGACTTAATTCAGCCGTCGGATTACATGGTTAAAACAATGGCGAAAATGGACTTATTAGCGCCGTTAGATAAAAAGAATATCCCGAATATCGAAAATATGGTTTCTAATTTTAAAACACCTGCGTTTGATCCAGAGAATAAATATTCTTTAGTGTACACTTGGGGTGTAACAGGGATTGCATACAATAAAAAGTATGTGAAAGAAGCACCTACAAGCTGGGCGGACTTATGGAATGAGAAATATAAAGGACATGTAACGTTACTGAACGATTCTCGTGAAGTATTAGGAGTGGGTCTTAAGAAGCACGGGTTCTCAAACAGTACGAAAGACGATGCACAATTAAAGACAGCAGCAGATGATTTAAAGAAGCTGCTTCCAAACTTATTAGCATTTGATACAGATAACATTAAACAAAAATTCATTACAGAAGATGCTTGGATCGGAACAGTTTGGTCTGGAGATGCAGCATTTATCGCAAAAGATAATAAAGATGTAGAATATGTTGTACCAAAAGAAGGCGGCACAATTTGGGCTGATACGTTAGCAATTCCAAAAGGTGCAAAACATAAAGAGCTTGCTGAGAAATTTATGAACTACTTACTAGATGAAAAAGTAAGTGTGAAAAACTACGAGTCAATTGGTTACAGTAATCCAAATGAAAAAGCTCATCCTCTTCATAGTAAAGAATACCGTGATAATCACATGATTTTCTTAACGAAAGAAGAGTTAGATCGTACAGAATGGCTTGTTGATGTAGACGATAAGTTAAAAGACTATGATCGTTACTGGACAGAGCTAAAAACAAAAGGTAAATAAGCAAGGAAATGCGGTTTCTAAAGTAGAAATCGCATTTTTTCATAGTAGGAGGAAATCGTTTGAAGAAGAAGTTACATCAGTATGAGGTAATGTGTATCGGTTTGTTATTTGCTGTATTTGGTATTGTTGCTTGGCGCGTACATGCAGGTGGCGTTACAGTGATGGATACATATGTCCGTGGATTAGTAAGAGGGCTACAAACGGAAAGTTCGCTTACATTTTTCTCGTACTTTACAAAATTGGGATCAGCAATTGGGATAGTCGCTACGCTCGTTATAAGTTTGCTTGTTTTTTGGAAGAAGCGTTATTATGCTGCGATGATTGTATATCCAATGGGAATTTTAATAACACATCTTGTGAATAAAGGGATAAAAGAGATTGTAAAGAGAGAACGTCCGTCATTAAATGAAGCGCTAGATGCACTTGGGTATAGTTTTCCTAGTGGACATGCAATGTTATCGATTATGACATTTGGATTTCTTACTTATATCATTGCTGCTAATTTGAAAAGCGTAGCTGGGAAATGTGTCACAACGATTTTGATGGGTATAGTAATTCTATCGATTGGATTAAGTAGAGTCATTTTAAATGTACATTACCCAACTGATATTTTAGCTGGTTACTGCGTAGGTGGTATTTTGTTAATTATCGCGATTTACTACCATCGTTTACTTACTGAGAGATTAGGGCTTAATAAAGAGAGATAGAAAAACGTCTGGAAAAACTATTATTATAGTTTTTCCAGACGTTTTTGTTTATATCAAGATGTGATACAGTATAAGTGACAATTGAATTATGTAAAGTAGGTGAAAATGTGTGAAGACAAATGTACATAAAGTTGATAAGTGGGGGAAGTTAGGAGCCTTTTTGTATCAGTTTCGTTATACAGTAATTGTAGCGTTACTGTTGCTCGCAATCGCACTTGGGATTTTTGCTCCAAAGCTACCGGGAGTATTAGGTGGTGACGGTTTCCAAACGGAAGGCGACTATCAAAAAACGAAAGAAATTTTAGATAAAGATTTTAAGAAGTCTCAAGATACGCTGCTGCTCGTTTTTGAGAAAAATAAAGATGCTTCGCATGAGGAATTTAAAAAGCGAATAAATGAAATTGTAAAGAATGTTCAAGAGAAAGAGAACTATGAATCTTTCCATCACCCAATCCAAAATAAAGAAATGCTACAAGATGACATCGGCTATGCGACAATTTTATTTTCCGGGAAAACAAATAAGGAACGAATGGAAAAGACATTACAATTTGCTGATGAGATTGAGAAAGAAAGTAATATAGCATTAAAAGTAACACCTACAGGGTTTCCGAAAATTAATAAAGAGATTAATGAAAGAACGCAAAATGATTTAAAAGTAGCAGAGATGATTGGATTACCAATTGCGTTTCTTGTATTACTATTTTCGTTTGGTAGTCTTTTGGCATCAATTTTACCGATTTTGAATGGGGCGCTTAGTGTTATTAGTACGATGGGTATATTGTATTTCATCGGTGTTGATAAAGAACTATCTATTTTCGTGTTAAACGTTGCACCGATGATTGGACTTGCATTATCTATTGATTTTGCGCTATTATTTGTGAACCGTTTTCGAGAGGAAGTTGCTAAACGAACGGTAAAAGAAGCGATAGCAATTACATATCAAACGGCAGGACGTGCGATTGTATTTTCAGGATTATGCGTATTTGTTGGGTTATCCGGTTTGTTTTTCTTTAAGATAGATTATATTCAATCTGTCGCGATTAGCGGAATGATTGTTGTCATTATGAGTATTTTATTCTCACTCACACTTCTTCCAGCACTATTATCGTTAATCGGTAAAAGAATATTAAAAAAGAATCAAGTAGCACATACGCCGGCAAAAGCATGGCGTAAATTTGCACAATTTGTGATGAAACATCCAATTGCAATGATTATTGTTGTTACAACATTTATTGTTATTTGCTTATTACCGTTACGTACAGCTAATTTGCAGTTCCCTGGTGTTGAAGCTTTACCTGAAAAGAGTGATACAAGGATTGCATATGAAAAGTATGAAGGAGCATTTAATGAAACTGTCAAAACACACGCTGATGTTACATTAGTTGTAGAGACGAAAAAAGATATGAAAGAAAAAGAAAGTCTACAAAAGATAGAAGAAGTCGTTCAAAAGTTAAAAGATGATAAGAAAGTACATGAAGTAAGAAGTTTATACGACGGGTTAACTGGAATGAAAGCAGATCAAGTTGTTGGAATGTTGCAGTCGCCAGAATCAGCGAAACTAACTCCTGTATTTGAAGCATACACGCAAGGGAATAAGACGACGATAGAAATCTTTTTGAAAACAAAACCACGTACAGAGACTGCAAAACAGTGGGTACGTGACTTTAAAAAGAACTATAAAGAAACGGATGTTACGTATTATCTAGGCGGAATGACGACGTTTCAACAAGAATTAGAAGATGAAATTAAAGATAAAGTTGTAATTGGTATGTCTGTTATATTTGGATCGACCTTTGTTATATTATTATTTGCATTCCGATCTATACTCATTCCAATTAAGGCAATTGTTATGAATATACTTAGTTTAAGTGCAACCATTGGAATTGTTGTTTGGTTATTTGAAGGTGGTCATTTCGGTTTAGAAGCAAGTCCGGTTCTGTTTGTCTTACCAATCTTCATTTTTGGCCTCGTATTTGGGCTTAGTATGGATTATGAAGTATTTCTTATTTCACGTATTCATGAGCTCTATGAAGAAACAGGAGATAACGATCAAGCAACGTTAGAAGGGCTCGTTTCAACAAGTAGAATTATTACATCAGCTGCTTTAATAATGATTGTTGTAACTGGTGCATTCGCATTTACTGATATTTTACCAGTAAAGCAGATGGGTCTTGGCGTTGCATTAGCAATATTTCTTGATGCAACAATTATTCGTCTTATGCTCGTACCAAGCTTAATGAAGTTATTTGGAGACTGGAACTGGTGGTTACCATTTCGAAAAAAAAGAGAAAAAGCATCATAAAAAATGCTCATCAATATGATGAGCATTTTTTATGAATAGCAAAGCCTACATTTTGCAAATAGTATGTGATAAGAACATTACATAATAAGTAGGTGAAGGCAATGTTTCGTTATTTTAAGTTTAAGTTAAATGATACAGTACAGTTTGCCGAGAACGATGGGCATATGTATCGCATTGTCGGTTATCGGTTAGAAAAAGGGTTTTATCCAAAAGATGAATGGACTCATATCATTTATGAACTACTTAGAGAATTTGACGGGTATACGATGGATGCAGAAGAGGAAGAACTTGTAAAGGTCGTTCAAGTAGAGGATGAGTATTACAAAATACAAGAAGTATCAGGTTATCGCTATCCAGTAAAAATGAAACAAAAACAACAAGTGATGAAAATAGAAAAGATGGACGATTTATTAGATGCTTACAATGATTATAAAAGGTTGGCGGATTTCTTTAAAGATTTATCGTATGAACAAAAAGCTGAAGAAGTATTGTTAGAAATGAAAAGACTTAGAGCTTGAGGGGCAGTCTATTATAAGACTGTCCTCTATTTTTGACGGTGCATCAAAGTGTGTTTTCCGTTACAATGAGAGAATCAATAGAAATAAGGTGATAAACAGTATGGAAACAAAGAAAAAGGGTGAATGGTGTGAAATTACCGTTCCAGCTAAATGGAATGGTATAAGTATTGAATCGGTATTAAAAGTAGAATGGGAAATACCGAAAAAGCTATTACATCAGCTTCGTATGGAAAAAGGTGTTACGGTTAACGGGGAACAAAGAAGATGGAATGAGCTTTTAAAAGAGAACGATAAGTTACAAGTCCATATGTTTGCGGAGGAAGAGTACGGTGTAGATCCAGAATATGGTGAATTACATGTAGTATACGAAGATGATCACGTACTTATCGTAAATAAACCAGAGCAAATGGACACGCACCCTGCTGAAAAAGGTGGAACCGGGACGCTTGCAAATCTTGTTGCTTTTCATTTTCAAATGCAAGGTTTAGAGACGAAGGTGCGTCATATTCATCGTTTAGATAAAGATACGACAGGTGGTGTCGTGTTTGCTAAGCATAGAATTGCTGGTTCAATTATGGATCGCTTATTAATGGAAAGAAAAATTAAAAGAACGTACGCAGCGCTCGTTGAAGGGAAAGTAAAGAAGAAAAAAGGAAAGATTGATGCTGCTATCGGAAGGGATCGCCATCATGCTACAAGGCGTCGTATTTCTCCAAAAGGTGACCAAGCTATCACATATTATAAAGTAGAAAAGTATTTTAAGAAGCAAAACACGACTTTCGTAACGTTACAATTAGAAACGGGTAGAACACATCAAATTCGTGTTCATATGAGTCATAATGGTAATCCATTAGTTGGGGATGTATTATATGGTGGACAAACAAAATATATGTCCAGTCAGGCATTGCATGCGATGAAGATAAATTTCTTGCATCCAATTACGAAAGAAGCGATTGAAGTTGATGTGCCGTTTCCTACAAAGTTAAATAATAAAATAAAAGAATTTCAAAAAGAAAATGCGTAAAGTATAAGTTTTAACTTGAAAAAAGTAGATTTTTGCAGGGATTTCTCTAAAAGAAGCGAAGCCGTTAAGAGAAAAGAGAGGTGAGAATCACTTGATTAAATATAAGTATGTACTGGGAATATTTTTCGCTTGTCTTTTACTTACTCTATTTCTCTATCCCTATTTACCAAATCGTATGGCAGTACATTGGAATGTAAATGGTCAGCCAAACGAGTTTATGAGTAAACAAGTCGTTGTAGCATTTATTCCCTGTTTTATTATTTTTTCATATGGATTTTTGTATATTATTTCACATAATATATTTAAGTTTAATGAAAGAGAGCATGGTATTATAGGCGGATTTATAAAGAAAATTACGTTATTTATGTTGTTTATTCATACGCTTATCCTCTTTATTAATTTTGGGGATTTGATATCCTTTCAAACAGGATTAACGATTGGGATTAGTATGTTTCTTTTTATGCTGAGTAAAGAATTTAAGAAAATAAAAGGCAAAGAAAAAGAAAAAGATCCAATTAAATTACAAAAAATTTGTTTAGTGAGTAGACGGATTTTTCAAGTGATGGCATGTGGCATATTGTTTTCATTGTTTTTGAACTTAGAGTGGGGATTTTATGTATTGCTTAGTGTAATAAGCTGTGGATCTATGTTGTTTATGTTATATATTTTCTATTCATACATAATAGAAAGCTATGAAACTTAAAAAAGAGTCTTCTCATTATGAGAAGACTCTTTTAATCTATTTACTTCGTAATAAATTGTTGTGTCCAGTAGTTGCCGCTTTCTACATAACCAACACCGATGTGAGTGAAGCCGTTATTTAAGATGTTTGCACGGTGTCCAGCGCTGTTCATCCAAGCTTGTACTACTTCTTCAGGTGTACGTTGACCTTGAGCGATGTTTTCACCTGCAGATGTATAAGAAATACCAAATTTCTTCATCATGTCAAACGGAGACCCGTATGTAGGGCTGTTATGATCAAAGTAGTTGTTTTTTTGCATATCTTCAGACTTAATACGTGCTACTTTGCTTAATTCAGTATCGATTTTTAGTGCTGGTAAGCCTTGTTTTGCACGCTCAGCGTTTGTTAATTCAACAACACGTTGTTCAAACTCGCTTAAAGATTTTGCTTCTTCAGCAGGCTTTTGCTCAGCTGGTTTTTGCTCAGCTGGTTTTTGAGTATTGTTGTTTTCAGCAGGCTTTTGAGCTTCTGGTTTTTGAACTTCTTCAGCAGGCTTTTGCTCGGCAGGTTTTTGCTCAACTGGCTTTTGAGTTTCTGGCTTAGCTGTTGGTTGCTCAGTTACAACATTTTCAGTAGGTTGTTGACCAGGAATGAAGCAGTTTGGTTGGAAGTTTCCTTGTTGCCATTGTGCTAATGATTCAACTCCCATAGATTGTAAGAATGCTTGTAATTCTTGTTGGCTCATTTGTTTCATCATTACTTTTGAATACTGAATATTTTGAACCTTTACGTTAGATGGTTGTACTGTTGCAGCTTGTGCATCTAGAGAAGATACTCCTAAAGTAAGAGCTGTTGCAGCAGCTACAGATAATAAAACACGCTTTTTCATGATGTGTGTCCCCCTATATAAAGTTTTAATTTGTTTTCACACGATTTGTTTTTGACAGCCTGTCTGACTGACAAATTCATCGTAGCATACAATTTGCGAGAAAAAAGATGGAAAAAAATTCATAGACTTTAAAATTACCTAATTTATCCTAAGAGAAGAAGGGGGTAAAAATAAGAGAAATATAGAGTATAAAAGGAATTTATAGTGTTTTTATACTTGGTTTTAAGAGGGGATTTTTGGATAAAGTTACCTAAATAGAAAATGAAGAATCCTATTGTATCAATGGTTTGAACGATTTTTCGAGGAATATAATGGATTGATTTTTACAAAACTGTAATGTTTCTGTTGTTCTTTTTTATAATAAAGTAACATATTTTTAATGTTGTAGCAGACAAAAAAGCGGCTATCTCTTTACATAGACGAAGGAGATAGCCGTTTTCCTATTATTACGTATGTTACGAGTTATTACGAGTTAGTTTCAATTGCTTCTAATAATAAATCCACAATGTGAATTCCTCTCATTTTATGAGAAAGCCCTTCTCGCTCAATGCCCAATTTCATTTGTAATAAACAACCTGGATTTGCAGTAACAATGGTTGCTGCTTCTGTTTCATGCACACGGTCCATTTTGTAATCTAGAAATTCCATTGATAACTCTGAATGAACAATATTGTAAATACCAGCAGAGCCACAGCAGCGGTCGGCATCTTTCATTTCTCGATATGTTGCACCTTGGATAGCCTCTAGTAACATACGAGGTTCAGAAGATGTGCGCATAACATTGCGTAAATGACAAGAGTCTTGATACGTAATAACCTGCGGCGTGAGTCGTAAGTCAGTTCGCTTATGGAAGTCTAGTTCTACTAGTATAGCAGTAATATCTTTAATTTTAGAAACAAACTGCTTAGCACGTTCAGCCCAATCCGGATCATCCTTTAAAAGATAATCATAGTCTACAAGATAAGCCCCGCAACCACCTGCATTCGTAATAATATAGTCGATGTTTAAATTTTCGAATGCTTTTATATTTCGCTTTGCTAATTCTTTTGCTCCACTCTTTTCACCAGCATGTCCATGCAATGCACCGCAGCAACTTTGTGTTTTCGGAATAACGATATCACAACCAGCTAATTGAAGAAGTTTCATCGTTGCATTATTTGTTTCTAAAAACATCGTATCCATTAAGCAGCCTGTAAAGAATGCAACTTGTTTTTTCTTTGTACTTTCTGCAGGTAAAAATGAAGGACGATCTTTCATCGCTTTCATTTTAGGGACTTTTGGTAAAACGAGATCCATCGTTGCAAGGGTTTCAGGGAATAACTTCATAATCCCTGTTTTATGTGTTAGCGTTTGTAAACCAGAACGTTGATAAAATCCGATTAGTCCAGTTAATGTTCTCATTCGATTTTGATGGGGGAATAATCCTTCAAAAACGACTTTTCGAACAGCTTTCACTGGCACTGAGAATTTTTTATTTTGATTAATAATATCACGAGCTTCTTCTAATAAATGTCCATAATTTACACCAGATGGACAAACAGGCTCACAAGCACGGCAACCAAGACAAACGTTTAATGTATTTTCAACATCTTCATCTGGTTCGATTAAACCATCAACGACTGCTTTCATTAATGCAATACGTCCGCGCGGTGAATGTGACTCTTTATATCCGGATTGAATGTAGGTAGGACAAGTAGGTAAACAAAAACCGCATCGCATACAGTTTAGTAATTCATCTTCACTTAATCGTTCTTTAAATTCTTTTTGAATATTTTCTTTATTTAATGTGGTCATCGCTCAACCACCACTCTTTTTCGAGTGTCTTTCGCGAACATTTTTCCAGGATTCATAATGTTATTTGGATCGAAAGCTTGCTTTATTCCTTGCATAGCTGCAATACCTTCTTTACCTAATTTCATTTCTAAATATGGAGCTTTCATTGCACCAACACCATGTTCACCAGTAATTGTGCCACCAAGTTCAATTGCTTTCGCAAATATTTCAGCAAAAGCTTGCTCAGCTCGGTGCATCTCTTCTGCATTACGAGCGTCTGTCATACAAGTTGGATGTAAATTACCATCACCAGCATGTCCAAACGTACAAATAGGAATATTATATTTTTTTGCAATGGCATTAATAGCTTCAACCATCGGAGCGATTTGTGAACGTGGTACAGTCGCATCTTCTAATATTGTAGTAGGTTTTAATCGTGCGAGCGCTGATAGAGCACTACGGCGAGCGGTACGAAGCGCATCTGCTTCTGTTTCACCTTTTGCAACGCGAACATCAACCGCATTCATAGAGTGACAAACGTTAGCCATTTTTTCAATATCTCGATTGACTACTTCGGGCGGACCGTCTTGTTCGATTAATAAAATTGCTTTTACATCTGTAGGTAAACCGATTTGTGCAAACGCTTCTACTACTTCAATTGTCGGTTGGTCTAAAAACTCCAGTGTTGCTGGAATGATTTTATTTGCAATAATAGAAGAAACAGCACGTGCAGCTTCATTAATATCTTCATATAGTGCAAGCATTGTTTTCTTTGTTTCAGGCATAGGAACAAGTTTTAATATAGCTTCTGTTACCACGCCAAGTGTTCCTTCAGAACCGATAAATAAACGAGTTAAATCGTAACCAGCTACATCTTTTGCTAATTTACCACCAGTGCGAATAATATCGCCATTTGGTAAGACAAGTTCAAGCCCCATTACATAATCACGTGTTACGCCATATTTCAAACCGCGTAATCCACCTGAGTTTTCATTAATATTACCGCCGATTGTAGAAATTTTCATCGAGCTTGGATCTGGTGGATAAAATAAACCTTTTTCTTCTACCGCTTTAATAATATCAAGTGTAATGACACCAGCTTGTACAGTAATTGTTAAGTTTTCTTCATCAATTTCTAAAATATTGTTCATATGGCGGAAAATAAGGACGATACCGCCTTCAAGTGGACATGTTCCTGCGCAAAGGTTTGTTCCAGACCCGCGCACATACACAGGGATTTTGTGAGTGTTACATACTTTTAACACTTCAGCTACTTCATTTGTATTACGAGGAGCAATGACTGCATCAGGCATTGCTTGGAAGTTTGGAGTGGCATCATAACTATAAGTTAAACGCCCCATATTGGATGTATCTACATTATCTTCGCCAACAATAGATACGAATGAATGAATAATTTGTTTTTCTAACATTGGAAATCCCCCTCAAACTGTTAACGTGTTTAGTTATAATAAACAACGTGGTAACAGTGCTTTCATTATAATGATAAAAAAGTCGAGGGATTCTTTCTATGTATAATCATCTAAAGATTAATCTGTTTTATCATTCTTTTTTGTATAATTATCTAATAGGAGAAGTGCGAAGTACAAAACGTTTAAGTCTTTGAATTGTTTTGGATCAAGTCCTGTATGTTCTTCAATCTTTTTTAGCCTGTAATGTAATGTGTTAATGTGTATATGTAATTGTTTAGCCGTCTGTTTATAAGATTGGTTATAATCGATAAATAAGCGTAAAGTTTGCATAAGCTCAGGAAATGATAATAAGTTTTCGATGGTACGCTCTAGAAATTGTTCACGCGTTTCGACAGAAATATCTTGTAAACACATTTCTAAACGTAAATCTTCATTAAATACAATTTTTTTCGTCTCCAATGATACAGAAAGAGCGCGTAATGCTTGTTCGTAACATATGCTCATATTGTTTGGGGTAACTGTTTGTCCAATCCCTATATATAAAGGAATAGAAAATAAAGTTTCGCAGTCTTGTTTTAACCGTTTTAAAAATTGATAAGTTTGTTCTTTGGAGCTCATCGCTGTAAATAAAATAAAACGATCATTTCCCCAGCGAACAAATAGATGCTCTTTTGTTAAAATATTACGTATGTGTTGCCATATTTTACGCTGGAGCATCGTGTCATTTTTGCCAATAGAAAACAAAATAAGTTGTTTTTTCTTATATAAATCAATGCCAAGTGTTTTGGCGCGATCAAGAAAACTTGGAGACCACTCTGTATTTTGAAGCCAATCAAAGACAAAAGCTTCATAAGAACGGTGCTCAAGTTCTAGTTGCTCTAAAAAGTAGTTTTCATGAATTAATAATTCGGTCATCTTACGCAATATTTCTCCGTAGCGTGAAATATTTTCAGGTTCTCCTGTAATTCCAATGACACCAATTACTTCATCATGAAATAATAAAGGAAGATTCATCCCAGCCTTTACACCTTGCAATCGCCTTTCATCTTCTTTTGTAATGATGACGGTTTTCTTTTGTTTGGCACAGCGGAGTGCACCTTCATGAAATTGACCAATTCTTTCTGTATCTGTACTTGCGATAATAACGCCTTCCATATTAATGATAATAATATTTTCTGTAATTAGTCTGCGTACTTCTCGTACAATTTTATTCGCTAAATCAGGAAATAGCATAATTGACACACCTCAAATTCTATTTGTTGTACATTATATATGTAAATTGAGTAAGAAAGGGAAATTTC
Source organism: Bacillus sp. PPSBB_2 (assembly GCF_045291115.1). NCBI lineage: Bacteria > Bacillati > Bacillota > Bacilli > Caryophanales > Bacillaceae > Bacillus > Bacillus sp. PPSBB_2. The sequence goes on from NZ_CP147983.1 coordinate 1,395,083, forward strand.
ACACTTTCCACACATTTATTTGTTATTTTACAATTATAACGAAATCATCCGAAGATGGAGGGAATCTTTTGAGAAAGTATGTTTTTCTTCTCTGTTTTTTATTTCTACTAGTAGGGTGTCAAGGAAGTTCATATACACCAATTGCTAAAGATAAAAATGTTATTATAACTACGAATATAAAAGAAGGCAGCATTAGTTTTATTGATAAAAAAGATAAAAAGTTAATTACGACATGGGAACTAAATGAGCCAATGGCCGGAATCACACTGCTTCCAAATGGCGATGAAATACTTGTATACGGTAAGCAATTAGAATATATGTATGTATATTCACTAGCGGAAGGAAGGCAAGTGGGAAAATATAAAACTGGAAAGGGCATTGTAAATGTGGTCGTATCAGCAGATAAAAAACAATTATTTGCTGCTGATCAAAATGTTCAAAAGGTAAGGTTCTTTACGATAAATGGGAAAGAGACAGGAAATGTTTCAACAGGAAAAGGGCCTATAACGATGGTAGAGTATCAGAATCGGTTATCTGTACTAAACTTTTATGATACGAAACTAACGACAATTGATACGAAGAAAAAAGAAGTTATTCAATCCTTTATGATTCCGCCAGCATCAACAGGAGCGACGATTAGTCCTGATGGGAAAGAAATATGGATTGGCGGACATGGTGATGGAAATCAAGTAAATGAGAAAGTGTTAGTGTATTCTTTACAGAGTGGAGAAATGGTGCGTTCTTTACACGCTCCATTTATGCCTGTGAATATAACGAGGGATAGTAAGTACGTATATGCACTCAGTCATGGGTCGAATACACTTAGAAAGTTTGATATTAGAACATATAAAGAAATAGCTTCTGTAGAAGTAGGGTCGAATCCATTTGCATTTTTTGAGAGCGGAGCAGAAGGGTATGTAGCCAGTTATGATAGTGATGAAGTGTGCGTTATAGATATGAAGAATTTGAAAATAAAACAAACAATTAAAGTCGGAAAAGGACCGTTTCAACTCATAGAGAGGGAAGGGAAGGACAATGAATAAATATAGAGTGCTAGTTGTAGATGATGAAAGTGATATGAGACAGCTTGTTGGAATGTATTTGGATAACTTTGGATATGAGTGGGGAGAAGCTGAGAATGGAAAAGAGGCTCTTAAAAAACTAGAAACGGATCATTATGATTTCGTTGTATTAGATATAATGATGCCAGAAATGGATGGACTTTCAGTTTGTAAAGAAATTAGAAAAACGTCAGATGTGCCGATTATATTTTTAACGGCAAAAGGTGAAGAGTGGAATAGGGTGAACGGCTTACGTATGGGAGCAGATGACTATATTGTAAAACCGTTTAGTCCTGGTGAATTGGTTGCCCGTATGGAAGCTGTGCTAAGAAGATATACAAAGCAAGAACAGCAAGAAGAGATTCAATTTGGACCAATTCTTATCAATGAAAAAAGTAGACGAATAGAGGCGGATGGTGAGTCGATTTCTCTTACTGTAAAAGAGTTTGATTTATTATATTTTCTTTGCCAACATACAGGACAAGTATTTAGCCGGGAGCAATTACTTGAAAAGGTATGGGGATATGATTATGCCGGAAGTACAAGAACGGTAGATACGCATGTGAAAACGATGCGCTTGAAGCTTGGAGAAAGTGGAAACTACATTCAAACTGTTTGGGGTGTAGGCTATAAATTTGAGGTGTAACGTATGTTTACGATGGTACAAAAACTTTGGCTTACAGTAGTATGTGCAGTATGTGTAACAGTGTCCTTTCTTTATTTCGTATCTTTATACTCGTATGAAAAATTATACGTTGATAATTTAAAAGCTTCGTTAGTAATGGAAGGAAAAAGTCTTGCTGCTCAATATGATAAGCGTGAAGGAATATCAACTTTTGAAGAGAAAGTAAGATCGTTTGATCAAATATCTAGTTCAGACGTTATTTTCGTGTCTAATCCGCGTGATTTAAGCGCATGTTTGCCTTTTGATGTGCATCATCATTCTCTTATAAGTGAAGGAGCTAGGCAAACGCTATTAGACGGGAAAACTGTGACAAAAATAGGATATGAAGAACATTTTGACCGTAATATTATGGGGGTTGTCATCCCTGTATTGGAAAATAAAAAATTAGTCGGAATTGTCTATTCGTATATTCCTTTAAAAAGTATAAAAGATTTAATCTATGATATGGGTCTTATTTTAGCACCGTTAGCAATTGCTATGATTTTAATTACGATATGGGTTGGAAGGAAAATTATAATTGCAATTACGAAGCCACTTTCGCAAATGGAGCGGGTTGCAAATCATTTGGCTACGGGAGATTTTTCGGAGCGGATTACAGTTTCTTCAGAGGATGAAATTGGACGATTAGGAAAAGCATTTAATAAAATGGCAAATTCATTAGAAACAGAAGATGTAAAGCGTAAGGAATTTTTAGCAAATGTTTCGCATGAACTTAGAACACCACTTAGTTATATAAAAGGGTATAGCGAGGCTATTTTAGATGGTGTTGCAAAGGGACCGCAGCAGGAAAAAGTAACGCAGCTAATTCATAAAGAAGCAGGTCGTATGCAGCGTCTCGTTCATGACTTGTTAGACTTAGCACAATTAGAAGGTGAGCACTTTCCGTTAAAGAAGCAACCTATCGTTTTTTCACAGCTGATTGAAGACGTATTAGATACGTATGAGATTAAGTTTATAGAAAAGGAAATTCATATTTCAACTAATTTAAATCCAGAGGTCATTGTCATGATTGATGAAGATCGTATGCAACAAGTGCTTCATAATGTGTTAGATAATGCGATACGGTATACAAATCAAAAAGGAAATATCGTTATAACTTTAGAGCAAATCGATGATTACTGTGAATTAAAAATAAAAGATACAGGAATTGGTATTGATATAGAACATTTGGAGAATCTTGGAGAACGCTTTTACCGAGTTGATAAAGCGAGAAGTCGTCAACATGGTGGAACAGGTTTAGGCCTTGCTATTGTGAAACAAATTGTTCATATACATGGTGGACAGTGGAAAATTGAAAGTGAAAAAGATAAGGGAACAACGGTTATTATTAAACTGAATGTACAGGATGAGGGGAGCATGTTCTAATTTTTAGGACATGTTCTTTATATTGAAGAAAATATTTATCCCGCTATTCGCCGGGCAGTAAGACCCTCACCTCAAAATTCAACGGAAGCAAAGAAGTTAGGTGGAGGCCCTGCTGCCCGTAAAAGTCCGATTCGTGAGGGCTAATAATCAGTGGGCGATGAACAAAACCCCCACTGATTAAAGTTTCACTTTATACGTAAAAATATAAATTAATATGTAATAAATATCGAAAATTTGACTATTTTATGAACAAAACATTTGTACTTCTTATCAATTCGGTCTAAAATAGTTATGATGCAAAGTTCTTATAAATCGTTTCAATTGTTGTTTGGAAGATACTGAGGTGATTTAACTGGAGTACAAATCTATTAAACCGAAAAAAATTTACGAAGAAGTATCTGAAGCTATTTTAACAATGATTAAAAATGGTACGTTAAAACCTGGTGACAAACTACTCCCTGTGCATCAATTAGCTGAGCAGTTTCAAGTTGGCAGATCTGCTGTTCGTGAAGCGCTAAGTGCGCTAAGAGCGATGGGCTTAATTGAGATGAAACAAGGAGAAGGTACATATGTGAAGAACTTCGATTCTTCTTCATTAACGAAATCATTAAACAATAGATTATTAATGAAGAAAGAAGATATTTTGAATTTATTAGAAGTACGAAAGGTGCTTGAAGTGGGGGCAGTTCGAGTAGCGGCGGCAAAACGTACGGAAGATAATTTACAAAATATGAAACATTGGTTAGATGAAATGGCAAAGAGCATTGGAGATGAAAAGGCTGGCGAAAAAGCCGATTTTCAATTTCATATGGGAATTGCAGAGTCTTCGCATAATAACATTTTGCTTGAACTCATGAATCATGTTTCAGAGATGATTGCTGAAACAATTGGTGAATCAAGACGCATTATTTTATATGGTGAACAAACGACATCAGAACGACTTATAGAAGAGCATCAAGTTATATATGATGCGGTGTTAAAACAAGATGTAGAATTAGCGCAGCAAGCAATGCTAGATCATTTAACAAATGTAGAACATATTGTCACAGGTAAAAACGATATAAATTCGTAATTTAATCTTTTAAAAATTTAATTTTCTGATAAAATAGAGAAAGATTAAGTAAGCGTTTTCTTTAGAAGAGGGAGAGGATAGGCCACGGTTGAGCCTATTTCTTCTCTACTAAGTCATCTGATGACCATATGTTTGTTGGTGAAGTTGTAAAAAGGGGGAGTAATAGTTATGAAAGTTACTTTATTTGTTACTTGTTTAGTCGATATGTTTGAAACAAATGTCGGCAAAGCAACAGTTGAAGTGTTGGAGCGTTTAGGTTGTGAAATTGAATTTCCAGAAGCACAAGTTTGTTGTGGGCAGCCTGCTTATAATAGCGGCCATGTAGAAGCAGCAAAAGAAGCGATGAAACATATGATTGAAACTTTCGAAGATGCAGAATATATCGTTACGCCATCTGGTTCTTGTGCGACAATGTTTCATGAGTATCCGCATGTTTTCAAAGATGATCCAAAGTGGGCTAAACGTGCACAAAAAGTTGCTGATAAAACTTATGAATTTACACAGTTTATTGTAGATGTTTTAAAAGTTACAGATGTTGGTGCAAGTTTACCAGGGATAGCTACTATTCATAAATCATGTCATATGACGCGTATGCTTGGAGTAAAAGAAGCACCAGGAATTTTATTATCAAATGTAAAAGGATTAACTGTGAGAGATTTGCCAAACGTGCAAAATTGTTGCGGGTTTGGGGGAACGTTTTCAGTTAAGATGACTCCAATTTCTGAGCAAATGGTAGACGAAAAAGTAGATAGTGTCATGGAAACAGGTGCAGATTATTTAATCGGTGCAGATTGTGGGTGTTTGTTAAACATTGGCGGACGTATTGAGCGTTTAGGAAAAGAAGTAAAAGTAATGCATATTGCTGAGGTACTGAATAGTCGCTCATGAAGGGGGAACATAAGCTATGTCTATGAAAATCAGTGAGAAAAAATTTAATGATCGCGTTGGTGATGGAATTCAAGATTCGTTTATGCGCGGAGCAGTATCTTCTGCACAAACGCGTTTATATACGAATCGCTTAAAAGCTGCAGATGAATTAGGAAACTGGGAAGAGTGGCGTGAACTAGGTGAACAAATTCGTCAACATACGTTAGAAAATCTGGATTATTACTTAATGCAGTTAAGTGAAAATGTATCAAAAAGAGGCGGACACGTGTACTTTGCGAAGACGAAAGAGGAAGCTGCAAAGTATATTCAAGACGTTGCCAAAAAGAAACAAGCGAAAAAAGTAGTAAAATCAAAGTCGATGGTAACAGAAGAAATTAGTATGAACCATGCGCTTGAAGAGATTGGCTGTGAAGTGTTAGAGAGTGACTTAGGAGAGTATATCTTGCAAGTAGATAACGATCCACCTTCACATATTATTGCACCTGCACTTCATAAAAATAGAACGCAAATTCGCGATGTATTTAAAGAAAAGCTAGGCTATGAAAATTCTGATGACCCATATGAAATGACAAAGTTTGTTCGTAAACAACTTCGTGAGAAATTTATGGATGCAGAAATTGGTGTAACTGGTTGTAACTTTGCTGTTGCAAATACTGGATCTCTTTGTTTAGTAACGAATGAAGGTAATGCAGATCTTGTTATGTCAATTCCTAAAACACAAATTGCGGTAATGGGTATGGAACGTATGGTTCCGACAATGGAAGAATTAGATGTTTTAGTTGGTTTACTATGTCGTAGTGCAGTAGGTCAAAAATTAACAAGTTATGTAACAGTAGCAGGACCAATTCAAGAAGAGGAAGTTGATGGACCTGAAGAATTCCATTTAGTGGTTGTTGATAATGGTCGCTCTCAAATTCTTGGATCTGAATTCCGTTCCGTATTACAATGTATTCGTTGCGCTGCTTGTGTTAACGTATGTCCTGTATATCGTCACGTTGGTGGACATTCATATGGATCGATTTACTCAGGACCAATCGGTGCGGTATTAACACCGCTTCTAGGTGGATATGATGATTACAAAGAGCTTCCTTATGCATCTAGTTTATGCGGAGCATGTACAGAAGCTTGTCCAGTAAAAATTCCATTGCATGATTTATTATTAAAACATCGTCAAGTCATCGTTGAGCAAGAAGGTCGTGCACCACTTGCAGAAAAACTAGCGATGAAAATGTTTAGTATGGGTGCTTCTTCAGCTGCTTTATATAAAATGGGTTCAAAAATGGCACCAGCGGCAATGAGTCCATTTACATCTGGTAATCGTGTATCAAAAGGTGTTGGACCACTTAAAAACTGGACGGATATTCGTGAATTCCCAGCTCCAAGTAAAGAACGATTCCGTGATTGGTATAAAAATCATAAGAAAGGCGGGGATAAATAATGACAGGATTAATTCAAAACCGTGATGCCTTTCTAGATAACATTGCAAAAGAACTTGGGCGCGCACGTAAAACAGAAGGTGTAGAGCGTCCAGTATGGAAAAGTAATGTGAATATAGAAACGTTAAAAGATTATTCACAAGAAGAATTACTAGAAGTGTTTAAAAAGCAATGTACAAACATTCATACAACTGTAGTAGAAACGACAAATGACCGTTTAGGTGAAGACCTTCAAAAAGTAATCATGGAAAACGGCGGGGGACCTATTTTATTATCAGCAGATGATCGTTTTGATGCATATGGTTTAACATCTTTATTTAAAGAAGAACTTCCAAAGCGAGACGTTGAAGTAAACGTATGGGATCCAGAGAGAAAAGACGAAAATATGCGTTTAGCTGAAAAAGCGAATATTGGTATTGCATTTAGTGATTATACATTAGCCGAATCTGGTACAATTGTTGTACAAAGTCATAAAGGGCAGGGACGTTCTTTACACTTTTTACCGACTGTATATTTTGCTATTATTCCACGTGAAACACTTGTGCCTCGTATTACACAAGCAGTTCAGGATATGAACTCACGCGTAGAAAATGGGGAGACAGCGGCATCTTGTATTAACTTTATTACAGGGCCAAGTAACTCGGCTGACATTGAGATGAATCTTGTTGTCGGAGTACATGGACCATTAAAAGCAGTATATTTCATCGTATAAAAGAGGGGAAAGCAGGCCGGAAAATGGCCTGCTTTTTTAGTAGAATAAAGGATAATATGAAGTAGAAGTTCTCTCCTTTTTTTGCTATGTTTTTTTGGAAAGGAGAGGAAGGGATGTTCACTTATTTATATGCACTGTTAGCAGGGATGGTGTTTGGTTCTTTTTTTATGTTAGTTGCGGTGAGGGTTCCATTAGGTGCGTCTATTATTACCCCGCGTTCACATTGTTATTATTGCAAATATGTGCTAAGGCCAAAAGAACTAATCCCCATCATTTCATTTTATATACAAAGAGGCTGTTGTACGAATTGTAAGAGGAAAATTCCAATTATATATGTAGCATTTGAATGTATAACAGGAAGTATATTTCTTCTTACCGTGTATATGATTGGAATAGAACGAGAACTTATTATCATTTTATCCCTTTTTTCGCTACTTCTTATTATTTCAGTTACAGATTACTTATATATGTTAATTCCTGATTGTATTTTAATTTCGTTTGCCGTTTTACTCATTCTCGAAAGTATTTTTGTACAATTAGTTACTTGGACAGATAGTATAGTTGGTAGTGGTGTTATATTCCTTTTGTTATATTGCATGCAAAAGATATATCCAGAAGGGCTTGGCGGAGGAGATATAAAACTACTTTCGTTACTTGGTTTTATAGTAGGAGTGAAGGGAGTTTTTATCGTTTTATTTTTAGCATCTTGTTTTAGTCTTTGTTTTTTCGGGATTGGTATCGTATTAAAACGTATAGAAGTAGGAAAGCCAATTCCATTTGGTCCTTTTATTAGTCTTGGGGCAATGTGTTATGTATTGGCCGCATATTCAAATTAGAGAGGGAGTCAAAAATGAACGTATATATGGATGATCAAAGAAGTTGCCCGTTCGGGTATGTGTCCGCAACTACGGTAGAATGTGCCTTGCAAATGGTTCGGAATTATGATGTGAATATTCTTTCCCTTGATTTTAATATGGGGTGGAGAGCAAAAAATGGACTAGATTTTGTAGAAGCTTTTTGTACAGAGGGATTATATGTGAATGAAATTCACCTTCATACGAATGATGTCATCGGTATGCACAAGATGAAACAGAGAATGGATAAGGGAAAAGAAGAAGGAGAAATTAATCCTCACCTTGTTGTTAAATACGTGGGAAGCTAAAAACTCCAAAATAAAACTTTGGAGTTTTTAATGTTTCATATGTGCTTGTAAAGGAATAATCTCTTCTTGTTGAGCTGCTGCGATTTCAGTTTCTTCCTGTTGAACTTCAGGTGTTTTCTTTGTTAAGTAGTGGTATACCATACCGACAAATACTGATCCGCCAATAATGTTACCGATTGTAACAGGAATTAAGTTATGAATAGCACCTGAAAAAGAAATTGTCTCAGGATGCGGTGAAACTAAAGATAAAGCAAAGAGTGATAAGTTTGCAATACTATGTTCGTAACCAGATAAGAAGAATGTGAAAACAAGTAGCATCATGACTATTATTTTTGCTGTGTCACCTTTAACCTGAGAAGGTAAGAAACAAGCAAGACATACGAGCCAGTTACATAAAATGGCTTTAAAGAATAACTGCATTGTAGGTGTGTTCATCTTTCCTTCAACGACTTTACTCATTAAGTGACCGTGATCAATTGCTTCAAAAATTCCAGTTGCGTAAAATAGTAAGGCAAAGAATAACGCGCCGGCTAAGTTACCTGCATAACAAGCAACCCAGTTACGTAGTGTATCAGAAATCGTTGTTTCTTTTCTTAAAGTTGCTACAGTAAAGTACATTGTGTTCCCAGTAAACAATTCAGCACCGCCATATATAATAAGTACGAGAGCAATCCCGAAAAACATAGAAGCAGCTAAATAAGTTGCTGGTGAATCTGCAATGTGAAAAAAGTTACCTAATTTAAAACATAGTACAATAATAAAACCGATATAAATACCCGCAAGTGCAGCACGAATGAAATATTGCATTGGGTTTGTATCTAGTATTTTCTTTTTGCTTTTAGCCAGTTTGACAACATAATCTAGTCCTTGTTCTAGCATGAGTAATACGCTCCTTTAGTAAATCTTCTATAAATACTCCTTATATGAATAAAGTACATGGAATTGTTCTCACTTTCAATAAGTTTGTGCAATGTTTCACAAAAAGGACATACATACATTAAGAAAACGTTTACAAAAGGTAGTATAATGGAATTTTTTCTGGACATTGGGAAGAAGAAAGAAAAAGAAAAAGCGCTGTAATTACAGCGCTTTTTCGTCTAAATTCTTTTCTACTTTTACTTCTACTTCTTTTGAGAACCAACCACCAACTGCGATTCCGACTAATACAATCCAGAATGTAAGCTTCCACGGAGTGGATTCTGGGAATGAATGTGGAATTACATTTAATGCAGGGTGTGCTAATGTATAAACTGCTAGCTTCACACCAACCCAACCTACAATTAAGAATGCTGCGGTTTCAAGTCCTGGTTTACGTTTTAAGATTTGTACGAAAGCAGTTGCTGCAAATCGCATAATGATTAATCCGATAAGTCCACCTACAAAGATAACAACGAATTGCCCAGTATCAAGACTACCAATTGTACCTAATCCTGTTTTTGGTAAAGTCATTGCTAGTGCAACAGCAGCTAAAATTGAATCAACTGCGAAGGCGATATCAGCAACCTCAACTTTAAATACAGTCCACCAAAAGTTCTCTTGTTTTTTCTTTGCTTCTTTTTCTTCTGTTTCTTCATCTGTGTTCTTTTTAACATATGTTTTAAATAAGTGATTACCAGCGATAAACATAAGGTAGATGGCACCGATTGCTTGCACTTGCCATACATCGACTAAGAACGAAATCATAAATAACGATCCAAATCGGAAAACAAATGCCCCCGCTAATCCATAAAATAGTGCTTTCTTTCTTTTTTCTTCTGGTAAATGTTTTACCATAATTGCAAGAACAAGAGCGTTATCAGCCGCTAAAATCCCTTCAAGTGCAATTAGGATGAGTAATACCCAACCATACTCCAATAATAATGATACATCCATGTACATTCTCCTCTCATTTCTATAAGTTCTAAATAAGTGAAGAATTTCCCCACTATTTAGTTTCCCCATACTCCTGCCTATTAACTTTGGAAGAATCTGGAAGTGAATGCAAAAAAGACCTCTGCCGTTAATAGGCAAAGGTCTTGCTAGACATATGTAATAAAAAATGCCAACAAAGCCGGAAGAACTAAGTTCTACGTAATGACGACTTTGTTTCCAAGAAATATTCTTGGACGCTACTCCCCTTTGGAGATATGTTATTGTATTCTCATTATATGGATAATTTATACGGTTGTCAACCTGTTAAAATATCTTCATTCGGATATTTTATTTTCAGGTTCTTTTTACGAGCAAATGAAAAAGCCAATGTTAAAGGACCCATTTTCCCGAAAAACATCATAAAGATAATAATAGCTTTTCCGATTATAGTTAAGTGGGGTGTTAAATTCATACTGAGGCCAACAGTCCCAAATGCTGAAAATACTTCGAAAGCACTCATCAATAGAGGAACTCGCTCAGTAATACTCAAAATTAAAATAGCAAAAAAGATAAATGAAATTGAAATAATAGTAATGGTTAATGATTTGACAATGAGAGTATCTTTAATGGATTTTTTAAATACGACAATATCCTCTTGTTGTTGTAAAAATTTAAATACGCCAAAAAATATGATTAAAAATGTTGTTAACTTAATCCCACCACCAGTTGAAGCGCTACCAGCACCAATAAACATAAGGAGCATCATTAATAGAAGAGAAGGTTTTGACAATGTAGAAATATCAACTGTATTAAACCCGGCAGTTCGCGTTGAAATTGCTTGGAAATAAGAGGCTAATCCTTCTTCAAATGGGGTAAAACCTCTCATAGAAAGGGAGTTATGGAACTCGAATATAAAAATAAAAAGGGTAGCAATAATGTTGACGATTAGAGTAGAAGAGAGCATAAGTTTTGAATGTAGTGTAAGGTTTTTAAAGTTTTTCTTTCTTTTTATGTCTACGATTACTGTAAAACCAATTCCACCTAAAATGATGAGAGAGGAAATGACGAGATTGACAAGAATGCTATGAGAATGGGACATTAAATTATCGCTCCACACAGAAAAGCCAGCATTGTTAAAGGCTGAGATTGAATGGAAAAAACTATAATAGATCCCTTTCATAACCCCATATTTTGGTACCCATTCAAAAGAAAGAATTATAGTAGCGATACATTCGACTGTAAAAGAGAATAAAAATAATGCTTTGGCAAGACGGATGATGCCGCCGATATTCGTTTGATTTAATGCTTGTTGCAGTAAAATCCGATTTTGAAGACCGATTTTTCTTCCGAGCATAATCGCAATTAAGACAGCAAAGCTCATAATGCCAAGCCCGCCAACTTGTATAAGCGTTAAAATGACACATTGTCCAAACAAAGTAAATACTTTTCCAGTATCTACAACACCAAGCCCAGTAACAGTACAAGCGGAAACGGTTGTAAATAAGGCATCGAGCCATGAAATGGACGTTGTCGTAGCAATGGGTAGTTTTAATAAACATGTGCCGACAACTGATAATACAAGAAAAGACAAAGTAAGAACGCGGGGAGGGCTCATGCTAATATTAATCCGTTTCATTTCACATATCGCTCCTTTCGTTTTGCTTTGATTAGTATGTGAAAAAGCACCATTATGTATGTTGAAAATAGAAAGAGGCAGAGAATATCTGCCTCTAAGCCATATGTTATATTATTATCCACGTAATTGTTGTTGAGCTAAAGCAACAAGACGTTTTGTTACTTCACCGCCAACTGAACCGTTAGAACGAGATGCTGTATTAGATCCTAAACTTACACCAAATTCTTGTGCAATTTCATATTTAAATTGTTCAAGTGCTTGTTCTGCACCTGGAACTAATAATTTGTTTGTTTTTACCATGTTGATACACATCCTTATGAGTAGTCCAGTTCAGCTAAGTTCTTATCTAAACTGGTAACGTTATTTTATGTGGAAACGACGTACTCATACGCGGAAGTAATCGGTGCGATTAGAAGTTCTTGGATAGAAAAAAGGGTAGCAAATTTGCTACTCTTTTTTTAGTATTGTCGCTGTTCCTTCCACGACAATATCATCTGATTGATTATATATGTTTGTTTGCAGCGTAATGATTTTTTTATCATCACGCTTCTTAATAACCTCTGCCACAACGCGAAGTGTATCACCGATTTTGACAGGGGCACGGAATGAAACATTTTGGGATAAATAAATCGTATTTTTGCCTGGGAGTTTCGTTCCAAGGATGGTAGAAATAAAACTCGAAACGAGCATACCGTGAGCAATACGTTCTTTAAACATTGTCGTTTTTGCAAAAGAATCTAAAATGTGAATAGGATTCACATCCCCAGTCAATTTTGCAAAATTGATAACATCTTCATCTGTAATTGTTTTTGTAAGGGATGCTTGATCACCGACTTGAATCTCATCATAACGAAGCTCCGGAACAGTTTGTGCTTCTTGAAATGGATTCATTTTGTCCTCCTTCTTTTCCATATCGAAAAATGTTAGCCATCTTGATGTAGTAGGAGGAAGAAAGAGTTTTGTTTGTGCTGCGGTTAGCTCCCACATTTTTCTTACTTGATGGAAGTAAATAGATTTTTTGAGTTTTCCTCGAACTTTTTTGCGAGTTCCAACTGTTTTGACTTGAACTCTTCCAAAAAACCCTCTAACTGTTTTTGAGCCTCTTCACGTTGTAATTGTTGTTGCTCAATAAATTGTTTTGTTGTTTCTTCAAATTGGCCGCTTGTTTGGGTAAGAATTGACAATGATGTTTTTGTAGGAGAAACAGTAAGCTGATGCATATGAGCAGAAAGTTCCTTCCATTTGTCCTGCCACTCGTTAATTTGATCATTTAAGGAGTTTCCAGTTAATTGTTTCACGTAATCTGTATATTGGTTATTGAACTGAGCAGTGAGTTGTTGTAGTTCTTTTTCTAGTTCATCTACTCCTGATGTTAATTTATGCAAAGCGTCTTGTTGTTGTTTTAATGTTTCTAAAGTAAGTTGCTCTAATTGCTTCCCAGCTGAAGAGAAAAGGGAAAGTGATTGAGACCAGTTTTTCCAAAATGCATCGACTAATTCGTATGGTTTAGTTTCCATTGTTTGACCCCCAAATGTTTTTTTGCATATTGTGAACGCAGATTACTCTGCTGTACCACCAGGTGAAGATGAAGAATCCGTTTCATCCTTTTCTGGAGAAGTAGAAAATGGAAAGAATGCATTGGTGTATAACGTGAAAAACGTTCGCAACATATTTTGATAATGTCCAAAAGAAGTCGCACATGTTGTTAAATATTGCTCTCCATATTCAGTTAAAGAATAAATTCTTTTTGCCGGCCCTCCATCGCTTGTATCCCAAGTAGAAGAAATAAGGTTTTCTTTTTCTAATTTGCGTAGTGTTCTATAAACATTACCTTGGTCAACAGAAGAAAAGCCGATATCCATTAGCATTTGAATAAGTTTGTAACCATGAAGACTCCAGTCTTTTAGACAGAGAAGTAAGAAGGGAACTAAGAAGTTTTTTGGCATGGAGTTTGGTTGTTTCGCTTGGTTGCTCTCCAAACTTTCGCGTTGTTCTGGTTCATTTTGTAGCATGATTGTGCATCACCTCATGAATCAGTTAGATGGAATTTTTTGCTTATAAGTGCAATTTACACCTATCTGTTTTTAAAGTCAACACATTTGTTAGAAAATAGAAAAAAATAAAATATAGACTTGAAGTTTTATTCAGAATATTAGAAAATAGTGAATAGGTTGAATTGTTTCAAAAACGAAAAAGGGAGTGTAGGTAAAGTGATTGATCAAAAATTCGATCCACTACAAGCATGGAAAAATGCTTATGAACAAACCGAAACATTTTGGGGAAAAGCGCTCAATGAAACAATTAAAACAGAAGAATATTCTGCTTGGATGGGCAGCGTTCTAGATTTGAATTTGTTTTATCAAAAAGCATTAAATGATACGACAAAAAACTATTTAGAACAAGTAAATGTTCCGACGAAAGAGGATATCGCAAGAGTGGCTACGCTTGTTATTAACTTAGAAAATAAAGTAGATAACATTGAGGAGTTTCTAGAGGAGAAAGTAGATTCTTTAGGGCAAGCTCCTACATTAAAGCGTGATGTAACGAAAGTAAAACAAGATATTCGTACGCTTGAAACAAAAGTAGATCAAATTTTAGAATTGCTAGAAAAGCAAAATGCAGTACTAACTAAACTACAAGTACCTGTAAAAGAAGAGGTAAAGCCTGCGAATAAACCAGAAAATAAAAAATGATAAAAGCGCTTGTTTATAACAGATAAAAGAGAGAGGGAGAATCTCTTTTCACGTATAAACAGCGAAACATAATTATATATGGACTCTATAGTATGAGTACCAAAATGATTCATAACAATCGTTCACAAATTCATTTAAGGGGGAAAAGAAATGGTTCAATTAAATGGAAAAGTAGCAATCGTAACAGGTGGAGCAAAAGGAATTGGAAAAGCAATTACAGTAGCATTAGCACAAGAGGGAGCGAAAGTAGTTATTAACTATAATAGCAGTAAAGAAGCAGCTGAAAATTTAGTAAATGAATTAGGAAAAGACGGACATGACGTTTATGCAGTGCAAGCGGATGTTTCTAAAGTAGAAGATGCAAACCGACTTGTAGAAGAAGCTGTGAATCATTTTGGTAAAGTTGATATTCTTGTTAATAATGCTGGTATTACAAGAGACCGTACATTCAAAAAGTTAAATCGTGAAGATTGGGAGCGCGTAATTGACGTGAATTTAAGCAGCGTATTTAATACGACAAGTGCGGTTCTTCCATACATAACGGAAGCAGAAGAAGGAAGAATTATTAGCATTTCTTCTATTATTGGTCAAGCAGGTGGATTTGGCCAAACAAACTACTCAGCAGCAAAAGCGGGGATGTTAGGATTTACAAAATCATTAGCGTTAGAACTTGCAAAAACAAATGTCACTGTAAATGCTATTTGCCCAGGATTTATTGATACTGAAATGGTAGCAGAAGTACCAGAAGAAGTACGTCAAAAAATCGTTGCAAAAATCCCGAAAAAACGTTTTGGTCAAGCTGATGAAATTGCAAAAGGTGTAGTATACCTATGCCGTGACGGTGCGTATATCACAGGTCAACAATTAAACATTAACGGCGGATTATATATGTAATGAAGTAAGAAAAAAGTGCATATCCATAGCAGGAATGCACTTCTTTTTTTTAAGAAGGAAATCGACCAAAAAGGAGATAGAAAAATGACTACATTCGCAACAGAATGGGAAAAGCAATTAGAGCTATACCCAGAAGAGTACCGAAAAGCATACCGCCGAGTGAAAAGGGCGAGTGAAATTTTATTACGTGAACCAGAGCCGCAAGTCGGATTAACGCCGAAAGAGGTTATTTGGACGAAGAATAAGACGAAGCTTTATCGCTACATTCCAAAACAAGAAAAAACACAAAGAGTTCCAATTCTGTTAATATATGCTCTTATTAATAAACCATATATTATGGATTTAACTCCTGGAAATAGTTTAGTGGAATATCTAGTGGATCGTGGTTTTGATGTATATATGCTTGATTGGGGCACATTTGGTTTAGAAGATAGTCATTTGAAATTTGATGATTTCGTGTTTGATTATATTGCAAAAGCAGTAAAAAAAGTAATGCGAACTGCAAAATCGGACGAGATTTCTTTACTTGGTTATTGCATGGGTGGAACGCTAACTTCTATTTATGCAGCGCTTCATCCGCACATGCCAATTCGTAATTTAATTTTCATGACAAGTCCTTTTGATTTCTCTGAAACAGGATTGTATGGTCCTTTATTAGATGAGAAATACTTCAATTTAGATAAAGCGGTTGATACATTTGGAAATATTCCGCCAGAAATGATTGATTTCGGAAACAAAATGTTAAAGCCAATTACGAACTTTGTTGGTCCATATGTTGCTCTAGTAGATCGTTCAGAGAATGAACGCTTCGTCGAAAGCTGGAGATTGGTTCAAAAGTGGGTTGGTGATGGTATTCCGTTCCCAGGTGAATCATACAGACAGTGGATTCGTGATTTTTATCAAAATAATAAATTGGTTAAGGGTGAACTCGTTATTCGCGGACAAAAGGTAGATCTTGCAAATATTAAGGCGAATGTCTTAAATATTTCCGGGAAACGTGATCATATCGCTTTGCCATGTCAAGTAGAAGCATTACTAGACCATATTTCTAGCACAGATAAACAATATGTATGTTTACCGACAGGGCATATGTCTATCGTTTACGGTGGAACAGCTGTAAAACAAACATATCCGACGATTGGAAATTGGCTTGAAGAGCGTTCTAATTAAAAATAAAAAATCCAACTAGCCTATGTTAGTTGGATTTTTTTATGAAAAATAACAAAACATAGAAAGGAGAAATTTATATTTTAGGAGTATAATTATGAAACTTATGATGGGTAAGTTGTTTTGGAATACAGGAGTTTCTGTACCTTGTTATCCACTGTTAGAAAATGATATGATATGTGATGTGCTCGTAGTCGGAAGTGGCGAAGCCGGTGCTCATATAGCGCATTCGTTAGCGAAAATTGGCATGAGTGTTACACTTATTGAAAAAAGAGTAATTGCATGTGGTAGCACAGCTGCTAATACAGGTTTACTACAATTTCTTCATGATAAATCGTTAACCTCTCTTATCCATACATTGGGTAAAGAAAAAGGGGTACGAGCATATAAGCTTTGTTATGAAGCGCTAAGAACAATGGAAGAGGTTATACCGACTCTTGATATTAATCCCCATTTTATTCCGCGACATAGTTTATATTATGCAAGTAAAAGTGAGGATGTCTCATTTTTACAAGAGGAATATAATACGTTACAGAATTATGGATTTCCAGTTGAATATTTTACAGAAGCTGATATTAAGAAACGTTATCCTTTCATAAAACAAGCGGCATTATATACACACGGTGATGCCGAGGTGAATCCGTATTTATTAGCGCACAGTCTTTTGCATAAAGCAAATCAAATGGGAGCTAATATATATGAACATACAGAGGAAATACATATAAAAAAACGCAAAAATGATTTAATTTGTTACACGAAAACAGGAAATCAAATTGTAGCAAAGAATATTATTATGGCGACAGGTTATGAAGCGCTTTTTGGAAAGAAAGAAAGAAAAAATACAACAGTAGACACCTCTTATGCAATTGTAACAAATGAAATAGATCAGTTTGAAGGCTGGCATGAGCGATCGTTAATTTGGGAAACGGCACGGCCCTACTTATATTTTCGAACGTATCGAAACCGCATTATTGTAGGCGGATTAGATGAAGCGCTGCAAATTCAAACAATTGGTGATACGAAATTATTGCATAAGCGTGATATCCTTATTAATATTGTAAAAGAGATGTTCCCGCAGTATAAAAATATACAGGCAGACTACTATTGGGCAGCCGCATTTGGTGGTACTCATGATGGTCTCCCCATTTTAAAAGAAGACGAAAAGATACATAATTTGTTTTACGCATTGCCGTATGGAGGTAATGGAACTGTATATGGAATGGTCTTTGCTAAATTATTTGAGCAGTTATTTACAAATAAAGAAAGTAAAGATTTTTCTTTATTTAATCGATAGAAAAAAGGTAGCGAAGTGATGGAATGAGAGATATAAAAAAGTTTTTACAAAAATTACGTCCTGTACAACTCATCGTCTTGTTTTATTTATTAGCGGTAGTTGTATCGGTGATATTGCTTAGTTTACCGTTTGTTACGAAGCCTGGTGTGAAATGGACATTTATAGATGCGCTTTTTACATCGGTTAGTGCGGTAAGCGTTACGGGACTGTCTGTTATTACGATTTCAGATACGTTTACTACAGCAGGAATTATTGTTTTAGCCCTTATTCTACAATTAGGCGGCTTAGGAATTATGGCGTTAGGTACATTCGTTTGGATTATAACAGGAAAAAAGATTGGTTTGCAAAGAAGAAGATTAATTATGGCAGACCATAATCAAGGGAATTTATCGGGTCTTGTAGAATTGATGCGTTCTATTTTGATTGTAATTATTTCAATAGAACTTATTGGAGCAATCCTATTAGGTACAAGATTTTTACTTTACTTTCCGACTTGGCAAGAAGCTTATTTTCACGGTTTCTTTGCAGCTGTTAGTGCGACTACGAACGGCGGATTTGATTTAACAGGACAATCATTAATTCCGTATAAAAAAGATTATATTGTTCAAATGATTCATATGTTACTAATTATTTTGGGAGCGATTGGTTTCCCTGTGCTAATGGAAGTGAAACAATTCCTTAGTAAAAGGAGACAACAATTATTCCGTTTTTCATTATTTACAAAATTGACGACAACAACATTTTTTGCACTCGTTGTTGTTGGTACAATTATGATTTTTTTACTGGAGAGAAATCATTTTTTAGTAGGAAAGTCATGGCATGAAACTGTCTTTTATACATTATTCCAATCTGTGACGACGCGAAGTGGTGGACTTGCTACGATGGATATACGTGAATTGTCACAACCGACGCTTTTATTTATGAGTATATTAATGTTTATAGGGGCATCTCCAAGTTCGGTTGGGGGCGGAATACGTACAACAACATTTGCTGTTAGTATATTGTCACTATACACCTTTGCAAGGGGCGGTAGAACAGTTAGAGTCTTCAAACGTCAGCTACATGAAGAGGATGTACTGAAAGCATCTGTCGTTATGACGATGGGGATTTTGTTATGTGCTACTGCGCTATTCATTTTATCTATTACGGAAAATGTACCGCTTATGAGCTTAATTGTTGAAGTTTGTTCGGCTTTCGGAACGACGGGACTATCAACAGGTGTTACGCCTGATTTAACAACTGTTGGGAAACTTGTACTTATTGTGCTTATGTTTATCGGACGCGTTGGCATTTTAACATTTATTTTAGCTAGTGGTGGAAGGGAACAACCACCTCGCTATAAATACCCGAAAGAGCGGATTATTATTGGATAGTATGAAACCATTCTACCTACGTTAGGTAGAATGGTTTTTTAGTCGTTAATGCCAAATTGTGGATGCATAAAAGCTTCATTTTTATTATCCGCTTCGTTTTTTAGCAATTCTTGATTTTCTTCTGAAATCCAGCCAATATCATTTGTAGGATGGATCCACTCATCGCCAGCCATAATGGCAGGATCTACTTCATCACTCCAATTGTTAAGCGGACTGTTCTCGGAATTATATTTACTGTCTCCAATTACAACATCATATTGATTCACAAAAGGTTGTTGCATCGTTTTTCCTGTTCCTTTAAAAGATGGAAAATTCATTTGATGCGGGAGCGTTTCGTCTAAAATCGGTGATTGAATCTTTTCTTTTTTCTTCAAAATCATCGCTCCTTTTTATAATGGTTTCTTCATATGTAGTATTTCCATCGAACGCCTCTTATGTACTTGTTAACACTTGCCAGTAATAATTATTTTAAGTTGTTTCAAAATAGAGTAGAAAGTGATTTCTTGAGAGCAGGTGAATGTATTGGTAAAAAGAAAAGTGAAACAAAATGCGGCAATCAATAATAATAAAACTCCGAAAGAAAGCTTACCAGATGCAGAATTTGCATTAGAGTATGAAGGAGAAAATAGCGCAAAGTATGCTAATCGTAATTCAAAAAAAGGGAAACAAAAATGAGGCGTTTTTTACAAACGCCTCATTTTTTTGTGGGATTATAAAGGTTTTTTTAATTATTTGTAAATTTAGTGTTTTCTATTAGCAGAAAAATGCGAAAAAACATAGAAGTAGCAACGTATTACACAAAAACAAACAACAAACAAAAGATTAATGTTGGTTTAATACTGCTTTTACACTAGTTGTTTATATTTGAGTTGTACATAAGATTTGTAAAAGGAGAGAGAAACAGTGAAAAAAACAATCTTTAAAGCTGTAGCGACTGGAATGGTATTTTCGTTATTAATGGGGTGTGGTGCAAAGAAAGAAGAAAGTGCTGGAGCGAAAGTGAAAGATGACAAATTATCTGGATCATTAACTGTTTACACAGCCATTGAAGAAGAGCTTGTACCAATTTATCTTGATTCCTTTAAAAAGAAATATCCTGATGTGAAATTGAACATTGTACGTGATTCAACAGGAGTTATTACTGCGAAATTACTAGCTGAAGGGAAAAATACACAAGCAGATGTTGTATGGGGAACTGCGGCATCAAGTCTATTAGCTTTAGATAAAAAAGATATGTTAAAAGGATACTCTCCAAAAGGAGCAGATCGTGTTCTTCCACAATTTAAAGATGATAAGCAACCTGAAAAATGGGTAGGAAATACTGCATTTATGACGGGGATTGCTGTAAATAAAGAAGAGTTAAAGAAGAAAAATTTACCGATGCCAGAATCATATGAAGATTTAACGAAACCAGAGTATAAAGGAACACTTGTTATGCCACATCCAGCATCATCTGGAACAGGATTTTTAACAGTTTCTGCATGGCTACAAATTATGGGTGAAGATAAAGGCTGGGATTACATGAAGAAACTTCATGATAATATGGCAAGTTATACGCATTCAGGTTCAAAACCAGCGAAATTAGCAGGAGCAGGTGAATATCCAGTCGGTGTATCAATGGTTTATAGTGCTTTAAAAGAGAAACAAAAAGGTGCACCAGTTGAAGTTGTACTGCCGAAAGAAGGATTAGGATGGGAAGTAGAAGCGAACGCACTTATTAAGAAAGATAATGCGAAAAATGATAAATTAGCGCAAGCATTTTTAGATTGGGCAATTACTGATGATGTAATGAAGTTATACTTTGAGAAAAATGGATTTGCGACAATTAAAAATGACTATAAACTTCCAGAGGGATTCCCGAAAGATGTTACGGAAAAATTATATAAAAAGAATGACTTTAAATGGGCAGCAGAAAATCGTGACAAAATTTTAGAAAAATGGGAAAAAGAGTTTGGCCAAAAAGCAGAACCGAAAAAGTAAGTGAGTGGGAGAGAGAAAAATGAGCGAATATGTATCAATTCAACACATTCAAAAACAGTTTGATGCATTTACAGCGTTAAAAGATATTTCTTTTACTGTGAAAAAAAATGAGTTTGTTTGTTTATTAGGCCCAAGTGGCTGTGGGAAAACGACGTTGCTTCGCATTTTAGCGGGACTAGAGGAACCAACGACTGGCAGTATAGCTGTGAATGGAAAAGATATTACAGCATTGCCTCCTGGAAAGAGAAACTTCGGAATGGTTTTCCAATCGTATGCTTTATTTCCGAATTTAACAGCACTTGAAAATATTGAATACGGCTTAAAGACAAAAAAATATGGGAAAGCAGAAGTGAAAGAGAAAGCGCTAGATGCGTTAAAACTTGTAGATTTGCTGAATGTAAAAGATAAATATCCTGCTCAAATGTCTGGTGGACAACAGCAGCGAGTAGCACTTGCACGTGCGCTCGCTCTGTCTCCAGATATTTTGTTACTCGATGAGCCGTTATCAGCTTTAGATGCAAAAGTGCGTGAAAAATTACGTAGGGAAATGCGTGATTTGCAAGAGAAAATAGGAGTAACGACGATTATGGTAACGCATGATCAAGAAGAGGCATTAACGATGGCTGATAAAATTGTTGTAATGAATCATGCGGAAATTATGCAGATTGGAACACCAGAGGAGATTTATCAAAGACCAGCCAATCCGTTTGTGGCAGATTTTATTGGTTCTATTAATTTCTTTTCGAAAAATAACGAAGAACATGCAATTCGTCCTGAACATGTAACAATTGTACAAAAGGACGGTATTAAATCAGTTGTGGAAAGTATGGAATTTCGCGGATCTGTATATCGGACGGAAGTGCGAGTCTTAGAAGAAAACACACACCTTTATAATGAGAAAATTGTAGTGGATATATTAGCATCAGAAGTAGAAGCAACGGCTATTAGAAAAGGAAAGCCGATTCAAATCTCTTTCTCAGAAAATCATATGTTGTCATATGGAAAGAAGGTCATTGTATAGATGGAGATGTTAGAAAACTATAAGGTAGAAAGTACGAAAAAAAAGATTAAGAGAAGTATAGGGAAAGAGGAATGGATCCAAAGGCTCGTAATTATCGGTATGATTTTTTCTTTCCTTATCATACTTGTATTACCGCTATTACAACTATTTACACAAGCTTTTTATAATAAAGATGGAGTTTTCGTTGGTTTATCGAATTTCAGTAAATATTTCACAACACCAACTTTAGTTCAGTCTTTACAAAATACAGTATGGATTTCGGGCGCAACAACAATTATTTCAGTTGCAATCGCATTCGTTTACGCATATGCAATTGCCCGTACGAATGTTTTTGGAAAGCGTGTATTTCAGTATGTAGCGTTATTACCATTGTTTGCACCAACGATGATGCACGGTATAGCACTTACATATTTATTTGGTAATCAAGGGCTAGTAACGAAAGGAATGTTTGGTTTATTTGAAGGTATACAAATCCCTTTATATGGACCAGTAGGAATTGTAATAGCTGAAGTTATGTATACATTTCCGCAAGCCTTTCTCATATTGCTAATTGCCTTTCAAGGATCTGATTATCGTTTATATGAAGCTTCTAATATGTTAGGAGCCAGTAAAACAAAGCAATTTTTCACGGTTACTTTACCTAGTGTAAAGTACGGATTAATTAGTGCAATGTTTGTTGTGTTTACACTTAGTTTTACTGATTTTGGGGCACCAAAAATTGTTGGTGGGCAATATAATGTGCTTGCTACTGACGTATACAAACAAGTAATTGGACAGCAAAATATGCCGATGGGTGCAACTGTCGGAATGATTTTATTAATCCCAGCTATATTCGCATTTGTAGTTGATCGTATTACGCAAAGAAAGCAGGCGAATTTCTTATCTTCAAAAGCAGTACCATACAGAATAATAGCTAATAAGAAAAGAGATGTAATCTCATTCATATATTGTAGTGTGATTACCCTTATGATCATTCTATTATTTGTTGCAGTTGGTATTGCTGCAAGTGTGAAAGTATGGCCATATAATATGAGTTTTACATTTGAGCATTTTAATTTTTCAAGTTTAACAGGAGATGGACTTGAAGCATTTAAAAATAGCGTAATTGTTTCAGCAGTTACAGCAGTTATTGGGGCGATCTTAACATTTGTATTCGCATATGCAATTGAGAAAATAGACCAGCTACAATTTTTTAGAAAAACAGGTTACTTTTTCTCTATAGTGCCGTTAGCGATACCAGGTTTAGTACTCGGATTAGGATATGTCTTTTTCTTTAGTCAACCAACGATTCAAATTCTTGGACTATCAGTAACGAATCCGTTTCATTCTTTATACGGAACAATCGCTGTATTAGTACTAGTAAATATCATTCATTTTTATTCTGTAACATTTGTCACGGCAACGACTGCCTTAAAGAAATTAGACCGAGAGTTTGAGCTTGTTTCGCAGTCGATGGGTATTCCGTTTTATAAAACATTCTTCCGAGTAACAGTACCAATGTGTTTACCAGCAATTTTAGAAATGGTAATGTACTACTTCGTAAATTCAATGGTAACTGTATCGGCAGTTGTGTTCCTATATGCAGCTGATTTTAAACTAGCTGCCGTATCAATCGTAAATATGGATGATGCAGGAAATGTAGCGCCAGCAGCTGCAATGAGTGTACTTATTGTTGTTACAAATATTGTAGTGAGAGTTGTATATGAATGGGGAACGAAAGCACTTCGTAACCGAACTTCACAATGGCAAAAAAGATAAGTAAGAAGGGTGATGGACAGAATGAAAATTGAAGCAGTTATTTTTGATTGGGCAGGTACGACGGTTGATTACGGATGCTTTGCACCGCTAGAAGTATTCATGAAGATTTTTCATAAACGGGGCGTTGAAATTACAGCAGAAGAAGCACGTAAGCCAATGGGATTATTAAAAATAGATCATGTAAGGGCACTAACAGAAATGCCTCGTATTGCGGATGAGTGGAAGCGTGTCTTCGGTCAATTACCAACAGAAGCAGACATTCATGAGATGTATGAAGAGTTTGAAGAAATTCTCTTTTCTATTTTACCAAGTTATGCTACGCCGATTGATGGGGTAAAAGAAGTAATCGCTTCTTTACGTGAGAGAGGCATTAAAATCGGTTCAACAACGGGCTATACGAGAGAAATGATGGAAATTGTAGCAAAGGAAGCAGTGTTACAAGGATATAAACCTGATTTTCTTGTTACGCCAGATGATGTTCCAGCAGGCCGTCCATATCCATGGATGTGCTATAAAAATGCAATGGAACTTGGTGTGTATCCGATGAACCATATGATAAAAGTAGGGGACACAGTATCAGATATGAAAGAAGGTAGAAATGCTGGAATGTGGACAGTTGGTGTAATTCTTGGAAGTAGTGAGCTTGGTTTAACGGAAGAGGAAGTGGAGAGTATGGATTCGGTAGAGCTTCGTGAAAAAATAGAAATAGTTCGTAATCGGTTTGTTGAAAATGGGGCTCATTTTACGATTGAAACGATGCAGGAGCTCGAAAACGTAATGGAACATATCGAGAAACAAGAACTTATTATTTCATAAAAGGGGCACGGGATCATGAATGAAAATCACTACTTATTATTAACACCAGGACCATTAACGACAACAAAATCAGTAAAAGAAGTTATGCTATACGATTGGTGTACGTGGGATGATGAATATAATACGATGGTGCAAGAAGTAAGAGCTAAACTTGTATCGTTAGCGACGAAGGAAGAAGAGAAATATACAACAGTGTTAATGCAAGGAAGCGGTACGTTTTCAGTTGAAGCAGTAATTGGTTCTGTTATTCCGGCAAATGGGAAGCTTCTCGTTTGTACAAATGGTGCGTACGGTAAGCGAATTGTGCAAATGGCAGAGATGTTACAGATTGATGTAGTGATCAGTCAAACAGAAGAGTGGGAACCTACTAATATTGTAGAAGTAGAAAAGTTATTGCAAGAAGATAAAGAGATTACGCATATTGCAGTTGTTCATTGTGAAACAACGACAGGAATTATAAATCCAATTGTAGATGTATGTAAATTAGGACAACAGTATGGAAAGGTTACAATTGTTGATGCGATGAGTAGTTTCGGTGGGATTGAAATAGACATTGCTGATTTACAAATTGATTTTTTAATTAGTAGTGCAAATAAGTGTATTCAAGGGGTTCCTGGATTCGGATTTGTAATCGCAAAACGTGATGAATTATTGAAGTGTAAAGGGCAAGGACGCTCTTTATCTCTTGATTTATATGATCAGTGGGAAACGATGGAAAAACAAAATGGGAAATGGCGTTTTACTTCGCCTACACATGTTGTACATGCTTTTTATCAAGCGCTACTTGAGCTAGAAAAAGAAGGTGGAGTAAGAGCGCGTTACAATCGATATTACAACAATCAAAAACTACTAGTGAATAGAATGGGAGAAATCGGATTTAAGCCACTAGTAGATAAGAAATATCAATCTCCTATTATTACATCTTTCATTTATCCAAAAGAGGGGTTTGAGTTTCAACAGTTATATAACGAATTAAAGCGTTATGGATTTGTTATTTACCCTGGGAAAATTTCGAAAGTAGATACGTTCCGCATTGGAAATATCGGTGATGTACATGAAGAAGATATTAATCGCTTAGTTGATTGTATGGCTAAAGGAGCTGTTATTGGGTGAAAGTATTTTGCTTAGGTGGAGCAGGTAAAATTTGTCGTGAAGCTATTTTGGATTTAGTTCAATTTTCATCTTTTGAGACGATTACTGTAGCCGATTTTAACGAGGAAGAGGGCCGTAAAGTAGTAGAATGGCTCAACGATCCTCGTGTTGATTTTGTAAAAGTAGATGTAACGAATCACGAGGATACGGTTGCAAAAATGAAAGGTTATGACATTGTAATGGACGGTACGACGATAAAGCTAAACGGATTGTCGACTCGCTGTATTGCAGAAGCAGGCTGTCACGGTGTGAACTTAAATGGATTTGGTGAAGAAAATGAATCGCATGCTATATTTGTTCAAAATGAAAAAACATGTTTACCTGGATTTGGCATGACGCCAGGTGTAACGCAAATGATGGCAATGCATGCAGCAAATCAACTGGATACTGTAGAGTCCGTCCGTGTAAGTCACGGTTCGTATCGTCCGATTGCTTTTTCTGCTTCAATTACAGAGACAACGACATATGAATATGATCCACATTTATCATCGCGTATAGTGTATGAAGATGGTGAATTTAAGCAAGTACTTCCGTTTGCGCGTCCGAGAGAAATAGAATTGCCAGCGCCTTATGGTAAGGCAACACAGTATATCATTCCGCATTCTGAAACGATTACGTTAGCAAAGGCACTAGAAAATAAAGGTGTCAAACTGATAGAGACGAGAGGAACTTGGCCAAAGCAAAATATGCAACTTGTACGTGCTTTATATGATTACGGCATATTGCGTAATGATCAGATTGAAATAAACGGGAAAGAAATAGGAATTATGGATTGTATTTCGCAGTATTTATTGCAACCGAAAGAAGGTCAAGAAACAGAGCTTTATGGTTATGCACTTCATGTAGAAGTAATAGGTATGAAAAATAATGAGAAGCAAAGACATGTGTTATATCATACACATCCGTTATCTGATGGTTCTGTTGTAGGATGGGAAAAATTAAGAGCGTATACGAGAAACGTCGGTATTCCATTTGGGGTTGCTACAGAGTTAATTGCAAATGGAAATGTAAATAGGGTGGGTGTTGTTACGCCTGAAGAAGCCTTTGAAAATCCACAATTGATTTTTGATGAGCTAGCAAAGCGCGGTATTCATATTCATGAAGAAGTTTCTACTTATAAAGAAAATTATAACTTTGTATAAGTAAGGAAGTTTATAAGGGAGATATAAATGAGGTGAAGCTATGTCTGTAGTAGGAGAAGAAAGAAAGCGAACCATTCTTGAAAAGGTAGAATTTAAAGGGAAAGTAAAGGTCTCAGAATTAGCGAGAGAATTTGCTGTATCAACAGAAACGATTCGTCGATATTTAGAAGAATTAGATCGTGAAAAGAAGCTGAAAAAAGTGTATGGTGGAGCTGTTCAACTTCCAGGCGCTGGAGTAGAGGCACCAATGTTAGAAAGAGAAATGCTACATATAGAAGAGAAGAAAAGAATTGGTTATAAAGCAGCGACATTTGTAGAAGATGGTGATGTCATTGCAATTGATGATGGAAGTACACCGCTTCAGATGGTTCCATACCTTGTTCATCGTAAGAACTTAACAATTGTAACAAGTTCATTTCCAGTCGCAACACAATTAATTTCTTCTATTAATAAAAAGATGTTTCATGGTGAAGTTTTATTTATAGGTGGAAAAGTATCTCCAAAGCATTCGCGTGTATCAGGGTCTATTTCTCAGCAAGTCATACAGCAATTCCATTTTCATAAAGCGTTTGTTTCGATTGATGGGTTATTACCTAGTTTTGGAGTTTCCAGCTTTGAATTAGAGAAAGCGAAATTGTCAGAGGCGATGATGAAATTAGCTGAGAAAACATATATTTTATGTGATCATACGAAGGTAGGCGTGAAAGGGAATTATCGTATAGCAGCAATTTCGCGTATTCAACACGTAATTTGTGATAAAAAAATGCCATATAGCTTTGAAGAAGAACTTATGAAGCATAATATTCAGTGGACAGTTTGTTAAATACAGTGAAAGCACATAAACTCCCACCTAATTTTTAGGAGGGAGTTTTATTATCTGTAAATCGTAAAATAAAAGATTTGCAGTTATGCAAAAAGTGGACACATTTTCTCACCTCTTTCATATAATTTACCAATACAAAAAAAGTTGGTCGAAGGAAAGAAGGGAGAACATGTCAGAACGAATATATAATAAACTTGTATTGTACGCGAATATTTTGCAAAAAATAGGTGTCATCAATGAGAAGGAAAAAAGTGAAATTCTTCATACGATAGGTAAAAAAGCCCTTTGAATAAAGGGCTTTTTTATTTTGTACCTTTAAAAATATAAATTTAATGTAATATTCTCATTGACAATGATAATGAGATTCATTATCATTTATTTGTGATTAATTGATAAATGTTATCAATTGTGAAAATTATATATGATAGGGGATATTATTTTGAAAAAAAATTATATGAAGGCGCTAGTAGTAGCGACAACATTAGCGATTCCATTTGCTACGTACTCTACTCCAGCATTAGCGGCATTAAAAGTTGAAGCAAATCAATCGGTAGCAGCAGCGAGTGATCGCACGTATGATACTGAGATTAAAATATATAAGGACCAAAAAGATGAGCCATCTATGGTTTCTCAATATATAAAAGATCCTAAAGTAACGATTGCAGCTGGCAAAAAAATTGTCACTGTAACAATGCAAGATAGCGATTATTTTCAATATCTTAGAATAGAAGATAAAAACCAGCCTGGTGTATTTCATGATGTGAAGGTTTTGTCAGAAGATAAGAGGAAGAATGGAACGAAGGTAGTTCAATTTGAAATTGGCGAGTTTGAGAAGAAGCACAATATGCAAATGCATATACTTATTCCAGCTATTGGATATGATCACAAATATCAAGTTCAATTTGAAATTAAAGATCCAACTGTAGGTAACAAAGAAACAGAGAAACCAGATGATAACTCTAATTCAGGAAATACGGAAACGGATAATCCAGTTGATAATCAAAATATGATAACAGATAACAAATTAAGAGAGCTTGTTAATAAAAAAGTATTTAATAGAAAAGATTTAAATACACCAATTACGAAAGAAGATTTATTACAAGTAAAGGATTTGTTTTTAAATACAAATGAGATACTTGATTATAGTGCATTAAAATATATGCCAAATTTAAAATCTTTAACAGTTGCGAATGCGAAGATAAAGGATCCGTCGTTCTTTGCGAACTTAAAGCAATTAAATCATTTAGCTTTGCGTGGTAATGAATTTGCAGATGTAATGCCACTTGTTAAGATGGATAATTTAGAATCCCTTGATTTAAGTAATAATAAAATTACAAACGTTGCACCACTAACTGAAATGAAAAATGTAAAAAGTTTATTTCTATCAGGCAACCAAATAGAAGATGTAACAGCATTAGCGAAAATGGAACAACTAGATTACTTGAATTTAGCAAATAATAAAATTACGAACGTTGCTCCATTAAGCAATTTGAAAAATGTAACATACTTAACTTTAGCAGGTAATCAAATTGAAGATATTAAACCGCTTTATACGTTACCGTTAAAAGATTTAGTATTAACACGTAATAAAGTGAAAGATTTATCAGGCATTGATCAATTGAATCAATTACAAGAGCTATGGATAGGGAAAAATGAAATAACAGATGTTACTCCTCTAAGTAAGATGACACAGTTGAAAATTTTAAACTTACCCAACAACGAGTTAAAAGATATTACTCCATTATCAAGTTTAGTAAACTTACAAAAGCTTGATTTAGAAGCGAATTATATTTCAGACTTATCACCAGTTAGTAATTTAAAAAAATTAGTATTTCTAAGTTTTGTTGCAAATGAAATCCGTGATGTCCGACCAGTTATAGAACTAAGTAAGACGGCTTATATTAATGTCCAAAATCAAAAAGTATTTTTAGAGGAAACAGAAGTAAATAAAGAAGTAAAAGTACCTATATATGAAAAAGATGGTGAGATTTCTACGAAAATCCGTCTGAAGAGCGATAATGGTACGTATAGTAATGGTGTAGTGAAATGGAGTACACCAGGTGAGAAAGTATATGAATTTGGTGTGAAAGATCCATTCGCGGATACAGGAATCTTCTTTACAGGATCTGTTATTCAAAATGTAGTAGAAAGTAAAGACGGTAATACATCTAAAGAAGATGAGAAAACAGAAGTGGTAGAATTTAAAGATGTACCAAAGGGACATTGGTCAGAAGAAGCAATTAATTACTTAGCGAAAGAAAAATTATTTATAGGCTATGGAAATGGTGAATTTGGATTTGGTGATAACATTACTCGTGGACAAGTAGCACTTCTAATACAAAGATATTTAAAATTAGAAAATAATCTAGAACAAAAAACGGCATTTACAGATACGAAAGGAAATATGTATGAAACGGCTATTGATGCAGTGGTTCAAGCTGGAATTATGACAGGCTATGGAAATGGTATGTTCCGTCCGGATGGAGTATTAACTCGATATGAAATGTCAGTAGTACTACAAAGAGTATTTCAGTTAAAAGAAAATGAAAATAGTGCAGAGAATTTTAAAGATGTACCAAATGGCCATTGGGCGAAAGGATATGTGAAAGCTTTAGTGGATAATAAAATATCAAAAGGCGACGGGGAAGGGAATTTTTTAGGAGATAATTTCGTAACACGTGAACAATACGCACAGTTTTTGTATAATGCAATAAAGAAATAAAGTGAAACTTTATTCAGTGGGGGTTTTGTTCATTCCCCACTGATTAGTAGCCCTCACCAATCGGGCTGCCCGTTAATGCGGGATAAAAAATGAGGAAAATACGCTATTCTTTAATTAAAGAATAGCGTATTTTTTATGTGCAAAATGAAATAGGAAATAGATAGGAGTATAGACATATGAATAGCCTATTTTAAAGAAGAACCACGAAACTATATTGACAAAAAAGCGTTCTCATGTGATAATTCAATTAAATTTTTAGAATAATCAAAAAATATTCCTTTTACATAGAAAGGATTCGAATCTTATATGAATATTATGCCGGGGGTGACGAAATGTTATTTTTTCTGAAGAAATGGAATGAATTAAAAGATGTGAAATCTGAATTGGCACTTCGTGATTGGTTTTATGGTACCAAAATTAGCTTATCGCTATGTACGTCAAAAGAGCCGTTAACATTTTTAGTAAATGTTGAGGGAAGAGATAAAGGGCTATTTTCGGAAGAAGATTTTATTGTCGTAAATTGCATGTGCGAGTCAGTATTTGAAAATGAAGAAAAACCAGCTGCAGAGTCATTTATGCATGCGGATATTTATAAAAAAAGTAGTGCAGGATGTATTTTACAAGTGCAGACTGTAGATAGTCATTTAATATCAGAGTTATATGGGGAAGAAGGAGAAGTAACGTTCGATAAACGCAGTGTGGAGCGTGTTTTCGGAAAAGAAGGTATAACAGAAATGACAATTCCAATTGTAGAAGATGAAAAAAAATTCGCTGATTTATTAGAAAGCAATGTTCCGAATTTCATTGAAGGTGGAGGAGTAGTTCTTGTTCATAATTACGGCATGATTGTGTGGGGAAAAACGCCAGAAGAAGCGAAAAAATGGCTAGAGGGTATAGAATATTTAATGAACTATCATGTAAAGTTATTAATGATTAAGGGTGCAAGGAGCTCTGTTATATAAAAATGGATGTGATATGGATACAAGTTAATAAATAAATGAAAGCGTTTTAAAAATAATTTCACTCATAAAATATAGGTCTCCTTATTATATATAGATTACATGTTGACATGTAAGGAGGAACATATTTTGCGAGTTAAATATCATTTTCTGCCAAAGCAGCAAGTAACATTTTGCAAGATAAATGATTCTGGTGAAGAGGCACTGCAAATGATGAACGAAACGGGATTTCGAGCCATCCCGGTATTAGCAGAAGATGAGAAGAAATTCACGGGGATTATTTATAAAGTAGATTTATTAGAAAAAAAATGCAATAGCGGATTAGAGCATGTAAGTGCAGGGGATACGCTTGATGATTCCAATGCATTTATTTTTGAAAAGGATTCATTCTTCAGAGCTTTTTATGTAATTCGTCGGCTTCCGTTTTTAGCCGTGCTAAATGATTATAATGAATTTGTCGGTATGTTAACGCATTCGAATATATTTGATGTTATTGAAGATTCATTTGGTATGCGAACAGGTGGTTATATATTAACAATTGCAACACAAGATTGTAAGGGAACGATTAAAGAGCTTGGGACATTGTTAAAAGCATATAATATCGGTGGCCTATTTACGTTAGATAACGGTGATCAATATATCCGCCGCGTTATTGTAAATATATCAGATGAGTTAGATGAAACAAGATTAAAGCAATTAATCGGAAAAATAGAGAAAAAAGGATTCAGAGTGAGTCATGTAGATTATATTTAAGTTAAAAAAAGTACCTATCTGTTATATATAGATAGGTACTTTTTTGTCCCGCCATTTGTGGGCAGTAAAATCCGAGCCTCAAAATTCAGCGCAAGTAAAGAAGTTAAGTGGGGGGACGGATTGCCCATAAAAGCCCAATTGGTTAGGGCTGATTATATGTGAGTAATGAACTTTATTTTGAAACAGGAGGCGGGGATAATGCTAGATCAGATAAGAAAATAAAGTCTGCATGCTCACGAATTTTAGGGATAGAAGTTTCAATAACGCGTGATGTAATTTCACCTGGAGGGCCCACATGCCCGATAGCTACCATAATAGGTTTTTCTTGAATTTTTTTGATGAGTAATTGGGCTTGTTTTGAAATATGTCCTGCTGTATACACATCATCAAAAAATAGTTGGTTTTCAATAATAGGAACTCCTAATTCTTTTCCGATTTTTGGGACGACACTATTAGGATTCGTTTTACTATCTAAGTAAAATAAACCGTGTTTTTTACAAGCAGCAAGTATAAGGCGAACAATTCTTTCATCCGCTGTTACTTTTGACCCCATATGATTGTTCATTCCAATTGCATGCGGTACTTCTTGAATCGCTTGTTCAAGTCGGTTGTTTATTTCTTCATCGCTTAAATCAGTTGTAATTGCTTTCGGCCCAAGCCATTCTTTTTTACCTTTTATAGGTTCCATTGGCATATGTATAATAACTTCATGGCCTTTCTTATGGGCAGCTATTGCATCTTCTTTTGTGGAAGGAAGAAAAGGCATAACAGCAACAGTGAGTGGAATGGGAAGTGATAACATTTGATTAGTCCCCTTCATATTATTTCCGAAATCATCAATGACAATAGCAACTTTATTCGTATGAGCATTTGCTTGAATAGGAAATAAGAAGGACGGTAAAAACAAAACAATGATGAATAATGCAATCGTATATTTTCGCATATAAATATTTCCTTTCTATTGTTATCCCGCTATTTGTGGGGAGTAAGACTCCCACCTCAACATTGGGCTGGATAGGTGGGAGACCCACTGCCTATAAACGCCCGATTGGTGAATGCTAATAATCAGTGGGGGCTGAACAAAAAACACTGATTAAAGTTTCACTTTATCAATCATCATTATGTTTTGCTTTTTTATATAAATTAAACAAAAAATGTCGAAGAAAAGTAGATGGAAAATTAAGAATCCCCGGTTTACGTAGAATTTATAAAAAAACAAGATGAAAAAAATGTCTATTATTGCGAATGTATTTACAAAGATAGAATAATTTGTAATAATTCTCAAAGTGAGGGTAAAGATTTGTAAATTACAGGGAGAAAATGTTAAATTTTCTGATTCTTCAAATTTGCATATGATTAAGTAGTTAAAAAAGTCAATGGAGAAGTGAAGTTAAGAGCATGGAAGTATAATAAGGGGGATATGGATGTTTACTGTAAAAAGGAAGTACACATTAGAAAGGCTTTCACGTGATATTCATATGAAACGTGAAGAAATGATTCAACTAGGATTAACAAGTGGGCTAAATAGTAGGGAGACAATTCAAGTTAGTCAAGAATTGGACAAGCTTATTTTACAATATCAATGTTATAAAGAAAAACAAACACCGAAATGGTTTTCAATTATAAAAATACCTATTTTCCAAATCGGGTATGAAGGAAAATCAAATAATTTTTGGCGAATGCTTGTGGCTGGTTTTATGAAATAAGTATAATTACCCTTATAGGATAAGGATAATTATACTATGTGTAACGGAATTTCGATATGAACTGTTGTTCCTTCGTTTTCTGTACTGTCAATAAAAATATGCCCATTATACATCTCTACAATTCGTTTACATATGACAAGTCCAAGACCTGTTCCAGTATCTTTATTAGTAAAGAACGGATGAAAGAGGTGTTTTTGAATATGTTGCGGAATCCCTTTTCCAGTATCTATAATCTGCAATTGTGCGTGTGTTTCATTGTTTTTTACTACAATGGTTAGTGTATCACTAGAAGTCATGGCCTCAATTGCATTTTTTGTAATGTTTAAAACCACTTGTTTCATATGGTCTTTCGAACAATGGATATGAACAGGATGGTCTGGCAAATGTAAATGGAATACAATGTTATGTAAATTCGCCTCAGATTGAATAATTAATGCTACCTCATTTAGAATTGTTCTTACATCATACGTTTGTTCGATGATGGCGGTTGGCTTTCCGAGAATAAGAAATTCACTTACAATTTCATTGATTCGCTCTATTTCTTGTTCAATTACGGAAAAGTAGAACTGATCTTGCTCATCTTTATATTTCTCTTTTAATAGAGCGACGAGCCCTTTAATTCCAGTAAGAGGATTACGGATTTCGTGTGCTGTACTCGCTGCAAAAGTTCCAACTAATTCAATTTTCTGTAGTTCATTTTGTTGTCTTTCAAGTTTTGTTTGCCGTTTTAACAAAATATATTGAGCAAGTAAAAATAAAATAGACATTAAAAATAAAGTAGCTATACACTCTATTGTAACCCACTGGTATAAGGTTTTTTGATGAATAGGTAATGGAGAAACAGAGACCTTCCAATTTAATCTTTGGAGTGGGGTAGTAAGCATATTAGAATGCGTATCACTTGTGTCGTTATTATCATCGGTTAGAAAAACTACATCATGTTTATCAGTTACCTCAAAATGGTATTGTGGTTTAATGGCATTTAAAGAAGATGAAATGTAATCAAAGCGTAAACTAGCTAATAATAATCCTGAGAGCTCCTTCTGTTTATTAAATATGGGGGCAGCAATTATAATAGCTTTATGTCCAAGAACGCGATCAGTAATGACTGATGATACAGTGGTTTTTTTAGTTTGGAGCGCGTCTTGAATATATTTACGGTCTGAAACATCTATAGGCTTTGATTCATCTTCAGATGCGATTGTAATGACTCCTTCTGGTGTAGCGTAATATAGACCAGAAAAGCGTGCATCGTTTCCATCTGTATCATGTACAATTTGTTTAATGCCATTTATATTACCAGTCTCGGTGCCTACAACTTTTGCAAGCATGTCTAAAGCAGAAATTGCTTCACCAAGATGATGATCCAAATAATCTCTATATAAAAAGAGAACTGTATGAGCAGATAATTTGTTTTCCTGTTTCATTTTATATGTATGATACGAATAAAATGTAGCACCAATCCCTATTGTCGGTAGGATAACAAGCAATATATATACAATTATGCTTTGGAATTTGACTTTCAAATGTGGTACTCCTTCTTTTTTTATTATCATTATATATAAACTATGTTAAAATTGTCATGTTTTTATTCAAGAATGATTCTTAATATATTAGGGGAGAGGAAATGGATGAGTGAATGCTCATTCGGAATTCACATGAAGTATGAAGTGGCATTTTCTTTTTATTGCTGAGAATTTAAGTGAAGGGTTGAAAGTTGTATGACATCAAATAATGAACGAGAAGATATTTCTCAATCTTTAAAAGTATTTATTGCATTATCTCGTGTACATCGTTCTGTTATGGATACTACAAATAAATCTATACAAAGTAACGGATTAAATCCAACTGAATTTGCTGTATTAGAACTGCTATATCATAAAGGCGGTCAACCACTTCAGCAAATTGGTGAGCGTATTTTAATAGCTAGTGGCAGCATTACATATGTTGTAGATAAGCTGGAGAAAAAGGGATTAGTAAAGAGAATTCCATGTCCGAATGACAGACGTGTTATTTACGCGCAATTAACTGAGTCTGGCGAGAACTTTATTGCTTCTATTTTTCCGGGGCATGAGAAAGTTATACATCAGTCTTTTGAAATGTTAACGAAAGATGAAAAAGATGAATTACTTGATTTATTAAAAAAAATTGGGAAGTATGAAAAATAATATGTTCCAAAGGAGCTTTGGATAAATAAATCCAAGGCTTTTTTATTTGTAATGAACTCAGGGCAGTCACTGCCGAAATTTGTTGAAAATTAAGAGGGAATTCAAGAATACGTATTGAATTATAATAAAGGTATGTAATGGAGAGGAGGCTCGTTCATGTCATTTAAAGACTATGAATATAAACGCCCAAATATTGAAGAGTTAAAAGAGAAATTTACTGTTGCTTTAGAGAAGTTTGATAACGCAAAAACTGTAGAAGAACAAAAACAAGTCATTCATTCAATTAATGAGATTCGCAACGATTTTGGTACAATGGGAAACCTTTGTTACATTCGCCATTCTGTTGATACGACGGATACTTTTTATAAGGAGGAGCAGGATTTCTTTGATGAATTCTCTCCAGTTGTACAAGGATATGGTACAAAATATTATAAGGCACTCATTAATTCTCCATTTCGTGAAGAATTAGAGGCGTATTATGGAAAACAATTATTTGCTCTAGCAGAATGTGATTTAAAAACATATTCAGATGAAGTCGTGAAAGATTTACAATTAGAAAATAAATTATCATCGCAATATACACAGTTATTAGCATCTGCAAAAATTGACTTTGCTGGAGAAGAAAGAACGTTATCGCAACTGATTCCGTTTATGCAAGGAAAAGAAAGAAGCGAACGTAAAGCAGCAAGTGAAGCATACTACGGATTTTTAGCTGGAAATGAGGAAGAACTAGATCGTATTTATGATGAGCTTGTTAAAGTGAGAACGAAAATCGCAAAATCTTTAGGTTTCAAAAACTTTGTTGAACTTGGATATGCAAGAATGTACCGTACAGATTATAATGCGGAGATGGTGGCTAATTACCGTCAGCAAGTGCTAGATTATATCGTTCCCGTTACAACGGAATTAAGAAAGCGACAACAAGCACGTATCGGTGTAGAGAAGTTAGCTTATTACGACGAAAACTTTGAGTTTGCTACAGGTAACCCAACTCCAAAAGGAGATGCGGATTGGATTGTTGATCATGGAAAGACAATGTATAAAGAGTTATCGGCTGAAACAGATGAATTTTTCAATTTCATGCTAGATAATGATTTATTAGATTTAGTTGCGAAAAAAGGAAAAGCTGGTGGCGGATATTGTACATATATTGAGAATTATAAAGCGCCATTTATTTTCTCAAACTTCAATGGAACATCTGGTGACATTGATGTATTAACACATGAAGCAGGTCATGCCTTCCAAGTATATGAAAGTCGTAAATTTGAAATTCCAGAATATAATTGGCCAACATATGAGGCGTGTGAAATCCACTCTATGAGTATGGAATTCTTTACATGGCCATGGATGAAGCTATTCTTTGAAGAAGATGCAGATAAATATTACTTCTCTCACTTAAGTTCAGCACTTCTGTTTTTACCTTATGGTGTATCTGTTGATGAATATCAACATTATGTATATGAAAATCCTGAAGCATCACCTGAAGAGCGAAGACAGCATGGCGTAACATAGAGAAGAAATATTTACCACATCGTGATTATGAGGAGAATGATTATTTAGAGCGCGGTGGTTTTTGGCAACGTCAAGGGCATATTTATAGCTCACCGTTCTATTATATTGATTACACGCTTGCTCAAATTTGTGCGCTACAATTTTGGAAACGTGCAAGAGATAATAGACAAGAGGCGTGGGAAGATTATGTGAATCTGTGCCAACAAGGTGGAAGTAAATCGTTCTTAGAATTAGTAGAGGTTGCAAATTTAACATCACCATTTGCTGAAGGCTGTGTGAAAAGTGTTATTACAGAAATTGAAGCATGGTTACATGCGATTGACGACACAAAATTGTAAAAAACATGCGCTTTTTTCACATGTTTAACATCGACATAATGGGAAAATGATGAGATAATAAAAGAAAATTCAGAATACTGAAGGGGTGTTTCTAATAAGGAGCACCTCTTTTCACCAACAAAAGGGGGGAACAAGTATGCTTCAATCTAATATGGATGTAAGTTTAGAAAGTTTAGTAAACTCATTACAGGCTACTCGAAGCACGCTATTATCAGAAATTGAAATGTTAAATGACACAGAAGTGAATGTAAAGCCACGCCGTGATAAATGGAGTATTATTCAAATTTTACACCACTTGCATTTAGTTGAACAATCTGTCACGTCTGCCCTTGTATATGCTTTACAAAAAAATGAAAGAAACATGACTCCATTTAAAGACCTCCAACTTACGCTTGATCGCACACATAAACGAGAAGCTCCTCAGCAAATGCAACCAACAGAAACTTTAATGAAAAAACAGCAAGGAATTCAATTACTAGAACATTCACGCCAAGAACTATTACACGCGCTTCATAGTGTTATAGATGAAAAAGATTTATTTGAAAATGGATTAAAGCATCCTGTTTTTAATGATCTGAATTTGTATCAATGGGTTCAATTTCTTGATTTGCATGAACAAAGACATCTTACGCAGTTAAAAGAGGCGAAACATGCAATTTTGCAACGCTAAAGTGGAAGAAGTGGGAAACCACTTCTTTTTTGATACGTGCATAGTTTTCTTTCTTATTTTGGAATACTACATGGAGAAAGAAAAGAAGGAGTTGAAAAAACATGTCTAAGAAGAAGCGAGAAGAAGAGCGCGCCTGGAAAGCACGTAAAGAAAATCAACAACCGCACGGAAAAGTGAAAGCTTTTGCTGAATTAGTTGAAGGAACAGAAAAAACGTGATGAGTATTTCATCACGTTTTTTGTATGAGTGGAAAAGTTAATAAAAAGGTTGTACCGATTCCTTTTTCACTTATAATATCAATTTTTCCATTCATAGCTTGAACAACACTGAATACGACCATCATTCCAAGTCCAGTACCTTTTTCTTTCGTTGAATAAAAGGGCGAACCAAGACGTTTTACTTGTTCTGAATCCA
Source organism: Bacillus sp. PPSBB_2 (assembly GCF_045291115.1). NCBI lineage: Bacteria > Bacillati > Bacillota > Bacilli > Caryophanales > Bacillaceae > Bacillus > Bacillus sp. PPSBB_2. Next base: position 1,434,306 of record NZ_CP147983.1, read on the forward strand.
TACCGACTCCTGTATCTTTTATATATAACTGAATATGCTTATGATCAGGAACTAATGTGAAATAAAGATCACCGCCTTTTGGCATAGCCTCAATGCAATTTTTTAAAATATTTAATAAACATTGATTTAGTTTTTGCTTTTCTCCAGCGATAAAAAAAGAAGTGCTTTGCTTTATATAATGAGTACGTACATTTGTTAAATTAGCAAGCGGTGTAATTAACGACAATGCATGTAGTAATTCTTCTTCTAACTGTAATGTTTGTTCTTTTTCAATGCTTGGTTTAGCAAAGGTTAAATAATCTGTAAGAACATGATTTGCTTGTTCGATGCCATTAATGGCAATGTCGATATATAATTTTCGTTCCTGCTCAGTGCATGTATCTGATTGTAACAGTTGTAAAAAACCTTTCGTTGAAGTTAATGGATTGCGAATTTCATGAGAGATAGACGCTGCCATTTCACCAATTAAATGAAACTTTTCAGCATTTATAAGTTCGTTTTGGAGACGAACTTGAGTTTGTAATATGTGTAGTAAATATAAAATTAGAATCGTACCAAGCATTGAACATAATTCATACACAATAATATGCGGTATATAATCAGTCTTATTTGTAACCTTTGAAAGGAAGAAGGGTATCCAACTAAATCCGTATGTGAGACTGTAGATAATAGCAAGTGTTATTTTTATACGATTAGAAGTTCGATTGAAAAATTTATATGTTAATAATAGAACAATAAATAGAAGAACAGAACCGATAAGAGATGGGAAAACACCTATCCCACCTAATAATAAGCGATATATGTTTAATACAACTAAGATAGAACCACCAGCAATAGGCCCTCCCGTTAATGTACCGACAATTAATACAATATGGCGCATATCAAATTGAAAACCATTATTTGTTTTTGCTGCAAATGTAATACAGAGTACGGTAGCAAGGCAACAGAGTACAATGAATATAGCTGAATTTAATTTAGGAGAGCGTTTCCCTTTTTGATTCCAAAATAAATGATATACGAGCATTGTAATCAGGATGAATAATATATTTAAAAAGAGATAAATAATAAAGGGTTTCAGTGGGATGCCTCCTCTCTTCTTATATTAAATTAATCATACTATAAAATGAAAGAAATGAAATAATAAATAGCTGAAAAATCAGAAATTTTTACGCTAGTATACAATATGTTACAATAAGCTGTGTCAATGAAAGAAGAAATTCCGTGCACCGCGCGGGAGAGGTTCGCGAACTCCCTCTATAAAAAACTATGGAAACAACAATATCCTTAGGTATTGTTTTGTTTTTTTATTGTGACAGTTCAAGAACGTTCTTTCTTCTTATTTATAGTAGAGAAGGAGAATGAGTGAAATGAAAAAAGAAAAAGCAGTTGTTGTTTTTAGTGGAGGACAAGATAGTACGACATGTTTATTTTGGGCAATAGAGCAGTTTGCAGAGGTAGAAGCTGTAACGTTTAATTACAATCAACGTCATAAGCTAGAAATTGATTGTGCAGCGGAAATTGCAAAAGAACTAGGAATAAAGCATACGGTACTAGATATGAGTCTATTAAATCAACTTGCTCCAAATGCTTTAACGAGAACGGATATGGAGATTACACATGAAGAAGGTGAATTGCCATCGACATTTGTAGATGGACGAAATTTACTCTTCTTATCATTTGCTGCTGTATTAGCAAAACAAGTTGGAGCACGTCATATTGTAACGGGTGTATGTGAAACTGATTTCAGTGGTTATCCAGACTGCCGTGACGTGTTTGTGAAATCGTTAAATGTTACTTTAAATTTATCTATGGATTACCCGTTTGTCATTCACACGCCACTTATGTGGATTGATAAGGCTGAAACATGGAAATTATCAGATGAACTTGGAGCATTTGAGTTTGTTCGAGAAAAAACATTAACATGTTATAACGGAATCATTGGTGATGGTTGCGGTGAATGTCCAGCATGTCAACTTCGTAAAGCAGGATTAGATACGTACCTACAAGAACGCGAAGGAGCGAACAACTAATGGATAACTTTTTTGGATTTCGCATCGTAGAGAATTTGCAAAAAATGGACAAGGATATTCAGCGTAAACAACTCAAATACCATAATAAAAGAGTAATGGTCAGCAAGGAATTTACATTTGATGCAGCACACCATTTACACTGTTATGAAGGGAAATGTAAAAACTTACATGGTCACACATATAAAGTTGTATTTGGAATTAGTGGATATGTAAATGAAATAGGTCTTGCAATTGACTTTGGAGATATAAAAGAAATTTGGAAGAATGAAATAGAAATTTATCTAGATCATCGTTATTTAAACGAAACGTTACCTGCAATGAATACGACTGCTGAAAATATGGTCGTTTGGATTTATGAAAAGATGGCAGAAGCACTAACAAAAGAGAATCGAGTGAACGAATATAAAGGAGCTCGCGTTGAATTTGTTCGTCTATTTGAGACGCCGACTAGTTATGCGGAAGTAAGACGGGAGTGGATGCTTGATGAGTAAAATCCCTGTCTTAGAAATATTCGGTCCGACTATTCAAGGTGAAGGAATGGTTGTAGGGCAAAAGACAATGTTTATCCGTACAGCTGGTTGTGATTATAGCTGTGCTTGGTGTGATTCTGCTTTTACGTGGGATGGATCAGCTAAAGATCAAATTAGACAGATGACACCAGAAGATATTTGGGATGAGCTTGTTGCAATTGGAGGAGAAAATTTTTCTCATGTTACGATTTCAGGTGGAAATCCGGCATTACTGAAAAATATTGAGTTTCTTCTTTCTATATTAAAAGAAAATGGAATGCGAACGGCAATTGAAACGCAAGGGAGTAAATGGCAAGATTGGTTACTTCAAATTGATGAGATAACAATTTCTCCAAAACCACCAAGCTCAACGATGAAAACAGATTTTCAGAGGTTAGATGCTATTATTCAGAAACTAGCAGGAAAAGATATTAGTTTAAAAGTAGTAGTATTCGATGATCATGATTTTGAATATGCAGTTAAGATGCACGAACGTTATCCAAAGGTACCATTTTTCTTACAAGTAGGAAACGATGATACAAAAACAGTGGATGATGCGATGCTTATAAAAAAATTATTAGATAAGTATGAATGGCTGATTGATAAAGCTGTAAATTGTAAAGAGATGAATGATGCAAAAGTATTGCCTCAGCTTCATGCGTTAGTATGGGGAAATAAGCGCGGCGTATAACGAGAAGGGATGTTTAAAATGACAGGAAGATTAGATGAAGATTTAAAAGATGTAACATTACTAGGGAATCAAAATACAAAATATTTATTTGAATATAGCCCAGAAATATTAGAGGTATTTGATAATAATCATCCAAACCGTGATTATTTTGTAAAATTCAATTGTCCTGAATTTACAAGTTTATGCCCGAAAACAGGACAACCAGATTTTGCAACAATTTATATTAGCTATATTCCAGAGCAAAAAATGGTAGAGAGTAAATCTTTAAAGTTGTATTTATTTAGTTTCCGCAATCATGGTGATTTCCATGAAGATTGCATGAACGTTATTATGAACGATTTAATTAAATTAATGGATCCACGTTATATTGAGGTATGGGGGAAATTCACACCACGTGGTGGTATTTCAATTGATCCATACTGCAACTACGGGCGCCCAGGGACGAAGTATGAACAAATGGCTGATTACCGCATGATGAACCACGATCTATATCCGGAAACAATTGATAATCGTTAATAGAAAGAAAGGGCCTGTATAGTATACAGGCCCTTTCTTTCTATTATATTATGCATTTTGATTAATGACAGTATAGTTTTTATGACTTACAACTGTAAGAGGTTCCATATCTAGTTCTCTAAAATTCTTCATAATTGTTATATCAACAATAACAGAGTTTTGATTTACTTTTTGAACACGGCCTTGCATTCCACCTTTAAATTCGATGATATCTCCAGTTTCTGCGATCTGCATAAGCAACTCTCCTTGTTACAGTTTTCCCAAAAAAAGAATAAATTTGGGTTTTTTTATTTCCTCCTATTTTGAACCATATTTCCTACTTTGTAAATGTTTCCAAAGTAAAAATTCGAAAAATATTCACTTTTTGTAAGAAAATATGTAGAAAATCCATGTTTTTTGAAAAAAATAGCAAAAATGCGAGAATCTTTATATCGAGGTATAATGAAAAAGTAGAATAACCTGCTGAAGTGGGAGAAATTAGAGGCGGTAAAATGATGTTTGAATTTGTGGGGAGTGTTATAGCTTTAATTTTATTTTTATTTTCTTATATGCATTTAAAAAAGATTCGTCAATATGATACGAGTACATATTTTGATGGGATGGATGGTATCCATGCTTCGATAACACATGATAATGGTGGGGAGATGTAAAGGTATATAACTTTATTTTCTTGCGTGGTATGATGTTTAGAACTAGTGCATAATAGAGTTCATAAGTGATGAATGGAGAGTGAAAAGAATGAAGATTTCTTTTATTCGTCATGGTCGCTTAGATTGTACTATAGAACCAATGACGGTTACATCCTTTCATGAATGGATAAAAGGATATGACTTACATACTATAACAGAAAAACAACCTATACCATTGGAAACAAGAGAAGCGGTTGAAGTAGCGAAATTGATTGTAACGAGTGATCAAAAGTGTGCTGTACAGTCAGCAGCTGAATTAATGGATTCTTTATGTTTTATACAAAATTCTCTTTTTAGGGAAGTGGCAGTTCCGGCGAGCTTTTATGCGCCAAAATGGTTGAAGTGTAAACTTAACGTATGGATGTGTATTGGACGAGCATTATGGATACTTGGTTACCATAAAAATGTTGAATCTTATAAGGAAGTAAGAGAGAGGGCAAGGCAAGCAGCTTACGTATTACATCGTTATGCTCTCGTACATGGAAGTATTGCTCTTGTAGGTCATAATTATTTTAATTCGATGATTGGAACGGAGCTGAGGGCAATGGGATGGTCTGGTTCGCCTATTTTGCATAGAAAGCCATGGGGATGTACAACATATACGTTTCACGAGGCGATGGATGGAAATATATTAAATACGAATTTAACATAAAAGCACACGATTTATATAAATCGTGTGCTTTCTTTTTAAGATACAGAAATTTTGACGTTTAATGGTTTTACGAGATGAGCATAAGGTTCGCCTACTAGCATAACAATTTCATCTTTTTTATAACCTAACTTTTCGTATAGTGAATAGGCGCGTGTGTTTTCGAAATTAACAAGTAAAGCGATTTTTTCATGCCCTTTTTCAGTTGCATAGATTTCGGCAGCTTCAATTAATTTAGAACCGATACCTTTTCCGCCGTGTGCACTTGAAACTGATAGTGTATCAATGTAATACTCATCAAGCTCAGCTTCTTTTTCTAACGTAATTGATTCATCTTTATGTAATTCTCTTAAGTGATGTACAATTGGTGCGTCAAGCTGTGTTGCTTCACTACCGTGATAAGCGACAATAACTCCAACTGCACTCTCGTCTTGTTCATAGACAAAACAGTTTTCGTAGCTCAGACGGTTATTTTCTTTTGAGAACCATGTCTCAAGTCCTAGTAATACTTCTGCTTCATCTGTGCTACCTGTGATTTTTTCAGCAATTTCATGCAGAGCATTATACAATAAAGGAGCTATTGCCATTGCATCTGTCTTTTTTGCTTTCCGAATCATAGTATCCCTCCTAGTTCTATTTGTATATTGTAGCATAGTGGTATGGAACTTTGCATAATTGAATGCCGAAATGTTTGATATAGAGAAGTAGCTATGTTAGTATATGATACTTAGTGGACATATAGTAAAACGATATTGTTTGCGAAATAACGAAAATAAAATCATGGCATAACAACAAGATAAAGTGAAACGTTAATCAGTAAGATTTTTTGTTCATTCCACGACTGATTAGTAGTCAACACCAATCGCACTACCTGCAAATAGCGGGATAAATTTACAGTTGTTGACCTATAGAATATACGATAAAATAAAATATTGCAGAGAGGTGAAATACATGGATAAAGAATTAGCAAATACAATTTTAGATCAGCTAAAAAATGGTGAAATAAAGGAGTATGTTGTTACGAAAGATGTATTTTATACGTTCAGAGAAGTTGTTGTAAATAGAGAAGACTTTAAGCATTTCATTGGTAACGCACAGCGAGGCGGGCAAGTGATTTATACATATTCAGAAACGCCACGTTCATAAAGGGGAATTTTGATCAGCAGGGCATCTCTCACTGATTAGTAGCCTTTCACCAATCGGACGTTTAATGCGGGATAAATAAAAGATAAAGGAGAGGGGAATTATGGGCGATTTTAAACAAGGCATTTTACCACATTGGGATTATATGTGGAAAGATAGAGCCGGCAATCGATTTATGGGAATGGTTATGTATCCAGAGAAACGAAAATGTTCAGCAAAAATGCTTCAGAAAATAAAAAGAGCATATGAAGAAGCAGTAGAAATTAAAGTAACTGTACAAGTTCGACATACATATCAGTACGTAGAAGGAATGATTGTATACTTTGATGAAGAGGCTCCGGTATGTACAATGATTGATAAAGATGAAAATCCGCATCATATATTTGTAAAAGATATTTTGCGCATTGAGCACTCTGAATAAACTTTTCATAAATAAATTGAAGTTCCATAATAATAATCTTTTTCTATAATAGTTATCTTTTAGTGTGTAACGAGAAACGAAAGTATATGTATAATATATTTAATAAGGTAAATTTGATAAATGTAATCGTTTTTTAGAGCAGATTATAGTTTCATATCTGTTCTTTTTTGCGTGATGCTGGAGAAATATATTTCTTCAGCATCTACCGTTTTATGACAAAATATATTGTTAACTTTTTTAAAAATAAGGTTAAATTCGTTGACAACTTTTTTGAAAAGCACTTTATTGACATGAGTTTTAGAATGTTGTTTCATAGTCATTGTATTGAAAAAAAACGGCTATCATGTCGAAAAGTAAAAGTTAAAAAAAGAAAGAATTTATACATATATCTTGTGTCTTATTTTGAAACGTAATACAATATATAGAGAAATCAAGAACAACATATAGAGAATATAGATTTGAGAGGGAGGGTCGGAAATGTTAGTTGCATATGATTCTATGACAGGAAACGTGAAGCGTTTCATTCACAAATTAAATATGCCGGCCGTTCAAATTGATGAAGATCTAGTAATAGATGAAGACTTTATTCTTATTACGTATACAACAGGTTTTGGCAATGTACCAGAACGTGTTTTAGACTTTTTAGAGCGCAATAATGAAAAATTAAAAGGCGTATCTGCAAGCGGCAATCGTAACTGGGGAGACATGTTCGGTGCAAGTGCTGACAAGATTTCTACTAAATATGAAGTGCCTATTGTATCAAAATTTGAGTTATCTGGAACAAATAACGATGTAGAATATTTTAAGGAAAGGGTGCGGGAGATTGCGACACATTGAACTGAATAATGAAATCACGCAAATGCAGGACGGTTTTTATCAGCTTCATAAAGATAAAGAGGCATTAGAAGTCTTTATGGAAGAAGCTAGAGAGAATACCGTTCCTTTTAATAGCGTGGCAGAGCGAATGGAGTATATGAAAGAACATGATTACTATTACAACGTTCTGGACGAGTATAGCTTGGAGGAAGTAGAGGAAGTATATAACATCGCTTATGGTGAAAACTTCGAGTTCCAATCTTATATGGCAGCATCTAAGTTCTACAAAGATTATGCGTTAAAAACGAATGATCAAAAACAATACTTAGAAAGCTATGAAGATCGTGTAGCAATTGTTTCATTATACTTAGGACGCGGTGATGTTTCGAAGGCAAGACAATTCGCAAGCATGATTGTAAAACAAAACTACCAACCAGCGACACCAACCTTTTTAAATGCGGGAAGAAGCAGAAGAGGAGAAATGGTGTCTTGTTTCTTGTTAGAGATGGATGATAGCTTAAATTCGATCGGCTTTAACATTAATACTGCGATGCAATTATCGAAAATCGGCGGGGGAGTAGCTTTAAACTTATCTAAGCTACGCGCACGCGGTGAGCAAATTAAAGGTATCGACAACGCTGCAAGTGGCGTAGTACCTGTTATGAAATTGCTTGAAGATTCGTTTTCATATGCGAATCAGCTTGGTCAACGAAAAGGTGCCGGTGCAGTATATTTAAACATTTTCCATTGGGATATTATTGAATTCCTTGATACAAAAAAAATAAATGCCGATGAGAAGAGCCGTATTCAGTCTCTATCAATCGGAATTATCGTTCCAAGTAAGTTCTTTGAGCTTGCTGAGAAAAACGAACCTTTCCATGTTTTCGCGCCTTATACGGTTTATAAAGAATATGGCAAGCATTTAGATGATATTGACATTGATGAAATGTACGATGAATTAATGAGCAATCCGAAAGTGAAGAAGAAGCCACTAGATATTAGTGCACGTGATATGCTTATTAAAATCGCTATGATTCAGCTTGAGTCTGGTTACCCATACTTAATGTTTAAATCAAATGCAAATAATCAACATCCATTGAAGGATATTGGAACTGTGAAGATGTCGAACTTATGTACAGAAATCTTCCAGCTTCAAGAAACTTCAGAAATAAATGATTACGGTACAGATGACATTATCCGTCGTGATATTAACTGTAACTTAGGATCGTTAAATATCGTAAACGTAATGGAAAATAAAGAAATTCGTGAAGCAGTTCATGCGGGAATGGAAGCTTTAACAGCTGTTTCTGATATGACGATTATTCCGAATGCACCAACTGTGAAAAAAGCAAATGACGAGCTTCATTCAGTTGGACTTGGAGCAATGAACTTACACGGATATTTAGCAAAAAATAAAATCGCTTATGAAAGTGCAGAAGCGAAAGAATTCGCTCGTACATTCTTTATGATGTTAAATTACTACTCTATTGAGAAAAGTATGGAAATCGCTACAGAAAAAGGCGAGACATTTAAGGACTTCGATAAATCTGATTATGCGAATGGCACATACTTCGAAAAGTATGAAACGACAGATTACAGCCCAGTAACTGAAAAAGTTCAGCAACTATTTGAAGGAATTCATATTCCAACAAAAGAAGATTGGACAAGTTTAAAAGAGCAAGTACAGAAGAATGGTTTATACAACTCATATCGTCTTGCCATTGCTCCAACACAATCAATCAGTTACGTTCAAAATGCAACTTCAAGCGTAATGCCGATTGTAAGTCAAATCGAATCAAGAACATATGCGAATGCGACAACATATTATCCAATGCCGTATTTATCAAAAGATACGTTCTGGTACTATAAATCTTCTTACGATATGAATCAGTTTAAATTAATTGATTTAATCGCAGAAATTCAAGAACATATTGACCAAGGAATTAGTACAATTCTTTACGTTAATAGTGATATTTCAACACGTGAATTAGCACGTTACTACATCTATGCACATAAAAAAGGCTTAAAGAGTCTGTATTATACGAGAACACGTAAATTAAGCGTGGAAGAGTGTGTGGCTTGTACCGTTTAATATAAAAAGTGAGACATGATGAGCAGGGTTTTCTGAACCCTGCTCATGCTTAGTTATCATATTTAGAGAAGGGGCGATTTAATGCGTGCGGTAAACTGGAACAAAAAAGAAGATGATTTTAGTTTAATGTTTTGGAAGCAAAACATCGCTCAGTTTTGGACAGAAGAAGAAATTGCGGTTTCGTCTGACAAAAATACTTGGGTGCAATTATCGAAAGAAGAGCAAATTGCTTATAAGCGTGTATTAGGTGGTTTAACACTTTTAGATACGAAACAAGGTGGCGAAGGAATGCCACTTGTACTTGTTCATCTTGAAAATTTACAAGCGAAAAGTGTATTAGCTTTCATGGGAGCTATGGAAGAAGTACATGCGAAAAGTTATAGTCACATTTTCACAACATTAGCTACAGAAGAAGAGATTGATGATATTTTTGACTGGGTAGACAATCATCCGTTACTTGAGAAAAAAGCTGGTATTATTACTAGTTACTATCGTCGTTTATTAAAGCCTGAAGTAACAAAAAAAGAGTTATACATGGCAATGGTAGCAAGTGTGTTCTTAGAAAGTTACTTATTCTATAGCGGATTCTTCTATCCACTTTACTTAGCTGGTCAAGGAAAACTAACAGCAAGTGGTGAGATTATCAACTTGATAATTCGTGATGAGTCAATTCACGGCGTATTCGTCGGTATTTTAGCACAACAAATCTTCGCAGAACTTTCTGCAGAAGAGCAACAAGAAGTGCAAAAAGAAACACAAGATTTATTAATGGAACTATATGAAATTGAAATGGCCTATACAGAAGAAATTTACACTTCTATCGGTCTTGTAGAAGATGTAAATCGTTTCGTTCGTTACAATGCGAATAAAGGGCTTATGAACTTAGGACTTGAGCCGAAGTTTGAAGAAGAAGAAATTAACCCAATCGTTTTAAATGGTTTACGTACAGATACGAAAAACCATGATTTCTTCTCTGTAAAAGGAAATGGTTACGTAAAAGCAACGAACGTTGAAAAGTTAGCTGACGATGACTTCGTGTTTAACTTTTAATATAGGATTATAAAGAAAAACTGTCTTATTCATTGATAAGACAGTTTTTCTTTATAATTTTGTTTACATAACACTATTATTTTTGTATAGCGATTTATATTTGGGAAGTTCTATTCGTTTAACGGATAGAACTTTTTTGTAATTAAATGGGTATTTACAAACCTTTTGTATCGGTGTATTATTTAACTAGTACACCGATACAAAAGGAGGGAAGAAATGAAAATAGAGTTTTCTCCAAATACACCAATTTACATTCAGGTAATGGAATACATAAAAAAAGAGATCGTAACAGGACATTTATTGCCTGGTGATAAAATTCCCTCTGTCCGTGAATTAGCGAGTGAATTACAAGTGAATCCAAATACGATTCAGCGTACATTTCAAGAGCTAGAACGGGATGGAGTTGTTGTCACACGTAGAGGAATGGGACGGTATGTAACGAATGAAGGGGAGAAAATTATGGAGCTGCGAAAAGAGATGGCGAAAGAATTACTTCATTCTTTTATAGATGGAATGGACAATTTAGGTTTTTCAGAAGAAGAAATTCTTACAATTCTTCGTTCTTCATTACATGATAAGAGGGAGGAGAGCCAATGACAGAGCTATTGAAAATAGAAAACTTATGGAAGAGATACGGATTAAAAGCAGTGATCCGTGAATTAAACATAGAGATTATGGAAGGGAAAATCGTTGGGCTTGTTGGAGATAACGGGAGCGGGAAAACGACGTTATTGAAAATGATTGCAGGCTTGCAACACCCTTCTGAAGGTAGTATTACAATAGACGGTAAAAAGGTAGGGTTACAGACGAAAGAAATTGTTTCATTTATGTCCGATAAGCCAATCTTTGATGATTGGATGACTGTAAAAAACGCTTTATTTTTCTATCGAGATTTTTATAAAGACTTCGATATTCAAAAAGCGGTAGATACGATTGCAGAATTTAAAATACCGTTAGAAGAAAAAATTACAGCATTGTCAAAAGGTATGGTTGAGAAGTTGCAGATTATTTTAACGTTTTCTCGAAAAGCGAAGCTATATGTACTGGATGAGCCATTGGGCGGGATTGATCCTCTTTCTAGAGAACATGTATTGGATCTAATTCTACAGTTCTATAGGGAAGATTGTACGATATTAATTTCCACTCACTTAATAAATGAAATTGAAAATATTTTTGATGAAGTGATCTTTTTAAAAGATGGAGAAATGGTTCTATATGAAAATGTAGAAGAAATTCGTTTTCAGAGAGGAAAAGCAGTTCATGAATTGTTTAAGGAGGTGTTTAGTAAGTGAAGTCAGTACTTTCCTATTTATGGAATGTAAATAAGAAAAGATATATTGTTACTTTTTTATTCTTTGTGCTAATTGAAGCTGTGTTATTTTCACAAATGATTGTAAGAAAAAGTGATGCGGCTATCAGTAGACAAGAGGGTATATTTGGAATCATTATGATTATATTTTTCTTTTATATTGTTTATATGTTTATACAAACAATGAAATCATATTCACGCTTACTAACTAATCCAATGTTACGACTTACAGCAATATCTGGGAAACAATATGTAATTTCTATGCTTATTTTCTCATTTATCGCAATGGCTATATGGTATGGGATATGTGGAATTCTTTTCTACGTAAGTTATGTATTAGCTTTTCCTACGACTTCTGTATATGTAGAAGCAAAAGAGATTATGCAAGTAGGCATAATTAATAATTTAATATATACGATAAGCGATTTATTTGAGTTTTTGTTTAGTGTTTTACAAATCATATTGGTAATTACTCTAGTAAAGTTACTTACGAAAAAGAAAAAGGCGCAAAATATACTAATCGTTATTATTTTTCTAGTAATAAATATCGCGATTACTTTAGCGACAACCTTGCTAGGAAAATTAGCTCCAGCTTTCCAAGTATTGCGAAGAGTAGAATATCATAGTGAAAGCAAGAGTCTGTTTATTAATATGTTTCAAGAAAATGGATTTAACATTTTTAATATAAGTTTCATGGTAATGGTTAGTGCTCTAATAATATATGTAATTGCTTATATTATCGATAAAAAACTAGAAGTCTAAAGGAGGAATCAGCATTGGGAAACGTAGTAGTAAAGTTAGAGAATGTTCGAAAAAAGATTGGTGGAACGGAAATTATTCGTGGTTTATCATTTGAGGTTCGTGAAGGAGAAGTATACGGATTCCTTGGACCGAACGGTAGCGGTAAGACGACGACGATCCGTATGATGACAGGTCTTATTTCAATGACAGAGGGCGATATTACAATTTGTGGACATAGTATTCGCTCGGAGCGTGAAAAGGCACTAGAGCAAATTGGAGCGATTGTAGAAAATCCTGAACTATATGATTATATGACAGGAATGCAAAACTTAAAGCATTTTGCGAACATGGCCATTACACCAATTAGTAAAGAGCGCATTGCTGAGATTGTAAAGCTTGTTGAGTTAGAGCATGCGATTCATAAAAAGGTGAAAACATATTCACTTGGTATGAAACAACGTTTAGGAATTGCACAGGCATTACTTCATCAGCCGAAAATCTTAATTTTAGATGAGCCGACAAATGGATTAGATCCAGCTGGTATTCGCCAAATTCGTGATTATTTACAACGTTTAGCGAAAGAAGAGAATATTGCTGTAATCGTATCAAGTCACTTATTGAGTGAAATTGAATTAATGTGTGATCGCGTCGTTATTATTAAACAAGGTGAGTTTGTACAAGAGTACAACTTACATGAAAAAGTGAAGCATGATGAGGCAGTCGTTGTAGCGTTTGAAGTAGATGAAGTTCAGAAAGCGAATGAAATCATTAAAGGTAAAGCAAAAGGGAATGTAATTGTAGCATCTGTAACAAAAGACAACATTCCGCAACTTGTAAAAAAACTTGTTCATGCTGATGTGCTTGTATACGGAGTTACTGTTCAAAATAAAACGTTAGAGGATGAGTTCTTAGCGATTACTGGGGGAGTGAAAGCGTAATGTTTAAATTAATTCAAAATGAATTTTTAAAGTTGCATGCGAAAAAAGGTATGTATATTTTAATTGGTGTCATTGCTTTATTGGAGATTTTAGGAGCAGTAGTACTGGCGAAATGGGGTGAAGCTGGTAGTTTAAATGGATCTTACTTAGATTTTGTAAGTTCAGATATCGGCTTAATTATGATATTCGCAACGATTTTTGGAATTACAACAGCTTCGCGTACAATTACAGATGAATTCCAAAAAGGAACGATTAAACAATTATTAATTCGTCCAAGAAAACGAATGACAGTTTTATTTTCTAAATATATTACAGTGTTATTAACGATGTTATTTATTGTATTTGCTAGTACGTTAATTGCTATGATTATTGGATTAATTGTAATGGACGGTAGTAAAACTGAATTAACGTTAGGAATTGTTTTAAAAACAATATTATATCAGCTGCTATCACCATTTTTCTTTGCAACACTTGCATTTTTCTTAGCAAACGTATTTAGAAAATCTGTATTACCATTAATTATTACGATGTTCCTATTCTTCTTACAAGGTGCAATTAATATGGTATTAATAATGTTTGCAAAAGGTGTAGCGAAGTTTGTAGTATTCAACCATTTGGATTTAAGAGCTTACGATAGCAATAAATTAATCAATGGTGGAATGGAACCAACATTTACAGAATTTACGTTTACAACTTCATTATTACTTGTAGCTGCATACTTTGTTGTGTTACTTGTAGCATCAAGTGCATTATTCCAAAAACGTGACGTATTATAATAAAAGAAATCCCCGCTTGTAAAAACGGGGATTTTTATTACATAAATTTCACTTGGATTGCAACTTGAAGAACAACGATATGGTATTTTAAGAGATATGCTGTTTAAAAAAATGAGAAAAATAGGAAGGATTTCAACTATATTCATATTATAATTTAGTTATCCTGCTATTTATAGGGAAAGGATTGCCTATAAAGTACTAATTAAAGTTTTATTTTTACTATCTTTGGGGGTGTTTTATATGCACTATGCATTTTCACGTATAAGGCTACGTAGCTTTTTTGGATGGATGATTATAGGGGTGTTCCTTATAATGATTCCATTAGATCTAACAAATGTTTCTGAGAATACGATGGAGGTTATTTCACAAATAACTGTATTTTTTGTATTTCCGTTACTTTGGCTATACGTAAAAACAAATAAAAATAATGTTGTATTTAACAGTTTTTTTGATAAGCCAGGACGTTTATCTTGGGGATTAATTGTATTAGCAACGATAATGGGGATGATTTTTTCAGTTGGCATATCTCAGATTCAATTTTACATATTAGCACATACGTTACCGAATTTCTTAGTTACTATGCTAGAAGACGGAAATGTTATTAATACGAGTAACGTATATATGACGATATTTACTTTCATTTCAGCATGTGTGTTAGCACCTATTATGGAAGAGGTTATTTTTAGGGGATTTTTCTTACAGCGAATGGCTTATAAATGGGGAATTAAAAAAGCTGTAATTATATCTTCAATTATTTTTGGCTTAGGACATTTTGATGTTATTGGTGCGTTCATGTTTGGTGTCGTTATGTGTCTTTTATACATAAAGACAAAAAATATATGGACGAATATAGCTGTGCACGCTCTAAATAATTTGATTGCAACAAGTATGCAATTTTTCGGTGGAGAAGAAAGCGGTACAATCTCAATTACTGAATTACAAGCGCAAAGTAATTTATGGATTGGTATCGGTCTTACAGTTGTTGGATTGCTTTGGTTAATTCCTTATGTTTGGAAACAATGGCGTACAGTAAAAGAAGTTGGCGTGCCACCAGTACGTTTTATAAATGAGCAAAAAGTAGTGAGTTCATCACAAGAAAATGAAGTGTATAGTCAAGTGATCTTAACCGATAGATTGATGGCCATAGAGTTACCAGATGAGGCTGTAAATAAGCTTCGGTTAGAAGAAAATGATTATGTAACAGTATCTGTAGAAGAAGATAAAATCGTTATAAAGAAAGCACATAATAGATAATTAAAAAGTAGCTCCTAAAGAGCTACTTTTTAATTTGTAATAATTTCTACTCGAAAATTATTACCGTTCTTTACATATTTAATATCTGTAACAGTGCGGACCGTCTTTAAAATCTCCACTTTTTCACCAATTCGCGGGATGGTTGGAACATTGTCCCAAATACCAAGCAAGTCATCTAATTGTGCCGTTTTTTCATAAAACCAGATTTTCAATGTAAAGCCCCTTTCTCGAACTTTATGTATTTTAATACATAATATATTATTTTTATTCTTATTGTAAGGGGTTTTTTTATATTTTTTGAATAAAAATAAATTAATCTTCTGGGAAGATATGTTCAATATCAGGAGTAAGAGATACTTCTGATAATACGATATGAGAAACTGTCGTTGCATATGAAGAAACATCATTGATAAATTCTTCAAGTTCAACGAGTGAAGGAACAGAAATTTTTACAATGTAGCATAAGCTTCCTGTTACTCGGTAACAAAAACTTGCAGATGGATAAGACTGAATAAATTGTTGCATACGTGTTGTATCACCATTTTTTAAAGTGATTTCTAAAATACAATCTAAAACGAGTCCTGCCTTTTTATAATCAATATCGATTGTGTATTTTTGAATAACACCTTCGCTTTCGAGCTTACGAACACGTTCTGAAGTAGACGGAGCAGATAAGTTTACTCGTTTCGCCAATTCACGCATCGAAAGGCGACTATCATTATATAATTCATTTAAAATTTTTCGATCAACACGGTCTAATTGCATTTGTAAATATACCTCCAGTAAAATAATGATTTTTGTAAAGGGAAAATATAAATTAAGATTCATATGAAATGTAAAGTGAACGTTATTTATTTTACAATAAAACAGAAGGAAATAGGAGGGGAAATGATGGAGAGAATTTCATTATCAAATGTAGGAGATACAAAGTTTCAAAAGTTATTAGGGCATAATTCGGATATATTACATTCGTGGAGTACGTTAGAAGATACACTGTACAATACAGGAACTCTTTCAGCAGAGTTGAAGGAGCAAGTGAGAAGAACATTAGCGTATGGGAATGAATGTCCGTACTGTATGGCAAAGGGAAGACCTGATGATGTGCAAAAGGCAGAGGAGATTGGTGTAGCTGTTACTTTTGCGCATACATTTGTTCATGACCGAAAAGCAATAGATGATACTATGTTTCACGTATTAAAACAATATTGGACAGAAAAAGAAATTGTAGAGCTTTGCGCCTATGTTTGCTTTATTACTGCGTCACAACAACTTGGTTTTCTATTTCAATTACAGCCAAATTAAGGGGGAAATGATGACAAATCAAATAGCACTTATCATAATCGATGTACAAAAGGCATTTCAATTACCAGATTGGGGCGAGAGAAATAATATTTTTGCTGAAGAAAACATGAGAATTTTGTTAGAAGAATGGAGAAAAAGGGAACGACCAGTTTTTCATATTCAACATGTAAATAAAGAAAATGCTCAGTCAATGTTTTATGAGAGAGCGGAAACGGTAAACTTTAAAGAAGAAGTGCAACCACTACTTGGTGAAGTGGTTATTCAGAAATTCGTTAACAGCGCGTTCATTGGGGCAAATTTAGAAGAGCAATTAAGAAAGAACAAATGTAATGCAGTAGTGGTTGTAGGATTAACGACAAATCATTGCGTGGAAACTACGACACGAATGGCAGGGAATTTAGGATTTACAACATATTTAGTGAGTGATGCAACGGCTACGTTTAACCGTAAAGGTTTAGATGGTAAGGAGTATAGTGCAGAGGATATTCACAATATGACACTTGTAAATTTACATGAAGAGTTTGCTACGATTGTGACGACAAAAGAAGTATTAAAATTATTTTAAGAAAATAATTGCGAATTATGTAGAAAAAAATAAGAATATTTCGTATAATCTAAGTACAATCATTTTGAAAATAGGGGTGGCATCATATGGAGCAAATTTCAGTAAAGAAATTAGAAGAGGTACTTGTTGTAGCAGGGAATGATAAACAGAAGCAAAAGGAATTTTATGAATTGCTCTTATCTACTGAGTTTTATGTTGCTGGTTCACTAGAAGCAGAGGACGGGGCAACAGAAGGAATACTTCGTTTGCGTCATTTCCAAGGAGAAGGTAGATGGATCGTTCCGTTCTTTACACAAATGGAATTTGTAAAAGATGTGTTGCCAGAAGGAACGCCCCTTATTACGATACGTGGGAAAGAGTTATTTGGTAGCATTGAGAAAGATGCTACAGCTGTATTAAATGTTGGCACTGATATAAGTAAAACATTTATTCCAGAAGAAATTGCAGATATCGCATCTGGACGAATTTTTAATTATTATAAGTAAAAGGAAAAGCGTAATCGCTTTTCCTTTTTAATTTGAATATGGAGTGGCTATACCAGAAGAAATAGAGACTGTTTTATTATTCGTGTTTATTGTTGCTGTAGCTCCAAGTGGAATACCGATGTTTGGACTTATATGTCCAATTGGTAAATCGAATAGGACAGGTATATGATATGGCGCGAAATATTCATATAATATTGTTTGCAATGATTGAGAGGGCTTTGAAGGAGTGCAGTCGTGACAACTTGTGAAAATAACGCCCCTGCATTCATTAAACTTTCCAGATAAAAGTAGCTGATTTAACATACGGTCAATGCGGTACGGTTCTTCACCAATGTCTTCAAGTAATAAAAGTGTATTGTCCGTATTTATCTCGTAGGGCGAGCCAATTATACTTGTTAACACAGCTAAATTTCCTCCAACTAACGTACCTGTAACTGTACTGTGAGAGCTAGGTACGATACATTCTGATGCAGATAAAATGGTTGAATACGGATGGAATAGCTGATTAAAAGAGGATAAAGATAGGGAATCAATGCCTTTTCCTAGTTCTTCAATCATCGGACCATGAAATGTTATAAGCTTTGCATAACGTGAAACAGCAGTATGTAAAGCTGTAATATCGCTATATCCCCAAAAGATTTTTGGATTCTGCCTAATAACTTCATATTGAATGTGAGGAAGAAGACGAGCACTTCCATAACCACCTCGTGCACAAAAAATTGCCTTCACTTCATTATTTGTAAATGCTTCATGTATATCGTCAAGCCGAACTTGATCACTTCCGGCTAAAAATCCATATTTCTCGTAAACACTCTTCCCGATTATTACGGATAACCCCATCTCTTGTAATACATTCACACCTTTTAATACATTTTCGATTGTAGGTGGACCAGATGGTGCAATAATCATTACTGTATCACCTTGTTTTAATGCATTTGGATAAATCATTAAGCTCAGCCTCCTTCTCTTTCAATATATTCGCTTCATATGAAGTTCAACCCTTGCAAAAGCAGGGGAAAGCTTATCAAATAAAGAAGATATAAAGGAAATAGGAGGGGAAATGATGTTTACAAGTCGAGTAACAGACATATTAAAAATTGAGTATCCCGTTGTTCAAGCCGGTATGGCAGGCGCGATTACGACGCCAGAACTTGTTGCAGCAGTAAGTAATAGTGGAGGATTAGGGACGCTTGGAGCGGGCTATATGAGCCCAGAACAAATTCGTGAAGCGATTTATAGAATAAGAGAACTAACAGATAAGCCTTTCGGTGTTAATTTACTTGTAACGAAAGAGATAGAAATAGAAGAAGAGAAGGTAGATGAGGCGAAAGTATTACTAAGCGGAGTGAATAGAGAATTAGGTATAGAAGTAGAAGGAACGTTAAAGCTTCCAAAAAGCTATAAGGAACAATTACAAGTGCTATTAGATGAAAAAGTACCGGTCGTTAGCTTTGCATTTCAAACGTTAGAAAAAGAAGAAATAAATGATTTAAAAAGAAGTGGAATAAAAGTTATCGGAACAGCTACCCATGTGAAGGAAGCGAAAGTACTTGCTGAGCTAGGAGTAGATATTATTATTGGGCAAGGTAGCGAAGCAGGAGGGCATAGAGGAACGTTTATTGGGAAAGAACGAGATGCTATGATTGGTACGTTTGCGTTAATACCTCAGTTAGTAGGGGCTGTTCCGCATATCCCAATTGTCGCAGCAGGTGGTGTAATGAACGGACAAGGGCTTGTTGCGGCATTGGCACTAGGAGCAGAAGGTGTTCAAATGGGATCAGCCTTTTTAACAAGTGAAGAGAGTATTACGCACGATGTGTATAAAGAAGCGGTTTTACATAGTACAGATACGAGCACAACTGTAACTCGTGCGTTTTCCGGGAAATATGCACGCGGTATTCGGAATGAATTTATAGAGAGACATGAAGGAAAAGAAGAAGGGCTTCCGGTATATCCAGTGCAAAACGTATTAACTTCTAAAATACGCCAAGAGGCAGCGAAGCAAAATAAGGAAGAATATATGTCACTTTGGGCAGGGCAGGCAGCATCATTGGCACGAATCGAATCAGCTCAGCATGTAGTGGAGCGAGTTATGAAAGAAGCGGCGAATGCAATCGAGCAATTACAAAATATATACAAAAAGACCACTTGAGTAATTCAAGCGGTCTTTTCGTTAGTTTGCTTTATAAAATTGTTGGAGGGCTTCGTCGATGTAAACCCAGCCTTTCCAACCTAAGTGCATATGATCTTTTAAGAAGTATTTATCGTATTCATGATTTGAGAAGTCGGCAATTGGATAACCAGCTTTTTCAATTTGCTCATGAACTTTCTTATAGTATGCTTCGCGGCGTTCTTTCGGGAAGCCAGCGTAGTCGTACCAAGGACCTTTGACAGGAACAGAAATGAAGAGTGGTTTTGCACCAGATTGTTTTAATAAATCAAGTACAATTTGTAAATCTTCATATTCTGGCGATTGGTCATAAGCATCATTTTTTAAGTAACCTTCACGTTGCTTTAATTTTTTCTTAATTTTGCTATTGAAGTAACCATCTTCGATACCATATTCATTAGATCTAGATTCTGCTGCACCTGTTTGATCCGCATGTTTACGAGCCTCTTCCCAGTTCATTTGTTTTAATGAAGAATCGAGCTTCTCTTTGTGCGGTTTAATATTAAACATAGCTGTAAATAAATCTTTACGATCTAAAATGTTACGGTAAATATAAGCGAAAGGTTTAGCAGCAAGTGCTTTTACTTTATACTTCGTATCATCATAAGCGATACCTTCAAGCGAAATTTTTAATAAAGTTTCTTTTTTTACAATCTCAAAGTTTAATAAACGCTTTGCAATTTGTTTTTTCATTTCAGGTTTTAAATCATTGTTGAAAATGAAGTGGTAACCTTGTTGTTTTGAAAAGTTAGGTGCAAAGTGCGTTTCGTCAATACCTTGTGGTACAAACCATTGCGGAGAAAGAACGAATACCATTTTCTTATCTTTCAATTGATCCATTGTAGATGCGAAGTTTAATACATGTACAAGGTCTTGTGTTCCGCCGCGTCCAAGAAGGAATGGCGTAAATCCTTCAGGCTTTACTTTAAAATAATTAGATGGATGGAAAGCATCCATACGTGCGAATTCCGATGAACCGTACATCGGAAGATATTTTGGATCTGCTAACATCTTTTGCTGTAAAATCATACTTTGAATTTTTTCTTCTTTTAAAGAAGTAGCAGCTTGTTCTACTTTTTCATCACTTAAAAGTGGAAGTAGGAAGCGCGTTGGAATAAGTAAGAATACAGCAAAAAGGGCCAATGCTAAAAGCATCGGACCAAATTTTGCTTTGTTCATCGGATTTCTTCCAACTTTTTAATAACCATGTTTGGTGTAGCCCACTCGTCACGGTCAAAATCAGAAATAGAAACTTCAATATCTAAACGCTCTTGGAATTCAACTAATAAAGATACTACAGCGAAAGAATCAAGGATACCTTCTTCAAATAATTGAACATCTAAGTTTTCTTTCACAATATCGTTTTCACATACTTCTTCTAAAATATCTAATACTTGCTCTTTGAATTCTGCCATTTTTAAAATCTCCTTTATATCCGAAATTATTATATGTGCAACTTCTTAATGGAATAAGAAGGGTGCATTAAAAGTATCTGTTAAGGTGTCCAGAGAAGATTAGGAAACCGAAACATACAACGTGGAACGTAATTACAATCGCAAGGATGTGTGTAAATTTATTGTTTGGCCAAAACTTATGCTTCTTGTTTTTTCGTTCGAAAATATCGAATAAAATAAACAGTGCGGCATGGTATAGACCATAAATAACATACTGCGCAACAGCGCTTCCTTGGATGTGCCAAATTCCCATAATGAAGAAGTTTAAAAATGCCCCGATATACGAAATAGTGTAACGGTTCTTAATTAACTTTTTCTTCGTTGCAAAAAAGACGAAACGCATGTAAATAAAATCACGGAACCAGAATGATAAACTCATGTGCCAGCGGTTCCAGAAGTCTTTAATATTACGACTAAGGAATGGCTTATTGAAGTTTTCTGGCGTTTTAATTCCCATCATATAACTTACACCAATTACAAAAGAGCTATAACCAGCAAAATCAAAGAATAGATATAAGCTATAGCTATACATGTAAATCATATTTGAAAATATTGTATCGTGTTGAGCGAATGCTGGATCCATACAATATTGCTTTATTAAGTAAGCAATAATAAATTTATACAAGAAACCTTGGAAAATACGATTTAGTCCTGTATATAGTAAATTTTGATATTCTTCAGCGCTAGGTGGCTTTTGAATATCTTTTTGGAATCTTCGGTAACGATCGATAGGTCCTGTTGAAATCGCAGGGAAGAATAAAACGAATTCCCAGAAGTTAAAGAAAGAAAGCTCTTTAATTAAACCATCACGAACTTCAAATACCATTTGAACTGCTCTGAATGTTACGTAAGATATACCTAGGAAAACAACAAGTTTTAACTCAGGTAAAAACGATGCAAACGGCGCGATTTTTGCCAAAATAAGAGGCAAAATCGATAAAATAACAGCTATGCAAAATGTGAATGTACTATTATTTTGTTTTCTTAAAATTAAATAGCCTTTAATAAGGACATATTGCCAAATAATAAATGCAGCTAGCATCATTGCTTGCTTTGGTTTATCTGAGAAGATAATAGCAATCATGACTAATGTTAAAACGGCATTATATTTGCGCAACATTTTACCTTTTAATCCAGCTATGATAGTAGGTATTAATAAAATGCCCACTATAGCGAAAAAATAAAATGATCCATATGCGGTCATGCTGTAACCTCACTCAATAATTTTTTGCGATCTACCTTTCCATTTGGTGTCATTGGAATAGAAGATTGATACATGAATTTACGTGGAATCATGTAGTTTGGTAATCGCTCATTGAGTTCTTTTTTGATTGCAGATGTTAATTTGAATTCTTTTTCAAACGAATGCTCCCCAGGAACAACAACCGCTAATAAATAATCGTATTTCTCACCTTTTTTAATTGGAACGATAACTGCTCCTTCTACGTAAGAACACGCACGAAGGTGATGTTCAATTTCTTCTAATTCCATTCGATAACCATGCAGCTTAATTTGGAAATCAAGACGACCATTATAGAATAGAAGACCATTTTCAACATAGCCAGCATCGCCTGTTTTATAGGCGCGCTCACCGTCAATCATAGTAAATGCTTTTTCTGTTAATTCAGGGCTTCCTAAATATCCAACGCTTACGCTTGGACCGACAATTACGATTTCACCTTTTTCACCATCAGGTGCGATCGTGCCATCTTCTTTCATAATAAGAAGGCGACAGTCTGATTTACAATAGCCAACTGGAAGTGATTTGTATTGATCAAGCACTTCTTCTGTAACGTGAATACCTGTTACAGCGACAGTAGCTTCTGTTGGACCATACGTATTCATAATTGTTGCTTTAGGGAAACGCTCAATTAATTTTCTAGCTACTTCATTTGGTAACACTTCACCGCAGAATAAGAATGTTTTCATGTTCGGTAGCATACTCTCAGAGAAAGATGCTTCCATTAAACACATTTCAGCGAAAGAAGGTGTGGAAGTCCATACTTGAATATCCGATTGCTCTAAAGAAGCAAACAAGTCTTTTGGACGCGCAATCATATCTTTATCGATTGCCCAAAGTGTACCACCTGTTACTAATGATGGGTAAATATCCATTACAGATAAATCAAATGAGAAAGGTGCTTGGTTTAAGAATACTTGCCCTGTTTGTAAGTTGAAATCTTCTACAGCCCATTTTGTAAAGCTAACAAGGCAGTTATAAGTAATCTGAACCCCTTTCGGATTACCTGTGCTTCCTGATGTGTAAATAATGTAGAAGTTCTCATCACCTTTTACCGCATGTTCAGGATTTGGAGTGTTCCCTTTATGAGTAAAGAAAATATCTTTTAAGTTGTCTTCACTTACGATGCGAACTGGTAAATCAGTTACAGTTACTGCTGTTGCCGATAAAAGTAATTTCGCACCAGAATTTTCAGCAATACGTTGTACACGATCAGCTGGGATAGATAAATCTACAGGAATGTAAGCATGTCCAGCTTTTACACATCCTAAAAAGTTAATAATCATTTCAGGTTGCATATGGCCATACACCATAATTGGTGAACGATCGTCTGGATACTCAGAAGAAATCCAATGTGCCAACGCATCAGAATCTTCCTTTAATTGTTTGTACGTAATTTTCGCATCTCGCCAAACAAAAGCGGTTTGATCAGGCGTTTCTGCAGCCCACTTTTCAATTTGTTCTAATAACTTCATAACGTTCCCACCCTAGAATTCATTGTAAATAAATGTACTTGTGTTTGTATCATGGAATCCATACAACCAAAGTAATGCAAATAAAATTGCAAGATAATAAACCGTCTTTGCAACCCATTGTGTGAGTGGTCGAGACCATATCTCTTTTAATCTTTCCATGTCTTTCCCTCTCTTAATGAAATAATAGCTCTTTGTAGGTATCATGTCCTACATTATTGTGAAAAAAACAAAATCCCACATTTTAGGTAAAAATAAGTCAAAAGGCTCTTTTTTGATATTAGCACTAAATACTAAAAAAGAAAATCCCTAACTTAGCAATTATATTACATTCAGCATGAATTTGTAATGGGTTTGACATGTAAATAGAAAGTGGATTGTGTGAATACATAAAAGTGGACTATAAGAATACGTAAAAATACAGTGTTTGTTTTTATTAATCATTTAAGACGGAGTAAACTTTTAAATTTCTAGTTCTTTTGAAAAGGAGGAAATTATCATGAATAGAGTGTGGAAGAATCTAATTTCGGAAGAAAATATCGTGAAATGGAGAAGGCATTTCCATAAGTATCCGGAATTATCATTTCATGAAAAAGAAACTTCGCAATTTATATATGATACATTATGCTCATTTTCTTCTTTTGAAGTAACGAGACCGACGAAGTATAGTGTACTAGCAATTAAAAGAGGTGTGAAGCAAGGGAAAGTAATTGCGATTCGAGCTGATATAGACGCTTTGCCAATTCAAGAGGAGACAAGTAAATCTTATACATCTGTGAATAAAGGAATGATGCATGCATGTGGGCACGATGCTCACGCAGCTATTTTATTAAGTACAGCAGAGGTGTTATCAAATATAAAGGAAGATTTTGCAGGTGAGATTCGTCTATTCTTTCAGCACGCAGAAGAGGTGTATCCCGGTGGGGGACAAGAAATGGTTGAGGCAGGTGTAATGGACGGTGTTGATTATGTAATAGGTTTACATGTTATGTCAGGACTTGAGAGTGGAAAGATAGGAATTGCATATGGACCGATGATGGCAGCTCCAGACGTATTTACAGTTGAGATTCAAGGCAAAGGAGGACATGCGGCGCGACCAGAAGAAACGATAGATCCTATTGCTATCGGAGCACAGATTATTACAAATCTACAACATATCGTATCAAGAAATACAAGTGCTTTTATGCAAAGGGTTGTTTCAGTTACACAATTTCATGGGGGAACGGCTGACAATATTATTCCTAGTACAGCAACTTTAATGGGAACTGTTCGTTCATTTAATCAAGCATTGAGGGTGGAAGCAGAAGGGAAAATCGAGAAAATTGTGAAAGGAATTACAGAAGCACATGGAGGATCGTATACATATACGTATCGATATGGATATGATCCGGTTATTAATGATGAATATATTACGAAAATAGTAGAAGAAAGTGCACTACATTTGTTTGGGAATGAGCGTGTTGTGAAGCTTGAACCTTCTATGGGTGGAGAAGATTTTTCAGCATATTTAAGAAAAGCACCTGGTTGTTTCATTAAATTAGGAACAGGTAATGAAAATATATATACTTGTTATCCACATCATCATCCGAAATTTGACGTGGATGAATCAGCATTAATTTGTGGAGTGGAGCTATTTTTAGAGACGACTATAAGATTACTAAAATTATAGAAAAACAAAAAAAGGCAACTGCACTCTATTGCAGTTGCTTTTATTTCTTTCCGTCAGAGAGGGCTGAGAAAGAACTATGCTCATTCATAGTATATGAATAGCTAACGGACAAGCTTGTACATTTTAATCATTTTTTTTAAAATAGTTATTGACATTGATAATCAATGTCAATTAATCTAAATATAGTTGAAATTGATAATTATTATCAATAGGATGGATGCGACATGTTAATGAGAAAGAATTTTCACCTTCTGCGGAGGGGATTAAAAGATAAAAATAAAGATGTTGATCAGCATATGGAATGGCAAAGAAATGTAATTCGGTCTGAATATGTAGATGAGAAGAAGAGCATTCAAACAGAAAAAGAGATACAAAGTAAAGGGAGAGGTTCAGTTGAGTAAGTTAGTAATGATTTTTGCAAGTATGAGTGGAAATACAGAGGAAATGGCTGACCATATTGCCGGCGTAATTCGTGAAACAGAAAATGAAATTGAAGTTATTGATATTATGGATTCACCAGAAGCTTCTATATTAGAACAGTATGATGGAATTATTTTAGGTGCATACACTTGGGGAGATGGCGATCTTCCTGATGATTTCTTAGATTTTTATGATGCAATGGATTCTATTGATTTAACTGGGAAAAAAGCGGCAGTATTCGGATCATGTGATTCGGCTTATCCGAAATACGGAGTGGCAGTTGACATTTTAATAGAAAAGCTACAAGAGCGCGGGGCAGCAGTTGTGTTAGAAGGACTAAAAGTAGAATTAACGCCAGAAGATGAAGATGTAGAAAAATGTTTACAGTTTGGAGCTGAATTTGTAAAACACCTTTCTTAATGGCAGAAGGGAGATGAAGAGCAAGTGCATGAGAAAATCTCAATCAAAACGATGACAGATTATCATTTGTATGATTTTATGCGTTGTCCGCATAAATTTTATTTTCGTCACATAAAAAGAAGAGAACCTTCTTCATTTGAATGGCAACAAATAGCACAAATGATTGTCAATCAAATTATTAACGAGTATTACACGCTACCTGCGGGTCAACAAACGAAAATTGTACTTTTAATATTAATAGAAAAGTATTGGAAAAAAGTAAGGATTAATATGTTTGCTTCGAAGACGGAATACTATATTGTATTAGCGAAGCTAACGGATCACTTATTACAGTTCGTTGAAAAGGATGATAGTCAGACACCACCATTGTTTTTATACGAGAAGTTTCAAACATATATGGAAGAGTTAGGTGTCCACATGTCATTGACATTTGAAGTTGGTGAGTGGAGTGCTGAGTCGTTTGTAATTAAAAAGTATGTTGTCGATGCAGATGAGGAAATGCTTGCTCTTTGTCAGAAGCTAATGACAGTATTCAGTTATAAAGCTTTCGGAGTTCTTCCAGGAAAAATTGAAGTTATTAATTTAATAGAAGGAACTAAGTATGAGTACATTCCGAAACAGGAAGATATTATAACTGGAATGGCTGATTTATCTAGAATGAAAGAAATGTTAGAGCAACCTGAGCATTATACAGAGCGTCATTTTCGTTCTGAGTGTATAAGTTGTGCGTTTCGTAGTGAATGCCAAGGGGAAGAAGTAAAGACAGAAGCGAAACAGAAGAAAAATATAGTTCATTAAAGGATGCAACTTTGCATCCTTTTTTGTTATTGACATGAAAAGCTTTTCATCATTTACGGTATATTTGTAGCAGATTTTAATAAAGTGAAACTTTAATCAGTGGGGGTTTTGTCAATCACCCACTGATTATCAGCCCTCATTAATCGGGCTACCCACAAATCAGAATAAAGGGAGGAATAATCAATGAAAGATGAAACAAAAGTATTTCAATGGTTAAAAGAACAAAATGCTCCTTTTGAAATTCAACTGCAAATTTTACAGGCATTTCAATTGTATAAAGTTATTGTTGAAATGGATAAAAAGTTAATGATGTATGAGGAGAGAGTATATAGGGAGAGAATGTAATCTCATCCCTGTAATATCGTTTTTAGCTGTTCTGTGCCTGTAATGAATTCGAGTTCATTCTCTGACTCAAAATTATAAATAATATTATGTAGTAAAGGACTGTATTGATAAAAGGTAGTAATACGATGAATGAGTAATGGATCATGATGAGAAATAAGTGTACTGTACTGTTCATATACAGATGTAGTAAACTCATGTCCGAAATCATAATATAGTCCTGCAAAATCAAAAGCAGGATCGCCAATTTGCGCATCACCAAAATCGATAACACCTGAAATGCTTTTGTTATGCTTGTTAAATAAAATGTGATGATGAGTAAAATCAGCGTGAATGATTGTGTTTTGAAAAGTGGATGTAGCTAAACATGCAAAGAAATTTTCAAATAAGCGATTTAAGGCTAGTTTCTGTAATGAAGTAAGGCTAGTAGTGAGATATTGGTTTAATTTTGTTTGTAGCTCTTTCCAGTAGGTACATGTTTTTTCAATAGGGAAACATAGCGTTGTAACTTGGTGTAAAGGAATACTATGTAGTACCGCAAGGAAAGTAGCTAATTGTGTAATAATTGCTTTCAGCTTTGGATCCTCCAGCGTGGCAACTGTTTCTGTTTTTAATGGTTCACCATGAATGAGAGTATAGTAACTACAAAGAGGAACCTCATCAGATTCATTTTTATAAATTAGGTGATATTGTGGAACTTCGATTTCTTGTAGTGATTGAGTGAGAATTGCGCATAGTTCTTTTTCTAACGGAATTCGCATCGCATATTCCTGTTTTCGCGGGAAACGAAACAGTAGCTCATCATTTACTATAACTGCTACATTATCCCATCCTTCTTCATTTTGTTTATATGAATGTATAGAAAGATTAGGCAAAGCTTCTTTTATATAATGTTTGTAAGAGTCCATAATTGTTCCTCGTTTCTGAGTTAAGTTATTCTATTTTATGATATCAGAATTTTCTTTCTATATGTTAAAATATATCTATTATTATGAAGAAGGGCGGGAGTATTACGAAAAAAAGACTGTTAATCATTTCTCTATGTATCGCTTTTGTATTGTTTTGGTCATATAAAGAGGAGGTTTTTGCTACCTTTAAACCGATTGATCAGTACGAGTTAAATAAGGAGTTAAAGAACAAAAGTATAGAAAACTTAACTCATAATGAAATGAAAAAGGTAGGAGAGCATTTTGTGACCGAGCAACTATCAGTGTTTGGGTCTACTAATAAAGAAGATGTGAAACGAAAAGGTGAAGAACTATTTTTAAATAGAGGGTATGAACAATTAATGGGAAATTATTATCCAAATCGTTTTCAAGATTTAGAGTATAAATTTACAAACGAGGAGATACGTGAAGAGACCAATGAGAGTTTTCTTTATCAAGCTGTAGCGTACGTTGCGGGTACTGAAAATGGTAAGAGTAAGAGAAGCGAAATGAAATTGAATTATGAAGTGAAAATTGTAAAGGTTAATAATATATTTATGGTGCTAGAACAAAAGCAGCGCGTACAATAAAGGAAATTCATTGCTCAATAGAACATTTGAGGGTGTATTACTTAATGCGGAATAAAAAGACCCTTAAGGAATAAAGGGCCTTTAAAGATTTTCATTTTGTTGACCAAGTTCTTTTTGAGCAATATATAAATTCCCTTGCTCGACTTGTTTAAGAGTATGAACAGAATCTCCTGCATATCCTTTTTGTGTTTTAACAGTTCTTTTTGAACGATTGGAATCTTGTTTCTTCATATAATAGGCCACCTTTCATCAAAAATAAACGAAAATGATAAGTATGAGTAATACAGCAGCGAAAATGGTAATGCCCATTAAAAACGAAGTGTTTTTATATTTAGGTGGCTTATGTACATCTTGCCGATATCCAGGTGAAATTTCAGGGGCAAATTCTTCATCGAATGATTGCTTTTTTTCTTTGTCGTCCATATGTACCCACCTTTCTTTTTCATTATATTATACGTTACAAGAAAAAATATGCATAAAGAAAACAGCCGCTTTATTATTAGCGGCTGTTTTGTGTTGTATATTTTCGTTGTACTTGAAAGAGACGGATAAGTAGGAAGGCAGCGCCAAATGCTAGACCGATAATAAGACCGATCCAATAGCCTTTCGCGGCCCATTCTGTATACGTCGCTAATATGTAACCTAGTGGTAGACCTATTATCCAATAAGCAATTAAAGTCATAATTAGAGCAACATTTACATCTTTATAACCACGCAAAGCTCCTTGTACAGGGGTTGCAATTGCATCTGAAATTTGAAATAAAATTGCAAAGATAAGAAATTCTTTTGCTAAATGATGAACTTTTGCATCTGTCGTATAAATAGAAGCAATTTGATCATCAAAGAAGTAGAGAAGAATCGAATATAATAAAGCAAAGGCAAGGGCTAATCCAATTCCAATCAGTCCGTATTGTTTTGCATTATCGTAACGTTTTGCTCCAACTTCGAATCCAACCGCAATAGTCATTGCCATTGCTAAACTTAGCGGAGTCATATATAACAAGGAAGCAAAGTTCATAGCTGCTTGGTGAGCTGCAATAGTTGTCGTACTAAAATTACTCATCATGAGCGTTACCGCAGCGAAAATACTCGTTTCAAAAAAGATAGCAAATCCGATAGGGACGCCAAGTTTTAAGAATGCTATCCAACTCGAAAGAGAAGGTCGGTATAATTGTTTGAAAATGTTGAAAGAGGCAAAAGGCTCTTTCGTCTGAATAATAATGACTGTAATAATTAAAATGCACCAATATGTTGCAGTGGAAGCAATTGCTGCTCCGACACCACCGAGCTTTGGGAAACCGAAGTTACCAAAAATTAATAGGTAATTTAATATTACATTAATTGGTAATGATAATAATGTAATAATCATCGTTGTTCGAGTTTTTCCTAATGCATCAATAAATCCACGTAAAACAGTGTAAGTGAATAAAGGTATAATTCCTATTGCGATAATACTTAAAAATTGCGCTGCAATACGTTCCACAGGTTCTTCTAAGCGCATGCCATTTAAAATAGGTGAAACGACGAAAAAACCGATGAGGATAACAACGAAGCTAGCACAAATTGCTAAATAAACTGCTTGTATGACAACGTGGGGAACGTCCTCTTTTTTCTTGGATCCAACGAGCTGTGCAACAATGGGAGTAGTAGCCATTAAAATTCCTGTTAACCCCGTACTAACTGGAATCCATATACTTGTTCCAATTGCCACACCTGCTAAATCAGTTGGACTTGCATGTCCTGACATCGTTGTATCAAAAAAACTCATCGCAAATAATGACATTTGCGTTACGAAAATCGGAAAAAATAGTAATACAAATTGCTTTAACTTTTGTGAGAATGAAGTAGTTTCTTTCATAAAATCCCCTTTCCGTATAAAAAAACAAACTCTTACTATCATACAATTTAATCAAAGATTAGAAAAGAAATACGCGCCTATAACATATGAAGCCAATAAAAAAAGGATGCACTTTGAAAAGGGATAAGGTATTATGATAAGGTGTGAAAAAATTACATATTATTTGTTATTAAGGAGGCACTACTTGTGGCTGATTGGTTAATTGGTTTAATCATGGGTGCTGTTGAAGGGTTAACAGAGTTTCTACCAGTATCATCAACAGGACATATGATTTTAACAGGACATTTAATTGGATTTGACGATGAGAGAGCGAAAGTTTTTGAAGTTGTTATCCAATTGGGATCGATTTTAGCAGTTGTTGTTATATTTTGGAAGCGTCTATGGTCGTTAGTTGGAATAGGTAAAGTAACAGACGGACCATCGTTAAATTTATTACATATTATTATCGGGATGATTCCTGCCGGGGTACTTGGCGTATTATTCCATAGCACTATTAAAGAGGTTTTATTTGGTCCAGGACCAGTTGTTATTAGCTTAGTAGCCGGTGGTATTTTAATGATTGTTGCTGAGAAGTTTTCGAAACCAAGTACAGCAAGAACGTTAGATGAAATCACATATAAACAGGCATTTACAATTGGAATGTTCCAATGTTTAGCTCTTTGGCCAGGATTTTCTCGTTCTGGTTCTACAATAAGTGGTGGTTTATTAGCTCGCGTGTCGCATACAGCGGCAGCTGAATATACGTTCATTTTAGCGGTACCGATGATGGTAGCTGCAAGTGGCTTAGATTTAATTAAAAGCTGGGATGTATTAAGCTCAGCAGATATAACGCTATTTGTAACAGGATTTGTAACTGCATTCGTTGTTGCGATGCTTGCAATTGTTTCATTCTTGAAATTATTATCTCGTGTAAAACTAACACCGTTCGCTTATTATCGTTTCATTTTAGCTGCGGTATTCTATTTCTTCATTATGTAATAAAAAAACCTGCCGAGCTCGGCAGGTTTTTATTTTACTACTTTTTCCATCATGTTTTCCATTACATGTTCCCAAAGAGAAGTATCATCAGCTAATGTAGCACGGAAATTAGCATACATTTCTTTTTGTTTTTCTTCGAAAGTTGGATCTTCTTTTTCAGGTAATGTAGCGTGCATTGAAGTTACTAATTCTTGTACTTTTGGAGCGCGTGGTCCCCAAACAGCTTGTTCATTTCCATCTTTATCAATGAAAATAAAGATTGGAATCGCACGTGCTGTTCCATTTGTTAAATATTGATCCATTAATTCTAAGTTTTCATCGCGAATTAATAAACTCATATCAATATTTGCAACTTCAGAAATTCGTTTCATAACAGGTACGCATAAAAGAGCATCGCCACACCAATCAGCAGTTAATACGATAACACGCCAGCCATCATTTTGACGTTCTTCTAATACAGGAAGTAATTCATTTGGAATTAAAAAATTATTGTAAATGTGTAGTAGCTCGTATTGGTTTACTTGCATTTCATTCACATATGTATCAAAGGACATACCTTTATCAGCCCATTGTTGTAAGTTCATAATTAACACCTCTTTAGTAAGATTTGCTTTCATTGTACCAATTTTTATATAGAAAAGCTTGTATTCTTACTCTTTCTTGTCACTTAATAATTTATTTAATAGAAAAAAGAATAGTACGACACATAATTCAGTTAAGTTGGACATTTGTACGCTTTCTATCCAATCATCAGCAGTATGAATGACGAACCAATCTAGTGTAATTTCAATGAATGAGAAAAGAGTGAGAGAAATCCAATTTGACATGTTTTGAGTCAATGGATATAGCAGCGCTTTGAAGAAACTGAAAATAAATAATGTAATACCATCTAAGAAAGTGATTAATAAAAAAAGAGAAGTAAAGCAGTACGTGAACTATACGCTATACCTGTAATTTGAAAGATTCCTACATATACAAAAAATATAAATGTAAAAACTATAATGAGAAAAAGAGCAATAATACTAATGATAATTGTTTTATCTTTTAGGCTGAGATTTGAGAACCTATCCTCCTCATGCATTAAAATACCCCTTTTTCTGGAAGTTGACTTCATTTTATCATGAAATACATATTAAAAAACTACGAATTATGGGAAAATAAGGTGACAAAAAGTAAGATTTCATGTAAAATTATTAATAAGGTTTTTATTTAACTAAATGAAATAAAAGGAGCTGTCAATGTTGTCTCAAAATCGAGAGCAATTAATGGAAGAACTATCGACAAATGTGTTTGCTATGTTTCGCACGTTGCGTAATGATATCGGAAAAATATTTGGTGGTTACATACCGTGGAATGAATTCATCGTCCTAAGAATATTAAATCGTACGAATAAAGAAATGGTATCGCGTGTAGCAAATGAATTAAATGTGTCGAATAGTCATATTACAGCTGTTACAGAAAAATTAATTAATAAGGGTTTTGTAACTCGTTCACGTTCTACATCAGATCGCCGAGTTGTGTATTTAGAGATTACAGAACAAGGGAAAGATTTAGTTGCGAAAATGGAAGATGCGAAAAAACAATATTTACAAGAAAGATTCTCTGCACTTTCAGAAGATGAAATGAATGTAATGATTTCAATTTCCAAAAAACTTATTTAAGTGATTATAAACAAGAAAACGCTTACGTGATAAAATAGAAGGTCTTCCTTATAGATGGGAGATCTTCTTTCGTGTGTAATAGATGTTAATAAATAAAATGTGTATGAAAAAAGATAGAGCGCCATACTACTAATACAAGGAAGGAGGGAGAAATATGACGAATCGTAACGGTAGTAAAGGGAGCGGTAATCAAGGATCACCAAAGTCCGGCCAGTTTAATCAGGAATTTAGCACTGAATTTGAAACTGGTAATGATAATAAAGGGAAAGAATATCGTTCTAAAAAAGGGAGTAAATCAAAAAAGGAGTGAAATAATTCACTCCTTTTTTGATTTACGATGCTGCCGATTGATCCGTATTATATTTTTCTTCTGATTTTGCGACAATCATTGCGCAAATTGCATCACCAGAAATGTTTACAGCTGTTCTAGACATATCTAGAATACGGTCAATACCGATAATTAAAGCGATACCTTCTACTGGTAGATTTACTTGATTTAAAACCATTGTAAGCATTACAAGTCCAACACCAGGTACACCAGCAGTACCGATACTAGCTAGTACAGCAGTTAATACGACCATAGCTAATTGCGGTAATGTAAGTTCAACTCCGTATACTTGAGCGATAAATACAGTGGCTACTCCTTGCATAATGGCAGTACCATCCATATTAATAGTTGCCCCTAGTGGTTGTACAAATGAGCTTATCGCTTTTGGAACGCCAAGCTTATCTTGTGCTGTTTTCATTGCAAATGGAAGCGATGCATTAGAGCTAGATGTACTAAATCCAATTGCCATTACTGGTCCGAAATGTTTAAAGAAACGAACAATACTTTCTTTTGCTAATACCTTTAATAAGCCGCCATATACAAAGACCCCGTGAATAATGAGTACTAACATAACGACAATCATATACTTGAACATCGCAGCGACGCCTGCAAGCCCCATTTTACCAACGGATGAAGCGAGCAAACCGAATGTTCCAATTGGGGCTAATTTCATAACGAGATTAACAAGATACATCATTAATTCGTTGCCCTGTTCAAGTAATGAATGGATACCTTGAACTCGTTTTCCTAAAATAGCTATACCGAGTCCAATCAATACGGCAAAGGCAATGATTTGTAACATGTTTCCGTCAGCCATCGCTTTTGCTGGGTTATCTGGTACGATATTTAGCAATGTGTCGACGAAAGATGTTTCAGTTTTTGCACCTTCATACTTAAGACCTTCTGTTTTAAAATTACCGCCAGCTCCTGGTTTTATAATAAGTGCAAATGTAACCGCTATAGAGATGGCAACCGCAGTTGTTACGAGAAAGAATGAAATTGATTTTAAACCGATTCTTCCAAGTTGTTTCGGATCTCCAAGGCCGGCAGCACCAAGTACGATAGAAATGAACACAACAGGAACAACTAGCATTTTAATAAGTCGAATAAACAATTGACCAATTGGGTTGAACACATATTGATTTAGTGGCTCAAAGATAGATGGAGCAGCTAAATTTAGAGTGAGTCCAACAACTAGACCTAGAAATAATGCGATTAAGATTGCTTTTGTTTGTTTCAATAAAATCCCCCCTTTTGTTTTTGCGAAATTTCTTTCTAAAGTAATTATACCGAAAAAATACCTAATTTGACAATATTTTCTGAATTTTTAATTTTTTAAGTGTAGATAGACAGATTTTGTGTTTGGAAAATAAAATAGACCATCACATAGGATGGTCAAGGGAAGGGGACAATTTATGTCAATTTAATTAGGGATGGAAGTTGCTTTAAGACACTGGGGAATGTCTTATAAATTAGGGAGGAACAACTTCGATACATATACTATAAAAGATAGGTGTGACTCTCATGTGAACATAGGGTGAAAGAGAGGGGGAGTTTTAAATAAAAGATAGAAAGACAAAAAAATAAGACCATCATATATAAGATGGTCAAGGAAGGGGACAATTTATGTCAATTTAATTAGGGATGGAAGTTGCTTTAAGACACTGGGGAATGTCTTATAAATTAGGGAGGAACAACTTCGATACATATACTATAAAAGGTAGATGTGACCTCTGTGTGAACATAGAGTGAAAGAGAGAGGGAGTTTTAAATAAAAGATAGAAAGACAAAAAAATAAGACCATCATATATAAGATGGTCAAGGAAGGGGACAATTTATGTCAATTTAATTAGGGATGGAAGCTGTTCAAAGACACTGGGGAATGTCTTATAAATTAGGGAGGAACAACTTCGATACATATACTATAAAAGGTGGATGTGACCTCTGTGTGAATATAGAGTGAAAGAGAGAGGGAGTTTTAAATAAAATGAAAATTTAATGAGTGTTTTTTGTTCATCCCCTGTTGATTATTAGCCTTAACCAATCGGGCGTTTATTGCCCACAAATAGCGGAATAAAAGATAGAGAAAACAAAAAAATAAGACCATCATATATAAGATGGTCAAGGAAGGGGACAATTTATGTCAATTTAATTAGGGATGGAAGCTATTCAAAGACACTGGGGAATGTCTTATAAATTAGGGAGGAACAGCTTCGATACATATACTATAAAAGGTGGATGTGACCTCTATGTGAACATAGAGTGAAAGATATGGGGATTTGAAAAATAGTACATATGAAATTGTTATTGCTAGCAATATTGAGTTAGGATATAGAGTTTTCCCAGCATAAAACGAAAAGGAATCTGAATATAAATAAAAGTTGTAATCTATGAAAAAAAGGATTATGCTCAACTATATTATGAGAATATAAGGTTTGTCCCAATTATTTAAGGGCTTTTAAAAAGCTTTTTATTGTATGAGGGGAAAGCTTCACTTTAATAAGGGAGTTAGTGATATGGACGTAACAAAAAAACAAGGGCTGTATAATCGTCTTATACGATTAAACCCACCACAAATATTAGCATTAGGCTTTTTCTGCTTAATTGTGGTTGGCGGTTTGTTATTAAAATTACCATTCGCAACGAAAGTACATATTAGTTGGGTAGATGCTTTCTTTACAGCAACGTCAGCAGCGACCGTAACTGGTTTGGGAGTAGTGGATACAGCAAGTACATTTACGATGTTTGGCGAAATTGTTATTATGTTTTTAATTCAAACAGGTGGTCTAGGTCTTATGACAATTGCCATTTTAATTGTTTGGGTACTAGGTAAAAAAATCGGATTACGCCATCGTTTATTAATTGGAGAAGCATTTAATCAAACAAATATAGGTGGTCTTGTAAAATTAGTAAAGCGTGTCTTTATATTTTCGATTTGTATTGAACTTATTGGGGTCATCTTTTTATCGTTTCGCTTTATTCCAGAGTTTGGTTTTGGAAAAGGTTTATATTATAGTATTTTTCATGTAATTGCATCTTATAATAATGCAGGATTTGCTTTATGGCCAGATAATTTAACAAGATATGTAGGGGATCCCATTATTAATATTG
Organism: Bacillus sp. PPSBB_2; assembly: GCF_045291115.1. NCBI lineage: Bacteria > Bacillati > Bacillota > Bacilli > Caryophanales > Bacillaceae > Bacillus > Bacillus sp. PPSBB_2. The sequence continues at coordinate 1,471,719 of NZ_CP147983.1, forward strand.
GGATTTGCTCTTTAATTGTAATTGGGGGACTCGGTTTTACCGTATTAATTGATATATGGTATAGCCACAGTTTTCGAAAATTATCACTTCACTCAAAAATAATGATTATTGGAACAGTAGTGCTAAATGTTATAGCAATGATTGTAATTTTTGTATTGGAATATAATAATGTGAAGACGTTAGGGAATTTATCTTTAAATGAAAAACTATGGGCTTCCTTCTTTCAAGGTATTACTCCGCGGACAGCTGGATTTAATACGGTTGACTATGGAGGTATGGAAGAATCATCTATATTATTTACGATGATTTTAATGTTTATTGGTGCAGGAAGTGTATCGACAGGTGGAGGAATTAAATTAACGACGTTTGTTATCTTAATTACATCTGTCCTTTCTTTCTTTAGAAAAAAGGAGGAAATTGTTTTATTTCAGCGTACAATTAAAATGTCGACAGTAACGAGGGCCTTAGCGATTGCTGTTGCCAGTCAAATACTTATTTTAGCAGCGGTATTCATATTAATGCTTACAGAAAACTTCAGCTTTATTCAATTATTATTTGAGACAATATCAGCGTTTGGCACAGTCGGATTAACGATGGGAATTACTGCAAAGCTATCGGCATTCGGAAAATGTATTATTATGTTTGTTATGTTCTGCGGATTAATTGGACCATTAACACTTGTGTTCTCTTTAGCGCGACCAGCAAAACAAAAAATAAAATATCCATCGGAAGATGTGTTTACAGGATAAGGTATCCCGCGTTAAGCGAGATACCTTTTTCTTTTTTAGAACAGGGAGAACAATAGACCAATAAGTGCTACTCGGAATAAAATTGCGATAAGTGCAGCAATTCCACCGACAACTGCAGCGATACCGCCAGTTACAGTAGCTCCGCGATTATAAGCGTAAATACCGAGTAAAACAGAAACAAGACCAAATAGTGTTGGAAATGTAAATAGCGATAAGATAGATAGCGCAAGAGCGATAAAACCAGCAGTTGATCCAGCAGCGGACGATTTTACAACATCTTTATCGTCTTTATCATCGTAATCATAATCAATGCGTTGTGGTGCAACCTCAGCGGCGTACTCTTCTTTATAGTCACTATAATCACTATCTATTCTATCTTTTCTTTTATAATCATCAAATTTCTCAGTCAAAGTCATGACTCCTTTCATAACAAGGTTCAATAGTAGTATGTATCTCTTTTTCTTTTTTATCCCGCTATTTGTGGGAGTCGAGAAACGTGCACATCCCACTGATTAAAGTTTCACTATACCGGAGCATGTACAGGGAGTAGTATCTTTTAAAAGGAGGAAAATGTTTTCTTGAAATAGGAAAAGTTAGTATGACTTCCTCTATTTTGGAAAATATAAAAAGGAATAATGAGGAAAGGGTGCAATACATAATGGAACATCCAATTGAAAATTTAATGAAAACGGCAATGACAAATTTAAAAGAGATGGTAGATGTAAATACAATTGTTGGGAGCCCGGTTTCAACAGCTGACGGAAATGTAGTATTAACAGTATCTCAAGTGGCTTTTGGTTTTGGAGCTGGTGGAAGTGATTTTAAAGGGGATTTCATTACTGAAAAACATAACGGTGGGCAAAATCAGCATAAAGAGAACAAACAAGGGCATCCATTTGGAGGAGGAAGCGGGGCTGGGGTTTCCATTAGTCCAGTAGCTTTTTTAGTAGTTGGTTCTAATGGGGTGCAAGTATTACATCTCAACAGCAGTACACATTTAATTGAAAAGGCTTTAAATACTGTACCAAGCACTGTAGATAAATTTGTGAATGGTCGTCAAAAGTGAACTTGCATTTTTTAGGAATTATGATATATTAGAAAAAGTGCGCTTTAGGATGATCGGAATAATTGAAATGTAAATATATATGATGTGTGGAATAAGGGAGAGGAATTTATGATTAATATCAAAAACTTAGTAGTTGGCTTATTCATGTTAGTAAGCGGCTTTGTTGTATATGTAATAAAAGAAAAAGCTCCATTCTAAAACAGACAAACCGTTAATGTCTGTTTTTAATTTGCGGAAAAAAGTTGACAAGTTATTGTATTGGTGTTACAATTTTAATTCGTGTCTCGGTTACAGCTAGTGTAAAGTAAATATCTCTTATGAATGCAATACGAAAAGTTTGCGAAAGATCGGGTAATTTTATCAACAACTTTTGTGAACAAACCCTATAAATTGTATTTGTAAGCTATATATGTATACTAGTGAATCAAGGAGCGGTCAGTGGAACCGTAATGATGAGAGAGAGGTAGGGCTTTCATCCAGTATATGTTACTTTCCCGTTAGGTGAATATAAAAAAGAGGACTCTTTTTAAAAGGAGTCCTCTTTCATTTTTTAAGTGCGACTTTCAACTTGTTGACAAATTTCATCTGTTGTTAAACCGTGAGCTGTAATGACTGATCCTTTAATTGATGTATCTGCAATGCCCATCACATTAGAATCTTGCCCAGTTACAACGCAACAATCACACCCTTGTGCATCCTGTTCTGAGTTAAGTGTAACAACTTCATGACCTTGTTGCTGAAGAGCTTGTTGAACGTCTGTTAATGAGTTTTCAACGCCAATTCTAGCCATAATTCTCACCTCCCTACCATCTAATTGCTAGTATGCTCAAGTTCACTGCATATATTTATGAAAAGACGGTAGGAAGTAAATCTTTGTTTAGTCGTTATATACGCCAGTAAGCATTTGACTAACGAATTGATCGTTTAATAATGTATCTTGTGCTGAAGAAGTATTTGAATGGATGTCGATTGAAGCAATAAAATGATTATGTTCTTGCGTATTTGGTTCTACCTCTACGTAATTATCGAATTTACAAAAACCTTTCGTATCCATTAGATCAAATAATTGCAGCATTTCTACTACCTCTTGTCTCGTTCCTTTAATTTGTACACACGCCATATTTATTTCCTCCTTCATTTTGACAAATTGTTTTTTAAAAATAGGATTATGATTACGAAATGAAAAATATGAATGTTATTTTTAGACAGCGCTATTTTTGTTATTTTCCCCCTTTTTCAGCAAAAGTCGTTATATATTTCCGGATTTATAAAATCGGACGTCCGTTTATTGAATACAATAGATTCGTATCAATTGATGAAAATCCTTCTTTTAAACAAATATTTTTTTAGTGGAAATTGGCGAAAAAAATTTTTTGACTTTTTGTAAACGTTAACAATGTTGTTAAATCAGTATAAGTAAAGAAGTACGTATGATTAAAAATTATAAATTTTCTAAAAATTCACTTGATTTATTTAGAAAGGAGAGTAAACTAGGAAACAATAAAAAATTCATAGAACATAGGAGGCGCTTCTAGTGAATGAGCAATGGATTTTCTTAAATGGAGAATTTGTTCCAAAAGATGAGGCAAAAGTTTCAGTATATGATCATGGCTATTTATATGGCGATGGAGTGTTTGAAGGAATTAGAGTTTATAGCGGTAATGTTTTCCGTTTGAGAGAGCATCTTGTCCGGTTGTATGAATCAGCAAAATCAATCCTTTTAGAAATTCCATATTCATTAGATGAAGTAACAAATATTGTTGTTGAGACGATTCGACAAAATAAATTATCTAATGGATACATTCGCCTTGTTGTATCAAGAGGAGCAGGAAATCTTGGATTGGATCCCGATTCATGTAAGAAGCCGAATGTAGTAGTAATTGCAGAACAATTATCTTTATTCCCACAAGAATATTATGAGAAAGGGATTCCAGTTGTAACAGTTGCAACGCGCCGAAATCGTCCCGATGTTTTATCCCCTCAAGTAAAATCTTTAAATTACTTAAACAATATTTTAGTTCGTATTGAAGCGAAATTAGCTGGAGTACAAGAAGCGCTTATGTTAAATGATCAAGGATATGTAGCTGAAGGATCAGGAGATAACGTGTTTATTGTTAAAGGAAATAAATTAATTACACCACCAAGTTCTGCTGGAGCGTTAGAAGGTATTACACGAAACGCCATTTTAGAAATCGGCGAAAAACTTGGGTATGACGTAAGAGAAGAGTTATTTACAAGACATGATGTATATGTAGCTGATGAAGTGTTTTTAACAGGAACAGCTGCTGAAGTGATTGCTGTTACGACAGTAGATGGTAGAACGATTGGCTTAGGGCAAACAGGTCCACATACGAACCGTTTATTAGAAGAGTTTCGTAAGTTAGTTGTAGAAGATGGAGAGAAAATTTACGAAGAAAATAAAGTTGGATAACAACTTTTTTAACATAAGAAAGCGTTGATAGGGAGGAGTAGTTGATTGTGAAGCCTCACAGAGAGTCGGTGGTTGCTGAAAACCGATGGTTCACGTCGACGAACATCGCCCTTGAGTGCTAAGCTAAAGCATTTGTCTAGGCTTAGAACCTGTCTAAAATCTTTGCTATAATATAGACAAAAAAGGATGTTTCCTATGATACACAATTATACAAGTAATATATCCCGTAAACAGTTTGAACTGATTCGTGAAGATTTAGAAAACGCACGTAAAAAGACGCGTCCGCGCACAGTCGATTTGTACGAAGCATTCTGCGGCGTACTGTACCTACTTACAACAGGATGCCAATGGCGCAACCTACCGAGTGATTTTCCACATTGGAAAACCGTGTATGCCTACTATCAAATTTGGCGGAAAGTAGACGAGAATGACACAAGTCTTCTCGAAAAAGTGCATAAAAAAATTGGTCGAAACCTATCGTGAGCAAGATGGGCGTGAAAAACACATGGATAGCTGGTGAAAAAGGCTATGATGCTGGAAAGAAAGTGTCAGGAATCAAACGTCATATCGCTGTAGACACCAATGGGCTTATTCATGCTATAGAAGTAACAACTGCGAAAATAACGGACCGAGAGGGCGCTATCCAAATGTGCAAACGCCATACTGAAACATTGGATAAAGTGACAAATATACTTTGTGATGGTGGATACACTGGCCCATCATTTGCACAATCGATAAAAGAGGCGATAGATTGTTCGGTTGAAATCATCAAACGCTCTGAACTTCACAAATTTGTCGTGTTACCAAAACGCTGGATTGTGGAACGAACTTTTGCTTGGTTGGAAAATTATCGAAGGCTGTGGAAGAACTGTGAACGAACACTTGAAAATAGTAGACAGAGTTGCTTATTGGCAGGTGTGGCGATTTTATTAAAAAGATTTTAGACAGGTTCTTAGACGGTAGCTCCGTTATTAGCTAGATCCATTTATGGATCACTGAGGCAAGAGTATTCTTGCAAAGAAGGGTGGTACCGCGAAATTTTTCGTCCCTTCAGCACATAGCTGGAGTGTGGACGTAGGATTTTTTTATTGTATAAAAGGTTGAAAAAGGGGGCTTATAAGAACAATGTCTTCAAAAACGGAAGAGAAACTGGAAACTGGTGCACAGCTATTGTTAGAAGCGCTAGAAAAGGAAGGCGTAGAAGTGATTTTCGGTTATCCGGGTGGTGCCGTTTTACCTCTCTATGATGCATTGTATGATTGTGAAATTCCGCATATTTTAACAAGGCATGAGCAAGGGGCAATTCACGCTGCTGAAGGGTATGCCAGAATTACAGGGAATCCAGGGGTTGTAATTGCAACGAGTGGACCAGGTGCTACAAATGTAATTACGGGTCTAGCTGATGCGATGATTGATTCATTGCCACTTGTAGTATTTACAGGCCAAGTAGCAACAACGTTAATTGGGAGCGATGCTTTTCAAGAGGCAGATATTATGGGACTTACGATGCCAGTGACAAAACATAACTATCAAGTGCGAAAGGCCTCAGATTTACCTCGAATTATTAAAGAAGCATTTCATATTGCTAAAACAGGAAGACCAGGACCAGTCGTTATTGACCTTCCGAAAGATATGGTAGTCGAGAAAGGTGAGCGATGTAGCAATGTACAAATGGATTTACCAGGATATAACCCTAATTATGAACCGAATCTACTTCAAATAAACAAATTACTCAAAGTAATTGAAACCGCAAAAAAACCGTTAATTTTAGCTGGAGCGGGTATATTGCATGCGAAAGCTTCGAAAGAATTGACAAGTTTTGCTCGTAAATATGAAATCCCTGTTGTGCATACATTACTTGGACTTGGTGGTTTTCCACCAGATGATGAACTATTTCTAGGGATGGGGGGAATGCACGGTTCTTATACAGCCAATATGGCATTATATGAATGCGACTTACTCATTAATATAGGCGCGAGATTTGATGATCGTCTTACTGGAAATTTAGCTTTTTTTGCTAAAGGGGCGACTGTTGCACATATCGATATTGATCCAGCAGAAATCGGGAAAAATGTGCCAACAGAGATTCCTATTGTTGCAAGTGCTAAGCAGGCGTTAGAAGTATTGCTTCAATCAGAAGGAAAGAAAGAAAATCATCATGAATGGCTCTTTTTATTAAAGAATAGAAAAGAAAAATATCCATTCTCTTATAAAAGAAATTCTGAAAGTATTAAACCTCAATATGCGATTGATATGCTATATGAAATTACGAAGGGAGAAGCGATTGTAACAACAGACGTTGGGCAACACCAAATGTGGGCAGCGCAATATTATCCACTGAAAAATCCAGATAAATGGGTAACTTCTGGTGGATTAGGAACGATGGGGTTCGGATTTCCAGCAGCAATCGGTGCGCAAATTGCAAAGCCTGAAGAATTAGTTATTGCAATTGTTGGTGATGCTGGGTTTCAAATGACTCTGCAAGAATTAAGTGTATTAAAAGAACACGCTTTACCCGTTAAAGTATTTATTTTAAATAATGAAGCTTTAGGAATGGTAAGACAATGGCAAGATGAATTTTACAATCAAAGATATTCACATTCTTTATTACCATGCCAACCAGATTTCGTCGCTCTTGCAAATGCATATGGCATAAAAGGTGTTCGTATTGACGATCCACTTCTTGCAAAGAAGCAAATCCAGCATGCGATCGAATTACAAGAGCCAGTCGTAATTGATTGTCGTGTACTTCAATCAGAGAAGGTTATGCCGATGGTTGCGCCAGGAAAAGGTGTTCACCAAATGGAGGGAGTGGAAAAAGGGTGAAGAGAATTGTTACAGCGACAGTTCGAAATCAAAGTGGTGTGTTAAACCGAATTACAGGGGTTATGACACGAAGACATTTTAATATTGAAAGTATTTCAGTAGGTCATACAGAATCATCAGATATATCGCGAATGACGATTGTTGTACACGTTGAAAGTGAACAGCAAGTGGAGCAGTTAATTAAACAACTGCATAAGCAAATTGATGTTCTGAAAGTATCAGATATTACAGAAGAAGCGATGATTGCTAGAGAGCTTGCTCTTATTAAAGTAGCAACTTCTGTAGCGAGGGCAGAATTATATAGTTTAATTGAACCGTTTCGAGCCGCTGTAATAGATGTTGGGAAGGATTCCATAGTTGTGCAAGTAACAGGTACGCAAGATAAAGTAGAAGCGTTAATTGAATTACTTCGTCCATACGGTTTGAAAGAAATTGCTAGAACAGGTGTAACAGCATTTACACGTAGTATGAAAAAACAAGATAAGCAAGTTATGTTAATTCAATAATCATTTAAATATAGGGGGAAATGAAAATGGCAAAAGTTTATTATGAGAAAGATGTAACAGTAAATGTATTAAAGGAAAAGAAAGTAGCAATCATCGGATATGGCTCGCAAGGTCATGCGCATGCGCAAAATTTACGTGATAACGGATTTGATGTAGTAGTAGGTTTAAGAAAAGGTAAGTCTTGGGATAAAGCGAATGAAGATGGGTTTTCTGTATATACAGTAGCAGAAGCTGCGGAAAAAGCTGATGTAGTAATGATTCTATTGCCTGATGAATTACAACCAGAAGTATATGAAGCTGAAATTGCACCAAATTTACAGGCTGGAAACTCTCTCGTGTTCGCACATGGATTTAATGTTCACTTTGATCAAGTAAAACCACCAGCTAATGTAGATGTATTTCTAGTAGCGCCAAAAGGACCAGGGCATCTCGTACGCCGTACGTTCGCCGAGGGCGGGGCTGTTCCTGCATTATTTGCAGTATATCAAGATGCAACAGGAGTTGCGACTGAAAAAGCACTTTCTTATGCTGACGGAATTGGAGCAACGAGAGCTGGTGTACTAGAAACGACGTTTAAAGAAGAAACAGAAACAGATTTGTTTGGAGAGCAAGCTGTACTTTGCGGCGGAGTGACTGCACTTGTAAAAGCAGGGTTTGAAACGTTAGTTGATGCGGGATATCAGCCTGAACTTGCATATTTTGAATGTTTACATGAATTGAAGCTAATCGTTGACCTTATGTACGAAGGTGGACTTGAAAATATGAGATATTCAGTTTCAGATACAGCGCAGTGGGGAGACTTCGTATCAGGACCACGCGTTGTGACTGAAGATACGAAGAAAGCGATGGGGGCAGTATTAGCAGAAATTCAAGATGGTACATTTGCAAGAGGGTGGATTGCAGAACATAAAGCAGGAAGACCAAATTTCCATGCGACAAATGAGAAAGAGAATAAACATGAAATCGAAGTAGTTGGACGTAAATTACGTGAAATGATGCCTTTCGTACAGCCGCGAGTAAAGGTAGGGGTTAAATAATATGAAGCAGGTTTTGTTCATGGATACAACGCTTCGTGATGGCGAACAATCACCAGGAGTAAATTTAAATGAACAAGAGAAATTACAAATTGCTAGGCAATTAGAGAGGCTTGGTATTCATGTAATGGAAGCTGGATTCGCGGCAGCTTCCGAAGGCGACTTCCAATCGGTAAAACGTATTGCGAATACAATTCAAAATGCTACGGTTATGAGTTTAGCTAGAGCGAAAGAAAGTGACATTCGAAGAGCATATGAAGCTGTGAAAGGCGCTGTATCTCCTCGTCTACACGTATTTCTAGCTACGAGTGATATTCATATGAAATATAAACTTTGTATGTCAAAAGAAGATGTGTTAAATAGTATTCATCGCTCGGTTACGCTCGGAAAATCATTATTTCCGACAGTACAATTTTCTGCAGAAGATGCGACAAGAACATCGAGAGCATTTTTAGCTGAAGCAGTAGAAATTGCGATTCGAGCAGGAGCGAATGTAATTAATATTCCGGATACAGTTGGATATACAAATCCGGAAGAGTATTATTCTCTTTTTAAATACTTACAAGAATCCGTTCCATCATATGAAAAAGCGATTTTTTCTTGTCATTGTCACGATGATCTTGGTATGGCAGTAGCAAATTCGTTAGCTGCGGTTGAAGGGGGAGCATTGCAAGTAGAAGGAACGATTAATGGCATTGGAGAAAGAGCAGGGAATGCAGCGTTAGAAGAAGTTGCGGTAGCTCTTCATATTAGAAAAGATTTTTATAAAGCAGAGCCTTCGATGACTTTAAAAGAAATTAAGGCGACGAGTATATTAGTAAGCAGGTTAACGGGTATGGTTGTACCGAAAAATAAAGCAATCGTTGGAGCGAATGCATTTGCTCATGAATCGGGCATCCACCAAGACGGGGTTTTAAAAGAAGTAACAACTTATGAAATTATCGAACCAGCGCTTATAGGAGAATCTCAAAATCTCTTTGTACTTGGGAAACACTCTGGCCGTCATGCGTTTACGGAAAAAATGAAAGAGCTTGGTTATGAATTTACAAATGAAGAGCGAGATGCGGCATTCGAAGCATTTAAAAAATTGGCTGATCGTAAAAAGGAAATTACTGAAGAAGATTTACGCGCACTTATGCTTGGTGAAGCAGCATTTGCAGCTCAGCAATATAACATTACGCAATTACAAGTGCATTTCGTATCAAATAGTACACAATGCGCAACAGTTGTGTTGAAGGATGAGGAAGGAAATGTATATGAAGATGCAGCCACTGGTTCTGGTAGTATTGAAGCGATATACAATGCGATTCAAAGAATTTTAGGATTAGAATGTGAATTGGCAGATTATCGCATACAATCTATTACACAAGGTCAAGATGCACTTGCTCACGTTCATGTTGAATTAAAAGAAGGTAGTCACCAAATATCAGGTTTCGGAGTTGCGCAAGACGTATTGGAAGCGTCGGCGAGAGCTTATGTCCATGCAGCAGGGAAATTAAAATCTCTTATAGCGCTTGTGAAATAAATAATTGATAGGTGAGAGAAGCTTTCCTCACCTATCAAATTAAAGTTCTGAAAATTCGGTTAAAAGGAGTGTTAAAAATGGAAAAACGTATCGTTTGTTTAGCTGGTGATGGTGTCGGTCCAGAAGTAATGGAGAGTGCGAAGGAAGTATTGCATATGGTAGAAAGGCTATATGGACATCATTTTCATTTGCAAGATGAGTACTTTGGTGGTGTTGCTATCGATTTAACTGGGCAACCATTACCACAGCGAACACTTGCCGCCTGTTTAGCGAGTGATGCGGTTTTACTTGGAGCAGTAGGTGGACCAAGGTGGGATAGTGCGAAAGAAAGGCCTGAGAAAGGATTATTAGCATTAAGAAAAGGACTCGGTGTATTTGCGAATGTTCGCCCTGTAACGGTAGAAAGTGCAACTGCACATTTATCACCATTAAAAAACGCTGATGAAATTGATTTCGTTGTCGTTCGTGAATTAACAGGCGGAATTTATTTTTCTTATCCGAAAGAGCGAACGGAAGAAGTGGCGACAGATACACTTACGTATCATCGCCATGAAATTGAACGTATCGTTTCGTATGCTTTTCAATTAGCAAATAAGCGGAAGAAAAAAGTAACATCTATTGATAAAGCGAATGTTTTAGAGTCTAGTAAATTATGGAGAACTGTGACAGAAGAAGTAGCACTTCGCTACCCAAATGTGGAAGTAGAACACATTTTAGTAGATGCAGCAGCTATGGAATTAATTCGGAATCCAGGAAGATTTGACGTTATTGTAACGGAAAATTTATTTGGTGATATTTTAAGTGATGAGGCTTCAGTATTAGCTGGATCATTAGGAATGCTTCCATCAGCAAGTCACGCTGAAAAGGGACCTTCATTATACGAGCCTATTCACGGATCAGCACCGGATATTGCGGGGGAAAATAAGGCGAATCCAATTGCGATGATGCGTTCTGTTGCAATGATGCTTGGGCAATCGTTCGGATTAACGAGAGAAGGATATGCAATTGAAGAAGCAGTTTCTGCAGTCCTTAAATCAGGGAAATGTACAGCAGATATCGGGGGGACTGAAACGACAACTTCATTTACAAAGGCAGTTATTCAAGAAATGGAAGAGCAAGCGTTAGTAGGGAGAGGGAGATAATGGGAAAAAGGTTACTAGATAAGCTTTGGGAAAGACATGTAGTTGCGACTAATGAAAATGGATTGGATTTATTATATATCGATCTACATCTTGTTCATGAAGTAACGTCACCGCAAGCCTTTGAAGGCTTGCGGCTTACAAATCGAACAGTCCGCAGACCAGATTTAACATTTGCAACGATGGATCATAATATTCCAACGAAAGATGTTTGGAATATTACCGACCGCATTGCGAAGCAGCAACTAGATACACTTCGGCAAAACTGTAAACAATTTCAGGTGCCATTAGCGGATATCGGAGATGAAGAGCAAGGGATCGTTCATGTAATAGGACCAGAACTTGGACTCACACAGCCAGGAAAAACGATTGTTTGTGGTGATAGTCATACAGCAACACACGGTGCTTTTGGCGCACTAGCGTTTGGTATTGGTACGAGTGAAGTGGAACATGTATTGGCAACGCAAACGTTATGGCAACGAAAGCCGAAAGCGATGGGCATTGAGTTAAAAGGGAAGTTACCGCAAGGTGTCTATGCGAAAGATATTATTTTACACCTTCTTTCAAAGTACGGAGTAGCAGTTGGAACAGGTTACGTAATGGAATTTTATGGAGAGGCCATTCATGCTATGGATATGGAAGAGAGGATGACGCTTTGCAATATGGCAATTGAAGGGGGAGCAAAGGCTGGCATTATTGCACCAGATGAAAAAACGTTTGCTTACGTAAAAGGGCGTAAATATGCACCGAAAGACTATGAATCTATTAAGAAAAAATGGTCAGAACTTTATACAGATTTAGATGCAGTTTATGATTTACATATTCTAGTAGATGTTACGGATTTAGCGCCGTACGTTACGTGGGGAACAAATCCTAGTATGGGTGTTCGGATCGATGAGAAATTGCCAGAAAAGCATGATGCAAATGATGAAAGAGCGTTTTCTTATATGGGATTGAGTCCCGGACAAAGTACGTATGACATTCCAGTTCAACATGTTTTCATTGGATCTTGTACAAATTCCAGGCTTTCTGACTTAGAAATTGCTGCATCTGTCGTGAAAGGTAAAAAAGTAAAAGAAGGTGTGCGAGCACTTGTTGTACCTGGATCTCGAAGGGTAAGAGAAGCAGCGATGCATAAAGGATTACATCGCATATTTGAAGAAGCTGGATTTGAATGGAGAGAGCCCGGATGCTCAATGTGTCTAGGTATGAATCCAGATCAAGTGCCTGAAGGAGAACATTGTGCCTCTACGTCCAATCGCAATTTTGAAGGAAGACAAGGAAAGGGAGCACGAACGCATTTAGTTAGCCCGGCAATGGCGGCAGCGGCTGCGTTATATGGTCATTTTGTTGATATTAGAAAGGAGAGTTATGATGGAGCCATTTCGTATTCATAAAGGTACTGCCGCAGTACTGATGAATGATAACATTGATACAGATCAAATTATTCCGAAGCAATATTTAAAGAGAATTGAAAGAACTGGGTTTGGGAAGTTTTTATTTGATGAGTGGCGATATGATAATAATCGCCAAGAAAACCCTAATTTCCCGCTTAATGCACAAGAAAGAAAAGGAGCCAGCATATTAATCACAGGTGATAATTTTGGATGTGGCTCGTCAAGAGAACATGCTCCATGGGCACTTGCTGATTATGGTTTCCGCGTTATTATCGCTGGAGGATTTGCCGATATCTTTTATATGAATTGTATGAAGAATGGCATGTTACCGATTGTAATGGATAAAGATATGCGTGAACAACTTGCTAAAACAGATGCGAGGGAACAAATTACAGTTGATTTAGAAAATGAAATAATGACAACGAATACGCATAGATTCCATTTTACGATCGAGAAAATGTGGAAAGAGAAGTTATTAAATGGTTTAGATGAAATTAGTATTACAATGCAATATGAACAAGAAATAAAAGAGTATGAAAGAAAAGTGGCTTTACATTAAAAAAAATGACGGAATATTAAAAATGTATTTACATTCAAAATTAACTGTTATATACTATGTGAAAATCAGAGGAGAAAGGGAGTAAGTATTATGAATATCGTGCAATCTATTACAATGCTTACACAACTACATCATCATACATGAAACCCTTGAACCTAGCGTGAAAACGTGTAGGTACAAGGGTTATTCCCGTTGTACCTACACTCTACTGAAGAGCCTTGTAGGTATTTTGTCTACAAGGCTCTTTTTATTTTCGGCTTAGGGGAATGAAATAGGCATACATTAGAAGGGGAAAGGTGTGAAAATTTAGATGACAAAATGGAAACGAGCAAACCCGAATGGAACGAGAGATTATTTATTCGAAGAATGTACGTTAATTGAAGAAGTAGAACAAAAATTAAGGCTTACTTTTTTAGAGAGAGGTTATGAGGAAATAAGAACACCTACAATTGAATTTTATGATGTTTTTGCATTTCAAAATAGACCGATAGATGAAGAGAAGATGTATAAATTTTTTGATGAAAAGGGAAGGATTATCGTTTTACGTCCAGATATGACAATTCCTTTAGCGAGAGTTATTGGAACACAGAGATGGGATACGCCACTTAAAGTGACGTATAGCGGGAATGTATTTCGAGCGAATGAATCCCATTCTGGAAAATATAATGAAATCGTACAAAGTGGTATTGAAGTTATCGGGATTGATAATGTAAGAGCTGAAATTGAATGTGTAATAAGTGTCATTCAAGCACTTCAAAAGTTGAAGGTGCAATCTTTTACAATTGAGATTGGGCAAGTACAGTTATATAAATGTATTGTAAAAAAACTCTCCATCCAGGATGAAGAAGAAAGGGTACTTAGAACGTATATAGAAAGTAAAAATTATGCAGCCCTCTCAAATTTTATCGGAGAAAAGAAATTAGATCGATGCGATGAGACAGTAAGATTACTTGAGAAATTGCCAAGGCTATTTGGAAATTTAGAAGTTATTGAGGAAGCAGAAAAGCTTGCTTCAAGTAATGAAATGAAAATGGCAATTGCAAGAGTAAAAGAAATGTATGAAACAATTGAAATGTTAGGATATGGTTCTTACATATCAATTGATTTGGGCATGATTCAACACTTAGATTACTATACGGGTGTTATTTTCAAAGGATATATATATGAAATTGGAGAAGAAATCGTTAGTGGCGGAAGGTACGATGAGCTAATTGGGAATTTTGGAGAAATGCTGCCAGCTGTTGGACTCGCGGTACAAGTAAATCAAATTGTGAAGGCGCTGCAAGAGCAGCAAGAACCATATGAACGAAATCAAATTGATATTGTGATTCATTATGAGTTAAATAGATTAGCGGAAGCAGAAAGGCTACGAAATTTACTTCGAAAGGATGGGAAAAATGCTTGGTTATCTCTATTCTCTAATTTAAGCGATACCTTTCAATTTGCAAGAAAAAATAAAATAGGAACGGTCGTTGAGGCAAAGAATGAATACTTAGTGGAATATGTATGGAATGAGAAATGGGTAGTCCAGAAAGAAGGAGAGGCTTCATGCGTAACATTCAAATTGCGTTAACGAAAGGAAGATTAGAAAAACATGTCATTCCACTTTTTGAGCAGATTGGAATTGATTGTTCCGAGCTCAAAAATAAAGGTCGGAAGCTTGTATTTCAAAGTAAAAATACAAATGTTTCATTTATTTTAGTAAAAGCGATTGATGTTGCTACTTATGTAGAACATGGGGTAGCTGATATTGGCATCGTTGGAAAAGATATTTTAATGGAAAACGAGAAAGATATTTATGAAATGCTGGATTTAGGAGTGGGGATTTGTAAGTTTTGTGTTGCTTCTATTCCTACGTATAATCCGAAGAGTTACCGGAAGAAAAGAATCGCTACGAAATACCCCCATATTACTTCTACTTATTATCATGATAAGGGAGAGGATGTAGAAATTATTAAGATAGAAGGTTCTGTAGAAATCGCTCCTCTTCTTGGATTGGCAGATGCGATTGTAGATATTGTTGAAACAGGAAAAACATTACAAGAGAATGGACTCATTGTATTTGAGGAAATGTACTTTATATCGGCTCGGATGATTGTAAATAAGGCAGCCTTAAAAACTAAAAAAGACGAAATATTCAGCATTATAAATATGATGGAGCAAGAAATCTTATCAAGGAAATAGGAGGATTTAAAATGGAAATCATTTATGAAGAATTTAAGGAGGCATTATCTAAAATAAAAGTGCTAAGAGAAAACGCTAATATAATAGAAGAAACTGTTCAAAGAAGTGTAAGAGAAATCATTAGACATGTAAGGGAAGGGAAAGATGAGGCTTTATCTTTCTATACAAAAAAGTTTGATGGTGTAGAGATGAAAGATTTTCGTGTAAGTGAAGAAGAAATACAGCAAGCGAGTATGTTTGTAGAGAATTCATTTTTAGAAGCTTTAAAAGAGGCGAAGAAAAACGTTGTTTCGTATCACGAAAAGCAAAAGAAGCACTCAATATTCGATTGTGAAAGTAAAGGGATAATTAGAGGGCAACTCATTCGGCCGTTAGAAAATGTAGGTGTATATGTACCGGGTGGGACAGCCTCATATCCTTCTTCAGTATTAATGAATGTATTGCCGGCGAAACTCGCAGGTGTGAAAAAGATTGTAATGGTAACACCGCCGAGGAAAGGAGGAATTGATCCGCATATATTAGCTGCTGCAGATCTTGCGGGAGTAGATGAAATTTATACGATAGGTGGCGCACAAGCAATTGCTGCTTTAGCATACGGGACGGAATCGATTCCGAAAGTGGATAAAATAGTTGGACCGGGAAATTTGTACGTCGCTCTAGCGAAACGAGAAGTATACGGAATAGTAAATATCGATATGATTGCTGGTCCATCAGAAATTGTAGTTGTCGCGGATGAAACAGGTAATGCAAAATATATCGCAGCGGATTTATTATCGCAAGCAGAGCATGATGAGAGAGCAACGGCGATTTGTATTACAACGAATATAGAACTAGCTAAAGAAGTAGAAAAAGAGGTAGAAAGACAGTTAGAAACGTTACCAAGAAGTGAAATTGCACGTGAATCAATAAATAGAAATGGAGCCATCTTTATCGTTCCTTCTTTAGAGGAGGCGCTAAAGTTATCAAATGAAATTGCTCCAGAACATTTAGAGTTACATATAAAAGAACCGATGAATGCTCTAGATTATGTGAAACATGCAGGTTCTATTTTCCTTGGGTCATATGCACCTGAACCGCTCGGGGATTATTTAGCGGGACCGAATCATGTATTACCAACGAGCGGAACGGCAAGATTTTTTTCTCCGTTATCAGTCGATGATTTCGTGAAAAAATCAAGTTTTATTTCTTATACGGAGGAAGCATTAAAAAATGTACAGCATCATATTGTAGAGCTTGCAAATAAAGAAGGGTTACATGCACATGCGAGAGCAATCCAAATAAGGTTTGAGGAGGAACAATAATGCGTCAGTCCAGTCAAGTACGTGAGACGACAGAAACAAAAATTAAATTAAGTTTGCAGCTTGATGAAAGTACAAATGTATCTATTCAAACGAGGGTTGGTTTTTTCGATCATATGCTTACTTTATTTGCTAGACATGGAAGATTTGGATTGCAAGTTGAAGCAGAAGGTGATGTATTTGTCGATGCACATCACACCGTTGAAGATGTTGGAATTGTACTCGGAAATTGCTTGAAAGAAGCATTGCAAAACAAAGAGGGAATTAATCGTTACGGTTCTGCGTATGTACCGATGGATGAATCTTTAGGATTTGTCGCAATTGATATAAGTGGACGCTCATATTGTGTATTTCAAGGGGAATTAACAAATCCGAAGCTTGGGGATTTTGATACAGAATTGACGGAAGAATTTTTTAGAGCAGTTGCACATGCTGCCAATATTACATTACATGCGCGCGTTCTATACGGAAGTAATACGCATCACAAAATTGAAGCATTATTTAAAGCTTTTGGTAGAGCGCTTAGAGAAGCGGTCGAAAAAAATGCCAACATTACTGGTGTAAATTCAACGAAAGGGATGTTGTAATTGATTGCCATTATAGATTATGGAATGGGGAATATTCGCAGTGTAGAGCAAGCATTAAAATATATTGGCGCAGAGTACATTGTAACGAGTAATAAAAAAGAGATATTGAGAAGCGATGGCGTGATTTTACCGGGAGTAGGTGCATTTCCGAAAGCGATGGACGTATTAGAAGAAAGAGATTTAGTGTGTGTACTAAAAGAGGTTTGTGATATAGGAAAACCACTCCTCGGTATATGTTTGGGCATGCAGCTTTTATTTGAACGAAGTGAGGAACTAAAAGATTGTAGCGGGTTAGGTTTACTACCAGGGGAAATTCGTAAGTTAAAAGTTTCGTATAAAATTCCTCATATGGGATGGAATGAATTAAGGAAGGAAAGAGAATTTCCGCTTTGGAATGGATTAGTGGATGGTTCTTTCGTGTATTATGTTCACTCATATTACGCGGATTGTCCAGATGAAATTGTATGCGGAGTAAGTGATTATGGAATGCAAGTACCAGGGTTTGTAGCGAAAGGAAATGTATTTGGTGCACAGTTTCATCCAGAAAAAAGTGGTGAAATTGGCATGCAAATATTAAAAAATTTTCAAGGGGTGGTAGAAGCATGGAAATCTTCCCAGCTATCGATTTAAAAGAAGGACGATGCGTTAGACTTTATCAAGGAGAGTTTAGTAAAGAAACGGTGATGAATGAAGATCCGGTAGCGCAGGCAATCATATTTGAAAAGCTTGGAGCGGAAATACTACACATTGTTGATTTAGACGGTGCAATTGCTGGCGAGTCGTTAAATTTGCCCGTCATTGAAAAAATCTGCAAGGCGGTACGTATTCCTGTGCAAGTGGGAGGAGGAATTCGTTCACTTGTAGCGGTGGAGAAGTTATTGTCAGTAGGTGTAGAAAAAGTGATTTTAGGAACAGCAGCTCTTTATGATAAGTCATTTTTAGAGGAAGCAGTTCGTCTATATAAAGAGAAAATCATTGTTGGAATTGATGCGAAAAATGGTTTCGTAGCAACGAGAGGTTGGCTTGATCTGTCTGAAATTTCTTATATTAGTTTAGCGAAACAAATGGAAAGTTTAGGTGTTCAAACGATTGTGTTTACAGACATTTCGAAAGACGGGACGCTTGCAGGGCCAAATTTTGAACAATTGGCGTTACTTCAAAAAAGTGTGGGCATTCGTCTCATTGCCTCTGGAGGAGTGGCATCTATTCAAGATGTGAAAAAGTTAAATGATATGAATATATATGGTGTCATAATTGGAAAGGCGCTTTACGAGAAAACGATTGATTTAGAAGAAGTGTTACAGGTAACGAAGTTATGTTAGCGAAACGAATTATTCCATGTCTAGATGTGAAAGAAGGGCGAGTCGTAAAGGGTGTAAATTTTATAGGATTACAAGATGTCGGTGATCCGGTTGAAATAGCTGAAGCATATAACGTGGCAGGGGCGGATGAAATCGTATTTTTAGATATTACAGCGACTCATGAAGGAAGAAAAACGATTATAGATGTTGTAGAAAAAACAGCAGCTAAAGTATTTATTCCTCTTACGGTTGGCGGGGGGATTTCAAGTGTGAAAGATATGTACAATTTACTAAGAGCTGGAGCAGACAAAGTTTCAATAAACTCAGCGGCAGTGCGAAACCCGAAGCTAATAGAAGAGGGCGCAGAACACTTTGGATCACAGTGTATTGTCGTGGCAATTGACGCTAGAAAAGTAGCAGAAGATAAATGGAACGTATACGTCAACGGCGGAAGAGTTGACACAGGAATGGATGCCATAGAATGGGCGAATCGTGTTGTTAAACTTGGGGCAGGTGAAATTTTGTTAACGAGTATGGATGCAGATGGAACGAAAAGCGGATATGACCTTCGTTTAACAGAAGAAATTTCAAAAAGTGTTTCTATTCCAGTCATCGCATCAGGGGGCTGTGGTCATACGGATCATATTATAGAAGTTTTTCAAAAGACAACAGTTGATGCAGCGTTAGCGGCATCCATCTTTCATTATGGTGAGGCGACAGTGCATAGTGTAAAGCGAAAATTAAGAGATGCAAATATTGAGGTGCGGTTATGAAACCTAATTTTTCAAAAGGATTAATACCGGCAATTGTCATCGAAGAAGGTACGAAAGACGTTTTAATGCTAGCTTATATGAATGAAGAAGCATATGAAAAAACGTTAGAGACGAAAAGAACATGGTTTTATTCTCGTTCGAGGCAGTCGTTATGGAATAAGGGGGAAACATCAGGGAATGTTCAATATGTGCAATCTTTATATTTAGATTGTGATCAAGATTCAATTGTTGTGAATGTGAAACAAGTAGGACCTGCTTGTCATACGGGAGAGAAGACATGTTTTCACTATCAAATTATATAGGGGGATACATATGGAAAATGCCTTTAAGTTGCTGTATAAAACAATTGAAGAACGAAAGGGAAGCCCACTTCCTGAATCGTATACAAATTATTTATTTTCAAAAGGAGAAGATAAAATTTTAAAGAAGATTGGTGAAGAGTGTGCTGAAGTAATTATCGCATGTAAAAATAATGATAAAGAAGAAGTAGTGAAAGAAATGGTTGATGTATTTTATCACTGTTTCGTTTTATTAGCTGAAAAAAATATTGCATTGGAAGATGTCATGCGAGAGGTGAAAGAACGAAATGGAAAGCTTTCGAGAGTTGGGGATAGAAGGGAAATAGATACATTATAAGGGGGAATGTATATGAAAGTAGATTATCATCTTCACTTAGAAGAAGGACCGTATTCAATAGGATGGCTTGCTAAAATAAATGAAGCGTTGGAATGTTATGAACCGCTTCAAGAAAGACATTCTATTGATTGGCTTATGAAAACACAAGAGCGTTTGCAAAAGCGTGTGAAGGAAGGGCCATTTACAACAGAATGGATAGATCTATATTTAGAAGAAGCTGTACGAAAAGGAATAAAAGAAGTGGGAATTGTTGATCATCTATATCGTTTTCATGAAGCAAAAGGATATTATGAAAAATATGTAGATATTAGTGATTCTAAGCTCGGTCGTATACAGAAAGAATGGTTGGATCAAGTAAGGGTAGTTTCACTGTATGATTTTACAAAGGCAATTGAAGAGGCGAAAGAACGATGGGGGAAAAGAGGTGTCACACTTAAACTTGGAATTGAAGCGGATTATTTTATTGGTTGTGAAGGAGAGTTAAAAGAATTATTAGCGCTAGGAGACTTTGATTATGTAATTGGTTCCGTTCATTTTCTAAATGGCTGGGGATTTGATAATCCAGATACGAAAGAATATTTTGAGGTGCATGACCTACGCGCATTATATGATATGTTTTTTAAAACAGTTGAGAGTGCGATTCGTACCGAGTTATTTGATATTATCGCTCATCTTGATAATATAAAGGTATTTAATTATCGATTGGATGAGAATGAACAGCTTTCTTATTATGAGGAAATTGCCTGTGCGTTAGTAGAAACGAATACGGCAACAGAAATAAATGCAGGATTATACTATCGTTATCCTGTTCGTGAAATGTGCCCAAGTCCACTATATTTACAAGTATTAGCTAAGTATGGTGTTCCAATTACGATTTCTTCGGATGCCCATTACCCAAATGATTTAGGGAATTATGTACAAGAAAATGTACAAACATTACGAGCTCACGGTGTTACTCAGGTTGCAACATTTACGAAGCGAGCAAGAGTAATGAGGTCGCTTGAAGAAGAAGTAACAAATTCAAAATGAAACGCAATTTTTTGATGAAAACGGTCCTTTTTGTTCAAAATAAGAAAGAATGAAAAGGAGGGTAAGAAATGGCGAAACAACAAAATAAACAAAATGTACAAGGTGCACAGCAACAAGCTTATACTTCTGAAACGAATGCTGCATCTCAATCGGTTATTGAGGAGCAAATTAGCGATACGGTTGCAGAAGGAACTATTGATGTGAAGCTCGGAAAAGAATCGCAGGAAAAAGCGTAAGAAAAGGGGAGAGTTGCATCTCCTCTTTTTTCATGGAAAAGTGTCGATTTTCAAAACTATAATCAAATTCCTTGGTTTTTATATGTGGATTTCTTACAATGAAATATAAGAGATGTCTTATTTTCTATAGAAGAGGTGTTAGTAGTGGCAAAAATATTAGTAGCGGGAAAAATTCCGGAAATTGGATTAGAACTATTAAAAGATCATAATGTAGAAATGTACAATAAAGAGGAGTTAATTTCTATAGATGAATTAACAGAGCGTGTAAAAGATAAAGATGCATTGTTAAGTTTACTTTCGACAAAGGTGCCAAAAGAAGTTATTGATGCAGCGCCTCATTTAAAGATTGTTGCAAACTATGGTGCTGGTTACGACAATATTGATTACACGTATGCGGGCGAAAAAGGAATTGCAGTTACGAATACACCGAAAGTATCAACGGAAGCGACTGCAGAATTAACATTTGCACTTCTTTTAGCAGCGGCGCGTAGAATTCCTGAAGGGGATACGTTATGTCGTACGACTGGATTTAACGGATGGGCACCGTTATTTTTCTTAGGACGAGAAGTTCATGGTAAGACAATCGGAATTATAGGTCTTGGAGAAATTGGGAAGGCTGTTGCAAAACGTGCGAAAGCATTTGGAATGGATGTTTTATATACAGGGCCAAATCGTAAGCTTGAAGCTGAAAGTGAACTGGGAGCAACGTATGTGACGTTGGAAGAATTATTACAAACAGCAGACTTTATTACAATTAACTGTGCTTATAATCCAAAATTACATCATATGATTGATGAAGAGCAGTTTAAAATGATGAAGAAAACAGCGTATATTGTAAATGCTTCACGTGGACCAATTATGAATGAAGCAGCACTTGCTCATGCATTAAAAACAAATGAAATTGAAGGAGCAGCTCTTGACGTGTTTGAATTTGAACCGAAAATTACAGAAGAGCTAAAAGAATTAAAGAATGTAGTACTTGCTCCACATGTAGGGAATGCAACATTTGAAACTCGTGATGCGATGGCTGAAATGGCTGTCAGAAATATTTTAGCTGTATTAAACGGCGAAGAGCCAGTAACACCTGTAAATCAAAAGGTATTAGTTACAAAATAAAAAGAAACCTTCCGGACTTGGAAGGTTTTCTTATTTTTCTTTATTCGCTTTTTTAGACGGTCTTTGTCTAATGAATTGAGATAACATGTACAAAATATATAGTGGAATGGCAATGAATAAGAAAACAGAAAAATTTCCAAATCCTGTTTGATACATTGTAATAATGATTCCAACTAAAAATAGTGTAATAATGATGCTATATCGTGGAATTGGTACATCTTTTAAACTTGGGATACGAATGCGGCTCACCATTAAAAATGCGAACGTTACAAATACGGTAATAAGAACGATTTTTGGAATGGTATGTGAAAATAATGTTAAGAAAGCAACAAGCCCTCCCGCTGCTGTAATCGGTACTCCAGTGAAATATTTCATTGAAGTAGAAGATGGTGTTACATTAAATCGTGCTAAACGATATGCTCCGAAAAGAGGGAATAATCCCGCTATGTATAATCCGATGATTCCGTAGTTTGAGAAAGATGTGTAATACATTAAAACAGCTGGTGCTGCACCAAATGTTACGACATCTGCAAGCGAGTCGAGCTCTTTTCCCATTTGTGAATCAACACGTAATAAACGAGCAACACGACCATCAAGACTATCTAACATCATCCCGATAAGTACTAAAATAGCAGCTGATTTATAATATCCTAAAGATGCATAGCCGATTGATAAAAATCCGCTATATAAATTTCCGAGCGTAAATAAGTTTGGAATAGCTGCTCTATACAAAATCTGATCCCTTGCTTTCTGTAATAAATTCTTAATTAGTGTATGAAAGTTTACTTATTTTATCATACCATAAATTTATTCCTCATACGAAAGAAATTACCAATTTGTGAAAGATTTCATAGAAGGATGGTTTGAAAATTAAGTGAAAATAAAAAGAGGAAGCAACTTGTATAAAGTTGCTTCCTTTACTATTCAAATTTCGTTGTCATCGTTCCAGTTTTATATCGATTATTAGGATCGAAGCGTAATAAATCTCCATAAATTAATTTGTCGGAGAATTTTAATTCTGTTTTTGCTTTTTCAATATACGGCTGACATAGCGTCATGTCAGCTTCTTCACCCGTACTTCTTTTGTAGCACATATTTTTTGTATAAACATACTCTTCAGAAACAAAGCTACCATCACGCATTACCATAAGCGGGTCTTTCTCTTTAATAAATAAGTCAGTTCCAAATTCAACGGATTTATTTGTTTTAATACCAAGTAAATGAAGGAGCGTTGGCTTAATATCAATTTGACCGGATACTTTAGAAACAACTTTTCCTTCTTGGCCAGGCACATGAATAATAAGAGGAACTCGTTGTAATTGCATAGAATCGAATGGTGTAATAGTATCTTTTCCTAGGAACTGTGCCATAGCTGTGTTATGGTTTTCGGAAATACCGTAATGATCACCATAAATGACAATAACGGAATTATCATATAATCCTTCTTCTTTTAATTGTTGAATAAATAATTTAAGAGCTTCATCTGTGTAACGAACAGTTGGGAAGTAGCGGTTTACAACACCACTTTCCGAGTTGAATTCATCAACATATTGATCTTCCGGATTTAGAAGAAACGGAAAATGATTTGTTAATGTAATAAATTTTGTATAGAACGGTTGCGGTAAAGATTTTAACTTTGGAATAGATTGTTCAAAGAACTCTTTATCTTTTAATCCCCAACCGACAGACATTTGCTCCGTTCCTGCGTAATCATTTAAATTAAAATAACGATCATATCCAAGCGCAGGATACATTACATCCCGATTCCAAAACGTTTTATCGTTTGAATGGAAGACGGCAGAAGAATATCCGTATTTCTTTAATTGTTCTGGTGTCGCTGTGTATTCATTTGTTGCATGAGTAAAGAATACAGAACCACGATCTAGCGGATAAAGTGAGTTTTCAACGATAAATTCAGCATCAGAAGTTTTGCCTTGTCCAGTTTGATGATAGAAGTTATCGAAATAGAAACTATCCTTAATAAATTCATTTAAAAATGGTGTAATTTCTTTTCCATTTATTTTTTTATTAATAACAAAGTTTTGTGTAGATTCCATTGAAATTAAAATTACATTTTTACCTTTTGCAGCTCCAAATAAGTTTTTATCAACTTGTTTGTCTTTTGAGTCTGTATAGTTTTTAATTTCAGAAAACCCATCCCCACTTGCAAATACACGCTCAGCTGAAGACTTGGATTGAAGCGTAATATCAAATAGATGGTATGTGTATAAACCTAAATTCTTCACGACAGTTTGACGGTCAAATGAGCGCGAGAACATTTGTGGTTTATAAATAACTGATACAACAATTTGTAGTGCTAATAAAGCTGTTACACCGCTAAAGAAAGTTCGCTTCTCTGAGCGGGAAAGTGGTGTTTTGTCGCCAAATGATGGGAATTTACGTGAAATAAACATTAAAATAATTGCATCTGCAAATAAAAGTAATGTTTTGTACGTAAAGAGTTCTTTTATACTTGTCCCTAAATCAGCCATATTGTTTGTTTGGAATAAAACCGGGAAAGTAACGAAATCGTTATAGAACCCATAAAACATTGCGTTTCCAAATAAAATAAATGACAGTATAAAACTGATTCCAATTATAATTCGGTTTCGGTGCTTAGATGCAAGTAAAGCTAAGCCGAAAAATAAAAGTAACGCAGCTAGTGGATTGATAAAAAGCATGAATTCTTCAAAGAAATTATCAATTTTAATATCAAATGCTAGCTTGTACACAATATATGTTTTAATCCATAGTAAAACGACTGCAACGAGTGCAAATCGCAGTTTTGGAAACAGATGTTGTAGCATAATATACTCCTCTCCTAAAAAGCATGACAGTTCTTGTGAGTCAGTTTGCTTAACGACTCATTTTATATATACGAACAGTCCTTTGTTATTATGATTATTATACTATGAGTATCATTATACGAAAATAAAAGAAGGTTGTGGGCTTTTTTATAATAATCGAGTAGAAAAAGAGTGGTGGGAGACAATAAAACAGAATTTCTATGTATGATAATTATCGTACGCAGAAAGAATCGCGTGATTATACGGAGGTTATAATGCGAAAATTATTATATTTTATAGCATGCAGTAGTGTTATACTTTTTACTTCACCGAGTGTGTCGGTAGCCCAATATGATGCACCTCTTATGGAAGATGCACTTTATTCTGTTTTATTTCCAAAAATAAATAAAGCAATTGAAAAACAATATGGAAGTTTGAAACCTTATCAATGTCCTAAAATTATTAGTTTAAAAAAAGTGTATAGCGGTACATATTTATTTCAAGCAAGTATTGAAGTGACAAAGTATGAACGTGTTGCTGGGAAAATTGCTCCACCATTTGAGAAGGTAACGATTACATTTAATAACGAAGAAGGCGAATGGGAAGTGACAAAGATTTCAGTAAAGCGCTTACCAAATGATACGAAACTAAACTGTAAAAAAACAATATAAAAAATTGTTTGACAAATAAAATGGTCCTTTGGTATTGTTAATAGCAACAATTAGATGTTTGAAAATTAAATAGACTTACCTCATCTACTCTCAAAGGTAGAGGCCGCGATAGGAAAGAGTAAGCTATGGGAGATTTAATGGAATCTGTGATCATAGGTTGAAAGGGACTATTGCCGAAATATAAGAATAACCATCTTATTCATATATTGGGACTGCATTGAATAAATGTAGTACTGTCATAAGATTTATTTTATGGAGAGCTATTTGGAGATGTTGATGCGGTTTCTTATTTTGAGGAGATAACAACTCGTTTATTTTTTCAATATATATTTTTCCTAATAAGAAACGCGTGTGAACATTGTTCCGCGCGTTTTTTGTCTATCTAAAAGCGTGCTGCAATGAATAGAAGATTGGGGTTATGAGTTTTAGAGGAAATAAGGGAGGAATTTAAATGTATTTACACGGCACAAGCCGAATTAATGGGCAAGGACACTTAGAAATTGGAGGGTGCGATACGACGCAGCTAGCAAAGCAATACGGAACACCACTTTATGTATACGATGAAGAGTCTATTCGAGGAAAATGCCGAGCATTTCATCGTGCTTTTAAAGAAAGTGGTTTCTCTTATCAAGTAGCATATGCAAGCAAGGCGTTCTTGTGCATGGAGATGTGCCGAGTAGCTCGTGAAGAGAGTATGTCATTAGACGTTGTTTCTGGGGGAGAATTATATACTGCGCTCCAAGCAGGATTTCCGGCATCACGTATTCATTTTCATGGAAATAATAAAACAGAAGAAGAAATAGTGATGGCTCTTCAGGCGAATATCGGTTGTTTTGTCGTAGATAATTTCTTTGAATTAGAAGTTTTACACGATTTAGCGATGCAACATGGGAAATTTGTGAACATATTAATTCGTGTAACGCCTGGAGTAGAGGCGCACACACATGAATATATTACAACAGGTCAAGATGATTCGAAATTTGGATTTGGTGTTTCAAACGGTCAAGCGATGCAGGCAATTGGATTTGCTTTACAAAAATCAAATTATAATGTGCTAGGGATCCATTCACATATTGGGTCGCAAATATTTGAAACAGCTGGTTTTGTTCGAGCAATTGAAGTTCTTCGCCAATTTTTAGAAGAAGTGAGAGAGCAAACAAACTATGTAGTAAAAGTGTTAAATGTAGGCGGGGGATTTGGAATACGTTACACAGAGTCAGATACACCATTAACTCTTGAGACATATGTGCGAGCTGTAACAAGTGCAGTGAGAGAACAATTTACTGTATGTGAATATCCATTGCCAGAAATATGGATTGAGCCAGGCCGTAGCATTGTAGGTGATGCTGGGACAACAATTTATACAGTTGGATCTGTGAAAGATATTCCTGGTATTCGGAAATATGTATCAGTCGATGGTGGAATGACAGATAATTTAAGACCTGCTTTATATAGTGCGCGTTATGAAGCGATGTTAGCGAATCGAGGGAATGATGAGAATGAGGAACTCGTTTCGATTGCTGGGAAATGCTGTGAGAGTGGAGATATGTTGATTTGGGATATTCATTTACCGAAAGTCGCTGCTTCTGATTTACTAGCAGTTTCCTGTACAGGAGCATACGGGTACTCGATGGCGAATAATTACAATCGGATTCGAAGACCAGCCGTTGTCTTTGCAAAAGGCGGAACATCGCAAGTAGTTGTGGAACGCGAAACATATGAAAATATTATTGGGAACGATCGCATACGTATTAAAGAGCTTGTCTAAATAGGAAAAGGAGTTGTTCGAATGGACAATTCCTTTTTTATAAAATAAAATAATTAAAATATATCGGAAAACTAGGATTGAAAAAAATCAGAATTGTGATAAAATACAAATACAAAGCTTATCAAGAGAAGCGGAGGGAACTGGCCCGAAGAAGCTCGGCAACCTGCTTATAGAAAGCAAGGTGCTAAATCCAGCAAAATGGGATCCATTTTGAAAGATAAGGTAAAATATATTACCGAACAGTCTTTTCGAAATGGGAAAGATTTTTTTTATGAATAAAAAGGGGGGCTGTTCGCGTGAGTGTACGGGAACATTTTGATGAAGTATCCGAGAAGATTGAAGCGATGCTTGCTGATATGAAATATGGTTCAATTACAATTGTTGTGCAAGATGGAAAAGTAATTCAGTTAGAGAAAAGTGAAAAAGTACGTTTAAAGTGAAAAGCGCTGACTAGAAAAACTAGAGGCGGTTTTAACCTATTTTCATTAGGTTAAAACCGTCTTTTTGCTTTTACAGGGGGAAAAAACATGTTGACGTATGAAACGTGGGAAGAAAATGTTGTTTCGTTTTCGGAAGAAGATGAAACAAAAGGTGCGTTATCAGTATTAAATTGGGCTTATAAAGAATATAAAGATGAGGTTGTCTACGCATGTAGCTTTGGGGTGGAAGGTATGGTATTGCTGCACATTATAAACCAAGTAAATCCATCTGCTAAAGTTGTATTTTTGGATACAAATGTTCATTTTCAAGAAACGTATGAATTAATTCGAAAAGTGCGGGAACGATTTCCTTCATTGAATATTATAGAAAAACAGCCAGAACTTACACTTGATGAACAGGCGAAGTTGCATGGTGAAAAACTGTGGGAGAGCAATCCGAATCTTTGTTGTAAGATTAGAAAAATTTTACCTTTAGAAAAATCATTAGTCGTGGAAAAAGCATGGATATCGGGCTTAAGAAGGGAACAATCAGAAACACGTAAGCATACAAAGTTTATAAATCAAGATCATCGTTTTCAATCTATTAAAGTTTGTCCACTCATTCATTGGACGTGGAAAGAAGTTTGGCGATATGTATACAAACATAGCTTGCCGTATAACCCGTTGCATGATGTTGGCTATCCAAGTATTGGGTGTGAGAAATGTACGTTACCTGTAGGGGATGGTGGCGATTCAAGAGATGGTAGATGGGCTGGAAAAGTGAAAACTGAATGTGGTCTTCATTACCAATAAGATGAATCTTGAAATAAAGCGAAGAGAGGATATAGAAAAATGAGCATAGTAAACGAATTAGTAAACCGTATAGATGAGACATATGACGTATCACAAATTGAAAAAGAGATTAAATTAGACAATATTGCGTTAAGTGATTTAGAACTATTGGCGACAGGTGGATATAGCCCCCTTACTGGTTTTTTAGGGAAGGAAGATTATGATTCTGTTGTAGAAACGCTTCGTTTAGCAAATGGTAGTGTGTGGAGTATACCGATTACATTACCGGTAACAGAAAAAGTCGCCGAAAGCCTGAAGGCTGGAGAGGAAGTAAAGCTTGTCAACAATGGAAATATATACGGTGTCATTCAAATAGAAGATATTTTTGTACCAGATAAAGAAAAAGAAGCGTTACTTGTATATAAAACAACGGATGAGGCTCATCCAGGAGTGAAAAAATTATATGAACGACCAAACGTTTACGTTGGAGGAACTATTATTCTAACAAAACGCTTTGAAAATAATCAATTTCCTTTTTATCATTTAGACCCAATTGAAACGAGGGAAGCATTTAAAAAACGTGGGTGGAAAACAGTGGTCGGATTTCAAACGAGAAACCCGGTACATCGTGCCCATGAGTATATTCAAAAATCTGCTCTTGAAATTGTAGATGGTCTCTTTTTAAATCCGCTCGTTGGAGAAACGAAATCGGATGATATTCCTGCTGATGTAAGAATGGAAAGCTATGAAGTACTTCTTCAAAACTATTATCCGAAAAATCGTGTCTTTTTAAGTGTATTTCCTGCTGCCATGCGTTACGCAGGACCAAGGGAAGCGATATTTCATGCGTTAGTAAGAAAGAATTTTGGATGTACCCACTTTATAGTAGGGCGTGATCATGCTGGAGTAGGAGATTATTACGGAACGTATGAAGCGCAAGAAATCTTCACAAATTTTACGATAGAAGAGTTAGGAATTACAACACTATTCTTTGAGCATAGTTTTTACTGCACGAAATGTGAAGCGATGGCTTCAACGAAAACATGTCCGCACGGAAAAGAAGATCATGTTATTTTATCGGGTACGAAAGTAAGAGAATTATTAAGAAACGGTGAGATTCCGCCAAGTACATTTAGTCGTAAAGAAGTAGTGGAAGTGCTAATTAAAGGCTTGAAAAAAGAAGTAGTAACAGAATAGGGAGAGAACGAGATGGATACGAATATTACTTGGCATACAGCTTCGGTTTCAAAAGATGAGAGAAGAGTGAAGAATGGACATCATAGTTTTGTAATTTGGTTTACTGGTTTATCAGCTTCGGGTAAATCTACAGTAGCGAATGCGGTCGCTCGTAAACTGTTTGAAAAGAATATTGGAAATTATGTGCTGGATGGGGATAACATTCGCCACGGTTTAAATAAAGACTTAGGATTTTCTGAAAGTGATCGCATGGAAAATATAAGACGTATTGGCGAAGTGGCAAAGTTATTTGTAGACCAAGGAGCAGTTGTCCTTACAGCATTTATTTCACCATTTCGAGTAGACCGCAAACAAGTAAGAGATTTATTAGCGGCAGATGAATTTATTGAAATTTTTGTGAAGTGTCCGATTGAAGAGTGTGAGAAACGTGATCCGAAAGGACTTTATAAAAAGGCAAGAAAAGGTGATATTAAGGATTTCACAGGTATTGATTCGCCTTATGAAGAGCCAGAGCAAGCGGAATTAATTGTAGAAACGCACAAATATTCTATTGAAGAATGTGTAGAACAAATCGTGAAGTACTTACAAGAGCGTAGTTTTATATAGGGGGATAAACAATGAGTTATGAAAAAGTGTGGGCTAACAATGAAAAATTAAATCAGACCGAGAAAAATAAATTAGAAAAAGATGGCTTAGAAATTTTTAATGATATTCCTTACTATGCGGAAAATGGTTTCGAATCTATTCCGAAAGAAGAGTGGGATGCCTTTAAATGGGCAGGCTTGTATTTACAAAGACCGAAAGAAGCTGGTTATTTTATGATGCGGGTAAATATTCCGTCAGGGATTATTACAAATGCACAGGCAGAAGTACTTGCTTCTATCGCTGAAGATTATGGACGTAATGTAATAGATATTACGACGAGACAGGCGATTCAGTTTCACTGGTTAGAAATTCAGCAAATTCCAGATATTTTTAAAAGATTAGCAAGAGTTGGGTTATCTTCAGCGGGGGCTTGTGGTGATATAACGCGGAATATTACAGGTAATCCGCTTGCTGGCATTGATGCAAATGAACTATTCGATACAACGCATATTGTAAAAGAAGTATATGATTACTTCCAACATAATGAGGAGTTTTCTAACTTGCCACGTAAATTTAAAATGTCTATTAGTTCTAATATTTATAATTCAGCAAACGCAGAAATTAACTGTGTTGCATTTACGCCTGCAACGAAAGAAATAGATGGTGAGAAAAAAGTTGGTTTTCATATAAAAGTAGGTGGAGGATTATCAGCTCGACCGTATTTAGCTGATGAATTAGATGTATTCGTTTTACCAGAAGAAGTGAAGGCGGTGGCGATTGCGATTGCTACTATATTCCGTGATTTTGGATATCGTGAAAAACGTCATTTAGCTCGGTTGAAATTTCTTGTTGCGGACTGGGGAGCAGAGAAATTTAAAGAGAAACTAATAGAGTATACAGGGCCTTTACAAAGTAAAGGGGAAAGTGCACTCAAAGGATGGAATGCAGGCTATTTTTATGGTGTTCAAGACCAAAAACAAAAGGGATTAAAATATGTAGGTTTTAATGTACCGGTAGGTCGTTTACATGCAGAAGAAATGTTTGAGATTGCAAGAATCGCAAAGCAATATGGAAATGGACAAATTCGTACATGTAACTCGCAAAACTTCATTATTCCGAACGTTCCTCCAGAAAATGTAAAAGGATTACTTAGTGAACCGCTGTTTGAAGCGATATCTGCTAGCCCGAAATCATTTATTGGTCATGCGGTTTCATGTACCGGTATTGAATATTGTAATCTTGCACTAGTAGAAACGAAAGAAAGATTACGAAAAATTGCAGAATACTTAGATACACAAATTGCACTCGATGTTCCAGTTCGAATTCATATGGTAGGCTGCCCGAATTCATGTGGTCAACGTCAAATTGCTGACATTGGGTTACAAGGGGTGAAAATGAAAACGAAGGAAAAAGGTATTGTTGAAGCGTTTGAAATATACGTAGGTGGAACATTGTTAGATGGCGGTGCCTACAATCAAAAGTTAAAAGGAAAAATAGATGGCGAGGATCTACCTGATGTACTCGCATCATTTATAAGTTATTTCAAAGAGAATAAATTACCAGCCGAAACATTTTATGATTTTGTAGGTCGTGTTGGTGTAGATACATTACAAATAGCGTTAAATAACGTGCTAGAAGAAGTAATAGCGTCTTAGGAGGGACGATATGGATTTATATCGATTTGAAGTTGTGTTAGTAAATAGTATTGTTCCGATTGTTGTTGTTGCTCAAAGTGAAGAACAGGCATTTAAGCTTGCGGAGATTGAGCTTGAAAAGCATTTTTTACCGTTGCCAGAGGTAAAAGAGATTTCTTTGTTTGAAAAAAAGAAGATTCGAAAAGGTGGGGCATTTGTTATCCATGAGTAGAGATCAGTAATACGAAAAAATAAAAACTTCCATTCTTATATACGAATGGAAGTTTCATTTTAATAGAAGAAATGAGGAGAGATGATGGGAAAGGTTTATATTGTTGGAGCGGGTCCTGGCGATCCAGATTTAATTACTGTTAAAGGGTTGAAATGTATTGAGAAGGCAGATGTTATTTTATACGACCGACTTGTGAATAAAGAGCTGCTTTCATACGCAAAGCCTGACGCGGATTTAATTTATTGCGGAAAACTCCCGAATTATCACACGATGAAGCAAGAGACAATTAACACGTTTCTTATTAAGTATGCGAAAAAAGGAAAAGTTGTAACGAGGCTTAAGGGCGGCGATCCATTTGTGTTTGGTAGAGGGGGAGAAGAAGCTGAAGCATTAGCAAAGCAAGGTGTACCATTTGAAATCATTCCTGGTATTTCAGCTGGAATAGCTGCTCCTGCTTATGCGGGCATTCCAGTGACGCACCGTGATGCAAGTGCAAGTTTTGCTATTGTGACTGGGCATAGGAAAGAAGGTGCTGAAGAAGAAGTGAAATGGGAAAGTTTAGCGAAAGGTGTAGAGACTTTAGCGGTATATATGGGGGTTAGTAATTTGCCCTACATATGTGAGCAACTTATGAAGCATGGAAAAGATAAAAGTACGCTAGCTGCTATTATTGAGCAGGGGACGACGTCTATGCAACGCACAGTTGTTGGAACGTTAGGGACAATTGTAGATGTTGCGAAAAAAGAGCAAATTCAAAATCCGAGTATGATTGTAATTGGAGAGGTTGTCCGTTTTAGAGAAAAAATTCATTGGTTTGAGAAGCAGACAGAAAATGCTTATCAAGTAAGTGGAGTGTTGTAAAATGAAAGCCGTCTTATATATATGTCATGGAAGTCGTTTGAAGACAGCGAAAGAAGAGGCGATTCAATTTATTACATCATGCATGAGCCGTATAGAAGCGACTATTCAAGAAGTTTGTTTTTTAGAGTTAGCGAATCCTTCTATTGAAGATGGTTTTCGTACATGTGTGAAGCGTGGGGCCACTGAGATTATTGCTATCCCTGTTTTTTTATTAGCGGCAGGTCATGTAAAAAAAGATATCCCTTTTGAATTGGAAAAGTTAACTAATCAATTTTCGGATGTTAAAGTGACCTATGGTAATCCGTTTGGTGTATCAGAAACACTTGTTAAATCGGTGTATAGCGGAAGTGGCATCGAACAGGAAGATAAAAATGAAGTGACGTTACTTCTTGTTGCAAGAGGGAGCAGTGATCCTGAAGTATTAAGAGATATAAACTGGATTGCTTCTTTATTTCAAACAAAAGAGAAGGTTAAAAAAGTAGAAGTTTGTTATTTAGCGGCTGCAGAGCCAAAATTTGAGGAGAAGTTAAAGGAAGTTGTAGAACGAAAAGAAAAGAACATCGTTGTACTGCCTTACTTGTTATTTACAGGTTTGCTTATGAAACATATTGAGAAAGAAGTGCGCCAATATGAAGTGGAAGAGATAAAAATCAGTCCATATTTAGGGAAGAATGAAGCGTTTCAAGATATGTTAATTCAGAAAACGACGGAGTTATTGAAAGGAGATCAGTATGTATCCACTTACAGTGCGAGTTAATGAGAAACGCGTTGTTGTTATTGGCGGGGGAAAAGTTGCAGGATTTAAAATTATTCCTTTACTCAAACAGGGTGCGGATATAGTTGTGATAAGTCCAGAATTAGATGCGAATTTAGTAAAACTTGTGGAAGAAAAGAAAATTCGTTGGTATCAAAGAGAATATGAAAAAAGTGATATTAAAAGTGCTTTTTTAGTTGTTGCAGCGAGTAGTGATTCAATATTAAATGAACAAGTTGCTGAAGATGCCGCTGAGAATCAATTAGTAAATATTATTACAAATCCGGAAAGTGGTAATGTTCATTTTCCGGCAGCGATTCATCGTGGTTTACTTAATATAGCAGTTTCTACTGGGGGAGCGAGCCCGAAGCTCGCAAAAAAAATTCGAGATGATATTGCAAATAAATATGATGAGACATATGAATCGTATTTAGATTTTTTATATGAAGTAAGGTTGAAGTTAAAAGATTTACAGTTAGAAAAGAGGGAACGAAATATATTGCTCCAAGAAGTGTTGAAATCAGTATATGTGCAAAATGAGGGGAAAAGAGAAAGTTTTTTACGTGAGTTAGAGGAAAAGGTTTTAAAATAATAAAAGATAAAGTGCGCTTTACAAATATAAAAATATAATTTATAATCACAAGTAACTTCAATAGATGAAATCGATGAGCAAGAAGAGTACGTATATTTGATGCGTTCAGAGAGCTGGGGTTAGGTGGGAGCCCGGTACGATAAAATATACAGAATGGGCTTGCGAGAGGTATGTTGAACATTGTAGTAGGCAACCCGGGTTCCGCCGTTAAAAGGATAGAGTATCGGAATTATTCCTGTACTTGAACAAGTGGGATTTATCAATCCAATTGAGGTGGTACCACGGTATTTACATTACATATATCGTCCTCTACATGCATATTTGCGTGTAGGGGACTTTTTTATTTTCTAAAGGAGGTGTGCGAGTATGAAATGAAAGTGTATAATTAACAAAAGTTTAAATATTCAGAAAAGGAGAAATTATGATGAAAGAAACACAGCAATGGACGTCGAAAATAGGCTTTGTACTCGCAGCAGCCGGAGCCGCAGTAGGTCTTGGTGCGATATGGAAATTTCCATATGTTGCAGGTAATGGCGGGGGAGGCGCATTCTTCCTTGTATTTTTACTATTAACTTTATTTATAGGTATGCCTCTTTTAATAGCGGAGTTTGTTATTGGACGTAGCACGCAAAAAGAGGCCGTTACAGCTTATAAAGTACTAGTGCCAAATAGCAAAGTATATCCTTGGATTGGTCGTATGGGAGTTGTTACTTGTTTTAGTGTACTATCTTTTTATAGTGTTGTAGGTGGATGGATTTTACTTTATTTATATTATAGTGTGACAGGAAGTTTCTGGAATGGAGCAGCTGATTATGGACAATTGTTCGGTGAAACGATTTCAAATCCGTTAAGTGCGATTGGAGCACAATTTATCTTTATGCTTTGTACAATTTTTGTCGTAAGTAAAGGTGTAGAGAAAGGTATAGAAAAGGCAAGTAAGTACATGATGCCGCTATTATTTATTTTATTTATTGCGATTATTGTTCGTGCGTTAACACTCGATGGTGCTTTTGCTGGAGTAGAGTTCTTCTTAAAGCCAGATTTTTCAAAGCTTACAGCAGATACGATTTTATACGCGATGGGACAATCTTTCTTCTCACTAACAGTAGGTGCCTCAGTAATGGTCACGTATAGTTCGTATTTAAAGAAAGAGGAACATTTAGCGAAATCAGCAACATCTATTGTAAGTTTAACTGTTTTTGTTACAGTACTTGCAGGATTAGCAATTTTCCCAGCGATTTTCGCATTAGGAGTAAAACCAACTGAAGGACCAG
Source organism: Bacillus sp. PPSBB_2 (assembly GCF_045291115.1). Classification (NCBI taxonomy): domain Bacteria; kingdom Bacillati; phylum Bacillota; class Bacilli; order Caryophanales; family Bacillaceae; genus Bacillus; species Bacillus sp. PPSBB_2. Next base: position 1,507,676 of record NZ_CP147983.1, read on the forward strand.
GATTACTGTTTATCGTCCTTCCAGCAGTATTTGCAAAAATACCATTTGGTCAATTTTTCTTTATTATGTTTTTAATTTTATTCTTCTTTGCGACTTTAACATCAGCAATTTCAATGCTTGAAATTGTAGTAGCATCTGTTGCGAAAGGTAATGAGAAGAAGCGTCCGTCAGCATCATTATTAATTGGTATTCTTATTTTTGCAGTCGGTATTCCATCAGCGTTATCATTTGGGATTATGAGTGACGTGAAAATATTTGGGAAAACGTTCTTTGATTTAGTCGACTTTTCGGTAAGTAACGTATTGCTACCGTTAGGAGTACTAGCTATTTCATTATTTGTACCAAATAAAATGAGTAAAGAATTGTTGATGAAAGAATTAGAAGTGACGGAAACGAAAGGGAAAACGTTATTTAACATTTGGTTCTTCTTACTTCGTTATGTTATTCCGGTAACTGTAATAATTGTATTTTTAAATGCGATAGGTGTATTTAAAATGTTTGCATAAAAAAAAGGCGGGGATCTCCCGTCTTTTTTTATGTTGATGAATGTAATAGACGATTATACGCTTTATAGGCTGTGGTGACTGCGAGGAATGAACCGATTAAAAATAAAACTGAGCCGCCAAATGTAAATATTCGGCCAATATACGTTCCTCTAGCTTCTTCTATTTTTTGTTGTAATTGCGTATTCATATGGATCACCTCGTCAACTATAGGCATTTAGTTATAGTCTATGTAGAACGCCTATATTGTGTGAAGTGTAAATGAAAAACCTCGGTAGGCACCGAGGTTTTTTATAATCCGATATAAGGAGATGGGTCAACTGCGTTTGTCTTGCCGACATTCCATTCTCCAAGATGAAGTTCGAAGTGTAAATGTTGTCCGTATGATTGGCCCGTATTCCCCATAAATCCAAGCTGATCGCCTTGTTTTACAGTTTGTCCATTCGATACAGAACGACTATTCATATGAGCATATACTGTCGTATATGTTTTTCCGTTTATACGGTGAGATAAATACACTACGTTTCCGTAACTAGATGATAATTCTGAGCGAATAACAACGCCATCTGCAGCAGCGATAATTGGAACCGTTCCCGAAGCAGCGATGTCAATTCCTTTATGGTTATCTAAAGAACGTACACCAAATCCGGAAGTTTTTGATCCAGCTGCTGGTTTGATAAAACCACCGATATTTGTATCATGTGGTGTTGGGGCCGCTTGAGCAGATTTAGTAGCTTGTTGTTTGCGAGCCTCTTCTGCCTGGCGGGCTTCTTCCGCTTTACGAGCTTCTTCCGCCCGTTTTTCTTCTTCAATTGCTTTTTGAACAGCTTGACGTTGATTTTCTAAAATGCCCTTGGATTCTTCTAATCCTTCAATCTCTGAATCTACTTTTGCTACTTTCGTATGTAGATCGTTAATAAGAGTTTGTTGCTGCTGTTGATTATTTTGTAATTCTTGTTGTTTTTGTTCTAGTTTTTGTTCAGAGTCTTTCAGTTGTTGTTCTTTTTTCTCAACAGCCTCTTTTTCTGTCGTTACAGCATTTTGATCAGATGTTTGTTTTTTTACAATATCTGTATCGTTGTTTAATATTAAACTTACGGAGTACATATTATCAACAAGATCAGCAATGTTTGTAGAGTTTGTTAATACTTCTGTAATGATATTTGTACGCGGTTTTTCTTGCATAGATTGTAATCGTTGTTTAATAACTTCCTGACGTGTATCTATGTTTGTTTGTAATTGTTCTATATGTTTCTTTTTGTCAGTAATTACTTGTTGTGTTTTGCTAATTTCTTTTTTTGTATCGTTTAATTCAGTCTCATTTTTATTAATGGAGGTAGTTAATTCATCGATTTTCTTCTGTAATTCTTGAATTTCTTTTTCTATTTGTTCTTTCTCGACTGATTTATTTTGTAAGTCACTTTGTTTGCCTTCTAATTCAGATTGAATGTTAGATAATTTATCTTGATTCGTTTCAGCGTATACGGGTGAAAGTAACGGGGAAGCAAAAATCGTTCCTGCTGCTAAAACGCTAAACGCCGCAAATTTCTTTTTCATTGTTGTCTGACTCCTTTCCCTATGAATGTTATATATCATAAGAAGAAGGGTGTCTATCGTTGTAATCATAATGTAAAGAAAATTTTATAAAATTGCTAAGTTTTGTCGGAATTTATCATTTTTCAACTGTAATTGTCATAGTGCTTACATTTTATTCATATGTGTAACAAAGGTAAATTTTGGGATTTATCTGTGGAATGAAGGAGGAAAGTAATCGTTTTTATGAGGTGAAATATTACTTGGAAAGCTAATAAAACACTAGTAAGGAATCGTTCTCATGTTAGGTTTTCTAACATGGGTCTGCTTTTTGTCAAGAAAATTATTTGTGTTCGGGCAAAGTTATTTTGTTGTCAGATTTAAATTTTTGATTTATGATTTTTAACAGGGACAAAATGTAGTGAATTGTCGAATAATATGTAATACTCTTAATTTCTTAGTTTTATAGAGATAGAATGAGAGATAGAGTGACACATCGAAGAGGGGGTTACAACAAATATGAAAAGAATAGGACTTGCATGGCAAATATTAATAGGACTTGCGCTTGGTATTGTGGTTGGTGCGATTTTCTTTGATAATCCAGCTGTTGTGAAGTACTTACAACCAATTGGTGATATTTTCATCCGATTAATTAAAATGATCGTTGTACCGATTGTTGTAGCAAGTATTGTTGTTGGGGTTGCTGGTGTTGGCGATGTTAAAAAACTAGGTCGACTAGGCGGAAAAACAATTCTTTACTTTGAAATTATTACAACAATTGCAATTATTGTTGGTCTATTAATAGCGAATATTTTCCAACCAGGAAAAGGCGTAAATATGGAGCAGTTAACAAAGACAGATATTTCGAAATATACACATACGACAGAGCAAGTACAAAGTCATTCATTTGCAGATACATTTGTAAATATTGTTCCAACGAACATTATGAAGTCGTTAGCTGACGGAGATATGCTTGCTATTATCTTCTTCTCTGTACTATTTGGTTTAGGTGTAGCAGCGATTGGTGAAAGAGGAAGACCAGTTCTTCAATTTTTCCAAGGGGTAGCTGATGCAATGTTTTACGTAACAAACCAAGTTATGAAATTTGCACCATTTGGTGTGTTTGCACTAATTGGTGTTACAGTTTCTACATTTGGTCTTGCTTCATTAATTCCGTTAGGGAAATTACTAATTGTCGTATATGGAGCAATGATTTTCTTCGTCGTAGTTGTCTTAGGACTTACAGCGAAAATATTTGGAATTAACATTTTCCAATTCTTTAAGATTTTAAAAGACGAGCTGATCTTAGCGTATTCTACAGCAAGCTCAGAAACAGTTTTACCAAAAATCATGGAGAAAATGGAGAAATTCGGTTGCCCGAAAGCAATTACATCTTTCGTTATTCCGACAGGTTATTCATTTAACTTAGATGGATCAACTTTATATCAAGCAATTGCGGCTATTTTCTTAGCGCAAATGTACGGTATTGATTTATCTATTACACAACAAATTACATTGTTGCTTGTATTAATGGTTACATCAAAAGGTATCGCAGGTGTACCGGGCGTATCATTCGTTGTATTATTAGCGACACTTGGTACAGTAGGTATTCCACCTGAAGGCTTAGCGTTCATTGCTGGTATTGACCGTATTTTAGATATGGCTCGTACAGCAGTTAACGTTGTAGGAAACTCTTTAGCAGCTGTAGTTATGTCTAAGTGGGAAGGTCAATATGACGCTGAAAAAGGACAAGCTTATTTAAAAGAGATTTCTGAAAAGGGTCAAGCGGCTTAATTATAATATGAACAAGCTCTCACATAATATGTGGGAGCTTTTCTGTATATAGAAGAGGAGCAGACATAATGAAACGAAAATATGGTGACGGTTCTTCGTGGAAGAGACTAATAGAAAAGAGTTATACGGTTAAGCAAGTGGAAGAGGGAATGCTCGGAATACTGGATATAAAAAAGGTGAGAGAGCCTAGTTGTAAAGAATATGATGGTAAAGAAATTTGTATTGCAAGTGATGGGTATACGTGGGTTCAATATTTCATTAATGGAAAGAACTTTGCGATTACAGCTATGTTAGATGATAGGCACAATTTAGTGCAATATTATATTGATGTGACGAAAGAATATGAAATAGACGATCGTGGTTTACCGTATTTTGATGATTTATATTTAGATGTAGTATTATTACCCAGCGGTAAGGTGTATATATTAGATGAAGAAGAGCTAGAGGATGCTTATAAAAGTGGCGATGTCACGAAGGAAGAGTATGAGTTAGCTTGGTACACTACGAAATGGATATTAGCAGCAATGAAAAATAGTGAATTTTATTGGATTTCAATATTGGAAGAAGAAATCGAAAAGTTAAAATGATTGTTGTATTCGAATTTTTGTATAATTACCAAAAAAATCTATACAAAAAATAATTGACTTTTGTTTTGTAAGCGAGTAAAGTTAGGGAAGAAATTATTATTAAAAAATAAATATGAAACCTTCTTATAAAGAGAGGCGGAGGGACTGGCCCTACGATGCCTCGGCAGCGGACTCGATTTCAGAGTGCTGTGCCAAATCCAGCAAGCATGTGCTTGAAAGATGAGAAGAGCGTTTCTTATAGATGTATAAGACCTCTTCTCATCGGAAGAGGTCTTTTGTTATTCATTAGAAAAAGGTTGAAACTAGGGAGAGATGGTACTTTGAAAGAAACGAGAGGAAATGGTTTAGCTTTATTACCACTTGGGATATTTTTGGCGCTATTTATTGGTTCTGGAATTATTACAGGTGATTTCTATAAATTGCCGATACTTGTAGCGATTTCAATTGCTGTAGGAGTCGCTTTAGTGATGAATCGTAAAGAAAGTTTTAATGTGAAAGTAGAGCGGTTCGCTAAAGGTGCAGGAAATCCGGATATCATGATTATGGTATTAATTTTTGTGCTTGCAGGTGCATTTTCTGAAACTGCTAAAGGAATGGGCGGAGTAGACTCAACTGTTAATTTAGCGTTAACTATTTTACCGCCAGGATTTATCGTAGCTGGAATCTTTGTTATTGGTGCATTTATTTCATTAGCGATGGGAACTTCAATGGGAACAATTGCAGCATTAGCGCCGATTGCTGTAGGTATTAGTGGTCAAACCGATATCTCAATTGCGCTTGCAATGGCTACTGTTGTTGGCGGAGCGATGTTTGGTGATAATTTATCATTTATTTCAGATACAACAATCGCAGCTGTTCGTTCACAAGGAACAGAAATGAAAGATAAGTTTAAAACGAACTTTTTAATTGTGTTACCAGCGGCTATTATTACAATTGTACTATTAGTAATAGTTACTTCAGGAAGTGACACGCAGATTAAAGCACATAGCTTTGATTGGATAAAGATTTTACCGTACGCAGGAGTACTTATTACAGCGCTACTTGGCTGGAATGTACTTATTGTATTAACTGGTGGAACTGTACTATCTGGTGTTATCGGCCTTATAGATGGAAGTTACACGTTAGAAAGTTTCTTTAAAAGTGTAACGACTGGAATGGGCGGTATGATGGAGTTAGTATTACTTGCTATATTAATTGGCGGTATGGTTGAATTAATCCAATATAATGGTGGTATTCAATATTTAATGAATGTATTAACACGTAATATTCGTTCGAAAAAAGGAGCGGAATTTGGTATTGCTGGTTTAGTGAGTATGACGAATATGTGTACAGCGAATAATACGATTTCAATTATCTTTACGGGCCCGCTTGCAAAAAATATTGCAGATCAATATGAAATAGACCCTCGTAAATCAGCGAGTGTATTAGATCTTTTCTCATGTTGTGTGCAAGGATTAATTCCGTACGGTGCCCAAATGTTAACGGCAGCAGGATTTGCAGCGTTATCTCCGGTTGAATTGTTGCCATATGCATTTTATCCAATCTTAGTTGGAGTATGTGGGATTGCTTCTATTTTAATTGGGTTTCCAAGGTTTTCGAAAGTAGCTGAGAAAAAAGAGTATCATAAAACAGCTTAATTTAATATGAATGTTAGTAATTAAAAAACGTGCAGAGGATAGACTCTGCACGTTTTTTTGCGTAAAGGGCTGAATATGACTCGGTCTTAAGTCTGAGTTAAAAACGGTTCTTAAGCTCGTTATGGAAAGATGAAAAAATAGTTAAGATAAGAGTATCAAATCGAAGGGAGGCAAGCACAAGATGAAACAATTTCTAGCGTTTATCGCAGCCGGTATTTTGGCTTTAATTGCTCTTGGTAGTCTTGCTGGTATTGTAGGATTTGCAATCGGAGCAGGAGTTGTATATTGGAGCTATAAATCATTTGTGCGAGCTAAATCATTTTTTGGAAAGTTAGCTTGGGGGATTGTTGGTTTAATCGGTTTATCCATTGCACTTTCTCATTCGCCAGCATTAATCGGTATCGCTGCTTTAGTGGTTTTATACTACGGATACCGTGAGTGGAAAAAAGAAAAAGATGTAGTTGTTGAATCTGCTCCAGAAAGTTCTAAACCATATAGCAACTTTGAAGATGAGTGGAACAAATTAATGAAAAACTAAAACAATAAATCAAATTATAATTAAAGTAGAAGAGAGGAAGATTTATAATGAAACAATCTTTATTCGGACGTGTACGCGATGCAATTTTAGCTGATTTTCATAACGTGTTAGATGAGAAGGAAAGAAAAAATCCAATTGCGATGTTAAACCAATATTTACGTGATAGTGAGCGTGAAATAACAAAAATTGAGAAGTTAATTGAGCGTCATAAAACATTAAAATCTAACTTTGCTCGTGAGCTTGAGCAAGCACGTTATTTCGTTAATAAAAGATCAAAGCAAGCTATCATTGCTCAAGAAGCAGGCGAATTGCAATTGCACGAACGTGCGTTAGAAGAGGTAGCTTATTATGAAGGTCAAGTAACTCGATTAGAAGAAATGTATGCAGGTGTTGTAGAGCAAATTGATGAGTTAGAGCGTCGTCTTTCTGAAATGAAAAATAAATTAAAAGAAATGCACGCAAAGCGTATGGAACTAATGGCACGTGAAAATATGGCACATGCAAATCGTCGTATGAATACTGCGATGCATAAAATGGATGAAAATAATCCGTTCTTACGATTTGAAGAAATTGAAGATCACATTCGTGACTTAGAAACTCGTATGAATGAAGAGCATGAGCGTGATACATTTGATATGAAAATTGCAAAACTTGAGCGTGAAATGAAAGAAAAGAATGATGTATCGTTAACGAAAGAGTTAACAAAATAATAGTAGTATATTATAAAACAGGCTTATGATATAGTGATAGGAGAAAAGGTGTTGGAAAGCAATGCCTTTTCTTCTATGTATATGTGACAAGAAGGGGGGAGCTGAAATGAAGAAACATTTTTCAAAGACACAATTAATGGGGATGCTCCTCATCATATTTGGATTCGGTCTTTTTCTTGATATGATACTTGGACATTTTGAACCAGGTGGTCTCATTTTTGCATTTATTATGCTTATGTTTGGAAGGCATTATCGTAAAAAGAATCGTTATGTACGGGGAAATGTATTTTTATTTGTTGGTGGTATCGTATTTTTATTTTTCTTATTTTCATCAGCAGCATTTGTTCTTGTCGTATTTGCTTGTTTAGCTTTAATTGGTTATCAATTGATTCAACAAGGGCATCAGCAAAAAGCAATGAAGGTTGAAATTAAAGAAAAAGGGATTATAGACGAAGAGAAGCAAATATATCGTACAGAAACATATTTGAAAAATATGTTTGTAGGCAATGTGCGAATGATGGATCATATTTATGAACTTGAGGATATTAATGTTCAATATGGTGCTTGTGATGTGGAAATAGATTTAACAACTGCTATGATTCCAGAAGGGGAAACGGTAATTGTTATTCGGGGTGTCGTTGGTAATATTCGTTTATATGTGCCGTATGATATTGAACTTTCTTTAAATCATTCTGTTATTGTCGGACGTGTGCTCTTGCCAGGTCATGAAGAGACAGGGTTTAACCGCAATGTTACATTTAGAACAGAGCAGTATAAAGAGGCTCCTCGACGTATTAAAATTATTTCTTCGCTTGTCGTAGGCGACACGGAAGTGAGGAAAGTATAATGAAGAAACAAAAAAATATTTCGTGGATGTATATTCGTTATTCTATGTTGTCCTCTGTTAGTATCGCACTCATTTGTACAATTGTATATGTATGGAAAAGCGAGCAACAAGTGTATGATTTATTATGGAAGGAATCCATCGCTTCTGTTCCAATTGGCTTGTTTATTATGACTACAAGTTTACTTATCGGGGGAATTGTAGGATATGCAATCGGTTATTATATAGAGCAGCGTATACAAGGATTAAATACTTTTCTATTTGAAGTAGAGCGAGGGAATTTTCCGAGCGATGTTTCGTTTACTGCAGATGATGAATTTCATGAAGTGGAACGAAAAGTAATCGTTCTGGCTCGTCGATTAGAGGAGCAAGCTGGACTCTTTCAAAAAGTAACGAATGAACGAGCTCATTGGAATGAAGAGATGAGACAAGAAGCGATTTCTCAAGAAAGGCATCGTTTAGCAAGGGAGTTGCATGATTCAGTAAGTCAGCAGCTTTTCGCAATGTCGATGATGATGTCAGCGATTAATGAACAAATAACTGAATTTCCAGATGTGACAAAAAAACAATTGCAACTTGTTGAAAATATGGTTGTAAATGCTCAATCAGAAATGAGAGCATTGCTCCTTCATTTACGTCCTGTACAATTGGAAGGTAAGAAACTGACAGAAGGTATAGAGGAATTATTAACGGAATTATCGCGAAAACAACATATGAAAATTGAATGGCTTATTGAGCCAATAGAATTAAAAAAAGGTGTAGAAGATCATTTATTCCGTATTGTGCAAGAAGCGCTATCAAACACGTTGCGACACGCGAAGGCAAAGAAAACAGAAGTGCGCCTTCGAAAAATTGATCAATATGCGATTTTAAAAATCATTGATGACGGCGTTGGGTTTGAAGTAGGGGTTAATAAGGCTGGTTCATATGGCCTAAGATCGATGCAAGAGCGTGTTCATGAAATTGGTGGGACACTTAAGGTACTTAGTTTCCCGGCCAAAGGTACACAAATAGAAGTAAAAGTACCGATTATGATTGAGAGAGGGGGAGAAGTATGATAAAAGTATTGCTTGTCGATGATCATGAAATGGTTCGTATGGGTGTATCGGCATATTTATCAACACAGCCAGATATTGAAGTAGTAGGGGAAGCTGAGAATGGAAGAAAAGGATCAGAATTAGCATTGCAATTAAGGCCGGATATTATTTTAATGGACCTTGTTATGGATGAGATGGATGGTGTCGAAGCAACACGTGCTATTATTCAAGAATGGCCAGAAGCAAAAATTGTAGTTGTAACAAGCTTTTTAGATGACGAAAAATTGTATCCTGTTATTGAGGCTGGGGCGACCAGTTACTTATTAAAAACATCAAGAGCAAGTGATATTGCTGATGCTGTACGAGCTACTTATGATGGAGAAACAGTATTAGAGCCGAAAGTTACCGGGAAAATGATGTCCCGTATGCGTCAAAAGAAAGAGCAACCTTTGCATGATGATTTAACGGAAAGAGAGTTTGAGATTTTGTTATTAATTGCAGAGGGAAAAAGTAATCAAGAGATTGCGGACGAGTTATTTATTGCACTGAAAACGGTAAAGACACATGTGAGTAATATATTAAATAAATTGAATGTAAGTGACCGTACTCAGGCGGTTATTTATGCATTTAGGCATCAATTAACGAAGTGATAAAGTGAAACTTTAATCAGTGGGGAGGTTGTTCCTCTCCCACTGATTATCAGCCCTCACCAATCGGACTTTTACGGGCAGTTAATGCGGGATAAAGTAAAACTTTAATTGGCGGGGAATTCCTCGCTGATTATTGGCTCGATGCAATATAGATTTGGCGTTAAAACAATTGAATGTTTTTATTGACGACAAATAATGTAAGCGTTATCATCGAGGTGTTAACAGTACATATAAAGGGGAGAATGTATATGTTAGTTCAAACTATATTCGGAATGGATAAGTCTAAAAAATTAGGGGATTATGTGAACGCATTACAAGCGCTTTGTGAACAATATAATGTTGAAACAGATAAAATTGCGATTATTGAGGCAACAGAGGAATACTATTTATTTTTAGTAAAGCAAGAAGAGCGCTATGATGTTGTCAAGGTAGAAACAGTTGATACGAATATTGAATATTATACGAAGGCTTATAAAATAAGCAGTTTTAATCATGCTGCGTATCAAATGTAAAAAAAACTCCCTTTTGGGAGTTTTTTTAGGAGGCTTTTACTTCGTGAGATTCGGTTACTAATGGAACTTTTTTCGTACCGCTTAACTTAGCCATTGCAAGACCAATAAGAGCTCCTACTAATGCTGGTATTAGCCAGCCGATTCCTTCATTATATAAAGGGATAAATTCAAAATATGGTGTGATAAATGAAACTGAAATACCACCTTGTTTTAATCCATCAAATACGCTCACTACAGCTGCTCCAATTAAAGCACCTACATAAACAGAGCGATATCCACCGAAGTATTTATGAAGTAATGATAGTAGTACGAGTACAATCGCAATTGGATACACAACAAGTAGAATTGGAACAGAGATTGCGATAATTTTCGTTAAACCTAAGTTGGCAACTAGTAATCCTAATGCGCAAATGATACTCGCGAACGTTTTGTATGAAAATGTAGTCAATAATGTTGAAAAATATTGGCTGCACGCAGATACGAGTCCAACGCATGTCGTTAAACAAGCGAGTGTAACGATAAGAGATAATAGGAGCAAACCGTATGGACCGAATAATTGTTGTACGATAACAGTAAGTAGCTGTCCGCCATTTTTTGCATATCTGAGCGAGACGCTAGTTGCCCCAAGCCAGCCGAGTGCACCGTATACAAGTACGAGCCCTGTAGCGGCAATAAGCCCTGCTTTTGCTGTGGCGATGGCAATGGACTTACGATCATTCACACCTTTAGAGCGAATTGCATTTACAACGATAATTCCGAATGCAAGTGCTGAAATAGTGTCCATTGTTAAGTAGCCTTCCATAAAGCCTTTGAAGATTGGAGAAGTTTGATACTCTTGCATTGCTGGTCCTGATTGCCCAAGTGGTGTAAATACACTTTTAACAAACAATAAGAAAATAGAGAGTAATAAAATAGGTGTTAATACATTTCCAATACGATCAACAAGTTTAGATGGATTCAAACTCAGCCAAAATACGATAGTAAAGAAGATGATTGTATATACAAATAGCACTAGGCTGCTAGAGCGGATTGTTTCTGGCAAGAAAGAACTAACCCCCATTTCATAAGCGACATTTGCAACACGTGGGATGCCCATGGATGGACCGATAGCAATGTATACAACTACTGTAAAGAAAATTCCGAATAATGGATGGACATGACTTGCAAGTTGCTGCATTCCATTTCCTGATAGAGAAATTGCGATAACAGTAAGTAGTGGTAAGCCAACTCCTGTTAGTAAAAATCCAATCATTGCTGGCCAAAAGTTTTCACCTGCGTTTTGCCCAAGCATGGGAGGGAAAATTAAATTACCTGCCCCAAAAAATAAAGAAAATAGCATAAGACCCGTGAAAAAAATATGTTTTTTTGATACAGTGTTCATTGTTTTTCCTCCTTTTTCATTCATTTGTAAGAACACAAAAAACTCGTCCCTAAAGAAAGGGACGAGTTATATTTACCCGCGATACCACCCTAATTTACACATGTAGAAATAAATCTATATGTATACGGCTTTGCAACGTACAACATGATACGTGTTCCTTGTAACGGGGGACGGCCGGTAAGAACTTACTGTAACATTCGGTTCTACTTCTCGGAGATGATTTTCGGTTACGCACTGAACGTTGGCTTTCAGCAAATCGCCAACTCTCTGGGGAACAGTTCTATAACGTACTCGTTCTCGTCAATGAATTTTTATTCAAGTATTCTGACAGTATTGTTGCATGTTTTTTTTAGAAAGTCAATATGTTTTTTGAAAGATATATTTATATACGGAAATATCGAAAGTGATATTCGTTGTTGCAAAAGGAATAATGAATTGTAAAATAGGAGTAAAAATTTACGGAGAATTGTAAAATTTATAGAGAAAGTTGATATTTATAGGAGTAAAGAAGGGATTGTTTGAATTTACAGAGAATAATACAACAATCCACTTGCTGGAAAGAACAAACCAAAAGAGGTGACTGAAATGCTTGCGATGGGAGTATTATTTGGCATTATTGCTATAATTGGTTTTATGTGGTTATATTATTCGCGTTCGTTTAAACAAGCAGAAGTTTTACTCTTTCAAAAAGGTAGTTTATTGACAAATCAGTCTAGATATTTAGTATGTCCGAAGTGTGGAAGTGCACAGGCCAGAAGTGGAGGATATCAAGAGTGTTGCAAAATTAGATTATGAAAGAAAGGAAGCCTCACATTATTTTGTGAGGCTTCCTTCCTTACAACTTCATGGCGCTCCAAATTGTCCATCGATCTCTTTCAATAATAGGAGAGACGTTTTGTAATGCGGTCTGTATATGTTGTAGAAGTTGAGAAAGTTCATCATCTGTTAACTCATATAGAATGGATCGACCTGTTCGAGGAGATAAATCTTGCAATAATGCTTCTACAGAATCATGTATTTTTCGTATTTCCCATTGTGTTTGTGCGGGAAGTACATGAAGAGAATGTTTTTGTAATTCTGTCTGTATAGTGTTGGTTTTTGGACGTCTTTTTGACTCTATTTCAATAAGTTTTGGAAATAGAGAGAAAAAATATCCGCGAATGTGTTCGGGACTTCCTGGAATTGTACAATCTTCAATTGTTCGATCTTGTAAAATAAGTACACCGTTTTTATTTAATATACGAGAAGCTTCACGTAAAAATGTAGGAATGTCTTGTAAATGATGAATAACTGCACGCGAAATAACTATGTCGAATGTTTCATTAGGGTATGGGATATTATGTGCATCACCGTGGATGAATGAAATGTTTGAAAAGTTGTTACAATTTTCTTTTGCAGCTTGTAATATTTCTTTTGAAAAATCAAGTCCCACAACATTTTTGGCTCCCATAAGAGCGAGTTCTTTCGTATAAATCCCACCACCACAGCCGATATCAATTATTTGCTTGTTTTGTATTTCTGTAATGTTTTTTACCATTTCAGCCCAAGAAATATGAGCGTTTCTTATTGCATATGTGTACTTATTATTTTCATCATGAAAATTAATGGACATGATAAAGACCTCCTTTCAATGATTAGTATAGCGTATTTAATAGGATGTCACGTTTTTGTTTTATGTATGAAGATTATAAGGATTTCTTATCGTAAGAGGAGGATTAATTTGAAAGGGAAATATGTATTGGTGTTGTTGTTTGTTATGTTACTAGCAGCTTGTGGTCAAGTTGAACCGAAAAAAGAAACAAAAAAAGTAGAAGAGACGGTGAATGAAGTGAAAGAAACAATAGGGGTAACCGTTATACAAAAAAAACATAAAGAGAAAAAGTTGCAGGAATCAGAAGCGAAGTTAGTAATAGACATTTTGAATAAAGCTGAGAAACAAGAAATAACAGGAAGCTTCGGTGAACCTGAATATGAAATACAAATTAGTAGAGATGGGAAAAAAGAAACTTATTATGCATGGTTAAGGGGAGAAGATAGACGAGGATGGGTGCAATATAAGAAAGCTATGTATATGTTGAATGAAAAAGATACGGAAAAGCTTTTGGATATATTTCCAAATGTCTCAGAACAAAAAGAAGATGAGATGCAGGTAAGCCCTTTAACGGAAGTAACAAAAAAAGATTTGCAGATTACCGCGTTTCATATTAAAACAGGCGATCAAAACGTGAATTATACGGTACGGTATACGATTTCACAATCACTATACAATAAGTTAGTGAAGGAGCAAGAATATTATTTGCAACTCAATTTTCCAGAAAAAGTTCAAAAATTAATTGGAGCAAAAGAGAGTGAAATGATTTTAGGTGAAAAAGTAAAGGAAGGGTATAAGCAATATGAATTACATGCTACTGTTCCGATAAACAGCGCTTCAGAATCACAATTAAAATCATTAGAAACATATTACGAAAATTATGATTTGAAAATATTAAACAGTGAAAAAGAAAAAATAGGTGTGTTTCAAAATATAATTCAGATTGTTAAAGATTATGGTGAAAAAATGAATTTTCAAAGATAAAGTGAGACTTTAATTAGCCCTTACGGATTGGAATGAATGTAAACTTGTCAAATCTATATGACCTTTCCTAGGAAATGATAATAGAGAGGGGAAAGCACCCCTCTCTATTACTTTGCTTTTGTAGATGGCTCATTCATTGATTTTCGTGTAATAAGAAAAGAAATCATAAGAGCGGAAAGGATGACAAGGGCAATAAATACGTGATTGGGCAACAAATCTAATAATAATACGTAACTAACGGTATAAAAAATAAGAGTTGAGGCTAAAAACGATAGAGCACCTATTATAAGAGATTGTAAATTCATTTGTGTACACCTCCTTTTATTTATATTTTTGGCTGAAAATGGATTATATAAACATTATTTCTAACAATAGAAAAAAATATGTCATAATAGAGAAAAGAACAAGCTTTGATGAATGATATGATTCATTAATGAGAGATAAAGGAGAGGAATATGAAAAATAATAAAAAAGGATTATGGGGAATTATTGTTGCGATAGGTCTATTTTTACTGTCTAAGTTAAAGTGGGTATTTGCAATTTTTAAATTAGCAAAGTTTTCAACGGTATTTAGTATGTTTCTATCGCTTGGCGCATACGCAGTTCTATATGGTTGGAAATTTGGAGTGGCGCTCATTTATTTGTTGTTTGTTCATGAAATGGGCCATTTATGGGCTGCGAAAAGAAAGGGGATCCCAACATCGCCAGCAATCTTTATTCCATTTATGGGGGCTCTTATTGGAATGAAAGAGATGCCGAAAAATGCGAAAGAGGAAGCTTACATTGCCTATATGGGTCCGCTTTTCGGACTTCTGTCATTTTTACCGGCGATACCGCTTTATATAATGACGAAAGAGCCATTTTGGGCGCTTGTTATTTTGCTTGGAAGTATGATTAATTTCTTTAATTTAATTCCCGTTTCGCCGCTAGATGGTGGGCGAATTATTTCAGTTGTCAGTACTAAAATTTGGGGAGCAGGCCTTATTTTATTACTTGGCTATTCAATTTACTTTAAAAGTATTTTGGGAGGATTTATTGTTATTATCGGTTGTATGGAGTTATATAGAGTAATAAAGAGAGATGAGCCGATTAAGGAATTAGGGCATAAAATTGATGGGATGAAAGAATATGTTACTAGGCTTGAAGAGGAATTAAAAGAAACGGGTGCTGTACATCGGACTATATACGTGATGCATCATGAGATGAATGCATTAAGACAAAGAGAACGGGAAAAAGAGTTACAAATAGGTGAACTTCAAAAAATGGAAGTGTTAGAGTATCTTTTACCGAAGTTCGAACCGTTAGATTATGTTCCATATGAAGATGAAAAAGATGAGTATACAATTCACATAAGGGAAGCATTTGAAGCGTCAGAAAGAAAATTAAATGAGTGGAAAACAGAAAAGGAACAACAAGAAAACTATTATAAAGTGGATGCGAAAACGAAATGGACAGTATTTGCTTGTTATATCGGATTAATGGCTATACTCGGTTACACAGCTTATGAAGGATATATTGTTTTACAAGAACATTTGCCAACGAGAAATGTATAGAAAAATATTGTCGAAATGATAGGAAGAATTTATACAGGAATTATATTTCTACGAGAGAAAGTTACAAGTATAGTCATACATTGTAATATTTTTAGTAGAGAAGGAGTTCTGTGTATGAAGAAATTGTTAAATGTATTAGGTATTATTATCGTGATGATCATTGCGAGTTATAGTCTTATGAAAGTGCTGTTACATTATGCAAATAAGCCTGCTGAGGTAAATACAATAGCTCAAATAGAAGATGTGCAAGAAGAGACAAAAGTGCTAGATTTTATTCGAATGACACATGAAAGCTATAATAATTTCTTAAATTATGGTAAAGCAGAGAATTATACAGATGGGGATTGGAATCAATTTAAGCAATGGTTTCAACAACAAGAACAATCTTTAAAAAATATACATACGGAAATAAAGAATGAAAAAATAAAACGCGATGTAAATAGAAGCTATGAAATTGTAAAAAAAGGTGTGGAACTTCAAAATATTGAGTATGTAGTGTATGCTCACCGTGTATATCATGACTTGGATATTATCGTAAATAAATATAGAGGTGAAACGAATATCTGGGGGTATACGGAGTTTGGCGATGGGAAAGATATAAAAGTAATCGAACAAGCTATACAAACAAAATAATAAGCTAGCTAGAATTCTAGTTAGCTTATTTTCTTTTGTAAATGCAATGTTCATATATTATTCACAAAAACACCGTGTTAATAGTGATTAAAATCACAATCTGCATTATAAGATTCAGTTAAACTAAAAACAGTTAAGGAAATAGAGGAGTGGGATACAATGTTAAGTGCAAAAACAATTGAAATCGTAAAGTCAACAGTACCATTATTACAAGAAAAAGGCGTTGAAATTACAACGAGATTTTATGAAATTTTATTTTCGGAACATCCGGAGTTATTGAATATTTTCAACCATACAAATCAGAAAAAGGGAAGACAACAACAAGCGTTAGCGAATGCTGTTTATGCAGCTGCAACGTACATTGATAATTTAGAAGCTATTATTCCAGTTGTAAAACAAATTGGTCATAAGCATAGAAGTTTAGGTATTAAAGCAGAGCATTATCCGATTGTAGGTACATGTTTACTACGTGCCATTAAAGAGGTCGCAGGTGCACCTGATGAAGTTTTAAATGCATGGGGAGAAGCATATGGTGTCATTGCTGATGCATTCATTAGCATTGAAGCAGAGATGTATGAAGAAGCTGCACATAAAGAAGGTGGATGGAAAGACTTCCGCAACTTTGTGATTGTAAAAAAAGTGAAGGAAAGCGATGTTATTACGTCATTTTATTTGAAACCTGAAGATGGAGGGAAAGTTTCTTCATTCATCCCAGGTCAATATGTAACGATTCAAATCAATATTGAAGGTGAGACATATACACATAATCGTCAATACAGTTTATCCGATGCTCCTGGGAAAGAATATTATCGTATTAGTGTAAAAAAAGAAAAAGGTGTAGATACACCAGACGGTAAAGTGTCTAATTACTTACATGAACATGTAAAAGAAGGAGATGTTTTACCAGTAAGTGCACCAGCGGGAGATTTCGTGTTAAATATGGATTCAACATTACCAGTTGTACTAATTAGTGGTGGAGTAGGGATTACACCGATGATGAGTATGTTAAATACGTTAATTGAACAAGATTCAAAACGTAATGTATATTTTGTTCATGCAGCAATAAATAGTAATACACATGCAATGAAAGAACACGTTAAGGCAGTAGAAAATGAATATGAACAAGTTAAAGCATATACTTGTTATTCTGCACCGACTGAAAAAGATTTAGAAATGAAGAACTTTGATAAAGAAGGTTTCATTGAAAGTGAATGGTTAAAAACTATTATTCCGACAACTGAAGCAGAGTTCTATTTCTGTGGTCCAGTAGCATTTATGAAGCATATAAATGCTGCACTAACTGATTTAAGTGTGAAACAAGAGCATATTCATTATGAATTTTTCGGCCCAGCAACAAGCTTACAATAAGCAAAAAAACGAGGTATTTATTTTACCTCGTTTTTTATTTGTTCTCGTAATAAACGGTTTACTGTTTCACGGCGTATACCTATCAGTTGGCCAATTTCGGTTTGTGTTAATATTTCATATATAGGAATGTCACCTAAATATAGAGTGAACCATTCTTGTAAACGATGAAGACGTTCTTTCGGAGAGACGGTTGTCAATTGATCAATTCGTTGTTGCATCATTCTTAATTTAGATTGCAATTGCATAGCAATGTTAGCATACGATTCGGGATTTGCTTGAAGCCTCTCATACCATTCACTACTAGTGATCGGTTCCACTTCTGTTTTTATTAAAGCGATAGCTGTACCGTGATATTCTTTCGGTGAAATTAAAGAATGATGAGGTATCGTTTCACCTGGAACGATAATATTGAATAAAAATGGTGTTCCGTTTTCTTCTAGCCGAACTACTTTTAATAAGCCTGTTTTTATAAAGTATAAAGGACCGTCCTCGCCTTGACGGAATAGTACATCTCCTTTGTGTAGAATCAATGTTAGCCCCCCATTAATATGTTTCTATTTCTTCTATTTTAGCGTATATGTATATAGACAATATGCTATTTCAACAGCAATTTCATTGACGAAATGTATGCTATTACAGTAGTATACTATTTAGTGTGTAATAGTACTAGCAATGAATACGCTGTAGGGGGTTTAGTATATTGTTAGATGCGATGAGAATGACGGATATGAGAATTCCGGCGAATGCTATCATTCATGTAGAAGAGATGAAAGGTGGAGTCGTTTTATCCGTTGAAGTAGACGGCCAAATTATTTATACGATGGCTTATGATGAAGAAACAGATAGCTATGCTGAATTATATGATCGAAACGATAAGAGGGCGTGCCAAGTACATGAAGACTTCATGGGGTGGTCACTTCTTCATTAAAAAAGATGTCAATATGACATCTTTTTTTATTAAATCGATAGAATATACAAAGAAATGAAATATAAGGATAAAATTTGTAATAATTGATTTTGCATTGTTAACACTCTGTAACTGCAAGTGAACTATTTTTTCGCTATCATAAAGATAACAGTCGCAGTTATAGGAGTGGTCAACTTGAAGAAAGTACATATTTCAAATTATATGTTATTATGTGTTTGTTTAATTTTATTTGTTCTCCTCGGAGGATTTTTATATTCATGTGTATAAGAACCTGTCTGAAATCTATGATATAATCTATACAAAAAAGGATGTTTCCTAATGATACATGATTATACCAGTAATATTACTCGTAAACAGTTTGAACTGATTCGTGAAGATTTAGAAAATGCACGGAAAACGACGCGCCCACGCACAGTTGATTTGTACGAGGTATTCTGCGGTGTACTATATTTGCTTACGACAGGTTGTCAATGGCGTAATCTGCCAAGGGACTTTCCAAACTGGAAAACCGTCTATTCCTACTACCAGATTTGGCGGAAAGTAGACGAGAATGGCATAAGTCTTCTTGAAAAAGTGCATAAAAAAATTGATCGAAACCTATCGTGAACAAGAGGGGCGAAAAAAACAGACAAGCTTCTGCATCGTAGATGCACAAAGTGTAAAAAACACATGGATAGCGAGTGAAAAAGGCTACGATGCGGGAAAGAAAGTATCAGGAATCAAACGACATATCGCTGTAGACACCAATGGTCTCATTCATGCGATTGAAGTAACAACTGCGAATATAACAGATCGAGAAGGTGCTATCCAAATGTGTGAAAAGCATAAAAAATCATTGGACAAAGTGACAAATATACTTTGTGATGGTGGATATACGGGCCCATCATTTGCACAATCGATAAAAGAAACGATTCATTGTTCAGTTGAAATTATCAAACGCTCGGAACTTCACAAGTTTGTTGTGTTACCCAAACGCTGGATCGTAGAGCGAACTTTTGCTTGGTTGGAAAATTACCGCAGACTGTGGAAAAACTGTGAACGAACACTTGAAAACAGTAGACAAAGTTGCTTATTGGCAGGTGTGGCAATTTTATTGAAAAGATTCTAGACAGGTTCTAAGAAAAACGCATTCTAAAAAGAATACGTTATAAAAGGGAAATAATGATTAATCTAGTTCCAAGAATAATCAACGTAATACGTAATAAATTAATTACGGCGTTACCACTTAGTTTTGTATTAATGTAAGACCCGATTTTTCCGCCAATCCATGCACCCGGAATCAGGATTAATGCATAAATCCAGCTGACATTTCCAAGTGAGATGTGAGTTGCAGAACTTACAATTGCTGATAGAAATACGATGAACATTGAAGTTGCTACTGCAATATGTGCTGGGAATGCAAAAAGAAGCATCATTGCTGGAACAAGTAAGGCACCGCCACCAATTCCAAATAATCCAGATATAAACCCAACTATAAAGGCGATAAAGATAGCAAGAAACGGTGGGAATTGGTAGTGTACAGTATTTCCATCATTATCTGTAAAAGAACGCTTAATTACAGACGTATTTGAGAGGGAAAGAGGTTTTAATTTGTCTCGAAGCATAAGTAGAATTGAGACGAATATAAGGAAAATCCCAAAGTATAAAGAAAATGTGTCTTGGTTTAAAAATTTATTTGCCCATGATCCGATAATACCACCAGGGCCGCTTCCGATAAATAAAATAAGTCCACTTTTATAATCTACTCGCTTATGCTTCATGTAAGTAAGGGTGGAAGATAGTCCTGTGAAAACGACTGTTACCATAGAAGTCCCTACTGCAAGTTGTGGTGATAAACTGTGTAATCCAATTAATAACGGAACAATAATAATTCCGCCTCCAAGCCCAACTAGGCTGCCGACTGTTCCGGCGATTAGTCCGATGAAAAGTAACATGATGTATTCCAAAATTGCCAACTCCTCTAAATAACTTATCCACCAATTATTATACACGCTTTTTAATGAGAAATAGGCTTGTTCACAAAAAAGTCGTCTTCCTAGAAAAATAAGGAAGACGACTTTTGATTAGAAAACAAAATGTAATAGGTAGTAAAACAGAGCAGCTAAAGAAGCTGAAATAGGAAGTGTAATAACCCATGTAATTAACATGCGTTTTGCAGTTCCCCATTTTACCCCTTTCACACGGTGAGAAGCACCAACCCCTAAAATAGAAGAAGAGATAACGTGCGTCGTACTAACCGGTAAGTGAATGAATGTTGCACCGAAAATAACAAGTGATGATGATAAATCGGCAGCTACACCATTTACAGGACGAATTTTCATAATTTGTCCACCGACAGTTTTAATAATTTTCCATCCGCCGACAGAAGTACCAAGCCCCATTGCGATAGCACAAGATAATTGTACCCAGAACGGGATATCGCTAGAAGTATGATAGTTATTAGCCATAAGAGCCATCGTAATGATTCCCATTGCTTTTTGTGCATCATTCGTACCGTGTGTGTAGGCTTGTAATGCTGCAGTGAAAATCTGGAATATACGGAAGTTCTTATTCGTTTTTGTTAAGTTAAAGTTTTTAAATACTACTTTAAAAATACTGTATACGGTATAACCAATAACGAAAGCGATAATCGGTGAAATGATTAAAGCTTCAATAATTTTAATAAATCCTTTAAGATTTAGCGAGCTAATCCCAGCGGCCGCAATTGCTGCACCTGCGATTGAGCCGATAATTGCATGCGAAGAACTACTTGGAATACCGTAGTACCAAGTAATTAAGTTCCAAGCTATCGCCGCAAGCAAAGCAGCTAAAATTACAAGAGAACCATTTTGTAAGGCGAATGGATCAACGATATCTTTTGTAATCGTTTTTGCTACACCTGTAAATGTCATTGCGCCTAAAAAGTTCATAATAGCCGCCATAATAATGGCATGTCTAGGCTTTAGAGCTTTCGTTGAAACAGCCGTTGCAATAGCGTTTGCTGTATCGTGAAATCCATTGATAAAGTCAAAAGCTAAAGCGCAAATGACTACTAAAACGGTTAGTATCAAGAGTGTATCCATGATCAAACTCCTTACGCGTTCTTCATAATAATTGTTTCTAATACGTTTGCAACGCTTTGACAGCTATCAGCTACTTCTTCAAGCTCTTCGTAAATCTCTTTAAATTGAATAATCTTAATCGGATCTTTTTCACGAGAGAATAAGTTCTTAATCGCATGACGGCGAATATCATCACACTGTGATTCATAATCCTTAATCTTAATCGCATTTGTACGAATGTCGACTAATTTTTTGTTAGACATTAATTCAACAGAGTTTGCAATCTCAATCGCACATTGATTAATTGCTTCTACGAATTTAATCATGTATTCATCAGCTTCTGTAATAGAATACATTTCGAACAGACCAGCACTGTGATCTAATCCGTCTAATACATCATCCATACTCATTGCAAGTTGTAGGATGTCCTCACGCTCAATCGGAGTGATAAACGCTTTGTTTAACTCCATAATGATTTCGTGAATAAATGAGTCACCTTTTGACTCATACTCTTTCATGCGCATAGAAAACTCTTTTAAATCGCTAGCATTTTTAATTTTATACTCCACGAAAAACTGCGCGCCTTCTTTTAAATTTTCGGAAACATTCATTAACATTTCAGAAAATTTATCTTTTTTTGATTTAAAGACCATTATTGTTACCCCCACAAAAGTAATATATGTAAAATATATTGGCTAATCAATTCTAACAAAAAACTGTCGTTTTTTAAAACATTTTATCGAAAAGTTTACAAAAACTTAACATAACTCTCGTTGTTCTATTAATAATATTAATATCCAATAGTGAATATCTTACTTGTAGAATGTCCTTTTCTTGCAAAAAGTATGAATGTAAAAGAAAAGCTTTACACTATAGGAATGACTACGTTATTATAATAAATTTAAAAGGCGGTATATTCTTCCTTTTAAAAAGAAGAGTGTAAATAAATGAAGGAAGTGAACGAATGAAATTGAAGAACACTCATTTTAAAAAAATGCTTGAGTGGTTCAATAAGAGGAAGAAACTTCGTAATTCATTAATTGTATTGGGAAGTGTATTCGTTACTCTATTTATTGCTGTAAATATAATAATTTCCATTCAAGACATATCTGAATTAAAACAAGCTGTTCCACAACCGACTTTAATTTATGATGCAAATAATGAGGTCGCAACTAAATTAGCTTCCTCGAAAACAGAAGGCGTTAAAAGAAAAGATATTCCTGATATTATGGTTCAGGCAATTGTTGCAGTAGAAGATAAGGAATTTTTTAACCATCATGGTATTTATTATAGTGGAATTATAAGTGCGGTTTTTAAAAATATTACAGCAGGAGAAGTTGTAGCAGGGGGAAGTACAATAACACAACAACTTGCGAAAAATGTATTTCTGACACAAGACCGCACATACTCTCGAAAAATAAAGGAATATTTTTTAACGAAAAAAATAGAGCGCACGTATACGAAAGATGAAATCATTGAAATGTATATGAACCAAATTTATTTTGGTGAAGGTGCTTGGGGTATAAAAAGGGCAGCTAAATCTTATTTTGATAAAGATGTAAAAGATTTAACAATTTCAGAAGCTGCAACGATTGCGGGCTTGATTAAAGCACCATCTGCGTATTCACCTTATAAAAACTTTAACAAGTCAATTGAAAGACGTAATGTCGTATTAAGTTTAATGAAAGAGCAAGGGTATATTTCTGACGAACAGTATAATAAAGAAAAAGAGAGCGGACTTGTGTTAAAACGTGGCGTTGATGATAAATATAAGGGAAAATACTCTCAATATGTAGACTATATTGTTAGAGAAGCGATGGAAAAGTACGAATTAACACAAAATGAAATTTTAGCGGGTGGTTATCGTATTTATACAGAGCTTGACCCGAAAAAACAACAGGCTGTAGAAGACGTTGTGAATAATGATAGTTATTTCAAAGATAGTGGCTCAGACCAACTTATGCAAACGGGTGTAGTTCTTATAAATCCCAAAACAGGCGGTGTTCCAGCTTTAGTTGGTGGTAGAGGACCATATCAGTTTTTACAATTTAATCATGCTACGCAATTAAAAAGACAACCAGGTTCAACGTTAAAGCCTCTAGCTGTATATGTACCCGCTTTAGAACAAGGGTATGAAGTATACGATATATTAAAGGATGAACCATTTCATATTAAAGAATATGAACCGAAAAATAGTGATCAGGCTTTTCATGGTAATGTGACAATGTATGAAGCGGTAGCAAAGTCGTATAATGTTTCCGCTGTGTGGCTATTAGAACAAATAGGATTAGATAAAGGATTGAAATCTTTAGAGCGATTTGGTATTCCATTAGTACCAGAAGACCGTACGTATCCAATTGCTTTAGGTGGGATGCATGTAGGGACATCACCATTTGTAATGGCCCAAGCATATAGTACATTTGCTAATGATGGGGTTCAAGTAGAGGCTCATGCAATTAGAGAAGTTCAAAATGCTGAAGGAGAAATAATAGGGAAATGGTATAAGAAAGAGACACGAGTGACGAGTGAGAAAATTGCTCAAAAGATGACGTATTTATTAAAAGGTGTTGTAGAAAAGGGAACAGGTGGAAAAGCGAAAGTTACTAATGTTGATACAGCAGGAAAGACAGGGACTACTCAACTTGTAAATGGTCCGAGCGTAGGGGCAAAGGACTCGTGGTTTGTAGGATACACACCAGATTTAGTAAGTGCGATTTGGGTAGGATATGACAAAACAGATAGCGAGCATTATGTTCCAGGTGGTAGTCAAATTACAACGACGATGTTCCGGGATATCATGAAAAAAGCAAATGCAAACCCAGCCCAAAAAGCGTTCCAATTGTCGTTAATATCTGAAGCGGACTATAAAAAACAATTGCAAACAATTGAAGAAGAAAAGCGAAGAA
The DNA here is from genome assembly GCF_045291115.1 of Bacillus sp. PPSBB_2. Taxonomy (NCBI): domain Bacteria; kingdom Bacillati; phylum Bacillota; class Bacilli; order Caryophanales; family Bacillaceae; genus Bacillus; species Bacillus sp. PPSBB_2. The sequence goes on from NZ_CP147983.1 coordinate 1,532,406, forward strand.
AAGAAGAAGAAAAGAAAAGGCAAGAAGAAGAACAACAAAGGAAAAAAGAACAGCAAGAGTGGTTTAATAAAGTGAAAGAGTGGATTCCATCATTATGGTAAAAAAAGAGGCGAATTTCGTTATTCGCCTCTTTCTCATGTGAAAAATAAAGTTTGCTCATAATTTGTGAGGTAAATGCTACTATTCATTAAGAGTAATGTTCGTACTGCCAAAGGATTGGGAATCGTATGTGATGATTATTGTTCCTTTACTAATCGGTTCGTATAGTAATTCTTCTTCATAACTACCATTATTTTCATTATGGATAGACAGCGTGATTTCATCAATTCCTTTATTTGTATATTGATTTTTAATCGTTTCAGCAATTTGAAGTAGAGTTTCGTAACTAGGAGCTTCCGTAATAAGCATTCCTTTTATAACTTTTTTTTCATTATTTGTGGAATTGGAATAAAGGATGTTGTTTTGTTTCGTATACAAAAGTGTGTATGGAACTGTTTTTCTCTCTGCTTTTGAAATAGTGGAATATTTTAGAGTTAAAAAAAATCCTACACATAAAATAATGCATATCATAAGAGCAATCCAAATGCGTATCGGTGACATAACTCTCATTTTTCATCCCTCTTTCATATCTTTGACTTCATTATTTATCATACAAAATGAGGATTAAGATAGAGTAAATTTGAGGTAAAGAAACGTAAAGAAGGAGCACTTATCCTCCCAAACAAGTGCTCCTTTTTATTAAAAGAGAGATTTAATAGTCAATCAAAATCACATCTATTACTTATAAATGTGCTTAGTCCTCCCAAAATATTTTCGGAAATTGTGGTTAGTAAATTCGGAAGACAGATAGTGTCGCAGTTGTATCGCCCGCAGGTCCTTGTTGAGCCCCTTGAGCACCAGTAGTCCCCGTAGTTCCTCCGCCTAGGCAACCAGATCCATATTGAACTAGAATAGCTTGGCCAAGAGCTTGAAGAAGTCTAACGAATTCTGTAAGTTCGGACTTAGAGATGTTAATGTGACTGCAAGTTCTGGCTTCACAACAATCATTACCATAAAATACTTTTCCTTTATTTTTATTGTTCATCTTTTCATTCCTTTCTTTCATAGAATCAATAGTCATTACTATATATTAAAATGAAATTTCTACTAAATCCGTGCTGGACAAACTACCATTTCTAAAAAAATAAGTAAAACATAGAGAAGGTTTTATATAATGTAAAGAAGAAAAGTTCAACATAAAAACTGCATGTCAATTGTTGAAGGATGTAACAATTGACATGCAGTTCGTGGATTGGATTTTATTTGTATTGATTTAATCTTTCAAGGGCTGTTTTAGGTAAGATTGGAATTGAAATAGTAAAAGTAGTACCATCTTCATTACTAGTCATTTTTAATGTACCGTTATGATTTTGAATAATTTTTTTCGTTACTGACAAGCCCAAACCTGTGCCGGAATCTTTTGTTGAGAAGAATGGATCAAAGATATAGTCTTGAATCGCTGGTGGAATACCAGTCCCATTATCAGTGAAAGTAATACGAACAAAATTATCTAGGCGGTAACTAGTGATTTGGATAGAAAGTTTTTTTTCTCCTTGAGCATCGACGGCGTTCTGGAATAAGTTTAAAAAAACTTGCACAAGTTCATGACGATCAATATGAACTAATATATCATCTAATTCGGTAGAAAAATTATAATCAATTGAAATGTTATGTAAAAAGACTTCGCTAGCTAGTAACTGTTGAATATACTCACGTAAAAATGTATTAATGGGAAAGGGTTCTCTTTTAAATTCACGTGTTTTTGAAAGAGATAAAAATTTTGTAATGATACTATTTGCTCGATCTAATTCAGGAATAAGTAAATTTTTAAATAGTTCTTTATTAGATGGAGAAACACTTTCTTGTAAAAATTGTAAATATCCTCGTACTGTTGTAAGAGGATTTCGTACTTCGTGTGCAATTCCAGCTGCGATTCGCCCTGCTAACGAAAACTTCTCTGCATCACGTTCTGTATTTAAATAATGAAAGACACTAATAACTCTAAAAATCTCCCCGTTATAATCACGAATAATTCGGTTATTTATAATGCCATAGTTTTTGTCTAAAACTTCTTCATTATATATTTCTGTTCCCGTTTTTAATGTTTCAATCGCTTTAATTTTTTCTTCCGGCAAGTTTAGTAATTGTTGAATCGGTTTTCCGATAATATCATTTCGTATTACACCGAAATCATCTGCAGCAACTTGATTACATAAAGTAATATTCCCTTTATTATCGACAAAGGTTACATGATGTGAAAAGGCATCAAAAATATGTACAAAGTGTTTTTCGAGTTGTTCAAATAAAAATAATGAATCACAAGTAAGTTGAAAATGAGCCTCTTTATTCTCTTTTGGTATTTCTTGAATGGAATGGGTTGTTCTAGTTTTCTTTATTCGTAAACCAATATGTGGATTTTTGTATGTGAAATGATGTGGTAATTGATTCACAAGTTCTTCATAAAAACGTACTTTATTTTCTAGTTCTTCAATTCGTTTTTCATGAGATACAGTAGCATCGTTTGGAAGCATAAATAAATAACCCCTCATTTTAAAAATTCTTCCATATAGTATATCATATTTTTATAAGGATACTCTTAAAGAAAAGGCTACATGATGCAAAGTGTTTGGAAAGTGAATAGAAGATGAAGTTAAAAAGGGAGGGGTATATGTGCTGTTTATTGGAGTGACAGGATGGGGAGATCATGATTCTTTATACATAAATCCCTATGAAAATAGAAATAAATTACGAACATACAGCGAGTATTTTCCTATAGTAGAAGTGGATAGCTCATTTTATGCGATGCAACCTGCACGAAACTATACAAAATGGGCAATGGAAACACCGAAAGATTTTTCTTTTATCGTAAAAGCATATCAAGGAATGACAGGACATATGAAAGGTGAAATTCCTTTTTCTACGTTCGATGAGATGTTTGATGTATATAAACAATCTATTCTTCCTTTAATTGAAGCTGGTAAATTAAAAACGATTTTATTTCAATATCCACCATGGTTTGATTGTAAAAAGAAAAATGTAGATTTTCTCCGATATACAAAAGAAAAAATGGAAGGTTTGCCGTGTGCGATAGAATTTCGAAATCAAACATGGTTTTATCCAAAAATGAGAGATAAGACGTTACAGTTCCTAGAGCTGGAGAAATGGATTCATACAATTTGTGATGAGCCACAGGCAGGGATGGGTTCAGTACCGCTTGTATTAGAAGTAACGAATGCAGAGATGGTGTTAATACGTTTTCATGGCCGGAATGTTCATGGCTGGCTTGATAAAGGGGAAAATTGGAGAGCGGTGCGTTGCTTATATCGCTACAACAATAAAGAATTAGAAGAATGGGTAGAAAGACTAGAACAATTAAAAAAGAAGACAAAGGACATATACGTACTATTTAACAATAATTCGGGCGGCGATGCAGCAGATAATGCGAAACAGCTTATGAAAATGATGAACATTACATATGGTGAGCCGAAGCCGGAGCAATTAAATTTTTTTGAATGATAATAAACAAGAAAGGCACTGTACAAACAGGGGGAATGTACAGTGCCTTTCTATATGAAAAAGAGGGGTAACAATGTTACTGAGCGTTTGGTTGATTCATCAATTGTTGGCTTCATAATAAATGATAATGGTTATCATTATCATTGTCAATGGTTTTTCTAAAAATATATAAAAAACTTTGTATATTTTAAATAGAGATAAAAAAAGAACAGCATTAATGCTGTTCTTTTCCGTTGACGAATTGTTGTAAATCAAAAGGAGTTATCGCTTGGATAAATTCTTTTGAGATAAGTGTTTGAACGAGAGTGCTCTCAGAGATAGAAGCACCTGTTTTCTTTTCATAAGCTTGTTTTAATAAATCAAGTTTTTCAGCCGTTTCTTTTGGTAATTCAATTGTAAGTGTGTTCATAATTTCTCCCCCTTATTATTAGAGTACCACTACAGTATAGGAGAGACAAGAAAAGAGAATATGAAATATAAAAAAGGTTACCAAATTTTCAAATGGTAACCTTTTTTATGTATAAGAGTTATTAAGCAATACCGATATACTTTAAAGTTTTTGATGGAGTACTGTGATCAAAGAAGTGTTGTAAAAACGCAATATCAACACCTGATTTGTATGCACAATAACCCCAAGTTTTTCGAAGTGTATGTGAGCTAATCCCTTCTAATCCAACTTCTTTTGCAGCTTTGTTTAAAATGTACCATGCATGTTGTCTCGTAATAGATTTTGTTCCTTTTTGAGATTTTAGCAATGGTTCATTACGTTTCCAAGTTTTACGTTCTTTCATGTAGTCTTCGATTGCGTGCTGTAAGTCTTCATTTACAGCAAACCATTTATGTTTCTTCACTTTTTCATTGTAAAATAAAATGGAATGGCGAACATTTTCATTTTCATCGATTACATCACTAACTTTTAATTGTAAGATTTCACTTACTTTTAAGCCAGAATTTACAGCTAATACGAATAATAAGCCATCACGTTTCGAAGATTGTAAAAGTATATTTTTGATAGTTTCTAATTGTTTTTCATTTTGAATAGGTTGTCCTGCTTGTTTCATTTCACGCACTCTCCTCTTTTATATGTGTAAAGGAAAGGATTAACTTGTTTCTTACTATAAAGGGAGAGTGTGAATTTCATGTGAACTCCTAGTGAAATTAAGACAAATTATTTGACTTCTTTTACTTTTTGTAAATTGAAATAGAATACAACACTGTTAGTCGTATTATACACACCATACTCGGCATGATGGAGGTCTAAAATGTTTTTTACAATAGATAATCCGAGACCGGTACCTCCAGTGTGACGGCTACGTGATGCATCTAGACGATAGAAGCGATCCCAAATTTTTTCAAGACTTTCTTCAGGGATAGGGTTTCCTGTATTCTCGATTTCGACTTTTACGGTATCTTCTGCTTCTATAATGGAGACTTGTATTTTTTCTCCCTCTGGCGTATAACGGATTGCATTACTTAGTAAGTTCACAACTACTTGCTCAATGCGACTGCGATTTGCTTTAACAAGTATAGAAGGGTCTGCATCGATGTTCACTTGTAAATGTTTTTCTTCCATGCTAAATAATAATTTTGTGTAGACTTGTTGCGTTAATTCACCGATTGAGAACGTCGTCATATCTAGTTTGTAAGTACCAGATTCCAACTTTGCTAATTCTAACATTTCAACAATCAGCCTGTTCATATTTTCTGTTTCTTCTAAAATAACATCAGTATAATACGAAGTATCCTTACTAACACCATCTTTAATTCCTTCTGCAAAACTTCTAATTACACTTAGCGGTGTTTTTAATTCGTGTGATACGCCAGAAATGAATTCTTTTCTTGTTTTTTCTAATTGACGTTCACGTTCAATATCTTGTTGTAACTTTGTATTAGCAACATTTAATCGATCGATGCGATCTTTTAAATTTACAGATAATGTATTGATACTGCCAGAAAGCCCGCCAATTTCATCGTCAGCTGTAACAGGTAATTTCTCGCTGAAATCAAAATTAGCCATTTTTTTTGTAACACGATTTATTTTAATTAATGGCTTAACAATGATTTTTGAGTAGTAGAAGGATAACAAAATAATTACGAGAAACACGATGATTAAGGCATAGACATAATAATCTTTTAAAACGAGCATCGCTTCATTAACAGGCTGCAAAGATGCTATCGCAAAAGCGTATTCTGTAATCCTTCCATTTTCTATAATCGGTTTTACAAAGATACTATTTTTTATATTTTCTCCACCATCTAATATGAAAGTACTTAATTGGTTCGAGTTAGAAGTTCCCTCTCTAATCATATCTGCAAAATATTGAACGGCTTGTAATGTTTCAATATCATTTGCAAGACGAACCTCCGCTTTGGATGGGAGCTGTAACTTAGTTATAACACCTGTAAAGACAATTCGAGTTGTAGATTTGTATCGGCTTGCAAGTCTGTTCTTAGAAGGGTTACCATTAATTGACTGAAAATCCGAATAGAAATGTTCGTTCTGCCATTGATTATAATTCGTTCCTAATTTTTGTGGTGTGATTATATTATTCTCTTGTACGACTCCATCAACATTGATTATTACATCTTTTTTTAAACCTAAATTTTCGAATTTATTATATTCTTCTGGTGTTAAAAGATTATTGAGTGGAATGGAATACTGTTTATTATTGTTGGGATTAAATACATCGATATAGTAATTGTTATCACTTTTAATAATACCGTTAGAATCCAAAAACTGCATATCGGCATTTGTTTTATCATGAAATTCTTGTTTTAGTTTTCTAACCTGCTCATAACTTTTATCACTTTTATCATAATTATCTACGAATTTTTCAAAAGCAGTTTGGACTGTTTTTACTTTCTTATTAATATAAAATTTCTCTAAAAATAGAGATTGTCCTAGGAAAAAAAGTAGGAATATGATTGTAAATAAAGTGGATGTTAATAAAAATAGTTTAAAGACGATACTTCTGTTTTTCACTGCGTCACCTCTTATGAGAAATACTGTAAATGATTTCTTTATCCCGCTTTAACGGGCAATAAGACTCCCACTTCAAAATTCGGCGAATACAAGGGAGTTAGGCGGGAGATCAATTGCCCGTAAAATCCGATTGGTTCAACTAATAATCAGTGGGGGATGGAAAAAACCTCCACTGATTAAAGTTTCACTTCATTATAACAAACGTTACAAGAAAGTAGAGGGGAGAAATCTGTCTCTTTATAAAGTAGTTATTTATAAAAAGTCACATAAAAAGAACTCGCCAGACGTATGACAAGTTCTTTAGTGTATTATTGTTGAATTGCTGCATCTAAAGAGATTTCAATCATTTCGTTAAATGTAGTTTGACGCTCTTCAGATGTTGTTTCTTCGCCAGTGAAGATGTGATCGCTAACTGTTAATACAGATAATGCATTTACACCGTATTTCGCTGCTAATGTGTAAAGAGCAGTTGTTTCCATTTCTACTGCTAATACACCGTAATCTCCAAGTTTTTTAACCATGTCCATGCTTTCACGATAAAACACATCTGCTGTTAAAACGTTACCGACACGAACGTGTAATCCTTTTTCAGTTCCAGCATCATAAGCTTTCTTTAAAAGGTCAAAGTTTGCAGCTGGTGCAAAATCAAATCCTGGGAATGTTAAACGGTTCATATTAGAATCAGTACAAGCCGTCATTGCGATAATAACATCACGAACTTTTACATCTTTTTGAATTGCACCGCAAGTTCCAACGCGAATTAAATTTTTAACTCCGTAGCTTTGGATTAATTCGTTTACATAAATAGAAATAGAAGGAACACCCATACCTGTACCTTGAACAGATACACGTTTTCCTTTATAAGTTCCAGTGAAACCTAACATACCACGCACATTATTATAGCAAGTAACGTCCTCTAGAAATGTTTCAGCGATATATTTTGCACGTAATGGATCACCAGGTAATAGAATAGATTCAGCGATTTCGCCTTGTTTTGCTTCGATATGTACACTCATAAAAAAGTCCTCCTTATAATGTATTGATAGAAATCAATATCATTTGCATTATACACTACGAATCCTTTCAATTAAAATCTTTTTATTATTTGTAATATGTACAAAATAGGAGGATTTCATAAATCATAATCTAGAATATATATCTTAAGAAGTTTTGTATGAATAGAGACAATAAAAATGGTAGGTGATGTTTTGAAAAATCTTGTGATTGGGCTTATTGCGTTAGTACTTATTGTGGCAGGAGGATTTTACATAAAAAAATATCAAGAAAACGAAGAGACTGTAGGAGATGTTCAGGAAGTAAAGTGGGATGTTTCAAATGGAAAGGGAAATGAGAAAGTAGATATTGTATTTCAGTTGTTAAACAACAAGAATAATGAAATTCGTGGTGTAAATGATCAAATGCGGGCAGTGATTGTAGATGGACAGTTAAAAAACATACAACAAATTAAACCCACATTTGCAGGGAACGGGTCATATAAGTTATCTTCCAAAATAGCGAAAGACGAAGAATATACAATATTTTTATACGAAGACAAAAATAAGTCCGTAGAGTCATTCGCTAGGAAGAATTTTGGTAGAACGAAAGAGGAGAACAATAAGAAAAAAGTGAAATTTCCAATCGACAGTGTACTTACAAAAAAAATAGGAGAGTATGAAGTTTCTCTTTTATTTGGCGCATTACATCCGAATGAACCAGTTACGTTAACATTTCAGTTTCAAGCGAAAAAGGGTGAAAAATTGAAATTGCATTCAGAGAGAGGAGAAGTAGAGTCACTCTATATAGTGGATGAAACGAAGGAGAATTTTTTATACGCTATGCCTGTAGATACGGATGAGCAATTACAATACCGAATTACATTTCCTGCCGAGGGCACGTATAAAATGTGGGGGAATTTCTATATAAATGGTAAGAAGTATGAAAAAGAATTTATTGTACAAGTTCAAAAAAGAAAAAACAGCTAAGAATTTAGCTGTTTTTTCTTTTTCCTATTAATTTTGTTACAGAGAGCATTGTAATTGGTAAAGAATGATTCTTCCTAAATGCTAAATATTTACCGCTCCATGCTGGTTTATATTTTTCTTTAAAATGTCGTAATCCGCTGAAACTATACGTATAACGAACGTTATTAAAGATTGCAGCAGCCACTCGTTCAGACCAGAAAGACTGTGTGGATAAACCAACATTTGAAAGTGGTGCCATACCGATATTAAAGGAGTGGTATTCATTTTCTTTTGCCCACTGGAATAAGTGGATGAAAATTGCGTCCATAATGCCGCTAGGCGCATCTGGATAATATCGCATTAAATCGACAGATAATGATCCGTTTTGATATACAGGCATGAATGTTGTGAATGCAATAATTTTTCCATCCGCATCAGATAATGTTGCGATAGGAGCGCGACTAATATATTCACGATCGAAGTATCCGAGTGAAAAACCTTTCTCTTTTTTTCCACCAAGCCATGCATCTGAAACTTTTCTTAACTCTTCATATAATTCGTCGGAGAAAGGTGGCTCATGAATAGAGAATGTATAGCCTTCTCTTTCAAAACGGTTGAAAGTAGCTCGCATGCCAGCGCGTTTCTTTCCTGTTATTGTAAAGGTATTTAAATCAACAACAGCTTCTTCACCAAGCTTAAAGAAGTTATAACCAAAATCGTGGTATAAACTCATCCATTTACTTTCAATTTGATAGAATACACAAATGTATCCAAATCGATCAGCCTCAGCTAAAAACTCTTGCAATACAGTACGATAGGAGGAAGGGGCCCCAATTGGATCACCTAGTACAATAAGTCGTTTTCCAGTTATTGAGAAGAGAATGAGTGCTTTTCCATCACTACTGAAAAAGAACTGTTTATCTCCTAAAAAACCTAAATGACTAAGTACATTTCCACCATGTTCATCTAAGAAGTTTTGTAATCGTTTATCATTAGCTGGTTGCCCGGGAAATTCATTTCGATAACGATTTGCAATGAGTGAACCAATTAGTAAAAAAGTAGGAACAAAAAAGGCAGCTGCTAATGCACTTCGTTTTACTTGTGTAATATTACGAACGACAAAATCAGGTTTGAAAGCTTCTTTTGCACCTGCAAATAAAATACCTAAGTTTTTATATAAATATAACGTTACAAGTAGGAATATAAAAACTTTTACGATATCGGAAAGTGAGACTTCCATTTTCTCACGTACAAACCTTTTACGAAGCATATACAATACAGCGAGTACGATTAATAAAATAAAAGTTTCTTCAACATCAATTCCTTTTAGTGTGTTAAAAATAGCCGCTCCAATTAAAGAAACAATCGTCATATAATAAGAACGTTTTGTTCCGTAATATATCCCCCGCGAAAGAATGAGGAGGAGAATACCGAATGTTAGCGATAAGCTAAAAGAAAATTGAATAAGATGTTTTGGAGCTAGAATATGTAAGGCGTGTGCCCGATTTATACTTGTCGGTAGAATGGTTGATAAAATAACCATTAAGCCAGCAAATACTGTTAAAGCAGCAGATGCCCAAGAACCTAACTTTCCTAGAAAGTCACGCTGCAAAGTCCATATAACACCAGTTGTCTCTAATGCAGGCGCAATAAAAGGTTTATCTTCAAACTTTTTAATGGCTACTCCTGTCATTTCAAAAGCTGCAAAAATGAGACCAAGGCAGAAGGGCAAGATGTAATAGACGAGACGATATAATAACATAGCAGGGAGTAAAACACCTGTATCGATGCCGTATTGCCCAAGCCCAGTTAAGAAGACAAGATCAAATGATCCAAGGCCACCAGGAACAAGACTAACGACACCAGCTAAAGCAGCAATAACATATACGCCTAAAAACTTTTGGAATTCGATTTCAATGCCAAATAATAGTAATATGACGTACATAACAATACCAGCAGATACCCATTCGACTAATGAAACTAATGAGTATAAAACAGTTGGGTTTTTCTCCTCTTCTTCTTGTTCCTCTGTTTGCGTCGCTTTTCTATTTTTTAATTTAGAAAATCCGATATATATAGGGACGAAAAGAGCGAAGAAGATAAGAACAGGCCATAGCCATGGTTTTTCATGCAAAATAAATCTCGTGTCTAATATTCCGATAAGACCAAGAAATGAAAGAATGGCTAATCCATTAATAAAGGCAGTTGTCATCCAAGCGATACTTTTAATAAGTTTTCCATTTTCTTTTATATATGGACGATAAAGCATTGTGCGTACGCCGGCTCCAACAAGACCACCAAACCCGATAAATCCATTTAAAGTATTAGCAATCCACGAGATACGGAAAATCTTTTGGACAGGAATATCAGCTTTTAAGTAACGAAGCATAACATAGTCATAAAAGAACATTGTTGATACAGCGAATGCACCAAGTGTAATTGCTAAAAAGACTCCTCCAGTTGGAATGTTTTTAATTGTATCAATCGCTTCTAAAAAAGAAATGCCCGCTAATTCTTTTTTTGCTTGAAAGAATACAATTGTTAATACAACAAATGGGAAGATAATTTTCCCGATTTGTAAGAAACGTTTCCATGAAAACGACATAAATACAACTCTCCTTGTATAAGAAAACTGAGACAATAATATTATTATGACAAACTTCAAGAAAAATAAAAAGGTAATTTCCTGTATAGGGGAGCTATTTTTTATATAGGTATATTTAAAAGAATATTTTGTTTATCGGAAAATTAAGTTAGAATAAGGTGAAAGAAGGGGGAGGGGGGAGTATATGATTATAAAAGGTTACGTAGGATATGAGTTAGAAAAAGAGAAACCTAATACATCAGAAGATTTTTTTAACAGATCTGAAGTGACATATATATTAAATGGTAAAGAGAAAACTTTTTCGGTTTTATACGTTCGATATTTTGAAGAAGTTTTACAAGAAATTACTCCTTTTGAAGGAAATCCAGTGTATAAAGTAGAAGAACAAAACATATATTTGCGCGATATTGTAGCGATATGTTGTTTAATGAAAGATAAGGAGCTTCGTGCGCAAAAACGTTTGTATTTAAATAATATGGAAGAATTTCAACAATATTTTGATGAGGGAACGGTGTCGAAAGTACAAGAAATATTGGCTGAATTACATAAAAATAAAAGAGTAGAAATAGCGTGAAATGGCAAAGGAGAGAGAAAAAATGTCTAATTTGATGGTTGAAAATCAAACAGAACAAGTTTCTATATTTTTAGAAGATGCTATTAATTTGATAACCAATTATGTAAATTATCATACGTTACCTTCTTTATTAGAGGAAACACCAGCAGGGAATGAGCGATACTATAAAGGGTTATTAGCATCAATGAGACGACTTCTCGTTTTTTGCGAAGAAGGACAGGATGCATGTTTTGTTTTGTTGAATAGCCAGCCATTTCGAAAAACAGCAGCTGAAAAAATTTTATATAAGATTTACCATCAAGTAATTGCAGAGTTTTTTTCACCGAAGAGTGATCATTGGTATGAAAATAGTCGGTCTGCATATACAGGGAAAAATTCTATCGTTTTTCAACAAACACCACCTGCATCTTTAGAGCAAGTGATGAAGAGTTTAGAAGGTAAATTTCAATTGATGCGTGAAGAACTAGAATATTATGAGACGGATTATCAGACAAAGATGTTACACAAATATTGATTGAGGAAAAGAAGCTAAGGTGACTTAGCTTCTTTTCCTTTTGTACAGTTATATAAGGGATTTTCATTGAATATAGTTAAGTGGATAGCATTAGGGAGGTGCAACATGAATCAGCAAGGTGTATTTACAGATTACTTTCATGAAGTAGAAAATTGGTGTGAAAGTGTTCTTCACGTATTAGATAGTCGCGCAATGGAAGTGTATGATGTCCATATGCTTGCTTATAAAATTCAGACGTTATTAGAGCGTATGAAAGAGCATGAGTATGAAACAGATGCAGAGTTTATGTATGAAATAAGCGATGATGTAGAACATATTCAGCATCACTTGCAGGAAGTATTTATGCAAGAAGAAGAGGAATATGAATTATATGAAAGAGGGGATAGTGAACGAGCTGTCCCAATTGGAGGACATACACTCCCGCCATTACCTTATCCATATAATGCGTTAGAACCGTATATTTCTAAAGAAATTATGATGTTACATCATGATAAACATCATCGGAGTTACGTGGAAGGATTAAATAAAGCAGAGAAGATGATGGAAGAAGCGAGAAAAACAAATAAATTTGATTTAATTAAGCATTGGGAAAGGGAAGCGGCTTTTCATGGGTCAGGTCATTACTTACACACGATATTTTGGAATAACATGAAAAAAGACGGTGGTGGAAGTCCAAGAGGAACTTTTTCACAACAAATTGAACAAGATTTTGGGAGCTTTTTACGTTTCCAAAAACATTTTACAGAAGCAGCCTCTAAAGTAGAAGGTTCAGGCTGGGCAATTCTCGTTTGGGTACCCCGGTCTGGAAGGTTAGAAATTTTGCAAAGTACACTTCATCAATTATTTACACAATGGGATACGATACCGCTCCTTGTACTAGATGTCTGGGAACATGCGTATTATTTACAATACCAAAATCGAAAAGATGAATATATTAAAAACTGGTGGAATGTTGTAAATTGGCCTGATGTAGAAAAAAGGTTTGAAACTGCGAAACAAATTGAATGGACACCATATTAGACGCAAATTCTCTGCGTCTTTTTTAATGGAAGTAGAAGGAAGATTTCGTTCATATTTTAAAAGGCCAAGCATACACTTGTACAAAAAGTGCCAAAAGGACGTGGGGGGAAATATGAGACGAATTTGTGTAATCATTACGCTTCTTATGATGTATGCAAGCGTTATGCCGATTCCTACATATGCAAAGATGAACAGCAATGTTAGTGCTCGAAATGCTGTATTAATGGAGCAACAGTCTGGTCGTGTATTATACGGAAAGGCAGAACATGAGCCTCAAAAAATTGCTAGTATAACAAAAATTATGACCGCCTTATTAGCTGCTGAATCAGGGAAGATGAAAGAAATGGTATCAGTTAGTAATGAAGCGGTGAGGGTGGAAGGATCGGCAATCTATTTAAAGCCTGGACAAAAAGTGAAGTTAGAAGATTTAGTATACGGACTCATGCTTAGATCTGGTAATGACGCAGCGCAAGTAATTGCTGAAAGTGTGGGTGGGAGTATAGATGGATTCGTATATTTAATGAATCAAAAAGCGAAAGAAATTGGAATGAAAGATACGCACTTCTCAAACCCTCATGGCTTAGATGGAGATGGATCACATTATTCGTCGGCTTACGATATGGCATTATTAACGAAATATGCAATGGGAAACGAGACATTTAAGAAAATCTTTGGAACCAAAACATATAAATCAGATTCTTGGGATTACCCATGGAAAAATAAACATAAGCTGGTAACGTCTTATTATGAATTTGCAACAGGGGGAAAAACAGGCTTTACGAAGAAAGCTGGGCGAACGCTTGTTACAACGGCATCAAAAGGTGGACTAGATTTAATTGTCGTAACTTTGAGTGCCTCTAGTGATTGGGATGATCATATGAATTTGTTTGATAAAGGTTTTGACCGTTTCAAACAAACGAAAGTTTTAGGACAAGGAGCAATTGCTGAAATAAATGAAAAGAAGTATGCCAACCATGTTTATACGAAAAATAGTTTTTCGGTACCGTTAACTGAAGAAGAAAAAAAGAACGTAGTATTAAAAGTTGAACTCGATAAAAGTACAAAACTTACGGATGGAGTAAAGGTTGGGAAGACAGACATTTATGTTGGTAATGAAAAAGTTGGAGAACGGAATTTATTTTATAGTAAACGAAAGTTAGTAGCTACAACGGGACTTTACTGGAATAATGTGAAAGAAATTTTTTCTTACATGATAGGTGTTGGGAACGATGGTTAATCTCGTATGGGTAGCGATGGCTGTCATTGGGATTGTATACGCCATGATAAATGGAACGATGGAAGAAGTGAATAAAGCTGTATTTGACGGAGCAAAAGATGCGGTAACGATTTGTATAGGACTTATTAGTGTTTTAGTATTTTGGCTCGGTTTAATGAAAATTGCAGAGGAAGCCGGATTGTTAAAAAAATTAGTTACACTTTTTATGCCGATAGTAAAAAGGTTGTTTCCAGAAATACCAAAGGATCATCCGTCTATGGGATTTATTCTATCAAATATGATGGCAAACTTTTTTGGTCTAGGTAATGCAGCGACCCCTCTTGGTATTAAAGCGATGGAACAACTGAAAGAGTTAAATGGAGGAAAGGATTCGGCGAGCCGTTCTATGGTGACGTTTCTAGCATTAAATACATCAGCTATTACATTAATTCCTACGACAGTCATTTCCATTCGAATGACGTATGAATCAGCGAATCCTACTGAAATTGTTGGGGTAACATTTATTGCACAAGTACTTTCTATGATTGGGGCAATTTGGATTGACCGCTATTTTTACCGAAGAAGGAGTAGAAAGGGGCGGAAAAAATGAGCATTGTAAATACAATTTCCTTATGGGTAATCCCTTGTGTAATTAGTTTTATCCTTTTATATGGCACAATAAAGAAAGTACCGACGTATGAATCGTTCGTTGAGGGAGGAAAAGAAGGGATTCAAATTGCAATTTCCATCTTACCGTTTATGGTTGGAATGCTTGTGTCTATTTCTATATTCCGGTCTTCAGGTGCGTTAGATGCAATGATATCGGTAATGAAGCCAATGTTAGATTTGATCCATGTTCCAGCAGAAATTGTACCCTTAGCACTTATACGCCCTATTTCAGGCTCTGCTGGTTTAAGTATTACGACCGATCTAATTGCTACATATGGGCCAGATTCGTTTATTGGGAGATTGGCTTCTACGATGCAAGGGAGCACAGATACGACTTTCTATATTTTAACTGTATATTTTGGAGCGGTTGGGATTAGAAAAATGGGGGATGCACTAAAAGTAGGACTTTTTGCAGATTTAATCGGGATTATATGCTCAATTGTGTTCGTTTCTTTATTGTTTCAGTAATACTATTCATTTTTTACGCTATTTCGCTTATAATACGTATACGACCACTATTAAGGTGTAGCTTAATAGTGGTTTTTTTATGTGGTATTTTTGACAAAATGATGAACTTTTATTGTTAGAAATATGAAAAATATGGACAATAATAAAGGGTAAAAACATGATTTGACCTTTATATGTTTATTATCATCGCTATGTTGTTTAAGTAAGATGAAGCGAATAGCCGTAAAGCGTATGCGGTTGCCAAGTCTTTCTAATGTAAGGTAAGATAAATTCGAGGTGAAAAAAAGAAATGGAACGATTACAAAAAGTGATTGCGCAAGCAGGTATTGCATCGAGAAGAAAGGCTGAGGAATTAATTCAGCAAGGAAAAGTGAAAGTTAATGGAAAAATAGTGAAAGAGTTAGGGACAAAAGTAACTCCTCAAGATAAAGTAGAAGTAAATAACATCCCTCTTGAAAAAGAAGAACCTGTTTATTTTTTACTATATAAACCAACTGGCGTAATTTCAAGTGTATCAGACGATAAAGGAAGAAGTGTTGTAACGGACTTTTTCCCGGAAATTACACAACGTTTATTCCCAATCGGACGCTTAGATTATGATACGTCTGGCGTATTATTAATGACAAACGATGGGGACTTCGCAAACGTATTAATGCATCCTAGATATAAAGTTGAAAAAACATATGTTGCAAAAATAAAAGGGCCATTAACAGGTGAGAAAATTCGCATGTTAGAACGCGGTGTTACGTTAGAAGACGGTAAAACAGCACCAGCACGTGTGAAAATTATTTCTTGGGACAAGCGTAAAGAGATGGCTATTGTACAATTAACAATTCATGAAGGACGTAATCGTCAAGTACGTCGTATGTTTGAAGCGTTAGACTGTAAAGTAGTGAAATTAAAACGTGAACGTTATGCTTTCTTAGAAGTAGGAAGCCTGCGACCTGGTGATGCGAGAGAATTGACACCACATGAGGTGAAACAATTACGCGCGCTTGCTTCTACAAAGCCAAGATAAGCTATAGAGTTAAAAATTCACCAGTGGAGTGCTCTGCTGGTGATTTATTCAATACAACATTTACAGAAGATAATACATAACACTTGCCGAGGAGAGGAGAGGTAATATGAAGAAAAATCGCTTATTATTTCGCGTTATTATTCTACTCATTTTATGTGGTGCTGTAGGATTTACCCTTTATCAAGGATTCTTTGCTAATAAAGAGAAAATGCAAATCGGAAAAGAAGCACCTAACTTTATTGTGACGGATTTAGAAGGAAAGAAAATTGAACTAAAAGATTTAAAGGGAAAAGGTGTATTTTTAAACTTTTGGGGCACGTGGTGTAAACCTTGTGAAAAAGAAATGCCTTATATGAATGAATTATATCCAAAGTATAAAGAAAAAGGCGTTGAAATCATAGCGTTAGATGCAGATGAAACGGATATTGCAGTAAAGAACTTTGTGAACCAATATGGTTTGAAATTCCCAGTTGCCATTGATAAAGGACAAAAGATTATAGGAACATATGGAGTAGGTCCTTTACCGACAAGCTTTTTGATTGATAAAGATGGAAAAGTAGTGGAGCAAATTATAGGGGAACAAACGAAAGAACAGTTAGAAGGGTATTTAAAGAAAATTACTCCGTAATAAAGAAAGCCTTTACATAAGGGGTGCGTGTTTATAGTGCCTCTGGTTTAAAAATTCTGAGTATTGCGGTAACTTGAGGTTAGAATATACAATAGTACATATAGATACAGGGGCGGTGAGAGTGTTGAAAGAAATTAAATGTGAATGTGGACATGTTAATCCGATAGGAACCGTTTTTTGTGAAGCTTGCGGGAAACCATTTGAAAGCAATGAAAATGCAAAACTATTGGATATGCGCTATGAGGGGAGTGCACGGAGATCTCTCACGCAGACAAAAACGATAGTCGATAAAATTTGGAGCTTTTTCTCTTCTGTAAAAGTAGGTGTATGGCTAATCGTAATAACTTTAGCTGCATCAGCGATAGGAACTATTTTTCCGCAAGAAATGTACATAACTCCAGGTATTGCACCAGCTGAATATTATAAACAAGAATACGGATTTTTAGGACAATTATACTATCAATTAGGGTTTAATAATTTATACGGTTCATGGTGGTATATGATTTTGATTGCTTCTATCGGTATTTCACTTGTGATATGTAGTTTAGACCGCGTTATTCCACTTTATAAAGCTTTAAAAAAGCAAGGCGTAAAAAGACATCCTAGTTTTTTAAAGAGACAGAGATTATATGGGACTGGTACACCGCAAGAAGGTGACCTGGAAAGAGTGCAAGAGAATTTAAAGAAAAGAAACTATAACGTGAAAGTGGAAGACGGAAACGTTTTAGCAGAAAAGGGACGCTTCTCGCGTTGGGGTCCATATGTAAATCATATCGGTCTTATTATCTTTTTATTCGGTGCGATGCTTCGTTTTTTACCGAGTATGTACGTAGACGAAGCACTTTGGTTACGTGACGGTGAAACGAAAGAAATACCAGGGACGGATGGACAATACTACTTAAAAAACGAGAAATTTATAAAAGAAGTTTATGATAAAAGTAAGGACAAGGAAGTTTTTGATGAAGCGATTGATCGTGTAGGCGATAAAATGATTGCGAAAAACTTCCAAACGAATGCCGTATTATATAAAGCGGTAGGAGAAAATATAGCAGGACAAAAACCGAAATTAGAAAAAGTAAAAGAAGCGGAAATTCGAGTGAATGAACCACTGAAATTTGATCAATTTGCAGTGTATCAAGTTTCTTATAAAGAAAGTGAATTTAAAAGTATGTCCTTTAACTTGCAAAATAAAGAAAATAATCAAAAGTGGGGACCAATTAAAGTAGATTTAACGAATCCTAAGGAAAAATATGATTTAGGAAATGGTTATTCTCTAGAACTATTAAGCTATTTTCCTGATTTTTATTTTGATGAGAATGGAAAACCAAATACAAAAACGAAATTACCAAACAATCCTGCATTTGTATTTAAAATGTTTACACCTGAAACACCAGATGGTGAAGTGAGTTTTGTTGGTATTCAGCAAAATATAGAACCAGATGGAAACAACAAATATAAAATGTCGTTTGCAGGTGTTGAAATGCAAAATGCAACAGCACTTACTGTAAGAAAAGATTTAACGCTTTGGATTCTCGGCATTGGAGGATTTATATTTATGGTTGGTGTCATTCAAGGTATGTATTGGAATCATCGCCGTATTTGGATACAACGTGTTAATGATGAATGGTGGATTGCAGGGCATACAAATAAAAATTGGTTCGGTTTAAAGAAAGATATTGAAAGAGTAATAGAAGGTACAGCAATTCCACAGCCAAATGATAAAGTAATTGATAAAAAAATTAGTTAAGGTGGGGAAACGATATGGTGCAAATAAGTAGTAACTTTCTCTTTACCGCATTTATTTTATATTTAATTGCGACTCTATTTTTTGGGGGAGCCATTAAAGAAAAGGGTCATAAATGGGCAAATGTAGGAATAACGATTACAATTTTAGGGTTTATAGCACAAACAGTATATTTTGTTACAAGGTGGATTGCATCAGGGCATGCGCCAGTTAGTAACTTTTTTGAATTCGGTACATTTTTCGGCATGATGCTTGTAGGAGCATTTATTGTTATGTATTTTATGTACCGTGTAAGCATAATCGGACTATTTGCATTACCAGTTGCGCTTTTATTAATTGCCTATGCAAGTATGTTTCCGAGGGAAATATCTCCGCTTATTCCATCTTTAAAAAGTAATTGGTTACATATTCACGTGACGACTGCAGCAGCAGGACAAGCCATTTTAGCGATTAGTTTTATTACAGGCGTTATGTATTTATTGAAAAATGTAGATCAATCGACGAGAAGTAAACGTACATTTTGGCTAGAGACGGTAGTATTTACACTTGTTTGTACAGTTGGATTTATTGGGGTAACAACGGTATTTTCTAGTATGAAATATGAAGCGAAGTTTCAATGGATTGACAAAAATGAACAGCAAGCGGAAATGAAGTACAATCTTCCGGCTTTAGTTGGACCGCATGAAGGGAAGTTACTGACAGAAAATAAATTAGAACCGGCAGTTGAAGTTCCAGCAATTGTAAATGCGAAAAAATTAAATACTGTTATTTGGTCAGTGTTAGTTGGAACATTACTGTATATTGTATTAAGACTTGTTTTACGGAAGCGAGTATCGGCGGCACTTCAGCCGTTAGTAAAGAATACGAATAGTGATCTACTAGATGAAATCGGATATCGATCTATTGCAATTGGATTCCCAGTGTTCACATTAGGAGCGTTAATTTTTGCGATGATTTGGGCTCAAATAGCGTGGACGCGCTTTTGGGGCTGGGATCCAAAAGAGGTTTGGGCACTTATCACTTGGCTCTTTTATGCGGCAGTATTACATTTACGCCTATCAAAAGGATGGCATGGAGAGAAGTCAGCTTGGCTTGCAGTAATTGGTTTTGCAATCATTATGTTTAACTTTATTGTAGTAAACTTAATTATTGCCGGTTTACATTCATATGCATAGAGAAATAAAATAGGGGAGTGCATGTCACTTTCCTATTTTATTTTTGTCAACTTTTCTTCTTTTTTGAGAAAAACATGACAAAGTAGCGGTTGATTTTGTAAAATGATGTCGAGGACATTATATGCTGTTCAAAAAAAATACATAGTTTTGGAAAAAAATTGAACAAAATTTATTATTCTTGTGAAGCATAATATGGGAAGTGAAACATTTAGAAGATTGCTTAAATAAACGAGAATAGCGCAACATAATAGTTAAAGAAGGGTAGGTGTGAACCGCTGAGGTGAGAGTGCGCAGCGGGTAGAGATGGAAAATGAATCAAGAATTTTAATTGTAGATGATGAGGATCGTATTCGTCGTTTATTGAAAATGTACTTAGAAAGAGAACAATATACGATTGAAGAAGCAGATAATGGTGATACAGCTTTAGAAATGGCGTTGCAAAATGATTACGATTTAATCTTATTAGATCTTATGATGCCTGGTAAAGATGGCATTGAAGTATGTAAAGGGGTTCGTGAGAAGAAAGCGACACCAATTATTATGCTGACAGCAAAAGGTGAAGAAGTAAATAGAGTACAAGGATTTGAAGTTGGAACAGATGATTATATTGTAAAGCCATTTAGTCCACGTGAGGTCGTACTACGTGTGAAAGCGGTATTACGTCGTGCTGTACCAACAACATTCTTTACACAAGATACAACGACAAAAGATGTTACTGTATTCCCGCACTTAACAATTGATAACGATGCACACCGTGTTACTGCAGATGGTAATGAAGTAAACTTAACGCCGAAAGAATATGAGTTACTATTATTTTTAGCGAAAGCTCCTGATAAAGTATTCGATCGTGAGCAACTGTTAAAAGAAGTATGGCAATATGAATTCTTCGGAGATTTACGTACAGTTGATACACATGTAAAGCGTTTACGTGAGAAGTTAAGCAAAAAATCACCAGATGCAGCGAAAATGATCGTTACTGTTTGGGGTGTAGGTTACAAATTTGAGGTTGTGAACGACTGATGCTTTGGAGAAGTGTAGTAGGGAAGTTATGGATGACCATATTACTTCTCGTTTCGTTTGTTCTTGGATTTGTTGCGATTTTACTTTCACAGTTTTTTAGAACGTATTATGTTGATATGAGTGAAGCTAGGCTTCAAAAAGTTGCAACAAGTGTTTCAGAGTTAATTGAAGAAGGTGCCGATGTAAAAACGATTGAGAATATCGCTTACAAATTCTCTGACCCACTTTCAAGGATTATTATTGTAGAAGATGGTAAAGAAATCTCTTCTTCACCGAAACAAGAAGGGTTAGTCACTCTTACAATGGATGACTTAAAAGAAGATAAAGAATTAGCGGCTGTGTTTACAGACAAAAAAGAAATTAAGAATAATATTAGAAAAGCGTCTAATAGTAGGAAGAATAAAAACACCGAAAATGATATTATGATCGTCGGAAAACCAGTGCAATCAAAAAATCAAAGTGCAGTGTTCGTATATGAATCTTTACAAGTACCGATACAAGGTATGGAAAGAACAACTGATTTTATTTTCTTATCGGCTGGAATTGCGATTATATTAACAACTTTCTTTGCGTTCTTCTTATCTACTCGGATTACAGCACCGCTTCGTAAAATGCGTGAGGTTGCTTTTGAAGTGTCACGTGGGAAGTTTGATGCAAAGGCTCCTATGGTATCTCAGGATGAGATTGGTGAGCTTGCAACGGCCTTAAATCAAATGGGAAAACAGTTGAAGTTTAATATGAACGCCTTGCAACAAGAAAAAGAGCAGTTAGCAAGTATTTTGAGTAGTATGGCAGATGGGGTTATTACGTTAAATCAAGAAGGTGAAGTCGTTGTAATCAATCCGCCGGCCGAACATTTCTTACAAGTTTGGCAAGAAGAAAAAGAGATAGAGTTAAGTAAAAAATTACCTTCTGAACTTGTGGAATTATTCCATCTCGTTGTAGAAAGCGAACAACAACAAGTTGTTGAAATTAATTTACAAAAAGGAAACTATGTAGTTCTTATGACGCCGCTTTACAATCAAACGAAAATTCGTGGAGCTGTAGCAGTGCTGCGAGATATGACGGAAGAACGTCGTCTTGAAAAGATGCGTCAAGATTTTATTGCGAATGTATCACATGAACTTCGTACACCAATGGTCATGCTGCAAGGGTATAGTGAAGCGATTTTAGATGATATTGTGCAAACGAAAGAGGAAATAGATGAGTTTGTTCAAATTATTTATGATGAATCTGTTCGTTTAGGTAAACTTGTAAATGAATTGTTAGATTTAGCTCGTATGGAAAGCGGTCATGTAGAGTTACATATTGGTGAAGTGGATATACATCCGTTTGTTGAAAAAATTGGTCGTAAATTCCAAGGGATTGCAAAGGATAAAGAGGTCGCGTTAACGGTTGATTTCAAAGATCCAATTGAACAATACCCGTTTGATGCAGATCGTATGGAACAAGTATTGACGAATTTAATTGATAACGCAATACGTCATACGAATGCAGGCGGACATGTAACGCTTGTAATTGATACGAAAAATAACGGTCTTATTTTTGAAGTACAAGATTCGGGTGCAGGCATTCCAGAAGAAGATATTCCATTTTTATTTGATCGTTTCTATAAAGCTGATAAAGCAAGAACACGTGGGAAAAAGGGTGGAACAGGACTCGGGCTTGCGATTGCGAAAAATATTGTTCAAGGCCATGATGGTAAAATTTCTGTATCAAGTGTTGTTGGAGAAGGAACTACATTCTCTGTATATTTACCGAATCGTATAATTTAGATATGCGTTTTTAAAGTTGATAATGAATAAAGTTCTGCTGTTTTTTATTTTTTTGTAAACTCAATTAAATAAAGAATGGTAGAACTTTTTTCTATGTTGCTCGAATAAAGAATAACAAGAGAGGTGCTGTGAAGAAATGAAATTATATACAAAAACAGGAGATAAAGGAACGACAAGTGTAATAGGTGGCAGGGTTGATAAAGATGATATCCGTGTGGAAGCGTATGGAACAATAGACGAGGCAAATTCTCATATTGGATATGCAATGACTAAGCTTCAAGGTGGGGCTTTTATAGATATTTACAATGAGCTCGAAAATATTCAACATGAACTATTTGATTGTGGAGGAGACTTGGCAATAGTGGAACAAAAAATTCCTTATAAAGTGACAATTGAGATGGTTGAAAGTTTAGAAAGAAAGATTGATTTATATATAGAAGAAGCCCCGCCACTAGAACGCTTTATTTTGCCAGGTGGTAGCGAGGCGGCGGCTACTATTCATATTGCACGTACTGTTGTAAGGAGAGCAGAACGCTCTATAGTATCATTGCAAAAAGAAGTGAAAATAAATGAAGTTGTATTAAAGTATGTAAATAGATTATCTGATTATTTGTTTGCGATAGCTCGAGTAATAAATGCCCGATTACAAGTGAAAGATGTGGAGTATAACCGTAGTGCATTAGTTTTTCGTGATAAAAAAGAGAAGGAAGTGGAGTAATTCACTTTCTTTTTTTGTATACTTTTTTCTGTAATATACCAAAATAGAGAAGGTATGGTGGTAATTAGAAAACGGAGGATGTATATGAAAGTTTTAAAATGCGGTGTCATGTTATTGAGTATACTGTTTGTATCTCAATTACATGTTTATGCAGAAGAAAATCGATGGACATGGCCTGTTGAAGGTCAGATAAGTGATTATTTTGGGACAAGGCATGGAAAACACTATGGTATTGATGTAGCTGCGCCGATTGGAACGCCTGTGGCAGCTATCCAAGATGGTAAGGTAACGAGGTCTTATTATTCAAGTAGTTATGGAAATGTTGTATTTATTAAACACGGAGAATATGAGGCTGTATATGCACATTTAAATAAGAGATATGTGAATCAAGGAGATTATATTTCCAAAGGAGAAAAAATTGGAGAAGTAGGGAACACGGGAGAATCGCGAGGTGCGCACTTACATCTAGAACTTCATCAAGGAAGATGGACGATGGCGAAAAAGAATGCGATGAACCCATTGCTTGTTTTAAGTGAACAAAGAAATGAAGTTGTTTCTTCGTCATTATATGTCGTACAAAAAGGCGATACTTTAGTTAGTATTGCACGGAAATTTAGTATGACACTTAAGGAAATTAAAGAAAAAAATGGATTGCAGCAAGAGCTAATTTATCCTAATCAACAATTATATGTTAAGTAAAGGAAACGCCTCAAAAATTAAACTTTGAACAAATTTATGTTCTTCTTAAATAAGATTCAATGTAAATGAAATTATATGGGCGCTTTTGCTAGAACTATTGAGTGAATCAGAGCATCTATATCTAAAAGAAAACCGTCCCAAAATTTATTTTGGGACGGCTTCTTTTACCAAAAAATAAAGACACATATAAATCCAGAAATAGCTAAATAGCTATATAAGTAAAAAACTTTTGTTCTTGTTTTCTCTTTTGTTCGAAACAGTACGATAGTCGGTTCAATTAAACCGATTGTCAAACAAAGTAGGCCAAGAAGCATACAACCAATCGAAATAGAATACAGGGCGATTTGTGGTGCCTGAAATGGAATCATCCATTTTAATAAAAATGCAATAAGTGCAGTGTAACAAATACTACCGATGTATTTATTCAGTGGTGTATTAGAACGAAAACCAGGAAGTTTTTTTAAGAAAGAGCGGGAAACAACTTCTGTTTGTAAAGATGTATGCTCTTCAATAATTTTTTGAGCTTCTTTTCCTTTTTGAAAAAGAGATAAGATCCAATTTCGCTCACCCTGAAAAATAAATTGAGAAGTTGTCAAATAGTGATCAATCTTCACTTTATTCCAACTCTTCCACGGATGACGCTCACACAATTTTAATTTACTTTCTGTTTTTTTATCATACTGATAAATACTGATGCCATCTTCATCGAAAGTAGCATAGTATGTCTCGTTTGAGAATGTGCCTAAATCAATTGGGCAGTAGAAAAGTAATTCTTTTTTTAAGTAAAAGTATTCTTTTCTTAAGTTTTTTTTCATTGCTTCTCGAATAGAATGTCTCTTGTCTTTTTTCATGACATTTCCTCCATAACTCAGAAAATGTTCTTATCTTAACAATTCAATATCTTATCACTTTTAATTATATATGACTAGGTAATTCAAAAGAGAAATGCCGAATAATAAAAAATATGGATTGTATTGTAAAATATCTCGCAATTTATTTTTTTGTTACGAAAAATAAATAACTAATTTTAAATAAGTTACAATTTTTTAGTTCACAATGTTATGAGGTTGTTGTATAATGAAGGGGAAAATAGAATATCGGTCTATCTTCGGGGCAGGGTGAAAATCCCGACCGGCGGTGATGAACTATTTATGATTTTGTTCTAAGCCCGCGAGCCGTTAAGGCAGGATTTGGTGTGATTCCAAAGCCGACAGTATAGTCTGGATGGGAGAAGATGGAGGTTCAAGCGTTCAAAAAAGATATGGATTTGAACGTCTGTTTGATGTGCCTTAAATTCTCCCTTTGTGTAAAACACAAAGGGTTTTTTCGTTCTATGAAAAAATAGGCATAGCAGAACCTTTCCACTTTCCATGAGATGATCGATGGAAAAGGAGAGAGAAAGATGAAACAAAAAAACAGTGTAGTGCAGATGGTGAGTGTAGCGATGCTAAGTAGTATTGCATATTTACTAATGATGTTGGATTTCCCGTTCCCAGGGCTTCCGCCATTTTTGAAAATTGATTTTAGTGATGTACCAGCTCTAATTGCGGCAATTATCTTTGGACCAGTAGCAGGAGTGATTGTAGAGGCGATAAAGAACATTTTACATTACGGGATTCAAGGAAGTCTAACGGGAGTACCAGTTGGAGAAATTGCAAACTTTATTGCAGGATGTTTATTTATTGGGCCAGCAGCTTTCTTATTTAGAAAGTATCGTACTGTGAAGAGTTTAACTACAGGATTAATGCTAGGGACAATTACAATGGCACTTATTATGAGTGTATTAAACTACATCATCATATTCCCGGCGTACACTTGGTTTTTAAATTCACCAGCTATGTCTAGCGAAGCTATAAAAACAACGGTTGTAACGGCAATCTTACCATTTAATTTAATTAAAGGGATTGTTGTAACAATTGTATTTGTAGCATTATTCTCACGCCTGAAAGTATGGGTGTTTGCAAAAATGAAAAATGCATAATATATACTAAAACCATTAGTAGTGTGAAACTACTAATGGTTTTTTATTAAGGAAAATAAAGTTTAGATACAAAAAATGCCCCTCATCAATATGAGGGGCATTTTTTGAAGTTAATAAAAGACTATTCGAATTTTAAAGCGTCTCCGTCGAATGATTCGTCAGCAACTTTAATTGAGTCAGTTGGACAGCCTTCGAATGCATCCATCATATCTTCAATTAATACATCTGGAATTTCAACGATACCTTGGTTATCATCTAATGTTACAAATGCAATACCTTCATCATCATAGTCATAAATGTCTGGTGCAGCAGCGCCACAAGCACCACATGCAATACAAGTATCTTTATCAACGATTGTATATTTTGCCATCTTTTTTCCCTCCTGATAATATGTATGTGAAAAGCTCGCCATAAAAATTATAACCTTATTGTAAAACGGTTTGTAAAACTTTTCAACATAAAATTATAATGATAATGCTTATCAATTAGAGTGTCAACTTATTTTTGAATTATGTCATAAGATTTTCAAAATACGTAAATATGATTTCGTTTGATACAATAGAATATATACAAGTATATAGTTCTTATATGATAAGTTTAATGAGCGACAGTAGATAGTGTAATTGTACTGAAAAGAATGAAGTTAAGATTGGAAGGTGGAAGCGGTCATGCAAATACAATATACTTTGTTGCATTGTTTAAAACAATTGAATGGTGAAAGAACCGTTTCTTCTATTTATTATTTACTAAAGGGCAAACGTTCTTCGCAAACTTTACAAGATGGAAATATGTTCCGAATTTCTTTTTTGTTCGGAATATATAAATCATTAAATAGAAATGACTATGATGGTGAAGTTGCAAAGTTGTTGCAAGCGGATTTTATTCAAGAAATACATGAAAATACATATGTGTTAACACCTACGGGTAAAATGCAGTTACATAAATGGGAGGAAGTTTATGCTTTTCCGGCGCATTTGCATGGTTTACATTATGGTGAATTAGGTGAAACATTTTGGAAAAGATTATCATTAATTATTCAAACCATATCAAATTTACAACAGAATAATACGAGGTTTATTCCAATTCAGCAAGACACAGAAATAATGATGTGGGTGAAACGTTTTCTAACAGGAAGGCCATATAAGAGAAGTGAGTTGGCGAGAAAACTATGGACGGAAGTACATAATCTTTTAGAAAAGAGTAATGCGATAGAAGCGACGATTGTAACATATCGATTAACAGGTTATGAACGCATTGGTTGTACATTGCAACAATTAGCAGAAATTACGAAACAAGATATATTCAGGGTGTATTTTTTATTTTGGGGTACAATACATTTCTTTATACAAGAAGTTCGTGATAAAGAAAATGAATTTCCACTATTAGCTGAAATTATATCTTATCCAAATGAGAGAGCTGAATTATTTAGTTTATCCACGAAAAAAACATATAATTTTTGGAGACAAGGACGTTCTTTAGAAGAAATAGCGACGATTCGGAATTTAAAGGTTGCAACGATAGAAGATCATTTTGTTGAAATTGCTTTGCGAGAAAAAGATTTTTCTATTGAAATGTTTATGGAAAAAGAAAAGATAGACAAAGTAATAAAAGTAATTGAAGCATTGCAAACGCGGAAGTTACGTGTTTTGAAACAAGCGGTTGGAGAAGATATCTCTTATTTTGAAGTTCGTCTTGTATTAGCGCGGATGGAGGGTGTAAATGAAACTTGAAGAATATTTATATAAGTGGTTTGGATATTCTGAATTTCGTCCAGGTCAAAAAGGAGTAATTACAGATTTATTAGAAGGAAAAGATGTGATAGCAATGCTTCCGACTGGAAGAGGGAAATCTATGTGCTATCAGTTTCCGGGGCTTATGCGAGAAGGAACAGTGCTTGTTGTATCACCGTTATTATCTTTAATGGAAGATCAAGTGACACAATTAAAGTATGTTGTGAAAAACCGAGTGATAGCATTTAATAGTTTTCGGACATTAAATGAAAAAAGAGAAGCGATGAAAAAATTATCTTCATATAAATTTATTTTTGTTTCACCAGAGATGTTGCAGTCGGAGTTATTAATTAGGGAATTGAAGAAAATTCATATTTCATTATTTGTTGTTGATGAGGCTCATTGTATTTCTCAATGGGGTTATGATTTTAGACCGGACTATAAAAAACTAAATGTAGTTATTGAAAATATTGGTTCTCCTACAGTATTAGCATTGACAGCCACAGCGACAAAAGGGGTACTGCAGGATATCGCAGATAGTTTAAATTTAAAGGATGCCGCGGAACATGTATACTCTATTGATCGTCCTAATATTGCAATGGATGTGCGATTTGTAGAGACGATAGAAGAAAAGAAAGAGGCGCTTTTAGAGCAGGTGATGTATTTACAAGGGCCGGGGATTGTATATTGCTCAAGTAGAGCGTGGACAGAAAGGTTAACGGAATACTTGAGAGGGAAAGGTGTTACTGGTGTAGCTTTTTATCATGGTGGTATGGAACATGAAGAGCGTATGTTAATTCAACAGCAGTTTATGAACGATCAATTGCAACTTGTAATATGCACAAGTGCATTTGGTATGGGGGTAAATAAGGCGAATACGCGATATATTATTCATTTTCATTATCCAACTAATATAGCCTCTTACTTACAAGAAATCGGAAGAGCTGGAAGAGATGGCGAACCGAGTATAGCTATTTTATTATGTAGTCCGTTGGATCATGATTTACCAATTTCAATCATTGAGGATGAATTGCCAAGTAAGTCACAAATACAATTTTTATTTTCTTTACTACAAGAAAGAATGTTTCAAACGAAGGAATTACCAATAGAAGATGTAGAAGAAATTTGTTATAATGCAGCAAGATTTAATGAGCAATATTGGCGTTTCGTTCGTTATCATCTCGAACAGGTTGGAATTATACAACAACGAAGATTATTATTAGAAGGTTTGTCAGATGAAATCATGAACCGATTAATAGCTGAAGTAGAAATAAGGTTGCGTAATAAATATAGTGAGCTAGAAAATATGAAGTCATGGATACAAGTTAAAGGGTGTAGACGTGAATATGTGCTGCAACAGTTTGGTTATAGGAAAGAGCAAGAGTTAATTAATTGCTGCGATTATTGCGGTATTACCAAAGAAGATTATAAAAAAAGACGAGCGCAACAATCGGATTTCGACTATAATTGGGAAACAGAGTTACAAAAGCTTTTCGGCCTAGAAAAGATGGGGGAATGATGAACATTCAAAGGCATAATGTTGAAGATATGAGTCCGCAGGAAATAAGGCTGAATCTATATATAACACAGTTAATTATTATCGGTATTGGCTGTTTACTGGCATATATATTATTTCAAGATGTAAAAGAAGTCTTTAATTTATGGAAATGGGAACCAGTATCTATACTTATTATAGGTGGTTTGTTAGCGATTGGTATTGTGTTATTAGATTATGTTGCAATGCGAGTGTTTCCGGAGTCTTGGTTTGATGATGGTGGTATTAACGATAAGATGTTTCGAGGAATGTCCGTTCTACACTTACTCGTTATTACGTTCTTGATTGGTTTTGCAGAAGAATTTTTATTTAGAGGTGTAGTACAGACTCATTTTGGAATTGTAATTGCGAGCTTCGTATTTGCAGTGTTACATATTCGTTATATAACAAAGCCATTTTTGTTTTGTTTCGTCTGTTTCATTAGTTTTGTCTTTGGTTATGTATTTGAATGGACAGGAAATTTGTTTATAACAATCTTTGCACACTTTCTTGTTGATTTTATAATGGGACTCCAATTAAGAAAATAAATGGAAGGTGGTGGTGAACAACATGAGGAAACGAATTCCTGATTTTGAAGAGGAATTAGAAGTTGAGCGAGTGGAAGAAAAAGAAAGTTTACCGCCGCGTAGTGAAATTCATAGAAATAAAGAGAAAAAACAAAAGTTTAAAATAAATCACATTTTCGTCCGGGTTTTAACATTTCTATTCATTCTGCTGCCGATTAGTATTTTGTGGTACACGGATAAATATATTCAGGTGAAGGGTGATAGTAATAATGCTGGAAAAAGTGCGTTTGAAGTAATCTTCTTTGATTCAGCTAAATCTGAGTCGCAGAAACATTCTGAAAAAGTAATAACGCATACTGTGAAAGAGGGAGAAACTTTAGAAAGTATAGCGAAGCAATATTTTTCAGATGGAAATGGAATTGAAGTAATTAAAAAGTATAATAACTTGCAAGAAGATGAAGTGAGTGCGGGTCAAGAATTAAAAATTCCGATAAAAGATAAGTCCACAAAGCAAGAAAGCTAGCGAGTTAAGCGATCACAGTTTGTTATAAAAGCCTAGGATTATCTTTATGAGGAGGGAGTCAAAAATATGATATGGATTATATTATTCAGTACTCTCATAGGCATGGGGATTTTATTACTTTTTGTGATGTATAAAGAAGCGATGCGTAATACGGTGTTGGAACATACTTTAGTATTTAAAGAATTTCCGAAAAGTTTTCAAAAAGTAAATGTGTTTTTTATTTCTGATATTCATAGAAGGGTCATTTCGAATTTGTTAATTGAACAAGTAAAAGGAAAAGTAGATCTCGTAATTATCGGAGGAGATTTAGCAGAGAAAGGTGTCTCTTTATCAAAAATCTCTGCGAATATTCAAAAGTTAAGAGAGATAGGTCCTGTATATTTTGTGTGGGGAAACAATGATTATGAGATAGAATATCATGAATTAGATGCGTTATTATTAGAAAATAACGTAAAAGTTTTAGATAATACAAGAGTGGTATTTGAGTCTGAATTAGGAGAGAAAATTTGTTTGCTCGGTATAGATGATGTTGGATTGCACCGTGATCGTCTAGATTTGGCATTGGCGGATTGTAAAGAAGATGGTTTTCGTATCCTAGTTAGTCACAACCCTGATATAATAAAAAAAATGTCTGGAAATGAACAGATTTCACTTGTGTTAAGTGGACATACGCATGGAGGACAAATCCGATTATTCCCATCTAAAAAATATTTAAAAGGTGGCGTATATAACCATTTGAATACGATTCTCTTTGTTAGTAATGGGTATGGAACAACATTGATACCACTTCGTTTCCGAGCACCTGCTCAAACACATATCATTACATTGTGCGGAGGGAAATGATGCCAACTCTTAGTGGGAAATATAATATAAAAGCCGTTTCGAATATAATTGGAGTTCAGCCGAGTACGCTTCGTGCATGGGAAAGACGATATCAAATTATTGCCCCAAAGCGGAATCAAGCTGGGCATCGCTTATATACAGAAGAGCATATTCAAATTTTAAAATGGTTAATGGAAAAAGTTTCTTCCGGTATGATGATTGGACAAGCAGTTCAGTTATTAGAAGAGAATCGTTTGCAGAGTACAGTTCAAAAAGAGATACATTTCGATAAAGAAGTTGTTTTAGTGGACGATTTGCTACAAGCTTTGTTAAAATTTGATGAAATTACAATTGCTGCATTATTAAACGAAGCTTTTAGTATATATTCAACTGAAAAGGTTGTTGCCAGTATCGTTCTTCGAGTGACAGACAAATTATTAACGTCAAAAAATAATAATGAGATTTCAATGGTGCAATTTCAATATGCACTATCATTTTTACAAACGCGTCTAGGGATGGTGTATCACAATGCCTCAATGTTTTCCTCTTTACACAAAGTTATTGTGTTAGAAAAGGATGCATTGAAAGGATTTATTTTTTCAACTTATTTACGCTTAAAAGGATATGAGGCGATATATATTAGGACAAGCTTAGCTGAAGATGGTATGTTATCAGCGGTAGAGGAAATACAGCCGAAATATGTATTTATATCTTTTGCTGACGAACAAGAAATGAAAAAGACGATGAACTTTATAAATTTATTACAAGAAAAAAGGGAATCTCTTTCTGTTGGATTTATCGGAAAGCTAGGCGTTCTAAACCAGTTGGACATTGAAACAATCTTAATTGGTGATACGAAAGAAGAATGGGATGGATGGTTAAAAATGTCGGAATAGTTGTTCGAAAAGAACCATCTATTTTCTATTTCATATAATAAAAATTAGATGCATTGGTTACGTAGGGAGGGTATGAGATGAGGCTGGAACGATTAAATTACAATAAGATAAAAATTTTTCTAACATTTGATGATTTATCTGAACGAGGATTAACGAAAGAAGATTTATGGAGAAATGCACCGAAAGTACAGCAATTATTTCGTGATATGATGCAAGAAGCAAATAAGGAATTAGGGTTTGAAGCAGATGGTCCGATTGCAGTTGAAGTGTTTTCTCTACAAGCACAAGGGATGGTTGTAATTGTAACGAAAGAAAATCAAGAAATGGATACAGATGATGAGTTCCGTGACGAGTTTATTGAAATGCAAGTGACTCTAGATGAAAGTGAGCATATATTATATGAGTTTGCTACTCTAGATGACGTAATTAACCTGTCGAATCGCTTATATAACCTTGGTGTAACTGGCGGAAAGCTATATACGTGGGATGAGCGCTTCTATCTTTGGGTGGAAGAAGAGGAACAAATTCAATTGTTAAAGGCGGATTTTATAGCTATTTTAGCGGAATACGGTAATCCGTCTACAGCAACCATTTATCGCATCATGGAGTACGGTAAAGAATTAATGGATGTTAACGCGATAGAACAAATACACAATTACTTTGTGAAAAAACAAAACCTCAGCTAATACAACATAGCTGAGGTTTTGTTTTTATTTGGAGAAGGGAAGGGATGATTGTAAATACTCGAACATACTTTTTGAAAATAAAATATGCAGTTTTATGGGAGTGTGGTTGATGAAAATAAAAAATATTTAAATATTTAAGTATTTTACTTTTCTAAAAGTAATAAAAGGACTATAATAATAGTGAAAACGCTTGCAACAGAAAATAGTTTGTATATATTTGTTAGCGTTTTCTATTGCATTCCAAATTTAAGGGTGTATACTAGGCAATGAAGGTTTACTAAACAAGTGAAATTACAGGGGGTTTACTTACTATGGTAGCCGAAAAGGGAACTCAAACAAAAACACAACAACAAAGGGAACAACATTTTGAACTATTGAATTCAACACAAATTGTTATTAGTGAAGCGTTAGAAAAATTGGGTTATCCAAACGAAGTATATGAATTATTAAAAGAACCAATTCGTATGATGACAGTGAAAATACCAGTTCGTATGGATGACGGGACTGTTAAAATATTTACAGGATATCGTGCGCAACATAATGATGCTGTTGGTCCAACGAAAGGTGGAATTCGCTTCCATCCGAATGTAACAGAAAATGAAGTGAAAGCACTTTCAATCTGGATGAGTTTAAAATGTGGTATTGTTGATTTACCATATGGTGGAGGTAAGGGTGGAATTATCTGTGATCCACGTGAAATGTCATTCCGTGAGTTAGAAAGATTAAGCCGCGGTTATGTACGAGCAATTAGCCAAATCGTAGGTCCGACGAAAGATATTCCAGCTCCAGATGTATTCACAAACTCTCAAATTATGGCGTGGATGATGGATGAGTATAGCCGTATTGATGAGTTTAATTCACCAGGATTTATTACAGGTAAACCGCTTGTATTAGGTGGATCACATGGACGTGAAACAGCAACAGCGAAAGGTGTAACAATTTGTATTCGCGAAGCTGCTAAAAAACGTGGCATTGATATTAAGGGTGCACGCGTTGTTGTTCAAGGATTCGGTAATGCTGGTAGCTTCTTAGCTAAATTTATGCATGATGCAGGTGCGAAAGTTATTGCAATCTCAGATGCTTACGGCGCGTTACATGATCCAAACGGATTAGATATTGATTATTTATTAGACCGTCGTGATAGCTTCGGTACAGTAACAAAGCTATTTAACAATACAATTTCAAACAAAGAATTGTTAGAACTTGATTGCGATATTTTAGTACCAGCTGCAATTGAGAACCAAATTACAGAAGAAAATGCTAATGATATTAAAGCAAAAATCGTTGTTGAAGCTGCAAATGGTCCAACAACATTAGAAGCGACTAAAATTTTAACAGATCGCGGAATTTTGCTTGTTCCAGACGTGTTAGCAAGTGCTGGTGGTGTAACAGTATCTTACTTTGAGTGGGTACAAAACAACCAAGGTTACTACTGGACTGAAGAAGAAGTAGAACAACGTTTAGAAAAAGTAATGGTAAGATCATTTGATTCTATTTATGAAACAGCACAAGTTCGTAAAGTGAACATGCGCTTAGCGGCGTACATGGTTGGTGTTCGTAAAATGGCTGAAGCAAGCCGCTTCAGAGGTTGGGTATAAAATATTATATCTTGAGAAAACGTGATTTCCTTTCGAGGGAATCACGTTTTTTTGTTGAAGTATTAAATGAGGTGTTGTATATGGAGAATGAAATGCTGGAACGAGTAGAACAATTAGAAGAGAAGGTTAAGAGGTTAGAGGGAGAACTTGCAAGAACGATGAAAGCTCGAAAAATAAGTACCGTTCGGATGTTCGGGGAAGGGCTACTGTTTTTGGTATTTGGTGTGGTTGTAGTAGGGCCGATTATTGCCGTTGTAATCTCGATTTTTACTTGGCTTGCTGAAAAATAAAATAAAAATAAAAAGAACGCTTGTTCTATACGAACAAACGTGCTATACTCTCCTTAGATAAACAAAACGGAAATGATTTTAAGGAGAGATAAATGATGAAAATGACAGTAGACCAAAGATTTATGATGCCAGCAGATGTTGTAGAGCGAGTGGAAGTATTACGAAACAAACAAAGCAAGCGTGGCACATTATTACAATCGGTAAATAAATTTTTCGGTTTAGATACGAAAGAAGATTGTGTTTGGTTTTACGGTTTTTATGGAGTGGCTGTAAGTATCTTGTTGTTTATGGTGTTCACTTCAAATATTTTCGATTTTCTCTTCGCGTAAGAAATATGCGATAAGGACATTGCTACCGAATACATATATAAGGAAGTAAGGTAATCTTCTAGAGCGGGAGTTGGTAGCAATGGCGATGTTTCCTATAGAGCGCAACTATATTGGATATGGAAGTTCACGACCGGGGATTCCTCTGACTAAAGTGAGATTTATTGTAAGCCATGATACGGGGAATCCTGGAAGCGATGCGATAGGGAATCGAGATTACTTTAATGAATTACAACCGAAAGCTTCGGCGCATACATTTATAGATGATAAAACAATATTGGAGATTATTCCTATAAATGAAGTTGCGTATCATGTTCGATATGGTGTGCCGACGGATAATGACTTATATGGCTATGACGCGAATAAGGCGGCCATTGGAGTGGAACTTTGTTATGGTGGTGATGTTAACTTTTGGGAAGCATATAATCGTTTTACATGGTATCATGCGTATTTATGCCAAAACTTTGGCTTAAATCCGAAAAAAGATATCGTGTCACATAAAACGCTTGATCCAGCTAGAAAGATTGATCCTGAGAATGTATTAGGGAAACAAGGTATTAAATTTCAGCAGTTTTTAGCAGATGTCTATCGGATGTACGTTTCGTTTAGATGACAAATGTATGAAAAATGAATACAATAAAGATAGGTGCCTACTGCTGTAAGTAGGTTTTTTCTTGTTTTTATAAATAGTGTATTGGTAGAAGACTAGGAGTGGACGAGTATGCAGAAAGAAACAGTTATTATAATCGGAGGCGGTCCGTGCGGATTAGCGGCTGCAATTTCGTTGCAAAAGGTAGGGATAAATCCGTTAGTAATTGAAAAAGGAAACATTGTAAATGCCATTTATAATTATCCAACTCATCAAACATTTTTCTCTTCTAGTGAAAAATTAGAAATTGGTGATGTAGCTTTTATTACAGAAAATCGTAAGCCAGTTCGAAATCAAGCGCTTGCGTATTATCGTGAAGTAGTAAGACGTAAATCTGTACGTGTAAATGCTTTTGAGCGAGTGGAGAAAGTTCAAAAAGATGGAGAAGTTTTTCAGGTTGAGACGACAAAGCGTGACGGAAGTAAGGAAATATATATAGCGAAATATATTGTTGTAGCAACTGGATATTATGATAATCCAAATTATATGAATGTTCCAGGTGAGGAATTGAAGAAAGTAGCTCACTATTTTAAAGAGGGGCATCCTTATTTTGATCGAGATGTAGTAGTTATAGGTGGGAAAAACTCGAGTGTAGATGCCGCGTTAGAACTTGTTAAATCTGGTGCACGTGTAACGGTACTGTATCGTGGAAGTGAGTATTCACCAAGCATAAAGCCTTGGATTTTGCCGGAATTTGAGGCGTTAGTACGAAATGGTACAATTCAAATGCATTTTGGGGCTCATGTGAAAGAAATTACTGAGCATACATTAACGTTTACAGTTGATGGTGAAGCTCTTACAATCAAAAACGATTTTGTATTTGCGATGACTGGTTATCATCCTGATCATAGCTTCTTAACGAAGATGGGTGTTCAGATTGATGAAGAAACAGGACGTCCAATTTATACAGAGGATAGAATGGAAACGAATGCTGAAAATATTTTCATTGCAGGTGTCATTGCTGCTGGAAATAATGCAAATGAAATATTTATCGAGAACGGAAGATTTCATGGAGATGCGATTGCGCAGACCATTGCATCAAGAGAAAAATAAAAAGGAGCTGTCGGGAAAACCTCGACAGCTCCTTTTTATTCGTGCATAAACATATTTTGAATGGATTCATGAGAATTTGTATTCTCTAATGCAACAAGTAATTTAATGCGTGCTTTTTGTGCATTTAAGCCGTATGTGAATACAATGCCCATATCTTTTAAGTGTTTACCGCCACCTTCATACGAATATACGTCTTGAACGATACCGTTGAAACAGCGAGAAACTAATACGACAGGAATACCTCTATTTAATAATCTTTCTAGACTAGGTAGTGTTCTTGGAGGGAGATTACCTTGTCCAAGAGCTTCGATAACAATGCCGTCTACAGGAAGATTTTCGATTGCTGCTAATAATGTATCATCCATGCCAGCATATGCTTTTAGAACAACTACATTTTTAGACACTTTGTTTATCGTATATGTTTCGTGATGTACTAAAGCGTGATGGAAGACAACGCCGCGTTTTGTTACCATTCCAATTGGTCCGTATTGTGGGCTTTGGAATGTTGCAACATTACTTGTATGTGTTTTCGTTACATTTGTAGCGCAATGAATTTCGTCGTTTAATACGACTAAAACACCTTTTTCTGCAGCTTCATCACAACTAGCAACTTTTACAGCTGATAAGAAGTTATATAGACCATCAGCACCTAACTCATTGCTAGAGCGCATTGCACCTGTCACTACGATCGGAATAGTTGCTTGTACTGTTAAATCTAGGAAATAAGCTGTTTCTTCTAATGTATCCGTGCCATGCGTAATGACTACGCCATGAATGTTGTCTTGTTTTACTCTTTCATCAATGATGACTTGTAATTGTAACATTTCGCTCGGTGTCATATGAGGAGATGGTAGGTGGAACACATCTTCAACGATTAAATCAACATCGCCTTCTAAATCAGGAATGAATTTTAAAAGAGGATTTTTTTCACCTGGTTGTACGACCCCAGTTTCTTTATCTTCCTCCATTGCAATTGTTCCACCTGTGTGTAAAACTAGGATTCTTTTCAATGCTTATACCCCTTTCAAGTAAAAAAATACATTTAGAACATAACATGTTTTGAGTAAATTCGACAATGGAAATGTATAAAAGTATGCCTCGAAAATGACAATAAAATTAACTGCTATATGTACGATGTATAAAATCATGAAACGAAATGTGCAAATATAGTATAGGAGGGAAGAATTCCGGTGAAAAAGATGGAGAGAATTTTTATTCGTATATTAATAATACAATTCATTTGTCTTTCTATTGTGCAATTGTTATTTATACATAAGTCATCAGTGAAATATTTATCTAAAATTGTTTATTATGAAGGTGTCATGGTAAAAAACAAAGTGGAAATCTTGCAGGTGAATAGGTAGTTTTCATTTTCTTCTATGAAGGATTATGCTACAATAATTGAGGATTTAATGACGTGAAGCAAATGAGAAGAAGCAGGGTGAACACCTGCTTTTCGTTTTGTTTTATAAGTGAAAAAATGAGGTGTTACAATGGATAAACGAATTTCAATTGCTATAGATGGTCCAGCAGCTGCTGGGAAAAGTACAGTGGCAAAAGTTGTTGCGAAGGAACTTTCTTACGTTTATATTGATACAGGCGCAATGTACCGTACGCTTACATATGCAGCCCTTGAACAAAAAGTAGACATTGAAAATGAAGAGCAGTTAATGGAAGTTGTAAAGAATGTAAATATTGAGTTTCAGCAAGGAGAAAATACACAGCTTGTATTTTTAAATGGACAAGATGTTTCTGAAGTAATTCGTACACCTGATGTGACGAATCGAGTATCTATTGTAGCGAAACATCGCCTTGTTCGTGAAGAAATGGTACGTCGTCAGCAAGAGTTAGCGAAAAAAGGCGGCGTTGTAATGGACGGCCGTGATATTGGTACACATGTATTACCGGATGCTGAAGTGAAAATCTTTATGCTTGCTTCTGTTGAAGAAAGAGCGGAAAGAAGACATTTAGAAAATTTAAATAAAGGTTTCGATTCTAATTTAGAGCAGCTAAAAGAAGAAATTGCTCAGCGTGATAAATTAGATTCAGAACGCGAAGTTTCTCCACTAAAAAAGGCTGATGATGCATTGGAATTAGATACGACTTCTTTATCAATTGAAGAAGTTGTCCAAAAAATTATGAGCATTGTTTCTGGAGTGTTTGCGAAATAAAGAAAGGGGATAGTCCTTTTTCTTTTTTTGTTTAAATAGAAATGTAAAGGATACGTGAATTGTGAGTCTCTTTCCTTGACAAATGAGCTGATTTGTAAGAAGTTAGTTAAAGAGGAATGAAACTGTCAGAATATATTCGCTATTATATTTCAAAACATACTTTTTTCAAGCTGGTTTTGCTGTATACTATTTATATAGGTTTAATATATTTTCTTGTGAATGTTATTGAAAAAGAGTATGTGATGAGAAATTCTTAAACATGCAAATGAAAACTTTGTTTTCATTTCGTATATACATAAAAAATGCTTTGTCAATTCTGTAGGGAGGTATTTCCATGGTAGAGAAAATGAATGAAGAAGTTATGGATTCAAAAGAATTACAAGTTGGTGACGTTGTTACAGGTTCTGTAACGAAGGTTGAAGAGAAACAAGTGCTTGTAAATGTTGGATACAAAACAGATGGCGTAATTCCAATTAGTGAATTAGCTAACGTTCATATTGAAAAAGCAAGCGATGTTGTAGAATTAGATCAAACACTAGAGTTGAAAATTATTAAATTAGAAGAAGATGATCTTGTCTTATCTAAACGTGCTGTTGATGCAGAAAAAGCATGGGTAGAACTACAAGAGAAATTTACTTCTGGTCATGTATTTGATGTTACTGTAAAAGATATTGTGAATGGCGGATTAGTTGTGGACCTTGGTGTTCGCGGTTTTATTCCAGCTTCACTTGTAGAAGTACATTATGTAGAAGACTTTACTGACTATAAAGGTAAAACATTAGCGGTGAAAATTGTTGAATTAGACCGTGAAAAAAATCGTGTAATCCTTTCGCATAAAGCGGTAGTAGAATTAGAACTAGATTCTAAGAAAAAAGAAGCAATTTCTTCATTAAAAGAAGGGGACGTTGTTGAAGGAACAGTACAACGATTAACTGACTTTGGCGCATTCGTTAACGTTGGTGGAGTGGACGGTTTAGTTCACATTTCACAAATTTCACACGAACGTGTAGAGCAACCTTCTGAAGTGTTAGAGCAAGGTCAAAAGGTTAAGGTAAAGGTGTTATCTGTTGATGCTGATACACAACGTATTTCTTTATCAATTAAAGCAGCTCAACCAGGACCTTGGGAAAACGTTGCTGGCGAAATAAAAGCTGGAGATATTCGTGAGGGAGTAGTAAAACGCCTTGTTACATTTGGTGCATTCGTTGAGATTTTACCGGGCGTTGAAGGGCTTGTACACGTATCTCAAATTGCAAATCGTCACGTGAAAAATCCGAATGAAGTATTGGAAATGGGACAAGAAGTAAAAGTGAAAGTACTTGAAGTTCACGTAGCAGAGAAACGTATTTCTTTAAGTATAAAAGAAGCGCTTGAGGAAAATAATGTAACTGAAGATTATAGTCAGTATGAGCCAAATGCTGATTCTGCTACTTTCCAATTAAGTGATATTATTGGTGAACAACTGAAAAAATTAAAGAAATAATGAGGGGTACAAGTGGTAAGGGCAAAACGTAAATTAGATCATATTGAATACGCTCTTTCTACTGGTCAGTCTCGTACGCATGGCTTTCATGATATTGATTTTGTGCATCAAAGCTTGCCAAATTCAAATTATGACACAATAACATGTGAAACAAAAATCGGCGAACTTTCACTAAGTTCGCCGATTTTTATCAATGCGATGACTGGTGGTGGAGGAGAGAAAACGTTACATATTAATGAGCAATTAGCATATGTAGCGAAACATCATAACCTTGCTATGGCTGTAGGTTCGCAAATGGCGGCGTTAAAAGATGAAAGTGAAGCTGCTTCTTATAAGGTGATTAGAAAGGTAAACCCAAATGGTATTTTCTTTGCTAATTTAGGTAGTGAGGCAACTATCGAGCAGGCAGAGCGCGCCGTTGATATGATTGAAGCGAATGCATTACAAATTCATTTAAATGTCATACAAGAGTTAACGATGCCAGAAGGAGACCGTGATTTTACTGGAGTACTTCAGCGCATTGAGAAAATTGTTTTAAATAGTAAAGTTCCTATCATTGTAAAAGAAGTTGGATTTGGGATGAGTAAGGAAACAATGCAACAGTTAGTGAACGTAGGTGTAACAGCAATTGATATTGGTGGGCAAGGTGGTACGAATTTTGCTGCTGTTGAAAACGAAAGAAGACAGCGAATGCTTTCTTATTTTAATAACTGGGGCATACAAACAGCAACCTCGATTATTGAAGCAACCTCTACAAATAATAACCTCTCTTTTATTGCATCTGGGGGTATACAAACAGCGCTTGACGTAGCGAAAGCAATCGCATTAGGGGCGAATACAACTGCGTTTGCTGGTTATTTTTTACGTATTTTAATGCAAGATGGTATCGAGAAGTTAGTAGATGAAATTGAGCTTCTACATACAGATTTGAAATTTATAATGACAGCTCTTGGTGCGAAGACGATAGAAGAGTTGCAATCTGTACCTCTTGTTGTAAAGGGTGAAACATATCATTGGTTAATGCAGCGTGGTATTGATACTGCGCATTATAGTAGGAGATAAAAAATCAACCATTCGGTTGATTTTTTTTGTTCTATTCTTTTTCGTAATATAAAGTGGAGAATGGAATTAGCATTATATAAAAATATCATTTCGTAAAAATTGTAATTGAAAAAGGGTTGAAAAATGTAGATGGTGTGTTGTCGAATTACTGGAGAGAACTTAATTTTTAATGGGAATAGGTGAAGGTAAAAAGAAGTAATGGGAGGATATAGTGCGCGAAATATTATTTCAATATAAATAGAAATCATTAAACTGATTATGTAAAAGACGGTTTCGTACAA
Source organism: Bacillus sp. PPSBB_2 (assembly GCF_045291115.1). Classification (NCBI taxonomy): domain Bacteria; kingdom Bacillati; phylum Bacillota; class Bacilli; order Caryophanales; family Bacillaceae; genus Bacillus; species Bacillus sp. PPSBB_2. The sequence goes on from NZ_CP147983.1 coordinate 1,574,360, forward strand.
TATAGAAACCGTCTTTTTGTATTAATTAGTGCTGGTTTTGTTTTCGAGCCTGTTCTGGTGTATCAAGTCCAGTTGCACCTGGATATTGTAGTGATTGATCACGATCGGATTCAACGCGGCGTGATTCTCGTAGTTTTCGTTCTTGGCGATCTTTACCCATAATGAATAACACCTCCTTGTTAAAAGTGTTGCTGTTATAAGAAAAAACTATGCGTAAATAAAGTGGATTAACTTTCATAAAAAGTTCCCATAATGGAAAACATAGGAGGTGAAGTTGATGGATGGAAGTACTTTTTATTTTGTAGCTTGGATAGGGTGGATCATTGTAACCTTTTTTATGAAAAAGGACCCTATCCGGTGGAAGTTAGGCGCTTGTATACTGATTTTTATAATTTGCTCTCCGTTACATGTAACGATTGCCTCATTCGTGGTATCAGTAAATGCTCTTTTACTTTGTATTATTTCTTTTATAGGGATCACGCTATATTCTGTCTGGAAAAAAGTGTATAGCTTACTTTCGGCACTTATTATTGCAATGTTATATACAAGTTTTCATCTGTTAGAAATATATGATCCGATTTGGATTGTGGTGGATAGAGTGTTTCTGCTAAGTAGTGCTCTTGTGTATGCATCGGTGTTATTGCATGGGGATCGCATATTACGATTATGTTCTCTATATGTAGGGATGTTACAAGGAGAGCTGCTAGTGACATTTATTTTTAGGAAATTGAATTTTCCATATGATTACGGTAGTTTAGCATTTTTTGATATCGTCGCCATTTCTACATTATTCATGGCAATATTGTTTTGGATTGCAAAAGCATCAGTATACATGGAACGGTTTAAGAGAAAAACACGTAAAAGAAAGGCGAGGGTAATACATGACTGAATATACACCAGCCATTTTATGCGGCGTAATAGCGGGGACAGTTACAAGGGTGCTAATGCTTCGGACGGATACGCGGCAATATCCGACGAGGCTACATGGGAAAATTATTCATATTGCAATGGGGTTAATTGCAGCTGCTTTAGGAGCGATTGCAATCCCGTCTATTTTGAAAAAAGATTTTTCTGCCATTACATTTCTTACATTAGCAGCGACACAATTTCGTGATGTACGTAATATGGAAAGAAATACGCTTCAACAATTAGATGGGTATGAGCTCGTACCGCGTGGAAATACATACATTGAAGGAATTGCATTGGTTTTTGAAAGTCGCAACTATTTGGCAATGTTAACGTCGTTTGCAACGACGTTTGCGTATATAGGATTCCGTTCATGGATTGCAGGAGTAATTATGGCTATAATCGCATTTTTTATCGCGAAAAAATTAATGTCTGGTAAAAGGCTACATGATCTTGTTGAAATTGAGCACGTTCCGCTTCGTTTTGAAGGAGCAGGGCTTTATATTGACAATATTTACATTATGAATATTGGATTGCCAGCAAGACAAGAAGAAATTATGAAATATGGTATGGGTTTTATTTTAAAGCCGAAATCAATTGATGCGATGGTTACAATCTCAAATTTAGGGCAACGACAAGCTATTTTACACGATGTTTCAGTAGCGTTAGGGATTTATAGAGATTCTGGTACACCAGCGCTTGTACCGTTAGCAAAGCGTGATTTAGAGGATGGCAGGGTTGGGATTTTTGTCCTGCCGCAAGATCAAGATGCAGAGAAAGCGATAGGTGTCATAGGAAATGTACCAACGTTAGAAAGTGCTGTCCATATGTCATCGGAAGCCCCAAAAGGAAGGGGAGATAAGAGATGATGTTAGAAAGTGTTATTCTGGCAGTTATAACAACGACTCCAGAAAAATTTGCAGGTGGTGCTCCTTTATTCGTTTGCGAATCGACGGAGGAACTAGAATTTGTTGCAAATAATTTAGAAGCAATTTTAGATGGTATTGCACATCGCTTACAAGAGAATGTATATATTATTGTGAAACATTAGCAACGTGTGTTATAATGTGAGGTGTTTTGATACGTTGAGAAATATTCTGGAATGCAAATCCCTTCTTGCACAAAGAAGGGTTTTTTACATAATAAACAGAAGCAAGTTGAAAGGATGAAAGTATATGCCGAAACCAGTAATAGCGATAGTAGGTCGCCCGAACGTAGGGAAATCTACTATTTTCAATAGAATTGTTGGAGAAAGAGTTTCAATCGTAGAAGATATTCCAGGTGTAACGCGCGATCGTATTTATAGCGCTGGAGAATGGTTAAATCATGAATTTAACATTATTGATACGGGCGGAATTGATATTGGAGACGAGCCGTTTTTGACACAAATTCGTCAACAAGCTGAAGTAGCAATTGATGAAGCGGATGTTATCATTTTTATGACAAACGGTCGTGACGGTGTAACAGCAGCTGATGAAGAAGTTGCAAAAATTTTATATCGTTCAAATAAACCGGTTGTACTTGCAGTAAATAAAGTAGACAATCCGGAAATGCGCAGTGACATTTATGACTTTTATGCATTAGGATTTGGCGAACCATTCCCAATTTCAGGTACACACGGATTAGGGTTAGGTGACTTACTAGACGAAGCTGCACAACATTTTCCAAAGATTGAAGAAGACGGATATGATGAAGACACAATTCGTTTCTCTTTAATTGGACGTCCAAACGTAGGGAAATCATCACTTGTAAATGCTCTTCTTGGTCAAGAGCGTGTAATTGTTAGTAATGTAGCAGGAACAACTCGTGATGCTGTCGATACACCATATAGTAAAGATGGAAAAGATTATGTAATTATTGATACAGCTGGTATGCGTAAAAAAGGAAAAGTGTATGAAAGTACAGAAAAATATAGTGTACTTCGTGCGCTAAGAGCGATTGAACGTTCTGACGTTGTTTTAGTCGTTTTAGATGGTGAAGAAGGAATTATTGAGCAAGATAAAAAAATCGCTGGATATGCTCATGATTCAGGGCGAGCTGTTGTTATCGTTGTAAATAAATGGGATGCAGTGAAAAAAGACGAAAAAACAATGAAAGCATTTGAAGAAAATATCCGTGCTCATTTCCAATTCTTAGAATACGCACCAATTGTGTTCTTATCTGCAAAAACGAGAAAACGTACACAAACATTAATACCGGTTATCGATGAGGTAAATGAAAGTCATAGTATCCGTATTCAAACGAACGTATTAAACGATGTAATTATGGATGCGGTAGCGATGAATCCGACGCCAACTCATAATGGTAGCCGTCTGAAAATTTTCTATGCAACACAAGTTGCGGTAAAACCACCGACATTTGTTGTGTTTGTAAACGATCCAGAATTATTGCACTTCTCATATGAGCGTTTCTTAAAGAATCGCTTACGTGAATCATTTGGCTTCGTAGGAACGCCGATTCACATTATCGCTAGAGCAAGAGACTAATGGAGAGGATGTGATTTTATGACAAAAATCACAGTAGTAGGAGCAGGTAGCTGGGGAACAGCGTTAGCGATGGTATTAGCTGACAATGGACATGATGTACGTATTTGGGGAAATCGCCCAGAACTTATGGATGAAATTAATACGAAACATGAGAATAGTCGATATCTCCCAGGCATTACATTGCCAAGCACAATCGTAGCCTACTCTTCTTTAGAAGAAGCATTAGTAGATGTAAATACAGTACTGCTAGTAGTACCAACGAAAGCGTACAGAGATGTATTACAAGAGATGAAAGAAATTGTTACTGAACCAATTACTTGGATTCATGCGAGCAAAGGAATTGAACCTGGTACGTCAAAACGTATTTCGGAAGTGATTGAGGAAGAAATTCCAGAGCACTTAATTAAAGATGTTGTTGTACTGTCTGGACCGAGTCATGCTGAAGAAGTCGGTTTACGACAAGCGACAACAGTTACGTCTGCAGCAAAGCGTATGGAAGCGGCTGAGGAAGTACAAGATTTATTTATGAATAGTTATTTTCGTGTATACACAAATCCAGATATCGTTGGAGTTGAACTTGGTGGTGCGTTAAAAAATATTATCGCATTAGCTGCTGGTATAACTGATGGTCTTGGATTAGGTGATAATGCAAAGGCGGCATTGATGACACGTGGTTTAACAGAGATTGCTCGTTTAGGAAGAAAAATGGGCGGGAATCCGTTAACGTTTGCTGGTCTAACTGGTATGGGAGACTTAATTGTAACTTGTACAAGTGTTCATAGCCGAAATTGGCGCGCTGGAAATATGCTTGGAAAAGGACACTCTTTAGAAGAAGTGTTAGAAAGCATGGGTATGGTTGTGGAAGGTGTAAGAACAACGAAAGCTGCTCATGAATTGGCAGAGAAAATGGAAGTTGAAATGCCGATTACAGCTGCTTTATATGACGTGCTGTTCAATGGGAATAACGTAAAAGATGCAGTAGGCTCATTGATGGGACGTGTTCGAAAACATGAAGTGGAAGCTATACCTGATTTACTGTAAAGAAAAGCGACAGAAGTACATTTGTACTTCTGTCGCTTTTTTATTTTTTGGGTCTTTTCACCATTTTTTCATTTTTGCATAGGATGAAGAGTAACTTGAGGAGAGGGTGAAAAGAATGGATAATAATATTTTTAATAATATTGAGAAGGAAGCGAAAGTAAATAAAGAGGATATTTTTAAATTAGCATCATCCGTGCAAAATGCGAATTTACGTGATGAAACTGTACTTCGTCAATTAATTCATCAAGTGGCTCTTATGGCGGGACGTGAAGTGCCGAAAGAGCAAGAGGATCAAATTGTAAAAGCGATTATTAATAATAATATGCCAACAGATTTTGGCTCGTTAAGCAAAATGTTTAAAAAATAAATTATGAGAAACAAAGAGTTTGGAGATTGCATATGATAGCCATGAAAGAATGGGAATAGAGCTGTTTTTGGGCATATTTGGTCAACCGAAGCGAGAGATACAATCGCTTCGGTTTTATTTTTGCCTAGATTGGTGAGAAATGCTGGAAAACCTATTGATTAAAGTTACATACTCGCGATTTGTAGTAAAATGTTCTTTTTGTATTTGTTTAAAGATTTTAATTTGTTAAAATAGTATAAAAATAGATTAATAAAAAGGGGTGTGTATATGTCAGAAGGGCTTATGAAAATGTGGTTGGCTTTAGGGGCAATTGGATTTATGTTTTTTGCAGTAAGTTTTATTTTATTAAGTAGACATAGAATAAAGAATAAATTTTTGAAAGGGATTACAGCGTTAGTAGCGTACACCCTTATGATTGTGTCAGGAATTGTTATTTTTCTTGTTGTATTTAGTGGACCTGTACAGCAGTAAATGGAATGGTCTCGAAAATACTACATACGGAGCAAATTAGATTAGTATGAAAAGGTGATGCTAGTGAAAAAATTCCATATTATTTTAATATTTTGTTGTATGAGCCTTTTAACGGGGTGTCTGTATCCGAAAGAAAATATGAAGCAAAATGCGGTTCCTTATGAAGATCAGCTACAGGTTGTTCAAAAAGCTGTTGTGACATTTAAGGAGCAAAATGATGGGATATTGCCAATTAAGACGAGGGATATGAGTACACCTATTTATCAAAAGTATCCAATCGATTTTCAACAGATTGCCCCGCGTTACATACAAGAAGCGCCAGGGAATGCGTATGAAAGTGGAGGAGTATATCAATACGTATTAATAGACGTTGAAACAAATCCAACAGTAAAGTTAATTGATGTTAGGATGGCTGAACAAATTCAGGAACTATCTTTAAAGCTTAGGATGTATCGTGATGAACATCAATATCCACCTTTTAAAAAAGTAATTTCAGATGGTGTATATGAATTGGATTTCAAAAAACTAGGATATAAAGATGTGCCACAAGTGACAAGTCCATATTCTGGTAAAGGACTTCCTTTTGTAATTAATGAAAAAGGAGAAGTTTTTGTTGATTATAGAATCGACTTATATGACGCTTTGAAAAAAAATGAAGGGCAGTTTACAGAGGGAGAAGATATTCGAAATATACTTTCGAAAGGTTCCCCGTTTGTACCAGCTTATTCTTTACCGTACACAGTAAAGGACGGAGAACCAATTTTTTTAAAATGATAAGTCATGAACCTTTCTTTTAGTGAATAAGTTCTAGAAGAAAGGTTTTTTATGTTATACAACTTACGATGCAAACAAAAGATATTTTTTAATAGTCATATGAAATTGGACAAAATTATATGATATATTGTCCGAACTTCTAGAATACCATTATATTATATCAGATATTATAGGCAACGTTAGAGAAGGTATTAGTTGACTATAAACGCGGAATTATTCCCAAAAATTTTGAGGGAGGGAATCACTTGGAAAAGGTAGATATTTTTAAAGATATTGCAGAACGAACAGGCGGTGATATTTATTTTGGAGTTGTAGGAGCTGTTCGAACAGGGAAATCAACATTCATTAAAAAATTTATGGAACTTGTAGTTATTCCAAATATTGAGAATGAGTCTGACCGTCAAAGAGCGCAGGATGAATTGCCTCAAAGTGCTGCTGGTCGTACAATTATGACGACGGAACCGAAGTTTGTTCCAAACCAAGCGGTTTCTATCGAAGTAGATGAAGGACTTGAAGTGAATATTCGATTAGTAGATTGTGTTGGATATACGGTTCCTGGAGCGAAGGGCTATGAAGATGAGAATGGCCCGCGTATGATTAATACCCCTTGGTATGAAGAACCTATTCCATTCCATGAAGCTGCAGAAATCGGCACGCGTAAAGTAATTCAAGAACATTCAACAATTGGTGTTGTAATTACAACAGATGGAACAATTGGTGAAATTCCAAGAAGAGATTATATAGAGGCAGAAGAACGCGTTGTAAATGAGTTGAAAGAAGTAGGAAAACCTTTCATTATGATAATTAATACGGTACAGCCGTATCATCCAGATACAGAGCAATTACGCCAAAGTTTATCAGAAGAATATGATATCCCGGTTATTGCAATGAGTGTGGAGAGTTTAAGAGAAACAGATGTATATAATGTACTTCGTGAAGCGCTATTTGAATTCCCTGTATTAGAAGTGAATGTGAACCTTCCGAGTTGGGTAATGGTGCTAAATGAAGGGCATTGGTTGCGTCAAAGTTATCAAGAAGCAGTTCAAGAAACTGTGAAGGATATAAAACGTCTTCGTGATGTGGATCGCGTTGTTTGGCAGTTTAGTCAATATGAATTTATTGATCGAGCGAGCCTAGCTGGCATTGATATGGGGCAAGGTGTGGCGGAGATTGATTTATATGCGCCAGATGAATTATATGATCAGATTTTAAAAGAAGTAGTAGGAGTAGAAATTCGAGGGAAAGATCATTTATTAAAGCTTATGCTCGATTTATCTCATGCGAAAATAGAGTACGATCAAGTGGCGGATGCACTGCGTATGGTTAAGCAAACAGGATATGGTGTAGCAGCACCTGCATTAGCGGATATGAGCTTAGATGAGCCAGAAATTATTCGTCACGGTTCAAGGTTTGGTGTGAAGTTAAAAGCGTTAGCGCCATCTATTCATATGATTAAAGTAGATGTAGAGTCAACGTTTGAGCCGATTATTGGTACTGAAAAGCAAAGTGAAGAATTAGTTCGTTATTTAATGCAAGATTTTGAAGATGACCCGTTATCAATTTGGAATTCTGATATATTTGGACGTTCACTTAGCTCGATTGTTCGAGAAGGAATTCAGGCGAAATTATCTTTAATGCCAGAAAATGCTAGATATAAATTAAAAGAAACGCTAGAAAGAATTATTAATGAAGGATCTGGCGGATTAATTGCGATTATACTATAAGAAAAAATCCCTCTCATTGTAGAGGGATTTTTTGTTTTTTTTTATTATAAAATAGAAAAATAAACAGTCATTATCTAATACATTGTTGTAAATTGTCAAGTTTCATCAGATTTTCACATTTTAAGAGTAACAATTTCCTTAAAAATATTGAATTATAAAGGAGAATCGTATAATATAGGCGTTGATAATGATTTATCTACATCTTTGTAGTATAGAATTTGCAAAAATTGCCTACAAATGAAAGTAAGACTCATTTTATGATCATTATACAGTCTTATCTTTGGGAGGAGGTGAATGGCATGAACAAGACAGATTTAATCAATGCTGTTGCAGAAGCAAGTTCCCTTTCTAAAAAGGACGCAACAAAAGCAGTAGACGCTGTTTTTGATTCTATCTTAGAAGCTTTAAAACAAGGTGATAAAGTACAACTGATCGGATTCGGTAACTTCGAAGTTCGTGAGCGTGCGGCTCGTAAAGGTCGTAACCCACAAACAGGTGAGGAGATTGAAATCGCTGCAAGTAAAGTACCTGCATTCAAACCTGGTAAAGCGTTAAAAGATGCGGTTAAATAATCCTTACATATTAACAGGGAAGAAGAGTTTCCTTTTTGGGAACTCTTCTTTTTGCTTTTAAAAACATAAATATGCTAGAATGTGTTCGTATCACTTTTAGGTTTTCGGGAGGGCTAGCGGATGGCAAAAGTTAATTTAGAACAAATTGAACATGCAGTACGCCTTATTTTAGAGGCGATTGGGGATGACCCAAATCGTGAGGGAGTACTTGATACACCAAAGCGTGTTGCAAAAATGTACGCAGAAGTGTTCTCAGGTATGCATGAAGATCCGAAAGAGCATTTGCATAAAGTATTCGGAGAAGATCACGAAGAGCTTGTACTAGTAAAAGATATACCATTTTATTCGATGTGTGAGCATCATTTAGTACCATTCTATGGAGTTGCTCACGTTGCATATATTCCGCAAGGTGGAAAGGTAACAGGGTTAAGTAAATTAGCTCGTACCGTAGATACAATTGCACGTCGCCCACAACTGCAAGAACGTATTACATCAACAGTAGCGAACTCTATTATGGAAGTACTAGAGCCTCATGGTGTAATGGTAGTAGTAGAAGCAGAACATATGTGTATGACGATGCGTGGTGTGAAAAAACCAGGTGCGAAAACAGTAACGACAGCAGTGCGTGGTGTGCTTGAAAATGATGCTGCAGCGCGCAGTGAAATTTTATCGTTTATTAAAACGAAGTAAAGAAAAGCGGGAAACTGCTTTTCTTTTTTTTTTTAGTAAATAAATGATATAGTTTTAACTAGACAGAGTGAGATTAGAAAGATTGCTTACATGAATGGTAGGTGTAGCCAAGTTTTGGTTATAGAAAATAGAGTGTATGTGTTATAATAAGTTTTATGAATTAGAAAACAAGGGTGATTTTTTGTGTGTGACATCTACGGAGGGTATGCGGGTATAAAAGAAAAATTGATGGAGAAATTACGCCATCCTTATTTTATAAACTATATTGAAGAACCATTTATTGATGAAGAAAAGATAGCATTGTTATATGGTGCTTTAAAGAGTGCAAACTTACATATAGAACAAATTGAGCATTACGTAGTAACAATTATGCTTGTACAAATTGCGCTTGATACGCATGAAAGGGTATCAAATAAAGCAGGCGAGGAAGAGATTGGATTCCATAAATGTCGTCAATTAACAGTACTTGCAGGCGATTACTATAGTGGACTATATTATTATTTATTGTCTATGAATCGTGATATTGTTTTAATTCGTGCACTTGCTGAAGGAATTAAAGAGATAAATGAACACAAAATTATGTTATACCAAAAAGCGCATGAAACGACGGATGACATAATGAAAAGCATAGTAACGATTGAGTCTGCGCTCCTTCAAAAAACATGTGATCATTTTCAGTTATCACATTGGAAGCCATTTATCACATACGTATTAGGTGGAAATCGCCTTCAAAAAGAAATTCAATTGTATGCTGATAAGCAACATTCACCTGTTTTTCAAGCTATGCAAGATGCTTTAGGGGATAAAGCAGAAGTAGTGATTAATGGTTGGATGAAGGAATTGAGAAAGAAAGAAAAACAATTTTTAGAAAATCACACAGACATAAATGAAATAAATTCTGTGTTAAGGAATAAATAGAAGACATAAGCAATTTTACATTGGAAGAAGGTACGAGCATGCAACAATCAAAAGAAGAAAGAGTACATGACGTATTTGAAAAGATTTCTGATAAATACGATGTGATGAATTCTGTAATTAGTTTTCAAAGACATAAAGCGTGGCGGAAAGAAACGATGCGAATTATGGATGTACAACCAGGCAGTCAAGCGCTTGATGTATGCTGTGGAACCGCAGATTGGACAATTGCGCTAGCTGGAGCCGTAGGTGAGCAAGGAAAGGTTGTTGGCTTAGACTTCAGTGAAAATATGTTATCTGTCGGTAAGCAAAAGGTAGAGGCGTTACAATTAAAACAAGTAGAACTTCTACATGGGAATGCAATGGAACTTCCGTTTGAAGATAATACGTTTGATTATGTGACGATTGGGTTTGGTTTACGTAACGTACCGGATTATATGCACGTATTAAAAGAAATGACGCGTGTAGTAAAACCAGGTGGAAAAGTAATCTGTTTAGAAACATCTCAACCAACAATGATTGGTTTTCGACAAGGGTATATTTTATACTTTAAATATATCATGCCATTATTTGGAAAGGTGTTTGCGAAAAGTTATAAAGAATATTCATGGCTTCAAGAATCTGCTAGTACGTTCCCAGGGATGAAAGAATTGGCTCAAATGTTTGAGCAAGCTGGACTTGAACGTGTGCAAGTGAAACCATTTACTTTTGGGGTAGCAGCAATGCATTTAGGTATTAAACCAGAATCAAAATAGAAAAAAGAAGTTTTAGGTTAAGGTGAACAATATGAAGTTACAACTTATGTACTCTTTTTTACGATCGGATATTAATGTGATAGAAAAAGAATTAAAAAAGACAGTCGCTTCTGAACAGCCATTAGTAGAAGAGGCAGCATTACAGCTGATTGAAGCTGGTGGGAAACGAATTCGTCCTGTATTTGTGTTGCTTGCAGGGAAATTTGGAGATTATAAGTTAGATGCGATTAAGCATGTTGCTGTTGCGTTAGAACTTATTCATATGGCTTCTCTTGTTCACGATGATGTTATTGATGCTGCATTTTTACGACGCGGCAGTGCGACTGTGAATGCGAAATGGGGAGATCGTATTGCGATGTATACAGGGGACTATCTGTTCGCTAAGTCTCTTGAATGTATAACCAATATCGAAATTCCAGAGGCACATCAAGCGTTATCACATACTATTTTAGAAGTCTGTAAAGGTGAAATTGAACAAATTAAAGATAAATACAATTATGACCAAAATTTAAGAACGTATTTAAGAAGAATAAAGCGAAAAACAGCATTATTAATTGCCGCGAGTTGTCAATTGGGAGCGATTGCTGCTGGTGCTAATCGTGATACGGTAAATCGTCTATTTTGGTATGGGTATTTTGTAGGAATGTCTTATCAAATTATTGATGACATTTTAGACTTCGTTTCTACAGAAGAGAAACTTGGAAAACCTGCTGGTGGAGATTTACTACAAGGGAATATTACACTTCCTGCTTTATATGCGATGGAAGATCCCGTACTTCGTCAGAAAATCACATCTGTACATGAAAATTCAACAGCAAGTGAAATGCAAGAAATTATTGATGCTGTAAAAAATAGTACAGCAATTGATCAAGCATTTGCGTTTAGTGAACGTTATTTACATAAAGCTTTAGAAATAATAAAACCACTCCCACGTGGAAAAGCAAAGTACGCATTACAAAATGTTGCAAAGTATATTGGAAAACGAAAATTTTAAGGTTTATTCTAAAAAATAAAATAATCTCTCTATTTCAAAACTATTGCACAATTGTGATAAGGGTGATAATATGTGTGTGGGGATATACAATTACATACATAATTCAGAAGTGGAGAGATTTTTTATGGAAAAAACATTTCTAATGGTAAAACCAGACGGTGTACAACGTGCCTTCATTGGGGAAATTGTAGCTCGTTTTGAGAAAAAAGGCTTTCAATTAGTTGGTGCAAAATTAATGCAAGTCACTCCAGAAATTGCTGGACAACACTACGCTGAGCATAAGGAAAAACCTTTCTTTGGTGAGTTAGTAGACTTTATTACATCTGGACCTGTATTCGCAATGGTATGGCAAGGTGAAGGTGTAGTAGATACAGCTCGTAACATGATGGGGAAAACAAGACCACATGAAGCAGCTCCTGGAACAATTCGTGGAGATTTCGGTGTAACTGTTGCGAAAAACATTATCCATGGTTCTGATTCTTTAGAAAGCGCAGAGCGCGAGATTGCTATTTTCTTTAAAGAAGAAGAATTAGTTGACTACTCAAAATTAATGAATGAATGGATTTACTAATTATTTTGAAATAATTTGTAAACGCTTTAATCACTGTGATAATAGTAAAAAGTGCAAGGAGAATAGGGGTATTCTTCTTGCACTTTTTTTATTTTCAGTTAGTTACGAAGTTTGAACTGTTATGATATATTGATATTTAAATTAGGACTATCGGAAATATAGAATAAGAAAATGGTCGATTTATGATATAATTTCTTTAATATTTTTAGAATGATAAAAGTTAATATAGTGAGATAAATACATATACGAAAAGAGGAATAACGTATGCGATATATTACAGCTGGTGAATCTCATGGTCCACAACTTACAACGATTATAGAAGGTGTTCCGGCAGGATTGTCTTTAGTAGCAGATGATATAAACGAAGAGTTAGCTAGAAGGAAAAAGGGATATGGGCGCGGTAGACGCATGCAAATTGAAACGGATCAAGTGCAAATTTTAAGTGGTGTTAGACATGGAGAAACATTAGGTTCCCCTATTGCACTTGTTGTTGAAAATCGTGATTTTGCACACTGGACAAAAATTATGGGGGCGGAGCCTTTAACTGAGCAAGAAGAAAAAGAGATGAAAAGGAAAGTGACAAAACCAAGGCCTGGGCATGCTGATTTAAATGGTGCGATTAAATATGGTCATAGAGATATGAGGAATGTACTGGAACGTTCGTCAGCGCGCGAAACGACGGTGCGTGTTGCTGCTGGTGCGGTTGCTAAAAAGGTGTTAGCAGAACTTGGTATTAAAGTAGCGGGCCATGTAATTGAAATTGGCGGTGTACAAGCTAAGGAGATTACGTATAGTTCAATTGAAGAATTAAAGAGTATTACCGAAGCATCTCCTGTACGTTGCTTAGATGACGAAGCTGGTAACCAAATGATGAAAGCGATTGATGATGCGAAAGCAAATGGTGATTCAATTGGTGGAATCGTTGAAGTAATTGTGGAAGGGATGCCAATTGGAGTAGGTAGCTACGTGCATTATGATCGAAAACTGGATGCGAAATTAGCAGCTGCAATTATGAGTATTAATGCTTTTAAAGGTGTCGAGATTGGAATTGGTTTTGAAGCAGCGCATAGACCAGGAAGTGAAGTTCATGATGAAATTCTGTGGAATGAGGAGCATGGATATACACGAAGAACAAATAATGCAGGGGGATTAGAAGGCGGTATGACGACTGGAATGCCAATTGTTGTGCGCGGTGTGATGAAACCGATACCTACACTTTATAAACCTCTTCAAAGTGTAGATATTGATACGAAAGAGCCTTTTACAGCGAGCATTGAACGTTCAGATAGTTGTGCAGTGCCAGCAGCTAGTGTCGTTGCAGAAGCGGTTGTGGCTTGGGAATTAGCGACAGCTTTAATAGAACAATTCGGATTAGATCGTATGGAACTAATTCGTGAAAATATTGAGAAACATAATGAATATGCGAGGGGATTTTAATGGGAAACATACATATTCAAACGAAATCAAAAGAATATGATGTACATGTTGGTAAAGAAGTGTTGTCAAACTTAACAACGATCGTTCAAAATATGCAGCCAGCGGTATCTAACGTAATGATTATTTCAGATGAAGCTGTTGCATCACTACATTTACAGACAGTTATCGATGCATTACAAGTAGAGCAGCACGTGTTTTCGTTTGTTGTACCAAGTGGCGAAAAAGAGAAGTCTTTCGAAAATTTCTATGCGGCTCATACGTCAGCTCTTGAAAATAAATTAGATAGAAATTCTTTAATTCTTGCACTTGGAGGCGGAATGATTGGAGATTTAGCTGGTTTTGTTGCTGCATCGTTTATGCGTGGTATTCGCTTTGTGCAGGTTCCGACAACTTTATTAGCGCACGATAGCGCAGTGGGTGGGAAAGTAGCGATTAACCATCCGTTAGGTAAAAATATGATTGGTGCATTCCATCAGCCAGAAGCAGTTGTATATCATACACCTTTTTTACAGTCTCTTCCTGAAAAAGAGTGGCGTTCAGGTTATGCAGAGGTGATAAAGCATGCTCTTATCGGTGATGTGGAGCTATACCATTGGTTAAAAGAAGAAGTGCAAACATTAGCGGATCTTCATGATGAGAAGTTAATCCATATATTAACGAAGGCGATTCCTGTAAAGGCAAATGTTGTGTCACAAGATGAAACAGAGAAGGGTGTACGTGCTCATTTGAATTTTGGACATACGTTAGGACATGCTCTTGAAAAAGAGCTAGGGTATGGAAATATTACTCACGGTGACGGTGTAGCGGTTGGAATGTTATTCGCCATATTTTTAAGTGAGCAAGTGTACAAGGTTGATCTTGCTTATGAAGATATGAAGCAGTGGTTCTTGAAATACGGCTATCCAAAAATGCCAAGCGATTTGAATGTAGAGCGCCTCGTTCAATTGATGAAACAAGATAAGAAAGCAAATGCAGGAGCAATTCATATGGTGCTTATGCAGGAATATGGGGTAGTGAATGTCGTATCTATTTCAGATGAGACTGTTCATATTGCGTTAGAGGCATTTCAAAAAGATATGGTTTAAAATGATAGCGAAGTGCTGTGAAGTGCTCATTTAGAGGTATTCTCGTAATAGTGATGGTTATGACAAAAGATTACAGTAAGGGGCTATAACCGTATTGTAATCAAATTGAATGAAATGACTGGGGGAAGAAAAATGAGAGTGAAAGAGCAATTGTTAACTTTGAGAGCGTATGTGCCTGGGAAAAACATTGAAGAAGTAAAAAGAGAATATGGTTTATCAAAAATTGTGAAATTAGCATCCAATGAAAATCCATTCGGTTGCTCAGCACGTGTGACAGAAGCATTAACTTCTTTAGCGAGCCAATATGCCCTTTATCCAGATGGATATGCCTTTGAACTTCGGACAAAAGTAGCGGAACATTTAGGTGTAAAAGCAGAACAACTACTATTTGGTAGTGGATTAGATGAAGTCATTCAAATGATTAGCCGAGCGTTACTACATGAAGGAACAAACGTTGTAATGGCGAATCCTACGTTTTCACAATATCATCACCATGCTGTTATTGAAGGAGCAGAAGTTCGTGAAGTATCACTTAAAGATGGTATTCACGATTTAGATGCAATGCTAGAGCAAGTAGATGAGAAAACGAAAATTGTATGGATTTGTAATCCGAATAATCCAACAGGTACATATGTTGAGAAACAAAAATTACTTTCATTTTTAGAATCAGTTCCTAAGTCGGCTCTCGTTATTATGGACGAAGCATATTATGAATACGCGGAAGCAGAAGACTATCCGCAAACATTACCACTTCTTGAAAAGTATGAAAATCTTATGGTTTTACGCACGTTTTCAAAAGCATATGGTTTAGCTGCTTTTCGTATCGGATATGCGATTGGGGATGCGAAGTTAATCGGACAGCTAGAAGTAGCTAGGTTACCATTCAATACATCAACTGTAGCCCAATCTGTAGCACTCGCTGCATTAGAAGATCAAGCCTTTTTACAAGATTGTGTGCAAAAGAATGCTGAAGGTTTAAATCAGTATTATGCATTTTGTAAAGAATATAACGTATTCTATTATCCATCTCAAACAAATTTCATTTTCTTAAAACTCGGTATACCAGGTAATGAAGCTTTCGAACGATTAATGAAAAAAGGATATATCGTTCGTTCTGGTGCTGCATTTGGTATCGATGATGGTATTCGTATTACTATCGGTTTGAAGGAAGAAAATGATGAAATTATAGAGTTACTGAAAGAGCTTGTAAATGAGCAAGTACAGAAAGAAGAAACATATTCTTAAGAGATTGTGAAGGCTCCTATTATAGGAGCCTTTTTTATCGCATTCAAAATAAAGGTTGAAGACTGCTAATTAAGTTATTCTGTAAACCACGGTTTGTATGGCTTGATAATTAGTGAGAGAAGTTATTTGCACGGTCATAAAAGAAAGCGGTACAATAGAAGATGATGATAAGGTATCGGTGTCATATCCGAACCTTTTGAACAATTAACTACTCTGTAGGAAGAAGTATAAGAAGAAGCATGCTCATTCTAAAGGTTGCGTTCTAACAGTGAGTTGCTTATGATAAATGAACAGAAGAGAATATTTTTTAGAATTAAAGGAGACGTTTATGCAAAAGTTTGAACAAGCTGTTTCATATATTGAAAATGGTGAAGCGGAAAAAGGATTACAATTATTAAAAGAACAATTAAAAATTGCGAATGATGAAGAGAAGTATGATATCGCTCGTTACTATCATACACTTGGATTTACAGATGAGGCATTAGCAATTACTGAAGACTTACGTTTACTGTATCCAGAAGAAAGTGAATTCACTGTATTTTTAGCAGAATTATATATTGATCTAGATAAAGAAGATGAAGCGATTGAAGTGCTTCATGATATTCCAGAAAATGACGATTTATATGTTCAATCGTTATTACTTGTTGCAGATTTATTCCAAATGCAAGGTTTTGATGATGTAGCAGAGCAAAAACTATTAAAGGCGAAAGAAATGATGCCTGATGAACCTGTTATTACGTTTGGGTTAGCAGAATTATATAGTAGTAAAGGTGAAGAACAAAAGGCAATTACTTATTATGAATCGCTATTAGCGGAACATAAAGTAATGGGTGGTGTTGTGATCGCACTTCGCCTCGCAGAAACGTTAAGCGCGATCGGAAACTGGGAAGAAGCGATTGCTTATTATGAAGCAGGCCTAGAGGAACAAAAAGATATTCACTCATTATTTGGATATGCCTTCACATTATACCAAGGTGAAGAATATCAGAGAGCAATTGGTGCTTGGCAAGAACTAAAAGAATTAGACCCTGAGTACGCATCACTGTACATGTATTTAGCGAAAAGCTATGAAAAAGAAGGAATGCTTCAAGAAAGCTATGAAACGCTTCATGAAGGAATTAAAGTAGATGAGCTTTCAGTTCCATTTTATGTAGAGTTAGCGAACATTGCGGCGAAATTAGGAAAAATAGTAGAAGCAGAGGAAGTTCTTCAAAAAGCGCTTGAGTTAGATCCAGGGCATTTAGGTGCAACATTAAAATATGCATATATCTTAAAAGAACAAGAAAAGTACGAAGAGTTAATTGCAATTGTAGAGCGTGCTATTGATAGTGGAGAACCAGATACACAACTACTTTGGGATCTTGCGTATGCAAAAAAACAATTAGAAATGTATTCGGATGCATTAAAACACTATGAAAGTGCATATACTTCTTTTAAGAATCATCCAGACTTCTTAGAAGAGTACGGTTATTTCTTATTGGAAGAAGGAAAACGAAAAGAGGCGAAAGAAGTATTTACCCAGTTATTACAACTAGACCCGACACAAATTCATATTGAAGAGTTGTTATATAATTTAGAGGATTTTTCATAAGTTGGAAGGAAACTGAATGCCGCTTCTTGAATCTAAAAAGAAAAGAGAAAGACAGAGGAGGGACTTAATTGCTATGAATACCCCTGTTTCTGTAAACGAGAAGAAGGATTTTGTAAAATGGTTTTTGAATAATTACCAACTGAAACAGCGTGAATGTGTATGGATTCTGAATTATTTAATGAGTCACGACCAATTGATGCATAAAGTCCACTTCGTAGAGCATGCAAAATATTGTCCGCGTGGCTTAGTGATGTCAGCGAATTGTGTGAAAGACACACCGTTTCACTTTTTTAAACAAAATGTTATGACAACAGATGCTGAAAAATCGTTTCATGATATTCGTTTAAATCGAGATGAGGATATTTATATTCAACTCAACTTTAAATCATCGTTTCAAAATGCGAATTATGTAGCTGTATTAGAAGAAAACCCATATCTACCAAAGCATATTGAAGTAAATGAAAAAGATCGTTTACTTGCAGAAAGGTTTTTGGAAGAAAGTGTATTTTCGTTTAGGAGAGAACGCCTTTTGAAACAAATTGATGAAGCGTTAGATAAGCAAGATAAGGAAGCGTTTCATAGATTAACGGCAGAGTTAAAAACTTTATAGAATTTATTTGGATTAATAAATTTTTACAAATTTCAGACTTTCATCAAGAAAAACTACCTATATTGGGTAGTTTTTCTTTTTTTACCTCTTTTAGTATGGTTTAATATATATAAAGTGAAAGTTCTGTCATTTGCAAGTGAAGGAGGGAAGGAATTTGAAGTGGATTGTAAAAGATGTGGAACAGTTTGAGCAAGCAAGAGAGTATGTTGATACAGGAGTAATACCGCTGTTATCAATTTCGGCAGCAAAAGAAATGAAAATGGTTGTAGAACAAGGTGAATTTATCGAATTGTTGAGCACGGAATTGGAAAGAGAGTATAAGGGAAGAGTGCTTTTACTGCCTGCGTTTACGTATTTGGTAGAAAGTCAAAAGAATGAAAAAGGTCGTTTGCAAGAATGGACAAATCATTTACGAAGTGAAGGTTTTAAGCATATTGCTTATGTTACAAGTGATTTTTCATGGAAAGAGGATATGCAAGAGTTACAGGGAGATTTGTTTTGGTTTCCTTCATTAGCATTAGAACAATTTAGTGATCAAGCAAAAAGAGAAGTTATTCATGCACATATAAAAAATATAATGGTGATGTTGGAAGAGAAATGGGGAAACTCATAATAAACAGAAAGTTCTTATTATTATGAGTAGTATGATATTGACCTGTGCATGAGCGTATTATATCATGATAGTGTCCTAGTTTTTATTTTTTATATAATTTATCACGAGGGGACAATTTCTGATAGAGGGGGGGAAATTTTCGTGAGCGAGAAAGAACATCGCGTGTCAAGAAGACAATTTTTAAATTACACACTCACAGGGGTAGGAGGCTTTATGGCTGCCGGTATTTTAATGCCGATGACGCGATTTGCGCTTGATCCGGTGTTAAGAAAAGAAGCGGGAACGGATATGGTTGCTGTTGCGCAAGTAAAGGATATTACAACAGAGCCGAAGCGTTTCGATTTTAAAGTGAAGCAGGTTGATGGTTGGTACAAGTCTGAAGAACCAAAATCAGCTTGGGTTCATAAAGATGAAAGCGGAGACATTGTTGCGTTCTCTCCAGTATGTAAACATTTAGGATGTACAGTTAACTGGAATTCGGACAAAGCACATCCGAATCAATTCTTTTGCCCATGTCACGGGGGTCGTTATACAAAAGATGGGATTAACATTAAAGGTACGCCACCCCTTGCTCCGCTTGATGTGTACGAGTCTAAAGTGAAAGATGGAACGCTGTATCTAGGAAAAGCGAAGCCAAGAGGGGGTGCAAAGTAGATGTTAAATAAAATTTATGATTGGGTGGATGAAAGATTAGATATTACACCAATATGGCGTGATATCGCTGATCATGAAGTACCTGAACATGTAAACCCGGCACATCACTTTTCTGCATTCGTCTATTGCTTTGGAGGACTTACCTTTTTCGTTACTGTAATTCAAATTTTATCTGGAATGTTTTTGACGATGTATTATGTGCCTGATATTAAAAATGCTTGGGAATCAGTTTACTATTTACAAAATGAAGTTGCTTATGGGCAAATTGTTCGTGGTATGCACCACTGGGGTGCTAGTCTCGTAATTGTAATGATGTTTTTACATACACTCAGAGTTTTCTTCCAAGGTGCGTATAAAAAGCCCCGTGAGTTAAACTGGATTGTTGGTGTTCTTATTTTCTTTGTTATGTTAGGTCTTGGTTTTACCGGATATTTATTACCGTGGGATATGAAAGCTTTATTTGCTACAAAAGTAGGGATTCAAATTGCAGAGCAAACACCGCTCATTGGTCCTTATATTAAAACATTACTCGCTGGTCATTCCGAAATTGTTGGCGCTCAAACATTAACTCGCTTCTTTGCTATTCACGTCTTCTTCTTACCAGCAGCACTTCTAGGTTTAATGGCCTTCCACTTCATCATGATTCGCAAACAAGGTATTTCCGGTCCACTATAAGAGATTGCTAAATTAAAGGGGAAAGAACTAAAGGAGGGAGATTATGCATCGCGGCAAAGGGATGAAGTTTGTAGGAGATTCTCGGGTACCAGTAGCTCGGAAACCAAATATTCCAAAAGACTATTCTGAATACCCAGGGAAAACAGAAGCATTTTGGCCGAACTTCTTGTTAAAAGAATGGATGGTTGGTGCAGTTTTTTTAATCGGTTATTTATGTTTAACAGTGGCGCATCCGTCGCCGCTTGAGAGAATGGCGGACCCAACAGATGCTGGATATATACCACTTCCAGATTGGTATTTCTTATTCTTGTATCAGTTATTAAAGTATTCGTATGCTTCCGGTTCATTTACTGTAATTGGAGCATTTATTATGCCAGGGATTGCGTTTGGAGCATTACTGTTAGCTCCATTTCTTGATCGAGGTCCAGAAAGACGTCCATTGAAGCGTCCTGTGGCAACTGGATTTATGCTTTTAGCAATTGCATCGATTATCTTTTTAACTTGGGAATCTGTAGCACACCATGACTGGGAAGCTGCAAAAAAACAAGGAGCAATTGTAAAAACAGCGCCAGTTGATAAAAATGATGATGGCTATAAATTAATGCAAAAAAATACTTGTTTAACATGTCATGGTGACAATTTACAAGGCGGGGCAGCAGCACCGGCACTGCAAAACTTAACTTTAAAGCCAGAAGAAATTGCTAAAATTGCGAAAGAGGGAAAAGGTTCAATGCCTAAAGGTGTATTTAAAGGTACGGATGAGGAACTGAAGAAGCTTTCGGAATTCGTTGCAAAGTATAATAAAAAATAATAAAAAAGCTGACTACAAAATTTGTAGTCAGCTTTTTTATTTAGTTGGATGAAGTTTGTTATAATAGAGTAGGATTTAGTGAATGAATTACTTTGCTTGAAAGGTGTTGGACATACGGATTGGTGTACTTGTATGCAATGTTAAGACAACGCTCGGTATTATTATTTTTATTAATTGTTAACTTATTAGGTACAATTTATGGATTTATATGGTACGGAAATCAATTGAAAGAAACGTCACCTATATTTTGGCCGTTTGTACCAGATAGTCCTATGGCGACTCTCTTTTTTGTCTTTGTTTTAATTGCTTTTTTGGCAAAGAGAAACTGGGGATTAATAGAAGCGTTAGCGATTGTAACTTTAATAAAATATGGTATTTGGGCTGTTGTTGTAAACGCGATTATGATTTACGTAAAAGGGCCTATAGGCCTTATGGGCTACATGTTAATGCTTTCGCACTTCGCGATGGCAATACAAGGATTTTTATATGCTCCATTCTATCGTATAAAAAAATGGCATTTTATAGTAGCAGCTGTGTGGACGTTGCATAACGATGCAATTGATTATTTATTTTGGCAAATGCCGCGATATGGAATTATGCATTTGTTTGTAGAGGAAATTGGTTATTTTACGTTTTGGTTAAGTATTGCTGTACTATGTATTACATATTATTGTTGCTTACGTGAGCAAAGAAAACAATTTTCTTTATGATGGTTAGAACATTTAGGGGGAGAACATGGAGAAAAATAAGAGTGGTACAAAAATATTGGATCGATTGATTACTTTAGTTGTTTCATATAGCATAACATTTTCTATTTTTGCACTAGCAACAACGGCAGTTGTGTATGGAAAATGGTTGTATTATTTTGAAATTGATTTTTTAAATATTCCTGATTTAGCGGATATGACGAAGGATGAAATTAAAAGAAATTACGATGTGCTTATTACATATTTATCCCCGTTTTATGACGGAGCATTACATTTGCCCACATTAGATATGTCCACAAATGGCCGTATTCATTTTGTAGATGTTAAAAATATTTTAGTAAAGATTCAATATGTGATGTATGCGACAATTATGATTGCAGTGATAGGCGGAATTTATTTATTAAAAAAGAAAAATGAAAAGTTTTTACTGCACGGATCGATTTTAACAATCATTTTTCCGATAGCGCTTATGTTACCAATTGCTATTAATTTTGAAAAGAGTTTTGTATTATTCCATAAACTTTTATTTAGTAATGATTATTGGGTTTTTGATCCTGAAAAGGATCCAATTATATTAATGTTACCAGAAGAGTTCTTTATGCATGCTGCGTGTGCTATTTTATTATTCATTTTAGGTGGGAGTATACTTTGTTACAGTTTATATAGATATCTCGTAAAAAAGAAAAGGATGTCACAGAAAAAATTCTCTGCTTAAAGAGAATTTTTTTCTTTGTAAAACGATAATATATTTTTCGGTCTAGTTCTGTTCTATTCTTGTCCAAATTAACATATTTTGTACTAGTAGTTAAGGGGGGACCGGGATGAAGAGAACATTAATTGGATTGATAGCATTTCTAATTATAATGTTTCCGTTACGTATATATGCTGAAGAGTGGAATGAGCTAACAGGGTTGTTAGACGACTCGTTACAGTTAGTGAAGCGTAATGAAGATGAAAAAGCGGTACAAGTATTACAACATTTCTCGGAGCAGTTTTTAATAAAGGGGAATGAAAAGAAGCAGGAAGTAACACCAGATCAAGTTAGAGTTATTTCTTTAGCTTACGATAAGGCGCAACAATCGCTCTCTGAAGAAGGTTTAGGTAAGCAAGCTAAAATTGATAATGTGCTGGCATTACAACTTGCTGTTGATGCACAAGTATCGAAATATCAACCACTTTGGATGGAAAGAGAAAGGAAAGTAATGGATGCCTTTTCTCAAATGGAAAAAGCGATGGAAAAAGAAGATGCTGGGCAGTTTCAACAAACGTTAAATACGTTTTTAAATGAATTCAATATTATTTATCCAAGCTTAATGATTGCTTTGCCAGAAAACGAGGTCCAGCGTGTAAATGTTCATTTATCTTATTTAGATGAATTTCGTAACGTTATGTTAAAAACGAAAGGCGGCCAAATGCAATTAGGGATTATTAAAGGGGATTTGCAAAAGATATTTCACACAGTAAAAAAAGATGAAATTGCACCCTCTCTCATTTGGTTTATGACAATTACTGGGGGACTTATTTTATTCACATTAACTTATGTTGGATGGAGAAAGTATAAAGGAGAGAGAGAAAAAAGAAAAAGTAATGTACATTCTAAAAATAGATAATGCAATAAATAAAGATATGGATTGTAAGGTTTATTCATTGACAATAGTGGCAGAAGAAAATAGAATGAGAAGTACTATAATTAAAACTTCAATGGAGGTTCATGATGTTTTATTTAATTTACTTCGCGATCATAATGATCATACCGTTGTATGCACAGTCAAGAGTACGTAGTGCCTATAGCAAGTATTCACAAGTTTATTCAACATCAGGTATGACAGGAGCGGAAGTGGCTCGAAAAATTTTAGATGAAAATGGATTATACAACGTAGCTGTAGAAGAAACACCAGGTCATTTATCAGACCATTATGATCCAACCGCTAAGACGGTTCGATTATCAACAGATAACTATTATGGACATTCAGTTGCTGGTACAGCAGTTGCAGCACACGAAGTAGGACACGCAATTCAAGATGCACAAGATTATAACTTTATGCGTATTCGTCATTCGTTAGTTCCTGTGGCTAATTTTGGATCGAATATATCATGGGTATTTATTATGATTGGTATATTTGCGACAATGTCAAAACTATTGTTATTAGGTATCATTTTAATGGCAGCAGGTGTTGTGTTCCAGCTCGTTACATTGCCAGTTGAGTTTGATGCGTCAAAGCGCGCAATGCAACAAATTGAAGCGTTAGGTATTGTATCAACAGATGAATATGGGCAAGCTCGTAAAGTATTAAATGCGGCAGCATTAACATATGTAGCAGCTGCAGCTGTAGCTGTATTTGAATTATTACGTCTCGTATTAATGTATACTGGTATGCAGCGTAGCGACGACTAAAGACTATCAATTTTGATAGTCTTTTTTTGTTGTGTGGATTGAATTATATAATGTATTGCAAATAGAAATAATAGAAGTAATGCGGAAAGGTGGTGGGGGAAATGAAATATCCAGACCATTTAGTAAAACAAGTGCAAAAGCGTAGTGCTCCTTATCAACTAGAAGGTTTTTTAAGTGGACAAGGTCCTGAAAATCCCAAATTTATGTTGTTAGGAGAAGCACCTGGTGAAACAGAAATTCATAATGGGATTCCGTTTAGCGGGAGGGCGGGAAAACAATTAATGGTTTTTTTAGAGCGTATTCACGTTACAAGGGAAGAAGTATATATTACGAGCGCTGTTCGGAGTAGACCTTATAAATGGCGAGAGAAAAAAGAACGAAATGGTGAAATCATACAAAAAAAGTATAATAGAACGCCAAATCAGGGAGAAATAATTGCCCATGCGCCTTTGTTAGATTATGAATTAGAGAAAATACATCCGAAGTTTATCGTCACGCTTGGAAATATCGGTCTTCAACGTTTAACAGGAAAAAATAAAAAAATCACAGATGTACACGGGCAATTATTAAAACAGCCCATTCAAAAATTAAAGGATATGCAAAGTGCAGAGTTTACATGGTCAGAGAAAGAATATCATGTTTTTCCGACTTTTCATCCAGCTTCCATTTTTTATAATCGGAGTTTATTGGAGCTTATTCATGAGGATTTTGAGAAGCTTAAAAGACTTGTAATAAAAAACTAGAAAAGCTAAGGCGCTTTTCTAGTTACATTTAATTATGTAAAGGGTTTTTATTTTCATCTAACGTAAATCCTTCACCAACTACATCATGTACATCACTTACAGCGACAAAAGCATGAGGATCTACAGAAGTAATGATATTCTTTAATTTCACGATTTCATTTTTAGCAACAACGCAATACAATACATTACGTTCCACTTTTGTATACGATCCAACAGCTTTTAAAAAGGTTGCTCCGCGCTCCATTTCAGATAAAATTTTGGCAGCAATTTCATCGTTTTTCTCTGAGATAATAGTCGCTCCTTTGGCAGCATAAGCTCCTTCTTGCATAAAATCAATGACTTTAGCACCGATAAAAACAGCAACTAGCGTATACATGCCCTCGCGGTATGATAAATATGTAAGAATAGAGACGACGATAACGACAGCATCAAACATAAACATTGTTTTCCCCATACTCCAGCCAACATATTTGTGCGCTAGTCGTGCGATAATATCTACACCGCCAGTAGTCCCGCCATATTTAAATATTATTCCAAGGCCGATACCGATAAATGCCCCGGCGAATAAAGCTGCGAGTGTCATATCATTTTGCAAGTTTAAATGTAAGTTGAGTACTTCGTAACGCTGGAAAATCCATAGAAATAAAGATACGCTAAAGGTTCCAATTAATGTATATAAAAATGTCGTTCTGCCAAGTAACCTCCAGCCAATAAAAAATATAGGGATATTTAAAATTAAGTTTGAGTAGGAAGGATCAAACTTAAATAAAAAATACAATAATAGTGTAATACCAGTAAACCCACCCTCTGCAAGGTGGTTTTCAATATTGATATTGACAATACCGAAAGAAAATATAGCGGAACCAATTAAAATAAAAATAATATTTCGCATCTTCAATTTTGATGTCATATAGAAATCCCCCTAATTATGTAATGATTGCATTGCTCCGCTGAAACGGTAAAACATAATAATAAGTAATTTCTAGTTGCTAGTGAAAATAGTAAGAACCTGATTGATGTGGACTGATTTTTTGTGAAAAGTGCAAAAGAAAGTTTCACTTTATCCCGCTCTAAAGGCTGATAGGAGATGAAGCAAAGAAGAGGGGCAAACCAGCCGTAGGAACCCGATTGGTGTGGGCTGATCTTTTGCAAAAATCGCAAAAGAAGTTTCACTTTACCCCGTACCAACGGCTGTTAGGAGATAAAGCTCTGAAGAAAGGCGAACCAGCCGTAGGAACCCGATTAGTTCAACTAATCTTTTGCAAAAAAATCGCAAAAGAAGTTTCACTTTATTATAGTCTATCCAAAAATGGGTCGCAAATAGGTGTTTGGCGGGGAATAATATTTGTCAAATCGCGATGAATTGGCTAACATGAAAGAGGAAGGATTAGAGGTGAATAGTATGGAAGCAAAAACGATGAAAGATATGCAGAAAGAAGTAGATGCATATATTGGTCAGTTTAAAGAAGGTTATTTCAGTCCGCTTGCAATGATGGCTCGTTTAACGGAAGAAATGGGAGAGCTTGCAAGAGAGGTAAATCATTATTATGGCGAGAAACCGAAGAAAACAACTGAAAAAGAAAGAAGTATTGAAGAAGAGCTTGGAGATGTATTATTTGTTATGATTTGTATGGCAAATAGTTTAAATATTGATTTAGAGACAGCACATAATATTGTAATGAATAAATTTAATACACGTGATAAAGATCGCTGGACACGTATTGATGAGGGAGAGAAAGAATAATGAAAAAAATTAAAGTAATTATCGCCGGACCAAGAGGACGTATGGGACATGAAGCAGTCCTTCTTATGGAAAGAACGGAACATTTTAATTTAGTAGCAGCAGTGGATTATAAGCATGGTGGTAAGAAGATTTCTGATTTACCTGGTATGCCAGCATTACATGCGCCGATTTACGCTGATTTACATACTTGTTTAGATGAAGTAGAAGCAGATGTGTTGTTAGATTTAACAACACCAGAAGTGGGGAAACAACACGTTACACTTGCAGTTGAGCGTGGAATTCGTTCGGTTATTGGTACAACTGGATTTACAGAAGAAGAATTGGCACGTTTAACAGAGAATGCAAAAGAAAAAGCAGTAGGAACAATTATTGCTCCAAACTTTGCAATTGGTGCAGTTCTTATGATGAAATTCTCACAAATGGCAGCGAAATATTTCCAAGATGTTGAGGTAATTGAATTACATCATGATCAAAAATTAGACGCACCATCTGGTACAGCTGTAAAAACGGTAGAGTTAATTCGTCAAAATCGTGAATCAAAGCAGCAAGGTCATCCAAATGAAGTAGAGCAACTAGCAGGTGCACGAGGTGCAAATGTAGACGGTATTCACATTCATAGTGTACGTTTGCCAGGGCTTATTGCACACCAAGAAGTAATGTTTGGTGGAGATGGACAAATGTTAACAGTTCGTCATGATTCATTCAATCGTGCATCATTTATGTCAGGTGTAAAACTATCAATTGAGACAGTAATGAACCTTGATCATCTTGTGTACGGTTTAGAAAATATTATCGACTAAAGGGGAGACAACGGATGAAAATTGCCTTAATCGCACATGACAAAAAGAAAAATGATATGGTTTCGTTTGCATACGCATATAAACCAATTTTTGAACAACATGAATTATTTGCAACAGGAACGACAGGGCTTCGCATTATGGAAGCGACTGGATTAGTTGTAACAAGATATCAATCTGGCCCTCTTGGTGGAGATCAAGAAATTGGTGCAATGATTGCAAAGAACGATTTAGATATGGTGATTTTCTTCCGCGATCCATTAACAGCACAGCCGCATGAACCGGATGTGAATGCATTACTTCGTTTATGTGATGTATATGCGATTCCACTTGCAACGAATATGGCAAGTGCTGAAATGTTAATGCACGCATTAGAGCGAGGAGATTTAGATTATCGTAAGTTAAGAAAATGAGGGGAACAATTATGAGTGGATTACATATATTAGCGTTTGGTGCTCATGCCGATGATGTTGAAATCGGCATGGCTGGTACCATCGCTAAATATACAAAGCAAGGGTATGAAGTAGGTATTTGTGATTTAACAGAAGCTGATCTTTCTTCAAATGGAACGATAGAGTTGAGAAAAGAAGAAGCGAAGGTCGCAGCTCGTATAATGGGAGTAAAAACGAGGCTGAATTTAGCGATGCCAGACCGTGGTTTGTATATGAAAGAAGAGTATATACGTGAAATTGTCAAGGTGATCCGTACATATAAACCAAAACTAGTTTTTGCGCCGTACTATGAAGATCGCCATCCAGATCATGCAAATTGTGCAAAGCTTGTGGAAGAGGCTATTTTTTCAGCAGGAATCCGTAAATATATGCCGGAACTTTCACCACATCGTGTGGAGTCTTTTTATAATTATATGATTAATGGTTTTCATAAACCGAATTTTTGTATAGATATAAGTGAGTACCTCTCTATAAAGGTGGAAGCATTAGAAGCGTATGAAAGTCAGTTTTCAACAGGGAGTGATGGTGTTAAGACACCGTTAACAGAAGGTTACGTTGAAACTGTGATTGCTCGTGAGAAGATGTTTGGAAAAGAAGTTGGAGTCTTGTATGCCGAGGGATTTATGAGTAAGAAACCGGTTTTATTACATGCTGATTTATTAGGGGGATGTAAATGAAATTAAAAATAGGTATTACATGTTATCCTTCTGTAGGTGGTTCTGGAGTTGTTGGAACAGAATTAGGAAAGCAATTGGCGGAACGTGGGCATGAAATTCACTTTATTACATCGGGTTTACCATTCCGGTTAAATAAAGTATATCCAAACATTTATTTTCATGAAGTGACGGTAAATCAATACTCTGTATTTCAATATCCACCATACGATTTAGCGTTAGCAAGTAAAATGGCCGAGGTTGCACAAAGAGAAAACTTAGACATTTTACATGTGCATTACGCAATACCACATGCAATTTGTGCATATTTAGCAAAACAAATGATCGGAGAGCGTATTAAAATTGTTACAACCTTACATGGAACAGATATTACTGTGTTAGGTTCCGACCCTTCGTTAAATAATTTAATTCGTTTTGGTATTGAGCAATCGGATGTTGTTACTGCTGTCTCGCATTCATTAATTAACGAAACACATGAGCTTGTAAAACCAAGTAAAGAAATTCAAACGGTATATAACTTTATAGACGAACGTGTATATTTCAAGCGTAATATGTCTCAATTAAAGAAAGAATATGGTATAAGTGAGAGTGAAAAAGTACTTATTCATATTTCGAATTTCCGTAAAGTGAAACGTGTGCAGGATGTTGTTCACGCATTTGCTAAAATTGTTAAAGAAGTAGATGCGAAGTTGCTTCTTGTTGGAGACGGACCAGAATTCTGTACGATTTTACAGATAGTGAAGAATTTACATATTGAAGATCGCGTTTTATTCCTAGGGAAGCAAGATAATGTTGCAGAACTACTTGCGATGAGTGATTTAATGTTGCTTCTATCAGAGAAGGAAAGTTTTGGTCTTGTTTTATTAGAAGCAATGGCGTGTGGTGTACCTTGTATCGGAACGCGGGTTGGAGGTATTCCAGAGGTTATTCAACACGGGGAAACAGGATATTTATGTGAAGTTGGCGATACAACAGGAGTGGCAAATCAAGCTATTCAGCTATTAAAGGACGAGGAACTTCACCGTAATATGGGAGAACGAGCAAGAGAAAGTGTTTATGAGCAATTTCGCTCAGAAAAAATTGTTTCACAATATGAAACGATTTACTATGACGTACTAAGGGATGACAAAAATGGAAAGATTTAAAAAAGCTAGTTCTATTATTGAGACATTAAAGCAACAAGGACATGAGGCTTATTTTGTTGGTGGGAGCGTACGAGATCTTATTATCGATAGGCCGATTGGAGATATTGATATTGCGACATCTGCTCTACCAGAAGAAGTGATGGCTATATTCCCAAGAAATGTTCCTGTTGGTCTTGAGCATGGAACTGTAATTGTTGTAGAAAATGGTGAGCCCTATGAGGTAACTACTTTTCGAACAGAAAGCGAATATGAAGATTTTCGAAGACCTAGTAGTGTTCAATTTGTTCGTTCATTAGAAGAGGATTTAAAACGTCGTGATTTCACGATGAATGCAATTGCTATGACAGAAGAAGGCAAAATGGTCGATTTATTTGCTGGACAGGAAGCCATTCAACAGAGAGAAATTGTGATAGTTGGAAATGCTGCGGATCGTTTTCAAGAAGATGCCCTGCGAATGATGCGTGGTATTCGGTTTGTAAGCACGTTAGGTTTTTCATTAGAAATGAAAACGAAGCAAGCGATTGAAACGTATGGGCATTTGCTAGAACATATAGCAATTGAGCGTATTACAGTAGAGTTTGAGAAACTGTTAACTGGTACATATTGTGTGAAAGGTCTCAAAGAATTAGTAGAGACGAAGCTATTTTCTCATTTGCCATATTTACAAATGTCAGAAGAGAGACTGTTAAAAGCTACGCAGTATAAATGGGATTCTTTCGAAACGGATATTGAGGCGTGGGCATTTTTCTTATATTGTATCGGAGAAGAACATCCATCTGTCTTTTTACGTCAATGGAAGTTTTCGAATAAAAAAATAAAAGATATTGTTGCAGTTTTATTGACAATCCGTACTAGAAAGGAGAAGGATTGGGATACAGTCCTTCTTTATAAAACGGGAATTCATATCGCTGAAATGGCAGAGAGAGTATATGAAGCGATGATTGAACGCTATGACCCTACATCTGTTGAACGAGTACAATCAATGTTTCATGCATTGCCAATCCAGGAGCGTCAAGAAATGAATGTGACTGGTAATGATTTATTAAACTGGGCAAACAAAAAGCCTGGTCCGTGGGTTGCTGAGATGCTTCAGAAAATCGAAGAAGCAATCGTACAAGGAAACGTAGTTAATGAGAAAGAGCGTATAAGGGAGTGGCTACAAGGATGCAATCTACTATAAGAAAGCAGTTATTGCAAGTTTTTTCTGAAGCGGATGGCGAGTTTGTATCCGGCCAAACAATTAGTGATAAACTTGGTTGTTCAAGAACTGCTGTGTGGAAACATATGGAGGATCTGCGGAGTGAGGGATATGAACTTGAAGCTGTGCGTCGATTAGGTTACCGAATTGCAAGTAAGCCAGACAAAGTGACCGCTAATGAAATTCAGTTAGGGCTACAAACGAAGCGGATTGGTAGAACAGTGTATTTTGAAGAAACTGTTGAATCAACGCAGCACATTGCAGCAAAACTTGCTTATGAAGGTGCAGAAGAAGGAACTGTCGTTGTAGCAGAAGAACAAACAGCGGGAAGAGGTCGTTTAAGCAGAAAATGGCATTCACCGAAAGGAACAGGGATTTGGATGAGTATTATTTTACGCCCATCAATCCCAGTTCATCATGCACCGCAACTTACTTTGTTAGCGGCCGTTAGTGTTGCACAGGCAATTGAAAAATGCACGGGTGTAAACGTAGGAATAAAATGGCCAAATGATATTTTAATTCAAGGTAAAAAGGCTGTAGGTATATTAACAGAAATGCAAGCGGATCCTGATAAAATTAATGCTGTCATTATGGGCATTGGTATTAATGCGAATCAAAAGCAAGAACATTTTGATGAAGAAATTCAGCACATTGCTACTTCATTAGCGATTGAATCAGGTAAGCCGATTGTTCGTGCAGAACTTATGCAACAAATCTATTTACAACTAGAAAAATTATATGAAGAGTATTTACAAAATGGTTTCTCTGTCATTAAAATTCTTTGGGAAAGTTACGCTGTGAGCATCGGGAAAGAAATTACCGCTCGAACGATGAGAGAGACAATTACGGGGTTAGCAAAAGGAATCACAGAGGATGGTGTATTACTTCTGGAGGATCATGAGGGGAAAGTACATCATATTCATTCTGCAGATATTGAAATTAAGTAAAAGAAGTTCCTCTTTTGGAACTTCTTTTTATTTCAATAGTTTTGAGTTGAATTTGTAACATGATAATAAATTTTTTTCATATTTAAAGTTCATTTCAAAATATCTTCCGTCGAGTTGGCAGGACATGTTATTTGACGATTACTTTGCCTGCCATTCCTTTAAGAAGATGGTATCGACATATTAATTCATATGTACCAGTATTTTTAGGTTTCACGGTAATATTCTTTTCTTTTCCTGACTCGATTACGACGTCAATGCCGAGTTTTTTCACTGTAAAGGTGTGCTCGTTTTTACCTTTATTTTTCAATAGTAATGTTGTTGATCCTTCAAGCGGAATCGTGATAACATTTGGATTAAAGTAATCATCATTTAGTTCAACCTCAATCACTTTCGTTAAATCGGTGGGGGGTGTTACGACAGTAACTGAGGCAAATACATGGGAGGATCCTAAAGACATCCACCATACAATCATTACAAGCAAACTGCTGAATCGAAATAACCACCTGTTCATAGACATCCGCAATTCTCCTTTGTTAAGTACTTTCCTCAATTAACCTGCATCATTAGTTTAAGAGTTATACTATACAGTTAAATGGATTACAGAAAAAATTAACTTGGACTTTTTTAGCATGCGTTGAAAAAACATGTATCTTTTCAGGATTGAATTCTCCATAAAAACTGTATAGCATATATACTCTCGTGTTAAATTTCATATACCGTAATAAGAATAAAAAATTATTTTTTCAAAAAAATGTAGTAATTCCTTTTTGTAGTTTGCTATAATTAGTTCGAATGTGGGCAGTATCAGAGCGAACTGCACCATGATTCGAAGTCATACGAAAAATAATAACTTGGATTCTGCCTTGATCCAATAACGGACTGGGACAGAGGGATGAATAATGCCGACTAACACACAACCCTTCTGCCCTTTTATGGTCAGAGGGGTTTTTTATATGATTTCGGCCATCTCCTCTCTCCTGCATAAAGGAGGAGTAGTTTTTGAAAACAAAAACAGATTTTTTGAAGATGAAAGAGCAAGGTGAGCCGATTACAATGCTAACGGCGTATGATTATCCATCTGCTAAATTAGCAGAAGAAGCTGAAATTGATATGATTCTAGTTGGAGATTCTCTTGGAATGGTTGTACTCGGATACGATTCAACAGTACCTGTAACAGTAGAGGATATGATTCATCATACGAAAGCTGTACGCCGTGGAGCGAAAGAGACGTTTATTGTAACTGATATGCCATTTATGTCGTATCACGTATCATTACAAGAAACGATGGTGAATGCACGTCGCATCGTTCAAGAGAGCGGGGCACACGCACTGAAGGTAGAAGGTGCTGGAGAAGTTATATCGACGATTCAATATTTGACGAACGCAGGAATTCCTGTTGTAGCGCATTTAGGTTTAACCCCTCAATCTGTAGGAGTGTTGGGTGGATATAAAGTGCAAGGAAAAGATGCGGAGAGTGCAAAAAAATTAATAGAAGATGCAAAGAAATGTGAAGAAGCTGGTGCAATAGCGCTTGTGTTAGAATGTGTACCAATGCAGTTAGCAGAACTTATTTCAGAGCAACTAACAATACCAACAATTGGGATTGGTGCAGGGCAAAAAGTAGATGGGCAAGTGCTTGTTTATCATGATCTTATCTCATACGGCGTAAATCGTGTTCCGAAATTTGTGAAGCAATATACGTCTGTTCAAGAGGAGATTGTGCGTGGGATTTCACAATATGTTACTGAAGTAAAGACAAGGCAATTTCCTGAAGAAAAACATTCGTTCACAATGAAAGAGGAAGAATGCTTAGCGTTATACGGAGGAAAACAATAATGAAAATCGTAACTACAGTGCAAGAGATGCAGCAAATTACAAGCGAACTTCGTGCAAGTGGAAAGAGTATTGGTTTTGTTCCAACAATGGGTTATTTACATGAAGGCCATGCTACTTTATTACGTAAGGCAAGAGAAGAAAATGAAATTGTAGTTTTAAGTGTATTTGTAAACCCACTACAATTCGGCCCAAATGAAGATTTAGATCGATATCCTCGTGATATTAATAGAGATGAAAATGTAGCAAAAGAAAACGGTGTAGATTATTTATTTTATCCGAGTGTAGAAGAAATGTATCCAGCAGAACAAACAACAACAGTAGAAGTTGTGAAGCGCACGGACGTATTATGCGGTCAACAAAGACCTGGTCATTTCGCTGGTGTTGCAACTGTACTGATGAAACTATTTAATATTACGGTGCCAACACGTGCTTATTTCGGTATGAAAGATGCTCAACAAGTTGCAGTAATTGAAGGATTTGTAACTGATTTCAATATTCCAGTTACAATCGTACCAGTTGATATTGTAAGGGAAGAAGATGGTTTAGCAAAAAGTTCTCGTAACGTGTACCTATCACAAGATGAACGTGAAGAGGCTCTTCATTTATACCGCAGCCTATGTATAGCGAAAGAAAGAATTGAGGCAGGTGAACGTAATCCGGAAATCATTACAAATCTTGTGAAAGATTATATTGAGACGCATACGAAAGGCACTGTAGATTATGCGGATTTATATGCATATCCGTCATTAACAATGGTAGAGAAAGTCGAAGGAAGAATCATTTTAGCTATTGCAGTTAAGTTTGAAAATGTAAGATTAATTGACAATATAACATTAACGGTTAAATAAGGGGGAGCATCTATGTTTCGCACAATGATGAGAGCAAAGTTACATCGTGCAACTGTAACGGAGGCAAATTTAAATTATGTAGGTAGTATTACAATTGATGAAGACTTAATGGATGCAGTAAATATTGTAGAAAACGAAAAAGTCCAAATTGTAAATAATAATAATGGTGCTCGCTTAGAGACATACGTTATTAAAGGGGAACGCGGTAGTGGTGTTGTTTGTTTAAACGGTGCTGCGGCAAGACTTGTACAACCAGGGGACAAAGTAATTATTATTTGTTATGGGCTAGTTACGGAAGAAGAGATTCATACACAAGAACCAAAAATTGCAGTACTAGACGATAATAATCAAATTATTGAAATGTTAGGTGCTGAAAAAGCGGGTACGATATTATAAGTAGAAAAGCTATCTCCATTGCGGAGATAGCTTTTTTGTGCATCTTTTCATTAAGATGAGATAAAACGTGGTATAGTAACATTATATAAATTATTGTTGTTTGAAAGGTAAGAAATTGAGGTGTTACATATATGAGTAAGCGTTATGTCGTTGTTGATTTAGAGACGACAGGGAACTCCTGGAAAGATGGGAAGGATAAAATTACCCAAATTGCAGCTGTTGTAGTAGAAGATGGAGAGATATTGGAGATTTTTTCGTCTTTTGTTAACCCAAAGAGAGAGATCCCACCATTTATTACAGAATTAACAGGGATTGATGAAAGTCTTGTAAAACAAGCCCCGTTATTTCAAGATGTAGCCCCGATGATTGTTGAGCTATTACAAGGTGCGGCTTTCGTTGCGCATAATGTTCACTTTGATTGGAATTTTTTAAATGAAGAATTAAGGCAAGCTGGATATACAGAAATACATTGTCCGAAAATCGACACGGTTGAATTGGCTCAAATTCTTTTGCCGACAGCCGATAGTTATAAATTACGTGATTTAGCTAAGAAGCATGAACTAGAGCACGATCAACCACATCGTGCGGATAGTGATGCTCTTGCAACAGCGGAATTATTTTTACAATTTTTAAATGAAATTGAAAAGTTACCACTTGTCACGTTGCAATCGCTTTATGAATTAAGTGATGTGTTCCAAAGCGATATAGCTGATGTGCTTTCTGAAAATATTTTAAAGAAAGTAATGCACGGTAAAGAAGATATAGCGGAGTATGAAATACATCGAAATATTGCGCTGAAAAAGCGGAACTATTCCTTAAACCTTGGAGAAACGTGTTCATCAAAGTTTGATGCTTTCTTGAATAAAACGATGGATAAATTGGAATCACATATGCCAAAGTTTGAAAGAAGAGAAAGTCAACAACTGATGATGAAAGAGATATATACGGCGTTAAGAGATTCTCGTTTTTCACTAATTGAAGCCGGTACAGGAACAGGAAAGACTCTCGCTTATTTGCTTCCTAGTCTTTATTTTGCAAAGAGAAAAGAAGAACCTGTCATTATAAGTACACAAACGGTACAACTCCAACAACAAATATTAGAAAAAGAAATTCCGTTATTACAAAAAATAATGCCATTTTCATTTGAGGCAGCTCTTCTAAAAGGAAGAAAGCATTATTTATGCTTACATAAATTTGAGTATGCTTTGCAAGAGGAAGAAAAAAATTATGATATGGCACTTACAAAGGCGAAGATTTTAGTTTGGCTATTGCAAACTGAAACAGGTGATCGAGACGAATTAAATATTCCTGAGGGCGGAAAGTTACTTTGGAATCGTATTTGTAGCGATGCGTATAGTCCAGGCGGTATGCAAAGTAATTGGTTTAGTCGTTGTTTTTACCAGCGAGCGAAGAATAAAGCTTTATTTGCAGATATCGTTATTACAAATCATGCGTTATTATTTCAAGATTTTTCAAGTGAAGAACCGTTGTTCGCTTCATGCGAACATATTATTTTTGATGAAGCTCACCATATTGAAGAAGCCGCGAGTAGAACATTGGGTGAACAGTTCTCTTGTATGTATTTTCAATTGGTTATATCTCGTCTTGGGACACTAGAAACAGAAGATGTACTCTCCAAAGTATATAAAATGATGAAAAAATCAGAGCAAGCATCTCGTTCAACTTTCCGTATGATAAGTTATAGTTTGAAGGAACTTAAGTTTGATGCGGATGAACTCTTCCAAATGTTACGTACTTTTATATTTAAACAAACAAAGCAAGAGCAAGGAACGAATAATATGCCGCTCATCTATAGGTATAACGCAGAACTAGAAAAAGGTAAGTTGTGGGATAGTATCGTCGAATTAACAAATCGTTTTATATATGAATTAAGAAGGGTAGTAACTGCTCTTGAGAAGCAAGTGGATATATTGCAAAGTAAGTTAGAATGGGAGATGCATGTTGTAACAGGTGAATTTATGCATTTAATTGAGTTGCTGAGAAAGATGGCAGAATCATTACAGTTACTCGTATTAGAAAAGAATTCGTATGTAACTTGGATGGAGACTGAAACGAAAGGGACGATTCATTCAACAGTTCTATATGCACAGCCTGTTCATATTGGTGAAAGATTTGCTGATGAATTTTTAACAGAAAAAAAGAGTGTTATTTTTACATCCGCAACACTAACAGTTAACGATACGTTTGATTATATAAAAGAGGAACTTGGTTTACATGATTTCGCTCCAAATACTTTAAAGGTTCCGTCGCCATTTCGTTATGATGAACAGATGAAATTAATGGTGTCAACGGATGTACCTTTTATTAAGCAAGTAAGTAATGAGCGATATATTGAATCTGTATCGGAACATATTGCAAAGATAGCGAAAGCCACAAAAGGCAGAATGCTCGTTTTATTCACTTCGTATGAAATGTTAAAAGAAGCGTATGCGAATTTAAAAAATAATGATGAATTAGAGGGGTATTTATTACTGACCCAAAGTGTGAATAATAGAAGTCGAAGCCGCTTAATTCGAAAGTTTCAAGAATTCGACAAATCAATTTTATTAGGGACGAGCAGTTTCTGGGAAGGAATAGATATTCCAGGAGATGCCTTAAGTTGTCTTGTTATAGTCCGTCTACCATTTACACCTCCTCATCAGCCGATGATGGAAGCGAAAGGTGAGTGGCTAAAAAATCAAGGTGAAGATGTATTTGCTAAATTAGCGCTTCCACAAGCAATATTACGTTTCAAACAAGGATTCGGCCGCTTAATTCGAACGAATACAGATACAGGAACGGTAGTAGTGTTAGATCGTCGTTTGACGAGTTCTTCCTATGGAAAACGATTTCTACAATCGATTCCTAACGTACCTCTTTATGAAGGGCCATTAGAAGAATTGTTAGTACAATTAGAAGAATCACCAAATGAATAAAAATGGAAGAAAAATACGCCTGAAGTACTTATAAACTTCAGGCGTAAAAAATGTGGGTAGGAGGAATTTTATTTTTCTTACTTCTTGTATACAAAAT
Source organism: Bacillus sp. PPSBB_2 (assembly GCF_045291115.1). Classification (NCBI taxonomy): domain Bacteria; kingdom Bacillati; phylum Bacillota; class Bacilli; order Caryophanales; family Bacillaceae; genus Bacillus; species Bacillus sp. PPSBB_2. The sequence goes on from NZ_CP147983.1 coordinate 1,612,262, forward strand.
GTGTTGGTTTTCGACTTGAAACCTTTTTTTGCTGTACATGTCCTGCTATAATAGATGGGTGATGAAGCAGGGGTTGTAAAGAATGTACTCTTATTGTAACCGCATTGCGTTCTTCTATAATTAGAAATTTTTGTGTAACGGAGGAGTTTTTTCATGGAGAAGAAAATCGAAGTACTATCAACGACGCGTATTAAATATTCGTCGGATTTGTATAAAATTGTTGATAGTTTAAATCGTACGTTAAAAGAGCAGGACCTCATGTTCGGACTAGCATTAGACGAAAAAGATAAAGAAATAGCTGTATTTACGATTTACAGAACGTAGTGATACAATGAAAAAGTGGATCTTTGCAATCATTATTGTTATCGTTGCTAGCGGAATATATGGGGCGTATGTTTATAATAAAGCGATGGGAAAGAAAATTCCAAAAGAGTCGAAATTTGTAGAAATTGCTAAAGAAAAAGCAAAGCTTACAAAGGTGAAATCTGTTGATTATTACAACGGAAAATCTGTATATATAGTCGTGCAAGGTACAGATGAAAAGGGAGAACAACTTATCGTTTGGGTGCCTGAGAAAAAAGGGGATACTGTAGTAAGGAAAAAGAGCGAAGGTATTTCTGAAAAAGAGGCTATACAAAGAACAATAGAGCAAGTCGGCAATGAAAGTAAGGAATCAAAAAGTAAGCCGAAAGAGATTATGAAAGTGAAATTAGGCTTTGAAAATGATGTACCACTATGGGAAGTTACATATATTGATGATGACAATCGTTATAGTTATTACTATCTTGAATTTAAAGATGGAAAATTTTTAAGACGATATAGCATTGAAAAATAGATGTAGGGGGAACTACAAATGAAATTAGCAAAGCGAGTAGCTGCTTTAACACCGTCTTCAACTTTAGAAATTACAGCAAAGGCACAAGCATTAAAAGCAGAGGGTCATGATGTAATTGCATTAGGGGCAGGGGAACCTGACTTTAATACACCAGAGCATATTATGGATGCTGCACATAAAGCGATGTTAGAAGGGCATACGAAGTATACACCAACAGGTGGATTACAATCGTTAAAACAAGAAATTGTGAAGAAATTTACTCGCGATCAAGGTATTGCGTATGATCCATCTGAAATTATTGTATGTAATGGTGCAAAGCATGCATTGTATACATTATTCCAAGTATTACTTGATGAAGGAGATGAAGTTATCATCCCAACTCCTTACTGGGTAAGCTATCCAGAGCAGGTAAAGCTTGCTGGCGGTAAGCCGGTTTATGTAGAAGGTTTAGAAGACAATGAGTACAAAATTACAGCAAAGCAGCTGCGTGAGGCAATTACAGAGAAAACGAAAGCAGTTATTATTAATTCACCGAGCAATCCAACAGGAATGATTTATAGCAAAGAAGAATTACAACAGCTTGGAGAAGTATGTTTAGAACATGATATTTTAATCGTTTCTGATGAAATTTATGAAAAATTAATTTATGGTGGCGTAGAATATACTTCAATTGCCCAGCTTTCTAATGCATTAAAAGAACAAACACTTATTATTAATGGTGTATCTAAATCTCATTCTATGACAGGATGGCGTATTGGATATGCTGCAGGAAATAAGCAGCTTATTAAAGCGATGACGAACTTAGCGAGTCATAGTACGTCAAACCCTACTTCAATCGCTCAATACGGCGCAATTGCGGCATATGCAGGCTCACAAGAACCTGTGGAAACAATGCGTCAAGCCTTTGAAGAGAGATTAAACATTATTTATGATAAATTAATTCAAATCCCTGGCTTTACTTGCATTAAACCGCAAGGTGCATTTTACTTATTCCCTAACGTAAAAGAAGCTGTAGCTTTATCAGGATATGCAACAGTTGATGATTGGGCAAAAGCTCTATTAGAAGAGGAAAAAGTGGCTCTTGTACCAGGTACAGGATTTGGTGCTCCAAATAATGTTCGCTTATCATATGCGACATCTCTTGAACAAGTAGAGAAAGCATTAGAGCGTATCCATACATTTATGAAAAGTAAAGTGCAAGCTTAATTTTATATTTCATTCATGTAATATAAAAAACCTCCCCATTAATAGGGAGGTTTTTTTGACGAATTGTGGCAAAAAGAAATAGCTAAAGGTGTGTTATACTAGAGAGCGAGGTGTTTGGTGATGAAAAAGAAAATGATGTTACAGTGGTTTGAGCAGGGAAGCATTGCAATTCCAAAATTACTTATGATGCATTATAAAAAATTAGGTTTAAATGAGACGGAATTTATGGTCGTACTTCATGTACACACATTTTTAGAGTCAGGTAATTCGTTTCCGACTCCTTCAGAGATTTCTGAACGGATGACGATAACGGAAATGAAATGTATGGAAGTAATTCAAGCATTGATTCAAAAAGGGTTTTTATCACTAGAAGGTGGACAAAGATCAGAAGCGATGATGTGCGAAAGTTATTCTTTACAACCGTTATGGGAAAAAATATTACATTTCTTAATGGATGAATCGATAGAGGAAGAGAAAAAAGAAAAAAAACAGCTGCAAGTAAATTTATATACAGTATTTGAAAAAGAATTTGGAAGACCACTTTCGCCGTTCGAATGTGAAACGTTAGGAATGTGGGAGGACCAAGATCAACATCATCCAAATTTAATTCAAGCGGCTCTTAGAGAAGCTGTAATGAGTGGAAAACTAAATTTCCGATATATTGATCGTATTTTATTTGAATGGAAAAAGAATGGAATTAAAACGGTAGATCAGGCTCAAAATCAAGGTCAAAAATTTAGAGCGAATCAACAAAGAGCACAACAAATGACAAAACAAGAGACGAAATTTACTGGAAAAGTGCCTTTTTATAATTGGTTGGAGCAGTAATATAGGAGGAAGTATATGTTAAATAAAACGCAAATTCGCTATTGTTTAGACACAATGGCGGATATGTATCCAGAAGCACATTGTGAATTAATTCATGAGAATCCTTTTGAATTAGTAATCGCGGTAGCACTATCTGCACAATGTACAGATGCACTTGTAAATAAAGTGACGAAAAATTTATTTCAAAAATATAAAACACCAGAAGATTATTTAAGTGTATCTTTGGAAGAGTTACAACAAGATATACGTTCTATTGGGTTGTATAGAAATAAAGCAAAAAACATTCAAAAATTGTGTCAGATGTTGCTGGATGATTACAATGGAAAAGTTCCAGAAGACCGTGACGAGTTGACGAAATTACCAGGAGTAGGGAGAAAAACAGCAAATGTAGTTGTTTCGGTAGCGTATGGCATCCCGGCAATTGCTGTTGATACGCATGTAGAAAGAGTGAGTAAACGGTTAGCGATTTGTAGATGGAAAGATTCGGTGTTAGAAGTAGAAAAAACATTAATGAAGAAAGTACCGATGGATGAGTGGGGAGTTACACATCATCGTATGATTTTCTTTGGACGTTATCACTGTAAAGCACAACGACCGCAATGTGAGGAGTGCAGACTGTTAGAAGTATGTCGTGAAGGAAAGAAGCGAATGAAGGTGAAATAAAGGATGGAGCGAGTTATAGAAATACCGAAAGAATTTCACTGTTTACCATTTTTTAAAGAAAGTGTAAATTTAGTTAAGTATCATACAGACAATTCTTTTGAAGAGATAATACAAAATACTTACTTTATATTTGATATTGAAAGACAGTATGAGCCGTGGAAGGAAATTGAAAACAGCATTCCAGCGATGTTGAATGTATGGAAAAATAAGCATGAAGACATTGCTATACTGTTTCGAAATAGAAATAAGCAAGAGGCTGAGGGACCAATGATTCTTTTTGCAGCTCACTTGTTATCGGTTGTCTATTGGCTAAATGAACAACCTGTTCATAGTTTGAATGAAATGCAAATAAATACGAATAAATTAAAAGTGCGACCTGTTAATTTTATGGAAAGATATTCATTCATTATAAAGAAACCGAGTAATTATCATTCTTATATTCAATTAGCGCAGTTGTATATCGAAATAGAAAAGCTGTATGTAAAGAAAATGATAACAAAAAAGAAGTCCGCTTCTCGTTAAGAGAAACGGACTTCTTTTTTGTATATTAGGACTCTGTTGTAACAACAGCACCGTCTGCGTGAGGTGTATCTCCTCCGGTATTTTGGTGTTGCTGTTCTTGTTGTTTCTTAGCCTCTTCTTCAGCTTTTTTCTTGGCCTCTTCTTCAGCTTTCTTCTTAGCTTCTTCATCAGCTTTTTTCTTAGCTTCTTCATCAGCTTTTCTTCTAGCTTCCTCATCAGCTTTCTTTTGAGCTTCTTCTTGCTGTTTACGTTGCTGTTCTTGCTGTTGTTCTTGTTGTTTCTTAGCCTCTTCTTCAGCCTTTTTCTTAGCTTCGTCTTGTTTTACTTTATCTTCATTAGCCTTTTTCTGGGCTTCTTCATCAGCTTTTTTCTTAGCTTCTTCATCGGCCTTTTTCTTAGCCTCTTCTTCAGCTTTTTTCGCATCTGGAGTTCCGCCAGGCGCAGTGAAGGATGCACCAACTGCTGGGCTTGTTCCAGTACCTTTTTTCGCTACTACAGAGAAGCTGTAAGTAACACCTGGTTTAATACCACCAAGAGTAGCTGTCGTACCACTTATTGATAGGCTACCACTTGAACCATCAGTTGCTTTATAGCTGGCTGCATATGCATCGACTTCTGCTGGTCCAGACCAGTTTAGTGTAACTGTGCTAGCGCCATCAAAAGTGACATTCAGACCACTAGGGGCATCTACTTTAATTTGTTTAATTGCATCTTTTTTCGCACCTTTTACGTATAATTCTCCGTTTATTTCTTGTACAGAAGAGGGACGTTCAAAGCGAGATTTATCTGTAGCGAATTTGCTCATCATTACTTGGAACATTTGCTGTGCAATTTTAGTATAACGATCACTAATGTAGTTTTCTGGACCATTCTTTACGTAACCCGTCCATACAGCCATCGTATATTGTGGTGTATATCCAGCGAACCAGCTATCCCTGTTTGCATCAGCTGGAATGCCGTATTTCTTTAAATCTTTTGCATCAAAGTTTTGCGTTCCAGTTTTACCCGCTACGTCAACACCTGAAACATATGCTGTTGGTCCTGTACCACCAGAACCAGGTTTTACTACGTCACGAAGAACGTCAGTTACCATGTAAGCTGTATAGTCTTGCATAGCGCGTTGTTCTTTCGGTTTAAAGCTTTTCTTTTTCCCGTCCGGGAAGGTTACTTCTTTTACGAAGTGTGGTTTATTATAGTTACCACTATTACCGAAGGTTGCATATGCACCTGCTACTGCTAATGGAGAACTATCGTTACTACCAATTGCAGTAGATTCATGTACTCCATTTTCAAATGTCATGCCTAAACCTTCAGCAAACTCTTTTGATTTATTAAGTCCAACTGTTTGAGCTGTCTTTAAAGCCGGGATGTTTAATGACTTCTTCAATGCTTCACGAAGTGAAACGTCACCTTTAAAACTCCCTGTAGCATTTTTAATCTTTGTGCCATCCGAATAAGTATATTCAGAGTCATTTAATTGATGGTAAGTAGACCATTGAAGATTCTCAATCGCTGGACCGTAGTCGAAAATTGGTTTCATTGTTGAACCAACTTGGCGTTTTAAATCAGTTGCCATATTATGACCTTTGAAAGTGGACTTATTTTCTTTACGTCCAGCACCAATTGCTCGAACTTCTCCAGATTGTGTATCCATAAATACGAATGATCCTTGGAATTGATCGTTTGGATACTTAATAAGATTACCATCCATAATTTTTTCAGCGTAATCTTGAGCATCTTGATCAAGTGTTGTATGAATCGTTAAACCATCTGAACCGATATTTACATCAGGATATTCTTTTTCAACTTCTTTTACAACCGCATCTAAAAATGCTTGATACTTCATCTCAGTTACTTCTGAAGACGGTTGAAGGCCCTCAGTTACTGGGATCTTAACGGCGTTATTCATTTCTTCTTTTGTTATATAACCATGTCGATTCATTAATGATAATACGACATTACGACGATTTGTTGCTCGTTCAACATTTTCCTTTTTTGTTGGATCATAAATGTTTGGACCTTGGGGTAAACCAGCGAGCATAGCAGCTTCATGTAATTGCAAGTCTTTTAAATCTTTACCATAATATTTTTGCGCTGCTGTCGCAATACCGTATGAACGGTTACCTAAATTAATCTTATTTAAGTACATTTCTAAAATCTCATGTTTAGAGTATTGTTGCTCTAATTTGTAAGATAAGTACCATTCTTGTACTTTTCTTTTAGCAGTTTTGTCCATCGTTAGAAAGTAGTTTTTAACGACTTGCTGTGTAATCGTACTACCACCTTGGGAACCGAAACCACCAGTGACATTTTCCATAACTGCTTTTGTAGTTCGTTTAAAATCAATTCCATTATGATCATAGAAACGCGAATCCTCAGTTGCAAGGAATGCATTTTCAACTACTTTTGGAATTTGATCATAAGTAACGTGTGTTCGTTTTTCAGCACCGTATTCATAGAAGAAATTCCCGTTTTTATCAAGAAACTTTGTTGATAAAGGATTAACAAGTTTGGCTTTGTCTAATTTTGGAGCATCCTTTACCATAACAAAGAAAGCGGAAACGCCGGCTACAAGACCAACGATACCAAGAAGTAGACAACCTATAAGAAATTTCTTGAAAAAGGAGCCTTTTTTCTTTGGTTTTTCTTCTTTATGTGTTTTTTTCTCTTGATTTTTCACATGATTTCGTTCTGTACGAGAACGATAATTATCTGACATTATACTTTCTCCTACCTTTCATTCTCTCCCCCAAAAGTCGAAAAAAGAGCCTTAGTGATGACTCTATCACGAAAAATAAACCATGTCTAGTACACGGATATAGTCAATCCGAGGGTGATAACCGCATGATAATAAGGATCCATGCTCTTCTATTTCTTCTTTCGTAATCGACTTGCGTCCACCAGTATTTTGACGATTCCAAAATGCAATAATATGTTTTGCATCTAGTAAATAAAATTCATCAAAAAGTGTAAATTTAATAATAACAAATGCAATTCCATTATGAGCAACCACTTGCTTCATATGTTCAATTTGATGAAGGTGGAAGTTTTGAAGTGGGAAACTAGTTTTATTTTTTGTTTCCTTTGCTTCAAAATCGATGTATTTCCCTTTGTATACACCGTTGTAATCTGTTGTAGAAGGTTGTTTAAAATACGCTTCTTTTACCACTGCAGCACTTCGAGCGGGGTAATCTACTTTTACAATTTGAAGAGGTGTAGGCTTTTTATGTACACATGCAATATTATGGGTTAAGTAATATTGATTTGTTTCATTCAATTCCTCTTCAAGGGACATACCTCTATTACTATAAGTATGTGTTTTTATAGGTGTTTTTTGAGGTTGTGAAGCTTGATTATACCTTTTTCCATTTGGGTAACGAATGGTCATAGTGTGTCCACCCCCAACTTGCTAAGAATTACTTACAAAGGTGATTATATCAAAAAATGAAAAAAGATGTGACCTTTTTGATGAAAGGTATGATGACTTATTTATGTTTACATGGAATGATTATATGAAAATGAAACAAAATCGAGAAAAAAATTTTTGTACAGAGGAAGAAAAAGCAATCGTTCACAATATTAAAAAGAAAACAGAAATAGCTAATGTGGACAATATTTCTCGGACACAATCTTATCAAGAATATTATGTAAGAAATAGTGAAATCAGGTGGGCCTTTTTAGCGAGTATGGTTTCGAGAAATGCGGGCTGGAATATGACTGATTTAGAAGGGAGATATTATGCTACTGTTTTACCTAGAACGGTAAAAAAACATTTATTTATTCTGTACGAACAGGCTAATTGGATTATTTTTTTAGATGCATTTCCTCAGCTATTATTGTATGAGGAAAGTAAGAAGAGACGTGCACCTCTCTTTCATTTGTTGCAATATTTCAACGTATCAATATTTATGGAAAAAGAATGGCTACTTTTCTGGGAAAGAAGAGATATGAATAGGCTTATGACAGCGCTTATTATAAATGAACAAAATAAAATTCAAAAACCAGTCATTGAGAACACATATTTTAAAAAACATGTATTCCATACTGCACTTTTTAAAGTGCAAGAAAGACTTCATATTAGTGCAGTTATCTTCCCAACAATTGAAGGGAGAATGTATGGATTTTCGGTTTATCAATTTGAAACGTTACAACAGCGTATAGAACTAGGAAAAAAATTAGCATGGTTATTGTTTCATCCAATTTATAATGGTTCGTTTTATAAGTTTGCATTGCAAACTACACATACTGGGTCTAGAGAAGATTATGAAGTTTACGCAAAGGAAACTCGAAAGTCTTATACGCCAACACTTAGAGATATTTATCCTGTTATTTTACATGAAGAAATAAAAATGAGAGATTGGTTTTGTGCAAATATGAAAATGAATGTGCTATTTGTACCTGAAGAACCTAAAGGGGAAGTTAATATAACAGAATGGTATAGAAGAAAGAGAGAACAAATCTATAGGCTATCTATCGCAAATCGTTTTGCTAAAAGGATGGATGAGTTCATGATATAATAAAAAAGAAGTCCCGTCTTCCATTTTGAAGACGGGACTTCTTAATTTGAAACAATCCTGCTATGTGTGCTACAACTTTAATCTCAAAACGTAATGCTAGTAGGAGATTAAGGGTGACTTGAAATTTAACTGTTCGTAATAAAGTCTCGCTTTATGTAGCAGGGAAGTTTGGACCATCTAGCTTTGGATTGCCAGTCTCGGGTTTATTTTGTTGTTTGTTTTGGTTTTTCTTTTTTTCATTTTTGTTCTTTGCCATTGTAATACACCTCCTTTTTGTATTGTTACCATTTCTATAAATGACATACGAAATGATTTCTTTGACGAATAACAACTAGTTTTGTCATGTGGGCAGGAGTGGTGAATCATTCGGCGAAATTACATGACAAAGGAAAAGCAAAGAAGGAGGCGTTTTGTATATGGCGATGGTTCAGAAGGAAGATGTAATGAAAAAAATGGATCAAATGTTAAGTTCTCTCGATTTGCTGGAAATGAATATAGGGATTAGAATGAATCATGCATTAAAGGATGCGAGTGAAAAAATATGCAATAAGATAGAAATAACAGAAATGCATATTGAACATATGGAAAATAAATTAGTGCATCACGAAGAGAAAGGGAATTGGGTAAAGACATTTCAAAACGTCGTAGTGAGTGCATAATAAGGTGGGAAAGAAATGAAGAATGAAGCATTAATACAGTCTTCAGAAAAACTCATGCAGTATAATAATGAAGCGAATGTAAAAAAGAGAGAACTAACCGAATACGACTTTTATAAGGATATGAAACCGTTTGTAGATATGGTAGATGAGGAATTAAAGAAGTGGAAAGAATTAGCTTATAAGTGGATTAAAGAAGAAAAGCCAAAATATATACATGTACAGCAAATTGATCAAGTATATGATAATTTACAAACGAATGTGTTGCAATGCTTTGTAAATAAAGGTAAAGGTAAACGATTCTTTGAAACACACCAAGCCATTTCGTATACTTTGCAAAATATAGTTGAGCAATGTAAATAACAAGAGGGAGATCCCTCTTGTTATTTTTATGCTTCTGTCATTGTTGTAGGTTTTGTTGCGCCGTTTATTTCTAATTCTTTTATTAATGTTCGATAATCTGATATGCATATTTTTCCTTCGAGATACCAATGTCTCGCAAAGTCTAATAATTCATTTGCATTCTCTGTGCAATACCCCTTTTTTTGAGAAAACGCTTGTTTTAAATCCCCTAATACCATGTTGATTCCTCCCCCATGAGAATCTTCTTCTTTATTATCATAGCATGGAAGGGTTTTCTTTTTTAATTTTTTAAAAATTTAAACTTCCGACAAAAATAGACAGATACTCCATCACACATATTATTTTATAGGTACATATTATATATGTAGAAACTTATGTGAAGGAGGAGAGAATGCATGTTTCAACAACCTAACTTATATCAGCAAACGAATCCATATGCACAGCAAAATATGTACCAATATAATACGGATACATATTTACGGTATAATATGTATCCTTTCGAGCCTTATTATGGAAATCAAAATTATTATCAACCGTTTGAAGTGTCCTTTATGAATCAAGCTCAACAACCACAACAGCAGCAACCTTATGTGAATCAAGCTCAACAATCACAAGCTCAGCAACCATACATGAATCAACCACAGCAGCAGCCTTATATGAATTCGCAATATTATATGCCACCACCATCGCCGTATGCTAATCAACAAGCGATGTTTTATCCACCAAAACAACCGTACCCGACGCAGGGTAAGCAAAAGCAACAACAGCCAAGTCAGTTTTCTAGTTTTGTTTCTCAATTTAAAACATCAGATGGTAACTATGATGTAAATAAAATGATGAATACAGCTGGACAAATGATGAATGCGATGAATCAAGTGACAGGTATTGTAAAGCAAGTTGGAGGCTTTTTTGGTAAGTGATGTTGAAGGATTGTCTATAAAAACAATGTAAATGAAATAAAGGACTAGACAAATTTCCTTGTAATAAATGGGTATATATAACAAACGGCTTTCTCTCTTTTCTCATACTGTAAAGTGTAATCAGATTTTTTTAACGAGAGAGGAGAGAAAAAACTATGCATCATTGTCATCCTTGCTTTGGAGGGCATAAGCCTACAGGACCTATTTGTACGACTGCTCCTGTCATTCATCCGACGAAACAATGCGTAACACACTCTTTTTCAACAACGGTGGTGCCACACATTTTCCCAACACATACAACACATGTACATCATCAACAAATTAAAAACCAAAACTTCTTCCCGCAAACAAATTCAAATGTAAATGTTGTGGACCCAATCGACCCAGGATTCGGTGGCGGATGTGGACCGTGTGGCCATGGTCATCATCATCACCACCACGGTCATCAAATATCTCCATTTGGGCCAGGACCGAATGTATCACCGTTTGGACCAGGACCAAATGTATCACCGTTTTTACCAAACAATGTATCACCAGTAGGTCCAAATATCGGACCAAACGTTGGTGGAATATTTAAAAAGTAAATGATATGTTAGAACTAGCGAAATGCTAGTTCTTTTTTTGTAATTGGAGTGTTGATATGAAAGTTATTGCAGTAACAGGATATAAGCCATTTGAACTTGGAATATTTAAAAATAATCATCCAGGAGTGGAGTGTATAAAGAAAGCATTACACCGTAAATTACTCACTTTTGTAGAAGATGGTTTAGAATGGGTTATAATAAGCGGCCAATTAGGTGTAGAATTATGGGCTGCTGAAGTTGTTTTTGAAATGCAAGTAGAATATCCTGATTTAAAATTAGCGGTATTCACTCCGTTTTTAGAACAAGAAGAAAATTGGAAAGAAGATAATCGTGAATATTACGAATTTATTCTTTCTCAAGCAGACCATGTTGATAGTATCACGAAACGGAAGTATGAAAGCCCAGAGCAATTTAAATTAAAAAATCAATTTTTTATTGAAAAAAGTGATGCGCTTTTAGCGGTATACGATGAAGAAAAACCAGGAAGTCCCAAATATATTGTAGAATCAGCAAAGAAAAAAGGGGAAATAGAAAATTATCACAGTTATTTCATTCTTTTTTCTGATTTACAAGATATAATAGAAGAGGAACAGTGGAATAATGCAGAGTAATATGTAATATAGTACTCGTATATATGATTGACAAAAAGCATTGTTTCTGAAAAAATTTAGTTAATGAAAGTTTTGGTAAAAATTTGAGGTGAAGAAAATGATTTCGGATAAAATTAAATTAACAGCGAAAGATATTTTAGAAAAAGAATTTAAAACAGGTATGAGAGGTTATCAGCAAGAAGAAGTAGACAAGTTTCTTGATATGATCATTAAAGACTATGAAGCTTTCCACAAAGAGTTTGAGCAATTAAAGCAACAAAATGCTCGTTTAAAGCGTGAATTAGAGGAACAAAAACTAGCAGTAACGCAAGTTCCACAACAACCTGTACAAACACCAGTTGCACAACCGGTTTATAACAACACGAATACGGATATTTTAAAACGCTTATCTAACTTAGAAAAAGCTGTATTTGGAAGTAAGTTATACGAATGATGTAAGGTGGGAAAAGGTTTAAGCATTTTACATAGAAAAAAACGTTGCAAAATCTTTTTGTTTCCACTATACTAATGGATGTCATAACGTTTGGGTAATCGCTGCAACGCCAACGTTGTAGAGGAAAGTCCATGCTCGCACGGCCTGAGATGGCTGTAGTGTTCGTGCCTAGCCAATTCATAAGCTAGGGTATCCTGGCTGTAAGGCTGGTTTAACGGCAGGGAAAAAACCTAAGTCCTTTCGGATATGGTTTGACTACCTTTAAAGTGCCACAGTGACGAAGTCCTTGAAGAAATGATAGGAGTGGAACGAGGTAAACCCCACGAGCGAGAAACCCAAATAATGGTAGGGGAATCTTTTCCAAGGAAATGAACGACGGGAAAGGACAGGTTTTATAACCTGTAGATAGATGATTGCCACCGGAGTACGAGGCGTGGGCCGTTTGTAGTACAAAGGAACAGAACATGGCTTACAGAACGTTATGAACCAACTATGAAATAACTCAGCTCTCCTTTGTTAGAGGAGGGCTTTTTATTTGTATGAAGTTATAAAGTATGAGTTAAAATGGTTAATGAGAATATTTTTCGTAAAATGTAATAATTAATAGGACCAATTGCTATTAATTATTGTTTGAATATACATAAGAGGTGAATGCAAATGGGAAAAGTTACTTTAATTGCAACAGCGGCAATGGGTATTGAAGCGTTAGTTGCCCGAGAAGTTCGCGATCTTGGTTATGAATGTCAAGTAGAAAACAGCAAAGTAACATTTGAAGCAGATGAAAAGGCGATTTGTCGTACGAATTTATGGTTACGTACTGCGGACCGTGTAAAAATTAAAGTTGGCGAATTTAAAGCAACGACATTTGATGAGCTATTTGAAAAAACGAAAGCATTAAACTGGGGAGATTATATTCCAGAGAATGGAGAATTCCCTGTTATCGGTAAATCTTTAAAATCTGAATTATTCAGTGTTTCGGATTGCCAACGTATCGTTAAAAAAGCTGTCGTTGAAAAATTAAAAACAACATATAAACGTACAACTTGGTTTGAAGAAGATGGTCCGTTATTCCGTATTGAGATTGCAATGCTCAAGGATATTGCAACATTAACAATTGATGCGAGCGGTGTTGGACTTCATAAACGTGGATACCGTATGGATCAAGGGGAAGCTCCGTTAAAAGAAACATTAGCTGCATCTTTAATTAAATTAACAAACTGGAAGCCAGATCGTCCATTTGTTGATCCATTCTGTGGATCAGGTACAATTCCGATTGAAGCAGCATTAATTGGACAAAACATTGCACCAGGATTTAACCGTGGTTTCGCATCTGACGAGTGGGGCTGGGTAGGTAAACAAAACTGGCGTGAAGCTCGTCAAGAAGCTGAAGATTTAGCGAACTATGATCAACGATTACAAATCATTGGATCAGATATTGATCATCGTATGATTCGAGTTGCTCAAGATAACGCAGAAGAAGTAGGCTTAGGCGATTTAATTACATTTAAACAAATGCAAGTAAAAGATTTCACAACAAAAGAGGATTATGGCTACGTTGTAACGAATCCCCCATACGGAGAACGTTTAAGTGAAAAAGCACTCGTTGAACAACTGTATAAAGAAATGGGACAAGTATTCCGCCCATTAGATACATGGTCAGCGTATGTATTAACAAGCTACGAAGCATTTGAGAAGTGTTACGGAAAAGATGCGTCGAAGAAGCGTAAGCTGTTTAACGGATTTATCCGTACAGATTACTACCAATACTTCGGAAAACGTCCACCGCGTAATTCATAGTATAAAGGCATTTGAAGGGCTAAAACATAATTGGTTCGCTTAGAACAAGTTATTAAATATTAGCCCAATAAATAAACCTCATTCTTTTTTCCAAAAGGAAGAAAGGGTGAGGTTTTTTGTTGTATAAAATTGTAATGCAAGAATTTTTAGATGATAGGGAATTACGTAATTTAAGTAAACATACTTTGAAATCTTATAAAGAAATTTTGAAAAGATTTGAGTCCTTTTGTGTAAATAAAGGGATATTTGACACTGATAAAGTTACGTCAAAAGTTGCAAAAGAGTTTTTCATTTATTGTAAGCATGAGTTGAAAAATAGTATATCTACAATAAATGAAAAGAATCGAACATTAAAGGTGTATTTTAAGTACCTAGAAGAAGGGATAGTCGAAGAAAACCCATTCAAAAAAATAAAATTTAGTAAAGAAGATACCATAACAGATGTTTTAACAGATGAGTAAGTAAAGAGTGTTCTTGAACACTTTGATAGAGGGCATTATAAAGGGACAAATTATGCTTTAATGAGAAATCAAATGGTAATAGTCCTATTGATTTCTACAGGGCTTAGGAGAGAAGAATTAGTTAATTTAAAGTGGCCTGATATTGACATGAGGAATAGGACAATTATGACTTATGGGAAGAAAAGAACCGTTGCTACTATTCCATACACACAGCCCCATTTTCCGAAGAGTTGCGGTCACTCTTCGGTACCCATATCGTAATTTATGCCGAAGACAAACATCCTTTATTTTCTCTTCTATCTCATCTCTTAGGTCCACTGTTCGTTGTAACCAACGATAAAATGTAGACCAGGTAATTCTAATACATTACATAATTCTTTTACCGTTAGTTTTGTTTTGAAATCGGTCCATAAAGTAACTACAGTTTCCGGGGTTAATTCCTTTCGATTTCCAGATACTTTCCCCATATCAGTAATTTTGTTTTTAACTGTTTATTTTCTAACCGTAGCTGTTCCAATTCATTTAACTCTTTTGGCCCTTTTCCATAAGAATATTGTTTTCCTACAGGTTGTTGAAAACGGTACGTTTGACCGGTACGATACCACTTCATCCACGTCTTAATTTGGGAAACATTTTTAATTCCAAACTGCTCCATAATGGTCCGATTGGAATATCCATCCTTTTTCATGTACCACTATTCGGGTTCACTTCAAAATTTAGGAGGGCGTTTTTTTGAGTCGTGAATCTTTTTGATTTTCGTTTTCGTAATTCGTTTTAATATATATAAAGTTGGCAAATTAGAGAATCCTCAAACCCCTTGATAACAATGAGATTTATCATGTCTCAAAAGTACCAAATTGCAATTAAGGATACCCTCTTGGACATTTTGGAATATTAAATTACTTGTTTAAAATGCGATGGGATATCACTTTTTGTCCGAAAATGAGAAATAAGGTGACATTTTCTGATAAACTTATATCAAAAAGTGTCTCAAAAATGGACAAAAAGTGATAGGTATAGAAAATAGATAGTAAAAAGAATAGATAGTATAAAAGGAAGGTCGCTAACGCTCTTTGATTCGCCTTCGGCTCATTACCTCACTTCGTTCGGTGGGGCTTTGCCCTTCTTTTACATAATAAAAATGTTTTAAATGAACTTTAAAAGATATTTTAAGCGAAATAAATTATTTAATTAAAGATTTTAAAGAAGTATGAAAATAAAAAAGGGTGGTTATCTATTTTACAACCACCCTTTTAATTCAACCTATTAACCACCAGTATGACCATCCGACATTTGTTTTACAGTATAAATTGTTTCATGTGTATCTTTAGCATCCAGTACACCAAATGTTAATGTTAGTGCAGTCATAATTCCCGTTAAACTAATTATTACTTTTTTCATTTTAACGCCCCCTTATCATGAATTTTTTCTCTTGCATTTGAACTTAGATAGAAGTATTTACTTGCCTTTAAATGATTGCCTTCATGATAAAATTTCACTGCTAATTTTTCATTATATTCATTAATGTACTCGTATAGGTTTTCTTTTTCAAAATAGAGCATTCCTGCTAGTATTATTGATTCTAATTGTTCTCCAGAAACCTCATTGTTTATCGTTAGTAAGATATTAAAGCGATGTTGGTATTCCTCATTTTTTAATTTTAAACTGATTTCTAAACCTGTTTTTAAAAGTTCTAATGCTTTTTCTTTATTATTAATTTTTGCATGTTCGCATGCTTCAATTAAAATCGCTCTATAGTTTGCTGGCATTTTTTCAGTTACTTCGGATAAATAGCGAATTGCTAATTCTGAAAGGTTTTGATTTGCATACATAAAACCTAAGTTATGTCGAACGTATAAGGTTGCTTGTTCTTCGTTTTGTTTTTGGAATATATCCAATGCAGAGATAAGACATTCTTCTGCTAATTCATATTCTTTCAAATGTATACATGCTAATCCATAAAGATTATTACAGTAACCAATGTTTAATTCATAACCATTGTATTTAGAAAAAATTTCTTTTGCCTTAGAAACCTGTTTAAGTGCTAAAACATATTGTTGGTTATGGCAATTGAAGGTAGAAAGTTTAAAATAAAATTCTGCTTGTTCGAGTTGATCTGGGATTTGTTTTAATTTAATTTCGGCTTTTTCATAATGTTCTTTTGCCAAATTATAATCACCAGTTATGTTTGAGTGCATTGCCTTGAAAAAATGGTAATAATATAATAAAGGTTCATCTGTTGGTATATCAAAAGATTCTATTTCTTTAAAACTATCTTTGCCAATACTTAAACTGTCCATCAAGTATTGATAACGGAAGTTCAATAAAGAGTGGTATAAAAGTACATTTTTATCGTCTTTTACACTGGTAATGTTTTTATCGAGTTCCTTTTTTAGTTGCTTTGCATTATTTAAATTTCTTTTTCGAATTTCTATATACCAGTTATCTAATAACTTTGTAATCTGTTCATTCCCCTTTGTTTGAACGTTCATGATATCCTCCTTTGGATTTTATAGATTCTTATAAATAATGATAGCAAGAATAGAATATAATAGATATTATACTTAATTGTTTTTCAACAAAAAACTGAATTTTCTGTTTTTGTTAAGGGTAATATAAAATCGTTTTAAATAGTACATAATAGGAAGTTTATGTGTATGGAAAAATATGGTATTTTTATTAGTAAAGTGCAAATTTTATTAAAGGAAAGAGGGCGTAGGGATGGGGAATTTAGAACCATTTACAGGGGTGACGGTAACAGGGCAGATACTAAAAGAAGGATATACATTAAATTGGCGTAATCAAGAATTAATCATTGGGCAAAAAGTAAAAAGTGAATTGATAAATATTGATACAAAAAAATGGAAACAGAATATTTCAATGCTTGAAATTGTTAGTGAAGATAGTGTGAAAAATGTGCAAAGTGCTGTAGTTCGTGGCGTTATTGGGAATATTGCATTAGGTGGTGCAGGAGCGTTAGCAGGGGCTTTGTCTGCAAAGAATGATTCTACATTTCATGTAATAATTAGATATCATAATGGATATGTAGATTTGATAGAATGTGATATTAAATTGTACACCAAACTTTTGCAACAAGTAGCAGAAAATAAACGTTCTGGAAACAGTGAATTCATTAACATGGAATATGATGCAGAAGAGTATAAAAGAAGGAAAGAGCAATTTAATAAAGGGCAAACCATGGATATAGTTGGATGTGGTGTGGTTTTAATTATAATTATTGTTATAGTTTTTGTTTTTATTGGTATTTTGGCAGGTTAATAAAATAGTGAGATTAGTGTGCTAGTGTAAAAAAGAATTCTTTTTTGAAAAGGAGAAGTTATAATTGATGAATTTTATATCTAAATTAACAGATGTCGAATAACCGGAAGTTATTGTTGAATTTAGTAAGAAATATAGGGGTATAAATACTGTGATTTTTGTAAAATACAAGTTTAAGAATTGAGGTAAATAGATGGCACTTGAAACACAAGCAATTCGTAGTATAAAGGAATTTAAAGAAATTTCATTACAGAAAATACAAGTAATTCTTTTTTTATTGTTGACCTTTTTGTTTTTTATTAAAAGTTTTGATTATAATTTTTTTGTAGATTTAAATAATTAATTTATGGGATTGATGGCTCATCAATATTTAAAGAAGGTCCTGTTAGTATTTGTAATGATAATGAACTTTTTAGCCTACTTAGTGATATTAGGAGGGATAATATCAGTTTTTTTACTTCTTATATATCATTTTTATTGGGAGAAACTTACTTGTTATAAGTTAAATGGAGAAAGATGGTATGTGATAAGATATATAACAGAATTGAGCGTGAATTTATCTACTTTCTATTTACTTATTTTGGGTTATTTGAATGTATTAGATGTTAATGTGAAATATACAAATTTGCTAGTGACAGCAGGGTATTTTGCTGGTTTTTTTGTCTTCTTATTTTTCTTTAGTATCATGCGATTTCTTTTTGCTAATACAGATGATTAATGAGAAGCGATGAGATTGTCCAGTTTTGAATCAAATAGTCATCTCATAATTAGGATATAATAAATTATTGAAGATGTTATCTAATTATGTTAAGATAAAACGATGTGTCTAATACATAAATCCATTGTATTTTTTTTCTAGACATATTATTATGGAAGTAGTAACAAATGATTCGGAAAAAAGAAATTAGAGGAAACCTTTAAATTACTAGGTTTATGAGTTTGTTTTGGTGGCAGATTACTACCAATACTTCGGAAAACGTCCACCGCGTAATTCATAGTATAAAACTCCTCCAGCGCGCATATACTGGCTATTATGTAATGCGTAAAGGAGGAAGTCATATGGATAATTTTCAATTATCAATGATTCAAAAAGCTATTCACCGTACGTATGATGAGCTCGGAAAAGAAGTGGATAGTCAAGGTGCGATTGTAGATGAAATACAAAAAGCACAAGAAGAATATTTGTCAGCTCTTTCACATGAAACAGCGATTGATAAACGGTATTTAAAGTCATTAATATAGAAGAAAATTTTCCTTTTTCGAAAGGAAAATTTTTTTTCGTGAATTTCTATGTATTGCAACAGGGGAAAGCAAATGCATACATATGCGTAGCAGTTGCTATTATCTTTTTATAGAAAAACTTTTTGGTTGGAGGCTAAGGATGTTTACTGAGAAGAGATTACCATTTGAAGTAGGAAAACAAGATAATTTTTATGATAAGTTGAATGAGTGGATTGGAGATGTGTTTTACGACATCCTTCCGGAAAAAGGCTTTGAAGAGCGTGATGAACAAATTTTTATGGCGTTTCAGTTAGAACGCGCTTTCCAAGAAAAGAAAGTTATGTTCGCAGAAGCTGGTGTAGGAACAGGGAAAACAATTGTATATCTTCTATATGCAATTTGTTACGCGCGTTATACTGGGAAACCAGCTATTATTGCTTGTGCAGATGAAACGTTAATTGAGCAGCTTGTGAAAGAAGAAGGGGACATCGCTAAGTTATCTGAAGCATTAGGGCTATCTGTTGATGTAAGGCTTGCAAAATCAATGGATAATTATTTATGCTTACGTAAACTTGAAGATGTTATGAGTGGACGAGCTCCAGAAGTAATTGAAGACGTATATTATGAGTTACCACAGTTTGTATTCGATCATGGTACGATGCAAAACTTTACTCACTATGGTGACAGAAAAGAATTTCCACTTTTAAATGACGAAGAATGGTCAAAAGTAAATTGGGATTACTTCCAAGATTGCTTTACTTGTGATTCTCGTCATCGTTGTGGACAAACTCTTTCTCGTGAACATTATCGTAAAGCAGCAGATTTAATTATTTGTTCTCAAGATTTCTATATGGATCATATTTGGACGTACGATGCTCGTAAGCGTGAAGGGCAAATTCCGTTATTACCAGAAAGTAGCTGCGTTGTATTCGATGAAGGACATCTTGTAGAATATGCAGCTCAAAAAGCTTTAACATACCGTTTAAAGCAAACAATGATGGAGCAACTTTTAACGAGATTGCTACAAAACGATATTCGTGAGGAGTTTGCACATTTAGTAGAAGAAACAATTTGGCAAACAGAGCGATTCTTTGATGTGTTACAAGAAAACAAAAAAGAAATTGCCGGTTCTGATCGTTTAGAAATTACTGTGACAGAAAAAGTAACAGCTGAAGCGAAACGACTTTATGCAAAAATCGGTGAAGTTGGAGATGCATTAGTATTCGAAAGTGAAATGCATACAGTAAACACGTATGATTTAAATATTGTTGATGAGCATTTAGATGTATTAGAACATTCACTTCGTCTGTTCATGCACGAGAAAAATGTAATTACTTGGGGGGAAGAAGGTGATGGTGCCTTCACATTAGTGATTATGCCGCGTGCAGTTGAAGAAGTATTACAAGAGAAAGTGTTCTCGAAGAAAATACCGTATATTTTCTCTTCTGCGACATTATCGAACAATGATTCATTCGCGTTTACAGCTAATAGCCTAGGGGTAAAAGATTACTTATCATTCTCAGTTGCTTCACCGTTTGATTACGAAGAGCAAATGGCAGTAAACTTACTATCGCATACGAAAGAAAATGAATGGGAAAGAAAGTGTCAATATACACTTGAAAATATACAAAAAACAAATGGACGTACGCTTGTATTATTCCGTACAACGCAAGAGCTTGCAGCGTTCAAAGAGTATGTAAGTAAGGAGCAAATGTCGGTTCCGTTCTTATATGAAGGAGATCAGGAAATTAGCCAGCTCGTTTCTCGTTTCCAAAATGAAGAAGAGACTGTACTTTGTGCGGTTCATTTATGGGAAGGTTTAGATATTCCTGGTTCATCATTATCACACGTTATTATTTGGTCATTACCATTCCCTCCAAACGATCCTGTGTTTGAAGCGAAACGTAAGCACGTAAATGATCCATTCTGGGATGTAGATGTACCATATATGATTTTACGACTTCGTCAAGGAATTGGGCGTTTAATTCGTACAAGTGAAGATAAAGGTGCTATATCAATCTTCTTATCTGATTCAGAAGATGAGAAAGTAGTTGCAGCTGTGAAAAATGTACTGCCAGTAGAAGGTAAAGAATTATAAGGAGAAAGCTTGGCGCTTGCCAAGCTTTTTTTCTATTATAAAAGGAATTTATGTTTCCGTGTCGAATTAAGTTTGAGGTAGAAAAAGGAGGCTTTTATACGATGACAGTTGCTACATATGAGGTAGAAAAACAATTTTTAACATACGTGAAGAAGATACAGAATTACGGAGAAGCATTAAGTTTAATGTTTTGGGATTTAAGAACAGGTGCACCAAAAAAAGGTGTAGATCAGCGTTCAGAAGTAATTGGTATGCTTTCGTCAGAAGTGTTTGCTATGTCGACTTCAGATGAGATGGGAAACTATTTAACAGAACTTGAAGCTTTAATACGTGAAGATAAACTTTCTGAAACGACAAAGAAAATGGTTGAAGAGTGTCGGAAAGAATATGATAGAAATAAAAAAATTCCACAAGCTGAATATGAGGCTTATGTGAAATTAGAAGCGAAAGCAGAGAGTGTGTGGGAAGAAGCTCGCGAAAAATCTGATTTCGAAATGTTCCGCCCGTACTTAGAAAAAATTGTTGAATTTAAAAAGAAATTTATTACATATTGGGGTTATGAAACATATAAATACAATACATTATTAGACATGTATGAGCCAGGTATTACAGTAGAAGTTTTAGATCACGTATTTGGTCAACTTCGTGAGCGTATCGTGCCGCTTGTAAAAGAAATCTCTGAGTCTAAAAAAGGATTAAAAACAAGTGCTTTATCGGAACAGTTTTCAAAAGAAAAACAAAAGAACTTTACATTAGAACTATTAAAGCAATTGAATTATGACTTTGAAGCAGGTCGTCTTGATGAAACAGTACATCCTTTCGAAATTACATTAAATAGAGGGGATGTTCGTATTACGACACGCTATGATGAAAAAGATTTCCGTATGGCTGTATTTGGAACAATTCATGAATGTGGTCATGCAGTATATGAACAAAACATTGCAGAACAATTTGAAGGTACACCACTTTGCAGTGGTACATCTATGGGTATTCACGAATCACAATCATTATTCTTTGAGAACTTTATCGGCCGTAATAAATCATTCTGGAAGAAAAATTATGATTTATTAAAAGAGTATAGCGATGGTCAATTTGATGATATGTCAGTCGATGAATTTTATGATGCAATTAACGAATCGAAGCCGTCATTCATTCGTATAGAAGCAGATGAGCTTACATACCCGCTTCATGTTATGGTGCGTTATGAATTAGAGAAAGAATTATTTGATGGTACATTACAAGTGAAGGACTTACCAGCAGCTTGGAATGATAAGATGGAAGCATATTTAGGAATTCGTCCGGAAAATGATGCGCAAGGTGTATTGCAAGATGTTCACTGGGCTGGTGGCTCATTTGGATACTTCCCATCTTATGCACTTGGTTATATGTATGCAGCGCAATTTAAGCAAAGAATGTTAAAAGACATTCCGAACTTTGATGCATTATTAGAAGAAGGAAACGTAACACCAATTCGTGAATGGTTAACAGAAAACATTCACCAATACGGTAAAACGAAAAAGCCACTTGAAATTTTAGAAGATGTAACAGGTGAAGGCTTAAATGCAAACTACTTAGCTGATTATTTAGAAGCGAAATATAAAGAGATTTATGAGTTGTAAAAAAAGAGCTGCTTAATTGTGAAGTGACCCCTAAAAGTTAGACACGGTTATTTCATTAGGCAGCTTGATAAAAGTGAGTCCGGTATTGTACCGGGCTCATTTTTAATTTTGCCTTAATCCGTTTCGTATTATAATAATCTATATATTTTTCTAATTCTATTTTAAAGTGCTCTACATTTTCAAATTCTTTTATGTAGAGGAACTCCGACTTCATAATCCCAAAGAAATTTTCTATTACTGCGTTGTCGTAACAGTTGCCTTTTCGAGACATACTCTGGACGATAGCTCTTGATTCAAGTGTCCGGACGTACTGTCTCATTTGATAATGCCATCCTTGATCCGAATGCATCAGTAGCTGGTGGGTTTCAGGTAAACGTTCCAATGCTTTCTCTAACATGTCTGAAACAAGCGAATACGTCGGTCTAGAACCAATTGTATAGGTAATAATTTCACCATTATACAAATCTAATACAGGTGATACATACAGTTTTTCTCCAAACAATTTAAACTCTGTGATGTCTGTTACCCACTTTTGATTCGGTGCATCTGTATGAAAATTACGCTCTAAAATATTAGGTGCAATTCTACCGACTTTTCCTTTATAGGATTTATATTTCTTCATACGCACAACACACTTTAACCCAAGCTCTTTCATAATGCGCTGAACCTTCTTGTGGTTCACTTTCTGGCCACGATTCGTTAATTCATCACGAATGCGACGATAACCATAACGACCTTCATTTTCCTCATAAATCGCTTTAATCTCGGCTTTCAAATCGGCATCTACATCTGGACGATTCATTTTCTTTACTAAATCATAATACGTGCTTCGAGGAATAGTAGCTAGCTCCACGAGTGCCTTCACCGAATATTTATGCCTTAATTCATAGACTACTTGCGCTTTGTCTTGTTTTGTGATTTTTCCTTGTTTTGAACTAAGGCATTTAACTTTTTTAAGTACTCATTTTCCATCTCAAGCTGTTTAATGCGTGCTTCAAGTGCTTCGACTGATCCTTCAGCTAAAGGTTGTTTTACTTGTTTATTTGAATCTTTTTTCATGGATGGACGCCCCTTTTTCTTAGATTGAAGGGCATCAATTCCTTGTGTTTCGAGCTGTTTTTTCCAAACAGAAATCGTTGAAGGGGCAGGAATATTAAAGATAGCTGCCGTCTCAAATAAGGACATACCGTTTTCAATCATAAAGTTTAGTACGTCTAGTTTAAATTGTTGTGTGTAATTTGTACATCGTTTTAGAAAAGCTTCCAGACCATTCTGTTTATATTGGTTTACCCAATTCAAAATGATTGTGTCACTTATACCGAGCGATCTACCCATTTCTCGATAACTTTCATTTCCGTTCAAATAACGTAGAACGATTTGTATTTTTTCATCAGCTGTAAATTTAGCCATAGAAAAACTGCACCCCAATTGTTAGACTGTGTCTAACAATTGGGGTGCAGTTCAATGCATGGTGCTCTTTTTTATTTTATTTTTTTCATCTCTGCATAACATTTTCAACCCTGTTCATACTATTTTTGTAACTTAAAGTTACAAACTATTTCTGTAAGCGGAGCGTTTCTTTTGTACAACAAGCAGTTAGTTTTATTAACTAGCTGCTTTGTTGTGCAAAAGAAAGATCTGCACATGTATTAAGAACATACATAAAATATCATGTGGTATTCTTTTTCAATTTTAGTTTTGGTCATGGAGCGCCTTAAAAAGCGCTCTTTATATTTGCAAATAACCATTTCGTTCAAACATACACACGATTTATATAAACTAAGCATATATTTACATAGACAAGACATAGCTTTTACTATACATGCACAATTTTTGTGCATGTTTTTTTGTTCAACACAATAACTATTTTGTACATTCCTTGCACCTTTAAATGAGGCAATCATATGTTGTAGTATTATGTTTCATCGCTTATAGGAGCCTCCTTTTTTCAAGAGTACATATTTGATATGTGCTCTTTTTTCATTCTCCTATACGAATAATCTTTTTTACATTACACAAACTATCCTCAAGTCAACTTCCCATGACTACACTCTTTAAAAATGGAGCTTTACCCCTCCGGACTTTTTAGGCACACGGCAGGTAACTTAGTCAATTACCTGCCATTTTCTATTCAAATAACGCATTTGTTTAATGAAAATCAATTAACTATAATTTGAAAAATCGGAAACATTTACTCAATGATTTTTCTGAATACTCATACTATTATTTATGTGCTGATGTTCACCATCCCAAGAACTCAGTAATATCATCCACAGACTCCACTCTCACCCTTTTGAGAGTGGAGCCTTTATTTATAAGGATTATCCTCAATATTTATTTTTATAAAATTCAAATTTGGTCTTAATATCCGTTATCTTGGCGCTGGTGGTTCACTTCATTCTTTTTGTAATAACCTTGCTCAATCTCTTCAAATGTGATTCCTAATTTCTTACCTAAACCTAAGAACGAGTACAATAATTCCTCATAAAGCTCAATGTCTTGAGTTGCACGAAATTCCGATACAAGCTTCATATACATTGTTAAATTGATTTACTAGCGTACTTGCGGTATAGACGTTTGCATTATGTTCTAATAACTTCAGGCTATATTCATTAGGATTAAATCCGATGCCATTCCCTAATGAAGATATAAAATGAAATCCATCTACATACTCCATTAAAATAACTTCTTTTTCACTAGGTCCTTTATTGTTCCAATGCTTAAAGCATCTTGTTTCATTTGCAAGTTCTCCAATTTCAACCTGTAATGCAAGAATCATATTGTAAAATAAATTTTGCCCTTCTAATCCATGCTCCTCAATGATTCTTGTATCTAACACCTTTTGCATTCTGAATATTTTAGTTAAATTCATTTTGCTTTCCCCTTCCTATTTAGCAAATCCCTAATCCTATCGGACGATTTTTAATTAAATACTTATCAGCCTGATCTATTACAAGGATAGCAACCTCAGCTTGATGTCTCCTTAACGCTTTTGCCATCTTTGGTAAACTCATGCCTTGACTCCACATTTCACGAAAACGAATTACATCTCTTTCATCCCAAATGAAGTTAGCTTCTTCTAAAGCGATGTATACCTTCAACCGTGATTCCTTCATCGCTTCATGATTTCTCGCTACACTCATAAGCGAACCTACTTTCTTAAAATGATTATTTTATCTTTTCAGTAAACTTAGTATCTACACGATCAACTTTACCGTTTATCCAAACAGCAACTTGCTCACCAAAACCACTCTCCGGTGGATTGAATGCTGTAACATTTCCATCCTTTACTATTAAAAGCTTGTTATTACTAACATCAATTTCTACTTTTTTCATATGTCCATCTCCCTCGTAGAATATAGTTTAGATCAGTATTTCTGCTTTCTAATTACCCTGATTTTAAAAAAAATANCATAGACTACTTGCGCTTTGTCTTGTTTTGTGATTTTTCCTTGTTTTGAACTAAGGCATTTAACTTTTTTAAGTACTCATTTTCCATCTCAAGCTGTTTAATGCGTGCTTCAAGTGCTTCGACTGATCCTTCAGCTAAAGGTTGTTTTACTTGTTTATTTGAATCTTTTTTCATGGATGGACGCCCCTTTTTCTTAGATTGAAGGGCATCAATTCCTTGTGTTTCGAGCTGTTTTTTCCAAACAGAAATCGTTGAAGGGGCAGGAATATTAAAGATAGCTGCCGTCTCAAATAAGGACATACCGTTTTCAATCATAAAGTTTAGTACGTCTAGTTTAAATTGTTGTGTGTAATTTGTACATCGTTTTAGAAAAGCTTCCAGACCATTCTGTTTATATTGGTTTACCCAATTCAAAATGATTGTGTCACTTATACCGAGCGATCTACCCATTTCTCGATAACTTTCATTTCCGTTCAAATAACGTAGAACGATTTGTATTTTTTCATCAGCTGTAAATTTAGCCATAGAAAAACTGCACCCCAATTGTTAGACTGTGTCTAACAATTGGGGTGCAGTTCAAAAGCAGCTCTTTTTTAAAGGGGGATGGGAGAATGGACTATACATATAAAGTAATGACGCAAGAAGAAGCAGAAGAAATTGCATACAACTGGCATTATGAAGGGAAATATTCCTTTTACGATATAGAGGCAGATGAAGAAGATTTAGCTGAATTTTTACATGATGAAAGTAGAGGGAATCATACATTTTCTGTGAAGGAAAATGGCACTCTCATTGGTTATTTTACTGTTTGTAAAATAAATGACGGAACGGTTGATATTGGTCTTGGAATGAGACCTAATATAACTGGGAACGGATTTGGTTTACAGTTCTTAAACGCTATACTAGCTTTTAGTAAAGAAAAATATGGATGCAAGTATATAACACTATCAGTAGCTATATTTAATGAGAGAGCGATTAAAGTGTATAAAAGGGCAGGGTTTGAAGTAGTTGGAACGTTTATACAGAAAACAAATGGTAGTTGTTTTGAGTTTTTGAAAATGAATTATATATGTAAAAATGATTAAAAAACAGAAGAATCTCCTTCTGTTTTTTTATGCAGAAATAAATCATACTTTTTGTAATTGGAAGTTTTGAAATTTGGGAAGAGGATGTGTATGATTGAAGTTTAATAGTAAATAGCAAGTTTAGTAAGGAGAGACAGCATGAGTATAATTAAAACGAAAAATGAAATAGAGTTAATGCATGAATCTGGAAAATTACTTGCTTCATGTCATAGAGAAATTGCGAAGATGATGAAACCAGGTATTACTACAAAAGAAATTAATACGTTTGTTGAAGCATATTTAGAACAGCATGGTGCAACGTCTGAGCAGAAAGGGTACAACGGATATCCATATGCGATATGTGCATCTGTAAACGATGAAATGTGTCATGCGTTTCCGGCCGATGTTCCTTTAACTGAGGGTGATATTGTAACAATTGACACGGTAGTAAACTTAAATGGGGGTCTTTCAGATTCTGCTTGGACGTATAGAGTTGGAAAAGTTTCTGATGAAGCAGAAAAGTTGTTGTTAGTAGCTGAGAATGCTTTGTATAAAGGAATTGACCAGGCGATAATCGATAACCATGTAGGAGATATTGGCTATGCAATTGAAAGTTATGTAACAAATGAAGGTTTTTCTGTTGCAAGAGACTTTACGGGACATGGAATCGGTAAAGAGATTCATGAAGAACCAGCAATTTTTCATTTTGGGAAACAAGGACAAGGACCTCAGTTACAAGAAGGAATGGTAATTACAATTGAACCGATTGTAAATATAGGTATGCGATATTCTAAAGTAGATTTAAATGGGTGGACTGCACGAACGATGGACAGGAAATTATCAGCTCAATATGAGCATACAATTGCGATTACAAAAGATGGGCCAATCATTTTAACGAAGTTGTAATTGGAAATGAAAGAGTTTGCAAAACTCGAACAAAAATAGTAGTTTTTAAAAATTTGTACGTGTTTTTTCGATAAATGCTTTTCAAAGCATAAAAAGTACGTTATAATCCTTCTATAAAATAAATAGTTAGCTACACTCATATAATCGCGGGGATATGGCCTGCAAGTTTCTACCGAAGTACCGTAAATACTTTGACTATGAGTGAGGACGAATATAATTGCTTGTTTAGCATTCTTTTTTTGCGAAACTCCAAAAGCGCGTCTCTCACTTGTAACGAGTGGTGGCGGCTTTTGGAGTTTTTTTATTGCATAAGAGGGGGAACAAACATGAAAGTATTACAAGAAAAGATTTTGAACGAAGGAAAGGTTTTATCTGGTGACGTATTAAAGGTAGATGCTTTTTTAAATCATCAAATTGATCCAGTACTTATGCAAGAAATCGGAAAAGAATTTGCTAAACGTTTTAAAGAAGAGAACATTACAAAAATCGTGACGATTGAATCTTCAGGCATTGCACCAGCAGTTATGGCTGCATTAGAGCTTGGTGTAAAAGTAATTTTTGCACGAAAACGTAAATCGTTAACGTTACAAGATAATATGTACGTTGCAAACGTATATTCATTTACAAAACAAGAAACAAATGAAATTTCATTATCTCGAAATCATATCGATGAAAATGATCGTGTATTAATCATCGATGACTTTTTAGCAAACGGTCAGGCTGCTTTAGGTTTAATGAGTTTAGTAGAGCAAGCTGGAGCGAGTATTGCAGGAATTGGAATTGTTATTGAAAAAGCATTTCAAGATGGAGGAAAGAAGCTTCGTGAACAAGGCGTTCGTGTTGAATCACTAGCAGAAATTGCATCACTTGATAACGGCACAGTTACATTTGTACAGCAAGAAACTGCGGAGGTGAAATAAACGATGAAGCAGCATCCATTTAAAATTGCATCGCTTGGTATGCAGCATATGCTTGCAATGTATGCTGGAGCAATTATCGTTCCGCTTATTGTGGGCGGTGGACTTGGTTTAAATCAAAAAGAGTTAACATATTTAGTCTCAATTGATTTATTAATGTGCGGCGTTGCGACAATTTTACAAGCATTATCAAATCGCTTTTTCGGTATAGGACTTCCCGTTGTACTTGGTTGTACATTTACAGCCGTTGGACCGATGATTGCGATTGGAAAACAATACGGTGTGTCTTCAATTTATGGAGCAATTATTGCTGCTGGGTTATTCGTTGTTATTTTTGCGAAATTATTTGGAAAACTTGTAAAACTGTTTCCACCTGTTGTAACAGGATCTGTTGTTACTGTAATTGGAGTTACACTTGTTCCAGCAGCAATTAATGATATGGCTGGAGGAGTAGGAAGTAAGGATTTCGGTAGTCTTGAAAATTTAGCATTAGCATTTGGTGTGTTATTATTTATCATCATTATGTATCGTTTCTTTGATGGATTTATTCGTTCAATCTCTATTTTACTAGGTCTATTGTTCGGTACTATCGTTGCAGCGTTTATGGGGAAAGTAAGTTTGCAAGCGGTTGGAGAGGCGGATTGGTTCCACGGTATTCAACCATTTTACTTTGGTACACCAACATTTGAATTAACACCAATTATTACGATGATTCTCGTTGCTTGTGTAGGGATTGTAGAAGCAACGGGTGTATACTTTGCATTATCTGATATTTGCAATAAAAAAATCGGTGAAAAAGAATTAACAAAAGGCTATCGCGCAGAAGGATTAGCGATGGTGTTAGGTGGCATTTTCAACGCGTTCCCATATACAACATACTCTCAAAACGTAGGACTTGTTCAATTAACTGGAGTAAGAAATCGCGTTATTATTTATACTTGCGGTGGTATGTTAATCGCACTTGGTTTCATTCCAAAAATCGCAGCTATTACAACAATTATTCCAAAATCAGTACTGGGCGGTGCGATGTTAGCGATGTTCGGTATGGTTATGGCATATGGTATTAAAATGTTAAGTAGCGTTGACTTCGGAAGACAAGAAAACTTATTAATCGTTGCATGTTCTGTCGGAATTGGGCTTGGCGTAACAGTCGTTCCTACATTATTTTCACAACTCCCAGAAAGCATTCGTATTTTAACAGATAACGGAATTGTACTTGGAAGTGCGTCAGCAGTACTTTTAAATATCGTATTTAATATGGTGCCGCAGCGCAAAGTGAAAGTAGAAGAAGAGCCAGTATCTATGCAAAGTGCAGTAAGAGAAGCGTAAAAAAGCAAGGTCTCGTTATGAGACCTTGCTTTTCTTTTTAAGTGGCATCATTTTCCCATAAGTACCAAGACGCCAAATGTACTCAAGTGGTCCGTATTGGTAATGTGAAAGCCACCAGCGGCTAATAAAGATTTGTAACGTGTAGAAACTAATGCAGAATAGTGGTCCAACCCATAGTGGAGCCAGATAATCATTTTTAAACAATAGCCCGAATACAAGTAATGTAACAATTGTATGCGAGATGTAATTTGTTAATGCCATTCGTCCAACGTATTGGAATGGACGTAATAACGTTTGCCATTTTTCTTTTTGTAATAAACGCATTAGTGTGAAAATGTAGAATATGAATAACGTTTTTCCGCTAAACATTGTAAAGACCTGCATATAAATTGGTTCATAAAATGGTTTTGATAAGAAGTAACGAACCATGAAGAACCACATTGGTAATGTAAAAAGGAACATAATAATTTGCCATTTTTTAAGCTTTGGATCTAACTCTTTCGCGCGGCGGAAAATATCCTTTTTGCCGGCGTATAAACCAAGTAAAAACAGCCCAACTGTTTCTGGGAGCATAAGTAAATTTAATCCAATTCCATCAGCGTAAAATGCATGGAAACGATTTTGTATTTGTGACAGCCAGTCTTCTAATGGCATGATAGGTAAGGAAAAACCTAGCTCTTCCTTTGGTACCAATGCAACCGTAATACCAGCCATTAGCATAATGAATTGAAAAATACTCAATAAAACGATAGCCCATATTAAAATAGTACGAGGTTCTCTCTTATAAAATAAAAATAAGAAAAATCCAGCAATCGCATAAGTATGTAAAATGTCTCCGTCCCATAAAAGAACGTAATGTAAGAAACCGAATAATAATAAAATAAGTAAGCGGCGAACAAATAAAATTTTTGGATGATCTGTTTTCGCTTCAGCACGACTCATAAAAATATAAAAACCTAATCCGAATAAAAACGAAAAAATTGTATAAAATTTCGTTTGAATAAACATATCGTAAAATAGGCGAATGTAGCTGTCTATCCCTTCGTAAATTCCTGAAAGATCACGTGAGTCAACCCCGGCGATAACAGGCCAATTCACAAGAAAAATACCTAGTACAGCTATTCCTCTAATAATATCAATGGAGTGTATCCTCTCGTCTTGTGTGAGATTTTGTGTCATTTTTTTCCTCCTTGTTAAGTAATCCCCTTTTATTATACGAAATGTAAGGTGGAGGAGATAGGGGATATTTCCATTTTTTTAAACTGTTAAGTTATGTAGGATGAGATATAATAAGAGTGCACAACAAGTTTTAACCTTTTTCAAAACAGGCAGTAAAGCTCCTTCTTATAAGGAGCTTTCTTTATGAAAAGTGTTGATAATGATTCTCTTTAATGATAAACTGTATTCAAAAGTGATAATCATTATCAAAAAAAGGTTGGTGCGTAAGTATGGTATATGCATTAGTAGTAGGTACAGTCGCTGTATATGCAGTTATTGCGAAGTATGTTTTAAATGGAGTAGGAACAGCAAAATGAGTGATATGACATAAAATCCCTTTCATTTGTAAAAAGAATGAAAGGGATTTTTTATTTTTAATGAGAATATGCTGAAAATTTAGTATGATAGTAAAGTGAAACTGTAATCAATGGGTAGGTGTAACTCTCACTGGTTATGAGCTCGCAAATAGCGGGGAAAAGTATATACATCTTGGATAAAGGGGAACAAGGGGATGACAAACATAGTACAGACAAACGGTATGAAAAAACTTGTTTGTTTTTATGAAGAGTGGCAAAAACACGGCGATGCAGAGAATAGTTTAAAGTTGTTTGAGGTAATTCAAAAATATAAACAAGAACAGCTTATGATAGCGTTCTGCGGTCACTTCTCTGCAGGGAAATCAACGATGATGAATCATCTATATAAAGCGCAGTTGTTACCGACAAGTCCAATTCCGACAAGCGCTAACGTTGTCAAAATTGAAAAAGGAATGGATCGTGTTGTTGTAACGGTTAAATCTGGAGAGCAGTACGAATATGACGGTGCATATTCAGCAGAAGAATTAAAACAAATTTGTAAAGACGGCGATGAAGTAATTGGTGTTCATATTTATCGAAACGACGCGCCGATTCCTGAAGGGGTTATGTTAGTTGATACACCAGGGATCGATTCAACAGATGATGCCCATCAATTAGCGACAGAGTCGACACTTCATCTGGCAGATGTCATTTTTTATATGATGGATTATAATCACGTCCAATCGGAAGTGAATTTACAATTTGTTAAAGAATTGAAACAACGTAATAAAACGGTTTATCTCGTTGTAAATCAAATAGATAAACATAAAGAAAATGAATTATCGTTTGAGAATTATAAAGATAGTGTAAAACAATCATTCTCTAACTGGGATATTGAAGTAGATGGTGTTTATTATACGTCATTACGAATGATGAACCATCCACATAATGAAATTAGAAGCTTAGAAGCGTTAATTACTTCTATTATGAAAGAAAAAGAGCAGTATGTAAGGACTGGAATGGAGCGAGAAACAGAATATTTAATGGGGGAACATTTCTCGTTTATTGTTTCTGAAAATGAAAAAGCTCTCTTGAAATATGAGGAAGAGTTAGCATCACCACTTTCTATTTCAGAGGTAGTTGAAAAGAAGGAAGAGTTAACGGAAGCGAAAAATCGTGAGGCAAGTAAAGAATCTTATGTGAGAAATGAATTTATAAAAGGTTTACAAGCTATATTAGATAACGCATATTTAATGCCGTTTGAAATGAGAGAATTGGCAAATGCATATTTAGAAACGAAATTAACAAAATTTAAGGTCGGTTTGCTATTTGCGAAAGGAAAGACGGAGCAAGAAAAACAAAGACGTGTAGAGGCGTTTTATTCTGCCCTTCAAAAGACTGTTGAAACGCAGCTTGATTTTCATGTGAAGGAATTTATTGTAGCCTTCTTAAAAGAAGAAGGATTGTTCACGGAGGAAATTGGGAAAGACATATATGGGTTAGAAATTGCTTTCGGACCAGAAATGTTGGCTGAAGTAATTAAACAAGGCGCAGGTTTCACAGGTGATTACTTACTTCTTTATACAGCGGATGTAGCGAATGAACTGAAGAAACGTTATTTTATAAAAGCGCAGCAAATTTTTGATAAAAGTGCGGTCGTTTTAAAGCAAAAGGTGAGAGAAGCAGTTGCTCGTATTGAAGAAGAGATTGAAACATATACGATGTTGCAAACGGCGAAAGAAACACAATTACAATACAGTAACAATTTGGAGGCATATGAAGACTATTTACGAAATGTTTGGCACGATCATGTTGCTACGCCTGAAGGGTTGCAAATAGATGAGATATTGCAAAGGGAGGCACAAATTGTTAGTGAGAAATTTACACTACAAGAGCAGGAAATCGTAAACAATAACGTAGCGGTTCATGAAGAAGAGCTGAAAGGAACGGTGGCTTTAAATATTCAGCGGATATTAGAGAAAGTGAAAAAAGCTGAAACGATATTAGAGCCATTGCCTGCGCTGAAACATGTACAGCAAGAGGTAATAGAGAAAAGAAGACGTGTGGAAACAAAACAATTTACAGTAGCGTTATTCGGGGCATTTAGTGCTGGAAAATCATCATTTGCCAATGCCTTACTCGGTGAGAAAGTACTTCCTGTATCACCAAACCCGACGACGGCAACGATTAATCAAATTTTGCCGGTTACAGAGGAAAAACCACACGGAACAGTAATTGTTCAGTTTAAATCAAAGCAAGCGTTATTAGAAGATATGAAAGCTGTTTATAAGCTGTTTCATTATGAGATTGCTACGTTAGATGAAGCGTTAGCGCAAATCGATAAAGTTATGAAATATCCTTCACCAACTGGGAAGCAAAAAACAACATTTAGCTTTTTACGAGCGGTACAAAAAGGGTATGATGCAGTTTCTACTTATTTAGGAGAACAAGTACAAGTTACATTAGAAGAGTTCTCTGATTATGTAGCGAATGAAGAGAAATCATGCTTCGTTGAGTATATGGAACTTTATTATGATTGTGCTTTAACAAGGCAGGGAGTAGCGCTTGTAGACACACCTGGAGCGGATTCTATTAATGCTCGCCATACGGATGTTGCATTCCAGTATATTAAAAACGCAGATGCTATTTTATTTGTAACATATTATAACCATGTATTCTCTCGTGCTGACCGTGAATTTTTAATTCAGCTTGGTCGTGTAAAAGATACTTTTGCCCTTGATAAAATGTTCTTCTTAATTAATGCGGCGGATTTAGCAGAGTCTGAAGAAGAACTTGAAATGGTAAAAGGTTATATCGCAGATCAGCTGCTGCAATACGGTATTAGAAATCCGCGTTTATTTGCAATTTCAAGTTTATGTGCGCTTGAAGAGAAACAAGGAAAGAATGTTGAAAAAGAGAAGTATGGTATTTTACAAAACTCTGGGATTACGAAGTTTGAGGAATCATTTACGTCCTTTATGATGAGAGATTTAATGCTTGTTTCTGTGCATGCTCTATATGGTGCTTTGCAAGGGGCAGATCAGCTTTTAGTAAACATGATAAAGGGTGCAAAACAGGGGAATGAAGAGAAAGAGAAGCAAACGAAAAAATATGAAGCAGAGCGTGATCAACTACTTCATATCATTTCATCATATAGTGTACTTGCTGAAGAACAGGCGATGCAAAATGAAGTGAAAGAGTTGCTTTATTACGTGCAACAGCGTCTATTCCTACGCTATAACGATGTGTTTACTGAATTTATTAATCCGACGTCACTTCGAACGGATGGAAATGTGAAAACACAATTGCAACAGTGTGTTATGGAATTAGTAGCATTTATTCAGCATGATTTATTGCAAGAAATGCGTGCGACATCATTACGCCTTGAAAAATGGATAGACGAAGCGATGAAGCGTGCAAAGGACGAAATTGTAGTGAACTGTAAAGTAGAAAATGAATCAATTTCTATGAATGGAATAGTGGAGTATGAATATAAAGATATTACACATAAAGAACCGTTCCCTTCAGTTGAAATAAAAGATTTCAAAAAAGCACTGGCACATTTTAAAAATGAGAAAAGCTTTTTTGAAAAGAATGACAAAGCTTTTATGCAAGAAGACGCTAAATCTGTATTAGAACCGTTCGTATCAAACTATGTAGCTGATGAAAAAGATTTATTTGTTCATCATTATAAGCAAGAGTGGGATATGAAGTGGAACTTATTCCAAAAAGTGATGCAGCAAGATGTGATGAACTATTATGAAAGTATATTGTTTGCATTGGCTGAAACGATCGATGTATCTCTATATGAACAAAGTAAAGAACAATTGCAAAAGCAGTTAGTAGAGATTGAAAAAGAAATTTATGTTATATAGTCGTTAGGAGAAAAAGATTCGTTCAATTTTCTTTTGCAGTACAGTATCTAAAGATTTTACAAATCCAGCAAATTCATCGGTAGAAATCATATGAGTAAGAACGAGTCGTCTGCCATCTGGTGTTTCACCGCATAAGACGAATGAAGAAAATTCATATGTTTTGTTTTCAACTACTAATTTTGGATAGGAATACGTGTCGCTTTTCTTCTTCTTTCCATCAATAGAGATGACGTTGCATTTTTTCTCATTGTTGTCCATGGTGAATCCCTCCTTTCTATTACTTATGGTAGACAAGGAGGGTTTAGAACAATAGAGAAGGGGGAATTTTTTATGTCTGTTGTAATAGAACGTATTCCAAAAGAGGCTATACCGAAGTCTTTATTGCTACTTGCTGATCCAAGTGAACGGCAAATAGCTACATATGTACAAAGAGGATTAACATACGTAGCTAAGCAGGGGGGGAGTGTTATCGGTGTATATGTTCTTTTGGAAACAAGGCCAAAGACGATGGAAATCATGAATATTGCGGTTGCAGAGCATTTACAAGGAAAAGGGATTGGGAAGAAGCTATTAAGGCATGCTGTAGAAACTGCTAAAGGATATGGTATGTCAAAACTTGAAGTTGGTACAGGCAATTCTAGTGTTTCACAATTTGCTTTATATCAAAAATGTGGATTTCGTATTTTTTCTATTGATTTTGATTACTTTTCGAAGCATTATGAAGAAGAGATTATTGAAAATGGGATTGTATGTCGTGATATGATCCGGCTTGCAATGGAATTGAATAAAAACGTATAACTATTTAGGGGGAAGAGAAGATGGAAGTACATAAAGCAATTACAGCACATTCTCGTAAACAAAATGAAAGTGTAAAAGCATGTTTACAATTAGATGCACAGCGTGAAGCAGCTATTGAAGCTGCCGTATCTCTTGCGTCAAATGGGAAAGAATTTTCGGTTGATGTCATTAATGTTGTAACGAAGCAAATTAATGATCTTGCAAAAAATGGTGTTACCTTGCAGCGTAAATATGTTACAGAAGAAATGGTTATGGAGTATGTAAGTCGTTTGAAAGAGAAAGAAGGTCTTTAAAGATGATAGTTACAGTCGAATGGTTACGTGAGCATATAGAAGATGAGAATGTCCGTATAATCGATTGTCGTTTTGATTTAGCGAATCCTAATTGGGGTAGAGAAAAGTATGAAGAAGGACATATTCCTCATGCGTTATATTTTGATTTGAATTTAGATTTATCAAGTCCTATAGCAGAACATGGTGGCCGCCATCCTTTACCAAATATTGAGGAGTTTGCAGACAAGCTTTCGGAGGCTGGTATTGATGAACATACGAAAGTAATTGCGTATGACAGTCAAGCCGGTGCAAATGCTGCTCGTTTATGGTGGTTATGTAACTATGTAGGACATGAGAAAGTATATATATTAGATGGTGGTTTCCCGGCTTGGAAAGAGAATGGACTACCGACAACAACGGAAATTCCTGTTGTTATACGAAAAACATTCAAAGCTAACATACAAGATCATATGCTTGTAACGATGGAAACGGTCAGAGAGAATATCCGTGCAGGTGCGGATGTTACATTAATTGATTCTAGAGAGCCAAAGCGTTATGCTGGTGTCGAGGAACTTGTCGATCATAAAGCAGGTCATATTCCGACAGCGGTAAACCATTTTTGGAAGGATGGAATGTTGCAATCAGGACAATTTAAGAATGGAGCTGGGCAACAAGAACGCTTCCAAAATCTTTCGAAAGATAAGGAAACAATTGTATATTGTGGTTCTGGTGTTACAGCGTGCCCAAATATCGTTGCATTAAAATTAGCTGGATTCCAAAATGTAAAATTGTATGCAGGTAGCTGGAGTGATTGGATTTCTTATCCAGAAAATCAAATTGCAAAAGAAGAAGATTAATCACTTGCATGCAAAAATAATTTGTATTAAAATAAGGTCACAAGCAAGAGATTGCTCGAAAAACTTTGTATTTTACACATTAGAAACAATGTGATAATATAACGACAAGTAAATAATACATCCTGCGGTGTGCGTAACTTATTTATGTCTAAAACCGATGTTAGTTATACGGAAGCTCAATATTTAGCGACCATCATCAAGCCTTCTTTGTGGAGGAAGATGTACGGTAACTGTGAGGGCATCCACCTGCGAGTAGCGGGTTTTTGGACATTTACGAGGAGCGGCACGTGCGGGGGTCTTATTTCAACTAACCTTATATAAAATTCCTACGGTGTACGTAGCTTATGCATGTCTTAAACCAATAAGTTTAATATGGAAGTTCAATATTTAAATGTAGCTAACATGCCATCTTTTTAAGAAGGAAGTTACAAACATTTGTGAGAGCATCCACCTGTGAGAGCAGGTTTATGGACATCTAGAGAGAACGGCATATGTGGGGCTATATAAAAACCTTACGTTTTATACGTAAGGTTTTTTTGTTGCATAGATATATCAATATTATCTTGATTCACCTGTGAAGTTTCCGTAATAAATGTAGCACTTTCTGTCTTCATCAATCTCTCTTGAATCTAAGGAGAACTCCATAGACATGCCGTCTCGCTGAATATATATAATATCTGAATGAAGAGATGGTAAAATTTCTTCATAGTTCCATACATCTTGACTATCTACTATGTTTGAACTCGTTTCACTTAGTTCTCTAATTTCAAAACCGATGTAGGAGTATGTAGGGTCTGAAGGGTCATTTGTGAAAACTTCTTTTTGAATATAAATAACTGCTGTTCCGTCTGGATCAACCGAAGTTGCAGTAACAACATAAGTATTTTTCTCTTTAATAAAATATTCACAAGTCATGCGTGCGATAATTTCAGAATTAGAAATATTGGCGTAGTTCCATAAAGCAGGATACCCTTTCGTTTCATCATTAAGTCGATATTCTAAGCGCATTTAATCCCTCTTCTTCCTTTTTCTTCTACTTTATCATGCCATCCTATATAATAGGAATAGAATTTAAAAAGGGGAGTGCGAAGGTGACAAAAACGAAATGGCTAGTAGGTGGTGTCGTAACGTCTTTAATGACTGGCACTTTATTTGGTTGCGCACAAGATCTTCCCCCAAAACCGAATGATAATAGTTGTTCTGATTGGGATTGGGATGATGAACTTGGGGTATGGCAGTGTGATGATAGTAGTTCAGGTTATCGTGGGCATTACTTCTATGGTGGACGATACTATCAAAATAAATCCACTTTTAAAAATTCATCGGCGTTTAAATCGTATCAATCGTCTGCTGAATTTAAAGGTGGAATTGGAAGCGGTTCAAAGGGAGGATTTGGGGGCTAAAATATGTCGCAATACATAAGGGATAGAAAAGAATTTTATTTAAAATATCCGAATTTTTGGTCGGATTTATATGAATGTGAGTATAGTTTGTTTCATGTTTTTTCTATAACAAATCAGACTTTGGAACAAGTACACTTAGCGACTGAACGAATGGGTAAAATATTTTTTAAGACTGCTAGACTTTTGCGAAATTTAAGTGACGAACAGCTTCTTGAGCTTGGTTTTCCTCCTGCGAGCTTATCATTCATTAGAATGAAAGGGCTTTATCCTGAATCTGTAATTTCGCGATTTGATTTTGCCGTAACAGAGGATAACCAAATCAAAATGCTTGAGTTTAATAGTGATACACCAACTTTTATTATGGAATGCTTTCAAATGAATGGGAAAGTATGTGGAAATCTAGGCTATGATGATCCAAACTCGGATCAAGAACGATTGCTATCTTCTGGTGTAACGAAAGCAGTAATGGAAGCGACAAAGGGATTAGATAATCCAAATGTTGTTTTTACAGCACATCATGAACATATCGAGGATTGGAATACCACTATGTATTTAAGTCAGCTATGCCATGTTGAAAATAAAGTAGTGCCAATGTCAGAACTTAGAATTACAAAGGATGCTCTAGTCGATAAAGATGGGGCGAAGATTGATGTTTTATATCGCCAAACATATCCGATAGAAGATTTAATTGAGGATCAAGATCCTGAAACAGGAGATTTGGTAGGTGTGGAATTGTTACAACTTGTAAAAGCCGGAAAGCTTTTTATAATAAATCCTTTGTCAGCATTTTTACTTCAGCCAAAATCAATTCAGTGTCTTATTTGGGGGTTAGCAGAAGAAGAGGCCTTTTATACAAATGAGGAACAACAGTGGATTAAAGAATATATGTTACCTACATATTTAGAACCAGATTTATTTTTAGGAAAAGGTTCTTTCGTTCAAAAACCTTCATTTGGGAGAGAAGGAGATACAATTACGATTCGCGATAAAGACGAAAATATTATGCTTCAAAATGCACACCAAACATATAAAGCGTCACTGCCGATATTTCAAAAGTATATCGAACTGCCAGTCGTATCCTTGGAAACAGAAAAAGGGATCGAGAAACTGTCATATGTGTTTGGTTCGTTTTTAATTGCTGGAAAAGCGAGTAGTATCGGTATTCGTGCGGGAGAAAAGATTACAGGAAATGAATCGTACTATTTACCGGTAGGTATAAAAAGGAGGGGAAAAAATGATTAATTTTTTATTATATTTAGTAGTAACACTCGGCCTTTTATGTATAGGTCTGTTCTTGATGGAAGTGACAACGAAAGTAAAGGAATTTAAGTTAATGACCCAAGGAAATAAGGCGGTAAGCTATGTGCTTGGAGGACGATTACTTGGGTTAGCTGTTGTTTTATATTCGACAGCAGCTAATTCAATTTCACTTCTTGATATGATTTCGTGGGGAGCAGTTGGGATTTTGGCTCAAATTATCGTCTTTTATTTAGCTGAGTGGCTTACACCACGCTTTAATATAAACAAAAGTCTCGAAGAAGATAATCAAGCAGTCGGTCTTTTTCTTATGTTTTTATCAATTTCAATTGGGATTGTAATTGCTGGTTGTATAACTTATTAAAAACTTTACGTTTAAACGTAAAGTTTTTTATTTTATCCCGTAAAAGCCCGATTGGTGAGGGCTGATTAAAGTTTCACTTTATATATGTTAGTTTGCCATACCTTTTGAAAAAATTATAGGCTACGGTTGACATCTATTTTAAATAAGAGTAACATTTTCAATGTAATGAAAATAAGTCTCTGTTAGGTGAGGCTCCTGTATAGAGAAATGCTACTGCCCAAAAATGTCGAGAGACGCCAATGGGTCAACAGGAATGATCGAATTAAGGTTTTTCTTAACGTAGCTGGTAATGTACCTATGCTATACAGTGCTAAAACTCGGTGAGGGAGAGGTCCGTAGATTTCTAATTATATTAGAAATCGTTTATTTGTGTATGTAATGGCCGCTACTCTCTTAAGGGTAGGGGCCTTTTTTGTTACCAAGCTATGAGTAATTTCATAGTATAAACTATAAAATTAAACGAGGAGGTGAGGAGCATGTCAAATTCTGACTCGGTTCCGTTACCCATATACTTCAAATCAAAAATATATGATGTAGGCAGGAAACGATTTGTTCCTCCCTCTATATTTATCATAATGTAGCGTTTATAAAACGCGAGACACTTTCACAGTAAAGTGGATAAATTGAGAAACAAAGCGTTTCTTCCTATGTTGTAAAGGAGGAGACGATAATATGTTATATGCAAACAAAACTGTGGGTAACACGTCATATAAACTAAGTAAAAAATCAATAAAAGAACAAACAATGCTCCAAAAAAATAAAGATTTATTAATTGAAATTGCAACAAGAGATGTAAAATCTGTATTTGCATATTTTAAAACAACAAGAGACGGACTATCAATGAAAGAGGCACAAAAACGTATTCAAGTATATGGCCGAAATGAACTAACTTCAAAAAGAGCACTTCTCGCAGAAGTAATGATGAAGCTTGGTGGCATGATTCCAGGTTTTTCAAAACAACGTGTGTGTGATGAATTACAACGTGAAACGATTACTGTATCTAGAGTAGAATGTTCTAGTAGTACAGGGCTAAATAGTGAACTGAAAATGATGGAGATACCAGTGCAAGAACTTGTACCTGGAGATATAATTTTTCTTTCGGCTGGAGATGCTGTGCCGGCTGATGTACGTATTATTTATGCAGATGATTTATTAGTGAATGAGTCTGTGTTAACGGGAAACGAAGCGAATATAGAGAAGTTTGAAAGCTGCTATCACCTTGAACGTAAACGATTTATTCCATTAAAACGGATGAAAGATTATAATCCACTTGAGCTTGAAAATGTATGTTTTAAAGGTTCACATATCGTTAGTGGAAATGCAAAGGCTGTCGTTGTTTCTACTGGAAAAAATACGTATTCAGGCATATTGCATACTTGTTGTAGTAGAACGTCTTAATGTGTTAATGGTGCTAAATATACAAAAACAATGTATAATAGACAAAGTTGAGCAAAAACGTAGAATGGTAATCTATTTATATAACCTTACGTGATAACGTAAGGTTATTATTTTTTTAATAGGAGAGGAATTATGAAAAAAGTATTATTAGTTGATGGTATGGCACTATTATTTCGTGCTTTTTACGCAACAAGTGTCTACGGACAATTTATGAAACGACAAGATGGAACCCCTACGAACGGGATTCATGGTTATATGAAACACTTATTAACAGCTACGCAAGCGATCGAACCAACACATATCGTTACATGCTGGGATATGGGAAGTACGACATTTAGAACAGAATCGTTCTCGAATTATAAAGCAAATCGTGCAGCGCCACCAGAAGAATTAATTCCTCAATTCGATTTAGTGCAAGAAATGACTGCGAAATTATCCATTCCAGTTATCGGTATGAAAGGCTACGAAGCGGATGATTGTATCGGTACGCTTGCAAAACAATACTGCAATGAAGCTGAAGTTTATATTTTAACAGGTGATACGGACTTATTTCAACTTGTTGATAAGAACGT
Organism: Bacillus sp. PPSBB_2; assembly: GCF_045291115.1. Classification (NCBI taxonomy): domain Bacteria; kingdom Bacillati; phylum Bacillota; class Bacilli; order Caryophanales; family Bacillaceae; genus Bacillus; species Bacillus sp. PPSBB_2. The sequence continues at coordinate 1,654,813 of NZ_CP147983.1, forward strand.
TACAGTTATGCTTCTGCGTAAAGGAATTGGAAATTACGAATATTACACACCGGAGAAAATCATGGAAGAAAAAGGTGTAGAGCCGTGGCAAATCGTCCATGCAAAAGCTTTCATGGGAGATACAAGTGATAATTATCCAGGTGTAAAAGGTATCGGTGAAAAAACAGCGTATAAGCTTATTCAAGAGCACGGAACAGTATCCGCTGTACTAGAAAATGTAGAATCATTAACAAAAGCGCAGCGTACGAAGATTGAAAGTGATTTAGAGAACTTAAATATTTCGTTACAATTAGCCGAAATTCACTGTGAAGTTCCAATTTCATGTTCACTAGAAGAAGGGTTACACACAATGGATGAAGAAAAACTTAGATTTGTTTGTGAAGAAATGAATTGGGGAAGACCTGAAATATTAATAAATATGCTATAAATAGTTTGGAAAGAGGGATGTTGCATAAGTCGAACTTTGACTTGGTGACACCTTCTTTTTGTTTTTGTAAACAGTATGATAGTAAATAAAATTATGTCGAACTCAATTTTTAATATATAAATGTTTCGACAAGATATAATGATAAAAGTTGATGAAAATAGTAATTTTTATAATGAAGTAAATTAATTTCAACATAGTTTTAGATAGTCTTTTTTTTCGTGTTCACAAAGTTGTCAGAAAATAAACGGAATTTTCATATGAAGTTCAAATAGAATTCACAACAATCAATTATTATAAGAACACACAGATAATTCTTTATCTTTTATATAAATCATCCCCCAAGGAGGACAATGAAAATGAGAAAAAAAGTGAGAAAATCTTTTAAACAATTATTAATTGAAAATAAACAATCACTATTAAATAATAAAGAAAATATGAAGGAAATTGAAGAGAGAATTGAGAAACGACATGTAGCATATAGTGGTGCTAGTAATTAAATAAAATAAAAAAGATAGCCTATGCAGGCTATCTTTTTTATTTTATATTGAAAAAACGCTATTCATCTCTTTAATTTATGTAAATTTGCAAGATATTTTTATAGCGTTTTTCTATCAATATTACTCATTTTTCGAGGTTGAAATTGGTATATACCAATTTTTGAGATTCGCTATTCATAATATTACAAAAAATGTTACAATACACTCAAATTTATACTATAAAATCATTTTAATATGAAAAATTGGAATGAAAAGAAAGGAGAGGAATATGAATAAAGATGTCGCTTTGAAATGATTATTATCATTTCATTAGGAGTTGATGTAAAAAGATGAAGAGATACGAGGAATTGGATTCTATAAGAGGGATTTCTTCATTAATAGTAATGATCGGTCATCATTTAATGATTTTTTCAGCATTTCAAAATTACAGTTATGAAGATAATAAACCATTTGTTGTGTATCTATTAAAAGAAACGCCTGCTCGTCTAATTTTTAGTAGTGGTAACGAATCAGTTATTATCTTTTTTGTTTTGAGCGGATTTGTTTTGTATGAATCTATTCAAAAAAACTATAGTAGCTATGGGTCATACCTTTTAAAACGTATATGCAGAATATATATTCCTTATATTGTGGCAATAATTATAGCTATTGTATGCCAGATTACAATTAGTGAATATGGTATTTCTTATTTAAGTGAATGGTTTAATCGCTCATGGACGATTGAAAGTTCTTCAAGCTTAATCGCACAACATATTTTATTGGTTGGGAAATATAATACAGATGCATATAACGGTGTGATTTGGTCACTTGTCCATGAAATGCGAATATCAATAATTTTCCCGTTAATTTTGATGATTTGCTTACGAAAAACGTTAAGGTGTTCATTACTATTATTGTTTAGTTTTAGTATATGTTCTGTCGTAATATTATTTTTGTTTCGCTCGGGCTTAACATTAACAAGCTATGCATTAACATTGCATTACACAGTGCTGTTTTTACTAGGAGCACTAGTTGCGAAGTATAAAAATAATTTAATAGTTTTTTATAGTAATTGTACTAAAAACACGAAAATTGCATGGTTTTTATTTGCGATTTTACTTTTTATGTATGAAGGGCTTATAGGAGAAATTAAAGTGCTCAATAATTTTATATTTCGAGACTACGTAGTGGCGATAAGTGCATGTTTATTGGTCATATTAAGTTTGTCAATATCAACTTTGTCGTCCTTGCTACATAATAAATATTTGTTATATTTAGGGAAGATTTCTTACAGTCTTTATTTATACCATATTATATCGTTGTTTTCCCTTATATACATGCTCCATGAAATATTACCGTTGCCTATTATTTTAATTTTTTCACTTGTTTTTTCGTTTATACTTGCAATGCTTTCGTATGTATATGTAGAAAAATTTGCATTCGGAGTCGGAAAGTATGTAACAAAACAAGTGGATAGAAGAGAGAAAGGGTTATCTGTAAAGAGTGAATTGCAGGATGTTATTCAGAAAAGGGCGGTGAAATAATTGAAGCAAGAAATGAGTATAAAAGATTTTCAACAATTACTGAAAAGAAGATTCGTAACGATTATTTTAACGATGTGTTGTTTAACCGCTTCTTTAGTTCTTATCTCTATGTATGTTTTAAAGCCGTCATATCAATATTCAACGCAAATTCTTGTTGGGAATTTAGATGAGTTTAATAAGGAAAATTCAACAAATAAAACACAAGAGAATAAGCAACTAGTAACATCGTATGTTGATATTTTAAAAAGCCCATTAATTATTTCAACAGTCAAAAAAACTTTGAAATTAGAGCAATCAAGTTATGAATTAGCACAAAAAATCTCGGTTGTGAATACGGACAACTCACAAATTGTAACTGTTACAGTAAAAGATTCCAATCCGAAAATCGTGAAAGACATTGTAAAGACATTGGCAGAGCAATCACAACAAAGTTTTCAACAGTACACAAATGTACAAGGTGTGAAAGTGTTGACGGATCCTGAGTTACAGGAACAGGCTGAAAAATTGTTTCCAAAATTTCAACTGATCATTCCTATTTCTTTAATTGTTAGTTTTTTTGTTGGGATAGGTTTAGCTGTATTTCAAGATTATTTTGATGAACGTATATACACGGAACAAGATTTAGAGAAAATAACAACAGTCTCTGTTATTGGTCACATAAATATGAAACCGAATAGAAAAAAGAAACCTACAGAGGTTGATAAACAATCATCTATATATCGAGGTGAACATGTCGATGTTTAGGACAAAGAAACAGCTGCCATTCGATCTGCATGATGATCTGATGAAAGAGCAGTTTTATACGGTGTATCACGATCTGAAAAAATCTGGAAAACAACTGTTCACAGTTAGTTCAACGAAGGACAGAGGGGTTGTTGCCTCGCTTATAGTAAATATGGGTCTAGTGTTTGCGGAAATGAAGAAAAAGGTGTTACTTATTGATGTGAATTTTTCTGACCCTAAATTACAGGTATTATTACAAAGTGATCACATGATAACAGTAAACGATATAATAAGCTCTTCCCCCTACAATTATGAATCTTTTTCTAGTAATTTGTCTAAATACTTATATTGTATTCCTGCAAAAAAAACAGTACACACAGGGACGCCCTTAGTTGCTATGGATGAATTTGATAATGCGATTGCTAAGTGGAAAGAAGATTTTGATTACATTTTCTTTTATTCTTCTGAAGTATTTGATCTTCCTGCTACGCACATTATTGCAGAGAAATGCGATGGAGTGGTCTTAGCAGTTAAAAAGCGAAAAGATTCACTACGTACAGTGCAAAAAGTAATAGCGGATATAAATAGGAAAGAATGTGAATTAATAGGTATAATTTTATATTCTTGAATGTGGGGGTAACGATCCATGATTCGTGAAACAAATCAAGCCAAGTTGTATACGATTCCGGCTCAAGAAAAGCCTAGCATATTGAATCGAAGTGTAAAACGCTTGTTTGATATTATATTTTCAATCATATTGTTACTATTAACAATACCAATTATGTTGTTCTTTTGTATTATGATTACCTTAGAAACATCAGGGGCTCCAATATACTTTCAAGAACGTTTAGGTATAAACGGGAAGAAGTTTAATGTATTTAAATTAAGGTCGATGGTAAAGGATGCTGAAATGAACGGACCACAATGGGCAAAAGAACATGATCAAAGAATTACAAAAGTTGGATTGTTTATAAGAAAAACGAGAATTGATGAATTACCGCAACTTTTAAACATTTTAAGAGGAGATATGTCTTTTGTAGGCCCTAGACCAGAGAGAGAGTTTTTTTATAATGAATTTGATGCGTATATTCCAGAATTTAAGGAACGTTTAATAGTAAAACCAGGATTAACAGGATGGGCACAAATAAATGGAGGGTATAATCTTGATCCAAAGGAAAAGTTGAGGCTTGACATGGAGTATATTGAAATGAAAACATTTCGGATGGACATCCGTATTTTATGTAAAACCGTTTTAATTGTATTGAACGGTAATGGTGCAAGATAAATATGTAAACAAACAACATATGTAAGTAGGTTACTTGCAAAGGAGAACTTGTATGGGTAGATCTATTCTAAACAATATTATCCATCTATTTTATAGTACAATTTTAGCTAACCTTCTTCAGGCCGTCAGTTTAATTGTTTTAGCAAACTTTTTTAACGCACAACATTATGGGATGTTTAGTGTTGCCATAGCAGTGACGTTTGTTATGTTATTCTTTACAGACTTAGGACTTAGTAATACGTTTCTTCGAGAAGGGGCAAAGGATGGAGCAGATTTAGAGCAGATTTTATCATCGTATATAAAAATAAGGATGATTCTACTTATTTTTATTTCTATCATCGGTTATATTGCTATTCATTATATGTATGCGGATAAAAATTTAATTTATATGATGATAAACGTAATGTTTTTCATGTTAATAGGATTAACTTGGCAAAACATAGGGATTGCCTATTTTCAACTGACGGAACGTATGAAGTATATAGCGCTCATAAAAGTTGTATCAGCATCAGTTGTCATTATAATTACATGTTTTTGTATTTTCGGAGAGTTACCGGTGTATGTAACGGCTCGTTTATATGCTTTTGGGTATATGATCGGTGGTTTATTTAGTATATATATCATGAGAAGAAAGACGAAAATGAATATGAAAGTCGTAATTCATAAAGCGTTATTTTGGCAATTAACTCCCTTTATTATTAGCGGTTTTTTAATAATGAGTACGCCACAATTAGCACCTATCTTGCTCAACTATACATTGCCATTAAGTATGGTAGGTGTTTTTGCAGTGGCGTACCGGATGCCGGCAGCTTTATATCAAGTACCAGGGGTAATTGCAGGTGCGTTTTTTCCGGTGCTCTTTAAGCATTATAACCAGAATAATTTAGAAGAGCATACGAAATTAAATTTGCTTCAAATTAAATCAATGGCGATTGTAGGAATATGTATGACGATCGGTTTATATCATTTAGCACCATACTTTATTTCTATATTTTTTCATGAGGAATGGAGCAATGCAGTAGAACCACTCCGAATATTATCATTTCTTATTGTGCTACAAAGTTTAAATATTGCTATTGCTGACGGTTTAACGACGAGTGGATGTCAAAATAAGAGAACTGTTGTGCAGTGTGTAGCATTGGTGATCGGTGGGGTTATGCTTTATAGCTTTAGTAGTCTTGGTGGAGTGATAGGAGCAGCATACGCTATGGTTTTATTTGAAATAGTCGCTTTAGTGGGATATATAGCGGTAAGTGTAGTGAAGAAAAAAATTGTATTCCAAATTGTAATACCGTATACAATTTATTTTGGTGTAACCTTTATTGGAGTGCAATATATATTGCATACATATCATTTAATTGCGCTTGTTCTTAATATACTAATTGTACTAGCTGCCATATTCCTATATGATTATGAGCTAAAAAAACTTCTTCTTTCTTTTATAAGAAAAATACGCAAAAAGGATTATATTACGAAACAGGGGATATAGCCTATGGAAAATAATATGAAAGTATCAATGGGATGGATTATTCTTCTAATATTATTTGTCATGTTAAGTAAATACAATTTATATATTGGATTTTCATTGAAGATATATATGATTTTTTTAGTCATATATTTTTGTTTAACAATTAAAGACTTTCATATTCAAAAGTTATATTTTCATGAAGTTATATTTTTACTGTTTTATTTCATTTATTGTTTAAGCGGAATTCTTTCTATGTATTTAAATGCTAGTATTCGTATGATTTTTGGCGTGCTACTCGTTTTAGGATGCTATTTTATAATGAGAAATTTATTGGGGAATACTGAAATAGTGGTACTTGAATCATCTATTGCTTATGTAGGAGTAGTATTTAATGTTGTAAGTCTAATACTCTATATAATCGGTTTACAATACTTTAGTTTATACGGTGGAGAAGAGAGAGAAATTTTTGCTGGTTTATTAGTTGATAGAGGATATCCACGGTTAATTGGATTGCTAGATGATCCTAACATCTTTATTTTCTATAATACAATATTTTTTATGTACTATATGACGAATTTACAAAATATCACTAACATTCTAGGGTTAATTTTATGTGTTACGACGAGTTTATTAACCTTTTCAAGGGGTGGTATACTAGCGCTTGTGCTTGTCGTTTTTGTATATATATGTATGTCTAGTTTCGCTAAAAGAATAAAAATAATTATAAGTTTAGTATTGTTTAGTGTAGTTATTTTTAGTTTATCGAATAGTGTAATGGGGGGCCAATTAGATGACATATTAAATAAACGAATTTCTGATTTTTCCCATGATAATGGAAGTGGTAGATTTACATTATGGGAAGCTGCTTTTAAATATTATTTATCCAATCCATATATCGGAATCGGTGCTTTTAACTTTTCGAATTATTATGAGTATCAATTTAATGAAAAATTATATGTACACAATACATTTTTAGAAATCTTGTCTGAATCGGGTACAATTGGTTTTCTTCTATATAGCGCGTTTTTATTCATATTAATGTTCAAGCTAGCGCAGCATACTTTGTTTCGTGAAAAACCATATCTTCTATTGACTATGATTGCATTTATATTTCAGATGATGTCATTGTCACTCATTATTAACGAAGCATTCTTTTTATTTTTAGCAGTTGTTGTGAAGTATATTTCAATATATGAAGGAAGGGGAAAGGTAGATGGTAAAATGTCTATCAGCACATAACGAGCCGCCTTATGTTTCTGTAATAACACCTTCTTATAATAGTATACGATTTATAGGTGAGACAATTTTATCTGTACAGAATCAATCGTATGAAAACTGGGAAATGCTTATCGTTGATGACGGTTCAACCGACCAATCTGCCACAAAAATTAAAGATATAATAGAAGGAGACTCACGTATTAGGTTATTATCATTAAAACAAAATGTTGGTGCTGCTAAAGCTCGGAATTTAGCGATCCAAGAGGCAAGAGGAAGGTACATTGCCTTTTTAGATAGCGATGATATATGGTTGCCGCATAAATTGAAGACACAATTGTTATTTATGGAAGAAATGAATATTGCTTTTTCATATGCGTCGTATAGTTTAATTGATGAAAACGGTAATGAATTAAATCGTGAAGTGAGTGCACCAAAATCTGTTGACTATCATTATTTAGTAGGAAATACAATTATCGGTTGTTTAACAGTGATGATTGATCGTGAAAAAATTCCATATGTCGAAATGCCTAGTATACAGCCGGAAGATACAGCGTTATGGCTGAACTTATTACATGAAGGGTATGAAGCAAAAGGGATACAGCAAGTGTTAGCAAAATATAGAATTGTTACAAATTCTGTTTCTAGAAATAAAATTAGAGCAGCTTTCCGGTATTGGAAATTGTTAAGGGAACAAGAACGACTGAATTCGGTGCAAATTTTTTACTATTTTAGTAAGTATGCTTATCATGCTTATAAAAAAAATAAAATCAATGTAGTTGGGAAGACGCAATTATGAACATACTGTTGATGACAGATAAATTGATAACTGGCGGAGCCGAAAATTATTTCTGTAAATTAGAAAATAATTTGCATTATGAGGATTTTAAGATTTATACAGCTGCAGGTGATGGAGAACTATATGAATCCCTTACTAGAAAAGAAAATTTTATATTACTTAGTCGATGGAATCATTTGAAAAATATTTATTATTTACGAAACGAAATTTGTAAACGAAAGATAGAACTTATTCATGCAAATAGTTTGCGAATGGTATTATGTGCTTTTCTACTTCAAAAGTTTATTAAAAAAAAGATGAAAATTGTTTATACGAAACACAATGTAACGATATTAGAAAAGAAAATGCCAACGCTTTTTCGGTATTTCATGAATAAATATGTGAACAATATTATTACAGTAAGTGAGTTTGAAAAGAACAATTTAATTTCAATTCATGTAGCAGAAGAAAAAATAAATACAATTTATAACGGTGTTGATATTGAAAAGTTTTTATTCCAGCAGAAAAAGAAAGAATCTACATATAAAATAGGGATATTAGCTAGATTATCCAAAGAGAAAAACCATCAACTATTTGTCAAAATTGCAAATGTGTTGAAAAAGAGAAATGATTTTATGTTTTATATTGCTGGTGATGGACCAGAGAAAGAATCGATTATGAAAGAAATAGAAAAATATGGATTGCAGCAAAGGGTGAAGATGCTAGGGAATATTTCAGAGCCGCATGAGTTTATAGGGAATATGGACGCCTTACTTTTATTATCTTTTCGTGAAGTGTTTCCAATGGTAGTAATTGAAGCGATGGCTACAGGGACACCAATTGTTTCAATAGATGTTGGTGGAATACATGAAGCGGTAATAGATGGAGAGTCAGGTGTTTTGATATCTGAATATTGCGAATCCAAATTCGCAAGTGCGCTTGAGGAACTACAAGGGAATGAAGAAAAGGTAACTGCTATTAGATTGAAAGCACGAGAGAAAGCAATGAGATATTTCTCGTTAACTAAAATGATAGAGGAAACGAAAAATATATATGAATTAAACAAATGACCGAGTAGGTCGTTTGTTTTTTTTATTATAGAAACTTTTAAGAGACAACTCACATATTATATGAAAAAGGTAATATGAGGAGTGAATTTATTTTGTCAGAATATATTTCATCCCAAGAAGATTGTGCGCCAGAAAGTAGCGTTCATATTGATTGTTTTGGCGCAGTTCCAAACTCGGGAAATGATAGCTCATTAGCAATTCAGCAAGCTATTGATTATTGTGTAGCGAATCGAATTTCGACGGTTAGAATTACAGGGGTAAATACGTACAAAATTGTAAAGCCGATTGTTATTAAATCAAACGTAAGATTAGAGTTGGATCCTACCGTAACACTGCAAATTGATGGGGATTTTAATGCATTTGAGCTACAAAGTAACGCTTCGATAGTTGGTGGTACTCTTCAAGTTATAAATCCATTGTTTCAATCTGCTGTTATTTATGTTTCTGGTTCACAACAAATCGAAGTACCTAATCAATCTGTTATATCAAATATAAATATAATAAATACAACTCCATCGTATAAAGGAAAAGCTATACATTTTTATTGTCAAAAGGCATGGGATTTTATTAGTTTCTTTCAAGTTAAATTTATTCAAATTAAAAACTTTCAAACTGCAATACATTTGAAGACAGAATATATAAATGATATCAATACACCTTGCTGGATTAACGCCAATGTATTTAAATCTATATTTATTGATGGATGTGTATATGGGATTGAAGTAGATGGAAATAGTGATTTGCCAAATGAAAGTTCAGGAAATACGTTTCATGATATTCAAGTGCAATGTAGACAACAAACGGAAAAAGTAATTCGTTGTTCAGGTGCGTATAATACATTTGATTGTATGATCTGGGATACGTACCGGATGAGTAGTGAACAAATTGTTATTGAATTTTCTTCCAATTCTCATCGTAACTACCTTTTTTCAAATCTGCTTTCGACAACTATTGTAGATAAAGGACAGTACAATGTTTGTAAGTCTACTTATGAAGAATCCCTACGAATTCAGTTACCTTTGACGTTAAATAGACCTCATTTAATAGGAAATCAAGATGATATTTTAGTAAATGCTCAGCAGAAATATAACGTTAAGCAAGTAAGTGGAAAAGTGCCGTACGGGGGAAATCTCACAAATTGCTTTAATTTAATAGATGAACAAAGTGTAAACTATATTGACGTTCCAGATAGTAATCCAGTTGTAATTGAAATGGATTTTACGAAAAAACCAATACAAATGTTAAATTGTTTTGGAATGTATTTTGGATGGGGAGAGAGCCCAAAGAAAATTAAAATTGAATATGCATTAAGTGCAACTGGAAGTTGGGTTATCGCGTTGGATGTTCCATTAAATGTTGGCGATACAATTATATCGAATATGAAGGCGAGTCAGTTATATAAAGTTAGAATTACATTAAGTGGTTATTCTCAAGATCATAAGCGTTTTCGAATTAATCGTATTTTTGCAAGATCTTCTATGGAAAATGGGAGTGCTTGGTTAGCGACAACTGGCGGAAGAATGTTTGGAGATATTGAAATAGAGGCAAGTAAAGGTATAATCATGAAGACTGCTAGTGGAGTGAAATGGAAAGTTACTATTAATGAAGCTGGCCAACTTATTACGACTAAAATAACTTGAGATGGTGTGTAATCGTATATCTTTGGACGAGTTACAACGTAGCGGGATATAGGTAATGAAAAAGAGATTGTAATTTGGTTTCAACCAAACTACAATCTCTTTTTTGTTTCAATTACTTCCACCAAATCCAAGTCCAAAGGTAATTTCGCACATTTCGAGGAGTAATGCGAATGAAGCGTTCACCGTCAAAGAAGCAATTTAAATTTGGAAGTGCTTCATCTGGATTTTCTGGAACAAAGGTGACGATGTTTTCGTTACTTGTAACGGTTACTGTAATTGGTGGGTCGGTAGGCGAGACTTGAAGTTGTAATGAAATATTGGCCGTATTTTTAAATGGATTATTAACAGGTGGGCTTATCACTTGTACTGTGAATAACACGATAATTGTTTCGTTTGGTTCCAAATTAGTAGCGACTAGGAAACCGATATTCGGATTCGCTAGTGGAGAGCGTTCACCGTTAATAAAGACAGTGCCATTTATAAAGTGTAAACCTACTGGAATAGTATCTTGTAAAGAAATATTTGAGATTGAAATTTTGGAAGTATTTGTAATACGTACCGTGTAATCAAAATATTGATTTAAATAAGCTGAGCTGACGGAAGCATTTTTCGTGACTGTTGCAGTTATAAATTGAATTGGTATACGAACAATATTTGAATTAACAATGAAAGTAATAATTGGATCCTGTGGTGTCAATTGAAAGGCAGCGGTAACTGTTGCAGAATTTATAATTGTACTGTTTGAAGGAATAGAAGTTACGAGAACTTGAAATGTTATAATTGCTACTGAATCTGCAGGTAAAGAGCCGATATTAATACCGGTGTCTGGACGAATATTTGGAACGGGAGTACCGTTAATTGTTACACTGTTTTCTATAAATGTTGTACCAGCTGGAATTGTGTCTATAACGGAAGTGCTGATTGTCGGAATTGGGGAGTGATTAAATATCGCTAATGTGAATGTAATGATATCTCCTATAACGACAATAGATTTGTCAGCTATTTTTTCAATGTCAACCATCGGATCAACGACTGTCGTTGTAACGGTATTTGTTTGCTTTGTAATCGTAATAGGTGGTTGGATTGGACCGACAATAGGCGTATAGGAAATAGTAGCATCGTTATTGATTGTAGATTGAAGAGTAGAAGAGGAAATTGTCACTTGGAATGTAATAATAACAGATTCATTTGGAGCAAGATTTCCTAACGTAATACCATTTTCCGGATTCGCATTAGGTTGATTGATTCCGTTAATCGTAACACTACCAATAACAAATGTCGTATCTGCTGGTGCTGTGTCTACTAAAAGAAGGTCTTCGATAATGATATTACCATTATTAGTAATCGTGATGGTATACGTTAAAGTTTGACCGGGTAAGGCACTTGTGAAATCAACAGCTTTTATCGCAATGACATTATCATTTTGGACAGTAGTTGTGACGGTGTTTGTTGTAGTCGTATTTGTAACAGGTACGTTATTTGGGTTGACTATATAGTTAAAAGTAGTAATTGCGTTGTTGTTTAGTTCATTTGGTGTTGGAATAGAAGTCACAGTTACTTGGAATGAAACGATAGCATCTCCACTAATAGTTATAGTACCAATTGGTATGCCGCTTACTGGATTCACTCCTGGAAGAGTTTCTCCGTTTACAATGACGCTATTTTCTATAAACGTAGTACCTTGAGGAATAATATCTTGAATGATTACATCATTTACTGCAACATTACCGGTTTGATTTAGTGTAATCGTATACGTTAACGTATCACCAACCGTTGCAAATGCAAGGTCAACAGCTTTATTACTATTCAAATTTGCGTGATTAATTTCTGTTGCGGCAGCTGATGAAATAATAGTTTCGGTAATAGGTGGTCGATCTGGTACCGTGTATTCATATTCAATTGTACTCGTGTTAGAGATTGGATTTGTTTGTGGAATCGAAGTAACCCGTACTTGGAATAGAATGGTTGCTGTCGTATTAGGTGGAATAGTATCAATTTGTATACCGTTAAGAGGGTTGTCATTTGGCCGAGCGTTGCCGTTCACAATAACACTATTCTCTATAAAGCTCGTATTTGCCGGGATAATATCTGTAACAATAATGTTTTCGACTTGTATATTTCCGTTATTTATGATGGAAATTGTATAAGGGATGATAGTTTGTAAGTCAGCATATTGGATAGGTGTTGTTTTTGTCGCAATTACATTAGCGGAAATAACTTCAGTGAAGGTAATATTGCTAGTCGATATTTGTTCTTCCGTGTTTATTGTATAACGAGAAGTTGATTGATTTTGAACATGACCGCTAGCAGGAAGAGCTACGACGGTAACAGAAAATGTGACTGGGATAGAAGTGTTAGGAGCAATCGTTCCTACAAGTATACCTACACTTGGATTGGCGTTAAGCTGAGGAATGTTATTTACTAAAACGCTACCGTCAATAAAGGTTGTTCCATCAGGTATATTGTCTGTAAATACAACAGCAGTGGCATCCGTATTCCCTGTATTCGTTAAAGTTGTTGTATAGGTTAAAATGTCACCAATCGTTACAGAGGTTAAATCAACGGTTTTAAGTGAAACGATATCAGCATCATTAATTTGAACAAAAGTAGTATTGGAAGTAGTAGATTTTTGAATTGGTGCAAAGTCAGGATTGAAAATAAAGTCGTAGACGATGTTTGCAGTATTAGGTGTTGGATTTACAGTAGGTAAATTCGTAACGGAAACTTGGAATGTTATTGTAGTCATTTGACCTGCTGCGACATTAGGAATGGAAAAGCCGATATTCGGATCTGCTGCAGGAAGTACAGTATTATTAACTATTACACTTCCTGGAATAAATACTGTTCCATCCGCTATAGTATCTGTAAAAAAGATGGAGTTAGTTGTAGCCGATCCATTATTTTGAATGAATACTGTATATTCAATGGTTTCATCAATAGTAGCTAATACAGTATTAGCAGATTTTGTAGTAATAAGAATAGCATCAATAAATTGTATGTTTGTAGCATTGGAAGAGGTCGTTTCTGAAATTGGTGGTGTGCTTGGGTCTGGTCGATACTCATAGTGAATGACGGCGATATTATTAATGTTATTTTGTGGCGGTATAGAGACTACGCTTACTTGGAACGTAACAATAATCGTATTATTTGGAAGAATTATATCAAGGTTGATACCGGTAATTGGATTTTCGTTAGGTCTTGGTACGCCATCTACAAGAATGCTATTTGGAACGAATGTGGTGCCAGAAGCAATTGCGTCAAGTAGGAGAGTGTTTGTAATAGGTATTGTACCGGCGTTTGTAACTGCGACTGTATATGTGATGATTTGACCGATACGTGTAATGGATCTGTTAGCGGATTTAATTGCACTAACATTTGCCGTTCGCACTTCAGTATTTACTGCATTTGATAACGATCTACGCTGAATAATTGGAGAACTAGGATCAATTTGGTATTCGTACGAAGTGTCTGAAATATTAATGACTGTATTGCCCTCTGGTATATTTGTAAGTTGTACTTGGAATGAAATAGTGACTGTTTCATTTGGTTGTATCGTGCCGAGAGTTACTCCGTTTTCAGGATTCACGCCAGGCTGAATTACATTATTTATTGCTAAGCTATCTTCAATGAATATAGTACCTTCTGGAATGGTATCAATGAACACGATATTGTTAGCCGGAACGGTTCCTATATTTTGAAGTGTATTTGTGTAGGTAATCATTTGCCCGATTGATACGAAGTTTACATCCGCACTTTTAACAGAAATAATATTTGCATTTTGAAGTGATGTTGTAACAATGTTAGAATTTGCAGAGCGATTTACTGGTGGGGCTGTAGGAATACTTACATATTGGTAAGTTGCTGAAGATTGATTTACAATTTCAGTTTCATTCGGTGGATTATTTGTTTGCACTTGAAATAGTATCGTTTTGGAACTGTTTGCTGGAATTGTTCCAATCGGTATTCCGTTTTCAGGATTTACACCTAGCTGAAGGACACCGTTAATTGTGACACTATCGGGAACGAATGTAGTCCCAGCTGGAATAGAATCTGTGAAATTAATATTTATTGCGTCAACATTACCGACATTTTTCACTTCAGAAATATAAAGGATAGTTCCACCGATATCTACAGTTGTTGGATTGGATGTTTTTGTAATTGCCAATTGTGCTTGCACGAAATTTGTAATGACGATATTACTAGTAGATGTTTCAGTAATAGGCGGTTGCCCTGGGTTTGGTTGGATTGTATATGTTGTATTGGATTGATTTGTAATCGATTCTTGGGAGAATGAATCGTTAATAAGAATTTGGAACGAAATAAGGTGAGTAGCGTTTGCTGCTAAAGTAGGTAAAGTAACACCTACATTTGGATTGGCATCAAGTATAGTTGTTCCGTTAAGTGTAAAACTATTTTCTACGAATGTAGTATCTTGAGGGATCGTATCTGAAAATATGAGATTCGTAGCTGGAATATTTCCTGTATTTTCCAGTGTTATTGTGTAAGTCAAAATATCACCTGTTGTTGCTTGTTGTGCATTGACTGCTTTTAAAGAAAGGATAGTCGCATCCGAAATTTGTGTGAAAGCAGGATTAGACGTAATTGTTCGAGAGATGATAGGAGCAGTTGGATCGGCGATAAAAGTATAGTCAATACGGGCTGTATTAGAAATTGGGTTTACGCTTGGAATAGATTGAACGATAACCTGGAATGTTACAGTGACGTTTTCTGACGGTGCGATGGAGTTTAATGGTATTCCTGCGTTAGGATCGGCACCTGAAACGGAAACGCTATTAATAGTTACGCTATTCGAAATAAATGCAGTTCCTTCTGGGACCAAATCTGTTAAAGTAACTGTATTTGCAGTAGTATTCCCGTTGTTTTGAACGACTACGGTATAAGTGATTGTACCGTCAGTAGATTGTACGGGAGAATCTGTACTTTTAATTACGGATAACGATGCATCAACAACAGCTGTATTAACCGTATTAGACGAGGATGTTGCTGTAACAGGAGGTTGACTTGGATCGACAATATACGTGTAACTTGTAAGTGCTTGATTTATAATTGCTCCTTGCGGTGGAATAGAACTTGCAAGAAATTGGAACGTAATAGTAGCGGAATCACCTGGTGCGATAATACCAACTGGAATACCGAGAGTTGGACTTGCATCTGGAAGTGAAATCCCGTTGAGCGTAACACTATTTGGAACAAATAATGCTCCTTCAGGAACTCCGTTAATGAGTAATACAGAGTTTGCAGGGAAGTTTCCAGTATTCGTTAATGTTGCTGTATACGTAATTATATCCCCGATAGATACAATTGAGCGATTTGCTTGTAAAACAGTTGTAACAGTCGCGTTATTAATTTGTGTTGAAGCGCTATTAGAATTTATCGTGCCTGTAACAGGAGGAGAGGCCGGATCAACGATGAATGTGTATTGAATAGATGCTACGTTTGTAATCGGATTTGAAGGTGGAGTTGATGTAACTATGACTTGGAAAGTAACGGTTAAGGAACTACCTGCGCTAATTGTTCCGATATTCACTCCGTTATTTGGATTTTCACCTGGAATGGTACTTCCATTTACAGCAAAACTATTTTCAACAAAGGTTGTTCCTGCTGGAACTGGGTCTGAGAAATTTACATTCGTAGCGTTTGTATTGCCGCTATTTTGAATCAAAACTGTATAAGTGATCGTATCTCCAATATTTGCAAAGGCTGTATTAGCAGTTTTTACAGCTGAAAGTATTGCTGTATTAATAGAAGTAACGAAGACATTCGTTTCCACATTGCCAGGCTGAGCCAGTAATGCATTGCCTACGTTATATTGGAAGTTAACAAATCCTAAGTTTTGGAGTTCAGGTGTGAACGTTGTTGGATTACTTACGATTTGTACTTGGAATATGATTGTAACAGTTTGATTTGGATTGATTGTATTTATGCCAACACCGTTAATAATCGAAGCGGATGGTAATGGAGCGCCATCAACAATAACTGATCCTGCAACAAATTGTGTCCACGATGGTAAAGGGTCTGAGAATATAGCGTTGTTAGCAGGAATATTGCCTGTGTTCGTAATAGTCGTTGTATACGTAATCGTATCACCAATCGTTGCAAAAGTTTTATCTCCTATTTTAATAGTATTTAAAATAGCACTTTCAATTTTTGTTGTAACGTTGTTAGAAATAATATTTTTTGAAACTGGAGGATTAGCTGGATTAACGATATGTTGAAAGCTAACGCTAGCTTGATTAGTAATTGGATTTATAGGCGGAATTTCATTGGCGATAATGTTAAATGCTACGATGACAGATTCGTTTGGCGCGATATCACCGATTGGAACGCCTGTAATGATATCTGCATTTGGGATGCTAGTTCCGTTCAGTGTAAAGCTATTCGGTTCAAAGGAAGTTCCGTCTGGAATAAGGTCGGTAAAAATAACATTCGTTGCACTCACATTTCCGCTATTTGTAATTGTAACGGTGTAGGTAATATCCTGCCCGATATCTACCGTAGATACATTTGAATTTTTTTGTGCAGTAAGGATAGCGCTATTAATTTCTGTTGTCGTTGTATTAGATTGATTGGAAGTTGTAATAAGTGGCTGGCTAGGATCAACGACATAATGATATGTGGTAGAAGCAGAGTTAGAAATGGGATTAAGTGTTGGAAGTGTAATAACAGTTGCTTGGAATGTAACGATTGCCGTATTACCACCATTAATGGAACCAATATTTACACCAGTTGATAAATCGGCGTTTGGAATGGTTTGCCCATTAGCTGTGAAACTATTTGGAACGAAACTTAAATTGTTATCAAGAATATCGATAATAGTTACATCAGTTGCGGTCACATTTCCGGTATTAGGAAGGTTAAGTGTAAATGTTATTGTATTACCAACATCCGCAAAAGTAAGGTTTGCTGTTTTGGTACTAATAATAGTTGCGTTGTTTATTTGAAGGAGTGTAGTGTTGGAAGTAGCTGCACTTGAAACGGGAGGATTAACAGGATCAA
Source organism: Bacillus sp. PPSBB_2 (assembly GCF_045291115.1). Lineage (NCBI taxonomy): Bacteria > Bacillati > Bacillota > Bacilli > Caryophanales > Bacillaceae > Bacillus > Bacillus sp. PPSBB_2. The sequence goes on from NZ_CP147983.1 coordinate 1,672,456, forward strand.
CAGTAAATTCATACGTCGTTGATGCTGTATTTGGTGCTGGGTTATTAGGAGGAATATTGTTTACTGTAACTTGAAAGACGATACTATATATTTCATTTGGTGGAAGTGTTGCAAGTAATACACCTGTATTTGGATCCGCGTTAGGTTGTAAAACGCCATCGACAGTTAATGTGTTAGGAACAAATGTGAGTCCACTTGGTAATGTATCTGTGAATACAATATTAGTTGCATCGGTATTGCCTACATTGGTAATAGAAGTAGTATAAAAAGCAGTTTGCCCGATATCTGCAAAGGATACACTTTCATTTTTCGTCATAGACAATATTGCTTCGTTAATTTGGGTTGAAACAGGATTACTAATTGAAGTTTCTGCATCAGGTGGTGAGACTAATTGATACGATGTTGATGAGAAATTTACAATTGGGTTTTGGTTTGGTAATGATGTTACAGTAACTTGGAACGAAACTGTTACTGTAGTCCCGGCTGTTATTGTCCCAATATTCACACCGTTCGATGGATCCGCCCCACTTTGAGGAACTCCGTTAATAGAAAATGTGTTTGCAATAAATGTAGTGACGCTTGGCACTGTATCTGTAAATATAACATTTTGTGCAGATGAGTTTCCATTGTTTGTTAAAATGACAGTATAAGTGAGTGTGTCTCCAATACGACTAAAGGATTTATCGACTTGTTTTAATGAAAGAATGTTAGCTGTATTAATCGTAGTAAACACTGTGTTTGAAGTAACGTTTCTTGAAACAATCGGTGCATTTGGATCAGCGATAAATGTGTAAGAAGCAGTAGCGGAATTGGCTACAGGATTTTGGTTTGGTGTAGAAGTAGCAGTAACTTGAAATGCGATAGATATTGAGTTGTTAGGAGCAATTGATCCGACTGTTATACCTGTATTAGGATCGAGTCCGATGTGTGTACTGCCATTGATTGTGACACTATTCGGAATGAACGTTGTGCCGTTTGGAATAAGATCAGTGAAAGTAATATTCGTTGCATTTGTATTGCCATTATTCGTTAAAATGGTTGTATAGGTAATGGTATCACCTAGTGTAACAATTGTTTGATCGACCGATTTTGCCATCGTTATCATAGCATCTAGTACCGGATTTGTAACGATATTCGTTGAAGTAGAAGTTGTAATAGGAGTTCCGTTTGGATCGACAGAATAAGAATATAAAATTGTGTCATTACCCATAATTGAACTTGAAGGGGGAACAGAAAGAACATTTGCTTGGAAAGTAACGGTTACTGTTTCACCAGGAGCGATATTTGGCATAGTTACTCCAAGTGCTGGTTGCGCACCAGATTGCTGAACCCCATTTATTTTGACTGAGTTTGGTATAAAGGTAGTGTTAGCTGGAATTGCGCTCGTGAACGTTATATTCGTTGCAGTCGTATTTCCTGTATTTGTAATAGTTGTTGTATACGTAATCGTATCTCCAACAGAAATGATAGATTTATCAACGCTTTTTTTGGTCGTTAATATTGCACTATTAATTGTTGTCGAAACAGCATTAGATACGTTCGTTTGTGTTACGGCAGGTTGGCTAGGATCAACTACATGTGCAAATTGTACAGAACTAAAATTAGAAATTGGATTTATACTTGGAATGTTTGTAACAAGTACGTTGAGAGTAATCACGGCCGTTCCATTTGGGTTTATATTTCCAATCTGAATCCCGTTAGATGGATTTCCGATTTGCTGTGTACCAGAATCGTTTGTAAGAGTGCCAGATATGAATGTCGTCCCATCAGGTAAAGTATCCGTGAAAATTATATTTTGTGAAGTGACATTTCCAGGGTTACTTAATGTAATTGTATAAGAAATTGTATCACCAATCGTTGCGAAAATTTTATCTACAGATTTGATTGCCACAATTTCTCCAGAATTTATTTGTGTCGAAACAGAATTAGATGTCGTATTTCGTGAAACAAGTGGTAAATTAGGTCCTGTCATAAATTTATAATCAATAGAAGCGCCGTTTACAACCGGTGAGTTTGGTCCGCCTGGTCCAATTGTGAAAATTGGATTTGGAATGCTAACTACTTGCACACGGAAGGTAACATTTATAAAATTTCCGGCAATAATATCTCCAATTGGTATCCCGTTCGCTGGATTTACTCCAGGTAATAAAACTCCGCCTACTCGAACGCTATCTTCTATAAATACTGCGTCATTTGGAATCGGATCTGTAAAAATGATATTCGTAGCAGTTGTGTTTCCTACATTTTCTAATAAAACTGTATACGTTAAAAATGAATTTCCAGGTGCTATGTCAGAAAATAGCCGATCCACACTTTTCGTTGCTTGAATAATTGCTTCGTTAATTTGAACTAAAGTTGGATTACTTGTAGCTGTTTCTGTCACCGGCGGCTGGGTAGGATCAATAATGATCGAGTATGTCGTGCTAGACTGGTTCAAAGTTGGATTTGTAACTGGTATTGAGCCAACGATAGCTTGAAAGCTAATTGTTGTCGTTCCTCCAACTGGAATTGAGTCTAAAGAAATCCCGCTATCTGGTCTAAATCCAAGTTGTGGGATGGTATTAATTTGTACGCTATCAGGAACGAATGAAAGTTCAGGTGGTAATATATCGATAAAAACAGGTGTGTTTGCGGCAGTATTTCCGCTATTGGTGAGGGTAGTTGTATACGTAATTGTATCTCCAACAGCAGCAAAAGCACTGCTTGCAGTTTTTGTTGCGATAACAGAAGCAGTATTTACTTGTGTAAAGGTTTTATTAGATTGAACTGTTCGTGAAACTGGCGGTTCATTTATATCTACAATAAAGCTATATTGAAGCGATGATTTATTCGGGATTGGATTAGGGTTTGGAAGTGTTGTAATGTTTACTTGAAAACTGAGTGTAGCAGATGCATTTGAATTCAAGTTACCAATATTGATACCGTTTTGTGGATTTGCATTCGGAACGGTTACACCATTTATCTTAAAGCTATTTGGGATAAAGGTAGTACCGTTTGGAATTGTATCAGTAAAAATAATGTTGTTCGCAGTAGTATTTCCGTTGTTTGTAACAGCTGAAGTGAATGTAATTGTATCACCAATTGTAGCGAAAGTTGTACTAGCGCTTTTATTTATTACTAAAGTAGCGTCAATAATTGGTGTAACTGTTGTATTTGTTACAGTGCTACCAACAGCAGGAGATTGGTTTGGATTTACGGTATATTCATAATTTACAAGAGCATTATTTGTTAATGTGCCACTAGGTGGTATCGCTAAAATTTGTGCTTGAAAAGTAATGAATACAGTATCTCCTGGCGAAATATCTGCCAAGTGAACACCAAGTGATGGATCTAATCCTGGTTGTGGAACATTATTGATCGTTACGGAGTTTTGGATAAATGAAGCTCCTGCGCCAAGCCCATCTGTTAAAACAGTTGCACTAGCAGGGGTATTACCTGTATTTGTTACTGCAATCGTATAAGTAACGATATCTCCAATTGCAGCATTCGGTGTGTTCACTGATTTTGTAGCGATAATCGTAGCGTTATTAATTTGAGTTGTTATTACGTTACTTAACGTATTGGCGGATGCTGGAGGTAAGTTAGGGTCTATGACGTACTGGTACGTTGTATTGCTTTGGTTCGGGATTGGATTTGGGTTCGGTATAGAATTTACTTGTACTTGGAACGAGATGATCGTATTTGCATTCTGATTTATTGGATCGATTGCAATTCCGCTTGCTGGATTGACATTAGGCAGTGTATTCCCATTTACAGTAACACTATTAGGAATAAACGATGTTCCGTTTGGAATTACATCTGTAAATATTACATTTGATGCAAGTGTGTTCCCGTTATTCGTTAAAGTAGTCGTGTACGTAATAATATCATTTACGTTAGCAAACTGTTTATCTGCAGATTTAGTAGCGGCAATTGAGGCGTTATTAATAGTTGTCTGTACAGTGTTAGAAGCAACCATCTGCATCACAGCAGGTTTGGATGGATCATACGTATATTGGAATGTTGTGCCTGATTGATTTGTAATTGGGTTTACAGCAGGGATAGTTGGTACAAAAACTTGAAATGCAACGGTGCGTGATGAATTCGCTCCTATCGTACCAATTGAAATGCCGGTGGCAGGATTTGCGTTAGCTACAGGGACATTATTAATCGTTACAGTATTAGGAATGAAGAGGGTACCCGCTGGAATGATATCTGTAAACGTTACATTAGCAGCAGGGATATTCCCGTTATTTGTTAAAATAGTTGCATATAGTATGAGGGTGTTGCAAAACTCATAAATATCCAAAAATGAATGCATAAAAAAATCCGTTTTCCTGGAAAAATGATAGTAACCGAAACTATCTCCAGAAAGGACGGATTTACTAGTATGATAACCAAATTTGATGAAAATCAATCCATTTTACAGATTTTATTTGCATACGTAGACAGTTTAACTATTGAAGGCGTTCCGCCTGTGACAGGTCGCCCACCAATCTGTAGAAAAGCCTTACTGAAATGCTTTTTCTTGAAAACTGTATTTCAAATTGACTCTTTACGCAAATTAACACGTTTTTTGCATCAATATCCTTCATTTCGTGTATCTTGTGGTTTATATTTCGTTCCTCACGTTTCTACTTTTTCACGTGTAGGTACTTGGTTTCGTGAAAAGGG
>NZ_CP147983.1:1681346-1889139 GCF_045291115.1 Bacillus sp. PPSBB_2
CTGTATTGCTTCAGGATATAAAAGATCAAAATGTGTTATTTTCCGTTGCAGATGCTGCTTACGATAGTCAACGTATTTATGAAATTGCACGAACATGTAACATCTTTGCCATGAATCCAATCAATCCTAGGAATGGTGAACAAAATAAGAGTACACATCGTCGTGTATTATCTCATTTTATACAAACTATCTTTGGTAAACAATTGATGAAAGAACGTAGGAAAATTGAACAACAGTTTAGTAAACTCAAAGATAAAGGGTTGGAACAGCCACGTTGGTATGGTCAAAATCGCTATCTATTGCATGTTCAGCTAGTTTTTCTGATTCATAACATTGCATGTTTATTTTAGTTTTGCAACACCCTCATAGTATGACATCACCGACATCAGCGAAGTTTGTACTCGTTAGTTTTGTAGCAACGATATTAGCAGTATTAATTTGTGTAGTTACTATATTGCTAGCAGCGTTTCTAACGAGAGCAGGTAAATTTGGATCAGCGATAAAGCTATATTGAAGTGAAGCGCTGTTTTGAATTGGGTTTGGTGAAGGTAGCCCATTTGCACTTATTTGAAAAACAATCGTTGCAAAACCACCTGAAGGAATGGAGCCGACTTGAAGACCGGTACTAGGGTCTGCACCTTGTTGTAAAGTACCACCTATAAAAATACTATTTGGTACGATAGTGGAGCCGTTAGGGATTATATCGGTAACAATAACATTATTTGCTGTAGTATTGCCAAGATTAGCTAAAGAAATTGTATATGTGATTGGTTGCCCGACATCGGCGATAGTTAAATCTACTTCTTTGACAATCACTACATTTGCTAAATTAATTTGTGTACTTACAGTGTTACTTACAGATGTTTCTATAGTTGGTGGATCGCCCGGATTTAGAATAAAGCTATACTGTGTACTAGATGAATTTAATGTTGGGTTTTGTGTTGGTAAAGAGGTGACGGTTACTTGATAAGAGACAGTAAGTGAGCCATTAGCAGCAATGGAAGGTAGTGGAACACCTATATTTGGATCTGCGTTATTTTGGAGTACACCATTAATAAGAAAAGTGTTTGGAATAAAGGTAGTACCGTCTGGATTCGTATCTACGAAAGTAGGACTATCAGCAGAAACACTTCCTGCATTCGTCAAAGTATAACAGTATAAGTTAATATATCCCCTACGGTAGCGAACGCTCGGTCCACTGTTTTGGCTGAAATGACATTTGCATCGTTTACTTGAGTAAATGTAGTAGTTGAAGTAGTGTTCTTACTTACAGGTGAAGCGTTTGGATCAACGATAAAGTTATAGGAGATGGAAGCGCTATTTGAAATAGGGTTTGGATTTGGAATGCTAGTTATTACTACTTGGAATGAAGCTGTAATTGTAGTATTAGCATTGATGCTACCAATATTGATGCTAGCTGGTGTAACGCCTGGCTGAGTAACACTGTTAACTATAACGCTGTTTGGGACAAAGGCGGTTCCATTCGCAATTGAATCAGATAGTAATATATTGTTCGCTGCAACATTTCCATCATTCGTAAGAGCAAAGGTGTAAGTTAATACATCGCCAACTTCCGCAAACGTTTTATCTACAGATTTATTAACATGGAGATTTGCTAGTCTAATTGTTGATGCAACAGAATTAGAATTTGCTGTTTTTGAAGTCGGTGGCAAACTTGGATTTACAGTATATAGATAAGAAGCGAAGGCGTTATTAATGATAGGATTTTGGGTCGTAATATTGATGACTGTTACTTGGAAAGAAAGGGTAACAGTAGCCCCACCAGGGATTGTGCCGATAGGTAAAGCAACGAGAGAATCTACATTTTGTAAAACTCCGTTTAGTGTTACAGTACCAGGAGTCAATATCGTTCCGTTTGGAAGTGGATCTGTTAGTTGAACGTTATTAGCGGCCGTATTTCCACTGTTTGTAATAAGGATTGTATAACTTATTGTTTCACCAATTGTAGCAAATTGTTTATTTGTTGATTTTGTTAATGTTACATTCGCATTGTTAATTTGAGTGGAAACGAGATTCGAAGAAATATTTTTTGTAACAGGTGATTGGCTAGGATTGACAGTATATTGATAAGAAGCGCTTGATCCGTTAGATACGACATTTGACGTGGGTATTGTGTTTACTACTACTTGAAATGCAACATTTTTTGTTGTGCCGCTTGTTATGGATCCAATGTTCACGCCGGTAGCGGGATTTGCACCCACTTGTGTCGTGCCATCTATTGTTAAACTGTTTAGAACGAAAGTTGTTCCAGTAGGGATGATATCTGTAAAAATAACATTGTTCGCATTTGTATTACCTGTACCTGTAAAGGAAACGGTGTACGTTAGTGTATCACCAATATCTGCAAAATTTTTATCTACTGCTTTCGTCATTGTTACAGTAGCATTATTCACTTGAGTGGAGACAATATTTGTCGTATCAGTCCCACTTACTGCTGGTTGATTAGGTACAGGAATGTATTGATATGTTGTTGTTCCACTATTTAATATTGGGTTTGTTTGAGGGATAGAAGGAACGAGCACTTGGAATGAAATAGTAGTAGTGGAATTTGCGGCAATTGAACCAATTGTTATACCATTAGCGGGATTTGCGCCAGCTTGAGTAACTCCGTTCACAGTTACACTCCCTGGAATGAAAGTAGTCCCGCTAGGAATCGGATCCGTATATATCACATTCGTTGCAGCGATATTTCCTATATTAGCTAAGGCAATACTGTAAGTTAATGTTTCACCAATATCGGTAAAAAGTTTGTTAACTGATTTTGTTCCATTAATATCTGCAAGGTTAATTTGTGTTCCAGCAGAGTTACTTGTTGCAAGACCATTAAAAGTTGTTCCTCCGGCGATTGGTGTATATTGAAATGTAATATTAGCAGTGTTAGAGATAGGATTTTGACTTGGAAGAGAAACGACAGTAGCTTGGAAAGTTACTATACGAGAAGCACCATTATTAATTGTTCCAAGAGATATACCAGCCGCAGGATTTGCATTTGTTTGTGGTACGTTATCTACTGTTACAGTGCCGGGTATAAAAGAAGTACCATTAGGGAGACTATCTATAAAAATAGCGTTATTGGCAGGAAGAAGCCCGGTGTTAGGGATAGTAACTGTATAAGTGAGAATATCTCCAATTGCAGCAACACTTTTATTCACGCTTTTCGTCGCTTGTATATTTGGTGAGTTTATATTAATTTGTAAGCCTACTGTATTTAACATATATGCGTCTCCGTTAGTAGTTAAACGGATTGCGGCGGATACTTGTGAGTTTGTTAAATAAGGAGAAATATCAATGGAAGTAATGTCCCAGCCCTGTCTTCCTGCGGAGATGTTTGTACTTGTAGAAGCACTTTGATTTCGCGTTCCAAATGTCCCAGTTGTATCTAAGTTTCCTGCAGCATTATTAACTTGAGAACCGAAGAAATTATTTATGGCATTATTTGGCCCAGATAAAGCATTTAATGAACTGAAATTTGGTCCAAATAAAGCTTGATCCCCGGTTAAATCTGCATCTCCTTCGGTAGAACTTAAAAATAATCTCCCGCTTACTGGTCCTCCTGAAGGTGTTAAAAATCCAGAAACAGATACATCGGCACTACCAGTTTCTGCAGAAACACGGTTACCAGCTACATAAATGGTTAAGTTTCTTGCTGGCAATGTCCCGTTTTGATAAGCGACGATAAGCGTCCATCCAGCCGAATTAATTGTTCCATTAGAAGCATCTATAGGATCTACAAGTCCAGGAACCGCTCCTGTAGTATAGGAACCAGCACCTCCCGCTTGAATAAGAGTTGTTACGTCTGCTGAACGAGTGTAAAAGCCAAATGTAATAGAGTTTGAAACGAAAGTTTGATTTGAAGCCGTAACAGATGAAGGAGTAATCGAGTATGTTGAAACAGGTGTTGTAAAAGAAACTGGGTTTCCTAATACACTCGTAATGTTTTGATCACGAGATAAATAGTTTCCACCCCAAACGAGTTCTGCGTAAAGAATAGTACTACCAGCAGGGATATTTAAAATAGCGGTAGAACTATTTTGTGTATAGTTTAATGTTGTACCAGCAGGAAAAGTAGTTACTTGTAAAGCAGTATTCGTAGTTGCGAATGCACCAATTGCCCCGATTGTACCAGCACGGTTTTGATTGCTGATTTTACTTAAGCCTAAAGTATTACCTGTAATAGCGAGTGCGCCGTTAGTGGTGGTAGAAAATCGATTCGTAATGGGCATGTTGTCACCTCATTTACAATATAGTCTTGGTCAAAATAACATATGTGTGTGACAAATAAAGGGAAACATGTACAAGTTGATTTCGTAATAATGATTTAAATGTCTAGATAAGGGGATGGAGTATGAGTGAATTGGAAATTAGGGTGGAGCGTCTTAGGGAAGCAAAAACAGGGAATATTGTATCATTATCTTCTTATATTGGTTGGGATTATAACAGAGAAGAAATTGAGACTATTTTTAACGCAGGGATTGTATACGGTGTTTGGAATGAGAGAGAGGAACTAATTGCTAGCGCGGCAATAATATTATATGGGGAGAAATTAGCGTCTATCGGAATGGTGATTGTACATCCAGATTATAAGGGGAGAGGGATTGGAAAGATAATAATGGAAGCGTGCGTTAAAAGCGTATCAGCTCATACTCCAATTATGCTTATTGCTACGGATGAAGGGAAACCTTTATATGAAAAGTTAGGATTTAGGGCAGTAAGTTATGTTTCTAAATACATATGTAACTCATACAATGCGAAAGATTATTGTATAAGAAATGAAGATTATGTGATGAATTATGAAGAGGGTGATTTAGAAAAAATAATAAAAATAGATGAATATGCGTTTGGAACAAATAGAAAAGAGTTTTTAAAGAAAAGAATTATGCAAAGTGAACAGTGTATCGTTGTAAAGGACAAGGAACAAAATGTATTAGGTTACGGTTTAAGCATACAAACACCAGAAAATAAGATAATAGGGCCGGTTGTTGCTAAAAATGATGAGATGGCAATGAGAATTGTACATGATTTAGCAAAAGGGCATAATGGTAAATTAAGAATTGATGTACTAGAAGGAAAGAAAGATTTCATGAAAGTATTAGAGATTGCTGGTTTTAAAAAGGTGAATACACCACCAATTATGATGAAAAATAGCGGTCAATTATTAAAAAGGAATAATGAGTTATATAGCATTGCAGCACAAATTTTTGGGTGAAAAAGAATCCTTCTGAATGAAGGATTCTTTTTCGCTAATCACGATATTGATCATGAGTCGGCTGAAAGAGGTCTTCCTCGATATCTCTCACCATAGAAAAATGATCAACGTTATAATGACCGTGTAAAGTTTTATTGTGATGACTAATAATTTGTTCTGCAGACAATACGTTAGAATCAGTTGTTGAATGACCGTTTTTAATTAATGTAACGTCAAATCCTTGTACAGTTGCTGCTCTAACTGCAGTGTCAATGCAATGTTCTGTTTTACATCCGCCTATAACAATATGATTAATGTTTTCTTCTTTTAAAAGTTCAAGTAAAGAAGTGCCGTAGAATGAATTGGTTGCTGCTTTATTAATAAAGATTGCAGACTGGGGTACTTGAATTTGATTATGTACCTCAAATCCTTCGCCACTACCAGAAGCAACATCGATATCTCTTACGAAAACAATAAGAGCATTTGAATTTATTGCTTTCTGCAGGGCTATATTTAGTGTAGATAATAGCTCGGTTTTACGAAAAACTTCATTTTCTTGCTCATTTCCATCAATTAATTCTTGCTGAGCGTCGATAATTAATAGTGCTTGTTTCATCGTGTCTCCCCTTTAATATGAAATAAGTTCCACTGTACATATTCCTTCAGATTGTTAGAAAATCCTCCATTGTAAGCGAAGTAGAAGATTGATTTACAAAGTTGTCAAAGAAATTTCATTCTCATAGCGTGTAAAAACATGTATGATAGGAGATGGAGAATTTTTGAGTAGGTGGGAATAACATGCAAACAATAGAAGATTATCTTTCATTCTTACATACGAAAGGATTTAAATTATCAGAGGAAGCACAAGGGTTTATTATGTTTGGACAAGGATATACTGGTGCGTCTGATGGGATTGTGAACGCAGCAATAGAAGCGACAATTAAACATCAATTGCAGTTTGATGGTAGTTATTTCGTTGCGTTATTAGAACGATTGAAAGAGGAAGAAATTACAGATAAAAAAAGCGCTAAGGCTTTTATGCGGAAGTTACAAGCGTAACTTCACGCAGCCTGCGCTTCTTTTTTTGTTTTGGAAGGTAATTCAACAAAAATCATGCCTAGAAAAATACATAGACATCCGATAATAGCAGAAATAGAAAGTTGTTCATTTGCAACGAGAACGCCTGTTAATGCAGCAAAAACGGGCTCCATTGCGAAAATAATTGCTACCCTCGTTGGAGAAGTGTGTTTTTGTGCCGATGTTTGAATGAAAAAAGCAATAGATGTTGCAAACAGGGCAGTTAGAAAGAGTGCGAATAAAAAGGATTGATTCGTCCATAGTGATATTGAAAATAACTTTTCCCAATCTTCAAACAAAAAAGCGCAAATAGAAGAAAATATACCAACAGCTAATACTTGAGATGTGCTTAATAATAAAGGTGATATTTTTTTAGAAAAGAAGCCGTTAATAAGAATATGGGCAGCGAAAGCGACTGCACAACCAAGAACAAGTATATCTCCTATATTTAATTGGAAAGAATCAGCAGCTGTTAATAAGTACAAACCTGTTGTAGCTACAGCAATACCAAGTACGATGAAAATGGTGGCTTTTTGTTTTAAAAAGATAAATGATAAGATTGGGACCATAACAATGCTTAGCCCAGTTAAGAAACCTGCTTTTGAAGAAGTTGTATAAAGTAAGCCAAATGTTTGTAATAAATAGCCAACAAATAAGAAGAACCCAACCATTAATCCAGCTAAACTACTATGTTTTAATTCTTGTTTTGAAGTTTTCTGTGAGAAAATAATTTGAACGAATAATAAAATAATTCCAGCGAATAAAAAGCGAATACCATTAAACGTAAATGGACCAACGAAAGACATAGCGTTTTGAACGACAACAAACGTAGCTCCCCAAATAAAAGAGACAAATAATAAAGCAAGAGGAGCAATCCACTCTTTTTTCACACTCATACCCCCGTTAATTTTGTAAGATAGCTTTTCTAGCTAATTCATCAGCTACTTTATTTTGACTACTTGGAATCCACTTAATAAAAAAGAGATCGAAGTTTTTTATGTACTGCAGTGCTTCATTTAAAAGAGGTGCAAATATTGTATTTTTTGCGTATGCCTTTTCAACAGCCCGCTCAACAAGCTGCGAATCTGTACGAAAAGAGACAGTGCTATAATTATGCTCAATGCAATATTTTAATGCTAGAAGTAAAGCGCGGTATTCTGCTTCATGATTGGACATTGTTCCAAGTGGTACTGATAATTGTACAGGCGGCTGAACGCCTTTAATAAATACTCCTGCACCAGAAGGACCAGGATTTCCTTTTGATGCACCATCAATATATACTTCAATCAAAATGAGAAACCTCCAAATTATAAGATTATCCCCTACTTAAATATTTTTTTGAAGTAGGGGATAGAGTAGTTATCCGATTGTGATGCTGTAACGACATGTAAATGTTTCATTCGCTTGTAAAGATTGAATTCCCTTTTTGTCCTTGAAATCTTTTGCTGGATTTACTTCATCAGCGATTCCATACCAAGGTTCAATACATAAGAAAGGTGCGTTATTCCCTGGTGTCCATACGCCGACAAAGGGAAATCCATCAAATTCTACTTTTACAAATTTATTATGTTTATGAGAACGAATCGAAATTTCATTCGTATTCATATGTTCAAAAATAAGCGCATCATTTTTGAATAAATCATATGTAAGTGGCAATTCAGTCGTATTTTCAGCGATTAATTGCTTTTTGTTTGAAAGATAAGGTCCTTCTAATACGCTTGTTTCTAAGCGTTCCAAACCATTAAACGATAAGTGATAATCTGTAAATGATTCACCGTCCAATAAAGGGAAGTTGAATCCAGGGTGTGCTCCAATTGAGAAGAACATCTCTTTTGAAGTAGGATTGTTTACTTCATATGTTACATGAACACTTTGTCCATTTAGCTCATAAGAAACGAGTAATTCGAATTCGTATGGGTATTTTTTTAATGTTTCTTCATTACTAGTAACGGTATAAGTGATCTTTGTTTCGCTTTGTTCTTTCACAGAGAAAGTAAGATCACGGGCGAAACCGTGTTGTGTTAATGAATATGGTTTACCGTCTACGTAGTATGTATTATCTACTAATCGACCGACAATTGGGAACAAAATTGGTGCACGGCGTCCCCAATAAGTAGAATCACCTTGCCATAAATATTCTATGTTGTCTTCTTTTAAGCGAACGCTCTGTAATTCTGCACCTTTGTCAGAAATGGAAACGATCACTTTTTCATTTTGAATTGTTGCTGTCATGAAGTGAAACCTCCTAAATCTTTCATATGTTTTATTATACGTTGTCTAAAAGAAAAAAGGTAGTTCACGATAGGAATCTATTGACGAAAGAGGGGCTACCACGTAAAATATAATCTTGTTGCTTAAAAAACGAATAACGTGGTTCGAAACCATCCCACGTAAAAAAACTAAGGAGATTTTGTCATGAATATTAGAACTTTAGTCGGTAATGGTATTTTAGCGGCATTATATATTGCTGTTTCTATGCTTATTCAGCCATTTGGCTTTACGAATGTACAGTTTCGTATTTCAGAGATGTTTAATCATCTCGTTGTATTTAACAAGAAAGCAATTTACGGAATTGTATTAGGTGTATTTTTAACGAATCTCTTTTTCTCACCTATGATCGCTTATGATTTAGTATTTGGAGTAGGTCAATCTATTCTTGCATTAGTTGCAACGATTATTTCTATGCGGTTTATTAAAGGTGTTTGGGCTCGTATGATTTTTAATACAGTTATCTTTACGATTACAATGTTTATGATTGCAATTGAACTTCATCTTGCATTTGATCTACCATTTATGTGGACTTGGTTAACATGTGCAGCAGGTGAATTCGTAGTAATGGCGATCGGTATGCCTGTAATGTACTGGATTAATAAGCGAGTACAATTTGAAAGATTTATGTAATAGATGAAAGAGCTATTCCTATGGGATAGCTCTTTTTGTATGTAATCATATTGAATATTATGCTGTGACTCTAGATAAAATATAATAAAATAAAGTGAGGCTTTCATTAGCTGGCTACATATAAGAAGTCTTATATAAGGGGAATGTAGTATGAAATATAAAATTCATTGGTTGTATAAAACGAAGCGCGGGTTGCAGACGGAATTAACAACAGAGTATATGAGCATAGAAGAAGTACTTCAATTTGCAGAGGATTTTGAGAAAACAGGAAGAGTAAAAGAATTTTCATTTTATGATGAAATGGACGCAGAATGGTCATTAAAAGAGATGAAAAAGTTAAGTAAGCAAGTAGAGGAAGAGCCCCAAGAAATACTCGTTTATTTTGATGGTGGGTATGATGTGCAAACGAAAGAAGCTGGCGTTGGTATATGTGTGTATTATAAAAAAGGAAATACAAACTACCGCATTCGCCGCAATGCATATATAGAAGGTATATATGATAATAATGAAGCGGAATATGCATCATTATTATACGGTATGAATATACTCGAGGAACTAGGGATTAAGTATGAAGCAGTTACACTTCGCGGAGACTCACAAGTGGTACTGCAGCAATTAGCCGGAGAATGGCCTTGTTATGATGAACATTTAAATCATTATTTAGATCAAATTGAACAAAAGGCGAAGCAAATGAAATTAAAACTTATATGTGAGCCGATATCTAGAAAACAAAATAAAGAAGCACATCAATTAGCTACGCAAGCATTGGAAGGAACAGTTATTGATAGTCATAAAGAAATAACTGAATAGAGAGGTGCAAAGGTGGATAAAAAGCAACTCATTACAGAGGTAAATGACTTATTAGAAACGTATTGTGAAGGATGTTTTTTGCGAGAACATAATCGAAAGACAAATAGTAAGTATTACGCTCATTCATTTTGTATAAGGCAATGTACAGTTGGAGAAACATTGAAAAAGTATGGGGACCAGTTGTCATGAAAAACATCCAGAGAAAATTCTCTGGATGTTTTTTAGTGTCTTGCTTCGTTTAGTTGATGCTCACATTTATTTAATTTCTTTTCCTCATTCATTAAAAATGGTTCATCTAAATCAGTCGCAACAGATTTCATAATTTCAAGCTGAGAGCGAGCTGCTTCTACAGCAGTAGTAGCATGCTCTAATGTATCTGGATCCATTGAAATTGTTGCTGATCCTACCATTTTTTGTGCTGTTTCTACACGGAATTTCACTTCTTCAAAATCATTTACTTCTGATCCCATTAATAATTCCTCCTTTGTATAGTGCGCATTTCACATAGTTTTTGCTCTGTAAAACGGAAATATACAAAGGAATAACAAAGGAGGTTACCAAGTAAGGTAACCTCCTGTTATATGTTGGATTAAAGTTTTACTACGTTAGCAGCTTGAGGTCCGCGGTTACCTTCAGTAATGTCGAAAGATACTTCTTGACCTTCTTCTAAAGCTTTGTAGCCGTCGCCTTGAATAGCAGAGAAATGTACGAATACATCGTCAGCACCTTCCATTTCGATAAATCCAAAACCTTTTTCGTTGTTAAACCATTTTACTTTTCCTTGCATGTTACAATTCCTCCTAAAAGCGTTTACTATTTTCATTTAGTGAAATTCATTTTAAAAAATAATATAAACTAAAAATGCTATATTCTTGAATATTCTGCTAAATGATTAATTTAAATATACACGAATTGGGAGAATTTAGTCAAGTAAGCGATTTTATTTTTTTGTATTTTTAAATAATTTTTCAGTCAAATTTTTAAATAGGTATAGGACAGGCCGAGTATGTAATATTCTTAATTGAATGCTATACATAATGAGGTGAAAGAATGAATAAGTCTTACTTATTAGATAATGAAGGAATGAGAACGAGAACCGACATACCGGATTGGGTTGCAAAAGAATTTGAGATTTTTTCAAATGTTGTGTTAGAATCAACTTTTCCATGTTATTTCGGTTTAACAGCTTTGAAAAAGAATGAACTTCGTTATTCATTTCTTTCTCATAATGATTGGAGTCATTTGCCACATACAATGTTATCTTTTTTAGAGTTAATGAAAGAGAGGCCGATTGTAAGAAGGGGCTTTTTCCTTTTTGTAGAACCGGAATGTGAAGAACAGCCACTCGAATATTACCGTGATTCCTTTTGGAAAGTGTTACAGTATTTACATGAAAACGATAATCAAGCATGGCCAAAGCAAATTCCTGAAGATCCAGACCATTATTTATGGGAATTTTCATTTGGTGGTGAGCCAATATTCGCATTTGGAAATGCGCCAGCTTATAAACAACGAAAAACTAGACATTTAGGGAATTCTCTCGTTATTGGGTTTCAGCCACGCACTATTTTTGATGGATTAGAGGGAGATCGTCCTAAAGGAGCATATTCAAGACAAATGGTCCGTGAGCGAGTTGAAAAGTGGGATCAATTGCCGAAACATCCTAATATTAGTCATTATGGTGACCCGGAACATCATGAATGGAAACAATATTTCATAGGAGACGATGTAGAGCCAATAAAAGGGAAATGTCCTTTTCTTCATAGGATAGAAAAGTAAGAGCCATCACCTAGATGGCTCTTTTGTATATTTTGGATAAAAAAGGGTATTTTATTATGAAAGCTAGTCTATTTTTTCAAATTACATCATTAACTAGTAGTAAAGAGAGTAGAAAGGATAGAGCGATGTTTGGAGCAATTATACAGCAAATCGTATTAGGTATATCATTAGCTGCGCCAGTAGGGCCGATTAATATTGAAATGTTAAAACGAGGAATTGAACGTGGGTTTTGGCACGCTTGGGTTGTTGGAATTGGTGGAATGACTGCAGATGTTTTATTTATGCTTCTCATTTATTTCGGTTTATCTTCTGTGTTTATGTATACATATGTACAAGCCTTCATGTATTGCACGGGTTTTTTCTTGTTATTTTATTTAGGATTTCAAAGTGTAAAACAAGGAATTTTCGACTCGAATATGGAATATAAAAAAGAAGAGGTAGGTGGCCTTAAGCAATCGTTTATGGCAGGATTTTTAATTGCGATATCCAATCCATTAAATCTTGTTTTTTGGTTTGGTATATACGGAAGTACACTTAGCTCATTACTTACGAAGGTAACGAAACAAGAAGCTTTTTTGTACAGTCTTTGCATTATTGTTGGTATTATTTTATGGAATTTAAATATTGCTTTTTCTGTACATTTTGGAAGAACTTTATTAAAACCAAAAGCGCTTGGCTACATAACAGCCGGAGCAGGTATTATTTTAGTAGGTTACTCTATACATTTTGCATACAAAGCTTTACAGTTGTTCACATAAGATTGAAGGGGAGATTTTTATGTATCGAACCACTATTGACGGAAAAGAAATTATAATTACGTTAGCGCCAAAAATCCGAAAAGAAATTACTGATAGAAATCCACTATATGAAGCGGTATTTCATAATGCTGCAAGATTGTTACAAACAAAGCAACCGACGTTTGCAGTAAATCATGAAATATTTGGGCTCATTATTGGAGAAGTGCAAAGAGGAGAAGTAACAGTGTTTGCAGTGGAACATATTATTCCGAAGCAAAATATATTTGGACCAAACAATTTTTTCTCGACAATAGAACAGCAGGCAAATTTGTAAAGTGAATAGAATAAGAATAGAAAAGAAATAGTCGTAACGATATGTTGCGGCTGTTTTTTGGGAAAAGGGGGAAACAAGATGAAGAAAGTGGGGAAAGAGTTCTTTTTACAACATGATATCGTTATTATGTATAGCATTCTATTTGTTTTCATTATTATTTTAAAAATGCAATTTTTTACGTGGTTTGGCATGTTAGCATGTATGTTTGGGATTGTTTTCTATACACTTAATGAATATATGACACATCGTTTTTTATTCCATATAAAGCCACCTAAAAACACATTTCTATTAAAAATGTTAAGAAGATTGCATTATGATCACCACGTATATCCAGATGATTTAAAACTTTTGTTTTTACCTGTATGGTTTAGTATACCTAGTTTTACTATATATTTACTTATAGCATATGGTATTACAAAAAGTGTTACTATTACACTTTCATTTGGAATCGGAATGATTATTATGCTGCTCGTTTACGAATGGAAACATTATATTGCTCATAGACCGATTCGTCCCGTCACTAAGTTTGGAAGATGGCTAAAAAAACAACATATATTACACCATTATAAAAATGAAAAGTTTTGGTTTGGTGTTTCAAATCCAGTATTCGATTTTATATTTGGAACACTTAAAGACGGAAAAGATGTTGAGCTAAGCGAAACGGCTCGTAATTTAGAAAAGGAAAAAAAGACAAAAGTAGTGCGTTAAGCACTGCTTTTGTCTTAATGAGGATAAATAAGTAAAGTGTCACTTTATTTTGAAAAAGTATATTAAAAATTTAGGGGAAATTGCCGAAAAATGTCTATCAAAAAATCTTTGCATGAATGCATGGATTGTCTAAAATGAATATAAGTTTCTGAATATTTATAAAATTTAGTCTTTAGGTATGCAAGGGGGAAGTGTATTTCAAGTAAGAGAGGGGATCGGTTAATGAAACGAGACGATACGTCAGCACGTAAGTTGCAAAATGAGGTGAATTATACAGAGGTCGTTCAGTCGGAAGAATTTCAATTGTTATTAAATACGAAAAAGAAGTTTATCATTCCAATGAGTATTTTCTTTTTTAGTTTTTTTATCGCATTACCTATTTTAACATCGTATTCAAAGGTACTTAATACACCTGCATTTGGAGACGTTACATGGGCGTGGGTATTTGCTTTTTCCCAATTTATCATGACATGGGCACTATGTATGATTTATAGCAAAAAAGCAGAATCATTTGATGAAATCTCCCGGAAAATTCTGCAAGATATGCAAAAAGGGAGGGGCTGAACTTGAATACTACTGCATTTGCACTATTTTTAATTATTGTTCTTGGTACGCTCGTCATAACCTATTTTGCATCGAAAAAAACGAAAAATGCGAGTGAATTTTATACGGCTGGAGGGGGATTAACTGGTTGGCAAAATGGTCTGGCCATTGCTGGAGATTACATGTCTGCTGCTTCATTTCTCGGTATAGCTGGAGCAATCGCATTAACTGGGTTTGATGGATTCTTTTATAGTATCGGTTTTTTAGTTGCTTATTTAGTTGTACTATATCTTGTTGCAGAACCGCTTAGAAATTTAGGAAAGTACACTTTGGCGGATATGATTGCAGCACGCTTTGATGCGAAAAAAGTTCGCGGAGTTGCAGCTCTTAATACGATGACGATTTCTATCTTTTATATGATTGCACAATTAGTTGGCGCGGGTGCACTTATTAAGTTATTATTAGGGATTGAATATACGACATCTGTATTAATCGTTGGAACACTTATGACGGTGTATGTTATTTTTGGTGGTATGACAGCAACGAGCTGGGTACAAATTGTAAAGGCTGTATTACTTATGGCTGGTACGTTTATTATTTCTGTTATCGTTTTCGCAAAATTCAACTTCAGCGTGACTGAAATGTTCGCTCAAATGAAAACAGCTACCCCTTTAAAAGATTCATTTTTAAATCCAGGTGTAAAGTATAAGGATGGTCTTGATACACTGTCTTTAAATTTAGGACTAGTACTTGGTACAGCTGGATTACCACATATACTTGTCCGCTTTTTTACAGTACGTGATGCAAAAACTGCACGTCAATCTGTCGTATATGCGACGTGGTTAATTGGTGCATTTTATATTATGACGATTTTCTTAGGATTTGGTGCGGCAGCGTTTGTAGGAAATGAAGCGATTATTAAAGCGAACCCAGCTGGTAATATGGCGGCACCTTTATTAGCCAAAGCGTTAGGTGGAGACTTCTTATTTGCTTTCGTATCAGCAATTGCTTTTGCAACGATTTTGGCTGTAGTGGCAGGTCTTGTATTAACAGCAGCATCAGCATTCGCTCATGATTTTTATAATGAAATCATTCGCAGAGGGAAATCAACGGAAAAAGAGCAAGTATCTATGGCTCGTTATGCATCTATTGGAGTAGCGATACTATCTATCATACTTGCATTATTTGCCCAAACATTAAACGTAGCATTTTTAGTATCATTAGCATTTGCAGTTGCAGCGAGTGCAAATCTACCAGTGATTTTATTTACAATATATTGGAAGCGTTTTAATACAACGGGCGCTATTTCTGGTATGATTGTGGGTCTCGTATCAGCTATTGTTCTCGTAGCGTTGAGTCCGAATGTTTGGAACCCTGTAGCTGGAAAAGCTATTTTTGTTGGGGAAGCGATATTTCCATATACGACACCAGGAATTATTTCAATTCCGCTCGGATTTCTTGCAGCATATTTAGGAACTGTTTTATCTAGTAAGAAAGAAGATGCAGCGAAATTTGATGAAATTCTCGTAAAATCTAATACTGGTCACGGTATTAGTGATGTGTCTTCACATTAAATAAAAGAGGAGCTTTTCGATAGATAAGAAAAGCTCTTTTTTCTTTTGTCATTTTCTTGTAAATATTACTGATTTGTAAGTAGGATTTGTCTTAATTTTGTGGAATGAAAATAGCAGGGAGAAATTTAAGTCATCATGGCACCAGCGCAGCTTTTGTGAAAAATAAGTTGTTATGGAAGGTGGAAGTAATGATGAAAACGAAGCAAACTGATGAATTATTAGCAAAAGATGAGCAATATGTTTGGCACGGAATGCGTCCCTTTAGTCCAAATAGTACAATGGTAGGGGCAAAAGCTGAAGGGTGCTGGGTTGAAGATATACAAGGAAAAAGATATTTAGATGGTATGAGTGGCCTTTGGTGTGTCAATAGTGGATATGGAAGAAAGGAGCTCGCAGAAGCGGCTTATAAGCAATTACAAACATTATCATACTTTCCAATGTCACAATCCCATGAGCCAGCTATAAAGCTTGCTGAAAAGTTAAATGAGTGGCTTGGGGGAGAGTATGTTATTTTCTTCTCAAATAGTGGTTCAGAAGCGAACGAAACAGCTTTTAAAATAGCAAGACAATACTATGCTCAAAAAGGTGAACCACATCGTTATAAATTTATGTCACGTTATCGTGGGTATCATGGGAATACAATGGCGACAATGGCAGCGACGGGACAAGCGCAGCGTAGATATCAATATGAACCGTTTGCTTCAGGTTTTTTACACGTAACACCACCGGATTGTTACCGTATGCCTGGGATTGAAGGGCAGCATATTTATGATGTAGAATGTGTGAAAGAAGTCGATCGTGTTATGACGTGGGAATTAAGTGAAACAATTGCCGCTTTTATTATGGAACCAATTATTACAGGCGGGGGCATATTAATGCCACCACAAGACTATATGAAAGCTGTTCATGAGACGTGTCAAAAACACGGTGCCTTGCTTATTAGTGATGAAGTAATTTGCGGTTTCGGTCGTACAGGAAAAGCATTTGGGTTTATGAATTATGATGTGAAGCCAGATATTATTACAATGGCAAAGGGCATTACGAGCGCATATTTACCATTATCTGCAACAGCTGTGAAAAAAGAAATATATGAGGCTTTTAAAGGTAAAGGAGAATATGAATTCTTCCGCCATATTAATACATTTGGTGGAAATCCAGCAGCTTGTGCATTAGCACTTAAAAACTTAGAGATTATGGAAAATGAAAATTTAATCGAGCGATCTGCGCAAATGGGTTCCCTTTTATTAGAGCAACTAAAAGATGAAATTGGGGAACATCCGCTTGTTGGGAATATTAGAGGAAAAGGCCTATTAGTTGGAATTGAATTAGTAAATGATAAAGAGACGAAAGAGCCAATTGATAACGACAAAATTGCAAGTGTTGTAAATGCTTGTAAAGAAAAGGGCTTAATTATAGGACGCAATGGTATGACAACAGCAGGGTATAATAACGTCTTAACATTAGCACCGCCGCTTATTATTTCAAGTGAAGAAATTGCCTTTGTTGTTGGAACGTTGAAGACGGCGATGGAACGTATTTAATAAATAGAGAGAGGAGCGAGCTTTAATATAAGGCTCGCTTTTGTTTAGTAGGAGGGGACTTTTAATGGATAAATATGATCCGAACAAACATTATCACATCGGATATTATGAAGACGGATATGATTTAGAAGTGACGGCGTATAAAAGAATAAATGAACCAGTTTGGGATGCTTATCTTCCGCACTATGAGGCAGACGATTTTTATAAGAAAGTGGAGGAAATGAAACTGGGTGAATATATAGATGATTATGGTATTAAGGTGTATTCATTTAGTAATGATATCAATGATGAAGAAGCACGAACTATTTTTGAAAAATGGTTAAAAAAGAACGAGATTGTTTAAAGATAAAACAAAAAGGAGATTGCTATCTTATAAAATAGCAATCTCCTTTTATTATAGTAAACTTATTTACTTGCTTTCATTGCTTTATCTTTTGCACCAAAAGTGTATTTTAACATTGGTGGTGTAATCATTGTAGTTAAAATAACGACAATAACGATTGCTGTAAAGTAATCTTGTGCCAATAGACCTGAAGAAAGTCCTGTTCCTGCAATGATAAGTGCAACTTCACCACGAGAAACCATTCCAGCACCGATAATTGCAGAAGACTTAGCGTCAAATCCAGTCATTCGTGCACCGAATCCACAGCCGATTAATTTCGTTAATACAGCGATAACAGTTAATGTTAAGATGAACCAAATTTGATTGCCGATACCGTCAAATGTAATATTCATACCGATACTAACGAAGAATACTGGAACGAACATAGCGTAAGCAATTGGTTCTACTTTCTTTTCTACTTCATGTTTGTAGTTTGTTTGAGAAATTGCAATACCAGCAGCGAAAGCACCGATAATACCAGCAATTCCTAATAATTCGCCGAAATATGCGAATGAGAAACAGATGATAAGGGCCGCGCTCACGATAGACTCAGATACGCGCAGTGGTGATAACCAGCGCATAATCGCAGGAACACCTTTCCATCCGATTAAAATAATAGAAGCGAAGAATACTACTTTCTTCAAGATAACCATTGTTAAGTTAACATCATCAGTACCTAAGAAGCTCATTGCAAATGCTAATAAAATAACGACAAGAATGTCATCAAATACAGCTGCGCCTAGCATAGTTGTACTTTCACGTGTTTTCATCTTTCCTAAATCGCGAAGTGTTTGAACGGAAATACTAACACTTGTCGCACATAAAAGTAATCCTAAGAATACAGCGTTTCCTTGTTCCATTCCCATAATAAGGCCGGAAACGTAACCACCTACGAATGGAAGAATGATACCTCCGAGTGCAACTGCTAAAGAAGAATTACGATTTGCGTTTAATTCTTCTAAGTCTGTTTCAAGTCCAGCCATAAACATTAAGAGAATAACCCCGACATTACTTAATTGAGTTAGAAGCTCTGAATTTTCAATCCAACCTAATACAGCTGGACCGATAACGATACCGACAATTAATTTACCTAGTACAGAAGGTTGACCTAATCTAACACTAAGATCACCAGCAAGCTTTGTACTTAATAAAATAAGTGCAATTTGAAAGAAAAATTCGAATTCCATCTGATCCTCTCCTCGTCATTTTTAATTTTATCATACGATTTCTCGGAATTTGCCTAATGAAAATATGTAAAACCCATTAAACAAAAGGGTCTGATTACAAGTTCTTTTGAACTCGTAATTTGAACCTGTAATTAATATATAATAGATTTTATAAAAAATCAATGAAAAAATGGGAGCTTTTTGAGGAAGAAGCTGTCTTATTGGGATATAGGTGTAAGAGTAGTGTGTGAATTTTATATGTATAAAATAGTATGAAGTCCTTTTCCATTACAAATAATAAATTCTACATACTATTTCACGAACTATAACTGTGAAAGGGAGGATTTATAATTTGAAGGCATTAAAAAATAACTTGTCTATTGTTGCTTTAGGTGGAGTAAATGAAATAGGAAAAAATATGTATGCTATCCAATATGAAAATGATATTGTCGTCATTGATTGTGGATCTAAATTTCCAGATGAAAGTTTATTAGGGATTGATTTAATAATTCCAGATGTCACATATTTGCAAGAAAATAAAGAAAAAATTCGCGGTTTAATAGTAACGCACGGGCATGAGGACCATATTGGCGGAATACCATATTTTTTAAAACAACTAAATGTACCAATCTATGCAACAAAGTTAACGTTAGGTTTAATTGAAATTAAATTAAAGGAACACAATCTTCAAAATAATACGGAATTAATCGTTATTCATTCAGAATCAGAAATTGATTGTGGTTCTATTAAGGCAACTTTTTTTAAAACGAACCACAGTATTCCGGATTGTCTCGGTATTGTTTTTCATACACCAGAAGGTACTGTAGTACATACAGGTGATTTTAAATTTGATTTAACACCAGTAAATAATCAACATCCTGATATTCATAAAATGGCTAAAATAGGAAGTGAAGGTGTACTAGCTTTATTATCTGAAAGCACAAATGCAGAACGCCCAGGTTTTACTCCATCAGAAAGGTCAGTAGGAGAACGGATAGAGGAAATATTTATGAAAGCAAATAGAAAAGTAATTATTTCTACGTTTGCTTCTAATGTGAATCGTGTTCAGCAAATAGTTGAAGCATGTATAAAAACAAATCGAAAACTAGCTTTGCTAGGGAGAAGTATGGTAAATGTAGTAGAGGTTGCTCTAGAGAAAGGTTATTTACATATTCCAGAAGGTATGTTGATTGAAGCAAATGAGGTAAATCGTTTAGATCCAAAGCAGGTTGCAATACTTTGTACAGGAAGTCAAGGAGAACCAATGGCAGCTTTAGCGCGTTTAGCTAGTGGAAACTATAGGCAAGTGGATATTTTACCAGAAGATACGGTTATTATAGCCGCGACCCCTATCCCAGGAAATGAACGTAACGTTTCTCGAATTATCGATAATTTATTTGCATTAGGAGCAAAGGTGATTTACGGATCAGGTAGTTCTACTGGAGTGCATGTATCCGGTCATGCATATCAAGAAGAGTTGAAGTTAATGCTTACATTAATGAAGCCAAAATATTTTATTCCAATTCATGGAGAGTTTAGAATGCTACATCACCATAGTTTGTTAGCAGAATCAATTGGTATTGAAAAGGAAAATATCTTTATTGTACGTAATGGAGATGTTGTAGATATAAGTAATGAAGTGGCAATTCAATCTAGAAGAATACAGGCAGGAAATATATATGTAGATGGATTAGGAATTGGAGATGTTGGAAATGCATTATTACGTGATCGTAAACAACTTTCAGAAGATGGAATGCTCGTTATAGTTATTACTTTTAATAAAGTGGATGGAGAAATAATTTCAGGTCCAGATATTATTTCTCGTGGATTTGTCTATGTCCGTGATTCAGAAGAATTTCTAAGAGAATTAAATAAATTAGCTGTTATTACGATTAATAATTTAAAGAAAGAGAATGTGAATAGCTGGGGTATTTTGAAAAGGGAGGTAAGAGAAGCATTAGGGAAGTATATATATACAAATACAAAACGAAAGCCGATGATTCTTCCTATAATAATAGAGGTTTAATAGTAAAAAAGAATTCTCGTATGGGAATTCTTTTTTGTTTTGAAGAGAAAATGAACATATAATGAAATAAATAGAAATGGAAGGAAATAAAAGATGTTATTAAATAAACGTTTTACAATTGGAGAAATGGCGAAAATGCATAATATCGCAGAATCTACATTAAGGTATTATGATGAAAAAGGAATTTTTCATCCGTCCATTGTGGATCCTCAAACGAATTATCGTTATTATACAATCGATCAATTTTCACTGTTAGATACGATTAAATTTTTACGCCAGTTAAATATTCCGTTAAAGGAAATTAAGAAATATATTGATGAAAGAAATCCAGCATACGCACTCAATTTACTGGAAAAACAACAAGAGATGATGCTGAAGAAACAAAGAGAAATTGAGTATGCTTTGGCGAAAATGGAGCATAGAATTCATTTAATTAAGAAAGCAACAAAAGCAAAAGCTGAACAAATGGTAATTAAAGAGATTCCGCAGCGAAAAATAACAGCTATTGCGGTTGCCCCGAATACGACGGATGATATGTTTGAGTACTACATTCATTCGTTGCAAAAAAATATGAGGCAAATGGATGATAGTCTATTTTCAGGAGATATAGGTGTGACAATTTCCAAAAAAGCATTAATGCAAAAGGAGTTTCAAGCATATAGCAGCGTATTTATTCTTTTGGATTATATGCCGTATGAAGTGCATACTTCAGATGAAATTAAAGAAGGTTTATATGCTTGTTCTTATCATCATGGACCGTATGAAGAAACAGATGCAACGTACAAGGAGTTACTTACATACATTGATAAAGAAGGTTACGAAGTACATGGAGATTCGATTGAGATTGGATTGATTGATTGGTCTGTAACAGAAAATCCAGAGGAGCAAGTAACAGAAATTCAAATTCCTGTAGTAAAAAAATAAGATGAAAACCTTTGAATTGATTACAAATTTACATTCATTAATATAATTCAGTTACCTATTTTTTAATTCTCTCTTGACCTTCAAGTTACTTGAAGGTTTAAACTGTGAACAGAGAGTTGAAAAAGGAGCATAATAGTATGGAAGCAACAGAAAAATTAAGAGAAAAACCAATTAAAAGTTTATTTATTTCATATTTAATACCAGCCGTTCTTGGAATGGTATTAATGTCAGTGAATATTGTAATTGACGCGGTCATGATTAGTAGAGGAGTTGGGGCGAACGGTTTAGCAGGAGTAAACGTGGCTATTCCAGCGTTTTCGATTTTCTTCTCTATTTCATTATGGATTGGAATGGGCGGGGCAACGTTATATTCCATTGCATTAGGTGAAAATAAACGAGAAAGAGCAAGGTCTATTTTTACTCAATCCATGACGGTAGCAGTTGTTATCGTAGGGATTTTAGCAGCGATTTGCTTATGGAGAATAGAAGATTTAGCATATTTATTTGGTGCAAATGAAGTGATTCTACCATATGCGTTAGACTATTTACACGTATTATTAACATTTGGAATGATATACGTTTTAGAAAATATTTTAAGTACATTCATACGAAATGATGGAAATCCTAATTTAGCAATGGCTGGTCTTGTTGTAACAGCTGTATTAAATATAGTGTTTGACTATATCTTTATTTTTATCTTTGGATGGGGTGTAACAGGTGCTGCTTCAGCGACTATTCTTTCGGCAGCGATTGGTTTCCTTGTATTATTAACTCATTTCTTTAGAAAAAGTAGTATTTTAAAGTGGACGAAATTCCATTTTGAATGGGATACTGTCAAACAAATTATGGTGATTGGTTTCCCAAGTTTTACAGCAGAAAGTACGGTTGCAATCGTAACGATTGGTTTTAATATCGCATTCGTCCAATATGCAGGAGAAGTAGGAGTAGCTTCCTATGCGATGGTGAATAGTATTCATGCAATGACATTACTATTATTCTTTGGTGTTGGAGCAGCATTACAGCCAATTGCTAGTTTCCATTATGGGGCAAATTTATCAGAGAGACTTCGTGAAGGATTGAAGTTTGCTGTGAAAATTGCAGTTGTCCTCGGAGGCATTGCGATAATTGTCGGATTATTCTTCGGGAAATATATCATTGGTTTATTTGATGTTCAATCTCCAGAATTATTGGAGTTAACCTTAACAGGTATTAGCTTATTCTTTATCCAATACGTATTTTTAGGTTATAACATTGTGTATGGAGAGTATTTCCAATCAGTACGACAAACGAAGAAATCAGTACTTATTATAATGAGCCGAGGATTACTATTTATTATTCCATTGTTATGGATTATGCCGAAATTATTTGGTATAAATGGAATTTGGCTCGTTATGCCAGTTGCTGAAGTAATGACAGCAATTATCGTATTTACGATGAATCGCATGAAACATCCTGTGCCATTAAATATGGCAGGAGAGAAAGAAGCGATATGATGAAGAAAATCCCCTTAAGCAATTAAGGGGATTTTTTATTCCTTTAAACTAATCGCAAAAGATCCATCTGTTTCTTGAACAGAAGCAAAGGCAACGTTTTTAATATTTGTAATTCCTTTTTCTTTTAATTCTTTATATAACCATTTTTCATCTTTATGTATTAACTTTAAGTTATCGTATTGAATTTGTGAATCGACGATAAGTGCAATTGGTAATCCAGCATACTTAACTTCTATGTTTAAATCTTTTGGAGTTAATGGTACAAGTTCTCTTTTTGGTAAAATACTAATAGCGCCGTTCGCTTCTAAAATAGCGTATTCAATTTCATGAACACTTGGATATCCTGCAACGCGAAGATTAGAAAGTAGTTCTGCAATGGGGTATCTACTTTTTTGTAAGTTCTCAAAAATAATATCACCATGTTTAATTAAAATGATAGGGTGTCCAAGAATAAAACGATTTAGTTTGTTGAATAGGCTTAATTTTGTAAGAAGTAAATGTAAACATGTGATAACAACCATACCGAGAAATGCTTGTAAAGCACCAGAGACGGGTATGGCCTGGAAAGCTAAATAAGATAAAAAGATTATAGCCCCAAAATCATGAGGAGTTAGTTGTGCTAACGCGGATTTACCGAGTAACTTAAGCGATAGTAAAAATAAGATAAAAAAGAACGACACGTTACATAAAAAGAGAAGCAATAGAGACACTCCTTCGTGTAAAGTTGTACTTACTATTCCCGAAAGTAATATAAATATTACCTTTCAGAGGATAAATTAGGGTTTATTGGAATCTGTCTGTATACAAACAAATAAATGGATATTATCATGAAGGAAGTAAAAGAAAATAGGAGTATATGAATATGAGAAAGAAGAAAATAATGAAGGGCATTTTAGTTGTTATAATGATTTGCGCCGTGTATGCGGGTTTTTTACAATATCACATTTATAAGCATGGGCATATGAATGCAACCTACGATGCTGATTACATAATTGTACTAGGATCGAAAGTAAATGGGACGAAACCATCTTATTCATTGCAATATCGTATTGATAAAGCAGCTGAATATTTAAAATCACATGAGAAAACAATCGCTATCGTATCTGGAGGACAAGGAAAAGGCGAAGACATTTCAGAAGCATTAGCAATGAAACAAGGACTAATAAAACAAAATATCGCAGAAGACCGCATTATAATGGAGGACAAATCTACGAGTACAGATGAGAATATTACATTCTCAAAACCGTTAATTCCAGCCGATATGAAAAAAGGTATGATCGTAACAAACGATTTTCACATGTTTAGAGCGAAAAAAATAGCGGCCAAACAAGGTTTACAATTAGAAGGTCTTCCGGCAAAAACACCGAAACCAATCATCATTCCATCGAATGTACGAGAATATTTAGCAATTACAGAGTATTGGTTTATGAATCGAATATAGTGAAAGTGATCCCGTCTGAAACTCAGGCGGGATTTAGTTTGAGGAAAATCTTACAAATATGTCACGTTCGTGAAAGGTAAAGCGATAGTTTCTAGAATGATTTCCTGACATAATGAAGGTAACAAAAACTATTTAGAGGTGAATCGGATGAAAGGAAATAATATTTTATCTTCGTTATGTTACTTTAGTATCTTTTTTGCACCATTTTTACTACCAATTATCGTGTACTTTGTTGCAGAAGATGAAGTGAAGTATCACGCGAAAAAAGCATTTTGGTCACATGTTTTCCCATACGCAATCTTATTTGGAGGACTAGCAGTATCAGGCATGTACGGTTTAGGTTTCAATCAATCTGACGGTGCTGGAATTGGAATGGCTATCACATATGCAGTGTTCATTCTTGTAGGAATTTATTACTTCATTTGGAATATCGTAAAAGGTATTAAAGTTTTGAAAACGGCGTAATATGATAAGTGTAATTTCATTTACCGTATCGATAAACGTTTTAAAAAAGAGCAGTTCAAAAAGAATTGCTCTTTTTGTGCTTATAAGTTGTGAAAATTGAAAAAGATATGTTAATTTTTCATTATGAAGAGAAAAAAGGAGTGATTTTCATGAATGAGATCATACATAAGATGGAGCAACATGTTTCAGTTCGTAAATATAAAGAAGAATCAATTCCGAAAGATGTAGTAGAAAAGATGGTGCACGCTGCGCAACATGCAGCTTCATCACATTTTGTACAGGCGTATTCTGTTATATATGTAACAGATCAGGAATTAAAGGCTAAACTAGCAGAGCTATCCGGAAATCGTCATGTGAAGGACTGTGCAGCATTTTTTGTTTGTTGTGCAGATTTAAAACGACTTGAAATTGCATGTAAAAAACATAGTACAGAGATAAAGCATGAGGGAGTAGAAGACTTTATCGTTGCGACGGTAGATGCTTCGCTTTTTGCGCAAAACTTAGCACTAGCAGCAGAATCGTTAGGATACGGTATTTGTTATATTGGTGGTATTCGTAATAATCCGAGAGAAGTGAGTGAACTGCTTCATTTACCTGATAAAGTATATCCTGTATTCGGAATGACAGTCGGCGTACCAGATGAAGATCATGGAGTGAAACCACGTTTACCAGTAGCAGCAATCCTTCATGAAAATGGATATGATGAACAAAAATATGATGAATTACTAAACGAATATGATGAAACGATGAACGCGTATTATAAAGAAAGATCATCAAACAAGAAAAACGTAACATGGACGCAATCAATGAGTTCGTTTATGTCTAAAGAAAAAAGAATGCATATGAAAGAGTTCTTAAGTGAAAAAGGATTAAATAAGAAGTGAGTAAAGAGGCAAACCTGTGATGCGGGTTTGCCTTTTTTGGAGGAGAAAGGTCATTGTCTTCGAATAAGTATAGAGGGAGGGGATAATATGAAAAAAGCTTTAATCTTTTTATTTGATGGATTTGCAGAATTTGAAGTGAATATAGCGAGTTTATTTTTGATCAGTAAGAAAATGAAGTTACAGTAGCAGGAGCAAATCAGGAAGCGTTAGACCCAGTTGTAACAGGTGCGAAAGATATGGTAATTGCGGGTGTTGATTATATGACGTACAGCGCAAAAGCAAAGGGTGAACCTGTTGATATCGTATATCCAAAAAGCGGAACAGTTATTAGTCCACGCGCAGCGGGGATTATGAAGGATAGTAAAAATGTAGAAGGCGCAAAAGAGTTTATTGATTATTTATTATCCGATGATGTACAAAAACAAGTTTCTAAAGCGTATTTATTGCCTGGTAGAACAGATATAAAAGCTGAAAATAGACCAAATGTAGAAGAGATTCCAGTATTAAATATTGATTGGAAAACAGTTGAGAAAGAGCAAGATGAAATAGGAAAACAATTTAAGAAAGTATTTCAATAAGATGGTGATTCCATGGTAAATCGATTCGTATCAGTAAGACAAGTTGGAATGACGGTAGCGTTATTGCTTGTGGCGATGTTAATCGTCATTCCCCTTTTTCTTATTTTGTTTTCTAGTATATATGAAAATAGTAGTTGGAACTTTTTAAAGCCTTTTGAAGTGATGCAGAGTGGTGGATTAGCTGGGATTTTTCTGAATTCGATGCTTCTAGGTGTACTCGTTGTAATAGGAGCTACAATATTTGCATTTCCATTGGCGTTTATTATGAGCAAAACAGATGTAGGAAAGTATAGTAAGTTAGATATTGTTTTTATGATTCCATTTATGACACCGCCGTATATTGGATCAATGGGCTGGATTTTGTTCATGCAACCTAACGGCTATTTTGAACAATTTTTTCCGATGCTAAAGACAGTTTCATCATCGTTTTTTAGTTTAGGAGGTATGGTCTTAATTATGAGTCTGCATTTATTCCCATTCCTTTATTTCATGCTGAAAAACACGTTACTTCAGATTGGGAGTAGTAAAGAAGAAGCTGCAGCAGTTCATGGCGGAAGTTTTTTCTATCGTTTAAGAAAAATAATATTGCCGTTATTAGTATCAAGTTATGTAATGGGTGCTTTACTCATTTTCGTAAAGACGATTGCTGAATTTGGAACACCGGCTACATTCGGACGTAGAATAGGATTCCACGTGTTAACATCAGAAATCCATAAATTTATTTCGAGTTGGCCAATTGATTTTAGTAGTGCAACAGCATTATCTTCTTTATTACTTAGTGCTTGTATGCTCATTTGGTATATGCAAAATGTATTGAATCGAAAGTATTCATATGCAATGGTTAGTGGAAAAGGTGTGAAATCTAAAAGATATACTTTGTCTATATTTACGCGCGTTGTAGCATGGATGTATGTAATTGGTTTATTAATCGTATCAATTGGAATTCCATACTTTTCTATACTTATTGCTTCTTTGTCAAAATTAAGAGGCGGCGGTTTACATGTAAATAACTTTACAACAAGCCATTATGAGGCATTGTTTACAATAGGATCTCCGGGATTAGAGGCTTTATGGAATAGTTTTCTTTTTTCACTCGTAACAGCGATTATCGCGGTAATGATTGGAGTCTTTTTGGCACTTATGATTCGAAAGGGGAAAAAAACCTCTGAAAAATGGCTTGATATGTGCGGTATGTTACCGAATATGGTACCAGGAATCGTTATGGTTGTAGGTCTTATTCTATTTTGGAATTCACCATATATGCCTATGTCAATTTACAATACACCAATCATGGTTATCGTAACGTATGTTGTTCTGTTTTTACCTTACACGGTGCAATATGTAAAATCATCACTCGGACAAATTGATGATTCTCTCATGCAGGCAGGAAGTGTTTTTTCTGGAAATTATATTTATATTTTTAGAAAAATAATAATGCCTCTTATTATCCCAGGCATTCTTGCTGGATGGGCGATGACATTTACAATTTCGATAAGAGAGTTAGTAGCATCGCTTCTCGTATTACCTCCATCAGTAGAAACGTCAGCAACGTTTATTTTTGCTCAATTTGAACAGGGTGAAGTATCTATAGGCATGGCGATGGCCGTTGTTTCTGTTGGACTTACAACAATGTGCTTATTACTGCTGCAACATATGGAGCAAAAACGAAAAGGGGTAGCATGATGAGAGTAGAAGTATGGGGAGGAGCTGGAGAGTACGGTCGCTCCTGCTATTTTGTAAAAAATAAAGAGACGAAAATAGTATTTGATTGTGGTATTAATCGATCTTATGAGGATAGTTATCCAAAAATAGAGAGAGAAGCTGTTCCATTTCTAGATGCGGTATTTTTATCACATATTCATGAAGATCATACGATGGGTTTACCTTTATTAGCGAAGTATGGCTATAAGAAAAAAATTTGGACGACTCGTTATACGAAGGAGCAACTGCCGTTATATTATGAAAAATGGAGAAACTATAATGTGATGCAAGGGTGGGATTTACCTTATAGCGACCAACACATAAAAGATTTAAATTATGTATGTATTGATGAGATTAGCAATCCAAATGAATGGGTACAAATTACTCCTACATTGCGGTTTCAATGGGGATATAGTGGGCATGTATTGGGAGCTGTTTGGTTTTTAGTTGATATGTATAATACATACGTATTTTATTCAGGCGACTATTCAGCAGAGTCTAATATACTACGAGCTAATTTACCTGAGAAATTGGGCCACAATATAAAAGTCGCAATTGTGGATGCCGCTTATCACACAGATGATGTTTCGCAAAATGAACGTGTAAACGAACTATGTGCAGAAATTGAACGAGTTATGCAAAATAAAGGAATAGCATTATTACCGCTGCCACAACTTGGTAGGGCGCAAGATATAGTATTGTATTTATATGAACGATATAAAGAATTTCCTCTTATAGTAGATAAAGAAATCTTGGCTGGATTTGAAGAGATGTTCGCATATAAAGATTGGATAAAAAATAATAAAGAACTTAAATGGGTTATGAAGAGTCTAAAAAGAAACATAATAGTGATGGATAATGACATTAGTATGCAAAATAGTTACGGAATAGTTGTAATGAGTGATGCGAATATGCAAACGAAACGAGCACAGTTATACTATGAACAGCTTCGGAATGAAAAGCGGAATGCCGTTATTTTTACTGGGCGCATTGCGAAAGGGAGTTTTGCAGAAAGAGTTATGAAAGAACCTGTAAGGAGTACATGTAGGGTGAAGCGAGTTCCGTATAAAGTTCACCAAAGTATAAGAGACGTTAAAGAGATGTTAAATACATTATTACCAGAACATACGGTGCTAGTACACGCTTTGAAAGAGGATACAGATCGATTACAACAAAAGCTAAGTACAGCAGGATATGAAAATGTATATTCACTTGCAATGGAACGTATAGAAGTCATTTAAAATACAAAGGGGATAGGTATATGAAAAAAGTATTTGTATTCGTAAGCATTTTCTTTTGTTGTTTCCTTTATAACGTTAAGGAAGGGTTTACTGCTAGTCCAATGAAACCTAGTTTTGAAGTGAAGTTATTATTAAAGCCAGAACAAGTATTAGGTTATAACAAAGAGATGAAGCAAGAGGTGCTAGAACATTTCCAGGCTGGTACAAAATATGAAAGAATACAAGTGCAATTTTTAGATACTGCAAATAAAAGTTTAAGTGATGAAGGTTGGTTTGCTAGAATTCGAAAGAAAGAATTTAGTAAAGATTTTGAACTAACATATAAAAAAAGATATCCTATTCAAAATGGTGTAATTCAAGATGCACTAGAAGTAGCTAAAAAAGAAGGATTCGATAGT
The DNA here is from genome assembly GCF_045291115.1 of Bacillus sp. PPSBB_2. NCBI lineage: Bacteria > Bacillati > Bacillota > Bacilli > Caryophanales > Bacillaceae > Bacillus > Bacillus sp. PPSBB_2. Next base: position 1,711,256 of record NZ_CP147983.1, read on the forward strand.
AATACGGATAGTTATGAGGCGGAAATAGATTGGGGATTTGAGAAGAAAACATTAAGCATTTCAAATAAGAAAAGTTACAGTGCGAAAGGATATGGGATACTTGATTTACCAAATGAACAAGCTGCTCAAAACATGTTAATAGAAAAATTACCAGGGAAAATGAACAAATGGTTGTATACAAATTGGGGAGAAGAGATGTTAAAGAATTCCCGTATTTACGGTCCTGTATTAATGAAGCGATATACAGGAGAGTTTGAAAACATAAAAGCAAATATTGAAATTTGGCCATTAAGTAATACTGGGAAATTAGAAGATGACTTCGTAATAGAAGTTTCATTTAAAACAAATGAAGAAAGTATTGCGACAAAACAAAGGGAATTATTAATGGCGAGTTTAGAGAAAAAAGGCTGGTTGTTACCGAAAGATAGTTTGAAGACAGAGCTTATTTTTCAGTAAATAGTAAAAAGGAATCCATATGCCATGGATTCCTTTTTATATATGAGTATTAAGCTAAATCAGCTGACACGAACATATCACTATTTTGAAGGTTTTTAGAGCGTAAACTATAAGCAACTACCTTCTTTTTATATTGTTTTACAACATCAACATGCTCTTCATGACTATAAATATAAAATGTAAAATCTTTTTTACCACGTTTTGCATTGATAATTAAAGGTGTGCCTTCATTATGGGGTGGTGCATAATAGCGATCTAAAAATAAACCTTCGTTAAAATCATGAATAATTTTTGATTTCTTTTCGCCTACTAAGTTATTTCCGTTCATTGTAACAGTCACATTCTCTTCTTCGAGTTGTGGATGTGTTTCAAAGCGACTAATAATGGATTCAATAACAGAGTTAGGAAGGCTAGAAACGATAATTTTAAATGCTCCAAATACAACTAACATTACAATAAACCAAGTCGTCATAGTATATCATCCCCTTTATTCTATTTAATAATATAACTCATATGGTAATAGTACATATGGTGAAGTTTTGTATAATTTGTGAAAAATATGCCATTTTCACGAACGAAATGTTAGAAAAATCAATTTTGTTACAAAAAGTTGAAATCGAAGTATTTTAAAAGAAAAAGGTTTATAATAAAAATATAACTAATAACCACATTACTAATTATAAGGAAGTGTAACTATGAGTACTGTAGCAATCGTATATGGTATTATTCTTTCCACAATTATTGTTTTGTTTTTTGTTGGGGTTTCACGTTATATTCATAAATGGAAAGAAGGCGTTGCGAAATTAAATCACATTGAAGAAGAACTTAGTGATTTAATGTTACATCATGGTAAGTAAACATTTATTTTTTAACTAAACAATGTGAAGGATATCACAAAACATGCTTTCCTAATGAAGGCATGTTTTTTTGTTGTTTAAGAAAAGAAGTGTTTTTGTATAAATAATCTAATTATTACTTAAAAAGGGAAATTTATTTAGTATAATATATAATATGTTTATTTTAGGGGGAGTATCATGAGGGGATTAAAAGTTGTTGGAATTATAGCTGGAATTACTATAGTAGGCTGTATAGCTTTCTTTTCAGTGAAGGAATATGTCAATTCCAAAGAAGACTCTAATTATGTGCTAAATTATATAAAAGAACATAAGGATGATAAAACAACTTCTTTAATTGTTAAAAGAAATGGTGAAACATTGACATCAATAAATGAAAAAAAAAACTACCGCTAGCAAGTATGTCGAAAATCGTTATAGCAATTGAATATGCTAAGCAAGTAGCTGAAGGGAAAATAAGAAAAGACGAGCAAATTTCATTGAAAGAATTAGAAAAATACTATGTGAAAAATACTGATGGTGGTGCACACCCTGCATGGCTAGATGATGTAAAAGTTAAAGAGTTAGTGAAGGGTGGTCAAACTTCTTTAGAAGAAGTAGTGAAAGGAATGATCCATTATAGTTCGAATGCGAATGCATCATATTTGTTGGACAAGCTTGGCGCAGCGCGGATAAATGAAAGTTTGAAAGAGTTAGGCTTAAATAGTCACGATGAATTTTATCCAACGTATACAGGGGCATTATATATGAGGGGCTATGTTGAAAAAGAACTGCATATTCCTCAAAATAAAGCATTGGACAAGCTACGTAATATGTCTAATGATGAATATGTTAAGCATGTATGGCAAATACATGAATGGATGAAAGACGAGAAAGAATGGACAAAACGCGAGATATCTTTAAAAGCCGATATGGACTTTCAGCGTATTTGGTCAGATCGGTTTATAAGTGCAAATGCGAAGGATTACATGAGTTTACTGGAAAAGATAAATAGCAGAAATTATTTTACACCACAAATGCAAGGTGAGATTGAGAATATATTTAAAGGAACCGTAGGAGAGGGTATGTTCGAATTTGCTGGACAGAAAGGTGGTTTTACGGCATTTGTATTAACAAATAGTTTCTATGGTACTGATAAAAAAGGGAATAAGATTGAGATTGTCTTTATGATGAACAATTTGAGTGAAAAAGCATTTGAAAAACTTCTAAGTAATATGGATTACTTTATTCGAGATATTGTCATAAGTGAGGAATTCAGAAATAAATTATAATGAAATAATTTTATTATGTAAACAAAAGAGCGCTTATGCAAAGTGCTCTTTTGTAATACAGGATTTTCTAATCTTATTATTGAATATAAATTGAAAATAAGAAAGGAGGTTGAAAAATGACAACAATATATTTCGTTCGCCATGCCCATTCTACATATACAAAAGAAGAACGGGAACGACCTTTATCTGAAAAAGGGCACTGTGATGCAGAGAATGTAACACATTTATTAAAAGATAAACATATTGATGTTGTTATTTCTAGTCCGTACAAAAGAGCAATCCAAACTGTACAAGGAATTGCGAATACATATAAATTATCAATACAAACAGAAGAAGATTTGCGTGAAAGATTATTGAGCACAGAGCCAGTATCAAATTTTAATGATGCTATGCAGAATGTGTGGGAAGATTGGAGTTTTGCATACGAAGGCGGAGAATCGAATGATATCGCACAAAGGCGCGCTGTAATATGTATGCAAAATATATTAAAACAATATGAAGGTAAGAATATTGTAATAGGTACGCATGGAAATATTATGGTATTACTCATGAATTATTTTAATTCGAAATATGATTTTGAGTTTTGGAAAACACTTCATATGCCTGATGTGTATAAATTAAATTTTGATAAAAATCGTTTCATTTCTGCTGAAAGAATAGAGAAAACAGGTCATCGGTTAAATATTTTGTAAAAGTTTATCAAAAAAAAGAGGAAAGAGAGAAGTTATTGTAGAAGTATGACTTTGTAACATAAAAAATATATGTTAAAGGAGGCTGTTTACATGTTTGAGAAAGAGAAAGAAGGGCTTATTGAAGTTCAAAACGTATATGAAATTGCACCAGAAGATGGAACAATCATTGGTATGGCAACGGAAGAAGAAATGGAAATTGCTGCTGAACTAGAGTTACAGTACTATGCCCATTCTCGTTTGTTAGAAGCAAATATTCAGTTAGACGGTTCCTCCTACAAAGAGTTACTTCAGGAGTTCCAGGAGTACGAAAGAAAATCAATGAGCTTTTGGCGAGCGATACATAAACGTTTAGCTGTGCCATGGGCGTGGGTACTACGTATTGATGTTGCGAATGGCCCTATATATGTAAGTAATGGAAGTTCATATTACGAAGAAATCGATGATGAAGAAGATTATGAATAGATAAGTAAGGAAGCAGCTTTAGTTGCTTCCTTTTTTGATATGTAAGAAATGAATCGCCTCAATAATAATATCTGGTCGATCATTTTCTATACCGTGACTAGCATGTTCGGCAAGAATATATTGGCTGTTAGTTGAGAGGTGTAATTGTTCGTGAATTAGTTCTTGCCACATTGCTTCAAGTCGTGTTGCTTCCTCTTTTGGCATGCCACCATTAGTCAATTGAGTAATAGAATATTGAGGATCTCTACCGATAACGATTAATGGTATTTCTAATGTTTTACATAGCTCTTTTAGTGAGAGAGCACAGTTTTTCCACGCCGATAGTTCAGAAGCTGTCGCTTTATATAATGAAGGCGAGGTAGAGAATTCAATTTGCTGTTTTGATTGATTGGTGAGAATAGGTTTTAGTTCATTATAAAGTGTGTCTACATCCATTTTGGAATATATATTATATTTTTGAAACCAAACATCATCAGAATCAGTTTGATCAGAAATTGGTAAATGAAGTTCATCTAAACGGTGTAAGTTCATCGAAGTAGAATCAACTAAAATAAGTGCTTGCAGCTTATCTTCATGTAACATCGCAAAATGTTGTGCACATAATCCTCCATAGGAATGACCGATTAGAATAAATGGTTCTTGAATAGCTAGTTTGTTTAGTAACATATGTAGCTCTTTTGTAACTTGCCTTATTGTACGCGGCTGATTGCCTAAATCACTTTTTCCGTAACCTGGGCGATGGTATGAAACAACTGTAAAGTGCTCTGAAAGCTTTTCTATAATAGGAAACCAATCATAAAATGAGCAAGTCATTCCGGTTTGAATGACTACAGTTTGTTTACCATCTCCTTTTATATGTACTTCTATATTTTGCCCCATTATTTCTACAAATTTATGAATGTTAATTCCTCCTAAGCTTGAAATAATTTTTGACAAGCAAAAACGATACACCAAACACCTATACCAAGTAGGACAGATGTACTAAGTGTAAATGAATTTTTTAAACCAATATAGACAATAAATAATAGTAGTGCTGATGCGGGGAATCCATATAATACCCCTAAAGCAAATTGACTCAATTCTTGTTTATTTCCGCCTTCGAATGAAATCCAAAATAGACTAAGTAAACTCACGAGAGGAAGGGCAGCAATAAAGCCACCTATCGTACTGTAATGTTTAGCGACTTCAGTGATAACGCCGATAATAAGTGCCGAAACGATTATTTTAACGAGGAAATGCATATTTTGCCTCCTTCGCTAATAAGGAAAATGCTTTTTCAATTAATTGTTGTTCTTCTTTTGATAACTGTGATTCTAATATTTTTATCTTTTCTTTATCTAGTAAAGTATGTTTTTCTAATACTTCAATTCCTTCAATTGTTAATGTAAGGTTTACCACTCTTTCATCTTTTTTATTTCTCTCTTTAACGATGAAACCCTTTTGAATAAGGCGTTTTATATGTTCAGATGCTGTGTTATGAGAAAGACTAAGCTCAGTAGCGACTTTTCCAATTGTTATATCTTTCTCACGAGAAACGATTTGTAAAATACGAATTGCTTGGTGGGAAAGATTGTCCTCGTATTCGTATCGTAAGTGATAATAAATGCTCTCCCAATGTTGATTAATGTTGTTCATAATAATAAATCCCCTTTTTATATCGTATAGTAAGATATATTCGTCATTTTAGAAATAAAACCCTTTTATTTGGATAAAAAATGTTGAAAAAGTTTATTTTTATTGAAATATAAGGTAATCTATGTGTAAAGGTATACATTTAGCAAGAGAGAGGATGATAGCTGTGAATACATTCAAATGGATTAGTCATGAACAGATGTATGTAGATGAAATACATGTTGAAAAATGTGGTCCTCTTTCAGTCGGCGTATATGGGGGAAATCAAGAGAGTGATGCATGTGAACGAGGAGATGCGGTGCTGGCTTGGTGGGATCCTGAATTACACTTTGAATTTGTTATGATTTTTGATACACATCACAAAACAAAAAATATAGATTATATAATAGAAGCGATTTCGGAAAGAAAAGAAAAACTAAAAGAGTTATTCTCATATCCAATACATTTAGCTTTTCATCATACACATATGTACTTATTAGCGTTATTTACAGATGAGTTATTTATTAAAAAGTGTGATCAAGATGATGAGGAACTCGCTTGCTTAATTTGTTTACGAAAAGGCGAATTTTTATATTGGTTATCAGTTGGTGATTGTTTCGCGTATTTATTCCATTCTGAGAAAACGAAAAATGGAAAAGGACGATTAAATAAACGGAAAAATTACGAATATATTGGCAGGAAAAATATTTTTGCAGCAAATACACCTTGCTTTACGTCAGGTGTAAGAGGATTAGAAAAAGGAATGAATCACATTGTAATGGCAACGGACGGTATTTTAGAGTGTGATAAACGAAGGTTTGATGATGATCAATCTTTAGTAGAAATATTACATGACGGGAATAGCTTGCAGATTGAGCCAGTATTAACAAATGTACTGCAGTGGAAAGGTAGAGATTGTGCCACGATTATTGGGTGGTCTATTGATACTGATAATAAACAATGTGCTAATTAATATAAAAGGAGTTCAAGGCTTTTATCCTTGAACTCCTTTTTGTTAAGCAATATGAATATGATATGTTTTTAACCATTCATTTACTTGTAGCATATACTCCATGGCACTTCTTGCCTCAAAATTGTTAATCTCTTTATTACTTTGATCAGCAATTGAAAGTAAGATGGAATGGTTAATAAGTGAGAAAATAGGATTGTTTTTATTGCTACACATATCAAGTGTTAAATTACGGATTGTTTGTAAGTAGTGTGGATCTTGTGAAGTTGGATAAGCGCTTTTTCTTCTATTACGTACATCGTCAGGTAAAGCTGGTTGTAGTGCTCTACGTAAAATGCCTTTTTCAATATTATCAATACTTTTTATGTTGAAAGGAACATTCCATAAATATTCAACTAATCTATAATCGCAAAACGGTACACGAACTTCAAATCCAACAGCCATACTCATGCGATCTTTACGGTCAAGTAAGAAAGGAAGGAATCTTGTTAAAAATAAATAAAACATTTGGCGTTGTTTCGCGGATTTTTTACTTTCCCCTTCAAGAGTAGGTACTTCAAGTATCGCTTCTTGGAATCGTGTATCAATATAGTTTTCTAGATTACATTGGTTACTTACTTCATTTAGTAGAAGAGGAGATGTATTTTTCCAATTTGTTAGCCAAGGAAACTTATCTACATATAGTAATTCTTCTTGATGAAACCAAGGGTATCCACCGAATACTTCATCAGCCGATTCACCGGATAAAGCTACGGTCGCATCTTTTTTCATTTCGCAAAATAGTAAATATAGTGAAGTTTCCATTTCACCAGCACTCGGTAAATCTTTCGCATGAAGGGGAACGAATAAGTGATTTGCTAATTCTTCAGCATTCACAATAATATCATGATGCGCTGTCCCTACATGTTCAGAAACGCGTTTTACCCAAGGAGCGTCTAAACCAGTGCGAGCAAATGTCAGCTCGAAATCTTTTGCACTATTTACAAAGTCAACGGAATACGTATGAAGTGTTTTATTTTCCGCAGCAAATTCTTTACCCGCAAGTGCAGTAATACCGCTAGAGTCTAATCCGCCTGATAACATACAAACGAGAGGAACATCGGCAATTAATTGTCTTTTTACTGTATCTTGTAAAATAGATAAAATATGCGAAGATGTATCTTCTATAGAGTCTGTATGGAACTTACTTTCTAAATTCCAATACTTCGTAACTACTTTTTTATGACGTGTAAACGTTATACAATGTCCAGCACGCACTTCTTGAATATGTTTAAAGACGCCACATCCAGGAGTTCGAAATAAGCCTAATCCAAATATTTCATTTATGCCATCCGCATCAATTTCAGCAGGAACAGATGGATGCGCTAATAATGCTTTTATTTCAGATCCGAAAATAATGCTGTCATTTCTTTCTGTGTAAAAGAGTGGTTTTACACCTAAATGATCACGCGCTAAAAATAATTGTTGCTTCTGATCATCCCATAAGGCGAAAGCGAAAATTCCGTTTAAATGTCGTACGCAGTCTTCTTTCCATTCTAGATAAGCATGTAGTAACACTTCTGTATCTGAATGGGTTTCAAATGCATGCCCACATTTTTGAAGCTGCTCTTTAAGTTCACGGAAATTATAAATTTCTCCATTATAAGTAAGAGCATACGTATAATCACCAGCACGGAATGTCTTCGGCTGTGTACCGCCTTCTGGATCAATTACAATTAAACGCCGGTGTGCAAAGGCCGCATGAGGTGAAAACCAAAATCCTTCAGCATCTGGACCACGATGCTGAATACTATTTGCCATCTTTTTTAAAATAACATGTTGATTTGAAAGGTCTTCCTTCCAATCTACCCAACCTGTAATTCCACACATACACATCTCATCTCCTAAATTAAAATAGTAGATTAACGAAATAAAATGTACACCAAGTTAAAAAATGACTATATAAATAGTGTACTACATGAATTAAATTACAGACTTGAGAAAATTTTCTTTGAACGCATAGTTATATGAGACAATGGCTAAGGGAAAGTATTCCATTACATACAAAAAATAAAAAAGATGAGAGAAAAAATTTTCTCAGACGTTATATAGGATGTAAAAGCTTTTACAAAACAATAAGGGGAATCGCTACATGAAATCAAATGAGAAAAATTTTATAAAAAGATTACAGTGGCAAAAAGAAGACGCGTTAGAATTTGTTGTCGATACATACTTACCACTCATAAAGGGGATCACGCATAAAGTTCTACTCCCAATTCAAAATGATGGACTCATAGAGGAATGTATAAACGATATATTTCTTTCCATTTGGAATAACGCAAATAAATTTCATGGAGAGCCGAGTGATTTTAAAAAGTGGATTGCAGCGATTGCGAAGTTTAAAGCAATTGATTATTACCGGAAATCGACTAAAACAGTAGAAATCATTTCAGATGAGTTTTATATTAGTACAGAAAAATCAGCAGAAGACGAATTAATCGTTATGGAAGATAGGGAAGAATTATTGAAGCTCATTAATCAATTAGAACCGCTAGATCAAAAGGTGTTCATTATGAAATATTTACTTGGTATGAAGACAGAGGAAATAGGTGACAAGTTAGGATTAACCCGGGCAGCAATCGATAATCGAGTGTACCGGGGAAAAAAGAAACTACAACAAAATGCTACGAATATTAGTTTTGGAGGTAGTGCAATATGAAAGACATTTATGAACTATTAAATGATATTGATATAGACGAAAAAGAACTAGAAGAAATTGAGGCTTCTGAAATTGAAAAGGAAAAAGTAAAACGAAATGTCAAACAATCGATACGTACGAAGAAAAAGATGAAAAGTTGGAAAAAAGGTGTCGCTGCTGCATCAATTTTAGTAGGGTTATCGGTTGCAACTCTTGGTATCGGTTTTCCTACATATGCTGGAGGGTTGCCAATTGTAGGTGACATATTCCGATTTTTAGATAATGGTAGAACGGGGTTATATGAAAACTCTAAAACTGACGCAGGGAAGATAATGGAGCCTCATTATAATTATAAACAATACACTACAGTACTAAATATGACAAAAGAAAGCAAGGGAATAAAGATAACGATTAATGATGCCATTTTTGATGGGAAGACAGTATCAATAAACTATTCTATAGAAAGTAACAGAGATCTAGGCGAAAATCCAAGTACGTTGGATTTTTTAACTATTAAAGGAGCAGGTACCCAATCAGGTAGCAATAAAATTACTAAAGTCGCAGATAGAAAATATACAGGTTTAATAAAAACAAGTAGCGATCTAGTTGGTAGTAAAGAAACTATAGTGAATGTTGAATGGAATGTACAAAGTATAGCCATTTTAGAAACTGAAGAAGAGATAAAAGGGGATTGGAATTTTAATATTAATCTAAAAGGAATAGAAAATAAAGAGACATTGATTGGAGGTAGTACAGAAAAAGATGGTGTCAAAGTAAATATGGAGAGAATGGAAATAACACCAATTTCGTTTATTCTATATTACAACCAAGAAGTATCTCAAAAGATAAGGGGTGTATGGGATGGAGTGGATGTCGATTTAGAAGTGAGAGATGATTTAGGTAATCAGTATTATGGAGAAGGAAATGGAGGTTCAGGTGAAGATTCTTATAATTTTAATTGGAGTAAAACATTCCAACAACTTAATGAGAACGCTACTAAGTTAATAATAACACCTCACGTTAATTTAAGAATCCACAATCCTGAAAATTATGGATCGGTAACAATAGTTGAAGGACAAGTAAAGGAGCGTTTTGTACCTCGAAGATTGGGAGGCAATAAGGGTATTGTATTAGATGATATTGTCATTGATTTAAAGAAATAAAAGAGAGACTGCCTAAAATCATTTAGGCAGTCTTTTTTTGTTAAGAACTAGTAACGAGCAATGCATGCGGATGCTGCGTTTTATATTCATCTTTCCACGAAATATTTAGTTGTTCCCACGATTCGCCGCTATCATTGGATTGAAAGACGCCATTGTTATTTAACGTGTAAAACGTATGTGGTTCTACCTTGTTTGTAGCAAACATCGAAATGACTGTACCGATTGCAGATGGTAGTCCTTGTTGTACTTGCTGGAACGGAGTATCTTTCGTTTTTCGATAAATATAAGATTCATAAGGGATACGATGATGAGCGAGATCAGCACTTGGCGCGGCAGAAACGAGAATCGTATCACAATCAGCTGGATCAATTGCCATGCTGTATAAATAATGATGTTCAAGTCCTTCACTACATGAGATCCAGCTGTTTCCATTGTTATAACTTTCAAGATATGCACGATCAGGTCCGCCCATAAATCCGTCACCACATGATGCATAAAGGCGATTTGGTGCTTCAGGGTGCATAAGCAATTGATGTGCATCGATAGGGGCACCGAATTTTTTATCAATCCATGTATGCCCTTTATCGTTACTTTGAATAACAGCACCAGCTTCGATTGAAACGTGTATTGTATTAGGGTTATTTGGGTCAACTGTAATCCAGCGTACGTGATGGGTAAAAGGTCTAGGCGGAAATGCCCACGTATAAGAAGATAATAATGATTTCATATTTTTAAGTTCAGTCCACGTTTCACCACCATTTTCAGAGCGAAATAAAGCGCTCGGTTCTGTGCCGACATAAACGACACCATATCCGTTAACTTGTTCATTTGAGCTTATTGTTATGGAAGTGATAGAGGAGTGCAAAATACCATCTTCTTTAGGGAAATCAAAGTAACGATAAGAATCTCCAATTGGTCTCCATGAATCCCCGCTATCGTCACTGAACCATAGACCTCGTCCAAATGTTCCGCAATATACACGATTCTTTTGAAATGGATCAACAGCGATACAGGTAGGTTGCATATTTTGTAAGTGATAAGTCGTTTCATAGTTATCATTGTGTTCTTTCACTACAACAAGTTCACGTTCCATACAGATAAATAAACGTTTCATTTAAGTAACCTCCTTAAAAATTCTTTCATTAGTAAACAATATGAAAATAAAAAAGAAGTAGTCTTGTTTTATTTGAGAAAAAGGGATTGTTTAAAAAATAGCGAAGTGTGTATACAGAGGAAGCGGGCGTTTACAATCAGTCAATTCGGGATAAAGATGGGGAGTTTGTTTCATACTAACATACAGATATTGTACTTAAAGGAGTATAAGTATGGGACATTCGCATGATCATGGTCATTCAAAAAATAAAAAGGCGTTACTAATTGCCTTCCTACTAACAACAAGTTTTATGATTGCAGAAGTTGTTGGTGGATTTGTAACAAATAGCTTAGCACTACTATCTGACGCGGGGCATATGCTAAGTGATGCAGTATCTTTAGCTTTAAGTTTACTTGCGTTTAAACTCGGAGAAAAAACAGCAACAACTGCGAAAACATACGGGTATAAGCGAGTCGAAATGTTAGCAGCATTATGTAACGGTGTCGTTCTTATTGTCATTTCGGTATACATTTTTATTGAAGCAATCCGTCGTTTTAAAGAACCAGTTGAGATTGCTAGTAATGGGATGCTCATTATTGCAGTCCTTGGTCTGCTTATTAATATTTTATCAGCTTGGATATTAATGAGAGGCGGAGATGTAAAAGGTAATTTGAATTTAAGAAGTGCTTTCCTGCACGTACTAGGCGATCTATTGGGTTCCGTCGGAGCGATTATTGCTGCGTTACTTATTAAATTTTTCGGATGGACTGCTGCAGATGCGATTGCTAGTATTCTTGTGTCTATTTTAGTCATTATTAGTGGATGGCGTGTAACACGTGATACGGTTCATATATTAATGGAAGGTGCACCACAGCACATAAATGTTGAAGAGGTAAAAAGTACGTTATTAAATATTCCGATTGTCAAAGAAGTTCATGATTTGCACATATGGTCTGTCACATCAGATTTTCAAGTATTAACATGTCATCTTATTATTAAAGGTAATGAAACGCAAAGTGTATTAAAAGAGGCTACGTATGTATTAAAGGAGAAATTTCATGTAGAACATGTCACCATTCAAGTAGAAATAGATGGTGAATTTCATCACGATGAGACAACTTGCAAAGTATGAAAGAAAAAGGATAAGAAAAAGTGTCATAACATTTTTCGCACGGCATACATATATATAATGTGGCCACAAATACTTTGCAAGGTAAATATTTCATGAAATTACTTTACTTATAAAGAGTCATCTTTTATAATCAAAAGTGGTAATTGATAAAGATTATCATTTTCAATGATTGTAGAAAGGAGTTTTTTAAAAGATGAGTAGTCAACTCCGTTTTGCTGTTGAAAATCGTAAGAGGCATTTAATTGATGAGTTAATTGGGGCAGGTGTGTTTAAGATTCGCGACCGACAATTATACGAGCTGTCTTTAGAGGAATTGGAAAAAGAGTACGAAGATATGGAAGATTATGCAAATGTTCAGGCATAGCTATATAGATTAGTAAAAAGAGAGCTGGTTACGATTTTGTGTAACCAGCTCTCTTTTTATTTCGTAGAAATTATTTTTTGTATTTCTTTCATGGGACGGAGCCAGTTTTGGGTCATTATTTGTTCCATTTGTTTTTCGTCCTGCTTCTGTAATGCTTGAATGATAGAGTGATGTTCTTCAATAGATTGACTTGCTGGAACAAAGTTTTGGAAAAACAAATATTCAAGACGTAAAACGTGAAGTTGCATATTTTCTAGAAAGGGTTCAATATATTGGTTTTTAGCAATAGAAGAAATTGTATTGTGGAATTGTATATCTAATTCTAAAGCTTGTTTTGCGTTTTTTTTCTCTATAGATTGCTGAAAATGCTCATTTATTTCAGAAAGTAGTTGAATATCAGCGTTTGTAATGTTTTGAAGAGCTTGCTTTCCTATAATAGAGTGAAGACCAGCCATCGTTTCATAAATGATAGATACGTCGTCTAACTTAATAGGAGCAATTTTCGTTTTTTGCCCTGGTACCATTTCCACTAATCCAGAAAGCTCTAATATTTGAAGTGCTTCTCTTACAGGTGTTCTGCTTACTCCTAGTGCCTCAGCCAATTCCCCATCATTAATTTTTTCATTGGGTTTCAGTACACCTTCAATAATCCAATTTTGTAGTTGATTTAAAACGAGTGATTTTGCTGAAACTCTTCCTGGTTTTTTATAATTTTGAGGGACAGGCATAGTGAATTCAATCCTTTCATTGTATATTTTCCTTTTTTGCATGAACAAGCTTTAATTTTTGTTTCCCTTCATCCGGCTTTTGGCTTAAGATGAGCACCATTACAATGACACAAAAAGCGCCTAATAACTGAAAAGATTGAAATGGCACTTGCAATATAAGTACAGAAGAAATAATAGCTGCGAGTGGTTCTGTGCAACCAAATAATGTTGTTTCTTTCGGAGTCAGGTATCGTATGCTGTCTAAGTATAAATAAAAGGCAATAAGTGTCCCGAAAATGACGACAAATGTGATGAGCGGTAGGGTACTTAGTTTTACATATTTCATAGTTGATAATAAAATGAATTCGTTTGTAGAAATAAAGTGTACAATCGTTACACCAATACCCCCAATAATCATGCCCCATCCAACGATAACGGAAGAAGACCATTTTTCTAACAATTCCTTTGAATATAAACTATAAAAAGCGAGAGATAATCCAGATAAAATACCCCAAATAATAGCTGGTGTAGAAACAGCCAAGTTATGAACAGACCCGTTTGTTAGTAAGAGAAAAGTGCCTACTAATGAAAGGGTAATTGAAATGAAATCAATTTTTGATGGACGAACGTTCCATTTGAAAAGTAAGTATACAGTGATGAATATAGGAGCTAAATATTGTAATAATGTTGCGACGGCAGCATTTCCTTCTTTAATTGAAGCGAAATACGTATACTGTACAGCAAGCATACCGAATAGACCAAACAAAATCATTTTAATAGCATCAGATTTTTGTTTCCAAATGCCAAATATCTCTTTTTTTCTCGTTCCGAATGAGGAAATAATGAGCAAAATAATTCCAGATATAAGTAAACGGATCGTAACTAACCATTCGGTTGAAACATTGTCATATTGAAAAAGTTGTTGTGCAGCTGTACCAGACAAGCCCCATAAACAAGCACCGATTATGACCATTATAATTCCTTTTAATCGATTTGAATCCATATGATCTAAAATTCTCCTTTCTAAAAATACAAATTGAATACAATATGCAATATATCACAGAATGACTCGTTAATAAACTGAAATTTCTAATTTTATTTTTTTGTGTATAGTAAAATATTGTAGAGGAGGGGGAGGATATGTTAGCTGGATTTTTAGTTTGTTTATTTGTTGGGTTACTTATCATTTTTTTAGGGTATCAAATACATGTGAAAAAGAGGTTGTTTTTGTTAGCAGGATATCAAGAAGAAACGTTTGTTGGAGATAAAAATAAATTAGCGAAGCTTTCAGGAGCATTTTCTTATATAGTTGGAGTTGCTACTATAATATTACCGCTTGGCTTAGAAAAAATAGGGGGGGTAGTTGGTATCGTATATGCTATATTAATTGTTTTAGGTACAATTGTATTTATAATTAAAGCAAACCTATTAAATAAGAGTGCTATAAAGTAAAAAGGCTTCATTCTACTGAAGCCTTTTATTAATTATTATGAAGTATAAGTAAAAGCCGGGATAGGATCAATAAATGTATTCCAGTTTTGTTTCATTTCTTTCTCTGTTAATAGACAACTATCTAATGATTGTTCAATTAAAGAACGGTTCATATCAATTCCGATAAATACGAGTTCGGTTATTCGATCTCCATATTGTTTATCCCAGTTTTTCAATACTTCTGGTTCTTCTGTAATCATTTGATTTCTTTCAGTTTCAGGTAATGCCGCTATCCACTCACCGACTCCTTGAATTGTAATAGAGGAACCTGCTTGAGATAGAAGCCCTATCATATTATTACGAGATGCCAGCCAGAAGAATCCTTTCGCTCTTACAACATCTAAAGGCCATTTTTCTAGCCAATTCATAAGGCGCTTGGGATGGAAAGGATATTTGCGGCGGTAAACAAAGGAATTGATACCGTATTCTTCCGTTTCCGGTGTATGATGGTCACTATTTAATTCTTGTATCCAGCCGGCCGATTGACTGGCTTCTTCATAATTAAATAGATTTGTGTTTAAAATTTCTTGTAATGGTACTTTGCTAAACGAAGATTCAAGAACTTTTGCATTAGGATTTAATTTTTTTAGTAAATGATGAAGCTCTATCACATCTTCTTTTTCTAGCAAATCTATCTTATTAAGAATAATTACGTTTGCAAACTCAATTTGATCTATTAATAAATCAATAACTTCCCGGGTATCATTCTCATCGATTGCTTGTTTTCGGTCTAATAAACTTTCTCCATCTGCAAAATCATCCCAAAATCTATTTGCATCTACAACTGTAACCATCGTATCGAGGCGACAATTTTTCGTTAAATCAATGTTAAGAACTTCGTCTGTATAAGTAAACGTTTGAGCAACTGGAATAGGCTCACTTATACCAGAAGATTCAATAATAATATAGTCAATATCACCATTTTCCACAAGACGATTCACTTCTATCATTAAATCTTCTCGTAGTGTACAACAAATACAGCCATTTTGAATTTCTACTAGTTTTTCCTCCGTACGTGAAAAACCACCCTTTTTTATAAGAGATGCATCAATGTTTACTTCGCTCATATCATTAACGATAACAGCTACTTTTAAGTTATTCTTATTAGTCAAAATGTGATGTAGTAAGGTAGTTTTTCCAGATCCTAAAAAACCACTTAATACAGTGATAGGTACTTTTTTCATGAAATGATCTCTCCTTTAAATCGTAATGATTACGTTTTACATTAAACGATGGGAAAAGAAAAATCAATAATAAATCATAATGATTACGATTTAAGAATAGAAATAGACTATAAAATTTGTGCTGTAGTATGAAGCATTTGGACAAGCACATGTTTACATATAAATAAAATGGAGGCGAGAAGCTTGGTCTTTAATAGAGTTTCAAAAGAAGTAGTAGGCATAGCTCTTATCGCTATGTTTCTCTTTTTATTATTTTTTGTAGATTTTACAAGTCTAGTAAATTTGCATAAAAATATGCCGCAGGAATGGTTGAATGTGAATACGGTATTTTTAAGTATCATTTTTGAAGCAATACCTTTTATTTTATTAGGGGTCATTGTTTCTTCATGTATTCAAGTGTTTGTGACGGAAGATATGATTCAAAAAGTAATGCCGAAATCTCCAATTGTTGCAATGATTCCAGCAGTATTTGTGGGAGTTCTTTTTCCAATGTGTGAATGTGTCATTATACCAATTGTAAGAAGGCTCATTCAAAAGGGGTTACCACTTCATGTAGGCATTGTTATTTTAATGAGTGCACCCATTATGAATCCAGTCGTTCTTTTATCTACTGTATATGCGTTTCCAAAAAATGATTACGTTGTATATGCACGCTTTGGGATAACAATTCTAGTTGCTCTATTCATAGGTCTAATTGTGTATTATTGCTATCGCGAAAGAAATGTTTTAAAAGACGTAGAGGTTTCAGTTCAAACAAGCAAAAAAAAGAGTTGGAAAGATGTTATGAATCACACTGTAGATGAGTTTTTTGATACTGGTAAGTATTTATTGATAGGTGCTTTTTTAGCAAGTGTATTTCAAACGTTTTTTGATCGGAATGTACTGGATGTAGTAGCACATAACGAAGTAATTGCTCCCGTTATTATGATGGGATTTGGTTATGTTTTATCAATTTGTTCTGCAGCCGATGCTTTTATAGCCGCATCTTTTGGACATGTTTTCTCGGTAAAGGCACTTCTCACATTTCTTGTGTTTGGGCCTATGCTTGATATGAAAAATACGTTAATGCTATTTGCGTATTTTCAAAAGAGATTTGTATTCTTTTTGATAGGAATTGTCATTGTATCTGTGTATACCATTCTGCAAATCATAATGTTATAGGAGGTGAGAAAGAATGGAGAAAGAGGAGCAGAAGGCGTATCATCGCTATATACGTGGCATTATTTTAATTGGTTTAGCAATGCTCTTATTTAAACTACTTGTAACAGGGAATATTTATAATTTTATCGCTCCAAAAATGATTAAATTTACGTATATAGCTTTTGTAGTAATTTTAATTTTTGGTATTGTACAAGTTTGGGGAGATGGAAGAGAAAAACAGCATGATTGTAATTGTTGTAAACATCATACAACATCAAAATCAGGGATAAAAAGTTTCTTTGTATATGTTTTATTTGTTGTTCCGATAGTTAGTGCTTTTCTCTTTGGAAGTGTAACAATTGATGGAAGTTTAGCAGGAAAAAGGGATATGAATCAAAGTGTACAGTCGAGAAGTCTGGAAAGGAATGAAAAAGAGGGGGAACAGGTTAATTTTGATGGGCGAGAAGTATCCGTTGATCCAGAAGAAACATCAAATTTAGCAACGACTTATAAAACGGAAGAGCAAGTAGTAAAAAGTATGTTAGGACAGCGTAAACTACAAGTAAAGGATAAGGACTATGTTCAAACAATGAATGTAATTGGTCAAAATGTTAATTGGTTTAAAGGGAAAGAAATTACATTCTTAGGGTTTATATATAAGGATAAAGATGTGACGGGTAATAAAGTAGTAGTGGCTCGATATGGCATAACTTGTTGTATTGCGGATGCATCAGTCTGGGGGATGATTGTTACCGGGAAAAATATTGAAAAAATTCCAGAAGAAACATGGGTGAAAATAACAGGATTATTAGATGAAACGACATATAAAGGAACAGTCTTTCCACTTGTAAAAGTAAACAAAATCGAGAAAATTAATAAGCCAACTGATCCATATGTATATGATGCTTTACCTCAATAGAAAAGAATAAATTCTTCATATTTTCATGAAATAGAATCATAATCATGGCGATAAAAAAATAAAGATAAGAGTAATTTGGTTTGTTAAAAATATGTGCAGAAGGAGTTATGCGATGAACTGGGTTACTCATAAACCATCATTTGAATTTGAAACATTTAGTCCTATTATTCGGTCACAATCTGCTTGGAGTGGACATTTAGATTTTGCATATGACTTAGTACGATTTGAAAAACCAGAAACTTTAGTTGAGTTAGGTACACATTTAGGAGCCTCCTTTTTTAGTTTTTGCCAGGGAGTAAAAGATGGAGGGTTATCGACTAAATGCTTTGCAGTAGATACTTGGGCTGGAGATGGGCATACAGGTCCATATGGAGAAGGGGTTTTTCAAATAGTAGAGAAAGTAGTGAGCGATAACTACCTTAATATAGGAAATTTAATTCGATCTACTTTTGATGATGCTGTAGACCGGTTTCAAGATGAAACGATAAATCTTTTGCATATTGATGGCTATCATACGTATGAAGCTGTTTCTCACGATTATAATACATGGATACCGAAAGTCGCGAAAAACGGTATTGTATTATTTCATGATATTGAAGTTAGAAGTAGTGATTTCGGCGTGTATAAGTTTTGGGATGAGGTAAAAGCGAAGTACCCTCATTTTCAATTTGCGCATTCATATGGACTGGGAGTGTTATTTCCGAAGGGTTGTAGTGATAAGTTTGAGGAAATACTTAAAAATAAAGAAGAAATACAAAATATGTATAAATAAAGGTAGGGCATGCATCATTTTAATGATGTGTGCCCTATTTTTGTGTGGGAAATTATGGTGTTAATTAAAAAGTTAAGATAGTTGTAAAAAGTTTTGTTGCAGCAAATATTAAAAAAGTTAGTATGGGATTGTTCTTTGTAAATAAAGTGAAGCTTTAATACGTTCATGTCAATCCGGGATTTTACAGTAGTTAATTTCTTAACTAATTGCTTTGCACTTACTGAATTTTAAGGCGGAGGTCTTATTGGCCGGAAATATCGGGATAAATAAAAATACAACATTTTTTATATTTTTCATTGCGAAAAACGTAATCTACTTTTACAATAGAAAGGGTTGTGAATATATTATACTGGAAAAATAAATCGAAATAATATGAAAATTTTGTTTTGTCTTCGCTAATTGTATATTACATACATGTAAGACGACATACGTCATGTTATCGACTTGTAAGGAGAGAAAAAAATGAAAAGTGTAAGATTACCATCGATGCTAGAAATCATAGTTCTTTTATTACTATTTCTTGCTGTTGTCTTTTCCTTCCAAACGATTTTTGATCTCCCAATTCAATTAGCGCTATTTATTTCATGGTTTTTAGTAATTGCGCTTGGATTAAGATTAGGATTTCGTTATCAAGAATTGCAAGATGCAATTACGAAAGGGATTTCTAACGGATTAGAAGCAATACTGATTTTAGTTGCAGTAGGTGCTTTAATTGGAACATGGATTGCTGGTGGGGTAGTACCAACATTAATCTATTATGGATTAGAATTTATTCACCCTAGCATATTCCTATTAGCAACATTAATTATTTGTTCTATAACTTCTATCGCAACAGGAACGTCTTGGGGAACAGTGGGAACAGCAGGTATTGCTATGATGGCGATTGGTGAAGGACTTGGTTTACCACTTCCGCTTGTTGCTGGTGCAGTTCTTTCAGGAGCTTATTTCGGCGACAAATTATCACCACTTTCTGATAGCACAGTTCTTGCAGCTTCTATGGCGAAAGTAGATGTTATTGCTCACGTTCGAGCTATGCTCGTATTAGATGTTCCGGCTTATATTATTACTAGTATTATGTTTACTGTAGCTGGTTGGATGTATGGCGGCGATAATGTAGATTTGAATCGAGTAGAATTTTTAAAAGAAGCTTTATTAAAGCAATTTGATATTAAAATATGGATGCTTGTTCCGGCGGTCATTGTTATCGTTCTATTAGCGATGAAGAAACCGTCTATGCCAACAATTGCAATGGGAGCTTTAATTGGTGCAATTTGGGCAACTCTTTTCCAAGGGATGAACTTTGGAGAGGCGATTGGAACAGCTTATAACGGATTCTCAATTCAATCTGGTGTTGAGTTTGTTGACAAGTTATTAAACCGTGGTGGAATTAACGGCATGCTTGGCTCAGTAGCCGTTATTATTTTCGGTTTAGGATTTGGTGGATTACTTGAAAAACTAGGTGTTTTAAAAGTAATCGTATCAAAATTTGAGAAGAAATTAAATTCTGCAGGTAATGTAACATTGTCTACATTAATCGTGGCATTCTTAGCTAATATATTTGGTTGTGCGATGTATGTATCACTAATTTTAACACCAAAAATTATGGAAGATAGCTATGATAAATTAAAAATAGACCGTCGTGTATTAGCGCGTAACTCAGAAGTAGGTGGAACGTTAACTTCAGGTATGGTTCCATGGTCTGATAATGGTATTTTTATGGCTGGTATTTTAGGTGTAGCAACGTTCTCATACGTTCCGTTTATGTGGTTAAGCTTCGTATCGTTAATTTTAGCAGTTATTTACGGATATACAGGCAAATTCATCTGGTATGTAGATGATGCAGATAAAGGAAAGCAAGCATCATAAAATAAAAATCACCTTCTACAATATGTAGAAGGTGATTTTTTTATTTTTTAATAGCATTTGCTAAAGTAATTTCATTCTCATATTTAGCAATTTTTTGTTGTATCTTTTTTAAGTTTTTTTCAGTGTCTTGCATGAGCTGTAAGACATTGGTCTCCTGTTGTTTTATTAATTCTAACCTTTGAAGGATGGTAGATTCTCCTTCCATAGACCAGTCGATAAATTGTTTTATTTTTTGAATTGGCATACTGGTGTTTTTTAAACACAAAATCATTTCTAAATATTTCAGTGCTTCTTCATCAAAAACTCGATCTCCTTTTTCGTTTCTTTGCAGAAAAGGAAACAGTCCTTGTTTATCGTAATAACGTATTTGAGAAATAGTTAAATGTTGCATTTTGGCGACTTGCCCAATTGTATAATACATATCATTCATCCTTTTATTACCAAGGTATAATGCCATCTTTGTTAAGTATTTTACCATTATAGTTTGTTTCACTTAATGCATATTTAATAATAATTTTAGCACTTTCAGTGGTTGTATGGCCACCGGGGGAATTTCCATTAAGATCCGTAGTTGTAAAACCAGGAGTTACCCCAAATACTTCTGGACCGTTAGTGGCAAATTCTTTACTAAAAGCTAATGTTAAAGCATTAATAGCTGTTTTGGAAGAATTATATCCTAGTGTATTAATTGGATGTGTTTCACCATTAGCAAACATTGTTAGTGAGGCCATGTCAGTTGTTACATTTAGTATTTTACTGTTGCTCGAATTCTTTAATAATGGTAAAAAGGCTTGCATCATTTGGAAAGTTCCAAAAAAATTAACTTCAAATCCTTGGCGTAAAGTTTCAATATTTAATTCACTAGGTAGTATATTGAAGTCTAGCGCTATGCCTGCGTTATTAATTAATAAATGTAAGTGGTCAGTCGTTTCGTAAATTTTCTTTGTTGCTTCTTGAATGGATTGTGAATTTGAAATATCTACTTGAATATAGGAAACGTTTGAAACATTTAAAGATTCTACGGCTTGTTGTCCAAGTTGTTCATTGCGAGCACCTAAAAATACGTGATAATCTTTTTCTGCTAATTGACGAACAAGTTCATATCCAATTCCTTTATTTGCACCTGTTATAAAAGCATATTTTTTCATTTTGAATTCCTCCAGTAGTGTTATAGTAGGTTACAATGGAAAGGATACAGCCTAAACTTAAGTTTAGGTCAAGAGGAATTTTTTAAAATAAATATAGAATATCTATATATAAGAGTGAGAATTCTTATCATTTAAGAGAAAGTCTGTTATTATAAGAGATGTAGGTATTATATTTTCAAGGGGATGAAAACATGGAGTACAGAATTGAAAGAGATACATTAGGAGAAATAAAAGTTCCAGCTGATAAATTATGGGCAGCACAAACACAACGTAGTAAAGAAAACTTTCCAATTGGAACAGAGCAAATGCCGCTTGAAATTGTAAAAGCATTTGCAATTTTAAAGAAGAGTGCAGCACTTACCAATCAAAAATTAGGAAAGCTATCAGAAGAAAAAGCAGAAGCAATTGTTGCAGCAGCTGACGAAGTCATTGCAGGGAAATGGAATGAACATTTTCCGCTTGTCGTATGGCAAACAGGTAGTGGTACGCAGTCAAATATGAATGTGAATGAAGTAATTGCAAATCGTGGGAATCACATTTTGAAAGAGAAGGGATCTGAGGTACATATTCATCCGAATGATGATGTGAACATGTCACAAAGTTCAAATGATACATTTCCAACGGCGCTTCATGTAGCTTGTGTAATCGCAGTAGAAAATCACGTATTACCAGCAATTACGAAATTAAAAGAAACTTTAGCAGAAAAAGTAACTGCATTTGAACATATTATAAAAATTGGTCGTACACATTTACAAGATGCAACGCCGTTAACTTTAGGGCAAGAAATTAGCGGATGGCACCGTATGCTTGAAAAAACAGAGCGTATGATTGCAGAGAGTAATACATATATGAAAGAGTTAGCAATTGGTGGAACTGCGGTTGGAACAGGTATCAATGCTCATCCTAAATTTGGTGAGATGGTATCAGAGGAAATTAGTCAATTTACAGGTAAACAATTTGTTTCTGCACCAAATAAGTTCCATGCATTAACGAGCCATGATGAAGTTGTATATACTCACGGTGCATTAAAAGCATTAGCTGCAGATTTAATGAAGATCGCTAACGATGTACGTTGGCTTGCAAGTGGTCCACGTAGTGGTCTTGGAGAAATTATTATTCCAGCAAATGAACCGGGAAGCTCTATTATGCCAGGGAAAGTAAATCCAACGCAAAGTGAAGCATTAACGATGGTTGTAGCGCAAGTGATGGGGAATGATGCAACAATCGGATTTGCTGCGAGCCAAGGTAACTTTGAGTTAAATGTATTTAAACCTGTTATTGCCTATAACTTCTTACAATCAGCTCACTTATTAGCGGATGCAATTGTTTCGTTTAATGACAATTGTGCAGTTGGTATTGAAGCAGATGAAGAAGTAATTAATGAAAATGTGAATCGTTCACTAATGCTTGTAACAGCGCTAAACCCACATATCGGATATGAAAATGCAGCGAAAATTGCGAAGCATGCTCATAAAGAAGGGTTAACTTTAAAAGAAGCAGCATTGCAATCTGGGCTACTAACAGAAGAGCAATTTGATGAAATTGTAGATCCAAAGAAAATGATTGCTCCAAAAGAGTAATAGAGAAAGCCAAGGTTCTTAGTATAGAATCTTGGCTTTTTTGATGTTCATTTTTATGTTTCATCTACTTGCAATACTACAAGCTTCAAAATATATTATTTGTTAGCAGGCGTATTCATTACTTTCATCTGTGGGCAGTTCTCTTTTAAGAGTGAAATGAATTTTTCTTCTTCTAGTGGTACGAAAGTGGTCACTGAGTCAAATAAATTGTAATGGATTTCTAATTGTTGTCTAGTCCATTTTTTTGAATGAAGTTTTTTACCAGAGTATTTAACGTGACGAATATCTTCAAATGGAATTTCAGTATGAAAAATGAAACCGTGTTTTACAACAAGAGATGATTCCGTTATGTTGTAGTGAGAGAGATAGAATGAAGAAAGATTCACGATGTTTAATAGCATCATGAGGGTGAAAAAAATAGAATTTTCATTTTGGAAGAATAGCGAAATGAAAAAAATAATTATAAATAATGTAATAAAAATGACGTGGAATGGATTTTTTTTCGCTTTAAACTGCAAGTTAGTCACCTCAGTATACTTGTCCTTTAACTAAATTAAATCATAACATTGTGATAAAACGTGTGAATATGCAGAATTGCATATTCATACATTTTATTATTCATGTAAAATTTCTTGATGGGATAAATTCAAAAGAAGTTTTGTAATAGTGGAGTGGCATAAAGTGACTTACAAGAATAGAAAAATAGCGTTAGTCATAATTAGTTGTATGATGATTATGAGTAGTTGTGCTAATAAATTTGTTGAAGATAGAAATCGAAAGCATACATTTGTACAAGCAAGTAAGGTTTTAGTAGAGACTGTAAATAGAATATATAAAGTGAAACGTTAATCAGTGGGAGGCTTACTGCCCGGTAAATAGCGGAATAAAAAGTAAAAGGTGTTTTCTTATACGGAAACATCTTTTTTGTAGTTAAAATTGAATACTGAAGTTTTGGAATGAGTGAATACCGGTTTCATATTCACTAATCGCATATGTATTCTGTGCAATTTACTTAGCGGTAAACCATAGGTCTTGAAAAATATTCATGTTCTATTTTACATCCTATAAAATGAATTTGTATAAACATATTCGCTTTTCGTTGTATTAAATCCTTTCGATAGATGTTTTTATAAAAGTTTATAAAATGGGCAAACGAAACGTTGAAATGTTTGTTTGTGTTGTGATAAGATGATGAAGTGATAATAAACGATATAGTGATTTGTTTGGTTTTAAATAAACATTTTGAAGGAGTGTTTAGTGTGAGCGATATTTCAGAGAAGTTTTGGGATGCGTCAATAGAGGAATTAAAGAAAGGGTATGTGTTTGATGAAGAAAAAGAGGGGTACATTTGCTTAGCTTGTGGTGAAACATTTATTAAAGGTGTTATTTATCAAGATAATCAAGTTTTGTATGAAGCAGAGAAGTTCGTCCAATTGCATATTCAAAATGAGCATACGTCTATGTTTGATTATTTGCTAAATATGGATAAGAAATTTACTGGATTAACGGATTTACAAAAGAAAATGGTTCAGTTTTTCTATACGGGACTGAATGATAAAGAAATTGTAAAAGAGTTGGATGGCGGGAGTACATCAACAATTCGTAATCATCGATTTACACTGCGAGAGAAAATGAAGCAAGCAAAAGTATTTTTAGCGCTAATGGAATTATCAGAAGAAAAATCAAAAGTACAAACGAAATTTGTGCCAATTCATAGAACAGCAACGATGGTGGATGATCGATACAATATTACGGAAGAAGAAAATAATGAAGTATTAAAAGCTCATTTTCCAGAAGGATTGGATGGACCTCTCTCTAAATTTCCGAAGAAACAAAAGCGTAAATTAATTATATTGCGCCATTTAGTGAAGAAGTTTGATAGTAATAAAAAGTATACTGAAAAAGAAGTAAATACAGTGATAGAAAATGTATACCCTGATTTTGTAACTTTAAGAAGATATTTAATCGAATATGGATTTTTAGATCGAACAGCCGATGGAAGTCAATATTGGGTGAAGTTATAATCATACGAAAAGAAAATGAATAGAAGCACAGTATTATAACAACTATACAAAGAGATAGAGATTGAAAATAGATTTTTAATAAAAGGAGAAATGACATTTGAAACCACCTGCAGATAACAATAAAGAAGGTGCGGAGTCACATAAGTTGGAAAGTGAGAGTAAACCGATTTGGAAATCGATGTCGATGTTTTTAGTACCGTTATTATTAAGTAATGTACTACAATCGGTTGGACAATTATTTGGTATGGTAGTAGTAGGAAGATGGCTTGGAGTTAATGATTTAGCGGCTATATCAGCATTCTTCCCATTATTTTTCTTGCTCGTTTCATTTGTAATTGGTATAGGTTCAGGAAGCTCTATTTTAATTGGTCAGGCGTTTGGTGCTAAAAACGAAGATCGTTTAAAAGCTATCGTTGGTACGACGCTGACATTTACCTTTATTATTGGAGTTGTGTTGGCGATAATAGGCAGTATTTTTGCGATGGATATTATGCGTCTAATGGGAACGCCAGAAAATATCATTGAAATAAGTGTACATTATGCACGGATTTTATTTATATCGATGCCAGTATTATTTTTATATTTCGCATATACAACATTTATGAGAGGTACAGGAGATTCTAAAACGCCATTTTACTTTTTAATTGTAAGTACAGGGCTAAATATGATTTTATTACCAGTTCTTATTTTTGGATGGTTAGGGGCTCCGAAATTAGATGTGTATGGAGCAGCCTATGCCTCTGTTATATCTACAGTTATTACGTTTATTGTCATGCTTGTGTATTTAAAGAAGAAAAATCACCCATTACAACTAGATGGAACGGTTAGAAAATACCTTCGAATGGATGGGGAGTTATTAAAGCTATTACTAAGGCTCGGTATTCCAGCGAGTATTAATATGATATTAGTTTCATTATCTGAAATTGCCGTAATCGCATTTGTAAATCGTTACGGTTCGGATGCAACAGCTGCTTACGGCGTTGTGAATCAAGTTGCAAGTTATGTACAAATGCCAGCAGTTAGCCTTGGTATTACAGTTTCCATTTTTGCGGCACAATCGATTGGTGCGAATCAATTTGATCGATTACAGAAAGTTGTGAAGGCCGGAATTATTATGAACTACGTCATCGGTGGTGTGTTAATATCTCTTATTTACGTATTCTCAAGAGACATTTTATCACTATTTTTAACGAGTCAAACTACAATTGAAATTGCTCATAGCTTAGTTATGATTACATTATGGAGTTATTTAATTTTCGGTCATGCACAAATTATTAGTGCGACAATGCGAGCGAGCGGTACAGTACTTTGGCCAACTGTTATTGGAGTTGTTTCAATTTGGCTTGTAGAAGTACCCGTAGCATATTATCTTTCTTACCATACAAGTCTTGGAATAGAAGGCATTTGGATCGGGTATCCAGCAGCATTTATTGTCAGCTTAATATTACAGTATGCATATTATAAGCTTTCATGGCAAAAGAAACGAATTACACGATTAGTTAGTTAAATAGAAAAATGTCCCTAAGTTATTAGACTTAGGGACATTTTTTCGTAAGTTCAGGTTTATAAATAGCTTTTTAAAGTTATATCAAAATGTTGTCTAATGAGTGTTTTATCACTCATATAAAACTCCCACGCTCTTTCCGGTTCACCGATAATCTCAAAGGATTCCTCTGTAATATATAAAGCGCAATTATCCTCCAGTGCAATTCCTTCTATATTCCCTTGATGATTTTGTAAAAAGGAATGGAAGGCGTTCATTCTGTTTAATTGATTATAATGTGGACAAAATCTTTTATTAACAATACCCCATCCGTTACTCTCTATATAACCAGAACCTTCATAATCTGATCGGATACTAGACGTGAACCAACACATAGCACCAGCGCTATAACCAGCAATAAGTGTTCCTTGCTGCAGAGCCAATAATAATTTTTCATCGAGTCTATGTTCTTTCCATTGCGTAAGCATGTGAATATAGTTCCCGCTACCTAAATAAATTAAATCGGCTGAATGAATCATCTCGTCTATTTCATACTTTGAAGGTGAATCTGTTGTAGTACGTAAAATTTGTACTTCACAATGTAATTGTTTTTCAAAAGTGTCTAAAAATAATTTTATATAGCTTTCATCATCATGACTAGCCGTTGGAATAAACAATATTTTTGGGTACTGTTTATTTGTTAATTCTATAAGGCGTTCATTAATAGGCAAGTGATTTGAATCTTGTAAATCACCGCCACCAATGACAGCTAATTTCATAGTAAAGCACCACCTAATTATTTTTGTTATATAAAAATTCGATAGAAGAGAGTTACATTCCTTCCGTAATGTAATCAATAATTAGAAAATGTAGCTTAAGTATATCGGAATAGTAAAGAAACTACTGACTATATATACCAATGCATTAGAAACCATACATTGATATATAATATTTCATACTAATGTTTCAAAATATGGAAAAAATATGTTTAAATAGATATAATGACGCATTG
Organism: Bacillus sp. PPSBB_2; assembly: GCF_045291115.1. NCBI lineage: Bacteria > Bacillati > Bacillota > Bacilli > Caryophanales > Bacillaceae > Bacillus > Bacillus sp. PPSBB_2. The sequence continues at coordinate 1,739,327 of NZ_CP147983.1, forward strand.
ATTCATATTGAATTTATACTTATATTTTAAAAGGGTATCGGAAATAATAACGATTTTTTAAAACAGTTTTTACTTTTAATAGGAAGTTGTATTACAATATGTTAAAATTATTTCAATATATTTATTTAATATGAAATACAAAGAAGGAGCGTGAAAAAAGTGGATTTTCGATTTGAATTTACAACGAAGCTGAAAGAATACTTAGACGATGAGAAGGATGAAAAAATAATAAAAGATGGACACAGAGATGTAATTTTTCACTATTTATATGCGTTAGAGACTGAAATTGGCGTTGTTAAAAATCCTAATTTTACTTTTTTTGCATCAGGAAGACGTTCACATATAGTGTTAGAAAACGTTGAATTTAAAACAGAAGTAAATGTAAAAAGTAATATAATTGAAATTACAAAAATAGTGGATAATGTAGCTATTCCGTTAGATACTATCGTAGCGAAAGATCGGGAATTATTTGCACTTGGACGTAATGAGAAGTTTAGTGTACAAATATTAGAGCAGTATCTTTTTGATACATTTGGAGATAAGTTAGGCTTATAATGAATAGAATGAGGTACGTATTTATAGGTAGTGAATTTTAGTTTATATTACTCGCGTTTGACCTCTCATTTAATTTGTACTACAATTCGTAGTGTGAAAGGAGTCATACGATGTTTACGCAAAACTATAGGTTAAATGAGCAAGGATTAAATCATTTCTTTGGACCGCTTGAAGCGAAGATTATGGAGATTATTTGGTCTACTGAAGGTATTACTATTAAAGAAGTCCAGCAGAGATTAAGTGAAGAATCGCCTGTGAATTTTAATACTGTTATGACAGTTATGAACAGGTTAGTAGAGAAATTACACCTAGAAAAACAGACTGTGAAAAGAAGTGGCTTATATCGTGCTATACAAACGAAAGAAGAATTCTTATCCAATCAAACGAAGAAAATGACACAGGAATTAGTGGGGGAATTTGGAGATTTAGTTGTAACTCATATGATAGATGAGCTAGAGCAGGCTGATCCGAATTTAATAAAAAAATTAGAAGACAAATTGAATCAGTTAAAAAAAGAGGATCGATGAAATGAAATGGCAAATGCGTAAAATCGTATTGTTAGCGCTCATTGTTAGTACCCTCTTTTTCAACTTGTTATTGTATTATGTTACATACCCATTTCTTTTTCAAAATAAGGCATTATTCCTTTCAAAGTTTTGCTTGTTTCAGTTAGAAAAACATATGAAAGAACTATCAATGGTTCGTATTATAATAGCAGGGTTATTATTAATTACTGTATTGATTGTCTGTAAAAGAATTTGGCGACAATTTTTCTATAGTAAAAAAGTACAAAAGGCACTTATCCCATTTATTAGAAAAGGGAAACAAATACATATACTGCCGACTGCGGAAGTTGCAGCATTTACAATTGGATTATTCCGTCCGAAAGTTGTCATTTCGGAAGGGTTGCTTCAAACATTTTCAGATGAAGAAATTGATGCGATTATTTTCCATGAAGAATATCATCAAAATAATTGGGATCCGCTAAAATTATTTTGTTTTACGTTATTAGCAGAAGGAATGATGTACATCCCGATATTAAAAGGATTGTTACAACGATATCATACGTATCAAGAGTTAGCAGCAGATAAATATGCGATGCAAAAAATGAAATCTTCATTTGAGTTAGGTAGTGCATTATTAAAATTGATTAAAATAAAGACGATGGAAAATGGATGTGTTACAGCTTCATTTGCAAAAACAGCAATAAATTTACGAATCAAGCAAGTGTTAAATGAAAAAGTTGTGAAGTTTAATATCCCGTTACATACGAATTCGGTATATGTAACAATAGGGTTATTCTGTGTGTCGGTTGTCCTTATTGTCGGAGAGTGCATATAGCCTCTTTTTTTAAGGATGAACACTACTCTATGTAGTGTGGATAGAGGTATTGTCATTTATATCATGATACTTTTTATCCCTATATATATATTATTTATCATATATTACAGGTGTTTTATTGTATACAAATTAAATGACGAAAATTACAGCATTCTTTATTCGTCTATTCGGTGGATTTACAGGTTTTTAAAAATGAGGAGGAAGAAAAGTGAAGAAACTAATTGCTATTATACTAGTAGGTGCTCTCCTTTGGGCGGGGGTTAACTTTTATAATTTAAAGAAAGAAGAAAAGGAAAGAAAAGCGAAACAAGCAGAGCTACAGGAGAAAGAAGTATTACCACAAGTCGGTTTTAAAGCACCTAGCATCACATTAAAAGGATTAGACGGAAAGTTGCAGTCGTTAAATGATGCCAAGGGAAAACCATATATTATTAATTTTTGGGCATCATGGTGTGGGCCGTGTGAAATGGAGGCACCTGACTTAGTTCATATGTATGATAAATATAAAAAGGATGTTGAAATTTTTGCGGTGAATGCAACTGTTAGTGACCCAGTACAAGAAGCAAGCGCATTTGCTAATCGCTATGGGTTTGAGTTTCCTGTTCTACTAGATATGGACGGAGTAGCTGGACTAGATTATAAAGTATTTTCTTTACCGACGACATTTTTTGTTAATAAAGATGGAATTATAGTAGATCATGTGCGAGGTGTATTACCACCAGATCAATTAGAAAAGAAATTTAAGAAATTGATTGAGAGTTAAGAGCGGATTTTTCTATGGGGAAAATTAGAGTCACTAACAATGTAGAATTTAAGAACGAGGTAGTAGATTTATATTTAAAAGAAGGGATGAGATATAGTAATTGAGTCTTTTTTGTTTGACATGTTTACGTTTTTTTATAACAAACGTTCTGTAATTGCATACTTGGCCTATATGTAGGTGTACCTATAAAATGGTGATTATTAACAATATATTGTTAATATCCGAACATCAAAGAGTTAAGTGAAACACTAAACTCACTATTGCGGAACTAGCAACATCATTAAGTTGGCTATCACAAGAGTTACAAGAATTAATGGATAGTTTAAAATTCAATATAATCAATAAGGATTATATTGATTCATTTGTAAAATCTTTTTTAATTGGAATGTATTAATGTAAATCACACGCTTACTTAAATAAATTTAAATTTTGCATATTTAATTGGAAATAGAGCATGATATTACCAATTAAATGGAGGTGTGTTAGAAATGCAAATTCGAGAAAATAATAATTCAAACGAGATTTTGGTAGCGGCGGCAGCAAGTGCAATTGAGCAAATGAAGTATGAAATTGCTCAGGAGTTTGGCGTTACACTTGGACCAGATTCAACTTCACGAGCAAATGGTTCAGTAGGTGGAGAGATTACGAAACGTTTAGTTCGTATGGCGCAAGAGAGGTTATCTGGTCAATATAAAATTCACTAAAGTTAAAGGTATATCCCATTGAAGGGATATACCTTTTTAATTTGTTTTTAAAGAGGATCGTTAAATTTTTTATTGTTGGTTAAGTTTAGAAACTGCGAATTTAGCTGTGAAATTCATTTTCTTCATGTAAGAAGAATTTACTCCTGCTTGAAATTGAACAGAAATATTACCGTCTTATTGTGCTTTGAATACGCGACCATATGGTGAATTAGCATTGTATGTGCCAATTACTTGATTATCTGCATCAAAGACTGTATAAGAAATTGGGAACCCGGAATTTTGTACAAAGACCGTAAGTTCTTCCCCTTTATTAAGATTAAATGATTTTTTTTGGGAAACTTCATAGGAACTCATAGAGTAGTATTTTGTAACTTCTTGAGTTTCTAAATTTGTAGTTGCTGCACTTGTTTTTGATGCCTCTACTCCTGGTAAATTCATACCTGATAGTACTACAATTCCTAGTGCCCCTGCTAAAATAGCTTTTTTCACAATGTTAGTGTCTCCTTTAATATATTTTGAGATTTGAAAAGGAAGTAAAAACACCACTTCTTGAAACCATTATAGTTACAATGAGAATGATTTTCGATATGGTTTGATATGTAATTCTGCATACATAAGATGGCGATATAAGATAATCTATTTGAAATTTTGAATATTCTTAGAAGAAGAGGAGGACAAATTTTTAAAACTATGAATGGACTTGTAGCTGTTTTTTTACATACGTTGGTTTTATAGTGAATATTTCGTTGAGTTTATTTTGGTATGGAGGGGGTACTACAGTTGATTGATTACTATCAAATCTTTTTAATTACTATGACAGGTATTACTTTATTTTTTTATATACAACATGTAGGAAAATTAACGAAAAGAAACAAATAGACATTCTTTGTTGTAGTGTTTTTTCTTTTTGAATTATTTATTTCTTAAATTGGTATAGATAAATATAGGTGGGGATACGTTTTTATTTTAAAATATAAAAAAGGAAGGTGTAATCCCTCTTTTCATGATCCAGTATATCTATGTGAAGATTTAATGATATTGTTAAAGTATATATTATAAGATGTGAAGCGAACCTATTATTTAATTTACTAATGTTATTGGTGCTATGTAAATTGTATCAACAGAACCGTCAGCATTTGTAACTTCAACTTTATAGCGGAATGTGCCTGCATCCCAAATATCTTCTCCATTGTCTGAGAAAGTGACTAATTCTTAAGTTGTACCAGCTGGTAACATAGAGTTCCAATTAAACCAAGTTTCATAATAGCCCCAGCCAGTTGCATATTGTTTTTCGATAGAAACTTTGTAATAAACTTATGTTTTTAGGATTTGAAGAATATTCTTGATATAGATTTTAAAGGAAATGCATATTTTTTACTAGATGTGAGAAAAAGGAATTGAGGATATCCTTTAAAACAAGATATATTCTGGTCAAAAAATTAGAGGGCATCAATTCATTAAAGCAGTAAAAAACGTTTTTATGAATTGGTGTCCTTTTTGTTTTAAAAAGAGAATATATTTTCTCAACAGGACAAATGGTAATTAGCTATAAGTATTAATTATAAGGATAAAAGGAAAAGAGAAATTAATAATAAAGGAGAATGCGAAATGATAACATTAATATCTGAAAGAAATCTAGCTGAAATCCATGAAGACGATGTAGATGTATTAAAAGTAATGGCACATCCTGTGCGATTACAAATTGTAAATGAATTAATGCACCATAAAGTATGTAATGTTACACAGTTAACGGAAATATTAAGACTCCCCCAATCCACTGTTTCACAACATTTATCAAAATTGAGGAGAACCGTACTCCGTTCAGAAAGAAGAGGGTTAGAGATGCATTATTATATAGATAATGCTAAGGCACGTCAGATTGTTGAAATTTTAGGTTTATATGTATAACTGATTGTTTGATAATATCATACCGTAGAAGCTACCTAACAATAATTAAATTTAAAAGCTTGTTTTATCTTGCCACACACAATTTAACACGATACATAGGTGTAAACTTACAAAGAAGGGTTTTAAATAGAAATTAGATATAACAATGGATAATGGTAAGTGTATTAAAGAAACTATAGAATTAATGAAATAAAAAATAGTTGTTGTAAAGGCTTATTCTGATAATAAAAGGAATTAGATACATTAAATTCAACTATGAGTTTTTTTACTAAAAATATGTAGGTGAAGAGTATAAGCAACATAATCCTTTCGTAGCTGATGGACGAAAAGCCTTCATGGATTTCTTTAAGGAGGATTTTGTTAAAAATCCTAATTCCTCTGCAGAGATTAAACGTGTAGTAGCTGAAGGGGATACAGTTGCTCTTCATGTACATTCTCGTAATAACTCTCAAGATAAGGGAGTTGCTATAGTGGATATTTTTCGTATAAAGGATGGAAAGATTGTCGAACACTGGGATGTAATTCAAGACATTCCAAATGAAGCAGCTAATGATAATACGATGTTTTAGGTAGAAAATCTATTTATAGATTGTTAAAATATTTTTTCAAAAAAAGTAAGATTACGTTAGTAAAAATATCCTTAGAGTAATTCTTTCTTACTAACGCAATTTTAAACTTTTTAAGTCCGTAATTATACTTGAAATTACCGCGATACCTAATACTATCCTGTATAGTTTATAGGAATAGTATCTCCCCGACTAAAGTTTTCAAGAAAGGATTTATAAATGTTTTTTAATTCATTGCATGATAGCGGGAATTTAAAGTGACCTCTATCAGTTCGTTATAACCTTTCTTAAAGTGAATAAATCCTCTTTTTATTTTCTCATTTCCTCCATTTTAAATATGCCTTTTTAGGATTTCAAATCTTACCTTTTCATCAAATTTATCTGCAATGTATATTACAGTTCCGGCAAGATATTTTAGTCCATAAGCTACGGGTGTCATCCAAAGTTTATTTAGGAAAGAAAGATCTTTAATTCGGTGCTTACTTGAAAAGAAAATCATATTGTTCACTCCATTTCTAAAGGTGATAGATATTTTAATAGTCGTCTTATTTATTGTTTTAGTTGCGTAAACAAGGTACGGTGCAAAATGTACTTTGCTATTTTGAACAATTTTTTTGTTTGGGAATTTGTATAGAGATAGAAATAATAAGAATAGTGAATAAAACCCTACTAAAGTTTAGTAGGGTTAAGTAGATAAAGATGTAGAATGGATAATTTAAGAAATAAAGGACATAAACTGTGTTTCTTAATTTCTTTGTGTAAGACTCTTAACAAATAGCGTTAAATAGTATGAGGAAGAACCAACTAAAATAGCAAATGGTATTAGAATAATATCAATACCATTTACAATTACATAACCAAAAAAACCAGTCCAAAAGCCATTACAAAAAGAACAGTCTAAAAAAATTTCAAACAATTCATGAATACTACGTAATTTTTCACGTGTGTACTGAAATTTTATTTCAAATAAAAATGCGCGTACCCCTAAGGATATAAATAGCAACAGGCTTATACTTATATCAAAATTCATTATCTCACCTCCAATTCCTATTTAAAAGTCGTAATAAGTTGTTAGAAAGTTGAGGTTTACAAAATAATTAATATTTAGCTGGGATATTTAATAAATCATTTGAAAGATAGTTACCCCAGTAAAAGCTAACATAATGAAATGAATTAAAGTATATTTTTTTCTAAAGATATGGCCCAATGAATAAAATCTAATCTATTAACCTTAACTTTTCTGGCTCTATAGACCATATGGTGGAGTCCCTCTAAATCAACTAAAATATAGCGTTGAGGGTTAATATCCTGATTAAAGGTAATTACAGCACTGCATTTAGAGCGTTTGTCCATATTTTCGATTAAGCTATAAGGATTTTTTATTCCAATTGCATTTTTCCCAATATCGTATCCAACAAATAAGAGTTGATTACTTGTAGTAAGGACAGCTCTTATCTGTTTATCATTGTATAAAAATGAAAAATATTTTTTTATATCAGTAGTGTTTAACTTTCTATCTTTATGTAAATTCAAGATATCACCTCCCTATAGTTATCGAAATTTAAGTAACTATAGTTGCAAGTGAATTGTAAAGAGACTTATTAGTTTAAAGGTTGTTGCTGAATCACGATATATAAATTGCAGCATTTAATTTAAAGGTAAAAGCTGAATCCATCATATTAAAGCTAAATAATATTATTAATAAATTATTATCTATTATTTAATAATGATTATTTGTTATAAAAATAGATTCAATACTATCTCATTTTAGAAACTAAAAATATTTAAAACCATTATTTTTATATTGAATTCCATCAATTTCAAAGTGGATTTAATTATTTAGTGTAATTTATAAACAAATTCAGAGAAATAAATCGTTTACATGTTTTATGTTAAATGACAAATACTTCTTTAATAGAATTGCTAATTTGTTAATTGAAGAATAAATAAGAAAATCTTTGATCACGTCAATTCAATAGTTAAGAATGTACGTGAGAGCTTAATAGAAGCTAAGTGTAAAAAATTAATTTTGTTAAGAGTAATTATGGAGTGAGATAGAGTTTGACTAAATTTATTCTAAGTGATGTTAAATTTTCATTGTGATTTTCTTATATTGTTACTGCAAATACTTACAAGAGGGTGTGATGAGTTGTTCTTTCCACGTATCACTGATGTTTATGCTTGCATACATAAGACATTGAGAGAAGATAGTGTAATACGTAAATGTATGGGTCTTAATAATATTACAGTAGATATGGAAAATGAAATGCACATACAAAAGCGTATGTCTCCTAAAGAGGCACTAAATAACCAAATTCCTTTAATTGCATTTTACAAGTCATTTGTTCAAAAGGAACGAAACAATAATATTCATGTGATAACATTTGACTTCGATATCTACACAAATGATGATGTGGAATTGGCATTAGACCTTGCAGATAGAATAAATCAATTATTCGATAATCAATCTCTGCAGTTATTTAAAGGAGTATTTTTCAAGGGTCAGTATGTAGGATCTGCAGAGGTTGCAAGTGAAATAGAACACTCTTATAAGTATTTCACTAGATTTGAATTTATTTTTGAAATTGAGGGGTGTAGTTAATGTCACAATTTGACAAGTTTAACAGTAAGAATAAGAAAATGATTATTAAAGGTGCAGGTAAATTTATGGCTAAAATTCCAGGGTGTGATGAATTAATTACACTAGGTCACATGGCGAATATGCGTCTTGATGTGCAGTTGGATATGGTTGATATTGAAGGGGGAGACTCTTCAGCACCTATTGATACACTACTACGTAAAAAGGTAATTGATATTACTGCAGAGGATGCAAAATTTGATTTAAACATGGTACGTCTTGTGTTAGGGGCAAAACTTCGAGAAGGAGTTAGCGGCTTAGCCTATGAATTGAAAAATGAAACAGTAACAATTGCTGGCGATACTGAACCTGTTTCTATTAAATTATCTAGTCCAGTATTAACAGGTAGCGGAGCACCTAAAGTACAGATTTTCAACCAAGTTGCAGGTTCATTTGTACCAGAATCAGCAATTACAGTAAATGGATCAGCTGTAACACTAAAAGGTGGTGCGGTTGAAGGTGATACTGTAGTAGTTTATTATCCTGTAGCATCATCATCTATCGATCCTGATGGTTTCGTATGGGTATTAGAAGAACGTCATGATGTTAAAGGTGGACTAGTGACTCTTAAGAATCCTCTATTTGGTGGATCTTTAGGTTCAGCTTCTTCTAAGACAGAGCATGTATCTGTAAGATTAGTAAAAGAGAATAAATTACTTAAAAAAGTAACAACTAATCCTGCAAAAGGTGAGTATACAATTGATCCTTCTACAGGGGAGATTAAATTTAATGATTATCTTGAAGGAGAGCAAATTTATGTGAACTACAAGCGCCCAGAGGTTGTAGATGTAATGGCAATTGGTTCTCGCGATTTTCCTCTTACAGTATCTGTTGTTCATGATGGACATTTTGAACAAATGGATGGTAGCATTCAAGGTTACCAAGTTGAACTATATTCTTGCCGAGTGAAATCTAACTTTACATTAGACACAGCACGACAAACAGCAGCGACTCATAGTATTACACTTACAGTTATTGATGGGGAACGTACAGACAGTCGTTTAGGTTCTATTAAGCGTTATCAAATTGAAAAAAGTGGCGATGTTTGTTAATTAGAGAAGAGGATACTTATGTATCCTCTTTTTTATTAATTTATTTTTAAACATTTTAGATAAGGTGAGAATGGATTATAAAAATATCTATCACTTAAACCTTTTTTCGTAAGGTTGTTACATTTAACACATAAATTCTTATATTAGTTACGAGGTCGTTTAGGTGATCCCCTTCCTTGCGTCCTCTATAAATTTAATAAGGGGTAATAGAGTAATATAGGGGGAGATTAAATGAGTGAACGTAATTTAGCAATTCCGAGTAGAGAAGAAGCTATCGAGGAACCTACTCTTGTAGAGGAAGCAGAGGAGAAGGTTGAAAAGCAAGAACCTAATAAACAAGAGGAAATAAAGTTAACTAAGCAGGAATCAGAGTTTATTGAAAAAGTATTCTTCGAAGAGGATGAAAAGGTAACATTACGTGATGGAAAAACCTATGCTATCCCTCCTTTAGGATTAAAAGATGCTAAAAACCTAATGAAAAAGTTGAATACAATTGATACAGGTGTCATTATTGCTAATTTAATTGCAGATGAAACAGGTAATGATAGTTATGATGAACTATTAGAGGTCCTATTGATGGGCTTTAAACCGTATTATAAAGAAATTTCAGCTCATTATTTAGGGGATTATATTGATATTGTAACAGCTAAAGAAATTATAGATATTATGATTGGACTTAATGGCTTAAAAAAGTCTTTATAGACTCTGAGGAAGAAGAAAAAGAATATGACGAAAATGCCTACGTTGATTGGGCAGAGATTTTCTTTAACTTAGGTCACTACCTGGGGATGAAAAAACAGGATATATGGGATTTGACATTACCTCAGTTAAACTATTACTTAAAGAAATGCCATAAGCATATAGAGTTTACAGTTAAGGTACATTCAATGTCCTTCACTGGGTTATTTGGGGGCGGTTCAGCTCAAGCTGCCGAACAGAATAATCTAAAACATAGTGATGGAAAAGAAGTAATTGACGGATATGAGGTTGCAAATGCTGATGACATGGAGTGGTTAGCAGGTATTCTCTAATAAATAATCCTGCCCTTCCTTTTTATTTGAGGATAGGGCGGGATTTTATTATGTAAAAGGAAGGTGAAATAAGTGACAGTCAATAATCAAAATATTGGTGCTACTATTGCACTAGAGTTTGATAAGTCAATAAAAAATATGAAAGAGTTTGGAGTACAGTTGGAACAGCTAGATCATCGTTTTGGTAGTATAGAAAAACGTATAGATGCTATGAAAAACTCTTTATCTTCGTTATCGGCTCAGACATCTAAGGCAGCGGGAAGTAACCTTAGAGCAAAACTTGAGCAAGAATTAAATAATATCGTCCAAGCAAATGGTATTACTTTATCTTCAGTTGGGTCAGCACCTTTAAGTATTAAACAAGAAACCGTTCAACAATTGATGTTTAAAGTAGATAAAGAGTTAAATAAAACGATTGTAAAGATGATCAAAAATATAAACATTAATATGGATTCTGCTATGAATAATAGCGTAGTACCAGTTGGAAAAGATGAATTTAATAAAATTAATAAAGAAATCTCTAAGTTAATTAGTAATCAAATTAAACAATTAGTAAATTCCATTCGCGAAAATGGGGGGGATTTAGTAAATGCAGATAACTTGAGTGGACTTAAATTAGATATTTCTAAGGGAACGGTTAAGCAAATTTTAGTAAGTATTAAAAATCAATTAAAACCTATTTTACTGAACCCTGAGGTTGCTATTGAAGGACAGACATTAACAATTTCATCGAAAGATTTATCTGAATTAACGAAAAAAGTAAGAGGGAAAATAAAAGATTCTATAAAATTTGATTTCGAAGGTGTTATTAGCGAAGAGAATGGCATTGATAGCGAGATTATAAAAACAGCTAAACGTATTGACAGTTTAATAGAAAATTATATAAAAGGCATACGAGGAGGGCTTCAAAAGATTGATCTCAAATCTGTAGAAGTACCTATGAAAAATATATCTAAACAACTTCAAAGGTATATTGCAAATGATTTAGGTGTTTCTCCAGCCGAGTTAGCTCATACTTTTCATTCTGTGGATCGAGGATCTCTAAGAGGATATGCTTTAAAAAGGCAGTTTGAAGGTATGGAAAATACAATTAATAAAAAGTTAACTGCAGGAACAAATAAAATAATGATGTCAATGAAACAATCAGTAAGAGCTGTGGACTTTGAACCTCATTCTAATATTACGCAATATTTAACTAGTGAAATTAACAAGCTGAACAAGCAAATTATTAAAAAAATTAAGGAGTCCGTTGATAAGCAGTTTGCACATATAAGGAATGAAATTCTAGAAATTAATACTAACCCTCAAAAGGCAAATAGTAATAGACAGTTAAGCTTTATTGCAGGAAATAGTGCTAATACTTTAAATAACTCAAGTGGATCAAATCATAGTAATACAAATAAAAATAATAGCGATTCTAGTACAAGTAAATCCACAAAACAAGACAATCCTTTTGATGGGTTTGGAATGGCTGGAGCGGTTACCAAAAAAGTTAGGAGCCTTGCTTCGGGCTCAATGCTAGATCCGATGGCTGCAATATCTAAAGCAATGGAAACCTTTAAAATTGCTCAGTTAGAACAGTTAAAGATTACACAAAACTTCTCTTTGAAACCTGAATATAAAAACAAAAATGGAAATACAGATTGGCTAAAATTAGATAATGATACTGAAAATCTAATGAATAATGTACGTGATTTATCCACTCTTTACGGTATTGATTACGAAAGAATGTCTAAGGTAGCTGGTATAGCATCAGGTGTTACAGGGGATAAACAATCTGCACGACAATTTGTTGATCAAGCTTCTAAAGTTTATCGTTTAGATAACAAATCAGATTTGGTTGAAACAATTGCTCCAGGATTACAGACAATTATGGCACAGTTCAAATTATCTGTCTGGGAGTTGGATGGAGTAGTTAACTCTTTTGCTGTTGCTACGAGTCAAACTAAAGCGACTACTGAAGATATTATGAAGGCTATGTCAAAATCGGGTACAGCACTCCATTCAGTGGGAGTGAATGCAGAAGATGCTGTGGCTTTAAATGCATTAGCAATTCAAAGTTCAGGAGAAACAGGGGAGAATGCAGGTGCAGCCTTAAAAACGATTGCAGAACGTATTACTTTACCATCTGTTTCTAAGCAATTAGAAAATTATGGTGTAAAGGTATTTGAAAAAAATGAAAGTGGTATGAAAGTACGTCGGAATTTCATTGATATCCTATCAGACACTGCGAAAGCAAGCAAAAATAAATATATTGGAGAAGATAAAGTAAAATCCATTCTATATGGAGAAGGTGGGGCAAACCAGCCACCAAAACTGATGTCCTTTTTAGAAACCATGCATAAAGCGGGGATAAATAACAGTAAGGATTTATCGTATTGGAAAATTAAGCAAGAAATTAATGAATTTAAAAAAGATCCTGCACGCCTTCAAGAAATGATTGCGGTAACGATGAAATCACCTTCAGTGACAATGGAAAGAGCTGGGGTATCTGTTAATAATGCATTAGTGTCAGTATTAGATGCGCTAAATCCAGAGATTCAAACTTTAGCAAAAATTATTACAAACTTAGCCCAGGGAATGGAGAAACATGCAGGGCTATTTGCGCAGTTAATTACGATTTTAGGTAATGCCTTGGTAGGTTTTGGTGCTATTCATGGAGTCAAACGATTAGGTCAATTGAGTAATTATGAAGAGCATTACAAGAAAGCCACTATGGAAAACAAATTCTTTGGTGGTACATCTTTTACAAATCGTAAAGTGGACGGAGCGGTAGGTTTTTTAAATGATCATGTTTTGGGGGAGAGCCAAGATTTACGTAATCAAGTAAATAACAAAAAATTCTATCGTGCGGCTATGAAAAATGATACGTTAAAAAGTTATTTTGAAGAATTAGCAAATTTAAAAGAGGATAGAAAGAATGAGATAAAAGAATATGTAAAAGATCATGGTGGAAAAGCTGAAAATATGGCCGATTTCCTTAGCATCATGGATGAATCTAAAGGCTATTATAAGGGTGAAAAGAAAGAATTAACAGCTGATGAATTACATACTCGTTCAGCCTATAATGCTCGCAACCTTACCCAAAGTAAATTATTAACAGACGTTTTTACCACAAATTTCTCAGAGCATTTAGTGAATACCTTATCAAATAGGACTAACTTTGACAGTATGAATGAGAATCAAAAATCAACGGCTGGTCGTTTAGCTCAAATGGATGATCAAAAACGTATTGGATTTGAGACATATCTAGATCAAAACTATCAAAGCGTAGGTAAATCGATAAATAATATGGATGGGCTTAATAAGGCACTCGATGAATATGAGGCTAGTAACCGAAAGGCTACTATACAAACAAGACAAAGTACCACTGCGTACAGGGATTTATCAAGTGCCGTAAAAAAGGTAGCTGATGAAGCTGAAGGTGCATCAAAAAATAGAATGAAGGGTTTTCTTGATTTTCTTGATACTATCCCACAGCGAACAAGAGGAGCTGGTGGGGCTATTATGGGACTTGCACGCAGCGTAGGAAGATTTGCTAAACAATTAGCTATTGCAACCGCTGTTGGTGATGTTTTAACGAATTCTGCTGAGAGCTTTGGTTTAACGACCAAGCAAGAAAAAATACGAGATTATCATAATCAAACCGCAGGTGCCGCTGAAGCATATGTTAAATATGAAGAAGATGAGGGTAAGGGGAGTAGATTTCTAAGACAAGCCGGATTGGCATGGAATAAAATTACAAATACTTTTTCACCAGGACACCCCGACGTAGATAGTTTTGATGTGGGATTAGGTCAAGAATTTTTAGGCGAAAAAGGGGGATTTAAAGGGAATTTTGAGAATTGGATAAAGAGAGAATATGGAACGTCGAATTGGAAAGAAGCTTTAGAAAAAGAGAATGAAAAAAGGGCAAATGATGCAAAATCTAAAGGTCAAGATGGAAATTATTCAAAAGCATCTTTAACAGATTTAACACAATCGTATTTAAATCAATCTGGAATGTATGCTAAGAAGCAGCAATTGGAAAAAGAAGAGTTTATAGATCAATATAGGAAATCGGCCATCTCTGAATCAGAGCAGAATATGCGAAGGGATGAAGCAGAAAAAGCTCGTAAAGCTTGGGAGAATAAAATGATAGATGAGGGTCAATATGATTACTTTTCTTATGATGATTTAAAATCTCGTATTCAAGAGAGCCAGAAAGTTGCCAGTAATAAGGGAGAACTTAACTTAATTACCGCCCTTCTAGATGGTGTGAAAGCTGACTCAAAAGAGTATATGAAACTTAGGTTACAAGTAATTCAACAAGAGCGAGAAGCTTACAAAAAAGAGATGGACGAGCTTCATAACTTTACTCGAGGGCGAGAGGCAGAGTTGGAAACATTAGAAAAAAATGGGGAAAGGTATACTGTGGACCCAGAAACTAGAGAAAAGGTAGAGACGGCTGATTATAAAAAAATTAAAGAATCTGTTGAACGGAGTAAGGACAAAGAAAAGAAATTAAAAGCTGAATTTGACCTAGAAGATAAGAAAAAACAAATTGAAGCACAACGTATTAAAACGGAATTTTATATTAACGACACTCAGAAAGGATTTTCTAGAGCTCAGGCTAAGAAACAGTATAAGGATACATTAAGTGCTATTAGCATGAACACAGAGAGTCCTACTTATATTGATTCACAGATTGTTTCAAGCCAATCAATGATTGGAGAAATGAAAAGTAAACTGGCAAATCTGCAATCCCAACAGTTAGCAGATCCAGATGGTCAGTTACAAGATACTATTCAAGGATTGAGTCAACAAATCGCGAGTGCTGAATTAGAAGTTAAAAATTTAAGAATTCAAAGGCTTACAGCTTGGAGACATGATTTCGGTAATAATATGGATGATTTGGAAATTAAGTACATACAGGAACGTGTGAACTTTGGACCAAGTATAGGAGATGATAGTTTCTTAGCACGTGACCTAAGAGTAAGAGAATTACAAGATCGTAAATCACTTATAGATAAGACCTTAGCGGTAAGAATTGCAGAGCGAAATAGTGGTAAGTTTGAAGAAGGTTCATCTGAATACGAGCAAATCATGAAAGATATTCGAGAATTGACAAAGCAATCTTTACAAGCACAGATTGGTATCCACCAAGAGTTAAGAGCGCAAATGGGTGGAACATTTAATCTTCCTGAAGGCGTACAGGTTATGTCTCAGTATGATTATCTAACAAGTAAAGGTACACATTCAAACTTTAGTGTTCAATCGGGAGATATGTATGTCAATATTACTTTACCTAATGTAACTGGACAAACTTCTAGTCAACAGTTAGCGAATCTTGGAATGAATTTAGGAAAAGGATTAGCACAAGGTAGAACAACACCATTACGAAATCAGTTAAATTCAGCCCCTTGGGGATATCCAACATTCTAATTACAAAACCCCATCTAATTATTAGGTGGGGTTTCTTATAATACTAAGGGGTGATTAAATGGCACAACAAAAACCAAGTAAATCTAATGATGATGTATTTAAACGTAAATTATTTTATGATAACGGGATTCGTTTTGTACAAGTAAGGGGGCGTATGACTGGCGATTATAAGCCACCAACGCCAGTATTGAAATCCCATATAAACGAAAATATTCAATCTTCTGCAGGATTGGTAGGGAAAGGGACTTCTCATTATTCTACTACCATTCAATTTTTATTTGCGAGCAGAGAGGAATTTGCAGACTGGCTACAGTTTATTGGTGCAGAACACAAATACTATGATGAAAAAGGCACGATTTATTTAGGGATTGTTAATGGTGATTTAGATATTAAAACAGCAGAATTTGAGACGAAATATATCATTACTGTAAACCTTATGTTAATTCGAAAACAAGA
This sequence comes from Bacillus sp. PPSBB_2, assembly GCF_045291115.1. Classification (NCBI taxonomy): domain Bacteria; kingdom Bacillati; phylum Bacillota; class Bacilli; order Caryophanales; family Bacillaceae; genus Bacillus; species Bacillus sp. PPSBB_2. The sequence continues at coordinate 1,755,765 of NZ_CP147983.1, forward strand.
TTTCGAATATCGTCATCAATATCCTTTTATAGATATTGAAAATCATTGGGCGCAAACGTATATAGATGAAATGCAAAAAAGGGGACTTATCACTACTTATGCTAGTGATGGAACACCTGTACAGTATTTTCAACCTGAAGTTTGGATTACAAGGGCTCAAACGGCATCCTATATGACAAGGACTTTTAAATACATCGAAAAGATATTGAGGGGGTATTAAAAATGCCAAAGCGATGGTTAGATGTGGGGCCAAAGGATTGGTTTTATCGTGCAGTATTAGAAACAGATAATATATTTATTGATACAAAAAAAGAAGAAACCTTATTTAGTGGAAAAACCTATAACCAATTTATTGGTGGCAAGTCACGTCAGGTTCATAATTTTACTTCAACAGAGGGACAAACCAAGTTTGAAGTAAGCGGATATAAACCTGATTCTAGGGAAATGGTGTTTGTTTATATTGATGGGGTGCCTACACTCCCATCTAAACTTGAGGATAATTTTATACATATTGGTTACCCGTTAACCAATGGAAGAGAAGTTAGTATTCTTTTATCTGGGGTAGTGGAAATGCATGAAGGAGATCATACACCTGAAAACTGTCAGATTTATCCTTTGATGAGCGGATGCTCATTGGCATATCCGGCAAAAAAGTTAGAAAAAGCAAATAATTACGTATTTGATATCACTTACTCTTTAAATGAAATAGCAGTTTGCATGAACAAGAAGTTAAAGAGAATACATGTAGATGTAAATGAAGATGAATCCATACAAGATGCACTTACAAGAACCTTAGGATTTAAACGAGACTGTTTTACTATAATTAATGGATATCTTTATGTATCTTATAATTTAAATCAGTTTCCTATTTATGTGAATTACAACTATCAAAAGGGTGCTCAAATCAAAAATAGGCAGGGAGAAAAAGTTGTCCCTATGTCAAGTTGCGCACTCTATAATGACAGATTCTTTCCTGATATAACGATATATAGAGGAGAGTTTTTTACTTTGTTACAACGTTTAAGAATGAATATTTATAATCGATATACAGATAGAGGATATGTGAATAATACAATTCAGCAAACGGAGAGATACATTAAAGATAAAGATAAGATTGTAGGAAAATGGTATGCCGAATCAGTCTTAAATATATTAGATGAAAAATTTAATGATGGTTGTTATGTATTTCCACTTTACGCAGATGATTCCTTTCAACCTGAGGTATGTGTAACTAGAGCTGAAGCAATTGTATATTTACATAGATTTACAGAATGGGCACTAGAAAGATTTAGATAGGGGGGAATAAGGTATGCCGAACGTATTTGATCATAGAACTCCTGCGCCTCAGTTGTTAAATGACGTAATGAGAAAAGTTAATGCTTTAGGTCATGAACCTAGGGTTATTATTGAATTTGACAAAATGGCCTATGTACCAGGAATGAAAAATAAGTTTGAAGTTTGGGACAGAATTCGAGAAGCATCTATTGTGCATCAGGCAGCAGAGGCAACTTTAACAACACCAGTAGCCGGTGCTGAGCCAAGCTCTGTTACAAAAGGTGGAGAATCAGGGGATAGATTTGAGTATATTAAATGTGCCTTAAATAAATGGGTAAAACATTATAAGTGTCCCAATGTTGCTTATTTCTTTCTATTAGCTGTAGCAAAGCATGAAACAGGATTTGGAACATTGGGACAAGGGAAACCTGAAAAAGGGAGTTATATAGTAGGATATGGTTGCCCGGGTTCATGCGATCCTCAATATAAAGGGATAGATACCCAAGCGAAGTATGCTGCAAAACGTTTTTCCGAAGCAATGAGGAGCAGATACGCAAAAATTTCCAATGGATATATGGATGCTAGTGATGTTGATTATTTCCATGAAGGTGGAGATAAAGGATATAAAAAGTGGAAATGGTCAGCAGATGGACCTAACTGGAAAAAACTTGTGAAAAGCTATTTTGATAGAATTATTGGTGAATCTAGTCAAAAAAAATGGCATTGTAAAGAATCTGGTTCTATTATTAATAAAAATCTGTTTCCAAAGCATTCTACAAATCTAAATGTTTCCAAGAAGGAAGAAGACTGTGGTTGTGAGAAAGCTGAGACTTATACAATTGAGGAACAAAGGAAAGAAGTTCATAATGCAAGCTCTAGTGCGTTATCCGGTGCTACTTTTCCTGTTGAAGGAATTTCATTTGGAAATGGTGCGAAAGTATCTTCACACCATATGAAACATAAGGGTGGGGGTGCACGTTCAGGGCATAAGGGTACTGATATTATACATACATCCCAAGGTAAAATTAATGGTATGTGGGTAGTAGCGGCTTGGGCTGGACATGTACATAAGGCTTATAAAAGTACATCTTATGGTAATTGTGTAATGATTCAACATGATAATGGATATATGACAGTTTATGCCCACATGCAAAATAATTCTTTACAGGTTCGAAAAGGTGATTTAGTTACTCCAGGAACACGTTTAGGGAAAGTCGGAAATACAGGTCAATCTTATGGCGCCCATTTACACTTTGAAATTTGGAAAGGTGAATGGATTTATGGTGGAAATAATCATATTGATCCATATCCTGTTTTAACAGGTGCTCAAAAATTAGGAGTAGCACCAAGCGGTAAAGGTAATAATGGAGGCGGTAATACGGGCGGAAATGATAATAGTACAGGAAATGGAAGTGGTGTTAGTCAACCACCACCCCAAATGACCATAACCCAAAATATTAAGTTTAATAAGTGCTTTGATAAGGATGCAAATCTGGATGGGAATTGGCATGGACAAGAGAACATAACCCATTTTACAGCTTGGTCAACAGGTGAAAAGTATTTAGGTTTTAATGAGAATATTGCCAAAGGAGCAGTTGAAGATTTTGGATATAAACATAACTTCTCTTCAGACGGATTTTATGAATATGCTTTCTATGCAGATCTTAAAGAAGGAGATTCCGTAACGGTTACATATGACGGAATGATTGTAAAACGATATACAAAAGAGAACAATACAACACAACCTACATATGAACCTCCAGTTTATGCAAAATGGGTTGCAAGTGATATACAAGGGACCAATTCACATATATTAGATTTCTCCTTAAATAATGTAAGTGGTGAGGCTGTATTTGGATTAAAATGCTTTAAGGTAGTGGAAATTGAAACTCAATACGGTGCACAATATGTTGATGAAAGAATTAAGGCTCGTAAACGTGATGTATGGGTTGATACAGGGGCATTTGTATACGATAAAACCTTTACAGTAGACCAAGATGTATTACAGTGGGAGATAAATAGCCATTTTGACGCCAGAGTCGCAACTGCAAGAATTACTTTAGACAATAAACATGGTATTTATTCTCCTACATATGAACGAGCCAATATCTTTTCTGAGAATTTAAGAGAAGCAGAGATGTCATATTATGAGAATGGTGCAATCAGACATGTGTTAAGTGAAGCTACCCCAGTACGTATTTATGCAGGCTATGGTGAAAACCTAGTAAGGGTTTTTACAGGACGTATAAGAGGAGAGATTGAGCAAAATTCTGATGAAAAAACAATTACTATTAATTGTGTAGATATGTACGATATGTTAGAAGAACATGTTTTTGATAGGGTTCTAACTTTTCCTCGAAGAGACGAGATACATGGTGATGAAAAACAACCAGTAACCATGTGGGTTAAATCATCTATTATTCATAATATTGTAAATGAGGCAGGAATGATTGGATGGAGAATCCATGAAGATGATTTGAGATATGCTGATGCGATTATTGAAGAAACGTATTATATTGATATCGATAGAGGTGGGAAAAAGGCAGTCGTCTGGGATACTAAAAGTCAACAATATGTCGAAAAAGATATAGCAACTGTACAAGATGCACAAGGTTATAAAAATCCTTATGTACAGGCGATAGATTTTTTAGAAGGTACAAGAGCATCTGATGCGGTTCATGAAGTGATTGGAGATATTATGTATCGCTCTTACTGTGATCGTTATGGAACATTTAGATTGGAAAATATCCGTAAAATTAATGCAAGTGAGGCAAAATGGTCATTTATAGATGGTGAGAATTTATATTCTCTTTCCACTTCTATTGACCATTCTCGTATACGTAATCATCTTATTATTGTTGGTAATGGTGGGCAAATTGAGCATTTTGTAGATAAAGATCTTCTTATATCTACAAAGGGTAATATGAGAACGGCTAAGATTGTTGCTGATTGGATTGATGAGCGATTTGGTTCAAATGCAAGAGGAACCAAAGAGGATATCTCGAACAAATTATTTTTTGATATGAAAAGACAAGCCCGTACTTTTAATGCCGTTGTTAAAGGAAATCCAATGATAGAGTTATTAGATGGTTGTTATGTTTATGATAGTAATACTTCTAATGCAGGGTATTATGTCATAAAAGGGAACCGACTTGTTGGAAATAAGGAAGGTATGTTAAATTTCCTAGAATTTACTTGGCATGACAAAGAGGAGGGTGTTGCAAAACTCATAAATATCCAAAAATGAATGCATAAAGAAACCCGTTTTCCTGGAAGAATGATAGTATCCTAAAACTATCTCCAGAAAGGACGGATTTACTAGTATGATAACCAATTTTGATCAAAATCAATCCATTTTACAAATTTTATTTGCCTACGTAGACAGTTTAACCATTGGAGGCGTTCCGCCTATGACAGGCCGCCCACCCATCTGTAGAAAAGCTTTACTCAAATGTTTTTTTATAAAAACGGTATTCCAGATCAATTCATTACGTAAGTTAACTCGTTTTTTACATCAATATCCTTCATTTCGTGTATCTTGTGGCCTTTCGCTTGTTCCTCATATATCTACTTTTTCACGTGTAGGCACTTGGTTTCGCAACGAAGAAATTCCGTTGCTTCATAAACAAATTCTTCAAGAAAAGAATTTAGGGTTAATTCCGTGCGTTTTAATTGATAGTACAGCCTTACGGAGTAGTTTATATGATTCTCAAGCGAAATGGGGAAAATCTACTCGCTATGGTTGGTATAAGGGATATAAAACTCATGTCTGTTCTACACCAGAAGGTGTTATATTGTCGTATGCATTTACAACCGCAAATGTACATGATAGTAAAATAGCTCCTGCATTGCTTCGGGATATACAAAACCAAAATGTGTTATTTTCCGTTGCAGATGCCGCTTATGATAGTCAGCACATTCATGAAATTGCCGGAGCATGTGATATCTTTGCGATCAATCCAATTAACCCGCGTAATAGCGGACCAATCAAAAGTACACATCGTCGTGTAGTGTCTCATTTTCTACAAACTACCTTTGGCAAACAGTTGATGAAAGAGCGTGGAAAAATTGAACAACAGTTTAGTCATCTCAAAGATAAAGGGCTGGAACAGCCACGTTGGTATGGTCAAAATCGCTATCTATTGCATGTTCAGCTAGTTTTTCTGATTCATAACATTGCATATTTATTTTAGTTTTGCAACACCCTCTTAGATGAAAACTTAGAAATTAAGATTGATGGAATAGTATACAATGTCATATTAAAGACAGGGGAATATAAAACTTATCATGAGCAATTTGAAAGTGAACTTCCTGAAATGATTACAACTATCTTTCGAGATAATAACATTCCTGTGTTTTGTAAATTAGGTGGGGTATATGATTTTTCTAATAATCGTACTGTATTAGTATTTGAGCACATGGATACAAAGAAACATCATGATATTAATTTGATTGGCGGCTCAGCATACGATTTATTAATTGGAAAAGTATTAAATACGGAACCATTTGCAGACGGTACTTATTATAAATTTATGGAGATTCATAGCAATATTTTAGTGGTATACCCTGATATGTCACAAATACTGTCTACAATTTTAACAAGACAGTATGCGAGCTATACTCTTAGTGGAACAGCTATTATTAGAATGAGTATGTTTGAAGAGATAAAAAGTTCTATTTATGTAGCAAGTGCATCGCGATTAGAGGGAAGTATTTCAATTCGCAAATCAAGTAACTCTCATATTAAAGGAACTATATCAATACCTATAGATGCTTCTCATGATATTGGCTCGTTCTTAATTATTAGGAAATAAGTTCGCAACATTCTAGTTAAGTAAAACGACTATAAATATATAACTGTAAGGATAAATTCCATATCAAACTAATTAACCTATTGAAGCTTTAGAGTAAGATCAGGTGTAGATGAAAGATTATAATCTAGGGGGAATTTAAATATGAAAATAAATAAATTTAACGTTTCTGCAGTCTTTTATTTTAAAAGTGGAAATTCAAAGAAAGTTGATTGGTTGGAGGATAAATTAGTAAAAAAGTTAAAGAGTGAGACACAAGAATTAACTGAAGGTCTTAGCTTAGAGGAAGCAGATGTTTTTTTTCAAAGTAAGTTTAAGGAATGGCAAGAAAATGGTACTACTATAATTCGTAAAAATGCTAAAGGTGAAAATTCTATCATATCCTTTGCAGAAGTTGAATATATGACCATGTTAGTTAGCTTAGCTAAAGATATCTCTCTAGATACAACTGAGTTGAAAGAAGATGTTTCTAAAGCAACAAGAAGTATTCAAGAACATCCTGCATTTAAAAAATAATAATGAACAAGGCAGCATCATTGAAAATTTACTTTATAGATTTGAATATGAAGGACTTTTCTTTTGGGAAGTTAAACAATATGACTATACAAAAGGCTAGAATTATTCTACAAAAAATTAAATAAAAAATTTTGTAAATCCTTATAATGAATGCGATACAAGAGGGAGGATGAAATATGAGGGCAAAAGAAATTTTAACGAAGTTAGGTACTTTAGAGCAAAAGAGAGATGAGGTAAGTTCTGCATTAATTGAGACTTCCTATAGAGAAGCAAAGTTAGTTTTAGAGGACTCTCTAAAGAAGTACCAGAAGAAAGTAGATGCTTTTCTTAATACAGAATTCGAGCCTTTATCATCAACAGCTTTTCTAATGGTTTCCCACAAGCATTTAAATCTCAACACTGGTGATCAAGTTCAGTTGAATGTAGAAGCATTAACTAGTGATGGGATTACAAAGAATGTTACTGCTGAACTTCGTCCGGCTATGTTATTTAAAGATATAGATAATTTATATAATAATAAAGGTTTAATTACAGCGGTAGACATTAGTAATTATAAATTTGAAGAACGAATAGTTGAAATTGTAAAGACTACCAATGGTTTTGGTGTGGGTGATGATAGAGAAACACAAGGGTTACAAGTTATAGCAACGAATAAACGAAATGAATATCGAATTGTAAATTTAAAAGGTGACTATTTAGGGATTACTTTCCAAACAGATGGTAAAGAAGAAGTTGGTGATAACTGGTTAATTTATGTATATTGGGCGAGTACAGGCACTACTTATTCTGTCAAAGATAAATATATAGCAAAGGTGAGCCCTGAAGGAATTGTAACAGGCCTTAGCGGAGGAACAACAGATATAGTCATTACAAATGGGGTGCATGAAGTATTTGTACCAATTACAGTCGTAGGAAATGAAGCTCCTGAACCACCAGCTATTACTTCTGTAGATAATATGGAAAGCGGAGTAGAAGTTAGATTTGATTATAGTACGTCACCTGATAGTGAGAGTTATAACATTTTTGTAAATGATGTATTAGTTTTAACAGGTGTTGAGCATTCACCTGCTAAATTAGATCATAACATTTTTAATGATAAAGTATCTGTAATTGAAATGACGGCAATTAATTTAGAGGGTAAAGAGTCTGAAAAATCTAATGCATTTCAATATAAACCATTAGATGAATTATCGACTACTTAAGATTTTTTAATGTGAATGTAAAAACATAGTACATTATTTTTCATAAGGAAGTACAGGTATTATAGCAAATTTAATATTTAAATTAGATATAAAAAAACTCGCAACTAAATTGATATATATATCGACTACTATAATACCAGTACGAAATAGGAGAGGTAAACGATATGGAATTATCTAAGAAAATTAGTCGATTAGTACAGTTAATTCAAAGTAGCGAAAATTTGTCCATTAGTATCGACATTAATTCCGGACTTGCTAGAATTTGTGACATGGATTTTTCTATGGAAGAACAAAACAAAATTATTCATGGTGACATTGATAACACATGGTTAGTCCAATGGTTTAATTACTTGCAAAAGACAATAAAAAAAGAATTAGATCAAGGTGAAAATAATGCTTTGAAACATGTAGATTTGCTTGAGGTACAACATTTGCAAGTAAGAGATAACAATGAGGAAAAAAGTCAATTGAATAAAAAGGCTAAGAATGCTTCTGAATCAAATTCTAATAATGAAGCAGATATGAGTAGAAATCTTTATATTGCTGAGCTGGAAAAGAACTATCGTAATATGGAGAATCGGCTTAAAAAAGCAGAAGATTATGTGAAATATTTAGTGAAACAATTAAATGTAAAAAATGTAACGGAGCAAAATTTACAGTATCCATTACATTTTTCTAATAGTAGCAGCAAAATAGAAAATGCAATGAAAGTTAAGAATAAAGAGATTCAAAATGTTATTGATGCAATGAAAGATATTGAGGTACCTTATGGATCGTTTATAAATCATCAAATTAACGAAGTGATTATAATGAAAATTCATAATGATTCAGGGATTAATTATATTGTATCAGGGGACTATGATTCAGCAATTTTAGTGTAGTTAATAAATGAGATTTAGAGGATATGATTTTAAGGTTGGTGATAATTTAATATGCTATTAAATACATTTACAACGGATCAGTGGAAAAAGCATAGAGAAAACCTCGCTAGTAAGTTAAAGGAGATACATATCGAGCATTCCATTAAACGAATGGTAAGATATGATTCCACTTCACTTGGTTTACAAGATTACCATCTTTCTTTGGTATTTGATATTGAAAAAGAACGTCTCTATATTTGCAATAAAGCATCTAAAAAAATGACTGAAAGTACTTCTATAAGACGTTTGCAGGAAATAGAAATGGTTTTAGTAAATTGGTTAAAAGAAATGAAGGAAATTATTAAATAAATTTATATGAGGATTATGTTTAGGTTGAGGAGATATGGATAATAAAAAAGTTAAAATCTATAGATATTATAAGGGTGGAATTTATCTCGTTACTGGTAAGGGAAAACAAACAGGAACTGATGAAGAAATGGTAATTTATGAAGATGCTAAAGGAAATACTTGGATTGAACCTCAGAGTACTTTTATGGCGGATATTGAGGTATGCGGAGTAAAAGTTCCTCGCTTTGAGCATTTAGGTAATTTCTATAAAAGTAATTAAGGAGAGGGTTAATTTGTTAGGCAAGCGAAAATATATGGTTTCTGGTCATGATGCAGAAGGAAAATATGTAGAAAAAGAAGTTTGGGCTAGTTCTGCTCGTAATGCATTAAATATTTCTCAAGAGTGGAATGACGGTAATACATATACGGTAGCTCGTAAGGTTGGATGCGGCTGTGGTGGAAATTAAGTAGACATAAATGTATGCAAATATATAATTATTTTATATTAATATACAGTATAAAGGATTTATTAGCGTTCTTCCTTATAAATACTTTACAGGAGGTAGGAATAAAATGTTTGAAATTAATACAGTTGAAGAATTTAAAGAAAAGATAGTAGAAGGGTTTGTTTTAGTTTATTTTTATACTACTTGGTGTGGCCCCTGTAAAATGATTACACAGGATATTAAGGAATTGTCAAAAGAAATTGACGATATTAAATTTATTCAAGTTAACGCTGATCAATTTTTAGATATCACTAAATTGTGTGAAGTTAGTACGATTCCAACGCTTCTGTTTATGAAAGATGGTAAAAATATTGAAAAGAAAGTTGGATTTACTCCTAAGCAAGAAATTCAGGAATTTATTGAGGCTAGTAAATTAGCAAGCCAAATGGAGGCTGAAGAGGAAGTATTAGAAAAAGATGCCTTAAATTGAGAAGAAATTTGAAAAGGTAATACCACAAAGGTGTGTCATTTGACACACCTTTTCCTATAATGGGCTTACTATATTTGGTTAGGAGGTTACAATCGATATGCCTAAACTCAAAAGTATTATGAGATATGTTAAAGAAATAGATAAAATGATTAAAGATTTGCGTAAGGGTATGGCACATAGCCATCCATACTCAGTAGATGCTTTACGGCAATATGTAGATGAATTAGAAGCTATACGTGAAGTAATCATGGAATCAGGACTTGAATCTGGTGAAAACTTGGATACATTAATGTATAAAATTAGGGAATGTATAAGGGAGTGCGTGAGACCTTCTTATGCACGAAAACCACAAGTTTTACCTTATCCAAAACCGGATCCATGGGTACCACCTGTTACAGTCACAGGGGTTAATATTATTTTCGTTGTGGATATTTCTGAATCTATGTTTGAAGGAGGGGGCCTTGAACCTGGAGGTCGTGTTAGAAACTTATTAGTTGCCACAGCAAATGAAATCGAACGTTATGCTAAAGCTGCTAAAATCCCATGTAAAGTATCATTAGTAGCCTATGCTGATCCTACAGACAGAGCAGGAAAGAATAGGCCGAACTTTTGGAGAATTCTACTGAATAAAAGTGTAGATGTACAAGGATTAGCACAAGCATTTTCTGATATTAGTACGCTAACATTTAATCGAGGATCGGATTTCCCTGAATCTGGTATGTCTGCAATTTATCATTCAATTGATCAAGTGATAGATAAAAGTGTAATAAATGGTAAACCCGTAGAGAATTCTCTTATTCTTGTATCAGATGATAGACAAAAGTTAGAGGGCAGTAGCGAACCTTCACATCGCCTGTATAAAGAAGTTACATACGATCAGGTTGACGGGAAGCTAAATAGCCTTAAAGTATTTAATCGTTATGCGTTAGTGCCTATGAAAACTATATATACAGTTCTTCCAGGAAGAAAAGGACCTGGGAAAATAGGGCCAGGGAATTGGAATAGTCCTATCATTCCTTTCTTTAGACAGTGTAGAGAGTACTTCCATGTAAGCTCTTTAAAAGATGTAAGCGATTGGATCACTTGGACATTAGATCCTACTAAGGCTCCGAAAAAAAAGTGAGGAGGAAGTGATAATGACAATTAGATTTGGAGATTTGTATGAGGAAATCTTAGCTATTGAAGATGCTATGCAGCGTATGAGAGATGATATAGCTAGTTCAGATTGTTCCTCTATTACAAAATGTCGTTTGGAAATAGAATTAGAGATGCTTGAACAAAAATTATATGAATTAGAACGTACAAATATAGATTTTGAATTATTAAACTTTGTTACAATTATAGAATCTATTGAAAGATGCTTTAATTGTATTGATATTCCAGGTGAATTATCTCATGATATAGCTCATGTACCATATGATACAGCAAGCAATTGCGGAGGTAAAAAGAGACAATTATCACTTAAAGATATTGAGTTAATTAAAGTATTTGAGATGAGTACTAGAAAGCCCGACAAACGACCAAATGTATTTGAATTTGTTAAGAGCGCAATGCCGTATAAAATCCTTACAATTGCATCAGAGAAGTATATTGTATCGTATGACTCGTTACGTAATGGTATTGCGGTTAAAGGGTTCAATAGGCAAACAGGGGAGTCAGTAACGAACTTTGGAAATATTTCTAGAATTGATGTGAAATTAAATGATTCGGCGCGTCAGAAATATGGCGTAGAATGGGTAACTGCATGTAAGGTTTTATTAACAACACCTACACCAATGGTTAGTATTGCACCGTTATCGTTAGCTATTGATGGTAATCCGAGCACCATGCCTAGGGTTGAATATACAAATGAGGCAGAAGTTGAAATGGTATTTCAATTTTTTGTATAGATAATTAGGAACTAAAGAAGATAAAAAAACGTACAGAAGTGTACGTTTTTTTATTATTATCTCATTTAATCAAAGTGGCAATTATAATGTTTAATTTTCAAGTCATTTTCTATTAAATTCACCTAAAACGTTGAATTAAGGAAGTTGTTTATTTTCTGTTTAAATTGTTGATGAAATAATCTGTTCAGATCTACATCGCTATTAGAAAACTCTTTAATTTCTTCCATTGAAAATGTGCCACCCCAATATGGAGAGGTATGAATATCCGAATGGAATGTTACTCCTAAATGGGTAGAAGGAATGGCATTTAGCATGATGTTTGAAATTTCTTTTAAAACGTCTTGGGAAACATCTTGTGGTACATCAAAGATTAATTCATCATGTATCTGTAATACGATGTGTATATCATGCTCTTCAAGTATAGATTTGTAATTCTCCTGTAGCCATTCATCTCTATCTAAGCATTTTGTACCATCTGGCCGGGTGGGATAAAATAAATTTACCATGGCTTTTTTAACTTGTGTCGCAGACGTTCCTTGTATTTTAAAGTTACAACTTTGCCGTTTTATTTTCTCTAATCTCCAATCTGAATTTTTGTTCTTAAAGGTGGAAGAATTGGTAGCTTTTAATATTGTTTCTTTAAAACGTCTTTTTCTACCAAACAAATCTTTTACATAACCATTAGTTAAAACTTCTTTATGTGTTTCAGATTCCCATCTTAAAAAGTTGGGTAATTGTTGTTTAAATTGATTAATTAACGAGGTCGCTGCTACTTTTGTAATATTTAATTGATCGGATAAACCGATTTCTGTTATACCATATAAGGTCACTTAAACCCCTTAGTTTCCTAAGGGAGTGGACTATACCTTAGCAACTATTTCAAGTTACTTCTCACATTAAGCGAACTCGTTAGATTGGTTGTTTATATAACCGCGGAACGCTATAAGTCTCTGCACCTGCCATTCATATGAACGCTTTGGCACAGGATTACCATATGCTTATACACTTAGGTTTCCCTGTTTTGAGTGAGATTTTAATTCGGCAATCCCTTTACCGAATACAATGCTTTTCATTTCTTTTCTAAGCGATTCAAAAGCATTTGCCAGAGAAGGAATGGTAGTACTATTTAGTTCCTTCATATTATATATCTTCAAGATATATAGACATTCTGGGGTATCTGACCATTTATTTATAAGCTGTTGTATATGATGCTGAGTCTCTTTTAATGTCTCTCTTTTATAATTTCGAATATCCTCAAACAAGTTATAAGTAAACCCCTTAATTTGGCAAGTGATTTGACTATGTACATCTAAACCTTTCTTAAAGGCTTCAATTAGAACCGGTTCTTGTGTTACTATTGCGAGCCAACGTAATTCTTGTTGTATGTATACCGCCATTTTCATGGTATTTGAACACTCCTTAAAGGAGCCGGATTAGACTATACCTTCTGTTGCATTCCTGCAAATAATGGGCAAATTTTGTGACCACTAAGCCCATAGCCTACCGTATAAATGAGTTCGATGGATTTATCAATTTTGGTTGATAGACGACTCATTATTTTGTTAACTATGAATCAAGATGATAATTAACAAGCAGTCGTTGCACTTCTTGTCACTAGAAGCACAGGATTCGCTCCACCGTTACATGAGGGCGTTCCCTGTTTTGAGTAGGTTTAGATTAACGACTTCAGCCAACGTTTTGTAAACTGAAGTCAATACTGGTGAATAATCTACCTCTTTCTGCTCTAAAGGCCATACGTATAAAATCAGCTTTACTTGGTACTTGTTGTCATTGTAGTAATGCAAGGCTCTTTATCCTTGCTCTCTTTTTTCAAAGAGTATCGGACTATATCATCACCCTGTTGTAGAAGGGTGGATCGCTTTCGTGCTTATTTCACCTGTTCTAGGTTAATTTAAGTAGTCTCTGCACCTTTCTAATATCCCTATTAGACTTGGCTCAGGATTGACATAGGTAATTACCCTTAGCTTTCCCTGAATTAACGATCTGCTTACACATAAAGTTACCTTTATGCAGCCCACAACTTTAGGTTTGGTGACGAGCAACTCATACGTCCTGTTTTAGTTCCTACAGAGTTATAGATAGGATGAATTTTATTATCGATAGTACCTTGTTGTTCTTTGGGTAGGGAGTTGCAAAAAGAACTTATTAATTTCACTAAGCGACGATATTCTAGAATTAGAGGAATTACAGGATGCATTGATAGATTACGTATAAGCGTTTTTCTATCTGTTTTTAGCTTGGAAATCACACTTTTGTAACCTTTGTCATATTCCATGATAGGTTTTAGAATAGCGTTATCAATATAAAGTTTTTGGGCCAAATGGGCTGGAGAATTTATATTAAACAAAGTGCTTGTTAATTTATTTACGCTATTATATTTATTTTGTTGCTTAGGTGGGTGCACACAATTATTTAATGTGATAGTAGAACCTAGGTGATTCAAGATTTCTTTTTTTACGGATTGTAATTTCGCTTGGAGTATTTGTTTTACATCATTGCTTAGAAATTCTTCATTAATTTTAATGCCTTTTCTTTCAGCAGTAGTAAGTACTGCTATTAAAGGCATCTCTATTTCTCTAAATAATTTATATATAGGAACAAGATTAAATTTAGGGTTTTCAAAAATCCTTTTCTGATACTCGAATACAGACTTTAGCATAAAAATATCATAGCAAGCGAAGTAGGTAGCTACATGGTGTTGTAGCTGATCATAGAGTGTCTTTTCAAACATATATTTTTTTCTATCAATGGTATTTAAAATGGTTCCTTTTGAAATAAGACGGGGTAATACATATTCTTTATACCATTCTTTTACACCTTTTGAATGGTTCTCATTTAATAGGTTTGCAGCTATCTCAGTATCCCAAAAGATATTATATGTAATGTCAAAATTACACCAATTATATAGAGCATGAATGTGTTGCTTACTGTTACTAAGTATTAATAAGGTATCTTTCTCTAATAGTGGTGAGAGTTTTTTCATCGTGTATTCTAGACTTAATGTAGAGATATTCTGTGATAATCGATGTTTAAAAGGCTTAATAGGTATATAAAAAAAACTGTTATCCATAAATCCAATCGTAATTGAGATGATTGAGTCTTTAAAAGGATTCAAACCAGTGGATTTCGTATCAATAAATGTATAAGCTTGCGAATGTAAGGTTTTATACACCTTATACTTGGTAATGAATTCTTTAAATTGTTCAGGGGTATGTATTAAGTAGTAATTTAAAGGTAGTTTTACTGAATTATTAATTCCGTGAACATATTGATTTTTTTTTATCGTAATCTTTTTTTTCTCATTTTTTTTTGTACGAGCTTTTTGCGTGCTTTCTTTTACTTCGCGCTTATTTAATAGTGTAAAAATGTCCTGATTGGATTCATTTGATTTAAAAAACAAAATTTACAACTCCTTACTTCAAAAAGGGACGAAATAATCGTCCCTTTCTATATTTAATAATAGAAATTAAAATTCCATACGGTTTTCTAAAACGGTAATTTATGATTAGTAGTTCTCAATTGTTCCTTTTCATCAAAACCTTCAGTAGTTAATGAAAGAGTAGGGGAACTACATTGAAACTGTGCTTGCTGTAAATTGTATATTGTTGAGGCTGCATTCATAAATTCTTGGATTTCATCAGGACTATGAGAAGTTATATATATTGATATATCAAGCATTTCAATTTCATTAAAGTCTGGCTTCTTTAATATAGGTTCTTCATCCACTGAAGTATAATGATATGGTTTAGCTGAATAAGTGGTATCATTAGCACCTGTCCCACTTCTAGAGATAGTGACAAAATCTTTTGTAGGATCAATCATGTAAAGATTAAAGTCTGTGTGTAATTTTTGAATGTGAGTTTTCGCTAAAGAGACTAGCTTAATCTTATTATCTAATGGATCATATACACGTAATTTAATCTTCAAATTCGGATATTTACCAGGATTAACATGACAAAGGGGGCACACATCTGTCCCTGGACAACGTATATATTTGGGTTTTAAGGTAGGTTCATAATGCTCGCGAATACCAACCAGATTTTCATACCAATCGATAAATAAAAGTGTAAGTGGTTTTTTATCTTTAAACGTAAGAAAGGTGTTTCCCACTTTTAAAATTGCATCTAATCCTTTTATTGTCGTCATACTTTATTTCCTCCTTAAATTGATAGGATATATAACGTCATTCAATTGTTATATATCGATATAAAGGTTTATTTAAATTAACTTTGTTTATTCTATTTATATAAATAAATAGAACTTAAGTTTTTAAATGCAGACTGTAAGTTATGAATCTAGTCAATATTTAATAGTAACAAATCAATAGTTAAGCTTAATAATTTTCCAATAAAGTTCATGTAATGAATGGTTATATATATAAAAGAGGGCTGAAATCTAATAAGAAACAGATAAAAAACGCCTTTGAAAATTATTGTCGATGTTGTATACTAGTTGTATATACTAGACTGATTAATAGTTATCGTAATAACTAATTAAATAGTTGCGGAATTTATAATAAAAATAAAAGTTGCTTTTGTTTACAAAATGTTCTTAATTGTTTTACAATATTTTTAGGTGATTGTTGTTTGAAATAGTAGGGAACTATGTATATTAACAACAATAAATGCTACGCAATTTCTTTAATGCTCTTGTTGAGTGCGATTTATTAATTTTAAGTTCGTTTGCGATTTCGGCTAAATTCATACAGACTCCTAAGCCGTCATATAGCATGTATTCTATGACATGTTGTTCAGTCGGGGTAAATTTATTTCTATGTATTTCAAAATCTGCTTTAACAATTGAGAATTCATATCCTTGTTCGTAAGACTCTTGGCAAAATGTAGGGCAATTATTTTCACTAGAATCGTCTTCAATAAATCCATCACAATAAAATACAGAAGTCGAATTTTGTTCTACCATTCTATTTGTATAACGATAATAATCAACCACGGTTCTTTTAATAATTGTTTGACAAAATGAAGGTAGCTTTTCAGATGGAACTGTTGTTTGTTGAAGAGATTTCATTATACGCAAGATACAATCTTGTTTCACATCTTCTTTATCTTGATTTCTCACCTTAAATAGTTCAAAATTAAAAATTTTAGCTATAGATTCAGAGTTTAGTATTTCCATTATTAAATCTTGAAAGTTTATAGTTGCTGTGTTCATTATATAAATCCCCTTTATTTGAATGAATTAAAATTTACTGCTTAGTAAACTAATTGAATTTGTATTTAATTTATCTAGTAACCCCATCTTAAGTAAGTCATTGGAGTCGATTTTTGAATCTTCAGTGAATTGGGGTGGATAAAGCGTATGATTGACCGTGAATCCTTCCTGTAATAAGTGTTTTGTTGCTTTTTGTGTTGCATCTTTTCCAGCTTTGTCATTGTCAAAAAATAGATCAACTATCTCTATACCTGCTAGATGTAATTCGCGTATTTGGTTTTTAAATAATAATTTTCCGTTAATTGCAACAGCAGGAATACCTACTTGATAGTTACTCATTGCATCTATAGGAGATTCTACGATACGAACTCTTTTAATCCGATTGGCTGATGTTCGTAATTGATTAATTAAATGAAGTCCAAATAAAATATCTTTTTTGTTTGGTAACCCTTCGTTGATAAATTTTGAACCGTTATAATTGCTTCCAATTTTTCGTTTTTGTAAAAAGCGAAGATCCCCGTTTCGAGTACGTTGCGGAAATACGATACATTTATTTCTGACATCTATTTTTATTTCGTAAGTATCTAAAGTCTTCATGTTTATTCCACGCTGATTAATTAAATAGGACATTGCTACATTGTAAATTTCTTGATTTTTAAATTTTTCCTCATCCAATTTTTTGAGTGTTTCTTCGGATAACGTATTTGCTTTTATACATTTTTTTCTTGTAGCTAAGATTTTTGTAATGTCTAAAGGTTTACGATTGTCTTCAAAATAGTAATTTGATAATAGGGCTTTTAATCCGTTGCCTTGTTCTAAAACAAAAGCGGTTTCAATTACACAATCTATGGTTCCTAAGTATCCACAACAGAAACAGTGTGTGTGATAGGGAGGGGTTTTAGAAATACCAAATGATGGTCTTGTTTCTGTATGATTCGGACAGCAACACATTATATAAGTGCCGTTATCATTTTTCTTCGAAAATGCTGCATGGTTACTTTGATATCTAAGGGAATACTGATACTTAAAACGCAAATCATCTATTAGACTTGGTATATCAAGTGATGTATTTTCGAGAATTTCTATATTTTTTGCTTTTTGCATGTATTTTCATCTCCATTATTAAGACTAGAAGAACTGTTTTTCATACTGATTGTTTATGGTACTAATCAGTCCGGTATCAAAGTTATATCGCACAATGAAACTTTGGCCACTAGCATTGCCACGATTTTTTATAACCTGTACTTTAAAGGTAGTTTCATTTATTTTGATAATAGATATACCTTTGCTAGCATCTTGGAAAATTGCATAAGTTTCCCCGATATCTTCACCAGTCATCGTGCTATCATTTAGACTTTTTTTTATTCTTTTAGCAGACTCTCTGTTAGCTTGTGCTACTACATAACCTGGAATTCCTGTTCCTAAAATCATTTCACGTACTGCTGCTGATATTTCAAATAATCTTTGTCTTAAATCCCCAAAATTATTATTGGAGCTATTTAAACGTACTTTGGATAATTGATCTAAAACAAAGCGAGTATGTCCTTCAGACTCAAGGATGCGTTGTATTTCAGTAACTGTATAGGGGCGACCACCATTTTTTTGAATATCATAGATGACCATATCTTTTTGCTTTTTCCTTAGTTGATCTAAAAAGAAGATATAACGGTCTTTTTGTTCAGCTGACATAGTACCACGTTGTATGCCTAGATTTGATACACCAGCCAGGACATGATCCCAATTTCGGGCAATTTCTTCGGCACGTTGTTCTAAAGCAAAGTAGGCAGGGAAATCCCACTCGATATTACTATTCCAAGCGGACATTAACATAAATGAGGATATTAATGTTTTGCCCATATTAGATGGTGCGAAAACAAGAAAATAATCAGTTTCTTGCCCATCACTTACTAATCCATTAGTCACTAAATCTAATGTTTTAAAGCCTGTAGTCGCTCCTAAAATTTCATTTTCATCTCTACCATGAATTGATAAGTATTTACTCTTACGTGTATCCGCCATTCCAGTATATGAGTATCCTTTGTTGTCAATATTCGCAAGTTTTAACATATTCGTGGCATTTAATTTAATATCTAAAATAGCTTCTACAGTTTTCTTTTCAGCGACAAGGTTTGCTGCTTTTTGAAGAAAGGGCTTGAATTTTCTATGTAACCAATCTTCTTTAAGAGCATCTACTACAAATTCTGTTTTTTCTAATTCGACCATTTCAAATTCTTCAAATATATTCATTACGGTTTCTATTGTTGGAAGTTGTTTTTGTAATTCTTTAAAATTTTTAATGTAATTAAAAATATCTTTATGTATAGGAAAATGTTCTTCATCAAGGCCATTTTTATCAATTGAAGACCAATCTCTGTTTTCTAATATATGATTTAATAGTTGTAATTCTTCAATGGATGGCATAATATAGACTCCTTTTCATCTAATCTCGACATAATAATCGATGTGATAATGGAAATAGTTGCGATTTTTTTAATAACAAAACGCGGAACTTATGTTCGTTTTTAGGGTGAAAAATTAGAACTTATGTTCTTTTGTAATTTAAAATAAAACGTATGTTCTATTTTTGTCAAAAAATAAAAGAACTTATGTTCGTTTTGGGGGCGTAAAAGAATAGAAGATTAAACCAGAACCCTAATGGAATAAAGCATCTTACTATCCAAAACAGATATTGCTGCTTTATTATGTTCTGATTAACTTCTTTTGTTTTACAGATATTTATATATAAGGATTTAATGCATTTCTACTCAATTCATAAGCTGAAAATTTAATCATGTAAATTAGTATACTATGGAAATATATTAATTGTAATACTATTTTTACATATTTATCATATTATTGTTAAATGGATTCTAGAAAGACCCCGTTACATGACGAGATCTTTATATAATTGGCTTCAGAATATAACTTTTTTCTTGTCTTCTATCACGACCTCCTAATTGATATACAACAGTATTAAATAACATACGAGATGTAATAATATCCCCAAGACAATTCTCTTGTTCTAATTGTTGGAGTGTAAGATTAGAAGTGAAAAATGTTGATTTTTTGTTTTCTTTACGAAAATCAATTACATCATAAGTAAAATCCTTAATATAATTTGTAAATCTCCCATTTCCTATATCATCAAGTATTAGTAGGGGAACCGTCTTCATGAGTTTTACTTGTTGTAAAACTTTTTGTGTGAAATCTTCATCATTTAATTGATAAATTTGCCGTAGATCATTTGCCCATGAACCATACTTAATATAGAGTACAAGCGGAGACTCAAAATTAAATAAAGAAGGATTCATTACTGATTTAAATATATATTCCATTGCAAAGGCTATAGCAGTATATGATTTACCAGTTCCTTTTTGTGGATGTATAAAAGCAAGATTATTTCCATTCTTAACAATTTCCTCTATTGAATTAAAAGTATCTATAATGTAGTCTTTGTACATTCTGTTATCCGTGTCTATTAAGAAATTTCTTTTATTTGCATTTTGATATTCTAAAGGAATTTGAGAAAGCTTTAAAGCTTGATTAAGTAAGATATAACCGCCACACTCAGGATTTATTGTATAATCCTGTGGCAGGGGAGTAGTACCATTTCTACGTTGGCACCAATCTCTAACAACACATTGTGTACAAGTAACATAAGGTTCATTCAATATTCACACCACCTATTATCCTATAAATTATTTATATGATTTTATAATTTCAAAACTGTTATATAATAGATTGATTTTTAAATATAAAATTACTAGTCAATACTTCAATATTTAATTCTTTTTTTTCTAAAACATGAAGGAATAAAGCATTTAAGTGATTTATTGTATTTGGCTGAATCTCCATATGATGTAATGAATATTTATTTTGATTAAGAAAAGACAATATTGAATTCTTACATTTCATAATATCCTTCCAACCATATTTTTTTGCAAGTGTATCTATTACTTCCCATATCATTTCTGATACTTTTAGGAGTGGAATTTTATCACATTTTATTATGTAGTATCGATTACTTTTTCCACGACCTGGGACCTCTTTTTTTATAAATCCTTTTTCAACTAATTCATTAATATAACGAATAATTGTATTTATTGAGCAGGAGCAAGATATAGACAATCTATAAATACTTGGGAATGCAAATTCTCCTTTTTTATAAATGTAATTCAAAATGTTAGAATACACCAATTTTGCGTGAGTACTTAGGCCAATACAGTGAGCTACCATGCTAGGAATGCTTATATGCCCTTTGTTGTATGAGCTATTGTATATAAATTCTCTTTCTTTTGAATTTGGCATCGTTTTATACAATTAAAACACCTCTTTCTATTATAAGTATCGTTTTATATGCTGAAAAAGTTGAGGGGGAATTTTAAGGAAATAAAAAATAATTCTACATTCAGATAAAAAATAATTCAATTTACCTATAATACTATTAAATAAAATCCAATAAACACGCAGTTTTTTAATAATGGAAAGCTTTAATTGTTTATATTCTTGCGTAGTTTGGGTTTGATTATAAATAGCGATTATAAAGCGGGTATTACAACTTGAATAGTTTAGAGGTGATGATATGAAGAGTAATTGGAAATCTCATCCGATTTGTGGATTAGGAGATCAAATTGGAAAAGCTATTATGCTTACATGTAAAGAAAATGCATATATTGGTGGTTTAAAAGACATCACTGAAAAATTCATTATGATTGAAGTTGGTGAGGGGATGGTTATTGCTGTGGACCGCACTGTATTAAATGATGAATCAATAGAACTACATATTGTGGGAGGCTAAAAGATTGTCTGATTTTGTTATAAGTGAAAATACGCGTAATAGCATTAGTACTATTAATGCTCCTAGACCAAAACTAAATCCCCGAGATCCTAATATTGGGAAAGTAGCACTGGTTAAAGAAGGGGCATATAAGGGTCTAAAAGGTATAATATATCCACCTACTAAGGAATTGAAATATGATGGAGAGTTTGTAAAAGGATTTACAGGGCATTATGAAGTAGAAAAACTCTATCATGTAATGTTCTTTTTTGAGGATGGTACATTTTTTTGTGCAATGGAGACAGATTTAATGGATTTAGAGGTAGAAGGAGGTATATTCATTATTGATGACGGAGATGGAACTGTTGCAAAACCCTATGGATGTGGAGAAAGATTATACACGTCGGTTCCCGAAATTTATCATGAATTACCTTTAAATAAATCAGGTTATATCATTATTAATACTTATCAAGCCAGGCCGGTAGATTCTTTTTTTAAAGTGTTTTGGATTAACGATCTTACTACACCAATTGGACAAACTCATACACACGCGTATGGACAAGGTTTTAATACATCAAATGATATAATATTTTATTATGATCCCAAGTTTAACCCGAATAAAATAGTCGTTAAAAATGATTATATAGGAAATTGGTATCATAAAGTAAATTGCCTTACAGAACTTGATGGCTCATACTTTAAGCCATATACCTGTGGAACTAACATTGTTCTTAATAGTCCCATAGACAGGAAGAAGTGTTTTTTTCAACTAATTGAACGTACAGGGGAAGTTGAAGTTGTATATAAATACTTGGGAGACCCTAAAAGTGAGGCTTCATTAGAAGTGTCTTGGCAGAATGAAGTGATAGGGAAAGTAAACACTAAGCAAAAAAAAATTGAGGAGAAAAGCATTATTTTCAGTGTAGATGAATTAAAAATGTTTGATCCGCAGGTAAGAGTTACAGTACATGGACACTGGGAAGTGAAAGTAAAATGTCCGGTAAATAAGGGGATATCAAAGTTAAGAGAAAAGAATTTTTGAGTACTAGTGGTATGGCTTAGGAAGAGATAATTACATAAAAATACATGTAAGTTAAGATATGCATAATTCTACTATAAAATAGATATTTTTACGTTCACAATCAACAATATGTAGTAGCTCTACAATAAGTAGATAAGGCCAAAGGTATCTTTTGTAAGCGTAACGATTATGAATTAGCTGAAGAGCGTTTAGTTTCTGCTTTGGATATATTTAAGAAAAATGAAGAGAATCATGCTTGCCTTATCGGTTGTCATAATTTAAGATTCTTATACAACAGTTAGAATTTATCAGAATTAGCAATTCGTCATATATCTGAAGTAATTGCCGAGTCCCCTAACAATTATAGAGCATTTTAATTTTGGCTTGCGAACTTGCAAAATTGGGGAGGGAAGACAAAGTATTGAATGTATTTGAAACAGGATTGGAAATTAGTAATGATTTAAAAATATAGAATATGACCATCATTTCCAAATCTTAAAAGCATACATCTAAATATTCCTGAAGAAGAGCTAGAAAAACTCATAATATCTAGGAATGAATATTACACCAAGGAAACTTTATATGAATACTTCCAAAAATATAATGGTAAATTAGTCATAAAATATTATGATGAAGATAATCATATGAAGGCATCTAGGTGCTTTTATAGTAAAGGGACTATTGAGTTAGCTAGTAACATTAATACTAAACTATGGTATGGGTTCGTTAAAAGTTGAACTGACCCCAGAAAGTTTGACAAGTCGTTTCATTAGGCAGCTTTTAGGGCATGAGTTCGATATTGTACCGGGCTCATGCCTTTTAATTTTGCCTTAATTCGTTTGTGATTATAATAATCGATATATTTTTCAAATTCTTATTTAAAATGTTCTATGCTTTCAAAATCTTTTAGATAAAGAAATTCAGATTTCATAATACCAAAGAAACTTTCAATAATCGCATTATCGTAACATCTTTGATACAAGTGAATAGGTTGGTCTTGAATCAATTGTATAAGCGATTATCTCTCAATTAAATAGATCTAACATCGGTGATAAGTAGAGCTTCTCGCCGCATAATTTAAATTCTGTTATGTCTGTAACTCATTTTTCGTTTGGCTTTTTAGCCTTAAAGTTACGTTCTAAAATATTTGGCGTAATCTTACCTACTTTCCCTTTATAAGAGCGATATTTTTTCATACGAACTAGGCTCTTTAAACCTAACTTTTTCACAATTCGTTGAACTTTTTTAAATAAGCATTCTCCATACGCAAACGCTCCAATTCAGCTTGTAATGCTTCTACTGACTCTTCTGTTTGTGTTTGTTTCTTAATTGATTTTTGATTGTCCTTAGTCATAGACTGACGCCCTTTTTTCTTAGATTTAAGGGCGTCTACTCCTTTTTGACGTAGCTGAATACGCCATTTTCTAATAAGTCCAGATGAAGAAATATTAAAAATAACTGCCGTTTCGTTTGGAGACGTCCCATTTTCGAACATATAATTTAGTAAGCCTAGTTTATACTGTACAAAATACGTTGTATAGCCTTTTTCAAATGCTCGGATTCCATGATATTCAAATTGTTTTATACATATTCGAACCACGTCGTGATTCGCTCTCAATGATTTCGCAATATCTTTTATACTCTCACTTCCATCTTGATAATGTATTGCTGCATTCATTTTGTTTTCTGAAGTAAATTTAGTTATAAAAAAACTACACCTCCAATTGTTAGACTGTGTCTAACAATTGGAGGTGTAGTTCATAAGAAGTAACCTGTTTTTATTTATATATTAAAAAATCGGCGGAGTAACAGAAAATAAGACTACCGCATTTTTCTCAAAATGATTCACCCATTTATGCTTTAAATAAGCAGGTATTTTTACACTGTCACCAGTTTCTAATACGTATTCTTCCTCATTTAAATATAATGTGATTTTCCCTTCTAAGACAAATGCTAATTCTTCTCCTTTATGTTCTAGCACATTTTCTGATGAAGCTGTATTAGGCGGGACGGTCATAATTGCTGTTGCTAAATTTCCAGTGAAATCAGGTGAAAGCATTTCATATGATAAATTATCGATAATCATTTTCTTTCGTTTATGGGAACGTACAATTAAATCGTCTGTATTTGTATCTTCAAGTAAAAAGCTAAATGTTGGCACATCAAGAGCTTTAGCAAGCACTTTTAATGTTTGAATAGAAGGGTTAGCGGACCCACGTTCAATTTGACTTAACATAGATGGTGTAATATTGGCCATCTTTGCTAGTTCTTTACTAGTTAAACCTTTTTCTTTTCTTTGTTTTTCAATTTTTTTACCAATATCTATATTTTCCATAATGAAAATCTCCTTAAGGGTTATTAAATTATATTTAAATAAATTAAATTAAAATTAACTAAAGTGAACGATTTGTGTTAAACTATATTAAAATTAATTTAATTATAATTTATTATATGGTGAGCTACAAGGATATAAGGAGGAAACAAAATGAAAGAAATAGGGGCATTACAAGCAGAATACCCATTAGTGAATAAACTTATTGCAACAGAAGAAGTATTTTGGATAAACCCACATATAGAAAAGTATGAAAGGGCAATAAAAGATTCACCACTTAATGAAGAGAATGTAAAAGATGCGGAAGAGAGATTAAAGCGTTTTGCACCATATATTGCGAAAGTTTTTCCTGAAACGAAAGGGACGAACGGCATAATCGAATCACCTTTAGTAAAAATACCTTCTATGAAAGAAGCTTTAGAGACAACTTACAAGCAACCTATTTTAGGAGAATTATTATTAAAATGTGATAGTCATCTTCCGATATCAGGATCAATTAAAGCTAGGGGCGGCATTTATGAAGTGTTGAAACATGCTGAACAACTAGCATTGCAGCACGGTATGTTAACAGAAGAAGATGATTATTCCATTTTAGATAGTGATACATGTAGAGAGTTTTTTGCCAAACATTCAATTGCAGTAGGTTCTACAGGGAATTTAGGACTTAGCATAGGGATTATGAGTGCGAATCTAGGTTTTAATGTAACTGTTCATATGTCAGCAGACGCAAAAGAATGGAAGAAAGATTTATTAAGAAGTAAAGGTGTAAACGTTATTGAATATGAAGATGATTATAGTAAAGCAGTAGAAGAAGGAAGAAGACAAGCGGATGCGGATCCTAGCTGTTATTTTGTAGACGATGAAAACTCACATGATTTATTTTTAGGATACGCAGTAGCAGCATCACGATTACAAAAGCAATTAGAAGAGTTAGAGGTTGTAGTAGATAAAGATCATCCTTTATTTGTTTACCTTCCGTGCGGAGTAGGAGGAGGACCGGGTGGAGTAGCATTCGGTTTAAAGTTATTGTATAAAGACAATGTTCATTGTTTCTTTGCAGAGCCTACGCACTCTCCATGTATGTTACTCGGCTTAATGACAGGCCTTCATGACAAAATTGCCGTTCAAGATATCGGAATTGATAATGTAACAGACGCGGACGGACTAGCGGTAGGAAGACCGTCTGGATTTGTCGGGAAAACGATGGAACCATTTTTGAGTGGGAATTACACAGTAAGCGATGAAGAGTTATATAGATTGTTAAAAGAACTAGCTGATACGGAGAATATTTATTTAGAGCCTTCTGCACTAGCAGGTATGATAGGGCCAGTGAAAGTATGTAAAGAAGATGAGTATTTACAAAAGCAACAGTTAACAGAGAAGGTGAAAAAAGGTACTCATATTGTGTGGGGAACGGGTGGAAGTATGGTTCCAAAAGATGTAATGAATGAATATTATAGGAAAGGTTTGGAATTAACGGTATAAGAAAAATGAGGCTAGTTGTAGCCTCATTTTTTCATGTACATAAAAATCTTTGTTATTTTCACAATAGTTCTTTATAGTATATATAAAGGATAACTAATATTGAATAAATACAACAAAAAGCTTTATTTTACATAATAAGAGGATGTGTATACGATGTCATTACAGACTAAATATATAGCGGGTATTTCGCTTGGGGTTATGGGTGTAGGCTTTGCGGCTTCTATCCCTTTTCAAGGAACGATAGCTGGAGAGATTATACAAGGGGGATTTGAAGCTGGGTTAGTTGGCGGGCTTGCAGATTGGTTCGCAGTTACAGCATTATTCCGTCACCCGATGGGAATTCCAATTCCGCATACAGCTTTGTTACCTAAAAACCGTAAACGAGTAACGAAAGGGCTCATCAATACGTTAGAAAATGAGTGGCTAACGAAAGAAAGTATTACGAATAAAGTAAAAGAAATGCAGCTAGCACAAATGGTGCTACAAATTGCAGAGAGAGAAATACAGTCTGATGCTGTGAAAAAAGGCATTGTAACGATTGCTGAGAAGGCGATTGTTTCAATCGATACAGAAAAATTAGCGGTTATTATTGAAAAAGAATTAAAGACGTATTTACATACAATTAATACAAGTAACATCTTACAAGTGCTTGTTGATCAATTAGTTGTGCAAGAATATGATGAGAAGACACTTGATTACATTTTAGTAAAAGTGAAAGATTGGACAGCGCAAGATGAAGCACGCTACCAGCTTGGAAGTTTAGGTATGAAGGCGATGGAAAATATAAAAGTAGATGGATTCTTACAGTTTACATTGAAATCGTTTATGAATATTGTAGATGAAGATAAAATTGGCGGCATTTTGCAGAAGTTTATTATTAGCAATATTAACAGCTTACAAGATGCAGATAATAGCACGAGACAACTTATATTAGCGAAAATTCGTCAAGAAATTATAAATGTAAAAGAAAATGAAGCGTTACTACAAGAATTAGAAAATTGGAAAGAAAAATGGATTGCCAATTGGAATGCTACTGACAAAATAAAAGAGATGCTAGAGCAAGTACAGCAAAGAGCAGTTGCTTTTGTAAATAATGAAGAATTTGCTGATAAATATGTTATTCCATTTTTACAAAAACAAATGAATAAAATAAAAGAAGATGAACAGACAGTTCAAAAAATAGAAGATTGGTTACAAAAACAAGTTGTAAGTCTTGTTGAGAAGAACCATTCGAAAATTGGTAAGCTTGTACAAGAAAACCTTGATAAGTTAGATGATAAGACGTTAATCGAAATGATTGAAAATAACGTCGGTAAAGATTTACAGTGGATCCGAGTAAACGGGGCTGTTTGCGGATTTATGATTGGATTAGTGTTAGAAGGAATTAAAGCGATTATATGAGAAAAACCTTCCGCAATTGCGGAAGGTTTTTTATTTTTCGAGAACACTCATATTCAAATTATAAGCTTTCTCAATATTTAACTTGTACGTCCCATTTCCAGTTTTAATCGAATTTTTATACCAATGTTCTTGGTTGTTTAATTCTGGATGTTCTTCTGAAGAAGTATTTTCGTTTTTCGTTAAATCTTTTACTTGTTCCCAAGGTGTACTTCCATGTGTTTCTTTTTGATTCGTTACTGCTGTTAAAGATATATCACTTTCTTTTGCAAGATGGACAGACACTCTTGAGCTTTCCTGTACAAACCAATTATTTTGTAATTGACCTGGATAAAGAGATAGTTCGTTATTTGAAGCGCGGATTTCCACATTTTTATTTTGCGGAAGAACAAGCGTTGGTTTCACCTGTGGTGCTGAATTAAATAACGTATGCTGAACAGGTAATGATTTTAAAGTGATATACATCGTTTCTCCAGCCGTTTGAACTGAAAGGAAATCATCTCGTTTTAAATTGAGTTTTTCATTTGCTTTCGTTGTCATTTCATAAGTTCCCAAAAGATGAATTTGATTTGTATTATTTCCCTCTATCGTTAGAGGCTGATGTCCTGCATCTACTACGATTTTTTTGATAGATTCAGGTATATCAAATTGTCCGTCTGGAATATTACTCGTTTGCCTCGTTGTGTTAATAGAGTGACGAACTTCTTCTAGTAATCCAGTTGATAATAAACAGTAAAAAGCAATTCCGACGCTTCCTAAAACGCCGATAAAGAAAATACTAAAAATATCATATTTAATAAATGATTGTTCCTTCTTAGAAAATAGAAGATATAGTAAAACTTCGGCTCCAAGTATGATAAGTAAAACTGGCCACCATGCAGTTAGTGTATCTAATACTTGAATTCCTTTTACGACTGAAAATAGTAAAAAGCATCCTAACGATATAATAGAAAGCCCCATTGAGAATGTTCCAACACGCCAAGTCCTCATTCGTTTGTCCCACCTTTGTTTTCTTTATTTCCAAGTAACAATTTAAAGCCGCCGCCAATTAAAAGGAGCGCAACGATAGATGTTTGGAAATAGCGATAATATAGTTCACTAAGATGAATATTAAATATAGTTGCAAAATAATCATTCAAAATAGGAAGGACTGTTTGATTTAATAAATAATAACCACCGAGTGTAATTAATCCGATACCGATCCATCTTTGATGATTTATAAAATAATCGATAATGGGTTCGTCTTGAACTCGTTCTTTTCCGTATTTTGCTGTTTGCTGTAACGCATCAAAAAAGCTATAGAACCAAATGATTGGTACTAAAAACAAAAATGCAGAAAGTCTTAATAAGTCGAGTAAATAAATAGATAGTAAGAAGGCTGCCATAAGCTGAAGACCACGGCGTTGTAAGCCTAAATACATATGACCTGCTCCAGGGAACATCGCTAAAATAGAAGCAAATGTTTTACTTTTCTTTCCCTGCTCTTGATGTTCTTCAAAATCTTCGAAAATAGTACGATCAATTAATTGCTCGTCGCGTTCTTTTTTCTGTAGTTGCTGAACAACGTCAAAGAAATTATAAATCCATAAAACAGGTAACGTAATAAGGAAGATAAGGAAACTTCCTTGAGATGTTAATAAAGTCACAAATATAATCATGCTGCCTAAGCCAGCGCAAGCGACTAAAAACGTAAGACCGCGTTGCATAAGTCCTAATTGGAAATGGCCAAGTCCAGGGATGATAGATAGGAGAATGATATAAAATCGTTCGCTCTCTTTAGAGGAATTTATCAATTCTCCAGCTTCTTGTTTTTTCGTTTGTTTTATAATGGTGATAACTAAATCTAGTAAGTTAATTGCCCATAGAACGGCTAGTAAAAATAGAGAAAGAAAAGCAATATCACGTTCTCTTACTACTATTGTACAAAATACTGCAAAGGAGAATAGAAATAAAGATCCTCCGCTATATAAAATAAACCGTCCTAGCTTTTTTAAGTATAAATGTCCAAGCCCAGGAATTAGCCCTAATACAAGTGCTAAAAAGGGATTTTTATTCATGCTTTGAACCTCCGTTCTTTTTGGATGTGTCTACCGATTTGTTTACAATTTGTTGTGAAATAGAAGACTCGTTATGTTTTGAAGATTTCTCGAAATTTGATGTCGCTGTAAAAATATATTGGAATAAACCACTTACCATAAAAATAATTGTAGCCGCAGTCGCAATTATGTAGTGAATGATTGTGCGCTTTAGTGAGTTTGTTTTTATATTTTTATTAGACTGTAGTGTTTCAAAATTAATTTGCGTCATAACTTCGTTCGTAAATGAATCATCATTTATCATTGGAAGGTTTTCATGTTGTTCATCAATACTTTCCATATAAAGTGCTAAACAATCATCACATTCATAAAGATGTTCTTCCATAGATTCACGTTCATTGCTTTCTATAAAATCTAATGTATAATTGCGCCAATCTTCTTTTGAATAATGCATCATAGAAACTCTTCCTCCTTCCAATGTTTTTTAATCCATTTTCGTGCCCGATACAGTTTCATTTCGACTGTTTTTACTTCGATGTTTTCCTGTAAAGCAATTTCTTGATAACTTTTTTCTTCTAAGTAATGTGCGAGAACGACGTCACGGTAATTTTCGGGAAGTTCTCTCAGTTTTTGAGCAATGAGTAATTTTTGCTCTTTCGTCAATAGTAAAGCTTCAATGTTATGAGAGGATTTTATATTTTCCTCTGTTTCTTTACATAAGGAGAGTTCTTCGTTTTCTCTAGCTTTCTTTCTCTTATAATCAATAGCGTGATTGGTGGCAATACGTGCCATCCACGTTTTTAATCCGCGAAATTGATAATTTGGGAGAGAGGTGTGAATTTTTACGAATACTTCTTGTGTAACATCTTTCGCATCTTCTTCATGTCTTAAAATAGAAAAGATAACTTGAAAAATATAATGACGATATGTTTGTACAAGGATACGAAAAGCATGCTCGCTTCCTTGCTTTGCTTTTTCAATTAATTGTTTTTCCTCAATCGGTCTCTCCCTCCTTTTTGACGCATTCTATTATATAGACGTAAAGAATGATAAGTCACCCTACACATATTGTAAAAAAAGAATAATATATTTTTTGTAGGAGAGCTAGATGAAAAAAGGTGTGAAAAAATGGTAAAGAGAAGTATATAATGAGCAAGTAGGAAATGTTACGGGAAGAAAGGATGTGAATGTTAGTAGGGGAAGGGCCATACTAACAAACATGAAAATTAAAATATTAATAGCGGATGATAACTCTTTTATTAGAGAAGGCATGAAAATTATTTTAAATACATACGAAGAGTTCGAAGTGGTAGATACTGTAAATGATGGGGAAGAAGCTGTAGCATATTGTAAAAAGCATGAAGTTGATATTGCTCTTTTAGATGTTCGTATGCCAAATATGAACGGTGTAGAGGCGACGAAGTTCATTTGTGAAGAGACGAAAACAAAACCGCTTATTTTAACGACGTTTGATGATGATGAGTATATTTTGGATGCAGTAAAAAACGGAGCGAAAGGTTATTTATTAAAAAATAACGATCCGGAGCGTATTCGTGATGCGATAAAAGGAGTATATAATGGTCAAACTGTTATGCAAGATGTTGTCCTCGATAAAATTAAGTCTAATTTAATGGAAAGTAAGGAGGAAGAATGTAAAATTGATAAGAGCCTTTTCACAGAAAGGGAGCTTAGTATTATCGCATTAATTGCAAAAGGTTTCTCAAATAAAGAAATTTCGAAACAGCTTTTTATATCTGAGGGAACAATTGCAAATTATATTACGTCAGTTTTAGGGAAAACTGGACTTGAACATCGCACACAAATTGCGATTTATTACTTAACAGGGAAAGTAGATTAATGATATGGAGTTTTGGTTAACTGTAAGTAAATTAATTGTCTTTTTATATATTGTGTTTAGTTATATTTACGCAAATGTAGCAAATTTACCATGGGTTATATTTACATTACTTATTTACCTCTCTGTAAACGTAATGATTTCTATATTTAAAAAAGATATGTATAAAAAAATATTAATCTGTATGTCCATTGGCATAGTTATGTTATTTACATGGAGGATTCATCCATTTTTTATTTTGTTTTTACCTTTGAACTTATACGAAATTACATTCCATTACATAGAAAAGAATTGGCCACGCTTTGTCGTTATGATGCTCCCAATTACGATTGCAGATGAAAGTATTCGAATGACTTATGGATTAATTGTTGCATTTTCTTTTCTCGTTTTAACTATGGCAGATCGATATATATCGCGTGTAGTAAAGCTTGAATCACAAAATGATAAGATGCGAAAAGATATGCAACGACTTACGAAAAGCTTACATGAAAATAAAGAGTACATAAGACAATCAGAATACACATTTAAGCTAGAAGAGAGAAATCGGTTATCGCAAGAAATTCATGATAAAATTGGTCACTCGATGACGGGTGCACTTATTCAAATGGAAGCAGCAAAAAGATTAATGGAAATAGATAAAGAAAAATCTGCGGAGCTATTACAAAATGCAATTCACATTTCAAAAGATGGAATTGAAAGTATTCGCATTACATTAAAAAATATGAAGCCACCAACTGAGCAAATTGGTATTCATCGTATGAAATTATTCATAGAGGAATTTGCCGGTAAGAATGATGTGAATATTCCTTTTGTATACAAAGGGAACTTAGATATGATTTCTCCCATTCAGTGGAAAATTATCGGTGAGAATGTTACAGAAGCACTAACAAATGCAATGAAATATGCTGATGCGACAGTTATTTCTATAGATATTCATGTGCTTAACAAGATGGTTAAGGTGCAAGTGAAGGATAACGGGAAAGGCGCAGCTTTTGTTAAGAAAGGTCTCGGTATTATGGGGATGGAGGAGCGAACAGCATCAGTAAACGGAAAAATTATTGTAGATGGAACAAGTGGTTTTTCAGTGACAATGTTGTTTCCGATATAAGAGAATGGGATGAAGATGAACCATCTCATATGAAAAAAGTGAATATTCTCATGTGAAAAGAATGAATTTCTGCACTGAGCAGGTTCATTCTTTTTGTTTATAATAACAGCAGAGAAACCGAAATAGGGGTGAAATGATGAATACATTAGAAATTAAAAATTTAACGAAAAAATTTGGTGATTTCATCGCAGTTGATAATATGTCTTTATCTATTAAAGAAGGAGAAATATTTGGCTTTTTAGGATCGAATGGTGCTGGTAAGAGTACGACAATTAATATGATTGCTGGTTTGTTAAGAAGTAATGAAGGTGAAATTAGCATACTAGGAAAAAATATAAAGAAACATAATCGATTTGCAAAGATGAATATTGGTATTGTTCCGCAAGATATTGCGATTTATGAAGAGTTAACTGCTTATGAAAATGTGAAGTTCTTTGCTGGATTGTACGGATTAAGAGGGGCCGAACTAAGAGCGAGAGTAGAGGAAGCACTTCAATTTGTAGGACTTAGTGATAAACAGAAAAGTTATCCGAAAAACTTTTCTGGCGGGATGAAAAGAAGATTGAATATTGCTTGTGCAATTGCACATAGACCGAAGTTAATTATTATGGATGAACCGACAGTTGGAATTGATCCACAGTCAAGAAACTATATTCTTCAGTCTGTCCGGAAGTTAAATGAAATGGGAAGCACTATTATTTATACGAGTCACTACATGGAAGAGGTAGAAGAGATTTGTACGAAAATAGCGATTGTAGATCACGGTAAAGTGATTGCAGAAGGTACGAAAGAACAGTTAAAAGCAATTATTACTGATACGAAAGATATTTGGATTGAAGTGAAGTCGGTGGAAAATTTAGACGTGGAAAAATTAAAAGAGATAAACGGTGTGAAAGCAGTTCAAATTGAAGAAAACGTAATTAAAGTGAATTCTGATGCGGGATTAAATAATTTAAATAAAATCATTCAACACTGTATCAATCATGATATTGAAATTCGTTCATTAGAGGAGCAGGCTCCCAACTTAGAAACAGTATTCCTTACATTGACGGGAAGAAACTTACGAGATAAATAAAAAGTAAATGAAGAAAAGGTAAAGGGAGGTTCATCAATTGAACATCTTCAATATTGCAATTATGCATATTAAAAGAGATTTCAGAGACGTAAGAACTTTAGT
The DNA here is from genome assembly GCF_045291115.1 of Bacillus sp. PPSBB_2. NCBI lineage: Bacteria > Bacillati > Bacillota > Bacilli > Caryophanales > Bacillaceae > Bacillus > Bacillus sp. PPSBB_2. Next base: position 1,789,981 of record NZ_CP147983.1, read on the forward strand.
TTTTATGTTAGCATTTCCGATTGTGCTTATGCTTGTGTTAGGAACAGCGTTAACCAACGCATTTAATAGTGATAGTCATTCGATTAAAGATATACAAGTGCTATATAAAGATGAAGCGAGTAGCACGTTTTCTCAATCATTTGAAGCATTTACGAAAGAAGTGGATAAATCAGGTATTCATTTTAAAAAAGCTTCCGGCAGTATAGATGGGAAAGAAGAAGTGAAGAAAAATAAATATGCTGCTTATGTAGAGTTAAATAAAGATGGTGCAAAATTTTATGGGAGTGACAAAAGTAGTATTGAGGGAAGTATTGTGGAGGGAATGCTTACAACATTTGTTGATAAGTACAATGTAGCGGTCGAAGTTGCAAAAGTAGATCCTACTAAGGTTAGTACGGTTATTTCAAACGGAAATCATAATGATTATATAAAAGAAACATCTTTACAAGCTGCGAAAAAACCAGGTTCTATGGATTACTATGCGGTTGTAATGACAACGATGATTGCACTATATGCTGCGATGGGAGCGAGTTCTTTAATTCGAGGAGAACGAATACGTAAAACAGGAGATCGTCTCATTGCTGCACCTATAAGTAAAGCTGAAATATTCATTGGAAAAGTACTTGGTAGCCTAGTAGCAAATGCCCTGTGCATATTACTCGTCATGTTATTTAGTAAATTTGTTTTTCAAGCGAATTGGGGCGACCATCTTGGAATCATATTTCTTATTTTATTAACACAAGTCTTTCTAGCAATTAGCTTCGGTTTAGGAATCGGATATATCACGAAAACAGCTGAAGCGTCTAGGGCAATTATTATGGTTGTTGTGCAATTAGCTTCTATTTTTGGAGGTGCATATTTCGTAGTAGAAGAAAATTTCGTTACGAATTTATCGCCATTAACTTGGGCAAATACAGCTGTTATGAAAATTATTTATGCAAATGATGTAGGGGCAGCACTACCAGTCATTTCTTTAAACATTGGAATTTCAGCACTCTTTTTATTAATTGCAATTATTGCATTACGTAGACGGGAGGGGCTATAGCATGAAGGATATTTTATGGCTCATACAAAAAACGTTATCTGTGCTTTTGAAAAATAAAAAAAGTTTACTCATTATAATTAGCTTGCCGATAATAGGGACGCTCATTTCCTTTTCGATATACGGAAATGCAGGGCAAGGAACGTTAAATATCGGGATTGTAAATAAAGAAAATGAGCCAATAGCAAATGATACGATAAAGTTTTTAGAAGGATTAAATCATGTGAATGTGAGTAAGGTTAAGGAGTCTGAAGTAGAAGATAAACTCACTTCCAAAAAACTTGATGGAGTTATTACATTAGATTCTGGTTTTTCAAAAAGTGTTCGAGAAGGGAAACCAGAGCATATTGAAATTTCATCGATTAAAGGTGATCAAGTAACAGGATTTATAAAATCATATTTATATAATTATATTGATAATATAGCAGCTATTAGTAAAGTAGCAGGAACAGATCAAAGTATATTCGACAATATGTACGCAGGGTATCAAAAAAGTTCATTTAAAATGAAAACTGAGACGCTAGAAGATACTTCGAAAAATAAAGATATGACAAATCAAACGATGGGTTACCTTATTATGTTTATGCTGTTTTCAGCAGCGAACTTATCAGGTCATATTTTAAAAGAAAAAGAGAATAGAACGTACTTTAGACTATTATCAACGCCGATAGATGGGAAGAAGTTCATATTATCTAATGTCGGGGTAAATATGATAATACTAACAGTACAAATTTTGATTACAATCCTATTCCTAACGAATGTTTTTCATACGAATATCAATATGCCTTTCATAGTGATGATGGGCGTACTAATGCTATTTGCATTAATCGCAATTGGAATATCATTAGTCCTTGTAGCTTTTTCGAAAAACTCAGCATCGGCAAATGCGATGCAAAACATGGTCATTGTACCAACATGCTTACTAGCGGGTTGTTATTTCCCATATGACATTATGCCAAGTGCAGTACAAAAAGTAGCTAATTTTCTTCCACAGCGCTGGTTGTTAGACACAGTATCGAAACTACAACAAGGAATACCATTCTCGGAGTTGTATTTAAACATTTTAATTTTATTCGCTTTCGCAATTGCATTCTTCTTAATTGCTATTTATAAGTTTGGAAGAAATAATGATGCGAGGAATTTTGTTTAATGTGAAAAGGTGTGGCTTAATGCCATACCTTTTTTTGAAATTTAGAGTATCTTTTGTAGTATAGGAATGCTTTTGTAGAGCACTTCGTTATGTGAAGCATGCAAAACATATTTATTTCCCTCTAGAAGAAAAACGCTATGTAGAACAGCGTTACCGTCACCATGTTTTGTAAGTAAATCACCGACGACTTTGCCGTCTGTCCATTTCAGTTTGGAATGTGAAGGGACGACTTGTAAATATTGAATTGTTTCCTCTCCATCTCCGGCAATGAGTGTCGTTTCAATATTTCTTTTTTGTATAATAAATCTATTTTCATTTAATGTATCGAGGAAAGGGTTTTTCGTTTTCATCTTACTATAAGTAAGAAATGTAATAGAAGAGCCGGATCTTATAAATAAATAATTTCCGTAATCTTTACAAGGAATAACATCTTGTAATCCTGGAAAGTAAATGTGTATCGCCTCAACTTTATTCATTTTATGTAAGATGCTTAAGTAACAAATATATTGTTCCACATAAAAATGAACGATATTTATTTTAGAAGAGGCATGGATAGGGAGAGTACCTCCAGTCCAATAACTATAATTTGGTGAAGATCCAGCGTTTGGTGTGCAGAGTATTATAAGCTGATTCACATCATTTTTATATGTTGCACTTTGAACGTAAGAACGTCCAAGAAGGCCGCCCATACTATGACAAATTAGATTTAGTTTATCGCAACCTGTAATCTTTTTAGCATAAGCAATCGTTTGTAATAAATATTTTTGTGTAGAAAAAACAATACGCTGCCGCCAGTCATAAAAACAGATGAACAAATCTTTATTTCGTTCGTACCCCATACTTTCTAGCATCATGATGAATGGTTCGTAAACAAATGCAGAAAGTCCAAAACTCCAATTACCAGTGCCGGGAATAATAATATTGCTCATTGAACCGAAAAGACCTGGGATAAAAACAATAGGAGTTTTTCCTTTTCTCATATTCGTATCTCCTTTAACTGTTTAGTATCAATAAAAATAAGAAATACATTTCGTATGAAAACATATTTAAATGAAACACTACGAAATAGTAAGGAATATGATTGGAAGGAAACCAAAATGATTAAAAAAATATTAAGAGTTACTTCTATTATTATTGCTATTTTCGTTTTTATTTTAATTTGGATGCATATCGATGTTACCTTAGGTAGGAAAATGGAAGCCGGGAAAAACATGCCGACAGAGTATGCGCCTCATTATAGTGACTTTCAATTATATGTAGAAGGGAAGTCTTTTTATAAACAATTATTTACTGATATAAGAGAAGCGAAAAGCTCCATCTACACTTATTTCTTCATTTTGTCGGATGATAAAAGTAGTCATACTTTTTTAAACTTATTAAAAGAGAAGGCAAAAGAAGGAGTAAACGTCTATTTATCAGTTGATCGCATTAATGATTTATCATTTGAAAGAAAGGTGATAAATGAATTGCGGAAAAGTGGTGTACATTTTACATATAGTAGAAAACCTACATTGCCATTCGGATTTTATTCACTTCACCATCGTAATCATCGCCGTATTACGACGATTGATGGGGAGATTGGCTATACAGGCGGATTTAATATAGGAGATGAGTACTTAGGGAAAGATAAGCGATTTGGATATTGGCGTGATTATCATGTACGACTTAAAGGAGAAGGAGCAAAAGATTTAGAACAGCAATTCGCTTTAGACTGGAAACGAGATACGAAAGAAGAGATAAAGAGAAGTACGAATAAAGCTAGTAAAGGGAATACATTACATACTATGACTAGTTACAATGGGCATTACGTTGCTGAAAAATATATAGAGCTCATAAAACAAGCTCAGCACTCCATTGTAATTGCAACGCCGTATTTTATAGCAAAAAATAAAGAGTCCATGAATGCTTTAATCGCAGCACAAAAGCGTGGTGTTACAGTAAAAATACTTTGGTCATATAAACCAGATCTACCTCTTATAAAAGAAGCGGCGTATCCATACATACGTCAAGCTGTTAATAATGGGATTACTGTATATGGGTATAAAAAAGGAATGTTCCATGGCAAATTAATGCTTATTGATAATGAATTAACCGTTATTGGTACAACAAACTTTACTTCGCGTAGCTTCAATATAAATGATGAAATGAATTTTTATATTTATGGTGGTCCTATTGTAGGACAAGTTAATAAGGCGTTAACAGAGGATTTTCATGATTCGAAAGAAATGACGAAAGAGTTTTTTGAAAAGTTATCTTTTTGGGAGCGTTGTAAGGAGAAAGTGGCGGGATTGGTTGACTTCTATTTGTGATGATGAATTAGGAAAGGGTGCCTACAAAAGACACCCTTTTTTGGTGGGAAATCATTATTTTTCATGCACCAACATCGTAACATCATCATTAATCAACGTCCCCACATGTTCGCCTAAACATATTTTTTTCATGACTCCAGGCTCATCAAAGTTAAAGACATGTGCTGGTAAATTGTAGTCCCGGGCAAGCAGTAATGCCGCTTGATCCATAACTTGTATATTTTGTCTAACGACATCATTATAGTTTAGTTTGCTGTACATTTTTGCTGATTTGTTATGCTTCGGATCACTTGTAAAAACGCCATCGACACCCTGTTTTGCGACTAATATGGCATCACTATTCATTTCAATGGCTCTTTGTACACTTGGATAATCTGTCGTCACGAACGGTTGCCCGTTTCCGCCTCCAAAGATAACGATATAACCGTTATCTAAATGGTGGACTGCACGCAAGCGAATGTATGGTTCAGCTACTGCATTAAATGGAATGGACGTCATAACGCGTACTTCTCTATTTGTTTTACTTGTTAAAACACCGCGAAGCATTAAGCTGTTAATGATTGTACCTAACGTACCGATATTATCAGCTTCTACGCGATCGATTCCCCATTCTTCAGCTAGATGCCCCCTAAAAATGTTACCGCCACCAATGACGATGGATACTTCGATACCTAAATCAACAATGGATAAAATTTCGTTTGCGATATGTTCTAATCGTTTGGAGTTAAAGCTATTTCCAGTTTGATCGGCAAGTGCACCGCCGCTTAATTTAATTAAGACACGTTTATATGGTCTCATAACAATTCCCCCTATATAGATCGCAATAAAAAAGGAACAAAGGCGAATGCCTTTGTTCCTTTTTAAGAAAATGAAAAAGAAAAGAAGAAGATAGGACGAATTGCTTTGTATAGTTTTTCATAACATCCACTCCTTTTCATTTTGATTTGTTTTAAGTATATATCTTTTTGATTATACGAAACAATCTGATTACTTATCAAGTTTATTTTATCGTTTTTTAACAAAATGGTGTCAATGAAAAAAAGAAGAAAAATATTTGAATTTTTTGTGACGAACTTGTAGGTTTTTGTATGATTTTGTAGGTTCGCTTATAAGATGTGTGAGTAGCTTTTATAAATTCAAATTGAAAGCGTTCGCATGAAGGGGATGAACATAAATGAAAAAATTCGGATTGGCAACACAAATTTTTGTCGCGCTTGTTTTAGGGATTGTAGTAGGGGCAGTCTTTTATGGCAATAAAACGGCGATTTCTTATATCACACCAATTGGGGATATATTTATTCACTTAATTAAGATGATTGTAGTACCAATTGTTATTTCAGCATTAATTGTTGCAGTAGCTGGTGTAGGAGATATGAAGAAGCTTGGGAAACTGGGTGGTAAGACAATTCTTTATTTCGAAATTATTACGACGATTGCTATTTTAATGGGATTACTTGCAGCGAATATATTCCAACCAGGTACTGGCGTTGATATGAGTAATTTACAGCAAAGTGATATTTCTTCTTATAAACAAACTGCAGATGCAACAGAGAAGAAAGGTTTTGCTGAGACAATTGTTCACATTGTACCGAAAAACGTATTTGAATCGATTGCACAAGGTGACCTATTACCGATTATATTCTTCTCAGTACTATTCGGCTTAGGAGTTGCAGCAATTGGAGAAAAAGGAAAGCCAGTCTTTAACTTCTTTGAAGGTGTACTCGAAGCCATGTTTTGGGTTACAAATCAAGTTATGAAATTTGCACCATTTGGTGTATTCGCATTAATTGCCGTTACGGTTGCAAAATTTGGTGTAGCAACATTACTTCCGCTAGGAAAACTAGTGCTAGCTGTATACGTAACTGTTATACTATTCGTTGTGATTGTATTAGGTATTAATGCACGAATGGTTGGAGTAAACATTTTTACATTAATGAAAATTTTAAAAGAAGAACTGATTCTTTCGTTTACGACAGCAAGTTCAGAAGCTGTTTTACCTAATATAATGAGAAAAATGGAAGAGTTCGGTTGTCCAAAGGCAGTTGCCTCTTTCGTAATTCCGACAGGTTATACATTTAACTTGACTGGATCGGCTATTTATCAAGCGTTAGCGGCATTATTTGTTGCACAAATGTACGGTGTGCACATGTCACTAACGGAGCAAATAACGTTATTATTCGTTCTCATGTTAACATCCAAAGGTATGGCGGGAGTTCCAGGTGCATCGTTCGTTGTTGTATTAGCAACGTTAGGTTCGATGGGGCTACCACTAGAAGGTATCGCGTTAATTGCGGGAATTGACCGCATTTTAGATATGATTCGCTCATCTGTCAATGTATTAGGAAATGCATTAGCGGCCATTGTTATGTCGAAGTGGGAAGGCGAATTCGATAATGAGAAAGCAAAACAATATGTAGAAACAGTCAAAGAAACAAAAGCAGCATAAGAAATCGTTAAGGAGTGAATAATCATGGCAACATTAACTGAAGTTAAAAATGGTGTTCGAATTGAAAAAGATTTTTTAGGTGAAAAAGAAGTACCAAACTATGCATACTACGGCGTACAAACAATGCGTGCAGTTGAAAACTTCCCAATTACAGGATACAAAATCCATGAAGGCTTAATTAGAGCGTTCGCAATTGTAAAAAAAGCAGCAGCGCTTGCGAATACAGATGTAGGAAGATTGGAATTGAACAAGGGCGGTGCGATCGCAGAGGCTGCTCAAGAAATTCTTGATGGAAAATGGCATGATCATTTCATCGTAGATCCAATTCAGGGCGGAGCAGGTACTTCAATGAACATGAATGCAAATGAAGTCATTGCCAATCGTGCGCTTGAATTATTAGGGATGGAAAAGGGAGACTATCATTATATTAGTCCAAATAGTCATGTAAATATGGCCCAATCAACAAATGATGCATTCCCAACGGCGATTCATATCGCAACATTAAATGCATTAGAAGGCTTATTACAAACGATGGGTTATATGCATGATGTATTTGAATTAAAAGCAGAACAGTTTGACCATGTTATTAAAATGGGTCGTACACATTTACAAGATGCGGTGCCAATCCGTCTTGGACAAGAATTTAAAGCATACTCTCGCGTACTTGAACGTGATATGAAACGAATTCAACAATCGCGTCAACATTTATATGAAGTAAATATGGGGGCAACTGCAGTTGGTACAGGCTTAAATGCAGATCCAGAATATATTGAAGCAGTTGTAAAACATTTAGCTGCAATTAGTGAATTACCGCTTGTTGGTGCAGAAGATTTAGTAGATGCGACACAAAATACGGATGCTTATACTGAAGTATCTGCAGCGCTTAAAGTATGTATGATGAATATGTCTAAAATTGCAAATGACCTTCGCTTAATGGCATCAGGTCCACGTGTTGGTTTAGCGGAAATTATGTTACCAGCTCGTCAACCAGGTTCTTCTATTATGCCAGGGAAAGTAAACCCTGTTATGCCAGAAGTTATTAATCAAATTGCGTTCCAAGTAATAGGTAATGATCATACAATTTGCCTTGCTTCAGAAGCAGGACAATTAGAATTAAACGTGATGGAACCAGTACTTGTTTTCAACTTACTGCAATCGATTAGCATTATGAATAACGGTTTCCGTGCCTTTACAGATAATTGCTTAAAAGGAATTGAAGCGAATGAAGATCGCTTAAAAGAGTATGTTGAGAAAAGTGTAGGAATTATTACAGCCGTGAACCCTCATATCGGTTATGAAGCAGCAGCTCGCGTTGCGAAAGAAGCAATTGCAACAGGCCAATCCGTTCGAGAACTTTGTGTGAAAAATGGTGTATTGTCACAAGAAGACTTAGAGTTAATTCTAGATCCATTCGAGATGACACACCCAGGGATTGCAGGAGCAACTCTTTTAAAGAAAAATTAAAAGAAGAGGGGGACAATCCCCTCTTTTTTGTTTACAATATAGAAATGCTATATATGAATAGAGGTAGGGATGTTATGAGCAAGTTTACAGTAGCTTCTAATGGTGCATTAGAAACAACATTAAGAGGAGCAGAAGTATTATCAACACCACTTTTAAATAAAGGGGTAGCTTTCACACAAAATGAAAGAGAAGAGTTAGGTTTAAAAGGGTTATTACCGCCAGCGGTTTTAACGTTAGAAGAACAGGCACGCCGAGCATACGAACAATTTAGTTCTCAGCCGGATGATTTATTAAAGAATGTATACTTAACTGCGTTACATGATCGAAATGAAGTATTATTTTATCGTATATTAACAGATCATTTACGTGAAATGTTACCGATTGTATATACACCAACTGTCGGTGTAGCAATTCAAAGATATAGTCATGAATATCGTAAACCACGTGGTGTTTATTTATCAATTAACGATCCATCAGGTATCGAAGAAGCATTCACGAATATCGGTGCAACAGCTGAGAACATTGATTTAGTCGTTGTAACAGATGGAGAAGGCATATTAGGAATTGGTGACTGGGGCGTTGGTGGTATTAACATCGCAATCGGAAAATTAGCTGTTTACACTGCTGCAGTTGGAATCGATCCTAGTCGTGTATTACCAGTAATTTTAGATGTAGGTACAAACCGTGAGGAGCTATTAAACAATCCATTTTATATTGGAAATCGTCACCCTCGTATAACAGGTGAAGCTTACGATGAATTTATTGATACGTTTGTACAAGCGGTAAACAAACAATTCCCGAAAGCACTTTTACATTGGGAAGACTTTAGCTCTCGTAACGCACGAAAAATTTTAGATAAATACCGTCATGACGTTTGTACGTTTAATGATGATATTCAAGGTACAGGTGCAGTTTCACTTGCGGCAGTATTATCGGCAGTGAAAGCTTCTGGTGTACCGCTAAGTGAACACCGCGTTGTTGTATTTGGTGCTGGTACGGCTGGAATCGGTATCGCAGATCAAGTTAGAGATGCGATGGTCCGCGTAGGCGTATCTGAAGAAGAATCATATAAGCGTTTCTGGTGTATTGATCGTAACGGGTTAGTTACAGATAATATGGAAGATCTTCTTGATTTCCAAATTCAGTACGCAAGAAAAGAAGCAGAAGTAAGTGAGTGGAAAGAAAATGATGTGATCGGACTTGCTGAAGTTGTGAAACATGTAAAACCGACAATTTTAATTGGTACATCTACTGTTGCAGGTGCATTTAAAGAAGAGATTATTAAAGAAATGGCTTCTCACGTAGAAAGACCAATCATTTTACCAATGTCGAATCCAACGCCACTTGCTGAAGCAAAACCAGCAGATTTAATCGAGTGGACAGAAGGAAGAGCGTTAGTTGCAACAGGAAGTCCATTTGAACCAGTTACATATAACGGTGTAACGTATGTGATTGGACAATCAAATAATGCACTGATTTTCCCAGGTCTTGGTCTTGGAACAATTGTAGTACGAGCAAGTGTCATGACGGATGGAATGTTCGCAGCAGCAGCTGAAGCAGTTGCAAGTATGGTAGATACAAGTCAGCCAGGAGCACCTATTTTACCAGAGGTCGAAGAATTACGTAATATCTCAGAAATGGTTGCAATTGAAGTAGCTAAAGTTGCAGTTGCAGAAGGTGTTGCAAGAGTGAACTTAAGTGATAACGATATCAAGATGGCAGTGCAAGAAGCAATGTGGAAGCCAGAGTATCGCCAAATAAAAGCGGTAGAAAAGGTTAGAATATAGAAAAAAAGCCCGTTTATAACAATAAGCGGGCTTTCACTTTTACTACTGAAAAAAAGTATAGGAAGTGTCACCTTTGAATTGGAATCAATTATGGAAGAAAGATATGTCCCTTTTAATTATATTAATGGTCGTTGTTCCGATTGCTGGGGAGCTGAACTTTCATCCCTTTAATGATACGTTTCGAGTTAGCTTCGGTACACCGCTATTCTTCTTTTTATTATTATTTTTAAGAAGAGTACCAGCAGGAGTTGCAGGTATTCTTGTTGGTATATCTGTAGTCTTATTCCGAGTATGTCTTGACTGGATCATGCAAGGTTCATTTCATATGACAGAATCATTTTATTTGCGTTATCCTGTGTTCTTCTATTATTTTATTTATGGCAGTTTTTTTTCGCTTTGTAGGGTAAATAAGTTCCATCAGAAACCAATCATTATTGGATGCCTTGGAATTTCAATTGAAATTGTTGCAAGTATGTCAGAACTTGCGTTTTATCACATGTTAGTACTAGGTACAACAATAACGATTTCTGAAGTGAATAAACTTATTATTATTGCTATTTTTCGTAGTTTCTTTGCACTTGGTTTTTTAAATATGATGAATTTATATGAAACGAAATTAAAAGAATCGCAAGTTCGAAAAGAAAATGAAAATATGTTAATGCATCTTTCTAATTTATATGTGGAATCTGTTCATTTGAAAAAGACGTTACAAAATGCGGAGTTAATTACACAAGAAGCATATCAACTATATCGAAATTTACAAGTAAGCGCTGATTCAAGTAGTAAAACAGCATTGAAAATAGCGGGGGAAGTGCATGAAATAAAAAAGGATAATCAAAGGATATTTGCAGGATTATCTAAACTGTTATTAGATAAAAATGTGGCTGAATATGTAGAAGGACATGAGTTAGCAGAGATGATTGTTAGAATAAACGAGAAGTATGCTGAAATGCTAGAAAAGGATATACGTTTTTCTAAACATATAGAAGGTGAGCATGCTGCATACCACGTGTATACAGTGCTATCAATTTTTAATAACTTAGTTGCAAATGCAGTTGAAGCAATTGAAGATAAAGGTTTCGTTATTATTAAGCTATATAAAAGAAATCAGCATATATTTTTTGAAGTAATTGACGATGGGCCTGGTATTACACAAAAGTATAAGAAATTAGTATTTAAGCCAGGATTTACTTCCAAGTATGATCAAACGGGAACACCGTCAACTGGTATTGGGCTTTCTTACATAAATGAAATGGTAACAGAGCTAGGCGGAGAAGTGAAATTAGAAGACCGAGAAAATAAAAGAGGATGTAAGTTTATCGTTTGTTTACCAGAGGATAGTTTAAAGCAGGAAGGGGAATAGATTTGTTTTATTATATCGTAGACGATGATGAAGTTTTCCGTTCGATGCTTTCGCAAATTATTGAAGATGGAGATCTTGGAGAAGTAATTGGTGAGGCGGATGACGGAGCTTTTATTGAAGCGGATCAACTAAATTTTAAAAAAGTAGATATTTTATTTATTGATTTGTTGATGCCGATGAGGGACGGAATTGAAACAGTTCGTCACATTGCGTCAACTTTCACGGGGAAAATCATTATGATTTCTCAAGTGGAATCGAAGCAGCTTATAGGTGAGGCATATACACTTGGTGTAGAATATTATATTACAAAACCATTAAATAAAATCGAAGTTGTATCTGTTGTACGCAAAGTGATGGAGCGTATTAGATTGGAGCGTTCTATACATGATATTCAAAAATCATTGAATAACGTGTTTCAGTGGGAAAAACCGCAATTGCGTACTGAACCAGTGCAAGAAGGAAAAAAGATAGGGGATTTAGGACGCTTTTTACTATCAGAACTCGGTATTGCCGGAGAGAATGGAAGTAAAGATTTACTTAGTATGCTGGAATATTTATATGGTCAAGAAAAGGCACAGACATTTGAGTTTGGCTTTCCTGCGTTAAAAGAAATTTTTCATCATATTACGATAAGGAAATTAGGGGATCTAGCTTTAGGTGCGGATATTGATAAAGAGAAAAAAGCGTCTGAACAAAGAGTACGTCGAGCTATTTATCAGTCGTTAAATCAGTTGGCTTCTTTAGGACTAACAGACTTTTCAAATCCAAAATTTGAAAGCTATGCTCCAAAATTTTTCGATTTCACCGTAGTTAGAAAACGGATGACAGAAATGACGAAAGATGAACTCGCATCTTCTGGTCATACGCGAATTAATACGAAGAAGTTTATTCAAGTGTTGTATTTTGAGGCGAAGAGGTTGATGGAGATAGAGTGAAGAAGATGCTTATAAATAAGCATCTTTTTTTGTTAAATCAACATTTTATATTTTCTCGTGGAGCATGTAAAATGTTAAGTAAGAGAAAATGGTTTTATATTAAGGAAGTGTCAAAGCGATGAGTTTCACATTGAATAAATCGATTATTAAAGAAGTGTGCGGAGAGACCTCATATAAAAGAGGTGAAACCTATTATAAATCAAATAAAGTGATAATAGATCATTACGATGAAAATAAAGAAATTTGTGAGGCGACAGTAAAAGGGAACGAGGATTTCCATGTTACAGTAGCAAAAGCCAAAAAGGGTGATGTTGTTGCAAAATGTAGTTGTCCTTCATTAGCGTCTTTTCAAACGTACTGTCAACATGTTGCAGCAGTATTAATACAAATAAACTATAATCAACAAACAGGTGGAATGAGCTCCACTAGTAACAGAAATGATCAATTGACAAGTGGTATGTTTCAGCTGTTTGCAGACAAACCACTGAGGCCAAAAAGTAAACAACACCGTTTTGATACACGTGAAATATTAGATGTTGAGTTTATATGTACACCAGTAGCTACGAGAAGTGGTGGTGCTCTTCTTGGAATTCAATTGAAACTTGCCAAGGTGTATTTCATAAATCATATTAGAGAATTTCTTTCTAAGGTGGAGAAAAGAGAGTCTTTTCATTGTTCAAATGAATTTACATATACACCAGATGTACATAGTTTTAAACAAGAAACGGATGCAATTATTCAGCAGCTCATTAAAATGTATCATAACGAAAAAATGTATGAGGATGCGCTAGAAGTACATGCGAAACAAGATGAAAGTATGATATTTATACCACCAGCTTCATGGAAAGATATGCTCTGTTCACTTTCTAAAGTTGAATATGTACAGCTGAAACAAAATAAACAACTGTTTCAGGGATTACAAGTTTCAAAAGGTTTGTTGCCGTTACACTTTGAATTTACGAAGGGAAATAATGGCGGATTTACACTTCATATAGATGGTCTAAATCGTGTACAAGTTATGGATATGTATAACAATGCACTTTATGGTGGGAAATTATATCACTTACACATTGAAGATTGTATGCGACTTATTGAATTACAAAAGATGATGAGTCGCTCAAATAGTAATCAGTTTTATATTCCAGAAAGTAAGATGGAGCATTTCGTCGCGAAAGTTGTACCAGGATTAATGAAGCTCGGAACTGTACACATTGATGAAGTAATATCGGATCGTGTTGAAACACCTTCGCTAAAAGCGAAATTGTATTTAGACCGCGTGAAAAATCGCTTATTAGCAGGTCTTGAATTTCACTATGGGAACGTCATGATTAATCCGCTAGAAGAGGATGGACAGCCGTCTGTTTTTAATCGTGATGAGAAAAAAGAAAAAGAGATTTTAGACATTATGAGTGAAAGTGCCTTTGCAAAAACAGAAGGTGGTTACTTTATGCATAATGAAGAAGCTGAGTATAACTTTTTATATCACGTCGTGCCAACATTAAAAGGTTTAGTTGATATTTATGCGACGACAGCAATCAAATTGCGAATTAGTAAAGGGGATGCAGTTCCTCTTATTAGAGTGAGAAGAAAAGAAAGAATTGATTGGTTGTCATTTCGTTTTGATATAAAAGGAATACCAGAAGCAGAAATTAAAGGTGTATTAGCGGCCCTTGAAGAGAAACGTAAATATTATCGATTGGCGAACGGTTCGTTTTTGCCGCTAGAGAGTAAAGAGTTTAATGAAATTAATCAGTTTATAAAAGAATCAGGTATTCGGAAAGAATTTTTACATGGAGAAGAGGTAAATGTTCCGCTTATTCGGAGTGTAAAATGGATGAACGGACTTCACGAAGGCAATGTTTTAAGTTTGGATGATTCAGTTCAAGAGTTAGTAGAAAACATTCAAAACCCGAAAAAATTAAAGTTTGCTGTGCCAAATACTTTAAATGCAGAAATGAGAAAGTATCAAGTATATGGGTTCGAATGGATGAAAACACTTGCTCATTACCGTTTTGGCGGTATTTTAGCAGATGATATGGGACTTGGAAAAACGTTGCAAAGCATTGCTTTTATAGATTCTGTTTTGACTGAGATTCGAGAAAAGAAACTGCCAATATTAGTCGTTTCACCATCATCTCTTGTTTATAATTGGTTTAGTGAATTGAAAAAATTCGCCCCGCATATTAGAGCAGTTATTGCAGATGGAAACCAAGCAGAGCGCCGGAAAATTTTGAAAGATATAACGGAATTTGATGTCGTAATCACGTCATATCCATTACTGAGAAGAGATATAAGATTATATGCAAGGCCATTTCATACACTATTTCTTGATGAAGCACAGGCGTTTAAAAACCCTACAACGCAAACGGCAAGAGCTGTGAAAACAATTCAAGCTGAATACCGTTTCGGACTAACTGGTACACCTGTAGAAAATTCATTAGAAGAGCTATGGTCTATCTTCCATGTCGTCTTCCCGGAATTATTACCAGGAAGAAAAGAGTTCGGTGATTTAAGGCGTGAAGATATAGCGAAGCGAGTGAAACCATTCGTATTAAGACGATTAAAAGGAGACGTATTAAATGAGTTGCCAGAGAAAATAGAGCACTTACAATCATCGGAGTTATTACCCGATCAAAAGAGTCTCTATGCTGCTTATTTAGCGAAGTTAAGGGAAGAAACGTTAAAGCATTTAGACAAAGACACGTTACGTAAAAATAAAATTAGAATTTTAGCTGGTTTAACGAGATTGCGACAAATTTGTTGTCATCCCGCTTTATTTGTTGATGATTACAAAGGAAGTTCAGCTAAATTTGAACAACTGTTAGAGATTTTAGAGGAATGTAGAAGTACAGGGAAGAGAATATTAATTTTTTCTCAATTTACGAAGATGCTTTCCATTATTGGTCGTGAGTTAAATCGACAAGCAATTCCATACTTTTATTTAGACGGGAGTACACCAGCGCAGGATCGTGTAGAGCTGTGCGATCGGTTTAACGAAGGAGAAGGAGATCTATTTCTCATTTCTTTAAAAGCTGGTGGTACCGGACTTAATTTAACTGGTGCAGATACAGTAATATTATACGATTTATGGTGGAATCCAGCTGTTGAACAACAAGCGGCTGATAGAGCGTATCGAATGGGGCAAAAAAATACAGTACAAGTTATAAAGCTAGTAGCCCACGGTACAATCGAGGAGAAAATGCATGAACTGCAAGAAAGTAAGAAAAATTTAATCGCTGAAGTGATTGAGCCGGGAGAAGAGAAATTGTCCTCAATCACAGAGGAAGAAATTCGAGATATTTTAATGATTTAATATAAAAAAGCTATGTCTTCAAATGTATGAGGGCATAGCTTTTTTGTTGTAATAATTATATTTTGTTTTGTACAAAGTAAAGAAATCAAATGTTATTTAAATTACTTCTTTGTACCTTTACTTTTGTATGGTTTGGCAGCTGCCTTTTTCTTTGCACTTGATTGCCAACGGTTCCATCCTTTACTTCCTGTACCTTGTCCTACACCTTTTTTCGGTTTTGCTTTCGTTTTACTCATATGATCACTCCGTTATATAAAAATCTTATTTGATAATAGTCAATGATTTAGAAAATACTCTTTATAAATGACTATGATTGCTTTAAGTAAAAATAAACTGCTTGAATGCTATAGTATAACATGAATTTGCAAGTAAACTGAAAGGAATTATAAAGAAAATGAAAATAATAAGAAATACTGCAGATTCTATATTCCGAACGATCACATTAATTGTTGTGTATACGTTAGTTTCGGTCAGTGAAACATTTTTTGGATTGACGAGGCAGAAAAAGTAAAGATGTTAAATTAACAACAATCAATAAAGCCGTAAAATAAAGAATTGAAAAATATTTTAAAACTTTTTGTTGACTTTCTTTATTTTTTGTATAGAATAATCATTAATAAAATGTTTCAGAGATGTGACAACAAAACGACTATGAAAGGACGAGTAGTAGTAGGACGTAGTTTAAGCGAGTCAGGGGTGGTGTGAGCCTGATACGAAGCCTATTATGAAGAACCTCCTGGAGTTGCTAACCGAAATCCTTTATAGGAAAGTAGACTTAGCCGGGAACTTCGCCGTTACAAGAAGAACAGTATCGAGATATTCCATCTCCGTATTGTATAAGTGAGCAACCTCTGTTGCTAATTTGGGTGGTACCGCGGAACCAAAGCCTTTCGTCCCAGTTTTTTGGGAAAGAAGGGCTTTTTTTGTTGGCTTCTTTTCACAACATCCAAACATTTTAGGAGGAAACCACCATGTATCAATCATTAATGACAGTAAGAGAGACTCAAATCGCAATTAAGGAAGTTAAAACATTTTTCGAGGACCAATTAGCAAAACGCCTTGAACTATTCCGCGTATCTGCACCATTATTCGTAACGAAAAAATCAGGATTAAACGATCACCTAAACGGTGTAGAACGTCCAATTGAATTTGATATGTTACATTCAGGAGAAGAATTAGAAATTGTTCATTCACTAGCGAAATGGAAACGATTTGCATTACATGAATACGGATATGAAGCTGGTGAAGGTTTATATACAAACATGAACGCGATTCGTCGTGATGAAGAACTTGATGCAACGCATTCCATTTATGTTGACCAATGGGATTGGGAAAAAATCGTTCAAAAAGAATGGCGTACTGTTGAATACTTACAAAAAACCGTACAAACAATTTATGGAATATTCAAAGATTTAGAAGATCACTTATTTGAAAAATATCCGTTCCTTGGAAAGTATTTACCGGAAGAAATTGTTTTCGTTACTTCTCAAGAATTAGAAGATAAATATCCAGAATTAACACCGAAAGATCGTGAACATGCAATTGCAAAAGAACACGGTGCAGTCTTCATTATCGGAATTGGTGATGCACTTCGTTCAGGTGAAAAGCATGACGGACGCGCAGCTGATTATGACGATTGGAAATTAAACGGTGACATTTTATTCTGGCACCCAGTACTACAATCTTCATTTGAGTTATCATCAATGGGAATTCGGGTTGATAGTAAATCACTTGATGAGCAGTTAACGAAAACTGGTGAAGACTTCAAACGTGAGTATGATTTCCATAAAGGTATACTAGAAGACGTACTACCATTAACAATCGGCGGTGGCATTGGACAATCAAGAATGTGCATGTACTTCTTACGTAAAGCACATATCGGTGAAGTTCAATCTTCTGTATGGCCTGACGATTTACGTGAAGCTTGCAAGAAAGAAAACATTCATCTGTTTTAATAGAAGTAAGGGAATAGCTTAAATATAGAGCTATTCCCTCTTTTTTATAAAACATTACTTATTTATTACCGAGTTCTTCTGCTAAACCGATTAAAATTCCTTCGACTCCACGAATGTAGCAGAGACGATACGAGTTCTCGTACTGAACTACTTCGCCAACGAGCTCTGCACCATGCTTAGTGAGTCTCGATACCATTTCGTCAATATCCTCGACAGTGAACATGACGCGTAGATAACCGAGGGCGTTTACAGGAGCTGTTCGGTGATCTGCTATAGTAGGAGGGGTGAGAAATCGCGAAAGTTCAATTCGGCTGTGGCCATCTGGAGTGACCATCATAGCGATTTCTACGCACTGAGAACCGAGTCCAGTTACGCGACCAGCCCATTCACCTTCGACATTTGCTCGACCTTCGAGATTCAAGCCAATCTCCTCAAAGAAAGAGATTGCGTTATCAAGGGATTCTACAACGATGCTGACATTGTCCATTCGTAGTAATTTGTTTTTTGCCATAGTCTTATCTCCTTATGTATAAAAGTTTATTATTTAATTATCCTCATAATTATACTACTAAGTAGTTACAAATTCCTTTCAGTCAAAAACACCTTGTCACAGTATAGGAAAATGTGACAAGGTGTTTTTTAATATATCATATAGCATCTTGTTAACGAATAGCTTTTTATTTAATAGGAAGGAAGTAGATTGATATGTTTTTTTTATAAGCGTTACTAAACATATCAAATTAGCTCATTTGCACGAAAGGCTCAATTTTCGCCATAAATGATTGATGCAGCGCCTCAACGCCTGTTACTAAATGAAGGCGGTCAATAACGACAGACACTTTAATTTCTGATGTACTTACCATTTTAATATGAATATCTTCTTCTTTTAAAGTAGTGAACATATTTGCAGCGACACCTGGGTTAGATACCATGCCAGATCCTACGATTGATACTTTTGCTAAGTGATTTTCATGTTCTACAGATTCGTAGTGAAGAGTTTCTTGATTTTGTTCCAATACTTCTAATGTTTCTCTTAAATCATTCGAGTGAATGGAGAAGGAGAGATGAACAGTTCCTTCATTTGTAATACTTTGAATGATGATATCTACATTAATATGTGCCGCTGCTAATGTAGAGAAAACAGTTGAAAGTGAACCTTGTTCTAATCCTTTCACTGTGATGCGTGTAATATTATCTTCAAATGCAATACCTTTAACGATTGATTGTTGTTCCATGTTACATTCTCCTTTTACAATTGTTCCGTTTTCTTGTTCCATACTTGAGCGAACTTCTAAAACTACGTTATGATTTTTAGCAAACTCAACAGCACGCGGGTGTAATACGCCAGCACCGAGGTTTGCAAGTTCTAACATTTCGTCATAAGAAATTTCATCTAATTTATAAGCATCTTTTACAACTCGTGGATCCGTCGTATATACGCCGGTCACATCTGTGTAAATATCACATTTTTTTGCGTTTAGTGCAGCAGCTAATGCGACAGCAGTTGTATCAGAACCGCCTCGTCCAAGCGTTGTAATTTCAAAATCTTCACTGACTCCTTGGAAACCAGCTACAATAACAATCGTACCTTCAGCAAGATAAGATTGAATACGATCTGTATGAATGTCAGTAATCCGTGCACTACTATGTACAGATTCTGTCGTAATACCAGCTTGCCACCCTGTTAATGAAATTGCATGATAGCCTTTTGCTTGCAGTGCCATTGTTAATAATGAAATAGTTACTTGTTCTCCTGTAGATAGAAGCATATCCATTTCACGTTTACTTGGATTTTCTGTGATAGCGTTAGCGAGTGCGACAAGTTCATCTGTGCTTTTTCCCATTGCTGAAACGACAGAGACAATGCTATGACCTCGTTCATATTCTTCAATAATTAAATTTGCTACATGTTGAATGCGTTCGACGCTTCCGACAGAAGTGCCACCAAATTTTTGAACAATTGTTTCCATTACAAATTCCTTCTTTCGTCTATTTTTAAGAATAGATTAGGAAATATATAAATCCCCAATACTCCTGTAGTTACCAGAAAGACAAACAAAAAACACCATCTCAAATAAGTGAGGATGGTGCTGTTACAGGAAAAGGGAAACAGAAAACGGAGCTAATAAAAAAACCGCCAAAAAAGGAATATCATAAAAAAATGATATCTCTTTTTTGTAGATAGCTCTTCATACGTACACGTCTGTACATATGACAGTTCTGTTTCTATTCGAAAACAGCCCCAATTGATAAATGCAGAGAAATTTATCAATTTCGGCAATACTTCCTTTCATCTAATTCATAGACATCTCTGTGTCTCCATTAGAATACTCATAAGTATCGCAACCTCTATCTCACGTTTTAGGCGAGAGTGTTTGATTTATGAAGTTGTTGGTAACATTTGTTTTATAATAATTTAAATTTTTCGTGGAATCAAGTGTTTTATATATATTTTAAAAATTCTTTCTTTTTTCTGAGGAAGTTTGTGAAAAATGTAGCAAAATAAATTCATTGCATGTACATTAAAGTTATAGTGCATAGGAGGTGGGGAGAATGAAAAGGAAACAGCCTATTTATGTTGCGACAAAAATGAACACGACGATGGAAAAATTATGGGAATATACGCAAGAACCAGATATACATACAGAGTGGGATGCTCGCTTTACTGAAATTTCGTATTTAGAGAAAAAAGAAGGGGAACCACAGAAGTTTTTGTATAAAACAAAGATTGGATTTGGGCTTGAAATAGTTGGAGAAGGGGAATCAATAGGTGAAATAAGAAAAGATATTTTAATGCAGTTATGCAATTGGATGAAAACGAAAATGAAATTGTAGATTATTTTGGTGAACCACATTTACTCGTTTCTACACTGCATTTTCATATCGATGAGTTAGGGGCAATGCATATTTCTTCAAAGAAACAATGGTTTTATATGTTTGGAAGAAAAATGCCGTTACCAAAATTTTTGTATGGTGAGGCAAAAATTGTTGAAAGTTATGATGAAACACTTCAGTGTTTTCGAATCCATGTACAAGTACGAAACCCGTTAATTGGTTCGCTTTTTTCATATAAGGGAACATTTGTGGAAAGGGAATAAACGATATGAAAAATATAATATTTGGGCTTGCTTGTTATGTTATTTTTCTAATATGTGAGTGGTCAAATATAAATCCTGTTGAAGCAATTATATTATTATCTGTTTTATTATTTATACCAATGTCACTTTGTATTATTGATAAAAGAAAAAGAGATGGATCGCAATTATTATTTTATAAATCCGTATCATTTTTATATCCAATCGCAGCAATTTGTGCAATGCTAGCTTTCGTCACAAATCAATATGTATTTGCGCTAGTTTGGTTTGTATATACAGGAATTGTTGCGTTATTTGGTGTAAGTAGATTGCTAGAAAGAGGATGGAAGCCGTTAGAAGAGATCGCCATAGATAGTGCGTTTATTTATTTGTTTTTAGGTGGTTTTTGGTTTTCTGCTTCAGTAGCAAAACTTTCAATTATGCATTTTAGCTCTGACATTGTTTTACTCACAGCTGCACATTTTCATTATTCGGCGTTTCTATTGCCATTATCAGCTGGTTTAATAGGGAGAAAAAGAGAAAAAAGAAGTAAAGTGTATGATGTTATTATGTTTATCATCATGATTTCACCTATGACAGTTGCAATAGGAATTACATACTCAAGAATATTTGAATTTTTTGCAGTGTTCCTATATTTATGTGCAATTTATGGGTATGGATTTTACGTTTGGAGAGCAAAATTTAATGCTATCAGTGCAAAGATTCTTCTAATCGTTTCGTCTAGTACACTCATGGTTACAATTATGTTCTCGCTTATATATTCATACGGAAATTTGAAGCATGTAATGACGATTACAATTGCTCAAATGGTTTGGATTCATGGTGTTGTCAATGGAATTGGAGTAGCTTTACCGGCATTTATCGGCTGGGTGATTGAAAAGAGTGTTCCGAATTATAAATACTATGGGAAACCAATGAGTAAGTTAAGAGGAAATGTGGCAATTGGTGAGGCTTATTTATATAGCAGCAATTTAGTAGACAGTAAGGAATACAACGGTTTAGTCGATAAAGTAAATGACTTTCATAGTGAGGCATTTGATGTGACGAAGGTTCCTTTAAGTATGATTCATTTTTATGAAAATACAGCAGAGTATGAATTGCAATCGAATATTAAATGGACTCGTTGGTTCCGTCCGTTCGCACTTTGCTATGAGAAAATGAGTAAGCGTGTAGAACAAATACATTTAGGTATGGGCGGCAATTGGGAAACGATGCATGGCTCTATCATTAGTGTAATAGATGAGAAAGACGGAAGAGAGAATGTAAGGGCTTGGATAAGGAAAAATGAAGCAGGTGAATCTATTTTTGTAGCTCTTTATTCAAAGCATACAAATAAGAATGAGACATATATGAATATCGCCTTACCTTTACCTTATTCGAATATGACTGGTATTTTGAGGCTATGTAATGATAATCATGATTTAATCATTACTAGTAAGTTAAGAGAAAATGGTCAGGGAGATGAGGGGGTTTATTTACATACTCGGTTCTTAACAATCCGTTTACCGTTAGCAGAGACTTTCATCATTACAGAGGGTAAGGATAAAATGTTAACAGCTCATCATAGCATGTGGCTATTTGGACTTGAATTTTTACATATTCATTATAAGATTGAAAAAATTGCCCAGAAGTAAGAAAGGCTTGGATGGGTTTTCAAGCTTTTTTATGTATGGGTAATTGTCATAGAAATTTGTTTATTTAGCTCATTATCCCAAACACGTTGAATTTCAAAAGTGCCTGTTTCAAAAAATAATGGGAATCTTTCTTTAAACCAAGTTTGCATAGGTAGCTTTAGTGCTGTATCAATTGGCATCCATAATAATTCACCCTCAGGAGGGTTCAAAAGAAGTTCACCTTCAAATGAGTCTGTCCAATAGTTGAATACCATGTACCGAACATTCCCTTTCGGATTTACATATTCATCTAATCCTTTAAAAGTTAAATTGGAAACAAGTAGTCCAGTTTCTGCTTTTACTTCTCTTATAGCGGCTTGAACGATACTTTCGGGGAAATCTACTTTGCCGCCAGGAGCGATGTAGCCAGGGAAACCTCGATGGTTGGGGCGTTTTATGAGTAAAACTTCATTGTTACGTTGGATCATACACATTGTATAGATCTGGTGTTCGATGTTATGTGAATTTAGAGGCAGAATGATGTATTCTCCTTTATATTTTTTTGATAATTTTACCATAACATAATTGTTTCTTATATAATTAGAAATATAATATTATAAATTTTCAGTCATATATTATGTATTCTATAGTCATTTGAAAAGAGGAGAGAGACATGCAAGGGGAAATACAAAAGGAGAAAAGTTTAGGTTATATTGGAAAATTATTATTACCAGTTAAAGTATCAACGCACTTTAAGTTTTTATGGATTGGACAATTACTCTCGGCCCTAGGTAGTTCGATAACTATGGTCATACTTCCAGTTGTTGTGTATTCATTAACTGGTTCAACAGTTGTAATGGGGATGACGATGGCAATGTACATGCTACCTAATATTCTTGCTTTACCGTTTGCGGGTTTAATTGTAGACCGAATTGATCGGGTTAGGTTAATGTTATTTACGGATATAATCCGCTGTATATTAATGCTATTACTTGCATCGCTTATATTTATGGATTTATTAACAATTACGATTTTATATATTCTCGTTGCCATATACGGACTTATGGAAGGGATATTCCAACCAGCATATTCTGCTGTAAGGGCGAAAGTATTCGTCCCTGAAATTCGTAATGCAGCTAACGCACTCACTCAAATGAGTAATCAAGGTATACGATTAATTGGGCCAGCACTTGGTGGGTTAATCGTATCGGTTGCATCTGCAGGGATAGGTTTCGGACTAGATGCAGCAACGTACTTATTATCATTTTTATGTTTATTATTTTTAAAAGAAATTAAGTTTAAAAAAGTAAAACCCATTGAAAAGAGTAAGCTTAATTACAAACAAGAGTTTATGGAAGGTGTTTTCGTTTTAAAAAGTCATCCGTGGCTGTGGATTACAATTTTAGTTTTTTCTTTTATAAATATTTGTTATGCCGGCATTATCGTCGTATTAATTCCATGGTTATTTAATGTTCATCATCATTTTGAAGCTTACGTGTATGGACTTGGCATGGCCTTTTCTGGTGGTGGGGCTGTAATTGCCGCATTAATATTTGGTGGGAAAGAGCTGTGGCATAAGAGAGGATTACTGGCTTATGGAGGTGTTTTAATGAGTGGCATTGCTTTATTAATTATGCCATTCATTTCTTGGGCACCCGCTTTAATATTCTTAATGGCAATTGAAGGATTTGGCATGATGATATTTGGACTCATTTGGGAAACGAGTTTACAGGAGCTTGTACCAGAAGAAGCATTCGGAAGAGTGGCAAGCCTTGATATGTTGGGTTCTTTTGCTTTATTGCCATTAGGATACGTAGTTGTAGGCTGGTTAGCTACTGTCATAGGTGGCGAGATAACTATTATAACACTAGCTAGTTTAGTAATTTTAACAATTGGAATAGCATTGTCTGTACCGAGTATTCGTCGATTTAATTGATTATATGGGAAAATAGGGCTAGACCTATATAGAAAATAACTTAGCATATAATCAACTAGTATTAATAAAACATCTTTGTAATGAAAAGCCTTCCATACACATTTGGCACAAAAAAATTAGTATGGAAGCAACAAAATTAGAAATCACAAAAGAAGTGACGGAAGCGATACAAGCAGGTTTCAAAAAAGAAGACTAAGCCCTAAAGAAATTAGGACTTAGTCTTCATTAAATACAAATGTTTGTTTCATTTTTTTACCTTCATTTACCGGATGGCCGTTATAAGAGAAATTCTTTTCTTCCCAAGTGATTACAACTTTAAAATTATGACTATTAAAGTCTAATGGGAATACCATGTAGTCAAAGCTTGTATGACTTTTAGAAATATTTTCATTAGGTGTAGTAGGTTTAAAGGTAGCCTTAGAGGTAGGATTGTTATCAAGTATTTCCACAGATACATTTGATACATCATGACCGATGTTTTTTACGAGTAAACTATACGTATCAAATATACCTTGTTTTGGCTGAATTGCTTGCTTGTTTGAGTTATGAGATTTATCAATTTCGACATACCATTGTTTAGACTTTGACGCAATCGGCAGTGACTGAAATGTGTAAGCATTAGCTTGCATTGGTAGTGCTAAACATATAAGCATAAAGAGAGTTAATATTTTTCGTTTCATTTTTTGAGAGCTCCCATTCTTTAATGGATTTACTTGTTATTATCTTCTCTTTTTGAGATAATATACCATACGATTTTAGGGGAGGATATATTGAAAGAACTCATAAGTATGGGAAGCAGTATTTTTTTACAATTATTATTTTTGTATATATTTATTTCTGGTGTTTTATTAGAACTCAATCCATGGTATGCAGTAGTTGCTTATGTAACTATTGCTATAATAAGTCTTCTTCTGGGGGTATACTCGATGATTTTCTCTATGAAGAGAAGGCCGAATACCCTTTTTCTAACACTACCAGGTGGAATTATAATAACATTATTTTCAATTTTAATTATTGGCTTTACAGTATTCGCTTATTTTTTACCAGAAGGAGGTATTCCGCCTGTCATTCGTTTGTAGTATGAGTGAATTGATGGAGTTCCTATTTTTTATTGTTAATCTTTCTAATTAAGCGACATATATATTAAAAAAAGGAAGCTGTGTAGAGATTTTTTGCATAGTCTCCTTTTTTGTTTTTGTAATTAATAATAGATGTGCTTAAGGATGCTTAAAAGTATATCAGTAATATTAATTTATCGATATAAAGAAGAGGTGCGATTGTTTGTCAAAATAAATTTGGATTTGAAAAAAATCCCAATGGATATGTTAAAATAACATTGTCATACAACAAGGGGGATTTGTTTTATGGAAAATGGACATCTTGCTAAAGTAGACTTAACGAAAAAAATTGAATCAAAATCTAAGTACAATAAGAAATTAGAAAAATATCAAAGGCGCTTATTAGCATTACAGCAAATTTTGAAAGAAGAAAAAATCGCGGTTATGCTTGTTATGGAAGGATGGGATGCGGCTGGTAAAGGTGGGGCAATTAAGCGGGTGACGGAACATCTTGACCCGCGTGGGTTCCAAGTAAATCCAATTGGAGCGCCTGCACCTCATGAAAAACGTTACCATTATTTGCAACGTTTCTGGCGCAAAATTCCACAGTACGGGCAAATCACCATTTTTGATCGCTCATGGTACGGTCGTGTGTTAGTTGAGCGTGTTGAAGGATTTGCTACAAAGGAAGAGTGGATGAGAGCATATGATGAGATTAATGATTTTGAAAAACTACTAACAGATGACCATTACATAATAGGGAAGTTCTTCTACCATATAAGTAAAGAGGAACAGTTAAAGAGATTTAAAGATAGAGAGAAAAATCCTTTGAAAAGATGGAAAATTACAGACGAAGATTGGCGTAATCGTGAAAAATGGGATGAATATGTTGAAGCAATGGAAGACATGTTTGAAAAAACAAGTAAGCCAAATGCGAAGTGGCATATTATTGAAAGTAACGATAAATTGTATGCCCGTGTGAAAACGTTAAAAATCATTATTTCATTCATTGAGGATTATTTCTTAGAACATGGTATAGAATTGCCTTCTTATTATTATGAAATGAAAGAGGATATTGAAGTTTTGCAAGATGTAGGTGTGAAAGAGTAAAAAAGAAAATGGTCCTGTGAATTGGTGAAACCAAATTATGGGGCTTTTTTATTTAGAAACATTTTACAATTAACAGAATAAGGTAATCGACAATTATATTAACAATGTTAATATGATTGTTGATTATATACTATGTGGGGGTTTTACTTTGAAGGGAAGAGATGTTGTTTTAGGTTTATTAATGGAAAAGGAATTGTCTGGTTACGATATTAAAATTGTGTTTGAAGACGTATTTACTCATTTTTTTGATGGAAGTTTTGGAATGATTTATCCAACGTTACGACAATTGGAGAATGAAGGGAAAATAAAAAAAGAGGTTGTCATGCAAGAGGGGAAACCGAATAAGAAAATGTACTTTATTACAGATGAAGGACGTGAAGAATTTTATCAATACATGCAGACGCCTGTAGAGAAGGATGTTTTACGTTCGGATTTTTTAATGAGAATGTATTTTGGCAACTATAGTGATGATGTGACAATAAAAAAATGGATTAAAGATGAAATTGAAAGAAAAGAAGCGTACATTGCAGATCTTCGATTGAAATATGAAAAGTGGAGAGTAGGTATTACTTTCGTCGAAGAAATTTCACTAGATGTAGGTATTGCATCGTATAGTGCACAAGTGGAGACTTTGAAGAGAAAATTAGAAGAGTTAGAGGCAAAAGAAAACAATAAAACAGAAGAATGAAAAACGCATTCACAATAAATAAAGGGGTATATAAAGATGGAGCAATCAAAGGGTATTAAGATTGTCTTTTTAATGTGTCTAGGTATCTTTCTTTGTATGATTGATACGACAATTATGAATATAGCTTTACCGGCAATACAATCGAGTGTAAATACTTCATTAGAAAAGATGTCTTGGGTATTAAATGTTTATACAATGACGATTGCAGTACTTGCCATTCCGTTAGGGCGGATAGCTGATATTTTTGGAAAAGCAAAGATGTATATTCTTGGTCTGGTGATTTTTGGTGGTGGATCGGTACTTTGCGCTTTTGCTAATACAGGTGATTTTCTTATTTTTTCTCGTTTTATACAAAGTATTGGGGCAGCGATTTTATTTCCAACAAGTATGGTAATTGGTGTATCAGCTATGCCATTAGCTAAGAGGCATGTTGCGCTTGCGATTTTAGGAGTAACACAAGGATTGTCAGCTGCTATGGGACCAGTAATAGGTGGAATTATTACGCAAAATTTAGGATGGAGATGGGTGTTCTTCGTTAATGTTCCGGTTTGTATAATAGGAATCGTGTTATGTTGCATCATGCTACAAATAAAAAATGAAGAACGTATTATCTCAAAAATAGATTGGATAGGACTACTATTAAGTAGCACAGCAATTTTTTCATTTACTCTCATATTAGTAAAAGGTAATACATGGGGATGGCAAAGTAATATTGCTTTGTCTTGTTATGCAATTAGCACTATTTCTCTTATTCTATTTGTTTTAGTAGAACGAAAGATTCATAATCCAATGGTGAATTTAAAGTTATTTCAAGATCGAATGTTTGTCGGAGCGTCTATCGTTGTTATATTAAGTAATTTATTTTTAATTGGAGTTACTGTATTGCTTCCAACGTTCTTGACGAAACTACAAGGTCGAACGGAAATTGAAGCGGCTTTTTTAGTGACACCTATTTCAGCAATGATATTTTTTGTCTCACCAGTTGCAGCAACTTTAATTAAAAAACTCGGAAAAGTAACTATTATTTTGTCAGGATTTCTTATTATGGGGCTTTCCTACTATTGGTTGCAAATGATTGATGTTCATTCAACAAATATAGAAATTATTATTCCGTGTATGATATTAGGTGTCGGATATGGCTTAGTAGTGGGGCCAATTACAGTTTTAAGTGCGTCTTCGTTTGAAGGAGAATTATTAACTGCTTCTCAAAGTGTTGTATCAATGTTACGACAGGTTGGAATTGTATTGGCGGTCGCAATATTTGTCTCTAACTTAACTCATAATTTAACTGTAAATAAAGAAAAAGTATATCGTTATGCAGAAGAAAAGGTGCGGAATATTCATGTGAATAGTACTGAGCAAACTGAAATTTTACAAATGACTAAAGAAAAAATAGAGAATCAAAGTTTAGAGTCGAATATAAATAAGAAACAAAATGCAATGACAATGGGATTAAGTAAAGAGAAAAAGGAAGAATTGATTCGCGACAAGACGGATGAAATATTAAGAAAAGTTCCAGTAGAATATAGAGATGTAAAAAGAGAAGAAGTTATGAGGCAAGTAACAAAAGAAGTTGAAAAACATGAGGAAATTATAAAGAAAGAGGTACTCACATTTTCGAATGATGTGAATCATTATGCCAAGAATCAGATGGCAATGAGTTTTACAGATTTATATAAAGCAAGTGTGCCAATTATTTTAATTTGTGCTTTCGTAAGTTTGTTGTTTTGGGAAGGAAGAGCTTTGAGTAAAAAGAGCAGGGGAAGATTAGTAGAAGATGCGTAAAGAAAAACAGGCTGCTATTAGCCTGTTTTTTCATTGTTTTCTCCTTGCATATTGTGAATAGTAGTATTTTTAATATGGCATGGGATAAGTCGAGTATGATTAGAAAGTTTTTTAGAATGAAAGGGATGAATGGAAAATGCCATTGAATATGTAACGTTATACATAGTACATTAACAAGAGGGATTAATTTTAAAAGGAGGATGGGGAATTGCTAGATAAGGCAGGGGCTTTAATAGATAATCATGTGTACACAGAAGAAGAGCAACAAAAACTATACAAACGAACGTTAATAATCGTCAGCATTTCACAAATGTTTGGCGGTGCAGGACTAGCTGCTGGTATTACAGTAGGTGCACTTCTTGCGCAGCAAATGCTTGGAACAGATGCATTTGCAGGATTACCAACTGCTATGTTTACATTGGGATCGGCATTAGCAGCTTTCATAGTAGGGAAGCTTTCGCAACGATATGGACGCCGGATAGGTCTTGCAACAGGGTTTATAGTAGGCGGATTTGGAGCAATTGGTGTTGTAATGGCAGCTTTAACAAATAGTATTATTCTTTTACTTATTTCTTTACTTATATATGGTGCCGGTACAGCCACGAATCTACAAGCTCGTTATGCAGGTACAGATTTAGCAGATAAGAAGCAGAGAGCAACGGCTGTTAGTATTACGATGGTAATGACGACTTTCGGTGCAGTTGCAGGACCAAATTTAGTAGGGGTAATGGGAAGTTTTGCTCATTCAATTGGAGTTCCTAAACTTGCAGGTCCGTTCATACTATCGGCAGCAGCATTTATACTGGCGGGTCTAGTTCTTTTTGTTATGCTTCGCCCAGATCCTTTGATTATTGCTAACATAATAGAAAGATATAAACAGGAACATACATATAAAGGACAACCAATAACAGAAGAAGCGAAAGAAAATAAACGAGGTATTACAGTTGGAGCAATCGTAATGATACTTACGCAAATAGTGATGGTTGCGATTATGACGATGACGCCAGTTCATATGGGACACCATGGGCACGGTTTAAGTGCAGTAGGACTTGTGATAGGTTTTCATGTAGGTGCAATGTATCTTCCATCTCTCGTTACAGGAATGTTAATTGATAAAATTGGCCGAACTACAATGAGCATAGCTGGTGGAGTGATTTTACTTGCAGCGGGTGTCATAGCTGCGATAGCGCCAAGTGATTCTTTATTATTATTAATCGTTGCTCTGTCTTTACTTGGGCTAGGATGGAACCTCGGATTGATAAGTGGTACAGCACAAATCGTTGATTCCACAACACCGTCTACACGTGCTAAAACACAAGGGAAAATAGATGTTTTTATTGCGCTAGCTGGAGCTTCTGGTGGAGCAATGTCAGGTATGGTAGTAGCGAATTCAAGTTATGCGGCATTGTCATTGGCTGGAGGCGTGTTAGCGTTATTACTTATTCCTGTTGTGATATGGTCTCGAAAAGGGGCAAGAAATTAAATGAAAAAGAGGTTCTAGTTACTGACTAGAACCTCTTTTTATACACTTAAATTAAATTCCACTCTACAATAAGTCCTAAATGCGTAAGTCCGCCACCAAATCCGTATAGTAAAAGTGTGTCTCCGTTATTTAACCTTCCTTCTTTTATAGCTAAATTTAAAGCGAGTGGAATGGTGACTGAAGAGGTATTCCCCATATATTCCACGCTCGTTAATGTTTTTTGTATTGGAATTTGAGATTTTTCGCAAATAGATTCAATCATTCGTAAGTTAGCGCTGTGGGGTATGAACCAGTCTATATCATCTACTTGCATATTTGCGGTATGTATTAAATCTTTTATGCCTTTTGGCACTGTGCGTGTTGCCCATTTATATACTTCTCTTCCATTTTGAACGATTTTTTCATTTGTTTGCAGTGATGTGCCATTCATAGTAGTAGATAAGTTTGTTCTATATAGATGAATGCCGCCATCACCGTTTGTTCCCATGTGAGCAGCGATAAAGCTTGGGGTGTCTTCATCTCTTTCTAATAAAATAGCTCCAGCACCATCACCGAATAAAATACAGGTCGTTCTATCGCTATAATCAGTAACTTTAGATAATGTCTCTGTCGCTACGACAAGTACTTTTTCATGTGATCCAGAAGTGATTAAGCTATTACCGACGTGTAGTCCATATGTAAAACCAGCACAAGTTGCATTTAAATCAAAAGCTAGTGTATGAGGTATGTTGAAGTATTGTTGTATTTGGCAAGCAACACTAGGGAAAACGTAATCAGCAGTAGTAGTAGCGACAATGATACAGTCGACATCTTCTAAGTTTTTCTTATATGTTGTACATAAATTTTTAATTGCTTTAATGGCTAAGTTTGAGGAGTATTCTTCGTCACTAGCGATTCTTCTTTCCTTTATTCCTGTTCTTTGTACAATCCATTCATCATTCGTATGGACCATCTTTTCTAAATCGTTATTAGACAATATTTGATCTGGAACATAAGTACCAATTGCAGTAATACGAGATTTAGAATGCATAGGAACATCTCCTAACTTTTATTTTTTATAACCTGATACTAATATTAGGTTATAAAAATGTCAATAAAGATTTTTGTTGTATTAAAACGATAATACTTAACTTACTATGAAGGAATTTGGCGAGTGCTGTAAAAATAATATACGAGAAGTTTCTAAAATTGATAATGAAGGGAGTTGAGCTCCTTGAAAAGGATTTCACACATGTTTCCTGTTGTCGTCATTTGTAGCTTTATTCTTATTATTTTTCCAGAGAAATCTTATGCTTGTGATTGTATTAAAGTATCAACAGAAGATGCATTTCCAAAAAATGATGTAGTGTTTGAGGGGAAAGTAATTGAGATTGGAAGGAAAGAAGAGGTTGGCACTGAAGTGTTATTTGAGGTGAAGAAAATTTGGAAAGGGACAACTTCTTCACAAATTATTTTATATACAAATGGTGGTGATTGTATGTTTCGCTTTGTAGAAGGAGGAGAGTACTTAGTATTTTCTACTCAAAGAGGATCAGAAAAACAATTACACACAAATAGTTGTAGTGGAACGAAGAGATTGGATGAGGCAGGGGCGGACAAAGCGGCTTTAAGTCAAATTGCAAAAGTGTCTGTTCCGACGAAGAAAGTGGATTTAAAAGGTGAGATGGTGAGCGGTTTAAATTGGCGGCAAGTTGTTATTATTTCCATTGGTTTGTTATTGATGATTGTTTTTTTTATTTTTGTTGTGAGAAAAACTCGCAAAAAATGACGATTAAAGTAAAAATATAAAGATTTTCTTTCGTGTGATATAGGTTGTTAAACCTTGTGAAAGCGAATTACTTATGCTACACTTTATGTAACTTAAAATGAACGGAGGGGCTTCCTTTGATCTTAATCAGATTACGTCTCAATACTTTGTGCCAATAATTGAATAGCGCTCAAAGGCTCTGTCTGTGTACAGAGTGAACGGGATTGGTCTGCCTATTTTAAAGAAACCCTTTATTAAGCTTATATGTGAAAAAGAGGGAGGGACGAATACGCCCTCTTTTTGTTTTGCCTTTATAAATAGAATGGGATTGTATAGGTGAACGCTTATTGTGGATATGTATACAATCTTGGGACTTTTTGACTATAAAATAGGATGAAAGCATAGCTTTCTTCTATTTCTTTGGTGAACCCTTATCCGTTTACGAAAACACAGGCAGCGACCTGTGTTTTTTATTTTACGTAATCGAAATGGAGGAATAAATATATGGAAGAAGTATTACAAAGAGCAGTTTTAGTTGGAGTAAATGTAGGTAATGAAGATGATTTTGCGTATTCGATGGAAGAGTTAACAAATCTTGCGGAAGCCTGCGATGTAGAGGTAATTGGGCAAGTAACGCAAAATTTACAACGAGTAAATCCGTCGCATTATATCGGAAAAGGAAAGATTGAAGAAGTAGCAGCGTATGTACGCGAAATAGATGCGAATATGGTCATCTTTAATGATGAATTATCTCCTTCACAAATTCGAAATTTAGAAGAGGATTTAGATTGTAAGGTAATTGATCGTACCATTTTAATTTTAGATATTTTTGCGCAACGTGCGAAAACGAAAGAAGCACAGCTACAAGTAGAAGTAGCACATCTTCAGTACATGATGCCTCGTTTAATCGGTCTTCGTGAATCGTTAGGAAGACAGAGCGGCGGCGTTGGTACGAAAAATAAAGGTGTCGGTGAGAAAAAGTTAGAGTTAGATCGTCGTAAAATTGAAGAACAAATTTCAGTTTTAAATAAAGATTTAGAAGCGCTCGTTGCCCAGCGTCAAACACAGCGAAAGCAACGTAAGAAAAATGAAATACCTGTTGTAGCATTAGTAGGTTATACGAATGCAGGAAAGTCAACGACGATGAATGCAATGCTTGAAATTTATAATGGTACAGAAGAAAAGCAAGTATTTGAAAAAGATATGTTATTTGCGACGTTAGAAACATCTGTACGAAATATTGATTTGCCAGATAATAAATCATTTTTATTAACAGATACAGTTGGATTTGTAAGTAAATTACCACATCATCTTGTGAAGGCGTTCCGTTCAACGTTAGAAGAAGTAGCGGAAGCAGATTTACTTATTCACGTCGTAGATTACGCAAATCCAAATTATGAACAATTAATTGATATTACAAATGAAACGTTAAAGAAAATTGGAGTAGAAAATATTCCAACGATCTATGCTTATAACAAATCAGATGTGGTGGATGTTGAAATTCCGAAAGTACAAGAAGACCGCGTGTATTTATCTGCGAAGAAACATGTTGGAATGGAAGAGCTTGTAGAAATGATTCGTTCCCATATTTATAAAGAATATACGAAATGTGAAATGTTAATTCCGTATGATCAAGGACAGGTAGTTTCGTATTTCAATAATCATGCGCACGTTTTATCAACGAGTTATGAAAATGAAGGTACGAAACTAGAAGTGGAATGTAAGACGAGCGATTACGAGAAGTATAAGCGTTTTGCAATTTAATGTAAGAGGCAACCCAGTTTGTGATTGGGTTGCCTTTTTCTATAATGTTTTACTGCTGAAAGTTACAAGGATGCAAGTCAATGATGGGAGTTAAGTTATATTTCTGGAAAAAGAAATGAAAGCAGTATAGAATAGAAATGTTTCAAAAGTCAGAATTTATTACACCTACTGTAATAAATATATTTTTTGTACAGAAAGGAGCGATTCACATATGCAGGCAGTTTCGCAAAAAAACACAGTAGAAACACCGACAATATATCGAATATTATTTGCGATTAGCTTTGGACATTTTTTAAATGATTCGATGCAAGCAGTTGTGCCGGCGTTGTTTCCTATTTTGGAAAAAACGATGAATTTATCCTATATGCAAGTAGGGTGGATTGCGTTTGCGTTAAATATGACGTCATCGATTATGCAACCGGTGTTTGGTATGTATTCAGATAAGAAGCCGTCACCATTTTTATTACCACTCGGCATGTTTTCAAGTATGCTTGGAATGATTGGACTCGCGTTTGCACCAAACTTTATTATTGTTATTATTTCTGTTTTATTTATTGGTTTAGGTTCCGCAGTCTTTCATCCAGAAGGCGCTCGTGTTGCGTATATGGCGGCAGGTGCAAAACGAGGGTTAGCGCAAGCGATTTATCAAGTTGGGGGAAACACGGGGAATTCTTTAGCTCCTATTTTTACAGCGCTAATTTTCGTTCCACTCGGTCAAATTGGTTCATTGGGTTTTACAGCATTTGCAGCAGTAGGAATTGCATTATTAATTTTCGTATCGAATTGGTACAAAAATGAATTAGCAACCGGTGCTGTAAGAAGGAAGAAGAGGGCTGCACTTGAGGCGGAAAATGCAATTGTAAGTACACACATTAAATTCGTTATTATACTTCTTGTTTTTCTTACTTTTGTACGCTCTTGGTACGGTGCTGGCATCGGGAATTTCTATCAATTTTACTTAATAGAGCATTACGGTTTATCTATAAAAAATGCCCAGTATTTCGTATTCGCATTTATGATTGCTGGTGTGTTAGGCACTTTCTTCGGAGGACCGTTAGCAGATCGATTTGGTAAGAAAAATATCATCGTATTTTCAATGTTAGGTTCAGCGCCACTTGCACTGTTATTACCACATGTCTCACTTGTGTGGGTCGTACCGTTATTTTTATGTATCGGTTTTATTAGTTCAAGTAGTTTTAGTGTAATTGTTGTATATGCACAAGAGCTTGTGCCTGGAAAAGTGGGAATGGTGTCAGGATTAATCGTAGGTCTTGCATTTGGACTTGGAGCATTAGGTGCTGTAGTTCTTGGGAAATTAGCAGATGTATATAGCCTGCAATTTATTATGCTATTATGTAGTTGTCTACCATTAATTGGACTCACTTCATGGTTACTGCCAAGTGATAAGAAAACGATAGAATAGGGGATGCGCTATGAAATTGTGTGAAAACGTTACGGAATTAATAGGAGATACACCTGTCGTCCGATTATCTAAATTTATTCCGGAAGACGCAGCAGATGTGTATGTGAAACTAGAAATGTTTAATCCATCGCGCAGTGTGAAAGACCGTGCTGCTTATAATTTACTTCACGTTGCAGAAGAGAATGGTCTCATCAAACCAGGAGATACAATTATTGAACCGACAAGCGGGAATACAGGGATTGGTTTAGCGATGAATGCAGCAGCTAAAGGGTATAAAGCGATTTTAATTATGCCAGATAATATGTCAAAAGAGCGTATTAATTTATTGAAAGCATACGGAGCAGAAGTAGTTTTAACACCAGCAGAACAAAGAATGCCAGGAGCAATTGCGAAGGCGTTAGAACTGCAAAAACAAATACCGAATAGTTTTATCCCGCAACAATTTGAAAATCCAGCTAATCCGAATATTCACCGTTATACGACTGCACTTGAAATTTACGAACAAATGGATGGAGAGCTGGACGCTTTTGTTGCAACGGCAGGAACAGGCGGAACGATTACAGGGACTGGTGAAACGTTAAAAGAGAAATTACCAAACTTATATATTGCAGTAGTGGAACCGAAAGGATCTCCCGTTTTATCCGGTGGTGTACCAGGTCCTCATAAACTAGTAGGAACAAGCCCAGGATTTATTCCGAAAAACTTAAATACAGAAGTGTATAACGAAATTATTCAAATTGCAGATGAAGAGGCTTTAACGACAATGAGAAACTTAGCTAGACAAGAAGGATTATTAGTTGGGCCATCTTCTGGAGCATCTGTTTACGCTGCAATCATGATAGCGAAACGCCTAGGCGTTGGTAAAAAAGTTTTATGTATTGCGCCTGATACAGGTGAACGTTATTTGAGCATGGGGTTATTTGAATAAAAAGGATAGAAACACCTTAATAGTGAATAGCTGCTATTAAGGTGTTTGTTTTATGGAATGAAGAGGGGGAGAAGAACAATGAAACTATTAAAACCAATCCATGAATATAGTGAGCATATTACGGCGTATAGACGAGCGTTTTTACACTCAGGGGAACAACCACATGGAAGTAGTTCTTTACAAAACTTTGATTCTCTTGATGAATGGTTTGAAAAAGTGAGTAAACAAGAACTAGGAGAAAACTTACTAGCTAATCGAGTGTCATCTAGTCAGTTTTTAAGTTTTGAAAAAGGGGAACTTATAGGTTTTGTGAATATTAGACATAGATTAAATCCAGAATTATTACGGGAAAG
Source organism: Bacillus sp. PPSBB_2 (assembly GCF_045291115.1). Lineage (NCBI taxonomy): Bacteria > Bacillati > Bacillota > Bacilli > Caryophanales > Bacillaceae > Bacillus > Bacillus sp. PPSBB_2. The sequence goes on from NZ_CP147983.1 coordinate 1,826,728, forward strand.
TGGTCATATTGGATATAGTGTCCATCCGAATAAACGTCGCCACGGTTACGCTACGAAACAACTACAACTTGCATTAGCTGAAGCGCAAAAATTAGGATTGCAGAAAGTATTAATAACTTGCGATAAATCCAATATCGGTTCTGCTAAAACGATTCAAAAGGTTGGAGGTGTGTTAGAAAATGAAGTAGTTTCTTCTCGTACTGGTGAAGTTATTCAGCGCTATTGGATAGAAATATGATTAAGTAGGAATTTGAAAAGGTAATGCAAGCTGTAATATCGAAATAGATAAATGAAATATAGGGGATTACTGCAATTTTAGGGGGAAATGAAATGGGATTAAAAGAGAAAGCGATAGAGATGTCAGAGATTTATAGGAAAAATCCGAAAGTAGAAGCTATTATTTTAGCGGGTTCAGTAGCTAGAAGGCTTGAAGATGAACATTCAGATATAGAATTACATATTTTATGGTCAACACCGCCGGAAGATGAGGATCGTAGGGCCCCTATTTATCATATTGATGGGAAAATATTATCGTATCATCCGTATGAGGAAGAAGAATGGTCGGAAACGTATTTAACGAAAGAGGGAATTAAATTAGAGATTAGTAACTTTTTAACAGAGACAGTAGAGAAAGTGATTTCGGATGTGGTGGATCAATATGATATAAGTTATGAAAAACAATGTATTGTATCATCCATTCATGATGGTGTTAGTTTGTATGGAGAAGGGAAAGTGAATGAATTAAAAGAAAAAGTAGCGGCATATCCAGATGAACTAGCAAAACGGATGATTTCAGAAAATCTATGGTTAAGTAATCGTTGGCACAATCGAAAGGCGCTTTTAAAACGGAAAGATTGGCTTATGCTTTATGACGTTATTTGCGAAGTACAAAGGAACATATTGGGTGTTTTATTTGGTTTGAATAAAATGTACGTACATCATCCAGCGTTTAAATGGATGCCTAATAATGTGGAACGAATGACTATTAAACCTGAAAAATTATATGAACGTATGGCGGACACATTAATAGGGAATCCAGAAAAAAGTGTGCAGGAGTTAGAGTTGCTAATAGAAGAAGTGTTGCAACAAGTTCATACATACGCGCCAGGAGTAAATGTGGATGAGCAAGAAAAATCTATTTTTTATTTTGTGAAATAGAAAATAGTAATAAGGGGGAAGTTATGGGGTTTTTTAATAGGTTTTTTAAAAAAGTTGAAAAAGTAAATGAGCAAGAAGCTACTCTTCATGAATTAAGTGAAGAATTGTATGTTGAATCACCGGTAGAGGAAGCGACTAGTTACTGGGTATCAATGGCACAAAATATAATTGTTAATGCTGTAAAAGCGGCTGACAATGATGTGGAACGTGCCTTCGTGTTATTGAATTTGAAGAAAGGTGAGGCTTCATTTGATATTTTTTATCAAATAAATGGGCAATTGTATTTCTGGGATCAGCTAGAAAATGAGACGATAAGAAATAGAATTCAGAACGAGTTGTTACCGCAAGCTCCAGAAGTTTCAAATGCAGTAAATGAGCAATTTCGTGGAGCTGATCACCCTATAATTTCGTTCGCACAATTGCAGTTTGAATGGGAAACGAAAGCCTGGTTCTCACATATAATTTGGGAAGATAGCCTTGCTGCTCAATTGCCCAAAACTCAAATTCTAAATGAATGGTTTCGTGTAATTAAAGAAGAAACGAAAAATAGACCACTGGATAGTGATGCGAAATTTTCTTGGTATCCATCAAACTCTTAAAAAATGAATACAGAGAGACAGGTTATGTTTCTAGATGATTTGTATTATTGAATAAGTATCAATAATACGTAATTCTTTTTCTATTGCCTGTTAGAATTCGTTATGTACTAAGCTACTTGTTTTCTAAACTAAAACTTATATTTCGAATTTTCAAATAGATTGTAATACATAAAAATTCGAAATATAAGTTGACACTATTTTTAATGTGTGATAAAAATGATAGTAATCAATTCGGAAAATAATATTTGGGCAATGAAAGGGTATAGTAGTGAATATCTCCCTATTTCAGAGAGCTGATGGTTGGTGTGAATCAGTATATAGATTATTCATGAAGTTCGTCCTGGAGCATCTTTCATAAATCTCATATTTTGAGGAAATGAAAGACGGTAGTTTATACCGTTATCAAATAAAGTGGTGAAGATTTTTTCACAACTAGGGTGGTACCGCGATATTTATCGTCCCTACGTATTTACGTAGGGACGTTTTTTATTTAGGTCCTAACTTTGGTGTGGCTTCATAACTAGGGTGGTACCGCGATATTTTATCGTCCCTACGTTTTTGCGTAGGGGCGTTTTTATTTAGGTGGTTTCTTAGTGTTCTTCACAACTAGGGTGGTACCGCGATAATTTTGTCGTCCCTACGTATTTACGTAGGGGCGTTTTTTTATTATTAGGGAGGAAGTGAACGTATTAGAAAAGAGTATTGATAGAACAATATAAATACCGAATTGTAACAAAGAAAAAGAGATAGAGAGGAGATTAACAAATGAATTCACAGCAATGGACATCGAAATTAGGTTTCGTATTAGCTGCAGCAGGTTCGGCAATTGGTCTTGGGGCGATTTGGAAATTCCCATATATGGCCGGCATTGGAGGAGGCGGAGCGTTCTTCCTAATTTTCATCGGTTTCACATTATTAATTGGTTTACCGCTATTATTAGCTGAATTTGTTATTGGAAGAAGTACACAAAAAGAGGCTGTCGATGCATATAGAGAGATTGCTCCTAAAACGTTATGGCCTTGGTTAGGTAAATTAGGAATTGTAACATGTTTCATATTACTTTCTTTCTACAGTGTTGTAGGAGGCTGGATTTTATTATATTTATGGAATGCAATTACAGGTAGACTATGGGAAGGAAATGGAGCATACGAAGCTACGTTTGGTGAAATCATTTCCAATCCATATTTAGCAGTTGGATCACAGCTATTATTCATCCTTATTACTATTTTCATCGTAAGTAAAGGTGTACAAAATGGTGTTGAAAAAGTAAATAAATATTTCATGCCAGCATTATTCGTTTTATTCTTTGTATTAATCGTTCGTGCACTTACATTAGATGGTGCTGGAGAAGGCGTTCGTTTCTTCTTACAACCTGATTTCTCACATGTAACATCAGAAGTTATATTATACGCAATGGGGCAATCGTTCTTCTCATTATCTGTCGGGGTAGCCGTTATGGTAACGTATAGCTCATACTTACCGAAAGAAGAAAGCTTACCACGTTCAGCATTTTCTATCGTAGCCTTAACTCTTGTTATTACATTACTTGCAGGACTTGCAATTTTCCCAGTTGTGTTCGCATTTGGAATGGAACCATCTCAAGGGCCGGGACTATTATTTATCGTGTTGCCAGCTATTTTCAGTAAAATGGCGTTCGGAAAATTATTCTTCATTGTTTTCTTATTACTATTCTTCTTCGCTACGATTACATCAGCAATTTCGATGTTAGAAATTAGTGTTGCATCGTTAACATCAAAAGGTAAAGGGAAACGTGAAAAAATGGCCTTAATCGTAGGGTTATTAATCTTCGTTGTTGGGGTACCATCAGCATTATCATTCGGTATATTAAGTGATCTGAAGATTTTCGGGAAGACAGTCTTTGATTTAGCGGACTATGCAGTAAGTAACGTATTAATGCCACTTGGTGTATTATTAGTTTCTATCTTTGTTCCTTTAAAAATGAAGAAAGATGTATTAATGAAAGAGCTAGGTGTAAGTAAAAATAAAGGTTATAAACTATTCGTATTATGGTTATTCTTACTTCGTTATATCGCACCAATTGCGATTATTATCGTATTCTTAAATGTACTTGGCATTATATAAAAAGAAAGGTAGCGTATCATACAAAGATACGCTACCTTTTTATTTTGCTCTTTTTTGCAATTCATTTACTGTTACGAACTGATAGCCCTTCTTAGATAAAGAATCTAAAATACCTTCAATCGTTTGTAAATTTTCATTAGACTCATCATACATAGAGTGCAGTAAAATGATAGAACCTGGTTTTACATTTTTATTAACGTATTTAATTTTATCAGCCGCAGATTTATAAAAAGTATCGGGCTCAAGATCCCATGTGATTGTTCCGATATTGTTTTTATTTAAATAATATGGCAGCCCTATTAACTTCTTACCGTTAGGGGGCCTAAAATCAATTTCGCCTGTAAATCCTGTTTGGCGGATTAATGAATTCGTTTTTTCTATTTCACCTTTAATAAAAGAAGGTGTTTTGAAAACCATTCTATTATGAGAATATGTATGGTTTCCAAGTTGGTGCCCAGATTGCGCGATAGCTTCACCTAACGATAGATTTTTCTCTAATTCATTTCCAATTAAAAAGAAAGTAGCTTTAGCGTTGTATTTATCTAGTAGCGGTAATATTTGTTTTACATTGTTAGTAGGGCCATCATCAAAAGTTAAAGCGATCACTTTTTCATTTGTTTCTACACGTTGTGTTAAATATCCAAATAATTGAAAGCTTCTTGCGTTCATCAATTTGTATGTTCCGAATAATGCCGTGATAATAAAGAATAGTGTAACGATTGTAATGATAATTTTTTTCTTCATAATGTAACCTCACAATGATTTTTGATTCAATTAAAAAGTATTATATCAAACTAAGTAATTTCGTGCTTTAAGAAGGGTGTGGATGCAAGGAGAAGGAATTTATCATATAATAAAATACAAAAGGTATATTAGGAGGTGTTTATATGGCGATTATAATTCAATTGCCAGACACTGCAACGTCTCATGCAAAGCCAAGTATGGAAATGGCGATACTTTGCGTGAGGTAGACAAGTAATATACAATCGCCTATATGAGCTCGTATCATTTTTTATATTTGGCTTTGCACCTTATTGAAATGAACCATAAAAAATAAGGGGCGAGCAGAAATGAAATACGTAAAAGCTAATGCTGTTTTACCGGAGAGTTTAATTACTGAAATTCAAAAGTATATACAAGGTGAAACAATTTACATTCCGAAACAAGAAACGAAACATTATAAATGGGGTACACGATCTGGCGGAAGAAAACAACTAGATGAAAGAAATAAAGCAATTAAAGAAGCTTTTAAAAGTGGGATTGCTATTCATCAACTTGCAGAAGAATATTTTCTTTCTGGGGAAACGATTAAAAAGATTGTGTATTCTAAATAAGAGGAAAAGAGTCTGATTCATATATTACTTTGAATCAGACTCTTTTTGTTTTATATGTATTGGATATATGAGGTGTGAATGGGCATGATAATAGAAAAAATGTGCCGTTTTTTTATTAAATGGTATACAGAGCATTTGAAAAGTAGAAAGGTGAACATATATGAATCATATTGGACAAATAACGATAGAGCTTTTAGTTGGTTTTTTTGTTCTATTAATTGCTACAAAAATATTAGGGAAAACACAAATATCTCAGCTAACGCCATTTGATTTTATTTCTGCAATCGTCCTAGGTGAGCTCGTTGGAAATTCAATATATGATCCTAAAATTAAAGTATGGTCTATTTTATATTCAGTATTTGTTTGGGTAATTTTAATTTATACTATAGAAGTGATAACACAAAAAGTAAGAGGAACAAGAAGGTTTTTTGAAGGATATCCTTCAATTATTATTCGTAATGGAAAGATTGATCGTGAACAATTAAGCGTAAATCATTTGGATATAAACCAATTACAACAAATGCTTAGGCAACAAAAAGATATATTTTCAATCCGAGAAGTTGAATATATGATATTGGAACCGAACGGAAACATAAGCGTTCTGAAAAAAAGTAAATACGAATCTCCTACTATAAATGATTTAAGTTTAAAACATAAGCCTGTATACTTACCAATTTCATTAATTAGTGATGGAAAAGTAGTTAAGGATAATTTGAGGGAAGCGGGATTTGATGAAGGATGGCTTTATAAACAAATAAAGCAAAAAGGAATTACTAAATTTGAAGACGTATTATATGCGGAATGGAAAACAGATGATGGCTTCTTTTGTCAGGAAATGCAGCGGTAGAGAATAAGTGATATATGTAATGTTTGTTTCTAAGTTATCTTTTACATATCAAAAAACGTAATCATTGTATACAATAAAACTAGATCAACAATTTGTATGGAGTGATAAAGATGGAAGCGTTTATTAGAAGTGATCAATATAATTTTATAAAATCACAAGCTTATATTTTAGCAAACGGGCATGCAACGGCAAATGATAGAGGTGTAATTCAAGCGTTAAAATCGCTTGCGATTGAAAAGATAATACATGTATTTGAGAATTTAACGGATGAACAGAAAGAGTTAATTGATACGGTATTAACAGTTCAAAATAGAGAAGATGCAGAATCATTTTTAATGAAAATAAATCCGTATGTAATTCCGTTTCAAGAAGTTACAGCACAAACATTAAAAAAATTATTTCCTAAAGCGAAAAAGTTAAAACTTCCTGATATGGAAGAAATGGATATGAAAGAAATATCTTATTTAAGCTGGATTGATAAGGGGTCAAGCAGGAAATTTATTATAGCGAAAAATGATAAAAATAAATTTGTTGGTCTGCAAGGAACGTTCCAAAGTTTAAATAAAAAAAGCATTTGTTCGTTATGTCATGGACATGAAGAAGTAGGAATGTTTTTAGTTGAAATTAAAGGCGATGTACCAGGAACTTTCGTTAAAAAGGGAAACTACATTTGCAAAGATGGTGTAGCTTGCAATCAGAATATGAAATCGCTAGATAAATTGAACGATTTTATTGAACGCTTGAAGAAATAACGAGAAAACCTCTAGTATTTAAACTGGAGGTTTTTATTTTTTGAAGAAGTACAATAAGCTTTCTTTGTAAATGTAGATTTATAATGAAATTTGATAAAAATATCTATTATGATACAGTTGCTTATATGCAAGGAGGTAAAACATGGATTACCTTTTATCGAAAGAAAAAGTGAAGCGATGGCCCAAAGATATGATAGCGGCGGGGCGTTGTCATACAGTTGGCCTGAAATCGGATGGCACGGTAGTAGCGGTGGGCCGGAATAAAGAAGGGGAATGTAATGTAAGTGGCTGGCGAGATATTGAAGCAGTCGCAGTGGGCAATGTTCATATGGCAACGAACACGGGTAATGCTCATACAATCGGTCTTACATGTGACAGTACTGCGGTAGCAGTGGGTTGGAATAAGCATGAACAATGTGATGTAAACGATTGGCATAATATTGTAGCGGTTGCGGCAGGGTGGCGTCGTACTATTGGCCTGAAATCGGATGGCACGGTAGTAGCGGTGGGCCGAAATAAAGAAGGAGAATGCAATGTAAGCAGTTGGCAAGGTATTGTGGCAGTCACAGCGGGTGACTGGCATACAGTCGGTCTTAAATTGGACGGCACATTGACGACTGTGGGGAATAATCGATATGGTCAATGCAATGTAAGTAGCTGGCGAGGTATTGTAGCGGTCAAGGCTGGGTATCTTCATACTGTTGGTCTTAAACGAGACGGTACGGTGACAGCAGTGGGGAATGATAAACATAACCAGTGTGATGTAAGTGGCTGGCGAGATATTGTAGCAATAGCGGCTGGTACGAATCATACAATCGGACTTAAATCAAACGGTACCGTGGTGGCAGTGGGTTGGAATGAGTATGGTCAATGTAACGTAAGTGATTGGAGAGATATTGTAGCGATAGCGGCTGGTTGTGCACATACAGTCGGACTAAAATCAGACGGCACGGTGATCGCGGTAGGTAATAATGAATTTGGCCAATGCGATGTAGTTAGCTGGCGCGACATTCGGTTACCTGGCAAATAGTCAATTTACAATAAATCATTAGTAATATTATTCTATTTTAGGAGTAATTATGGAATAGGATATGTAGAAAATAATTAAACTTAAATCTGCTGAATAAGAATCTCTTTTGAAAAGGGATTCTTATTATTTTTCATAAAATGAGGGTGTAAATGGAATTTTTGAACAAATTTTATTTCAAAATTACAGTAGAAGATATAAATTAAAAAGTATAGAGGAGATAAAGGAATGCTTAAAAGGTTTTTACTTTCTTTACCGGATGTTTTACTTATATGTATCGTTCTCTACATAATGTACACAAATTCTTTTAGTTTTGGACAGATGCTAGTAATTTCCATTGCAATCGGAATTATTGGTGGTCTTGCTATTAGAATTTGTAAGGATGTATTCACGTATATAAGATGGACAATTAAACAAAGAAAAAATTGAATATGTTTAATAGTTATTAGGAGGGAATGAAATGACTAAGAAAAAGAATAGAGTGAAAAACGAGATAATACTTTGGTCACTAACAGCAATTGTTCTGTTAATTGTATGGTACTTTTATCAAAAATAAAAACGCAACGTACTAAAAAAGCACGATGCGTTTTTATTATTTTTTTTGCCAATTTTCTTTTATAAAGTCTTCACGCCCAGATTCTTTTTGCTCAGTAGCATATTTCTCTGGATTCTTTTTATAGAAATGTTGGTGGTATTCCTCTGCTTCGTAAAAAGGTGCAGCAGGACGAATTTCAGTCACGATTGGATCTTTAAACATACCGCTTTCTGCAAGAGCTTGTTTTGATTTTTCAGCAAGCCCTTTTTGTGTTTCGTTATGGTAAAAAATAGCGGTACGATAAGATGGACCACGGTCAAAAAATTGTCCGCCATCGTCAGTTGGATCGATTTGTGGCCAATATAAGTCTAGTAATTTCTGATAAGGAAAAATAGAAGGATCGAATGTAATTTGAACAACTTCTAAATGTCCAGATGTTCCAGCTTTTACTTGTTCATATGTTGGATTTTCTACATGACCTCCTGCATAGCCAGAAAGTACTTTATGAATACCAGGAAGTTCATCAAATGGTTTTACCATGCACCAAAAGCAACCGCCTGCGAAGGTTGCGAGTTCGTATGTTTTTTCGGACATTGCTGTAATCCTCCTAAATGTATATGTTTTATATAGTATTATATAAATTGTTTTATTGCGCAATAAAAAAGATTTGAAAATATATGTTTTTTATAAACAAGATCCTCCGCTCACATCAATTAATTGTCCAGTAACCCAGCGGCTGTCTGGAGAAGCAAGGAATGCAGCAGTATCGGCAATGTCTTCTACTTCACCTAAGCGATTGAAAGCGGAAATAGTAGTAGCGTACTGCTTCATCATTGGGTCGCTCAAGAGTTCTGCATTCATATCTGTTTTAATAAATCCTGGAAGTATTGCATTCACCGTTATTCCTCGTGCTCCAAGCTGTTTTGCTAGCGTAAAAGTCATTGTATTAATAGCGCCTTTCGTCATACTATATGCAACAAAATCAGGTGAAGAAATGCGGGTGGCAGCGGATGAAATATTAATAATTCGGCTATTGTCACGTAAACGTGGTAGTGCTAGTTGAATGATAAAGAATGGAGCTTTTGCATTTACTGAAACCATTCTATCAAAAAATTGTTCAGTCGTTTCTTCAATAAAAGCACCAGGACCAATGCCAGCATTGTTTATTAAAATATCAAATTGTGTTTCACCAGTGCGCATTTGTAATTCAGTATCTAAAGCGTTATAAAGGTTTTCTACACCGTGTAAGGATTCTAAATTTGCGCCGATAGAAAAAGCTTGGCCACCATCTGATCGAATTTCATGAACAGTTTCTTCAGCGTCATCTTTTCGATTACCGTAATGAACAGCAACCAATGCACCGTCATTTGCTAAACGTTTAGCGATTGCTCGTCCAATTCCTCGGCTTGCTCCTGTAACTAACGCTACTTTCCCTTTTAACATAGTTTCCTCATCTCCCCATAAACTTTATAAGTTTTTCTTTATGTAGTAATGCAAACATACTTAAGTAATATATGAGTGTATGTAAGTAATGCATTCCAATTTTGATTTGAGAAAAAATAAATAGAATGAATTTTGATTTTTTTGAAAAAACATGTTGACAAGGAAAAGAACAACGTCCTATAATACGTGTAACAAATAAAAGTTAATTAAGAATTTTCTAACTTTACATGTTGTATATGCAAAGAAGAGGAAAGTAGATGATTATGATCGTTTCAGAGAGCTACTCCAAGGCTGTGAGGGTAGTAACAATCGAATCATTGAAGATCACCTCGGAGCATCGCTTGCGAAAGGGAAACTGAGTAGAGGGCGGCGGCATCGTCTCCGGTAAAAGGACGGAGGTCTGATTGGACCTACAAAGCTTATATTTCGTGAGAAGTATAAGGAAGCTGAGTGGTAACGCGAAACTCTCGCCTCAGCAATCAAAGCTACTAAATTGTAGTAGTTGATTGCTGAGGCGAGAGTTTTTATTTTTAAAAATAGAAGAAGAGAATGCGTAGAAGAGGAGAGTAAATGATAAAGATTGTTTCAGAGAGCTGCCCCGAGGCTGTGAGGGTGGTAACAATTCACTCATTGAAAATCACCTTGGAGCACTACTTTTGAAAACTAGTAAAAAGTAGCGGGGTTGTTCCCGATAGAAAAACAAAAGTCTAATTGGACTTGCAGAGCTTATATTTCGTGAGAAGTATAAGGAAGCTGAGTGGTACCACGATTCCCTCGTCTCAGTAATGGATTGCTACAAGTATGTAAGTAATCGATTGTTGAGACGAGTATATTTTTAAGGTTTATATACTGAATATTCTGTTAAAAATACTCATCTCAGCAATCGATGTAGAAATAGATTGCAAAAAATAGAGAAAAAAAGAGGAGCGATGTGAGATGGGAAACCAGTACATTTACATGAATGGGGAATTTGTAGAAAAAGAAAAGGCAGTTGTTTCAGTATATGATCACGGTTTTTTATACGGAGACGGTGTATTTGAAGGGATTCGTAGTTACGGTGGAAATGTATTTTGTTTAAAAGAACATGTGAAACGATTGTATGAATCAGCGAAATCTATTTTACTAACAATTCCAATGACGGTAGAAGAAATGGAAGAAGCAGTTTTACATACACTCCAAAAAAACGAATATACTGATGCTTACATTCGCTTAATTGTCTCAAGAGGAAAAGGTGACTTAGGGCTCGATCCGAGAAGTTGTGTGAAGCCGAGCGTAATTATCATTGCAGAACAATTAAAGTTATTCCCACAAGAATTTTATGATAATGGGCTAAGCGTTGTATCTGTTGCATCAAGACGTAATACGCCAGATGCGTTAGATCCACGTATTAAGTCAATGAATTATTTAAATAACGTACTTGTAAAAATTGAAGCAGCACAAGCAGGAGTGTTAGAGGCTCTTATGTTAAATCAACAAGGATATGTTTGTGAAGGTTCTGGTGATAATGTTTTCGTTGTGAAAGATGGAAAAGTATTAACCCCGCCATCCTATTTAGGAGCATTAGAAGGTATTACGAGAAATAGTGTTATCGAGCTATGTGAGCGACTGAGTATTCCGTGTGAGGAAAGACCGTTCACTCGCCATGACGTATATGTAGCGGATGAAGTATTTTTAACAGGAACAGCAGCGGAGTTAATTCCAGTTGTAAAAGTTGATTCGAGAGAAATTGGAGATGGGAAACCAGGAAGTGTAACGAAACAATTGACCGAAGAATTTAAAAAATTAACGAGAGAAAGAGGAGTACGTGTTCCCGGGCTGACGGAAAGCTTAGCGTAAATAAGGAGAGGAGTTAATGGAAATGAAGCAGCAGTATACAGCGTATGAGAAGTTACAGTATGAAGAAATGACAGGCGCGGGGCACGTGATTCAATGTTTGAAGAAATTGGGTGTAACGACCGTTTTCGGCTATCCAGGCGGAGCGATTTTACCAGTATACGATGCGTTATACGAAAGTGGTTTGAAACATGTTTTAACTCGTCATGAGCAAGCTGCCATTCATGCGGCTGAAGGATATGCGAGAGCTTCTGGAAAGGTCGGGGTAGTCTTTGCTACCTCTGGCCCAGGGGCGACAAATTTAGTTACGGGCTTAGCAGACGCTTATATGGATTCGATTCCTTTAGTTGTCATTACCGGTCAAGTTGCGACGCCTTTAATTGGTAAAGATGGATTTCAAGAAGCGGATGTTGTCGGAATTACAGTACCTGTTACGAAGCATAATTACCAGGTTCGTGATGTGAATCATGTATCACGAATTGTGCAAGAAGCTTTTTACATCGCCAAAAGCGGGCGCCCGGGACCAGTATTAATTGATATTCCAAAAGATGTTCAAAATGCAAAAGTCACCAGTTTCTTTAATGAAGAAGTTGATATTCCGGGGTACAAACCAGAACTTGTACCAGACAGCATGAAACTTAGAGAGGTGGCTAAAGCAATTTCAAAATCTAAGCGTCCACTTCTTTATATTGGAGGAGGTGTCATTCATTCAGGTGGATCCGATGAACTCTTCGAATTCGCAAGGGAGAACCGTATTCCAGTCGTTTCAACTTTAATGGGACTTGGTGCATATCCACCGGATGATCCATTGTTTCTAGGGATGCTTGGTATGCATGGGACATACGCTGCTAATATGGCGGTAACAGAATGTGATTTACTACTTGCATTAGGTGTTCGCTTCGATGATCGTGTAACAGGAAAATTAGAACTTTTTTCTCCGCACTCGAAAAAAGTACATATTGATATTGATTCTTCTGAGTTTCATAAAAATGTAACTGTAGAACATCCGATTGTTGGTGATGTAAAAAAAGCGTTACACATGCTGTTACATATGTCTATTTATACACAAACAGACGAATGGCTTCAGAAAGTAAAGACATGGAAAGAAGAATATCCACTTTCTTATAAGCAAAAAGAATCTGAGTTAAAACCACAGCATGTGATCAACTTAGTAAGTGAATTAACGAATGGTGAAGCGATTGTCACAACAGAAGTAGGTCAGCATCAAATGTGGGCTGCTCACTTCTATAAAGCAAGAAAACCTCGGACGTTCCTTACCTCTGGAGGATTAGGAACAATGGGGTTTGGTTTTCCAGCGGCAATTGGTGCTCAGCTAGCTAAAAAAGAAGAACTTGTCATTTGTATTGCAGGTGACGCTTCTTTTCAAATGAACATTCAAGAACTACAAACAATTGCTGAAAATAACATCCCTGTAAAAGTATTTATCATAAATAACAAATTTTTAGGGATGGTAAGGCAATGGCAAGAAATGTTTTATGAAAATCGTTTATCAGAATCAAAAATTGGATCACCAGATTTTGTGAAAGTAGCAGAAGCTTATGGAGTAAAGGGATTAAGAGCAACAAATTCAACCGAGGCAAAACAAGTGATGTTAGAAGCATTTGCTCATGAAGGTCCTGTCGTAGTTGATTTTTGTGTAGAAGAAGGTGAAAACGTATTTCCGATGGTTCCGCCAAACAAAGGGAATAACGAAATGATTATGAAGAGGTGGGAAGAATGAGTCATACTTTTTCACTCGTTATTCATAACGAGCCAAGCGTCTTATTACGTATAAGTGGGATTTTTGCTCGGCGTGGTTATTATATTTCTTCTTTACATTTAAAAGAAAGAGATACTAGTGGTGTTTCTGAAATGAAACTCACAGCAGTTTGTACTGAAAATGAAGCGACATTACTTGTTAGTCAGTTGAAAAAATTAATTGATGTTCTGCAAGTAAATAAATTATAAGGAGTGTATGGAATATGAAAACATATTATGAAAAAGATGCAAATGTAGAGTTATTACAAGGAAAAACTGTTGCAGTAGTTGGTTATGGATCACAAGGTCATGCGCAAGCACAAAATTTACGTGATTCTGGTGTAGAGGTTGTAGTTGGTGTTCGTCCTGGTAAGTCGTATGAAGTAGCGAAAGCGGATGGATTTGAAGTAATGTCTGTTTCAGAAGCGGTTCGAACCGCACAAGTTGTACAAATGTTATTGCCAGATGAACAGCAAGCTCATGTGTATAAAGCAGAGGTAGAAGAGAATCTTCGTGAAGGACAAATGTTACTTTTCTCACATGGATTTAACATTCACTTCGGACAAATTAATCCGCCAAGTTACGTAGATGTAGCGATGGTCGCACCAAAAAGTCCAGGACATCTCGTTCGCCGTGTATTCCAAGAAGGAAATGGTGTTCCGGCATTAGTCGCAGTACATCAAGATGCTACGGGCACGGCATTAAGCGTAGCACTGGCGTATGCAAAAGGTGTAGGGTGTACACGTGCGGGGGTAATTGAAACGACATTCCAAGAAGAAACCGAAACGGATTTATTCGGTGAGCAAGCTGTACTTTGCGGCGGGGTAACTGCACTTGTGAAGGCCGGGTTCGAAACGTTAACGGAAGGTGGATATCGCCCTGAAATTGCATACTTTGAATGTTTGCATGAATTAAAGCTAATTGTTGACTTAATGTACGAAGGTGGATTAACGACTATGCGCCATTCTATTTCAGATACGGCAGAGTTTGGAGATTATGTAACAGGATCGAGAATTGTTACAGATGAAACGAAGAAGGAAATGAAGCGTGTTTTGACAGAAATTCAGCAAGGTGAATTTGCGAAGAAATGGATTTTAGAAAATCAAGCAGGGCGTCCGACGTATAACGCAATGAAAAAAGCAGAGAAAAATCATCAATTAGAAAAAGTGGGAGCAGAGCTTCGTGAAATGATGAGTTGGATTCATGCACCGAAAGAATTAGTAAAGAAATAGAGTAAGAGAGTATAAATGAAAAATATGTAAGAGGGGATTTGACAAGATGAGAAGTGACATGATTAAAAAAGGTTTTGATAAAGCGCCGCACCGTAGTTTATTAAAAGCAACTGGTTTGAAAGATGAAGATTTTGATAAACCTTTTATAGCGATTTGTAATTCTTTTATTGAAATTATTCCAGGGCATAAACACTTGAACGAGTTTGGGAAACTTGTAAAAGAGGCAGTTCGTGCGGCAGGTATGGTACCATTCGAATTCAATACAATTGGAGTTGACGATGGTATTGCGATGGGGCATATTGGTATGCGTTATTCTCTTCCGAGTCGTGAAATAATTGCAGATTCAGTAGAAACGGTTGTAAATGCACACTGGTTTGACGGCATGATTTGTATCCCAAACTGTGACAAAATTACACCAGGTATGATGATGGCTGCACTACGTATTAATATTCCGACTGTGTTTGTTTCAGGCGGCCCGATGGCAGCAGGAAAAACATCTAAAGGAGAAGTTGTTGATCTGAGTTCCGTTTTTGAAGGAGTAGGAGCTTATCAATCTGGGAAAATTTCAGAAGAAGAATTAAAAGATATTGAAGATCATGGCTGTCCATCTTGTGGATCTTGTTCGGGTATGTTTACCGCGAACTCTATGAATTGTTTATGTGAAGTGTTAGGTTTAGCTCTTCCTGGTAACGGGAGTATTTTAGCAATTGATCCAAGACGTGAAGAGTTAATTAAACAAGCAGCAGAGAAATTGAAAATTTTAATTGAAAGAGATATTAAACCAAGAGACATTGTAACGGAAGAAGCAATTGATGATGCGTTTGCGCTTGATATGGCGATGGGCGGTTCAACAAATACAGTGTTGCATACATTGGCGCTCGCGCAAGAGGCTGGATTAGATTACGATATGAACCGTATTGATGCCGTTTCAAGACGTGTACCACATTTATGTAAAGTAAGCCCTGCTTCCAATTGGCATATGGAAGATATTGATCGTGCGGGCGGGATTAGTGCAATTTTGAAAGAGATGAGCCGGAAAGAAGGAGTACTTCATCTTGATCGAATAACTGCTACGGGGCAAACATTAAGAGAAAATATTGCTGAGGCAGAGATTAAAGATAAGGAAGTTATTCACTCTCTTGAAAACCCTCATAGTGAGGAAGGAGGATTGCGTATATTAAAAGGCAACCTTGCGAAAGATGGAGCGGTTATTAAAAGCGGTGCAACAGAGGTAAAGCGTTTTGAAGGACCTTGCGTTATTTTTAATTCACAAGATGAGGCACTTGCTGGCATTATGCTTGGGAAAGTGAAAAAAGGAGATGTAGTTGTCATTCGTTATGAAGGACCAAGAGGTGGCCCTGGTATGCCAGAAATGTTAGCGCCAACATCAGCAATTGCTGGAATGGGATTAGGTGCTGAGGTTGCATTATTAACGGATGGACGTTTCTCTGGAGCTTCACGTGGAATTTCAGTAGGACATATTTCACCAGAAGCAGCAGCGGGCGGGATGATTGCACTTCTTGAACAAGGGGATATTGTATGTATTGATGTTGAAGAACGTTTGTTAGAAGTAAGAGTGAGTGATGAGGAATTAGAAAAGCGTAAAAAAGAATGGAAACGACCAGAACCGAAAGTGAAAACTGGCTGGCTTGGACGTTATGCACAAATGGTAACATCGGCGAATACAGGGGCTGTTCTGAAAATCCCAAATTTTGATTGAGCCAATTTAAAAGAGATAAGGATGATATATAATGGTGCAAAAGGTAAAGGAGAGAGTGAAAATTGAAGATATCTTAATGGCTCATAATTGCATGAAAGATATCGTTATTAAAACACCGTTACAACGTGATACAGTTTTATCT
This sequence comes from Bacillus sp. PPSBB_2, assembly GCF_045291115.1. Classification (NCBI taxonomy): domain Bacteria; kingdom Bacillati; phylum Bacillota; class Bacilli; order Caryophanales; family Bacillaceae; genus Bacillus; species Bacillus sp. PPSBB_2. The sequence goes on from NZ_CP147983.1 coordinate 1,843,211, forward strand.
GAGAAATATGATTGTGACGTTTATGTAAAACGAGAAGACTTACAATTAATTCGCTCTTTCAAAATTCGTGGTGCATACAATTTGATTCAAAGTTTACCGAAAGAAAAGTTACAAAACGGTGTTGTTTGTGCAAGTGCTGGTAATCATGCGCAAGGAGTTGCTTATACATGTAATTTATTGAAGATTCCGTCGAAAATATTTATGCCCACAACAACACCGAAACAAAAAGTATCACAAGTACAATTTTTCGGTGGTGATTTCGCAGAGATTGTATTAGTTGGTGATACATTCGATAGCTCTTTCCAAGAAGCACAGTGTTATTGTGAAGAAAATAGAATGACATTTGTTCATCCGTTTGATAATCCGTATGTCGTTGCTGGTCAAGGGACAGTGGCAGTTGAAATTATGCATGATATGGAGAAACCGGTTGATTATATCTTTACAGCAATCGGTGGTGGTGGATTAGCATCAGGTGTTGGTACATATGTAAAAGGTGTTAGTCCTACTACAAAGGTTATTGGTGTAGAACCGATGGGAGCTGCATCTATGAAAGAGGCTTTTCTTCAAAATGATAATGTCGCATTAGAGAAAATAGATAGTTTTGTTGATGGGGCAGCGGTTAAAAAGGTAGGAAAGTTAACTTTTGAAACTTGTAAAGATGTAATTGATGACATTGTTTTAGTACCAGAGGGAAAAGTTTGTACGACGATTTTAGAACTGTATAAGAAAAATGCGATTGTAGCTGAACCGGCTGGTGCACTCTCTATTGCAGCACTTGATTTATACAGGGATGAAATAAAAGGTAAAACAGTTGTATGTACGCTAAGTGGTGGAAATAATGATATTGATAGAATGCAAGAAATGAAAGAGCGTTCGCTCATTTATGAAGGACTGAAACATTACTTTATCATTGAATTTCCGCAACGTTCAGGTGCGCTAAGAGAATTTCTTGATAAAGGATTAGGACCAGAAGATGACATTACGCGCTTTGAGTATATTAAGAAACATAATAAAGAAAATGGTCCAGCATTAGTCGGAGTAGAATTAAAACATAAAGAAGATTATGAGCAATTAATTACTCGCTTTAAAGAAAATAATATTCAATTTATGGAGCTTAATAAAAACCCTGTTTTGTTTGATTTGCTTATTTAATAGAAGGGAAGAGTTAGCATCTAAATAAAAAAGATAGATACAAGCGAGGAAATATAGTGCTTGTTCTATCTTTTTTATAGTTAAACTAGAACATAAAAGTAGAACTGCTATAGACATTTTATAAATATTCTCTAACAAACTTACATTTTCTAATAAGTCTTTCAGCATGTTTATCACCTATTCTGTAAAGTATATTACAGAGAAATAGATCTTGAACTGTCTAGTTTCGTTTGTTTTTTATTTTCCCTGTATCATCAATTTCTACATCAGTTGAAATTGTTTGTAAATATTGAAGAGCTTTTTTCTTTTCTTCCTCATTTACAGGGGAAACTTGGTTGTTGCGAATGATATAAGGATTGAATGACATTTGGACATCCTTTCCTTTAAAAGTTAAAGTTAATACGCCAGTTTCAGCGCTTTTCCCATTCACATAACTCGGGAATAAAAAGTTACCTAATGAGTAAGCGATAGGAACTTTATTATAATACTCAAATCCTTGTAACCAATGTGGGTGACTCCCGACAATCGCGTTAGCTCCTGCTTCAACCATTTTAGGTACATATTGCTTTTGGTATTCTACCGGACGGTTTGATTTTTCAACGCCCCAATGCATATAGACGATTAAATAGTCTGCATCTTTCTTTTGTTCTTTAATTGTTTTTGTTACAAGATTTAAATCATAGCCATTCGCAACGCCAGGTTTATTTTCACCAGCTACCCAATTAGAATCAGGCATAAATCGAACGAAGGAAAGAAATTTAAATTTTTTCCCTTTTACGGTCATTTCTCGTGCTGTATATGCATCTTTCGCATTTTTTCCGGCTCCAGTGTAAGGGAACTTTAATTTTTCTACGTGAGAAATCGTATCTAATAATCCATCTTGCCCATAATCAAGTGTGTGGTTATTCCCAATATTTACGATGTCATATCCAGTGTTTTTAATAGCTTGTAGTGTAGATGGATCACTTTTAATCCAAAACAGTTGTCCAGGTGCTTTCTTTTCTTTCGTTGTAAATGCCGACTCTAAATTCACAAAAGAAATATCAGCTTTTTTTATTTCTTCTTTTACATGTTGGAATGGGTAATCAGCCCCATTCTTTTCGATTATAGGACGTAATTGCCAATCAAACATTGTATCACCAGAGAAGGTGAGTGTGATTTCTTGGTCTTCTATTTTTTTTTCGCTTTTTGAAGCGGTTTTACTAGATTTGTTTTGTAAATCGGGTTTGTCTTTTGCTTTTGAAATAAAAGAGTAATTGATTAATAAAACAATCGGTGTAATGAAAAAGGCTATTAACAAAAATCGTTTTAGTAAAGTTTTCATGTATACCTTCCCTTTTAATATTATCCCGCAATTAAATTAACACTGAATCTATTAAAGGTAATTAAAGTTACAAAAAATAGCGGGTTATGCAGTGGAAAACATTTGTTAATATTCTCAATATTAAGTTAACATATAGATGACCTGTAAATCAATGTATAAACCAAAATATAGAAATAAAGAATTCGAAGGGTGAAGAATGAGAAATGGTTATATTAGGAGCAGTTGTAAATGGAATTTGTATTATATTTGGTACTTTACTTGGTAAATTATTTAGTAGGATTCCAGAAAGTATGAAAGGGACGATAATGCACGCAATCGGTTTAGCGGTTACTGTGCTTGGGCTTCAAATGGCATTAAAAAGTGAAAACTTTCTTGTTGTCATACTGAGTTTAGTGATTGGTACGGTAATTGGAGAATGGTTACAATTAGAAGAAAAGTTAAAACATTTAGGGGATTGGCTAGAAAATAAAGTTGGATCGAAAGGGAAAGGTAGCATATCAGAAGGTTTTGTAACAGCTACTTTAATTTTTGCAATTGGCGCGATGGGGATACTTGGTGCACTTGACAGTGGGATTCGCGGAAATCATGATATTTTATTTACAAAGGCGATTATCGATGGATTTATTTCTATTATATTAACGACAACTCTAGGAATTGGCGTAGTATTTTCGGCGATTCCAGTTGTTTTATATGAAGGTGGTATTGCAGTTTTTGCAACACAAATTAATAGTTTTGTCTCGAAAGAATTAATGAACCAATTTATAGTGGAGATGACGGCTACGGGCGGCATTATGATATCTGCTATTGGATTGAACTTGCTTAGTATTATTAAAATCAAGGTGGCAAATTTACTTCCAGGTATATTGGTAGTGGGTGTAATTGTTTCAATTATTTATGGTTACGGTTTGTTAGTAAATTAGTAGAGGATGGAAACACATATGGAGGAATTTCAATTTACAAAACGTGTGCATAAAATATTGGAGATTGCAGCAAAAGAGAGTGAGTATAACATAATTCACCCAGTCCATCTGTTTATAGGTATGTGTAAAGAAGGTACAGGAGTTTGCGCTGAGTTATTTATGTATTTGTTTCACAAAGTCGGTCCAGATTTTTTAGAAAAACTTTCGTTACGAAAACAATTCGATTTACATAATCAAGAGTATAAAAAAATAGGGCAATATAAACTATCTTATAAGGCGATAGAAATTTTACAAATAGCGAAGAAACGTATGGAACGCTTTCAGCAAGTAGTAGTAAATGAAGGACATGTTATGTATGCATTATTTCGTGTAGATACAAATATTGGTGGATTTATACATACACAAATGCAAAAAGATATATTACGTATTACAGCTGCACCGAGAGACTTAGCGGTTGATTTAAATCGTTTTAAAGCTATTTATAATACATTATTTTGTCATGTAAGAAGAGTTAGTCCTTCTGATTTTGATAAGTTATCACGATTTGTAGTGGATGAATTTGGTGAACGGTGGTTACAGTCGGTTGATTATGGATTTCGGACATATAACGAAAAGTTACCTATCTATATTGCACAGCAGGAGGAAGTAATAGTTGGTTTCGCCTGTTACGATGTAGTGAGAGGAAAGAAAGGCTTGTTTGGTCCAATGGGCATAGCGAAACAAAATCGTGTGAAAGGTGTAGGAAAAGAATTATTGCATCATTGTTTATATAATATGAAGCAAGATGGATATGAATATGCGATTATTGGACAAGCAGGTCCCATTGAGTTTTACGAGAGAAATTGTAATGCTCGTTTAATACCGATAGATAATAAGTAACCAACTTCATATAGAGGAGTTGGTTTTATTATGAAAATGATGTAGAGATGTATTGGTTTTTACTAGAAAATAGCGGGTTTTGTAGTAAATCTTGCATATAAAGCAAATTACTAAACTTTTTACAAGAAAGGGTGTAGAATGGGTATCTAAAGAAAGAAGGTGTGAAAATGGCCAGCTGGAAACGGAATTTAATGATTTGTTGGCTAGGTTGTTTTACCACTGCAGCCGGTATGAGTTTAGTAATTCCTTTCTTATCTTTTTATATTGAGGAATTAGGAGTAACTGGCACTTCAAGCATTGCACAGTGGTCGGGACTTGCATTTGGTGTAACATTTTTAATGGGTGCGATCGTATCGCCAATATGGGGAAAGCTTGGTGATATACATGGACGGAAATTGATGCTTATTCGTGCTAGCCTCGGTATGGCGATTATTATGACGCTTATGGGGTTTGTAACGGATGTGTATCAACTAGTCGCACTAAGATTTTTAATGGGAGCAGTATCTGGTTTCCTTTCAACAGCGATGACATTTATTGCAGCAGAAACTCCGAAAGAACATTCAGGTTGGGCGATTTCCACAATTTCAACTGGTGGTGTGAGCGGTTCGTTACTTGGCCCGTTACTTGGAGGTTATTTGTCTGAGTTAATTGGAATGCGTCATGTCTTTCTTGTTACAGGAGCTTTTTTATTCCTTTCCTTTCTCATCGTTTTTTTCTTCTTGCATGAAGAAAATCACTCTGCTCAAGCAAAAAAAACACAGCCGAAAAAAGTATGGACGATGGTCCCAGCGAAGCATTTAATTATTAGTTTATTTGTAACAACATTTATTATTCAACTTGCTAATATGTCAGTTCAACCAATTGTTACATTGTACGTGAAAAATTTAGTAGGTCCTCATACTGCACATATTGAAACAATTGCGGGTGCAGTTATGTCAGCGACAGGATTAGCAGTTATTTTGGCAGCACCAAGACTAGGAAGATTATCAGATCATATCGGTCCTCAAAAAACGTTAGTTGTAGCGTTGTTTGCAGCTGGAATTATTTTTATCCCGCAAGCATTTGTAACCTCAGCTTGGCAACTATTAATTCTTCGATTTTTATTAGGTATCGCACAAGCAGGATTATTGCCTTCCGTACAAACTCTACTAAAACAACATACACCAACCCATGTTACGGGACGAATATTTGGATATAATCAGTCGTTTCAGTTTTTAGGAAATATGATTGGGCCAGTGCTCGGGGGACAAATTGCAGCGCATGCAGGCTTCCAATATGTTTTCCTCTCTACATCATCACTATTATTTATTGCGTGTATTTGGGTTTATTTTCATAATAAGAACGAAGAAGTATCAGAGAAACAACGTTTGGAAGTTAGTTAACTAAGTGAATGAAAAAGAAAAAGGATGAAGCAACATGTGCTTCATCCTTTTCTTTAAAATCGAAGACAAAGATAACTTAATGTACCAAGCTCGTAACTACGGTGAATGACTTCACCGCTATTTTCACTACTTCCCATAGCGATAAATAAAGGAACAAAATGTTCTGCTCTTGGTACTGCTAATTGTGCATGAGGAGCATTTTTCTCCCAATTAAACAATGCATCTTTATCGTTATTCTGCATATGTTTAATAATCCAATCATCAAATTCAATTGCCCATTTTTCAGGTGTAGTTTGATTCCATTTCAGTGCTCGTAAATTATGAACGGTAACGCCACTCCCGATTACTAAAATATCTTCTTGTCCGAGTCCTTTAAGTGCTTCTCCAATTTCAAATTGTTCTTTTGCAGAAAGGAATGGATTGACTGATATTTGCACGACAGGAATATTTGCTTCTGGATACATGCGGTGCAGGAGTGTCCATGAACCATGATCTAAACCTCTCGTCATATTATGATGGACTGAAATACCTTTGTTCTTAAATTTTGTTTCTAAAATAGATGCAATATGAGAAGAGCCTTTCGCACGATATTTGATTTCGTATAACTCAGGGGGAAAACCTCCAAAATCATAAATTGTTTCATACTCGTTATCTGATGAGGAAATCGTTAATACTTCACTTTCCCAGTGAGCAGTGAAAATAACAATTGCTTTCGGTTTATATGTTTCTCCAAGTATTTTTAAAAATCGTGTATAGTCTGTATCTTGAATAGCGAGCATAGGCGAACCATGTGCTAAAAATAATGATGGCATCATAATAGTAGAAACCTCCTAAAAATTATATAATTACTTTATGTAAGTAACTATATAATTTTATTTTGAATTCGTCAAGAGATTAGTTTAAAAGCAAGTCTGAAAAATACATCATTTGTCATAATGAAAGCAATTACATATAATATAAAATAAGAAAAGTGAATGGATATTCATTTTCTTAAAGCTATACATAATAGAGTTGGGGGCTGACGAAATGAATGTACAGGAAAGTTTCGTTACGGCATTGGATGGATCGGAAATTTATTTGCGTAAATGGTTACCAGAAGGAGATCCGAGAGGAATTATTCAAATTGCACATGGCATGACAGAGCATGCAGGGGTGTATACAGAATTTGTAGATGCTTTATTGGAAGCAGGGTATGGTGTTTATGCGCATGATCATAAAGGACATGGGAAAACAGTAAAAAAAGAAGAAGATTATGGGCATTTTGAACCAAATATAGGGTGGAATCAAGTTGTATCGGATGTTATCTTTGTTTCAGAAAGGATAAAAGAAGAGCAGTCAAGTCCTTTGTTTTTACTTGGACATAGTATGGGTTCTTTTTTATCAAGACGTGCTGTACAACTTAGGGGTGAACTATACGATGGATTTCTGATTTCAGGAACAGGTGGAAATCCAGGGCTTTTAGGAGCTATTGGTCATAAAGTAGCAACAATCGAAATGAAATTGCGCGGGGCAAAAACGAGAAGTCCAATGTTAAACTTTTTATCTTTTGGAAACTTCAATTCGAACTTTAAGCCAAATCGTACAAAATTTGATTGGTTATCTTCAGATAATAATCAAGTTGATAAATATATTGCGGATCCGTTATGTGGTTTCATTTGTACGACGAGTTTTTACCGAGAATTATTTTCTGGAGTATTAGAAGTAAATAAACTAGAAGAATACAAGAAGACGCCAAAGAATCTTCCAATACATATATTCTCTGGTGATCGTGATCCTGTTGGCGATATGGGGAAAGGTGTAAAAGAAGTATATGAAAACTATAAAAAATGTGGTGTGAAAGACGTGACACTACGTTTATATGAAAATGGTAGACATGAAATGTTTCATGAAGTAAATAAGGATGAAGTATTTAAAGATTTAATTTCGTGGTTAGATGCGCATAATAAATGAGAAAGATAATCCCAAACTGTTTGTAATTTGGGATTATTTATTATACAGAAATAGGGGCAATAAATTCTTAAATTCACTTTACTTAATAAAAAATAAATCTTATTCTATAGTCGTTCAAAAAATAAAGAAATATTGTATGAGAGGAAACCTCACTTTTCTGAAGTGAGGTTTTTTGTAGTAACGAAGTAATAGTGAATAAAACTAATTTTAAAAGTAACCTAAAATCAAACTTTTTATAAAGCAACAGATGCTCGTTCATAATAGTAGTATAATAGTGAATGAGGTGTTAATAGAATGGAAGATAGAACATTAGGTTTATTACTAGATGTTGTTGGGGAATTATTTTCAGATGAAATTTCAATTGCTGTTTCGAATACGAAAGAATATATTTACTATCGGCCAAGTAAACGAATTGATTTAAAGATTAGTGTCGGGGATCCTATAAAGGAAGGAACGATTGCTCATAAAGCGATGGTGATGAATCAAAAAACATCTGAGTTTATGAATCGGGATGTTTTTGGTATTCCTTATCATGGAATGGCTGTACCATTTTCAAACAATGGAAAGCTTGAAGGGTGCGTAACGGCAATTTATCCAGCTTTAACGGATGGAAAGTCAGTCGTTACTTTAAAAACAACAGACGGCTGGATTCCGGTTCCTTTTTCAAAGGTTATGTATTTAGAGGCTAAAGATAAAAAGACGTACGTGAATTCAGAAGAGTTATCAGGAACACATAAATACTCTCTGCAAGAATTCGAATACTTGCTTCCGAAAGATTCATTTATTAGATGTCACCGTTCGTTTATTGTAAATGTTAATCATATTAAAGCGATTTATCCTGATACCCATTCTACTTTTGTACTTTCGATGGATAATGGTGAGAGAGTACCAGTTAGTCAATCATACGCTAGTTATTTCCGTAAGCTTCTAGGATTCTAAATTTTTCTGCTTTAGAACCTAGATTTGCTGTTCTGTCTGAATTTTCGGCATTGTATACTAAAATCCCTATTTTGATAGTGTTAATGTGTAAAATAATTATGAATATTCAATGAGAGAGGGATTACATATGGAGAATAATTTAGATAGAATCAGAGATCAACGTCTAAAAGATCGGGTAGTTACACCTGAAGAAGCAGCCTCCTGGATTCAAAGTGGAATGACTTTAGGCTTAAGTGGGTTTACACGTGCAGGTGATGTAAAAGCAGTCCCATTTGCGCTTGTAAACCGAGTTAAGAATGATGAATCTTTTAAAGTAAATGTTTATACTGGGGCTTCTTTAGGCTCGGATGTAGACAAATTATTTGCTGAGGCAGGAATTTTAGGGAAAAGATTACCTTTCCAAGCTGACGCGACTATGCGAAAAGGAATTAATAACGGAGACTTTTTATTTGTGGATCAACACTTGTCTCATACAGCAGAGTTACTCCGCGCTGACGTTCTGGATATAGATTTCGCTATTTTGGAAGCGGTTGCGATTACAGAGGACGGAATGATTATTCCAACCACTTCAATTGGAAATTCCTTAGCGTTTTCCTTAAATGCTAAGTCTATTATTATTGAAATGAATATGGCTCAATCCGCGCAATTAGAGGGGCTACATGATCTATATGAACCAGGTAAACAAGGGGAGAGGCTTCCAATTCCGCTTGTGAAAACAGATGACCGAATTGGAACAATCGGTATTCCAATTGATCCTGAAAAAGTAAAGGGAATTGTGTTTACGAATCAATTGGATTCGCCATCGACAATTGTTCCTCCGGATGAAGAAACTGTTATTATGGCACAGCATTTAATAGAATTCCTTCGAGAAGAAGTTAAAGTAGGCCGATTAACAAATCGTTTAGCGCCGTTACAATCAGGAATTGGTTCAGTGGCTAACGCCGTATTGCATGGAATGTTAGATTCAGAATTTGAAGATTTAGAAGTATATTCCGAGGTTTTACAAGATGCAGTTTTTGATCTTATGGATGCTGGAAAAGTCAATTTTGCTTCTTGTTGTTCTATCACGCTTTCTGAAGAGAAAATGCAACAAGTATTTTCTAACTTTGAAAAATATCGTGACAAATTAATGATGCGTCCGCAAGAGATTTCCAATCATCCTGAAATCATTCGTCGCCTTGGATTAATCTCAATTAATACTGCATTAGAATTAGATATATACGGAAATGTTAACTCTACTCACGTTTTAGGTACAAAAATGATGAATGGTATTGGTGGGTCTGGTGATTTTGCAAGAAATGCACGCTTAGCTATCTTTGTTACTAAATCGATTGCGAAAGGTGGTAACATTTCAAGTATTGTTCCTTTCGTTTCTCATGTAGACCATACTGAACATGATGTAGATGTTATCGTCACTGAACAGGGGTATGCCGACTTAAGGGGACTTGCGCCAAGAGAAAGAGTGGAACTTATTATTGAGAATTGCGCACATCCAATGTATCGTGATCAACTACGTGCTTATTACGAAGAAGCAAAAACAAGAGGTGGACAAACTCCTCATATTTTAGAAAAAGCTTTTTCTTGGCATACGAATTATGCTAAAAATGGAACAATGCTTGAAGCGGTAGTAGAAACTGTATAGGTTTGTATCGTACAAAATAGTAAAATGAATGAGTGAGTTTGAAGATTAAATTTTAGAAAAAGAGAACGCCAACTTTTAGGGATGGCGTTCTTTTTCTTTAAAAAAATTGTTGAAAATTGTACTGGTTATAATAAAGATTTATAAAAATAATCTCTAATTTATGAAAATAAAAGGTTTTTTGAAGTGCTTTCCGAATCAATTTAGTAGTTTACATATCGAAGGTGAGGAAAAAGAATCATGAAGATAAGAGAAGCGTTATTAAGTGAAGCAAATGAATTAAGTGAACTCGCACTACAATCAAAAGCAACGTGGGATTATAGTGAAGAATTCATACTTGCTTGTAAGGAAGATTTAACAATTACAGAAGAATACATAAAAAATAATTTTGTATATGTTTTAGAAAACGATAATGCGAAGATTGGTTTTTTCTCATTTTTACGTAATGATAAAGCTCTCGATTTCTTGTACATTCATCCTGATTACAAAGGAAAAGGTTACGGGAAAATACTTTGGGAGTATGTAATAGAAAAAGCCAATGAACTAGGATTAAAAAGTTTTACGATTGATAGTGATCCGAATGCAAAAGGATATTACTTGAAAATGGGAGCACAGTTAATAGGAGAGACACCATCAACTGTCTTTAAGGGTCGTGTACTGCCTCTTTTGAAATATGATGTGTAAAACTATTAATAGTAGGGGAAGATTAGAATGGATGATGTAAAGGAAAAAAGAATATATGAAGCACTAATAAAATCGTGGTCGATTGAAACAAGTTCAAAGTGGATAATTGAAAACCCAGCAAAGGGACAATGTGGTGTTACAGCTCTTGTCGTTCAAGACATATATGGAGGAGAAATTAAAAAGACAAAAGTAAGAGAGGTATGGCACTTTTATAACTTTATAGATGGGCAGAGATTTGATTTTACAGAGACTCAATTCAATGGGAAATTGAATTATATGGATGAAAAGTCAAATCGGGAAGAAGCATTTGCAGATACAAATGAAAAACAATATAGCATTTTGAAGGGAAAAATAACGAAAGAATTAAAATTATCTTTTGACTCTTAATCTTTAATAAGTTACTATAATGGTGGTAACTTATTAAAGGGAACTTCATAGAGTTGAAAGGGGAAATACTTTTGAAAACAACTTATGTAAACGCTACAATTGTAACGATGAATGAACAAAACGAAGTGATAGAAAATGGATATATCATTGTAGAAAATGATCAAATTATAGATGTAAAGAGCGGAGAATTCGCTAATGATTTTGAAGTAGATGAAGTAATTGACATGAAAGGAAAGTGGGTTTTACCAGGGCTTGTAAATACACATACACACGTTGTAATGAGTCTCCTAAGAGGTATTGGCGATGATATGTTATTACAGCCGTGGCTTGAGACGAGAATTTGGCCACTGGAAAGTCAATTTACTCCCCAAATTGCGGTCGCTAGTACGGAATTAGGATTACTTGAGATGGTGAAAAGTGGTACAACATCATTCTCTGACATGTTTAATCCAATTGGAGTAGATCAAGACGCAATTATGGAAACGGTATCAAGGAGCGGGATGCGAGCTGCTGTTTCAAGGACTTTATTTAGCTTCGGAACGAAAGACGATGAAAAGAAAGCGATTGAAGAAGCTGAGAAATATGTGAAGCGTTACTATAACGAAAGTGGCATGTTAACTACGATGGTTGCACCACATAGTCTATATACATGTAGTACAGAATTGTTAGAAGAGTGCGCACGGATTGCAGTAGAGAATCAAACAATGGTTCATATCCACCTTTCTGAAACAGAGCGTGAAGTACGTGATATTGAAGCACAGTACGGAAAACGTCCAGTAGAATATGCAGCGAGCTGCGGATTGTTTAAACGCCCAACAGTTATTGCACACGGTGTAGTATTAAATGATGATGAGCGTGCATTTTTAGCAGAACATGATGTTCGAGTAGCACATAACCCAAATAGTAATTTAAAACTAGGTTCTGGTATAGCGAATGTAAAAGCGATGCTAGAAGCAGGAATAAAAGTAGGAATTGCAACAGATAGTGTTGCATCTAACAATAATTTAGACATGTTTGAAGAAATGCGCATAGCGACTTTATTACAAAAAGGTATTCACCAAGATGCAACAGCATTACCAGTTGAAACAGCTCTTACACTTGCGACTAAAGGGGCTGCTGAAGTAATCGGGATGAAACAAACAGGGTCACTAGAAACTGGTAAGTGTGCTGATTTTATTACGATTGACCCGTCTAATAAGCCGCATTTACAACCAGCGGATGAAGTGTTATCACACCTTGTATATGCTGCTAGTGGAAAAGATATAAGCGATGTAATTATTAACGGAAAACGTGTCGTTTGGAATGGCGAATGTAAAACGTTAGATGAAGAGCGTATTATATTTGAAGCAAGTCGTTATAAACGAGGTCTGCAAAGATAGATAATTATGTGGCAGTTGAAAAAGCTATCCTTTTAAAAGGATAGCTTTTTTCTTGAACGAATAAATATTCAAAAGAATGTCGCATCTTTCTGTTAGTATTTCTGCTATAATATATTACGCTTTATAATATTTTATATTTAAGGAGAACAACTCATGAAGCGAAAAAAGAGCCATTTAATGGTAATGGCACTTGTTACATCTTTATTATTAACAGCTTGTAATAATAAAGCGGATAAAAGTGACATAGAGGTTAAAAAACAAGTGTTAAATGTAACAGTATCAGAAGAAATTCCTTCTCTGGACACTGTGAAAACAACAGATGGTACATCAGCACACATTATGCAGAATATATTTGAAGGGTTATATGTATTAAACGATCAAGATCAGCCTACTCCAGCCATAGCAAAATCGTTTAAAAGAAGTGAAGATGGTAAGAAATATACATTTGACTTGCGTAAAGATGCAAAATGGTCAAATGGGGATAATGTAACAGCAAATGATTTTATATTTGCTTGGAAACGTGCAATTAACCCTGAAACAGCTTCTCAATATGCGTCCATGCTCTTTTATGTAAAAAATGCGAAAGAGATCAATAAGGGAACAATGCCTCTTGATGCACTTGGGGTTAAAGCGATAAATAATTATACGTTAGAAGTTGAACTCGAACAGCCAGTTCCGTATTTTTTACAGTTGTTAGCACTACCTATATACTTACCACAGCATGAATCATTTTTGAAAGAACAAGGAAACAATTATGCATTGGAACCTAGTAATCTCATATATAACGGTCCATTTGTATTAGAAAAATGGAAGCATGAACAAGAGTTTCAATTAAAGAAAAATACTACATATTGGGATCGAAAGAAAGTGAAATTAGATGAAATAAACTTTCATATCCTAAAGGATACAATGACAGCTGTAAATTTATATGAAGCCGGAGATTTGGATCGAGTACCTATTAATTCGCAAGTTGTAGACAAGTATAAAGGGAATAAGGAATTACATATGTCGAGTGATCCTGGAATTGCTATGCTTCGTTTTAATGAAAAAAATAACGCGTTAGCAAATAAAAAGGTGCGTCAATCTATTTCATTAGCGTTAAATAAAGATGATTTCGTTGCTCACTTTATTAATAACGGAGCAAAACCTGCAAGTGGACTTGTACCAGTTGGTCATGTAAATGAAGTGACTGGTAAAGATTTTAGAAAAGAAAATGGAGATATTTCCTCATATGATTTGCAAAATGCGAAAAAACTTTGGGAAGAAGCGAAAAAAGAGCTTGGGGTAGAACAAGTAAACCTAGGGTTCTTAACGTTCGAACAAGATAACGCAATACGTATGGCAGAATATATAAAAGGTGATTTAGAGAAGAATTTGCAAGGACTCGCGATACAAATTAAACAACAGCCATTTAAGCAAAAATTACAGTTAGAACAAATAGGTGATTACGATATAACTATGGCAAATTGGGGACCTGACTATAAAGACCCAATTAGTTATTTAGAGTTATTTACGACAGGGAATCCGAATAATAAAATGAATTATTCTAATGTTCGTTACGATGAATTAATAAAGAAAGCGAAAACGGATTTTGTACTAGATACGGAAAAACGATGGGAAGCGTTGCGAGAAGCCGAGCAGGTATTATTAGAAGATGCTGCGGTGGCGCCGCTTTATCATATTGGCTCAGCATATGTACAAAAGGATTATGTAAAAGGAATTGAAAAGCATCAATTTGGTGGTATTTATACTTATAAGAATGCTTATATTGCTAATGAATAAATACAAAAAACCTTACTTTTTAAAAGTAAGGTTTTTTACACATAAATTCTATTAAACTGATTTTAATAAAGCGTAAAAATTCGTATCATATGGGATATCATCTTGATACATATAATTTTTTAGAACGCCTTCTTTTTCAAAACCTAATTTTAATAGTACTTTATTGGAAGCTTCATTTTCAAGAAATACAATTGCTCCAATCCGCTTTAAATGAATCGTATGGAAACCGTATGATATAACCTCAGAAACAGCTTCAGTCGCATATCCTTTTCCCCAGTGTTCAGGCAAAAAGGCATAACTTATATTGGCTCGTTTATGCTCAGAAGACCAATCGTGAAAACCAATGGTACCGATGAGTTCTTTCTTGTCTTTTAATTCGATTCCCCATTTTATACCGCTTCTTGCATTGTAACTCAACTTAAAGTTATGAATGATTTGTTTCACTTGATCAACATCTTGTAACGGTTTTTGGCCATAATAGCGCAGTACATTAGTATTAGAAAAGCATTGTAGTATACGCGGTGCATCTTCTTCGGTAAGTTCTCTTAAAATAAGTCTTTCAGTTTTTAATAAAGGAAACATATTTTCGCTCCTTTTCACATGAAAATAGAATGTATTTGTTATTATATAATTTAATCTGAAAATAAAGATTATTCAAGGTGTAAGGGTAGATTTGATTTATGATAAACTTAGATGTGGAATATATTTCAAAAAAGAGGTTTGGAAATGGAAAAAAATTCGATATTAATTGTAGATGACGATAAAGATATTATTCAATTTATTAATGTGAATTTAAAACAAGAAGGTTTTAAAGTTTTTAGTGCTCATAACGGAGAAGTGGCTTTAGAAATAATAAATAATAACAGTATTCAACTTGCTATTTTGGATATTATGATGCCTCAAATGGATGGTATAGAACTTTGTAGAAGGATTAGAGAGAAACATAGTTTACCAATTATGTTTTTAAGCGCGAAATCATCGGATGTAGATAAGGTAATTGGATTTAGTACTGGGGCAGATGATTATATTGTGAAGCCGTTCAGTACAATTGAATTTATAGCAAGAGTGAAAGCTCAATTAAGAAGGTATACATATTTCAATCAAAATGCTCCCCAAGTAATGGAAAAGAAAATAAATATTAGAGGTTTAGAAATAGATGAAGTGTCGAGAACAGTAATGTTATATGGAGAGAGAATCAATCTTACGAAAACTGAATATGATATTTTACACTTAATGGCAGCTGCAAGGAATCGTGTGTTCACAATTGAAGAAATATATGAGAGCGTTTGGAACGAAAGAGCCTATGAAAGTAATAATACAGTAATGGTTCATATTGCAAGATTGAGAAATAAAATTGAAGAGAATCCAAAAGAACCGAAGTTTATACAAAATGTTTGGGGAGTCGGATATAAAATTGAAGATTAAATCATTACAAGGCATTAGAGCTAAGTTTTTTATCGCATTCATATGTAGCATCTTGTTAGCGACTGTAAGTATAATAGTGTTTCAAATTTTGGTTGGAAATATATATAGTCAGGTTAATGTTTTAGAGGAAAAATATTCATTTTTATATTTTATAGTTTTTTTGATTTTTACTACAACATACTTTGCATTAATGACAAAAACACTGATGAAAAGGTTGTCTCAAATTAACAAGAACGTGAAGGAAATAAGTGACGGTAATTTTGAAATACATATACCTATTTTGAAAAATGACGAGATTGGTGAACTAGCGGCAAATGTTAATAGAATGGCGAAAAGTTTAAAAGAGTCTATCGAGAATGAAAAAAAATCACAGGAAATGAAAAATGAAATGATTAGTAATATTTCTCATGACTT
Source organism: Bacillus sp. PPSBB_2 (assembly GCF_045291115.1). Taxonomy (NCBI): domain Bacteria; kingdom Bacillati; phylum Bacillota; class Bacilli; order Caryophanales; family Bacillaceae; genus Bacillus; species Bacillus sp. PPSBB_2. The sequence continues at coordinate 1,859,467 of NZ_CP147983.1, forward strand.
ACGAACGCCAGTAACATCTTTAATCGGTTATGCGGACCTGTTAGGAAATAAACTTCATTCGAATGGAGAAGAATGTGAACAGTATGTAAGTATATTAAAGCGAAAAAGTTATGAATTAAAAAATCAAGTAGATGATTTATTAGAATACTGTCAAATAAATTATAGAGAGATTGAATTACATAAAGATGAAGTAGATATGAAAGCATTAATTGAACAAATCATGATTGACTTTGTACCACAATTAGATGATGCCAATATGAGCTTTTATATTAAAAGTGATGAAGTGCTACATGTAGAAGTTGATGTGACACTTATAGTGAGACTATTTGAAAATGTAATAGGTAATAGTATTATGTACGGGAGAGATGGAAAGGGAATTGCAATTGAAATTTTCAATAAAACAATGAATGTTGAAGTAGAAATTAAAAATTTTGGACAATGCATTCCGAAAGAGGACCTTCCTTACATTTTTGAGAATTTTTATCGTAGTGAAAAATCACGTAGTTCTCATACGGGCGGTAAAGGAATAGGACTTGCAATTTCAAAAAGTATAGCCGAGCTCCATCAAGGGGATATCACTGTACGTAGTAATGATAAAGAAACAGTTTTTACTGTGAAATTACCGCAGTATAAAAAAGTAAGAAAGTCGTAAGTATTTCTTTTATATGTCGTAATTTTTACTTTGTATCATTGAGAAAAAGGATATGAGAGTAGGGATGCGACATGTGGAAGAAATTTTTATTAGTAATTATAGTTTCTTTTTTAATTATAAGTTGGATCTTAGTTTATGTAGCTAATGGTGTTACATCAGTCTTTGTTTGGTGGAGTATACAGGCTTTTAGTGTAATTTCCGTTTTTCTCTTAATAGGATCAATAATAATATTTTTTTGGAAAGGCATTTTTAGAAAGCGGATAGATAGAACGCTATTTTTAATCATTCTGTTTTCTATAATTGGAGCTTGGCCTTTCGGTTGGTTTGCTAATATAGGTAGAATTGCTTACCCAGCAGATATACAATCTATGAGTCCTAAAGTAGTAGTTCGTCTTCCTTTGAAGGAACGAGCATTAATCGGTTGGGGTGGTGATCGGTTAGAAACGAACTATCACGTTATAAAACCAAATGAAAGGTGGGCATATGATATTCTCATTCCACCTGCTGAAGTGAAAAGTAGTAAGTTAGAGGATTACGGAATATATGGAGCAAAAGTAATGGCGCCAGCTTCTGGGACGGTTGTATCAATTAATAATAATGAACAAGATTTAGTTCCGGGATCGGATAATTTTCAGTCAATGGCTGGTAATCATATTTATTTACGACTAGATGAAACGGGCACATTTTTGTTCCTTGGTCATTTAAAGAAAGGCTCAATTAAAGTAAAAGAAGGGCAACGTGTAAATGAAGGGGATATTCTTGCGCAAGTTGGTAACTCAGGAAGTTCAAGTGAGCCGCATTTACATATTCATCATCAAAGGCAAGATCCGTCCAAAGTAAGTATGTTTTTTGCGGAAGGATTGCCACTTTACTTTCGAACTGAAAATGGTGTGATGATGCCGGAAAGAGGGGCATACATAAGTGGTAACTAGAAGAAAATCATTTCATCCAAAAAGGGTATTCCAAATTAAAATTGGAATACCCTTTTTCATTACCCTACAAATGTTTGATACAGTAAGAAGATATTTAAAACGATAACGAGAGCAGCAATTATCCATGCGATAAATGTTGTTATGCGGTGGTTAACGAGTGCACCCATAATCTTTTTATTACTTGTAAACATAATAAGTGGCACTAATGCAAATGCAATACCGAATGATAAGACGACTTGGCTCATGACTAGAGCGTATGTTGGATTTACACCTAAAGCGATAATTACTAGTGGTGGAATCATTGTAATAAATCGGCGTAAATATAACGGAATATGCATGCGAATGAAACCTTGCATAATAATATCACCCGACATTGTACCGACAGAAGAGCTAGATAGTCCTGCTGATAAAAGTCCAATCCCAAATAATGCAGCCGATACAGGACCTACTAAATTGGTAAATTGAGTGTAAGCAACATCTAAATCTTCAACGTGCAAGCCATTTTTAAAAAATAGTGCAGCTGCTACAATTAACATACTTGCATTAATTGCTCCAGCAATAACCATTGCAATAATAATATCGATAAATTCGAAACGAAAAATCTTTTTCTTTTGTTCGTCAGTTGTTCCGACCACACGGCGTTGTGTTAATGCAGAATGCAAGTATATTGCATGCGGCATAACTGTCGCACCTAAAATCCCTGCTGCAAGTAATATACTGTCTACACCTTGGAATTTTGGAATAAATAGTCCTGAAAGAAGGGGACTTAATTCTGGTTTTGCATAAAAAACTTGAATCCCAAAAGCAATTACTACAATGAAAATCATTCCTGTAATAATAGCTTCTAGTGGACGAAATCCTCTACGTTGAAATTCAAGGATAATAAATGATCCGGCTGCTGTAATTAAAGCGGCAGGTAGCATGGGGATTCCAAATAGTAAGTAAAGCCCCAATGCAGCTCCAATAAATTCCGCTAAATCTGTAGCCATAATAACTAGTTCACCTTGTATCCATAAGCCGATAGACACAGGCTTTGGAAAGTTTTCACGAGCTATTTCGGGTAAATTGTTTCCTGTAGCAATTCCTAATTTAGCCGATAAAGTTTGGATTAATACAGCCATTAAGTTAGAAGCGAGTATAACCCATAATAGTAAATATCCATATTGTGAACCAGCTGCGATATTTGTAGCAAAGTTGCCAGGATCAATATAAGCAACGGACGCGATAAAAGCGGGCCCTAAAAATGGTAACAGTCTTTTCCAGCCTTTTGTTTCTCCACTTAAAGCTAAGTGAGCTGATTGTACGGTTGTACTTTCAGAAGGGAGATGTTCATCTTTTGTTATATCTTTATTCATAGTAGTTTTCCCCTCGTAGAATATAGTTTAGATCAGTATTTCTGCTTTCTAATTACCCTGATTTTAAAAAAAATAGATAACAAGATTCCTTACGGAATTTGTTTCGATATTATTGAATTTCCCAGATACAATGGATGTATGGAAAGGATCCATCGGGAATTTGCTCATTTCCCCTGTAGCTCTGTCTACGATAAAAAGTCTGTTACCCGAGCCATTGCTATCACTACCAACACACTAGCTGTTTCGATAACTGATTGGGCTTTTGGATAGTAGTTCAAAAGGTNACTTAGTTGAGGCTGCCAATTCAGTAAGAAGATATTTGCCTGAATATCAAGCATTTTATCAAAAGAAATACAAAGAAACACCCAAACATCAACACAAAAGAGCCATCGTCTTAACCGCAAGAAAATTTGTGCGTCTGGTGGATACGCTACTACGTAACCATCAACTCTACACGCCACCAAGGAGCGTGATAGAAAAATAACACTTTGTTATTGACGCAATCTTGGAAACGGCCCGAAAAAATTTCATTTTTGGTCGGGTCTATTTCCGTATGCTGAAAAAATCGCACCTAGAAAAAATCAGTCTTGTTTTACTCTTGACTTATTACCACTAGACTTTAAAATGTTAACTTGATGAAATTATTGTATTTATTCTTACTCATTATTTCAATACATTTAAATATGTTATATGATAATTTCATTTGAACACGAAAGTTTCCTTAATGCAAATTATATGCCTTTATGCAATAGATGGTGTGATAACGTAAAATAAATTGGGAGTTTATGGTGTGATGACGTGGGGAAACATAATAAATTAAAGGGTCAATTTTGAAATTTATGTGAACATAAAGCCGATAATCCAGCATATTAATTGATGGAATTGCATTTGTATGATATATAATATATTGGGATTACAACATAACCATAGTGTTTTGATGTGTAATCTTGTTTTTTATTTTTGTTAACTGATAGAAAATAGTATAAAGAAAAGAAAATGGGATTCATTTTCTTATTATATATGTTTTGATATGAACGTTAACTTATACATGATTTTAAAAATTAGATAGGTGGTAGAAATACATTGGCAACTACAAAACCATACAGAGTATTACTATATTACATGTACACAACAATTGAAAACCCAGAAGAATTCGCGGCAGAGCATTTAGAATTTTGTAATTCACTTGAATTAAAAGGAAGAATTCTTGTAGCGAAAGAAGGTATTAACGGAACTTGTTCTGGAACTGTAGAACAAACAGAGAAATACATGGAAGCAATGAACAATGATCCACGTTTTGACGGTATCGTATTTAAAATAGATGAAGCTGATGGTCATGCATTCAAGAAAATGCACGTGCGTCCTCGTCCAGAGTTAGTTACACTTCGTCTAGAAGATGACATTAACCCACACGAAATAACTGGCAAGTATTTAGAACCAAAAGATTTTTATGAAGCAATGAAACAAGAAGATACAGTTATCATTGATGCACGAAATGATTATGAGTTTGATTTAGGTCACTTCAAAGGTGCGATTAAACCTGATATCGAATCATTCCGTGAATTACCAGATTGGATTCGTGAAAATAAAGAAGTACTTGAAGGTAAAAAGATTTTAACTTATTGTACAGGCGGAATTCGTTGTGAGAAGTTTTCTGGTTGGTTAGTTCGTGAAGGCTATGAAGATGTAAGTCAGCTTCACGGCGGAATTGTAACGTACGGAAAAGACCCAGAGGTACAAGGTGAGCTTTGGGATGGACAATGTTACGTGTTCGATGAGCGTATTGCTGTACCAGTAAACCAAAAAGAACATGTTATCGTTGGTAAAGACCACTTTACAGGTGAACCTTGTGAGCGCTATGTAAACTGTTCAAATCCAGAATGTAATAAGAAAATTTTATGTTCTGAAGAAAACGAAGCGAAATATTTACGTGCATGTTCTCATGAATGTCGTGTAAGTCCACGTAACCGCTACGTAATACAACATGAATTAACGGAAGAGCAAGTAGCTGCTGCATTAGAGCAAATCGAAGCAGGGAAGTAAACTGAATTCGTATAATAAAAGGGGTACTCCAAGTTTAATTTTGGAGCACCCTTTTTTTATTATACGGTCCTGTTATTTGTCGGTAAGTCGATATATTAAAAAAATCGCTGATATATTTCGAGTTGCGCCGATATAATGGGAAAATCGCTGATAAAAATTCACTTACTGCAGCGGGCCAAGAATTTGAAAATAATCTTCTTTAATTTTTATCTTCTTTCTCTTTAACGGCAGAAAGTACAGTTTGTTTTACCCAAGCTTTTCTTCGTTTATGTTGTAGACCCCATTGGTATAAACTTTGGGCTCCTAAAATAAGTGAAATGACAATGCCGCTAATCGCAATTAATAGAGCGAAAAATTCAAGAGGTGACGATATTTTGTTTGAATCGGTGTTTCTTAAAAGGTCAATCATAGTAAACCCTAACATTTGGCCCACTACAGAGTAGAGCGTTAAAATTAATAATAAAAGGCTATCTTTTTTAGAGGCGACATTTTCTTGATATTTAAACAAACTATCAAGATTTTGTTTCGCGTTCGAGTATAGAACCTCAATATTAAAAAGTTTTCTTAAGCGGAAGAAAATATCTTCACTCTGTGATTGGGATACTAATTCTAAAGAAAAATAATTAGCAGTGAACGAATTGATCGAATAAATTAATTTCTCTATTTCATTAGTATCTTGTTCAATATTTAGCTCAGCATAGGCGTTCGCCATTTTTAATAAAACAATTTTATGGAATAGGTTTAATAATAAAGCGTAATAAAATTCCCCGTACATTTGACTAGCAAGTTTAGCGATTTCGCGTTCTCCTTCACTTGTTACACATGTAAAAATATGTTCTTCCATTATGAAATAACGATTTGGAGCCCATCTCTGGTAAGCGTGTTTTTTTAAATAGTCATGAATGTAAGGAAGGTTATTTGCACTCACATATGGCTTACCATCACTTGTTAATCCGGAAAGACTAGAAGTACGATAAACATCCACTTCATTAAGTTCCATACCTTCTTTTAGTGACAATAAAGTTTGGACGTACATTCTTTGGTCTTCGAAGAAAGGGAAGGTTTGAAAGTATGAACTTCTTAATCTCTTCTTTTCAAAGAAATCAGTTACACCATGAAATAAATAACCAAAAATGAATTTTTCCACTTGGGAATACTTTTTTCCGTTACATTCAATACAAATAGTCTCATTTGTATCATTTTTAGTTTCAAGTACACGGAAGCGAGCAGCGAATTCGATTGCTTCAGATAAAGTCATGTTTGGAGCAGTGTTTACTTCTGTTCGAATTGTTAAGAAGCCAAGTTCATAAGGACAAAGTGTTACATCAATAGAGTGTATCTTGAATGGGATTGAAATAAGGTTTGTTGTTAAATGTCCAGTTAAGTTAAGGTCCTTTGAATAACGTTGCAAGCCCTTTTGATGCTCTGAGTGAGGAAAGAGAATTTTATTGGTAAATGAAAGATAGTATGCTTCCATATTTTGATGTGAAACTTTAAACTCCCCATAATATGTATTTTCATCATCGAGATGATCGAGCCGAAAAGGACGAAAATCGTTTTTTTGTAAGAAAGGGAACATATTTTGTTCATATCCAGTTTTAAAAGAAAACGGGAATATAAATTGAAATATAGCTGTTGCTACATCTTTTTCCTCAATTGCTTGTATTGCCTCCATCTACATTGTTTCCTTTCCGTATATGCTATAGAAACAACATGCCCAAATTTATTTGAAAATAACCACTGTTTTATACCCGATTGAGAGTGGAAATTCAGCTTATTTAGCAGAGGACATGTATAATGTTATGTATACTAAAAGTTATAAAATTTTATTTTGAAAAGGGGGATGCTGTATGCGGATTTTAGTATTAGGCGCTGGTGGAGTCGGAGGATTTTTTGGTGGCAGATTAGTCGAAAAGGGAGAAGATGTTACATTTCTTGTTCGTAGTAAACGGAAAAAACAATTAGAGGAAAGAGGACTTGTAATCCGAAGTGTTAACGGGGATTTTTCCTTTCAACCGAAATTAATAACGAAAGAAGAGAGAACTTCTCCATTTGATGTCATTTTATTTTCAACAAAAGCGTATCACTTAAACGAGGCAATTCAAGATTTGAAGCCGTTTGTTGGCGAAAATACTGTAATCATTCCATTGTTAAATGGTATCGCTCATTTATCGCTATTACAAAAAGAATTCGGCGAAGAAAAAGTAATTGGCGGTTTATGCTTTATCGAGACGACGTTAAACGATCAAGGAGAAATTGTACAAACTAGCGCTGCCAACAGACTTGTGTTTGGAGAAATTAAGTCTCAAAATTCAGAGAGAGTAAAGCATATTTCTAAAGCATTTGCAGGTACGAAATCTAGTTTTGTTTTAAGTGAAAATATTACGCAAGATATGTGGCATAAATATTTATTTATTACTGTAATGTCCGGTGTGACAACGTTAATGCGTGCACCAATTGGACCAATCCGTGAAAGTGAAGGCGGCCGTGATTTTATCCGTAATGTATTTGAGGAATCTGTACAAATCATGAGAGTATTAGGAGCTCCCGTAAAGGAAAATATTGCCGAGGAACATATGAAAACAATTGATAAAATTTCGTATGATATGAAGTCATCAATGCAACGTGATATGGAAAAGGGTTCGTTTATTGAAGGGAAGCACTTGCAAGGATATTTACTGGATGTAGCAGAGCAATTTTCTATAGCGGCACCATTATTAGAATCTATATATCAAAATTTAAAGGTGTATGAAGAGATGACCTTTAACAAATCTGTAATAGAATTAGATGTATGAAAAAATAAAAAAGATAGCAATATATAAGTGTATTGCTATCTTTTTTATTTTTTTGTATGACAAATTATTTATTTCTTTTCGTTCTATCTGTCAAATTTATTTCCTGTTCACGTTTACCATATAACTGATTAATTTCATTTGCTACTGCATCTAAATATGAATCGGAAAAAATAGGCTTCTTTTCTTTAGACATATGGGTCTCCTTTGCGGATTTTTTAGTATTCATTATGTATATTTCTCAGTGGATTATGCACAATCATTTTAATTTTTTTCTTATTAAAAATTTTTGTTTACTTTTTGAAAATAAAGGAGTATTATAATCCACAGTTTCAATTTTCTAAATCGCTGAAACCGCATGGTACGGGGGACCCGTTTTTACGGATTAGTACATAATCCGATGGGGTGAATCCTTAAAAAAGGTAGGGCTACTCATAGGCCCGAATCCGACAGCTAACCTCGTAAGCGTTATATTGAGAAGGAAGGTGGAGCTTGTGCGACAAAAAAAATAATGTCTACAAGTCTATTTCGCTATGGCTTGTAGACATTTTTTGTTTTCTGAGGAAATAGTTTACTGGCTGTAACAAGCAGAAAAGTTCGTACAAAATTATTGGAGAGTGGACAGCATTGGTTTCATCTATTAAAAGATTTTTAATTGGAAGACCGTTAAAATCAACGGAGCTTGGAGAACAAAAGCTTAATAAAACGAAAGCTTTAGCTATTTTATCTTCTGACGCATTGTCATCAGTTGCTTACGGTCCAGAGCAAATTTTAATTGCTTTAGCAGGTGTTGGAGCGATCGCTTATTGGTATTCCATTCCGATCGCTGTTGGGGTATTAGTATTATTGACAGCCCTTATTTTATCTTATCGTCAAATTATTTTTGCTTATCCGCATGGCGGGGGAGCGTATGTTGTATCAAAAGAAAATTTAGGGATGAATCCAGGCTTAATTGCTGGAGGATCTTTATTAGTTGACTATATTTTAACTGTTGCGGTAAGTGTGTCCGCTGGTACAGATGCAATCACGTCTGCGTTTCCTAGCTTACATGCACACAACGTAATTATTGCGGTTATATTTGTTATATTAATTACGATATTAAATTTAAGGGGAGTAACGGAATCAGCTTCCGTTTTAGCATATCCTGTTTATTTATTCGTTTTAGCACTATTTATATTAATTGGTGTGGGCATATATAATATTTTAACTGGTCATGTTTCACCCACTTTACATGCGCCGATTGGTACACCAGTTGCAGGGATTAGTTTATTTTTATTACTAAGAGCATTTGCATCAGGTAGTTCTGCTTTAACAGGTGTTGAAGCAATTTCAAATGCAATTCCGAACTTTAAAGATCCTGCGCCAAACAATGCTGCAAAAACATTGCTTGCAATGGGTGCATTACTTGCTGTGTTATTTTCAGGAATTGTATTTTTAGCTTATTATTACGGAGTGACTCCGAGTAAAGAAGTAACAGTTGTTTCTCAAATTGCTGAACAAACATTTGGACGTAATTTCATGTACTATTTCATACAAGGTACAACAGCTTTAATATTAATTCTCGCTGCTAATACAGGTTATTCTGCATTTCCTTTATTAGCGGTTAACCTTGCAAAAGATAAATTCATACCGAGAATGTTTACGATTAGAGGAGACCGTCTAGGTTACTCAAACGGTATTATTATACTTGGAGTTGCTTCGATTATTTTAATTGTAGCTTTCCAAGGACAAACAGAACATTTAATTCCACTATATGCAGTAGGTGTATTTATTCCATTTACACTTTCTCAAACAGGGATGGTATTAAAATGGCTTCGCGAAAAGCCTGAAGGATGGGCTTTAAGATTAACGGTTAATTTAATTGGTGCAGTTATTAGTTTTATCGTAATGAGCATGTTCTTTTTAACTAAATTTGCACAAGTTTGGTCGATTCTTATTTTCTTACCAGTTATTATCTTCTTATTCCATCGAATTAAGAAGCATTATGATGCAGTGGGTGATCAATTAAGTTTAAAAACTTGCGAACCTCTTATTCCAATTGAGGGGAATGTAATTGTCGTTCCTGTAGCAGGTATGACCCATGTAGTAGAAAATTCATTGAACTATGCGAAATCCCTTTCGGCAGATCAAGTTATCGCAGTATATGTTGCTTTTGACAGAGAAGAGGAAAAGAAATTTGAAGAGAAATGGAAGAAGTGGCAACCTGAAGTAAGGCTTGTTACATTACATTCTCATTATAGAAGTATTATTCAGCCGCTAACGAAGTTTATCGATACAGTGCAATATAAGGCGAGTGAATCGAATTACCGTGTTACGGTCGTTATACCACAGTTTATTCCGAAAAAAGGTTGGCATAACATTCTTCATAATCAATCCAGTTTACTCATACGTGCGTATTTACTTTATAAAAGAAATGTTGTTATTACGACAGTTCCATATCATTTGAAAAAATAAGAAGATTTTTAAGGATAGCTTTGTGAAAATGAAGCTATCCTTTTTGTGTATATGCTATGCATAATTGCATACGGGCTTAAAAATTATACCAATATAATTTAATTGGTTATTTGAAAGTAGTGTTTTCTGTTGTGATATGTAGATATTTCAATCGATAAAGCGAATCGGATTATATTTTGAAATAAGGACATGAAAGCTTGAAAATAAAGGGAATGAAAATACTTCTTTACGATATATAAACAGCTGTGTTTAAATGACCTTACAGTACAAAACTTATATGAAAACAAAACGGGATTTCATATTTACTTACGTTATTAAGTTTAAAATGAATAATATTTTTATGTAATATATTCACTGTATCGATGTGGAAAATGAGGGTCGATAGAAAATTTATGCAACGTTATTCATACTAAGCACATATGAAAAGTTTTATAACAATAAGTAAGTACCGTAGCAATAACAGTTGGGAGAGATGGTTCGTACGTCAATCACGGTGAGTACGTCCTCTAGTTTAACCATCTTAAATTATATGCAAGAAAATAGAATAATAAAATGCGATAGTAATAGTTGCTAATACATAGGAGGAGTTAAAGTGAAAAAAACTTTAATTACAGGGTTATTGGTTACAGCAGTATCTACGAGTTGCCTCATTCATGTAAGCGCTTACGCTAAGGAGGGGCAAACAGAAGTGAAAACAGTATATGCGCAAAATGTAATTGCTCCAAATATATTATCCAATCCAATTAGAATGTTAGGATCACAATCACCGCTTATTCAAGCATACGGATTAATTATTTTGCAACAGCCAGACATTAAGGTAAATGCGATGAGTAGCTTAACGAATCATCAAAAGTTTGCAAAGGCGAATGTACGAGAGTGGGTTGATGAATATAATCCGAAGCTAATTGACTTAAATCAAGAGATGATGAGATACAGCACTAGATTCAATAGCTATTATAGTAAGCTCTATGAACTAGCAGGAAACGTAAATGAAGATCAGCAAGCAAAAACAGATTTTATGAGTGCATATGGAAAATTACAATTGCAAGTACAAAGCATCCAAGAGAGTATGGAGCAAGATTTATTAGAGTTAAATCGATTTAAAACAGTATTAGACAAAGATAGTAACAACTTATCAATTAAAGCCGATGAAGCAATAAAAACACTGCAAGGATCAAGTGGAGATATTGTGAAATTAAGAGAAGATATTAAAAGAATTCAAGGGGGAATTCAAGCTGAACTAACTACTATTTTGAATAGACCTCAAGAAATCATTAAAGGTTCTATTAATATCGGTAAACAAGTATTTACAATCACAAATCAAACTGCACAAACGAAAACAATCGATTTTGTTTCTATCGGTACTTTAAGTAATGAAATTGTAAATGCTGCAGATAGTCAAACGAGAGAAGCAGCTCTTCGCATTCAGCAAAAGCAAAAAGAGTTATTGCCACTTATTCAAAAGTTATCACAAACTGAAGCAGAGGCGACTCAAATTACATTCGTTGAAGATCAAGTAAATAGCTTTACAGAATTAATTGATCGTCAAATTACAACTTTAGAAACGTTATTAACGGATTGGAAAGTTGTAAATAATAATATGATCCAAATTCAAACAAATGTTGAAAAAGGCACGTATACAGACAGTAGTTTACTTCAAAAACATTTCAATCAAATTGGAAAAATAAGTGATGAAATGAATAAGCAAACAAATCAATTTGAAGATTACGTTACAAACGTTGAAGTACATTAAACAGAAAAATAATTAGCGATATAGGGAGAGAAGAAAAATGACAAAAAAACCTTATAAAGTAATGGCTCTATCAGCACTGATGGCAGTATTTGCAGCAGGAAATATTATGCCGGCTCATACGTATGCAGCTGAAAGTACAGTGAAACAAGCTCCAGTTCATGCGGTAGCAAAAGTTTATAATGACTATGAAGAATATTCATTAGGACCAGAAGGCTTGAAAGATGCAATGGAAAGAACAGGTTCAAATGCTTTAGTAATGGATCTGTATGCTTTAACAATTATTAAACAAGGTAATGTTAACTTTGGAAATGTATCGACTGTTGATGCAGCTTTAAAAGGAAAAGTGATTCAGCACCAAAATACAGCTAGAGGAAATGCGAAGCAATGGTTAGATGGATTAAAGCCACAGCTTATTTCAACAAATCAAAACATCATTAACTACAATACGAAATTCCAAAACTATTATGATACTTTAGTTGCTGCGGTAGATGCAAAAGATAAAGGGACTCTTACGAAAGGTTTAACTAGATTATCAAGTAGTATTAATGAAAATAAAGCGCAAGTGGATCAGTTAGTAGAAGACTTAAAGAAATTCCGAAATAAAATGACGTCGGATACGCAAAACTTCAAGGGTGATGCAAATCAAATTACATCTATATTAGCTAGTCAAGATGCAGGGATTCCACTTCTGCAAAATCAAATTACAACGCACAATGAAGCAATTAGTAAATATAACGCAATTATAATCGGTTCATCTGTTGCGACAGCTCTAGGACCAATTGCAATTATTGGTGGTGCAGTAGTTATTGCTACAGGTGCGAGAACGCCACTAGGAATCGCATTACTTGCAGGTGGTGCAACAGCAGTAGGCGGTGGGGCAGCTGGAATCGTATTAGCGAAGAAAGAACTTGATAGTGCACAAGCTGAAATTCAAAAAATAACTGGACAAATTACAACTGCTCAATTAGAAGTAGCCGGGTTAACGAATATTAAAACACAAACTGAGTATTTAACAAATACGATTGATACTGCAATTACAGCGTTGCAAAACATTTCAAACCAATGGTATACAATGGGATCAAAATACAATTCTTTACTTCAAAATGTGGATTCAATTAGTCCAAACGATCTTGTTTTCATTAAAGAAGATTTAAACATTGCGAAAGATAGCTGGAAAAATATTAAAGACTATGCAGAAAAGATTTATGCTGAAGATATTAAAGTAGTAGATACGAAAAAAGCATAATCGAATACGAATCGTTAGGGCGTTAAGTGTTGATGAATGATTTGAAGCTCCTGTTCAGTTGTGAGCAGGAGCTTTTGATATCCTTATAAAGAGAATAGGTGAAAAATATGCAGAAACGATTTTATAAAAAATGTCTTTTAGCGGTAATGATTGCTGGGGTGGCAACGAGTAACGCATTTCCTTTACATCCTTTTGCAGCAGAACAAAATGTAACGGTGCTACAAGAAAATGTGAAAAACTATTCTCTTGGACCAGCAGGATTCCAAGATGTAATGGCACAAACGACATCAAGCATATTTGCAATGGATTCATATGCAAAATTAATTCAAAATCAACAAGAGACGGATTTAAGTAAAATAAGTTCGATTAATAGTGAATTTAAAGGGAATATGATTCAGCATCAAAGAGATGCAAAAATTAATGCAGCATATTGGTTAAATAATATGAAGCCTCAAATTATGAAAACAGATCAAAATATTATAAATTACAATAATACTTTTCAATCGTATTATAATGACATGTTAATAGCGATTGATCAAAAGGATAGCGGGAAATTAAAAGCGGATTTAGAAAAGTTGTATGCGGATATTGTAAAGAATCAAAATGAGGTAGATGGATTATTAGGAAATTTGAAAGCTTTTCGCGATAGAATGGCGAAAGATACAAATAGTTTCAAAGAGGATACAAATCAGTTAACATCGATATTGGCAAGTACGAATGCTGGTATTCCAGCTCTAGAGCAACAAATAAATACATATAACGATTCGATTAAAAAGAGTAATGATATGGTCATTGCTGGTGGCGTACTTTGCGTAGCTCTAATAACATGTCTTGCTGGCGGGCCGATGATTGCGGTTGCGAAAAAAGATATCGCAAATGCAGAAAGAGAAATCGCCAATTTAAAAGATAGAATTTCAGGAGCACAAGCAGAAGTCGTAATTTTGACTGATGTAAAAAATAAAACAACAAACATGACAGAAACAATTGATGCAGCAATTACAGCACTACAAAACATATCAAATCAATGGTATACAGTAGGTGCAAAATATAATAATTTACTACAAAACGTAAAAGGAATTAGTCCGGAAGAGTTTACGTTTATAAAAGAAGATTTACATACAGCGAAAGATAGCTGGAAAGATGTAAAGGATTATACGGAAAAATTACATGAAGGTGTGGCAAAGTAAACAGTGGACTAGTTCTGCTGTTTATTTTTTTATCCTGTTTTTTGTGAGAGTTGAGCTTGCAATTATATATAAGTTTGTCATGTATTTTTATATTTTTTATAAATTCTAAAAGAACATTCCCTATTGTTGGTATGATAGACAGAAACTGTTTTTTTGGAACAGGAGACAATAAATAGGGAAAATAACATTAGGATTATTAGTTATATTTCTATTTATAATTATGTATATGTCTTTAGTAGGAGATGAGAATAAGGGTTCCTTAACTCCTAATCTGATTTCAAAGGTAAAATATTTAGAAACTGATTCTGTTGCTGGAGGTACATTTAGAGATTATGGTCAAGAAGCAGAAGCAGTGTTTGAAAAATTAAGTAGTCAGAAAAATGTTGAAACAAAAAAAGATTTTTGAGGAAGAAATTTTTGAAGAATCATTATAGACTTTTACTTTATTGGTATTAACTAAAACTTATTCACTTAATTTCCTATCAGAAATTATAAAGTGAAAACAGAACATGAAATACGCAAAAAATATCACAGGACAGATTCTCAAAATATTTCAAAATCCACCCTGTGATCATATACTCATTTACAAGTGAAAATAATTAATACCCTAAAATATCTACTTCAGCTGCTGAAGCAAATCCATTTTGTCCTTTCGTTACTTCCACTTTTACATACTTTGCAGTAACTGGGGTAAATGTTGCCGTTTTCTTATCACTATTATTTTCCCATGTTCCTGATGATATTTTGTCATACGTAATGCCGTCTACACTCGTATAAATATTGTAAGTTAAAATACGGCCATTTTCTGACCAATCTTGCCTTGGAAGATATGACAATTGTGAAATGGTACGTGTATCACCAAGTTCTAGTGTCAAATTGTAAGGATATTGATTTGGTGTCCAAGTACTATGCCAAAATGTATCGGTTTTTCCATCTATCGCCTTACTAGCTGAGCCCGTTGATTCCTCACTATTTGCACTTGCCTTCATTATTTTTTTTGACAATACAGCAAGTGGTTTAACAGGTTTAGCATCCGTCGCTTCCCATATAGGTGCAATTAATGTTGGGGTGTTTAAAGCTTCTACTTTTTGTCTCGTTTCTTGTGTTGCTTTCAATCCCCATTTATCAAAGAATGGCAGTACATTTTGTTTTGCTATTTTTGATGTATTGTAAATAAATGCCTGTATTTTATCCTCGTCTGTTTTGGGAAGTTGATCTTCAGGTATCTCACGATATAATTTGTGGAGATTTGGATAAAAATCATCCCCATATGCCAAATGAAGTTGCCAAAGCATAACAAGTTTTACAAACAGGTCGTCAATATTTTTATATTCTTTATTTGTTTGTTTTAAATACGTAAAAGCTCTATTATAATCTCCCTCTGTATCTAAACGTGTTGGTATATTTGGGTATATTTTCTTGAATGCAGCTAATGAATATAGATTATTAGTTACTTCACCCATACCTCTTAAATCATTCCACGTCCATGGATATTGTTGTCGTGCATGTCCCGCTTCGTGCATTTGTCCCCATCCAAACTCATTTACATTTAAAGTACTTTTGATAGCTTCACCAGCAGTCGTAAAGACGGCTCCATCCCAACTTGCATACATGCCCCAACTTTGTGCGTTAGGATTTTCTACAAAGGCCCAAATACGACGAGTTGAACGATGTAAAGGATTAGGATCCGTTTCAGATTGCCCTGCTAACTTGTCTTGTGCTCGAATCATATCATCATATTTATTTAATAGGGGCACAGGATCTTGATTTACAATATATTTATTGGCACTATCACGAGTTACAGTTAGTACGGCTCGTTCTGATTTCAATTGTACTGCATGTGCATTTGGAAAGTTGTTCATCATGGCAATCCAGTCTGCTTTTGTGTGTTTTCCTAATACAAAGAAAGGAATAGGACTACCGCCTTGCGTTACTTGCACCTTAACTGTTCCTGTGCTTTGAAAATTATCTAACCCTAATACGCCGCCGTTTGGTGAAGAGATAGTATTAGAGCCTGGAGAAAGATCAATTTCTTTTCCCCATTCTTTATCATATTGATGTGTCCCAATAATGGCTCTAATCTTTTGCGTTCCTGATACTGTAATTGTAACCTGTTCATTAGGTTTCACATATATGCCTGTTGGCATATAATTTTTTTGCTCACCTCTTTTTTCTCTTTTTGCTTCATCCCAAAAACTTCCTGTACCTGGCAGGTCAAACTCTCTTTGTTCAAATTGAGTTGCAGTTTGTGCAGTTTCAGCATGTACATCTAAATTGTTTGACATAATAGGTGTAAATAATGTGGTTGCTAAAATAGCGGATGTTGCAAACACCTTTATAGTTTTTTGTAATCTACAATTTTTTCTGCTGTTCATATAGATCAGTCCTTTCGTTCAAATTCATTAATTACTTACATACGAAATATCAGCTTTTTCATTAATGCCGAAAGTAGATTTTTTGAATTCGCACTTATTAAAAAATGTTGATGATATTTTTAGATGAGTAAAAAAAGCATAGTAACATTTCAAGTTCTATTCCTGATTAATTTAGAAACACATTACCTTCATTGATTTTTTTAATCACTCCTCCAAGTAAACATTTAAGATAAATGTCCTATCTTAAAGCTTCTTTCCTAATTTTGGGATTACGAATTAAGTATAATTCAAAAATAAAGTTATACAATTGAGAAAAATTAAAATGTTAAAAATTTACACTCTCGCAAAATTTTTAACATTTACTAAAAAATATTTGTTATAGAGAGGAGATTCATATACCCATCAAGCTAAACTTTTGAAATATCCCCAAAACTAAAATTCTATCTCTTCATAATTATTCATAAAAATCCGGTTCAGTTTTCCCGTTTTATGGCAACAATTAAACTCTTAACTTGATGGGCATGTGGTGTTACCTCTAGGAGATATCTTCATCTAGATAGGATAATATAAACATGAAAAAAGATTGGTAAAGTGGAAACATGTTTGTTTATTGGCAAAATGAATAAAAAGATAGCCCTCTTGCAGATAAATGTAGGGGGGTATTTTTGAGCGGTAATTTCGTATCCATGTGTGCGTAAAAATCTTTTCGTTATCGCTCCCTTTGATAGAATCCATGCTCATATAGTTTTTTTACCGAATTTTTTAAAAATTAAATTTTACGACTTGATAATTCGTTTAAAATGATTTAATCTTATGTCAAATGATATATTTATCTATCAAAAATACTTTTGTAAAGATAAAGGAGTGATTGAGAATGTTAAACGCCCCATTGATGGTAAGCCTTTAGGTGCAGCAGCATTGAAAAGATTGGGAAGAAATGAGTGAGCTTTCACAATAAAGAACTCTATAATTTGATGTAGTGTTTGATACCTTTGATTAGATTTTTTGAAAAACAAACCAATATTAATTGAATCAAAGTTTAGAAAGTATGGTATGAAAGCAGGTTAGTGAGGGGAATTCAAAACCAATTTGATAAAAGCGAGGTAAATAATATGACTTTTGAAGAAAAATTACAAGCATATGCAGAACTTACGGTGAAAATCGGTGTTAATATTCAACCAGGGCAATACTTATTAGTCAATACATCAGTAGATGCATTGGATTTCGCCCGTATAGTTGTCAAAGAGGCTTATAAGGCTGGGGCAGGGCGTGTTCATGTTAATTTTTCGGATGAAGAAATGGAACGTGCTTACTTTGATTATGCCTCAGATGAAGAATTTAATCGCTTCCCAGAGTGGATAGTCAAAATGAATGATGAGCTGATCGAACGTAAAGGAGCACTATTAATGATAGATGCTACAGATCCTGATAAATTTACAGGTATTTCATCTGAGCGTCTAGCTACCTATCAAAAGGTAGCAGGAGCTGCTCTGAGAAACAATCGCAACGCCGTAATGAAGGATTCAATAGCTTGGTCGATGGTAGCAGTTCCTTCACCAAAGTGGGCATCGAAGGTGTTCCCGGATTTAGCAGCTGAGGATCAAGTACCAGCATTATGGGAGGCTATTTTTAAAGCTGTTCGTATTGGTGAAGGCAGTGCTATTGAAAAATGGCGTGAACATGTAACAAATTTAGAATCTCGTGCGGTCCTACTGAACAATAAAAAATATATGAAGCTTCACTATACAGCGCCAGGTACTGATTTAACAATTGCATTAGCACCACAGTATAAATGGATTACTGGAGGTGGTAAAACTCCTGATGATACTATCTTCATGGCTAATATGCCGACAGAAGAGGTTTATACGTTACCGATGAAACAAGGTGTAAATGGCTATGTAAGCAATACAAAACCATTAGTTTATCAAGGAAATATTATCGATGGCTTTAAACTGACATTTGAAGAAGGAAAAATTGTTAAAGCAGAAGCACAGGTAGGACATGAATTATTACAGGAGCTTATTAATGTGGATGAAGGCTCTTGCTATTTAGGTGAAGTAGCACTTGTACCACATGAATCACCAATTTCAGCATCGGGAATTTTATATTTTAATACATTGTTTGATGAAAATGCATCGAACCATTTAGCGATTGGTAAAGCTTATCCAACTTGCTTAGAGGATGGAAGAGATTTAGAAAACGATCAGCTTGAAACGTTAGGGGCAAATATTTCAGTAACACATGAGGACTTTATGATTGGCAGCAGTGAGATGGACATTGACGGTATTCTACCAGATGGAACTGTAGAACCAATTTTCCGTAAAGGTAGCTGGGCATTTTAAGTTTTTAATTTGAATAAAGGAGTAGAATGAATGAAACGGTTACTAAGCATAATTGGTGCAACTATATAGGTGTTTCATCTGCTTTTGCTTAGGCTGAAAACTACCTCTTTAATTAGAAGTAAAATGCATGCAAAGGAGATAGGCCAATGAATTTCTGGGAAGTTCTTTTGATAGTAGTGAATTTTAGTCTATTGAGTTGGATACTGTTAATAGGCAGAGAAACGAAAAAGTGGTCTAAATTAGCTACTTTGATTGCCGTTGTAATGGTTACAGTTCAGTTATTGGCAGAAGGTTTTAGGTGGCAGATGATTCCGGCATATGTATCCCCAGTTATCTTAATTTTATGCTATTTATTAACTGGGCGGAAAAAGGGCTTTAGAAGTTCGGGTATATTCATAGTTAAGACTTCGTTACTATGTATCTATTTGTCTGTAGCAGTTGCGCTACCCTTACTTATGCCAGTATTTTCATTTGAAGAACCAACTGGTCCACATAGGGTCGGTACGAAGCTATATCATTGGGTTGATCATCAGAGAAATGAACCATATTCGAAAAATCCAAACGATCGGCGCGAACTGATGGTGCAAATTTGGTATCCTGCAGCTGAAAAAAGCAAGGGGGATCGAGAACCTTATATTCGTAACATAAATGAGCTCTCCAAGGGATTGGAAAAAACATTGTCCATTCCTGCATTTGCATTCAGCCACATGGAATTGGTAAAGTCTCATTCGTTTATGGATTTACAACTCTCAGACTCAGAGAATCACTATCCCATATTACTTTTCTCTCATGGTTTTAATGGTTTTCGTAATCAAAACACGTTTCAAGTTGAGGAGTTGGCTAGTCAAGGGTACATTGTTCTAAGTATCGATCATACCTTTGATGCTGCAGCTACCGTCTTTCCAGATGGTCGAACTGCTTACGTACAGCCCATCAATTTAACTGATGAAGGGGATAGCCACATAAAATTATGGGAGGAAGATGTCAGCTTTGTCCTTAGTCAGATAGAGAAACTTAACCAAAATGATGAGACCGGCTTCTTTACAGGAAGACTGGATACATCGCGAATTGGAATGTTTGGCCACTCTTACGGTGGAGCTACCGCAGCACAAATACTTGCAAAAGATTCTCGTGTCAAAGCAGCTATCAATATGGATGGTACATTGTATGGTGAAATCTTGCCTGAAAGTGGCATTGGAAAACCATTTCTGCTCATGAATGCAGAAGAGCCTGATGAAGCAGATCCCTTTGAAGTGAGGGAGCGATACGGACGCGGGTTAGCTGGCGGTGGTATGTCAATGGTCATTCCTCATACGGATCATACAAGCTTTACCGATTTACATTTGTTCTCACCTCTGTTGCAGAGCCCAGGTGAAAATCCAAAGGAAGTTCATCGTATTATTAACGAATTCAGCCTGGCATTTTTTGACCAGTATGTAAAACAGAAGGATGACGGCTCAACCCTTAAAAGGCTGATAACCCAATACCCGGAAGTGAATTTTAAAATAAACCGATAACTTTATGCAGAAAGTAACTCGTACCATTTCCTTTGGCTCTTGTATTTATTACATTAAAGAATTTAATTTCTTCATCGTTATCTAAATAATGAAATGCTAAAAATGAAACATTCAAAGTACTATCAGTTTCAGGAATATAATTCTTTTTGAAAAGCTACATTCAGCAGCTGGACACTTTATTTGAGATTGTTTATTATAATATCAAATGATATATTTATCTATCAAAAATGACGACTTTATACAGAAAAAGGGAGAGATTGACGATGAAGAAAGACTTGTCAGCGTTGAAGGAAGCGAGATTTAATGCAATTCTTGATTCAGCTACTATATTGCTTGTTGAAAATCCTACTGCTTCGATGAATGAAATTGCGGAATATGCGGGAATTGGAATTGCTACACTCCATCGCTACGTCGAAAGCAGGGAGAAATTGATGCTGTTCTTGGGCCATCGGGCTATACAACTGGTAAGTGATACTGTAAACCAGATTCCACTGGATGAGGAAAGAAGCGAAAACTATATCCCGGAACTTATTGAAGCGTTAATCCCTTTAGGTGACAAAATCTATTTTCTAGGTCATGATGCATCTGTATTTAACAACAAAGAATTAGGTGAAGCAGAAGAGAAGCTGAGGGAACCCTTAAGACGCGTTATTGAATTGCTACAACAAAGAGGTTACTTTCAGCAAACAGTTAGCAGTGAATGGATTTTGAATACGCTTTATGCTCTGCTTTTCCATACCTGGGAACAGGTACATGAAGGAAATGTGGCTAAAAAATCTGCTGCAGAGCTTGTTTTAAATACATTTTATTATGGTTTCAAAGCTAAGGATGAATTGAGAGGGAAGTGAACTGATTCAAATCCATGATAATTAATATTAATAATATAGAAAGTGAAAAGGAGCAATAGGATAATGAATAAAATCTCTATTGTAAAGGCTGTTCATCAATCCATGGTCGGCGCCCAGCTAAATGTAATGGCATTGGAATACATGGCGTTTCCACTTGCAGGATCTGAGGAGGAGAACACAGTCGATTGGACATTTTGTAAGCTATGGCGGCAGGAGAACAACCGTTTTAGTCATCAATACGCCTATGAAGCTCAAATGGACGGGAAAACTTTAGGGATGATTACTTGCTATCCCATACCCGTTTTAAATCGTCTTGCCTGGCCCACTTTTAAACAGCTGCTTTCGTTCCGAAAGCTGGGTTTTGTTGTTTATAATATTCTGAATATCAAAATGCTTTATTCCATGTTTACCTTGAAGGAGGGAGAAGATGACGAGTTTCACATCGGAACAATTGCCTTACTGCCCGAAAGTCGAGGACTAGGGATAGGTACCAGATTAATTGAGTTTGCTGAGGAACAAGCTTCGCTGCAAGGCTTTGCCAAATGCTCTCTGACGGTAAAGAAAGAGAACCAACTTGCCATTAAATTGTATCAGAGGATAGGCTACCAGATTACAGGTGAAATCAATAAACCAAAGTTATCGTTGTACAGAATGGTCAAAAACGTAGAACCTTACAACCATTTATAAAAAATTTGTACAGTATTAGAGGGTACCAGCACATGCCCATAAACTTAAGGATTCAAAATTACCCCAAAGTAAAAAATGTACATTTTTTACAAGTTAACACAAAATTTTAGCTTGATAGTGATGGGATGAGGCTTCTATATAAAAAAACACAGTTTACACTCAAACTTTGTTTTTTCGACATATAATGCTTTATCAACATCTCTTTTTATTCTTTAAAATCTGCAACAGAACCAGGATCTCCCCTCAAAGTATAAATTCCAAGGGGGGAGCCTGTTTTTTATTTACTTATATACGTACAGCTGTACCACTTACAGCAACCATTAACATTCCATCACGAACAACTTCGTAATCTACGTCAATGCCAACGATAGCGTTCGCACCTTTTTGTTTTGCGAGTTCTTTCATTTCGTCTATCGCAATATCACGGGCTTCTTTTAGCTTACTTTCATAAGCACCAGCACGGCCACCGACAACATCACGAACTGAGGCGAATACATCGCGTACAATGTTTGCACCCATAATAGCTTCACCATTTACAATATCAATATACTCAATAATCTCTTTACCTTGAATTCCAGAAGTCGTTGTTACAATCATGACTGACACTCTCCTAATATATTATAATTTTTGATTAGCTTTCTTAAGGCTTTATTATGCCGTAGAAAAAGTGGTTTTGTTGCCAAAAATACTCGATAAAAACATAGAGTATTTTTGTATCAAAACCTGTAATTACATATGTTTTCCTATGATATATGCAATTGAATAAAAGCAATAGAATTATTTAACACATGTATCGCCATAACATATGCAAGGGATCTGTTAGAAATAAGATAAGCTGCGGTAAGTATCACCGCGCCAGGTAAATAAAGAGCATAATCCGAAAGCTGGTTCGTATGAAGGAATGTAAAAATTAGAATCGAAATGATAGATGCAATAGCAGTACCAATATAATGTGAAAAACGATTTAATATTATATGACGAAATATAATTTCTTCAAGTATTGGACCGAGAATACCAAATACAAGTAATGTAAATATAAGAGGTATCTCCGCGCCCGTTTCAAGGAGCTGTTCTTGATTCTCTGGCTGACCAAGTGCGAGAAAACGCATAACAGTCTGTTCTACAATTACCGTAAATAAAACCACCAGAGGAACACTTACTATTTTCAAAATTGTCTTCTCTTTAAAATAAGCAAAACTCTCAATAATTTCTTTCTTAAATAAAATTATTCCTATAATAGCAGGTACAGTAAAAGCAATGGCACTAATAATAAATTCTGAGTCAGCTAAATTGCTGTTAGTTAAAAGTGATAGGCCAAATAATATGAACCAGCCAAATTGAAGTAGTGTAAAGATTGTAAAAACTAGTAGCATATTAATTTCTTTTTTATTGGTTTGTATAAAGTTCACTTTGTTACCTCCATAATTAAATTACTTAGAATCTTTGATTTTTCTTTCTGCATTATGTTCTCCTTCTAAAATATATTTATATAAACATCGAACCGGACCGTTCGGTTCGGAAACTAATGATACTATAAGTTTCTAGTTTTTTAAACCCCTTTTATAAATTATCAATAAAATAAAAATGGTAAACAACAAATATATTTATATCTCAGTTGCTTATTTACAATCAAATTTCAGTACTCATTAATTTTTGACAATTAGCTTTTTATAGAATGAAGTGATAAGGCTTTTAACTGCAAGGACTGCGGGAGATATCTTAATATACGAAGTGAAAGTGGGAGTAGTTCAAACACTTTAGCTAAACATATTAATAAAAATTATATATAATAATCATATGTCTATACGTTAAAATTAACTATATATTTTTACACCTCTACGATTTTAGGTAAAATTAGTTGTATAATATGACTGAATTAAACAATCGGTCATGTTATTTTAACAGAAAATTCACTTAAGTTATATGGATAATATAATTTGATTAACTTCTTTTCAAATTGTATTGTTTGAGGTTTCCATAAGATAGGGATTGATAAGATATTTCTGTTCCGAACTTATTTATACTTACAAAAAAATTAAGAAAATAGAGGGTAAACATTACCTAGAATATTAGGATCGTTTTCATTAGGAGGATTACAAAGCATGACTAAAGTTGATAAGGTAAAAGAAAAAATTATTGAAACATCATTATATTTATTTAATACTAATGGGATAACTCGCACATCCATTCAGGATATAATGACAGCTACTGAGTTACCTAAAGGATCTATTTATCGTAGATTTAAAAGTAAAGAAGAAATTGTCCTTGCTGCCTACGACAAAAGTGGTGAGATTATGTGGAGTCATTTTCATAAAGCAATGGAAAATAAAAAGAATGCAATCGATAAAATCCTTGCAATATTCCTTGTATATCAAGATGCAGCTAATAATCCTCCTATTGCTGGAGGCTGTCCATTACTTAATAGCGCAATCGAAAGTACCGGAGTATTTCCAGAATTACAAAAAGCAGCAGCAAAAGGTTATGATGATACAGTAATGTTAATGGCTTCTCTCATAAAGGAAGGAATAGAGAAACAAGAACTTAAAGAAGATATAGACATTATATCGCTCGCTTCTTTTCTTGCATCTTCAATGGAGGGAGCTATTATGGCAAGTCGAGTATCTAACGATAATATACACCATCATTATTTTATTGAACAAATAAAACATCATCTTTTCACTTATTCTAAATAAGTGAGAACTTGCATTGTTTCCATCCAATTTTTATAAAGTTAAATTGAATACATACCCCTTATAAACAGTATCTTCTGTTTATAAGGGGTATTTGAATAGTTTTTAGCAAAGGTAGTCTTTAGATGATGTTTCATGTTTCTTATTGAACGATTTCATTATATATAATAAGCGTAATAGAAGTTCAGTTAAATAAAATTCAGTAGTCGAATTTTTTTGCATAAAGCTGTATAATGCTTGTAACGAAAGGGAAATACAGGAAGGGATTTGTAATGAGTTACTATGGAAAAAGATAAACAACAATTAAGCGTTGAAGTTGCAAGATTATATTATCAATCAGATTATAGTCAGCAAGAAATTGCTAATAAATTAAATATTTCAAGACCGACGATTTCTAGATTGTTAAAGTACGCGAAAGAAAAAGGGTTTGTTCAAATTAGCATCGCTGATCCATTTGCTGATTTAGATAACGTCGGGAATTTACTGAAAGAAAAGTACAACTTGTTAGAGGCACATGTGGTATTTTCTCCAGTGCCGGAATATGCAACGATTACAGAGTATATAAGTAAATATGCTGCTGAGTATATGGAAAAGACGGTTAAAAACGGTGATATTGTTGGTGTAAGCTGGGGCATGACTATGTATGAAATCGCTAGAAAAATCGTACCGCAACATGTAAAAGGGGTAGAGGTTGTCCAGCTAAAAGGTGGTATTAGTCATTCAAGTGTAAATACATATGCGAATGAGACGATAGCTTTATTTGCAGATGCTTTTCAAACGACGCCAAGAAATCTACCTCTTCCGGTTATATTTGATAATGCAGTGACAAAAGAATTAGTGGAGCAGGATCGACATATTCATCACATTATCGAAATGGGAAAACAAGCGAATATTGCAATTTTTACTGTAGGAACAGTGCGAGACGAAGCGCTATTATTCCGATTAGGTTATTTCGATAAGGATGAAACAAATTTACTCAAAAAACAATCGGTCGGTGACATTTGTTCACGTTTCTTTGATGGAGACGGAAATATTAGTAGTGAAGAAATCAATAAGCGTACCATTGGAATTGAGTTAGAGGAACTGAAATTAAAGAAACGCTCTATTTTAGTTGCAGGTGGTAATAGAAAAATAAAAGCAATTGATGGTGCGTTACGTGGCGGGTATGCAAATGTATTAATTATCGATCAGCATACAGCAAAAGAATTGTTACATTATCAAAAAGATTAGAAATAAAGGGCGTTCTCAAGATGTTAATTTTGAGAATGCCTTTTATTTTGTTATGTATGAATGATAGGAGTCTTTTTTGAACACAAATTGCCTTTTTAAAAATAATTATGGATATGGAGATACATACTACCATTGTTAACATAAAAATTTTGATTATATATCTGAAGTGTTCTTTGTTAGAATGCGCTTTATTTGCTACAAGAAAATTACTTTTAAAAAAGAATGAACAAAATTTCAAAAGTATATTTACATTTGTTCAACTAAGAGTTAGAATGAAGTTGTTAAAAGATATGAGGAGTGAAGATAATGAACATTGCAAAGTTAATTGACCATACAATTTTAAAAGCTAATTCTACAAAAGAAGATGTTATGAAAGTAATCGAAGAAGCAAAGGAATATAAATTCGCTTCTGTTTGTATTAACCCAACATGGGTAAAATTAGCGGCTGATGAACTAGCTGGACATGATGTAGACGTTTGTACTGTAATCGGTTTCCCATTAGGAGCAAGTACGACTGAAACAAAAGCATTTGAAACAAAAGATGCTATCGCAAAAGGTGCAACTGAAGTTGATATGGTAATCAACGTAGGCGCTTTAAAAGATGGTGACAACGAACTTGTTGAAAAAGACATTTATGAAGTAGTACAAGCAGCAAAAGGAAAAGCTCTTGTAAAAGTAATCATTGAAACTTGTCTATTAACAGATGAAGAGAAAGTACGTGCTTGTGAATTATCAGTAAAAGCTGGTGCTGATTTCGTAAAAACTTCAACTGGATTCTCAACTGGCGGAGCAACTGCTGAAGATATCGCATTAATGCGTAAAACAGTAGGACCAAACGTTGGTGTAAAAGCATCTGGCGGTGTTCGTACACGTGAAGATGCAGACAAAATGGTAGCTGCTGGAGCTTCTCGCGTTGGAGCAAGTGCTAGTGTTGCAATCGTATTAAATGATGCAAAAGGTGCTACAGATAACTACTAATCGATAAAAGATTAAAGCAATAGATATACATTTAAAGTATATCTATTGCTTTAATAATTGAAAGAAATGTAAGCGGATACGAATGGGAGGAAACGGCTTATGAAATACTTAATCGGTGTTTTTGGCCTCGTATTGATTTTAGGTATCGCTTGGCTTGCTAGTAATGATAGAAAGAAAGTCAAATATCGCCCAATCATAACGATGGTTATATTACAATTCATTTTGGGGTTTCTATTATTAAATACAAGTGTAGGGAATATATTAATAAGCGGAATAGCAGATGGTTTTGGAGAGCTATTAAAATATGCTGCTGACGGTGTGAATTTCGTATTTGGTGGATTAGTAAATCAAAAAGAGTTTTCGTTCTTTTTAAGTGTATTAATGCCAATCGTATTTATATCAGCCTTAATAGGTATTTTGCAACATATTAAAGTATTACCTATTATTGTGAAATCTATCGGTCTAGCATTAAGTAAAGTAAATGGAATGGGGAAACTAGAATCATATAACGCTGTGGCATCAGCGATTTTAGGACAATCGGAAGTATTTATTTCAGTTAAGAAACAACTAGGGTTATTGCCAGAGAAAAGAATGTATACATTATGTGCATCAGCAATGTCTACAGTTTCTATGTCTATCGTTGGATCATATATGGTGTTATTAAAACCACAATATGTTGTAACCGCTTTAGTGCTTAACTTATTCGGTGGTTTCATCATTGCTTCTATCATTAACCCGTATGAAGTTACTGAGGAAGAAGATATGTTAGAAGTACAAGAAGAAGAGAAAAAGACTTTCTTTGAAGTATTAGTCTAGTGGTAATAAGTCAAGAGTAAAACAAGACTGATTTTTTCTAGGTGCGATTTTTTCAGCATACGGAAATAGACCCGACCAAAAATGAAATTTTTTCGGGCCGTTTCCAAGATTGCGTCAATAACAAAGTGTTATTTTTCTATCACGCTCCTTGGTGGCGTGTAGAGTTGATGGTTACGTAGTAGCGTATCCACCAGACGCACAAATTTTCTTGCGGTTAAGACGATGGCTCTTTTGTGTTGATGTTTGGGTGTTTCTTTGTATTTCTTTTGATAAAATGCTTGATATTCAGGCAAATATCTTCTTACTGAATTGGCAGCCTCAACTAAGTAATAGCGAAGATAACGATTGCCTTGTTTGGTTAAGGGCGTATTTTCAGACTGATAATTTCCAGATTGCTTGATTTTCCAGCTTAATCCGGCATATTTAGCTAGTTTCGTTTGGTCTTCAAATCGTTGGATTTGTCCGATCTCAGCTAGTAATCCAGCAGCATACACTTTTCCAACACCAGGAATACTCGTCAAGCATTGGTATTCTGGTAGGACCATTACGAGCTGTTCAATTGCCTTATCAAGGTCTTTGATACTGGCTTCGAGTGCACGAATTTCGCGAGCAAGAATACTCAGGATAATATTGATGGATTCTTGAGCGACTTCTCCTAAACGATAAGACATAGTAATGGCTCGTTGAATCGTTTTCGCTAATCCTTCTGGATTTTTAAACCGGCCGTTACCTTTTTCTTGAAGCAAAGAGGCGAAATCTGTTAAAGGCATTTGAGCTAATTCTTCTAACCCATAATCTTCTGTCATTAAAGCGATTAAGGTAGCTCCAAATACAGAAGAAGGAGTTTCGCTATTCTTTAACTCACGCGTGAGCGTGTTGCATTTGTAAGTTAAATTTTCGAGAAAATGTTGTTTCGTTTCTACAAGTTGTCCAATTAATTGGTAACGTGTGCGAGTTAAACGTTGAAGAGCCATATATTTCTCTTCTTTAATGGGAGACGTAGTGAATCTTTGGATTCTTAAAAAGTCAGCGATTCGCATCGCATCATTTTTATCTGTTTTATCTTCATCAAATATTCGACTGAATTGCTTGATGCGAAAAGGATTTTCGATGGTAACGACGGTATTTATACGCTTTAATTCTCGATCCTCATTAAAAAATGTAGCAGGATGAAAGCTGTACATAGAAGTTGACTCCATGCCTATGACGATTTGAGAAAACGAGTACACATTTTGAAATTCTAAAATTTTTTGTTTAATTTGATGAGCGCCTTTCACGTCATTTCCGAGACTCGCTTCAAGAAGAATTGTCAATTGGTTATCGTCTGATAAAAAGCACACATCTAGTTTCTCAGAGCTGACATCTAATCCGACAAATAAGTTCATTTGGAAGGACCTCCTTTCATTGGTTATTTGGAATATGCTTCGATACTATGGGATTTCCCAGAAGCTCATTGCGTAACCACAACCTCGCCTACGAGAATACAATGACAACTTTTGGGGGCTACCTTTTGAACTACTATCCAAAAGCCCAATCAGTTATCGAAACAGCTAGTGTGTTGGTAGTGATAGCAATGGCTCGGGTAACAGACTTTTTATCGTAGACAGAGCTACAGGGGAAATGAGCAAATTCCCGATGGATCCTTTCCATACATCCATTGTATCTGGGAAATTCAATAATATCGAAACAAATTCCGTAAGGAATCTTGTTATCTATTTTTTTTAAAATCAGGGTAATTAGAAAGCAGAAATACTGATCTAAACTATATTCTACGAG
>NZ_CP147983.1:1894537-1925340 GCF_045291115.1 Bacillus sp. PPSBB_2
GTCTAGTGGTAATAAGTCAAGAGTAAAACAAGACTGATTTTTTCTAGGTGCGATTTTTTCAGCATACGGAAATAGACCCGACCAAAAATGAAATTTTTTCGGGCCGTTTCCAAGATTGCGTCAATAACAAAGTGTTATTTTTCTATCACGCTCCTTGGTGGCGTGTAGAGTTGATGGTTACGTAGTAGCGTATCCACCAGACGCACAAATTTTCTTGCGGTTAAGACGATGGCTCTTTTGTGTTGATGTTTGGGTGTTTCTTTGTATTTCTTTTGATAAAATGCTTGATATTCAGGCAAATATCTTCTTACTGAATTGGCAGCCTCAACTAAGTAATAGCGAAGATAACGATTGCCTTGTTTGGTTAAGGGCGTATTTTCAGACTGATAATTTCCAGATTGCTTGATTTTCCAGCTTAATCCGGCATATTTAGCTAGTTTCGTTTGGTCTTCAAATCGTTGGATTTGTCCGATCTCAGCTAGTAATCCAGCAGCATACACTTTTCCAACACCAGGAATACTCGTCAAGCATTGGTATTCTGGTAGGACCATTACGAGCTGTTCAATTGCCTTATCAAGGTCTTTGATACTGGCTTCGAGTGCACGAATTTCGCGAGCAAGAATACTCAGGATAATATTGATGGATTCTTGAGCGACTTCTCCTAAACGATAAGACATAGTAATGGCTCGTTGAATCGTTTTCGCTAATCCTTCTGGATTTTTAAACCGGCCGTTACCTTTTTCTTGAAGCAAAGAGGCGAAATCTGTTAAAGGCATTTGAGCTAATTCTTCTAACCCATAATCTTCTGTCATTAAAGCGATTAAGGTAGCTCCAAATACAGAAGAAGGAGTTTCGCTATTCTTTAACTCACGCGTGAGCGTGTTGCATTTGTAAGTTAAATTTTCGAGAAAATGTTGTTTCGTTTCTACAAGTTGTCCAATTAATTGGTAACGTGTGCGAGTTAAACGTTGAAGAGCCATATATTTCTCTTCTTTAATGGGAGACGTAGTGAATCTTTGGATTCTTAAAAAGTCAGCGATTCGCATCGCATCATTTTTATCTGTTTTATCTTCATCAAATATTCGACTGAATTGCTTGATGCGAAAAGGATTTTCGATGGTAACGACGGTATTTATACGCTTTAATTCTCGATCCTCATTAAAAAATGTAGCAGGATGAAAGCTGTACATAGAAGTTGACTCCATGCCTATGACGATTTGAGAAAACGAGTACACATTTTGAAATTCTAAAATTTTTTGTTTAATTTGATGAGCGCCTTTCACGTCATTTCCGAGACTCGCTTCAAGAAGAATTGTCAATTGGTTATCGTCTGATAAAAAGCACACATCTAGTTTCTCAGAGCTGACATCTAATCCGACAAATAAGTTCATTTGGAAGGACCTCCTTTCATTGGTTATTTGGAATATGCTTCGATACTATGGGATTTCCCAGAAGCTCATTGCGTAACCACAACCTCGCCTACGAGAATACAATGACAACTTTTGGGGGCTACCTTTTGAACTACTATCCAAAAGCCCAATCAGTTATCGAAACAGCTAGTGTGTTGGTAGTGATAGCAATGGCTCGGGTAACAGACTTTTTATCGTAGACAGAGCTACAGGGGAAATGAGCAAATTCCCGATGGATCCTTTCCATACATCCATTGTATCTGGGAAATTCAATAATATCGAAACAAATTCCGTAAGGAATCTTGTTATCTATTTTTTTTAAAATCAGGGTAATTAGAAAGCAGAAATACTGATCTAAACTATATTCTACGAGGGGAATACATTATTGATGGATTTAAAGTTGCGATTACAGTAGCAGCTATGTTAGTCGGTTTCGTTGCTCTTATCGCATTCATTAATGCAGTATTTAAAGGTGTAATCGGTATTTCGTTCCAAGAAATTCTTGGTTATGCATTTGCACCATTTGCATTTATTATGGGTGTACCTTGGCATGAAGCAGTTAATGCCGGAAATATTATGGCAACAAAATTAGTATCAAATGAATTTGTCGCTATGACAGATTTAGCACAAGGAAACTTTAATTTCTCAGATAGAACGACAGCGATTATCTCTGTATTCTTAGTTTCATTTGCAAACTTCTCTTCAATTGGGATTATTGCAGGGGCAGTTAAGAGTTTAAATGAAAAGCAAGGGAATGTAGTCGCAAGATTTGGTTTGAAATTACTATTCGGTGCAACATTAGTAAGTTTCTTATCAGCAACAATCGTTGGCTTACTATTTTAATAGATTCATATAATATAAAAAGGAATGGTGATTGTAATGAGAATGGTAGATATTATTGCAAAAAAACGTGACGGCAAAGAATTAACGACTGAAAAAATCAAATTCTTTATTAATGGATATACAGACGGAAGTATTCCTGATTATCAAGTGAGTGCGCTTGCAATGGCAATCTTCTTTAAAGATATGACAGATCGCGAACGTGCAGATTTAACGATGGCGATGGTTGAGTCTGGAGAAACGATCGACTTATCAGCAATTGAAGGGATTAAAGTAGACAAACATTCAACTGGCGGTGTTGGTGATACAACAACATTAGTATTAGGACCATTAGTTGCTGCTTTAGATGTACCAGTAGCAAAAATGTCTGGTCGTGGTTTAGGACATACGGGCGGAACAATTGATAAATTAGAAGCGGTAGAAGGATTCCACGTTGAAATTACGAAAGAGCAGTTCATTGATATTGTAAACCGTGACAAAGTAGCTGTTATTGGACAAACAGGAAACTTAACACCTGCAGATAAAAAGATTTATGCATTACGCGACGTAACAGGAACTGTTAACTCAATTCCTTTAATCGCAAGTTCAATTATGAGTAAAAAAATTGCAGCTGGTGCTGACGCAATCGTACTTGATGTAAAAACAGGTGCTGGTGCATTTATGAAAACAGAAGAAGATGCAAAAGAATTAGCACATGCAATGGTACGTATCGGAAATAATGTAGGACGTCAAACAATGGCAGTTATTTCAGATATGTCACAACCTCTTGGATTTGCGATTGGTAATGCTCTAGAAGTGAAAGAAGCGATTGATACGTTAAAAGGTGAAGGTCCAGAAGATTTAACAGAATTAGTACTTGTATTAGGAAGTCAAATGGTCGTACTTGCGAAAAAAGCAAATACGTTAGAAGAAGCTCGTGAAATGCTAATTGAAGTGATGAAAAACGGAAAAGCAACTGAGAAATTTAAAGAGTTCTTAAGCAATCAAGGCGGAGATAGCTCAATTGTAGACAATCCAGAAAAAATGCCACAAGCTAAGTATGTAATTGATGTACCTGCAAAAACTTCAGGTGTTATTTCTAACATTGTTGCAGATGAGATTGGTATTGCAGCTATGTTACTTGGTGCAGGTCGTGCAACGAAGGAAGATGAAATCGATTTAGCGGTAGGTTTAATGTTACGTAAAAAAGTTGGCGATGCAGTAAAAGAAGGCGAGCCATTCGTAACAATCTACGCAAATCGTGAAAATGTAGAAGATGTAAAAGCAAAAATTTATGAGAACATCTCTATTGCTGAAACAGCAGTGGCTCCTAAATTAGTTCATACAGTTATTACTGACTAATCATCATTTCATTTACTTTGAGGGGGAAATAATATGGATAAGAAAAAATATATTGAAGAAGCAAACAAGATGTTATCGAAAGCGTATATTCCGTATTCTAAATTTCCTGTTGGCGCAGCGTTAGTTACGAAAGAAGGGAAAATCTATACTGGTTGTAATATAGAAAATGCTTCTTACGGTTTATGTAACTGTGCAGAAAGAACAGCAATATTTAAGGCAGTATCAGAAGGTGAGCGCGATTTTAGTTATTTAGTTATTACAGGAGAAACTGATGGACCTATTTCACCATGTGGTGCGTGTAGACAAGTAATTGCTGAATTCTGTGATCCGAAAATGCCTGTAGTATTAACGAATGTAAAAGGTGATGAAAAAGAAGTGACTGTTGAGCAATTACTTCCAGGTGCTTTCTCAATAGAAGATTTAAAATAAGTTGAAAAGTGAACTGCACCTCCAGTTGTTAGACACGCATAACAATTGGAGGTGCAGTTTTTTTACTTTATATTGCGGTGAATTATTTACTGATATTTTGTCCCCTTTTTCATCAATTTATTATTTTACCACATGTAAAATTTTAAAAATTAAATATTAATGTAGTGTAAGTACAATATAAATTCCCAATTAATATTAAAAGATGATAGGCTATTTTTATAATTGAATTACCTTTCGTACTCTAAAAAACACCCTACCAACAAAGGTTCTCTATCAATATAAAAATCTATACTAATATGGTATAAATTTCATGCTCTATTAAGTATAGAAGGGGTTTATACGATGGGACAATTTCAAAGTAATTTTCAAAGCGCTACACAAATCGCAACGCGAATGAGGGCAGCTTCAGATACAATCCAAAGCGCAACAAATCGTTCTATAAAAAAGGTGACACGTACTACGCTTTCAGTTAATTCAAAAGCACAAGAAGCGAACCAACAAGTTTTAGATTTGACGAAACAATTTTCCACCACCTTTCAACAAGCGGTCGATAACATTCATTCGGTAGCCAAAGAGTTTGAGAGAATGGATCACGAGCTTCACAATACTTTCCGCTAATATGACCACCTTCGTAAAGATAAAACGGTAGGAGGAAAAAAATGGATTGAGATATCAAAAACCAAATTAAACAGTTAAATCAAAAATTACGAAGTGTATTTGAAGAACAGGACCGAAATTAATCCGCGCTTCGAACTCAGGAACAAGCGGAAGCTGATTTTCACGAATTGAAAAATCGAAGCAACCGCTTATTTAACCGTATTTTAGAAACTTGGCACAATGATAAAGAGTTATCTCATTTCTTTATAAATATCCGTCAAGAAGCACAACACATTGAGCGAAAACTTACATTGAATGCAAAAGATTGGAGTACATGGCCGGGGCACCCTAAATACGGTAATGTTCCGGAAATTATAAGACTAGAAATGTTAGAACGTGAAGCAGTGGCTAGAGAAGCTTTGAAAAAATCAATAAAAGAGAGGTTACAATCCATTGAAAACAATAGTTAAAAATATAGGTGGTAAAAAGATAATAGCTACAGCAGAAGAACATTTAGGCCCCCAGATAGAAAAGTTATTGTATTTGCTAACTAAAGTAGAAGATAACAAATTAGTTGATAGATTTTCTATGCAAGTTGGTTGGTCTATTTTTGTTCTATCCAAACGTGAAGATGGGTATCATATTATTGCCCCAGATTATACAAAAAATCCATTTAAGGATACTACAGATGATCTAACAATTGCTTTATGGGTGCAATTAGAACAAGTACATTGTTTACGTCAGTTAAATATTGACGGTGAAACAATAAAGTTTAGCGATAAAATAGTGACTTCAAAAAATGTGTTACAACTAGATGAGGTTTATTTACAAAGAGCTAGGGATTGTGACAAAGGTGATTCTGGTTGGTATATCGGTCCTGTCGATGAAACAGAAGAAACTGACGGTGAATTAGAAGTATATTACGCATATCAGCTACTAAAAATTAGACCTTCAATTATTCAAGTTTTAGCCTTACCTTATGAATATCTGGTAGTTTTTGAGAAAGATAAAATCAAAGCCATTTTAGATGATAATGATGTCGATGTTTGGAATGGAGTTACAAACTAAGATTAGTTAAGTTCTAAAATAATTGAGAGGGCTTAACCGCATGAACTCAAAAATCCCGGAAATTTTAGGAATATTAGACGGTTATGAGAAAAGGGTAATTTTAGTAATTATAGAAACTGAAGCAATGGTTTAAATTAAGCTAGAAACTTACAGGATGGAAAATAATCAATAATGAATAAATTATAAAAGAGCATCCCACCATTAAAAACTGAACTGCACCCCAATTGTTAGACACAGTCTAACAATTGGGGTGCAGTTTTTCTATGGTTAAATTCACAACTGATGAAAAAATATACATCGTTCAACGTTATTTGAACGGAAATGAAAGTTACCGAGAAATTAGTAAAGCTATTGGTATAAGAGACACCGTAATTTTGAAATGGGAAAACCAATATAAACAAAATGGCTTTTTATTTGAAAATAGGATGTAATATTTTATTCATATTCCGTTCATAAACTTTCCGTAAAATGATTGCAGCGAATATAGAAAGTTTACAACAGGAGGAATAGAATGAAGAAATTATATAATGCGGCATTTATTTACTTAATTATTGGTTTATTATCAGGTGTATTTGCAAGAGAGTATACGAAAGCACAAGGAATTAAAGGATCCACAATGTTGCAATTAGTGCATACACATGTATTAGTGCTCGGTTTTGTATTCTTTTTAATTGCTTTAGCTTTATGTAAAGTGTTTCATGTACAAGAAACAAAGAGCTTTTGTGCATGGTTTGTTGTTTATAATGTAGGAGTAATCTTTACTATTGCTACAATGCTATGGAGAGGTCTTCTACAAGTAAATGGAACTGACTTTTACGGTTTAAGCCATATGGCTGGATTAGGTCATGTTATTATAAGTATCGGGCTCGTTTGGTTTATGATTTTGCTAAAAAAGTCATTTAAATAGATAGGAGTGGGAAAGTATGATAGCACTTTTATCAAGTGTCGTAGCAGTTTGTATGGCTGTTGGGGTAATGTTTCTACGTTTTAAAGCAGCGAAAAAGCCGGTAACGAAAAAGAAAATTATATTGCCGCCAATTTTTATGAGTACAGACGGGATGATGTACTTTTTACCAGAGTTTCGATTAACATCGTTAGAAATAGTCGAGGCAATTAGTATAGGGCTTATCTTTTCTATTTTTCTTATTAAAACAACTAAGTTCGAAATAAAAGGCGAACATATATTTATGAAACCGTCAAAAGCATTCATATTTATTTTAGTAGGCTTATTAGCTGTACGCGTGGCATTAAAGTCATATTTAAGCCAATCAATTGATTTGGCAGAGTTAAGCGGAATGTTTTTCTTACTTGCATTTGCGATGATTGTGTCGTGGAGAATTGCGATGTATCGCTCGTTTACTAAATTAGAAAAGACAATAAACAGAGCTGGAATTTCTATATAGGAAATCCAGCTCTGTTTATGTTTTATTAAAATTCTTTAGCGCGGAACTCATTTGCTTAATTTTAAACGTATTTGAGCATCTTGTAATGTGGCTGGTGTAACGTTAAGACCATTTTGATCAACAATTTTTGTGTTTAATAAAATGGAATCTAAGCTTCCACGAAATGTTTGTGTATAGTTTTGACGCAACATTTGTTGTTCTTGTTTTTCATCAACTGTTAATCCAGTTGCTTTTTCTTTTTTTGACAATTCGTTAATACGGAATAAAATATTTTTCATTTGTTTCACCTCTAGTTAGATTTAATTACATTAGCTACTTACTAATGTATAGTTATTTTAACCTATCTTTTAATAAGTGTCAATGTCTATAAAATGCCTTGTTTTGTAAGTGTATGGGGTGAGAGAGAATGTAAATGACTACTAATACTTGAAATAGAAAAGATGTTAATATACAATACTGTGGTAGGGTATATTAAGTTGTTGTTTTACATTATGAAAGCAATAAGCAAAAAGGAGTATGTAATAATGAATGCAGTAATTTCAAAGAAAGAAACAATCATCTCATATACGATTGCTATTTTATTTATTTTAGCTATGGTAATAGCTGGTGTGTTATTAAATGATCCAGAAGTCATTTTGCCGGAAATAGCGGCGATGGCAATTGCTTTATGGGCGTATCGTGAGCCAGGATGGTTAAGACAACCAGAAAAAATTTTTATTGCACCGTCAATAACAGCTGTAATCGGTTTTATGGTGAATCAAATGGATATAGCCTATTTAGGGAAAGTAAGCTTAACGCTTGTATTCATGATGCTGTTTTTGCGTGTAATTCAATCCAACTTAGCACCATCAGTTGCGACAGGTTTATTACCATTAGTAACAAATGCGACGGAATGGTCATTTGTTATCGCGGTCTGCGCTTTAACATTTATATTAATGGTTGGTGTACTTATATTTAAATTGAACAGTGGTCTGGAGCGAAAAGTGAATATACAGTATAAGTATATGATTGTATTTCTAATACTAAACTTTGTGTGGATCAGTTTATGTTGGATAACTGGTTATGAACAATTAGCAGTTATTCCACCAATATTAGTTGTCGTGTATGAATCACTTCAAAAGCCGATGTACAATGAAAAAATGGCTTTTAAACAAATAGTCGTATTAACTGCATCTGCAACTGTTGGAACGGTATTGTACTTTGCGATTGATTCATGGATTGTAGTCACTTTATTAAATATGATATTAATGCTTATTTTATTAAAAATTGTTGGTGTACGTATTCCGGCAGCGTATGCATTTCCATTATTGCCGCTCGTATTTCCAGATGAAATGATAAAAATGTTACCAGTAGCTTCATTTGTTGCGGGAGTATTTTTATTTGGTGCAGTACTACTGTATAAAAAGTGGGAGATGAAGCAAAAGGGCATGGCAATGTAGATAGAGTATAGATAACTTTTAATTAGTAAAATAAATAGACACTCACAGGTGTCTATTTATTTTATGAAAAATTTAGCTTAATTCATTTAAGTTAAGAACAAGCTCTGATACTTTAGAGAAAAATGGAGAATGATCAGCTTCTAAAGTAATAATTTTCTTGCAAGGTGTTTCTGTATTCATTCGGCGCTGAAAATCAATTGGAATCGCTCTATCTAGAGTCGTTTCAATATAAATGCGATCTATGGCTCCAAAGTTTTCTTCAGATATTTTCAGCTCTTGTTGGAATGGTCCTAGTGGTTGAGGACGCATTTGTTTAAAAGAAGTTTCTATAATCGCTTCGTCTTCTATAGCATTTAAAAATGTTTGTTCAATTAGATTAGGTATAAGTTCAGCAGTTAAGTCATTCTCATTTATAGTGAATTGCGGGCCGTCTTCTCCGTCTAATTTACTACCAAGACTTTCTCCGTTTTGTGGTAAGAAGGCACAAAGATATACTAATTTATCGATTTTATTTGGTATAAGTTCAGCAGTTTGAGTGATAATGATTCCACCCATACTATGTCCAACTAGAATAACCTGTTCATTTTGTTGATTTATAACTTCCGTTACGGCACTAACATAGGAATCTAACGTAATATTTTGAGAAGGAGTCATATCTTTTCCGCTTCCAGGTAAATCTAGTGTAACAACTGTGTGACCTAAAGCCTCTAATTCAGGTTTAACTAATTCCCATGCCCATTCGCCTTGCCATGCTCCGTGTACTAAAATGTAAGTACTCATTTAATCAACACTCCTCTAGGGTATATAAGTTTCATCTATTTGCAATATTGATGATGTATACTCAGTATAAATGAAGTGGTTTCATAAATATAATGAAGGTTATTTATAGATGATATAAATATATTTTATATAAGGAGAACAGAATGAATGTTTTTGATTTTAAAGTCTTTACATATGTGGCTCGTTTAAATAGCATTAGTCTGGCAGCGAAGGAATTACATATGACACAGCCAGCAATAACACATATTATTAATAAATTAGAGAAACGATATGCTATAACGTTATTTGATCGCTCTAGACAAGGAACGATTCTAACTGAAAATGGCAAAGAATTTTTAGTTGGTGTGAATCGACTTCTAATGGAGTATGAAAAACTTGAGGAAACAGCTTTCCAGTTGAAGAATAAAAGCTTGTATAAAATTGTACTAGCTACGTATCCTTCCGTTACTGTATATTGTTTGGCGGAGTGTATTCAACTAGGGAATATTGATCATAGTCAATATGTACTTGCAGTTCGAGAAGGAAGCTATCAAGAAGTGTTAGATTGGCTATCATCAGGTAGTGCAGATTTTTCTATTTCTATAAAAGAAAATTTAATACAAGGATTTCATTATGATGTCATTGGTGAAGATCCGTATGTTATGGTTTCTTCAAAAAAAGTTCCGCCTAACCTTACTATTAATGATATAAAAAATTATCCTTTTATTATGCCGCTTTCTGGTTGCAAAGAAGTGCTCGAACCGTATTTGATGAAAAATGAAATAACAGTTAATAAAGTGATGGAGTCAGAATCAATTAGTTCAGCATTAGCACTTACTATACAAGTTAATGGCATAACAATCGTTCCGTTATCAGGACTACATAAGCAAATTATTCATGACTTCATTGTACAGCCGATAGAAATTACAATTCCACGACAACTTATTATGCAATGGTCACCTAAAAAAGAGAATGACCCGCTGTTTCTCGCGTTTGTTAAGAATTTATTAGCTCAACTACAGCAAAAGAAAAAATGAATATAATATTACAAAAGATAAGCTCATTTCACTAGAGCTTATCTTTTGTATGTATTACCAATAAAGAGCAGTATCATAAAATCCAATTAAAATAAGGAGAAAGCCAGCTATACGCTGAATGCTATTTCCTATTTTCCTGCTCTTCTTTAGTAATGCCCCGTTTAATCCCAGATAGGAGATGAAGGACATTAATACGACGATAGGAAGAGCAGTTCCTATCGAAAAGAACGTTGGAAACAAGTACCCGTAATTAAATGATAAAGATAAAGGGATTAACGTTCCAAAAAATAGAACGAACATAGTCGGACAAAAAGCTAAGGAAAAGAAGAATCCGAGTAAAAATGAACCAACTTCATTTTGATTTCGTATAAATTTAATCGAGAAGAAATATCTTCTTTTTATAATACCTGACAACAGTAGCCCCATTAAAATTAATAGGGGTCCCATCATTTTTCGTAACCATGGAAAATACAAAGTCAATATTTGCTGAATCTCTTTTCCTAAAAACCATACTAATAGTCCAAGCGTCGTAAAAGCCATTATTTTTCCTAAAATGAATAAAAGTATATGTTTCCATACATGTTCCTTTTGTAAAGATTGGTTGCTATAAAGTGTAATAGCACTAATGTTTCCTGTTAATTGGCAAGGAGCAAGGGTACCTACTATGCCTAATAAAAACGAAAATAAAAGAGGTACAGATTTCGTAGCATTCGCGGCAGCCATTAAAGGAGACATGAGTTGATAGCTCCATTCACTAATTGTTGAAAACACGTTATATTCACCTTTCTACTTAAATTGGAATGTTCCTTCATTAGCAATCTGCTTCCACGTATTACCCTCATCTGTAGAGAGGAATACATTTGATTTCATTGTAGCAAATACGATTTCGGCTGAATTTTGAGGGTTTTGTGAAATATACATAATTGCATCTTTAGAATCTAAAGGTGGAATTTGTATGTTTGTTTCTTCATTTGTAGCAATTGATTTCTTCGTTACGATTTGCTTATTAATAGGGGCGTAAATAACATCTTCATTACTTAATGTAAT
Source organism: Bacillus sp. PPSBB_2 (assembly GCF_045291115.1). Lineage (NCBI taxonomy): Bacteria > Bacillati > Bacillota > Bacilli > Caryophanales > Bacillaceae > Bacillus > Bacillus sp. PPSBB_2. The sequence goes on from NZ_CP147983.1 coordinate 1,905,907, forward strand.
TGCGGTCGATTCAAGTGATTTAGAGAATAGTTCAAATGTATTTCCGTAATCTGTAGATAAGTAAACACCATCTTTAGTACTTACCGCGACTAAACTAGATTGATCTGGATGTACTGAAAAGGAGTGGATTGCACTTGAAAGCCCCTTCAATTTACTAGTTTTCCATTCTTGTCCATTGTTCGTACTGAAGTAAAAACCTTGTTGCAATTTAGAATTTGGACGTTCATTGTATAAATAAATTGTTTCCGTATTATATCCGACAGCAAGGTTATGAAAATCAGATTCTCCATAAAAAGCTAGCTTTTCGAGAGTATTACCACCATCAGAACTTTTCATTAATCCTAAAGGATTTTTTAAATTTGCTCCTGGTTCAGGATGACCGCTGGCAAAGAACCCGTTCTTCGTTGCCTGAAAGCCCATATAATCATGTAGTCCAGTTTTAGTTTCAAGCCATTTGCCATTTTGATAAACTTTTATCCCGCTATGAGTGGCGATAGAAACCCCAGACATATTTCCTGCATAGCCAATTCCGTGAATGTGCTCGATTTTTCCGGATGTAATTTCTTTATAGAAGTCTTGCGGACTCGTATTTGCTGTTTCTATATTTTTTGGTTGAGATTGCGCCGTTTCTTTTTTCACTGGTGCTGTTTCGACGTTGCTAGAACATCCTGAAATTATTAATAAAGAAGTAATTGCTAACCCTGTTGCTACATAATGTTTCAAAGTTATGGCTCCTTTCCTATATATGAGATTTTAAGTATATGGAATAAATATCAAGAAATTGTGGAGTGGTATGCATAATTTAGCGTGGAAGAGGCCCGAGTAATGAAAATTCTCCTTTCGCTATGAGTATAATTAATTGACGAAAAATTATAACAATAATAGAATGAATTGTATTGATGATTAGTTTCACAAGCATACATAGAACACTAGGGGGATTATTATGAAATCAACATTTTTTGCTCAAAATAGAGAACGATTAGCAAACACATTACCAGAGGGATCTATTACGATATTATTTGCGGGACAAGCACCGCATATGTCAGCTGATGCACATTATAAATTTGTACCGAATCGTAATTTTTACTACTTAACGGGAATCGATGAACCAAATGTTATTTTTATGCTGAAAAAGGTTGGAAGTAGTGTTGAAGAAACACTTTTCATTGAAAAGTCAGATCCAGTAATGGAAAAATGGGTCGGTAAAACAGTTTCTAACGAAGAAGCAGAGAAAATTTCAGGTATAAAGAAAGTTGTATATTTAGATAGCTTTGAAAAGACAATGTCAAATATACTTTTTACAGAAAATGCGAAGCATCTATATTTAGATATAGAACGTCGTGATTGGAATGGTACGGAGACAAAAACATTAGCATTTGCTAAACATGTAAGAGAAAAATACCCACACGTAACAATTGGTAATGTATATCCGAACATTTGTGAATTACGAGTATTTAAAACAGAGGAAGAAATTGAAATTATTAAAGAAGCGATTACTGTAACGAAAGATGGTATTTACAATGTGTTAAAAAATGCAAAAGCAGGCATGATGGAGTATGAATTAGAAGCTCAATTTGATTTTACACTGAAATCATCTGGCATTAAGCACCATGCGTTCAATACAATTTTGGCGAGTGGGAAAAATGCTACAGTTCTTCATTATGAAGATAATGATGCACAAATTCAAAATGGTGACTTAGTATTACTAGATTTAGGTGCTCAAAAAGACTACTATAACGCTGATATTAGTTATACATTCCCGGCAAATGGAACATTTTCTAGTCGTCAAAAACAAATTTATAATATTGTATTAAAAGCATTAAAAGAAACAACAGCACTTATTAAGCCAGGATTAAAGTTCGCTGCATTAAATGAGCATACAAAAAAAGTACTGGCAGAAGAGTGTAAAGCAATTGGTTTAATTCAAGAAGATGAAGAGTTATCAAAATACTATTATCATGGTGTCAGCCATTTCCTTGGTTTAGATACACATGATGTAGGAACATATAAAGATAGAGTGTTAGAAGAAGGTATGGTTATAACAATTGAACCTGGTCTTTATATTGAAGGAGAATCAATTGGAATTCGTATTGAAGATGACATTCTTGTAACGAAAGACGGGTATGAAAACTTGTCAAAAGATATCATTAGGGAAGTTGAAGAAATTGAAGAATTTATGAGTGTAAATAATGAACATGTAAAAGGAAACCAAGCTGTAGTTAAATAATAAAAGAGTCATCACTAATTTATTTGAACTTTATCTCGAATCGTGGACAATTAAAAAATCCATGATTCGGGATAGGGTTCTTTTCTTCGAAATACTAATCTTTAATTATTAATCCTAATAAAGTAGCAAACTGAACAGCTTGATATGTTGATACTTTACATCCTCTTAAATCGTTCACTGAAACTGTAAGTGTATCAAAGGTAGAAGAACTAATATCTATCCCCTTCAGTGATGTCTGATCAAAATTAGCTTCATCAAGACTACATAATTGGAATTCAACTTTTTTAAGTTTACAGTCAAAAAAATCTGCATTATTTAATGAAGTTTCATTGAAGATGATTTTTTCTAGTTTGGAATTTCCAAATGCCGCTAAATTCAAAATTGAATTCTCAAATTTAACATTTCCTAAGCTAGATTCTGTGAAATTTACTCCGATTAATTTACTGTTTTTAAATTCGACTCTGTGAACAGAAGAATTGCTTAAATTAACATTTGATAGATCACAGTTTTCAAAACAAACATCTGTAATATCAATATTGCTAAAGTCTGTATTAGTAAACTTACAGTTTTTTATCACCGCATCATATAATCGCACTCTATCTACAGATTCATTTTCGAAAGTGGAGTCTATAATTTCACACACTTCCAATGTTGGATCTTCTTCATAAAAAATATCTTGAAAATTCTTTGAAGATAACTCTGGTGAAATTTTTGGTCTATCAATTTTCATCGTATATCAATCCTCTTCTATTTGATATATTTGTGTAATTTGAGTCCATTGTTTCCTTGTGAGGAACATTAGTTCTTATTATACAAAAATCTAAGTTCTTTTGTGAAGAGCATTTTAGCTACATTTTTCTTATTTAATAATAGCAGTGTTATTGTTTCTTAAGAAATAACGTCAAAATAAATATGAGAACGGCTAATATAGTCGCTACAAGGGAAGTATTTTATACTTTTAAAATATTCGCCTCTTGTAATGTCTCCGCTTTTAGTAATCTTCCAATTAGCTTACGTATTATCTAATTACATCTCCTTATTTTCTTGAAAATCAAGTTCTATAATGATTTTGAAAAAGAAAAAGGAGGGATTTTCCATGAAGCGATTTGTATTAACAGCTGTTACGGTCTCTGTAATATTTTTAATTGCTGCATGTTCTTTGGCCACAAATACAACAAATGATCATAAAAATATGAAAGATAAAAAAACAATACAGGCTGAAACAGCTACAAAACCATTGAAGGTTGAAAAAGGACCAGAAGTTACTTTAGTAGCGAAAGAAGAAAAGCAAAAGTTAGGTAACGGTGTTATTGTTCCAGTCTGGACATTTAATGGCTCATCACCTGGTCCAGAAATTCGGGTGAAAAAAGGTGAAAAGGTGAAAGTGACATTAAAAAATGAGTTATCTGCACCAGTATCTATTCATTGGCATGGATATCCTGTCCCAAATAACATGGATGGAATTCCAGGCGTGACACAAGATGCAGTTGAACCAGGAAAAAGTTTCACTTACGAATTTGAAGCGAACGTACCAGGAACGTACTGGTATCACTCGCATCAAGATTCTGTAAATCAATTAGATAGAGGTTTGTATGGAGCGCTCATTGTAGAAGATACAAAGGAAAAATATGATAAAGATTACACATTAATGTTGGATGAATGGGTTACAGATAAAGAAGAAATGAATAAGCAGTTAAAAGAAATGACAAAAGGGCAAATAGGTAATAAATCTAAAGGTAATGAAAATGAGGAAAAGAATGATGATAAGAACGGCATGGCTCATTCTGGTATGGACATGGGCAGTGATCAAAAAGACTCTGGCAATATGGCGGGAATGGACCATGGAAATATGAAGATGGAAGGTCATGATATGAGTATGTATGATTTATTCACAATCAATGGAAAAAGCGGTGATTTAGTAGTGCCATTGAAAGTGAATAAGGGAGATAAAGTTCGTCTTCGACTCGTTAATGCTGGTTATCTATCACATGATATACATGTTCACGGTCATGATATAAAAGTAATTGCGACAGATGGTCAACCAATAAATGATCCAAAAGTTATAAAGGATAAAGTAATTTCAATCGCACTGGGTGAACGTTATGATATTGAATTTACTGCTAATAAAACTGGGAAATGGTATGTTGAAGACCATTCGAAAAATAAAGGTGCAAAAGGAATGAAAGCTGTTATTGAATATGATGGCAGCAAAGAGATGAAAGATAAAGCAGACGAAAAAGAAAAATTACCGAAAGTAGATATCATGAAATATGGTACTAAAAAATTAGGAAGTTTCCCGTTAAATCAAGAGTATACTGCCACATATAATATGGACTTAAATACGCAAATGAATGGAAATGAAATGGTATATACAATTAACGGAAAGGTATTTCCGGATATTGACCCAATTCAAGTAAAAAAGGGTGATTTAGTAAAAGTGAAGTTGGTAAATCGTTCTAAAATGGATGATCACCCAATGCATTTACATGGTCATTTCTTCCAGGTGTTGAGTAAAGATGGAAAACCGATAGAAGGTTCTCCGATTGTTAAAGACACATTGAATTTGAGGCCAGGAGAAGAATATGAAGTAGCCTTTGTAGCAGACAATCCTGGTGAGTGGATGTTCCACTGTCATGATTTACACCATGCTTCAGCTGGGATGGTAACAGAAGTAAAATATACAGATTACAAATCGGATTATGTTCCAAACCGAAACATTCCTAATAAGCCAGAGTAATATTAAGCAGTTATCCTATGGATAGCTGCTTATTCATTTTTGTTGCAAGTACTAATGTATATGTTGGTTATGCCCAGGTGAAGGTGCAGGAGTATGATCTGGGAATGTCGTAAATACGGCAACGATAATTACTACACTAATTGAAAGTAATAACAAAAAACGCTGTTGGATAAAAGTAGAAAAGTTCTCCGATAACAATTGAATCACACAGGACATAGTAATCGTTATAGTAAGTAAAAGGCTAATGAACAATATACTATGAGCTTGTTGAGCGTTTAACATTTCTGTAATCATTGCTCCCATCATACTTGCCATTAATCCAGAGAACATTCCTTCTAAAGCAGTATATAGGTGAAAACGTAGACCGATTAAGAAACCGATAAAACCACTAATTAAAATAGCAAGCAAAGTAGAATATAGTAATTCCCCCTTAAAGAGAATGCCTAAGTAAAAACCAATACTTAAACCAATACTCATACTAAAAGACATAATAAATACCATATACTCCATTAGGGTACCCTTACGTTTAGAAATATAGGATGTAATAAGAATCGAAGTACAGCAAAGTGTTAAGGTAGTTAACGTATAAGCAAACATTATGATACCTCCTTGTCCTATCGTTCATTTCATCATATGTTTATATGGAGGGTACTTATGCTTATTAATATCTGCATATTATCTGCACAATTTCATAGATGTAAGCAAAGGAACGCTTGATTTTTTAGGGCGTCTTTTTTAATTATAAGCATGTGAAAGAAATTGTTATATTATGAGTTTCTATTGTGAAGCCATAAAGAATAAGCGTATAATATTATAGGTCTCCCATTTGCGAGACAAACCGCGAATGATAAATAAGATTGTTGTTTTATCATCGCTTCTAAACATATAGACAATGAAAGTAACACTGGAATACAGATAGGGAGTTATAAAATGAAATTAATTATTGCCGAGAAACCAGATCAAGGGTTGGCTCTTGTTTCACAGTTTAAATATCGCCGGAAAGATGGATATTTAGAAGTAGAAGCGAATGAGTTATTTCCAAATGGAGCGTACTGTACATGGGCAATTGGTCATTTGACGCAGTTATGTAATCCAGAGCATTATCACGCAGAGTGGAAAAAATGGTCACTTGATACGTTACCGATGATTCCTGAACGATTTCAATTTGAAGTAACAAAGTCAAAGTATAAGCAATTTAACGTTGTGAAACAGCTGTTACATAATCCACAGGTAACAGAAATCATTCACGCAGGAGATGCTGGGCGTGAAGGGGAACTGATCGTACGAAATATTATTAATCTTTGTAACGTGCAAAAGCCGATGAAACGTCTATGGATTTCATCTTTAACGAAGCAAGCTATTTACCAAGGATTTAAAAATCTACTTGATGAATCAGATACAATTAATACGTATTACGAAGCATACACAAGATCTTGCGCTGACTGGGTTGTTGGTATGAATGCATCACGTGTCTTTAGTATTTTGTTAAAGAAAAAAGGAATGAATGATGTATTTTCTGCTGGTCGTGTCCAAACACCAACGTTAGCATTGATTGTAAAGCGAGAGAAAGAAATTGAAAACTTTAAGTCAGAGCCTTTCTGGGAAGTGTTTGCAACCTTTAATATAGAAGGAAAGAAATATGACGGGAAATGGGAAAAGGATAATGAATCCCGTTTAAAAGACCCTGATATGGCGAATAAAATTGCGGCATTTTGCCAAGGGAAACCGGCTGTTGTGAAGGAAATGAAAACGGAGCGTAAAGAGTTTCAGCCGCCGCTTTTATTTAACTTATCATCACTGCAAGCAACGGCAAATAAAGCCTTTAAGTTTTCACCGAAAAAGACGCTTGATATAACGCAAGCACTATATCAAAAAGGGATTGTTTCTTATCCACGTTCAGATTCTAACTATGTTACACAAGGAGAAGCAGCGACGTTCCCTGATATTTTACAGAAGTTAAGTCAGTTTGATGAATATAAAGGCTTATTACCGGCTCCGGTTGAATCCATTATGAATAACAAGCGTTATGTAAATGAAAAGAAAGTAACAGATCACTACGCAATTATTCCGACAGAGCAAGTTACAAACCCAAGCAGACTATCAGGTGATGAAAAGAAAATATACGATATGATCGTAAGAAGGCTTATTGCAGCTCATTATGAAGTTGCAATCTTTGACTATACAACAATCATTACGCTTGTAGATGAACGTGCTGAATTCATTTCAAAAGGAAAACAGCAAATTCAAGAAGGTTGGCGTAAAGTTATTTTCCAAGACGATAAAGATGACGAAACCATTCTTCCAATTGTAGCTGAAGGCGAAGAAGGAAAAGTTGTAAAGGTGAAAGTGAAAGAAGGAAAAACACAGCCACCGAAGCGCTATACAGAAGGACAACTTATTACGTTAATGAAAACAGCTGGTAAGTATTTAGAGAATGAAGAGCTGGAGAAAGTATTAAAGAAAACAGAAGGTTTAGGTACGGAAGCGACTCGCGCAGGTATTATTACGATGCTGAAAGACCGTAAGTATATAGATGTAAAGAAAAACCAAGTGTATGCGACTGATAAAGGAAAAGTATTAATTACCGCAATTGGTGACAAAATACTAGCTTCACCAGAAATGACTGCGAAATGGGAACAACGTCTTGCGGAAATTGGTGAAGGTACAGCTTCACCAGCTACATTTATGGAACAGACGAAAAAGCTATCAGCTAAAATTATTGAAGATGCAGTGGAAATGTCAGAGAAATGGGACTTTACTGGATTGCATGTTGAATCGATTGAGCGAAAAGGATCGAAATTTACAACAGGTAAAAAGGTTGGTAGCTGTAAAAAATGTGATGGCGATGTAATTGATAAGTCAACGTTTTACGGCTGTTCTAATTACAACACGACACAATGTGACTTTACCATCTCGAAGAAAATATTAAGTAAAACAATTTCGCAAAAGAATATGACAAAGCTATTAAAAGGTGAAAAGACCGATTTAATTAAAGGCTTTAAAAAGGGCGAGAAAACATTTGATGCGAAGTTAGAGTGGAAAGATAATAAGATTAATTTTGTGTTTGAGAATTAAGTTGTTTTAACAAATAAAAATATGATAATTAAAAAATATCCTATAGAATAGACGCTTAAAAAAGTCTATTCTATAGGATATTTTTTTGAATAAGTAGTACTATATATTTTTGTTTGAAATGAAATATACAATAAAAAAATCTTTATAATTGATAATAATTTATTGTAAAACAATAAATTGTGTATTAAAATCATTATCATAATAAATCAGTGAGATGCTTTTTATAGAAAGGTAACAAAGCTGTTTTTTATTAGAGGAGGTAAAATTATGAACAATCAAAATTTGATTATCGAAAATATGGATAACCCTCATGAGTTGGAGAAGATGTATAGAAAAGATCCGAAAGCTTTTAAAAAATCATTCTCACAAGCATGGGACCAAAATCCTGATTCCCAGGTTCTAGCTGCTTGGTATGAAAGGTTGCATTTCAAGGAGAAGGTAAATAAAGAAAAAACATCTTTGTTTCAAAAAGGTTTCTTATTCATGGGCCTTTTAGCTATTCTGGCCGGCATAAGCACTAGAATCATTTTCCACTTTGTTGAGCAGGAAGCAATTGCTCCAATTAATTTGGCTTTTGGTGTAATTCCCTTTATTGCTGCTTATTTTGTTTACAATAATACTCCGAAAAAAAGTATTATTTATTCCCTTGCAGCGTTGTTCCTAATTTCCGGGTATTATCTTAATACGTTGCCAGTAAATTATAAAGACAGTACCATACTTGCGTATTTACATCTTCCTATATTTTTATGGGGCTTAGTAGGGCTTGCATTTACAGGAAATGAATATTCAAAAGGCAGTACAAGATTAGCCTATATTAAATTTAATTTAGAATATTGTCTTCTCTACGGGAGCATGGCAGTGAGCGGAATGATACTTGCGGTATTCACCATGCGTTTATTTAGCTTTGTTGACTTAGATATAGGAGAATTCTATTTTAGTAATGTTGTTTTATTTGGAGCAGCGGCTCTCGCTATTGTGACTGCATACTTAGTATCAATGAATCTTAAGCTTGCTAAAAATATTACACCATACATATCTAAAATTTTTAGTCCTCTCGTCCTGATTACCTTGCTTATCTATCTTATAACGGTAATTTGGGTCGGAAAAAATCCATTCTTGGATCGCAATTTCCTAATGGCCTTCAACGGAATACTGCTTGGCGTATTGGCTGTTACTATATTTTCTATCGTTGAGAGTGACTCGGACGAGAAAAAGAACATTTCAGATTATATAAATTTTTCCTTAATTGTTCTGGCGCTTATTATTGACACTGTCGCATTGTCAGCCATAGTATTCAGACTTTCTTCTTACGGGATTACACCTAATAGACTTGCTGTTTTAGGTGTAAACATACTGGTCTGGGCAAATTTAATTTGGATTATGTTTTCCTATATGCGTTTCTTGCAAAATAAATCAGGACCAAAAGCTATCCAAGATGCCGTTACGAAGTATTTGCCAATATACGGACTTTGGGCAGCTTTCGTTATATTTACGTTTCCTATCATTTTTAATTAGAAAGGATCTGTTAATGTAACGAAAAGTTAATTCTCTATAGCATATAAAATTTTTAGAGCCGATCAATTTATAATTGGTATTATTACGTTTGTAGTTTCGGTAATTTCATTTGTATTGATAAATAAGAAGTAAGTGTTGTATGTAATCTTTCCATAATAAAAAACGTCCCAAAATGGGACGTTTTTTATTATGCATATTGCCGTTTTTTCTTAATAAGCAACAAAACTTGTGACACACAAGCTAGTACCGGTAACTCAATCAATGGTCCAATAACGAGTGCAAGTGCGATAAGAGGTTCGTCTGGAAAAGCGGTCACAGCGATAGCGAGTGCAACAGGTGAGTTTCTTGCTAACGTTGTTAAGCTTAGACTTACTGTATCTTTGTAAGATAAATGCATCATGCGCCCGATAAATTGTCCTAGTAAAAAATTAATGATGAAGAACAATAGAACAGGAACGAGTAATAATAAAACGACATTCATATTTTGCAGTAAATATTTACCTTGTGATGCAAACATCGCTACTATTGCTAAACTTAAAAATATAATTTGAGCAGAGCTGAAAAACGGAATGAGTTTATTCTCGAGAGTTTCAGCTTTTTTCATTTTATTCATAATGAACTTTGTAGCGTGTGCAAGTATAAATGGTAAGACGATTACGATAACAATACTTTCTACTAAAACAGAAATCGCTACAGTTTTCATGACACCAGCAAATAAAAATAAATAAATGGGAAGGAGCAGTACTTGCAAAATTAAATTTACAGGTAAAATTGCAGTAGAAAGTGCTACATTACCTTTCGCTATTTCAGTAAAGATTAAGTACCAATCTGTACATGGAGTAACCATTAACATTATAAATCCAACCCAAAGTGCTGGATGATCGGAAAGAAATAGTGCTCCTAACCCCCAAGCGAGTAAAGGTGTCCATAAGAAGTTAATAGTAAGACTTGTTCCAGCAAATTTTAAATTGCGAAATCCGTTTTTTATTTCTTTTAATGGAATGCTGAGGAATAATCCATATAGCATGAAAAATAAGAAGGGGACAATAAATTTGTCTGAATACGTATGTATCATATTAAATTGTCCGAGTACGATGCCGCATGTAACAGCAAAAAGAATAATAAAAGTTTGAATCTTTTCTATAGTGCTCATGAATAAATCCTTTCTATATATGAATTTTCCTCTCAAAGTTTATTATACAAGTAATAAAGATGTATTTGGTGTTCAATTGTATTTTAGTTAATATTTTTAAATTGAGATTTTATTTTTTATTAAAAGTTACTTGAATAAAGTAAGTGACTATATTACAATCACTTACATAAGGTAATTAAATAACAAAAAGTTGTGATAGCGTAACTTAAGGTATCTATTGGAACTTTTTCTTAGAATAAGAATTTTTATGATGATGAATAATGAATATGAAAAGAAAGATTAGGTGAAGAAAATGGGACTATTTAGCTCATTATTTGGTAAAAAAGAAGAAAATACGAATGTAGAGGGGAATAAAAAAATGTCAAAAGTATTATTTGTAAAAGCAAACGATCGTCCAGCGGAGCAAGCAGTTAGTTCAAAAATGTATGAAACATTTGTAAGTACTTATAAAGAAGCAAATCCAAATACAGAAATTACGGAATTAGATTTATTTGCATTAGATCTTCCTTATTACGGAAATATCGCGATTTCAGGTGGATATAAACGTAGCCAAGGCATGGAGTTAACTGCTGAAGAAGAGAAGGCAGTTGCTACAGTAGATCAATATTTAAATCAGTTTTTAGAAGCTGATAAGGTTGTATTTGCATTCCCATTATGGAACTTTACAGTACCAGCGCCATTAATCACATATATTTCATACTTATCTCAAGCTGGAAAAACGTTTAAATATACAGCAAATGGCCCAGAAGGTTTAGTTGGTGGTAAAAAAGTAGTTGTGTTAGGTGCTCGTGGTTCAGATTACTCTTCAGAGCAAATGGCTCCTATGGAAATGGCAGTTAATTACGTAACAACGGTACTTGGATTCTGGGGAATTACAAATCCAGAGACAGTTGTAATTGAAGGACACAATCAATATCCAGATCGTTCACAACAAATTGTTGAAGAAGGTCTAGAAAACGTTAAAAAAGTAGCAGCAAAATTTTAATTCATGATAGTAAATGGAAAAACCAACATGGATGACCATGTTGGTTTTTTAGTCTATTTTTCATGTTAAAAAATGTATATTTATAAAATAAAAGAAAAGTTCGAAAATAGTATTGCAAAATATTATATAGCAAACTATAATGAGTTCAAGAATATTTGATAATTAAATTAAATATTCAGAAAATTCAATTAGTTAAAATTGGAAAATGAGATAAGGAAACTTGAATGGGGGTTATATTATGGCGAATAAAGTACCGTTTTCGTTCATAGTAGTTATTGGATTAATGTTATTTGCACTATTTTTTGGAGCGGGAAATTTAATTTTCCCAGCGATGCTTGGTCAATCAGCAGGAGAGAATGTATGGATTGCTAACGCTGGATTTTTAGTAACTGGTGTTGGATTACCATTACTAGGTGTGCTAGCATTTGGTTTTTCAGGTAAAGATGATTTGCAGTCGTTAGCTAGTCGTGCTCACCCAGTGTTTGGGATTGTGTTTACAACAGTTTTATACTTAGCGATTGGTCCGTTATTTGCAATACCGAGAACAGGAAATGTTTCTTATGAAATTGGTCTTAAACCGTTTATGCCAGAAGGAGTAGGTTCTACACCTTTAATTCTTTTCACAATTATATTCTTTAGTATCACTTGTTTTTTTTCGCTAAATCCCGCGAAAATTGTCGATATTGTTGGAAAAATCTTAACACCAATTAAGTTGACTTTCATCGGTATTTTAGTAATCGTTGCTTTTATACATCCGATTGGAGATATGCAAGCACCAGTGGAAGCTTATACATCACATGCATTCTTTAAAGGATTCCAAGAAGGATACTTAACGATGGATACGCTTGCATCATTCGTATTCGGGATTATCATTATCAATGCTATTAAAGAAAAAGGTGCGAAAACGAAAACACAAATTATGGTCGTTTGTGCAAAAGCGACAATTATTGCAGCATCTATTTTAGCAATTATCTATACAGCACTTTCTTATATGGGTGCTTCAAGTGTTGCAAAGCTTGGACATTTAGAGAACGGCGGAGAAGTATTAGCGAAAGTTTCTAACTACTATTTCGGATCATATGGCGGAGTATTATTAGGATTAATGATTACAGTAGCTTGTTTAACAACTAGTGTGGGACTTGTATCAGCATGTTCTTCATTCTTCCATAAGTTATTCCCAAATGTTCCTTACAAAGCAATTGCAATCACGCTATGTGTATTTAGTGCAATTGTTGCAAATGTAGGATTAACACAGTTAATCGCAGTTTCTGTTCCAGTATTAACAGCAATTTATCCACTAGCAATCGTATTGATTTTCTTAACATTCTTCCATTCATTATTCAAAGGAAGAGCTGAAGTTTATCAAGTGAGCTTAATCGTAACATTTATCATCAGCTTATTCGATGGATTAAATGCAGCTGGAGTTAACATTGAAGTAGTAAGCCAAGTGTTCACTAAATTCCTTCCGATGCAGGAAGTAGGATTAGGCTGGATCTTCCCAGCGATTATCGGTGGATTTATCGGATATGGACTTAGCATTTTAAAAGTGAAAAACCAAGTTCAACCAGCAACTAGAGCGGATAAGAAAATAGGTTAAATAAAAAAAGTTATAGAACTTGTTTCTATAGCTTTTTTTGTTACTATTAATAATGAGAAAAAATAAAGTAGTAGGGGAAATAAAATGAAAAAAACAATTGATCATATCGGAATCGCAGTTCGTGATATAGATAGTACGATACGTTTTTATGAAAATGTGTTACTAGGAACTTTAATAGATCGTTACGTAAGTGAAGCTCCTGGTGTGGAAAGCGAAGTAGCCATTCTTGAAGTGGATGGAGATAGAATTGAATTACTCGCACCGACGAATAATACGACATCTCCAATTGCCCGTTTTATTAAACAAAAAGGTAAAGGTGTTCATCACGTTGCGTATCGTGTCGATGATTTAGATGTGGCTCTAGAAGAGTTAAAAGAACAAGGTATTCGGACATTAGAGCATACACTACGCATTAATAAGCACGGTAGAAGGTTAATTTATCTTAACCCAGCGGATACTGAAGGAACGATTATCGAGTATTGTGATTATCCGGAAGAGAAATAGAAGAGGGATATTTTTTTAAAGGTGTTACGTAATAACGTAATACCTTTTTATTTATGTATTTCACATTTTCTTCACAAATGATTCACGATAACTTTTCTTCTTTGATAACTTACATAAATATATTTTATGATATAATAACAATCGACTTTAAAAATGTAAGTTGTATCTATCATGATAGTTACTATTATATTAGAAGTTTAGAGGTGGAAGAGAAATAAAGAGTTATACTTTCTAGAAGTTTATATTTAATCAGGTTAATATTTCGCCGGAGAATCAAACTTCGGAAGTTAAAGTAATGAAAATAGAGCGATGAGGAAGAAAGAAGTGAAATGAGTATGAAAGTAATGAGAAGATTAGGGACATGGTTATTACTTGCATGTGTGCTTATCATATTGATACCGAAAAGTGCATCTGCTCATGCGTACGTTGTGAAATCAAACCCTACTGAAAATGAAACATTGAAGAAAGCACCATCTGTTGTAAAAATCGAATTCGATGAGGACATACAAGTTTCAAGTTTTAATACATTGTACGTGAGAGATACATCAGGTAAAAGAGTCGATTTAAAAGATGCTCATATTGATAAAAAAAATAAAAAGCTATTAGAAGCTGGATTAAAAGAAAACCTCAAAAATGGTCTTTACTCCATTCAGTGGAAAGTGATTTCAGCTGATGGACATCCAATTCAAGGAGTTATCCCGTTTCGGATTGGATTAGCGGAAGCGGAAACAGACGATATACAAGTGGAAGAGATGGGGTATGTCCCGCAAATCGATATGATTATGGAACGTGGGATTCTATATACGAGTTTCTCGCTATTTTTAGGAGTTCTCTTCTTTAATCTTATTATGTATAAAGGGAATGCAACCTCGGTTCGATCAAGGAGTAAGAACATAATATGGATCTCCTTATTTGGGATATTTATTAGCTTGTTATTCAACCTACCATTGCAAGCGAAAATAAATGCCGATGTTTCGTGGCTAGAAGCATTCAACCCTTTACTATTAAAAGAAACATTACAGCTTTCTGTTTTTGGTTATATATGGATCACTCAAATGGTTCTCATTAGTACGCTTATAATTGTTACGTATTTTGCGGTGAAGCATGAGAAGTTTTCGTCGTTTAAAGTATGGAGTATTCCAATAGTGCTGTTTATTGGAATACTTGTTATGAAAGCATTTAATAGTCACGCATATGGTTTAAAGTTTAAAGATATTGCTGTTGTTATGGATTTTTTACATTTATTCGCAGCTTCATTATGGATTGGTGGTTTATCGTCTATTATTCTTCTGTTACGTAAAGAGGATAACAAATGGAATATGTATTGGGATATGATTAAGCGTTTTTCACCGTGGGCAACATGCGCTGTCATTGTGATTTTAATAACAGGTCTTTTTAACAGTACATTTTTTATTCCAACAATCCACTCGTTATTTGATACGAAGTATGGATTAGCTTTACTAGCAAAGATACTTTTATTCGTTTTCATGGGGATATTGGGAATTATTCATTATGTGAAAGGGAAAATGAGAGCGGAGCAAGGATTAGGTGCTACGGTGAAAGTAGAGTTTATCATTGGAATTATCATTTTCGTCATCGTAGCTTTTATGACAAACGTACAAACACCACCGATGCCTCCTACTGGACCTTTTACAGAGAGTAAACAATTAGATAATGGATATGAAATGACGCTAAATGTAAGTCCTAATAGAGTAGGACAAAATATATTCCATATTACTTTAAAGGATGAGAACGGACAACCCGTTACTGATATGGAACAAATTATATTAACGACTCAATCGTTAGATATGAATATGGGAAAAGGATCATTTAAAGTTTCGGCAGTTTCACCGGGAGAATATGAAGCAGAAGGTATGTATATTAACATGACAGGAAACTGGAATATACAAGTACATGGATTAACGAAATCGCTTGATAGCTTCGATACGGATTATAAATTTATTGTAGGTGGCAGATAAAGTAAAACTTTAAGCAGCCCTCATCAATTGGGCTACCCGGCGAATAGCGGGATAAAGAGTAGGTATAGATAAAAAGGAGCTAATTGAAAATGGAACGTATAAAAAAATTAGGAACAACAATGATCGCAACAGCAATTACAATGGGAATGTTTTCGTTACCTGTTAGTGCGCACGTTACTGTGAAGCCAGCAACTTCTGACATCGGTTCTTGGGAGACTTACACGATAAAAGTACCAGTTGAAAAGAATATAGCAACAACAAAAGTTACACTGAAAATACCGTCTGGTGTGGAATTCCAACAGTATGAACCAGTGCCAGGGTGGAAAATGGAAGAGCAGAAAGATAATGCCGGAAAAGTGAAAACTGTAGTATGGGAAGCAATAGGAGAAGGGATTTTACCCGGTCAGTTCCAGCGATTTACTTTCGTCGCTAAAAATCCGGATAAAGAACAAAAAATAGCTTGGGATGCATATCAACAATATAAAGACGGAGAAATTGTTGAATGGACAGGCGATGAGAAAGCTGAAAAACCGCATTCACTTACTACAATTGCAAAAGGTACGTCATTAACAGGAGAACATGGTGAAGTATCTAATGTAGAAAAGAATGAAGGTACTAGTAATATGCAGTTGATAGCAATTGTTTTATCTATTTTGGCAATTGTATCTTCGGTAGGTGCGTGTGTTTTTGTAGTGCGTCGTAAAAAATAAGATATAAAAAAGAGCCTACAAATAGTAGGCTCTTTCTCATATTTATTTCACTTCAACCTGCTGCCTTACAGCAAGTGTTTTCGGCTTTATATTTACAAAACAAATGCTCACAACAATAAATAATAGGCCAATAAATAAGCTCATTGTAATGGCTTCATGTAAGAAGATTGAACTTACAATAATAGCGATAAGGGGAATAAGGAATGTATAAGCCCCTACTTTACTCGCTTCACCAGCTCCAACGAGTGTGAAGTATGCAAGCCACCCCATTGCAATAACAAAGAATGAAATAAAGAGTAGTACACTAACAAATGGCATACTCCAAGCAATACTAGACCAACTTTCAAATTCTGAGCCAAATCCGATTAAACAAAGACCACCGATAAGAAGCTGAATTGTTACCATCCAAATGGCATTCACACGGTGACCAGTCTTCTTAATGAATACTGTGCCAAGTGCCCAGCCAATAGCGCATCCTAACGCGAGAAGGATTCCAATAACAGAAATATGTCCTGTTAAACTGCTTGAGCTAATAACACCTACACCAATAAATCCGAGAACAAGCCCGAAAATTTTCAAGCCGTACATTGATTCTTCAAGCCATATCCACGAGAAAATACCGAGTAAAACTGGTTGTAGAAATACAATGGCGGAAAATAACCCAGCAGGCATATATTGAAGACCAACAGTTTGTAACCCGTAAAATATAATGATGTTAAGTAAAGAAGAAATAACGTATAAATGCCACGTTTCTTTTAAATGTAATTCTTTATATTTGGGTAGAGCGAAAAGGAGTAAAATGAATCCTCCAATTAAAGTTCGAACGCCTGCAAATAAAACGGGTGGTGTATAATGCAGGGCAAACTTAGATAAAGGCCAATTGATTCCCCACATGAAAACGAGAAAGGTAAGGATTATGGCCGTCTTAGTTCGAGAAAGCTGTGTCACGGTAAGACCTCCTTGTTGTTATTCATTTCACTATGATATGATATCGAATGTAATAAATAAAATGAATCTTTTTTATAAGGAGTATAAGTGATTAGTTATGACTATTACACAACTGCAAGTATTAATAAAAACTATTGAGTTAGGTAGTTTTACGAAGGCTGCCAGGGTGTTAAATATGACGCAGCCAGCTGTAAGTCATGCCATTTCAAGTATTGAGTCAGAGTTAGGAGTTACGATTCTTATACGTGATAAACGACAAGGATTACTCGTTACGGATGTAGGAAACAGAATTCTTGTACATATTAGAGAGATTTTGAACGGTGTAGAGAAGATTGAACAAGAAGTTGCGATGGAGAAAGGACACGAAGTGGGGACGATTCGAATTGGGAGTTTTCCGAGTGCTTCTGCACATTTCTTACCGAAAATGATAAACCATTTTAAGGAGAAGTATCCGAGCTTAGAGGTCGTTCTTTGTGAAGGAACAATTAAAGAAGTTGAAGATTGGTTAATATCGAGGGTTGTTGATATAGGAATTGTTATTTTGCCTAATAAAGAGATGGAGATTGTCCCGTTAACGAAGGGAAAAATGGTTGCTATCTTAAGAGAGGATCATCCTCTTTGTAAGAAGGACTCTATTACAATTCGTGATTTGGAGAATGAACCGATCATATTATGTAAGGGCGGATACGAACCACCCATCATTGATATGTTTAAACAAGCCAACGTACCACTTCGGGCTGAGTATGTAATTTCTACCGTTACTACAGCTTTAAATATGATTCAAGAAGGATTAGGCATTGCAATATTAGCTGAATTATCTTTAACGAATTTACCACAGAATGTGCAAACGAGAGAATTGGAACCGCAAGTATGGAGAGAAATTGCTTTAGCTGTTCCTTCATTAAAGGATTCTTCAATCGCTGTACAGCTATTTATTGAAGAATTTCAAGCGCTATTTGCAGAATAAAAAGGGGTGTCTCATATATCATAATGGGGCACTTTTTAATTTGCTTGAGGGTGTTGCAAAACTCATAAATATCCAAAAATGAATGCATAAAGAAACCCGTTTTCCTGGAAGAATGATAGTATCCTAAAACTATCTCCAGAAAGGACGGATTTACTAGTATGATAACCAATTTTGATCAAAATCAATCCATTTTACAAATTTTATTTGCCTACGTAGACAGTTTAACCATTGGAGGCGTTCCGCCTATGACAGGCCGCCCACCCATCTGTAGAAAAGCTTTACTCAAATGTTTTTTTATAAAAACGGTATTCCAGATCAATTCATTACGTAAGTTAACTCGTTTTTTACATCAATATCCTTCATTTCGTGTATCTTGTGGCCTTTCGCTTGTTCCTCATATATCTACTTTTTCACGTGTAGGCACTTGGTTTCGCAACGAAGAAATTCCGTTGCTTCATAAACAAATTCTTCAAGAAAAGAATTTAGGGTTAATTCCGTGCGTTTTAATTGATAGTACAGCCTTACGGAGTAGTTTATATGATTCTCAAGCGAAATGGGGAAAATCTACTCGCTATGGTTGGTATAAGGGATATAAAACTCATGTCTGTTCTACACCAGAAGGTGTTATATTGTCGTATGCATTTACAACCGCAAATGTACATGATAGTAAAATAGCTCCTGCATTGCTTCGGGATATACAAAACCAAAATGTGTTATTTTCCGTTGCAGATGCCGCTTATGATAGTCAGCACATTCATGAAATTGCCGGAGCATGTGATATCTTTGCGATCAATCCAATTAACCCGCGTAATAGCGGACCAATCAAAAGTACACATCGTCGTGTAGTGTCTCATTTTCTACAAACTACCTTTGGCAAACAGTTGATGAAAGAGCGTGGAAAAATTGAACAACAGTTTAGTCATCTCAAAGATAAAGGGCTGGAACAGCCACGTTGGTATGGTCAAAATCGCTATCTATTGCATGTTCAGCTAGTTTTTCTGATTCATAACATTGCATATTTATTTTAGTTTTGCAAC
>NZ_CP147983.1:1930434-2024968 GCF_045291115.1 Bacillus sp. PPSBB_2
GAGGGTGTTGCAAAACTCATAAATATCCAAAAATGAATGCATAAAGAAACCCGTTTTCCTGGAAGAATGATAGTATCCTAAAACTATCTCCAGAAAGGACGGATTTACTAGTATGATAACCAATTTTGATCAAAATCAATCCATTTTACAAATTTTATTTGCCTACGTAGACAGTTTAACCATTGGAGGCGTTCCGCCTATGACAGGCCGCCCACCCATCTGTAGAAAAGCTTTACTCAAATGTTTTTTTATAAAAACGGTATTCCAGATCAATTCATTACGTAAGTTAACTCGTTTTTTACATCAATATCCTTCATTTCGTGTATCTTGTGGCCTTTCGCTTGTTCCTCATATATCTACTTTTTCACGTGTAGGCACTTGGTTTCGCAACGAAGAAATTCCGTTGCTTCATAAACAAATTCTTCAAGAAAAGAATTTAGGGTTAATTCCGTGCGTTTTAATTGATAGTACAGCCTTACGGAGTAGTTTATATGATTCTCAAGCGAAATGGGGAAAATCTACTCGCTATGGTTGGTATAAGGGATATAAAACTCATGTCTGTTCTACACCAGAAGGTGTTATATTGTCGTATGCATTTACAACCGCAAATGTACATGATAGTAAAATAGCTCCTGCATTGCTTCGGGATATACAAAACCAAAATGTGTTATTTTCCGTTGCAGATGCCGCTTATGATAGTCAGCACATTCATGAAATTGCCGGAGCATGTGATATCTTTGCGATCAATCCAATTAACCCGCGTAATAGCGGACCAATCAAAAGTACACATCGTCGTGTAGTGTCTCATTTTCTACAAACTACCTTTGGCAAACAGTTGATGAAAGAGCGTGGAAAAATTGAACAACAGTTTAGTCATCTCAAAGATAAAGGGCTGGAACAGCCACGTTGGTATGGTCAAAATCGCTATCTATTGCATGTTCAGCTAGTTTTTCTGATTCATAACATTGCATATTTATTTTAGTTTTGCAACACCCTCTTGCTTATAAAAAATCTATGAAAAGGATTGACTTATTTTTTAGTTGTAACTATAATGATTACATCGAGGTGGTGATTACGATGAAAATTAGTAGCCGTTTTTCCATAGCTGTTCATATTTTATCTATTTTGAAAAACAATCCATCTTCACTTTGTACTTCAGACTATATGGCTGAGAGTGTCAATACAAATCCAGTAGTCATTCGTAAAATCATGTCGTACTTGAAACAAGCTGGCTTTGTTTACGTAAATCGTGGACCGGGTGGCGCGGGATTACTAAAGGATTTACATGAAATCACATTGTAGATGTGTATCATGCAGTGAACGTAGTCGAAGAAGACAAGCTATTTCATATTCACGAGCAACCGAATCCAGATTGTCCAATTGGGGCGAATATTCAAGCGGTGTTAGAAATTATTTTAATTCAAGCACAATCCGCGATGGAAGAAGTTTTGAGAAATATTACGATGGGGCAGTTGTTTGAAACTTTGCAAGAAAAAATGAATGCTTAAATAATATTTATATTTTTTTATCATTAATGTAACTTATTTGATTACAACGATAAGGTAAGGTGTAAAAGTTATGACTGTAAAAATGAAAGTATACTCAGATTTTATATGTCCGTTTTGTTTTTTAGCAAAAGGTCCATTAGATGAGGTAGCGAAAGAGAAAGATGTAGAGATTGAATGGATGCCATTTGAATTACGTCCAAGTCCATATTCAAAAATAGATCCATGGAATGAACCAGAAAAATTAGGTTCATGGGATGCTTTCATTCTTCCGACAGCGAAGAAGTTAGGAATTGATATGCGCTTGCCACGTGTTTCACCACATCCATATACACATTTAGCTTTCGAAGGATGTCAATTTGCAAAAGAACGTGGACTAGGTAATGAGTATCATCACCGCGTATTCACAGCATTTTTCCAAGAAGAGCAAAACATTGAAGATATTGATGTGTTAACAAAATTAGCGGTAGAAATAGGACTTCCTGAGGCGGAATTTAAAGATGCTTTAGTAACTCGTAAATATAAAGAAAAGCATCAAGAAGCAATTCAACACGCATATGATGAAGCGAATATTATGGCTGTTCCAACTGTCATGATTGGAGATGAAGTCATTCAAGGGCTTGCTAGTAAAGAAACACTAGAAAGGGTCATTGATAAAGAAATTGAAAAGGATAAAACAAATTCATTTGAAGGTATGCAATGTAATACCGATGGATATTGCTAATTCGCTTGTTATGAAATAACAAAATAAATGATAAAACAAACATTTGGAGGAATTAAAATGTCAGCAACTACAACAAACTTAAAAGAAGCAATCGTGAACCGCCGTTCAATTCGTAAAGTAACAAAAAATGATGCAATTACAAAAGAAAGAATTGAAGAAGTGTTAAAAACAGCTTTACACGCACCAACATCTTTCAATATGCAAAGTGGTCGTATGGTTGTATTAATGGATGGAGAGCATGAAAAGTTTTGGGATATCGTTAAAGAAACACTAAGAGCACGCGTACCAGCAGAAAACTTTGAAGCGACTGTAGAAAGACTAAAAGGCTTCCATGCAGGTGTAGGAACAGTTCTATTCTTTGAAGATCAAGCAACTGTAGAAAAAATGCAAGAAAATGCCCCATTATACAAAGATCAGTTTCCATTCTGGTCTCATCAAGGAAATGCGATGTTACAACATACTGTGTGGATGCTATTATCTGCTGAAGGAATTGGGGCGTCATTACAACATTACAACCCAATCGTAGATGCTGAAGTGAAAGAAACTTGGAACATTCCGGCAGAGTGGAGCTTAGTAGGTCAAATGCCATTTGGTGAACCAAACGAACAACCAGCAGAAAGAACGTTCTTGCCTACTGAAGATGTAGTGAAATTTTATTAAGAAATACAATATGTAACGAGAAGGAAGCTGTGCTTAAAAACAGCTTCCTTTTTTGTAGTGGTGTTAATTTATGCGCATTTAGGGAAGAAATATAAGAAATAATACGGTGAGAAGGGAATTAGAAAAATGAATGATGAGAAAAAATATACAGTGGTAGGTACTGATGTTGAGGAAGTAAAGCGTTTAAATAAAAATTCAGGGTTAACGTATAATCAAGTGAAAGAAATGTTAGCAAAGCAAATGCAAAAAAAGAAGTAATTAGATTGAAATCTTTCATTTTTTCATTTAGCATTTTGATTGGAGAGAGTTAAGTAAAAGGTAACTCTCTTTTTTGTATAGCTAAGCATCTTATAGAGTGGAGGAAGCAACATGAAGAAATGGGTAAAGGTAACGCTGTCTATCACTGGAGGCATTGTCTTATTAGCGTGTGCCGGCGGATATTACGTGTATAAAAATTATTTTCCAAAGGAACCTGAGCGTATTGTATATGATAAAGAAAGAGTGCTACAACCGATACATAATCAGCTTAAAGGAATCAATATAGAAAATGTAAAGATAAAAGAAAAAGAAGTCGTAAATGCGACTATAGATGAGCTTCAAAAAATGATTGATGATGGAAAGTTGTCATATGAAGAATTAACGAGTATTTATCTCTTTAGAATACAAGAACATGATCAAAATGGAATAACATTAAATTCTGTTACAGAGATAAATCCTAATGCGATGGAAGAAGCAAGAAAGTTAGATCAAGAGCGGGGGAGAAACAAAAAGTCGAATTTATATGGTATTCCTGTCGTTGTAAAAGATAATGTACAGACGGAAAAAGTGATGCCGACTAGTGCAGGAACTTATGTATTAAAAGATTGGATTGCAGATCAAGACGCAACAATTGTGAAGCAGTTGAAAGAAGAAGGAGCATTTGTTTTAGGAAAAGCGAATATGTCTGAGTGGGCGAACTATTTATCTTTTACAATGCCAAGCGGGTATAGCGGGAAGAAAGGACAAAATTTAAATCCGTACGGTCCGATTACATTCGATACTTCAGGATCAAGTTCAGGATCGGCTACAGTAGTTGCAGCAGATTTTGCGCCGCTTGCAATTGGAACAGAAACGACGGGATCGATTGTTGCACCAGCGGCGCAGCAATCAGTAGTTGGGTTACGTCCATCTTTAGGTATGGTAAGTAGAACAGGAATTATTCCATTAGCTGAAACTCTTGATACAGCAGGACCTATGGCAAGAACAGTAAAAGATGCAGCAACGCTATTTAATGTAATGATAGGTTATGATGAAAAAGATGTTATGACAGAAAAAATGAAAGATAAAGAAAGGATTGATTATACAAAGGATTTATCAATAGATGGATTAAAAGGGAAAAAGATAGGGCTTCTTTTTTCTGTAGACCAACAAGATGAAAATAGAAAAGCAGTAGCAGAAAAAATTAGAAAAGACCTTCAAGATGCAGGTGCGATATTAACTGATAATATCCAGTTAAGTGCTGAGGGTGTAGATAATTTGCAAACATTAGAATATGAGTTCAAGCATAATGTAAACGACTATCTTTCACAGCAAAAGAATGTACCGGTAAAATCGTTAGAAGAGATTATAGCGTTTAATAAAAAGGATAGTAAAAGACGAATAAAATACGGACAAACATTAATTGAAGGGTCTGAAAAATCTGCTATAACGAAAGAAGAGTTTGAAAACGTAGTGCAAACGAGTCAAGAAAATGCAAGAAAAGAGCTAGATAGGTATTTAGTAGAAAAAGGTTTGGATGCTCTAGTTATGATTAATAACGATGAAGTCCTTCTATCAGCTGTAGCTGGTTATCCGGAATTAGCGGTTCCTGCTGGATATGATAAAAATGGAGAACCAATCGGTGTAGTGTTTGTAGGGAAACAGTTTTGTGAAAAAGAGCTTTTCAATATTGGATATGCGTATGAACAGCAG
Source organism: Bacillus sp. PPSBB_2 (assembly GCF_045291115.1). Lineage (NCBI taxonomy): Bacteria > Bacillati > Bacillota > Bacilli > Caryophanales > Bacillaceae > Bacillus > Bacillus sp. PPSBB_2. The sequence continues at coordinate 1,935,274 of NZ_CP147983.1, forward strand.
TCTAAAAATAGAAAATCACCTAGTTTATAAAAGGTTATATGAAAAATAACTGGAATCCACCGAAATTATGTTGGTGGATTCCAGTTAAACGAATCTAACAATATGAAAAGAAAAAAAGGATTCTTCTCAATTAGTAAGAAAGATTGTCTATAGGAGTTCATAAAATGTAATATATTCAATTTCCATCCATTGAAGGGGGAGGTTAATTCTTAATGAATGAAGTAAAGAGTTTTTTTCGAAGTAGAGGGTTTCAACGGTTTCTCGTTTTAATAATAGTAGCGCTTGTATTATACGCATTAAAAAGTATGATTAATTTAATATTAATTACGTTTATACTGACGTTTTTAATGGATCGATTTCAACGTTTTATTTCAAGAAAATTGAAAGTAAACCGGAAAATTGTTATTGCATGTTTATATATAATACTAGTTTCCTTTATAGGCACAACATTATATAAATATTTACCTGTGCTGACGATACAAATTTCACAATTAATTTATCAATTTAAACTGTTTTTTCAAAATCCACCTGATAATGAAATCGTTAAATATGCACTTTCGACAATTAATGGGATGGAAGTATCAAAATATATAGAACAAGGTGTAGACGTCATATATCAATCAATAGCAAATATAGGGAAGGTAAGTTTACAAATATTATTATCTCTAATTTTAAGCTTATTTTTCTTATTAGAAAAAGAGCGTATTATTACATTTACATCTAAGTTTAAAGATAGTAAGTTAAAAATCTTTTATGAGGAAATTGCATATTTTGGTGAAAGATTTGCAAGATCGTTCGGCAAAGTAATTGAGGCTCAGTTTTTAATTGCCATTGTAAATTGTATTCTTACTGTCATTGCATTAATCGTTTTAGGATTTCCACAGCTACTTGTATTAGCTGTTATGATTTTCTTACTAGGGTTGATTCCTGTTGCAGGTGTGATTATTTCTTTGTTTCCACTTTGTATCATTGCTTACAACGTAGGCGGAGTTATGTACGTAGTATACATACTCGTATTCATAACAGTAATCCATGCTCTTGAAAGTTATTTTTTAAATCCGAAGTTTATGTCTGCAAAAACAAATTTACCAATATTCTACACATTTATGATTCTTATCTTCTCAGAGCATTTCCTCGGAATATGGGGGCTTATTATCGGGATACCAATCTTTATCTTTTTATTAGATGTACTTGATATAAATAATGAGGATGCGACTAAAAAATAAGAAATGATAGAAAATCACTAAAAAGTCATAGGAGATAATGAAAATAAAAAGCAATCCAAAATAAATTGGATTGCTTTTTATCTTAATTAAAGAACCGGAGCCATTGTTTCTTTCAATACTTGAACAGAGTGGTCGAATTTTAATTCTTCATCTTCACTTAATTCAACCTCTAAAATTTCACGAACACCGCCGCGATTTAAAACAGCAGGTACCCCGATATAAACATCTTTTTGACCGTATTGACCTTCTAAGTAAGCTGATACAGTTAATACACTATTTTCGTCGTTTAAAATTGCTTTTGTAACACGTAGAAGTGACATACCGATACCATAATAAGTTGCGCCTTTACGCTCAATAATATGGTAAGCTGCATCACGGACGTTTATGAAAATTTTGTCTAAATCTTCTTGATTATACGTGTTGTCTTTTTCAAGCAGTGTTTGTAGTTTTTGGATACCAACGGAAACATGGCTCCAAACTGGAAGTTCAGTATCGCCGTGTTCTCCGATAATATAAGCGTGAATGTTGTGTGGACCAATATCGAAGTACTCACCTAACATATAGCGGAAACGAGCAGAATCAAGCGTTGTACCAGAACCGATTACACGTTCTTTCGGTAAACCAGATTCTTTCCAAGTTACGTAAGTTAAAATATCTACAGGGTTTGTTGCGATTAAGAAGATGCCATCAAATCCGCTATCCATAATACTGCGAACGATTTGTTTGAAGATTTTAGCGTTTTTCTCAACTAAATCTAAACGTGTTTCGCCTGGTTTTTGTGGTAATCCAGCTGTAATAACTACAAGGTCAGCATCTTTACAATCTTCGTAGCTGCCTTTCCATACTCTAGTTGGAGCTGGTGCGAATGGAACAGCATGACTTAAGTCCATTGCTTCCCCTTCAGCTTTTGCCTCATTTACATCGACTAAAACAAATTCTTCAGCTACAGCCTGGTTAATCATGCAGTAAGCATAACTACATCCAACTGCTCCTGTTCCTACTAATACAACACGGTTAATACCTTTTTTCATTTCAAAATTCCTCGCAATTTCATTGATTTTATTATGTAAGATAATACGTCTTACTTCTATAGAGTCATATCTAGTTTATTACATTTTATAAAAGATATTCAAGTATTTGAAAATGTATCCGTGCAAATCAGCGAACAAAACATAGGAATTCAGTGAACCGAATATAATTCAGTAAAATCCTTTGTAAAAGGGGAAATGGCATGGGGAATCCATTAGCAATGGAAGAAATGCTTCATATTATTCATGCAGGGCTTGTTAAAAAGAATAACCCAAAACGGATTACGATTGCAGGTGCAGGGATTTCTGGATTAGTTGCAGGTTCTTTATTAAAAGAGGCTGGGCACGAAGTAACGATTATAGAAGCAAATAACAGAATAGGTGGCAGAGTGTATACGATTCGGGAACCATTTAGTGTGGGTTTATATTTTAATGCGGGCCCGATGAGAATCCCTGACACCCATAAGTTAACCTTAGCGTATATTCATAAATTTAAACTACCTTTAAACCTTTTTATAAATAAAACTTTTGCAGATATCATTTATACGAATAACATTCAAACGAGATTGAATGTGTTTGAAAATGATCCAAGTGTACTTGAATATCCGGTTTTGGATAAAGAAAAAGGAAAAACGGCAGAAGAGCTAATGATTGAAGTATTAGAACCAATACTAAATTACATTAAGAAGGATCCTGATAAAAACTGGCTTATCGTTGAAAAAAAGTATAAAACGTATTCGCTTGGTTCATTTTTAATGGAGTATTATTCAGATGGTGCGATAGATATGATTGGGGTACTTCTTGATATGGAAGCTTATATGGGAATGTCCTTAATTGAAGTATTACGTGAAATGATTTTCTTTACTTCAACAACGAAATATTATGAAATAACTGGTGGAATGGATAAGTTATCGAATGCATTCTTACCACAATTAAGGGAACATATTTTAATGCCGTATAAGGTTGATAAAATTATACAAGAAGATAATAAAGTAATGTTACAAGGAAATCATGAACAAACGTTAGAGCAATTTACAATAACAAGTGATTTTGCTATTATTACAATTCCATTTTCAGCGTTAAGATTTGTAGAAGTTCAGCCATACTATTTATTCTCTTATTTTAAAAAAAGAGCAATTCGTGAATTAAATTATATTGCTGCAACTAAAATTGCAATAGAGTTTAAAAGTAGATTTTGGGAGAAAGCGGGACAGTGTGGCGGTAAATCTATTACTGATTTACCGATACGGTTTACATACTATCCGAGTTATGGCATTCATACTCCAGGACCAGCTATCGTTATAGCAAGTTATACGTGGGCAGATGAGGCGTTAACATGGGATAGTCTCCCGCAAAGAGATCGTATTCGTTACGCATTAAAAAATTTAGCGGAAATATACGGTGACATCGTCTATAGTGAGTTTGTCACTGGAACATCTTTTAGCTGGAGTAAAAATCCGTATTCTTGCGGTGCATTTACAGCTTTCGAACCAGGCCAAGAGCTCGAGTTATTTCCGTATATTACACCACCATCTGGAAAAGTACATTTTGCAGGAGAGCATACGACATTAACACATGGATGGATGCAAGGGGCAATCGAGTCTGGAGTTAGAGTTGCATATGAAGTAAATGAACAGTGAATCTCTTATATTTACAAATGGTCATTCTTTTAATAAAATGATAAATATAAATCGTAATTATTACGCTTTGAATACATTTGAAGTAAAGAAATGGATGGTCGGTTGAATGAATAAAGTGGAGATTCATATATTAGGTGGTTTTTTAGGTAGTGGAAAATCAACATTATTACAAAATTTATTGTTAGCAGAGAAAAAGAAGAATAGAAAAGTTGCAGTATTAATGAATGAAATTGGTGAATACTCAGTAGATACAGATATTATTGGAAAAGAGAATGTTTTAAGAGAACTTCTTAAAGGATGTATTTGTTGTACGTTAAAAGAAGAGCTTGAAATACAATTACATTCGTTATACCAACAAGAAAGACCAGATGTAATTTATATAGAAACGACAGGTGTTGCGCATCCAATTGAAGTGTTAGACGCGTGTGTCTCGCCAATTTTAGCTCCTTTTCTGGAAGTGAAATCAATTGTAGTCGTTTTAGATGCAGTAAGGTGGTTAAATCGAAGTATATTAAGTGCAAATGTACAACAGCTATTGCATGAGCAACTGAAATTTGGTAGTCACATTCTTGTTAATAAAGCAGATTTACTAACAGATGAAGATAAGAATACAGTATTTGAAGAAGTAAAGGCAATAAATGATCATGCGAAAATGTATGAGACAAAGTATTGTAATATATCTTTAAAAGATATAGAAGAAGCAGAATTTCCAAATGATGAGGAACACGAGACACTACATGTCAAACAGCATTTACATATACAAACAATGACATATCAATTTACGAAACCGATTGATCAAGACAAATTATATAAATGGCTTTCGAATTTACCAGATAGTATTTATCGAGTGAAAGGTTTTGTGAAATTCCATGGAGATAAATACCCTCACCTATTCCAATATTCGTTCGGAGTACCAACTTTATTAGAACAAGACTTCGGTTTCCCGACAAACTTAGTAGTAATAGGAGAAGGACTAGATAAGAAACAATTGGCTGAAGGGTTAGAGAAAGTAGAACTTAACTCTAATTAAGGGGAAAAGACTAACTTAAAAATAAGTTAGTCTTTTTGTATGGTCATTACTGAAATGAAACAGTATTTTCAATTGGATTGCAGAATATATATTGATTGTATGTCCGTTTCCATTACATAGGAAGGTGATTATATATTTGTGCCGAATGTAGAGGGTACTACAAGAGTTTTCCATTATCTATCGAATTAGTTAGTCATGATTACGGACAGGGGATTTTGGCGTGTTTGATTCTATCAGAAAGTAAAGTATGGGGAGGATCACAATGTCGATGAAAAAACGTAAGTGGCTAAAAACAATGTTTACTGGTTGTGTTTTAGGTTCATTATTAATAACGGCAGCTTGTTCAGGAAAGAAAACAAGTACAGAGGATGAAAAAACGATTAAGGTAGGAGTCCTTGCTTCTTTAACAGGACCGCTAGAATCGTATGGAAAACAAACAGTGAACGGATTTGAATTAGGGTTAGATTATGCAACTGGTGGAACTGGGAAAGTAGATGGGAAAAAGATTAAGTTTGTTGTAGAAGATACAGAAACGAAAGCGGATGTAGCAGTTAAAAAAGCTACGAAGTTATTAGAAGAAGAGAAAGTTGATTTTTTAGTTGGATCGTCTAGTTCAAGTGATACGTTAGCGGTTTTACCACTGGCTGAAGAATATGAAAAGATTATGGTTGTAGAACCGGCAGTTGCGGATAGTATTACCGGGAAGAACTGGAATAAATATATTTTTAGAACTGGAAGAAGTTCCTCACAAGATGCGATTGCAGGAGCAGCAGCAATTGCGAAAAAAGATGTAAAGATTGCAACATTTGCCCCAGATAACGCTTTTGGTCGTGAAGGGATTGCTGCATTTAAAGCGGGTGCGAAAAAATTAGGTGCGAACATTGTGAATGAGCAATACGCGGATACAAATTCAACAGATTTTACAGCGAATATTCAAAATATCATTAGTTCAAAACCAGATTATTTATTTATCGTTTGGGCAGGGGCAAATTCACCTTGGAAACAGTTGAAAGATATGAATGTGGAAGCGCAAGGTATTAAAATTTCTACAGGTGCGCCAGATATACCAGCATTAAAAACAATGGATGCATTAGTAGGTATGCAAGGTTTTTCTGTATATTATCACACACTTCCAAAAAATAAAGTGAATGATTGGCTAGTTGAAGAGCATAAAAAACGTTTTAATGGTGCAGTGCCAGATTTGTTTACAGCAGGAGGAATGTCAGCAGCAATTTCTATTGTAGAAGCCTTAAAGAAAACAAAAGGTGATACAGATGTAGATACCTTGATTAAGAAAATGGAAGGAATGGAATTTGATACACCGAAAGGAAAGATGAAGTTTAGAGAGAAGGACCACCAAGCGATGCAGACACTGTATTCTATCACATTGAAAAAGCAAGACGGTGTTGAGTATCCGGTGCCAGTGTTAGAGCGAGAATTAACGATGAAAGAAACAGAACCACCAGTTCAAAATAAATAGACTGAATTTTCTGTTGTTTTTGTATAAAGAGGGGGGACCCTCTTTATACATATTTCTTTCATACTCACGGCTTTAAAGGGAGGGATTTCGTGACACATTTGCTAGAGACGAAAAATCTTAGTGTATCTTTTGGTGAACATCAAGTTATTAAAGATGTAAATTTAACTGTCCAAAAAGGAAAGCTCATTTCTATTATTGGGCCAAATGGTGCGGGGAAGACAACGTTATTTAATTTACTAAGTGGACAGATTTCACCCACAACAGGTGAAGTGTATTTTAAAGGGCAAGATATTACAAAACTATCGATTTCAGATCGAACACGCTTAGGAATCGGTCGCTCTTTTCAGCTTACAAACATATTCCCAGAATTAACGGTACTTGAAAATGTCCGTTTAAGTGTTCAATCATTCGTACAAGATTACTATAGTTTTTTCCCGAGTTCAGCAAAATTAAAGCAACAAGTTGGAGAGGCGAGACGTTTCTTAAAAACAGTATTACTTCATGAAAAAGAGAACGTATTAGCGAAAGATTTGGCACATGGAGAGAAAAGGAAGCTAGAACTTGCGATGTTATTAGCTTTAAAAACGGATGTGTTATTACTTGATGAGCCGACGGCAGGTATTTCGGTTGAGGAAGTCCCTGCTATATTACAAGTGATTGAAAATATTAAGAAACATCCAGAGAGCACAATTGTACTTATCGAACACAAAATGGATATGATACTAGGTTTGTCAGATCATCTTATCGTTTTATTTCATGGAGAGTTATTGGCTGAAGGATTGCCAGAAGAAATTATGAAAGATGAGCGTGTACAAAGTGCTTATTTAGGGGGATTATGTAGTGGCACTATTACAAGTGAATAATATAGAAACGTATTTAGATCAGTTTCATATTTTGCAAGGAGTATCTCTTGCTGTTGAGAAAGGGACGATTACTGTACTGTTTGGTAGAAATGGGGCAGGGAAAACAACGACATTACGTTCAGTGATGGGGTTTCACCGCATTGCAGATGGTGAAATTTATTATGATAGTGCAAAAGTGAGTGGATTACCTACACATTTAATTTCAAGGAAAGGAATAGGGTATGTACCAGAAAATCAAGGTATTTTTCATGATTTGACAGTAGAAGAAACTTTCGCTCTTGCTAGGGGAAAAGGTGAGGAAGTAGAAGGAAAAATAGAGTGGATGCTGGAACTATTTCCGGATTTAAAGCAGTTTTGGAATAAGAAAAGTGGGCTCTTGAGCGGAGGGCAAAAGCAAATGTTGGCTATTTCAAGAGCGTTTATTAATAGTGATGGATTATTACTTATTGATGAACCGAGCAAAGGGCTATCCCCGATAATGGTGGAGAAATTAATGGTAGCTATTTTGAAGATGAAAGAGAAAACAACAGTTTTACTTGTTGAGCAAAATTTTATGATGGCCAGTCAAATTGGCGATTATTTTTACATTATGGATAACGGACGAATTGTTCATAACGGTTTTATGAATGAATTAAAAAAGGATAAGGAAATGTGTCATAAATATTTAGGAATCTCTTAACATGAATCCGAGGTGAAAAGGATGGATGTGTTAATCAATTTATTTGTAAATGGGATTTCAACAGGGATGCTCATTTTTTTGTTAGCATCAGGTCTTTCACTTATTTTCGGTCTAATGAGCGTTTTAAACTTTGCACACGGTGGTTTATTTGCATGGGGAGCATTTACAGGTGTTTGGTTATTTAATATGACAGGAAGTTATATATTAGCTTTAGTTGGAGCAGTAGCCATGGGAATGTTCCTAGGATTTATTTTAGAAAGGTTTCTTATTAGACCGGTATATGGAAACCATGTTCGACAGCTGCTCGTTACGCTTGGAGGAATGCTCGTTCTTAGTGAGTGTATTAAAATATTTTGGGGGCCAAACCCTATTAGTGCAAAATTACCGTTATGGTTACAAGGAAGTTTTACATTCGGAGGTATTATATTAATTAAATATCGTCTATTCGTTATTTTAATTGGGATAATTATTTACATTGCACTACTACTATTACTCAAAAAGACGAAGATAGGTCTTATGATCCGTGCAGGTGTAATGGATAAAGAAATGGTTCAAGCGCTTGGTATTAATGTAAAAGCGATATTTTCTTTCGTCTTTTTATTAGGGGCAGGGATGGCAGCTTTGGGAGGATTCTTATTAGCACCGTATTCGGGCGTTATTTTCGCCGAGATGGGCATGCAGTATGCAATTTTAGCTTTTATAGTAGTAATTATCGGTGGATTAGGAAGCGTTCAAGGTTCAGCTATTGCTTCTTTAATTGTCGGATTAGCTGGTGCTTTTACAGCGTATTTTATACCAGATTTATCACTTGCAATTAATATGTTAATGTTACTATTTTTCTTAATAGTGAAGCCAACTGGACTTGTTGGTGAAAAGGGGTGAAATGGTGAACAACACATCGGACCGAATTAAAGTATACTTCGGAGTATGTATGCTCATTTGTTTAAGTGTATTTCCGTTCGTAAATGATTCACGGAGCCTGTTAATTTTGTTCACTCAAATCTTCATCTTTGCTATTTTTGCAATGAGTTTTGATGTATTGCTTGGGTATACAGGAATTGTATCGTTCGGTCATTGTATGTTCTTTGGGATAGGAGCATATGGGGTAGCGCTTTTATTTGATCGACAAGGCGTATCAATAACGAACTTTTTAATTGGAATAGTAGCTGCAATTATCGTTTCAGCAATCGTTAGTTATATAATTGGTTTGCTTTCTTTACGATTGAAAAGTCATTTTTATGCAATGTTAACACTTGCTATTTCACAGTTATTTTTCGTACTTGCTGAAAAATGGCGTGGGCTTACTCACGGAGGAGATGGTTTGACATTTGGTGTACCAGACGTATTCCGTGATCGTTTTACGTTTTATTATGTAACACTTATATGTTTACTTATCATTTTTGTTCTGTTACGTCTTTTCACCAAATCTTCTATTGGAAAAGTATTAAAGGCAATTTCCCAAAATGAGCAACGTGTTGAAGCACTAGGATATAAAGTGCTTCATTATAAAATTATTGTTAGCATTGTTGCAGGAGTAGTAGCTGCGATTAGCGGTGGTTTATTTGTTATCACATTGCGTTTTGTTAATACGACTGTATTTTCAATTGAAATGACATTAAATGCATTATTGATGACGATGATTGGTGGGGTTGGCACGTTAATTGGAGCAATTGCAGGAGCTGGAATTATTGAATCTCTAAAATATTATTTATCAGAACTAGCTACAGAGTATCCGATCTTTGAACGATGGACGATTATTCTTGGTTTATTGTACATTATCGTATTGCTAGTTTTCCCGAAAGGATTAGTTGGCACGGTTAAGGGACTGAAGAATATGAAACGGAATAAGAAGGAGAAAAGTGCAGAAGTGGAGCAAAATGTGTGAAAAATCAATTGTATAGAATATGAAAATCCCTCTTTTAGATTCATAAAGGAGGGATTTTTTATTAACCAAATAGTTCATCAGGGATTTGTTTGAAAGAGTTTTGATTTGTAAAAAAATGAACAACTAATTTCTCAACTGGAACATCTTCAATTGGTACCAATTTATCATTTTTAATCGGCAAAAAGGCTATCCCTTTTCCGTCCTGAATAAACTCTTCCATAAGCGAATAAGAATCTAATTGTTGAAGTTGACGCTGAGATAAATTATTTTCTTTTAGAAATTGTATCGTCTTATTTCTAAAAGGGCACTTTTTGTCATTACTAACGAAGAAGAGTTCCTTTGAATAGTCAATGATACATTTTTCTTGATCTTTTAGTAAGCCTATAGAAATTGAAGTAGTAAATACTTTTTTAAAACCTGCACCAGAATCATCCTCATAAGTGATGACCATATCAACTTTTTGTTGCTGTAGTAATTTTGGCAAATGACTACTATTTTCTACATATATTTGATAATTCATGAAATTTTCTTTAATACGCTTACTTAAATAATTAGTCAAAATCGATTGTGACGTCGCGATTATATAAGAAGACCCACTTGTTTTAATTTTATCTTTCGCTTCTTCTAATAGAGTTAATATTTGATTCGTGTAATCTAATAAAATGTCACCAGAAGGTAATAAGGAAACGCCTTTGTTATCTCTATGTAGTAAGGGCGTTTCTAATTCTTGTTCTAATTTTTTGATTCTTTCAGTTACGTTCGGTTGAACATAACCTAACTCTTTAGCAGCTTTACTAATAGAACCCTCACTGGCTACAGTTTTGAATATAATAAGATCATTTATTTCCATATATCTCAGCCCCTTATGCACTATCATTATAAATGATACCAAACATAATTTATACCTATTTTACGTTAGCTACTTATCGATTTATCATAATGTATATAAGATTGAAAGCGAGTGATAAACATGATTGGAATGCAATATAAGGTCATTTTGCCAAAGGATTATGACATGGAAATTATTAAGAAAAGGGTAAAGGATAATGGTTATAAAACTGATGGTTTCCAAGCACTAAATTTTAAAGCTTATTTAATTACGGAAACGGAGAAAGACGGGAATTTTTATAACTGCTATGCACCTTTATATATTTGGGATGGTCATGAAGGGATGAATAAATTTATATTTGAAGGGTACTACGATAATATTTTACAATCTTTTGGATGGCAACAAATACATATAGGTGTTCCATTAGTTGTTAATCTAAGTGATGGATTTAAGAAAAGTAGATATGTTGTTGAATATGCAGGAAGTATTTCTCAAAGTAAAACGCTGATTGGGACTCAATTAAACACGATGAATGAAAATGTACAAAACAATGAAAAGTGTTTAGGGAATATAATCGTTTATAATCCGGATAAATGGGGATATAGTAGGTTTGAGTTTTATGAAGAGAAGCCTGAAATTGTAGTGAATAAGGGTGTTACAGTATATGAGATTTTACACATTTCACGATGAAATTTTGTTGTATATTAAAAATAAGAAAAGGAATGAAAGTCTATGCCTTTTGTGAAGATTTATTATCCTGAAAACATATTAAATGAAGAAGAGTTGGAAAAAATGGGGGAATGTATCCATCTTTCATTAATTGAACATTTTAACATCCCTGAAAATGATTATTTTCAAATGTTCTTACCTTACCAACAAAACAAATTTTTATATAATCCATATTATTTGTTGGAAAGAGGAGAAAAGAGAACAGAGAATATGATTTATGTTTCTATTACATGTGGACCGGGAAGAACGGTGCAACAGAAAAAAGATTTGTATCAATCGGTATCCTTGAAGATTACGGAATATTCCGATGTTAAAACTTCGGATATTTTTATTACAATAAATGAGACAGCTGCTGAAAACTGGTCATTTGGTCAAGGAATAGCACAAATGGTGAAAATAAAGGGAGAAAAAATGAAAAATGAACTTATTGAAGTACATATTAAAAAGAAAATGAGAGAAATGGCACCTGCATTTGCTCATTATAGTGAAAAGATATTATTTGAGGAAGTGTGGCGGGATGCCACTTTAACATTAAGGGAAAGAAGTTTGTGTACTGTGTCAGCACTAATCAGTCTCGGTAATACAGAACAATTACAATTTCATCTGAAGCTAGCTAAACAAAATGGGATTAAGGAGAATGAATTGGTTGCATTAATAACACATATGGCTTTTTACGTTGGTTGGCCAAAAGCTATGTCAGCTTTAAATATAGTAATGAATGAAATGAAAAGCTAAGAATAATGAAAAGTAAGAATTCATGTTTATATGAATTCTTACTTTTCATTATTTATGCAATACTCTATCGCTATATTTATTACATTTTCTCTTGCTTTTTTATCACTTGCGTAGTAAAGTGATAGTAAGATTCACGATAGGAAGTGATCAAACATGCGTGATAATACGATAGGATCATTAATATGGTTACGTTTAATACGATTTACGAACCAAAGTAATCAAATGTCAAATGAGTTTTTAAAACGTTTTGATTTAACGACAGCTCAATTTGATGTGCTTTTGCAAATACGTACGTATCAACCACTAACACAAATGGAGTTAGCTGAAAAGGTAACTGTTACACAAGGTGGCATTTCTCGAATGTTAACTCGTCTTGAAAAAGAAGGATATATTGTACGAAAACAAGATTGGAAAACGAAAACAATTAGTCTTACAGAGCAAGGAGAAGCAGCTTTAGAGAGAGCATTGCCAGAACAACTTGCATTTCAATCTTCGTTTTTTGATGATGTATTAAATGAAGAAGAGCAGAAAATATTATATGAGCTGATGACGAAAGTTCATAAGCATAGTGAAAAAAAAGAATTACCGCAAGAGTAATTTTTTTTACACCATCAATTGACTAATCAAGTGATGGTGTAGGTAATACGGAGATAAACTTGACTTACCAACGTTTTTAGAAAAAAACTAATACTACTTTATTAAAGTCTAGTGGTAATAAGTCAAGAGTAAAACAAGACTGATTTTTTCTAGGTGCGATTTTTTCAGCATACGGAAATAGACCCGACCAAAAATGAAATTTTTTCGGGCCGTTTCCAAGATTGCGTCAATAACAAAGTGTTATTTTTCTATCACGCTCCTTGGTGGCGTGTAGAGTTGATGGTTACGTAGTAGCGTATCCACCAGACGCACAAATTTTCTTGCGGTTAAGACGATGGCTCTTTTGTGTTGATGTTTGGGTGTTTCTTTGTATTTCTTTTGATAAAATGCTTGATATTCAGGCAAATATCTTCTTACTGAATTGGCAGCCTCAACTAAGTAATAGCGAAGATAACGATTGCCTTGTTTGGTTAAGGGCGTATTTTCAGACTGATAATTTCCAGATTGCTTGATTTTCCAGCTTAATCCGGCATATTTAGCTAGTTTCGTTTGGTCTTCAAATCGTTGGATTTGTCCGATCTCAGCTAGTAATCCAGCAGCATACACTTTTCCAACACCAGGAATACTCGTCAAGCATTGGTATTCTGGTAGGACCATTACGAGCTGTTCAATTGCCTTATCAAGGTCTTTGATACTGGCTTCGAGTGCACGAATTTCGCGAGCAAGAATACTCAGGATAATATTGATGGATTCTTGAGCGACTTCTCCTAAACGATAAGACATAGTAATGGCTCGTTGAATCGTTTTCGCTAATCCTTCTGGATTTTTAAACCGGCCGTTACCTTTTTCTTGAAGCAAAGAGGCGAAATCTGTTAAAGGCATTTGAGCTAATTCTTCTAACCCATAATCTTCTGTCATTAAAGCGATTAAGGTAGCTCCAAATACAGAAGAAGGAGTTTCGCTATTCTTTAACTCACGCGTGAGCGTGTTGCATTTGTAAGTTAAATTTTCGAGAAAATGTTGTTTCGTTTCTACAAGTTGTCCAATTAATTGGTAACGTGTGCGAGTTAAACGTTGAAGAGCCATATATTTCTCTTCTTTAATGGGAGACGTAGTGAATCTTTGGATTCTTAAAAAGTCAGCGATTCGCATCGCATCATTTTTATCTGTTTTATCTTCATCAAATATTCGACTGAATTGCTTGATGCGAAAAGGATTTTCGATGGTAACGACGGTATTTATACGCTTTAATTCTCGATCCTCATTAAAAAATGTAGCAGGATGAAAGCTGTACATAGAAGTTGACTCCATGCCTATGACGATTTGAGAAAACGAGTACACATTTTGAAATTCTAAAATTTTTTGTTTAATTTGATGAGCGCCTTTCACGTCATTTCCGAGACTCGCTTCAAGAAGAATTGTCAATTGGTTATCGTCTGATAAAAAGCACACATCTAGTTTCTCAGAGCTGACATCTAATCCGACAAATAAGTTCATTTGGAAGGACCTCCTTTCATTGGTTATTTGGAATATGCTTCGATACTATGGGATTTCCCAGAAGCTCATTGCGTAACCACAACCTCGCCTACGAGAATACAATGACAACTTTTGGGGGCTACCTTTTGAACTACTATCCAAAAGCCCAATCAGTTATCGAAACAGCTAGTGTGTTGGTAGTGATAGCAATGGCTCGGGTAACAGACTTTTTATCGTAGACAGAGCTACAGGGGAAATGAGCAAATTCCCGATGGATCCTTTCCATACATCCATTGTATCTGGGAAATTCAATAATATCGAAACAAATTCCGTAAGGAATCTTGTTATCTATTTTTTTTAAAATCAGGGTAATTAGAAAGCAGAAATACTGATCTAAACTATATTCTACGAGNCGGAAATAGACCCGACCAAAAATGAAATTTTTTCGGGCCGTTTCCAAGATTGCGTCAATAACAAAGTGTTATTTTTCTATCACGCTCCTTGGTGGCGTGTAGAGTTGATGGTTACGTAGTAGCGTATCCACCAGACGCACAAATTTTCTTGCGGTTAAGACGATGGCTCTTTTGTGTTGATGTTTGGGTGTTTCTTTGTATTTCTTTTGATAAAATGCTTGATATTCAGGCAAATATCTTCTTACTGAATTGGCAGCCTCAACTAAGTAATAGCGAAGATAACGATTGCCTTGTTTGGTTAAGGGCGTATTTTCAGACTGATAATTTCCAGATTGCTTGATTTTCCAGCTTAATCCGGCATATTTAGCTAGTTTCGTTTGGTCTTCAAATCGTTGGATTTGTCCGATCTCAGCTAGTAATCCAGCAGCATACACTTTTCCAACACCAGGAATACTCGTCAAGCATTGGTATTCTGGTAGGACCATTACGAGCTGTTCAATTGCCTTATCAAGGTCTTTGATACTGGCTTCGAGTGCACGAATTTCGCGAGCAAGAATACTCAGGATAATATTGATGGATTCTTGAGCGACTTCTCCTAAACGATAAGACATAGTAATGGCTCGTTGAATCGTTTTCGCTAATCCTTCTGGATTTTTAAACCGGCCGTTACCTTTTTCTTGAAGCAAAGAGGCGAAATCTGTTAAAGGCATTTGAGCTAATTCTTCTAACCCATAATCTTCTGTCATTAAAGCGATTAAGGTAGCTCCAAATACAGAAGAAGGAGTTTCGCTATTCTTTAACTCACGCGTGAGCGTGTTGCATTTGTAAGTTAAATTTTCGAGAAAATGTTGTTTCGTTTCTACAAGTTGTCCAATTAATTGGTAACGTGTGCGAGTTAAACGTTGAAGAGCCATATATTTCTCTTCTTTAATGGGAGACGTAGTGAATCTTTGGATTCTTAAAAAGTCAGCGATTCGCATCGCATCATTTTTATCTGTTTTATCTTCATCAAATATTCGACTGAATTGCTTGATGCGAAAAGGATTTTCGATGGTAACGACGGTATTTATACGCTTTAATTCTCGATCCTCATTAAAAAATGTAGCAGGATGAAAGCTGTACATAGAAGTTGACTCCATGCCTATGACGATTTGAGAAAACGAGTACACATTTTGAAATTCTAAAATTTTTTGTTTAATTTGATGAGCGCCTTTCACGTCATTTCCGAGACTCGCTTCAAGAAGAATTGTCAATTGGTTATCGTCTGATAAAAAGCACACATCTAGTTTCTCAGAGCTGACATCTAATCCGACAAATAAGTTCATTTGGAAGGACCTCCTTTCATTGGTTATTTGGAATATGCTTCGATACTATGGGATTTCCCAGAAGCTCATTGCGTAACCACAACCTCGCCTACGAGAATACAATGACAACTTTTGGGGGCTACCTTTTGAACTACTATCCAAAAGCCCAATCAGTTATCGAAACAGCTAGTGTGTTGGTAGTGATAGCAATGGCTCGGGTAACAGACTTTTTATCGTAGACAGAGCTACAGGGGAAATGAGCAAATTCCCGATGGATCCTTTCCATACATCCATTGTATCTGGGAAATTCAATAATATCGAAACAAATTCCGTAAGGAATCTTGTTATCTATTTTTTTTAAAATCAGGGTAATTAGAAAGCAGAAATACTGATCTAAACTATATTCTACGAGGGGAGAGTAACTATGGAAAAATACCGTATAGATACAAGAAAAGGAATTGAGTTTGGATTATATTCAATTGGTGATCATGTTTTAAATCCACATAATGGGGAGAAAATTACGCCAGAAAAAAGAATTCATGAACTAATTGAAACAGCTAAGTTAGCAGATGAGGTAGGGCTTGATGTGTTTGCTGTAGGTGAAAGTCATCAAACGCATTTTACAACGCAAGCTCATACAGTTATTTTAGGTGCGGTCGCGCAAGCTACGAAAAATATAAAAATTGCAAGTTCCGCAACGATATTAAGTACATCTGACCCAGTTCGAGTATATGAGGATTTCGCTACCATTGACTTGATTTCTAATGGTCGTGCTGAAATCGTAGCTGGTCGTGGATCTCGTATTGGAGGATATAGTTTACTTGGTTATGACGTGAATGATTATGAAGAATTATTTGAAGAGAAGATGGATCTTTTATTAAAAATTAATAACGAGGAACATGTAACATGGAATGGACAGTTCAGAGCACCACTCGCACATGCATCGGTGATTCCAAGAGCGAAAAATAATAACTTACCAATTTGGCGTGCAGTTGGAGGTCCACCAGCTAGTGCAATTAAAGCAGGACGTGCAGGTGTGCCAATGATGATAACAACACTTGGTGGTCCAGCAATTAACTTTAAAGTGTCAGTAGATGCTTACCGCGAGGCTGCTCAGCAAAGCGGATTTGATCCAGCTAGTTTACCAGTTGCGACAACGAGTTTATTTTATACGGCAAAAAATTCACAAGATGCACTTAGTGAATATTACCCTCACATTAATGCTGGTATGCTTACACTGCGCGGTGATGGGTATCCGAAACAGCAATTTACAAATGCAATAGATTACCGTGATGCTTTAATGGTTGGTAGCCCACAACAAATCATTGAGAAAATGCTTTACCAATATGAATTGTTTGGCCAACAACGCTTTATGGCACAAATTGATTTTGGCGGTGTACCATTTGATAAAATTGAGAAAAATATTGAATTCATTGCTACTGAAATTTTACCAGCCGTTAGAAAACATACAGCAAAATAAATAAAAAAACTGAGAGTTTAATCGACTCTCAGTTTTTTTATTTGTTCTGGAAAAATGACAAAAAAATGAACTTTTAGTCGAGGAAGAGGGAAGTTATTTTCTATTTTTGAATAACATTATTTCGAGTTTGAATTTTGAAAATACATTTTTCTCTTGACAAAAAATAAGCATTTATCGTGGGTGCTTTCGAGGACATTTTTCCGAGTGAAAGTCAAGCGTATGAAGAAAAAACGATTGTTTTATAGATATAAAAGTAAGAAGTATATTGAAAAAACACATTTTGCTAATGAGAAAAATCTGATTCAAAAAAATGACAAAAGACATATTTCAGACAAAATGATGTCAATAATACGTCAAAAATAACCTGAATTTACTATGCAGGTATATTATACAATTCGATTAACGAATAAAACACTACAGAAATAGTGAAAAGGTAAAAAATAGCATTACAATAGTTTGAAAAACTGAAACTTCATATTTTTCGACAATACATACAAAATGTTTTTGTCTTTTCGTATTTCTTAATAATTGAGTTTGATAAGATTGCTCAATTAACTTTTATTATAAAAACTATGAAGGAAGTGATTTTAGTATGGAAACGCTCGAATTGGCACGAATACAGTTCGCATCAACAACGATTTTCCATTACTTTTTTGTTCCGCTGTCAATTGGTTTAGCTTTTATTATTGCGATCATGCAAACGTTGTATGTGGTAAAAGGGCAAGAGGTATATAAGAAGATGGCAAAGTTTTGGACGCAATTATTCCTTATTAACTTTGCAGTAGGTGTAGTAACAGGTATTTTACAAGAATTTCAGTTTGGTATGAACTGGTCAACGTATTCACGTTTTGTAGGTGATGTATTTGGTCCCTCGCTTGCAATTGAAGGATTACTGGCATTTTTCATTGAGTCTACATTCCTAGGTTTATGGGTATTCGGTGAGGACAAATTACCGAAGCGAATTCACTTAATGTGTATTTGGCTCCTTTCAATTGGAACGATGTTATCAGCATTCTGGATTTTAACTGCAAGTGCATTTATGCAGTCACCTGTCGGGTATGAAATGGCAGCTGATGGTCGTGCGCAAATGAATGATTTCTTAGCCATTATTCAAAACCCACAACTATGGGTACAATTCCCGCATACAATTACAGCGGCAATTGCAACAGGTGCATTCTTTATTGCTGGTGTAAGTGCATGGAAAATTACAAAAGGACAAGAAACTGTAGTATTTAAAAAATCTTTCCGAATTTCTATCATTGTTGGAACAATTACAACGGCGCTTGTATTGTTCTTTGGTCATGCACAAGCGCAACAATTAATTAAGACACATCCAATGAAGATGGCGGCAGCTGAAGCGCTATGGAATACAAGTGAGGATCCAGCACCATTTACAGTATTTTCGAAAATTGATACAGAGAAGAAAGAAAATTCGTTTGAAATTCAAATCCCTTATATGCTAAGTCTATTATCGTATGATAAGTTTAGCGGTCAAGTTGAAGGGATGAATCAAATTCAAAAACAATATGAGGAAAAATATGGACCTGGAGATTATATTCCTCCAGTGCATACAATGTTTTGGAGTTTTAGAGCGATGGTAATGAGTGGAACATTCATGCTTCTTCTAGGAGCTTACGGATGGTTCTTATCAAGAAAAGATCGTTTAGCTGAAAAAACGTGGTATTTAAAATTAATGGTGTATGCAATTTCTCTTCCATTCATCGGTAATACAGTAGGGTGGATTATGACTGAAATGGGTCGTCAACCTTGGGTAGTATTTGGGGTAATGAAAACAGAAGATGCTGTATCACCAAATGTAACATTCGGTGAAGTATTATTCTCACTTATTTCATTCACATCAATGTATTTAATTATGGGTGGAATTTGTGTGTACTTATTTGTTCGTACCATTAAGGGCCATACGAATAAGAAAACGAAAAAGGATTATCAAAGCCATGATCCATTTGATAAGGAGGAAGAGTATGTTATCTCTTAATGAGTTGTGGTTTTTAGTTATTGCAATCTTGTTTGTTGGATTCTTCGTACTGGAAGGTTTCGATTTTGGTGTAGGAATGGTTTCGAGGTTTTTAGGAAAGAATGATTTTGAAAAACGAGTTTACTTAAATACAATAGGACCGTTCTGGCACGCGAATGAAGTATGGCTTGTTTGTGCTGGTGGAGCCATGTTTGCGGCATTTCCGCACTGGTATGCAACTTTATTTAGTGGTTTTTATATTCCATTTGTATTTATGCTTCTTGCTTTAATTTTAAGAGGTGTTTCCTTTAAATTTCGTGCGAAAATAGATAATCATAAATGGAAGAGTGCATGGGATTGGGGGATGTTTATTGGAAGTATGTTACCTCCTATCCTTTGGGGAGTTGCGATTGCAAACTTTATGGTAGGTGTACCTATTGATGAGAGTAAAAATGTTGTAGGTGGATTCTTGCAATTACTTCATCCATTTGCGTTACTTGGAGGAGTAATGTTTCTCCTACTATGTATTGTTCACGGATTACAATTTCTTACGATACGTACAACTGGTAAATTGAGAGAACGTGCACGAATTGCTGCAATAAAAATTGCACCATTTTCATTAATTACACTTCTTGTTTTTGCTGGTGTGGGGTTATGGAAAACCGACATTTTCACTGCTCATGGAACAGAATGGATTATGGTACCAATCGGAGCTTTTGTAGCACTATTAGTGTCCACTTTATTAAATAAAAGAAGAAGAGATGGTTGGGCTTTCTTTATGACGAGTTTAACAATCATTTTACTAAGTGCGAGTGTATTTATCGGTATGTTCCCACGTGTTATGATTAGCTCTTTAGGAGCAATGAATGATTTGACAATTTACAACGCAGCATCAGGAGCTTATGCATTAAAACTTATGACTTACTTTGCGATTGCTATTTTGCCTTTCGTTATCGGAAGTCAAATATGGAGTTATTATGTATTTAGACAACCTGTTAAGTCAGACAACGATTTGGAGTACTAATGAAAAGAAAAAGAGGACTTCCGTCTTATCCCGGTAGCCGTATTTTATATGTAGCGTTAACGATTATTAGTATTTTAGAAGCTTTTAGTATTATTGCGCAAACAATCTTTTTAGCACGAGCTATTACGTTTTTATTTCATGGAGAGACAGTACAAACAATATTAAGTGAAGTTGTTTATTTTGGTATCGCGTTTGCAGCGCGTAACATAGTAGTTCGAACATCACAAATATTAGTGGAACGTTTTGCTGAAAAAACAGGGTCGTTACTAAGAAAACAATTGATAGAGGCATATTTCACATTAGGTCCAAGGTATGTTCAAACTGTTGGAACTGGTCATCTGGTTACCTTATCAATTGAGGGGATTGAGAAATTTAAAACATATATTGAATTAACGATTCCTAAAATGATTAGAAGTAGTATCGTTCCAGGTCTAATTGTACTATATGTTTTTACGCTAGATATTGAGTCTGGAATCATTTTAGTTGTAACGATTCCTATCGTGATCATATTTATGATTCTTCTCGGATTAGCAGCGCAAAAAATGGCAGATAGTCAGTATGAGATATATCGTGTACTTTCGAATCATTTTGTAGATACGTTAAAAGGTTTAGAAACATTAAAGTATTTAGGGAAAAGTGAACAGCACGAAGGAAAGATTGAAAAAGTAAGTAAAAGATATAGAAAAGCAACGATGCGTACTTTGCGAGTTGCTTTTCTTTCTTCTTTTGCATTAGATTTTTTTACGAGTTTATCAATTGCGTTTGTGGCAGTTGGATTAGGGATACGTTTAATAGATGGAACGATTATACTATTACCAGCTCTTACAATTTTGATTTTAGCTCCGGAATATTTTCTGCCGATTAAACAAGTGGGAGCAAATTATCATGCGACATTAGATGGACAAATTGCGATGGAGCAAATAGAAGAGATTTTGCAACAACAAAAAGGAATACAAAAGAAAGATTTAAATGAAGATATAGTATGGAATGCCTCTAGTAGCTTGAAATTACAAGATATCAAAGTTAATAATACTGAATCTGAAAAGGCTATATTAGAAGGAATTAATTTTACTTGGGAAGGTAACGGTGCTATTGGTGTTATTGGTGAAAGTGGTGCAGGGAAATCGACGTTAATCGACGTATTAGCAGGTTTTTTATCTCCTTCGAGTGGAAAGATGTTAGTAAATGGTCTAGAAGTTGA
Organism: Bacillus sp. PPSBB_2; assembly: GCF_045291115.1. Taxonomy (NCBI): domain Bacteria; kingdom Bacillati; phylum Bacillota; class Bacilli; order Caryophanales; family Bacillaceae; genus Bacillus; species Bacillus sp. PPSBB_2. The sequence continues at coordinate 1,956,868 of NZ_CP147983.1, forward strand.
TGGATCTACTCGTGAAGATTGGCAAAAAAATATTGCTTATATTCCGCAGCAACCTTATATTTTTCCGCTTTCATTAAAGGATAACATTCGTTTTTATGAAACAAATGCAACAGATGAAGAAGTTGAAAGAGTTATTAATGAAGTCGGCCTTCGTTCACTCGTTACATCACTTCCAAATGGGATACACGAAAGAATTGGAGAAGGTGGACGTATGCTAAGTGGCGGACAAGAACAGCGTGTTGCTATGGCGCGTGCGCTTTTAAGTAAAAAACCAATCATTTTATTAGATGAGCCTACGGCACATCTTGATATTGAAACCGAATTTGAAATAAAGCAAGCGATGTTACGTTTATTTAATGGAAAGTTAGTATTTTTAGCAACTCACCGTCTACATTGGATGAAACAAATGGACCATATCCTTATTTTAAATAAAGGGGAAATGAAAGAAAGTGGGACGTATGAAGAACTTTTAGAGAATGAGACATTACATTTTCATAGGGAAGAGAGGGGAGAGAAATGAGTAACTGGGTTAAACCTTATATAAAACAAAATAAAGGTAGAATGACTTTAACTATTTTCCTTGGTCTTCTTGGAGTTAGTTCAGGAGCGATGTTACTTTTTATTTCAGGTTATTTGATCTCAAAATCTGCCCTTAGACCAGAAAATGTAATGGCTGTATATGTTCCTATTGTTGCAACAAGAGCGTTTAGTATAGGGCAAGCTGTATTTCATTATATAGAGCGCCTAGTCGGGCATGATGTCGTACTACGTATATTAGAAAAAATGAGAACGAGGCTATATAGAATAGTAGAACCACAGGCGTTATTTTTCCGTTCTCGATTTCAAACGGGTGATATGTTAGGAGTGTTATCCGAAGATATAGAGCATTTGCAAAACCTATATTTACGTACAATATTTCCTAGCATATTAGCGTTAGTTGTTTATAGTATCTTCGTACTTGTTATCGGTGCATTTGATTTTGTTTTTGCACTTATTGTAGGTTGTATGTTAGCTATTATCGTTTTTCTTCTTCCGTTTGTATCATTACTTTTGATGAAGAAACATCATGTTACTTTAAAGCAAGGAAGAAACAGTTTGTATCAACAACTGACAGATGCTGTTTTTGGATTATCTGATTGGCAAGCAAGTGGTCGTAAAGATGAATTTATTAATGAGTATGTAAAACAAAATGATCAGTTGTTAAAAATCGAAAAGAGAGTGAAACGCTGGTATCATATTCGGGACAGTATCATTCAATTAGTAGTAGGTATTGTAGTTATTTCGATGATCATATGGACTGGGAATGAAGCGGCAAGTGAACAAATTGCTCCTACAGTTATCGCAGCTTTCGTATTAATGACTTTATCTGTAACGAACGCGCTTATTCCTATTGTAGATGCCATCGATCGAATACCGTCGTATGTAGAATCTACCCATCGTCTTAATGGCGTAGAAAGTAATAGTGTTTTACATGATGAAACGGATTTGCATGGAGAGAAAGATTATATTGAACCAAAACATGTAGATATTGAACTGAATCACGTATCGTATAGTTATCCAGATAGTAATGAGATTGTATTAAAAGATGTATCATTACAAATAAAAGCAGGGAAGAAAATTGCTATTTTAGGGAGAAGTGGGACAGGGAAATCTACTTTACTAAAATTGTTAACAGGGGCGTTAAGCCCAGTAAATGGCCAAGTTGTCTTGAATGGTGAAAGAGCTCATACGAATCTTTTATCTAAATATATTTCTGTATTAAATCAAAAGCCGCATTTGTTTGATACGACAATTGGAAATAATGTACGAATTGGCAAACCAGAGGCGACGGATGAAGAGATATGGAAAGCTTTAGAGAAAGCACAATTAGCTTCACATGTTACTTCTCTTCCGGACGGATTACAAACAAAAATGCATGAAATGGGAAAGCGGTTTTCTGGTGGGGAAAGACAAAGGGTTGCTTTTGCTAGAACTCTAATGCAAGAAACACCAATTATTGTACTTGATGAACCGACTATCGGTTTAGATCCAAAAACAGAATTGTCTTTAATCGAAACAATGTTTTCTGCAACGGAAGAAAAGACGGTTATTTGGATTACGCACCATCTTGTAGGAATAGAACATGTAGACGAAGTTATATTCCTTGATCGTGGCCAAATTGTCATGCAAGGTAGTCATAAACAACTTCTGAAAGAAAATGAAAAGTATCGTAAACTTTATGAGTTAGATAAAGGAATATAATTTGAATAAGCAATAATTGTAAAAATAGCTACGCCTAATGGTGGAGCTATTTTTTTGTTAGATTGCAGGTGTATATGATTGTTACGAATTAAAAATGAATTTCATATTATACATATAATGGAGGGGATGTGCATGAAGGAGCAATATAAAATCATTGTTTTAAGTGATGAATTATCAGGGGATAGGATTCGAAATACGTTAGACAAAAATAAATGTAAAACAATAGTTCATGTTGTAGACGTTTCAGATGTTGTTCGTATAGAAAGTTCTTTTCAATATATAGTCATTTGGAGAGGGGACGCAGAAAAACTTACAAATGAATTGATAAATAGGGGCGTGCAAAGTTCAAAAATTATTAATTTAACAAAATACATGTATGAATGGAAGGATAAATTAATTTCTATCTATCAAATAAATCCGGATCTTATGTCTTTATACATTTCTATGAAAAAAGCAAAGAGTGATCCGACGTATGAATTGTTTGCTACCGGTTTGTCTTATCCACATTGTGGCATAAGTACGGAGCTTCTCTCAAAAAAGTCAATAAAATTAACACTTCCATCGCAAGATCTATACTATGATTATTTAATAGCGTCACAACTTTTATCAAACAATCATTCATTTCAATATTGTTTAATAGGAATAGCCTATTTCTCGTTTTACTTTGATATGTCGTTATCATCTGAATCATATAGAATTCACAAAGTATATTATCCATTGTTTCAAGATGGTCATCATACTGTAGTTCACTCTCCTCTACCCACTGATGGATTCTCACATCTAAATACTCCGAAACCACTTCTTTCTATTTTTAATTTGCATTTTGAATATATTTTATTAGACGAACTAAAAGATGAATCATTGATACTGCCTTGGATAAATGCTGAATGGAATACTACTTCTCTTCATATTCCTTTTGAAGAACACGGGAAAATAAGAGCAGCTTCACATGCTAAATTGGCGTATCCTCATACTTTAGTTGAAAATAAAATGATTTTTAAGAAATATTTAGAATTACTGTTGAAAAATGATATAAAGCCATTAATTGTTGTGTTCCCTGTTACTTCACATTATTTCAATTGTAGTAGTAAGAAATTAAAAGAAGATTTTTATAAAGTTATAAATGATTTTCAAACTCAATATTCTTTTCAAATTATAGATCTATTTGATTCACCATTATTTTGTGATGAAGATTTTTATGATAGTGATCATATGAATAAAAAAGGTGCAAATAAAATGTCCGCGTTATTAAATATGTTTATTTAGGAACGAAAAGTATGATATTTTGTTTCATGTTTGCATAAAAGTATATAGGCTCCATACAGTTAAAGTAATGTGATTTTTGTGTCGCGTATATAAATAATATGCGAAGAGGTGAGAGAGTTAAAATGAGAACTCGTATTGAAAGAAATGAAGAGGTGGTAGAGCAACTTCCGTTGGTAAGTGTATTAATTCCTACGTACAATCGTCCTCTTTACTTTGAAAAGGCGTTATGTAGTGTGTTAGAACAAACGTACCCTAATATAGAAATTATAGTTGGAGATGACAGCACGAATGATGAAACAGAAAAAGTGTTACAAAAATACTTATGTGATCATTCAAATATTATTTATATAAAAAATAGATCAACTCTCGGACAATTTGAAAATGCGCTAATGTTATTTAATGAAGCGAACGGTGAATATATAAATTTTTTAATGGATGATGATGTATTTCATGTGAATAAAATTGAAAAAATGATGAAGTATTTTTTCAATGATTTAGATAATGAAATTAAGCTTGTAACATCTCATCGTCAAGTCATTGATGATAAAGGGAAAGAGCTACGACATATTTATTCGACTGTCCGTTTATTTGAAGAAGATACGATTATAGAGGGAACAGAATTAGGAAATAAGGTAATTGTGGATCAAAAAAATTATATTGGAGAACCGACAACAGTTTTATTTCGTAAAAATGATTTACAAGAACCATATGGAATTTTTGATAAGAGGCGGTATTTATGTAACGTAGATATAGCTTCATGGTTATCTTTATTAAGTAAAGGAAAAGCAGTATATATAGCAGAAACGCTTAGTTACTTTCGATTACATCCAGATCAACAGTTAAATGAATCTAATAAAATGATGGATGGGTTAGAAGATTTTTCACACAGTATTATAGCAGGCGAAAAATATGGTTTCTTATCCACTGAAAAAGAGTTAGACAAAGCAATAACTAATTTTCTAGATTATGCAAGAAGGATAGTTCCATCATCGATATTATATACATTAGACTATTACCAAAAAATTAGAGCGAAGAAAATAAACATAGAAAAGAAAAAACAACATATAAATAATAATTCTTCATTACCGAAAGTAAGTATACTTATTCCTGCATACAATAGACCTTATTACTTGGAATTAGCACTCAACAGCGCTTTGAATCAAACATATGAAAATATTGAAATTATTATTTCTGACGATAGTACAAATAATGAAGTCAATGCTATGATTCAACCGTACTTACGTGAATATGAGTGTATTACATATGTTAAAAATGAAACGCCGTTAGTTGCCGAAAACTTTAATAAGTGTGTAGAACTTGCGAATGGGGACTATATAAACTTTTTATTAGATGATGATTTATTTCATCATGAAAAGATCGAGAGAATGATGAAATACTTTTTGACGTTAGAAAATATTTCATTTGTGACGTCATATCGTGAACTGATTGATGAGAATGGAGAGATATTACCACCTTCAACATTAAATATGAAAATCGCGAAAGAAACTACACTTTTTGAAGGAAAAGAATTAGGAAATTATATGTTAAAAAACTTAAAAAATGTAGTTGGTGAGCCGACAACTGTTTTGTTTAATCGGGATTTGTTTGACGGGAAGTTTGGATATTTTAAAGGAAAGGCTTATTCTGCTATTAATGACATTGCAACTTGGCTAGATATGATGAGGAAAGGAAAAGTAGTTTATATGCAAGAACCTCTTAGTTATTTTAGACAACATAGTGGACAAAATCAAAAACAAATGCATTTTATTTTAATGACAATTGAAGAGTGGATTGAATTAATTATAGATGCATATAATAGTGGATTTTTAAGCTCCGAAAGTGAGTATAAAGAGAGTTTATCTTATTGTTTAGAAAATGCGGGATTTATAGTTAAGGATGCAGTAAGAAATGGCGAACTAGATCAAATTTATAATGAAAAGATAAAAAAAGGGTTAAACAAGTTAGTTGCTCATATGTTTGAGAAAGAATCTTGTTATTGTCAATATTGCAATCAACAATTTGAAAAATTTTCACCTTGGCCAGCGCATTATGATTTTCCGAAATATAAATTTGAGATGTGGAATAAAGATACAGGGATATGTCCAGTTTGCAATTCGATGGATCGTGAAAGATTGTATCGTGCGTACATTGAAACGGAAACGGACTTGTTAAATAGAAACTATACAATGCTTCATATTGCACCTGAAGCGAAGTTAAGAGATTGGTTTAACGAGTATAAAAATATTACGTATGTATGTGGTGACTTAGAACCAAAGGATCCATTAATGAAGGAAATTGATGTTACAAGGATTACATATGATAGTAATACTTTTGATGTAATATTATGTAGCCATGTGTTAGAACACGTTCCTGATGATGACAAAGCAATGCGAGAGTTATATAGAGTGTTAAAGCCAAATGGATGGGGAATTATTCAAGTACCGATCGTAATGAATGTAGATTTTATTATAGAGAATGAATTAATTGTAACACCACAATTGAGGAAATTAGCTTTTGGTCAAGAAGATCATGTGAGAATTTACAATCAATCGGGATTTATTCAACGATTAATGAATGCAGGATTTAAGGTAGAAGTATATAACATAGCGGAAAAACAAGGAATGAAAAGTGCTAGGAAATTTGGATTATCTGAAACAGATATGCTCTATATTGTCCGAAAATGATAGGAAGGAATAGATAGATATGGAGAATATTCCTTTTTTACGTGCTTCAACTGTACCTGTAAGTGAGTATTTGGACGAATTGAAGGAAATTGATACATCTCACATATATACGAATTATGGACCTATAAATCAACGTTTTGAGGAAACAATTATGTCGTCATTTTTTCAAAACAGGGGAGCTGTTACAACAGTAGCAAACGCAACGTTAGGGTTAATGGCGGCTATTCAACTAAAGAAAAGAAGAAAGGGAAAGTATGCTCTCATGCCTAGTTTTACATTCCCTGCGACTGCCTTAGCCGCTATTTGGTGTGGACTGGAACCTTACTTTATTGATATTTCAATAGATGATTGGTATATGGATAAAACCGTACTTTTGGATAAAATAGAAGAATTAAAAGAAGAGGTTGCGATTGTTATCCCGTACGCCACTTTTGGATCATGGATGAACTTAGAAAAATATGAAGAATTAGAGAAGAAGGGGATTCCGGTTGTCGTAGATGCGGCGCCGGGATTTGGTTTAATGAATGGAGGGATGCATTACGGTCAAGATTTTAGTGGAATGATCGTATATAGCTTTCATGCAACAAAGCCTTTCGGAATTGGTGAAGGAGGGCTCATATATAGTAAAAACGAAGAAGATATACAACATATTAAAAGAATGGGGAATTTCGGATTTGATAAAAATCGTGAATGTACGATGATGGGGTTTAATTGTAAAATGTCTGAATACGCAGCCGCTATTGGGATTGCGACTATAAAAAAGTGGGATCAAAAATTAAAAGAACGCAGCCGTATTTCTGAATGGTATAAACAGTTGTTACAAAATACTGGGTTAATGAAAAAAGGGTGGAAAGTCCAAAAGACAGAAGCAGTTATTCACCAATTTATGCCTATCATTTGTCCAGAAGAAGTTCGCAACATACAAGTAATAGAAGAACTGAAAAAACAGAAAATAGAAGCTAGATTATACTTTTCACCATCTTGCCACCAACAAGTTCTTTTTAAAAACTATAAGTCTACAGATTTAACAAAGACGAATAAAATAGCAAAACGAATCGTAAGTTTACCTTTATGGGAAGGAATGACGAAAGAACTAGTAGAGCAAATTGTAATTTGTTTAGAGCAGAAGGTGGTGTCGGTAGATGAATAGTTTTTATAGTCAAGAAGAACTAAAGAAAGTTGGATTTTTATCTGTTGGGAAAAATGTATTGGTTAGTAAAAAAGCAAGTATATATAATCCGAGTGCTATATCAGTTGGCAATCATGTAAGAATTGATGATTTTTGCATTTTAAGTGGTAAAATCACAATTGGAAGTTATTCGCACATATCAGCGTATACAGCGTTATATGGAGGGGAAGTTGGGATTGAAATGCATGATTTTGCAAACATCTCAGCTAAAACAATCATATATGCAGTACTTGATGATTTCAGTGGAAATACATTAATGGGTCCAACCGTCCCGAATCAATATAGGAATGTGAAAGCAGAAAAAGTTATTTTAAAAAAACATGTGATTATTGGTGCTAATTCTATTATTTTTCCAAATGTAACGGTAGGAGAAGGTACGGCAGTCGGTGCGATGAGTATGGTAAAAGAGAGTTTAGATGATTGGTATATTTACGCTGGAGTTCCCGTAAGAAAAGTAAAACCTCGTCAAAAAAAGATGCTAGAGTTAGAAATTGATTTTTTAAAAAGCATTCATTCTTAACAAAAAAGAATGAATGTTTTTTATCTCGCTATTTGCCGGGCAGTAAGACCCTACCTCAAAATTCAGCGGAAGTAAAGAAGTTAGGTGGGGATCGGGCTGATAGCCAGTGGGGGATGAACAAAATCCTCACTGATTAAACTTTCACTTTATCCCGCTATTTGCCGATAAAGATTCGACTGGTGAGGGCTAATTAAAGTTTCACTTTATGATAGAGCAGAGAGTATCTTAACTTATTGTGTTTTAAATTTTGCTGACCAAGGCAATACTGAGCCATAGTGAATGTAAAGTTGGAGGGCGAGCGTATATGTTTGATGAGGATGGGATTGTTTTAATTATGGAACCAGCTGATGAAAGAAACTTGAGGAGATTTATTTTTTCAGTGCCAAAGTCAGTGTATGAAAAGAAGGGGCTTACATTACACTATGGAACAGCTATAGGACAAGGATATATGGATATAATTGAAGATATTATAAGCGTACATATAGAAATAGATGTTGTAACGATAATAGGGCATGTAAGAGGATAAATAGCTATTTGAAAAAGGTTATAAACAATTTAGCTAGAAGTTATGTATAGAGAAAATTACAGACAATGATAAAGGCGAAGGGGGTCTAAAATAAAATCAATTTTATTAGTATTTATAGTTTCAATTGGTTTAATGGGATGTTCAATAGTGGAAGAAGGAAAGAACTCCATAGATTATGCTCAAAAGGCGACAGACTATGTAAATGAAATAAGTGCATTTGCAAATGATGCGCCAGCATTAGCAGAAAAGGCCGTTAATGATAGCGAGGCTCGAAAAGAATTAGAAACGAAGCTTAGTGAAATTAAACAAGATATACCCGCATTCAATGAATTAACGCCACCTGATGTAGCAAAGGATCTTCATCAACAAATCGTCGGATATAATGAAAAGTTAAATACGTTAATTGATACGGCGATGACAAAGATAGAAGAAGGGAAAGTGGATGTAGAGCAATTTAAAAACTCTGAGCTTATGCAGACGGTAGATCAAGTTCGAGATTTGAAAGATAAAGTGCAAAATTTAGGTCAATAGTAAAAAGCTCCGTTTGTGATAAACGGAGCTTTTTACTATTGGATACAATAAACGATTACACCAACGATAATAATCATGTTGCCGATGAGTTTACGTTTCGTTATTTTTTCTCCTAGGAAATACCAACCGAAAATTAATATGATGATATAACTTAAGGATTCTAATGCTGATGCTTGTTTTAATGCCATACCCTTCATGGCGATAACATTTAATCCGGCGTTAATTACAAATAAAGAGTAGCCGATAATAACATAAGGATTCACATATTCTTTTATTCTAGAATCGTATTGTTGCAAAGTAGCTTTTTTTAATAATATTTGTGAGTAATTAGCTAAAATTATCCCGAAAATAAATAATAACATATAACTATTCATCTTTTGTCACCACCACAATTCCGACAATAATAATAGCTGCACCAAGTAAATGATTCCACTGAATCGTATCTCCAAATAGAAATACTGACCAAAGCATTGACCACAGTATAATAATTCCGCGATGTGAATATGCTTTTGAAATTTCGAAATGTTTAATTACTTGTTGCCATAAAATTGCATATCCGAATAAAAGTATAACTAGTCCGAAATAAGCAACAAAAAATGAGATGGAAGCAATGGGGAATTTAGCTGCCCATTTCATGTAAACCATAATGATAGAATATATCAAAAAAGCTACATGTAAAAATACGTAATTTTTAATAGTTGGTTTCATTTATTCACTCTCTTTTGCATATAAATATATATTTATACCTAATTTTTCTAATGATAGATATTGGAACGTATTTTGTTTAATCTTTCACATTCCAAATTATATAGTATCATGGCTTTTATTGTAAAACAATAGAAGCTATGCATTCATTTTTTCCAAGGTTCTACAATATGTATCGTTTTATTTGTTGCATCCAACTCTACTTGAACACCGATAGGCATGGTAATCATTGGATGTGTATGACAACAATCGAAGTCAGCTAGAAAAGGAATTCTTTGATTTTGAAGTACTTCTAATAGTATTTCAAAAGGTTTTCGATTTGTACCACAATCATCAAATTGCTCATGTTTTCCAAGAATGATACCTGAAATTTTATCGAATACACCGTTAATTTTAAGTAATGAAAAGCTTCTTTCAATAGTAGCTGCATCTTTTGAACTGTCCTCAATGAAGAGAATGTCGCCTTCTTGAATATGTGGCATATAGGGGCTACCCCAAATTCCTTGTATCGTGTTTAAATTCCCGCCAATAATACGCCCAGTAGCTTTTCCATCAATTACTGAAATCCAATCGTTTGGTCGAAGTTCTTTCTCCTTCGTCTTTTCTTCCCAATTAATAAATTCATCTGACCAAAATAATGGTTGTTTTATATGATAAGGAAGAGAATGATCATGTAGTAAAGTTTCAGCAAAATATTTGTATGTGCAATCAACAAAAGGTTCAAATTCGCCAAAGGAAGGGACGAGAGCTGGTCCATAAAATGTAGGGATTCCTGTTTTGGCGTAAATTGCTAGTAATAAAGCAGTTGCATCTGAATACCCAATCATTATTTTAGGGTTCTTTAGAAAAGCATCATAATCAATATAAGGTAATATTGAATTTGAATTCATCCCACCAATTGTTGACATAATACAAGAAATATTAGGATTTCTTATTAAGACATTTAGCTCCTCAGCACGCTCTTGTATACTACCAGAACGATAAAAATCATATCGACCTGTTAATGAACCTTCTAATATATGAAACCCTTTCTGTTGTAAGTAAGATTTTGCTCGTTCAAATCTTTTTGGAGAAGTGTAGGTTACTGGTGAAGAAGGGGAGTAGATCCCAATTGTGTCTCCGTATTTTAATGATTTTGGAAGTAGCATTTGTATGAATCCCTTCTATTAAATAGTTTATCTCGCTATTTGACGGGTAGCCCGATTGGGGGGATGATTAAAGTTTCGCTTTATTTACGAGATTTTATTATTGAATATTCTTACGTTTCAACATTGTAAGTTTAACATAAATAAATTAAAATAATCATTGCTGTATATGAATAAATATACCTTTTACCTTGACTATATAAAGGAATTGTTGATAAGGTTAAATGTGAGTGTATAAAAGGTTTGCTAAAGGAGTTTTGAAATGAATCGGTTAAAATGGGGAAGGATGACAGTCCTATTAGTCATTATTTTAGGGATATGTTGGTTCTTATTCCAAGGAAATCAAAAGAGCGTAGCGAATGTAGAGGGACAACCTTTGCAAGTGGCAGAACTACCTAAAGCAGGATTTACTGAAAAAGTAGTCCCGCCAAAGTACATCCCACCAGAAATTAACGCAAAAGCAGCTATGATTATCGATGCGAGTGATGGAGATATTATTTATCAATATAATGAAAATGAAGCTTTTGCACCAGCTAGTATGTCTAAGATGATGACAGCGTATCTCCTACTAGAGAGTATACATAACGGGAAAGTTCGCTGGGAAGATCCAGTGAAAATGAGTGCGAAGGCGGCACAAACAGAGGGAGCGAGAATCCCAGTACAAGTTAATGACACATTAACTGTTAAAGATTTATATCATGCATTAATGATTGAGTCAGCTAATAATGCAGCTGTGGCTTTAGCAGAACATATGGCAAAATCGGAGAAAGATTTCGTTCAGCTTATGGATGCAAAAGCGAAACAGTTAAAAATGTCGGAACATGCTAAATTTGCAAATGCTTCTGGATTACAAGAGCCAGATGGAAGTGAAACAAAAATGACGGCTGGTGATGTAGCACAATTGGCGTATCATCTTATAAAAGATTATCCGGAAATATTAGAAGTGACTCACTTACGTCAAAGTCAGCTAGCATTTAATAATATTAATGTTATAAGCACAAACGACATGTTAAATAAAAATAATAAAAGTTTATATATAGAAGGAATAGACGGACTAAAGACTGGATTTACAGATAGTGCAGGATACTGTTTTACGGGGACTGCAAAACAAGGTGATAATCGAATTATTACAGTGGTCATGGGGACATCAAGTAAAACAAAACGTTTTACAGAGACAAATAAGTTAATGTCGTATGCATTTGGATTAGTTAATTAAGTAAGTAAAATACGAATCTAGATCGCTACATAAGTAAGACTGTTTGTTGTTACTAATTTTAGATAACAACAAACAGTCTTTTTATTTTCATTTTAAAAAGGAAAAAGAGTCTAAATACAAGTGTTAACATTTGAGTTTATTTGTTGCTGTGATATTATAAAGTTATAAGCTTATTAATAATAAGTTTGAGGGGCGTAATATGATATATACATATGAAATAGCCTCAATTGAAAATTGGAGGGAATTATGATGGCAAAAGATTTTTACTCAGCAATTGAAGACAGAAGATCTATTTATGCGATTAGTAAAGAGCAAGTAGTTTCTGATGAGAAAATTCAAGAAGTGATTTATCATGCTGTAAAACATACACCTTCAGCTTTTAATTCTCAAAGTGCTCGTGTTGTTGTTTTATTAGGAGAACAACATGATAAATTATGGGATATTACGAAAGAAACGTTACGAAAAATTGTACCTGAAAATAACTTTGTACCTACTGAAGAAAAAATGAATGCATTTAAAAGTGGTTATGGAACGGTTTTATATTTTGAAGACAGTGAAGTAGTGGAAGGCCTTCAAGCAAACTTTGCATTATATAAAGATAATTTTCCAACTTGGTCTCAGCAATCATCAGGAATGTTACAATTTGCAATTTGGACAGCTTTAGAAATTGAAGGGTTTGGTGCTACGTTACAGCATTACAATCCGCTAATTGATGAAGAAGTGAGAAAAGAGTGGGATGTTCCAGTAAATTGGAAACTCACTGCGCAAATGCCATTTGGTAAACCGGTAGTACATGCTGGTGAAAAAGAATTCCAACCGTTAGAGGCCCGTGTGAAAATTTATAAATAAAATAATTTGATAAAAGGTGAACAGGAATATAACCTGTTCACCTTTTTTTATACGTAATAAGGATTTTTTTGTCCGGCATTTTTCATCTGATTTTTTAATTCATTTTTACGTGTTTCAATAGCTGATACTTTTTGTAATGTTATCATTGAAACGAATTGAATAAAAGCATAGTATAGCTCTATATTTTTTTGTATTGGATCATCTATTATATTTCTCACAAATATGCCTCCTCTTTTTATTCCAATAAAAATCCGCATTAACGGGCAACCCCAGTGGTGAGGGTTAAAAATTAGCGGAGGATGTATAAAACCCTTACTGATTAAAGTTTCATTTTATAAAATGAAACTTTAATCAGTTCGCTAAAATTCTTTTTTATTAAGATATGTATATAATACTATAAACATCCTATAAATTCCATTATCGGAAAAAGAGAACAGTTGGTATAGTGTGTGTTTTCTTTAAAGGAGAAATGGCTTTTGTGAAATAAATCTTACAATTCGTCAAATTATTTCAAAATTGTAGATAGTATAGAAATTTAGTTTTCTAAAAATATTATACTATTGATAAATAGAGTGATTTTTGTCATGATGAAAGTATACTTTATGTAAGGAGCTTTATAAGGAAATACATACTTGAGTTTGTATTAGGTTAATAGAATTTTTTATAATAGATAGAAAAGGGATATTTTATATTAAAATATTAAATAGAATGTCGAATTTTCATGCGATATATAAGAAATTTGAAAAAACCATTGCAAAAACACTGTGTTTAATGATAAAGTTCACATGAAGTTCACACGGATTTCACTTTGTTCATTTAAAATGAACTACGTGTGAAAAATAAAACTCTTGCTAAAAAATGGAACTGGATGAATATTTTACTTTGATAATATTGTAAAGTATTAAAGTTTTAGTTTTTTTTAAGAGGATAGTAGGGAAAGGAAGTAAAGACAACTTATGAAAAAAGTAATTGCAGGTTTAGCAGCAGCTTCTGTAGCTGGCGTTGCAGTTCCAGGAATGGATTCTGCTCATGCACAAGTTTCAAATGAAGCGCTAAAAGAAATTAATGGACAAACTCAAACGACTGTAACTGAAACAAAAACTGTAGAAACAACTTCTGAATTAAAATACACAGTAACTGCTGATGTATTAAATGTTCGTTCAGGTGCTGGTACAGGACATAACGTTATTTCTAAAGTAAAATCAGGCCAAGTGCTACAAGTAGTTGGACAAGAAAATGGTTGGTTCAAAGTAAACGTAAATGGTCAAACAGGTTATGTAAGTGGTGATTTCGTAACGACTGGTGGCAAAACAGGAACGACTGTTCAACAAGGAACAGGTACTTACACAGTAAACGTTTCTTCACTTAACGTACGTACAGGCCCAAGTACATCTCATACAGTATTAGGTTCTGTAAACAAAGGTAAAACAGTACAAGTTGTAGGTGAAGTACAAGATTGGTTTAAAATCAACTTCAATGGTGGAACTGGATACGTAAGCAAAGACTTCGTAACAAAAGGTGGTTCTGCTGTATCTAACGAAACACAACAACCAACTACAAACAACAATACTACAACAGTTCAAACTGGTGGTTCTTATGTTGTTAACACTGGTGCTTTAAAAGTACGTACAGGCCCAGCTACATACAACGCTGTAATCGGTGGAGTAACAAATGGTAAAGTATTAAACGTTACTGGCGCTGAAAATGGTTGGTACAAAATTAACCATAACGGCCGCACAGGTTACGTAAGTGCAGACTTCGTTAAGTTTGTAAAAGGCGGAGTAAACAACGTTACAAATAACAATAACAATAACGTTACAAATAACGTTCAACAACCAGGTAAAGACGTACAAAAACCAACAACAGGTGGAGATACATCTTCAATCGCTGGATTCGCTAGATCTTTAAAGGGTAAACCATACAGAACTGCTGGTACAACACCTGCTGGTTTTGACTGCAGTGGTTTTATTTACTATGTATTAAATAAAACAGGTCACAACATAGAGCGCACAAATGTTAAGGGATATTGGGCTCAGTTAACAAAAACTAACAATCCACAACCAGGAGATTTAGTATACTTTAGCAATACTACAGAAGCTGGTGGTTTAACTCATATGGGAGTTTATTTAGGAAATGGTGAGTTTATTAGTGCGGAAACAACTTCAACAGGTGTGAAAATTAGTTCAGTAAATAATTCATACTGGAGCAAACATCTAGCTGGTTACACAAAAGCATACTAAGAAAAAGTAGTTTTATATACTTTTCGTATAGAGAAAAGGCTTTCCAAGGAAACTTGGGAAGCCCTTTTATAGTTGAATAAATTGGAGGTTTAATAGTTTTTATTTTAACTTTCCATTTAAAAATCGATCATATAAGTCATGGAAATAGTTAGGACGAAATAAGTTCGCTGCATGTCCTGCTAAAGGTATTTCCTTATATAAAACGTTGGGTAAAATAGATTTTAAATCAAATAGGCAAGATTTATAGAGATGATCATGCTCTCCCATTACCCATAGTATAGGGTGAGGAAGTGATTTTAATTTAGATTTTAAATCGAATTCTAACCGATGTCGTAATGACTGGGCAATTATGGATGAATGTAATTGTAATCCGAAACGGTAGTAAATATTTCTTGAAATGACTGCGAACGGATTTGCTTTTAATATACCGCTTGGAAAAATAGTATTTGCGTATTGAGAGAGCCATTTAGAGTATTCATCTCCTCGCTTCTCCCAAAAATTTTGAAATACATTATATAAACGAGAAGGGTTATTGTAATGTCCTCCAATATGACAAATACTTAATACTTTTTCTGGATGCATTTGTGCAAAAATTGTAGAGATGTAACAGCCGTAACTTAGCGCACAAATATGTGCTTTTTTAATACCTTCTTGCTCATATAAGTTTAATAATTGATCTACGAGGCGCTGTAATGAAAAGTCGATTGCTTCTCCTTTATCATCACCGTGACCTAATAAGTCATAAGTTATAATGTTGTAGGAGGAAGAAAAACGTTTTTGTTCCTTTTTGAAGGCGCGACGATTGCCAACTAATCCATGAATAAAAATAATTGTTTCCTTTTCAGAATGTATATTTGTTTGCAAAAAGGATACTCCTTTCACTAACTGGAGATTTATATCGTGTTGTAAATTATTTATCTATAATTTACATAGAATAATATTAAGTACCAGGTAATAATATCAGATGTTTATATCTGTTGTAAAGATGAGTTTTTATGTATATTTTGTAAAAATAGAAAAAGTGTGTTTACATTCAGTTTACATTTGTATCGTATTCTAATTTTAGAAAGAACAGTTTTGTTTACCACGAGGAGATGAACAGGAATGGAAGTTAGAAATGAAATGAAGAAAAAAGGGAGTTGGAGGCAGTTTTTACGCCTTATTCAAGATACAAATCCTCCGAAAGGAATTTTAGTTTTTGCGTTATTAATGAGTTTGCTTTCTACGGGAGCGAGTTTATTTATTCCTATGCTGACAAAAGGATTAGTAGATAATTTTTCGCTTTCTTCAATTAGTGCAGGACAAATTGTTGGATTAGTTGCTTTCTTTGTAATGCAAACTATTGCGGCAGGGTTGTCTATATATTTACTAAATTATATTGGGCAGAAGATTGTAGCGGGACTAAGAGAACGTTTGTGGAAAAAGGTACTTATCTTGCCGGTATCTTATTACGATCAAAATAGAACAGGTGATACAATTAGCCGTATGACGAATGATACAGGTGTAGTGAAAACGTTAATTTCTGAGCATTTGTCAAACTTATTAACAGGCGGTATTTCAATTGTTGGATCGTTAATTGTATTATTTGTTTTAGATTGGAAAATGACTGCGTTACTTTTAACGGTTATTCCGTTGTCTGTGTTAATTTTAGTTCCACTTGGACGAAAAATGTATAAGATTTCAAAAGCGCTTCAAGATGAAACGGCATCTTTTACAAGTGTGTTAACGCAAGTGTTATCAGAAATTCGTTTAGTGAAATCTTCAAATACAGAAAAAAGAGAATATGAAACGGGTAATACAGGTATACAAAAGTTATTACAATTTGGTTTGAAAGAAGGAAAAGTGCAAGCATTAATTTCGCCAGTTATGTCGTTTGTTTTAATGGCACTACTTGTTATTATCGTAGGATATGGCGGGATGCGAGTTTCTAGCGGTGCATTAACAACCGGTGAACTTGTAGCGTTTATTTTGTATTTAGTTCAAATTGTAATGCCAATGAGTCAATTATCTATGTTCTTTACACAATTCCAAAAGGCAATTGGTGCAACGGAAAGAATTAGTACGATTTTAGAATATGAAGTAGAAGATCATGAAACTGGTGTGAAAGTGACAAATGCTAAGCAACCGATCGTTCTTGAAAATGTACATTTTGAGTATAACGAAGAAGAGCAAGTTTTGAAAAATATTGATTTCACAATTGAATCTGGAAAAGTGACAGCGATTGTAGGACCAAGTGGTAGTGGGAAAACAACGTTATTCTCATTACTGGAACGTTTTTATGAGCCAACTAGTGGCGCCATTAAATTAGGGGAAGAATCAATTACGAGTTATTCATTACAGTCATGGCGACGTCAAATCGGTTACGTATCACAAGATAGTCCGTTAATTGATGGAACAATTCGTGATAATATTTGTTATGGCGTCGAGGGCGAAGTAACGGATGAAGAAATTGAAAAAGTAGCAGCAATGGCATATGTTGATGCATTTATTCATGACTTACCAAACGGTTATGCAACAGAAGTTGGAGAACGCGGTGTGAAGCTTTCTGGGGGACAAAGACAGCGAATTGCCATTGCCCGAGCGTTACTTCGAAATCCGCAAATTCTTATGCTAGATGAGGCGACTTCAAGCTTAGATAGTAAATCTGAGTCTGTCGTTCAAAAAGCGTTAAATAACTTAATGAAAGGCAGAACAACGTTAGTGATTGCGCATAGACTTTCTACTGTTGTAGATGCAGATAAAATTATCTTTATTGAAAAAGGGAATCTTACAGGTAGTGGTACGCATGATGAATTATTACAGACGCATGATATGTATCGTGAGTTTGCAACGCAGCAATTGAAAATTAAAGAGGGTGCATTATAAAATGAATCATCAATGGGATTTTACTCCACTGATGATTCATTTTTAAAAAATATATTAGATGCTAAGTAGAAAGGAAATGGTTCCTTTGATACCTAAAATTTTAATAGTAGACGACGATCCACACATTAGAGAACTCGTTTCTGTATTTTTAGAACGAGAAGGTTTTCAAACATATGAGGCAATTGATGGAGTAGATGCACTTCAGAAAATGGATGACGTAAAAGTCGATATGGTTATTCTTGATATCATGATGCCAAATATGGATGGATTTGATGTATGTTTTGAATTAAGAAAATACTATGATATCCCGGTTCTGATGCTAACTGCCAAAGGAGAAACATCACAAAAAGTAAAAGGATTTCACCTTGGGACAGATGATTATCTTGTAAAACCATTTGATCCTATAGAACTAGTAGTGAGAGTAAAGGCATTATTGAAACGTTACCAAATTACAGTTTCGCAATCGATTCAAGTTGGAAATGTATTATTAAATCGTAAAACATTCGAAGTTACATCTGGAGAACAAACGGTTACGTTACCGTTAAAAGAATTTGAGCTGCTCTTTACTTTAGGGGCTAAATCGGGAAGAACTTGTTCGAGAGAGCAATTAATTGAAGAAATATGGGGATATGATTTTGAAGGGAATGAACGTACACTAGACGTTCATATTAATCGGTTACGTGAGAAGTTTCAAGAAGAGCAATCGAAATTTAGTATTAAAACAATAAGAGGATTAGGGTATCGCTTAGAGGTAAGTAAATGAGAAAAAGAAAACGAATGAGTAAGTTGAAGATGCTGAAAGTATTTGGAGCAGTATTAGCGCTCTTTTCTATTCTTACTATCATTTGGTCTATCGCATTTTATGTAGCAACTAGTTTATTGAATGCTTTTGACGTAAACGTATCGCCGTTTGTTGCCTTTCTAATTAGTGATATGGTCGGTTTTGTCTTTATTATTCTTATTTGGACATTGATTGGAATATTAATGAGACCAAAACGAGAGGCGATGATTTGGACTATTATTGAACCGATACAAAAAATTGCAAAAGGAGACTTCTCCGTAAAAATAAGAAATGAAGAAAAGTATGATGGTGAAATTGGCGTGCTCGTAAAAAGTATAAATGATATGACAGATGAACTGAATACGATGGAGAAAATGAGACAAGAGTTTGTATCGAATGTTTCTCATGAAATACAGTCACCGTTAACTTCTATAAAAGGATTTGCTAGAGCACTACAAGACGATAATCTTTCTGAGGAAAAAAGAAAGCATTATCTTACCATTATTGAAACTGAAACAACGAGATTATCTAAACTAAGTCAAAATTTACTAAAGCTAACTCTTTTAGAATCAGAAGAATATATACCAGAAAGAGTGAGCTATCGATTAGATCAACAATTAAAGCAAATTGTGTTAAATAGTGAACCACTCTGGGCTGAAAAAGAAATTGAGTTAGAACTAGATTTAGAAAAAGCACATGTTATTGCTGACCAAGAAAGTATGAGTCAAGTGTGGATTAATTTAATTCATAATAGTATTAAATTTACTCCAAGCGGTGGTACGATTACTATTCAGTTAAAGGAACATGAGACAGTAGTGGAAGTGCGTATCCGTGATTCAGGAATTGGTATATCAGAAGAACAGAAACAACATATTTTTGAGCGTTTTTATAAAGCGGATTCTTCACGAAATCGTGCCTATGGAGGAAGTGGCTTAGGTTTAGCTATTGTAAAGAAAGTACTCGACCTTCATCATGGGGAAATAAAAGTTGAGAGTGAGGAAGGAAAAGGTACTGAATTTATTGTGCGTATGCCAAATCATGAAGAGAAATAGTGTTAGAAGGAGAACCTTCTAACACTATTTCTCTTTAAAAATGCATTTACCGTTACTGCAATTATATTGATAAGCTTTTCCTTCGCTATTCATACGATATGAGTAATCGGATTCTTTATCTTTCTTAAAGTCAACGTATGCTTCCACACCGTTTTTATCGTCATCTATATCAATGAATTGAACGTGTCGTATAGAATAATCTTTCTTTTCTCTTAAACCTCTTCCTTGCAAGTTTGTATGAATACCATCTACTAACTGGTCAAACAACGACCAGTTTAAATTAAGATGTTCAAATGACTCAGTATGTCTTCCTAAAATACCGTTGTCTTGTATTATTTTTTTATTATCATCGTATGTATAAGAGTAGGTGAAATATGGTTCGTCTTTATATACTACTGTTGCATAATAGCCAATATTATAAAGGGGAGTATATTTTCCGGTTATGTTTTGTATTTCTTCTTGCTTATAACCTTTTTTAATATGGAGATAATGGCTAGTATCTTTTTCTATTACTTTATAATTTAGTGGGTTACCAAATATAAAGTACAGTGCAAACAATATGATACATAGTCCGACTGCAGTTAGTAACAAGAACCATTTTTTTCTTTTCATACTCATACACTCCCCTATGCTGGATTTGTTTTTATTTTACATGAATAATAGTAAAAAAATGAAACTTATAAATAAAAACTTTCTACAGTTACCTACAAGTAACCTACGCACATGAAAGTGCATCATTGCCTTTTTACATAAACATAGATACAATTTTAATATAATACATAACTGAGATGATTAAGGAGTGTTATACTTGGCAGAATTATTACAAGGTAAAAATGCTTTAATTACAGGAGCAGGTAGAGGGATTGGTCGCGCTGTAGCAATCGCATTAGCGAAAGAAGGCGTAAATGTAGGCTTATTAGCTCGTTCAGAAGAAAACTTAAAAGCTGTAGCGAAAGAAGTAGAAGCAGAAGGTGTAAAAGCTGTTATTGCAACTGCTGATGTTTCTTCATACGAAGAAGTAACAACTGCGATTGAAACGTTAAAAAATGGTTTAGGATCTATCGATATTTTAATTAATAACGCTGGTATTTCTAAATTCGGTAAGTTTTTAGAACTAGACGTTGCTGATTGGGAAAAAATCATTCAAGTAAACTTAATGGGTGTATACTATGCAACTCGTGCAGCTTTACCGAGCATGATTGAACAACAATCTGGTGATATCATTAACATTTCATCTACAGCAGGACAAAAAGGTGCACCTGTAACAAGTGCATATAGTGCTTCTAAATTTGGTGTCCTTGGCTTAACAGAATCGTTAGCGATGGAAGTTCGCAAACATAACATTCGTGTAACAGCTTTAACTCCAAGTACAGTAGCAACTGATATGGCTGTAGATTTAGGATTAACTGATGGAAACCCTGATAAAGTAATGCAAGCAGAAGATATTGCAGAATTTATCGTAGCGCAGCTGAAATTAAATAAACGTACATTTATTAAATCTGCTGGGCTTTGGTCTACTAATCCATAGGAATTAAATTTAACTTTAAAAGAAGGGATATCTATTCTGTAAGGGGTAGATGTCCCTTCTTTATTTTTTGTATTCGAGACAGAATTTTCGGTATAATTAAAAGTGAATGGTAGAAAGCATTGGGAAATTGAAAGGGATGGCAGTTGTAAAAGAGTGATGTAAGGAGGAAAAAGGATGAAAAAGAAGTTTCAAAAATTATAACATGTATCGTGTATAACGAGATTAGCTCGTGGACCTCCAATATACATAACACTATATTATATATTAAAAAATTGGAGGATATAAGTAGATGAGAACTGAAAAAGAAATGTTAGACGTAATTATAAATATAGCAAAAGAGGATGAAAGAATTCGAGCAGTTATCATGAATGGATCGCGTGTAAATCCAAATGTGAAAAGAGATTGTTTTCAAGACTATGATATTATGTATGTTGTAAATGATATACAATCTTTTACGTCTAATCATAATTGGGTTCATAAATTTGGAGAAATAATGATAGTACAAATGCCAGAAGAAATGTCGTTAGTTCAACCAGATGAAGATGGGAAGTTTCCGTATTTAATGCAGTTCATGGATGGGAATCGGATTGATTTAACGCTAGTTCCAGTTGAGTTAATAAAAAAGTTCGTTGGACAAGATAGTTTAAGTAAACTGCTTCTTGATAAAGATAATTGTATGGAAGGATTCCCGCCAGCAAGCGATAAGGATTACTTAATAAAAAAGCCTACAGAAAAAGAGTTTTTGGATTGCTGTAATGAATTTTGGTGGTGTAGTACAAATGTGGCAAAAGGGTTATGGAGAGAGGAACTTTCTTATGCAAAAGGAATGCTTGAAGGACCAGTGCGAGATATGTTCATTGTAATGCTAGAATGGCATATTGGTATGAAAACAGACTTTACAGTTAATACAGGGAAGTTTGGAAAGCATTTCGAGCAATATATTGAAGAAGATATGTGGGAGCAATTTAAAAGGACATTTTCTAATGCTGAATATGAAAACATATGGGAGTCATTCTTTGTCATGAGTGATTTATTTAGGGAAGTGGCGAACGAAATCGCTAACACGTATGAATATCAATATCCGCAAGATGAGGATGATAAAGTGACGAACTATTTAAAACATGTGAAAGCTTTGCCAAAAGATAGTACATCAATTTATTAATAATATAAAGTAGTAAGACTGTCCTAATTAAGGACAGTCTTATTTTTGTTTATGAATAACAATTTCTCTAACAAAGTGCAGATGAATCACATATGAAAATTTAGGGAGGTTTTTTATCATGTATTATTTTTATTCGCCACAAATGTTTGCTCCATATCAATGGGGACTAGAACGAGATGTTTCGTATGCTTATATGCCATATAACTCATTTTATTATGGAGACTATATAAACTCATTGCCATACGCATATATCCCTCAAAATTATGAAGTACAAATGAAAGCATATGATCGTGGATCGTGGACACCATTTTCATGGGTTGAAAAATATGCGTACGCATTTTCAGGACCGTATAATAAAGCGGAAGTCGCTCTTACATTTGATGATGGACCAGATTTAGAATTCACGCCAAAAATATTAGATAAGTTAAAACAACATAATGTAAAAGCTACTTTTTTCTTACTTGGTGAAAACGCAGAAAAATTTCCGAACGTAGTAAAGCGTATTGCAAATGAAGGGCATGTAATTGGTAATCATACGTACAGTCATCCGAATTTAGCGAAAGTAAATGACGTTGAGTACCGTAATCAAATTATAAAAACGGAAGAAATATTAAAACGTTTAGCCGGCTATGCCCCTAAATTTATACGTCCACCGTATGGTGAAATACTTGAAAATCAATTGAATTGGGCAACTGAGCAAAATTTTATGATTGTACAGTGGAGTGTTGATACAGTTGATTGGAAAGGTGTAAGTGCCGATACGATTACAAATAATGTGTTAGGGAATTCATTTCCAGGTAGTGTCATACTGCAGCATTCTACTCCAGGTGGGCATTTACAAGGATCTGTTGATGCACTAGACAAAATCATTCCGCAGTTAAAAACGAAAGGGGCACGTTTTGTAACACTTCCAAGTATGTTCCAGACATCGAAAGAAAGTGAATGTGTTATAAATTGGAAAAATAAAGGTTGTGTCGTATAATGAAAGTGTAAGTTAGGGGGGGGATAATTGATTGATGCACTCGTAAACATAGGAATAAGCATATTGATTGGTATTATTTTTATACTTGCGGCAATTATTCTTCAAAAAAATCCGCCGACCGATATTAATGCGGCATATGGTTATCGTACGAAACGATCTATGAAAAATAAGGAATTATGGGATGCGGGTAACAGGTATAGTGTAGAAGTGATGAAGCAAAACGGATTTATCATGATGTTAATTGGAAGTGTTATTAGTATACTGTTTAGATATCCACATACAATAATAGCGATTATGGTGGTTATGGTATTGTTAATCATTCGCTTATTTATACGAGTAGAGAACAGATTAAAGACAATTGAACAATGATGATAAGGAAAATAGGACTCTCAGTCAATGATAGATAGGAGTCCTATTATATTTACAAACTATTATTTTTTAGTAGTTCTTTTCCTTGTGCAACAACAAATTCATAGTATGCAAGATCATACGGATAAATATCTTCAAATGTTATCGTAATCGGTTTATTGTTTAAGACTGAAATCGTTTTTAAAGATGAAATCTCTCCATTTAATAGTTGTAGAAAAGAAGTTGCATGTACTTTCATCACATCGTCTACTTCTTCACCTGGTGCGAATGGAAGTGGATTGATGACATTGTGAAAATACATATGACAAAATTCACGATCAGTAAGATTTGAAATTTCATAGTCTATTTTAAAGATTCCTTTGTATACTAAATCAGTAGTTTGAAAGGAAAGCCCCAATTCTTCTTCGATTTCACGAAGACCACCAATTTGTACATCTTCATCATGCATAATATGTCCAGCTGAAGTAATATCCCATATACATGGAGCTTCTTTTTTATTTTTAGAGCGTAACTGGAAATATAAGAATATATCTTTAGCATCTTTTTCTACAAACCAACAGTGAAATGTTTCGTGCCAATCACCGTCACGATGCACTTCATCGCGTAATTTCTTCCCAAGTGTATTTCTTTCAGAATCAAATATTGTTAACCACTCTGTCATTTTAATTCCCCTTTCTGCAAATTTTATTATACAATATTCGTATTGAATTTTGGGAAAATAAAGAAAAAGGGGCGATTATAAGTGGAGATAGAGCGTATGGAAATAAAATCGATTATTTCAACAGAGGAAGAGTTACGAAAAATATTGGGGCAACCAAGTGAGCGAGCATTGAAAAAAGTTATTTCATCATTAGACCACCATTGTGTAGATTTCCTTTCTAAATCTCCTTTTCTAGTATTATCTACTGCAAATAAGTTGGGGGAGTGTGACGCCTCGCCGAGAGGAGACGCACCTGGATTTGTATACGTACTCAATAATAATAAAATTATCATTCCAGAAAGACCAGGAAATCGTCGTATAGACTCCATTTTGAATATTATTTCAAATCCACGTGTAGGACTAATCTTTTTTATTCCAGGTCTTGGGGAGACACTCAGAATAAATGGCCGAGCATATATTACAAACGACGAAGAAATTTTGAAAGAAATGCAGGCGAATGGACGCAATCCGTTACTTGGAATTGTTGTTGAAATAGAAGAGTGTTACATTCATTGTGCAAAAGCGTTTATTCGTTCTAAGATGTGGGAATCAGAATCTTGGTTAAATAAAAAAGAGTTACCTTCAGCAGCAAAAATGTTGCTGGAGCATGCGAAAGTGAATACTTCAGAAGAAGATGTTGCACGTTCTTTAGAAGAAAGTTATACAAAAAGATTGTATTGAAAATTTTATTGATATAGTTTTGTAAGGTGGGTATGTACGGGTTTTAGAATGGGGAATTTATCCCGCATTAACGGGCAGTAAGATTCCTACCTCAAAATTCAGCGAAAACAAAGAAGTTAGGTGGGGATAAACAAAATCCCCACTGATTAAAGTTTCACTTTATATATGAACCGTTGATTTATAAACTGGAGAAATGACAAAATAGGTAAATTGAGTGGCAGTTGCATAATGTTATTGTGAAATATAATAAAAAATTATTTTGAAAATAGTTAGTAAAAATAGGCTTGCTTTTTAAAAAGTTGATAACTATAATAAGTTAACAAATAGACATGAACGAAAAAGTAATGATAAGGACACGAAATCATTTTTACGGTTTACAGAGAGGGAAGTCAAGGGTGTGAGCTTCCTAACACGAGAAATGGTTTTACCACCTTTGAACTTCAATAGTGAACGAGTAATCTAGTAATTATTGGCGGTATCAGCCGTTATCTGAACTTGAGCAATCTAGGAGGAGGTACGTCTAGATTGGAACAAGGGTGGAACCACGAAAACACATTCGTCCCTTTCCTAGGGAAGAATGTGTTTTTTTATAGAATTATAGATTGAAAATTTAAAATAATTAAAAATATTATTGATTTTGTTTTTTATGCGAGTATAATGAGTTAACAAATAAACATGAACGAAAAAAGTAACGATAAGGACACGAAATCATTTTTACGGTTTACAGAGAGGGAAGCCAAGGGTGTGAGCTTCCTAACACGAGAAATGATTTTACCACCTTTGAACTTCAATAGTGAACGAGTAATCTAGTAATTATTGACGGTATCAGCCGTTATCTGAACTTGAGCAATCTAGGAGGAGGTACGTCTAGATTGGAACAAGGGTGGAACCACGAAAACACATTCGTCCCTTTCCTAGGGAAGAGTGTGTTTTTTTATTACTTTGAAAGGAGGTGCGGTAATATGAAACGATTTATAAGTACGGAAATAACCACCACCTGCATGACAAAAAAGCAGAGTAAGGTGATTTATAGATGTAACAATTAAACTTTTAGGAGGAGATTAGAAGATGAATAACGTTATAAATGTTGGGGTATTAGGTTTAGGTACGGTCGGAAGTGGTGTTGTTCATATTTTGAAAGAACATTATAAAAAAATCGCACTTGATACAGGATACGAAGTGAAAGTGAAAACAGTCGTTGTACGTGATTTGGAAAAAGAACGCGATGTTTGTATTGATGGAATTGCAGTAACAAGTCATGCAGATGAAGTTCTAAATGATTCAAATATTGATATTGTAGTAGAGGTAATGGGTGGAATTGAAGAAGCAAAGCAGCATATTGTTAAGGCTTTACGAAATAAAAAGCATGTCGTAACAGCAAATAAAGATTTAATGGCTGTATATGGTGCAGAGCTTCTTCAACTGGCGAACGATAATGATTGTGATTTATGTTACGAAGCGAGTGTAGCGGGCGGTATTCCAGTGTTAAGAGGACTAACTGATGGGCTAGCATCAGATCAAATTGAAAAAATAATGGGAATTCTAAATGGTACAACAAATTATATGTTAACAAAAATGAGTCAAAATGGATGGTCTTATGAAGAGGCTTTACAGGAAGCACAAAAATTAGGCTTTGCAGAATCGGATCCGACAGCAGATGTAGATGGACTAGATGCGGCAAGAAAAGTAGCAATTCTTGCAAACTTAGGTTTTTCGATGAATGTTTCATTAGATGATGTGCAAGTAAGAGGGATTCGAAAGGTCGAAAAAGAAGATTTACAAATGGCTGAAAAGTTAGGATTTACTATGAAGTTAATTGGTAAGGCTGAAAAACAAGGACCAGCCATTCATTTAAGTGTAGAACCGACGCTTTTACCGAGCCAGCATCCATTATCAAATGTGAATAATGAATTTAATGCGGTGTATGTCCATGGCCAAGCGGTAGGAGAAGTAATGTTTTATGGACCCGGAGCTGGGAAGTTACCGACTGGTTCTGCTGTAGTAAGTGATATTATTTCAATCGTTAAAAATATGAATCAAGTTCCGAAAAATAAAAGTGCGTTAAAAGAACCAGTTCCTTATGAATTACAAGGTGATGAAGAAGTAGTTTCGAAATATTTCTTACGTATTTCATTACGAGATGAGCCTGGGATGTTACAAAAAATAACAGAATGTTTCGTTAATTATTCTGTAAGTTTAAAAGAGGTTATTCAATTACCTTTAAACCGTGAACTGGCAGAAGTCGTTGTTGTGACACATCGAACTTCCAAGTATCAATTTGAACGAGTTTTAGAAGCGATAGAAGCTGTCGCAAGTGAAATAAACAGTTACTACATTATTGAGGAGGAAAAACAATATGTATAAAGGACTATTAAAACAGTATGCGTCTTATTTACCAGTGAATGAAAATACACCTGATGTCAGCTTAATGGAAGGAAACACGCCACTTATTCCATTATTAAATATATCAAAACAATTAGGGATTCAGCTATACGGTAAGTACGAAGGAGCGAATCCGACAGGTTCTTTTAAAGATCGTGGTATGGTCATGGCAGTTGCTAAGGCGAAAGAAGAAGGTTCAGAAGCAATCATTTGTGCATCAACAGGTAATACATCAGCATCAGCTGCAGCATATGCGGCACGTCTTGGGATGAAATGTATTATCGTAATACCAGAAGGAAAGATTGCACATGGAAAATTAGCGCAAGCGGTCGCTTATGGAGCTGAAATTATTTCAATAGAAGGGAATTTCGATGATGCACTTAAGGCTGTAAGAAATATTGCTGCAGAAGAGCCGATTACGTTAGTAAATTCAGTGAATCCTTATCGAATTGAAGGGCAGAAAACGGCAGCATTTGAAATTTGTGACCAATTGCAAAATGCACCAGATGTTCTAGCTATCCCTGTTGGGAACGCAGGAAATATTACAGCATATTGGAAAGGTTTCTGTGAATATGAGAAAGAAAAAGGTTATAAGAAGCCAAGAATCCATGGTTTTGAAGCGGAAGGAGCAGCTGCAATTGTAAAAGGGCATGTAATTGAAGAACCTGAAACAATTGCAACAGCGATTCGCATCGGTAACCCAGCAAGTTGGTCGTATGCAGTAGAGGCTGCCGAGCAGTCTCGTGGTGAAATAGATATGGTATCAGATGAAGAAATTTTACATGCGTATAGGTTATTAGCAAAAACTGAAGGAGTTTTCGCTGAACCAGGATCAAATGCTTCATTAGCCGGCGTAATTAAACATGTTGAATCTGGAAAAATCAAAAAGGGAGAAACAGTTGTTGCAGTATTAACTGGAAATGGTTTGAAGGATCCTGATATCGCTATTTCTTCAAATCAACTAGACATCGCAAATGTGTCAAATGATATAGAACAAATTAAAGATCATATTAAAGGGGTGATTATGTCGTGATACCATTTAGCGTTCGTGTCCCTGCTAGTACGGCGAATGTTGGTCCTGGATTTGATTCAGTTGGAATAGCTTTGTCATTGTATTTAGATGTGGTGGTTAAAGAAAAAGCTGATAAATGGCAAGTAATCCATTCCTTTGAAGAATCAATTCCAGCAGACGATAAAAATTTAATCGTTAGCACGGCATGTAAAGTATGTCCTTCTATATCACCCCATATAATAGAAGTTACTAGTAATATCCCATTAACGAGAGGGCTAGGAAGTAGTGCATCAGCGATTGTAGCTGGGATAGAGCTTGCGAATCAACTAGGCAATTTGAACTTAACTGCTGATCAAAAAGTTCAAATTGCTACAAATTTTGAAGGACATCCTGATAATGTTGCTGCTTCTATATTAGGTGGAACTGTAATTGGAGCACTTGATGGAAAGGATGTTTCCGTCGTAAGAATTGAGAGCAAGGAATTAGGTGTAGTTTCTCTCATTCCGAATGAAGAATTAAATACAGATGAAAGTCGATCTGTATTACCAAAGATGTTTCCGTTTCATGAGGCAGTTAAAGCGAGTGCGATAAGTAACGTATTAGTAGCTGCATTATGTCAAAAGCGGTGGGAAGTTGTAGGTGAAATGATGGAGAGAGACCATTTTCACGAGCCATATCGTTTAGAACTCGTACCGTTATTACCATCTATTCGTAAATGCGCAAAAGAATTTGGTGCGTACGGCACAGCACTTAGCGGTGCGGGACCATCTATTTTTATATTAGCACCATATGAGAAACGTCAAGAAATCGCTGGGCAGTTAGCGAGAGTATTTACAGATATGAAAGTATGTGAGCTTGAAATCGACCATAAAGGTATTATTGTAAATAAGGAAGAGCATATTGGATCGTAAAGAAAGCTGGCATGGCTAGCTTTCTTTACGTTGCAAACCTATTTTAAATTAGGTTTTTTCGGAAGAAAATATAAAACAAATGTTGATTTTGAATAATGTAAGTAAAGAGTGCATTCATTTTGGAGGTGATTACATGAATAAAGAGTCACCAGAAGAAAAAAGAGAGCGTATGAGACAAAGTGAATTAAAAAGTAATCCTACGGGTTCTTTACGTGACGGACTCAATAGAGCGGAAACAGATAGTCCAGTTGATATAGCAGGCGGTATGAATTGGAAAGGCACAGGAATAATCATTTTAGTACTATTTTTAGGATACATTGTATACACTTATTTTTTCAGTTGAAGAATGCTTGTTAAAATTTTGATTTGCTTAGTTTCATAATTATTGAGAAAAAAACGCAGTTACTGTATTACATATCTTCTAAGCAAGTTATAGTTGTTCATATCAACTTTTAATACTCCAAATAGAGCTAGCAAAATGCTAGCTCTATTATTTTTTGCCACATTCCTGTAACAAAGCACCTGTATATTCATTGGTGGAGGTGCAGAGGATGAAAAAAATGATAGCGATATGTCTTCTTACAACTATGTCGTTTTCGACTTTAGTCGGTTGTGACGTAAAAGGTAGTAATGCTGTACAAGAGTCTAAAATAAAGAAAGCGACGTATAAAGATTTTACTTATGATGTAAATCCAGAAACATTCACATTAACTGTAGAACATGAGGGGGTAAAGGAACAGGCATCACAACCCCTACCGAAAATGAAGGTATCGAATGTAAAAAAAGAAAAGGATCGTACATCGTGGGAATATCCAGATCAAAAAGTAAAAATAAAATTAGAAAAGAAAAAAGACCACTTAAACATTGAAGTGGAATCGACTGGTGCAGAAAGCTTTACATGGCCGAAAGTAGAAGCTGAAAATTATACACTTCCGTTATGGGAGGGTAAGCAAATTCCGAGCAATGATGAGAATTGGAAGAAGTTTTTAAAGGATGATGCATATTCATTTGCTGAATCATTTTCTATGAAGTTTTTCGCATTAAATGGTTCGAAATATTCAATTGTATATATTGCAAAGAATATGTTTAATAATGAATTGAAATTTCATTCGGATCCGAAAATAGGATTTGATTTTACACATGAATTTCCGAGCATAAATAAAAATAAAACATATGGATTTCAATTATATGTGACAAATAATGATGCGGTAAGCATTACTAAACTGTATAAGGATGATATTGTTCAAAAAGGTGAATTTAAAACATTACAAGAAAAGGCTAGAAAAAATAAAGAAATCGAAAAGTTATATGGAGCAGCGCATTTTTATTTTTGGAATCAAAATGGTTTATCAGAAAGTAATATAAATTGGTCAAAACTAAGAGAGCAAATAAATAGCCCGCTGTTTAGTCATATAAAAGAACTTATTCAAAAGAATAGTTCAGAGCCTGGGGAACTGAATGTATTAGATCAAGTAAGTAAACAAGATTTTATTGATAAGTATCAAAAAAATGTTATTTTACGTTATATAAACGAAGTGTTATCTATGAAGGAATTTTATAAAGAGGATATTTTTCAAAACGTTAATCAGGAAGCTAGTGTGCTATTAAAGAAAGGTGTAGGTCACTTAACGAATACAGAATTGTATAGCTTAAATAAGCATTTATTAAAGTCGCTACTTGGTGATGCGGTTGAAGAGGTAAGTAAATGGGGTAATGCAGATGGAACGGACATACTAAAGGAAATGAAAGAGGCAGGAATAGAAAAAGCATGGATTGGTCTGCCGAACTGGGAACAAGGATTTATGCAACCTAATTTCGTGACAAAAGCTAAGGAAATGGGGTATTTAGTTGGTCCGTATGATTCGTATCATTCCATTCACGAAAAAAGTGATAAAAATTGGAACACAGCATCCTTTAATGACCCATCATTATACGAAGAGGCTACTGTAACGAAGAAAAACGGAGAAAAGGTGCAAGGCTTTTTAGGTAGAGGTCGCAAATTAAACCCGACTTTATCGCTGCCTAGTGTAAAGGAACGCATGAATGATATATTACAAAATGGTCCTAAATATAATTCATGGTTTATTGATTGTGATGCGACAGGTGAAATTTACGATGACTATTCAGCGAAACATATAACGACGCAAGAGCAAGATTTAAAAGCACGTTTAAAACGAATGGACTACATTGCGCAAGAAAAGGATATGGTCGTTGGTTCTGAAGGCGGAAATGATTTTGCTAGTAGTACGATTGCATTTGCACACGGGATTGAAACACCTGTTATTAAATGGGACGATGAAGATATGCGGAAAAATAAAACAAGTCCGTATTATGTCGGTGGATATTGGTCACCAAATCAAAATGTGCCTGAAAAATATGCAAAACAAGTACCATTGAAAGAAGAATATAAACAAGTATATTTAAACCCAGTATATTCGGTACCATTATATAAATTAGTATACAATGATTCCGTTATTACAACGCATCATTGGGAATGGGGAAGTTTAAAGGTAAAAGATGAAGTTGGAAATCGAATGCTGTCTGAATTATTGTATAATGTTCCTCCGTTGTACCATTTAGATGAAGTAGAGTGGGATAAGCATAAAAAAGAAATTACAGAGCATCTAAAAGTTTGGAATGAAGTTCATGAAAAAGCAGTAAAAGAAGAGATGACGAATTTTGCGTATTTGTCAGAAGATAAGCTAGTACAATCTGTTTCTTATGGAAAAGATATTAAAATCATTGTGAACTTCTCAAATGAAGACATGGAAATAGAAAAAACGAAAATAAAAGCAAAGTCGGCTTACATTGATAATCAGGGGAAGAAAAGTGTGTATACGCCGTTTGAGAAATAATAAAGTTAAATATACTGTATTCATATCGTTTGTTAGGAAAAAGACATTCTAATTTAAAATGAAAGAGTTAATAAATTTGTAAATCCGCATGTTGCGAAGTGCTAAATTTTTGAAATTGGTAAATAGTGACTTGCCAAAAATAAGTACGAGAGTATAATGTGAAATGGAATACGTATTGGGTTTAAGTAGTAACCTTACAAAATTGTAAGGTTAGTGAAAGGAAATTCAATATGAAGATAAATAGACTTACATTATACTTGGTAAAGAGAAAGAGAGGCGAATGGGTATGAGCTCTGAATTAGAACAAAATACGAGAAGTAATAAAAAGCGTTCTAAAAGAAAGTCAATAAAATGGTTCATATTAATTCCATTTTTCCTACTTATTTTTGGAGGAGTAGGATATGGTTCGTTTATATATAATAAAGCAAAAGCTGTTGTAAATGATGCGTATGCAAAAATTGATAAGTCATCAAAGCGTGATAAAGAAGTCGAACCTTTAAAGGATAATATTTCAATATTAATCATGGGTGTAGATGGAAGTGAAATGAGAAAAAGCCAATATGGCGAAGCAGTTCGAACAGATGCACTTTTATTAGCAACAATTAATAAAGATGATAAGTCTGTTAAGCTAGTAAGTATTCCACGTGATTCACGTGTTTACATTCCAACTAGAAAAAAATTAGATAAAATTACTCATGCTCACGTATTTGGTGGCGTAGAAAGCACACGCGATACGGTGGAAAGATTTTTGAATGTACCTGTTGATTATTATGTGAAGTTTAACTTTGAATCATTCGTACAAATTGTCGATTCAATTGGTGGTATTGATATTGATGTACCAGTTACTTTCACTGAACAAGATAGTAAAGACCAAGCTGGTATGATCCATTTAGAAAAAGGTTACCAACATTTAAATGGAGAACAAGCTCTTGCACTTGCAAGAACGCGTAAAATTGATAGTGACGCAATGCGTGGACAGAGACAGCAACTTGTAATAGAAGCAATTGCTAAAAAAGCGATGTCTGTTCAATCAATTAGCAAAATGGGCTCTTTACTGGATGCGGTTGATAAAAATATGAAAACGAACTTAACATTTGACGATATGCTGGCCATTACAAAAAATATGGCAGGATCTAATTTGGAAATGGAAAAAATGCAAATAGAAGGTACAGATAAACGTATCGGTGGTATTTATTATTACATTCCAAATGAAAAAAATGTAAAAGATATTTCAAAAAAATTAAATGATCATTTAGGTGTAACGCCAAAATCAGTCCGAAACGAATAATAAAAAAAGATTGGCTTTTGCCAATCTTTTTTTTTGGAATGTATTTGTAACTTTTCTGTAACGATTTTTTAGTTTAGAAAAATTATACTCATATGTATGAGTATAATGGATAGGTAAAAAAGTAAAAGGACATATTCAAAATTTGTGGTAAGGAAAGATATCATATGCAGAAATGGTTAAGCATGATGGGAATTATCTTTATATTGACTGGATGTAAAATGTCTGAAGCTCCAACAAGTCTAATGGAAGCTCCTACAAATGAAAAATGGATTAATGAATTAAAGGAACAAATTGATAAAGATTTACCTGTTAATTATCGCTTACTTACTCCAATGTCTAACAAAGATAAACAGATGATTTGGTCAATGAATTTTAAACAAGATAATAAGAAAGAAGCCATCTTATTTTATAAATTGCCGAATGAAGATCATAGCGTATATTTAGCCGTATATGAAGAAATCGGAAATGGCTGGAGAATAAAGTCCACACATAAATTTGATGGTGGAGATGTAGATATCGTTGAAGTCGGTGATTTTACAGGGAACGGGAAGAGAGAGTTGTTAATCGGAATCTCTGTAAATCGTGAATCGTTAGAACATGTTATGTATGTTTTTTCGGAAGAAAATGAAGAGATGAAGGAAATATATAATCGAAGTTATACGAAGTTATTCATAGAGGATCTAAATGAAAATGGACTGAAAGATATAAGCCTTGTTACATTTGAAAAAGATGAGAAGCTGACAGTTGAGTTCATGGAACAATTTAAGACTTTATCTGAAGTGTCATACGATCCATTTATAAATAGTATTCAAAGAATACAAATGGGGCGTATATCTAAATCACTAAAGGCGGTAGTAATTGATGCAGGAGTTGGCGCTCATTCAGGTATAACTTATGTAGCAAAATTTGATCAGGATCATTATGAAGTATTACCTATAGGTGGGAAAGAAGATTTATTTAATGAATATGTTGTAGAAAGTAAAGATGTTAATGAAGACGGCATTATTGAATTTGTTCGTACTGTACGTCCAAAAGGTTGGGAGGATAAATCACATGGTGATAGTCCGCTTTTTGAACGTTACATACAGTGGAGTGAATCTGGAATTAAACCAATTGAAGAACGATATATAGATATAGAAAAAGGGTATTATGTGAAAATTCCTAAAGAGTTAATAGGGAAAATTACAATACCAGATCAGCAAAAAGAATCAAATTCTCAAAAGTTTTTGGATACAAGAACAAATAAAATATGGCTTGAAGTTCATATTTTTAAGCGGAAAGAATGGTTCAATATAAAAGGCTACAGCGCAGCAATTAAAACGGCTTCTCACGTATATGCAGTACCGAAGCAATCGGAATTTGAAAAAGTGAAAGCATATATAAAACCGCTAGCGGATTATCAACAAGAGTAGGAGGTGGGAATTATGTCAAAAATTTTAGTTTTAGAAGATGAATTAACGATCCGTAGCTTTATTGTTTTAAATTTAAAACGTGCTGGATTTTATGTAATAGAAGCTACTACTGGAGAAGAAGCATTACAGATTTTGAGTGAGCAAACTGTTGATATAGCACTGCTGGATGTAATGTTACCGGGGATTGATGGTTTAGAAGTTTGTAAGGCTATCAGGAAAGAAAATAAAAAAATGGGTATTATTATGTTAACCGCACGTGTACAAGATGAAGATAAGGTGCAAGGACTAGGAATAGGTGCAGATGATTATATTGCAAAACCGTTTAGTCCAGTAGTATTAACTGCACGTATACAGTCTTTATTAAGAAGAATAGAAGTACATGAAGAAAAAACGAATATTGTTACGTCAGGTCCATTTTCGTTAAATATTATAGAAGAAAGATTGTATAAAGATGGACAATTAGTCGATTTAACACCTACAGAGTATATGATATTACAGTATTTAATGAATCAGGCTTCAAAGCCAGTTTCGCGTGATGAAATTTTAAATATGATTTGGGGAACCAATTACGTAGGTGAGACGAAAGTAGTAGATGTGAATATGAGACGGTTACGTCAAAAGATAGAATGTAATCCATCAGAACCTGAATTTATTCTTACGGTGTGGGGAAAAGGATATGTGTGGAAGGAAAGTATGAGATGAAACGGAAAGTGACTTTATATTTTATGACGGTCATTACACTTATGCTTGTATTATTTGAAGTTGTATTTTCAGTCTCAATTTATCGATACTATTATAATGGTATTGTGCAATATATAGAGTCTCATGCGAAAACGAGTACACGTTTTTTTTCAGAATACAATTCACTATACTTTATTCGATTACAAGAATATAGTGGTGACATAATTAGTAGCTTTCAATTAGAAGGAACAGAATTACAGTTAATTGATCGTCACGGCTCGGTTATACAATCTTCAAGTGGTGAAAAGGTAGAAGGTAAAGTGAATATTCCACAATCATTATTAGAAGGTGAAATGTATAATCAAGTTACTACGAAAGGTAATAAAAAACAACTAGAGGTGCTAAGCCCACTTATACATCAAGGACAAACTATTGGTGTTTTAAAATATACGACTGTTTTAACAAATGTAAATAAAAAGATTATTGAAATTATTACGTTTACTATTTCTGTAGGTATTGTTATTTCGGGAGTCGCCTTCTTAATTAGTAGACGTTTGGCAAATTCATTTGTTGAGCCAATTGAATCCATTATTCAAGCCTCTTCACAAATTGCAGAAGGCACATTAAAGCAAAAAATTAAAGAAGATTATCCTGGAGAATTAGGTGAATTGGCACATAGTTTAAATTATATGGCCTATAAAATAGATAAGGCTGAGCAGATGAAAAATGAATTCATTGCTTCTATTTCGCACGAAATACGAACGCCTTTAACAGGAATTAAAGGTTGGAGTGAGACGTTAAAAACAGTAGATCATTTAACAGAAGAAGAAATAAAGCAAGGTATGGGCATTATTTCAGGTGAGACAGATAGATTGATTCATTTAGTAGAAGAATTGCTAGATTTTTCAAGATTACAATCAAATCATTTTAATTTATATAAACAAAAGGTGCAGTTGTACGATATACTAGAGGAGACGATTTGGCAATTAACTCCTAAATCGGAAGAGAAGGAAATTCAATTTATTACTACTATAGACCGAATTGAATTGATGGGAGATCGAAATAGGTTAAAGCAAGTTTTCTTGAATATTGTTCAAAATGCAATTAAGTATTCACATAAAAAAAGTACAATACACATTGAAGCGACTAAAATAGAAGGACAAGCAGTGATTAAGGTAAGAGACGAAGGGATTGGAATTGCTAAAGAACATTTACCATATATTGAGCAATCATTTTACCAAATTAATAATCATGCTGCAGGTGCAGGTATTGGTTTAGCTATCGTTAAAAAAATGGTAGAGCTTCATGGCGGTGTGCTTAGTGTTACAAGCAAAGAAGGAATAGGAACAACAATTTTGATAAAACTCCCATTATAATACAAATAAAATCTATTTATATGGTGAAATAAAAATAAATAGATGTATAATTATATTGGGCGATTTATATATAAGATTAATAGGGAGAGGAATTCGATAGAATGGAAAAAGCTTTAAAAATTAAACAAATAGTAGTCGTTTTAATAGCGATTGCCGCAGTAGCTATTGGGTATTACATGTTTCAATCAATTACTTCACCAGCAAAAGCTGTTGCGAAACAAGAAAATGTAGTGCAGCTTGCAAGTGAACAGCCGAAAGTTGAAATGAATAAAACGGCACCAAGTCGTTTTAATGGAAAAGAAAGAAAAGTTGCTTATCTTACATTTGACGATGGGCCAGGGAAATATACGGCTGAATTATTAAATACGCTAAAACAACATGATGCGAAGGCGACGTTCTTTTTAATTGGAGCGAATGTAAAAGAATTTCCTGATTTAGTGAAACGTGAAAATGCTGAGGGTCATTATGTAGGCATGCATAGTATGACACATAATTTCGCAAAGTTATATAAAAATGGCGAGTATGTAAATGAGATGAAAGAAGATCAAGGTTTAATCGCTAATATTATTGGGAAATCACCTAAATTAACACGTCCTCCATATGGTTCGATGCCTGGATTGAATGAAGGTCTTCGAAATAAAGTGGTAGAAGGCGGATTTAAAGTATGGGATTGGACAATTGATTCATTAGATTGGAGATACAATAAAATGCCAGTTGATGCAGCTGCAGCACAAATTGCTCAAAACGTATTAACAAACGCAACAAAACCACAAGAAGTAATTTTAATGCATGATATTCACCCGCAATCAGTTGCTGCTGTGCCAGCAATTTTAAAGGGGCTAAAAGAAAAAGGTTATGAGTTTGAAGCTTATCATGAAGAGAGTCACTTCCCAGTGAACTTCTGGCATGATAACCGTATGTAATGGAGGAATGAACGTTGAAGTATGGAAAAGTAGCAGTAGTTGGAGCATTATCAGTAGGACTTTTAACAGGTTGTTTCGGTGAAAAGCCAGAAGAAAATCTATATACAGCTTTTGAAACAGCAGCAACACAAGAAAAATCTTTAGTGGATGAAGCAAAAAAATTAGAGCAGTTAGAGAAACAAGGGCAAGAATTATATGCTCAAATTTTGCAAGAAGGTAAAGATCATAATGAAGCAGTTGTGAAGAAAATAGAGCAAGCTACTGCAAATGTAGATGATCGTGAAAAAGTATTGAAAAGTGAGAAAGAAATGCTAGAAAAAGCACAGAAGGAAACGAAATCTGTTCAAAGTAATATAGAGAAGATTGAAGATAAGAAGTTACAAAAACAAGCAAAAGCAGTAGAAGAGTCGTATAAGAATCGTTATGATGCATTCCAAAAGATGAATGAAAATTACACGAAAGTGTTAGCAACTGAAAAAGAACTGTATGAAAAATTAAAAGTAAAAGAAACGAAATTAAAAGAAATCGGTGAAAAAGTTAAAACTGTTAATGAATTAAATGTGGAAGCACAAAAGTCGAAAGAGCAGTTTAACAAATTTACAAAAGAGTATAATGACAGTAAATTAGCATTCTACAAAGGTGCAGAAATTAAGATTAAAGATCAGAAATAAAGAAGAATCTAAAGTGTAATAAAAAGCCGGAGAAACATCGTTATAAATGTTTTTTCGGTTTTTTACGTTAAATGAATAGAAAAGACTGGAATTGATATCATAAAAGAGTTATAGTGAGTTATTCTAAGGGAAACATTGTAAAGTAAGGAGAATAGGAATATGTCATATGAATTTTTACTCAAATTAGGTTTAGCACTCTTTTTAGGATTATTCATCGGGATAGATAGGCAGCTAAAGAATAAACCACTTGGTGTGAAAACAAGTATGGTTATTTCTGTAGCAAGTTGTTTAATTACGATGGTTTCAATTGAATCTGTGCATGTATATTCTGTTCCAGGACATACAAATATGGATCCGATGCGACTGGCCGCTCAAATTGTTAGTGGAATTGGTTTTCTTGGCGCAGGTGTCATTTTACGAAGAAGTAATGACGTTATTTCTGGATTAACAACAGCTTCTATGGTGTGGGCTGCTTCAGCTTTAGGAATCGCAATTGGTGCGGGATTTTATTTACAAGCGACAGTTGCTATGGTTTTAATTATTTTAGCGATTAATGTACTTCCGCAACTTGTGAAAATTGCAGGACCGTATTCATTAAGACAAAAGGATTTATCTATAAAAATTACTGTTAAAGAGCATCATGAGTTAGATGGTATATTTAAGCAAATTAAAAATTTAGGCATGCATGTGAAACGCGTGAAAATTAAAGATATAGATAGTGGAGCATTTCAGCAACTAGAGATGGTTATTTTAGCTCCAGAAGATTTATATACAACAGAATTATATAGTTCCCTGAAAGAGATTGATCGAGTAGTTTCAGTTGAAGTGGAAAGTAGATAATTGTGATAAAAAAGAGTGAAGTTGAAGTGACCCCTAAAAGTTAGACACGGTTATTTCATTAGGCAGCTTGATAAAAGTGAGTCCGGTATTGTACCGGGCTCATTTTTAATTTTGCCTTAATCCGTTTCGTATTATAATAATCTATATATTTTTCTAATTCTATTTTAAAGTGCTCTACATTTTCAAATTCTTTTATGTAGAGGAACTCCGACTTCATAATCCCAAAGAAATTTTCTATTACTGCGTTGTCGTAACAGTTGCCTTTTCGAGACATACTCTGGACGATAGCTCTTGATTCAAGTGTCCGGACGTACTGTCTCATTTGATAATGCCATCCTTGATCCGAATGCATCAGTAGCTGGTGGGTTTCAGGTAAACGTTCCAATGCTTTCTCTAACATGTCTGAAACAAGCGAATACGTCGGTCTAGAACCAATTGTATAGGTAATAATTTCACCATTATACAAATCTAATACAGGTGATACATACAGTTTTTCTCCAAACAATTTAAACTCTGTGATGTCTGTTACCCACTTTTGATTCGGTGCATCTGTATGAAAATTACGCTCTAAAATATTAGGTGCAATTCTACCGACTTTTCCTTTATAGGATTTATATTTCTTCATACGCACAACACACTTTAACCCAAGCTCTTTCATAATGCGCTGAACCTTCTTGTGGTTCACTTTCTGGCCACGATTCGTTAATTCATCACGAATGCGACGATAACCATAACGACCTTCATTTTCCTCATAAATCGCTTTAATCTCGGCTTTCAAATCGGCATCTACATCTGGACGATTCATTTTCTTTACTAAATCATAATACGTGCTTCGAGGAATAGTAGCTAGCTCCACGAGTGCCTTCACCGAATATTTATGCCTTAATTCATAGACTACTTGCGCTTTGTCTTGTTTTGTGATTTTTCCTTGTTTTGAACTAAGGCATTTAACTTTTTTAAGTACTCATTTTCCATCTCAAGCTGTTTAATGCGTGCTTCAAGTGCTTCGACTGATCCTTCAGCTAAAGGTTGTTTTACTTGTTTATTTGAATCTTTTTTCATGGATGGACGCCCCTTTTTCTTAGATTGAAGGGCATCAATTCCTTGTGTTTCGAGCTGTTTTTTCCAAACAGAAATCGTTGAAGGGGCAGGAATATTAAAGATAGCTGCCGTCTCAAATAAGGACATACCGTTTTCAATCATAAAGTTTAGTACGTCTAGTTTAAATTGTTGTGTGTAATTTGTACATCGTTTTAGAAAAGCTTCCAGACCATTCTGTTTATATTGGTTTACCCAATTCAAAATGATTGTGTCACTTATACCGAGCGATCTACCCATTTCTCGATAACTTTCATTTCCGTTCAAATAACGTAGAACGATTTGTATTTTTTCATCAGCTGTAAATTTAGCCATAGAAAAACTGCACCCCAATTGTTAGACTGTGTCTAACAATTGGGGTGCAGTTCAATGCATGGTGCTCTTTTTTATTTTATTTTTTTCATCTCTGCATAACATTTTCAACCCTGTTCATACTATTTTTGTAACTTAAAGTTACAAACTATTTCTGTAAGCGGAGCGTTTCTTTTGTACAACAAGCAGTTAGTTTTATTAACTAGCTGCTTTGTTGTGCAAAAGAAAGATCTGCACATGTATTAAGAACATACATAAAATATCATGTGGTATTCTTTTTCAATTTTAGTTTTGGTCATGGAGCGCCTTAAAAAGCGCTCTTTATATTTGCAAATAACCATTTCGTTCAAACATACACACGATTTATATAAACTAAGCATATATTTACATAGACAAGACATAGCTTTTACTATACATGCACAATTTTTGTGCATGTTTTTTTGTTCAACACAATAACTATTTTGTACATTCCTTGCACCTTTAAATGAGGCAATCATATGTTGTAGTATTATGTTTCATCGCTTATAGGAGCCTCCTTTTTTCAAGAGTACATATTTGATATGTGCTCTTTTTTCATTCTCCTATACGAATAATCTTTTTTACATTACACAAACTATCCTCAAGTCAACTTCCCATGACTACACTCTTTAAAAATGGAGCTTTACCCCTCCGGACTTTTTAGGCACACGGCAGGTAACTTAGTCAATTACCTGCCATTTTCTATTCAAATAACGCATTTGTTTAATGAAAATCAATTAACTATAATTTGAAAAATCGGAAACATTTACTCAATGATTTTTCTGAATACTCATACTATTATTTATGTGCTGATGTTCACCATCCCAAGAACTCAGTAATATCATCCACAGACTCCACTCTCACCCTTTTGAGAGTGGAGCCTTTATTTATAAGGATTATCCTCAATATTTATTTTTATAAAATTCAAATTTGGTCTTAATATCCGTTATCTTGGCGCTGGTGGTTCACTTCATTCTTTTTGTAATAACCTTGCTCAATCTCTTCAAATGTGATTCCTAATTTCTTACCTAAACCTAAGAACGAGTACAATAATTCCTCATAAAGCTCAATGTCTTGAGTTGCACGAAATTCCGATACAAGCTTCATATACATTGTTAAATTGATTTACTAGCGTACTTGCGGTATAGACGTTTGCATTATGTTCTAATAACTTCAGGCTATATTCATTAGGATTAAATCCGATGCCATTCCCTAATGAAGATATAAAATGAAATCCATCTACATACTCCATTAAAATAACTTCTTTTTCACTAGGTCCTTTATTGTTCCAATGCTTAAAGCATCTTGTTTCATTTGCAAGTTCTCCAATTTCAACCTGTAATGCAAGAATCATATTGTAAAATAAATTTTGCCCTTCTAATCCATGCTCCTCAATGATTCTTGTATCTAACACCTTTTGCATTCTGAATATTTTAGTTAAATTCATTTTGCTTTCCCCTTCCTATTTAGCAAATCCCTAATCCTATCGGACGATTTTTAATTAAATACTTATCAGCCTGATCTATTACAAGGATAGCAACCTCAGCTTGATGTCTCCTTAACGCTTTTGCCATCTTTGGTAAACTCATGCCTTGACTCCACATTTCACGAAAACGAATTACATCTCTTTCATCCCAAATGAAGTTAGCTTCTTCTAAAGCGATGTATACCTTCAACCGTGATTCCTTCATCGCTTCATGATTTCTCGCTACACTCATAAGCGAACCTACTTTCTTAAAATGATTATTTTATCTTTTCAGTAAACTTAGTATCTACACGATCAACTTTACCGTTTATCCAAACAGCAACTTGCTCACCAAAACCACTCTCCGGTGGATTGAATGCTGTAACATTTCCATCCTTTACTATTAAAAGCTTGTTATTACTAACATCAATTTCTACTTTTTTCATATGTCCATCTCCCTCGTAGAATATAGTTTAGATCAGTATTTCTGCTTTCTAATTACCCTGATTTTAAAAAAAATANGTGATGTCTGTTACCCACTTTTGATTCGGTGCATCTGTATGAAAATTACGCTCTAAAATATTAGGTGCAATTCTACCGACTTTTCCTTTATAGGATTTATATTTCTTCATACGCACAACACACTTTAACCCAAGCTCTTTCATAATGCGCTGAACCTTCTTGTGGTTCACTTTCTGGCCACGATTCGTTAATTCATCACGAATGCGACGATAACCATAACGACCTTCATTTTCCTCATAAATCGCTTTAATCTCGGCTTTCAAATCGGCATCTACATCTGGACGATTCATTTTCTTTACTAAATCATAATACGTGCTTCGAGGAATAGTAGCTAGCTCCACGAGTGCCTTCACCGAATATTTATGCCTTAATTCATAGACTACTTGCGCTTTGTCTTGTTTTGTGATTTTTCCTTGTTTTGAACTAAGGCATTTAACTTTTTTAAGTACTCATTTTCCATCTCAAGCTGTTTAATGCGTGCTTCAAGTGCTTCGACTGATCCTTCAGCTAAAGGTTGTTTTACTTGTTTATTTGAATCTTTTTTCATGGATGGACGCCCCTTTTTCTTAGATTGAAGGGCATCAATTCCTTGTGTTTCGAGCTGTTTTTTCCAAACAGAAATCGTTGAAGGGGCAGGAATATTAAAGATAGCTGCCGTCTCAAATAAGGACATACCGTTTTCAATCATAAAGTTTAGTACGTCTAGTTTAAATTGT
Organism: Bacillus sp. PPSBB_2; assembly: GCF_045291115.1. Taxonomy (NCBI): domain Bacteria; kingdom Bacillati; phylum Bacillota; class Bacilli; order Caryophanales; family Bacillaceae; genus Bacillus; species Bacillus sp. PPSBB_2. The sequence goes on from NZ_CP147983.1 coordinate 2,000,582, forward strand.
TGTGTGTAATTTGTACATCGTTTTAGAAAAGCTTCCAGACCATTCTGTTTATATTGGTTTACCCAATTCAAAATGATTGTGTCACTTATACCGAGCGATCTACCCATTTCTCGATAACTTTCATTTCCGTTCAAATAACGTAGAACGATTTGTATTTTTTCATCAGCTGTAAATTTAGCCATAGAAAAACTGCACCCCAATTGTTAGACTGTGTCTAACAATTGGGGTGCAGTTCAAGTGAATTCACTCTTTTTTATTTGGATTTTTAAGGAATGAAATTGATATAATGATGAGTAATAAAGGGGGAGAAATGATGGGAATACATATTAGAAGAGCAATAAAGGATGATATACAAGGTATAGCAAAGGTGCATGTCGATAGTTGGAAAGCAACGTATAAAGGGATATTTGCTGACGAAATTCTAGATAATATAGCATATGAGAAACGAGAAAAACAATGGGAAGATATTTTTCAAAAAGAAGGTAATCATCAATTTAGATTTGTAGCAGAGAATTTAAATGGAGAAATAGTTGGATTCATCGATGGGGGGATAGAAAGAACTGATACATATAATTGTGATGGAGAATTATATGCAATCTACCTTTTACAAGAGTATCAAGGAATGAAAATAGGACAAAAGTTATTTCAAGCGTTACTATCAGAATGTGTAAAGAATGATATGCAATCACTTTTAGTTTGGGTTGTTACGAATAATCCTTCTAAAAAGTTTTATGAAAAATTTAACCCAGAAAAAATTGATACAAAATTTTTAGAGCGATTACAGGTAGAAGAGACAGCATATTGCTGGAGAGATATAAATAATATTATTATGTAAACTTTATGTTTGAAAGAGGTATACCAATTAAGGTATACCTCTTTTGTTTAACCATTTTGGATAGATTACTAATGAAAAATAGTAAGTATGTAGTTTGAAGCTGAGTATTTTTTTGTGTATTTTTAACTAGATTAAAGAAAAGGGAGAAAACAAGGAAAATTAAATCAGATAAAAAAATTCTGAAATATACTCTTGAATTGAATATCATTATCAATTAGAATCGTAATTGATAACGATGTTCAATTATCGTTTATTATATAAAATTTCGATAGCTTTAATATAAAGAGGAGGACCAGTATGCAGCATGCGAAACAAATCGCAGAACATGCAACATTACAAAGCTTTTTAAACTGTTATTTAAGAGAAACAGGGAGTGGAGAATGGATTACAGAGGATGAAAGAATGAAGAGTATCTTCAGTAATACGTTGAATAGAGATACAGTCCCCACATATTTATGTTGTCGGCTATCGGCACAGAACGTTACTTTGTATGGAGAAGTTATATATAAATCATCAACAGATCGCCATTTGTTTGGAGAACAATTTTATTATCAAATTGGAGATAGTCATTCTGTTATTACAGCAGATTATGTTACAGTTATTACATTTTTAATAAAAGAGATGTCTATCAACTACGGAGAAGGAACGAATCCTGCGGAACTTATGCTTCGAGTTATCCGTAGTTGTCAAAATATTGAGGAATTTACAAAAGAGAGAATAGAAGATACATCCGCATTATACGGTTTCCATACAACTTTTATAGAAGCGGAGCAGTCTTTATTATTTGGGCATTTAACTCATCCTACACCAAAGAGTAGACAGGGGATATTGGATTGGAAAAGTGCAATGTATTCTCCAGAATTAAAAGGAGAATGTCAGCTTCATTATTTTCGAGCACATAAAAGTATAGTAAATGAAAAATCATTATTATCAGATTCTACAACAATGATTATAAAAGAAGAATTAAGTAATGATGAGATGGTTAGTAAGGAATTTATAGCGAAGTACTGTAAGGAAGATCAATATGCATTAATTCCAATTCATCCGCTTCAGGCAGAATGGCTCTTGCATCAAGCTTACGTACAAGATTGGATAATTCAAGAATTGCTTGAGTATATTGGTCCTGTAGGTAAGTATTATATGGCAACATCATCACTAAGGACGCTATATCATCCCAATTCGAAGTATATGCTTAAGTTTTCATTTCCGGTGAAAGTAACGAATTCAATGCGTATTAATAAACTGAAAGAACTTGAGAGTGGTCTTGAAGGGAAGGAAATGTTAAATACGGCTATTGGTGAAGTACGAGAAAGATTTCCAGGATTTGATTTTATTTGTGATCCAGCCTTTATTACATTAAATTATGGAACACAAGAATCTGGATTTGAAGTGATTATTCGTGAGAACCCTTTTTATAGTGAACATGCAAACGACGCAACATTAATTGCTGGGCTAGTTCAAGACGCTATACCTGGGGAGCGTACGCGGTTATCGAATATTATTCATCGCCTAGCAGATTTAGAAAGTAAAAGCTGTGAAGAAGTAAGCTTAGAGTGGTTTAGACGATATATGAATATTTCTTTAAAGCCAATGGTATGGATGTATTTACAGTATGGTGTTGCATTAGAAGCTCATCAGCAAAATAGCGTTGTTCAGCTAAAAGATGGTTATCCGATCAAATATTATTTCCGTGATAATCAAGGATTTTATTTCTGTAATTCAATGAAAGAGATGCTTAATAATGAATTAGCTGGTATTGGAGAACGTACTGGAAATTTATATGACGACTATATTGTGGATGAGAGATTTCGTTACTACTTAATTTTCAATCATATGTTTGGCCTCATTAATGGTTTTGGCACAGCAGGATTAATTAAGGAGGAAATTCTTCTCTCGGAATTAAGGTCTGTACTTGAATCATTTCTTCCATATAACCGGGAACCTTCTACATTTTTAAGAGAATTATTGGACGAAGATAAGTTAGCGTGTAAAGCAAATTTACTAACGAGATTTTTCGATGTCGATGAGTTAAGTAATCCATTGGAGCAAGCTATTTATGTGCAAGTACATAATCCACTCGTTAGAGAAGTGGCTGTTCGTTCATAAATAACGTTAAAATTTCACGTAATACAAATAATGGTATTTTGTCATAAGGTGGAGGGTTTTATGAGAGTGGACATGTATCATACGAAAGTATTGAAGGCGCTCGAATCAGAAGATTACATTTCAGTACGAAGAAGAGTGCTACGTCAATTAGTAGAATCGTTAATTTATGAGGGGATTATTACACCGGTTCGCATAGAAAAAGAAGAACAACTTCTTTTTCTAATACAAGGACTTGATGAAGAAGACAAAAGTGTCACGTACAAATGCTATGGCAAGGAACGGATGACATTTGGACGTATTTCGTTAGACTCATTAATAGTAAGAGTTCAAGATGAACAGCAAGAAATACAGTCTGTCTCGCAATTTCTAGAAGAAGTTTTTCGGGTTACTAGTGTAGAACAAGCTAAATTAGATTCTTTTATGCACGAATTAGAACAAACAATATTTAAAGACACGATTGCACAATATGAAAGAAATAATAAGAGAGAATATACTCAAAAATCTTACGATGAGTTTGAAAGCCAATTAATAGATGGCCATCCATATCATCCTAGTTATAAAGCACGTGTTGGATTTCAATATCGTGACAATTTTCAATATGGTTATGAATTTATGCAGCCAATAAAACTCATATGGATTGCAGCACATAAGAATTATGCGACTGTAGGTTATGAGAATGAAGTGATGTATAACAACCTTTTAAAAGAGGAGATTGGCGATCGTAAATTAGAAGAGTTTATGGAACGAATTCGTAATAAGGGATGTAATCCAAAACAGTACGTGTTTATACCTGTTCACCCATGGCAGTGGGAGAATTTCATCATTTCAAATTATGCGGATCATATACAGGGTAAATTTATTATTTATTTAGGAACATCAGAGGACGATTATTGCGCGCAACAGTCAATGAGAACGTTAAGAAATATTACGAGTCCAAAGAAACCGTACGTTAAATTATCGATGAATTTACTCAACACTTCAACACTTCGTACGCTGAAACCATACTCTGTTGTGAGTGCACCAGTAATATCAAATTGGTTAAATGATGTTGTAAGTAATGACGCCTATTTAATGGATGAAGCACGTTTAATCTTGTTAAGTGAGTTTTCAAGTGTAACGTATGACACGAATAAGAAAGCTATATATGGTTCATTAGGATGTATTTGGCGCGAAAGCGTTCATAAGTATTTAGATGCACAAGAGGATGCAATTCCTTTTAATGGTTTATACGCTAAAGAGAAAGATGGTACACCAATTATTGATGTGTGGTTGAATAAATATGGAATGAAGGATTGGCTACAATTACTTATTCAAAAAGCGATAATACCAGTTATACATCTTGTTGTAGAGCATGGCATCGCACTGGAATCACATGGACAAAATATGATTCTAGTCCATAAAGAAGGGGTGCCTGTTCGTATTGCGTTAAAGGATTTTCATGAAGGGCTTGAGTTTTATCGTCCATATTTGAAAGAAGTTGACAAATGTCCCGACTTTACTAAAATGCATAAAACATATGCGAATGGAAAAATGAATGATTTCTTTGAAATGGATGGCATTGAATGTTTGCAAGAGATGGTGTTAGATGCACTATTCCTGTTTAATTTAGGAGAATTAGCATTCGTACTTGCGGATGAATATGGATTGAAAGAAGAACATTTTTGGATGATGGTTGTTGAAGAAATTGAAGATCATTTAAGAATATATCCACATTTGAAAGGTAGATTTGAAAATATTCAATTATATGCACCTACATTCTATGCTGAACAATTAACGAAACGTCGATTATATATGGATGTGGAATCGCTTGTTCATGAAGTTCCAAATCCATTGTATAGAGTAAGAAAACTTATGAAACAAAAATCAATTGTTACAGGGGGAAATTATGCTAATCGTTAATAAACAAGAGTATAGCAAAAGTAATTTTAATTTGAGATTACAAGTTTATGAGGAAATGGAACAATTTCAAGAAGCAGAAGGAAATAGATTTGCACTTTGTCTGAAAGATCCATTCGATATTATTACGCTTGTGTTTTTCTTAAAAGAAAAGAAATCATCAGTATTACTTATACATGAAGATACGCCAAAAGAAACGGCTATTGAAATGGCAAAGCGTGCAAATTGTGTAGGAGTTTTATATGGAGAATATGGCGATTTTACAAAATTAGAAGTAGGGAACTTTTTACTAGAAGAGCCTTCTTTATTGCAATATAGTTCGGGAACTACGGGAGAACCGAAACTAATTCGTAGAGCATGGACGGAAGTTGATACAGAAATTACTGCCTATAATGAAGCTTTAAACTGTGAAGTAGATGAAGTGCCAATCGTTATGGCTCCTGTTTCACATTCATACGGACTAATATGTGGTACGTTATCAGCAATTACGAGGGGGAGCAAACCTGTAATCATTACGAACAAAAATCCTAAATTCGCATTAAATATAGTTCGCAATACAGAAAAACATATCATATATGCAGTACCACTTATGTTACACATTATGGGGAGTTTTCCATTAGGAACGTTCCAGTTTCATAAAATTATGACATCAGGATCGCCTTTGCCAGAAGCACTATTTTATAAACTAAAAGAAATGACAACATATATGATGCAGCAATACGGTTGTTCTGAAGCAGGTTGTATTAGTATATGTCATGATATGAAAAGCCATTTAGATTTAGGAAACCCTCTACCTCATGCAAGTATTAGCATAGGTTCAGATGAAAATGCACCGGAAGAAATTGTCGTGAAAATGAATGATAAGGAAATTTTCACGAAAGATTTAGGTTATAAATCTGAGCGTGGCATTCATTTTATGGGACGTATGGACGATGTAATTAATGTTTCAGGATTAAAAGTCTTTCCTATAGAGGTAGAAGAAACGATGCTTCGATTGGAAGGTGTGCAAGAGGCAATTGTATATCGAGGGAAACATCCTGTGATGGGCGAAATAGTTAAAGTGAAAGTGATCTCTCATGTTGATCCAGTGAAAATAAGAGAATGGTGTATTCAGCACTTACCTTCTTATAAAGTTCCGTATGAAATTGAAAGTGTAAATGAAATTCCTAAAAATAAAACTGGAAAAGTAAGTAGAAAGTTACTAGAGATGGGAGAGGTTACAACATGAGACGGGAAGCGTTAAAGAATGCCGTGTTAAAAATTATGATAGAAAAAATGGAACTGAAAAATGTAACGCATTTAGAAGAAACGATGCGCTTAAATCAAGATTTATATATAGATTCGGTAATGATGTTACAGCTTATTGTATACATAGAAATGGATGTAAAGCTATGCGTTCCAGAGGATGAGGTAGATCCAAAGGCATTTCTTACTGTAGGATCTTTGCTTGATTTTATGGAGGAGTTAGAGCCGTTACAGGAAGTAAATGTGAATAACTAACCTTTAGGAAAGTGGATGAGAGTATGACTTCAATTAAAGTGCACTGTTTAGTGAGTTGTTTTTGTGAAATTATAAAAAGGCGTAGCGACATTGATTTTCGTCCATTTTATTTTGGACTATGGGATGGAGATTTTGATATAACAGAAGGCGGAATTATTTCATATCACTCTGAAAACATTAACCATGATCATTATTTACTTTGGTTTGAAAAATTGTACGGTATTAAAGTAAACGAATGGTATGATCATGCAAAAGATAAAGATAGCAATGTAGAAACGTTTTTAGAATTAGTAGAAAACAAGCCGGAAAATCGTTATGTCATTGTAATGGTTGATATGTCTCTATTACCAGAGAGGGAAAATAAATTTCATCAAAAACCGTTTCCACATTATTTAATGATATCAAAAACAGAGAAAGAAGAAGAGTGGTTCATGCTAGATCCTGATTTTCGTTGGGAAGGAAATATGGAAAGAGAAAAAGTACTTCACTCTATTCAAGATAACCCATTTGGTGGAGGGTATTTCATTGATATAGAAGGAATTGGGGAGCCAACGCAAGAAACAGTAGCTAGTTATTTCACAGAAACATTCAAAAAGAACGACAATGAACTGACTATGGAACTGAAAAAATTAATTGTAAAAATGGCAAAAGAGGAAGAAGGATATGCGCTTTCTGGACTTGTAGCAGCAGTAAAACAAATACCAGTACTTGCAATTCGTAAATATAGTTATGAGCATGCCTTTGCATACTTCCGTGAAACGTTGCAATATTCGGAGCAAGAATTTGATTATTGGTGTGATCGGGTAGAGGATATTGTACAAGGATTTACAAATGTACAGTATCGTGCAATTAAAATGGCAATGACGAATAATAAAGGTATGCTAGTATCGATTATTGAAAAACTGGATGAAATGAATGCAATTGAACTGCAGATTAAGAAGGAATTAGAGAGACAGTTTCTATCATGGAAAGGTATGAAAACAAATCAATCTGTCGCAACTCTTTAATAAGCTAACTGAATTTAAGATAGGGGAGTTTAATGCTATGAAATATTCGCTATGTACCATTTCATTTCGTCATCAATTAATTTCATTTACTGATATTGTTCAATTTGCATATGAAAACGGTTTTGAAGGAATTGAATTGTGGGGGACACATGCACAAAATTTATATATACAAGAACGCGAAACGACAGAACGAGAATTGACTTTTCTAAAGGATAAAAACTTAGAAATTACGATGATAAGTGATTACTTAGATATATCATTATCAGTAGATTTTGAAAAAACGATAGAGAAAAGTGAACAACTTGTAGTACTAGCTAATTGGTTTAATACGAATAAAATTCGCACGTTTGCTGGGCAAAAAGGGAGCAAGGACTTCTCGGAACAAGAGAGAAAAGAGTATGTGAAGCGAATACGTAAGATTTGTGATGTGTTTGCTCAGCACAATATGTATGTGCTGTTAGAAACACATCCCAATACACTAACGGACACATTGCCTTCTACTATAGAACTATTAGAAGAAGTAAATCATCCGAATTTAAAAATAAATCTTGATTTTCTTCATATATGGGAGTCTGGCGCAGATCCAATAGACAGTTTCCATCGATTAAAGCCGTGGACACTACATTACCATTTTAAGAATATATCTTCAGCGGATTATTTGCATGTGTTTGAACCTAACAATGTATATGCTGCAGCAGGAAGTCGTATTGGTATGGTTCCGTTATTTGAAGGTATTGTAAATTATGATGAGATTATTCAGGAAGTGAGAGGTACGGATCTTTTTGCTTCCTTAGAATGGTTTGGACATAATGCAAAAGAGATATTAAAAGAAGAAATGAAAGTATTAATAAATAGAAAATTAGAAGTAGTAACTTCGTAATGTGAAATGATGTGAGAGTCTCGTTTTAGAGGCTCTTTTTTTATGGTAAAAAATAACCAAAAATTTCCATGTATTTTAATTTGAATTTAACACAATTTATATATAAATAAGGAGGTGATTGGTAATGGCTAGAAATCGTAATTCTAATCAATTAGCATCACATGGAGCACAAGCAGCTTTAGATCAAATGAAATATGAAATTGCACAAGAGTTTGGTGTACAACTTGGCGCTGATACTTCTTCACGTGCAAACGGTTCTGTAGGCGGTGAAATTACAAAACGCCTTGTAGCGATGGCAGAACAACAACTTGGTGGCGGATATACTCGCTAATTGTAGAAGGTTATAGGAGAAAGGAAGGATTCTTCCTTTCTTTTTTTTTCAATTAATTGGTATGGATATATTGTGAACTGGATTCAAAGAATAGGAATAATACTATAATTTCCCCAATTTCTTTTGTTGTGAATGGGAAGTAGTAAAGATGTAATAGCCCTGGTGGAATGAAAAGTTACGTTCCAGCGGGGCTATTATATGGTAAGAAATATATGATGAAAGGTTTCGAAGCCAACATGTTAAAAAAAGAAAACTGTTGTTTAATTGCGCTTGCATCAGTTCCACTTGTTATGACATTAGGGAATTCAATGCTCATCCCAATTCTGCCGACTATTGAAAAGAAATTACATATTTCATCGTTTCAAGTATCCATGATTATTACAATTTACTCTATCGTAGCCATTCTACTTATACCGATTGCTGGTTATTTATCAGATAGATGGGGACGAAAGATGGTAATGGTTCCGAGTTTGCTGATTGCAGCTATAGGAGGAGCGATAACTGGTTGGGTATCTTGGAAAGTTGATAATCCCTACAATTGGATATTGATTGGTAGAGCGATTCAAGGTATTGGTGCTGCTGGTGCAATGCCAGTTGTTATACCGTGTGTTGGTGATTTATACAAAGACGAAAAACAAGTTAGTACAGGTTTAGGAATCATAGAAACATCCAATACATTTGGGAAAGTGCTGAGCCCTATTTTAGGGTCTGCTCTTGCTGCCGTTGTATGGTTCTTACCATTTTGGGCGATTCCAATTTTATGCGTAGTATCAATTGTTTTATTACTTGTTTTAGTAAAGGCAAAGAAACAAGAAGGAGAAGTACCACCACTTAAAGAGTTTATAAAATCTATTCTGTCTACGTTTCGAGAAAAAGGAAGATGGTTAATTGCCATTTTTGCATTAGGTGCAATTATTATGCTTATTTTATTCGGAATTCTCTTTTATTTGTCGACTATACTGGAATCAAAGTATGACATTCATGGTATATGGAAAGGGTGTGTGCTTGCTATCCCGTTACTTGTACTGTCACTTAGTTCATATATGGCCGGTAAAAAAATTGGAGATAATCAAAATGTTATGAAGAAGTGTATCTATATTGGTTTTTTAATGGCAGCTGCATCAGTCATCATTCCTTTATTTATAAAAGGGATTTATTTACTACTTCTTTGTCTCGTTATTATGGGGATAGGGATTGGTATGCATGCCCATCAACTTAAGAATGGATACAAAATTAACTTTTCTTCATTTGAACTAAAGTCTCCCCAAATGGGGGCAAGTTATTAAAAATAAGCACACGAAATAAACCCTAACGGGTTTCATTTTTTTCTTATGCAGCTTTCTTTTGTTTGCTATATCCACTATACTCATAGATAACACCCATGATATCAAAGACTGTTTTCTTCTCATATCGATGAGATTTCCGTCCGTTTTTCTCTAGAAGGTGGAACAGGCGGGTTAGAAGCTTTGTTATCTCTTGGGTGTTTTCTATGGCTTGATAGAGGAGAAATAGATGATCTTGAATCATTCCAATTGCTTTATATTCACTTAATTCCTTTTGTTTTTTCTGTAACAAAAGTTGACGCATTTTAAACATCGTAGAAGAACATAAAANGCCTTTTTCACCAGCTGTCCATGTGTTTTTCACACTTTGAGCATCTACGATGCAAAAACTCGTCTGCTTCTTCCATCCGTCTTGCTCACGATATGTTTCGACCAATTTTTTTATGCACTTTTTCGAGAAGACTTGTGTCATTCTCCTCTACTTTCCGCCAAATTTGATAGTAGGAATACACGGTTTTCCAGTTTGGAAAGTCACTTGGTAGATGGCGCCATTGGCAGCCTGCTGTGAGCAGGTACAGTACGCCACAGAATACTTCGTATAAATCTACTGTGCGTGGGCGCGTCGTTTTCCGTGCATTTTCTAAATCCTCTCGAATCACTTCAAACTGTTCACGAGTAATATTACTTGTATAATTGTGTATCATGGAAAACATCCTTTTTACATAGATTATACCAAAGATTTCAGACAGGTTCTTATAGTTGCTTAAGAAAGAATAACGTTTTTTTGTACTTGGGGGTAGTAAAAAGTCTTAAGTTGATGGGCATGGGATTGGTATGGCACTCCCATGTTTAGATGCCCTCATTACACAAGGAATTGAAAAGGAGCAAAGGGGAACAGTTACGTCATTTTACAGTTCAATGCGATTTATCGGTGTAGCAGCTGGACCACCTTTATATTCTTTTTTCATGAAAGGGGCGGACCATGAAGTGTTTTATTTGACAAGTATTTTCGCTGCCATTGGTGCTGTCATAGCAATCATTTGGATTAAACCAGCAAAGGATGCAAAGACGTTAAAACAGAAACCAGAGCCTACTTCATAATTTGTAAGAGAATTGCATGATGTTTTGAGTAACATGCAATTCTCTTTCGTTCATTAAGAATAAATAACTTGTTTTAACATATAAAGCGCGACACCCCATATGATGAGACCAGAAAATTTATTTAATAATAAAATTGTCTTTCCGGTTGAGTCTAGTCTTTTTAGAAATTTCCCCGCTAACGCTAAGCTTATAAACCAAATCCAAGAAACGATAATAGTTGCAAGTGTGAAAGCCCATTTTTCACTTCCTATGTATTGAATAGAATTTGTTCCAATTACACCGATTGTGTCTAAAATAGCATGTGGATTTAATAACGAAACGGATGCTGCGAAAAGGATTTGCTTTTTTAAGGGCATACTTTTTTCTTGTTTTACATCGTTGGAAGGGTTACTTCTCCAAATAACAAAGCCCATGTATAGGAGAAAGAAAAATCCAATTATATATAACGAGTTAGTTAGCCAAGAAAAAGTAAGGAGTACAAGGGAGACACCTTGCACTGCAATCAATATGAGTAACGTATCACATATAGAGGCAGTTAATACTACAGGGGCTGCCCTCCAAATGTTTGGTTGGCTCGCACCTTGGTTAAAGACAAAAACATTTTGTACACCTAATGGAATGATAAGTCCAAATGCAAGAATGATACCATGAATAATTGCTTCACTCATCATATTACCTCCTATTTTAATTTATTATGATAGTGTATATTGTATAGAAGAAATGAAAATTTGTATCCATCCATATGGTTGGGGAGGTTACCAACCAAAAAGAATATAAGGTGATATAATGGAAAGATTCGTTTGGAAACCGAATATGTCTCTAGCGACTCCTCTGTATAAACAAATAGAAACGTATATAAAAGAAAGGATCGTTAATGGAGAATGGACCGTTGGAACGAAATTACCTTCACAAAGAGATTTGGCACATACATTTGGTGTGAATCGAAGCACAATTGTAATGGCTTTCGATGAACTAGTTGCAAAGGGATACATAGAAGGGAATGGCAGGAAAGGAACAATTGTTGTAAATAATAATGAGAATGCTTCAACTTACGCACCCCCGCCTAATTGGCAGTCTTATGTAGAAACAGGACTTCATTATCCGAATCTCCCAGCTATTCAGGAGATTAATCAAGCTGAATTTTATCCACATGTAATTCGATTAGGAACAGGTGAGCTCGCGCCGAGTCTCTTACCTGAGAAAAAGATGAAAGAAATTATGAATAAGCTTTTAAAGTCAAATGTGACGCTTGGGTATGAAGAGCCGAAAGGAAATTTTTATTTAAGGGAAAAGATTTCCGAATACTTAAAGGGGCATGGTATATGTGTATCTCCTGACTCTATATTAATTGTTTCAGGAGCAATTCAAGCGCTACAACTTATCTCTATGGGGCTTCTTCCAAAAGGGGCATCCATCTTATTAGAAAAACCATCCTATTTATATTCGCTTAATGTTTTTCAATCCGCAGGAATGCGTTTCATTGGAATACCAATGGATGAGAACGGTTTAAATACATCATATATTACAAAATATAAGAAGCAATTTAATGCATCTATTTTATATACAATCCCGTCTTTTCATAATCCAACGAACTTTAGTATGAATGCGAAGAGACGAATAGAAGTGATGGAAATATGTAATGAAATTGGATTACCTATTATAGAGGACGCAGTGTATCAAGACTTATGGTTTGATGCACCTTGTTCGAAACCTTTAAAAGCCTATGATAAAAATGGAATCGTACTACATATTGCAAGCATGTCCAAAGTAATTAGTCCAGGGTTAAGAATTGGATGGATTGTTGGACCTGAGCCAGTAATTCAAAGATTGTCAGACATAAAAATGCAAACAGATTATGGTTCAAGCACTATATCCCAGCAAATTGCAGCAGAGTGGTTTACAAATGGTCTATATGATGAGCATTTGCGCTTTGTAAGAAGTGAATTGAAAAAACGAAGAGATTTTATGTTACTAATGTTAGATAAATATCTTCGTGAAATAGCAACTTGGCATGAACCAACAGGGGGATTTTATATATGGGTACATATAAAAGTAACCATTTCATATCGCAGTTTATTTGATAAAGCTCTGCAAGAAAAGGTTTTATTAAACCCAGGTACTTTATATGATAGAAGTGCAAATCAATTTTTGCGCCTATCGTATTCATACGCAACGTTAGAAGAAATTGAAATAGGTATAAAAAAACTTGCACAACTAATGAAAAAGTAAGAGGAGAAAGTAATGAAACAATATGTAATTTGCCAAATGATCAATGGAGAAAAATATTTAGCTGCTTATGCGGAGACGAAGCAAGAAGCGATTGAAAAAGCAGAACTGTTAGGATTAAGAACGGGAAATCGTTACATAGTTATTACTGCAGAGGAAGCCGAAGGGTTAACGTATCCTTAAACAATGTACGAGATTATATAATAATAAATAAGTCTAGTAATATAAGAAATTACTAGACTTATTTATTATTAAGTTGTTAAACGTTCTCGTATTTATACGCAAAGTAATAATATTATGAGTCAAGTTGACGAAAAAATCGATTTGTCTTTCGGTCTTGATTTCCTTTTCTATATTCATCGATATATTGCCTAAAGTTCCAAGCTTGTAAAAATTTATTAGCAGAGTTATAACCAGAATTGTAAAGCCATTCTTTTTCTTCCTTTGTCAGTTCAAAATTAGTACTTGTAATCGTTCCTGTTGGAATTGTAATCGTTCTTGCTTTTGATTCCTTATCTAAATGACGTAAATCATGAGCTTGCATCATTGTTTTAAATAGTCCTTTGAACATGGAAATAGGCTCGTTATAGTGAGCAGGATCAGCTTGAATCTCATCTTTTACAAAATGAAATCCGAAAGTCGGCCAGCGAGGAGTGGTAGGTGAATCGAAGATCCAAATTGGATAATTACTTAGAATTCCTCCATCAACCATATAACAAGGCTGCTTCCATTTTGGAGTTCTCCATTTTACGGGTTCAAAGAAGAAGGGGATTGTACTACTCATTCTTACCGCTTTAGCGATAGAGAAGCGATAATTTAAAAATCCGTAGTTTGGTAAGTCGTCAGGAAAGACAACCATTTTACCATTACTAATATCAGAAGCGATGATTTTGAGTTTGTTTAGATCCGGTAAATCAGTAAATAAATGAACACCTTTTTTTCGAAGTAATTCTTCAATCCATTCTTCTATAAATACATTAGAGTATATACCTAGAGTAGTCCATGCACTTAGTCCTTTTCCGATAAAGGGGATTTTGTCAATAAAGGTTTTCTTCGTAAATTTGTTATAATCGATATCAGTTATAATCGTTTTTAGCTCTGAACAAGAATATCCTGCCGCTACAAGTGCCGCGATAATTGCACCAGCTGATGTTCCAGCTACACGTTCCCATTCATAACCTTTTTCGGCTAATGCGCAAATTGCTCCAACATGTGCAATACCGCGTACACCGCCTCCTTCAAAAACACCATCGATCTTCATTAAACATACTTCCTTTCAAATAAAAGATTTGGAAATGGCAAAAAAGCACGTATTGTACGTGCTTTTTTACAATGGTTTTTAAGTTTACTAGCAGCCTACAAAGCCGCCCCAACAGCTAGCTCCGATGATGATTAGAAGGATGAATAAAACGATTAATAAAGCGAAACCTCCGTAACCACAACCACCACAGCTACCGCCGTAACCGTAACCGCCGCAACTATATCCGTAACCCATGTGGAATTCCTCCTTATATTAAAAATAAAAATGAACGAGGGGAAAATGTACTGGAAGAACTAAAGAACTATCGTGTTTGTAGGAACAATGTATAGTATGCTTTTTTAAACTTGTTCGCGTACGAAGGATAAGCCCGTTTTTGGGAGGCTTGTTGATTTTGTAAAGAATGAAGTATAATCTTTGTACTATGATATAAATAAGTATGTAAATGTAAGGAGAATTTATGAATAAAAAAATTGAAGTATTAATTGATAAATATGAACTAACACACTTGAAAGAAGAACTTATTAATACTGTATTTCCTTGTATAAAAGTTGTGCCAAAGCAGCAGGGAACTGTTGCGATAGGTAGTTCGAAAATGGGAGGAGTTCCTGATCTACCAGCTTTATTTGAATATCCAAAGCATAAAGGAAATCCACTACAATTTATCGCGCAATTTAACTTAAGTGATTTACAAAACGTTGGTATGAATCACAATCTTCCTAAGACGGGGATGCTGTATTTCTTTTGCATTGAAAATTATTTTGAAGAAAATGTGAATCTAACAGAAGCTGGGCGTGTACTTTATTATGATGTTCCTGTAGAGCAATTACGAAGAGAAAATGAAATACAAGCGAAATATAACCAGTGTGCAATTACTTTTGAACTGACATACAAATTACCAGAACTTTTCATTGAAGATGAGGCTGATTCAGATCGTTTCTTGCAATTACTTGAAGAGCTAATTCCAGATAACTACGATAACCATCAAATGTTTGGTGAGCCATTCTCTGTACAAGAAGAAGTGTTATATGAGACAGGAGAATATATGGGAGTAGACCCGCAGCAAATGACTCTTTTATTCCAAATTGATTCAGATCATAAAAATTGTAATATGGTTTGGGGAGAACTAGGGATGCTATATTTCTGTATTAGTAATGAAGATTTGAAAAATCAACGTTTTGAAAATACATGCTGTGTATTACAAACATGCTAATGAAAAAAGGTTGTTCTTTTAAAAAGAACAACCTTTTTATGTGAATTAGTTAATATGCATAATCTCATATGACCTATACGAAAAAGTATTGTATACTCTGAAACTATACGATACTTTTTCGTATAGTTATAGAATATAAGGAGTGACAAGATGGGAAAGACAAGTAAGTATGTGACAGCTGCCGCACTTTGTTCAACTATAGTAATGGGAGGCTTGCAAGCGTCATCTGTATCTTATGCAGCTACAAATCCGACTACAGTGACAGCACAATCAGATGTAAAGTTATTAGATGATTTCAGAAAAGAATTAAAAAAACAGATTGATAATCGAGAAGAAAATATTACAATCACATATAAAACAAAAGATAGAAATGCTAGAAATATTATGGATCAATTGTATGGTGAGTTTAATAAAATTGTAGATGCTGATGAGTATGTAAAATATAATGTAGCGTCTACTAGATATTCTATTAAAGGAATGCCAGGGGACTATACGTTTACACTGCAAGTAAAATACCGTGAATCAAAAGAACAAACTCAATATGTAAAAGCTCAGGCGAAATCAATTGTTGGATCAATTGTAAAACCAGGGATGGATGAGCATGAGAAAGTAAAAGCTATTCACGATTACGTTGTTAAGCATGTGTCTTATGATACGTCTTATCAAGCGTATACAGCATATGAAGCATTAGCGAATCGTTCTGCCGTTTGCCAAGGATATACATTATTAACGTATGAGTTGTTAAAAGAGGCAGGTATTCAAAACCATATTGTAACAGGCACAGGAAACGGACAAGCTCACGCGCGGAATTTAGTGAACATTGAAAACAAATGGTATCACCTAGATACTACATTTGATGATCCAGTACCAGATAAAGCAGGGCGTGTAACTTACTCATATTTTAACATGTCTGACGAACAGTTAAGTAAAGATCACGACTGGGATCGTAGTAAATATCCAGCAGCAACTACAAGTTATTTTGGTGAATTAACAAACAAAATAAAAGCTGGTAGCTCAAAAACTGTCGTATATGAGCAGATGTTAAAAGAAACAAATTTACAATACTTATCTGCAGAATACGGAGCAGAAAATTATAATGAATTTAAGCAAAAGTTGCAGCAACAGTTTGCAGCCAAACCAGAAAAAGTAGAAGTGCGATATAAGCAGTCCATGGATGGGACGATGCAAGATATAAAGAAAGTATTAAATGAAATAAATTGGCCAAAAGGTGCAAAGCGTGTGTCTTATCAAGTAGCGCCTTATAGTGCATTGGCGGGTTATTCATTAGCGACAATTACATTTACGTATTAAGCAATGGGAAAAAGCACCTGTAAAAGGTGCTTTTTTTATTGATTGATTGATTACTTTTGAATATTAAGAATTATGTGATAAAATAAAAGGATAAGGATGTGAATGTGGAATGAACTTGTTCGAAAGCGACATTTTTACATTGATATATACTTGTTTAGTAATCGGACTTATCGTTTTGTTTTTCATATCATTTACTTTGTTTATTAGAAGAGTATTACAAAGCAGTGCTGCAAAGAAACGCCACGTGATTAATATGAACCAGAAGCTAGATCGAATCATTGAATTGCTTGAAAAAGATAAGAAATAGCGATAGAAGAGGTATGAAAAGGGGAATGAGAATGGCGAATTATATAAAAGAATTACGTGAAAAAGTAGGACATGATTATGTTTTCTTAAACTTTGCCGGTGGTTGTGTATTTAATAAAGAAGGAGAAGTATTACTGCAAAAAAGAGGAGACTTTAACGCTTGGGGCTTTCCAGGTGGTGCAATGGAGATAGGAGAATCAGCTGCGGAAACTGCAATCTGGGAAATAAAAGAAGAAACCGGGTATGATGTAGAAATAAATGAGCTTATTGGAGTGTATACAAAATATTTTCAATCATATCCAAATGGAGACAAGGCCCAGTCAATTGTGATGTTCTTTTCATTCTCAATAGTTGGAGGTGACAAAAAAGTAGATGGTGATGAAACGTTGGATTTGAAGTTTTTCCCGTTAGACGACATGCCACCGTTATTTTGTAAACAACATGAAGATTGCCTGCAAGATTTATTGGAGAAAAGAGTAGGGGTATATCGTTAACATATAAAAAAGAAGCTAAATGAAGATTAGCTTCTTTTTTATGTTTAATTTATTTCCACCAATCATCAAACATTGACGCTGGTACTTGTCTTTTATGCTCACTCACTGTGTAACGTTTTTCAATTTTCTCTGCAACGTCAGCTGGAACTGCTTTACCTTCTAAATAATCATCTAATTGATCATAAGTAATACCTAACTCTGTTTCATCAGCTTGACCTGGTTTTTCATCTAATAAATCAGCTGTTGGCATTTTTAAGTACAGTCGCTCGTCTGCGCCTAACTCTTGTAATAATGCACGTCCTTGGCGCTTCGTTAATCCCGTTAATGGTAATAAATCTGCACCACCATCTCCGAATTTTGTAAAGAACCCTGTTACAGCTTCTGCAGCGTGATCTGTTCCGATAACAAGTAGCCCTTTTTGTCCACCAATTGCATATTGAGTAACCATACGGATACGTGCTTTCACGTTACCTTTATTGAAATCTGTTAATGATTCACCCAATAAGTTTTCATATTGATTTGAAAAAGCATCAACAGTTGAAGCAATATCAAATGCAACAGATTGATCTGCTTGAATGAATTGTAATGCTAATTGTGCATCATCTTCATCTTTTTGTACTTTATAAGGAAGACGCACGGCGATAAACGTTGCATTACCACCTTCGTTACGAATTTCTTCAACTGCAAGTTGTGCTAAGCGTCCTGCTAATGTAGAGTCTTGTCCGCCGCTAATACCAAGTACAAATCCTTTTGCACCTGTTTTTTTTACATAATCCTTTAGGAAATCAACTCGTTTACGAATTTCAACTTTTGGATCAATTACAGGCTGAACATGTAATGCTTTCATAATCTGTTCTTGTAATGTCATTATGTTTTCCTCCTATTCATATTAAAGCGGTAAATAAGTTTATATGTATAATGGTACATACTTCTATCCTTTATTATTTCGCAAAACTAACGAATATACAATAGGATGTGTGTATGAATATGAATGTAGTCATTATAAATAAAGTGCTACGTATAAGCAATTTTTTTAAACCTTTCAAAAATGTAAGGTTTTTGTCATTTGAATCGATGGAAGGTATTTCCGCACTTTACTAATATAAAAACATAGATAGTAGAAGGGCGGAGAAGTAATATGAACATTAGAGAACTAGCATATCGGAATGTAACCCGAAATAGACGGACATACTCAGCCTATTTTTTGAGTAGTGCATTTGCAATTATGGCCTTTTTTGTGTATTCATTTTTTGCGTTTCATCCGGCATTAAGTGCAGGAGAATTAGGTCAGTACGTATTCGTAAGTATGTCTTTTGCACAGTCTATTATTTACTTATTTACATTCTTCTTTATTTTATATTCGATGGGAATGTTTTTAAAAACGAGAAAGCGTGAACTAGGAATTTTAATGATGCTAGGTATGACGAAATATCAATTAAAGCGTCTGATCTTTTTTGAAAATATTATGATTGGAATAGGGGCAATTATTTTTGGTATTCTTTCAGGTATGTTATTTTCAGGGGTATTACTATTTGTCGCTCCGATGATATTGAAACTAGATATCTCCTTATCCTATTACATACCGATGAAAGCAATTGTTGTAACGGGTATTATGTTTTTTATTTTATTTATGATCATATCATTGTTTAGTGCAGGAATGATTCGTAAAAATAAGATTATGAAGTTGTTTAGAGGATCAGCAGAGGCGAAACCGGAACCGAAAGCATCAATCATTTCTTCAATATTAGCAGTAGTATTGCTTAGTGCTGGCTATGTAGGAGCTCTTCTATCACATGGAGCAATGGTATTTATTATGATGATTCCTGTTACAACGGTAGTTATTATCGGGACGTATTTGTTGTACAAGCAGCTGAGTGTCTTTATTATTCGATTATGTAAAAAAAGTAAACGTTTCTATTGGACACAGACTAATATTATTACGTTATCAGATTTAGCGTATCGTATGAGAGATAACGCAAGAATGTTCTTTATTGTAACCATTATTTCTACTGTAGCATTTTCCGCAATAGGGACATTAGTAGGCTTCGCATCCATGACGAAAGGGATAATGGAGAGACCAATTGCGTTTCATTACCATTCTAAGCAAGGGAATAGTAACGAATCACAACATATACAAATGATTGACAAAGGATTAAAGAAACATAATATAGCAGCTTCAAAAACTAATATTTCGACAAAGAAAACGGAGGAACAGTCGTTAAGAAGCGCCACTTTTATAAAAGAATCAGATTATAAGGAATATGCAAAGTTAACAGAAGAACCATTTAATACTGTAGCAAATAAAGAGGTTGTATTTTTGTCAGCTGATATACCAGGGCCAGCGATGAAAGAAAGAAAAGAAATTACTTTACCCAATATGAATGAAAGTTTAAAGGTGAAAAAAGTTACTTCATCTTCATTGGGGAAAATATTAAGAGGAAATGTTTATGTAATCTCTAATAATCAATATGATTCATTACAAGATGGATTTATAGAGACAAAAGATTATATGTATAAAACTGAAAGAACGAAAGATGAGATTGAAATTGGTAAAGAGCTTACGCATCAAATTAAACCGTATCAAGAACAGTCAACGTTTAGTGCGGAAGAGTACGAACAAAACCAAAGTTTACAAATTGCAGGACCGATTTTATTTGTAGGTTTCTTTATTGGTATAGTATTTTTCGTTTGCGCAGGAAGTTTCCTTTACTTCCGTTTATTCTCCGATTTGGAGGATGATGTTCGCTTGTTCGAAATGATTCGAAAAGTTGGATTGACGAGTAGGGAATTATCGAAGGTAGTTACAATTCGATTGGCGCTTTTATTCTTCGTTCCAATTGGTGTTGCAACATTACATGGGGCAGTAGCCTTAACGGCGTTAGGGCAAATGTTTGAGTACTCATTGTTTAAAGAAAATACAGTTGTATTAAGTATTTTCATAGGTATTCAAGTTGTATACTTCTTACTTATAAGATCCCGTTATGTAAAACAATTGAAAGAGAGATTATGTATGCATTAAATGTGTTTTTTTAACTCGAGTACAAAATTTTCTAAAAAGAGGCAAGTATTGCCAAAAAGTGATAAAATGGAAAAAGCGAGGTGAAAAAAATTAATAAAGAGAAAGGGGGGAGAAATATGAAAGCAACAGGAGTTATTCGAAAAGTAGACGAATTAGGACGAATTGTTATCCCTAAAGAATTACGCGATGTATTGGGAATACAAATCAAATCACCGCTTGAAATTTTTGTAGAAGCAGATAAAATCATTTTACAAAAATATCAACCTTACAATGCTTGCCAAATCACAGGTGATGTTTCAGAGCAGAACATATCATTAGCAAATGGAAATATTACTGTTGGGATAGAGGGAGCGGAATATTTAGTAAAAGAAATAGAAAAGTTTTTAAACAAGAGTGAGGTTTAGTCTTAATTTATATTATTTTTCAAATTACATATCATTCTTTTAAAAGACTGTAAGAGGACCATTAATTGGTCCTTTTATTTTGGTTATTAGTTGAATGACCCAGGCTGTTATTTCCTATAAATCATAGGGGAAATACAAAAGTAGTATAGAGTTAGTAAATGATGTTGAGAAATATTTGAAAAGAAGGAAAACAAAAAGAATAAAACGAATGTTACATTTACACGTATTCAAAAGTGGTCTGAAATGAAAATAATACATTTTCAGGAGGGATTACGATGAGTAGTACAGTGAATAAACAAAAAGGTATACAATTGATTCCATTTACCGTAAATAAGGTTGTAGAACAAGTAAATGAAATTCCACCAGGTGTACAACTGATTCACGCTCCGCAAGTATGGGAAAAGAGTGTGAAGGGGCAAGATGTAGTCGTTGCCGTATTAGATACAGGGTGTGATACTAATCATATAGATTTAAAAGATCGTATTATCGGCGGAAGAAATTTCACAAAAGATTATGAAGCTGATCCAAATGTGTATCTTGATAATAACGGACATGGTACTCATGTCGCGGGGACGATTGCAGCAACTGAAAATGGTGTCGGTGTATTAGGAGTTGCACCGCTTGCTAAAATGTTAGTATTAAAAGTTTTAGCGGGAGATGGTTCTGGAAGTTACGAGCAAATTATTGAGGCAATTCATTATGCTGTAAATTGGAGAGGGCCGAATCAAGAGAAAGTGAGAATTATTTCAATGTCACTTGGTGGTCCGCAAGATGTTCCAGAATTACATGAAGCAATTCAAAAGGCGGTAAAGCAGGATGTTCTCGTTGTATGTGCTGCTGGGAATAATGGAGATTGTAATGATAATACAGAGGAACTAGATTACCCAGGTGCTTACTCGGAAGTAATTGAAGTCGGCGCTGTCAATTTAGAACGGAAAATCACATGTTTTAGTAATTCAAATCAAGAAATTGATCTAGTAGCGCCAGGTGATGAAATATTATCTACGTATCCAGATGGGAAATATGCAGTGTTAAGTGGAACTTCCATGGCGACGCCGCATGTTGCTGGAGCGCTTGCCTTGCTCATTAAACAGTGTGAGAAAGAATACGGTCGAAAGTTATCAGAGCCGGAAATATATGCACAACTTATTAAAAGAACTGTACCTTTAGGGTATGAACGTACATCCGAAGGTAATGGATTATTAGATTTATTAAAAGAATAGAGAATACTAAAAAAACATTTCATATTCATATGAAATGTTTTTTTAGTATGGTTCTGTCGCATATAATACTTCCCTATTTAAAGAGTCTTATTTTTGTTGAATACTTTTTCTTTGTTTTATTTTTTGTGACAGGAATTTTGTTTGTATTAATGATGAGGCACTTACAAAACATATCTAGTGCAGCAAGAGGAACAGGAGCCGCGCTTGCAAATGCTTCTATGTATATTGGTCAAATGATTGGTGCGGCAATAGCAGGAATGTTATTTGCAGTATCTCACAATTTTATACTTATAGGTAGTTTTACTGCGTTACTATATATAGGAGCTTTATTTTTGTTTAGAAAAAGTGAAAAACTTACTGAAAATAGTGAAACAGGAATTGCATCATAAAGCTTGTATAAATATTTCGCAAATCAGAATTAATAAGAGTGTGAATACATGAATGTGCTTTTAATTAAAGTAGTTACTAAAAGTATAGAAATAGTAGAAGAAATGTATTGTAACAAAGTTATGAGGAATCAAAAAATAAAAATCCCTATAAAGATAGGGATTTATATATCGGCATATAGTTCCTTGGAAAAGGATATATTTAGTTTAGCATATCGGACTACTTATATTTGTGAAATAGATGTGAAAGTAATGTGAAAAATGCCGAAGGAAAAAACTATTTAAATAGAGGGCAATTTAGATGGGGATATGGATTTTACATAAATGTTGTGTTATATTTCTACTTATCTGTTAATAATTACATATTTTAATTTTATTAGGGATAAAAGGGAGAGGTTTAAATGCAATGGTATTTGAAAGCTCTAAAGAATTATGGGAATTTTAGTGGTAGAGCTACGCGAAAAGAGTACTGGATTTTTAGTTTATCCAATATCGTAATTTTTTGGCTACTGTTATTTTTATCATCATTTTCAGAGGTGTTAGTTGCTATTATTGCGTTGCTATTTATGTTAGTAATGATTATACCAAGTTTTTCGGTTGGTGCACGACGATTACATGATATTGGGAAAACGGGATGGTGGCAACTATTAAATTTTGTACCGTTTGGTAGCGTTGTTTTACTTGTATTTTTTATCATTGAAAGTGAAGAAAATGACAATCAATACGGACCAAATCCGCATTCAGATTTAAAAGAAGCGATTTAATAAACTTATTTAGTTTGTAGCATTACTAGTTCAATTATTTTATCTATTATTAAAATGGTTTGCGTGGGCTAATATTATTAGGTTGATCTTTAGGTCTAGATGACTTTTGAAACTGTAAAAATGGAAAGATAAAGGCGGAGAGAATATAGCATGGAAAGAAAAAAATTCTAAATAAAAAGCACTGTTTTAGCTAATGTAGCTAAAACAGTGCTTTTCTCTTTGATTGAACAGTTGCAGCATTTTCATCATGTATACCTGCATCTTTAATAATTCGTTGTTTTGCTTTATTTAATAGATGGTTTACTGCTTCACCAAAATAGTTAGCTTCGCTTTTTGTGCGGGCTTCTCGTAAACATTTATAGTTTTCTAGCAGTTCCTCTTTTTCGGAGTTTGTTAAGAAATCTTCTATTTTCTTTTTTGTCATACGAAACACCCTTTCTCCTGACAAACGACGCAATAGAAAATATTTATTTCTCATTGAGGGTGTTGCAAAACTAAAATAAACATGCAATGTTATGAATCAGAAAAACTAGCTGAACATGCAATAGATAGCGATTTTGACCATACCAACGTGGCTGTTCCAACCCTTTATCTTTGAGTTTACTAAACTGTTGTTCAATTTTCCTACGTTCTTTCATCAATTGTTTACCAAAGATAGTTTGTATAAAATGAGATAATACACGACGATGTGTACTCTTATTTTGTTCACCATTCCTAGGATTGATTGGATTCATGGCAAAGATGTTACATGTTCGTGCAATTTCATAAATACGTTGACTATCGTAAGCAGCATCTGCAACGGAAAATAACACATTTTGATCTTTTATATCCTGAAGCAATACAG
>NZ_CP147983.1:2027432-2132094 GCF_045291115.1 Bacillus sp. PPSBB_2
CCCTTTTCACGAAACCAAGTACCTACACGTGAAAAAGTAGAAACGTGAGGAACGAAATATAAACCACAAGATACACGAAATGAAGGATATTGATGCAAAAAACGTGTTAATTTGCGTAAAGAGTCAATTTGAAATACAGTTTTCAAGAAAAAGCATTTCAGTAAGGCTTTTCTACAGATTGGTGGGCGACCTGTCACAGGCGGAACGCCTTCAATAGTTAAACTGTCTACGTATGCAAATAAAATCTGTAAAATGGATTGATTTTCATCAAATTTGGTTATCATACTAGTAAATCCGTCCTTTCTGGAGATAGTTTCGGTTACTATCATTTTTCCAGGAAAACGGATTTTTTTATGCATTCATTTTTGGATATTTATGAGTTTTGCAACACCCTCCTCATTATAACAATAATTTTAAAAGAAAGTATACACTAACGTCGCAATAATTTGTCAATTTCTTGAATCTTCTCATCAGCTTTCCCAATTTGCGTATTTTTAGCCTGTTCGCCACCAAGAGCTTGATGTAGTAAGAAAGTTTGGCCAGAAATAGCAGTTACAATGGATACTTTTATAATTTCTTTTATCGCGGTGACATCGAATAAAACGAGCCCAAGAAGTGCGGCTAGGCTACCAGTAAAAATATCAGTTAAAAATCCAAAATGAAAAAATGTTTTCAAACGGCGTGGAAGCAATAACTTACCTTGGTTATTGATTAGATGGGAAACGAAGCCGGTAATGCCACCAACGAGAACAGCGGTTAGCCATTGATACATTTCCATCGAATCCACTCCTTTTAGTGAATAAGATTCGATTATTTTATATTGATTCCTTTTAATATTTCATATAAGCATATTGAGAAAGTTTGTTTGGGTATATTTTGTATTCAATTTAATTATAACAGAAAATTTCGAAAGGTTTCAGTCTATTATATGAATCATTTTTACAATAATATGAATGCAGAAAGGGGTGCGTGATATGAAGATAGATTATCGAATAAGAAGTGTAGATGGTTATACAAAAAATATAGGGGAATTAGTAAGCATGCTGGAGCATACGAGAGCTGTAACATTAGGCGAAGTAAAAAATTTATCAGTTGAGCAATTAGATTTAATTATGCAGAGCAGCGGAAATTCAATTGGCGCCTTATTAAAGCATATAGCAGCTATTGAAAAAGTTCATCAGCTTATTTCATTTCAAAATCGTGACTTTACAAAAGAAGAATTAGAAATATGGGAAGATGCACTGTATTTAGGGGAAGCGGGTAGAGCGATCCGTGGTCATGAAATACAGTATTATATACAACTTCTACAAAGTGTTCGAGAAGAATCTCTGAAGTATTTAAGTGAACAAGGTAATGAGTGGCTCATGTCAGAAAGAAAGTGGCCTAACGGTGTAGTATATAACCAGCACTATCTTTGGTTTCATGTGCTAGAAGATGAAATTAGTCACCGAGGACAAATTAGAATGCTCAAAAACAAGTTGTTTGAAAATTACGTTAAATGATGTAGCTTTTTATAGGAGAATTCCATATAATGAGGGTAATTAAAATAAGAACGGGGTGATGTATTATGGCGAAAATAACTTATATGAATAATAAACCAAATACAAAGGTGGATGGAAAGGGCGAAACGATATAAGTGAGCGCACTATCCTTCCACTTAGCTTACACTAGGGAGGATATCAATTTGAATCAAAATATTTTAGAATCGTATGGCTGGGATTCTTTTTTTGAGGAACAAGCTGTAGAGAACTTTGAAGTAGGGCGTATTTTACTTGAGCATAAGCATATATATCGAATTATTTGTAATGATGGTGAATATATGGCAGAACTGTCTGGGAAGTTTCGGCATGAAGCAGTTACGAAAGGCGATTATCCAGCAGTTGGTGATTGGGTGTATATAAAGAAAATAGAAGATGAAAAGAAAGCGATTATTCATCGTATTTTCCAGCGAAGAAGCTCTTTCTCAAGACAAGAGGCTGGAACAAGAACAGAAGAACAGATTATAGCAGCAAATGTAGATTATTTATTTTTAGTGAATGCACTTAATCATGATTTTAATGTTAGAAGGATGGAACGTTATTTATTATTAGCGTATGAAAGTGGCGCTATGCCAGTTATTGTTTTAACAAAGAGTAGTATATGTAATGATATAGAACAAAAAATTGTAGAAACGGAAGCTATAGCAATTGGTGTTCCTATTTTTGTTGTTGATAGTTTAGAGCATACAGGTATTGATTCGTTGAAACAATTCGTTTCTTCAGGGAAAACAATTGCTTTAGTTGGGTCATCAGGGGTAGGAAAGTCAACTTTGTTAAATGCGCTAATAGGAATTGAGGTAGCAAAAACGGGAGATATACGTGAGGAGGATAGTAGGGGAAGGCATACGACAACGCATCGAGAGTTATTTCAATTGCCAAGTGGCGCTCTCGTAATTGATACTCCCGGTATGAGGGAATTGCAACTTTGGGAAGGAAGCGAAGCGATTCAAACAACATTCTCTGATATTGAAGAACTTGCGACAACATGCCGTTTCCGTGATTGTAAGCATGAGAATGAACCAGGGTGCGCGGTGTATAGTGCAATTGAAAACGGACTTATTACGATAGATCGTTTGAAAAGCTATAAAAAATTACAAAGAGAACTGGCGTATTTTATAAGAAAACAAGATGCAATCCTTGCCAGAGCAGAGCGTGATAAGTGGAAAAAACTTTCTAAACAACATAAAAAAATGTAAAAACCAAAGGGTGCCCCTTTGGTTTTTTCTATTTGTAAATTTTATAATAATATTATTTATATATATAGACAAAGGGAAATTAATTGTTTAAACTTTACAAAGTATTCATCATAATAGGTTATGAAAATAATAATTAGGGATTGGGAAATATTCATAATTAACTCAATTTAACTTTTAAATTTGAAAATTAGGAGGTTCATAATGGGTAAACTATTAAATTTGTTTCGTGATATGAAAGTAGCAAAAAAGCTATTAATTTCATTCTTTGTAATTTTAATTGCGGCTGTGTCTATTATCGGAGGCATGTCTTATCAAACAGCCAAAAAGAATTTTGAATCGCAAATTAAGAGTAGTGCCAACGACAATATAAAAATACTGGATAATTTAATCAATCAAATGATTGATGCAAAATTTAATGATGTGAATAATTTTGCACGGGTGATTCAGGGGAATATGTATCAAGGAGATAATCAGGATGAATTAAGAAAAATGTTATCTCAATATATAAATTTAAATAAAGATATTGAACAAGTATATGTTGCCGGAAATGATAAAAAATTTGTACAAGAACCAAATATACAAATGGCAGCAGACTATAATCCAATAGAGCGTTCTTGGTATAAAGATGCGGTTGCAAAACAAGGTGGTATTGTTGTTACTGAGCCATATAAGGCAAAAGGAAATGGACATATTGTCGTAACAATCGCAAAACAAACAGAAGATAAAAATGGAGTTGTTGCGCTAGATTTAAGTTTAGATAATTTATTAAAAACATCAAAGTTAATTAATATTGGTAAAAAAGGATATGCCTTCATTTTAGATGGAAAGCAAAAAATAATTGCTCATCCACAAGAAAAATCAGGGGAAAAAGCGGCTGATTCTTGGGCAAAGAAAATTTATGAAGATAATCACGGTGCTTTTTCATATTCTTATGGCGGTAGTGAAAAGAATATGGTATTTGCTACAAATGTAAAAACAGGTTGGAAAATTGGTGGGACGATGTACTCAAGTGAAGTAATTGAAGCTGCTCAACCTGTATTTTATAATATGTTAATTGTTATGCTTATCTCATTAGTAGTAGGCGGGGCACTTATTTATTTTGTAACACTTTCAATTACGAAGCCTTTAAAGAGATTAGTTGTTACCTCTAAAGAAATAAGCGAAGGGGATTTAACGCAAACAATTGAAATTCATTCTAATGATGAAATCGGCCAACTTGCTAAAGGCTTTAATGAGATGACGAATTCGTTACGGACGTTAATTGGAAGAATTAACGATTCAGCTGGGCATGTTGCAGCGGCATCAGAAGAGCTAACTGCAAGTGTAAGGCAAGCGAGTGAAGCGACTGAGCAAATCACAATCGCAATGGATGAAATATCAAGTGGGGCAACGACGCAAACAACAAGCGTAGAAAATGGCGCTATGTTACTGTTTGATGTAACGGAAGGAATTCAACATGTAGCAAATAGTTCATCATCTATTAATACGGCTTCTGCACATACTCGTGAAAAAGCAGAAGATGGTGGGAAACTAGTAGGAAGAACAGTAAACCAGATGCAGTCTATTGCAGAATCGGTTTCACAATCAGATGCAGTTATACAATTACTAAATAATAAATCAAAACAAATTGGTGATATTTTAGAAGTAATTCAAAATATTGCAGATCAAACAAACCTTCTAGCTCTAAATGCGGCGATTGAAGCCGCAAGAGCCGGTGAGCATGGAAGAGGTTTCGCAATTGTTGCAGATGAAGTGCGTAAATTGGCAGAGCAGTCTAGCGTATCTTCTAGTGAAATTAGTAAATTAATATGTGAAATACAAGATGATATGGGTAAGACAGTCAAATCTATGAATCATGTAAATGAGGAAGTTCAATCTGGACTTGTTATCGCAAATGAAACGAAGCAAAACTTTGCTGAAATCTTACAATCTACAAATGAAATAGCTAATCAAATTAAGACGATGGTTGAAACGGCTAATGGAATGTCAAAAGGGGCAAATGAAGTATCTATTTCGGTAGGACAAATTGCAATGACAGCACAAAATAATGCGACAAGCACACAAAATGTTGCGGCTTCAGCTGAAGAACAGCTAGCTTCGATGGAGGAAATTGGATCTGCAGCAGGCACGTTATCTCAAATGGCTGAAGAGTTGCAAGGGCTAATTGAGAGATTTAAAGTTTAATAGAGAACAGACTATCCCCTAGTAGCATTATGCCAATAGAGGGTAGTCTGTTTTATTGTGTAAAATCAAATGGAGATGTAAACTTCCTTTATGACGTTTAAAATGGTATTTTGCATAATGTTTGTCGAAAAATAGAGGTATTTGTTAGCTTTGTGTATAATTATTAACGTATAGAATACAAATAAAAGGAGAGTATTATGGGAGTGTATTGGGGGACAAAAAGACATTCTTGGCTTAGTTACGTCTCATTTTGGCTAAGTATTTCATTTTTTATTGTTTTTCTAATTGAAGTGTTTATATTAAAAACACTTTCGAATAGCTCGGTGCAAATTGTTAAATATTTTTATTTTATATTTGTACCAGTAAATATTTTTCTTAGTTTAAAGTTACTATTTAAGAAGAATGAAAAGAAAGCGTTACCTATTTTTAGTTTCATTGTCTCATTATTATTTGCAATTTTAATAATCGTATTAGTTTTAGCAGCTATAGGGAAGGTCTTTTGAGGGGAGTGGTATAAGTCACTCTCCTTTTTTATTTGTGGTAGTCTTACTATATGTAAAAGTGTGAATGCTGTGAACTAATAAAAGCAGAGAGTAGACAATATTTGCATGGATTAAAGTCTGTCGTTATTTGAACTTGTAAGAGTGTATGGAGTAATGAGGTAATATACATAATAATGGAGATAGAATTAGTTATTTTATAAGTATGTATGAAGCAAATGAATACGGTAAGAACGTTGATATATGGTACAATAGCTATGGATAGTGATAGAGATAAAGGGTATATAAAATACTCATCGTTTTTTAGTAAGAGAGGGGTTATCTTATGCTATACGAGGATTTGGAGACATTATTTCAAACAGCTCCGAAAGAAGATAGAGGCGGATGGAAATATATAATCCAAGAACAAAATAATACATTTAAAATTGTTGATGAAATACTGAAAAATCAAATGAGTGTCGAATTATATTTTAATGAATACGATGAGGTGAAAATCACTTTATATAAAGATGGAATTCCCATTACGACTATGCAAAGAATTGCGATTTCAAAAGTTGAATTAGACGAAGATGAAGAAGGTATTCACTTTGTTTTAGAGCGCATGCCTAGTCGAATGATTCGGTTGCAGTTAAAGCCATATTTAGCATTAGAAATGGGACCGTATTGGGAAGTATGTGATGATTGTGAATGAGCATAAAAAAGCATCCAATAACATGGATGCTTTTTTATGTTTTTTGAAGTTGTTTAAACGCAATGATTGGCAGTATAACAATACTTACCCATCCGATGATAGGATATAGAATGTGAAGTAAGTCACTGTAACCGATGTAGCTAAAGCAATAACTAATTAGTAAAATGAAGAAAATAATATTGTTATTTTTCCACCCAGTAATAGATTGCATCTGTTTTGTCATTCCGAACACATTACCAACTAAAGTTGTGAAAATTTCACCGAAAATAATGAGAACGAAAAAGAAGTGAAAAGTTGCATTAAATCTTCTTATGACTTCAGCCATTGGGATGTTATATTGGTAAAATTGATCGACTGATAAGATTGCTAAATGGCTGCATAATAAAATTAAAGAAAGTCCAGCACCACCTAAAATCCCACCCCAAAAAATAGCTTTTCGATCCTTTACTTCACTGGCTAATGGGACGAGAACACTTTGGGCGAGAGAAAGATTTAAGGCGACATATGTAATAGGGCTAGTAATCCATTTCATATTCCAGCTCTCTGCAGGAATAGTGTTGTTAATAGGAGTTGTACCGTGAAAAAAGGTTGTAATAGCAAGTCCGATAATAAAAATCATCATAATAGGTACGACAAGTGTATTTACTTCAAAAACACCTTGTAATCCGCGGCTACTTATAATGAGACAAGCGATAACTGTAATAAGAATACCGAGTTGTCTTGGTAAGCGAAGTTGCTCTTCAAATACTGCACCAGCCCCTGATAACATAACGCTCGTTACGCCGAATAAAACGAGTAATAATAATGTGTTTACAACATTCCCAAATACATCCCCAAATAAATATTTGTTAAATTCTTGCGCTGAAAATGCCCCGATTTGTGATGAAAGTAACATCATCTTTGTGCCAAGCCAAATAAAAAAAAATCCACTTACACATATGCCAATTGTCCCGTATAATCCATTCACTGTGAAAAATTCAACAATTTCTCGTCCAGTAGCAAATCCAGCTCCAACGACAGTTCCGATATAAGTAGCGGCTACTTTCTTTGCTACTTGCCATTGTTGATTGTCCATGTTATCCCTCTTTCTACTATGATGAGCTTGATGTACTATTATGCATATGTATGAGCTTGGACAATTAGACGTATGAAGTGTTTGAAAAAATACATGAATTTAATGATATTAGGGAAGCATTAAAGGTGTTAAAACTTTGTTACATATAAGCCAATTGTTCGAAAGGAAAGGGAATGTATGGTAAAATGTAATTAGGTTATTAAAAGATAAACATTACAAAATGATAAGAGGAGTGATTGTATGAGTACGAAAACAAATGTTGTTGAAGTATTAAACAAGCAGGTAGCAAACTGGAATGTGACAGGGCCACACTTCTTTACATTACATGAGAAATTTGAAGAGTTTTATAATGAGGCTGGAACGTATATTGATGAGTTAGCAGAACGTATTTTAGCTTTAGAAGGTAAACCATTAGCGACAATGAAAGAATATCTCGCAACATCTAGTGTCAGCGAAGGGACAAGCAAAGAATCTGCAGAAGAAATGGTGCAAACATTAGTGAATGATTATTCTGCACTTATTCAAGAATTAAAAGAAGGTATGGAAGTTGCAGGTGAAGCTGGCGATGAAACATCAGCTGACATGCTGTTAGCAATTCATACAACATTAGAACAGCATGTATGGATGCTAAGTGCATTCTTAAAATAACGATAAATATAATAGAAACCCATTGAAAAATTATTTCAATGGGTTTTTTTATGATTTTTCAGTTTTCTTTTATGCTATAATATAGTAAAAAGGAGGCGATGCGATGTTTCGCTTTTTCAGAACTGGAAAAGAAGAGCGGGAAATTACGAAAGATGAATTAGAACAAGCGATGGCTCAGTTTTTAGAAACGAATGCTAATATCGTTTATACAGTATTAGTAAATGAAGATTATACAGTAAATTATGATTTGTTAAAACCGTATTTACCTGCATTTCCAACAAATGATTTTCTCATAACGAAGGAAACGCTTGAGGTATTTGAACATACAGCAGAAAATTTAAGCCTAGTGAAAGAAATTGATGTCGTACAAAAAGCAGTAGACCAATACGTAACAGAAAAAGAAATGTTCCCAATTGTTGAAGGTAGCGAAGATCGCCTCATATGCGGAATGAAGCTAGGACCTTACTTAAATCGTAGCTTAAAAAGAGACTTATATATTTCAGAAAAACATTATTTAGTTTCAAGTAAACCAGATAGAAAAAAACAAAAGAGCGGGTAGATGTAATGAAAACAACAATACATATATTGTTGTCTTTTTTTGTTTGTTAAAATATTGATTTTTCAGTCTATTATTATTTATACTAAATGTATTGGACAGGGAAGAGTAACTATTAAGCATCATTTTGAGAATAAGGTATTGTTAGCGTGGGTTATACAAAGTGGTATAAAGATTCGCAAAAAATATTATAAAAGGTTTCGGGGGAATTGGTACATGAAAAATAGCATGACTTACATTCAATTATTAAATGAAACGTTACGTTGTTATGCAAATAAAGGAAGTTTTGAAGCGTACAATTATATAATGGAAAACGCTACAGGTGTAATAGGGAATGAGGCGCAAATATATAATTTTAAGTATGCACTCGCAAGTGCATCGGGACTTGAAAAAGAAGCATTACATTTAATGAGAGAGGCCATTATAGAAAAGGGATTCTGGTATGGAAATGAGTATTTAATTTCCGACGAAGATTTAAAATCACTACATAAATTTGAAGAATTTCATACAATGGTGCAATTATGTAAAGAAAGAGAAGAATTAGCACATAAAAAGGAAAGACCAGATGTGAAATATATATACAGCAAGAAAGAGGGAAATCTACTACTTACATTGCACGGTGACCAAGAAAATATACAAATAGTAGAACCATATTGGAAATCTGTGTTGACACAAGATTATATGTTAGCTTTACCACAGTCTTCACAAATTGAGTTTTCAGATGGATTTGTTTGGGATGATATAGAGAGAGGAAAAGAGGAATTAAAAGAGCATTACAATAAGTTTATAGAAAATCATACAGTAGAAAGTGTAATCATTGGTGGTTTTTCTGCAGGGGCGAGAGTAGCTTTATATACGATTTTACAACAAGATATAAATGTAGATGGTTTTGTTTTTATGGCACCATGGCTTCCCGAGATTGAAGAATGGGATGAGTTGTTAAGAGTGCTGCAGGATAAACATATAAAAGGATATATAGTATGCGGGGATCAAGATGAAGATTGTTTCGAATCCACGCAGCAATTTGTACAACTATTAAGAGAGAAGAATATAGAACATAAGTATAAAGTTGTGCCTGACTTAGATCATGATTATCCTATTAACTTTGAAGAGCTATTAAAAGAAGCTATTGAATATATAGGAAATGAAAACAATAAGTAGTAAGAAAAAGAGATGCATCACATGTGATGCATCTCTTTTTAGAATTATAAATTAAAAGCATTTGCTAATAAGCGATAAGACTTTAATTTATGTTCAAATTGATGAGTAATCGTGACAATCATAAATTCGTCAGTATTGTATGCTTTGCTTAAGTTTATTATTTTTTCTTTTACAGAAGACGGATCACCAACAATCATACGTTGACGATTTTCTTTTATACGGAATAAATCATAAGCGCTGTATGAATAATTTTGAGCAGTTTCAATAGAAGGTGTACCAGTAGTTCGTTTTCCTTGCTCTAATAATAAGATTGATAAATCTAAACTAGAAGCAATTTTTTCCGCTTCTTCATTTGTTTCTCCGCATATAACAAAGATGGCAACGATTGAATTAGGCTTATCTCCTAAAAATGAAGGCTGATATTGTTCTTGGTAAGCCCTCATAACTTCAGGGCCTCCGAAGCCGTTAATAAATTGTGCAAATGCGAAAGAAGCTCCGTTGTTTGCAGCAATTTTAGCGCTCTCTCCGCTAGAACCGAGCATCCACATTTCAGGAGACGTTGGGATAACTGGAGTGGCTTTTAAGTTTGCATAGTGATGGTTTTCTGGTACTTGATCATGTAAGTACATTGCAACGTCTGCAATTTGTTCTGGATATTGATCAAGTGAGACCATTTTCCCTTCTTGAAGTGCGCGAGTTGCTATTGGCATACCACCAGGAGCTCTACCAACACCGAGATCGATGCGTTTCGGATACAATGCTTCTAGAACACGGAAATTCTCAGCAACTTTATATGGGCTATAATGCGGTAACATAACACCACCTGAACCGACTCTAATACGGTCCGTTTTTGCGGCAATATGAGAAATAAGTATTTCTGGACTTGAACCAGCTAAGCTTACGGAATTATGATGTTCGGATACCCAAAAACGTGTGAATCCGAGTTTTTCAACTTCTTGTGCAAGCGTAACTGTATGTGAAAAAGCTTGGGCTGCTGTGCTACCATCTGAAATAGGTGATTGGTCTAATACACTTAACTTGATCATAGAATATACCTCTCAATCTTAATGTACATCCTATTATATATTTACTTATGAAAAATGCGTAGTGAAATGCTCAAAATGAAAAGCGGATAATCTTATTTCCGCTTTTAACGAGAAAATCCGCGTTCATAATGATTCATTTCGACTAGATTTAAAATATATTCATAGTTGTCAATTTCACGTTTTAGTTGTTCACGTTCTTTTTCAGATAGTGTCATATTGCTAAGTTTTTTACATAAGTTTTGTTTCTTTAATTCTAAATGTTTTTTTGTAGCATCATAGTCATAGGTATGTTTCATTTTTAACCACTCCTTCTTTGTAGTTGCTATATTATACGAAGTATAAAGAAAAGTGAGATCTGTCTCTTATGTACTTTTAGTGAATATTCAAATTGCAATGGTGTTATGTTTATGGGGATTTATGAATAAAATGCACTAAACCACTAACGTCCATTTGATGAAGTAAGGGGTGGAATTGTGCAGAAAGATATAATGTATAACACTGAAATGGATGAAGCGTTAAAAGTTATAGATAAAGGATTGAATAAGACGACAAGCCCAAAACAGATTATTGTAGTGGGAGCTGGTATGGCTGGGTTAGTTTCGGCCTCTTTATTAAAGGCTGCAGGACATGATGTGAAAATTTTTGAAGCAAATAACCGGGTAGGTGGCCGTATAGAAACGGTTAGAATGGAAGATACCGGATTATATTTAGATGTTGGAGCAATGAGGATTCCATATTCGCATACATTAACGATGACATATATAAGAAAATTTGGGCTACAGGTGAGACCTTTTATTAATAGGAATGAGACGGATATTATATACGTAAATGGACGGAAAACGACGTTAAAACAATATGAAAAAGATCCAAGTATCTAAGATATCCTGTGGAAATGAATGAAGTTGGAAAAACGTCAGAGGAATTATTATTGTTAGCGGTACAGCCCATTATAAATTTTATAAAAAAGAACCCAGAAAAAAATTGGGACGTTGTAGTAAAGGATTTTGGAAGATACTCTACTGGGCAATTTTTAAAGTATCATCCTTATCAGTATAATACTTACTTTTCGCCAGTAACAATTGAGATGATTGGTGTTCTATTAGATTTAGAAGGTTTTTTGGAACGATCGTTTGTAGAGACTTTACGCTTTCTATACATTATGCAAGAGGAGAGCGGATTTTGTGAAATTGTGGGCGGGAACGATAGATTGCCAAAGTCATTTTTACCGCAATTAGAAGAGAATATTATATATAATCAAAAATTAATGAAGCTACATCAACACGATAATGGTGTGACAGCTTTCTATCGGAACGAGGAAACTTTTGAATATAGTAGTATTACAGGAGATTTAGTTATTGTTACCATTCCGTTTTCGACAATGCGTTTTGTAGAAGTAGATCCGTTTGATTCTATATCTCATGAAAAATGGAAAGCAATTCGTGAATTACATTATATGCCTGCGACGAAAATAGGAATTCAATTTAAAAGCCGATTTTGGGAAGAACAAGGACAATTAGGCGGCAGAATTATAACAGATTTGCCAATTCGTTATGCCTATTATCCAAGTTATGGAATTGGGCAGAAAGGACCGGCTATGATGTTAGGTAGCTATACATGGTCTTATGACGCGTTGTTATGGGATGGTTTATCAAAAGGTGATCGTATTTATTACGCATTACACAACTTAGCAACAATATTAGGTGGTCAAGTGTATGATGAGTTCATATCTGGAATATCAAAAAGCTGGACATTGGATCCGTATGCGCTTGGAGGATTTGCACTTTTTCAAGCAGGTCAAGAATCTGAGTTGCAACCAGCGATTGTCAAACCAGAGGGGAGAATATTCTTCGCTGGAGATCATACAACGCTATATCACGGATGGATTCAAGGTGCGATTGAATCTGGAATTCGTGTAGCGGTGGAAGTGAATGAGTAAAAGGTTTTCAATTCAGAAAATTCTTTACTATATAACTTGAGATGGATATTATTATATATAAAAGAAATATAGGGAGTGTTTACAGTGAATCCGTTATTATTCGATTTTCCTTCTGAATTTTATACTGACAGGCTTTTTATTCGAATGCCGAAACCAGGAGATGGTAAAGTTGTATATGATGCAATTCAGGCTTCAATAGAAGAACTAAAACCTTGGATGGTGTTTGCACAAAAAGAGCAAACAGAGCAAGAAGTAGAAGAAAGTATTAGAAAATCACATATTCAATTTTTGCAACATGAGGATTTAAGATTACTAGTATTTTCGAAAGAAACAGGTGAATTTATTGCTTCAGCCGGATTACATCGTATTAATTGGGATATACCTCAATTTGAAATCGGATATTGGATTGATACAAGGTTTAGCGGAAAAGGCTATATGGTAGAGGCTGCGAAAGGTATAACGGATTACGCTTTTTCTGAATTGAAAGCAAACCGTGTAGAAATTCGTTGTGATTCTTTAAATAAGAAGAGTAGAGCGATACCTGAGAAATTAGGTTTTAAGTTAGAAGGTACGTTAGAAAGTGCGAGTGTTGCGGTAGATGGAAACGGATTAAGGGATATGTGTGTATTTGCCATGACTAGAAATACATATGAAAAAGAAGAGCTGTAAGAAAATAGCTCTTCTTTTTATGCATTATGGTACAGGATGTCCATTAGAGCTTTCGAAAATTGTAAACCATTGTTGACGGTCTAAGTTAACTTTTGTAGCAAGAGCGGCAGTTTTTACGCGATCTAATTTACCAGAGCCAACGATTGGCATCATATTAGCTGGATGAGCAAGTAACCAAGCATACATAACCGTATCGATATTAGAAACACCTAGCTCAGTAGCAACTTTTTGCACAGTTTCGCGTACACGTACAGCACGTTCTGATTGACCAGTAAAGATCTCACCACCAGCAAGAGGTGACCAAATCATTGGATTGATTCGTTTTTCTTGGCATAAGTCAATTGTTCCTTTTTCAAAATGCTCAAGCTGCAATGCAGAAACTTCAATTTGGTTCGTAATAAGTGGAAAATCTAAGTACGAATTTAACATATTAAATTGTGAAGGTAAGAAGTTAGATACACCGAAGTGACGAACTTTTCCTTCTTGTTTTAATTGTGAAAAGGCTTTTGCCACTTCATTTGGATCCATAAAAGGATCGGGACGATGAATAAGTAATACGTCAATATAATCTGTATGTAAATTTTTAAGTGATGCTTCTACACTTTGTATAATATGCTCTGTACTAGTATTGTAGTGAGCAACATATCGTTCTGGAAATTTCGGTGATGGGGGAGCGATTCCACACTTTGTAATAATTTGCATGTTTTCTCGTAAGGAAGGCTTTAATTGTAAAGCTTCGCCAAATAACCCTTCACACGTATATGCGCCGTAAATATCAGCGTGATCAAAAGTAGTAATTCCCATATCCATACAATCTTCAATGAAAGAAAGTAATTCTTGTTTTGTCATATTCCATTCTGCTAAACGCCAAAATCCTTGAATAATACGAGAAAATTCTAGCGTTTCAGCCATTTGAACTCGCTCCATTATAAGTACCCCCTTGATGAATAATAATGTTTTGAAAAGGCTTTCTTACTACATATTATTATATAGTTAATTAGGTGTACAGACAATAAATATGTTTTGCTATAAAAACGATTTTTTCTATCATGCCTTTCGAGAGGACTCCCATCTCTAAACGTAAATGAAGGTGGCGAGGTGAATCGAAAGAAATATTTTATTTTTGAGAAAAAACGGAAACATATGTTCTTTTTTGCTATAATATCCTTAACAAGAAGGTGAATAAAATGGCAAAAGAAAATCCATCAAACTATAAAACTCTTCAAATCTGGATAAAAAAAGGGCATCGTATGTATTCTTATTTTCAAGAATGTTGTCATAACGCTAAGAATATGTACAACACCACAAACTTTTATATACGCCAGGTGTACACTGGATTAACACAAGAAAAAGAGTTGCAGCCTTTGCAAAAAGAAGTTCTGGATAATATTCATAAAAATATTGGGAAGATGAATGACACACAACGTCTTGCCTATCGGAAGAAATTGGAGAAAGAGAAAGTAAAGCCTAAAGAAGAACAGAAAGAGATTACATGTAATTTGTTTTCAGAACCTAATTTTGAAAAACCTTATGTAGATTACAACTTTCTAGATGCACTATTTAAGGCTATGATTCAAAATGATTATCGAGCTTTGCCTACGCAATGTAGCCAGTCCATCATGAAAGGTTTGTTCCAAAATTGGAAATCTTTTTTTGCTAGTTTAAAAGACTATAAAAAGAATCCAAACAAATATGATGGAATGCCTAGGATTCCAAAGTATATTCGTTCTTCTGAAAAAGAGATTCTGTATACAAACCAAGATTGCATCATTAAAAACGGTAGATTTTTAAAGTTTCCAAAGACGAAATTGCAATTAAATATTGGGAAACTAGGTTTCACTGAAGGTAAACTGAAACAAGTTCGTGTGATTCCAAAATACAATGAATATGTAGTGGAATTGGTAATTGATGTTCCTTCTGAACAACAAATGATTGAAGAGAATGCTCGTTATATGAGTATTGATTTAGGGATTGATAACCTTGCAACCATCGTAACAAACACAGGTATGAAACCTGTCCTTGTTAAGGGCAAACATGTCAAAAGCATAAATCAATATTACAACAAAATGAAGAGTCATTTTACAAGCATTCTTAGAAATGGAAAACAAACGAATGAAGGACCTTTTACTTCTAAAAGGATAGAAAAACTTCATCAAAAACGTTACTTGAAAATAAAAGACGTCTTCCATAAAGTTAGTCACCACATCGTAAAACTAGCTCAAGAAGAAGAAGTTTGTAAAATCGTTATTGGTCAAAACAAAAGTTGGAAACAAGAAACGA
Source organism: Bacillus sp. PPSBB_2 (assembly GCF_045291115.1). Taxonomy (NCBI): domain Bacteria; kingdom Bacillati; phylum Bacillota; class Bacilli; order Caryophanales; family Bacillaceae; genus Bacillus; species Bacillus sp. PPSBB_2. The sequence goes on from NZ_CP147983.1 coordinate 2,042,913, forward strand.
ATATGGGAAAAAGAAATAACCAATCGTTTTGTCATATCCCACATAATTTACTGATTCAAATGATTACATACAAAGCAAATGCTGTAGGCATTCAAGTTGTTGTAACTGAAGAATCATATACATCGAAAGCAAGTTTTCTGGATAACGACTTCATTCCAACGTATGGAGAAAATGACCAAAATACAACTTTTTCAGGAAAACGAATAAAGCGCGGTATATATCGTTCAGCAAATAAAACTTTAATTAATGCAGATGTAAATGCTGCGGCTAACATTTTACGAAAAGTAATTCCAAATGCATGGACAAATGGGATAGAGGGGTTAGGCGTGAAACAGCTCGCTAATGTGTTAACTCCCCTGACGTTAATCGTCCGTTAGGTCGAAACGTTAGAAACCCCCACTTCAAACTTTGTTAAGTGGGGGAGTGTTCATATGTTATAATGTAGAAACATATAGCTATAAGGAGATGTACGAAATGATTCCAGTAACAATATTAACTGGTTTTCTTGGATCGGGGAAAACGACATTATTAAATCGTATTTTATCAGAAAATCACGGTAAGAAATTAGCGGTGATTGTAAATGAAATAGGGAAAATTGGCATTGATAATCAGTTGATTATGAATGTGGAAGAAGAAATTATGGAAATGACAAATGGCTGTTTATGCTGTACTGTACGTGAAGACTTACTTGTTGCTTTAAAACAGTTATTGGACGTAAAAGCAGAAGGGAAAATGGATTTTGATGGTTTAGTAATTGAAACGACTGGCCTTGCAAATCCAGGCCCGATTATTCAAACATTCTTTTTAGATCCAGTCATCCAATCTGCTTACCAAATTAACGGTGTTGTAACGGTGGTAGATAGTTATCATATACATAAACATTTTGAAAAAGGATTAGAAGCAAAAGAGCAAATTGCGTTTGCTGATGTTGTTTTAGTAAATAAATTAGATTTAATTGAAGAGAATGAGAAAGAAAATCTCTTGCATGAAATTCAAGGAATTAACCCGACTGCAAAGTTAATTGAGGCGACTAACTGTGAGGTAGATATACCATCTTTATTACAAATCCAAACGTTTAAAACGAAAGATACGTTGCAAATTTACCCTCATAAAGAACATAACCACTTAGAAGGTGTGAAATCATTTGTATTACGTGAAGAACGTCCGCTGGATTTACAAAAGCTTAATGAGTGGATGTCAGCTGTCGTGCAAGAGCTAGGGGAATATTTATATCGTTACAAAGGAATTTTATCGATAGACGGAGTAGATAAACGTATCGTTTTCCAAGGTGTACATACGTTATTTGCTGCTTCGTACGATAGAGAGTGGCAAGAGGGCGAAGAGCGAGTAAGTGAAGTAGTTTTTATCGGAAGAGATATTAATAAAGAGTGGTTCCAAGAACATTTCGAGGAGTGTGTGAAATAAGTCTGCGTAAATTGTAGGCTTATTTTTTATGAGCATTCTATTAGATTGCAAAACAGAATTAAATAAGGGAAAGAAACTAAAAATTGATGACTGTATAATAAAAAGCCTGTTTTCACAGGCTTGTATTTTCGTCTATTAGTAACTCCATTACAACACCTACAACTGGACCTTCATCATCAATATCCCCATTTAAGCGGAAACCAAATGATTCATACAGTCCCATTGCAAGTTTGTTGTCTGGATGTAAACTTAAGTAAATTATTTTACATTCAAATTTTTCTTGTAAGAATTGAATAAGTAAGCGAAGGAAACGTTTTGCGTATCCTTTTCCTTGATATTGTTGGTCAATCATAAAGCGATCGAGCCATACACTTTTATGTTTTACTGAATACCATCCATACATTGCGTATCCTACAAGTGTTTCGCCATCATATAAACCTACTGACGTTCCGTTTCCTTCATATAATGATTCTGCTAAAGAAAACGCGTTACTTTCAATAAATTGTTGCTGATCTTTTGCGACGTCTAAAGCAACTACTGAACGCCAATTTTTTGCTGTTACTTCACAAATGTGAAGATTCATAATTCCAACTCACCTTCTAAATTAATATAGCTTTCAAGCTAATATGGATAATTTTACTTGTTATTTTGGTCAAGTCAAGGATAAATACATAAAAAGGCAGCTGAATAACAGATTCAGCTGCCTAGAAAATATAATGGATTAGTTTGTTGCTTCTTTCAATGTATTTACGTTTTCTTCCATTAAAGTGAAGTAATCTTTATTATTTTTTGCATCATCTTCAGAAATAGTAGCTAAGTGATTTAAGCGTAAAACTTTTGTACCAGTTTCTTTTTGAATTACGGATGCTACTTTTGGAGTAGAGAACGTTTCGAATAAAATATATTTTAGATTATGTTCTTTTACTGTTTTTGTAATGTCAGCAAGCTGCTTTTGAGATGGTTCATCAGAAGCTGAAATTCCAGCGATAGGAATTTGTTTTAGGCCGTATCGTTGTTCCCAGTAACCATAGGCAGCATGAGAAACTAAAATTTCTTTCGTTTTTGCGTTCGCTACAGCTGCCTTAAATCCATCGTCTAAATCAGTAAATTTAGTTTGAAGTGCTGCAAAGTTTTTTTCGAATTCTTTTTTATGTTCAGGTTGTAATTCTACAAGTGCATTTTTAATTTTTTCTGCTTGTTTCATTGCTAGAGTAGGATCTAACCAAACATGTGGGTCTTTATCGTGATGATGTTCATCTTCTTTATGGCCATCTCCATGATCATGATGCTCTTCTTCAGTAGAAGCACGAAGCTCAATACCTTTAGATGCATTTACAATTTTAACATTTTCTTTTTGTAATGTTTTTTCCATTTTTTCAGCAAATGGTTCTAATTCAGCGCCGTTATAAACAAATAAATCGGCTTTTGCAACTTGTACTGTTTGTTTTTGACTTGGTTCAAATGTATGTGAATCTGCACCAGGTGGGTAAATTGCTTCAACATTTACATAGTCGCCACCAATTTTCTTTGCGAAATCAGCAAGTGGGAAAATCGTTGTATAAACTGTTAGCTTTCCATCTTTCTTGGCATTACTTTCTTTTTTATTTGAGCAGCCAGCGAAAATTAAGGTAAAAATAAGTAAGAATGAAAATATAGTCAATCTTTTAGGCATGAAGTTCTCCTCTTTTCTTTTTTACGGATATATTTTCCCCAATTATAGAAGAAAAATATCATTTTAATACAAAACGGAATAATTACGTTTTAGTTTGCGAACTTAGTATAATACATCTTTAATAAAGTTGCAATAAATAATAATCATTCCGATTTGTTTTTGTTATAAAGTTGTCAAATATAGGTGTATTATTTTTGCAAATGCATGCATATGTGACAACGCTGTTTTCATATATTGAAAAGGAGGTAAAGAGGGGGATGAGCGCTTGGGTTACTTAATGGAAGCTATTTTATTAATATTAGCGGTAGTATTGCCATTATCTTTCGTATTAATTTTTTTAAGAAGATTAATAAGTAATTTAGGGGACGCTACAACAATAACGAAATTACAAGAGAGAAATGAGAAAAAAGAGTGAGTAAAGCACTATGCGTACGCATAGTGTTTTACTTGTGGTAAAATAAGAGCAGGAAACTCCTAAAGGTTGTATTTTACTGAAGGAGAGAAAAGTAAAATAAGAGGTATATGTATATATGAATAAGCGAACAGCGTTAATACTTGGTGCAAGTGGTTTAGTTGGACAAGAGATAACGCGTCTATTACTTGAATCAGATTACTACGATTCGGTTACTATTTTTGTAAGAGAGCCAATGCAATTGCAACATGAGAAGTTACAGCAGAAACAAGTTGATTTTTCGGTATTAGAGGAATATAAAGAGTTCTTTGCTGTGGATGATGTTTTTAGTTGCTTAGGAACAACAATAAAAAAAGCAAAAACAAAAGCAAATTTTAAAAAAGTAGATTATGAATATACGTTACGAGCTGCTTGTTTAGCTGAAAAACAAGGGGTACAAAATTTCCTTGTCGTGTCTTCTATGGGAGCGAATCCTAAATCATTTTTCTTTTATTCACAAGTGAAAGGGAAAATGGAAGAAGAATTGCAAAAGTTAGTGATCGGTGGTATTCACATTTTTAGACCATCATTATTAGTAGGAAATCGACAAGAATTTCGTTTCGGCGAACAAATGGCTGAAAAGTTATCTCGTATTATTCCTTTTATCTTTAAAGGGGCTTTCAAAAAGTATAAACCAATTTCAGCTAAAGATGTGGCGAAAGGGATGTATATAACCGCGCTGCGAGAAGAATCGGGTATCCATACTTATAATTCAAATGAAATTACAACGATAGAATAAATAAAACTGAGAAGAATGACTTCTCGGTTTTATTTATTCGTATGAATTTTCCCTGGCGCTCGCTTGTATTGATATGGTTCTTGCAATTCAAAGCCAAGTTCATTGGCCGCTATTCTCGGGAAGTACGGATTGCGAAGTAACTCACGTCCGATGAAAATTAAATCAGCTTCGTTATTGTTTAAAATTTGCTCTGCTTGTACTCCGGTCGTAATTAATCCAACTGCACCAGTTGCAATGTTAGCATGCTCTTTAATATGTTTAGCATATTGTACTTGATACCCAGGATAAACATCGATGTGTGCAGGGACAACAGCTCCAGAGCTACAATCGATTAAATCTACTTCTTGTTCTTTCATCCATTTTGTATACTGAACATAATCTTGAACTGTTAACCCTTCAGGATGATAATCATTTGCTGAAATACGGACAAATAACGGTCCGTTCCAAACTTCATTTATCGAGTCAATGATTTCGCGTAAGAAACGATAGCAGTTTTCAGGTGAGCCGCCGTATTCATCCGTCCGTTTATTAGTAAGTGGTGATAGGAATTCATTGATAAGGTAACCGTGAGCGCCATGTATTTCAATAACATCAAATCCAGCTTGTTTTGATCGTACTGCAGCTTGCTGAAAAGCTAATACAGTATTTTTAATTTGGTGTTTGCTCATTTCTATTGGCATTTTCATTGTTTCATTAAATGGAATGGCTGAAGGAGCTAACGCATCTGTTTCTAATTCTGCTTTTCTTCCGGCGTGAGCGAGTTGAATGGCAGCTTTTGCGCCGTTATCATGTATAAAAGTAGTCGTTTTATGTAAGCCTTCAATTAGGTTGTCATCCCAAATACCTAAGTCTTTGTTAGAAATTCGTCCTTCAGCTAACACCGCAGTTGCTTCAACCATAACTAAACCTACTTGGCCAGCAGCGCGAGTTCCATAATGAATGAGATGAAAATTCGTAACGCTGCCATCCTCATTCCCCGAGGAATACATACACATAGGCGACATAACGATACGATTTTTTAGTGTAACGTTCTTAATTGTATAAGGTGAAAAAAGCTTGGAATTCATCAAATAGCCTCCTTGATTGAATTTTCTTATATTTTACCATTCTCTTTTTTGTTTCTCTAATAAAACGCTTATACGAAAAATTTTGTATATTTGTGTTACAATGACTAATATGAACTGAATTGGAGGATGGCATATGTACCAGGCTTATTATGAAAGCGAATTAGGTTTGCTTGAAATTACAGCGAATCAAGAAGGAATTACGTCTGTTATATTTGTTGATGAACGACAAGAAGAAAATAAAAATGAAATGATAGAACAATGTATAAATGAGTTAGATGAATATTTTAAAGGGAAAAGAAAAGAGTTTACGGTCCCGCTGTCTGCGGAGGGAACAGCATTTCAAAAAAATGTATGGGATGCACTTTATACTATTCCATACGGCGTAAGTGCTTCATATTTAGATATTGCAGAGAAAGTTGGAAATATAAAAGCTGTACGGGCAATAGGAGGGGCAAATAGTCGGAATCCAATTTCAATAATTGTTCCATGTCACCGTGTAATAGGAAAGAGTGGAAAGCTTGTTGGATATGCTGGGGGTTTATGGAGGAAAGAGTGGTTATTAAAACACGAAGGTATTTTGAAATGACGTATGGATGGGAAGAGGGATTGTTTTGAAATGTATAAATTGTGGGCAACCTTGCGAGGAGGAACAGTTAAATTGTGCAAGTTGTCAGCGAAACTTGGATAATGAACAAGAGGAAGGTAGCTCGTTAATAGATAAAGAACTGGAAGTATATGTAGGGAGACAATATCCGTATTACAAAAGGAAATGGGATCTTGAGAATAAGCGGATTGCTAGGTGGAGCTGGAATGGTTGGGCTGCTATTTTCAATATAGGCTGGCTAGGATATCGTAAGTATTATGTACCAGCTGCTTTATTTATGTTGTTATTAGTAGCGTGTGATGCATTTTCGTATTATATGGGATTTAATGTAGCGTTGCCAATCATTAATATGGTGCCTCTTACGTTTTTATTACTCATTTTTATTCTGTTTGGAATGGGGATTTTTGCAAATGGATTATACTATCAATTTGCGGAAAGACGTATATACCGAATAAAAGCAAGAGAAATAAAAGATAAATCAGTTGAAAACTATCTAATCAATGATAGCGGCGGAACGAGCAAAATGGGAGCGACAATTGTTACTATTTTAGCAGTTGCTAGCATATTTTTTAGTCATTTCTTTTTTCCGACTGATCGAGACGTTATTCAAAAGGTTCGTACAAGCTCGCTTTATGAATATCCTTTCTTTTCAATAGGTGAATCTTTCGAAAATTATTTTCAAAATTCAGGTTGGATATATTATCGTGGAACGGAAGGGTTAGAATTAGTAGAATTCCAAGGATATAACACCGGAACGCCAAGACAAAAGGTGAAGATTCAATTTGTTGTCGATTATAAATTAGGTGAAGTGGAACCATACTCACTTATGGTTAATGGTGAATCTAAAACTGAAGAAGAGTTTTTGAAGCTGATGGAAGAAATATTTAAAGTTCAAAATCCATTTGATATAGAGGATGGATTACAAGTAAATGCTATTCAAGAAAGCGGCTGGAAAGAAATTTCCGATCGCTTTTTTCTATGTTTGTTAAAATAAATATTTAAAATAATCAGAATCTTTTGTATAATGAAATATATTATATAGGATTTAACTTATACATATAGATTGGGGGAAGGAAGAATGAAGAGAAAGACAACAACAATTGCTGCACTTGCGTTAACGACAAGTGTATTGGTTGCAGGATGTGGGAATGGTGAGAAGGCTTCGACAACGAAGAAAGAATCGAATAAGGGAATGGCCGATAAACAAGTTTTAAATTTGCTAGAAACAGCTGAAATTCCTTCAATGGATACATCTAAATCAACGGATTCTGTATCTTTCCGTGTATTTGTAAATGCAATGGAAGGTTTATATCGTCTAGATAAAGATAATAAACCAACACCAGGTATGGCAAAAGATGTGAAGATTAGTGAAGATAAAAAGACATATACATTTGAATTACGTGATGCGAAATGGTCAAATGGTGATCCAGTTCGAGCACAAGATTTTGTATATGCATGGCAACGTACATTAGATAAAGCATTAGCGGCAGAATATGCATTCATTTTATTTGATGTGAAAAATGCACAGAAAGTAAATAAAGGTGAATTACCAGCAGATCAATTGGGTGTTAAAGCGAAGGATGATAAAACGTTGGTAGTAGAATTAGAGCAACCAGCACCTTATTTTCTTGAGCTTACGTCGTTCCCTACATTTTTCCCATTAAATGAAAAATATGTGAAAGAGCAAGGAGATAAATACGGATTAGAAGCAGATAAATTAGTATATAATGGACCATTTACAATGAGTCAATGGAAACATGAACAAAATTATCAGTTGAAGAAAAATCCTAATTATTGGGATAAAGATACTGTAAAATTAGACGAAATTAATGTAAGTATTGTGAAGGAAACAAGCACGGGAGTAAATTTATATGATAGTGATCAAGCAGATCGAGTTATTTTAACTTCTGAATTTGTTGATAAATATAAAAAGAATAAGCCAGATGAATTTAAAACGAAGTTAGATCCACGCATATATTTCTTACGTTTTAACCAAAAAAATGCAACATTTAAAAACCAAAAAGTACGTGAAGCGATTGATTTAGCATACGATAAAAAAGGAATTGCTGATGTCATTTTAAATGACGGTTCATTGCCAGCATATTTCTTAGTACCTGAAAAATTCACGACAGGTCCGGATGGAAAAGATTTCCGCTCTGTAAATAAAAACTTCCGTGATAGTAAAGATAATGCAGAGAAAGCAAAAAAATTATGGGAAGAAGCGAAGAAAGAGCTTGGTCAAGATACAATTACGGTTGAATTACTAAACGATGATAACGGTAGCCGGAAAAAAGTAGGCGACTTTATTAAGGAAGAACTAGAGAAAAACTTGCCTGGTATTAAAGTAAATTTGAAACAGCAACCATACAAGCAGAAGCTAGATTTAGAAAAGAAATTCCAATACGAATTCTCATTATCTGCATGGAGCCCTGATTATCCGGATCCAATGACTTATATTGATATGTTTGTTACTGGAAGCTCATTTAATGAAATGGATTATTCTAATCCGAAGTATGATGATTTAGTAGCGAAATCAAAAGGAGAGCTATTAAAAGATGATAAAGCACGCTGGAATGCACTTGCGGAAGCTGAAAAAATCTTAATTGGTCAAGACGCAGCAATTTCTCCTACGTACCAACAAAGTACAGCTTATTTAGAGAAGCCGTTTGTAAAAGGCATTGCTAACCATACGTTTGGCGGGGACTTCAGTTATAAATGGGCATATATTACAAAAAAATAGTATAATGAAAGGTGAGTGAATTTTCGCTCATCTTTTATTTGTATAAGGAGGAATTATAGTTGTTAAGGGGAATCAATCATATTTGTTTTTCGGTATCTAATTTAGAAAACTCTATTATGTTTTATGAAAAAGTATTAGAAGGAGAATTATTAGTTAAAGGAAGAAAATTGGCTTATTTTAACATATGTGGAGTATGGATAGCGCTTAATGAAGAGACGCATATTTCGAGAAATGAGATTCATCAATCTTATACGCACATTGCATTTTCTGTTGAACAAGAAGACTTTAAATGTCTAATACAGCGATTAGAAGAAAATGATGTTCATATTTTACAAGGAAGAGAACGTGATGTAAGAGATTGCGAATCTATATACTTTGTTGATCCTGACGGTCATAAATTTGAGTTTCACTCAGGGACACTGCAAGACCGTTTAAATTATTATAGAGATGAGAAACCTCATATGACATTTTATTAGGGAGGGATAGCATTTGCATGCACTTGTAATTGGTGGAACAGGAATGCTAAAGAAAGTTTCTATGTGGTTTTGTGAGAAAGGATTTTATGTTTCTATTATCGGGCGAGATGAAGTGAAATTAGAAAATGTTAAGCGAATGAGTTCTGCACCAGAAAATATTACATGCCTTTCGTTAGATTATCATAATGATGAAGATGTAAAGCTAGCTATTAAAAGTACAATTGAGAAAAATGGCCCAATCACATTAGTTGTTGCATGGGTACACACAAGTGCAAAGCATGTACTATCAAATATTTGTAAAGAACTAGATTTGTCGTCTAAAACATATAGTTTATTTCATATTTTAGGTAGTAAAGCATCACGTATGCCTGCACAAAAAATAGGGAGTACGCGATGTATTTATCATAGAATTATTTTAGGTTTTATTTTAGAAGATACATATGGAAGATGGCTTACTCATGAAGAGATAGCTGATGGAGTTATAAAAGGGATTGAAAGTAAACGAGCGGAGTGGATTGTAGGGAGAGTTGAACCGTGGGAATTACGACCAACATGGTGAGGGGGAGTAAGAAATGAAAACAACTATATATGTAACAAGGCATGGTGAAACAGAGTGGAATGTAGCGAAGCGAATGCAGGGACGGAAAAATTTTGCTTTAACTGAAAATGGTATAGTTCAGGCGAAACAATTAGGGAATCGAATGAAAGATTTACCAATCCATGCGATCTATAGTAGTCCGAGCGAAAGAACACTTCATACGGCAGAGTTAATAAAGGGGGAACGTGATATACTCATTATAGCGGATGAGCATTTCTATGAAATCAACATGGGTATATGGGAAGGACAAACAATCGCGGATATAGAAAACCAATTTCCAGAAGAAGTGCATCTGTTTTGGAATGAGCCACATCTTTTTCAGTCAACATCAGGCGAAAATTTTGAGGCCGTTTATGAAAGAGTAATTGAAGGGATGCAGCTTCTTTTAGAGAAGCATAAAGGACAAAACATATTGATTGTTTCTCATGCGGCAGCAGCAAAATTACTTGTAGGGCATTTCGCGGGAATTGAAATAGAAAATGTGTGGGATGATCCATTTATGCATAGTGCCAGTTTGAGCATAATAGAATTTGAAGAGGGTATTGGTAAAGTGAAACAATTTGCAGATATAAGTCACTTTCAATAAATGTAAAAAAGGCCGCAAAACGGCCTTTTTTGGGTGGTATAAAAACTAGCAGTTACGTTTTTTATACCAGAAGTGATCGAATTTCTTATTTTTGCAAGATGGGAATTTATGTCCGCCTTTGCAATCATTCCATTTGTGTCCGCTATCGTGACAGTCTTTACCATGATCACATGAATCATCGCAAGAGTGACCGTGTCTGTTAGGGAAGAATTCGCATTTTTTACAGAAACTTCGTTTTGTCCAGAAAAATTTCTTTTCAAAGCGTATGCATTTTGTAATGAATGTACAATGTTTTCTGCGAGTACGTTTTGTAACTAATACGCATTCTTTTCTACGCGTTACTTTCGTAACGAACGTCCATTTTTGAACACGTACACGTGTACATTTCGTAACAAATGTCCATTTTTTTACGTGCGTACATTTTGTAACGAACGTACAATGTTTCACGCGAGTACATCTTGTTCTTGGACATTTACCCCCAGTTGTACATTTACATCCAGTTGTACAATGATGATGAGTGAATTTATCATCATCGCATTCAAAAGTACTTGGATCTTGGTGTAAGAAATCCTCCATCCCAGCACTTTTGATTTCTTCAACAGCTTTTCTAATATCACGTTTCATAGAAATCCTCCTTATCATGTATTAAAGTGAAAAGGTATTCTTTTTCCTTAACATGATATGTATGTAGGCATCTTTCTGAACAGGACAAGAGTGTAATTTTATATAAATAGATGATTGCGGATGTATGGACAAGACAAGGCGCATACATTGAATGAAGAGAACTGAGAAGGGATGAGAAAACATGCTGCCTTCATATGATTTTTTTGTTCATCCAATGTACTTAGTGGAATTGAAAAAGGACATTTGGTCAGATAGTCCAGTGCCAGCAAAATTAACTTATGGAAAAAAGAAGTATGATATTGATATCGTATACCGAGGAGCTCATATTCGCGAATTTGAGAAAAAGTCTTATCATGTTATGTTTTATAAGCCTAAAAAATTTCAAGGTGCGAAAGAGTTTCATTTGAATTCGGAGTTTATGGATCCGTCTCTCATACGAAATAAATTATCTTTAGATTTTTTTCATGATATTGGTGTACTTTCGCCAAAATCACAACATGTATTTATAAAAATTAATGGTCAAATTCAAGGTGTGTATTTACAGTTAGAATCGGTTGATGAAAATTTTTTGAAAAATAGAGGATTACCGAGTGGTTCTATTTATTATGCGATAGATGATGATGCGAATTTTTCATTAATGAGTGAACGAGATAAAGATGTTAAGACAGAGCTCTTTGCGGGTTATGAATTTAAATATTCGAATAAAAATAGTGAAGAACAACTGAGTGAATTTGTATTTCAAGCGAATACTTTGACGAGGGAAGCCTATGAAAAAGAAATTGGGAAGTTTCTACATGTAGATAAATATTTACGATGGTTAGCAGGAGTTATTTTTACGCAAAACTTTGATGGTTTCGTTCATAACTATGCACTATATCATAACGATGAAACAAATTTATTTGAAGTTATACCGTGGGATTATGATGCGACTTGGGGGCGAGATGTACAAGGGAGACCACTTAATCATGAATATATTCGCATTCAAGGGTATAATACGTTAAGTGCAAGATTGCTAGACATACCTGTATTTAGAAAGCAGTATCGAAGTATTTTGGAAGAAATATTAGAAAATCAATTCACAGTTTCGTTTATGAGGCCGAAAGTAGAAGGGTTGTGTGAATTGATTCGCCCATATTTACTACAAGATCCATACATGAAAGAAAAATTAGAAACATTTGATCAAGAGGCTGATATGATTTATGAATATATAAATAAAAGAAGAAAGTATATACAAGACCACTTACATGAATTAGATTAATTTTGAAAGAGATTGAAACGTTATCAATCTCTTTTTTTTGTATAATAAAGATGTATCAATAAAAATGAAGTAATATATTTGATAGAGAATGGGGATGCGGATATATGACGATTAAATGGATTGATTGGGTAAAACAAATACAATCTATAGCTCAAGCGGGTTTAACGTATTCTAAGGATGTGTATGATATTGAGCGTTTCCAGCAATTACGAGATATTTCTATTTCAATGATGTCACATTACACGAAAACAGATTGGGAAGTCGTAGAGAAATTATTTGCACGTGAGACAGGCTATCAAACACCTAAAGTTGATATAAGAGCGGTTGTTTTTCAAAATGAAAAGTTATTATTTGTGAAAGAAAAAAGCGATGGGAAATGGGCATTGCCAGGTGGATGGGCTGATGTCGGTTATACGCCAACCGAAGTTGCAGCAAAAGAGGTTTTCGAAGAGACTGGTTATGAGGTAGATCATTTTAAGTTACTAGCTATATTTGATAAAGAAAAACATCAACCCTCTCCATCGGCGACGCATGTATATAAGATTTTCATTGGATGCGAGATTATTGGTGGAGAAAAGAAAACTAGTATTGAAACAGAAGAGGTGGAGTTTTTTGGTGAAAATGAATTGCCTAATTTATCAATTGCTAGAAATACAGAAGACCAAATTAAAGAGATGTTTGCCTACATGAAGGACCCGCAGAAAGAGAAATTAATAGATTAATCCTGCTTGAATTGTACATATTGTTAAAATGAAGATATTGGCAGATTGCAGCCTTTATGTAATAATGGGATGGTATGTGAAGAAAAAAGGAGATAAAAAAGAACATGTTAGCAAACATAATAGATCAGTTATTGCAATTTTTTGCAAGCTTAGGTTACTTTGGAGTAGCTCTTGCTTTAATGATTGAAGTAATCCCGAGTGAAATTGTACTTTCGTATGCTGGCTTTTTAGTAGCGAATGGTAAAATTAGTTTTGTGGGTGCAGTTATCGCCGGAACGATTGGTGGTACTTTAGCGCAAATCTTTTTATACTGGCTTGGATACTACGGAGGGCGTCCGGTTGTAGAGAAATATGGGAAATATCTACTTATTAATAAACATCATTTAGACATAGCGGAAGGTTGGTTTAAGCGTTATGGAGCAGGCGTAATATTTTCTGCGCGCTTTATCCCAGTAGTACGTCATGCGATCTCTATTCCAGCAGGGCTAGCTAAGATGCCATTAAAACTATTTACACTTTATACGGTTGTAGCGATCATTCCATGGTCAATTCTATTTATATACTTAGGTGAAAAACTTGGTGGGAATTGGCGACAAATTAAAGAGTATGCATCTGATTACACACATTACATAATTATAGGAGCTGTTCTTTTTATTGCTCTATACTTTGGTTTAAAGTATTTCAAAAAGAAAAAAGCAGCGCGTTAAAGTCAATGATTTTTCATTGGCTTTTTTTGTTTGTTTCGGTTCTAAAGAAAAGGAGTTGTCCATAATGTGTAATAATAAAGCGTAGCGGAGGAATGTGATGAAAGGGTCACCGTTTATACGTGGAACGATATTTTTAACGATGGCAACGATGATATCAAAAATGTTAGGGTTTATATATGTTATACCATTTACAGCGATGGTCGGTACGAGTGGTTACGTTCTATACACATATGCATATCGTCCTTATACCATCATGCTCAGTATAGCAACAATGGGATTACCGCTAGCTGTTTCAAAGATGGTATCAAAATATGATCAACTGAATGATTATCATACGGTTAAGAGAGTGTTGAAAAGTGGAATCGTGTTTATGTTTATAATGGGAGTCATTTCGTGTTTTACGTTATATATGCTAGCTCCGCATTTAGCTAAACTTGTCATCGATGGGAATGATCAAACGGGGAATAGTGTAGGAGCGGTTACTACTAATATTCGAATTGTAAGTTTTGCGTTAATACTTGTGCCAGTAATGAGTTTATTAAGGGGCTTCTTTCAAGGATTCCAATCGATGGGGCCTTCTGCATTAAGTGTAGTTGTAGAGCAATTTTTTCGGGTTTTAACCATTTTAATAGGAAGCTTTGTCGTTTTATATGTTTTAAAAGCTTCTGTTTCGCTAGCAGTTGGTATTTCAACGTTCGGTGCATTTATGGGAGCTGTAGGTGGATTAACTGTTTTAAGTGCGTATTATATAAGAAGGAGAAGGCACTTAAAGAAAAAAGAGATGGAAAGTATACCACAAACAACGAAATCTTTTTTCTCATTGTATAAGGAGCTCTTTACATATTCTATTCCTTTTGTTGTGGTGGGCTTAGCAATTCCGTTGTATCAGACGATTGATACATTTACAATTAATAAACTACTTATACAAATAGGGTATATGCAAGGAGAAGCGGAAAAAATTAATGCGATAATTGGTCTTGTTCAAATGGTTGTGCTTATCCCGGTATCCGTTGCGACAGCTTTTAGTATGTCTCTCGTACCAGAGATGACGAAAGCTTACACAGCAGGAAATACGAAGCTATTGTACAAACATTTTACGAGAACAAATGTATTAGTAGTAGCAATTACGGTACCGGCGGCAATTGGAATGATGGTGTTAGCCAAACCTGTATATACTCTTTTATTCGGTGCTGGAAATGATCCAGAGATGGGGAGAATCATTTTACAGTATTATGCTCCTGCTTGCATACTATTTTCTCTTTTTACAGTAACGGCTGCTATGCTACAAGGAATCAATCAACAGCAGAAGACGGTGCTAGGACTAGTGATTGGAATTATTGTGAAGATAGTTTTAAATATTGTATTGCTTCCGTATTTCGATTATGTAAGTTTTATCATTTCAACATACGCGGGCTATACGATTTCAGTCGGGTTTAACTTGTGGATGCTTTCTAAATATGTTATAAAGGCAACATAAGCTTTTAAGGCAGAGAGCACTCTGTCTTTTTCTATGTTTATCCCGCTTTAACGGGCAGTGAGACCCTCACCTCAAAATTCAGCGAAAAAAAGAAGTTTGGTTGGGGGCGGATAACCCGTAAAAGCCCGATTTGTAAGGGCTAATAATTGGTGAGGATGAAGCCCCCCACTGATTAAAGTTTCACTTTATAATATTTTTCTTATAAAAACGTTTTCAAAATAATTTTTCTATTGAAATTTAAACGTATGTTTCATATGCTGAGAATGGCGGTTTAAAAACTGTGATTTAAGAGAGGTAGATTCCTACATGTAAAAAGAATCGGGGTGATAGTATGTTAAATATATATTTAACAGACCGAAACGGAAAACTACAAGAGATTGAGGAAATGCAAAAGGGGTGCTGGATTAATGTACTTCATCCAACAGAAGAAGAAATTCAATATCTAGTACAAACTTTAAATGTAGACTTAGATTTCATTAAAGACCCTTTGGATGATGAAGAACGCTCTCGTATTGAAAAGGAAGACAATAATACTTTAATTATCGTGGATATTCCGACAGTTAGACATGATGAAGAAGGAAATTCGATTTATGACACGATTCCAATAGGTATGATTGTGATGCCGGATTGTTTTGTTACAATCTGCTTAGAAGAGAATCCAATTTTTGAACGTTTTATTAATCAACGTATTAAAGAATTTTATACGTTTAAGAAGACGCGCTTTGCACTTCAGCTCTTATATACGATTTCTACTTATTATTTAAGATACTTAAAGCAAATAAATCGAAAAACAATTGATTTAGAGCATCAATTAAATCAGTCAATGAAAAATAAAGAAATTTTCACATTGTTAGGCCTTGAGAAAAGTTTAGTATACTTTACAACGTCATTAAAGGCTAATAAAATTGTAATTCAAAAGTTAATGCGTAATAGTACATTTTTAAAAATGTATGAAGACGATCAAGATTTATTAGAAGATGTATTAATTGAAAATAAACAGGCTATTGAAATGGCGGAAATATATAGTCACATTTTAAGTGGAATGATGAATACTTTTAGCTCCGTTATATCAAATAATTTAAATAGTGTTATGAAACTGTTAACGTCAATTACGATCATTTTATCTTTACCGACGATGGTTTCTAGTTTCTTTGGAATGAACGTAAAGGTTCCGTTTGAAGGGGAAGCCCACGGTTTTGTAATTGTACTCATCATATGTGTAACACTATCTTTCACGTTAGCTTTTGTTTTTTGGAAGAAACGTTACTTTTAACGATAAGAAAGCTGCTCTAGCATAGTTATATAACTACGCTAGAGCAGCTTTTTTGCTATGAAATCTCAAATTTTGAATAGAATATAACTTGTACAATGTAATGTATATAAAGGGTATGTATGCCATATAAACCTTGTTCAATTAATGAAATGGGGTTAAAATTACATATTGTTAATGAAAAGTTGGAGGAAATACATCATGGAATTGTTTCAATTACCGAAAGCATTCCTGCAAATGAATACAATTTTTATCTCCATATTGATCGAAGCACTTCCTTTCGTGCTCATTGGTGTATTTATTTCAGGATTCATTCAAATGTTCGTGACAGAAGATATGGTGGCAAAATGGATGCCGAAGAACCGATTTCTGTCTGTTTTATTAGCTACTTTTTTAGGTATGTTGTTTCCAGGTTGTGAATGTGGAATTGTTCCGATTGTAAGACGATTAATTGGAAAAGGCGTTCCACCATACGCAGGGATTGCATTTATGTTAACTGGACCTATTATTAATCCAGTTGTATTATTTGCTACTTATGTTGCCTTTGGGAGTAGTATGCACATGGTATGGTATCGTTCTATTGTAGCGATTATCGTAGCCATTATCGTTGGAATTATATTATCCTTTATGTTTAAAGAACATCAATTAAGAGATGATCACTTCCCAGAAGTGAATAATAAGCGTCCACTGCGTAAAAAAATGTGGGATGTATGTACACACGCTGTTGAGGAATTCTTCTCAATGGGAAAATATTTAGTACTAGGTGCGTTAATTGCAGCAGCGGTACAAACGTTTGTACAAACTTCAACACTTCTTGCTATTGGACAAGGTCCGTTTTCTTCATCAGCTGTTATGATGGGACTTGCTTATATATTATCACTTTGTTCAGAGGCAGATGCATTTATCGCTTCTTCGTTCCAAAGTACGTTTTCAACAGCTTCACTTGTCGCGTTCCTCGTTTACGGACCGATGGTGGATATTAAAAATATGTTTATGATGCTTGCGACATTTAAAACTAAATTTGTAATTGTTGTTATAGTTACAGTTACTCTTGTTGTTTATGCAAGCTCACTACTCATTTATGCGATGGGGTGGTAGGTTATGTTTCGAGCATATATATTATTAGGTTTTACAATATTAATTGCGCAGCTTCATATTTCCGGTAACATTACGAAGTATATCAATATGAAGTATGCCTATTTATCAACAACAGCAGCAATTATTTTAGGTTTCTTAACGATTATACAAATTATCGTCGTTTTCCAAAAAGAGCACCAAAAGGAAAAAGAGAAAAATGATTGCAGTTGTGACCATAGCCATTGCGGGCATGATCATTCAAAAGATGAGAATACATGGTGGAAAAAAGCATTTTCGTACTCCTTGTTTTGTTTTCCAATTATCTCAGGGTTATTTTTCCCAATTGCGACGTTAGATTCGGATATTGTTAAAGCGAAAGGATTTCACTTTCCTGTTGCACAAGCAGAAAGTAAGGATCCATTTATGACAAGACAATTTCTAAGACCTGATACGAGCATTTATTACGGGAAAGAAGGATACCGTGGTGTAATGGAAAAAGGGAAGAAAGAGTTTGTTACGAAAGACAATATTAATTTGAAAGATGAAGACTTCCTAAAGGGTATGGAAACAATTTATAATTATCCTGGCGAGTTTACTGGGAAAAAATTATCTTTTAAAGGGTTTGTTTTTAGGGATGATTCTTCTAAAAAAGAACAATACTTCTTATTCCGTTTCGGTATTATACATTGCGTAGCAGATTCTGGTGTGTATGGTATGTTAGTGAAAAAGCCAGAAGGCGTAGAGTGGAATAATGATGACTGGATTCAAGTAGAAGGAGAGATAACTACTGAGTTTTATCAGCCGTTTCATGCGAATATTCCTGTATTAGAAGTAACAAAATGGAATAAAGTTGAACAGCCGAAAGAACAATATGTATTTAGAGGAGCCGATTGATAAAATCGGTTCTTTTTTGTGGACTAAAAGTTCTGAATGTTGTTAATATTAAACGTGTAGTTCATTTAGTATAGTGATTATTGAAATATTAGGGATAAATCATTAAAGGGGTGATAACAATGACAGAAGTAAAGGGGAAAACAGCCAATGAGTCAAGGGTGTTCAAAACGAGCCGAGTATTCCCAACAGATTTAAATGATCATAACACGCTATTTGGTGGGAAGATATTAGCGGAGATGGATATGGTTGCTTCTATTTCAGCATCCAGACATTCGAGAAAGGAATGTGTCACAGCATCTATGGACTGGGTCGATTTCTTACATCCTGTTCGTTCTTCAGATTGTGTTAGTTATGAATCTTTCGTAATTTGGACGGGAAGAACTTCGATGGAAGTGTTTGTGAAGGTAGTAGCTGAAGATTTAATTTCAGGTGAGAAGCGTATAGCGGCAACGTCATTCGTTACTTTTGTGGCACTTAGTAAGGAAAATAATCCAGTTCCAGTACCGCGTGTTATCCCTGAAACAGAAGAAGAGAAAGAATTACATCGTATTGCTGTGTTACGTGCAGAACAGCGTCATATACGTAAGGCAGAGAGTAAGAAAGTAGCCACATTGTTAACCTTTTGAGATGAATATTTAGCCATTTAAGTTACTATAGCAGTCGGAAATGGTTTTAAAATGAAAAGCGGACACCTAAAAATAGGTGTCCGCTTTTATAGTTTTTTCATCCACATATCATATGACAGTAGCTACTTAGCAGAAGCAAGCAGCACCGACGATGATTAAGAGGATAAATAATACGACTAATAGCGCAAATCCATTACCATGTGCGAAGCCCATTGTTATTTCCTCCTTTTATTTTAAGATACAACATACAATATGCAAATGAGCTATTGTTTGATATGGACATATATCATGCAATGACATATTTTCTTGAATGATAATGTAATAAAAAAGGGAAGATATAGAAATAACAGTAAGTGGAGAAAGGAATTTATCCATGAAGCACTTTTTCGCTATAATCCTTTGTTTAATAGGTGTATTCATTTGGATGAACATCGATGTGGAAATGGGGAAGGAAATGGCTAGTGAATATGAATTAGGACAAGTTCGATTAGGTGAATTTCAATTATATACGAACGGTGAAGAGTTATATAGAAAATTATTTGAGGATATAAACGATGCAGAAAAGTATATATATATCCATTTTTATATTGTAGGAAAAGATGAAATAAGCCAAGAGTTTTTACAGTTATTAGAGAAAAAAGCATCTAGCGGAGTAGAAGTGAAATTGTCAGTCGATCGGATAGGTGGATATAAGCTGAAGAAAAAGGTAATTAGCCGATTAAAGGAAAACGGTGTGAAGTTTACATTTAGTAAAAAACCGAAACTGAAAAATGTGTTCTATTCTTTGCATCAACGGAATCATAGACGTATTGTTACGATAGATGGAAAGGTATCATACGTCGGTGGTTTTAATATCGGAAAGGAGTACCTTGGACAAAATCCAAAGTTTGGGCCATGGCGTGATTATCACGTGCGCATCCATGGTGAGGGTGCAGCGGATATGGAAAGAAAGTTCGCCGAAGATTGGAAAGAAGATACAGGAGAAAAAATGCCTATACATGAAAGTATACCTACATTAGGGAATGTGAAATATCAATATTTATTTTCAAATGGAAAAGGCTTATGGGAAAAATATGGGGCACTTTTAAAAAAGGCTAAAAAGTCTTTAATTATCGCTACACCATATTTTGTACCAAGTAAAGAAATGGTGAAAGAGTTAAAAGCTGCATTAAATCGTGGTGTTAATGTGAAAATTCTCGTGCCATTTAAAAGTGATGCCATATTGTTAAAACAAGCTGCCTATCCATATTTGAAAGATATGTTACATGCTGGAGCGGAGATTTATCAATATCGAAATGGATTTTTTCATGGGAAAGTAACAATTATTGATGGAGAAATTGTTGATATTGGGACAGCGAATTTTGATAATAGAAGTTTTTATTTAAATTGTGAGTCTAACTGTATCATATATGATAAAACAGTTGTTGATGAAGTATGGAGTCGATTACAGGTAGACTTTCATAAATCAAAACGATTTTCTGAAGAAGATTTTGAGAAAATTAGTAGATGGGATTGGTTTTTAGCGAGAATAGCGAATGTTTTAGCATCATATTTATAGTATATGGACAAAAGAGAAGGGAGGCGCTTTAATGGACTGTATGAAAGAATTAATGAAATATAGTTATATACTAATATACAAGGTTGGAGAGTATGCTGGAAAGGTCAGAGACGAAGAATTAAAAAATCTATTACAGCACCATTTACCATATATGTTACAAGCATATAATGAACAAGTAAATTTTCAAGAAGGAGAGAATGTGCAGCATATAACCTGTGAAACAATGGAGTTTGATTTGCATGAAATGGGAAAGGAAACAGTTAGTAAATATACAGGGGATATTCATATTGCAACCAGTTATATTGCGCATTTGAAACGATTAGCTTTAAAGTTTGCTCAAGTTGCAGTGGAAGTTGCTAACCCAGAGTTTCGCTCATTTTTGGAAAATTGTTTCCTGAAAATGAACCGTTACGCTTATAGTGTGTGGCAATATGTTATGAAGAAGGAATATAAGATTACACATCTATATGAAAATGAAAATGAAAAGTTTGCATGAGAAACTAAGGCGAAATGGTATGCGCCTTAGTTTTTTTTACGTCTATTGAGAGAAAAAACTAGTTTTATTGTGTATCGATTGGAAATGAAATATATAAATTAAAATTAGGTTTTGTTATCGGAAAATTTACAAAAATTTACCGTATATTTACTGTTTTTCAATCTCTCCTTTAAAAATAGAGAGTAATATGAGGTTGTACATATTCTATCACAAGGAGGAAACGCAAATGAACAAATGGGTTAAATCATTAACTGCTATGGCACTTGCAAGTTCTTTATTAATGGTAGGTTGTAGTAAAGGTGAGGACAAGAAGAAAGAAGACGACACAACAACACAACAAGAGGACAAAAAGGATAAAGAAACAAGCGGAACCGAGAAGTCTACTGATTCTAAAGAAAAGAAATAAAGTAATAATAAAGCTTCCTCTTATATATGAGGAAGTTTTTTTGTTGTAAATTGACTGAGATTATTGAAAAATAGAAAGAGAATGAAAGAGGGGGAAAACAAATGAAAGTATGTATATTGGGAGCAACAGGACGAGTAGGTTCAAACATAATTAATTTAGCATTAAAGGATTCAGCTGAAGTGACTGCATTAGCGCGTGATTTAAATAGAATAGAAATACAACATGAAAGGTTAAGAGTGATAGAAGGGAATGTATTGAACGAAAATGATATAAAGAAAGCGATAGAAGGAAGTGATATAGTAATTAGTGCACTTGGAACGGATCAAAATGGAACATTAGCGAAGAGTATGCCACAAATTATAAAGAAAATGGAAGAAGATGGGGTTCGTAGGATCATAACAATAGGAACAGCTGGTATTTTACAAGCAAGAACAGATCTAAATTTATATCGTTTTCAATCAACGGAATCAAAAAGGAAAACGACAACGGCAGCGGAAGATCATTTGGCTGCATATAAGGTACTAAGTAATAGTAATAATTTATGTTGGACAGTTGTTTGTCCGACACATTTAATAGATGGTGAGGCGACAGAGGTATATCGAACTGAAAAAGATATATTGCCAGAGGGTGGATCAAAAATTACAGTGGGTGATACAGCACACTTTGCATGGGATCTATGTAAGAAAAATATATATGAAAATAGTCGAGTAGGTATTGCATATTAAAAAACCATCCCGAAGTCGGGATGGTTAAAAGATGATATAACACAAGAAGATGATAATCATAATGATTTGGAGAATTGCTTTCGCTACTGTACTGCTTAAAAAACCAACTACAGTAGCGACTCCAACTAGAAAAGCATCTTTTGGCGATTTTTTATGTACTAGTTCTGTTATAAATACTGATAAGAACGGTATGATAATAAGTCCGAATGGTGGGAAGAAGAACGAGCCGACAATGATAGAAATCATTCCGACACGTTCACCCCATTTAGAACTACCGTATTTTTTTAAGAAATATCCATTTGCAATAAAATCAGCAACGAAAATGAAAAGAGTGAAAATGACTTGAATAATCCAAAAAGAAGTTGTTAATTCGCCTCCATTTATACCAAAATGGTAAATCAAATATCCAGCCCAGACAGCTAGTATGCCAGGGATAATTGGATAAATAAAGGCGAGAAATGAAACAACGAAACAGGCAATGATACAAATTGTTAATAAAACAGTCACTTTATAGCTCCTTTTTAATATCTAGTTTATGTACAGCAACTTTTTTGACTTGATGTCCATCAAGTTCTAATACTTTAAATTGAAAACCAGCGTATTCAATGGAATAGCCAGCTTCAATATTTAAGTCAACTGCTTGAGAGAGAAGCCATCCTCCGATTGTATCTAAATCACTATCATCAATATGTAGGCCAAACATATCATTTACTTCAGAAATAAGCACCTTTCCATCTAAAACAGTAAGCTTAGGTGTACGCTTTTCAATCATAGGTGATTCATCAGCATCGAATTCATCTTGAATTTCTCCAATGATTTCTTCAAGAATATCTTCCATCGTTAAAAGTCCGGCAGTACCACCATATTCATCCATAACGATTGCCATCTGAACGCGATTTTTTTGAAGGTGGACTAACGTTTTACGAATTGGAACTGTTTCAAATACAGTTAGAACAGGATGTATATAAGATTCAAGTGGTTTATAAATACCTTTCGTTTGATCATGGAATACTTCTTTCGTATTGATCATCCCAATGATATCATCTTTATCTTTTTCAATGATTGGATAGCGTGTATATTTTTCAGTAGCGACGATATCCATATTTTCTTCTAACGTATTTTCAGTAGACAAGCAAATCATTTCGGTACGAGGAACCATAATTTCTTTCGCAACTCGATCATCAAATTCAAAAATGTTATTTACATATTTATATTCGGTTTGGTTTATTTCACCGCTTTTAAAACTTTCACCTAAAATGAGTCGCAATTCCTCTTCAGAATGAGCAAGTTCACTTTCCTTCGCAGGTTCTAATCCGAGTAGTTTTGTGAAAAATATAGCTGTACTATTGAGTAGCCAAATGAATGGATACATAATTTTATCAAATAAAATAAGCGGTCTTGCAAATTTGAGTGTGATTGCTTCTGCTTTTTGAATTGCGAAAGACTTTGGAACTAATTCACCTAATACAACATGGAAAAATGTAATAACACTAAAAGCAATAACAAAAGATAAAGTGTTAGCCATTGTTCCAGTAATATTAATTTTTTCAAAGAGCGGTCGTAGTATATGTTCCACAGTCGGTTCACCAAGCCAACCAAGCCCTAAAGAAGTGATTGTAATTCCGAGCTGACAAGCTGATAAATAAACATCTAAATTAGATAGGACGCTTCTTGCAGCTAAAGCTTGTTTATTACCTTCATTTGCAAGTTGGTCAATTCGACTTTTTCGTACTTTTACAACAGCGAATTCTGATGCAACGAAAAAGCCAGAAATAAGAATAAGTACAAAGATGAGAAAAATATTTAATATGTCCAAGCGTGTTCTCCATTCCAAGGTCTGGAATAAAGATGTCACCTCCTGCAATTATGTTATACTTTTATAATAAATCCAAATGAAAAGAATAGTCAAAGGAAAAGGGTAAATATTGGTATGTTTCTGTAATAGTTTTTGAATTTGCTGTTATTTTGTCCGCTATACAAAAGGAATAACCCCCTACTTTTAGATTATAGAGGGTTATTTTAAATTAAGGTTTTGGAACACTTCTCGTTAAAGTGTATGACTGTTGCTTGGAGTAGTTTGTGGTCCATAGTGTTTGAAGGAAAGAAAGTATGCTATATGGGATATAGAGTAGTAATAAGCCGATTGTAACAATTATAGGTGAATTTCCGCCAAATTGAACGATAAATTGTAACAGTCCATTTGCATGAAAAACGCATTCCATAAAAACGAATGAAAGAATAATGGAACCTAAAATTGATTTATGATTTGAAGTAAGCGCTAAAAACAATGTGTCTACAAGAAAAGAATCATGTTTTATTTCATATTCATTTGTGTTTTTTAAGAAAGGAATCCATTTTTTTACTGCTTGCATAACGATAATCATGGAAGTACTACATACGATGATAAATGATGAGTAGTAAGGAAGGTTTATAAATTGTGCGATGTATAGAAGTAGTAATAAGACTGAACATTGTAATACTACAGTGCAAAAAGAGTAAGGTATCCATTTCAATACAGTAGTAAACTTTTTAAACGAGTTAGGTACTTTGAAAAATAAATGGCCGATACCCAAACTTATGAAAAATCCGATCGCAAGGGTAAAAGTAAAACGAACAATCGATATAAAATATATTTCCCATATGTAAGGGAATAATGGTGTTGAATGATTAGAAGTATGTATCATTTGGTTTGCTGAGAAAAAGATAGATTCATGCATCCAATCAACCTTTGGAATTGATATAGAAGAAAGCTGTGCGAAGTTTTGAAAAATGCTAATAAATCCATTTTGATAAGAGTAATTGTGTGTAATAAAAAGAGCTGGAATAGGACTTATGGCAAAAATAAAAATAACACCAATTATAAATTTACATATATGTGAGCGTAATAAGGACATATAACCACCTACTCTTAGAATATTCAGAAAATTCTTATTCTTATTTTAGCTTTTTTTGAAAGAAGTTACAATATATTTTTCATTTAGTAATTCAGAGAGAAGATTTGATAGCAAAAATATACAAGTGAAGGATTCATGAATAAATTATGACAAGAAAATGAATAATTTTCAGAAAAATAAAATAAATTATTTATTTTTTTCTGAAAATATAATATAGTTATGGCACAGAAAGTATTTTAACATAAGGAGGCTTTTTATGAGGATTAAAGGGAATTACGTGCCGAAAAGGGAAGTTTTACTGTGCTCAAGTTCGATTACGATTGGGGAAGCGTTAGAGCATTTAAATAAAACGGGGTATCGTTGTGTACCAGTTTTAGATGAAAAAAAAGAGAAATTTTTAGGGAATATATATAAAGTAGATATTTTAGAATATAAAGGATCACTTGATGAGAGTGTAATACAATTATTAAACGATAAAGAAGGATTTGTGAGAGAAGATTCATCTTTCTTTAAAGTATTTTTTACAATAAAAAAATTGCCTTATTTATCAGTAGTTGATGAAAAAGGGGTTTTCCTTGGAATTTTAACGCATAAAAAAGTTTTTGAGTTATTAGAGGATGCATGGGGCGTTCACTCTAGTAAATACTCTGTCATGATTGGAACGCAAGACTATAATGGAGCAATCCAAAAATTATCGACAGTTTTAAAGAAATACACTGGTATTCAAAGTTTGATGACTTTTGATAATGATGCCTTATTAGTTCGTAGAATTATGTTTACATTAGGAGAAGAGTTTAACGACGGTGAATTAGAGACATTATTGAAAGATTTAGAAGATCACGGATTTAGAGTTGTGTATGTGGAAGAGATGAAAAATCCACGTGAAGTTGAAACGATAGAGTAACATACAAAAGCCATCTAATTATATTATTAGATGGCTTTTGTATGTTACGTGTATAAAGTTATTTGAAAATAACAATTGAATAATAGGTGAGATTGTAACAATATTTGTGTAAGAGAATAAAAAATGTAGATAATTTCGATTTTCAAAAAAATCAATTTGAAAATATGTTTTTATTTTGCAACTAAATATGTTACTATATGTGTGATAAAAACAAAGAGGTCTGACATCTACACTCCACGTAATAACACTCTAATGATTTGAAAATTCAAAAAAATCAAAATTCAAAATAATAATTGTATTAATGATTAGAGTAAAAATAAGGGGAATGGAGAAATTATGGAGAAAGACACTGCTTTGTAAGGGGCATATTTTATCATCTTGAGCAGAGAGGAGGATGCATAGCATATTGTAAAATATAGAGATAAACAATGAAAAAGTGCTATGCAAATGAAGAGCATGAAGGGACGTTTAAGGCCAGGTGATACGGTAGCAATTGGTTTAATGCTATTTGCATTATTTTTAGGAGCAGGAAATTTAATTTTTCCGCCAGTTTTAGGTCAACAAGCAGGAGAGAATGTTTGGATTGCTACAATAGGATTCCTTGTAACGGGAGTCGGATTACCCCTACTAGCTGTAACAGCTGTCGCGTTTGTAGAGGGGGACTTGAAAGCGCTATCTTCTAGAGTCCACCCTATATTTGCGTTTATTTTCCCATTGATTAGTTATTTAGCAATTGGACCATTTTTCGCGATTCCTCGTACTGGAGCTGTTTCGTTTGAAATGGGTATGAAGCCGTTTTTATCAGAGGCAATGGTTTCAGAGTGGTACATGCTATTTCTTTTCACGATAGTTTTCTTCGGAATAACGTGGTATTTATCATTAAATCCATCTAAATTAGTGGATTGGTTCGGAAAGTTTCTTACACCATTATTAGTATTAATTGTCGCTGTTATTGTCGGAAAGGCAATTATTGATCCAATTGGAGAGCCAGCTGCGCCGTTAGCTGCTTACAAAGAAAATGCTTTCTTTGGTGGATTTATTCAAGGATATTTAACGATGGATGCAATTAGCGCGCTTGTATTCGGAATTGTCGTTGTACAAGTTATCCGCTCTAAAGGGATAAAAGAGAGTAGTCAAATTGCAAAAATAACAGTAGTATCAGGTATTATTGCTGTACTTGGTTTAACGTTAATTTATTTATCACTTGCTTATCTTGGTTCAACAAGTACATCACTTGGTATCTCAGAAAACGGTGGCCTTATTTTAACGAATGTTGTAAATGAGCTATATGGGACGAGTGGTAAAATTTTATTAGGGCTTGTTATTATACTCGCTTGTTTAACAACTTCTGTTGGGTTAACATCTGCGTGTGCAGGTTTCTTTACAAACTTATTCCCAAAACTTTCGCATAAAACGATTGTAACAATGGTATGTGTATTTAGTTTAATTGTATCTAACCTAGGTTTAACACAATTAATCGCAGTAACATTACCTGTGTTAATGATCATTTATCCAGTTGCAATTGTATTAATCGTACTTTCGTATTTCCATAAGTGGATTGGGAAGCGTAATACAATTTATATTGGAGCTATTTTAGGTGCATTGTTAATTAGTTTCTTTAACGGTTTAGAAAGTGCGAAAATTAAAATTGACGCGATTTCTAATGTACTACAAATGTTACCGTTATATAACGAAGGAATCGGATGGTTAATTCCATCATGTATTGGCGGGATTCTCGGTTTCTTCTTCTATAAATCAAATGAATCAAGTGAATTACAAAAGAAAGGTGCTTAGGCACCTTTCTTTTTTTGAAGGGGATTTTTGTATTTTGTCTAAGTAATAATTGGGGGGAATGATAAATGGCTAATTTTGAAGATTTTTTAAATTTGGATTTGAGAATTGGAACTGTAATACATGCAGAGGAATTTAAAGAAGCGAGAGTACCAGCGATTAAACTAGCAATAGATTTTGGAGAAATCGGGATAAAGCAGTCAAGTGCTCAAATTACGAAAAGGTATATTCCAGAAGATTTAATCGGTCAACAAATCGTTGCTGTTGTAAACTTTCCACCAAAGCGTGTAGCTGGATTCAAATCAGAAGTGCTTGTGCTTGGTGGTGTTCCTGCAGCTGATGATGTTGTGTTACTTCAGCCTAATATGGAATTGCCAAATGGAACAAAAATTAGCTAGGGTGAAGGTAGGGGCTAATATGGATATCGGACGAGAATATTTGCAATGTGCGATTTCGAACTTTAAAGCAACAAAGAAACAAGGGGAACGGGCACTTTCTCAATTATCATATGAACAAATACAATGGTCTTCTCATGAAGAAACAAATAGTATAGCGATTATTATTAAGCATCTGCACGGTAATATGCGTTCTAGATGGACGGATTTTTTAACGTCTGATGGTGAAAAAACAGATCGTAATCGAGATGGTGAATTTGAAGGATGCTATCATTCAAAAGAAGAAACCCTTATAGCTTGGCAAGAAGGATGGAAATATGTTTTTAATACGATGAATACTTTAACGCCAGAACACTTATTGAAGACGGTATACATTCGCGGTGAAGCACATACTGTCATGCAAGCAATTGAAAGGCAAATTTCTCATTATGCATTGCATATTGGTCAGATTATTTACATTGGGAAGATGTTAAAAGAAAATGAGTGGGAATGTTTAAGTATTCCGAGAGGTCAGTCTGCGCGTTATGTAGAGAAAAAACGTTCAACATAATAATAAGAAAGCAACCGATAAAAAATAGGAAAAAAGAAAGTCAGCCAAATAATAGATGGTTCTGTAATCATAAGAATACTGCCAAAAATAAGTCCATATATAATAAGAAAGAAATTGAAAAGTGTATTCACAGGGAGAAATCGTGAGATGAACACTTGCTGTCGTTTAAAACAATCACTGTGAAATAAATAAAAGCGGAAGTACCATGTGGCTGTAATAAGGTCTTTCTTTCTCACAATTTTTTTTTTGCATGTATGACAGATAAATGGTGGTTGCATTTCATTACGCTCCATTTTTTATTTTCATAATAATGTGAGACAAAAGTAGGTACAAAGTGTATGTTCCTATATACGCTCCTGCAATAAGGAAAAATGGATTCAGTAAAATTCCATGAATGCTCGTCATGAAAACTAAATCTTGTATTAAAACATCGTATATATTAATGGAAATAATTGTACCAAGTACATATAGTGCCAAGTACGCAGAAATATGTAGCACAATAGAGATTTTTGGTTGCTTAGCGGACAAATAAAAAATGAATGATAGAGCGATTGGTAATATTCCTATTAATAGCTTCAATTCATTTCACCTCATTAACAATATAGCCGAAATTTTAACGGTCTATTCTCTAGGGCTTGTACATAACTTGAAATAGAGAGGTGATAGTATGAATCGGGGCTTTTTTTTTATGAAGTTTACAAATATGCGTAAGTTAGTTTTATTTGTTATTACTACAGTGCTAGCGACTTTTTTTCTTATTAGTCTGATGGTAACCTCTATGAAAGAGACAAAGTCAACGTATTTATATAATTGGTTAAATGAGTTATCGATGAATGGTTACATGTATGTACTTGGAAAAGAGAATCATTATTTTACACAGGAGTATCGAAATTTGAATCAAGATTTTTCAATTTCTTCTTTTCTCTTTTCTATGGCTACAAATATTCGCTTTAATGATGTACGCAGTTTTGTCGGGAAAGAGCTCCCGGGATTTGGTAAGTACGATACAGAAATTGTTATTGCGGGTGAGGGTACAAATTATTCTAACTTACCGATAGAGTCGAGTGTTCCTCTTGAAGAAGTAGTGAAGGAACGGACTAGTGGAACTGGACAAGCACCTAAACAAGATACGAATAAAGAGAAAAAACAGCCGTCCCAAACGACTGGGAAGAGACAAGTTGCGTTTATTTATCATACACATAGCTGGGAATCTTATTTACCTTTACTTAACTTAACGAATGACCCGAATCCGAATAAAGCAACGAGTTCTGTGTCGAATATTTCTATATTAGGAGATCGTTTCCGTGAACAACTAGAAGGTGAAGGGATTGGGGCTACTAACGATAAGAGTGATGTTGGTCAAAAGTTAATAAGTAAAGGTTTAAACAGTAATAGTTCGTATAAAATGTCACGAGAAATTGTGCAGCAAGCTATGGCTGGAAATAAAGATCTTCAATACTTTTTTGATTTGCATCGTGATAGTGCCCGAAAGAATGTAACGACAAAAACAATTGGAGATAAATCATATGCAAAGCTTGCATTTGTAGTAGGGAAAGGAAATAAAAACTATGAAAAAAACTTACAATTAGCGACAGCTTTACATGAGGCGATTAATAAGAAATATCCAGGAGTGAGCCGTGGGGTCATTCAAAAAGGGTTCCAGACAGGAAATGGAATCTATAATCAAGACCTATCAGGACAAGCGATATTAATAGAAGTTGGCGGTGTAGATAATACAGAGGAAGAATTGAATCGATCAATTGATGCACTTGCTAAAGCATTTGGTGAATATTTTTGGCAGGCAGAAAAAGTGAATGGATAAAGTGAAATTTAAATTGGTGAGAGACCTCACCTGATGAGGAGGAATTCACAGTATTTTTGAAAAAACGTAAGTGTAATGCTTGCGTTTTTTCTTTGTAATGATGAGACGTCACAGAATAGACATAATTTGTCGTTGTTATAGTAATATCGAAATTTGTCAATTTATAGCAGGAGATTTACAAAGGGATTTTCAGGAAAGTAGAGAAAATCTTTTTATAAGGAAAACTTTTTATGATGAAACTGGTAGGGTGATTGAAGTGATTAGGGAGATCGAAATAGAAGATGCATCATCATTTTTGCAATTAAGTAAGCAATTAGATGAAGAAACGAAGTTTATGTTATATGAACCAGGAGAAAGAAAAACTACAGCTGAGCAACAAGAAAAAATGATCCATCGCTTTATAGAAAATGAATATGCAACAATATTTGTAGCAGTTGAAGATGAGAGGATAGTAGGTTTTATATTAGTGAATGGAAATAACATTCAAAGAAAGAGGCATGTGGCAACCATTGTAATTGGTATTTTACAAGAGTATAACGGGCGAGGTATTGGGACGAGATTGTTTAAAGAGGTTGAGAAGTGGGCAAAATTACATGATGTATGGCGTTTAGAATTAACAGTAATGGCCCACAATACAAGAGCTCAGGCACTATATAAAAAAGCTGGATTTGAGAAAGAAGGTGTCAAAAAAGCTGCTCTTATTATCGATGGAAAGGGCATCGATGAGTATGAAATGGCCAAATTATTAAAATAAGAGGTCGTTATATGAAAAAAAGATGGGCACTACTTGGTATTGTAGCTGCAATAATTATTATTGGAGTAGCAGGAATCAATTATAAAATGTATAAGGATAAGCAGGCGCGGGAAGTAAGTGTAAATAGCATATTTCCGAAAGCGAAAGAAACGATTGCTAATATGGATGGGGATATTGCGGTAATTAATAATCCGAATTCAATGCTTGTACTTGTAAATAAAAGTAGGCGTTTACCAGATGGGTATAGACCGCCAGATTTAGTTATTCCGAAAGTACGCTACTCTAGTGAAGGTGATCAAGAAAAGAAAAAGATGAGAAAAGAGGCAGCGAGGGCGCTTGAGGATATGTTTCAGCAGGCTGACAACGAGCGTATTTTTCTTTTTGCAGTTTCTGGATTTAGATCTTTTGATCGACAAAAAGCATTAAATACGATGTATAAAAAACAAGACGGGGAAGCAAAAACAGCAATGTCTAGCGCGGTTCCTGGCACAAGTGAGCATCAAACTGGACTAGCTATGGATATTACGTCTCAATCTGCTAAATTTCAGTTAGAGACAGTTTTTGGGGAAACGAAAGAAGGTCAGTGGCTTTCTGAAAATGCCCATAAATTTGGTTTTGTGGTTCGATACACAAAAGCGAAAGAAACGATTACGGGCTATCGGTATGAACCATGGCACGTAAGGTATGTGGGAAATCCACAAGCTACATATTTGTATGATAATCAACTGACACTTGAAGAAGTAACAGAGTGAACAATTGAGGGGAGAGACGTACAATGACGATGTTATATAAGAAAAAAGTACATGCATATATTACAAGAGAACAAGAGGGGGTTATGCAATTACTTGTTTTTAAACATCGTGATATACATGAAGCTGGTATTCAAGTGCCAGGGGGAACGGTTGATGAAGGTGAAACGTTAGAAGCTGCTATATTGCGTGAAGTACAGGAAGAATCCGGATTGCGTCATTTATGCATAGAGCGTTTTTTAGCAGATTACATTATACATATGAAAGAAAAACAGGAGTATGAAAAACGCCACTTTTTCCATGTAACTTTACTAACAGATGTAAAGGATACTTGGGAACATATTGTAAGTGCTGGTGAGGAAGATAAAGGATTAGTATTTTGCTACGAATGGGTTGATATTGCAAAATGCCCTGAATTAGCTGGAAAACAAGGTGAGTTTTTACATTTATTAGATGAAGTATACGCACAGTAATGTAAGAGTCTGAAGCGAAGGTTAATCCGTTTCAGACTTTTTTTATTTTTCGGGAAATTAAAGGTGTTTAAATAAGGATATTGAATTTCTTTAAAGGGATATTAATTTAGGATGTGTTGAGATGAAAAATTGAAAAAGTAAGGGGTATATGCTAAAAAAGTTCATATAAGGGAGAATATAAATGGAAATTCAGTTTAATCCAATCTTAAAAAAGGAATTAACAATTCAAGATATTCAAAATGAAATGGAATCTGGAAAGCTAACTTCAAAAGAGCTAGTGATGTATTATCTCTATAGAATCGCAAAGTATGATCAAGACGGGCCGAAAATTAATTCAATTTTAGAAATCAATCCAGATGCTATTTTTATTGCAGAAGCGTTAGATTATGAAAGAAAGACAAACGGCGTAAGGGGACCATTGCATGGAATACCTGTTTTGCTTAAGGATAATATTGAAACGAATGACTTCATGCATACAAGTGCAGGTACAATAGCTCTAGAACAAAATATAAGCAGTGAAGATGCATTTCTCGTTACTAAACTGCGAGAAGCAGGGGCAGTGATAATAGGAAAAACGAATATGACAGAATTAGCAAATGCAATGTCTTTTGAAATGTGGGCTGGATATAGTGCAAGAGGTGGTCAAACAATCAATCCATATGGAACGGGCAAGGATCATATGTTTGTTGGCGGATCTAGTACAGGATCTGCAATAGCAGTTGCTGCTAACTTTACAGTAGTATCTGTTGGGACAGAAACCGATGCTTCTATTTTGAGCCCCGCTGTTCAAAATTCTGTAGTAGGTATTAAACCGACTGTCGGTTTAATTAGTCGTAGAGGAATTATTCCATTTACTTATTCGCAAGATACAGCTGGACCATTTGCTAGAACGGTAACCGATGCTGCTATTTTGCTAGGAAGTTTAACTGGAGTGGATGAGAAAGATGTAGTTACTCACAAAAGTGACGGTAGGGCATATCGGGATTATACATCTTACCTTGATGCAAATGGTTTAAATGGAGCGAAGATTGGTGTGTTTAACGATGCACCAAAAGATTATTACGAAAATGGTGAGTATGATGAAATCTTGTTTAAGGAAACGATCCAAGTATTACGTAATGAAGGAGCGACAGTAGTAGAAAATATTGATATTCCTTCTTTTCATAGAGAATGGAGCTGGGGAGTTCCGCTTTATGAGCTGAAGCATAGTTTAGATAACTATCTTTCTAAATTACCTTCTACTATCCCGGTACATTCTATTTCGGAGTTAATGGAGTTTAATAAAAACATAGCAGAAAGAGCTTTAAAATATGGACAAACTAAGTTAGAGGGAAGAAAAGATTTTCCTAATACGTTACGAAATCCAGAATATTTAAATGCGAGATTAGAAGATATATATTTTTCTCAAGAACAAGGCATTGATTTTGCATTGGAAAAATATAATCTTGATGCGATACTGTTTCCTTCCTATATAGGTTCTACTATATGTGCGAAAGCGGGTTATCCGTCTATAGCAATACCGGCAGGGTATATGGAAAGCGGGAGGCCTTTTGGAATTACCATTGCAAGCACTGCCTTTAGTGAAGGGATATTAATTAAATTAGCTTATGCTTTTGAACAAGCGACAAAGCATAGAAAAATCCCCAACTTATCATGAATAGAATAAACGAAGAGGACAGGAATCCCTGTCCTCTTTGTTTTAGTGATTAAATTGAAATATCGTTCTGCTCTGTCTTATGATATTTTAATAAACTAAAAGATAAACAAGCGGAACATAAAATAAGAATAGAAGCGATGATATAAATTGTACGAACACCGAACATATCAGTAATAATGCCAATGATAAGCATAGATAGTCCAGAGGCTGTTGAAAGAAGTGCGCCATGTGCTGTATACATTTTTGATAATAAAGAAGGGGCGACACTTGATTGTAAAACAGTCGTTTGGGAAATATCTCTAATTTGATAACAGGGTCCCATTAGAACACATAGAAAAAGCGCAATAAATCCGCTGCTTGTCATACCATATAAAAATGTAAGAATGCTAAATATAAGAGAGCCAATCGACATAGATCGTATTAAATTGTTTTGAATATAGGAACTCATTTTCCAGGCTAATAGACCACCGATTAACGTGCCAACATAATAACTTGTATTAATATACCCCCACCATTCTTCGCCCTTATGAAGGATAGTCGTAACGTATGCCATCGTAATAGCGCCAATCCATATTGTCCCTGCGAAAGTTTCGATTAAGTCCATATATGTAACGGTACGGAGAGAAGGATTTTGAAATAGGAGTTTCCAACCTTCCAATAAAACAGTACTTTTGGAAGAGGGAGAATCTGCTATTCTTTCAGTATGTATGGAACGTAATGAAAAATGTAATGCAATGCATCCGAAAATCATTAAAATGTTATTAATCATGAGTGTAGAAGTAGCGCCAATGAGAAGAACGACAATACTCGTAAATGAATAAGCAACGGCTTGCACAATTTGTGTTGAAAAGGAAAAGATACTATTTACTTTTACTAATTTTTCTTTCGGTGTAAGGCGCGGAAGAATACCGTATAATAATGGAGCACTCCACCCACTACATAATGAAATGACAAAAATAAAAGTTAATAGAGCTATAATGTTTGTGGATAAGACCGGGAACAAAATCATTAATAATAGTAAAAAGACTGTTTTCAGCCATTGGAGCGTATATAACAACGTATAAGATGGAAAACGATTTATTATAAGTGGTGCAGAGATGTTAGCAATTAGATTTGTGATAACTTGTAATAATGGAAAAAGAGCAGTAATAGTAGCTGATTTAGTTGCTATATAAATATGAGTTGTAATAATCATTACATATACGATGTCAGCGAGAGTAATGCATATTTTGGAACCTAAATAGTAGATTAGTGACAGGTTTCTCAATAAGAATATCACCTCTATAAAAAATAGTATTTAGTAATTTGAATAATTATAATTTAAAAATTAAAATTTTAAAAGAATTTAATTTTTTGTCACTTTTTGAAAGGGATTTTCATGTATAATGAAGAATATATTGATATAGTATTATATTAATGATCATTGTAACAGTGAATATGTACAATAGCTTGTAGCAAACGCCCAAGTGTAAGAAAGGGCGGATAAACCATTCTTTTCTTCATATACATATAGAAAATGAGAAAGAAAGTGAGGGTTGCATATGGCTGCTTGGGTAATTTGGTTTATAATAGCTGGTATTTTATTTATCGCGGAAATGTTGTCGATTACATTTTACATGCTTTGGCTTGGAATTGGAGCTGTTGTCGGAGGTCTTATTGCTTTGTTTGCTCCTGATGCACTACTGTTACAAGTTACTGTTGGTGCAATTGTAAGTTTAACTTTGACATTCTTTACGAAAAGAATTTCAAAAAACTTTCGAGAAGCAAAAGGTTTTACTGATACAGTAGATATGCTTGTTGGTAAAAGAGGGCTTGTTATGCAAGCGATTACAAATGAAGCGAATGGTATTGTGAAGGTGGATGGAGATACTTGGACAGCTATTGCAGATTCTTCAATTGATGCTGGAGAAAAAGTCGTTGTTATAAAGAGGCATAGTACTATATTACAAGTGAAAAAGGAGAGTGAATAAATATGGTAGCATTAACGTTAACGATTATATTCGCACTAATTGTAGTTACATTTATCGCATTAACAATTAAAATTATTCCTCAGCAAAAAGTTGGGGTTGTTGAAAGATTTGGTAAGTTTCAACGTATAATGCACCCAGGGTTAAATATTTTAATACCAATTGTAGATCGTGTTCGTGTATATCATGACTTACGCATTCAACAAACGAATGTACCACCGCAAAAGGTAATTACGAAAGATAATGTTCAAGTAGAAATTGATACAATTATTTTCTATCAAATTGTTGAACCAGAACTTGCGACATATGGTATTTCAAACTATGAATATGGTGTTCGTAATATTACTTCAGCAACGATGCGTCAAATCATCGGTAAAATGGAACTGGATGAAACGTTATCTGGTCGTGAAAAAATTTCAACAAAAATCCGCTTAGCGCTTGATGAAGCAACAGAAAAATGGGGCGTACGTATTGAACGTGTCGAAGTTGTTGATATTAACCCGCCAAAAGATGTGCAAGCATCAATGGATTATGCGGATAGCTTTTTGGGAATTAAGAAAATTGATAGATTAATTGCCTGGATTTGTTGATATATGAAGGATTTTGTAATTTCCTAAAGAATAATAGAATTAGTGATATAACAAGTAACCCTATGGAAGAGGAGTTGCTTTTTTTCGTTTTATGGGGGAGGAAGAAAAATGAGATATAAGGTTCAAGAAGATAATATACCTTCTATTAATGGAGAAGGGGGATATAAAAGAGTCATTACTATAATGATAGAAAGTAAAGAAACAGGAAGAAAATACCCTAGTCCTGTAACAGATTTTATTAAAACCATGTATGAGTATAGAGGGAAGTCATTTAACTATCAAAAGGATGTAGCAACTACTATATGTATATTTTTAAATTTTATAGGAGATAAAGTAAAAGAGGAGGATAAAACATTTCTTTCTTTAAGAGATAAGGGATTATATGGATTGAAATATATCCATGGAAGTAGATTTATAACCAGTCTTTCTGTAGAGAGAAAAAATAGAAGAGAGACAGTGGAAAAGAGAGAACTTATTTTAACTGCTTTTTATGAATATCTGATAAAGCAAGGCATAATTGAACCTGAATTTGAATTAGAGAGAAAACTCATAAAAGGTTCAAATAAGCAAACATTAGAGTCACCTTTCCGCCATCCTGCATTTAGTACTGTTTATCCGCCAAAAAATAAAAAACCAAGTAATACTTTAACACATTTAAATGATAGATTGATAAATGAGTTCCTGCAATTAGCTAAAATAATGTATCCATCTATGGTATTAGGCATCTATATGCAAATGTTTGGCGGTTTGAGAAGGGGAGAAGTAGTTAATCTAACGATTGATGCTGTACATCGAGAAAGTAAATCGGTGACACTGGATGTGTTTGATAGACAAGACTTATTATTTGGGAATGTAAATACTGCACATTCACAGGTAAAGAAAGAACGTAAACAACCACTATTTTATAATCCTTTATTTGAATTACTATTTGAAGATCATATGAAACAATTGTTAAAAGTAAAGAATAGACATAAAAAGGCACTCTTTATTAATAAAGAAGGAGCTCCAATGACAGGTGAAGTGTATTCAAAATGGTTTAATGACATTAAAAAACATTTTATAGCATTACTTAAACAAAATCCTAGCCGATATGGTGATTATCTATTACTTAAAGACTCCAGTTGGTCTACACATATAGGTAGAGGAGTATTTACTAATTTATTATTTACAAAAACAAAATTGTCTCCAGCTCAAGTAGCTGCGGCCCGTGGTGATAGCACATTAGATGCAGTAATGTCATATGTAGATCAATTAACAATCAAAGAGGAACTATCAGACGCAATCAATAATTTGTCTCTAGTTGAAATCTATGTAGAGGATTGAAAAGGAGTGGAATAATGGAGAGAGACTACATCAAAATAAAAGAATTGCTAACGAATCCAAAATATAAGCATATTCAAAATAAAAAGTCTAGAGATCAACTTCGAAGTTTAGTTGTAAAAGGTTTAGTGAAATATAAAGGTAGAAAAATAGAATTAAATAGTTTAGAAGCATTTATAGAGGAAGAAAACGACATTATTCAAAATCATTATAATCTTAAAGAAGCAACCCAATTGCTAGGGATAAAAAGTGCGAAAGGAGATAAAATAGATGCAATTTTTAGTAATTTAGGATTACCCATAAAGACCATTAATTATACAATTGCTTCTATTAGAAATCACAGAAGATTTATAAGAAAAGAAATCCTTCATCAATTTTTAGAACATCACAAAACAAGATTAGAGCTAATGAAAAAATTTCCTAAAATAAGTACGAGTGCGTTACTTTATATTGAAGCAAGGTGCAATATTACTCCTATTCAGATTAATGGAAGGGTTTTTTTCTATCGGAATGAAGATTTTAATCAAATAAAGGAAGAAATAATAAGAAAACAGGAAGAAGAGAAATTATCTGGATCAAGAGTTACTTTAACAAAAGAGAAAACATTACAGTTGTTGAATATGACAGAACCGCAATTTAGAAGAATGTTAAAAGAATACCGTATTAATTCAATAAACCCCACTAATCGAGCTGTTTTTTATTTAAAAAAAGACGTACAGTATTATGTTCAAAAACAAGAGGAATTTTGGAATAGACACTATACTAATGCAGAAACTTTAGAAATTCTTGGTTCAAGGAGTGCTTTAGAATCCCCCTGTTCGTTGGAGCGACATAAAATTCCAAGATATGCTCGTTATAAGGGGTTATCAACCATTGAACATGCCTTTTTAAAACAAGATGTTGAGAAACGAAGAGAACAACGTCAAGTAGAACAGCAATTAGAAAATACTTCGCTAGAAAGCCACTATGAAAATTTTAAGTATAGGCTGAAACTGTTAAAAATATCATTTGGGGAGCAAACAAAATATACAAAAGAAAAATGGTTTACACATGTTTTTGAAATACTACATTCCTCTCATGCCGCAGAAAAAACAATGAATAGCAAAATTAAAAATTTCGTAAAAGTAACGCAACTTATTATTAAACTCCTAAAGGAGAATGAAGTGACAGAAATTTATGCTCTTACTTCGAATGATATTAATTTATTTATGAATCATAGTATGAGTGATTCGACCCCAAGAAGAGCTATCTTGTGTAAGTTTTTAGAAAAGGTGAATTATGATGTAGTTGAAGATGGGTATGCGAAAAAATCATTCAATATAAATAAAATCAACATACCAAAACAAAAGAAAAAAAAAAAGACCCCTTGAGTGAAGGGGAACAAGAAATATACAAATACGATATATATAAGGATTTAAAAGAGTATGTAAATGAATTTGATATTCATTTGGAAAAAAGTGTTCGTATGTTGATTGAAGAAAATGATAGTACATATGCTTCAACATGGTTGTATGTAATCATTCATTTAAATAACGCATGGAGGCATGGAGACGTCACATCATTTAAACGAATAGATTTGACGAATATATATATTCCTAGCGTCCAGGACATGATTAATTATAGAGTTGATTTCCAAACGGCACGTTTAATTGTAAATCGAGTGCGACAACAAGAATTACTTATTTCTAAGACACAAGTAAAAGGATATTTTATTTGTTCTGACGATTTAGCAGAAGCATTTGCTACAGTTGTTTTATTGTTGGAATCTTATTATCAACAACAAGGTTCTAATCATCCTTTTCTAATAAACTTTAATACGAAATATAATATGTTTACTGATCGACATCATAAAGTGTTTTTTTCTAATTTTAAACATAAAGATAATTTTTCTTTTTCATCAAGAAAAATGAATGAAACACTAATGACAATTATTTATATTCTCCTTGCACAACAAGAGAAAGGTGAAAAATCGGCAACATTGGTGAAATTAATGAGAAGACATAAGGATGTAGAAACAATTAAACATTATGTTCATATTCCGAAAGAAGAATTTCATTTTTTAACTAAACAACTGTTTCAAAGAGGAGAATTCGGATTTATTCCTGATCTTTTTCTTGAGAAAGTATTGGGGAAATCATCAAATAGAGAAAAAAGAACAAATGAAATTATAGAATTAACTCAAAAATTTGGTGACATATTTAAAATTGAATCAACCGCAGGATTTATGAATGAGTTTGATGAGAAGCAAAAATCAGTAGTCGATTATATTAGAGGGAAAACATTAGAAGAAGCAACGAGAGAATTACATTTATTGTATACAGAACAATTACCAAGTCGAAATGAGAATGTGCACTGTTTGTTTGGAAAATCTGGTTGTAAAAATACTCATCTAGAAAACTGCTTTCATTGTCCTTATGCTATTCCAACCTTTTATGCATTAAGTTCACTTGGGGAAAGTATTGTTGCAAGAACCAAGGATTATGTGAATGAAACAAGAACAGGGATGAAATTAAAAAAATCGAATCTTATTCATTTGGAATTGAAGCTATTATCAGAAGCGATAAAAGAATTCGGAAAAGAAATAGTTTATGATTTTATAAAACCAAACGCAGAAGAATTTCGTGCACTTGTCAATCAAGTACCATATCCAAAAGAAATAGATTCTCGTTTTATGACCTTATCAAGTAAAAGGAAGTGAGACATATGCAAGATATAGAATTTGATTTTTTTGAGTATGAAATAGACTTTGATAGTTTCTCAGATGAACGTTTTGATTTGAAGAAAAGTATAGAAGAAGCAATAATTATTTATGAAAGTTTAGTTGAAGAAGGTATTGTTTTACAGGGGGATTTTGAAAGCGAGAAATGGATTTGGTTGATGGAAGAAAGAGCTGCAAGAGCTCACTTTAATTTTGAAAGATTACAGAATATGATTAAATTTCAAAGTCATATTTCAGAGGATTTTGTACTTATCGTTAAGTGTTGGATTCTTAATTTGAGTAGACAATTTTCAATTAAACACATTCGTGGTATATATGCTAATATTTTGGTTTTTTTACAAATTACAAATTATTTTAAAGACTCACCTGATGTGGTGGAAGAAAGAATTCGTGATTTAGCTGAAGTTTCTAAAACTAAGAGAAGTAAGGTGACAAGTTGGTTGTTTTTTCTTGACTTCTGTGAAATAGAGCAGTTACAGAAATATAAGAACCTATTTATTTCTTTAAAAAACAGTCTTTCCGCCGAAACGAGAGTCAGGGAACTTCCTAGAGCAATAGACGTTTTTAAATTGAGGGTGTTGCAAAACTAAAATAAACATGCAATGTTATGAATCAGAAAAACTAGCTGAACATGCAATAGATAGCGATTTTGACCATACCAACGTGGCTGTTCCAACCCTTTATCTTTGAGTTTACTAAACTGTTGTTCAATTTTCCTACGTTCTTTCATCAATTGTTTACCAAAGATAGTTTGTATAAAATGAGATAATACACGACGATGTGTACTCTTATTTTGTTCACCATTCCTAGGATTGATTGGATTCATGGCAAAGATGTTACATGTTCGTGCAATTTCATAAATACGTTGACTATCNAATGAAGGATATTGATGCAAAAAACGTGTTAATTTGCGTAAAGAGTCAATTTGAAATACAGTTTTCAAGAAAAAGCATTTCAGTAAGGCTTTTCTACAGATTGGTGGGCGACCTGTCACAGGCGGAACGCCTTCAATAGTTAAACTGTCTACGTATGCAAATAAAATCTGTAAAATGGATTGATTTTCATCAAATTTGGTTATCATACTAGTAAATCCGTCCTTTCTGGAGATAGTTTCGGTTACTATCATTTTTCCAGGAAAACGGATTTTTTTATGCATTCATTTTTGGATATTTATGAGTTTTGCAACACCCTCAAATTGGCTAATTGTATAGAAAAATATTTTAAAGAGGATTTATCAAAAGAAGAGCTTTTGTTTTTCCTTCCAGTGAAGTTGTGGTGGAAAATAACAAATATTATACCTATGCGGCCTATAGAGTTTTGTAATATAAAAAGAGATTGTATCAATCGTGATGGGAATCGCTTCTTTTTACGACTACCTCGTAGAAAAAGAAATCCTAATTTTGAAAAAAAGACGTTAGGTGTAACTGATACGTTAGAAATAGATAAGGAAATGTACGAACTAATTAATAATTATATCAATTTAACAGTAGGCTATGGAAAAACCAAAACACTTATTTCTTACCCTTCTATTGTATTCGCTGCTAAAAAATTTAAACTAACAGGCAGAGAAAATAAAATATACCATGAAATTTTTAATTGGCAAGCTTTATCTACGTTAGTAGGAAGATTTTATGAAGATATAGTGTTCAAAAAATATAAATTAACAGTAGAAAAGAAAGTAAATTTAAATGATACTCGGCACATTACGTTTACTTCATTACTTTTGCAAGGTATATCACCAATAGAAATTGCGAGACTGGGTGGACATACAACATTAAAAGCACAATATCATTATCAACAAAATATCGGGTTCTATGTGGATACAGAAATTTATAAACTATCGAAAGATGGTATAAAAGGATTAGATTTTGAAGATATCGTAATAAGAGAAAAGATAAACAATATGCCAGTTTCTCCTCCAGTTCCCTTAAATGAATGTGTTGAAATGGATTTAGGTCACTGTACAGATTTATCAATGCCTTGTGAACATTCTAGACACTGTGTGTTTTGCTCCAAATGGTGGGTGGAACCAAAGCGGGAAAATATTGAAAAACAAAAAGAGATAATACGTCAAGAAACCATTAAACCTTCTGTAGAAAAAATTAAAGAAAAGGCAGCTTTTATTTATCAAATGCATCAAGAACTTAAATTAGAGAGCTTTGGTAAAGAAGTTGATATAAGACCACATACAGAAAGAAAAATAAATGAACAAGCAAACGAATTAAATGCTTTAATACAGCAGTTATTTGTAGCATTAAAGTCAAATGAAGACGTATTAGAAGTAAGTAATTTAATTGAGAAAGAGGAAGAAAAATGGCTGGAAAACCAATAGTATTCGATGAACAAGAGTTACATGAAATTATTCAATTACGATTAAAGGAGTTAAATGGTAACCATTTAAAGCTAACATATAACAGTGTGTTTCAATTAAATAAACAATTGGTAAAAGATAAGAAAATAAGGGCAAATGGTGTCCCTTTTAAAGGATATTCACAGGATTTTTGGTCAAAGGAATATCGAGGTTCTCCATATCGAGGAAAAGAACTAATCGACGAAATGAAAAATAAGACATTAATTGAAGTGGTTGATGGTAGTTTTGGAAAGGATTTTGTTGATATCGCAAAATTAGTAGATGATCATCATACTAACCCACAACAATTAGCAAAAAAAATTATGCGTTTAATGGAGAAAGATAGAAAATCAATCAAAGAATTAAACAAAGAAAATATAGAACTTTTAAAAGAAAAACGTAAACTTCAAGAGGAAATCGAACAACTGCAAAAGGGGATAATAACACTTTTTCATCATAGCAAATCGCATAAAAACTCTCTTGTCAATGTTATGAACATGGGAAAAACGGCTGACCCTGTTGTGAAGGATGTATTAATGTCTATGTTTGCTGGTGATATGACTCTTCTTTATAATTTTAATGATAATGAAACAAAAAAAGAGGAAATGAAAGTAGTTCCATT
Organism: Bacillus sp. PPSBB_2; assembly: GCF_045291115.1. Taxonomy (NCBI): domain Bacteria; kingdom Bacillati; phylum Bacillota; class Bacilli; order Caryophanales; family Bacillaceae; genus Bacillus; species Bacillus sp. PPSBB_2. Next base: position 2,086,668 of record NZ_CP147983.1, read on the forward strand.
AAAAGAAAGCAATTCAGGTTCTATTGCAGACGATTATGGTTTTTAAAGAAGAAACTGCTAACAGAATAAAAAACAAAAGAGCTTAGAACTTCTAAGCTCTTTTATTTTTGTAATGTTGAAAAGTATAATTAACAAATTAATCATACATTCAGTCCTTCATTCCATCATCAATCCATTTATTAAAATGTGTTTTGACTGGTTTGCCATGATAATACGTTCCATAAGAACTATCGTATACTCTTGTCCACCAGTTCTCCACACCGTCATTGGGTTGTAATTTTTTTTGGACTTCTATGTAGTTTGAATAAAACGTACTAGACATTACAATTGCACCAATTCCATTTTTATTACCTAAATCAGACAATTTAGCGGCTATCGTTACAGATTCACCAATCCAAACTAAGTTATTAATTGCAGAGGATTTTCTACCTGCTTTAACAGCTAAAGTTTTATTTGTTGCTAAACCAATCCCTGCTTTTATCGTAGGAAGGCTTCTTTCCTCTAGTAGTTTATTCAATATTTTCATATAAGTATTTATATGAAAAGCTCGATTTGCAATATCATAAAGATCTTTTTGAAGCGGTGTTGAATATACCGCATATACACAGTCTCCGCGTATTCCAATTTCTTTTAAATCATTATCCGTATCTTTTCTTAAAATTTCTATAATTTCAGAAGTAAATCCTCGTATTACTTTCGCTATATCTACATCATTTTCTCCTGAAAACAGAGTCGTTGAATCTCTTAAATCTACAAAAATAGCACCAGCCCAAGCTTTATAACCATTAGTATAGGTGAAATCTTCATCTCGCGGGAATTTATCTACTTCATTAACTTTATCTGTATTATCAAGAATTTCTTCTACTTTTTTCTTACGTTCCTTATAGTCATAATCTTTGAAATCCATTACTTAAATCCCCCTAGCATCACTAAAATCATTCCCATTACATATAAAATTAGTACGCCTCCAATTCCAAGAGCAGCACATTTAATACCTTTACTGTAATAAGAATACTTAATTGTACAAATTTTGGCGTTTACATAGATTTGTGACAAAATATCCGTTATTTCGTCATCGTCTTGAGAGTTATTCATTTTATCTTTAAATTCTCTAAAGTTATTTTTAGCTATACTTTCGAAAAAATAAAGTGAATCATTATAAATGCCTTCATATGCTAGTGTATCTTTACTTAATCGAGGAACCAGCACTCTAACTAAGCAATAAACTCCATATATAAAAATAACCCACGAAATAACAAATAATAATAGATATAAAAGATTTGCAAAATTAATGTGTTGAAGGGGTTGTGAAAGAATCTGTTTTAACATTTTAATAGAATTCTCTGATGTAAATATTGTAAGAAATACACCAAGTACTGCAATTACAATAGATGCTTTAGTATCACAACTTTTAATCCAGTCGAGATGTCGATCTAAACGATCGGTCAGATTGCTTTTATCTAAAGAATTATTTCCTGCCATAAATATTCACCTCCTAAAAGCTTATTATTTATATTATATAATATCTTTAAGAAGATTTAACAACATTTAACAGCATTTGCATTGCTTTTATTTAATTTTTATTGGTTCAATAAAAACTTAATTGCTAAAAAACGAATGAAATTATATTGTAGTAAAAAAAGATAGATAAAGAAAATAACGCTTTATCTATCTTAATTATTTATTTATATAATGTTTTAATTTTATATAAATTCTCTTTTTAGTACCACATAAAATTATAATGATTTTCTATGCGAAAACTTGTCTCTTAATTTTAAAGCTACGTTAACCAGTGCAATTAATACAGGAACTTCTACTAATGGGCCGATAACTGCTGCGAAGGCTGCACCTGAGTGAATGCCAAATACTCCGACTGCAACTGCAATAGCTAATTCAAAATTATTACTTGCTGCTGTGAATGATAAAGAAGTTGCAACAGGATAACTTGTGCCCATTTTCTTAGATAAGAAGAACGAAACAAAGAACATTAAGATAAAGTAAATAAGTAATGGGATTGCAATTCGTACAACATCCATTGGTAACTGAACAATCATTTCACCTTTAATAGAGAACATCACAACAATCGTGAATAGTAAGGCGATTAAAGTTAATGGACTAATACGAGGGACGACCGTTGATTCATACCATTCGCGTCCTTTTGTTTTTACAAAAATAAATCGTGTTAACATACCTGCAACAAATGGAATCCCTAAATAAATACCAACACTTTTTGCGATTTCTCCCATTGAGATATCTACAACAAAGCTATCCATACCTAACCATTTCGGTATTACTGTGACGAATACATATGTGTATACAGAGTACAGTAAGATTTGGAAAATGGAATTAAAGGCAACAAGACCAGCAGTGTATTCACGGTCGCCTTGTGCAAGGTCATTCCAAACAATAACCATAGCAATACAACGTGCTAAACCAATCATGATTAAACCAACCATATATTCTGGATAGTCTTGTAGAAAGACGATTGCTAATACAAACATTAAAATCGGTCCAATGACCCAGTTTTGAAATAAAGACAATAATAGCACTTTCCAATCTTTAAATACGCGCCACATTTCCTCGTATCGAACTTTTGCGAGTGGTGGATACATCATAATAATAAGTCCAATTGCAATCGGAATAGATGTTGTTCCTACTTGTAAAGAATTTAGGTGATCAACAAAACTTGGTGATATATAGCCAATGAATACACCTAATGCCATAGCTAGGAAAATCCACAACGTTAAATAGCGGTCTAGAAAAGATAAGTTCTTACTAACTTTCCCCACTTTATTCTCCTCCTTGAATTATATAATTAATTACTTATATAAGTATACGCTTATATTAGCGTTTGATTATATGTTTTTCAAGTATTTTGCATGAGTGAGTACTTTTTGGTTGAACATATAAGCGAATGCTTATATACTTATGGTGTAGAAAAGGAGGTTGAGATATGCAAAAAACAACATTAGAAATTGAAAAGGTATCAAGTATCCTGAAATTATTAGGAGATAAAACGCGATTAGCAATAATGCGAATGGTATATGAACAAGAATATTGTGTTTGTAACTTTGTAGATATATTTAAAATGAGCCAACCTTCTATTAGTCAGCATGTACGCAAGCTAAAAGATGCGGGGCTTGTAAAAGAAGAAAGACGTGGACAATGGATTTATTACTCCATAAATATAGAAAGTGAATACTATGAATTGGTTCAAGATATGATTCGTCATGTAGACCTACCTCATGGTGCAACTACTTGTGATGATAACTGCTGTAACTAACAGAAATATTAGGAGATGAACAAACATGACAAAGAAAACAATCTATTTCTTATGTACAGGTAACTCTTGCCGTAGTCAAATTGCTGAAGGATTTGGAAAAACATACTTAGGAGATACATGGAATGTATACTCTGCAGGAATTGAAGCACATGGTGTGAATCCAAATGCAATTAAAGCAATGAATGAATTAAATATTGATATTACAGGTCAAACATCAGATATAATCGACCTTGACATTTTAAATAAAGCAGACCTTGTTGTGACATTGTGTGGACATGCGAGAGACGTATGTCCAACAATTCCTCCACATGTGAAACATGAACATTGGGGATTTGATGATCCAGCGGGACAAGATTGGTCAGTGTTTCAGCGTGTGCGTGACGAGATTGGTGCACGCATTAAGAAATTTGCAGAAACAGGTGAGTAATCAAAAACATAGCCGAGAATTCGTTCTCGGCTTCTTATATAGGAGGGGAAAGAAACATGAAAAAAATTGAAATTTATGATCCAGCAATGTGTTGTTCAACAGGTGTTTGTGGGCCAAGTGTAGACCCTGAGTTAATTCGAGTTTCTGTGGCTGTTAACAATTTGAAAAATAAAGGTTTTGATATTACACGTTATAACCTAGCAAGTGAACCAGATGCATTTGCTTCAAATGAAATGATTAGTAAATTGTTAATGGAAAAAGGTCCTGAAGTACTTCCTGTTACTCTTGTTGATGGTGAAGTAGTGAAAGAACAAACACACTTATCGAATGATGAGTTTGTTGCATTAACAGGATTAACAGAAGAAGAATTAAGTCAAAAACCTCGTGTACGTTTAGGGCTAAACGTGAAAAAGTAAAGAGAAAGAAGGAATGGGCATGACTCGTTTATATGATCCACAGACAATGGAGTTTACACCATTTTTATTTTTTACTGGAAAAGGTGGTGTGGGGAAAACATCAACTGCATGTGCAACGGCAGTCACATTAGCTGATAAAGGAAAACGTGTGTTACTTGTAAGTACAGACCCAGCTTCAAACTTACAAGATGTGTTTAATATGGAACTAACGAATCATCCAGTAGAAATTCCTAGTGTAAATAATTTATTCGTAGCAAATTTAGACCCTGAAACAGCGGCAAATGAGTATAAAGAGCGTGTTGTAGGTCCGTATCGCGGAAAACTTCCAGAAGCGGTTATTAATCAAATGGAAGAACAACTATCAGGAGCATGTACGGTAGAAATTGCTGCATTTGACGAGTTTTCATCGTTATTAACAAATAAAGAACTCACAGAACAGTACGATCATATTATTTTTGATACAGCACCAACAGGTCATACATTACGTCTTCTTCAACTTCCAACGGCATGGAGTGGGTTTTTAGAAGAAAGTACACATGGTGCTTCTTGTCTTGGGCCACTTGCTGGATTAGGTGAGAAGAAAAAGCTTTATGAGGCAACAGTTAACGCTCTATCTAACGGGAAACAAACAACGTTGGTGTTAGTAACCCGTCCAGATATATCTCCATTACAAGAAGCGGCAAGGGCTTCAAAAGAACTTGGAGACATTGGTGTACAAAATCAAATGTTACTCATTAATGGTATGATGCAAAATCAAGTGAAAGAGGATGAAGTATCAAAAACCTTTTATGAGAGACAAACAAAAGCATTAGAACAAACACCAAATAAATTAAAACAAATTCCAACTTATGCTGTTCCTTTAGCGCCATTTAACATTACTGGTATTGAAAATCTTCGCAAGTTATTCATAGATAATGCTATACCTGATGTAGAGACGTTAGAAGTGGAAGATATAAAAACAAAGCCTTTAAAAGACTTGATTGAGAATATAAACCAAACAGGTCAACGTGTTATTTTCACGATGGGAAAAGGCGGTGTGGGAAAAACAACGGTTGCATCTACGATTGCGGTTGGTTTAGTAGAAAAGGGACACAAGGTTCATTTAACGACTACTGATCCAGCAGCTCACTTAGATCATGTTATGCACCACGAATCCCTACACGGAAACTTATCCGTAAGTCGTATTGATCCAAAAGTCGAAGTAGAAAATTACCGAGAAGAAATTCTAAATCAATCAAGCGAGTTGCTAGATGAAGAAGGATTAGCATATTTGGAAGAAGATTTACGTTCACCTTGTACGGAAGAAATTGCAATCTTCCGTGCGTTTGCCAATATCGTAGAAAAGGCAAATAACGAAATTGTTGTTATCGACACAGCACCAACAGGACATACGTTATTACTTTTAGATGCGGCACATTCTTATCATAAAGAAATTGAACGTTCTACTGGTGAAGTGCCCGTTTCAGTACAACAATTACTACCACGTCTTCGTAATCCGAAAGAAACAGGTGTTGTAATTGTTACGTCAGCAGAAGCTACACCTGTGTTCGAAGCAAGTCGTTTACAAGAAGATTTAAAACGTGCGAGTATTACACCAACTTGGTGGGTGATTAATCAAAGTTTATATGCAACAAACACAAAAGACCCTATTTTACATGGTAGAGCGATATCCGAAATAGAATGGATGCGTGAGGTTGAAGAAAGAGCAAATGGACAATATGTGGTGATTCCTTGGAAAGCACAAGATATTGTTGGCTATGAAAATTTGAAACACTTAACAGTGTAAAAATAAAAAAGAAGAGGAGAGAATACTATGATTATTACAGATGGAGCAAAGGCATATATTGAAGAGGTTATGAAAGAACACGGTGTATCCACATTACGTTTTTCATTTGAAGGTGCAGGATGTTGCGGGCCGAGCTGGGGAATGTCGTTAGCTACAGCACAAGAAGACGATATTGTACAAACAATTAATGGGGTAGAGATTGCAATAAATCAAAAGATTGTAGATACAGTAGATAAACTGACTGTTGATTTCGAAGGAAAAGGTGAAGAGTCAGGATTAGTCTTCCGCGGTGGAGAAAGCTGCTGTTAAATATTAAATAGTTCTTTTGTTATGAAGCAAAAGTAATCATATATAAATAAAGACCAAATCATTATGCGATTTGGTCTTTATTTTTTGCTGATAAATTAATAAAAGTAATTGTCTGTAATCCAGTTCGTATCTTTTTAATAAGGTAATGTTATTAAAACGTTATTTAAAACGGTTAAAGGGAAATGTAATTATATTTTAGAATTAAAACATTGAAGGATGCATGTTGGAATATATTATATCAAAAGGTTAAGGGGATGAATCTAAATAATCAGTTTGGAGGAGAAAATGAAAAAATTGTTCTTCGCTGTGATTCTATTTTTGATTGTTATTACTACCTTCGGTTGTTCAAATAATAAAGGCTATAGTTCCAAGGAAGCGATAAAAAGAGGTGACATTGTGTATCAACAAAGCAAAGTTGCCAATTTAGCAAAATTTGAACAGTTCTTAATGAATATCTCTAACAAAAAAGAAGATAAGATACGAGTGACAAGCTATACACATGAAGGAGACCCCATATTTCAAGATTTGAAATTTGATGGGAAAGTCTTGAAATATACTCACGACAATTCAAACGATGCGTATGCTGGAAACGATAAAGGTATAGAAAAAGATGTTTGCACAGAAATAATTAAGAAGGAAAATGAACAAGGTCAAGTGGATTTCTTTGTAAGTGGTTGTGCAAAACAGCAGGATTCCTTTCTTTTTCGTGTGGAAAAAAGTAAATTAAAACATGATTGAGTAATGATATAAGAAATGATATTACGCAATAGAAAAACATCTGACGCATAGGCAGATGTTTTTCTTACTATATATTTATTATTTTATTTACAGCACTCTGATTTATTATCAGTGTTGTTAGAAGTTGAATCATTCTTTTCTTTTTTTTCTTCCTCAATTTTAATACTGCAACAATCTTTTTCTTTGCTCTGAAATAGTTTTTTAAAGATACTCATGGTAATTCCTCCTCTGTTTTATATGAAATAAAATAAAAATCCTGAAAGTGTTGCCATACTCATTACTGAAAGAATAAATGCTACGACTAATTTCTTTTTGAAAATACTGTTTAGCAATGTTATCTCTGGTAAACTTGCACCCGCAGAACTAATCATTAATGCCATAACTGGGCCTAATGCCATTCCTTTTGCAATCATGATTTGCGAGATTGGAATCATCGTAGAAAGACGAATATATAATGGGATACCAATAATAGCAGCAATCGGAACAAGCCACCAATTATCACCTCCTAAATAGTTTGTAATCCATTCAGTAGGTACAGCTCCGTGAATAACAGCTCCAATTAGTGCACCAAAGATTAGGTAAGGATATACTGTCTTCATTAATTGAAACACTTCAACAAAAGCGTTTTTTAAGCTAAATGATTGTGTTTTTTCTTCATATCCACTCATAATTACCTGTTTGACTTCTTTTTCGAATCCTAATTTTTCAAGTGTGTAGCCAATGATAATGGATAATAGGGATGTAATGACCGTATATGTAAGCGTCACTTTTACACCTAGCGTTGCAGTCATAAGTGTTAATATCGTTGGATCAAGGACTGGTGAAGAAAACAGAAATACCATAACTGTTCCAAATCGAATTTTTTTGTTTAATAAGTTCACAACAATTGGAATCGTTGAACAAGAACAAAATGGTGTAATAAAAGCAAATACGATAGCAATGAAAGAACTGTATAGAAAGTTTGATTTAGAGAGCAATACGTCTAGCTTGTCGTATGGCAAAAAGCTTTGAATGACTTGAATAAAGAATGAAATACCAACAAATAAGAGCGTTAGTTCAAGTGCGATAGAAAAGAAATCGCGAAGAATGGTTTCCCACATGTTAATTTCCCCTTTTAAAATAGTTGCATTTTGCAAGTATTAGTTTAAAATAAAGAGCAAAATACTTTGCTCAAGCAAGTGGCTTACAGCAAACATCAGTATCTTGCATTGCGTTGTTTAACAACTGAATAGAATTTAATATCATATCTTTTTCAAATGGACTCATTTTTGAGAACACTTCATTTAAATATTGATTCATTTGTTCATTGATTGTAGCAACAGCAAATGTTCCTTCTGTGGTTAGGGATAAAGTATGAATTCTTCGGTCTTGTGGAGAAGGCGTTTTTGTAACAAATTTCTCTTTCACAAGTGTTTGGATTTGTCTGCTAAATGTTGTAATATCCATGCCTAGAGTTTCTGATACGGTTTGCATAGAGGGTTGATCACGTTTGCTAATTTCATATAAGATGTGGCTTTGAACAAGTGAAATCTCTACCCCGCCAATACTACAACAGTTTTTATTTAAAAAACCAAAACGTCTTGCGAATACTTGAAATAGTTCTCTTGCATCGTTCATTACGAATTCCTCCTTTGCTATATTTATACTATACAATAATATTTGCAAAATGCAACTATTTTCCTTTATAATTTTCTTATAAATTTGAAAAAGGGGTATGAACATGGAGATAAGAAAGTGTCAAAGTGCTGATATTAAAGCAATCACACGCATTTATAATCAAGGAATAAAAGATCGAATTGCTACATTAGAAGAAAATGAAAAGACCATTCATGATATGGAAGAGTGGTTTGTAAATCGTGGAGAACGATATGCGGTATTAGTGGCGGAAATGGAAGGACAAATCGTAGGGTGGGTGTCTTTAAATCCCTATTCTCATCGTTGTGCGTATAACGGTGTTGCTGATTTATCTATTTATATTGACCGAGAGCAACGAGGAAAAGGGATAGGGAAACGGCTATTACAAAAGATTGAAGAAGTTGCTATACAAAATGATTTTTATAAGATTGTATTGTTTACGTTTCCTTTTAATGTATTAGGGCAAGGTTTATATCGTTCTATGGGGTATCGTGAAGTAGGTGTTTTTGAAAAACAAGGAAAATTAGACGGTGTATTTGTAGATGTTATGGCAATGGAGAAAAACATTGGCTTATAGAATATGGTTATATTAGAACAAAGGGTAAAGTTAACTTTATCCTTTGTTTTTTGTTTCATAGGACGTTTTAAGAATAGGAATAAAACACTACATACAGTTTTGTATTTGTTGTTTTATTTCTATATACAGTTTACAATATTTTTAGGTATTTAATGGAAAGATTATAAGTTTAATAGAGAGAATTTATCGTAAAGGGGAAAACGGTTTGGAGAACATTGAATGGTTAATAAAGTATGAACGTGAAAGCACAAGACTAGATTTTAAAAGAGAACAATATAAAAAAGAAAAAAACAAAGATTTAATTAAGGATATTATGTCGATGGCTAATGCACCGATTGATGGTAAAAAATACATTGTTGTTGGTGTTAAAGATAAAACAGATGGAGAGAAAGAATATCATGCAATTCAGAAAGAGGAATTTATAGACCAAGCAACTTATGAACAGGTTATTCGAGAAAACATCGAACCTTCTATTGAATTTTCATATTCTCCACTTGAAGTAGGGGGAGCTTATTAGGTATATTTGAAATTGGTCCTTGTAATAATCCTCCTTATATGATGAAAAAAGATTTCCAAAGTTTAAAAAAAGGAGATTGTTACATCAGAAGAGGTAGCCAACAAGATCGATTAACAAGAAGAGATTTAGATGAATTATTAACGCTTCGATCAAATCAGTATTTTAATGGAAAAATTTCAGTTGGTTTCAATGAAGCATTTGAGGATAAAATAATAATAGAAGGAACAAAAGAAGTTAAATTTCCGTCTGAATTAGCTAAACAAAGAATTGAGGGTGAATTAAATCGGAGAGAAAAAGAAGCTGAAATGGGAATACAACATTTTGATAGTATGATATTTTCGCCTTTTCAACCAACACCTTATGAGGAAAGAAGTACGGAAAAGTTAAGAGAAAATTTAAAAGAGGTAAAACAAGATTATTATCAGCACGACTGTTATTATGTAGGTGAAGAAATTTCAAAAAAGATAAATATTATTCTTAGGAATAATGGTGAGCGATATTTAGAAGACGTATCTATTCGAGTGACAATTCCAAGAGAAGAGGGAATAATTGTAATGGACGAGATTCCTTCCGAACCGCCTAAGGGTAGGGATATATTTCATGCGGCTATTAATAATGTAGCAATTAATACTGTTTTGCATTATCCGAATGTGCAAAAGGAAGAAAAGTATTTTGTTGTTGAAGCAGATGTTGGAGCTCTTAAACATCAACAGAATACAGAAGTTTTTGCAGAAGAATTAAGAGTTGCTTTTGGGCCAAGAGCCTGCGGGAAAAATTTAAATTGGGAGTATACAATATATGCTAAAAATCTTCCTAAGCCAATTACTGGTGAACTGAGAATAGAAGTTGTATAAAGGTTTTGTGTAGAATATGTTAAAACCGTTAAGAAGCGTAATTTAGAATAGTTGAATTAATAATAATATTGAGAGGGATTTAATATTATTGACCGATTTTTACTGGGAAATCGGTCATCTTTTTTGTATGGATTTTAATATTATTTAGAACTTATTCGTGTTTAATGAAAAATGAGAGAGTGTAAATAGAGGTGTGAATGCTAAATGAGAAATGCGAGCTTCAAGGATATTAGTACTAAAGGTCTTAAAGTAATAAAAAGTTTTGGTATAGAAACAATTATATTAAGCATTTTAGTTACCATATCATTAATAACTTTGCACTATTTTGCAAAAATTCAAAGTCCATCTGTATTAGTGTGGAATCGAGTAACTGATTTTGATTGGAGTGGAATTTGGGCGTTTATTTTGTATTTATCAGGAGTGCTTATTATATTATTGGGAATAAAATATAAAGGTTTTTTCTATGGGATAAAAGATAAAATTCATTATTTTACATATGTAACCATTATTGATAAAGCTTTAGCTAGCTTGTTCATAGGATTAATAATTTATAAAGCTATTACAGTTTTTGGAGTGGAGAAATTAAGCTTTATAGTCGAATATTATGTGTTATTAGTTCTTATATTTGTTTTTATAGTTAGTAGAATTAATAAAATAATAAGTAATGTTGCTAGAGAGAAGATTCCTCAACACTTTGCGGTAGACAACCCAGCTACAGAAGATTTACTGAATAGAAAAAACACTGTTACTAGTTTATCTAATGCGATAAAGGGTGTTAATGTTAAAGGATCATTTGTTATTGGGATGTATGGTGAATGGGGAGAGGGGAAAACTACTATACTAGATATGATCGAAAAGGATTTAGGTGACGGGAAAGACTACATTCATGTAATCCGCTTCGAACCTTGGTATTTTAAATCTATAGATTCGATTATAAAAAATTATTTTGATTTAATCTGTGAAAGTTTAGGGAAAAAGATGATGACATTGGATTTGATGATGTTAATTTCTGATTATCGAGATTTGCTGCTTGATTCAATGGAAGGATTTAAAATTAAGAAAGTTATTTCAATGGTTATTCCTGACTTCACTTCTAGACAAAATGTAAATACGGTGAAAAATAAAATTGAAGATAAACTAAAAAAACTAGATCAAAAAGTTGTTATTTTTATAGATGATTTGGACAGAATGGAAAGAGAAGAGATATTATTGATTTTCAAAATGGTTAAACTGTTTTCAGATTTTGATAACTTTATTTACATTTTATCCTTTGACAAAAAACGAATAGAGAGAATACTTTGGCGTGAAATGAAATCGGATAAAGATTATTTAGATAAAATTATACAAGTAGGTTTTACATTACCTAAAGTTCCTCATGGAACGTATGAAACCATTTTGATAGACCATCTTAATAATTTCATAAAAGAAAGAGAATTGACTATAGATAGAGAATCGAAAGAGAAAATTCAAAGCAGTCTCCAAAGTATCTCTGCTCTATTCGATGATGTAAGGAAAATTAAACGTTTTTATAATTTACTGAATATAAAATCTGCCATGGTGGGGAAAAATATTAGTTTTTATGACTTTTTAATCATTACTTTAATTGAATTTTCATTTCCAGTTCAGCATAGAGAGATTGTAAGGAATAAAAATAAATTTGTTTATTATTTCTCGAATTTAGCTTCTCAGATTTCAAATACAGATATCAATGAAAGTAGAAAAGAATATTATAATGGGTTCTTTTCTAAAGTGGCAAATGAAGACAAACGGGAAATATTGAAAATAATTATGAGTTCTATATTTACCTCAGTGAGAAATTACAAAAATGGTTACTATAATTTAGTGAGTACTGGTGCAAATTATGATTCTATTCCTAGAAAATCAATTGAAGATGATCAGTTCTTCGATTTTTATTTTACCTTTGAGAAAACTGAATACATGATTTTAAATGATAAAATTGAAGAGTTGTTATTGGGTTTAAGCAATGAGAGTGATAAAACTAATTTAAAATTCGTTGATTTATTCAATGGAATGAAGTTAGCGGAACAAGTTCTATTCTTCAAAAATATTAATGGGTATTTAAAAGATATGGATTCATATTCCCATTCGAGGTTGGCACAAATACTTTACAGTAACTCAACAATGTATAATGATACTGATTCTAATTTTATGGATTTAACTGCATACAGCCATGCTACAGCAACAATAGCAGAAATAATTAAGCAGGCTAAGACCAATGAATTAAAAAAGGCTTTATTAGAAGATATTATTATAAAATGTGTTGATTTGGAATTTGTAAGAGGAATCCTGTATTTTGCTGAGAGACAAGCAGAAAATATGGGATACGAGAATATTGTGAAGGATTGCAAAAATCTATTCAAAACAAAGTTGCAAAAGAAATATATTGATTTTGGAGCTAACATTTTTGTAGATAATCAAAAGAAACATGGAATGTGGGTTTTAATGGAGTATATAGATAATACAGAAGATGTTGTGAAATACTACTATAAATTACTGAAAATGGACGAAAGAAATGTCATAAAGTTTCTTAGTATTTTCCAAGTAGGAGTTAATTTATATCAAGGGGGCAAGGGGTGGAAAGAAATACGATTCAATGATAAAGAATTTAATAAGCATTTTGATAAAGAAAAAATTAAAAAATATGTTGAGGTATATGAAGCGAGCAATAATACAATGACAGAAGAAGAAATCCAAATATTGAATTTGTTTAATGAATTTTATAATAACAATCGAGAAGTATATGTAACTAGTTAAATGGACGGTACAGCAATCGTAAGGAAGGTATCAGAATATGATACCTTTTTTATAATGTGTCAGTAAATATTTATGTTTGAATAAAAGCTCTAAAAAACAGAAATATAAGAGTTCCTAACTGACGTTAGAGGGAGTAATAAAAAATGCCTTCGAATATTGTGATTCGGAGGCATTTTTTATTACTCTTTGTAACCTAGTTCTCTTTTTAATCTAGCTGTTTTTTCTTTGAGGACTTTTAGTTTGTCTTCAAATGCTTGTTGTTCTTGTTTTCGTTGTTCGCGTCTCAATTTTACATACTCTGAAATGGGGATTGTTTTTAATTCAATTCCTTCATCGTCGTCTTCGTCTTCTTCTAGAAAATTGTCCTCTTCATTAAGAGACATAAAAAGTCCCTCCTAGTTATACAGGACGACCAACCCAGTAACAGTATATGCGTTACCAGTAAAGAGTTTCCTAACAAAATGCAGGATGCACCCATAATAGTATATGCGGAGCATCTCAACGAAATGCAGGATGCCGAGTCCAATATATGATATGTGTATTTGTATTTAAAAGTGAGTTGAAAATAAGTGTTTTAAGAGGGGGTAACCAAGAGGGTTTGCTTAGTAGTCTACAAGTGTAAATATAAATATTTCAGAGGTGTTTGTATGAAGAAACATCTTTATTAATTGTGAACAATTGTTAGAATTTAATACAGGTTAAATTTAAAATTCAAGAATAGACAAATTAGGGTGACCATTGAAAGATGTTTGCCGAGAATTTGATGTTATATTTCCCTAATAATGTTAGGGAAATATAACATCATTGTTGATATAACAATATTTATATCATTTCACTAACTATTTACGTTCGCATAAAATCGAAAAACAAATGAAGGCTGAGCGTAATAAACGTGCGATTATTTTAGAAGCTGAAGCAGCAAAACAAGATAAAGTCCTTCGCGCTGAAGGAGAAAAGCAAAGTAAAATCTTGATGGCTGAAGGGGATAAAGAAGCACGTATTCGCGAAGCTGAAGGTATAAAAGAAGCAAAAGAATTAGAAGCACAAGGGGAAGCACGAGCAATTGAAGAAATTGCAAAAGCAGAACAAAATCGTATTGAATTGCTTCGTGAAGCGAATTTGGATGAGCGTATACTTGCTTACAAATCATTTGAATCATTAGCTGAAGTTGCAAAAGGACCAGCAAATAAAGTCTTTATTCCGTCTAATGCAATTGAAACACTTGGTACTCTTGGGGCAATTGGAGAAATATTTAAAGAAAAACAAGCGAAGAAACTACTTTCAAATGATACAGGAAAAGAACAATAAAAGTGAGGAAGAGAAATGGTATACCATTTCTCTTTTTTTGTGTGTATATTCTGAAAAGCTTGTACATATCCATGTATAAAGAAGGTGATGCAGTGAAAAAGTATGCAATTCGAATACATGGGAAGAAGCTGATTTCGTTACTCCTTTTATATGCGCTAATAGTAATTATAATAGCGTCGATTTTGACGTCATTTTTACATACAATGAAATCGAATTATGCAAATCAATGGTTTGGAAAAGTATCGATGCAAGGTTTTGTTCAAATGATAGAAAGTGAGAATCGCTATTACGGATTTGATTATTTTAAGAAGAATAAAAGAGAGTCAGTTGGGAATTTAATGTTCTCTATCGCGACAGATTTGAAAATTAAAGATTTAAGAACATTCGTCGGTAAAGAAGTACCTGGTATGTCAAAGTATTATTCTAATATTATCGTAGCTGGGGAAGGGACAAACTTGACGAATATCCCAAATGAATCTAGTGTACCGATTGAAGAAGTAACGAAAGAACGGGAAATAGCAAAAGATAAAGTTACAGAAGCGGAAAAGAATAATCCGGTTCAGAAAAAGAACGGAGCGAAAAAAGGTGAAAGTGCAGTATATATTTATCATACACATAGCTGGGAATCCTTCTTTCCATTATTACCAGGGGCAACTGATCCATCTAGCCCAGATGTAAATGTGTCTTTACTAGGGAAACGTATGAAAGAGCAACTTGAAGGACAAGGAATTCCGGTAGTTCATAATAAAACGAATATGGGTGATTTATTAGCGAGTAAAAAGTGGGTATGGTATCAGTCATATAAAGCGTCTCATGAATATGTAAAAGAAGCATTAGCACAAAATAATAAAATTGCGTTTCCGATTGATATACACCGTGACGATCAGCGTAAGAAAGTAACAACAAAAGTAATTAACGGAAAATCGTATGCAAGATTATATTTTATAATTGGGATGGAAAATGAAGGCCGTGCTGAAAATGAAAAAATTGCAAGAGCGATCAATAGTTATTTAGATGAAAACTATTACGGATTAAGTAGAGGGATTTTTCCAAAGTATAAAAAAGATGGAAATGGCGTTTATAACCAAGATTTATCGAAAAATGCGATGTTAATTGAAGTTGGTGGTGTTGATAATACGTTAGATGAATTATATAACACAATTGATGTGTTAACAGAAGCGTTTAGTAAATATTATTGGAATGATGCGGAAAAAGTGAATGGATGAGGGACGGGAGACCGTTCCTTTTTTATTTTGGAATCTTAAAATGTGATATAATGGAATTTTATGAATATTAAATAAAGGGAGAGAGAAACATGCAAATACTACTAATACGCCACGGAGAATCAGAAGCTGATATTTTACATGTGCATGAAGGTCGAGCTGATTTTGAGTTAACTGACAAAGGGAGACAACAAGTACAAAGACTTGTACAGAAAGTGAAAAAAGATTTTTCACCAGATTTCATTTGGGCAAGCACATTAAAACGCGCTCGTGAAACGGGTGAAACATTAGCAGAAGCAATTGGTTGTCCAATTCAATTAGAAGAGGAATTAATGGAGTTTAATAATGGAGTGCAAGCAGGCTTATCATTTGAAGAAGCAAAGAAATATCCAGAGCCAAAGTTTCTTCATGATCGTTTTGAAAACGGGGAATCGTTTATTGAGTTTCGAATGAGAATAGAAGGAATCTTTTCTAAAATCTTGACAGAGAATACATATGACCGAATTGCAATTGTTGCCCATGGAGGCGTAATTAATAGTCTATTACGTGCATTTTTCAAAATGCCAATTTCAATGGACTACTATTTCAAAATGGGAGATACGGGAATAAGTTTAATTGAAATTGAGGGTGAACAAAAAACGGTGCATTTCATTAATGATACGAATCATTTGGACGGGATGTAAAGACTTATGTACAAAGTTGTATTTTTCGATGTTGACGGTACGTTATTAAGTGAGATTGATAGAAGCATGCACGAAAGTACAAAAGAAGCGGTACAAAGATTAATAGATAAAGGAATTCACGTAGTTGTTACAACTGGAAGACCATATAGTTTATGCTCACAATTTAAGGAACTAGGTATAAATACGTTTATTTCAGCAAATGGTGCACATATAAAATGTGGGAAAGAAGTTATACATAAATCAGTACTTTCAAGCGAAATCGTTCATGATATTTCAAATTTTGCTGAATTACATGGTCACAGTGTTTCTTACTTTACAGAAGAATTTGCAATGAATAATATTGCTTCCAAAGATGAACGTGTCATGCGAGCGTTAAATGAAACTTTAAATTTAGAGCAGTATCCTGACAAAGTTAGAAACTTATCAGATGAAATGTATTGCATATGTCTGTATGCTGATGACACAGAAGCTCAAAAATTCATTGAAAGATATCCAGCACTTACGTTTGAGCGTTTTCATGGTTACGTTATAAATGTATTGGAAGATAGTAAAGTATCGAAGCTAACTGCAATTCAAAAAGTATTGGAACATTTAAATATTAGTAAATCAGAAGCCATTGCCTTTGGCGATGGTGGAAATGATATTGAAATGTTGCAGTATGTAGGATTAGGAGTTGCGATGGGAAATGGTGGAGAGAAGTTGAAGAGAAGGGCTGATTTCCTTACAACGAAGGCGAGTGAAGGCGGAATTTCTTATGCGTTAAAGAAGTTGCGCATTATTTAAAACTAATAGTTAGTCAGTGTGAAAAATCCTGTTTTAATAATGGCTTTTGTTAATATGTATACTGTTTTAGGGAATTATTTGAGCTCTCCTACTTACAATTTAACTGCAGAACAAATCCTTTATTTTCGCTTAGCAGGGCTGTTTGGTATGTTGCTGTCACCACTTGCAAGTCGTTTAACAAAGAGGTTTGAAGTAAGGAAAGTTCTTCAAGGAGGATTGTTGATTGCTATTTTTAGTCTAAGAACCTGTCTAGAATCTTTTCAATAAAATTGCCACACCTGCCAATAAGCAACTTTGTCTACTGTTTTCAAGTGTTCGTTCACAGTTTTTCCACAGTCTGCGGTAATTTTCCAACCAAGCAAAAGTTCGCTCTACGATCCAGCGTTTGGGTAACACAACAAACTTGTGAAGTTCCGAGCGTTTGATAATTTCAACTGAACAATGAATCGTTTCTTTTATCGATTGTGCAAATGATGGGCCCGTATATCCACCATCACAAAGTATATTTGTCACTTTGTCCAATGATTTTTTATGCTTTTCACACATTTGGATAGCACCTTCTCGATCTGTTATATTCGCAGTTGTTACTTCAATCGCATGAATGAGACCATTGGTGTCTACAGCGATATGTCGTTTGATTCCTGATACTTTCTTTCCCGCATCGTAGCCTTTTTCACTCGCTATCCATGTGTTTTTTACACTTTGTGCATCTACGATGCAGAAGCTTGTCTGTTTTTTTCGCCCCTCTTGTTCACGATAGGTTTCGATCAATTTTTTTATGCACTTTTTCAAGAAGACTTATGCCATTCTCGTCTACTTTCCGCCAAATCTGGTAGTAGGAATAGACGGTTTTCCAGTTTGGAAAGTCCCTTGGCAGATTACGCCATTGACAACCTGTCGTAAGCAAATATAGTACACCGCAGAATACCTCGTACAAATCAACTGTGCGTGGGCGCGTCGTTTTCCGTGCATTTTCTAAATCTTCACGAATCAGTTCAAACTGTTTACGAGTAATATTACTGGTATAATCATGTATCATTAGGAAACATCCTTTTTTGTATAGATTATATCATAGATTTCAGACAGGTTCTAAGTTCAATGGGCTTTGTTTCGTATCTATCTCTACTTGTAATGATGAGTGTCTGTTTTGTAATAGGTATTGCTATATCCGTTCCGTCTTTAGTTTCTCTTGTAGGTCAATTAGGAGGGAAAGCAAGGGGAATAGCAATATCTATTTATACTTTTATTTTATTTTTAGGTACTAGTATAGGACCTATCATTTCTATTTATCTTATGAAAATAGGCGGTTATGCTCAAACATTTATTTTATTAGGAATGATACTTTTTATTGGTTTTGTAGCTTCTCTATTTATAATTAATGAATGAGTGGAAAATCACTCAAATAAAGGAATGCGAGGATCTTTCATATGCTCGCATAATAAAATATGAATTTGTCCACGATGATGATAAAAGTGTGCAACGATTTCAAGTAACCATTCAAAGCGCGAATAAGAAATACCCCAATAGGCAGTCATAACTTCTGCTAATTCTATTTGGGAGTAGGAAAGAAATGTTTTAGAGAGAAGGTTGTATCCTTCAATCATCGTTTGTTGCATGTGAGCAACTGTTACGGGCGTATGTTCTATATAAAAGGTATGTAATTCTTTTTCTGAAATACCATTTAAAATGAGTAAATCAGCATGACAAATAAGAGAAAGATGTGCACACATTTCAAAT
Source organism: Bacillus sp. PPSBB_2 (assembly GCF_045291115.1). NCBI lineage: Bacteria > Bacillati > Bacillota > Bacilli > Caryophanales > Bacillaceae > Bacillus > Bacillus sp. PPSBB_2. Next base: position 2,105,719 of record NZ_CP147983.1, read on the forward strand.
AATGATCGTTTTGAGTGAATCGGTTGTATTTTTAAATCGTTTTCACTATATTGGTTAAGCATATAAATAGAAGTATCAATAGCAACTTTTAGTTGATGCAATGCAGATTGAACAAACATTGTAATTCTCCTCGTCTCCGTATATAATAGTTTCTTGAGGATATTATATCATACTCAAAATTCCGAAAATTCTAGTAGTTTGACTAGCATAATGAAAAGTATTATATTGTAAAAGGTCATATGAAACGTGAAATAGAATGGAATGCAATTATTGAGTTAGGAGTTAGACCAATGAGTTTGAAATATGGAAGAGATACAATTGTAGAAATTGACTTAAATGCTGTAAAACATAATGTAAAAGAATTTAAAAAACATGTAAATGATGAAGAAATTAAGATGATGGCTGCTGTAAAAGCGAATGGGTATGGCCATGGGGCAGTTGAAGTTGCCAAAGCTGCAATTGAAGCTGGGATACATCAACTTGCAGTTGCATTTGTAGATGAAGCAATAGAATTAAGAGAAGCAGGAATTACTGTGCCGATTTTAATTTTAGGATACACACCAGTAGCGGCTGTAGAAGATGTAATTCAATATGACGTTATGATGACTGTTTATAGAGTAGAAGATTTACATGGTATAAATGAAATTGCAAACTGTCTTCAAAAGAAAGTACAAATTCAAGTGAAAATTGATACAGGAATGAGTCGTATCGGTTTACAAGAAGAAGAAGTTAAACCATTTTTAGAAGAATTAAACCGTATGGAGTATGTAGAGGTAGTAGGGATATTTACGCATTACTCTACGGCAGATGAAATCGATAAATCATATACGAATATGCAAACAAGTTTATTTGAAAAGGCTGTTAATACAGCGAAAGAATTAGGAATTCAAATACCATATATTCATAGTTCAAATAGTGCGGGATCAATGGAATTAAGTAACACATTTCAAAATATGGTACGCGTTGGAATAGGCGTGTACGGTATGTATCCGTCAAAAGAAGTGGATCATTCAGTCGTTTCTTTACAGCCTGCGTTGTCTTTAAAATCAAAAGTAGCTCATATTAAACATGCGAAGAAGAATCGTGGTGTAAGTTATGGGAATACGTATGTAACAACTGGTGAAGAATGGATTGCGACTGTACCAATTGGTTATGCTGATGGTTATAATCGTCAATTATCTAATAAAGGCTATGCGTTAATTAACGGGGTTCGAGTACCTGTTATTGGCCGTGTTTGTATGGATCAGTTAATGTTGGATGTTTCAAAAGCGATGCCAGTACAAGTAGGAGACGAAGTAGTATTCTACGGTAAACAAGGTGAAGAAAATATCGCAGTAGAAGAAATAGCGGATATGTTAGGTACAATAAACTATGAAGTTACATGTATGCTAGATAGAAGAATTCCGCGTGTCTATAAAGAAAATGACGAAACAACTGCAGTTGTAAATATATTAAGAAAAAACTGAATCATTTCGATTCAGTTTTTTTATTCATATCAAATGCGAATATACCCTCGTTATGTAATACGGAGTAAACTTTGTGAAACACACTTTTTAGTTCATCTAAATTAAACTATCACCGGCAGAGATGACCAGTCCCGCAACAAAGATCTAATATACGAGAGTAGGGAAGAGCATCTTGTAAAACGAGGCTGGGTAGGAGTGTTAAACAAAATGTCTCCAATGTTTATTATAGATGTTTGCTAAAATATCATAATTAGAATAAATTGTTTTTCTAACATATGTATTCACCTAAAAATTCATTAAATTATAATAGTCATGCCTCGTTTTAATTTCAAAACCACATTGCGTATATAGTTTTAAAGCGTGGATATTTTTCGTTTCGACGTCTAACTCAATTGTTGAAACTCCTTCTGTAATAAGGGTATGTACTATATTACAAAGAATATCTTTTCCGTATCCTTTACCTTGATAAGAAGGATGAACGGCGAATCCTGATAGTGTAGTAGATTGCTCTTGTTTAGAAACTGTAATTGTTCCTATCGCTTTTTCAGCAATAAGGGCACTGTAAACTTGATGGGAAGATGAATTCATCATTTTTTGTAACCATGTAGCCGTATTTTCTACTGAATCACCAAAAGCTTTACTAGAAATTTTAATAAGGTCAAGAAGTGATTCTGAAGGTGCAAGAGTAAGCTGTATATTATTATCTGTTGTTTTTTGAATTTCGTTTGTTTTGAACGCCATACTATATTCACTATATAAATATGGTAACTTCATATGTTTTACAAATGCATTCCCAGAAATAGAATCCCCATTAATAATAAGAAGAGCTTCATCTGTCTCTCTATTTTGTATTTCTTTCATTGCAGTTTGTAAAAGGATAGTTCCGAAATGTTGTTTTCTAAAATGAGGATGTACAAAGCCTATTAGTTCAAGCTTTGTTGGTCTTTCGAAATCATACATATTTAAAGCGCCAATTAATTGAGTACCGTTATAAAGAAGAAAAACGTTTATATAATCTTCATTTCGATTTTTTAAAAAGTTGATATGTAAATCTGAAGAGTAATCAAGATTATCTTGTTGTCCGCAAATATAAGCTAAATCCTTCATTTGCTGTATTTCACTTTCTGTTACAGAACGCTTTTTCTGAATATCCATTGTATACTCCCTCTCATTTGTATTTAAAAATAGGATGGGTGACTTAACCATTTCTTTAATTCCACATTACCTTGCACAGATAACAGTCGGTATAAATAACGATAAGGCTGTCTATATTCTTCTAAGTGAGGAATAGACATAATTGTTTCGTAACCACTTTTAAAGGCATGTGCTTCTTTTTCGGTAAGTACATATTCTAGTCCGATAAAATCAAACTCTCGCGGAGCAACAGCGTAAGCTTCAGTATCTACTAAACCCGTAATAGTTGTACCGTCAGATAAAAATTGAGTAGGATCCATATCAATTAAGACGAGTGTAGATTCCTTTGGTACGGACAGGGAAGAAAGTTGTGATTCAAAGGTAGGGAATGCATTTTTTATGCTTTCATCATCGGAATAAAACATATTCACAAGCTCTTTACTCACGTTTAAAATATGTGATTGGAATTCATCTAGTGGAACTTGGAACGTGCCAGACGGATTTCCTATGAAATCGGCTTTAAATTTATGTATTTCTGCAAGTCCTTTTCCTAGGCTGAATAAAATAGAATCTGGTTGCTCGATAAAAGATTGAACTGTGTTACCTACTAACTTTTCGACCACCACAAATTCACGGCTATTTAAAACATGTTTTTCTAATATTGTTGGGATAGGAAGATTCGTATGTTCTTGCAGCAATGTATGTACAGTTTCTAAATGATGGACGTTCCTTGGATCAATTCCAAATAGATTTTTACATCCCCACCAAAAATCATTATTTGGTTCTTCATTCATTTTAGAAGCACGAACGATAACTTCTGTATCTTCTGTTTGAACGAGAAAAACATCACTTGCATGATCTTCATAACCTGGGTGCAAGGCTTGAACGGATAGAATAGGTGAATTGAATAGTTGTTGTAACATGAAAAGACTCCTTTTTCTGTAAATTCCATAAATTCATTATATAACAGATGATGAGTTATGAGGATAAAGATAAAAAGATTGAAAGCATACTTACATTTATAGTGAAAACTCATTAAAAATATTATATTTCTCTATTTTTGTATGAATTGTCTAAAAATAATGGTGGTAATACTTGAATGTAAGACTCGTATCTTTAAATCTATGAAGAGTAAAAGTAAAATTAAGCATTCATTTATAAGATTGTGAATCACAATAATGTAGACTATAGAAAATATTTCTCAATAATAAAATGAAGAGAAAAGCATGAAGAAGTAGAATGCATTCATTTATAATAGACTTAAATTAATTAATATAATTAATTGTTAATTTTATTATATTAATTGGATAGGAGAGAATGTTATGGCAAATGTACTCGTAATAAATTTTCCTGGGGAAGGTCATATTAATCCGACTTTAGCTATTGTAAGTGAGTTAATTCAGCGAGGGGAAACAGTTGTTTCTTATTGTATTGAAGATTATAGAAAGAAGGTTGAAGCAACAGGTGCGGAATTCCGAGTGTTTGAGAATTTTCTCTCTCAAATTAATATTATGGAACGAGTAAATGAAGGTGGGAGCCCTTTGACGATGCTATCTCATATGATTGAAGCATCAGAGCGTATTGTTACTCAAATTGTAGAAGAAACAAAAGAGGAAAAATACGATTATTTAATATATGATAATCATTTTCCAGTAGGACGTATTATAGCGAATATTTTACAATTACCAAGTGTTTCATCCTGTACAACGTTTGCTGTTAATCAGTACATTAATTTTCATGATGAGCAAGAATCGAGACAAGTAGATGAAATGGATCCATTATATCAATCTTGTTTAGCGGGAATGGAAAGATGGAATAAGCAGTATGGAATGAAATGTAATAGTATGTATGATATTATGAACCATCCTGGTGATATTACGATTGTATATACTTCAAAAGAATATCAGCCACGTTCAGAGGTATTTGATGAATCGTATAAATTTGTAGGTCCATCAATTGCTACTCGAAAAGAAGTGGGGAGTTTTCCTACCGAAGATTTAAAAAATGAAAAAGTGATTTTCATTTCTATGGGAACAGTTTTTAATGAACAACCTGCTTTGTATGAAAAATGTTTTGAAGCTTTTAAAGATGTTGATGCGACAGTCGTATTAGTCGTTGGTAAGAAGATAAATATAAGTCAATTTGAAAATATCCCGAAAAACTTTAAGTTGTATAATTATGTCCCGCAATTAGAAGTTTTACAGCATGCTGATGTATTCGTGACACATGGTGGTATGAATAGTTCGAGTGAAGCGTTATATTACGGTGTTCCATTAGTTGTAATTCCGGTAACAGGAGATCAGCCATTCGTTGCAAAACGATTGACTGAAGTAGGGGCAGGAATAAGACTTAATCGCAACGAGTTAACTTCTGAATTGTTACGTGAGGCTGTAAAGAAAGTAATGGATGATGTGACGTTTAAGGAGAATAGTCGTAAAGTGGGAGAGTCGCTTAGAAATGCCGGTGGATATCAAAGGGCAGTTGAGGAAATATTCAAATTAAAAATGAAGCCGTACGTAAAGATTAAATAGATGTTAAAAACACACTTACTTTTAATTTGTAAGTGTGTTTTTAGTATTACGCGTTACATGTGTTACATAAAAATAGCGATAAAGGAGAAACTTTTCTGTATATAAATCGATACCTTTGAATTAGTAGTAAAATTACGTTAAAATAATACTAAGAAAATATATAAGTTTTGGGGGTAATGAATGAAGAAAGTATTTGAATACGTATTATTAACAATTGGCTCAATTATAGTAGCAGGTTCATTAGAGCTTATTTTAGCACCTAATGGATTAGTAGATGGCGGGGTAACGGCTATTGCTATTATGGCAAATAAAGTCGCAGGATTGCCGCTTTATGGTGTGTTCTTAGGAATTAATATCCCAATTTTATTATTTACTGCAAAAGTAATGGGAAAGAAATTTTTTATCCGTACATCTTATGCGAATGTAGTTACAACACTCGGATTAATTTATTTAAAACCATTTCCAGCAATTACGACTTCTGAGTTATTAATTGTACTTTATGGTGGAGTACTGTTTGGAATTGGTGTTGGGATTGTTGTTAAAATGGGTGGAGCAATTGACGGTTCGGAAATGTTGGCAGTTTGGATGAATAAACACTTTAATGTACCGATTAGTACATTTTTACTTGCAGTAAATGCAGTTATTTTCATTTTTGTTGCCATTTTATTTTCAATCGAACAAGCGATGTTCTCGTTAGCAATTTTCTATATTGTTACGAAGATGATTGATTTTATACTAGATGGTATTAATCAAGGTAAGAGCGTTATGATTATTTCTGGTAAGAATAAAGAAATAGGCGATTTACTTATGAAAGAATTGCAACTATCTGTTACGTATCTACATGGAGAAGGTGGTTTTTTAGGGGAGCATAAGAGAATCATTTATTGCATTACAAACCGATTCATTTATCCGAAAATGAAAGATCTCGTTCTCTCTGTAGATCCAACGGCTATAATTGAAGCTTCCTATTCAACAGAAACGACTGGTGTGAAACGTCCGGGAAGGAAAGCTAGGTCAGGTGAATAACTAGAAGAAGGCTGTCCAAAAAGTTATTTTGGAACAGCCTTCTTTTTTATTTTGTTGAATTGTTAACATGTTACAAGTTAAACCCACTGTTAACAAGTTTCCTTGCAACTAGGAAACCAAGCATCTTTCAATAATATAGCCAACGTTTCAATTTTATTTTCCGGAATACTACCAAAGCCGAGTAATACGTATGATTCCTTACGTAAATCATTCACGAAATCATATGGAGAAAGTGGGTATAATTTAACGCTTTGTTTTTTAGCGGATTCAATCAGTTCATTTTCATTCATACTGTTATTTACACATAAAACAATATGAAGTCCGGACTGTTCGCCAAGAATTTGAACATTAGCCCCCATTTCTTTCGTAATGGATTTTACTAACGTATGATGTTTTCTTTTATATAGTGTACGACTCCGATTAAGGTGACGTTCCCAATTCCCGTTTTGTATAAAGTTAGCAAAAGCAAGTTGTTGTATTGTAGAGACTGTTTGTTTGAAAATTCCATGCAGTTCTTGATATGTTTTTAAAAGATGTGGTGGTAAAACAACATATCCCATTCGTAAAGAAGGTAAAAAAGATTTTGAGAAAGTTCCCATATAAATAACGCGTTCATTTGAATCAAGACTTTGTAAAGAAGGAATCGGCTTACCAGCGTAGCGAAACTCTCCGTCATAGTCATCTTCAATAATGTATCCATTGCAATCATTAGCCCACTTTAACAATTCTAATCTTCTAGATAAAGGCATAATAATCCCGAGTGGAAATTGGTGTGATGGTGTAACGTATGCGACATTAGAATTTGTATTGTATAAACTAGAAATATCAATCCCTTTTTCATCCAATAGTATGGGATGAATTTGTCTATCACAGCTTTTAATAATTGCGTGTATACGGTGAAATCCAGGGTTTTCAATGCCGTATTCTTTTGTAGGGCCAAGCAGTTGAAGTAGTAGCCAGAGAAGTGGCTGTGTTCCGGCGCCGATCACAATTTGATCAGGTGAAGAATGTACACCGCGAGAATGATATAAATATGTTGATATATGCTCTCGAAGAGCGAATTCACCTTGAGGATCTTCTTTGGCAAATAGTGCATTTTCGTATGTAAGTATGGATTCTTGTAATGCTCGTTTCCAATTTGTAATTGGAAATGCATTTTGATCAATAAGCCCTTGGCTACAATCATATTCAAATTTTTCTTCTATCAAATTGTTCGTCTTCTTTGCTGCATTTCGTTTTTTATTTGGGATAACGTCAATATCGAAATTTGCTACAAAAATACCACGTTTCGGTTTACTTTCTGCATAACCTTCAGCTAATAACTGTTGATAAGCTGATTCAACAGTAATGCGGCTAATATTAAGTTGTGATGCTAAATTTCTGTGTGAGGGGAGACGTGTGCCAACAGAAATAGTCCCTTGTATAATTTCAGCTTTTATATATTCGTAAATTTGCAAGTAAATAGGTGTGTTACTTTGTAATTGCAATGGGATAGTAAAATCCATATAAAACTCTCCTTTAAAACTGGCCTTATAAAAAACACTTAAACTGCCACTTAAGTAAAGGGCAGTTTCTTTCTATAATAATGATATAACATTTAGAAAATTATTTAAATAGTTAAGGGAGAGTTAAAAATGAATGTTAAAGAAGTAGTAACAAAAGAGCAATTACATGAAGTATTACCTGTTTTACAGCAATTAAGAACGAAACTTTCAAAAGAGGAAACAAGCTCTTTATTTCGAAATATGAAAGAAGAAAATTATAAACTATTTTCGCTGCGTAATGAGGATGGTGAAGTTGTTAGCCTTGCAGGTGTAGCAATTTGTACGAACTTTTATAATAAGAAACACGTTTTCGTATATGACCTTGTAACAGCAGAAGCACATCGTTCAAAAAGACATGGGAAAGTATTACTTTCGTATATAGAGAACTGGGGAAAGGAAAACGAATGTGAGTCTATCGTCCTCACGTCAGCATTTTCAAGAATTGATGCTCATCGTTTTTATGAAAGAGAAGGGTATGATAAGGTGAGTTATTCTTTTCATAAAGAATTATAAAAAATAAGAAGAAGTTGTCCCGCAAAAGTTGGGAACAGCTTCTTCTTATTTTTTAAGTTATTATTAAACCGTAAATAGGTTGTAAGTTATGGTATATGTATTTGAAAAGGTTATATAGTGTATTTTGTCGAATTGTTTTAATTTAATAAAGAGAATGATTGGAGCGCTTATACTTGAAAAAAATAAAGGAACTATCAATCCCTAATGATGCTAGAGTTATCGTCATATCTGATATTCATGGAGAATTAAATCTTTTAAAAGAAGCACTACATAAAGTTAACTTTAAAGATGAAGATTATTTAATTATTAATGGAGATCTTTGCGAGAAAGGACGAGATAGCGTAGGCGTAGTAAACTACGTTATGAATCTTGTAAAGAACAATTCAAAGGTTCACGTTGTTGAAGGGAATTGTGAAGTTATAGTTGATGCTCTTCTAAATGAAAATCCTGATCTTATTAATTATTTATGTATGAGAAAGCACTCGATTTTTAATGAATGGCTAGAGCAATTGGGTTTTTCAGTTCATGAGGGCACTTCAATTCGTGAAGTGAAAGAAGCATTGTTAAGTGAATTTTCACAAGAACTATATTGGCTAACAGAGTTGCCAACAGCGATTGAAACAGAAGATTATATTTTTGTGCATGCCGGTCTAGAAGATAGAGTAGATTGGAAACAAACTGAGCGCAAAAATGCGATAGCAATGCCACAGTTTTTTAATAAATCACATAAAGCAAATAAGTATGTAATAGTTGGTCATTGGCCTGTCGTGAACTATTCTGAAGAAGCACCGTCTAACAATCCAGTTATTGATAAGGAGAAAAAAATTATTGCAATTGATGGAGGAAATGCAATTAAAGAAGCAGGGCAATTAAACGTATTTATTATTCAGAGGAAACAAACGGGCGATACGTTTTCTTATACATATGTAGACTATTTTCCGGAGTATGAAGTAATAGCGGATTTTAATGCGAATTCAGAAATGCAGGGCGGAGTGACATATCCGTATTATTACATAGAGCCTATCGAGAAGATGCAAGATTACACCGTATGTAAACAAAAGGAAACGAATAATTTACTCACTGTAAAAAATGAATATATGAAACAACTTGAGTCAGGTGAATATACAGTGAAAACCGATATTTCTTGTGCGCAAATAAGCGTTAGGAAGGGAGATATCGTTTCTCTCATTGATGATAGCTGTTCAGGATATGATTTAATTAAAAAAGATGGCGTAGAGGGTTGGATAGGGAAAGGGATTTTAGTTGAGATAGAAAAAGTGAAAAATAAAACATTAAGCTGAAATAGGAGGGATATAACCTCCTATTTTTTTAAAGGAGTAGATTGCTTGCTGTCTTTAATAAGTAAATAAATCGTACTCGGCAGAATGATAAGCGTCATTCCTAAAAGAATTGCTAGTATAGCATAACCTCTATAGGGAGCAGAAACGATAAAAGGAAGTATCGCTAAAAAAATACCTGCTATCATCATTGAAATACTACTAATATTTGAAGCTCTTTTTTCAAGGTGCTTATCATTCCATTCTAATGAAACGGTTGATTTAGTCGTATCAATTTTGGAACTGAAATAACCTATTAATATAAATAAAAGCCCTAATGCTAAAAATATGAAATGATCAAGAGGAAGTGAAAAGCCAAGAGCGATGAGGGCGATGACAATATCGACAAAAAATAAGAATAGTAACATTGTGTTGCCGATCCAATGGAGAAATTTCTGGTTACTCGCTGCTTTAGATAAAGCTAAAAATACAAAGAATAAGAAGGAACATATAATTATATTTACGATTACAAAAGTGCTTTTATCCATTGTTGATGTAGGCGTTCCATTGAAGTCCCATTTCGTAACAATATTTGATGGTAAGAAGAAATATAGAATAATATTTGTCGTAATAATAGTGAGAAATATAGCAATACTAAATCGATTATTCACTAAATCACCAGCTTTCTAAATCAATAATTGGTATCTAATAACAAAATTATACAATATAATAAATGATATTAGTTTTGATTTTTCTGAAAAAATATTATAATTATATATGAAATAAAGAGGAATGCAGGAGGGAATTATGCAAAACGTTGTATTAAAGGGGAAGAAAGTTACAATTCGTACAATAGAAGAATCGGATATAAAAACATTATGGAATATCATATTTAAAGAAGAAAGCCCAGAATGGAAGAAATGGGATGCGCCATATTTCCCGTTCTCAATGCAAGAATACTCTTCCTATAAAGAGAAGATGCAAACTCGTTTGCAAGAAGAACCACTGTCAAATTTAATTATAGAAAATAACGGTCAAATTATAGGGACGGTCGGATTTTATTGGGAGCATAAACCGACGCGTTGGTTGGAGATGGGAATTGTTATTTATAATCCAACTTACTGGAATGGTGGCTACGGTACAGAAGCGTTAACGTTATATCGAGATTTATTATTTGAAAAGATGGAAATTGGTAGAGTAGGGCTCACGACTTGGTCTGGTAATGAACGAATGATGAAAGTAGCGGAGAAAATAGGAATGAGCTTAGAAGGTAGAATGCGAAAGTGTCGTTATTATAACGGAACATACTATGATTCTATTCGAATGGGCATGATTCGTGAAGAATGGGAAGCGCTATGTGTAACGAAGGGGTGAGAAAGATTGTACGCTATTATTGCTACATTTGATGGTGTGTTTACTAATAAAATTACAGAACTGCAAAATGAATTAACAAATGTAATTGGAACAAATCAATTAGCTGGAGTAGAACCTCATATAACGATTGCGGATTATAATGAGTTAGATGTTCATTTGTATACGGAGAAACTAGGGGAGTTTGTAGCTATTCAAGAAAATATAGACGCAGTAACTTTTCCTTCTGTTGGAATTTTTCCTACTAATGGAACGGTCTTTCTAGCGCCGACCGTTACCGATGAATTGTTAAAACTTCATTATTCTTATCATGATTATTTTAAAACTTTTCATGACAACCCAAATTCATATTACGTACCGGGAAAATGGGTTCCGCATTGTACAATTGCAAATAGATTACATACAAAGCAGTTTTTAAGTGTAATGGAATATATTTATGGAAAGTTTAATTTTGCAACAGCTTCAATTGAGAAATTAAAATTAATTAAGGTGAATTATGAAAATGGTTTTGCCGTTTCTTCTAGTATATTAGCAGAATATAATTTAAAGAGAATGGAGACATCGAGATGACATATATAATTAGAGAAATGAAGCAAGAAGACATTCACGCTGTACAATCAGTAGCAAAAATAGCTTGGCATGATACATATGAAGGCATTATTCCGAGAGAAATTCAAGATAGTTTTTTAGACGAGGCATATTCTGATGAAAAAATGAAATATCGTCTTAAAAATACACATTTATTCGTTGCGGAAGAAGAGGGTGAAGTAATAGGGTTTGCGAACTTTTCACCTGTTAGACTACAAAACGAAGCGGAATTAGGTGCGATTTATTTGTTACCAGATCAGCAAGGAAAAGGGATCGGAAGTGCTTTATTACAAAAAGGAATTAAAGCATTAAATGGGATACGGAAATTGTACATACATGTAGAAGCAGCAAATGAAAAAGGAAAACGCTTTTATGAAGCGAAAGGTTTTGCTGAATTAGAGCAATTTGAAGAAGACTTTGAAGGACATATGATGCAGACAGTAAGGATGGTTTTATACGTATAAGGAGAACTAGTAATGAAAATTTTTGATTTTAGTGAAAAAGTAGGAAAGCACCTATCAGTATTTCAATCTAATTTCATCATGTCGAAAATATTAAACCATCGAGGAAATATACATATCGGTGCTATGCATTTACACGAGAATGGAATCATCGGTAATCATGAAGCAGTTGTATCTCAACTGCTTCTTATTGTGGACGGGACAGGATATGTATGTGGAGTAAATAAAGAAAAGATAAAGATAGAGGCGGGACAAGCTGTGTTTTGGGAAAAGGGAGAGCTCCATGAAACAAGTACAGAACACGGATTAACGGCAATTGTTATGGAAGCGGAGAATCTTGAACAAGCGATAGTAATGCCTATTATTCAAGGGGAGTTGTGAAAAATGATAATTAAGGCGAATCAAGAAGATACCAATGAAATATTAAAATATGCGGCTCAATCGCTTTTTGAAGGGACGAGAGGCAATTGTCAATTAAGTACCAAGAAAGCAATTGAGATTACAAAGCCGATTGTAGAAAAAGGAGCATACTATTTAATTATTAAAGAAGAAAATAAAGTAATGGGATGGATATTAATAGGGGAAAATACAGACTATTTTTCTCGTGAAAAACTTGGATTTATATATGAATTGTACGTTTTCCCAAAATATCGCGGGAGAGGATTATCGCGAGAACTGATGGAAGCTGGTATTAAGGAATTAAAGGAGAAGTATTCAGAAATTCGGTTGAATGTATTTGCTGGGAATTTTGCAAAAGAGATGTACGAAGAGTTTGGGTTTGTTGAAAGGCAGGTAATTATGATTTTGAAGTGAGTATTATAGTCTGAATGGGAGAAGAGAAAACAATGATTTAGTGGCTACTTTATCGCTGGAATTTAAAGCGAATAAGTATAAAATAGATGGTTTGCCTTTATTTTATAGTAGATTTATAGAGTGTGCTTAAAAAATAAATAAATTAGTATTATACAATATATCGTTATTATAGTAAAAGAGAAATTTTGGAAAAATATCATTTTTTTGTTTAGAAATTTTTAAATTATTGGTTAATTTTACTATTTTTTAATTTTAAGGGGGATTTAATAATGGCAGGACAAATTCGTATGTCACCAGAGGAGCTTAAATCGAAAGCGACTCGATATGGACAAGGTGCAAATCAAATTGAGGACATTTTACGTCAACTACAAAACTTACAAAATGAATTAAGAGGAGAATGGGAAGGTCGTGCTTTCGAAGGTTTTGACCAACAGTTCAATCAATTAAAGCCAAAAGTACAAAACTTCGCACAGCTATTACAAGAAATTAATATGCAGCTTAATAAAACTGCGGAAGCTGTTGCTAGACATGACGAAGATCTTTCTCGTAATTTCGGTCTACAATAAGACAGATAAAAAGAAATATATAATTTAGCCATGCAACCATACGTTGTATGGCTAAATTACTTTAAAACTAGAGTAAGATACGAAGTCTTTCATTAGATAGACTCGCAGTCGCAGGAGTGATAAGTAGTGAAAAAGTTCAAATGGAGCATCTTGTTGTTTATTATTTTAGCTCTTGTACTATCAACAGGGGTCTCCTATTTAGCATTAAATCAAAATGTTAAGAAAGCTAATGAGAATACTACACCAAAAATGACAGTTGCGTTGGTAAATGAAGATCAGGGTACTGTATTTGAGGGTAATAAAATAGCGTTTGGAGATCAATTTGTTAAAAATGTAAATAAAAATACGAAACAAGAATGGTACGTAGTTAGTCGCGGGGTAGCAGAAAATGGATTGAAAAATAATAATTACAATATGATGATTGTTATTCCAAATGATTTTTCTAGGAAAGCAGTTGCGATTGATTCAGAGATTCCGGAGAAATTAACGTTAAACTACAAAGTAAATGCAACTGGGAATAAGGATTTGAAAGCTGAGGCAGAAAATACAGCTTCTGTTATTTTAGAAGATTTCAATAAGCAAATAATCGACGTTTATTTTGCGAGTATTATCGGTAAGCTACAAGGTGCACAAGATAATATAGGTAAAATAATTGAAAAAGGAAACGTTCAAACAACTATGTATAAAAAAGATATACATAGTCCGTTAGCAAATTACACAAATCAATTTAAAACAGTACAAGATTATACAGGTGTTTCTGTTAATAGTTTCAAAGGATTTCAGGATGTTTTAAAAGGTTTCGGTCAAGCGTTAGATGAAGGGAATAAATCTAACAGTACGTACTTAGATGGTTTTAATAACTTTCAAAAAATGCAAACTGATAACAATTTGTTAGCGAATAATTTCACAAATCAATTCAATCAATATATGAATGATATGAATACAGGCGATGCTTTAAAGCAATTAAGTGCATTGGAATCCGCTAATAAAATTATTTCAAATCAATTTACGTTTTCAGAGAAAGAACCGAAAATTTTAACTGATGCTTCAGCAATTCAAAAATATTTAGCAGATGTAAAAAAACAAGTGTCTGAATATGATACAGAACTTGCAGGGAAGTTAGAAAGTGATATTCAAGAGACGGTAATTAAGAAATTAAAGCAATCTATGTCGAATGATGGAAAGCAAGAAATCTTCATAAATACATTAATGAAACAACCAGATGCTCGAATAAAGAAACAAATCGAGAATTTAATTGCGAAATTACCTAGTTTAAACATGGAAGAAATCGGTCAAAGTGATTTGCCAAATACAACGAAATTACAACTGCAAAATGTAATTCAATTTACAAAAAAATATAATAAAGAAAATAATTTTTATTATGATCCTGTAAATAAAATATCTTTAGGAAACGCAATTAAAGAAGTAAAGGATAGACTTTATACAGAGGGAATTACATTTAGTGATACTGCTAAAGTAATTAAAATGGAATCTCCGCAAATTTTGAAGATAAAGATTCCAGAAGAATTTAAACTAGATGGAAGTACAGAAGCTTTATATATTGATGATGTGGATCGTACAAGTGACTTTCTTCAAAGCGAAGCAGGAGAAATTACAATAGCTCCTCGTAATGAAGGGGATATAAAGATTAGGTTACATGTGAAGCTAAAAGATCCAAACATCAATATAGATGTTTTCTCTCCTGTAACATGGCAGTGGGAATTGAGCGGGACTCATAAAAAAGAAACTAGTCCTGAAAAAGAAGAACCTAACAAAGAAGATAAAGGAACACAAACGGAAAATAGCAAGGTGGAAAATGTGGTTCATAAATCACAGTATGGCATAATGCCGTTAGTACACAATGCTAAAACGCCTATTATTCAAAAAACAGAACAGAGTAATAATGGTGACAGTGTCAAGCCTGATGCAGGAGGAAAACCTGATACGGGAGGAAATCCAGACACAGGAGGAAAACCTGATACGGGAGGAAAACCTGATACAGGAGGAAAACCTGATACGGGAGGAAAACCTGATACAGGAGGAAAACCTGATACAGGAGGAAAACCTGATACAGGAGGAAATCCAGACACAGGGGGGGAAACCTGATACAGGAGGAAATCCAGACACAGGAGGGAAACCTGATACAGGAGGGAAACCTGATACAGGAGGAAATCCAGATACAGGAGGGAAACCTGATACAGGAGGAAATCCAGACACAGGAGGGAAACCTGATACAGGAGGAAATCCAGACACGGGAGGAAACCCTGATACAGGAGAGAAACCTGATACAGGAGAAAAACCTGATACAGGAGAGAAGCCAGACACTGGGACAGATAACGGCAGCAATTCAAAAATTATTGAAAGTACAACGAATCAAGTTATACATCAAAAAACAGAAAAAATACCAGATATTACTTCTAGTGTATTAATAAAAGAAGCAGTAGATACAGTCGAAAGTTATCAAGGTTTAATGAGCCTTTACGAAATGTATTATGGGATTGATTTAAGAACGAAAGATGTAGGTCCTAAGTTAGAAGAGGGAAGTTTAGATGCAATTGCGACGGATCAATCTTTGTACTACGTATTAAATAAACAAAGCTTAATTGATTTAATTTCAAATCTTGTTTCATCAAGTATTACTACAGAAATAAAGCAAGATATGTCAGGTTTAAAACAAAAAATAAACTCTTATCAACAATCTATTACTAGTGCGGATCAAAATTCTATGCTACTAGCGGAGAAATTAAATGGAACGACGCAACAAGCAACTAGTATGAATGAAAATTTAGGAGAGTATGTAAAAGGTTTAGCGAAATGGCGTGAGAATAGCTTAAAGCTAGTTGAAGAGCAGCAAGTATTAACAACAAATCATGCTGGTGAGCAAACAGCTATTTTATCGTTAGATTCTGGTATTAAATCATTAATGATGCAAAGTCAGTCATTGGTCGAAAGTTCGAAGCATAGTTTAGCAACTTCAGACGATGTATATAAAACATTTGATCAAATCAATGGACAAGCAAAAGAAATTCAAGACAGCGGAACGACAATTGTTTCAAAAGCTGATTTATTACTAAACGACTTTACGAAGAAAATGGAAGATGATAAATCATTCTCCAAAAACTTTACGAAAATTTTAGCGAATAGTCGTATTGGAGATCGTCAAAATGAAATGCTATATGACTTTTTAGCTAGTCCAGTTCAAAAGCAAAATGATGGAGTAATTGTAGCAGGTAATGCTTTTACACCGTACTTAATTGTATTAACTTGTTTCATTGTTGCATTATTTACAGCATACGCAATTGCGAATCAAGAAAAGAAACGAATGCAATCAGATCATTTTGAAGAGAAATTCTCATTAATTGATATGAATGTACCAACTACAGTAGTAGCTTTCGGTATATCAATTGTGGAAGGGATTAGTATAGGTATCATTTCTGGGCGTCTTTTAAAGTTCGGTCAGGATCAAAGTTTACTATGGATTGCGTTCATCACATTTATTATGATGGCGTTTGTATTGGTCTCAACCTACTTATTACGACAAATAAAAATGGTAGGTATGTTTATACTATTAGTATTTTTAAGCATGTACCTATTTTTAACTGAGGCAGTTGGAAGTAAAGTAGATCAAATGTCCTCTGTCGGAAAGATACGTCAATTCTCACCGCTTCAGTATATAGAAAGTTTTCTAAATGATTTTATTAGTGGTAAAGATACTGGGAAAGTTATTTTTGTCGTATTGTTTGTAATTGCCATTATTGGATTGGTTAGTAATCTATTTGTATGGCATAAGAAATGGGAGGAAAAAGAAGTAAATGATCAAACAATGGAGCATAGTGGCTAAGTTATCATTTCTCTCTATCCTTTTACTGTTTGTCGCGCTACCGATAAGGAGCGCGGCTGACAGTTATCTTGGTGATGATGGGAAGATTAAGTTTAAAGTGGATCGACTTGAAGAAAGCGACCAAGAAAAAAATAAAAAGGAACATAAGGAAACAGAATTAGATAAAGCATCGATTGAATTATTTAACAAAGATATAGAAGAAGAAATTGAGAAAAAGAAAAAGAAAGAACAAAAAGATATGGAAGCTTTGCGAGATTCTCTTTTTATAAAACAAAAAGAGAATAATAGTGTTAAAGATACGAAAAATAGTTTGTTTAGCAGTGAATACATTGTCAGAAAAAGTGCAGATGAAGTAGCAAGTAATGAAACAATGAATGAAGAGCCAATTAGTATAACAATAATATTATTATTTGGCGGTGGCATTCTACTTATTTGCATCGGTATTTATACGGTTCTTCGTAAAAGTTGGAGGTAAAGCGATGGCAATACAAACACATATCAATGTGACAGTAGATTTTAGTAAATGGAATGGAAATACATATGATTTGCGTATTCCGAATCATCAATCTATTAAATATTTATTGAAAAACTTATTAGATACGCTAAAGATTGATAATCATGAAGGTTCGCATTTTGTGATTAAAGTGAAAAATAAGTCAATTGTTTTAACAGATAATGATCGTTTAATTGATCACCAAATAACAGATGGAGATATTTTGCAAGTTTTATAAAGAATATTTTTTACTTTTAGTTATTTGAAAATAAGTTATTACGGGTTATAAAGAAAAGGAGAAGAGGATAAACATGACGGAAAAAATAATTCAAATTGATGCAATGAACTATCAATTTCAAATAGAAAAAGAAAATTGGAAATTGGAGATGACCAAATCTCAAACACGTATAAAAGACTTCCGTCAATTCGATATAATTACGGGCGTATCATCTGAATTTGTACCATTAACAATAGAAGAAACGGATGATATGTTTACGTTTCTATATCAAGTAGATAAAAAATTATATAAGTGGGACGATCTTAGCCGTTTTAGAAGAAATGAGAAATTAAGACTACTTCGGAATGTTGCGCAGTTTCGTAAATATTTAAATAAACGAATCACGTTCTTTTTACATCCAGACAATATAGTTTTTAATGCTAATTTAATACCAAGTATTATACATAGAGGAATTCGAGATATTGTTCCGCCAACCCCGTTATTAGAAGAGCAGTTTTTAACACAATATAAGTGTCTAATTATTGCTTTATTCTCCCAAAAACATAACTTTGATGATTTGTATGCTGGGTTACTAAAAGATGCAAAAGAAACAACATTTGAACAGACCGTTGCTCAAATGGAAAGCTTAGATGCATTACTGCAGTTTCTTGATGACAGCTTTGAGAAGGAACAAACAAAAACAGAAAAAAATATGCAGTTAGTACCTAAAAAAAGCTATAAATCATTTAAATACTTAGCTTTTTCCTTCATAGCGGCGACAGTTATTTTAGCTGCTCCTTTAATATATTTCACTTTTATAAAATTTCCTTATCAAAATAAATTGTTAGAAGCAAATGCAAGTTTCATAGCAACTGATTATGACAAAGTCATTACGCAATTGAATGAGGAGGAGTTTGAATCATTACCGATTGCATCTAAATATGAGTTAGCATTTGCATACATTACAGCTGAAAAACTAGGTGAAGCTCAAAAGAAATCGATTATGAAAAACATTAGTTTGAAAAGTGATGAAAAGTATTTGCTGTATTGGATGTATAACGGAAAAGGTAATTTTGATAAATCATTAGATTTAGCTAAGACACTTGATGATCCTCAGCTTATTATGTACGGCCTTGTTAAACAAATTGAATCACTGAAAAATAATCCAGATTTATCAGGGGAAGAACGTGATCAAAAGTTAAAAACATATGAGCAACAATTAGATGAATATAAAAAGAAATATGGCAATTCATCAAGCGATAAAAATTTGTCGGACACAGAGAAAAAAGAGTAAGCACTTGATGAGACAGTTGAAAAGGAGCAGTGAACACGGATGGAGCAACTATTAGTATTGACTTATGGAGACAAAATATATAAGTGCACATTACATCCAAATGAGCAATCAATAGTGTCGATTGGAAAAGAGTGGACAAATGATATTACGAATCCAAGTTTAGAACAAGAAGTAGAGTTAAAGTGGAATAATGAAGTAAATGCTTGGATGGTACAGGATCAATTAATAGAATTTAATAAGGAGATTGAGATTGGGAAAACAAGAGATGTGAGCTTGAAAATCTTTATATCTATTGTTGGCACAACTAGAGTGTTTGATATCGGAACGAAACATTCTCTTACAGTGAGTCAAAACGATTACGATGATATTTCTATTACCGGGACTAGTGTAGATTTAATGCTATCTCGCGAAACGTTGTACGATTCTTTTAAAGTGAACGTGTATGGCGGGGATGTATTTCATAATTATACGAAGTTAAAAGATAGCGTTATGTTGGAATCAGGAGACGTATTATATTTTGATGGTATTTTATTGGAGATTGGTAGTGAAGACATTCAAGTACTTTCTTCAGAAGATAAAGTGAAATCTGAGTTACCTATTTTAGTAGAATCAGAAACGAATTATCAAAGTGGTTATCCAGACTATCATCGTTCACCACGTATTATTTACCGTGAACCAGAAGAGAAAATGACAATTGCAAAGCCTTCAAGTATGCCATCAAAACCAACGGAGCATTTAGCAAGAATCATTGCACCTTCACTTGTCATGATTGTCGTAACTGTATTACTTGCTATTTTCATGAAATATGGAATGTTTATTATCGCATCGATTGCGATGACATTAGTAACAATCATTGTTTCTGTCACATCGTATATTAAAAATTTGAAGCAATATAAAGTCGACATTGTTGAACGAGATAAAAGCTATAGAGAGTATATAAAACAAAAAACGAAAGATTTACATGCAGAAAGTGAAAAACAGCGTCACGCATTACATTATCACAATCCAAATGTAGAAGTAATACGTAATATGGCAGTTCAAGTAAATCCTCGAATTTATGAAAAAACAATGTTACATCATGATTTCTTAACATTTAGCGTTGGAACAGGACAAGCTAATACGAGTTTTGAAATTCAATTTAATGAAGAAGAATTTAGTCAAACGAAAGATGAATTAATTGATATAGCACGTGAACTAAGACAGCGTTATCTATCGTTGGAAGATGTACCAGTTGTAACAGATTTAATGAATGGACCAGTCGGTTATATTGGTCAACGCTCTTTAGTGTTAGAGCAATTACAATTATTAGTTGCACAAACGGCTTTATTCCATAGTTATTATGACTTGCAGTTTATTACTATTTTTCCGGAAGAAGAAAAAGAAAAATGGGATTGGATGCGCTGGTTACCTCATGGAAGTGTTCGCGATATAAATGTACGTGGATTTGTATACCATGATCGTAGCCGTGATCAAGTGTTAAATAGTTTGTATCAAATATTGAAAGAACGAAAATTAAAACTAGATGAAAAAAGTTCTACTAATGAAAAAATGTACTTTGCACCGCACTATGTCGTTCTCATTACAGATGAAAAACTAATATTAGACCATGTTGTTATGGAATTCTTTAATGATGATCCGAGTCAATTAGGTGTATCACTTGTATTTGTACAAGATGTTATGCAAAGTTTACCGGAGCATGTGAAAACGGTAATAGATATAAGAGATGCAAAACAAGGGAACATCATCTTAGAGCAAGGAGAACTTGTTAACCGTCAATTTAAACTAAATCATGTGCCAAAAGGATTCAATTTAGAAGATATTTCACGGGCATTAGCACCATTAAATCATTTGCAAAACTTAAAAAATAGTATTCCAGAAAGCGTAACATTTTTAGAAATGTATGGCGTTGAAAAAGTAAAAGAACTGAATATTACAAGTCGTTGGGAGAAAAATGCAGCGCATAAATCTTTAGCTGTACCACTTGGATTACGTGGTAAAGAAGATATCGTAAACTTAAACTTACACGAAAAAGCACACGGACCACACGGATTAATAGCAGGTACAACGGGTTCAGGTAAATCGGAAATTATACAATCGTATATATTATCTCTAGCAGTAAATTTCCACCCGTACGAAGTAGCCTTTTTACTAATTGACTATAAAGGCGGCGGTATGGCGAATTTATTCAAAAACTTACCGCATTTATTAGGAACAATTACGAACTTAGATGGAGCACAAAGTATGAGAGCGCTCGCATCAATTAAAGCTGAATTACAGAAAAGACAACGATTATTTGGTGAAAATGATGTAAACCATATTAATCAGTATCAAAAACTGTATAAAGAAGGCTTAGTAAGTGAGCCGATGCCGCATCTATTTTTAATTAGTGATGAATTCGCGGAATTGAAGTCAGAACAACCAGAATTTATGAAAGAGTTAGTTTCAACAGCGCGTATCGGTCGTTCACTCGGAATCCATTTAATATTAGCTACGCAAAAACCGAGTGGTGTTGTAGATGATCAAATTTGGAGTAACTCGAAATTCAAACTAGCACTAAAAGTTCAAAATACGTCAGATAGTAATGAAATTTTAAAAACGCCAGATGCTGCTGAAATTACATTACCAGGACGTGCTTATTTACAAGTTGGGAATAATGAAATTTATGAACTATTCCAATCAGCTTGGAGCGGAGCAGACTATGTAGAAAATAAAGAGGATAAAGAACATTTAGACGCAACAATCTATGCAATAAATGATCTAGGACAATATGAAATATTAAGTGAAGACTTAAGTGGACTTGGTAGCAGTAAAGAAGTAATAAGCGTACCATCTGAACTGGATGCTGTTATTGACTACATTCACGATTACGCAGAAATAAATGAAATTGAAGCGTTAGCTAGACCGTGGTTACCACCACTTCCAGAAAGCGTATATTTACAAGACTTACACGCTATTCAGTTCAAAGAAGCATGGACGAAAGAAAAGAAACCATTACAAGCAACAATTGGTCTACTAGATCAGCCTGAATTACAATCACAAACACCATTAACACTAGATATTAGTAAAGACGGACACGTAGCGGTCTTCTCAAGTCCAGGCTACGGAAAATCAACATTCTTACAATCAGTCATTATGGATGTAGCTCGTCAGCATAGTCCGGAGCATTTGCATGTGTATTTATTAGACTTCGGAACAAATGGCTTAATGCCATTAAAATCTTTACCGCATGTGGCAGACATCATTACATTAGACCAAGTTGAAAAATGCGAGAAATTTCTTCGTCGCATAGAAGACCTATTAAAAGATAGAAAGCAATTGCTAAGTAAATATGGTGTTGCGAGTCTTGAAATGTATGAGAGAGCTAGTAAAGAAGTATTACCAACAATATTAATTACGTTAGATAACTATGATGCTGTTAGAGAAGCTGGATTTGTCGAAGACTTTGAACGCATTATTGCACAAATTGTACGTGAAGGGGCAGCAGTAGGAATTCATTTAATGCTTACGGCTACACGTCAAAATGCATTGAGAGTACAAGTAAATACAAATATTAAACTACAAATTGCTCTATATATGATAGATGAGGCAGAATCTAGAGCTATTGTAGGAAGAACAGACTTAAAAATTGAAGAATTAGCAGGCCGTGGTTTAGTTAAAATTGACGAACCAACAATCTTCCAAACAGCTTTACCGACAAATGGAGAAGATGTCCTTACTCGAATTGAAAATATACAAGCTGAAGGAAAAGAGATGGATTCCTTCTGGGATGGAGAAAGACCGAAAGCAATTCCTATGGTACCTGAAGTTCTGGAATACAAGGAATTCATTGCATGGCCAGAAACAAGAAAAATTATTGAAGCAGGCAAACTAACATTTGGTGTAGAGACAGAAAACGTTACGCCTCTCGAATTAGATTTAACGGAAGCGTCTAATATTGTTGTAGGGGGAATTAAGAAAGATGAAGTTGAAAATGTAGTTCATCAATTCCTTCAACAGTTAGCAGACAGTGGACACTTTGACCTAGGTTTAATTGATACAAGAACACGAAATTTCTCAAACTATAGAGAGAGCGCTGCTTTATATGTAGCTGAAAAAACAGGAATTGAGAAAACGATTAAACAAGTTACAAACGCTTATAAATCGAGAGAAGCGGCGTTTAAAGAGGAGCAGGAAGCATCAAGTGAAACAGTGAATCCGGCAGAATTTATTAAGAAATTTAAGCCGATTGTAATCGTAATTGCAGATGTAAATGATATTTTAAGTAATTTAGAAGATAGCGATATATATAGTTTAGCGGAATTAATAACAAATGGTGCATTTATGGGCATCCACTTCGTAATTGGCTGTGATGTTGATTCAATTGACAGTCGATATGACTTAGTTTCAAAAACAATAAAAACGCAATCTCATGTTATTTTACTTAGAAAATCATCAGGCCAAATGGTCTTCGATGTATCTAATAAAGATTTAAGTAGTACAAAATTAAATCCATTTGAAGGGTATTTTGTTGAAAATCGTTTTGCTACTAGAATTAAAGTGCCAACTATTTAAGGGGGGATTTGCATGGGGATAGAGGAATTAAATAGTCAAAAATCTGGTTTATTAAGTAGTATAAGTCATCAACAAGGGCAATTGGCTGAATTACAAATGAAACTACGAAGGCTAATAACTGCTAAGGGGAAATTTGTAAATAATCTTGAAGCAATTAAACAAAATCAAGAGCAGTTTAAGTCTTTAGAAATAAACGAGAGTAGTTGGAAAGGGCAAAGAGCAACTACTTTTAAAGAAACATATGAACAACAAGTCATTTCGAATTTAGGGAAGTTTATTGGAGAACTAGGGAGAGTGCAAGAAGACATCGATCAAGCTATACGGCGGCTTGAAAGAGAAATCGCTACATGTGAGTCTAGTATTCTTTCTCTAAGTAGAAGTGTTTCAATGGTTGACGCTAATATTCAAGTAGAAGTACAGAAGGCGGGGAAATGATAAATGGGGGAAATTAAATTAAATAAAGGGGTATTTGATGCGAAAGTAAGTGATTTGAAAAGTGGTGCTAGTGATTTAGGGAAGACTAAATTTAATGGTATGCAGTTGAGTCGTACGAATTTGACTAGATTAACTCAATTTTGTGAAGCAATCGAAATGTTATCTCAAAAGGTGCAGCAATATGAACAGTTATTAGAAAATGATTTAAATAACATACAACAAGCCGGGGAGAAAATAGTCGAACAAGATGAACAACTTGAAAAAAGTTTAAGCAGCATTCCGGGCCATTAATTTTGAAATAGGGGGGATGTAAGGTGGACAAAAATATTGAATTACAGGAAGTGAAAGAACTTCAAACGCGCTTTAATTCAAATGTTGAAGAGTTAAATCAACATTTCGAATCAGTATTACAAAAAATAATGGGTGTTACACAAATTAGCTCTTTTCAAGGGAAAACAGCTGATGGAATTAAAGTCTAGTGGTAATAAGTCAAGAGTAAAACAAGACTGATTTTTTCTAGGTGCGATTTTTTCAGCATACGGAAATAGACCCGACCAAAAATGAAATTTTTTCGGGCCGTTTCCAAGATTGCGTCAATAACAAAGTGTTATTTTTCTATCACGCTCCTTGGTGGCGTGTAGAGTTGATGGTTACGTAGTAGCGTATCCACCAGACGCACAAATTTTCTTGCGGTTAAGACGATGGCTCTTTTGTGTTGATGTTTGGGTGTTTCTTTGTATTTCTTTTGATAAAATGCTTGATATTCAGGCAAATATCTTCTTACTGAATTGGCAGCCTCAACTAAGTAATAGCGAAGATAACGATTGCCTTGTTTGGTTAAGGGCGTATTTTCAGACTGATAATTTCCAGATTGCTTGATTTTCCAGCTTAATCCGGCATATTTAGCTAGTTTCGTTTGGTCTTCAAATCGTTGGATTTGTCCGATCTCAGCTAGTAATCCAGCAGCATACACTTTTCCAACACCAGGAATACTCGTCAAGCATTGGTATTCTGGTAGGACCATTACGAGCTGTTCAATTGCCTTATCAAGGTCTTTGATACTGGCTTCGAGTGCACGAATTTCGCGAGCAAGAATACTCAGGATAATATTGATGGATTCTTGAGCGACTTCTCCTAAACGATAAGACATAGTAATGGCTCGTTGAATCGTTTTCGCTAATCCTTCTGGATTTTTAAACCGGCCGTTACCTTTTTCTTGAAGCAAAGAGGCGAAATCTGTTAAAGGCATTTGAGCTAATTCTTCTAACCCATAATCTTCTGTCATTAAAGCGATTAAGGTAGCTCCAAATACAGAAGAAGGAGTTTCGCTATTCTTTAACTCACGCGTGAGCGTGTTGCATTTGTAAGTTAAATTTTCGAGAAAATGTTGTTTCGTTTCTACAAGTTGTCCAATTAATTGGTAACGTGTGCGAGTTAAACGTTGAAGAGCCATATATTTCTCTTCTTTAATGGGAGACGTAGTGAATCTTTGGATTCTTAAAAAGTCAGCGATTCGCATCGCATCATTTTTATCTGTTTTATCTTCATCAAATATTCGACTGAATTGCTTGATGCGAAAAGGATTTTCGATGGTAACGACGGTATTTATACGCTTTAATTCTCGATCCTCATTAAAAAATGTAGCAGGATGAAAGCTGTACATAGAAGTTGACTCCATGCCTATGACGATTTGAGAAAACGAGTACACATTTTGAAATTCTAAAATTTTTTGTTTAATTTGATGAGCGCCTTTCACGTCATTTCCGAGACTCGCTTCAAGAAGAATTGTCAATTGGTTATCGTCTGATAAAAAGCACACATCTAGTTTCTCAGAGCTGACATCTAATCCGACAAATAAGTTCATTTGGAAGGACCTCCTTTCATTGGTTATTTGGAATATGCTTCGATACTATGGGATTTCCCAGAAGCTCATTGCGTAACCACAACCTCGCCTACGAGAATACAATGACAACTTTTGGGGGCTACCTTTTGAACTACTATCCAAAAGCCCAATCAGTTATCGAAACAGCTAGTGTGTTGGTAGTGATAGCAATGGCTCGGGTAACAGACTTTTTATCGTAGACAGAGCTACAGGGGAAATGAGCAAATTCCCGATGGATCCTTTCCATACATCCATTGTATCTGGGAAATTCAATAATATCGAAACAAATTCCGTAAGGAATCTTGTTATCTATTTTTTTTAAAATCAGGGTAATTAGAAAGCAGAAATACTGATCTAAACTATATTCTACGAG
>NZ_CP147983.1:2136247-2192551 GCF_045291115.1 Bacillus sp. PPSBB_2
GAGGGTGTTGCAAAACTCATAAATATCCAAAAATGAATGCATAAAGAAACCCGTTTTCCTGGAAGAATGATAGTATCCTAAAACTATCTCCAGAAAGGACGGATTTACTAGTATGATAACCAATTTTGATCAAAATCAATCCATTTTACAAATTTTATTTGCCTACGTAGACAGTTTAACCATTGGAGGCGTTCCGCCTATGACAGGCCGCCCACCCATCTGTAGAAAAGCTTTACTCAAATGTTTTTTTATAAAAACGGTATTCCAGATCAATTCATTACGTAAGTTAACTCGTTTTTTACATCAATATCCTTCATTTCGTGTATCTTGTGGCCTTTCGCTTGTTCCTCATATATCTACTTTTTCACGTGTAGGCACTTGGTTTCGCAACGAAGAAATTCCGTTGCTTCATAAACAAATTCTTCAAGAAAAGAATTTAGGGTTAATTCCGTGCGTTTTAATTGATAGTACAGCCTTACGGAGTAGTTTATATGATTCTCAAGCGAAATGGGGAAAATCTACTCGCTATGGTTGGTATAAGGGATATAAAACTCATGTCTGTTCTACACCAGAAGGTGTTATATTGTCGTATGCATTTACAACCGCAAATGTACATGATAGTAAAATAGCTCCTGCATTGCTTCGGGATATACAAAACCAAAATGTGTTATTTTCCGTTGCAGATGCCGCTTATGATAGTCAGCACATTCATGAAATTGCCGGAGCATGTGATATCTTTGCGATCAATCCAATTAACCCGCGTAATAGCGGACCAATCAAAAGTACACATCGTCGTGTAGTGTCTCATTTTCTACAAACTACCTTTGGCAAACAGTTGATGAAAGAGCGTGGAAAAATTGAACAACAGTTTAGTCATCTCAAAGATAAAGGGCTGGAACAGCCACGTTGGTATGGTCAAAATCGCTATCTATTGCATGTTCAGCTAGTTTTTCTGATTCATAACATTGCATATTTATTTTAGTTTTGCAACACCCTCGAACTAATAGTGGAGATTTTTCTAGTAGTTCAATAGAAAAAATTATGTCTAGCAAGTGGTACGGAACCATAAATAATAGCACTACGGGGGGGAGTAATGGAAATTCAGGAGATGGATTGAGCATTGGAGATATTCTTTTAATGCTTGCAACGAAAGGAACAGTTATAACTGGAAAAATGGGATTCGTATTAGGAGCATTAAATTTTGTTCAAAATGCTAAACCTAAACGTACTGATCTTATTGATATTCAAAAAGGTTTCTTAGCGAATGGAAAAATCGCGAATACATGGAGTAAATGGCTTAAAGGGGTAAATTCAGCGTTCTCTGTAGCAAGTTCTAAGAGTCTTTTTGGGAAAGGGCTAAAGGAAATTCCATTAGTCGGGAAGGCAGTTACAACTATGGGGAAAGTTGCACAAGAATTTTCCACAATTGAGAAAGTAGCTGCAAAAGTAGGGAATTTAAATCACTCATTACCTGAGAACAGTATTAAAGCAATTAATGTTCCAAAACATATAATAAAAAATTTGAAACCTTTTGGTATACCGGCGGTATTAATAAACTCTGCATTTGAAGTAGGTGAACTTCATACAGCTCTTAAATCAGACAAAACCGGGGTTGAGCAGGCAACCGACGTCACTTATTCTGTAGCAAAAGTTGCAGGTAATACTTACTTTTCGTGGGCTGGAGGTGTAGGTGGTGTAGAAGCGGGAGGTGCATTAGGTACACTAATTTGCCCTGGTATCGGTACTGCTGTTGGAGCTATTGCAGGTGGAATAATTGGAGCTACTGTAGGAAGTACAGTGTTTAGTAAAGCATTTGAATATATTGCACCACGAAAAAAAATGAAAGAATATGCATCGAATTTTACAAAATCTATAAAAAAATGGTTTGAATAAACTTATTAAAGAAAAGAGGGGAATAAAAGTCTTTTAACTAGACTTTTTAACAGTTATGGAAAAAAAATATACGTTTTCTTTAGAAGAATTAGCATTCCTATTAAATTATAAAGATAATCAACCCTTTGCCAAATCACTATTACAAATAGTTTATGATGAGCTTAAAGAAACGGAAACAGAAAAGATCTTTTTAACAGCAGCACATTCCTTATTAGCAAGGAATTTACTAACATTTGATGAACAAAAACAAGAAGTATTCCCAAAGCCTGATGTAGAAATATTATTTAATATTTTTAATCGTCCATCTATTTCTATTTTATTGCAAAAAATTGATTTTCAAAATGATATAACAATCACTGGTAATATTTATAATCAAGGTGACTTTAATATTTCATATCAAAGTACGAATGGAATTGTACATACAATTAAAAATTTATCAGATTATGAATTGTATGCAGAAGCAAAAAATCTATTGCAAATTGAGATTGAAAAACAAAATATAAATATTGATTTAGAAGAAACTTTACCAAATCATGTAGTACAAGAAATTGGTAATCTTATTACTTTGTCTATTGAAGAGGGGAAAAATATTTTAATTGAGAACGGTGTAAAACCTTCACATGCAGAAGTTTTCCTAAATGATATAAAAACAACAAAAAGTATATACAGTGTTATGCGACTTGATACACAAGACAAAGGTGAGGTTATTTCAGATAAAGGTTTCTTTATTATTGAAACAGCACATACACAATGGATATTATCTCATTTAGAAGATAGTACTATATTTGATTTATCACAACTAGACGATAATAGTACATTTACTTTATCTCAATTATCAAAAGGGAATTTTGAAAATGGAATGAAAACATTATTTATAAGTTAAATAGTAGAGAGAGGAATGTAACGCCTTGGATAAAGATCCTAAAACTGCAAAAACAGAAAAAGGTTTATTTGAAAGTGTAATAGCACCTATTATTGTCGGGATTATGTTTATTTTTTTAATTTTATATAAAGTAGCAGAGTTTCTGGGGAAATGGCTCATTATCTTGTCAATACCGAGCTTTATTGTTACTATGTTTATTTTTTTATATCAGAAAGAATATGGAGGTGTATTGGTTGGTGGGATAGGCTTAATAATAATGCTATCGATGTATTTTGTGTTTGTTAGAAAAAGTAAAAAGGGTTAATTCTATGTTGCAAACTAAAAAAGCTTTTTGTGTGGCGTTAAATTTATCTACAAAAATATAATTATTACATGAACGAAGTGAAAATAAAAAAAGTCTATTAAAAGACAGATAATCACCTATTATTTGTGGTTGATTATCTTCTTTTGTCTGTATATCGGTTTGGCTTTTAATCATTATTTAAAGTATGTCATACACCCTACTGTCCAGCTATACGTATCTGATCTTAGCCCGTTCCTTCATTTTTTATCTTAGAAATAGCATGGGCAGAAAGAGCGATAGTTTAAACATGTCGGGAGATTAAGTAGGAGTTACATGATGATAGGATAAATCAAGAACGTGTTGTGATGTAGAGGCACAAATCAAAATAGATTTATAATACCGAAATTAATAGGAGAATCATATGGAAAAATATTATATTTATGAATCGAAAGTTAAATTAATCAGAAGGTTTTTTTTATTCGTTGTAATTGAAGTTTTGTTGCTTATTTTTGTTATATTCACTTTCTCGTCTGAGGAAGCTTACTATGTAAGGGGGGCTATAGTTGGGATCGGTGCATTAATCATGTTAGTTGCTTTGTGGAAAATATTTAAGAAGATTATGAATAGAACACCAGTAGCCATTTTAGAATCAGAGTATATTACGGTTATTAATGATGCTAAATATCCTGTGAAAATCGCTTTAAAAGATGTAAATAGTATTTTACCCTATAAAATTCGCAGGCAGTCGTTCTTAGGAGTTTTGATAGAGGATGATGTTGAAGAGCAATATATAGCTTCTTTACCAACGAAAGCGCAACGGATGTATCGAATTAATAAGCGTACTGGATTTGTACCGTTTAATATTCATATGAACTTATTAGAAATAGACAGAGAAACATTAGTTGCTAAGCTAGAAGAATATCATATGAACGTTTTAGCTCCAGAAGATGAAGCGCAGTAATATAATAGGAGCAGTAACTTGATTTCATTTTTGAAAAATTTTTTATCTGTTATAAATGAAGCATCTCAAAAGAGATAGTTTTGAATAGTATAAAGCTATATGGTGCCAATAGAACCTTCTCTTTTCATGTAAATGAGAAGGTTTTTATTTTAAATCTACATGATTTAAGTAAAGGTAGTTAAAGGTGGGAAACTTGGATGTGGGATATAAAAGAAGAAGATTTAGATGAATTTAAAATTACATGTAGAAATCGTTTAAGTCCTGAGGCTGCTGTAGGTTTTATGTTAGGTTCAATCATATACACCTCATTAATAATGTTAGGTGTAATTTATGGTTTGGTGAAATTTGGTTGGTCCGTATATCCTAGTTTACTAGATGAAGCAATTATTAAAATAGAGTTATGTTTGTATAGCATACAAATCATTTTTCTTATTGTATATTTATTTCCCAAAACTCGTTTTAAATTGCAAAAGTTACAAGCTATAGTTATATTGCTATATGCACTTCAACTTGCGACTATAGGATTTGTAACAGTAGTTGTTTCGAGTATTTTCGGTTATTCAAATGATCGTGTTACATTGACTTATGGAGCCTTATTATTGTTAGGAGCCTTTATTATTCATATTTTTACAACAATTAATACCTTTAAGCAAGCTAGCGAAGGCGCATTTAGTAAGTGGGAAAATTCAGTTTCATTTTTTAGTAAGACAAAAGATTTATTAATGATTGCCTCTATACTATATGTATTAACTCTCTTAATCTTAATTTATATTAATAATGATTATACGATGGGGCAAATAGGTTGGTATGCCATATTGACCCTTATACTATATTCGGTAGCCATAGGCGCAGCTGAATTCCAATTATTAGCCTATTGTAGATTTAAATTTCCATCATTTTATATTTCGTGGGAGGAACATGAAAGGGAACGTCAGAAAAGACTAAAGCTTTATGAAGAGAAGGAAAAAAGAAAACTAAAGAAATAAAATAAGTTTTGTGTCGAAATGAGGAAAGATGAATGCTTAAAATAAAGGAAGAAGATTTAGGTTTTTTCAAAATTGAAAATAAAAATCGATTAAGTCCGGATTATATAAGAATCTTTTGTGGGGGAGTTTTTGCATATACTTCTATACCCATGCTTATTATGTTTTTAGCTTTTTTGTTGAACGGTGACAAGATTTCTCTAAATCCTTTTGAAAAGATAGTTGTACAAACTGAGGTTAAGTTGTATGTTTTGGAGTTCATTTTTTTAATATTATTCATGTCTAAAAAGATTGCTTTTAAATTACAGAAACTACAAACAATCGTAACTGTATTTTATGCTTTTCAGTTAGCGACATTACCTTTCATAGTTATGGTTGTTGAAGGAATATATGATTTTCCATGTGACAATAAAACATTGGTTTATATCGGTTTAATACTATTAGGAGCAATCTGTACCCACATTGTAGCAACGATCGATGTTTTTAGAAAAGCAAAGCATGGAGGATATAAATTAGAAGGACCGGCTGTCTCATTTTTTACTAACACGAAATTATATTTATTGATCGGAATAACGATCGGTGTAATAGTTCTACTTGTATTAATTTTTTTAAACCTTAATTATACATTTGATGAAATGGCAATTTATGTGACACAAACAATAATATTATATATATTCGCTGTAGTATCAGCAGAATTCGTCCTATTGGTGTATTGTCGCTTTAAATTTCCATCATTTAATATTACGTGGGAACAACATGAAAAGGAACGCCAAGAATTTATAGCAAATAGAAAAAGAATAAGAGAGAAAGAACAAAAGCGAAACAAAAACTGAAAAGAAAGTTATAAATGATACTCGTAAACTTATATTGAAGATAGAATGAATACATTATTCATAAATTAACTAGTAAAGGGAGGAATGTAATATCTTGAATAAAGATTCTAAAGCTGTAAAAAAAGAAAAAGGTTTATTTGAAAGTGTAATAGCACCTATTATTGTTGGGATTATATTTATCTTTTTAATTCTATATAAAGTAGTAGAGTTTCTGGGGAAGTGGATTGTTATCTTCTGAATAATATTTTTTATTGGTAGTATATTTCTTGCATATATCTAGAAGAATATGGAGGGGTGTTGGGCGGTGGGACAGGGTTAATATCGATGTTATTGTTATATTTTATGTTTATTAGAAAAAGTAAAAAAGGCTAGTTTAATATGAAATGCCAAAAAATTTATTCACTCCTAGTTTGTTTACAAATATAGAGTTATTACATGATTTTAGAAAAGATGGTGTAATTATATGTGGAAAATAAAAGAAGAAGATTTAGATGAATTTAGGATGACATGTAATAATCGTTTAAGTCCTGAGGGTGCTATGGTTTTCTTTATTGGAGGGATAGTTTATACTTCAGTATTTATGTTTTTTATTTTTATGGGGGGCTTGGAGTATTATAATGCTTTCTTTGACAAAACAATTGTTAAAATTGAAATTGTTTTATATAGCTTACAATTCATCTTTTTAATTCTATATTCATTTCCAAAAGCACGTTCTCATTTTTCAGTAAAACAAAAGGCAATGTGATGAAGTGGGCTACAATATATGCGCTAATCCTGCTTATTTTGATATATATTCATAATGGTTATGGAATTGATGTTTTAGTTCTTTATGCGGTAGGTATTGTTTTACTATATACAGTAGCCATTGGTGCAACTGAATTTCAGCTATTAATGTATTGTAGATTTAAATTCAAGTCATTTCATATGTCATGGGAAGAGAATGAGAGAATGCGTGGGAGAATTCGAAAGCGAAATAAGAAATTCAAAACGAAAAATAAATAAGAGTGAAATAGAATTGAAGTGAATGAAAATTATTTAAACTGTATAGAAGGTGAAAAGTCAGGATGTGGAATATAAAAGAGGAAGATTTAGAAGCATTTCGGATGACATGCAGAAGGCGTTTAAGTCCTGAAGGTGCGACGGGATTTATGATAGGAACAATAATTATCGATTCATTAATGATGCTATTTATTATAGGAGCATTAGTGAAGTTTGGTTGGGGTTTTTATATTACTATGTTTGAAAAAACACTGGTTAGTATTGAAATTGTGTTGTATGGCTTGCAGATAATTTTTCTAATACTATATTCCTTTCCAAAAGCACGTTATAAATTTCAAAAGTTACAAACGCTCGTTGTATTATTATATGCATTTCAATTAGGAACAATTACATTTACAATGTTAGTTCTTCCTGGAATGACTGACTATTCAATTGATCGAATGACTTTAATTTGTGTAGGGTTATTATTTATAGGAGCAGTGATATTTCATATTGTGACAACAATTGATACGTTTAAGCAAGCAAGTGAAGGTGCGTTTAGCATGGATGAGAGGTCTCGTTCATTTTTTAGTGAAACAAAAGGAAGAATGATAAAAGGTAGCATGATATATATATCAGTTCTTCTTATAATCATTTATTTTCATAATGATTATAACTTTAATACATTAATTTTATATGTTGTAGGGACAATTTTAATGTATGCAGTGGCCATAGGAGCAGCTGAATTCCAGCCTAAGGGCTGCTTCTTCTTTTAGATAAGCGAATACTTGTTCATGATCTTTCTTTGTTAATTTTCGCATCATAACGAATCGACCTCTTTTTTTATTTTTCTAAATATTACAACTTAAGTTTTTTGAAATCAATATAAAATTTTATGTTTAGTTCACAAACTTTCGGAAAAACTAGGAAAGATATGACAAAGGAGGTTATGAACGGTGGATCATCCAATTCAAGGGTTAATGAAAGCAGCAATGGAAAATTTAAAAGAAATGGTCGATGTAAATACGATTGTTGGAGAGCCTGTTCAAACGGCTGACGGTGGTGTAGTGTTAACGGTTTCTAAAGTAGCGTTCGGTTTTGGAGCAGGAGGTTCTGATTTCCAAACGAATGATGGACAAAGAGCGAACGGTAACCCTGCATTTGGTGGCGGTAGCGCGGGTGGTGTTTCGATTACACCAGTAGCATTTCTTGTGGTGAATAAAGATGGAGTAAATATTCTACATCTACAAAATGCGACACATTTAGCAGAAAAAATGATTGAATTAGCTCCACAAACAATTGATAAAATTCAATCGATGTTCCAAAAAGAAGAAAAGAAAGAGGGAAATCATCATCCTCAAAACCCTGATGAAATCCTTTAAAAACGCCTGCTTATGAGCAGGCGTTTTTTCTTGTAATCACTATGTAATAAAACACATGAAATTGTAAATAGTTTTTGAAGTTTTTTCTATGTTTCTAAAATTTTTCATGTTAAAATATGCTATAGAATTGAAACATATAAAACGAAGGTGGCTAGGTGCTTTGTCTGGAGGATCTGACCAAGTAAAGAATATGATATATATTAATGGTAATCGTCGAGGTCATTGTTTTATTACATCAGGAATTACGTTTAAAGAGTTTGCGAGTAACATCCCTTCACCGCTTCATCAAGTGTTGCTTTTGAAGCACAACTTTGAATGGACGGATTTTCATTATCATACTTTATTTGAATATGTTGAGGAAGAAAATATACATAAGTTAATTCAAGCAGAGATTGATGAATTTGATGAATTTTGTTGGGTAGATTTTGATGATGCAAGCGATTTAGATGAATTAGAGCCGAAAGAAATTGCAGAATTATTATATTTGGCTCACAAAAAAGAACCACTTGCAAGAACATTCTTTCCGCTGTTGAAAAATAGATTTGTTTATTTTTCACATGATGACGGATGGTACAACAAAGTGTATTATCGTAGAATTGCTGATTTTGTAGGAATGTTAAGTAAAGTCATTCCGTATAAACTCGGTGCTTTCGGTAAGAAACGTTTTTCTTTCTTCCAAAAATCAAAAATTTTCCCAGCGATTTCAAAAGAATTGATTATGGGACTTATTCCACTAATGGAAGATGGTCTTTACATAGATTTAGCAGGGAAGATTGAGTCAAGAAGAGGTCTTGAAATTCCGGTATATGTAGTTGGTTCGTATGAAAGTACGGATGAGGTGTTAGATAATATCGATGAATTGAAAGAGGAAGCAACAGAAACAGGTTGGCTCATTTTTGATAAGAAAGAACAAGAGTGGCAATGGGTTGTTGACTAAGAAAACTTGGCGTATGAAGTCAAGTTTTCTTGTCATTTGAAAGGAGTACAAATGAAGAAATATTATACAATTGTGGGTATTATAAGTATTATTCTCGTGGCAATATTACTTATAACTTGTCCGAAAGAATCAGATTTTAAAGTGTATGTACAGGATAAGTATGCGTTGAATTGTAATGAGAGTAGTTTTGAATGCACGCAAAATGTAGATGGTAAAAAAGAAAAACTACAATTTGAAAGTACAGATGCACGAAATGGTGTATTCTTTATGACTGTAAAGCAAACATTTAAAACAGAAGCTGGTGTTTCAAAAGAATATAGCGGAGTAGGAATGTTTGGTACATTTCTTTTTGTTTCAGAGAAGACTTTCTAGTAATAGAAGGTCTTTTTTTTATGCTTATGTTCATATAGATGAAGTAAGACAAGCATAGGAGGGGTATTGATGAAGAACACATGTATTGTTTGTGGCGGTGAGGAGTTTTTTTCCTCAACGTTATATGCACGTACGAAACAAGATTGGGCATATGCACCAAACATGTATCGATTTGAAAAAGTATTTATTGAGCATCGAGATGAAGAAAATTATCCAGTGTTTCAAGAAATTACAGCGAAACATTGTTGTGGATGCGGCCATATTATGTTGTATCATGAATGAACACACCAAGCATAACTTGGTGTGTTTTTTTAAAACGCTGACAAAGCAAGCGGATAAAATAAAGTGAATAAAACAGAAAAACTACCAAAACCAATTGCTGTATATCCAAGTGTTCTTGCTCCGAAATTGACAGCTAATAGGCCAACTAAAATTGCTAGGGAGCCGAGCGTAACTGGATAAAAAGCAATGGAGAATAACGAAAGAAATAAAGCGACATAGCCTACCATTGCACCGGTATTTGTACCTTCTATCTCATTTGTAATTTCTTTACGCTTATGTCTAATTGGAATGCCAGCTGGTGATATTTCAGCTGCATACTCTTCGTTTTTTTCACCACTTTTAAAATGATGATTTCTTTTTCTTCGCATGTACATCCCTCTCTTTCAATTGGGTGTACCTATAGTATCTTTCATAAAGAGAAGAACATGAGTATGAGTTAAACCCAAGTAAAGCAAAAAATGGAGAATACGTATTCCATCGTTAACATATCCATCTCCTATTGAAGATAAAGTGAGGGATTTTTTCCATCACGACTGATTATCAGCCAGCAACAATTGGATTTTTATGAGCAGTTCTCTCCCATTAACTGGTCCGCATCCATTGAATTTTGAGGTAGGTGTCTTACTGCAAGCGGGATAAAACAGGAATTTTGGAAAATGATGTAGAATGAAATGAGTGATAAAGCGTGAAGGTAGGGGAATGCATGACGAAATTTAATTGGCATGAATCAGCAGAAAAGAAATGGGATAGTAGCGCAGAGTTTTGGAATCAAAATAGTCAAGAGATGTGGGACAGTGGTAGCAGAAGTACAATTATTCCGTTTTTTGAACAATACGTAAAGAAAGAAGCACAAGTGCTCGATGTTGGTTGTGGTGATGGGTACGGTACATATAAATTAAGTAGCGCAGGCTATAAAGCAGTGGGAGTAGATTTATCGGAAGTGATGATTCAAAAAGGTAAGGAGCGCGGAGAAGGACCGAATTTATCTTTTATAAAAGGCGATCTTTCTGCATTACCATTTGAAAATGAGCAATTTGAATCAATTATGGCAATTAATTCTTTAGAATGGACGGAAGAGCCATTACGAGCGTTAAATGAAATAAAGCGTGTGTTAAAGAAAGATGGATATGCATGTATTGCAATTTTAGGACCGACAGCAAAGCCACGAGAGAACAGTTATCCTCGCTTGTATGGAAAAGACGTTGTTTGTAATACGATGATGCCTTGGGAATTTGAACAGTTAGCGAAAGAACAAGGTTTTAAAGTTATAGATGGCATCGGCGTATATAAGCGCGGAGTAAATGAGAAGATGTTAGGTCAACTACCTACAGAGTTACAACAATCGTTAACATTCTTATGGGTATTTATGTTAAAAAACGTATAAAGAAATGAAAGAATTTTTAGGAGGTAAATAAGTGCAGAAAATACAAAAAACTGATACAATATCATCAGAACCAATTAAAGGGGGACTAGGGTATATGACAACTACTACAACAGTGAAATCCGATATTGAAATCGCACAAGAAGCGAGTATGAAGAAGATTCAAGAAATTGCAGCTGATTTAAATATTTTAGAAGATGAATTAGAGCCATACGGACATTATAAAGGTAAGTTATCTCTTGATATTTTTAAGCGCTTACAAGATGAGGAAGACGGTAAAGTTGTTTTAGTAACAGCGATTAACCCAACTCCAGCTGGAGAAGGTAAATCAACAGTAACAGTTGGTTTAGGTCAAGCTTTTAACAAAATTGGTAAGAAAACAGTAATTGCACTTCGCGAACCATCTCTTGGACCAACGATGGGATTAAAAGGCGGAGCAGCAGGTGGCGGTTTTTCACAAGTCGTACCAATGGAAGACATTAACCTTCACTTTACTGGAGATATCCATGCGATCACAACTGCCAATAACGCATTAGCAGCGTTTATTGATAATCATATCCAACAAGGAAACACACTTGGAATTGATACGCGTAAAATCGTTTGGAAACGCTGTGTTGACTTAAATGATCGTGCCCTTCGTAACGTAGTAATTGGTCTTGGTGGACCTGTACAAGGTGTACCACGTGAAGACGGTTTTGACATTACAGTAGCATCTGAAATTATGGCCGTGTTCTGCCTTGCAACAGATATTCAAGACTTAAAAGCGCGTCTATCTCGCATCGTAGTTGCTTATAACTTTGCAAATCAACCTGTAACGGTTAAAGATTTAGGTGTAGAAGGTGCGTTAACACTATTATTAAAAGACGCATTAAAGCCGAACTTAGTACAAACGTTAGAAAATACACCAGCTATCATTCATGGCGGACCATTTGCGAATATCGCTCACGGTTGTAACAGTGTTATCGCTACAACAATGGCAGCAAAATTAGGTGATTATGTTATTACAGAGGCTGGATTCGGTGCTGATTTAGGCGCTGAGAAGTTTTTAGATATTAAAGCTCGTGCAGCTGGCATTAAACCAGAAGCAGTTGTTATTGTTGCGACGATTCGTGCGCTTAAAATGCATGGCGGCGTTGCAAAAGATCAATTAAAAGAAGAAAATGTAGATGCATTAGCAAAAGGTATGGAAAACTTACAGAAGCATGTTGAAACAATTCAAAGCTTTGGAGTGCCTTTCGTAATTGCAATTAATAAATTCATTACAGATACAGATGCAGAAGTTACATACTTACAAGAGTGGTGTAATGAGCGTGGCTATGCAGTATCCTTAACAGAAGTTTGGGAGAAAGGTGGCCAAGGCGGAGTTGACCTTGCTGAAAAAGTACTAAAAGAAATCGAAAAAGGTGAAAACAACTACGCACCACTTTATGAATTAGAATTACCATTAGAAGAAAAAATTCGTACAATTGCTCAAAAAGTATATGGCGCAAAAGATATTGAATTTGCTCCGAAAGCACGTAAGCAATTAGCTCAATATGAAGGAGAAGGTTGGAGTAATCTACCAGTTTGTATGGCGAAAACACAATACTCTCTTTCTGACGATGCAACAAAATTAGGTCGTCCATCTGACTTTATCGTTACAATTCGTGAGTTAAAACCATCTATCGGTGCAGGCTTTATCGTTGCGTTAACAGGTACAATGTTAACAATGCCAGGTCTTCCAAAACAGCCAGCAGCACTTCAAATGGATGTAAATGAAGATGGAAAAGCAGTAGGTTTATTCTAAAAGGTTGTAATTCATCTCGTTTATCTGTAAACTATATATACATCAAGTGGCGCCTTTCCATCGAAAGGCGCCTGTTTTTTGGAGGAAATTATGTTTGATCCAACTGCTTTTGACAATTTAAAAGTAATCGTAGAAGGTGCTGTGTATGATTTTGATCTACATGGAGATATTCTTGTAACAGATCGAAAAGATATGATGGATCTTGCTTCATTAAGTCGTATATATCATATCTCATTTCAATTAACAGAACCGTTTGAACCATTAGTAGAAGCAACATTTTCATTATCTGTGGATGCAAAGAACTTGTCTGGTGAAATACTAGAAGTGCCTCAGTTTACACCAGGTTGTGAAATGAAGCTAGCATTTTCATTCCCGTTAGAACAACCAGAAGTAAAATGCGAAGAAATTGAAACATTAATGCGTTCTATATGGGGAAAAGAAAGAATGATTATGCAGAAAGTTTCATACGAATATAATAAGCAAGCGATTTCATATCATAATAAGGTAGAGGTTCTATTTCAAAAAGCGATTACAGAAGACCATGTTGATGATTTAATAGCTGTTATTTCACACATGATAGAAACGGTGCGAACAATACAGCATTTTCTTCAAAAATAGAGATAAAGGAGAAAAACAAATGATAAAAGATATGCAACCATTTTTACAACAAGCTTGGGAGAAGGCTGGTTTTAAAGAGTTAACTGAAATTCAAAAACAAGCGATTCCAACTATTTTAGAAGGACAAGACGTTATAGCTGAATCTCCAACTGGAACAGGAAAAACATTAGCGTACTTATTACCCCTTTTACATAAAATTAATCCTGAAGTAAAACAGCCACAAGTTGTTGTTTTAGCGCCAACACGTGAACTTGTAATGCAAATTCATGAAGAGGTTCAAAAGTTTACAGCAGGAACTGAAATTTCAGGTGCATCTTTAATTGGTGGTGCAGATATTAAGCGCCAAGTTGAAAAATTAAAGAAACACCCAAGAGTAATTGTCGGTTCACCAGGCCGTATTTTAGAATTAATTCGTATGAAAAAGCTAAAAATGCATGAAGTAAAAACAATTGTATTTGATGAGTTTGATCAAATTGTAAAGCAAAAAATGATGGGCGCAGTGCAAGATGTAATTAAATCAACGATGCGCGATCGTCAATTAGTATTCTTCTCGGCGACAATGACAAAAGCGGCAGAAGATGCGGCACGTGATTTAGCAGTGGAACCACAATTAGTACGTGTAACACGTGCAGAATCAAAAAGCTTAGTTGAGCATACGTATATCATTTGTGAGCGACGCGAAAAAAATGATTACGTAAGAAGAATTATGCATATGGGCGATGTAAAAGCAGTTGCGTTCTTAAACGACCCATTCCGTTTAGATGAAATTACTGAGAAATTGAAATTCCGTAAAATGAAAGCAGCAGCTCTTCATGCAGAAGCAAGTAAACAAGAGCGTGAAGCGACAATGCGTGCTTTCCGCGGAGGGAAATTAGAAATTCTACTTGCTACTGATATTGCAGCACGCGGTATCGATATTGACGATTTAACACACGTAATTCATTTAGAGTTACCAGACACAGTAGACCAATATATTCACCGCTCAGGACGTACTGGACGTATGGGTAAAGAAGGAACTGTCGTGTCTCTTGTAACACCACAAGAAGAGCGTAAATTACTACAATTTGCGAAAAAACTAGGCATCGTATTTACGAAGCAAGAAATGTTCAAGGGATCATTTGTAGAAACGAAACCGAAAGCACCAAAGAAAAAGAAACCAGCATTTACTGGGAAGAAAAAGCCTAGATAAATGATAGGGAAGGCGTAACTATTTGTAGTTACGTCTTTTTTGTTTGTAAACAAGCGATAATGGGAATTGTATTAGTGTTTTTAATGTGCCTATCATATATATGCTTCTACTGGGAGTATCGAAAAAAGGGTAGTTTATTTATTTGGTTTATACGAGGAAATAATATAAAAAAAGTCGAATATTAAACTGACACGAAATAATAAAAAGAAGGTACACATATGGATAGGAAATTAGGAATGTTTTTAAATACGAAACATATTGAAGTAAACGAAGGAATACAAAAAGCAAGGGAATGGGATTTAGAATATATTCAATTATATGCTATGAATCCGACTTTCAACTTAGCTAACATCTCAAAGATACAATGGAATACATTAAAAGAAAACTTATCTTTTAATGAGATTCAAGTCCCATCATTAGCAATTAGCTTCGGAGAAAATGGAATAATAGGAACTGAAGCTGAATGTGTAATAGAGAGTTTTAAATATATTACTGATAAAGGGTTAAGGTTAGGAGCTAACATAGTAACAGCTCATATTGGGAAAGTTCCAGATGATGAAAAAAGTGCCTACTATGATAAAATGCTACGTGTTTGTTATGAGATAGGGGAATTAGCGTTCAAATTTGGAGGATTCTTCGCCATTGAAACGGGATCTGAAAAAGCAATAGTATTAAAACGATTTTTAGAAACTGCAAACTCGAAAGGACTAGCTGTTAACTTTGACCCAGCAAATTTAATAAGTGATGTAAATGAAAATCCGGGAGAAGGTTTATTACTATTAAAAGATTATATAGTACAAACTCATATTAAAGATTGTAAAGAAGTGAAAAGTGATCGTTCAACTAAGTATATAGAAGTCGCAGCAGGGAATGGTGAAGTAGATTTCGATATATTCTTCAAAGTATTAGATAAAATTGGATTCGACGGATATAACATGATTGAAAGAAATGATTATTTTGATGAACTGGATGGGATGAGTCAGTCGATAAATTTTGCAAAGAAGTACATACCAACTCAAAAGGAATAACGATAGCATCTATAGAAAGTTACATAGAATATAAAAACAATAGGAGGAATACAAATGATTCATAAGGTCGGACAAATTATGTTATATGTAAATAATCAAGATGAGGCAGTAAATTTTTGGACGGAAAAGGTAGGGTTTCATGTAGTTGCAGAGGAAGATAATAAGCAAGGAATGAGATGGATTGAAATCGCTCCGAAAAGCGGTGCGGAAACGAGCATTATATTACATAATAAAGAAGTTATTTCGAAAATGAGCCCAGAATTGAATCTTGATACACCGTCTTTAATGTTCTTCTCAGAAAATCTTGATCAACTATATACAGATTTAACAAATAAAAATGTTACTGTTGGAGAAATGGTAACTATGCCTTCTGGTAAAGTGTTTAACTTTGCTGATAGCGAAGGGAATTATTTTGCGGTTATGGAGAAGAACCAATAATAATATTGCTATGTGAAAATCCCCCTCAAATATATTTGAAGGGGATTAAATTTTTGAAGTGGATTTTTCATTAGAGAGTTGTTTAATAAAAAATACTCCTTTTTCAATAGCTGTCTCAATATAGCCAACAATTTGGTCAAACGTAAATACTTGTAAGTCTTCATGCAAGTGTTGCTTTGGATATAACATATCTTCAAAAAGATACTTTCGAAATTCTAAAACGTTTTCTTTAGAAACCTCTTCAATATCCACAATGTGAGCCTCTTGATTGAGAAGAGAGAAAAGCTGTTGTTCTTGATCGTAATGATGAAGCAACTTTGCATTTAACAATTTAAAATCGTTATAGTACAGGGGTGCGATCGTTTCGTCATTCTCTATTCTATTTTTTAGCCAAGGTAGAAAAAATCCACTTAGCCAATTATCATCGGCAATGAGGTGGGTATAATAGCCTAAAATAAACGGGGAATCTATATGTGATTCATATTTATGAAAAAATGAATCATAATCTATTCTTCTCGTATAGTTGTTCGTTGTACCGTCATAAAAATGTGAGGTTCCTTTTTCTTTTTTTGAATGAACAGCATCAGGGGCTACAGCTCCAAGTAAGAAAGAAGTCTTATCGTGAATAGATAGTTTCTCAGCAATACCGTTAGCGATAATAACATGCATAATTCGTGATCCCATGAATGCCACCTCTGTTTCCAGTATTCATTTCAGGAAGAGGACTGAACAGTTAGTATTACTTTCCCTGTACTTTTTCTACTTTCGACCCATTCATGTGCTTTCCCTGCATCTTGAAGTGGAAAAGATTTCGTAGCCTTAATTTGTAAACGTCCGTCACGCAAATAACGGAAAACTTCATTTGCAGTTTCTTGGAGCAGTTCAGGACGCTTTTTTCGTGTGGTTCCAAAGCTAAAACCGAGTATAGAGCGGCAACTTGCATGTAAATCTTTCGTTTGAAAGTTACCAATTTCACCGCTAGCATTACCGAAATGAACGAGGCGACCGTAAAAAGCAAGGCAGTTTAAACTTCTTTCAGAAACAGTTCCAGAAATAGAGTCCAAAATAATATTCACTCCTTCTCCGTTTGTCAGCTCATTGACTTTCTCTACAAAATCTTCAGTTTGATGACAAATAACATAATCAGCTCCAGCATCTAAAGCGATTTTTCTTTTCGTTTCACTTCCGATAGTACCGATAACTGTTCTAGCCCCTAATAGTTTTGCAAATTGAATTGCGGTAGTACCAATCCCGCCAGCAGCTGCATGAATGAGTACAGATTCACCTTTTTGAATCCTTGCAACATTTGCGAGTAAATTATAGCTTGTAAAAGATACGATCGGACAAGCGGCTGCAGTGTGAAAGTCAACTTCATGGGGTAATACGAAAGTAAGATTTTCATTTGCAACAACGTATTCTGCGTAAGATCCATTTTGAGGAAAAGCAATGACACGTTGTCCAGGGTGAATATTTTTCACATGAGAACCGACACGTTCTACAATACCAGTGGCATCTATACCTGGAATAAAAGGTAGTGCTTTATTTCCTTTTTTACCATAACGTGATTTAATATCAGCGAA
This sequence comes from Bacillus sp. PPSBB_2, assembly GCF_045291115.1. Classification (NCBI taxonomy): domain Bacteria; kingdom Bacillati; phylum Bacillota; class Bacilli; order Caryophanales; family Bacillaceae; genus Bacillus; species Bacillus sp. PPSBB_2. The sequence continues at coordinate 2,154,055 of NZ_CP147983.1, forward strand.
ATTTACACTAGTAGCAACTACGCGAATTAAAACTTGATCTTCTGAAATAGCCGGTATATCAAAATCTGTATATTTCATCACTTCAGGACCACCGAACGACGTTACAACGATAGCTTTCATTATATGTCCTCCTAAATTTGACTATATAAATTATTTTAAATCTTTATCAGAAATTGGAAAATTATATAATAGTTATGTGTGGTTATAAGTGAAGCTTATGAACTCAGTGGATCATTATATTAATTTATATAAAAAACTTTTTCGGAAAAATCGAACGAAATATGAATTACCTGCCAATATATAGTGTAAGACAAAGGAGGGCTGGAATATGAAGGATGAAATAGATTACGCACATTTAATTCAATTAACTTTATCAGGCAATAAAGAAGCGTATAGCGAATTGTATGATGTAACGATTCAAGAAGTATATAAAACAGCACATTTTTTAATTGAAGATAAAACGGATGTAGATGATGTCGTTCAAGAAGTATACATACAGCTATATGAATCGCTTCGTAAATATGATAGCGAGAAGCCATTTCGCCCTTGGCTAATTGGGCTTGCGATTAAACAAATTCATTCTTATAGAAGAAAGAGGTGGATGCGACTACGAATTATAAAAAAAGCAGAAGAGCAAAGAAAGCCAGTGCAAATTGATTTTTCTAACGATGTTGTAAGTAAAATATCAAACCAAAAACTAATCGAACTCATTCATAAATTACCGTATAAATTGAAACAAGTTATTATCTTAAGATACTTACACGATTATTCAGAAGAAGAAGTAGCACAAATATTACATATTCCAATCGGTACAGTGAAATCTAGAATTCATGCGGCATTAAAGAAACTACGTCAAAAAGAGCAAGTAGAAGAAATTTTTTTAGGAGAGGTAGGGAATGTGAAATGAGTTTAGATTGTAGAGTTAGGGAATCTATACAAGAAGAAGCAAAGGGTATTGTTGCCCCGCCGGATTTAAAAGAAAAAGTAATCGTGCAAATAAAAATGAAGCACGGCGAGAGTAAGAGGAAGAAACGCCTTATCGCAGGAGTACTTGCAGCAGCTCTTTTAATCCCGACGACAGGTTTTGCGTATCAATCTATTATGGCGGATGGTATATATGGATCTTTTGAGAATTTAAAAAAACATGCCGGAGCAATGACATTAGAAACGTATATGCGTTTTAATGCAAAATTATCAGAAGCGAAAGATGAAATGGGTGCAAAGGAATATGAAGAGTTTACAAAAGAACTGAAAAAATTAACTAATGCAAAGCTTGCGTACGGAGATTCGAACGGTAATATAGATTATGATCAATTATCACCAGCTAAAAAAGAGGAATTGAAAAAGGTAGTAATGGAGCTTCATCCGTATTTTGATAAATTAAATGGCCATAAATCTAGTAAAGAAGTACTAACTCCTGAAGAGTATGAACAATATATGGAGGCATTAATGTCACATCAAACTGTGTTAGTAAAAACGAAATCGAGTGGAGGGATAACAGTAGAAGAAGTACCTGAGGCGTACAAAGAAAGATTTATTAAAGCAGAGCAGTTTATGGAGTATGTAAATGAAAAGGTGCGATAAGTAAAAAGCTCAAAGCTTTAGCTTCGAGCTTTTTTTATTGAAAGAAAATAAAGTATTCAATTATATTTTTTCATCGTTGCATGATCCTTTTGTATAAAACAATCTAAAAGGGAATAACCAGCTATTAAACTAATAATCGTAACAAAAGTTGTATTTATTAGAATAATATTAACTAAATAAGGTAGGTATTCGGCAAGTGGTGAAAAGAGTAGTGCTGGGGAAAAGGAAATGAATAGTGTAGGCACTGTAATAGCAATAAATTTATCCGGTTGAAAGCTCCAGTTTTGTTTACTCGTTTCGCGATTAATAGATTGAAGGAATCGTAATAAAATGCCAACTATAAGAGGGAAGAGTGTAAAGTAGAATAATCTTGGATAAACGTTAAAGTTCACTTGTGCATCTGTATCTAAATAAAATTGAATTTTTACTCCTACAAATAATAATAAGACGATAAATAATGTGAAGCAGAGGTATAGCATCAATTTTTGCATTATATTCCACCATCCTTTACTCAAAATATATTCAAAAAAAGAAGAGATATACAATAACTACTGTTGTATATCTCTTCTTTTACTGTTAGTTAATAGTGGAGTTTGCTTTTTCTTGCTTCGTGAAATAATCAATAATGCCCATTGCGCTAATTTCTATATCTAAATGTAAAATATTATAAACGGAATGATCTGATGGAACGTTTAACTTTGTAAGATGAGAAGAGATTTTATCCATTAACAAAGTTTGTAAAGCTTTAGTCGCTTCATCGAAATCATTATACTTTTCAAAGACTTCCTTACCAGTCCGAACGAAAATAGGTAGCCAATGTTCCAATTGATTGTATACTTCTGTAACATGAGAGGATGCGCCGTAATGACCGAAATAAATAGTATCTACATTCATGCTTTGAATGTGATTTTTAGAAGCAATCATCGCATCTGGTTGGAATTGTGAAGGGGACGTTGATGGTAGATATAACTCTACATCAACGTCTGCGAGTTCTCTATAATAAATTCCAATTGTATCGCCAGTAAAAATCCCGTTTGTTAATGAATCGTGAATGCTAATATGGTGCTTCGCATGTCCTGGTGTATCATAAAATGTAAGGGTGCGGTCTTTTGCAATTTTTAACGTATCACCATGTTGTACAATATGAACACGTTCTTCTTCAATTGGAAGAATTGGGTCAAAGAGTTTATCGAAATCTTCTTTGTAGACAGCTTTTGCACCTAAAATAAGTTTTGTTGGATCAATCATATGACGAGCACCACGAGAATGCACATATAACGTAGCATTTGGACACTGTTCCATCATTAAACCAGCTGCGCCAGCGTGATCTAAATGCACATGTGTAACGATAATGTTTTTAACATCGTTTAAATCAATATGTAATTGTTGTAAGCCGTCTAAAATATACGGAAGAGAAGGGGCTGCACAAGTTTCAATTAAAGTAATATCGTCACCTAATAAAACATACGTACCTGTTCGTTCATTATGCTGTAAATCGAAATCATCAATAAGATATAGGTGAGAAGATAATTGCTCTACTTTTTTCATATTTACCACTCCTTATATACTGCATGTTTCTATTATACGCTAAAATAGAAACAAGGCAGAAAACGAAAGCTCGTCTTCTGCCTTTTTGTAATATTATTATTTCGTTTGTTGTTTATTAATAGACATAATGAACAGTCCAACAATCCCGCCTACTAATGGAAGCATAATTTCTCCTGCTAAATTAAAGTAGGAGCTTAAGAATAAACCATTAACATCGATTACCCAGCCAGTAACATACAATAACATCATATATAGTACGAAATAAAACTCGCGATTTGAAATCGTTCCATGTTGTGCAGTTTTCATAATGGACACCATCCTTTTCTTTTATAATGGAATATAAACTGTCACATTTTGTTCACATTTCAATTGTAAAACTTTCCATCATAAAAGTCTAGTGGTATGTGTCGAATTTTGAATGGAAATAAAGCGCTATCATTATATCTTATAAGTACGTAATAAGAGCTGTATATTCACGAATATAGTATAGTATAAATATAGAATGATAATGAAGAGAGGGGCAAAGACAATGACAGTTTATGATTTTTCAGCTAAAACAATTACAGGTGAAGAAAAATCGTTAAAAGATTACGAAGGAAAAGCACTTCTTATTGTCAATGTAGCTAGCAAATGTGGTTTTACACCACAATATAAAGGATTACAAGAGGTGTATGATAAATATAAAGACCAAGGACTCGAAATACTCGGATTCCCTTGTAACCAATTCGGGGGACAAGAACCAGGTACAGAAGCGGATATTACTAGTTTTTGTGAATTAAACTACGGTGTAAACTTCCCAATGTTTGCAAAGGTTGATGTGAAAGGTGATAAGGCTCATCCTTTATATACATACATGACAGAACAAGCACCAGGTTTACTCGGTATGAAAGCAGTAAAATGGAATTTTACGAAGTTTTTAATCGGAAAAGACGGGAAAGTAGTAGGGCGTTTTGCGCCGCAGACGAAGCCGGTAGATTTAGAAGTTGAGATTGAGAAGGTACTTGGAGAATAATTAGGAGTTTCACTTTATTAAAAAACGTCTCAAAGAACAATGTAGTTCTTTGAGACGTTTTCTTTAAACTCACATTTTCAAGATTAAATAACTGTATCAAAGCCATCTGATTTAGGTAGAGAAGCTGCTTTTTTCATAAGCACTTCCCATAAGTGTACAGATTTCTTCCATTCTTCTGCAGCCTGCCCATGTTTATACATAGCGTTCTCATAACTGGCAGTAAGTTGTTGCATATCGGCCGAGTTGTAAAGTGTATCGATATGGAGAGCGTATTCTCGGAATGTTTGACTTTCACTCCGTGGTATGCCAATTCTCGCAAATTGTTTTAAAAGTGCACCGTAAGCTTTTTGATAAACAGCATCATTTTTTCGGTATTTATAGAAATGAATAATAAGAAATGTCATCCATTTCATTCTAGTGGTGAAGAGAATGTATCCTATAATACTAATTAGTATCGTAGAGAGGAATACGTACCACCAAGAAAAACTAGTTTTAGAATTTGTGACCTTTTTAGTAGAAGCTTCTTCTGTATTTTCTATTAAACTTTTAAGTTTTGCTTCATTATTTCGTTGTTGTATTTGCTCGTTATTAGAATTATTTGCTTCGCTATTTTGTGAAATAGGAGCAGGCGTATTATTTATAAAATTATAGGGATTGGTAAAACCTTTTGTTGGTTCGAATGGAATCCATCCGTATCCTGGGAAATATACTTCGACCCAAGAGTGTGCGTTATCGTTCGTGATTGTATAAACATCCGCACCTTCTGCAGAGGCAAGCGTATTGTCAAGAGTTCCTTCTGTATAGCCTTTTACCCAGCGAGCAGGAATCCCGGCAGAACGAAGTAGTACAATCATAGACGTCGAAAAATTATTACAGTAGCCGCTTTTTGTATCGAAAAGGAATTGATCTACATAATCTTGGCTTTTGGCAGGGAATAAGACATTCGTTGATTCGTATGTAAAAGAGTTGTCTGTGAAGTAATTTTCAATAGCTAATACTTTATCATATCGGTTGTCTTTATCATTTGTAAGATTGACAGCCAAGTCTTTTACGCGCTGTGGTAATGACTCGGGAAGTTGTGTGTACTTTGTCATAAAATAAGGGTTTGTTTCTTGACCTTCATTTGTTTTTACAGCTTTCAAGTTTTCTATGGAAAACTCAGGGATCTCATATGTTACTTTATACGAATGTAAAGTAGTAGAAGAGTCTCCATTCATTGTATAAATTTTTTCTGAAAACGGGTCAACACTGTATGATACATCAGAAGAAGCCTCAACTGATACTAATCCTGCTGGATAGGTAAGGTGAGGGTAACTTTTTTGCATGGTAATTGTTGCCTCAGTCGTTTCCGTTTTTGTATTTTGTTCGTACCAGCTTACGACGTCGTTTTTATTTTTAAAAGAAATCTTTTTCGGATTTTCAGAAATTTCCCAGCCTTTTCCTGTATAGAAATCTTTTGTTTCTACTCTCCAATATTGTTTGTTTTGCGTTCGTGCTGTGAAAACAATTGTAGGATCCGCCTTAAAAGGACCACCTAATCGCGAGTCATCTAAACCATACCCAATTGTAGAAACTTTTTGTTCTTTACTTGCTTCAGATGTGTTGAATTTTAAAAAATCCATTGGGTTTGGCCATTGAGGGCCAAATTTTGGAGCAAAGTATGCGATGGTTGCTAATAATACAATAAATATTGTAAGTGGTCTAAGTAATTTTGAGATTTCCCTAGCATAATTTTGTAAGTGTTCACGCTCTTTTATTCGTTCTACTTGAAGAAGACTAAGCATAAAAAATCCGATGACAACAGTTCGAATAATAGCGTAGTTTGCATTGTATAAATGTAAGTTATGAAAAGTTGCGATATAAATAATAGTCAATACAAGAAATAGAAACCCACGTTTTTTATGAATAATCCAAAATGAAGTGAAAGAACTCAAAAACCAAAATGAGAGAAAAAATAAAACCGTCGGAAAAACTGGAGAAATATCTAGTAAATTCCCTTGGAAAAATAGGGAGGAATTTCGAGACATATCAGAAAAGAATGTTGTTAGCCAAGATGGATTTATAAAAGCATTTTTATAATATAGGGAATGAATGATAAATAGGACTGTGACAATTTTTATTGGAATCTGCCACCTCGTTTGAAAAAAAGAGAGAGCGAAGCAAATTCCTATAAATGTTACGAAAATATCTAATCTACCTACATTTGTAATACCTATAAGAGGTCTTAGCCATTCTAGTAAAAGAAGAAATACACATGCATGCATAAAGAATCTGTTCGTATCCCACTTGTATTTTGTTTGTAATGTTATCATTTGCTCACCTCAAAAAACACGTTTGTATACCGGTTTTCATAAACCGTGTTTACAAATATTTGTCGTTTTTTTAGAGTTTCTATTATACTGATTTCTCGGTGTGAAAGTTGATTCGCTTTTTCTTTCACGACAAAAACCATACATTTTCTATTTTTTATAGCAGCACAATCAGCCGCCTTTTGAATATCGGGAGAAAGATTACTGGTCACGAGTATAACCGTGACGGGCTCATAAATTTTTCTTAGTTCCATGTCTACACTCTGGGAGAGCGGGAATACACTGTCTGCTTGCACTTTTGCTAAATGACAAAGGATTTGTTGTAACTGCGTATCTCCATTGTCTAAAGGGAAAATAGTTTGTTCTTTTCCGATAGACACGAATGATGCTGGTGAATTTTGTTTCAAGACAGCCCTTACGATAGAGGCAGTAAATGTGACGACTGATTCGAATAGAGGAGACTCGGTTCTGTCTATGAATATCATGACATTATGGCTGCGCTGTTGTTCAAACTCTTTTGTCATAATATTGCTTGTTCGTGCAGTTGCTTTCCAATCAATCCATGAAAAGCGATCACCAGGTTTATAGTCTCTGACACCGACAGAGATTGTAGAGTCTTTTGCTGAATTTATATTTGCTGAAAGCGCTCCTTGTTCGAAATGATTTTCCAATTGTCGATATGCTATATCTACATACTGGGGATAGACTAAAAATGTATCTGGAACTGAAAAAGTTACTTCTTTCTCTATCATGCCGAATAAATCGCCAGTTTTGACACGAACGCTTGAAAAAGCGTGCTCGCCTCTAGAGATTGTGTCAATAACATATTGAAACGAAATATTTCGTTTCAATCCTGGGAAGAGTACTACCTTATTCATCTTTGTTTGTTTACAACTTATAAATTGTGGTGGCAGTTCATCTTCTATAACTAAATAAAGTAAGGGAAAAGGAAATTTTCTTTTTATTGTAATCGTGCTTACAAATTGTTCTCCTACTACATATCCATTCTGATTTGTTATTCGCTTTACTTCAGCGTCCCGTAAAGCGTAGAAGGGGAGTAGTAGCGAATAAAGAGCAATGGGAATTATGCTGTAAAACAAAAACCAACTGACAAACCCGCCTTGAAACATAGCGTACACAAATGTTAAGACTAGGCATAAAGGGAGTAGCAATAACTTCATAACGTGATATAGCGCTCGCAGCATTCGTTTCATCAAGGGTTCATCGTCCTTTGAGTAGGCACGGTAGTTCGTGCAACGATTTTTGCGATAACTTGTTCGCCAGTTATTCCTTCAAATTTTGCTTCCATTTTTAGAATGAGTCTATGTGCTAAAACGTAAGGAGCTAAAAATTTAACATCGTCTGGAATAACATAATTCCTGCCATGGATAAATGCATAAGCTTGTGAAGCTTTCATTAAAGCAATCGAGCCACGTGGACTTGCACCTAACTGTATAGAACTGTACGTACGAGTCTGATTAACAAGCTTTACAATGTAATGCTTAATTGCTTTGTCCATACTTACTACCCGTACGCTTTGTTGTAAATAAAGTAAATCTTTTATTGTAGTAATGGTTTGTAATTGAGAGAGTGGATTTGTTTTTTCCATCCGGTTTAAAATTTCAAATTCTTCCTCTGGTGTAGGATATCCCATTTTTAGTTTCAATAAGAAACGATCGAGCTGAGCTTCTGGTAGAGAATATGTTCCTTCATATTCGACCGGATTTTGTGTAGCCATGACAAAGAACGGCTTTGGTAAAGGTCTTGTAATACCATCTATTGTAATATTGCCTTCTTCCATACATTCAAGTAAAGCAGATTGTGTCTTTGGAGATGTACGATTAATTTCATCAGCAAGTACAAAATTCCCCATAATTGGTCCAGGCTTGAACTCAAATTGGAGCTCTTTCGGATTATAAATAGAAACTCCTGTTACATCTGACGGCAATAAATCAGGTGTAAATTGAATTCGCTTATAATCAGCATCAATGGATTTAGAAAGAGCACGTACTAGCATTGTTTTCCCGACACCAGGAACATCTTCTAATAGCACATGACCTTCAGCTAAGAGAGCTGTCAAAGCTAAGATTGTTTCTTTTCGTTTTCCGACCATTATTTTTTCAATATTATTGATTATTTTTTCTACAGTGGGATGTAATGAATCAAGCTGGGGCATCGTAATCCTCCTAATGTTATTATCGTTTTCTAATCAATTTAGTGGACATATTTCTAATTCTATATGTAGATAGTAAAACTTCTACCTTTAATTCTGAGAATATTCAGATTATTTATTTCGATTACATCTAGTATAATTGTTTCCGTAACTAAGGGCAATACAGTAAATAATGATTTGTAGTTTTATGTAAAATAAGACTCGATATAAAATAATAACATTGGGAAAAATATTTTTACATACAATTTATACTCTTTTCCTTATGGCAGTTTTGAAATAATATCAAAACTCTTTTTCTTTTGCAAAATAGTCGATACCTCAAAATACCATTCTCCTAATAATTAAGATTAACCATAATCTTCACAACGGAACACAAGATTTTCTCACAAACTTATTTTCTACTGAATTTTTGACAATCTCTTGAACTGTGCGAAATGTCACATCTGTATTTTACAACCTCTGTTATGAAGTGACCTTTGTCAATAGTTTTTTACCCATAATATTTTTTCTTGATGGCATACATAAACTTCAGAAATANCGAATATCCATCAGTTTGTAAATTTGTTATATGTTTTGCTAATATCGCACCTTGTTCATAAAGAGGAGCAACAAGTCCATATGCGATACCGTCATGCTCTGCACATTCTCCAACTGCATAAATGGACTCATCATTTGTTAGCATATAGTCATTGACTACAATACCGCGATTTACAATTAGACCAGCATCTTTTGCTATTTGCGTATTTGGGCGTATTCCGACAGCCATTACGATTAAATCACAATCTACAACTTCACCGTCTTCAAATTGAATGCCCTCAACATGGTCTGTACCAAGAATTTTTACAGTTTTCTTTTCCATTAAAAACTTCATGCCTTGTGCTTCTAAATCTTCACGCAGAAGAGCAGCTGCTTTCGTATCTAGTTGTTGCTCCATTAAGCTAGGCATTAAATGAACAACATGTACGTCCATTCCTAAATCAATTAGACCTCGTGCTGCTTCTAAACCGAGTAAACCGCCACCAATAACAACGGCCTTTTTCTTTTCTTTAGCGGTATCTATCATAAATTGTGTATCTTCAATAGTTCGAAATCCTGTTACACCAGAAAGTGCGGAACCTTCAACAGGTAAAATAAAAGCACTAGAACCTGTTGCGATAATGAGCTTGTCGTATGTAAGAGTACGCTTCTTTTCTGTAATAATAATTTTTTCTTCTCGGTTAATACTTTGAACTCTTTCATTCGTATACAAAGTTATTTCGTTTTCTTCATACCAACTGTATTCATTCATAATGATATCTTGCATATTTGTTTTGCCTTGTAAAACATGAGAGAGCATAATACGGTTGTAGTTTGGATGCGGTTCATCTCCAAAAATAGTAATCTCATATGAATCACTATCATGTTTTAAGATTTCTTCCATACAGCGAATGCCAGCCATACCATTTCCGATCATAACTAAACGTTTTTTCATTTTCGTTTCCCCTTTTTATGTGAAATATTGAACAAAGGATTATATTTTTATTATAGAAAATCAAATAAGGGGGAGATGTGATATTTATCACATTTTTATAATGATTCACAAATTGTTAAAATTCGGTTTTATGTGAAGGGGATGTGAATATTTTTCGCGAAACGAAAAAGCAGGCCATAAGTATTTACACTCATGTCCTGCACTTGATTTATGCTTTCGTAATGGCACGCGGAAATAAAATATTATTTTCTAAATGAATATGCTCAAATAAATCAGACTCTAGCGCTTCGAGGCGTTGGTAAACAAGTCGATAAGTACCGCAAGCACCTTCTGGAGGAGTAAAGTCATTTGTCACTTTACGAAGTTCTTTTATAATATTTCCAGCATGATTGTGCTCATTTTCTAGTTCATTTACTACTTTACGTAACTTAGCATAGTTTTCATTAGTTGGATTTTGTTCAAATTCTAAAATTAATGGAAAATCTTCCATTTCTTCTTTAATTAAATGCTGTTCTAATTCCATTTTAAGTTCATGAAATAGCTTATGAATTTGAGCTAAATGAGGCTGACTTGCCCCATGAACACGTAATACTTTTGTCACATATGGACTTAACTGTGGTAATTCTTCATTTAAATAGCGGTGATGCTTATTTATAACATAATCAATCAATTCACGATAAGAAGCATTTTTCCAATCAATTTTCGATTCATTTAATCGTTTCGTATTATGATAAAGCGTATTTAACTCTGTAAGCACTTCAGTAGCTGATAAATTTCTTTCATGAATTGCATCAATAAGTGGCTTATTACCGCCACAACAAAAATCTATTCTATATGATTAAAAAAGATCACTAGCTTTCGGAAATTGTGTAACAATCTCACCAACAATTGAAGTTTCAGTAAATGTATGTTCCATATGAATGCCTCCATAAAGTTTTAATGTAATATCTGAATTAAAAATAGCGATAAATGAAAAACAATGTGGTGATTGAAATCACTTATAATGTGTCAATTTTGAGGATAATAAGATGAGTTTTATAAAAGGAAGAGGGGGAGGGGGAATTCGTCATAATAGTTTCTGATAATAAAAAAGAAGCTTACTAGAAGCTTCTTTTTTACTACTATTTTTCACATGCAACTCCATCGCCATCACGATCAAGATGTGAGTCATAACCTGGTTGTCCTTTATATAGAGGAGCTTTCCCGGCAGCTCTAACTGCGGCACAATTTTTGTAATATGCACTACTAGTATTTCCTGAAGCAGGTTGTGTTTGAGCTTGCTGTGCTTTTGCTCTTCTTGTTGTTTACGAGCTTGTTCATCAGCCTGACGTTTTTGTTCTTCTTGTTGTTTACGAGCTTGTTCATCAGCCTGACGTTTTTCATCCTCTTGCTTACGAGCTTGTTCTTCGGCTAGACGCTTCTCATCTTCTTGCTTTTGAGTTTTTTCGTCCGCCTCTTTCTTTTCTAGCTCTTTTTTCTGTTCGCTATCTTTTGGCTCTTCATTATTAGAGGCAACTTTTGTACTAGTTGCTGTCGTTTTTTCAGAAGAAGGATCTGAAATACCTGATAGCGCAACAAAAATGACAAATAATACGGCTGTAATAATAAATTGTTTTTTCGCTACACCTGTTTTCTTAATAACAGATAAGATTGCTAGAACAAGGAAGAATATAAATAGAATGAAACTTAAAGTAGAAAAAAACTCGACGACGGGGTGTTCCGATTTTGTTGTACCGGCCGTTATTAATATAATAGAAATCATAAAAAGAATAACGGTAGGACGTCCATATTGTTTTGCTTTTCCATTTTTCTTAAAGAATGAAATGATACATAAGATTAAAAGAATAAAAGCAATAAAAAATAAAGCTGCACCAATATTACTTAAAATCGACATTTTCATACCTCCATTTGTAAGATTCTTCTTATTGATTATATAGGAATTTATTGGATATTACACGTTTTGTATAAATTTAGAAAATTAATATTTTTAATGGACTTATAAACATTTATTTTATATATAAGGAAAAATGGATGTATTTCCTATTACTTTTTGAAAGAGATTTCATAAATTATAGTATATCGATTGAAAGGAGGAGATTTGAATGGAATTTCAATTGTTGGTAACTTGTATATTACAAGAAGGTAATGCTTACTTTTTAGTAACGAAGGTAGATGATGTTATTACGTTAAAAGTACCGATTACTGCGGGAGTAGCAGGTTTATTTTTAGCTTTAGGTGTACCAAGATGTTCTTAATTTAAATCTCTATAGTAGAAGGGGAAGGGACATGCCTTCCTTTTCTACTATTACATAATATAATTATGTAAACTCAAATATCATATTTGTGATAGCACGTTTGAAATGGACATGCATATACTATAATGTTTCATTGGATGTTAGCGGTGAAAGGTAGTTTTAATAAGTGCATCCAGTGATGTTGTTAAGCTATGAAAATAAAGAGGTGCTATTATATATGAAAAGAAAAACATTGGATATTCCAGTTACATTGCGAAGAGAGTGGTTTTTAATAGAGTTAGCTCATTTAACGAAAAAATATGGAATTGAAATTGCAACTAGCAAAATGGATGCTGCACCGTTTTTAAGAGATCAAGTTACGGAGTCAAAGATAGGGGAAGGGCTACAATATGATAAATATGATGATGAATATATAATTGAAAATTAAAGGGTAACAACAAAATTAAATTAATTTATAACAAAGTATAAAATAAAGCAGATTCTAAATATAGAATCTGCTTTATTATGAAATACTTGTAGTCAACTAACCTCTTTCTAGTGTTTTTCCTACATATTTCTCTTGCGTTATTCCAAAAGATTCACGAAGAATGCGAGCATAATCTTTAGATTCTATTGGTCGTTTATTTTTAGTGCCTTTAAAGGTTTCTGTATAATTTTTATTTGTTAATGATATGTGACCATAAGTAGTTAATTTACAAGTGATAGCCCCTTTATTAAAAGGAGATTCTTTATGCTCTACAATCACTTTTTGAATGTTATTCACTTTTTTCTCATCTATTGGATCTACAGTGAAAGCATAGCCTATTTTCCATTCGTTTGAAGGTTCAGATTGTAAGAAACTTGTAGATTCCCCGTTAGCTCCTTTTCTCATTTCTAAAATATGCGTACCTTTTCGAGTATTTCGCTTACGAATCCGATATTCTCCTGTTTGAGAGGAGATGACTTCTCCGTTAAAAGGGACTGGATGTAAAGGGAGATGAGATGCAAAACCTGCATCCACAACATAATCTTTATCCTCATGACTTAATATGATAATGACATGACCATCATCGGGTTTCCATTTATTATCGTACAGATCATAAACAGTACCGGCTACTTTGTATACTTGAAACCCACAATCAATTAAAAAATAATACAATAAGGAGTTTAATTCATAACAAAGTCCACCTCGTTTTTGAATAAGTAACTTTTCTATTAAGTTATCTTTTGAGATATTTTTAATAGTACCAGCCATAATATCAAGATTTTCATAGGGGAGAATCATTCCCATTTTTAAGAGAATTTCATCTAAATCATCAAATGTTATTTCTTTTGCAGGAATTTTTAAGCGTTTAAAAAACTCCTTTTGTAAATTGGTCATCATAAAGTATTCTCCTTTCTTTTTACAGAATTTTCTTCTGCTCACCGATAGGTTAGTACTTCTAAAAAGTTAATTCAAGTGCGCGGAAATTATCATAATATATGTTTCTGGAAATGTGATTTTCTATTCTGAAATTTCAGTTTAATTTTTAATCGTAGGAAAGTCTTATAATATAAGCTCCTTTAAAATTAGTTTGTATTTAATGAAAAGAAAGTACATATCTTTATTATATTTTTAAATAACTAACTAGTAATAAAATGTTTTTTCACTAAAATTTTTTTCAAGATTTGTATGCTTTATATAAACAATATTGATTTAAAAAATATCTGGATGTAGCTAAGTAAACAATTATTGAGAAACTTTTTTGTCGTATTCTATCAAAAGGAAGAGGTAGAAACAAAGAGAATAACGAGAGTTAAGAAAGAGGGTATACAACTAGTAACCTTCTAAAAATAGGGCTAACATCTTTTTAAAATAAAAGATTAGCTATTATTAAGGAAGGGAAAATATAAAATATTATAAAGAACACCTTCTTTCAAAAAAATAGGGGGAGTAATATGCGACTGATGAGAAGATGTGTGGCCTTACTAATTGTATTTTTTATCATGGCTCCAACGATTAGCACAAATGTACAGGCAGAAGTTGTAAAAGAGCTTGGAAAGGGGTTTCCTGATACAGAAGTATTCACACCTGGAGAATGGTTTTTAGGCCAAAAACCTGCTAATTATGATGAGAATAAACCGCCAATTCTCTTTGTACAAGGAAGAAATGGTAATGCTGATAGTTGGTATGGAAAGACAGTATATCATGATATAAATGATATGTATGATTATGCTTTAAAAGCAGGCTATCAAACAGTGTTTATACAATTGTATGATGCAGCGGGGAAAGGTTCGGCTAGTCAGTGGGATAACGGAAAATTGTTGGCACAAAAACTTGAAGAAATATATAATCATTTTGGTAAGAAAGTTAATATTGTAGCGCATAGTAAAGGTGGAATTGATACACAAGCTGCATTAGTTGAATATGGTGCGAATCGATTTGTTGGAAATGTTATTACACTTGCTACACCGCATCATGGCTCAAATTTAGCAGATTTGTCATATAGTTGGTGGGCAGGGTGGCTTGCTTCTATATTAGGTCAAAAAGATGATGGTACGTATTCGTTACAAATAGGTGAAATGGCAAAGTTTCGTTCAATAATAGATAACAACCCAGCAGCTAAATTAAACCGTTACTATACGGCTACTGGGACTAGCTGGGGACCAACATTTTCTGCATTATCTATGGGCGGGTTATATTTATCATCGTACGGTTCAAATGATGGACTAGTAAATGAATGGAGTGCGAAGCTATCGTACGGTACACATTTATTTACAGATTCCAGATTTGATCATGACAATATAAGAAAAGGATCAGCTGTTTTTGCACGAATTGAACCATATTTACGTACGACAAATGTGGGGTTACCAGCTTTAGTAGCATCCAGCACTAGTTCAAATGAAAATCTAGAACAATTAAATACAACTTCAAATCAAAATATTTTAGGAGGCGAATTACCACAAAATCAGTGGATAGAGCAAAGTATTTCTGTTGATAAAAAGGCTGAAGGAATAGTTTCTGTACTAACTGCTTCTTCTGATGTAGAAGTACAAATGGTATCTCCAAAAGGAGAAATCTATGCAAACAAAGATAGCGCTATAACTACTGGTGAAGGCGAATCTTTCTTTAATGGGGCGACAATTAGAACATTTAAGTTTGATAAATTGGAAGTAGGCGAATGGAAAATCAAAATGATGGCGAAGCAGTCGAAAGATGCATATTTAGTTGTAAGCGATTACAATAATAGCGCGCCATTTGTTCTTCAAATGCCTACAAAAGTTAAAGTAAATAAACCTGAGTATAAACTGAAAAAATCACCAGTGGCACCTGAAATGAAAGGGGATCTTTCCATAACAGTAAGAGTCGTTAATAAAGAAGGTAAGTTAGTCTCTGAATTTAATGAATTACAAAATGTTAATACGAATACATTTACAGGTGCTTTGAAAGATATAAAACAACCGGGAGTATATAACGTTACGATGGATATAAAAGGGATGAATAAAGAAGGAAAACCATATAATCGTACGATTGTTAAGTCGGTTTATGTAGAGAAATAAGGAAGAATAAATAAGCATAATATAAAAGTGCAGAAATCTTGTGTTAGAAAGAATTCTGCACTTTTTTTGCGTGATGAAAGATAATAAAAGTCGAAGAAAACTGTTATTCAATAAAAAAAGATGCTGAAATAGCATCTGAATGTAAAGAAATAATATTAACTTAGTTTTGTAACTGTTAATTCAACTGAATTTATACCATTGTCACAAGTTACAATACTTTGACGATTAAAGCCACTATTATTTCTAAGTTGAAGAGTTGAATTAGCTGGCACTGTAACAATCGTTTCGCCAATGAGTTGAAGACATTCGTTATTTGATGAAGTATTCATTTGAATAGCGAAGTCACCTTGACTATTAGCAAGTGGATTGTTATTTAAAAATATAGTTATGACTGGGATATGTGGAAATACAGGATTTAAAGTAGTATTAATACTGGAAATGAACGAAACTCTATAATCACCAGCTTGTCTAAATTGTATAGTAGTAGGGTTTAGTAAGGAAACGCCTCCTGCTAAAGGTCCAACGTGATTAAATGGAAAAGGGTTGCCAAAAGGAACAGTTATAAATTCAGTTTGCCAAAAAGTTCCGTATGCAGGACAGCTTCGTTTATGTGAATGGTCACATGAACATTTTTTATTTGAACTGGAAGAAGATTTACATGAGCATTTTTTATACGAGTTTGAAGAATGATAGTATGAACCCAATATATTACCTCCTATTCTTAATAAATGTAAAACACATAATAGTTTATGAAAATGAATCAAAATTGGCGTGTATGCTTGTACTATAAAAGGAGATAGATGTGGAATATAAAGTGCTCAAATGATGAAATATAGTATTGGGGTATTACCTGTAACACTTTTTGAAGATGATAAGGTTCATGATTTGATAGAAAAATGAATGGGATTTCTAAATGGATTAAAGTAACGAGGAAACGTTTATCCCGCTATTTTCCGAGCAGTAAGACCCCACCTCAAAATTCAGTGAAAGCAAAGAAGTTAGTTGGGGGATGAACAAAACCCCCACTGAGTAAAGTTTCACTTTACTATATTAATTTCGTCTGACAAACAGCAATATTATCTTTTGCTGTATGGATGTTATTGTTTGGTGAAGTTATGATATTTAATCGTATATATATTAGATTATTTAGTTTATTTTTTTATTTGTGTAGCTGGGCAGGAAGAAGTCAGAAAATATAGAATAAATGTACATATGAAGCATCGTTTGTTTTTGGTGTGAATAGTAATTAAAGATACGCTAAAATATTTAAAATTGTAACGAAAGAGAGATTAAATAATAGAAGGAGCAACTTACATGGAAAATATATTAAAGGTATCTTCAAAATCAAGCCCAAATTCAGTCGCGGGTGCAATAGCAGGAGTGCTAAGAACAAGTGGTAATGTGGAAATTCAAGCGATTGGGGCTGGAGCTATAAATCAAGCGATTAAAGCAATTGCGATTGCAAGAGGGTTCGTCGCTCCAAGTGGTATTGACTTAGCCTTCGTACCAGCATTTCAAGAGATTTCTATCAATAATGAAGAAAGAACAGCGATTAAATTAATTGTAGGTCCTAGAAAGAAAAGGTCTTAGTAGAAGAGAGTGTTACTATAAGGGGAAAAGACCAATAGACTTCCCATGTTAGATACGTTATTTTATGTAACCGATCCTTGGGTGTGGACATGGCATTATGCCGGACGCATGTCTGTTAATTTCTCCTTAAATTTAGCGTGTGTTCTAGATACTTAAAAATGCCAAATCCTTTGTGATATAAGGGATTTGGTATTTTTGATGTTTTTAAAAATAAACAACCCTAAAACTGCTCATTTAGAAGATTTAGTTTTAGTAGCGGCCATTGAACGTTTTTATGATAGTTTACCTGATAAATAGAAGAGTTTACCAATGAAAAGTAACTGGGGGATTCAAAAAATGAATCAAACTATTTTAGAGAAAGTCCTAAAATTTCGGGATGATAGGAACTGGAAGCAGTTCCACAATCCTAAAGATTTAGCTATTTCTCTTTCTTTAGAGGCGAGTGAGTTGTTGGAGAATTTTCAGTGGAAAAGCAGTGAGGAAGCTGTAGAAACAAAAAAAGAAGACATGAAAGATGAGTTGGCAGATCAATTGGATATTGACTTAGAAGAGATTATTATAAACAAAATAGAAAAAATAATAAAAAATATCCAGTAGAGAAATCTCGAGACTCTAAAAAGAAATATAATGAAATTTAAAAAAGGTGGAATTAAATATGTTATATCTTTTTACTGCAAGTAATGATAGTGCTATAAAAAATTTGGAAGCTACTATTGAAAAAACATATCCTATTTCTACATGTTTAGCAGATTTAGATGCCGATACAGTAACTAAACTTAAAGATAATGAATTACATGAGAATGTATGTATGTGGGGAGCAACTCCTGGTTCTTCAAATGTTGATAGATGGGAAAAGTTAAAAGAGGGTGACGGGATTTTAGCATATTCTAAAGGGGAATTTAAGTTTTTCGGGACAATTTTTGCTAAGACTCATAACCCAGATGTGGCTAGAAAAATTTAGAAAACAAACGATAATGATGAAACTTGGGAATACATCTATTTTATTAAGGACCTAAAACCTGTAAACATTAAAGCAATCGAATTTGCAGCTTTCTTTGGCTACAAATTGAACCATACACCACAAGGATTTACTAATATTGATTCGGATTTTAGTAAAGTAAAGATTGCAGAAGAAGAGAAATCGGAAAATCGAAAAAAAACTAAAATGGAATCTGGTAGGGAAGTATGGCCTCGTGATCCGAAAAAAGCTAAACAAGCTATTAAACAGGCAGAATTTAAATGTGAAATAGATGACACACATGAAACATTTGTATCGGAAGCCAGCCGAAAAAATTATATGGAGGCCCATCATCTAATACCGTTAAGAATGCAACATGATTTTGAAAATAGTTTAGATGTTGTTGGAAATATAGTTAGTATATGTCCGAACTGTCATAGGTTGATTCATTATGGAAGAGACAAAGATAAGAAAAAAGTTTTAGAACTTCTCTTTGAACAAAGAAAAGATTCTTTGAAGAAGTTCGGTATTGAGGTATCTCTCAAAGAGCTATTTGGATACTATGGAATTCTAAAATAAGAATATTCATAGCTATAGTGAAGGTAGAATGTTTCATACTTAAACATAGCTATTATTGTGATGGAAATTTAAATTTCGTCTTTTGAAAGTATCAATAATTTGTATTATTTTCATAGGGTTATATATTTTTCTTTTGCTCTGCTGTATAGCAGAGCTCTTTTTTTGTCGTACAAAAGCCACTTCAGTCCTGTCGGGCGGCTTCTTTTAATTTATATTCACCAATTCATCAAACTTAAACTTAGTATTCAAACCAAAGGCATCTGTACAATATATAGTTTTCGTCATCGGTTCAATATGTAATACATTTATGTACATGTCTTGCACCATTCCATCACGATAGTATGAGATATGTATTTCTTCTTCCTCGTGAAAAGATTGCATTAACGCTCTTTCTATTCGTTCCATAGTATCTTGTGTTAAAAAAGGTTTAGGTACTTTATATTGTTCCTCAAACATTCTATGTATTTCCTCGTATTGCTCCGGTATTGAAGCAAACGGATTCCATTTCACCATACCTCTTCCACGTACTACAGGAAAGCTGTTATATCCCATGATGTAATACCTCACTTTTGTTTTTTTAACTCCACTACAAACAAACGTGTGTTCTTTTTTAAGGTTTGAAAAGGGACCATTTTGTTAACATGAATATTCAAAAATAATTTTTTCAAGTTAGAATATTCAAAAACTTATTTATGCAAACAAGCATGTCATGATAACATTTAACAAAAGGGGGTAGAAGTAGATGAGTGTTGACATTATTTCTAAAGAAGAAATCACAAAATTATTAAACGAATGGTATCAAGCTATGATTTCACAACGTGTATTACAGTCTCAGAAAATAAAAGAAGATATTGCAAATAAAATCAATAATATTAAGGAAGACCAAACAATATTAGTCTACTACGCTTTATTGAATGCACGGTATAAACTGCTAATTCGGGATATGGATAGTACAAAAGATATTCTGGACAAAATCGAGCCTTTACCAGAGTCTACAGAAACATTTTTAGAGTACTATCATCATTTGAGGGTGTTGCAAAACTCATAAATATCCAAAAATGAATGCATAAAAAAATCCGTTTTCCTGGAAAAATGATAGTAACCGAAACTATCTCCAGAAAGGACGGATTTACTAGTATGATAACCAAATTTGATGAAAATCAATCCATTTTACAGATTTTATTTGCATACGTAGACAGTTTAACTATTGAAGGCGTTCCGCCTGTGACAGGTCGCCCACCAATCTGTAGAAAAGCCTTACTGAAATGCTTTTTCTTGAAAACTGTATTTCAAATTGATTCTTTACGCAAATTAACACGTTTTTTGCATCAATATCCTTCATTTCGNATTTATGAAATTGCACGAACATGTAACATCTTTGCCATGAATCCAATCAATCCTAGGAATGGTGAACAAAATAAGAGTACACATCGTCGTGTATTATCTCATTTTATACAAACTATCTTTGGTAAACAATTGATGAAAGAACGTAGGAAAATTGAACAACAGTTTAGTAAACTCAAAGATAAAGGGTTGGAACAGCCACGTTGGTATGGTCAAAATCGCTATCTATTGCATGTTCAGCTAGTTTTTCTGATTCATAACATTGCATGTTTATTTTAGTTTTGCAACACCCTCCATTTATTTAAAGCAATTTACGCTATTAATAAAGCAAACCATAGTGAAGCAAGAATGCAATTTGAAAAAGCTGAAACGTTTTTAGAATACATGCATGATGAAATTGAAAAAGCAGAATTTAATTATTGGCTTGCAGTCCATTACTATCACGTATTAAAACCGATCCTAGCAGTTCAATTTGCTACAAAGGCGAATGAAGTATTTTCAATTAGTCCAGGGTATGAATTAAAAACTGCAGCATGCTTAAATACTTTAGGAATGGCACACATTCGACTAAATGAATTCGAAAGTGCAGAGGAATATTTACTTTCAGCACTAGGTACCTTCCAAAAATCTAATGATGAACTTCTTATTAAACGAGTTAAGCATAATTTAGGACTTTTATACGCAAGTCAAAACATGCCAGAGTTAGCAATTAAACACTTAGAGGATTCATTAGAAAATAACGCTAAAACTATGTTTCTTTTAGCAAGAGAACATTTTAAGTTAGGTTATAGTGATATCGCTAATGAATATATTGAGAATGGCTATAAGATTAGCGACTTATGTTATCGTCATCATTTCCGAATTTTAAAAGCAGTACATAACTATGTACCGCAAGAAGAATTAGAAAATGTGGTTATAGAAGGTATTTCATATTTTGAAAAAGAAGAATTATATGATTGGGTAAAAGAATATGCTTCTCTTTTAGGTGAAATATTCTATGGTTCAGAAAATCATAGAAAAGCAAGCAAGTATTTGCACATCGCTTTAGATGCAGACAAAAAGAGCATAGAAAGAAGGGCGCTAAAATGAAAAAAGCAATCTTATTAATGATGATGTTATCCGCTGTTTTTACTTTTGGTCTTACTAATGCAAAAGACATACCACAAAACGAAGCAATTGAAGTGTTTATGGATCATGGAGAACATATTTAAAACCTAAGGAAGAGGGCGCTTATAGTGTCCTCTTTTTAATATCTATTATTTATATGATGAGGTTGCAGGTACGTCTTTTGGTTATTGTTTGATAAACGTAAGATGTTTCTAAAAATGTGTATACAAAGGTGTATTTTTGTACTGTATATGTTCACGTACTATATAAAAAAGTATGAAAATCTATAAAAATAATTATTTCAATAAAATTTGTTTTAGATATTAAAAAGTGCCAAAACCCTTGTGGTATAAGGGGTTTGGCACTTTTGTGTTTTTTATATTTTATCAAATAAACAACCCTAAAACTGCTCATTCTTCTCCCAAGATTCAACGATATAATGTGCAATCGTCGGATTGAAGCCTTTACCAACTAAAAACATAATCGCAGCAACTTCTGTTAATGCGTGTTCGTGTGATGTATGTTTTGCTTCATTTAAACCGTAATCTACCCATGGTTTTACGAAATCTAGTACAGGTTTCTTGAAAGGTAAAAATTGTGTACCGACAACTTGTTGAATTTGTGGTTGTGTTGGTTCAGTAATTGGTCCAGGTGGTAAGATTTGTGGTTGTGTAATGTCTAGTGTTGGTCCGGGCGGTAAAATTTGTGGTTGTGTTGGATCTATTGTTGGTGGTTTAGGTGGTGAGACACGTGCGTCGTAGTTTGGTTGATACATTTGTTGTTGATATTGCGGTTGTTGTGGCTGAGTTGTGTATGGGTTTTGTGGTGCTACATATGGATTTTGTGGATATTGTTGTTCTTGGTTTTGTGGTGCTACATATGGATTTTGTGGATATTGTTGTTCTTGGTTTTGTGGTATTACATATGGATTTTGAGGATATCGCTGTTCTTGATTTTGTGGTGCTGCATATGGATTTTGAGGATATTCATAATTTGGACGTGTGTCATATGGATTTTGTTGAAATTCAGTTTCTTGGTTTTGCGTTGTTGCATATGGGTTTTCGTCATGTTGTTGCTCTTGCTGTTGTAACTCTTGTTCTTCGTATTGTTCTGTGTATCTCTGTTCTTGTTGTTGAGGATACAATGGTTGCCTTGGATAAGGCGGTTGATTATTATAGAACATGTTTATTCCTCCTTCATGATGATGCCTACCACCTAGTGTATGGGCGGACAAGAAAATATGTGATGAAAAAATGCGGGCGTGTTACAATAAGTAACTGGGTGAAGATAAAATGACAAAACAAGAAAAAATTCAAAAAACAATTACTTTTGTAAAACATATTTTAGAAAAAGATGCGAGTGGGCATGATTGGTATCATATTGAACGTGTACATAAAATGGCGATTTCTTTATCTGAGCAAGAAGGTGGAAATCGTTTTATAATTGAAATGGCAGCATTACTTCACGATGTGGCAGATGAAAAGCTAAATGAAAGTGAAGAAGCAGGAATGAAAAAAGTTTCTGATTGGTTAGAAGAGCTACGTGTTGAAGAAGAGGAAAGTAAACATATTCTTCATATCATCGCCAATATGTCTTATAAAGGTGGCCATGGCGGCACAGTAGAGTCACTTGAAGGGAAAATTGTTCAAGATGCGGATCGTTTAGATGCTCTTGGTGCAATAGGAATTGCTCGTACATTTGCATATGGCGGGGCGAAAGGGAGATTAATGTATGACCCAACTATTCCGCCGCGTGAAGAAATGACGAAAGAAGAGTATAGAAAAAATAATGATCCATCTTTAAATCATTTTTATGAAAAACTTTTGAAATTAAAAGATTTAATGAATACGAATGCAGCAAAACAAGAGGCTGAAATTCGTCATCTTTATATGGAACAGTTTATTGAACAATTTATGAAAGAGTGGAATGCACAAATATGAAAATGTTAACTGTGGAGAACTTATCAAAATCATATGGAGAAAAGCCGTTATTTGATGGATTATCATGTAGTATTACAGAAGGACAACGTGTCGGAATTATTGGTGTAAACGGAACTGGTAAATCGACATTATTAAAAATTATTGCGGGATTAGAAACTCCTGATACAGGTGATATGACGCATTCACGTGGGTATACAATTAGTTATTTATCACAGCAACCAGAGTTTGATGAAAAACTGACAGTATTAGAGCAAGTGTTCCATGGCGATACACCTTTAATTCGTCTTCTTCGTGATTATGAAAAAGCACTATTAAATATTGAAAAAGATCCAAGTAATGAAAAAGTACAGGAACAATTATTTGCAGTGCAGCAACGTATGGATGCAATGAGTGCATGGGAAGCAAATGCAAATGCGAAATCTCTTTTAACGAAATTAGGAATTACGGACTTCACTGCAATTGTTGGGAATTTATCTGGTGGACAGAAAAAACGTATCGCAATGGCACAATGTTTTATTGAAACACCGGATTTATTAATTTTAGACGAGCCTACGAACCATCTTGACCACGAGACAGTTGAATGGTTAGAAGAATATTTAGCGAGATATACAGGTTCGGTATTACTTGTAACCCATGATCGTTATTTCTTAGATCGTGTGACGAATCGTATTTTTGAATTAGATAATGGTAAACTATATAGCTACGAAGGAAACTATAGTACATTTTTAGAAGCGAAAGCACTTCGTGAAGAGCAAGAATTGGCACAAGAATCGAAACGCCAAAATTTATATCGTCGTGAACTTGCTTGGATTCGTCGTGGTGCAAAAGCCCGTTCTACGAAACAAAAGGCGCGTATTCAGCGTTTTGATGAGCTAAAGGCACAAGAAGGACCAGCTGCAAAACAGTCAGTTGATATTGCACTAAGCGGAAGTCGTCTAGGAAAGAAAGTACTTGAGTTAAAAGATGTAACGAAAAAATTTGGCGATAAGACGGTATTACATAATTTTAATCATATTGTGAAACCGGGTGATCGTATCGGAATTATTGGGGCGAATGGAAGCGGGAAATCTTCCCTATTAAATATGCTTGCAGGTAAGTTATCTCCTGATAGTGGTGAAGTGGAAGTAGGGCAAACTGTAAAAGTTGCTTATTATACGCAAGAAAATGAAGAGATGAATTTAAATCAGCGTATGATTGAATACATTAAAGAGATTGCAGAAGTTATTCATACGACAGATGGAAAAGTAATTGGTGCATCTCAAATGTTAGAACGTTTCTTATTCCCGACTCATTCACATGGTACACCGCTTGGTAAACTATCTGGTGGTGAAAGAAGACGTTTATATTTATTACGTATTTTAATGGGAGAACCAAACGTACTTTTACTTGATGAACCTACGAATGATCTAGATACACAAACATTAACAGTACTAGAAGATTATTTAGAAGATTTCCCAGGTGTCGTTTTAACTGTATCGCATGACCGTTACTTCTTAGATAAAGTAGTAGATGAACTGTTCATCTTTACTGGCGGAGGCGAAGTGCGTGAGTTTCTAGGTAGTTATACAGATTATTTAGAAATGGAAAAAACGAGAGAACTTATGGAGAAAGCGGAAGTTCAAAAAGAGAAAAAAGTTGTAGAAGAAGCGCCAAAACAACAACGTAAACGTAAACTTTCATACAATGAACAGCGTGAATGGGAAACGATTGAAGATACAATTGCCGAACTTGAAGAGAAAATTGAGTCAATTGGAGAAGAACTTGCGAAAGTTGGATCTGACTTCACAAAGGCACAAGAATTATCTGAAGCACAGCAGAAAACAGAAGAAGAGCTAGAAAAAAAGATGGAAAGATGGAGTGAACTATCAGACATCGTTGAAGGATTAAAATAAAAACAAGCTGCATATATTGAAAAGTAAAGAGAAAAACTTTACACTATTGGTAGAACCTATTTTAGGAGGGGAAAAATGAGAACATCTAATCCAATGTTGAAAAAAGAGGCATTCCGTAAAGAGGGAGCAAGTGCTTCTGCGATGACGATTGGCGGAACAGTAGGCAAAACGTTCATTATGCTTATCTTGCTACTTGCAACGTCTGTCTATTCATACATACAGATGATGCAGGGGACGATGAAGATGCCAGTATTAATTGGTGCTTTAATCGTTGCGGCAATCATCGCATTTGCGTCTATGTTCTTCCCACGTATTTCACCTTTTGGTGCACCAATCTATGCAGCGGTAGAAGGGGTTGTGTTAGGAAGTATTTCAGCAGTTTATACAATGAAATTTGGCGATTCTATCGTTTTAAATGCTGTATTACTAACAATCTCAATTCTATTTGCAATGTTAGTGTTATATGCAACACGCGTAGTAAAAGTAACGGATAAATTCCGTACAGGCGTGATGGCAGCAACACTTGGAATTATGGTTATGTATTTAGTCGTATTCCTACTAAATATGTTTGGTGTAACTGTTCCATACATTCACCAAGGTGGTACAATCGGTATTATTATTAGTGCAGTTGTTATTGTAGTTGCTGCATTAAACTTATTACTAGATTTCGATTTAATCGAAAATGGTGTACGTAGTCAAGCTCCGAAATATATGGAGTGGTATACTGCGATGGGACTAATGCTTACATTAGTATGGTTATACTTAGAAATTCTTCGTTTCGTTTCTTACTTTACGAAAAATGACTAATAAAAAAATCCTGCATGAAAAATGCAGGATTTTTTTATTTTCAAAGATATATTGAATGTATGGTATAATATGGATGATAGCAACTTGAAGTGAAGGAGATGGAATATGATGAAAGAGAAGAAGGGGATTATGAAAAAACTATTTTCTAAAAGTTTTTTCATAGAACTAGATGAAGCTTTAACGTATCCATCATCAAAAGTTATTACTTCAGCGATTGAAGGATATGCAGCTGAATGCAATGAAAGACTAAAATTTGAGAGTAAAGTTAAACCGATTACTTTCTACTTAGAAAATGCAATGTACCGTGCTGAAATAAAGATGGCTCGCGGAGGATATTACATATCTTGTACTGAAGTGTAATAAATTTTGAAACCATACATGTTTGAACTATGTATGGTTTCTTTTTTTGTTTTGTAAGGTCTAAAATAATACTTTTTACTTACGGATATATCATTTTGTGCTTTTTACCATTCAAACATTTCTCCTTACAATGAAGAAAAACATGTGAGGTGGTATAACTTATGATGAATCGAGTTGTATTAATCGGTAGATTGACAAAGGAGCCAGAATTATACTACACAAAACAAGGCGTCGCTTATGCACGAATATGTGTTGCGGTGAATAGAGGATTTCGAAATAGTTTAGGTGAACAACAAGTCGATTTTATTAATTGTGTCATATGGCGCAAATCGGCTGAGAATGTAACTGAATATTGTAAAAAGGGATCACTCGTTGGGATTACAGGGCGTATTCAGACTAGTAATTACGATAATGAACAAGGCAAGAGAATATATAGAACTGAAGTTGTGATTGAGAGTATTACCTTTTTGGAGAGAAGGCGGGAGGGGGCATCGTAATAAAAGGTGATTTGAAGTAATAGCTTCGGAAAAAATTGTGGAAAGTATTTTAATAAACTTAAAGAGGGGATACCGCCAGCTTTTTTGAAAAAACAAGTAAAGAGTATACAAAATTTTATAACGTTTTTTGGCTAATCCAGTAACAAACGAGAACCGTAAAACCCATCACAGGATAGGAATGTATAAAAAGATGAATCGAGTGATAGAAAATAAAAAAGGGATTCCTTCTGAGAGTAAGGAATCCTCCTTTTTGTTGCTACCGATAATAGGACGTTATGTTAATTAGAAATGTATACGATATTCATAAAATCCGAACTGTTCAATTTGTTAAAAAAAACTATAGTTGAAATTCTTTCTTTATAATTTCAGCTACTTCTGTAGCATTTAAATTCGTATTATTGATCCTTATATAATTTTTCTCTGTAATTTCTCCTTCTCTTGAATTTAATCTAAAATTTTCAAATGTGCTTAATAAATTTTGTTCAGATTGTTCAATCTTTCTTTTCGTTGGCTTATGTTCAAGTCGATGAGGTGTTTTATTTCGTTGAAGTCTTTCTTCTACATCAGCTTCTAATTCAACAAAATAAATATCAACCCCTTGGGAACGAAAAATATTACATATACTTTCAACATCATCCCAATCTTTCTTTTCATTAAACGCCCATACGTATGTAAAAATCATTCCATAATGTTCACTCTTTGAAAATGATTGAAATATTTCCTTTCGAAAAAGATGTGTTAATCGCCACATTTCCGAAGAGAATCCATACAATGGCTCCAATAAATCAATTGTCATATGGTTATGAAATAATTTTAAATCAGTCATCTTTGCTAGTTCTTGTCCAACTGTCATTTTCCCAACTGCTTGTGGCCCAAATATCAAAACAAACTTTTTCATCGAATTCCCTCCAAAAAATAATAAGACATTAATTACAAAATAAGAGATTCTGTAAATGTATCACAATCAAAATATTTTGTAGAATCTATATACTTTTCTGCCTTTTGTATTTATAAAAATAGTTGTCTTCCAATAACGAAAATTATGTAAATAAGCTATCCATATGGATAGCTTAATATATTTTTTTGCTTAGCGTGTTTTTTTTTTATACTGGTGGTACCTCAAGAAATGGATAAAAAATAAAAATCATCGGAAACGAAAGCTTTTAAAATCCCGTTCCTAATTTAAAATGTAAAAAGAATGAAATAGTATGGTAGCGGGAAGAAAGTAGTAAAATTAAGCATCCCAGTAGGAGTATAGAGTGATAACATGTTACAATACAGCTAAGAACACGCAATAAAGGAGAGTTTTTTACGTGAAGATTAAAGCAATTGAACCGACGCCAAGTCCAAATACAATGAAAGTTATTTTGAATGAAGTATTACCATCAGGAGCACGTAATAATTATACAAATGAAAATAAAGAACAAGCACCAATGCAAGTGCAAGAAATTTTGAAAATTGAAGGCATTAAAGGTGTATATCATGTAGCCGACTTTTTAGCAGTGGAGCGAAATGCGAAGTATGACTGGAAAGTTTTATTACAACAAGTTCGTGCTGTTTTCGGCGAAGAAGTATTGGAAGAAAGTGAAGAACAACAACTGTCTCATTTTGGAGAAGTGAAAGTGTTTGTTCAAATGTTCTTTACAATTCCAATGCAAGTAAAGTTAACAGATGGAACATCGGAAGAACGTGTTGGCTTACCAGATCGTTTTAAAGAATCAATTATGAAAGTGCAAATGTCTGCACCAAACGTTGTAAAAGAGCGTAAATGGGTAGAACAAAGTACACGTTACGGTAATTTTGAAGAAATTGGGAAAGAAGTAGTGGAAGAGATTGTTGCTGCTTATTCAGAAGAACGTGTAAATGAAACGGTTAAAGAATTATTAAATCAAGCAGGTGCTGTTGAAGTAACGATTCAAAAGCGTGAGCCATATAAAGTAACAGAAGAGATGATGAAAGATTCTGACTGGAAAAATCGTTTTGCAGCATTAGAACAAATGGATCCTACTGAAGAAGATATTCCAGTGTTGAAGATGGCGTTAGATGATGAAAAAGTTTCAATACGCCGTTTAGCAACAGCTTATTTAGGTATGGTAAAAGGTGATGAAGTATTACCGTTATTATATAAAGCTTTGTTAGATCGCTCTGTAAGTGTTCGCCGTACTGCAGGAGATTGTTTATCAGATGTAGGTGATCCGGCAGCGATGTTCGTTATGATTAAATCTCTGAAAGATCCAAGTAAATTAGTACGCTGGCGTGCAGCGATGTTCTTATTTGAACTTGGAGATGAAAGTGCGATTCCAGCATTAAAAGCAGCGCAAGATGATCCAGAGTTTGAAGTAGCCATGCAAGCACGTCTAGCATTAGAGCGTATTGAAGGCGGAGAAGAAGCAAAAGGTTCTGTATGGAAACAAATGACGGAGTCTCGTAAAGGGGAATAATGTATGATTGTTTTCTATGATAGTTGGTGTCCGATGTGTACGGCCGTTGCAGAACGTACGAAAAAATTAGATAAAAAGGGTAAGATGAAATTTGTTTCATTTCGAAATGAAGATGTAGTTGAGAAGTATGAGCTTTCTCAAGAACTACAAAGTAAGATGGAACAAAGACTGTATATTTTTAAAAATAATAAGTGGTATGACGGTATTCAGAGCATAGATGTATTAGCAAAGGTCGTTCCATCTTATTGGTTTGCAGTTCCTTTTATAAAGCTATCTATCGTACTTGGTTTTGGAAGTAAAGTATACGATTATATCGCTAATAATAGAAAACTTGTTCCAGTGGGACATTGCCGCGGTGGGGTTTGTGAAATCCCTACAAAAAAATGAAATCATCGTTATCTTTCTTTTGCACCTATTAATAGAGCGTGATATGATGAATTTGGAATGAAAGTTGAAGGAGAGATTACAAGATGTCAAATGCTTATGAAGAATACATGCGCCAAATGGTAATCCCAATGCGCCAAGAGTTAGTGCGTTCTGGGTTTGAAGAGTTAACTACAGAAGAAGCTGTAACAGAATTTATGGAAAATACATCAGGTACAACTTTAGTAGTTGTAAACTCTGTTTGTGGTTGTGCAGCTGGTTTAGCACGTCCATCAGCAGGTCAAGCGGTTGTTCGTGCTGAAAAACAACCTGATCATCTTGTAACTGTATTCGCAGGTCAAGATAAAGATGCTACTGCAAAAATGCGTGAATACTTCGGAGAAATTCCTCCATCTTCACCATCTATGGCATTATTAAAAGGAAAAGAAGTTGTTCACTTTATTCACCGTCATGAAATTGAAGGTGCAACTATGGACGAAATTATTACGAACTTAGAACAAGCTTTCGAAAAGAATTGCTAAAGAAGGGGGAGAGTAAATCTCCCTCTTTTCTTTATATAGAGGTGAAACAATGATCGTAACAACAGCAGGAAGAACGAACAAAGAAATGACAGATTATGCAAACGAGGTAGCAGCAGAATTAAATGCTTCTTTCGTTAAACGTAATGACATACCGGTACATAAGCTACATGAGCAGTATGAACAAGATGTGCTTGTCGTAGGGAAGAACCGATTAGCTATTTATCCAAAAGGTACGGAAGAATCGTTTTTCTTTCATCCGAACTCAGCGATGTTTCGTGTGAAAAGGTTAATGCGTGGAGAACACGATCCGTTTGTACAAGCCACGCAATTAGAGAGAGGAATGACAGTGTTAGATTGTACGCTCGGGATGGCATCAGATAGTATTGTAGCTAGTTATGTTGTTGGGGAAAGCGGAAAAGTAACAGGACTTGAAGGCAATGAGTATATGGCTTATATTATGGAAAATGGTTTGAAAACATGGTCTTCATCTGTTTCTGAAATTGATGAAGCAATGCAAAGAATCCAAGTAAAGCAAACGGAGCATTTTTCATTTTTAGCGCAATGTGAAGACAATAGTTACGATGTCGTTTACCTTGATCCGATGTTTGAAGAAACTGTCATAGAATCCGATGGAATTAAAGGATTAAAACACTTCGCTTTGTATCATGATATTACTGACGAAACAATTGCGGAGGCAAAACGAGTGGCGAGAAAACGTGTCGTTTTAAAAGATCATTTTCGTAGTTCTAGATTTGAAAAACACAATTTTTATGTATACAAAAGAAAAAGTGCTAAGTTTCACTTTGGTGTAATTGACCCTTGCTAATTGTTTGAAAAGATGTATAATAAGCAATAATTAATTAAATATACTGTCTGTGATGAAGAGAGTAGTCTTTTTTAGAAGGAAAGCGAGCTAGGGATGGTGTGAGCCTAGTACGGAAGAAAAAGATGAAGCGCACTTCGGAGATGCTTCTTGAACGAATAGTAGAGAAAGCCGAGGCCCCCTGTCCTCGTTATAAACGGGAAAGTGGTTCGTAACGAACAACAAGGGTGGTACCACGGGTTAAAACTCGTCTCTTTTTTAGAGACGAGTTTTTTGTGTTTTAAAAAATAAGGAGGTTGTATCATGGATTATAAAATGCAGTTTGCGGAAAGTTTATCTAATATTTTCACGAATGAATTAACGCAAAAACAAATTTTAGATTTAATTGAAACACCGAAACAAGATGAATTTGGAGATGCAGCGTTCCCATGCTTTTCATTAGCGAAGCAATATAAAAAAGCACCAGCTCTTATCGCAAAGGAAGTTGCTGAGAAATTCAATGATCCGTTTTTTACGAAAGTAGAAGCCGTTGGTCCTTATGTAAATGTATTTTTCAATCGTGAAACTGTAAGTGATGCAGTATTAAAAACAGTTTTAGCGGAGAAAGAAGAGTTCGGTCAAAACCACTTTGGCTGTGAAAAAACAGTAGTAATTGATTATTCCTCTCCTAATATCGCGAAACCTTTTTCGATGGGGCATTTACGTTCTACAATGATAGGAAATTCGCTGAAACATATCGCTGAAAAATGTGGCTATGAAGTTGTAGGGATTAATTATATAGGAGATTGGGGAACACAGTTTGGAAAGTTAATTACGGCTTATAAAAAATGGGGAAATGAAGCAGTAGTTAAAGAAGATCCAATACGTGAGCTATTTAAGTTATATGTCCAATTCCATGAAGAGGTAAAAGACGACGAAGAACTAGAAGAAGAAGGACGTGCTTGGTTTAAGAAACTAGAAGAAGGTGATGAAGAAGCGGTAGAACTTTGGAATTGGTTTCGTCATGAGTCCCTTAAAGAATTTTCTCGCATTTATGAACTTCTCGGCGTAGAATTTACTAATTTTCAGGGAGAAGCATTTTATAATAATTTAATGGAAGATTTTATTGGGATTTTAGAAGAACATGAGTTGCTTGAACAATCAGAAGGTGCATTAGTCGTTAATTTAGAAGAAGAAGGAATGCCGCCTTGTTTAATTAGAAAATCAGATGGTGCGACGATTTATGCAACGCGTGACTTAACGGCAGCTTTATATCGTCAAAACACTTATGGGTTTGATAAAGCGCTATATGTTGTTGGTCCAGAACAAAGCTTACATTTCAATCAATTTTTCACCGTATTAAAAAAACTTGGCTATACTTGGGTTGATGGTATGGAACACGTACCGTTTGGCTTCATTTTAAAAGATGGTAAGAAAATGTCGACACGTAAAGGAAGAGTTATTTTACTTGAAGAAGTACTCGAAGAAGCAATCGAACTTGCAAAACAAAATATTGAAGAGAAAAATCCAAACTTAAAACAGAAAGAAGAAGTAGCAAGGCAAGTCGGTGTTGGTGCAGTCATCTTCCACGATTTAAAAAATGAGCGTATGCATAATATCGAATTCTCATTAGAAAATATGCTGAAATTTGAAGGAGAAACAGGACCTTACGTACAGTACACACATGCACGTGCTTGTTCTATTTTAAGAAAAGAAAGTGTAGAATTTGAAACATGTACATTTGCTTTAAAAGACGATCATAGCTGGAGTGTCGTAAAATTACTAAATAAATTCCCGCAAATAATTGAAGCAGCTTTCAATAAAAATGAGCCATCGATTATTTCGAAATATATATTAGATGTAGCACAATCATTCAATAAATATTACGGTAATGTTCGTATATTAGAAGAGAGCAAAGAAAAAGACAGCAGACTCGCATTGGTTTATGCTGTGACGGTTGTATTAAAAGAAGGATTACGTTTACTTGGGGTGGAGGCACCTGAGGAAATGTAACATAGTAGTAAACTGACAAACTGGGTCTAGTATAAACCTGGTTTGTTTTTTTATTGGATATATATTTTTTTTGCAAAATCAATTAAAATCTTTTTAGAGAGGGTGATTCATATTGATTCGAACTTTTATTTTACAAATTCCTTGTCATAGAAGATTAGATAGGAGTTTTTTTAAACTACAAAAGTACATACCTTTATGTGCGCGTTGTACAGGCATGCTTATTGGTATTTTAATGTTTCCAATTTATTTTTATATGACACCTTCATTTCTTTTGGCAATCATACTATCATTTTTCGCTCAAATTCCGTTACTTATCGATGGGTTCACCCAAAAGTGGAAATGGAGAAGTAGCTCAAATTTGCTAAGAATAACTACTGGTGTATTAAGCGGTAATGGTATGGGATTATTCATTTCCTCTAGTGTTATATGGATATTATCTTAAGATATATAGTAATGGAGGTATTTACATAGATGTTCTGGATTTACTTAATTCTAATTTTTATTTCAGGCGGAAGTGGAATTGGTTTTATGATTCAAAATAAGTATACAGAAGCAATAATAGCTTTTGTTATTTGTATACTATTGTTTGGGCTACTGTATTATTATCTTAAAAGAAACAAAAGAAAGAGAAAAGCAGATTGTGACGATTTAGACTGTACGGATTGTTTTGATTGTGATTGTACTTGTTAAATTTTTCTTCCAAATAAAAAGCTAGTGTATTATTAAAAATACGCTAGCTTTTTTGCTTTGAAATTTTAAGAAAAGTGTAGGAATACGGCTATTATATAGAGAACTTTAGTTTTGTATATAAAAGGAGGCGTTAGATGTTGGAAACGTATGATTGGAACAATAAACTAACATATTTAAAAAACACGAGAGATTTATATTACAACGACGATTATGTAAGCTTTTTAGTAAATACAGTTTGGAAGATTACTAAGCCTGTACATATCGTTGATTACGGTTGTGGATATGGTTATTTAGGATTAGTATTAATGCCATTGCTCCCAGAAGGTTCAAAGTATACAGGTATTGATAGTGGAGAAACATTATTAGCTGAAGCCAGAGAGTTGTTTCGTTTACTTCCGTATGATTCAGAATTTCTTGAAGGAGATGCTACAGAAATTGAACTGAACGATAAATACGATATAGCAATCTGTCATGCTTTCTTATTACATATGACTACTCCAGAAACAATGCTAGAAAAAATGATACATTCAGTTAAAAAGGGTGGAAAAATAATCTGTTTTGAACCACATTGGATTTCTAATATGGCTTCTTATTTACTAGATGGGGAGAAACAATCGGAATTTATTCAGCTAGGTGTTTTGCAGAAATTATTTGAAAGTGATACGCAAAGAAATGGTAAAGATGGCAATATAGGCATGAAAATACCGATATATTTAAGTGAATTAGGTGTGAAAAATATTGAATGTAGAGTAAGCGATAAAGTGAACTTTTTAGATTCAAATATGCATCACAATGATAAAAACGATTTGTATCAATCATTAAAAGAAGAGGGGATTGCAGGTGATCCGGGCGATAAGCAACAATTTGTAGAACGTTTAATAGCCAGAGGATTAACATATGATAATGCGCTAGCTCAATATGAAGCTGAACTACGATTTTTTAACATATTTCATGTGTATTCTTCTTTTGTATACGCTCCTAATATGAAAATTACATTTGGTAACATAGTTTGTTAAAAGGTATGATGTATAAGGATTGTCGTTTAATGTCGATAAGTCGATATTCGACATATAATCGCTGATAAATGTTAAGAATCGGTCGATATAATTTGAAAATCGCCGATAAAATGAAAGAATCGCTGATATATTTGAATTATCGCCGATATAATTTTATGTACTAATTTCAGCTTCTACAAGATAAAAACCGCATGTTACGTTATTCCATATAATTAAACAAAATACGGAGAAAAACAATCGTTTTTACTATATTTTGTTATAAATTTGAATAATATTAATTAATACCATTCATTTTAAGAGATTTTAGTTGAATACATACTATATGGTGTGTAAAATCTAAGCAAGTAGCAGTTTAAATATAAATTCGAGGTGAATGCATGCTAGATTTTAAGCAATTAGAAACTTGTTTAAAAGACAAGAGATTTGTAGATGGATTACAGGAAATAAATAATGAAATTGCATATATAAAAGAAACGAATACTTTATCCTATGTGAAGAATTGGCTTGCCAATATTCCTTCGCATAAGGAGTTCGATATATTAATTCGCCTTACTGATGAAGGGCTTATGCACCAATACAGTTCATTCCTCATTCGTTACGCTTATAAAAAATTCCCAAATATGAGAACGCTCTCTTTATATTGTGATGAGTTAATTGATGAGCGGAAAATTCTTGAAGCAGAGCAGTTGTTAAAATCTTCTTTAGAAGAGTTAAGTAAAGAAGAAATAGATGCAGATTTTTTAGCGAAAACATATTTTACGTTAGTACGATGTCTTTTAGAAATGAAACGAAACGAAGAAGCGTTAATGTATATGCAAAAAGCAGAGGAGTACAGTGCGCGCGCAGTGTTTGATAAATGGGGCTACGTTTATATGCATACAGGTGAATGGGAGAAAGCGGAAGAACAATTTATTGCTGGCATGCAGCATGAAGATTGTGAAGAGTTATCTACCTATTTATTATCACAATTGTATGCGAATAAAGGAGAACAAAAACGCGCGATACAGTTAATCGATGATGCGATTGTAAAATTCCCACAAGTACCATATTTTCATTTTGAGAAGATAAAGTATTTATTAGATTTAGAGCAATATGAAGAGATGTTAGCGGTAATAGATAACATAAATACTCAGCTGCCATATCATGCCTATAATACTTACTTTGTACATTTACGTGCAGAAGCACTGTACAAAATGAATAAATTTGCAGATTTACAAAAACTATTAAAAGAAGAAAAGAGTTTAAAAGAATCTTTATATCATAATTTAGAAAAAAATCCGGATGGAAAAAAGGTTCACTTGCCGATAGTTCCAATTGTACAAAAGGATAATTATTGTGTTCCGACAAGTTTAGAGATGATGTTGCGTATATGGGGAGAGAAACGTACACAAGATGAAATAGCAGAGTTTATTTTTGATATGACAGGATCGAAGTTTTCAGATACTGTTTCTTATTTAGAAGAATTAGGTTATGAATATCGTTATTTTAAAGGGAACGAAGAGAATTATAAGAGACTGATTGACGAAGGAATTCCTGTTTTATTAAGTATAGATATTGAGCATGCTTCACACGTACAAGTTCTATCTGGATATGATGATACATTGCAAGCTTTCTATGTTCAAGATCCAAACTTTATAGAACCAGTTCTTGTGGAATATAGTAAATTACAAGAAAAATATCGTTATACAGGCTGTTTAGCAATCACGTTTGTTCCGAAAGAAAAGAAGGAGCAACTAGCGTTTCTAAGTGAGGAAGAAAATCGTTACTTTAAATCTATTTTTTCTCTTACGGATCATTTAGATGAACATGACAAAGAGGGAATTAGTAACTTAGTACAATTTTTAAAAGAAACGAGTGATAATCCAAATACGTGGTTATATACGATAAAGCACTTAGATGTTGAAGTAGATAAAAAATTTATTTTATATTGTATCGATAAGTTAATGGAAAAGTTTCCGAACTCGGACTTTGTTAAATTGCATGGTGCACAATGTTTTATTCGTCTTCAAGAAGTAGAGAAAGCGGAGCAAATGCTGACAAGCGTTGAGAAGAAAAATAATCGTGCTTTATATCATTTAATAAACGGAAGATATGCGTTTGAACAGGAAAGTTATCTAGAAGCGATTTCAAGCTTTCGTTTATCGTTACAATTAGACGCAGATCAGCCTATTGCTTGGAGTTTTCTCGCTTTATCCTATATGTATATTGATCAATCTGAAAAAGCATTGCAATACTCTCAAGTTGCGTTAGAGCGTAGTCCTGAAAGGTTCACTTTAACAAATCACGGTTTAATATTAATAGATTTAGAAAGATATGAAGAAGCATATGAAATCTTTAATGACTTGTTAAAAGAGTACAAATATGAAGCGCATGTATGGTATGAACGAGCGAGATGTGCACATCAACTAGGGAAATTATATTTAGCAATAAAAGGGCTTAAAGTAGCGATTCATTTGGATAGTAATGCACCTTACATTTATACGAAACTTTCGGAAATATACGAATCTGATTTGAAGGATGAGGAAAGTGCGAAAGAAATTTTATTAAACGGTATTGAGAATTGTGATGATAAAGCACCTCTTTACGTAAAATTAGGTGATTATCATTTTCAAAATGATAGCTTGGAAGAAGCAGAAGTATTGTATAAGCGTGCTTTAGAAGAAAATGATGAGGATGTTTATTCTCACTTCGGACTTACACAAGTTTATATGGCAAGAGAACAATATAAGGAAGCAAAAGAATATATACTTGGTCTTGAGAAGCAAATTGAAAAGAGCCAAGATTTCCTCATGAATGCAGGAATGGTTTTATGGGATGCTGAAATTGAACTTGGTGGAAATGAAGAAGGGTTTAAAGTAGCACTATCTAAGTTAGAAAGTGGTATAAAGAAAAGTGATTATAATGTAGCAAGTGCGTTAGATGAATATGTGAATCGAATTAAAGGAACGGCATTTGTACAACGAGGTATAGCATTTTTAAGAACGTTACACAAAGAAAGAAATGAAGTAAGTGAGTACGGTTGTTATGCAGGTATTTTATATGAATCTATTGGACAGTACGGCCAAGCGATGAAAAGATATAATAAGGCGATAGAACAAATGGAAACGGCATTACCGTATTACCGAATTGGTGAAACACTTATGGCATTAGGGCAATTGACGGAAGCAAAACAAGCGTATGAAACATGTTTAGAGCTTGATGGGAATTTCGTAGGTGTACATTTACAGCTTGCGGAAATATACGAAAAAGAAGAAAACCGTTCTAAAGAACAAAGTCATATGGTTCAGGCGATGAAAGAAGAGCCGTTGCATATTAATATGGAGGGTGTTGCAAAACTAAAATAAACATGCAATGTTATGAATCAGAAAAACTAGCTGAACATGCAATAGATAGCGATTTTGACCATACCAACGTGGCTGTTCCAACCCTTTATCTTTGAGTTTACTAAACTGTTGTTCAATTTTCCTACGTTCTTTCATCAATTGTTTACCAAAGATAGTTTGTATAAAATGAGATAATACACGACGATGTGTACTCTTATTTTGTTCACCATTCCTAGGATTGATTGGATTCATGGCAAAGATGTTACATGTTCGTGCAATTTCATAAATACGTTGACTATCGTAAGCAGCATCTGCAACGGAAAATAACACATTTTGATCTTTTATATCCTGAAGCAATACAG
>NZ_CP147983.1:2202750-2657322 GCF_045291115.1 Bacillus sp. PPSBB_2
CCCTTTTCACGAAACCAAGTACCTACACGTGAAAAAGTAGAAACGTGAGGAACGAAATATAAACCACAAGATACACGAAATGAAGGATATTGATGCAAAAAACGTGTTAATTTGCGTAAAGAGTCAATTTGAAATACAGTTTTCAAGAAAAAGCATTTCAGTAAGGCTTTTCTACAGATTGGTGGGCGACCTGTTACAGGCGGAACGCCTTCAATAGTTAAACTGTCTACGTATGCAAATAAAATCTGTAAAATGGATTGATTTTCATCAAATTTGGTTATCATACTAGTAAATCCGTCCTTTCTGGAGATAGTTTCGGTTACTATCATTTTTCCAGGAAAACGGATTTTTTTATGCATTCATTTTTGGATATTTATGAGTTTTGCAACACCCTCAATATGGAATATTTAGCACAGCTTTCAGTAGATATGAATCTTCAGGAAGAATTGCTGACTGAACTAGAACAATTAGCGGACGAAGTACCTGAAATATGGCGTTTAGATGCGATTGCATATGTGTACGGAGCGATGAATGAAATAGATAAAGAACAAGCACAGGTTGAATACGCACTACAATTAGATGGTGAGCATATAGAAGTTCTATATCATTATGCAAAAGTATTAGTGAAAAAAAGAAATGTAAAAGCAATTGAAGTTGCAATGAAAGTAATACAAAAAGATTTTGATAATGAACGTATATTTGATGTTTATGTAAAAGCAGTAGAGCAACATAAAAAATTGTCTAACATACGAGATTTTCTTCATACGTTAAAGGTGAAAAAAGCAGAAAGGAGTACAGCATTCATGTATGCTGCAGCTGCGGTTACGGAAATATGGATTGAACGCCAGCTGCATGAACAGCCAAAACGATCTATCATTACGAGAGCTTTTTATCGTATGAAAAATCGTGCGAAAGAAATTTCAATGGTTACTATGATAATTGATTTATATGAAATCTCTTTAAAGTTAAATCCGAAAAATAGTATGGCAGCACAGCGATTTGCGCTATTTTATGAGAATGTAGAGATGGATAAAGAAACAATAGAGATTCTGCACACGTCACTAGAAAATAAATGGGATTATGACGTAGCGAAGCAACTTGTAAATCTTTTCGTTGAGTGCGAGGAAGAAGATATGTTAAGAGATGCTTTGGAATTAACGAAACAAATGGTTCGAGAACTACCAGATGATTATGATACTCTTCTTCTGCAAGCACAAGTATTCTTTAAAGCAGGGGAAGAAAGAAAAGCAGAAAAGATTATCTTACAATTAACAGAGCAAACACCGTTTGTAAGTAGAGCATTTCTTGCTTTAGGAGAAATATATCAAAGTCAAGAAAGGTTTGAAGAGGCAATTCATGTATTAGAAAATGCTTCTATACATCATCCAAATGAAACAGCAATTCTTCTTTCTTTAGCATCTTCATATCATGGTGCCGGCCAAACGATACAGGCAGAAAAAATAACAAATGAAGTATTAATAATTGACGCGAGTGATTTGTTAGCAAGATATGATCGTGCTTGTTATTTAGCGCAGTTAAATAGAAATGAAGAGGCGAAGGAAGAGCTTGAATTTGTCCTTCGTGAGGATGAATCGGGATTCTTTGCTGAACTTATTGAGGATGATGAAAATTTAGCAGCATTGCGAGAATTTGAAAAGTAATTGTATAAGAATAGGGAAAAAAGATAAGGATATATTTTGAATTAGTTGACAATTAGTTGCTAAATGGCATAAAATAACTCTTAACAAAGTATACAAATCTGAAGACGAGAAAGAGTAAAATAGTGAGCTGTTCTCCAGAGAGCCGGTATATTGCTGAAAGCCGGTGTGCAGACGTTATTTGAAAATCATCTCCGAGGAGCCGAGGCTGAAAGTAAGTAAGCCCGGACGGATGTCTACCGTTACAAAGAACACGTATGATAGTACGTTGCTAAGTGCTATTAGTGAAAATGCTAATAGAATTAGGGTGGTATCGCGGGTAAACCCGTCCCTACTTTATAGGGACGGGTTTTTTGTGTGCTTTAAAATATTCAAAGGAGTGATTGTATATGGAAAAAGTAGATGTAAAAGAATCAGCTGTAGGAAGAGAAATGCGAATTCGCAAACAGTGGAACGAACAAAATATTTTCGAACAATCAATTCAGAATCGAGAAAGCGCACAGTCTTTCGTATTTTATGAAGGACCACCAACGGCGAACGGACTACCGCATGTAGGTCATGCACTTGGACGAACAATTAAAGATTTAGTAGCAAGATATAAAACGATGGCTGGTTATAAAGTGTTAAGAAAAGCGGGATGGGATACACATGGTTTACCTGTAGAATTAGGCGTTGAGAAGCAACTTGGTATTTCTGGTAAACATGAGATCGAAGAATATGGTATTGAACCATTTATTCAAAAGTGTAAAGAGAGTGTTTTCACATATGAGAAGCAGTGGCGTGAATTCACTGAAAGTATTGGTTATTGGGTAGATATGGATGATCCATATGTAACTTTAAAGAATCCATATATCGAAAGTGTATGGCATATTTTGGGGACAATCCATGAAAAAGGATTGTTATATAAAGGACATAGAGTTTCACCATACTGCCCAAGCTGCCAAACCTCATTGAGCTCACATGAGGTTGCACAAGGGTATAAAACAGTAAAAGATTTAAGTGCAACTGTGAAGTTTAAAGTGAAAGATAGTGAAAATGAGTATTTCTTAGGTTGGACCACAACACCTTGGACACTTCCAGCAAACGTTGCGCTTGCTGTCCATCCAAATATGGAATACGTTAAAGCAAAACAAGAAAGTCATGTATACATTGTTGCGAAAGAACGTGTACAAGAAGTATTAAAAGAGAACTATGAAGTATTATCTGTTCATAAAGGCGAAGAATTATTAAACACATCTTATACAGCGCCATTTCCGATGAAAGAAGTTACAAATGGTTACCGCGTTATTGCAGCAGATTTTGTAACGGGAGATAGTGGTACAGGACTTGTTCATATTGCTCCAGCATATGGAGAGGACGATTATAGAGTTGTTCAAAGTGAAGGATTGTCATTCTTGCACGTTGTAGATGAAAAAGGTGAGTATACAGAGGCAGTACCATTTTTGAAAGGGAAATTTGTAAAAGATTGTGACGTGGATATCGTTCGTTATTTAGCGAAGGAAGGTTTACTGTATCATAAAGAAAAATATGAACATAGCTATCCGCATTGCTGGCGTTGTGATTCACCACTACTTTATTATGCAGGAGAAAGTTGGTTAATCCGAACAACTGCAATTAAAGATACATTTTTACAAAATAATGATTCTGTTACTTGGTATCCGGATCATATGAAACATGGGCGCTTTGGTAAGTTTTTAGAAAATATGGTGGACTGGAATATTAGCCGAAATAGATATTGGGGAACGCCATTAAACGTGTGGAAATGTGAAAGTTGTGATCATCAGTTCGCACCGAAAAGCATTGCCGAATTAAGAAAGCATAGTACGAAAGAAACACCGGAAGATTTGGAATTGCATAAGCCGTATGTAGATGAAGTGCAAGTCTGCTGCGAGAAATGCGGAGGCACAATGAATCGTACACCAGAAGTAATTGATGTTTGGTTTGATAGTGGTTCTATGCCATTTGCACAATATCATTACCCATTTGAAAATAAAGAGTTATTTGAAGAGCAGTTTCCAGCGGATGTTATTGCAGAAGGAATTGATCAAACACGCGGCTGGTTTTATAGTTTATTAGCAGTCTCAGCACTATATACAGGAAAAGTACCGTATAAACGAGTGTTATCATTAGGGCATGTCTTAGATGAAGAAGGACAGAAAATGTCTAAAAGTAAAGGGAATGCACTAGACCCAGTTGATTTAGTAGATAAGTTTGGTGCAGATGCGCTAAGATGGGCTTTACTTGTTGATAGTGCCCCGTGGAATGCGAAGCGTTTTTCTGAAAGAACAGTACTGGAAGCGAAATCTAAATTTGTAGATACATTAGTCAATGTGTATAGCTTCTACGTTTTATATGCAAATTTAGATGAATATAATCCGAAAGAAACGTATGATGTAAGGCTTACAAAATTAGACGAATGGGTATTATCAAGATTGCATAGTACAACGAAAAAAGTAAGAACTGCACTTGATGATTATCAATTTACGAATGCAGCTCGTGAAATTGCAGCACTTGTAGATGAAGTGAGTAACTGGTATGTAAGACGCTCACGTAATCGTTTCTGGGAATCTGGTATGAACGCTGAGAAAGCAGCTGCGTATGAGACACTTCATGAAGTGCTTGTAACAATTAGTAAATTAATTGCACCATTTACACCGTTTGTCGCGGAAGACATTCATCTAAATTTAGAAGGAGGCAGCGTTCATTTAGCTGATTATCCAGTTGTAAATGAATCACTACTTCAACCGAAATTAGAAGCGGAAATGGATGCTGTTTTACAAGTTGTTGAACTTGGAAGAAGTAACCGTAATCAGCATTCTTTAAAAGTAAAACAGCCGCTAGCAGAACTTGTATTACTTGAGCATAACGAGAATGATATGGATTGGGAATCTTATCGTGATATCGTTATGGATGAGTTAAATGTAAAAGCATTCCATGTTGAACTCGATGAAACAAAATACACATCATATCAATTGAAGCTTAATTTTAAAACAGCGGGGCCGAAATTCGGTAAAAATGTGAATGCAGTGAATGGTTGGCTAAAACAATTATCACAAGAAGAAGTACAAAACTTTGTATCAACAGGAAGAGCAGTTTACGAAGCAACGCCAGGAGAAGAAGTAGTTGTAACTGCTGAAGATGTGTTAGTTGAGAAAGTTGCAAAATCAGGATTCTCTAATACGACTAACGGACAATATACGGTTATGTTAGATACGAATGTAACGGAAGAATTGTTGCAAGAAGGAGTAGCGCGTGAATTCATTCGTGCGGTTCAAGAATATCGTAAACAGTTGAATTTACCAGTTAATTTACGAGTGGATGTTATTCTTGATACAGAAGTAGAGCTACAGCGAACGTTAACGAACCATAAAGATTTATTGGAAGAAAACTTACTCGTTAAACAATTTACATTTGGTCACTTAACGAACGAAGACGATGAACTTTCTTTAGGTGAAACGAAAGTTCGAAT
Source organism: Bacillus sp. PPSBB_2 (assembly GCF_045291115.1). NCBI lineage: Bacteria > Bacillati > Bacillota > Bacilli > Caryophanales > Bacillaceae > Bacillus > Bacillus sp. PPSBB_2. Next base: position 2,207,878 of record NZ_CP147983.1, read on the forward strand.
TAAATTAAGCGCGGCTCATTAAAGGAGAAGGAAGTTGGAATGATTCCAACTTCCTTTTTGTATGATGGAAATTTATCCGGCTAATTTCCTCATAATCCATTCGATAGGACCTCTAGAAAATTTCTTTCTCCATAACACACTAATTAAAATGCTGAAAATGAAAAATGCAGTAGCAAATAATAAAACGAATAGTAGTGATTGATTTTCCATTCTATTTAATAGAATTAATGTCCCAATACCGATAAATACATGACTGACATAATGAGTTAATGTTAATTGTCCTGTTTGTACAATGGAAGTGACAAACCAATTATTTCTATATTTTTCAGCGATATAGAGGCAAATGATTAATATAGCAATAGAGGATCCTGTAGCAGATAAAATATATAATACATTTGGTAAGATGGGTCCTGTATTAAATAAAAATGTGGCGGCCTCTCTGCCGATGTATGGAATAAAAAAGTGTGTAAGTCCTTTTGATAAAAGTTCTGTCAATATTGTGATTGTAATACCGAGTAAGAGTAATCTTTTTTTTATTTTTTTATTATGAAGATCTAACCTGCCAATTAACATACCGATTAAGAAGAACGAGAACCAAGGGAAAATAGGGTGATAGCCATTAAAGAATAAGTTGCGAAGAAAACCCTTTATTGTCCAGAAGTCTACATAATTTATAAATGGAGTTGGACCTACCCAACCCTCGAAAGTATTGAAAGTAAGCTGAAGAGATTGTGCGAACAATAAAATAATGATAGAAAGAAAAAGTAATAGTTTTTTGCGTACTGTCATGAGTAATGCAGCAACGAAAAGGTAAACACCATAGTAGTGTAATATATCCCCAGTCCACTCCATTACATATAGTAGTAATCCTAAAATAAATAAGAAAAGTGATCGTTTCCATATGGTCTTTCGGCTATTAGAAATTTTTATTTGTTCATTGCTAGCAACGGCTGACCTAGTCATTAAAGTTATACCGATTCCAGCAAGTATAACAAACAAAGCAGAGGCTCTACCTTCAAATAGTGACATGAAGGTTATTAAAAAAGGGGGACCATTTCCTTCTGCACCTGTTATCACCATGAAATTAACAAGTAGCATACCAAACATCGCCCAAGCTCTAGCAAAATCTAAGCCGATAATGCGTTTTTTTATATTCACTTCAACCCCTTCTTTCAAAAATGTTATTTACAGCTTCAATCCAAATTTGTTTATAATCTATCTTTGCATCAATCATCATAAAATTTCCGATATTATCAAGCACTAATGCTAACATATGAGCTTTTGAAACTAGATTTTTATTTTCAATTAATTGAAGTTCATTTGCTTTTGTAAGGAGTAATTCAAATCCATGTAAATATTCTGTTTGCACAGTTAGTAATCGATCTTTGTACATCTTGTTTCTTGAAGATAGTAATACATATTCTTGTAGCACTCGGTTAAAATAAGGGTCGTTTCGCTGTTCATCAATTATTTTAAGGCCAATTGCAATACATTTTTCAATAAAATTTGATTTTGTAAACTCTTCTGTATGGAAATACGAAGAGAACTGCATAGCTTTACATAATTCAGTAAAAATACATTCAATTAAAGCATCTTTAGACTTAAAGTAGTAATATATAGATGGTTTTGCGATACCAACCTCCTCACCAATCATTGTATAAGTTGTTTTAACAATACCGTACGTAGCAAAAAGGCGATAACTTGCTTCCATTATTGAAGAGAGTGTTTCTTCACTTTTACTCATATAGATCCTCCTAAAAAAAGGTTATTTAAATCGTATCATTTACAAGTGATTTTTTCAACCTACCGTTAGGTAAAAAATAGCCTGTTTTTTTAAACAGTAATATGAAAAGCTTTAGGGATAAGGAATGGATTTAGAAATTTCTTTCTAAAGTATTGTGTTCACTTTACACATAAATATTGAGAAAATTTCACTTACCCTAAATGGAAAGGTAATAGAAGTGTTCATAGAGAATTACTCGTAGATTCAATTTTTATCCATCCGTTTTGCGGGGAATCATTGCCTAGTGGTAATGGGATAAGGTTGAGCTACTTTATTAGGGGGAGTGGTTCTATGTTTAATAAAAAAATGGTGGCAATGGCAATGACTGTGCCGTTAGTAATGGGGACAATTTCTACGGTTTCGGCATTGGAAAAACAACAGCAAGTAAAGTTAGAAGCTTATTCGCCACAGAAAAAAGCAACTGAATATTTAAAAGAAAATGCTGCGCAGTATGGATTGAAAACAGATCTTTCAGACTTGCAATATATTTCTACAACAGAAACGTCAGTAGCTTCATATGTTAGGTTCCAACAAGTTGTTAATGGTGCACCTGTATTTTCAAAACAAATAACAGTTACGCTTAACGGAGAGGGAAAGGGAGTACTCGCTGTTTCTGATTATCAGCCTGTTACAGGTGTGAAGGAAGTAACGACAAAAATTAGTGAAAAAGATGCAATACAAAAATCAATGGCGTATGTTGGAGAAGCAAGTGAGCAAAATTTATGGGCTCCTACAGATAAAGAGTTCGGATATATTGTTGAAGAAGGAATTGCTCGTCCAGTATATAAAGTTGTAGTCCATTCTAATAATCCATTTGGTGCATGGGAAACATTTATTGATGCAGAAAATGGAAAGTTAATTAAAAAGGTTGATATAAACCGAAAAGCTGAAGGGTCAGGAAAAGTATTTTTACCTAACCCAGTCGTATCTAGCGGTAGTAAAGTAGGCTTAAAAGATAATAACGATGCAGATTCAACAGCTCTAACGAACCAACTGAAAACTGTTACGTTAAAAGGTTTAGATGGAACAGGATTTTTAATTGGAGAATATGTAACGATTTCTTCAAAAGCGAAAACAAAATCTACGAATTTACAATTTAACTATACACGCGCAAATGATAGCTTTGAAGATGTTATGTCGTACTATCATATCGACACATTGCAACGTTACATTCAAAGTCTAGGTTTTAAAAATATTAATAACCGTTCGATAAAAGTGAATGTTAATGGTACAACTGATGATAACTCATTCTATTCTCCATCAACAAAAGCTTTGACTTTCGGTACTGGCGGTGTTGATGATGCAGAAGATGCTGGTATTATCGCACATGAATATGGGCATTCGATTCAAGATAACCAAGTTCCTGGCTTTGGTAGTTCAGCAGAAGGTGGAGCGATGGGAGAAGGATTTGGCGACTTCTTAGGTGCTACATATGAAGATGCAGTATCGACTACTGGATATGGTAAAGCATGTGTTGGAGAATGGGATGCGACAGCTTATTCTAGTTCAAATCCAACATGCTTACGCCGATTAGATACGAATAAAGTATATCCGAAAGATATAACGAATGAAGTGCATGATGATGGTGAAATTTGGGCTCAAGGTCAATACGAAATGGCACAAGCTTTTGGCCGTGATGTAGCAACAAAAATCATTTTACAATCACACTGGTCATTAACACCAAACTCTAAATTCAGTGATGGAGCGAAAGCGATTAAGCAAGCGGATGCTCTTTTATATGGCGGACAACATGCTGCTGATATCGATCGCATTTGGGCAGCGAGAGGCATTAGTACGAATTAATATAAAAAGTCGTGGCATTATAAGCCACGACTTTTTAATTTGCTTACGAACTGGTACTAGTAAATAAAGCTATATCAATGATAGTGTGAATATATCCGTATCCCATTTACTTTTTAGCTTCTTTAAAAACAAAATGCTCTTTAAATTTTCTAGATTCAACTTTTTGACCATTTCGCATCGATTGGAATGGGTGTTCTTGCCATGTAATAATAACATCAACTTCATCTGCTTTTGTAGCAACGGGTAAATTAGCGTGTTCAAATCCAGTTTTTCCACTTGCCAAACGACTTTCCTTTAGGGAAAAGAGTTCATATTTCGTTTTCTTATTTGGTTCGTTGCGGAATACTTCGACGTTTACATTATATACTTCACTATTCCCGACATTCTTTACTGAAAAATGATATGTTTGAAATTCATCTTTTTTAGCTTGAAGCATATTCTTGTTTGTTTTTTTCGGTTTATCAATATTCACTTGCCATTGATCAGAGTTTTGAGAGATTGGTAAAGATTTTGGTGAATAGGCATACGTTTCGTTTACTACAATTAAGCAAAACAAAAGGAGAAAGAAACTAATTGCTTTTTGCATATACACACCTCGCTTTAAAATTTTTATTAATATGCGTAAATGAATTAGTTTTTATGTAAAAATTGGAAAATATTAAAGGTGTAATTTTGGATTTAATACATAAGAATATGTATTACAAAATTAACTTTTCACAATTTAGAAGAAGTTAGGAGTTATAAAACCAGAATGTTTCAAAAAAAGCTTGCGTTTTATAAGGTGAGGAGTTAGAATACTCTGTAAATATAAAAAGTGATGATCAGGAAAAGTACATGGTGCAAAGGTCTACAGAGAGCAGCCGATTGCTGGGAAGGTTGCGATACCGCATGATGGAAAGACACCTGTGAGTGTTGCTTTGAACGTGATTATTAGTAAAAGCAAACGGTACCTACCGTTATCAGGGCTAAGATGGTCAATATGACAATTTGGGTGGTACCGCGGAAAAAATCCGTCCCTATTTATAGGGGCGGATTTTTGTATTCTTTGAAAGGGGGTGAGTGACCGTGGATGATGACGATGACAACAATAACGTAAATAAATATAAAATTACTGGAGGGAAAAATAATGGATTCAATAATGAAGCGTTCACTCACAAAAGAATGTACAAAGCAAAGTGGAAAGGTTGTATTACTTCAAGGATGGGTAAAAAAAATTCGGCACCTTGGAAATGTTAGTTTTTTATTATTACGGGACAGAACAGGAGTAATTCAATGTGTATTAGAAAATGAATTGGCCGGATATAAAGTTGATGTAGAAAGTGTTGTCCATGTAATCGGTGAGATAGTCGAGACGTCGAAAACGGAATTGGGTGTTGAAGTACTTGCTCATGAAGTGAAAGTAATAAACGGTGCAGAGCCACTTCCATTTGAAATAAATAAAAAGAAGTTACAAGTTGGCTTAGATCAACTACTTAATGAGCGGGTAATATCATTAAGGCATGAGCGAACTGCAGCGATTTTTAAAGTGAAATCTACACTCGTTCAGAGCTTTAGTGAATTTCTAATAGAGAACGATTTCACACGTATATTTACTCCGAAAATTGTTTCGCAAGGGGCAGAAGGAGGAGCAAATGTTTTTAAGCTTCCATACTTCCAAAAAGAAGCTTATTTAGCACAATCACCACAGTTCTACAAACAAATGATGGTAGCGGGTGGACTAGAACGAGTTTTTGAAATTGCACCTGTATATAGAGCGGAACATCATAACTCTTCCCGTCATTTGAATGAATATATCTCGTTAGACGTAGAACTTGGATTTATTCATGATTTTTATGAAGTGATGCAACTAGAAACGGATGTTTTACGATATATATTTCAACAAGTAGCGAAAAAATGTGAAATAGAACTACAACTATTACAAATAGAAGTACCTGTTATTACTGAAATACCTAAAATTACATTGTTAGAAGCACAAGAAATTTTGAAAAGTAAGTATCGTAAAGAATCTCCTGTAGGGGATTTAGATACAGAAGGTGAAAAGTTACTAGGGAAATATGTAAAGGAAACATATAATAGTGAATTTGTTTTCATTACACATTATCCGAAAGAAGCGAGACCGATGTATACGATGCAAAATAAAGAGAATCCAGCTATTACTGATTCATTCGACTTATTATATAAAGGGTTAGAAATAACGTCAGGGGCACAGCGAATTCATAATTATGAAATGTTACTCGCTTCGTTTAAAGAAAAAGGATTACACCCAGAGAAATTTCAATCTTATTTAAATACATTCCGATACGGTTGTCCCCCGCATGGAGGTTTCGGAATTGGGTTAGAAAGGATTGTATATAAACTATTAGAATTAACAAATGTACGAGAGGCGAGTGCTTTTCCGAGAGATTGTACTCGTCTTATACCGTAAAAAGAATCTTCGCGATTATCGCGAAGATTTTTTTTTATAGTTCGTTTGAAAAGGTGAAAATATAGACTCTTTCTTTTTATAATAAGCTTAGTAAAAGTCAGTTGAAATATGAACCATTTCGACAAAAAAATAATATACCCCTTGACAGTTACAAATATAACAGATATACTTCATATTAATTTCAAAAGAAAATATATTCTAAATATTAAAATGTGTTGAATAGGAGTAGTAAGGTCATGTATTTGTACAGAGAGCTATGGGTTGGTGTGACATAGTCAAATGACATCCTGAACTCGCCTAGGAGCAGTAAGGTGGAACGGAATTACATTCTTAGTAAATCTTAACGGTTAACCTTCGATATTAGGTTTGTAATCAAACGATTACTACTAAGGTGGATTCATAATGGAATCAATAAGGGTGGTACCGCGTTAAGTAAATGGCTTAGCGTCTCTTTATATAGAGATGCTAGGCCATTTTTTTATTATATGGAAGAAGAAATGGAGGGTATATTTGGATAGGTCTATAAAATTTATTTATTTATATAAAAAGATTTAATTAGGAGGAAAATGAGATGAAACAGACGGAGCAATGGACTTCGAAATTAGGTTTTATAATGGCAGCAGCCGGATCAGCAATTGGACTTGGTGCGATATGGAAGTTTCCTTATATCGCTGGGAAGAGTGGGGGAGGAGCGTTCTTTTTAATCTTTATATTATTTACTGTTTTAATTGGACTACCGCTACTTATAGCTGAATTTATGATTGGACGCAGTACGCAGAAACAAGCAGTTGGAGCATTTAAAAGCATCGCACCAAATACAGGATGGCACTGGATCGGACGCCTTGGCGTTGGAACGTGTTTTATACTACTTTCGTTTTATAGTGTTGTAGGTGGATGGGTATTAATTTATTTATTCAGAGGAATAACTGGACAACTGATTACTCCAGGACAAAATTACGGTGCGTTATTTACTGAAACAATTGGGAATCCTGCTTGGGCTATTATGGGACATTTCGCTTTTATGTTCATTACGATATGGGTTGTATCAAAGGGTGTACAAAACGGAATTGAAAAAGCAAGTAAATATATGTTGCCAGCATTGTTCGTTTTATTTGTCGCTCTTATTGTTCGTTCGTTAACACTTGATGATGCAATGAAAGGTGTGAAGTTTTTCTTACAACCAGATTTCTCAAAGATTACTTCGGAAAGTATTTTGTTCGCAATGGGGCAATCATTCTTTGCAATTAGTATCGGGATTTCAATTATGGTTACGTATAGTTCCTATTTAAATAAAAAAGAAAGTTTACCAAAATCAGCAATAACAATTGTTGGATTGAATTTATTTGTTTCTTTATTTGCGGGTCTTGCCATTTTTCCGGCCGTATTTTCATTAGGAATGGAGCCGACAGAAGGACCTGGATTACTATTTATCGTATTACCATCTGTATTTAGTCAAATTCCATTTGGTGGGTTTTTCTTAACAGTATTCCTTGCACTATTTACATTTGCGACATTAACATCGGCATTTTCTCTACTAGAAACTGTTGTTTCAGCATTAGCAAATGGTGAACAAGAAAGAAGAACGAAACTATCATGGATCATTGGTTTCTGTATTTTCTTAGTAGGTATACCATCTGCGTTATCATTTGGAGTATGGAGTGATATTACGATTTTTGGAAAGAATATTTTTGATGCGGTAGACTTTTTATCTAGTAATATATTAATGCCACTTGGAGCACTATTTATTAGTATTTTCGTTTCATTCAAAATGGAGAAGAAGGTACTAGAAGCAGAGTTTTTTGTAGGTGGTAATTATGGAAAGAAAGTATTTACTTGTTGGGCATTTTTACTTCGATTTGTAGCACCACTTGCAATAATTATCGTCTTCTTAAATGTAATAGGGATTATTTAACATTAAATGTTATAATATTCAGTAAAAAAGGGGAGGTGATGATCATAAAGGCAAATTTGATAGAAGCAGGGAGATACATGAATATTAGAGGGAAAAAGCTATACGTTGAAACGCATGGAAATCCTAAAGATAAACCAGTCTTATATTTGCATGGTGGACCAGGAGAGAGTTGCTATGATTTTTCATTTCATCAAGCGGAACGTTTAAAAGATTCTCTATATGTAATTATGATAGATCAAAGGGGTGTTTGTCGCTCAGAAGAAATTACTGAGGATGAAGCTTTTGGATTAAATGATTTAATTGAAGACTGTGAGGAACTAAGAAAAGCATTACAAATTGAAAAGTGGTCTGTAATTGGACATTCTTTCGGTGGCTATTTAGCATTGTTATATGCGTCGATATATCCAAGTTCAATAGAGAAAATAATATTTGAAGGGCCAACTTTCGACTTTGCATTAACAAGTAGAGCTTTATTACAAAAGACAGGGCATTTATTAAAAAAGCATGAAAAAGAAGAAGTAGCAAAAGAGTGCTTTGCTTATTCATCTAGCTATGCTAGTTCAGAAGAGTTGTTAGAAGCCTATATAAGATTAAGCGCTGAATTAGAAGAAAAAAGAATGGAGATTTACAATTATAAGGAAGATGAGACAGACTATAGTTTATATAGCGATGAAGAGTGGGAAGTATTTTCAAATCGCTCTCAAATTCATTTTGATAGATTAAAATTAGAGGGTGCATGTCATAAATCATTATTATATAAAATAAAAGAAGTACAGAATCCAATGTTATTAATTGTAGGAAAACATGATGTAGTAACGTGTGAAGAACAAATTAAAACATTTAATAAAGATGCCCGAAACGGCAAGTATATCGTATTTGAAGAGAGCGGTCATTCACCTCATTATGAGGAAGCAGATAGGTTTGCAGAAACAGTCATACATTTTTTGAAATGAAGAAAAGGGTGCTTCTATAAATGAGAGGCACCCTTTCTATATTTCTGGATATGTGATTGTGATGTTAGGCCACTTACTTTGCCAATTCTTTTTTATAACTCTGTTTTTGTACATATGTAATCGTTCTTTCGATTCAAGAAAATGAGCTGTTGGTCTCACTTGTAAGGAAAGGACATCTTCAATACCACATGGGGCTGTTAATATGACGTTGTTTAGTTCATCAAGTGTAACTCCTAATGCCGTTGCTGTTTCAGGAAATTTAGAAATAGCATCAACAGAAGAAGAATATGGTGGCATATTATTCACTACATGCATACGAGCTTGATTTTTTACAGACCAAGGGATAGTAGCATCAATATTCATTAATTTCGTTTCTAATGATTGTTCGTATATCTCATCTTGATGTAGACTATCATAATAAATTACATCAACATCAGGCATAGCCGTTTTAGCTTCATAGTCATGTAAAGTATCCCAAATTTTAGAACGAACAAATCCGGCACAAATCCACCAATCAGGTAACTCTAGTGATTTTGCCATTTGTAATACATTCATCATCCATTCGTCGTTTTCTATTAAGCGAATGATATCTTGTTCTGTTTGTATAGTCATTTGTTATCTCACCTGCTTTTTTTTAGAGAGTAAATTTAATTCATAAGCTTTATAATCCATGTAATCCAGTAAGCACCTGGTATGAATAACAGTTGAGCAAGTAATGTACCAAAAAGTCTAGAAATCATTAGCCAAGCATACATTTTACTCATTGCTTCAGCACCTTCTTCTGATTGAAGAGCTCGCTCTGTTAAAAGAGCAATACGTGGATCTAGTAGCACTGTTAATAAAATAGTAGCAAAACCATTAATAAGACCAGAAGCTGTAGTGGCTTTTGTTGCGAAAGCTGGAATTAAAAAAGAAGCATATAGTGCGGAAAGAACTCCCGCTGTATAAATTGCAGTAGCGAACATGTTAATAAGCATTATACGCTTTGGAATACCGCCGATACGCAGTCTATGAATCATTTCTAACTTTGGAAAGCGGACATATTTTTTTGTGTACTTTAATTTTTGAATGTTATTCGTTTTCATCATTCGAATGAAAGAACCGTCTGTTTCAAAGTTTTGAATGACATATCCAAATAGTTTTGTCAAAGTTGGATACAGTATAATCGCAAGCAATGTACCGATAGAAGCAGATAATAGTACAAGACGTATAATATGCTCTAAATCAATAGAAGGATCTAGTTTTGCTTCGTCCACAATCCCGCCAAGTAAAAAGGCTTGTAGTAAGTTTGACGTTCTTGAAATGAGTAATACGATTCCTACGACGGATAATGCGACAGCAATCTTCTTTAAACGAACCCCCGCTAATCGAATACTATAAGAGCTTGTTTCAACTGCGTGGATTACAATTGTGAAAGCCATTATAAAAATTAACGTAATTGACATTTGTTTCACCAGTTTCTATTAAAATAATTGTAACTTTTTTACTGTATCATATCTATCGTATTTTGTAACTGAAAGTATGTGACATATGGAAATTGATTTTTCGAAAAAATAGATAATGATAGTATAATAGGGAGAAGTGGAAGAGATGTTAGCAGTTATTTATACAGCAAATTAAGTGGAGGAATGAAACATGTATAAAACATTTCTATTTGATTTAGATGGAACTTTAACGGATCCGAAAGAAGGGATTGTAAACTCGGTTTTATATGCGTTAAAAAAAGTAGGAATTGAAGAAGTACATGTAAGTGAGTTAGATTCATTTATAGGTCCTCCTATTCAGCAATCATTCATAGAGAGATATAATATGAGTGAAGGAGAGCTTGAACGTGCTGTTTTTTATTTCCGTGAGTATTTAAAGCAGCGTGGATTGTTTGAAAATAATGTATATGAGGGGATTCTGAAGCTCTTGCAACAATTAAAAAGTTCAGGGAATCGCATATTTGTAGCAACTTCAAAGCCCACTGTATTTGCGAAACAAGTTATAGAGCATTTTCAATTGACGAATTATTTCGAAGATATCATTGGAAGTAATTTAGATGGTACAAGAATAAAAAAAGATGAAATAATTACTCATATTTTACAAACAAATGAAGAACTAAATAAAGAAGAAATGATAATGATCGGTGATAGAAAGCACGATATAATAGGTGCGAATCAGAATGGAATTGCTTCAATTGGTGTTTTATATGGCTATGGCTGTGAGAAAGAACTGACTGAAGTTAGTGCGACTTACATAGTGAAAGATGTTGAAGAACTGTATCATTTTTGTGTAGAAAAAAGTTTAATAAATTAGTAAATATAGATTCTAGCAATCCCTTTATAACGTATGACGATGAATTCGTTTCTGTTTAAAGGGATTTTTCATATGTAATCGAATAATTATAATTAGACATTTTTAGCATAAAAATTTGTATGAATAAGAGGAGGGATGTCAGAATTAAAAGGTTAGTAGAAATTTATCAATAAAATTTAGAATATTCTGTTTAATGGAGGGGTAAAATTGGAGTTAGTTATTATATTATTAGCACTAAGTTTACTTATGTTCGTAGCATACAGAGGTTTTTCTGTTATTTTATTCGCGCCGATATTTGCATTATTTGCAGTATTTTTGACAGAACCTAGTTATGTATTACCTTTCTTTTCTAATATCTTTATGGAGAAAATGGTTGGATTTATAAAATTATATTTTCCTGTGTTTTTATTAGGAGCAATATTTGGGAAAGTAGTGGAAATGTCAGGAATTGCAGATTCTATCGCAAAAACGATTATTGAGTTAGTTGGTGAAAAACGTACTATATTAGCGATTGTATTAATGGGGGCTATTTTAACGTATAGTGGTGTTAGTGTGTATGTAGTAGTGTTTGCTGTTTATCCGTTCGCAGCTAAGTTGTTTCGACAAGCTAATATTCCAAAGCGTTTAATCCCTGGAACGATTGTTCTTGGAGCAGTAACGTTTACAATGGATGCGTTACCTGGATCACCACAAATTCAAAATGTAATACCTACAACATTTTTTAAAACGGATATTTATGCTGCACCGATACTTGGGATTGTAGGAGCAATTTTTGTTCTTACATTAGGTTTACTATATTTAGAGAGTAGACGTAAGAAGGCAAAAGCGGCAGGTGAAGGATACTTTGGTTTTAATGATGGAAATACTGAAATGGCAGCATCTTTGCAAGTAGAAAAAAAAAATATGCCATTAATTAATAACATTGAAATCACAAGAGCACAACAACTTATTGCATTTATACCACTTATTTTAGTAGGTGTAATGAATAAAGTGTTTACTATTATGATACCGAAGTGGTATCCAAGCGGTTTTGATTTTTCTGCAATTGGTATGAAAGCATTTGGAAAAGTAGAATTAAGTGCAGTAGTAGGAATTTGGTCTGTAGAATTGGCACTTATTATAGGGATCTTAACAACGTTATTATTATATTGGAAGCGAGTAGTAACAGGTTTCCAAGCTGGATTGAATACAAGTATTGGTGGAGCGCTACTTGCAACGATGAATACAGGAGCTGAGTTTGGATTCGGTGGTGTCATTGCAGCACTTCCAGGTTTCGCAATTATGAGAGATGGCATCTCTGCTACTTTCACAAATCCGTTAGTGAATGGTGCAGTAACGACGAATATTTTAGCTGGAATTACAGGCTCGGCATCAGGAGGAATGGGAATAGTATTAAGTGCAATGGGAGATAAATTTATTGCAGCGGCCAATCAATTTGATATTCCATTAGAAGTTATGCACCGTATCGTATCAATGGCATCAGGAGGAATGGATACACTACCACATAACGGGGCTATTATTACTATTCTTACAGTAACAGGATTAACACATAAACAGTCATATAAAGATATATTTGCTATTACAATTTTGAAAACGGTTGCTGTATTTTTAGTTATCGCATTCTATACTTTAACAGGACTCTATTAAAAAATTTGAATCGTAAAGATTCATCAAATCGATAATTTATGTTATAAAATATTAATTAGGATAAGAAGGGGTGGGGGACTTGCAAGAGGTTTCTGAGTTTCGTATGCCAAAGTCGGTATTATATGGAAGGAATTCGCTTGAAAAACTGGGAGAACAATCAAAAAAGTTAGGGAAAAGAGCTTTTATAGTTACTGATACAATTATGGAGAAATTAGGATATGTTGAAAAGTGTATGCAACAATTAAATAAGAAAGGTATTACTGTTAGTACATATAATAAAGTGGATGCTGAGCCTACAAATATACACGTATTAGAAGCGTTATCTCTTTGTAAAGAGGAAAAGTGCGATTTTATTATCGGTATTGGTGGTGGAAGTTGTATTGATGCTGCGAAAGCGGTAGCGGTTTTATATACAAATGGTGGAGAAGTTGAGGATTATGTCCAAAAGGATATTAAAATAGAAAACAATCCACTACCACTTATTGCAATTCCAACAACTTCTGGTACTGGATCGGAAGTTACAAGTGTAGCAGTAATTACGAATAAAAAAACAGATGTAAAAATGATGATGAAGCATCCTAGTTTTATACCGAAAGTAGCAATTATAGATCCAGTTTTGACAAGTTCGTTACCCCCACAAATTACGGCAGCAACAGGAATAGATGCGTTATGTCATGCGATTGAAGCGTATATTTCTAAAGTTTCACAACCACTTACAGATGTACTTGCTCTTTCAGCTATTGAAAGTATTATGAAATATTTACGTATAGCATATGAAGATGGACGTAATATGGAGGCAAGAGAAGCGATGATGATTGCTTCCTTACAAGCTGGAATTGCATTTTCTAATGCATCAGTTACATTAGTTCATGGAATGTCAAGGCCAGTGGGAGCATTATTTCATGTACCGCATGGAATATCAAATGCCATACTATTACCTACAGTGTTAGAGTTTACAAAAACAAGTGCAATGAAAAGGTCAGCAAAAATTGGACGTAGTTTAAATAAGGATTTGTATTCGAATTCTGATGAGGAAGTAGCAGACTACACACTTGGTGAAATAAAAAAACTTTGCTTTGATCTTCGTATTCCAAATTTAAAAGAATACGGAATCGATGAAATTGAATTTGAAAATGCTATTTCTAAAATGGCATCAGATGCAATTGAAAGTGGTAGCCCAGCTAATAACCCACGTGTTCCATCATATGATGAAATCAAAGAGTTGTATCGAGAGTGTTTTAATTATAAGTATAAAGAATTTATAAAAACATCAGATTGTTAATTTCAGAATATTCTATAAAAATTTCCTTGGAAATGAAAGTAGAATTATTCTTTATTATTCCGTTAAAACAAGACTTTATATTCCAAACTTAAAGTCTTGTTTTATTATGTATAATATACATAATAAAACATTGTTATTAGTTTTATAAAAATAGTTTAGGTAGGTGTTTGTTTATATGAAAACGATAGGTCTTATAGGTGGTATGAGTTGGGAATCAACTTCTGAATATTATCGAATTATTAATGAAGAAATAAAAGAGAGATTAGGAGGGCTACATTCAGCAAAATGTTTGATTAATAGTGTGGATTTTGAAGAGATTGAACGATGTCAGTCTAGCGGAGATTGGGATGGTGCTGGAGAAATTCTAGGGAATGCGGCATATTCATTACAAAAGGGGGGAGCAGACTTTATAATCATTTGTACAAATACAATGCATAAGGTAGTTGGAAAAATAAAGGCGAAAATTGATATTCCAGTCTTACATATTGCTGATGCAACTGCAAAAGAAATTAAAAGAAAAGACATTCAAAAGGTTGGTCTGCTTGGAACTAAATATACAATGGAGCAAGATTTCTATAAGTCACGTATTGAAGAGCATGATATAAAAATAATAGTACCATCAGGAACAAATAGAGAAAAAGTAAACGAAGTAATATATACAGAATTATGTTTAGGAAAAATAGTAGTTCAATCTAGAGAGTATTATAAAAGGGTTATAGAAGAATTAGTACAAGAAGGAGCACAAGGAATTATATTAGGTTGTACAGAAATAGGTTTATTAATAAAGCAAGAAAACGTATCAGTCCCGATATTTGATACGACCCATATACATGCAATTGAAGCAGTCAAGGTAGCTTTAGATAAATAGATTATAATTATATTATGTAAACTTAATTCGTATATCTGGAAAACATTCAGAAAATATTTTATAATGTAAGTGGTTACATTTAAGGGGGAATGCGTATGTTTTCAGTTCAACCAATCGCATTTGTACATAATGAAAGAAAGGAAATAAAAGATGATGAGTGGGGAGAAGTAAGATCCCGTATAACTTTAACTGAAATGTATGCAGAAGAAAGTATACAAGGGATTGAAGATTTTTCTCATATTGAAGTTGTTTTTTATTTTCATAAAGTAACTGACGAGCAAATTCAGTATTTTGCTAGACATCCTAGAAATAATAAGGATTATCCTGAAGTAGGTATTTTTGCACAGCGCGGGAAAAATCGCCCAAATCGCATAGGTGTAACAATTGTAAAGGTGATCAAAAGAGAAGGTAAATCAATTATTGTTGAGGGATTAGATGCTATTGATGGCACTCCTATATTGGATATAAAACCAATAATGAAAGAGTTTATGCCGAAAGAAGAAATACACCAGCCTAAATGGGCAACGGATATAATGAGACAGTATTGGAAGGGGAATGGAGTAAAATGAGAATATATGAGGCAACAATTGCAGATTTAGATGGACTAGCATCAGTTTTTAATAACTATCGCATGTTTTATAGGCAGGATTCTGATTTAGAAGGTGCAAAAGTATTTTTACGAAATCGAATTGAGAAAAAAGAGTCCGTTATTTTCGTAGCAGTTGAAGGCGGCGAATATATTGGATTCACGCAACTATATCCATCATTTTCTTCCATTTCAATGAAAGAATTATGGATTTTAAATGATTTATTTGTACAAGCGGCGAAGCGTGGAGCCGGAACAGGTAAAAAATTATTAGAAGCTGCTAAAGAATACGCATTAGAAAATGGAGCAAAAGGTGTAAAATTGCAAACAGAGATTGATAATTTATCAGCACAACGATTATACGCTGAAAATGGCTATTTGAGAGATAATCGTTATTTCCATTACGAATTAACGTTTTAAAAAATTAAGTTGAAAGAGGCATTTTCAAGAAAAAGAATTTCTTTGTAATGAGAAATTCTTTTTTATTTTTGCCTAAATTAAAAAACATGACAAAAATAAAACGATATTTATTTATTGTTAAACAATAAATGTTGTGATAAAATTATGTTGCCATTAAATAAGTGAGGTATTGTAAATGAATCTTAAACGAAGTTCAACAACGTTCTTAAAAGTAATTATTTTTCTTGCTGGAATTTCAGTACTTGCTTTATGCATATTTTTAGTGCCGGAAATGGCGAATTTCGCAGCAAATTTGTATCCTAATATTGCTCCGATGAAATATCTTGTTTTCATTGTGATGTATGGAGCAGCTGTGCCTTTTTACGTTGCTCTTTATCAGGCTTTCAATCTTTTACAGTACATTGATGAGAACACAGCGTTCTCGGAATTATCAGTAAAGGCGTTAAAGAATATAAAGCGCTGTGCAATTACAATCAGTGGTTTGTATGTATTAAGTTTGCCACTTTTTCATTTTATAGCGAAAAAAATGGACCCTCCTATTGGGCTAGTGGGACTCATTATCGTTTTTGCTTCGCTCGTTATCGCCGTTTTTGCTGCTATCCTCCAACGACTTCTACAAGAAGCAATTCACATAAAATCAGAAAATGATTTGACGGTCTGAGGTGGCGGATATGACAATCATTATTAATATTGACGTCATGTTAGCAAAACGAAAAATGAGTGTAACGGAGCTTTCGGAGAAGGTTGGAATTACGATGGCGAATCTTTCTATTTTGAAAAATGGGAAAGCAAAAGCGGTTCGTTTTTCAACATTAGAAGCGATATGTAAAGCTTTGGAGTGTCAGCCAGGGGATATTTTGGAGTATAAAAACGATGAGAATACTCAATAAAAACAGATAACAAATGTAAATAATAGAAGTCAATAAAGAAGGGATAGCCACTAAGCTATTCCTTCTTTACGTTAATTGCTGTTACTAATAAAAAATATAATTTGAATTGCAATGTTTGCGTATCAAAAGGGAACTTGCTACCTTTTGAGGTGATCTGTTTTGTGGAATACAATTATTTGCCAAAAAGGCTATTTTAACTATGTTTTAAATTATTTCGGGTGAATCAAAATTTTCATTTGTATTATAGTTGATTTAAAACCCAGTTTGTTGCATCTTCAAAGTTATCTGCAATGTAGTTTGGTTCAATATGTGCCCATTTGTCTCGGTACGTATGCAAAGCATCATACCCAGCGCCTGTTCGGACTAGAATCGTAGTCGCATTTACTTTTGCTCCTGCAACAATATCAGTCCAACGATCACCAACTACAGCACATTGTGTTAAATTAAGTCCATGTTTTTTTGCTGCTTTAAGCAGCATGCCTGTACTTGGTTTACGGCATTCACAACCATCACCATGTTTATGAGGACATACATAAATATCATCAAAACCGAAGCCTTCTAATTCTTGTACAAAATCGGCTACAGTTGCTATTCCATCTGCGATACCGGGTTGATTTGTGAAAGAGAAAATTTTTATATTTTTAGCTTTTAGTTTTTGCAAGGATGTTTTTGTGAATGGAAATAATGTAAAGGATCCTGGATAATGTATTGTAGTGTCACCACCAATTGTACCGTCACGATCAATGAAAATTGCTTTAATGTTTGTCATAGTTATAGTCCCTTCACTTTATAAAGTAGTTTAAAAATATTTTACAAATCGGTAGCCATTTACTTCATAACCTAATTTTTTGTAAAAAGGATGAGCTTCTACTCTTTTTGTTCCACTAACTAGCCATGTGCCAATGCAATTATGTTTCTTTGCTAATTGCTCGGCATAATCCATCAAAACTTGTCCAATGCCTTTCCGTCGTATGTTAGAATCAACGCTAATAATTGAAATCTCTCCATAACGTGTTACATCTTCTAAATTTTCACGTATACGAAATCCAAGTAATCCAAATATAGATTCTTCTTCCTCGTAAACATATAAAAAATCAAACGGACTCATTTGTACGAATTGTAAGCGGTTGTTCATATCTTCATAGGAAATAGAGGAACCTTTTAATTCTTTCGTTAAAGAACAAAGTGCGTCTATATCATCTATCGTTGCTTCACGAATTTGAAAAGACATATTATCAACTCCAATAAAATGTAATCAAACATTTAATATTCTGTTAAAAAATGTTTTTTCCTGCTATGAAAATAAATATTTTATAATAATATATAGATAATTATATGTTATTATTTCCCTTGATTGTATTAGAAATGGAAAGAGGGGAAATACATGTTAGAAGTAAATATCCGCTCAGCTGGATATGAAATAGGCGAAAAAACAATTCATGATATAGCTTTTTCTATCGAAAAAGGTGAACTAGTTACTCTTATTGGAGCGAATGGTGCTGGGAAAAGTACGACGATTAAAACGATACTCGGATTACTTGTAAATATGGACGGTGAAATATCATTCGGTGAAAAGAAAAATCCATATGCATACGTACCAGAACATCCAACATACTATGATTACTTGACGCTCTGGGAACATATTGAATTATTAATGGCAGCTCGTGGAAGTGAAATGGGAAGTTGGGAAGAACGAGCGGAACAATTATTACATACTTTTCGAATGAATAAGCATAAACATGAGTATTTATCAAAGTTTTCAAAAGGCATGAAACAAAAATCTATGCTAATATTGGAGTTTTTAACTGAGCCAGATTTTTATATCATTGACGAACCTTATATCGGTTTAGATCCAGTAGCTACGAAAGAGTTTTTAAATTATTTATATAAAGAAAAAGAGCGCGGGGCAGGAATTTTACTTTGTACGCACGTATTAGATACTGCTGAAAAAATTTGTGAAAGATTTTTACTCATTTCACAAGGTACATTAGTCGCAGATGGACATTTAGAATCTATTCAAATATTAGCGGAAATGCCGGGTAGTTCATTATTAGACTGCTTTGATGTAATTGTAAGGCGTGAACAACATGATTAAACAACAATTTTATAAGAGATTACGCCATGAACTCCAGCGGAAATGGAAGTCTATATGTTCGGTAACAGATTGGACAGTCGCATTATATATTATTATTCCAGCACTTATATTTATGGGAATCTATTATCGATCGCTATGGATAAATGAATTATCAACGGAAGAGACGATGTATTTCGGATTAGGATTACTCGCATTTTATTTAGTAACATATCCAAGAGGAGTTCGTTCATTTTTTGAGCAAGCGGATAGTTTATTTTTAATTTCGTATGCAACACATATGCGAAAATTAGTCCAGTATGGCATGATGTACACAGTTGTTCGAATAGCGATAACGAATATAATAGTAGTCGTTATTATGTTACCGGTGTTGATGAAAAGTATCGAAGTAACAGAGATACAAGTCCTATTATTTTGGGTATTCTTTACTATATTTCGATTTATGTTGTCGTTGTTAACGAGATTTGTTCATGTACATGTGGGGAAACGATGGATTTTATGGATTGTAAAAAATGTAGTATTTTCTATGAGCGTGTCCTTTTTTGGAATTAGTTTATTTTTTATTTATAAAAATCCGTTGTATTCAATTTTATTTATCGGTCTAGTAATTTTCTTAAGTAGTGTATTAGTAAAAGAGAAAATGAATTATAAAAAGTTCTTTTTTAAAGAAATCGAGAAAGAAAAGGAGGAAAGCATGCGCTGGACGAGCGGAATTATGCAAGTTGGTGGTCATGCGGCTAAATCGAGTAGTTCGAATAAAAAACCGTGGATGTTTCCGCGCTCTAAAAGACTTTTAGGGAAAAAAGCTGATTCTCGTACTGTCGAATCTTTTTTGAAAGAATTTTTCCGTACAAGTACTGCACGAATATTTTATATTCAAATTGTATGTATCAGTACTGCAAGTATAATTATGACTCCAAGGTGGATTGCAGCTATTGTTCTCGTATTTGCTGTAGTTGCAATTTCTCGCTATGCACGTGATTATTGGAATGAATTTACGAATAAGATGTTTCTTCGTTTATATTGTGATGAAGGGAAATTACTATTGTTAAGATGGAAGGCAGATCGTTATTTATTACTACCAGCAATACTTTTATATGGAATAGTTATACTTTCACAGTTTTATTTATTGCCAGCTGTGGTAGGCAGCGTTGTTTTTATTTTATTAATTGTATGGATTGTATTTGTACCATTAAAAAAGAGCCATTGACGGCTCTTTTTCTAGTCTGTAACACATTGATAAATAAAATATACTAAAACGAGTATACTTGCGGCGGAATACATGACATCTAAAGTCATCTGATCGCCTCCTTATTGTTGTTGTATTTTTATTGTATGAAATCTTACAATTTCATATTCAAGTGAAAAATATGTGAACGTTAACAAAAATGTAAAGTGCAAAAATTACAATCATTTTGTATAATAGAAGAAACCACCGTTATATAAAAAATAATGAGTGAAAGGGGAGGGAACATAAATGCCAAATTGGTTTAGAAAAACCTTAGTCGCATTAATTACCGTGTTTACATTTGGTTTAGTGACGCCTCCTTCCATATTACTTGATAATGCCAAAGCTGCGGACAAGCCTACGAGCACAGCTGGGCAACAAAGTTTGGAGAGCACGTCCTATACATATGAAGAAACGAATGACAGGTTAACCACCGATACTTTTATTACTTATGCAATGCAAGAAGCAGAGAAGCAGTCGATGCAAAAGTTTGGTACTAAAATTGGTCCAGTAATTGAAGATGAGTTTAAAGATGTAATATTACCGAAAATTGAAGAGGCAATTGCTGAGCTTGCTAGTGATGTACCAGAAGATTCACTACAATCATTAGCGATTTCTCAAAAACCAGCTGGTGGAAATAATGAGAAGATTTTTCACGTCTACGATACGAAATCTGGAAATGATTTATTGCGTTTCCATGTAAGAAGAGATCATCCACCGCAAGATGGTTATTATTTTAATTTCCATTACCACCGTTTTGATGATGGATACTCTGGACATCATGAGTTAGGAAATATTTATTGGAATACGAATGTACCACCGAAATGGTTGTCTTAAAAAGAACAAGAGAAAATCTTGTTCTTTTTTATTTTTATAGAAGGGACAGACAACTATGTTGTTGAATAACATAGGTTTAGAAAAAAGAAGCAAAGGGAGTATGGGAATGCAAAAATATATTGTTTTTGACTTTGATGGCACATTAGTAGATTCACAAAATATATTTGTACCGATTTATAATCAACTTGCTGAAAAACATGGGTATAAAGCAGTAAAGGAAGACGAAATTGAACATTTACGTAAATTAACGATGCCAGAGAGATGTAAACAACTTAATGTACCACTGTATAAACTACCGATATTAGCGTTGGAATTTTATAAATTATATCAGCCTACTATAAAAAATCTCGTTTTGTTCCATGGGATGAAAGAAGTATTAGATGAACTACATAAAAAAGGCTACGGAATTGCAGTCATATCATCGAACTCAGAAGAGCATATTCGGGCGTTTTTACACAAGAATGGTATCGAAAATATTCAAGAAGTGTATTGTTCTAAAAATTTGTTTGGTAAAGATAAAATGATAAAAAGATTTTTGAAATCAAAAAAAATAACAGAGAAAGATATGTTATATGTCGGTGATGAACAGCGAGACGTAGCAGCGTGTAAAAAGGCTGGAGTGAACGTAATTTGGGTATCTTGGGGATATGATGTTATTGAAACAGTGAAAAAAGATGCACCAGATTACATGGTTCATAAGCCGATGGAAATTGTGCAAGTAGTACAAGGAGCGTATTCTTAATATGAATACACTGCGAGCAGGCATTCATCATATTGAATTTTGGGTAGCAAATTTAGAGGAATCCATTTCTTTTTATAATAAGTTGTTTTCCATAATTGGGTGGAGAAAGTTAAATGAAGTAGCATATAGCACAGGAGAAAGTGAAATATACTTTAAAGAAGTAGATGAGGAAATTGTAAGGACGTTAGGGCCTAGACATATTTGTTATCAAGCTATTCATAGAGAAGTAGTTGATGAAGTAGCAGATTTTCTTTCTAGTACGAAAGTCAAGGTAATACGTGGTCCAATTGAAATGGATCATTATTCGGAAGGTTATTATACGATTGATTTTTACGATCCGAATGGATTTATTGTAGAAGTTGCCTATACACCAAATGCAGAAATGTAAGGGGAATAGATATGAAGATAATTACAGCATGGCAAAATAATATACAAATAGTAAAAGATGCAGTGGATATTAAAGAAATTTCTAAAGGTTTTTCGCCTGATAAGAAATATATAATTACGAGTACGAATAATGAAAAATATTTATTGCGGACAGGCGATATAAAAGAGTATGAAAGAAAGAAAATAGAGTTTCAAATTTTAAATGAAATGCAAAATCGTAGTGTGCAAGCACAAAAACCAATTGAAATGGGTTTGTTGGCAGAAGAAGGTTTATGCTATGGCATTTTTTCATATTTAGAAGGGGAGGATGCGAAGAAGCTATTGCCTACGTATTCACCAAAAGAACAATATGATATTGGTATAGAGGCAGGAAAAGATTTAGCAAAAATGCATACATATGAAGCTCCTAATAATATACTTCCATGGTATGAAAGAGCAATGAAAAAACATAGTAAATATTTAGAGGCATATAAAACATGTGGAATAA
The DNA here is from genome assembly GCF_045291115.1 of Bacillus sp. PPSBB_2. NCBI lineage: Bacteria > Bacillati > Bacillota > Bacilli > Caryophanales > Bacillaceae > Bacillus > Bacillus sp. PPSBB_2. Next base: position 2,230,518 of record NZ_CP147983.1, read on the forward strand.
ACATAAAAAATGATGATAAAATCATAAAGTTTATTGAAGAAAATGAAATATCTTTAAAGAACCGCCCAAATCGATTTCAACACGATGATTTTCATTTAGAAAATATAATTGTACGGGATGGAAAATATGTAGGTGTTGTTGATTTTAATGGCTACGACTGGGGCGACCCACTTCATGATTTTGTGAAAATTGCACTGTTTGCAAGGGACATTAGTATTCCGTATTCAATCGGACAAATAGAAGGATACTTTAATAGGAAAATACCAGAGGAGTTCTGGAAATTATACACAGTGTACGTTGGCATGACAGTTTTCTCCTCAGTTGTCTGGACATTACGAGCAACACCGCATATGTTAGAGGATATGTTAGAGCGTCTTACTATAGTTTTAGAGGATCATAATAACTTTGAGTTATCGAAGCCAATTTGGTTTCAACCAGATAAGATTGATATGAAATAGAAAAGGTAGGTGTGATTCGCACCTACCTTTATTTTTTACCATCAAAATACTTATTTAATTTTCTTAAATGTAAGCGGCTGAGTACTTAATGTAGCTGGTACATGTAACTGAAGGGATGGGAATTCACCACTTACATTCATTTCATAAGCGAATAATAAGCTCATTTTCATTTGGAATAAGTCAACTTTTGCAGAGAAGATGTCGTAATGATGATGCCCTAATTGAATATCCATTTCCATAAATTGTGCATATAACGAATCATCTCGTTTGTATACTTGTAATGTTCCGTATGCAGGATGTTCAAAAGTACCAGTATAATCCTCTAACTTGTGCGAAGGTGTAGTCCCTTTAATTTGTTCAGGGAGGGATTCAGTTGCTTCTTTCATCATTTCCTTCATTTTTTTAGTATCTTCTACAGCACGTTTATGCCAATCAATGGATTCTAATTCAAGTAGTTCGTCATAAATTTGATTAGCGAGATAAGTAGGAAGTAATGTTCCTCCAGCATTCGTTAAAATGACAAGGCCTATGTTTTCTGTTGGTATGAATGAAACAAGCGCTGAAAATCCATCGATATTACCGCCATGATGAATCACTTTTTTACCACGATAAGCGCTAATAAACCAACCAAGACCGTAACTATTTAATGGAGATTCAGGGAGTGATAAAACCGGTTGGTCTGGAATTGAATTGTGTGGTGTATACATTTGTTGTAATAATTCAGAGGAGATTAATTCATGATCTCCAAATTTTCCTTCATTTAAGTGGAGAAGTACCCAATGTGCCATATCTTCAATTGTGGAATTAATACACCCAGCAGCGCCAACTGTATCGATGTTACGGAATGGAACTGCTTTTATTTCACCGTCATTTTCAATGTAAGGTAAAGCATAATCATCTGTAGTTTGTGAATCGTTAACAGAGAAGTTTGTATGTCTCATATTTAAAGGTTCTAAAATATGTTCTGTAGTGTACTGCTCCCACGTTTGATTTGTAATGTTTTCAACAATGTAGCTAATTGTTGCATACATTAAGTTGTTATATAGAAATGCAGTCCGGAACGGTGCATCAAGTGGTAAATGTTTTATTTTTTCAACGAGATCTTTTCGAGATAAGGAAGAACTGTACCAAAGAGCCTCATGACGACTCACTCCAGTTCGATGAGAAGCTAAATCCCGTCCTGTAACTTGTGAGCTAGCAAGTAGTTCAGATAAAGTAAAGTTAGGTATATAAGACTGGATAGGGGTATCCCAATTAAACTTTTTTTGCTGTGCTAACAAGCTTAATGAAAGTGTGCCAAATGCTTTCGTTGAGGAACCGATTGCGAATCGAGTATTCGGTGTAACAGCCTCTTTTGTTTCTATATTACGATAGCCAAAACCTTCTGAAATAATAACTTCACCGTCTTTTATAACAGCGACAGCAGCACCAGGAACATTTAAATCCTTCATCAGTTTTTCAACCGTTGTTTGTAAAGAAGTCATAACAGGCGTTTCAATTTTAGACATACTTCTAACCTCCAAATATAAATTTTGTTCTACCGCACTATACTTTCGGTAATAGAAAATGAAAACCTTTTTATATTCGGAAAGTTAATAATTTTGTAAGAATTAGCGCAAGAAATTTTATTAATTAGGATTATTAAATTTATCATTTTTCATGTTATGATAAATTGCATATACGATTGAAAGAAGGTTTTCCTACATATGAAACATGCTGAAAATGAATACTTAAATTTATGCCGCCATGTAATGGAACATGGTACGAAGAAAGAAGACCGTACAGGGACAGGCACTGTATCTGTATTTGGATATCAAATGCGTTTTGATCTAAGTAAAGGTTTTCCTTTATTAACAACAAAGAGAGTACCGTTTCGCCTTGTAGCAAGTGAACTGCTTTGGTTTATGAAAGGTGATACAAATATTCGCTATTTATTGCAGCATAATAATAACATTTGGAATGAATGGGCTTTTAAGAGCTGGGTAGAAAGTGATGAGTATACTGGTCCTGACATGACTGATTTTGGTCTTCGCTCACAACAAGATGAAGAATTTAAAGTACAGTACGACGAGCAAATGGAATTGTTTAAAAAGAACGTTTTAGAAGATGATGAGTTCTCAAATAAATATGGTTATTTAGGAGACGTTTATGGTAAACAGTGGCGTGCTTGGAAAACGACAGCTGGTGAGACACTTGATCAATTAAAAGATGTAATTGAAATGATTAAAAAAACACCAGACTCACGTCGTTTAATCGTTTCTGCTTGGAATCCAGAAGATGTACCAAGTATGGCCTTACCGCCTTGTCATACGCTATTCCAGTTTTATGTAGCAGATGGAAAGCTTTCTTGTCAGTTATATCAAAGAAGTGGTGACATATTCCTTGGAATTCCATTTAACATTGCAAGTTACTCACTACTAACACATTTAATTGCACATGAATGCGGACTTGAAGTGGGAGAATTTGTTCATACAATTGGTGATGCACACATTTATACAAATCATTTTGAACAAGTAGAAAAGCAATTGGCACGTGAACCACGTCCATTCCCGAAACTTACATTAAATCCAGATGTGAAATCTGTTTTCGATTTTGAAATGGAAGATTTAACGATTGAAGGATACGATCCGCATCCAGCAATTAAAGCACCGGTTGCAGTATAATTGTAGAGGAGATGAAAAAATGATTGTTTCATTTATGGTCGCTATGGACGAAAATAGAGTAATTGGTAAAGATAATAATTTACCTTGGCGTTTACCGAGTGAATTACAATACGTGAAGAAAACAACGATGGGTCACCCGCTTATTATGGGAAGAAAGAACTATGAAGCGATTGGTAGACCACTGCCTGGAAGACGTAATATTATTGTAACTCGTAATGAAGGGTATCATGTTGAAGGCTGTGAAGTTGTTCATTCTGTAGAAGAAGTGTTTGAACTATGTAAAAATGAAGAAGAGATTTTTATTTTTGGTGGAGCGCAAATTTACGATCTCTTTTTACCTTATGTAGACAAGTTATATATAACAAAAATCCATCATGCATTTGAAGGAGATACATTCTTCCCAGAAATAGATATGACAAATTGGAAAGAGATTTTTGTAGAAAAAGGTTTAACGGATGAAAAAAATCCATATACGTATTATTACCATGTATATGAGAAACAACAATAATAAAAAAGATTGATGTGAGAATTCGCATCAATCTTTTTATTTATATTCACCAATATAAGTTTATAGATGAGATTCGATAGTGCTATAATGATAGGTAGCATGTAAAAATGCTAAAATTTTCAAAAGTACTAATATAGAAAGAGGAGGAGAATCGATTGAGAAAGATATGGGGGATTCTTTTTCTTTGCTTAACATTCATGTTAGTTGGATGTGGTAAAGAAGAAAAACCACAAGAAGCGTTTGATACATATGTAAAAGCGTGGAATAAACAAAAATTTGCAGATATGTATGATCAACTATCAAAAAATGCAAAAAAAGATATTTCAAAGAAAGAGTTTACTGAGAAATATGAAAAAATTTATTCTGGTATCGAAGTGAAAGACTTAAAGGTAGAAACAGGGGAAGTAAAAGAAGATAAAAAAGATGAAGGCCCTGTTCCTTTTAAAGTAAGCATGGATACAGTTGGTGGTAAAATTACATTTGGTCATGAAGCAAAAATGGTGAAAGAAAAAGATGGAGATAAAGAATCTTGGAAAATAGATTGGACTCCTGATTTTATTTTCCCAGGCATGACGAAAGATAGTAAAGTGCGTATGCAGACAACACAGCCAAAACGTGGTGAAATATACGATCGTAATGGAAAAGGTCTTGCAACGAATGGGAAAGCTTCTGAAATCGGATTGATTCCTGAAAAGTTAGGCGATACTGCTCCGCAAACGAAAGAAACAGTAGCGAAGTTATTAAATATGTCTGTAGAAGAAATTGATCAAAAATTAGCTGCTAAATGGGTAAAACCAGGGTATCTCGTACCAATTGGAATTTTGCCTGAAGGGGCAACACAAAATACGTACATTGATTTACCAGGTGTTTCAACAAAACCTGTAAATGTTCGTACATATCCGTTAGGGGAAGCGGCAGCTCATCTGACTGGTTATATTGGAAAGGTAAATGCTGAAGATTTAAAAACGCTACAAAAGAAAGGCTATCAAGCTGATGACCCAGTTGGGAAAGCTGGTTTAGAGCAAGTATTAGAGGAAAAGTTACGCGGTAAAAAAGGTGGCCGTGTCTTTGTAGAAGATGCGCAAGGAAAAGAAATTAAAAACTTGGCAAAAACAGATGCTGTTGATGGAGAAAATGTAACTTTAACTATTGATAGTGCTGTTCAAGAAAAAACGTATAATGAAATGAAGGGTGAAGCTGGTTCAAGTGCAGCAATTAATCCGAAAAGTGGAGAAACAATTGCACTAGTAAGTAGTCCAGCATATGATCCTAATATAATTGCACGAGGGACATCGAAGGCACAACGCGAAGCTTGGAATAATGATCCGAAAAAACCAATGACAAATCGCTTTACACAATTGTCGGTACCAGGTTCTGTATTTAAACCTATTACAGCTGCAATTGGTCTTGAAACGAAAACGATTGATCCAAAAGAAGAGTTGAAAATTGAAGGATTAAAATGGACAAAAGATTCTTCTTGGGGTAATTACTATGTAACGCGTGTGAAAGATGCAAATCCGATTGATCTTGATAAGGCGATGAAATACTCGGATAATATTTACTTCGCACAAGAAGCTTTGAAAATCGGAAAAGACAAGTTTATGAGTGAAGCAAAAAAATTCGGATTCGATGAGAAACTACCAATTGAATATGGATTCCCTGCTTCTAAAATTGCAAATGACGGCATTAAAAATGATATTCAAATGGCAGATACGGGATATGGACAAGGACAAGTATTAATGACTCCTCTTCATTTAGCTTTAACGTATGCGCCAATTGTAAATGATGGAACGATTCCGTCACCGTATATTATTAAAACAGATAAACAACCAAAAGCTTGGAAAGAAAATGTAATTTCTAAAGGAAATCAGGATATATTAAAAACTGCAATGACGAAAGTAATTAATGATCCAGATGGTACAGGGAAAATTGCTAAAATTGATGGCATGACTCTTGCTGGAAAAACAGGTACAGCGGAATTAAAAGTATCAAAAGAGGCCGAAGGAAAAGAACTAGGTTGGTTCGCTGCATTTGATTTAAATTCCCCAGATATGGTCATTACAATGATGATTGAAGATGTAAAAGGTAGAGGCGGAAGTAATATTCCAGCTGAAAAAGTAAAACATGTATTTCAAAAATAATATGTAATAGTAGGCTATCTCTATAAGTTGTAGAGGTAGCCTATTTATATGAAAGAGTTTGTAATATCCGTATACTAAATTTTAAGGAAACAAAGTAAATCATTAACTTACGAAAAAAAAGTAGCTATTTTTTATTGACATTGATTAAAACTTTTTGTATTATACTTACATAAGGTAAGTCATTAACTTTTGAAAAATAAATCTTGAATTAAAGATAAAGAGAAAAAAGGGAGAGAATACAATGACAAAAGTACTATTTATCACAGCAAATCCAAATTCAGCAGAAGGTTCTTTCGGAATGGCAGTAGGGGAAGCTTTCATCGAAGCTTATAAAAACGAACATCCACAAGACGAAGTTGTAACAATTGATTTATTCAACACTACAGTACCAGCAATTGATGCAGATGTATTTGCTGCTTGGGGTAAATTTGCAGCAGGTGAAGGCTTTGAAGCTTTAACTGAAGTTCAACAACAAAAAGTAGCAGCAATGAACACAAACTTAGAAACATTTATGAATGCAGATCGTTATGTATTCGTAACTCCAATGTGGAACTTTAGCTATCCACCAGTAGTAAAAGCATACTTAGATAACGTAGCAATCGCAGGTAAAACATTCAAATATACTGAAAATGGTCCAGTCGGCTTATTAGAAGGTAAAAAAGCGCTTCACATTCAAGCAACAGGTGGCGTATATTCTGAAGGAGCATACGCAGCTGTAGACTTCGGTCGCAATCACTTAAAGACTGTATTAGGATTTGTCGGTGTAAATGATACTGAATATATTGCAGTTGAAGGTATGAATGCAAACCCTGAAAAAGCACAAGAAATTAAAGAAGCAGCAATTGCTAATGCTCGTGAATTAGCAAAACGTTTCTAATATAGAATGCTTAAAAAGTCCGAACACTTGCTGTTTGGACTTTTTTTCTTCTTTTTCCTTCGTTTGTCTAGTATAATGAAGGTCGGAATGATAATAGGTGGGGGTTCTGTATGATTCAAACGTTTTTTAAAATCTTTTATTTAATTTTAATCGTAATTGCGATTACACCGAGAATGTGGCGTCTTAAAAGACAAGTAAATACGATGGCGCCAAAAGAAAAAGACAATGCTGTGTATAAAACGACAAATTGGTTTGGTAAGAAAATGGTACGTGTAGCTGGAGGGGCAGTAGAAGTGAAAGGACTTGAAAATGTTCCGAAAGACAAGCCAGTACTAGTTGTAAGTAATCACCAAAGTAATATGGATATCCCTGTTTTACTAGGTTACTTAAATAAACCAATTGGATTCGTTTCAAAAGCAGAGATTAAAAAGTTCCCAGTTGTACCAACTTGGATGGAACTGATGAATTGTGTATTTATGGATCGTAGCGATCGTCGTCAATCTCTTCAAGCGATTAAAGATGGAATTGAACTATTAAAGAATGGACATTCTATCGTAATTTTCCCTGAAGGAACGAGAAGTAAGGGTGGCGAAGTTGGAGAGTTTAAGGCTGGTAGTTTTCATCTGGCAGTAAAGTCAGGTGCAGCAATTTTACCTGTAACATTAGATGGTACATATAAGATGTTTGAAGCGAATGGAAATCGTATGAAGCCAGCTCATGCAACAGTAACAATTTCTAAGCCGATTACACCTGAAGATTATGCGAATATGGATATTAAAGAATTAACGAAGCATACACAGGAAGTTATTGCCTCACAATTACATAAGTAATAAAAAAGGATTCAGCTTATCGTAAGCTGAATCCTTTTTTATTATGCTGTAGGTAAGACATAAAAGAGTACACAGAAGAACATCATCGCACTACCACCTAAAACGAACAGGTGCCATATGGCATGGTTGAAAGGTAGCTTTTCCCAAAGGAAGAATATAGCTCCAACAGAATATAAAATTCCACCTGCTAAAAGTAGTGAAAAACCATGTCCAGTTAGATTTTCATAAAGTGGTTTAATAGCAACGATTATGAGCCATCCCATAATGATGTAACATAAAGTTGAAGCCTTTATAAAGCGACGTACAAAGAAAATTTTGAAGACGATACCTCCGATTGCTAGTGTCCATATTATAGCAAGCAACGTCCATCCTAATGGGCCACGAAGTGTAATAAGTAGAAAAGGAGTATACGTGCCAGCAATCAATAAGTAAATGGCTGAATGATCTAAAATAGTAAATATTTTTTCTACTTTAGGATGATGAATGCTATGTAGCAATGTTGAAAACAAGTACAGTAAGAACATACTTACACCATAAACAGTAAATGCAACTACGGCTGATGCGGTACCGTGCTTAGAAGCATGAATAATCAATATGATTAAGGCAGGGATGCTTAAAATGGCACCGATACCATGTGTAATTGCATTTGCAATTTCTTCTTTTACAAATTGGGTCATTCGTGTCATTTTTTCAGTCATAATGCAAATCCTTTCTACTATCATAAAATAATATGTCATTTCCCTTACCATATCATACACAAGAGCAATAGAAAATGAAATTTGTATAATTGATTATATTTTTGAATTTTTTTGACAAAAGACAATGGATTTGTTGACGTTTTCAAACTTTTTTGACAAAATAAAATTATGTAATAGTAGGACAAGGAAACTACTAATAAAGGGGATGGGGAAATGTTTTCAAATATTGGCTTTCCAGGGTTAATTTTAATTTTAGTAGCAGTACTCATTTTATTTGGACCTAAAAAATTGCCGGAAATCGGGAAGGCTTTAGGGGAAACGTTAAAAGAGTTTAAAAAATCAACGAAAGAATTGACAGATGACGCATTTCAAGAAAAGGAAAAGAAAGAAAAAATGTAGTGTATTTTCCTTGTAATGGATAAATAAAGTGTGGTGAACGAGATGGAAAATCGGGAAATGAGCGTAGTAGAACATATTGTTGAGCTTCGAAAAAGAGTAATATATACGGTGTTATCCTTTGTACTATTTTTAATTATTGGATTTACTTTTACAAAGGATATTTATTTTTGGCTTGTAAAAGATTTACCAATGAAATTAACTGTTCTCGGTCCAAGTGATGTATTGTGGATTTTTTTCTCGATTGCTACAGTATTTGCTATCGTTTGTACAATTCCTTTTGCTGCTATACAAATTTGGTTATTTGTAAAACCGGGTTTACATCCAAATGAACAAAAGATGACAATAATGTATATACCGGTATTGTCTATATTATTTATCGCAGGTTTATGTTTTGGATACTTTATTGTAATGCCGTTTCTATTTCACTTTTTAACTACGATAGGTAATGAAATGTTTAATACGATGTTTACGACAGAAAAGTATTTTCATTTTGTACTTAATTTAACAGTTCCATTTGCTGTGATTTTTGAATTGCCAGTCGTTGTAATGTTTTTAACTAGTATTGGAATACTTACGGCGGAATTTTTAATAAAAATAAGAAGGTATGCTTACGTAGCATTAATTATCATTGCATCTTGTATATCACCGCCAGACTTTTTATCTCATAGTTTAGTTGCAGTGCCGCTTATTTGTATTTATGAAGTAAGTATTGCGTTATCAAAGGTTGTTAGTAAGAGGAAAAAGAAAAGAGAAGAAATGCAGTCGAAAAGTGCCTCGTTATAAAGGCACTTTTTTATTTATTTGTTATACTATAGCTATAAACGTATACAATATATAGAAGAAAAAAATTATAGAATCTCCAAAATTTAGACAAACTTTGCGCTTTTATAAGCTTATACTAAATGTATTAAACAATTGATGGATAATGAGATTCCCGTCTCAGAGATATTTAGAACGGGAAGGTGAATTAGGTGGAGATGAATAGAGTATAAATCTTCTAGCCATAAGGACTACAGAAATCATATAAGTCTGATTTTACTCCACTTTAAACAACGTGTTACAGCGCAAAGTAGAGGAAGTTCAAAAATCCAATGAAAAAGAGGATTGATATTGTGATTACGAAAAGTTTTTATTTCACTCATTCAACAGGGGATTGCATTAAAATATTTGAAATCCCTGTCCTACAGGCACAGCATCCATTATCGTTTCTAATTCAGTCTCGTCTTCAATTATTTATTGCAAAAATTCAAAAACAAAAACACCCAAGATTTTCGTATTCTTTCCGTGAATATTTACAAAATTGTTTGAAGTGGAATGATTATTTAAATGTATATAAAACAAATACCCTTGAAAAAAATGCATGATACGAAGTACGGACAGGGTTAGTAAACTCTGTCTTTTTCATTTTAGATATGAAAATATAATTAATTTGATGAAATTTCGTTCCAAATTGTTGAAAGCAATGGGAATACTAGTATAATAACAAGGAGAGCGTATTGGAAAGGGAAGAAGTATAGTATGCAAAAAATTAAAATTGTAACAGATTCAACGGCAGATTTATCACAAGACGTAATCGAAAAGTATGACATTCATGTTTTACCATTATCAATCTCTGTAAATGGACAAACATATTTAGATCGCGTTGATTTACAACCTGACGAATTTATTGAAGAAATGATTAAATCAGAGGAATTACCAAAAACATCACAACCAGCTATGGGTACATTTGTAGAAATGTATGACAAGCTAGGGGAAGATGGAAGCGAAGTCCTTTCTATCCATATGACAAGTGGAATGAGCGGTACTGTAGCAACTGCAAATAGCGCTGCATCAATGACTGATACAAAAGTAACAGTTGTTGATTCTCAATTTATTACACATGCTTTAGCATATCAAGTAATTGAAGCTGCAAAAATGGCAAATGACGGACGCTCACTAGAAGAAATTTTAAAACGTGTAGATGAAGTAAGAAAGAATACTCGTTTATATGTAGTAGTGGATACATTAGAAAACTTAGTGAAGGGTGGACGTATCGGTAAAGGAAAAGCGTTTATCGGTTCGCTACTTAATATAAAGCCAATTGCTAGTCTTGAAGACGGTGTTTATAATCCTGTAACGAAAGTTCGTAGCCAAGGCCAAATTGTAAAAACATTAGCTAAGTTATTTGAGCAAGATACGGCTGGAAAAGTCGTAAAAGCTGTTGCAATTCCGCATGCGAAAGCAATTCCTTTAGCTGAAAGTATGAAAGCGGCGGTTGAAAAAGTGAGTGGATTTGCTCAATCAGAAATTTTCTATACAACGCCTATTATTAGTACTCATACAGGTCCGGGCGCAATCGGATTTATGTATTTAGCAGAGTAATAAAAAAGCTACTTGAAAATATATTTCAAGTAGCTTTTTTATGTAAATAGAAAGTAAGAAATAAGAAGAGCTACACAGGCACTACCGCTAATGATATAGCGAGTCTGTAAATATTCATTCATAGAAAACACCCTTTATCCCGCTATTTGCGGACAGTAAAACTCTCTACCTCAAATTTAGCTGGAGCAAAGAGGTTAGGTAGCGGGCTGCCCGTAAAAGCTTGATTGGTGAAGGCAAATAATCAGTGGGGATGAAGAAAACCCACTAATTAAATTTTCACTATAGGATTTTCTATATTATATGTTGGATATAGAAAATCAGTCATTACGTTACACATGTAAAGTTTCAATTTTTTCGTTTATTTGCTTATTATTTGTTGCGTTACTATAAATAAAAGTTTGACCTAAAAAGAGTACATGCAGTTGTTCCCACGGTAACATGCGCAAATTCCAATTATTTCGAAGTCTAGTTATTGCTTCACGAGGTGTTTCATCGGCGAGTGCAAAAGCTCCGTAATGCATTGGTATAAAATGCGTAGCGTTTAAATCTAAATAAGCTTGCACGGCCTCTTCAGGTGAAACATGAGATACTTTCATAAACCATTCTGGTTCATAAGCGCCAATGGGCATAAGAGCAATATCAATTAAAAAGCGTTCACCAATTTCTTTGAAACCTTGGAAATAGCCACTGTCACCACAAAAATATATGGTTTCCATAGTCGTTTCATTATCAATAATCCATCCACCCCAGTGAGATGTATTCATATCAAATAAGAATCTTCTCGTCCAGTGCTGAGCAGGTACGAAGTGAAAAGAAACTTCGTTAATTATCGTACTTTCCCACCATTTATACTCTTCTACATGTTTAAATTTCTTACGAGTAAATAATTTTTTTAATCCAATAGGTACAAGATATAGAACATCATCATTCAACTGACGAAGAGTTGAAAAATCTAAATGATCATAATGACCATGTGAAATAAGGACAATATCAATTTTAGGTAGTGCTTCTATAGAGAGTCCAGGTTCTGTAAGTCTTGGAACTAGCTTTAATTTATTAGCCCATACTGGATCTGTTAATATATTAAGTCCATTCGTTTGGATAAGAAAAGTGGAATGCCCAATCCATGTGATAGTCGTTTTTTCAACATTACTTTGCAAAAATGCACTTTGTTTAACGGGTGATTGTTCTACTAAGAAAGAAAAATCTTTTTTGTTTTGCTTTCGTTCTTTACGCCAGCGTAAAAAAGAGCGAATTGATTTTTTTGTACTAACATTATCCATATTTTCATAGCGCTTTGCCATGAACATCACCTCATTTAAAATCGTTGTATTTGTATTGTACCGAAATGTTGTTAAGGAATACAGTGTAAAACATGGATTAATGTTTAAGGAATTGTTAAAAAATAGGGAGAGGTATTTACAAAAGTAACAATAAAATTAGTTTTATCACTTTTATTTATAGAAATAATAGTAAAAAAATATATTTTGTCTAGTAATTCGCTTGAAATAAAGAAGTAACATACGTAAATTCGTACGATTTCGTGAACAAATGTAGTAAACAATTTTCTCGTAGTGTTAACTTTTGTTATTATAAACATAACCTATTTAAATTTAGGATAGAGAAAAGAGGTTTATAAATGAAGCGTTATCAAAAAATAATTGGTCTTATGGTTGTATTTTGTCTCTTTGTACTTGCTGGATGTAGTGAATCAGGTTCAAAGCTTCGTAAACCATTAAATTGGGATTTAGAAACCTTCCAATTTACAAATCAAGATGGAAAGCAATTTGGTACAAAAGATTTAAAAGGGAAAGTTTGGGTTGCAGATTTTATGTTCACAAATTGTCAGACAGTTTGTCCACCAATGACTGCAAATATGGCCAAGCTTCAAAAGATGGCAAAAGAAGAGAAATTAGACGTTCAGTTTGTTTCATTTAGTGTAGATCCAGACCTTGATAAGCCAGAAAATCTGAAAGCTTTTATTCAAAAGTTTACAGAGGATACTAGTAACTGGAATTTATTAACGGGGTATTCGTTAGAAGATATTACAAAGTTTTCAAAAGATAATTTCCAATCACTTGTAGATAAGCCGGAGAACGGTCAGGTCATGCATGGTACATCATTTTATTTAATTGATCAAAACGGAAAAGTAATGAAAAAGTATAGTGGCATTAGTAATACGCCATACGAAGACATTATACGTGATATGAAGCGATTAGTGGGTTAAAAATAAGGGTGCATAGCACCCTTATTTTTTTGCATTAGTCTATCGATAAAATGTCATGTTGCTGGGGAAGTTTCGGCGCCCGAATTTCTAATACGCCGTTTTGATAAGAAGCTTTTGCCGCTTTTTTATTAATTGAATACGGCAATTTAATCAATCTTGATGCTTCTGAAATGGAACGTTCTCGGCGATAATAGTTATGGGATGTTTGTTCTTCTTCCTCTTCAAGTATCTCTTCTTTTACAGAGACTTTTAAGTATTCACTTTGTATTTCAATTTGGATTTGTTCTTTTTGTATACCTGGTAGTTCAGCTGTAACAACGAGTTCTTCACCAACTTCATATAAATCTACAGGGAATGTTAATAAACGGTTTCCTTTTTGGAAAAAATGATTTAAATCAGCGATTACATTGCGAAGAGGTGTTTGCTCGAAGAAATCATCAATTTGCTTTAAGTAATTACGAACCGGTGGGCGAGAAGAATCTTTTTTTTCTTCACTCATGGTATTCCCTCCTAGAAATCAATTTGCAATATCATATGACAAAAGCGGAGAAAGGTGAGTGCCTAGTTTTCATGTTTTCATAAAAAATTGTTAAAAATGTGAAATGGAGTGATTTTTTTATAGTTTTTGGTCGCCATATTCAGTTGATTATGCTAGTATAAATAGGGTTGATATAGTAGTATAGAGACAGAATGAAAACTGAAAGAGGGTAAGAAGTATGTGTGGTTTTGTAGGATGTTTATGTGAAAACCCTAGAGAGTTTTCAGAAACAGAAAAACATCAATTTGAAAATATGAACACGATGATTTTCCACCGTGGTCCAGATGACGAAGGATATTTTCGTGATGAACATGTACAATTTGGCTTCCGCCGTTTAAGCATCATTGACTTAGAGGCAGGACATCAGCCGCTAACTTATGAAAATGATCGATATGTAATTATTTTTAATGGTGAAATTTACAACTATGTAGAATTACGTGAAATGTTACTTGAAAAAGGTGCAACGTTTGCAACGCAATCTGATACAGAAGTTATCATTGCATTGTATGCACATATGAAAGAAAAATGTGTAGATTACCTTCGTGGTATGTTTGCATTTATGATTTGGGATCGTGAAGAAAAGAAACTTTTCGGTGCACGTGACCACTTCGGTATTAAACCTTTATACATCGCACAACAAGGTGATACTACATTCTTCGCATCTGAGAAGAAAAGTATTATGCATGTGATGGAAGATAAAGGCGTTAATCCAACGTCACTACAACATTACTTTACGTACCAATATGGTCCAGAGCCAGAAACTTTAACAATTGATGTTAATAAAATCGAGCCTGGTCATTATTTCGTAAAAGAAATCGGTAAAGAGATGGAAATCCATCGCTACTGGAAACCTTATTTCAACGCTTCAAGTGCAACGAAAGAGGAGCATATCCAAGCAATTCGTGATGTGTTATATGATTCAGTAAAAGTGCATATGCGTAGTGATGTACCAGTAGGTTCATTCTTATCTGGTGGTATCGATTCATCTATCATCGCTTCTATCGCAAGAGAAATGAATCCAAATCTTTTAACATTCTCTGTTGGTTTTGAGCAACGTGGTTTCAGTGAAGTTGATGTTGCGAAAGAAACTGCTGAGAAATTAGGCGTTAAAAACCATAACGTATTCATTTCAGCGAAAGAATTTATGGATGAGTTCCCAAAAATCATTTGGCATATGGATGATCCTTTAGCTGATCCAGCAGCTGTACCATTGTACTTCGTTGCGAAAGAAGCACGTAAACATGTAACAGTTGTTCTTTCTGGTGAAGGCGCAGACGAGCTATTTGGTGGTTATAACATTTACCGTGAGCCAAATTCACTAAAAATGTTCTCTTACATTCCTAGCCCAGGTAAGAGCGTTCTAAAAGCATTAAGTGGTGCTCTTAAAGAAGGATTTAAAGGTAAGAGCTTCCTAGAGCGTGGATGTACACCAATTGAAGAGCGTTACTATGGAAATGCTAAAATCTTCCGTGAAGAAGAAAAAGCTGAATTAATGAAGTATTACAATGAAAGTGTTAACTATATGGATATCACGAAACCATTGTATAACGAGATTAAAGATTATGATGATGTAAGTAAAATGCAGTACATTGACATGTTCACATGGTTACGCGGTGACATTTTATTAAAAGCTGATAAAATGACAATGGCAAACTCATTAGAACTTCGTGTACCGTTCTTAGATAAAGAAGTATTCGATGTTGCATCTAAAATTCCAACTGAATTTAAGATTGCTAACGGAACTACGAAAGCTATTTTACGTGAAGCAGCACGCGGAATCGTTCCAGATCACGTATTAGATCGTAAAAAACTTGGATTCCCAGTACCAATTCGTCACTGGTTAAAAGACGAAATGCATGATTGGGCTATAAATATTATAAACGAAAGTAAGACAGAGCATTTAATCGACAAACAGTATGTATTAAACTTACTGGAAGCACATTGTGCAGATAAAGGCGATTATAGCCGTAAAATTTGGACTGTACTTGCGTTTATGGTATGGCACCAAATTTATGTTGAGCATAAATACGATACGAATAAGTTCCATGAAGAAACAAAACGTGCGTATAGCTTAGTTTAATTAGAAAAACCTTAAGATCGCATACGGTCTTAAGGTTTTTTTCATAAATAGGAAGTATTATTGATACAATAATAGTAAAAGGATGGACAACATATGATTACGTTTGAGAAAGTTACTGTAGAAAATGAAAGCGTTGTTAAAGAAATGTTTAAATCGCATAGTTTAGGTGAGAAAAAGGTACAGTACTGTGTGAAAGTTGATGATACATATATTGGTGTAATAGATTATAGTGTACAAGAGGAACGGGCTGTTTTATCACAGCTAATTATTCATTTTGATTACCAAGGTTACGGTTATGGTACAAATACGTATTTTACATTTGAAGAAATGATGAAACAAAGAAATGTGAAAGAAATAAAAGTGCTACAAGAGAAATTAACAGAAAAGGCGAAGTCTTTCATAGAGAGTTTTGGTTTTACTTCAGAAGATGAAGAGTATGTAAAGAAAATATAACGATGATTATTTATGCGATACAATAAATATAAGGCAGGTGGATGTATGACGATGACTTCTGGTCTTGTATTAATTGGAGGGTGCTTTATAGTAGCAGAATTATGTCATATAATCATTCGGAAAAGAATGATTAAGAAAAAAAAGCCGTATGAATTACAATACGTCCCTGTCTTTTTCATTATGTTTTGTATGCTTAGTGCATTGCAAAATCTAACAAACTTTCCACCACTTGTAAATGTTTTTTAAAAGTTCGGTTTACTTTATAGTGGTGTTGGAATAGCACTTTTATTTATTTTATTTTGCATACGTTATGTTCACTATCAATCGTATATATTTATTTTAAATTGGTTAAAGCAAGATGATAGAAACCGCCTTACATAAGGCGGTTTTTTTATTTGCAATTGTAACAGAACTTGTACATTTCACATAAAATAGGACGAGTAGAAATGCAAACATATTACAAGAAAGGGGCGGGGCAATAAAATGAAACTTGTTATAGACGCAGGGCACGGTGGATATGATTCTGGTGCTGTTGGTAATGGTTTAGTAGAAAAAAACTTAACACTTCAAATTGCTAGACGCGTTCGAGACATTTTAACGGTAAATTACCCAATTACAATTAAAATGACACGTGATAGTGATGTGTTTATTTCTTTATCTGAACGTGCTAATATTGCTAATGCTTTCAGTGCGGATTATTTTATTTCATTTCATATTAATAGCGGCGGGGGTACAGGTTTTGAAAGTTATATTTATAATGCGTTATCCAATAGCAGCACTGCATATGCAAAGCAACAAAAAATGCATACAGCTGTCAATCCTGTATTAACAAAATATGGTCTTCGTGATCGAGGAGCAAAAAAAGAAAATTATGCGGTATTAAGAGAAACCGCAATGGATGCAATTTTAACTGAGACTGCTTTTATTGATACAGCTTTTGATGCAAATTTATTAAAAAATCCACAATTTATTGAAGATCTAAGTCAAGCGTATGCAAATGGAATAGCAGCTATTTTTGGAGTAACTCCAAATCCACAACCGGTACCTCAAACGAAGGGAATCGCTTATGTTCTTGGGAAAAATGTAAATTTAAGAAATGGTCCATCAACTTCTTCCTCAGTTATTCGTCAATTAAATTCTCCAGAATCTTACGTTGTATATCAAGAAAGTAACGGATGGCTAGATTTGGGGAATGGACAATGGGTGTATAATGATTTTTCTTACATTAATTTTGTAAAGACAAGCAATAGTGATGGAAGCCCGATTGGGGTTGCATATATACAAGGGATGAATGTAAATTTAAGAAGTGGTCCATCAACTACATCTGCAGTTATCCGCCAATTAAATTCTCCAGAATCTTATTTAGTATATATAAATGAAAATGGTTGGTTAAACCTTGGGGGAAATCAGTGGGTATATAATGACTCAGCGTATATTAAGTATACTCAATATTAGGAATTAAAATGATAGTGCAATATGGATGCGTATCCTTGTTATGTATAACAAGGGTACGCATTTTAATAACAACATTTTTTTTCATACTTATGCACTATGTTTTAAAAAGAAACATTAGAAAAGCGGATAGAATCTAAATAGTATATATTAAAAAAGTTTTCTGATATACATTGACAATGTATGTAAGATACATTAATCTTTAAATGTTAATGATAATCGATTTCATCTAGGGAGGACATATGATACATACTAAAAAACTAATTATGTTCTGCATTATGATACTCATGGTTGTAATTGCAGGATGTAGTAAAGAAGAGAAAAAAGAAAATAATATATCAGCGAAAGCAAAAGATTCATATACGGTAAAGCATGCAATGGGTGAAACGACAGTAAATGGTACACCTAAAAAAGTTGTTGTTTTAACAAATGAAGGCGCAGAGGCTCTCCTAGCTGTGGGCGTAACGCCAGTGGGGACTACGAAACCACGTGCTGGTGATGAATGGTATCCTCATTTAGCGAAAGAGTTAAAAAACACGGAAGTTGTAGGAACTGAACGTGATATTAATTTAGAGGCTGTAATGAAGCTTAAGCCAGATTTAATTATCGGAAATAAAATGCGTCATGAAAAAATATATGATCAGCTAAAAGAAATCGCACCAACTGTTTATGCAGAAACATTACGCGGTGATTGGAAAGAAAACTTTACACTTTATACAAAAGCTGTAAATAAAGAAAAAGAAGGGCAAAAAGCTCTTGATGATTATAAAAAACGCATTGAAGGAATGAAAGAGAAGTTGGGCGATAAATTGAATTCTAAAGTTTCTATTATTCGTTTCGTGCCAGGTGATGTTCGTATTTATCAAAAAAACTCATTCTCGGGCGTTGTTTTAAATGATATTGGATTTAAACGACCACCATTACAAGATAAAGATGATTTTGCGATAAAAGGAATTACAAAAGAGCAGATTCCAAATATGGACGGAGACTACTTATTCTATTTCACGTCTGATAAAGATGCAGATAAGAATAATGAAGGAAATTCGTTAGCGAAGGAATGGACAGAAGATCCACTCTTTAAGCAACTACAGGCTTCTAAAAATAATAAAGTATTCCAAGTAGATGAGGTAATTTGGAATACAGCAGGCGGTATTAAAGCTGCGAACCTTATGTTAGATGATATTGAAAAATATTTCCTTAAATAAATGATAAAATACATCACTTTTACGAAGTGATGTATTTTTAGTTTGTAAAAATACAGAAAATTCCTTCTTTCAGGGTGTCATAAGTTGTACAATAAAATCAATCATGTGATAAAGGAGTGGGGAAGAATGAAAGCTATTCATAAAGATTGGATCTTGTTTAATGGGAGAATGATTAATACGAAAGAAGAACAGCCGATGGTAGCATTAGAAGAGCGAGGCTTCCAATTTGGTGATGGGATTTATGAAGTATTTAGACTATACGATGGCAAGCCTCATTTATTAGATTTACATTTGGAACGATTCTTTAACTCTATGGCAGAAATAAAACTAATTCCACCGTTTACGAAGGAAGAATTAGTAGAAGAGTTATATCAAATGATTGAAAAAAATCAATTTCAAGAAGATGGGAATGTATATTTACAAATATCAAGAGGTGCACAACCGCGCAATCATTTATATGAATCAGATTTACAACCGACATATTTTGCAAATCTTGTTTCGTTCCCAAGACCAGTTGCTTCAATGGAGGCAGGGATTAAGGTGACAGTAGAAGAGGACATCAGGTGGAAGTTTTGCCATATAAAATCTTTAAATTTGCTTCCTAATATCATGATCAAAAACAAAATAAATGAACAAGGGTATCAAGAAGCAATATTAGTACGAGATGGTATTGTGACTGAAGGGTGTCATTCCAATTTCTTTATCGTGAAGAATAATAAGTTGATTACACATCCAGCGGATCATTTCATTTTACATGGTATTACACGTCACTATGTAATTACATTAGCGAAAGAGTTACATATCGATGTAGAGGAACGAGAGTTTTCATTACAAGAAGTATATGACGCTGAGGAGTGCTTCTTTACAGCGACGCCACTTGAAATATTCCCAGTCGTTCAAATTGGTGATGAACAGTTCGGGGCTGGTGAAAGAGGACCAATTACGAAAAAACTACAAGCTGCATACGAAGAGAGTATTCGTTTGTTGAAAGTGACAAATTAATCATGAAGAAAAAAGCTGGTATTCTTCCAGCTTTTTTTCATGATATAATTCAAGCATAGGACAAGTTTTGAAAACGCTGTAAAAAGTCTAGTGGTAATAAGTCAAGAGTAAAACAAGACTGATTTTTTCTAGGTGCGATTTTTTCAGCATACGGAAATAGACCCGACCAAAAATGAAATTTTTTCGGGCCGTTTCCAAGATTGCGTCAATAACAAAGTGTTATTTTTCTATCACGCTCCTTGGTGGCGTGTAGAGTTGATGGTTACGTAGTAGCGTATCCACCAGACGCACAAATTTTCTTGCGGTTAAGACGATGGCTCTTTTGTGTTGATGTTTGGGTGTTTCTTTGTATTTCTTTTGATAAAATGCTTGATATTCAGGCAAATATCTTCTTACTGAATTGGCAGCCTCAACTAAGTAATAGCGAAGATAACGATTGCCTTGTTTGGTTAAGGGCGTATTTTCAGACTGATAATTTCCAGATTGCTTGATTTTCCAGCTTAATCCGGCATATTTAGCTAGTTTCGTTTGGTCTTCAAATCGTTGGATTTGTCCGATCTCAGCTAGTAATCCAGCAGCATACACTTTTCCAACACCAGGAATACTCGTCAAGCATTGGTATTCTGGTAGGACCATTACGAGCTGTTCAATTGCCTTATCAAGGTCTTTGATACTGGCTTCGAGTGCACGAATTTCGCGAGCAAGAATACTCAGGATAATATTGATGGATTCTTGAGCGACTTCTCCTAAACGATAAGACATAGTAATGGCTCGTTGAATCGTTTTCGCTAATCCTTCTGGATTTTTAAACCGGCCGTTACCTTTTTCTTGAAGCAAAGAGGCGAAATCTGTTAAAGGCATTTGAGCTAATTCTTCTAACCCATAATCTTCTGTCATTAAAGCGATTAAGGTAGCTCCAAATACAGAAGAAGGAGTTTCGCTATTCTTTAACTCACGCGTGAGCGTGTTGCATTTGTAAGTTAAATTTTCGAGAAAATGTTGTTTCGTTTCTACAAGTTGTCCAATTAATTGGTAACGTGTGCGAGTTAAACGTTGAAGAGCCATATATTTCTCTTCTTTAATGGGAGACGTAGTGAATCTTTGGATTCTTAAAAAGTCAGCGATTCGCATCGCATCATTTTTATCTGTTTTATCTTCATCAAATATTCGACTGAATTGCTTGATGCGAAAAGGATTTTCGATGGTAACGACGGTATTTATACGCTTTAATTCTCGATCCTCATTAAAAAATGTAGCAGGATGAAAGCTGTACATAGAAGTTGACTCCATGCCTATGACGATTTGAGAAAACGAGTACACATTTTGAAATTCTAAAATTTTTTGTTTAATTTGATGAGCGCCTTTCACGTCATTTCCGAGACTCGCTTCAAGAAGAATTGTCAATTGGTTATCGTCTGATAAAAAGCACACATCTAGTTTCTCAGAGCTGACATCTAATCCGACAAATAAGTTCATTTGGAAGGACCTCCTTTCATTGGTTATTTGGAATATGCTTCGATACTATGGGATTTCCCAGAAGCTCATTGCGTAACCACAACCTCGCCTACGAGAATACAATGACAACTTTTGGGGGCTACCTTTTGAACTACTATCCAAAAGCCCAATCAGTTATCGAAACAGCTAGTGTGTTGGTAGTGATAGCAATGGCTCGGGTAACAGACTTTTTATCGTAGACAGAGCTACAGGGGAAATGAGCAAATTCCCGATGGATCCTTTCCATACATCCATTGTATCTGGGAAATTCAATAATATCGAAACAAATTCCGTAAGGAATCTTGTTATCTATTTTTTTTAAAATCAGGGTAATTAGAAAGCAGAAATACTGATCTAAACTATATTCTACGAGNTACTGAATTGGCAGCCTCAACTAAGTAATAGCGAAGATAACGATTGCCTTGTTTGGTTAAGGGCGTATTTTCAGACTGATAATTTCCAGATTGCTTGATTTTCCAGCTTAATCCGGCATATTTAGCTAGTTTCGTTTGGTCTTCAAATCGTTGGATTTGTCCGATCTCAGCTAGTAATCCAGCAGCATACACTTTTCCAACACCAGGAATACTCGTCAAGCATTGGTATTCTGGTAGGACCATTACGAGCTGTTCAATTGCCTTATCAAGGTCTTTGATACTGGCTTCGAGTGCACGAATTTCGCGAGCAAGAATACTCAGGATAATATTGATGGATTCTTGAGCGACTTCTCCTAAACGATAAGACATAGTAATGGCTCGTTGAATCGTTTTCGCTAATCCTTCTGGATTTTTAAACCGGCCGTTACCTTTTTCTTGAAGCAAAGAGGCGAAATCTGTTAAAGGCATTTGAGCTAATTCTTCTAACCCATAATCTTCTGTCATTAAAGCGATTAAGGTAGCTCCAAATACAGAAGAAGGAGTTTCGCTATTCTTTAACTCACGCGTGAGCGTGTTGCATTTGTAAGTTAAATTTTCGAGAAAATGTTGTTTCGTTTCTACAAGTTGTCCAATTAATTGGTAACGTGTGCGAGTTAAACGTTGAAGAGCCATATATTTCTCTTCTTTAATGGGAGACGTAGTGAATCTTTGGATTCTTAAAAAGTCAGCGATTCGCATCGCATCATTTTTATCTGTTTTATCTTCATCAAATATTCGACTGAATTGCTTGATGCGAAAAGGATTTTCGATGGTAACGACGGTATTTATACGCTTTAATTCTCGATCCTCATTAAAAAATGTAGCAGGATGAAAGCTGTACATAGAAGTTGACTCCATGCCTATGACGATTTGAGAAAACGAGTACACATTTTGAAATTCTAAAATTTTTTGTTTAATTTGATGAGCGCCTTTCACGTCATTTCCGAGACTCGCTTCAAGAAGAATTGTCAATTGGTTATCGTCTGATAAAAAGCACACATCTAGTTTCTCAGAGCTGACATCTAATCCGACAAATAAGTTCATTTGGAAGGACCTCCTTTCATTGGTTATTTGGAATATGCTTCGATACTATGGGATTTCCCAGAAGCTCATTGCGTAACCACAACCTCGCCTACGAGAATACAATGACAACTTTTGGGGGCTACCTTTTGAACTACTATCCAAAAGCCCAATCAGTTATCGAAACAGCTAGTGTGTTGGTAGTGATAGCAATGGCTCGGGTAACAGACTTTTTATCGTAGACAGAGCTACAGGGGAAATGAGCAAATTCCCGATGGATCCTTTCCATACATCCATTGTATCTGGGAAATTCAATAATATCGAAACAAATTCCGTAAGGAATCTTGTTATCTATTTTTTTTAAAATCAGGGTAATTAGAAAGCAGAAATACTGATCTAAACTATATTCTACGAGGGGATTTAATATATGAATTATGAAGATTTTAAAGAAGTAATTCACGGAAGACGAAGTGTTAGAAAGTTTACAGATCAAGAAGTATCTACTAATGATATAAAAGAAATAATTGATTGTGCTCGTTACGCACCAAGTGATACGAATTCACAAACGTGGGAATTCTTAGTTATCATGAATCGAGAGAAGATTAAAGAAATTGAACAAATGACATGGGATGCATTACATAAACTTGCGGCAAAAGCAGCAGAAAATGGAGAAGAGAAAGCAGGGAAATTACTTACACGTTCTTTCGGACCATATGCAACAGCTTTCTCGGAGGCACCAGTATTAATCGTATGTTTGGCAACACCATATGAATCAAAGTTCCGTGAAAAGATATTTGATCCAATTGCTTTTGTTCCAGATTCAGTTTGGGAAGAAGAAGGCATTAAGAGTAGCTGTTTAGCGGCACAAAACTTAATGCTAGCTGCACATGCAAAGGGACTTGGTACTTGTCCAATGACAGGGCCAGTATTGCTAGCTCAAGATGAACTGCGCCAATATTTACAAATTGAGCCTGAAAAACAAATAAATATGGTTATTTCACTCGGATTTCCGAAAGATAAACCGAAGAAACTTCCAAGAAAAGAAGTAGATGAGATTACAACGTTTGTTTTTTAATTGCTGTATAGAAAAGACATTGAATTAACAATGTCTTTTTATTTTTGAGGGTATGTAATTCATATGTTGGGCTAAAATGATAGATAAGAGGGAATTACTATTTATTTCATAAAAAAAATTAATGTTCTATTAAGGAAAGTATGATACATTAATCGTGAGCAGGATTCTATTTGTTCATGAAAGTGTTGAATGTAGTCTCAAAATTTAAAAGTTATTTTTGTATAATAAATTATAATGAAGTTACAGGGGGGATGAATTTTGAAAAAATTCATAATCACTGGATTGTCTGTATTGTTATTAGTTGGTTGCGGTGCTCCACAGGAAAAAGAGGACGCGCAATCAAAACAGGAAGAACAAGTTGTAAACGCAAGTGATGAGAATATGGTTGTATTTCCTGAAGGAGCAATGTCAATTGGAGAAGGGAAAGTAAAAGTTATTACTCCAGATGGTACTTCTGAAAACGGCAATATACCGACTGTATTCATCAAAAAGGATACGTTAATTCAGCAAGTTGAATTAGAACTTTCTAATTTTCAAAGTGATAAAGAAACATTCGTATTTGTAGATCAAATGTATACAGATAAACATCAAGTAACTAGTACAACGCAGACAACAGTGCAGTTAAAAGAAAAAACGCTGGAAACAGGTAGTCATACAATTACTGCAGTTCAGTATGAAAACAATGATCCGAAAGGAAAGGTTATTAGTTTTAATCAAGCAACATTTGAGACAAAACCTGCGTCTTAATAAGAATAAAAAGTACATTACTCAAAAAGTAGTGTGCTTTTTTGTTTGGACTAGAGTGTGCAAGAGTGAATAACTTATTTCATTTTCTAATACGATTAAATAGGAAGTAATCACTTGTTACTACTATGACAGAGAAAGAGGTTGAATACGTGAATTGGTGTATTCGTATCATTTTGATTAGCCTAATGATGGCAGTAATTTGGTTTACGATACAAGAGTTTATGCAAATAACGCTCAATTATCAAATTCATGACTTGTTAATAGGAGTTATTTGTTTTACCATTGTTTATCTATTATATGATAAACTCGGACTAAGGTAAGTTTCAGAAGAAAAATGTAGGTATTTCATTTGAAATGTCGAATAGTACATACGATGTCGTAATAACAAATTTTCTATTGTTTACTGTGAAACAGAAGAAGGAGAGATAGTGGTTATGAAACGAGCTCTTATTAATATTGATTATACATATGATTTTGTAGCGGAAAAGGGGGCTTTAACTTGCGGGAAACCAGGACAGGAAATTGAGAAGGAAATTGTACATATAACGAAGCAATATATTGAAAATGGAGATTACGTTGTCTTTGCTATTGATAAACATGAAGAAAATGATGTATATCATCCAGAATCAAAGTTATTCCCGCCCCATAATATAGCTGGTACAAGTGGAAGAGATTTGTTTGGTGAATTACAAGATGTGTACGAAATATATAAAAATGCAGAGAATGTATATTATATGGATAAAACACGGTATAGTGCATTTGCTGGAACGGATTTAGATATGAAGCTAAGAGAAAGAGGAATAGAAGAAGTTCATCTTGTAGGTGTTTGTACCGATATTTGTGTTCTTCATACAGCAGTAGATGCTTATAATAAAGGGTTTAAAATTGTTGTTTATGAAAAGGCGGTTGCATCTTTTAATGCACAAGGGCATGAATATGCACTTGGACATTTTAAGTCATGCTTACATGCAGAAGTGAAGTGAAAAAAGAGGCCTTTAAAAAAGGTCTCTTTTATTTGTCCTTGTTCATTGAAAACAGCTACAGCAACTCCTGCTAGATTGAGTGGTCTTGATCCGACAACTTTTCTAAGTTCTTCAATATATCCCATTGTATGTAACCTCCGTAAGAAAAAATAAGAGCAAATAAACTATTCGTTATTATGTAGATATATTCCTCTTTATAAGGGGAGAGATGACATATAACTTATTTGTTTTATTTGGTAAAATATACATCAAAAAAGGTCAAACAAAAACTTTGACCTTTTTTGACCAAATGTTATAATAAAGGCAGAAAGAGATAATCTTTCATTCATAAATAATAAGGAGGAAAAAATATGCGTAATTTATTTCCAGAGATAACAAAACGTCAAAATGGCATTTTTGATTTTGGGCCTTCTTTATTAGAAGGGATGACAGATGCTTTCTTTAAGCCACTGAACATGGATACTTTTAAAGTAGATGTTCATGAGCAATCTGATAAATATACTGTGAAAGCAGATTTACCAGGTTTTCAAAAAGAAAACATTCAAGTTGATTTTGAACAAGATGTATTAACGATTCAAGCAACTAACCATAATGAAGTAGAAGAAAAAAATGAGAATGGCACATATATTCGTAAAGAACGTTCTATAGGTTCTGTAACTCGACGCTTTAGTTTTAAACAAGTTGAGGAAGAAAATGTTAGAGCAAATTATAAAGATGGCGTACTGACAATTGAATTACCAAAATTGAAAGAAGAAAAGAGCAGTAAGACAACAATTAATATCGAATAAAAGAGCTGATAAATTCAGCTCTTTTTTTACGTAGTTAATGAATAAATGAGTTGAAATCGTAATGACATGAATAAAGTTTTAACGTATAAAAAAATTTCACGATTTGCTCCCCCCTTAGGTTATTAAAAAGGGTATATTTAAAGGGAAAGGAAAAAGAACACCTAGACATACTGTTTAAGGTGAATTAGTAATAGAGTCAAAATACATAGTAAGGATAGTGGCATTTTAGATTAGGATAATAGATTTTTCTGGAACAAACTTAGGCGATTATGAATTTTTTAATTAGTAAGGAAGTGGTTAAATGAGCTTATTAACGTATACTGAAGAATTTTTTAATTATGTAAGAGAGTTTTTACTTTTAAGATTTTTACTATTTGCTTTAGTTTTAATCATTATTTCTTTTGTAATAAACCGTATTATTGATTGGTTTTTTAGGAAATCAAGCTTTTTTGATGAAGAGATAGAGCAGACGATTCAAAGTGTAATTCGATCTATTTTTAGATATATCATTATCATCAGTCTTATCATATATTTAATTAGCCAATTTGTAGATATAAAAAGTATTATTGCAGGTGCAGGGATAGCTGGAGTTGTCATCGGTTTTGCTGCACAACAGATGCTAAAAGATGTTATATTAGGCTTTGCAAGATTAGCGGACAAAGAGTTTCGGGTTGGTGATTTTGTAACTTTTAACGGAACAAATTCAGGAACTATTGAAGAGATTAGTATTCGTTTTATGCAAATTCGTGAATGGTCAGGAAAACTACTTACCATCCCGCACGGAGAGATTAGAACGATACAAAATTTTAATAAAGGATGGATGCGTGTAATTGAACGCATCACGGTAAGTTATCAGGAAGATCCAACAAGAGTGAAGGAATTGTTAGAAGAAGTATGTATTATATGTAATGAAGAATTGAATCAAACTCTTTATAGAGTAGAGGATGAGGCTGTTGAACCATTTAAATACGTCGGTGTTACAGACTTAAATCCTAACTTGAAATATGTTGGCTATGAATTTTGTATTACAGGTTTAATAAAGCCAGAAGATTATTTTGAAACTTCTAGACAAGTAAGATTTGAATTAATGTCTATGTTCCATAAGAATCAAGTGCAAATGCCAGCAGCGAATATGGTTGTTACTACTGAAGGTTTACAGCATATCCATGGTGGACAATCTTTATCGGACAGCTAAAGTAGAATCGTTTGTTAACAAAAATTCTGCTTCCAACATTGGATAGAATAACAATAATAAAATGATTGATATAAAGAAAGGGCTGAAGGAATTCGGTTCTTTTTTTATTTATAGAATTTAGAAATTTCTTAATGTTATAATTGTAGTTGGTGATGAGAATGAACTTTGAAGAAAAAGAGATGCGTCGTTTAGAAGCATTAAAAGAAATTGCTGAATTATTAAATGAAGCAACAAACTTACAGCATATGTTGGAAAAAGTGTTGCATACATTGTTACAAGTAATGAATTTACAAACAGGGTGGATATTCTTTATTGATGAAAGTGGAAAGCACAGCATGCTTGTAGACGAAAATTTACCAGAGGCTCTTACGTGGCAAAAGAAGAAGCCGATGTGTGAAGGAAACTGTTGGTGTGTAGAACGTTTTGTGAATGGGAGATTGGAAAAAGCGACTAATATTATTGAATGTAAGCGAATAGAAGATGCAATTGAATGTAATTGGGGAGAGACAGAAGATGTTACACATCATGCGACAATTCCGCTTAGGTCTGGATCAGAAAAATTTGGTCTACTAAATGTGGCTGCACCTCATAAGACTCATTTTTCTGAGGAAGAGTTAGCCTTATTAGAATCAATTGCATTTCAAATTGGAACGACAATACAACGTATTCAATTAGTTGAGAAAGAACGTAAATATGTAGTGGTAGCGGAAAGAAATCGACTTGCACGTGATTTACATGATTCAGTAAAACAATTGTTATTTTCTATTATGCTAACGGCGAAAGGTACTCTGAATATGACGCAAGATAGAGAATTGCAAGAGATGTTAAGTTATATTGGGGAATTATCACAAGAAGCATTACAAGAGATGACGCTATTAATTTGGCAATTAAGACCTGAAGGATTGGAGAAAGGATTAGCAGAAGCAATTCAAAATTACGGGAAGTTATTAGGAGTTCAAGTGGAAGTTCGAATTGATGGGATGGTTTCAATTGGGGATGAAATAGAAGAAGTTTTATGGCGTATTAGCCAAGAGGCGCTACATAATTGTAAAAAGCATGCTTCGTGTGAAAAGGTACATATTCTTTTGAAAATAGAAAATAACCAGTTACATTTTTACATAGAAGACAATGGAATAGGATTTATACAAGAACAAGTAAGGGAATCAGCACTTGGCCTGAAAAGTATGAAGGAACGTATTCAGTTAATGAAGGGATCGTTTCAAATTATAACAGAGCTGAAAAAGGGTACAAAAATAGAAATTCAATTGCCGATTTGAAGGGGAGAATAAGGTTGAAGATTAAACTGCTACTAGTTGAGGATCATCATATCGTTCGAAGAGGACTTGTATTCTTTTTGAAAACGAGAGAAGAATTTGAAATTATTGGGGAAGCGGAAAATGGCGAAGAGGCATTACATTTCGTGCAAAAAGAAAGACCAGATGTCGTACTAATGGATGTATCGATGCCGAAAATGGATGGAATTGAGGCAACAAAACGTCTAAAGCAATATGATGAGACAATAAAGGTACTTATATTAAGTAGTTTTTCAGAGCAAGATTATGTTATACCAGCACTTGAAGCTGGAGCAGATGGTTATCAATTAAAAGAAGTACAACCTGAGCAACTTGTCGCTTCTATTATTGCAGTACATCAAGGAAATGCGAATTTTCACCCGAAAGTAACACCTGCATTAATGGGGCGTTCTGCAGTAAAGAAGGAAGTAGAAAATCCTTTTTCAATGTTAACGAAAAGAGAGCAAGAGGTACTTCGCGAAATTGCGAAAGGAAGAAGCAACAAGGAGATTGCAGCAGAACTTCATATTACAGAACAAACTGTGAAAACACACGTTTCAAACGTTTTAGCTAAATTGGGAGTGGATGATCGTACGCAAGCCGCATTATACGCAGTGAAACATGGAGAGAATTATTCATAAGCATGAATAATTCTGTTATATCGTATGACAGAATACATAGGAGCAATTAAAATTTATAGTAATCCCTAATATAGGTTTTTCTTCTTTCGATAATTAGGTACAATAAAGTGAAACTCTCATCAGTGGGGGACCATCCCCACTGATGATTAGTTTAACTAATCGGTTTTTACAGGATAAAGCTACGATGGAAGGGGAGGATATGCTATGCCTGGTACAAGAAGTGGGATTGGAAAGATTCAGGCTTCGTTAAATGGTTTATCACCGAAATTGCGAAGTATTGCCGAACATATTTTGAAACATCCACAAGATGTTGTACATAAATCTATTACAGAATTAGCTGAAGTTACGAATAGTTCCGAAGCTACGATATTCCGCTTATGTAAAAACCTTGGTTTGCAAGGTTTTCAAGATTTAAAGATTACATTAGCTCGTGAAATTGTACATACACCGATGCAAAATATCCATGAAGAGGTATCAGCAGAAGATAGTATGGTAACTGTTGCTAAAAAAGTTTTTCATTCGCATATTACAGGACTGCAAGATACTTTACATTTGCTTAATGAAACGGCACTTGAGCAGGCTGTACGAGCCTTACAAAAAGCAAGTCGAATTGAGTTTTATGGAAATGGTGGCTCTGGTATTATTGCAATGGATGCGTATCATAAGTTTATGAGAACGGGTATTTCTTGTATCGCCCATACTGATTCGCATTTTCAAATTATGGGAGCAGGTTTACTCTCGGAAAATTCAGTTGTTATTGGTATTTCTCATTCTGGTAGCAATAAAGGATTACTTGAAGCGTTAGAAGTAGCGAAAGCAAGAGGGGCCAAAATTATTGCGATTACGAGCTATAAGAAATCAGCATTAAGTCAACTTGCTGATATAACGTTATATACATCAACACGTGAGACTGAATTCCGCACAGAAGCAAGTTCATCACGATTAGCACAGTTAAGCTTATTAGATACTTTGTATGTAGGGTTGTCGTTGCAGCGACAAGAGGAAACTCTAAAAAATTTACAAAGTATACGTGAAACGATTTCGATGAAGCGAATATAAAAAAAGCTCTTCAAATGAAGAGCTTTCAGACTGTAGACAAACTATTTTTGGAGAGTTCAAATGCTAAAAATAGTTTGTTTCTTATTTTAGGGATAATTTATCCAATGGAATTTATATGTAGTGCTTTCTATACTATAATTTACTATAAGTGAGGAAGATGTCTTATGAAAATATCTGTTTATGTTGCAAGTGCATTTAGCAAGGATCATAAAGGCGGAAATAAAGCAGGAGTGGTATTTATTGAGAATACAAATACATTGACCACTACTCAAAAAATGGAAATAGCCAAACAACTGGGTTATGCGGAAACCGCATTTATATCAGAATCTGAACTTGCTGATTATAAATTTGAGTATTTTACTCCAAAAGAAGAAGTTGATTTATGTGGTCATGCCACAATTGGCTCTTTCGCGATACTGATGCATTTAAATAAACTTTTCAGGAATCGCTATACGATTGAAACGAACAGCGGTGTTCTTACTATTACTATAACAGATGACATCATATTCATGGAACAAAATAAACCGATATTCTATGATGTTGTATCTCCAAATGAGTTCACCGACTGTTTTGATAGTAAAGATATAGACAATAAATACCCAATTCAAATTGTCTCCACGGGCTTAAAAGATATTTTAATTCCTATAAAAAGCGAAATACAATTACATGCACTGCAACCTAATTTTGAAAAAATTAAAGAAATCAGCAAGTATTATAATGTTGTCGGGATGCATTTATATACTTTTAATGACAATCGAATTATATGCAGAAATTTTGCTCCGCTATACGACATCAATGAAGAAGCAGCGACTGGAACTTCGAACGGTGCATTAGCTTGCTACCTTTATGAACAGGACTACTTGAAAAAAGAAGTCTATGTATTTGAACAAGGTTATTCTCTACACTCGCCTTCTGAAATATTAGTTAAATTAGCAACCAATAGCAAAAATAAAATAGAAAAAGTTTATGTTGGTGGCAAAGGATATTACTGTGAAACTAAGTGTTTACATGTAGAAAATATTGAGTGAAGAGCTTTTTTATCGGTGAGAAGTTTGTTACTTTATTTTGTTTTAGAAATATGTGACTTACTTATAGTCAATGATAAACTCTCATTTTTAAAAATTTAAAATAAAGACCGATTTGTGTAATAATTCAAATATTGTTCATAATTTCACAAGTTGTTTATGAAGTGTCATGTTATGATGAAGATGTAATGATGATTGAACACTTAAATTTGGTACAATAACTAGCCAAAGTAGTGAAGAAAGTAGTTGTGAGATAAACTCATTAAAATGCTAAAACACTAAAGTCTAGTGGTAATAAGTCAAGAGTAAAACAAGACTGATTTTTTCTAGGTGCGATTTTTTCAGCATACGGAAATAGACCCGACCAAAAATGAAATTTTTTCGGGCCGTTTCCAAGATTGCGTCAATAACAAAGTGTTATTTTTCTATCACGCTCCTTGGTGGCGTGTAGAGTTGATGGTTACGTAGTAGCGTATCCACCAGACGCACAAATTTTCTTGCGGTTAAGACGATGGCTCTTTTGTGTTGATGTTTGGGTGTTTCTTTGTATTTCTTTTGATAAAATGCTTGATATTCAGGCAAATATCTTCTTACTGAATTGGCAGCCTCAACTAAGTAATAGCGAAGATAACGATTGCCTTGTTTGGTTAANTCGCCTACGAGAATACAATGACAACTTTTGGGGGCTACCTTTTGAACTACTATCCAAAAGCCCAATCAGTTATCGAAACAGCTAGTGTGTTGGTAGTGATAGCAATGGCTCGGGTAACAGACTTTTTATCGTAGACAGAGCTACAGGGGAAATGAGCAAATTCCCGATGGATCCTTTCCATACATCCATTGTATCTGGGAAATTCAATAATATCGAAACAAATTCCGTAAGGAATCTTGTTATCTATTTTTTTTAAAATCAGGGTAATTAGAAAGCAGAAATACTGATCTAAACTATATTCTACGAGGGGAGATCACATATGAAAGCAGTAGTGGTTAATAAAAACAGCAAAGCAAACATCGAAGTGATTGAAAAAGAATTACGTCCGTTACACTCAGGTGAAGCGTTAGTAGATGTAGAGTATTGTGGAGTGTGCCACACTGATTTACACGTTGCGAATCATGATTTTGGTAACACTGATGGCCGTATTCTTGGTCATGAGGGTGTAGGTATTGTTACGAAAATAGCTGATGATGTTACTTCACTAAAGATAGGTGACCGTGTAAGTATTGCATGGATGTTCCAATCTTGTGGACGTTGTGAATATTGTGTAACTGGTAGAGAAACATTTTGCCGTGAAGTTAAAAACGCTGGTTATTCAGTGGATGGTGGTATGGCTGAACAATGTATCGTTACAGCTGATTATGCGGTAAAAGTACCAGAAGGATTAGATCCTGCTCAAGCATCATCAATTACTTGTGCTGGTGTAACTACATATAAAGCTATTAAAGTATCAGATATTAAACCTAGTCAACCTATTGTAATCTATGGCTGCGGTGGATTAGGTAACTTAGCTATCCAATATGCTAAAAATGTATTTGGTGCAAAGGTAATCGCAGTAGACATTAATGACGACAAATTAGCCTTAGCGAAAGAAGTTGGTGCTGATATGACTATCAATCCAATTTCTCAAGGTCCTGCTGATAAAATTGTGCAAGAGGAGTTTGGTGGCGCTTATGCTGCGGTAGTAACAGCAGTCTCTAAAGTAGCCTTTAACTCAGCAGTTGATGCAGTACGTGCTTGCGGTAAAGTAGTTGCAGTAGGGCTACCAGTAGAAACAATGGACTTAAACATCCCACGACTTGTACTGGATGGAATTGAAGTAGTTGGTTCTCTAGTTGGTACTCGTAAAGATTTGGAAGAGGCGTTTATGTTCGGGGCAGAAGGAAAAGTAGTGCCAGTTGTTCAAACTTGTTCTCTAGATAAAGTACAAAATGTATTCGAAGAAATGGAACAAGGTAGAATTCAAGGGCGTATGGTAATTGATTTTAAAAAACATAATTGTGATTGCAAATAATTCACTTTAAATATAAAAAGCATGAGTCTAGCAAAGGACATGTAAAAAAGCTAGACAGCATAAGAAGATGATCCCTGTATTTAATAGGGATCATCTTCTTTATTTTCTACTAATATCGATGCCAATTAATACTTGATTAATGAGAAATGATTAAAGGTTTACTTTATTGGCAAACGAAAAGGAATCTTTATGTTTAACAAATTTTTTATGATCTGGAACGTTTTGAATTGCTACAATTTGCGAATCTCTTGCTTTCAGTGCATCTTGAATCCCGATGGTCATAAGCTTAATAAATAGAATCGTAATAAAGAATGAAGCGAGAGTATAAAAAATAATCCACCATGAAAGATTCATTTCATTACGATTTAATCCAATAAGACCTGCCCAATCATTAGATAGAGAAACAGGTTTGAGCACTCCGTCATAGAGTTCACGCATTTGTATGCCGCCAATTACAATGTTAAGCAGCGCTAAATGGATAACGAGTATGAGTGTTTGGACGATATGTTCCATAAATAATACAAATAAGCGGTCAAGTAATAAGACTCGTAAGTGTTTTTTAATAATATGAAAACGACTAGCCCCCAGTAATTGTGAACTTAAGATGTAATCTTGTTTCATAAATTCATCAACCTCTGAGGATATGTATAAAGAAAGTGTAGGCAGAGCGACGAAAATAAGTACGAGTACTTGATAAAACGTAAATGAAATATTTGGATCTACCCCATCAGCATTTGATGTGATTATAATATTAACGGGCGTGATGAGTATGAATGCGATAAATAGAGTTGGAATATAATAAAAAACTTCTGAGCATGACTGGAAAAATCTTTTGAGTTTTGGAGCAAATAAACTTAAGAGGATTCCTATACATGTTCCGCATAAAATTCGAAAGAAGCTAATTGCCATGGCTAATAAAATAGTGAATTTTGCTCCTTCTACAATTTGTAAGAAAACAGACTCTCCAAAACGATCAGATCCAAAAGGTGGAATTAACGATGGCGGAAAGGGGGCCTTTCCAAGTAATTCGTTATTGTCATTGTAAAGTAACTGAGGAGGTTTTGGGATGTTATCTTTAAAGAACCAACTATAAATAAAACTAGCTGAAATAAGTATGAATAGATAAGTAAAGCCGATTAAAAAGCGTTTTGATTTCCAAATAGATTTCATAATGATACTCCTTTCAATTGCTTTTTCCATCTATTCATCATGAATGAGACTATTTGGAAAATAGCATAAAATGGTAAAATAATCATAACAAGTATGATAAATGCAGCTGGAGGTGAAACAAACGCCTTATTAAATAAAAATTGAATAATGCCTTCCATATTAAAAACAAATTCTAAAATGAATAAATTAGAAAGTAAGAAAACAAAAATCGTTTTTAAATGGTGGAAGAAGTGGATAGATATATTTTTGAATAAATGAATGCATAGTATATAACTTGATGAAAGGCCTTTTCCATATGCAACCTCTACGTAATGTTTTCCTTGCTCTTCTTTTATGTATAACACCATCATCCGAAACATTTGTAATGTAGGTAAGACAGCTAATGATAAAATAGGGAGTAAATAAGCTCGATTTTCATTAAAGGAAATAATAGTGACGGGAGATTCCCCAAATTTCTGAAGTACCCATATGAAAAAAATTTGCAAACAAATCATCATCATCATATCAGGGACAGCTTCTAATATGAACACAATTCGGTTTATCCATTTTTTTATATAATCTTTTGCTAAAAAATAAAAAAATGCCATGCTAGATGATAAAAAGAGAGCAAGAAAAAAGGCTAAAAATAATATAGTAAATGAATATAGGTAAGGTTCTAAAACAGTTGGAAATAATGGTGTTTTTTTGAAATGGCCAAACTTCGGGTCTGATCCTATAATCACTAATGATTCAGGGGAAAAAACCTGTTTTAACATAGTAACGGTCTGATTAAAAAAATAAATTGGTTGAAAGGTAAATCCTTGTTGAGTAATAAATAAATAAGGTAAATTTAATAATAGTAAGAGTGATAAAAGAATTGATGAAAGCTTAATTGTGAATTGAGATATTTTATTTAACATTAAATCCCTCCGACATCTTTTTACAACATTATACAATAAATTTCGTGTTATTGTTTTTATTTTTCTGAAAAATAAAAATACTTTTCGATTTTATAGTATGCAAGATATATTTACAAGATAAAAAAGTGATAATAGGGGGTCACGCTCTATGTTTATCAAGATAAAAGACTAGTGAACCTAAAACAATAAATAAGAGTAAAATGCACAGAATTCTCATTCTGCGGTTAGTTACTTTTCTTGGTTTGATGGTGATGTTACGTGACCGCTAAAAATAAATATTGCTTTTCAACTCTTTCTTCAAGCAAATAAGTAGAACGTATGGAGGACTATGTATGTGTTGTTAATGAGAGAAAAGAGTGTATTGCGTAACGAATATAACGTAATTTTACCGCATGGAAAAGCTAAATTTAGTATATAAGTGAAATGGAATGAGGGGATTTATTTTTTGATATGAAAAAAAATTTCTTTTTATAACTTGATAAACGAAAAAATATTTTATATACTAATTCATGTAAACGGTTTACTAAATCGTATTTTGCTAGAAATGAAGGGAAGATTCGCATGGAAACAAGGGGGAGAGTAATCGGGATTGATATCGGTACCACAAGTACAAAAACGGTTGTGTTCACAGAAAAAGGAAAAGTCATTGCATCACATGCAATCGATTACCCAATTATTCAACCGAATGTAGGATGGGCTGAGCAAGATCCTGATGTAATATGTGCCGCTGTATACAAAAGTGTAAGCGTTGCCATTGAAAAAGGTAATGTATTACCAGAAGATATTTCTTCAATCGGTATTAGTACAGCTATGCACGCATTAATTGCAGTAGATGAAAATGGTGCGCCATTAACGCGTTCTATCATTTGGGCAGATAATCGAAGTACGAAGCAATCAGAAAAATTATTACAACAAATGAATGGGCATGAAATTTATAGACGTACAGGTACACCGATTCACCCAATGTCACCACTTTCTAAATTGTTATGGATGAAAGAAGAGGAACCAGAGTTATATACAAGTGCCTATAAATTCATTTCCATTAAAGAGTATGTGATTTACCAATTATTTTCACGCTACGTAGTTGATTATTCGATTGCTTCTGCTACAGGGTTATTTAATTTAGAAACATTAAACTGGGATGAAGATGTTTTAACTATGTTACATATGTCACCAGAACAATTATCAACCCCTGTACCAACTACATATATTTTATCAGGTATGAAGCCAGAATTAGCACAGAAGATGGGGATAAGTGCAGAAACACCAATTGTCATCGGAGCAAGTGATGGGGTTCTTGCAAATGTAGGAGTTGGTGCGATATCACCGGGTGCGGCTGCAATTACGATTGGAACGAGTGGTGCGGTTCGAACAATCTCATCAAATATAAATACAGATGAGAAAGGGAGAACGTTTTGTTACGCATTAACAGATGAGCACTGGGTAATCGGTGGTCCAACGAATAACGGCGGAATATTACTGAGATGGTTACGTGATGAATTTGGTAGTCCAGAGCAAGAAGTAGCAAGAAAGCTCGGCATTGATCCTTATGATTTATTAATTAAATATGCAGAAAGCGTACCAGCTGGAGCGGATGGGCTATTGTTCTTACCTTTCTTATCTGGAGAACGCGCACCTTACTGGAATGCAAATGCTCGTGGTACATTCTTTGGAATCAATCTTCAACATAAGCGAGAACATTTTATACGTGCAGTGATGGAAGGTGTTTGTATGAGTGTATATTCAGTAGCACTCGCAATCAGGGATTGTACAGGGCCACTTAC
This sequence comes from Bacillus sp. PPSBB_2, assembly GCF_045291115.1. Classification (NCBI taxonomy): domain Bacteria; kingdom Bacillati; phylum Bacillota; class Bacilli; order Caryophanales; family Bacillaceae; genus Bacillus; species Bacillus sp. PPSBB_2. The sequence goes on from NZ_CP147983.1 coordinate 2,268,004, forward strand.
TGAAATACGAGTTTCAGGAGGGTTTGCAAAATCTGCATTTTGGAGACAAATGTTGTCCGATATGATGGGAAAAGAATTGCTTGTACCTGAAAGTCATGAAGCATCTGCGCTTGGGGCAGCGGCAGTTGCTTTATATGCTGTAGGAAAAATTGATTCTCTTGAAGAGGTAAAGGATTGGATTGATATTGTCCATCACCATGTACCGAATAAAGAAAATACGGCTATATATTTAGAAATGTTTTATATGTATGAACGACTTTACAATCGCTTGAAAGAAGAATTTGATTGTATAGCTGCTTTCCAACGTAAACAATAGGGGGATTGGGAGAAATGGTAGTTGGGATCGTACTAGCGGCAGTTGTCATACTACTTTTACTTATTACGGTAGTAAAATGGCATCCATTTGTCGCATTAATTTTAACAGCAATTGGTGTAGGATTAGCAATGGGAATGCCTTTAATTGGAACTTCACCAAAAGATCCAGGGATTATTGATTCTATTAAACTAGGGCTTGGTAATACGTTAGGGTTTTTAGCAATAGTTTTAGCACTAGGAACGATGCTTGGAAAAATGATGGCCGAATCTGGTGGTGCTGAACGTATCGCTAACACATTAATTAATCGTTTTGGGAAGAAACGAGTTCACTGGGCGATGATGTTCGTTGCATTTTTAGTAGGAATTCCGGTATTTTTCCAAGTTGGATTTGTACTATTAATTCCGTTAGTATTTACAATTGCGTTAGAAACTGGGGTATCACTTATTACAATTGGTATTCCGCTAGTAGCAGGACTGTCAGTCGTACACGGACTTGTTCCACCGCATCCAGCGGCAATGGCGGCAGTTGGTATTTTTAAAGCAGATGTAGGGAAGACAATTTTATATGCGTTAATTGTCGGACTTCCAACTGCAATTATTTCAGGTCCACTTTACGGGAAATGGATTGGTGCTCGTATACATAAGGAAGTACCATTAGATATAGCGGAGCAATTTGTTGAAAAAGATAATAAAAAAGAGCTTCCTAGCTTTTGGAATACATTGTTTACAATTTTACTTCCCGTATTTCTTATGCTTGGTGCATCAATAGCAGAAGTTGCATTAAATAAAACGAGTCAACTAGCACAAGTATTACACTTTATTGGAGATCCGATTGTGGCTTTATTAATTGCAACCATTTACTCTTTCTTTAGTCTTGGATATGCAAAAGGTTTCTCAAAAGATAAAGTGTTACAATTTACAAATGATTGCCTTGGACCTATTGCAAACATATTGTTAGTGATTGGTGCAGGCGGCGCATTTAATAAAGTATTATTAGATTCTGGAATTGGAACGACAATTGCAGATATGGCGAAAGAATCACATATTTCACCGATATTATTAGGGTGGGGAATTGCGGCACTAATCCGAATTGCAACTGGATCGGCAACTGTTTCTATGATGACAGCAGCTGGTATTGTTGCGCCGATTGCAGCAAGCACACCAGGTGTAAATGTTGAATTATTAGCACTTGCAACTGGTGCAGGGTCATTAATTTTATCACACGTGAATGATTCAGGATTTTGGATGATTAAAGAGTATTTCGGAATGACTGTGAAAGAAACATTATTAACATGGACTGCAATGGAGACTATATTATCTGTAGTAGCACTTGGGCTAATTTCGATATTAAATATATTTGTATAGAATAGGAGATTGATTAATATGAAACTAGGTTTAATTGGATTAGGAAAAATGGGATTCCCATTAGCTGAACACTTATATGAAGACAAGCATGAAGTAGTTGTATACGATGTAAATAAAGAGCTTGTTGAAAAGGCAGGAAAACTAGGAATTACTGCACGTCATACATTAAAAGAAATGATTGCTGAACTAGAAGCTCCTCGTACAATTTGGGTAATGGTGCCTGCAGGAGAAGTTGTAGAGTCAGTATTAAAAGATGTGTATCCGTTATTAGATGAAGGTGATATCGTTATTGAAGGCGGAAATTCATTCTATAAAGATACGTTACGCCGTGCTGAAGAAGCAAAAAGCTTCGGATTACATTATGTAGATATCGGTACATCAGGCGGTGTAGAAGGAGCTAGATACGGTGCTTGCTTAATGGTTGGTGGAGAAAAAGAAATTTACGACCAATTAGAATCTTTATTTAAAGATTTAGCAGTAGAAAATGGCTATTCTTATGCTGGCCGTGTTGGTAGTGGTCATTTCTTAAAAATGGTTCATAACGGTATTGAGTACGGCATGATGCAAGCAATCGCTGAAGGATTTGAAGTACTAGATAAGAGTGACTTTGATTTCAATTATGAAGATGTTGCAAAAGTATGGGCGAACGGATCAGTTATCCGTGGTTGGTTAATGGACTTAACTGAAAAAGCATTTGCAGAAGATCCGAAACTAGATGGCATTAAAGGTGTAATGAACTCTTCAGGAGAAGGAAAATGGACTGTTGAAACTGCACTTGAACTTCAAGCTGCAGCACCAGTAATCGCTATGTCATTATTTATGCGCTATCGTTCTCAGGAAGATGATACATTCCATGGAAAAGTAGTTTCAGCACTACGTAATCAGTTCGGTGGACATGAAGTTGTGAAAAAATAAGGATGTTTTTGAAAAGAAACTTGTGCATAAGCGCAAGTTTCTTTTTTATAGTTTAAGAAACTACTAATTTAAAAATACCAATCAATCATCGTTTTTTTGTCACAAATGATAGCTTCAACGTTCATTGAATGAACAATATATTCTATATTTTCTTCTTTAGCTAATAATAAGGTTGTAAAGGAATCGTATATACTCATAAACGCATACTCATTATCTTCGCCAGTAATAATTAACTCATTATTGCTAATGTCCCAAATATCTAATGGAGTAGTATTATTTACCTGTAATAATCCGTTTGTATCAAGAATTGGTTCAGAGAAATATAGATTTTTTGCACCTTTAGAACCGAGGAGTTTAAGTAATTTGTGTAATAAAAATATAGACGTATAATCTTCTGTTGGATAGTAAAGATCTTTTTTTAAGTTTGAATGTAGCTTTTCAGCTAAATCCTCTCTTTTATATTCTTCTGAAAGGGCACTAATGGAAGTCAACATGGCCATTGCTAGGTCTGCGTATGAATGTAATCCACTACAAGACATCATTTCCTTCCAAGAAACGGATTTCCCATTATAAATGATTTCTTCAGCGCTAGGATAGATGTGCTCATATGGTCTTTTTCTCACAGACTTTTCCCATTCTAAAAGCATTTGGATAAAAGGATGTAGCAATATAGCTGCAAATTTAAAGTTTCTTGGTAGTTGTTCTAAAATTGGTGATTTGTCATCTAGCCAAATGTAATCCAACAAAATATAACCTCCTCTTAGACTTTGAAATGTACGGATTCCCGTATTATGTTTTTTGTATTGATTGTATCAAATATAAAGCGAAGCATGAAATATGTCCCAACATAAAAGTAAGAATAAATAAAATGAAGTTTTCATAAATAGTAAAAGGGTGCTTATGTCATCAGTATAGCTAAGAAATGTTGTTACATATGAGAAGAGCGTGTTAATAAAATATGAGGTGGTTAAATGGGAAATGAGCAAGTGAAGTCTGTAAAGGAAGAAAAAAAGTTATGTCTTTGTATGATCGTCAAAAATGAGTCTAGAATTATGGAAAGATGTTTAAATGCAACAAAATCAATTGTAGACTTTGTTTCTATTTGTGATACTGGATCGACGGATAATACGCCTGAAATTATTGAAAATTGGTGTAAGGAAAATGAGATACCTGGGACGGTTCATCATGAGCCGTTTAAAAACTTTGGTTATAACAGAAGCTTAGCTGTTTCGTTAGCGCAAAAAACATACCCAGAAGCAGATTATTTATTAATATTAGATGCGGATATGATTTTAGAGGTTGATCCGAATTTCGATAAAACGAGCTTAACGGAAGATCATTATCTTACATTACAATATGATGTTCATATTAAATATTGGCTTACACGTCTTTTGAAAGCTTCTTTACCATGGAAATCTGTCGGTGTTACTCATGAGTATTGGGATATAGATCGTTCAAAAGTTGGAGCGAATTACAATACGAGGGTAGCTCGGTTAGAGACTCTTGTCGTGAATGATCCCGGAGATGGCGGGAGCAAAGCTGATAAATTTGAAAGAGATGAGAGGTTGTTGTTACAGGGAATAAACGACCCAGAAACAACGCCAGATTTGCATATAAGATATTTATTTTATTTAGCTCAGACTTATTTTCATTTAAGCCAATTTGAGAATTCAATTAAATGGTATAAAAAACGAGTGGAAGCAGGAGGATGGGTTGAAGAGGTATTCTATTCGTTATTGCGAATAGGATTTTGTTATGAGCAGTTAGCAAATCGTTCAGCAAATAAACAAAATGAAGTGACAGATGCTGATGAAAAAGAAACTGTTAAAGGGCAAGAAGAGCAATATTTAGCATTAGCTGTTTTTTATTTTCAAAAAGCGTGGGAATATAGACCAACCCGGGCTGAACCATTATACCAACTTGCAAGGTTGTATCGATTACGATCTCAAAACAATATTGCTTTGATGTATGCTCTGCAAGGGAAGGAAATTCCTTTTCCAAAGGATGATCTACTATTTGTAGATTATCATGTGTATGATTACTTATTTGACTATGAAATTTCTATTAGTGCTTTCTATATACCTCATAAAAAACATTTAGGGGCGGTGTCGCAAAAGTATTTGGAATCGATAAAAGAAAAGATTCCATTTCATATAGCAAATATAGTAGAGAATAATGCGAAATTTTATTAAATACATTTTCGATTAAAGGAGTAGTGGAGTAATCATGGAATTAATGCGATGGGCGATTGAACTAGGAGAATCGGTGCATGGAAATACGTATGAAGAATTGATGCCACTACTAGACTATTATTATGATCGTGATCATTTAAAAGCGTACTGTATCGCAAATCTTCTTTTAAACATGGATGTATTAGATGAAGATCGGGAAAGAATCGAATTAAGAAGATGCATCGCTGCTTATTATGCTGGATTATATAAAGTAGCAAGAAAACATGCAAATGAGTTGGTACTTAAACATCCGGATGTAGATCTATATAAAAATAATTTAAGATTAATGGAAGTTTATTTGAATAAAGAATATGATTATTGTCTTTTTATATGCCCAAAGACATACGGTAGTTTCATAGATGTTGCGCGAGCTTTAAAGTGGCGGTTGGAGCAGGAGGGAAATACAGTAATTATATCAGAAACAATACTGGAAAATGTAAAGAATACAGTTGTTTTTGGAGCCCATACATACGCATATAACCCGAACCTTCTTCCGAAAGATGCAATTATTTATAATTTAGAACAGCTATACGAAGGAAGTCCATATGCGCATCCCCTTTATTTAATATTATTAAAAGATAGAGTGATTTGGGATTATAGTAAACAAAATATAGAATGGCTTAAACAAAAAGGGGTAGGAAAAGAAATAAAACATGTAGAAATGAACTATGCTCCAACTTTGGAAATAAAAAAAGATGCGTTTGAAGATGAGATTATTGAAGATATTGATATTCTGTTTATAGGTGCTCTTAATCCGAGGCGACAAGCTATTTTTGATCATCTAAAAGCGATTGCCCCGAATTTAAATATAGTTTTTAAAAATAATGCGTGGGGAATTGTTCGAAATGAATTGATTGCTAGAGCTAAAATTATATTAAATATTCATTTTTACTTATCAGGAATTCTTGAAACACCTCGCGTATCTTATGCAGTCGCAAATAAGAAATTTATTATTTCCGAAAATAGTAATCCAGAAGATGAGGTAGAGTGGCCAGGAATTGTATTTACTCCGTACGAAAAAATAATTGAAAACGTAATGAAATATATAGAATTACCAGAAGAACGGAAAAGATTAGCGGAAAAAGCATATAATCATTTTGAAGCAAATGAAAGTTTAGGTACATTGAGCATGAGAGATGAATCAAAGTAATTGTACGAAACTCATACGAAAGTATGAGTTCTTTTTTGTTTATCATACTATTTTATGAAACAAGTTAACTCTTTATATTGTGTTTTGTATAGAAATTTCTGATAATATATAAGTAGAACTTGAAAACAAAGGGGAGAAATAATCATGAAACTAGTCGTTATTAACGGTACACCAAGAAAATTTGGTAGAACTCGCGTGGTGGCAAAATATATTGCGGATCAATTTGAAGGGGAATTATATGATTTAGCAATTGAGGAGTTACCTTTATACAATGGAGAAGAGTCGCAACGTGATTTAGAGGCAGTAAAAAAATTAAAAACGTTAGTGAAAGCTGCGGATGGGGTTGTATTATGTACACCAGAATATCATAATGCGATGAGCGGTGCGCTGAAAAACTCTTTAGATTACTTAAGTAGTAGTGAATTTATTCATAAACCAGTTGCGTTGTTAGCGGTTGCTGGTGGCGGTAAAGGTGGAATAAATGCATTAAACAGCATGCGAACGGTCGCTAGAGGTGTTTATGCAAATGCAATTCCAAAACAAGTTGTGCTTGATGGATTACATGTGCAAGATGGTGAACTTGGGGAAGATGCAAAACCATTAATTCATGATGTAGTTAAAGAATTGAAAGCATATATGAGCGTATATAAAGAGGTGAAAAAACAACTAGGAGTGGAGTGATATGTCCTCACTTTATCATGATTCTCGCTTGTATTACATTCTAGGAGCCAATAGTCTATCTGCTATTGGTTCCGGAATTGTTATGATAACGATTCCTTGGCTGTTAATTAAAGAGAGTGGAGGAGAGACAACATTTGGTTATGTTTCTATCATTGCAACCCTCATTATGTTTTTATTAACACCATTCATTGGGCAAAGTATTGATCGTTTTTCAAGAAAATCTTTATTGCTATGTAACGAAGGAATCGGAATAGCCGTAATCGGAATAATGGTTATATGGGGATTTGCTGGGCAACCTTATCATTCTATTCACTATATTCTTATTTATATAGCCGGATCATTCTACTATTTATTATTTTATCCTACAATATTTGCGTTCAACCAAGAGATATTTCAAGCAGAACATTATAAAAGTTTAAGTGGAACGATGGAAATACAAGGACAGTTAACACAAGTTATTTCTGGAGCGGCCGCGAGCTTCTTAATTGAAATTGTATCTTTGAAGTGGATTTTGTTAGTAGACATGTTAACTTTTGCTGGAGCATTTTTTCTTTTCTTATGTATACCGTACGTAAAGAAAAAAGAAGTGAAAAGAAAAATAACATTTAAGAAGCAATTGTTTGAAGGAATTCACTTTATGAAAAAACGTCCTAAGCTCTTTTGGTTCTTACTGGCCACTTATATGCCGTTTATAGGTGTTATGATGGCAAATTATTTAATACCAGTTTATATTTCGGATATACTTAAAGCCAATGCCTCTGTATACGCAATAGAGGGGATGATGTACGGGGTTGGAGCGGTTGTTGCAGGAATCTGTATTCCACTCATAATGAAATATATCAAAACAGAAGTTTCAATCGTTATGACGATGTTCATTTATGTAATTTCAATTACCGCAATGATTATTGAACCTTCCGTAATTTTCTTATATGGACTTGCAATTTTTCATGCAGTTGGAAATGCGGGTACAAGAGTGGCGAGAAATGTATTGATGATGGAGGAAATTCCAAACGAAGTAATGGGACGTGTAGACAGCTTATTTCGCCTAATTGGTACTGGAATACGAATTGTATTATTAATGCTGTTTACAGCGGGTGTATCTAAAGCCGGAGTAATGCTTCCGTTTTACGTATTAAGCTGCATATTGATCTTCTCATTAGGAATCGCTATTTATTATGTACTATCACAACGTAAAGTAGCGGCGAATGTTTCTAATAAATCAATCGTTTAAAAAAACACTTCTGCCGCCCTTTCTTTTTCTGTATAATAAAAAGAAAGGGAGTGCAAACTTATTTATGAACAAATGGATCTTTCTTATCATTTTATTATTACCGCCACTATACATCATTTATATGACGTTTAGAATGAACAAAGTTGCTCGTGAAAAGTTGAGCTATCACTCTCCGTACGTTCTTATACTGGGTGCAAAGTTATTTGGAGATAGACCGTCTTTATCTCTTCAAAATCGTTTGGATGTAGCGTTGGAGTATTTATTTTCATATCCTGAAGCGAAAGTAATTGTTTCAGGTGGTCAAGGAGAAGATGAAGATATACCGGAAGCTCACAGCATGAGAAACTATTTAATGGTACACGGTATAGATGAGAGTCGTATTTTAATAGAAGATCAATCTACAAATACGTATGAAAACTTAAAGTTTAGTATGGATTTATATAATGTGAAACATGCGGTAGTTGTAAGTAATACGTATCATTTATATCGAACGAAAATAATTGCAAAGCGTTTAGGCATGAAGATGGAGGCACTAGCTGCTGAAACGCCAATTCGTTCTAAGAGAAAAATGTATGTTCGCGAATATGCTGCTATTATGAAAACAATATTGTTCGACCGTTAGAGCTCAAATGTGAGCTCTTTTTTAATTTAAAAGCGTATCATTTGAAATGAATGCCATATTCCATCAAAATAAAGGAAACAACATTAAAGGAGTTGTATTTGTGATTCAATTTAATCATGTGTCAAAATCGTATGAAGATGGCACGAAAGCAGTGGATTCATTGCATTTAGAAATTAAAAAGGGAGAATTTTTTGTTCTCATCGGTCCGAGTGGATGCGGGAAAACAACGACAATGAAGATGATTAATCGTTTAATCGAAACGACTGAAGGATCGATTTTAATCGATGGAAAAGATATTCAACAATATAATATAAACGAATTACGTTGGGATATAGGATACGTGTTGCAACAGATTGCTTTGTTTCCTCATATGACAATTGCTGAAAATATTGCAGTTGTTCCTGAAATGAGGCAATGGAGCAAAAAAGAAATTAAAGCACGCGTCGATGAATTGTTACATATGGTTGGATTAGATCCGGATATTTATCGAAATCGTATGCCTGATGAATTGTCAGGAGGACAAAAACAACGTGTCGGTGTCGTGCGAGCATTAGCTGCAAACCCGAAAATCGTTCTTATGGATGAACCATTTAGTGCGTTAGATCCATTAAGTAGGGAACAGCTTCAGAAGGATATTGTACAGTTGCAAAAAAAGATTCAAAAAACAATCGTATTCGTAACACATGATATGCAAGAAGCATTATCACTTGGAGATCGCATTTGTATTATGAAAGAAGGAAAAGTTGTTCAACTAGATACACCAGAAGGAATTATACATAATCCGAAAAATGAATTTGTAGAGGAATTCATTGGAAATCGTGGGCGAACTTGGTATGAGGGGAAAAGTATAGCAGATGTATTGCCGCTCGATCAAAGTGTGCAATTAGAAGGGCAGGCGCTATCATTACATTCTTCTTTACAAGAAGCGTTAGTTCGTGTGCGTGATGAGGAGGTCGTTCCAGTTGAAAAAAACGGTCAATATATTGGAACGTTAACAAGTCGTCATATTGTCAATTACATTGTTGAACAAATGAAGGAAAGAGGCTAAACAGTGACTAATTTTATACAAACGTTCCAAGAACGAAAAATAGAATTACTAACTGCATTAAGTGAGCATTTACAAATATCGCTTATTTCATTATTTTTTGCAGTAATTATAGCGGTGCCACTTGGCATCTTATTAACAAGAAAAGAACGAATGGCTGAATTTATAATAGGAACTTCTGCAGTAATGCAGACAGTGCCATCACTTGCATTACTCGGACTATTAATTCCATTAGTAGGAATCGGAAAACTTCCAGCGATTATCGCATTAGTTGTGTATGCACTATTACCTATTTTACGAAATACATATACAGGAATAAGGGAATTAGATGAATCTCTAATAGAAGCCGCGAAAGCTATGGGGATGAATAGTTGGAGAAGATTGTGGAAGGTAGAACTTCCTCTTGCATTGCCTATCATTATGGCTGGTATTCGTACAGCTATGGTATTAATTGTTGGAACGGCTACATTAGCAGCTCTCATTGGTGCTGGTGGGCTCGGTAAGCTTATACTATTAGGTATAGATCGAAATGATCATGCACTTATCATTTTAGGGGCCGTACCAGCCGCGTTACTCGCTTTATTCTTTGATATAGTACTTCGCATACTTGAACGACCGAAACGCTCTTCTAAGCGTGTTATATTGACGATATGTATTGTTTGTATAATGATTGCTTCTCCATTTCTTTGGAGTACAGAAAAGAAAGATATTGTTATTGCGGGCAAACTTGGATCAGAACCTGAAATTTTAATTCAAATGTATAAGCAGCTTATTGAACAAGATACAGATTTACACGTACAATTAAAACCAGGTCTTGGAAAAACAGCATTTGTATTTGAAGCGTTGAAATCAGGGGAAGTAGATATATACCCAGAATTTTCAGGAACAGCTTTATCTACTTTCGTGAAAGAAGAACCAAAGAGTACAAATCGTGATGAAGTATATGAGCAGGCTCGCATTGGAATGGAAAAGAAATATAATATGATTATGTTGAAGCCAATGGAGTATAACAATACATATGCACTAGCTATGCCGAAAAAAATAGCAGATCAAAAGAATATAAATACAATTTCTGATTTAGGGAATGTTGCGCAGGAAGCCAAAGTAGGATTTACATTGGAATTTGCTGATCGTGAAGATGGTTATAAAGGAATGCAAAAATTATATAACTATAAGTTCTCGAATGTTAAAACGATGGAGCCGAAGCTGCGTTATAGCGCAATTGAATCTGGAGATGTTAACGTAATTGATGCATATTCAACAGATAGTGAATTGGAGCAATACGGACTGAAAGTGCTGAAAGATGATAAAGGGTTATTCCCACCTTATCAAGGAGCACCATTATTAAGAAAAGAAACGTTACAGAAATATCCTGAACTTGAAAAGGTATTAAATAAATTATCTGGAAAGATTACAGATGAAGAAATGCGAAAAATGAATTATGAAGTTAACGTAAATGGTAAAAGTAGTGAAGAAGTCGCAAAACAATTTTTACAAAAAGAGAAGTTACTTCGTTAAATTTACAAGAAATATACAAATTTATATGTTTGAAATGACCGTTCATTACAAAATGAGCGGTTTTTTTGTGCATACTTATACATTTTTTCAAAAAAGTATTCCATTTTTGCTCATTTTCTTTTAGAATAAGTAATGTTTTCCTGAAAAAATATAAGAGAAACGTCTATTAGAGAAAAAGGTGACTTTAATAGTTGAACGAACATAACACCTAGAATGACAGATGGGGTGGTACAAATAGAAAAGAAGTTAGGATTTTTTCCATTAATCGCATTAGTAGTTGGAACAATGGTTGGTGGCGGTGTTTTTAGTTTACCGCATGATTTAGCAGTAGGAGCAAACAGTGGTGCAATAATAATTGGCTGGTGTATTACAGCGATGGGAATGATTCCACTTGCGCTCGTATATCAAACGTTAGCAAGACAAAAACCGGAACTTGAAGGTGGAATTTATAGTTATGCACGTGCTGGTTTCGGTGAATACATTGGATTTAATAGTGCTTGGGGATATTGGCTAGCAGGAATCTTAGGTAATGTCGCAACAATTATGTTACTGTTTAGTACATTAGGTTATTTCTTTCCAATTTTCAAAGGAGGGAATAATGTTGCGTCTATCGTTGGGGCATCACTTTTATTATGGACACTTCATTTTTTAATTTTATTTGGAATCCGTGAAGCTTCTATTATGAATGTGATCGCAACAATAGGGAAGTTAGTTCCAATCGTTTTATTTATTGTTGTAATGGTAACAGCCTTTCGCTGGGACACATTTACACATGATTTTTGGGGAGAAGGAACGATCTCACTTTCCGCTATACTTGGTCAAGTGAAAAATACAATGCTTGTAACACTTTGGGTTTTCATTGGAGTTGAAGGAGCGGTTGTATTATCTGGAAGAGCGAAGAATAGTCGAGATGTTGGTAAGGCAACAGTATTGGGACTTATTTTAGTAATGTCCATTTATATTTTAATTTCTGTCCTGTCAATGGGTGCTATGACAAGAGGCGAACTTTCTGTGTTAGAAACTCCGTCAATGGGACATGTATTAGAGCACGTTGTTGGTCCATGGGGTGCAGTTGCGATTAACATCGGATTAGTTGCTTCACTTGTCGGTACATTAATTGGCTGGTTTTTACTTGTTTCTGAAATTTCTCATGTAGCAGGAAAAGATGGCGTATTTCCGAGAGTCTTTACGAAAACAAATAAGAAGCAAACACCGCACATGGCATTATGGATTTCAAATGGTGTTGCCCAAATTATATTTATCATCGTTTTGTTTTCGGAATCAACATATCAAATTATGTATTTCATTGCATCAACATCAATTTTATTACCATATTTATTATCAGCGTTATTCCAATTTAAATTAGTCATTACAAACGAGTTAAAAGACGCTAAATTAAAAAACGGAGCGTTAGCTTTAATTGCTTCTATTTACTCTGTATGGCTTCTTTATGCAGCTGGTTTAAAGAATTTACTACTCGTTTCAATTGTGTATGGAATTGGAATTATTGTTTACACGTTTGCAAGAAAAGAACAAGGGAACCGTTGCTTTGTAGGTGCAGAGAAGTATGTGATGTGGGCAATTATTGTTGCGGCTATCACATCCATATATATGTTATTAACTGGAAATATAAAAATGTAAAAAGTCCTTTTCATTTAAAGGGCTTTTTTCTTTGTTTAGAGAATATTTACTACATAAGATATTCAGGAGGGATGAGAATGGAAGAAAAAGAACAGTTGTCTAGAATAATTGATTTAGCTAGTGAGTTAAGGAAAGTATTAGTGCAAGAATCTTTTTTTAATCATCATCCTGAACTAAGAGGAGTCATTGAAAATTTAGCAAGTTCTGTTGAAAATTTGGCGGAATTACAAATAAGTAAAGATGAAAACGCTGAAGATCGATTACGTTACGTACTTGCGAAAATGAAAATTGCTCATAATGCAATTTTACAAGAGAAAAAAGCATTTCCTTCTCATTAATATAAGTTTTTATTTTGAACCTGGCGGATAACGTCAGGTTTTTTATTTCTAGTTTTTCGTTTCTTTCATACACTAAGAATAGTATGAAAAAAGAAGGTGACTAAGGTGAAATTACATAAAGCTCTTCAGCCAAGTTTTATAAAACGAATGTACTATATGAGATTTTTAGGGAAATTTACAAAAGCTGAGAAAGAGAAGAGTGGAGAGAATTTTTTTGTACAATGCTTATCGCCAATACCATTCACTTTACAGGAACAATTTATAAATGAACCATATGTATTTGAAGGGTTATGTAGCAATAAAAAGAATGAAAAAATCTTTTCGGAATTAAAGAAGAGGAAATTAGAAAAGCAATTAGTAATGTTTCGTCTTTATTATGAAAGAGGAAATGTATACGTGGAGTTAATATGTACAGAAGAACCGAAAGAAATAGCAAGCAGCTATAAAATGATTCCGGCACCTAAAGTTACAAATCATAAAAAAAGAGAATCTTTAGAGCGAAAACTTAGCAACGGTTATTTATCATTTCTTATGCCAAAATTTCCGAAAGACTTTGAGCCTCCTGAATTATTGTGGCACGATGGAAGACTGTACGGAAACATATCCCTAAAGTCATCAATTAGCTCAATCGCCTATTTTGAACAGAAACGTGAATGTAAATATATAAACTGCAGTGACTGGACGAAGTATGTAGAAATAGCGGTAGAAGATCAATTATATTTTGTAAGTGATTATGTGTATGAGCAATTAAAAAAACGAATGCATGAAGAAGGTAAGCTAGTTGAAGTAGAGGATATAAAAATACAAAAAGATGAATGGGAATGGGATGAGCGTGAATCGTCCTTTTTACAGTATGTACAAAGTATGGTGCATAATAAAGGGTTATATTTGGATGAAACGGATATTTATAATTTCCATATAAGTGTAAAAACAAATATGTTAACGATTCTTGGTGGTATACCGGGCGTTGGAAAATCACGTTTTGTGCAAACTTATGCAGAAGCATTAGGGTTACAGTATGGGGAAGAGTTGGTTTGGATTCCAATTTCGCCATCGTATCAAGAACCACATGATTTACTTGGTTACCTTCATCCAAATGGTACTTTTATTGAATCTGAAGCGAAGTTAGTTAGGACGTTAATGAAGGCGAAAGAAAATCCAAATCAACTGTATATAATCGTTTTTGATGAAATGAACATGTCTCATATTGAGCATTGGTTTACTCCGTTTCTATCTGTTCTTGAACTTGAAACAAAAAATCGTATTTTAAACTTGTATGAGGGTGTACAGGACATAGAGAATTCAATTCCATCAACAATTGAAATTGGAGAAAATATTATATTTGTAGGTACTGTAAATTTTGATGAAACAACGAAAGAGCTCTCTGATCGATTATTAGACCGAACGAACCTAATAACGTTACAGAAAATTCCGTTTTGTGAGATGGGCATGGAACAGGGGAAAGTCGTATTACATCCACCTTTGAAAGTAACGGCGGGAGAATTTCGGATAAATTGGATGAGAAATAAAGCGATGATTGAAGTGTTTTCTGAAGAAGAATTAGAGCTATTAGATAAGTTGCATGTCGTATTGTCATCACATGACGCGTCTAAGGGAATTTCTTTCCGATGTGCAAATGCAATTGCGACTTATTTGCAAAACATACCGTTTCAAAATAACCATACCTATATGATTAGTAGAGAAGAGGGGTTTGATTTACAAATAAAGCAGCGTGTATTGACGAAAATCAGAGGGACCGAAATGATGGTTGGGCCTTTACTTTCTGAAGAAGCAAAAAGGGGGGCGACCTTAGTACCTCTTTTGCAATCTACACTTGCAAACAGAGTATCTACATTTGAACACTCTTTAGCATATATACGAGAAAAACGTAGAGAACTGGAGTTGTATGGATATGCAAAATGAAGGGCGTTATGAAACAAAAATCGTTGATACGAATGAAACGCTCCCTTTTGTATTAAAGTTAATCATTGGAAATGAAGGGAAAGGAGATTATATTTTATTAAATCGTCTTTGTACATCTACTACAGCATTAGTTCAATGTATTTATAAAGTACAAGAATTAAAACCAATAAGATTACAGTACAATTATGAAATCCCAATGAATATTACTTTTATATGGAATAAAGTATATGAGGGACAGAAAAATATAAAAGAGGCTCAATATGAAATAAATGAAAAAAAACAAAGAGTATTAATATATGAACATGGGAAAACAGAATTCTTTTATCCATGGCGCTGTGGTCTATACCATTTTGAAGTGCGTATAGAAGATACAACGTATTATGGCGCATTTCAAATCGTACCGAAAAACTTTTTTGATGATCAATTTGAAATGATTCAAGACTATGTGAAGTCAATTTTAAATGAGTTGATTTTGGATAGAGGTTACTATAAAAAGACCTTCTCTGCACTTAGCGATATTGAGGATTCTTCTTATTTAGTGTTACTTAGAAAGTTACCGCAAAAAATGAAAATGATAAAGCAAATCTTTAAGAAAATAGAATCAAGCTCAACTTTTATAAATGAATATAAATGGGAAGGAAAAGAGCGAAAGCCAACAAGAAAAGGAACTATAGTGGCAGAACGAAAACCTTATGCCAAACATTATAATCGTAAGTTTATGGAACAAAAAAATAGTAAGGAAAATGCATTTCTTAAATATAAAGCGATGCAATTTTATCATTATTTAATTGAAGCTAAAAGTTTTTTACGTCAAACAATTGAAATCTTAGAAAGAGAAAAAAAGAAAAAATCAGAAGAGTTTCAAGCTGTAAAAACGATTATACAAACAATTGAGCGTAATGGATCAGTAACCGATAGAGAGAAGCAAAAATATAAAAATATACATTTACTAAAAGAAGCCGATTTACGAAAGAGCTCAATGAAAATACAAGAATATAAAATATTGGCGCATATTGTGCATGAAAATGTACAATACTTTCAAATGTTAATGCACTCTTCATTTTGGAGGGAAGTTACTGAAACAAGTAACATGAACTTACATGATTTACCGATACCACATCAACAATTACTACATCATTTAGAAGTACTCCCGCAATATACGGATCAATCTCCATCATTATTATTTGTTTATAAGCCAACGTTTTTAGTGTATGAATATTACGCTTTTTTTATCGTTATTTCACTTTTAGAGCAAATTGGTTTTGAGGCTAGAAACTCCATCCGTGAACAAATACAAGAACATTTTTATGTAGATGGATTACAAGATGGAACGACAGTAGTTTTAGAACGAGATGATATAAAGGTGCATGTCGCATTTAATGACTTAATTGAAACACATCCTCTTATTGCATTAAGTAAAGGTAGTAATTTTTACAATGGTGAGGATACGAAGAAGCCAGATATTCGCTTAGACTGTTATGTAAAAGAAGATGGGAAATACGTATATAAATCTTCTATTATTATTGAAGTGAAGTATAGTCCAATGTACAATATTTTTCAGCACGTCGGAAATACGAAAGCAACTGAGCAAATGTATAAGTACTGGTCTATAAAGTATGTAGAAGAACAGGATGGAAAGCGAGTCTATTATCGAAGGTCAATTTATGAAGTCATTTGTGTATATCCAGGAAGCCATATGCATAGTAAAAAAATTGAGTCTGGATGCGGTGTTTTCTTGCAGTTATATCCATATAAGACGAAACAAGGGGAAGAGAAATTAGCTGGAAAACATGGGATGGTACAAATTTTTGAAAAATGGCTAAAAAGCATTAAGAAGTAAAAGAAATCCTTTTTCATAAAGGATTTCTTTAGATTAAGAAGAATTATATGCTGTATGGAAAGAAACGTAGTGTAATTTAGATTTGAAAAGTGCTACAAATGTGTTATTAAAAGGAATGTGAGCGCGGGATAAAAGTCGATTAAATTGGAATCTAATTCATTTTGCAGAATATAATAAGTCATAAATATTTTTAGTTGCATACGAAGATTTGTTCTTATATGATAGATGGTGAAAGCGTTATCAAAAAAACAGAGCGGCGATGGGAAAGGCGGTTAAATATGTTCCAGCGTGTTCAAACAAAGGAAGAACATTTTGGGTTCGAGCAACTATGGGGAGATTTTTGTGAAGAAAGAAACTTAATGTTCGTAGAACGTAATTTAAATCCATCACGATTTTTATTAATAGAAGATGAACATCCTATTGGTACAGTAGAATGTATTAAGTATACGGTACCTGAACAATCGAATTCTGAGTTTTTCTATCCGTTTTCTAAAAATGATTTAGTAAAAGATTTGAAGAATGTATATGAAATAGGAAAGTTAAGTATTTCGAAAACGTCTCGTGGAAGAGGACATTTCAAAAGGCTAACAGCTATTTTATTTATACATGCGTTAGAAACAAAAGCTGAATGGTACATTGCAGCAGTAACAAAAAGAATGTATATGTATTTACTTACACTTGGTTTTCCAATTGAACCAATAGATAATCCTTTTCAGTTTCATGATACTTTACAAGGTGTACCAGTAAGAATTCATGCTCGAAAAGGGGTTACGCATTTGTATTCTTTAAAAGAATTTCGTGATGTGATTCAAGGGAATGCTCATGCACAGGCATTAATTACAGAATACAGTAAAAATATTATGTTAACGAAATAAAGCGAAGTGAATATGTATAATAAAGAGAATAATATTTGTATAGGATATAACTCTTCATTAAAAAAGACCCTTATTATTTTAATAAGGGTCTAAAAATTATAATCCAAATATACTAAAAATCATTTTGCGGCGCTTCGGTTTCTTTTCTCGTTCATATGTTGGTTTTGAATCCGGAGTAATATAAATGGGTTCTTCTTTCGTTAGGGCAGCTTCTAACTTTTGAATTCGCTCTAACATTTCCTCCATTTCACGACGGTGTTGTAAAAGTTGGTACGTGACGACATCATTTGCCTTATCTTGCATTTGTTCTTCCATTCGATCAAGTCTTCTCGTAATAGTGTTTAATTGATTAGCTAATTGCTCAAAATCATTCGATGATATGTTTTGAACAATTGTATTAACTTGAGTTTTTAATTCCTCAACTTCATTTGAGGAAGCCTTTTGAGTAGATTGAGAATTTTGAGATTGCTCTATTTGAAATCGATGGTGTTCTAACATTTGATCGACATCCTCTTGTGTGAATATAAAGTGGCCATATTTGTTTTTCTCTATCGTAAGATTTAATTGTTGCGCGATCCGGACAACAGCCTTTGGGCTAACACCTAATTTCTTTGCGATAAATGGTGTTTTATATTCCAAAATAATCCCTCCTATATATATCCTGTTGAATGATTTCGAGCTATGAAGTAAGTTCCCTTCTAGTGCGACAAAAGAAGTGTGGAATCGGCAAAGAAAGTGTTTTTTCACGAAATTGAGTTGAGGAGAATAGTTCTTTTAAATAAAAATGTCTTATCGTAACATTTAGAATAATTTGACGAGTGTAAATGAATTAGATTATCATAATGATAAATATCTTTTTTATGTATGCATATAATATATAAAAAGGTGGTTGCTAATGTAGAATTTTGTTAGAGTATTAGAATGCTTACTTCACTTGAATAAAATTAAGTAGGAGGTGGCTTCCTTGCTTACAAAGTAAGTAAGGAAAAGTATTTGGACATATATAGTATAAGTATAGTGATTGTTTTAATTGCCTTAACGGCATTTTTCGTTGCAGCAGAATTTGCAATTGTTAAAGTGAGAAGTTCACGAATTGACTATTTAATTGCAGAAGGAAATAATCGTGCAACATCGGTCAAAACAGTCATTACAAACTTAGACGAATATTTATCTGCTTGTCAGCTAGGAATTACTGTTACAGCTTTAGGAATTGGGTGGTTTGGTAAACCTGCGTTAAAGCAAATGTTTGATACGCTTTTTGCAAATTGGAATATCTCTACTCAACTAGCAGACATTTTTGCTGTAATTTTAGTATTTTTGTTAATTACTTTTTTACATGTTGTAATAGGGGAATTGGCCCCAAAAACATTTGCAATTCAAAAATCTGAACAAGTGAGTTTGCTTGTTTCTAAACCGTTAATTTTCTTTTATCGTATTGCATTCCCATTCATTTGGCTATTAAATGGTTCAGCTCGAATCATTACGAAGCTGCTAGGGCTGAAACCGCCGAAGGGGCATGATGAGGTTCATTCAGAAGAAGAATTACGGTTGTTAGTTTCAGAAAGTTATAGAAATGGTGAGATTAATCAATCTGAATATAAATATGTGAATAAAATTTTTGAATTTGATGATCGGATTGCAAAAGAAATAATGGTACCTCGAACTGAAATGAATATTATAAGTAAAGAGATGCCTGCTGAAGAAGCTTTGCAAAAAATGTCTCGTGAAAAATATACAAGGTATCCAGTTGTTGATGGCGACAAAGACCACGTAATAGGTTTTGTGAATTTTAAAGATATTTTTACTGAATTTGTACAACATAAAGCTGTTAATAAGAAGACAGTAGAGCAATATATGAGACCAATTATTTTAGTTATCGATTCTATTCCAATTCATGATTTGTTTTTGAAAATGCAAAAAGAAAGAACACATATTGCTATATTGATAGATGAATATGGTGGAACATCTGGACTTGTTACTGTTGAAGATATTCTGGAAGAAATTGTTGGAGATATTCAGGATGAGTTTGATACGGATGAGCAGCCAGAAATTCAACAAGTTAGTGAAACGAAGACGATACTAGAGGGAAAAGTACTTGTTAGTGAAGTGAATACGTTATTTGGTTTAGGGATTGATGATGATGGTGTTGATACAATCGGTGGTTGGATTTTAACGAAGAATATAGAGATTGCTGAAGAGGATTCCATTGAAATTGAAAATTATAAGTTTTGTGTGAAAGAATTAGATGGACATTATATAAAAAGATTAGAAGTTACAAAGATAGTAGAATCGATTGTTATTTTAGAAGATGAAAAACAAATTTCGTTACAAGAGCAAATTAGCTCGTAAACTCTGCTATATAGCAGAGTTTTTTTTGAGCATAATGTTTTTTGAGGGATAAGGGCTATGATACAATGACATAAGTCAAACCTTTCACTAGGTGAAGTATTGTTGTATACATATATTCGGAAGGAGCAGAAGTATGAAAAAGCATTTATATATAAATGGAGATTGGAAATCTGTAAACACGTATAAACCATTATACGCACCATATTCTGAAGAAACATTAGCGGAAATTGCACAAGGCACGGAAGAAGATGTAAAAGAGGCTGTTACCGCTGCAAAAAATGCAATGACAAAAATGAATACATTATCTGCATATGATCGTGCGACTATTTTAGAGAAAGTTGCACAAAAAATGGATGAAAGAAGAGAAGAATTTGCAGAGATTATTGCAAAAGAAGCTGCAAAACCAATACGTGCTGCAAGGGGAGAAGTAGATCGTACTGTTCAAACATACAAATTTGCAGCTGAAGAAGCGAAGCGTATATATGGTGAGACATTGCCATTAGACGCCGCACCTGGTGCAGATGGGCGTATTGCATATACAATCCGAAAGCCGATTGGGGTTATAGGGGCTATTACACCATTTAATTTAGTAGCGCATAAAGTTGGACCAGCAATCGCTGCCGGAAATACAGTTGTATTAAAGCCAGCTGATCAAACGCCATTATCATCTTATGCATTAGTTGAGTTATTTGAAGAGGCAGGATTGCCAAATGGAGCTTTAAATATCATTTCTGGCCCTGGCTCCACGGTTGGTGAGGCAATCGTCAAAAATGATTACGTTGCTTCTATTACTTTTACCGGAAGTCCAAAAGTTGGAATCGGAATAAAACAAAAGGCTGGGCTAAAACGAGTTACGTTAGAACTAGGCTCAAATGCTGCTGTTATCATTGATGAAGATGTAGAGTTAACAGATGAAATAATTGAACGTGTAAAATGGGGAGCATTTGTTAATAATGGGCAAGTTTGTATTTCAGTACAACGTGTTTTTGTACATGAAACGAAAATGCATGAATTTCTTTCGAAGCTAAAGAAAGCGATGGAATCAGTTGTTGTTGGTGATCCACTGCTTGAGGAAACGGATGTATCAGCTTTAATTTCAAAAAGAGATGTAGAGCGAATTGATATGTGGGTTCAAGAAGCAATTAAGGAAGGAGCAACTGTTTTATGCGGTGGTAAGAAGCGGGATGCAAGAATTTTTGAACCGACTGTATTAACAAATGTTCCAGATCATGTATCTGTGCAGTGCCAAGAAGTATTCGGTCCACTCATGACAGTAAATACATTTAAAGAATTTGATGAAGCGATTGGGCAAGTAAATAATTCGCGTTACGGCTTACAGGCAGGAGTATTTACAAATAATTTATTTAAAGCAATGCGTGCAATTGATGAGCTAGAGGTTGGTGGTGTCATGATTAATGATATTCCAACGTTCAGAGTAGATCATATGCCTTATGGTGGTGTGAAAGAAAGTGGCACGGGACGCGAAGGAATTAAATATGCAATAGAAGAAATGACAGAAATGAAATTAGTATGTATTAAAAAATAAAGTGGAAAAACTTAAAACTTGCACTAAAAAACGAGTAGGAAATGTTTACGATTCCATACTCGTTTTTTACGCTTCTAGTAACTATTTAATTAAGTGTAACTTTTACTTCATTTCTTGTTTGAAAATAGTATCTTCTACATAAATTTGTTCTTTATCTATAGCAGTAGCATGAGTTAATACTAAACCGATTGGTGTTTTTGTATCTTTATTTTGAACAATTGTAAAAGGAACATTTTTTTCGTTTGCTAATTTAATGTATTTTGATAAATGTGGGTAAGCAATGCCACCATTTAGGAGGAGTTGTAATGATTGAGAAGAGCGCATGCTACCCGCTACTTCAGAGTATACATTACTTTGCATTACTTGACCGATTGTTAAAGCGATTTCCACACGCTCACGTAATGTAGTTAAATACATATTACGTTCTTCTGGTTTGTTTTGCTTTTGGCCGTAAATGCCTTCTTGGAGATAATCTTCCACATTTTTATTTACCATATTTTTCACACCTTTCATTTTCTATTGTACGCAAGAATTAAAAATGATGCAAAAAAAGTCGTTTTGATTACGGAAATAATGAAAATATGTGAAGGAAAAAGGGGATTTGTATACAATTAGTTAAATAAGAAAGAAAAAATAATTTTATCAACAGAAATTAACAAAATGTGACAAAAATCTATTAACGAATCGTATTTTTTGTGTTAATATTCAAAATATAAAGGGTATTCGTCGTATGGAAATGGAGGGAATGGAGGTTTTTCCAATCGATAAGGATATTAAAGAAATATTTTGTTCACACTTGAAAAACAATAGGCACCAATTCGTAGAGAACTGGAAAAACAAAATGATAATTTCCGAAAAAGATCCATTTAAACTAGAAGTAGTTCAAAATGGAGAGGATTTACTAGAGTTAATTATCGAACTTACTATGGAAGATAAAGATATAAATTATCTTCAACCGTTATGTGAGAAAATTGCTATTGAACGTGCTGGAGCAGATGCGAATATTGGAGATTTTGTTTATAACGCAAACGTGGGAAGAAATGAACTTTTCGAAGCGATGTGTGAATTAGATGTTAGCGCTCGTGAATTGAAACCAATTATGGCAAAAATACATACTTGTTTTGACAAATTAATTTATTATACCGTTTTAAAATACTCGGAAATTATATCGAAGAATTTAGAGGAAAAACAGCAATATATTAACGAAACACATAAAGAAAGGCTGACGATTTTAGGGCAAATGTCAGCTAGTTTTGTACATGAATTTCGTAATCCGCTTACTTCCATTATGGGGTTTGTTAAATTATTAAAGGCGGATCATCCGAGTTTATCGTATTTAGATATTATTTCGCATGAATTAGATCAATTAAATTTTCGTATTTCGCAATTTTTACTCGTATCGAAAAAAGAAATGTGGAATGAATCGGAACGGTTTTGGCTTAATGACTTGTTTCAAGACATTATACAATTCTTATATCCGAGTTTGGTCAATGCGAATGTTTTGATTGAAAAGAATTTACCGTATCCAATTCCGCTTGTTGGTTATCGGAGTGAAGTGAGGCAAGTATTTTTAAACATATTAATGAATTCAATTGATGCTCTTGAATCAATGAAAGAAGAACGAAAAATTATCATTGATGTATTTGAAGAAGATCAAGCTATTCGAATTGTGATAAAAAATAATGGACCAATGATTCCAGCTGAAAATGTAGAAACGATTTTTGAACCATTTGTAACTACTAAAAAGTTAGGAACTGGTATTGGATTATTTGTATGTAAACAAATTGTGGAAAAACATAATGGATCCATTATGTGTCGATCAGATAACGATTGGACAGAATTTCAAATTGCATTTCAAAAATAAACAGTCTACACCAAATGAATGGTGTAGACTGTTTTAATTTGTGAGTATAAGGGCTTCTAATTTAGGATCTTTAGTTGAATAACCTACTATTGAAATTGTATAAATAACATTTGGTTCAACATTGAATTTCGGTATAGTCAATAAAACGTTTTTATTATCTGCGAGTGAAATTTCAATATCTGCTGTACCAGGGCTAACTTGCAAAAAATCTGTTATTTGTTTAAAGAGTACATTTTCAAATAAATGATCCCCATCTTTTAAATCTACGTTTACAACAGGGGTATCTGGAGAGAAATGTGCAAACCGTATTTTGGCTTGACCAGCTGGTAAATGTGTATTATCAAGTATAGGCTGTAATTGTAGGTGATTATCACTATTTATTGCAGCGAGAGTATAAGTATGATTTCCCATTATTGGTACCAACGCTGAAAAGATTGGAGTTTCATTTCCGACAGGAACAATATCTATACGGTATTTACCTTGCACTAATGATAAATAAGGGCTGAATTGCTTAAATGAAATATTTTTAATAACCGTTTGTCCGTTTACTAAAATGTCAACCGCTGGTATATTTGGATCGGCATGAAAAATTCTTATATGTGACGGTAAAGCAGCTTCTTGTGAGTCTCTTGTTTCATAAGCCTGTACAAGTTTTGATAGTGCATCGTAATATTTCATATATAATTCTATATATTTTTTAGGATTACGAAACTGATAGTAACGTGCGAGTTGTTCGTATTGTGTAACTTCTTGTCCATATTTTTCGATTTCAGATTGAGACATGAACATTCCTCCTTTGTCATCATTAAAACTATATGCGAAGCAAGAAAGCGGTTATGCAAAAAAAATGATTTTATAAAGGGAAAATTAAAAATTGACAACAAATATGTTTTCATAAAGAGGTGCTGGTGCTTACGAGAATTTCGCAGAGTAAAGCAGTACATATGACTGTACGAAAGTAAAATAAATGCCAAGTTGAAAGTGCATTTCAATTAACATATTGAATACATGTCCAAAAATCGCTAGAAAACTAGGGATTTTTTTAATTATAGGCAAATACACATACAAAGTGATAATTGTCCTACATAAATTATAAAGGAAAGATACTTTGAATCTGAGGAAAGGAGTGCCACTTCGGGATAGGGATATCCCGATAGTAATTGTGAATGAAGTTATGAAAAGGTTTTGTGTTATAGGCTGTAGGATGAATTTGTAAACTTCATTTTTCTATTTATTTTAGCAATTGACAGTATTAACCCATAAGAGAGCGTCATGACGAACTGATTAGTGTGGTTAATCGGTTCTTTTTTTATAGTTTAAAACTGAAAAGTTTACATAATGAATAGGAATCTGAATTGATTAGTAAGGTGGGTGTCGAAATTTGTTTTAAAATATGCAATTTAAAGTAGGATAATAGGAAGGAGTTTAACGGGAGTTCCGTCGAAGTGTACAGAATGTCGGCATTTAAGGACAGCTGGCATTATGCTATAAAAACATTTGGTGATGTACTCATTTCATATAAAAGGGAGGGGTATTTGGGCGTATAGAAAAGGGTTGGTCTTCGTTTTTAGTTCTGAATTTTCTGTTTTATAAAAATTTTTAAGCACTCATTTGTATATTTTATAATAGTTTTTTGATAAATTCACTGCTTTTGCAGAGGATTCTTTTTTATGAAAGAAACGTCAATTTTCTTCATATATATATACAAATTGGAGAAATGGGGGAGCGCTATGCGCGATTACTTAATTAAACCACTTGTTGGTCAGCCGTATCCAATGATTTCACATGGAAAAGGTGTTTATTTGTATGATCAAAATGGCAATAAATATTTTGATGGTTCGTCAGGAGCAATTACGGCAGGTATTGGGCATGGCGTAAAGGAGATTGCAGACGTTATTAAAAAGCAAGCTGAGGAGATTGCTTTCGTTTATAGATCACAGTTTACGAGTGAACCAGCTGAAAAATTAGCGAAGAAGTTAAGTGATTTAAGTGTAGGAGATTTGAACTGGAGTTTTTTTGTAAATAGTGGTACGGAAGCGAATGAAACAGCTATGAAAATTGCAATTCAGCATTTTCAAGAGCGAGGTATTCAAGGGAAACATAAAATTTTATCAAGATGGATGAGTTATCACGGTATTACGATGGGTGCTTTATCGATGTCTGGGCATCCACTACGTAGACAACGCTTCGTATCTATTTTGGAAGATTATCCGACTATACCAGCTCCATATTGTTTCAGATGTCCTGTTCAAAAGGTATATCCAACTTGTCAGCTGGCATGTGCGACTGAACTAGAAAGATCAATTGAAAGAATTGGTGCAGAGCATATTGCTGCTTTTATTGCTGAGCCGATTATCGGAGCAGCTGGAGGCGCGGTTGTTCCGCCGAAAGACTATTATAAAGTCATTAAAGAGATTTGCGACCATTACGATATTTTATTTATTGCGGATGAAGTAATGACTGGGCTCGGTCGTACTGGAGCATGGTTTGCGATGGAGCATTGGGGCGTAGAGCCGGATATTATGACACTTGGTAAAGGGTTAGGAGCGGGATATACACCGATGGCAGCGACAGTTGTAAGTGATCGTGTTATGGAACCAATATTACGTGGATCACGTTCAGTAATGAGCGGTCATACGTTAAGTGCAAATCCATTGTCTGCAGCAACGGCTTTAGCTGTTATTGAATATATGGAGAAACATAATCTTCCTGAAAAAACAGCAGAAAAGGGAGAGTATTTAATAAAAGGCTTACAGAAAGTTCAGCAACAATCGACAATCATTGCTGATGTGCGCGGAAAAGGGTTGCTAATCGGAGTAGAATTGCAACCGTTTACAAAAGCGTCAGAGCTTATTTCAGTTGCAGCTAAAAATGGTCTGCTTTTATACCAAGCAGTTTCAGGGCAAGCAGGAAAAGAAGATAGTGCACTGCTTGTAGCACCGCCAATGACAACTACATATTCCGAGTTAGATGAATTACTTTCAATTTTCTCTAAAAGTGTGGAAGAGATGATGCAAAAAGGAGGGCATAGTATCGCATGACAACTATTACAAATACATTCGGTAAATTAAAAGAAATTGAGGAAGTAATTTCTTTGTTCCATGATGATATGACATTGATGTTTGGGGGATTTGGAGGGATTGGATCCCCTCCATCTTTAATACAGGAAATTTTAGAAAAAGGCGTTACAAATTTAAATTTAATTGGAAATGACACTGGATTTCCTGATGTAGGTATCGGTCGTCTTGTTACAAATGAAAGAGTTAAATCAATAATTACTTCTCACATTGGCTCCAATCCAAATGCAGGAAGGCAACTAAACGAGGGAAGATTACAAATTGAGTTTTCTCCGCAGGGAACATTAGCAGAGCGTATTCGCGCTGGTGGCGTTGGTCTTGGTGGTGTTTTAGTTGATGTTGGTGTTGATACGATTGTGGAAGAGGGAAAACGAACAGTTGAAATGAATGGTAAGACCTACTTAGTTGAAACAGCATTAACTGCTGAAGTTTCAATTGTATATGCGAAAAAGGCAGATCCGTTTGGTAATCTTGTATTTGACAAAAGTGCACGAAATATGAATCCCCATGTAGCTATGGCTGGGGATATAACAATTGTAGAAGCAGAAGAAATAGTCCCGCTTGGAAGTTTAGATCCAGAGGAAATTGTCGTTCCAGGTGTTTTCGTAAATTATATTGTACCGTCGGAAGGAGTGAACTGGAAATGGGTATGGGCGTAGAAGTGAGGGATAAGATTGCTAGGCGTGCGGCGAAAGAAATACAAAATGGTATGATTGTAAATTTAGGTATTGGCATACCATCGCTTGTACCAAATCATTTGCCTGACGACATAAATGTTATGTTTCATGCGGAAAATGGAATCGTCGGCATGGGACCAACGCCAAGTAAAGGGAATGAAGATGAAAATTTGTGTAATGCAGCAGGTTTACCAACTTCTCTTATAACAGGAGCGAGTTATTTCGATAGCTGCACAGCGTTTGGGATGATTCGAAAAGGTTTGCTAGACATAACGATTCTTGGTTCATTACAAGTAAGTGAAAATGGTGATTTAGCAAACTGGATTGTACCTGGAAAACGTGTTCCAGGTATTGGTGGAGCAATGGATTTAGCACAAAAAGCGAAGCGGGTCGTTGTTGTAATGAATCATGTTGATAAGTACGGAAATGCAAAAATTGTTTCAGAGTGTACATTGCCATTAACTTCAAAGAAATGTGTAGATTTAATTATTACTGATATGGCAGTCATGGAGGTAACTCCGAGTGGACTTATATTACAAGAATTAATGAGCCCATACACAGTAGAAGATATAAAACGACATACAGAAGCTGATTTTCAAATTAGTTCTAACTTACTAGTAATTGAATGAAGGGAGATGTAATATATGGAGCAATTAAAAAAGCAAGTTTGTGATTATATTGAGAGCCATGAAGAGGAAAGTGTGAAATTTTTAAAACGATTAATTCAAGAAAAGAGCGTATCTGGTGATGAAAGCGGTGCGCAGGCAATTGTGATTGAAAAATTACGTGAATTAGGTTTAGAGCTCGATATATGGGAGCCTTCTTTTTCTAAAATGAAAGATCATCCTTATTTTGTATCACCCCGTACAAGTTTTTCAGATAGCCCAAATATTGTAGCAACTTTAAAAGGAAGTGGCGACGGGAAATCTATGATATTGAATGGGCATATTGATGTAGTTCCAGAAGGGGATGTGAATCAGTGGGAACATCATCCTTATAGCGGTGAGAAAATCGGAAATCGTATATATGGCCGTGGAACGACGGATATGAAGGGCGGAAATGTCGCACTTATGCTTGCGATGGAAGCGATTATTGAATCTAACATTGAATTAAAAGGAGACATCTATTTTCAAAGTGTAATAGAAGAGGAAAGTGGCGGAGCAGGGACATTGGCAACTATATTACGAGGATATAAGGCAGATGGTGTCATTATTCCGGAGCCTACTAATATGAAGTTTTTCCCGAAACAACAAGGTTCTATGTGGTTTCGTCTACGTGTAAAAGGGAAAGCTGCACACGGTGGAACGCGCTATGAAGGGGTTAGTGCAATTGAAAAAAGTATGTTTGTTATAGAACATGTAAGAAAGCTAGAGGAGAAAAGAAATAGTCGAATTACAGATCCGTTATTTAAAGAAATTCCGATTCCAATTCCAATTAACATTGGGAAAATGGAAGGAGGGAGTTGGCCAAGTTCTGTTCCCGATGAATTAATTTTAGAAGGAAGATGCGGTGTTGCGCCGAATGAGACTATAGAGGCGGCAAAAGAAGAGTTTGAGAATTGGATTGCTGAATTAAATGATGTGGACAATTGGTTTGTTGAAAATCCAGTAGAAGTAGAATGGTTTGGAGCGAGATGGGTTCCTGGTGAACTAGAAGAGAATCATGAACTCATTACGACACTTCATCACAACTTTGTTGAAATCGAAGGGAACGAACCAATTATTGAAGCATCTCCGTGGGGGACTGATGGAGGTTTATTTACACAAATTGCAAACGTACCAACAATAGTATTTGGTCCAGGAGAGACGAAAGTAGCACACTATCCAAACGAATATATAGAAGTTGATAAAATGATAGCTGCCGCAAAAATTATTGCATGTACATTACTAGATTGGTGTGAGGTGAAAAAATGAAATACTATGAATCTTTTAGAGAACAGACGAATTGTTATACAGTAGAAGGTGTTTTAGATTATTTTAATAAGCGTATTCGGGTAGATCACTATACAGGAAATGTTGAAAGTATTATACAGACAATTGACGAACTAGCAGAGAAACATTCTTTCACTAAATGTATTATTAAAGGAAAGGGAGAGCATGTTTCAACATGGCTCTCTTTCGGTTTTTTGTTGGAAGCAACGATACCTCATTATTTTCAAGGACACGATGCATACTTTTTTGTGAAATATAATAATGATGAAAGACGAAATAGTATGCATTGGATTGAGGAAGATACTATATTAAGCGGTGTAAAAGGAAAAGAAATAAAAGAAAAAGTAGTTCCAGAGAAATTTTTGCTGAGAAAAGCGACTGAAGAAGATGCAGAAGAATTAGCAACTGTATTCGGAAAAGTATTTGAAGTGTATCCGACACCTTTAAATGAAGCGAGTTATGTATTACAGACGATGAAAGAAGACGATACAATTTACTACGTGTATGAATTTGAGGGGAAAATTATTAGTACAGCATCTGCAGAAATGAACATAAAGGAAGGGAATGCAGAATTAACGAATTGTGCTACTTTACCTGAATACCGTAAACATGGATTTATGAAAAGTTTACTAATTAAATTAGAGGAAGAACTTCAAGAAAGATCTATTTTCTGCTCCTATACAATTGCTCGATCGCTTTCTTTCGGAATGAATGCTGCCTTTCATCAATTAGGCTATACGTATACAGGAAGACTGGCGAATAATTGCTACATTTTCGATAAGTTGGAAGATATGAATATATGGGTGAAAGATCTATCTAGCTATTCGAAAGCAGTAAAACTTCCACCTCAAAATTTGGCTGTAAAGCAAAACAGTTAGGTGGAGCTGGGTGTTTGAAAAAGCCGTACTAATTAGAGTTTCGAGTTATCTAATGAAAATATAAAATTGATTAAAATTATAGAACGGAATCGTCATGCTTACAATCGCACATAGGTGTGCCGAAAATTCGGCATGTAATTGCTGGATTTTCGGCAAGAGGGGGGATGACATTGCTAGCAGTTTCGACACAAGAAGTCATTGAAGCGATTTTGGGCAGTATTGATGAGGCTATACACGCTGTAGATGAAAATGGAATTACAATATTTTATAATTCTGTAGCTGCAAAACACGATGGATCGAAGATTGAAAAAGTGTTAGGGAAACATCTGTTAGAAGCGTTCCCGTCTTTATCAAGGGAAACGAGTACATTGATGAAAGTACTAGATACAAAAAAACCTATCGTACATCAGGTACAACATTATCAAAATTTAAATGGTGAAGATGTTTGTACAGTAAATACGACGTTACCTATTTTTATAGATGGGAATATTGCTGGGGCTGTTGAAATTGCAAAGGATTACTCTACAATTCAAAAGCTTACTGACACAATTGTTGACTTACAGTCGAAAATAAAGCGATCATCTAGAAAAAAAGTGATTAAAAAGCACGCTGCATTTGAGACGATAGTGACAAATGATACGCGGTTTAAACAGACGAAAGAGTTAGCACAAAAAGTAGCACCAACAGACGCGAATGTTTTAATATATGGTGAAACAGGAACAGGAAAAGAACTGTTCGTACAAGCAATTCATGAAGCTTCTAAAAGAAAAAACAAGCCATTTATTGCACAAAATTGTGCAGCTTTACCAGAGTCGCTATTAGAAAGTTTATTGTTTGGAACGACAAAAGGAAGCTATACGGGAGCGATTGAAAGAGCTGGGCTATTTGAACTTGTTGATGGTGGTACATTATTTTTAGATGAACTGAATTCAATGCCTCTTGATTTGCAGGCAAAAATGTTACGAGTGTTAGAAGATGGAGTCATTAGAAGAATTGGTGATAATAAGACGAGAAAAGTAGATGTTCGTGTTATTACCGCGATGAACCAGCCTCCAGAAATATGTTTACGAGAGAATAAAATTCGCACTGATTTATATTATCGCTTAAACGTATTTTCATTATATATCCCACCGCTTCGTGAAAGAACTGAGGATGTACTATTATTAGCATCTTATTTTTTGAAAGAATATAATAAAAGTTATAAAAAAGGTGTACTTCAAATTGATGAGGAAGCGAAAGATAGACTGCAAGCTTATCAGTGGCCTGGAAATGTACGGGAGTTAAAACATACGATTGAACATGCTGTTATTATTGCAGAAGGGAATACATTAACAGCCAATTGTTTACCACGTACATTTCGGAAAGAGAAGTTTTCGAAGAAGAAGGGTATAATGCCACTTAGAGAAGCACTTCATCAAACAGAAAAAGAATTAATAGATCAAGCGTTGATTGAAACGGAAGGGAATATATTACAAGCCGCAAAAATGTTGGGTATCCCTCGTCAAACGCTTCAATATAAACTGAGCAAGTACGACAAAACCGCCGAATAATCGGCGGTTTTTGTGTGTTTGCACCAATAAAAGAGCGTTTACATATATAAAAAGTAATGAATATGATGTTAAGTATTGATTTCATACAACGCTTAAAAATATTTTTTCGCTTATGTAATAGGGTTCTCCGCACATTTACTTATCAACAATGTAAAGTTGGCATAACTATTGCTTATATAAAGGATGAGCGTATAAAAAGGGGGAATAGCAATGTTACATGATGTATACAAACCAAATCGTCACTGGAAGGATATCGAATTATGGAAAGATGTTACTGAAGAGCAATGGAATGATTGGGTTTGGCAATTAACGAATACGATCAAAACGTTAGATGACTTAAGAAAAGTGATTAACTTAACACCTGAAGAAGAAGAGGGCGTTAAAATTTCAACGAAAACGATCCCGTTAAACATTACACCGTACTATGCTTGGCTAATGAATCCTGATGATCCACGCTGTCCGATTCGGATGCAATCAGTACCGATTTCGGAAGAGTTATATAAAACAAAATATGATTTAGAAGACCCACTTCACGAAGACGAAGATTCACCAGTTCCAGGGCTAACACATCGTTATCCGGACCGTGTACTATTCTTAGTAACAAATCAATGTTCTATGTATTGTCGTTACTGTACACGTCGTCGTTTTAGTGGACAAATTGGAATGGGTGTACCGAAGAAACAATTAGATGATGCAATTGCTTATATTCGTGAAACGCCACAAGTACGAGATGTATTAATCTCCGGTGGTGACGGACTTCTAATTAACGATAAAATTTTAGAATATGTATTAAAAAATTTACGAGAGATTCCGCATGTTGAGATTATTCGTATCGGAACGAGAGCACCAGTAGTATTCCCACAACGTATTACAGAAAACTTATGTAACATTATTAAAAAATACCATCCAGTATGGTTAAATACACATTTCAATACATCTATTGAAATTACTGAAGAATCGAAAAAGGCATGTGAAATGTTAGCGAATGCTGGTGTTCCAGTCGGAAACCAAGCAGTAATTTTAGCTGGTATTAACGACAGCGTTCCAATTATGAAAAAACTTATGCATGACTTAGTAAAAATCCGTGTACGTCCATACTACATTTATCAATGTGACTTATCTGAAGGTATCGGTCACTTCCGTGCACCAGTATCTAAAGGTCTTGAAATTATTGAAGGTTTACGTGGACACACATCTGGTTATGCTGTTCCGACATTCGTTGTTGATGCGCCAGGTGGAGGCGGTAAAATTGCACTTCAGCCAAACTATTTAATCTCACAAAGTGCAGATAAAGTTGTACTTCGTAACTTTGAAGGTGTTATTACGACGTATCCAGAGCCAGAGAGCTATATTCCAGGAAGAGCGGAAGGATACTTTAAAGAGATTTATCCGAACTACGAAGAAAAACGTTCAGATGTTGGTATCGCAGGTCTTATGAGCGATAAGAAATTTAACCTCGTTCCAGACGACTTACAGCGTATGAACCGTCGTAAAGACTACGAAGATAATGATACTCATGCATCTTTAAAAGATAAACGTGATAAGCGCGATCAATTAAAAGATAAAAAATATCAAGCACAAATGGCTAAGTTAGAAGAAAACGACAAAAAAACTGAGGGTGATGCAGTATGAATTGTATGTGGTGTGACAGTACAGAAGCGAAAGAAAGCTTGAATACTGTATATTGGGAATTACCAGATGGTACGAAAGCCATTGAAATCCAAGAGACACCATGTATTTCTTGTTCCTCGTGCGGGATGGACTATCAATCAGACCATACAGTAAAAGAAATTGAAGATCAATTATTCTTAATTTACACGAAAGATTTACCAAAACAACTAACATATGAAGAATTAATGGGAAGACCGCGTCTATTAAAAAGAAATTATTTCGACTTTTAACCAGCTTTTATGCTGGTTTTTTTCTTTTTTGCCTTGTATAATGTACCCAAGTTAGAAAGGTAGGGAATATTTTTGAAAAAGACATTTTACCATTATATGATGAAGCATCGTGCAGCTTTATTTAGAAATGAAATTTCAGATTTAGCAGAGGCGATGTATGATGATTTAAGTTTTCCGAAGCAATCTGAAGACTATGATGAAATTAGTTCATACTTAGAGTTGAGCGGAATGCTAGAAAGTATGTCTATATTTGATGAAGCCTGGGATTTATACATACAAGATAGATAAAAACTATTTGAAAACATACAGAATACATTACTTTATTTAAAGTGAAGTATTCTGTATGTTTTTTATTATGAAATTTGTTGATTTGAAGCTAGTCTAGTTACTAGCTTTTTTTTGAGTGCAATGTAAATTTTATAAGATTATATTTTTTATTGAAAAAATTTATGAATATAAGCTTCTGTGATAAGCGTTTTTATGTAGGTTGCATATACTGATATCAAAATCACGACGTCAAAAAAAGGAGAGATAGAGATGGCAAGAAAAAAACAACCTAAATACAACGTAGGGGACATAGTCGTGATTACGCTATATGGAACCGTTGGGAAAATCACAAATATGAAGGTTTTAGATGGAGTTTATGTATACGAAGTCAATAATCATGATGGATTTTACGTAGAGCAAACATTGCAGCACGTTACAGAGCAAGATATGAAAAAGGGCGATACGGAGTGGATTGAATTAAATTATAATTTCACGTTTGGTGATCTTGTGCAAGTAACTGGATATGATAAAGATGTTTTCCGTATTGTTGGTTTTCGTACAGAAGTATGGAGATATAAGAATGACGCATGGGAAGATACAATTTATGAATTGTCACGGATTACGGATGGTGAATGGTTAGAAGCGGATGAATCAGATTTAACGTTACTCGCCAATGCTCAAACGGCAAATGCAATTTTGAAGAAAATGAAACAAGATAAAGCCGGTATGAATAAATTAGATTTAGGAAAGTTAAAGTCAATTAACAACTCGAAAAAAGTGAGTGTTAAGACGAATCGTCAAGAAATCATTGATGGATTACTTGATATTTATAACGATTATCAATTATTGTTCGATACATTTAAAGATGAAGAATATAAAATTGTAATGGATGTTGTTCATAATTATTTAGTTAAATTGACAGAGAAAAAATAGTTAACTAGAAAGAGAGAATAAATTGAACAACAACATATGCAGTATAAGGTATGCCTACAACTATTAAAAAAATAAAAAGCCACTTTATAAGAGAGTCTGCCCATTGATCTTCATGCATGAACTCTTCTTTTGTTTGTCCTACTTCATATTGATTTTCCATTATTATTTCCCCCTCGTAGAATATAGTTTAGATCAGTATTTCTGCTTTCTAATTACCCTGATTTTAAAAAAAATAGATAACAAGATTCCTTACGGAATTTGTTTCGATATTATTGAATTTCCCAGATACAATGGATGTATGGAAAGGATCCATCGGGAATTTGCTCATTTCCCCTGTAGCTCTGTCTACGATAAAAAGTCTGTTACCCGAGCCATTGCTATCACTACCAACACACTAGCTGTTTCGATAACTGATTGGGCTTTTGGATAGTAGTTCAAAAGGTAGCCCCCAAAAGTTGTCATTGNAAAATCAAGCAATCTGGAAATTATCAGTCTGAAAATACGCCCTTAACCAAACAAGGCAATCGTTATCTTCGCTATTACTTAGTTGAGGCTGCCAATTCAGTAAGAAGATATTTGCCTGAATATCAAGCATTTTATCAAAAGAAATACAAAGAAACACCCAAACATCAACACAAAAGAGCCATCGTCTTAACCGCAAGAAAATTTGTGCGTCTGGTGGATACGCTACTACGTAACCATCAACTCTACACGCCACCAAGGAGCGTGATAGAAAAATAACACTTTGTTATTGACGCAATCTTGGAAACGGCCCGAAAAAATTTCATTTTTGGTCGGGTCTATTTCCGTATGCTGAAAAAATCGCACCTAGAAAAAATCAGTCTTGTTTTACTCTTGACTTATTACCACTAGACTTTGAATAGCTTGTACTACAATCGTATGCATCTCGTCCAAAGCTTATGACCTATAAAAAAATAAAATCTATTTTTCTAATCTCATATACATAATTTTGAGATTTTTTCATAAAACAGAAATAAAGGAGTGATGCTCATGAAGGAAATTGAAGTCGTGATTGATACGGAAGAGATTGCGGAGTTTTTTTATGAGCAACTAATTGAAAGAGGGTACGTCCCAAAACGAGAAGAAATTGAAGATCTCGCAGATATTACATTTGAGTATTTATTAGAGAAATGTATGATTGATGAAGTTTTTGATGAAGAGGATGAATGAAAGTAACGACGGGCATAACTCGTCGTTTTTTACTCTTTACAAACCTGTCACAAATATAGTCAATAATTATTGGTATAATGAAAAGGAAATTTTACTCAAGAGGTGAAGGAATGTTCAAAAAAATTATTGATTCTTTATTAGGAAAGAAAAAATATCGTTCGTATTCAAGTAGTGATTATCGTCGTAGAGGGCGCTCGTATTCAAGTAGCGACTATAAACGACGTTCATCTGGTTATGGACATCAACATTATAAAAGAAAACGTAAAAGCCGTAGCTTCTTTTCAAGTAGCTGATGAAATGGTGTCGTGTACTAGCATTATTTGATAGACCACTGCGAAAAAATACAATTGTTGCAGAACGTTATAAAATTGAATCAGTAATTGGAATGGGCAGTTATGGGGTTACATACGTCGTTAATGATTTACAAACAAATAGATATAAAGTCTTAAAACAATTAAGACAAAGTAAACAAAGATATGAGTCTGGTAGAAAATCATTTGAACAAGAGAAAATGATTTTACAAACATTAAATCATTATGCAATTCCTAGTCTATATGATCATTTCATATGGGAGAAAAAGAGCTTCTTTGTGATGGAGTACATGCCTGGTGAAAATTTTGAAGATTATATTTTCATAGATGGGTATGTATATACAGAACGTGAAGTTTTTAAGATTTTATATGAAATATTAGAAATTGTATCGGTGTTTCATAGTGAAGGCATTATTCATCGAGATTTACGCATTCCAAACATACTAATGAAAGAAAATCAAATTAGTATTATTGATTTTGGATTGGCTAAATGGAAAGGTGAGGATGATGAGCGAGCTACAACTTACGAAGGTGAACAAGCTTTGATGCGAGAAGTTCACTTTCGTAGCGACTTTTATGCGCTCGGTCATTTCTCATTATTTTTATTATATGCAGGATATGAATCTAATGAAAAACAGGAAAAACCATGGTACGAAGAATTAACTTTGGAACATTATAATCGCGAAATTCTTATGCGAATGTTACAAATAAAAACGCCGTACTATGAGAATGTACAAGATTTAAAACAAGATGTAGCTTCTGCTTTAGAAAGGATGGAGACTCCATGTTTCAAAAGTTTTTAGCAAGCGTTGGTATTGGAAGTGCAAAGGTAGATACTGTTCTTGAAAAAGATGAGTATATTGTTGGGGAAGAAATAGTTGGAAAGGTTCATATAACTGGAGGTTCAGTTAGCCAACAAATTGAAAGCATTTACTTAACATTATCGACGTCGTATGTACGAGAAGTGGATGATAAAAAAGTAACAGCAACATATGATTTAGAGCGAGTACGCTTAACAGAACCTTTTTCTGTAGAACCGAATGAAAAAGTTGAAATTCCATTTTCTTTTCCAATGCCAATTGAAGCACCACTTACACTTGGTATGAAAACGGTTTGGATTCATACAGGTCTTGATATTAAACGTAGTATAGACCCAAGTGACCGCGACTACGTTCAAGTGTTACCCAATGCATTATTAAGTAGTGTTTTAGATAGTGTAAATGAATTAGGGTTTAAAGCACGTCATATAGAATGTGAAGAATTACCGCACCGATTACGTAAGCAAGTTCCATTCGCACAAGAATTTGAGTTTATTCCGGTTTCTGGAGAGCACTATGGGAAATTAGATGAATTAGAATTATTAATCTTGCCACGTGCATACGACCGACTAGAAATTATTATGGAAGTAGATAGAAAATCCCGTGGTTTAGCTGGATTATTCGCTGAGGCGCTTGATCTTGATGAGAAGGTGATTCGTTTTACCGTAACAAGAGAAGATATCCCTGAGATGAAGCGGAAAATTAATAATTATATTTTTTAATAAACTATGCATAAAAAAGAAATGGAGAGGAAAACTAAAACAACCGCTCCATTTTTTTGCATAGTGAGGTTATGTATGTGAAACGATATCGACATTTATACTTGCTAAGTTTTACGTTACTCATTTGTTTTGTCGTATTATCACTTTCGTATCATACCGCTTGTATTGAGAACTTTGACAATATAGTCGCACATTTTATTCAAAGCTTTCGAAATGATTATTTGACGACCTATTTTACTTGGGTGTCTTTTATCGGTTCCAAAAGAATATATTTTCCATTACTCATTATTCTTGTAATGTATTTTCTCGTTAGAAAAAAGTTGCTTAGTGCGTTACTTCTAACAATTAATTACTACGGATCTCGTTATTTAAACAGTATGCTTAAACTATGGTATGAACGAGCAAGACCTGATGTTACGCAGCTTGTTACTGCAACTGGATATAGTTTTCCGAGCGGTCATACGATGAATGCTACTGCTTTTTTAGGATTTATTGCATACGTCACAATTACTGAAGAGCGTATTTCGTTGCATAAAAAATTGTTAATTATTCTTATAGCAAGCTTTGTTGTATTATCTATTTCAGTTAGCCGAATATATCTTGGCGTGCACTATCCATCTGACATATTAGCAGGATGGGCAGCTGGCGGTAGCTGGCTCGTTTTATGTGTTATATTCCATAAAACGTTCATAAAAAAAGAACCTATGTCATAATAGGTTCTTTTTTCATTGGCTCAACATGAATGTGTGCATGGTAAATTCCAAATTTTTTGCGCAGCATAGCTTCGATGTTGTCGGTAATACAGTGACTTTCTCCAACATCCATGCGAGCATCTACTTCAATTGTAATATCAACGTACGTTTGATTCCCATACATACGTGCTCGAATATCTACAATGTTTTCCACACCGCCAATATGCTCAATAGCATCAGCGTATTCTTCCATTTTATCAGGATCAATTCCATCTGTTAGCATATGAGAAGATTCTACGAAAATCTCCCATGCAGTTTTACAAATAATAAGACCGACAATTAAAGCGGCAATAGGGTCTAAAATAGGCATTTGGAACTGAGAACCGACAATACCTACTACGGTACCAATACTTACGAGTGCATCTGATAAATTATCCTTTGCAGCGGCTTCTAATGATTTACTTTTTGTTCGTGCTGCAATTTTTTTCGTATACAAATACACGCAGTACATAACGACAGCAGAAAATAAAGCAACCCATGCAGCGAGTACATTAGGCGCTGCTTGTTTCGGATTTAAGAAAGATTGAATGGCACTAATAACAACTTCTAATCCGACTGTTGCCATAATGAAGGACGCAACAAGTGATGCGATTTGTTCGGCACGCGAATGCCCATACGGATGATCTGGGTCACGAGGTTTACGAGATATTTTTAGACCAATTAATATCGCTAAAGAAGCACCGATATCCGTTAAGTTATTTAAACCGTCAGCGCGTAATGCGCTAGAGAGGGTAATATAACTGATGATGATTTTCATAGAGGATAAAAATATGTAGGCCATAATGCTGACAATAGCACCTTTATCAGCTTCTTTATGAGAAAGAGTATCCATTTTAATCACTCACCTTTCTTTAAAGGAATTTCTTTCTATAAATAGAGTATCAAACGAAAGTCGTGTGGGTCTATACAAACATTGTTGACGTTTTATAGCTTTTTAAGAAGGGGATAACAAAGTTTCGTAAAGGAAAAATATGTTGAAAAGTACAAAGTCAAGGTGTGAACCTAATTGGAGTTTATTTACTAAAGAGATAGGAGGGTAGATGGATGAGGAAACGAATACTTTTCTTACTACGTATTATTCTTATCATGACAAGGTGTAATTCATTAAACGATGAAAAACTTCAAAAGATAATTGTGAAAATAGATGAAAACCCTCTGAAAAATATTTTCCAGAGGGCTTTCATTTTAGTATGCTTCTAAAAACTCAGTAACTTGCTCTTCTGTTTTTGCATTAGCACTATGTAAGTGGCCTAGCTTCTCACCGTTTTGGTATACAAGTAAACTTGGAATACCCATTACTTGATACTCTTCAGCGATACTTGGAAACTCATCTTTATTGATAGAGTACCATTCAAATTTATTGAACTCTTCCATTACATCTCCGATAAAGTTGTCCATACGTACGCAATCTGGGCACCATGTAGTAAAGAACTTAACAACTACAGGCTCCTCGCTTGCGATGATGTCTTTGAATTCTTGTTCTGTTTTAATTTCTTTCATAAGTAAAACTCCTTTCAATATCACACGAATTTATATGCAAAATTCGTATTTGCAAACATGTTGCAAACTTATTATTTGTTTTTTAGTTTTGTAGTTCGTTCACACTTATAAAATTATATGTAACATGACTGCGCTACTAAGTGTGAAAATAATGGAACCTCACTTTTCTTTATAAGCTTTTTCCAGGATTGTGTCAAACTTTTGAATTTTATACAGAAATTAAAGAAGCCCACACTTTGATTGAGTATGGGCAGAGTGACTAAAATTAATCGCTTATTAATTTCGAATAGATATTTAAATCGATAAGCTTTCCAGCTGATTTTTCGCTCTTTCTCAGAATCCCTTCTAGATTAATTAACTTTTATTATACAAGAAAATTACTACATTGAACAAAGGCGTTAATTGGAGGTAACGAAATGACAAACTCATCAATTGAATATTGCGTTCAGTGTGATTAAGAAAGTGGTGTATAAAGATGGGAAGAGATGAGAGTTACTTCCAAACTAAAAAAAGAGTAGATAATTTAAAAACATTTTACATTCATTTAACCATCTACATACTAGTCAATCTGATGCTTTTTTTACTTTTTAAGTAGTGAATTAGCTATTTTTTATTTTAATTACAAAAATTGAATAAGGTTAGAAATTATATGGTTGTAATGGGAATTGAGGGATATGAATAAAAAAATTTTATCCCGCTATTTGTCGGGCAGTAATACCCCCACCTCAAAATTCAGCGGAAGCAAAGAAGTTAGGTGGGGTCGGGCTGCCAGTAAAAGCCCGATTGGTGAGAGCTGATTAAAGTTTCACTTTATTAGGGATTTGCCTTAAACATTTATTACAGTCAAGAATATTTATAATAATATGAACTAAAAAAGGTCCAATTTTTGTAATGTTGGAGGGGATTATTGTGGACATAACTCAAAGTGTATCAAGAATAGTGGTTAATGGGAAAGACCTTTCTTTCACTTCAGTTCAAACCTCTGCATGGAATCATGGACCTGTAAATGATTTAATCGTTACGACGAATCAGAGAGTGAATGAGCTTTATCAATTCATGTGGTCGCAAGTACCGGTTACGATTTCGGTATATTTCCTTCAAGGAGCGGATTTACTGAGGTTCGTTAGGGTTGCGGGAATTAATGAGCGTGTAACAGGAGAATATGTATATCATTTCATTTGGTGATAAGAAGGAGTCAAAGTAGTCTAGCAACTACTTTTTTATTTTGTCATTTGAATATAAGCGAGCGGACTAGCTTTATAGTACCCACTGAAATAAAGAATCATAATATAATTTGTAATAAATTATACGGGAAGGGAGCTGAGAATCATGTTTTATTCATATTTTAATTCTGAAACTGGTATGCGACCAGCATATGGTACATCTATAACGTATAGTGGAGCACAAAGTACAGTCCAAGCTATTCAACAAGCATTGCAAATGCAACAACAAATGCAAATGCAGCAGCAAGGAGTACAACCATATTACTCATCCGTAGAGTATTTTTACCCAGTACATCATGTTACACCGTACGGAAGTTCTTTTCTTACTATTCCATATGGAACTATATACAACTTATAACTAGTAAGGAATGAAGTGGTGTATATAAATAAGGGTGCAGATTAATAGCGCCCTTATGAATAATAAAAATAGCTAGTCCAAACCTTATAAATCAATCTTACATAATATATAGTAATAAGTTTGAAAGGGGAATCAGTATGTCTTGTTATTACTACTGTAAGTATTGTAAGGAGTATAAAAATAAGCATCATGATTGTTGTAAGAACACTAGTAAGTGTCATGATAACAAGGACAATCTTGTTAGAGCATCGGCATTTAGAGCTAGAAATACTGTGAATCAAAATGTTCCTGCTAATACTTTTGTGAAAGTGTTATTTCAAAATGAACAATTTGATTTAGCGAATGAGTATAATCCAGCAACATCTATTTTTATGCCGAAGACTAAAGGTGTATATTCTATTATTGGAACGATTGGTTTCTTTCCAAACGATCCAACTTTAAATTATAGAGCGCGTGTAGAAATTCGTGTGAATGGAAACGCAGCGATAGCTATAGATAATGACTTTTTTGGTCCAATAAGTTTTGGAAATGTCGTAAGTGTTTCGACGATTGTTCAATTGAATGCAGGGGATGAAGTTGAGATTTATGCACAAAGTAGTATAGATGGAGTTTTAAGTCCTTTAGAAGATGGTGCACATTTTGAAGCAGCAAGATTTCCTTCTCCAACTAAATAAAACTGATCATTAAATGTTTTTTAGTAGGTTTAGTTAATTCCCTTACCAAATGGTAGGGGATTATTATTGTTTTTCTAAAATATATAAGTAAATAGGTAAAGCGTAGTTTAATTTGTAGGGGCTTCAACCTTCTTCAGATAATAAACAGAATAATAAGTAACATGCTTGTAAAAACGCATTGTTAGTAAGTTTACTAGTTTTCTTATAGAACAAGAAAGACGGAATACATAAAAAATCGTATCATTATGTTTTTTCTTTACTATATAGAAATTATATATTGAACATAGATTTGTGTAGGGAATGCTAATACACTGAAAAGAATAGCATAAAGGCGATTACACTATATAAAAACAAAATTAATCCTAAGATGAGTAGTATTGGATGCAACTTGAACATATTTGACCTCCTTGAGTATATAAAGAATTTTAATATATTGTTGGTCAATTTAGAAGGGGGACGGTTACATAAAAAAAGAGCATACATAAAAAGTACGCTCCAAAGAAAGATAGGTTTTATGAGTGGATAATCTCCATACGATAATATATGTTCTTTTCATAAAAACGTGTAAAAAATCAATGAATTATCAATGGAATATCATAACATGAGTAATTTTAGTCTAGGAATGCAGTTATTTTCTTTCTCGGTTATTTTAGGTAATAAAGTTGTGAAAATCGTGCATTATGCGGACTAACAACGGGATAGCGATCGTACTTCCGTTACATATTTCTTAAAGTCTGGGTATTGCGTGATAGTTTGACATTTAGGGGTGCATAGTTGATTAATTATAGACACATTTGTAATTACTTCGTTACAAGGACCGAAAAATGTAATTTTTAGCTTTGAATTTGGTGGGATTTTGAACACGATAGGTTTTTTTTCCATGAAATCAGCTCCTAATATTGAGTATTATAATTTAATGGATATAGAGTCGTATTAGTATAATATGAAATTTCAGTGGATTTGCT
Source organism: Bacillus sp. PPSBB_2 (assembly GCF_045291115.1). Taxonomy (NCBI): domain Bacteria; kingdom Bacillati; phylum Bacillota; class Bacilli; order Caryophanales; family Bacillaceae; genus Bacillus; species Bacillus sp. PPSBB_2. The sequence goes on from NZ_CP147983.1 coordinate 2,311,181, forward strand.
TATAATAAAGAATTTTATAGTAGTAAAAGTGCTTAAAGATGTAAAGTCTAGTGGTAATAAGTCAAGAGTAAAACAAGACTGATTTTTTCTAGGTGCGATTTTTTCAGCATACGGAAATAGACCCGACCAAAAATGAAATTTTTTCGGGCCGTTTCCAAGATTGCGTCAATAACAAAGTGTTATTTTTCTATCACGCTCCTTGGTGGCGTGTAGAGTTGATGGTTACGTAGTAGCGTATCCACCAGACGCACAAATTTTCTTGCGGTTAAGACGATGGCTCTTTTGTGTTGATGTTTGGGTGTTTCTTTGTATTTCTTTTGATAAAATGCTTGATATTCAGGCAAATATCTTCTTACTGAATTGGCAGCCTCAACTAAGTAATAGNCTCGCCTACGAGAATACAATGACAACTTTTGGGGGCTACCTTTTGAACTACTATCCAAAAGCCCAATCAGTTATCGAAACAGCTAGTGTGTTGGTAGTGATAGCAATGGCTCGGGTAACAGACTTTTTATCGTAGACAGAGCTACAGGGGAAATGAGCAAATTCCCGATGGATCCTTTCCATACATCCATTGTATCTGGGAAATTCAATAATATCGAAACAAATTCCGTAAGGAATCTTGTTATCTATTTTTTTTAAAATCAGGGTAATTAGAAAGCAGAAATACTGATCTAAACTATATTCTACGAGGGGAAATTGAGAATGGGAAATAAAATGTTTAATTAATATAATCAATAAATACGCAAATGGTTAATATAACTAATGCATTTTTTTGTTTGTTACATATTATGTTAGTAAGAATGGTATAAGGAGGTAGTATAAAATAGTGGAAGAAAATGTACAAGCTCAGCTTTCGCCACCGTGGATCACATATTTTAATGAATTAAAAAATTCAATAGGTGCTGATCCAACTGTTACAGTTGGGCCGCTTATTCCTGTTGGTGGTAATTATATTATTTTAGTGCATGCGTTAAGCAACGAAAAAGCGAGAGCATTAGCAACGCTTTTAAAATCTTTTGTACAATTTGGGAATGTAAGTGTGACAGTTATTGTAACGAATAATGAGAATGAAATTGTAAATCCATTTCCTTGTCCACTAGATGCATTTGAAATAGCTCATTTATTTCAAGTAGCACTAGAAAATAATCCTTATTTTGAACAAGTTGTGGTACAGCCTCAGTTCCCTGGCGGACCGAATGTTGTTTTTCCGGTTTTCGCTGCGGAAGTCATTCAGTTTTTCAATGACGATATTTCTAACTTATGTCAAACGTTTACAGGTGTTGCTGCCAATGTGTTTCGTGATGTAATGAATGATGAGGTTTGTGGTATCCCAATTCTATTTTCCACAAGTTGTGTTATGAGCAGTGAAAACTCACAATTACAAAATACAGATTTAGCACCAAAGTTGTTTTATTAAACTGTAAAAAGACATTTTCAGTAATAGAAAATGTCTTTTTTATGCACCAATAGTGTTCAGGTTGGAAAATAGCAATTTAATAGGAGTAAACTTCAATTAATTAAAATTTTTCTAAATCTCAAATTTCATGTAGAGGTAGTAATTTTGACTTAAGAGTATATAGAAAATGAGGGATGAAATTTTTTAGTTGAAAGGAAATCGATACTGAAAGTTATAATTTAATAATACAGGGAATTTTTTTTTAATATCTGTAAAAATGATTGATAGGACGAGATTACATAATAAATGAATAGTAGGGTATATTTCGAATGTTTTATGTGGCATACATGTTAAAGTTGATAGAAATATTTCTGAAAGAGAATATATTTTGAAAAACAGTAAAGATTCTTTTTATTTATATTATAGATAGCTAGTTTTAGAGAGAGGAGGCTTACAATAAAACAAGCTATGAATAAGACATTCAAAAGGAGCTGGAATGTATGGGGTATATTGTAGATATTTCAAAATGGAATGGAACTATTAATTGGGATATTGCAGCATCTCAGCTAGATTTAGTGATTGCTAGAGTTCAAGATGGCTCTAATACGGTGGATTTTATGTATCAAAATTATGTTAGTGAAATGAAAAAGCATAGTATCCCATTCGGTAATTATGCTTTTTGCCGTTTTATATCTATTGCTGATGCAAAGAAAGAGGCACAAGATTTTTGGAATCGTGGTGATCAATCTGCTAAGTTTTGGGTAGCGGACATAGAAGTTCAAACGATGGTAGATATGCAAGGCGGGACACAGGCATTTATTGATGAATTACGCCGTTTAGATGCGGAAAAAGTAGGATTATACGTAGGGCATCACACGTATTTATCATTTGGAGCATGTAATATTGAAGCTGATTTCATATGGATCCCTCGTTATGGAGGGAATAAGCCAGCATATCCATGCGATATGTGGCAATATACGGATTCAGGGAATGTTCCTGGTATTGGGAAATGTGATCTGAATCGATTAGTAGGAAATAAGTCACTTTCTTGGTTTATAGATTCCAACAAAGCAAATCAATCTAACATAGTGTATACACAGCAACCGAATGGCATTGGTATTGCAGTTTCGAAATATCCTGATGGATACGGAATAAATTTATATGAAACTCCCATGACCCCTCAATTTACAGGTGCACTCACTCAGAAAATTCCATATTTAATCTTAACAAGTTATTGGGGAGGCGGTGAGCAAGATATGATTTGTTTAGGGAACGATAAGCAGTGGGCATATTTAAAACATTTTAATGTGAAATGGTTTTATGGAACTTCGAAATATCCTGTCGGTTACGGAGTAAATTATTATGAAGAGCCTGAATGTATGAATTATAAAGGGAATATAGATGGATCGACATCTTTTCGAGTGTGGGGTAGAGTGGGAAATGCGATAGATATCGGGCAGAATAGTTGGATACCTGAAAAACATGTAATTATTAAGTAACTATAGCGGCAGTATTGTTTTTAAGGAGTATGTAAAGAGTCTTCTTACTATACATAATAGTAAGAAGACTCTTTACGTTTAAAAATGAAAATACATGATACATAGTCTACTCATATGAAATGAATTACATGTAGAAAACACACTGTTTTCACAATGACTGTGTATAGTTAATTTGCATAATGATAAAAGTGAGGTATTTGAATTGAAAAAGAAAAAAATATTTATTGGAACAATTATTTCATGCGTGATGCTAGCATTATCTGCATGTGGTTCCTCAGACAACGTAGTAACATCAAAAGTAGGGAATGTTACAGAGAAAGAATTAAGTAAAGAATTACGACAACAATATGGAGAAAGTACTTTATATCAAATGATGTTAAGTAAGGCATTGTTAGATAAATATAAAGTTTCAGATGAGGAAGCAAAAAAGAAAGTAGAAGAAGCAAAAGATAAAATGGGTGAGAACTTTAAATCGACTTTAGAACAACTTGGGTTGAAAAACGAAGATGAATTAAAAGAAAAAATGAAGCCAGAAATTGCATTTGAGAAAGCGATTAAAGCAACAGTTACAGATAAAGATGTGAAAAATAACTATAAACCAGAAATGAAAGTAAGTCACATTTTAGTGAAAGATGAAAAAACGGCTAAAGAAATAAAGGAGAAAGTAAATAATGGTGAAGATTTTGCTGCCTTAGCAAAACAGTATTCAGAGGATACTGGTTCAAAGGAACAGGGCGGGGAAATATCTGGTTTTGCTCCTGGGCAAACAGTGAAAGAATTTGAGGAAGCTGCGTATAAATTAGATGCAGGCCAAGTAAGTGATCCGGTTAAAACAACTTACGGTTACCATATTATTAAAGTGACGGATAAAAAAGAATTGAAGCCATTTGATGAAGTAAAGGATAAAATTCGTAAAGATATAGAACAACAAAGACTACAAGATACGACAGGTAAATGGAAACAACAAGTAGTCAATGATTTATTGAAAGATGCTGATATTAAAGTGAATAATAAAGAATTTAAAGATACATTTAAATTTCTAGAAAAGAAATAATGACTGTAATCATAATTAGAAAAGGGAACTCATATAGAGTTCCCTTTTCTAATTAGTGTGTGAGTTATAAATAGATAGTAAGACAATACAATATTACATTTAAATATTAAGAATTACAATGGAAAATTATGGTTTATAATTATTTCAACGAAAGTGGATATTCTACGGTTTTCATTATGCAAGTTTATTACATATATTTACTCTTTAATAATGAATATCGAACATAATTTAAAAAATAATACATATAATGTTTTTGAATAAATATTTAACATGGATAATTAGTAAAAAGCTGAGCATTCGATTGGAAAGGATGCTCTTTTTGTTGTGAAAATTTTAGGATAAAGAATGAATCGTTTTAAACGCATCATTTACCACATCAATAAATTAAGGTGGGGAGAATATATGAAAGTAATCTTTCAAGGAGAGGGCGGAGCGAAAATTTTTGAGTCATATGATGAAAATATAAGTGATTTATTAGCTATATTAAAAGAAACGAAAGGGATTAAAATCGGAATTGTTGAGTATAAAGTGTTAAAGTACGAACTTAATTATTTTCGTCATCCGAAAAAAGCGGATACAGAGAGAGAGTTACATATAATAGTACAACCTAAGTATATGTAATGAAATATAATAATAAAAATCACTGATTCAGTTTTGTAAAGTTCCATAGAGTATGTAAGAAAAGAGAGTGTTGTAAATGCTCTCTTTTCTTATGCTTTGTGAGTTCGTTCATCATAGTATATGTGTTCAGTTATAGATGGTTAATAAACGAAAAAATTTAAAACTTTTTTGTTTAGGCAGGGATTTTATATTTGAGTAAATAAATATACTATGAAGTATTTTTTATACGAATATTGGAGGAGTATAAAATGAGTTTAGCAAGTTACATAGGCTGTAATGTAGAAATTCCGTTAACGGAGCCCGATTCTAATGATGTAATTGTTTTTGGACCATGTTTTGCAGATGAAAGTATGCTTGAAATTGTACAAGAGTATCAATTCCAAAAAAATTACATATATGAGGTTTCAACTAGTTGGGGAATTGAACTTGTCGAGTGGCAAAACGTAAAGGAAAAAAAAGAAGCGAAAGAAAAACTTTTAACTTTATGCAAGATTATGGAAGGTTATTTGGAAGATGGAGACTATTTTGAATTATTCAGTTGTTGGGTTGGTGATGAAGATAAGGAACGAGTAGGGGAATTGAAATTAAAAATAAATCATTTTAATATAGATGAATTATGTATTCCAGAAAGAACATTAGTTAGGATAGAAAAATAAGCTTTGAATATTTTTTAGAAAAAGGCGATTTCACTTTGTATGAAGTCGCCTTTTAGTTTTTATATGCATTTTATATAAGAAATGAAAAGTTTATTTGATAAAGGAAAAAATATGGAGATAAATAAAATTATGTTTTTTGTTAAGAAATAATAAGTATAGCTCTTCTCAAAGGAACGTAAGTTCGTGTATAATAAGAACGAATGTTCTTTTAAGAGGTAACCTAATTATAGTTTAGAAGTAAATTCGAGTTTAGTAAGTATTAAAAATAACTAAGGGATAGCATGAATAAATAAATGTATAAATGATCAAGGAGATAAAAAATGAACGATGTAAAGATACAAAAAGAAGAAAGAGAGTGGGTTCCGTTTACAGTAATGTCCGAACAACTTTTAAATATGAGAAAGATTATTGGAGAGAAATTAAAAGTACAAAAACCGCTTTTAACAAATGAAGCAAAAGAGAGGATTTCTGATAAATTATTAACGTCATTACTGTCTGAGAAAGAAATATTGGTAACATATTTTGAAGATGGTTACATATTAACAAGCTACATGACTGTTGTACATATCAATCCGGTAAAACAAATTGTAATTTGTACAGACGCCTTTTATAAAACTTACGTATTTAACGCTATGGATATTATTGAAATAATGTAAAAGAAGCTGAATATTAAATGGCAGCTTTTTTTATTTCTGATTTATGAGACAAATAATATAAGAAAAAGCAGCTAGCTTTGTGCTAGCTGCTGAGCCCCAGGGAAAGGGAGAAAAAGATAGGGTACTCCAAAATCGATAAGAGCTGTCAAACAGCCTGATTATAGTATAGACAAATTAAAATTTTCTATACAAAAAGTTGAACATAAGATTAGGCTGTACCCACTTGGTTTTGATCTGCAAGGTCAGAATCAAATGTATTGGTCGCGCTAACACCGCTAAAAGTATTAACAACAAAACCAACGTTTGATGCGCCGGAACCATTATAAGCTTTCGTATTTTCTTTCGGAGAAACGTTGTAGAAATCACCTAAGTTAAATGATCCATTACTATTTTGTACAACTAAATTTCCTACAACTGATGGCATAATTTTCACCTGCTTTATAATAAGTTGTTAACATTACTATATGGAGTTATAGTCCAGATGGTTCATATAATAAAAATTGTGGAATAGTAAAACGTTTGGAGCATGGATTTCAATAAAAGTGTGTTAAAATTAATATAATAAAGTTGAGTAATTTTTTAAAAAAATTTGTATAATTGATATATATGAAAATAAAGGAGGCAAAATGTAATGAAAGATATTATGAAAAAAGTTGATTTAACAGATGCCAAATCAAGTAATCTTGTTGCACTAATTTATAGTAATGAAGTTATATTAGTTGAAGACGCATTTTGTCCAAATGAAATAAAATTAAAGTTTAATGAAATTGCAATTTTATCTGCAATTAAAACAGCTCATATTGCGAAAGTGTCTATTAGGAAAGAACTTGAAGCGCTTTTTCATGATACGGGTGTTATATTAGTGAAACAAAATGTTGATTATGGTAGTAGCCAATCTATTACCATGCATTTTGAGCAATTTAAAAAGTTGCAAGATGAGATTGAACATTTAAATAAAAGTATGTAATAAAGCAGCTAAATAAAGGTTCTATCATAAAGGTGGAATGTGTTGTGTTGAAAAAGTGGTTTAAAAATTATTTGGGTGAATCGCATTGTAAACATAAATATATTTTTATTAAGATGCAGGATAATGAGAATTTTAAAAAAGGGACATTAGGTGTAGTTTATATTTACCAGTGTGAGAAATGTGGAAAAGAGAAGTTGAAATGTAAAAACAATAATGAAATAAACAATGAATTTTTAGATATATAGCAAAAAGTAACCATGATGGTTACTTTTTTGGTTTATGTATACAATATCAAAACCATTACTAAAGTATGAGTTGAGTTGATACTATAGTAAATCGCTGAATAAAAATGAAGAGAGTAAGATATAGGGAAGGAGGATGAGAGAAATGAAGCGAAAAGAAATTAGTAAATCTGTAATTATTACAGGCGTGACACAAGGGTTAGGGCGTGCGATGGTTGATCGATTTCATGAATTAGGGTGGAACATATATGGTTGTGGACGTTCAAAAGATAAAATTGAAGAACTAAAAAAGCAGTACAGTAAAATACATGATTTCCAAGTAATTGATGTTTCAGATTCTCAGCAAGTTAACAATTGGGCAAATTATATACTTAATACACATACAGCTCCCGATATGATAATAAATAATGCATCGATTGTAAATCAAAATGCACAACTTTGGAAAATTACGGCTCAAGAATTCGAAAATGTAATGAATGTAAACGTGAATGGTGTAGTAAATGTAATAAGAGCATTTGTTCCAGCGATGGTAGCTAGGAAAGAAGGAATTATCATTAATATGAGTTCTAGTTGGGGGAGAGAAGGTGAGGCTGAGCTTGCGCCATATTGTGCCTCGAAATTTACTATTGAAGGTATCACTAAATCTATGGCCCTGGAATTACCCCATGGCATGGCTGTAGTTGCTTTAGATCCTGGAGGGAGTATTAGTACTCCAATGCTGAAGTCATGTGCGCCACAATATATAAATGAATCGCCTACACCTGAAACTTGGTCACATAAAGCAATTGAATATATATTGAATATAACAATAGATAAAAATGGAGATTCATTGACATGCCCAGCATGCATATAAAAAGCACCTTTAAGGTGCTTTTATATTAGTAGCACATTATATCATTCACAAAATTACATCTAAAAAATAAAATAAAAGATTAAGGGTGAGATTTGTTTGTTTTGAAAGCTTTAGAAAATATTTAAATAGGTGATAAAAATGAATCCAAGCAGTTTAAAAGTGACAGGGGCATGGTTTCAAGTGGGAGGGAATCTTACAGCTGCTATTGGAACGACAAGAGGATTTATTGGAGAAGAGAAAGTTGAATCGGATCTTGTTATTGTAGGAAGCTCATTACAAGCCCTCGGATATATATTACAAATCATTGCGAGCAATTATGATGATGGGGAAGAAAAAAGAGAAAATCAAAATATAGGTTAGAGAATCAAAGTAAATTACTTGATCAAATAGGAATTGAGTTATTAGCATTAGGCAATATATCAAATGTAATAGGAACATATTTTAATATAAATGAACAATTGAAAGAAAATGATTATCTTATCATTACAGGGAACAGTTTACAATCGATCGGTGCTTTTTTAGGAGTAGAAGCAGCTTTGTTGGATATAAATGTATTACAGAAAATTATTATACTGGGTAACTCCATGCAAAGTTTAGGGGCTGGATTACAAGCGTATCAAGGTGTTTCAAATGTATTGAAAGATGAGAGAGAAAATGAAGATAGTATTTTTGATAAGAAGGATGAGAGAATCATTGCACTCATTGGTATTTGGATACAAGCGATAGGAACGTTAATTTCTGCAATTGGAGTAACTGCAATAGAGGAAGAAAATAGGCTAGAAAACAATAAAAAGTCTGAAATACTTATTTAAATAGAAGGAGATACATTGATTTTAGAGGTAGGTTAAGAATAAAATGGTAGTAGGTTTTTTTGCGTATAGATAGAATATATAAAGTAAGAGATGTTATATATACTTAATGAAAATTTATGTAATGCCAACATCATAAGATTTCTTTGCGTATATTTTGAAAAGTGATATATAAAATAAAAAATAAGGAGTTTTCAAGGGATGATGTATTTATTAGCAATTCTTCTTCCACCTGTTGCTGTATTATTTTGTGGAAAACCAATTCAGGCAATCATAAATTTTATATTAACATTAATATTTTGGGTTCCAGGGGTTATACATGCAATTCTTGTAGTGCATGATAAAAAAGCTGATCGGCGTTTGAAAAAACAAATTCAAGCATATGATGAAATTAATAAGAGGAATCGAAGATAATTCATCTGCAAAATGTTTTTAAAAGGAAGGAGGATTAACCTCCTTTCTTTTTTAGTGGGTGTTAAGTTTAGATTTTTGTGTGGCGGAAAGAATTTTTAATGTAAGTATTATGATAATAACTTTTAGATTGTGCATGTAATAGGCCAGTATAAATACTTTCTGGTACATTAAAGAAATCGTACATACCATTCTTTAATTGGATTCGCAAAATCATAGAAAAAGGATTGTAGCCAACAGCAACTATATTTTTTGAAATTACGGGAGATAGCTTCATCATTACACAACTCCTCACTTTTCATTTTTAATAATTTCTTGTAGATGTTGAGGTTGTGATGTTGAAATCCTTATAATTTAAGAGGTATTATACTTATATGCAATATATTAAATGTTTGTTATACGTAATTATAAGGAAGTTCACACGAAGTACATATCGTTGTGCTATTTTTATTTCACCTTTGATTTATAAATAAGAAAATATTGACCATTTGAAAAAAAGGTATATTATTTATACGAGGTATTAAAAATTCACTTTCTACATTCTATGCTTAAAGGGGCAGCGTTATTAGGAAAAATAGAAGTGAAAATAGTTTGTATAAGAAGTATTCTAAAATTTATAATCTGTGAATTAGGAAAATATTGAATGCTCCAGGTCAATATACTTTCTTAATCAAATTCATTTTAGAAAGTGACCTCAATATTTTTAAGTAAATCAACGGGAGAATTGAAAGGCAGGAGAAAGTAACATGTCAGAAAATTATCGTTCTCGAGAGGAACGACGACAAGTTAAAAAGAAAAAACAACCAGCTTCTAAAACACAAAAGCCAAAAGGTAAAACATCATTCTTTCGCAAGTTTTTAATTACTTGTTTATTACTTGGTATTGTTGGTTTAGTGGCGGGGGTTGCTACCTTTTTCGTAATGATTAAGGATGCACCAAAACTTGAGAAAGCAAAACTTGTTAATCCGTTATCCTCAAAAATTTATGATAAAAACGGGGATTTGGTATATGAATATGGAAAAGAAAAAAGGACGAATGTTACGTATGAGCAAATACCTAAATTAGTAGAAAATGCATTTTTAGCGACAGAAGATTCACGTTTTTATGAGCATAGCGGAGTAGATTTTAAAGGTACTGCCCGTGCTGTTCTAGTAAGTCTTAAAGGGGATTATGGTTCTCAAGGTGGAAGTACGATAACACAGCAAGTTATTAAAAACTACTTCTTATCAATGGACAAAACACCAAAGCGTAAGGCGCAAGAAATATATTTAGCTTATAAGCTAGAACAACAGTATTCAAAACATGAAATATTAGAGATGTACTTAAATAAAATTAACTTAGGAAACCGTTCATATGGGATCGCAACAGCAGCACAAAACTACTATGGTAAAGAATTGAAGGACTTAACATTACCAGAAGTTGCGATGCTTGCAGGTTTACCGAAAGCACCGAATAACTATGATCCAACGAAAAAAGAAAATGTTCAAAAAGCAACAGAAAGAAGAAATGTTGTTCTAAGTTTAATGAACCGACATGGATATATAACAAAACAGGAAATGGAAGAAGCAATAAAAGTTGACGTAGAAAAGGGACTCAAGCCTGCAACTCAACTACAAACAATGCCATACCCTGCATTTATGGATGCAGTTGTGAAAGAAGTAGAAAAAGAATTACCAGATGCTAATATCGGTTCTGACGGTTTAGAAATTTATACAACGTTAGATCCGAAAGCACAGAAACTTGCTGATAATATTTTAAATAATAATATCATTGATTATCCGAACGATAAATTCCAAGGTGCATTCACATTTATGGATACGAAAACAGGAGAAGTTCGTGCTATAGGTAGTGGCCGTGGAGAAAATAAAGCTGTATTTAAAGGGCATAATATGGCAATTGAATTAGATCGTGCAGCTGGTTCAACGATGAAGCCGATTTTCGACTACGCTCCTGCAATTGAATATTTAAAATGGGCTACGTACCATCAAATTGATGACTCTCCATTTAAGTATTCAACGGGACAAGAAGTACGAAATGCAGATAGAAGTCATATGGGTCCAATTACAATGCGTGAAGCATTAAAAATGTCGCGTAATATTCCTGCAATTAAAACTGCAAAAGAAGTAGGGATTAGTAAATCGAAAGAATTCTCTGAGAAACTAGGTATTACATTTAATACAGCACCGACAGAATCGACAGCGATTGGTACAAATGAAGTATCGCCAACTGAAATAGCGGGTGCTTATGCGGCATTTGGTAATGAAGGTAAATATACGAAACCGCATTTTGTTAAGAAAGTCGTTTATCCAGACGGTAAGTCACAAAGTTTTGGACAAAAACCAAAACAAGTTATGACAGATTCTACCGCATACATGATTACTGATATGCTTCGTTCTGTAGTTACATCTGGTACTGGTACATCGGCAAATGTAGGCTCCTTAGATGTAGCTGGTAAAACGGGTACGACAAACTATTCATCAAAGCAATTAGCTCAATATAAAATTCCAGAAAGTGCAACTCGTGATAGTTGGTTCGCTGGATATACACCGCAATATACGATGGCAGTATGGACTGGGTATATGAAAGATGGTAAAGACGAGTATATTAGTAGTAAGAATACGAAAATTGCACAGTTGATCTTTAAAGAAATGATGAGCGAAATGGCTACAGATAAATCACGCTTTAAAATGCCAAGTAGTGTTATTCAAGAAGGTAGTGAGCTACGTATAAAAGGTGAAAAACGTGATTCATCGCCAAATACTAGCGTACCGGATACAACGGAGCAACCAAAACAAGATCAACAGCAAAAAACTGAAGAAGAGAAAAAGCAAGAAGAATTAAAGAAACAAGAAGAACTGAAAAAACAAGAAGAACAAAAGAAACAAGAGGAACTTAAGAAGCAAGAAGAACAAAAGAAACTAGAAGAGCAAAAGAAACAGGAAGAACAAAATAATGGAAATGGCCAAGGAACGACACCTCCAGCAAATAACGGAGGAGGTCAAGGAAATACGACACCTCCAGCAAATAATGGAGGAGGTCAAGGAAATACGACACCTCCAGCAAATAACGGAGGAGGTCAAGGAAATACGACACCTCCGGCAAATAATGGAGGAGGTCAAGGAAATACAACTCCACCAGCGACCACACAACCAGAGACTGGCGGTAATGCAGGAGAGCCCCCTGCTAATAATGGGCAATAAGAAAAATTTATAAAAAATATTAAAAAGCACTTAAGATTTGTGAAAATTACAATCTTAAGTGCTTTTTTCGTTTAAATGTAGTAGCTATGAAATGATGTGTTTTAAATGTTAAACGTACCATAAAAATTTTGAAAATAAATTGATGGGAAATGATAAAAGACTTGAGCCTGAGGTAGTGGAGCGTGGCTAGGATGATAAAAGGTAGTGCTACTTGGATGGGCACCATGATGCCAAAATGAAGGGGTAGCTTGACCTGGTGATTGGTATTGTTGCCAAATTGCTGGAAGTTCAATGCCGACATCGGAACTTGCTGTATGAACGGCGGGGGCATGTATTTCGGGTATCGAAGGAACCGCGACAGTTACTCTTGATGATAATACCCACATAAAATAATCACTCCTAAGTTGTGATAATAAATTAGTATATTCTTTTCACACGTATAAAGGTACATATATAGGACTTTCGTTTAAAATATGCGTACAAAGTCTTAAGACTAATGTAAGCTGATGGTGGACTATTTAATATGAAAAGATACGTCTATTTGCGGAGGGAAAAGAGATCAATAAAATGTACAATGAGGATGTTAATCGTAATATTTTACGAGTGTATGGAGGTATTTTTATGGAACGATTATGGACGAAATCATTTATTCAAATGACTTTCGCAATGTTATTTTTATTTACAGGATTTTATTTACTTGTTCCAACGCTCCCGCTCTTTATTAAAGAGATAGGTGGCAATGAATCGCAAGTTGGACTTATGATGGGGATGTTTACAATAGCTGCTGTTGTAATACGACCGATTATTGGAGGAATGTTAGATCAATATGGTAGAAGATCCTTTATTATTTTCGGACTCATCTTTTTTGGCTTAACGATGTACTCCTATAATATAGCATCGACTATTGTCCTTTTAGCTGTTTTACGTGTTATTCACGGAGTAACATGGGCTGTTTCTACAACAGCTGTTGGAACAGCAATAACGGATATTATTCCAGATTCACGCCGCGGTGAAGGTATGGGTTGGTATGGGATGGCGATGACAATTGCAATGGCGATTGGACCTATGATTGGATTATGGGTTGTGCAAAATTATTCATTTGATGGTCTATTTTTATTAGCGACGTTGTTATCTTTTATGGCAGTTGTATTATCATTAATAACGAAGATCCCATTTACGCCACAAAAAGAAAAAGGGAAAATTCAGCTATTTGAGAAATCCGTATTAACAATCACGATTGTAGTATTCTTTTTATCGTTTGCATATGGAGGAATAACAACCTTTTTACCGTTATTTGCATCATCAATTCATGTAAACCCGGGAACTTTCTTTCTTGTATATGCAATTGCATTAACAATTGTAAGACCAATTTCAGGGAAACTATTAGATAAGTATGGAGAAGTATTCATCATACTTCCAGCATTATGTATTACTATTTTAGCTATAGTTGTTTTAACTATCTCAAATGGTTTGATAGGTGTAATTATCGCAGCAACATTATACGGTATTGGATTTGGTTCAGCGCAGCCAGCTTTGCAAGCGGCAATGCTTACAATTGTCGATCCGAGTAAAAGAGGAGTTGCAAATGCTTCATTTTTTACAGCGTTTGATTTAGGAATCGGGTTAGGTGCTATTTTACTTGGAGTTGTTTCACAAATGTTTGGTTATCGTATTTTATTTTCAGGGAGTGCAATTTCAGCATTGATAGCCTTAATTATTTTCGTCTTCTTTGTAAAACAACGATTAGGAAAAAAAGAGTTTGCGTAAACTGGAGGAATAAAGATGAGAATTTCAATTGATCGTAAAGCTCTGCAATGGTTCCAGGAAGAATTACGTATAAAGCACGGTGAATCTGTACGTGTTACTGTAAGGTACGGAGGGGATAGTTCAATTCAGCCCGGATATTCTTTAGGGGTTGTTGCTGAGAAACCCGATGGCGAAATAGTGTCAGTTGAGAAGGAAGGTATTATATTTTTTGTAGATTCTGATGATCTTTGGTATTTTCAAAACTATGATTTATTTGTAAGTTATCATGAGGAAATGGAAGAAATTCAATTTAATTATGTAAAATAATAACTTTATTAAAAATGAATAAGTTTTATATGAAAATTATATTTAAGAGATAGTGAAATAAATATCATATAGTAACGAGCTGTATTTATGTACAGCTCGTTTTTTCTATTTCTCAAATAAAATTAGAATAATTGTATATTTGGCGGTGTTATATGAAAAATCTTTATATCTTGTTTTTGAAAATACGCAAAGAAGTCTATCCTTTCTTTATAAAATATAAGAATTATTTTCAAAAAATTGTATTGTTACAGTAAGAAAAGTGTAGGAAACTTATCATTATAAAATAAATTGAAATCTTCTAAAAACTCTGATACATTGAAATAGAAATGTAGTTTCACAATATTGTAAAGGCTTACAGTTATGTGCACGAAGATCTATTAGGATTGGAGGAAATAATGATGAAAGCTGAAGAGAAATTTTCCCCGGGATTAGATGGTATAGTGGCAGCGGAGACGAAAATCTCGTTTCTTGACACAGTAAAAGGTGAAATTGTAATTCAAGGGTATGACTTAATCGAACTCTCAAAAACAAAAGAGTATTTAGACATTGTGCACCTTTTATTGGAGGAACACCTACCGAATGAAGATGAAAAAGTAACACTTGAAAAGAAATTAAAAGAAGAATATGCAGTACCAGAAGGTGTATTCAACGTACTAAAGGCATTGCCTAAAGAGACGCATCCCATGGATGGATTACGTACAGGTGTGTCAGCGTTAGCTGGTTACGATAATGATATCGAAAACCGCTCGTTAGAAGTGAATAAAAGCCGAGGGTACAAGCTGTTAAGTAAAGTGCCAAACATTGTAGCGAATAGCTATCATATTTTAAATAATGAGGAGCCAATTGAACCTCTTAAAGAATTATCTTATAGTGCGAATTTCTTCTATATGTTAACTGGTAAAAAACCAACTGAACTTGAGGAAAAGATCTTTGATCGTTCCCTTGTTTTATATAGTGAGCATGAAATGCCAAACTCTACATTTACAGCTCGCGTTATTGCATCAACACAATCAGATTTATACGGTGCTTTAACAGGTGCAGTTGCATCTTTAAAAGGAAGTTTACATGGCGGTGCAAATGAAGCGGTTATGTACATGCTTTTAGAAGCTGGTAATGTTGAGAAATTTGAAGAGTTATTACAGAAGAAACTATATAACAAAGAAAAAATTATGGGCTTTGGACACCGTGTTTATATGAAGAAGATGGATCCAAGAGCACTTATGATGAAGGAAGCTTTAAAACAGTTATGTGATGTAAAAGGTGATTATACACTATATGAAATGTGTGAAGCTGGAGAAAAGATTATGGAAAAAGAAAAAGGAATTTATCCAAATCTTGATTATTATGCAGCTCCAGTATATTGGATGCTAGGTATTCCAATTCAACTTTACACACCAATCTTCTTTAGCTCTAGAACAGTGGGGTTATGTGCGCACGTTATTGAGCAACATGCAAATAATCGTTTGTTCCGTCCTCGTGTAAATTATATTGGCGAGCGACATGTACTTAGTAAATAAGAACAACTGGGGAGTTGTTAGCGCCGCCCGCCAGATGGGTGTTTGACCGACACCCATCATTAATAATAACGAATTTTCGACAGAAAGGGAAGAATAGCATGATTAAAACAAATGAAATTAAGCAAAAAGATGCATTATTAGAAGAGATTACCGATTATGTATTAAATAAAGAGGTTACTAGTGCAGAAGCATTCAGTACAGCTCGTTACGTATTACTTGATACACTTGGATGTGGAATTTTAGCACTGCAATATCCAGAATGTACGAAATTACTAGGACCAGTTGTGCCAGGAACAATCGTGCCAAATGGTACACGTGTACCAGGTACGTCTTATGTACTAGATCCAGTAAAAGGTGCATTTAATATCGGATGTATGATCCGTTGGTTAGACTATAACGATACTTGGCTTGCAGCAGAGTGGGGACATCCATCTGATAACCTAGGCGGAATTTTAGCAGTTGCAGATTATATTAGCCGTGTTCGTATTTCAGAAGGAAAAGAAGCTTTAAAAGTACGTGAAGTATTAGAAATGATGATTAAAGCACATGAAATTCAAGGCGTGCTTGCTTTAGAAAACAGCTTAAACAGAGTTGGTCTTGACCATGTATTATATGTAAAAGTAGCAACAACTGCAGTAGTTGCGAAAATGCTTGGCGGAACACGTGAAGAAATCTTTAATGCATTATCACATGCGTGGATTGATAATTCTAGTCTTCGTACATATCGTCATGCTCCAAATACGGGCTCACGTAAATCATGGGCTGCAGGTGACGCAACGAGCCGCGGTGTTCATCTTGCAATGACTGCTCTAAAAGGTGAAATGGGTTATCCAACAGCATTATCTGCGCCAGGATGGGGATTCCAAGATGTATTATTCAATAAACAAGAATTAAAATTAGCAAGACCACTAGAGTCATATGTAATGGAAAATGTATTATTTAAAGTGTCATATCCAGCAGAATTCCATGCACAAACGGCTGCAGAATGTGCAGTGAAGTTGCATCCGGAAATTAAAGAGAGATTAGATGAAATTGACCGTATTACAATTACAACTCATGAATCAGCAATTCGTATTATTGATAAAGAAGGTCCATTAAATAACCCAGCTGATCGTGATCATTGCTTACAATACATTACGGCAATTGGTTTATTAAAAGGAGATATCGTTGCAGACGATTATGAAGATGCAGTAGCAAACGATCCACGTGTAGATGAATTACGTAATAAGATGGTTGTTGTTGAAAACAAACAGTACAGTTTAGATTACCTTGACCCGAACAAGCGCTCAATCGCCAACGCTGTTCAAGTTCACTTTAAAGATGGCACAGTAACAGAAAATGTGGAATGTGAATATCCGCTTGGTCACCGCTTCCGTAGAGACGAAGCAATTCCAAAAGTTGTTCAAAAATTCACTGCAAATATGGCAGGTCATTATTCTAGTAAGCAACAAGAACAAATTCATGAAGTTTGTTTAAATGAAGAAAAACTAGAAAATATGAATGTAAACGAATTTGTAGATCTATTCTTAATTTAATAATAGGGGGGAATTTAGAATGGCTTGGGTTGTGAAAAAGCAGTCAACACAAGAGGAGCTTGCGAATCGATTCCGAGCTTTAGTAGAAGCAAATGAAATTTTGCAAATTCCAGGTGCTCATGATGCAATGGCAGCTCTTGTTGCGAAAAATACAGGTTTTTCAGCTCTTTATTTATCAGGAGCTGCTTATACTGCAAGTAAAGGTTTACCAGATTTAGGTATCGTGACGTCTACTGAAGTGGCTGAGAGAGCAAGAGATTTAGTAAGAGCTACAGACTTACCTGTTCTTGTTGACATTGATACAGGATTTGGTGGTGTACTAAATGTGGCGAGAACAGCTGTAGAAATGGTGGAAGCGAAAGTAGCAGCTGTCCAAATTGAAGATCAGCAATTACCAAAAAAATGTGGACATTTAAATGGTAAGAAACTTGTTACTACAGAAGAATTGGTTCAAAAAATTAAAGCGATTAAAGAAGTTGCACCGAGCTTATACATTGTAGCACGTACTGATGCTCGTGGCGTTGAAGGATTAGATGAAGCAATTGAAAGAGCAAATGCATATGTAAAAGCAGGTGCAGACGCAATTTTCCCTGAAGCGCTTCAATCAGAGGAAGAATTCCGTCTATTTAATAGTAAGGTAAATGCACCTTTGCTTGCGAATATGACTGAATTCGGAAAAACTCCATATTATAGTGCAGAGGAATTTGCGAATATGGGTTTCCAAATGGTTATTTATCCTGTAACTTCACTTCGCGTTGCAGCGAAAGCGTATGAAAATGTGTTTGCTTTAATTAAAGAAACAGGTTCTCAAAAAGATGCACTTTCTAATATGCAAACGAGAAGTGAATTATACGAAACAATTTCATATCATGACTTTGAAGAGTTAGATACTGGTATTGCAAAAACAGTATTATCAGAAGATCAATAGATAAAGCAGCGAAGGCGATGAAAATACATCTTTGGCAAAATAAAATGCTTGATGTGAAAAATCATCGCCTTCTATTTTCAAAAAAGATATTCCACTCATCGTAGACGAGCATAAGCAAAAAGCTATGAAAGCCGAATGATAGGGGGATACATATGGAGAAAACGAAGTTACCATGGGATGAATTTTTTTCACTTAATAAAGATATAAATCATACTTACTTTACACCAGAAGATTTTTCAGGTGATGAAGATTTAATCGCAAAAACGACAGAACAATTCGTTAAACAAGAAATTGTTCCACAAATGGAGAATATTGAACAACATAACTATAAAGTTTCTCGTCAATTATTTGAGAAAGCTGGGGAACTTGGATTATTAGGCATTGAGGTACCAGAAGATTATGGCGGGTTCGAGTTAGGAAAGGCTGTCTCAGGTCTTGTAGCAGAGAAAATGGGTTACGCTGGTGCGTTTAGCGTTTCTTTTAATATACACGCTGGTGTCGGTACATTGCCTTACATATATTATGGAACGAAAGAGCAAAAAGAAAAATATTTACCGAAAATCGCATCGGGAGAATGGATTGGGGCTTATGCTTTAACAGAGCCAAATGCTGGTTCGGATGCATTAAGTGCAAAAACAAGCGCCGTATTGAATGAAGAGGGAACAGCTTGGAAGTTAAATGGTGAGAAACAATGGATTACAAATGCTCATATGGCAGATGTATACGTTGTTTTTGCGAAGACAAATAAAGGAATGACAGCGTTTATTGTCGAAAGAACATGTGAAGGTGTATCTATTGGATTAGAAGAAAAGAAAATGGGGATTAAAGGTTCTTCAACAGCGACTCTTATTTTAGAAGATGTTGTCATCCCTGCTGAAAATGTTTTAGGGGAAGTTGGGAAAGGGCATCACGTAGCCCTTAATATTCTTAACTTTGCTAGACTTAAACTTGCTTTTGGAAATATTGGAACAGCAAAACAAGCAATTGGTTTGTCGGTTCAATATGGAAAAGAGCGAAAACAGTTCCAAACGGAATTAGTAGACTTTACGATGATTCAAGAGAAAATTGCAAATATGATCATTGCTACATATGGAGCCGAAAGTGCAGCTTATCGTACGGCAGGTGTAATCGATGAAGCAATTCATGAGAGCGATGAAGATCTTATGAAGAAAATGTCCCAATTTGCAATTGAATGTGCACTGAATAAAGTAAATGCTTCTGAAACACTTGCTTATATCGTAGATGAAGCTGTACAAATTCATGGTGGTTACGGTTATATGCAAGAGTATGAGGTAGAACGATTATATCGTGATGCTAGAATTAGTCGTATTTTTGAAGGAACGAACGAAATTAATAGATTAACAGTTGCTAAAATGCTAATGAAGCAAATCGAACAATTAGAAGATACTGAAGTAGAAAGTGATGTAGCAAATGTAGAAAGAAACCATCGTTACATTTTATTAGCGAAAAAATTGTTGAAACAATCTTTGAAAACGCTCTCTAAAACTCCAGGCCTAAAAATTGACCAAGAACAAGAATATTCACGTGTAATTTCAAATATGTTGACGGACGTGTACGTCATGGAATCAGCATTTTTACGTACGAGAAAAGCAGTACGTAAAAATGGTGAGGAAAAAGAACGTACGAAGCAATTAATAACGGATGTTATTTGTGAAGAAGGATACCGTAAAGTAGAAGAAGCGACGATTTCTGTACTTTCAGCAGCTGTCACAGAAGAACAAGATAGACATGTGATTTTAGCTGAAATCCGTCAATTATTAGTGCCTTTATACACGAACGTATTTACGAAGAAGAGAGAAATTGCGAAAACCATTATAAATCGCGGGAAATATATTGTGTAAATAGGAGGAAAGCGATATGAAAAAGATTGGTTTTATCGGTTTAGGTAACATGGGCCTTCCAATGTCAAAAAATCTAGTTAAATCAGGTTACACAGTATATGGCGTGGACTTAAATAAAGAGGCGGAAGCGTCCTTTGAAAAAGAAGGCGGAATTATCGGTCTATCAATCTCAAAACTAGCAGAAACATGTGATGTAGTTTTTACAAGTTTACCTTCACCTCGCGCTGTTGAAGCGGTATATTTTGGAGCAGAAGGATTATTTGAAAATGGTCACTCGAATGTAGTTTTCATTGATACAAGTACGGTATCGCCGCAGTTAAATAAACAGTTAGAGGAAGCTGCAAAGGAAAAGAAAGTAGACTTTTTAGCAGCACCTGTGAGCGGTGGTGTAATCGGAGCCGAAAACCGTACATTAACGTTTATGGTTGGTGGATCAAAAGACGTATATGAGAAAACGGAATCTATCATGGGCGTACTAGGCGCGAACATTTTCCACGTTAGTGAGCAGATTGATAGTGGTACAACTGTTAAGTTAATTAATAACTTATTAATTGGTTTTTATACAGCTGGTGTGAGTGAAGCTTTAACATTAGCGAAAAAGAACAATATGGATTTAGATAAAATGTTTGATATTTTAAATGTAAGTTACGGTCAAAGTAGAATTTATGAACGTAATTATAAAAGTTTTATAGCACCTGAAAACTACGAGCCAGGATTTACTGTGAACTTATTGAAGAAAGATTTAGGATTTGCAGTTGACTTAGCTAAGGAAAGCGAACTCCATTTACCGGTAAGCGAAATGTTATTAAACGTATATGACGAAGCGAGTCAAGCTGGATATGGTGAAAATGATATGGCTGCTTTATATAAGAAAGTTAGCGAGCAATTAATTTCTAATCAAAAATAAATTATACAAAGGAGAGAATACAATGATTACAACTGAAATTAAACGAGTAAAAAATCACATTAACGGTGAGTGGGTTGAATCGACAGGTACGGAAGTAGAAGCAGTTCCAAATCCAGCGACTGGAAAAATTATCGCTTACGTTCCACTATCTCCAAAAGAAGATGTTGAAAAAGCTGTTGAAGCGGCAAAAGCAGCATTCGAAACATGGTCTAAAGTACCAGTTCCAAATCGTTCAAGAAATTTATATAAATATTTACAGCTATTACAAGAAAACAAAGATGAGCTTGCAAAAATCATTACGCTAGAAAATGGTAAGACGCTAACGGATGCAACAGGTGAAGTACAGCGTGGTATTGAAGCGGTAGAACTTGCAACATCTACGCCAAATTTAATGATGGGTCAAGCACTTCCGAATATCGCTAGCGGAATTGATGGATCGATTTGGCGCTACCCAATCGGAGTTGTTGCTGGTATTACACCGTTTAACTTCCCGATGATGATTCCGTTATGGATGTTCCCACTTGCAATTGCTTGCGGTAATACATTCGTATTAAAAACATCTGAAAGAACGCCACTTTTAGCGGAGCGACTTGTAGAATTATTCTATGAAGCAGGTTTCCCAAAAGGCGTATTAAATTTAGTGCAAGGCGGAAAAGATGTTGTAAATAGCATTTTAGAAAATAAAGATATTCAGGCTGTTTCGTTCGTTGGCTCTGAGCCGGTAGCTCGTTACGTATATGAAACAGGTACGAAACACGGAAAACGTGTACAAGCGTTAGCAGGTGCGAAAAACCATGCGATTGTAATGCCAGATTGCAATCTTGAGAAAACAGTACAAGGTGTAATTGGATCTGCATTTGCAAGTAGTGGAGAGCGCTGCATGGCATGCTCAGTAGTAGCAGTAGTGGATGAAATTGCTGATGAATTTATTGATGTATTAGTAGCAGAAACGAAAAAATTAAAAGTAGGCGATGGCTTTAACGAAGATAACTATGTTGGACCATTAATCCGTGAATCTCATAAAGAGCGCGTTTTAGGCTATATTAATAGCGGTGTAGCAGATGGGGCAACTTTATTAGTAGATGGCCGTAAAATTAATGAAGAAGTTGGAGAAGGTTACTTTGTAGGTGCGACAATCTTTGATGGCGTGAATCAAGAAATGAAAATTTGGCAAGATGAAATTTTTGCTCCAGTATTAAGTATTGTACGTGTTAAAGATTTAGAAGAAGGTATTAAACTAACAAATCAATCTAAATTTGCAAATGGTGCGGTTATTTATACGTCAAATGGTAAACATGCACAAACATTCCGTGATAACATCGATGCTGGTATGATTGGTGTAAACGTAAACGTTCCAGCACCAATGGCATTCTTCGCATTTGCAGGAAATAAAGCTTCATTCTTTGGTGATTTAGGTACAAATGGTACAGATGGCGTTCAATTCTATACACGTAAAAAAGTTGTAACTGAGCGCTGGTTTTAATATAGAGTAAACAACCAAATCAGTTATTAGATGAAAACCACCACTATTAATAGTGGTGGTTTTCGTCTTGTTAATTATTTTTTTCAAAAGCTAGTTTAATACCAAATCCAATTAGGACGACTCCTGTTAGCCCTTGAATATAACGTTGCGTCTTCGGTTTTTTCATAAAAGCACTAATTTTATCAATTAAAAATATATAAAATGCAAACCAAATGACTGTTAAAACGAGGTAAGTAAGGCCCATTACAAGAAGTTGGATAAATGTATTATGATTTGGATTTAAAAATTGTGGTAAAAAAGTTAAAAAGAAGACTGCTACTTTAGGATTTAATAAATTTGTAAGAAATCCTTGGCGAAAGCAAGAAGTATGTTCGTTTTCATTATTCAAAGATAGATCATTTGTATCTAAGTTTTCTTTGTTTCTTACTGCTAAAAGGGCTTTAATACCGATATATATTAAATAGAGAGCCCCAACGTACTTGAAAATAGAAAATAAAAGAGCTGACTTTACAATAAGTGCAGAAAGACCAATTACAGCAGCTAAAGTATGAATTAATAGTGCAATACATGTACCAAACACTGTTTTCACTCCACCGACTTTACCAGCAACCAATGTATTTTTCGTAGCCATTGCTGTATCTGGACCAGGTAAAATGATGAGGCAAATAGACATAATGATGAAAAGAAGATAATTTTCTATCATAGCCGTCCCTCCTTTTTATTTTTAGAATATTTGATTAAAATCAGTGTAGCACAAAAATGGATTTAATAAAATTAAATTTTATTAAAAATAATTAAATAAAAAAGACTATATAGTAGCTCTAATTACACTACTATATAGCCTCGATTTTATACCGCTATTTGCGGGTAGTAAGATTTTCACCGCACAAGATTTAGCTGAAGAAAAGAAGTTAGGTGGGGGATGAACAAAACCTCCCCTCATGACAATTTCATTTTATGCATTAAGTAAGTTAAAGAAACGATTCACATCTTCTTCTGAAACGTCACTTAACTGTTTATATTTATAATTCGGATTTTGATCTTTATCAACGACAACGGAGCGTACTCCCTCGAAGAAATCTTCATGTCTCATGAAATTTTTAGCAAGTATAAGGTCCGTAGCGAAACATTCTTCAACGGATTTATCTTTTCCATCAATAAACTGTTTTAATGTTACTTTTAGTGAAATAGGGGATTTTGATAACAGTGTTTCTTTCGTTTTTAGAGCAAAGGAACTTTCATCTTTCTCCAATGAATGGATGATTTCTTCAATTGTATCGAAAGCAAAATGTGAATTGATTACTTCTAATGAAGGAGCAAGCTCGCTTTCTAAGTTTGGAGCAGTTGCAAATGTACGAATAACTTCTTTTAAATTAGTATGTACATCATCTTCTTTATGCCAATTTACACTTTCAAGTTCAGTAAGAAACTCTGGTAATGAATCAGATGTCATAAAGTAATCAGCAGCATTAATAAATAATACGTCAGAAGCTTTTAAAATAGATGCTGTTAAAGCAACGAATCGTCCTGTATATCCAGGCGCTTTATTTAAGAAATATGCAGCTCCGACGTCTGGGAAGAAGCCGATATTCATCTCTGGCATTGCCCATTTCGTACGCTCAGTTACAATGCGATACTTCGCACCATTTGTAAGACCGACACCACCGCCCATTACAATTCCATCTAAACAAGCAATAATCGGTTTTGTATATTGATAAATATATGTATCAATTTCATACTCTTCTTCAAAAAAACGTTCTGCATGTTGCAATGCCACTTCATTGGAACGCGCTTCATAAAGAGTTTTAATGTCGCCGCCTGCACAAAAACCTTTTGTGCCAGCTCCTTTTAACACGATAAGTGCAATACGCTCATCGTGTTCCCACTCTTTAAGTTTTTGTCCGATAGGTTGTAACATGTCATAAGATAAAGAATTAAGTGCTTTTGGACGGTTTAAAGTAATTGTCGCAACGCCGTTTTCACTAACAGAAAATAAAACTTGTTCAGTCATAATGCATCCTCCCTTACATATCTTCTTATTCTTAATTCTTGATATGTACTGAAATGTCCTTTATAAATTTTGTCAAAAGTTGACGGTAAATATTAATTTGGTCACTGCATATTTTGACGAGTTATCTTTGCAGGATTTCAGAGACTGAGGGGGAATATTACAACATTACTGTAAGTGTAATTATTTGAAGTTATAATGATAAAAGCGCTATTATATAGGTGTGAAATGTTCATTATCAATTTTAAAAGTGTGTTTGAAGAAAAAATAAATCGTACAATTGTAATAAAAAATTTTACACTGAATTAGAAATAGAGAAAGGAGAAATCGGAATGCCAGGACCTTTACTATTGTCGGTTATTATTTTGTCTTTTTTAATGATAGGAATAACGCAGTATTTTCATCATACAGATACGACAGAAGAAGTGAAGGATAAAGTACGTCTCGTATTTCCGATTTTTATAATATCTATTTCATTCTGTATTTTATTAAATAAAGATGGCTACATTGTCGCAGTGTTCTCATTTTTCGTCGCAATCGTCTTAATTACCGTTTTATATTATGTAATGAAAGACTTTATACAAAAATAAAGATGTCACAATAGGCATTTTTATTTTGGGGAAAATATAAAATTTCACATACCGTATTTTATATAAAATACATAAAGCATATAACAATAGAAAAGTGTGTACTTTGCTGTGTATGTACTTGTCAATCTTGCATAGCCACTATACTATTAAAATGTAGAGATTATAAAAAGGGGTTGTATCTATCATGAAATTTGAGATGCACACAAAAATTATTTCAAATGAAAAAGAAGTAAGATTACATATTGAAGAAAATATATTTCAATTAATATTGGATGGTTATCACTTATTTACAGTTCAAGAAATATTGCCTTTATATAAATCAAATGAAGAAAGAATTGGAAGTGCAACGATATTGAAGCTAGAGTGGGAGAACGGAAAAACTACAATAAACTATCAACTCGTTTCACTAAAATCAGTAAATTAAAAGGAGTAGAAAAATATGAAGTTATTTCATACAGCGGATTGGCATTTAGGAAAGCTTGTTCATGGCGTGTATATGACTGAAGACCAAAAGATTGTATTAGATCAGTTTGTACAGGCTGTTGAAGAAGAAAAACCAGATGCTGTAATTATTGCAGGGGATTTATATGACCGAGCAATTCCACCTACAGAAGCAGTAGACTTATTAAATGATGTGCTGCAAAAAATAGTTATTGATTTACAAACACCAGTTATTGCAGTAGCTGGTAATCATGATAGTCCGGATCGTATCCATTTTGGAAGTAGTTTAATGAAAAAACAAGGATTACATATTGTAGGTCAATTTCAATTCCCGTACGAACCTGTTGTACTAAATGATGAATATGGAGAGGTTCACTTCCATCTAATACCGTATGCAGACCCAAGCATAGTGAGGCACGTGTTGAAAAATGAAGACGTACGTTCTCATGATGATGCGATGCGCATTTTTATGAATGAGCTCTCTGAAACGATGGATAAAGAAGCTAGACATGTATTTGTTGGACATGCATTTGTAACTTCTTCAGGAGAAGCGGAGGAGAATACAAGTGATGCAGAACGACCACTTTCAATTGGTGGTGCTGAATATGTAAATAGTCATTATTTTGATAAGTTTCATTACACAGCGCTTGGACATTTACATCAAGCGCATTTCGTACGTAATGAGACGATTCGATATTCAGGTTCACCACTTGCCTATTCAATTTCTGAAGAGAAACATAAAAAAGGTTATTACATTGTAGAACTGAATGAAACTGGTGAAGTAGCAATTGAAAAAAGGTTACTTTCACCACGTCGTAAAATGCGAACAGTAGAAGCGAAAATAGATGAATTATTACAGCACCCAGTAAGTGAAGATTACGTATTTGTAAAATTATTAGACGAAAACCCTGTCTTACAGCCAATGGAGAAAATACGATCTGTATATCCAAATGCAATGCACGTTGAAAGAGCGATGCAAAGGCGAGAACTCACAGATACAAATGAAGTAACGGTTTCAAGACATAAAACGGATGATTTATCTCTTTTAAAGGCTTTCTATAAAGAAATGAAAGGGTTAGATTTATCAGAAGAGAAAGAACGCCTATTTATAGATGTATTACAAACAGTGCAAGAACGGGAAGGTGAACGAGGATGAGACCGATTCAGCTTATTATGACAGCATTCGGGCCATATAAACAGAAAGAAGTAATCGATTTTGAAGATCTTGGAGAACATCGTATTTTCGCTATTTCTGGGAATACGGGAGCTGGAAAAACAACGATTTTTGATGCGATTTGTTATGTGTTATATGGTGAGGCTAGTGGAGAAGAACGTAGTGATACGAGCATGCTTCGAAGTCAATTTGCTGATGATAATGTTTATACAAGTGTTGAATTAACCTTTCAGTTAAAAGGGAAACGCTATGAAATAAAACGACAACTTGGACATAAAAAACAAGGGAATAAGACCATTACAGGACATGCAGTAGAATTATATGAAGTTATTGATGGAGAAAACGTTCCAGCCGTCGATCGTTTTCATGTAACAGACGTAAACAAAAAAGTGGAAGATTTAATTGGGTTAAGTAAACATCAATTTAGCCAAATTGTTATGTTACCCCAAGGGGAATTCCGAAAACTATTAACATCTGAGACGGAAAACAAAGAAGAGATTTTACGTCGTATTTTTAAAACGGATCGTTATAAATTAATGCGTGAGTTACTTGATCAAAAGAGAAAACAATGGAAAGATGTCTTGCAAGAAAAACAAAAAGAGAGAGAGCTCTATTTCCGTAATGTTTTTAAATTACCAATCCGTGATGGAGCATTATTAGAGACATTAGTGGCACAAGAACATGTAAATACGCATCAAGTAGTAGAAGCGTTAGAACAAGAAACAACCGTGTATAAAGCAGAGGTTGAGCAATTACAAGTAGAACAAGATGTTCAAACGAAGCAATTAAAGGATGCAGAAACACGTTTTCATGCAGCAAAATCTATAAATGAGAAATTTATAGATTTACAACAAAAGAATGAGAAATATAACACTTTACAAGAGAACCGTGCAGCAATTGAAAGGAAAGAAAAATCCTTTAAACGTGCGGAACAAGCAAAGCGCTTATTACCATTTGAACAATGGTATGAAGAAGCGATGGAAAATGAGCAGAAAGTTGAAAGTTTGTTAAAACAGATAATTGTCAAACAAGAACAGATAATGAACAGCTTTGAACTTGCTAAGGAGAAGTATGAAGTAGTAAAGAATAAAGAAGCTGAACGAGAAGAGGCTAAAAAACTTGTTCAAAGATTAGAAGAGTTACAAGCAATCATTGAATCATTAGCTGAGAGAAAGCTGAATTTACAAAATGCCGAAATTCAAATAGGGAAATTAAAAGAAAGTATGCAAAAGTTAGATCAACAACTAGAAGAGCATACAAACCAAAAACAGAGAATGTCTGATGAATTGCAGCAATTAGAACAAGCACTTGAGCAATATGTAGCTAAAGTAGAAGAACTAACGAATATGCGAGAAGATGCAAAAGTTTTAAAGCAAGCATATGATGTTTGGCAAGAAAAACAAAAATTCGAGCAAGAAAAAGAAGCGGCAACTAATAAAATGCAAGTGGCAGTTCGTGCATATGAAAACATGGAGCGCCGCTGGTTAAGTGAACAAGCTGGTATATTAGCTCTTCATTTACATGACGGTGAATCTTGTCCGGTATGTGGTAGTACGAATCATCCGCAAAAAGCTACAGAGCAAAGTAATGCGATCGATGAAAAAGAGTTAAACGATTTAAGAGATAAGAAGAACATTGCTGAAAAATTACATGTGCAAGTAGAGGAGAAATGGAATTTCTATCGACTACAATATGAACAAGTGATAGAAGAAGTTGTGAAGCGCGGCTACAATTCGGAAAAATTAGCTGAAACATATAGTGCACTTGTTCAAAAAGGAAAACAATTAGCTGCAGACGTGAATACGTTAAAAGCAAGTGAAGAAACACGTAAGCAGATTGCTGCGAACATGAAAAGCGTAGAAGAAAAAATAGAAGAACTTCAGAAACAAAAACGAGAAGTGGAAACAATGCAGCACCGTACAGAAATGGAGTGTATGCAACTTCGTACGTCATATGAACATGATAAACGAAATATTCCAGAAAACTTACAAACAGTACAAGCTTGGAAAGCACAGTTTGACCAAGCTATGCAGGAACTTAGGTTAATGGAGGACGAATGGAAGAAAGTCCAGGAAGCGTATCAGCATTGGCAAAATGAAAATATACGTATTCAAGCAGAACAAAAAGGTGCTTCTAATCAATTTGAAAGTGCAAAATTAAAGAAAGAAGAGACTTTCGCACGCTTTATGAAAGAGCTAGAACAAAGTGGGTTTACAGATGAATTCACGTATAAAGAAGCCAAATTAAGCGATGCCGAGATGGAGATGTTACAAAAAGAAATTCAAGGTTATTATTCATCGCTTGAAGTGCTTGCAAAACAAATCGAAGAGTTAAACTCAGAATTAAAAGATAAAGAGTATATGGATATTACATCTTTAGGTGAACACATAAAAGAACTAGAAATTAATCTCGATATCATTAAAGAAAAACGTCAACGTGCGCAAAATGCGGTAACATATATTTCTGATTTACATGAAAACATTAGACGTATTGACGAACAAATTCACGAGGAAGAAAAAGCCTTCCAAGAACTTGTTGATTTATATGAAGTAATGAAAGGTGATAACGAAAGTCGTATATCATTTGAACGTTACATTTTAATTGAGTATTTAGAACAAATCGTTCAAATCGCAAACGAACGACTACGTAAATTATCAAATGGACAATTCTATTTAAAACGAAGTGAGCGAGTTGAAAAAAGAAACCGTCAAAGTGGATTAGGCTTAGATGTGTACGATGCATACACTGGCCAAACGCGCGATGTAAAAACATTATCCGGCGGAGAGAAATTTAACGCATCACTTTGCTTAGCGCTAGGAATGGCAGATGTCATTCAAGCATATGAAGGTGGTATTTCCATCGAAACGATGTTCATCGATGAAGGGTTCGGTTCATTAGATGAAGAATCATTAACGAAAGCGGTAGACGCCTTAATTGACTTACAAAAATCAGGACGATTTATCGGTGTCATTTCACACGTTCAAGAGCTGAAAAACGCAATGCCAGCTGTATTAGAAGTAACGAAGCAGAAGGATGGGTGTAGTCAGACGCGGTTTGTGGTGAAGTAAGCTTAAAAAATGGAGTAGGGAATCTACCGATACTTTTAGTGTCATATGTATGAATAATAAAACGTCGTCTCTTCATATTGGAGGCGACGTTTTATTTTTAGTAGGCGGCGTATTCTCCAAACGATTATAAGCTTTAAAAGCTGAAATTGCTGAGATAACCCCGCCTACTAAAAATAAAGTCGATCCTCCAACTAAGATGATACGACTGACATATGTTTCCCGTGCTTCTTCGACTTCTTCTTGTAACGCTGTAGGCATATGAATCCTCCCTTTATAAAAGTTGTTTTATAAATAGTATATACAAACGCCTAAAATGTGTTAAAATAACTGATGATTTTATGCAGTGGGTAATTAGATGAGTAGGATGCGAGTGGCTAAGTAAATCTTCATCACAAATTTATGTGAACTTCACATAGAGCACATATTAACATTGTATTATGTATATGTATCAAATAAATAAATAAAGTAAATGTAAGTTCTGTTTTCAAAAATTTAAAATCCTTTTATTTCTATATGAAAGTTTTAATCAAGGGTTTTAAAAAATTTGGAAATAGATCTTATGAATATGGAATTCATATAAAAGGGGAATGTCTTATGACAACATATACGAGTGAAATGAGAAAAACTTTAGTTTCAGAAGAAGATGTAGATATTTTAAAAATTATGGCGCATCCAATCCGACTGCAAATTGTAAATGAATTAAGTACGAGAAAAACTTGTAATGTAACACAATTAACAGAGTTACTGAATATTCCGCAATCTACTGTTTCACAACATCTATCAAAAATGAAGGGTAAAGTGTTACGAGCAGAGAGAAGAGGTTTAGAAATTTATTATCATATTAACAATTTAAAAGCGAGTAAGATTGTTAATGTTTTAGGGTATATAAACTAGTGAAATATTTTTATATAAAATAGCCCCTGCTGTTGAGCAGGGGCTATTTTGTGTTGTTTTATGTATTTGTATTTAAAACTTTATAGTTTTTATGATTTACAATTGTTCGATCAAATTCAAAAGTACCACCGCTTACATTTGTAATTTCAACTAAGACCGATTCAGTATAAAGTTTTAATACAGATCCTGTAATCTTTAAATTATTTCGTTGAAAAAGTATAGTATCCCCTACGTTTGCTTTCATAGTACCTCCTCATTAAAGACAGAAATATTTTTTTATTATATATATTAAACCACGGATAGATATATTAGTGAATATTTAGTTTTATTTATTGGAAAAAAATTTGTTCTCTAATTGAAGAGTATAAAGTACTCCTGTGTTAAAAGTTATATTTTATTTAAGTTTATCCCGCTATTTGCTGGGCAGTAAGACCCCCGCCTCAAAATTCAGTGGAAGCAAAGAAGTTAGGCGAGGGCTGATTAAAGTTTCACTGTATTATAAGCAAAGTAAATTGTTTTCAGCATTAGCGAAACTAAATACTGCAGAGAAACAAATTATTCAAAAGACAGACACTATGTAGCACAAAACGTAAAGTAGATAAGTAAAGTTTTTTTCAGGAGTATAAGAAAAATATACGTTTATTAATAAGATCTCTAATTGGTAAAATTCCAATTAAAAACATAGAAAAACTTTAATATAAAAAGGTAATCAATTACAAATGTAGAAGTAATATATACGAAAGGAAAGATTTATATGTCTAAAGGGAAAAAACAAGTTAGTCAACTTAGTTTTCTGGTGAATTTTATGAACGACAAGGGGAGTCTTGTGAAAATTTAATAGTATTATAGTATCCCCTTGTGAAAAAATGGTTGGGGGAATATATAAATGATAACAGAAATGAATATTAAAGTAGTTTGTGAAGAATCGTTTTCAAAAAGAGAAATAAAAATTTTAGAGACGTTTCTTTCAACTTTATCGGGACATTCTAATGCTCTCGTTACAAAAGAGGGGATGTTTTTAAACCCATTAAGTAAAGAGAAGAGTGTGATTTATTATCACAACTTTGTATTTGTAAAATCACTTACAGAACAAATGTGTGCAGAATTAAAAGAAGTTTTAACAAGACGTATTAAAAATGCTTTCATTATGATGGAATTTGTAGAGCCAATTGTTACATTTGAAGAAACAATTATAAACGTATAAAGAAAGTCAGGCTTATGAATTGACCCAATAAAACCGTCTCTTTAATAAATAGTAAAGAGACGGTTTTATTGTTTCACTTTTTAAAAAGGGTTCAAAAACAAATGTAAATCGAGCTTATACAAAAACTACTTATTAAATAACTGTTACGTATTTAATAAGTAGTTTTTGTATTTCATCCTTCGTTTTTTGTAACTGATTCTACGTTTTTGACGCTCCGCCTTGTAAGTGCTTACATAAACGAAAACATCTTATACAATGAAGGTGTCAAATCAAAAGAGGTGACCAAAATGAACATAAAAAAAGTAAATTTAGCGAATAGCATTGAAATAGAAAGAGGAGGCGGAAAGGTATGAAAAAATCAACTGTTAATCCATGGCTTGTTGTCCTTGGCACAGTTATAGTACAAATGGGGCTTGGGACGATATATACATGGAGTTTATTCAATCAGCCTTTAGTTAGTAAATACGGTTGGAGTCTTAACGCTGTTGCGATAACTTTCTCAATTACTAGTCTTTCTTTAGCATTTTCAACTTTATTTGCGAGTAAATTGCAAGAAAAATGGGGACTTCGTAAACTTATTATGATAGCTGGATTAGCATTAGGACTAGGATTAATACTTAGCTCACAAGCATCCTCATTAATATTACTTTATGTACTAGCGGGAGTTGTTGTAGGTTATGCAGATGGTACAGCATATATCACTTCACTATCAAATTTAATAAAGTGGTTTCCAGAGCGTAAAGGTTTAATTGCTGGTATTTCTGTCTCTGCATATGGTTCAGGTAGCTTAATCTTTAAATACGTTAACGCACAGTTGATTGAATCAGTTGGTGTATCGCAAGCATTTATATACTGGGGTTTAATTGTTACAGCTATGATTGTAATTGGTGCTTGTTTAATCCATCAAGCTGCAGATCAAGGAGCAGTTCATGAAACAAAAACTAAGGAATACACAACGAAAGAAATGTTAGGCACAAAACAAGTATACTTATTATTTATCATGTTATTTACATCATGTATGAGTGGCTTATACTTAATTGGTATGGTAAAAGACATTGGTGTTCAACTTGTAGGACTTAGCGCAGCAACAGCAGCTAATGCGGTGGCTATGGTTGCAATCTTCAATACATTAGGTCGTATCATTTTAGGACCATTATCGGATAAAATTGGGCGTTTAAAAATCGTTACTGGTACTTTTGTTGTTATGGCGAGTTCAGTCTTAGTTCTAAGTTTTGTAGATTTAAATTATGGTATTTACTTCGTATGTGTAGCAAGTGTAGCGTTTTGCTTTGGTGGAAATATCACTATTTTCCCAGCTATTGTTGGTGATTTCTTCGGTATGAAAAACCATAGTAAGAACTACGGAATTGTGTATCAAGGATTTGGATTTGGGGCGCTTGCAGGTTCCTTTATCGGTGCACTTCTAGGTGGATTCAAACCAACGTTCATGGTGATCGGTGTATTATGTGTCGTGTCATTCATTATCGCAATTTTAATTCAAGCACCTAAACAGAAAAAAGAAAAAGAAGAAGAGTATCGCAGCGTAGCATAAGTATATAAATCTTCTATAACAATATGATTACGAAAAAGCATCCTATTCTATTAATTAGGATGCTTTTTTATGAGTTATTTTAACAAGGTTAAATTACTTTTGTGATTTTCATAGATGTAAAAGTGAGTGAAATGCCGATTTGGATTATATTGAAATATAATAAATCGATACATCGTATTCGAAATATATATTAAATCTTAAATGACAAAAAAGACATTCATTAGTATTTGTAAGATATATTTTCAGAAAAATATTGAGAAAATATATACTTGAGTTTTTCATAAAGCATTTTAAATGAACGTATCTCTAGTTTAGCTTCTTCAATTTTAAAAAGAGGACTTTGAATTTTATTTATAATATAAGTACTTTTAATGCGTTTACATATGATTTTATTAAGAAGCATTAAAATACTTTATCTGAAAAATAAAAAAAGATTGACAAGTTTATTGAGAAACATTATCATTTCGGTGTAAGATAGTAAATGAAAAACATTATCAATAAAATGGATTTTAAAGTAATGCGCACTTGACCAGTTAGTTTAGTAAGTGTATTATTTTTTACGACACAACTGATAATGAAAATCAATATCATTCATGTCACTTAATGAAATTAATGTTTATGTGAAAGGATAGAGAAAATGAACTTAGGGGAATTTGATGGGCAAACAGTTTTAGTAACAGGTGCAGCACAAGGCATAGGCAGTGTTGTTGCCAAAATGTTTTTAGAAAGAGGAGCCACAGTTATTGCGGTTGATCAAAATGAAGAGGGGTTAAATGTACTCTTAAATCAAAATGAATTAAATAAAACACGTATGAAAACGTTTCGTTTAGATGTGAGTAATAGCGCTGCTGTTGAAGACATGGTAAATCATATTGCAAATGAAATAGCGCCAATAGATATTTTAATAAATGTTGCAGGGGTTTTACGTATGGGACCAATTCATTCGTTAAGTGATGAAGATTGGAATAAAACATTCTCTGTAAATACTACAGGGGTTTTCAATATGTCCCGAGCGGTAAGTAAAAATATGATGTTAAGAAAATCAGGGGCAATTGTTACAGTCGGTTCAAATGCGGCAAATACGCCGAGAATGGAGATGGCTGCGTATGCTGCGTCAAAGGCTGCAACGACGATGTTTATGAAATGTTTAGGACTAGAGCTTGCGGCATACAATATACGCTGCAACTTAGTTTCTCCAGGTTCTACTGAAACTGAGATGCAAAGATTACTATGGGCTGATGAGAATGGAGCTAAAAATATAATTGCTGGTTCTCAAAATACATATAGACTCGGAATTCCATTACAAAAAATTGCACAACCTTCAGAAGTTGCTGAAGCCGTGTTATTTTTAGCCTCAGATAGAGCAAGTCATATTACAATGCACAATTTATGTGTCGATGGCGGTGCTACGTTAGGAGTTTAATAAAAATTCAGGAGGTTATTATATTATGAATGAACATATAGCTGTAAAGGAATTGTCAGAAAAACTTTTAGAAGATTATAAGACTGAATCTTCATTCTTTTTCGCTTCACCAACTCGAACTATATTAGCAGAAGGAGAGTTTACTACAGTAAAGCATCGTGAAATTGAAAATTTCCCAGAGCTTGTGCAAGCGACATTAAGTAATGCGAAACAAGCTGGAAATCCAAATCCTATCGTTGTGGGTGCTTTGCCATTTGATCGTAGAAAAGAAGTCCAACTTATCGTACCAGAATATAGTAGGATTTCTGAGCGTTTACAATTGGATACAACAAATCAGCTTGAAACAAATGAGAACGTAACATTTGAAATGACGCCAATGCCAGACCCTGAAGTTTATATGAATGGTGTGAAGCAAGGAATTAAAAAAATACAGGACGGTGATTTAAAGAAAATCGTTCTATCCAGATCGTTAGATGTTAAATCTTCCGAAAAGATTGATAAGCAAAAACTTCTGCGAGAATTAGCAGAACATAATAAGCATGGTTATACATTTGCTGTGAATTTACCGAAAGATGAAAAAGAGAACAGTAAGACGCTAATTGGAGCAAGTCCTGAATTACTTGTTTCACGTAATGGTATGCAAGTTATTTCTAATCCGTTAGCTGGTTCAAGGCCACGTAGTGAGGACCCAGTAGAAGATAAAAGAAGAGCAGAGGAATTACTTTCTTCTCCAAAAGATTTACATGAACATGCGGTAGTAGTTGAAGCGGTTGCCGCTGCACTTCGTCCGTATTGTCATACATTACATGTTCCAGAAAAGCCATCAGTTATTCATAGTGAAGCGATGTGGCATTTGTCTACAGAAGTGAAAGGTGAACTGAAGGATCCAAATACTTCTTCTTTACAATTAGCAATTGCCCTTCATCCTACGCCAGCAGTTTGCGGAACTCCGATGGAAAAAGCAAGAGAGGCTATACAGCATATTGAGCCATTTGACCGCGAGTTCTTTACAGGAATGCTAGGATGGAGCGATTTAAATGGAGATGGAGAATGGATTGTTACAATTCGTTGTGCTGAAGTACAAGAAAATACACTGCGTTTATATGCAGGAGCTGGAGTTGTTGCTGAGTCAAAACCAGAAGATGAGTTAGCAGAAACATCAGCTAAGTTCCAAACAATGCTAAAAGCTTTAGGGCTAAGAGATAGTTCACTTAATGAAAAATAGGGGGAAGAAAGAATGCTAGTAGGTTATACAGAATGGCCAAAAGAATTTGCCGATCGTTACCGAGAAGAAGGATGTTGGCTTGGTGAAACATTTGGAGGAGTGTTAAGAGAGCGGGCTGAGAAATATGGAGATCAAATCGCGGTTGTAAGTGGTAAGAAGCATATAACATATAGTGAACTTAATAAAAAGGTAGATCGTTTAGCAGCAGGTTTACTAAATTTAGGAATAAAGAAAGAGGACAGAGTTGTAATCCAGTTACCTAACATTATCGAGTTTTTCGAAATATGTTTTGCACTATTTCGAATTGGAGCGCTTCCTGTCTTTGCACTGCCGTCACATCGAAGCAGTGAAATTAGTTATTTTTGTGATTTTGGCGAGGCGAGCGCTTACGTTATTTCAGATAAGGCTCTCGGTTTTGATTATCGAAAACTAGCAAGAGAAGTGAAAGAGAAAGTGCCAACTTTACAACATGTAATTGTAGTGGGAGAAGAAGAAGAGTTTGTGAACATAAATGATCTGTATATGGATCCCGTCTCATTACCAGAAGTTCAGCCAAGTGATGTTGCGTTTCTCCAATTATCAGGAGGCACAACAGGTCTTTCTAAATTAATTCCTAGAACACATGATGACTATATTTATAGTTTACGTGTTAGCGCTGAAATTTGTAATTTGAATGCAGAAAGCGTCTATATGGCAGTTCTTCCAGTAGCACACAATTACCCAATGAGTTCTCCAGGGACATTTGGAACTTTCTATGCGGGTGGAAAAGTGGTATTGGCAACTGGTGGTAGTCCAGATGAGGCCTTTGCTCTTATTGAAAAAGAAAAAGTTACAATTACAGCGCTCGTTCCGCCATTAGCAATGATTTGGCTTGATGCTGCATCTTCTCGTAATGCCGATTTATCGAGCTTAGAGGTTATTCAAGTAGGTGGTGCTAAGTTTAGCGCTGAGGTTGCAAGACGTATACGCCCTACATTTGGATGTACGTTACAGCAAGTATTCGGTATGGCGGAAGGATTAGTGAACTATACAAGATTAGACGATCCGGAAAAAATTATTATTCATACACAAGGTAGACCAATGTCTGCACTCGATGAAGTACGAGTTGTTGATGAAAATGACAACGATGTACAACCGGGCGAAGTAGGTAGTTTATTAACACGAGGTCCATATACAATTCGTGGTTACTATAAAGCCGAAGAGCA
This sequence comes from Bacillus sp. PPSBB_2, assembly GCF_045291115.1. NCBI lineage: Bacteria > Bacillati > Bacillota > Bacilli > Caryophanales > Bacillaceae > Bacillus > Bacillus sp. PPSBB_2. Next base: position 2,348,637 of record NZ_CP147983.1, read on the forward strand.
TAATGCACGATCATTTACAAAGGATGGGTTTTATCGCACAGGTGATCTTGTAAAAGTAAATGAACAAGGATACATCATTGTAGAAGGAAGAGATAAAGATCAAATTAACCGTGGTGGTGAGAAAGTTGCTGCGGAAGAAGTTGAAAATCATCTATTAGCACACGATGCGATCCATGACGTAGCAATCGTATCTATGCCTGACGATTATTTAGGTGAACGCACCTGTGCTTTTGTTATAGTTCGCGGACAAGTTCCGGCAGTAAGTGAATTAAAAATGTTTTTAAGAGAACGTGGTATAGCGGCTTATAAAATTCCAGATCGAATTGAATTTATTGAAGCATTCCCGCAAACAGGAGTCGGAAAAGTCAGCAAAAAAGAACTACGTAAAGTCATTGCTGAAAAGCTTATTACAGTAAAACAATAATAAAAATCGGAAGGAAGTGATTAGATGGCTATCCCATCTATTTCAGTATATAAAATGCCAATTGAATCAGAACTACCAAAAAATAAAGTGAATTGGACACCAGATCCGAAACGTGCAGTACTTTTAATTCATGACATGCAAGAATACTTTCTTGATGCATATAGCGATAAAGAATCACCAAAAGTAGAACTTATTTCAAATATTAAAATGATAAGAGAAAAATGTAAGGAACTTGGTATACCAGTTGTTTATACAGCACAACCTGGTGGGCAAACGTTAGAACAACGAGGTTTATTACAAGACTTTTGGGGTGACGGTATACCTGCTGGACCAGATAAAAAGAAAATTGTTGATGAACTTACTCCTGATGAGGATGATATATTCATAACAAAATGGAGATATAGTGCATTTAAAAAGACAAATCTATTAGAAATTTTAAATGAACAAGGAAGAGATCAACTCATTATTTGCGGTATTTATGCGCATATTGGCTGTCTTTTAACAGCTTGTGAAGCATTTATGGATGGTATAGAGCCGTTCTTTGTAGCAGATGCAGTTGCTGATTTTTCACTAGAGCATCATAAACAAGCATTGGAGTATGCATCTAATAGATGTGCAGTAACGACATCAACAAACCTACTGTTAAACGATTTACAAAGTGTAAAAGATGATGAGAGTGAAGGAATCACTATACAGGAAGTGCATGAACTAGTTGCACAACTACTTCGTGAGCCAGTAGAGAGTATTGATATTGATGAGGACTTATTAAATAGAGGGCTTGATTCGGTCAGAATTATGAGTTTAGTAGAGAAGTGGCGTCGTGAAGGGAAAGAAATCACTTTTGCAGATTTAGCAGAACATCCAACTGTTGCAGGTTGGTACAGTTTACTATCTTCACAAACAGCACAGGTGCTGTAACAAATAGACTACATAATAAAGGGGTAGTAAAGAATGCCTAACAGTCAAAAGATTCGTCATTCGTTATCATCTGCGCAGTCTGGTATGTGGTTTGCGCAACAATTAGATCCGCTTAATCCAATTTATAATACTGGGGAATATGTAGAAATAAACGGAAATATTCATCAAGACATTTTTGAATTAGCTGTACGTAAAGTTGTAATGGAAACAGAAGCACTTCATGTTCGCTTCGAAGAGGATGAAATTGGCCCATGGCAAGTTATTGAAGAATCACAGTTTCATATGCATTTTATTGACGTTCGTAAAGAAGAAAATCCTGAAGAAGCTGCTAAAGTATGGATGAAAAATGATTTATCTATACCAGTCAATTTGAAAAAAGATACATTATTTACTGAAGCACTTATTCAAGTTGAAAATAATCGTTTCTTTTGGTATCAGCGCATCCATCACATTGTGATGGATGGCTATGGATTTTCACTTCTTAGCCAAAAGGTAGCGAATGAGTATACATCACTTATAGAAGAAACAAACAAGAATGAAAAACCATTTGGTTCTCTTGCAAAAGTCGTGCAAGAAGATATTGAGTATCGTGAGTCTAAACAATTTCAGGAAGATCGTATTTTTTGGTTAGAAAAGTATGCAGATGAACCAGAAGTTGTAAGTTTGGCAGAACGAGCACCGAGAACATCAAATGGATTTTCACGAGAAACAGCTTATTTATCTAGTTCTAGCACGAAAACTTTACTAGAAGATATCAATATTTCGTTAACAAGTTGGCCGGAATTCATTGTCGCTATAACAAGTATTTATATGCATAAATTAACAGGTGAAAATGATATTGTTTTAGGTTTACCGATGATGGGACGTCTAGGTTCTGTATCTATTCATACACCAAGTATGGTAATGAATTTAGTTCCACTTCGTATTACAGTAACTCCAAATATAACTCTTGCAGAATTATTGCAACAAGTTTCTAAAGAAATCCGAGATGTACGTCGCCATTATAAATACCGTCATGAGGAATTAAGAAGAGACTTAAAGTTACTAGGTGAAAATCAAAGGTTGTTTGGACCGTTAGTGAATGTTATGCCTTTTGATTACGGGCTTAACTTTGCTGGAAATCGTGGTATTACGCATAACTTATCAGCAGGACCTGTCGATGATTTATCAATAAATGTATATAAACGTTTTGATCAAAATGAGCTAATGATTCATTTTGATGCGAATCCCGAAGTATATAATGGCGCGGAGCTAGCATTGCATAAAGAAAGATTTATGAATCTATTTGAATTAGTAGTAAATAATTATGAGAAAAACGAGTCGATTGGAAAAATAAACATTACTCTGCCTGAAGAAAATCATAAAGTTTTATTGGAATGGAATGAAACGAAGGAAGACGATGAGTTAATCAGTCTGCCTATATCATTTGAAAAACAAGTGCAAAAAAATCCCAATAAACTAGCGATTACTTGTGACGGTGTAAACCTTACGTATAAAGAGCTAAATGAACGAGCGAATGAACTAGCACATTATTTAGTAGAAGAAGGAATACGACCAAACCAGTTTGTAGCTTTAGTATTCCCTAGATCAATAGAAATGGTAGTTAGTATGCTAGCAGTCTTAAAGGCTGGTGCAGCGTATTTACCAATAGATCCAGAATACCCAGCAGATAGAGTTACTTATATAGTAAATGATGCAAAACCAGTTTGTATCATAACACATTCATCTGTTTCATCTAAGTTAGTTATAGAAAAGGATATGAAAAAAATTGTATTAGATGACGAAGAAACGAAACTAGCGTTACATACATATTCTCGTATGAATATAGCATGTAAGAATGATGTATCACTGTTAAACCCAGCCTATACAATATATACTTCAGGCTCAACAGGAAACCCAAAAGGTGTAATTGTTCCTATGAGAGGTTTAAGTAACTTTTTAATGGCTATGCAACAAAAGTTTTCATTAAATGAAAATGATCATTTATTAGCAGTTACAACGTTTGCATTTGATATTTCTGCACTAGAAATTTATTTACCTCTTATTAGTGGTGCAAGTTTAACAATTGCGCAAAAAGAAGACATACAAGAGCCTTCTGCATTAACGACACTTTTACATGAAGAAAGAGTGACCATTATGCAGGCTACACCGACGCTTTGGCAGGCGTTAGTAACTGATTATCCAGAGAAGCTACAAGGGCTAAGCATACTTGTTGGTGGTGAAGCTCTTCCAGCGCATTTAGCAAATAAATTACGAGAATTAGGTTGCTCAATAACTAATTTATATGGACCAACTGAAACGACGATTTGGTCTACTTTCATGAACATTGATGAAGGTGAAAAGGGTATACCTCCTATTGGAAAACCAATTTGCAATACAGAAGTGTATGTATTGGATGCAGGGTTACAACCAGTTCCACCTGGAGCTATTGGTGAATTATATATTGCAGGGGAAGGACTTGCAAGCGGATATTTAGGAAAACCTGAGTTAACAGCTGAACGGTTTGTTGCAAATCCTTATGGAGAATCAGGGAAGCGCATGTACCGTACAGGAGATCTTGTGAAATGGCGTAGTGATGGTGCGTTAGAGTACATTAGTCGCGCAGATCATCAAATTAAAATTCGTGGATTCCGAATTGAATTAGCTGAAATTGAAACGGTATTACAACGACATAAAAATATTCAACAAGCGGTAGTAATGGTACGAGAAGATCATGCAAATGATAAACGCATCATTGCGTATATCGTTGCAGAAGAAAAGGAACCGATTAATCTTTCAGAAATTCGTTCTTATGTTTCAGAAAGTTTAGCGAATTACATGATACCATCAGCATTTGTTGTGCTAGAAGAATTACCATTAACGCCAAATGGTAAGGTGGATAGAAAGAAATTACCTGCTCCTGATTTTAATGGAATGAACAATGAGAGAGTTGCTAGAAATCCGAAAGAAGAAATATTATGTGATTTATTTGCAGAAGTACTTGGTGTCTCTCGAATTAGCATTGATGATAATTTCTTTGAAATGGGTGGACATTCACTTCTCGCATCTCGTTTAATGGCTAGAATTCGTGAAACGTTAAGTGTGGAATTAGGAATTGGGAAACTATTTGAATCACCAACTGTTGCCGAACTGGCGAAACAATTAAACCATGCAAAAAGCGCAAGACCAGCTATTCAGAAAGCAAGTAGGCCAAATGAAGTTCCACTTTCATTTGCACAGCGCAGGTTATGGTTCTTAAATTGTTTAGAAGGTCCAAGTCCTACTTATAATATTCCGCTAGTCATTCGTATGAATGGAATATTGAATCGGGAAGCATTACAAGGTGCTTTTTATGATGTAGTTGAGAAACATGAAACACTTAGAACAATTTTCCCTAACGTATTAGGTAGTTCCTATCAGAAAATTTTAGATATGGAAAACTTAAATCTAGAAATGGTTATAACTAATACATGTAAAGATGAATTAGAAAGTGTACTTTCAGAGGCGGTAAGATATAGCTTTAACCTCGATTTTGAGCCGGCAGTTCGTTTACAACTTTTTACAGTGAGTGAAAACGAACATGTATTATTAATTCTATTACATCATATTGTAGGTGATGGCTGGTCATTACAGCCGTTAACGAGAGATTTTACAGCGGCGTATAAAGCGCGATGTCAAGGGGACAGAATTCAGCTGGAGTCACTTCCAGTTCAATACGCAGATTATGCACTTTGGCAACAGCAATTGCTAGGTGATGAAACGACACCAGAGAGTCTTATTTCAACACAATTAGATTTTTGGAAAGAAGAACTTAAAGGTTTACCAGACCAAATGGAGTTACCTACAGATTTCCAGCGTCCAATTGAGACGAGTTACCGCGGGGAAACAATTCATTTTCATATAGATGAAGGTATGCATAGTAGGTTAGTAGAGCTTGCACGTGAGAATGGAGTTAGTTTGTTTATGGTATTGCAAGCAGGGCTTAGTGCACTATTTACAAGATTAGGTGCAGGCACTGATATACCCATTGGAAGTCCGATTGCTGGAAGAAATGATGATGTACTTTCAGATATTGTTGGTTTATTTGTAAATACATTAGTGTTACGTACAAATACTTCAGGAGATCCAAGTTTTAAAGAATTATTAAATAGAGTGAAGCAGGTAAACCTTGCAGCTTATGAAAATCAAGATGTTCCATTTGAAAGGCTTGTTGAAGTATTAAATCCAGTACGTACTCGAAACAGCCACCCGTTGTTTCAAGTTATGTTAGCTTTTCAAAATACACCAGAAGCAACGTTTCATGTACCAGATTTAGAAGCGAGCCTTGAAATTCAAAGCGTCGGTTCTGCAAAATTTGATTTAACATTTGAAATTAGTGAGAATAACGGAGTTGATGGTACTCCGAACGGTTTACATGGATTACTAGAGTTTAGTACCGATTTATATAAACGTGAAACGGTTCAAAAACTAATAGAACGATTCATTTTGTTATTAGATGATGCAGCTACAAATCCGGATCGATCAATTGGCACATTAGAAATATTAGCTGTAGCAGAGAAAAATACAGTGTTAGAAAAGTGGAATGGTGGTTTTCAAATTGCACCAGAAATGACATTGCCACAATTGTTTGAAAAGCAGGTTCATATAAATCCAAATTCTATTGCTGTTGTCTTTGAAGATAAGAAATTAACTTATGAAGAGTTAAATAGAAAAGCAAATAAAATAGCTCGATTCCTAATAGCAAAAGGGATTGGTCCTGATCAACTCGTTGCTTTAGCGATGCCAAGATCATTAAACATGGTTGTAAGCTTATTAGCTGTTCTTAAAGCTGGTGCTGGATACCTTCCGTTAGATCCAGATTACCCAGCAGACCGTATTTCATTTATGCTACACGATGCGAAACCATCACGTGTTTTAACGAATTCAGAAGTGGAAATTGAATGTGATGAGGCACTAAAAGTTTTAGTTGATGATGTGAAAGTACTAGCAGAAGTTGAGAAATATAGTGAAGAAAATATTGATGAAGTGGAACGAATTAAGCCATTATCTCCATCACATATTGCTTACGTTATTTATACGTCAGGCTCAACGGGTAGACCGAAAGGCGTTATGATACCTCATCAAAATGTAGTAAGACTTTTAGGAGCAACTGATCATTGGTTCCAGTTTGACGGAAACGATGTTTGGACGATGTTCCATTCATACGCTTTTGATTTCTCGGTTTGGGAAATTTGGGGACCTTTATTATACGGAGGGCGTTTAGTTGTAGTTCCACATACTGTAAGTCGCTCGCCGAAAGAATTTTTACAGCTTCTTGTTAAAGAAAAGGTTACGGTTTTAAACCAAACTCCATCAGCGTTCTATCAATTGATGCAAGCAGATCGTGAAAATGAAGAGATCGGCCAAAAATTATCTTTACGATATGTTGTTTTTGGAGGAGAAGCACTTGAGCTAAGTCGCTTAGAAGATTGGTATAGTCGACATCCTCATAACGCACCAAAGCTTATTAATATGTACGGTATTACGGAGACGACAGTGCATGTTAGTTATATTGAATTAGATGAAACTATCGTCTCTTTACGAGCAAATAGTTTAATTGGGTACAGTATACCTGACCTTAAAGTGTATGTGTTAGACAACTATTTACAACCAGTCCCACCTGGAGTAGTTGGAGAAATGTATGTTGCAGGTGCAGGACTTGCGCGTGGATATTTAGGAAGAGCAGGATTAACGGCTGAACGCTTTATCGCAGATCCATTTAGCAAGCCAGGTACAAGAATGTATCGTACAGGAGACTTAGCTCGCTGGCGTAATGATGGGACGCTAGATTATATAGGACGTGCAGATCATCAAATCAAAATTCGTGGATTCCGAATTGAATTAGGAGAAATAGAAGCAGTCATAATGAAGCACCCTAAAGTTGAGCAAGTAGCCGTTATTGTACGTGAAGATCAACCAGGGGATAAACGGTTAGTTTCTTATATCGTTGCATCAAATAATGAAGCAATTGATACGAATGAAATGCGTCAGTTTGCTAGTGGTAGTTTACCAGATTATATGGTTCCATACGCTTTTGTAGTAGTAAATGAGTTACCTTTAACTCCAAACGGTAAATTAGATAGAAAGGCATTGCCAGCTCCAGAATTTATCGCATCATCTTCTAGTCGTGGTCCAAGAACACCGCAAGAAGAAATGTTATGTGACTTGTTTACAGAAGTGCTAAGTGTACCTCAAATTGGAATTGATGACGGATTCTTTGATCTTGGTGGTCATTCACTCCTTGCAGTGCAGCTTATGAGCCGCATGAAAGAGGCGCTTGGAGTGGAACTAAACATTGGTACTTTATTTGCAGCACCGACTGTTGCAGGGTTAGCTGAAAGACTTGAGATGGGGAATGGTCAAAGTGCACTTGATGTGTTGCTTCCATTACGAGCAAGCGGGGATCCATTACCACTATTTTGTGTACATCCAGCAGGTGGATTAAGTTGGTGCTATGCAGGACTTATGAAATCTTTAGGAACAGATTATCCAATCTATGGTGTACAAGCACGTGGTATTGCTAAAAATGAAGAACTTCCAAAAAGTTTAGAGGAGATGGCGGCGGATTACTTGAAACATGTTCGTGAAGTACAGCCTTATGGACCATATCGTTTATTAGGTTGGTCGCTTGGAGGAAATGTTGTGCATGCAATGGCGGCGCAACTACAAAATGAAGGGGAAGAAGTAGAATTACTCGTTATGCTTGATTCTTATCCTGGACACTTCTTACCAAATACGGAAGCGCCTACTGAAGAGGAAGCGTTAATTGCATTACTTGCTTTAGGCGGATATGATCCAGATAACATGGATGGTAAACCCCTTACAATGGAAAGTGCAGTTGAAATCCTTCGTAAAGATGGAAGTGCATTAGCAAGTCTTGAAGAAGAGACTATATTGAACTTGAAAGAAACATATGTAAATTCAGTAGGGTTGTTAGGGAAATATGTACCGAAAGTTTATAACGGAGATATCTTATTCTTTAGATCTACTGTTATACCAGACTGGTTTGATCCTATTTCTCCAAATACGTGGCTAAATTATTTAGACGGGCAAATTGTGCAGCACGATATTGATTGTAGACATAAAGATCTATGTCAGCCAGGTCCACTTACGGAAATTGGGCAAGTATTAGCGAAATATTTGCAGAATAAGAAAGGGGTAAGTAGAGTATGACGAATCCATTTGAAAATGATAATTACACATATAAAGTATTAATAAATGAGGAGGGCCAGTATTCTCTCTGGCCTGCTTTTCTCGATGTACCTATTGGCTGGAATGTCGTATATGAAGAAGCTAGTAGGCAGAGCTGCTTAGAATATGTTGAATATAACTGGAAAGATTTGAATCCACAAGGTAATCAAGTTCGCGAAAAAACATTAGTAGGAAAACGATAATGAAAGAAAAACTAAATCCAAAAGTAGTTGTAAGTATCGTTTATATAACTGCGATGTTTATGGCTGCGATGGACGCAACGATTGTAAATGTAGCACTGCAAACGATAAGTAGGGAACTACAAGTACCTGCATCTGCAATGGGGACGGTGAATGTTGGGTATTTAGTTAGTTTAGCTGTTTTCCTTCCGATTTCTGGTTGGTTAGGAGATCGTTTTGGTACGAAAAGAGTATTTTTAATTGCTCTTTTCGTATTTACAATTGCCTCTGCTTTATGCGGAATGGCTAACGATATTACTTCATTGAATATTTTCCGTATCATTCAAGGTGCTGGTGGAGGGCTTTTAACACCGGTCGGAATGGCGATGTTATTCCGAACATTTTCACCAGAGGAAAGACCGAAGATTTCCCGGTTCATTGTACTGCCAATTGCTGTAGCACCAGCAGTTGGTCCTATCATCGGTGGTTTCTTTGTAGATCAAATGTCTTGGCGTTGGGTATTTTATATTAATCTACCGTTTGGAATCGTTGCATTGCTCTTTGGACTTCTATTTTTAGCAGAGCATGTTGAAAAATCAGCTGGTCGCTTTGATTCGCTCGGCTTTATTTTATCAGCACCAGGATTTGCGATGCTCATATATGCACTCAGCCAGGGACCGTCAAAAGGATGGATTTCTCCAGAAATTATGAGTACCGGGGTAGCTGGGGGTGTATTCATTACGTTGTTTATAATCGTAGAACTGAAAGTAAAGCAACCGATGTTAGATTTACGCTTATTAAAAGAACCAGTCTTTAGAAAGATGAGCCTTATATCATTATTTTCATCAGCCGGTTTATTAGGAATGTTATTTGTTTTTCCACTTATGTATCAAAATGTGATAGGAGTTTCCGCGCTAGAATCAGGACTTACGACATTTCCAGAGGCGATTGGATTAATGATTTCTTCACAAATTGTGCCATGGTCATATAAGAAATTAGGAGCTCGAAAGGTAATTTCTATTGGATTAATATGTACGGCGGTTATATTTGTTTTATTGAGTTTTGTAAATCACGATACGAATCCGTGGCAAATCCGCGCATTATTGTTTGGTATCGGTATTTTCTTAGGTCAATCTGTCGGTGCGGTTCAATTTTCTGCCTTTAACAATATCACGCCGCCTTCTATGGGGAGAGCTACTACTATATTCAATGTGCAAAATCGACTAGGTTCAGCAATAGGAGTAGCTGTTTTAGCTAGTATACTAGCCGGTTTTGGAAGTAATAACGTTCAATTCGATTTTTTACCATATCAAGCAGCACTAATTGGATCAGCAATATTTTTGCTCATAGCACTACTATTTTCTTTACGTATTTCCGATAAAGAGGTAATGTCAAAGAAGAAAGAAAAAACATTATCTGTATCAGAAAAAGAGAAAGTACTTGTCAATGAATAACAATATACGCATGCTTTCTTATGAAAATTGATATTCGTTGAATAAAGGAGAGTTTACATGATAGAAAGTAAAGTTGTAGATTCTATTCCAACTTTGAATGAGAATGATTGTCAAATATGGTGGGCAAGAATTTCAGATTTACAATCATGGCATTACAATTTACTAAATGATATAGAGCGAGAGAAAGCAAATTCGTATCACCATTCGGCAGATCGAGCTCGTTTTATAATAGGTTGCGTAATAAGTAGATTAGTTCTCGGTAAGATACTTTCTATGTCACCAGTCCAAGTACCAATTGATCGAATGTGCTCAGTATGTAAATTGCAGCATGGAAGACCACAATTACCAGAAGGTATGCCGCAATTATCCGTTTCACATTCAGGTGAGTGGGTTGTCGTTGCTTTTACAAAATCTGCACCTGTTGGCATAGATGTAGAACAAATGAATCCAAATGTAGATGTTATGAAAATGGCAGAAGGTGTATTAACAGACATTGAAATAGCGCAAGTTATGAAACTGCCAAATGAACAGAAAATAGAAGGATTTTTAACATATTGGACTCGAAAAGAAGCGGTGCTGAAAGCGACAGGTGAAGGACTAATGATTCCGCCAGTACATATTACAGTATCAGCTCCAAATGATCCTCCAAACTTGTTGGTTTTTAAGGATAGACAAGAGTTATTAAATAATACAATGATGGAAGATGTAAAGCCTAGTTTAGATTATAGGGCCTCTGTTGCAATATTCAGTAAGGAAGTAACTGAAATTACGCAATTAGATGCGGCAGCACTTTTAAATCTTAAATAAAAAAATTATAGAAGAGGTGTTCCTCATGTTAGTAGCGGAAAATAGAAAGAATGAATTCACTTATAACGTACAAGCAATTAAAAATATTTTATTTTCTGGAGATACATCATCCATTCATGCTTTAGAAAAGCTTTTAAATGATACAGTTCAGTTTGATGTTCTTGAACAAGAGGCACTTGGTAGACAGTACATTCCGAAAGAAGCAAAGAATTTCTTTGATAAAGATGGAACATTTCTTTACCGTGTATCTAATATTAGTTATAAAGGCAAGGTGTTATCTGAAAATCTAATTTTTGCAGACACTTCGTTTTTACCGGACGCAATAAAGAGTGAATTAGAGAGTGGAAATATTCCTGTTGAAAAGCTTATAGAAAAGATGGAAGTAAGAAGAAATGTATTATATGAAGGATATCAGCCATCTGGAAATATTATTGAATTGTTTGATGGATGTTCTGTTACAGCGAATGTGTATCCAACTAGAAAGTATCAAATTGTAAGTAAATGCAAATGTGTATTTTATATTTGTGAAGTGTATCATGCAGAGAATATAAAGCAATTACTTAAATAAAAACAAGAAACCAGCCTATAAAATGGCTGGTTTCTTGTTTATTTAACAGCTTCTTTTAATTCTTTACCTGCTTTAAATGCAGGAACTTTACCAGCGGCGATTTGAATTTCTTCGCCAGTTTGCGGATTACGTCCTGTACGAGCAGATCTTTCGCGCACTTCAAAAGTTCCAAAACCGATTAGTTGAACTTTATCTCCAGATTGTAATGCATTAGCAATTGTGTCAAATACGGATTGTACAGCTGCAGAAGCGTCCTTTTGAGAAATATCAGCTGATTGAGCTACGTTTTTAATTAATTCTGTTTTGTTCATGTTTTCACCTCATAAAAAAATTTTTGGAATGAATGTTTTAGTATAATAGATAGTAAACATAAAGCTATCACTATGATTAGATAGAATACTATATAATTATGTTAATTTCGTTGCAAGAGACTGAATCCCTTCTATTATTTAGGGATTAATTAAGAATCGATGCATATAAAAAGCTTTAATATGAGGATGAGGGGGAGTATATGAATGATTTTTCGTGAAAAAAATGAGAAGGAAAGTATATTAATTCGTCAACATGATCATGGTTTTTTAGCTGGAGAGATTGCAAAACATATAAAAGAAGACTTTTTTGAAAGTAAAACATATTTAAAAGAAACAGTTGATGCAATATATGAGCATGACAGAGGATGGATAGAGCTTGATAAAGTACCAATTTTGAATGATGCTAAAAATATTCCATATACATTTATGGATTGTCCAAGCCCATTACGTTTTGTTTTTTATACGATTGGTTTGAATGAAATTGAAAATTCTAATCCATACGGGGCATTGCTTTGTAGTAAACATTTTTTATCATTTCCACTAAACGAGGAAGATGAAGAGATGATGTCATTTTATAAACATGAATTAGAACGACAAAAAAGAATTTTGAAAACGTTAACAAAGGAACAGTTTGCGATGTTCGATAAACATTATAGATTATTAAAGTTTTGTGATGAACTTTCTTTATACGTATGTATGAATAAGCCTGGTGTCAAAAAGAAAGATGAAATTGACTTATTTAAAGATGGTTTTGAAGGAACAGAAATGTTTAATAGTAAAGAGGAGAAACTTATTCAAGCTGAATGGGTGGACGAGGAAACGATTCGGATTACACCATTTCCATTTCAAACGGAATTTTATACGTATGTAAAATATAAAACGATAAATAAGCATGAAATGAAAGAAAAAGGGATTGCAAAGGCTGATAGAGAATCAGAAATGAAGAAACAAACCATTCGTTTCATACAATAAGGAGGTAATATAAGTTGAAAGATTATATATTAAAACAGTGTGATTACCATGCTTGGGCTAATACTAGATTATTCAATCGATTAAAAGAGTTACCAAACTATGAGACGATTTTTAATGAGCAGATACAGAGTGTATTCCCATCCATTAAGGATACTTTTGTGCATATTTATATTACAGATCAAGTGTGGTTACATATATTGCATGGTAAAAGTATGGATGAAGCAATACAAGACCGAGAAGATTTACGAAAACAAATTGAAACTAAATCGTTACATGAATTAGAAAAAATGTTTGAAAACATGGCAAATCAATATAAAGAGTTTTTAATTACAATACAAGATGTGAATGCTGTATTTGTTATTGAGAATCCATATGTAGGGAAATTAGAAACTTCGATTTTAGAATTAGTGCAACATGTCGTAAATCATGGTACATATCATAGAGGAAATATAACAGCGATGATCCGTCAACTTGGTCATTCGTCAACAATGATGGATTTTGTACTGTATTTACATATGGTTAAAAAGCAGGGAGAGTAATATAGTTTGTAAAAAGGAGAGGCTTTAATTGTAGAAGTCTCTCCTTCTATTTTATCCGGCATTAATGGTAGATCGACTGATTAAAATTTTACTTTATTTATTAAGAAGCTTTATTTTCTTGTAATTGCTTAGCGTATTGTACAGCCTTATATGCATTGACTCTACCGTTTTTCCAGTACGTACCTGTACCACTAATTTTATCAGTAGTAGACTCAATAATTTGGCGGATTTGTGTATTGCTATATCCTTGATTTGCTAAAAGAGCTGCGACTCCTGCAACATGAGGTGTTGCCATAGATGTACCACTTAATGATTGATACGTACTTCCTTTATATGTTGAATATATATTTGAACCTGGTGCTGCAACATCTACCCAGCTACCATAAGTAGAGAATGAAGATTTTCTATCTGATTGATCTGTAGAAGCAACTGCAATTACTTCGCTGTAATAAGCAGGGTAATTAGCTTTTGTATTTCCAGCATTTCCAGCAGCTGCAACTATAACAGAGCCTTTATTCCATGCATATTGAACGGCTTGTTGTAATGCAGTACCACCATTTGGAGCTCCTAAACTTAAACTAATTACTTTTGCACCCGAATCAGCAGCTTCTCGAATACCTTGCGCTACAGCATCAAGAGTACCACTTCCTTGATTATCTAATACGCGGACAGCATAAATTGAAGTTTGTGGGGCAACACCAGCAATTCCGACGCTGTTATTCGTAAGTGCTCCAGTAATTCCAGCGCAATGTGTACCATGACCATTACCATCATCAGATGTATTGTCGTTATCAACATAGTCATGCCCGTAAATTACTTTCGAAGCCAAATCAGGGTGTGAGCCTTGAACTCCTGTATCAATAATAGCTACTTTTACACCAGGATCACTTCGTTGGCTATCCCAAGCTTGTGGAGCTTGAATCTTTTGTAATCCATATTGATTATTAAAATATGGGTCGTTTGGAGTCCAAAAGGCGTGAACGTAATAATTCGGTTCTGCATATTCCACATCTGGATTATTTTTATAACTCTTTATTTTTTCTTTTACAGTACCTTTTGAAAATTGTACGACTTCAAAACCTAACTTATCATCTTTAGATAAGACATTAGCTCCGACAGATTTATGAAAAGATTGCACATTACTTAAAGATGCATTTTGTTTGAACTTAACGATTAATTGGTTAGGAACGTAATCAGTAGATGATGTTTCAGCACTTGAAGTATTCGTGTTAAAGAAGAAACCACCAATAATAAATGATAAAACAGATAGGAAAACAAAGATTTTGTTTTTCAAAAGATTTTTCCTCCCTTTTCTTGGATGAGTTTTTCAGCGACACTTTAATGTCGCATTCCTTTTCAACTATATAGTTAGACCATACGATTTATGACATTTATGTGAAAAACTTTTGGAGGAATAAAAAGGAGTAAATATTGATATAAATATATTTTTAATGATAGTAATTGAGTAAAAGAGGGGATGAAAAAAGGAATGCTCATCATGTATGAGTCATTCCTTTTTTCATAGATTAACTTGCCTGTTTTTTATTATTTTCTTTCAATTTCTCTGCTTGTAAAAAACGATTCGTTTCAGCAACAACAATACTACTTAATCCAATTAGACCAATCAAGTTTGGAATTGCCATAAGTCCATTTGCAATATCAGCAAATGTCCATACGATTCCTAGCTTTAAATTAGCACCAATTGCAATCATGACAATAAAGATTGCTTTATAATATTTAACTGCACTTTCTCCGAATAAATAAGCTACACATTTTTCTCCATAATACGACCAACCTAAAATAGTAGAGTAGGCAAATAAAATAATTGCGATACCGAGAATCATACTACCAGCAGTACCAAATACAGATTGGAATGCAAGTGTTGTAGCTTCAACGCCAGTTTTACCAGATTTCCAAGCGCCTGTAGTGATTAATACTAGTCCTGTAATTGTACATACAATAAACGTATCTAGAAAAGTACCAGTCATTGAAACTAAAGCTTGCTTTGCAGGCGAATCAGTTTTTGCAGCCGCAGCAGCAATTGGTGCACTCCCTAAACCAGCTTCGTTCGCAAATACACCACGCGCCATTCCGATTTGGATAGCTGATGCAACTGTTGCCCCGATAAAACCACCAGCAGCTGCTGTACCATTAAATGCACCAGAAAAAATAAGTGAAAATGCTTCTGGAATTTGGTCGTAGTGATAGAAAATAATGATAAGACCAGCAATTATATAAAAGAAAGCTTTAATAGGAACGACATATCCCGTCACTTTCCCGATTTTTTTTACACCGCCTAAAATAACAATTGCGATTAAAAATGACATTACTATACCAGTTAAAGCAGGAGGGAAAGAGAAATTAATTCGCATTGCCTCTGCAACTGAATTAGATTGCACCATATTACCAATACCGAAAGAAGCAGTTGTACCAAATATAGCGAATAATATAGCAAGCCATTTCTTACCTAAACCACGCTCTAAATAATACATTGGTCCACCTGAATATTCACCATTTTCATTACTAACACGGTATTTCACTGCAAGTATTGCCTCTGCATACTTTGTTGCCATACCGAATAAAGCGGTAATCCACATCCAAAATATTGCACCAGGACCACCAATTGTAACAGCTGTTGCAACACCGGCTATATTTCCCATACCAATCGTTGCGGCCATAGCTGTCATAAGTGCTTGGAAGTGACTAATATCTCCAGAAGAAGAGGCATCTTCTGATTTTTTAAATGCTAGTTTGTGAGCGTATAATAGTTTACTAAACTGTAAACCTTTTAAACGCACTGTGAGAATGATACCTGTTCCAACGAGTAGCAACAAAGTTGGTAATCCCCACACGTATTGATTTAGTTGTTCTAATACTTTACTTACTGTCTCCATCTTTATTCTCCTTTTTTAGAAAAAATAAAAACCACTTCAAGTAAATGAAATGGTCTCTGGAGAAACAAGGGATAGAAAAATAAACCGATACAATCGGCTTTTTCTTTCGCTTGTCTCTGTCCTTTTACCTGAGAGATTATCCGCTAAAGTAGCGGATTTGCTCCTTCGGTGCTCGTTTTCCTCCGCGCTCTATGAAAGCGAGAGGGAGTCTCTCCAGAGATTCGTCCCCATGCAGTTCTACTTGTAACCAAGACCTGAGAGTTTCAAAGTTGGTATAACAACTTTTTGCCCCGTCGGTAGATCAATAGACCTTCTCCTGAATGGTTCATCCGAATTATAAAATTTATAAACACATTGATTGTAAATCAATAAAAACATTATAGACATACAAATTGTGAATTGCAATCATTTTTTATTTTAAAATAGTAAATAGTTTTATTTTTTTGTAAGTCCTAATTTATCTTCAACTTCATTTAAAGTAGATAAAGCGATGACAATATGTTGATCCGCAAGTCCTAAAGCTTGTTTTGTTTTTTCAATAGTTTCATTGGTTGGAGTAGAGTTATTTGCTCCGTCTATAATTAAATTTGCTGCATTTTTCATGAAATTTGATGCGGATTTAAACTGAGTTGTGAATTGAAGTAGTTGTTTTTGTATATCTATATCTGTTATGTTTTCTTCAATTTTAAGCGTGTCTATTTCGTTCATAATTGTTTCGTACTGTTTGGAAACAGCACTCATTGTAACTAATAGTTTATTTCGATCTACTGAATCTCCATTCGTGTTAATCTCTTCCCAGGCAGGTAACCAATCTTTTTCGATGATGTCATTATAATGAGTAGTCAATTCATTAATTTTAGGTTGTAATTTCGTTTTGAAAGTTTTTGTCTCCGCTGTTTCTACAGTTGCTTTTTCGCTGTTATTATTAACATTAGTAACGTAGAAAATTGTACCAAAAATGATGAAAATAGAAATAACAACTGTCCATTTAGTAAAAAGTAATTTCTGCAATATGTAACGCCTCCAAAATTTAAAAACTTATAATTATAATATATAACAATAATGTTGTTTAAAGTAGAGAAAATAGGTTAGAAATAATTTAAATTATGTCTTTTCTATACGTGAATAATTAAATTTAGTAAAATGACGAAAGTTATATGCGAGAAAAGAGGGTTTTTAGTGAAAATGAATAGAAGAAAACTGGTTTTAAGTATTTCAATGGCTATGTTATTAGTTGGTTTATTTGCACTCATATATGTAGACAAAGAATCTAAAATTAAAGATTTTCCAGTGCCAATGTCAGCAATCCATATTAACGATGATAATGAAGAGGACTATCAATATACAAGTGTAATGCCTATTACAAAGGCAAATGGATGGGAGAACTTAGGGGAAAACGGGCATACTGTTAGTTTTAAAAAAGAGGAGCGGAAGGTAACTGTATTACATTATCCAGGAGAAATTACGTATTATTTATTTGAAAAATAATTGATGATAAGAGAGATAGGGAGTAGATGATAATGTAGGATTGTTTACTTTCTATCTTTTTTGGATTTTAATTCTGAATTGTTTGAATTTAAAATAGTATGCGTATAGAATAAAATAGTATATTTTATTGAATGATATAAATAGTAATACATAATTATATTATGTAAACTATAACTGGGATAAGAAAACAAAGTAAGAGATTTTAATTTTTATATTTTAGATGTATTTTTACACGGTAAGTATTCTCGTAATCAACTTACAACATTTACGGAGGGCATCAAATTTTGATTAAGTAATGGAGTTGATAACAAAAAATTAATGTTTGTGTATATGGAAAAATAGAAAGTATGGCGAGTGGGAAATGGATTGGATCATAAGGGGGAATTAAAAATGCTACTAAAAACAATCTACTGTAAGGTGGAAGAAGAGAAAAAGGAATTGTTTTCAAATGCGCAAGGAAAATGGCGTGATATACGGCACCTAGATGGGTTTCATGGACAATTTGGTGGATGGTATGAAGATGAGGCATGTGTATTTACTTTATGGGAAGATAGAAGTACATATCAATCATTTATGAATGGTGCTCACGATACAATTTATTTAAATAGTAATCAAGAGGATACGTTTCTTTCATGTGAAATTGAATTATTTCAAACGTTGTATGATATAACTGATACGCATTTGAAAGACGTTGTTACAGAAGGATCATTCGTAAGAATTGCTATATGTGATGTAAAGGTGGAAAAGGAAAATCATTTTTTACAGAAGCAAGAAACAATTTGGAATAAAGGAATGGAAAAAGCAAAAGGAATGTTAGGTGGAGTAGTTGGGAAGTCTTTAAAAAATGAAAATCGTTACATAGTGTTAACGTATTGGAAAGATGAAAAGACGCATCAACATTATGTGGAAGAGATTTTCCCAGGTTTATATAAATTAGCTAATATTCATGAAGAGATAGAAGAGATAAAAGGAAAACAAGCTGTATGTAAGGAAGAATGGCTTGTATATTAAACGCTGAAAAAGTGCATAAATGAATGTATAATAAAGATATTTTCTTATAAACAAGTAATTAATAGAAGACGTTATATACCCTTTCATGTTAATATATTTAAGTTATAATAGGAGGCTTACCCTTTTGTATTGTACGGTAGAAGCAGTGTGAGCTTGAAATTTTTTTTAGAAAAGGATGTGCCTAATTTGCGTATCAATAAATTTATTAGTGAAGCTGGAAAAGCGTCTCGACGTGGAGCGGATAAACTAATTAATGAGAGAAGAGTAATTATTAACGGTAAGGTTGCAAAAATTGGTGACCAAGTGAACCCAGGTGATGATGTACGAGTAAATGGAGAGCAGCTTCGAATTGCTCGAGATCACGTATATATCGCTTTAAATAAACCAGTAGGTATTACATGTACGAGTGAAAAATCAGTAAAAGGTAATATTATCGATTTAGTGAACCATCCTTTACGAATTAGTCACATTGGACGTCTTGATAAAGACTCAGACGGTTTAATTTTGTTAACGAATGATGGTGATATTGTTAATGAAATTTTACGTGCTGAAAACAAACATGAGAAAGAATATATCGTTTCAGTAGATAAGCCAATTACACCTGATTTCTTAGAGAAAATGGCAGCGGGTGTTAAAATTTTAGGAACAAAAACGCTTCCTTGTGAGGTTACACAGTTATCAAAATATGAGTTCCAAATTATTTTAACACAAGGGCTAAATCGTCAAATTCGCCGTATGTGTGAAGCTTTAGGTTATCAAGTATACACGTTAAAACGTACGAGAATTATGAATATCGAATTGAATAATTTACCAGTTGGGCAGTGGAGAGATTTAACGAAGAAAGAGAAAAGACGTCTATTTGCAGACTTAAATTACGAACCACAAGATTGGTAAAATTGTGAAGTGAAACCAAAAAAAATTGGTTTCACTTTTTTAAATTAAATAAATAATTTTTTTAAACACTTGCAAAAATAAAATGAATAAGATATATTAAATAACAATAAATGGATGTTTTACAAAAAGCAAAGAAAAGGACACGAGTTATTTTCCCCGGTTATACAGAGAAGGAAGGAAAGCTGAGAACTTCCTAACGCAGAAAAATAACTTACCACCTTAGAGCTGCACTAGGGAAATGAAGTATCTAGTGCCGTGTATGCGACGTTATCGCAAAAGAAGCCATTATGTTTTTTGTGATGGGAATCTGGGTGGAACCACGGATATAAGCATATTCGTCCCTATATTTAGGGATGAATATGCTTTTTTGCATTCAATTTCATAATAAGCGAAGAAAAGGACACGAGTTATTTTCCCCGGTTATACAGAGAAGGAAGGAAAGCTGAGAACTTCCTAACGCAGAAAAATAACTTACCACCTTAGAGCTGCACTAGGGAAATGAAGTATCTAGTGCCGTGTAAACGACGTTACCGTAAACGAAGCCATTGTATATTTACAATGGGAATCTGGGTGGAACCACGGGTAAAAGCACGCTCGTCCCTATTTTAGGGATGAGTGTGCTTTTTATTATGAAATGGAGAGATGAAAAATGAAAGAACAAATGATTGAAATTAAATTTCCAGATGGTAGCGTTAAAGAATTTGTAAATGGAGTTACTTTAGAAGAAATTGCTGGATCCATTAGCAGTAGTTTGAAAAAGAAAGCAGTCGCGGGGAAAGTAAATGATGGATTATATGATTTACGCCGAAATATTGAAGAAAATGCGGAAGTGGAAATCATTACTATAGATTCAAATGAAGGGGTAGAAATTGCAAGACACTCCGCGGCACATATTTTAGCGCAAGCTGTAAAAAGATTGTATGGTGATATAAATCTTGGAGTAGGACCTGTTATTGAAAATGGATTTTATTATGATATGGATCTTCCAAGTAGTGTAAACATAGAAGATTTACGGAGAATCGAAAAAGAAATGAAAAAGATCATAAATGAAAATATAAAGATAGAACGAGTTGAGGTTTCTCGAGAAGAAGCAGCTAAACTGTTTCAAGAAATGAACGACCGCTTGAAATTAGAACTTTTAGAAGCAATTCCTAGTGGGGAAAGTGTAACACTATATAAACAAGGTGAATTTGTAGATTTATGTAGAGGACCACATTTACCATCTACAGGTTATTTGAAAGCATTTCAATTAACTCACGTTTCCGGTGCATATTGGCGAGGTGATAGTAATAACCAAGTGCTTCAGCGCATATATGGTGTTGCATTCTCTTCTCAAAAAGAATTAGAAGAGTATTTACATTTCGTTGAAGAAGCAGCAAAAAGAAATCATCGTAAGTTAGGCAGTGAGCTTGAGTTATTTATGTTTTCTGAAGAGGCTCCGGGAATGCCGTTTTATTTACCGAAAGGACAAATGATTCGTAACGAATTGGAAGCATTTTTAAGAGAAATTCAAAAAGAGTACAATTATCAAGAAGTACGCACTCCGTTCATGATGAACCAAGAAGTATGGGAGAGATCAGGGCACTGGGGACATTATAAAGATAATATGTATTTCTCTGAAGTAGATAATAAAAGTTTTGCATTAAAACCGATGAACTGTCCAGGACACATGCTTATGTTTAAAAATAAATTGCATTCTTATCGTGAATTACCGATTCGTATGTGTGAATTTGGTCAAGTACATCGTCATGAATTTAGTGGTGCGTTAAACGGATTATTAAGAGTACGTACTTTCTGCCAAGATGATGCACATTTATTTGTAACTCCAAAACAAATTGAAGATGAAATCAAATCCGTAATGGCGCAAATTGATTACGTATATAAAACTTTTGGATTCGAGTATGAAGTAGAGCTTTCTACTCGTCCAGAAGATTCAATGGGTGATGATAAATTATGGGAGCAAGCAGAAGCGGCATTAGAAAATGTATTACAATCGCTAAATTATAAATATAGACTAAATGAAGGTGATGGCGCATTTTACGGGCCGAAAATTGATTTTCATATTAAAGATGCTTTAAATAGAAGTCACCAGTGCGGAACAATCCAGCTTGATTTCCAAATGCCAGAGAAATTTGATTTAAATTATATAGATGAAAATAATGAAAAGAAAAGACCAGTTGTTATTCACAGGGCAGTTTTAGGGTCATTAGATCGCTTCTTAGCAATATTAATTGAGCACTTTGGAGGTGCGTTCCCGGCATGGGTGGCACCAGTTCAAGTGAAAGTAATTCCAGTTTCAAATGCAGTACATGAACAATATGCCAATGAGATTGCACATAAATTAGCACAAGCTGGAGTTCGTGTTGAACAAGATGCACGAGATGAAAAATTAGGATATAAAATAAGAGAAGCACAAATGCAAAAAGTACCGTATGTTCTTGTTATTGGGGATAAGGAAATGGAAAACGGAGCTGTAAATGTACGTAAATATGGGGAAGAGAAGTCAGAAGTTATTGCGCTAGATGTATTTGTGGCAAGTATTGAAGAAGAAATAAAGAATAGAAAATATTGATTGTAAAGAAAACACACTATTAGAAATTAGTGTGTTTTCTTTTTTATCTTACAAAAATGTAAGGTAAATGTAAGCGAAATCGAGGGAACGAGTTGTAGAAAAATGAGAATATGAAGTAGGAAAAAGGTTCATGTTACAGGTGTAACTCTTCTTAAATGAATAATTAAAAAATTCTTAAGGATTCACATGACAAAATAATAAGAAATATGTGAGAAATTAATTTTATACAAAAGGGATGGAGTGAAAGAGATGTCAACAAATGTAGTTACTGTAGAAAGTGTAGAAAAAACGTATGGGAAAAGAAATGAGAATCAGTCAAAAGCATTAAGGGGTGTATCGTTAAGTATTAAAGAAGGAGAATTTGTCGGGATCATGGGACCTTCTGGGTCTGGAAAAACGACTTTACTTAATGTGATAAGTACACTTGACCAAGCGACAGGTGGTAGTGTGACGATAGCTGGTACAAATATTACTTCTATGAAGGGCAATGCGTTATCTGATTTTCGCTCTCAAAAATTAGGTTTCATTTTTCAAGATTTTAATCTTCTAGAAAACTTATCAATTTATGAAAATATAGCTTTACCACTTTCTTTGCAAGGCGTACCGTCAAGTGAGATTACTGGAAAGGTAAATGACGTTGCGAAGAAATTAGGCATCACCGAAATTTTAACAAAATATCCGACGGCTGTTTCTGGAGGACAAAAGCAAAGAACAGCGGCGGCCAGAGCTTTAGTACATAATCCAGCAATTGTATTAGCAGATGAACCGACAGGTGCGCTTGATAGTAAAAACGCAAAAAGTTTATTAGAAGCGATGCAAGATTTACATGAAAATCACAATGTAAGTATTTTGATGGTTACACACGATGCATTTAGTGCAAGTTATTGTGAGCGTATTTTATTTATTCAAGATGGTCTTCTTTATAAAGAATTAAATCGTCAAGGCACTAGAGAGAATTTCTATCAAGACATTTTAGGTGTGCTCGCTCATATGGGCTCAGCTGCTGAGTCTAAGTAGGGGGCGAAACTATGTTATTTAAATTATCACGTCATAGTATGAAAAAGATGTTAAAAGATTATATGGTTTTACTTATTGGTCTCGTTATTAGCATTAGTATTTTTTACATGTTCCAAACGATGGCGATGAATAGTGAATTTACGAAGGATAATAGTCTTATTAGTAGTATTAGACTCGTATTCTGGGTAGGTGCAATACTATTATCTTTCATTACTGTATTTTATATTATATATGCCAACTCTTTCTTACTCACATTAAGAAGAAAAGAACTCGGTATGTACATGATGCTTGGTGCAAAAAAGAAAAAAGTAGCACAGTTATTATTTATTGAAACATTCGGTATGGGGATTGTCAGTATTATTATCGGTATTTTAGTAGGGATGTTACTTGCAAGTGTAGCAGGAAACTTTTTAATGAATGGAATGGAAATTTCAGCAAAAGGTAGTTATGCATCTGTATACACACCAGCAATTTTAGTTACAGCTATTTTCTTCTTAATACTATTTTTCATTACTGGCTTAATGAACAGTGTCCGATTGTTACGTAAAACTGAACTAGAGTTAATTCGTGAAGATGAAACACTAGATGAAGTGAAGAAAAGTAAAACTCGCATTATTATAATGACAGTACTTGGTGTATTACTAGTAAGTATAGGGTACTATTTTATGATCAATGTAAAAATATATGCTGAATTAGGTTTTATTATAGCAACCATCGTTACAACACTTGGAACATATTTTATCTTTAGTTCATTACTCCCATTTTTTGTGATGAAAATTAAGGGGAATAAAAAACGAAATGAAACTGGTCTAAATAGTTTTACATATGCACAGCTACGCTTTCGAGTAAATAGTTTATCGAGAGTATTAGGTACTGTAGCGATGTTAATTGCATTAGGGGCAGGTGCGATGACGGCAGGTATGGCTTTCCAAAAAAATGTAGGTATTATGACAGACTTTTCTCGTGTATATGATGTTGTAATTCATGATCCGAATGATCAAGACAAAGCTGCCTTGAAAGAAATGGAAATTGTTGAAGAAAGCAAGTACAAATATAAAGTAGATGGAGAAGCGGTTTATTATTTACGTAACGACTTAACTGCGAAACCACCACTTGTTTCAGACCATTTTGATACAAAAACGTTAAAAGAACCTGTTCGTAAACGTGTGACTGAACCTTTAACAGAACCTATATATTCAGCTTTAGAGGCTCCTGAATTAGTAAAATTCCCTCGTATGCCAAAGGATTGGGAAGACGCAGTTGTAAGAGAGATACAAATTACGCATAATCAATTTAACGGAAAACCAGTAAGAATTGCAGACGAAGAGCATTATAAAGGAATTCAAGGAACAGAACACACTGTAACATTAGCAAAAGTAGATGATATGAAAAAATATAAACTGTTATTGATCGAAATAGACAAGAGACAAAAAGCACAAATTGAAAAAGTAACAGGTGAAAAGGTAGACTTATTTACGAAAATGACAATTTATCAGTTTATGAACAGCTTCATGAGCGGAACAATGTTTATGGGATTTTTCCTCGGAATTGCCTTTTTAGCAATGATGGCGAGTTCCCTTATGTTCAAAATATTAACAGGTGCTTCTCGTGATGTACGCCGTTATGAAATGTTACGAAAAATCGGTGTAAGACGTAGCATGTTAACGAAAAGTATATATAAAGAAATTTCATATTTATTTATCTTCCCAGCGATCATTGGCATTTCTCACGTTTTAGTAGGGCTTAACTTATTCAGCTTTATATTAGTTGACCCGTTTGTAAAAGTGTGGGTGCCAATAGGAATTTTCTTAGTCATTTATTTCATTTATTACTGGATAACTGTTCAACTTTATAAAGGTATGGTAATGCCGAAAGAAGAGGTAGCTAAATAGTTTATGAAAAGAGTCCTTGTGTTGAGAATAAGGGCTCTTTTTTTTTGTTTTTTATTAAGAAGGAAAAGATTGGATAATGGTCGAAAAATATAATGTAACTTCCAATAAATGACTAAAACAATACTATTTTGTCGAGAGAAAGGATACGAAGTATGAAAGAAATGCTACAGTTATTTCGCAACAAAGTGTATGCACGTTTTTTTCTAGCAAATATTTTAGAGCGACTCGGTTCTATGATTGCTGGAATTTCTTTAATGTTTTATTTGCTAGATCAATACGGAAAACAACCAGTTTACGCAACGATGACACAAATTATGATTGCATTACCTGCATTAATCTTTTTTCTATTAGTAGGGACAGTAGTGAATCGTTTTGATAAACAACGTATATGTACAGTAAGTAACATATGTTGTTCGCTCTGTAATATTGGAATCCTAATTTCGCTTTATTACGGGATGATTATACTTGTCTTTATATTTTTATTTTTGGAAAATGCATGTATACAATTTTTCTCTCCATCAGAACAATCGATGATACAGGGAGTAGTTGAATCAGACCAATACGGTGCAGCAGCGGGTATTAATCAAATGGTAAATAGTTTGTATGCTTTGTTTGGTGTAGGAATTGCAACGATGGTGTACTGGACTTTTGGAATTTATGGGAGCATTTTAGTAAATACACTTACTTTTATTACGAGTGGTATTTTGATTCAAACGATCTCCATTCCAGAAAAAGTTCGTTTACCAAATGGTAGAACAAAATGGAAAGAAGTTAATTTGAAGATGTTAATAACAGAGTTTAAAGAAGGGATTAGGTATATATACCAAAATGAAACTTTAAAAAAATTACTTTTGGGATTTATCGTGTTTGGTTGATTATTTTTTGTTACGTGTTTATTCCAAGCTATTTTACTAAGTGGGAAAAAGCGAATTCAAGGTATGGTTGAAGATGTTTGTTTTTTCTGAATATTCTTTTTTGAAGGGGTAATAGTTATGTTGATGCGAACTGCTAAGTTTTTCTACTTTTTTCAACGTGATAATTTAAATCTGTTGGAAGAATATCCATGTCATAACCACTACGTAGGGCCTTTTTTTGTTCTTCAATTTTAATACTATCCAGGTCAGATGCTTTTGATTTAACCATTTTGACAGCCTGTTGTTGTCCAAGACCACGAATGTGCATACTAACAAGTAGTTCGAGGTCTAACTCTATAAAATCCGCTAGAACCCTATCTGATAACTCTGTAGCTTCAATTTTCAAATGTAATACTGATCCGTGTTTGTTATTTACTTTAAATTCATCTGGATAGGACTCAAAATCTATATTCTTTGGTGCAATCAAGTCTTTAGTTGTACCGCTACTTAATAGTTCTTTTGATAAATTCTCTAATTCTATATAGTGTTTAGAATTATTATTCAATAAATAATTAATGATCGATAATCTTTCAATTCCGTTTAGTTCCTCCACTCCTACGCCCAATGTTTTAAAGTGATCTCTGATATTTTCTTCGATACTTGCTAAACGTCTAACGGCATTATCATAAGTTTCATCTGTAATTGAAAAAACCAAGTACTTATTTCGGACAATACCATTATTTCCTTTTTGCCTTTGTTCCTCTAAGAATGAAAAGTATTCTTCCTGCATTGTTTCAAAATCTTCAATATTACTCATGCTTTTGCTGTACTCAAGTACTTCCTCATTCTCTTGACCATTCATGCGATAATTGATAAAGCAAAATTGAATTTTAATCGTGTCATCGAATGAGTTTAATAATGTACTATATTGTGCGAAAATCCTTTGTTTTATTTCGTCTTGTGATAATTGATACGATATATCCGAAAAGCGAATCATTCTGTTATATGTTTTCTGTCCAACATGACAAAACCCATTAGGATACATTTTGTTGTAATTTAATGTTTCTTGTGTGGTTTTTCTTATTGGCCGTTTTGAATCAATTAGTTTTTGCAACGCTTGAAACAGATTTAGTTTTTCTAACCTTGCGTTTTTCATTCATCATATTCCTTTCTGCTGCAACTTTAACGTTTCTTTTTGATACTTTAAAGTATCTCTTTTGTGGATTTAAATATTTATATTCTAAATACAGTTTGATCCACGTTTCAGCAGGCATACCATCTTTGGTAAAGATTGTAGCAAAAATTGCTGGGCATGCTGTAAAGAAAAGACCATATAAAGCAATATCTACACTAAAGCTTTTTAGTAAGAAAAATACTGGTAAACCTATTGCTAAAGCGATTGAAAATCCGATTAATTGTCTTTTAGTTAATCCAAAAAACAATTTAGATTTTATGGTCTTTAACTCTTTGGGAATAGATACAACGAAATTGTTATTCATTCTTATCTAACCCCCTTTTAAGTTGACTAGGCATATCTTTCAAAAATTTTAATTCCTCTATAAATAAGGCGTTGTGTACTACCTTTTTACTTGGGAAAATTATTTTTAGAAAGATAAGTATAAATGTAAATGTCCAAAGAACAAGTAGTATCATATTAAACACACCTAGTACACTAACAGTCTTTAAACCATCTGTAACAGTTTTTGATGTTGAATATTCGTATAAATCTTCAGCGTTACCTACAATTAAATGTATCTCAAACAATGTTATTATTAATGTTATTAGAGACATTACACCAAACGTAATTAATAACTTTTTATTTTTAGTGAACCATAGCTTCATCTACATTGCCCCCACTACAGATTTAGCAAGTGTATGTGTTCTAGTTAACGTGACTACTAGAATTGCCATTGAAACAATCATTAGCATTAATCCGTATAAACCAGTTCCTTCGGTAGTTATTAAGCTATTTGCCTTTTCAAGTAGTCCAGCGTATACAACTAGACAGACTAACATGAAATATCCCTGAAGCATTAGAGCCAATAAATTTTTAACGTATGATTGCCCTATGCTTCCAATCCAATCACGATTTAAAAATGTTGCAAATGGAAGTGGAGCAACTGAAATATAAAGCATAATTGTAACGATACGACTCCAAGCTACTAAATAGATAATCCCACTCATAACGAATGTTATGACTAAGGCAATACCTGAAACAAACCACATTGACATAGCAGATCCTACATCCCCCTCTTCTATTGAACCAACAATGTTCTCTTTTATAGAATCGGGAATCTTTAATGCCGAGGCTGGTACATGATTTGTTATCCATTTACCGAGATCAAAAGCGTTAGTTAACAATAAAATCATTGCGCTTGTTTTAATGATTAAAAACATTAATTGTCCCGTTTCAAAATCGCCACCACGATTTTTTTCAACAACTAGTTGATATAGCTCATAGCAAAACACATATGTTAAAATCAGCCCCGCAACGGGCAATATGGCGGTGTCAGAAATAATCCTCAAGTTATCGACAATCGTTTGGGAAAACTCTGTTGGCGTTTCTGAAACATTTGTTTGAACCGTATCCACGCTTTTTTGGAACAATTCAGTTATCATATCAAGGAAGCTCTTTGTACTCCCCATAAGCATATCAAAAAAGAAATTCGTTATACCCTTTATAATGTCGTCTAACATTCGTCCACCTCGTTTAATTCAAATCAACATAAACAAGTTTCTTTGTCTTATTTATTTTTTGAACGATTTTTAGTTGTAAGCTTTTATTTTTAGCGTATTTATTCGGAATCGCTAATAATATTTTTCCTGATTGTTCAAAAGTCGATTTTGCTCTATGATCGGTGGTAATATATCTTTGCTGGTATTCTAAAAATTCATTTTCACTAGCTAATTCACTTTCACCTATTACAAGACCTGAACCCTCGTTTAATAAATAGCCTTCATATGGATTACTTCTTGCTTTTTCATTTATTTCATGTTTCATATTAATGATTAGTAGTTTAAAATCACTTTTGAGGTTTAAATTTTTTTTACTTACATAATCGTTATACCGATCCCGAAAATCAAGTTCAGATGATTGGCCAAAATCTTTTATTTCAACATTAGTAATGCTACGAGTGAATGTAACTTTTTGCCCTTCAATTTTATAGTTGTTATTTTCAAAAATATTGACTGGCAAGTGTACAGATTCATTCTTTTTGACACTTTTTATTGGTGTCTCCTGGTGTTCTGTTACACGATTGTCCTTTAGCTCACTACAAGCTCCTAACAGAGAAACTGATACGAGTATGAATAAAGCCTTTTTGGTTATCCTCAGTTTCATAGCCTCCCATTCTCCGTCCTACCGCCTTGCGCTACGCTACAGTTGCTACACCCGTTGTTTGCAAACATTTCCCGCTCGCAAGCTCACGATAAATCTTCACAAACAACAGGTTCATGTACTGTCCTCTTTTTTCACCATAGACTCCTTAGCGTAATTACGATAGATTCGATTTCTTCTTTACCCTTAAGTGCTTTCATCTTCATATTCTCTGCCCATCAAATCGCTTCATAACTTGATAAAATGGATGATTCTCATCTAATACGTCCATAATATGAGAGCATATATAGGGGTTCTTTTCCATTTGTGTAAAGAACATTCGCAAATCAGCTAAAAATGCCTCTTCTTTTGGAAACATACGCAGATACAGTATCGTACTTGCTAAAAAATCCACCACCGTGTCTTTCCAAACAGTCGTCTGTTCCACAGCCTGATAAGCCTGACTAGAAACTACAAAATCTTCTGCAAATCGGTTTAACTCTTGCATTAAGTAGAACTTTCTGCCTCTCCCAGGTTTCCCAAGAATTATGTTATTTTTCTTCACTTCCGCTCCCACCTCTGGTAAAGTAAACGGATTGATGTACATCCCCTCTATACTTTGTGTCAAACGCATGTCCATATACCCCTTTCATCGTTTTATTTTTTTATATCGTTAGACAGAAATATAAAGTATTATTAAAAAACAGATTCATCTAAGTCCATATGAAAATCAAATATTTCCATCACTGCTTTAGGCACTTCTATAAAACTCGCAATGATTCGAATGTGACGGGCTTGTAGTTCTTCTAGCAATGCAACAAACTCTTTTGGGTTCTGATTATGCCACTTATTTCCTTCATCTATACATACCAAATCTGACTGTAAACATGCTTCTCGTTCTTTCACGCCCAATACTGCGGCATTCTGTAAAGAAAGACAAATGACTTCTACAGCGTCTACCTCCTCGCCATACGCTCGATATTCTCCATCTCCATCCAAAATCATTACTTTTATATTCTCTAGATTCTGATGGGATATGAACTGTTTCATGACCAACGTTTTTCCTTTCCCTACTCCGCCCTTAATTAGAACATTCTTATTTTCTGGAAATTCAGTGTTTTTATGGTGTATACCCTGTTCAAGGAGCATTGCTGTTAGTGTGTCAATTACCCCGTTCCTTATTTTATATCCTGAAGAGGCCAGTATCCTAAATATGTGATAAGATGGGTGATTCCCCTCCATTGATTTCATACATTCTGTTATATATTCCTCTTGTTTCTTTGCCTCTTGTAGAAAATCTACAGTTTGTTTTACATCCACGTACAAGAGTTCTCCACTCTTTTTTTGCATATACATCATACAGCCTGCTAATAATTCGACAGCGTATTCTCCCCAAAATCCTTCTCGTTCTCCTGGTTTAACAAAGGTTCTCGCAATTGCCATTGCCTGACTATATTCAGAAATAGCACTTCGATTCATTCCCATTCCTTCCCCAGATTTACCAACTACAAGTTGATTACGCCTCATTTTTCTCCCTACTTTCTATTTGTTATTGAAAATCATGTGTTTTCCCTACCGACCTAGCACTTTCTCGGTAAAATAAGAACAGCTTTGTGCAGAATAATTATCCCGATTATCAAATAACTCTCGGTAGTGCACCATTATGCCCATCCATTTTTCTTTTGAAATTTCCTGTGCTTCGGAATAACCGATTCCTACATCTTTGGCATACGAATCAATCGTCCATTCTATGGTGTACCCACTGCCTTCTAATAAACGTTGGTTTCGTTCAAATGATACAATGGCTTCTTTGTCAAACGAACATCTTACTAATTCTGTTAGGTAACAAGATTCTCCATTTTTTAAGAGAAGACGTTGATCTGTCAATTCCTTCCCATCAAACAATCGCTCCTGTCCGTTTTCATCAAATACTCGAAACAAAACATCCAGACTCATTGAGCTCACTTCTTCTCCTTTATACACAATCGGTTCGCTTGATATGAATACATAGTCATACCCTAATCGATATTTCACCACTTATACTTCATCCTTTCTTTGACTGCTTGTGGTTACTTTTGCTATATAAATGTTGGAATCTTTTCATCGTATTATCCCATTAATATATATGTTTAGTTTTCAAAAACCAGTAATTCCATTTGAATTTTGAATATTATTTACTATAATTAATCTAGAAAGTTAGTTAAATTTCATCTTTTGTAATCAATTACTATGAAGTTTCTTCTTCACGAACCCTATAGTAAGTCGGTATAAAAAAGTAGTCTACAGGTTTATTGAAAATAGCAGAGATCTTTTCTGCTCGTTCTGCATTCACTCCAGATTTTCCTTTTTCAATTGCATGTAATACTTGGGGTTTAATGTGTATTTTTTGGGAAAGCTTTTCTAAAGAAATTGATTTACTTACCCTCTCTTGGTATAACATAGTTAATTCAACCTCCTTTCTTTTGATTTAACTACATTGTACATCACTTCAAAAGTGAAATCAACTATAATTTAGTATTTTTTCAGGATGCATATCCAAAGTAGTTATCGATTAACCATTTTAGATGCACACCTTTATAGAATATTAATTAGAAAGGAATTGAAATATGAGTATTTTTGGTGCCCGTGTAAAAACGCTACGCTTAGATCGCGGATGGAGTATGAAACAATTAGGAGAGGAAATTAGTAAATTATCTGGATCTCCCTTACCTCAAACAACTGTATCTAATTGGGAGAATAAAGGTTCAGAACCTCCATATAATATTCTAGTTTTAACTGCTACAGCATTAGAAGTAAGTACAGATTATTTACTTGGCAAAACTGATGAACTACAATTTGAACAGCATATTTTAAAAGATGCTATACTAACACCTCCTGATTGCACAGAAGATATTGCAAACATAAATAACAATAGTACTGCATCTTTGCAAAACTTAATTCAAGAATTAAAACACGAACTAAATAATCTACCTATAAATAAAAAAGAGTCCATAGAAAACGACTTGAATGAATATTTAGAATTCTTGGGATATAAACAAGAGAAATTATTAGTTGACTTTAAAACATTTTCAAAATACATTAAATATCAAATAAAAAATCTCTAGTTATAACTAGAGATTTTTAAAATTTATATGATATTTGCTTTAAATAAAACCATAACTATTATTGATATCCTTCAATAATAGTTATACAATAGAACATATACATAAAAAACAACTATAATATAGTAAAAAAAACAAAAAACAAACCCTACCGCACACATTTTTAATTGGTAAATTCACTTTGGCCGGTGAACCAATTAAAAACCCGATTGAAGTAGGGGGTTTATCTTTTATAATTATACATGCTACATAACTATTATAGCATGTATAAATTATAATGTGAATAAAAACCTCTACTTTTCCAGCGTTTTTCTGTGCATTTGCGGCGGTAAAAAATAGGAGGTTTTTTCTATGGAAACTGGTTTTGAAAACATAACCGCTATGGATCTAACTAGCGATATTCATTTGGACAAACGAACTTTCAATACAAACATGAAATTCAGTAAAAAAAATAAAAAATCAAAATTCCTCATGCATGGACCAAAGTTTTTTAATGAGCTTCGTATATATTTAATCAAAAATAACGAGCTTGGAGAATATGCTTTGCCTTCATCAGCATTAGCCACTTATATTTTACTTCACTATAAGGTAAATGATTTAGGGCGACTTCCTCGCGATTTCAAACTATCTATTATCGCGAACGAATCCGATATCCCCTATACAACTATTCATACAGGTTTCCAAGCTTTACTTCATTCTGGACTTGTTAGAGAAATTTTTATTAACGGAAAAATTCCAGTGTATGAAATTTGCAACTATGCAAGATTAAATCGTACAGCAAAAGAAACAAAAGATAATGATGGAAAACTTTCATATTTTCGAATCCCTAACTTATTGTTAGAGACTTCTATTTTAAAAGAATTAGTTTCCCATCGTGACAGCAAAGGTATTATTGAATTTTTAGGATTATGTACCCACTTTACTCATCAACTTGAATATAGCAAAAATTCTGTTGAAGATTATAATTGCACCCGCAACATGGACGGCTTAAAGGAACGTTTAGGGCGTAATGCAAAAAAAGTTCGTAACTACATAGAGATTATTTCACCAATCTTTAAATTTGATGCTGCTGCAAAAAAGGTTAGAAACCCACGTAAAGGGCGGATAGCACGCATACGTGAAAAAATCCAACAAATTGTTATCACTCAATTTACAGTTAACATCAATTCTGCATGCGTTATTGAAAATGATCGAGCTGAAATTAGACAAACAGAAGCTAAAATGCGTAAAGAAGCAACAGCCCGTCTTGAATCCATTGGCATAGCATTAACCAATAAAGATCGTAAAGACATTGTTGTTTCTTATAAAGGAGAAGTATCACGAATCGCTACATATATTAAAAACAAACAACTTCGTGATGATTTTATGACGTATACCATGAGTTATGCAATGGATCAATGTGAAAGTTTCTTAGCACTTGGAGAAAAAATAAAATCAATCGGCGGCATGATACGAGCAAAACTGCGTGAATCGTTTGTGCCATGGGCGGAACGATATTTAGACGATGATACGCGTCATGCACTTGTACTGGAACTCATTTCTCATGATATAGATGTACCTAATGCATTCCGACTTACTTAAATAAAAAAAACGAATAGATTATAAGCCTTGTTCAAAAAAATTACTAAGGACAGGGCTATTTGTCATGTTGAAATAAAATAGACAATCTTTCTATTACCCTATAATTCTAAAAAACAGTAGGGTTATTTTTCATCCCTAACTGTTTTTTTATATTCCTGTATACTAGATTACGCTTAAATACTTGTGGAATTGTTAGTATATCTATAATTCAATTGTGTAAACCTTAGTATATTGTTATAAGATTTGTGTGAATCTGCATAATTTGTAGTTATAGTTATGGATAAGTTAGTATTCCGATTCGATTTTTCAGACAATTCATCTAACCTTAGAGCCACAAGAGTTTCCAAACTTTTCTTTTCAACTATATAGTATTTGTACCTTTTATATTATTATTGAAAACTTTTATATAGTGATTGAAATTATTACTTAATAAATGAATCTATACATAAACAAATGAAAAAATAATAAAAAATATATTTTTCATGCATTTAAGATTTTATAGGGAACTTTGACAAACCTCGTAGATAGAATTAAAACTTTTAGGGAAATTCCACTAGTTTTAGCGAAGGACAAGGGTTTTCATAATCCCCCCAGAATTGCTACAGCAACTCACGTAATCTTCAAATCTCAAATTAGGAGTTGATTGTATGAGTCAAGTCATCCCTTTAGAACGTTTACAACGTCCATTAAATAGTTCGGACGTTGTAAATAAGCTAAACATAACGCCGAGCACATTGCGGACGTATACGGGGCATTTCAGACGTTTAGGACATGCATTCCAGAAAAAGAATGGCCGAATATTGTATTCAACCCGTGATGTAGAGCTACTTAAACAAATGATGGAATTACATGAACAAAGTTTTGGGACAATTCCTGAATGTGTTTTAAACGTTTTAAACGTCCATAACAACGTTGTAAACATTTCAAACAATAGTGAGGACACAATAAACAACGTGGACAAACAAGCTAAACAACCTCAAGACACCTCTTCACCGATTGACACAGTAAATGAGTTAGTAAGAATCAGGAAGGAAATGGAGGAATTGCGGAAATATGTCGATGAAAGCATAAAAAAACGAGATGAGTTGTTGCTGCAAACACTACGGGAAGTATTGGAATCAAAGCAAAAGAAAAAAAAGAAGAAATGGTGGCAATTCTGGAAGTAATTCCTCTACTGTTTAATTGTGAAAATCAGAGTTTTTAAACAAAGAGTCCTAGATAGTTAGTATCTAGGACTCTTTGTTTTTGAAGTGTGTCGATCTATTTCGGGAATGAGTAAGTCCAAAGTCTTAATGTCTGCACTCAACAGATAAATATAGATAATACCACAGCCTTGTTCAAAAAATGGCGATAACGAAACTTTTAGTCATCATTAAGTGATTTAAAAGTAATTTATTCTGTTGTTTTTGTTATCTCTAAGAACGTTTTATCGCTAAATGCCACGTAGATAACTCGTTAACCACAAATTACAACCTTAATAAATACCTAAAAGTAATCTAAAAGTAATTATTTTGAGTTTTATTGATAACTTTATGATTGTATTACTCAGAAAAACATGATAAAATATCATTAAGGTATTAGTTAATGATTTTTTTGTAATCAATTAGTTTTTATATAGTTTTGTAAAAGAATTAAAATACTATTAAAAGGAGAGGTAAATATGAGTAATATATTTAACTTAAAAGCGGATATTGGAAATAGTAAAGTTAAGTTCAAAATTGAGGATAAGGTTCAAAAAGTTCCAAGCGTATACAAACGTTTGTTCAAACCTCTCACTCCAAGTGAAACTGACATCGAAAAATGTGTTGTGAATTTACTAAACGAATTAAATGTACATATTACAAGTTCTTCAATTAAACGTAGTGGCCAATTTCTTGTAGGAAAACGTGCTATGAATTTTGCTAAAGATACAACAACAATGGATATTGAAGAAGGTGGAAAACATGAAGACGATCTACCGATTATTCATTTAGTTAGTATCGTGGCTGCAAAAGCAATTCAGAAGGATTTTGGAGAAACTAGAAGTTTGCCAAAAACACTTGATGTAAAAGTAAATTTAACTACAGCTATTCCGGCTAGTGAATGGAAACCGGAACACGCTAGAGAGTTAGAAAAAAGATTTGTAGAAAAGTCACATATTGCAATCGTAGATGTTGCCGAAGAAAAGGTAACAGTAACAGTTGATTTTGAAAAAGTAACAGTAACACGCGAAGGGATTCCGCCATTATATCGAATGATTCGTGCGCTTGCTGACAACGATTATGAAATGTTTGATAGATATGTAGAGTTTTGTGAAAAAGAATTAAAATATGGTGAAGATAAAATTCAAAATTTATTGACTGTAGAAGTATTCTCTAAAAAGAAAATTCTTCATGCTGATATTGGTGATGGAACAACGGAATACATCTATACTGATGGATTAAATCCAATTCCAGATTCTTGTACTGGTGAACGAAGAGGGATTGGACACGCATTACTAGAGGCAATCTCATTATTACAAGACAAAAGACCAGGAGTTGGAGAACTTACTCGCCAACAATTTGCTGAAATTCTATTGAAAACAGAGCATAAATTCCATAAAGAAGCTAAAGAGTTTTTCTATGAAACACGCTTTGTACAAGCTGAAAATATTTTACGTGATATTCGTAATAAATACAGAAACAACACGGCTAGTGAAGCTGAAGTAATTGCAATTTATGGTGGTGGGTCAATCGCATTAGAGGATGACTTGAAACAGGAATTAGTTTCATTCTGTAAGAAAAACAAACTGGAATTGCTATGGATTCCAGCTGAATATGCTGTTGATATGAATATTGAAGGCTTAGATGTACTAGCAAATGAAGTGTTAGTTTAGGTAGGTGGTAAGATATGAAAACAAAAGGAAAACCAGAACAATATGGATGGAAACTAAAAAAAGTAAATGATCCGGATTTTTGGAAATGGTACGAAAACCAAGATAACATAGGTGACTCATTAGTGACTTTGGCACAATTTTTCATTAAGCAATATGGCACGTTAGATGTGAAAAGTTTTGAAGTACAACAAGCAATGCATAGAGATTTATTGATGAAAGATGAATTTTATCAAGAACTTCACCAAATGAAAGCTTTATTGCAAGGGAATACAGTTATGACCGTTCCTCAAATGACAGTTGAAAAGCCATCTGTTCAAAATGTTGAATCTTCAAAAGATGAACCAGTAGAAACAGAGAGTGCAAGTGAAGAAGAGACAAAATCAAAAGTGAAGCAAGAAACGGTGAAGGTAAATTTATTTAGCGGTGTAAATCCTCAAAATCTTATTTAAATAAATCTAAGTGAGGTGGCTCATATATACTTTTACATTTCGATATGATTTTGTAATATGTAGAACAAAAAGAAATACCATGTCGATTTATTTTAATCGAATCAAAACAATTAAACGGAACAGTAATCGGTCGTGATCCATATATGATTTATGTTCAGACAGATGATAAACGACTATAGATTTAATACCCGCTGAAAAGTTAGATTTAAAGGAAGTCAGTAGAATAACATCCGAGTGGGAAAAATCAAAAGAAGTAAAAAGACAACAATATGTATAAATACAAAATGGAGTGCTTATTTTTAGGTACTCCATTGTTCTATTTTGATAAAAAAAGGAGAAAAGAGAAATAACCATATTACAAATGTAATATGGTTATTTCCCAGGCTGTGGAGAAAGTCTTCTCCACAGCCTGTTTTTGTGTCTGAACCTCTTTTTATGTGTCAACACTGATAAAAAAGAGGAAAAGGAGAGAGTTTTTATGATGGGTGCTTTAAAAAATCATCGTGATGAACGTGTATCTGTTTCTGTAGAAGAGTTGGTTCCACAAGATCATTTCCTTCGTGCGATTGAAGCGACAATTAGTTTTGATTTTATTGAAGAGAAATTACGCCCTTATTACTGTGAAAACAATGGACGTCCGTCAATCCATCCTATCGTTTTATTTAAAATGATGTTTATTGGATATTTTTACGGTATTCGTTCGGAGCGTCAATTGGAAAAAGAGATTAAAACGAATATCGCCTACCGTTGGTTTTTAGGATTTTCTCTATCAGATACTATTCCAGATCATTCTACAATCAGTTGGAATCGCCGTACCCGCTTTATTCATACAAATATTTTCGAAGAAATTTTTGATGAGATCGTGAGGCAAGCGACAGAGCACCAGATGGTGGGAGGACGTGCGCTAATGACAGATTCTACGCACATTAAGGCCAATGCCAATAAAAATAAATTTGTACATAAATATAAAAAAGAAAAAGCAAAGTTTTATATAGATGAGCTAGAAGCTGCGGTAATCGAAGATCGTAAGGTACATGGAAAAAAGAATTAAAACCTAGAGAGGAAAGTGATACCCCTACCAAAAAAACTCGTATAAGTACAACGGATCCAGATAGTGGATTTTTAATGAGAGATGGAAAACCGAACGGTTTTCATTTCTTAGACCATCGTACGACTGATGCGAAGTACAATATTATTACAGATACCTATGTAACGGCTGGAAATATGGCAGATTCCGAGCCATATTTAGCACGCCTCCAAGCTCAAATTGATAAATTCGGGTTCAAAGTAGAAGCTGTAGCTCTTGATGCAGGCTATTTTACGAGCTATATCTGTAAGAAATTATCGGAGAGAAATATATTTATGGTGATGGGGTATCGCCGATTTGGAAAAAGAAATAAAGAAGTACCAAAAAGCCAATTTAAATATGTAGAAGAAATGAATGCATTCGCTTGTCCGATGGGGTGTATTTTAGAGTATGCGACAACGGATCGTGAAGGATATCGTCAATATAAATCGAAGCCAGAAGACTGCGCTGTTTGTCCGCTACGTGAGGTATGTTTTTCAAAGAAACAAAAACAAAAAGTTATCACTCATCATATATGGGAGAAATATAAGGATATCGCTAGAAAAAACAAACTAACAGTTACAGGGAAAAAGTTGTACAAAGTACGCTGTTCAACTATAGAGCGAAGCTTTGCAGACGCCAAAGAACTACATGGCTATCGATATGCTCGATTTCGAGGGCTGAAGTCTGTCCAAATACAGGCTTATCTCACCGCAGCTTGTCAAAACATGAAAAAAATAGCCCTCCATCTGACCAAAAAAGGTCTGGTGGAGGGCTATTTTTTTGAAACTCTATTATTTTATGTTGTTTTTATTCGCTAAAATCAAAATGATTACAGAGTGTTGGGAACCCCTAAAGGGTTTCCTAACACTCTGAGAAATAACCATATTACAAATGTAATATGGTTATTTCCCCTTTTGTGAGTAATACTCTCAGCCAGTATTGCCATGTGCATAACTAATTACAGCACTACTAGCTTGTTGGACATCAAATCCGATTGAAGAATTTCCAATTGTAAAAATACCTATTGCGATAAGGCATACTAAACTTAATTTTAAGATCTTCATTTTGCCACCTCTTTGCTAATGATTTTTTCTTTTGCCTGATAAGTTAAATGGAAGTATGTGCTAGATTTTTCGAATTGTGTATCGTTATGAAACTTAAGAGCTAAAATTTCGTAATATTCTTGAATATACTCCCATAGTTGTTCTTGCTCAAAGTACTCCATTCCTGCTAAGATGTTTTTTTCTAAAATTTCAGTTTTATCTCCGTTGCATAAGTTATCAAGAATTTCAAAGTGGTATTGGTATTCCAGTATCTCTAATTCTTTGCAAATATGTAGACCTCTTTTTATAAGCTCTGATGCAATGTCTGTTTCTCCTAATATTAGGCGTTGCTTAGCTTCAACAAAAAGTGCTCTATAGTTACTTGACATTTTTTCATTTACTTCAGATAAATAACGAACTGCCAAGACAGATTGTTTTTGTTCAGCATACATTAAACCCAAATTTTGACGGGCAATTAATATATCCCTTTCGTTACCGAATGAACGAAATAAGTCTATTGCTGTGAGGAAATATTCTTCTGCCATCTCAAATTCGTTTAAGTGAGTGCAAGCTAATCCTAAAAGATTATTACAATAGGAAATTTTTAATTCGCAATCAGTGTTATTAATAAATATATCCTTGGATATATTTGCGTATTTTATGGCAAAAAGAGCTTGGTGAATATGATAATGAAAAATAGCTAAATTATAATAGAATTCAGCTTTTTCAAGATCATCAGGAATGTGTATTAGTAGTAATTCAGCTTTTTCATAATGCTCTTTTGCTAAATTATAGCTTCCAACTGCATTAGAGTGAATGGCTTTAAAAAAGTGGTAGTAATATGCTAGGTAATCTTCTCTTGGAGTGTCGAAACCTTCGATTTTGTCAAAACTATTTTTAGAAATACCCATGTTATTAATTAGATATTTATGACGGAAATTAAGAAGTGAGTAATAAAATAATAAATCTTGATTGTTTTGTATATTACTAATTTGACTCTCGATTTCTTTTTTTAAACGATTAGCATTGCCACTATTCCTGGAACGAATTTGTAAATACCATTCATTAAGTAATTCAGTAAGTTGTTCATTCCCCTTTAGTTGAACGTTCATATAATCCTCCCATCACCCTAATAAAGGGAATATTCTTATAATATCAGATAACAAATTTACTCATATTGATAAAATCTATTTTTCAATATTTTTCAGAAAATTCAGTTTTATAATTGATGATACCAATTCTATAAAGTGGTATATCCATCTTGATGGAAAGTTAGTTCATTCCTTTTTAAAATTTTGTCATGTTAGAGCCAATTCGTCCGAGTGTAAGAAAAAATAAGATGAAAAGTAGCACAAATTTAATAATTGCAAATGAAATGGTAACGGTGAATATCAATAACTTTAAAAATGTTCAAGTGGTGTGGGATTACTTGTTTACAATTATTCGCTGCAATTCTATGTATAATCTGTTTAGGTGCGCTCCCTCGATTATTTAAGGGATTACAAATTGATTTAATTGGTTTTTGGAACACGATTGTGTTTATTGGAGGAAAGTTACTCCAACCTTGGGAAATTACATATGGATTTCGAGATTCGAGGAAATTATTTCCGCAAATATGGATTCATTATTTAGAGACAATGTTTGTATTTATTTCGGCATTTTTACTGTCATTACTTATTGCGTATGTTCTCGTTGTGTGGGTATTACAACGGTCTCAATCAAAGCAACGAATGTGGAATGGGATTTTTGTTGTACTTGAAAGCATCCCAGATATTTTAATAATTTTATTATCGCAACTTCTAGTCGTAATAATCTTTCAAAAGACAGGCTTTATGCCAGTAAAACTAGCGGGGATTGGGGAGGAAAGGGCTCGCCTATTGCCAATAATATGTCTAACTTTGCCTACAACACTATTATTTATTAAGCTACTACTATTACGTTTCAGAGAAGAATTAGAGAAAGATTATAGTATATTTGCTAAAAGTAAAGGGCTTAGTTTACGACATATTTTAACAAATCATATTTCAAGAAATGTTTTGTTAACAACAATCTATTATGCAAAAACAAATATTTTATTTATGTTATCAAATTTGTATATTATTGAATGGATATTTAATACGTACGGTATGTTTGTTTTTGTAAAAGAAAATTCGAAATTAGAAATATTTACAGTAAGTTTAATTATATTATACGTACCGCTTTTTATACTATTTCGTTTATTACATACGTTTTTACAAAATGTAATAAAGGAGCGTGTTTAGCATGTGGCAAGTTGTAAAAAGAGATGTGAGATTTTGGTTTGGTGTTACTTTTTTAAGCGTACTTATGATTGTTAGTATTGGAAATACTTTATTTTTCGATGGGAATATCCGTGAACTTACGATGATGTATAACGAAAAAGGAGAACTAGAGGCTGCTCCATTTTCACCGTCGAATAAATTTTGGTTCGGTAGTGATGAGAAAGGACGCGATCTTTTCCAGCTAATAATAGAAGGAGCGAAATGGACAGTTGGTGCGAGCGTAATTATAGCGATTCTACGAGTTATAGTTGGAGGAGGTATTGGTTTGCTTCTTGGTATGTATAGCAAACGTTCTTTTCCAGTTATAGCATCTTTTTTTGATCCGTTCAGCATTGTACCTATGGTTATGATTTCTTTTTTTGTGTTAAAGGAAGTTTTAGTGTTTGAAAATGGGACAGTACCAGAGCCGTTTCATTTAAGGGTAATATTTCAAATGGTTATCCTTACGTGTTTAGCGGTACCAACAATTATGTTATATACAGCGCAGGAAGTCCGTCGGATAAAAAGAGAAGAATTTATGATGGCAGCAACTGTGCTTGGGGGCAGTAAATGGCATAGAGTGAAAAATCACGTATGGCCACACGTATTACCATCATTTTTTTTACTTGTTGCTCAACAATTTGTGAGTACTTTATTACTTCTCTTGCATCTTGGCTTGTTAGAGTTATTTTTTGGTGGAACAATTATCTTTGGTACAGAGGCAGATAGTGTAACAAAAGAATGGACCGGCCTAATTGGTCAAAACTTCCGTCATTTAACTACTCATACATGGATTGTACTTATACCGATTGCTTTTTATAGTATGACAATTTTAGCTGGAAATCTAATTAGTAATAGCATGCAAGATGCGATTAAGTTAGGAAATGTGAGAAAGCTAGAGAGGGAAAGTAAAGAATTACAAGTAGAGAAACAAGTACAACCAACTATGAATGACTTTTCTTTTTATAGAGAGATACAAAAATAAAAAAGATAGCTGAAGACAAATTGTTTTCAGCTATCTTTTTTCGTTTAAAGTGGAGGTAAATCAATCTTACCTTCTTCAAATAATTCTTTTATCATATGCTTCGTATAACCAGCGGCTTGACCAAATGTGATT
Organism: Bacillus sp. PPSBB_2; assembly: GCF_045291115.1. Classification (NCBI taxonomy): domain Bacteria; kingdom Bacillati; phylum Bacillota; class Bacilli; order Caryophanales; family Bacillaceae; genus Bacillus; species Bacillus sp. PPSBB_2. The sequence goes on from NZ_CP147983.1 coordinate 2,391,449, forward strand.
TTTGCTGGCATTGGTGCTTCGTTAGCATCTACAACTACATCAATAATACACGGTTTATTTTGTTTTACTGCATTTTCGAAAGCGGGAAGGAGTTCATCTAAATTCTCAACACGGTATCCAATACCTCCACACGCCTCTGCATATTTTGCAAAATCAGGGTTCGTTAAATCTGTTTCGAATTCGATATTACCCATAACTTCTTGCTCGAATTTAATCATCGCAATTTTATTATTGTTTAATACGACGACAACGATTGGCAATTTATATTTTCCAGCTGTTACGAAGTCATTCATCGTCATTCCAAATCCGCCATCACCACAAACTGCAAATACTTGTTTATCCGGGAATGCAATTTTTCCAGCAAGAGCACCAGGTAAACCGCAACCAAGTGTTGCGAGCCAGCTAGAAATGACAAATTGCTGGTTTGTCATACGGAAGTGTCTTGCGGTCCATACTGTTACATTTCCGACATCGACTGATAGAATTGCGTCATCATGTGCTACTTGCTGCAGAGCATGCATAACGCGTTGTGGTTTAATTGGAATGGAAGAGTCTTCTTCTTGATCGTGTAATTTTTCTTCCCACTTTTTCATCATTTCTTGGTGATGTTCTAAGAAGGAATGGTCTGTGTGTTCTTCAACATTTTCAATTAACCATCGTAATGTTTTATCAGCATCACCAGCTAAACCAATATCTGTCGCATAACGTTTCCCGATTTGGGCAGGATCTGTATCGATATGAATTGTTTTTGCTTTTTCAGGTAAGAAGCCGGTGAACGGATAAGAAGTACCGACCATAATTAAAGTATCTGCATGCTTCATTGCTTCATAAGAAGGTTTCGTTCCAATTAATCCTAATCCACCAATACAAAGAGGGTGTTCATCAGGAATAATTCCTTTAGCTGGTAATGTAAGTACGATTGGAGCACCAATATGTTCTGCCAATGCAAGTAAAGATTCTCTCGCATGTTTTGTTCCTTTTCCAGCTAAAATCACAGGCCTTTTCGCTTCATTTATTGCGAGTTTCGCTGCATCTAAATCGTTTTTTTGTGGAAACAACTCAGGCAAAGTAAAAGAAGTATTTGTAACACGGGCACCATTTTTTACTTCGAATTTAGGGACATCATCTGGAATTGTAAGAACGGATACACCTTTTTTCGTATAAGCCATTCGAATTGCTTGATTCACTACGGCAGGTAGTTGCTCTGCTGACATAATACGCTGGTTATAAACCGCAACATCATCAAACATTCTTTCTAAATTTACTTCTTGGAAAAAGTCCGTTCCAAGTAAATCGGTTTCTACTTGACCTGAAATTGCTAGAACAGGGGCTTTATCGAGTTTCGCATCATATAAACCATTTAATAAATGAATAGCACCAGGTCCTGCAATTGCCATACAAACGCCAAGTTTTCCTGTTAATTTCGCATAGGCAGCCGCTGCTAATGCACCAGCTTCTTCATGGCGAACTTGAATGAATTTAATTTTATCTTGTTTTTTTCTTAAAGCTTCAATGATAGAATTAATGGAATCTCCAGGCATGCCGTATATGTGTTCTACTCCCCAGTCAATTAATAAATCAACTAATGCTTCACCGGCTGTTTTCCCAAACATAATTGTTCCTCCTTATAATAGGTAGATAACATTATGTTTTGGAAAAATAGGAAAAATATACAAATAAGAAAATTTATCTGGTTATTTGTAATCCAAGAATCAGTGTGGGAGGAACAAAAGTTTCACTTTAGCAACTTTAATGATGACCAGCGAATAAAGTGAACACTGTTATTAGTAAAAAACCACTAGTTGCCCACATTAGAAATGTAAGGAAAGAGAGCTGTTTCTTAGCTTTCCAAAGCATTTCATGAATTGTGACATATCCAAGTGAACCAATAGCACTTCCCATAATGAGGCCTTGCAGGTGAAGAGCTTTTCCTTCCATCAAAATGCCAAAAACTGTGCCAGTACCGAGAATAAGAGAAAGTAATAAAGTTGTTAATAAAAAGGAAATATATTTATGTTTTGTAAAAAGAAATGGAATAATTAAAGCTAATCCTTCTGGAATATGGTGAACGACGATTGCTATTAAAAAGGGAATGGCAGAGTCATTATGATTTATAAAAGCTGTACCTAACGCAAATCCACTCGGTATATTATGAATAAATATAGCGAAAGAGAGAAAAAGAAAGGTTTGCCATGCTTGTTGATCTTTTTTATGTATCATTGGATGGTGACAATAGTTATCTAATAAGCCCATAACTAAAATACCGATAGCTATACCAAGTATAGGTCCAATCATTTCATAGCTTGAAAATGTTTCAGGAATAATTTCAAGTGACAATAACCCAAACAAAATACCGCCACATAATGCGTATAAACGATGCATCTTTTCTTCAATGAGTTGGCGTGTTGCTACTCCAACAGCACCGCCTAATAGCAATCCACCGAACGAAAAAAATGTTACAATCATTGGGATCCATAAACGTTCCATAGTATCACACTCCGATTCTATTCCCTTATTTTTAGCTTACGAAAAGAAAAGTTAGATTAGTCCAAGTAATTGTGTTTGAGTATAGAGAAAAAAGTAGTGATTCGTTATAATCTATATATTAAACTTAAGTGAGGAAATGAAAAGGGGAATTGGTTATGCAACAAATTAAAAAAATAGGAAACTCATTTTGGTATATGACACCTGTTTCTGAAACAGATAGACCTATATTAGGAATGGTTGTTGGAAAAGAAAAAACGTTAATGATCGATGCAGGGAATTCAGAAGAACATGCGCAATTATTTTTAGAAATGTTAAAAGAACAAAATGTATCAAATCCTGATTTTGTAGCACTAACGCATTGGCATTGGGATCATATTTTTGGATTATCTGTATTACGGAATGCATTAACTATTTCGCACGCTGAAACGAAAAAAGAAATGCAGACAATAGTATCTTATGAATGGACAGATGAAGCGTTGGATGCACGCGTAAAAGAGGGTACTGAAATTGAATTTTGTGCGGATTGCATCAAGAAAGAGTTTGAAAAAAAAGCGAGAAATATTAACATTATTCCTCCGGCCTTAACGTTCCAGGATCAAATGGAATTAGATCTTGGTGAGGTGACATGCGTGTTAAAACATGTGGGCGGAGATCATGCATATGATTCAGTTGTTATGTACATAAAAGAAGAAAAGATATTGTTTTTAGGGGACTGTATATATGCAGATATTTTTTCCTCGAAGTGGAACTATACGACGAAAAGAACGTTTGCATTAATAGATGAATTAGAAAAATTTGATGCTGAGACATATATTCTTTCTCATGGGGAAGCGATAAATCGAGAGGAGTTTTTACAAGAGATTCGCATGTTAAAAGCAGTAGGAACTTATACAGAAGCTCATAAGGGCGATGAAGAGAAGATAAAGGCCGCGTACAAACAAGAACTAGATAGAGAATTAAATGAAGATGAGTTAGAAACAATAACGTATTTTGTCAATGGTTATGAAATGAATAATCTGTAAGACACTACATTAATCAAATATAATTAAATTGCACAAAAAGAGTATTGAAATTTAATTCAATACTCTTTTAAATATTAAGTCCCAAGCAATTTCTAAATTTTTTGGCTGGCTCATCATCTGGATTTATACCACTTTCAAAACTGGTAGTGAAAGGTAACCACTGCCAATCTTCGCATCCTACAAAAGCTACTCTTGACCAATTCTCAATGAATTCAATGAAATTATTCGCAATCTTATACCCATGTCCTTCTCCATCGTCGTGGCTTAGGTAAATTATTGGAGCATCTATATCATCTTTCATATCAAATGCTAAATAATCTCCATTTCCTACTTCACAAAATGCTAATTTGTTGTGCCAAACTACATCATATTCATCATCTAAATTTGAAAAAAACTCGTCAACCAAGTCTTTACGTTCTTTTTCGAATTTAGAAAGACTTTCTAAACTCCAGTGGGGTGTTCCGCAAAAAATATCAGTAAATTCATTTGGTAGCTCTACATCGTCAGGTAAAAACCAGCGTAAGCTAAAATTTCCTGAGAACTCTAAAAGTACTTTTTTGAAGCTATTTGGTAGTTTAATATCCAGTTTTTCTTCTACTTGGATTATTTGTTCAAGGGAAGATGGTTCATCTATACAAACTTCTTGAACTTCACCACCTATGTATTTAATTCTAGAAGTTATAATTTCTATTCGTTCTTTTAGTAACTCATAATCCATCTTATCACCTCATGTTATATTAATTAAAGTATATCATTCTTAATAAATTTTTTTCGTGTTATTGAGGTTTCAAGTAGTAGCTTTTTTAGCTAATTTAGTAATATATTCAAAGAAAACATCGTGTTTTACATCGTAAACGACATTTACAGGTCGTCCATTAGTAGTTTCCTCTGTACGTCCTTGGCTTGGTCCGTATGTATGAACGATACTATTAATCGTTTCAGTTTTTGCAAGGTTAGTGTTTCCGACAAGCGCGGTAGTTAGTACATCCCATAAATAGTAGGTAGAGTTCGTTGAGAAGTGAACGAGAGGGGGAACCATTGCATAGCATTGACCAAGGAAATCCATACCAATATACTTTCGTTCTTTTGCCCACTGTTCACGTATGTTTATAGTTAACGGAACTTGGTTTGTACTTTCTAGTGTCACTAAGTCGATTTTAATTTGTGCATCCCATACACGAGCCACTGCTTCAGGGTCCCAAAACGAATTCCACTCAGCTGTTCCATCATGCTCTGGTTCATGTACATTGCCTGCTGTAAGAAATGTACCACCCATCCAAACGAGACGTTCAATTTTATCTTCGATGATGGGAGTTTCATATAATGCACGAGCAAGGTCAGTTAGGGGCCCGGTAAATAATAAAGTTGTTTTTCCTTCCGTTTGTAGGAGTGTTTCTATTAAATGGTGATGTGCAGGCTTTGCCACCACGGGTGTTACAACTTTTCCAGACTCATTTAAAATTGGTAAAGCATCTACATAAAATGCATGCATCCGCCAGTCTTTCGGAAACGGGTTTTGCCCGCGAGAGTTTGAAGCGGCTACGGCAATATTACCTTTGCCGAAACGATCGATAATTTTACGACTGGCAGACATTGCGGGTTCTAAATAGCAGTCTGCTGGGATAACAGATACACCGGTAAGTTCAACGTTTTCCATTTGAAGTAATAAAAATAATGAAATTAAATCATCTACGCCGCCATCATGATTGAAGTACACTTTTTTCTTCATTGTAATCTCCATCCTATATGATTTAGTTAGAAATTAAATATGAATTGAGGAGAAGTCATCAATAATTTCCACAACTTCAATTTCGCCATTAATCAGTAGCTCAGGAAGCTCATTTCTAATATTTCCTTTCCAATACTCTCTAGCTTGTTCGATTTTTTGAGAAAAAGGAATGCCATCTTCTTTCGGTAAAAGATTACCGTCACCTTCAAAAGAACTTCCGATTACTCGTAGTTTAACAATCTGTAAAACTTCTCGATTGTAAGAATCAAATAGCGCTCTCCATTTCAAAGCATCCTCATAGCTTTTAGCAGCGTATAAACAAGATAACCTGGAAGGGTATTCAGGGAATTCTTGTAGTCTAACCATTTCTACTATTGTTTCTCTAACTGCTCTAATTGTTTGATCCATATAACTCATAACTACTTTAGCATTTTCATTATTTATATGTAATTCGTCATTTTTATAGTGATTATTTAAAATTTGTATGCCATCTTCACCATTAGCATTTAATTGTTCTCTTTCAAAAAAGAAGTGATATAGAGTATTGTGTTGATTTTTGTTAAAAGGAATCATTTGTCCGATATGCATTTTTTTCCTTGTTACGATGTGATATGCGTAAAATTCTGCTTCATTCATGGTTATCCTCCTAGTAATAATGTAATGCAATGTTAAATTTAGTAATTCAACATTGAAATATATAAAACCTTTATAAGTAAAAGTGAGAATTTGAGTTGAAAGTAAAGAAAATACATGAAAACGTTTTAAATTTGTTCACAAAATGTTCACTTACGAAGGAGGTTCCAATGTCGATATAATGACAAAGACTCAAAGAGAGAGGATGATGAAATTTGCCAACAACAAGAAAGGAAAACCTCCAATTTGGCATGATGATGTGCCTTGGAATGGTTATCGTAATGACGTTTTACAATTTACTAATGAATGAAACCGGAGGATCAATTTATATTAAAGAGATTGCATTAGAACTATTAATTGGCTTTATTATTGCGCTATTAATTGAAATGTGTATAGTTGGACCTTGTGCGAAAAAAATTGTATTCATGTTGCCATTTGATAAATCTAAGAAAATAAATATTATCGTTGCAATGGCGACAACTATGGTAATTGGAATGGTGTTCTTTATGTCATTTTTTGGTATGGCTATGATGCATTTACATGGTGGACTACAAGGAGATTCATTTGTTTCAATTTATTTTTCGATTTTTATTAAAAATTTCATAATGGCATATCCATTACAATTAATTATTATGGGACCGCTTGTACGTTTCTTATTTGCAAAGTTTGTTATGAAAAAGAAATCTTTTAATGTAGCGTAATTTTTATCCGAAAAACATTATATATAAATAATCAAAAACACATCTCGCATTTTTGAGGTGTGTTTTTTTCATTCCAAGTTATTTTCATAGTGATGTGACATTTGTCCTTTTGCCATTATAGGATTATAGCTTTTAATTAAGTCAGAAATAAAAGATGAGGAGATGATTTTTTGAAAGGTATTATATTTGCTGTTTTTGCGGGGATATTTATAACGCTTCAAGGAACCTTTAATGCGAAACTTAGTTCACATATCGGTATATGGTCGACGAGTATTATAACCCATTTAATTGGATTCATTATTGCAACAACTGTATTTTTGTTAAAGAAAGAAGAGAAAGTAACAGATTTAAAGAGTGTGAAAAAAGTATATTTAGCAGCGGGTGCATTTGGCGGATTCATTATTTGTGCAGAAACGATGGCGATATATTCACTAGGAGTTACATTGACAGCTGGCACACTAATGGTTGCTCAATTGTTAACGGCAACAGTTATTGAAATGAAAGGACTGTTTCATATAAAAAAGATACAGATGGAGAGATATCATATTGTGGGAACAATAGTAATGATTATAGGTATTGTTGTATTTAATATGTAAATGAAAGGAGAAATGAATATGGAGGATAAATCAGCTTTAATTACGCATTATTTGAGAACCAATAAAACGCTCGAGATTTTTTCAGAAATAGATACAGCTTATTTTCAATTAAATCACTTTGAAAAAGGCGAGCTTATTTGCAATATAGATGACGAAATGGATCGTTTATATTTTGTTGTTAAAGGTAAAGTAAAAGTTTACACGATTACACCTGAAGGGAAGAAACTAATCCTTCGCTTTATCAATCCATTGGCCATTGTTGGTGATATTGAATTAATTCAAAATAGCAAAGCACATAATGTCGTTGAGGCTTGTTCAGATGTTGTAGCAATCTCTATTTCTAATACGGTTATTAGAAACAAGTTATTACATGATCCTATATTTATGAAGTTCTTGCTTGAAAACATTGCCAACACGTTAAAAATATCGACTCGTTTTACTGCTCTTAATTTACTTTATCCTGTAGAAGTACGTGTAGCTAGTTATTTGCTTTCAATTTCAACAGATAGTAACGGGAATATGTATAAAGGGGATTTGGATGCAACTTCAGTAACGAGTATTGCAGATTTTATAGGGGTAAGTTATAGGCACGTAATTCGGGTATTACAAAGATTTTATAATGAAAAACTAATTGAAAAGAGTAATGGAGTTATTGTAATTAAAGATTTTTCTAGAATGAAGGAAGTTGCTAAAGATAATATATATGAGCAATGAAAGGGAGAGGAAGATTTTGATTGGATTTAGTTTAGCTATATTAGCAGGAATATTAATTAGCGTACAATCTGTTTTTAATGCAAAAGTAAATGAAAATGTAGGACAGTGGTTAACAACTACATGTGTCCTTGGAATAGGTCTCATTAGTTCTATTCTATTTTATATCATTACAGAAAACAGTATTAACATTAAAGTGTATACTACAAATTATTTGTTTTATGTAAGTGGACTGTTTGGTATCGGGTTAATTATTTGTATAATGGGTGCAATAAAGAGCTTAGGCCCAGCATATACGGTGCTAATTAGTCTTATTACTCAATTGGTCGTTGCGTTATGCATTGATACATTCGGATTATTTGGAATGGAGAGTGTTCCATTACAAGTAAATAAATTAGTTGGTATAGGTTTATTAATTGTGGGAGTAGGAATTTTTAAAAATCTATTTTTGAATAAGAAAGCTATTCATATAAATGAGGATAGTGTCTAAAGAATATAAAGGGGAAAAGTGTAAATGGTCAGAACTTATACATTTAGATAGTAATAAGTGAGCGATGAGGAGAGAGGATAAATGAATCAGTTAATGTTGCAAGATGGTATACACTATTTGAAAATCAATGGGATTATGCATTGGTGTAAAGTTGCAGGGACAGCTCATAATACAGTCCTTCTTATTATAGTACATGGTGGTCCAGGTGGTAATCATTATGTATTCGAAAGAACGCTTGGTTTGAAGTTAGAAGGAAATATGACTGTAGTTTATTACGAACAAAGAGGTTGCGGACGAAGTGAGGCACCACAAGATGACAGTGAGTACTCAATCAATACTCTAGTCGAAGATTTAGAGGAATTAAGAAAGCAATTACATGTAGAGAAGATAAATTTGTTAGGATATTCTTTTGGTGGACAACTTTGTTTAGAGTATGCTTTGAAATATCCAAGAAATGTTGAACAAATGGTATTACAAGCACCATCGTTAGATGATTTAAATGATATGTATACTGTGCAGATAGAAGGTTTTCTACAAGTAACGAAAGGGGAAATGAAAGAACAAATATTGAAAATAAGTAAGTCGAAAATTGCGCTAAAAGAAAAATATAATCAAGTTTGGAGTATAGTTGATACAGAAAATGTAGATCAACTATTGTTTAAAAATGAAGAATTTGCAAAGCTAAATCGGAGTCTTTGGGAGGAAGGTCAGTTAAGTAATACAGGGAAGATGAGCAAAGTTATTTTTGGAACAAAAGCATCTTTACCGCTTATTGAGCGTATTAAAGGTTTAGAAATTGATACGTGTGTCATAGTTGGAGCGCATGACTATAACACGGGTGTAGGAATGAGTTATAGAATAACGAGACAATTGAAAAATGGTAAACTTGTTATATTTGAAAATAGTGGACATTTCCCAGATATCGAGGAGATGGATAAAGTCTGTGAAACGATTATTGAGTTTTTGGAATAAAAGGGGGATATTAAGATCGAACCGAATTAATAGAGTTGAATTGGCTATTGGGATATTAAATCATGTAATATGCTAATTGTTTACTTGTAATTGAGGAAGAATCAATTAGTGTATTTGGAAAATAAGTAAAAAAGATCTCGTAAGGTGGAGGTCTTTTTTACTTATTATTTAATATTTTGAACTTATATGAACTGAAGTAGAAGAGTATGATAAGCACTTTCAGGGAACGAGAATATAACCGAAAATAAAATATTACTAAACGTATATAACTAATGAATACAATGTCTTTTTCGGTTATTATGTTGTAAATAATTTTATGATAAAATCTTTTACATAATGAAATAAAGGGGTAGTATTCTATGGGTTATTTCTCAAATGGTTTATTAGTTTTGTTTGTGCTAATCGTATGCAGTTGTATATTTTTTGGTTAATAATATAATGAGAGTCTTATATAAAAAGAAGTTATCTTAAGTGAGATAACTTCTTTTTATTTTATATTGAGAAGGAATTCTATCTTTCTTATTGAAGTTTGTTCTAGTTATTTTTACATCGATCAGATTTGTGTAAAGGGAATTTTATGAAATATAAACAAGCCAGAGAATAGGGAGTATTTACATGGGAAATAGTATACGCTACACAAGTGAACATCCTACAAATTTTAATGGATTATTATCCTTATACGAATCTTTAGGATGGAATTCTCTTAAATTAACGGTTAACGAGTTAGAACGAATGTGTAAGCAAAGTTGGTATGCAATTTATGTTTTTGATGATAAGAGGTTAGTAGGGATGGGGCGTGTCATATCAGATAGAGTCATAACAGGCATTATTTGTGGAGTTGGTGTATTGCCAAAATATCAGTCCATTGGTATTGGGAGAGAAATAGTGGAACGATTAATCCAACACTGTGAACAAAACAAGGTTATTCCACAACTTATGTGTGTAGAAAAATTGCAATCTTACTATGAATCTATAGGGTTTGAAGCATTCTCTATTGGGATGACAAAACATATTATAAGATAGAGGTGCTTTATCCCGCTATTTGCCGAGTAGTAAAAGCTCCACGGATTAAAGTTTCACTTTATATTTTCAGTTTACTCGTACATATTTTCAAACTTCAACATAAAGGAGAATGGCTGTATGGAGATTGCTAAAGGGATAGAAATGTTACAACTTGAATTTCAAGAATTTGTTATTCATCCAATTCTTTTATGGGATGATGAAATGGCAGTATTAATAGATACGGGTTTCCCAGGACAAATTGAAGATATACAAGTAGAGATGGAAAAGGTTGGGGTATCATTTGATAAGTTAAAATTCGTGATTTTGACGCATCAGGATATTGATCATATAGGTAGTCTTCCGGAATTGTTGCAGTGCTGTCGAAGTAATATTAAAGTTTATGCGCACGGACTAGATAAGCCATATATCGAGGGGGATTTACCTTTATTGAAGGATGGAAATATAGAGAACCGACCAAAAGGAAAAGTGAGTGACACTGTGATTGACGGGCAAGAACTTCCGTATTGCGGTGGAATACTAATTCTCCATACTCCAGGGCATACTCCGGGGCATATTAGTTTATATTTGAAACAAAGTAAAATTCTTGTCGCTGGAGACTCGATGTATAGTGTGAATGGAGTGTTAGGAGGAGTTCATGCCCCAACAACTTTAAATATTATGGAAGCACGGCAGTCTTTGAAGAAGTATTTAAATCTAGATATTGAATCTGTAGTTTGTTACCATGGGGGATTAAGTAAGGAGAATATAAATGTTCAACTTCAAAATTTGTAAAAGGTAAAGATAATAATTTTTTAATAATGGATGCTAAAGTGTAGTCTAATTGTTGGTATATAAATAAAACACTTAAATGATAAAAAAGCATGTTTGAAAAAATTCAAACATGCTCTTTTATTAAAGCAAATTAGTTTAATATGAATGACCTAATCCGTTCCAATAAAAAGAAACGATTTCTTGTGCTAATTCATCTATATTTGCAAGAATAGGATTGTGATTTTCATCTTTAAAATTCCCAATAGATAATAAAGATACGAAAGCATGAGCCGCAAATTTAGCGTTTCCTTTCGGAATTTCTCCGATGTGCATCGCATTATCGAGTGCTTTTTCTAGTACTTCATACATATTATCTTCAGCATTTTTTAATTGTTTCAATTGTTCTTCAGATAACGACAGTTTTGCATCTTTCATAAAATTTTTCATATCAATATCCATCGTTGCGTGTAAGTAAACTTTAGCGAAGTCTAATAATCTTTCTTCTAAAGTTTTGTTTGTAGAGAGTATTTGAGACATATTCTCACGTATACGTACCATCATTTCGATCATAGTAGCGGTAAATAAATCGGCTTTTGTTGAATAGTAATAGTAGACAGTTGCTTTCGTAACACCACAAACTTTTGCGACCTCATCCATAGAAACGACTTGATAATTTTGTGTAAGAAATAAGCGGGTTGCTACTTCTAAAATGGTTTCTTTTGTAGATTTTGTATTTTTATTTTGACGCGGCCTTCCGAGAGGACGTTGTTTTTGTTCCAAATACATTCGCTCCTGACATTTATGATTGAGATAATTATAACATAATTTTCAATCATTCTTGATTAATTAACCGACCGGTATATATAATTAATAATGGAGGAAAAAAGGAAGGTGGGTTTTTATGAAAAAGCACCCGTTACATATGTTAGGGAGGCTTGTAGCAGGGAGAAATACGCAGTGGATCACTTTATCGGTGTGGGTTCTTATTACATTATTACTTTCATTTACGTTACCACAAGTAAACAGTACGAAAGAACCGAATCCGAAAAATTTACCTGAAACAGCTATGTCACAGCAAGCGGAAGCGCTTATGAAAAAAGAGTTTCCGAATAATGCAGGGAATCCATTGTTAGTAGTATGGTATAGAGATGGTGGATTACAGTCACAGGATTATAAACTCATACAAGATGTTTATAAAGAGTTAAAATCTAGTCCTTTAAAAGAACAATCAACGTTACCACCATTTGATACAATCCCAGAGCAAGTATTATTAAAAAGTGCGTCAAAAGATGGTACATCATTTGTTACACCGGTATTTTTTAATAAATCTGCTGGTACGGATATATTAAAAGGAAATCTTGAAGAGTTTAGAAAAATAGTGAATAGTAAGGTGGATGAAGATCCATTTAAACAAAAAATAAGTGAATCTGGTTTACATGTTCGATTATCAGGACCTGTAGGTATTCAAACGGATGCAGTTAGTTTATTTAGTCAAGCAGATGTGAAATTGTTAGTGGCTACTGTACTACTAGTGTTAGTTTTGTTAATTTTACTGTATCGTTCACCAATTTTAGCGATTTTACCTATACTTGTTGTTGGCTTTGCATACGGTATTATTAGTCCTACACTCGGTTTTTTAGCTGATCACGGATGGATTAAAGTAGATGCCCAAGCGATATCAATTATGACAGTATTATTGTTTGGCGCTGGAACGGACTATTGTCTATTTTTAATTTCGAGATATAGAGAGTACTTGTTAGAAGAAGAAAGTAAATATAAAGCATTACAACTTGCGATTAAAGCTTCTGGCGGTGCAATTATAATGAGTGCATTAACTGTTGTACTTGGATTAGGAACATTACTACTTGCTCATTATGGAGCCTTTCATCGATTTGCAGTACCATTTAGTGTTGCTGTATTTATAATGGGAATCGCTGCTTTAACGATTTTACCAGCACTATTATTAATATTCGGTAGAATTGCATTTTTCCCGTTTATACCGAGAACAACTTCAATGAATGAGGAGTTTGCAAGAAAGAAAAAGAGGGCTGTAAAAGTTGAAAAATCAAAAGGCTCCTTTAGTAAAAAACTTGGAGATATTGTAGTACGAAGACCGTGGACAATAATTATGCTAACTGTATTTGTATTAGGCGGATTGGCTTCATTCGTACCACGTATTCAATACACATATGACTTATTAGAGTCGTTTCCAAAGGATATGCCTTCTCGTGAAGGGTTTACGTTAATTAGTGATCATTTCTCAGCTGGTGAACTAGCACCAGTAAAAGTTGTTGTTGATACGAAAGGCAAAGAGCTTCCTATTAAACAAGAACTAGAGAAATTTTCTTTCGTAAATACAGTGAAAGAGCCAAAAGAGGGAAAAGAAAATAAGCAAATACAAATGTATGAAGTTTCTTTAGCGGAAAATCCATACTCAATTGAAGCGTTAGATCAAATTCCTAAATTGAAAAGTAATGTAGAAAAAGTATTAAAAGATGCTGGGATTAGTAATGCTGAAGAGCAATTGTGGATTGGTGGAGAAACAGCTTCATTATATGATACAAAGCAAATTACGGAACGTGATGAATCAGTAATTATTCCAGTAATGATTAGCATTATCGCTTTACTATTACTTGTCTATTTACGATCGGTTGTTGCAACGATTTATTTAATTGTAACTGTTGTCCTATCATTCTTCTCAGCGTTAGGAGCAGGATGGATATTACTTCATTACGGTATGGGAGCGCCGGCCATTCAAGGTGCGATACCGTTGTACGCATTCGTATTTTTAGTTGCTTTAGGTGAAGATTATAATATCTTTATGGTTTCAGAAATATGGAAAAACAGAAAGACACAAAATCACTTGGATGCAGTAAAAAATGGTGTAATACAAACAGGTAGTGTTATTACATCGGCAGGTTTAATTTTAGCAGGAACTTTTGCTGTGTTAGGTACACTTCCAATTCAAGTATTAGTTCAATTTGGTATTGTAACTGCAATTGGCGTATTACTAGATACGTTTATCGTAAGACCGTTACTTGTACCCGCGATTACAGTAGTTTTAGGTCGATTTGCTTTTTGGCCAGGTAAACTTTCAAGAAAGAGTGAAGAAATACAAAAGGTGGATGCATAGTGAAAAAAGCCAAGGATATTTCCCTTGGCTTTTTTCAATGTAGTTAATTAATTTTTTGAAGTCAAATCATCAGCTGCAGCGTGATCAGCATCTTCAATTGTTGTTTCGGGCATTCCGTATAAGCCGTTCATTGCTTGTTCTTCAATAGTAAGGTTTGCAGTATTATTATTTTGAATAGATGTAGTATTTTCAGTAACATTTTCTTTTTTATTCATATTTTTGTCATTCATGTATGTATCCTCCAAATTTCATTTGATTTATCTATAGTATGTGGATGGATTTCCAGAAATATGTGAATTGATTCTTACATATGTTATATAATTAAATAAATAATTAGGGTCAAATGTATAAACTGTTAGGAGTGAACAATTATGGTGAAAGCAAGGGAATTAGCCTTCTAAAATAAAAAGAAAATTTTAGGAGGCTATTAGAATGAAGTTTCATGTAATTGATAGAGAAGATTGGAATAGAGAGCAGCATTTTGAGCATTATTTAAAGTTGAAATGTACATTTAGTATGACTGTGAATGTTGATATCACGATGTTATTAGGGGAAGTATATCAAAAGGGAATAAAATTTTATCCCGTTTTTATATATTTAATTTCTAGAGTAGTAAATAATCATAAAAAATTTCGAACATGTTTTAACGATGAAGGAGTTGTAGGCTATTGGGAGGAAATGATACCGAGTTATACAATCTTTCATAAAGATGATAAGTCTTTTTCAAGTATATGGACGGATTATTCAAGTGATTTCCGCACTTTTTATAATAATTATGAAGACGATATGAGATGCTATGCTAGTGTTCATGGTCTTTTCACGAAAGAAAATATTCCGCCTAATGTATTTCCGATTTCTAGCATACCTTGGACTAGTTTTACTGGATTTAATCTTAATATTAATAATGATGAAAATTTTCTATTGCCAATTATAACTTGTGGGAAATATTTTAACGATGGAAACAAGGTTATGCTACCAGTTTCATTACAAGTACATCATTCGGTTTGTGATGGATATGATGCGAGTCAATTTATAGAAGATTTACAGCAGTTAAGTAATATCTAATTTTTAATTATATAAAGTGAAACTTTAATCAGTGGGGTGTCAGCCCCCGCTGATTATTAGCCCGACCCCCACCTAACTTCTTTGCTTTCGCTGAATTTTGAGGTGGGGGTCCTACTGCCCGGCAAATAGCGGGATAAAATTGAAAATGAATAAAAGAAGAGAACATGTTTATATTACATGGTCTCTTTTTATTATTCATTAATATTAAGTAATCGTGGAAAATATAGGGTGATTTGTAGTTTAATAGTAAAGAGGGTGATTAGTGTTAATTTTCTTTGTTTTTAAAAAAAAAGGATATAAATGTTTTAATAGGGGGTAATAAAGTGAATTGATAATTATGCCATTCACAAAAATGGTTGGTTTGTAATAATGAAGGGGAAAACGAAAATGACGAAAATATCTATAGAAAAAGCTACAATTTTAGATGCTGAGAAATTAACAGAAATAATGAAAAGAACATTTGATGCAGAAGCAAAACAATGGCTATACGGCCAAGATGATGTCATTGATTATAACATTCAACCGCCAGGATATTCTTCAGTTGAAATGATGGAATATTCCATTGAAGAATTGGATTCTTTCAAAGTTGTAATGGATAAAGAAATAATCGGAGGGATAATAGTTACGATTTCTGGTAAGTCGTACGGTCGAATTGATCATATTTTTGTAGATCCTGTTTATCAAGGAAAAGGAATTGGATCACATGTTATGAAATTAATAGAAAAGGAATATCCGAACATAAAGATTTGGGATCTCGAAACATCTAGTAGACAAATTAACAATCATCACTTTTATAAAAAGATGGGTTACCAAATGATTTTTGAATCGGAAGATGAGTATTGTTACGTGAAAAGAATAAAGACAAGCTCAAACAAAGCGAGTGTAGTTACAAATAAAGATATGAAAAATAGTCAATACGAAAACTGTAATTTAGCAAATACAGAGTATTATCAAGTGAATTTAAAAAACAGTTCATTTGTTGGTAGCAATATAATGAATATGAATATGAGTAATTGTCATGTAAGTCAATCCAAGTTTAGAAATATAAATTTTAGAAGGTCATCATATGCAGATTTAAATCTTTCTGGCAGTAAATTTAATTTGGTGACTTTAGGTGGAGTGCAATTTAAAAATACAAGTCTCGGAGATGAGAAGGAACCTATTGTATTCGATAAATGTGATTTGGAAGGTAGCACTATAAGTAATAGTAATCTGAAAAATATTGAAATAGAAAATTGTGATATAGTCGGCATGAAACTAAATGGTATTCTGATTGAAAATTTGCTTGATTTATATAACAAGGTGAAAAGTTAACCAAATCCATATAGTCGTTAATATTTTTGGAAATTAAGTATTATATCGAAATAATTATGTAAAAATGACATAAAGAAATACGGGCGAGAAGGTCATTCGTGAACGTTTCTAGAATACACACAAATATATTGTTATTTATATGGAGGAGAGAAAGATGGGAATCAACGTTAGAGCAGTAGAAATACAAGATGCTAGAGCAATTCATCGTATATGTATACAGGATGACGTTTTACCGTATATGGTTTTCTTACCTAGCATGCGTGTAGAAGCTATGGAAAATAGAATTCGAAATTTAGCACCAAATCAATTTGAATTTGTTGCAGAATATGATGGAGAAGTTGTTGGGTTTGTAGGTTTAACACAAAGTCCGGGCCGAAGATCTCATTCAGGCGATTTATTCATTGGAGTAGACAGTGAATATCATAATAAAGGAATTGGGAGAGCACTTCTTACGAAGATGCTTGATCTGGCTGATAATTGGTTAATGTTAGAGAGAGTAGAACTAGGTGTGTTAGAAACGAATCCAAAAGCAAAAGCTTTATATGAAAAATTTGGATTTGTAGAAGAGGGAGTAAAGATAGGGAATTTGAAAGCTCATGGAAAGTTTATTAATGAAATTATGATGAGTCGTTTTAGACCGAATGGTTTAATTGTACATAATGAATAGTTAAAAGCATGACAGTATACTGTCATGCTTTTTTATTAGAACTTGGCTGCAATAAAAATAATACTAAACCAATAAAAATAACGGTAATTCCTAGTCCTTGTTGTAAAGAAATGGTCTCATGTAATATAAAGTACGCTAGTATACAAGTGCCAATTGTTTCACCTAAAATACTCATTGAAATTACAGTAGCACTCATCCATTTTAATAACCAATTAAAAATGGTTTGTCCTAAAATTGTAGCAATGAAAGCTAATCCAATAAAGCACAACCAAGTTTGTGTAGAGTAATGGATGAAAGATTCTTGTTGCGTGAAAGCAAATATGCCAAGAAAGCCAGCACTACTTCCATAACTAATTACTGAATAGGGTATAAGTGACAAATCTTTACGAACGTGTTGGCTAATGAAAAAATAAGCAGTAATGATACCGGCAGCAATAAATGCTAAAATATCTCCATATAAAGCTTCTCCACTAATTTGGAAATCTTGCCAGCCAATGATGATACTACCTGAAATAGCGATGAGGCAACCAATAACTGCTCCTTTCGTAAATCTCTCCTTAAATAAAAAATAACCACCAATCATTGAGAACAAAGGTTGTAACGTTACGATAACTGTAGAGCTTGCTACAGAAGTATATTGTAATGATTCAAACCATAGTACATAATGTGCAGCTAAAAATAGCCCAGATACGAATCCAAGTGCCCATTGTTTTTTCGTTAAAGTTTTTAGCTCATTTCGACTATTTTTATTAAATAGTAATAACGGTAACAGAATTAGTGTGGCAAAGAATAATCGGTAAAAAGCAATGATTGTCGCAGGAGCATCTGCCAATTTTACAAAAATTGCTGAAGTTGATAAGGCGAATACACCAAAAAATAAGATGCAATATGAAAGAATAGTTGATTTCAAAGTTTGTCCCTCCGATAGAATGTTTATTATAATAAACTTAATGCGATATAATGTACAAAAGTAAGTATATAAGTCCCGGAGATAATAGGGAAGGGTTATTTGCCTTTGTTTAGTATGTCAGCACAAAGACAACGAAACATGCATTATGATGGACGAAAGGAAGTTTTACTATGATACATGATAGGCTTGGACAAACAGTATTAAGTTATCGTAAGAAAAATAATATGACAATTCGTGATTTCGCTGATTATGCGGGGATTAGTACATCACTAATTAGCCAAATTGAAAGAGGACATGCTAATCCTTCTTTAAATGTTTTGGAATTAATTGCAAAAGCATTAAATGTACCGCTGTTTACACTTTTTATTAACGATATTGATACAGATTCGCTCATTTCTAAGAAAAAAGATCGAAAAAAAGTATATCGGGAAAACAATGATCACATTGTATATGATGTATTAACACCTGATTTTATGAAAGCACGTATTGAAATGTTAATGATGGATTTAAATAAACAAGCAAATACAACAGAAAGCCATTATTCCCATGAAGATAAGGAAGAGATTGCTGTTATTATGAAAGGGGAAGTGTATGTGGAATTGGAGGGAAAAGAATATTTTTTAGAAGAAGGCGATGTTGTACGTATTCCACCGAATGTAAAGCATCGATTTTTGAATAAAAGTGATGAATCGAATCACATTTTATTTGTCCTGACACCATCTTTAGGATGAAAATATAGTGATTTTTATTAGGAGAGGAAAAATGGAAAACAATGGAAAATGAAAGTATTTTAAAAGGCGGTCTTTCAATTATTTCTCAATGTAAAAAAGAAACAAATGATATTTGGCATGCACATTTTGGAGCATCTGCAATTGCTAGTTATTTTTTTATGAAAGATAATAATATTGATGAAGAAACAGCTCGTAATATGTATTCGCAAACAAGGATGATGCTGAACAAGAAAAAAATTGGAGAGATGATTGATGATAAAAAAGAAATAGATTTTAAAATTGCGGAAAATATGATTATAAAATCTTTAGAACAAACGATTGATGAGCTTCATTGGGTGGGGCATAACGTCATTTATGCGTCATTAAGTTTATTAGCTATGAAAGAGCTACAAAAATGGGGTGATAATCAAGCAATTGAAGGGATTACTACTCTTATTTTATCATTTCGAAAAACAATTCCGGGTAGATCGTGGATTGGTTATACGACGAAAGAAGTAAAACAATTAAGTTTTGAAGAGGAGATACAAAGTGAATTGAGTAATCCAACACAAGTATCTCAGTTCATTTTAAATGAGTTATCGAAATTTAATAGTATTTATCGAGCGGAATCACATCATGATTTAATTGGGCATTTGCTTACATACTCCCACGCAATTAATATAATGTACGATTTAGGACATATAGATATATTTCAACGAGGGATACGTCCGCTGTTAAAACTAGTATACGTACTAAGAGCTAGCCAAAAGCTCAAGCTGAATACGGAAATAACTTTACACTCACCTATAGATCGATTACCTTTAATTCAATCTAAACGTGCAAATATTTTACCAACTGAAAATATATTTTGGATAAAAGACTATAGTGAATTCGATTGGGATTTTGGTCATGTATTTAAATTCTCATATAGTTATTTTAATCATATACAGAGAGCTCCAAATTATAAAGATATCACATTAGAAAAATTCCGTTATGTTATTAATTCTTAATGAATGTTAATGATCTGTAAAAGGATGTTTAATCTAGTTTCTTTTTTTGTTAGTAGTATATTATTTTTTCAAATATGTAAGATTTTACATGCGTATTTTACTTTTACTAATTATGTAAGTAGGCTATACTGAAATACATACATTTTATTTTTGGAGAGATGTAAAACGACATGGAACTAGCGAAATTGGAAGAAGTAATTGAAATAAAAAAAGAAGAACTTTTATATTTAGTATCGGATTATGGAATTCAACATGAAAAAGTATTGGCATTGAGTCAAGAACTAGATAAATTAATCAATTACTTTATGTTTTTAAAATAAAGAGAACTATGACGGGGTTTGTAAATGTTATAGTTCTTTTTTATTAGGTAATTAGACAATATATTCAAATATATTGTCTAATTTCTTACAGAATGCGCAACTTGCTAGTCGAATATAAGGACTTTTGGTTATAATAAAAAGGAATTATTAATTGTATCGGTTAGGAGCGCAGCACATATGAAAACAGTTGTTGTTATCGGTGGAGGTATAACGGGACTTTCTACTATGTTTTATTTAGAAAAATTAAAAAAGGATTATAATATCGCTTTAAATTTAATTCTTATTGAGAAAGAAGAGTATTTAGGTGGTAAAATCCATAGTGTGGAAGAAAAGGATTTCATTATGGAGTCAGGAGCGGATTCAATCGTTGCTCGTAATGAATATGTTATGCCACTTGTAAAAGATTTAAATTTAGAAGATGAAATGGTATATAATGAAACGGGTATTTCTTACATATATTCTGAAAACATGTTACATCCGATTCCTTCTGATACTATATTTGGGATACCGATGAGCGCCCGGTCGTTGTTTAGCAGTACGCTAGTCTCAACGAAGGGGAAAATCGTAGCTTTAAAAGATTTTATAACGAAAAATAAAGAGTTTACGAAAGATACATCACTTGCTCTATTTTTAGAAAGTTTCTTAGGGAAAGAGTTAGTGGAAAGACAAATTGCTCCCGTGCTTTCAGGTGTATATTCTGGTAAATTGAATGAGCTTACAATGGCATCTACATTACCATATTTACTGGATTATAAAAATAAGTATGGAAGTATTATTAAAGGTTTTGAAGAGAATAAAACACAATTTCAATCAGCAGGAAATAAAAAATTCGTATCATTTAAAGGTGGACTATCTACGATAATTAATCGCTTAGAAGAAGTGCTGACTGAAACTGTCGTAAAAAAAGGTGCTATAACGACGGCTGTAAGTAAACAAGAAGATCGATATGAGATTTCTTTTGCAAATCATGAAACAATACAAGCTGATTATGTTGTTTTAGCAGCTCCACATGATATAGCACAAACTTTATTACAGTCTAATGAGTTAAATGAGCAGTTTAATACATTTAAAAACTCATCTCTTATTAGTATTTATTTAGGATTTGACATACTAGATGAACAACTACCAGCTGACGGTACGGGGTTTATTGTAACGGAAAACAGTGATTTACATTGTGATGCTTGTACATGGACAAGTCGAAAGTGGAAACATACATCGGGTAAACAAAAATTATTAGTTAGAATGTTTTATAAGAGTACCAATCCGGTATATGAAACAATCAAGGATTACAATGAAGAAGAATTAGTACGAGTAGCTTTATATGATATTGAAAAGAGTCTCGGAATTAAAGGTGAACCAGAAGTAGTTGAAGTTACAAATTGGAAAGATTTAATGCCGAAATATCATTTAGAACATAATCAAGCGGTTCAAGCATTGCAAGAAAAAATGACAAATCTTTATCCAAATGTATATTTAGCTGGTGCCTCATATTACGGTGTTGGAATTGGTGCGTGTATTGGAAATGGAAAGAATATTGCCAATGAAATAATGGCTACATTAAATAAATAATACTGTAGAATAAATAAAAACTGTTCCTTCAGCAAAATGAAGGAACAGTTTTTATTTATTTTATTTGAATGGAAATTTTATTGTTTTTTACATTGTTTTCTTTTATTGTTAATGTTATTTCTCCAGATTCTTTAAATGAATACGGTGATAGTTGATAAATATCTTTTATATCATGTTTTTCTTGTAATTTACTTATCGGTATTAATACGATATTTGGCTTCCATGTTTCTTGTTTTCCTGAAGGATATTCTATAAGTATTACCGGATTTTTTAACTGCATTTTTTTCCAAGAGACGAAATATAGTTGAACTTCAGTATCTTTTTTTAATAATTCTTCGGAGAAATAACCGAATTCGCCTACATTACCGAAAACAGTGTAGTTTTGATTTTTTAATTTAATATCTAAATAACTAGGTTGATATGTTACTGCATGATAAGTTCCATATGAAAGTGAGAGTATGGCAGCGATTAAAATACCGATTGAAAATGTCTTAAAGCTATTGCCTTTAAAGTTAGTCATCATGAAAGAGTTTGGTGTGAATTTTTTTGCGAATAAAAAAATAAGTAATATGAGTAAGAGGGATAAGCCGATGAATATATACATAGGAAATTTACACCTCCACAATAAAATAATATATTAACTATATTTCACCATAAATGTATGGAGTAGGGTGGTTGTTTGGAAGGAGAAAATGAAGAAACAATTTTTTTTACAGTTCTTGATAATTTGAAATTCGATTTATGGAAATTATAGCGTCATGTTTGAGTAGTAATCAGAAGGTATCCAATTCGTGTATATAGAATAAAGAGGGAATGCGTCATTAGAAATGTTTGATTTATGGAACAATAAGGACTTTAGTAATTATAAATATTTTTTCTGATATAATGAATGAGTAGAGAGAAAGGAGTGATCCTATGGCATTTCCTATATTAGAAACAGAACGCTTACGTTTAGTTGAAATAGAACAATCTTATTGTCAAAAAATATATGAAATCTTTTCATTGGATGAAGTAACGTGTTATTACGGTATGAATTCTTTTACGGAGTTTGGACAAGCTTCACGTATGATCGAATCTTTTTCGAAAAATTACTTTGAGAAAAAGGCAATACGATGGGGAATTGTGTTAAAAGAAACGAACGTTTTAATAGGAACAATTGGACTAAACAATTTACAATTATGGAGTAAACGATCTGAGATTGGATATGACCTGCATCCTCGTTATTGGGGAAATGGTTATGCGTCAGAAGCGGCTCGAGAAATTATTGATTATGGGTTTAAAGATTTGGGTTTGTTTAGAATTGGAGCTATTACATATCCTGAAAATGTTACTTCTTGTAGAATGTTATCTAAAATCGGCTTTCAAAAGGAAGGTCTATTGCGCGGATATATTCATCAAGGAAATAAGCAACACGATGCATTATTGTATTCTATAGTGCGAACTGATATTGAAGACATAAATTTATAATAAAAAAAAACCTCTTAATTAAAAGAGGTTTTTTTTATTATAAATTAACCTAATTTAGGCAATAAACGTTCTCCGCTTTTCATGCTACTTTTACATAAAGGGCATTTAGGCTCTTCTTCAAATGAAAAGTTCTTTCTCATCCATCCTAAACAATCCTCTGATTCACATTCCCAAACAGGGGTTTGTTCTGGTGGTACTTCTGCTACATCGTTCTTTCGATTGCGATACATGTAACCACTCCTTTTATGTAAAAAATTTTAGTTATATATTAAAAAGGTTGTTAACCTTGCTGGTAACAACCTTTTTATTGTTTGAATTATAGCTTTACAACGTTTTTAGCTTGAGGTCCGCGGTTACCTTCTTCAACTTCGAAGCTAACTTCTTGACCTTCGTCAAGAGACTTGAAGCCGTCGCCAGTGATAGCTGAGAAGTGAACGAATACGTCGTTACCGTCTGCAACTTCGATGAAACCGAAACCTTTTTCGCTGTTAAACCATTTTACTTTACCTGTTAATGTCATGGTAATGCCTCCTAAAAGTAGAAAAATTACAATATGATCGGCCTTATTTGAATGAAAATAAAAGTTCACATATTATCAAAAACCCATAAGGAGTACAAAATGTCCCTGATTGATACTTGATAATATGCAAAGAAAATATAGTGTTAAATTGACCTTAATTACTATCTTACAACAAATGGTGGGAAATAGCAAGTGCTGGTAATACCACTGAGTAATCTGGGTGATAATAGTAAAGGCACAAAGGCACCTCTTTTATTTATATATTATTCCTAATTTGGATTTATGCAAAATCATGTAAGAAAAACTTAGAGTAAATATTAATATCGCATTTTTTATGGTAAAATATGGTTGTTAACTGTTGGTAGTTAAATATTATAAAAGGAGAAAAGAAAGTGAAAAATAATTCATTTATAATAATTGAAGCAGCAAAAGCAGGGAGAAAAAAGGTGCATCCAGTCTTTGCTGTAATATTAGCCATTATATTTTTGACTTTAGGCGAACTTTTTATGTTATTTATGTTATTTTTACCAAAAGCTGAAACGATATTCATGAAAGGTATTTATGACAATGTTAGAATGGTGTTAACGTTTGGCGGAGCTATATTTATTTTATTTATATGGGTTCGTTTTGTAGAAAAAAGACCTTTTTCATCCATTGGCTTTTGGAAAGAGAAATGGATGAGAAAGTATTTAAAAGGTGCGTTAATAGGGTTTGTATTTATTTCAACGCCAGTTATTCTACTATTATTAATGGGGAGTGTGAAATTGCAAGTACAACATATTACCTCAACAGTAATAGTAGGAATAGTAGGATCTCTAGTTGCATTTTTAATACAAGGGGCAACGGAAGAAATTATTGTACGAGGTTGGTTATTCCCGGTTCTTTCTGTTAGAAGTCGTATATGGGTTGGAATAATTGTAACTTCATTTTTATTTGGATTTCTTCATCTACTTAATCCGGGAATTACAATATTATCTATATCGAATATAATATTAGTGGGTGTTTTCGCAGCTTTATACGTATTGAAAGAAGATGGTCTGTGGGGAATATGTGCATGGCACTCAATTTGGAACTGGGCTCAATATAATGTATATGGCTTTGCAGTTAGTGGCACAACTATATATTCTACTCCAATTTTTAAGTCTATAACAAATGGACCAGAAACATTGCATGGAGGCACGTTCGGAATTGAAGGTAGTATCATTACAACAATCATGCTCACTATCGCTTCAATTGTTTTATGGAGAAAGTTATGGGGAAGAAAAGCGAAACAACGAAATTTTAGTTAATGAAAGAGGGGGAAACTATGGGGATAATAGCATTTGAGGGAGCAAGCGCTGTTGGTAAAAGTACCACGTGCCGTGAATTAGAAAAGAATTATGGTGCTTATATAATACCTGAAGTGAATTCTTTATTTGAAAGGCCAAAAAATGAACATAGAACATGGTATTTTGAAACACAAGTTGAGCGCTGGAATATAGCTGTTCAGAAGTCAGAGCAATATGAATTAGTAATACTCGATGGGGATATATATCAACCACTTAGTTATAATTGGTGCTTTCATTTTGATATATTTAATCAGCCATTATCTTTAATAGAAAATTTTTATAAAGAAAAGATGATAAATAGGGAAATTGGTTTTCCGGATCAATATTTTTATTTATATACGAACGATGAAGAACTTAGAAAGCGGAAAGTATCTGATGAGACGAAAAGAAGAAGAAACTTTGAAAAACATTTACATATATCAAAATCGTTTCAGCGTTATTATGAAAATTTAAATACTGTTACAGATGAGTATTGTAAATTAATTGAGGCGAAAAGTGTAAAAAATAATGAATTAGAAATAGTGAGAAACTCAAAAAATTTGAACGTGTGTGAAGAAAGACGTTTTGATGTTTCGAGGTTAGATGCTATTACGAAGTGGTTAAAAGAAAATCGTGCATAAAGTAAAAACAACGAGTGTTGTAGAACGCGCTCGTTGTTTTTTTGTTTCTTTATAAATATAAAGGGAAAATTTGTAGAATATTTTCATTATTTAACAGAATAATCTTTCAATTTTAAAGGAAAAGAAATACAATATGAGCAAGTATATATAAATAATATGATAGGGGATGCGATATTTTGAATGAAGTAACAGTTTTTATATAAGAAATAATTAGGTAGTCAGAACAGAGATATTTGGGAGGAAACAAGCGAGATGAAAACATTTTTGAAAATAATAGGTGTTATAGCTGGTATGGCGGTAATCGGAGTAGGTTTAACATATGGTATGCTGCATTATTTAAATAATAGTAAACCAGCTGCGAAAAAGGCATCACCAGCTGCTCCAGCAGTAGAAGTATTAGCTGATAGTAACGTAAAAGCAGAAGATGCAAAGATTTTAGAAAATGGCAATTATTCATTGCCAAATAGTGGTTTTAATAAAAATTTTAAGTGGACAGATGAGAACATACAGACAGCATTACATGAAATGGCACATCAAAAAGCGAAAGCTGATCAAAAGTGGGGTTATATTTTTATTACACAAGAGCGGATTGAAAGCTTAATTGATATTGTAAAGAGTAATGATCTTGTGCAGGGAAGTACATATGTAGAAATTTTAGAAAGATGGAAACAAGGAAAATATGAAAAGGTTGATGGGGATCACAATAAGATTTGGAAATTACAAAGTGGGAATTTAGGAGAAGGAAAAGGAGTAATGTCGGAAGCTGAGCAAAAAGAATTAATTAATCAAGTGTTTATGAACAAAGGTACATATTCAGGTAGTAAATTAATTGCAGGTGGGGGACAGACTAATAAATAATATACTAATTAATGAAAGAGAGTAATTGCTTATTAGGCAATTACTCTTTTTATATGTATTTCTTAATTTCTTAATCTCGTTCAAGTAAGGAAAGAAACGACTGTAATACCGGGGAAATCCATCTAGATTTATGATAGATTACATGACTTTGAATAACGGATGGAGTTTCGATAGGCTGAAAACATAGTTGTTCTTTTTGGCAACTTTCTTGTACAACGATATAAGGAAGAATTGAAATGCCTAACTCACACATAACGGATTGTTTAATGACTTCAACATTGGAAGTTTCAAATGTTTTATCTGGAATATTCCTGCTTTGACATAAAAAACGATCTACCATTGGCCTATAGCCGCAGCTTTGTTCTGTAAAAATGAACTGGGTGTCCTGTAATAACTGGAATGGATTTGCATGTGCAGAGGAATAAGCTGGTAAAATCCATCCAAATGTTTCATTACTAAAAGTACGCGTAATAAAATCATTATGTTCTATACTTTCTCCAATTATGAAGACAACGTCTGTTTCTCCTTCACGTAATTTTTGTAATGCTTGTTCATTTGTGTTCGTTTCAAGTACGATATTTACTTTCGGATTTTTCTGTTTGTAAGTACGTAATAATTGTGGTAATCGGTATACCGCTAATGATTCATTAGATGTAATACTTAATGTACCTTCTAAATAATCTGTATTTTGGGGGATTTCTTGCGCTTTTTCATATATTGAAAGTAATTCTAATGCATAAGGATGAAATTGATGACCTGCTTTTGTAAGTAGCACTTTTTTCCCTAACCGATCGAAAAGAGGAATATGTAAATCGTTCTCTAAAGCTTTCATATGTGCTGTAACAGTAGATTGCGCATAACCTAGCGCGTGCGCAGCTTTAGAAAAATTACCATACTTCACAATGGCGCAAAATGTTTTAACATGTCTCATTTCCATAAGCGATCCCTCTTTTATTATCATGATTTGTGAATGATTATATCATGTATTTTAATTTTCCAAATGATTAAATTCTGTATAAAATGAAATTGTAGAAATATTCATTCAGGTGATATTGGAGGAGAAAAGATGATCAAAAAGGGCTATCATGTAGCTGTTGTTGGGGCTACAGGTGCGGTAGGGCAAAAAATTATTGAACTGTTAGAGAATGAAATGAAGTTTAATATAGTTGAAGTTACATTGCTTTCGTCAAAACGATCCGCTGGTAAGAAAGTAAGATTCAAAGGACGAGAGATAATTATACAAGAGGCAAAAACAACTAGCTTTGAAGGTGTAGATATTGCCTTTTTTAGCGCTGGGGGAGAAGTATCTAGACAATTTGTAACTCATGCAGTTTCTAGTGGTGCGATTGTAATTGATAACACAAGTGAGTACCGAATGGCGCAAGATGTACCGCTCGTTGTTCCGGAAGTGAATGCGCACACTTTAAAACAGCATAAAGGTATCATTGCAGTTCCAAATTGTTCAGCATTACAGATGGTAACAGCACTTCAGCCGATTCGAAAATCATTCGGTTTAGAAAGAATTATAGTTTCAACATATCAAGCTGTATCGGGTTCTGGCATTCATGCGATTCATGAATTACAAGAGCAGGCTAAGTCTATGCTTGCTGGTGAAGAAGTGAAAAGTAATATATTACCGGCGAAAAAAGATAAAAAACATTACCCAATAGCGTTTAATGTACTGCCTCAAGTAGATATATTTACAGACAATGATTTTACTTTTGAAGAAGTAAAAATGATTCAAGAAACGAAAAAAATATTAGAAGATGAAAACCTGAAAATGGCAGCTACTTGTGTACGTGTTCCAGTTGTATCAGGGCATTCAGAATCGGTTTATATAGAACTGGAAAA
The DNA here is from genome assembly GCF_045291115.1 of Bacillus sp. PPSBB_2. Taxonomy (NCBI): domain Bacteria; kingdom Bacillati; phylum Bacillota; class Bacilli; order Caryophanales; family Bacillaceae; genus Bacillus; species Bacillus sp. PPSBB_2. The sequence continues at coordinate 2,419,905 of NZ_CP147983.1, forward strand.
AGAAGCAACCGTTGCGGAAATCAAGGAAGTATTAATGGGTGCACCAGGTGTTATTTTGCAGGATAACCCTAGTGAACAGCTGTATCCAATGCCATTATATGCAGAAGGGAAAATAGATACATTTGTCGGAAGAATACGTAAAGATCCTGATACGCCAAACGGATTCCACCTCTGGATTGTTTCCGATAATTTATTAAAAGGTGCGGCTTGGAATTCAGTTCAAATCGCAGAGACTTTAGTGGAAAAGGGGGTACTTTAATATAGTTTAAAAAACTGGGGAATCGTTAATGATTCCCCAGTTTTTATTTCATAATGGTTTTCTATATTTCGACCAACTTTACTTTAAATTAGTTGTTATTGAATTTTTATAAATATCTACTTTATGTACAGTGAAGCGTAAGGTTTTGGATTCTGCATGAATTGTAAGATTAATAATAATCGATAACGGCATTTCGACCGTTTTCACAATATCTTCTATAGCAATATACTCATTTTTTGCTTCCTTATAATAAACAACAGAACGAATTACGGCCTCGTCACCTTCAATATCAATTTCACACATCATAGGGAATTTTTCACCATTATGTAAGAATAATTCGCCTAGTACGATTGAACCGTTTAATTCTTCTGTAAAATTAGTAGTTGCCGCTGGTTTTACCCATGTTTCGTCATGTTCTTCGTTTTCCTCTTCATCTATTGCCCATTCCCAAATGGGGTTTTGTTTTAGGTCCTCAATAGTTAATTTATCAATTGGTTTGCAACTACTCATACATAAATTCTCCTTTTATTTTGATAAATAAGTTTTTTGATTTCATGAATTAGATGATTGCTTATAAGTGGGTTTAACAAAGTATTTTGCTCATTTGATATCCAAACTACTTTATTTTGAAATAAAGCTATTACAGCAATATTAACAAAACTTTAATTGTCTAGTAAATAATTATTAGTGGAGATATTAATATGGGATGGTGTTAAAGAAAGATAGTAAAAAACATCAAGGATGAATGAAATCCATTTGGTATGATATGGATATATCCAATGTGAGGGGGATTTGATGTATCAAGTAAAGGGGTATTTTTCATCATTAAAAGGAAGTTATTATGAGATTGGAAAGCAACAAGGGGAATTCGTGAAACAAAATCCATATCTCATCCCGCAATTTATACACGAAGAAAATGTAATATCTAATAACCATTGGACAGAATCGAGAAATATACTAAACAAACATTGTCCAGGCATAAATGAAGAAATTGAAGGGTTTTGTGAAGTGTTAAAAATTCCTTCAAAAAATATGATGTATTACTATCAAACACTATTGAAAGCAGGTTGTAGTCATTGTGCAGTATTACCTAAAAAGACCGATTTAGAGCACACATATGTATTAAGGAATTATGATTTGTCACCAGTAATAGATGATATGCGTTTTTGCTCGACGCATGTTGAAGGTGCGTATGCACATAGTGGTTTTTCTACTCAATATTTTGGTCGAACAGAAGGGGTTAACGAACATGGATTATCTGTTACATTTTCAGCATGTGGTCAACCAGTAGGAAACATTGCAGGTTTAAGAAAGCCAATGGTAAATGGTTTACAGTGTTTTGCAGTAATTCGACTGTTGTTGGAGAAATGTAAAAATGTGCAGAAAGCTAAGTTACTAATAGAAGAAATACCAATTGCTAGTAATATTAATTTAATAGTAGCTGATCCTTTAAACGCAGTACATATTGAAATATTTGACGGTCATAAATCCACAACAACGATTGATGGTGACAACCAAGCTTTTATTGTATCAACAAACCATGCAGTTAGTTCATCAATTCAGAAATTAAATAATAGGAAATTAGAACAATCTACAAAGAGATATCATGTTTTACATGAGCATTTAAATAGATATGAACAAGTGAGCATAGAGTCTTTAAAAAAGTTAGTAGAAGAAGAATATCCTGATGGACTTACTGTACATAACTATGAAGAATGGTTTGGAACTTTACATTCTGTATTATTCGATTTACATGATCGTACAATGAAGATTTGTTTCGGATCACCACTTTTAAATGACTGGTATTCATTGAAAGTTGGAGGAAGTATGCCGTTTTCTGAGGTGAACGTGAACTTTAAAAATAAAACTTATACTGACTTTTGGAAGGAAGTTAAGAATGAATTAATGCCTAAAAAATAAATGGGATAAGATGGTAATATGAAGAGTGCATTTATACTGGAGGGATTATCAATGCTAAAAGTTATGTTACCATTTGTTCTTATCTTTTTTCTTGTCCTTACGATGTATATTGCTTATCAAAAGAGAAAAAAATCCGGGATAAAAGGATTGCAAAGTGCGTTAACTTCTATTTGCTTTTTTTCACTCGCAATCTTAAATATGTTTGCATATTGGTTTCATTTTGGCGGTGCTTTTACTTGGTTATTTTCAATTGTATTATGGCTAGTTGGTGCATATTTTACTAAATATATTCCAATATCTAAAAAGGTACATTAAAGTTTATAAGAGTTAAATATAATGTTTACTTTATTTTGAAAAGAGATTATTCTACTAGATCGTTGTGAAACGGTTTCATAGGATAATCTCTTTTGTTTAGTTTTGGAAAGAACGTACTGTGATTTTTAGTTGCTCAATAAATTCTCGAGTTGCAGCACACATATATTTATCTTTTCTATAAATTAGCCCTATTTCAATTATTGGAGTAGGGTTTTCTATTTTAATAGCTTGAATGTTTTTATTTTGTAAAAAGTCTATATATGGTTTGGGTAACACTGTAATTCCCATTCCTTTGGAAACCATTTGGATTAAAGATTCCATCGTACTAATTTCTAAAATTGGCCTTGGTTTAAAGTTTAACTTTTGACAATGAGATGTAATTAGTTCGGTTAAAAAGAAATTTTTAGGCAAAAGAATTAAAGGGTAGTTCTGTAATTCAGCAATAGATACATGGTTACGTTCAGCTAATCGATGACCAGTGGGCACGACTAATGTAAGATCGCTTTTGTATAGAGGGATGGAGATAATCTCTTTATCTTGCACCGGGAGAAATGTAATTCCAATATCTAGTTCGTTTTGTAATAATTTTTCACGAATATCTCCTGTACGAAGCCCTAATACAGAAAGCTCTATATTGGGATATAAATTATTAAAATTTAAAATAGCTGGTGGTAGTAAATAATTTACGACGGTTAACAAAGCCCCTATTGTTAAGGAACCTTGCTGTAATCCGTTTAGGTCCTGAATAGCTGAACGAGCTTGTTCGACTTCATGAAAAATGATTTTACTATGTGATAATAAAACCTTCCCTGCTTCAGTTAAAGATATTTTTTTACCAATTCGATCGAAAAGTGGCATTCCTACTTCATGCTCTAATGCACGTATTTGTTGACTTAGTGAAGGCTGTGAAATATTTAATTTCTCAGCTGCTTTTGTGAAATGTAATTCTTTTGAAACAGCTAAAAAGTATTCAAGTTGTCGTAATTCGATTGGAATCACCTCAAGTATAATAATAGGTTATACCTATCATTATTATATAAATAATTGAATTGAACAATGATTTTAGAGGTTTTATAATCATCTTTATATAGCAGAGAGGGTTGTAAAAATTAATCGAGAGAAAATACATGTAACACCTGTAAAGGAGGAAATAGAATGGCTAATGAATATCGATTATTATCTTTAAATATAGGATTACCAAAAGAGGTTACATACGGCGGAAAAGTAATTCATACAGGCATAAATAAGAAACAAGTAAAGGAACCAGTATATTTATCCTTTGTAAAATTTAATGGGGATGGACAAGCTGACTTAGTTCATCATGGAGGAGTAGATAAAGCAGTTTGTGTTTATACTGGTGATCACTATCCATACTGGGAAAAAGAATTGAATCAAGATCTTGTATATGGGGCTTTCGGAGAAAATATAACAGTTAGTGGTATGCACGAAGAGGATGTTTGTATTGGTGATACGTTTGAGCTAGGACAGGCAATCGTACAGGTAACACAGCCAAGGCAACCTTGTTTTAAATTAGCAAAAAAATATAATATTCCAAAGTTACCACTATATTTTCAAGAAACAGGATATACAGGATTTTATTTTCGTGTATTAAAAGAAGGATGGGTATCATCAGTCGATACCTTAAAAAAACTACAGTCTGATCCAAAAGGTGTTTCAGTAGCGTTTGCTAATCGTATCATGCATAAGGAAAAACAAAATATTGAAGGGGTAAAAAGGATATTAGAAGTAAATGCACTTTCAAATAGTTGGAGAAAGTCTTTTGAAAAGCGTATAAGTGGAGAAGAAATTAATACGAAGGAAAGACTTGAAGGGATAAAAGAATAAAAATATTTTATTATAAATAGTGTATTTCTATTAGTAAAAGCTAATTAGAAAGCGCTATTTTTATATAATAAACTAATTAATATCCAGAAATCTTAATATTGTTTTATTTGACTTATTTTCAAATAGTCAAAACATAAAATTAATTAGACTTTTTTTTTATGTTTTATGATAGTATATTGATTGGTAAGACCTCTATTTTTAAGAGTAGGTCATATAAGTATATCTAATTTAATGGAATTTAATATTTGGAGGTACAACATGGGGAATGTTGAAAAATTGGCAAGTCTTCTAATAGAAGAACCGAAAAGAGAGCAGTTATTTCCTTTATTTGAAGAAGTGTTTGGAATTAAAACTCAAACATTGAATGATTTTTCGGATAAAGGATATTGGGATGATACATATAAAGCTTTATCGTTTTTACAAGAAGATAAAGTGATTGCAAATGTTGCGGCATTTTCACTCCCATTATTAATTAATGGTGAAAAAATAAATGCAGCGGGTATTCAATCAGTAATGACACACCCTAATTTCCGTAGACAAGGGCTAATGACACAATTAATGGGTAAAATGATAGAAGAAATCGATAAGAAATGTGAATGTGCATTATTGTTTACGGAAAAACCTGAACTATATACAGCATTTGGGTTTAAAGTTGTGCAGGAATATTTGATGACTATACCATATGATAAAAATATTAATAATAACGATTCACTACTTAAAAAGTTAGATTTCTATAATATAGAGAATAGACAGTTAATACATGAAACTATTGATAGTAGCCAAAGACTTTCAAATAGTTTTTCAACTTTAAACTTCCATCCTTCATTTTATTTGAATATGTATGATTCGGAATGGAATGAGAAATTGTATTATTCAGAGAAACTAGATGCTCTAATCGTTTATGAAGTAGACAATGAAAAGTTGAAATTATTTGGAGTATTTGCGCCAGTACTTCCGGTTTTAGATGAATTATGTGGAGAAATCAATGAAAGGTTTACGGAAATCGAATTTTATTTTTCTCCGGATCAATTAGGGGTTGAGGATGTACAGTTTACAGAATTACAGTCTAGCAAGTATTTAATGGTTCGAGGTGATAAAGAGTTAGATTTTAAAGGTTATAAATTCCCAGTATTAGCGGAGTTTTAAATGACTATATAAATGCTTTATTATGGAGGAGCTATGAATATATCGTATATACCAGAACGTATTGAGCAACTCACTATAATGAATGTACCTGAGTACTATAAGATTAATGATAATCATGCGTTTATTGTCCGTTCGAAAGCAGAAACCGATTTTTGGCTTAAAACACATTATGGTTTTGAAGTAATGAATGGTCATGTATTTTATAATGAGATGATGACAGACTTTCAAGCTGAAGTTCAGTTACGTATGAATCCAAATTCAAAATTCGATCAAGCAGGTCTTTTTGTTATGATTTCGGAGAACTGTTGGCTAAAAACATCTTTAGAATATATCCCTGAAGGGCCATCTCACTTAGGTGCTGTCGTAACGAATAATGGATATTCTGACTGGTCAACGCAAGATTATCCAACTGAAGCAGCTAAGCAACAACTTTGTTTTCGAATTATTCGAAAACGCGGTGATTATACAATATATGTGAAAAAGAGCCATCAATGGGAACAAATAAGAATCGCTCATTTAATGGAGGATATAGGGAATGAGCCTATTAAAATAGGTTTTTACACGTGTAGTCCTTCTAAAAATAAGGGATTTGAGACTGAGTTTTTAAATTTTACAATTGAAGAAATATAGATGAAAAACCGTATTCTTTTCATTAAGAATGCGGTTTTTGTATTTACATAATATAAAGCACATTTATTGACCAGAAAGTCATTAATACTTATCATTTAATAATGTTAAATATTAATTTACATAATATAATAGAAGTAATGAAGAAATTACAAAATATATCGCTTAAATAAGGAGGGATATGAATTATTCAGTGGTAATTTCATGGGAAAAGGAGATTATGTATGAAATCATTTCGTAAGTTATTACAGTATTTAAAACCATACATGTTCTTCGCTATTATTGGGCCGCTATTTATGGTACTTGAGGTTGCGATGGACTTAATTCAACCGACTATTATGCAACATATCATTGATGTTGGGATTGCAAATCGGGATTTAAATTATGTAATAAAAATGGGGCTTCTTATGATAGGAGCAGCAGCACTCGGTTTAGTTGGAGGGCTTGGGTGTATGATGTATTCTACAAAAGCAGCTGTTAATTTCGCTACAGACATACGAAAAGATGTGTTTGCGAAAATAGAAACATTTTCTAGTAATAATCGGGACTCATTTGGAACAGGTAAATTATTAACGATCGTAACAAATGATATCACTTCTATTCAATCGGCAATGACGATGACATTACGTGTTCTGGTTCGTGGTCCACTGTTATTTATCGGAAGTATAATTATTGTTTTTGTAACAGCGCGAGAGTTATTTCCAATATTACTTGTAGTTGTTCCGATTTTATTACTTGCGATTATTTTAATTGCAAGTAAAGCAAGTGGTACATTTAAAAAGGTGCAAGAGGCATTGGACAAAGTGAATACAAAGCTACAAGAAAATTTATCTGGTGTGCGTGTTATAAAAGCGTATGTAAGACAAAAATACGAAATCGCTCAATTTGGAAATGTAAATACAAATTTAACGAAGATAAATATTCGAGCTGTGCAACTTATTTCTTTAATGATGCCAATCATTATGCTAGTTGTAAGTGGCGGGATTGTCGCAACATTATGGATTGGTGGAGAAAAAGTATTCAATGGAACGCTTCAAGTAGGAGCGATTTTGGCATTTATTAATTACTTGAATATCATTTTAATGTCACTTATGTCGATTAGCATGGTATTTATTCAAATTGCGCGAGCTTTTCCATCTGCGGATCGTGTACAGCAAGTGTTAAATACCGAGGTTGATATTATAAGCGAAGCGAATGCGATCGAAGCTGAGAAAATCGAGGGGAATATCGAATTTAAAAATGTTAGTTATAGCTATACGAAAAATAATGAATACGTTTTAAAAGATATTTCGTTTAGCATACAAAAAGGTGAAAAAGTAGGGATTATTGGATCAACTGGAAGTGGTAAATCTACCTTAGCGAAACTGTTACCACGTCTATATGATGTGGATCAAGGTGAAATATGTATAGATGGAATAAATGTTAAAACATATGATTTGCAAAAACTCCGTGCTTCAATAGGGTTTGTACCTCAGAAGGCATTGTTGTTCTCAGGTAGTATAGAAGAGAATTTACGTTATGGTAAAGAAGATGCAACACATGATGAGCTGGAAGTAGCAGCTGCATCAGCTTGTGCGACTGAGTTTATCAATAAGCTGGAAGAATCTTATCAATATAGAGGGTGTTGCAAAACTAAAATAAACATGCAATGTTATGAATCAGAAAAACTAGCTGAACATGCAATAGATAGCGATTTTGACCATACCAACGTGGCTGTTCCAACCCTTTATCTTTGAGTTTACTAAACTGTTGTTCAATTTTCCTACGTTCTTTCATCAATTGTTTACCAAAGATAGTTTGTATAAAATGAGATAATACACGACGATGTGTACTCTTATTTTGTTCACCATTCCTAGGATTGATTGGATTCATGGCAAAGATGTTACATGTTCGTGCAATTTCATAAATACGTTGACTATCGTAAGCAGCATCTGCAACGGAAAATAACANTGCGTAAAGAGTCAATTTGAAATACAGTTTTCAAGAAAAAGCATTTCAGTAAGGCTTTTCTACAGATTGGTGGGCGACCTGTCACAGGCGGAACGCCTTCAATAGTTAAACTGTCTACGTATGCAAATAAAATCTGTAAAATGGATTGATTTTCATCAAATTTGGTTATCATACTAGTAAATCCGTCCTTTCTGGAGATAGTTTCGGTTACTATCATTTTTCCAGGAAAACGGATTTTTTTATGCATTCATTTTTGGATATTTATGAGTTTTGCAACACCCTCAATATAATTTAACACAAGGTGCGACAAATCTATCAGGTGGACAAAAACAACGTGTATCAATTGCAAGGGCACTTGTGAGAAAACCGCCGATTCTCATATTAGATGATTCTACATCAGCAGTTGATGCGAAATCAGAGGCTACTATTCAAACAGCTTTAAAAACAAAATATAAAGGCACAACGACTTTATTAATTGCGTCCAAAATTTCTTCCATAATGGATGCGGATAAAATACTTGTATTAGATAATGGTGAATTAGTTGGCAATGGTACACATGAACAATTGTTAGAACAAAGTGAGGTTTATCAGGAAATTTATCTTTCCCAAGGTGGTAATTTGCATAAAGAAGGTGGGGAAGAACATGCGTAATTTTCAAGGGCAATTTGCTAATAAAGGTGGACGAAACACGCCAAAGATGGGGAAAGCTAAAAATGCTCAAGGAACTGTAATGCGGATATGGAACTATATGGGCTACCAAAAAGCTGCTCTTATGTTTGTTATATTTCTAGTCGTTGTTACTACTTTACTTGGATTATTAGGTCCCTATTTTATGGGGGGTCATTATAGATCAATATATTGTACCGAAAGATTTAAGTGGTACAGCAAGAATGTGTATGTTACTTATCGCGATTTACGGTGTAACTGTACTTTTAACATGGTTACAAACATTTGTCATGATTAACGTTGCATTAAAAACAATTCAAAAAATACGACAAGATATTTTTGAGAAAATCCAAACGCTTTCTTTACGGTTCTTTGATGTGCGTTCCCAAGGTGATTTAATGAGCCGTGTGACAAATGATATAGATAATTTGAATCAAGCTTTGACACAAAGTGTTGTACAAATTATTTCATCAGCGTTAACTTTTATAGGTGTAACGATTGCGATGTTCGCTTTAAATTGGATTTTAGCAATTGTAACTTTAATTACAGTACCTATTATGTTTTACGTTACAAAAAAACTAGTTGCATATAGTGGTAAAAACTTTGCGAAGCGTCAAAAAGATTTAGGTGAATTAAATGGATTTATTGAGGAAGCAATTACAGGTGCGGATGTTACAACGTTGTATGGAAAAGAAAAAGAAACTGTACAAAATTTCAATAAAATTAATGAACAGCTAAGAGTTTCAGCTACGAAGGCTGATACATTTTCAGCTTTTATTTTTCCAAGTATGAACTTTATTAATAACTTAGGTATGGGGCTTGTCATTGGGACTGGATCAGTTATGGTCTTAAACGGAATGACAACAGTAGGAGTTATTGCGGCTTTTATTAATTATTCTCGTCAATTCTCAAGACCGCTAAGTCAATTTGCGACTTTAATGAATACAATTCAAGCGGCAGTTGCTGGTGGAGAACGTGTTTTTGAGATTATGGATGAGGTACCAGAAATTCAAAATAAAAAAGACGCATTTGTTGTACAAAATTTACAAGGGCATGTTATACATTGAGAATGTTTCATTTGGCTACGCAGAAAATAAAACAATTTTAAAAGAAGTGAGTCTTAAAGCGCAGCCAGGAGAGACAATTGCTTTAGTTGGTCCGACTGGATCAGGGAAAACAACAATCATTAATTTGTTAACTCGCTTTTACGATATACAGCAAGGACAAATTCATATTGATGGAAAAGATATAAAAGATTATGATATTAATTCTTTACGAAGTAAAATTGGAGTAGTTTTACAGGATACGTATTTATTTGCTGGTTCAATTATGGATAATATCCGTTATGGACGCTTAGATGCTACTGATGAAGAAGTTATCACTGCAGCTAAGGCAGCATCTGCACATTCTTTTATTAAGCATTTGCCAAATCAATATGAAACAGAAATTGCTTCAGAAGGATCGAATTTAAGTCAAGGACAAAAACAACTTCTTGCGATTGCACGAGCAATTTTAGCAGATGCAGATATATTAATTCTCGATGAAGCGACATCTAATATTGACACAAGAACAGAATTACAAATACAAGCAGGACTAAATAATTTAATGAGAGGTCGCACAAGTTTTGTGATCGCTCACCGACTTAAAACAATTGAAAAAGCAGATCAAATCCTTGTTATAAAGGATGGGGGAATTTTAGAAAGAGGGGATCATGAATCTCTCATGGAAGATAAAGGGTTTTATTTTGATTTGTATACGAGCCAATTTAAAATTTAATATAAAAAATGAGGTTTCTCTAGAATTGAGAAGCCTCATTTTTTATATTTGTAAATTTTATGAATCACTTTTCTAACCAAATTAATTATCCGACCTGAAAAATACTTATACTTGCAGATACATTTGTTAAAGAGCCACCATCACTATTTGAGAGAGTGATAGTACCTGCTGAAGAGGTGTTATTTATTAAAGTCAATGTTGAAGGAACAACTGTTACGGTAAAAGCAGCAGTACCTTGATTTATTGTATGTGGTGACCCCGTACCAAAACGTCCACCTGAAATTGGTGTACCATTTAGTTCGAGGGAGAATTGGTTTTCGCGAGAAGCTTGTAATTGAAACTCTGCTACATATGTTCCTAGTGTATTAATTATAATATTTCCAGTACCTGTGATGTGGCTAAGGGCAGTTCCTGTTATAGGTCCATTTGTGTTAAAAGTAACATTACTTCCTACTGCAATTGATTGGTTAGTAGTATCAAAAACATATAGATAGTTTGTTAATCCTACACTAGCCGCCCCAGTAGGCCCGGTGGAACCGGTAGAGCCAGTATGTCCAGTAGCCCCAGTAGAACCGGTGAAGCCAGTAGGCCCGGTGGAACCAGTGAAGCCAGTAGGCCCGGTGGAACCAGTGAAGCCAGTGGAACCGGTAGAGCCAGTAGCCCCAGTAGTTCCAGTAGCCCCAGTAGAGCCAGTAGAGCCAGTAGAGCCAGTAGAACCAGTAAGTCCAGTGGAACCAGTAGGCCCAGTAGAGCCAGTAGCCCCGGTAGGTCCAGTGGAACCAGTAGGTCCAGTGGAGCCGGTAGAACCAGTGGAGCCAGTAGCCCCAGTAGTTCCAGTAGCCCCGGTAGGTCCAGTGGAGCCAGTAGCCCCAGTAGTTCCAGTAGCCCCGGTAGAACCAGTGGAGCCAGTAAGTCCAGTGGAGCCAGTAGCCCCAGTAGTTCCAGTAGCCCCGGTAGGTCCAGTAGGAGAATGTGGGAGAATAATACGGTTAATATCTAAAAGTGAAAAGTTAATGAACATATCTTTGTTTTGATAATCTATCGAAATCACCTCACTAGCATGTTTAAAGAAATAGTAAAGTAATAATTTTTATAGGTATTTCATTTCTATATTATTAATGCAACTTATTTTGGAAACAGTAAATAGCTATCATGACTATAGGGTATTAATTTTTAACCTAAATTTTAATAAAACCTTTATTAAAGATAAAGAGCGCTTTTAAAGGCGCTCTGAGACAAGTTTCATGTTGAAAAAGGGAATTGAGGATATTATGTGCATACTGTTTTAGAATGTTGTAAATTTTTAATTAAAAATAAAAAGATCTTATAAAAATTTAAAATTTGTATTTTTAGATAGTCACCATACAATAAAATATGCTTGTTTGATATAAATGTGTGTCAAATTTACCAAAATATATTTTGGCATGCATAAGAAAATTAAAATACTTTGTTAGCAAATAATAGCGGCTTCAGTGACAGATGGTAGAAAGAGTTTACGTGGTATTGTAATAATCTCAAGCGCAATTTGCGTTGAATATAGGAGTATTGGAGTTAAATCTAAAGCGAGTGTTAAAAGTATTATGAAGCTTGTAAGAATTACAAAACTACCCCAAAAGAAACTTTTTGAAGTGTTGCGGAAATCTTTTATTAAGGAAAAGAAAGAAAAAGATGCGGTAACAATAAGAATGAAAATTTTATACTTATCAGACATTATAACCCTCCAAAAGAACAGTAACTTATATTATACCGTATTTTTCAATATTATTATAAAAAGATTTTAAAGTGAATAATAAGAAAAAAATAAAGCCATAACTTAAAACATTAGTTTAGGTTCTATTGTTTGAATTCTTTATTTTAGAAGGTATATAATCTGAAATTGAAAATTTTCCAAATGAATTACCATTTTTTATTTCTGATCCAACATCAGGTGCTCAATGAAATGGTATGAAAGATTATAGGCTGGTGGTACGACATTAAATAAGAGGAATCTGCGTGCAGCAAGAGTCCTAGCTCAGATTTCTACTAGAGAAAAGTATTTAGTTGGAGTTGATATGTTAATAAAAAAAGGATGGATGTGGAAACTAAATATTCAAGACATTAAGGATAAAGGTCAGGAAATATAATTTGGTATTCTGGGAATAACCGGAGGTCCGTAGTTAAAGTTGCATAGAATTTGTATTTTGTTTCTAATTTTTCAATTGTTGTTAAGTGATGAGAACCTAGTCCACGCTGTACACTATGTTGAGAAAGAGTCGGCCCAATTTGTAATTTTCGTTTTTTCATTGCATCGTTCCATGGACTATAAAAAAATTTAAAAATAAAAGCAGGTTCTATGTAAATGTTATAAGGATAATGCGAACCATGTCTCCCGACTCTATAGTTCCCGTGCGAATTATTGTGAATTAATCTACCGTTAAGATATAGTTGATTTGGATTAGGTTGAATTATTATTCCATGGTAACGTTGTTTAACAAGCGGAGAACTATATCTTGGATTAGTGTAGCCATAAGTCGGATCATCAATCATCATAATCATTCTTATTGAAAACATATTGCCGCCCATAGTGTTAAGTGATTTGAAAAATTGTTCTTTATTATAACAGCACAGGAATTCTGTCGTATTTAATACCATTTTCCATCCTGTAAGTTCTCTTTCAATTTCCATAACTTCTTGATCAACTAAATAAGCATCAAATTCGAGTGATTTTGAGTTTCGTATTTCCCAATTAGGAGCGAATATTTTACAGATTTCAACTGACCGATCAGTGGATCCACGGTTAATGAGAATGCCGTGATCAAATAGCTTTGTATGGTGCATTAACCACCATGGAAGTAAATATTCTTCATTGTAAAAATGAGAAATTAAAGTAGTCTTAATCAAAATCACCTCCGTATTTAACCTGCTTCTTATTTAATATGATATGGAAGGAAACCTATTGTTAGAAGGTTTCCTCTTAAAAGTTTTAAAACATATAGGGTATGTGGATGGATTAGTATATAAAGTAGTCTGATTGATGAAGAGTGGTATTAAAAAGTACAAAATCTAAAATGAGCATCGAATTAGTGTATAACGATTGAAACGGCACTGAAAACTAATAATACGGCCATAATGATGTTAAATAATTGGTTATGTTTTACTAATAATTTTTGGAATATTGAACCAAATAAACTCCAACTAAATGTACTCATTAAACCGACTACACCTAGAAATAATGAAAAAAGTATAAAACTTGAATATGAATTGTAGTAAGGGAGTATGAAAGTCGATACTACAGTCAGTCCGAATAAAATCCCTTTAGGATTAACGAATTGAAGAGAAATCCCAACTGTGAATAAGTTTTTATTATCTTTTTCAACGGGATTCGTACTGCTTTTACTAGTAAGTATTTTAATAGCTAAATATAACATATACGCTACACCTAAAATTTTTAAAGGGAATTCGATTATGGGTAAGATATTAAGTAGTACAACATTAAAGAAACTACATAAAGAAGTGAGGATGAAAAAACCAAAAGCTACTCCGAAGCAAAACTTCATGCTTCTTTTTAATCCGTGTTGATTTGCGTATGTCATCGCTAAAAAATTGTTAGGACCAGGTGTGAAGCTACTTATAAATACAAATAACAAAAAAGAAAATATAGGCATTTGGACCCCCCTAATTATTTGTGTGTGTTATAATGACCGAAAAGAACAATATAACGTGCGCTTTTTATTATACATAACGGTCGTTATATTGTATAGAGTGTAGGGGTGTGTTTTATGGAAGAAATTCAACTTATCCTGGCTAAAAATTTAAAAACAATACGAGAAAAAGAAAAATTAAGTTTAGAAAAAGTTTCCCAATTAACGGGTGTGAGTAAAACGATGATTGGACAAATTGAAAGAGGGGAATCAAGCCCGACACTAACAACAATATGGAAAATTGCAAATGGCTTGAAAGTTTCTTTTACTTCTTTAATCAACACTCCTCAGCCTGATACGAAAGTGATTTTAAGAAAGGATATTCAAGTATTGTCTGAAGACAATGGAAAATATAAAGTGTATCCTTCTTTCCCTTTTCAAGATGGTAGACATTTTGAAATGTATACAGTGGAAATAGAAACAGAAGGGAAATTAAGTTCAGAAGGGCATAAAGAAGGCGCAGAAGAATTTATAACGGTATTTGAAGGTGAATTGACAGTAAAAGTGAATAACTGTCAATATAAATTAAATAGTGGAGATTCAATTCGTTTTAAGGCCGATAGATCACACTCTTATTATAATTTAGGGAAATCTTTGACTCGATTAAGCATGACAATTTATTATCCAACTGCATAAGTTTACATTTATAGTAACAAAAGATAAAACCATCTATAAGAGATGGTTTTTATTTTTTATCATTCACAAAAAAAGACACTCATCTGAGTGTCAACATAGTATTGCTCTCGCGTATAGGATTGGAGTACGTTTCTCAAATACGTATTGAGATGGTTCGTAAAAGAGAAACTGTCTTCATATTTAATGTAACATCGGTGGAAGTCAGTGTAAATTGATAATGTATATACGGAAAATTTAGTATAGATAGTTTCTACTATGAATATAGTGCAATTTGTTCTTTAATGCGCCATCACTTTTATGAAATAATTGGGAGGTTTTTATCATGATAGACTTAGTATTTAATAAAGTTTATTAGAAAAAGAATGAATCATTTTTTAATCGATTCGTATAATTGTTAGAGAGGCACCTGTTGAACCACCTCCAACCAAATTAACGATGTATAATACGCCGAATAATTGAAGGGAAATTGTATTATCGGCAATTAAATTATTGTTATAATTTGAAGTTGATATAGCGGGAGAAAAAATAGAACCAGGAAGTGGAGTAGAAGCGTTTAATAGTAGTTTTGTTCCAGTGAGTAGAGCAGTTGTCGTATTAACTTGATAGGTTAAATGATATCTTCTGGCTACAGGAATTGTAAATATATCGTTTGAGGCGTTAACTGTAAAATTACCGAGGCTTTGGTTATTAGAAAGAGGAATATTAGTTCCACCTAATACCTAATGTATTATTAGCGAACATAGAGTTTGTTGTAACTATTGACCCAGTACTTCCGGTAGGTTCAGTACTTCCAGTAAGTCTGTATGGAAGAATAATTTCAAGAGCTATTGATACTAGTTCTTCTATTCTTTTTTCATTTTTATCTTGAATTTAAATCACCTCATTTTTAAATTAGAATGCAATAAGTTTCGTGTTTTTGGAATGGAACTATCATTTTATTATATTAATAGTAGTAGTTAAAGCAACGGTAAAATGTTTAATAACTGTATGAATCATTTGGAAAGAAAAAAGAATAGTTATGAAAGTATTCCTTAATAATAGACTCATACTTATGTAAGTTAATTAAAAATATGTGGAATGAGGAATTAAATTGAAGCGGAATGATAAATTATCAATAAATAAAGGTAAGATAGAACCTGAGAATATTGGACCTACATTTCCAGCTCTTCCACCAATATATATTCCAACAGGAGCAACGGGAGTAACAGGAGCAACAGGAGCAACAGGAGCAACGGGGGCAACAGGAATAACAGGAGCAACGGGAGCGACAGGTCCAACAGGCCCAACAGGAGCGACAGGTCCAGCAGGTACTGGTGGCGCAACAGGTTTAACAGGAGCAACAGGCCCAACGGGAGCAACAGGCCCAACGGGAGCAACAGGTTTAACTGGAGCAACAGGCTTAACAGGAGCAACGGGAGCAACAGGAGCAACAGGTCCAACAGGAGCAACAGGTTTAACTGGTGCAACAGGCTTAACAGGTGCAACTGGTGCAACTGGTGGCGGAGCTATTATTCCGTTTGCTTCAGGTACAACACCAGCAGCGTTAGTTAATGCGTTAGTAGCTAATACAGGAACTCTTCTTGGATTTGGATTTAGTCAGCCTGGTATAGCATTAACGGGTGGAACAAGTATCACATTAGCATTAGGTGTAGGTGATTATGCATTTGTAGCACCACGCGCAGGGGTTATTACGTCATTAGCAGGTTTCTTTAGTGCAACAGCTGCATTAGCTCCATTATCACCTGTTCAAGTGCAAATACAAATATTAACTGCACCTGCAGCAAGCAATACGTTTACAGTACAAGGCGCACCTCTATTATTAACACCAGCATTTGCCGCAATAGCGATTGGTTCTACAGCATCAGGAATCATACCTGAAGCTATTCCAGTAGCAGCCGGGGATAAAATACTGTTATATGTTTCATTAACAGCAGCAAGTCCAATAGCTGCAGTTGCTGGATTTGTAAGTGCAGGTATTAATATCGTTTAATTTGTTACAATGTTTAGTAGGAAATTAAACAGGGGTTTGTATATAGTCCTTCCTAATAAATTTAGGAAGGACTATATTTTTTTGGAAAATAAGTAATAAATCAATTGAACAATTACTCTTTGTTAAGTTCGTATAAAAAAGTATAATTTACCCTTTCTCATTTAAGGAATAAGTTATGTAACTTTAAAAATTTTCGATCAGAAAAAAAGATGAATTCTTTAAAAAAAGAATTCATCCATAAAATAAACTATTTATTTTTATTGCAGTTACATCCTTTTTTCTTTACATAGCCTTGCTCGGCTAAGTCTCTTTGCGATTGGGAATTGGAAGATTGAGAATTGGAAGATTGAGAGGATGCTGAAGAGCTACTATTTTTATTATAAGAGTAGTTTTTTCGATAGTTATAATTACTCATAGTACTATCACCTCCAATTTAATATATAAATATTATATGTATGTACACTATCAATTGTTACTATTATTAATAGGAAGAGAAGATACAATAAAAAAATCTCCTCGGTATTTTCCTAGGAGATAAATGATGATTCTTTTAAAAATTTACAAATTAATAGCCCCAGTAAAGAGGAAAGTAATAAGAATCTTGGGGATACGGATTATGTTGTTGAGGGAGGGGCTGGGTTGGGTAATTTTTCATTCCACGGTTTTGATTGCAGTTTGCCGGAGGGCCAATAACAGTAGTTGATTGAATAGGAGAAACCGCTTGTTTCCATTGTTGTTCATTGAGGCAGTAAGTATGGGCCATCATATGAGCCGGAGTTAATCTTAAAATATCAGAACCGAAAATAACTTCTGGCGCTGGGGCATTGAAAATAGCTAATAAATGAGTATTATCTGCTGTAGCAATTTCATAATGCCACCACGCTTGTGGAATATTGGCAACTTGCCCGGGTTTTATCGGTAAGTTTAATATTTGATTCGTAAATGGATTAAGTAAAGAAACAACAGCAGACCCTGAAATACAATAAACAAGTTCAGCTGCATTTTGATGAATATGTGGTTCTACAACATTTCCTGTACTTAAATAAATATCTAATAATGAAGTATTTTCTAAAGTATTTAATTGTTTAATACCAAGTACATTTATATAATTTTGGGCATCTTTCCGAAAAAATTACTTTTATTTACATCATAAGTAAAATTGGTTGAGGGGGAGGTATAGTCGATGTTTGCAGTCAATTATATTACCCGCCTTTCTATAGGGAAGTTAGGTTACAAAATTAGGATATGTGTCTAGTCTTTGTTTTGTGCTGTTGTCGGTAGCTTAATAAATTCACTTATTCCATAAAGAATAAAGTATAAAGTATAAAGATTAAACTATATTCGTATTCCCATTCATACTTTGGATTGATGGAAAAAAGTAATGAAAATGTTAATTTAAAATTACATCAATCATTTATAAGGAGTGAATGTTCATGTCATTTAGTGAAATGATTAGAAATGAAGTACTCAGCTGGGCGGGTGTTTCTGAAAAACCGCATCGATTTGGTGGTATTGAAATAAATTATGGTAAGAAAGAACTTGGGCATCTTCATGGTGATAAATTAGCTGATTTACCATTTCCGAAGTTAAAGCGAGATGAATTAGTGAAGCAAGGATTGGTAAAACCACATCACGTATTACCTGAATCAGGATGGGTCAGTTATTATTTAAAGAGTGAAGAGGATATTCCATTTGCAATTGAGTTATTTCGTATGCAATATGATCGAATTAAAAAGTAAAGAAACAAAGTAGGATAATAAAAATTTATTTTTATGTCACATCCCTCCTTAATCGTTCGTCTTGTATGTAGAACGATTAAGGAGGGATTTTATTATGAATACATTTGATATAGCAATTGTTGGCGGTGGGCTTGCTGGATTAACAGCATCTATATATTTAGCGAAAGTTGGAAGGAAAGTGATTGTATTAGAAAAGTCCAGTCAATTCGGTGGCCGAGGGATGACTACAAATAAAAATGGAATCTGCATGAATCTTGGTGCACATGCTTTATATAGAGGCGGGGCAGCGTTTATAACTTTTAATGAGCTCGGTATGACTCTTCCAGGTGGAATACCATCTACAAAAGCACATGGAATATGGAAAGGGGATATATTCACCATCCCAACAGATTTTCGCTCAATTTTATCAACACCACTACTTTCTTGGTCTGCAAAAGTACAATTCTCACGTCTTATGATTCGTTTAGGAAATTTAGATGTAGGAGAAGTTCCGAAAATGAGTCTAACTACATGGGCAGAAAATGAAATAAAAGATCCAATGGTTCGCAATATATTTTATGCGCTATGCCGGACAACAACATATACGTTTGCTCCTACAATACAATTAGCATCATCTGTACTAAAGCAAATACAGCTTTCTATAAAAGAAGGAGTGCTTTATGTAGATGGTGGTTGGGAGACGATAATAACAAAATTAAGAGCTATAGCGAATGATATCGGGGTGCAGTTTTTGGCTAAAAAGCATGTTGTGGAAATTGAGCATTCCGAAGGTAAACAAAGAATACATTGTGTTGATGATGAGGTTTTTGAAGTAGGTACAGTCATCGTGACGACTCCGCCGAAAGAGGCTTGTAAAATAATAAAAGGTGCAGAAGGAACAAGTTTGCATAAATGGAGTGAACAATCGGTACCGGTTACTGTTGGTGCATTAGATATTGGCTTGAGACAATTACCCAATCCTACACATCAATTTGTATTAGGATTAGATCAACCTATATTTTTCACAAATCAATCGAGAGCAGCTAAATTAAGTGAAGACGGATCAATTGCAGTGAGTCTAATTAAGTACCATAATCCTGTGCTAGAGATGAATCATATTCATGAAGATAAAGAACAGTTGGAAAGTACGATGGAGTTGTTACATCCAAATTGGAAAAGAGAAGTTGTTGCACAGCAATATTTACCGAAAATAACAGTAGTACATGATTTTCCTCATATTGACCGTGTTGAAAAGCCGGGTCCTAATATACCTGAAATGCCAGGTGTTTATGTTGCAGGAGATTGGGCAGGGCATGATGAAATATTAGCTGATGCTGCGGTAGCAAGCGGGAAACGTGCAGCGTTACACATTTTAAAGCAATATGAAAGTGAGGCAGCTCATCATGGAAACGGAGCAGTTATATGAAGCGTATCAACCATTATTATTTTCGTTATCATACAGAATCCTTGGGAGTGTTATGGATGCTGAGGATATCGTTCAGGATGTATTTATCTCGCTAAATAATATAGAAGATCCACAATCTATAGAAAATATGAAAGCATATTTATGTAAGATGGCGACAAATCGTTCAATTGATAAATTACGATCGGCAGCGCATAAACGTAACGTGTATGTAGGGATGTGGTTACCAGAGCCACTTGTAGAAGAGAGTGATGAGCCATCAAAGTCATTTATAATGAAAGAATCCCTTTCCACCGCATATTTATTACTTTTACAACAACTATCTGAGGTAGAAAGGATTGTTTTCATATTAAGAGAGGTTTTCAGTTATGAATACGAAGAAATAGCTTCAATTGTTGATAAGAGTAGTGTGAACTGCAGGAAGATCTTTCAACGTGCACGAAAAAGCATGTTGGAGAAACCGAAGCAATCAAAATTAAGCACGGAGAAAATGGCTTCTTATGTTGAAAAGTTTGTAGCATCATTACAGTGTGGGGATACGGAAGGTATGTTGGAAGTATTAAAAACAGATGCTATATTCAAAGCTGATGGTGGCGGTAAAGTTACGACTGCGATCAATCCAATTTATTCTGCAGATCGGATTATACGTTTGTTCTTTGGGATTGCACAACGATTGACAGAAGAGTACACTGTTGATTTCAAAATGGTAAATGGTATACCAGGAGTTATAGTTACAATAAATAATAAAGTAACATATGTTCTTTCGTTTGCATTTGAGGATGAGAAGATTTCAAATATTTATATGATGGTTAATCCTGAAAAACTTATGCATTTAAATGTAAAAATATAAAAAAGCGCATTTCTTCAGAAATGCGTTTTTTATTATTTTTCTAACATTTCAAGAGGTACATCTTTTTCGCCAGCCACCTCAAATTTAATTTCCCCGTCTTCTTCATAAATACGTGTAATAATCGGTATAGTAATCATTAATTTTTTATGCTGCTTTCGTTTTCGAGCAGCATCTAAGCTAATCACGTTCATTTGTAAGCATCCTTTCTTCTGGAAATATATAAACAAAGAAAATGCGTCCGAAAAGGGCGCTTAATTGAATTTGAAATACCGATTCATTTAAATGGGGTTTATATAATTTAATAACTGCAATTTTAATATGAAATAATATGAATGGAATAATTGCACGTAGAAATTAACTTTACCAAAAAACGAAACAATATGCTATAAAAAATTATAAATCTTTGTCATATAACAGGAAAAAGGTTTTTGTTTCGCATATAATAAAAAGTAGACGGGCAGCAAGAGCTTTTTCATCATATTGCTTGGAAAGGCGATGAAAAGAATGGATACAGTAGATTCATTATTATTGCAACTTGAACAATATGGAGAAGAGCATGATCGAAATAAAAAAACAAGGGAAGAAAAATTACGGAATGTTTCTCGTGAGATGGGGCAATTTTTATCAATTTTAGTAAAAGGGTGTAATGCAAAAAATATCTTAGAAATTGGAACTTCTAATGGTTATTCTACATTGTGGTTGGCTAATGCGGTAGAAGAAACAAATGGAAATGTAACAACTGTAGAGCTTTCTTCAGAACGAGTTGGAGAGGCACTTGTCAATTTTGAAAAGGCAAACCTGTTACAAAGAATTGATATTCATAATCAAGAAGCAGGGGCATTTTTAGATTCCCAATTAGATCATTCATTTGATTTTATTTTCCTAGATTCAGAGCGCACGCAATACATGTGGTGGTTTGAGCATATAAAACGTATGTTACAACCAAAAGGTTTTCTTGTTGTTGATAATGCAACTTCTCATGCAAGTGAATTAGATGAGTTTATAAAAATGATTGAAGAAGATGATACGTTTGAAACAGTGTTATTAGCGTTTCAAAAGGGAGCATTTGTAGCTCGCAAAAATAAATAGAAGTGAGTGTAATAGAATTATCACATTGAAAACGGGTGAATGTCAAAAGATTGAGTGTAGCACGATTAAAAGAACGTAAATTATTTAGGAAATATATGAAGAATCCGCCTTCAGCATGTAGTTCTCTAGGTCTTAAGTCTGAGGAAAATTATGTTGATTACAGGTATACTTATAGTAAGAAACAGGGAATGACTGCATAAACAGACATTTCTAAAAAAATCGATTTCAAGCAGTCAGAATGTATATGAAATACGATATAATTGATGAAATATAGTGCATGTAAATTCGCACATATAAATAAAGGAGCGATTTTGTTGACTGAACTCGAGAAAAAAGAACCTGTATCCATTGTGAAAGATAATAATGTAGAAGTAGTAGTTGATACAGTTATAAAAGATGAAGAATTAGAGGAACTAAATAAAGAAGCTGATCTTTATGTACAAAAGTTAAATAGCGAGCAAAATACAGATTTATCAAAAGTATTGTCTCAGCTAGGAGATTTAGGAGATAAAGAGCAACAAGCAGCAGGACAAACGTTATCAGCTTTAAAACGCCCTGTAACAGCGATGATGAATGGGAAAAATGAAGAAATTCCAAATACATTGTTAGAATTACGAAAAGTGGTATCAGAGCTTGATCCCAATTCACTTAAAGCAAGTGGTATGAAGAAAATAATGTTTAAAGTATTCAAGAAAAATCCACTTGAAACATATGTGCATAAATACCAATCTATAGATAAACAAATCGAGGAAATTATTAGATCCCTTCTAATTGGCCGTGATAACTTACAAGAGGATACAGTTGGTCTTGAAATGTTAAAAGAACAATCGCACGATAAAATTCATGCGCTTGATAAACAAGTATACTTAGGGAAAAAGCTTGCTGGCATGCTTGAAGCTGAGAAACAAAACCCAGATCGTCAAAGGGATATTCCGTTAATTAACGATGCGTTAGAAAAGATACTTGTACGTACACGTAATATGCAGCAAGCGAAAAGTGTATTATTACAATCTATAGCTTCTGTAGACATCATTAAGAAAAATAACGAAAAGTTAACAGAGGCAATACGTAATGCAATTACGATGACGCAAAACGTTGTAACAGTTTCAGCTGCTATTCAGCTTGCATTAACGAATCAACGTAAAACAATTGATGCGGTAAATGCAACGAATGAAGCAATTGAATCGATGGTATTAAGTAATTCTCAAGCGTTAAAACAAAATACAGAAGAAACGACGAAATTGCTTGAAAACCCTGCTATTAGCATGGATAAATTACGTGAATCATTCCAAAATGTGTTCGCTGCAATTGAAGCATCTGAAAAATCGTCAGAACGTATTATCGAGTCAAGTAAGAAGTTCGTTATTGAACTAGACACATTTAATGATGAGATGAAGCAGAAACTCATTCAGCGTCCAAGGAAATAACGGATTATTAGAGGAGGTGAACAAATGAGTTTCATTCAAACAGTACTATTACTACTCGGTACATTGCTTTTAATAGCATTTACTGTTGTTGTTTTAGTCGTATATTTCGGACGGAAGCTGTATTTTTCATGGACGAAGCCATATAAAAGAGCGCAAGATTCTTTAGATAAGTTATCAAACAAATCAATACCGTTTCTACAAGAATTTACACAACATCCACTGTTTTATCGCTGGATTCGCACCGAAGGGAAGAAAGAACAAAATACATTAAATACTCTATTTTGTGCATCAGGTCAACGTACGAGAGAACAAGTCTTCTCGATGTTACCGAAAGAAAAGCAGAAAAAAGTGCATGTAATGGCAAAAACTACGAAAAAGCTTACGAATGAAGATATCGATGTAGCCACGATGAAAGTGAAAGATTTCTTAAGACAAGAAACACAGCAAACTGTAAAACCGACAGACTTATCATTTTACAAATTGTATTTTTATGACCGTTATCCAGACGCATTAAATACAATTCAAGCGTATAAACGCTCAATAAATCCTTCATTACAAAGAACGGTTGATGATATTACAATTTCAGTATTGAATGCACTTCCGTACTATCAAGAGCAACGCATGTTTGAACAACAACATAAACTTGAAACATTCTTAATGAAAGATTTAACGGCCATGTTATCGTTGGTAGTACAATTACCACCTTCACAAAGACCAGAGAAGGAAGAAGAACTGAAAATCTACTTGGAAAATTTCCAAAAAGAAATGGAAGTAGTAGAGCGAGATATTCGCGACTCAATTGATCACGATTTAAATGTGAAGATGAGAGCAGCGACTGAGAAGTTTAAGAATAAATAACAAAAAGCGCCTTAAAAGCTAAGTATCACGGCTTTAAGGCGCTTTTTTTATGAGGTTTTATTTTGCTCTAACGGTAGTATGACTAGAAGCCACACTTTCATTATGCAATCGATCAACTGCAGTTACGACATACGTATACGTTTCTCCAGAAATAGCGGTTTTATCTACATAAATTTCTCCAAGTTTTGTTTTTCTTACAGTAGTAAGTAAATTTTTCGGATTTTGTATATCCACTTCATTTTTCCCATTCGCGCGGTAAATAGCGTAATAAGTAGAATCATTATCTCTATTGTCAATGATACCGATTGCAATACCTTCATCTCTTGGAATGGCGCCTTTTAAAGTCGGTTGTTTTGGTGGATCATGATCAAGCCAAGGCATAGGCGGGATTAATGCAGGATGTTTATATATGTTTTTTGAAAGTCTATCTTTAACTCCGAGTGGATTGTTATTAATATCTTTTAAGCTAAAATGCATACTACCTTTTATATCAGGATATAGCCGGTTTAATGCAATTTGTTTTGGATATTCTTCTGGATCAGACCAAGCAGGGACGGAGTTATTATTAATTTTATAGGCCGCTTGACCGATGTATAGGTGAATCGGTTTGTTATTTGTTTCTTTAACCCACCAATCTACTAATATGTCATATGCAGCTGGGGTGAAACCTATATTCCAATATATTTGCGGTGTAATGTAGTCAATATATCCTTTTTGTATCCACTCACGTGTGTCAGCATAAAGGTCATCATAGTTTCTTTGGCCTGCGGTTGTGTTAGAGCCAGTGGGATCGTCAGCTATATTTCGCCATACGCCGAACGGACTAATGCCAAACTTTACATATGATTTTTCTTGTTTTATACCAGTATTTAAATCTTTTACAAGTTCATTTACATTATTACGTCGCCAATCTTCTATATTTGTAAATCTACCATTATTATATGTTTCGTACGTTTTCTGATCTGGAAATTCTTCACCGGCTACTTTATATGGGTAAAAATAATCATCCATATGCAGCGCATCAATATCGTAATTTTGTACGATTTCTAAAGCGCCTTCTGTTATAAATTTTTTTACTTCCGGAATACCGGGATTGTAATATAACTTTCCGCCATAAGGGACAACCCAATCGGGATGTTGCCTTGCAGGGTGATTATTTGATAATCGATTTATATCGGTGTGATTCATCGTTATTCGGTATGGGTTAATCCAAGCGTGGAATTCTATATTTCTTTTATGAGTTTCTTCAATCATAAATGCGAGCGGGTCATAACCAGGATCTTTTCCTTGTGTTCCTGTAATGTATTCAGACCAAGGACCGTAATTTGAAGGATAGAAAGCATCAGCGGTTGGTTTAATTTGTACAACAACTGCATTCATACCAGTGCTTTTTACATCGTCTAATAATCTTATAAATTCTTGTTTCTGTTTTTCAATGGGTAAGCCAGTTTTTGAGGGCCAATCAATATTCAGAACAGATGCAATCCATACAGCACGTAATTCATGTTTTTTGTATGCAGTATTTACTTCAGCATAAGTAAAGTGAGGGGGAATGAAAGAGAAAGGGATGAACAAGATGACGATACAACATATCATTAATAAACGTTTAACGATCATTTATACGCCTCCCTATCATATGATTATTTAAAATAATATATGAGGCGAGGTTGATTTTGCAATAGAGAAAATTGCATATTGAAACATTAATTTAATAGGAAAAATATTTTTAATGAAATTTACTTTCATTATAACTAAATTCATTTACTACTTCATATGCTTGTTAGTAAAGTGAAACTTCCTTTCATTTGAAGGGTAATAAATTATAAGTATAGGAGGATTAATAAATGAAAGTCTTGTTCGTCTGTTCTGGAGGAATGTCCAGTGCAATTGTTGTAAACGCTTTAAAAAAAGAAGCGGAGAAAAATGGTGTGAACATGGAAGTGCATGCAATTGGAACGAATGAGGTAGAGGAAGAAGTAAAGAATGGCTGGGATGTCGTAATGGTGGCACCTCAAATAAGACACCGATTTGACTCTGTAAAAAAATTTGCAGAGGAGGGATCTATTCCGTGTGGCATCATACCGCCGCAAGCATACACACCGCTTGGCGGCCCGACTTTATTAAAAACTGTAAATGAATTAATCAGTTAGGGGGAAACGTTATGAATAAGTTTGTCACGTTTCTTGATAAAAACTTATCTGGACCGATGGCAAGGCTTTCTGAGCAGAGACATTTACAAGCAATCCGTGATGGAGTTATTTCGGCGTTACCATTTATTATAGTAGGAAGCTTCTTTTTAATAGTAGCATTTCCACCACTGCCGAAAGATAGTTTTATATCAGTTTGGGCATTAAAGAATCAAACAAGTATATTGATACCATATCGTTTAACCATGTTTATTATGTCCTTATATATCGCATTTGGAATAGGATATAATTTAGCGAAAAGTTATAAATTAGATGCTTTATCAGGAGCACAGCTCGCGGTATGTTCACTACTTTTAACATTAACGCCTGAGTTAATTGATAAAAAAGGATTCATGCTTCCGATGACAAATCTCGGAGGTCATGGATTATTTGTGACGATGATTGTTTCTATTTTATCCGTAGAGATTTTAAGGTTTTGTAAGAAGAAAAATGTAATGATTAAAATGCCAGAACAAGTACCGCCATCTGTATCGCGTTCATTTGAAGCACTTATACCTGCAGCATTCGTTATTATTATAATGAGTCTAGTAACTGTCGTTTTTAGCATTGATTTACACCATGTTGTTGATAAATTAGCAGCACCATTAGTAAAAGCTGGGGATAGTTACTTCGGTGTAATGATTCCAGTGTTTTTAATTACGTTTTTTTGGTCATTCGGAATCCATGGTGTGTCGGTTGTTGGAACTGTTGCTCGGCCATTATGGGAAGTATACCTAGGGAAAAATGGTGAAGCAGTTGCTAGTGGAGCAGATCAGTTGCCATTTATTTCACCAGAGCCGTTATATCAATGGTTTATATGGATTGGCGGTTCTGGTGCGACGTTAGGGCTTGTATTAGCTATGATTGTATTTGGTCGATCGAAATATTCGAAAGCATTATCAAGAACTTGTATTGTTCCGGGTATTTTTAATATTAATGAACCAGTCATATTCGGATTACCGATTGTACTAAATCCAATTTTAATTATCCCATTTATCATTACACCACTTGTAACAGCAACTGTTGCATATTCAGCAACTGCGATGGGATTTGTAACACCAACGCATATTATGCCGCCATGGACACTACCTGCTCCAATTGGTGCATATTTAGCAACAGGTGGAGATTGGCGTGCGATTGTATTAGTTTTTATAAATATAGCAATATCGTTCCTTATTTATTTACCATTCTTTAAAATGTACGACAAAAATATGCTTGAAATTGAAAAGAATGGTGACGGGGAATCTGTTAATCCTTAATCTGCACGCTGTTATTTTGAGTGATAGACTTTTTGTCTATCACTTCTTTCACATTAAAACTAGAAAGGGGGAAATAGAATGAATATAAAATTTAGTTATAAAGGCGTATTTTTATTATTATTTGGAGTGATTTGTGCAAATTTACTTTTTGTCCCTTTATTAGGCATGCTAAATCTATCACAAATGCATAGTATATGGCTCGTTACAAGTATTGCGGCAAGCGTTTTGCTTACGGTAGTTGTTTCTTTCATTGATGGATCGTTTGCATCAAAAGCTCAGTTGTTTTTTAGATTTATATTGTTTTCGATTGGTTGTACGTTCGTTACTTACATGATTGTTTTTTAGTAAATAGGAGGTCATGCACGTTATGTATATTGCAGGGGTAATGTCTGGTACTTCATTAGATGGAATAGATGTAGCGCTCGTTCATATAGAAGGAAGTGGTGTAGATTCTAAAATCGAACTCATCCATTTTACTACTGTTCCATTTTGTAATGATATGAAAAATGAGATCCAACAAGCGTTATCAATTGAAACTTCGAATGTCCAACTTATATGTAGTTTAAATTTTAAACTTGGTTTATGCTTTGCCAATGCTGTAAAGGAAGTTTGTAAAGAGGCCAATTTTCCTTTGAGACAATTAGATTTAATAGGCTCTCACGGACAAACGATTTATCATCAGCCAAAGCAAGAAGGGAATATTATTTCTTCAACATTGCAAATTGGGGAACCAGCAGTAATAGCATATGAAACGAACACGACGGTTATCTCGAATTTCCGAACGATGGACATGGCGGCAGGGGGACAAGGTGCACCACTTGTACCATATTCAGAGATTATTTTATATCGGCATCAAACTAAAAATAGACTACTGCAAAATATTGGCGGGATTGGTAATGTTACAGTGGTTCCAAGTAAACGAAGTAATGAGAGTGTTATTGCTTTTGATACTGGACCAGGCAACATGGTAATCGATGAAGTATGTCAAAGATTATTTCATGTACCATATGATCAAAATGGTTGGATCGCAAGTCAAGGGGTGGTTGTAGATGAAATTTTAACATACTGTATGAACCATCCATTTTTGAACGTGAAACCACCAAAATCAACAGGTAGAGAACATTTTGGAGAAGCGTTTGTGACTGAATTATTAAATCGATTTGAAAAGCATAGTAAAGGAAATATATTGGCAACTGTCACGATGTTTACAGCATGTTCAATTGTTCATCATTATAAGGAGTGTATTTTACCGTATTATGACATTGATGAGGTGATTTTAGCTGGTGGTGGAAGTTATAATAATACACTTGTTGAAATGATACGGAATGGATTAAGAGAAGAGAAATGTAGTATATGTATACAAGAGGATATTGGTCATTCTTCAGCAGCGAAAGAAGCGATTGCATTTGCTATTTTAGCAAACGAAACGTATCATCGTAATCCGAGTAATGTGCCGAGCGCAACAGGTGCTAAGAATTCCGTGGTTTTAGGGAATGTAACATTCCCTCCAATATGTAAATGAAAATGAGGCGAACATATGAAGTATATGATTGGAGTAGATGGCGGGGGAACGAAGACAGAGGCAATTGCATTTGATCAAAATGGAAATGAAGTTGTAAGAGGTACGAGCAGATTTGGAAATGTATTAATAGATTTTGATCAGGCGCTTTTGCATATTATGGAAGCAATTAATCAATGCCAGAAGAATTTAATAAATGAGCATTGCGTTTGTATTTGTTTAGGATTAGCTGGTATAAGCGGAGCGAATACAAATGAATTAACATTACGTTTAAAAAAGAAATACGGAACAAAAATTGAAATTTTTAATGATGCAATGATCGCGCATGCAGCTGCTTTAAAAGGTAAGGATGGAATATTAACTATAGGTGGTACAGGTGCAATTTGTATAGGAAAGAAAGGAGAAGTATATCAGTATAGCGGTGGATGGGGACATATTTTAGGAGATGAAGGGAGCGGATATTGGATTGCATTACAAGCTTTAAAGAAAATGACAATTCAATTCGATCAAGGAATCAGCCTTTGTCCATTGAGTTTGAATATTCAAAGGCAGTTTCAACTTTTGACACCGTCTCATATAAAAAGCTTAGTATATACTTCTTCTAAAGATAAAATTGCAGCAATCGCACCATTAGTTATTCAGGAAGCGAGAAGTGGCAATGATGATGCGCATGAAATTATAATGCAAGCTGGAAAGGAATTAGCAAGAATTACGGTAGATGTTTATAACAAGATGCAATTTAAGCGCTCAACTCCAATTGCAGTAAGTGGCAGTATATTGCGTTTAGCTCCTGAAATATTTGCTGTATTTAAGAAATGCTGTGAAGAAAGTATGAAAGAAATTACATTCGTATCACAAGCAGAAATGGCAGTGAAAGGAACATACCATTTAATGAGGGATATATATTTTTAAAATTAGCGCATGAGAATTTTTGTATGATTTGTAAAAATATGATGTTAAAATGTATAAAGGGATGTATGTTAAAAACGTACAATATACGTAGTAATTGAATATTGTATATGTATTCCCATTTAGAAAGTGAATGATTACATGATTAATAGTATGCAGTTTTTATATTTGGTGGCTTCTTATTTAATTGGAAACATATTGACCGCTTATATAGTAACAAAATTGAGACATAACGTTGATATTAGGGATGAAGGAAGCGGAAATCCTGGCGCAAGAAATATGGGGCGCGTATATGGAAAAGGGTATTTCATCGCTACATTTTTAGGGGATGCGATTAAAGGGGCAATCGTTGTTACTGTTGCAAAATATCTTTTTGAAGATCCTACATTCATAATGTTAACATTATTGGCCGTTATTATTGGACATATTTACCCAGTTTTATTTAAAGGTAAGGGCGGTAAAGGTATTTCAACATTTATTGGAGGATTAATCGCATTTGATTATTTGATAGCGCTTACCCTCATAGGCATTTTTATTGTATTTTATTTAATATTCAAAGGATTTACGAAGCCAGGACTAATTACGATTGCTTGTTTACCAATTTGTATGATTCTTTATTCTTATTCTGTTGTTACGACTATTTTAAGTGGAATGATTATTGTACTTATTCTATATGTAAATCGAGAATAAAATAAATGTTTAATAAGTGGGGATAATCTCCACTTATCATTTTTTATTAAATAGATAAAGGAGATAAGGCATGGGGTTAATTTATAAAGTTGCTGATCAAGATTGGGAATTTGAAAGTATACATAAATTAAATTATAAAACTTTTGTAGAAGAGATTCCGCAACATGAAGAAACGAAAGACCGGTTTCGTATAGATCGGTTTCATGAAGAAAATACATATTTAATTTGTTTAGATGAGGATAGATTAGTAGGTACGGTGCGGGGAAAACGACCATTCTCGTTAGATTATAAAATTTCAAATTTAGATGTTTATTTGCAAGAGCATGGAGAAAAAGTGTATGAAATTCGTTTACTTTCAGTAGAACGTGAATATAGGAATGGAAGAGCGTTGTTAGGATTAATCCGTTTTCTACATCGTTATTTGCTTCTAAATGGATATGAATTAGCACTCATTTCTGCAACAACACGTGAACTAGCTTTATATGAGCAAATGGGATTCAAAGTTTTCCATACGTTAGTTGGTACAGAAGAAGCGGCCTTCCAGCCAATGTATGTTACCCCTGCTATGTTTGAAGAATCGAGCGTTGGGGGGATTATGACGAAAGAATATACGTTTTTACCTGGTCCAGTAGATATTGAAGAGAACATTCGAAAGGCATTTTCTACGCGGCCTATTTCGCATCGCTCTAAGTCATTTCAAGTGATGATGGACAATGTGAAAAAACGGTTACTTTACATGACAAAAGCAAAACATGTACAGCTTATGTTAGGAACAGGGACGTTAGCAAATGATGCGATTGCTTTACAGTTACGTTCTTTAAAAGGGAAAGGACTAGTATTAACAAATGGGGAATTTGGTAATAGATTAGTTGGACATGCAAAACGAGCACAGTTACATTTTGATACTTATAAAAAGGAAATGGGAGATCCATTTATTTATACCGAATTAGAAGAAATCATGACAACTGGAAATTATGAATGGCTTTGGTTTGTTCATCATGAAACATCTACTGGAATGTTAAACGATTTAAACGAGCTAAACACTCTTTGTAACGAGAATCAAATAAAACTATGTGTAGATTGCATAAGCTCAATTGGAGCAATACCATTAGACTTAAAGGATGTGTATTTTGCAAGTGGTGTTAGCGGTAAAGCGATTAAATCATATACAGGAATTTCTTTCGTTTTTCATAACCACATTGTAAAAATAAACGAGGCTGTGCCGGCCTATATGGACATTGGTATGTATGAAGAAAATGAAAGCATTCCATACTCACAATCATGGAATTTAATTTATGCATTGCAAGAAGCGTTGAAGAGATTTGAAGATGAAAAGGTATTTGTAAAAATTAAAGAGACATACGAGTATATTGAAGAAGTTATTACTGATATGGGGTTAAAGCTTGTTTCACCTAAAGAACATGCCGCGAAAATTATATTTACAATTCAATTAAGCGAAGGTCAGTCTTCTAAAACGGTAGGTGATGCGTTAGCTTTACAAGGATATATTGTCCATTATGAATCAGCGTATTTACAAAAGAATAACTGGATCCAAATTGCATGCCTGAATCATTATAAAGAACGTGATATGAAGAGGATGTTAAATTGTTTGCAAATGTGTTTATTTCAGAGTGGGGTACATATATAAAGACTTTTTCTTTTCGTATAAAGGAGCTACGACTTACGAAAACTTAGGAATAGAACATTGGAAGAGGTGTAAGTATGATAACTAGAAAACTCCCATTACATATAGACGATATTAAAAAAGCTCACAAGATTCTAGATAGAAATGCTCGTAAAACGCCATTAGTAAAATCTTTTTACTTGACTAGTAAAACGGGCGGAGAAATTCATTTGAAATTAGAAAATATGCAGTTAACGGGTTCTTTTAAATTCCGTGGCGCATTTAATAAAATGTCGCGGCTCGCGGATCAAGAAAAAGAAAAAGGTGTAATTGCATGTTCAGCAGGTAATCATGCGCAAGGAGTTGCATTATCAGCGCATTTACTTGGTATTAAGAGTAAAATTGTTATGCCAATTTCTGCACCTCAGGCGAAAGTGGAAGCAACTAAAGGATATGGATCTGAAGTGATTTTACATGGTGAAACCTTTGATGATGCAAAGGCAAAATGTGAAGAAATTATAAGGGAAACAGGTGAGACATACTTACATCCATATGATGATGTAGAGGTAATGGCTGGGCAAGGTACAATTGGATTAGACATTCTGGATGATATGTGGGATATTGATACTGTCATTGTACCAATCGGTGGAGGCGGAATTATTTCTGGTATTTCTGTAGCATTAAAATCTTTTAATCCATCCATTAATATAATTGGTGTCCAAGCAGATAATGTTCATGGAATGAAGGCATCTTACGATAAAGGAGCAATCGTAGAACATTATGAGGCGCCTACTATTGCAGATGGTTGCGCAGTTAAAATACCAGGGGAATTAACATTTGAAATTGTAAAAGAATTAGTAGATGATATTGTAACTGTATCAGAAAAAGAGCTGGAAGTAGCGATGAAAGATTTATTACAACGTGGGAAAGCTGTTGTAGAAGGTGCAGGTGCATTAGCGACTGCTGCACTGCTTGCAGGGAAAGTTGATAGCTATATAAAAGGAAAAAAAGTAGTAGCGGTTATATCTGGTGGGAACGTGGACTTACAGCGCATATCAAGTGTATGTGAGCACTTTTTTGTCGCTAATGAAGTGAAATAGTTTTATAAAAGAAGAGCTAAGAGAAATGATCTTAGCTCTTACTTTTTGTCTACCGTTTACTGTAAGTAGCAATAAGTTTGCAGAATTTGCTGTTTAATGAATTGTTTTATTTAAGCGTCTATTTTTACACATATCTTTAATGTTACAATAATTATTTCAATATTGTCGAAACATAAGCAGAAATTTAATATAATAGTTTTAATGTGCTAATGAGCGGTGAGGAGGGCAGGTCATGAATAAAGAAGAACAGGTCATGAACGGTTTCAGGGAATTATATAATAAGCTGGTTTGGCTTAATAAAGATAAGATGGAAGAAGGTCTTAAAGGTTTTAAGTCTTCTGAAGTTCACTGCATTGAATATATTGAAAACAATGCAGATTCTAACGTGACACAACTCGCAGAGGCTTTTTATGTGACTCGCGGCGCTATAAGTAGAATGACTAAGAAGCTCATACAAAAAGGCCTTATTGAAAGCTACCAAAAGTCAGAAAATAAGAAAGAAATTTATTTTAGGCTTACGGAAGAAGGGAAAGAAATTTATAAAATCCATGAAGATCTGCACAAAGAGTTTCAAGAGCGGGATAAAGCTGTATTTGAGCAAGTAACTGAAGAAGAATTCGACAGTATAATTCGTTTCGTGGAAAAGTATAGTAGACATTTGGATGCAGAAATAAAGAAACAAGGTGTACATATTAAATCGTAATACATTTTAATAATAAAGTGAAACATTAATCAGTGGGGGTTTTCTTCATCTCCACTGATTATCAGCCCTCACCAATCGGGCTTTTACGGGCAGCCTTACTCTAATGAGAATAGGCTGCTTTTTTATCATGTTATTTTTGTTGACTAATCAATAAAACAGAGTTATCATTTTGTTGACACAGCAACAAAATGTTTTGAGGAGAGAAGTTAAATGTCTATATTTAGATCACAAAATGAAAGGGAAACTGAAAAAAACATAGATAAACATGCTTTACTATTCGGACTTATTTCTGTATTTCTTTGTGGTATAGGTTTCAGTATCATCATGCCTGTAGTTCCATTCTTAGTACAGCCATATATAAGTAATTCAGAAGAACAAGCATTAGTTGTTACACTACTAACTTCCGTATATGCGGCTTGCGTGTTTTTTGCTGCCCCAGTACTCGGAGCTTTAAGCGATAAATATGGGCGTCGTCCATTACTTTTAATATGCTTATTTGGTTCTGCAATTGGGTACTTAGTTTTTGGTATAGGAGGAGCTTTATGGGTACTATTTGCTGGACGCATAATAGAAGGAATAACAGGCGGGAGCATAAGTACTATCTTCGCATATTTTGCAGACATTATTCCAAAAGAGCAGAGAACGAAATACTTTGGATGGGTGAGTGCAGTTGTAGGTGCGGGAACTATCATTGGCCCAACCCTTGGAGGATTACTTGCTAAGTTTGGTGCTACTGTACCTTTGTATTTTGGAGCAATCATAACTTTATTAAATGTTGTATATGGGATGAAATATATGCCAGAGAGCCTTGACAAAAATAATAGATTGAAAGAGATTACTTTTGTAAGGTTGAATCCTTTTGCACAGCTAGCAAACATACTTTCCATGAAAAATTTAAAAGGGTTACTTGTCTCGGCGTTTTTACTTTGGATACCTAACGGATCTTTACAAGCAATTTTTACACAATTTACAATGGATACTTTCAGTTGGAAACCTGCATTAATCGGACTTATGTTTTCAATTTTGGGCTTTCAAGACATTGTTTCACAAAGTTTTATCATGCCAAAGCTTTTAATCAAGCTTAGTGATAAACAAATAGCAATTCTTGGGATGGTTTCGGAGATTATAGGCTACAGTTTTATTGCAGCATCAGCTTTGTTTTCGGTGTATCCACTACTTATCGTCGGAATGTTAATGTTCGGCTTTGGTGATTCAATTTTCGGGCCTTCATTCAACGGGATGCTTTCAAAGTCTGTTAGTTCTAGTGAACAAGGAAGGATTCAAGGTGGAAGCCAATCTATTCAAGCTTTAGCAAGAATGATTGGTCCTATTATTGGAGGGCAAATCTATGTATCGCTTGGTCATGCTGCACCTGCTTTTATGGGTGTGATCCTTATAGTCGCGGCAATAGCAGTTTTGTATAGGGGGACACGTGCAACTGTATAACAGATAGATATAAGAACAAATAATAGGGTGACAGAACTTAGGAATAAGTGCTGACACCCTATTTGTTTACAGTTTGAGGACTAAGAGAAATTCTTTTACTGTTTAGGAATTTATTCTGCAATGCTCTCATGGTAAATGACTAGATAGTTTAATTATGCTTGTGCTGAAGTAAATAATGACTCCATTTTCAATTTGCTCTTCTCTCGAATTTCAGCATCTGCGTGTCTCATAACGTATTTATGCGCTACAGCGATTGCTAAAACATCATCTAATAAGCCAATCCCAATAATAGCAGCTATATCTGGAATGAAATCAATTGCTAATACGTAATAAGATAAAGCGGCTAATATTATGAATTTCGCTTTAGTAGGTAATTCTTTCTTTTTCATTGTGTAGAATAAAATAATACTTTCATATACGCTGGATTTACCGAGGTTTACAGAGCTTTTTTTGAACTTTTTCCAAAGTGTCTGTTTCTCCATATAAACACTCCTTTTACAAAAACATAGATTTTTTAAAAGGATGGACAAAGAAGTGAGAGATTAATCAATTTTATTGTTTTTCTTAATTATATATTTCCATAAAAATAGGGGAATACCTGTTCAAAATAATATATATACTATGCAACGATTCACAGTGTTCCGTTACATAGTATATATATTGTAAGATGTATGTGGGTGATTTAGTTATTATTATGCATTTTATAAGCGGTATGGGGGAAGGAAAATGAAAATAATAGAACTACCAATTGAATTCGAATTTAATGGGCAAAAACAATGTATTTATCCAAGTTTAATTATAGTACATAATGAATTAACGTTAGTCGATACAGGATATCCAAGCTTTTTACCTTTAATTGAAAATGCAATGTTAAAACATGGATATGAGATGAAAAACTTAAAGAATATAATTATTACCCATTATGATGATGATCATCTAGGGGCTTTATATGATTTCAAATTGAAATATCCTCAAATTAATATTATTGCTAGTGAAATTGAATCTAACTATATTAGTGGTGATATAAAATCAGAGAGGTTGGCTCAAGCTGAAAAAATGCTAGAACGTATGCCAAATGAAGAAAAAGAATTTGGTAAATGGTTTATACAACAGTTAAAAAATATAAAACATATTTCCGTCGATGAAAAAGTACATGATGGTCAAATGATTTTGAATAATGAATGTCAAATAGTAGCGACGCCAGGACATACTTCGGGGCATATTTCATTATATTTTCCGAATTTAGACTGTGTAATTACAGGAGACGCAGCGGTTCAAGAGAATCGAGAGTTAGTTATAGCTAATCCGAATTTTTGTTTGGATATAGAAAAAGCAAAAGAGTCATTAAATAAGATTAAAAGTCTTAAAGCAGCGCAGTATTATTGCTATCATGGAGGAAAGCTTACTGTATAAACTAATGAAAACCGGTCTTTCCTAAATCGAAAAGATCGGTTTTTTAGTTCTAAGATAAGAAAGTATAAGTTTTTGAGCGCGAAGTGCCCTCTTGGAAAGCTTGCTGTATAAGGCATTACGAACAATATTTGGAATTTCCATAATGAGTTAGATTGTGCTATTTTTTAGTTATGGAAGCAAATATATTAAAACGTATTTTCTTTGATGAACATAGTCATTGGGAACGATTTAAAGATAAATATGGCGCGAGGATCCGTTCAGTTGTTTTGAAAGAAATTGAAAAATTTAGAGGGTGTGGAGACCCTGAAAATGGATTTAAATTGTTTGTATGTGAAGGGTGTCATCATGTTCGAAAAGTTCCTTATCGTTGTAAGGGCCGATTTTGCACAACTTGTTCTGTAGGAGAAAGTGAAGAATGGAGTAGACTTCTTTCAGAAGACGTATTCCAGGTGAATCATCGTCATGTTATTTTTACCGTAGATNTCCAGATGAACAATTCAAAATGATTCGTCATTATGGCATGTATGCACGTCGCATTAAAACATTATGTAAAAAACTATTAAATGAATGGCAAAAGAAAGCCAGACGTTGGATAATAAAAGTGAAAAAAACACTACGTCGTCAGACGTGGAGGGAACGAGTTATCGCAAGTGGAAAAAAAGATCCTCTTCTTTGTCCAAAATGCGACTCATTTTATGAATACAAGGGAGAGGTCTGCCTAGAAAGCGGAGAATGGCAAATAAAAGTAGCTTTATGCCAAAATACGCGAAATTATTTAAAGAGGGTGATTGATTATTTCGCCAGTAAGCAAACATCGAAAAAAGAAAAAAAAGAAAAACACAGTTGGGCATAAGCGAATTAGCTATGTACAGTATGTTTGTTTAGGTTGTGCTCAAACAGAAAATATTCCCGATTCTGTGGTAAAAGCGTTTGATGTTATGGATATAGGAGATTCGCTTGTTCCGCCTAGGTTTTCCTGTGAACGATGTGGTGAAGATATGTATCCGCAGGATTACACAGGGATTGCTGGGATTATGTACAAGTTATCAGATTTTCGCTAGACGAAAAAGGACCGGGTGGGTTTCCCGGTTTTTCTTAATATATTTTGCGATTTCAACCAAATCAGTAACATTATATTTCGGTAAAATTGAAATATATATGCAAAGAAGAATATATATAATTTGAGCAAGGGTATAGGGGGAAAAGATGGGTTCGTGATTTGATGTAATAGCAAATGTTATTTTATTTTATCCTCGAAATGACATGAAATTGAAACACCATATCGCAAAATTAAGTGAATTTGAGTGGTTTCGAAGGCTACACGAAGATACAAAGTATACAAGATTAATTTGGAGTAATAGAAAAATTAAAAAGTTCATTCTATCTTCTACTAATATGCAAGCATTAATAAAATCTGAGAAAAAACAAAAAGAATTTGTCCATCTAGTACAGGATGAATATAAAAAAAGAAGATAAGAATTTTTTTATTTTTCATATTTAGCGAAACAAATGGTACAATGAAAGCTAATGTGAAAAATAAGGAAAAGAAGTGGTCTATTTGAAAAACTTTTTAGAATTAGGAATTAGTGAAACTTTTAATCATACATTACGTGAAAATGGAATTACAGAAGCAACACCAATTCAAGAGAAGGCAATTCCAGTTATTATGTCAGGTAAAGATATTATTGGGCAGGCGAAAACAGGAACGGGTAAAACGTTAGCATTCGTGTTACCGATTTTAGAAAAAATCGATCCAGAGTGTAGTGATGTTCAGGCTTTAATCGTTGCGCCAACAAGGGAACTAGCCCTGCAAATTACAACTGAAATTAAAAAAATGCTTGTTCAAAGAGAAGATATTAATGTACTAGCGATAT
Source organism: Bacillus sp. PPSBB_2 (assembly GCF_045291115.1). Classification (NCBI taxonomy): domain Bacteria; kingdom Bacillati; phylum Bacillota; class Bacilli; order Caryophanales; family Bacillaceae; genus Bacillus; species Bacillus sp. PPSBB_2. Next base: position 2,458,803 of record NZ_CP147983.1, read on the forward strand.
ATGGCGGGCAAGATGTCGCACAACAGTTGAGAAAATTAAAAGGTAATACACATATTGTTGTAGCGACACCGGGACGATTATTAGATCATATACGCCGTGAAACAATTGATTTAAGTAATCTTTCAACGATTGTATTAGATGAAGCGGATCAAATGCTTTATTTTGGTTTCTTATATGATATTGAAGATATTTTAGATGAGACACCTGGTAGTAAACAAACGATGTTATTCTCAGCAACGATGCCAAAAGATATTAAAAAATTAGCGAAGCGTTATATGGATGAGCCGCAAATGATTCAAGTACAAAGTGAAGAAGTAACGGTAGATACAATTGAACAGCGTGTCATTGAGACGACAGATCGTGCAAAGCCAGATGCACTTCGTTTTGTTATGGATCGTGATCAGCCGTTTTTAGCAGTTATTTTCTGTCGTACAAAGGTTAGAGCAAGTAAGCTTTATGATAATTTAAAAGGACTAGGTTATAATTGTGCTGAACTTCATGGTGATATACCTCAAGCGAAACGTGAAAGAGTTATGAAGAGTTTCCGCGAAGCTAAAATTCAGTACTTAATTGCAACGGATGTAGCAGCTCGTGGACTTGATGTAGATGGTGTAACGCACGTATTTAACTATGATATCCCTGAAGATGTAGAAAGTTACATTCATCGCATTGGCCGAACAGGACGTGCAGGTGGATCAGGTCTTGCAATTACGTTCGTTGCAGCGAAAGATGAAAAACATTTAGAAGAAATTGAAAAAACGCTTGGTGCACCAATACAAAGAGAAATAATCGAACAACCGAAGATAAAACGTGTAGATGAAAATGGAAAACCGGTACCAAAGCCGGCTCCGAAGAAATCAGGTCAAAATCGTCAAAGGGATAGCCGCGAAGGTTCAAGAAGTGAATCAAGACGTGATTCGAGAAATAGCTCGAGAAGTGATTCAAGAAATAGTTCTAGAAATGAAAATAACCGATCATTTAATAAACCAAGTAATAAAAAAGGTAGTACAAAGCAAGGTCAGCAAAGACGTGGTCGTTAAATAGTTATAATTGTAAAAGAGTCGCAAAATATTGTGGCTCTTTTTTTGTTTGTATACAACAAGGATGATGGCAAGAAAAAACAAAAATTTCATTCACCGTATTTGAAATTTATAAAGAAAATTTTATAGTCCAAAACCAGTAGAGCAAGGGTATTACTACCATGTCGTCATTCAAGAACAAGTGCAACTTATGCATGAAAAATATTTAAGCGGAAAAATCGAGAGAAAGCAATTTGTAACATATTCAAACGGTACGGGAATGTTATGCAGTAGCAAAAGAGAAAGGAACTTATTATGTCTACTATTTCGGCAGAACACTTTGGTTGAAAGAAAAGGTATTAAAGTGAGCGAGTATTTTCATTACACGTTCCGCAATTATCGAAAGAGAACAAGAGAAGTTTATGAAGGATTAAACTCGTATTGGTTTACGATCGTTGGAAACTGGAAAACTAATTTGTTAGTTTTGATCAATGAGGAACTCGAGAAGCACCACTGCCATCCTTATAGGGAAATTGCTTATGACGATGAAGGTAATGTAGTGATAATATGCGAAATAAGAAAAAAGGACTAGCAGTCGTACCTGCCGTCCTTTAATAGGAGAAAAAGTAATCTTGTTTAGAACTACGGATAAACAGAAAATCTGCTTGTAATTAGTTTTACCCTAAATATACGTGTCTATACAAAAAAGGGATAAGTAAAAAATACTTATCCCCGGAAGGGAAATCCCAAGCACCAAAATGGCTCGTATTGGTCTGCAGGTTCAAAAGTAGTATATGTAAAACGAAAAATCTCATACAAAAAGCAGACAACGATTTTGGTTGTCTGCCAGTGAGTTCAATGAGTTAGCTAATTGTGATAATTTGCATCCCCATTGCGAGAAGAGTGAAGCTGCTAGTTCAAACAGCTTGTTGGTATTATTTTCGATTTCTTAAAAAATATACATCAAAAGAAAGAGGTATTAGCCATGGACACGGCAGCTTGAAAGTAGTATGTATTTTTATTTGAAAAATATTCAAGGGGTGAAGAAACATGGAATGTTTAATAAAGGTGTTTGTTTTATTAATCAGTTAATTAATAAAACAAAATAGTTATTTGGGAGAAAGGGAAAATGAATATGAGATGAATTGAAGCTGTTGAAAAATTACTTGAAGTGATGAAAGAATGCTTTTGGAACGGAACATCTTTAAAGGGTGAAGCTAATGATTTTAATATTGTATCTTGGCTGATTGAAGAAGCGACGCGTAAAACAAAATAAAAATTTCATTTTGTAGCAAAGGGGAATAGATATGTGTACTTATTGGGGAAAAGTAGATAAAGAGTTCTTTAAGAGGCAAGAACCGGAACAAAATAAAAGAGCAGCTAGCAAAAGCTAACTGCTCAATACAAGGAGATACAGAGAAGACTACTTTAAATGAATGTTGGCATACAGCCCACATTCAGTATTGACCGAATATTTATTTTAAATTCAATTTATTTAAAGTAAACATCCTAACAGATAAAATGGTTGCGCCTGCTACAGAACCTAGCCAGTCTCTCCAGCCTAATGTATTTAAAGATGCATCTGTTAAATCCGTAATTAAGAAGATAGCAAACATTAATACACCAAATGCTAAGCATCCCCAAAATGTTTGCAAATATTTAATCATCTTCTTTCGGAACTTGCTCATATAAATCACCCTTATTAATAATTTATATTTTTATAAATAAATTATCGCATGTGCGAAAATTAAAAGTGCGAAATATGCAATATTACATATTGGAACTCAACAAAATACTCCATTGATAAATACATAGATTGAACGGAGGGGGAACCGTATCGTATGAATCAAATGTCATTTTTTGAAGTCATCGATGTAAAGGAGATGCGCTGACTTGTGGTGAAGGAGCTGAAAAACTACAAAGTATTGTGCGTCTGGATGAAGAATCGAGAAAAATAGGATCAAGCGGAGGGCATCGTTCTTTTAAGTGAAANTTATCAAATGAGACAGTACGTCCGGACACTTGAATCAAGAGCTATCGTCCAGAGTATGTCTCGAAAAGGCAACTGTTACGACAACGCAGTAATAGAAAATTTCTTTGGGATTATGAAGTCGGAGTTCCTCTACATAAAAGAATTTGAAAATGTAGAGCACTTTAAAATAGAATTAGAAAAATATATAGATTATTATAATACGAAACGGATTAAGGCAAAATTAAAAATGAGCCCGGTACAATACCGGACTCACTTTTATCAAGCTGCCTAATGAAATAACCGTGTCTAACTTTTAGGGGTCACTTCATAACACTTTGAGCTGAACGGTTAGGTTAAAAGTATATGTTATAGAAAAGGAATAAGACCTAAAACTTATTTTTAACTAAATTCAAAAGAGAGCAGCTAGCATAGGCTAACTGCTATAAGAACATTACATTCACGAATTTAAGGAGTATAAATATTTCGTGAGTTTTGTATAGTATGGACAAAAATATCAAGTTTATGTAATGAAAATTAAAATAGAGCAGTCATTTGCATTAACTGCTCCATTTAATTAAAAAAACTTTTTACATAACAATTTAATCCTTTGTAGAAAACTACGAGGGGTTAAATTGTTCAAAGAGTATTCCATTTGAGGTCTAATTAATTTAAGTTCTTAAATGAAATTTTGAGGAAAACATTCACGAACACCAGAATTTCTTAATGAATTAAATAATGCTGCACTGATTCTTAATAGGACGTTGTTATCAGTTCCATCTTCTAAATCGTATATTACAAAGTATGAATTGTCGACTGTGAAAATACATTTTCGTTCTAATTTAAATCCAGGTGGTACAGTTGGAAGTGTATCAACTGGTTCAATTACAGGTGTATCTCCTTCATCTCTGATAAAATTGAAAGTTTGCTGATCAATTTCGTAGATATTAACTGGATCAATTTCTACACCTTTATCTGGAATTGTAATTTCATCTTCAACTAATAAGAAAAAGCGTTCGTTTCGAAAATTGAAAAGAGATCTTGCTCCAATTTCAAATGATGCCATTTTATATTAACCTCCTTAGCAACTTTTTTATAGGTTTAAAGAGGGTGTTGCAAAACTAAAATAAACATGCAATGTTATGAATCAAAAAAACTAGCTGAACATGCAATAGATAGCGATTTTGACCATACCAACGTGGCTGTTCCAACCCTTTATCTTTGAGTTTACTAAACTGTTGTTCAATTTTCCTACGTTCTTTCATCAATTGTTTACCAAAGATAGTTTGTATAAAATGAGATAATACACGACGATGTGTACTCTTATTTTGTTCACCATTCCTAGGATTGATTGGATTCATGGCAAAGATGTTACATGTTCGTGCAATTTCATAAATACGTTGACTATCGTAAGCNAAATATAAACCACAAGATACACGAAATGAAGGATATTGATGCAAAAAACGTGTTAATTTGCGTAAAGAGTCAATTTGAAATACAGTTTTCAAGAAAAAGCATTTCAGTAAGGCTTTTCTACAGATTGGTGGGCGACCTGTCACAGGCGGAACGCCTTCAATAGTTAAACTGTCTACGTATGCAAATAAAATCTGTAAAATGGATTGATTTTCATCAAATTTGGTTATCATACTAGTAAATCCGTCCTTTCTGGAGATAGTTTCGGTTACTATCATTTTTCCAGGAAAACGGATTTTTTTATGCATTCATTTTTGGATATTTATGAGTTTTGCAACACCCTCTTTAAAGTCACTTTTATACAATATGTTAGATTAATAGATTTGGTTACGGCATGTACTACGTAAATTACTAAATTAGGGGTCTTGCCCTATGCCTATCAAGCTAAGGTTATGAAGTATTCCAAAAACGATAACAGAGCTTCGTTGTTACAAGAAAGTTAAAATTTTCGTTCTGGGAATCTATTAGATTTTAATTTGATGGTGATGGGGTAGTGCATGTTTTTTGGGAAAAGCGTATTAAAAAATAAATAAAAGCGTTATTTTATAGTGATATAAAAAGAGTACATATCGAATATGTACTCTTGAAAAAAGGAAGTGTAAATAAGTGATGAAACATTATACTACAACATATGCTTGTCTCATTTAAAAGTGCAAGGAATATAACAAAATAGTTATTTTAATAAAAAACGGGGAAATGAGGGGAGTGAAAAGAAAAGAACCCTTTATATAAAGAGTTCTTCTGGCAATTTAATCTATTAATTGCACTCGTGGTAATATTCATTACATGAATCGTTATTATCGTTACAGCAGATACAAAATGTTTTTTGAATAAATAAACTAACTACACTAGCAGGACCTTCCTGCTTTGTAAAAGTAAGACTTTGAAAATCTTCAACTTGAAATATTTTTGTTTGAACGGGTTGTAATGTAGTAGTAATTGGTAGGCTAGATCTTCTTGTTAGAATAGTTACTTGAACGGGGGCACTCATGCCGACAACAAATAACTGAATTAATGTTTTATTGTGATTGTTGGTGAAATCTTCAAATACTGTTTGTGGAGTGGTATCTAGGAGGTCGATAGATATAGGTATATTTCCATTTAAATTTACTCCTGAACCACCAATTGTATGAGTCTCAACAAAACAGTTATTTTTTTGAGGGTCCGAATGCGCTTGGTTTTTATAATACTTTTTACCATCTTTATAAAAGTAATCAGCCATATGAATTTAAAGCTCCCTTCTTTTAGATGTCTATATAGTCTATTTAATAAAGCGAAGTAGTGCTTGTACAACATAATAAAATCCGCTCTCGTAATTATTTGAAAATTAAAGAGCGCCATTCAAGGCGCTCTCGGATAAACAATAATATTGAAAAAGAATACCACATTATATTTTATGCATGTTCTTAATAAATGTGCAGTTTTTTAACAAAATCCTTATTTGAAAACAAGAAGCCCTAGAGTTAGGGCTCTAGGGCTTCTTGTTTTGGTATTCTCACATGGTTTTTCAAAAAGAATAGAACATATTGAAGATAACATGTGAATGTTTCATAAATGTATCAAAAAAGTGAACAAAATTGCTATTGCAGAAGAAGCAGAAATGAAGTTTCTAATACGTAAGTACGTGAAATGTATTATTTCCAGTGGATAAAATGCGCATGGGACACTTAATCATTATTTTATCGGGGGAAAAGAATATGTTATGAACTTGGTTGAATGAAAAAATGAAAATTTTACTTTTAGAGTGAAACTAAACAAAAACGCTATTCAGTAGAGCTTTAATTCCATGGGAAAAGAGCACTTCGTAAAAGTGCTCTTCTGACCCAAATCCATTTTGTAAAAGAGAGGAATACGTAATATCATATGAATTTATTTTTAAATGTGTTTAAAATCGTATAAAAACTTCATTTTATACAATAAAACAGCTAGCGTGATTAGCTAGCTGTTCTGGTAAAAAAAGAAAACGGTGCTTATTAAATGTTAATTGTGTAATTGCAAATTACAACCATAGTATTCGCAGAAGCGAAAATGCTATGCAAGAAAGTTAAATAAAAATTTCATTTTGTGTAAAAAAACCCTAGTTCCCTAGGGTAATGAGATAACAGCCAAATATATTTTATCCTTTTATATCGTAACGTAATATTACGTTGAAAACATCAGGTAAATGAAACCAATTACAGAAAATAAGAGCAGCTAGCAAAAGCTAACTGCTCTCCAGAAAAACGTTAAGAAGGAAGTTCAGAACTCAAGTGCATTTATAGTATGGACGGAATATTGAATTTTATTCAGGGGATAGAGCGAAATGGGTAATGCATGTACATGCCATATAGATAAAGATAAATGCTTTTGGTGCAGAGTTCGGATTGGGACATTTGGAACTAACTCATCGCAAGGAGTGTTTATGTAACTTTCTAATGGTAAAGAATTTAGATTTCATACACATGATATGAATAGTGCTCATGAATTAGCTGATGCATTAAGTGATAATGTGGTCAAATTGGATATACCAAACGATAACAACTTAGACAAGCCTAATAGAATTAAAGAAATCATCAATTCTTAACAAAATAATCCTTTTGTTTATAGAAAAACAAGCTACCACGTTTCATTGATTGGGAATCTTTTCTAAGGTATTCTTAAGAGGATGGGAATAAAAAGAATATCTTCGAGAGGAAAGGGATTAATTTATGTTAGGAAATTGGTTTGATAAATTAAAAGAACCTAAATGTATACATAGATATAAACTTATTAAAAGTCATGACAATGAAAATTTTAAAGCTGGTAAGATGGGGATAGTTATTAGTTATTAGTTATTAGTTATTAGTTATTAGTTATTAGTTATTAGTTATTAGTTATTAGTTATTAGTTATTATAAATGTGAAAAGTGTGGGAAAGAGAAGGAAATCAGCAAATATACTAATGATGTTAATAATGACTATTGGGATATATAAAATAACATTCGAATATAGTCCGGCTAGAAAACTAGAGGACGCCAATTCATTAAAGCAGCAGTGAAAGCTGTTTTAGGAATTGGTGTCCTTTTTATTTTGAAAAGGGAGATGGGGAAATGAGGGTGTTAAAGGATTAGTTACATGAATGGAAAAGTCAATCCAAGCAAGGAAAGAAGAAAAATAAGACAAAACCAAAAGAGAAATTAAGTACTCGTGAAATTGAGGATTTAATGGGGATGCATAGACCTTGTTATGAACGAAGACGTGGAGCAATAAGACAAAAGTAATCTAAAAATAAAAGGAGTGGTCTTACATGACTAAACAATTATCTTTTTTACCAAAAATTTACAGAACAGCGACACACGAAGAATTAGAAGGTGTTTTGGAAAGTGTACGTATACATAGACAATTTGGGATGATGCGTAAAGAAATGAAAGTCACTCCTTCTTATGAAATACGTGAGCACGGTCCTACACATGCTGTTGGTAAACCGTTAGAAGATGTTGCTATAGTAAATATTCAACAAAGCAAACGAGAAGAGTGGCTTGAAATAATGTCGGTACGTATTGATCAGTTTTTAAATCGATTAGGAAACGAACGTGCAGGAAGTATTCAGAGAGATATTATTTATAAACGTTATTTAGAAGATGAGGACGTGTGTGATTATATGGTTTATAACGAAATAGGGATGTCAGAGCGTACTTATCGACGTTGGAAATCTAAAGCTTTTTATAAACTTGCTTTTGCGCTCGGATTAGAAGTTTACGAGACAGAAGAAACGGGAGGTAATGAATAATGAATTTCGTTCAACCAATACGTGATCCAGAGCAAATACAGCAGCTTAAAGAGTATTTTAAGGAAAAGAGCTTACGTAATTACATTCTCTTCATTATGGGCATTAATACAGGTCTTAGAATCTCGGATATTTTGAAACTGAAGGTAGGAGATGTCAAGGGCAGTCATATATCTATGAGAGAAAAGAAAACAGGGAAACAGAAACGAATACAAATTACTGCAGCACTGAAAAGAGAACTGAAATGGTTTATTGAAGAAAGGGAAGACAATGAGTATTTATTGCAAAGCAGACAAGGTAAGAATCGTCCTATTGGTCGTAGCATGGCATATAAGATATTAAGCGGAGCAGCGTCAGAGTTCGGGTTGGATGAAATAGGAACACATACGTTAAGAAAAACATACGGGTATCACATGTACATGCAAACAAAAAACATAGCATTACTCATGGAGATATTTAATCACTCGTCAGAGAAGGTCACGTTACGTTATATAGGTGTAAATCAAGATGCAATGGATAAAGCAATGACTAGGTTTAAAATCTAAGCATTGCTTATTTCTTTTAAATCTAGGGGTATCGTAGTATTTTTGAAAAAACACGTTAAAAGTATGCAAGGTTTTATACAGTTTTTTGGCTAATCCAGTAACAAACAATAACCCTAAAATCGCGCTAGGATAGGAATGTATAAAAAATGCATAGATCCATAGAACAAAATAGAAGGTTCCTTTCTGTCGATAATGAGACGTTATGTTAATTAGGTTTGGATATTGTATACATCGTCTTTTCTTCAACTAAGAGTGCAGATTCATACAATAGGAATTATTTTTAAAATTATAAAATAAGAAAAAGTGAACCTATATTAATACTGATAGAGCTATGTTATAATCAAAATAAGGGTTTTACCCTTATTCCCTTTTTATAGGAGAGTGTTTAACATGATTATCAAGTTCATTCGTTTACGTTAATTTTAAACACAATTCGTTATGCCTAACTATTTTTTTTAAAAAATATGTGGGTTTATTTGATTGTGTCTTTTTTATTAACTAAATACGAATGAAATGAGGAGTTAATCATGACTGAAAAGATTATTAAAATTAATGAAATTGATATATGTACAGAGAGCTTTGGCGATTCAGCAGATCCAGCAGTCTTACTGATTATGGGAGCCATGTGTTCAATGGTTTATTGGGATGAGGAATTTTGTCAACAATTAGCTGATACCGGCCGATATGTTATTCGTTATGATAATAGAGATGTCGGACGGTCAACTACTTATAAACCGGGGAGTTTCCACTATACTGTGGTAGATATGGCTGATGATGCGATTGGAGTACTCGATGCATATCATATTGACGAAGCACATATTGTTGGAATGTCATTGGGTGGAATGATTGCTCAAATTGTAGCCTTAAGGAACCCTCAGAGAGTTCTAAGTATAACTTTGATTGCATCAGGTATTTTTGGTTCTGAAGACAACAACAGGAATTTACCTCCGATCGATGAGAAGATACTCGCTTACCATGCTAATGCGGCCAAACTAAATTGGTCAGATGAAGAATCTGTTGCAAATTACTTGGTTGCAGGATCAGCTTTACTCTGTGGTTCAAATCATAAATTCGATGAGAAGAGGGTTTATAAGCAGGTAGAAAAAGAAATAAAACGAGCAAATAACCTACTCAGTATGTTTAATCACTCCCTTCTTAAAGGTGATGATTCTTATGAAGGGAAGTTAAAAGGAATCAATATACCTACTTTGGTTATCCATGGTACAGAGGATATAGTGCTTCCATACGAGCACGGTCTTGCTCTTGTTGATGAAATTCCCCATGCTTTGTTACTAACCCTAGAAGGATCGGGTCACGAGATTCACTGTGACGATTGGAATCATATAATCAACGCTATTTCGAATCATACTTCAGTCCTATAATCATTATAGGAGCCGTATAAAACAAAAAAGATTTGGAAAAAGGGTTACAATCGAATCTGTAACCCTTTTTTTCTATTAAAAATCATTTTTGGAACTGTTACTCAGTTAAAAAATATTAATGCTCAGTGATTGATATTTCCTTCCTATAAGAGGAAAGTATGAAAGAATAGAATTTAATTGAATATGTTTTCTATTACCCGTTTCAAGCTTTTCCCCATACCTTTTACTGCCCATACTAGTTTAAGGAACACTTTAAAGATAGCATCCCATACGTGTTCATTAATAAAAAATTCGTATACTTTCTTTAACCACTCTTTCGGGGATTTACTCTTACGTTTAAACCTTTGCCAATGCGTTTCTTCACTAGTTTTCATAACTACCCCTTCTTTCTTAATCGAATATGCTTTCTATTAGAAGTTTTAACACCTCGCTATAATGATGAAAAGAACGAGGTTTATCATATCTGGCAATTTAATCACTCCTAATTTTAAATTAAATTCATTATATAACGATTTCTAAATTTTAAGTTAATTATCGGTGAGAATTAAGCAAAATTTAAACAAAAACACTTATATTAGGCTTTAGTTACAGGTTTTCCCCCTATAAAATCAACTATTTGCGCCACCAACTATGGGGTACGCAAATTACTTTGATATTATCTTTGAACGAACAAAATAACTCCTTTCGAAAAACAAATGAACTGATATTAATCAACTTCCAATAACGAGAATTATGTAAATAAGCTGTCCACATGGGCAGCTTATTTTATTTTTGTCTTAGCTTGTTTTTCAAAATATTAGTGGTATCTCAATACGGTTACTCATAATTTTCGTACTGTGTAACTCAAAAGAGAAAGTGAAATGAAATCAATGATACCAAGGGATTAAACAAAGGGTTCAGTTACACACAATATAAGATATGGGTAACTTGCACAGAGAGGGTGTCTACCTTGTTTTATTTTAATGATAGAATATTAAATATGGAAGGGAGTGTCATAAATGGAAGAGGAATATAGAAAAAGAGAACTTGAAATTAAAAAGAAAAGGGTGCTAGAAGAGTTGAAAAATAATAAGTTTGGGTTTAAGGAACTACAACAAAATATAACGAATCCTTTGCAAGATATACTTGCATTTAATCAATCTGTAGATAAACTGAACAAAACCATTCAGAGTACATATAAAACTAATTCTGAATTAATGCAACAAATTGCTCAGCGTAATCAGAATGCATTAAAACAGAGTACATATAAAACTAATTTTGAATTAATGCAACAAATTGCTCAGAATGCTCAGAATGCATTAAAACAGAGTATATATAAAACTAATTCTGAATTTGGATTATATTTTTGTTGCCAGTTCATAATAATTCTCCCTCATACAAACAGTTTAATTATATTATACAGTTATTAATGCGAATGTTAAGAAACCTTGATATGAATTAAGGTAAATTTAAACAAAATAGTTATTGTAATTAAAAAGCAGTTAACTTTCGCTTGCTGGGGGTTCTTTTTATGTAATTTAGATAAAGAAACTATCCATTAAAAATATAGCCCCTATCAAAATTAGAGAATCAACTAAAATCAAGAACTGTTTTTTCTGTGGCTTTCGAAATTCCTTTATTAATCTAAAAACTGCATTTATTCCGAAACAGATGTATAACAAAATCATTATTGTTTTTAACATTACTAATACTCCTAATATATTAATCATTTAATTATATAACGAAAAATATATCCATATAAGTTTTTAACAAAATACTTATTTTAGAGAAAGGGATTGTCTAAAATAAGTATTAAATAAAATAAATGAAGATATATATGCAGGCGAAGAAAATGCTAAAAATTATTAAACCAACAAAAGCGAACGTTTTAGCTATACCTTTCGGAGCAAAAATAGCTAAAACGATTGAGATAGGTATCAAAATTAAAAAAGGACCGGCAAAATATAGATTGAAAAATAAGAATCCAGTTAAAAACATTGAAATGAAAACAAAGTATTCTCTCATTGTGTTATCCCTTCTTAAAAAGTGAATTATGCAGATTATCCCATCGAGAAAATGAATCAAAATGATTATGTAATAAAATTTTTATTTGGGGTAAATGGAATTGTTATAAATGTATTTCAGCTAGCCCCAAACATAGCCCCGATGATAGTAGCAATAATAATGGAAAAGAAGGGGTAGAAAATACTTACAAGTATAAAAACTATAATAGCAAAATTCCTTCCTATACCTTTTGGAGCAAAAATAATTAAAACTAGTGATACAAATATTAAATAAATTAAATTACTATCACTATAAAAATTGAAAAATACGATAATAGTTAACAAAATTGAAATGAAACCAAAGTATTTTCTCATTACTTTAGCCTTTCTTGAAAAAATAAATAATACAGATTATACCATAAATGAATAAGTTTGAAGTGGAATTTTAACAAAAGCGTTATTTTATTAGAAAAGTATGGTTGTATGAAATATCATGTATGAAAGAAGAGGTGTTAGCAAAAATACGCCTTAACGAAATCGGCTTTATTTTTCAGCAAAGTAATCTTCTTAAGTGACTCATGATGTAAAGGTAGCAGTGAAAACAGAAAGAGTTCTTTTTTTGGCAGACTGAGAAATTGTTAGTGAAATACGGATGGGAAAATAGGAACATGATTATTTGAAAGTACGGGAAGAGAAATTGCTAAAATGGCAAGATGTACTTGGATTTTAAAGAAAAAACTCCTATTGAATGTAGGAGTTTTTTCTTTGTTTGAAAGTTCAAAAAGATATATAATAATTTTCTGACTATTAATTCATGGAGGGGTATTAATGAAAACTGAAACGTTACACACACAAGAAGACATTTTAAAAATGCTTGATTCATTATTAAGACCTGCAGAACCATTTTGGAATGAGTTTTATGAGAATAGAGAAAAGGATGTTCCGTTTTTTGAAAATGTTCCAGATGAGAATCTAGTTTCGTATATACAAAAAGAGAGAGTTTCAAAAGGGAAGGTATTAGAACTTGGATGTGGTCCAGGTAGAAATGCCATTTATTTAGCGACTCAAGGATTTGATGTAACAGCAGTGGATTTATCTGTAGAAGGCATTAATTGGGCTAAAGAAAGGGCATTGGCAAAAGGGGTAGCAATTCATTTTATTTGTGATTCAATTTTTAATTTAGAGGTTCAAAACGAATTTGGTTTTGTATACGATTCGGGCTGTTTGCATCACATTCCACCGCATAGAAGAATAAATTATGTGGATTTAATTAAAAACTCATTAAAATCGGGTGGTTATTTCGGATTAACATGTTTTGCGGCAGGCGATTTAGATGAGCGAAATGGATCGGAAATAACAGATTGGGATGTATATAGAGGATGGAGTCTACAAGGTGGTCTTGCATACTCGGAAGAAAAGTTAAGAGAGATATTTAAAGAATTTGAGGTAATTGAGATTAGAAGGATGAAACAAATGAAACGACCGAAAGAAATGTTTGGAGAATCATTTCTTTGGACAGCATTATTTAAGAAGAAATAATAAAGTAGATAATTGACAAACTCATCGTTTTTATAGACAATACACTTATAGGAATATACGTTCGGTTTTTGGCCGACTTATGTTTTACATAAATATATAACAAGGGGCTGTCTCCATATGAGTAACACAAATCAAAAAATTACTACGTTTTTAATGTTTGAAGGCAAAGCTGAGGAAGCAATGAATTTTTATACGTCGCTATTTGATCAATCGGAAATTGTAAGTATTTCTCGCTACGATGAAAATGGACCTGGTAAAGAGGGAACTGTAATTCATGCAACTTTTACGTTAAATGGCCAAGAGTTTATGTGTATTGATAGTTATGTAAATCATAATTTTACATTCACTCCAGCTATGTCTCTTTATGTAACTTGTGAGACAGAAGAAGAAATTGAAACGGTCTTTCATAAACTAGCGCAGGATGGAGCGATTCTTATGCCTTTAGGTTCTTATCCGTTTAGTAAAAAGTTTGGCTGGTTAAATGATAAGTATGGTGTATCTTGGCAGTTAACTCTTGCTGAATAAAAAAGAAAAAGCGTAGCTTATTTGTTTGTAAAAGATGTTCATCTTGTATGGAATGAAGTTTCTAGGGTTTTAAAGAATAAAGGTATTCTTATTGCTGGATTTACAAATCCGTTACTATGGATCTTTGATGATAACCAAGAACAAAAAGGTATTCTGGATGTTAAACATTCAATTCCTTCATCAACATTGGATTATTTACCAGAGGATGAAGTTCAAGATTACATCGATTCAAATCAAACAATAGAATATGCGCATACTTTAGAAGACCAAATCCAAGGCCAAATTGAAGCTGGTTTTGCTATAACAGGTTTTTATGAGGATGATTTTGGTGGAACAAGGATATTAGATAAGCATATTAAAACATTTATTGCGACAAAAGCTATAAAGTTAAAGATGGATTAAGAATTTTTGCTTGTCGCACGGGGTGTTAGTCGAAGAACGCTCTTAAAATAGAAAAGGATGGTGCTTTCCATCCTTTTCCTTATGTATTTTGATTGTCGAAACTATTCTCAAAACAAGTTTTACACTACCAATTGTATAATTAGGTTATGCTTTTATATTAAGAATTTTGCTGACCAAATCTTTTCCCGAGTTTAGCTAACAATTCAGGTTGATCGCTTTGGCTCATTATAACTTCAATAAAGATAAGTTGATTCTTATTAAAAGTTATATTTGTTAAGACTTCTGCTAATTCTGCTTCATTTTCTACTTTAAATGTTAGACTTTTTTCTTCTGACCCAAATACCATTGATAGTTTATTGTAATCCCACATTTGTATATCATTATAAGGTTGGCTTTGGCCGTGAATGGCACGTTCAACAGTGTATCCGTTGTTATTGATTAAAAATATAATCGGTTTTAAATTATGACGTAGTACAGTTGATAACTCTTGGGCAGTTACTTGGAAAGAACCGTCACCAATAATTAAAATGTTGCGCCGTGATAAATTGGCGAGCTGTGTACCAAGTAGAGCAGGCAGTGTGTAGCCGATAGATCCCCATAACGGTTGTCCTACATATGCAGTGTTATTAGGTAGAGGGATAGCAGCACTACCAAAGAAAGGTGTTCCTTGCTCTACAATTAAGACGTCGTTTTCTTGTAAGAAATGGTACATTTGCTGCCAAAAACGTTTTTGTGTGACCATTTGTGCTTTTGGAATGAACTCTTCAGTAAAAGGTGATGATTCTAAAATAAATGGCTTAACGTCAAGGGTATCTTTATTACGATGCTCAATTGAATCACTTAAATGTTGTAAAACATCCTGCATTACAACTGGACCGTATTTTTTATCTATAATTTTCACAGTGTAGGGATGGATTTCTATAACTTGTTCTTTTGTAAAACCTTGTGTGAAGCCGCCTGTAATAGTATCAGTTAACTTCACACCAATACTAATAATACAATCAGATTCATCAATTCTTTTTCGCAAGTACGGAGAACTTACATCACCAGTATAAACCCCTATAAATTGAGGGTGTTTTTCTGGGAATATTCCTTTTCCCATACTGAACGTCGCGATGGGAAACCCAGTTTTTTCTACGAATTGATGTAAATTTTCTTTAGCGTGAAATCGATCTACTTCAAAATCAGCTAAAATAACAGGTTTTTTGGCACTATTTATTTTTGAAATGGCATGTAGAAGCATTTTATTTAATGCTTCTTTATTACTTAAAATAGGTTTATTTATAATAGGTTCTGTCGGTTTATTAATTGGTTTATTATACACATCAATCGGCAAATTAATATGAACAGGGCGTTTTTCATTCCAACATGCACGTAAAACACGGTCAATTTCCTCAGCAGCATGCTCAGGTGTTACATTTGTTTGTGCTATAGTGATTTCTCGATACATATTGGAAAAATGATCGAACTTTCCATCTCCTAACGTATGATGGACGATTGCTCCATTTTCCATTACTTTTGTTGGTGGCGTACCCGTAATTTTTATAACTGGCACGTTTTCCGCATATGAGCCAGCAATACCGTTAATAGCACTTAATTCTCCAACACCGAAAGTAGTAATAAGAGCAGCGATTCCTTTTATGCGAGCGTACCCATCTGCTGCATATGCAGCATTTAATTCATTACAATTTCCAATCCACTTTAAATTTTCATGTGCTACTACATCATCTAAAAAGGCAAGATTATAATCACCAGGAACGCCAAATATATGTTCAATTCCTAATTCGTGTAGTCTATCCAATAAATATGCACTTATAGTATATTGTTTTTTCAAATGAATCATCTCCTAATTATGCAATGAATGTTTCAATAGACTAAATAAGTTCTAATGCGTTGATTAAAATATTCATTACTAGATTGTGGTATAATTTACATACAGGGGGAAAGTAGATGACACAACATAAAGAAGAACAGATGAATGAGGCATTAGCATTATTTTATTTTGCATATAAAACATTTACTGAAAAGCCAGATGAAATTATAAAAGAATATGGCATTCAACGAGTACATCATCGAATTTTATTTTTTATTGCACGTTTTCCAGGGATAAGTGTAAATGAGTTACTATCACTATTAGAAATAAGTAAACAAGCTCTCCACGGACCGCTACGTCAACTTGTGGAAAAGGGCTTAATTGAGAGTAATGAAGCTATGCATGATCGACGTGTAAAACAGTTGTCTTTAACAGAAAAAGGTGCAGATTTAGAGAAAAAACTGAGTGATGTACAAAGACAACAAATGGGTGCTATTTTTTCAAAATTTGGTGAATCATGTGAGGACAATTGGCACCAAGTTATGAATGAAATGGCAAATAGCCGATCAGGTTTTGATGCTTGGATATCGAAACGTGAAATACCAGTCGATCAAAAATAATGAAAAAACTTCTGTTTTTATCGTTTGAAAAAGAACAAATTTTATCCATACATTTGGCAACTATGATTTGGTCATAGAGTGAATGGATAAAAAGATACATTACTAGATACTTTATACGTGTACGCAATGGAACAATAAAATTCACATTTCCGAAAGGGGAATTATAATGATAAAACTTGTACTTATTCGTCACGGACAAAGCTTATGGAATCTTGAAAATCGCTTTACTGGATGGACAGATGTTGATCTATCAGAGAATGGATTAAGTGAAGCGAGAGAAGCAGGAGCAATATTAAAGAAAAACGGATATACTTTTGATGTGGCTTATACATCAGTATTAAAACGCGCAATTCGGACGTTATGGATTGTACTTCATGAGATGGATCTTACTTGGGTTCCAATACATAAATCTTGGAAGCTAAATGAAAGACATTATGGTGCATTGCAAGGGCTGAATAAAGATGAAACTGCACAAAAATATGGTGAGGAGCAAGTTCATATTTGGAGAAGAAGTGTTGATGTAAGACCACCGGCTCTTACTGAAGACGATCCTCGATATGAAGCGACCGATCCAAGATATAAAACACTCAAAAAAGGTGAATTTCCATTAACTGAATGTTTAGAGGATACGGAGAAGAGAGTACTTGCTTATTGGCATTCAGAAATTGCGCCGACATTAAAAAGTGGTAATAAAGTAATTATTTCATCACACGGTAACACAATTCGCTCGCTAGTAAAATATTTAGACAACCTTTCAAGTGATGGTGTAGTTTCATTAAATATTCCCACTAGCATTCCGCTTGTTTATGAATTAGACGAAAACTTACGTCCGATTCGTCATTATTATTTAAGTATGGATGGAGAAGTACCTGAAGGGGAAATTCCGAAACATATTTCTTTTTAATACGAAAATTTGAAATGAATGCTTGTCTACATATACAATATAGACTCATGGTAAAGTGAAATTTTAATCAGTGGGGGTCTTATTTCCCACAAATAACAGGATAAAAGACGTGGTACTTTCTAATATATATGCGATGTAGCTAATTTTAGAAGCTTGTCCACGTCTTTTGTCATAAAGAGAGCAGCTTGCGCATGTAATGATATCGTGAGTAGTTTTTGAATGGAGGGTGATGTGATTAATGATCTCTAACATTCGAATTGGCTTATTTGTTTTAGCGATTGTCTTTGTAGTCCTTGTTTTCTTTTATTGGAAAAATGAGGAGTTGTACGAGGAGAAAAAGCAACGTATTAGAAAGACTTGGTATGGTTTGTTTATCATATCTGTCACCGTGTATTTCATGATAAAAGGAATTGATTTAACCCTCTGGAAAAATCTTTTAATGTTTACTGCAATGGTTATTTTTGTTGATATTGCGTTCATTTTAACGCCTAATATTTCAGAAATATGGGGTGCGAAATTTAGCGATATTGGCAAGACAGTTCAATCAATAAAACGATCATTAATTGCATCTAAAGCGAGAGGGGAAATATACACGACAATTATTCAAAATGTTAATCCAGCAGTATTCGGTACGATGGAATGGCATACGGAAGAGGAATATACAAAGAGCTTAAATGCATTTTTAGATTCATATGGGGAAAAGATTGGCGCGAAAATTGTTGTTTTTGAAGCCGCGAAGGAATTAAATACAAACTTTCGTGGTATTCGCTCGCAATTTAGTATTATCGTTCCGTTAGAACATATCGAGCAATTGAATGAGCAGAAAGCGGTGCAAGTAGAAAATGTCGGGATTATACCAGCAAAAATAGTAAGTGATGTTTTCATTGTTATTGATGGAAAGAAAAATAACCTGCAAGATCGGGATTTTGAAAATGTATATAATTTAACAATACATCATAGTTATTTTAGTAAATAAGGACAGAATCTTTTTCTGTCCTTTTCTTCTATACATAAATTAAAAACAAAATCCGACAAAGTTGAATAAAATTGGACAATCATTCCTACACTAGCATGTAGAGGTGATTGTAGTGGTAAAAGATTATGACAATGATTTTTTTAAAGAAGATAATGAAGATACAACAGATTTCTCTTTAATAAAAGGGGATACGTTGCAGCAAGTAGAAGAATTAGAAGAAGAATTAAAAAGAAAATCATAAGTGTACACTCTTTCTACATTTGCTATATAATATAAATAAAAGGTTGTATCTTTTTGAAAAGGGGGAGAGGAGATGGCTGAAGTCAATGTACAAAAGTCTTCGTTTTTTAAAGAAAAAAAAGAAGAATCAAATACAGATTTCTCTCTTGTGAAAGGTGCATTAACGGAGAATATAAATCGGTTAGAGAAACTGATGAATAATAGTAGTTCAAAATATATACAGGTGAAAAGAACAAAAGAAAATGCATAGAGCATTTTCTTTTGTTTTTTTATTTAATAGTAAACTTATCTTTTACTTTTTTAGGTAAATCTGTTTTCTGAATCTCTTCATAGGACTTTACTTCAATTGATGGTATTTCATTTTTTGCTATTATCATCTTGATCTACATAAAGGCGTAAAAACGCGTCTTCATTTAATTTATGATTGTTTTCTTTTTTTGTACTTCTAAATGTAATTTGTTTTTTGACGCCATCTTCATTAAATGCGGGCAGCGTATAGTTTCGTAAGTTTCTATCATCTACCTTTTCAATAGTTCCTTCGCCTTTTATCTGCACGTAATATACATCTTTACTAATTCTATTTAGTGACGCTCTCTCACAGCCAATAGTAAAACTAGAAAGTAATAAACATAGTGTAATAATTGCTAAAAACTTTTTCATTTTCTTTATCTCCTTTAATGTGCTTCTTTAAAAAGTATACGGCTATTATTAAATGAGAAAAATCTATATAGATTACAACGCTCTTACAATATTGTAATATTGTTGTATATAAAATAAACAATAAAAGTTAAAAGAAAGGTAAAATAATGAATCATGGTATAATGATAAAAGACTTACATACTATTTTTTCATTTTGAGAGGAGCTTGAACATGTATTCTACTTTAGAACAATTAACAGAGCACCCTGTATTTTATCATTTTGCAGAAATTTCAAAGATTCCTAGAGGATCAGGTAATGAAAAGGAAATTAGTGATTATTTAGTGGGCTTTGCAAAAGAGCGTAACTTAGAAGTCATTCAAGATGAAGCATTAAATGTCATTATTAAAAAAGAAGCAACAGCTGGTTATGAAAATGTACCAGCTATTATTATTCAAGGTCATATGGATATGGTTTGCGAAAAAAATCAAGCAACAGTACATGATTTTGAAAAAGATCCAATTGAATTACGAATCATTGGGGACATGTTATATGCAAATCAAACAACTCTAGGTGCTGATAATGGTATTGCAGTTGCGTATGCATTAGCTTTATTAGATTCAAAAGAAATTCCGCATCCAGCACTTGAAGTCGTTATCACTACTGAAGAAGAAACGACAATGGGTGGGGCTTTTGCTATTGATCCAAATCATTTTGAAGGAAAGATATTTATAAATATTGATTCTGAAGAAGATCATAAATTACTTGTAAGTAGTGCAGGTGGTGCGAAAGCTGTTGAAACAATTCCCGTAATTTGGGATGAAACACCAGCGAATATGGATGCATACCGTCTATATGTTGGTGGTCTAAAAGGCGGACATTCTGGTATGGAAATTGATAAACAACGCGGTAATGCGAACAAAGTATTAGGACGAGTATTACGTGATTTATCAGCACATATGGAGTTTAACATAAGTGAAGTTCACGGCGGTTTAAAAACGAATGCAATTCCGCGTGAAAGTGTAGCTACAATTTTAATTCGTACAGAAGATGTAGGAAAAGTAGAAGAAAAATTAGAATCATGGACACGTGTATTACAAGAAGAAATGCGTGCTGTTGATCCAGATGTTCATGTTACACTGACAAAATTGGATGAAACAGTTGAAAAAGTATTTGCTAAAGAGACACAAAAGCAGCTTATTTCATCATTATTCTTAATTCCAAATGGCATTCAAAGCATGAGCATGGATATTAAAGGTCTTGTAGAAAGCTCAACAAATTTAGGCGTTATTGAAACGTTGCAAGATGAAATTAAATTACGTAACGAAGTGCGAAGTTCTGTAAGTAGTTTAAAACAACATGTTGCAGAAGAAATCAAATATATTGCTGAATTAGTTGGTGCTACATTTGAAATAGAGTCAGAGTATCCAGAATGGCCATACAATCCAAACTCACAAATTCGTAATTTATTTGAAAAAGTACATCAAGAAAAATACAATAAAGAAATTGAAATCTTCGCTGTGCATGCGGGGATTGAGTGTAGCGCATTCGTTCAAAAAATGCCTGAATTAGATGCAATTTCATTCGGACCAGACATTTTTAACGTCCACACTCCAGATGAACATATCAGTATCTCTTCTGTAGTGAATAACTGGGGATTCTTCATTGATGTAATGAAGGGTACAAAAGAATTAGCTAAGTAATAACGACGAAATAAAAAGGAGTCTATAAAAATTTATAGGCTCCTTTTTTGTATTGGAATTTATCCCGCAATTTGCCGGGCAGTCCGATTGGTTTAACTAATAATCAGTGGGGGATGAATAAAACCACTACTGATTAAAGTTTCACTTTATGAGAAGTCATTTTTCGTTAGTATGTAATATTAAGCTTGAACAATTAATAAGGATGAATTGTTGATGTTTTTTAGTACTGATGAAGGGGTGGAGAAATGAAGGAAAGAAAGCATTTTATTGTTTGTATGTTTTTATTGTTTTTCACATTTAGTTTTATTGGTGTTCAGAAAATAATAGCAGAAGAAGTTGAATTTTCAGGAACAACAGCTCCATTGAATGTAAATGTTAGAGAGGCAAAAAGTTTAAATGCAAATATTGTAGATGTGATTCCCGGAAATACAAAAGTATCTTTTAAAGGATGGGAGTATGGTGAAACGGTTAAAGATTATTGGACAGGAAATTTAGATAATCGTTGGTTTTATTATTTTAAAGATGGAAAAAAAGTATATGTAACGTCAGCGTATATTAATGGAAATCCTCCAAATACATCAATAGATCGTAAATTATCTGTACCTAACATATTACAAGAAAGGTCAAATTGGTGTTGGGCAGGCACTTCGGTTTCAGTTTTAAATTATTTTGGAAAAACTCCTTCACAAGATCAGTACGTTAGGTATGTTAAGGGTGGATCATATAATAATCCTGCAACTTCACGTGAAATACAATATGGATTATCAGGATATGGTGTTAGCTCAGCTATAAGTTCTGGAGCAAAATCTTATGATTGGTTCAAAAGTCAAATTAATAGTAATCAGCCGATGATTGCACTCATTATGTGGCAAAATGGAGCTAACATCGGACACTTTCTAGTACTTGATGGGTTTTATAAAGGGACAAATGGAACAGATTATATAACGTACATGGACCCTTGGTATGGTGATCATTATAATCATAATTTCAGTACGTTCCATAACAATAATAATTTTTGGTGGAGTGAAACTGTTTATAATATCCATGCAAACTAATAATATTAAAAGCGGGGGTTCATAAATGGGAAAACTACTTAAGCTTGTGATATTGTGCATGTGCTTAATGACCGTTATTATTTTCGCTAGTAAAATTAGTTATGCATCAAAAAATAAAAGTGAATCAGTACAATCGATCGCATTAAAAGATTATCAATATAGTAAGGGGAGTTTTTCTGAAAATTTAAGTTTTGAAAAAATAACAACATCTCCATTTTCGTTACCAATCTATGCAACAATTCCAGCACAGCAAATTTTAAATAGCTCTGAATTTAAGAATTTACTATTACCAACAAATGAAAAGCTGTGGTTTATTATGAAGGGTGAGCAGCCAGAAGGACTAATTGTTGCGAATGATACTGAACCGATTCGAACGGGCGGAGAAAATAGAAGTAAAGATTTATATGGATTATATAAAGCAATAAAAAATAATACAAATGAAACAAAAGATATTAGTTATTTCGAATTTGAAGGGCAAGGAATATTGGTAGTAAATCAAAATAATGATCAAGAAATATACCTTAGTAAAGGTGCCGCTGCCATATTAAAACTTCCTGCTGGTCAAAAAGTATTGAGCAGTGAAGTAATACAGAAAATGAAAGAGAGAATTGTAACTGGTTTTGAATAGTGGTAATATCTGATTTTTTTGTTTATACAAGGTTGAATAGGGAACAGGATCAATGGTAGCATTAGGGCATCTTTACTGTTTGAAACCTAATAGTGTATATAAAAAGGTTAGAGAAGTTAATTCTCTAACCTTTTTATATTAATGTCTGAAATTTAAAAAGTGATGGAGTAAACCAAATAATAAAAGTTTGTCTGCTCTTCTATTTTTATTTGCAATTTAAACTCGTTATATTCAGCTATCTATTGTACAACCTTTTTACATAGCTGAATTTTTTTATTTGAAAATAAGGGTGCATCTATAAAACCATAATGATAAACTAAAATACCTAATTCCACTCTAGAATTAATATGCCATTTTTCTTTAATATGATTAATTATCGTTGAAATTCTTCGAGGGGTAACATATATTTTTTTTGAAATTTCTGCATCTGTGTATCCTTTTGCTACATAAATAGCCACTTCTAACTCTCTTTCGGTCAACATTCTTTTCATAAAATACGCTCCTTCGAAATTATTTATATAAAAATCAAAAGAAACTATTAAAAGAAATAAAGGTGAAAAATCATATTTATTTTAATCCGGCTATTTGCGGGTAGTAAGACTCCGACCTCAAAATTTAGATGTGGCAAAGAAGTCGGACTCCCTGTAAAAGCCTGCCTGGGGTGGACTAATAATCAGTGGGGGTGAATAAAACGCACATTGATTATTAGTGAACCATATTTTAATAATTTCTCGTATTGTGATACAAGTTTGTAAAAAAAACTATAAATCCATATAATTAGTAATTGTAACTATATCAATTTTACATTACATTAAAAGTTGGAAAATATTCTTATACTCATAAAGTGTTACATTTGAGGGAGGAAAGATGGAATTCTACAATCTTGGTATTATTATTAAAGAACTTAGAAAGAAAAAAAACATGTCACAATCTGAATTATGTCATGGAATATGTTCACAAAGTCAAATTAGTAAGATAGAAAAAGGTATTATTTATCCATCTAGCATATTGTTGTATCAATTATCTGAAAGACTTGGTCTTGATCCAAATTATATATTCGCACTAACCAAAAATAAAAAAATAAAATATATTGAAAATGTAAAATGTGTAATGAGAGATTGTGTAAAACAAAAACAATATAATGAGCTTTATGAAATAGTGAAAAAAGAGAAAAATGATAATAATTTCCAATCGAAAGAGGATAAACAATTTTTATTATGGCATGAAGCGATTGCTATATATTATGTAAATGGAGCAACAAGTAATGCTTTTGACATTTTAAATAGAGCATTAAAACAAACCTTAAGTAGTACTAACTTTTTATCAGAAAAAGAAATAAGCATAATGAATTCAATTGCTATAATACATGCAGAAAATAAAGAGTATGAGAAAAGTATAAATATATTAAAACAAAGTTTAATTAATTTTAATAAGATAGAATTTCCTAGAGAAAAAGAAATCAAATTAAGACTCATTCATACGTTAACAAAATGTTTACACCTTGCAAATCAATATGAAGAAGCAATAAAGTATAGTGAAATAGGTATAAAATTAGCCATAAATATGAATACTTTATACTTATTAGGTGAATTGTTTTTTGAAAAAGGTGCAATTTTATTGAAAGTTCAGCACTCTAATGAAGTTGGTTTAAGAGACATAAAAAAAGCATTATTTATATTTGAACTAACTGAAAGAAAACAATATATAAAAATAATCAAGGAAAAATATATTAAAAATCAAGAATAAACAAGAAAGAATTCTAACATAAACTATTCCTAATTGTTATTTATTTCTAAAAAAGTACTGTAATACGAACTATTCCTAATTGTTGTTTATTGCTAAAATAAATACCGTAATATTAGATAAATATAAAGGGTGGCATTTTATGAAATCAAGAGGAATTACTCGTAAAGCAGATAGTATGGGGCGTATTGTTATTCCAATGGAAATAAGACGGAACTTAGGAATTGTAGAAAAAGATTCTCTTGAAATGTTTATAGAAGAGGACCAAATTATTTTACGAAAATATCAATCTCCAAGATCTTGTGCACTTACAGGAGATATTTCAGACAGTAATATTTCGTTAGCGAATGGGAAGATTATTGTAAGTCCAAACGGGAGGGAACTGTTAATAAAGAAGTTACAGCAATATCTTTTAAAGTAAAAGGTAAGTAAGAACTTTAAAATAGAATATACTTGGAAAAAGTCCTCTATCATTTAGAGGGCTTTTTTATTGTTATCAATAAAATTGAGGGGCCGTAGTTGGTTCAATGGAATACGGATTACCTTGTAAATAGTCTGACTATTTTTTATAAAAAAACTATTCATTTACATTTTTTGGTTTCGTGTTATATTTTTAGTGTTAACATATTTGTATTGAAAATTCTGATTTTAAAATTAGGAAAACTTTAGAAAATGAAATACTCTTACTTGAATTGAAAATCATATAAACATAATTTGAAAGTAAAGTATGAAAATGAATCAGATTTTTAAATTAAATTTGTCAATTCAATAGAGGTTTGTGGGGGAAATGTAACTAAGAAGAAATCTCTTATACTCCATGTTTTTTATTTGTAAATCGGTAATTCTAATAGCTCTGACGAAAAGTAAAGGAGTAAAAAAGAAGTGGATAGTTTGTTTAATAGAAGATAGGGTGTGAAAAATAAAACAACGGAGGTTTTATAATGAATAAAGGAATACTGCAGATTACAGAAATTGAAGAAATTACTATTCCGAATCTATTGAAGGATAAAATGAAGAATCTGATAGAAAATGAATTAAAAACTCATAATCCTTATACTTGTGATCAAGAAATAGCAGCATATTTTTCAAAAGAGTGGCTTAATTGTTTGATTGACTATTCAAAGAAAAATCCGAATTCAGATATGAAAAACCTACTACATGTGATAAAAATAGCGAATTGTGGCGGGAACGTACCACCTACTCTTATTAAAAATACTCCATGTGATCCTATGGAAACATTATTACCTGGGGAAAATCGCAGAGGTTTTAATTATGGTGAAGACGAACACGATAGAATGAAAAAATATTTTTATGCAGAATGGGTCACATGGCTTTTTGCCACACTTTTTAATTATGATGCTTTAATTCACCCATCCGAACATGCAGGGAAAAATAGATTTCATCTCATTTCACCTTTAAACAACGATGAAGTTTTGCGAAATGTCGGTGCAAGCACCGGTGGCGGGAACTTTTATCAACATAACGATGCCACAGTGTATACAGATATGAAAGACCAGTCAGATATTGAAGCGAGATTGAATACATTCAATACAAATTTAGAAATTGTATCAAATAGACTTAATAAATCCGTGGAACGAATAGTGTCTGAAATTACTTGTGGCAAATTTACTAGAGTTGATGCTCTTTTATTAAAAGGAGTGTTAAATTTAAAAACTCAAACTCATATTGGAACGCCAAAATTACTTCAAAAGCATCTTGAAGAAAATCACTTCAGTAAAGATGACATATTGGCGATAAGTAAAATGCCTATTGCTCATATCGCAGGAATGGCTGATGGTGAAATATCTGGATTTGTAGGGGAAATAAACCAAATTATATTTTTGGATGATAATGGCGATATTATTGCAACTTGTTTAAATGGAGCAGAAAATAGATTGATTTATGTGGGAGAAAGTGAAGAAGAAAAATTGAAATTTGACATGTTTTTAGAACTCTTACGAACAACGCCTACTTATAAGGTTCCACTTACATCTGAAGATTTATTACTTATACCAAATTCATACTATGGTAAACAAACAAATGTAACTCATGGTAGAGAAAGGTTATCTGAGGAAGAATATAAAATCCCGATTGGAAATAATAAATACGGAAGAAGAATTGTTTGCAGGCAATACGTTTCCAGCCGATTACGTGATCAGAAAGAAAGTTACTTTAAAGATTTAATTAACTAGTTTAAAGAGAGGAGGGAAGATGGGGAGGTTTGGGGTATAATAGCTCAAGCCTTCCCATATTCTTTGTATGGATTTTACTATTGAATTACTTATACTACTATTTTTAGTAGCTGTATTAGCAGGATGGATAGATACGATTGCTGGAGGCGGTGGTATGATAACTATCCCGATAATGTTATTAGTAGGTATGTCTCCTTCTGTAGCGATAGCAACTAATAAACTGCAAGGGAGTAGCGGAACTCTCATGGCAACAGTGTTTTTTATTAAGAAGAAAGAAATTAATCTTAAAGAAATGCGTTTGTCCATCTTAATGACCTTTTTTGGATCAGTTTTCGGTGGATGGCTTGTTTTACAGATACGAGCAGAATATCTAATTATGATATTACCTTTTTTACTTGTTTTTATTGGCATTTATTTTCTATTATCTCCAAATATAGCAAACGAAGATCGGCCGAGAAAAATAAGTATGTTGTTGTTTGCGTTAACAGTGGCTCCGTTACTAGGATTTTATGATGGTTTCTTCGGCCCAGGAACAGGTAGTTTAATTGCTTTAGCATTCATTCTTTTATGTGGATATAGTGCTACACGGGCGACTGCAAATGCTAAGATTTTGAACTTTACAAGTAATTTCGCTGCTTTGTTGTATTTTATTATTTTTGGCCAAATCGATTGGACAATTGGATTGATTATGATGCTTGGTCAAATAATAGGATCATATATTGGGGCGAAGATGGTGCTTACAAAAGGGACGGCATTAATACGACCAATAGTGGTTATTGTTTGCTTTGTCATGGCAATTAAGATTTTTTTACAAAATATGAACTAAATGTAATCAATATATTATTTGTATCAAAGTTAGAGTGTTTTCATGTTCCTATTGCAGTATTACGCTGTTTAAGATGTGTTCAAAATTACACAATTTGACTAGTGTAATGTATTGCGTTATGCTTTTTTATAGTATAAAAGAAAGGCTTGAAGATAATGATTCGTCGTTTGAGAAAGCTAAAAAATGTAGCAGTCGTAGTAAGCTTCTAAGTAAATAGCAATATATAATACTTAGAAGCGAGGAATAAAGTTATGAAGTATCCATTATTTAATCATTGGTCAGAAACAAAGTATATAAAAGATATAGTAACAAATCCACTCATTGAAGTAGGAGAGTACTCCTATTATTCAGGCTATTATAGTCATCAAAATTTTGAAGATGGATGTATAAGGTATTTGTGGGGAGATGCTAAGTCCCAAGCACTGTTCAATCCAATTGAACAGATGGGATGGCACCTTGACAAACTCATTATTGGGAATTATGTTTGCATAGCAAGCGGGGTAGTCATTTTAATGGGTGGTAATCATAATCATCACTCAGAATGGATTACAGTATATCCATTCGCTGAGCAAATTAAACAATCATATGAACCTAAGGGAGATACAGTCATTAAAAGTGATGCTTGGATTGGAATGAATGCTATAATAATGCCTAGCGTTACTATTGGTGAAGGTGCAATTGTTGCTGCAGGATCAGTCGTAAGTAAAGATGTTCCGCCGTATACAATAGTTGGTGGAAATCCTGCTAAGGAAATAAAGAAACGATTCACTGATACAGAAATAAACATGTTAATGGAAATGCGTTGGTTTGATTGGGATAGGAAATTGATTGAGAAGGCAATTCCGCTGTTATCTAGTCCATCCATCGAACCATTATTTGCTTTTTATAAAAATGAAGTGAAAAATAAATAAATCAGTTAGAAAAACTACATCCAGTATAGGGTGTAGTTTTTTATTTTTTGTAAATGTGGAACAAATGTATTATTTAGATTGTCTATTAACTGTAATCCTAAAAAAATATGAAAGTGTGAATCATTTTGAAAAATATAAGGGGATTAAAAATAAGGATATGTGTGGGAATACAAAGTATTAGCGCACCTGAAAATGTCGGATGAGATGGTCTATATGAAAGCGATTCTAACGTTTTATATGTATATACAATTTGAGAACACTTTCTATTTTTTTGCGGGATTATGTTAGAATAACGCTTTTTTTGAGTACAAAGAAATTGGAGGTAACAGAAGTGAAAGGTATGTTTTGCAATAGAGTTATTGCAATAGTAACAGTGCTTACAATATTTTGTAGCATGGTCGTTACAATTGGAAAAGCAGCAGCGGAAACAGATCCTGCTATAGACGTTGAAGCAGGATCAGCAATTTTAATAGAAGCAAATTCCGGGAAAATTTTATATGAAAAAAATGCAGATGAATCATTGGCAATTGCTAGTATGACAAAAATGATGAGCGAATACTTAGTTCATGAAGCGGTGGATAAAGGAAAACTTAAATGGGATCAAAAAGTTAAAATCTCTGAATATGCACATAAGATTTCGCAAGATCGTTCACTATCAAATGTTCCATTAGAAAATGGTGGCTCTTATACGGTAAAAGAGTTATATGAGGCAATGGCAATTTACTCTGCAAATGGTGCAACAATTGCTTTAGTTGAACAGATTGCTGGTAAAGAGGTCAATTTTGTAAAAATGATGAACGATAAGTCAAAAGAGTTTGGTATGAAAGATTATAAGTTTGTAAACTCTACTGGCTTAACAAATCAAGATTTAAAAGGATATCATCTAGAAGGGACAACTCTAGAAGAGAAAAATAAAATGTCTGCAAGGGATTGTGCAATTTTAGCACAACGTCTTATTCAAGATTTCCCCCAAATATTAAATACAGCAAAAATTCCTAAAAAAACATTCCAAGAGGGTGGTAAATATCCAATTGATATGGCGAACTTTAACTGGATGTTAAAAGGCTTAATTAAGCAATATGAAGGTGTAGATGGTTTGAAAACAGGAACTACTCCAGAAGCGGGAGATTGTTTCACTGGTACAGTAGAAAGAAATGGTATGCGACTAATTTCTGTAGTGATAAAAGCAAAATCTCATACGGCACGTTTTGATGAAACAAAGAAATTATACGATTATGGATTTGCGAATTTTGAAGTGAAGAATGTCTACGGAAAAGATTCAGTAATAAAAGGACATGAAACAGTTCAAGTGGCAAATGCAAAAGAAAAAGATGTAGTAGTTCAAACGAAGCAAGCTGTTTCACTTCCAATGCCGAAGGGCAATAAAGACATTTATAAAAAAGAATTTAAAGTATCCAATATGGAACAAGGAGCGCCTATTAAAGAGGGGGGAACTATTAGTAAAATGATTATCTCTCCTAAAGATAATACAGATTCTGGTTTCTTATCAGGTAAATCATTACAAATAGACCTTGTAACAAAATCTGATGTCGAACAAGCAAATTGGCTTACACGTTTTATACGTAAAACAGGATCTTTTTTTAGTGGTATGTGGGATCGTTCGATTGATATAGTAAAAAGCTAATTTTATAGGATACAACTAAATATTAGTTTGAAACAAAAGATTTCAAAGTACTATAGATTCTTATGTGGATAGCTTGGAATGTCAGGGTGTAATTTTTTCTTCTTACTTTGTGCATTGCAATGACACTACTTTTTTCTATAGTTTCATATCATTTAATCGAAAAGAAATGTATCAACTGGGCGAAACAAAGAACAACAAATTTTTTGAAAAAAGTATAATTCCTAGATAGATTTTATTTCTTTAGTAAATATATGAATATGACCGATTCTGAATGTAAATATAGTAAAGTGGAATATAATTGAAATCGAAAACCACTTAGAAATAACAATTACGGTGTGAGCTATTGTATAGTATAGATATGGTTAATAATAAAGGGGGAATACATATGTGGAAGCGATTTGTAGCAATTGGCGATAGTTTTACAGAGGGGATAGGGGATGAAGTTGAGGGAATTGCATTAAAAAGCTGGGTAGATCATTTTGTTCAACTGTGTGAAAACGATATAGAATATGCCAATTTTGCAAAGCGTGGGTTAGTAACTGAAGAAATTCGCTTGCAGCAATTGGAAAAGGCGTTAACTTTTAATCCAGATTTGGTTAGTCTCATTGCAGGGGCAAACGATGTTTTAAAAGGACGTTGGAATCATGATGCATATAAGAACGATATGGAATTTATGATAGATACATTAAGTAAAGCAGGGGCTGATATTATTATAGCAAACCTTCCAGATTTTACAGTTAGGCTCCCTTTTGCTTCTGAAAAAAAACAAGTAATAAAAGAACAATTATTAGAGGCAAATGAAGTTATACATTCACTGAGCAGAGAGTATAAGCTTCATCATGTTGATTTTTGGAATCATCATTTAGTTAATGACAATACGCTTTGGTCTAAGGATTTAATTCATCCAAACTCAAAAGGATATGTAAAAGTTGCTGAATTAATTTTTAGTAGTTTGCCTGTACAGAAGACAAAATAATAGTTTGCAATGTAGCGAATATGATATTAATTGTATGAAGCTATATTTTTTAGTAAATGGAGAGAACTAAAAATTTAGCAAACAAAGCGTATCTACGATATATTTCTACAGTAGTGCACAAATGCAGAATCACAAAGAAAGATCACTTATGGAAATAGGTGGTCTTTAAATGTTTTTATAACTAAATTAGTATATACTGTATTACTAACAGTTTCGTACTACATAAAAATTAAGTTCTCTTATAGAAAAACTGATTTTATATTATCTTAAAATATAATAACATGTTCAAATCATATTTTGGGTATGTATCCTAATTGTGAATGATGTGTAATTTTTTGAAGTATAAATATCCAATAAATAAAATAGGTAGTAGGTGCAGAAGTATTAATACTATATTATTCAATTCTTGTTATGAGTACATTAGTGATTGGTAGTATTATATTTTCATTATCAACTTTAGTTATTGGAATTAATTTGCATAGAAAATATGTAGGATAAGAAAAAAATATACTTTATTGTATATTTTTTTTGTTTAGTAGGATTTACGGTCTCTTTAAACTATTATGTTAATAAAATTAAAAAACTTAATTCTTGATACCCTTATGGTTAAAGCTATCTATAAAATGAAAATATAAATAAATAATAGTTTGTTATGATTTATGGATTTGGTTTTTTTATCCGAATTTTCTGATTCAAATATTTCAACTTTATGAATATAGTAGGTTAAATATTTGTGTGATAGTATTTGAGATAGAAAAAAGCCAACTTTAAAAAGGATGTGAATTGAATGTGCAAACGACTGTAAAGGGTTATATTAAGGCAACGTTTAGCTGTTATTAGTGTAAGAACCTGTCTAGAATCTTTTCAATAAAATTGCCACACCTGCCAATAAGCAACTTTGTCTACTGTTTTCAAGTGTTCGTTCACAGTTTTTCCACAGTCTGCGGTAATTTTCCAACCAAGCAAAAGTTCGCTCTACGATCCAGCGTTTGGGTAACACAACAAACTTGTGAAGTTCCGAGCGTTTGATAATTTCAACTGAACAATGAATCGTTTCTTTTATCGATTGTGCAAATGATGGGCCCGTATATCCACCATCACAAAGTATATTTGTCACTTTGTCCAATGATTTTTTATGCTTTTCACACATTTGGATAGCACCTTCTCGATCTGTTATATTCGCAGTTGTTACTTCAATCGCATGAATGAGACCATTGGTGTCTACAGCGATATGTCGTTTGATTCCTGATACTTTCTTTCCCGCATCGTAGCCTTTTTCACTCGCTATCCATGTGTTTTTTACACTTTGTGCATCTACGATGCAGAAGCTTGTCTGTTTTTTTCGACCCTCTTGTTCACGATAGGTTTCGATCAATTTTTTTATGCACTTTTTCAAGAAGACTTATGCCATTCTCGTCTACTTTCCGCCAAATCTGGTAGTAGGAATAGACGGTTTTCCAGTTTGGAAAGTCCCTTGGCAGATTACGCCATTGACAACCTGTCGTAAGCAAATATAGTACACCGCAGAATACCTCGTACAAATCAACTGTGCGTGGGCGCGTCGTTTTCCGTGCATTTTCTAAATCTTCACGAATCAGTTCAAACTGTTTACGAGTAATATTACTGGTATAATCATGTATCATTAGGAAACATCCTTTTTTGTATAGATTATATCATAGATTTCAGACAGGTTCTAAGGTAAAGATATATTTTGTAACAGTTGATATAAAAATGAAGAAATAGGTACGTTTTTGTTTGTCTGACTATTTTAAATATACGAAAAACAAGACTGGTTTGAGTTTTGACGAAGTTAAATTCTAGGTGAGATGTCAATAATGATTAATTAGGTTTAATAAAGAGGTACCTTATACGCAAAAGCGTTTATATTAGTAACCTAAGGAGCTTGCTTTTATGAAAACTACTGATTCAAAAGGCCTATTAGGAAATAGGGTTTATTTACAAGTTTTCTCTGCCTATTCATTGCTTATGCTTGGTGTTTTTATTGATATGTTAGCGATTATGACTATAGTTGGGTTTGAATGGGAAGTAGATCCTACTATGATTGGATTGATTCCTGTTGCATATGCACTTCCTGGAATTATTTTTGGCTCATGGGCAGGCGTTATTGCAGATCGTTTTAGAAAAATTCCAATTATGATGTTCTGTAATCTAATGGTTGGTCTAATAACAATTGCTCTTTTATTTGTACAAGATATCCACTGGCTCTTAGTGGCATTAATGATTCGTTCCATTTTTATTGTTTTCTATTATCCTGCACAGCAAACACTAACAAGACAGATTGTATCCCCGGACTTGCTTACTAAAGCAGTAAGTATCAACGGAATAGTAGAGCAGGGTACCAAGATAGTAGGCCCACTTATAGGGGGCATGTTGTTGAGCTGGTTTCAACCAGAGTTCTGCCTCATTATAAGAGCTATAAGTTGTTTATTAGCTACCTTAGTTCTCATACCCACAATAAAATTTAAAGAAACTATATCGAAAGAATTTGTTGAACAGCAAAAACAAAGTACTTGGACCGCTTGGGTACAAGGGTGGGGTTATGTGTTATCTAATCGGATAATATTATCAACCATGATTTTCGTTACAATAGCCATGGCAGTATTACAATTAGTAGACTCACAATTCCCAACTTTATTTAAGAGCTTATTCCCACATGATAAAAGTAAAATGGGATATATCATTTCTATTATTGGTCTTGGCGGAATACTTGGTGCATTACTAACTCAGAAATTAAAACAGTTTCAGTATGGCTGGGTAGTATGTGGAGGTATGGTTTTAATGGGAATTGGTTTTGGGGGGATTGGTTTGATAACGCCCGGTACGGTCTTCGTTTTAGCCTATTTAATTAGTTTTATCGCTGGTATTGGAAGTGGGCTGATGCTTGTATCTAATCAAGTCATATTACAAATAGAATCCGATCAAGATCAAGTAGGAAGAGTATTTGGTATTCAAAGCAGTTTAACAAACGCAGTTTTAATTATTTCTCCTGCTATGAGTGGCCCATTAGTACATTTGTTTGGAGTAACTCAACTCTATGTTTATGGAGGGATTGGGCTTGTTATTATTGGAGTAATTGGAGTTTCACTGCAGAAATATTTATGGGGTAAATATAAACACGAACCTATAAGAGCAAATAATTTTTGAAGGGAAGATTTTTATGACCAATGAGGAATGTTATCCATTAAGCCATCCGCAGCGAAGAATATGGTATACAGAAGTTATTCATTCTGATAAAGGAATATGTAATTTAAGATTTTTATTTAAACTTCATCGGAAAATGAATTATTCAAAATTAAACCAAGTTGTGAATCGCGTTATCAGTGAAAATGACGGTCTGTGCATTAGGTTAAAAGAAAATGGGCATCAGGAACCGAAACAATATTTTATTAAACATGAAGAACAAGAATTTGAGTTTTTTGATTTCAGTAATGTGGAGAATACAAATTTGCTTGAGGAATGGATTGAGCAGAAAACAAAAGAAATGTTTACATTATTTAATTCGAATTTATACTATTTCGCTTTAATAAAATTAAACGATAATGAATGTGCAGTCTTTGGAAATGTTCATCATATTATTATGGATGGTTTATCAATTCAAATATTTACTGAGCAGATTGCAAAATATTATTATGACATGCATAACGAGAATGAGGAAGGCGAAATTAAAAATTCATATGTTCAATTTCTGACTAATGAACAAACATACTTGAATAGTAGTCGCTTTCAAAAAGATCAAAAATTTTGGTTAGAGGAATTTAAAACACTGCCATCTGTGACTGGATTGAAGCCTTATAATACGTACCAAGTTAGTACCAAAGCATCACGCGAGACGTTTATATTAACGGAGCATTTGAAGAGAAAGATAGAGAGGTTTTCTGAAGATTACAAAATTAGTTTATACACCCTTTTTGTTGCTGCTTTCTCGTTGTCCATGTATCGGTGGACCTCATCGCTTGATATTGGTTTAGGAATGGCTTACGGCAACCGTATGACTAAAATGGAACGAAAATTGATTGGAATGATGGTGAGTACAGTTCCTTTAAGAATGGATATTGATCCAGAAGAAGAAGTACTTTCATTTATTAGTAGGGTGTCCAGAAAACAAAGTAAATCATTAAGACACCAGAAATATCCATTTGATTTGTTATTAAAGCAGATTAATAAAGAGAATAACAGTAATGTGAGACTTTTCGGAACTACGATTGATTATAGGGATCGTGATGAAAGTGGTGACTCACTATGGATTCCAAACCGTGAAGAGGTACAAGATTTTGCAGTGCATATTGAAAATCTAATTGATATAGACTCTATACATGTACATATTGATTATCGTGAGGAGCTATTTTCTAAGGAAGAGATAGAACGATTCTTTAACGTTATGTTAGTGATACTGGAAAATACTTTTGAAAACCCAAAGCAGAAGGTGGCTGAAATAGAAATCATTTCTGAGGAAGATAAAAGAATAAGTTTAGTTGAGTTCAACAATCCTAAACTGGATGTCCCACCTCAAGTAACTATTCATGAAATGTTCGAACGGCAAGCGATGATTTATCCAAATACTATTGCAGTTACGTATGAAAAAGAAAAAATTACTTATAAGGAGCTTAATGAACGTGCAAACCAGTTAGCTCATTATTTGCAGAAAAAGGGAGTAGGACCTGATACTTTAGTTGGAATATGCTTTGAACGTTCCCTCGAAATGATTGTAGGTATTTTAGGGGTTTTGAAGGCTGGTGGGGCTTATGTTCCACTGGATCCAACATATCCAGAGCAGCGACTTCAATATATTTTAGAAGATGCTAGCATTCAGTTATTCGTAACGCAAGAAAGTTTAAAAGAATTGAAATGGTTACCAGAAAATGTTGAGTCGATTTGCCTGGATTGTGATCAAGATGAAATTGGGAAAGAAAGTAAGACTTTGCCGGTTTCTAATGTTGGTCCAAAAAATCTGGCATATGTAATCTATACTTCGGGTTCAACGGGAAATCCAAAGGGCGTTATGATAGAGCATCACAATGTCATTCGGTTATTTAAATCAACGGATTGTTGGTATCAGTTTAATGAAAAAGATACTTGGACGCTTTTTCATTCGTATGCATTTGATTTCTCAGTATGGGAAATTTTGGGAGCATTATTATATGGTGGAAAATTAGTTGTTGTTCCGTACTGGATTAGTCGATCACCTAAGGATTTTTATCAATTATTGGTGGAGGAAGAAGTCACAGTTCTAAATCAGACACCTTCCGCATTTAGACAATTAATACGAGTGTGTGAACAGGAAGATAAGAATAAAAATTTGCAGCTGCGTTACGTAATATTTGGCGGAGAAGCGTTAGAACCTATTAGCTTGTTACCGTGGTTTAAAAGGTATGGGGAGAAAAAACCACAGTTAATTAATATGTATGGAATTACAGAAACTACAGTTCATGTTACATATTATCCAATTACTTTAGATGATGTGCAGCATGCTTCAAGAAGTAATATTGGAAAGCGGATTCCCGATTTAGAAGTGTATATACTAGATGCTTATCAACAACCTGTTCCTATAGGTGTTGATGGTGAACTTTATATTGGTGGAGCAGGATTGGCACGTGGGTATTTAAATAGACCTGAATTAACAGCAGAGCGTTTTATATCTCATCCATTTAGTAGTGATCTGAAAGCAAGATTATACCGGACAGGAGACTTAGCGAGGTATTTGCCAGATGGGAATCTAGATTATCGTGGAAGAATTGATCATCAGGTTAAAATACGTGGTTTCCGAATTGAGATTGGGGAAATTGAGTCTACTTTAAATACATATGCATATGTAAAAGAGGCAGTTGTAATTGTAAGAGAAGATCAGCCGGGCGATAAACGATTAGTAGCATATGTTGTAGGAGATGGAAATGTAGATGCGTGGAGAGAGTATCTTAAAGCGAAACTACCAAGTTATATGGTTCCTTCGGGATTTGTGGCGATGGAAGCTATTCCACTTACAGCTAACGGTAAAGTTGATCGTGAGGCCTTACCTATGTCGGAGGAAAAGCAGATTAATAGTGAATGTGTTGGCCCTCGGAATAGTAACGAACAGATACTAACTACCATTTGGAAGAGAGTATTAGGTGTTAAAAAGGTGGGAATCTATGATAATTTCTTTGAAATTGGTGGCGACTCAATTCTCAGTATTCAAATTATATCTCAAGCAAGTCAAGTGGGGTTAAAACTTACTCCAAAGCAAATGTTTGAATGCCCAACTATCGCTGAGCTGGCACAAGTGGCTATAGAAACGCAGGGAGTACAAGCGGAGCAGGGAATTGTGATAGGTGATGTGCCTCTTACTCCAATTCAGTGCTGGTTCTTCGAGCAAGAACATCCACATACAGAGCATTGGAATCAATCAATGCTTTTAAGAGTAAAAGAAAGATTGGATGTGAAATTACTAGAGGGAGCGATATTAAATTTACTGAAACATCATGATGCTTTACGTTTCCGGTACGAACAGTTACCAAACGGAACGTGGAGGCAGAGAAATGAAGGGACTGATGAGCTGTCAGTACTCCATGTTGTAAAACGGAATCAAGTTAATGAAAAAGAGTGGAATAAAATAATACAAGAAGAGATGAATATTCATCAAGCTAGTTTCAATTTAATTACTGGTCCGTTAATGAAAGTAGTGTACTTTGAAGATAACTTGACTGAAAATGATCGAATATTCTGGGTGATACATCATTTAGTAGTAGATGGAGTGTCATGGAGGATTCTATTGGAAGATTTACAGGTGGTATATAACCAGATGAAACAAGGTCAAGAAATTCGCTTACCTGCGAAAAGTACATCTTTTAAAGAATGGTCTGAACGACTTCAGACATACAGTGATTCGGGTATTTCAAAAGAAGTAAAGGATTATTGGAATGAACAAGTAGAAAAAGAAACGATGAAAATTCCCATGGACTATCCAATACAAGAAACGACAGAAGAATCGATTGATCAAGTGACGAGGACTTTAGGAATAGAAGAAACACAAGCATTGTTACACAAAGTTCTAGTCACTCATAAGACAAGGATTGATGAGGTACTATTAACGGCATTAGGACAAGCTATCGTCGATTGTACAAATCAGCAAACCGTTTCTATTCATCTAGAAGGACACGGAAGAGAAGAGATGATTGAAGGTATTGATTTATCAAGGACAGTGGGCTGGTTCACGAGTATTTATCCCGTTCATCTCAATTTTCAAGGAACTCAGACACCTATTGAAGGGTTAAAGGCAGTCAAAGAACAATTGCGTCGAATCCCAAATCGCGGAGTAGACTATGGTATTTTACGTTACTTGAATAAAGGATTACTTCCGTTTTATCAGCAAAAGCCTTCAATAAGCTTTAACTATTTGGGCCAATTTGATCAGGTGTTTTCAAGGGACTCTTTGTTTATGCAAGAGACAGGATTTACATTTTTAGATCATGCTCCAGATTCCAAACCATCTCATCTAATTGATGTTATCGGAATGTTGAAGGATGAAAAGTTACATTTTATTTGGCTGTATAGTAGGGAACAGTTTTCTAAATTAAAAATTCAAGTGATAGCAGATGGTATGTTGAGGCATCTTCGTCAACTTATAAATAAACCAACAACAGAGTCTGCTTTTACGGTATCAGATTTTGCTGATGCAGAGGATCTTACGGAAGAAAGCTTGAGCAAAGTATTACTTAAATTAACAAAGAAGAGGGTGTAAAAATGGGAGACGTTATTGATATATATGGTTTATCACCTTTGCAAAAAGGAATACTGTTTCATACTTTATACGATCAAGATGATGAATATTCTTTTTCCTATATTGTACAAGTAGGTTTCTTGCTCGGGGGGCAATTGGATGTTGCTACTTTTGAAAAAGCTTGGGAATATGTTATTCAACGACATGAGGTTCTGCGCTCAGTATTTGTTTGGGAGGAAGTAGAAAAACCTCTACAAGCAGTTTACGAACGTCTTCCTTTTACTATTCATCAAGAGGATTGGAGTACCCATTCGCATGAGGAGAAGGAGAAGGAGAAGAAATTACACCAGTTTTTGACTGCAGATCGTAGCAAAGGATTTTTATTGGATGAAGCACCATTGATGAGAGTCACTGCGATTAAAGAAGCAGAAAGGGAAACGAGAATTATTTGGACACATCATCATATTTTGCTAGATGGATGGAGTGTGTCATTGGTCTTTAGTGAAGTGATGGAAGTTTATCTCAAGATGATAAAGGGAGAATTGTTGAATCTTCCTAAATCTCTTCCTTATAAAAAATATATCCAATGGATAAATAAACAAGATCAAAGTCAAGCAGAGGAATTTTGGAAAGAAGAATTAAAAGGGTTCTATGCACCTACTCCATTAGCAATGGAAAGAAAGGATCAAGGACAAGAGAAGGGTTATGGGGAGTTTGCTTATCAAGTATCTGAGGAACTTACTGAGAATTTACAAGAGTGGGTACGAAATAGTCGATTAACGTTGAATACGTTAGTACAAGGTGCATGGGCTTATTTGATGAGTAGGTATAGCGGTGACAGTGACGTCGTATTTGGCGTAACTAGCGCTGGACGTCCTACTGATTTAATAGGAGCAGAGAATATGGTGGGGCTATTTATTAACACATTACCTACCAGAATTCGATTAACGGATAATACATCAGTAGTAGATTGGCTTCGTAAAATACAAATGAAAGAAATGGAACGAAGACAGTATGAGTATAATTCGTTGATAGATATTCAAGGCTGGAGTGAGGTTCCGCGAAATAGCTCCTTATTTCATACCTTGTATGTGTTCGAAAATTATCCAATTCAAGGTGAGAGAAATGATGATTTAAGATTACTAGATGTTAAAAGCACGGAACAAACAAATTATCCTTTAACACTCATTGTAATGCCCGGTAAGAAAATTACTTTAAAGTTGATGTATGATCGAAGCTATTTTAATGAAGAAACAATAAATCGGATTCAGAATCACTTATTGCAAATATTAATTCAGATGACGAAGAGCCTAGATTCAAAACTATTTGAAATTACTCATTTAACAGAAGAAGAACAGATACAGTTACTAGAGGAATGGAATCATACTCAAGTTAATTATTCGGCTGAAGGCATGATTCATACGATGTTTGAGGAGCAAGTTAAAAAAACACCGGAAGCAATCGCGGCTAGTTACGAAAATGAACAAATTACCTATAAAGAGTTGGAGAAGCGTGCAAATCAGCTAGCTCATTATTTACAAAAGCATGGTGTAGGCCCAGAGTCTCTAGTTGGGGTATATATGGAACGTTCATTACAAATGATGATAGCGTTATTAGGTATTCTAAAATCAGGAGCAGCGTATGTTCCACTTGACCCTACTTATCCAGAGAGTCGACTTCGATATATATTAGAGGATGCTGGAATCGAAGTACTAGTGACGGAAGAGAATTCTAAAAATTTGTTTGTATCTGAAAATATTGAAACGATTTGTATGAATAAAGATTATACTGCAATTGAAAAAGAAGAAACAACCCCATGTATAAGTGGTGTAACAGGAGAAAATTTAGCGTATGTTATGTATACTTCAGGATCTACAGGGAATCCAAAGGGAGTAATGATTGAGCATCATTCAGTAATTAATTATCTAGAATGGATGCAACATAAATATCCGCTCTCTGAAAAGGATGTGGTCTTGCAGAAAACGCCATTCTCATTTGATGTCTCTGTTTGGGAATTGTTTTGGGGCATTCACGTTGGTGCAAGTGTATCTTTCCTACCTCCAGGTGGAGAAAAAGATCCTTCTATTATAGCTGAAGTGATTAAACAACATCAGGTTACTATAGTTCAATTTGTACCTTCGATGTTATCTGTTTTCTTAGATCACTTCAATCATATTGAAATGAACATGAATTGTTCGTCCGTACGCCATGTATTTTCTGGTGGAGAAGAACTAAGTTCAGGGTTAGTTAGACGATTTCAACAGAAATGGAATTATAGTGGACAAGTGAAATTAACCAACTTTTATGGACCAACTGAAGCCACTATTTATGTGAATGCATTTGATATTCAGCCTAATCAAGAATTTGTTTCTATTGGGCAGCCAATACAGAACACGCAATTATATGTATTAGACCAAAATCAACGCTTGCAATCAATAGGAACTGAGGGTGAGTTATATATTGGTGGTGCTGGTTTAGCGCGTGGATACTTAAATCGTCAGAATCTTACTACTGAAAAATTCATTTCGCACCCATTTCGATTGGGGGAACGACTATATCGAACAGGAGATTCAGTAAGATATCTAACTGATGGAAATATAGAATTTATAGGTAGAATGGATCATCAAGTCAAAATGCGTGGTTTTAGGATTGAATTAGGAGAAATTGAAGCCACTTTAGAAAAATGTTCGTTTATTAAAGAGGCTGTCGTATTAGTTAGAGAAGATCGTCCAGGTGATCAACGATTGGTTGCATATGTAATAAGCGATGGAAATACCGAGGAGTGGAGAGAGTATTTACAAAACCAATTACCGAATCATATGATTCCAGCGCACTTTATAGAGTTAGAACACTTCCCGCTTACTCCGAATGGGAAAATTGACCGAAAGGCCTTGCCAGCACCTGATGAGCAAGCTATTGAAGATTTAAATGTGCTACCTCGGACGCCATCGGAAGAGCTTATTGCCTCGGTTTGGAGCCAAGTGTTAGGAACAGAAAATATTGGTATTCAAGATTCCTTCTTTGAACGTGGTGGGCACTCACTACTTGCTACTCAAATTGTCTCTCGATTGCAAGAACTGTTCCAAATTAAAATTCCATTACGTGAACTTTTCAAGCACGATACAGTGGAAGCATTGGCGAAACGGGTGGATCAGTTACGAAAAGAAGATAAAAAACGAGAGGTTGCTCCCCTTGTACCTATGAAACGAGAAGAAATTATCCCACTTTCCTATGCGCAGAAACGTCTATGGTTTATTGATCAATTAATGCCAAATAGTGCTATGTACAATATTCATGCAGCGTGTCGCTTAACAGGTGAATGGTCAATTGAAGCATTGGAGGCCGGATGGAATCAATTGTTGGAGCGTCATGAATCATTAAGGACGATAATTCTAGAACAAGAGGGTGAACCTTTTCAACAAGTTCAATCTCATGTATTCAGACATATTCCTCAAACGAATCTAACAGATCTCTCTTTGGAAGATAGGGAAAGAGAAATGAAACGGCTCATTCAAAACGAAGCTGAGGAACCATTTCATTTTGGACAAGATCCTCTGATTCGAACACGAATATTGAAAGTGGACAGGGAAGAATGGATTCTCATTTGTACGATGCATCATATTATTTCAGATGGATGGTCAATGGGAATCTTACTTGAAGAATGGATGGCTTTTTATGAAGGAGCATTAAGCGGCAAACCGGCGGAATTGAAGGAATTATCTATCCAATATGCAGATTTTGTCATGTGGCAGAAGGAATGGCAAAAAGAAGAAAATTTGAATCAGCACCTTCAATATTGGAAGGAAGAATTATCTGGGGAACTACCGGTTTTACAATTACCGATGGATCGTCCTCGACCTGCAGTTCAAACCCATCGTGGTGCAAGTCAGTCCTTAATAGTAGCGAATTCCCTACAGGAAAAGCTCAAAGATTTAAGTCTGCAAGAAGGATGCACTTTATTTATGACACTGATGGCAGCGTATCAAAGCTTCCTTTCTCGTTATACAGGACAGGATGACATCTTGGTTGGAAGCCCAATCGCTAATCGAAATGTGAAAGAGATTGAGGGATTAATAGGTTTCTTTGCAAATACGTTGGTTTATCGAGCTGATTTCAGTGAAAATCCGTCGTTCCAAGAACTTTTGTCGCAGGTAAGAAAAAAAGCACTAAAAGCATACGAGTATCAGGACATCCCATTTGAGAAAGTGGTAGAATCCGTAAAACCTG
The DNA here is from genome assembly GCF_045291115.1 of Bacillus sp. PPSBB_2. NCBI lineage: Bacteria > Bacillati > Bacillota > Bacilli > Caryophanales > Bacillaceae > Bacillus > Bacillus sp. PPSBB_2. Next base: position 2,502,193 of record NZ_CP147983.1, read on the forward strand.
AACGGAATACAAGTCATTCACCAATATTCCAAACTATGTTTACTTTACAGAATACGAAACAAGAGTTTCTTCAGCTATCTGAAAGACAAATGGAACTCATGGAAAGCCATGTTTCTGTTGCCAAATTTGATTTGAGTTTATTTGCTTCTGAGACGGAAGAAGGATTATCACTAACCTTTGAATATAATACTGATTTGTTTAATGATACAACCATTGAACGTATGGCAAGTCATTTTAAACATTGGTTAAATCAAATTGTCTCTCATCCAAAATGTGTATTATCAGAACTGGATATGTTATCGAAAGTAGAATATAAGCAACTACTAGAGGAATGGAATAAATCGCGTGTTATAGATATGGAAGAAAGTACGATTCATACAATGTTTGAAGAACAGGTGAAAAAAACACCAGAAGCAATTGCAGTAGTGTGCGAAGATGAAGAACTAACATATCGAGAGTTGGACGAACGCTCGAATCAGTTGGCACATTATTTACAAAAAAATGGTGTAACATGCGAATCATTGGTTGGGATTTGCGTTACACGTTCATCCGAGATGATTGTCGGTCTCTTAGGAATTATGAAGGCGGGAGGAGCATATGTCCCAATTGATCCAGCGTATCCAGAAAGTCGACTGCAGTACATTTTAAAAGATGCTCAAATAAAGGTACTGGTGACACAGGAAAAGTTACGACAAAAAATGGTTATACCTAAATTCGTTGACGTGATTTGTATTGATTGTAATCGAGCAGAAATAGAACAAGAAGTAACTACGGTATGTATGAGTGAAGTAACGGGCGATAACTTAGCCTATATTATCTATACTTCAGGTTCCACTGGAAATCCAAAGGGAGTAATGATTGAGCACAGGAATACAGTAACAATGATTCATTGGGCGCATCATACGTATTCCCGAAAGGAATTAGCGGGAGTGTTAGCTTCAACTTCGCTATCTTTTGATTTATCCGTTTTTGAAGTATTTGTTCCCTTAACGATGGGTGGTAAGGTGATTGTCACTGAAAATGCTCTACATCTAGAGAAGTTGTCTATCAAAGGTGTAACTTTGGTTAATACTGTACCATCGGCAGCGAAGGAACTGGTTCGAGCAAAAACAATCCCTTCTTCGGTAAAGGTGATGAATTTGGCTGGAGAACCATTGCCATATTCGCTTGTTCAAGATTTATACGAGAGAAGTACGATCGAAAAGGTGTACAACCTATATGGACCGTCCGAAGATACTACGTATTCCACGTATATGGAATTAGAAAAGTGTGACATGCATAGGGTACCACCAATTGGTAAACCAATATTCAATACAGAAGTATATGTACTGAGTGCCGAACAAAAAATGGTTCCAATTGGTGTAGTTGGTGAGCTATACATTGGTGGATCAGGGTTAGCGCGTGGATATTTAAACCGCCCTGACTTAACGCAAGATCGTTTTATACCGCATCCGTTTAAAGAAGGAGAGCGAGTATACCGGACTGGAGATCTAGTAAGGTATTTACCAGATGGAAATTTGGAGTATGTTGGACGAATCGATCATCAAGTGAAAATTCGTGGGTTCCGGATTGAACTAGGAGAAATTGAAGCGATATTACAAAGGCATACACTAGTTAACGAAGTTATTGTGATGGTGCAGGAAGATTATCCTGGCGATCCGCGTTTGATCGCCTATGTTGTAGGAGACGGGGATGCTCAAAAGTGGCGTGATTATCTCAAGGATCAACTACCAAATTATATGATTCCAGCCTATTTTGTTGGATTAAATGCATTTCCACTCACTCCTAATGGGAAAATTGATAGGAAGGCCTTACCAGTACCAGAGAGACAGGAGATAGCGAGTTGTTATATTGCTCCTCGTACGTCTACGGAAAAAACAATCGTTTCGATATGGCATGAAGTTTTAGGTATGGAAAACATCGGAATTCAAGATTCATTTTTTGAAATTGGTGGCCATTCATTACTTGCTACGCAAGCTGTTTCCAATCTTAAAGAGGCTTTTAGAATCGAGATACCATTGCATGATTTATTTATGTTTCATACGGTGCAGCAATTGGCAGAACAGATTGATCAATTGCTCGATAACAAAAATCAAGAAATGCAGAATGATAGTAAGGAGAATGTAAGTCTTCAAGACTATGTTCAAAAAGAAGCAGAAGTGAGTAATGATGAAGAATTATTGGAACTACTTAAGCAATTAGAGGAGCTATCAGAGGAAGAAGCACAAGGGATATTCGAGAGTAATTTGATTGAGGAAGGGGTAAAAAAATGAGAAGTGATTTACTTGCAAAGCTGAGTTCACTTTCTCCTGAGAAGAGAGCATGGCTTCAGAAGCAAATGCAAAAAAAGGAGAATAAAGAAGCACTCCCGTTGTCTTATGCACAACAACGCTTGTGGTTTATGGACAGATTTAATCCAAACAGTTCTTTATATAATATTCCAACGGTTTGGCATCTAAAAGGAAATTGGATACCTGAAGCATTAGAAAAGGGATTCAATCGACTCATTGAACGCCATGAATCATTACGAACTGTTTTTAAAGAAATAGGAGAACAACCTGTGCAACAAATTGTCGAATTCCTTCCTAGAGCATTACCTGTAAGAGATTACTCTCAACTTCCTCTAGAAGTAAAAGAAAAAGAGGTAGATAGTTTAATTGCGAGAGAAGCGCAAGAACCATTTGATTTAATGAATGGTCCTTTAATTCGTAATCAGCTTGTTCAATTAGAGAAGGATGAATGGTTATTACTGTGTACGATGCATCATATTATTTCTGATGCTTGGTCCATTGGTATATTCATGAATGAATTACTTGCTTTCTATGAAGAAGAAATGGGTGGAAATCCTGCTAAATTAAGTTCATTATCCATTCAATATGCAGACTTTGCGAAGTGGCAAAAGGAGTGGTTGCAAGGTGATGTGCTAAATCGTCAGCTTACGTATTGGCAGGAAGAATTGTCTGGGGAGCTTCCTATCTTACAACTGCCAGTGGATCGACCTCGGCCGGTTAAGCAGACTTACTCTGGGGCTACGCATCATGTGATTTTTCCTTATAAATTGCTCAGTCAATTGAAGGATATAAGTCGACAAGAAGGATCTACTTTATTTATGACTTTAATGGCCGCATACCAGAGCTTTCTTGCTCGTTATACGGGACAAAAAGATATTCTAGTTGGTAGTCCGATTGCAAATCGAAACCATAAGGGAGTAGAAGGATTAATTGGTTTCTTTGTTAATACGTTGGTTTACCGATCAGATTTGAGTGGCACCCCTACTTTTCGAGAGATTTTGAACCAAACAAAGAAAAAGGCGTTAAAAGCTTACGAATATCAAGATATACCATTTGAAAAAATAGTAGAAGCTGTGCAACCTGAACGAAGCATGAGTCATTCCCCTATATTTCAGACCATGTTTACGCTACAGAATATAAAACAAGAACGACTAGATTTGCCTGATAGAAGTATTGAAATGGTAGAAAGTAATATGTCTATTGCTAAATTTGATTTGAGCTTAACTGCCTATGAAGTGGAAGAAGGTCTATTCGTCTCATTTGAATACAACACGGATTTATTTGATAGTAGTACCATTGCACGTATGGCAGGACATTTTGAGAACTGGCTAAATGAAATCACGTATCATCCAGATGAATCATATGCAAAGCTGTCAATGTTATCGGATAATGAGCAAAAACAACTCCTAGAAGAATGGAATGATACGGACGTAGTTTATGGTCACGATTGTATGATTCATGAGCTATTTGAGCAGCAAGTTGCACGGACACCTGATGCAGTGGCGGTAGTTTATGAGGGGGGAAAGCTAACGTATCAAGAACTTAATGAAAAATCGAATCAATTGGCACATTTTCTACAAAAACGAGGTATCGGACCTGAATCATTGGTTGGTATATGTATTGAACGTTCTCCTGATATGATTATCGGTCTCTTTGGGATTTTGAAGGCAGGTGGGGCTTATGTCCCACTGGACCCAAGTTATCCCGAAAACCGCCTGAGATATATTTTGGAGAATTCACAAATTCAAGTGCTGTTAACAAAAGAAACACTACAGGACTGGTTACCTAAAGATATTCAAGCAATTTGTTTAGACCGGGATCAAGTGATGATTTCTAAAGAGAGTAATTTAGCTCCGGTAAGTGGAGTAACAGCAAATAACTTAGCCTATATCATATACACTTCGGGTTCGACGGGAAATCCAAAGGGGGTAATGATTGAACATCATTCCGTTATCAACCGTCTACAGTGGATGCAGAAAAAATACCCATTGTCCGAGGAGGATACAATCCTACAAAAGACACCGTTCTCATTTGATGTTTCTGTCTGGGAATTATTTTGGTGGTCATTTGTAGGAGCACGTGTTTGTTTACTTCCACCAGGAGGAGAGAAAGATCCTGCGGTGATTGAGGAGTATATTGAACGATATCGTGTGTCCACCATGCACTTTGTTCCGTCGATGTTATCTACTTTTTTAGATTATATGGAACTATATAATTCGAAAAGGGATGTATCGTCTTTAATTCAAGTTTTTACTAGTGGAGAAGCGTTAAACACTGAGCAGGTTCGCCGGTTTAAGGGGATCTTTTACAATGTTCAGCAAACAAAGTTAATTAACTTGTATGGTCCTACTGAAGCAACTGTGGATGTGACTTATTATGATTGTGATTTAGAAAAAGAAGCAATGCTTATTCCAATTGGTCGTCCGATTGATAATACAGAGTTGCATGTGCTAGATCAATATCAACAATTGGTCCCGATTGGTGTGGCAGGGGAACTTTACCTTGGAGGAGTAGGATTGGCACGTGGCTACTTCAATCGACCGGATTTAACTACTGAACGTTTTATTCCGCATCCTTTTAAGGACGGGGAACGATTATATCGAACGGGTGACTTGGTGAGATATATGAATGATCGTAACTTAGAATATATTGGAAGAATAGATAACCAAGTTAAAATTAGAGGATTCCGAATTGAATTGGGAGAAATTGAAGCAGCTTTACATGATCACTCATCTGTAAAAGAGGCAGTCGTGTTGGTGAAGGAAGATCGACCAGGAGATAAGCAGTTAGTAGCTTATGTAGTGGGTGAAGGGGATACTGGAGAGTGGCGTGAATATCTCAAGAAGCAACTGCCACATTATATGGTTCCGGCATACTTTTTCAAAATTGAAGGTATGCCACTCACTCCAAATGGTAAGGTGAATCGGAAAGCCTTACTGGAATTAGAAGAACAGTTCATAAGTGAAGATATTACGTCATCACGAACACCAGTGGAGGAGCTTATCGTTTCCGTTTGGAGTCAAGTGTTAGGAATAAAAAATATTAGTGTTCAGGATTCCTTTTTTGAAATCGGTGGTCATTCACTACTAGCTACTCAAGTAGTGTCACGTTTACAGGGAATTTTTCAAATTGAATTACCAGTACGTGAACTATTTGAATATACAACGGTGGAGTCACTGGCAAAGCGATTAGATCAGTTACGTAAAGGAGATAAAAAACGAGAGATTCCGCCGCTAATACCAATGAAACGAGGAGAAGCTATCCCACTATCTTATGCCCAACAACGCTTATGGTTCATTGATCAATTTACACCTAATAGTGCCCTTTACAATATGCCAATGGTATGTCGCCTTACAGGGAATTGGCTACTTGAAGCATTGGAAACGGGATGGAATCAACTAATAGAACGTCATGAATCACTGCGGACGGTCTTTCACGAAGTGAACGGTCAACCCGTACAGCAAATTGAACCGTATGCTTTTCAATCAATTCCGAAAACGGATTTAACTATGCTTTCTTCTGAAGATCAAGAAGAAGAAGTTAAACGTTTAATTCAACAAGAAACAGAAGTGCCATTTGATTTAACAGAGGGTCCATTAATCAGGACAAGTATTTTGCATGTGGGAGAGGAAGAATGGATACTCCTTTGTACTCTACATCATATCATTTCAGATGGATGGTCAATGGGAATCCTACTTGAAGAATGGATGGCATTTTATGAGAAAGCAACGGATGGAAAGGTAGTGGAACTTGAACCATTACCGGTTCAATATGCAGACTTTGCTCAGTGGCAAAAAGGATGGCTAAAGGAGGAGGTGCTTAATCAACAACTCCAATATTGGAGGGAAGAATTGTCTGGGGAGCTTCCTGTACTCCAACTTCCTATGGATCGCCCGCGTCCCGCAATACAAACTCATCACGGGTCGACATACACTCTGGTTCTGCCAAGCAGGCTACATGATAAATTGAATGAACTTAGTCGAAAAGAAGGGGCTACACTCTTCATGACGCTTTTAGCTGCATATCAAAGTTTTCTATCTCGTTATACGGGACAAGAAGATATTCTGGTCGGAAGCCCAATTGCGAATCGGAATTATAGAGAAATTGAAGGACTAATTGGTTTCTTCGTTAACACGCTGATTTATCGAGCTAATTTGAGTGGTAGGCCGACATTTCAAGATGTACTATATCAGGTTCGTCAAAAGGCATTGAAGGCGTATGAATATCAAGATATTCCATTTGAAAAAATTGTAGAAGTTGTGCAACCGGAACGAAGTACAAGTCATTCGCCAATCTTCCAGACTATGTTCATCTTGCAAAATATGAAACAAGAATTACCGGTGTTGTCTAGTAGAAGTATTGAAATGATAGAAAGCCATAGTCCAATTGCAAAGTTTGATTTAAGTGTAATGGCAGCTGAGACGGAAGAGGGATTACTTTTTACTTTTGAGTACAATAAGGATTTATTCAATGCTACTACTATTGAACGGATGGCAGGACACTTTGAGAAATGGCTACATGAAGTTTCTCATCGCCCACAAAATCCGTTGCATGACCTGAGCATGCTATCAGAACCCGAGCGTACTTTGTTATTAGAAACATGGAATGACACTGTAATGGAAATGTCTCATCAGGGTCTTATTTGCGACAGATTTGAGGAGCAAGTAGCAAGGCGTCCGGATGCGATTGCGGTAGTTGATCAAACAAAACAGTGGACTTATGGTGAACTGGATGCACAAGCAAATCAGTTGGCAAATGTTTTACAGCGAAAGGGAGTAGCCCCAAAGTCAGTGGTAGGAGTTTATCTTCCGAGGTCAGCTGAGCTGATGGCAAGTTTACTAGGCATTTTAAAAGCTGGTGGAGCTTATGTCGTTTTAGATCCGTTGTATCCAAAATCAAGGTTAGAATACATGATTGAAGATGCAGGAATTCAATTTGTAGTGACGGCGGAAGGACAAGAAGGACATTTCGCACACGTCGAAATGGTGAGGTTAGAAGAATTAACGGTGGAAAGCGTAATCGCACCTACACGTCAAATAAATCCAGAGAACTTAGCCTATATTGTCTATACCTCTGGTTCTACAGGAAAACCGAAGGGTGTCATGGTTGAATATCGCTCATTAATGAATATGGTTTCTTGGCATCAGGAAGTTTATCATATTTCAGCAGAGGATCGTGCGACTCAGATTGCAGGGGTTGCTTTTGATTCGGCTGTTCAGGAGATTTGGCCGTATCTAACTGCTGGTGCAGCACTCTACTTGTCAACAGAGGAACTGAGAGTTAATCCAGAAGCACTAAGGGACTGGCTCATTAATTCACGAATAACAGCTAGCTTTGCACCTACGCCTATTCTGGAAAGGCTCTTGAAATTATCTTGGCCAGATAAAACGGATCTTCGTTTTATCATTACTGGTGGGGATCAATTAACACAGTATCCATCTAACGATATTCCTTTTGCGGTAATTAATCAGTATGGTCCATCGGAAAATACAGTCGTTACCACAGATAGTTATGTACCTATAGGAGTGACAACAGGTACGCCATCGATTGGTCGACCGATTGCGAATACAGAAGTTTATGTATTAGATTCTCATCTTCAGCTAGTACCAATTGGGGTAATTGGAAATCTCTATATTGGAGGGAAGAGTCTTGCACGTGGATATGTTAATCGTCCGGATCTTACAAAGGAAAAATTTATTCCACATCCTTTCAAGTCAGGAGAACGTCTCTATTACACAGGAGACAAAGCAAGTTATCTTTCTGATGGTAATCTCCAGTTCCATGGTCGTATAGATGACCAAGTGAAAATTCGTGGTTTCCGGATTGAATTGGGAGAAATAGAAGCTGTTTTGCAGTCACATTCCTCTGTAAAAGAAGCAGTTGTATTGGTACGAGAGGATAATCAAGGTGATAAGAGATTAGTAGCTTATGTAGTTGGTGAAGGAAGTGTCCATGAATGGCGAGAACATCTACAAACACATTTACCAAATTACATGGTTCCAACAAACTTTATTGAGATGGAATTTTTACCACTTACACCGAATGGAAAACTTGATTTGAAGGCATTACCTATACTTAGTGAACAATCCGCTGAAAATACTGTATACCCACGAACTCCGCTGGAAGAACTTATCGCTTCAGTGTGGAGTCAAGTGCTAGGAATAGGAGACATTGGTGTTCAGGATTCTTTCTTTGAGCTTGGTGGTCACTCTCTACTTGCTACACAAGTGGTCTCACGCTTACAGGAAGTCTTTCAAATCAAATTGCCAGTACGTGAACTGTTCGAATATTCAACGATCGAGGCATTAGCGAAACGAATGGATCAGTTACGTAAGGGGAATGAAAAACGAGAAATTCCACCATTGGTGCCGATGGAACGCGGAAATAATATTCCACTATCTTATGCCCAACAGCGCTTATGGTTTATTGATCAATTTGCACCTAATAGTGCCCTTTATAATATGCCAATGGTATGCCGCCTTACAGGGAATTGGTTACCTGAAGCATTGGAGTTGGGATGGAATCAGTTGATAGAGCGTCATGAATCTTTGCGGACGGTATTTTATGAAGAGGATGGCCATCCTGTGCAGCAGATTCAACCGTATATTTTCCGTTCTCTGCCACAAATGGACTTAACTAAGCTTTCATTAGAGGAGAGAGAAAGAAAGTTGGAGCAATGGATTCAAACTGAAGTCGAATCTCCATTTGATTTAGAACAAGGGCCATTGTTCCGTGGACAAATTATAAGAATTTCAGAAGAAGAATGGGTTCTTCTGTGTAATATGCATCATATTATCTCAGATGGATGGTCGATGGAAATCTTACTTCAAGAATGGATGGCATTTTATGAGAATACGATTGGTGAAAAACAAGCAGAACTGGAACCACTACCAGTTCAATATGCCGATTTTGCTCAGTGGCAAAGAGAATGGTTGAAAGATGAAGTACTATATCAACAACTTGCATATTGGAAGGAAGAATTATCTGGTGAGTTACCAGTCTTAATGTTACCAATGGATCGTCCGCGTCCGCCAGTGCAAACCCACCATGGATTAACTCATAATGTTTTGTTATCGCGCCCATTACTGGATAAATTAAACGAACTAAGTCGTCAAGAAGGGGCCACACTTTTCATGACCTTATTGGCATCGTATCAAAGTTTCCTTGCTCGTTATACGGGACAAACGGATATTATTGTTGGCAGCCCAATTGCAAATCGAAATTATCGAGAAATTGAAGGGCTGATTGGTTTCTTTGTCAATACATTGGTTTATCGAGCTGATTTAAGTAATGCACCGGCATTTCAAGAGTTGTTGTCTCAAGTGCGGATAAAAGCATTGAAGGCGTATGAGTATCAAGATGTTCCGTTTGAGAAAATTGTAGAGGTTATCCAACCTGAACGAAATACAAGCCATTCTCCGATTTTCCAAACCATGTTTACTTTGCAAAATACGGGACAGAAGCAACCAGAACTACATGGAAGAAATATAGAAGTAATGGAAAGTAATGCTCCAATCGCTAAGTTTGATTTAAGTTTAACAGCTGCAGAAGTGGAAGAGGGTTTATTACTTACTTTTGTTTATAGAACTGATTTATTTGACAGCGTAACTATTGAATCCATGGCTGAACATTTTGGAAACTGGTTGAATGTAATCGTGGAGAATCCTGATAAATCATTGGCTAAGTTGCCTATAGTATCAGGATTACAGCAAAAACAGTTGAAAGATTGGAATAATAATGCTGTAGCATATCTACGGGAAAGTACGATTCATCAGATGTTTGAAGAGCAAGTAAATCGTACACCTGATGCGGTAGCAGTGGTAGATGAAAAACAGCAGTTAACATATCGAGAGCTTAATGAAAAAGCTAATCAATTGGCCCACTATCTTCAGCAATGTGGGATTAGGAATGAATCATTAGTTGGAATTTGCTTTGAGCGTTCAGTTGAGATGATTGTTAGTATTATGGGAATCTGGAAGGCTGGAGCAGCATACGTTCCATTGGACCCATCATATCCAGAAAGTCGCATACGATATATTTTGGAGGACACTGAAATTCAAGTATTAGTTACGAATGAGTCATTAGAAGGTTGGATACCCAAAGAAGTCAAGGCAGTTTGTCTAGATAGGGATCAGGCAATGATTTCAAAAGAAAGCATTCTTTCACCAAAATGTGAAGTAACAGGAGAAAACCTAGCGTATGTTATCTATACTTCGGGATCGACGGGGAACCCAAAGGGTGTCTTGATACAGCATCATTCTGTAATAAACTTGTCGCATGGTTTACAAAAAGAGGTTTTCGAACATGAGATACCATCTAACATGCATGTCGGTTTAAATGCTTCAATTGCCTTTGATGCATCTATTCAGCAATTACAAATGTTGCTTTATGGTTCAAGTTTGTATATTATTCCAAGCGAAGTACGAAGTGATCCGGAGCAGTTTGTAGCTTATATTAGGGAGAACAAGTTAGAAATCTTTGATATAACACCTTCATTGCTTCAATTACTTATAGATGTCGGATTGTTAGAAACGTGCGATGGCGTTCATGTTCCAAGTAAGGTACTGGTTGGTGGTGAAGCAATTATGCCGTCATTATGGGAACAGCTAGTAGAGACTGATAAAATCCAGTTTTATAATGTATATGGTCCTACAGAATGTACGGTTGATGCAACATGCTATCATATCAAAAAAGATAGTAGGAGAGTAACAATTGGGCGTCCATTGCCTAACATCCAAACTTATGTATTAGATAGAAATAGGTTGCCAGTTCCAGTTGGTGTGATGGGGGAACTTTATATCGGAGGAGCAGGTCTAGCAAGGGGGTACTTGAATCGTCCAGAGTTAACATCCGAACGATTTATTTCTCATCCATTCAAAGAAGGCGAGAGGTTATATAGAACAGGTGATCTTGTGAGATATCTTCCTGATGGTAATATAGACTACTTAGGAAGAATGGATAATCAAGTGAAGATTAGAGGATTTCGAATTGAACTTGGAGAGATTGAGTCGACTTTACAAGAGCATGACTTGGTAAAAGAGGCAGTTGTAATGGTTAGGGAAAATCAGTCGGGAGATAAGAGGCTGGTAGCTTATGTAGTGGGCGAAGGCAGTTTAGAAGAATGGCGAGAGTATCTTAAAACAAAACTGCCAATCCATATGATACCTTCCTACTTTGTCGAAATGAAAGAATTACCGCTAACCATAAATGGAAAGATTGATCGGAAATCCTTACCTATACCAGATTATCAAGGAACACAAGAAGGATACGTGGCCCCAAGAAATGAACGTGAACATAAGCTTTCTATCATTTGGGAACGTGTGCTAGGTTCAAAACGTATTGGTATGAATGATAACTTCTTTGAAATTGGTGGAGATTCAATTCTTAGCATTCAGATTGTCGCGCGCGCGAAGCAAGCTGGTTTACAATTGACACCAAAACAAATATTTGAACACCAAACGATTGCTGAGTTGGCGCAAGTAGTCAAAGAAGAACAAGGTGTACAAGCTGAACAGGGAATTATAACTGGAGAGACGATACTTACACCTATTCAGCAAAGGTTTTTTGCACAAAATCATCCTAACCCACATCATTGGAATCAATCCATGTTCTTTAGAACGAAAGAGAAATTGGACATAGGATCACTGGAAAAGGCGGCAGGTAACCTTCTACTTCATCATGATGCTCTGCGTTTAAGATATGAACGTTTACCTAATGGGGTTTGGAAACAGTGGAATGAAGGAATAGAAGAACAATTGATGCTTACTGTCATTTCATTAGACGAAGTGACGGAAGCGGATTGGCATCAGGTTATTCAAAAAGAGATTAATGTTGCACAAGAAAGTTTGAATTTACATGATGGTCCGCTAATGAGAATGGTGTATTTTGATGAAGGTGAGCACGCTGGCCGATTATTTTGGACAATTCATCATTTAGCCGTGGATGGTGTTTCTTGGCGAATTTTATTGGAAGATTTGCAAACAGCATATACGCAAGTAGTCCAAGGGCAGAAAATTCAATTACCTATGAAGAGTACATCTTTTAAAGAATGGTCGGAGAAATTACATCATTACGCTGAAACTGGACTATCAAAAGAAGTGCTACATTACTGGGAGGAGCAGGCTGAACAAGACGTAGTTAAATTGCCGGTAGATGGTACTATAAGTAATCCAGTAAGCGCAGTAACTGAGGAAATTACTGTGGTGTTAAATGAGAATGAGACCCGTATGTTATTGCAAGAGACTTTAAGCACTCACCGTGTCCAAATCAATGAAGTATTATTAGCAGCATTAGTACAAGCTACGGCAGCATGTACGGGGCAGCCAATATTGAGCGTAGATTTAGAGGGACATGGTCGAGAAGAGATTATTGAAGATGTTGATTTATCGAGAACTGTGGGATGGTTTACAAGTATTTACCCAGTTCATTTAAATATTACTAGTGCTCATACGCCAATTGCAGCATTAAAAGCAGTTAAAGAACAAGTTCGCAAAATTCCTAATAAGGGTGTTGATTATGGGGTGTTGCGTTACATGAACGCAACAATGTGTGAGCAATTAAGCTCCCAATATACACCGTCTATTAGTTTTAACTATCTTGGACAATTTGACCAAATGTTTTCTAGCGATGCAATGTTTATTCCGGAGAACGAATTTAAGCGTTTAGATCATGCTGCCGGTTCCAAGCGATCGCATGTAATTGATGTAATTGGGGTTGTAACGGATGGAAAACTTCAGTTCACTTGGGTATACAATGTTGGACAATTTGCCAAATCAACGATTCAAAGTATTGCACAGAATATGCTATATCAACTGAGTACATTGATTCAATTTTCAGATAGAGAATCTGCACTGACCATTTCGGATTTTGCAATGACTAATCTTAGCCAAGAAGGTTTGACAAATGTACTAAACAAAATGCATCGCGGAAAGAACAATCAGATTACTGATTTATATCCACTATCACCTTTGCAAGAAGGTATGATTTTCCACACATTGCATGACCAAGGGGATGAACATGTTGCACCGTATATAGTGCAATTGAGTTTTATGATTCGAGGAAAAATGAATATTCCTACATTTGAGCAGGCGTGGAAATCTGTAATTCAGCGGCATGAAATTTTTCGTACAGCATTTGTATGGGACGAAATTGAAGAACCTGTACAAGTGGTGTATGAAAATATCCCATTTAAAGTGAACAAAGAAGACTGGCGTACAATGACAAGTGAAGAGATAGAGGAAAAAAGAAAAGTCTTTTTGGCATTAGATCGAAAACAAGCCTTCCAATTTGATGAAGCACCATTGATGCGGGTAACAGTCATTCAAGAAGGTGAGGAAGAATATCGGATTGTTTGGACCCATCACCATATTTTACTGGATGGATGGAGTTTACCATTAGTATTTAATGAATTACTTACAGTCTATCAGAAGAGAATGAATGGAGAAGCTGTGAAATTACCTAAGTCCTCACCATATAAGAAATATATCCAATGGTTAAGAGAGCAGGATAAGGAGCAGGCGGAACAATTCTGGAGAGAGAAGCTAAAAGGTTTTACTGCGCCAACTTTGCTGGGCTTAGAAAGTAAAGAGGAAGAAAAAGGTTACACAGAGAAGGTTACGTATTTATCAGAAGAGCAGACTCAAGCGTTACAAGGATGGGCGAAACGCAATAAACTTACTTTGAGTACAGTAATTCAAGGTGCATGGGCATATCTCATGAGCCGATATAGTGGAGAAAATGACATTGTTTTTGGTGTAACAAGCTCAGGGCGTTCTACGGAGATTATTGATGTTGAAAACATCGTAGGTCCTTTCATTACAACGTCACCGACGCGAATTCAATTGATGGATGATATAAAATTAATAGATTGGTTGCAGAAGATACAAGAGGAAGAGATAGAAAGAAGACAATATGAGTATGCTTCTTTGACAGAGATTCAGGGGTGGAGTGAAGTTCCTAGAGGAATACCGCTATTCAATAGTTTATATGTGTTTGAAAATTATCCAGTGAAAGAGGAGTCTTCAGAAAATCTGGAAATTGGTGAATTGGAAGGGGTAGAACAAACCCACTACCCATTAGGGTTAGCTGTAGTTCCAGGAATCCAGTTATCGTTAAAGTTAATGTATGACCGTAGTAAGTTTAATAGAGTAACCATTGAACGAATGCTGGGTCATTTACACCAAGTGTTAATGCAAATGCTCAAAAACATTGATCAAAATCTATCGGAGCTAGTATATATTACGGAAGCTGAACAAAGAAAGCTATTGGAAGAATGGAATAATAATACTATATCCTATCCACGTGAGAATGCAATCCATCAACTATTCGAAGAGCAAGTAAATCGTACGCCTGACGCGTTGGCAGTGGTAGATGAAAAACAGCAACTAACATATCGAGAGCTGAATGAAAGAGCTAATCAATTAGCCCATCATTTACAGAAATGTGGAATTGGGACAGAGTCATTAGTTGGCCTTTGCTTTGAGCGTTCAGTTGAGATGGTTGTTGGTCTCATGGGAATTTGGAAGGCTGGAGCAGCCTATGTTCCATTAGATCCATCGAATCCGGAAAGCCGCCTACAATATATTTTAGAAGACACAGGAATTAAAGTGTTAGTTACAAATGAAGTATTACTAGGCTGGATACCTAAAGACATCAAGACAGTTTGCCTAGATAGGGACCAAGCAATGCTTTCTCAAGAAAGCAAACTTTCACCAATATGTGAGGTAACAGGGGAAAACTTAGCGTATGTTATCTATACTTCTGGTTCGACAGGGAATCCAAAGGGGGCTTTAGTACAGCACAATTGTGTAATAAACCTATCCTATGGTTTACAAAAAGAAGTTTTCTCACATGAGATACCTAATAATATGCGCGTCGGTTTGAATGCGTCAATTGCCTTTGATGTATCTATTCAGCAATTACAAATGTTGCTTTATGGTTCAAGTTTATATATTATCCCAAGTGAAGTTCGCACTAATCCGGAACAATTTGTGTCCTATATTAGGGAGAATAAATTGGAAATGTTTGATATGACACCTTCATTACTTCAATTACTAATAGATGGAGGATTGCTAGAAATAAGTGCTGATGTTCATGTACCAAGTAAGATATTAGTCGGTGGTGAAGCAATTATGCCGTCATTATGGGAACAGCTAGTAGAGACTGAAAAAATTGATTTTTATAACGTATACGGTCCTACAGAATGTACGGTTGATGCAACGTGTTATCATATCCAAACAGATAGTAAGAGAATAACAATTGGGCGCCCATTGCCAAACGTTCAAACTTATGTATTGGATAAAAATTTGTTACCTGTCCCAGTTGGTGTAACAGGTGAGCTATATATTGGTGGTGCAGGTATAGCGAGAGGATACTTGAATCGTCCAGAATTAACAGCAGAGAGATTCATCCGTCATCCATTTAATGAAGAAGAGCGTTTATATCGTACGGGAGATTTGGTTCGTTATTTACCTGATGGTAATTTAGATTACTTGAGAAGAATTGATAATCAAGTGAAAATTAGGGGCTTTCGTATTGAACTTGAAGAGATTGAAGCGAGTATAGAGAGGCATCCATTGGTAAAAGAGGCAGTAGTTTTGGTAACAGAGGATAAATTAGGAGAGCAGAGATTGGTTGCTTATGTAGTTGGAGATGGTAGTATGCATGATTGGCGTGAATATCTCAAGACACAAGTACCGAATTATATGGTTCCCGCACACTTTATTAAGGTAGACGAGATTCCTCTTACAACGAATGGAAAAGTTGATCGAAAGGCATTGAACAATTTAACTATTCTGAGAGAAAATAACGTTTCTACACCAATCATTCCAAGGGATGAAATTGAATATCAGTTGATTAAAATCTGGCAGGATGTGTTACAGATAGAAGATGTCTATGTAAATGATGATTTCTTTAATAGAGGAGGACACTCTCTCCTTGTAATTAAATTAGTTTCAAAAATTAAGGAGAAGTTTGGAAAAGAGATTAAGGTGTCTACATTGATTAAGAATCCAACAGTGGAAGGAATCGCATGCCTTATTCGTGATAAGCATGATATGACGAAATCAGTAGCAGCGCTAGTTCCACTACAAGAATCAGAGAAAAGATCTTTCTTCTGCGTTCATCCGTTTATGGGGAATGTATTCTGTTACATTCAACTAGCAAGATTGCTTAAGAACCATTGTTCATTTTATGGTTTACAGAATCCTCTTATAGAAAAGAAAGAAATTGACGAGTTAACTTTGCCGGAAGTAATTCAACTTTACATCGAAGAAATAAAACGTGTTCAGCCAGAAGGTCCATATCGTCTTGGAGGATGGTCTTTAGGCGGTGCAATTGCTTATAAAATCGCAACTGTACTAAAGAATCAAGGTGAGGAAGTTGAGTTGTTGATACTAATGGATACTAAAGTACCTTCAGAGCAGGACTATAAAACAACGGAGGATATGCTCTCATATATATATGAGCATTTCATTCCTAGAGATTTTACTGAGCAGGGGGAAGGCCTCTTCCATGAACAAGATATGCTTGTAGAGCGATTAATTATGGAGGGAGTACTCCCGCCTGATGCAGATCTTATGAATTTGAAGCAAGTTATCAATGCTCATAGGAAATGTCTGAACTTAATGGCAGAGCATGATTTAATACCATACTCTGGAGAAGTTCTCTACTTTAGTGCTGAGGAAGGAAAAGAGTTGTTTACAGATTGGGGACCGTTATTAAAAGGTAGAGTAAATAGGTATTTAGTCCCTGGATCACATGAGGAAATAGTAGACTTCCCCGCAGTTGAAAAGATAGCTAAGTATCTATTAAATGAATTTGAAGGGATAAAAGAAACATCCCTTTCATTAACTGAAAAGTAGAGAGTGCAAAAGATGCAACGCAATGAACGAAAAGGGGAGACCAATACCTGCATATCAAGTGTAGGGAATAATGAATATATTAAGAGCATTACTTTTTAAGGGGATAATGTAAAAAGTAATTGGTAGAGACATAGAAATCTTTGTAATAGAAGCGAATGCCTGATGATATTACTGAGGGAAGGTGCATATTTTCATTGATATGTAAATATGCACCTTTTCTATTGTATATGCAATTTAATAAAGTTAATTTGAGTTTCTGTAACGTTCATATATGAAGTAATTCTTTAAAAAAGGAAGTGATTTATTATACAAATTCAAGCTGTGAAAATACCAAAGAATATTGAAAGTCATTTGCTTAAGCAACTTAGTAACTTAGTTTCAAATGAGAAGAAAGAACGAATGAAGCGTTTATTAAATTCATGCGACATTAATAGAACTCTGATAGGAGATTTACTAATTCGATCTCTAATCTGCCAAAAGTATAAAATTAATAATGAAGAAATTAGATTTAGATATAATGAGTATGGAAAACCTTTTGTTGAAAAATTTTCTGACTTTCATTTTAATGTGTCACATTCAGGAGAATGGGTGGTTTGTGCTACTGCTAATTTTAATGTGGGTATTGATATAGAAAAAGTTTCAGAAATAGAGGCTTTTAAATTAGCACATGAATTTTTTTCAGCGGATGAATTTTATGATATATCTAATATGAATTCTGATGAACAAATTAATTATTTTTATGATTTATGGACATTAAAAGAAAGTTATATCAAAACGATTGGAAAAGGACTTTATATCCCGTTAAATTCATTCTCTATAAAAAAAGAGTCACGAACTTTAATTTCATACAAGAATATACCTAAAAACTTTTACTTTAAACAATATAACATTGATCCAAATTATAAGTTATCTGTTTGTGCAACAAGAGATGAATTTCCACAAGAGATAATAATTAAAGACATTTATACAATTTGCCAAAATATATACAAATTTGAAAGTAAGGAGAAAATCAATGCAGAAGACTAAACTTTTTTGTTTTCCACATGCTGGGGGATCTGCGTTTAGTTACGCAAAATGGAAAAATTACTTTAATCCATATATTGAGATAGTGCCGATAGAGTTAGCTGGTAGAGGATATAGAATTGAAGAAAATTTGTACGGAAGTATGGAAGAAGCGGTAAATGATGTCTATAATAATATCGTTATGCAGATAGATGATTCGCCATATATTTTATTTGGGCATAGTATGGGAAGTTTGATTGCCTATGAAGTAGCTAGAAAAATACAAGATTCTAAAAGCGTATTGCCTAAATTTCTTGTTTTATCCGGTAGAAATCATCCAAATAGTAAAATAAAAAATATCCGACATAATCTTTCTAACGAACAATTTAAAAGAGAAGTTATTGCAATGGGAGGTACACCATCTGGGGTACTGCAATCAGAAGAATTAATGGAGATCTTTCTCCCTATTCTAAGAGCAGATTTTAAAATCGTTGAGACGTATATTCATGACAAAAATACACAACCATGTGATATTGATTTTCTTATATTTAATGGGGAAAATGATGAATTTACTACATATGATCAAGTAATAAAATGGGAACGATACACAAGTAAAACGTGTACTTTTCATTCTTTTGAAGGTAATCATTTCTTTCTAAATGAAAATATTGAAGAAATAGCAAAGAGTATTATAGGAAAGTTAGATTCTAAAAGATTATCGACTAGTTTTTAGGATTTTTCAAAGTATGCTCATGCCTAAGAAACAAAAATATTAATGATGAAAAATACAGGCATTGCTGAAATTTTATTGAATATATGCATAGAAGCCTAAACGAACTGTTTAAATGCAGAAACTCTAAGCAAAATGTATATGAATTGACTTTAGTTTAAGCTTACCTATAATACCATCTAGATTCTTTATTATACTTAATACAAAGTACATAACAGTTAGGGATGCAATATGTGAAGTAAAAAGGCCGACTCTTATAATTATGAGTGGGCCTTTTGGTTTTATGGATATCAAATTAGTGAGCAACATTTCAAAGGGTATCTTGTGATATAACTAAGTAGAATTTTTTAAACAAGGGGATGATGAGATGAATAAATTGAAGGGGAAAATTGCATTAGTAACAGGGGCTAGTAGAGGGATAGGCCGAAGTATTGCCTTACATTTGGCACAGGCTGGTGCGTTAGTCGTTGTTCACTATAGTAAAAGAAAAGAAGAAGCAGAAAGTGTAGTGGATCAAATTAAACAAGATGGCGGTTCCGCGTTTGCGATTAGTGCAGACTTAAGTACTTTTAATGGCATTAATAAATTGTATGCAATGATGGTCAATCTCTTCAAAAATATATAGGTGATACTACATTTGATATCCTTGTAAACAACGCTGGGATTGGGCAGGTGTTAACGTTAGAGGAATCTACGTTTTTTTAGTAGGCTCTTTCTAGCTAATGATAAGGTACCAGCAAATAAAAAGTTTACATAACGTTTTTCTGGTAAACAATTCTGAGTCAAATAGTGTGATCAATTAAGTTATTTAGTGTGTCTTTCATCATAAATATCTAAAACTACATATTTATGAAATTTTCACACTATATTTAGTCCTAAATCATACGATTTTAATACAAAATACTATAATTTGATTAATAATAGTAGTGAAAAAAATATTAAATATATCTAAGTTTTAAAGCTAATGTTAGAAGCTGGTGTACCGCATTCTTATTTCAATAGCACATATGCAAGTATTAAAGTCCAGAACTCATCTGGTAGCGTTATGTACAATAAGGAAATTATGGGAAATAGACAACAAAATGCTGAAACCCAAACAGTACCTGTAAAAGAGGGAGATTATATAGAATTTACTCATATAGAAGGGGAAGCAGCAAAGGAAAAAACACGCACGACTTTAACTAACCTTGAGAATGGAAAACAGGAACATATCGGGTTACATCTACAGGATTAATTAGACAATAAACGTATAAAAAAGTTGGGGAAATCCCCAACTTTTTTATCATTTTAGTCAAGAAGGTTCCTTCTTCAAGGAATGCGAAGCGAGTAGGTAGAGATAAATTGGCTTCGAATAAGGAATGGCAGGAAGCTTTATCAATAAGTATGCAAATATTTTAAAAACTAATTTTTATACAAAAAGTGTATACTTACGACGAAAAAGTTTACCTTAACCAACAATTTTGTTTTTAGTAAATTTAAGGTGCGTAATTAATATGCATTTTCCGAAGAAAATGCATAATTATGTCAAATTATCTTCATTTACATGACTGTGAACGTGGTATAAAAATGAAGCATATCCAAAATTATTAAAGGGGCTGAAAAAATGATTAAAAAACTTATTATTGGTTCTATTGTTTTAGGAACAGCAATAGGAGTAAGTAAACCTACATTTGCTTCAACAAATGATTCTCCATCACAGTTTCAAGATAGGGGAGATGCCCAAGTTCAATCAATACCATCGCAATGGCAGTATTTGGGGCAAACCTCTAGGGAACTTCAAATTAAAACTAAGGATCCAAAAGTGCTTGCTTTTGAATTAGCAAAAGAAGCTCCATTTTACGAAGATGAATTAGTGGATGTGTGTTTTGCAATCTTAAGAGAAAATGTAGATGTAGTATATTGGACAAGTAAGGAATGGGCTAGATTTGAAGTAGGAAATTACGAGTTTAAACATGAAATGAAAATTTATAGAGATAAAGAACGTCAGCAATTAATTACTTCAATAGAATCATAAAAAAAGAAGCTATCTTTAGTAAGATATGCATCCAATAATGTAGACAGGAAAAGAGAGCACATAAAACTGTTGCGATATTGGAAAGTAAACTAAAAAAACAAGTATAATTACTTGTTTTTTTAGTTACAGTAATTATTTAAAAGGCTTAGCTTGTATATGGTCACATACATTTATTGGATAACCATAATCCTCTCTATACTATGATTGGGATACAAAAGCTAGAAAGGTATTAATCCATTTATTCTTAAATGGAATTAACATTCCTCCGTCATGGTAGGTTTCGTTATATTTTGAAAAAACACTTCACAAACAATATGTATTACTCTATGGGAACATTATTAAATTTGAACGACATTAACAATGCTTTGTTGATAATTAGCTAAAAAAGTATTGTACGATTAAATGCATTGTGTTACATTTGTGTTACAAGATTGTTGCGAAATATTATAATCATTTCTATGTCATTTCCTTTTTGTTTCCTTAATGTTACGAAAGGTATAGATGTTTTATGTGTATAGGAGTGTGTGTAGTAAAGAGTCTGAGTTGAAAATACGTGCACACTTTAAATTTCCTTTCTGTCTGAATGAAGAAGACTACCAACTAATTAAAGGGTTTAAAGTAACAACTTTAAATAAAATGTGCTTCCTTTCCCACACACAATTTAGTACATATTTAAAGTACAGCCTAGTTGCTACACAGACTCTTGTACATATAAACATTAAGGTGAAATAGAGATAAAGATTTATTACATAATAAGCATTACTTAGCTAAACGTAAAAATATTATCTGTGCATTTTTATGAAATGTCTAGATGATATTTTTTGAAGATTTCTTGGATATGTTTATGAATAACAATTGCTAATACTTAATGATTCTCTACTACTAAGATATCTGATAATTTATGTAATCGGATTTATAGGATGTATGTACATTCACTTATATAGGGAAAATGAGGTTTTTCATATGAAGTATAGTTACAAAGTGTTTATATTTATTTGGACAATTATTTTATTGTTTTTTCTACTTTATTATGGTTACAGTGAAATTTCCGAAACCGAGCAAGTGCCAGTCATAACAATCAAACAATAAAAATAAGAGATACTAAAAAAGCAAAATATAATAAAAATAGATACCCTAAAATGTTTAAGAACAGGAACAATTACATACATAAACAACCTTACGATTTCCATGCATACCCCGCGTCATTTGGGCAATAGGGGGAAAAGTATTATTATTTGGCGTGCGCAATCTTCCGTCACTAGTAGAAACGGAAATTTCCTTATCCCTGCTGAAGGAGGAAGATGTCTACCTGCCAGGGATCGGATCTATTCTGCATCTAGAAACATTGGAATTAAAATTGTAGAAAACAAATAGTGAAAAGGGAACATATCTTGTGTTTCCTTTTTTATTCTTGTAGATAAGTCTGGAGAGAAAAAGGGGATTTCTGCACGAAACATAGATCTTATTGATATACTAATTGTGCTTTACGTATAGCTGGGAGTGGATGTGATGGCATTTGCAATTGCTGCGAGATTCCGTCATTCTTTTCATGAAATTGAATTATTAGACATTCCAAATATATTGTTTCCGAGTCCTTGCGGATTTTCATATTTCCAAGGCCGTTGCTTCGCTATTCTTGTTAACTGTTTATCATGATGAACACCGCAGGACTCTTTGTAAAGGCGGAAATTGATTATAGGACCATATGTACAAGTTGAAGGGGAATGGTAAATTGTTCAAAATAATGGTTATAGAGTACAAATAAACATTAAGCAGTATAAAGACTTTCTTAGCGTCTTTGCCTCAAATTCTAACTTAATTGAAAAGAGCCTCCATTACTTTATTGGAGGCTCTTATTTTTCACTTCAGTACAGAAGGTGATATTTTTTCTAACCAGAGAATGCCATCATATTGTTCTGTCGGAATCATGATTTCTTCTTTTAATTTATTTCCCCAATAACTTGCTGCAGTAGGAGTAAACATCCATGAAGTTTCTGGTCGGTTACTTTCTCCTTTTAAGTTAACGAAAACATGGGGACTTCCTACCGGGCTGATGATTTTTTCAACGCTTGGTTCTTCATGTTCATTATGTACAGGAATAACATCTTCATTAACATCATCCCAACTGCTGCCACTATACGCAAATACACCAATTGTGTCCATTTGGTCTTTGATACGCTGTGGAAGATAATCCATCATATTTGGGCCAACATAATTGTATTGCTGCATCTTCGTAAAGTCTAATATCATTTTTGAAATATGTTTTATTTTTATTGTAATACCTATCCAGTTCAATCAACTCTGACACTGCTGTATCAAATTCACTCTTTACTTCAGGATTTACTTTTTGCAACCATTCTTTTGCATAAGAGCGGAATGAAGATTTATAAAACAAATTCATATCAAAACCAGCTAATGTGAGTGGCTTTCCTTTTTCTTTTTGTTCTTTCATATAGGTAAATAATTGTTCAAGTTCCTCAGTTTTCCATACAGAGTATAAGGATTGTTTCATCGCTTCTGTAGCGGTTGAGTTATCAAAATTTTGCTGAACAGCTGCTGCTTCCCAAAGCCCTGTTTCAAATGCAATCACATCATATTCCAGGTGTAACAGCTTGAGAGGAAGTGCTGGAAGACGGGATCCCTAAGAAAGCAAAAAAACTAGGTGTGAAATAATCAGTTATTTGTGATGGTGGATTCTCCTAGGTGGAGGGTTCGCCGTTTTTTATTATATGTTATGTTGTGGTTTTTATATAAAGCATATTGAAAAGATGGATTAAATCTTCTGGAATGATGTCTCCATAATTAATAACTTGTACAATAACCTTTCAATTATCACTAAATCCATTCATATCAACAAGTTGTCCCATATATCCCTTTGTAGCAATATCTTTTAAAGTACGCTAAAAATACCCTTTATTTTATCTTTATTTTATCTTTATCTTATCTTTACCTTATCTTTAAATTTTTATATTAAACTTGAAACCTTAAAGTATTGATATATGAGTCTAAAAAGGGCGGGAGATAGATGTTCATTACATAGTTTGTATATAACCAATTACCTTTGAAAAATTGAATTTCTTATACGAGGAGGAATATATGAAGGATACAAGTAAAAAACAAATTATAAAAGTGTTCCTTATTAGTATTTTAGGCTTAGGAACAATACTTGGAATGCTATATTTTAATCATAAAACCAATATTCAACAAAATAAAGCGCAAGCCACCGAAAAACGTGTATTGCAATATGAGTCTACCTTAAAAAAAGAATTAGAAAAATATAATTTAGGAGAGAAAACACCAATTTTATTAGGAATTATGTATCAAGAGAGTAGAGGTGAGGGAAACGATCCTATGAAGTCATCTGAATCACTTGGATTAAAGCCAAATGAAATTCAAGAGACAAGCTTGAGCATTGAACAGGGGGTAAAGCACTTTGCTAAAATGTACAAATATGGAACGGACAAGGATGTTAGCATGGATACAATTATTCAAAGTTATAATATGGGCCCAGGGTATATTGATTTTATTGCTAGTCAAGAAGTTAAACAACACTCGGAGGATTCGGCCAAAAAATTTTCTAAGATGAAAGTTGATCAAAATCCAGCGATGTATACTTGTGGTGGAAATAAAAATAATTTTAGGTATCCATATTGTTATGGTGATTTCACATATGCCACAAAGGTAAATGAAAAAACAAAACTTATTGAAGAACTTCTTCGAAATGTACATAGCTTTTCTAAATAAGTTGCAGAATGAAATATAATGATACCATCAGTTATTAACAATAATATCTAAGAAAAAACTACTTTCTTTCTTAATTAACATAATTTTCAAAAACAAATCCCGTGGATGTTAATATTTGTTATATAATATATTTGTCAAAGCATTATCCCTAAAGTTTCTAAAGTCAAGCTGTAAGATAGTTTGTTTGGCCCGTATTTTCACCTTAAAAGTGGAGTTTAAATATAGTTGCAATTTTTTGAGGGGGGAAAAGTAAATGTTTATAAAAACAGAAAGATTATTAATACGAAAATTTGAGTTCAAAGATTGGCAAGCTGTTCATGAGTATACATCAGATATCAATGTTATGAAATACATACCTGAAGGGGTTTTTACTGAAGAAAATACAAGAAACTTTGTGAATGAAAACATTGGTGAAAACGCTAAAAACTTTCCTGTAGTATTAATTGATAAAGATATTCTGATTGGTCATATAGTTTTTCATAAATATTTTGGTGAGCATACATATGAGATTGGCTGGGTGTTCAATCCTAAATATTTCAATAAAGGATATGCTTCTGAAGCAGCACAAGCTACATTGAAATATGGCTTTAAGGAAATGAAATTACATAGGATTATAGCTACATGTCAGCCACAAAATACCCCATCATATCGAGTAATGGAGAAGATTGGAATGAGAAGAGAAGGCTATTTCAGGAAGTGTATACCACATGGGAATGAATGGTGGGATGAATATTATTACGCTATTTTAGAAGAAGAGTAGTGCCTTGGAACGCATCATTTAAATTGACACTCCTATTCCTAAATAGGTAAGTTGACTATCTTTATTGGAGATTCTTGCTACTAAAGGCGAAGTTTATTTCCGGTATCGCTGACGTGCAAAACTTTGTATAATCTGATCTTATCTCTAAATCACAACTGTTACCCCATCACCATCAAGTTAAAGTTTCATTTTATTTTGCTAACTTGAGGGTGATGTGACGTAACCTTAATTATTTAAAAATTTTAAAAAGGCCCCTTAGCCATGTTAAAGGGACCTTGATCACGCAAATGATCTGTAAGCCAATTCATTTTTGATATACAGATCATTTGTATGATAATTTTTATAAATAATTGCTAAATAGTGAATTTACATAAATGCTTTTAGAAGTTCTTGAATTAATGGGATTGCTCCACCTATAAATTTTAAAACTGCCATTGCGATTTCCATATTATTCTCTCCTCTTTTTCGTATTAAAATGTAATAAATCTTTATAACCTTATTATAGTAAGCGCTTACAATAATAACAATACATTTCCGTATGCAATATTGCATATTTATACATTAGATCTCTATTATTCATTTTTTAATGGTACTATAGCGAGGTGAGAGTCTTTAAGGGTTCTCTTTAATAGGAGGAAATATGGAAAGAGTGCAAGCGATTTACAGTAATCAAAAATTTAAGAGTTGGGTTAAACAGGTATTAGCTGTAGGAGGAGTAATAGGGTGCTGTTATTTGGTGTTATATGTTTTCTGTTTCTTAGTTATCATGTAAATAGTATACAACTAAACTAGTAGAGTCTTGCCTAGAGAGGTAAGGCTCTTTATTGTAGTACCTGGAGATGAGCAAACTACATACAATATCTCTCAGGTTTTTCAGATCACTTTGTAGGATTCCTTGTTTAGAACACTAATTCATATCATTGAAAACAGAATTCTATGGATAAAAAATATGTTTTTACTAGATACATACTAAAAAGATAAGCATAAATTATATTAGATTTTGGCAAAATCTTTTTGAATTGGAAAAGGATTTAAATCTTACTTATAGATTTGATTCCTTTTTATATACCATAATCCTTATATTGATACGTAAATATAATACAGTAATAATAAATTAAAAGCAAGAATTTTAGTAGCGGTACGTTCACACATCCATCAACTTAAGATTTTCAAACAAAAAATTCTTTTTTTAATTGATTAATAGTAAACGAGAAAGATTGGCAAATTAACAACTAAAGAGATTTCTTCAGGTAAAATCTATCAAAAGGTCCTTTACAAAATTTATACATAAGTCAATTATAAAATCATGTAAATATTATGTATTTTTGTAAAAGAACTTCATTGACACTTGTGTATATAAGTAACTATACTCGTTACATCAAATTGAATGCGTGATAATACGATTTTATTATTATTACAAACATGTAAATATAAAAATAGAAAATCTCAATTTGATAAATACAATGGTAAAGGTGTTTATTTTAATGAAGCACAAATTAATTGCAACAGGTATCCTTGCAGGAGCTATATTATCCTATTCTTCTAATATTTTAGCAGATACTCATAAATTCCCTGATGTTCCTACATGGGCTGATAAATCAGTTAACTATTTAGTTGATAAACAGGTATTAAATGGTTATCCAGATGGAACTTTTGGTTCAAATGACTCTTTAGACAGAGCTTCGGCTACAAAAATTATGACAAAAGTTTTAGGTATAAAAATTGATCCTAATGCAAAACCATCTTTTACAGATTCACAAAACCACTGGGCTACTCCTTATATTGCTGCTGCTGAAAAAGCTGGTATTGTTAAAGGTGAAGGGAATGGAATCTTTAATCCATCCGGAAAAGTAACTCGTGCTGCTATGGCTACCATGCTAGTAAATGCATATAAACTACAAAGCACAGCAAATCATAACGAGCAGGTTAGATTTGAAGATTTAAAAGGGCATTGGGGAGAAAAACATGCCAATATTTTAATAGATTTAAAAATTTCTAATGGTACCGAGAACGGTTGGCAACCAAATAGATTTATAACACGTGCTGAAGCTGCTCAACTTACTGCAAAAACAGATATGTTACAACAAAATTTAAACGATGAAAAAGAGGTTATTACTGCTACCTCATATGAAGATTTAAATTTAACAGTGGCTTCGAAAATTACAGCTCAAGAGATTGATAGTTTTATTGCAAAATATCATTCAGATAGTCCCTTAGTTGGACATGGGCAAGATTTTATCAATGCGCAAAATCAATATGGCGTGAGTGCTCATTATTTAGCAGCGCATGCGATTTTAGAATCTGGATACGGAAAATCAGAAATCGCATATCAAAAACATAATTTATTCGGTCTACGTGCATATGATGGAGATCCGTTTAAATATGCGAAATATTTACCAAGCTACGGCGATAGTATTGCTTATAATGCTAATTATGTACGAGAAAGATATTTAGAAGAAAGTGGTATGTATTATAACGGGTCAACATTAACTGGCATGAACGTGAAATATGCATCAGATAAAGGCTGGGCTAAGAAAATTGCGGGTATTATGGAACGTATTAAACCGTTTCGTGTAGAAGACTATACATATGCAAAAAAATTACCAAAGAATCCTGAAACATTAGATGTCGACGCGTTATCTAATGAAATTCCATATAAAATGTATGCAGACGGTTCAAGCTCAAATGTTGTATCATCAGCTACTTACTATCAGGTACCTTATCCATTTAATTTAAAAATTAAAAGTAGACCAGATGTAGCTGTCGAGGAGAATAAAGTTGGTACAGTAACTCCTGGAACAACCATCTTTATTTATCGTGAAGATCCGAATGGATGGGTAGAATTCTCTTTTGAAGCTAATGGAGAAAAATATTGGACATTAAAAAATAAATTAAGTATGTAATTAAAAAGATCTATTTCACTAGTTTTAAAAGTATGGGATTGTACAATTGATTCTCTAGATTGGAAATACAATAAATTACCCGTTGATGTAGCAGCTGCAAAGATTATTCAAAATGTCTTAGCAGGTGCTACATCCGCATACTTTTTTTGGAAAATGTTGCGCAAAGTAGGTTCATTTTCAGCACTATCTCCTGGTTTACCGTAATCTTCAAGGATGTAATATTCCTTATCTTAAATGTATATATTGAATATATGAA
The DNA here is from genome assembly GCF_045291115.1 of Bacillus sp. PPSBB_2. Lineage (NCBI taxonomy): Bacteria > Bacillati > Bacillota > Bacilli > Caryophanales > Bacillaceae > Bacillus > Bacillus sp. PPSBB_2. The sequence goes on from NZ_CP147983.1 coordinate 2,530,754, forward strand.
TATATTGTGTTATGATGTGAATTAGAAACTCGCGTGTTTCAAATACAACATTTTTATCTTATTGATGACCTCTTATCTTTCCGTAAGAGGTCCTTTTTTATCCCTCCGTATTGCATAGCCGCTAAAATACTATGAAAAGATACTAGAGACTACTACAATGTGATATTCTCTAGTATTTTTTCTTTATCCATATTATCTATTGTTGGGTAATCGATGAATTATTAATTTTTGTATAATTTTCACAAAATAACTTTGAACCATTATTTATTTCAATATAAAATAATAAAGGAGTATATATGAATAGGTATGTCCTTTTTATGTGATGATAATGCGGATTGAAGCGTAATACTGAAACGGTAAATGAGAAGAATCAGGGCCGAAACAGATAGTAAGGAAAGTAAAACAGTAACAGCAGACAATACTTATAATGAAAACGTTCATAATGGACTGTCTATGGATGGAGAAAAAATACGAAAAGATAAAAGGGGCAAATGAATATGAACAGAGCCTTTAAAGGTACCGTATTAGCAGGGATAAGTGTGGGTTTCTTGCCAGCTGGTTGTACAAGAGAAACATATGTCCTAACGCAGTCCAGAATATAAGCAAGTAGATTAAGTATTCTAAGCAGATAAATGAAGACTATAGCGATGAAGAAATTGAAAGACAACTAAGAGGTATAGCATCCTGACTTTCTAAATAACATGAGTGTTTCTATAGAATGAATCCTTAGGAGGGCTATTGTGGAACCTTTAATCAATGCTATTTTATACTTTGTATTTTTATTTGGAGCACTGTTTCTTATACTGGGTACTGCATTGGTTTTATTAATCGCGGCTGCATTACCAGTAATCTGGAAGAAGAATCTATCATTCCTAATGATTAGCTTAGGTATAAATATACTTGTCATTCCATTGTCTTTTTTTATTGGCGGGATGGCAACAGATTCCCCTGGTAGTACGATACACGATTTTTGGGAAGTATTTTTGTTTATTCAGATATTTCCGTTTCCCCTAGTACTGCTATCTTTAGTTTGGTGGCTTGTGCGTCGAAAAAAAGCAAAAGTTCATGTGTAGCGTTTTTAATGCAAATAAGCTGTCCGTTTGGGCAGCTTATTATATTTATTACTAAGCGTGATTATTTCCAAAATGAATGCAATACCACTATACAGTTAAATTGAAGGTGAACCATATTGAAATCTTATCAAACTTTAGCCCACTTGTATGCATTAGGACTAGGCTGCGGACTTTGGAATAGAGAGGAGGTTATTTCATGGTGCGATAGGTTGATTGAAGCAAATGATCACCCGCCATATGAAATTATGGAGATATCTTTAATGTCTAAAGCAAAGCTGATATATATAGAATCGGCTTTACTGTCATATAGCCGCATAGTTGATGAAAACCCCTCGGTAAACATCCTTCTTTCAGTCTTAAATGAAAAGTTAGTAGCTCAGAAATGGAATATTAAACAAGCTATTACTTGCTCTACTCGATTACTAGTAAATAGAGGCCTGTATTGGGAAGAAGAATATTTTGATTTATACAGCCTTAATGATAGCTATGACTTAGCACAGGAAGGTATCCATTTTAATGAAAAAGATGTGATTTCTGCTTATATCGATACATTAGGTGTTTTTCGCGTCCATTTTAACGAGTTTGAAGATCTCTATTTACAAGTCATGAAACAGAAGTGGCAAGGGTAGAAGGCAGGAAAAAGAATCATTGAATCGTAAGAGTTACTTCCTGTATTTATCACCAAATTTATCTAGCCAAGACAAATCTGTCTTCGTGTTGATGAATTTTTGTCTCTTAATAACTTAATGCTATCGTTTTTAATTTTTCCGACAGCAAGCAAAGTTAGCATGTTTAATGCATAATGAGACGCCTGTAAATGAGCATTACTATTTAAATTTTTACCAGAGAGTAATTTAGTTAATTAGTAGAAAAAGGAAGGGGCCTATTTGGCTCCTTCCTTTTTCTCATACATACATAACGCTTGTTGACAACTTATGAAATAATAGCATTCATCGCTATTAAAATATAACATTAAAAGCAATTAATTAGATATGTAATTTTGCATATATTGTACTATTTCATGAATAGGAACAAAACTATTTATCTCTTTCTGTATGGAGACAAATAGATTTAGGTTTACTTAAGGTAAGAAGACCTGATCATTGATTACTGGTTAAACCATATTTCTACGTATTTGAAAAAAATATTTTACTGGATTGCATGTTAAAGAGAGTGAGGACTTTATGAAATGTAGGTTGTTCCTTGATTTCTTACTCGTGATTTTACTAGGAGGATGCATTGGAAAAGAAGTTACGTTATATACAATTTCAAAAGGGGATATTAGTCAGTGTATCCAAAGATGCGCTCCGCTTCCTGTTTCCTATCTTACTAAATTACCATTCCAAGCAAATTCCTTCTCTTTCAAACAATTCATCCATTGAATAAAGATAATTTGGCCATACGTATCGGAGGACATGAAACCTTTTCAATAAGATTTGGAATATATTTCAATATAATTCCGATACTATAACAGATCGAAAATTTCTCTATTGGAGGTATATAATGGCATATCCATTTCGTAACTTAGTATTTGAAGGTGGCGGGGTAAAGGGAAGCGCTTATATAGGTGCCATCCGTGCACTAAATGAAGAAGGGATTTTACCAGAAATACAACGATTTGGGGGTACTTCAGCAGGAGCGATTACTGCATTACTTTTAGGTCTTTCTATTCCATTCGCAGATCTTGTAAAAATCCACAAAGACATGAATTTCAAAGCGTTTAAAGATGATGATTTTTCGATTGTACAAGATAACATTCGTTTATTTTTTGATGGTTTTGGTATCTATAAAGGGGATTTCTTCACTGAGTGGGTAGGAAAGATTGTTGAAAAGTGGACAGGGAGTAAGGACACAACTTTTCAGCAGTTGTATGACAAAACAGGAAAAGACGTGTTTTTCCAAGGAACGAACGTTTCTACACACGAGCTTCGTACGTTTTCTCGCGAAACGACACCTGATGTCCCGTTAGTAGTTGCTGTGCGGATTTCGATGTCCATCCCATTCTTTTTTAAATCTGTGGAATGGGATAAAGATTATTATGTAGACGGAGGTGTACTCGATAACTACCCAATTCGTTTATTTGATCGGAAAAGTTTTGTGAATAAGGAAGAACACTTCACGACCACAGATACGATTGACGAGGTTAATAAATTGATAAGCAATATGGAGGATCATTCTACACTAAGTAGCTTACACACGAAATACAATGCATCTTTCTTTGATCCTACAGATGAAATTGTCTACAACAAAGAAACACTAGGTTTCCGTTTAGAATCCCAGGCCGAGGTTGCCATGTTAAAACATATCGCAACTTCAACAGAACATCATATTGGCCATTCTCTTATTCATTTTGCATGGAATTTGTCTCAAACGATGATCAAAGGTCATGAGAGTGGAAAAACAACCAAAGAAGATGCTGCCCGCACTGTATTTATCAATACATTCTTTACGCCGTCATTTAATTTCGATATCACAGAAGAAGAAAAGAAAACACTCATGAATTCAGGCTATACTTCTACTAAAGACTATCTACATCAGTTTAATACGTCTGAAGTAAAAATGTTTAATCGACCATAAAGCCGAGTGTAATGCACTTGGCTTTTTTTAATCGTCCTGTAAATTTTTTTAGTAGCTAATAAAAATTCAAATAGACTATGCATAGAACAAGAGAGAGGAGATAACAGAAAGTAATAAATATAAGTTTTGATGACCTCTTATTTTGTAAAACTAGGGTGTAGAAAGGGTGAAACAGGTGGAGGAAAAACGAATTATGATTTATAAAATTTTTCGGCTAACACAGTACAAAAGAGAATCCTAAAACCGTGGATGGGAATGTATCAAAAAATGAATAGAGTAAAAAGACGGATTTCTTGTGAAAGTAGGGATTTACTTTTTCTTTCTACTGATAATAAAGCGTTATGTAGACTGGAAATGTATAAGGTATTCATTGCTATTCCTTCAAAATGCTAATGTTACATCATATTAAAATAACCTCTAATTTAAGTATTGAAATTCTCTAAATCTCGATGTATTATATTCTTGTATTTTCTCACTTTGCAAATCCGAGAAAACATCATCACTTCTGAAAGAACCCGAACTCCAGCGGGTTCTTTGGATTTACTTGAACTTATTTTTGAATCATTGTATTATATTTTCGAGTCTTACTTATATAAATCATTATCAGGAGAATCTGCAAATTTGCAGGTTCTTTTTTTATTTTATTGAAAGTAAACTTTTAGCCAGTCGTTTATTTTCATATTATTGGTTTTTATACGTGTTTGGTAAAAAATCAATGAGTTGCAAAAACATCTCTATTTTTATTCCATAACTTTCTAAATTTTGTTCGCGATAGTTTGATATTGTAAAAAAAGAAAATATGTGGCACGATATCACTTTGTTTTTTATACAGCTTTGTAATTAAACTATAATATTGTATTTTTTCTTCATTATTGAAATTAGTAATAATAAAATGTATTATTGAAAAGCACAATTTATAATTCAAGTAATCAAGCATATGTACCCATAATAATTCGAACGTTCAGAAATTATAATATTGTCTAAAAACGAGGTGATATTCATAGAAACAGTACATATTAAGTGGTATGGCATGTATAGTATAAATGACTTTTATAATAGGGAAGAAGCTTCTAAGAAGGGGATATTTGCAATCTCTAGAGTATATGCTAAGAATGTAACATTGCTCTATATAGGACAAACCAAAAGAAGCTTTATACAAAAGATAAGAGAACTTAATAAAGAGTGGACTTTTGATGAGAGCGAATTAAAGATTACATTAGGAATAATAGAATTTCCTAGTGGTGAAATTTACTCTGAAAAGAAGGTAAAAGAGATAAAATCTCTTTTGATTTTACGACATACCCCATTAGAAAACGAAACATCTTTATTATACTATAGAGGGAAATTTAATTTAAAAATTATAAATAAGGGAAGAAGAGGCTTAATTGTTAAAAAGCTTTCTACAGGAGATCTAATGTGGACGTAATTGGAATCATCTTTGAATAAAATTGAAGGTTTCTTAAGTGCAGAAGCTTATCAATTTTTAATGTATTAAACTATTTTGAATAACATATGTCAGATACTTGAAAAAACACAAATTATATTATGATATGAAATCCTGTATGGAAAGTGTAGTTTATTTCTATTGTTTAATAAAAATATTAAGAATTTTAGGGATAATACATAAAGAGTAGAGGAGAAAGTAAACACGGAGGTTTGAAGAATGGGACAAGTAAGCAGATTTCAAGAAAAACAACAGAATCGTCGTCAAAAGGCAATTTTTAATATTGCATTTACTTTGGTATTAGTGACAGTTGGTATAGTGACATACCAATTGTTTACCCCTTCTAATACATCAACGAAAGCAATTGCTCAAGAAAAGAAAGTAACAAAGATAGAAAAGAAGAAAACTGAAGATAAAGAAACAGCAAAGATAGAAGAGAAGAAAACTGAAGATAAAGAAGCAGCACAGTTAGAAGGGAAACAAAGAGTAGAAAAATCGGTAAAAACGAACGGAAATGAAAATAAAGAGGAAGAAAAAACGGTATCTCAAGAAAAGGATCCTCAAACTAATCCTTCATGGAAGCCAATTGGTACAGAGCAAGGAGCNTCGCCAGTAAAGCATTTAAACGTCAGTTAGGGTAAGAAACGTGATAAACGAAACCTTCAGGAATAATATATATTTAGAAAAGCACGGGAGATTTTTCGTGCTTTTATTATTTATCATGCTCTCATTGTAGTAAATGAAATGGTATTTAAAAATAGGATAATTATCCAGTGATAAAGCTTAATATTTGAGGCTCACTGCTTATGGAATGTATAAGCACACTCGTTTTTGTAAATCTGCTAATACTTCATCGGGTATTTCTTGGATTTTAATGTCCTTCCCTAGAAAAAGCAGCCAATTTATTATTTCCGTCACTTCGTCGGAATTGTTAACATTGATAAAAGTTTTTAAAATAGCTGTAGATTGGTAAGGATTAGTATAAGATATTGAAATTTTTAAAGGATGGTATTTTTTGAACTGTGCAATTGCTGTCGGACCAAGTTCAAGTACAAGGTTAATTGCTTCAGCCTTCTTACCTAGTTTTTCTAAAATCTTTTTCTTATTGAGTCTTTTATTCGTCGTGTATGGTTCGATATTGATGAGATCATCGACAGGAAACATCAACTTCTTTTCTTCTTTTAAGTCAAATCCTTCAATAATCCAATGGCTTTTTTCTTGATAAAGGTGTAATAGATAAATTGGATAAGACTTGATTTCTTCATCTTCTTTAATGGTAATCAATAAATGGTTATTCAAAAGAAGGATTTGAATGAGTTTTTCTAACATCGGATGGGGGAGGTCAGAAAGCTCAAGTAGATCAGGGTTATGTGGGTTAGTCCCTTGGAAAAGCAAGAGTTGATTTAAAAGAACAAGGTCATCTTGCTGGGTTTCTGAGATGAGTCCTAGTAGTTTTTCGGCTAAAGATTGACGACTCTTTAGGTAGGGAAGTTGTTGATTTCTTGTAGCCATAAAGGCAATAAATAGAGCTTTCACTTCGTTATCAGTAAAGCGAACAACGGGTAAGATAGAGTTATGCATAACACAATATCCACCAGCTCTTCCGACTTCTGCCACAAGTGGCATCCCCATAGCTTCAATTTCTCTAATGTCTCTAACAGCTGTCGATCGTGATATGTTGAATTCTCGTATGATTTCTGAAATTGTAAAGTGGGAGCGGTTGTTGATATACCGCATAATTGTATTAATCCGTTCAACTTTTTTCATTTTGGTCTCCTAAACAGTGTCACTTTTTGACAGGGTTTAAAGATATTATAAACGTATCAGATGAAAAGATAAATCGTTTGATTAATAAAAAAAGAGGCAGGTTTTGCATATGAAAAATTATACTATAGAAGAAAAAGATAGCTTTATTGTGTTAGGTATTGGAACTGAAATTAAGAGTGAATACACAGACTTTGCTGGAATAAATAAAGAAAAGGAAGACTTTTGGTCGGCTGTTAAAGAAGATGGAAGGCTGGACACTTTAAAAGCTTTAGCGACAAATGAATACATTTTTTCCGTGAGCGAAGCGGTGAATAACAAAATGATGTATTATGCGGGTGTCATGACAGAAGCACAAATAGAAGAAGAATCTAGAGTAATCCAGTTTCCGAGGGGAGAATACTTAGTAGTGAAAGGGGAGGACAAAACGGCTGAAGAGCTAAGTAATAAGTTGACTGGTATCGCCTTCGGTCAAGCTTTACCAGATGCAAATGAGTTTGCTTATGTTGGTGGACCAAATACGACGGTTGAGATGGGGAAAAGAAACGGCTTAGTGTTTGGTGAAATGTGGATTCCAGTTGTTAGGAAGTAAAGTGATAAAAGGTACGAATATGGGAAGTAGAGGCTAACAATCTTGGATTGTTGGCCTTTTTAACATGAATATAATATTCATATGCTGCTCCATAGTATGTTCTGATAAAATGGAATAAAAGGGGATTACTGTAAGGTGGTGGTGGGGTGAATAAAAAAAGGCTATTTGAGCTATTTATAGTAACGTTTGTTTTTCTATTCCTTCATGTAAGTACATTTACAAATGAGAAGTTTAACGATAAATTGGGTGCTTTTACTTACATTGTTTTATTTCTTATGCTTACTATCAACGCTATATTTATAGAAAGGTATTTTGGTGATATACAAAAGTGGATTCGAAATATTACATGTTGCTTTGCTTTATTCGTAGTGGTTTTAGTAGCTCTATGGATAGGTTATTTTTAGTCCTTACTTAAGAGAATGAGAAATATGTGATTACACTACATTCGATCCGATAATATTACTTAGCTGCATCGGTTTATATTAATCTTTTCTCTCCTCAATCATGATAAAATGTACAATAGGAAATTTTATGTAACATAAAGGGGGAAGGTTTATGGTCAGCTTGAGTACCTTGATAGCTTTTGCAATTGTTTCGCTTAGCATGGTTTGTTCACCTGGGCCTAATATGATTTATCTCATTTCCCGTTCCATTACGCAGGGACGTATGGCGGGATTTATTTCTTTATTGGGCATCATGCTCGGATTTGTAATCTATATAATCGCAACTATGTTTGGACTTACAGTTCTATTCCTTGCTGTTCCCGCTGTATATGAAGTAGTAAAGTGGGCAGGTGCTGCTTACTTACTCTGGCTAGCTTGGAATTCGATTAAACCGGGTGCTATATCTATTATGGAACCTCGTACGATTTCTAATGAACCACCACGGAAATTATTTTTAATGGGACTCATGACTAATCTTCTGAATCCAAAGATTGCTATTTTGTATGTATCACTTTTACCTCAATTTGAAGATCCAGAGAAGGGATCGTTGCTTTTTCAAGGTGCAGTTTTGGGGCTTACGCAAATCACTGTTAGCTTTATAGTTAACCTTCTAATTGTATGTACAGCAAGTAAAATTGCGAAATGGTTTGGCACACATCCAATGTGGCTGCGAGTGCAGCGTTGGCTTATGGCAAGCGTCTTGACAGGTCTTGCGGTACGTTTAGCTTTTGAACGTCGACAGTAAGAGTATCTAAAAAAATTGAAAATCTTTTTTTATGAAGAAATTAAATTTCATAGTGATGGTACAACAAGTACAGATGCGAATCTTACCCACGTATATGGAGAAAAAGGAGCATATACTGTGGAACTAACAGTGGAGGATAGTAAAGAACAAACAAAAGTTACTGTAAAACAAGATCCGCAAACAGGTGGATCCCTCGAAGAGGAGAAGGACTCCCCATAGGCTTGTAAAAGGGAATCTGATTACTCCTGATCAGACAGATGTTTATACGTTTGATGTTACAGTTCCGAAAGAAGTAGATATTTCTGTGAAAAATGAACAAAATATTGGGACGACATGGGTACTTTATCATGAATCAGACATGTAAAATTACGTAGCTTGTGGTAAAGATGAAGGAAATACTATAAAGGGAAAATTCGTAGCGAAACAAGGAAAATATTATTTGAATGTGTATAAATTCGATGATAAAAATGGTGAATATTCATAAAGTATACTTAATATCAGTAATTCATGTAATTAGGAGTGGTTTCTATATTTAGAGAAAATACAAAAAGGATACTTTTGTCATTAGTAACAAATCCAATACTAATAATTGTATACGGGATTTTTTGTTATGAGTTGGTCTTATACTGTAAGTACGGAAGAATGAATTATAATATTTACATTATGTTATTATGTATAGTACTTTTTATATCCATAACTACATTTACTACAATGCGATTGATAAAAAATAGAGAATATAAATCTAAAAAATTAACTAATTCAATAGCATGGAGATCCATTTCTATTATCATTATTGTTGCAATTACATCATTTTATGGGATGCAGATTTATAAAAGTGCAATAAATTACAATGGCAAATTGGCATGGTTTATAGAAAAGTTAAAACATGAAAGGTCAGTTAAACTTAAACATAATAATATATATAAATCTGGAGTAGAAGGTATTTTTGAAGATATAAATAAAAAATATCCTTTGCCAAAGAAATTGTATATGGCAACTGATTTTGATCTTACATTTCATTCAGATGGAACAATCACAGCGTTTGATACATTTGTTTATGGGAAAAATGTTGATGGGAAAGAAGAAACTTATTTAATCTCTTATAATAAGAAGAAATCAGAAGATATTACTATAATACGAGATGGATATGCAAAGCCTGATTATAATGATGATAAATTAGTAGAACCTTTAATTAAAACGGTTAAGGCGATCCCAGTTAAGCAAACGGTCAAAAAATGGAATGAAAGTAAGTATGGGTTGATTTATTATGGAAAAAGAAATTGGGGATCCAATACAGAGGGAATTATTAATATTACTGAGGATGGTAAGAGGCAGAGTGTTAAAGAAGCAACTTCTGATATCATTGGATATACTGTATCTATATTTGTCCCTGGAAAAGAGAAAGAGCTAGTCCCTGCTAGATATAATTTAATAAGTGACGCAAGTTGGAGTAAATCAAAGACGCCTCCAAAAGAAGATAGGCTTAAAGAGAAGGAACAACAAGATTTAAAGAATGAAAAAGAACAGTTTTTCCTATCGAAAGAAGTTGGTTATAAACTAAATATGACAGATAAAGCATTAGGGAGCGCCTTTTATTCATTAAGCAAGACTAGTGATGAAGGGAAAACATGGGAGGTTATCAATCCAGACCCATTTAATGGGGGGATTGGTAGTGTATCAGGAATCACTTTTATAAATGATAAACTTGGGTTTTTAGGAGCAATTAGGCCTTCTGGTAATGAAGGAGAGTTATATCGCACAGATGATGGGGGAGTATCTTTCAAAAAGGTAGAATATCCGCCGCATGAAGTGAAATTAGATCATACACAGTCCACAATAACTCCTTTTGATTCACCTAGTATGCCATATGAGAAAGATGGGGTTTTTAATATGTTAGTTGGACAAGGGGCAGATGGAGACTACAATGGCGATAGTAGTGCACTTTATCAATCAAAAGATAACGGAGAGACATGGGAATTTGTAGAAGAAGTGAAAAAGAAATAATCAGAATGTTTTTTAAAAAAATAAGATAACTACTGAGCTATACATTTCATTTAGAAGTTTGGTAAGGGGTATAATTCCAGCCATAAAGATAAAAATGGACCTATACCTCGCTGCCTTTCTTTGTTTTAAAGCTTTGCGTGTGGCAGGAAAAGGCCCAGACCGCTTCTATGCATGGCCAGTTCCTCTCGTCCATTTAAAAAGATGCTTTTCTGGCTTTTTTTCATAGAGGGGTTGAATAGTTACTAAAAGTAAATAATTTAAATCGAATCATAAGCTTGCTGGAAAATTTATGGTTCGATTTTTTTTAGGGCAAAGATATCGTTCTAAACGAGTATCGCCACATCGCTATCAAGCTAAAAAAAGAGGTCACCTCCAAAACGAAAAAAACATGTTAAATTCCCATGTATTATTATATTTAAAGGAGGGGATTCAAATTGGTTAAAAACTTATCTTTACTACATGCGGTTGTTGGCTTAACCAAGGGTGCTGCATTAGAATATACGAAAAAAAGAATTCGTATTAATGTACTCTGTCCTAGTGGTGTGAAAATAGCATTAACAACAAGTGTTGAAGCTCAGTTTGCGAAAGATGGGTACGCTCCAGAAGAATCTTCCCAATATGAGAATGGATCGTTATGCTGATCCAGAAGAACTCGCTGAAATGGTTGCTTACTTAGCATCAGATAAGGAAAGTTATATGATCGGTTCAATTGTTCTTGTGGATGGTGGGCTAACTTTATAGTCAATAAAAATATCGAGTAGGGTTCTTCCCATTTAATAATTAGGGACAGTTATGACTGTCCCTAATTTACTTTTTTAAACCTGACTCAATCATTCATGTGTGCCGTTAAAAGTTTAGCAAAGTTTTGTGCGGTTTGTGATAGGTAATGATTCTTCAGCTATATTAAGTTTGTCGATGCAACTAAAGCTAATTTCGCCCAACAAGTCGAACTCCATATCCTAAAACTTCTATAGAAGTCATAAGCATTAAAAATAAAAAGATACAAATTACTTTAAAAGTAATAAACTCCATAATCATACCCCTTAAGTTTCTATAAATACATAACTCAATAATTATATTAAAAATATTCAATATTTTCATTGAAATATAAATCAATTTCTATTTTATAATCAAAAACTATACTCCTTTATTTTGAATGATGGCATCACCTTTTATTAGAATTGTCCCTTGGTTTAGCAAATGTTTTTTTGTAAATAATATATTTGTTAAACCATTAATTAAGGGGGACTAGTATGCCGCAGGATCGAAAAGAAGAAGTGCAAAACGATACATATGAAGGAAAAGAGGTTATGCCAGATAATCCACAATATCTACCGTGTCACGTGCAAATGGAGCTGCCTCCCGAATTTTCTATAAATCCTCTTTTTGCCCGCAAAGGAGAATCAGTCGTTCCGCGCTTTCACATGCCTGATGAAGGCATGTTACCAGAAACAGCGTATCAAATCGTCCATGATGAAATGACTCTTGATGGCAATGCACGCTTGAATCTGGCAACATTCGTTAGTACATGGATGGAACCTACCGCAGAGCACTTATATGCTAAAGCATTTGATAAGAACATAATTGATAAGGACGAATATCCACAGACAGCTGAAATTGAGGAGCGGTGTGTCCGCATTTTAGCCAACCTCTGGCATTCCCCCAGCCCACTTACAACTATGGGCGTTTCAACAACTGGATCGTCGGAAGCCTGTATGCTCGGGGGGCTTGCGTTAAAGAGACGCTGGCAAAATGCACGAAAAAGAGAGGGTAAGCCGGTGGATCGGCCTAATATTGTGTTTAGTTCTGCTGTTCAAGTCGTTTGGGAAAAATTTGCGAACTATTGGGAGGTTGAACCACGCTATGTGAAGGTTAGCCCTGAGCATCCCCGATTAGATCCTCAAGGGGTCCTTGCAGCCGTGGATGAAAATACGATTGGTGTGGTACCGATTCTCGGTGAGACTTATACCGGACTTTACGAACCGGTTGCCGCCATTGCAAAAGCGTTGGACGATTTACAGGAGAGGACGGGACTCGACATTCCTATGCATGTAGATGCGGCTTCGGGCGGATTTATAGCACCGTTTCTTCAACCAGATTTAGTCTGGGATTTTCAGTTGCCGAGGGTGAAGTCCATCAATGTATCGGGACATAAATATGGATTAGTCTATCCTGGCTTGGGTTGGATAATTTGGCGGGAAGCTGATGATCTCCCCGATGATTTAATCTTCCGCGTCTCCTATTTAGGCGGAAACATGCCGACTTTTGCCCTGAATTTTTCACGTCCTGGCGCACAAGTGCTCCTACAATATTACAATTACCTGCGTTTGGGGAAAAGTGGGTACTATGATGTCCAAAGGGCTTCTCAGAAGGTCGCTCTTTTTCTTAGCAAGGCGATTCAGGAGATGGAACTGTTCGAACTTTTGTCCGATGGTTCGGATATTCCGGTTTTCGCTTGGCAACTGAAAAAAGGTTACACATTAAACTGGAACCTTTATGATTTATCTCGACAATTGCGTGTGTTCGGCTGGCAAGTACCCGCATATCCATTGCCTCCAGATCTAGAAGCATTGACGATTATGCGCGTTGTGGTTCGAAACGGATTTTCTATGGATCTCGCGCATTTATTTTTGAGGAACCTCAAACAGGCCGTTGCCTTTTTGGATTCTGTGGATGGGCCTATGCCACATGATACGAAATGTGATAATGGGTTTCATCACTAAATGAAAAAGCCTAATTTCTTCGCATTAAATTGAGAAGTTAGGCTTTTTCATATTGTTTTAGGTACTTTTTTATAATATAATCATATTGTAAAAAAGAGGAGGATATGAATGCCTAAAATAGTTGATCAAATACAAAGGAAAAATCAGATAGCCACTGCTACTTGGCGTGTAATATTAGAAAAAGGTATCGATAAAGCTTCCATACAACAAATCGCTGATGAAGCAAACATTTCGGTTGGACTTGTTCAGCATCATTTTTCGTCTAAAAATGAATTAATTCATTATGCGATGAATTTAGTATTGAATCGAATGAAAGAACGGGCAACTACTCGTACAAATGAATTTAAAGGAACGAAAGAAGAAGCACTTAGAAGATTAATGAAATTCATTATTCCTACTAATAAAGAAGAACTGTTGGAAGGTAAGGTTTGGATTACATTCTTGGGTATATCCTTTAGTTCTCCAGAGCTTATTGAACTTCGGAAGAAAATGGATTCCCATACGAGGTATCTTATGGGAATGATCTTAGATTTAATGAAGGAGTTAGGCTACGTCACACCAGGATACAATAGAGAGTTTGAATTGGAGATACTGTACGGATTTATCGATGGGCTAGTAATTCATGTCCTTCAAACACCAGAATCCTATCCAGAAGAGAAAGTAAATCAACTAATTGAGTATTATTTAAAAGAAAAAAAGAGGGATTGATCGCATGAATAAAGTTTTCATTATTATTCTTGTAGTCGTTATCGTATTGATTATTAGGCAGCTTATCCCTAAACAAGTAGATAGTTTTGATCTTCTTGGTATACCAATCATGGCTATAATTAGAACTTATATGGGTCTTCCAAATAGATTGGACTTTATTATTACAATTGAATTAATTAGTTTGCTTATATTAGGAGCGATAGTTGGTTACTGGCAAGCTAAGAGAGTGAAAGTTTTTCATCATAACAATCAATTATGTAGTGTTGGAGGCTATTCGTATATTATCGGATGGATTATGATGCTTTTAGGGAGAATTGTAATTTTATTATTATTCAACCTTAATTCTCTCGTATCGACATTTCATGACGAACAGGAACAATTTACGAGTGAAATAATTAAAGTTCTTTCTCATGCTGGAGATTGGTTAATATGGTCTACTATTCTTGCATCTTCCATCATGTATACTGTTACTTTATATAAGAATCATCCAGATATCAGAAAAATTATACATGCTCGTTTTGAAGAAATAAAGCAACGAATAAAATATTAATGTAACTAATAAAAAACGTTATTCTTTCTAGTAATTTTGCTTATTTAGAAAGAATAACGTTTTTGTTTTTTAATACTCAAGTAATAGTTTACCTGCAGTTCCTATCATATAATTTATTGAATTTTAATATACGTTATGTATAACAGATATTTACCTTATAAAATAAGGGGGGAATATTATGACTGAGACAAACGAATCTTTAGAAGTTAATTTGAAAAAAGATGTGAAGTTTTCTATTATAATTCCTGCGCATAATGAAGAAAAGTACATTAGAAAATGTTTAGATTCAATTGCAAAGGCATCAGAGGCATATAAAGAGCAAACGGAAGTTATAGTTGTTTTAAATCGTTGCACAGATCAAACAGAGGAAATAGCAAAATCTTATAATTGTGTTACATTGAAAAATAACGATAAAAACTTATCTAAANCAGACCGAGAGGGTGCCATCCAAATGTGTAAAAGGCATACAAAAGCATTGGACAAAGTGACCAATATACTTTGTGATGGTGGATATACGGGGCCATCCTTTGCACAATCGATAAAAGAAGCGATTGATTGCTCGGTTGAAATCATCAAACGCTCTGAACTTCACAAATTTGTCGTGTTACCGAAACGCTGGATTGTGGAACGAACCTTTGCTTGGTTGGAAAATTACCGCAGACTTTGGAAGAACTGTGAGCGAACGCTTGAAAATAGTAGACAAAGTTGCTTATTGGCAGGTGTGGCGATTTTATTAAAAAGATTTTAGACAGGTTCTTAGAATAGAAAAATGTTTCTTCTGAAAGTAGCCATTTCTAATCTTACCCTGATAACAATTTGGCGAGACCTTTGTATAGACAGTAATAAAATTACCGCCCTATTTTAATAAAAATAGAATAATGTCCTATTCTTTATTTTTTTTACTGCATAAGATGTACTAATCTAGTAAATCATTTTAACTTGCTAAGATTAATATAAAAAGAAATGAGGAAAAAAATGGGATCGTTATATAGAAATAAACTGAACCAAAATAAAGGGAATTTTAACAATAAAAATAGTTCCTGTAGTTGTTCGAAAAATCGCTGTCAACAATGCCAATGTTGCCAATGTTCATCCTGTGACAATATCTGTGGAGAAGGTCTTATTCAAATTAATATTTATGGATTTAATACATCTGGTTTCAGTTATGTTATTAGTCAGGGTGGGAAAGGTATAGAACGTGCAGTTTCTTTTAGTGCTTTTGGGATCAATTTTAATCCTGAAAATCCTTTCGTTCCAAACCCTCGTACAATCTCTGGAATAATTAGAAGAGATGGGACAATTCCTCCAGAATCAGAAGGATTTACTGTTTCCCATGTCCCAAATACGGGGACATATAGAGTTACTTTTACTAAACAGTTTTCCATTGTATCTCCTGATCAAGAGCCTACTGTGGAAATTATACCCGATCCAGTAAATGCACAAGTGTGTTGCAATAATGTAGGGATAACTGAAGATGTTTCTGATGTTATTTCAGGGTTAATTAGTAGTGAAGGGGTTATTATAGATGGAACACTCCTTGAAAATAGTCAGGAATATGCATTTACAGTAGTTAAGGATATTAATCAGACAGGGTATTATAGAGTAAGATTTAGACCAGAATTGCATGTAAAAACGTTACTTAGAGCTGGAATTGAAATTAACGTAATTGATATACAAAATCAATCATGTGGACGCAATTCTAATAACTGTTCATGTAACTGCAAATGTACATGTAACTGTCCTTGTTTTGGAGAAGTATATAGTCAAGGAGTGGAGTTACCTTTTGTTGATAGAAGTGGCTTCGTTTATAGACCTTACCAAATGACAGACGTTGGGAAAGTTTACGCGGATTTACCAGTTTCTTTTTCTGCTTTAGTTATCAGAGAAGAAACAAATTGTTAAATACTAACCTAATGAAAAATTGAATTAGGTTAGTATTATCATTTTTAAAAGGACCGAGGAGAATTCCGTAGTATGTTTGGATAAAGGTCAAGATTGTATATTTTACCTAATTTTAACGTAGGGGTACACATTTCATATGAAAGTTCTCCAAATAACAGGGAAAAATCTTTTTCTAGTTGACTTTAAGTGATGTATATTTCAGATTATGATTTATTGGTTGATTCCCCTACTTAAAAGTTGTCTATGTAAGCAATCAAAATAAAATCGATATACATTTATATGAAGTAAATATAATATATCGTTGTAGGCAGTATTTAAAAGATCTCACTTCTTATCCTTTTTCAGATAAGAAGTGAGATCTTTTGTTTTGAATTATTTATCGGATTTCTTGCGTAGTGATTCCCATCGGCATTAAGTAAAAAAATTTATAGCGCAACCCAGAACGAAATTTTTAAAATTTCTTATAACAAAGAAGCATATTGTATCGTTGTTTGGGTAATATGTTTTCTTATCTTGATAGCGATGTGATGCTACCCTTGAGTGGTGAAATTTTCAACTAATAAATTAATTTTTTTAAAAGAATGCTATTTAAATCAATAAGGAAGATACCATATATAACCCAAAATGGCTAAGCAAATAATTCCAAGTATAATTAATAAATATCTAAGGATTATAATGGCTGCTTTCATCGTCTACCACCTAAATTTTTAGTTGTTTTAGATATATAGTTAGGTATTTATCTATGAAAAAACATTTTTAGGGAAAATTCATGCTACAAAGAGTGCTGTATAAATTTTTTTGCAAGGAGTTCTTATGAGAAAAAAGGGTTTGATATTTATAATAGATCCTCTCTTTTAAGTAATGACAACCTTACTTAAATAAAAAGAGCTGCTAGCAAAGATTAACTATTCAGTTCCAAAGGAAAACCATGAAAGAGAAGGGATGCTTTAGTGAGTTCTGGCTTATCGCCCATGTATAATATGTGTTTAATAGTAAGAAATATTCAGGTATATTACAAAAAAGAGTACCTTCGAACAGTACTCTTTTTCGGCGTTATTTATATGTCTATGAAGGTGAACTACCCTCTCAAAATAATATATGTGCCACGAATTAAAAGTTGCCTGTATATAAAAAGCTAACTCTATCTTACTCATAAGGTAGAGTTAGCTTTTTATATACAGTGCATCACTACAGAGTTTTAAAAAAATTCATGTTAGATTACCTAATTACGCAATATTCTTAAAGAAAACTTCGTTATTTTCGCAAGTAATTAGTGCACTTTTATTTTCTCCCACTCAAAATCATTGCATTTCCTAATACTTTTTTATTCAATAAAAGCTTTGGTAACTTCATTTCTTCAGCAAGTTTGTAGCTATTCAATTTAGATATATCAAGTTTCTTTAGGTCATTTAAAAGCTCTTCTGTATTCCCGAATATTTTTTCATCCATAAACAAATCTAAGAAGATGAATTCGCCACCAGGTTTTAAGACTCTAAAAGCCTCTTGAATTACTTCTGTTTTATTTCTCGTATCTTTAACTTCATGAAATGTTAGACAACTTACAACTATATCAAATTCATCATCCTGCAAAGGAAGATTGGCGGCACTTGCTTTTATAAAATCAATTTTATCAGATACACCTTCTATCTCAGCATTCTGTTGGCATTGCTCCCGTGAATATTCCCAATTCTCCCCCCAATAATCAATTCCAGTTAAAAAGGATTCAGGAAAAGCTATCGCAAGCTTAATAATCAATGATCCACTACCTGTTCCAATATCTAATATTTTTCCTTGCCCATTCCAATTCGCTTTTTTTACCATTAAATCATGTATTCTCGATTGGTAATACCCTCCAAATGCTGCGAATTGATAAGTAGAGTAAGAAAGTATAAACGTTATATAAATAAAAGGTACCGCTATAAGCCCTGATAGGACTCGGAGATATAAAGTAATTGGCAATAATGTTATTAATAGAAGAACTATTGAGCTTATCAAAAATATAATCAGTTTTTTCATTCGAATCCATGTTTGATATTTTGCTTTTTTTCTCATCTTTTTAATCCTTTTCTACAAGATTAATCTTTTCATTATTAATAAATAGTTGGTTATAGGTTTTTAAGCAATCCTTAAGCCACTTCACTTCGTTTTCATAGCTCCATATACCATGCTTCAATGTTTTTTCCAAAAGAAATTTTTCTCGGTCACTATGGGCGTATTTAAAATATATCTTACATTGTTCAGACTTGAGTATGTGTTGCAGACCAATAATTATTTACAGAACCATCAAACATTTTCCATAGATCATAACCAGAAAAAACTCTCATATTGAGAAGCCACAGAGTAGTGTGTTTTAAAGACATCTCTAATTCTCCTTACTAAGACATTCTATATAAAATACCATTCCATCTTACTAATATCAATACTTATTTAAATACAAAATTAATTTCCTAAATATAGGTTAAACACTTCTCAACTGTTAAGTCCCCCTTTTTATATGCTCACCTAATACAACACCATTTACAGAAGGAGAGGAAAATCTATGGATGTCGTAAAACAGTTTTCTTCTTGTTTTAAACAAGAGAAGAAAAGTGAGAACACTATTAGGGGATACACATCAGTTATTAGACAGTGCATAAAATGGTTAGAAGGTTAATGTGACAGAAAATTAAAGAAAATGCACCGGCAAAATATTTTAGAATACATTAGTTATTTAAATAACGTCAAAATGTTGAACGCCAAAACTATCAATCACAAGATTAGTAACCTTGCTAAATTTAATGAATTACTAATACAGAAAGAAAGCCAACAAGATCAGAGGATTTTAAAAGCAGACATGATAAAAGTTCAAACTGCGTATACTTCTTCAATCCAAATTGTTGAATTAGATGTAAAAAAAATTTACGAAGTGTGTTAAAAGATAATAACAAAGGTAATTATGCAATTGTTACTCTCCTGGCATACACTGGAATACGTATTTTAGAGGTATTCTCTACCAAAATGAGTGACTTCAATTTACAGACTGGAGAATGTATGATTTCTAGTGAAAAAGGAGATAAACAATGAATTGTATTACTAAATAATAAGGTATGTCGTGCTATTAAAGATTATCTCATCAATCGAAAAACGTGCAGTACATGAATCCTCTTATCTTTCTATTAGTAAAAAGCGAGAAATTAGAAGGAGTAGATATTAGTCAAGGAAAACTATATGCTGAGCGATTGGATAGAGGAATCTAGAAGAAGCAAAGTATTTAGTAAATTTCTTCGTAGTATGTTACCCAGAATAAAGCTTACTGATTTACTATTAGAAGTGACAAGTTGGGATGGATATCATAATCAATTTATCCACGCCTCCACTGATTAAGAGAAACAGAATATTGTATTAGCTACTTTGATGGCAATGGGGGCAAATATAGGTCTTACAAAAATGGTGGAAGCTACTCCTAGAATCTTCTACAGACAAATGGTAAATGCTGCGCAATGGAGAATGTATGATATTGCACTGGCTCGCGCTTAATCTGTTCTCGTGAATTTCCAAAAGGAACAAAAGTTATTATCTTATTGGGAGATGGAACAACTTCCTCTTTTGATTGAATACGTCTACCCATTGCTTCACGTTCTTAATATGCAGATGCCAATCCACACCATGGGACAGGAAAAGGTAGAACGATATATCGATTAGTAAGCGATCAAATATTCGCTTACTATGTGAAAGTCATTACTGCAAATGCATGAGATGCTCTTCATGTATTAGATGGGGCTTCTTCATTGAGAAACAGATTTAAAAATTTATGAACATTACACAGATACAGCAGGCTATACTGATCAAGTATTTGGCTTAACACATCTATTTGGTTTTCGTTTTGCTCCTCGTATTAGTGATTTGGCAGATACTAAGCTTTTTTCTATACCTGGTGGAGAAGAATATGCAAATGCTCAGGCACTATCCTACTTAAGGTTAATTCTTTTTCTAATTTCATTTCTGTTAATTGAGGCTCTGCCTAGTATGTATTATCTATAATGGTATTTTTTAATTTCATGTATGTTAAGTATTCCATTGTATATCGATATGTATTACCTTTCCATTAGTCATTACTATTCTTACCACGTACATTTTATATACATAATGTACACAATAAGAAATAATGACCTTTCTATATAATTATAAGTTCTAATCAAGTGAGAAAAATACATCTAATTTAAAATTTGTTATCTATTCCTTATTTTCTCACATTGTTATCATACTAAAAAGAATGGAGGTTCTATGATTATGAAATCGAAATTACCAAACCTTAAGAGTATATGGAAAAAAAGAATGTTTATATCTTTTCTGATTGTTTTCGGACTAATTGTTGCAGGAATTAGTTATTGGAATTTTTCTCCAAAACCAAAAGCGTTTCTTATAAAAAAGGCGTTTGAAGGTGGAATGTTTGTTCAATCTGATAATTATAAGAATGCTATAAACGAAACACAAATTGTTAGGGATATTAGTTATCATTCTAAATTTCCTGATGGTACATTAGATATTATTTATCCAAAAATTTATAATGAAAAAACACCTGTTATTTTTTGGGTGCATGGGGGTGGGTTTGTTGGTGGAGATAAGTCCGATATTACTGGCTATGCAGTAGAATTAGCAGCTAAGGGTTATACAGTGATTAATATAAATTATGCTCTGGCTCCTAAAAGGAAGTATCCTACACCAGTACTCCAACTTGGTGAGGCTTACGAATATATAAAAGAAAATACGAAAAAATATCATTTAAAATTAGATCGCGTATATTTTGCAGGAGATTCTGCTGGAGCACAAATATCTGGACAATTCGTTAATATTCAAACCTCTCCTAGGTATGCCAATTTAACTAAAATTGATCCTATTGTTGAACCTTCAACAATTAAAGGCATATTACTATTTTGTGGTCCGTATGATATGCCTGCATTAGCAAAAATGGAAACAACTAAAGAAGTGCAAGACTTTATGCGTACCACTGGCTGGGCTTATTTTGGGAAAAAGGATTTTGAAAACTTACCTGAAATAGAAATTGCTTCAATCTTTAAACATATAACAAAAGATTATCCACCAACGTTTATTACAGATGGAAATATAGCATCATTTGAAGAACAAGCTAAAGCAATGGCTTCCGCATTAGAAAGTAAGGGGGTACCTGTAGATAAACTCTTTTTTGATAAAAATATTTCTGGAGAGTTAGCACATGAATTTCAATTTAAAATGAATACACCTGCAGGTCAAGAAACTTTTAACAAAGCTCTTGAGTTTTTAAATACATACAAATAATATTTCTAACGTTGGTTAACAAATAAATAAGTTAAGTCTTTCTTTAAAAAATAAAGTGGATTTGTATGTCTATATTTGATGAATTACAATTAATTGCACAAGGGATTTATAATTTTTCATCCTAAAATGCCTTACTAAATCTAGCTGAAAATGTTGTTTTTTTCAATGAAGAAGTAAATTTGGAGCGAAAGACTTATTGGTTATATTATGTTTTTGTTAATTTAAAACCTAACTCATATCTCATAATTGCCGTTATTTAACCGATTAGTATTTAAGGCTGTGTTCGACTGGCCAATCGAGTTAAATAATTCATCTGTTAGAGCTATCCGTAAAGAGGGATAGCTTTTTTCTAGTATATATTTCATTCTACTAACAGAACCTAACTACAACCTATTGAAAGGAAAGTTAAGTGAGTGGAATTAGAACTCTGAAATCGATGGGACAAACGGTTGGACTTGTAATTAGAGAAGTGGCGGTGAATATAGGGATTGTAGATTCGCTCTTAGTATTATTGTTTTAGTTATTTCGATTAGTTTTAGATTGTATGGAATCAGTTTAGACCTTATTACACTTACGACTCAAATAATAAATTTAAAAGTGTTGGTATTCCTTATACAACTCCTATTATTCCTGCATTTTTTAAGATTGAAAAGAAGAATTTATTCGTCTATCAAAAACGATATTGACAGATGAATCAGATTAATTGTGAATGAAAGATTTTATAATAAATCTAGAGAAGCAAAAGTAATTGAAATCATTTGAGCATAAAGATGAAAAACTTAGATATTGGGGACTTGGTTTTGAGGTATCTAAAACTAATATTGATATAGGTGCGTTATCTATGTCTCGAGATAATGCAATACAAGTTTTTTTCAGACGGTGGGATTATTTTGATTACATTAATATGAGCTTTGTTGTGTTAACGCCTTTACTAGTTTTCATTGTGTATAAGATAAAATAAAGGAATGGTGAAAATGAAATTTCTTCTTAAAATTATAACAATTGGGCTTATAGCTGGAACTATCAGCGGTTGCTCTGAGTTAGCAGAGATAGAAGAAAGAGGATTTGTAGTAGGTGCGGCTTACGATATTGTTAAGGAAAAGAAATCAAATTCAATTATGAAAGGGACGTATCAGATGGTACTTCCTAGTAAGTTAACGCAGCAAGGTGGAAAAGGGACAGGGAATAATTATATTAATGTGAGTGCAAAAGCAGATAGTGTATTTGAACAAATCCGAATTATAGCTAAAAAAATTAGTCGTACATTATTTTTTCCGCATATACAAGTGATTATTTTTTCTGAAGAATTACTCTTGAATCCGAATAGTTTACAAAATACACTAGATGTATATATTCGCGATCATGAAATGAGACGAAATATCCGTCTATTTGTTTCTGAGAAAAATGCAGAAGCTGTCTTGAGACAAAATGCAAAACCAGAAAATTTACCGGCACAGTATATTGATATGCTAGCCGAACATCCTCCGAAAAATGCTCAAATGGTTGAGGCAGCAAGAATTGGTGACGTGCAGGAAAAGATAATTTCAAAACGAAGTTTTGTCCTACCTGTTTTAAGGCCAACAAAACAAGGAATAGAAATGAATGGGGCTGCGTTGTTTCGTGGGAAGGATAACAAGTGTGTTGGAATGTTAAACGGAGAACAGACAGTAGGAATGAATTTTGTAATTGGTGAAAAATTAGGAGGTTATTTTACTATACGTAAAAAGAATCAGCTTATTACATATGAAATTCATAAGCTACACCGAAAAATAAAGGTATTTACTGAAAATACTACAAAACCGAAGTTTAATATTCATCTATTTCTCGAAGGTACTTTGGCAGAGGTGCATTTTAATGATCATAAAAAATTCATGAATGAAAAACGCTTAACGAAGGATATTTCAAAAGAGATGGAGCAAAGGATTCAAAAATCAATAAAGCTTGTTCAAAAAAAATATAAGGTGGATGTATTAGCGTTAGGAGAAGTATATAAGCGGAATAATTATAAAGAATGGAAGAAAATAAGTAAGAATTGGGATCAAGGTGAGAATTATTTTAGTAATGCCAAAATTAATGTTCATGTTCATCCGGTAATTGAACATTCAGGATCAGCTTTGCCGAAGAGAGTGAAATAACCCCTTACAATTTTGCAATAGCATCTCAATATTATTAATAAATACTTATAATATCTAAAACATAAGGGATATGTTTTGAATTCTGTGTAATTATAAACATCTCATAATTTAATCAAGTACTTAGCGGTACCTAAAAAATTTAAAAATAGAATATCACTTGAAATTCCAATAGTGTATTAAAATAAGGGAANAAATAAAGAGGAAGAAAAAACGGTATCTCAAGAAAAGGATCTTCAAACTAATCCTTCATGGAAGCCAATTGGTACAGAGCAAGGAGCAAAACCTGAAATGAAATTTAAAGAAGGAACAGTAGATTGGAGTGAGATGAAAAAAGCAATCTCTTATGCTGTTGATGTTCCAGAGAGCCAATTGATTTTCGATTTTATTGGAAATAATGGTAATAATAAAGCCTACGGTAATGTACGAGATAAACAAAATAATAAAAAATATAAGGTTAATATTGATTGGGTAGAGAATCAGGGGTGGAAACCAGCATCTGTACAAGTGGTAAAATAAATAATTGAGATTAAAAAATCCAATATCCTTGAACTTTTAATTATTCCAGTAAAAGGCTAGAGATTAACTATTGAAATAGATAGTCTCCAGCCTTTTTTTATTAGTGGGGAGAAAAGGGTTTTATAAGGAGTGCTTAATATTCAATTATTTGTTAAATTATTATTCGAAATATATAATTAAATCTTATGGAAAAGTTGTGATATAAAGCACATAATATTTTTTTGAAATTCATTAATTTTAATATGAGGTGTAGAGAATGGGAAAATCTCGCGAACAAACAATTGAAAATATTTTAGAAGCGGCTAAGAAAAAATTTGGAGAGGGTGGATATGATGGTACAAGTATCCAAGAAATTGCAAAAGAAGCAAAGGTGAATGTTGCTATGGCTTCGTATTATTTTAACGGAAAAGAGAACCTTTACTTAGAGGTATTTAAAAAATATGGTTTTGCAAAAAAACTACCAAATTTTCTTGAAGAAACGCAGCATAATCCTAAAACTGCTCTAAGACAATATTTAACTTTCTTTATTGCACATATAAAACAACATCCTGAAATTGGAACGCTTGCATATGAGGCAATTATCAAAGAAAGTTCACAATTAGAAAAAATAAAACCATATATTATTGGGAATTTTGGACAATTAAAAGAAATCTTATTGGAAGGGAAAGAACAAGGAGTTTTTCATTTCTTTTCGACAAGCCATGCTATTTATTGGATTACCTCCATAGTCTTATTTCCGAAATTTAAAAAGTTTATTGATTCGATGAATCAAAGTGACTCCGACGATATGCAAACAGAGTGGATAACAGATGATCTTGTAAACAGAATTATTTCTTCATTAATACATAATCCTACATTATAAAATATCCCTTATTTAAAAATGAATCGACAACTGATTCAATTTCCCGATTCATGAAATTACTAAAAAGTATTTGGAGTTATACCCACTGGTATTTCACATCCTTAAATAATTGTAAGTGCCATTATTTAGAATGTATCGGTATAAAAGTACATAATTCTTTTTTTAGATGATAAAAAATTAAAAACTGCTAGTGCCATATGTATGTGTTGAATAGGATTAGTTACGTTATAATTTGTAAGTTTATAAATTACATAGATAGAATTTTTAAACATTTTACATTTCTAAATAAAGTTAAAAATCCACATCTACAGAGGTATTGGTGGGTGTGGATTTTTTAATTTTTTAGAGTAAGTGACTAAGATTTCTATGTCATAGGAGGGCTCTTAATACAGTATGCAAATCGTGAATTGTTTGTATACAAACATGAGGTAGTATCTCACTATATAGATATGCGATTAGGTATATTTTATTTGATGAATTATAACTATTATCTCCAAATATCTAACGAGACCTTACTAGAGATATTGGATTCGTATAACGAATATGTAAATAAAAAATAAAAAAATTAAATAATTCATATGAAAGGATGGGAAGAAGAAAGTAATTTAATAATGTTACTCCTTGAATTATATTATCTATAAATACATGTAATGTAATATGAAATATTACATATTTAAATAATTACTGTATGTAAAATGTTATATTCTTTGATGGAATATATAATTGGAGGAAACATTATGAATAAGAATTTAAAATTTACTCAAATGATGATTGGGATTAGTACGGTGGCATTATCATTTGGAAGTATTCAAACACAGGTATCAGCAGAAGAAAAAGTACCCTATAATATCTTACAGATAAAACCAATTGGGACAGAAACTTCAAAAGATGAAATCGTACATGCTACAAAAACTGACGAAACATTGACTTTTGAAGAGCGTTTAAAAGTAGGCGATTTTTCACAACGTCCTACTCTGGTTATGAAACGTGATGAAATTCAATTAAAGCAAAGCTACTCTCTGGCAGAACTGAATAAAATGCCTGATAACGAACTCATTGACACACTCTCAAAAATTTCTTGGAATCAAATTACTGATTTATTTCAATTTAATCAAGATACGAAAGCATTTTATCAGAATAAAGAACGCATGAACGTTATCATTAATGAATTAGGACAACGAGGAAAATCGTTTACTAAAGAGGACTCAAAGGGCATTGAAACATTTGTTGAAGTACTACGTTCTGCTTTTTATGTGGGATATTATAATAATGAATTAAGTTACTTAAAAGAGAGAAGCTTCCATGACAAATGTTTACCAGCATTAAAAGCAATTGCAAGAAATCCCAACTTTGCATTAGGTACAGCCGAGCAAGATAGGGTAATAGCTGCGTATGGAAAATTAATTAGTAATGCTTCTAGTGATACTGAAACAGTGCAGTATGCGGTAAATATTTTAAAACACTATAATGATAACCTTTCTACGTATGTAAGTAATTAT
Source organism: Bacillus sp. PPSBB_2 (assembly GCF_045291115.1). Taxonomy (NCBI): domain Bacteria; kingdom Bacillati; phylum Bacillota; class Bacilli; order Caryophanales; family Bacillaceae; genus Bacillus; species Bacillus sp. PPSBB_2. The sequence continues at coordinate 2,557,586 of NZ_CP147983.1, forward strand.
GCAAAAGGACAAGCTGTATATGAAATTGTAAAAGGAATTGATTATGATATACAGTCTTATTTACAGGATACGAATAAGAAACCTAATGAAACAATGTGGTATGGAAAGATTGATAACTTTATAAATGAGGTTAGTAGAATTGCTCTCGTGGGGAATATAACAAATGAAAATAGTTGGTTAATTAATAATGGCATTTATTATGCAGGACGTTTAGGGAAATTTCATAGTAATCCAAACAAAGGATTGGAAGTTATTACACAAGCGATGAACTTGTATCCTCGTTTAAGTGGAGCTTATTTTGTAGCAGTAGAACAAATGAAAACAAACTATGGTGGAAAAGATTATAGTGGAAATGCAGTAGATTTACAGAAAATACGTGAAGAAGGGAAACAACAATACTTACCTAAAACATATACATTTGATGACGGATCTATTGTCTTTAAGACGGGAGATAAAGTAACAGAAGAAAAAATTAAGAGATTATATTGGGCAGCCAAGGAAGTAAAAGCACAATATCACCGTGTAATTGGAAATGATAAAGCACTAGAACCAGGTAATGCTGATGATGTACTAACAATAGTAATTTATAATAATCCAGATGAATATCAATTAAATAGACAATTATATGGATATGAAACAAACAACGGTGGAATTTATATTGAAGAGAAGGGGACTTTCTTTACATATGAGCGTACGCCAAAGCAGAGTATTTATAGTTTAGAAGAGTTGTTCCGTCATGAATTCACTCACTATTTACAAGGAAGATATGAGGTTCCTGGTTTATTTGGAAGCGGAGAAATGTATCAAAATGAACGATTAACTTGGTTTCAAGAAGGGAATGCAGAATTTTTTGCAGGATCTACACGTACAAATAATGTTGTTCCGCGTAAAAGTATGATAAGTGGCTTATCATCTAATCCAGCAAGCCGTTATACAGCAAAGCAGACTTTGTTCTCAAAATATGGATCATGGGACTTTTATAAGTATTCCTTTGCACTACAGTCATATTTGTATAATCATCAATTTGAAACATTTGATAAGCTTCAAGATTTAATCCGTACAAACGATGTGAAAAATTATGACTCATATCGTGAATCATTGAGCAACAATACACAATTGAATGCAGAATATCAAGCGTATATGCAGCAGTTGATTGATAATCAAGATAAATATAATGTACCGCAAGTAACAAATGATTATTTAATTCAACACGCACCAAAGCCGCTAGCTGAAGTGAAAAACGAAATTGTGGATGTAGCAAATATAAAAGGTGCCAAAATTACAAAATATGAGTCGCAATTCTTTAATACATTTACCGTGGAAGGCAAGTACACAGGTGGTACATCAAAAGGTGAGTCTGAAGATTGGAAAGCGATGAGTAAACAAGTAAACCAAACTTTAGAGCAGTTATCCCAAAAAGGTTGGAGTGGTTATAAAACAGTTACAGCCTATTTCGTAAACTATCGTGTGAATGCAGCTAACCAGTTTGAATATGATATTGTTTTTCATGGTGTTGCAACAGAGGAAAAGGAAAAAACGACTACTATAGTAAATATGAATGGACCATACAGCGGGATAGTAAATGAAGAGATTCAATTTCATAGCGATGGTACAAAAAGTGAAAATGGAAAAGTTATTTCTTATCTATGGAACTTTGGAGATGGTACTACAAGTACAGAAGCAAATCCTACCCATGTATATGGAGAAAAAGGAACATACACTGTGGAACTAACAGTAAAAGATAGTAGAGGAAAAGAAAGCAAAGAACAAACAAAAGTTACTGTAAAACAAGATCCGCAAACAGGTGAATCTTATGAAGAGGAGAAGGTACTCCCGTTTAATACGCTTGTAAAAGGAAATCTGATTACTCCTGATCAAACAGATGTTTATACGTTTAATGTTACAGATCCAAAAGAAGTAGAGATTTCTGTGGTAAATGAACAAAATATTGGGATGACATGGGTACTTTATCATGAATCAGACATGCAAAATTACGTAGCTTGTGGTGAAGATGAAGGAAATACTATAAAGGGAAAATTCGTAGCGAAACCAGGGAAATATTATCTGAATGTGTATAAATTTGATGATAAAAATGGTGAATATTCACTATTAGTAAAATAAATTCATTTCCGATATGTATACGAGAGTTGTATTTTAGGAGGAGTCTGTCACGATAGGCTCCCCCTATTTTTTTATTTATAAGGATGAAACTAAGCTTCCAACCTGTGTTCCGATTGGGAGGCATACAGGTGACACTCCAGGATTTAGTACTTTTGCTGAAGTACACTTGACGGAGAACGCATGCTTGTTATCAGGTTTGAGTAATACGAAAAGCGCTAACAGTCAGGATTCTTCTTCCATTTGGTGAAAAAGAAAAAATTTCCACGGAACAATAATTTCTCAAGTAGAATATTTTGTTATGTGGAAAATAAAGTAAAATGAATATTTACGTTATAGAAGAAGTGCTGTAAAATATTGTTTATATTAAGATTTTTGTATATTTCAATAATTAATTCTATTGGCTTTCATTCCAATCAAAAAACTGTCATAAAAAAAGAGGGGGGAAGACATTATTTGCTAAAATTTGTTTGTAAAAGCTTTTAACCTGTTAAGAGCAATCCTAAGGTAGACTATTAATTTCTTTAATAATTTTTGCTTTCCTTTAGTACTTGGCATAATGCATTAAAAAGTTTAAATTTTGAAAGGAGAATTTGACATTTTATATATATAGTATTTTTTATTGTATTCCTAACCATTCAAAGAGAAGGGGATGTGATTAAGGTGAATAATACATATAATGAAAAGACGCATACATTGATTAAACAATTATTAAAAAAGTTTTCACCAAAAGTTCCTGGCTTTGCATATATGGCCAGTTTTGATAGCGGAGTAACGTATAAAGGTGCAGTTGGCTTAGCTTCTATAGAGGAAAATCTACCGATAACCACAAAGAGCGTTTTTAATATCGCTTCAGTTTCTAAACAATTTACAGCGTTTTCTATATTACTCTTAGAACAAGAGGGAAGATTGAGTTTAGATGATTCAATTGTAAAGTTTGTCCCTTCTATAGGAACATATGCTGAACCAGTAACATTGAGGCATCTAATTCATCATACTGGCGGACTAGTTGATTATATGGAATTGGCTCAAGCAGAAAATATTAAATTTACTGATATATTAACTGTGGAACAATCGCTAAAACACCTTAATGGTCATCAAATTGCAAGGTTCCCTGTTGGCACAAAATTTGAGTATAGCAATACAGGATATTTTTTATTGTCATTGGTGGTAGAGAAGGTAAGCGGGAAGTCTTTACGTCAGTTTGCAAAAGAACGTATTTTTGATTCTTTAAATATGAAAGACACAACAATTGTAGATTGCTACCCAACTACTATATCAATTGCTAGGGGGTATTCAAAGAATGAACAAGGAGCATATATGGTCTATGAAAGCCCTTGGGAACATACAGGTGATGGGGCAGTTCATGCAACAGTCGAAGACCTGGTAAAGTGGGGAGAAAATTTAACTACAGGTACCGTTGGCCGAAAAGAACTTGTTAAAAGAATGAGCGAAATAGGTCCGGAAATTTCTCCAACTGGGGAAACAATTATTGACAATGAAGATTATGCTTTTGGGCTAAGGCTTGCAGAAGGTTTTAACTGTCGATACTTGGAACATTCAGGTAGCTGGGCAGGTTATCGTTCATACTTCATGCGGTTTCCAAAAGAATATTTGACTGTTGTAGTACTAAGTAACTATGATGGATTTGACTCTAAAAAATATGCTAATGAAATAGCAGGAATTATTTTAGAAAAGTAAAAAATAGGGTGTAGAAGAGTATCTGGATTTGGTTAACCACACGTTGTTTTAGGTGTAATTGATTTTGGGAACGGAAGGCAGGCATATATTTATGCCTGCTTTTTTGTATTAAAATGAACATAGATATTAATTTTTTTGTAAATATGGAACAATGTCATTACTTACAATGTCTATTAAGCGTTGAAACATTTTTTATTTAATAAATTAAGAAAGGAATAATGATTTTTAATTAAGGGAGAAGATTGAATTGAAAAAATTATGGATGCTGTTTTTCATTTGTTTCGCAGTTATGTTGGTAGGATGTAATAAAAACGAACCGCCAAAACAAGCATTTGAAGAATATATTAATTTATGGAATGATAAAAAGTTTGCAAATATGTATGATCGTTTATCAGATCATGCCAAAAAATCGATTTCTAAAAAAGAATTCACAGAAAAATATCAAAAAATCTATGAGGGGATTGGAGCTAATAATTTAAAAGTTAAAATGAAAGGAGAGAATACGAAAGATAAAGAGGTTTTTCTTTTTGAAGTTAAGATGGATACGGATGTAGGACCAGTTTCATTCATCCATGAAGCAAAACTTGTGAAAGATAAAGAGTCTTGGAAAATAGATTGGACACCAGACTTCATCTTCCCAGGTATGAAAAAAGATTACAAAGTACGTATGCAAATAGAGCAAGGAAAACGCGGAGAAATATATGATCGAAATGGAAAAGGGCTTGCAACGAATGGTAAAGCAACTGAGGTTGGAATTATTCCAGAGAAACTAGGCGAAACAGCAGCGCAAACGAAAGAAATAGTAGCACAATTACTTGATATGTCTACAGAAGAGGTCGAACAAAAACTCACAGCAAAATGGATAAAACGAGACTCCTTTGTACCAATTGGTATTTTAAAAGAGGGAACCAGACAGAATGATTATATTGAATTAGAAGGAGTTTCATCTCGCCCAGTAAATATTCGTACGTATCCATTAGGTGAAGCAGCGGCACACTTAACTGGATATATAGGAAAGGTGAATGCGGAGGAGTTAAAATCACTTCAAAAACAAGGTTATCAAGCAGATGATTTAGTAGGTAAGACCGGTTTAGAGAAAGTGTTAGAAAATAAATTGCGTGGTGAAAAGGGTGGACGCGTATTTATAGAAGATGAGAATGGGAAAGAGATTAAAAACGTAGCAAAAAAAGAAGCAAAAGAAGGAGAAAATGTTACGTTAACAATTGATGCTGCAATTCAAGAAAAAATCTTTAATGAGATGAAAACTGAAGCAGGGTCTAGTGCAGCGATTAATCCTAAAACAGGTGAAACAATCGCACTTGTAAGTAGCCCTGCTTATAATCCAAATATAATAGTTAGAGGAGCATCGAAAGCCCAACGAGAAGCATGGAGTAACGACTCGAAACTACCAATGACGAATCGCTTTACACAAGCAATTGTACCAGGTTCCGTATTTAAAACGATCACAGGTGCAATTGGTTTGGAAACAAACACAATAAATCCGAAGGAAGAATTTAAAATTCAAGGATTGAAGTGGACAAAAGATTCAACTTGGGGAAATTACTATGTAACGCGTGTGAAGGATGCAAGTCCAATTGATTTTGATAAGGCAATGAAGTACTCTGATAATATTTATTTTGCTCAACAAGCTTTAAAAATGGGAAAAGATCAGTATGTAAATGAATTTAAAAAGTACGGATTTCATGAAAAATTACCAATCGAATACGAACTTCCTATTTCAATCATTGCAAAAGATGGGATAAAAAACGATATTCAACTAGCAGACACGGGCTATGGGCAAGGACAAGTATTAATGACACCACTTCATTTAGCATTAACATATGCACCGATTGTAAATGAAGGGAATATTCCGTCGCCACATCTCTTAAAAGAAGCAAAAGTAGCAGGGAATTGGAAAGAAAATGTGGTTTCTAAAAAGAATCAAGACATATTAAAGAGTGCATTAATCAAAGTCATTAATGACCCTGATGGCGCAGGGAGAATTGCAAAGGTTGATGGTATGACGCTTGCTGGTAAAACTGGTACAGCAGAACTGAAAGAGTCGAAAGAAGCAGACGGAAAAGAACTGGGATGGTTCGCAGCTTTCGATGCAAATGCGCCAGACATGATTGTTACCATGATGATTGAAGATGTAAAAGGAAGAGGAGGAAGTAACGTTCCAGGTGAAAAAATAAAACATGTATTTCAGAAATAATACTGAATTATAAGGTAAATTTTTTGACTACATTTATTACATGTTTGCTTAACTCAAAGATATAAATTGGGGGAAATATAGAACAATTAAATTTCAAAAAAGCATTCTTTCTAATCGAGAATGCTTTTTTGCTGTCATTCTAGAAAAGTTGACATTGTTAATGGTAAATAGAAGGGAATAGCAAATTGAAATGGACAAGTGGAGTGTTACGTTAAATTTAAAAAATAGATTACTGTAAGTGGATTTTTATCATTTTATGCTTTACTTGTTTTTTAGTAGTATTATTCTGCCTGAAAAAGATAAACAATGGAACAAATGAAACTTGTATCTTGTCTATATATTGAAACCATAATAAAAGTGAGGGCAGTTTTATGTTTATTCAAATAAGTTTGAGGTGTGGAAATGGAACAGACGTTTATTGAAAAGTATAATCATGATGAGCTGGACGATGTTATAAAAGACTATTGGCAAGATGTATGGAATTATTCATTTATTATTACGAAAGATCCACACTTATCAGATGATATTACGCAAGATGTATTTATAAAGGTATTTAAAAATTGGAATTCATTTCGAAAGGAGTCATCTATTAAAACGTGGATATTAAAAATCACAAGAAATACGGCAATAAACTATTTGAAATCATCTTATTTTAAAAGAATATCTTTAATAGGTTTTTTTAGTGACGATAAGCAATCCCAGTCGGCAGAACAAGAATTTTTTAAGCAAGAAGAAATGAATGATGTGTGGAAAGTTGTATTAAAGCTACCTAAAAAGCACCGTGAAATAATCATATTGGATGCAAAATATGAATTATCTTATGAAGAAATGGCTGAAACGTTAGGAGTATCCATTGGAACTGTAAAATCGAGATTAAGTAGAGCGAGAAGTAAGGTTTCAAAATTAATAGGGGAGGGTAGTAGTGATGAACAATAAACAAAATCCTGACTGGTATAGAAAAATAAAAAAAGGCCCAATGGAGAATCGTAAAGATGAAGAAGAATTTATTTCTAAAATAAAGCAGTCTATATACGAAAATAATGAAGTGGATTTTGTAAAACATAAAAGACCATTTCGTAAAAAAGCATTACCTATTGTAGTTGTTTTAGTTTGTACAATGTTATTTTTCATTGTTCAACAACCTTGGCTTGATGATAATAAATCACCAGTACAAAGTAGTACACAAATTAAGCCTAAAACAAAAGATGAGTCTGCTCAAGATCCATCATTAAAACAATTTATGAATGAACTATATCAAAGTACGAACTCAAAAAATGAAAATAACCTGTACAAAGCGTTAAATGATGAAGTTCTATTTAAAGGGAAGAGTTATAAGAAGGCTGAACTGAAGTTTGATGAAGATATTTTTCATGAGTTGCAAGTCGCCCTTACAATGGGGGGAGAGTTTGCAAATGATACAAAGCAAATATATAAAGTACCAAGTGGATTGACGGAAAGTAACCAACGAAAGCAAGCACATTTTATATATGCAACTGTTACTGGAAATAAAACAAAAATTTTAGCAGAACCAAAGCGAGAATCACAAGTTTTATATGAAGTATCTAATGAAATGGTAAAAGCTTGGATTCCAGAAAAAGTGCAGAATGATGGATATATAAAAATATCGACAATTAACGGTAATACTGGATATGTACAGAAAGAGTACGTTTTAACTGATATTAAATATTCATTTATGTTCGAAAAGAATAATGAAGGTATATGGAAAATAATAAATATAGATTCTATATGGTAAAAGAGGAAGGTTCACTTTAATGAACCTTCCTCTTTGTTTTTATTCTCTTTTTGAAGAGTATTCCAGTACTCTAAAATTTCTGATGTAACGAGAGCGGCAATGTTTTTTTCGGAATTACTACCAGGAATAACGACAGAAATAGCAATTTGTGGATCTTCAGTAGGAGCATATGCAATGAAAAGAGAATGATTTATCATTCTTTCTTGCTCATTTGGAAAACCTGTAATACCTGTTTTACCTGCGACGTCAAAGGGCAACTTTTTAATTTCCTCTATATTTTGACTCATTCCACCTTGCACGACACTCCAAAAGTTCATCGGGTAACGATTTGAACTTTCTAAAATGGGTTTAAACTTTTTTGTTTCCTTACCATCTTGACCAATAATCGCACTTACGATTTGAGGTTTATATTTATCACCTTTACTTGCCAATGTTGCTGCATATTGAGCGAGTTGAAGAGGAGTATGCACTTCATTTCCTCCCCAAGAGGCATTTAATAAAGCAGAAATCCCATTTTCAAATTTATTAGATGGATGGAATTCATATTGTCCGTCTTCTTCAAAGGGCAAATCAATCCCGGTTTTAGAACGTAGGCCGAATTGCATTAAATAATCTGTCCATATATGTGCCACTTTTTCTATATTTCCATTATTCTGGTTGAATAAGGGCAGAGCTACTTTTGCTGTCATAAATGTGTTAGATGAATTAATGATAGCCTGCCTCGGTGTAATCTCACCTGTTGGTGTTCCAGGTGCATTCGTAATGTTATTTTGATTATCATACTGAAAAGTACCTTTATCTAAATAAGTATCTTCGGGTTGAAAAAGTTTTTCGTTTAATCCAATTAAAATAGTAAGTGGTTTTATAGTAGAAGCCATATTTACATAAGATTCACCATACTTTAATTTTTGAATCGCTTTATTTTGCGAAAGAGATTTAATATTTTCTTTTCGAGAAGATACATGTGTATTTAATATATTTGGATCAAAAACTGCCGAGTTGACCATAGTTAAAATCGCGCCAGTTTTTGCATCGCTCACTACAGCATAACCAGCTTTAGCATCAGGTGTTTTCTTAATTTGCAATCTTAATGCTTCTTCTGCCTTTTGCTGCAACTCAGAGTCTAAAGCTAGCCGTACATCTTTTCCTTTTTGTACTTTTTGAATGTTCCATAAGAACTTTTTATTTTTCAATTTAAAAATAAGAGTTTTACCTGGTTTTCCTTTTAAATCATTTTCATATTGCAGCTCAATCCCGCTTTTTCCAACAGCCATATGCTTTGAATTCAGGGCATTTTCTACATACCCAATTACCTGTGAACCAATTTCGTGTTTAGGATAATATCGAATCCATTCATCTTTAATTATTACATTATTGGGTTTGTTTTTGTTTATAAATGCAAGTTCATTCTCAGTTATATCAGAGTATAACGGTATACCATTCATAGTCTGCTTTTTACAAGATTGTTGTAATTGAGATTTTATGTTCTCTGTAGAAATATCATGTTGAAACTCGCTTGAAAATTGATTGAAAAAAGCTAATGTGCTTGATGTATCTTGTTTCGATAGCTTTTCATCATTAGAAGTGCAATATAGAGACTTAACTTTCTTATTTGTAGCTAGTATTGCACCATTTTGATCAAAAATCTTTCCTCTTTCAGCTGAAGAAGTTGCGATAGTAATTGAAATGAAGTTGATTTTTAATAAAATTAGTAAAATCAAACCTACAATAGAAAGAACCGCAAATAATCTCCATCTTTTTGTATGTAACATATAACCCTCCCTTATGTAGCCTACTTCATCTTATATTTAATTATTTTTTTTGTAAATGTGGAACAACTGTATTGTTTAGGTTGTCTATTAAGTATTACAGCATGAAGAAAGGAATAATTAGCATGAAAAATTACTAGCACGTTTATATGTAAGTTTAATAAGAGTCATTATACAGTTTAGCGCTTCTAATGCAAGCAGCAAAAAAATAGAGAGAAAACAGGAAGGGAGAGTTATTAATTCCGTAGCTAAACGAAAAGGAATGGATGCTTACAAGGATTAAGTAAAAAATTGAGGCGATATTTATAACCGATTATCGGATCTAATATAGAAGGAATGCTTTTAGTATTTATAGCAATTCCCGAAAGGATTAAATGGAGGATTTATGAAAGAACAAAAAAGCAAGAAGCAGAAGACATATATATCTATTCGATTAAATATAATGTTCCTTTGCATATTTTTACTATTCTCAGCTATTATTATGCAGCTAGGAAAAGTACAAATCGTTGAGGGAGAGGCTTATAAGAACCAAGTGGAAAATAGTCAAAATGCAATAACTAGTATTCCAGTTCCACGTGGACAAATTTTAGATCGAGAAGGGAAAACAGTTGTTAATAATAAATCTCTTCGCACAATTACGTATACAAGGGTGAAGGGAATTACGAGTGAAGATATTTTAAAAACAGCAAAAGACTTGGCGAAAGTACTTGAAATGCCCGAACAAGATATAAATAAATTAACAGATATCGATAAAAAAGATTTTTGGATGCAGTTGAATTCGAAACGTGCGGAGACAAAGATTACTAAGAAAGATATAGAAAAGTTTAAAGAAAAGGGTATAGAGGGAAAAGAGTTAGATAAAAAAATAGAAGACTTAAGAAGGGGTCGTGTTACAGAGGTAGAATTAGCAGAATTAACAGCAGAAGATTTAAAGGTGTTAGCTATTAAAAGTAAAATGAGTTCAGGTTATCAACTAACACCACAAATCATTAAAAAAGATGTAACAGATGAAGAGTATGCGCGGATAAGCGAAAATCTTGCGAATTTTCCAGGAGTAGATGCAACTGTTGATTGGGAACGTAATTATGTAAACGGTAATTTATTTCGTTCTGTATTAGGAAATATTACGAGTAGTGAAGAAGGATTACCGAAAGAAAATTTAGATTCTTATTTAGTACGTGGATATAACCGTAATGATCGTGTTGGAAAAAGTTATATTGAACAACGATATGAAGATGTATTACACGGCACAAAAGAAGAAGTGAAAAATATTACTGATAAATCAGGAAACATTGTTAGCGCAGAAATAATCTCTAAAGGAAAAAGTGGTAATAGTTTAACATTAACGATTGATATGGAATTACAAAAGAAAGTTGAAGAAAGTATAGAGAAAAACTTGAGAGCTTTTAAGAGTTCAGAGCCACTGCTCGATCGAGCTTTTGTTGTCATGACAAATCCAAATAACGGACAAATTTTATCTATGGCAGGCAAAAAGATTGTAGAAAAAGAAGGGAAAATAGAGGTTGAGGATTTGGCATTAGGAAACATGACAACTTCGTATGAGCTAGGGTCAGCTGTAAAAGGTGCTACTTTATTAACTGGATATGAGACAGGGGCAATACATCCAGGAGATCAATTTTATGACGCGCCGATGAAATTTAAAGGTACACAAGCTAAGAAATCGTGGAATGTATCCGGATTTGGTAATATTAATGATTTACGGGCTTTACAAGTATCTTCGAATGTATACATGTTCCAGACAGCATTAAAAATTGCGGGAGTCAATTACGTACCAAATGGCTCATTGGATATTAAACAAGGAGCATTTGATACGATGCGCTATTATTTCAAGCAATTTGGTTTAGGTGTCCCAACAGGTATTGATTTACCGAATGAAATAATTGGACAAACGAGAAAAGTAGATAGTCAACCTGGGTTTTTACTAGATTTTTCTATCGGTCAGTATGATACGTATACGCCGTTGCAATTAGCGCAATATATTTCAACGATTGCGAATGGTGGTTATAGAATGCAACCTCAAATTGTACAAGAAATACGAGAACAATCAATAAAAGAAGAGGTTGGCAAAGTTATACGTTCCATAGAGCCTGTCGTATTAAATCGAATTGATATGAAGAAAGAACATATTGATCGGATAAAAGAAGGGTTTAGATGGGTATTCCAAGAAGGTGATGGAACTGGCGTGAAATATTTCAAAAACGCGCCATATAAACCAGCAGGGAAGACAGGAACAGCCCAAACTGTATATGGTGGAGATGACCCGATTGGCAGAAATGCAAAAGGAGAACGTATGGAATGTTACAACTTAACGTTAGTTGGATATGCTCCATATGATAATCCGGAAGTAGCATTTTCCGTAGTAGTTCCATGGCTTCATGATGATAAAAATGGAATTAATTCTATAATTGGAAAGGAAGTTTTAGATGTATACTTTGATTTGAAACAGCAACGTATACATGCTGAATCTACTAGTACAGGTAGTTCTAAGCAAAATTAGAATACTTTTCTCAGGGAAGAGAACCTGTTTATATAAAGCCATTTATAAGTAAAAAATGAAATATGAAATAAGAGATAGTGGCGATCATAGCTACTATCTCTTATTTTGTTAATAATTCTCATACTAGCTATAAATTTTTTTCAGTTTGTGGAACAAATTTGGTTCGGTGATTGTCTATTATGTGTACGTATAAAAAGGTGCTAAAAATTTGGAAGGAATGATGATTTTGAAAAATAAGAGGATGCTAAAAATAGGAATATGCGTTGGTATATTAGGTTTAAGTATTACAAGCCTAGAAGCTTTTACAGGAGGGGCATTGCAAGTTGAAGCGAAAGAAAAGACTGGACAAGTGAAACATAAAAATCAGGAAACGTATAAAGAGTTCTCTCAACTGGAGAAAAAATTTGATGCTCGATTAGGTGTATATGCGATTGATACTGGTACAAATCAAACAATCTCTTATCGACCTAACGAAAGATTTGCCTTTGCATCAACCTACAAGGCTTTAGCAGCAGGAGTATTACTACAGCAAAACTCAATTGATTCATTAAATGAAGTAATCACCTATACGAAAGAAGACTTAGTGGATTATTCACCTGTTACAGAGAAACATGTAGATAATGGAATGAAACTAGGAGAAATTGCTGAGGCAGCTGTTCGTTCAAGTGATAATACTGCAGGGAACATTTTATTTAATAAAATAGGAGGACCTAAAGGATATGAAAAAGCGCTTAGGCATATGGGGGATCGGATTACTATGTCTGATCGCTTTGAAACAGAATTAAACGAAGCTATTCCAGGAGACATTCGTGACACTAGTACAGCGAAAGCTATTGCTACGAATCTTAAAGCTTTTACGGTCGGAAATGCACTTCCTGTTGAAAAACGTAAAATTCTTACAGAGTGGATGAAAGGAAATGCTACAGGAGACAAACTTATTCGTGCAGGCGTACCAACTGACTGGGTAGTTGGAGATAAATCAGGTGCTGGCAGTTACGGGACAAGAAATGATATTGCTATCGTTTGGCCTCCAAATAGAGCACCAATTATCATCGCAATTTTATCTAGTAAAGATGAGAAAGAGGCAACTTATGATAATCAACTCATTGCAGAGGCAACTAAAGTTATAGTTAAGGCTCTTAGGTAATAGTATTTTAGTTTTCGCATTTTTAACATGAAAGTATTAAAAGTATAAAGTTAGAAAACGACTCTTTTCGTGTGATAAGAGTCGTTTTTGTATTCTTATTATTAAAAAGGTAAAAGTAAAAATATAACGAATATATATGACATATCTCATATGAAATTTCATGTACTGTATTATTTTATTAATTTAAATAAATTTCAAGAAAGTATAATATAATTCAGTTAGCATATAGAAGTGTTTGATGAGAATGTAAAGGAGAAAATATGAAAAAGAAGATTAATAGAATTGTAATGATTATTTGTATATTAGTAGGTTTTACAATCTTTTTATATTTACAGAATAATTTAATAAGTATAACTGAGATTAAAATAACCTCTAGTAAAATACCATCCTCTTTTAAAGGGTATAAAATTCTACAAATTTCAGACTTACACAATAAAAAATTTGGTGATAATCAAGATGTGTTAATTCAAAAAATGAAAAGTATAGACCCAGATATTATTGCAATTACGGGTGATTTAATTGACAGTAAATCATACGATGCAGAAGTTAGTATGCAATTAATACGAGAAATGGTAAAGAAGTATCCTGTATATTTTGTGACAGGAAACCATGAACAATGGTCTGGAAAGTATAACAGTTTAGAAAAAGAGTTGAAGAAATATGGTGTCAATGTTTTAAGGAATGAACATGTAGGCATTCGAAAGGGTGAGCAAGAGATAAACTTGCTAGGTATTGATGATCCAGAGTTTGGTACTGGAAACCGTGATGAAGGAAATATTATAATAGATGAAATTAAAAAAGCAAAAATTGAAATGCAGTCAGATAGATATAATGTATTATTATCCCACAGGCCTGAATTTATAAAGGAATATACGAATGAGAGGTTGGATTTGGTTTTATCGGGACATGCTCATGGAGGGCAAGTTAGATTGCCATTTATCGGAGGATTAGTTGCGCCAAATCAAGGTGTTTTACCTAAATATACAGCAGGTTTATATGTAGAACAAAATACATCAATGGTAGTGAGTAGAGGATTAGGAAATAGTATCATTCCGCAAAGGATTTTGAATAGGCCAGAAATTGTAGTCGTGCAGCTAAATTAAGCTGTACGATTTTTTTTATACAAAAATGAGTAAAGGGGCTTTCTGTATTTTGCAGGAGTAAACATTACAATTTTGTTAAAAATTTTCTACGTTACATAAAGTAACAAAATTTGACCCTCAGTGTTTGTTATAGTGTAAATAATCAAAAAACTTAAAATTTGTCGAGTGAAAATTGTGATAAGTAATTCATATAAAAAACTTAAAGGGGTGTACACATGCATAAAGAATATGAAATTGAAGAATACACGGCGATTGAGGAACAAATCCATTATTATTGTAAATGTTTATTAGTAAGTCATCCTGATCAAATAATAAAGTATTTAGAAAAAAGGTTAGAAAAATATGCAGAAACATTACAATATGCACATTTATATCCTGACACAGTTATTTTACCGTTACAGCAATTAGTTATCGAATATTCTTTAGACGTTGCTAGAATTCGGAAGTATATGAATTTAAAAACGTAAAGTGAAATTTATAGTTTAAATGAAACAGAGTCGACTTTAGGAAATGAAATTCTAATGTCGACTCTGTTTCATTGTTTAATATCGGTGATTGAACATACATACTAATCAACGAAGTTTGACATATAATTAAGCAAGAGTAAAATAAAAGTGAGTACTCACTCATTTTTATTGGAAAAGGAGGATGAAACGTGCAACAACCTTCAATTATTTTACGGACTGTATCAAAAAGTTTTGGAAAAAAAGAAGTGTTACACAATCTTTCATTGCAAGTTGAAAAAGCAGAGATTTTTGGTTTTGTTGGACCTTCTGGATCGGGGAAAACAACGCTCATTAAAATGATTGCAGGTATTAATGAGGCAACGAAAGGTGAAGTGCTTGTTAATAATACTAATATGCCTAATTTAAATGAAATGAAACGAATTGGTTATATGGCCCAGGCGGATGCATTATATGAAGAATTGTCAGCATATGAAAATGCAGATTTTATAGCAACGATGTATGGATTAAAGGGAAAAAGTAAAAAGACAAGAATTGCAGAGGTTTTTGAACTTGTACAATTGTCACAGTATATGAAAAAGCAAGTACAACAATTTTCAGGTGGAATGAAAAAACGCTTATCATTAGCAATAGCACTCCTCCATGAACCAGAAATATTAATTTTAGATGAGCCTACAGTGGGGATAGATCCGCTTCTTAGGAAAACGATTTGGGAAAAATTTTATGATCTTAAAAAGAAAGGCACAACGATTATTGTAACGACGCACATTATGGATGAAGCTGAATTTTGTGAGCGTCTAGGATTAATTAGAGAAGGGAAACTAGTTGCGGTTGGAACAACTGAAGAATTGAAAAAACGCGTGTCATCTGGACGGATTGAAGATGTCTTTTTGTTGGAAGAGGTGGTGTCATCATGAGAGTTACTGGTGTAATCATTCGTATTATTCGCCAATTTTTTCGAGATAAGCGTTCGTTAGCGATGATGTTTGGGGCACCAATGTTATTACTTTGGCTATTATCGCTAGTGTTTACACAAAAAGACTATATACCGCAAATTGCTGTTGTTGATATGCCCGCTCAAATAGTAAAAGTGATGAAAAATCAAGAAGCGTCAATTTATGAATACAGTAAAGAAAACGCGATTTCTGAGTTAGAAAAACAAAAGGTAGATGCAATACTTCGAATAGAGAATGGAAAAATGAAACTTCTGTTGGAAGGTAGTGATTCGTCAAAAAATCGTGCTGTACTTCAAGTATTGCAAAAAAGCACAGAGAAGAATGATGTATCGATTATGAAACCTGAAGTAAATTATTTACATGGCTCTAAAGACTTTACGATGTTTGATGGGCTTGGTCCTGTATTAATTGGTTTCTTTACATTTTTCTTTGTATTTATATTATCAGGTGTATCTTTCGTAAGAGAACGTTTAAGTGGTACGCTAGAAAGGTTATTATCCACCCCAGTAAGAAGATGGGAAATAGTCGCAGGGTATATTATTGGTTTTGGAATCTTTGCCTTTATACAATCCATTATTATCGTAAGTTTTTCCGTTTATATTTTAGATTTATACGTAGCTGGCTCCATATGGCTAACGTTACTTATTACATGTATGCTCTCTTTAACTGCACTAACATTAGGTACGTTTTTATCGGCATACGCAAATAATGAATTTCAAATGATTCAATTTATACCGCTTGTTATTGTGCCACAAATCTTCTTTTCTGGATTGTTTCCAATGGAATCTATGAATAAGTGGCTACAAATGTTAGGGAAAGTATTTCCACTCACATACGGCGCTGACGCAATGAGACAAGTGATGATTCGGAATCAAGGGTTTACAGAGATTGCATTAGATCTTACTGTATTATTACTTTTTTCACTATTATTTGCAGTAGGAAATGTATTTGCTTTAAAGAAACATCGCAAAATATAATAATGACAAAAAGGAGCTTTATAAATGCAGAAGGATTGGCTGGAGGAATTAATAGCTGCAACTAATACGGATAAACGAAATGAACGTCAAATGCGAATATTAGAGGCGGCTGTTGATATGTTTGGAGAAAAAGGATACGCTTCAACTTCAACAAGTGAAATTGCAAAACGGGCTGGTGTAGCGGAAGGAACCATCTTCCGCTACTATAAGACGAAAAAAGATTTATTACTAGCGGTCGTAATGCCAACTTTAACTAAGTTCGCTGCACCATTTTTCGTTCAAACCTTTGCAAAAGAAATATTTAAATCAGAGTATGAATCGTATGAAGGACTTTTAAGGGTTGTAATTCATAATAGATTTAAATTTGCTCAAAAACACTTTCCTATGATAAAAATATTAATTCAAGAAGTACCATTTCAACCAGAACTAAAAAATGAAATACAGCAATTAATAGAAACAGAACTTTTTTCACATTTCAAAAAATTGATTGTGAAATTTCAAGAAGAAGGAGAGATTATTGAAATACCGTCATCTTCCGTATTACGTCTTACTTTATCAGCTGTATTAGGTTTATTATTAACACGATTTTCATTATATATTTTTGATAAATAAGTACTTGTTTACTAAAAACATTCTAAATCAGCGTGTTTCTTTGTCTCTTTTTCTAAGACCTAATAATCCTGCTAGTCCTAATAAGCCAAGCCCAATTATTATTTCTATCACGATTATCATTTAAATCATTTGTTGTATTAACATTTCGAGTTCTTACATCATTATTAACTCTGTCTAAGTTATTGTCATTTACTCGAGTTGAAATATCAGTGTTATTAACTCTATTCATATTATTTCCATCGTATTCAGCTTGCGCAGATGTACCTAAAAACATAATAGATAGTGCTAAAACACTTAAAATAGATGATAATTTCTTTTTCATTAAAATCCCTCCTTTCTTAATCATTAATTTCTCCGAAGCATGTGTGTATTATTCATTTCATAATATCTAAACCTTCATTAATTGGGCGCACATTTATAGAAAATAGAGTTGAATGATTGTTAATATATCATTGGATATATATTTCTCATAAAAATAAAGGAATCAAACTTTGCTTAAAATGTTAATCTTAGTACAATTTATATTATACGGACTAGCACTAAGGAGGTAATGAGATGCGACAATTTGCAAAACCTACAATCGTCGTAAGTAAATGTTTAGAATTTGATGCTTGTCGTTATAATGGAGAGATGATTCCAGATGTAACAATACGAAATTTGCAGCCATTTGTTACATTTATACCTGTTTGTCCAGAAGTGGAGATTGGATTGGGAACTCCTCGTGAAACGATACGAATTGTAGAAGAAAATGGTATGAATAGACTTGTGCAACCGTCGACACGAGAAGACGTTACTGAAAAAATGGAGCAGTTTTCAAATGACTTTTTACAAACGATATCGGATGTGGATGGTTTTATTTTAAAGAATCGTTCACCAAGTTGTGGTACGCGTGATGTGAAAATTTATTCTGGTTTTGAAAAAGCACCAGCAAAGGGAAAAGGAGCTGGCTTATTTGGCGGAGCAGTAGTAAAAAATTTTTCGCATCTTCCTATTGAAGAGGAAGGCAGATTGTCGAATTTTATTATTAGAGAGCATTTCTTTACAAGGCTATTTACAATCGCATATTACAAAATGATTAAACATAATAAAAATATGAAAGACCTTGTATCGTTTCAGTCGGACAATAAATATTTATTTATGGCATATAATCAGGTGAAACAAAAGGAATTAGGGCGTATAATTGCAAATCACAAAAATGAAAAGATTGAAGTGGTATTTGAAAACTATGAGAAGACTTTATATGAATTATTTATGCGTACGCCTCGTTATACATCGAATGTAAATGTATGCGAGCACATTTTTGGATATTTTAAAACAAAGCTAAAAAAACAAGAAAAAGATCATTTTATAGAACTGTTACAAAAGTATGCAGAAAAGAAAATACCACTTAGTAGTTTACTTACAATTTTAAAATCATGGGCCATTCGATTTGATGAAAAGTATTTATTAAGACAAACGTATTTCGAACCATACCCTGAAGCATTAGTAGAAATTTCGGATTCGGGAAAAGGTAGAGATTATTAAACAATAAATTACATAATTCGACACAAAATCTCCTATGTTGTTGTAGAACAATGTAGGAATTTTTTTGTGCATTAGTACAGAATCTGTTTTAAAATTAAGTTATGACAGAATTATAGCAATTGTCTAACTAATATTCTTGTCTTTTAAGTTGTTATGTTTGTAGTAGAAACTCGCACGCTGTCGAAACTCAATATTCGATAAGGGGTGTGTAGCGGAATGGAATTTACTCTAACTCGCGAAAAACAAATGATTAAAGAAATGGTACGTGACTTTGCTGAAAAGGAAATCGCACCGAAAGCTGTATATTATGACAAAACTGCAGAGTTTCCATATGAAACATTTCAAAAAATGGGCGAACTAGGATTATTAGGCATCCCATTCCCAGAAGAGTATGGAGGTTCAGGTGGCGATACGGTATCGTATGCGTTAGCAGTTGAAGAAATTGGTCGCGCTTGTGGTGGCACCGGTTTAAGCTATGCTGCAACAATTTCATTAGGTGCTTCTCCAATTTATTATTTCGGTACAGAAGAACAAAAACAAAAGTATTTAGTTCCAATGGCATCAGGTAAAACATTAGGTGCCTTCGGATTAACGGAGCCGAATGCTGGATCAGATGCAGGTGGTACTCAAACGAAAGCGGTATTAGATGGTGATGAGTATGTAATCAGTGGTGAGAAGTGTTGGATTACAAACGCAGAGTATGCAAATACAATTATTGTAACCGCTGTCAACGGTGTTGAAGAGAATGGTAGAAAACGTATTTCTGCATTTATCGTGCCTACTACGAGTGAAGGATTAACGATTTCAAGTCCTTACGATAAGATGGGTGTTCGTGCTTCTAATACTTGTGAAATCGTACTTGATGGTGTTCGTGTACCGAAAGAAAATATTCTTGGTGATGTAAATAAAGGTTTTAAACAATTTTTATATACACTTGATGGAGGGCGTATTTCAATCGCAGCATTGGCAGTTGGTATTGCGCAATCAGCCTTTGAACGTGCATTGCAATATGCGAAAGAACGTCAACAATTTGGAAAGTCAATCTCTAATTTCCAAGCGATTCAATTTAAATTAGCTGATATGGCGACTGAAGTAGAGTTAGCTCGTAATTTAGTACATAAAGCAGCTTGGTTAAAAGATAACGATAAACCTTTCGGCAAAGAAGCGGCAATGGCAAAACTATTTGCATCGGAAGCGGCAAGCCGTATTGCTAATCATGCAGTACAGATTCATGGTGGATATGGCTATATGCGTGAATATGAAGTTGAACGACATATTCGTGATGCGAAACTATTAGAAATTGGTGAAGGAACTTCTGAAATTCAACGTCTCGTAATTGCTAGACATTTAGGATGTAGATAAAAGGGAGGAATCACTATGTTTCAAAAAATATTAATTGCGAATCGCGGGGAAATCGCTGTTCGTATTATGAAAACTTGTCAAAAACTTGGTATTCGCACTGTTGCTATTTATTCTGAAGCAGATGAAAATGCCCTTCATGTGAAAATGGCAAATGAAGCTTACTTAGTAGGTGGACCGCGTGTCCAAGAAAGCTATTTAAACCTTGAAAAAATTATTGAAATAGCTAAGAAGACAAATGCAGAAGCAATTCATCCGGGTTATGGTTTATTATCAGAGAATCCGTCTTTTCCGGTTCGCTGCAAAGAAGAAGGAATCGTATTTATCGGTCCTTCAGAAGAAATCATTACGAAGATGGGAAGTAAAATCGAATCACGTATCGCAATGCAAGCAGCAGATGTCCCAGTAGTCCCAGGTATTACTACAAATATTGAAACTGCTGAAGAAGCAATTGAAATTGCAAAACAAATTGGTTATCCATTAATGCTTAAGGCATCCGCAGGCGGCGGAGGCATTGGTATGCAGTTGATGGAAACTGAGCAAACGCTCACCAAAGCGTTTGAAAGTAATAAAACAAGAGCGCAAAACTTCTTCGGTAACGGAGAAATGTATTTAGAGCGATATATAGCAGATGCGCATCATATTGAAATTCAGCTTTTAGCAGATACACATGGTAACACAGTGTATTTATGGGAGCGTGAATGTTCGGTACAGCGCCGAAATCAAAAAGTAATCGAAGAAGCACCTTCACCATTTTTAGATGAAGGTACACGAAAGGCGATGGGAGAAGTTGCTGTACAAGCTGCCAAAGCACTTGGCTATACAAATGCAGGTACAGTTGAGTTTCTTGTAGATGATCAGAAAAATTTCTATTTCTTAGAAATGAATACGAGATTACAAGTAGAGCATCCAGTGACAGAAGAAATTACGGGATTAGACCTTGTAGAACAGCAACTCCTTATCGCAAGTGGAGAGAAACTATCATTTACTCAGGATGATGTAAAACGTAGTGGTCATGCCATTGAAGCTCGTATTTATGCAGAGGATCCGAAAACATTCTTCCCATCACCTGGGAAAATTACAGATTTAACATTACCGTCAAATGTACGGATTGATCACTTCTTAGAAAATCATGTAACGATTACACCTTTCTATGATCCAATGATTGCGAAAGTCATTGCACATGGCGAGACTCGTGAAGAAGCAATTTCGAAATTACATGATGCTCTAGAAGAATTAAAAGTAGAAGGTATTAAAACGAACACGCCAATGCTACTGCAAGTTTTGGAAGACGAGGTGTTCAAAGAGGGTATTTATACAACGGGTTTTGTAACGAAACAACTCGTTAAAAAATAAGATTTAACAATATTAAGGGGGAAAAATGATGACGAAAGTATACGCATCGATGGCAGGAAACGTTTGGAAGATTGTTGTAGGAGTAGGAGATACAGTAGAGGAAGAGCAGGATGTCGTCATTTTAGAATCTATGAAAATGGAAATTCCAATCATTTCAGAAGAAGCTGGCACAGTTATGAAAATTAATGTGCAAGAAGGCGATTTTGTAAATGAAGGAGATGTATTATTAGAAATTGAATAGGGAGATATAGGGGGAAGCGAATTGAAACTACCTAATTTTGCTGTCATTAAAGAAGTCGGGCCACGTGATGGCTTACAAAATGAAAAAAAGATTGTTGGCACAAAAGATAAAGTAAAATGGATTCAACTACTTACAGAAGCAGGATTGTCGTATGTTGAAGTTTCCTCATTCGTTCACCCAAAATGGGTCCCTGCATTAGCAGATGCAAATGATGTATTTTCTGAGCTGAAAAGGGATCCAAATGTTACATATGCTGCGCTTGTTCCGAATCAAAATGGTTTGGAACGAGCTTTTTTGCAAAATGTAGATGAGGTGAATGTTTTTTTATCAGCAAGTGAATCTCATAATAAAAGTAATATTAATAAATCGATTAAAGAAGCGTTAGTTGTAATCGCAGATATAACAAAACAGGCATTATTCGAAGGGAAAAAGGTAAGAGGCTATGTTTCTACTGTATTTGGATGTCCTTATGAAGGGGATATAAGTGTCACAGCAGTTGACGAATTATGTAATCAACTATTTTCATACGGCATTTATGAAGTTTCTCTTGGGGATACAATCGGTGTAGCGAATCCATTACAAGTAGAACAAGTATTAGAACATCTATTAAAGAAGTATGATGCTTCGCAGTTTGCCATGCATTTTCATAATACGTATGGAATGGCTCTAGCAAATGTAGTTAAATCATTAGAATACGGTATTACAACATTTGATAGTTCTTGTGGTGGACTCGGGGGCTGCCCTTATGCACCAGGAGCATCAGGTAATGTTGCTACTGATGACCTAGTACATATGCTCCATAAATTAGGAGTTCAAACGAATATAGACGAAGAAAAGTTATTGCGAGCTAGTCAATTTATTCAAAGTAAGCTAAATATCCAATTACCGAGTCATGTGTATAGAGCGCTTCAACATAAAACGATAAGTAGGTGAGAAGATGCTACAATTACAAAACATTTCAGTTGATTATGTAACACCTCACGTTGTAAAGATTTCGTTATATCGTGAAAGACAAGCAAACTCATTATCTTTAGCGTTATTAGAAGAGTTACAAAACATATTAACTCAAATAAGTGAAGAGTCCAATACGCGTGTAGTTATTCTAACAGGTGCTGGTGAAAAAGCATTTTGTGCTGGTGCTGATTTAAAAGAACGTGCTGGTATGAATGAGGAACAAGTTCGCCATGCTGTTAGTATGATTCGCACGACTATGGAGATGGTTGAACAATTACCACAGCCAGTTATTGCTGCTATAAATGGAATCGCACTTGGTGGTGGTACGGAATTAAGTTTAGCTTGTGATTTTAGAATTGCTGCTGAATCTGCAAGTCTTGGTCTTACTGAAACGACACTTGCAATTATACCAGGAGCGGGTGGTACACAGCGCTTACCGAGATTAATTGGTGTTGGTAGAGCGAAAGAATTAATTTATACAGGTAGACGTATTTCAGCGCAAGAAGCAAAAGAATATGGTTTAGTAGAATTTGTTGTACCAGCTAATTTACTTGAAGAGAAAGCGATTGAAATAGCAGAGAAAATTGCTAGTAATGGACCTATTGCTGTTCGATTAGCAAAAGAGGCAATTTCAAATGGTATTCAAGTTGATTTACATACCGGATTACAAATGGAAAAACAAGCGTATGAAGGTGTAATCCATACGAAAGATAGATTAGAAGGATTACAAGCATTCAAGGAAAAACGCACACCAACGTATAAGGGGGAGTAAATATGTTAGATCAAAAACAACAATCTAATTCATTTGAAGAACGAGTTGAAACGATTAAACAAGGCGGCGCACCAAAGTATCATGAACAAAATAAAGCAAAAGGAAAATTATTTGTTCGAGATCGTTTAGCGCTTCTATTTGATAATGGCGAATATGTAGAAGATGCATTATTTGCTAACTGTGAACAAACAGGCTTACCTGCGGACGGCGTTGTAACGGCAACGGGTAAAATACATGGTCGTACTGCGTGTGTAATGGCCAATGATTCTACTGTAAAAGCTGGATCATGGGGATCACGCACAGTTGAAAAGATTTTACGTATTCAAGAAACAGCTGAAAAACTACGTGTTCCGTTATTTTATTTAGTTGACTCTGCTGGAGCGCGTATTACAGATCAAGTAGAAATGTTCCCAGGACGCCGTGGTGCAGGAAGAATCTTCTATAATCAAGTGAAATTATCAGGTAAAGTTCCTCAAGTATGCTTATTATTTGGACCTTCTGCAGCTGGTGGTGCCTATATTCCAGCCTTTTGCGACGTTGTAATGATGGTAGAAGGAAATGCATCTATGTATTTAGGATCTCCTCGTATGGCTGAGATGGTTATCGGTGAGAAGGTAACTTTAGAAGAGATGGGCGGAGCTCGTATGCATTGCTCTGTATCAGGATGCGGAGATGTTTTATGTAAGACAGAAGAAGATGCGATTACACAAGCAAGACAATACATTTCATATTTTCCAAACAACTACTTAGAAAAGACTCCATTGGTTACACCTCAAGAACCGAAACAATTCGATAAAACGTTAGAACAAATCATTCCAGAAAATCAAAATGCTCCTTTCAATATGAAAGATCTCATTAATAGAGTTATTGATGAAGGTTCATTCTATGAAGTGAAAAAATTATTTGCTCAAGAGCTAATTACAGGCTTAGCACGTATTGATGGTAAGCCAGTTGGTATTATTGCAAATCAGCCGCGTATGAAGGGCGGCGTATTATTCCACGATTCAGCTGATAAAGCTGCTAAATTTATTAATTTATGCGATGCATATCATATTCCATTATTATTCCTTGCGGATGTACCAGGATTTATGATTGGTACAAAAGTAGAGCGTGCCGGTATTATTCGCCACGGTGCAAAAATGATTTCTGCAATGAGTGAAGCAACTGTACCGAAGATTTCTATCGTTGTTCGTAAAGCATATGGCGCTGGTTTATATGCGATGGCAGGTCCAGCATTTGAACCAGATTGCTGTCTGGCATTACCGACAGCCTCTATTGCGGTAATGGGTCCAGAAGCTGCGGTTAATGCTGTATATGCAAATAAAATTGCAGCTTTACCAGAAGAAGAGCGTGCTAGCTTCATTGCTGAAAAACGTGAAGAGTATAAGAAAGATATTGATATTTATCATTTAGCATCAGAGATGGTGATTGATGGTATTGTTCATCCAAACAATTTACGTGAAGAGTTAAAAGGACGTTTCGAAATGTATATGAGTAAATATCAAGTATTCACAGATCGTAAACATCCTGTATATCCAGTTTAAAAGCCCTATTTAGGGCTTTCTTGCTCAAAAAGTTAAGGAGGGGAAAACATTGAAACAAGCAGTTTGGTTTCCAACAGAAGAGTACAAGGAAAAAACACGTTTATATGGTTGGATGAAATCATTGGGATATGAAGACTATGAAACTTTTTATAATAAATCTATTGAGGAAACAGCTTGGTTTTGGGGAGAGGCAGAAAAAGCAGTAGGCTATCAATGGATGAAACCTTATACAGAAGTGTTAGACTTAGAAAATGGTACACCGTTTGCACAGTGGTATAATGGCGGAACATGTAACGTTGTAGAATCAGCTTTATCCCGCTGGCTTGCGGATGAAGAGACGAGAATACAGCCAGCACTTCAGTACGAAGGGGAAAATGGAACTTCAAAATCATTTACATATGAAGAGCTTGACAACTGGGTAAGCCGTGTTGCGAATGGTTTGAAACACGCGGGTATTGAGAAAGGTGATCGTGTAACAATTTATATGCCGATGATTCCAGAAACAGTTGTTGCGATGCTAGCTGTAATGAAAATCGGAGCAATTATTTCACCAATATTCTCAGGCTTTGCGTCTGATGCAGTCATGACACGTGTGCAAGCGGCAGGTTCAAAAATGATTATTACCGCAGATGGATTTTCACGCCGAGGTAAAATTGTTTCTTTAAAAGATGAAGTAGATAAAGCTTGTGAACATTGCCCAACTGTTGAAAAAGTTGTTATCGTTCGTCATGCAGGAAATGATTTTACACCACATAACTATGACTTTTCGTGGAGTACGCTAGAAAAAGAAAAACCATTCATACATGCCGAGGAAATGCAAAGTGATGATCCATTAATGCTCATTTATACATCAGGAACGACTGGTAAGCCGAAAGGAACAGTACACACGCATGCAGGA
The DNA here is from genome assembly GCF_045291115.1 of Bacillus sp. PPSBB_2. Classification (NCBI taxonomy): domain Bacteria; kingdom Bacillati; phylum Bacillota; class Bacilli; order Caryophanales; family Bacillaceae; genus Bacillus; species Bacillus sp. PPSBB_2. The sequence continues at coordinate 2,583,567 of NZ_CP147983.1, forward strand.
TTTCCTTTGAAAGCAGCTTTTGATGCAGGATTTGGAATGAATATTAAACAAGGTGATCGTGTATTATGGGTAACTGATATGGGCTGGATGATGGGGCCGTTTCTATTATTCGGTTCACTCATTAATGGAGCAACGATGGTTATGTACGAAGGTGTTCCAGACTTCCCAGAAGCAGACCGGTTATGGGAGACAGTTGATAAATATGAGATTACTCATCTAGGTATTTCGCCAACGTTAATCCGAGCATTGATGGCAAAAGGTGATGAGTATGTCAATAAACATTCTTTAAAGAGTTTGGAAGTATTCGCATCAACAGGAGAACCTTGGAATCCTGATCCATGGATGTGGCTGTTTGAAACAGTTGGAAAAGGAAATGTCCCAATCTGTAACTACTCAGGTGGAACTGAAATCTCTGGTGGGATTTTCGGTAATGTTCTTATTAAGCCAATAGCACCGATTAGTTTTAACGCATCTTTACCAGGAATGGCAGCTGTCGTACTGGATGATCAAGGTAAACCAATTCGAGATGAAGTCGGAGAATTATGCTTAGAGAAACCTTGGGTAGGTATGACGAAAAGCTTCTGGGAAGATGATGAACGTTACGTAAACACATATTGGTCGCGTTTTGAAAATAAATGGGTCCACGGTGACTGGGTCATTTACGATGGTGAACAATATATCATCACAGGGCGTTCAGACGATACGTTAAATATTGCAGGTAAACGTATTGGACCTGCTGAATATGAATCTATTCTTGTGAAACATAACGATGTAATCGAAGCTGCTGCAATTGGTGTACCTGACGAAGTAAAAGGTGAAGTTTGTCATTGTTTTGTAGTGTTAAGAGACCATGTAACATTCACAGGGGAATTAAAGAAAGAATTAATGAGTTTAGTAAACTCTCATATTGGAAAAGCGTTGTGTCCTAAAGACATCCACGTTGTAGAAGATTTACCGAAAACACGTAATTCTAAAGTAATGCGCCGTGTTATTAAAGCAGCTTACTTAGGAAAAGAATTAGGTGATTTATCATCGCTTGTAAATCCTGAAGTAGTTCCGTTTATTCAGGGTTTACAGTCTAGTAAATTATAAAATTAGAAAGGATCTCTATATAAATAGAGCTCCTTTTTTATGTTTATAAAAAGAGAAGAAGTGAAGTTGATGAAGAAGAAAAATTCTACTATTAGTGTTAAGTATGTTTTTTAGTTTTTATCAAAATACGATATTATGGAATGTCTATTCAATGGAGAAATACTAATTTACAACAACAAGGTGATGACAAAGCGTGACTGCTTATATGTCTGTTTAAACCTTTACGTGTTAATATATAAAAAGCTGACTATAAGCAGTCAGCTTTTTATATATTACATTCTAGTATTTATCTCGCTATTTGCCGGGCAGTAATGCCCCCACCTAAAAATTCAGCGAAAGCAAGGAAGTAGGTGAGGGATCAACTTTCCGGAAAAGCCCGATTGGTTCCAAAAGACATATTCTTTCCTTTACGTTGACATTAAAAATATTACCAATTTTTTCTTTTACAATGGCAACAAATAAAGAAACATTTACAACGACACTTATTTCGTTTAGAACTCCAATCATCATCACGATGACACTTTTCTTTAGATTTCCACCAATCATCATTACAATGTTTTTCCTGAGAACTCCAATCGTCATCACAATGACACTTTTCTTTAGATTTCCACCAATCATCACAACAATGCTTTTTCTGAGAACTCCAGCAATCATTTTTCCAGGACATTTATTTCTACCTCCTTTCAATAGTGTTCATATTATTCTATGTTTTAATAAAAAAATGGCTTGTTTATTAACCTACTATTTTATCTTTATATGATAGAGTGTCTTCTACTCGATATAGAATTCATACAAACTATGCTAATTTTTAAGAGAAAGTGGAGAGAACTACTACTAGTTATGGTATTTTTCAATAAACACTTGTTGAAGAAAATGTTCTGATTACAAATAATATCTTATTTTCAAGTACGCTTTTTAAATGTATATTTCACAATGAAAAATGGGAAATCCACAAATAAAGTCTATGTATATGTGAGTTAATGGGAAAATCTAGTGTGTTTTTAAGGGGCGTCTTATTTAAAAGAAAAAAGGTTTGTTTTAGAAAGTGGTGTCTAAACATTAAATGGAGTAGGACTAAATTCACGGCTGCTCATTAAAAAGCTTTTAATTAGGAGAAGTCTGTTTTTATAATGAATAATGAAAAGAAAGTTTGGTACAATTGTTTGTTTTTTTCTTTTTATGTGTTTGCCTCGTACCCTTTTAAGCTAGTGGACATACTTTACTAATAGAAAGGATTAGGGGGTGAGGTATTGGGTTCTCGATTTAATAATTGTAAAAAGAAGTGTACATGTAAACAAGATGATTGTTGGGAAGTATTCGAAGAGTGTAAAAAAGAACAGCATGAGAAATGTGATAATTCTTGTGTACAAGGAATTAGAGATGAACTTAAGAAATTAATTAATCGAACAGTTCAAATTAATACAGAGGGACGTACTTATGTAGGTACTGTTTCGTCTGTAAGTTGTGATGTAGTTAGGCTTGCGGCTATTCCTGGATCGGTTGGAGTAATTATTTCCATTTGCAAAATTGAAGCAATTTTCCCACCGGTTACAACGGTTACTGCTGACTTTGATTTTAATGGTATTGATGTAGCAAACAAAGCATAATTATGCTGCCTTTTTGTAAAGCCATTCACATGAATGGCTTTATTTTAATTTTATATAAAAGGAGAATATATTCTTTATATAGAAATAAGTTTGAGGTTATAAAGCATGATGTACGAAAGGAGCAAGGAAGTGATTAAACTAGAAAGCTTTAAGAAATCTGATTTTAAACAATTAATAAATTGGATTAATTCCGAAGAATTTCTAATACAATGGTCAGGAAATGCATTCACATTTCCTTTAGACGAACAGCAATTAGAGAAGTATATAGAAAGTGCAAATACACTCGCTTTCAAAGTGGTAGATGAAGAGACTTCAGACGTTATTGGACATATTTCGCTTGGGCAAATAGATAATATTAATAAGTCCGCTAGAATTGGAAAAGTATTAGTTGGTAATACGAAGATGAGAGGACGTTCTATAGGAAAACATATGATGAAAGCAGTACTTCATATTGCTTTTGACGAATTAAAACTACATAGAGTAACTCTTGGTGTGTATGATTTTAATACATCGGCCATTTCATGTTACGAAAAAATAGGGTTTGTAAAAGAAGGCTTATTAAGAGAGTCAAAAAGAGTAGGAGAAACGTATTGGAATTTATGGGAAATGAGTATGCTAGAATATGAATGGAAGAAGTAGCAACGATAGTAATTTATAATTATATTATGTTAATAAAGGGGTTTGGTGGGTATAGTGGATAATAAAACAAAAATAATTTCAATTGCAGCTGTTTCGGGAGGAGGTAAAACTACAATTACAGAAAGATTAAAGCATAAGTTTAAAAACTCAAAAGCTCTATATTTTGATAGTTATACATTTGATAACTCTCCTGCTGATATTTGTAAATGGATTGATGATGGGGCGAATTACGACGAGTGGGTATTAACACCATTAATTCATGATATTGAGCAACTTATACAAAATAATACCTTAGACTATATTATTGTAGATTATCCTTTTGCATACTTAAATAGTGAGATGCGAAAATTCATTGATGTAACTATATTTATTGATACGCCTTTAGATATTGCGATGGCTAGAAGGATTTTGCGAGATTTTAAGGAAGGTACAATAGATGAAATACATAATGATTTGGAACATTACATGACATATGCGAGAAAAGCTTATTTAGAGGCAATTCATACTGTTAAGCCGAATTCAGATATCATATTGGATGGTTCTTTATCTGTAAGTGAAATAATTAATCACGCTGTAGAGGAACTTGGCCGAAGAGAAGTGATTGTCAATGGTTAAATGTATAGAGGAATATATACAAGTTGCTGATTTTAAAATGTATACGAAAATATTCCAAGGAAAGAAGAAGCAGCCTGTTATTATATTGGAATCAGGCTATGGTGATTATTCGAAGGCATGGAATCAAACTGCTGAAGAACTGACGGAATATGGTACGGTACTTACATACGATCGGGCTGGATTAGGCAAAAGCGGGAAGAGTTCCAAGAAACGTATTAGTTCTGAAATGGTAAAAGATTTGAGAACATGCTTAAATCTTTTACAACTGAAGCCACCTTATATTTTTGTAGGACATTCTTTTGGTGGTATAAATGCACGTTTATTTACTGATTTTTATCCTGAAGATATGTTGGGAATAGTTTTGGTTGATTCGACACCAGAAAATTATAAAGAAGCATTTTTGCCAATCATGTCTCCAGAATTTCAAGAAGCTTACTATAAACAATTTGTACATGAAAGTTCTTATGAAGAGTTTATGTTTAGTCTGGGTGAAGCAGATAAATATTGTCAGTCGACGAGAGATATTCCACTCGTCGTGTTAGCTGCTGGTAAAAAAGCTTTTTATTCGCAAGATGCACAAATAAAATGGTTACAATTGCAAGAAGAATTATTAAGATTATCAAACAAAAATAAACTAATAATTGCAGAACAAAGTGGTCATTATATTCAAAAAGATGAACCACATTATATAACAGATGCTGTTAGGTGGATAATTGAAGTAAGGGAGAGAGAAATGTGTACACTTTATTTCAATATAATTGGCAAGTAAGAGATGATTGGTTTAAGTGGTGTGAACAACTTTGAGAGGAAGATTTACTTTGCAAACTGGGGGTATGTTAGAAACATGATTTCAAGTATAGTTGGATTAGTGCTCTTCAAGGAGAAGAAGATAGCGAACCGCAATTTAAAGATTATCAATCGATTCAAAAAGTGAAAGCGTTATCTGATTTATATAAACGAGAACTTGAAGTTTTTTTTGCAGTCATGATCATCTAGCCTAGAATGCTAGCACACTTAAAATAAGCCGTATAAAAAGTTAATCATTGGTGCTTTGATTATATAACGTCTGCGAAATAAATAGTGTGAAGGACAGCTATTCTAACAAGTATTTTATGTAACGTTCGTATATTTAAATTTTTTTGTAATTAATCGAATTCTAATTTTTTAGAAACGGATAATGAGGTATGGGTGGTGCTCTTTTTATTGAATAAAATGAGTTTATTTTTCGGAATTTCCTTACAATATAAAAATTAAAATTTTATTTGTTGTTAAGAAAATATATGAGGAAAATAAAAAAAGAGGGCTAATGCCCTCTTTTTCTTTTAATTTGGTAATTAATCACAGATTGGTATCCCAAGCACTCTTAGAGCTAATGCTACTTGAAGGGAAATCTCTAATCTAGCAATTTCAATACCAGCTACTGAAAGAACTAAAAAAGGTTGTCCGTTTACAAATACAACGCAACTATCCATAGTTAAGCCTCCTTTCTAGTAATCTACTATAGTATATGAGTAGAACTTTAAAGTGTAATAGTTCAATTGTTGGATTTAATAGAATTAATAGATTAACCCATTTAAACTAAACAAACGAACACAACGAAAGGAAACAGAGATGGATGTATGCCTCAAAAAACATAGGTTTTAAGACATGTAATGGGATATTAAATTTATCATATTGGTCAGCTATCTATATGGGCGAGAGAGTTAAGCTTGCAACCAGTTTCAGCAAATTTGCTTGGAAGAGGATGATAGAATTAAAAACCGACTTGCATCTCAAGCGCAAGTCGGTTTTATATATATAAGAAGATTTCTTAATTGAAATCCTCGGATTTTTTCTGACGTATATGTAAAAACATTAAGGTGGTAATGATTAAAAAAATCATTATAGTTTGTATAATTAAATTTTTAAACTGAAGCAATATTGTCCAAGATGTAAGGGCGTCTTTAAAAGCTTGGAGTGCAGAGTACGAGGAAGGATCAAAACCATACTGGAGCAACTTTTTTGTTTCAATAAATGAAATGTTTTCTTCATCTGCATCTAATATTACTGAAATTAGTCTAGTATCTCCAAGTTTTGCTGTACTGACAAAACTATAATTACCGTTAGTTGAAAAACTAGTTTGTAAGCCATCAACACCTTGAAGTTTAATGTTTTCATTAAGGGAATATATCATTTTATTCGTATTGAAAACCTGGGAATCTTTGAAGGTAAATTGGTAAGAGGTTAGTTTCGTAATATTCAATACATCTGGAAAATCTTTTACTAATCGTGCTGCTAGTTTAGCTGCGTCTATCGCTGTTGTAGTTGATTGTTTATTTGTATTATTATTAATTCCAGTAGAGTTTAGAAATGGAGATGGTTGTAATAACTTGAGTTCTTTTGCTTTTTTATTCATTAATACTGTAAAGTTATCTTCATTTCCAGCAATGTGTTCTGCTAGGGCGAGTGCAGAACGATTATTCCCTGCCAGTAGCAATGCATGAAGTAAATCACGAACCGTTGTTTTATCATTCGATGTTACTTGTATAGGGCTTGTTTCTACTCGGAAAACTTCGTTACTTATTTGTACGAAGTCATCTAACTGTATTTTTCTATCATTTAGTTGCTCCAATACGATATATTCTGTCATTAATTTAGATAAAGCAGCTGATTGTACTGGAGTTTCTTCATTTTTTTTATAAACAATTTCACCTGAATTAGCATTTATTAAAATAGCTGATTTAGCTTGAATAATCGGACCATTTACATAAAGATAAAAATATAAAACGATAAGTGCAGTAATAAAAAAAGATAATAATAAAATAGCGAATTTCTTTAAGAATTGCATAAGCGATCCTCCTATTATGACATCAATAATAGGATTGTAAAAAGGAATGCTTAATTAGGAAGAAAGAAAAGGTAAAGAATTTCTAAAGAATTATAAAGGATTATTAAATTTAGGGTAATTATGGAAAAAGTTCAATTTCTTATATGGTAAGAAATTGAACTTTTTATTTGTAATATTAACATTTGTATGGGAGTAGTTTTACAGTGAATGTTGTTTTTTCGTCATCACTATATACTTCAATTGTTCCTTTATGCAATTCGACTATACTTTTTGCAATTGCTAATCCAAGTCCAGATCCACCAGTGTTTGTAGAGCGAGATTTCTCAACGCGATAAAAACGTTCAAAAATATGAGGTAAATCCGTACTAGGAATAGGTTGTCCGTAATTTGTTATATCAATTGTAATCATATTATTGCTTTCATAAGCAGTAAGGTCAATATAGCGACCTTCGCTTCCATAAGCGATAGCGTTTATAATAAGATTTTCAAACACACGCACTAATTTGTCACCATCAGCTAATACCATGAGCTTTTGAGACGGGAAAGAAGGCCGACATTCTATATTAGCTTCTTGAAATTGTATACGGAATTGAACAGTTAATTGTCCAAGTAACTCTACAATATCAATAGGAACAGAATACAAGCTTAATTCTTTATTTTGAACACGTGTATATTCGAACAAGTCATTCATTAATGCATTAAGACGAGTTACCTTATCGTAAATGACTTGAATATAGTATCGCAATTCCACTTCATCTCTATAATTATCATGATGGATTAAATTTACGTATCCAACTATAGAGGTAAGGGGAGTGCGTAAGTCATGTGATACATTTGTAATAAGTTCACTTTTTGCTTGTTCAGCTTGTCTTTCTTCATCAATGGAGACTTTTAATTGTTCAACAATTTCATTGACCCCGATTGCTAATTCTTCTAGATAATTATGATTTACAATAGAAACTTTATGATTGAAGTTTCCATTTGCAATATAACGAATTTCTTCTATCATTTTTTTTATACAAGTTTCATAATAAAGTTTTTTCTCGTGACGATAAAAAATGTAAAGATAGGATGAAAAAATAGAAAATAAAAACAAATAAGATACAATCATCATCCATAAAGACTCTTTAATCCCTTTATACTTTTCATAACCAAAAATTCGAATGAATTCTTTACCGAGTTCGGTTAGAGTAAGTGAACTTTCAATTACACTCGTAACGAGGCGATAAATAATTAATTCAGTAATAGGAGTGAGTGTGATAGCTAATAAAAGCCAAAAAATAAGTTTCCATTTAGGAATATCTTTTAATATATCAAATGCTTCATTTCTCAATTTTATAGCCAACTCCCCAAACAGTATGAATAAATTTTTCTCCATTTATTACTGTTTCAAGTTTATCTCGTAAGTTGCTAATATGGACCATTACCGTCTTATTTGAACCATAACCATCTTCATTCCAAACGCGTTCGAAAATTTCTTCTGAACTAAATACTCTTCCTGTATTACTCGCAAGTAAATATAAAATATCGAATTCAATAGAGGTTAGTTTAATGTACTCTCCATTTACTTTAACTGTATGATTATGTTTGTGTATTTCAACAGAGCGAATACGAATAATACCATCTTCATTCTTTTGCGAAGTAGCATTTTGGAAAGAGGATCTTCGTAATAAAGCTTTCACTCTAGCTACTAATTCTAATGGATTGAATGGTTTGATCATATAATCATCGGCACCTGTCATAAGGCCTAATATTTTATCCATATCTTCTGCTTTTGCACTAAGCATTAGAATTGGTACAGTATTATTTTCACGCACTTCCTGACAAACTTCTAATCCGTTTCGTTTTGGCATCATAATATCCAAAATCATAAGGTCAACTTCATATGTAGAAACCTTTTGCAATGCTTCATCGCCATCATAAGCTTTATAAATGTTATAGCCTTCATTTCGCAAATAAACAGCAAGTAATTCAACAATTTCTTTATCATCATCAATAATTAATATGTTTTTATTCATTGTGTAGTTCCTTTCCTTACAAATCATCAACATTACTATAATATCAAACATTTATGTACTTGTAGCGATGATTCTGTATAAAATTTCATATAACGTATTAAAAAGGAGTAAAAAGATTAATATCGAATATAAAATAACAAAGATATTTAGATTCTACATTATAATGAAAGGTAGTTATAAGGGGGATTTTCTATGTTATGTAATGATAAATATTCATTTACTCCAACTGGAAAAATAGAAAATGATATTAAAGCTTTTCTACTAAAATATAATAAAGAGTTTACATATAAACATTCAATTCGTGTGGCAAATGAGGCAAAAAAGATTGCAGAAAAGTTTCACGTAGATAAAGAAAAAGCAGCAATTGCAGGATATTTACATGATATTAGTGGCATTTTTCCAAACGAGGAGCGGATTGCAGTTGCTGAAGAATTTGGTGTAGAAATAGTGGAAGCGGAAAGAAAGTTTCCTATGATTATTCATCAAAAATTATCGAGGGTAATCGCAAAAGAAATATTTAAAGTCGAAGATGAAGAGATTTTAAATGCAATTTGTTGCCATACAACGTTGCGTAAACATGCAACGAAGATGGATTTAGTATTATTTGTTGCAGATAAAATAGAATGGGATCAAAAAGGGACACCACCATATTTAATAGAAATAAAAAAAGGATTGGGAAAATCTTTGGAAAAAGCAGCTTTTGTATATATTTCATATTTGTGGGAAAGGAAAGATACATTGAAAGTTATACACCCGTGGCTAGAAGAAGCATATTGGGATTTAAAAAGAATTGTACAGTAGAAAGGACAAGGAAATGCAATTAAAAGAATATATGAATCAAACATTTCCAGAAGTTACATTAGGACCCTACTTATTATCTCAGTGGGAAAATCATTTGCATTTTGATTTCGGAAAAGATAAATATCAAATTGTAGAAGGAACCAACGATTTAAATATGGAATACTTTTCTCAACTATATACATATAATAAATTCTTATTTGAAGACATATTTTCAAAAGAAGATGTAGTGTTTGTAGTGACAAATGTTTATAGATTTAAAAAGGAAAACATAAAAACTCCACAGAAAATAAATGTATACAATAAATATATTAAGAAAAGAGATTTAAGATTTCATATAAGACAAGAAACATTACCGTTTCTATTTGAAGATGAAGAAGCAGATTTATATTGTACATATCAATTTTCTTTAAAATGTCTCGTAGAAGATATTAAGTATGAATCGCTTATACAAGCTGCTAATCATGAGGATTTTTCTGATTTGTATCCTCGATTTGGACGAAAAAAAGAAATTTTTTATCCAGATGTATTTCTCATTAATGCAACGAAAGATATTGTCATGTTTATGTATGATGATAGAGGATGTGAAGTAATTGCGAAGAATAAAGAAATAATACGAGATTTATATAAGAAATACAAAGAATGGATTCCAGATTATGAACGAGAAAGTATAGATAACATATTTAAATGACAATAGGGGAAGTGAAGCGTGTAATGAAACGTATTGCAATAGTATCTGCATGGGAACCAGAACTGACGTATTTGCATCAACATTATCCGAGTGAACGTGTTGAAAAAAGAGCAGCTTGGGAATTTCATTTTCATACTATTAATGAGCTGGAAATTATATCAGTTGTTACTGGTGTCGGTAAAGTAAGCTGCGCTAGTTGTGTACAATTGTTAATTAGTGAGTTTCAGCCAGATGAGTTGTTTATGACAGGAATATGCGGAAGTTTATCAAACAAGGTGAAAAACGGTCATATTGTAGTCGCACTAAACGCAATACAACATGATGTTACTGCTGCTGGTTCAGGGGAAGATGTTTTTAATTTATATAACGGTAGAACAGCACCTATTGAAACAACAAAATCACTTGTAAGAAGAATAAAAAAAATACGATCGTATGATCCGATACATTTCGGTACATTTTTATCAGGAGATCAACGTATTCGTAGTTCGGAAATGAGATATTTACTCCATACTGTATATGGAGCATTGGCAGTTGATCAAGAAGTAGCAGCTTTCGCCTATGTATGCCAAATAAATAAAAAACCATTTCTCTGTTTAAAAGCTGCTTCAGATCAAGCAAATGATAAAACGAAAGAAGAACAAAAAATCTTTAAAATGCTAGCATGTGAAAGAGCATGTGAGCATTTAATTGCTTTTTTACGTGTTTATGAGGTTAATGTAGTAAATAATAGATAGTTTGTTATAAAACAAATCAATAGTGAGTTATATGTAGGGAAATGTCCGCTTATTTCAAATTAAGAGCTGAAATTTATAATAGATGGAATATATTATATGGGTACACGTTGAGTTTAATATAAGCAGTTGGAGGGCAATTTTATATGATTCAATATAAAAGGTGTAGTGAAGTAAATATTGATTTAGTATATGAAGCTTTTAAAGATGGATTTTCAGATTACATTATTAAGATGGAGGTTTCAAAAGAGGATTTTATACAACGTTTTTTGGGACCAGAAGGTAATTTGCTAGAACATTCTTTTCTTGCTTTAGAAGAAGGCAAACCTGTTGGCGTAATACTAGGTGGTATAAAGGATTATGAAAGTATAAAGACTATGCGCTGTGGAACATTAGCGGTTCATCCTAATTACCGCGGTATTGGTGTAAGTCAAAAATTATTTGAACTGCATAAAGAAGAGGCGATTCAACATGGATGTAAGCAACTTTTTCTCGAAGTCATTGTAGGAAATGACCGAGCGATTCATTTTTATAATAAGTTGGGCTATGAAAAAGTGTACGATCTTTCTTATTATAATTTAAATGATTTGACTAAAATAATGAATAAAGATTGTAAGGATAGTGAAGTAAAACAATTAGAATTTCCAATTTTTAAAGATGAAATTCAGAAATGGTTAAACTTCCATATAAATTGGCAAAATGATATTGATTATATCAAAAAAACAAATAATGTATTTTATGGTGCATATGTCGATAATGACTTAAAAGGCTCTCTATGTGTAAATAAACAAGGTAAAATTAGTTTTATTTTCGTAGACAAAGATTATAGAAATATTGGTGTTGGGATGAAATTATTACAAGTAGCAAGAGAAGAATTAAATTTATCAAGTTTATCAATTGGGTTTCCTAACAATAATTTACTGGAAGGTTTTCTTAAGAAATGTGGATTTGAAAAGAATTCTTTAGCGCAATATGAAATGTATTTATTACTCTAAGAGCGGAAAGATTTATTCTTTTCGCTTTTTATTTTGCTGTTATGTTGGTAAATGCTCCGCAACTATAATTTATAATGAGAGGGATTTTGTTTATCCTTAAGTTATTTTTTAAATTGTCAATTTCATGCTAATAATTTTCTTTGTATAATATTCTAATTTTATGTAGAATAGATACGATGGGAGGGGATGAAATGAATAATGGATTAAAGTTTAAGATTTTTGAATTGCATTGTCTCGTTCAAAAGACTTATTCTGATATTAAAATAGCGTGTAATATTGCTATTTATCAAGAAAACACTTCTAAATATTTAATTTCATTAGGATTTTTAAATAAATCATATATGACTTATATAGAAGCAAAAAGATTCTATCGCGAAAATGAAGAGCTTGTAAGTGTAGAATTTGATAATTTCTTTGATATGTATGATAAATTAGAAAACGAATTAAAACAAGTTATTTCAACTGAAGATAAAAATCCTTCATTGCTACATAGCAGACTTGATCAGTTTCAACAGAAAGTTGAAAATATAAATGACCTAATAAAAGTATTGCAAAATGCTCGTTAATGAATGCTTTTTTCTTTTTTGTATAGAAATTATGTATTAAAAACATTTTAGGGATATTACATATTAAAGAGGTGGCTTTTGTTGATTACAAAAGTCATCTTTTTATGTTAGGAATAGATTGTATACATTTTAGCAGTTTTATATAAATAATAGAAATTTATACGAGGTAAATATCATGGGAAATAAAAAAGAAATAGCTATAGTTGCATTAACTACAGGATTCGTTTTAACAAGTGTAACACTATATGGAGTAGGTCATGCAGAGGAACCTGGTCAAATGCAAGTTGAAATTCAAGAGGATTCGTTCGGTACAGGTAATCTGACACAACCATCAAAAAAGGCACCAGAGAATGTAGTGAAAGATGCACTTAAGGAAAATACGGAGCATGCTTTGTCTCCAAAACAAGTTAGTGCAGAAACAGGAGTAGATTACAAAGTTCTTCAAAAACGTGGTTCTTATGATGGAACTACACTTGTGCGCATGCAACAAATATATGAAGGAAAAGAAGTATATGCCCACCAGTTGACTGCTCACGTAGATAAAAAAGGTATTATTAAAAGCATTTCAGGAGCTAGCGCACAAAATTTAACACAAGAAGATTTAAAGAAACCTATTAATTTATCAAAAGAAGAAGCAAAACAATATATTTATAAAAAGTACGGAAACGATACTAAATTTATTTCTGAGCCAGAAGTTAAGGCAGTTATTTTTGTTGATGAAAATCATGGGGAGGCTAGCAATGCATATCAAGTTACATTTGCTGCTACAACACCAAATTATGTATCTGGAACTTATTTAGTGAATGCTCATAATGGTGAAATGTTAAAAGATATGGTACAAGAATCAAGTTTGAAAATAAGTGAAGAGTATGTTGAATCCGTTAAGGAAAATAAAACTAGCAATTTCACATCATTAACTGGAACAGGAAAAGATGATTTAGGCGTAACTCGTACATTTGGTATTTCTAAACAGACCAGTGGGAATTATGCACTTGCTGATTACACAAGAGGACAAGGAATTGAGACATATGATGTAAATTATAGAGATATTACAAATGAAGAAAGTTATTATCCTGGTATACTAGCAACTAGTGTTTCAACAACATTTAATGATCCAAAGGCGGTAAGCGCTCATTTCTTAGCAACAAAGGTATACGATTTTTATAAAGAAAAATATAAGCGTAATAGTTTTGATAATAAAGGAAGAAAAGTAGTTTCAGTTGTACATGCATGGGATTCTGGAGGAACAAATGATCCTGAAAATTGGGAGAATGCATTTAGTACTAATATTAATAACATTAGTATGCTTTTATATGGAGATCCTATGGTAAAAGCATTCGATATAGCGGGTCATGAATTTACACATGCAGTTACATCAAGTGAATCTAACCTTGAATTTTCAGGAGAATCTGGGGCAATTAACGAGGCATTATCGGATATTATGGGAACGGCTATAGAGAAATACATAAATAATGGGGAATTTAACTGGACAATAGGAGAACAAACTGGATCGACTTTTCGTAATATGAAAAATCCAACTGCAATTAATTTTTCAGAAGGACTACCGTATCCTGATGATTATAGTAAATATAATGATTTAAATGGAGAGGATTATGGAGGCGTTCATTTTAACTCAAGTATTATTAATAAAGTTGCGTATTTAATTGCACAAGGTGGTACTCATAACGGTGTAAATGTAAATGGTATTGGTGAAGATAGAATGTTTGATATTTTCTATTATGCAAATACTGATGAATTAAATATGACTTCTAATTTCTCTGAATTGAAATTGGCATGCCTTAAAGTGGCAACTAATAAATATGGAGCGAACTCAATTGAAGTTCAAGCAGTCCAAAATGCTTTTGATGCGGCAAAAATTACAGGAACGGTGAAAGAAAATGAAAAAACAGCAGAAAACCAAGCTCCAGAGTTAACTGTACCGTTTACGATTACACTACGTGTAGGTGATACGTTTGATCCAATGAGAAATGTAAAAGCTGTTGATAAAGAAGAGGGTGATTTAACAAATAAAGTAAAGCATAAAGGCGATGTAGATACTTCAAAACCAGGTACATACATTGTGGAATACTTGGTCGTTGATTCCCAAGGGAGAAATACAACGGCTAGACAGACTGTAATTGTAGAGGGAAATGGAGAAACATCAGATTTAGAACCTAAATTAACAGTGCCTGTTGGAGCGACAATTCATGTAGGAGATTCATTTGTTCCAATGGCAGAAGTATTAGCTATCGATAAAGAAGACGGTGATCTCACTTCTAAAATCAAAGTTGATGGTGAAGTAGATACAACTAAAGCCGGTACTTACGTATTAACGTACACGGTTACAGATTCTAAAGGTCATGAAGTAACGGCGAAGCAAACTGTAACGGTCAAAGTTAGAGAAGAAGTTAAAAATGATAAACCAATACTAAAAGTACCTGCTACAACTTCAATTACTGAGGGTGATCAATTTGATCCATTGGTAGGGGTATCAGCTACTGATAAAGAGGACGGTGACCTTATTTCTAAAGTAGCGTATGAAGGAACTATAGATACAACTAAAGCTGGTACTTATGAAATAATATATAGTGTTAGAGATTCCGTGGGTAATGAGGTAAATGCAATACAAAAAGTATTAGTGAAAGATAAAGAAACTAGCAAAGCTAATGGCCTTGCTAATAAGGAAAATAAGAGTAATATCTCAAACAACAGTAATAGCGATAAAAAAGAATATACATATAAGGAGCTTCCAAAGACGGGTGTAAGTACAACTAACAGTGCAGCAATCGGCATATTGATGATTATTACAGGCACAGTACTCACTTTTGTTCGCAAATTTAGAAAGATACAAAAATAATAGTAGGGATCATTCGTTTGAAGAAAAGAGTTCATTATTCAAAAGAAATAAAATAGAAAGTAAGTAAAACAAAATATGGATTTTTTACTTAATAAGATTTTAGTAGTTAAGCGGTGCATTTGGCTTCTATAAAAATTTGTAGTTGGATCATGTTCTGTCTACAAAACTACATTACATAAAAAACACGTTACTATTCTCATTAAAATAAAAGAATAGTAACGTGTTTTTTGGTTTGGAAAAAGCATAAATCCTATAGTTCATGAATCTGGGAGTGCTTCTAATCTGCCATTGATGAGTTACTGAAAACATTTTGTTTTAATGGAAGTTTCACTCTAAATGACAACATGAGATTTTCGATATTTACCAGGTGTTTCATTGGTGAATTTTTTAAAAATTTTAGTGAAATAACTTTGATCGCTAAAATTAAGCGAAGCGCATATGTCTGATAAAGGATAGGTGGTGAAAGTTAATAATTTCTTTGCTTCTTCGATTCGTTCACGTTGAATGTACTCAATTAATGAAATACCGACTTCTTTTTTAAATAATATAGATAAATAATCTGAATTCACATTTGCAAATTTAGCAAGTTGTTTAACAGATATTGGATTGTAAATATTTTTAAAAATGTAGTTTTTACAAATAGCAATAGTCTGTGAATATTGCTGTGTTTTTTGTGCCTTTACACGGTCTGCAAAGGTACAAAAAGCATTTTTTAATAAATCCCAAACAGATTCTTTGTCTTTTGAATCTTCTGTTCTTTGAATATGTAAATCATAAATTTTGTAAGCAATCCCAGATGGAAGTCCCCCTTTTATCGCATATCTAGTAGCGAGCGTGATGGATGAAATACAAATGTTTTTATGACGTCTTAATTGATGGAATGAAGATAAAGATGAAAGAGTCTCTTGTTGGAATTCGTAATAATATTTGAGTACGGTTTCTTTATCCCCTTCTTCTATAGAACTAAGTAGTTGCTGCTCTATATATAAATTATGATAAATAGATTCGTCTTTTTGCATTGAAATATATACATCTTCGTTTAAGATGCTGCTATGACTTATATGAAGTGAGTCACTGTTATTTGAAAAGGTGCTTACATCTGAATTTTTTTTATAGAGAATGTTATAGAACAATATCGCTATATTTACAAAGAAATTTTGATCTTTGACTGACAATGAAAAATAATGGTCTCTTGTTCTTTTATAATTTGGAATAAAATTAAGGTTACTATCCGCTTTACTTGTAGAAAAATTTACATGTGTCAAGGGCCCAATAATAACAGTACCGTTCACCATATAATCGCTCTTTATGTGAATTAAAATAAAGTGCCCTAGATATTCGTGAGTTCTGAAGATGGGGGAATTATATGTATCATTTCTCTGAAAAAGCATATGTAACTGTTCTATTTTTGATGTATATAACGAATGTGAATCATTTTTTGATTTAAATTCTAAAAGAATATTTTTGTTACAATCTAAAAAACAAACTGGAATTTCGAAAGATTGAAAAAACATATTGCAAATGTACTCTATCTCAACTAGACTGAGTTTTTTAGTCATATTCTTCCTCCTTACAGTTATGCGTAATAGTTAAATAAACATATATTCCTTTTTCATAAGTAGATACGGAAAACCTTTATCAATAAAAAATATAAATAAAAGTTATAAACTTCTAAGAATAATACCATAATTTAACATGAATAGCACATATTATTTGAATATACAGGTAATAGTTTTGGACAATAACGTAAAATATGAATCGTCACACTTATTTGTTGGTTATTACTTATATGTATTAAAAAATGATTAAGATTGGATTTTAAATAGGGATAGGAAGTGAGAAATGAATAGATTGACAGTAAGTGACTAGTCGAAATTAGCAGTGAAAGCTATTATGTAACAAATGTAATGATTCTTGAAATAGGGATATACGTGTAATTTAGGGGAGAAAATTACATATATCATGTGGAGAGACAACGTAATAATAGAAGATAAGAAAAGTGAATAAGTGATTGTAAACAATGGATTGTTGGACGACTATGTTTTATGTTATTCGTTTAAATCTGATACTTGGCACACTATTGCTTTTAAGAAGGTAATAGTAATAAAGAAATTTTTAAAATGATAGAAGTAGTAAAGTCTAGTGGTAATAAGTCAAGAGTAAAACAAGACTGATTTTTTCTAGGTGCGATTTTTTCAGCATACGGAAATAGACCCGACCAAAAATGAAATTTTTTCGGGCCGTTTCCAAGATTGCGTCAATAACAAAGTGTTATTTTTCTATCACGCTCCTTGGTGGCGTGTAGAGTTGATGGTTACGTAGTAGCGTATCCACCAGACGCACAAATTTTCTTGCGGTTAAGACGATGGCTCTTTTGTGTTGATGTTTGGGTGTTTCTTTGTATTTCTTTTGATAAAATGCTTGATATTCAGGCAAATATCTTCTTACTGAATTGGCAGCCTCAACTAAGTAATAGCGAAGATAACGATTGCCTTGTTTGGTTAAGGGCGTATTTTCAGACTGATAATTTCCAGATTNGCTTCGATACTATGGGATTTCCCAGAAGCTCATTGCGTAACCACAACCTCGCCTACGAGAATACAATGACAACTTTTGGGGGCTACCTTTTGAACTACTATCCAAAAGCCCAATCAGTTATCGAAACAGCTAGTGTGTTGGTAGTGATAGCAATGGCTCGGGTAACAGACTTTTTATCGTAGACAGAGCTACAGGGGAAATGAGCAAATTCCCGATGGATCCTTTCCATACATCCATTGTATCTGGGAAATTCAATAATATCGAAACAAATTCCGTAAGGAATCTTGTTATCTATTTTTTTTAAAATCAGGGTAATTAGAAAGCAGAAATACTGATCTAAACTATATTCTACGAGGGGATAAGAGAAATGAAAAAAATATTTAGTGTGCTTTTAGTGTTATTCTTAACATTTTCTACATGGTCTAGTGTATTAGTAAAGGCAGATTCACCATCTAAAGGTACTTTAACGATTCATAAGTATGAACAAGAAAAAGATGGAGCGCAGGGACTAGAAGGTGACGGTTCTGCAAATCAAGAGGTGCCAAAAGATGTGAAACCATTAAAAGGTGTAACGTTTGAAGTGAAAAGGGTTGCTTCTTTTGAAAAAATTTCAAACGATGGGAAAATCGTAAAAGAAGACGTGAAACCTGTAATGGGAGCCACTCCAAATCAAGTAGTAACAGATGATAACGGACAAGCTGTATTAAAAGATCTTCCGCTAGGACGTTATGAGGTGAAAGAAGTGGCAGGACCTCCACATGTTAATCTAAATCCCAATACGTATACAGTGGATATCCCATTAACGAATAAAGAGGGTAAGGTGCTAAACTATGATGTTCACATGTATCCCAAAAATGAGATTAAACGTGGTGCAGTGGATTTAATAAAAACTGGTGTAAATGAAAAAGCATTAGCAGGTGCAGTATTCTCTTTATTTAAAAAAGACGGTACAGAAGTGAAAAAAGAGTTAGCAACAGATGCTAATGGCCATATCCGAGTGCAAGGATTGGAGTATGGAGAATACTATTTCCAAGAAACAAAAGCTCCGAAAGGCTATGTAATAGATCCAACTAAACGTGAGTTTTTTGTTAAGAACTCCGGAACAATTAATGAAGATGGAACTATTACTTCTGGTACAGTAGTTAAAATAGAAGTGAAAAACTATGAAGAACCAACAATTGATAAAAAAATTAACGGAAAATTGGAAGCGTTACCAATAAATCCGTTAACTAATTATAATTATGATATTAAAACATTAATTCCAGAAGACATTAAGGAATACAAAAAATATGTGGTAACAGATACTTTGGATAATCGTTTAGTGATTCAAGGAAAGCCAATCGTGAAAATTGATGGAGCAGAAGTAAATGCAAACGTTGTTGAGGTAGCTATAGAAGGTCAAAAAGTAACAGCTACAGTAAAAGATTTCACAAAATTAGATGGTAAAAAAGAATTTCATTTGCAAATTAAATCCCAAGTAAAAGAAGGAGTACCATCTGGTTCGGAAATTTTAAATACAGCAAAAATACATTTTACAAATAAAAATGATGTAATTGGAGAAAAGGAATCTAAACCTGTAGTTGTTATTCCGACAACTGGAATAATTGAGTTAACAAAAATTGATAGTGCTAATAAGAATAAATTAAAAGGTGCAGAGTTTGTACTTAAAGATAATAATGGAAAAATAGTTGTCGTAGCAGGAAAAGAAGTAACAGGTGTATCAGATGAAAATGGTGTTATTAAATGGTCTAACATTCCATATGGAGATTATCAAATTTTTGAAACGAAAGCACCGACATATACAAAAGAAGATGGTACAAAAGCTTCTTATCAATTATTAAAAGACCCCATTGATGTAAAGATTAGCGAAAATAATCAAACGGTTAAATTAACGATAGAAAATAATAAAAGTGGATGGATTCTTCCGGTAACGGGTGGTATAGGAACGACTCTTTTTACTGTAATAGGCCTTACTTTAATGCTTACAGCGGCATTTGTTTTCTTTAGAAAAAAGTTTGCTAGAAATTAAGATTTTAGGAACATGTAACTATGGGAAAAGGGGAGAAGCAAAATGCTTCCCTCTTTTCGATATTTAAGCATATACAGAGGTGGAAATATGAAACGAAATCTTGTTTTGGGAGGTATTTTTTTATTTGGATTAGGTATTTTTTTATATCCTACTATTAGTAATTGGTTGGCGACCCGTGCACATTATTCTGAGATTAGCTCTTACGATAAGAAGATTAAAGCATTACAAAAGAAAGAAGTCGAACGTAGGGAAAAAGAAGCAGCCGAATATAATAAACAAGTTCAAACTTCTGCGAAAACATTTACAGATCCATTTTCTGAAAAAAAAAGTAATCATCAAGCGTATGCTGATGCGTTAAATTTAGGAGATGTAATGGGGTATATTGAAATATCGAAAATTAATATAAAACTGCCAATCTATCAAGGGACCTCTGAGGAAGTATTGAGTCGCGGGATAGGTCATTTAGATTTTTCTTCGCTCCCGGTAGGTGGAGAAAATACGCACACTATTTTAACAGGGCATCGTGGTTTACCATCAGCAAAATTATTTACAGATTTAGATAAGTTGAGAAAAGGAGATCTTTTTTATATTCATTCTTTAGACAAAGTTCTTGCTTATAAAGTAGATCAAATTAAAGTAGTGTTACCACACGAAACGGACGATCTACAAATTGTACAAAATAAAGATTATACAACTTTAATTACGTGTATGCCTTATGGAGTAAACACCAATAGATTGCTAGTTCGAGGTGAGCGTGTGGAGTTAAACGAGAAAGAAAAACAAAAAGTGAGTACAGAGATAGTTATATTTAATAAGTGGACTGTAATAGTTACAATCCTATTGTTATGTGTGTTTCTAGTCGAAATTTATAAGAAAAGGTTTACTTGATAGAATGTATTTATTTATCCTGCATTAATGGGAAGTGGGACCGGAAATTCAAAGATAAGTAAAGAAGGTATATAGGAGATGAAGTAAATCATCATTAATAAAAATTTCATTTTATTCGACTATAGAAAAAATACGGTAAAGGTGGGAACAAAGGAATTGAGGCTACGATTAAAGCTGGTAAGTATTCATTTTATTGTTTTGTTAATGTTAAGTGTAAGTTTTGTCGTATATGTACCAAAAGAAGCATATGGATCCACGACTAACTTAGAAGGTCTAGGAGATATATCGCGTTATAATGCTGTTGTTTTTGGTAACCATAAAGCAGTAGGTGGCGACATTGAAGGGGCAATTGCAGTTCAAGGTGACATGGATGCATCGGGGTATACGATTGTAGGTGCTGCAGCGGGAACATCTAATATAGTAGGTGAAAAATGGGTTGATGAGGGATATCCGTCTTTGTTATTGTCTGGAAAATTTAAGAAATCAAGAGAAGAATCTTTTATCAT
Organism: Bacillus sp. PPSBB_2; assembly: GCF_045291115.1. NCBI lineage: Bacteria > Bacillati > Bacillota > Bacilli > Caryophanales > Bacillaceae > Bacillus > Bacillus sp. PPSBB_2. The sequence goes on from NZ_CP147983.1 coordinate 2,604,964, forward strand.
TCAAAACGGAATAGTTGTAATGACAAAAGAGAGTGATCCAGATCGCATCATACAATCTTCTTATGATCGTATCGTTTATAAAGAAAAACTAGAAATTGACGCGAAATTTAATGAATTTCGCAATATAGTGAACCAAGTCAGTAAAAATGCAGGTCAATATAAAACGAATACCCCAATTCCAAATATGAGTCATGGAATCGGAAAAGATATAAACAATCCTAATATTTATGTTTCATCAGAATTGACAGGGAAAATCAATTTAGATATAAGAGATGTATTTTTACCGAGTGCTAAGGACAAAGATTTTATTGTTATGTATTCGGATGCGATAGAGGTTACATTTAAAAATGGGGCTATTCTATATGACAAGAACAATATTGGAAGGGCTACGGATATAATTCCCACATCACAACCCTATTCTCCTAATTCACCATTTACTGAGCTATACAGTAAAATGATTTGGGTTTTTCCTAATGCGAAAAAGATCACAACAGAAGGATATGGTGTTGTTGGAAGTGTGTTTGCTCCCAATGCTGTATTAGAAACAAAAGGCGGTTCGATTAATGGACAAGCATTTGTCGGTGCGGTACAACAAACTGGTGGATTTGAGTTTCACAATTTCAAATTTAACTGGAAACATTGGAACAAGCCGAGTACAGGAAAAGTAAAAATAAAAAAGGTTGATAGTAATAATGATAATAAAAAATTGGTGGGAGCAAAGTTTAAAATTGAAGATTTAAATGGGAAAATAGTTGGAGAACTAGTAACAAATGAAGAAGGAGAAGCGATATCAAAAGACTTACCAATAGGAAACTATACTTTAGTGGAAAAAGAAGCACCTAAAGGTTACGAATTATTAAAAGATAAAATAGCTGTAAAAGTAGAGAAAGATGCAGAAGTAGAAATTAAAATAGGAAATAAGAAATTGCCAGATCCAATGGGGAAAATGAAGCTTGTGAAAGTAGACATAAGTGATAAAAATAAAAAGCTAGCAGGAGCAAAGTTTAAAATTGAAGATTCAAAAGGAAAAATAGTTGGAGAACTAGTAACAAATGAAGAAGGAGAAGCGATATCAAAAGACTTACCAATAGGAAACTATACCGTAGTGGAAGTAGAAGCACCTAAAGGTTACGAATTATTAAAAGATAAAATAGCTGTAAAAATAGAAAAAGATACAGTAGTAGAAATTAAAATAGGAAATAAGAAATTGCCAGATCCGAATGGGCAATTTGAAATTGAAAAAGTTGATGATACGGATAGTGAATTAAAGCTAAAAGGCGCTGTATTTCAAGTGTTAGATAAAGAAGGGAAAGAAGTTAGTAGATTAATAACGGATGAAAAAGGAAAGGTAATTTCCAACCAATTAGCAATTGGAAAGTATACGATTAAAGAAATAAAAGCACCGAACGGATACATGTTACTTAGAGATCCAATAGAAATAGAAATTACAGAAGCAGTAAAGACACAAAAAATAACAGTGAAAAATGCGAAGAATAATTGGGTAATTCCTAATACTGGTGGGAGCGGAACAACAATTTTTTACGTGATTGGTATTATGCTAATGTTTGGTGTGCTATATTTCTGTAAGAAAAATCGTATATTATGAACTAATTTTATAGAGTTAGACAGATTGTTGCGTTAGAGAGTTTTTAGGGCATGAGTTCGGTATTGTACTGGACTCATGTTACTAAATTTGTTGAAGGAGGAAGCATAATAGTAAACATAGAATATATTAATGAATTAAAATATTTAAGAGGTGAAAATGGTGGTAATAAAACAAGACGAAATTAAAGTAGTTGTCGGAGCTGGAGTGTTTAATAATAATCCAGGCTGGATTCAAACACAAGAAGATGAACTTAACTTACTAGATAAAGCTACGTGGGAAGAAAGATTTGAATACAACTCTATTTCAGCTATTTTAGCTGAGCATGTATGGGAACACCTTACTTTTGAAGAAGGTGTAAGAGCAGCTGAAATTTGTTATGAATTTTTAAAACCATCTGGTCATATTCGGTGCGGAGTCCCTGATGCATTCTTTCAGGATGAGGCATATCAAAATATAGTTCAAATAGGGGGCCCCGGTCCGAAAGATCATCCAGCAGCAAGTCATAAAATCGTTCATAATTATAAAACATTAACGAAAATGTTTGAAACTGCTGGATTCGAGGTAGTTTTACTTGAATATTGTGATGAAAATGGTCGGTTTTATTACAACGAATGGGATGCAAACGACGGTGTTATTTTCCGTTCGAAAAGGTATGATTCTAGAAATAAAGGCGATAAACTTGGTTTTCCATCGCTAATTGTCGATGCGATTAAGCGCTAATCATTCAACAAAAAAAGGAGTTAATCCTATGATTTCATAAGTCGCAAATGCGGCTTTTTTATTTGTACGTAAATCTATATTTAATTTTCAATACTATATAACTCGATTTAGAAAATATTTAAGTTTTTCTCAGCGTCATTCGCTTTAAATTAACACTTCGTTGACATAAATATTTATTTTATATTTATATTCGTGTAAAATGAAATAAGAACATATATTCTATATAAGGAGGCAATCAAAATGATAGCTGAAATTTGGAAACTAACTGATGGATATATTGTAAAATTTGAACGTGAATTTCCATATACGGTAGAGGAAGTTTGGTCTGTATTAACAGAAAACAGTAAGCTGAAAAAATGGATGTCCAATTTACAGATTGAAAGCCTTAAAACTGGTGGAATAATAAAGTTCGACATGATGGACGGTTCATTCATAAATATTGATATTTTAGAGTGTCAACTAAACTCAGTACTTGAATTTACTTGGGATAAAGACCGTGTCCGATTTGAAATACATAAAGAGGAAAATGGTACTCTTTTACTTCTTAAAGAGTACATTCATGAATTAACAGATCATACACCGAGAGATGTAGCTGGTTGGCATATTTGTTTAAATCTTTTTTCTTGCGTTTTAGAAGGAGAAGAGAAAGAATTTTCTAAAGATGAATGGCAACAATGGTTTGAAATATACAAGGGTAAGATTCATGAAGTTAGAGGATAATTACATAATAGGTAATATTCATTATGTAATTATTATATTATAAAAATGCTTTTATGGATAAATAAGAATAGAGGTTAATATGAAAGTAAATCAATTAATTGCTAATAACATAAATAAATTAGATGCAACTATACCGTTTAATAAATCGTTTGGAATTGCTGGGTTATCTGGATCGGGTAAAACAACTTTTTGCCAAACAATTGGTGAAGAGTCAAAAAAACGATTAGTTTCTTTATTACCAAAGGCTGAATATCAATATTTATTTCCTAACATTATGGAAACAAATTTTAGTGCTATTAAGATGGAAGAAATGCCATTAGTACTTTTTTTAGGGAAATCATCGATTTCGTCTAATCCACGTTCAACGATTGGTACTCATACTGGTGTTTTTACAGAGGTTCGGGAAAAACTTGCTGAAGTATTTAATCTTTCTCCAGAGGTCTTTTCATTTAATAATCAATTAGGCTGGTGTACTGGTTGTAAAGGCCGTGGTACTACAAAAAATGTTGAGTGTAAAAAATGTAAGGGAAAACGTTATAGTGAAGAAATTGAAAAACATGAAATTGATTTGTTGGCCAAGCCACATTCAATTTCAAATATTAATGATTTAAGTGTTGAATCTATTCTTTCAATAGCAAAAGAATTAAATATTAGTGAAGAAAAACAGCATATACTGCAAAATATTATTAATATGAACATTGGTTATTTAACATTAAATCGAATTATGGGTACGTTGTCAGGTGGAGAGTTAACACGACTTTATTTGGCTGAATTCATGGCAGTAAGTGAAAATGCTGTAATTATTATTGATGAGATTTCAGTTGGACTTGATCATGAAACATTATTGAAAATTTTGGAAGAGATTAAACGATTAGGGTGTAAAAATCAAATTTGGCTTATTGATCATTCAGATACGGTACTAGATACAACTGATGAGCAATTGTTCTTTGGACCTGGTAGCGGAAAATATGGCGGGAAAATTGTGAAAGAATCACCAAGACCAAAGTCAATACTGTGGGATCGAAATAAAGAAATACCAACAGAATATTATACATTCTATGATTTATATTGCCGTAATATCCAAATGGAGGAGTTTCAAATTCCTAAAAACAGGCTTGTAACGGTTACAGGAGAATCAGGATGTGGGAAATCTACACTTGTCAATGAATGTCTAGCTACAGATTTCTTGAAAAGATATCCAAAAGATAAATTAGTTATGGTGGGACAAGACCGAAATCAATCAATTACAAGTCGATCAACTGTAGCAACTTTCCTAGATATTAAAAAGAAACTAACAAAGTATAGTGAAGACATTGATGATATTTTTGAGCGCTCGATTGAGGATATTATTGATGAACTTCCAAATGAAGATATCGCTTATAAACGTTTGAGCCTACTAATTAAGTTAGGACTTGGCTATTTAACATTAGAGAGAAAAACACAAACATTATCGACAGGTGAGTTTCAATGTGTTCATTTAGTTTCGGAATTATTTGCAAACACTAGAAATCCACATACATTATTCATTTTTGATGAGCCTTCAAAAGGTTTATCACAAAATATTTTAAATCAATTTATCGATAGTATTAGAGGTATTCTGCAAGATGAATCAGTTTCTATCATTATGATTGAGCATAATCGTTACATGTTAGAAAGCTCTGATTATATAGTTGATTTTGGAAAAAGGCAGAATGAATCTGTAGAGCATTTGGATGTTGTTAATCATGAGGATTACTATCGTCAAAAAAGTAATGTGAATAGCACAGAGAAAATAAATATCTCTTCAATGCTTAAGCAGAAAAAAGGAGTTCACTATTTAGAAGAAAATCATATTAACTATTTTAAAAATGCCGAAAATGTTTATAAGGGCGGTATTTTAAAAAGTTTATCATCAATGGCTAGGTTAATTTATGGTGAATATGAATCTGATACAATCGCACCTGTTATTGCTATTGATCTTGAAAAACATTTATATAGTCAATATAGTTTCTTATATGAGCTTGGTGGATTAATTAATCATATTGTAGCTGCTCATCCAATTAATAAAGATACGAGAAGTTTTGATTTCTATTCACAGGACAATCATTGTCCATCTTGTTCTGGACGTCTTCAAATTGAAGTTTTTGATAAAGATATTGCCATTCAAGATAAAAGTGTTCCATTTTGGGATGGGCTATTCGATCCAGAAATCATGAAGGTATTAAAATTTTATCAGCATGAAAAAATAGAATTTCTATTCGAAGAAATAAAAAATGAGCTTGGTCACGATTTGTCAAAGAGCTATAATGATATGTCAGAAGAAGAAAAGCATACGTTTTGGTATGGATATTTTGAAAAATCATTTTATGATAAAAAAGGAAAGACACGTAGAACATGGGTAGGGTTTAATACAATTATTGGTGGATATATTGTTATTTCAAAAGCACCTATTAAAGAAGAAATTAAGAGTTCAAAAAAAATGATGAAATGTCCAATTTGTGAGGGGACGGTTTTAAATCATCATAAACCACTTAAATTTGGTAACGTAGATATTCGTGAAATAATCAATCAGCCTATTAATAAAGTATTGAAAACAGTTGGTGATTTACCGGCACTTGTTAAATTGAAGTCTATTGTTGGTGGCGATATGGTATTGACGGAAGATATTTCTTTATTGCCAAGAAAAGCACAAGTTGCACTGAAGATGTTTGAATTAGAACAAGCAAGCTTTTCAAACTATGAAATGGTGTTACAAAATGTCTTACCATTCTGGGGCGAAATAAAAGGAAATATCGAATCCATTAGTGTTAATAATCAAGTAACTGTTTGTGATTTCCCTAATGTTTATGAAACGAGAGAAACCATTATAGATAAGTATTTCACAAATGGTAAATATAAAAAACTTACGTATGTATACGAAGCATTTGGATACAAAAAATTAGTTACCCAAATTAATAAAATTAAAAAAAGTAATCCATGTCCATTTTGTAAAGGTAAGAAAGTGATAACCGAAGATAATCTACATGATGGTGTCTTTAAACTAACAATTCCATGTGTAACTTGTAATGCAAGTGGTATTAATGACGAAGGGTTAAAAGAAGTTGTCGAGGGCGTGGATGTACAAACGTGGTTAACTGGAAAAGCAAGTGATGTTGTGAATGAAAGCTTATTAACAGAAGCGGTTGGAAAAATACCAATTTTTAATCGCATACGTGAGTTGGATAAACGAGATATGATGGCGGTTTATGAATGTTTAGAGAAAAATAACTGATGATGGATTGTCAATTGTAGTAGTCATAAAATAGGAATATAGGTTTTTAATTATGTAAATATAACATGTTAAATTATCGTTTAAATCGTCAAAAAAACGATTGACCCTCACACAATGTCATTGTTTAAGATAAAGTTGAGCTTCAAAGTAGATGTAACTTATAGGAGGAAATCATGTTTAAAATAGGGGATTTTTCAAAACTATCTTCCATTAGTATACGAATGTTGAGACACTACGATAAAGTGGAATTACTACAACCAGTAAAAGTCGATGAGCAGAGTGGATATCGATTTTATTCAGCAGACCAATTAAAAAAAGTAAATCAAATTCAAACGTTAAAAGCTATGGGGTTTAATATTGCTACCATCAAAGAAATAATAGAATGCGATAATATAGATACCATAAAAGAGCAATTTTTAAATCGTAGTGCTCAAATTAAAGAAGACATGAATAACCTCCAAAAACAATTACGTCTCCTCGAAGACTCAATGAAAACGATGAGAGAGGATGTTGTTGAGATGAATTATCATGTTTCAATAAAAGAAATTCCAGAAAGAACTGTAGCTAGTGTTAGAAAGATTATTCCATCGTATAATTGCGAAGGTGATTTATGGAGTGTATTAATGCAAGAAATTCAAATGAAAAATATTAGTATTGCCCAACCGAGTTATAGTATTGCGGTTTTCCATGATCATGAATACAAAGAAAATGATGTAGATATAGAAATACAGCTAAGTATTCTAGGTAAGCACGAAAATACAAAAGACGTTACATTTAAAAATATGGAATCGACTCATGTAGCTTCTATAACAGTTAATGGAAGTTATGAACAGATGACAGCTGTAAATGAGGCTGCGGCAAAATGGATTGAGACAGAGGGTTACAAATTAGCAGGCCCGATGTTTAATATTTATCATGTGAGCCCAGCGATGGAATCCGATCCTAATAAGTGGGTTACAGAAGTTTGTTATCCAATAAACAAATAAGTAATAAAAAAAGGCATGTTTTATGCCTTTTTTTATTTTATTAATATCTCAAAATATATAATTTTTTCCTCTTTACAGTTTTCGTATCGGACTACATAAGGCAATAAAGACTTCAATTATTTTAGTAAAAGCAGCTAAAGCAAATATAAATACAGGATTGTAGGCTGAAATAATTCCACCTACTAATGCCCCCAATGGCATAGATAATCGTGTAAGTACACGAGAAAAACCTAAAACACGTCCTTGCAAATTGGATGGAACAGTTTCCTGCCGAATTGATGTAACAATCGTATTCCATGTGATATTACATGTCATCGCGATACCGAAAGCAATTCCGGGAGCAAGCCAATATGTACTCCATAAAGCAAATGTTAATCCAAGCGCTCCACAAAATAGGAGTAAAGGAATAAGTATACCACGTCGAAATTTCTTTTCTAAAGGAACGGCAATTAAGCTTCCTAAAAGCCCACCTATTCCTATTAAAGTATAATTATAACCACTTTGTGCGGAGGTAAAATTTAATGTCGATAATAAATAATACATAAGTACACCTAAAACAGCACTTGCTCCAAAGTTACCTACCATAGCTTGAAGTGACAAAGCTATATTTAACCGATCATTTTTGAGCCATTTAAATCCATCAAACAAATCATTTAGTACATTTTGCAATATTTTTTTATCAGTATTCTTTTTATTTAAGTTTTTCATAGAAGGTAATATAATCACAGCAATTAATGTAGCAATAAATGAAAGAGCATTAATCCAAAGTACTTGAAAGCCGCCAATAAAAGATATGAAAAGCCCAGCTATGATTGGACCAAACAAACTAGCCAATTGATTAACCATTTGATATAAAGAATTAGCCTTCGTTAATGATGCACCTGCGATGTGTGGAATGACTGTAACTGTTGTTACATCAAAAAGCATGGACATAACTGCTAAGATAAAAGTAATTACGTATAAATGCCAGACTTCTAATATATGTAATGCATGTAAAATTGGTACGAGACTTACTAAAATAATATTGGTAATATCCGCCATCCAAAGTAACTTTTTTCGATCATATCGATCAACTAGTACACCAACTAAAGGGCCAAATAAAACGATTGGCAATACGTTTACAGCAAATAAAGAACTCATAATTACAGCTGAACCAGTTAATTGATAGGCAATCCAAGGCAGTGCAAAAGTATATAATGAATCCCCGATTCGTGAAATGAGTAAACCAAAAATAAAAATCTTGTATTCTTTTGAAAAAATTGTCTTGACAGTTAATCTTCGTTCTTGTACAAATTTCACAATTGTATGAACCACCTTTAGTAAAGAGGAATTTGAAAATAATCCGTCCAATACGTATTAAATATAGAATTCTGTAAGAAGTTGTTGAATCCTACCTTTATAAGGTTAATTTTATATAAAAGTGTAGGGAATAGAAATTAGGGCGGCTTTTATTGGATGAGGCGGTATGATTCGAGAACAAAAGGGGTTGCTGGATAAAGAGTTAATCTTATGACCTTTTCCGCAATTATTGTTGTTAGCAGAACTTTTGAAAGAAGATCCTACATTAATATATCCCTTTTTTAGTTAATAATAGCCTCCTTAATACTAGTTAATACAAGGAGGCATTAAATTTTTAATAATTAATGATATGTGTACCCTCCATCAGGAAATAATACATTACCCGTAGTAAAACTATTTTGCATTAAATATAGGACAGTATGTGCAATTTCATCATTATATCCAGCTCGTTGTACAAGTGAAAGAGATTTATAAGCTTCGTAAGCAACTAGTCTATTTTCATTTTGTTCATTTTCTCTTTGTATTGTTCCAGGAGAAACCACATTAACTCTAATAGGAGCTAATTCCACAGCTAAGGCCTTCCCTAAACTTTCAATAGCACCATTGCAAGCTCCATAAGCAGGCGCACCTTTAAGTGGTCTTTGACTAAAGGCACCGGACATTAACACGATCGATCCAGAGTTTGAAAGAAAAGGAATTGCATATTTTACGGTATAATATTGAGGCCGAAACTTTCCGATGAAGCTACTTTCAGCAATTTCCTCTGTAGAGGTAATTGGTCCAAGTGTATAAGAGGCTCCCGGTGTGAATAAATGATCAAAGTTCCCAACTGTCTTGAAAAAATTTTGTAATTGCTCTTTATTTTGATTATCCAATATATAAGTTTGAAGATGATTGTTATTTATTACTTCTCGAGCAACTTTTAATTTTTCTTCCGAGCGTCCGGCAATAATAACATGTGCGCCTTGTTTAATTGCTTGAGTTGCTGTTGCTAATCCAATACCAGAACTCCCGCCAATGATAACAATACGGCTATTTTCTAATGTAGTAATAGACATATTTTAGCCACTCCTTTAATAAAAAACTTTAGAATATAACTGTGCTATGCTTTTATTATTCGCTAAAAGGGAGCAAGTGAAAAGTACGCACTTTATATGTACATAGTCGCAAATTTCGTACTAATTGCTATTTATGCGGATAAGTAATACGAAAAATTTCTACATATTGTTTATCCCGCATTAACGGGCAGTAAAACTCTCACCTCAAAGTTAGGAAAATGCAAGGAAGTTAGGTAAGAGATCAACTGCCCGTAAAAGCCCGATTGGTTCAACTAATAATCAGTGTGGGATGAACAAAACCCCCACTGATTAAAGTTTCACTTTATGATATCTGAGGAGAGGTGAGAAAAATGGATTTACAAGAACCGAAGTTAAAAGAGGTAATAGCAACATTACAAATAATCGGTGGGAAATGGAAGCCGCTTATTTTATTTATTTTGCTAACAGATGGAACGAAACGTTTTGGTGAATTAAAGAGATTAATACCAGATATATCTCAAGGGACGTTAGCAAAGCAATTACGTGAATTAGAGCAAGATCAACTAATAAAACGCGAAATTTATCAAGAAATACCACCTAAAGTAGAATATAGCTTAACTGAACATGGAAAAACAGTCAGTACTGTTTTGGATAGTATGTGTAGTTGGGGAAGAGGGCATTTAGAATATATAGATAAAGATAAACCATAAAAATATTATGTAAACTTATTGTAGTTTGAAGGGAAATGTTGTTTTAATAATTTGTATTTTATAATATATAATTAAGGAGTGTCGTAGGTTATTATACATATTTAATTTATTTTTACAAAGGGGAAGTAATAAGATGAACGAATTAGAGTATAAAAGCTTCTATGATAAAGTAGGAAGATTAAATGGATGGGATTTTAGTAAAATAAAATGTGAAACTGTAGGAGATACATGGGACTTTTATAGTGAGGTAAAAGAAAGGTGTAAACCATCACATATTTTACTTGATGTTGGTACAGGCGGAGGAGAAAATGTACTTAACATAGCATCATCAGCTAAATTGTTGATTGGAATTGATAATTCTAACGGCATGATTGAAACGGCACATTCCAACTTGAAAAAATCAGGTGTACAAAATGTTGAGTTTCTTCAAATGGGTTCTGAAGCGTTAACGTTTCAGAATGCCCATTTTGATATCGCTTCAAGTTGTCACGCACCGTTTATAGCATCTGAGTTAGCGAAAGTAATGAAACGAGGTGCTTTTTTCTTAACGCAACAAGTAAGTGAGAATGATAAATTAAACCTGAAAGAAGCATTTGGCAGAGGACAATGCTTAGATGAACGAGATGGCACTTTAAAAGAAAAGTATATGGATGAACTTATTAGTGCAGGATTTGATCTCGTGCAAGTACGTGAATATGATGTTACTGATTATTACAGTACGTCTGAAGATCTCATTTTCTTATTAAAACATACGCCTATTATTCCTAGATTTGGAAAAGAGGAAGAAGATTTTACTATTTTACAAAAGTTCATTGAAACGAATAGTTCTGAAAAAGGGATTCGTACGAATTCAAAAAGATTTATGATTATCGCTGTTAAATTATAATATATTTTAGTGTAAAAGCTGCTTTTCTTTAAATGAAAAGCAGCTTTTTGTGTGGAAAAGAATACAGGAAATACTTGAAAATAATAGAAATAAATAAAGTATAAATTAAAAAATCAAAATATGGAGGATAAATGTTTTGAAACGTTACTATATTAGCAATGAAAAAATAAATGTACATATTACTGAATGGGGGAATAATGACAAGCCCGTTATCTTTTGTTTACATGGATTAGGTAGTACGAGTTTAAGTTTTATAGAAATTGCTGAAGAATTAAAAGAAGAGTATAGATTTATCTCCGTTGATGCACCTGGACACGGTAAAACCCCGCCATTTGAAAGAACAGAAGATTATGAGATGCAAAATTTAGCAAATTGGTTAAATGAAATAATAAATGAATTGAGAATCGAACACTTCTATTTTCTATCACATTCATGGGGAAGTTTTGTAGCGTTATTTTATTTGTTAAATCATCCAGAAAAAGTACAAGGAAGTATTCTTATTGATGGTGGATATCAAACAAAAAGGCTTCAAGAAGAAGCGTTGGAAGAAGAAATTGCTTATTATGAAAAAGACTTTGATGAATACGTTTTTAATAATTGGGACGAATTTTTCAAAAGTGAAAAAGAAGCTTATACTAGGTGGTCTTCATTGTTAGAAGTTGCTGTAAAGGATCTAGGGATCGAAATGGATAATAAAGTATGGTGGCATGCCAGGGGGAATACAGCTAATAATATAATAAGAGGTATGCATAAAGATGAAACAATAGATATATATGAGAAGCTACCGGCTAATATTGTATTACTTCGAGCTACAGTCCCACAAGTTTGGGCGGATTATAGAGATAAGACAGTACATGTTTTTAAAGAGAAAACGGACAGTATAGTAAAAGTAATTCCTGATACTACACACATGTTGCACTGGGATAAACCAGAAATTGTTATAGCGGAAATAAAAAATAATTGTGGCTAACATATTCATACTAAAGTTGTAGTTTCTATATGAAAAATCCATCCTTCCGTTTGATTTTATCTGTTTATAAGTGTAATACAATACGAATAGATAATAAGAAATGAGGGGGAATGTAAAGTGATTACACATATATCAGATATAAAACTACAAACGGTTTCCATAGAAGGGGTAAAACAAGTTTATAAGGACATATTATCTTTTCCAATAAAAAAAGAAACAGCATCCTTCATTCAATTTGAAGTAACACCTTATACAACAATTAGTTTTCAAGAAGTGTATGAACCAATTGCACCTGCACATTTTGCTTTTGAAATCCCATATTCAAAATTTCATGAAACAGCAAGATGGCTTGAGGAGTCTGGATTACTCATTGTGAAATGGAAAGATGGTCATATAATTGATGAAGAGGATGGTCGATTCAATTTATACTTTAAAGACGGAGATGGAAATCTACTCGAAATTATCGCGCATAGTTATGTTAAAGAAGATGTATTAGTACCGCAGTCACCTTTAAACATTTTATATGTAAGGGAAATTGGTCTTCCTGTTAAAAGTGTACCTGTTTTTACGGAATGGCTAAAATCAAATCTAAATATGAAAACGATGGAAGACGGGGATATTTTTAACTTTGTAGTTGGTGGCACTGCTTATGTCGTCGCAACTTGGTGGCAGCGACCTTGGATTCCAATCGCGATGAAAGCTCTATCACCGAAAGTACACGTTTCTTTTGGAACACCAGACGTCGCATTTTTACAGCGAATCCAAAATAACTTTAAGAAAAATAGTGTATCATTTGAATGTAAACGTAATGAAGTATCATTTATTGAGCAAGGATATACATTTTCAATTGTGCATACATCAGAGTTTCATTCGGATATTCCTAAACAATTAAACTTACCGCTTTCTATTTAAGGATGAAAAGCGGTAAGTTTTTTGTATATTCGTGAAGAAGGTTTTAGCTAGGATTATAGTGAATTTAAAGAGAAGTATAAGGTGTTATTCTAATTTATGTTAAGGGGGGAAATAAAGTGGTTTTAGGTAATCCAATTGCAAAAGGGAATACAGCAGAAATTTATTTAACTGATGATAAGGTTGTAAAATTATTTAAAGATTACCTCCCAGATACAGAGTCTATGAATGAAGCAAAAAAACAAAAATATGCGTATTCATGCGGGTTGCCAGTTCCAAACGTATTTGAAGTGAAAAAGATACAAAATAGACAGGCAATTATTATGGAACATGTAAAAGGGGACAACATTGGTGATCTTCTGCTTAATAATTTAAATGAGGCAGAGCGTTATATCAGCCTTTGTGTTAATGAGCAAAAAAAGATCCATGCTATACATGTGAATACAGATGAAATGGAGTTAATGAGGGAAAGGTTAGAGCGTCAAATTAAATCTGTGCATAAATTGGATGAAAAACAAAAGGAAAATATATTAAATAAGTTAGAAGCAATCAAATTTGAACATAGATTATGTCATGGGGATCTCCATCCATTTAATCTAATTCTCAGTAATAGTAATGTGAAAATTATAGATTGGGTAGATGCTACTTCAGGTGATATTGGTGCAGATGTATTTCGTACATATTTATTGTACGCTCAAGCTTCAGTAGAATTAGCTGAAATGTATTTACATATATATTGCAGAAATACGAGGTTATCAAGAAATGAGATCTTTCAATGGGCTCCTATTATTATTGCAGCTAGGTTAACTGAAAAGGTGTCAGCTAATAACATTGAATTACTAAATAAATTAATGATTCAGTAGTGTAATTAAATGAGTAAAATTATTAGATTTTGCTTACAAAAAATATAGTAGTAAAAAAAGGAGTCCGTTTTATGAAAACTGATGAATCGATTTCATTGACCACCGAATTTGAGAAATCTGCTCCTGCGCTACAACTTTCGAAATTACATAAGCGGTTCGGTGAATTTATTGCAGTCAATCATATTGATTTAACTATTCCAAGGGGATCTTTTTACGGAGTTGTTGGTCCTAATGGAGCAGGAAAAACTACATCTTTATCGATGGCTGTTGGTTTGTTACGACCGGATGGAGGGAACGCTAAAGTTTTTGGGATTGATGTTTGGGGTAATCCAAAACAAGCTAAAGCGCTGATTGGGGTATTACCAGATGGGTTGGCTTTACCGGAAAGACTTACTGGTCGTGAATTATTAACATATATGGGATTGTTAAGAGGAATGAATGCCAAGGAAGTTGCTCAGCGGACAGAAGAATTACTTGCAGTATTAGAGCTGAATAATACTGAGGGGACTTTAGTTATTAATTATTCTACTGGTATGCGTAAAAAACTCGGCCTTGCACTTGCACTTCTTCATGCGCCAAAATTACTCGTTCTCGATGAACCGTTTGAGGCAGTAGATCCCATTTCTGCAACTACTATTAAAAAGATTTTACAGAAATTTGTTAGTTCAGGTGGTTCTGTAGTATTTTCTAGTCACGTCATGGCATTAGTTGAACAACTTTGTGATCACGTTGCGATTATTTCGCAAGGGGGAGTAATTTCATCTGGAAAGATGGAAGATGTTTGTGGTGAAGAAAAACTAGAGGATATTTTCATTCGATTAGTAGGTAAACCCGCCACTAAAGGAGGGGAATTGTCTTGGTTAATGTTTTAATTCAAATGAAGTTATCAATGCTTAAACATTCAATGAATCGTGGCAGGGCAGTGTTATTTATTATGACAGGATTAGTTGGTTTGTTGCTAGCGATTGGAACTATTCTACTTTTTTCTTTTTATCCAACAGAACAAACTATATCAAAAAGCATTTTATATGTAACATTCGCTATTTGGGCACTAGGGTGGATTATAGGTCCGATGCTTACTGGAGGAGACGGAATATTACGTCCTGAATATTTTGTGTTGCTTCCGCTCAATTCTTATAAACTAGCTAGGATGCTTCTCGGTGTAACTTTTATTGGAGTAGGCCCACTGGTTAGTTTTTTAGCTTTCATAGGATTATTAATCTATGCAGCTAGAATTAGTATATATGCAATTGTAGTTGCGGTCCCGGCAATTATTTTACAGTTAGTTTTTGTAGTGTTGTTATCAAAAGTAATAGTTAGTATTATGGGTGAGGCGATGAAATCAAGAGTCGGTATGGAAATGGGAGCGATGTTCATTGGTTTCATTATTGCATTTCTAAATGTGGGCTGGTATGCACTTCCTGTAATCAATAGAATAATATTTACTGATACCGTGCTACTTTACATGATGCCATCTAGTTGGACAATACTTGCTGTTGAGTACGCAAGTCAATCTAATTGGTTATTAACCAGTGTTTTCTTGAGTGCAATAACGATATTTTGTGGACTTCTTTTATTTATATGGACTACATTATTGACTAGAAGTACAGTGAGAGATTCTAAAAAAATCCAAAGTGAGATTACTAAAAAGCATTATAGAAAAGTTTTTAAAATCTTTTTTGAAACTAAAATAGGAGCGATCATAACTAAGGAGCTAAAATGTTGGGGGAAGGATCCACAACGAGGGCGTTTCTTGCGGATGGGAATATGGATAGGTGTATTTTATGGGATTATAGTTACAATTGCGGATATACCATACTTAATGCCTTGGGCGGGAGTAATTATGATTGTATTTACAAGTATGTTTGCTTGTAATTTATATGGTTTCGATGGAAGCGCGTTATGGTTAACGTTGGTGACACCTGGCGCAGAAAGGATTGACGTGCGTGGTCGTCAATTAGCTTGGTTGATAGCTATTGGTCCTGTAGCAATTTTAACTACAATAATTTTCACTTTTACTAGCGGACTTACTTTCGTTTATCCATGGGTATTTGCAGTAGTCCCAGCTTTACTTGGTGGGGCAGTCGGCCTTATTGTCTTATTTTCTGTAGTTAATTTAATTCCAATTACTGATCCACATCGCCGTGGAAGAGGAACGATAATATCTGGTGACGATATGAATGCGAGTAAAATGTTTATAACCACGTGGCTCATGCTGTTGATGGTGCAAGTAACAACGATACCCTCGTTACTAGTTGTATGGTTGGGGACATCATTACATATACAATTCATACAATGGTTAGGTGTACCGACTGGGGTTTGTACGGGAGTGTTTTTAGCATGGCTATTTGGGCGCATCGCTTACAAAAAACTTGAAAGAAATGGCCCTGAGTTGCTATTTGAAATGAAAAGTGGGGTGAAAATTAACAGTGATAATCACAAAAAGAAAATTCGTAATACAGAAATAGAATTACCGAAGAAAAAACTTGCCGTTGTTGTTCTTCTTGTGTTTATGGGAATCTTTTTCTTAGTGCACCAAAGTATAGTGCCGATTGTCTTTGAAATATTTGATGTGGATGAAAGAGTCCGTCTATTCTTTCTTCCGCGCTACCTTCCTCATATTGCCCGTATTCCAGTAAGTATCATTTTCGCTGTACTAGGTATAGTGTTTTTGTATAAAGCAATATTAATTAAGATACAGCACGCAAAAGAATCACAACTAATAAAAGATGATATGTAAAACATTCCTAATCAATTAAGTTTTTAGCGGATGTTGTTCAACTATAGTTACATAGTTAAACAACATTCGCTTTACATATTTATTAAGGAATAATTATTTTCAAGTTTTAATCTATAAAGATTCATTATCCGTACTTGTTCCTCCGTTAATTCTTCTTTATCCCAATACATATGCATTAAGCTATATTCAAAAATCTCTTTTAATTTAATAAATAATGGAAACTTGTCTATCATCTCTTTTGGTAGTTCATTTTCCTCTTGGTAGCCTTCAAATAGTGCTTTTGTAATAGAATACTCATAGTCAACGATATTCCCATTTCCAGCAAATGAATATTCTATCGCACTATAAATAGGAACGGCTAAATCGAATATGTAAAAATGTTTTTGGAATGAATCCAAGAGAATATCAACTTAACAAAATGCCTAGTCAATCATTTGTTAAACTAAATTTAAATAAAGAAGGGGCGTTTAAAATGAATATTTCTAGAAAAATAGAGGTTGAACAGTTACGAGATAGAAAGAGTAAGCTATTTGATAAAGAGGTACTTAACATATTAAATGGTCAAGTTATGTATGAAGAATTTAAAAACGAAAAGCTAATGGGTGATTCTGATTATGCCCCATTTAATGAGGCAATGTGTGTGAACTCGGCTACTACTCAAGTTTTTAATGAAGAGTTTATTAAAACAAGAGCGAAAGGACATAACAGTTCAGTAGAAAGTTATATAAAAAAGGTTATAGATCCGTTAGAAAACCTTTTTACGAAAAAGTATAAATGTATTGTTCTATGGTTTGGTGAAGATATGTTTTGCCAAATGAACCTACTTACCATACTTTCTCACCTTGAACAGTCTGCTTATGAAGGGAAGGTATACTTAAATAGCTTTAGAGAGGATGAATTTAAAGTAAATCAAATTGAACTTGAATTGGGGAATTATTCTTCTATATACAATGAAGTATTAGTAAACCATAAAAAGACCTCTCATAAAGTACCACCTGTAATGTATCAGGCTATAGACTTATTTTTAGAAATGTTAACAGAAGATAATGCAGTAATGAAATTCATCTCTAAAAATAAAGATTTATCAACTCGTGAATTATTAATAAAGTTGTTTTATCTTTTTCCAACAATCGGATATGGAGATACTCAGTACATAGAGCTGATTAATAAAATAAAGAAGAAAGCTACACCCAAAATATAGGTGCAGCTTTCTTCTTATAATTGCTCAAGTAATTCTAATTCTTTTTCTACAAATAGCATTAGTTCTTTAATTGTTTCACCAGAAAAATCAAAACGAATACCGGCTGCATCATACACTTCTTTTATAGATTGCGAGCTTCCTAGTGATAATGCCTTTTTATAATTTTCTAGCGCTTGCTTAGGATCCTCTTTATATTGTTTATACATTTGTAATGCACCAAGTTGGGCGATCGCATATTCAATATAATAAAATGGTACTTCAAAAATATGGAGTACAGGTAACCAACTCGTTGCTATCCAGTTTTCGTAGCCATCAATATGTATGACGCTAGACTGATAATATTTTTGAAGTTGTAAGTATTTTTCATTTCTTTCTTCAGAAGTATGACTTGGATTTTCATACAGCCAGTGTTGAAATTGATCGACAATAAGCATAATAGGTAAATATGAAATAACATCTTTAAAGAAGTTAATTTTTGCTTGTTTTAAATCTTTTTTGTCTGTATAGAAGGTATCCCAATAATTAAGCGAGAATAACTCCATTGTCATACTGGCTAGCTCAGCTGTTTCAGCTGGAATTTCTATATACTGTCGTAATTTTAATGGTTTTATGAGTTCGTTATGAATACTATGACCCATTTCATGTATAAAAGTGACAATATCATCTTGTGTATAATTTAAGTTCATAAAAATATAAGATAATTGTGAAGCTGGTAAGTACTCACAAAAGCCACCAGCTGCTTTTCCTTTGCGGCTTGTTAAATCAAGACAATTGTGTTTATACATTCGGTTTAAAAGTGCTGAAAATTCAACATCTAGTTTATTAAAGATATGAGTGCTCTTTTCAATTAAATCATTTTCATTTGTAATAGGTTTAAGTACTTTTTGATCTGGAGTTACAGCTGATACATCCCACGGGCGAAGTGTATCAACTTGCAGTTTATCTTTTTGCTCTAGCAATATTTTATCTTTAAGCGGCACAACATACTTACGTATCGATTCAGCTAGTTCATAGCAATCTATCGCTGAATAATCAAAACGCTCGTATTTTTTGAACATATAATCGCGATAATTCTCTAGTTGAATATTTTTTGCTTTTTGATGGCGAATTTTAATTAATTGATTTAATATGTTTTGGAGTTCTTTTTCAACAGATAAAAATTGTTCAGAAATAATGGTTTTTGCCTTTTTACGGGTGTCACGATTCGAATCTTGTAAATAGGATTGTAATTCTGTTATCGTTTTTTCTTCTCCGTCCCAAATTCCACTTAATCCTCCAGTGATTTCAAAGTACTCTGTGACTAATTTGTCTTCCTGTATTTCTAATTCGATATTTTCCTCACAAAATAACTTTTGAGCATTTTTTATTTTTGTATCTAATAAACCATATACGTTAGAATCTAATTCCATTCGAAAAGGTGACTCTAAATATTTATTATCCAATAAATTTTGGTACCGCTTTAAAAGTGGCTTTACAAATTGTTGATCATGTTCAAAAGTATCCTTTATTTCTTCATCATCCGTATTACATTGAAAGGCGATGTAATGTGATCTTAATTGTTCTTCGATGTCCCAAATTACTTTTGACTGCTCTTTTAACCAATTTTCAAGGTCTAGTTTTGAAGAAATTATTTTATTTAATAAAGTCGAAAGAGTTTTTTCCAATTGTAGTACATTACTAATATCAATCGTATTTACATGTTGCATTATATATCCCTCACTTTTTATTTATTCATAGAGATATTCTATTTATTAATTGTAATTCCCTTGTTAAGTGGGGTAAATGTGAAATAATGTTAAATTTAATAATTAAAGAAGGTATTTATATGTCAAAGTAAAAAGTTTATCGTAAATGAAAATATATGGAGGGGTGCTGCATGAGAAAGGGAAAGAAGTTACTTGTATTTTTATTTCCACTTGCTTTATTATGTGCCTGTGAGAATGACATTGAAGATGCTAAAAGTGAAGAGTCTATAGTGATGGATATTGCTACAGCCGCGGTAAAGGAGGAATCTTTTTTTAGTGCTGCTATAAGAGATGAAAAAGAAAGAATATTAGATTTAGAGATTGCTGATAGCGAAGATAGTAACGAAATAAAAAATGATATTAATAAAAGATTGGTGATACAAGGTGTAACGTCTTATAAAATCAATATAACTCAAAGAAATAGAGAAGTTGTAAAGGCAGAGAGTAGATGGAATCAAGTTTTTGGACATATATTTGATGACGTATTCAGAAAAAATGGATATGAAGGGTTTGGTATTCAGCAAATAAATTATAAAAAGAATCAACCTGTTACCATTGATATAAAAACTAAGATTAGCGATGATGAAGTAGGGGCGAGAGAACTTGGACAGAAAATAGAAAAAGAAGTTGAAGGGGTACTTAAAACAGAAGCAGTAAAGAAATGGATTGAAAATGATTCATATGCTATTGGGATTTACGATATAGATGATCGGAAAATTAACTAATTGAGGAATGAATGCTATATGAATGAAAAATCGATATAATTAAATATAGAATTACTGAAGGAGGTGTAAGATGTATAAGTATTTACATATTTTAAACGACATAGAAAATATGATTCAAAATGGAGAAATAAGAGAAGGAAAGAAATTACCGTCTATACGGTCACTCGTTACGCAATATGAATGTAATAAGGCAACAGTTATACGTGCTCTTCATGAATTAGAAAAGCGTCACATTATATATTCTGTCCCTCAAAGTGGATACTACGTTGTTAAAAAATCAGAGAGTACTATAGAAAATAACGAGATAATTGATTTTGCCTCCTCAGCACCAGATCCAGATGTTTTTCCGTATTTAGATTTTCAACATTGTATTAATAAGGCTATTGATACGTATAAAAATGATTTGTTTGTATATGGAACGCCGAAAGGCTTACCATCTTTAATACCAGTTATTCAAAAACAACTAGCAAATTATCAAGTCTTTACAAAAGAAGAAAATATTTTTATAACATCAGGTGTTCAGCAGGCACTTGCTATATTAACTTCTATACCATTTCCGAATGGAAATGAAACTGTATTAATTGAACAACCAACATATCATCTATATATTGATTATCTAGAAATAAATAAAGTTCCTGTAATCGGTATTAAACGTACGAATGAAGGTATCGATTTGAATGAATTGGAGCAAATATTTCAAACCGGAAAAATAAAATTCTTCTATACGATACCGAGATATCATCATCCGCTTGGAACGTCTTATTCTAAAGATGAGAAAGAAAAAATCACACTATTGGCTAAGAAATACAATGTATTTATAGTGGAAGATGATTATTTAGCAGATTTAGAAACTGATTCAAAAGCAGATCCATTATATAGCTTGGATAATTGTAGTCATGTCATATATTTGAAAAGTTATTCGAAGATTATTTTTCCAGGTTTACGGGTTGGAGTTGCGGTCATTCCACCATCCATTGCAAATGCGTTCTATACATACAAAAAGATACTAGATATTGATAGTCCGATGATTTCTCAAGCGGCTTTAGAAATTTATATAAAGAGCGGTATGTTTGAACGTCATAAAAGTAAAATTAATTCTTCCTACTATAATAGATCAATAAAACTAGCAGAAACATTAGAAAAAGTGCAAAATGAAGATCCATCATTATTTACATATAATAGACAAAACACATTTGGAATACACACCTGTTTAGAAATGCAGAAAAACATAGTTACAGAAACACTTATACAAAAATTAGGTGACATGCAAATAAGTGTCGATACTATTGATAAGAATTATATGAGGAATTTCCCTAAAGAAAAACTATTAAAATTAAATGTTTCGAATGTAAAAGAAGATAAGATTGAAGAAGGTATTCGTAAAGTAATTGGGGAAATCAAGCAATTAAGACAGTTTAATTTTCAGTTTAGAAAAGAATAATTTGAATTAGGGGTTTGTTTGGTTTTGAGGCGAAAAATCATTCTCTTGTTTGTATGTAGCGCTATAGTAGTTGGTGTAATGGTTGTGGCTAAATATAAAAAAAGAGATCAATGCATAGCAGTTGCAAAGTATTCAAGAGGTATTATCGTAGATCAAAATAACGAACCTATAATTAATGTGAAAATTTATGAAGATTCAATTGAAAGTAAGGAACACAGTATTTCAAATGCACAAGGTGAATTTGAAATACTAGATGGGGTTTGTGGTGAGATTGTTTTACAATTAGTTACTCCTGATGGAGAAATCTATACGAGAAAATATGATAGGAAGTATATACCAGAAGTAATAAAGCTGAATTATAAAAATAAAAGTGAATAAGATGAAACCATTACGGAGAAAAATAGCAGTTGTGGCCGGAGCAATTATATATGTAATTGGATAATTATATATTTTTTAAGAGCACTCTTAGCAAAGAGTGCTCTTTTTCATCAATGTAAATATTTACTTATCATCTTTTTAAAGTGATTTTTATCATAATTTACATATTGCGTAGCTGTATTTCGTATTGGATCTCCGGCATAAAATCTTTCATACAATTCGTGTCTAGATCCTAATGGACTTCCAATGATATCCCAGGCCAACTTAAATAATTTTGTGCGTTGTTCGGCATCTATATTCGTTCCTTTAAAGTACTTTTTCAATAAATCAGCTATCGGACTTTGGAAGTCATTCGAGCTCGAAGGAAGTTGAATGAACCCACCTGCTCCAATTAATTGTAAAATTTCTATTGCACGGGGATAATATTTGGAACCAAGATTCCTTGCAGTTTCGATATATTTAAAATTCGGCAAATAAGTTTTCGTTTCATTTGTAGTACCTTCAACTTCTGCAGCAATTAAAAGTGCGCGAATTGTTTCGATTTGCATAATTAATTCCCCAAGCTTCACTTGAACATACAAATAAGTAGTAGCACCGATCGCTTCAGCAATTTCACAAGCAATTGCAGTTATAAATTCTAGCTTTACTACTAATCGTACAATTGCTTGGTGATAAGCTAAACTACTAGAAGCTACATCTGACTTTATTGCCCATAACGCTTCAGGGTTGTTATATAGTAAGACTCGTTCCCATGGTACAAATACATTATCAAAGATTAATAGTGCATCCATTTCATCGTACTGTGAGCTAAGAGGGGAATCAACTGTAATTGAATGTGTATTCGCAAATGGTTCTCTACAAACCATATGTAATCCAGGGGAATTGGCTGCCACAATGAGAAAGTGAGCTAAATCTTTTTGCGTATCAGTCAGTTTTGCTAATGGATAGATTAATAAATCATTTGAATAAGGAGAAGCAGTACCAATCATTTTAGCACCACTTAAATAAATTCCATCAGAAGTTTTTTTCGTAACTCTTAGTAATCCTAAGTCGTTTGTATTCAACATTGATTCTGTAGATCGATTTATTTGTGGATCACGTTGAACTACGCTTAAGAATAAGTGATTATCTCTCGCTTCTTCATAATAAGATGTAATTTTATTTGGAAACTGTGCATCGAATTTTTTATAAAAATATTTTGATACGTACCAGCCAGTAAGTCTCGATCTTGCGTAATCAGATAGTCTACTCATTACACCGTCTGTAGCATAACTCCACGTTTCAAAAGCGGTTCTCCTCATTAATAATTCGTTATAGGAATTCGGAACTAAAAAGGCTGTATGAACAAATTCTTTCGTTTTTGGACTAACATATCCAACAGAATCTCTTCGTATTGGATCATCAAACAATGTAAATAAATTAGAAATGGTACTTAATGTTCCTGCAAAATGTTTGTCTGTAGTTACATCTACTTTTTGACCATAGAGCCAAACGTTACGACCATCTTGTAAGCTCTTTATATAGTAATCTTTCAAATTTTGCATATTTCCTCCTTCTAAAGACTATTCATATATTTGGACATCTTTTAATGGTGGGGAATATACGTGGAAAGTTATTACTGCTGAATCTGTAGCATTATACATTTTATGCACAGTATCTTTTTTTACTGTGAAAATATTTCCCTCTGTAAACTCTTCAATCCGCTCGCTATTATTTTCGTACGTTATATTTTGTAACGTACCATTGACTATTAGTATACATCCTACAGATATTCCATGATCGTGCACAAAGGTCTTTGCTTTGCTGGGGAAATTTAATACTAAAATCTCTACAAATTCAGATTGATAGATAATGTTCCTTCCGTATTCAAGGTTAACTGGTGAAGTAATAAAAGGAGCTATTTTATGAAGTGAAATATTTAATGATTGAATAGTGTGTATTAAATTGAACGTATCGTAGTTACATAGGTTATTAAATGCCTTTCTTATGTTATGAATCAATTGCATGTACAACTTCCTCCTAAGCATTTGCAGTGAAAGAAAGTAATCTCCTATTATATCGTGTGTAGTCGATTACATAACATTGTATTGAATAAATTCAAAAAGGTGACTGGTTTTAATTGGGTAATATTTGCTCTAGACTACATGGTAATTAATTCCTTTTTTATGATATGCTTGAACTATAGCCCGCTTTCTATTGGAAAGGTGATGAAATAAATGGCAGTTCTTTTAGTGGAAAATCTATATCAAATGTCTATTGTTTTACTGATTTTATGTTCATTTTGTTTTTATAGATATTTAAAGAAAATAAAAAAGGAAAGAAAGCTTACAGGTTTTGAAATTACGATGTATATCGTTACGCAACTTGCCTATTTCATTTGGGCGGCAACAACTTTTCTTAAAATGTTATCAGAATAGTAATCTTAAAGTGTTAGATGCTGAACAGTAATGTACAGGAGCAGTAACGGTATAAACGTGGGCAAGGGTAATTTCTCTAGTGGGTAAATAAATATAGTCGATAACTAGATGGATAACAATATTACTTATAACATCTTTATAAAAAGAGAGGATATAAATGGAACAATATAAATTAATTTTAAAAGGGCCTAAACAACTCAAGTGGGAAATAAATGAAATTAAGGACATACAGGACGATGAAATTATCGTTAAAACAATCGCAGGAGCGATAAGCATTGGGGCCGAGTTACCACAGTATAATGGATCCGATGTTACGGAAACGAATCCTTTTTATCCAAGAAAAACTGGATATGAAAGTTATGGTGAAGTGATTCAAGTTGGTAATAAAGTAACACATGTAAACGTAGGTGATAAAGTAGTTTCTTTTTATGGACATGAAACGATAGGGATAGTTAAGGGGCATAAAGTAATCCGAGTGCCTTGTTCTATACAACCTAAAGTTGCTTTATTATCTATTCTTTCGTGTGATGCTGCTAAAGGAGTATTGAAACTAAACCCGCGACATGATGAAAAAGTACTTATAACTGGAATGGGAGTTATTGGTTTGTTCGCTTGTTATTTCTTAAAATACTATCTAGGCATTGAGCACGTGGATGTTGTTGAGCCTAATAAAAATAGAAGAGATTTTGCAAAGAAGTTTGGTCCGAAAAACATATATGATTCAGAAGAGAAAATAATAGAAACATATAATTATGGTTTCGAATGTTCTGCTACAAATAGTGGGTTCCATACTTTGCAAAAAGCTCTTAAAACTAATGGTAAAATATGTATACTATCTGATGGTAATATAGAAGAACTAACATTAACTGCTAACTTTTATCAGAAAGAATTGCAAATCATTGGATCAAGTGATGGATACGATTATCAAAAGCATGCAGATTGGTTTTTTGAAGAAATAGGAAAAACACCATTTATAGAAGAGATCTTTCAACATGAAATACATTATACTTCACTCATACAATGCTTTGATGAATTGAGTTTAGGGATAATTAAACCATTAAAAGTATATGTTTCATATGAATAACGAAAAAAATGAGAAAATATTTGTCACATACCTTACAAATGTTTCGTCACATTTATGATTACTAAATGAGGAGGAACATATATGAAAATATTTGTAGCAGGTGCAACGGGTGTAATAGGACGTTCTTTATTGCCAATGTTAATAAAAAATGGGCATACAGTTTTTGCGATGATCCGTAATACTTCGCAAGTAGAAGCAATGAAAAAGGTTGGTGCCATACCAGTAATAGCTGATGTATTTAATAGAAAGGCTGTATTTTCTGTATTAGAAGAAACAAATCCCGATGTAGTTATTCATCAATTAACGTCATTATCTTCATGGGATTTTGAGGATAATGCAAAAATTAGAACAAAAGGCACTCGTAACCTTGTCGATGCAGCTAAAAATGTAGGGGTACAGAAAATAATCGCTCAAAGTATTTCATGGGCGTATGAACCAGGGGATACATTTGCGACTGAAAAAGATTCACTACATATTACTGCTTCCATGCCTCGACAAGTCACTGTTAATGGCATATTGAAATTAGAAGAAGCTGTTACTGAGTTACCTGAATCGGTAATACTTCGTTATGGCACATTATACGGACCAGGAACATGGTATGCGGAAAACGGATTAATAGCAAATCAAGTTCGTAATAATGAGATTATTGCATCAGATGGGATAATCTCGTTTATACATGTTGAAGATGCTGCAAGAGCTACTATGCTAGCCCTTAATTGGCCTTCAGGAATCGTAAATATTGTAGATAATTATCCAGCAACTAGTAAAGAATGGTTACCAATATATGCAGCAGCGATAGGGGCACCTAAGCCTAAAGTTCAAGATGGGAAAGATAGTTGGGAAAGAGGAGCTTCCAATAATAAGGCGCGTAAAGAGTATGGTTGGATACCTTTATTTCCATCATGGTCTGAAGGGTTTAACAACTTAATAGGTAAGTAAAACACAACTTTAATGGGAATGATAGTAAAATACACCATTAAAGGATTGGGTTATTATGAATATAATTTTGGAAAGTATTATATTAACTTTTACTGGAATAATTGTTTTGAAAATGACAGGTAGTGCATCTGTCAGCCAAATGACAAGAGCTGAAATCATTATAGTTGTATCAATCGGCCGTATTATTGTGGAACCTGTATTAAGTAGAAAAGTAGTCCCATCTATATTTGCGGCTATCATATTTGCAAGCATACTACTTATCATTCATTTCTTTGAATTGAAATCAAGGAAGGTGGAACAATTTCTAAATGGAAGTAGCATTATAATTGTTGAAAACGGAGAGATTGTAAAAGAGAATTTGATGCAGGCAAAAATGTCGGAGCAACAACTATATATGCAATTAAGAGAAAAAGGAATCCATGATGTAAAGAGTTTACAGCAAGTTACAGCGGAACCGAATGGTCGTATTGGTTATCAATTAATAAAAGAAGCACAACCAATAACTTTAGAAATGTTAGAAAAAGTATTAGATCGGTACAATATAAAAAGATAATTTCTCGTGAGAAAAAGCCAATACTATAACGGAAGTATTGGCTTTTTTATTTTTCTACAAATGTAAGGATTAATAAAATAGGGTGGATTTTAAACCAATCATTATAATAGATATAGGCTTATAATTGTGCTATATTCAATGGACTTATAGTGAATGTGGTAAAAAATTAATTTGGCATAGGTAGACGCAGCGTTAAAATTTATAAGTTTTTAATGTGATACTAAAAATGGATTGAAAATAAGGAGATAGATACATAATGGAATTTTGGGAATCAAGTTTTATCGAAAAACAAACGATGTGGGGATTTGAATCTACAGAATCTGCAATTTTGACAAAAGATTTTTTTCTTGAAAAGAACGTTAAAGACATATTAATTCCGGGTATTGGATATGGAAGAAATGCAAAGGTTTTTATCGATAATGGTATAAAAGTAACAGGTATTGAAATTTCAAAAACAGCCATTGATTTAGCAAAGCAAAATGGACTAGAAGATATTAGTATCTATCACGGTTCGGTAAATGAGATGCCTTTTAATAACAAACTGTATGATGGGATATTTAGTCATGCACTTCTTCATTTGTTGAATGAACAGGAAAGAGAGAAATTTATTGAAGATTGTTATAATCAGTTAAAACCAGGCGGATATATGGTTTTTACAACTGTTTCTCAAAAAGCCCCAATGTATGGAAAAGGAAAACAGCTGGAGCAAGACTATTATGAAATAATGGAAGGCGTAAAAATGTTCTTCTATGATTCTGAATCTATAAAACGAGATTTTAATCAATATGGATTAGTACAAGTTTCGGAAATTGATGAACCAAATAAGAACGTGGTAAATAAACCTTCAATCAATTTTTTTACGATAAAATGTAAGAGAGAACTATAATTAAAAGTTATTAAGAATGATTAAAGATGTTTATATATTGATTATGCACAAATAAAAAGGACAAGCATATAATAGAAGTACCTATTAACTTTAAGTAACCTTAACTTTCTTTAATAGGATATCTCAAAATCCCCAAAAAGAGCACTTGCGGAAACAAGTGCTCTTTTATTTTTTGTTTCATAAATATTTATAGTTGCAAATTTCGTGCAATAAAAATAAATCTGAGAAAAATAATCATATCTTTATTATACGATTATTTTTGAACTACAAACGTTATAGCATTTGTTTTTAATTGAATGTGTCTTTCATCACGAACTATATTATAAGCTAATTCTTTTATTTCAACTTTTACTTCTTTCCATCCTTTATAAATGCTTTTTAATAGACGTATTATTTCTTCGGTTGGGAGATTAATTTCAATTAAAGCTTCTAATTCTTCATTCGTTTTTAAATCAATTTTTTGTATGTTAGAGTTAATAATCAAACAATTAATACCGCCGTTTTTTGTCCCTTTTTTCATAGAATGAAGCACGTTTTTAAAATCTTCTTCTGATTTGACATGTTCTAAACTTGATACTGCAACGATATAATCATAAGCGTTAGAGTCAATATGATAGTTTTCAATTGCTGCTTGTTCTGTTTTTATAACCTCGAATACATCATGTTCTTTGCTATAAGTTTGTAGCTTTGTTAAAGCGGAATTAAGTAAATCAACACATGTAACAGTGCCGCTAGTATTCCTTAACTTTTGTGCAATTGGAATGCTATTTCTACCGACGCCAGAGCCAAGATCAAGTACTTGCAAGTTGTTTTGTCCTTCAAAGTGATCCATCAAGTCCATAACTGTTTTAACCGGTTTGTACAGCCAAGAGCCAATTTCAAATAGTTTATATTGTTCATAGCAAAGGTCGTGATATTTCTTTTCTTCTTGTCTTATGTAATCGATACGGTTCACATTGTTTCAACTCCAATATTTTTATTGCAAAATTCATATGTAGAACAACCTTTTATATTTGTTTGAATTCGAAAAATACCACCAGCATGTGGATACTCTTTTAATTCGTCATCCGTCATTCTTGTTCTGGCTGTTGTAACATATAAATCTGTTAAATTAGGTCCTCCAAATGTACATGATGTTACATATAAAGCTGGAATTGGAATATTTAATATTTGTTCTCCAGTAGATGGATTCCATCTAGTTATTTTTGAACCTCCCCAATGTGCAATCCATAAACAACCTTCTTCGTCAATTGTCATACCATCAGGTAGACCATCATTTTCAGAGAAAATGATTACATCACTTGGATTATGAATTTCTCCAGTACGTATATTATATTGATAGCGAACCACTTTTTTAGTAGGTGTATCTATAAAGTAAAAGTATGTATGATCAGGTGACCAAGCAATTCCATTTGATGTATTTACATGTGAAACTTTTTTCTCTACACTTAAATTATGATGTAAACAATACAAGGAACCTGCAGCATTCATACCGTATGTATCTGTAGAACCTGCCCAGAAACGACCAGCTGGATCACATTTTCCATCATTGAAACGATTTTCTATTAAATGTGGTTCAGGGTCAAAAATATGTGTCAGTTTCTCGGTATTTACATTAATAGAATAAAAGCCTTTTTCCATAGCTAAGAGTAATACATCCTCTAAATATGGAACAACACAGCCAATTTGTTGATTGAGAGCAATTACTCGGTTCGTATTAGCGGTAGGATTGTATATGCATAATTTTCTCTCCATAATATCAACCCAATATAAAAGTTGCTTTTTTCCATCCCAACATGGTCCTTCAGCTAAACTTGCTTTAGCATCTAAAACTAATTCTATATTACTGAACAAGATGTTCACCTCGCGTTATAAGATATTAATATAATTCGATAAGAATAGAGGTAAACCTTTTAGTCAAAGGATATTAAAATTTATACTGTAGAAAAATGACCTTCTCACAAGTGATTAAAAAAGTGTATAAACAAGGAGAGGAAAATGCATATGATGTTTTATGAGATTGTTTGCTTTTCTTGTAAGAATATATTTCGTGTTTACGAAGGCAGTGAAAAATATAAGCGATTTAAAGAGAAACCAAACGGGGCATATTGTTGTGATGAGTGTAGTCATAAAATTCAATTAGAAGCGATAAAGAATTTTTTTAGGTAATTAAACTAAAATTCCGGAAATCATAACTTAATTTTTATTTTAGAAGATTTTTTAAGAATAATGTCTAAATATAGAATGTAAATAAAGATGAAGTATACACAAAACAATTCGTTTAATCGATAAGTATATATTATGAAAATTGAGTTAGAAATAAAAACGGCAAGCTAGAATTCGCTTGCCGTTTTTTTTATAGTTTTGTATGTATTTGTATACCTTTTGCTTTTTCTTTTTCGTTCTTTACGCGTACAATTAAATTATAAGATCCAGATTTTGGTGCTTCAAAAGAAAGTAAACCTTCTTTTTGAGAAGTGACTTCTTCTTCGTAAATGACCTTATCGTCTTTAGTGATTTGTAATAAAATTGTACCCTCTTCAACGGTTGCATCAAAAGGAAATTGTACATTTCCTTGTTCAGTTTTGATCGTTTGTACATCGTAATACCCTTTCAGGGAGCCAATGTTTAAAGTTGTTTCGCCGTTTTTTTGAACCTTGGTGACTTTTACTGCTGTATTACCACATGCGCTTAATAATACAACAAGAGTTAGAATGAGAAATAAACGTAGTAATTTCATAGTGATCCCCTTTTTATCATTATAAAATTTTTCCAATGCGTAAATTAGTTTATCATTTTTTTATAAACAAATATATACATTAAAACTAAAAGTTGTTATTTAGTGATAATCTCTTATATACCATTTGGTTTCTATTAGTCTAAGAAACTTCAGTACATGTTGAATATTCGATTAATAAAATGTTATAGGAGTTAAATATTTTATCTTACTATTAGATTACTTGAATAAAAAGAAAACACCGAAAGTATATATAAAAGCAGGTACTTTCGGTGTTTTCTTTTTTACTATCGTGAATACATTTTTGGACATTCATCACCACTTGGCTCATAAAAACAATGGCTTTTAAACTGTCCTACAAATGGCTGATTATACCATTCAGGTGGACAAGCTCCGACTGGACGGAAATACCAAAGAGCCCATCGTGCAGGCCAGCGCCATTCACCTTGTAAAACTTTTCGTGCGATTTCTTTTTCTGATTCACGAGCGAGTTGGTAAAAATATCCATATTGTACTGCTTCAAATCCGCCGGGGCTTTGATATACAGCGTCGCGTACGGTACGGAGTTGTTTAAAATCTAAGCAATCACAAAATACACGGTTTACTACAACGCATCCAACTAACTCCTCACCTTGGCGACCTTCGCCTTCAGCTTCAGCACGAATTAAACGAGCTAGTAAATCAACATCACTTTCATTGTATGGAATAAGGGGCATAGTGATACCACCTTTCTGTTATAGTAAAGAGTGTATGTTATAAAACAATCTGCGTGCTTTTTTACATAAAAATAACATTTAATTTTAAGAGGAGCTTGTATAAAAAGAGCTAATTAGTAATAGTAGATAAATATAAAAGGGAGAGGTATTATGTATCGAATTCATAAAGACCATATCATTTACTCAATGTCACCAGAAAATAAGCCTTGTATGGAAGTGGAAATTGGGAGCAGTCTTGTATTTGAAACATATGATTGCTTTGAAAATCAAATCGATTCTGAAGATGTTGTGTTTCAAGAATTAGATTGGAACCGAATTAATCCAGCCACTGGACCTGTATATGTTAAAGGAGCAGAACCTGGCGATATATTAGCCGTAACGATTGAAAAGATTAAAATTGCAGAGCAGGGCGTTTTGACTACAGGTGCAAACCTTGGTGTAATAGGTGATGAGTTAAATGAAAATACAGTGAAAATTGTCCCAATACATAATGAACATGTTTTGTTTTCAAGTGAACTACAAATCCCGATTAATCCAATGATTGGGGTAATTGGTACTGCACCGAAAGAAGAGAGCATTTCATGTGGCACACCGCATGATCACGGCGGGAATATGGACTGTAAAGAGATTAAAGAAGGAACAACATTACTACTACCAGTTAATGTCCCAGGAGCACTATTAGCGTTAGGTGATTTACACGCAGCGATGGGTGATGGTGAAATTGGTGTTAGTGGTGTAGAGGTTGCTGGTGAGGTAACGGTGACAGTTCAAATTATAAAAGAAAAGAAATGGCCGTTACCAATGGCTATTCAAAAAGGAAAAATGATGACGATTGCTTCAGAGAAATTGTTAGATGATGCAGCAAGTCGTGCTGTACATAATATGGTAACATTTTTACATGAAGAATTAGCAGTGTCTAAAGCTGATGCAACTCTTTTATTATCGGCAGCAGGTAATTTAAAAGTTTGCCAAGTTGTGGATCCGTTGAAAACGGCGCGTATGGAATTAGGGATGGATTATGTGGAGAAACTAGGATTTACTTTTAGTAAATTTCATATTAAATAGATAAGGGACGAAAAAGGATACTTTTGTATAAAAGCATCCTTTTTTTAATTTACGGATTTTGTGAAAAGAGGTAGTATTTATTTTATATAAGTATATTTGAGATTGTGGATTAAAAAGGAGTTCAATAATGGTCAAAATTATGATTGTAGAAGACGATATGAAAATTGCAGAACTATTATCAACATATGTTGCGAAATATGGTTATCAAGGAGTTATTGTATCGGACTTTCAAAATGTATTAGACATTTTTTTAGATGAACAACCAGAGTTAGTTTTATTAGATATTAATTTACCGAGTTTTGATGGTTACTTTTGGTGTCGTCAAATTCGTGGTGTTTCTACATGTCCGATACTATTCATTTCGGCTCGTGAAGGTACGATGGATCAAGTTATGGCGTTAGAAAACGGTGGCGATGATTTTATTCCGAAGCCTTTTCATTATGAAGTTGTAGTGGCGAAAATTCGTAGTCATTTAAGACGTGCATATGGAGATTATGCACCGAAACTAGAAGAGCGAATGATTGAGCAACAAGGCCTTTGTTTATATCCTGAAAGACTTGTATTGAAACTTAGAAACGAAGAGATTGATATAACGAGAAATGAAGCTATTTTATTAGAGACATTAATGAAAAATTATCCGCGTGTTGTGAGTAGGGAAGTGTTGTTAAATAAATTATGGGATAGCGAATCTTATGTTGATGATAATACATTAAGTGTAAATACAACACGTGTGCGTAAAAAGTTACAAACGTTACATATAGAAGGTGCGATTGAAACGATTCGTAGTGTTGGATATAGATTGCATATTACTTGGGATACTGGTATAGAAAAATGATAAGGTTGTTTATACGTGATCATATACCACTTATTTGCTTTACTATAATTCAACTACTAGCTATATTTCTCGTATATTGGTTTGATGGGCATAATCATATTACAACGGCGTTATATGCAATGTTTCTAGGTGTTTTCTTTATGGGAAGTTATTTAGTGTTTCGTTATTTTACACATCGTTCTTTTTATGAGCGCTTAGCAAACCCGATGCAATCTTTGGATGAATCTGTTCAAAAATCTGATTTTGCAGCTGTATCGGCTGCTCTTCAAGAACTACTTGAGGTGCAATATCGACATTATCAAAATCAGCTGCAAATGCAAGAGAGAAAAAATAATGACCATTTAACCTTTATGAATCAGTGGATTCATCAAATGAAAACACCTTTATCTGTAATAGAATTAATTACACAGGATGAAGTAGATTCACGTTTTGAAAGTATAAATGAGGAAACTGATCGATTAAAAAAGGGATTAGAAATGGCTCTGTATGTCGCACGTTTAGAAGCATTTACACAAGATTTTTATGTAGAAAGAGTACAACTATATAAAATAGTGAATGATTCGGTACATGAGCATAAACGGTTCTTTATCCGGAATTTTGTATATCCAGAGCTTGAAATTGATAAGGACATTACAGTAGAAAGTGATGCGAAATGGTTACAATTTTTAATTGGACAAATACTATCGAATGCGATTAAATATTCATCTGGTAGTAGAGAGAAGATTAAAGTGAAAGCTTGTAAGGAAGGTAATAATGTTATACTTGAAATTTCTGATAATGGTGTAGGAATACCGAAGCAAGATTTACCAAGAGTGTTTAAACCTTTCTTTACAGGAGAAAATGGTAGAGATTTTAAAGAATCAACTGGAATGGGGCTATATCTCGTACATGAAATTACGAAGCAATTAGGACATAGTGTAGAAATCCATTCAGAAGTTGGTAAAGGTACCGTTGTACGTATTAAATTTTAAATGTGTAAAAATGACTCAGGCTAAAGAACTTTTGAAATAAGTTTTTTAGCCTTACTTTATATGGATTAAATAAAATGATATAAAAGACTGGTATGATCCTAATAAAAGGTCGTGTAAGTATGTGTAATGACACAATAATAAATAAGGCTGTTAAATGAGAGGTTTTTAATAATTTATTAATATTTAAATAGTTTTTTGTAAGAAAAAAGCTCGCCCTTTGAAAGAGCTAGCTTCATGAATTTTAATTAAGTAAACAAACTTAATAATTTATATCCAATTAATCCTAAAATAGTGATAGGAACCATCATTAAGAAAGAAGAAATTCGATTAGCATTAGAGCGTTCTAATACAAGAATCAAGATAATCCCGACTATGACTTCGGTATATCCAACAGGTAACATGTGACTATAGTCTTCAAAATTTAAAAGAATGTGAAGTCCATCCGTTACAAAAACGCCACTAATAAGCGCGCTTCCGAATTTATGAAGTGGATCCGTAGTATCTTTCCATAGAAAACCTGCAACTCCAAAGATAGTTCCTCCTATACATGCACATACAATCCATACGGATATAAAATAAATAGAGTGAGCTACATTTTTAATAACTATTGCATAACCATAGTAGCCTAATACCATACCGAGTAGTGCAAGGATACCAGAAAGTATAGCTGTACGCTTAGAATAACTAAAGCTAGCCACAAAAAAGGATGGAACTAACCAAATGCTTCCTAGATTAGCTAATGAATTCCAATGTCCAGGAAGTATACCTTGCCCCAATTTAGTTAGTATACCAACAATTATCCCTACTATAATCGGGACGAGAAAAATCCTTAAAAACATATTTAACTTTGTGATTTTTAATGTCCTGTCCATAAATTCAATCCTTACATTAATATTTTCTGTAAAGATATAATAGCTTATTACAAGGGAATAATCAATAAAAATTTATCGAAAAACAATAAGTTATTATTGGATAATGAATAACATTTTGTTTTTATACAAAATTTATCCCGCTTTAATGGGCAGTAAGACCCCCACCTCAAAATTCAGCGAAAGCAAAGAAATTAGGTGGGGGTCGGGCTGCCCATTAAAGTCCGATTGGTTCAACTAATAATCAGTGGGGATGAAGAAAACCCCCACTGATTAAAGTTTCACTTTATATAATAGAGAGTGCTTAGAAGTTTACTACTGGGGAAATCTAAAGGACGTATTACAATCAATGTAACTTGTGCTTATTCAACATGAAGTTAAGGAATGATAAATAAACCTAAAAGAAAGCAATCTTTTTAACAGCACATATAATTGCATTTACTCATACAGTACTAGTATGGTACAATATGGTTATTAACGACGGAAAGGAATGATGGGTGGACGATGATTAACTAATCTTATTTTTAAATGTTGAAATTAAATAAATTTCAATTTCTAAAAAATAGGATTAGTCTGCCCAATTTCCATACAACGGTATTGCTATTTATATTGCGCAATAGCTTATT
This sequence comes from Bacillus sp. PPSBB_2, assembly GCF_045291115.1. Classification (NCBI taxonomy): domain Bacteria; kingdom Bacillati; phylum Bacillota; class Bacilli; order Caryophanales; family Bacillaceae; genus Bacillus; species Bacillus sp. PPSBB_2. The sequence goes on from NZ_CP147983.1 coordinate 2,640,848, forward strand.
TGGGTATAAATAATGTAATGACTAATCCTGCCAAATTTATTTGGGAGGATTTTTTATTCTCCCTTAATGAAAGGGATCGGTATTTATGAAAGAACTATTAAAATTAAATGATGTTTATGTTGAAATAAAAGAAAATATGTTGTTAGAGAAAATGAATGTGACAGTAAAACAAGGGGATGTTATCGGATTAATCGGTAAAAATGGTGCTGGTAAATCAACGTTACTTCAATTAATAAATGGGAAGATTGAACCTTCAAAAGGTACTGTTGAATGGATGCAAATGAATATGACAACAGCATATGTTGAGCAAGAAATAGAATCTTTTATTAGTAATGATGTAATTGCAAAAGAAGCAGAACTTCTTGCGAAATGGGGCGTGCCAACGAACGATTTTCATACTTTAAGTGGTGGTGAAAAGCTGAAAATTCGATTAGCAAAAGGATTTGCTGAAAATCCTAATGTCTTAATATTAGACGAACCGACAAATCATTTAGATGAGATCAGTACGGGATTTCTCATTAAACAAATAAAAAACATGAAAGGTACAGTTATCGTTGTATCGCATGATCGATATTTTTTAGATGTTGTCGCAACAAAAATATGGTCAATTGAGGACAAAAAATTAATTGAGCATAGTGGTAATTATACGAGCTACATGAAAGCACGTGAGAAAAAAAGAAAGTCGCAGCAGCGTGAATATGAAAAGCAGCAAAAAAAGATAGAACAAGTAGAAACACATATAAAAGAATTGAGTTCATGGTCACAAAAGGCACACGCGCAGTCTACAAAACAAGAAGGTGTGAAAGAATTCTATCGTGTAAAAGCGAAGCGAATGGATGCACAAGTGAAGTCAAAACGAAAACGACTTGAAAAAGAGCTGGAGAAAGCGAAAGTAGAACGTGTGAAAGAAGAGTATTCAGTTGAGTTTTCTATTCAAGCGAACAAAAAAGTAGGAAAACGTTTTTTAGAAGTGAAGCAATTAAAAAAAGACTTTCATGGGAAAGTATTATTTGAAAACGTTAATTTTACAATTCAGCACGGTGAGAAAGTTGCGATTGTTGGACCAAACGGTAGTGGGAAAACAACATTACTGAAGATGATTATGGGAACGGAAACTGCTGAAGGAGAAATATGGATTTCACCATCTGCGAACATCGGCTATTTAACACAAGAAGTTTTTGATTTACCGCTTGATAAAACACCAGAAAATTTATTTTTTAAAGAGACGTTTGAAGAAAGAGGAAAAGTCCAAAATTTAATGAAACATTTAGGGTTCCAAGCTTCTCAATGGAAAGAGCCGATTGAGCATATGAGTATGGGAGAAAGAGTAAAATGTAAGCTAATGGCTTATATTTTAGATGAAAAAGATGTACTCATTTTAGACGAACCGACGAATCACTTGGATCTACCTTCACGTGAACAACTTGAAAATACATTAGCTGAGTATAACGGAACATTAGTAATTGTATCTCACGATCGATATTTTTTGGAGAAAACAACTAACACAAAACTCGTGTTTTCAAACAATACGATACAAAAGCAGCTAGAAGAACCTACGAAAACAAGAGATGATATTGAAGAGCTACGTTTAACGTTAGAAACAGAGAGACAAGAAGTATTAGGGAAATTAAGCTTTTTAACTTCTAACGACAAAGAATATAAAGCACTGGATGAACGGTTTATGGAACTTACGAAGCAGATTAAGGAGCTTTAATGTAAGTAAGGGGGATTAACATGGATGAAGAGAGATTCACTAAGTTATTTAAAATAGATTGTGGAGATATATACCTACAAGAGTTTACGGTCAAAGATACAGAGAGTATTTATAACATATCCAATCAACCGGAAATAGAAAAGTTTTTACCGGACTGGAAATCGACGAAAGAACAAAGGGTTAATTGGGTTGTAAATTATGAAATACCAGAAAATAAAGCGTTTCTTCATGCAGTGAGAACTACGACTAACATAGATGATCACATATTAAGACTAGGAATATTTAAGAAAACCACAAATGAATTTATTGGATGGTGCTGCACAGGTATGAAAGAAGAACTCCCTTCACCAAACAGAGAGATAATGTATGCTATCTCAAATGAACATCAAAATCATGGCTATGCTACAAAAGCGACTAAAGGTTTAATTGACTTTTTGTTTAAAGAAACAAATTTAAATGTCCTTAACGCAATTGCTTTAATTAACAATGTAGCATCAAATAAAGTTATTGAAAAATGTGGGTTTATTTATAAGAGCCAACAGAGGATAGAAAATCAAATATATAATCATTATATATTGAGAAGATCTGAGTGGATAAAAATATAACGTTGGGTAGTAAAAGACCGATAAAGCAATCGGTCTTTTCTCATTTATATAATAAAGGTTTCATATACTTTGTATTTCCTGCTACTATACAATTATTATAAGATAGTTATGCGTTAATTTCAGTTTAAAAAAAGTTTTATTATCAGTTTTTTTAGAAATCTTACAAGCGTGTAAGATAAATGAAAGGCGAATCAATATGAGCTGTAAGACAATTCATTTACACTCTGTTATGAGACGTGCAAATGAAGGGAGAATATACATGGAAATTTTACATGCAAAAAGTATTAGTAAAGTATATAAAGGGAAAGTACCTTATAAAGCATTAGTTGATATTGATTTATCAATTCAAGAAGGTGAATTTGTAGGGATTATGGGGCCATCTGGTAGTGGAAAAACAACGTTATTAAATATGGTATCTACTATTGATTCTCCATCATCGGGAGAAATTTTAATAAATGGCACAAATCCTTTCCAATTATCATCAGAAGATTTAGCGTTATTCCGCAGAAAACAATTAGGATTTGTTTTTCAATCATTTAATCTTCTTAGCACACTTACTGTAAAAGAAAACATCGTATTGCCGATGACTTTAGATGGTGTTTCCGTGCAAGAAATGAACAAGCGATTGGAAGAGATTGCAGAGAAGTTAAATATTACAGATATCTTGAATAAAAGAACATTTGAAATATCAGGGGGACAAGCTCAAAGAACAGCAATCGCTCGTGCGATCGTTCATAAGCCGCAATTATTACTTGCAGATGAACCAACAGGGAACTTGGACTCTAAATCTTCAAATGATGTAATGGAGATGCTTGATACTCTTAATAAAGAAGAAAAAGCAACGATGATGTTAGTTACACATGATCCGTATGCAGCGAGCTTTTGCAGCCGAGTAATCTTTATTAAAGATGGTCAACTATATAACGAAATTTATTGTGGTGAAAGCAGACAAGCCTTTTATCAAAAGATTATGGATGTTCTTTCTTTGTTAGGAGGGAAAAGGCATGACTTTTCGTCAGTTCGCATTTAATAATATTTTTCGTAATAAGCGTACATATGCTGCCCATTTTTTAAGTAGTACATTTTCTATTATGGTTTTCTTTACGTATGCTCTTTTATTATTTCATCCTGATTTACAAGGGGAATTAAAATCAACAAGTGCAACAATGAGTGCATATGGTACGATGGGATTTACAATTTCGCAAGGTTTGATTTTTGTATTTTCATTTTTCTTTATTTTATATTCAGTTAGTTCATTTTTAAAAACTCGTAAGAAAGAATTTGGCATATTAATGATGCAAGGTATGTCAATGAGACAGTTTAAGAAATTATTATTAATTGAAAATATGTTGATTGGACTTGGTTCAATTTGTATAGGGATTTTCATTGGACTCATATTTTCTAAACTAGTTTTATTGATAAGCGCAAGTGTATTAATGATTAATAATGGTTTGCCTTTTTATACACCAGTGAAGGCTGTATTATTAACAGTTATCACTTTTCTTTTCTTATTTTTCATTGTTTCACTATTTACATTTAAAATGGTAAAAATAACGGAACTTGTCGAACTTATTCGAGCAGAGGAAAAACCAAAACCTGAACCGAAATCTTCAATTTTATTATCACTGCTTTCTTTAATTAGTATAGGATATGGATATTTCTCAGTATTTCGCTTTATTTCAAGTTCCAGTTTTACTACACTTGGAATGGGTGTCTTACTAGTAATTATAGGAACGTACTTTTTATATACACAGTGTAGCGTTTATATATTACATCTTGCTAAAAGGAGAGAATCTTTCTTTTTAAAAAGAACAAATATATTAACGTTTTCTGAATTAATTTACCGTATGAAAGATAATGCAACGATGTTTTTTATTGTATCTATTATTTCAGCAGTTGCATTTACAGCTATTGGTACAACAGCTGCTATTGGTAATAGAAATTTAGTGTGGATGACAAACCCATATACATTTCTGTATGAAAGCTCTGAAAACAACAAATTGGTAGATAAACATCTCTCTATTATAAAAAAACATCTCTTGGATGCAAATATTCCGTATCGAATGGCTTCATCTTCAAGTAAATTTACAGAAAGTAACGTAAATGTATTGAAATTAAGTGAATATAACGAACTTACGAGAGCACTCGGGTACCAACATGAAACGATTGAAAAAGAAGATGAAATTTTACTAATCCCTGGGAGGGTGTCACAAAAGCAAGAATTTAAAAATGGTGACTATAAAAAAAATATTGAAGTCATTCAAGGAGATTGGACAAAGACATTTCGTGTGAAGAAAACTGTAGAGAATTTAGTTTTACCACATGATTCTAGTAGTATTTATATTGCTGTTCAAGATCATGTGTATGATGAAATTCCTCTGACGAGTAATCCAGAGGATGAAGATATTCAACATCGTACTTACGGATTTGTTGTAGATGATTGGATAAAAACGAAAGAGATTTCCAATCAATTAAAGAGTATATTCGATAAAGATCTTAGGGACAGAGATTTCTACTTTGAAGCTTTAACATTAAACTTGTTGGAGGCAAAGCAAAAGAATGGTTTATTACTTATGGCAAGTGTTTTAGTCGGAATCGTTTTCTTTACATTTGCTGCTAGTTTTATTTATTTTCGATTATATACTGATTTGAATCGTGATCAACAGCAGTATAAAATGATTTCGAAAATGGGGTTAAGTAAACGGGAGCTAAAGAAAGTTGTAACGAGACAGTTATTATTAATGTTCTTCTTACCGATTGCTGTTGCGGTGATTCATACTGTAGTAGCGTATACGGCACTGCAACAATTAGTTAGTTTTTCTATTTTAAATAGCTCGATTTTTATTTTAATTTCATTTATATGTATACAAGTTTTATATTTCTTTATTACTCGTTGGCGTTACCTACAAAAGCTTTATAAGACTATGGAGCAATAAAGGATATCAACTAATAAAATTACAGAAAAGCATGTAAAAAATGATATGAATTATGAAAGGAACCGTGATGAAAAGAACTTTAACTATTTTTATGTTAACTATAATACTTTTAATAAGCTTTAGTTCATGCTCTAAAAAGGATAAATCATTTCCTGCAAACGGTGTATTAATTATTGGAGATGAAAATAATATTTCACCAATTATTAATCGTTATCAGGAAATTACGAAAGAAAATGAAGTGTTTTCTGTGAAAAAAGGTGAAGTTGGAAATGGACATGTATTAATTTTAAATGAATCTACAGCACTAGCACTGATTAAAGAAAAAATTTTTCATAAACGAGGTAATGGCTCAAATTATATTTTAGATACGTTACCAAAATTCCCAAAAGAAGGATCACTATTGTTTACAAATGAAGACGAAAAGACTATGAAAAGTATTAAAATAGAAGGAAATGAGATTCCTGTTACATACGATAGTGACACTTGGATAGGAAACACTCGTAAATATCCAACGCAATCGTATGTGATTGTAGCAAAAAATAGCGTATATAAGGAAATAAAAGCAAATGAAACGAAAATGCACCTTCTTCAATTAAAGAAATCTCTAGGTGATGAAAGACCTAAAATGTCGACAGATAATACAATGGTTAATGAAAATGTCAAAGTAAAAAAGCTAATTAAAGGTTTGGAAGGAGAAGTATCTTTTCAATTTGTAACGATTGGCGAAAAACCTTAAAAAAGAGTTCGGAGTTGATAAAAATTTCATCAGCTTCGAACTCTTTTTAGTTTATAGACAAATCAATTATTATGCTTTACATTACTTCATTTAATCGAGTCTCGTTTGTTTCCTCAATCCCATTTGAATTTTGAACTGAATTATTTTGGGCTTCTTTTTCTTTACGAGCCTTTTGTAGCATTTCAAGGATGATCCATAAGGGAACACCTTTATCCTTTAACATCTTCCATAAATCTAATTCATTAAATTTATGCTCAGGCTGTTTCATTTCTTTTTCAGATAAACGAATATCAAACTTGATAGGATCATTTATTTTCTTACTTTCAAGTTTAGTAGAAGAGATAGTATTATGCTCAAGATTAGATGGAGTTATTTTAGTAGGTTGAGACAATGTATGAATATTTGATCCGATTTGCATGATTTTTCCTCCTTTTCAAGCAATGAGATTAGTTTTCTTATGGTTTTTAAATCTTTTTAACATGAGGAAACTATATCTAATTATAAATCTAAATAAATAGATTTATAAGTTGTATTGTAAAAAGTAAATATTTACTTGAATTAATATTTATCAACATTTGTATATGTTTTCTATATATACAACGTATATAAAATACTTTACATTATGTTTAAATTGTTAAATTATTCTGTTATTTTTTTGAAAAGAAAAATGTAAACGTTTTATTAGGGGGAGAAAGTATGGGGAAGTTATTTTTAAAAATATGTTTTTTTGCATTAGTGACCGTATGTTCATTCGCAGCGAAAATATCATACGCTGAAGAGAGGCAACAAAATAATTATCCTATCATATTGGTGAATGGATTTGCTGGATGGGGTAGAGAAGAAATGCTTGGCGTAAAATATTGGGGTGGTGTTCATGATATACAGGAAGATTTGAAACGAAATGGTTATACGGTACATACCGCAGCTGTTGGACCTGTTTCTAGTAACTGGGATCGTGCATGTGAATTGTATGCACAAATTAGCGGTGGGACAGTAGACTATGGTGCAGTCCATGCTGAGAAACATGGACATAATCGTTTTGGCAGAACTTATAGTGGTTTTGCGCCGAATTGGAGTGAAACAAATAAAATTCATTTAGTTGGACATAGCATGGGTGGACAAACGATTAGAACATTAGTACAGCTATTAAAAGAAGGTAGTTTTGAAGAAAAGAATTATGTGAAAAATCACCCAGACACCAAAATATCACCACTATTTGAAGGCGGAAAATCATACGTTCATAGTGTTACAACATTAGCAACCCCTCACAACGGTACAACACTTGCGGATGGTAGTCTTCTACTGCCGTTCGTTAAAGATTTACTCATTACAGCTGCAAGCTTTGGAGGAAACAATAATTTATCATTATATGATTTTAAATTGGATCAATGGGGTATAAAGAAGAATGCTGGAGAGTCCTTTTTCCAATATAGTAATCGTATTCTAAATAGTTCACTTTGGAAAAATACAAAAGATATAAGTCAATGGGACTTAAGTACAGATGGTGCAAAGGAGTTAAATAATTGGGTAAAGACGCAACCAGATGTGTATTATTTATCCTATAGTGGACATGCATCACAAGCAGCACCTATAACAGGTTTACATTTGCCTCATATAACGATGAATAAAGTGTTGATGGGGAATGCATTTTTCTTAGGTTCTTATGCGAGATATGAAGAAAACCGTCCGTTAGTTGATACTTCTTGGTGGCAAAATGATGGTGTAGTAAATACGAATTCTATGATTGCACCATCTTCTAATGTTGCTGTAAATAATAATGGGTCATTACAGATTGGAAAATGGAATCATATCGAAACGAAAGCGAATTGGGATCATCTCGATATGGTAGGATTAAGTGTTTCAGACTCATTAGGTTTTTCTAGCATTCAAGAGTTTTATAGAACAATTGCTGAAAAGCTATCACGTTTACCGAAATAGGTAATAATAAAGCGCTCTCGATGGAATTCGAGAGCGTTTTATATTATATTGAAAGAGGGATTTGGTAGAAAAATATGGGGGGATATTATGAAAATTCAAGTTGTATTATCAGGATACGGAACAGTAGGCAGAGAGTTTATAAAATTATTAAATGAAAAATATTCATATATATATGAAACATATGGGATTCAATTAGTTGTAAGTGGCGTATTAGGGAGAAATATTGCAATACATAATGAAGACGGCTTATCACTTCATCATTTATTGATGTATGGTGGCGGTACCGCTGCAATTGAAAAATATTTAGAGTATCATCCGAAGGAACGTGCAACAACTAGCATAAGTGGTACTGTATTGGTAGAATCAACAGTTACAAATCTTAAAGATGGAAATCCAGGGAAACAATATATGAAACAAGCGATTGAAAAACAGATGGATATAGTAGCAATTTCTAAAGGTGCGCTCGTTACAAACTGGAGAGAAATAAATGAAGCAGCAAAAGGCGCAAATATACGAATTCGATATAGCGGTGCAACAGCCGCTGCACTACCGACACTAGATATCGGACAATTTAGTTTAGCCGGTTGCAGTATTGAAAAAATAGAAGGAATATTAAATGGAACAACTAATTATATTCTTACGAAAATGTATGAGGAAGATATGACATTTGAAGAAGCACTGAAAGAAGCACAAAATAAAGGAATTGCTGAGACGAACCCTATATTAGATATAAGTGGTTCAGATAGTGCGTGTAAATTGTTACTTTTGACAAACAGCTTAATGGAAACAGAGAAAACACTTACTGATATACATATAAAAGGAATCGAGCACGTTACAAAACAGCAAATTCGAAATGCTAAGGAACAACATAAAATTATTAAATTAATAGCATCAACATATAAGGATGAGGGAGGCAATGTGAATTTAAATGTTGAACCGTGCCAAATAGAAAAAAATCATCCGTTAGCAAAAGTAAATGGAACCGAAAAAGGAATTACGTTCTTTACAGATACGATGGGACAAGTTACTACAATTGGTGGGGCTTCTAATCCAAGAGGCGCTGCAGCTGCAGCTTTAAAAGATGTAATTAACTTATATCGAAAAGATTTGTAAGACCGTACCGCCCTTTATAAAAAATACATATGTCGTGGACCTTTTGAGAATGAAATAAATATGCAAAAATGATTGCAGGGGGTAAGGAATTGTTTAAGGATTTTAAAGTTGTTAAAGATCGTCCCGTTTATATTCAGTTGAAAGATTATTTGAAGAAGATGATTATGAAAGGGCATTTGCTCGGGGATCAAAAAATCCCATCAACAAGGGAACTAAGTGAATTACTAAGTGTGAGTAGAAACACTGTACTCGCTGCTTATGCAGATTTAGAGCAAGAAGGACTCATTTATGCAGTTAAAGGAAAAGGGAACTTTGTTGCGAAGGTGGATATATCTAACACTTCGTCTGTTGAAATAGATTGGAAAAAGAAACTTAATACAGTGACCGCATTAGCGGATGAATTAGATTTAATGAAACATGGTGTTCGTTGGGAAAAGGGAATGATTGTTTTTAATAGTATAGCCCCGGATGAGAAGCTATTTGATGTTGAAAATTTCAAAAGAGCTTTTCTTACTCGTATGTCCATTGAAGGAGACATCGTATTGAACTACGGATATGCAAAGGGATATAGACCGTTAATGAATTATTTACTTCATTACATGGAAATGAAAGGTGTAGACATTTCGAATAAAGATATTCTAATTACAAATGGATTTACAGAAGGATTGGATATTGTACTCTCTTCTTTATCAAAAAAATCCGGGCGTGTCATTTGTGAGAATCCAACTCACCACGCTGCACTTAAGCTTTTCCGTTTACATGGACTTGAAGTTCATGGGATTGATATGCATGAGGATGGTATTGATACGAATGAAGTTGAAAAAAGTTTGCGTGAAAAAGATTTTGATTTTGCTTATTTAATTCCTTCTTATCATAATCCAACCGGTATTGTTACGAGTTCAGAGAAAAGAACGGAATTGATGAGGTTATTCTCAAAATACAAGGTTCCTATTATAGAGGACGGATTTAATGAAGAATTACGTTATTCAGGTTCACATTTAGCTCCATTATTAACTTTTGCTGGAGCTGGCAATAATGTGATTTATATTAGTAGCTTTTCAAAGGTACTTTTCCCTGGTTTACGTGTAGGCTGGATTATTGCAGATAAAGAGCTGATTCATTATTTAGAAAGCGTAAAAAGAGCAAGAACGATCCACACATCTACGTTAGATCAAGCTGTTCTGTTTCAATATTTACATGAGGGATATTTTGAGAAATATTTAAAAAAGGCAAGATCTGTTTATAAGAAAAAATATGAGTTAGCTGTCGGGGCATGTAACCAGTACATTCCTTTTAAAAGAATGACTGGAGATGGTGGACTGCATTTATTTATAGAGCTAGAAGAGCATATGAATGCCCGCACACTTTTACAAAAGTGTTATGAGAAAGGCGTTACGTTTTCACCTGGAGATGTTTTTTACTCTGATGGAGAAGGAGCGAACACTTTCCGATTAGGGTTTTCGCGCTTGAAAGAAGAAGAAATAGTTCGGGGAATTAAAATAATTGGTGATACATTAAAAAATGAAATTTGGAGTTGAGAAAATGAAAATCGGTGTTATTATGGGCGGGGTATCGTCTGAAAAACAAGTTTCAATTATGACGGGGAATGAAATGATTGCTCATTTAGATAAAAATAAGTATGAAATAGTTCCAATTCCATTAAATGAAAAAGTGGATTTAATTGAAAAAGCGAAAGACATTGACTTTGCGTTGCTCGCATTACACGGAAAATACGGAGAAGATGGGACAGTTCAAGGAACACTGGAGAGTTTAGGGATTCCTTATAGCGGAAGTAATATGTTATCTAGCAGTATATGTATGGATAAAAATATTTCGAAAAAGATTTTACGTTATGAAGGTGTAGAAACACCAGATTGGATTGAACTTACAAAAATGGAGGATCTAAATCTTGATGAGTTAGATAAGTTAGGATTTCCATTAGTAGTAAAACCAAACTCTGGCGGATCGAGTGTCGGAGTGAAAATCGTTTATAATAAAAATGAATTGATCTCAATGCTAGAAACTGTATTCGAATGGGATTCTGAAGTAGTAATTGAGAAGTATATAAAAGGTGATGAAATTACATGTTCAATTCTGAATGGAAAACAGTTACCTATAGTTTCAATTCGACATGCAGCCGAGTTCTTTGACTACAATGCAAAATATGATGATACTAGTACAGTTGAGGAAGTTATCGAACTTCCAGCAGAAATTAAGGAACGTGTAAATAAAGCGTCACTTGCTTGTTATAAAGCATTAAAATGTAGTGTTTATGCAAGAGTTGATATGATGGTGAAGGACGGAATTCCATATGTAATGGAAATTAATACATTACCAGGGATGACACAATCAAGTTTATTGCCAAAAAGTGCAGAAGCAGCGGGGATTAGTTATAGCAAACTATTAGATATGATTATTGAAACATCATTAAAAGTTAGAAAAGAAGAAGGATTTTAAGGGAATTATATAACGAATTTTTTTGACAGTTTCACGAAGTATGCTATGATGAATACATTATAAAAACAAAATATTTATCCACTAGGGGGGCCTCTTATAGGCTGAGATCAAATGTGATTTTGAGACTCTTAGTACCTGATCTGGTTAATGCCAGCGTAGGGAAGTGGGAAAGACGTTGCTATTTAATGAGTAAATAAATACTGTCGATTTCACTTTCTTTACGCCTGTAAAGAAAGTTTTTTTATTTTACAGCTTTAATAATTGTGGATAAATACTTATATTTTATACATTATTGGAGGGATTTAAATGACTTTTTCACAATCATTACGTAAAGAAGTAGATTCAATTTGGGAAGCGAGTTTTAACCATCCTTTTGTAAAAAAACTTGGTGAAGGAACGTTAGATTTAGCTAGTTTTCGCTATTATGTGCTTCAAGATTCATATTATTTGAGTCATTTTGCTAGAGTACAAACATTAGGAGCTGCAAAAGCTCTTGAATTAGAAACGACAGCTCGTATGGCACACCATGCCCAAAATACATATGAGGCGGAATTATCATTACATGAGAATTTTGCGAAGAAATTAGGGATAACAAAAGAAGAAAAAGATAATTTTATCCCTGCTCCAACTGCATACGCATATACTTCACATATGTATCGTGCTGCGTACGAAGGACATTTAGGCGATATCATTGCAGCAATTTTACCTTGCTATTGGTTGTATTATGAAATTGGCGAACGCTTAAAAGAGTGCCAGCCGGAAGAGCAAATTTATAACGAATGGATTTCTGCTTATGGATCTGATTGGTTCCGTACGCTAGTTGAAGAGCAAATTACACGTTTAGATACTATCGCTGAAAAAGTAACAGAGGCAGACCGCAAACGTATGAAACAGCATTTTATTATTAGCAGTCAATATGAATATTCATTTTGGGAAATGGCTTATACATTAGAAAAGTGGCCAGTGGATACAGACGTAAAAGACGTAATTGGATAAAGAATAGAAGTAATGTTATAGATAGGTATGGATCATACCTATCTATATATTTTTTCTTGTCAAATTTGCGTAAAGTCATTAGTGCTACGGATATGGCGAAATAGAATATCGATAATTTAGCTCATTTACTTGTCTACGCATTAACTGGATAAACTTCTGTCACATTTATTTTACAATCAAAGAACGTAAATGTTGGTGGTATGAAGTTAAATAAGAAAAGAAACCCGAGCTGTTAGCTGTAACGGAGTTGTTTTTTCTTTGCAGGAATTTCTAAATTATCATGGAGTGTTGTTAATACGATATGCAAATATGCATATCGTATTTTTTTTGAGCTCTTTATGTGTTAAAATCAGATATAGAGATATGGAAATATAAAGAAGCAAAAGCAGGAATATCCAATGAATTTTGAGAGGTGTTATATGTTTACAAATAAGAAATTAATTCGATTTGGTTTATCGTTATTTGTATTTTTAGGGATAATTAATTTTACAATCAGCTATTTCCAAACATATCTTGAAACAGCAGCAGATATTAAATGGATAATTCCAGAAATTTGGAAAACCATTTTGCTAGATGTTCCTCAAGGGATACTTGTTCTTTTAGGCGCAATTGCTTTATATGATTTCACAAAAGAGGCATCACAAAAAGGCGCATCAATCTAAGTGTGTCTTTTTTCTATTAGGAATTTCATAGAGAGTTTTACTGGAGAAATAGAATGAAAAGCCCTAATTAGGGCTTTTTTTGTTGGAATTTCTTATCCGTCATAGAAACCGGTCACTTGGAGGTGTTATAGCGAAAGCCATTTACAGTACAGAAAAATCTAAGCAGCAGACGGAAATATATAGGATATGGCATCATAATTATTGAGAAATTAATTGAACTTAGTAAGTATGAAGATATGACGCTAGAATTCATATTTTTTAATTTTTATTTATCCCGCTATTTGCCGGGCAGTAAGCCCCCCCCTCAAAATTCAGCGGAAGCAAAGAAGTTAGGTAGGGGATGAACAAAACCCCACTGATTAAAGTTTCACTTTATAAAAATGAGCCCATAGTAAAAATAGGTATATGAACAAGGTGCATCATCTAGTGATAAGTCATACTTTGTTGGTGTACGTATTGAACTTAGTTTATAGCGCTATTTCTACTTAGATGTAACGAACAGGAATATAGGGAAGTATCGATGAAGTTGTATTTTATAAACGGAGGTTATGAAAATGAATCAGTTTCAACAAGAACTACAAGCGTTAAGCCTTAATGATTACCGGTCTGGAAATATTGTCTATTGGGACCAGCAAAACCAATATCCATATTACTATATTGAAGATGCTGCTCGTCGCTGTGGCGGTTGTGGTCGTTGTGGCGGCTTCCGTTGTGGTGGCTTCCGTTGTATTGGTTGCTTCGGTTGTTTTGGTTGTGGAGGCTGTGGAGGCTGTGGTGGTTGCTCTAACTGTTTTGATGGTTTTACTGATACTACCGGTACTATTGTAACGTATGAATATTGATAACATCTATCTTGCTAGTTGCGGGCAGTAACATCCCCAAAAAAATTCAGCGAGAGCAAAGAGAAGCTAGGTGGCGGACTGCCCATAAAAGCCCGATTGGTGAGAGCTGATTAAAGTTTCACTTTAGCAATTAAAAAACATTAGTTATATGTACGTGCCGACAAAGAATATAGCCATTATTAATGGATATATTCAATCATTCAAGTGAAAAAGTAACAATAAGATATATAGATGTAATCAAGATGTGATGGATAAAGCAATGACTAGATTTAAAATCTAATCATTGTTTTTTTCTTATGGTTTTATCATTAAATATCTGTCTAGTTTGGGCATTGCTTCCTTCTAGCTAATGATTTTATTACAACCGTGTAAGGTTAATGTAATGTTAATCGATAGTAAAATAAGTTGCTTAAGTGTATTTTAAATAAGATTAAAAAGTACTGTTTATCTACAAAATAATAGGGTAAATACTATGTAATTAGGAAGTGTATGAATATGGTTGAACTAAAATCTATTTTCCATTCGTATAAACTAAAGAGAAAAATAGCTAAAGATTTATACGGAAAAAGAGATGAATTATCACTGTTATTAAATGAATTTAATAATATGAAATGTACAGTAACATCTGAAAAGAAGAAAAATAATATATTATCTCGTTTGCAACTAATTTATCAAAATATGAAATCGGATAAGCAGTACCCTCTAGCAGTTGCTTTTGATAGTAAATTATTGGAGCGATTAGAAAAAGAATCTCTACATACTATTGAGGAGGGTGTAACATGTCTACATTTAATGTTAGATATGAATTATGAGAAGATAAAACAATATGGTTCGGGTACAAGTAGGTCATTCGTTCCATTATCGCAGTCTTCTATTTGTCTTGCTGATTGTATTTGTTTAACAGGAGTTGTAGTAGGTTTACTAGGAGCAATTTCATTTGGAGGATTACTGTTATCTATATGTTCAATTACATAAAGGTTGATATTTGTAAAAAGGGCACCGAATTAAGGTGTTCTTTTTTGGTTTTTTGTAAAGTTATTGTAAATGATAAGTACAATGCATTAGGTGTAATGTATAATTCGAATGTATTGAAATACAAATATTATAGAGGTGTTATACATGATAATTACTTTGAATTTTTAAAAGAGTCGGTTTGATAATAGTTTATGTAGATAAACAGTTTTTACGTTTCTTTTAAATACTTGGTTTAAATGGATTAGATTAAGTAACTATTGTTCTAGCTTTTTGATAATCAAGACAACTGAAGAAAGGAAGGAATCATTTTATGAAAAAATTAAGGCTGCTAACATTTGAAAATATAGTAGAACCCCTTTTAAATGAAAAGGTATCATTTATATACTTTCCTATTGAATGGCTGGACATCGTAGAGATACATTATAAGACATTTTTATTAACGAGTAAGTTGAAACGTTTGAATGAAAGATTGTATGATATGTTTTCGGATATATTGTTTATTCAGCATAACCCGTACGTATTAAATGAAAATACACCATGGATTGTATCGAAAGAGCCTATTAGACAAGAGCAGCTCGATTATATTTTTCAAAGTTGGTATGAGATTATTCATGATTGGAAACCAAATAGATTAGTAGAACCACCAAAATATGAATGGCAATCCGATTTGATTTCTAATTTGCCAGTACTACATGATAATGAAACGTATTCTAAGTGGGTGCCCGCTTTAATCTCACATATTTTTTGTGAGCGTCCTATATATTTAGAAAATACAAATGAAGAAGAAATCTATTTTTCCCCTCTTAGATCACAAAATATTTGTGAGGCGATGTCTGGGCCGATAAAAGATGAAAAAACACAAGATTTTTTCTCCTATGTATATCGATTCGAATGCATAACCCGCGGTGGTGAGAACGCTCCATTATTAAATATTTCAATAGGAATTCGGAGATTTTATCAAGAATATAATCATCCAGATATTCCTTTACTTTTAAGACGAAAACGAGGCATGATATTGATTTCTACCTCAGAGTTTGCGTCAAATAATAAAAAAATACGGTTTGTAAAACTAAAAATACAACAAGCTACAACCGGCATGAAATGGATTAAGATATTTAGAAATTTAAAAGATGATTTTCAAATAGGGGGAGAGGTGGATTTAGACCATATTCTCCAATATCCGAAAGATTATATTGTAGGGGAAAATAAAAGGGTGTTATTTCCATACAATGAGAGAATTTATAAAGTTCGAGGTACTAAAATAGAACCGGGTATAACAGTAAAGGAAAGAGAGTATTTATTTAAAGAATTTCAGCGTAACTTCTCTTATTTCACAATACTTCCAGAATGTAAAAAGGTAGCAACAAATAACAAAAATGAATTATTTCCTTTATTTGCACCAAAAGGATTAGAGACATTAACATTAGAAGTTTGGTCTGAAAATATAGCGCTGGAAATAGAACAAGCATTACTTGATAGCAAAATTGTTTTGACTAAAGTT
>NZ_CP147983.1:2659973-2780727 GCF_045291115.1 Bacillus sp. PPSBB_2
ACCAAAGCCGGCTCCGAAGAAATCAGGTCAAAATCGTCAAAGGGATAGCCGCGAAGGTTCAAGAAGTGAATCAAGACGTGATTCGAGAAATAGCTCGAGAAGTGATTCAAGAAATAGTTCTAGAAATGAAAATAACCGATCATTTAATAAACCAAGTAATAAAAAAGGTAGTACAAAGCAAGGTCAGCAAAGACGTGGTCGTTAAATAGTTATAATTGTAAAAGAGTCGCAAAATATTGTGGCTCTTTTTTTGTTTGTATACAACAAGGATGATGGCAAGAAAAAACAAAAATTTCATTCACCGTATTTGAAATTTATAAAGAAAATTTTATAGTCCAAAACCAGTAGAGCAAGGGTATTACTACCATGTCGTCATTCAAGAACAAGTGCAACTTATGCATGAAAAATATTTAAGCGGAAAAATCGAGAGAAAGCAATTTGTAACATATTCAAACGGTACGGGAATGTTATGCAGTAGCAAAAGAGAAAGGAACTTATTATGTCTACTATTTCGGCAGAACACTTTGGTTGAAAGAAAAGGTATTAAAGTGAGCGAGTATTTTCATTACACGTTCCGCAATTATCGAAAGAGAACAAGAGAAGTTTATGAAGGATTAAACTCGTATTGGTTTACGATCGTTGGAAACTGGAAAACTAATTTGTTAGTTTTGATCAATGAGGAACTCGAGAAGCACCACTGCCATCCTTATAGGGAAATTGCTTATGACGATGAAGGTAATGTAGTGATAATATGCGAAATAAGAAAAAAGGACTAGCAGTCGTACCTGCCGTCCTTTAATAGGAGAAAAAGTAATCTTGTTTAGAACTACGGATAAACAGAAAATCTGCTTGTAATTAGTTTTACCCTAAATATACGTGTCTATACAAAAAAGGGATAAGTAAAAAATACTTATCCCCGGAAGGGAAATCCCAAGCACCAAAATGGCTCGTATTGGTCTGCAGGTTCAAAAGTAGTATATGTAAAACGAAAAATCTCATACAAAAAGCAGACAACGATTTTGGTTGTCTGCCAGTGAGTTCAATGAGTTAGCTAATTGTGATAATTTGCATCCCCATTGCGAGAAGAGTGAAGCTGCTAGTTCAAACAGCTTGTTGGTATTATTTTCGATTTCTTAAAAAATATACATCAAAAGAAAGAGGTATTAGCCATGGACACGGCAGCTTGAAAGTAGTATGTATTTTTATTTGAAAAATATTCAAGGGGTGAAGAAACATGGAATGTTTAATAAAGGTGTTTGTTTTATTAATCAGTTAATTAATAAAACAAAATAGTTATTTGGGAGAAAGGGAAAATGAATATGAGATGAATTGAAGCTGTTGAAAAATTACTTGAAGTGATGAAAGAATGCTTTTGGAACGGAACATCTTTAAAGGGTGAAGCTAATGATTTTAATATTGTATCTTGGCTGATTGAAGAAGCGACGCGTAAAACAAAATAAAAATTTCATTTTGTAGCAAAGGGGAATAGATATGTGTACTTATTGGGGAAAAGTAGATAAAGAGTTCTTTAAGAGGCAAGAACCGGAACAAAATAAAAGAGCAGCTAGCAAAAGCTAACTGCTCAATACAAGGAGATACAGAGAAGACTACTTTAAATGAATGTTGGCATACAGCCCACATTCAGTATTGACCGAATATTTATTTTAAATTCAATTTATTTAAAGTAAACATCCTAACAGATAAAATGGTTGCGCCTGCTACAGAACCTAGCCAGTCTCTCCAGCCTAATGTATTTAAAGATGCATCTGTTAAATCCGTAATTAAGAAGATAGCAAACATTAATACACCAAATGCTAAGCATCCCCAAAATGTTTGCAAATATTTAATCATCTTCTTTCGGAACTTGCTCATATAAATCACCCTTATTAATAATTTATATTTTTATAAATAAATTATCGCATGTGCGAAAATTAAAAGTGCGAAATATGCAATATTACATATTGGAACTCAACAAAATACTCCATTGATAAATACATAGATTGAACGGAGGGGGAACCGTATCGTATGAATCAAATGTCATTTTTTGAAGTCATCGATGTAAAGGAGATGCGCTGACTTGTGGTGAAGGAGCTGAAAAACTACAAAGTATTGTGCGTCTGGATGAAGAATCGAGAAAAATAGGATCAAGCGGAGGGCATCGTTCTTTTAAGTGAAATTGCAATTCAAGAATTAGGTGAGTTTTGCGATAGATTCGGTAATGAATTAGTTATTCACGCTGTTAATAAAGCAATTGATGAAAATGTACCAAAGTGGAGATATATTCGCAGTATTTTAAGTAGTTGGGAAAAGGAAAAAGTAAAAACATTAAATGATGTCGCTGCTTTAGATACTCGATTTGAAATGAGTAAGAAAAATAACAAACGTACTGGTAAAGGTTATTCCAAACGAACGGAAGTTGTACCGGATTGGTTACGCAAACAAGAAGAACAAGAGCCAATACAGCAGCCACAGCAAACTCAAAGCGATGATCTTGAAGATAATAAGAGGGTGTTGCAAAACTCATAAATATCCAAAAATGAATGCATAAAAAAATCCGTTTTCCTGGAAAAATGATAGTAACCGAAACTATCTCCAGAAAGGACGGATTTACTAGTATGATAACCAAATTTGATGAAAATCAATCCATTTTACAGATTTTATTTGCATACGTAGACAGTTTAACTATTGAAGGCGTTCCGCCTGTGACAGGTCGCCCACCAATCTGTAGAAAAGCCTTACTGAAATGCTTTTTCTTGAAAACTGTATTTCAAATTGACTCTTTACGCAAATTAACACGTTTTTTGCANAACGTATTTATGAAATTGCACGAACATGTAACATCTTTGCCATGAATCCAATCAATCCTAGGAATGGTGAACAAAATAAGAGTACACATCGTCGTGTATTATCTCATTTTATACAAACTATCTTTGGTAAACAATTGATGAAAGAACGTAGGAAAATTGAACAACAGTTTAGTAAACTCAAAGATAAAGGGTTGGAACAGCCACGTTGGTATGGTCAAAATCGCTATCTATTGCATGTTCAGCTAGTTTTTTTGATTCATAACATTGCATGTTTATTTTAGTTTTGCAACACCCTCGATAATAAGAAACGTTTGGATGAGATTCTAAATAAATATAAAAATACTAAAGGAGAGTAAGGTATGAAAAACACAGGCGTTGCAAGAAAAGTGGACGAGCTAGGTGTGTAGTAATTCCAGTAGAGTTACGCAGAACTTTAGGGATTGTCGAAGGAACGACAATAGATTTTCATGTCGAGGGTGAAAACATTGTTCTAAGAAAATATGAAAACTCATGCTTTGTGACGGGTGAAGTTTCTGAAACCAACATAGAGTTGCTAGGTGGCCGAATGTTTTTAAGCAAGGAAGGGGCAATTGAATTACTGGATCTTATTCAGAAGAGTGGGATGGCACATGCCTAAGCAACTAAATATTTTCGATGTAGAGCCAGCAATTTGTGAATTCGATGTAATGAAAGCCAATATTAAGAAAGGAACTGGGCGCAATACATACGCTGATGTACGAGTCCAAGTCCCAAAGAATGCAAAGAGTACGGATGAGTTACCACGCACAACTAAGCAAGATGATCGTTATGACATCTTTGAACAATATGTAATGGCAATTTGGAGATTTCAACGGGCTGTAGATAAGTTTTTTAATTGGGATACAGCTGAAGAATTGTGTAAGGAAGCAAGGGATAAAAAAGAAATAATTCCGATAAGGGTTTATTTAGGAAGTGGCTTTAAACCTGATGTTGTTGAGTACATGAGGTAGTAAAAGTCTAGTGGTAATAAGTCAAGAGTAAAACAAGACTGATTTTTTCTAGGTGCGATTTTTTCAGCATACGGAAATAGACCCGACCAAAAATGAAATTTTTTCGGGCCGTTTCCAAGATTGCGTCAATAACAAAGTGTTATTTTTCTATCACGCTCCTTGGTGGCGTGTAGAGTTGATGGTTACGTAGTAGCGTATCCACCAGACGCACAAATTTTCTTGCGGTTAAGACGATGGCTCTTTTGTGTTGATGTTTGGGTGTTTCTTTGTATTTCTTTTGATAAAATGCTTGATATTCAGGCAAATATCTTCTTACTGAATTGGCAGCCTCAACTAAGTAATAGCGAAGATAACGATTGCCTTGTTTGGTTAAGGGCGTATTTTCAGACTGNAACAAGAATGATTCAGAGTATGCATCTATGTTTAAAACATTGAACGCTTCTGTACCATCTTATACTGGACATACAGCGACTTGGGACGCAACGACAAACAGTATTGCAAAATATAATTTCCCTGATAGTCCTGCTGAGTATTTAGATTATATTATTGCAAGTAAAGACCATGCGAACCCATCATATATAGAGAATAAGGTGTTACAGCCGAAATCTCCACAATGGACTGTTACATCATGGTTCCAAAAATATACGTATAATGATTACTCTGATCATTGTGAAGTGCACGTTATCAACTCTTTAAAGAGATTAGGTCACAAATTGGTAACGAAAATGATAAATCTTGTTCCATAAATGCAACCACTTCCGCTTGTTTTGACGGGTATAAATGACTATATGTATTTAACGTTGTTGAAACATCCGAATGTCCTAGGCGTTGGGCTACCACCAGTGGACTTACCCCTTTATTTATTAAATATGATGCATGGGAATGTCGAAATTCATGAAGTAGAATTTTGGGTATTCCAGAAGCAACAATATATTTGGCAAAACGTTTATGAAGGGTAGCTGTCGCTATACTTGTGTAAAATTCACCAAATACAATATAATCATTTTTTATCGGTGCCCTTAATGTAGCATGTTCTTTTAATGTTTTCAATAAGTCTATGACAAGAGACGGTAGCATAATAATGCGATTTGATGCTTTGGTTTTGGGTTTTGTAATTTGTCTGTTATAGTTGGTTTTATTAATATCAATCGATTTTTCTTCAAAATCAATATCTGCCCATGTTAAGGCTAGCAATTCGCCAGTTCTTGCCCCGCTATAATAAAGAGTCGTAAAAAAAGCTTGATACAGTAAATCATCTACTACATGAATGAATTGTTTAAATTCATCAAATTCCCAAAAGTTTAATCGTTTATTCAATTCTTTTTCAAAGTTGCCAGCAATTCTCGCAGGATTACTTGTGAGACCATAAAATTTTATTGCGAAATTAAAAATTGAGGACAGCACGGTATGAATCTTTTTTAAATAAACAGCTGAATACTTATGAATAATTTCATTTTGGTAGACCATGATATGTTTAGCAGTTATACTGTTAATTTTTGATTTCCCGAATTTTTCTAGTAAATGATTTTCAAGGATGGCTTTAATGGTGTTAATTGAAGACTGTTTCCTCCTCTGACAATACCAATCAAAATAACTATCCGCAACTTGAGCAAAAGTTAAACTAGAGTTCGTTTCTTTTTCAACTAACATTTTAGCTTCCGCTTCACGTGCTTCCTTTTTTGTTTTAAACCCACGACGCTTTACTTGCTTTTGAGTACCATCAAACTGACGGACTCTGACAACGAAAAAATATGTTCCACGTTCTTTATCTTTGTAGATCACCATAGGAATCCCTCCTGTATGTATAAAGATTAATGATTCAATTATTGAGTAGATTATAACTTGTTTGTTACCAAAAGAAAAGGCTCCCAAAATAAATTGAGAGCCTCTCTTTGACTTTAACCACTTTAATTTTAATAACATATTACCTACATGAAAATAAAATTGCCGTTTAAAACAGTATAGCATATTTAAATCCGAAAATACTCAAAAAATAAAATTCCCCACTAGGATTAGTGGGGAGATTGGTGAGGGACACCAATCAGGATGATACAAGTAAGGATAAAATCATAATACCATAAAAATAGGTTGACACATATTGAGAAAAATACGAATTTGTTCATTGCGATATTGTAATTATAATCGAAATTGGTTGGGTACAATCATCAGAAATTGGCTGGCTTCTGGATTTAATTTCGGTAGAATATAATAAAAATGAACCAATATTCATTAAAAATGGAAAATGTTCCAAGATATTTTTATAGAAATAGAACAAATTTCTCGAGACATATATTTATCAAGTTGTAAGGGGTTGGAAGGGAATATAGGTTCGTGATAACATTAATTTTGTATACAGTATAGGGGTTTCTGTTAGTCGATTAGACAGAATAATCATAAAAAAACAAAATAAATTCAAACATAAAAACTCGCAGAGCGTGTGTAAGAGGTGCATCCTACAAAACTTCTCACACCGTTCATCCTAGCTACCTTAGGACAAACATTTGCATCATACGAGTTCCTCGTCAGTGTAACACACACCTAGTAAATTTAGAATGTGTCCTGTATTGAGAAAATTAAAGCTGAGGGCTTTTATGTTATACTGGATGGAGGAAAGATTACTTTGAAGTCGTTACATGTTGAAGTTTGTGAATTAATTGACAGTAGACCTGAGTTAACATATGCGAGTGTTGCTGAGGCTATTGGAGTAAGTCCTCAATATATGTCTAAGTTCAAAAAAAGTGGGACCATTAGTTTTTGCGGTCTCTTGAAATTGTCGCAAGTATTAACGTTGCCTGATGAAAACTACAAAACTACCATGCGTGATTTTTGCTTGAAAGTTGATACCACTGAATTAATCAAACAAAGCTTCGAGTATGCTTCGATTATCAGGGATATGGAATTGTTAAAGCGTTTGATAGGAAAATATCGAAAAGATAAAGGGAGTATTCAGGAATTTGTGGACGTTTATGAAATACTGTATCGATATATGTTAAGAGAGATTGATGGGGAATCACTGATTAAAGAAATAAATAGCCTACGCCAACCTACGGATTGTTGTTTGAGAATATTAATTAGTATTATGAAATGTTATGGTTACTATTTTTCTAAAGAGTTCTCAATGATGATTGGACTTGGTAAAGAAGTAGAGCAGGGGCTGAAACAGTTAAGCGGTGGGCGCAAAGATTTTATCCAACATTGCTATTTTTATAAGGTATATGAGGTTTTAGCGCCTGTACATCTGCGCTCAAATAATAGGGATATGGCGAGAAAATATGCTTATATTATTAAAAATGCAAACGTTGGCCTCAAGGCTAGTTCAGATGCATCATATATAATTGGCATGTCTTATTTACTTGAAGATAAGCAGAAATGTTTATCGATGCTAAAGGAAGGTTATGATTTATCTAAAGGGATTGGTGATCAAGGCTACGAGAATGAAGCATTTTATAATATGAAAATGGTAGAAATGTATTATGCTGCGGAAACAGAAGGAATGGCTAGTGTATTGGCTGACGTTGATAAATATGCTCAAGTTTTTTATCAGAAAGACAATGAAGATTTCATTGTTTTATTTAGGGCAATGAAAGATGGATCAAATGAAAGCTTACATAAATGTCTTCAGCAATTCTTTACTCAAGGTAATTACCTTTTTTCCAGTTTAAGCGCAAGAGAATTATATAAGCGTGGGGAAGATTCTGCTATAATTAAGTGGATGATGGATTATAAACAAGAGGTTGGAGGGAATGAGTTTGAAGAAGCAAATATTGATATTTTCAGCGATGTTGACTTTAATACTGATACCATTTGTCTCTAATAAGGGATTAGAAGAAAGAAATTCATGTAAATCTGTTAATTATATGGATGTTAGGCCAGGCGGTTGAATTATAGGGAACCACTTAATGTATCTCATTAAGTGGTTTTTAATTTGTCAATATATTTTGCTGAAAAAAAACAATTTGTTTTTTGGTTAATCTGAAGATTTTTATCGGAACTAGTAATAAAATTATAGAAAAGGGGCTAATTTACAGTAGGTGTTGAGATAATCGTTTATAGAGGAGATTAGATAATATGAATAAAGTAAACGGGGAAAAAATTCAACAGGAATGGCAAAACGTAGAAGAAAAAATTAAAACGATGTTAGTACTGGAACAAATTTTTAGTGAGGATGAAGAGTTTATACATATGGTCAATAAAATTAAAACCATGATTAATACTCAATAATCATGGTTTATTTTTCGTGTATTTTAAGTAAGTCATCAATTAAATTTATAATCGTTTGCTTTGTTTCGGATGGCATATTATCAAGACGCTTCATAAGTTGGGCAGTTTCAGAATTAATCTTTTCAGTTTGAAAAGAAGGCTCGGTTTGTAAACCTAATAAATAATCTATCGATACACCTAATACGGTAGCTATTTTATAGGTATTTTCTCTCGAAGGGCTTTTTCTATTAGTTTCGTATAAGGATATTGCAGAACGATTAACATGTAAAGCGTCTGCTAACTCTTGTTGTGAGATATTTTTTTTAGTACGAATCGCTTTGATACGGTCTCCTAATGTTACCATTACTAACACCCTCCGGTTAACTGAATTAAACATTTCTATGATTATAATAACTAAAATAAGTAAATGAAGCAATGCTTTTTTAGTAAAACCATTAAAGTACATAAAAAAGGTTTGCAGAAGAAAGTATTTTGTTATATTCTGTTAACAGAAGTAACTTAGGGGGATGAAGATGAAAAAATTTAATGGTAAGAAGCTTTATTTATTAAGGAAAAATAAAGGTTTTTCACAGAGAGAATTAGGAGAGTTATTAGATTGTAGTCATTCTTTAGTTAACCTGATGGAAAATGGTAAATTGCAACCCACAACTGCGAAGTTATTGGGGATTTCAAGTATCTTTAAGGTTTCTATAGATGAGTTGTTTATTGATTTTTTTTAATTTTATAGTTAACAGAGGTAACTTAAACTATAGAATCTAGAAATTATTTTTAAAAGGAGCGATCCCCATGCATAAAAACCTATACATCGCTAGAAAAGAACAACGCATGACACAAGAGAAAGCAGCAAATTTGATTCACATTGCACCGAGAACCTATTTTGCTAAAGAACACGGTAAAAGTGATTTCACCCTAAAAGAGGCTCAAAAACTAGCAAAATACTTCAAAACAACAGTGGACGAGCTGTTTGAGAAATAGAGGGAGAGGAAACAAGTGAAAAACGGTAAACGACCAACGAAGCGAGAGAAGATACATATTAACTCGTATAAGTTAAATCCAGAAAATTGGTTGATCTATAAGAAAGCAGATGGACGGCTACATTTGGTGCATCGTCATACGAACTCAAGACGAGTTATTCCAAGTGCGTAGGGTTTGTGAAAAAGAAAAAGGACTCTAGAGGAATGCTAGAGCCGTCAACATGGAATGTGAGTATTCTACACGAATGTATTATAGCATAACTTTTCTAAACCTATATAGATAAATAATATGCAATTATGCATGAATCATAAGAAAAAGCCCTATAAAGGGCTTTCCGATAGCATCTAATGGGCGGTTAATGAAAATATGGTATCTATGCAATAGAATACAAGTTAAATGAGTGTCAAAGTATTCTATTTATTTTTAAATTATCATGAATTTTTTTAAAAAGACACTGGTAAAAGTGCCCAATTAATGTGTGCTATTGCATGTGAAGAAGAGGAGAAACCAACATGACCAAATCAGTTCTAACAAAAGACTTACAAAAGAAACAAATACTCGATGAATTCTTACAACATTGTGAAAAGAAGCAAGTTGAAGCGCTGCAAAAGAATGATCCCTATCAGTTTTGCATCTGGATCAAAGAAGCTCGATTAGCTCGAAGGGAATTGGCGGCACTCTATCGTGCAAAAGAAAAGTATGATGAGGAACGTACGCATATAAAAGGAATTGTAGCACATTTAAGAAGTAGAGGGATTGATGCTTCAGTTGTGGAGAGAACACATTTTAGTACGCTTTGTAGGAAATCAGTTACATGTGAAAAAGTCCTATAAAATAGGACTCTTTCTGTACATAAGTCATACTACTTGAATTGCATTGACCTTCATCACAGTTAGTATATCAGATATATTCTGAATTATCTTCATGTAAATGCTTCCAGAATGACGAAAAGACCTAGAATTAGGTCTGCTCATCGGCAATATCAGTCTAGAACAGTATACCTAACAGGAGTGAGTTAAGTAACCGGAATGCTCTTATAGTATAGCAAACTATGATAACTAAAAACAAGAAAGGATGGTAAAAGGAAATGACGGCACAAGAATTATTTGAAGAAAAACAACATTTAGTAATTGCAGCAATAAAGCAACAATTTGGAAGTATCTCAAGAGCTAGGCAGATTGCAAAAATGAATAATATGGAGTTGGATGATTTAATGCAAGTTGGCCATATGTATTTATGGGAGCATTGTGTGAAGTCTGATCCAGAGAGAGTAGATACATTCAATGCATACGTGATGAGAGGCATGAAATGGGCAATGAGTGATGAAATTCACTTGAAAGGAACGCCTTTTAAAATCAGCAGACGAGTGAGTTATGAGGACAGGAATAAAATGAATATTCATTCGATTGATTTGTATCGAGAGGAGGAAGCGGAAAATGGATTTTATGCCGTATCACCAATTAATGTGGAAAAAGAAGTAATGGTATCAGTAGGAATTCAGGAAGTCACACGTATATTGGAAGAAGAGGAAAAAACAATTATTATGCATGTTGGGTATGGTTTTACCGAACAGGAGATTGCTGTGAAATTAGAGATGAAAAAATCTACTGTTCATACGAAAAAGACACGTGCATTTTTAAAAATGAATCCAAATTATAAGCCAATGAAACAAAAATCCTTTTTTTCAGGTAAAAGGATGATAAAGAGAAACCACCAGTTGGGGCTGGTGATCTAATAAAAACATATGTGTTGTTCATCATAACACATGTTGCATAAGAGATGCAAAAAAGACCTGTTTTCACAGATCAAGAGAAAGGGTAATTCGTGAAAGAATACGATTTAATCATGATTGTAACAGAAAGAAATAAAAGGTTAAAAAGAAAGAATATTCAATCTATAAGGTCCAGAAATATGAAATAACTAGAGAATAAAAATATCTAGAAAGATTGTTGGTTAGAGAAGGGTGACGGGGATGAATATCAATGTGCTGAAAGTCGCAAGAATAAACCTCCAAGGAAACACCTTAGATCAGGGGTGGTTTAAGTATCTTACTTTAGAAAATGGTAAGCCCTATATGGTTGCAATTACAATACTTAGCGAGATTTTTTATTGGTATAAACCAACTGAAATAAAGGATGAAAGAACGAATGAAATCCAGTATAAACAAAAATTTAAAGCAGATAAACTGCAAAAAAGTTATCAACAATTAGCTGATTCATTTGGTTTTACCAAAAGACAAGTATTAGAGGCGTGCAAATACTTAGTGAAAAGAGAATTAATCGCCATTGAATTTCGTACGATCATAGTTAACGGAATGAGGCATAACAACGTGATGTATGTAGAACCAATCGTGGAGAGTATTGAAAAAATATCTATTTTATATCAAGACCCTATCACATCAAAAAGTGACACCCTCCCACATTATAACGAGAGAGGCTCCTGCATTAAAACGGAGGAGGCTCCCACATTGAAACGTGGGACAAATACAAAGAATACTACAGAGATTACTACAAATAAAAAGAAGTATTGTCACAAGTTTGAAACTTGCGACGTCAATGCAGCAAAATATTTGTTTGAAAAAATTAAAAGTAATAATCCGAAGCAAAAAGAACCTAATTTTGATTCTTGGTCTAATGATTTTAGATTAATGCGTGAAAAGGATCAACGTGAATTACAAGAGATAAAAGATGTGATTGATTGGTGCCAAGTAGATTTTTTTTGGCAAGGAAACATCTTATCTCCTAAAAAGCTACGTGAAAAGTTTGATCAACTAACAATCCAAATGAATGCTAGAAAAGGGGCAAAAAATCATGGAAGCGGTAGGAAGAGCGATGACGAGGATTTTGAATACATCGGCTTGTAAAGAGGGCGACGAAGGTTATACTTGTGAACACTGTAGCGCTTTTGTTAAAGCAATCGTAGTAGAAGTACCAGCATTACGAATAAAAAATAAAGTATTTCCCACGTGCGAATGTGTAGTAGAGCGTGCAGAAGCGAAAATAAGAGAGTATCAAAATTTCTCGAAGAAAAGGGAAATTGAAAAGATATTTAGCATTCATAACGTGGGAAATCGTTTTGATAAAAGTACATTCTCAGCATTTCTAGAGCGAAATGGTTCAGAGACGGCGTGCCAGTTAGCGACACAATATGTACAAGTTTTTCCAGGATGGCAAGGAGAATCACTTTGGTTATGGGGAGAACCTGGCAATGGGAAAACACATTTAGCAGCCGCCATTACAAAAACATTGACAGAGCAAGGATATATCGTCGTATTTCAAAGTGTTCCAGAATTGCTTCAACGTATCCGTAGTACGTTTAACAGTGAAAACAAGGAGAATGAAGCGCAAATCATGAGAGCACTATTAGAATGCGATTTACTTATTCTTGATGATATCGGAGCTGAGAAAGCGACGGAATGGGTGGAAGAAAAGATTTTTAATATCATCGATGGACGTTATCGAAAAGAGATGCCTACTTTGTATACAAGTAATTTAAAGCCGAAAGAAATGTTACAACAAGTGGGGAAGCGATCTTATGATCGTATGGTGGAAACGAGTTTGACAATTGAAAATAAAGCAACAAGCTATCGAAGAGAGATTGCTAAACAAAGATTACAGCGTTTCGGAGAGAGTTCTTAATATATGCCAATAGAAGAGGAGTGTAGGCTTATGACGGATTTACAGTTAGAAAACTATACAATTTCAGCTCAGCAACGAAAGTACATGAAGAATGAGCGACGTAACTTGTACATTGCTTTAGAAGAACTAGACATGCTGTGGGATGAAGATGAAGTAGTGCAAGTGAAAGAAGCATGGAACAACAATGAAAGTGTGTTCGCAATTGGCGAAAAAATGCAACGTGATCCAGATGAAGTTGCGCTACTGATTATGGATTTAGCAAGAAAAGGTGCGATTGGAAAAAGGGCGTTGGGGTTAGGGGCATGAAACAGCTAACCTTTGAAGATGTTGTAGGAAACCTGGATTATGCCGCATGCAGCACGTCTGAACAACTCCTTTCTAGTCATTTGGTTACACCAACTTACGCAGTAGAATTTTTTGACCAAGATGAAAAGCAGAAGTTACATTGGTTTGAAGTAAATACAGAGGCTGAAGCAAAAGAAGAAGCGGAAAAAACGTACGGGAGAATTCAAATCATTCAAGTATATGTGTCCAATCGAACATTGAAAGAAATTATGGAGCTAGATTAAGGTTTTTTTTCATCAAGAGAGCTCTTGTATTTCGTGTAATAGACAAACATATGCAAAGGAGAACGGATATAAATGAAAAGTGAAATAGACATGAAAACAAATGGTATCTACATTGTGGAAGATGGGAAAATCATTTTTTTTAAACCGCCAGAAAGCAGATATGGACAACAAGTTGTTCATTGGGTAGATGGAAAAGTGTCTCATACACAAACCACATCTACTGTTAAGTTTAAGCGATAAAATTTGAATTTTATATAAAAAAAGATGAATCAGCAATTGTTCTAGCTAATTCACTAGTTCTATCAATGTAAGTAATTTTTATATGTGGTTATATCAAAGTTCTAAGAGACGAGTTAAAAAGACCTCAACAAGACTACAAAGAAAAATTAATATAGAAAGAATAAGGTTTTATTAGGTTAATGCTACAACAGCAAGAGTTAAACCCCAAGTATTTAATGAATCAGAATAAGGTCCTACATGAACAGTAAGTGTACTTGTTATACCTGAAGGTGTAGTAAAAATGGCGGGTGCTGATACAGAGGTATATCCTGCAGTGTATCCTAAAGAAGTGCCTGAGCCAATGAGGGCATTATTATTCAGATACATAGTGATACCTGCGAAATTGCCTCCGGGTTGAATAATTACTTGTACTTCATAGATTGCCAAATAGGTTCTTCCACCTTCTAGCAAAACGGTTGTTGGTGGTGTGAATGAGATTGCCGTGCCATTAGAATGTACCACGGTATCTAGTGGAATTGCAGAATTTACAGAAACGATTGTTGGGGTAGTCTGAACAACGTTTAAACTGTTAGCTGTGGGAGATGGACAAGAGCAAGGACAAGGTTTGTGAATTTTTGAGTTTTTATTATGTTGATCATTCACAAAGAATCAAACTCCTTTTTGTGTATCTATTTTATTTTTAATGCATTTGTAAAGATAAACTGAATTGTGTTGGTGAGTCAGTTCTTAAAAATATTTGATATATGAGGGATCTCAAATTGCATTCAATACATATATATGAATGTTTTTTGAGAGCAGTACTGTAAATTAAAAACACAATAAAAGAGTTATTTTATACAGAAAAATAAAAGAACCCGCTGATGCTAAACGGATTCTTTTGTAACAGGAACACAAGGAACACCAGGAAGCTGGTCCAGAGCAACCCAGGTATTCACTTGGATGATATTACTATATGTAAATTGGATAAAATGGTTCATGGAAATGAAATTAAACAAAATTCTTATTTGGCATAAAAAATAGGAGTGCGTGACCAGAGCACTCCATGACGCTAACAACTATACCTATAAGAGTATATGAGTGCTGTAATTAAATATTCTTAATTCTTATTCAAACAAGAAAGAGCGCACGGAAAAGCGCTCTTTGATCAATATCTATATGAAAAAGTATCGGCAATTAAATCTTATGTATGCTTTCAGTTTATGTGCAAGTTTAAAGAAAATTTTTATTTCATAACAAGCGAAAAGGGCACGCATATAAGCATGCTCTTTGACAAGAAAGGTAGATTTCTATGAGTGGAGAGTCTCCATATAATAACTTATGCTCGTCCAGTTAAAGTGTGAAAAATTCAAATAAAATAGTTATTATATACAGAAAAAATAAAAGAACCCGTCTTTTATAAACGGATTCTTCCCTTAAGGTGTGCAAGGAATTCAAGGTAACCAGGCCAGAAAAACCTGTGAAGTTCCTTGTAATAATTAATGTATGCAGAGTAGTTAAGAAGAATGATGAAATTCTTCTTTAGCAAAAGGAAATCGTGTACAAAAAATGTACACGATTATATAGAAACTATGTCTTGTGTGCTCATTGCATTCTATGTTTATTGTATGCAACACATGACAAGTTTTTAATGAAAACATAAATGTTTGTTTGTAAAAAGTGTGACCGAAATAATATCAAAAATTTATTTTATACAACAAAGCAAGCTAGCCGAAATAGCTAACTGCCCTGTTGTACAATTTTAGAGGTTTCAATCAATACAGATATATGTTGTAACAAAAAGTTACATCTATAGTATAAACACATGTCAAAGTAATATGCATGAAAGAAAACGAAACAAAAATTTCATTTTGTTTTATTTTAAAACCAAAAAAGAGCACTTAATAAAGTGCTCTCGTGACGAGTCTCATTTTATAACGACTATTTTATAAAGAAAGGAGCTCAGAATATTATATGTTAGTCCAGTTAATTGAGTGCTTCTTACAAATAAAGAGCAGCTAGCAAAAGCTAACTACTCGTTTCTCCAAGGGGGAACAAGGAGAAAGTAACTCAATGGGTTGTCTACAGTATTGACGAAATATTGAGTTTTATTCAAGGGGGTGAGGTGGTACAGTAAAACTGGAACACAGTATAGAGATAAATTATTCTATATAAGAGGTGTTTCAGATGAAAAAACAGTATGATGAAATGTTTAAAAAACAATGTGTTGAATTGGTAATCAAAGAAGGGCGTACAATTTTCAGCATTCAAAGAGAATTTGATCTAGGACATGGGACCCTTAATTCATGGATAAAAAAATATTCTTTTCCCCTTTTAGATAATGAGGGAACCGATTTGCAAGAACTACGTTCTTTACGAAGAGAAATCCAGGCGTTAAAAAAGGAAAATGAATTTCTAAAAAAGGCGGCAACCTTCTTTGCCAGCAACCAAAATTAACACGTTTTCAGTTTATAAAACAATATAATCAAGTATTTGGAGTGCGCTGGCTTTGCCATCGATTACAAGTGTCTGTGAGTGGTTTTTATGACTATCTTCATCGTAAACCCACTGAAATTCAGAAAAAACGTAAAAAGACGGCGGCTTATATTGTCATGCAATTTAAACGTTTAAAAGGTAGAATGGGATATCGAAAACTGTACCGTTATCTTATAAATAAATGCTCTAGGGTTACCTTATCTCAAGTAAGGCAAACTTTATGTCAAGCTGGATTAAAGTCAAAAGTTATTACTTATTATAAGAAACGAAAGCAAGAACATCATACATTTCCGAATGTGTTGAAGCGATCCTTTAAACCTGGTAAGAAAGACGTTCCAACTGTTGTATGTGATATAACGGAGTTTCGTTTAATGAATGGGATGAAAGTATATTTTTGTGCCGCATTAGATATTAGCACCCGACGGGTGCTTGGCTATTCGCTGGATACTCACCAAGATACTCAATTAGTAAAAGATACAATACAACAAGTTAGAAATGTTTATGGAGGTCAAAAAAGTATCTTATTTCATAGTGATCAAGGATCACAATTTACCAGTTGTACAGTTACTGATTTTTGTAAGCAACAAAAGATTCAACAAAGCATGTCCCGCAAAGGAAACTGCTGGGATAACGCTGTGATGGAATCGTTTTTTAGCATCTTTAAACGTGAATGCTTACATGGAGAAAAACTGATTTCTCTCTCTCAAGTCAATCAGTTAGTGGCCGAATTTATTTATATGTACTATCATTCCGTTCGTCCTCACTCATCATTAAATAGAATGACCCCGTATCAATATTCAAAATCAATTGCGTAATCTATTTCATGTTCCAGTTTTTCTTGACCAGGTCAGGGAGAGAAGTAGGCCATTAACATGAAGCTGTGCCAATTCATATCCTGTAAGTACTAATTTAATGACGGAGTAGATTGAGAATGGATGATCCGATTAAGGAGATAGTTGGCGCTTGGTTTGTTGCAGTAGGGACAATTATTGCTGCGATTGGGAGTACACCTTTAAAAAAATTGAACAGCGGATTAAGAAAAGACTTGAACGTATGGGGGAATGTATTACAGGCAACGGGGAATGGTCTGGAAGCTGATGGACAAGGAGAAATATCCCTTGAATTGATTGGGAACGAAATCCAATCAATTGGTAATGTAACGGTTCTAACAGGACTCATTATAGAATTTGAAGATGAAACACAAAAAAAATTAGTGATTGCAGGAAATTGGATACAAGCATTAGGTGGTGTTACATCAATAGGTGGAGAAATAGAGGATAGTTCCAATATAGATGAATCGTATAACATTATCGGGAATTTGTTACAAGTGACTGGGAATTCATTACAGGCAATAGGTGGAATAGATGAATTGAAAGCTAGTCGGGATAAAGTAGAGGAAATTTCGGAAGGCGATGAGGAGGGTGGCCAGCTTATAGTGATTACGGGGAGTTGGGTCCAAGCGGTCGGTTCAGTAGTTTCATTAATCGGTCAAATAAGAGAAGAAATCCAAGAGATAGAGGAAAATAATTCATAGAAAACCTAATAAAATAATCCTTTTGTGAGGGAAAAGAATTTATAAAATAGGTACAATTCACATTTTAATTATTTTTGAATGTAATGGTATCAAATTAGTTAAAACGCCCGAAAATGGACAGTAAGGGTGTTTAAAGAGAAGGAGTGAAGGGTTTGAATAAGATGAAGAAAAAGAAATTAAAAAAAGCAATCGCTCGTCGTACAAAGGCTGTACAAAAAGAAGAGCAAGAAAGACTAGATAAAGCTTGGAGAAATCTTTTTATACAGCCTAGCATCATGAAATAAATATAGTCCGGCTAGAAAACTAGAGGACACCAATTTTTAGAGCAGCAATGAAGCTGTTTTAAAAAATGGTGTCCTCTTTATTTTTGAAAGGGGATGTGAGGAATGAAGGCATTAAAAGATCAACTACGCGAATGGAAAAAACAATCTAAGCAAGTGGAAAACAAACAGAAGAGAAAACGAAAAGAAAACTTAAGCACTCGTGATATTGAAGATTTAATGGGGATTCATGGGCCACGTTATGAGCGTAGACGTGGAGTTATAAGACAAAAGTAGTGTAAAAATAAAAAGGAGTGATTTTACATGACGAAACAATTATCTTTCTTACCGAAAATAGATAGAGCAGCAACACAAGAGAAAGTAGAGGGTATTCTGGAAAGTGTACGTATATATAAGCAATTTGGAATGATGCGTAAGGAAATGAAAGTCACTCCTTCTTATGAAAAGAGAGAGCATGGTCCTACACATGCAGTTGGCAAACCGTTAGAAGATGTAGCAATTTCTAATATGCAACAAAGCAAGCGTGAAGAATGGTTAGAGAAAATGGCATTTCGAGTGGAACAAGCATTAAGTCGATTCGGAAACAGTACAGCTGGAAAAAATCAGAGGGACATTATAGTTAAACGGTATTTAGAAGACGAAGATGTATGCGATTATATGGTGTATAACGAAATTGGTATGAGTGAACGTACGTATCGACGTGTAAAAGCTAGAGCGTTTTACAAACTGGCTTTTGCTCTTAGATTAGAAGTATATGAAGCTGAAGAAACTGGAGGGAATGAATCATGAATTTTGTCCAGCCCATACGTGATCCAGAGTAAATACAACAAATCAAAGAATATTTAAAAGAAAAGAATGCACGTAACTATATTTTATTTGTAATGGGAATTAATACAGGGTTACGTATCAGTGATATTTTAAAACTAAAGGTTGGAGATTTAAGAGGTAGTCATATCTCAATGCGAGAAATGAAGACAGGTAAGCAGAAACGCATACAAATAACAGCAGCACTAAAGAGAGAGCTTCGATGGTTTAATGAAAATAGAGAAGATGATGAGTACCTATTAAAAAGTAGGCAGGGAAAAAATCGTCCAATCGGCCGTAGTATGGCATATAAGATACTAAGTGGAGCGGCAGCAGAGTTCGGATTAGATGAAATAGGAACACATACGTTGAGAAAGACGTACGGGTATCATATGTACATGCAAACGAAAAACATAGCATTACTTATGGAGATATTCAATCATTCGTCAGAGAAGGTCACGTTACGTTATATAGGTGTAAACCAAGATGCAATGGATAAAGCAATGACTAGGTTTAAAATCTAATCATTGCTTTTTTCTTTATAAATCTATACAGTTACTCATAAATTTCGTACTGTGTAACTCAAAAGGGGAAGTATTATAAATTCAATGATAGCAAGGGCTGTAGCGTTTGGCTCAGTTACACACAATTAAACATATGGGTAATTGACAAGCATAAAATGATAAAATTCTGTATATTAATTAAATATATTGAACACGAGGTGATGATGGATTGGTATGCGAAGAGCTACTGTGTGAATTGGTTGAGTATAAAATGTTACAAGGCGAAAAGCCAGATCTATTAAGGATAAATCCAAATTATTATAGAATGATATTAGAGGACTTGGCTTATCCAGAGTGGTTGATTAGAAAGAAGGAAAAGATGAAAGAGCATGAGTTATTAGGGATTAGAATAGAACTTACAAATCAAATTGAAAAATTTGAAATGAGAATAGTGAAAAAAGTGGCAGAGTCGTGACCGCTTTTTGGCAGGAAATGTGCCGGTTATTTTGGGATTTTCGTGTTATATTTGTATTGTGAGAAGTGGCGGAAAAACACAACTCACTATGTTGTTTCTAAATTTCTAAACGGTTCATAATGACGGCACATAAAATCCGAAACCAGCAGATGGTACTGATTGAATGTTACCGTTGAAAAGAAAGAGCATCCTTAGGGATGTTCTTTTGTTTTTATGTAGCAAAGAGTATGCAGTATACTCTTTGCTAGTTTTCTTTCGTTAGTAACCATACCAATTACGGTGGCTTTCAAGTAAAGCATCGTGTGAAGCATCCCAATACTTCACAGAGTAAGCATAGTCGTAATTCATCATGCATTGAATACCGCTACCAGAAGCATCGTGAGGTAATCCATAATTATGGGAAATTTCATGTTGAATGGCATACGGAGTGTATAAGGTACCGAGATCGAATATGACGCTAATGCCACTTGGGGGAGCGGAAGGATACATATAAGCAATGCCACCAGCGGTAAAGCGAGTATCTTTCGTAAAACCAATTACGAAATCATAAGAGGATGTGTTTCCCCATTCAGTATTTAAATCATACAAGATAGAAGCACTATCATATCCATCGGACTTCCATGTTGTATAATTTACAACAGAAAATTGAATATTATGTTCAGTTAAAAAACTTTGGCCGGCTTTTTCAACGAGTTGTTTCGTCAGAGATTTCCAGTCTGGATGCGCAGCACGGTATTCTTCATCTGCAGCGATCAAAATTGTAACGGTGCGAGTAGGAGCTAAAGTATGAAAAAAAGAATTTGAATTTTTGATGTTTGAGGGTGAGAAGGGATGTAGAGGAGTTGTAACTTTATCTTGGTTCACCTTTGGTAAAGGATCACCAATAACCGGTAGATTGCTAGGGATGGATTGTTGATGGATATCTATTTCTTGTGCGTGTGTAGAAATAGAAGTAAAAGGTACCAGTAAAAGTGCACTACATGCTAAAGCTATAATCATGCGTTTCAGATTCAAATGTTTGTCCTCCTAATAAAATAATGTTGTTCTAAAACATTATATAGAGATTTATTTATAATGGTGATAGGACAAGCACCTTATTTAGAAAAGGATGTATAAAATGTTGAGAAGGTGAAGGGAAATGTTTTTTTTACATGAAAAGAAGCATATAGAGATGTGAAGTGTACTTGTTGAGAAATAAATTAGCACCTTACTACAGAAATGCGCCTATTGTACAATACATTTGTAAGTCAATTTATATCATGGGAGTGATGAATTTGAAACGTATGATGGGTGTAATGTCTACAGTTGTATTAATCGGAACAATGGTATTTGGTGGATCAAATGGGGTGGCACATGCAGATACTACTTCAAAACCATATTAGGTTGTAACGCCAGGCGAACATAACGAGAAGCCTGTGACAATTGGTTTTGATACGCAAAACGAGTTTGAATCTTATGTAAAGAAACATCCAGTGATACCAAACTTATCAAAAACATTCCAGTCATCAAGGATTTATTCCACTTTATATCATGATATTCATTTAAAAGGAGCACAGTTTTCAATAGATGCAAGCCGTAATCCTGTTATTATTACTAATTTTAATAGTAGCAATAATGATAAGGTTTCCTCAATACTTACACATCCGTTTGGAAATTACACAATGATTTATGAACATAATAATGCACAAGGTTATGCATTGGCTATTGTAAATAATGGGAAATATCTAAATTTGACAGATGTTAGTATGGGTGATGGAGAAAGAACATGGAATGATCAAGTATCTTCTGCTACTGTAAAAGCGAATTAATTGCATCAAAAGATGTATAAGAGCATCTGAAAGGAAAAAGCCGGACAATTTTGTTCGGTTTTTCGTATAGGAGAGAAAACAATTTAATTTTGAGGATAAGGATAAAAGTGAATGTAGTTTTGATATCAAAGAGTGATAATACATACTGGACTGTAATACTAGTAAAGAAAGGAGAGTGATCAGATGGAAAAAATATTTGCTACANAAAAAATCATTGGACAAAGTGACAAATATACTTTGTGATGGTAGATATACGGGCCCATCATTTGCACAATCGATAAAAGAAACGATTCATTGTTCAGTTGAAATTATCAAACGCTCGGAACTTCACAAGTTTGTTGTGTTACCCAAACGCTGGATCGTAGAGCGAACTTTTGCTTGGTTGGAAAATTACCGCAGACTGTGGAAAAACTGTGAACGAACACTTGAAAACAGTAGACAAAGTTGCTTATTGGCCGGTGTGGCAATTTTATTAAAAAGATTCTAGACAGGTTCTAAGGGGCACCGGAGGAGGGGGTTAACTGTCAGGTTTTTTTGCTAAATTTACGCACGTAAGGGGGGTGGTGACTGTGAAGAACAAAGCGAAAGTAAAAAGAGAACTATTAAATCGAATAGATGAAGAAAATAGCATTCAAGTTGAGAAGGTTGAGAGGTATTTAAACCTCTTAGAATTGTACTATCAATTGGATGAAGCTATTGAAGAGTTTGGAACAATGATTACTACAATTAACGGATCGCAAAAGTTCACCAAACCAAACCCAGCGATTGCGGAGAAAAATAAAATTAACAGTTCATTAATTGCATTAGGAAAGGATTTAGGATTAGATTTTAATCCTCCTAAGATTGATAATTCTAATACTGGATATAGCAAAAGTGATTTAACATGATTAAGCAAAAGTATGTGGAAGAATACATTGAGTTTTATCGATCCGGAAAGGTAAAGTTCAACAAAGAAAGAGAACTGTTAATTAATTATCTAGAAAAATACGTTTTAAACAGAGACGATTTGTATTTTGATGATGAAATGATCCAGGACTGTATCAACTTCGGTGAGAAGTGGTATTTTCCTTTGCAGCCATTTCAAAAATTCTTAATAGCATTCGTTTTTTTACTTTATAAGAAGAATGGTCGTGTATTTTATCGCAAGTTCTTGTGGATGTTAGGACGCGGTGGTGGTAAAAACGGTTTAATATCAGTTATCGCTCATTTTTTAATTAGTGAATTGCATGGGATACCTGAATATAACATATCTGTTGTTGCAAATAGTGAAGAACAAGCGAAGACAAGTCCTGATGAAGTAAAGAAAACGGTTCGCAGACATGAAACTTTAAAAAAGGCTTTTAAAGCAACTGAAACACAAACTACTTCAAGAGCTACTGCAAGTGTATTGAAGTTTAGAACATCAAACGGAGATACAAAAGATGGTTTGCGAGACGGTGCTGTTGTTTTCGATGAAATACATCGATATGAAAGCAATAAAGATGTCCGCGTCCACATCAGCGGTTTGGGGAAAAGAAAGAATCCACGCGAGTTTTATATTGGTACAGATGGGTATGTACGAGACGGTTTCTTAGATAAATTAAAAGAAAAAGCAATGAAAATTTTAAAAGGCGAAGCACGTCCAAACGCTGTCTTTCCTTTTATTTGTAAGCTTAATGATGAAAAGGAAGTTGATGATATTGATAATTGGGAATTAGCTAATCCTATGTTATCGCAGCCACTAAGCGAGTATGCTGAGGGATTACTTGAAACGATAAAGGAAGAATATGAAGATTTAGAGGATGATCCAAGTAACCGAGAAGAATTTATGACAAAGCGTATGAACTTACCAGTTACAAATCTAGAACGATCTGTTGCAAAATGGTCAGAGATTCTTGCTACAAACCGTCCGTTCCCTGATTTACATGCTCAAGAATGCATAGGAGCGTTAGACTTTGCGAGTATTCGAGATTTCGCAGCATGTGGTCTTTTATTTAGACAAAATGGTGAATATATCTTTAAAACTCATTCCTTCGTACGAAAAGAATTTGTTGATATCTATTACGGGTATTCTAAAAAAGCAGGCGAGTTCAAGAAACAAAAATTCGCTCCAATCAAAGAGTGGGAAGAGCAAGGTTTGTTAACAGTTGTGGACGAGCCTACTATTAATCCTCAACATATTGTTGATTGGTTTGTAGCAATGCGCGAGCAATATGGAATCAAAAAAATTATAGCTGATAACTTCCGTATGGAAGCAATAAGACCGCTATTAGTAGCAGAAGGGTTTGAAATAGAAGTTATACGAAACCCAAAAGCTATTCATAGTTTATTAGCTCCACGTATTGAAATGGCATTTGCAAATAAACAAATTATTTTTGAAGATAATCCGCTAATGCGTTGGTATACGCAAAATGTGTTGGTTGTTATCAAAGCTGATGGAAATAAAATATACGAAAAGAAAGAGCCCGTTCGTCGAAAAACAGATGGGTTTCAGTGTTTTGTTCATGCTCTTTATCGGGCGGATGAGATACAAGAAGCTACTGACTTTGTTATAGGCAATATTAAATTCTAATAAAGGGGGTGATAACCATTGGATGGTTAGGTACAGTATTTAAAAGAAATAAAGAATTAGAATTTATGTTGGATCTGGACATAATAACTGATACAGCAAACAGGCTTCATATGAAACGCTTGGCGATTGATACATGCGTATCATTTTTAGGAAGGACGATTAGTCAATCTGAATTTAGAGTAAGGAATGGTAAATCATTTAAGAAGGATGAGCTTTATTATCGATTAAACATAAGACCAAACAAGAATATGACCGCAAGTACCTTTTGGGAACGGTTTATTCGCAAACTTATTTATGATAATGAGTGTTTAGTTATACAAGCAGATGATGGTGATTTACTTATTGCAGATGGATTTCAACATAATGAGTACGCTGTTTTTGAAGATACTTTTACTGATGTAAGGGTTAAAGATTATACGTTTAAGAGAAGTTTTAAGCAAAGCGAAGTTATTCATTTGAAGTATCGGAATGATAAATTATCTCCACTTATTGATGGATTATTTGCAGACTACGGAGATTTATTCGGCAGGATATTAAACTCTCAAAAACGTAAAAATCAAGTTCGTGGTACGGTTGATATGGATATGATTGGTGCCAAAACTGAAGAACAAATAGCAAAGTTACAAGAGTTTATAGACAACATGTATAAGTCAATTGGTTCGAAAGATATAGCTATTGTTCCACAGCAAAAAGGTATAAATTATAACGAGATATACAATGGTGTTGCGAATGGTCCAAGTGTGGAAGAAATTAATAAAGTAACAAATGGTTTCTTAAATCAAGTAGCTATGGTAATTGGTATTCCTATAGCTTTGATATATGGAGAAATGGCTGATGTAGAAAAGCAAACGAAAAATTATATGCTTTTCACAGTACGACCATTATTAAAAAAACTATCTGATGAAGCGAATGTTAAATTCTTCGAAATGAGTGAATATCTTTTGGGACAAAAAATTGAGGTTAAGGCGGTTTCCTATCAAAGTATATTTGAGCTGGCGACAAGTATTGATAAACTCATTTCTTCAAGTGCATTTACGGGGAATGAAATTCGTTCGGAAGTAGATTATGAAGAGTCGGATGATCCAAACCTAAATATCCATCATATTACGAAGAACTATACAAAATTAAATGACTCTGAAGGGGGTGAGAATACAAATGACGGTGAAAATTGACGTGAAAGGACCAATTATTTCGAATGATGAAGCGTGGATTTATGATTGGTTTGAAATGGATGCTGTAAGCCCAGGTAAAATTGCAAAAGAACTAACTAATGCCAATGGTGATGATTTAATTGTATCGATTAACAGTCCTGGTGGTTATGTACACGAAGGGTCAGAAATTTATACAGCATTAAAAAATTATCCTGGTAACGTGGAAGTTCAAATTGTTGGTTTGGCTGCAAGTGCGGCTTCTGTTATTGCGATGGCTGGTGATAAAGTCCGAATATCACCTACAGCACAAATTATGATTCATAATGCTTCAATGTGGAATGGTGGAGATCATCGTGACATGGAAAAGGCAGCTGAAATGTTGAAAACGACAGATAGTGCAATTGTAAATGCTTATGTCATTAAAAGCGGTAAATCAGAAGAGGAACTACTTAATATGATGGCTGAAGAGACTTGGATGGGTCCGCAACAAGCATTAGAAAATAAATTTGCGGATGAAATCATGTTTATGGAGAATACAGTTAAAATGACAGCTTCAAGCGCCAGTTCTTCCATGATTCCGCAAAAAGTAATCGATGGTTTTAGAAACGGAACACTGAGAAAGGAAAGATCACAAGGAATTACAAAAGAAGATTTAAGCGCAGCTTTATCAGGATTAAAAAATGAGATTCTGAATGATTTACAACTGAATACAAATCCCAAAGGGCCTATTCAAGTTCCTGTTAAACCGAAACAGAATTTGAGTACGCTCTTTTTAAATTTAGGAGGAAAATAAAATATGGTTATTAAGTTTAATAATTTC
Source organism: Bacillus sp. PPSBB_2 (assembly GCF_045291115.1). Classification (NCBI taxonomy): domain Bacteria; kingdom Bacillati; phylum Bacillota; class Bacilli; order Caryophanales; family Bacillaceae; genus Bacillus; species Bacillus sp. PPSBB_2. The sequence continues at coordinate 2,685,812 of NZ_CP147983.1, forward strand.
GAAGATAAAAAACTAGCTTTTGCAAAAGCGACACAGGAAGGTACAGCAGAAGAACAAACAGCAGCGTTAAATTCCATGATTGAAGCACTTGCTACAGATGTTCGTTCAGATATTTTAAATCAAGTGAATGAATCAATGGTAGATCGTTCTATTATGCAATCTCGTGGTGCTAATGTATTAACAAGTGAAGAAATGAAGTTCTTTAATGCCGTTGTTGAAGAGGGTGGCTTTAAATCTACTGAAACTTTACCTAAAACAACACAAGAGAGAATTTTTGATGATTTAGTTCAAGGTCATCCGTTACTAGAGCATATCGGTTTAGAGAATTTAGGAGCCGTGACAGAATTTATATATGGAGATCCAGATGGTGCAGCTGTATGGGGACCGTTATTTGGTGATATTAAAGGGCAATTAAATGCTGCATTCCGAAAAGAATCAATTACTCAACTGAAATTAACAGCATTTATTCCATTAGCAAATGATATGTTGAAGCTTGGTCCAGTATGGGTGGAACGATATGTTCGTACTATGATTACAGAAGCAATGTCAGTAGGTTTAGAACGTGGTTTTGTAGCTGGTACGGGTAAAAATGAACCTATTGGATTATTAAAAGACCCTAGCGGAAGTGTCACGAATGGAGTATATCCAGATAAAAAAGTTGCTGGAACTTTAACTTTTGAGCCTGGTCGTAAAACAATTAATGAATTAAAAGGCGTGGTCAAATTATTGGCTAAAAAATTAAATCCTGATGGTAAAACCGATGCAGATCGTCCGAAAAATATTGCTGGTAAAGTAGTTATGGTAACAAACCCATTCGATACTTTTGATATTCAAGCAAATGCTACGATTCAAAATGCGGCAGGTGTATATGTAACGAGCTTACCTTTTAATCCAATCCCAACAGAATCTGTATTTGTACCTCAAGGACAAGTGGTTTTCTTTGTTAAAGGGGAATACATTGCAGCGATGGGTGGAACAGAGCCAATCAAGAAGTATGAAGAAACATTAGCTTTAGAAGATGCAACTGTTTATATTGCTAAACAATATGCTACAGGTAAACCGAAGGATAAATACACTTCACAAGTTTATACATTAAAGCTTGAAGAAGTAACCCCACCAACACAAGGGTGATGTGAATGAATACAGTAATTTCGAATGAAATATTACAGCAATTTAAAGAAAGGATGCACTTAGGGGATGAGGAAGATGATAACCTAAAGCGCATCCTTTCTACGTCTAACAAGGCATTACTTAGGGTTTGTGGGAATTATGATTTAAATAAAGATGAGGAGTTCAAAGAATTAGTCTTTGAACGTTCTCGTTATGTTTATAACGATGCATTAGAGTATTTTGACAAGAATTTTTTAAGTCAGATTAATAGTTTAGGTATCGAGAAAGCATTAGAAGAAATTAAATTGGACGGTGATTAATATGCGTCCTTTTCAGTATAAAAAACCACTGAATACAGGTGATTGTAGAAATCGAATTATCATTGAGCAACCTGAAGTAATAAAAGATGATTTGAATCAAGAAGTTGAAACAGGTAATTGGCAAGAAGTAAAAAAAGCATGGGCAATGATAAAAACGGTAAAAGGTTCGGAGTATATTGAAGCTTCGGCATCACAATCTACACGAATTTATCGGTTTGTGATGCCTTATACAGCAGGTATTACAGAATTAATGCGAATCAATATGAAAGGTCGTATCTTTGATATTATCGAACCGCCAATGAATGATGATGAAATGTATCAAACATTGACTATTATCGCAAAGGAGCATATTTGATATGAATGATTTTGCGAGCGAACTTGCTAGAGAATTACAAAGATATGCCCATGTTGTGGAAGAAGAATTGTTGACAGCGCAAGAAGAAGTTGCTGATGTTGCTGTGAATAAATTAAAACAAAACAGTCCTAAAAAAACAGGTGCTTATCGTAAAGGGTGGCGTAAGAAAAAAGAAGATAATGGTGTTGTTATTCATAATACTCAAGGGCAATTAACACATCTTTTAGAAAAAGGACATGCGAAAGTTGGCGGTGGACGTGTTCCAGGTCAAGTTCATATTCGTCCAGTTGAAGAGTATGTAATTAATGAATTACCAAGACAGATTGAAAGGGCGCTTGGATAATGACATTAGGTGAATTAACAAAAATTCTTGAAGCTACAGGATATCCTGTGGCTTATTCGCATTTCACAGCAACACCAACGAAGCCGGTCCCAGCGCCACCTTATATTTGTTTCCTTGTGGATGGATCAGCAAACCTAATGGCAGATAACAAGGTTTATCACAAAATAAATGATTTAAATATAGAGCTTTATACAACTAAAAAAGATTTAGTCGCAGAAGCAAAGCTTGAAAAGGTCCTAGACGATCACGAGATTCCTTATGACTCGTACGGGACTTTTATTGAATCTGAAAAAATGTATCAAAAAATATACGGAACGAGGTTGATATAAATGAATGAAAATAAAGTAGCTTTCGGTCTGAAAAATGTCCATTATGCACTCTATGAAATTAAAGATGGTGCAATTACATTCAGTACACCGATTCGATTACCAGGTGCGGTTGAATTAACCTTTGATCCACGAGGGGATCTAATTGAGTTCTACGCTGATGACATGCTTTATTACGCAGCAAGCAATAACCAAGGTTACGATGGAACATTGAGCATTGCTACTATCCCAGAACAATTTGCTATTGATGCGTTAGGCGAACAATTAGATGAGACAGATGGTGTATTAAATGAAGTAGCTGATGCTAAAGGGAAACCATTTGCATTACTATTTGAATTCGATGGCGATATAAACGCTACTCGACATGTTATGTATAACTGTGCAGCGAGTCGTCCAACAATTGCATCTAAAACAAAAACAAATTCAGCTGAACCAAATACAAATGAACTGAAGTTTGTTTCTAGTCCAATCGTTTTAGCTCCTGGTGGAAGACCAATGGTTAAAACAAAAACAACATCTAAAACAACTCAAGCAATTTATGGTAATTGGTACAAAGAAGTATACGTTAAAAAACCAGCAGCACCAAAAGGAGCGTAATAGTAAATGGAAAAGACAATTACAGTAGATGGCCAAGACATTCGTTTAAAAAGTACAGGAGGGACACCAGTCCGATTTAAAGCGCAATTTGGAAAGGATTATTTCGCACAACTTCTCAAGTTAGCACCACTTGGAAAAATCGATATGGAAAATCTAGACCCAAGTAAGTTAGATAGTGTGGATTTCGAAGTATTCTATAATCTTGTTTGGACTATGGCAAAAACGGCCGATCCAAAGATACCAGAGCCAATGGTCTGGCTAGATTCATTTGATGAGTTTCCAATCATCGAAATTTTAGAAGATATTCAAGATATGATAGCTTCCACAATTCAATCTAAAAAAAAGTTGTAGATAGCAATAATAATAGTCAACAAGGAGCGAATCAGGGTGATGTGTTCACCACTGAGACGTTCCTTGTTTTGTGTTATAAATGCAAACTTACAAAAGCAGATTTAGAAGATATGACAATTGGTATGTGCCTTGATTATATCGATGGATATTTAGAAATGCAGAAGCCACCGCAAGAAAAAACGCGTAAAGCAACGCAAGCAGACTTTAATAGTTTCTAAAGAAGAGAGGTGAGAAAATGGCAGGGAAAATTAAAGGAATTACGATAGAAATTGGCGGGAATACAGAGCCGTTACAAAATGCTTTAAAAGATGTAAATAAACGAAGTAATGATTTAACCAAAGAATTAAAAGATGTTGAGCGTCTTTTAAAATTCAACCCTGGTAATATCGAAGCGTTGGCTCAAAAGCAACAATTACTTACACAAGCAATTGAAAATACAACCCAAAAGCTAGATAAATTGAAAGCAGCAGAACAACAAGTGCAAGCTCAGTTTCAAAATGGAAAGATTTCTGAGGAACAATATCGTGCGTTTAGGCGTGAAATTGAATTTACAGAAGGGTCACTTAATGGTCTGAAAAATAAGCTTGGAAATATGAAAGCTGAACAAGACAACGTAGCGAGTTCAACAAGGCAATTAGAAACATTATTTAGAGCTACAGGGAAAAGTGTTGATGATTTTGCAGGAGTGTTAGGAAATCGTCTTGTGAATGCAATTAAAAGTGGTACGGCTACCAGTAGACAGTTAGATCAAGCAATTGGTCTTATTGGTCGTGAAGCATTGGGAGCAGAAGCTGATATTGAAAAGTTACAACGTGCGCTTCGTTCTGTTGATGATGGTAATTCAATACAACAAGTTCGAAATGATTTAAGGGACCTTTCACGAGAAGCTGAAAGAGCAGGTAAAAGCTTCAAAGAGTTAGATATCGGTTTAGAAAATATGTTAGGTGGAGCAATGGCGGCAGGTGGCATCTCAGGTGTAATTGAAAAAGCACTTGATGCCTCAAAATTAAAAACGAAAATTGATGTAACTTTTGAAGTCCCGGCATCATCTAAGAAATCAGTTGAACAAGCTGTTCGAGGAATCGAAGCGTATGGTGTAGATGTGGAGGAAGCTCTTGAAGGAACGCGTAGACAATGGGCTTTAAATAAAACCGTAAGCGATACAGCTAATACATCAATTGTAAAAGGTGCAGCAGCCATTACTACAGCTTATGCTGGTATTGATTTTACTGAGTTAATTCAAGAATCGAATGAAATCGGGAATGAATTAGGGATAACTAATGAAAGTGCTCTAGCATTAACAAATTCTCTTTTTAAAATGGGATTCCCACCTGAGCAATTAGATATTATCGCTGAATATGGTGGGCAATTAACACGAGCTGGTTATACAGCTGAAGAAGTACAAGCAATTATGGCAGCGGGTGTTGATACAGGAACATGGAATATTGATAATCTCTTAGATGGTTTGAAAGAGGGACGTATCAAAGCAGCCGAATTTGGGCAGGGTGTTGATAAATCAATGAAAGAAGCCTTGGAAGGTACAAAGATTTCAGTTGATCAGTTAGAAAAATGGGGGCAATCTGTAGCAAAAGGCGGTAAAGAAGGCTCAACCGCTATGACAAGTATCGCTAAAGCTTTAAATGAGGTTGAAAATGAAACAAAGCGAAATGAGATTGGTGTAAAACTTTTCGGTAGATGATAAATTGTGCCGAAGTAAAATCGCGGTATGAAGCAAGAAGGGTGAGATTCCTGACTTGAACCGAAGGTTATACGAAGTATAGTCAGGGGCAGAGCATAGAGGGTGAAAAGATATAATCCCTCCACGAGACCGCGACACTTATTAGTGAAAACGTATGCCGAACTTACAGGAAATGAACTGTAAGAAGTAGAAGGATAAAAAGCCTTTACGATAACAAAATGACAATGTTTGAAGATCAAGGACAAAATATTATAGATACATTGTTAAATGCTCAAGGTAAAGTTATAGATTTAAATGTGAGTCAAGAAGAGTTAAATGCAATGATTAAGAAAATGGATGCAAGTCCAGCTGTGAAGTTCCAAAAAGCAATGGGTGACTTAAAAATGGCACTTGAGCCACTTTTGGGTATTGTAGCTAATATTATTGGAGCTTTTGCGAGTTGGGTTTCAGCACATCCAGCATTAGCCGCAGCATTAACAACTGTTGCTGTAGCATTAGGAATATTAATTGGAGCTTGCATGGCCTTAGCCCCGGTATTTGTCACCTTATCCAGTATAGCTGGAATTGCAGGTGTAAGTATTGGGGCTGTTGCTGGTCCAGTTGCATTAGTGGTAGGTGGATTTATAGCCGCCACCGCAGCGATAGTTGGATTGGTAATCGGAATTAAAAAGTTGTGGCAAACAAATGAAGGTTTTAAAAATAGTATCACTGGCGTAATAAGTGGAATACAAAGTTTTATCGATATCTTAGTAGCGTTAGGTAAATATCTATTTTGGACAGCGGCAGATGGTGATCACTTAAATGATTGGATCACACACTTACCGAAAGGATTCCAGGATGCGGCTGAAATAATAGGACTGGCAGTAAGTAAAATACGTGAAGCATGTCTTCATCTTTTTGATGCTGTGAAAGCTGTTTTTTCAGGAGATTTTAGCCAATTAGGAGAGATTTTTAAGACAATTGGCCCTTCTATAGCGGGAGCGATTATTGGTGGGCTTCCTGGTGTTCTCATCTCGGTATCTCGTTATTTGCCAGCGATAGCAGAGTATTTGAATGCAAACTCCGGAATTATTCTTGAAACCATAACAAATATTTTTACCAATATAGCTAACTTTGTAACAACAGCATTACCGCAATTTCTTGAAGTCGGATCTCAAATGATTTCAAGTTTTGTGAATGGTTTGGTTGTAGCGGCTCCAATTATCCTTGAAGCCATTGTTGGAATCATTAATACAATTTCACAAATGATTGCAACTTATCTTCCTATGATTGTTCAAACGGGAATCCAAATTATTCAAACCTTAATTTCCGGAATTGTACAGGTTTTACCTACTCTTATCGAGACGGGACTTCAATTAATTATGACTTTAATTAATGGAATTATGCAGATGATTCCGCAATTAATACCAATAGCTGTAACGATTATAGAAACCATTATTAATGGAATTATGTCATTTTTACCACAGTTAATTGAAATAGGAATAAATTTATTAGTTTCGCTAATCACAGGTATTACACAAGCTTTACCTATGATCGGTTTAGCAATTATTACAGTCATTACAACTTTGATTGAAGCAATTACGTCAAATTTACCAATGATTATTGAAGCTGGTGTTAAAGTTTTAATTAGCTTAATAGATGGAATCATTAAAATGCTACCGCAATTAATAGATTTAGCGATAAATCTTATAACGAAAATAGCAGATACATTACTAGCAAACTTACCTAAAATAATTGAATCCGGTATAAAAATTCTAATGGCTATTATCGATGGGATTGTAAAAGTCTTACCACAGCTTATTAACGCAGCCTTAGATTTAATTGTTAAAATAGCATCCACATTAATTGCGAATTTACCAAAGATACTTGAAGCAGGTATCAAAATTTTGCTTATGTTAATTGCAGGGATTGTTCAAGTCTTACCACAGTTAATCGGGGCAGCGCTTAATCTTATTATCACTTTAGCAGGGGAATTAATTAGAAACTTACCAAAGATACTTGAAGCTGGTGTTCAATTAATTTGGGCATTAATAAAAGGTATTGTAAGCATGGTGGGACAGTTAGGTTCTACAATTGTGACTGATATTATACCGAAGATTGTTGATACTTTAAGAAAGATCGACTTATTTAAGATAGGTAAAGATATAATAAGTGGATTGATAGACGGTTTAGGAAGTATGGCTGGAAAAGTGTTAGATAAGGTAAAATCCATCGGTAGCAGTATTTTAGATGGTTTTACTGGATTCTTTGACATTCACAGTCCATCAAGATTAATGAGAGATCAAGTTGGTAAGCATATTGGAGCTGGTCTTGCGATTGGTATGGAAAACTCAATCGGCATAATAAACCGCGCATCTCAAGCAATGAGCGAAGCAGCAGTACCGACAGTTAATGTTGGCAATATAGGATTACAAGCTAACGGATTATATCAAGGTCAAGGGGTAAATGGTGAATTTGCAGTCCCAGGTGGTGGACTAGCAATTGAAGTGCCTGTAATTTTAGAAGGAAGAGAAGTTGCGCGGGGTACTTATCGATATACAACCGAGTATCAAGATAGAGAAGTAAAAAGAAACTCAGACTTTTAGGTTTGGGTTTATTTTATAAAGAAACGGGGTGTCAAAATGAGCTCTTTTACATTCAACAATCAACGAAAAGAATATATCCAAATAGAAAAAGGATGGAGTCCACCAACATGGGCACCTCTAAAACGTAATTTCTTAAAAACACCTGGATATCCAGGCGCAAGATTATTAGGAACGGATACAGATCCTCGTCCGCTTCCTGTCCCTGTAGGAATTATCGTTCCAGATGGAACGGATTTAGAAACGTTAAAAGAAGAAATAGCAGCATGGTTAATTACAGAAGAAGCAGTTGAGCTAGTATTTGATGCAACTCCTGATCGAACATATTTAGCTATAATTGATGAAGATTTTAATCCTGATGATTTCGTTACGTTAGGTAAAGGTACTTTGAAATTTATTTGTCCAATGCCTTATAAATTAGGACCTACTCGAACAGTAGATTTTCAAACAGGTGCGCTTGGGTTAACAGCAAATGTTCAAAACAAAGGAACTGTTCATTCTAATCCTATTATCGAGGTTAACATTACGAAACCAAACACTTTTTTAGATGTATGGTTCGGCGGAGTATCCTTAAGTGATCGAGATTATTTTCGTATCGGTATACCACTAAAAACTGTTGAAAAGCCTGTAGAAAGGAATCAACGTATTGTATGGGATGAAATGGCTACTACGGTCGGATGGAGTAAAGTCAGCTCAATGGAAGATGGTGAGCCAGTTGGCGAAATGAAATCAGATAAATATCAATTTTATTGTTCTGATTTTGGTACTGGAACAGGTAAAGGGTGGCATGGTGCAGCTGTTAAAAAGAGTATACCTGGTGGCCCAGTTCAAGATTTTATTATGCAAGCCTACGTTACTTGTAAGAGTAAGAAAATCAATGAAATGGGAAGAGTCGAGATAGCAATACTCGATGAAAATAGTAAGGTACTTTCAAAAATTGCTATGAACGATCTCTATTGGCAAGCCGAACAAAATTTTGGAACGATGGTTATTGGATACGATAATAAGCCAGGGAAAACAGGATTGATTTATGAAAGCGGTGATTATCCGAATACATGGAATCAATATTTTGGTCGATTGTGGATAGCTAGAACAGGAAACGTATGGGAAGCGTATATTTCAAAATTCCTTCCTGGGACAGAAAAAGATGATTCAGAACGTTTCGCAAGGTGGACTGATGAAAATAACTATCACATGGAAAAAGCAGCTCAAATACAGATTAGCATTATGCAATGGCAAGATGTACCGCCAGTAGAAGCGATGTCAGTTAGTGATTTAAAGTTTTGGAAAGTAAATTTAAATACGAAAAACACACCACCTTATATAGTAGATGTTGGTGATAAAGTCGTAATTGATACAGAAAACAGTCATGTAACGATTGAGGGAAAGGATGCAATTAATATGAAGGATATTTTTAGTAATTTCCCTGTCATTAATAAAGGTATGAATACACTAGAAATTATGCCTTCTGATATCGGAACAGCAAAGGTTAAATATAGGGAGCGATTTAGATGAGAACACCAAGTGGAGTCTTGCATGTTATTGATTTTAAAACGAGTCAAATCGTTTCAGCTATACAACCAAAAGATTATTGGGATGATAAACGTCATTGGGAAATCAAGAATAATATCGATACTTTAGAGTTTAAAGTATTTGATAACACGACATATGCAGCAACACTTATGCAACAAAATTTAGTATTAAAAGAAGTAAGGGATGGGCGTATTGTTCCGTATATAATCACTGAAGTAGAAAAAGACCCTAACGATAGATCCGCAATTACTTATGCATCAGGTGCATGGATTAATCTTGCTAAAGATGACTATATTCGTCCACAGAAAATTGAAGGTAAGACAGTAAATGAATTTATGGATATTGCTCTTATAGGGACAAAATGGAAGCGCGGTAAAACGGAGTATGCTGGATTTCATTCTATGACTATTGATGAATTTATAGATCCATTGAGTTTCTTAAAAAAGATTGCTTCCCTATTTGAACTAGAAATGATATACCGTGTTGAGGTGGTAGGTGCTCAAATTGCAGGTTGGTATGTAGACATGGTGAAAAAAAGAGGAAGAGAAACAGGAAAAGAAGTCACGTTAGGTAAAGATTTAGTTGGAATCAAACGTATTGAGAACTCACAAAACATTTGTACAGCTTTAATCGGCTTTATCAAAAAAGAAGGTGGAGAAGTTCTCACTATTGCAGATATAAACAAAGGTATGCCCTATATTGTAGATAATGATGCTTTTCAACGTTGGAACGAAAAAGGGAAACATAAATTTGGATTTTACACACCAGAAACAGAACAAGATATAACACCAGAACGTTTATTGACTCTTATGAAAACAGAGTTAGCAAAACGTGTGAATACTTCTATTTCTTATGATGTTCAAGCACAAAGTATAGGCCGTGTATTTGGACTAGCTCACGAGTTAATCAATGAAGGAGATACAATCCGAATTAAAGATGTTGGATTTACACCTAAGCTTTATTTAGAAGCAAGGGCAATCGCTGGTGATGAATCACATACGAATCCTTTGCAAGATAAATACTCATTTGGTGATTACCGCGAAATTACTGATCCAAATGAAGAACTACGAAAGATTTATAAGCGTATTCTTAGTTCACTAGGAAGTAAGCAAGAACTGATAGATCAGTTAGATAAATTAGTGAAAGATGCAAATGAAACAGCTAATAATGCTAAGAAAGAATCCGAAGCAGCGAAAACATTGGCTGAAAAGGTTCAAGAGAATCTTAAAAATAACACGGTAGACATCATTGAAGCTAAGAATCCACCGACAACGGGACTTAAACCTTATAAAACACTTTGGCGTGATATTAGTAATGGAAAGCCTGGTATTTTGAAAATATGGACAGGCGCAGCTTGGGAATCGGTTGTACCTGATGTTGAATCTGTTAAGAAAGAAACACTTGAGCAGGTAAATAAAGATATTGAGTCCGCCAAAACGGAGTTAAATCAAAAGGTTCAAAGTGTGGAAGGTAAAGCGCAAGAAATAGCTGGACAAATAGTAGATGTTCAAAAGCAAGTCAATGGAAAAGTGGATCAAACATGGATTCATACACAGTTAAAAGATAAAGCCGATAAATCTGGAGTGTTTACAAAAGAAGAAATTAACAATGGTTTTATAGGGAAACAGATCTATGAAACTGATAAACAAGGGAACGTACAGAAATTCAAGGATATTAATACATCGATTGGTCAAACGAATGAAGCTCTTACACAGAAAGCGGAGAAGTCTGAATTAAAGAGAACGAATGAAGGTTTATCACAGCTAGAGCAGAAGACGAACGAAATTAAGACAACAGCTGAGGGGACGAAACAAACCCTTACTGAACTTAAAACTAAAGTTGATAATACTGAAATTGGTGTTCGTAATATATTACTAAATAGTCAATTGCCAGTAATTTATTCTAATAATGCACCTATCTATCCAATAGATGTATCTGAACAAACGGAAGGTACAGTTAAGTTTTTAAGGGTTAAGAACTCTAAAAAAGGTACAGATACTGTTACGCTTAGTTTGTATAATGGATTTTTACTATCAAACGTATCGGATAATATTGCTGGTAGGCAGGTTACTTTCTCTCACAAAGTTAGGGCATCAAAAGCAATGAGTATGACATTGATGGCACTGTTATATGGCAGCTCAGAATTTCCATTTCCTGATAGAAATAAAACATTTGAAGTTAATGGTAGTTGGGCTACTATATCGACCACTCTTACAATGCCAAATGACCTGTCTAAATATACTGGAATTAGATTTATCCTTTCAACTCCAAAGGTCCAACAAGCGGATATTTATGTGGATTTTAGGGAGTGGAAAATTGAGCTTGGAAACAAGCCTACAGACTGGATACCAGCACCAGAAGATCAAGTAACAACAACTGACTTTACCAAAAAGACAGTAGAAATTGAGACTACTATTAAAGGGATTAACACTACTGTTTCTAATGTTCAAAATGAACAAGGAAAGCTTACTGAACGTGTAACGAAATCAGAGCAAACCGCAGATGGATTTAAAACTTCTATTGAATCGTTAACAAAAACAGATACTGAAATCAGTAATAAATTAAATACGGTTGAATCGACTGTGGAAGGTACGAAAAAGACGATTTCTGATGTACAACAAACAACAAGTGAGCTTAAGAAAACAACAACTGAAATTAAAGAAGAAGCAGGAAAGGTCACCGAGAAGTTGAGTAGTGTGGAGAAAAAGTTTGATGATATGAAGATTGGTGGACGTAACATTCTGTTAAGTACAGGTGGCACACTTAAATCTGACACAGGAACAACAGTGTCTAATATAGTAAATAAGTCATTTAAAATTGTGCCGGATGGTTTATCGATGTTACAAGGGCAGCAGTTTACTGTTAGCTTTAAAGCTAGAACTATTGGATATGAAAAGGGAACACCGAATCCATGGGCTGGGGTAGAAGTGTGGATTAAGTATAAAGATGGTGAACAATTATGGCCTGGTGTTCGTTGCGAAAGTGATGTTAACGCAAACCAAGAATGGAAAACATATTCCTTTACTTATAATCTTAAAGATAAGGCAATTGAGGTTTTCAATCCGCAAACGCTATTACGTAATGTTAAAGGCATGATCGAATTAAAAGAATGGCAAATTGAAATTGGAAATAAAGCAACAGACTATAAACCAGCAGTAGAAGACCAAGTATCAACCGATGAATTCACGAAAAAAACAACCGAAATTGAAAAAAGTGTGGATGGTGTAAAAAATACTGTATCTAAGGTGCAGAATAGTCAAGATGGATTCGAAAAACGCATGACTACAGTGGAACAAACAGCAACTGGATTATCTTCCACAGTGAGCAATTTAAATAATGTAGTATCAGATCAAGGGAAAAAGCTTACTGATGCAAATACAAAACTCGAACAACAGGCAACAGCAATTGGAGCGAAAGTTGAGCTTAAACAAGTAGAGAATTATGTTGCTGGATTTAAGATACCTGAGTTGAAGCAAACCGTTGATAAAAATAAACAAGATTTGTTGGGCGAATTAGCTAACAAACTTGCAACTGAGCAATTTAATCAAAAAATGACTTTGATTGATAACCGCTTTATTATCAATGAACAGGGGATCAATGCTTCAGCCAAAAAGACAGAGGTATATACAAAAGATCAAGCAAATGGGCAATTTGCCACATCATCTTATGTAAGAGATATGGAAACCCGTCTTCAGTTAACTGAAAAGGGCGTTCGTATATCTGTAAAAGAAAATGATGTAATCGCAGCATTCAATATGAGTAAAGAAAACATTACTTTGAATGCGAATAGGATTAACTTAAGAGGTTTTATTACAGCGGATCATATCAAAGGGCAAGTTTTAGAAGGAGTAACACTTAAAACGAGTGGAAGTAGATTTGTTGAAATAAATAAGCAAAACATGAAGATTTTCGATGCAGATAGGCCGCGTGGTTATATAGGATTTATGGAAGCAAATGATGGAAGTATTCAACCTTCATTAGTCCTTGGTTCTGATAATAGAAAATACGCCGGCACAGGATCGTTTTATATTTATCAAGTCATGCCGCGAATTAATGGAGTTGATCAACCTTCTAAAGCGTATGCAAAGTTTGGGATTTCTAAAGGAGAAAATGCAGAAGGCACTAATATATGGTCATCATATATTCAAATGCAGAATGACGGTGGACATCTTTATGCATATGCAGCCGGAAGATTATACTTTGACAATTTGAATGACATTGTTTTTAACTCAGTGGGATGGGCTCCAGGATACGGAAAGTTTATAGTGACAACCACAGAGCCGCATTATTTTAAAAATAACTATGGTGAGTTTCATTTTGATAGAAAAGGTACTGGGAACAGTATATACTTTGCCAATGGCGTTAATGATCATGATTTAAACATGGGAAGATTAATGCTAAGAGCAAGTCTTGTATCAGGCTATGATATGAATTTACAAATTAAAGATGTGTATGGTAATGGATGGCGAGATATAGAATTAAGAACGCTGCGAGCGCAAGAAAATGTAAATGCCAATGGTCAAATGTGGGCGAAAGCATTTAATCCTACATCAGCTAGGAATATGAAAGAAAACATAAAAGATATTCCTTTCTCAGCTCTTGATAAAATCATGAGTTTAGCTATCAAACAGTACAACTTCAAGGACGACATGTATGATCTGTATCAAATGCGTGTGAACAAGCCGGAAGAACAAACAGAACCATATACAACAAAAGAAATTGAAACGTATTTCGGTATGATTGCAGATGATACGGATGCTATATTTACAGATAAAGAGAAACGGGCCATTAATTTATATAATACTGTTTCTATTCTTATTGCAGCTTTCCAACAACAGTATCATGAATGTAACGAAGGGTTAACTACTGTTAAAGGTGAGAATAAACAACTAAAAGAACAGGTTGCGACACTAACAAACGATGTGTCTACATTAACAGAATTAGTACAAAAATTAATAAACGGGAAACCAGAGCAGCCATAAGCTGGTCTTTTTTTATGTGTGCCAGGCATGGCAACTATCTAGGTGGTGAAAGTCCACTGTGGGGGTACACATCGGCCAACCACTAAGGAAGCGCAAGGTACTTACCGTGAGGTAAGGGCTGGAGGAAGCGTGAAATAAAATCTTGGCTCGACGAACAGAAATCTGATACGAAGGCTTTATAAAGGGATGAGACTCCATGACAAGTTAAAGTCCAAAAAGATGTGCGTAACTTTGTAGAGTAAATCAGGCGAGTAAAAGAGGAAAGATAGTTGTCTTACCCTGGGAGGTCTTGCGGATGTACTAACGGTACAGTCGAAAATGGTTAGCCGCGAGAAGTCAGCCGAAGCCATAGTAGTGAAATAAATTCATGAAGGGCCGAACAGTTTATAGGGTTTCAACGCCACGAATGCGTAAGTGACGTACTCTGAATGTGCTAATGGTGAAAGTATGAGCGTATCTCAAAGGATAATCAGAACAGAGGTATCACTTATTACGTAAGGGGAAGGAGAAACGAGTGTGGAACTTTTAGAAACAATATTAAGTAATCAAAATATGAATGAAGCCTACTTACGCGTTTATAAAAATAAAGGTGCAAGTGGAGTTGATGGCGTAACAGTCGACGAACTTAAACGATATCTGAAAGAAAACAAGGACGAGCTACGTCAGCGCATTAGAACAAGAAAATACCAACCACAAGCTGCCTTAAGAGTGGAAATCCCAAAAGAGAATGGCAAGATGCGCAAGCTGGGAATACCAACAGTAGTGGATAGAGTAGTTCAACAAGCCATTCATCAAATACTCAGTCCTATATTTGAGAAGCAGTTCAGTGAATTCAGTTATGGTTTTAGACCAAAAAGAAGCTGTGAGATGGCAATCGTTAAAAGCTTGGAATTTCTAAATGATGGATATGATTGGATAGTGGATATTGATTTGGAAAGATTCTTTGATACAGTCCATCACGATAAATTGATGCGAATTATTTCCAACACAATACATGATGGGGATGTCATTTCTCTCATAAGAAAGTACTTAGTTAGTGGGGTCATGGTGTGTGGGAAATATGAAGAAACACCAGTTGGGACTCCGCAAGGAGGTAATCTCAGCCCTCTATTGAGTAATATTATGTTGAACGAACTCGATAAGGAACTCGAAAGTAGAGGACTTCAATTTGTGAGATACGCTGATGACGCTCTTATCTTTGTGAAGAGCAAGAAGGCAGCGGGCAGAGTGATGAAATCAATCGTGAAATTCATAGAAGAGAAATTAGGTTTGATAGTCAATACAGAAAAGAGTAAAATCTCTCGGCCAGAAGATTTAAAATTTTTAGGGTTTGGATATTATCACAACCCTAAGGATCAGAGATACCAAACAAAACCACACCCAATCTCAGTACAGAAATTTCAAAGAAAGCTGCGCCAATTGACAAAACGAAACTGGAGCGTTCCGTTGGACTATCGAATATTGAAACTAAAACAAGTTATATTCGGATGGGTAAATTACTTCAGGAGTGCAAATATGAAAGGCGTTATGAAACAAGTAGATGCGAAGCTCCGCTCCAGAATTAGGGTGATTATCTGGAAGCAATGGAAAGTACCGAAGAAACAAATCCAATCACTTATTCAACTAGGGATTCCGAAGGAAGAGGCGAAAGGATTAACCTTCTGTCGAAAGGGCTACCGATATATAGGATTATCGAAAGTTGTTCAAAGAGCAATTTCAAACCAAAGATTAAAGAAAAGAGGAGTCCCTTCTTCTTTAGAACGATATCTAAAAGTTCACACTGTAATATAAACTGAACCGCCGTATACGGAACCGTACGTACGGTGGTGTGAGAGGGGCGGATATCAGAAGATGTCCCCTCTACTCGATTATCTAAAAAAGGAGAGGAAAAGATGGATCGTATTGATGTATTATTAAAAACCTTTATTGCCACTTTTGGTGGATTCTGTGGGTATTTCTTGGGGGGATGGGATGCAACATTGAAAATCTTAGTGACGATGGCAGTTATTGATTATTTAACTGGCATGATTGCAGCAGGGTATAACGGAGAATTAAAAAGTAAAGTTGGTTTCAAAGGCATCGCCAAAAAGGTGGTGCTTTTTCTTTTGGTAGGAGCGGCAGCTCAACTAGATTCAGCACTTGGAAGTAACAGTGCAATTCGTGAAGCAACTATCTTCTTCTTCATGGGTAATGAGCTACTTTCACTTTTAGAAAATGCTGGTCGGATGGGTATTCCGTTGCCAGAAGCTTTGACAAATACTATCGATATTTTGGTAATAAGAACCCAAAAAACAAACTCTGAATATGATAATAAAAAAGGAGATGTTCAATAATGGAAATCAAAAAAATGTTAGTACCAGAAAGTCGTTATTCAGTTTTATGCCCAAATCCAATGATTCCAACGGAAATTACATTCCACAATACTTACAATGATGCTACAGCATTAAACGAACGTAATAATGTCGCTAACAATAGTACAGGTACTTCGTTCCATGTTGTAGTAGATGACAAAGAAGCGATTCAATTAATTCCGTTTAATAGAAATGCTTGGCATGCAGGTGATGGTAATGGACAAGGTAACCGTCATAGTATCGGCGTAGAGATTTGTTATTCTATGTCAGGTGGAGAAAGATACCGCCAGGCTGAATTGAATGCAATTCAAGTGATCCGTCAGTTAATGGCCATGTTCAATATCCCAATTTCGAAAGTTAAAACACATCAAGAAAGAAGCGGGAAGTACTGTCCTCATAGAATGATTAATGAAGGGCGTGTGCAGTGGTTTAAACAACAATTAGTTGATGGTGAAACAGTTCAAGTTCCGGAAACACCACAGATTCCACAACCGTCAATCACAAGTGGGACAGGTATTGTTTATATTACTGGTAAAAACGTAAACTTACGAAAAGGACCAGGTACTCAATACGATTCAATTAGAAAGCTAAATGCACCTGAAAATTACCTAGTATGGGGACGTTCTGGCGGATGGCTTAATTTAGGTGGCGATCAGTGGGTTTATGAAAATACAGAATGGTTACGTTTCGAAGCAGATGGACAATCATCCGCAACTTCAGTAGTAAACAAGCGAGTTGTTTCTAAGGTAAATGGCCTACGATTCTATTCTAGACCTTCTTGGGGCGATTCTGATGTTGCTGGTACTGTAGGTGTAGGCTTAGGATTTACTATCATTGATAAAATAGATGTAAATGGTTCTCCGCAATATAAAGTGAAAAACTCAAAAGGTAACATCTTCTGCATTACAGCCAGTCCTACTTATGTAGAAATTAAATAAAGACAAACCAGCGCACTCTTGACCAGGGAGTGCGCTGGTTGCGGATGGATGAATCTATGTCAAAGACAATATATGGTGCAATTCGGGTCTACTGAACCAAAATGAAAAAATAAATTGAAGTGACCCCTAAAAGTTAGACACGGTTATTTCATTAGGCAGCTTGATAAAAGTGAGTCCGGTATTGTACCGGGCTCATTTTTAATTTTGCCTTAATCCGTTTCGTATTATAATAATCTATATATTTTTCTAATTCTATTTTAAAGTGCTCTACATTTTCAAATTCTTTTATGTAGAGGAACTCCGACTTCATAATCCCAAAGAAATTTTCTATTACTGCGTTGTCGTAACAGTTGCCTTTTCGAGACATACTCTGGACGATAGCTCTTGATTCAAGTGTACGGACGTACTGTCTCATTTGATAATGCCATCCTTGATCCGAATGCATCAGTAGCTGGTGGGTTTCAGGTAAACGTTCCAATGCTTTCTCTAACATGTCTGAAACAAGCGAATACGTCGGTCTAGAACCAATTGTATAGGTAATAATTTCACCATTATACAAATCTAATACAGGTGATACATACAGTTTTTCTCCAAACAATTTAAACTCTGTGATGTCTGTTACCCACTTTTGATTCGGTGCATCTGTATGAAAATTACGCTCTAAAATATTAGGTGCAATTCTACCGACTTTTCCTTTATAGGATTTATATTTCTTCATACGCACAACACACTTTAACCCAAGCTCTTTCATAATGCGCTGAACCTTCTTGTGGTTCACTTTCTGGCCACGATTCGTTAATTCATCACGAATGCGACGATAACCATAACGACCTTCATTTTCCTCATAAATCGCTTTAATCTCGGCTTTCAAATCGGCATCTACATCTGGACGATTCATTTTCTTTACTAAATCATAATACGTGCTTCGAGGAATAGTAGCTAGCTCCACGAGTGCCTTCACCGAATATTTATGCCTTAATTCATAGACTACTTGCGCTTTGTCTTGTTTTGTGATTTTTCCTTGTTTTGAACTAAGGCATTTAACTTTTTTAAGTACTCATTTTCCATCTCAAGCTGTTTAATGCGTGCTTCAAGTGCTTCGACTGATCCTTCAGCTAAAGGTTGTTTTACTTGTTTATTTGAATCTTTTTTCATGGATGGACGCCCCTTTTTCTTAGATTGAAGGGCATCAATTCCTTGTGTTTCGAGCTGTTTTTTCCAAACAGAAATCGTTGAAGGGGCAGGAATATTAAAGATAGCTGCCGTCTCAAATAAGGACATACCGTTTTCAATCATAAAGTTTAGTACGTCTAGTTTAAATTGTTGTGTGTAATTTGTACATCGTTTTAGAAAAGCTTCCAGACCATTCTGTTTATATTGGTTTACCCAATTCAAAATGATTGTGTCACTTATACCGAGCGATCTACCCATTTCTCGATAACTTTCATTTCCGTTCAAATAACGTAGAACGATTTGTATTTTTTCATCAGCTGTAAATTTAGCCATAGAAAAACTGCACCCCAATTGTTAGACTGTGTCTAACAATTGGGGTGCAGTTCAATGCATGGTGCTCTTTTTTATTTTATTTTTTTCATCTCTGCATAACATTTTCAACCCTGTTCATACTATTTTTGTAACTTAAAGTTACAAACTATTTCTGTAAGCGGAGCGTTTCTTTTGTACAACAAGCAGTTAGTTTTATTAACTAGCTGCTTTGTTGTGCAAAAGAAAGATCTGCACATGTATTAAGAACATACATAAAATATCATGTGGTATTCTTTTTCAATTTTAGTTTTGGTCATGGAGCGCCTTAAAAAGCGCTCTTTATATTTGCAAATAACCATTTCGTTCAAACATACACACGATTTATATAAACTAAGCATATATTTACATAGACAAGACATAGCTTTTACTATACATGCACAATTTTTGTGCATGTTTTTTTGTTCAACACAATAACTATTTTGTACATTCCTTGCACCTTTAAATGAGGCAATCATATGTTGTAGTATTATGTTTCATCGCTTATAGGAGCCTCCTTTTTTCAAGAGTACATATTTGATATGTGCTCTTTTTTCATTCTCCTATACGAATAATCTTTTTTACATTACACAAACTATCCTCAAGTCAACTTCCCATGACTACACTCTTTAAAAATGGAGCTTTACCCCTCCGGACTTTTTAGGCACACGGCAGGTAACTTAGTCAATTACCTGCCATTTTCTATTCAAATAACGCATTTGTTTAATGAAAATCAATTAACTATAATTTGAAAAATCGGAAACATTTACTCAATGATTTTTCTGAATACTCATACTATTATTTATGTGCTGATGTTCACCATCCCAAGAACTCAGTAATATCATCCACAGACTCCACTCTCACCCTTTTGAGAGTGGAGCCTTTATTTATAAGGATTATCCTCAATATTTATTTTTATAAAATTCAAATTTGGTCTTAATATCCGTTATCTTGGCGCTGGTGGTTCACTTCATTCTTTTTGTAATAACCTTGCTCAATCTCTTCAAATGTGATTCCTAATTTCTTACCTAAACCTAAGAACGAGTACAATAATTCCTCATAAAGCTCAATGTCTTGAGTTGCACGAAATTCCGATACAAGCTTCATATACATTGTTAAATTGATTTACTAGCGTACTTGCGGTATAGACGTTTGCATTATGTTCTAATAACTTCAGGCTATATTCATTAGGATTAAATCCGATGCCATTCCCTAATGAAGATATAAAATGAAATCCATCTACATACTCCATTAAAATAACTTCTTTTTCACTAGGTCCTTTATTGTTCCAATGCTTAAAGCATCTTGTTTCATTTGCAAGTTCTCCAATTTCAACCTGTAATGCAAGAATCATATTGTAAAATAAATTTTGCCCTTCTAATCCATGCTCCTCAATGATTCTTGTATCTAACACCTTTTGCATTCTGAATATTTTAGTTAAATTCATTTTGCTTTCCCCTTCCTATTTAGCAAATCCCTAATCCTATCGGACGATTTTTAATTAAATACTTATCAGCCTGATCTATTACAAGGATAGCAACCTCAGCTTGATGTCTCCTTAACGCTTTTGCCATCTTTGGTAAACTCATGCCTTGACTCCACATTTCACGAAAACGAATTACATCTCTTTCATCCCAAATGAAGTTAGCTTCTTCTAAAGCGATGTATACCTTCAACCGTGATTCCTTCATCGCTTCATGATTTCTCGCTACACTCATAAGCGAACCTACTTTCTTAAAATGATTATTTTATCTTTTCAGTAAACTTAGTATCTACACGATCAACTTTACCGTTTATCCAAACAGCAACTTGCTCACCAAAACCACTCTCCGGTGGATTGAATGCTGTAACATTTCCATCCTTTACTATTAAAAGCTTGTTATTACTAACATCAATTTCTACTTTTTTCATATGTCCATCTCCCTCGTAGAATATAGTTTAGATCAGTATTTCTGCTTTCTAATTACCCTGATTTTAAAAAAAATANAGCAATGACTAGATTTAAAATCTAATCATTGTTTTTTTCTTATGGTTTTATCATTAAATATCTGTCTAGTTTGGGCATTGCTTCCTTCTAGCTAATGATTTTATTACAACCGTGTAAGGTTAATGTAATGTTAATCGATAGTAAAATAAGTTGCTTAAGTGTATTTTAAATAAGATTAAAAAGTACTGTTTATCTACAAAATAATAGGGTAAATACTATGTAATTAGGAAGTGTATGAATATGGTTGAACTAAAATCTATTTTCCATTCGTATAAACTAAAGAGAAAAATAGCTAAAGATTTATACGGAAAAAGAGATGAATTATCACTGTTATTAAATGAATTTAATAATATGAAATGTACAGTAACATCTGAAAAGAAGAAAAATAATATATTATCTCGTTTGCAACTAATTTATCAAAATATGAAATCGGATAAGCAGTACCCTCTAGCAGTTGCTTTTGATAGTAAATTATTGGAGCGATTAGAAAAAGAATCTCTACATACTATTGAGGAGGGTGTAACATGTCTACATTTAATGTTAGATATGAATTATGAGAAGATAAAACAATATGGTTCGGGTACAAGTAGGTCATTCGTTCCATTATCGCAGTCTTCTATTTGTCTTGCTGATTGTATTTGTTTAACAGGAGTTGTAGTAGGTTTACTAGGAGCAATTTCATTTGGAGGATTACTGTTATCTATATGTTCAATTACATAAAGGTTGATATTTGTAAAAAGGGCACCGAATTAAGGTGTTCTTTTTTGGTTTTTTGTAAAGTTATTGTAAATGATAAGTACAATGCATTAGGTGTAATGTATAATTCGAATGTATTGAAATACAAATATTATAGAGGTGTTATACATGATAATTACTTTGAATTTTTAAAAGAGTCGGTTTGATAATAGTTTATGTAGATAAACAGTTTTTACGTTTCTTTTAAATACTTGGTTTAAATGGATTAGATTAAGTAACTATTGTTCTAGCTTTTTGATAATCAAGACAACTGAAGAAAGGAAGGAATCATTTTATGAAAAAATTAAGGCTGCTAACATTTGAAAATATAGTAGAACCCCTTTTAAATGAAAAGGTATCATTTATATACTTTCCTATTGAATGGCTGGACATCGTAGAGATACATTATAAGACATTTTTATTAACGAGTAAGTTGAAACGTTTGAATGAAAGATTGTATGATATGTTTTCGGATATATTGTTTATTCAGCATAACCCGTACGTATTAAATGAAAATACACCATGGATTGTATCGAAAGAGCCTATTAGACAAGAGCAGCTCGATTATATTTTTCAAAGTTGGTATGAGATTATTCATGATTGGAAACCAAATAGATTAGTAGAACCACCAAAATATGAATGGCAATCCGA
Source organism: Bacillus sp. PPSBB_2 (assembly GCF_045291115.1). NCBI lineage: Bacteria > Bacillati > Bacillota > Bacilli > Caryophanales > Bacillaceae > Bacillus > Bacillus sp. PPSBB_2. Next base: position 2,708,193 of record NZ_CP147983.1, read on the forward strand.
TTTGATTTCTAATTTGCCAGTACTACATGATAATGAAACGTATTCTAAGTGGGTGCCCGCTTTAATCTCACATATTTTTTGTGAGCGTCCTATATATTTAGAAAATACAAATGAAGAAGAAATCTATTTTTCCCCTCTTAGATCACAAAATATTTGTGAGGCGATGTCTGGGCCGATAAAAGATGAAAAAACACAAGATTTTTTCTCCTATGTATATCGATTCGAATGCATAACCCGCGGTGGTGAGAACGCTCCATTATTAAATATTTCAATAGGAATTCGGAGATTTTATCAAGAATATAATCATCCAGATATTCCTTTACTTTTAAGACGAAAACGAGGCATGATATTGATTTCTACCTCAGAGTTTGCGTCAAATAATAAAAAAATACGGTTTGTAAAACTAAAAATACAACAAGCTACAACCGGCATGAAATGGATTAAGATATTTAGAAATTTAAAAGATGATTTTCAAATAGGGGGAGAGGTGGATTTAGACCATATTCTCCAATATCCGAAAGATTATATTGTAGGGGAAAATAAAAGGGTGTTATTTCCATACAATGAGAGAATTTATAAAGTTCGAGGTACTAAAATAGAACCGGGTATAACAGTAAAGGAAAGAGAGTATTTATTTAAAGAATTTCAGCGTAACTTCTCTTATTTCACAATACTTCCAGAATGTAAAAAGGTAGCAACAAATAACAAAAATGAATTATTTCCTTTATTTGCACCAAAAGGATTAGAGACATTAACATTAGAAGTTTGGTCTGAAAATATAGCGCTGGAAATAGAACAAGCATTACTTGATAGCAAAATTGTTTTGACTAAAGTTGGTGAAAATTCTTATGTATTGAATACAGATTTTCCGGTGTTATTAAAGATTGTGAGATACAATATTGAAAAGGTGTTACAAAATCCATATAAAATGCAATATTGCCAAAAATATAAAACAAATCTTGTAGATGATGTTAAGAAAGCTGTCTATGCTACCGCGGGTGAGCGCAGTGATGCGACATTAGCATTAATCGCAATGAAAAATTGTGATGGACGCGAAAAAATTGATCCAAAACAAATCATTAGAGAGGGATTTGCAAGAACAAACCGTATTTCAACATTTATTAATTTATTTATAGGACAAAATGTATCTCGTAAAACAATTGTAAATAGTGTTTTTAGTCTATTAGAACAAAAAGGATTTTTGAAGCGTAGTTGGAATAAGATAAATTTACCTTGTACATATGTTAGTTTATCAATTGAACGAATATCGAAATTCGATTTCTTACCTATTTTTTCAAAAATAAAAGGAAAAGAAATTTTATATAAATTATATGGGAGTACAGAGTGGCAAACGATTGATTACGTATTATTAAATATAAATAAACATAATGCATTTTTACCACAACCATCAAAGAGAAATGATATGGGGGCTCTTTTTAAACAATATGTTTTCGAAACATTAATGGAAATTGTACAATATGCAAAAGAACAAAATGAACAAGTTTACTTCATTGTAGATGCAAATTTGAGAAAATATTGGATAAAAGAGTTACAAAATAAAGAAATTAATATAGATATTTTACCTGATATTGTTCCAGAGGTCTTAAAGGTTCCAAATTTAAATATTATTAGAATAAATACAGGTTTTGATGTACCAAGTTACGGTGTAATAGAGCGGGATGATGCTCTAGATAGCATTGGCTTATATGCAGATCAAAAAGGGATGTATTATAGCACTGGTGAATATTCACTTAATTGTAGTGGGATTTTTCAGCGATATATACTTGAAATTTTACCATTGGGTGTAAAACCTGTAGAAAGGGATTATATCGCTAAAATGATACATTACATGTGCTGTAATTCTAGTATGCTTTCGAAAAAGAATGTACACATGACATATTCCGTACATATGGAAAAAGTAATGAAGACTTATATTACTGACATAGATGCAAGAGAGTTTAAAGAATTTGATGATGAATTGGATGTAGATGTAGTAAAGGTAGAAAAGAAAGATTCAATTACTCTACTTTAAATACTAGTAAACAAATCCTGCTCGTTATATCGATCAGGATTTGTCATTTTTTTATGTAAATAAGGATATCCTTTGTCAAGTATCTTTTCGTTTACATATTTACTTTATGTGCAGACAGGATTAATATGTTTTTTAGAAATACAAAAACTATATCATATGGAAAAAGATTTTTATTAATTGAAAAAATTTGAAAGGAATGGGGAATTGTGAAGAAATTAGATGTGCTCTTAATGCTATTGAGCGGCCTCTTTCCAATTGCAGGACTTACAAAGCAAATCCCTCTAGAACAATCTATATATATTGGAGGGCTTTTATTTTTTACTAGTTTCGGTAGTTATTTTGCTAAAAAGATGTATTCACGTATATGCAGCTGGATAGCGTATGCGCCATTTATAACATTACTGTTAGTTATTTGGCATCAGGATATTTCAACAAGTTCAATCATAACAAATGCAAAAATTGCTGCATGTGTCGCGTTAATTCCATGTTTATTCCGTTTTCGTACATATGGACTTACTTTGGGCTTATTCTCATTATGGGCCGCTTTACTATGGGATATAAAAGAAGTACAGTCGTTAGTCATACTTGAACGCATAACGAGTTTAATGACAAGCCATTATGTATATATATTACTATTAATTGGAGGACTTGTATTAGGAGGATTACTTGCGATGTTCATTCACCGCAAAGAGAAAGATAATAATAAAGAAAATATAAATCTACTTGGACCAAAAAAGAAACGCAAAAGATTATCAATTAAGATTAGACTTCCAAGATTGCCGAAATTAAAGATGAAACTATTTAAGTTTGGTGGGAAAGAATCTAAAAGTAAAATGGCAGAAAAGAACCATGAGTATAAGTACGAAGAACCAGTTGCAACATATGAAATGACAGAGCAAATAGATCCATACAAAGAAAATGCAGTTCAAGGTCAAACAAGGATGGAACGCCGAAGAAATAGGTATAATGCATAATGAAGTTTAATAACCCCGTAATGACTTATCTTAATATTGATAAATCATTACGGTTTTTTTATGTAATGAAATGAAGGTTGCTATTGCGGAGGGGAACAGCATATTTTATAGGTAGGAACCAAAATGAAATAAGGGGAGGATAAAATGCTTATCATTACATATATATCTGCTTGTATATTATTCTTAGTTAGCTTTTTACATGTATATTGGGCTTTCGGAGGTAATTGGGGGACAAATAGTGTTATTCCAACTAAATCAGGGGAAAAGGCGTTTACACCTCGCGCCGGAATGACATTGTTCATTGCATTATTATTAAGTATGGCAGCAATAATTTTGTTGCAACAAGCAAATATTGTTCATTTTGCAGTTCCTAATGTTATTATTCAAGTCGGTTCCTGGATTTGTATGATCGTCTTTTCTATTAGAGTAATTGGTGAATTTAACTATTTTGGTATCTTTAAACGCCAAAAAGATACGCACTTTGCAAGAATGGATACCGGTTTATATATTCCACTTTGTGCATTTTTATCTTTATCTTTTTTATTAGCAATAATTTTGTGAGTGAATAATAGTAGTTTCCGTTCTCAAAATATATGTAAACGTGAGAAATCTAAGAGTAAATAAAAAGGATGTAAGCGCCTTCTTGTCGAAAGGTAAATTATTATGAAAGGCGGTGACACTATGAAGTATGTAAAAGTTAGTATGAATGGTGGAAGTGAACATAAATTCTCAATGACTTTAGATCGGTTTGAAGAACTTATTACTACAGAGAATGGGATATTAGAAAATAAATTAGTATGTATTGAAAATGTAATGATTAATCCTACTAATATATCTTCTGTAGTTGAAAAAATTGGTGTACCGGCTAAGTTTATGGAAGCTTAAAATCGTTAGATAAAAAACATCCATTGAGGATGTTTTTTAATTTATAAATATGAAATTGTACAGTGAATATTTGAGTAGATTTTTTAGCAATGACTATGCATATATTAAGTACCTGAACATGGTGCTTAATACATGCACGAAATAATAAGTACAAGCATATATTATGTAGTAGGACAAGATCTTCGTGTCCTACTTAATACTCAGAAAAAACCTCTAATCACATAAGAGCAGCCAATTGCAGGGTGCTCTTATTTTTTATGAAAATCTACTATGAGCCTTATTTTATAGTAGGATGCAATAATAAAGGGCTATTTTGAAATAGTGTTTTTTAGCCTTTAATTTTAAATTTATCTTTAACGTTAATAAATATTAAAAATAATATGATAGCAGAAATTAAGTTAGATAAGTAGAAATTTTGATGAAACAGTAGTTCAAAGATGACATCGAAAGTAACGAATAAGGCAATAGCAGGTAGTATGCAAATAAATATAAATCTCCAATTTTTTAAGTAATGTTTATAATTTGTAAGTACTTTATCCATAAATATAGCTCCTATATTTTTGTTTTTATATAATTATACATTTAGATACAAGGATTTTCAAAGTAAAAATATTTAGCAATTCAAAAATATAAGGAGAGCTTTTGTTGAAAATCCAGATTGCTGTAGTAATCTGAATTTGACTTTAAAGAACTATACTAAAATGATACACTATAATCTACGTTATTTTTGAAATGAATAGAGGGATTTGTGTGATAGATAAAATTAAAAATGCTGTAGAGGATATGTACGAAGATGAGGCTAAAGGTTTACTTCAAAGTATTCTCATACAGTTAAACTTATTAAAAGAAAACTATAGTGAAGATACAATTAAAAATTTGATGGATATTCCGAAACAATTAACAAGTAATCCTACTTATAAAAGGAATGTAAAAGAAAGTACGCACGTACATATTGCTTTTGATGATTCAACGGCTGGTTGCTTGAAATATATGTTAAGTCAAGAAGAATTATTTGAAGAGAGTGTTGTTGCTTTTTCGGAATTCTTTTCAATTGGACCGATATATAAGTTGCATACGAATGAGGGGCAACTAGCAAGACAGAAGTGGTTAATAAATAACTTAACTGCATATGATAGTTATTTTGAAGAAGAATATTTATTAAGATTTATAGCAACTATAGAAGAACTACATACTATTCCTGTTGAAACGCCTATTACAATTTGGAGGGCTGATAATGCACATGAACATGTAGGTCTAAGTTTTGTAATAGCACAATTAAAGGATAAGAAAAACATTCGAATAATTAATACGTCTGAAGCAAGCAGAGAAATATTAAAACAAGAGTATGATATTCGTGGAACGGGAGAATTACCACCTGAAAGTTTAGCTCTATTCCAAAAAAGTTTTATAAAGTTACCTTATTTAACTGAAGAGAAGCGCATGAAGTTTGAACATGAGTGGAATAGATTATCGGAAAGCATAGAATGTTTAAGAGTGTGGAAAGAAAATGAAGTGCATTCTGTACAGGAAGATTATTTTGATCAATTTATAATTGAATGCGCGAAAAGTGTGGGTGCTGATCGAGAGTTCCTCAAAGCTCCTAGAGTAATTGGTGAAGCACTTGGTCTTGTTGAACAATTGGTTGGAGATACTTACTTAGAATATCGCTTGAAACAATTAATTAAACAAGAAGTATTTGAATTTGAAGGTTCGTTAGATGAAATGCGTTTTTATAGTGTGAAGTTAAGGAGATGATAAAAATATTCTATTTTTAAAAAACTCGTATTTTTAATAATACGAGTTTTTTAAGTTGAATTTGGGCTATACATAAGCTTCCCAGAGAGGGCATATCACATATGAATGATAAAGGTAATGAATGAAAAGAAGGTGATTTGTTAATATGTATAACCAACAAAATTATCCATATGATCAAGCGATGTATTATAATCCACATGACTACGGGTATGAACCTACAAATGAAGTGAGAGATATTGAACAAGAAGATTACAGACCAGATGATGCGGAGGATGCTCCAACGTCACCACCACCGTCACAAGCGCCATCGTTACCGTCTACATTTGCTTCTCCAGCACAACCAGGCAATATGAAATCATGGATGTGTAACTGTTTAGGAAGATGGGGCTATTTACGTTTACATCGTCCTGGACCTTTTGGAAGGGATTTATGGTTCTTTCCGACTGAAGTGAGAAGAAACGGAGTATCAGGTTACACTTGGCAAGGTGGTCGTCGTCGTAAAGTAAGTTATCGCTATCAACAAATTAGTAATTTTATGTGCTTCGCATAAAGAGAGGTGGGAGAGTAAAACGATTGTACTCTCTCAATTTTTTATTTTTCAATATACGAAGTAAGATTTTGATTAAAAATTTACAATTTTCACGTTTTTATTAGAGTATAATGCATATGTTGGTTGGTTTTCAAAAACAAATGAGAGTGAGGGAATACAATGTCAATGAAAAACAAAGTTGGGTTAAGCATAGAGGATGGCATTAATTTAGCTTCAGCTCAGTTTAAAGAAGATGCGTATGAAATTTATAAAGAATCGCGAAAAAAACAACCTATATTATTTGTAAACCAAGTTGAAATCGGTAAAGAATGGCTCATTACTAGATATGAAGATGCTCTGCCACTTTTAAAAGATAATCGTTTAAAAAAAGATTGGACAAATGTGTTTTCTCAAGATATAAAGAACATGTATCTTTCCGTTGATAATAGTGACCACTTAACAACACATATGCTAAATTCAGATCCACCTAACCACAGTCGTTTACGATCTTTAGTTCAAAAAGCTTTTACACCGAAGATGATTGCACAATTAGACGGAAGAATTCAGAGAATAGCAGATGATTTGATAAGTAATATAGAGCGAAAAGGTACATTAAATCTTGTGGATGATTATTCGTTTCCGTTACCAATTATTGTAATAAGTGAGATGCTCGGTATTCCAAAAGAAGATCAAGCGAAATTTAGAATTTGGTCTCATGCTGTTATTGCATCACCAGAAACACCTGAAGAAATAAAAGAGACCGAAAAACAACTATCTGAGTTTATTACATATCTTCAATATTTAGTTGATATTAAAAGAAAAGAGCCAAAAGAAGACTTGGTGAGTGCTTTAATACTTGCAGAGAGTGAAGGGCATAAACTTAGCGCTCGGGAACTATATTCAATGATAATGCTATTAATTGTCGCAGGACATGAGACGACAGTGAATTTAATTACAAATACGGTATTAGCACTTCTTGAAAATCCAAATCAATTACAGTTATTAAAAGATAATCCAAAACTAATTGATTCGGCTATTGAGGAAGGATTGCGTTATTATTCTCCAGTTGAGGTTACAACTGCAAGATGGGCAGCGGAACCTTTTCAAATTCACCATCAAACAATACAGAAAGGAGATATGGTTATTATTGCATTGGCTTCAGCGAACCGTGATGAAACAGTATTTGAAAATCCAGAAATATTTGATATTACACGGGAGAACAACCGTCACATTGCCTTTGGTCATGGTAGTCATTTCTGCTTAGGAGCTCCACTTGCGAGGTTAGAAGCAAAGATTGCTATTACTACTTTGTTTAATCGAATGCCTGAACTACAAATAAAAGGGAATCGTGAAGAAATTAAATGGCAAGGTAACTATTTAATGCGTTCTTTAGAGGAATTACCTTTAACTTTCTAGAATAGTTAAAAGGAGACATGCATACATCGAAAATGATTTACATAGAGTATGTATGTGTTATTTAAATTCGAAACGGAAGGGTGAAAACATCCCAATGATCAACTAATTCTATTTGTAAGAGATCTTCGTTAAAAAACGAAATATTCTTCTGAATAGGGTTAGTCTGTACATTTATAGAAAAGGGATGTATTTCGCTCTGCGAATATATAGTCTTTTTATATGATTTGTGCTGCCTCCTGTTCAGAACATGAAATAGGAGGCTTTTTTATGTCGACAAATGTAGTAACGAAACAAAACAATGGGGTATCACAAGTATTAAAAAATCGGTTTGTTCAAGGGATTTTAGCATCAGCATTATTTTTACAAATAGGAATATGGGTTCGAAACTTTGCGGTATTACTATATGTAATGGAAATGACAAAAGGTGATGCTTTTGCTATTTCGATGATTTCAGTTGCTGAATTCGCTCCAATTTTTATTTTTTCATTTATTGGCGGTACTTTTGCTGATAGGTGGAAGCCAAAGAAGACAATGATATGGTGTGAAACGTTAAGTTCCATTTCAGTATTCGCTGTATTAATTACGCTTATGTTTGGAACGTGGAAAATTGTGTTTTTTGTGACACTCATCTCTGCAATCCTTTCACAGTTTTCACAACCATCTGGAATGAAATTGTTTAAACAACATTTATCAACGGAACAAATTCAATTAGCAATGTCTATATATCAAACGATATTTGCAATATTTATGGTATTAGGACCAATACTAGGGACATTTATCTTTCATAGTTTTGGAATTTATATTTCAATCATCATAACAGGTATCTCGTTTTTACTTGCGGCAGTTGTATTGTTATTTCTTCCGAAAGATCTTGAAAACGACGTAGAAAAGAAGGATATCACTCTGTTGCAAGAGATGAAGGATGGTATTAAGTATGTCAAAAAGAAAAAAGCATTAACTTTGCTAGGGCTTTGTTTTATGGCTGCAGGACTAGGTATAGGATTAATTCAGCCATTAGGTATATTTATTGTGACTGAGCAGTTAGGATTATCAAAAGAGAGTTTACAGTGGCTACTAACAGTAAATGGTGCGGGAATGATTGTTGGCGGAGCATTAGCAATGGTATTTGCGAAAAATGTTGCTCCGCAAAAGATGTTAATTATCGGTATGCTTGGTCAAGCAATTGGTATTGGCATTATAGGATATTCTACAAATTTATGGGTGACACTTACAGCGCAGCTTTTTAGTGGTTTAGCTCTTCCTTGTATCCAAATTGGTATAAATACACTTATTATTCAAAATAGCGATACCGATTTTATAGGTCGTGTAAATGGTATTTTAAGTCCGCTTTTTACCGGTTCAATGGTAGTAACGATGAGTATAGCTGGCTCATTAAAAGAGATGTTTTCATTAAGTATGATGTATGAAGGGACGGCTTTACTTTTTATAATTGGATTATTGTTTATTTTACCTATATACAATTTAAAGCCAGTAATAGCGGTAGAAAGTGAAATAAGTGGTAAAGGAAGTGCCGTACAAAATGAATCCTAATCCAAATGTTAAATACCCTATTGAAGGAAATCAAAACGTTCAATTTATAAAAAATATAATAACAAAACCTAATATACTTGTTGGTGACTATTCTTATTATGATGCGAAAGATGGAGAAACATTTGAAGATCGAGTATTACATCATTATGAATTTCTTGGAGATCGCCTTATTATTGGAAAGTTTTGTTGTATTGCATCTGGAGTTAACTTTATTATGAACGGAGCCAATCATCGGATGGATGGATTTTCGGCATATCCATTTAATATATTTGGAAATGGGTGGGAGAAGTATACACCTAGTTTGTCTGATTTACCTTATAAAGGTGATACAGTTATAGGAAATGACGTTTGGATTGGTATGGATACAACAATTATGCCCGGAATAAAAATAGGGGATGGTGCAATCATTGCAGCTAAATCTGTTGTGACTAGAGACGTCGCACCATATACAATTGTTGGTGGAAACCCTGCAAATAAAATAAAAGAGAGATTTTCAAATGAAATAATTCAAGAATTATTGCAAATTCAATGGTGGCATTTTGATATTGAAAAAATAACTGGAAATATTGATGCTATTGTACGCGGAGATATTGAACCATTAAGAAAGCTAAAAAGGGAATGAAAAATGGATGACAAATAGTATCATACCTCCGAATTTTGTTAATGATAATAGAACAAGGAGGTGTGATACTATGGCACAAGACGTTTTATGTGAAGTAAACAACTGTAAATTTTGGGCGAACGGTAATAAATGTAGTGCAGAGGCAATTTACGTAGTAAGTCATAAAGGTAAACATGCATCTACAACGGAAGAAACAGATTGCAAAACATTCGATCCAGAAGTGTAAATTTTTTAAGGGTAGCCAAATCGTGGTTGCCCTTTTATTAATGATAGTATTGATAATAAATATCATTTTCATTCATTGTTTTTAACTTTTCTTGTTATTTTTTCATATTTTCTTCATAAGTGATGTAATCCAACTCAATTCATGTTCAATTCGTGATTTACTAAATTCAATGACTTCAGTAATAAAGGGTGAGGTAACCTCTAGAGACTGAATAGCGGTAAGTTGATTATGTAGTACGTTTTGACGTACAGTCAAAATCTCTTTTCTAGCTTCATATTCAAGTTTTTCAAATAGCGCGATACGAACAAGAAATTCTGCATTATTTGTCGCAAGTTTTTCGGGAAACTCTCGTAACATTTCAGAAAAAATTTCTTCTCCTGTTTCTGTTATATCGTACATATTTCGGTTTGGTTTTCCAACTTGTTTATGTATTTTTTTCGTTATAGCACCCATATTTTCAAAGCGCCGAAGGGCAGGGTAAAGCATGTTGTGATTTAACTCAAAATTCTCACCTAAACGATTTTGAACATTTTTTTTGATTTCATATCCATGTTTTGGTCCTGTCGTTAATTCTGCTAGCAGTAAAATGTCAACGTACATAAAAATCCCCCTTATATATTTCTCAAGTTCTCTAATGAAAAATCTCCTTTTGTATATGTTAAAATAACATATGATAGTTTATACAACTTTGAACTGCCGACCTATCACTTTTATTGTAAAAGAAAAGGGAGGAAAGAACTATGGCTTCACCTGAAAATGTTATTTTAGTTCATGAAATTTCAAAGCTGAAAACAAAAGAAGAATTATGGAATCCATATGAATGGTATCGTTTGATGAGGGATAATCACCCAGTTCATTATGATGAAGAGCAGGATGTATGGAATGTTTTTTTATATGATGATGTAAATCGTGTTTTATCAGATTATCGCTTATTTTCAAGTAGAAGGGAGCGCAGACAATTCTCAATCCCTCCTTTAGAAACTAGAATAAATATAAACTCTACAGATCCACCAGAACATCGCAATGTACGTTCCATTGTTTCTAAGGCATTTACTCCAAGAAGTTTAGAACAGTGGAAACCTCGAATACAGGCTATCGCAGATGAACTTGTACAACATATCGAAAAATGTAGTGAAGTTAATATCGTTGAACAGTTTGCTGCACCTTTACCTGTTACCGTTATTTCTGATTTATTAGGAGTCCCAACAACAGATCGTAAAAAAATTAAAGAATGGTCTGATATTTTATTTATGCCGTATAGTAAAGAAAAGTTTAATGATCTGGATGCCGAGAAAGGGATAGCATTAAATGAATTCAAAGCATACCTTTTACCGATTGTTCAGGAAAAGAGATATCATTTAACCGATGATATCATATCTGATTTAATTCGAGCTGAATATGAAGGCGAAAGATTAACCGATGAGGAAATTGTAACCTTTTCATTAGGTTTACTAGCGGCTGGGAATGAAACCACTACAAATTTAATTATTAATAGCTTTTATTGCTTTTTAGTAGATTCACCTGGAATTTATGAAGAGTTAAGAAAAGAACCTAACTTAATTTCAAAAGCGATTGAGGAAGTATTACGCTATCGCTTTCCTGTTACATTGGCCCGGAGGATTACAGAGGATACAAATATATTTGGTCCTTTAATGAAAAAGGATCAGATGATTGTTGCGTGGGTTAGTACAGCGAATTTAGACGAGAAAAAATTTTCACAAGCCTCTCAATTTAATGTACATCGAACAGGAAATGAAAAGCATTTAACCTTTGGGAAAGGTCCTCACTTTTGCTTAGGAGCACCACTTGCACGTTTAGAGGCTGAGATTGCATTAACTACCTTTATAAATACTTTTGAAAAAATAGAGCTATCTCCATCTTTCTGTTTAGAAAAATGTATATTGGAAAATGAACAAACATTAAAATACTTACCTATTCGTTTGAAAGCTAAATAAAAATCTTAACAAGGTGCATACATTTGCATCTTGTTTTTTGTTTCTCAATTGTGAGTTTTCGGTAATTACCTTAATATGGAATTGTATAAAACGTAGAGGAGGATTCTTATGTTGACTTGTAATGGAAGTAAATCATTTCAAAAGTTTATTAAAGGTGTTACAGATCTTATGGAAAACGGTTTATTTGAAGAAGAAATAGTGTGTGGCATTGAAAAGTTACTAGAAGAACTTTTAGAAAAGAAAACATGGCTTCCGTTAGATAAACAGAAGGCCAATTTGACTCAATATGCACGACATTTATTGTATGAAGATCCGCTCAAACGTTTTGAAGTACTAGCTCTCGTATGGAAAGATGGACAATCTACACCTTTACATGATCATGACGGCACATGGGGAGTAGAAGGCGTTTTTTCAGGAAGGATTATGGTGCAGAACTTTATACAAACGAAACAACTTGGAAATTCACTTGTTTATTTAACACATACAGGAAATCTTTATTTGGGAGAAGGAGAAACAGATAAAGTAATTCCGCCAGCGGATTGTCATATTCTTGAAATTAGCAAAAATGAAAGCGTTATTACGATTCATGTCTATGGAAAACGGTTAGAAAAGTTTAAAGTATATATCCCAACTGAAGAAAAAAATGTGCACATGTGTGAGACGAAATACATTAGTTATAATTCATAGTTTAAAATCCAAAGCTTTTTTAAAAAGAAAAGCTTTGGATTTTATTTTTAATTATTTCTTGACCTGAAACGCTTTTCATAAATTATAAATAAGAAGTACCTCACGAGGATTGTATGAAAACGATACCTAATAATTAATTAGAACTCGTGTATTTATAGAAAGTGGTGAAGAAATAATGAAATTAATTGCAATTGATTTAGATGGAACTCTTCTTTCGGGGAATAAAATGATAAGTAAAGAAAATGCAGAAGCAATTCGAACATGTCAAGAAGCTGGCCATGTTGTAGCAATTTGTACAGGACGTTCTATTGTTGACATTGAGCGATTATTGTTAGAAGTTGATTTAGAGTGTCCAATCATTGCGGAAAATGGTGCTCTTATATATAAAGATAAAAAAATGATGAAGAGATATCCAATTCAAAATATGCAGGCACTTGAAATTGTAGAATATCTTGAAGAGAATGGTTTATATTATCAGCTCTATACTGATAAAGGTGTGTATGTACCGGATTATGGAGTAGAGAGTGTACGTAATGAAATTGAGCATGTGAAGAATTCAAAAGAAAATTTCGACTTGAAAGAGTTAGAAACAATCGCAGCATTATATCTTGAGCATACAGCGTTTCATAGTGCGGAAAGTTGTAAACCAATTGTAGAAACAGATATACATGTGCATAAATTATTACCATTTTCTTATGAAATTGAGAAATTAAAAAAACTCAAAGAAACATTTCTTCATAATACAGATTTAGCAATTACATCTTCATATTGGCACAATTTAGAGATTAATCATCGAGATGCTCAAAAAGGGAATGGATTATATACTTTAGCAGAACATCTTAATATTCCGGTTGAAAACACTGTAGCGATAGGTGATGGGCTAAACGATGTTTCTATGATGGAAAAAGCGAACATATCAATTGCAATGGGGAATGCAGTAGAAGAAATAAAAGCAATGTGTAAATACGAAACGTTATCAAATGAAGAACATGGTGTGGCACATGCTTTATATAAATATGTAATGTAATTAAAAAAGAAAAAAGAATCCAAATGGATTCTTTTTTCTTTTTTATTAGGGGTAAGGTATTCTATGAGATTCATAGAAGCCTTATTACATTTTATTATATAGAATATATTGGAATAAATGTTTATATTTTTCATAAAAATTGTGAATATTTTATGAACTTTATACTTATTGCATGTTTATACCGCTATTAGTACCGTGTATGACTCTCAAGTGAAAATTCAGTGAATGTAAGGAGGAATTCAAGTTACTAGACAATAAGTGAGGAATCAACGAAATATATACTAATTAAAGGTATATTCAGTATATATATTCTTTTCTTATTTTAATTGAAAAATAAAATTTGTTCGAATAATTATTCTACAGCTATATACCTACACTAGCTTTCTTCGTATAATGGAGAAGTATGAATTTTAGATTTGTATTAATTTTACATATTGAGGTGAAAAAGGAATGAATTCGCGGCTAATGGAACTTATTGATGTGAGTACAATAGAAACCATGGCAGAACAATTTTATAAATTAACTAATATATCACATCAACTTCTTGATGCTGAAAAAGAATGTGTTTTTTCATTCGGAATGAATGAGATAAAAAAGAGTAAACTTCCAAAGATTGAAATCCCCATTTTCTTATACAATCAACATTTAGGATCTTTTGTTGTATGGTCCAAAAAAAGTGAAATTTTCAGTTGTCAAAAATACTTTGAAATGCTCTCAAGTTTAATTTTAGATAGCGCAATAAAAGTATTTCAAAGTAAAAATACAACGTTGCTTTCTCAGAAAGAGGAGGAACTACATACGATTTTACAAAACATGCCTGTTATGGTCGATGCGCTTGATTATAATGGAGATTTTGTTTTGTGGAATCGAGAATGCGAAATTGTAACAGGTTATACCGCTGAAGAAATAATTGGAAATCCCAATGCACTGCAATTATTGTATCCTGATCATAATTATCGCCATCAAATACAAAAGAAATTTTTAACTTGTGGAAAAAATTTCAGAGATTGGGAAATGCACTTAACATGTAAAAATGGTGAAATCAAAACAATAATGTGGTCGAATATATCAGAACAGTTTCCTGTAACAGGATATAGTTATTGGGCTGTTGGTGTAGATATTACACATTTAAAAGCGATAGAAGAGCAGTTAAAACAACAAACATCTGAACTGGAATTAATTTTTAAAGCTTTACCAGATTTATGTTTTTTAACAGAAGATGATGGCACAATTATAGATTACAAGGCAGGATCTCCTACAAAGTTTTACGTACCCGCAGAAGCTTTTATGGGAAAAAAGTTTTACGAAGTATTACCATCTTCAGTAGCACAGCAGTTTCAGGAAGCCATTAATCAAGTGAAGGAAAAAGGAACGAATGTAATTGTAGAATATCCACTCACACTTAATGGAAGTATTGATTTCTTTGAGGCTAGGTGCTTACCATTATTACATGATAAAATTATGATTATTGTACGCGACATTACAGAGCGAAAAAAGACAGAAGAATTGCTAAATAAATCAGATACGCTTGCAGCAATTGGTCAATTAGCAGCTGGCGTGGCTCATGAAGTAAGAAATCCTTTAACTGTAATTAAAGGTTTTATACAGTTATTTCAAATTAATAAAGAAGATCAAGAAAAATATTTTGATCTTATGCTCTCTGAAATTGAAAGGATAGAAGCAATCCTGCAAGAATTTCTGGCAATTGCTAAAACAGATGAGATAAATACAGAAAAGAAAAATATTTATCAAATTTTTAAAAATGTCGTATCGTTAATGAATACAAAAGCAATTATGACAAATATTCAAGTTGAACTATTTACGGATGACAAAGATATAGTTATTGAATGCTCAGAAAATCAATTGAAACAAGTATTTATTAATATTTTGCAAAATTCAATCGAAGCTATGCCAAATGGTGGGGGAATTTCAATTCACATAAAAGAAATAAATGATGATGGTGTCATCATTCATGTAATAGATGAAGGAATAGGAATACCTGAAGAAAGAATTAAGAGATTAGGTGAACCTTTTTATAGTACGAAAGAAAAAGGGACTGGTATTGGATTAATGTTAAGTTATAAAATTATTGAAAGTCATCAAGGGACAATTAGTATCATGAGCGAGGTTGGTGTCGGGACAACAGTAACTATTTACTTACCGAAAGTACTAAGTAAACAATCTCTTTCTAATTGTGACGACAAATGTATAGCAATACGCACTAGTAGTAATTCTTAAATCAATTAATACCCAATAACAAAGCGATTAGTGAAAACTAAGCTTTTTGTTATTGGGTATTTTTTATATTTAATTTAGTAAACTTTACCTTTTCTTTACCTTTGTTTTAATTTCTATTAAGTTTTAAACATTATATTGATATTTGTACAAAGCAATGTATAGAAATTGTACATTACTTTTAATATAGAAATGTGATTATTATTTGAAATATTGTAAGGAGGAGATTATGACAAGGTGAAAAAGCAAGAGAAGAAAAGTGGTAGAGTAGTACCTCTCCGGTTAAATATTTTATTCCTTTGTGTATTTTTATTATTTTCTGGCATTATTATTCAGTTAGGGAAAGTGCAAATTTTTGATGGAGAAACATATAAAAATGAAGTAGAGAAGAGAGAAAATGCAACCGTTGGTCTTTCTGTACCACGTGGGAAAATATTTGATCGTGAAGGAAATCCAGTAGTTGATAATAAGTCTTTACGTACGATTACATATACAAAGGTGAAAGGTGTAAAGCAAGAAGAAATATTAAAATCAGCAAGACAACTTGCAGACATTATTGAAATGCCGCAAGAAGATATAGACAAGTTAACGGAGACTGATAAGAAAGACTTTTGGATGCAATTAAATCCAGAACTTACTCAAGACTTAGTATCAAAAAAAGAAATAGATAAGTTCCGAGATAAAGATATTACCGGAAAAGAGCTAGACAAAAAAATAGAAGATTTAAAAAGGAAGCGCGTTACAGAAAAAAATCTTCAAGAACTAACGGCTAAAGATATAGAAGTGTTAGCTATTAAAAGTAAAATGACCTCAGGTTTTCAAATGGCACCTCAAATTATTAAAAAGGACGTTAGTGAACAGGAATATGCGGTGATTAGTGAAAATTTAGCGAACCTTCCAGGGGTAGACGCATCAGTTGATTGGGAGAGAATCTATGTAAATGATGGATTATTCCGTTCTGTCCTTGGTAACGTTTCAAATGCTGATGAAGGATTGCCACGTGAACGATTAGATTATTATTTAGTGCGTGATTATAGCCGAAATGATAGAGTTGGCAAAAGTTATATCGAACAGCAATACGAAGATGTACTTCATGGTACAAAAAAAGAAGTAAGAAGCATTGCTGATAAACAAGGAAATACTATTAGAACGGAAACGGTTTCGGAAGGGAAAAGCGGTAAAAATTTAACTTTAACAATAGATATGGAATTGCAAAAAAAAGTAGAGGAGAGCATAGAAAAAATATTAAAACAATATAAAGGATCAGAATCAATGTTAGACCGTGCTTTCGTAGTAATGATGAATCCGAAAAATGGCCAAGTATTATCGATGGCTGGGAAAAGGCTTGTAGAAAAAGACGGGAAAATGGAAGTTGAAGATTATGCTTTAGGCACGCTGACAAGTTCATATGAGCTTGGATCAACGGTTAAAGGTGCGACAGTGTTAACAGGGTTTGAAACAAATGCAATAACTCCTGGAACACATTTTTATGATGCACCTATGAAATTTAAAGGAACTAAGGAAAAGAAGTCTTGGAAAAATTTTGGTGATATAGACGATCTAAGAGCGTTACAAGTTTCTTCAAACGTTTATATGTTTAATATAGCATTAAAAATTGCTGGCGTGGGTTATGTGAAAAATAGTTCACTAGATATTAAACAAGAATATTTTGATAAAATGAGGTATTATTTCAGGCAATTTGGACTAGGTGTACAAACTGGTATTGATTTACCAAATGAAACTGCAGGGCAAATTGGAAGAAAAGATAATCAGCCTGGTTTCTTATTAGATTATTCTATTGGACAATATGATACGTATACACCACTTCAGCTTGCACAATATATTTCTACTATCGCAAATGGAGGGTATCGAATGAAGCCACAAATTGTTCAAGAGATTAGAGAACAAACCGTTCAAAAAGATGAGGTTGGTAAAGTAGTACAATCAATAGAACCCGTTGTTTTAAATAGAATCGATATGAAACAAGAATATATTAATCAAGTAAAAGAAGGATTTAGAAAAGTATTTCAAGAAGGAGATGGAACGGGAGTAAGAGCGTTCCAAAAAGCACCATATAAACCAGCTGGTAAAACAGGGACCGCACAAACTGTATATGGTGGAGAAAATGAAATTGGGCGAAATGCGAAAGGCGATCGTAGAGAATGTTATAACTTAACATTAGCTGGATATGCGCCATATGATGATCCAGAAGTAGCATTTTCTGTTGTAGTACCGTGGGTTGAAAATGATAAATCGGGCATTAACTCCGATATTGGAAAAGAAGTTTTAGATGCTTATTTTGATTTGAAAAATAAGCGATTAACTGGTGAAGCGCCAAAAACAGATGTCTCTAAAGAGAATTAAAATGTACGAAACGTCTCTAGCATTCCTGTAAACTAGAGGCGTTTTTATCTGGGAATAGATTAGAAATGAGGTATATATGAAGCTGTTTATTCTAAAATATTGGAGGAACATATGTAGCTACATATTCATTATAATAGGGGTTATTTTTATTAATAAGTCCTTTTTATTTTGTATGGTAGAAGGAATTTCGATGCAACCTACTTTGAATGAAAAAGATTATATACTTGTTAATAAGGTAAACATCTGTTTATCGTCTTTTCATCATGGAGATGTTGTCATTATAAAAAAAGAAGACGAGCCTACTTACTATGTGAAACGAATTATTGGATTATCGGGGGATAACATACAACTAAAAGAGGATGAGGTATTTATTAACGGTAAAAAGCGTGATGAGTCGTATATACATTTAGATATGTCACAAGTATCCAATCGTTTTTCAAATTTTAGAGAAATAAAAGTTCCTACGCATAAATTATTTGTGTTAGGTGATAATCGTAATCATAGTAAAGATAGTAGGAATACACTTGGACTTATTGATGAATCAAATATAATAGGTAAAGTAGAAATGGTATTTTATCCATTTGATCATATAAAATGGATAAAATAATTCTATTAACGATTCACATTTTATAAAATAAATCATATATTGATAGCATAGGACAAGCAAAAACGCTTGTTCTAACCTCACAGAACACTCCTTATCACGGTTAGGCATCTACATAGGTAGATGCTTTTTTTATGTTGATGACTGAAAATTATTTATCAATATAATGTAGCAAGCATATTAGGACTATTAAGGGAAGATTACTTGTACAAATAACAGTATGCTTAATTAAAACAATGAAATGTAAGGAGTGAGGAATAAGTGCTAAATATTTTAGTGGTTAATTTTCCAGCAGAGGGACATGTAAACCCTACATTAAATTTAGTAAAAGCCTTTACTGAACGAGGGGATAACGTACATTATATTACAACGGCAAACTTTAAGGATAGAATTGAAGATTTAGGAGCTACTGTACATACTCATCCGGATCTATTAAAAGAGATTTCTATTGATGCTGAAACCTCATCTGGGTTAAATGCTTTCTTTCATATGCATGTTCAGACTTCTTTATATATATTAGAAATTACGAAACAATTATGTGAAAGTATAAATTTTGATTTCGTAATGTATGATATATTTGGCGCAGGAGAGTTAGTAAAGGAGTATTTACAAGTTCCAGGTGTAGTGTCCTCACCTATATTTTTAATTCCGCCAGAATTTTTGAAGACATTACCTTTTCATCCAAATGCAGATATGCCATTCCAACCAGAGGAAATCTCTGAAAAATTACTAAATCAGATGGAACATAAATTTGGAGTAAAACCAAAGAATAATCTTCAATTTATGAATAATAAAGGTGATGTTTGTCTCGTATACACAAGTCGTTATTTCCAACCTAATAGCGAATCGTTCGGAGAAAATAACATTTTTATTGGACCGAGTATTTCAAAGCGTAAAACAAATATAAAATTTCCACTGGAATCACTTAAAGAAAAGAAAGTTATTTACATTTCAATGGGAACACTGCTTGAAGGACTCGAACCATTCTTTAATACTTGTATTGATACTTTTTCAGATTTTGATGGGATAGTTGTAATGGCAATTGGTGATAGAAATGATATTTCAAAAATAAAGCAAACGCCAGATAATTTTATAATTGCTCCATACGTACCTCAATCAGAAATATTAAATGAAGCAGATGTTTTTATTACACATGGCGGTATGAATAGCGTACACGATGCCATTCATTATAATGTCCCATTTGTAATAATACCGCATGATAAAGATCAGCCTATGATAGCGCAAAGATTAACTGAACTGGAAGCAGCACATAGACTATTGAAAGAACATGTTAATGTGTACACTTTAAAAGAGGCCGTAACAGATGTACTTTCAAATGAAAAGTATAAACATGGTATAAGAAAACTTAATGATAGCTTTTTAGAATGTGGTGGTTCAAAAGAAGCCATTGCAGTTATTGAATCTCTTTTAAATAAAGTAAAACTTTAATTGGTGGGGCTTTACTGCCTGCAAATAGCGGGATAAATAGTCGTAACTGTATACAAGCATAGAGGTTCTCACCTTTATGCTTGTGTATTCTTATCCAGCAAATTGTACAGCAGTATTTGCATGTAAAAAAGCAGTATCAAAAACGGGAACAGTAAGATCATTTTGGGAGATGAGTAAAGGTATTTCAGTGCAGCCTAATAATATACCTTCAGCGCCGTTTTGAATTAATGATTTTGTAATTTGTAATAACCTTTTTTTAGATGTTTCTGAAATGATCCCTCTACTTAATTCATCTAATATGACATGGTGGATAAAAGTTCTTTCCTCGTCATTTGGGATAATTGTCTCAATGTTATATTTCGCTAATCGTGATTTATAGAAATCTTGCTCCATTGTTTGTTTTGTTCCTAATAGTCCGATACGTTTTATATTCTGTTCTACCATTTCTTTAGCACTTACATCACCAATGTGAAGAAGCGGGATAGATATTGCTTGTTCTACCTCCTCGGCAAATAGATGTACAGTATTTGAACACATTAATAAACATTCAGCCCCAGATTTTTCAACTTTCTTTGCAACTGTAACTAGTTCATTTTTCACTTCTTCATATTGATAGTTTTGTAATAAAGTAGTTACTTCACCAAAGTCCATACTATATAAAATTAGCTTCGCATTTTGATCGTATTGAGAGAGTGTAAGTGTATTAATATGTTTATAGTATAATGATGTAGATTCCCAACTTAATCCTCCAATCAAACCAATAACTTTCATAATGCATTCCTCCCGAAACGATTTTGAATTCATTATTTCACAATTCCGATAAGAATACAATGATTTAAATGCGCTATTTAATAAAAAATAAAAATAGTAAGAAAAGTTTTGAAATTTACATTCTTTAGTGCCATAATACGAATTACAAATTAATACTTATCCAGAGAGGTGGAGGGAACGGCCCTAAGAAACCTCAGCAACCCCTATGCAATTTTATAGGAAGGTGCTAATTCCGCAGAGGACACGATGTGTTTTTTGAAAGATAAGAGGATTCTTGAAAGTGAAAGAAAATGACCTCTTATGTAAGAGGTCATTTTTTTGTTGTATAGAAAGGGAGTGTCGATGCATAATTCATTTTTAAATTAAATATAGAGTAATAAAAGTTGACTAATATGAGAGGGGAATTGTCATGAACAAATTATCAACAAAGTTAGTAGTAGCAATTGGTATTGGAGCAGCATTATACGGGATATTAGGACTTTGGGGGTTTTCTATTGCACCGAATACATTTATTAAACCTGCATTAGCTATATTAACTGTTTTTGGAGCATTATTTGGTCCAGTGGCAGGACTGTTAATCGGACTTATCGGTCATACCGTAACAGATACGATTGCTGGCTGGGGTATTTGGTGGGGCTGTTATCCTACCTTATTAAATTGTCCACTACACTAAGTTAAAAAAGAATTAAAAAACACAGTGATGTGTATTTTTTTTTGCCCTAAAAAATTAACCTATGTTAAAAAATGTCCAGTATGGTAATATGTTAATTAAGGTTATTTCTGGAAGTTATAGGGGAGTTTTAGAGAGGAGGAGAAATATGGATAGAATCACTGAATATAAGGGGTATTGGGGAAATAGTTATAAGAGAATTAGAGGAAATGTATTATATGAAGTAATGGTAGCTGGTATCACCAAAAGACATAATGATTTTTTATACATGATGGTTATGGGTACAAATGGAAAAGTTTATTTTGATACTTATAAATACCTAAATGAAGAACTAGGAAATGAGGGATTTAGCAAAAGAGAATTAGCACTTCGCGCTTTAAAGTTACTTTATTCATACATTGAGCTTTTTAATACAGAAATAAGATATTTAGATGTGGATGACAAGAAAAAATTTATAACTTTTCTGCAAGGTGGTCAATGTATTGGACAATACATATCGTATGATTTTATGACTGTACGGAAGAATGATACTGTTAATTCTTATTTAGGAGTTTATAGAAAATTTTTTCGTTATTTAGGGATAAAAGGCAACGTATTTGAAGAACAAAGTGGGATAAAAAAAATTATAGGTAGTGGTAGTGCTTTTAACTCTAAAGCTAATGCAATAGAAGTACACAAATACTCAATGAACTTAAAGGAAGTTAAAACAACTATAGTCCCTAAATACATAAAATACACCGAATATTCAGAATTGATGAGTTTAATTGAGGATAAATATACACTTCGAGAGAAGATTATAGTCAAATTAATGTATGAATATGGGCTTAGAATTGGTGAGGTTTTAGGTTTAACTTTAGAGGACATTCAAGGAGGACATATAACAAAACAAAAAGGTAGGTGCCGATTAATATTAAGGAATCGTTTTACAGATAAGCCTTGGCAATACGCAAAAGGTTGTTTAAAGATTATATCACGCAATAATTACACTAAAGAGATTTATAATACAGAGGGTGGTGGTTTTCAAATTATTAATATTTCATCTAAAACATTTAATTTAATTCAAGAATATATTGATGAAACTACTTCTCCTTTTTCCCTGAGTGATAAAGCATATAAAAATTACTTGGAAAAAAATATAGCCGATAAAGTTAGTGAAATGGATATTGATAGAAATGCATACGTCTTTCTTAGTAAAAATTACACACCAATAGCTGGCGGAGCTTGGAATAGGATTATGAAAAACATTTTTCAACAAGTTGGGATCCAAATTGATAGAGGAAAGAAAACTGATAATCTTAACCATCGTTTTCGTCATGGTTTTGCAATGTTTAAGGTGTTACATGAAGGGTTTGATGAGATTAAGTTAGCTTATGTTATGCGTCATTCAAATACTAACAGTGTGCGAGCATATTTTAATCCAACAGAAGATGACTTAATTGTTTTCGCTAGTAAGCAAGATAAGCTAACTAAGAGAGGTTTAAGGCTATGACAACAGCAACGAAGTCATTGAAATTTGATAAATTCCCAATTAAATTAAGTAAGACATTTAAACAGTATGTAGAAAATCATCTGAAAAATGAAGAGTTTAAATCTTTGTTTTGGAAATTTTTTGAGGATAGTTATTTAAATCAATGTCTTTCTGTATATGTTCGTAATTCAATTCGTTACAATCTGGATAGATTCTTATACAGTATATTGAAAAATTACACTATCCAGCATTTTTCTTGGAAACAATATTGTGTGAGTATGAAGTGTATTCGAGAATACAAGACTTGGAGTGATCAAACCAAGAGGATAGCAAGAATAATGTTGTCCGATTTATATCTTTACACTATAGAAAATAGACATTTAAATATGGTAGATTTTAATAAACTAAAGGAAAATAAAGAATTTCTGATTCAGGAAGAACGAAGGACCACCTTAGGAAAAAATGAGTATTTCTTAGATCGAATTAGCACTAACTTTCCTCTGGATAGTTCACTAGACCAGCTGCACTTTATTCCGGAAGGTCAAATGATAACGAGAGATAATAAGAGTAGTAAAGCCAACATACTTAACTTAAATATTTCTAACAGTCAAATAAAATCCTTACTTATAGGGTTTTATCAAAGTGAAGAACAACAACCTCTTTTACTAAGGTATTTTTTATACTTGTTTCGTTATAGTTTAATGTCGATGAATAAGGAGCCGTATTCTATTGCTGATTTTACGTTCGAAGTTTTTAAAAAACAATATCGATTTTATCAAAATCGAAGGCTTAATGAGTTAACTCTTTTATTTAATGAACAAAGTTATACACTTTCTCGATACCTTGTTCGATTTTATATGTACCTTTGCAAGGTTATAAAAGAGCAAGGCATTCAACACAATATTTTCGAGGGAACGCTATACAACGAACACGTTTTAGGGAAAAATAGTTTCTCTGTTTACTATGAAAGAGGATATAAGTTAATTCATTATAATCCTTTTGAAGAGGTACCGTTTGAAAATAGATGGCAGCTAATACCTTCTGATGGTTATGCAAATACTTCTAAAAATAGGCCGTGCGGTATTGATTTTTTACAAGTTAAAGATAAGTCTCTTCGTGAAGATTTAAAAGCTTATGCTTGGAAACAAACTAGTATGTCGGTCAGAACGATGGCAAGAAATATTTATACGGTCATTGAATTTTTGAATTTTATCTCTAGCTATAAACAATTAAACAAAGTTGATGAGAATGTCTATGTAAATGCGGATTTGCTGGAACAATGGTGTTTCTATATAGGTGGTAAAGAAACAAATACACATACAGTAAATACTTATGTAAAGGCATGTAGGAGCTTTTTGAAATTTTATAAAAATAAATATCAAATTCCGATCTTGTTAATCGATATGCTTAAGCAAAAACCTCAAGATTATGATGGTGGAAATCCAATGACTAAACATGATATCAATTCATTTTCTAAAAAGTTTCAAGAAAAAAGGTCACAGAGTATTATGGGGGAACTTTGTTATATAATTTTTAATTTGGCCACTACTACTAAAATTCGTTTGGGGGAAATATTCAATTTAGAAAGAGACTGTATTTTAGAGAAATATGAGCAAGCTGGTGTAATTCAATACTATTCAAAGGGAACTGGTAATCAAAAGATTAAATTGACTCTAACAATTGAAAAAATTAATCTTATTGAAAAGGCTATAAGTCTCACAGAAAATGCATATAGTCAAGCTAGTACAGATATTAAAAAATATATATTTGTGAAAGAAGATGACCAAGTAAAAGGGAGGATCATAGATTTTACTTGGCAATTTTGGAATGTTTTTTCGAAGAATCAAAAAGAATTGGAAGGACAGCTTGATGGTAAATATCGTCCTTATGATCTTCGATCTACTTTTATAAATAATATATATACCGAAGGTATAAATGATAAAATACCAACTTCTGTGATCGTTCAAATGTCTGGAAATAGTATTCATACAGCTAAGAAGTATTATCGTAAAGCTACGGAAGTTCAAACATATGCTGAAATTTTTGCAGGAGTTACGGTTTCATCAGTTGATGTATATGGGAACATCTTGGAAGAAAAAGATGTTGAAGATCTTAATCCAGTAGAAGATGGACTTGGTGGATGTAATCAAAGAGGTTGTGTAATTGAAGAGGAACAATACGAATGTCTCATTTGTCCTCATTTTGCTACTACCGCCAATAGAATACCGTTATTTAAGAAACACATAACAACGCTAAAAACAATAAAAGAAAGTACATTAAATAGCCAAGAACGAGGTATGATCGAAGCACAACTTAAATTATATACAGCCTATTATGTAAAACTACTTGAAAAAATTGGGGGTGGACAAGATGGAGCAAAAGCTTAAATCTTTAGAAGAATTACCAACTTATAAAAATGTACGAGCAGAACTTATCAATTTAAATTTTAAAAAAATTGTGGATTTTTCTGTAACTCCTAATATAAATTTTGCAAATGATATATGGGAATTTAATGAATTTAAAAGGTTTTCAAATGAGAATTGGGCATATCATTATGATTTTACCCAATTAGATACAACATATAAAAATTATGCTAAATATATGATTTTAAGAGAGTTATTTAATAGACACCTTCGTTTTACAACTGTAAAGAAAAGATTCTATTATGTTAGAGATTTCATTTATCATTTATCTAATCATTATATGTACTATCCTAATCTTATTGATGCTTCTTTTCTTAAAGGATTTTTAGCTAATGCACCATCTGAACGGAATTTAGCAGATAAAAAACATGCTATTAAGACGTTTTTGTTGGAGATAGAACTTAGAGTACCTGATGTTAATTTTTCGGATTGTTATAAATATCTTAATAAACATGACAGTAGGAAAATTAAAATTGAGAGAGAACAAGGGAAACATAAATTTGTTCCGCTGGATATACACAACAAAATAATTTCTCTTGCTATTCAAGATTTAAGAAATGAAGATTTACTCATTACTCAACGTGCAGCTGCGTGTATGATTGTTTTATTAGCCGACACTGGAATGCGTATCGGTGAATTCAGAATCTTAGAAATAGGTATGCTAGATGAAATAGGAGTTAAAGGTGAGTATGAAGTCTTTTATTATCTTAACTTTAAGACTTACAAAACAGTAAAAGAAAAAAAATATAAATGGACTAGAAGTTTTATAACAGAAAATGCCTTGCTAGCATATAGAACGCTAACGGAAATATACAAAGAAAGAAGGAAAACACAATATTTATTTGTAAACGATAAGGGGAAAGAAGTGTCAAAAACTTTATTACGTATGCGTCTAGTGCAATTTTTTTATCGACATCAAAATCAATTACAGCTCGATAAAATTATCGATTACGATGTAAGTCAATTTTCTGTGACGCGAAAGAGAAACTACAAATCGCTAAAGTTTGTTCCAGATGATGAAATGGATAAAGATATATACTATGTTACTTTTCATCAATATCGAGTTATATTAGCTACAATTTTATACAATAAAGGTTATCATCTAGACTTTATTCGCCAGCATATGAACCATTTAACTGAAGAAATGACTCAACATTATATTAGATTTAACGAGATAAAAAAAATAGAGATAAATGCGATTGAAACGTTGAAAAAGAGGTCCACAAAGGATGGTTTGACACTGAATACAAATATAAATGACATCTCTGATAAATATATAATAGAAGAACTTCGAACTGAAGAATATCAAGAAGTATATAATCAAATAAATAAATTTTTGAAAAAAAACAAACTGAATATTTTCACAGATATAGAAGAAATCGTATCTAAACTTTCAAGAACTGACACCCCGATTGCGGATACAGAATTAGGTATATGTGCGAAGTCCTTTAATAAATTATGTGAACGTAATCAATATATATCAAGTATTAATGATGCTTATTATCTTGGTGTTCAGATTCATTCGTTAGAAGAATTACCATTCTCATTAAAGAGATTCCAAGAAAAAGCGAGTATCGTTGCATATAATGAAAAATTGTACGAGAAAAACAAAAAGTATCGTAATGAACTTGAAAGAGAATTAAAAGGTATCAAAAAGTATATTGAAAGAAAATTGAATCCCGAATTAATGTTACTTAAAGATGAAATAAGGTCTGGAGGGATTTGTGACAAATATCCTGAATTGGAAAGTATTGTAGAGAACATTAATGACATTGAAAAGGAAGTGAAAAAATGGAGCGCGAAAACATTATAGCTGCAACTCAGGAACATTTAAAACAGTTTAATTTAGGTGATTTAAGTCTTTATAAGGAAAGTACTCGAGAACAATTTATCACGATTGAACAATATTTCTTAGAAACCGAAGAACGAATTAACAAAACGCTCAAAGAAATTAAGTCGATAAACTTAAATATTCGTGGGATATGTAAGGCAATAAGTATTTCCAAAAGTACCGTTTATAACAATCCAAATACATTGCGTTTATATATTGAAAAACGTATTGATGATATTGAAAAGCAAGATTTATTATCAAAAAATAAAGAAAGAAAAAATCAGGAACGAATGTCAGAACTTGAAAACTTTATTGATAAAGCCATTATAGACCAAATAGAATTCAATAATTTGAAAGTACATAATGGATACTTGCAAGCTGAGGTTCATCGACTTGCCGAAAAGAATAAATTATTGGACTTGGAACGTGCAGAACTTGTAAAAAAAATAAATGATCTGGAATTAGAACTTAGGCAATTACGAAATAAAAAAGGAACTGTCGTTTCATTTAATTAAGATAAAGGATAATTTATAGACTATGTTCGTAAATATTTTTGCTAAAGGATAAATAAGTAATTATTTTTTCTGAATAATTACTCTCAAGTCGAAATATCTGTCTATTTTTTTCTGAGAAAAATGTAGAAGTAATCTTGAAACAAAGTGCAAAACCTGAAACTTCACTAGCACAATATTTTGATATACTAGCAGGGTACCCTCAGAACAATGCTTAAATATGTGTAGCTTTTATTTAAAACACTTTATTTGATTTTTAGACATATTATGTAAACATTTATTTTAATTATTAACTGTGGTGACATGTTATGATAAATATGTATTATAATAAAAATAGAGTAATAGGTTCAGTCTGTACAACGCATGGAGCTCAAGCAACGATGCATGCTGTGCAACATATGCCACATAATCATAAAATTAGACACCATTATCCTCATGTAGGATATACACAGCAAAGTATATACCCTATGGGCTTTACACCGATATCATTTTATTGATTATTTTTATTATTATATACAATTCCGATATTCTGAGTATGAAAATACATTCTAGAGAACAGGATAATAGGCATATTAAGAGATGTGTTGTTAAATTTGCAGAATTTTTTTATGCTTCATATACGATAAAAGTTATTAAGAGCATTCATACCTATTGAGAAACAAAGGCGAAGTCTTCAAAAAATCTCCGCCTTTTCAACGTACAGTGAACTTCAACAATTACTAGTTACTCCCTAAAAGTAGTTCTTTTTTTACAAAGGTGTTTATGTTTTTTTCAAACTTCGCAAAGAATGTTTGTTTCCGTTGAAGTGATACGTATATCCACTGACCACGAATTTGAAATTTAATAAGTCAATTATTAAACATAATAAAATGATTTTCTAATGGATTTAAATAGGGAATATTCTATACATGTGAAGTAAACATAGCACCTTATTATCGGAATTCAGTATTATGGGGAGTTGTGTGATTAAACCAGAACTAACCAGCTGAATAATGTAAAAACAGCCAATCCATTAGGGAAATTTAAATTTATTTCATTAAATTCCCCTGCATGTACAGGAATTATAGGGTTAGAAATATCATAAATTTCTACATTGTTACCGAAGGCATTTGCTACATAAAGGGTAGTACCTGTAATAGCTAATACAGCAGGAGTATTTAAATTCCTCTCAGTAAACCCTCTTATACGTATAGGATCCATGGGATTAGAAATATTATAAATTTCTATAGTATTATCGCCAGCATTTGCTACATAAAGAATGTTCCCTGTAGTAGCCAAGCCGGCAGGAATATTTAAATTTCCTACATTAAATTCTCCTACACGAAGAGGGAATATAGGATTGGAGATATTATAAATTTCTATCATGTTTTTATCTTGATTTGCTACATAAAGAGTAGTGTTTGTAATAGCCAATCCGGAAGGGAAGCTTAAATCTCCTGTATTAAATTGCCCCACATGTGCAGGAGTTGTAGGATTGATAATATTATAAATTTCTACTGTATTATTAAGAGCACTTGATACATAAAGAAATCTATCTCTCACAATAGGAGGGAAAGAAGCTGGGAAGGCAGGAAAAAGTCTACGGCAGTTTTTCTTCCGTTTTGGAAAATATGAGTTCAAAACAATTCACCTCCTTTTATCTAGCTAATTTGGCTCTAACAAAATAATGTATCAAATTAGTGTGGATTCTATATTTATACGTTGGCTGTACCCCTACTATAATTATTTATATTCGAAATTACTCATTTTGCTAATATGCTTGTCCACATTTTCGAAAAAATTATGATGAATATTGTATACAAGTCCAGTTAATGTGACTTGATTTGTCGGTAGAAAAGAAAATGCACAAACCTTTGATACCATTAAGTTCTTGAATTTTCCCTTTGTATTATAATATGAATGATGTCATACATGTTAAAGATATTGGAGTTTTGGGGCTTATAGATGTTTTGTATTAGTATAAAAATCTCTATAGAATCTCTATTAATGATGTTTATTTTCTATAGTAGGAGCAACTAGTCGTTTAGTCTTTTGAACAGATCGTATGTTATGTAATAGTCTTCATGTTGTTTGTGATATATTTGTATATCTTTTTTCGATGTTTTAAATTCTTCTTAAGTGCGTCGTAGTTCTTCTCTCATGGATTGAATTTTTTGTTATTTCTTCACGTTCCTCATGCACCGGTTTACGTAACAAATTGGTGTTTTTTTCGCTTTCTAATATTTCTTTATCTCTTGTAAATTGATAAAACAAAATACCTCTGAATGTGAAATTTATTTATTAAGGGAGGATGGTTTACACATCTCATTTTTTATGAAAAATGCTGTGATATTTTTTATTGATGCTATTTTGTTTATCTAATGAATTTATTAGTTATGAAAAGAGTTTTTTGGAGGTGAATTATGTTAAATGAAAAAAAATGGAGAGGTCTTATACCAGATAATGTTTTGAGTTCTGCTGCATTAAATCCAAACTTGATTGGTCCTACATTTCCACCTATCCCTTCTTTTACATTTCCAACAGGAAACACGGGACCAACAGGAAACACCGGACCAATGGGAGCCACGGGACCAACAGGAAACACGGGACCAACAGGAAACACCGGNTATGAAATTCATAAGCTACACCGAAAAATAAAGGTATTTACTGAAAATACTACAAAACCGAAGTTTAATATTCATCTATTTCTCGAAGGTACTTTGGCAGAGGTGCATTTTAATGATCATAAAAAATTCATGAATGAAAAACGCTTAACGAAGGATATTTCAAAAGAGATGGAGCAAAGGATTCAAAAATCAATAAAGCTTGTTCAAAAAAAATATAAGGTGGATGTATTAGCGTTAGGAGAAGTATATAAGCGGAATAATTATAAAGAATGGAAGAAAATAAGTAAGAATTGGGATCAAGGTGAGAATTATTTTAGTAATGCCAAAATTAATGTTCATGTTCATCCGGTAATTGAACATTCAGGATCAGCTTTGCCGAAGAGAGTGAAATAACCCCTTACAATTTTGCAATAGCATCTCAATATTATTAATAAATACTTATAATATCTAAAACATAAGGGATATGTTTTGAATTCTGTGTAATTATAAACATCTCATAATTTAATCAAGTACTTAGCGGTACCTAAAAAATTTAAAAATAGAATATCACTTGAAATTCCAATAGTGTATTAAAATAAGGGAAATATTGACAACTGAATCGATGAATTTAAAATATTATGTGGAGGTGAAAATAAGCTTGAATTTTAGAGAAAAAGGGAATTGGATAATGGAGTTAAAGGAGTACGACATTTATAAAGGTGAATCGCTAATATGTAATAGAACTGTACAGGAGTGCGCTCAACATTGGGGCGTACTTCCTAAAACAATACTCTTTTATAAAACACCAGCTCATAGAAAGAGAGTAGATAGCAAAAAGAAAGCTCGTAATTATTTAACTGTTATGCCGTTAGACGAGGATTAATATGGAAATTTCATTTTGTGGAAAATCGCTAAAATAAAACGAGCACTTATGTCAGAGGGCTCGCTTAAAAAACATTCTGTGTATTAGGGTTATGTTTGGGAGTTATGAACCAATGAATGTCTATAAAGTAAGGTTCAAGGTAGTTTATTCATTTTAAAGTAAATAGGTACCTGTACTGCAAAAAAAGAGCAACTAACAAAAGTTAACTGCTCCATTACCAAAAGGTTCCGGGCTGCAAACACTGTTAAGAAAGCAGCTTATGATTAGTATGTACAAAATTGTGAGGATTATTAGGATAAAAAAGAGCGCCTTCGAACAGCGCTCTTCCTCAGAGTATATAGTGCACAATACTTCATGAATGTTTTTAAGAAATAAAATGAATGAGCTCACAACTGAAAAGATGCAGCTACACAATAATATATGAAAATGCTGTAGTAGGAGTGACAATGAAAGCTAAAAAAAGAGCAGCTAGCAAAAGCTAACTGCTCGGTTCTCCAAGGGGGAGCAAGGAGAAAGTAACTTAATGGGTTTTCTGGATTATTGACAGAATGTTGGGTTTATTCAGGGGGGGTAGAGGGAAATGAAGGTGTTAAGAGATCAATTGCGTGAATGGGAAAAATAATCAAAACAAGCAAAGAAGAAAAACAAGAAAAAACAAAAAGAGAAATTAAGTACTCGTGAAATTGAGGATTTAATGAGGAGTAAACTGATTAAAGAGAGAAATCCATTATATGTCTTCATACGGAGTATATTTTTACTATTATTAGGATTTTATTCACCGATATTTACCATATTCAGTGTAATGATAGGGAGCTATACGATTAATAGGATTTCTGTTGAGAATAACATGAATGCATATAGTTCTGATGCATCGTGTCGAGAATTTTCCTTACTTATTCATACAACTTGGCGAGCGTTTTGGAATATATGTTTACAGTTGTTTCTATGTTTTGTAGTGATTGCAATCGGATGTTACTACAATATGAAATGGACACAGCTTTTTAAAGCAATTCTCGGAAAGAACTCGGTTACATTTACACAATTAACAGTGCCGTTATTGATATCTATAATATCTACTTATTTTTGTCATGGCATGATTGTATTAGCTGTTTGGATTCGTAAAAAAACGATTTTAGACGAAGGTTAGGATATGGAAAACCACTAACATTTCAATCTGTTTTAAGGTGCGTTTTTTTGCAAAAAATAGAGCTGATGTTATTACCATGTTCAGAGTAAAGGGGCTTTTTACTTGTTGATATTTCAAAAAAATTAGCGATAGAACCTAAAAAGATGAAGTTATGAATTAAAAAATATAAAAAAGTTATCCTTTTTAAATAGGGTAGACTAAAAAGGGTAACTTTTTTTATTAAATGATATTAAATTTCTTAAGTTCGAAAGTGGATAGGAAGTACTTTACATTTCAGCTGTAGATAAAATGAGAATTTTTCTGATGAGCGAGGAAATCTTTTTAGTGATTTTAGATAATTTTAAACATTTAAGGTTTCAAGTATGTATTTAAGGACTTGCTACAGACATTATTTTATGTTATTACTTTCTACGAACTCAGAGAAGTTATGAATAAACTTTAGTATGAATTGCAATTCATCCATATTTTTTTGATGAATTAGAGAAGTAATGATACTTAGAAATTCCTCTCTTTGAGGGTTTTCGAGTAAATTGATATTACCTAAGTCTAACACTTTTTCAGGTGAAACCTCTAGACCAACAGCAATTTTTTGTAGAGTAAGCATGGAAATATTTCTTTCTCCACGTTCAACTCCCCCAATATAAGCTTGTTGTAAATTGATTCGTTCAGCTAATTCTTCTTGTGTCAATCCTCTTTTTTTTCGTAATAATCGGATGTTTTCTCCTACTAATTTTAAGAAAGCAGACAAATGTATCACCTCTCTATCAGATTAGAGAAGTGTACAAATGAATGTAAGAACACTATAGTACTTAAAAACGATATAAAAGAACTTAAAAGTATTTTTAGGTGTTGATTATTTATTTGAAATGGGAACGAAATTAAAGATTAAAGGATATTATTTGTCAATTGTCTTAGTTGTTAGAGAATATACTATACATAATAGGTTAGGTTTAATAGAGAATGTCTCCAACAATTATTAAATTACCGTATCAAACCGTGCTATACCAAACACCACCGAACCGAACCCAACCGGGATGTACCATACCAATCCTAACCTTATTTAATGACCTATCTCTTCAGCAATAGGGAAGTCAACTCCTATTGAACAGTTTTAACTGTTTCGACACTATCATATTCTTTAGAGATTATTCATATCATATAAAATTAAAACAATTTAGTTTAAATATGAATTTGTTTTAATTTATAACCGTATCAAATCGTACCATACATTTAGTTCAGCTTTTTAAATACACCTCATAAATTTTATTAAACATTGTGTTCGTTTGTTTATTAAGTACTATCAAAAATCTATTCTATTTTCTTAATAGTGAATCTTCTTCCCAAACATGTTTACGCCAATCTGCTGTTATAACTCTGTCTTTTAAAGCTTTTGCAATCATACCTTGATGGAAGTGATCTGCACGTAGAACATGACATTTTCTGCAAAGGGTACGTAAATTTCGGATTTTATTATCCCCACTTAGCCCACTAACTATGTGATCGATATGACATTCATTTAATAAGACTGATTTTTTACAACGTATACATTGTCTATTATCTCTGTTCCATATAATTGGTCTTATGTTTATTCTCCACGTTTCATAAGGAGTTCTTTTCTTAGGCATGTGCTACTTCCTGAACAATATTAAAATCAGTGACATGGAATCGTCCAAATCCTACTTTTCTTGCGTCTCCTAACCCAGCGTAAGCACCTGCATCGTGGCAAATAGCTCTCATTTGTTCACGATTAATTAAGGTTCCTTCCCATATAATACTAAACTCTGTTTCCCAACCAGATGAAATGGCTAGACGATAACGTATATTTTTTACTCCTCTTCTTGAAACCGGCCGTACATCAATATATACATCTTTTTTATCATCCCTTGTTATTTCATTAATAGGGGGAAGAAACCTGTTAATGAATATCTTATTATCTAGTACTTGGAGTGTTGAAGACACTTCTGGTTCTAATGTTCCTCTTCCTTTAGATATAAACTTTCCTCCCGCACGTAAACAAGAGAAAATATAAATAGGATCCAAATAAAGTTGTCCTTGTGGGGTAGCTTGAAAAGTTTTTTTCCATTCTTCAGGGTTGTTTCCTGGAACTCCCCATTTTTCTTGTTTTGTTATTGGGATTGCATCCTCAGTAAATCTGTTAAATAACAGTGGCCTAGTTCCGTAAATTTTAACATTAGCGCAAATTATTGACATTTAAAACACCTCCTAAAATAAATCTTAAAAGTATTTATTTACAATTTTTATTACTTTTAAACATACAAATGAAATTTATGTTCAAAATAATTAGTTGCATAAAACGCAGGTATATGATTCCTTGAAGTTATCCTTATTTAACACTTAATCTTTCCTTGTTTAGTAACTATGATTATTAAGCTTGCATAGGTGAAAACATGCTGGATAATTTTCTGGTTACTATGTCTTATAAAAAAGATAAGATTACTCCATAAAATGTATATTTTAATTAAGCGAATGAAATAGAAAATAAATTCGGCTAGAAGATGTAATTAATATTCCGGTTTTTTATTTAAATAATGAAAAAAGTGTCCAATCAAAATAATTAAGATGGGAAAATTTTATTACCAAAACAAATTACAGCACTTAATTTTAATCATTTTTCATATAGAGAAGTGTCCAATTCAATAACATAGAAAAACTCAACGGTTTACTGTGTTTGTCTGAATGGACATATTTTAAGATAGTATAAGTTGCGGGTTATTAGTTCAGGTATTATTGGTTTTTCAATGGGTCTTATTCAAAAAAGAGTTGGCTTTAGTGTGAAAAACGGGTCGTTTAACAAGGGGGATATATCTTATTTAGCAATTACTGGGCTAGTTGGTATTGTCATTGCTATTATATTTGCTGGGGCATTCGATATTATTGTGATGGGAGAACCATTTGACAAAATTGTTATACAAGTATTAGGAGCAACAATTTCCGATGTTATCGTTTTCTTAGTACTTGGATTGCCACTTACAATTGGCTTGGCCAAATCTAATAAGAAACATACACATTTAAAAATTGAAAAGTAGGGATGTTAACATGCAACCAATTATTTCGTTTGAACAATTTACCTTTCAATATGGGCATGCTGCGCAGCCTACTTTAAGTGATATTACCTTTCATATATACCCTGGGGAAAAAGTACTAATTGCTGGACGAAGTGGTTCAGGAAAGTCGACATTAGCTCATTGTATAAATGGGCTAATCCCATTTTCTTACGAAGGGACTAGTACAGGTAACGTTTTAATTGCCGGTAAAGATCCGAGGGAAGGAAGTATTTTTGAACAAAGTAAACAGGTAGGAACAATTTTACAAGATCAAGATGCTCAATTTATTGGTCTGACAGTAGAAGAAGATGTAGCTTTTTATTTAGAAAATGAATGTGTAAAGCAAGATAACATGAAAAAGATTGTTTCGGACTCATTAAGAAAGGTGAAGATGCATACGTTTCATAAACAAAGTCCACATGAATTATCAGGAGGTCAAAAGCAAACAGTTTCTCTTGCTGGTTTATTAACAACAAATGCGGATATATTATTGTTCGATGAACCATTAGCGAACTTAGATCCACTAAGCGCCATACATACGATAGAACTTATGAAAGATATACATGAGCAGTATAATAAAACGATTGTTATTATCGAACATAGGATAGAAGAAATTTTAAAACTGGATTTAGACAAAGTTATATTAATTGATGAAGGTAAAGTCATTGCGATGGGAACACCAAAAGAAATCTTAGCGTCAAATATATTACCACGTATTGGCTTAAGAGAGCCTATTTACATCGAAGCATTAAAGAGATTACATTTTGATCGTAATAATGACGTAATATATCCAATGGAAAACCTTCAAAAAGAAAAGGTAAGCAACGTTATAAAAGAGTGGATGGAGAAACAAGTCATATTAGAAAGGAATGCTAAAAACAAGGAATTACTTAAAGTGGAGAATTTATCATTTTCATACCCTAATAAACAAAAAGTATTAGAAAATGTAAACCTTTTAATATATGAAGGAGAAATTGTGGCACTGTTAGGACATAATGGAGCAGGGAAATCAACATTAGCTCATAGTCTTATAGGTATAAACAAAATGAAAAATGGGAAAATTTCGTTAAAAGGTGAAGATATTAGTTCTTGGTCTATTCGTAAACGTGGGGAAATCATATCTTACGTGATGCAAAATCCAAATCATATGATTACACAGTCTACTGTTTTTGAAGAAGTTTCATTTACATTAACATTACATAATTTTTCTAAGGAAGAAATTAAGAATAAAGTAGAAGGGATTTTAAAAATTTGTGGTTTATATCCATTTCGTAATTGGCCAATTCAAGCACTAAGCTATGGGCAAAAAAAGAGACTAACAATCGCATCTGTATTAACAACAAATCCTAAGCTTATCATATTAGATGAACCGACAGCGGGACAAGATTATTATCATTATAAACAATTTATGTCGTTTATTAAAAACCTAGCTAAAAAGGGAATTTCATTTGTTTTTATCACTCACGATATGAATCTCGCGCTAGAATATACAGACCGTGCAGTAGTTCTACATGAAGGGAAAATTATTGCGGATAATACAGTGTTTGATGTATTAGGCAATCAAGAAACGTTACAAAGAGCCAACTTAAGAGAGAGTTCTTTAACCAAGCTTGTTAAATTTAGTGGGATTGCATGTCCAGAAAAATTTATGGAGCTTTATTTAGACAGTAATAGGAGGGAGGAAGGTGCATAGTACATATTTTCATCGTATGGATGGGATAGTGAAATTGTTTTTATTTATTTTTTGTATGACGCTTACTTTTTTGTTTTTTGATTTTCGGGTGTTGCTAATATTATTTATTATTGGGTGTATCGGACTCAGCATTGCTAAAATTCCATTTCGTAAAATTTTAATTGTTTTTAGTGTCATATTTACATTTAGTTTATTAAACTCTGTCATGATTTTATTTATTACACCAACTCATGGATCTGAATTAACTGAATCATATACCGCGTTTTTACATGTTGGATATGCAACGATTACATATGAAACATTATTTTATGCAGCTACACTTTCATTAAAGTATTTTACGTTATTACCATTTACACTTCTTTTTATTTACACGACAGATCCAAGCGAATTTGTAAGTAGCTTAAGTAAACTTGGTATTCATTATAAGATTACATATGCAATAAATATTGCACTACGTTATATTCCTGACATCCAGTCTGAGTATAAAATTATTAAACACGCGCAAGAAGCGAGAGGAGTGGCTTTTGAAAAAGGAGAAGCAAGTTTATGGGTTCGTATGAAGAACCGTGTTTTAATTTTCTGGCCACTAATCATTCATTCTCTAGAAAGAATAGATACAGTTTCAAATGCAATGGATTTAAGAGGATTTGGAAAGAAGGATAAACGTACATGGTTTTATACAAGTAAGGCGAAACGTGAAGATTTCCTTGCTTTATTTGCCGGTATTTTCATATTTATTGTTGCGGTATATTTAAAATTAAACGTATTTCAAAACTTTTGGTATCCATTTTAAAGCACTCTTTAAACGAGTGCTTTTACTTATTTTTATGTAGACATGCTCAAAAAAGGGATATATACATAATGTATAATACGAACCAGTTAAAATGATCAACTACCTATTAGTTTTCAAACCAAAAGGAGGAGAAAATATGAGTTACGGTGGTTCTTGTGGTTTTGGTGGAGGTTTCGCTTTACTAGTTGTGTTATTCATTCTATTAATAATTGTAGGATGCAGCTGCTGGGGCGGAGGATACTAATTTTTAATTAGTCTTCACAAATGTAAACTAAAAAAACATTGAAGATACTTATGTATCGAAACAAATAAAAAAGGAGCAACTATGCTCCTTTTTTATTTGTCTAAATGCGTATTCTTATTATATTTCGGGAACGTAATCGTTAAAGTCGTTCCTTTACTAACGATACTTCGGATTTTTAAACTTCCATGCATCGTCTCAATAATCTTAACAGCAACCATTGTACCTAAACCAGTTCCTTTTGTTTTTGTACTAAAATACGGTTCACCGAATCGATGTATTTGCTCCTGTGACATTCCAACTCCGCTATCTTCAATTCGTATTTCAACTTTACTATTATTGATAGATGAGGAAATATTTAAGGTACCACCATTAGGCATTGCTTCAATACTGTTTTTTATTAAGTTTAAAAAACATTGTTGAAAGTGCTGTTTATTACCAACAATGGTTGCCTCAGAAAAATCCTGTGTAATATGTATCGTATTCATATTACACAATGGCAATATCATATTAATAACTCGATTTAACTCTTGTTTTACTGAAATTTGATCTAATTTTTCTGGAGCAGGTTTGGCAAACGTTAAGTAATCATCGATAATTTCTTGGGCACGATTTAACTCTTCAAGTATATGTTTAATATATTCGTCTCTTGATTCAGGAGTTAAATTTTGTGTTTTTAAAAGCTGTGTAAATCCTTTTACAACCGTTAAGGGATTCCTTACTTCGTGCGATATACTTGCAGCGAGTTGGCTAACAATCTCCATTTTTTCCATTTTAATTAATTTAGAGCGCATTAATACAGCATCTTTTATAACTTCATTTATATAAACAATAAATAACATTAAAGTAGTCGGTAATACCATGAAATAAATAATATACAAATTATTTACTTCAAAATCTGATAAAGTTAATACAATTAAAGTTGTAAATATTGCTAGGAAAAAGGTTAAAAACATGGAAAAAGCTACTTTAAGTTTTCTATTATATGTATTAAATTTTGAAGATGCGAGTGCTGTAACGATGAACATTATTCCGTAAACAACGACTGTTAGCATATTAAAGCCATAAAATATAAATCTTGTAATTAATAAAATTGTAAACAATATGATACCGACAGGGAATCCACCATAAAGCGTACCTATTATGACCGGAATTTGTCTTAAATCATGAATACAACTTTCATCCATATAGATAGGGTATCGCATACATAAAATAAGCGGGATACTAGAACAAAGGGTAATCAGTAATATTTTGTATTTTTTCAAATAATGCCTGCTATCATATATGAAATAAAAAACAAATATACTACATAAAATGTATAGAAGATTATTTAATACGTTTTGATTAATATAAACAAAGTCCATAATATTTGCCTCGTTATTCTGAATTTACTTAACATATGTATTATACATAATAACATATGTTAAGGTGAATAAACCTTGTTAATACAAGATTTGTTTGGCTTTTTGTTATAAAATACAAACATTTTGAAAACGTTAGCTATCCAAAGATACTTTTACTAAAATTTTTTACTCCTTCTTCCTGCATGTTCGGTAAAACATGAGAATAAATCCTAAGAACCTGTCTAGAATCTTTTCAATAAAATTGCCACACCTGCCAATAAGCAACTTTGTCTACTGTTTTCAAGTGTTCGTTCACAGTTTTTCCACAGTCTGCGGTAATTTTCCAACCAAGCAAAAGTTCGCTCTACGATCCAGCGTTTGGGTAACACAACAAACTTGTGAAGTTCCGAGCGTTTGATAATTTCAACTGAACAATGAATCGTTTCTTTTATCGATTGTGCAAATGATGGGCCCGTATATCCACCATCACAAAGTATATTTGTCACTTTGTCCAATGATTTTTTATGCTTTTCACACATTTGGATAGCACCTTCTCGATCTGTTATNTTCACGCAGTTACAGGTACTGTACTTAGCCCGGAGGGCTTAAATAAACGATTTAATGAAAAATCAGTGTTATTTTTAAAACATATCTTCTCTTTGTTGTTACAACAAAAAATTTGTGAGCAAACTCACATTTCTAACCAATTTTATGCTCATTTTAAACGTATTCGCATCATGGATGCCACCGTGTTTCAAGTGCCTAATACTTTAGAGCATATCTATCCTGGTTCAGGTGGTTGTGCGCAAACAGCTGGAATTAAAATTCAATTAGAATATGATTTGCATAGTGGACAATTTCTTAATTTCCAAGTGGGCCCTGGAAAAAGCAATGATAAAACATTCGGAACAGAATGTTTAGATACGTTACGACCAGGCGATTTATGTATTCGTGATTTAGGGTATTTTTCATTAGAAGATTTAGATCAAATGGATCAACGGGGTACATATTTTATTTCACGCCTAAAGTTAAATACAAACGTATATGTAAAAAATCCAGATCCGGAATATTTTAAAAATGGTTCCATTAAAAAACAATCAGAATACATACAAATCAATGTCATACAGATTTTGAATCAACTCCAACCAGGGGAAACGATAGAATATCAGCAAGCTTATATTGGAGATAAACAGCAGTTATTTTCACGTCTTGTTTTTCATCGTTTAACAGCGGCACAATTACAAAAACGCCTAGAGAAAATTGCAGAAAAAGAAAAGTCAAAACACAGAACCTATTCAGAGAAAAGTAAATTAGTAGCGGGATTAAATGTATATGTGACAAATGCACCTTGGGAGTGGGTTCCGATGAAACAAGTCCATGAATTATATTCTTTACGCTGGCAGATAGAAATTGTTTTTAAAACGTGGAAATCATTGTTTGATATAGATCATTGTCGCACTGTCAAACAAGAAAGAATAGAGTGCCATTTATACGGAAAACTGATTGCTATTTTCTTATGTTCTTCTACGATGTTTAAAATGCGTCAACTTTTGTTACAGAAGAAGCAAAAAGAATTAAGTGAATATAAAGCAATTGGAATGATTCAAGACCATCTATTTCTCCTCTATCAAGCCATACAAAACACCCAAGAGATAACAAAGCTTTTAACCCGCCTGTTCCACCTTCTAGAGAAAAACGGACGGAAATCTCATCGATATGAGAAGAAAACAGTCTTTGATATCATGGGTGTTATCTATGAGTATAGTGGATATAGCAAACAAAAGAAAGCTGCATAAGAAAAAAATGAAACCCGTTAGGGTTTATTTCGTGTGCTTATTTTTAATAACATGCCCCCATTTGGGGAGATTTCAGTTCAAATGAACAAAATTTTGTTTTGTATCCATCCTTAAGTTGATGGGCATGGGGTCTTCACACCCTCTAAATTTTTCAATTTCTTTCAAAACAACTGGACGGATCCTCGCGCCATATTTATCTTTAAATCGTTCCCAATGACTATGTTCATCAAAGAAAATACGTTTTAATATATTTGCTTCCATAACTAAAAAATAGCACAATCTAACTCATTATGGAAATTCCAAATATTGTTCGTAATGCCTTATACAGCAAGCTTTCCAAGAGGGCTCTTCGTGCTCAAAAACTTATACTTTCTTATCTTAGTACAAAAAAAAGTTATTCTTTCTTAATAATCTATAAGAAAGAATAACTTTTTTTTGAATCTCTCCATTCAAGAGGAGTTACAACCATTTGCAGAAGAACTACAGCGCTACATCACACCTGGATTTTTAGAAAAACTGGCAAGAGAAATTAAGTTTATAAAGCGAAAACGTAAGTTTTCAGGATCAGATTTAGCTACCATTTGTATTTGGATTAGCCAGCGGGTGGCAAGTGACCCTTTAGTTCGATTGTGTAGCAGACTCCATGCAGCAACTGGTACTCTTCTTAGTCCTGAAGGCTTAAATAAACGGTTTACTGCACAATCAGTATTATTTTTAAAACATATCTTTTCGTTATTGTTACAACAAAAAATCTGTAAACAAACTCGCATTTCTAACCAACTTTTTGCTCATTTTAAACGCATTCGTATCATGGATGCCACCATGTTTCAGGTACCTAATACCTTGGAGCCTATATATCCTGGTTCAGGTGGTTGCGCTCAAACAGCTGGGATCAAAATTCAATTAGAATACGATTTACATAGTGGGCAATTTCTTAATTTTCAAGTTGGTCCTGGAAAAAATAATGATAAAACATTCGGAACAGAATGTTTAGATACGTTACGACCAGACGATTTATGTATTCGTGATTTAGGATATTTTTCATTAGAGGATTTAGATCAAATGGATCAACGTGGGACC
Organism: Bacillus sp. PPSBB_2; assembly: GCF_045291115.1. NCBI lineage: Bacteria > Bacillati > Bacillota > Bacilli > Caryophanales > Bacillaceae > Bacillus > Bacillus sp. PPSBB_2. The sequence goes on from NZ_CP147983.1 coordinate 2,750,805, forward strand.
TATTATATTTCTCGGTTAAAGTTAAATACGAATGTATATGTGAAAAATCCAGATCCACAATACTTTAAAAATGGTGCGATTAAGAAACAATCGGAATACATACAAATTAATGTTGTAGAGATTTTAAACCAACTCAAACCTGAAGAAACAGTAGAATATCAGCAAGCTTATATTGGCGATAAACAGCAATTATTCTCACGTCTTATGTTTCATCGATTAACAGAGGCACAATTACAAAAACGTCTAGAGAAGATTGCAGAAAAAGAAAAAGCGAAAAACAAAACGTATTCAGAGAGAAGTAAAATAGCAGCGGGATTAAATGTATATGTGACAAATGCTCCTTGGGAATGGGTTCCGATGGAACAAGTACATGAATTGTATACATTACGCTGGCAGATCGAAATTGTTTTTAAAACATGGAAATCATTGTTTGATATAGATTATTGTCGCACTGTCAAACGGGAAAGAATAGAGTGCTATTTATACGAGAAACTGATCGCTATTTTCTTATGTTCTTCTACCATGTTTAAAATGCGCCAGCTTTTGTTACAGAAGAAGCAAAAAGAATTAAGTGAATATAAAGCCATTGGAATGATCCAAGATCATCTGTTTCTCCTCTATCAAGCCATAGGGAAAAGCATCCAAGAGATAACAAAGCTTCTGATTCGCCTGTTCCATCTTTTAGAGAAAAATGGACGAGAATCTCATCGATATGAGAAGAAAACAGTTTTTGATATCATGGGTGTTCATTAGGAGTATAGCTAGAGAGTAAAAGAAAGTTGTATAATTTTAGAAATAAAATTCGTTAGAGTTTATTTCGCATGCATCCTTTTACGAATAATCAATATATTGAACAATTGGTAGCCGTTTTGAAAAGAATTTCATTTTATTTGTTCTTTTAAGTTGATGGGCATGTATGGTGAGGCCTATTAGGATTTGAAAGTAGACTGGAAAGTCTTTTACTTGTGTATTGTCTTATGCTTAATAAGGCTAGGGAGCGATTTGGGAATACCTTGAAATATTCTTTAGGGTGTTTCTAAATCAACTAGCACCACAGGTATTTATATGTATTATCATTCCATTCGCCCACACTCATCAGGGTTCTGATGCAAAACTGAGAAATGATTTAAAAATGGTCTTTCAAACTTGGCTATACTGATATTACTACTTAAAAAGGTGCGTGATCAGTATGGAACAAGAAAATATATTCAAATGGAAGCATTACCAGCCAGATATTATTTTATTAACAGTTCGTTGGTACCTGCGGTACAACTTAAGTCTTCGTGATTTGGTGGAAATGATGGAAGAAAGAGGATTATCCTTAGCTCATACAACTATTATGCGATGGGTTCATCAATATGGACCCGAATTAAATGAGCGGATTCGAAAACATTTAAAATCAACCAATGATTCTTGGCGAGTGGATGAAACATACATCAAAATTAAAGCAAGAAACGAATGCCGAAGGCATCATTCATCATAGCGATAGAGGAAGTCAATATGCTTCTCATGAATATCAAAAAATCTTAAAAAAAGCAACATTCCAAGTAAGCATGAGTCGGAAAGACAATTGTTATGATAACGCAGTGATTGAATCTTTTCATAGTGTATTAAAAAAAGAATGGGTCTATCCGAAAAGATATAGAACACGAGAAGAAGCGAAATCCAGCATTTTTAAATATATTGAAGTATTTTATAATCGAAAACGCAGTCATTCTGCACTGAAGTATGTATCACCAATTCAATTTGAAAAACAGTTTTATGAAAAGCAACAAGCTAACGCTGCTTAACGAATAAAATGTCTCTGTTTGATTTGTCTATTTTCTTGATATAGTACCAATTTTCTAAATCCTCTCGAATGAGTTCAAACTGTTTACGGGTAATATTACTTGTATAATTGTGTATCATAGGAATCATCCTTTTTACATCGATTATACTACAGATTTCAGACAGGTTCTAAGAGTTAATGAATACACGGAGATTTCAAAGAGTTGTAGACAAGTTTTCCAATTGGGATACAGCTGAAGAATTGTGTAAGGCAGCGAGGGATAAAAAAGAAATAATTCCAGTAAGGGTTTATTTGGGAGGTGGTTTTAAAACTGATGTTGTCGAGTACATGCGGTAGTAAAAGGGAGATGGACATATGAAAAAAGTAGAAATTGATGTTAGTAGCAACAAACTTTTAATAGTTTAGGATGGAAATGTAACAGTAGTCAATCCACCAATGAGCGGATTTGGTGAGCAAGTCGCGGTTTAGATAAACGGTAAGGTTGATCGTGTAGATACTAAGTTTACTGAAAAGATAAAATGATTATTTTTAGAAAGATACCCAGACGGATTTAGTCGAGAAGCTAGTCAAAATCGCGTAGATGTGAAGTGAAAATCGTAAAAAAAAGAGTCATGAGCGGAAAGGCTCATAGCTCTTTGTATAAGGGTAATGGTTTTATAGGTAAATATTATTATTAAATTCTAAAAAATTCAATGTTAGTAAATTAATTGGTATGTGATTTGGGTTTTATAGAAAGAGATCAGCTAACAACAGCTAGCTGATCTGAGGTTCTAAGACAAAACAGAAAAGAATATTAACAGAATATAGAGGTTTATCCTGGTTGTTTGAACGTAGTTAAAGAAAGAATATCACATACTATCAATTTTAATAAAAACTATCTGTGGCTTTCACTTCTTTATTTTATTCACAAATAGTTCCAGTAGCTATTCCGGTTGGAGCGACACCTACTGGGACATTAGTGATAACAGTATTCGTAGCAATATCAATAACGGAAACAGTATTACTAGCTTGATTTGTAACATATGCTCGAGTGCCATCAGGTATGATGGTTACTTGATCAGGGGATAAACCAACAGAAATTGTATCGATCACAGTATTTGTCGCCACATTTATTACCGATACATTATTGCTAACTTTATTTACAACGTAAATAAGGTTTCCACCCGGTGTAATATCTATGCCAACAGGTTCAGTACCTACGTTAATTGTATTAATAACTGCATTGGTAGCGGTGTTAATAACAGAAACCGTATTGCTGTTTTGATTCGTGACATACGCACGAGTACCATCTAGTGTAAACACGATTATTCTAGGACGAATACCAACAGGGATGGTAGCAATAACTGTGTTGGTAGCAGTATTAATGACAGAAATTGTGTTGCTTAATTCGTTTGCAACATATGCAAGGGCACCATTTGGGGAAACAGTAATCCCTTGTGGAGCGATGCCAACAGGAATGGTATTAATAACTGTGTTTGTTGCCGCATTAATGACAGAAACCGTATTATTACCATGATTTCCAACATAAACAGTTGTGTTATTTGGAGAAACAGCTACACCTATTGGATTAGTTCCAACAGGAATGGTAGCGATAACAGTATTAGTAGCAGTATCAATAACGGAAACGGTATTAGAAAAAATATTAGTAACATAAGCACGAGCTCCATTTGGTGAAACTGTTACTTCAAGTGGTGCATTACCTACAGTAATTGTATCAACTACTATATTTGTTCCGGTGTTAATTACAGATACTGTATCATTTGTAGGGTCATCTATGAGTCCTGCATTTGTAGCATATACTAGGAAATTACATGCAGGTCCGGTTGGCCCAGTAGGTCCGGTCGGTCCAGTAGGTCCCGGTGGACAATCACAATCTCCAGTAGGTCCCGGTGGTCCTTCCGGCCCTTGGATTCCTTGCACTCCTTGAGGTCCAGTGGCTCCTGGTGGTCCTTCCGGCCCTTGAATACTTGACACACCTTGAGGTCCAGTGGTTCCCGGTGGTCCTTCCGGCCCTTGAATACCTGGCACACCCTGAGGTCCAGTGGATCCTTCCGGCCCTTCCGGTCCTTGAATTCCTTGTACACCTTGAGGTCCAGTGGGTCCCGGTGGTCCTTCCGGCCCCTGAATACCTGGCACGCCTTGAGGTCCAGTGGATCCTTCCGGCCCTTCCGGTCCCTGAATACCTGGCACACCTTGAGGTCCCGGTGGTCCTTCCGGCCCTTCCGGCCCCTGAATACCTGGCACGCCTTGAGTACCCTGAGCTCCTCTAGGTCCAGGAAATCCTCTAGGTCCAGTGGCTCCAGTCGGCCCGGGTGTTCCGATGTTACTTAATAGCGAACTATTCAAGATTCCTTGTAAAATTAAGTTGAAAGTTTGTTGTAATAAGGGGTCCGATATATTTGAACAACTTATAAGTGAAGACAAGCTTTGGAATAGAAATTGGAATAATGCTGAGATTTGAGTGAGAGATGCGGTAGGTAAAGAATTAATTAATTGGTTTATAGTTCTTATAACTAAATTTCTATTTGGTGTATTTGGTTGTATTGTTATTAATAAATCATTTAATGCCTGTAATGCTGATTGGAGTATTTGTATAGTTGTTGGATTTGGTGTTGTGAAAAAAGAAAGGATGGCTTGATTTAATTGATTTATTATTTGCAATAATTCTTGTTGTTGAGAATTCGAGAAAAAAACAGGTGTACAGCAATTACTTTGATCACAAGGGGATATAGAAATAAAGCAGGGTTGCTGAAATTTATCACACGAATTTTGGGAATTTGATTTTCGATTATATCTCATAAATACCTCCTTTTAAAAAATGAATATTAAGTAATTTTTGATAAATTATTAGCAACTGAGTTTGTAGGTATATGTTTAATGTGAAATGTTTTTTCCTTCAAAGTATATGCCAATAAAATGGAGGTGTTCATATGGGATATATAATCAATACTTGGTTGTTAGGAGGATGTTGTAATCATAGGAAAGGAAAGGAAAGGAAAGGAAGGTTACAAAGTTTATAGACAAGCGATTGTATTTTAAAAAGCGTTATTGTAATAAAATTTGAAGTTTATTAAAAAGAAGGAATGAAGGAAGATGTAAAAGATTTTGAAAGATCCATAAAAAAGAATTCAGTAAAACTCTGAATTCTTCTACACGTATTTTTATTTGTTAATCCATTTAGAAATAATAGGATAATGAAAGTCTTTTTCTTGTAGCACATATAAAATTCCTTTTATAGGTCCAAAAATTAACAAGAGAAACAGTATTAGATATAAAGGAGCTACCCCGAAAATAAACAAAGCGTTATTTGAAGCCAAGTCTAAATTAGACCAAAATAGCATTAAGATTCTTATTATGAAAAGATTCCAAATTACTGTGATTATCCAAATGAATAGTTGGTAAAAAACAGCTTCAAGGATATTTTTTTGAATGTTTTGTGATTTGTATACAAAATAGAAAACCAAAGGTATATAAAAAATTGTGACACTAAAGAAAATAAGAATAAAAAAAGATAATAATGTAAGAAAATGCATAATTAATTTTATGTTCTTTTCTTTTCTTGAGTTAGGATTATTAAGGTCCTCCTATATTTATGAGATTTGTTGTGCCTATTAAAATATGTACGGTTGGTAATTATAACATGAAAATGGATTGTAATAGAATAATGCATTAAAAAGAACAAGTAATAAATTAAACAAAAGCTTTATTTTATTATAGATAAATAGGTGACTCAGCAATTGTGCTAGCCGAGTCACCTAGTACTATGGAACCAAATAATGTTCTTTTTCTATATGTAGTTATGTGGAGTTCTTAGAGGCTAGCCCAATAGACAGTTAAGGGATAAATAAAATCATTTTAGAGAGTTTTACATTTTATTATGTTAATGCTACAACAGCAAGAGTTAAGCCCAACGTATTTAATGTATTAGAATATGGTCCTACATTAACAGTAAGGGTACTTGTTATACCTGAAGGTGTAGTGAAAATAGCGGGTGCTGATACAGAAGTGAATCCTGCAGTATATCCCAGAGAAGTACCAGAGCCAATGATTGGATTATTATTAAGATACATAGTGATACCTGCCGAATTACCTCCTGGTTGAATGATAACTTGCACTTCATAGATTACGAAATAGGTTCTTCCACCTTCAAGTAAAACAGTTGTTGGTGGTGTGAATGAGATTGCCGTACCATTAGAATTTACCACGGTATCTAGTGGAATCGCAGAATTTACAGAGACTATTGATGGGGTAGTTTGAACAACATTTAAACTGTTAGCCGTGGGGGATGGACAAGTGCAAGGTTTGTGAATGTTAGAGTTATTATCATTTTGGTAATTCACAAATAATCAAGCCCCTTTGCGTAAGATAATTTTTTATCCTATATAAAACGTAGCTTTTTTGTATCTAAGTGATTTTTAATAAGTTTTTAAAGATAAGTCGAATATTGTTGGTCAGTTAACTTTTAAAAGTATTTGATACTCTGGAATTTAAAAGTGCATCTGATAAATATATATGAATGTTTTTTAAGGACATTACTGTAAGTTAGGAAACATAATAAAATAGTTATTTTGTTAAATAAAAACACATGCACAAAAATTGTGCATGTTTAAAAAAGTTATGTCTTGTCTATGTAAATATATGCTTAACTAATATATACCGTGTGTATGTTTGAACAAAATGGTTATTTATTAACAAATATAAAGAGCGCTTTTTAAGATGCTCCATGACCAAGATGTGTATCGAGAAGGATACTAAAAGATTAATAATGAGATGATCATGATTATTGTATGTACATTTCTAATGAATGTGAAGTCTTTAAATGCAATCAAAAAGAGCACGCATATAAGCATGCTCTTGGACAAGAAAGGTAGATTTCTATGAGTGGATATCTCCATACAATACTATATGCTTGTCCAGTTAAAAGGTGAAAAGTTTTAATGAAATCTTTATTTTATTAATTTGTAGGTTGATACAGTTCCACAAACGAAAAGAACCAAGTAAAAAAGTCTTTGTAGTAGACCTGCAGGTAAGGGGAAAAGAAAAACAAGTGAGATAATGATTGTTATTACTATTAAGTTTAGTAAACAGAAATATGTCCATTTTCTAGTTTTTTTAAGATTCTTTGCAAAAATAAATAGTCCTGGAAATACAGTAAGCATACCTATCCAAACTAGAATAGAATGTCCAATTAGGTTTACATCTGCAGGAATTAATCCTGAGACTATAGTGGAAACTCCTATTATAATTATAAAAAATGTTGCTATTTTATTAATTTTTGTTTTTTCTAGATGTTGTGAAATATATAGTACTCCAATACAAAATGTTATTCCATTAAGAATAAAGAGTAAATTCATCCAAAAGTGATTAGGGGAGCATATTTCATAAGGAGCTATTTCGTAGGTGAATTCTCCACAGGTTGTTACACCTAGATCACTCATTGCATGATGCAAATAGTTATAAGATGCTGTAGAAGTGAAAATAAAGAAAGGTTCAATTAAAAAGTATAGGCAAGTTGCAATCCAACTAAATAAGCCAATCCTATTTGATATATACATTAGATGCCTCCTTTGATTTTGTTCATAAAGATGCTTAAAGAAGAAGTAATATTATTTGTACATTGATGGAAAGGATATTTGAACTAAAAAATGTTATAAAAATTTCATTTTGTAGAAATAAAGAAACTAAAAAAGAGCACCATGCATCAGTGCCCTTTCGGATAGGAGGTAACACTTTGAGTTGGATACTTAAAAAGTATATGGCATAGAAGAGAAATACGACCTAAAATTTATTATCAACTCAATACAAAAGAGCAGTTAACGAAGGTTAACCGCTCAGTCCTCAGAGAAAGGAAAAAGAACATTACAGATGTCAATGTGAATTCAAGCTGTATCAGCCCATTTATAGTATCGGACATAATTAAAAATTTTATTCGGATAAACTAAAAAAAGACAGCTAGCAAAAGCTAACTATCCTGATGAATAAGTAGAACGAAATGGTCATTCGTATTCAACCTTGGTGTACTTATATTGTTAACACTTTTTAGAAATTTATTCAATAAAAGAGCAGTTAGCCCAGCCTAACTGCTCCATACAGAGGTAATAATCTAGATGCATAGATATTATATGCCAAATTATTTATTTTATTCGAGACAGATTAAAGAATTTGTCCTTATTAGTGAAATATAGTTAAAGAATCTCTTTAAGAAACAGAAGCAGTAACCAAATAACAGAGCAGCTAGCAAGAGCTAACTGCTCAACCCTCGACCAAGAGAGCTAGAGTGGGAAGAATTTAAAGCTGACTTTTTACAGTCCTATATAGTATCGGTGAAATATAGAATTTTATTCGTGTGAAACATAAAAAGAGCAGCTAGTAAAAACTAGCTACTCAGCCTTCGGGTATGAAGGGAAATCAGAAACTGTATATACATTATTAACGGAATATTGGGTTTTATTCAGGAGTTAGAGGAAAATGAATAAATTTAGACTGTTCCAACTTGGTTTTGGTCTGCAACATCAGAATCAAATGTGTTTGTTGCACTAACACCGTTAAATGTATTGAGAACAAAAGCAACGTTAGATGAACCTGAACCATTATAAGCTTTTGTATTTTCTTTTGGAGAAACGTTATAAAAATCACCTAAGTTGAAAGAACCGTTACTATTTTGCACAACCATATTTCCGACAATAGATGGCATAGCTTTCACCTTCTTTCCTAGGAAGCATTTAAATTAGTATATGGTGTATGCGTCTAGTAGTTCATTTGAAACTGAGAATTTTGAAATGAAGTTTGATTGAAAACCTAATAAAATAATCCTTTTGAAATTATATAGGTACAATTCACATCTGAGCGGCTTTTTGAATGTAAGAAGGTATTAAATTAATGAGAATGTATAAAAATGGAAAAACTGTTTCGTAAGAAGGAGTGAGAGGATTGGATAATTTATAGAAAAAGAAACTAAAAAAAGCAATTGCTCGTCGGACAAAGGTTATACAAAAATATGAGAAAGACAGAATAGATAAAGCTCGGAGGAATCTTTTTATACAGACAAGTATAATGAAATAAATATAGTCCGGATAGAAAACTAGAGGACACCAATTCATTAAAGCAGCAATTCAAGTTGTTTTAATGAATTGGTGTCCTTTTTATTTTGGAAGGGGGAGATAGGAAAATATGAGGGCACTACAAGACTAATTACGTGAGTGGAAAAAGCAATTGAATCAAACAAGAAAGAAAAAAAGATATAGAGTTCAAGTAGTTGTGAGATAAATTGAAAATAGAAATTGATAAGTAAAAAGATAAATAATTAAACATGCGGATGTATTGAATGCAAATGAAATAAAAATTAAATAGGTATATTTTTAATTTTTAAGTTAAGTATAGAGAAGAAATGAATTATCTAGATATTAAGAAAGGATGGATTTTTACAATGAGTTCAAATGAATCAAATTTCAGTTTTACCAGTAACAAAGATATTGTAAAGTACCTTAATGTAAGAAAAGACCCTGTTGATTTAAGAGACAAAATGTTTCGGAGTTACTTGTTTAGTAATGAGGCGGATTTGCCAACGCAAGTCGATCTTCGTCCTAAAATGTCAGGTATAGTAAATCAATGGAATATAGGTTCTTGTACGGCAAATGCAATTGTTTCAGGGTTACGAGAATATCTATTATTACAATCAGGTCGTCCATTTACTTGCTTATCTCGTTTGTTTTTATATTATCATGAACGAGAAATAGAAGGACATATTCAGGAAGATAGTGGAGCGAATGTTCGTGATGGTATGGGGGTTCTTAAAAATATTGGGGTATGCCCTGAAGAGGATTTTCCTTATACCGAGAATTTTAGAGATAAGCCATCACCAAAGGCTGAATCAGATGCTGCACTTTATAAAATTGGAACCTACCATCGTATTCAAGATTTATCGGGATTAAAGGCTGCACTTGCTCATGGATTAGTTGCTGTACTTGGATTTGCTGTACCAAAATCTTTTATGTCAGAAGAAGTGAAAAAGACTGGTATAGTTCCAGTATCAGGAACAGATGATGTAATTGTTGAAGATGGTCAACCAGCGGGACATGCTGTTTGTGCTGTTGGATATGACGATGATAAGCAAACGGTTATTATTCGCAACAGCTGGGGAGAAGACTGGGGAGATAAAGGATATTGTTATTTCCCATATGAATTATTTAAAAATGGAATTGTGCAAGATATGTGGACAGGTCGTTAATTAGAAAAGCGATGGAAGTATGGAAACTACAAAACATGTTATGCATGCAAGTGGTGTAGAGGTATCAATGATTCCAGATGAGCTATTCTGTGCTATTCGTTATTGAGATAACGATGGTTTTGGAGAGCCAATTAGTGGTCTAGAATCAGGTAATCCAATTGAATTAGAGGGAGTCTACATTGATAAAAATCATGTATATCCTTCAATTGGAAATCCTGATGATCCAGTTTTGTATTTTACCCATCATCCAGTAGGTTTTGTTATCTACAACGGAAAAGGGTATGAGTAATATTTTTGTACAAGCTGGAATTTTAAAGTGAACGAAAAACAAATATAGTCCGGCTAGAAAACTAGAGGACACCAGTTCATTAAAGCAGTCATTTAAGCTGTTTTAGGAATAGGTGTCCTTTTTATTTTGAAAAGGGAGATGGGGGGAATAAAGGTGCTAAAGGATTAATTACACGAGTGGAAAAAGCAATCAAAACAAGCAAAGAAGAAAAATAAGAAAAAGGGAAAAGAGAAATTTAGCGCTCGTGAAATTGAAGAGTTAATGGGAGTTCATGGACCACGTTATGAAAGAAGACGTGGAACAATAAGACAAAAATAAATTAAAAATAAAAAGAAGTGATCTTACATGACTAAACAGTTATCTTTTTTAACAAAAATCGATAGAACAGCAACACAATTGGTGAGAGTACGGTTTCCTCCCTTTTCCTTGCTACCGACAATGATGTGTTATGTTAACTTCATATGAATTGGTTATACATCGTTATTCCTTCGTTTCTCGCTCTATTCTATATATTTGCATACCAAGTATGTGTATATCATATATTAATACAAGTAATCATATATACCCAATCTGTATGATATATATAGATCAATACTTTAAGTAGTACAGCACTCTATTATAGTGAGAAAGGAACATCAGATTTATGAATAACCTCAACGTTCTTTGTGAACAATTTGCTAAAATACTTAATGGAAAAAGCAATATAAATCAAGGTGTTTGTTCTGTCTCCTTGCACCGTAATATCAAAGTGTTTGTTCAAGGACGACCAAGCACCTCAGTGATACCGGTCGGGATATCTTTTGAATCGTTAGATCAAAATGGTAACGCATTGAACTTTGGAGAAATTGCTATTTTACAAGAAGAAATTCCTTTATTTATGCAATCAATTGTTCAACAGGGGATTATTGTTAGTGCTTTACATAATCATTGGTTATATATGAAACCATTGATTATGTATATTCATATCCAATCTGTTGAACCACCATTAAGTTTTGCGAAAAAATTGGCAAATTCTTTTTCATTTTTAAGTAGTTATCCAATTACTGATAATGAGAGTTAATGTTAAATAAATCATATTTAGTCACTTCTTATCTTGATAATTATGTAAGTAAGCTGTCCATATGGACAGCTTATTTTATTTTTCCGCATAGCGTAGGTTATTTTACAAAATGTTGGTGGTATCCCATGCCCATCAACCTAATATTATATAGGTTTAATTTCAAGTGAAATTATTTCATTCTTCTAAAGATCCAGTGTAAGTTCTTTAAAGATTTGCATCTCAAATAAACCAAGAGACCTTATAAATCATAATTATTTTTAACACAAAACAATTCTTTAAAATTATCAATTTTTAAATTTCGAATGGGAATTTTTCATTCTAATACCTCTTTTATTTATATAATTAAACTTTTAACGTTACTCTACAATTTTTAAAAACATGTAAATAATCTAATCCATCTTGTATCAATTACCAAAATCATCAAAAACCTACCGTTCCATCTAAAACCAGTTACAGACCTTTGTCCTACAAAAATCGGATAATACCAAAACTGCTTACCATTATTAAGCCATATATAGGTGTTTCGAAATAAACAGAATGAAATTGCTCCTGGATCAACAGCAAATGGTGAAGCTACTGATTGTTGAAGAATAAATGATGGGGGAGGGGATGTTGGGGCTTGTGAACTTTGACCTGGTCTACCTGGAGAACTAGGGATTTGAAGACCAGGGAATTGACGATCGAAGTATTGATCATAATTTATATAAGGATAATAAATTGAATCATTATATATTAAAAGTCACCTCTTTATTTTATAATTTCCTAAATTATTAATATGTAATAGAAGGCGTATTGCGAAATGAAAGACAATTGCCAAACGGTTATGTAAGAGATGCCGTTGTATATAGTATTATCGCAAGCGAATGGCCGGTTATAAAAGAACAACTATTACAAAAACTAGCAGTATATAAATAAGGAATTATGGTCAAACATATATAACCGAGATACTCTCATTTATTCGATTTGGGGGTATCTCAATTTTGTTAGCTTGATAGCGATGGGGTAGAGCCCCATCGCTATCAAGCTAAGAGAAGACAACTACCCTAAAAATGAAATTTTGTGCTAACTTGAAATAAAAAAGCTCATTTTTCTTTTTGGGTAAATCTGTTTTCTTAACATGTATGGGGACCCATATATGTTGTTATAGAATCTATATTTGTATATTCCGGAAGAAATATAAAGGAAAACGTATTAGTGTTTTTGTATTCAGGGATATATTTCTAATCAAACGAGTTTAGGAATTGGATGTGTCATTTTGTATTATGAATAACTATAGAATAGTATGGTAAAGAGACATGTAATTTCAGATCATTCAATAATTATAATGATAAGGAGCATATTAGTGAAAAAACTTACTTTTAAGGATTTGAATTCACCGGAAACCATGCGTAATCCCATTATGTTCTATAAAAACCTCATCAAGCAACAAGAGCGTTTTTTTCAAATTGATGACTTTTATGGCATGGGAGGGACATGGGTCGCATTACACTATGATGATGTGATTACTATTCTGAAAGATGCTCGTTTTATCAAAGATTTACGGAAATTCACATCACCCCATGATAAGCAACACCCAAATTCGGAAAATACAGCTGCGAGTAAACTGTTTGACTGGTTGATGAATATGCCAAATATGCTTACGGTAGATCCACCTGATCATACTCGCCTACGTCGTCTAGTCTCTAAAGCCTTTACACCACGTATGATAGAGGATCTTCGTCCCCGTATTCAGCAAATTGCCGACGAATTGTTGGTTGCTGTACAGGAAAAAGGAAAGATGGAAATTATTTCAGATTTTGCTTACCCACTACCCATTATTATTATTTCAGAGATGCTCGGGATTCCCGTCACTGATCGAAACCAGTTCCGTGAATGGACACAAATACTCATGAACGCCTCTGTGAATCCTAGTCAAGGAACTGCAGTTACAACAACACTTGAAAAGTTTATTCAATACATCGAGGTATTGCTTAACGAAAAGCGTCTAAATCCTGATGCTGATTTGATAAGCAAGCTCGTTCAAACAAAAGAGCAAGAAGACAAGTTGAGTAATAACGAGCTTCTCTCGACAATTTGGCTGCTTATTATCGCTGGACATGAAACTACAGTTAATCTAATCAGTAATGGTGTACTGGCATTACTTCAACATCCCGAACAAATGAATTTACTAAGGGAAAATCCTTCCCTGATTTCTTCCACTGTTGACGAACTATTACGCTATTCCGGCCCGGTTATGTTTATTAGCCGTCTTGCTAGTGAAGATATGACAATACATGGAAAAAGGATTCGCAAAGGTGATTTAGTTCTACTCTCTCTAACCGCTGCAAATATTAATCCACAGAAATTTACTTATCCGGAAACATTGAATATTTCACGAGAAGAGAATAATCATTTAGCCTTTGGGGCTGGTATACATCACTGTTTGGGGGCTCCATTAGCACGTTTAGAAGGACAAATTGCATTAGGTACTTTGCTACAGCGGCTTCCTAACCTTCGCCTAGCAATCAAACCGGATCAATTAAATTATAATCATAGTAAAATTCGTTCTCTTGTTAATCTGCCAGTTGTTTTCTGACCTATAATTACAATGGGCTTAAGCTGTTGTCTTTATTGGATAAAATTGTTATTTTAAAATTTTATAGTACTTCCAGAATGAAGTTTTTGCTAACTTGCAACAAAATTTTATTCTAGAGTAATTCTAAATTCTTAAGTTGATGGATGTAGGGTCCCACCACATCGCCATCAAGCTAAGATTAAGTAAAATTCCGTTCAACTAGATTTGTCGGTTTTCTAAAAGATTGATATCAGTTATCTAAAAATCTGCATACAAAATTAACCTTTATAAGGTGAATTTTGTGCAAGTTATTGAAGAATATGTGGAGATAGATATTGCTGTAGTTCTTCAGCGAACAAATGAAACTTATCTTGAATCGATAGATTTATACAAAACGCCATACTTTCTGTATTTTTTACAAAAGAATAATGCTTTCTATAAGTTATAGGTATAAATTCATCAAAGGTTTATAGTAATGTAAATTGACCCCTATAGTGTGTTGCAATTTAATAAGTTCAGATAAGTTTTTTTTAGTTGTGACTGCATTGTATAATGAAAAAGTGTGGCTTTTTGACTTTTGGTGCACGGAGAATTGTTATTATTTTCTAACGATAAAAGTTTATGTCAGAGCTACCAAGGAGAGATCATACGATGTCCGAGAAGATGCATGCTGACGAATTGAAAATTGAAGAGCGACTTGTGCGTCGTTTGCTTGTCGATCAGTTCCCCCGCTGGGCAGAGTTACCCCTTCGTAAGGTGGAGCCAGTTGGAACGGTAAATGCCGTTTTCCGACTTGGCGACGAATATTCCATTCGGCTAGCGAGAAGGGAAGGACCGACGACACCAGGAGGAAGCGAGTTCTTATGGCTACCCAAAATCGCGCCATTAGTCCCACTTGAAATCCCTGTACCTATCGCTCAGGGGCGCCCAAATAACGAATACCCATGGTTTTGGGAGATACATTCGTGGCTGAAGGGTGAAACGGTGCCGATAGAGGCGCTTGAAGAGATTCAGGCAGCACGCGATCTCGCAGAGTTTGTCCTAGCGTTGCAACAAGTCGATCCAACGGGAGGGCCGTTAGGACGCGGCATTCCTTTGGCCCAACGGGACAAGGACTTCCGATATTGGCTAGCACGATTTAATGGCGATCCCGCGGTGTCTGCTGTATGGGAGTCGGCTCTTTCTGCCCCTCCATGGAACGGTCCTCCTGTTTGGCATCACGGCGATCTAGATGTACGTAACTGGCTCGTACGTGATAAGCGTATTAGTGGTGTGATTGATTGGGGGACAATGGGAATAGGTGACCCTGCGTGTGATGTAATGGTCGCGTGGAAGTTGCACTCGCCAGAGGCGCGCGATGTGTTCCTTGATGCTACTCGTACGGACGGTGCTACATTGGCAAGGGCCCGCGGATGGGTCGTATCACAGGCAGTTGCAATCCTTACCTACTACACGCCGCAAAACAATCCAACTTTGTACAATGAGGCGAAATCCTGGCTAGACCTAGTGCTAGCTCAAAAGTAATTCAGTAATTTTAGGAAAGAAACATATCTCAGTTATTCAACGGGCTTATTCAGAAAGCGAGAGAACCATAAAAATCGTTATCCTTTCAAGTATTTTACTGAAAGAATAACGATTTTTTCATTTTGGGGGAATTTTGTCTCCTTAACTTGATGGGCAAGTGGTTCTACCCTATATTGTAACAAAATGATATTAGGAAGTTTATCTAATTAAAAATCCCACTTGTAGTGGATTTTTGATGAGGTTGCTTAAATTTCTTCTAATAGTTGCTCGATTTTTTCAGCATTAATAGACCAGTTTAAATCTTTTTTAATCAAACCATCTTTTTTAAGCTGACTCAGAATAGCACTGGTCGTTTCTCGTGTAGAACCAATCATGTTTGCAATGTCAGCATGTGTCAATTTCATATTGATGGTTTGCCATTCGTTTATTCTTCTGCCAGTTTTTTCACTTAACTTCAATAATAAGTATATTAGACGGTATTTAACATCACTAAGAGCAATTTTCTCGCTTAAGCTATAAACTTCTTTTAAACGGTTTGAAAGTATATTTATAAATTTCAATGCAATTTTGGGGTTCCTTTCAATAAATCCCTCAAAATCATTCCTTGCAATTATACATAAATAAGTATCTGTCATTGCTTCAGCATAAACCTGGTCATTTGTTAAAGATAAGGTAGATGTTTCTCCAAAAATATTACCACTTGTTAAAATATCAACAGTAAACTGTTTTCCATGATGATTCATACGAAATAAGCGTACTTGACCTTTCTTTAAAAAAAATAATGCTTCAATTGGCTTATCTGGAGATAATATAATCGTTCCTTTTTTAACAGGTTTCATCTCACTTAATTCTTCAACGGTCTTAAGATCGTCCATTGGTAATTCTTCTAATAGACTAATTTGTGAAAGAAGTAATAAGTTATCCACTTGAAATCATTCCTTTCACTATTTTTATTTTCATTATACCGTTCTTTGTAATTTTTACTGTAATCTAAATTACTGCATAAAAGTAATTAATTAGTATAGTACCAGGTAGGGGTGGTTTTGTGGAGCCAGTTTTATATACAATGGATGGGTGCTTAAGCTGTTTTAAAGCAAAACAACATCTAATTCAAAGTAATATTTATTTTATAGAAAAAAACTATTTAATGATCTAAATGCTGCATTAGAAATAAGGGGTTTACTAGGAGAAGTTAATGCCAACGTATTTGTAGATGGAACCTTCATTTTAAAGGGACGTGAAATTTTAAGAGTAAAAAAATAGGGATAATCCAAATAAATGAAAAACATACATATTTTTGAGGGATAATTAATTACTATAAAAAATAAATCGAGTTATAGCGAAATTTTCGTTTATATATGGTTTGGCATAATGGGAAAAGAATCGCTAATCGTCCGTTAATTAATCTCACGTTCAACAACAAGCTATCTAATAAGATACTTCAATTTTTAAATTAGCACAGTAATAAGAACTAGCATGTGTATTTTCGTTGCAAAATATTGAATAGTTACCTTTTAAGATGTTTGTTTTTTGAACAGATTTTAAACGCAATTGCAACTATTATAGAGAAAAACAAATGAGTTCCTAAGGTCATTAATTGCTGAGGAGCAAAAGCATTTAAAAGGTTTGTTCCCATCCCCATCATTATAGGCATGATTACAAGAGGACCCACTATCCAAATTCCAACCCCAAAAACAATTGTGAGAAGTGAGAACAAGACGATTTTTAATAACGGATGTTAACAATCCGAATGTAATGCCAAAAATAATACTTATCATCATATGAATAATCCAGCCACTAAGTAAGCTGCTGCTTCCCATTATCCCTGCAATCATGGCTATCTTACCTATCATTTGCATGATTATTCCGAAAATAATCCCACCAATGATGCCACCTATAATTCCAATTTTAATTGTTTTATTAACCGAAATTTGCACGTATATCACTCCTTTTTTGTTTGCATTGTTATCGTAACAGAGTGAAAAAAACAATTCTGTAATGCTAATTACAAAAATCAGAATTAGGCAATTTCCTATCCTCTATTGAATTCAAACTAGTTGTTAGTTAAGCTTAAAAATTAACTGGTTATTAAAAAATCATTAAAAAGAGCAAGCATACAGCTTGCTCTTTTCTTATAAATAGATTTATTTAGACTTTAGATTTTTACCTATATATTGAACAATCTTTCTAAGCTCTGTCGATGTTGGACGACCAAATGGACTGGTTTGCCTCTGCTGATATAGTAGTTGTCCATTTTCATCCACAAGAAAGTACGCAGGTTCTCCATGAGTACCGTGGTCTTCATAAGGTGCATCATCACCATGATAGAAAACATCGTAAGCTTTTAAAGCAACCAGGGATTCATCTGATAAAATTGGGAACGATAAGTTGTTCTCCAATGCCATCTTCTTTAAATTTTCTAACTTGTCAGTAGACACAGTAATAAGATGTACATTTTTCCCTTCAAAGAAACCTTTACTCTCTTCAAGATCCTTCAGATCATGGACGCAAACTGGGCACCAAGCTCCTCTAAAAAAAATAATTAATTTCCAACCCTTAGATTCTTTAAGATAGGTTTCTAAAGAAAATTCCTGTCCAGTTATTTCAGGGAGTGTAAAGTTTGGAACCTTTTTACCTAATGTAAAAATAGTCATTTTGTCTCCTCCTTTTCATAAATGAATGATTCCTAAATCTTCTAATGCTAAATTACACACATTATATTATCTTAATTAGCACTTAAAATATGTAAGCATCATTACATTGCTTGAGAATATCAAAAATCACACAAAT
Organism: Bacillus sp. PPSBB_2; assembly: GCF_045291115.1. Classification (NCBI taxonomy): domain Bacteria; kingdom Bacillati; phylum Bacillota; class Bacilli; order Caryophanales; family Bacillaceae; genus Bacillus; species Bacillus sp. PPSBB_2. The sequence continues at coordinate 2,769,038 of NZ_CP147983.1, forward strand.
TCCAGCTGTTCATAATAATTAATGGGGGCAATCCCCCTTCTATAAAGATAACCAGAATTTAGAAATCATATTTCTAGTAGAAAATAGCTATTCTAAGTAGGAAATTCATAATTATAAGGAGGGATTTGATTATGACAGTAATTACTAAGCTTAAGCAAACTATTTCTGGATTAAAAAGTGCTCAAGCATGTTTAGAAGGATTTGCTCTTGATACTGACAATCAGCAAGCAAAACAACTGTATCAAAATGCTGCTCAGCAAGCGCAGACAATTATTGATTCTTTAGAACCACGTGTTCAGGAGGTTCAACAAGATGAGCCTCAATATAAGCAATAAAAAGCTGTCATCTTCAGATTTTTTCCAGAGGTCTTATTATAGTTAGATTTATATATCTGATGGGGTTCGCTGTATGCCCATCAAGTTAAGAAATTTGTTGTTCCTCAAAACGAAAAAATCGATCTAACTCCTCATATATAGCTGTAAAACAATAAAATTTTCGTTTTGGGGGCATTTACTTTTTTTAAGTTGATAACGATGTGGTGCTACCCCATCGCCATCAACTTAAAAAATTGATTTTCCTCCAAAACGAAAAAATGAGTTGAATTCTCATAAATAACTGTAAAAAGGTAAATTTCTCGTAATGGAGATGTCTCAAAATCTTAGCTTGATAGGTATGTGGTGGTATCCCTATACAGTTACTCATAAATTTCGTACTGTGTAACTCAAAGGAAAAAGTTAAATGAAATTACTGATAGCAAGGGATTCAGTGATAGACTCAGTTACACACAATATAAGATATGGGTAAGTGGTGTGATATAGCAAATGAAAATATATCAATATAAAATGAGTTGCAAGTGATGTGATATAAACTTAAAGAATAGGAAGATCGTTATCAGCAGTACGGGTTTTACAAATAAACCTATTAAACGAAAAGCTTTAAATATAGAGCGCACAACTTTCATGAAGATGCCCCCTAAATCAAATAATATATCAAGTATGTATCGTTATAAGTTACTCTATCACTTTGCATGTTCTTCCATTTTCTTATCAAGTGCTTTAGCATAAGCATCTTTAGTTTCCTGATTTAATTCATAAATTGCCTTATCCCACTGTTCACCTTCTACACCTGACATATGTGGAGTGCTTTTAAGTATAGCTAATTCAATCTCTTTTCCATCTTCTTTATTAGCGTCTAGTATTATCTTTGTTCCTTTTCTTGCATCTGTTACGCCTTCTAACACAAGTTTGTTAATGTCCTTGTACTTATCAGGTACTTTTATATTCTCCATACGGTCTAAAGCTTCATCCATAGCGTCTGCTGTTTTGAATACCTCTTTATATCCTTAACATTGAATTCATTTATAAACAGTATATTAAGAAGGAATGTGTGAATCATCTAAACAAAAAAGTGCTAACAAGTTTGCAAACGAACTTGCTAACACTCATACAAAATAGACATAAATTATCGCTGATATGTCTTCCTTAATAATAGCCATAATCAATTAGAACATACTAATATGAAATGCCCATACAATCATTCTTGATATACATGCTAATAGTATAAACTCTATATTTCTTTTAATAATTTAGGGTTATATCTTTTCTGCATTAGACGCTTTTAACCACGCTTCATAGAATTCTATAACTGATGCATACCGTTCTGCTCGATTGGCATTTACAGCGCGATACGCTACCTCATATAATTCCTTACTTGCTTCCCATTTTATAAAAGAACGATCTTTTTCGCCGCCTAAAAGTGAGAAAGCCATTGCTCCCATATTAAATACATTTGTTCTTTCATCGATTGTTGCGTTTAGTTCAAATTCCTCTGGTGACATAAAACGGGAGGAACCCCATAGCCGGCCCATTTTATTTATGTAAGGTTTCTTACTGTATAAATCTATATCACAAATTTTTGTTTCGTTTGTATTAAAATTATATAAAATACTACCGTCATAAAAATCTATTGCTACATAGTTTTTCTTTTCTACATAAGTATGGAAAGAAAAAATGGAATGTAAGGAATGAATTCGTTCTATAGCAGATAAATGTCTAAATTTATAAAATGGAGAGTTTGGATTTTTATATTTCTCAGTAGGTGGGAAACTCCAATGCGAATGAAGACATTCACCATCAAACCAATCGAAAATTAATACATATCCAGATTGAACTGGAAAATGATCAATTAGTCTTATGAGCGATTCATGCTTTAAATCTTCATAGATAGTAACTGAATTTTTTAGCCTTTTAATAGCATCACCCGTTGTTCCTTCATATGCAATTGTTTGTGCTCCTGCGTATTTGATAAATTTCTTATGTCCATCTTTTTCTACACCAAAACTTATATTCCCTGAATCTTGCTGGTCAAAAACTGCAAATACGGTCCCTAATTTAATAAGCCAATTAAAATTATGATATTCTTTTAATTGGAATGTTACGTTATTTAACTGAATTTCGACGGAATTATCTTTCATAGATTACCTCACATTTAATATAATTATGTTGTACATTCCACTATTCGACATATTTCACGGAAATCCTATGCTAATAATATAAAATTTTATAAATATAATGATAAACACTTATAAAGAGGTGAATACAATGGATCAACAAATTGTTATTAAAGCATATCAAAAAGACTGGGTTGAAGAGTATATAAAAGAAAAAGAGAAATTCTGTTCCTTGTTAGGACAAGAAATAATTGCTGTTGAACATATAGGAAGCACAGCAGTAGAAGGATTAGGAGCTAAACCTCTTATTGATATGATGATTGGCGTAACAGACTTACAAATTACTGAAAACTGGATTGAAGTTCTATCGGAAATTGGATATGAGTATGTTCCAAAAGATGCAACGAATTGGCGTTTTTTTAGAAAGGGAAAATGGAGAGCGGGTACTCATCATTTGCATATTTATAATAGTGAAGAGTGGAGAAACAATATTTTATTTCGTGACTTTCTAATAAGCCATGAATGGGTACGTAAAGAATATAGAGAATTAAAAGAGAGGCTTGCTATTACATATGCTTTTGATCGTGTTTCATATACAAAGGCAAAAGCGCCGTTTATTCAAAACATAATAAAGTTAGCTGAAAAAAATCAATAATAGTTGCCAGTGATATTGAAATTCTCATTTTATTTTAATCTTTCTCTCATTTTATTTTCTTTTTTATTTGATAGACTGCTTGTTACAAAGCCTTTATTAGTAAGGAGATTAAATAAAATGGAGAAGATATTAAGAAATAAATATTTCCATGTGTGTGTTAAAATTATAGGTATTACTATTATTATTTGTAGTGTAGAGATGCTATTCATTAATGTTATGTACGGCAATGTTCTGAATGTAAAATGGTTAAATAAAAAATTAGGCTCTTTTGGTGAATATGGGGCTATTATGGCTGCTTCATTATGGTTTTTACGCCATATATGGGTGTTTTTAAAGAAGAAAAATATACAAGGATTTAAAAAAGTTAAAGAAGTGTATCTATTTGCAAAAAAGTTTCATGTATTAATTGGATACGCTATAATAGCTGTTGCAATTACTCATGGTGTTTACTTTTTTATAAAAGGGAGTCGTCATATTTTACTCATATACAGTGGCATATTTTCTCTATTAGCCTTAATTGTACTAGGGATTGTTGGGTTTTATTTACAACAAATAAATAAGAAAGAAAAATTTATGATGTATAGAAAAGTGCATCAAATCATTGCAATTATATTTGGAATAGGATTATTTATTCATTTAATTGTCTAGGAGGAACTACCGTTGCAACACATTTTAATTATTGAGGATGAGGAAAGTTTAGCAGATTTTCTAGAATTAGAACTAAAATATGAAGGGTATAAAGTAGATATACAACTAGATGGAAGAAAAGGGTTAAGCGCAGCACTTGAAAAGAATTACGATCTCATTTTGCTTGATTTAATGCTGCCTGGATTAAATGGACTAGAGGTATGTCGTCGACTAAGAGCGACTAAAAATACACCCATTATTATGCTGACTGCTCGTGATAGTATTATGGACCGTGTGACAGGTTTAGATAGTGGAGCGGATGATTATCTTCCGAAACCATTTGCAATTGAAGAACTGTTAGCACGTATGAGAGTGATATTTAGAAGAGAAGAACATATTGAAAACAAGCAGGTTTCATTTCTTACATTCAAAGATTTGCAGCTTCAGATTGAATCTCGAACTATAACTAAAGGAAATGAAGAAATTGAACTTACAAATAAAGAATTCGAGTTATTGCTTATGTTTATGAAAAATATTAATCGCGTACTTACTCGTGATGTTTTACTGGATCAAGTATGGGGATATGATGCAATTGTTGAGACAAATATTGTTGATGTATATGTTCGTTATTTGCGAAATAAGTTACATAGTGTAGATAAGGAGGAGTATATCCAAACAGTGCGTGGTGCGGGATATATAATGAAATGATAAAAAATATAATGTTTCGAATTCGAAATCTACCTATAAAGTGGAAACTAACACTTTGGTCCACTACACTAGTATTTATTTTATTCATCTTATATAGTGCTTTGCAGTTTATTGTAATTAATAAGTGGACTATAGATTATGAACAGAAACAAATAAATAGGCAAGTGACGGAAATAGCGGCATATTTCCAAGATAAAAATGATACCCTTTCGAGTAAAACATTTAAAAACAGTAAAGATTTTCTAAACAATATGATTGATAAGCATCAAATGATTCGTATTATTGACATGGATGGGGAGCCGATTATTACTGTTTCACGAGATTTTAATGAAACGTGGATAAAGCCGAAACAGGTTATAAAAGATGAGGCATTTATAAAAAGGCATTTAGAAGATCGAATATTAGTTAAGCGCATACCAATTAAAACGAAAGAGTTTACTGGAACTATTGAACTTACGAAAAACCTAGAGACATTTGATTATTTATTAAAAGTTATTTTAGTGGTAATGCTTATTGCTGGAATATTTGGATTGATATTTAGTTTTTTAGGTGGGATTCTTATAACGAAGAAACTATTATCAAGTGTTCAAAATATAACAGATACGATGAAACGTATTAAAAAGAATGGACTAAATGAACGGGTTCCAGTACGAGAAAATAATGATGAGCTTGCAAAATTATCATTTCTCTTTAACGAGATGATGGATGAAGTAGAAACTTCTTTTACACAACAGAAACAGTTTGTCGAAGACGCATCTCATGAACTAAGAACACCGTTAACAATTATTCATGGTCACTTAGCGATGTTAAACCGATGGGGGAAAAATGATCCAGCAGTATTAGATAAATCTCTTCAATCTAGTTTAAAGGAAGTAGATCGTTTAAATAAATTAGTTTCAGAATTGCTAGAACTATCAAGAGCTGAATCTGAACAATTGCATCCAATAGCAGCTGAGCCAGTCCATGTAAATAGCGTATTAAAACATGTTACACAAAACTTTGTAGTACTCCAAAGTGATTTTCAATTTGATATGAAATTCGGGTATGACGAGGCTTATGTGTCAATGCCATCATCTTACTTAGAACAAATTATTATTATCATAATGGATAATGCAGTTAAGTATACAAAAGAGGTTAATAAATATATTTGCATAGAATCCAGTTTACAATCAGGGAAAGTTAAAATTCGTGTAATAGATCATGGAGCGGGAATACCTGAATCCGATTTACCATTTGTTCTTAATCGGTTTTACCGAGTTGACAAAGCGAGAAGTCGAAAACAAGGTGGAAACGGACTAGGTTTGTCTATTGCAAAACGACTTGTAGAAAAATATAACGGAGCTATTAAAATAGAGAGTAAAGAAAATGAAGGAACAATCGTTACGATTACATTACCATGTATAATAAAATAAGCCTTCAAAGAAGGGGTGCTTCTTGCATTCCTTCTTTTTTTACGATCAAATCATTTTGTTTATTTCGAAATTTCTAGTACATTAAAATTATTAAGGGGGAATAATAATGAAAGCTATCGTACATCAATATAAAACTGGATTTGACGGTGTAGAATATAAAATATCACCTGAGAGAGCACTTAATGATGGGGAAGTTAAAGTGAAGTTAAAATCAGCAGGCTTAAATCATCGGGATTTATTTATTATGAATAATAGAAAAGAAATGCAATTACCTTTAATCTTAGGATCAGATGGTGCAGGTATTGTTACGGAAATTGGAAACGGTGTTTCTGATAACATATTACATACAGAAGTTATTATTAATCCTAGTATTGGATGGGAACATGCTACTGAAGTACCGGAGTTACCGGAAGTGCTAGGTGGACCGAAAGATGGAACGTTTGCTGAATATGTAATTGTACCAGCTGAAAATGTAGTAGAAAAGCCGTCATATCTTACTTGGGAAGAATCAGGTGTTTTATCTTTATCCGCATTAACTGCATATAGGGCGCTTTTTACAAAAGGGAGATTGAAGTGCGGCGAACACGTTTTAATTCCGGGAATAGGCGGTGGTGTTGCTACATTTGCCATGTTATTCGCGAAAGCAATTGGCGCAAAAGTGAGTGTTACTTCAAGGGTAGAGAATAAAAGGGAACTTGCTGCAAAATATGGTGCAGATATTTCTTTTCATAGTGCCGGAAATTGGGAAGAGAGCTTACAAGGTGAAAAAGTTGATTTAATAATAGATAGTATAGGTCCGGCAACTTTTTTGAAATATTTTGATGTATTAAAACCAAATGGAAGAATCGTGAATTTTGGTGCAAGCTCAGGAGATAAAATAGAATTACCATTACGCGCGCTATTTTACAATCAAATTGATATTATGGGAACATCCATGGGTAGCCGTGAGGAATTTAATGAGATGATAAAGTTTATAGAAAAACATCAAATTAAACCAATTATTGATAAAGTTTACTCGTTAGAAGAAGCAATTCGAGCACTAAGCCGTATGGAACATGGAGAACAATTCGGAAATATTGTTCTTCAAATGAATTAAAAAATATGATTTTGCAATTAGTATATTTAAATGAACATGTTCTGTATTCCAAACATGAAAAAAATACGAAACACCTTATTATAAAGGTTTACCGGCTTTATACATAAATAGCGTATAAAATTTGTTTTATAATTGTCACATGAGTAATAGTAAAATGAGAATTATATGAGAAAAGTTTAAGCCCATTTTCATAATGGTATTGTATACTGTGTAAATCAAGAACACTTGTAAGTAGGGAGAGAGTATTATGAATTACACAGTATTTCAGTGGTTTAATAATTTTGCTGATTCATCTAAACTATTAGATACGTTAATGGTTGCTATTACAAATAGCGCTGCATACGTAGCCATTTTATTTATGCTTATCTTATGGTTTAACAATGGCAAGAAAGAGAAGGCAATTAGAAAACAATATACAGTTTTATATACGACGCTTTCGGTTATTATTGCATTAGTAGTAAACGTTCTTATACACGCGGTATATTACCATCCGCGTCCGTTTGTATCACATGATGTACATCAATTAGTACCACACGCAGCAGATTCATCATTTGTTAGTGATCATTCTGTACTTGTATTTTCAATTGCCTTCGTATTTATTCTTAGAGGAGAAAAACTGAAATATATCGCGCTATTATGGGCAGTATTAGTTGGTATATCACGTATGTATGTAGGTGTTCATTATCCTTTAGATATACTTGGTGCAGCTTTCATAACACTTGTTACGAGCGGTTTAGTAATGCAAAGTACACGGATGTTTGAACCAATAGCGAAATTCGTATTCAAAATGTATGCATTAGTAGCGAAACGAATTCCTTTCTTAGCAAAATATAACCATATCGCATAATTTACTATAAAAAGTTCCCCTTTGGACATCCAGAGGGGAACTTTTTATAGTAAATACGAAAAGAGTTTAGAGTGCTCTGTAATTAAGTTGCATGGATTAATATTCTGAAATTTCACGCACCGTATTTAAAATATATAAAATAATGAAACAAAATAACAACAGTTAGTTTTACATTGTTTTAAAGGAATTAAAAAGAAAACTTCGAAACATATAGTATCACAAACAAAAAATACAAATTTTAAACCGCATCTTCGTACGAATCCATTCCAAAAGAGAGGAGATAAGCATGCAAAAACTTCAAACGAATAAAGGCGCTCGATATATGATGATTGCTTTTATTGTTTTGTTTCTTATTATGATTTTGCGTATATTCTATATTCAGGCAGTAGGAGTCGTGCATAATGTGAATGTAAAGGATCTCGCGAATGAACAACATAATAAAAAAGGTGTTTTAGAAGCGAATCGTGGCACTATCTATGACCAAACGGGAAAGGTGTTAGTACAAGATTCTACAACATATCGAGTTGTTGTGAATTTAAAAGGAAAAGATAAAGTGAAAAATAAAGATGAAACCGCACAACAATTAGCCGATGTACTTGAAATTGATAAAGAAGAAGTATTAAAAAACTTTCATGAGAGGCGTACGCAAGTTGAAATTGGGAAAATTGGACGAAACTTATCTAGGGAAAAGAAGGAAAAAATTAATGATTTAAAAATACCAGGTGTATCTTTTATGTCGGAAAAAGCAAGAGTGTATCCGAATGAAGACTTTGCATCCTATATACTTGGTTTTGCTAGACCAGATGATAAAGGGAATACGGAGGGAAAGTTTGGGCTTGAAAAGAGTTTGGATAAATATTTGCGCTCTACAAACGGGAATATAGAATATGTGGGTACACGAAGAGGGATTCCGCTTACAAATGATATAGGTAAAGTAGAACCTGCTAAAAATGGAAATAACGTATATTTAACACTTGATAAACAAATTAATAGCTTTTTAGAAGAAGCGATGAACAAAGCACAAGAGCATTATGATCCGTCTATGTTAATTGGAATTATTGCTGATCCAAAAACAGGCAAGGTTTTAGCGATGTCTAGTAAACCTAGTTACAATCCTAATGTAGGTGATATCGAATACTTTTTAAATGATCCGATTGCAAATGCATATGAACCAGGTTCAACAATGAAAGTTTTTACGTTAGCGGCTGCCATTAATGAAGGTGTATATAACGGCAAAGAATATTTTCAATCTGGAAAATATTCCGTTGGTTCATCTGATATAAAAGATCATAATGGTGGATTTGGATGGGGATCAATTACATTTGATGAAGGTTTTGAAAGGTCATCAAACGTAGCTTTTTCTATTTTAGAAGATCAGTTACTGAAACCAAATAAATTTAAGCAATATATGAATAAATTTGGATTCAATCAAAAAACAGGAATAGATTTACCTGGAGAAAGTAAAAATACTTTATTATTAAATACGCAAATTCAACAGGTTACAACTTCTTTTGGTCAAGGTTCTACAGTAACTCCGATTCAATTAATCCAAGCGGCTACTGCTATAGCAAATGACGGGAAAATGATGCAACCATATATCCTTGATAAAGTTGTAAATCCAACAAACAAGGAAGTTATTATGGAAAATCAACCGAAAGAAATTGGGAATCCGATAAAAAAAGAAACAGCGGACAAAGTTAGAAGCTTAATGGAGCGTGTTATAACATCTTCAAAAGGAACTGGTACAATGTATAAAGTGGATGGTTATCCAATTGGAGGTAAGACAGGAACAGCACAAATACCGAATCCTGAAAACGGCCGATATATGGAAGGGAAAGAGAATTACATTTTCTCCTTTTTAGGAATGGCTCCAATTGATGATCCGGAGTTAATCGTATACTTAGCTATTAAGCAGCCAAAGTTAAAAGGAGATGAGTATGGAGCTCAGCCTCTTGCTGAAATATTTAAACCTGTTACAAAAAACAGCCTTGAATATTTAAAGGTGAAACCGTATACAGAAAAACAAATAGCTGATGCAACGAAACAATCACAATTAAAAGTACAAAATTATGTAAATCAATCGATGGGTACAGCAGAAAAAAGTGTAGAAAAAGAGAAGCTACAGCCAATAATTTTAGGAGAAGGAAAAATAATAAAACAATATCCACAGTCTGGCGAGGTCATGAGTGAAGGGGATCGTATATTTTTATTGGGGAATAACGCACAAATGCCAAATATAAAAGGTTGGTCCATGCGTGATGTTATGTATTTCTCTAAGCTTTTGAAATTAGATTTGAAAACTTCTGGTACGGGTTATGTAACGAGCCAAAGTATTGAAAAAGGACAAGATTTACAAGAAGGAGATACACTAGAACTAGAATTAGAACCGCCGTTACAACCGTTAACAGAGGCGAATACGAATTAATTCAGGTATTTGGAAGGAGCTATATGCAAATGGCTCTTTCTTTAGAGCTGTAAATAATTTCACGCACCGTAATTTTTAGAAAAAACAATAAATAAATGAATTAACAGAGACATGTTATTAAATATCTGATTATTTTTTATTTACAGTTAAAAATAATTGTGATAATATGGAAAAAAATAAATGCAGTGAAGAGAAGAGTAAATAAAATGAATTTTTCACAGAGAGCTCCATGTAGCTGAAAAGGAGTAAAAATTCTTTATTGAACCAAGCCTCTGAGCAGCACATCGGAACCTATTATTAGGGAATGGTGTGACGGGAGCTCCCGTTATAGAGCTATGGTATAAGCATGAATTAGAATGCAGTACCTGATAGGGTTAGTATGGTGACATATTAACAAACTAGGGTGGCACCGCGATGATAAATCTCGTCCCTAAGATTAAAAGTCTTGGGGGTGGGATTTTTTTATTGTTGTAAAACAATTTTGAAAGCGGGGGCCAAAAATGAAAAATTTACTTAAAGATTGGAAATATCCTTTATTACTATTGTCCGGAGTTGGTATTGCGAATTTAGGGGCATGGATTTACTTAATAGCACTGAATGTACTTGTCTATAATATGGGTGGCTCAGCCTTAGCTGTTGCTACTTTATATGTAATAAAACCATTAGCCACTTTATTTACAAACGCTTGGTCTGGGAGTATGATTGATCGTTTAAATAAACGGAAATTAATGATTCACCTCGATATATATCGTGCGTTATTTATCGCTATTTTACCTTTACTTCCGTCACTTTGGATTGTTTATGTATTCGTATTCTTTATAAGTATGGCCAGTGCAATTTATGAGCCAACTGCTATGACGTATATGACGAAATTAATTCCAGTAGAGCAAAGACAACGTTTCAACTCATTACGTACTTTAATAGGATCTGGTGCATCATTAATTGGACCAGCAGTAGCGGGGGGATTATTAATTGCAGGTACACCAGAGTTTGCTATATATATGAATGCTATAGCATTTCTCTTATCAGGATTCATTACATTACTTTTACCGAATCTTGATAAGAAAGAAGATTCGGATACAACTAGTAATACATTATCACTTACAGAGGGTGTTGCAAAACTAAAATAAACATGCAATGTTATGAATCAGAAAAACTAGCTGAACATGCAATAGATAGCGATTTTGACCATACCAACGTGGCTGTTCCAACCCTTTATCTTTGAGTTTACTAAACTGTTGTTCAATTTTCCTACGTTCTTTCATCAATTGTTTACCAAAGATAGTTTGTATAAAATGAGATAATACACGACGATGTGTACTCTTATTTTGTTCACCATTCCTAGGATTGATTGGATTCATGGCAAAGATGTTACATGTTCGTGCAATTTCATAAATACGTTGACTATCGTAAGCAGCATCTGCAACGGAAAATAACACATTTTGATCTTTTATATCCTGAAGCAATACAG
>NZ_CP147983.1:2783484-2818432 GCF_045291115.1 Bacillus sp. PPSBB_2
CTTGTGAATCATATAAACTACTTCGTAAGGCAGTACTATCGATTAACACACAAGGAATCAGCTCTAAATTTAGTTCCTGAAGAACCTTTTCATGAATGACTGGAATACCCTTTTCACGAAACCAAGTACCTACACGTGAAAAAGTAGAAACATGAGGAACGAAATATAAACCACAAGATACACGAAATGAAGGATATTGATGCAAAAAACGTGTTAATTTGCGTAAAGAGTCAATTTGAAATACAGTTTTCAAGAAAAAGCATTTCAGTAAGGCTTTTCTACAGATTGGTGGGCGACCTGTCACAGGCGGAACGCCTTCAATAGTTAAACTGTCTACGTATGCAAATAAAATCTGTAAAATGGATTGATTTTCATCAAATTTGGTTATCATACTAGTAAATCCGTCCTTTCTGGAGATAGTTTCGGTTACTATCATTTTTCCAGGAAAACGGATTTTTTTATGCATTCATTTTTGGATATTTATGAGTTTTGCAACACCCTCACTTACAGTATTAAAAAAAGATTGGAACACTGTTATAAATTTTAGTAGAAAACATGTGTATGTCGTATGTGTGTATTTCTTATTTCAAAGTATGTTCGTATTAGCAACTGCTACTGATTCACTTGAACTATCGTTTGCGAAAGAGGTATTACTACTAACAGATAGTGAATACGGTTTTCTAGTTAGTATAGCTGGTGCAGGATTTATTTTAGGTGCCATAACAAATACAATTTTATCAAAGAAATTAGCACCTTCATTTCTAATTGGAATAGGATCATTATTCATCGCAATTGGTTATATAATTTATGCTTTTTCAAATGTATTTTTAATAGCTGCTATTGGATTCTTTATTTTATCTTTCTCTATGGCATATGCAAATACAGGATTTTATACATTTTACCAAAATAACGTTCCCGTTCATATAATGGGACGGATCGGGAGTATATATGGACTTGTTATTGCGTTAGTAACAATCTTTATTACAATATTATCTGGTGTTGCGACTCAGTTCATTTCTATACAACTTGTAGTTATTGTAGGTTCATTGATCATGTTATTTATTACTATCGTCTTGTGTGTGTTTACTTTATTCCCATCACAATCTAAGTTGTATTCTACTGAATCAATAAAGTGAAACTTTAATCAGGGGGGGGCATCCTCCGCTGATTATTAGCCCTCACCAATCGGGCTCTTACGGGCAGCAGGGCCCCCACCTCATTTCTTTGCTTCTACTGAATTTTAAGATGGGGGTCTTACTGCTCATAAATAACGGGATAACTTCGAAATGAACTTTGTGTTCTCATTAACAATTTATCGTATTTAATAAGAGGGTTCTTTCCTCTTTATATGGAAAAATTAATATGAGGAAAGAACAATACCGAAAGATAAGGGTGGTTGTCGTGATAAAAACAAAAGATGAAATTGATAAAATTGTAAAAGAAATACAAAAGAAAATAGATTTCTCTGGAGTAGTTTTAGTAAAAAAAGAAAAAGATTTAGTCTATGAAACAGCATTGGGTTACGCAAACCAAAGTGAATGTATAAACAATACGATACAAACAAGATTTGGCATTGCCTCAGGATGTAAAATCTTCACTGCAATTGGCATCTGTCAACTTGTTGAAAAAGGTGTTATTTCTTTTCATACAAAATTAAAAGATTGTCTAGAGATAAAATTTCCAAACTTCGATGAAGATATTACAATACATCAACTACTAACGCATAGTGCTGGTATACCAGATTATTTTGATGAAAGTATTATGGATAACTTCGAAGACCTTTGGAAACAAACACCTATGTATCTATTAAAGAGCGTAAAAGACTTTTTACCATTATTTCAAAACAATAATATGATGTTTGCACCTGGAAATAAGTTTCACTACAACAACGCAGGTTTTATTATACTTGGATTAATAATAGAAGAACAGACGGGACTTAAATTCACGGAGTATATAGAAACAAACATTTTTAATTCGATTGGTATGAATGATTCTGGCTATTTTTCGTTAGATAGATTACCAAGACATACAGCTCTAGGATATATAAAGGACGAAACCAACCAAAATTGGAGAACAAACGTCTACTCTATACCAATAAAAGGAGGAGCTGATGGAGGTGCATATGTTACTGCACCAGACATGTTGAAATTTTGGGCGGCACTATTTAATAATGAAATTTTAGGAAAGGAATATACAAAGTTACTTTTAACTCCCCACATTCATGTAAATGATAAACAGTCTTACGGATATGGAATATGGATTGAAACACGAGAAAACAAGGTATTCAAATATCATGTAATGGGATATGATCCAGGCGTCAGTTTTCGCTCGGCCATATATCCAGAATTAGGAATCACTTTAGTTATTCCATCGAATAAAGGGGCAGGACCCGAAAAATTAATGACAGAAATAGAAAGAGCTTTTTAATTATATGGATATAAAAGAAGAGATGCGAAAATAATTTAAACGGGTTCATGCTTGTTTCTGTTTTGAAAAATATTTTAGTTAACGAGGAACCCTATATTCATTTAATAAGGGTTTTTTGCAATTCTGCACAATTACGTATAAATATATGGATTTTTAAATAAAAAAACATTACTATATAGTTGTAAATTTTAATTATTACTTCATATGAAAGGATGTGTTAACAATTTGTATATGATCAACGGTAGTTTGTTTATTATTTTAGGGGTTATTTGTTATTTAATTGTACGTGGAATATTAATTGGTACCAAAAATAAAAAATATGTGATTTGGTGGAAAGAACTAGTAAGTTTTTTATTCGTGGTCTACATTTGTATGGTTGTTGCAGTAACTTTATTCCCTTTACCAATCGGTTTTCCTTCTAATATTGAAAATCTGAATCGCTCGGTCAATATAATACCATTTGCATCAATTATTAAAGACATCAATCAAATTGGTAGTGCTTATGATGGAGATGCCCTATTTATGATTGGTCTAATTGTAAGAAATGTAGGCGGGAATATTTTATTATTAATGCCTTTAGGATTTTTAGCACCTATCCTATGGGATAAATATAAGAAATTCAAAAATACAATTTTATTAGGATTTTCTATATCAGCTAGTATTGAATTGCTACAATTAATTGAGTCGTTATTTAGTGGAGTGGGACGTATTACTGATATTGATGATGTGATCTGTAATGTTCTAGGTTCTATTTTTGGATATTGTATTTATAATATCTTTTTAAAAGCCATTAATAAATTTAACATTCGAGTGTTGGGTAAAACTAATTCTAAAGGTATGGAATTAGTTGATAAATAGGAGTTTAAACGAGTTATTAAAGGCGTACGAGTAAAAAGTACGTCTTTTTATTTTTATAAATAATGCTTAAGGCTGATGAGAAGGGGAGAATATAAGCTTTAAAGATAAACAAGTTTATAGGAGGATTCTAAATGGATATTTTACTTGTTGTTCTTATTATTGTTTTGATGCAAAGTAAAGAACGAAAAGTGAAAATAAACCGTATTTGGCTCATTTCGGCTTTGTTGTGGTTTGTAACAATCCAGTCCATTATTCATATGGGACAAATAACATCCCTTGTTTAACATTGCTAAGAACGGTAATACTAATTAACATTGAACTTTTACAACAAGGGATGATAATATGATATACATTTACACAGATTTTGGTGGAACACATACTACCTCACTAGCTGCAGCGTATCATTTAAATAAACTACCAACGGATCGTAAGTTAACGAAAGAAGAAATTTTGAATGTAGATTACTTTAATAAATTGAAAACAGAAGATATGGGAAAAATTATTTTTCATGGAATCGATGAACATGGTCATCCTGTATATACGATTGGATGTGGCGCATCAAAAGTTGTTGTACCAGCGATGAAGCATTTAGGAGAAATCTTGCAAAAACATTATCAAAGCCATGAAAAGATTATATTTTCTAATACATCACCAACAGTGCCTTTACCGATGACTTTCGGTGGGCTGTTTTCTAGAAGGTTCCATATTGATTTTATTGGCGTACCGTTACTCGTATGGGGAGCAAAAATTTGCTGTGATAATATACAAAGGCTTGTTAGTTATACAAAAGAAGCTGGACGATTAACAAATGATTATGTAGTAATTTTAGATAATGAAACTTTTAAATAGTATATGATAAGAAGAAAATCGAGCAAATTCCTTGATTTTCTTTTTTATTTGTGAAATAGACAAGAAATAGTCACATTTAATATGCATCTACTATAGCCAAAACAATAAAGTCCTGTTACTATTACAGGGATATTCTCTTTTCATAACATAAATATATAGAAAAATTAGAAAAGAGGAATTGAATTAAGGGAGGAACAACATGAATCGTGTTGCTTGGATTACTGATAGTACAACTGCGAATTTTAAAACAGAAGGAGATAACTTTGTTATCCCAATCGAAGTTATTATTGATGGAATGTCGTACAAAGATTGTGAAGAAGGTGTACGTGAACGTGTTTATAATGCGTTAAACGAAGGTAAAACAGTCACTACTTCACAACCTAATATTGGGGAAATGGTAGAGTTATTTACGAAATGCAAAGAAGAATATGAAGAAGGATTTGCAGTTGCTATTAGCGGAAAAGTAAGTGGAACCTATCAAAATATGAAGCTAGCTGCAGAAATGGCAGGTTTTCCATTAACGGTATTAGACAGTGAAACAACAAGTTATCCAATGGATGAACTAATTAGAAAAGCGAAATCGTTATACAATGATGGTATGACTTTACAAGATATACACAAAACATTAGTAGATGAAAAAAGAAGACCTTTCCACGTATTCCCGAAAAGTTTAAAAGGCCTTTATGCAAGTGGTCGTGTAAAGGGCATTCAATTTTTACTTGGAAGTTTATTAAGTGTTAACTTAATATTAGAAGTAAAAGGTGGAGAGCTTTTACTTGAAAAGAAAGTTCGTAAAATCCAAAAATGTCGAGAATATATTAAAAATGAACTTGAAAAAGAATTACCAAAAGTACTTCACATGTTCCATGCTAATGATAAAGATGGAGCCGAGGAATGGATTGCAGATATTAGACAAGCATTCCCTGAAATGGATTTCAAATTATATCCATTACCAATTTCATTTGCGGTTCATGCAGGTGAAGGTACAATAGCAATTAGTTATTAAAGTAAAACCCGTGAATTATTTACGGGTTTTTTATTTAATTAAAATGAAATGTGATCTCGATATATCTCCATCGAGGTTAGAAATCGATGGTCGAGCTACCTTCTCATAGATAACTGTGGAATGCCTTTTTTATGACTTATCCAATTATTTCTTACAAGATTTAAGGAGGATTGAGTTGAAAATGAATTGATTAAAGTGTAAAATTACACTAAATAACACATTAGTTACTTTTGAGGGGGGAAGTAAAGTGAATAAGGAGCATGCAATTGAACTTATTTCAATGAAAATAAAGTTAATACGCACTGAAAAAAGATATACACAAGATAAAATGGCTGAAGTTCTCGGCATATCAAAAAAAACGCTTGTTCAAATTGAGAAAGGGAGAACGAATGCAGGTTGGACCAACACTGTTGCTATTTGTGCATTGTTTAGAGATAGTGAAGTTTTACAGAATACTCTTGGGGATGATCCATTAGTAGTAATCGAAACAATGGCCCACAATAGCACTAACAACTTCAAAGAAAAAACATTGGGAGGAAAAGTCTGGTGGAAGCAGATTCAAGAAAAAGGGAACTTTCGCTTACAACAAAATCTAATTAGTCAGCATTATCGTATTCTAGACAGACAGGATTACCGTTGGTTTAATTCGTTTGATTTAGAAGAAACGCTAAATCAACTTAATAAATTAGCAACGAATTCAGAACATCAAATAACCAGAACTACAATGAGCGAAAATAAATAGGAGGAAATTACATATGATCATCTTGCATTTTCTTTGGATTTACTTTATGCCAATTTACTGGTTATGTGGATTTATAGGTGGAATCTATTTAATTATTGCAGGTATCAAATATCTTAAATTACTTGTAAGTGTAATGGGATTACTTTGTCTTACCCTTGTCGTGTTACCTATTGTTTGTTGGGGGACAGGGATTAATGCGGAATTTCTTCTTACACCCGTTTCCAACTTTTCACTATTCTCTTTAAGTGGGTTAATAGCAGGATTTATTGGATTGTGGTCAAAAATTAAAGGCATAAGAAATATGGGATTTACTATTTTTACTTGTGGAGTAATAGGTGCTCTATTCTATTATTTAATGTCTATACCCGATTCATACTATATAGGATAGTTTTTCAAAACTCAGTTCATTTACAAACAAAAGGATAGTGAAACAGGAAAAACATTATTTCTATTCTTTCTGTCTAACTTATTAAATAAAAAGGAGGTGCTATAGAACTGGTAGCGTTTCCTTTTTCACATGAATCATTCACCTATCAGATAGGTTGCGCTCCAGTACGTAGTAGGTAGCATATCAATAACTAGCTATAATTTCTACATTCTCTGACTTTAAATGATAAAGGAGATGTTATCACAGTTGTTCCTGCAAAGAAAAAATGAATAGTTGTAGTAAAAACATTCTAGAATACAGAAGCTTAGGAATATTGGATATAAAATATGATAAATACGAGGCATAAGCCAGTTTACAATTTTTATGTCAACACTACAAACTTGACATGTGTGTATTTCGTTTTGCACTGTAAATCATTCATATTAAGTAATAGAATTGTAGAAATATATAATAGAATATTCGCAGTAATATTTATACAGCTACAATCTATTTACATATAAGGTTATTGGGATTATATTGAAAATGAAAGAGAAAACAATAGATGGAAGGGGATGTTTTTTATGTTTAAAAAAGCAGCACTAGGGATTTCATCGTTAGCAATCACAGCGTTCGTCGGATTAGGAATGGCAACAGAAGCTTCAGCTGGACCAGCAGCACCACTTACTTCACTAAACGTCGTACAAGTAGAGTCTGAGCTAGGCGGGGTAGAAACAATTAATCAGAACAGCTTCAGCACATCGCGTAACCACGGGGGAAAATATTTATATATTACAACGAAAGAAATGGGCTATGGCCAAAACCCATTTGCTAAAATGAATGGTTCTAATGTAAAAAGTATTGATTCCACTATAATTGGCGGAAGACCAATCGTTGGCTGGTATTATAAATGGGATGCTTCTGGACACCAACAAGGAACGTTTGAGTACCAAAAGACATCTATAAATTCACCATTTAATACAATGCGTACATCAATTTATATCCAATAATTTTGAAAGCGTTCGCACATATAGAATAGTAAAAAAGGTACTTCTAGGAGTACCTTTTTTTGATTTGAATCACGTTCATCTATATTTACAATCCTGATTTCACAGCAAAAATACTTACCATAAAACAAAATCCTTAAACGTCTATAAAATTAATATGAACGCGTAGTACAAGTCCGCTACAGTTAAAGTACGTAACTTTACATATTTCAACTCAATGAAGAAGGAAGAAACTGTAGTACTTACGCCACAGTTTTTAATTTATCCATGAACTCATAGTTTAATTTTAAGTTTTTTAGATATATAGACATAACCGTACTACCTGCTACCCTTTTTTTAAATTCAAGATTAAAAAGAGTAGCTAAACTTATATAAGCTTAGCTTGATGGATATGTGGCGGAACTCTAAAATTAATTACATCTTTTTCATAATATAAACAATTTTATATAGGGAGATGAAAGGATTTTTTAAAATAATAAAGAAGTATGTATAAACAAATATATAAATGGTAGTGATTAGGATGAAAATCAGTAAGTTTGCAGAAGTAAATAATGTAAGTGTAGATACGATTAGACATTATATGGATCTCGGACTCGTTATTCCTGAGAAAAAAGGAAGTCACTATTTTTTTGACGAGTATTGTCAAAAGGATATAGAACTTATATTAGAGTACAAATGGATAGGGTTTAGCTTGAATGAAATTAAAGAACTGTTTTTTTATAAAAATTTAGGGAAATCCTTAGACTATGAAAAGGATATTTTTTATCAATCTATATTTAAAGTAAAATATGAAAAGATTGAACAAGAGATAAAAACCTTAAAGGAACGAAAAGATAAATTAAAGAAAACGTTAAATAATTTATCTATAGAAACTGAAATTTCGAGTTCAATTTTAGGGGTAGATTTAAAAGTACTTCATTTATTTAAATGTGTTAAGTGTAACGGAAATTTAATTCTTGAAGATGGGATTATTAATAAGAATCAAATTATTGAAGGAAAGTTAATTTGTAATTGTGGTGAAGAATACGCGATTATTTCAGGGGTTTTAACAGCTGGTAACTCGTTGAAAGCGTATGAAAAGACATCACTTGAAGATTCTATTTCGGATTATATCCATGAAACCGATACTGCTTTTTTGGAAAATGTTCAAAGAGGAGGAGAATGGTCAAAAAAGAAACTAATGCAACTAGATTTAAATGAAAAAATACTACTTGATTTAGGGTCTGGTATTGGGTTCTTTTTACGAAATATTTATGAAGAACTACCGGAAAATTGTTTATATATTGCTGTTGATCGAGATTTGAATAAACTTTTACTTTTAAAAGATGTAATTGAGAGAAGAAATGTGAAAAGAAATATTGTATTTATTTGTGCCGACTTTCTAAACATACCTATTCAGAGTAGTTCTATTGATATTGTAATCGATCAATCAGGTACAAGTAATTATAGTTTTGAACATGAGGAGTTCTTATTGCGCGAATTAAATTCCCTTTTTAAACACAATTGTTATTTATTAAGTTCATTTATTTTATTTAATAAATTTAGTATAAATAGCCAAATTGCACCTAGACTCCGAGGGAATTTTACATCTGCAAAAGTAACGAAAGAAATCCAAAATTTACAGTTTCAATCGATTGATGAAAGCACTTCAAATTATTTAAAAAGAGGCGGAAAGTACGAAGATTTCTTTGTTCAAGGAGAAGAAATTTATACATATTCATTTTTCGGAAAAAGATGGGGTTAACTCCATCTTTTATTTATTTTCCCTTAAAACTTTTCAAATCGTACATATTGCTATTGGGCTGACCCAAGAACTTACAATGTACGTAATACAAAGTTATGCAGGGGGGAAAATGATGGGAAGTTTACGATTACATATAGAAAATAAAAATAGAAACCAAGAACTAAGAAATATTTGTTTATATTCAATTGCAAAAACAGTATCACTATTTGGTAGCTCTATTTATAGTTTCGCATTAGGGTTGTATGTATTACAAATAACCGGATCTGCTTTAAATTTCGCGATTACGCTTATTTTAGGAACGATTCCAATGATTGTTATGAATCCATTTGCCGGTGTCATTGCTGATAAGGTTGATAAAAAGAAACTCGTCGTTTGCATGGATGTATTAAGCGGGTGCTTATTAATAACTGTTTATATATTAAGCAACTATTATGGATTAAACTTATTCATTATTTATACTACTACCTTTCTTATGACCGTATTTACAACGTTTTTTGGAATAGGATTAGAGGCCGTAAAACCGAATATGGTTACTAAAGAACGGTTAATGAGTAAATTCTATAAGTAAAATTATCGATTCTATATCTTTAATTTTAGGGCCTATGTTAGGGGGCATTGTTTTTGCAGTCTTTGATATGAAAACTTTTATAATTATTAACGGTATTTCATTTATCCTTTCGGCTATATCCATATTGTTTATAAACTTTAAATTGTGCGAGCAAAACATAAATGAGGAATGTTCAATTAGAGAAATTAATTTTATTGAAGATATAAAGGAGGGATACTCTTACTTATTGGAGCGGAAAAGCTTAAAAAATACTTTTAGTATTTTAATTTCCCTTAATTTCTTTTTAGGCTTTGCTGTAACCGTTCCGTTGCCATACATTATTAACACAGTTCTCAATCTTAATTCTAAGCAATTTGGTATGATTCAAGGGACTTTTCCGATAGGTATGATAGTTGGTGCAATATTAGTGAAAAAGATAACTGATTGTTATTCTTATTCTTATCTATTGAAAAAAATAAGTTTTATGTTGGCAATTTTTATGATAGTTTCAGGGATACCTGTTTTATTTAAATCTATTGTAGTAAATAATTTGGTATATGTTACTACGTATTGCATGATTATGTTCTTTTTAGGATTTATGATAGCACAAATTGATATTCCTTTAATGTATTTCATGCAAAATGAGATTCCTGAAGAATATAGAGGAAGAGTTCTTAGTATTGGATTAAGCTTAGGTAAAATAATGCAACCAATAGCACTTGCAATATCAGGACTATTATTAAATTTCATTCCAGCCTACACGCTTCCCATTGCAGGGGGGATTGTATTTTTTACTTTGAATAAAATTTTAGCAAATAAGTTTAATTTAGAAATTCATTCAAAAGATTATAGTGTTTAACGTAACTTAAAAAGCGCAGGATTAGCATCCTGCGCTTTTCTATCGTAATTCAGCTGTTTTTCTAATGACAATCTTATCAATATCATCTTCTTCATCACCAATAAATAATCCGCGTTCTTTTAAATATGCTTCAAAATATAAATCTGCTTCAGCGCGTTCGTCATATGGCTTTACAGAGAGAACGAAACCTAATTTGTTTTGTTCTTCTAAGTGAGAAGTGGAGATGTAAGCCGGTACATTATGGCGTAAAAAGAGTTCTTTAACCGGAATAATCATATCTTTCATTAATTTCGTTAGCATACCCATTTCAAACTCGAAATTAAAGCGATCTATACTAGATAAATCAGCGAATACTACACCGATAAAACCTGTATTAAATACTTCTTGATATTCTACATCTTCGTCATGGCCGCCGTAAAAATTCTTTTCGATTAAATAATTTACAAAATAAGCAATGCCATCATTTTGTTCAAATGGTTTCGTTGAAAGAACAAAGCCAATTTTCTTTTGTTTATGTAAATATACACATGACATGTATGCTGAAATGTTATGTTCTTTAAACAAAGCGCTTGTTGCTCCAGAGAGACCATCTAATACGTGATGAACAATTTGAAGTTTTTTACGAGCGAAATAATAGGATTTCTTTTGTAACTCCAATGTATCAATAAAGACAGAGCCGATAAAGCCTGTATTTGAAATAATAGGTGCTTGCTTTTTTCTTCCTCTGCGCTTTAATGGAGCCATTGTTAAAATCATCCCTTCATGTACGTTTAAAATAGAAAAGAACGTTTGTTCGTATAATTATATTTTACTATTAAAATGCTATAAAGTAAAGGGTTTTTGATGAAAATATAACAAAAAAGACACCTTATAAAAGGTGCCTTAAACGCTGTAGGGAATAGGGTTTACCCTAACTATTTATATTATGATACAGAAACAATCTCTTCTGTATCTTCTACATCTAAATGACAGTCCATAGTACGAACATCTTGATCTTCATGACTTCCGAAATAAATAGTAATTTTCATATGTATCGCTCCTTTATTCTAGGAATACCTAAAATAATTACTAGTAATGTTAATATTTATTATATACCACTTTTTTCATTCCGACAACGTTATATCATTTTTAATTATTTTAAACTATAGAGCACAATTTAAAGAGGTACTTTTTATAAAAAAAGGTAAATTTCTAATATGTTATATTTAATATAGAGAGATTCGATTATTACTTTTTATGAAAAGGAGAACTATTGATGAATTATAAACAACTACTACTAGAAAACTTTGCATTTAAAACTTCATATGTTGCACAATTTGTGCCCGGAATGAGTATAAAAAAACGAAAGATTATATTGCTGTTGATTGTGGATTACCTGCCGATACATTTAATATCATCACTCTACTAAACAATAATTTAACGGAAGGGATCGAGAAATTATATAAAGAGGTAGAATACTATTATCAAAGAAATTTTCCAATGAGTGTTTGGTTATGGGATGAGGAGCAAGAGCGGGATATAAAAAGTGAGTTAATTAAAATCGGTTTAAAAGAAGTGGAACAGAATATTGCGATGGTAGCAGACTTAAAAACAATTTCCCCAACAATAAACATGCCAGTAAGTTTTACTATTCAACAAGCATCTTCACCTGGACAAATAAATAAATTTGGAGAAACGTTAGCTGATCTATTCGGTACATCAGAAGAAGGTATACATGTACAAGCATTCTATAATCAAATTTCTAATCTTGATATATGTAACAGTGAGAATCTGAAATTATTTTTAGGGTTATATGAAGGTGAAGTCGTAACTGTTGGTTCATTGATATGTTCAAAAGATAGTATTGGTATTTATGACATAGCAACGAAAGAAGGAATGAGAGGACGAGGATTCGGATCTGCTATGTTCAATTTCCTGCTGCAAGAAGCACATAAATTTAAAAATACGTATTGTGTATTACAAGCTTCACCCGATGGAATCAATATTTATAAAAAATTGGGATTTCAAGATATCGGCAAAATGACTGTATTGGAAAATCGACATTTAATTGAGTAAATCATTCAAGTTAAATCGTCTTTATATAGGAGCTTATAAATCGTTATGAAAAAGATATATCTCGTTACAATAATTTGTGCATTTATAGTAATAAGTATCTTTGTTTTTCAGAAAATAAATGAACATAAGTATACTAAAGCTATTAATCAATCAAATCATATAAAAAATATCGCACATAGAGGTGCTTCTGCATATGCGCCTGAACATACAATAGCAGCATATAAATTAGGACAAAAAATGAATGGAGATTATATAGAAATTGATCTCCAAATGACAAAAGATGGGCATTTAGTGGCAATGCATGACGAAACCTTAAACCGTACAACAAATGGTACTGGGCTAGTGAAAGAGCATACATTAGAAGAAATAAAGCAACTAAATGCAGATTCTTTTTTCAACGAAAAATATCCGAACTTAGCAAAGAAAGAATTTGAAAATGCTAAAGTCCCAACATTAACAGAAATTATTGAAACGTTTGGGCATAACGCAAACTATTATATTGAAACAAAATCACCTAATGAATATCCAGGAATGGAAGAAAAATTATTAGAAATTATTAATCACTATGAAATACAGGATAAAGTTATTATTCAATCGTTTAGTGAAGAAAGTCTGCAAAAGATTCATAGCTTAAATAGTAATATATCTTTAGTACAATTATTACCTTGAGGGTGTTGCAAAACTAAAATAAATATGCAATGTTATGAATCAGAAAAACTAGCTGAACATGCAATAGATAGCGATTTTGACCATACCAACGTGGCTGTTCCAGCCCTTTATCTTTGAGATGACTAAACTGTTGTTCAATTTTTCCACGCTCTTTCATCAACTGTTTGCCAAAGGTAGTTTGTAGAAAATGAGACACTACACGACGATGTGTACTTTTGATTGGTCCGCTATTACGCGGGTTAATTGGATTGATCGCAAAGATATCACATGCTCCGGCAATTTCATGAATGTGCTGACTATCATAAGCGGCATCTGCAACGGAAAATAACACATTTTGGTTTTGTATATCCCGAAGCAATGCAGGAGCTATTTTACTATCATGTACATTTGCGGTTGTAAATGCATACGACAATATAACACCTTCTGGTGTAGAACAGACATGAGTTTTATATCCCTTATACCAACCATAGCGAGTAGATTTTCCCCATTTCGCTTGAGAATCATATAAACTACTCCGTAAGGCTGTACTATCAATTAAAACGCACGGAATTAACCCTAAATTCTTTTCTTGAAGAATTTGTTTATGAAGCAACGGAATTTCTTCGTTGCGAAACCAAGTGCCTACACGTGAAAAAGTAGATATATGAGGAACAAGCGAAAGGCCACAAGATACACGAAATGAAGGATATTGATGTAAAAAACGAGTTAACTTACGTAATGAATTGATCTGGAATACCGTTTTTATAAAAAAACATTTGAGTAAAGCTTTTCTACAGATGGGTGGGCGGCCTGTCATAGGCGGAACGCCTCCAATGGTTAAACTGTCTACGTAGGCAAATAAAATTTGTAAAATGGATTGATTTTGATCAAAATTGGTTATCATACTAGTAAATCCGTCCTTTCTGGAGATAGTTTTAGGATACTATCATTCTTCCAGGAAAACGGGTTTCTTTATGCATTCATTTTTGGATATTTATGAGTTTTGCAACACCCTCTACCTTATAAAAAAGCAGTTCAATTAACAGAATTAGAGATAGAAAAGTATAAAACGTACTGCATAGGTCTTGGTATGAATTACAAATATATTGATTCAGATTATGTAAATAAAATAAAGAAAAACGGATTAGAAGTTCATCCATTTACAGTAGATAATGAAAAAGATATGAAAAAGTTACTTTCATGGGGAGTCGACGGGATGTTTACTAATTATCCGGATCGTTTACATTCAATATTGGATTTGAAAAGTCATGAATAAGAAGTGTTATTCATAAAGGGAAAATTTACACAACCTATATATTAGGATTAATAATGCAAGGTGGCATGTTGCATATAAAAAGAAAATACCAAAAACCGCAACTAGAAGACCTGGGTTGCGGTTTTTTTATTGCTTCGATTTCAGTTTACAAAGTTTGAAGCTAGAAATGTAAATCTATTTAGATGAATTGGCTTCTTATGTATTTGTACTTCGGATCGTTCTAGGTATATGTACAACCCATGAGACGAGTTTTGCATAGGATAATAGAAAAGGAGATGTTGCATATTGAAATACCACAATAGAAATGTAAGTAATCTGAATAAATTAGCGGATAATACGAAAGCTGCAGCTTTTAAGTGGTATCAGTACTGTATCGACAATGGAATTGAAGTATTAATTTATGAAACAATCCGTACGGTCGAGCAACAACGTGAATATGTTCGTAAAGGAGCATCACAAACGATGCGCTCATATCACTTAGTAGGACAGGCATTAGATTTTGTTCCAATTCAGTCGAATGGTACAGAAGATTGGAATGGCTATAATAAAGAACCGTGGGCATCAGCAATTCGTTATGCTAAACAAATTGGCTTTGAATGGGGCGGTGACTGGAAAGGATTTGTGGATAGCCCGCATTTGCAATATAACTACAAAGGATATGGAACGGATACTTTTGGAAAAGGTGCTCAAAACGTAGTGACTCCTCCCCCGTCGAATGATAGTGTAGGGATTGCTTATATTAACGGTAGTAATGTAAATTTACGAAAAGGACCTGGTACTGGATATGGCGTTATTCGTCAATTAGGGAAAGGAGAGTCCTACAAAGTATTTGGACAATCAAATGGCTGGTTAAATCTCGGTGGCGATCAGTGGATTTATAACGATCCATCATATATTCGTTATACGGGAGGAAATGTACCAACACCTTCACAATCATCAAACGAGGGTGTAGGTGTAGTTACTATAATCGCTGATGTATTGCGTGTTCGTACCGGCCCAGGAACAAATTACGGCATTGTGAAAAACGTGTATCAAGGTGAAAAATATCAATCATTTGGATATAAAGATGGTTGGTATAATGTTGGTGGAAATCAATGGGTTTCTGGTGAATATGTTACGTTTGTAAAGTAAAAATAAGAGCCGTCCTGTTGGGCGGCATTTTATTTTAAATATTCATAGGGCGAGCACTCATGATATCATTCGTGATACATAGAGTATAATTTTTCATTCTAATAATCAGAAAGTAATCAAAATGTAATTAATTTCAACTACGCTTTTTATATTTTTTTGATACACTGGCTACGAGGGGGATACCAATTAAGGTGGGTAAAAACCAAAACCATATTGGCGGAAGTAAATTTATAATAGGAATATGGATGCCGACATTTACTAAAAGTGCGGTGACTGCCCCTATATAAGAACCTAACATACCTCTAATGTGGTGATGGAGCCAATTTTTCCAACGTTTTTTTCGTGCAAGGTATCCATAAATCGCAAATGAATAAGAGAAGATTGCTACATAAAATAAATATGCAATTTTATCCCAGTTGATAATGGATAATAGTATTGCCGTAAGGGTAATGACAACATAGGATGCATGATATATTTCGCCCCATTCGGTATGTTTTCCTTTCTTCTTTTGGGCAACCATCGCTACAATACCAGTGATTAAGCATATTGTTCCAAATAGGATGTGTACGGTTAAAAGAATGTTAAAAATGCTCATAATAATTCCTCCTTTTTTATTTTTATAGTATTGCAGTATAGGAGAAAAGTTGAAAAATATAGTTAGTTCGGCTTAATATATTGAAATAAAGGTACTCCTAGAACAAAATCCAATGATTGAACTATTTTCTCAAATTTAGTGAGCTGATTATTATGTTAAATGAAGGAGAGACTTCTATGTTTACATCTATTACATATTTACAATCGGGCAATGACAAGCAACAAAAAATATATGATGTTTTGAATAGCCTAAACATAATGGAAGATTTAGCTTTATATAATCCCGTTCTTTGCGGGACAATCCCGATAAGAATTGATACTCCTCAATCTGACTTAGATATTGTAATGGAAGTATATAACTTTGATGTTTTTGAGCAGGAAATGAGATCTTTATATGGTTCTTATGGAGGGTTCAACATTAAAAAGAAAAAAATTAAAGGTACTGAATCGATAAAGGTGAATTTTGAATTCGAAGGTTTTGAATTTGAATTATTTGCTCAACCTAAGCCAGTGCGTAATCAAAATGCATATAGACATATGATAGTGGAGCACATGTTATTAATGCAGCATCCCCATATAAGGGAAGAAGTTATTCACTTAAAGGAACAAGGTTTAAAAACAGAACCTGCTTTTGCTCAAGTATTAAATATTGACGGAGATCCTTATGAAGAACTTATTTTATTAGGGCAGGAAATGAAATTGTGGTAAATAAGATACATAAAAAAATCCTCCAAAAACAAAAGAGGATTTTTTTTATGCCGTTAACTTCCGAATTAATTCACTGAGCAATTTAATTCCGTTAGTCATTTGTTCTGGAGTAGCATATCCATATGATAAACGAATGTACTGATCTGATTCTTCTTCATAAATACGTCCCGGATTTAAAAGAATTCCTTTTGATAGTGCCTCTGAAAATAGTTTTTTCATCGGAATGTTATGTACAACCTTTAGCCATATAAAAAATCCACCACTAGGAATATCCCATGATGCAATATCTACACAATATTTATTTAAAGCTCGTATCATTATTTGTCTTCGTTCTTTCAGGTGCATTCTTACGTTTGCTACATGTTCTTCATAAAAACCTTCATTTATCCATTCAGCAGCTACTCTTTGAGATAAAGAGCTGGATCCATAGTCTGTTTGCATTTTTATATCTGACAATCTATCAATAACAGGTTCTGGTCCGATTATCCATCCAATTCTAAGTCCTGGGCTAAGTGTTTTAGAGAGACTACCAATATATAATACATGTCCATGTTTATCCATCGACTTTAAAGGAGCTGGAGGTGATTCATCAAGCCATAACTCTCGGTAAATATCATCCTCGATGATAGGCAATTGCTCTTTTTCACATATTTTTAATATTTCTTTTCTTCGCTCTTTGGACATCAATATCCCCGTTGGATTTTGAAAACAAGGGATTGAATATAAAATATTATTCTTTTGACTATATTTAATTCGTTTTAATAAGTCGTTAGGTAAAATACCGTGGTGATCCATTGATATACCGGATAAATTTATATTTGCTGATTGAAAAACATGAAGTGAATATAAGTAAGAAGGTTGTTCAAGTAAAACAGTTGATTTTCTATGTAAAAGACCAATTGATATTAATTGTAATGCTTGGAGTGCACCAGAGACTATTAATATAGAACCCGGTGATGCATGTATTCCAAATGATTTTACGTATTTGCTTATTGCTTCACGTAACGGATAAAAACCTTTTTGTTCTTCGTATCCGAAATAATCTAATTCCTCACTGACGTTTTTAATTATAGATTGCATAGTTTCGAGCGGGAAAAGGTGCGGTGCAAGTTCGCCTTTACTAAGATGGATAAGCGTTTTATTTGCTTCTGCTTCATTTATTTCTCGCACCATTAACTTACTTGGTTTATGAATACCGGCCTTTACATATTCACTCCAATCGGGCGGGGGATTAGTTGCTAATAATGACCATGTATTATTTGTTACAATTGTTCCTGCTCCGATTTGTCCTTGAATTAAACCATCTGCCATAAGTTCATCTAGCGCATTTATTACAGTACTTCGATTTACATGAAATAATTTTGCTAACTGCCGCTGACTAGGGATTTTACTTCCAATTGGCCATTCTCCGTTTTCAATTTTTTCTTTCATATAGTCTATTATCTGCCGATATTTGGGCACTTTTTTATCGGTTGTCATATAAAAAACTCCTTCGTTTATTTAAAAGATTCAAAGTGGTTGGTTTTTCCGATAAATAACTGGTTGAAGACATTGTATCAACTATTAAATATGATGAAAAGAAATAATTGGTAATTTAAAAATGGTTGGTTTTTTAGGGAAGGAGAGAAAATATGCATAATAAAAAATGGGATTTACGCATTATATGTGCTCACGCTTTTACAATTCTTATATGGGGAACTGCTTTTCCAGCAATTCGTATGGGGCTTGAATCTTATACGCCTGAACACCTTACTTTACTACGCTTATTAATCGCTTCATTTATACTTTTGTTATTTTCATTTATATACAAACTACGATTACCGGATTTAAAGGATATCCC
Organism: Bacillus sp. PPSBB_2; assembly: GCF_045291115.1. NCBI lineage: Bacteria > Bacillati > Bacillota > Bacilli > Caryophanales > Bacillaceae > Bacillus > Bacillus sp. PPSBB_2. The sequence continues at coordinate 2,802,140 of NZ_CP147983.1, forward strand.
AGCAATTTTTATATTTGGTGCTTTAGGGTTTACTATTTATCACATCGCATTAAATTACGGCGAAAAAACAGTAAATGCTGGATCTGCAAGTTTAATAATTTCAGTCACTCCAATAGTGACGGCAATTCTTGCTTCTGTTTTTTTGAATGACAAAATGAAATTAAATGGTTGGCTTGGTGGTGTAATTAGTTTTGCAGGAATTGCCTTAATTTCATTTAGCCAAGGCGATGCTATTCAATTGAATAGCGGGGGATTATTTATATTATTAGCGGCGATTTCAGAAAGTCTATTTTTCGTTTTCCAAACATCTTACTTAAAAAAATACGGTTTCTTACCATTTACCATATATACAATTTTGTCTAGTACTGTATGTATGCTTATTTTCTTACCCGGAGTTTATCAAGAAGTACTAGCAGCTCCTCTTGAAGTTAACTTGAGCGTTATATATTTAGGTGTCTTTCCAACAGTACTCCCGTATATTGCATTGGCCTATATTATATCTCGTGCTGGTGCTTCTGAAGCAACAAGTTCTCTATATTTAACGCCAATAGCTGCGTGTTTCATTGCTTGGATATGGTTAGGAGAAGTGCCAACTTTAGTTTCGATAATTGGCGGAGGAATTACTATACTTGGAATTGTGATTGCTCATATACCAGTATTAAGAAAAGAAAAACATAGGAATTTAGCAAATAATCAATCCGTATAATGTAATTCAATAATAATTTTATGATACTTTTTTATATAGTTTCTTTCTTATGTTGATAAATATAATATTTTGTATTTCAGTTAAATATTGTATGTTACATTTTATGTAGTAAGCATTTTAAAAGGAGCTGACAACATAATGAATGGAAAAAGAAAAATTTTCACATGTATTTCTATTGTAGGAATCGGACTAGCTAGTTTTTCTAATTCTAGTTTCGCAGCAAGTGTAACGGAAAATTCAATACAAAATTCTATTCCCGTAGTTAATCAACAAGTAGCTGCTGCAAAGGAGATGAAACCATTTCCCCAGCAAGTTAATTATGCAGGTGTTATAAAACCGAATCATGTTACACAGGAAAGTTTAAATGCTTCTGTAAGAAGTTACTACGATAATTGGAAAAAGAAATATTTGAAAAATGATTTATCTTCTTTACCTGGTGGTTATTATGTAAAAGGAGAGATTACAGGTGATGCTGATGGGTTTAAGCCACTTGGAACTTCAGAAGGTCAAGGGTATGGGATGATAATTACAGTATTAATGGCTGGTTATGATTCGAATGCTCAAAAAATCTATGACGGTTTATTTAAAACAGCAAGAACTTTTAAAAGTTCTCAAAATCCTAATTTAATGGGATGGGTTGTCGCAGATAGTAAAAAAGCACAAGGTCATTTTGATTCTGCTACTGATGGAGATTTAGATATTGCGTATTCTCTTCTTCTTGCTCATAAGCAGTGGGGATCTAATGGAACAGTTAATTATTTGAAAGAAGCACAAGACATGATTACAAAAGGTATTAAAGCTAGTAATGTTACAAATAATAACCGACTAAATTTAGGAGATTGGGATTCTAAAAGTTCACTTGATACGAGACCATCTGATTGGATGATGTCACACCTTAGAGCATTTTATGAATTTACAGGTGATAAAACTTGGCTTACTGTTATTAATAATTTGTACGATGTTTATACGCAATTTAGTAATAAGTACTCTCCAAATACAGGACTTATTTCAGATTTCGTTGTAAAAAACCCACCACAACCCGCACCTAAAGACTTCTTAGATGAGTCAGAATATACAAATGCATATTATTACAATGCTAGTCGGGTACCATTGAGAATTGTAATGGACTATGCGATGTACGGCGAGAAAAGAAGTAAAGTCATTTCTGATAAAGTCTCTTCATGGATTCAAAATAAAACGAATGGAAATCCTTCTAAAATTGTGGATGGTTATCAATTAAACGGATCCAATATTGGTAGTTATTCAACTGCTGTATTTGTTTCACCGTTTATTGCTGCAAGTATAACGAGTAGCAATAATCAAAAGTGGGTAAATAGCGGTTGGGATTGGATGAAGAATAAGAAAGAAAGTTATTTTAGTGATAGTTATAATTTATTAACTATGTTATTTATTACAGGAAATTGGTGGAAACCTGTACCTGATGATAAAAAAATACAAAATCAAATAAATGATGCAATTTATGAAGGATACGATAATTAATTAAATTTGAGAATGGTTACTTAAGAAAGGAATTAGCATAGGCTAGTTCCTTTTTAATATTTTGTAAAACATTATCCATCCTAAAATTCGCATAGATATACTTGCTTTTTTCATATACATAGTTATTGATGACTCTATGTTTTTATGAGGGGAGAGTATTTCTTGGAAAAAGTATTATTTTTCGGAGACCCAGGTATTGATGACTCATTTGCCATTATGTATGGTTTACTGCATCCCGAAATTGAAATTGTCGGTATTGTAACCGGATACGGAAATGTTGAGCATATACATGCTGCACATAATGCAGCTTATATTTTACAGTTAGCAAATAGACAAGATATTCCTGTCATTAGTGGTGCAACAAAACCACTTACAGAAGAAATTACTACGTACTACCCTGAAATTCACGGAGCAGAAGGATTAGGGTCCATCCATGTTCCAGAAAATGTATTATCTATTCCAATATATAATTTCGGCAGTATTGCTGCGATTCTTATAAAGTACGGAAAAGATTTAACGATTGTTGATGTAGGAAGATCTACCTCGTTAGCAATTGCTTTTAATTTATGGAATAATTTAATGCTAAATGTAAAAGGAATCTATTTCATGGGTGGTGTTTTTTTAGAAGTAGGAAACGTTACGCCATTAGCAGAGGCAAACGTGTATGGAGATCCGATAGCAAGTAAAATTGTTTTCCATCAAGCAAAGAATTTATTCATATTCCCTTTAAATGTAACAAACAAAGCTGTGTTAACACCGAATGTATTTAACTATATTCAAGCTAATACAAAGAATCCATTTCATATGATAATGAAACCAATGTATGATTACTATCTATCCGCATACCAAAAACTTAATCCATCTATGGAAGGACCTTTGCTACATGATGTGGTTGCAATAAGCGGATTAGTAAATCCAAGTTTTTTTGAATTTGTGCATCGTACAGTAAATGTAGATACATACGGAGATACGAAAGGACAAACATTTGCTGATTTTCGCCCTAGCTCTATATCTGATGGAGCCCATATAGCACTAGAAATAGATGAACAAAAATTCATTCAAGATTTTATAAAAATCATGTTATAAGTTGTTGTCGAAAAAGGGAATTATTTCGCTACGTTGAATATAAACATACATCCTCTATATAAGGGAGCTTACAATATTGAATGTCCAGTTAAAGGTTGTTACGAGAGAAAATTGGGAAGCAGCATTAAAGCTACAAGTTAAAGGAAATCAGTTGAATTTTGTGCCATCCGTAGCAGTTTCGCTTGCTAAAGTATATATAAAACCAGATGGTGACAATGTAGAGTACATACCATTCGCTATATACGATGGTGACCTTATGGTTGGTTTTGTTATGCATGCTGTTGTAAGAGAGACATCGGATATGTATTGGATTAACGGATTTATTATTGATCAATCGCAGCAAGGTAATGGTTATGGAAAAGCAGCATTACAAGAAAGTATTAATATAATAAAAAATACGTTTAAGGCGTGTAAAGAAATTAGATTAACAGTACATAAAGATAATATCTCTGCAAAGAAACTATATGAACGATATGGTTTCATATCATTAGGACAGGAGTATGATGGTGAGCAAGTATATCGTTTATTTGTTTAACTATTAGGAAGTAAAGGTGTGAAATGAAATATGCAATTTACTGAAGTGAAAATTGAAGTGTTCATTCCTGAAGAATATATTGAAACGTTAAGGGATGAATTAAATAAAATTGGAGCATGTAAAACGGGCGAATATGACCATTGTCTTTCCTATAGTTCAGTGAAAGGATATTGGAGACCTTTAGACGAGGCATCTCCTTTTAATGGAGAAATTGGGCGAATATGCGAAGGGCAAGAATGTAAAGTTGAAATAAAGTGTAAACGAGAACTTGTAAAAGATGCTCTTGAAGTTATTAATGATATTCATCCGTATGAAACACCTATGATTTATATTATACCAATACTAAATGACTATTTTGAGCAACTATACATTGAATAACTAGGAGGGATATCAATTGAAAAGTAAATTCCATCATATTGTACGAGCAGTCATGATAAAAGATGAAAAATTATTAGTTGCTGAATATATTGGCCATCATTATTTTTTACCTGGTGGCCATATTGAAATTGGAGAATCAGCAGAGAATGCATTAATAAGAGAGTTAAGAGAAGAACTTGGAGTAAACTGTAGTATACAACAATTTTTAGGAGTCATAGAAAATCAATGGCAAGATAAAGAAGTGCTTCATCATGAAATTAACCACATTTTTGAAGTAGAGTCACAAGATTTACATACGGACTTAACACCGAAATCTAGCGAGTCTCATTTAGCATTTCACTGGATAGATTATAATAAAGAAGCCTTAAATCATTATGAAATCATGCCAATGCCTTTAGTGAAGGAATTACTAGAAAGAAAGTTAAGTGATGAACTACTAAATTGTTGGATTAGTAATTTTTAAATCACTTTATTTATAGTAAATATGTCCATCAAATGAATATAAAGAAAATAGGCTAAAAAACAAGGTACATTACCTAGTGTAAGTTCATATTTTGTTGATGTACGTATTTAGTCTATAGTCTTGTTTCTACTTTGTTTACAAGAATTTATTAACTTTAATATTTGGACGGAATTTACATTTATAAATGGAGGGTTTCATAATGAATCAGTTTCAACAAGAACTACAATCATTAAACCTTAATGATTATCAAACTGGCAATGTTGTGTATTGGGATCAACAACAAAATCAATATCCATATTATTACATTCAAGGCGATGTACGTCGTTGCGGCGGATGCGGAGGTTGTGGTGGACGCTGCGGTGGTTGCGGCGGCAGATGTGGCGGATGTGTAGGCTGCGCTGGATGTTTTGGTTGCTTTAATTGCTGGAACTGGTGGATCATTTAAGTATAGAACATCAAAGCTATTTTACTTGAAAGAAAGGTGTGAAAATTATTTTGCACTTTTCTTTCATGCTGTAATTTTGATGTGTATTAAGGGGGATTTATTTGTATACATATGATAAGTTGATTTCTTGGGTAGAGGATATAAAAGAAAAAAATCATAGTTCTGCTACAGCACTTTGTATTATAAAAGATAATAAAATCGTACTAGAGCATTATAGTGGTTATCACTCAAATACATCTACAAGCAAGAAAGTAACAGCATCTTCACAATTTAACGTTGCTTCTGCTAGAAAAAGTTATTTAGGATTAATGATAGCGTATGCGCTTTATGAGGGGAAAATAAACTCTATTGATGATGAAGCGATAAAATATTTTAAAGACTTTGATCCTGCATTGCTTAGTAAAACGACGATAAGACATTTAGTAACACATTCGCACGGATTAGAAGAAACGAATGACAGGACAATTTTTCGTGAATTTGCACCGGGGCAATCATGGGCGTATAGAGATATTAATGTAAGAATGATGACACGTCTTATTTATCAGCTATATAACAAAAGTTTTCCTGAATTGTTAAAGGAGCGTGTGTTTAAGCCTGCTAATTTTCAAGAAACAGGTTGGAGAGTTCAGCGAGATGAAAATTTAGTTGACGTTGTTAATAATCCAAATGAAGACGCAATTAGTGAAATTGGTACGGTAGATGACGGTACTGAAAAAAATTTGTTTGTCTCAGCTAGAGAATTTGCGCAGTGGGGCAATCTTCATTTAAATCAAGGTGGGATAGATGGTAAACAAATTGTTCCAAAAGAAGTTATAAAAATCGCTACGAGTTTGCAGAGTCCAACATATATAAACAAAGAGCTACCACAAAATGGATTGTTTTGGTTCATCCAAAATGAGCCTGCGCAATTAAGCGAACTTGGTGAACGTGTTCCAAAAGGGTCGTATCAAATATTAGGGATTACTGGACCGACCATTTTAGTAATACCTGAATATAATGTAGTTGTTGCAAAAATGTATAACAAAAGATATAACTACGGCGGTGATAATTACTTATATTATTTACGTGAATTTAGTAATTTAGTCGCTGATACATTTAGTAACGGTAATAGGGCATAATTACTCCTATAACAAAAAGGAGTGATTGAAAGTGAAAGATAAAGTGAACAAAAATAAAAAACAAAATATAAAAGATGTAAATACAGAGCAAAATGCGATTTATAGCGATCCTAAAGATGCAGCTAATATGCAAACTGTACCGCAGCCGAAAGATTTTGATGAAATCGAATATTAATTTTTCATCCGACTATATGATGAATGAAAAATACGTCTTAAGTCTCATCACATATAAGAAATTATTTGATAACATATATACATAAGCATTTGAAAATGGCTTATCTTAACAAAGCTTTCTTTAGAAACATCTGATATAACCTGCAAAAGGCACTTCTTTATGAAGTGTCTTTTTGTGTATATGAACTTAATTACCATTTTCCGTACAGTATCTTGCAATTTATGATGGATATACTAACTGTGAAAATTCATGTCAAGATAAAAGAAGGGGACAGTTAGTATGAAACAAACTTCTATAAATCCGTTACTAATTGTTCTAGGTACAATCAGTGTTCAAATTGGACTTGGAACAATTTATACATGGAGTTTATTTAATCAACCCCTTGTAAGTAAGTTTGGATGGAATCTTAATTCAGTAGCGATAACTTTCTCTATAACAAGTTTTTCTTTATCATTCTCAACTTTATTTGCAGCAAAGTTACAGAAAAAATTAGGCCTTCGGAAACTTATTGCTACTGCAGGAATTGTTTTAGGACTCGGCTTAATACTTAGTTCACAAGTTTCTTCCTTACCACTATTATATTTATTAGCTGGTGTCGTTGTTGGTTATGCGGATGGAACAGCTTATATTACATCACTATCTAATTTAATTAAATGGTTTCCAAATCGGAAAGGGCTTATTTCAGGTATATCTGTATCAGCGTATGGAATGGGCAGCTTAATCTTTAGATATATAAACGGAAATCTTATCGATAACCTTGGTGTATCACAAGCGTTCTTATATTGGGGTATTATCGTGTTACTTTTAGTGTTAATCGGATCGTTCTTCTTACGTGAGGCAATTGTAAGTAATGCTGTAACTGAAACATTACACAATGACTATACTCCGCGTGAAATGATGCGAACGAAACAAGTATATCTGCTATTTTTTATGTTATTCACCTCGTGTATGGGTGGTTTGTATTTAATAAGTATGGTAAAAGATATCGGTGTACAACTCGTTGGACTTAGCGCAGCAACCGCTGCAAACGCCGTTGCTATGATTGCAATCTTTAATACAGTAGGTAGAATCATTCTTGGGACGTTATCAGATAAAATCGGCCGAATGAAAATTGTCTCTGCAACTTTTATTATTATAGGTTTGTCAGTCTTTACTTTAAGTTTTATTCCGCTAAATTACGGAATCTATTTTGCTTGTGTAGCAAGTGTCGCCTTTTGCTTCGGCGGTAATATAACTATATTCCCAGCTATTGTCGGAGATTTCTTTGGATTAAAAAACCATAGTACAAATTACGGGATTGTCTACCAAGGTTTCGGATTTGGTGCGCTTGCAGGATCATTTATTGGAGCGATACTTGGGGGATTTCAACCAACTTTCATTATAATCGGTATTTTAAGTGTTATTTCCTTCATTATTTCAATATTAATCCGTCCACCAAATGTAGAAAAGAAAAAGGAACTAAAACATTTACATCGGAAAGTAGCTTAATTTTAAAAAGAGTCCTCATGTTAGGGCTCTTTTTTATTCCATTAACTTTGCTTCTTTACGAACTTATTAAAGACAGGACAATTTCATTATAAAATTGAATAGATAAGTAAAAAGGAGCGTGACACTTAAAATGAAAATAGTACAGCAGTGGGTACAAGAAGATAGTGATTACATAAGAGAGAAAGTAATTGAATACAATCAAAAATGTCTCGCAGATGAAGAAAAAACACCTTCAGAAAAGGTTAGTTTCATAGTAAGAAATGAAAAAGAAGAAATAGTAGGTGGGGTAACGGCAATAACTTTTTGGCACCATGTACACGTTGACTTTCTATGGGTTTCTGAAGAATATAGGCATGAAGGTTACGGAAGCAAGTTAATAAAGCTTATTGAAGAATTTGCAATTGAAAAAGGGTGTAGGTTAATTAATTTAGATTCTTTTAGTTTCCAAGCACCTGATTTTTATAAGAAACATGGATATAAAGTAATTGGAGTAAGTGAAGATCATCCGAAAGGACATAATCATTATTATTTAGAAAAACGGTTAAAAAGTATATAGAATTTGTTAACGTTAGTATTTGAAATACAAATGCAATAAGGGCGAGGTTATTATTAATTTCAGTATTAATTGAATCAATTTTTATTCTAAAACTGCAAGAACGTACTTTGGATAATCTTCCTAAGGTATGTTCTTTTTTTATATCAGTAGCCTATTCTTATTAACTCCACCAATAGTGGTAAAGGCAAGACTTAACTAACTTATATATATTAAAAGGAGTTAATGGTAGAATGAATAGAAGACAGAAAATTCCTTTTATTAAAAATAGAGGAGGTACATATGAAAAAAGTTAATGTTACATACGCGATTTTGTACGATAAAACTAATGAAAAGATTTTAATGGTAAAAAACAAAGGGGAAAATGGTTCTTATTATACATTACCAGGTGGCGCAGTTAAATTAGGAGAAACATTGGAAGAAGCAGTAATTCGAGAAGTAAAAGAAGAAACAGGGTTACATATAAACGTAAAAGGGATTTGTTCTATCAGCGAAGCCTTTTTCGAGGAAAGAGATCATCATGCAATTTTCTTTAATTTTCTAGGTGAAATAATTGGCGGAGAGACATATATATCAAGGCCAAAAGAAATTGAAGAGATTACTTGGATGGAATTACATATAGCAGCTCCATATTTACGCATACCAGAACATTTACTAGATTTATTACAAAAGAAAGAAACAGTACCTTATTTTTTTAACGGAACAATCGTTCATCAATCTTCATAAAAATATTATCTCATGTAAGGCGGGGAAAACATGGAGTTTATCGTTAATCACAAACAATTCACTCAAGCACTTTCAGAAGTAAGTAAAGCAATATCAACAAAATCTTTAATTCCTATATTATCTGGTATAAAAATAACTGCAGATCAATCTGGAATTACTTTAATCGCAAGTAACTCGAATATTTTTATCGAAAAATTCATTCCTGTTTCAATTGAAGACGAAAAGATTGCAACTATTTTAAAGGCAGGAACTATTGTTGTACCTGCAAAGTATTTCATTGAAATAATAAAGAAAATGCCAAGTGATATAGCAATAAAAAGTAAGAATGAGCAATTAATTACGATACAATCAGAAGAAATCACATTAAGTTTAAATGGATTTCCTGCAGATGAGTTTCCGAATGTACCGCTTATAGACAATCATGCAGAAATCAAAGTAGAGACAGAGCAATTGATTGAAGTATTTAAACAAACAGTCTTTGCGGTAGCGAAAAATGAATCTAGACCTGTTCTTACTGGGGTGCATATAGAGTTATCTAATAATAAGTTAATTTGTGCTGCAACTGACTCACATAGACTAGCGATACGTGAAACATTGCTTTCCTCAGATGTAAAAGCAAATTGTATTGTACCAAGCGCAACCATTAGTGAACTTCTAAAATTAATGAACAGCAATTCAGAATTCGTATATATCTATCTTTCAGAGAGTCATATTATATTTACGCTCGGAACAACTACATTATATTCAAGACTAATCGAAGGAAAATATCCTAATATTTCTAATCTTATTCCGAACGACTTTAAAACGATTATTAACATAGATAGAAAAAAGATATTACAAGGTGTAGACCGATCAAGTTTATTAGCAAGTGAATGGGCCAATAACAATGTTAACTTAGAAATCATAAACGAATCTACAATTAAAATTTCTTCAAATGCTTCTCAAATTGGGCAAATATCCGAAACGCAACAAATAGATGCGATTCAAGGTGAAAAACAATTAAATATATCTTTCGATGGGCGTTTTATGGTTGATGCTTTACGAGCAATAAAAGAAGAAACGATTACTTTAAGCTTTGGTGGTTCTATGAGACCGATATTGATTGAAGCAGGAGAACGATCTGCAGCAGTACATCTTATATCACCAGTAAGAGCTTATTAGGGATAGAGGAAGGAATTACATTATGTACAAGCAGACTTTTGTTTTATGAAATCATAAATCAATACATTATAAGAATGATGTATTAGTAAAGCAAACAGTTTACTAATTCCTACATAATATAATTCATAGACAAAGCAGCAATGGTAATCTGAAATACAAAGTAAAATAATAATAACCTCAATATAAAAGCCATAGATTAATCGATATGGGGTGAGTATGATGAAGAAAATAATTGTTTTACTCATTGGTATAGTTTTAATTATTTTTGCTTTTTATCAATACAACAAAAAAGACTATGCAGCTAAAAGTACTAACTTGTATGTAGAAAACTTTAAAGGGGAAAATGATTCAATAAAAATACAATCTGCTATTAATAAAGCAGAATCTAGTAAAATTAAAACGGTATTACTTGATGATAAGAAGTATAAAATTACGTCACCAATCATTGTTAAAAAAGGTGTGAAATTATTATTTGGTTATGGATCCCAATTTGTAGTTGAGGGAAACTTTAGAGTTCTAGAACTGGAGAACAACGCATCCATTGAAGGAGCGTATATAGCTATTGACGACCCTAAATTTAACTCTGAAGTTATTTATTTAGACGGTAAAAATAAATATTATAACACTTGGAACAAAACACAAATAAAAGATATAAATATTATTAATTGGACGGAAACGAATAAAGGTACCGGAATTTCTTTATACTCTGCTGGAAAAGAAAATGAAATTTCGTTTGTTAACTTCGAAAACATTAAAATTGTAGGAATGGAAACCGGACTAAAATTAGTAGCAAAAAAACCGAGCACCGGACAAGCTTGGATAAATGCCAATCGTTTTATGAACTTTTCTTTAGAAGACTGTGTAAATATGATTTATATGGATAGTCAAGTAACTACGCCAAATGAAATTAGTGGGAATCAATTTACAAATCTTCAAATACAGCCTTCAAATAAAACAAAAAGCATTATACAGGTAAGTGGTCAGCATAATGAATTTCATGGGATGGTGTGGGATTTAAATAAAATAAAACATGAAACCGAACTCATTGAACTGACTGATAAGAGTATGAATACAGTGGTTGAAATGTCCAGTGTACCAGCAAATAGAGTTTTAGATAGTGGGAAATCCAATATTGTGAAATAAGTTTAAATACAGAAAAAAGAGCGAATTCTTTATAAGAGGATTCGCTCTTTTTATATTTTAAAATTAAATTTCCTTCCACCAAGCGGATGAAGGATAATTTGTAGATTTTAACGTAATAGATTCACCAATTTGAGGCGTTGTAATTTTAACTCCTAAACGGTTAGCTTCTTTCGTAACACGTTCTATCGGGTCACTCCATTCGTGTAATGCTAATGTAAAAGCACCCCAATGAATCGGAAGAAGTAATTCTCCTTGTACATCAATATGAGCTTGTACAGTTTCTTCAGGCAACATATGAATCGCAGACCACCTCGGATCATATTGTCCGCATTCCATCAATGTAAGATCGAATGGACCATATTTATCACCAATTTCCTTAAAGTGAGGGGCATAACCGCTATCGCCACTAAAGAAAATTTTAGTCTTTTGACCAAGGATAAGCCATGAACACCATAATGAACAATCTCTATCTGTCATACTTCGTCCAGAGAAATGCCTTGCAGGAGCACAAACTAACTTAATATTATCAAATGTAATTTCGTCCCACCAATTATGTTCACTAATTTTACTAGGCGAAACACCCCATTTAATAAGATATTGTGCAACTCCAGTTGGAACATAAAAGTGCTTTACGCGATCTTTTAACTGCATAATACTTTTGTAATTCAAATGATCATAGTGATTATGAGAAATGATAATCGCATCAATTTCTTGAAGGTCATCACGTTCTAAAGAAAAAGTACCACTATAGCGTTTACTATTAAACAAAGGAAATGGGGAAGAGGCATCTCCAAACATAGGGTCTAATAATAGTTTTTTACCTTCTATTTTCAAAAGAGAAGCAGAATGGCCAAACCATGTAACACTCTCTAACGATTCATTATCTTTATTTGATAAAACGATAGGCAAATCCTTTATAGGACGCAGCTTTGATTTTATTTTAAAGTAATCCGTCATTAAACTTATAATATCTTTCGGTTTAAAACTCATATCAGTATGAATTTGATTTGTATATTTCTTATTCATTCGTTCTCCTTTTTACGATTAACAATTTACGTATGTTGTTATTGTAGCTATTTGTAGTTTAAACTATATTATTTTACCTTTCATCTAAATTGCCTTGTATTTCATAAATTCGTCAAATTCATTATTTGTATCTATAAAGTACAAATTGCACAGTGGCAGCTAAAACAAATATTAAGTACATGTAAATTGTTTTTATTTAGTAAATTCCTTCTTATACGCAACAAAGAACATACGTTTCGTTGTATGTTATAGAAGAAAATATGTCTCTAATAAAAGAAAGGAAGGAGAGGATGTAAGTGCACATAGAGCGAAAAAAGAAATCAAAATGTAAACTATCAAAATCTGAAATCATGCATTTGTATACTGAAGGGAAGAGCACCTCAGAAATCGCCATGCTCGCTAATGTGTCTGCAAGGTATATTCGTATGGTTTTATCAGACAATAACGTACCAAGACGCGCTATAGGGAGTTGGAAGAGAAAGTATGACATAACAGAAGATTATTTTAAAACGTAGTCAAACAATATGGCTTATATTTTAGGGTTTATAGCAGCAGATGGTGTTATACAGAAAGAAAATCAATGTGTCAGTATATCTCAAAAAGAAAGTTATATTTTAGAAGATATAAAAAAAGAACTAAAAACAAACCAGCCACTTTATCAAAACAAAAAAACAGGCGTATATATGCTAAATATTAATAGCAAAACAATAAAAGACGACCTTATGAACATACACGGAATTATGCCATGTAAATCATTTAACATCGAATTTCCTTTTGTACCAGAAGAATATTTGTATCATTTTGTTCGTGGGTATTTTGATGGGGATGGTCATGTTAACTCTCACAAATACTTTGTTAGTTTTGTTGGCGGATCATATAATTTTATGAATTCTTTTAAAGATATCCTTGAGAATAATAAATTCCAATTAAGTTTTGTTGACAAAGAAAAACAATATCGTATTTACCTAAGTGGTAAAAATAATGTTAATAAATTTTCACGGTGGATTTATAAAGATAAAGGTTTACATTTAAAGCGTAAATACAATATTTTTCAAGAAAAAGAATAATTGTAATGATAATCGAATAATTCACAAACAAGTTCAATTATAAAATTAAAATTCACGATGAATTATTAATTGAAATCAAAGTAATTGCTAAAGCAAACAAATTATAAATATAGTTTAGTCAAATTCAAAGCAACTTGTTTAAATTTAATAATTAAACAAGTTGCTTTTTATTATGTTTTATTAATGATTATTTACGCTAATCCTGCATCAACGAACTATTCACTAATAAATAAAGAAAAGGGAAGTATACCAAATAAAACTAACCTATAATAAGTTTATTACTTTTTTCTAGTAGACATAATATATATTATAGGCAGTTATAGAAACAAAGTAATATCAGGTATCAAAAACCAAGTAAACTATACTTAATGAGATGAAACGGAGATTTTCGGTGAGATTTACATTAAATCTTATCTAAACAAATTTCTTCAGTTTTTATCGTTTTTATTTGTTATAAATTCATCACAGCAAATCTTAATCAATAATCGCTTAAGATTTAACGAATCTTCCTTACGTATAAAGAAATTAGCAACCCCAGAATCGCCCCACATAATATTTAATGAATCGTCTGTATCGATTTGCAGCAATAATATGTCATGTTGCTGGTATTTTTCTTCCCATTCCCTTGGATCTGTCTGTGTGAAAAATGGATAGCCACCAATTTTATGTCCTTGATCCTTACATAAATCATCATACAGTTCGCCTAATTCTGTATTATTTTCTTCATCAACAATTTCTTCCCAATCAATGTTATCACTAAAAATCATTTCAAATCGATAATCTCTTGGTGTTACTGGTTGATATGCCAACTCAAACTTTAGTTTTGCTGCTTCGGGTATGATAAAATTCTCTAAATCTAAAGTGTTTAAATAACTAAAATCAGTAATAACCTTATTTAAATCTTCTATAATTGTAGAATGATAAATAATTCGAAAGTCTTTTTGGACTGTTGGATGATCAAAATCTGCTCCAAAAAGATCTTCTTCAGCACTTATGAAAAACTGTAACATTCCATGTTGAGGCATATGTTCAATATTTGGTATTTCTTCAAGGTTTAACTGCGCAAGTAGCATCATAGGTTGTCCGTTTGAGTCTTTAGGATGCTCTTGATCTATAGGTAAATACGGATATCCACCAAACTTACTTTCAAAAAGCGTTGTCTCTGCTTGCGTTCCAGACACTTTAACATACGGTTTCACACTTTCTTCTAAAATACTACGATACTGTTCTAGTTCTTTCGGAATTTGAAGTTGATACGTATTCTTCACTACATTTGCCTCCCTTTAGTAATGAATTGAAAATGCCTAACTTAATTATATAGTAAGCGATAGCTCAATTGAAAATCGTTAAAAATCCATTTTCACCCTCATTTTTTGCGCGCTTGGTGGACAAAGTAGATTATGTTCTAATACCTTTTTATTAATAGTTCGAATTAAATCCGCTGTTTCTGCAGTATTTGTATTTTCTTTTAGCTTTTCTTTTAAATCGTCAATTTCTTTTGAAAGCTCAATCCACCTAGGTAAAACATGATTATTTGCTAAAGTTCTATAAAGTTGCTTTTCAGGATTGTACGAAAGATCTTTATCAAGATTAAGAGGTTTCCCTTTACCAGGTAAATGATCAAAAGACCCTTTCTTTTCTGCTTCTTTAACGATAGAACTAATATGATCTTCATACGTATAGGACCAAACTTTCTCATCTTTTACTAAAATCTCTTGCTTTTTTAGAGGGTGTTGCAAAACTAAAATAAATATGCAATGTTATGAATCAGAAAAACTAGCTGAACATGCAATAGATAGCGATTTTGACCATACCAACGTGGCTGTTCCAGCCCTTTATCTTTGAGATGACTAAACTGTTGTTCAATTTTTCCACGCTCTTTCATCAACTGTTTGCCAAAGGTAGTTTGTAGAAAATGAGACACTACACGACGATGTGTACTTTTGATTGGTCCGCTATTACGCGGGTTAATTGGATTGATCGCAAAGATATCACATGCTCCGGCAATTTCATGAATGTGCTGACTATCATAAGCGGCATCTGCAACGGAAAATAACACATTTTGGTTTTGTATATCCCGAAGCAATGCAGGAGCTATTTTACTATCATGTACATTTGCGGTTGTAAATGCATACGACAATATAACACCTTCTGGTGTAGAACAGACATGAGTTTTATATCCCTTATACCAACCATAGCGAGTAGATTTTCCCCATTTCGCTTGAGAATCATATAAACTACTCCGTAAGGCTGTACTATCAATTAAAACGCACGGAATTAACCCTAAATTCTTTTCTTGAAGAATTTGTTTATGAAGCAACGGAATTTCTTCGTTGCGAAACCAAGTGCCTACACGTGAAAAAGTAGATATATGAGGAACAAGCGAAAGGCCACAAGATACACGAAATGAAGGATATTGATGTAAAAAACGAGTTAACTTACGTAATGAATTGATCTGGAATACCGTTTTTATAAAAAAACATTTGAGTAAAGCTTTTCTACAGATGGGTGGGCGGCCTGTCATAGGCGGAACGCCTCCAATGGTTAAACTGTCTACGTAGGCAAATAAAATTTGTAAAATGGATTGATTTTGATCAAAATTGGTTATCATACTAGTAAATCCGTCCTTTCTGGAGATAGTTTTAGGATACTATCATTCTTCCAGGAAAACGGGTTTCTTTATGCATTCATTTTTGGATATTTATGAGTTTTGCAACACCCTC
>NZ_CP147983.1:2820294-2925998 GCF_045291115.1 Bacillus sp. PPSBB_2
GTTGCAAAACTAAAATAAATATGCAATGTTATGAATCAGAAAAACTAGCTGAACATGCAATAGATAGCGATTTTGACCATACCAACGTGGCTGTTCCAGCCCTTTATCTTTGAGATGACTAAACTGTTGTTCAATTTTTCCACGCTCTTTCATCAACTGTTTGCCAAAGGTAGTTTGTAGAAAATGAGACACTACACGACGATGTGTACTTTTGATTGGTCCGCTATTACGCGGGTTAATTGGATTGATCGCAAAGATATCACATGCTCCGGCAATTTCATGAATGTGCTGACTATCATAAGCGGCATCTGCAACGGAAAATAACACATTTTGGTTTTGTATATCCCGAAGCAATGCAGGAGCTATTTTACTATCATGTACATTTGCGGTTGTAAATGCATACGACAATATAACACCTTCTGGTGTAGAACAGACATGAGTTTTATATCCCTTATACCAACCATAGCGAGTAGATTTTCCCCATTTCGCTTGAGAATCATATAAACTACTCCGTAAGGCTGTACTATCAATTAAAACGCACGGAATTAACCCTAAATTCTTTTCTTGAAGAATTTGTTTATGAAGCAACGGAATTTCTTCGTTGCGAAACCAAGTGCCTACACGTGAAAAAGTAGATATATGAGGAACAAGCGAAAGGCCACAAGATACACGAAATGAAGGATATTGATGTAAAAAACGAGTTAACTTACGTAATGAATTGATCTGGAATACCGTTTTTATAAAAAAACATTTGAGTAAAGCTTTTCTACAGATGGGTGGGCGGCCTGTCATAGGCGGAACGCCTCCAATGGTTAAACTGTCTACGTAGGCAAATAAAATTTGTAAAATGGATTGATTTTGATCAAAATTGGTTATCATACTAGTAAATCCGTCCTTTCTGGAGATAGTTTTAGGATACTATCATTCTTCCAGGAAAACGGGTTTCTTTATGCATTCATTTTTGGATATTTATGAGTTTTGCAACACCCTCTTTTTAGTTTTTTATCTAGTTCTTCTTGATTCATAGATTCTCTCTCCTTTTTATTTTCTAATGCCCTTAACCCATCGAATAGCTTTTCTCGCCACCATACGCTATCATGTCCGCCTTGAAACTCTTCGTAAGTGGTTTTGGTGTTTCATTTCTTCTAAAGCTTTATATAGCCGTCTATTAGCCGTTAAAAGAGGTTCGTTTTCAAGTTCACCTACTGCTATGTAAGTATTGAGGTGAGTTGCATTAGAATCTATTAATGAAATTTGATTTTCAATCCAAGGAATTGCATTTTCATAATCGTCCTTTTTCCAATGTACGGATCCAGACATTGACAACACATTTCCGAAAATATGTGGATTTTGAAGTGCTGCATAAAAAGCTGCTAAGCCACCAAGACTGAAGCCAGCAATTGTTGTATGATTCCTTTCTTGATAAACGTGATACTTAGATTGAATCCACGGAAGTAATTCCTTTGTTAAAAATGTATTCATTTTATCGTTATAAGTTAGCTCTTCTAATCGATCAACAGGATCTATAGTAACAGCAATACACGATGGGATTTCTTTTTCGTAAATTAAATAATTAAGTGTTTTTGTGATTGAAAGGTCATTAATGAATGAATTCCCATCAAATACAATGAGAAGTTCTTGAATATGTGAAGTGTGAGAATAATCATGAGGCGTATAAATATGAATTTTGCGTGTGTTATTTAAAATCGAACTATAAAAAGAATATGTTTCAATCTTTCCGGATGGATAATCATTTGAAGGAAAACGACTGCTATATTGCACCTCCATTCCTATGTTTAACACAGACGCTTTATTGGTACCTTCTCCAAATGTATTTCGATTAAATTGGTCTATTTCGTACTGTTCACTACGCTTTATCCAATCATTTTCGAAAACATCGTTTACTGAAAAATAGTACGTTGAAATAAAACTCTTATCCGTCCTAAACGTTACATACCAAATATCTGTCTGTAACAATCGTTGTAATTGATTTACAGACAGATCCCAACCAGGAAAACTACCGAATACATAAACATTTTCAGTATTTTGATCGCCTAACCATATATACGTTATAAGTTTATACTGATTATCTGCAGGGCATTGTTCTATTAGTGGCGTGTGATTTGACTTGATTTCATGCAAAAAAGTATAAAGAGCTTTTTTGTTTCCATTCTTTAATTGATTTTTAAGCTTCTCTAACTTAGGACTGATTATTGTAGTCACCTCTCTTTCTCCTTTGTAGTATTTATTCTATATGTAGTTTTTTTCATTAGAATCCCTATATAAAAGTAGTCGTAAGTTATTTGTTTAGCGAAGTTATTTATTAGAAAAATAATCAATTGCCTGAATAGAAAGTTCTAATGATTTTATTCTTCTTTCTAAAAGCGTTCTTTGAGGACTCCCAAGCTTTGACTTAACGTAAATCTTTTCAATTGATGGAAGCAAACCAATTAGAACATTACGAGCTTCTGCTAAATCTTCCTGAGTATAATGATGAGTTTCTTGCTTCCAAACACTTTCTAACATAGCTAAGCCGATACTAGCTGCTTTGAGTCTTTTTTTCACTAAAGTAGTATTTGATCCTTTTTGAGTCATCTGTGATAAGGCATTTTCAAGTTTACTAATTGTTGACTGTAAAGATTTTATTGATTCTACTTTATCTATATTTGATACGTTTTTCATGTTAATGTTATCCCTTCTATGTTGCTAACTTGTTTTGTTTAATATTTAATGAAATCCTTAAAAGCTTGATTTCACTCGAAATATTTTAACATAAATAACTAACTGTATTCGAGTTGGACAATAACTTAAAGTAAAACAGCTATTCCTCTCTCCTCCCCTGTATCATTCTATTATATGTACTTCTTTCTTCTCATTAGAATTCCTATATAAACTAGTTGTTAATATTGAATGTTTTATGAACAAAAAAACGTACAAGTAATGTAACCTGTACGTTTTCGCTTTTATTCAGTAAGGTAATAAAGTAATAGCTTTCTGGTCTTCTCATAACTTATGAAATCTCTATACAAAATGGGATAATTCACAATTTCTGTTTCTAGAAAACGATATTGCGGAAACCACTCGAAAAACGATTTTCTTAACCACTTTATTTGTTGAAACGTAATGTTCTGTTCGTTTCCATTTAGTACAGAATTTAAAGTAGCTGCTGTATGCATCCAATAATGATTAAAATCAGCGTTTATACAGTCATCTTCGGTAAATTTACTTTTTAAATCTCGCTGCAATTTTGCTGTAGCACGATAAGGAAACGGTTTATGAAGTGGACTATGCATTTTCTGCAATTCCTTAAAAATAATTCGTTTTCCTAACTTCAACTTTCCACCCCTTTATTTCTCTATCCAATTTAATAAGTTTTCATAATGATATTGAGCATCGATATACCCAAGATTATATAGATTAACGAGCTTTTCCTTATTTCTTTCTATTCCGCTTATAGGAAGCTGTACACTTGGTTGAATTACATAAAAATTATCTTTTTGTTCTTCTCGATTCATATAAGATATCGTCTCATTATAAAAACGATAATGGTCTACTAAATTCTCTGCGATTTTCGGATATTTTCTATATAAAATTTTAGCCAGGCCTGAAAATTTATTTCGCTGCTTCTCATATCCTTCTGGCTTTGTCATAATTACAACGTTCTTTTCATAACCATCCTTTTGGGCTTTCAAAACAGGTATAGGGTCTATAATCCCTCCATCTAATAATTTTCGATTATTATATTCTACAGCAGGTGCTATAAACGGCACAGAGCTAGATGCACGAATGATTTTTAAAATATCATTTCCGTGTTCTGCTTTATTATAATAAATGGCTTGTCCTGATTCGCAATCAGTTGTCCCTATAACAAACTGTTCATTACAGTTTAAGAAAGTTTGAAAATCAAATGGTACAATTTTATTAGGTACTTCATCAAATAAAAAATCCATTCCGAATAATTCACGTTTTCGAATTAAGTTTCGATAAGATATATACCTGTAATCTGATACTAGCTCTGTATTTACTTTCATATTTCTACCTTTTTGACGTGACAAATAGGTTGCTCCCATACAGGCTCCAGCTGATACGCCGACTACATATGGAAAGAATAAGTTCTTTTCCATGAAATATTCGAGTACACCTGCAGTATATAAACCTTTCATTCCTCCGCCCTCTAATACTAAACCAATATTCTTCATGCTATATCCCTCTGCTTCTTTTTTCTTAATTTCATATTAGCATAAGATTTTAAGATGAGGTTATATAAACTAATTACAACAATAACCAGAAACTACTAAAGTAATGTCATAATATCTTTGTGAGTAACATGTTACAATATAAGTAATTCATTCCACATATATTAAAGGAGGAATTTAATATGGGTTTATTTAGCGGTATTTTAGGAAATGCATCAAATACAAGTTCTGAAAGTGTAGAACGTGATTTAGAGAAGATTATGCTGGACGATGAAAAAGTAGAGCATGCTTATAAATTAATTCGTGATCTAATCGTATTTACAAATCGTCGTCTTATTTTAGTAGATAAACAAGGAGTAACTGGCAAAAAAACAGAATACCATTCTATTCCTTATAAAAGTATTACACAATATAGCATCGAAACGGCTGGGCATTTTGATTTAGATGCAGAACTTAAAATTTGGGTGTCTAGTATGGAGAATCCAATTACGAAAGAATTTAAAGGTGACGATAGTATTTTAAGCATTCAAAAAGCGCTAGTAACCTTTACGACAAAGTAGTGGTTTTTTGTATTTTTATTCATTTTTAAAATTACTAACCCGATTATTCTGGAAGAACATACATTATTTTTGTATATTTAATCCGAAATGACATAAAAAGGTAAAGCGTATTTTATATGCTTTACCTTTCTTTTTTGTAATAAATAAGTGTAGTTTCATCATTTAATTTCTTTATAACTTCTGTTCTTTTATACTCCATCTTTTCATACAAAAAACAATTTTTCTCTTCTTCTAAAATAGTAGCAAGTTCCCAGCTCGTTGCTTCAGGAAACATTTCCTCAATTAATGTAAGTACCTTTTGGGCAATTCCTTTTCCTTGATAACTCGGGTGAATAAACATTGGACTGATCCAAAATTTAGAGGGTGTTTCTTTTTGTGAAATGCATATCGCTCCAACAAGATTCATTGCCACTATTATTTTATAGAAGCCACCGTCTACATGATTTATTCTACAAATAGTTTTTTCAATAGTTTCATTTGCTGGGTTTGTTTCGTAGTCTTTATATTTATGTAATAAAGGGCTAAATGAGTCTATTTGCATTTGAAATAAATCTGTTGCATCACTTTCTGTCGCCTTCTCTAATGTAATCTCCATGTTACCAATTAAGTCGCTTTCTTAACGAGGTAATATGAGCGGTATGATGACGACCATGCCATGCGTATAGTCCTATTGCAACAGCAAGTTCTGTTTCACCAGTTTCAGGATGGTTAAATGTCTTTTCTAAATCTTCAATTTCTAGAGAATATAAAAGGTTAACCCATCTTTTATGTAATGAATCTAGCATTACTAGTGAAACATCTACCGGTAATTTTGAATCGGGTAACTCTGCCCACTTCTCTTCTTTATACGGTTTAATAGTTGGATTCTTTTCTGTAAGTGCTAATTTGAAGCGTATGTAGCTATTCATATGGCTATCAACAACGTGATGAACAACTTGACGGACAGTCCACCCTCCAACGCGATATGGTGTATCTAACTGCTTCTGATCTAAATCTTTAATTGCCTTTGTTAGTTCATTAGGTAAATCTTCAATTTCTTGAATCCATGTATCAATCATTTCTTCAGTTATAGGACGTTTGTATGTAAATTGGCCAATTGGATAACGTAAATCATTCATGAATAAGTCCTCCTTATTATAAGCGCGAAGTATTTCTCCAAATATAGTGTACAAACTTCACATGTTCTCCATGTAATTCTACAGATGTTATATCTGATTCATTTTGATAAGAAGAAAATCCGCTTTTTTCTAGTACAATTTGTGATGCGAGATTATTAGTCGTTGTTTTAGCATGAACTTCAGTAATTTCATTATTTTTCGCTACATCTAAAATTAATTTTACGGCTGCTGTTGCAACTCCTTTTTTAGTAAATTTTTCTCCGACCCGATACCCGAGCGAACTAATTCGAGTTTCCGTATCTATATCTACTAAATTAATTCGCCCTACAATTTCTTTTTCTTTATTACGAATTAAATAAAAATAAGAATCTCCATCCGCTTGTTCTATTAATAAATCGTCTAGTAATTTTTGGAAATATTCAAATTCAAAATATTTTGAGCCACGATTTGGTACCATTGTTTCAAAAAAAGATTTATTCGTAAGTTCAAACGTAAATAAATCCTTAGCATCTTGTTCCTTTAGTTGCTCTATGTATATTTCCATCCCGTATTCTCCTTCTTGATTTACTAACTGTTATACATTCTTTTTTAATCAATTATATTCTTGCTATTTCTTTCGATTAAGTAATACAGATAGTAACACTTTCGGATGAAAAAGATGAAATGGACTACGAATTAAATTCATCACTCGTACTAACCGAATATAAACATCAGAATTACTTGCAGATAGTCGATATATTTGTTTCGTATACCATAGCTGAAATTTTTGTTTTGTAGTTAATTCTCTCTTTAGTTGCGGGTGACGTGATATTTCTGTTGTTGTCATATCCCAAGGGGTTTCTATTATAGTAGCTGCCTTTTTATAAAATTGTTGTGTAAATGTTTTATCAAGTTGTTTTCTATCTTGCAAAAGTAATTGCAATTGGTGAGCCTCCATAGCAGCAACTGATACGCCTTGGCCGAAAACGGGATCAAAACGACATTGCGCATCTCCAACAACTAATAATCCTTCTGGTACATTATTCACTAAATCAAATCGCCGGCGTACTTGATAAGGAATTTTGTATGTCTTTATATCAGTAATTCCCTCGGCCTTGTTTAGGAAATCTGTAACATTAGAAATTGATAGGTTTTCAGCAAAATCATAAAACTCATCATCTGTTTGTGGTGCTTTCTCGTTTGCGTATCCACTGAAAGTAACAAAATAACGATTATCTTCTATCGTTTGAATAAGAACGCCATAAGGGTTATCAGGGAAACTCGGAGACATTAGCACATTGCAACAGTCTAATTTCTCATTTTCTTTAAGTTTGAACATTTTCGTTGCGTAAAATAAATCAATACGAACTTTCTCTTCTTGTACTTCAATTTCGTATTCTCGTAGCCACTCTATACTTTTTGAGCCAAATCCACTCGCATCAACTACAAGATCCGCATGAACTTCTTCTTGTGTGTTTGTCTCTAGATATTTAACTTTTACTCCACACACTTTGTTAAGCTTTGCATCTACCAATAACCCTTTAACCAATGTTTCATATTTAATAGTAATATTTGAAATTTGATGTATTCGTTTTTGAATATGCCATTCTAGCAAAGGACGACTTTGTTGAATCATATGTACTTCCCCTATGAATGGCTGTTTCCATAAACCAAATTGATGCCATTTTAAATCACGAGTAAAGTTATTTACGATACTACCTGCTTCTATTAATTCATTCGTAATATTAGGAAACAATTCTTCAATTGCGTTTTCTCCACCTTTTAATAACACGTGAGGATGATTACTTTGTGGAACTCTTTTTCTCGAAGACTTTCCATCCCATCTTTCACCAGCTTCTATAATGATTACTTCTTTAAAAGAAGTTGATAATGCTTTTGCTGCAAACTTTCCTGCCATACTTCCACCAATAACGATAGCCTTATTAAACATATTTTCCCCCTTAATAAAAAGAGATCCTGCCTTGTATGAATGAAACAGGATCTTAAACTAATTAACTTCTTTATCATTATACTTAAAATACATCAGTAAATTGCAACATTAAAATTAAAATACCTAATCCCCATACGTAATACGCGAATACTTTTAAGGAGTGACGTTTTAAATATTGAATCATCCATGAAACAGCTATGTATCCAAAAAACGCTGCTGATAATGTTCCGATAATTAAAGATGTACTAGAAATAGATTCTGCTTTCCCTTGAAAAACGTCTATAAATTGCAAAATGATAGCTCCAACAATGGCTGGTGTCGATAGTAAAAAAGAAAAGTAAGCAGCAGTTTCACGGTCTAATTTTCTCCATAATGCAGCGACAATTGTCATTCCAGAACGGGAAATGGCTGGAAAAATAGCAGCAGCTTGAAATGAACCGATAATTAATGCGTCTTTATATGTTATGTCATTCATTTTTTTACGACCATTCTTTTGTTTATCTGCCGTGTAGAGAAAGAATCCGGTCACTAAAAACTCCCAACCGATCGTGATTCCTGTTTTTGAAATATCTTCAAAGAAATCTTTAAACAATAAACCAATTACAACTGCGGGTATTGTCCCAACGATAAGTAATAACATGAGCTTTGAAAATGGGTTTTTAATTAAATATATAAATTCTTTTTTGTAATAAATAAAAACCGCAAGTAAAGTCCCAATATGCAGCATCGTATCTAAAAATAAGCCAGCCTCATCTAATCGGAACAAATGCCTTCCTAAATAAAGATGTCCGGTACTACTGATTGGTAAAAATTCTGTTAAACCTTGAATTATACCTAGTATGAAAGCTTCTAACCAATTCATGATGGTCTCCTTTCTCTTTTGCTTGTACCAATATATGAGGGTTAAATTTTCGATATGAAAAAAACTATATTTCTCTATGAATTTACTTTTCATTTATGGATATATATGTAAAGAGGGTTAAGGAGGGTTATTATGTGGAAGCACACAAAATTCGGTAATGTATTACTTTGGGTGGGCCCTATCCTTGTATTTTTAGGACTATGTATGACAAATGTTATTTCAGATATTCCTTTCTTTGAGGGAAAACATAAAACGGTTGGTATTGTACTTATATTTATAGGTGTAATCTGTTTTGTTGCTGCTAATCATTTGAAAAAAGGAGAAAGATATGAAGAATAAATCTAAATAAAAAACAATCCTGGCATATTAGCTAGGATTGCTTTTTATTAATGTTGATTATTTGTAGAATACTTTATCAACGTTATATTTCGCTTTGTATTCATTAATGATATATGTTTCGTAAATTTCTCTTTCTGTTGGATCTTCTACGATACATGCATCAATGCGGTATACTTCATCACGGTGATTTTTAATTGGTGAAACATTATCTTCAAAATGCTTCTTAATACGTTGTCTAATTTTACGAGCTTTACCTACGAAAAGAAGTTCGTCATTAATATTGTAAAACATAAAAATGCCGCCTTTATCTCTAGGGAACAAGTGGAAATCGATAAATCCATTAATTGGCGTAATGATTGGCTCGTCTCCTTTAATAACTTGTTTACGTTCAGTAATTGAAACATCAGCTTCAGGAATATTAATTTTAATCAAGTTCATTCACGTCCTCTTTTATTATAAAGATAAATAATAGCATACATAAGTAAGAAAAGCTATGTTCAGAGGCATATTTCATTTTATAATTCAAATATTATAGGTGTATCATGTAAACTTTTCTTCCAAATCATATGATCACTGGATTCTCCCCAGTAATCTTTCAATACATAGCTAGGTTTTCCAAACTTTTTCATCCATATACTTTGCGCATTTTTATATCCACTATCTAAACAATATTCTGTTATCCCTCTGCTAAGTAATGTAAGAAACATTGTATGTAGTAATAAACTCCCTATTCCCTTTCTCTGATACTCCGGAAGTATGAATACAGTTCCTATTTCATACAAATTTTTAAGTACACCACCTGTACAACTATTAATCAATGTACTTGCTGGACCGATTTCGATTGTTCCAATGATTTTATCGTTACTTGTATCAATTGCTAATAAAAAGTAACGACTTTCTCCGTTACTATCAAAATCACTTTTCAAATACTGCTTTTTTGAGTTAATTTCATTTTCTATGTCATCTAATAATTGTGACAATCCTTCATTTTTGTATGTATTCGTAATAACTATACGGAAAAATAAATATAGTTCATCTATATCATTCAAATTTGGTCTTCTAACTGCAACGTTAGTCATGAATTCAATCTCCAATCCTCATTATGCCATTGTCAATACAACACTTTATATAATCTATTCATCATTATTCTGCAAAAACCTGCATAAATCCAACAGTATAGAAAGCTCATTATAAATATTGATAAAATAATTTTTATATCCATAGTTGTATGAACAGCAGGACCAAGTACCGGAAAACGGAAAACATCGAGAACGATCATAATACCAATAAGTAGACAAGTTGCTGAAAAGGAAACAATCCAAATTCTCCTCTTTAATTTTAAAAAAGATACTCCTAAGGCTAGACCTAATAAGCCTGTAGTAAAAGGAAAGACAATTAGTTCACTGGGCTCAATAATAAATAATAGAAAAATAGTAAGAATATAAGAAAGTATTCCCTCACGAATAGAATAGAAAATAGCAAAAAAAATCGGTAATGTCGAAAATGGACTAATGAGCAAACCTATACCAGGAACTAAGTTTCCTGCTGCTTGAAACATGGTGGCCAATGTACTCATCAAAGCTGTAAGTACTAACTTATTCGCAAGGGACAATTTTCTTTTATGAACAAAACTCGTATCATGTTCTATCATCAGTTGATACCAATAACGTACAAACCGATTCATCAATATCTCCCCCTAAAGATGCCTCATTCATTACTTTCTATATTATTCATACACTAGTGGTTTATGAGCTGCTTTCTACTTGTTATGAATTACTATATAATAAAAGACTTTTAGGGGGATAAATTGTGCGTTTTGAAACAAAATAAATTCCTTGGATTATAAACTACAAGTGTATATCGTATCAGGGAATAATTTCAAAAATGGTACCTTTGTTAAAATCAGTTACTTTCATAGAACTGTAAACTCCTAAATATAATTTAGTTTGATCCGAATTTGTTCCTAAACTCATATAATAAGCTGGTTGCGTACCAAAATCATAATTGGTTTCAATAGCATGAAAGTCAGCGTGTTTACCGTCTGTACCTGCTCTAGTATAGGCTAAAACACCCTTAATTGGAGACTGAGATTCTCCTTTCTTGGCAAGGTCAGTAAAAACAACGCTACCTGTTAAATTTGGAATTGCATTTCCCATATATGGCTGAACTCCTGTAAGTGAAGTTCCTCCAAACTTATCTGTTCTAGAATCTTTATGAAAATAACTAAGTAGAGGCAGAATACGCTTGACTGAAGTTTGTATTGTTTCATCATAATAAACCATTGTTCTCTCATCCAAAGTCTGATTCTCAGAACAATGTCGTATAAAAGAAGTAGGTAAATCCCCTTCCCATCCTCGCCACCCAAAATTGATAACCCCATCTTGATTGGGAGTTAACCTCATAAAATGCATTTGAACAAGTTCTGTAATCGGTATAGGTTTATATTGAATAAATGAAAAAATAGACTCTACAATATCTTGTCCGACATTTCCGGCGTATTTGATATATTGATTATAAAACCTTTGAAATGAAATACCGGTTATATTACGAACACCTTTCGCAATTACTGTAAGTGTTTCTTGTATAGATAGAGGAAGTTCATTAAAGCGTGTAACGAATGGAGGATTATTTATGAATGTATTTTTACTTACATCGATTTCAATAATTTTACCTGCTATTTCTAAATCATCTTGGCTTAAATTGAACGGATCATAACCCGAGCCACCATCTCCATTTGTAAAAACAAGTTTCCCCGTCTCTGGAGAAAAGTTTAAAGTATTTACTCCATTATGATTAAAAAATGGGCGTTTTATATTAAGTAATGTTCTACGTTTTTGAGGGTGCCCGTTTGATTGTAAAATCCATTCTTCAATTGTATCGATATGATCATATTGCGTATCTCTATTTAGCCATTTTAAATTTAAAGTTTTCGAGTCACAAGGATTCGGTTTAAATTGTTCAGAAAGTGCACCTGGCCCTTGAGTTCCAGCGACGGAATAATGAAGATAAAATAAACCGTTTTGATAAAATTGTGGATGGAACGCAAGTCCAAGCAATCCTCGTTCATCATAACCGCTACTAGAAACACCTTCTTCAAATGTACCTAATTTAATAATTAGGTGACGAATATCTAAAAATGTCTTTATAACTCCGTCCCCTATGTAAAAAATCTCCCCTAATTGAGTTGCGATAAATAGTCTTTCGGTCGATTCACCTGGAAGTATTGTTGTTTTCAATACGGTTGGTAAATTTATATTATGAACAATGGGTCGTAAACTAACTTTAACTTTTGTCAATTAACTGTACACCCCTTTTTCTTCTTTTTATAGAAGAATATGATTAGAGTAGTTCTGTTAGTATCAAATAAGTCGTATTCCTTTTTATTACAATTTTGTATATAATATAATTATAAATAATCTGGGGGACGAACTATGATAATCGTACTACAAATCATCTTACCACTAATTTTCGCAGTCTATTTATTTACCCTCTATCGTAAAGGGATGTATGGATCAGCTTCATTCATTTTAGCAGTCATGATAGGAATTTTCGGTTTAGAGAATATCTTTCAATATGCTAGTCTAACAGATCATGCTATTTATCCATATTGGGGCAGTTTGAAGGCTGTTGTTATCGTTTTATCAGTCGTATTTCTATTTAAAAAAGGTGGTTTAACAGGAAAATATTGATTTTTAATGCGTTACATATTTTCTTGTTAAATTGCTTTTATTTTATAAAAGAAGAAATATTTATGTAAAAACACGAAGAGATGTGTTACATATGTCTATAAATATTATTTCAATAGTATCTATCATAATATGGATTGTGTTAATTACAGAACTTATAAAACCTTCAAAAGAACAGAATGGACGAAAAATAGTAACTTTAGTAACTGCTGGTTCCGCATCAACACTTATTTTGACGGTTTCATTTATTCAAAATATCCCGTTTTGGAATTGATAGTGATATAACTAACAAAAATATGTATAAATAAAAAGATTAGGATTCACTCCTAATCTTTTTATTTTTTGAGGTAACACCACATGCCCAGCAAGCTAAGGTCTTGGAGTAGCCCCTAAACAAAATTTGAAATTTTTCTAAAGTTATTTATGTGAATTTAACTCGTTTTCAGGAACATATGTGATCCTTTTACAATTTGAATTTCTTTTTAAGCTTCTTATATTTTCTATACGAACGTCTAACAATGTTTAACATAAAATACGGTACTTTAATAGGGAAAGGCAATTTATATATGAAAGGAAAATAAAAGGTGAAATATGCCTTTTCTAGGTCTCTCCACTTACTATCTTCTTTTGTTTTTAAGAAATCAGATACATCGACTACATATCCCCTTCCTTTTTCCATCATCACATTTTTCCCGTGAACATCACAAGGAGTTAATCCCTGTTCCCTCGCATACTCTAAAGCCTTATTGATATCAAGTATTACCTGCTTAGGAATTTTAATCCCCTTATGAATAGCATCGTATAAGGTAATTTCTTTTAAACGTTTCAATACTATGAAATTTTCTCCTTTATATATAAGCTTTGAATAAGAAGGATGATTTCCGATTCTTCGGTATACTTCTGACTCTTTTTCAATTCCTTCTCCTTCTCGCACGTAAACTTTCACTACCCAATCTTTGTATTCTTTGTGCATGAATACTGCGGCATAATTACCTGTTCCTAAACACTTCCAAAGTCTAGGAATATCTTTAACTACTACAGGCTCGAATTCATCCTCACTTCTGATACTTACCTCTTTTAATAATTCGTTATTTATCAATCCCACAAAACTATTTATACTCATCATTCCCACTCCGGTTTTGCTAAAAGGGGGCCCACCCACATTTTAACGAAAATATACACTAAGCGAATTTTAGCATAAAACGAGTCATCTTTCTTCCTAAAATAAAAAGCTAACTCGTTTTATTTGAACTGTTGAATACTTAATATTTATTCCGTTATTCATAGCCAAAAACCGTACGATATAAAAATATTTCTAACTATTTTCATTTTTTCAGAGGCAAGTGTATAGGGCTTTTCTTAGTACAAGTTCTGTTCGTTCATTACCCATGCCAAATCTATAAAACATTGTTTAGAAGTGTAGCAAGGGTTTGTTAATGGTTCAATTCTTCTTCCACAACTATTTTTGTTAGCAAAAACTTTTATTGTTTTAATAGTCTTTTGTTTAATTCCCACAATGCTGTTTTGTTGCTATCCCATTTCAAAAGCGTTACTGCTTCCTCAAAGCATAACCATTTATAATTAAAGTGTTCTTTAGATAATGATATGTTTTTTGTAGGGACTTTAACTCCAAAAGAAAATTCTTTTATTACATAAACCTCTTCTCCCCAAAGGAATCCTCCAACTACATCCTCTACTGGTAGTGAAGACACAGAATCTAATTGTATATATGGACATTCTCTTGTAATACGAGCCTCTTCAAACGCTTCCCGTTTTGCTGATTCAATAGGAATCTCACCGTCTTCTCCGCCACCAGCTATTCCTTGCCAATAACCATAATCACTTCGGTTAAAAATGGCATATTGAATAGAATCGGCAGTTTTTATATAAGGAAATATCAATACTTGATATGACGCCCTCATTACTTAACCTCCTCTCGAAAATAAGTTTTAA
Source organism: Bacillus sp. PPSBB_2 (assembly GCF_045291115.1). Lineage (NCBI taxonomy): Bacteria > Bacillati > Bacillota > Bacilli > Caryophanales > Bacillaceae > Bacillus > Bacillus sp. PPSBB_2. Next base: position 2,834,939 of record NZ_CP147983.1, read on the forward strand.
ATCAATATGAATAAAGAGCCGCCATCACAATTCTACATTATTAATGCAGGTTTATAATGTCGGCCCTCTATTTTTAAATAATTTTATTTTTCATAAACAGGCTTACTCTTAACAGAGGAAAAACTGATTATTTCTTGTCGAATTTGTTTAGCATGATTTTTCCTAAATGTTAGCAGTACCCTATATTATTCAATTGCGCCAGCAACATCATAATCATTTAAATCTAATTCAATCGTTTTTCCGAGCGCTAGTTTAGCAAGTTCCGCTCCTAGATATGGACCAGCTGTTAAACCCGAAGCCCCTAATCCATTCGCAACGAGAATTCCTTCAAAGTTAGGTAGCGGTCCGATAACAGGTAAGAATCCTGGTGTAAATGGTCTGAATCCAACTCTCGTTTCAAGCATTGTAGCATTTTCTAAGCCAGGCGCAACTGTTAATGCCTTATGGAATACTTCATGTAAACCACCTGCTGTTACACGATGATCAAAACCAGTATCATTCTCATGTGTTGCACCAATTACGACATGCCCATTGTCAAACGTTAAAATATATTGATCGTTCGGTGGCATAACAACTGGCATATTTTCTGTTGCTGTATTCTCGATTTGCAGATGAACAATTTGTCCTTTTTGGAATGTAACTAAGAAATTAATTCCTAATGGTTTCAAGATTTCATTCGCCCATGCGCCTGCAGTTACAATAACCTTTTCTGCTAAAATTGTTTCATCGTTTACTGTAACTCCCGTAATATGATTTCCTTCACGGACTAATATAGCATCGCCTTTTATGAAAGTTGCACCATGTTTTTTCGCAGCACTTATTAATGCATTGCGTAATAATCTCCCATTTACTCGTGCAGCACCACTAATATGAACAGAACTATATTCGTCTGATAATGCTGGGAATAATTTTTTTGTTTCTTCAGCTGATAAGCGAGTGATTTCACCAATCTCCGGGGCATCTTCACGTCGTTTATAAGCTCGCTCTTCCATTTGATCTAACTTTTTCTCGTCAGTATGTAAACTAATTGCACCTACACGATTATATCCTGTGTCAGTTTCACCGTCTTCTTCTAATTGCTGAATTAACGAAGAATAGTAACGTGCACCGCCTTTAACAATTTTATACCATGCTTTATTACGACGCTGTGATAACCATGGACATACAATTCCTGCTCCTGCATCAGTTGCTTGCCCTAATTGTTGGCGATCCACGATAGTAACATTCGCACCTGTCTTAGCAAGATGATAAGCAGTAGACGCTCCTAAAATTCCAGATCCAACTACAATATACGATTTCATTTCAAACACCTTTTCTCTTTTGCTAATTATATAAATATAAGAACATCCCTTAGTATAATGGAAGGAATGCTTTTTTCAATGTACTCATCACAATTAATTGTTGCAGCATTGTGACTTCCTTAATCATTATTTTTTCTTCTTACGGAATAATTCAATTGTTTTATAGCCTTGTGAAAGGATTTCTATCATTTTCTCTAGACGTTTTTCACGAGTTTTTTCTTGTTTCACAGAAAAAAGATTACGTGCCCAATCTTTTTGGTATCCAGGCGTTAAACTTTGATAAAACTTAAGTTCATTCGGATGATTAGCTAATAATGCTTCAACATCTTTAATTCGATCTGCATAATCGGCAACACATTGACTCATAGCAGATGTTTTTGTTGTTTTTTTCTTTTCACGTTTTAAACCAACAACAGTAAAGACTACATCCATACTTACCATTCGTGCAAATTTAATATCGCTTTCTCCCACATAACCATCTTCTCCAACGTTTAATGCCGGAAACATCTCATCACGGTGAATAAACGTACTATAACGCGCATTACCTTTTTTCGGATATGCGAAGAATACGTAACCTTTTTCAATTAGTAATTCTTCATTACTAATAATAAAATTCGTTTGTTTCACCATTTCATCAAGCGTTTCTACAAATATAAAGATAGCATCGTGTCCTTTTGAGAATGCAGTCTCTTTACCTGTAAAAATGTCATAATCACTTGGTTCGTTAATAACGACCATATTTGTATACTTATTAAGTTTCAATTTATCAATAACTGACATAATAATCTTCCTTTACATTCAAAATTCATTGTACATACTTTTTCGTACTGTTCTAGTGTATTATATGTATTAAGAAAATCAAACTCTAAATCGTATTATTCTGCTGCAAAAGAACATAATTCTTTACTAGATGGGGTGGTTTTATGCCATATGTAATCCGAGATGAAGAGCTAGTTTTACAAGGGGATGATGGAAAAGAACCAATTTTTCATACATATGAAGAAGCTGAGGAAACATTAAAAATATTAACTATACCGCAGTTTCCGAAACGTATTAGAAGAAAACCATTTACATCAAAAATAATAAAAATAGCCGCTTCTGAATAAGAACCGGCTATTTGTTTATTCATAACTTAATAGAAAATAAAGTATATAAAAACTCTCTATATTGATCTTCTGTAATTTCAAGCTTAGTTTTTTCCCCATGAATAATTTCAGTTAAACTTGTATTCGTTAATGAAATATGACCGGAGTTCGTCAACTTTACTGCAATTGGTCCTTTATTAAAAATAGACTTCTCATCTTCTATCACTCTTCTTTGAACATCGTTTACTACTATCTCATCAATATTATGTTTATAAAAAGCATGACAAACTTTCCATTCTCCATCAGTATCTATTCTTTCTAAAACATAATTTCCTTTACTCGTATCTTTTCGTCTCACCCGGTACGAACCATTTTTTGAAGAGACAGACTTACCAGTAAAAGGTACAGGAACAAGAGGTACTAACGAAGCTATACCTACATCAATTAAATACTGTACATTATCATAAGTTAAAATAATTGTTATATGGCCATCCTCAAGTGCCCATGCATTTATATCGTTTTTATAAACCGTACCTAATGCCAGTTGTACATCATAGCCACAGTCTCTTAAGAAATAGTAAAAAAGAGTATTTAATTCGTAGCAAAGTCCACCACGGGAACTAGTTAAAGTTTTCTCTCGTAAGTTTTCCAGAGAGATTTGATTCGTATTTCGTGCTATAACATCTAAATTCTCAAATGGTATAGTATGCGCAAACGAAAAGAGTATGGTAGGTAATTCTTCAAACGTTACTTCATTACGTTTTTTAAGATTTAATCTTGTGAAAAGCTGATCTTGTAAACTTGTCATATTTAGCACCCCTTAAAAATTTATAAGTTTAAATAATATATGCTGATTGTAAATTTTAAGGGGCACTGTAACAACGTACATTTCATTAAACTGTACCGGTATAAAAATTACGATTCACATAGGAGGTGTCATTACACATGTTTTTTGTAATCACTTCTTTTTGTGGCAAACCAAAAGCTACGAATATAAATTTAATAGTTTATCTATAGGCAAACTATTACTATCACTTAAATCAACAAAATATTGAAGTTGCCATGCTTGGCTCTTTTTAGCTTGATTACTAACAGTGGTATCCCAAACAGGATAAATTCTCATTGCCATTTTCCCTGTTTGACTTTGTGTTCTCAATATTTTTTCTTTAAGAAGAATCTCTTTAGGAAAAATAAATTGCCCTAGTTTATTATCAGCAATACAAGTGATTACTAATAAATCAGGAGCAGCTTCATAAGAGAAAGCTCTATTTCGCATATTTTCATCTTTCTCCCAAAAAGAAACGAATTGACCAATTTTATTAGGTGTAACTTTTGATTTTCTAAAACGAATGGTTTTGTTATTTAAGTGGAATAAACATCCGGCATATTCTGCGTTTTGCTTTTCTTCTTTTAGATTCGTAATCATTAAGTTGTTAGGTTTGTAAACTATATTATTTAAATCTTGGATTATATTATTAAAATTGTTCAAAAAAACTCCCCCTTTATTCATCTCTTAGTTTACCACAAACATCAGTTCTTCTATATCGTATATAATTATGAACTAAGTGAAATGGGGGAATTTAGCAGGATATAATTATTACTTTAATGTACTTAGTTTTTTAATTGCTTGTTGTTCAGTTGCTAAGTAAAAAATGTCATTCCCTTTATTACATTCATAAATAAAATCCTTTAAGCTTTTACTAGTATACATAGAGAAATCTCCAACAATAGCAATCTTTACCTTGTAGTTTATAAACTTTTGAAGGATATCGCCCGCAAGCCGTGTTTTTAGATCAAAGAAATCTTCACTTATTAAAGATTTATGGATAATAATATGTTTCGCATCTACCTCATATTGAACTGTTGCCATAGTATCTAATGCAGACTGAACATCCGATATTAATACCTTATCGTTTCTAATGAGCGCAATATTGATTCCATCGATTACTACTTTCTTTATTTCCATAGTCCCACCTGTACAGAGATAATAAAGTTGTTTAATTTACAATAAAGTCATTTAAAAAATAATATAGTAGTTTAAAAATCCTTCTTCTACTAACGAGGCAGGTTAGTGGAAGAAATAGCAAGTGGTTTTAACTAGGAGAAGTGTCGATGACATTAAAGAAGACACCGAGGTGTCTTCTGTTTTTTAAATTAAGGATATCGATAAATTAAGATTTATTTACTTAACATTATACTTATTTTCGGACCGAAGCACCTAATCGATGAGTATATACAAACCAAGTAATGCTTGCTGTTAATAATGTTGACGAAATTAAAGCTGTAAGAACACTATATGTTTGCCAAATAAGTATCGTTGACCAATCGAAGGCAAAAAACATTATACACTGGGCAATCGTAGCGATTAGGAAAATAATTGTTACGATTGTTCTCTTTTTTGTCATTGGCTGCTGCTCATTCATTTTCCTTTTTCTTAATCCTAAGAAAAATAACAGAACGGCTAATAGGCAAAGAATAATTGTGGTAGACGACAAAATGATGTCCAAAAGCTGTGTGCCGCTTATCTCATATGACTGAGTTAGATTGCCGTTTAATATATCATTAACTTGTAGTACCAGGTTTATATTGGTATTTGCGCCGTTGCTCAGTAAGCAGATGGCTGTTCTTTCATTTGGCAGTATGGCTACTTTGGTACTAAAATTTGGATTACGCCCAGTGTGTTCTATAAACGTTTGTTCGGCGTTTACCGACCAACCTGCCGCATAATACATATCATTGACAGCCGAAACAGACATATCACCTCTATGTGATTTTTCGATGGCCCTGTGAAATATTTCGGGTATGTCCTGCACGATACCCATCTGTATGCCCATCCAACGCACCATATCTTTTGTATTAGAAATGATATAGCCGGCAGGTTTATTCCCAGCATAATCCGGAGCGTTAAATGGAGTTGTTATAAAAAAGGAAGAACGGTAGCCCTGTGCTAACTGTCCAGTGGCTTGAGCATCTTCTTTATAAACATACGTCTGGTGAAGACCTAAGGGTAGAAATACCTGTTCCTTCATAAAGTCTTCATAGCTTTGTCGTGATACAATCTCAATAACCAAACCCAATACGTCATAATTAACGGTTCCATAGTTATATTGTTCACCGGGAGAGAACGCCAATTCTGCATCTACCAGCGTTTCCACAGTCTTTTGCAACATATCAGGCGTATTACCTTGTGGAATATTTTGAGTATGTCTAATATTTGTTAGGCCGCTGGTATGGTGAAGAAAATTATTTAGTGTAAGGTTTTGCATATCAACAGGTTTACCTTGATACTTTAACGTAAACCAAGGTAAATATTTTTGGATAGGATCAGTCATTGATAGCAGCCCTTGCTCTTCCAATAGCAAAATCCCCATACCAGTAAAAGCTTTACTCACCGAGGCCAACTCATAGAGTGTATTTTCACTTGCAGACAGTCCCTTTTCAAGATCTGCATACCCAGAAGAAAAGTAGAACACTTCACCATCAGCAAGTATTGAGAGTGACATTCCAGGCACACCTGACGTACGACAGGCATCATCTAGCAATGCTTGTATTGCCACAGATTTCGAATCTGACAACGCATAACTTTGTGTTGCGAATCCTGAGAATAATATAAATATCGTTAATACAAAAACAATAGTCTTTTTCATACACTCTCCTTTCTGAAGAATTATAAGGGTATAAATAACTTATTTTTATAACTATAAACTAAATTCTGATTTATATTTCTATTTATCTATATAATATCAAATAATTGTGAAGAGTTACACTTAAAAACGGGGGCGTTAGTTTAATAAGAAGTAAACAACTTTATTATTCATTTTTTAAGCATTACATAAGCAGATGGATATAATTTGAAACAACTTTAAAGAGCCTTGCTGCATATAGAATGTAGTAAGGCTCTTATCTTTTTTAATCAAAATTCAATAACTTTATTATCACTATACACCACCCCTTTATAATTTACACAGTATGAGTAAAATTGTTTTACAAGACTTCGTATTAATCATAGATTAAATTAGCCACAGCTATTAAAATCGCCTCTATTTTTTATTGTAAGTATATATTTTTTATTACTAATACGGTCAATGAAATTAATGATAGTTTCTCTTTTTTATATTATTTAATATATATATGCGGAATTACTTTTACTTGTTATAAAAATATTGTGGAGTAACATAACTTAACAAATTATCCAAAGTGTTAATCTCGGTATATGGTTGTATTTTGGTAGTATTATTGATTTTCTGAGGGTTAAACCACACCCCTTTTATATTTACATTTTGAGGACCAGCAATATCCTTTTCTAAGTCATCCCCAACAAATAAAGTATGTTCCGGTTGTAAATTTAGCTTATTTAATGCTAGTTCGAATATACGTTTATCAGGTTTACTAAATCCTACTTCTTCAGAAATAATGATTGTTTCAAAATACCTATTTAAATTCGTGTTAAATATTTTAGCTTTTTGCCTCTGAGTTGAGCCATTTGTTATAATTCCAACTTTACAGTGCTTCTTTATTTGATTTAAGAAATGAATAGTATTTTTGTCTATTGAAAAACATCTAGGGAAATTATTATTCCAAAAATCTTGGATGTAATTGCGTGGCAATCTATACCTTGGCGTGAATTCATCAAACAATGATTCTAAAACTGTCGTTTTATTACTTATGCCATATTCTCTTTTATCGTATTCTTTGAATTTCTGTAACATGTTGCTTTTAGCCGCACCATCTACATTTTCATAACACTTTTCTAAAACAATTAAAAATAATGCCTCTACTGCTTTATCCCTATCAAGTAATGTATCATCTAAATCAAACAGCATCGCTTTATAACCCATCAAATCATTTCACAACCTTTCTAGCATTATATAAATCTCTCCAAGTTTGTACCTTTAAACTTTTGGTTTAGCAAGAACATTATTATGTAGTGATTAACGATTAAATAGAAACTAGATGAAAGAAATCCAAAGTTCTTGGCACACACTCTAGTATTACGGTAGTTTCTTCTATATTGAAATTCCTTTTCCTCTTTTGGTAAAGAAGCAAAAGTATATTTTCACAAATTTTAAGAAACTACATACAATTCACATTATTATACATTAGTTTTTCGTAAATATTAATCGTACACCAATTCATACAATAAGTTTTTTAAGCAATTATTTCTCCATAAAAAAGTAATAAAGCTAATAATACTTTTTGGTAGTAAGCGTTCTATGAAGTTTACTACTGTATCTCCACATAAACTCCAGATTGTACGGCTATAATGACTACCAGAGGTGATATTATGAAAAACTATCATATCCTCGTGGTAGAGGACGATCAAGAAATTCAGGAATTAATTAAACAATTTTTAATGACACAGCATTATACAGTGGTAGTCGCTTCAGATGGACTAGAGGGTATGACACAATTTAATAAGCAATCCTTTGATTTAATTCTTCTAGATGTCATGATGCCCAATCTTAATGGATTTGAAGTTTCTAAAATGATTCGAAGTCAGTCAAACGTACCAATTATTATGCTAACTGCGTTGGAAGAAGAAGAAGATCAAATGAAAGGATTCGATCTTGGGATCGATGATTATATAACAAAACCCTTTTCATTTCATGTTTTGATTAGACGAGTCGAAGCTGTACTTAGAAGAAGTTATGATAAAAATGTAAATAATCATTTGATATTTAAAGAAGTTCGTATCGATGTGGATGCATATAGAGTCTATGTAAATGATGTTGAAATTATATTAACGACAAAAGAGTTTGAAATTCTACAACTACTATTTCAAAATGAGAGAAAAGTACTTACAAGAGAAAATATCGTAGAGAAAGTTTGGGGTTACGATTATTTTGGAGAAACACGAATAATTGATACACATATTAAAAACCTACGCAAAAAATTAGCTATCCCTTATATTAAAACAATAAAGGGTATTGGTTATAAAATTGATGAATAGTATTGTGAAACTCATGAAAATGAAGCAAATCACTTATAAACTCTTTATGACTACATCTCTCATTTTGTTATCCTTTGCAGTATTGATTTATTTAACTTTATACTTCTTTCTCCCTACATTTTATGAGCAATATAAAACAGATCAACTTCAAACAGGGATAAACGAAATCATTGATAAGTCTAAAAATCTTACGTTTCAAGATGCGATACCATTTTTTGATGAATACGCAAAAAAAAATAATGCGATGCTTTATCTTCAAAATAAAGAAGGAGTAATTATTTACTCTCCTTCGTTTTCTTTTATTCAAAGTGGTACGCAAAAAACAGTAGTTACTAAAGCAACACGATTCGAGAATGCAAGTACCCTTAGCAATTCATATAACGTTACGAAACCAATTCAATTCCAAGATGGTAGTTTAACGCTTATAGTCTTTGCTACATTTCAACCGATTGATGAAGCTTCACAGGTTTTAGTCCGCTTTCTCCCCTATATTAGTATCATTGTACTCGTAATTGGTATAGGGAGTGCTTATTTTTATTCCAGGTTTATTACAAAGCCACTTATTTATATTAATGAAGGTGCACAAAAGATGGCAAATTTAGATTTCTCCGAAAAAATTGAGGTTCGCTCTACAGATGAGTTAGGAGAATTGTCTAATAGTTTGAATGACATGTCTATTAACTTACAACAAGCTATGTTTGATTTAAAAAAAGCAAATGAACAATTAAAAAATGATATTGAAAAAGAAAGAGAAATAGAAACAAAACGCAGAGAGTTTTTTGCGATTGTAGCACATGAATTAAAGTCCCCTCTTACTGTAATGAAAGGCTACTTAGAAGGGATGATTTACAATATTGGCCCTTATCAAAATCGCGATCAATATTTAAAGAAAAATCATCAAATTATTGAAAGTATGGAACAATTAGTTCGTGAAATTTTAAGCGTATCGAAATTAGAACAACACACCTTCAAACTAAAAGTAGAGAAAGTTAATCTTTCAAAATTAATAGGGACAATTACAAAAGATCTCGAATTTTTTGCTTCTCAAAAAAACATCGAAATAATAAAAGAAATTGATTTTGGCCTTGCTATTTATACAGATTGTGCCCTTTTAGAAAAAGCATGTAAAAATATTGTCCATAATGCGGTTATGTATTCACCACATAATGAAAAAGTCTATATAAAGTTAAGTGAGGATTCTAAACAAAGTCAAATCGAAATGCAAATTATAAATACAGGTGTCAATATTAAAGATGAAGAGATACAACAAATTTTCAAACCATTTTATCGAATTGAAAAATCAAGGAATCGAAATACTGGAGGAAATGGTTTGGGGCTATATATTGTTAAACAAATTCTTGAAACGCTAGATATAAAGTATTCAATAAAAAATATGGAACATAGTGTACAATTTTGCATGAGTATTCCATTATCTAAACACAAAAACAAACAAACTCTCCTTTAAATAGGACGAGTTTGTTTGTTTTTGTGGTAAGTATAAACTTATTAACAGGTTTTTCGTTTAATGATATATATTGCTTCTTAAATGGTAATTATCATAAGTGGTGACAAACTGTATTCAATTTACATATTTATCTTTTACTATAACAGCAAAAACGAAATTCCGCTTAGCAGCAAATTAGATTCTCTTATTTGAGATGCATTTCATCTATGAAACTGAAAAGGAAGATGAAAAATGCATATTTCCCTCCATTTTTCAGATTAATTTAAAATTCTTTTATGGTAAGCTATATGTAAAGATTAAACATAAAACATAAAGGATGATTCGTATGCAAATAAGGCCACAAGTAAGTGAATATAACTCCTATTATGCAACGTATACCAACTTGGTATCAGACGGAAATATCATACATATTCTAGAACAACAAATGAAGGAAACGAATCTCTTATTAAAGGAAATTTCTGATAGTGAGGGACTTTTCCGGTATGCTCCTACTAAATGGAGTATAAAAGAAGTAATGGGTCATATAGCAGATACAGAACGGATTATGGCGTATCGATTGCTATCTATCGCTCGAGGCGAGACAGCAGAACTTCCAGGCTATAATGATGATATGTATGTTCTTAGAGCTGCTTTTGATAAGCAATCTATGCAAGATCTTCTTGAGAATTTAATAGTTGTTCGCCAATCTACCCTGTATTTACTTAGAAGCTTAGATAAAGAAGCTTGGTCACAAAGAGGAAATGCGAATAATTCTGAAGTTACAGTTCGTGCATTAGCATACATCATTGCTGGTCATGAGCTTCATCATCTTCAAATTATAAAAGAACGTTACCTTGGTTCTGATGTATATCCAGCAACTTAATATTTGAAGAAAAAGAGTCCTATTTATGTAGGGCTCTTTTTCAGAATTTATAACGGATTAGCGCTTAGAACCATGGCAATTAAATGTCTTTATTTATAAAATTCACCACATAATATATATGTTATCCCCTCTTATTCTGTACATAATTTTATTTAGGCTGATATACTATAAACACAATAGTTCTGGAAAGGTGATGATATTATGTATGAACAACAAAATAATAGAGATAGAGATCAAAAAATGATGTTTTCTATGCAAGGAGTTCCCACAAATAAAATTAACATGAATCAATTACCTAAATGGATTAGTATTTTTGGCTATTGTGCCTTTGGTTGGATGATAGTATTTAGTTTAATTATGATTGTAGGTTTGATTCTACAATAACTATACAGATACACAGGTAAATGGGACAGCATTTAGATTATATATCTAGGTATTGTCCCGTTTTTTATGTGTAATTATCCCATGATAGGTAACCAATTATAATAAAAAGAACTTGTAGAATATCCTACAAGTTCTTTTAAAAATATTATTAAAACGGGAACGACAAACTATTTTAACATTCAGTACAGGGAGACCATTTTGATTATGGCTTGATTTTATTATAAATCAAATATAAGCTTTTGAAAGGTCTAGTTTTTGAAAAATATGTGAATTAAACAGCTACGATGTTTATATTAGATTTCATTTATGACTAACTTCTTCTTACTTAAATACACTGCACGATCTGATTTTTTAGCAACCTCCTGTGAGTGAGTCACAACAATAATGCATTTATTCTCTTTATGTGCAAGTTCTTGAAACAGTTCTATTATATCCATTGCGGTTTCCTCGTCGAGGTTTCCTGTCGGCTCATCTGCAATCAGTAAATCAACATTACAAGATAGTGCTCGAGCAATTGCTACACGCTGTTGTTGCCCGCCACTTAGTTGCAGGACGTTTCGTTTCGCTTCAGCTTCTGAGAGTCCTACCCTCTCTAATAATTCTAATGCTCTTGCTGTTTTATTTTGCACTTTAACACCTGTAATTTCCATTGCTGTTAAGACATTTTGAAGAGCGGTCATATAGGTAATTAAGTTATAAGATTGGAAAATTACAGATACATTTTGATTACGGTATCGATCCAAACCAATTTTTCTAATATCTTTGCCATTATACAGTACATAACCATTTTTAGGGACATCCAGTCCACAACCTAAGCTCAGAGTTGTGGTTTTACCAGATCCAGATGGCCCTAAAATCGTGTAGAAATGTCCTTTTTGAAAAGAAAAGTTAACATTATCTAGTATCGCTACATTTTTCCCATTACTTTCATAATAATAATCCAAATTTTTAAACTGTAAAATCGTCTCCATATCGAGCCTCCTCATTCATCTTTTAAAAGAATTTGTTTTGGGTTTAAACGTAGAATAGATAATGCTGGAAGAAGCGTTGCTATTATAGCAATAGCTAGTCCAATTCCACCCATTTTTCCTACATCTTCTCCTGTTACACTTACATCAATTTTATCAATTGGATCTTCTTTTTGATTTTGTAGAGTACCACCGGGTCCAGCCATCATTACAGTACCATGTTGCGAAGTATCTGTTTCTTCGCTTGCAGTAGCAATTTCATTCGAAAGTAAATTATCCCCGATATATTGAGAAACTTTAGCTCCTGTTGTTATGGATAATCCAAATGCTAAAATAGCGACACACACTACTTCTACTACGAATTGCGCCATCAGTTTCCACTTTTTCTCTCCAATAGACAATAGAATTCCCATTTCTTTACGACGCCCTTTAATTGATAGCATAATGATTAATCCTAAAATGATCGCACCTGCAATCGATACAATATAAATAATCATTTGAGAAGTCGAAGAGATATTTTCGATAGGACCAATCATTTGCTTGTACAATGAATCATGCGCATCTAATTTATAATAATTAAAATCAATGTTAGATTTTTTTGCTTCTTTTTTAAATGCATCAATATATTGTGGATCATTCAAGAAATACACGACTTGACCACTACTTATACCTTGGTCTACTTCTAATTTTTTCATAGTTGAATGCGGCATATATAGTTTATTAGCTGGATCCATAATAGGAGGAGCCTGTTGACCCATTGCTTGCTCATTTGTTTCGTAAATGCCGATAATTTCAACCTCAAGAGTTTCCTTCTTATCCCCTGATTGTACTTTAACTTTGTCTCCTACTTTCAAATTGTTTAATTCCGCTAATCGTTTTTCCATTAAAGCTACATTCTGATCTTTCATTTGCTCTGTTATTGGTTTTCCATCAATGATTTTACTTTTTCCGTTTTTAAAGCTTTCTTGTAATGCAGTCTTGCGAACTCCCTCAATCATAAAAGAAGCATTCATATCTATTTCTGTACCAGAGCTTGAACCGCCTCGCGCAGCCGTCATTCCCACTTTACCTTTTCCTTCTTCTTCTCCTTCTGAAGCTCCTACTAGTTTAAGCCCATCAGAAATACCGAAAGTGTTAGCTATGTAATTATAATCTTTTACATACTTGGACTTCGCTAATTGATCTGTTTCTTTTGCATCGAGCTGCGGCGGATTTGGCATTTCTCCAGTTTCCTTAGCTTTTTGACCTATTTTGTCGAAATCAAGACCTAAAGTAACATCTGCACCAAGTTTTTTTCTTGCAGCATCCGCTGCTTTTTTTGATGCATTTTGGATTGTGAAACCTGAAAGAACCAAATTTGTAACAATCAGAAAAACTGCCATCAAAATTAATGATGTTCCTATCCTTTTTTTCATACTGAGAATTGCTCGTTTCATAAAATTCATTTTTCTTACCTCCTTGATAACTTGTATTCTATATAGGTTATCTAGAGTTTATATGGAGCTAATCGGTAGTTTAACTAGAGATATAAGGAGTTTATGTGTAGTTATTTACCTGTTCCAGAAAAGCTAGAACACAAATTCAAAAACACAGTCGTTTTTGAATTTCGGTAAGGAGTTAGTCAATTTAAGAGACTTATAGAAAAGAGAGGTTAAGCTTGATTTAATGTATGTAACATAAAAAATATATTTATTGTATAATTTCTATACAATAAATATAGAGAACCAATTTGTGAATATCTATATGGGAATTGTAAGTTGTTCTTCATAGAAATTACAGCTTTTAATAAGAAAAGAAGCAAGTTAACATTCTTTTATAAGGATAATAATATTAACTTACTTCTTAAATTTTAGTATAAATTATTTATTGTAAGCTTTATAATATAATATGAAAATTTATCACCTATTTTTATAATTCAAGCACCTACTATTAGGAAAAGAGAATATTTCCTAATTAATTTAAAACATAAATTTTGTCTATGTTTTAAACAATATGTATTTTGGAGGAGGTTAATTTGATTTTTTCAAAACTCATTGATCGGTACGCCTTATATGATTTACACAAAAAAAGAAGTGTAGCGTTTCAGTTTACTTCCCTTTCTAACACTTCATTAAATATAAAGAACATAGAATCTTTTTATAAAGTAAAACCATCACATTTTCATTTTGACATTAAGCATTCAAAGCAGGAAAATGAATACATGGTTGGGCAATTCAACTATAAAAGTTCGATTCAATCCGGTGATTCACACAACGACTCTGTAACTGGGGAATTATTCTTACATAAAAATGAAAATGCACCTCATGTTATCTTTGTTCACGGTTGGAGAATGGATTCTAACGAACGTGTGAAAAAAATATTCCACGATCATATGACCAGCCTGAAGTGGAATATGTATTATTTCACTCTACCCTATCATTTTGAAAGAAAACCCGATCAATCCTTATTCAGTGGAGAGTATATGGTAAGTGCAAATATTGAACGAACATTACAAGCAACTAGACAAGCGGTAGCTGATTTACGAGCTTTGATTAAATGGATTAAAGCAAATAAAAAGGGGCCCCTGATTCTAATAGGAATTAGTTTAGGCGGATTTATTACTAACTTAACCTCTCTTGTTGAAGAAGAAATTGATGTGTTAGCATCCATTTTCTATGCAAATCGACTTTCTTATTCGATTTGGAATACAACTCCAGGTAAATTTATTAGAGAAGACTTGGAACATCATGGTGTTACGTATGATGATTTAATAGATTATTGGAAAATCACTGAACCGAGTCAAGCATTGCCAAAAGTAAAAAAAGAAAATATTTTATTAATTTCAGGTAAGCATGATCTATATGTGCATTCTGAGGATACAGACTACTTGTGGGAATCTTGGGAAAGACCTCCACGATATATTTATACATGCGGGCATGCCGGGATCGTTCTTAAACGTAAAAAAATTGCAACTGATACTATTGATTTTATTCAAAATCGATTGAACTCCCCACACTTATCCAATGTCATGCCTTAAATCGCGAGATTACTAAGTACAAAATCTTATACTTGTATTGTTATATTTTTTACTAGTCACCTTTGTAAATCTTAGCCCCAAGCCTTACACGATTGAAAATGAAATAAAATAAATAACTAAGGAACTAATTTACCATATGGAAAAACATTGCTCAGCATTTTCACCAGTGGTCCCTGTATATGCAATATTACATACAAAAATCTTTATGTATTACGTTATTAATTTAAAAATAAATTATTCATCCATTAATCTATACCATCCGTATTTACAGTTATGGATACCCTAATTACATATGAAAAAGAGAGAAGAACATTGGTTAATTCTTCTCTCTTTGTTTATTTTTAAGATAACCATCTATAAAATTTTGCTTTTCATAATTCTTCATGAGTCTAGAAAAGAATCTAATCCTTTTCTAGACTCAAAAAGAAATTTTTCTAATGTACATAATTACAACGACATTAAACCTCTTTGCTCTTAAATCCACTACTTGTATTATTGATTGCATGAAACTCCTTCTTGAGAAAGGTTTTAATTTCCGAATATTCTGTTGACCGTTATAACATATCCAATTTACAATTTAATTGTGGTGTTCTTTCACAATTAAACTACTTAGAATACACTTCATTTATTTGAAAACAATTACAAATAGAGGTGCTAAAATGAAAACTAGAGTAAATCCAGAATTATTACAAGGGTTAGAGATGTTTCCGGATCTCGATTTACGCCCAGAAAATTTGCAATCAATCAGAGAAGGAATAGCTCAAATGAGACCACCTACCGTTGTTGATGACTCTCTTTCTTTAACAGATAAAGTCATTGTTGGGCCTGATGATAATCCATTACCATTACGAATTTATCGTCCAAAATCAAATCATGAATCTTTACCTGTCTTATTATGGATACATGGTGGAGGTTATATCTTAGGGTCTATAGATGATAACGATGATACTTGTATGAGGTTTGCAAAAGAAGCTAGCTGTGTGGTCGTGTCTGTAGACTACCGCTTAGCACCTGAACACCCTTACCCAGCACCAATTGAGGATTGTTATTCAGCTTTAAAATGGATTGCTGATAATGCAAAGTCATTAAACATTGATTCGAATCGAATTGGGGTTGCAGGAGTAAGCGCTGGCGGTGGACTAACAGCAGCATTATCATTATTAGCACGAGATCGAAAATATCCTTCAATTTGTTTACAAATGCCACTATATCCAATGATTGATGACAGAAATGATACACCTTCAGCGAATGAAATTAAAGAGGGATTTGTTTGGAACCAAAAGGCAAATGAAGCTGGCTGGAAAATGTATTTAGGAGAAATGTATGGAACGGATCAAATCCCTGCCTATGCAGCACCTTCTCGAGCTGAGGATTATAGTGACTTACCGTATACTTACACATTTGTTGGTCAATTAGATCCATTCCGTAGCGAAACATTAACCTATGTAAGCAAACTAGCACAAGCTGGTGTTGATGTGGAGTTTCATTTATATCCAAATGCCTATCACTGGTTTGAAGGGTTAAATCCAAATGCCGATGTATCTATTTATGCTGTGAACGAAATAGTACAAGCAATAAAGACTGGTTTCAAACGAGTATCCAAGGTTGAGGCTTAATCCCATTACAAGAGAAACACTTATAAATAGTATATATGTATTTATCATTTAAATATAATAGCCGATTCTAAATAAGAATCGGCTATTAATATGTAAAATCCGCCTAATATATCAAGGTTGAGAAACAGATATAAGATGTTTAGGCGATGTGTTTATTTCCTCTGCTAATGCTTTTATGTTCATCATGATTTGAAGTATTTCTTCTTTTGTTGTTCTTGGGTTGATAGAGCAAAGTCGAATTACTACTTTTTCTTTTAATTTAGTCGTACTTAGCATAGCAAATCCTCTTTGATTAATTTCTTCCACCAATTTTTTGTTTATTTCATGAATTGTATCTGTAGATGTTAGCTCACATGGAATATAACGAAAAGTAACAATTCCTAATTGGGCAGGTGTTACTACTTCCCAATCTTTTTCTTTCCTTAAAAACTCTTCAACTTGTTCAGCTAGCATAATGCCATGATCAATTGCCTCACGAAAAGCTGTAACTCCGAATGCTTTAAAAGAAAGCCATACCTTTAATGCTCTAAATCTACGAGAAAGTTCAATTCCACGCTCCCCAAAATTCACTTTTTCTTCTATATTAGTTTCTGTATCCTTAATATACTCTGGGATCATACGGAATGTTTCACTTAAATATTGGCTATTTCGAATAAGTACACAACCAACATCATAAGGCTGAAAAAGCCATTTATGCGGGTCTAACGTTAAAGAATCGGCACGATGAATTCCACTTAATAACTCCCTTCCTTTTTCACTGAGAATTGCTGCAGCCCCATAAGCCCCATCCACGTGTAGCCATATATCTTCATCACCACATACATCAGCCAATTCATCGAGGGAGTCCACCGCTCCGCAATTCGTTGTCCCTGCATTAGCAATAACACAGAATGGTTTTTTCCCTTTTAATCGATCTTCTTTTATTTGTTTTCTTAAAGTACTAACTGAAATTTTTAAGTCTTCATCTGTCTCAATTCGGCAAATTTGATGCTGTTTAAAACCTAATACTTTAAGTGCTCGATCTACAGAAAAATGAGTTTGGTTAGAAAAATAAACAATCGCATTTTCTATGTCATTATTCAGCTTGACCTGTCTCGCTACAGTAAGTGCAGTCAAATTAGCCATGGAACCACCACTGACAAATAATCCTTCAGCTGAATCAGGGAATCCTAGCATTGATTTTAACCAGTTAATTGTCGTTAATTCAATTTGTTCGGCACCTGCACCTACTATCCAAGCTGTAGGAAATACATTAAACCCACTTGCTAAAAAATCTGCTAATACACCAACATAATTATTAGGACCTGGCACAAAAGCCATAAAATGAGGATGATCCACATGAGTAATTTGATTAAACACATTGTTATTAAGAAAATGAAGTAATTCTTTTGGATTAGATCCGTTTTCCGGAATCGTTTCAATTAGCTTGTCTCTAAAAATATTACTATCAATCGTTTCTGAAACTGGTTTACTTTTTAAATGATTCATATGATCAACAATTAAGTCAACCGCTTGATATCCTAACTGACGCATTTCTTCGGCTGATAACTGTAATTTTTTTGTCATTTGATTTACTCCTATTCTATTTAAAAAGGCGAGTTTTTGCTCGCCTTTTCATTTTTTATAATTTGAGGGTGTTGCAAAACTCATAAATATCCAAAAATGAATGCATAAAAAAATCCGTTTTCCTGGAAAAATGATAGTAACCGAAACTATCTCCAGAAAGGACGGATTTACTAGTATGATAACCAAATTTGATGAAAATCAATCCATTTTACAGATTTTATTTGCATACGTAGACAGTTTAACTATTGAAGGCGTTCCGCCTGTGACAGGTCGCCCACCAATCTGTAGAAAAGCCTTACTGAAATGCTTTTTCTTGAAAACTGTATTTCAAATTGACTCTTTACGCAAATTAACACGTTTTTTGCATCAATATCCTTCATTTCGTGTATCTTGTGGTTTATATTTCGTTCCTCACGTTTCTACTTTTTCACGTGTAGGTANATAGTCAACGTATTTATGAAATTGCACGAACATGTAACATCTTTGCCATGAATCCAATCAATCCTAGGAATGGTGAACAAAATAAGAGTACACATCGTCGTGTATTATCTCATTTTATACAAACTATCTTTGGTAAACAATTGATGAAAGAACGTAGGAAAATTGAACAACAGTTTAGTAAACTCAAAGATAAAGGGTTGGAACAGCCACGTTGGTATGGTCAAAATCGCTATCTATTGCATGTTCAGCTAGTTTTTCTGATTCATAACATTGCATGTTTATTTTAGTTTTGCAACACCCTCAATTTGTAATCACAAATTGTTTGTATTGGATTTTGAAGAATCGTGTTGATTAACCCCTGGATGTGATTTAATATTTCCTGTATTTTCTCTGTTTCATATACCGTTTGATCATATCCAAACTTTATTGTAAGTCTTTCTTCAGGGAAGCACATAATTCCATACTTTACATGTGGCTCATCAACAACTTCGTAATCCGTGATAGCAAAATGTCTGTTTTCATTTGAAGAAAAGATTGCTGGATTAGTTGGATAGTTTTCAAAAACCCAAAGATGGTCAGTCAACTCAGTTTTTAATTCACTTTGCTTTTGTATATCAACAAATGAATAGTATGCATACTCATTACATTTCAATGTCTCTAGTTGTACCTTTTGCAGGAAGTCCACAAAAGATTGCGTTTCTGTCCATGCTAATCGGATAGGCAAAACATTTGTGAACAGACCGAACATATTTTCAATTCCTTCTACTTCGGGGGGTCTGACTGATACTAGGTTAGGCAATACTACTTCTCTCGTTCCGTTGAATTTGCCAAGCAATATTCCCCATACAGCTAGTAATGCCGTATTCATAGTTATATTATTTTTAGTTACAAATGTCTGTAACTGATCAGTCAAATCCTTGTCTAATGTTAAATCCATAAAAGTGAAGTTTAACCCTTCACTTTTAGATGGGACTTTCTTTTTAGGAATACTAATTTTCTGATTGTATCCTGATAAATAATCTCGCCAAAAATGACGTGCTTTCTCATGATCTTGTGCCAAAGTCCAATCTATAAATGTTTCAAAAGGTTTTACCATGGGTAACCCCGCCGTAGTTCCGGCATTTGTAGTTTCGTAGAGCTGGAATAATTCGTCTATCAAAATGCTGACGCTCCAACCATCACATAATAGATGATGGGAACTCCAAATTACTTTATGCTCGTTATTACCTAGTTGGAATATACAGAGACGTGTCATAAGTTCATCATTTTTAAATCCTCGACTTAAATTTTCATTCATCCACTGTTTTAGGAATTCTTGCTGTTCTTGTTTCGTCATCTCAATCAAGTTTTTTATTTCTGAATTTATTTGAACATCATATAGAACAGCTTGCCAAGGTTTTGCTTGTTCATCTTGCACAATTATTGTTCTTAAAGCATCATGACGATCAACTAATTGTTGGAAACACTGAATAAAGAGTTTAATATCCAGCTCCCCCTCAAGTGCCCAAATTGTTTGTTCAAAATATGCATTTGTATCAGGTTCATTCGTAGCATGCTCATAAATAACTTCCTGGAAAGGTGCTAACGGGTAAATACGTTCTATTTTTATATCCGGCATTTTTTCTTGTATTTTGTTAAGTGTATGTTGATTAAGTTGTTTATCTTTAACATTTAGTAATGTAGCTTTATTATCGTTCATTATGTTTACATCATTTGTTTGTGAACTTGAGAACTGGTCTAGCTTTTTAACAAATTGAACCATGTCCCTTAATATAGGAAATGAAAATATATTTTTTGGTTCAAGCTCGAATCCTTGTCGATACAGTCTGACGGACACTTGAATCGCTTTTATCGAATCTCCACCTAAGGCGAAGAAATGATCATTTACTCCAACTTGATCTATTTTGAGTACTTCTTGCCAAATACTAGTTAATATTTTTTCCATTTCAGTTTTTGGGGCAATAAATACTTCATTTTTTTGTTTCTCCGGAGTAGGGAGCGCTTTTCTATCTAATTTACCGTTTGGAGTCAGGGGTAATTGGTCCAAATAAACAAAATAAGAAGGAATCATATAATCTGGCAAGTGATCTTGCAAATGCTTTCGTAGTTCTGTTGTACTAATATTTTGCTCAGTTACCACATATGCAACTAAAAATTTTATTCCGTTCTCATCTGTTTGATCAATTACGACAGCATGTTCGACTTGTTTATAAGTTAGAAGACAATGAGAGATTTCTTCTAACTCTACTCGATATCCCTGAATTTTCACTTGGTAATCTTGGCGGCCTAAAAATTCAATATATCCCTCAGAATGCATTTTTCCACAATCCCCTGTTTTATATATAAGACCAAAATCAGGATGTGACACAAACGCTTCATTTGTTTTCTTTTCATCATTTAAATATCCTTTAGCAAGGCCCACTCCCCCGATATATAAATCTCCAATTACACCAACAGGGCACATTTTCTTTTCATAGTTCAACACATAATACGTTTGGTTTGCCAAGGGCATCCCGTATGGAATACTATTCCAATGTGATTCCACCTGTTTGACCGGATAATAAATTGACCAAATCGATGCTTCTGTTGCCCCTCCTAGTGAGACTACTTCTGCAATCGGAAAATGTCGTTTTATTTTTTCTGGTAAAGAAAGCGGAATCCAATCTCCACTATGTAAAACTAAACGTAAAGAAGGATATTCAAAATGAGAACCTACTTGCTCCAATGCCAAATCCATGATTGCAGGCACTGTATTCCAAATTGTAATCCCTCTACGTTCGACAGTGTGGATTAATTCTTGCATGTCTCTCGGATCACGAATCATTACTAACATTGCACCTGTGCTTAAAGCTCCGAAAATATCGTATACAGATAGGTCAAAACACATGGAAGAGATACCAATAATACGATCATCTTCATTCACCTCATATTTTTGATTTATGTCTTGAATAGTATTTGTAACCGCTTGGTGAGTAATAATTACTCCTTTTGGTTTTCCTGTACTTCCTGAAGTGTATATAATATAGGCAATATCTTCTGGACCAGCAATAGTGGGCATATCTTCTGTTGTATAAAATGACAAATGATTTTCTTCATAAAGACTAGGTTCTAATAAAAGCTTGCATGAGCTATTTTTTAAAATATATGTTTGGCGATCTAAAGGATGATCGGGATCAATCGGAACATAAGCGGCACCTGATTTTAAAATACCTAACATATTAACAATTGTGTCAACTCGCCTTTTTGCTAAAAGACCCACTTTGTCACCTAGACCAATACCTTGCTCTTTTAAGAAGTGGGCAATTTGATTAGAACGTTTATGAAGTTCCGAGTATGTTAACCATTCTTGTTCAAATACCACTGCTACTTCATCCGGTGTACGTTTTACTTGGTCTGTAAATAATTGATACAGAGTAGTTGAAGGTATTTTTTCTGTTGTTTCATTGTATTGCTTAATTAAAGTTTGATCCGATTCTTTCATCTGCAAAGATGTTATATCGCTTTGTTTCACCAATTGTTCCAATAAGTCAACAAATTGGGAAAACATTGCTTCTATTACATCAACATCAAACAACTCTTCAACATAGTTCCAGCTAATTAATAACTCTCCATTTTTTTCAATTACTACATTATCCAAATACACTTGTGGAGTCCGAGCATGAATATAGCGAAGAGAACCAAGTTGTTCCCAAGAGAAAGCACCTGCACCCGCTAACATCGAGGTGAAAACGATTGGCATAACTGCTTTTGGCGTCATTTGATGATATCGAGTAAAATCTCGAATAAAGTTAACTCCATCGTAATGACGATGTTCAAGGCCATCTAATAAAGTAGCTTGCGTTTCTTTTACTCTAGTAAAGAAAGTTTGCTCTGGTTTTACATCAACATCCAATAAAATAAGTGATGTGAAATCTCCAACAATCTGTTCTACTTCATCATGAACAGGATAACGGTTAAATACAGTCAAGTTAATTGCTAATCGACGTTGATTACTCCAATATGCCAACACATCACCATATATTGTACAAAGTAGAGCGGAAGGCGTTACCTCTTTCTCTTGTGCTAACTTTCGTAGCTTTGTCCATTTTTTATTATCCAGGATTTTTGTAAGTGATTGGAATTTAGGAGTAGCAATCTCTGCTGGATCCTTTTTTAACAGCAAAGAAGGTGCAAACGGAAAGTCAGGAAGCTTACTTGTCCAATAATCTTTTGCTGTTTTATATTCTTCGCTTTGTTCCATTTCATCATAGATAAACATATAATCTTGAAAATCAAAAGATAAAGATTCTAATTTTTGATTTGGTTTATAATAATAATGCAACAAATCCTGTCCAACAATGTTCATGCTTGCTCCGTCCATTAATAAAGCATCGTATCGAAAACATAATAAATACGTGTCTTCTTTTAAAAGAAAAGCTTTCAATTCAAACAAAGGCCATTGCCCCAAAGGGAATACATGGTTAGTCATTCGAGAACGCTCTTCTTGTAAGCGAGCATGTTGATTCCTATCATCTAAATCTATGAGACTCACTATTTCAATCTCGTAATCAGGAACGCTTTGTAATATTTGCTGTTTTCCCTCTGGTAAAATTACAGCTCGCAACATTGGATGACGATGAATTACCTTTTGAAAACTTTTTGAAAGACGATTGATATCCAAAGCTGTTTCATATTCAAAATATGTTTGAGGGGAAATACCACTTAATTCAAACTGTGAATTCCGTCCTATCATATACGCTGTCTGAACTTCTGTTAAGGAAAATGGCTTAGACAAATCTTTAACATGAGTTGGTCTACTTTCAAGGTTTTCCTCTTTATGCTCTAGCTTTACACAAGAACTCAGTTGAGCGATTGTGGGGTGCTTAAAAAAATCTGTTGTACTTATTTTTAAGCCGTCTTTTCTTAATAAATTAATTACCTGAAGTGCTTTAATAGATTCTCCTTTTAATGCAAAAAAATTATCATGAATACCGATTCCCTCGATCTCCATAACTTTTTCCCATGCACGCACTAATTTTTGTTCAATTTCATTGCGCGGAGCAACGTATGGAATTGATACATAATCCGTTTGTGTTATATCCAACAATCTTTTTCTATCCACTTTTCCATTTGGATTCAATGGAATCTCTTCTACCTGAATCATTTTTTCAGGAATCATAAACTCAGGTAATTTATCACTTAAATATTTTCTGATTTCATCAAAAGACACCTTGTTATCCGATACATAGTAGGCAGCTAATAATTTCCTATTTCCATACACTTGATCAACAACGATAGCCTGGTTTATTTCTGGATATTCCCTTAATTGAGTTTCGATTTCTCTTAATTCAATCCGATACCCCCGAATTTTCACTTGATGATCCATTCTACCTAAATATTCAAGTTCTCCATTAGGCAACCAACGAACGAGATCACCTGTATGATACATCATTTCCCCTGCCGCAAAAGGACTCGGTACAAACTTTTCATCTGTCAGTTTATTTTTACCAAGATACCCTCGTGCTACCGCTACGCCAGCAATGCAGAGTTCACCGGGAATTCCAAATGGTTTTAATTGGCCATACTTATTCAATATATAGGAATGATAATTCGGGTTAGGTTTGCCAATCGTAACTTCTTTGGAAGTGCTCAAGTCTTTTACTGTTGCGCAAATGGTTGTTTCTGTGGGACCATAAATATTTAAAATTGTTGCTTCACTGATACAACGAATTTTTTCAACCAAATCAATGGAAAATGATTCTCCTGCTAATAAAATAGATTTTAAATCTTTTAGAAAAATCGCCCCTTCTGGATCACTCAAAATCACTTCCATTCGCGATGGCGTTGATTCCCATAAATCCACCTTATGTTTTTTGACCAAATGAGCCAATTCTTTTGTTGCAAACTGGTCCTCTGTAGCAATTACTACTTTTGAACCTTGCGTTAAAGGAAGACATATTTCTAACAAGGAAATATCAAAAGATACACTAGCAAGAAACAAGAATGATTGATTAGCTTTTACTTTTTCTCTCATTACATTTAAAAAATGAACTAGCGATTTTTGTTCTATCATTACCCCTTTTGGATTTCCTGTCGATCCTGATGTGTAAATAACATAAGCTAAATCATTAGGATTATGTTCTCGTACTAAATTACTTTCTTCACCTTGAAAAAGATATTCTTTATCAAGATACAGTACTTCACCTGCAAATTGTGGCAATACTTCCTCTGTTCGCTTACTAAGTAAATATTTTGCTTGACTATCTTGTAACATATATTCAATTCGTTCAGTTGGGTAGTTAGGGTCGATTGGTAAATACGCTGCTCCTGCTTTTAAAATCCCCATCATACCAATAATCATTTCTAATGACCGATCTACCATAACGCCAATAATACTTTCTTTTGAAACACCTTTACTTTGAAGAATAGAAGCCAATTGATTCGCTTTCTTATTCAATTCTCTATATGTCAAAGATTGATCATTACAAACAACAGCAATTTGATCTGGAGTTTTTAATACTTGCGCTTCAAACAAATCTTGAAATGATTGAAACAAGTCTATGCCCGTTTGAAAAGTATTCAATCCTTCTAACAACTCTTTTTCTTCTTCTGCAATAATACAAATATCTTTCAATGCCAAATTCGGATTTTGTGAAACTTGCTTTAAAACATAACAATACGAATTGGCAAACTGTTGCAAAGAAGAGAATGAACGGGACTTGCAAGAAATTTGAAATTCAAATTCATTATGTATTTCATTCCATTTTCTTCGTATCCATAGGGCTAAATTATTCTCTGCGTATTCTTCTAGCGAATTTTCATTATGTAATCCTTCCATCCCGATTACAATTTGAAAAGGAGTTAAATTGTGTTTAACTAATAATTCAGAGAGCGGATACTCCTGATTTTCATACCCGAATAAAGTCGTTTGTTCAATCTCATTTACTAATTGTTTAAAGGTGTGATGCGGCTGGATTTCACTTCCTAAAGGAATCAATTTATTAAGATTCTCACTTTGTTCAAGATTCTTTTCAATTATAGGAATACCAATAGTAATTCTTTCTTGATCTGTATAATGTGCCAAACAAACCCTTAAAGCGGCTTGAAACCAGCTAAATAATAATAAATCTTGAGACTTACTTATTTTTTGTATACTTTTACTAAATTCTACATTCACTATGACTTGAACGTATTCACAAGGTGTTTCTTTATTTAGTTGGTAATCGTTATTAAATTTAAATACAGAAAAATCGAGAATCTCGGAAGATAATTGCTCCTTCCAAAACGCTTCTACTTCTTTATTTTCATGAATCGAACTTCGATCTTTAATGTGCATTTTTATCTTTATCCCCCTAATATTCATTTCTTCTACTCGTTAATTTTCAAGCCAACTTCAAGCCCATGAAGAAACACTTGATGATTATCCAAACATAAAAATTGCTGAATCTCTTCAAATTTCATATGACCGACTGAACAAACCCCTAAATTTAATGTCTCAGCAACCATATTTAAGGTAGCAGTGATAATGCCTGACTCAATACAAGCAAATAAATATCCATCTGAACCGTATTTCGGGATGGAAGCGTTCGCATTATAAACCAAATAAACTGAGAAGGCAGATTGAGTAAATAAATCCTGATTAATTAACTCATGATCACTTTTGATTACTTGATCAATGTTGTTTACAATCACAAGACTATTTTTTGATGGGTTATAATAATAAAATCCAGCTTTCATATCCTCTATACGTTTTGGTTTTACATAAACAAAGATATCAATGGGATAGAGCCCGCCTGCACTTGCGTAATGATAGTATATTTTTTCTTCCCTAACCTGTTTTAGAGTTGATAAGAATCGGGAAAATTCCGAAAAACTAATATGTTTTTCCATATCAAATTGACGACAAGACCTACGTTCCTTGATTATAGTAGGTAGCTCATTTGTTGTTTCAAGTTGAATTTCGGTCGACCGTGCAGCAACGTGCGTGCGATTTAATTGTTTACTCATATACTTATCTAACTTTTCTTTAGAAAAGCGAATCTGGTTGCTATATGGATTTGAAAAAATCTTTTCTTGTGAAGAAAATACTTCTCTTGGGTGTAATATATTACTTACTAACACACGATTTTTTATCATGAGCTCTATGTTTTTTTTTGTCTCTTCTACATTTCCTAACGAAAAGCGCTCTACTAGTTCACTAATTTTCACACCTTTTTGAGCCATAAAATAAAAATCTGGAAACCACTCAGACAGAATACCTGTAAATCTCATTTCCCCTATCAAAACTTCATTATGCAACTTCTCCCAATGCTTAATCGGAGACCAGTAATAAATTTTCTCGCTCATATAACCCTCCATAAACATTTAACTTATTTTTGAAATGCAATTTTCTAATTTACAAAAATTTTTTCGGATTCTGCTCCTTGTCTCATAGTGATTATAAATACATGCACTTTAACGAAACTTGAAAATAATGAAATAACTTTTTCTTCATTAAAATTTTTTATTTCATCATAAAAAATGATTTCTTTTTGGATATTTTACATCCTTTCCCATAGTAATCCTATAAGGTATAAACCATTTGTAACATTGAGAATATTCATGTATTTCCAATGTGAAATTATTGTAATGGATTGGAGAGCGGTTGAATATAGTTATTAAATCAAATAATGTTGAGAAAGTTTTATTTATTATATCGATAAAATTTTATGATGTAATTTATTACAAATAGATTAAGAAAAGAGTTTTAAATTTTTCTTAATCAGTTAGTGTGAAAATATCACATACTATTACATACAATCGAGTTACTTACATTTCATATTCAAAATAGAGAAAAGACACCTTGAATGGTGTCTTTTCTCTATTTTAATTCCATATACTTTTTACGCCTTTGTTATTTTTAAACGATTTGTAGGAGTTAATACAACTCGAACATCTAGTTCGTTATATGTTCGAATATATAATAAACATTATATGAATTACGAATGTATTTCAGGTAATTTTATAAATAAACTCAAAGATATCTTCTCCTCCTACTGTCATAAAAGAAATACTCTATTGCTTATTTCTTTTATTAAATTGTAATATAATTACAGTATGTGAAATTATATTACATTAACTTTAAAAGCGAAGTGAGAATAATCTTCACTTCGCTTTTTTCATTTGCAATCCTTGTTAAATTTGCTCAATGCAGTATTTATTTCCACATTCTTCGCTTTTATTTAATCGGTTTCTCTGTTTTTAAGACAAATGAACTTAATGCAGGAACTTTAATTTTATTGTCATGGACAACATAAAGTAGTTTACTTCCCGCCTGCTTGCCATCTACTAGTACTTTCCAAGGCCCTTTCGATGGAAGTGTTATTTCAACAGCTTCTCTATTTGCATTGTGAGCCACTGTAAAGTATTCATGTTTATTCCCCTCTATTATATAAGCTACAGTATTTTTTGGAGCATCAATAAATGATACGTGTGTTTTTATTTGCTCTGCAGATGTCATTCGAAAAGCTGAGTACTTTTTGCGTAATTCTATTAAACCCTTCATATAATCTACTTCATTATTAAACGTTGCACGGCGCAGCCAATCCATCTGGTTAATTGAGTCTGGAGATTTGTAACTATTATGATCACCGTATTTCGTCCGCATAAACTCTTGCCCTGCATGTAAAAATGGAATTCCTTGTGATGTTAATAAAATCGAAGAAGACAATTTGTGCATTTGTGTTCGCACTTCATCGCTGTCACCTGGATTAGTTAACTCAAGTTTATCCCATAATGTATGATTGTCATGTGCTTCCACATAAGTTAGCACCTGCTCTGGATCTTGATAGGTAGACGAATTTGTATCGTAGTCAATACCTGCCGTAATACCTTTTTTAATACGATCTTCCATGTTTTCCTTTCCATTTATAAAACCATTTTCTTTTTCCTCAAATACACTACCTTTTAACCCATCACGTATATTATCGTTAAAATGAGCAATCCCTTTCATTTTCTCTGCATTTTTTTGATTTGCTTTCAGCTCAGCTGCAAGAGGTGTATTTAAATCCCATCCTTCTCCGTGTAGTATAATAGAAGGGTCAATTTGATTAACAGCTTTACGTATTTCATTCATCGTTTCATAATCATGAATACCCATTAAATCAAAACGGAATCCATCTAAATTGTATTCTTTTGCCCAATATGTGACGGAATCTATCATAAATTTCCTCATCATTTTTCTTTCTGAAGCAGTATCATTTCCTACTCCAGTTCCATTTGCAAATGTTCCATCTTCATTGTAACGATAATAATAACCTGGAACTAACTTATGGAAATTAGATTCAGCAGCGTTATACATATGGTTATATACTACATCCATCACCACTCGAAGATTATTATCATGTAGTGTTTGAACCATTTGCTTTAATTCAGTTATTCGCACAGTCGGCTCATAAGGATTTGTAGAATAGGAGCCTTCTGGAACATTGAAATTTTTAGGATCATATCCCCAGTTATATTGCGGTTCATTTAAAGTCTCTTCATTTACAGAAGCATAATCAAATATCGGTAAAAACTGAACGTGAGTAACACCAAGATCCTTTATATGATCAAGTCCTGTTTTTACACCTTCTGGCCCTTTTGTTCCTTTTTCTGTTACACCTAAATACTTCCCTTTCTGTTTAATACCACTTTCAGATTGAATGGAAAGATCGCGTACATGTAACTCATAAATAATAACATCTTCCGGATTTTTAAATTTTGGCTTTTTGTTTGCTTTCCATTTTTTCGGATTTGTTTCTTCTAAATTAACGACTGCACCTTTATCCCCATTTACAGAAGCAGCACGCACATATGGATCAACCGCTTCAGTCCACTTATCACCAATTTTGACTTTATACGTATAAAAGAGCCCTTTTTGGTTCCCCTTTAGTTCTGCTGTCCAAGTTCCCTTTTCACCTTGTTGCATGTTTATTTCAGCACCTATTTTATCGCTCCAGTTTTTATATGTAACTAACTTCGCTTCGCTTGCAGTAGGAGCCCATAAACGGAACTTTGTATGTTGCGGAGTATATGTATTTCCTAAATCGTTACCACCATAATAAAATAAATTATCAAATTCTTCGCTACGAATGACTTTACCAATTTCAGTATTCGTATCAGCTAAGTTTTCTATTTTAACTTTGTATGTTTGTTTTAAATCAATTTTCTGTTCCGTAATTATTTTGACCTTATTAGTAATATCTCCACTGTTTATATCATAAGGAGTAATATTCTTAATTTTAATGCCTTCAATTTCAATTTTCTTTTCCTTAATATGAAACGGGACATTAGTCGTTACAGTAATTTCATGGAAACTATCAATAGTTGCTTTTTGAATTGAGAGATCCGATGATGGCTTAGAGTTATATACTTTTTCATCACCCGAAAGAATCCATACTTCAGCACGACCGTCCTTTATATTTTCAATCCAACGATCCCCACCATCTTTTTCCCATTCATTTGTTCGAACTATAAATCCTACACGATTATAGTCACCGTCTATTTTTATCTTAGCGTATTTTCCAAATTCATCTTCACCAGTAAATTCATAAGATGTACCATTTGCATTTTCTCCCCATAACCAAAGATTCCAGTCTTTTGTATTTCCAAGCTTTTCTTTGTAATGAATGATAATTTCAGTTGTTTTCGAATTTGAAACTGCCTTCACACTCTGAAAGGAGAAAACAGATGATAACATAACGATTAAAGTAAGTAATAAAACTGTTTTGTTACTTAATCTTTTTATAATTTGCACCACATACACCCTTTCTTCAAATATTACTAACGATTTATTATGCTTTCACTACATAACACTGCTTAAATTAATCTAGAAATCTCTTTTACTTCACCTCCATATTGGCTATTTTCACGTATGTATTTCAATGACCTTTTAATACGAAAACGTTTGCATTAGTGCATAAAAAAATAGATTTTTTTATGCCTTCATATATTTGTAAATACTAAAAGATCAGGGAAAACATTTTAAAGCAATCGTTTGTTATCGCTTTCATTTTATAGACTTTCTATCAAGAGGTCAATATATTATTAATTTTCTGTTTTTATATATTTTAAACCTTATTTATTTGTCACAACTTCTTACAGATAAAGTGCCTCATTATTGCTTAGTCAGTTTATTTTCAATAATACATTGCTACGTAAAAAACAGCTAATATCCTTAAAATGACATTAGCTGTTTTTCATAATGTATTAATATATGAATGATAACTATATTTCTAAATTACTTAATTTTTGCTGCATCAAATGCTTTTTGAACTGCTTGAACTTCAGCTGTATTCGCACCATATTTATTAGTTGCCACTCGAATACATGCTGATCTCAATTCTTTGAAATTAGAAGTCATGTTTAACTCATCTGTATTTGCATAATAGAAAATATCAAACATTTTATCTTCACCAATTCCTTTAACAGTTACTCCGTTATGAGTTCCGCCTTTTGCAATCAGATACGCAACTTTATTAATAATACTTGAATTAAAATGAACACCGCCTTGATCCCATCCATTAAAATCGTTAAATTCACTGTAATCATCTGGATAAGGCACTCCAAGTGAAGATGGAACAGAAGCTGGGTTTTCCATATCACGGAAAACAGATCCCGTTTGTTCTCCCATTGTCCAGTTAAAGTTTCCATTATTTACGTATTTCTCAATAGATGTTCCCATAATATCAGATAGCGCCTCATTAATCGCACCGGATTCCCCGTAATATTCAAGATTAGATTCGCTAGAAGTAACAGCATGTGTAAATTCATGTCCAGCTACGTCATATGCTTTAACAATAGGATCGCCATATACAAGCATACTTCCATTATTAGCACTTAATGCATTCTGCCAATTTTTCGGATCATTCGTCTCTTCAGAATCCCAAGCGTGTACAACTGAAACTACCTTTTGTCCCTTATTATCAAAGCTATTACGCTTGTATTTATCTTTATAAAAATCAAATACTTTTGTTGCTAAGTAATGAGCACTTACTGCTTTTGGATCGTTAAATGTTGCCGAAGTACTTGTCGCTAATGTACCAGGATAATAGCTTTCTTCTTTAGTAATATCTCTGTAATTCACATCATATGTTTCAATGCCTTGCCCTCTTGTATAATCAGCAAGAGCATATTTGCCATTACTTTGTTTAGAGATACCAAATGAACGATTAATACCTAAATCATCTTTTCCTGTTCCCGTTAATGATGTAAGGCTGCTTTGTTTACTTTTCTTTAAGGCTCCAACTAGTTTTTCACTTGCTTTTAAGTTAGATTCTTTTACCATATTTTTTAACATATCACCATTTTGTGCATTTACTAAATAAGTACCAGAAACATAGTTTGGTGTTGCAGCTTCGAAGGTAACTTGGTATGCATTGCTAGCTTGTCCATTATTTTCATCAACAAAAATAACCTCTTTAACTTCTGGCTCAGAAATAAACTTGATATCGTTCCCGTATTTCGTATAAATATATTGTTTTGCTTCATCTTTTGATAGATTAATAGTTTTTTTCAATTCTTCTTGTTTTAAATTTTGCGCGCTATCGCCTGAAACACTTTTAATAACACCCTTATTATCTACGTGTGCAGTTAATTGATGTCCATATACTTCTTTTCCTTCGTATGTTTGCTGCATACGCACAAGTGTAGTTCCATCATACGAACCACGTTTTTGAAGGACTTTATAATCTACTCCTGCTTCTCCATTGACTTGTTTTTGGGACAGAGCTTGTTCTGTTTTCTCCTTAAGTGCATCCTTTACTACATTTTCTGGTGCCTTTTGTGACGGCTGTGTAAGTTCACCCGAACGGAACGATTCCTCCTGAATTTGAACTTGTAGTTGATCTGTTTCCTCTGCATGACCTACCCCATATGGTGCCACAGCTGTTAAAGCTAATCCTGTTGTTAAAGCTAATCCTGTTGTTAATGCTACCTTAGTTAATGTCTTTTTGTTTTTCATTATTTCACCTCGTATAATTTTTGAAATAGAAAGCTTGTACAAAGTATACTGTCTATTAATGTCTAAAAAAAGAGAAAATACACAATTTATGTAACATTATGCAAAATTACATAAATTAAGGATGATGCTACAATTAAAGAACAACTCATATAAATGCATTAATTTCAATAAAAAAGAGCTCCCTAAGACGCTCATCCAATTGGTTAGTTATTAATTATCTATATTCATTCTAATAAAAGTATACTTATATCTAAATAACAACATAAAAACCCACTCTTAACTATTTTAAGAGTGGGTTTCATGCTATTAAAATAACAATTACTATAAGAAATTTTATAATTTATATTTTTTTAGTAATCCTACTAAGTTTTTTGTAAAATTCACCTTTTGTCTTTACATGATTAAACTGATTTGGATTAATATTTGCTTTTTGTGAGAGTAATATAATCTCTTCTTTTGAAATTGAGTCTTTCGTATTTATAGATGCTATATTTGTGTATTTTCCGTCTTCTGTTTTTGGAATTTCTAAAATCCCTTTATTCACAAGATCAACTACCGCCTTATGCTCTGAAGAATGTAAATCTACACCAGTAATTTTCCAATTACGCATAACTTTTGGCGTGTATACACCGTTCTTTACCTCTTTTAAATATGTAATAGCAAGGTTACGAATGGTCCCACCTGTTTCTCCAAATGCATTCTCTTGTTTAGATGACCAAATTTGTTCAAACTTACGCCCCTCTAAAGCTCCTCCTTTTGCCTGAAGAGCCTCCATTCTATATGCATTCATTCCCAGCGTCATAGCATCGCTCATTTTGATTGGTTTGTTTGTACGAATAGAGCGTAAATTTGTAATTCTACTTCCATATGGTTTTGTTAAGTCAATTTCGTATTTTACGCCTCCAAAGAAATCGTTCGTACTGTATTTAGAGGCACGGCGGGTTTTATCAAAGCTAACGGTTACATCTCCGGCACGAGATGAGTTAAAATATCCTGCTGCCCATTCCATATAGTCTTTTAAATCTTTTCCAGAAATCTTATATACTGTAATTTCTCCCAAGGCATATTGGTAATTGTACGCAATATCTTTTTTCTTAATAGGACCTATATCTAAACGGGCATAATCATTATCAATTTGATGGGCTACTACATCTGCTTTACTGTAGTAGAGCATGACTTCATGAAAGAAATCTGATAAAGGTGTTTCTTGAATCTGAACACTTGGAATACCCTTTATTTCATTTTCAGGAACAAGATTTCTACCCTTTAATTGAGCGACTACAACATTTGCATCTCCTCTCGCATATTCGTGAAAAGGTGTTAATGTTTCTTCAAGTGTAGGATCAGATAATATCGTTGTTCCATCAGCATTTTTTACAGGTATAGCGGTAGCAGTTTTATTTTTTAAAGCCAACTTCCCATCTTGCTTTGTAAAAGTAAGGTCAATACGTGAAATATGTGTTCCATATTTATCTGGTTCTGTAATAATTACGCCATTTACAACTTCTTTTTTTACAAGTTTATGCATGTGAGCCGCAAAAATAGCGCTTAGTTCCGGACAAGCATTTGCAATATCTTGAACACCAGTACCAGGGATACCATTCTCATTTTCTAATCCCATATGCATAACTCCTACCATTACATCTACTTTACCTTCTAATTCCTTAATTGCCTTTTTCGTCTCTTCTACCGGATTTTTCACCACTAAACCATTTAAGTGATCTGTCCCTTTTTCAAAATCACTAATCATTGGTGTATTCATACCAATAATCCCAACTTTAATTCCACCTTTTTCTACAATTGTATATGCAGGAAGAAAGCGCTCTCCATTTTCCTTATAAATATTTCCTGCTAACGTTTTTCCCTTATATTGCTCACTAACTTTTTTCAATGTATCTAATCCAAAGTTGAATTCATGATTTCCAAATGCCCAGGCGTCATATCCCATTGTATTCATCGCTACCATCATTGGCGATTGTGGCTTATCGTTGAATAATTCTACTGAGTTTCCTTGAATTGTATCCCCGGCATCTACTAATATGGTATTTGGATTTTCTTGACGGACCTTCTTTATAACCGTATAAAGCTGTGTCAAACTTCCACTCATATTTGCTCCATCAAGCGCATAATCCCAAGGCATAAATCTACCATGAATATCTGCAGTACCTAACAATGTGATATTAACTTCAGATTCCTCAGCCTTAGAGATAGGTGGTTTGACTATTACTGCTGTTCCAAGCAGTAATAGAATTACAAAGTAACATACAAAGTTCTTCCATTTCATTTTTTGCATAATAATAATATTTCTCCCCTTTTTGTACTTTCATAAAGTTGCTTGAACTTTAAAAATGTAACTTATTATTCAGGAAACTTCAACTACAAAAGATAATTTTGAAGGTGGTTCTGTTGCAAAAATAAAGAGAATAAATTGCATACATCCTCTAACAGAATTGTATTTTATCATTTCCTGACAGAATACCCCTTTCTTAAGAGTGTGAAGTGTACTTTCAAAATAAGGACATATCATTTATCATCATAAAAATCATCATTTCAATTTATTAAAACGGGCATATACAATATGTTATGATGATTAATTTTTTGAATTTCGTTACTGATTTATCTCCTTCTAAATAAAAACACTTTCAAAAAAATAACCCCGCTCTTCATTTAAGACGGGGGTTACACTTATACAGAAAATCGGATAGTTTCATATTTTCTTAAGCTTATTGGTTACTTTCAACTAATTTCATTCTATTTTTGGTTTCTTCTGAATCAATAAGAATCAACCGTTTTCCCTGTTTATAATACGTATCGATAATAAATAGGGAATAATTTTTACTTTTCAATTTCACAAAGCAATTTTATCTCTTTGATTTGTAACATATGACGCTGTTCATTCAAATAGATCAGTTCTATCCACTGATCAAGGGGCAATTCTCCAAGAGCTGGATGCATCACTGATTTTTTCGCTAATACAGACTCATCTTCTATTGTACTCAGGAAACGCATCAATTCTTTTCTTGATTTGCTTAGCATATTGAGCATTTGCTGCACTTCAAATGGTTCTATACTTGGTTCAATCATTTCTGGAGCTATAAACTTTTTCGTTCTATCTAATAAAATAGTGTGAATTTCTTTACGCTCATTTTGGGTACTATCTAACTTTTTTAATCCTGACGAAATAACTGTTATCACTCTCTCATCTAATAAAACTAAATGATGACAAACTTGTGCAATACTCCATTTATCCTTATCTGGTTTCCTATTAAATTGAGCATTACTCAACAAGTAATTTCCTCAACTAATTGATTTCTCGTTTCATAAAACTTGTCATTTACAATTGTATCCATGTGGATTCTCCTTTCATTGCAGCCTACATACTTAAATTTCTACGCTAGAAATATTATCTTCGAAAAAAGATTTTCTTTCACTACTATTCCAATTTCATTTTAAAACCACAAATGAAGTTATTTGTTTTTTATATATTTTTAATTGGCACAAATAAATCAACCTTTAACTTTCCTTCTAGATCTTCAGCAACATTATTTAAGCAAAACTCTAAATTATCTCTATCATAATCTGCATCATACTCACTATTTGGTAGCCACTCTGCATACATGTATTGATACGCTTCACTTAATTTATGAGGTTCATCATAGAACTGGCATAGACCATATGTACCTCCATCTAATCTTTTAAATTGCACAGTATGATACTTTTCTTTATCGAAGTTTTCAGGAATCGTAATACATGCATCATGCCGGCACTTATGACTTGCAACAAGTTCAGGATTATCCAATGATATTCCGATAAATGATTGCTCTGGTGGATACAGTTTATTTTCAATTGACCAATTCAGTAACTTTCCCCAGTGATCTTGCGGTTCAAAGTAGCTACCAGTTCGTCTTATATACGCTACTTCTAATGGTGGTAATTTTTTTATAACAACTTTCATTTATATCTTCTCCCCTATAAATATGTACAATGTTTAATTAGCTTTCTTTAACATTTATTCCTTCTTAAATAAAAAGAATTCTCTAATCATATAAAGTGAAACTTTAATCAGCGGGAGATGAATTTGAATTGAAATATAATTGATTACTATTACTACTAAAGTAGTATGTACTTTCATACTTTTATTTGATTTTACATTCTTTTTAAAAGGTGGAGGATTTTAATTGATTAAAGGAATATACGAAGCGCATTTACCAGTATAATGTCCTATCAATTTATCATTAAATAAATGTAAAAAATGACCCTATTTATTCATTTTTAATGCGTATGTATGTACATTTGTTAATTTATTCGATATATTATGGGTATTGAATGATTACGTGAAGTGTATAGGTCGCTTATATAACACCTTATATTTTTATATCCGTGAAAACTACAAAGTGTATGAAAATCCATTTGTCAAATGAATTTAGTGCGGAAGGAGGTTTGTGGTTACTTCATAGGGTATAATAATCAGTTTTTTACTGATAAAAATATAGGAGGCGACATAATGTTTCGTACGATTTCAAATTTCATGAGAGTAGCTGAGATAAGAAGGAAAATCCTTTTTACACTAGCGATGTTAATCGTTTTTCGAATTGGCACGTTTATTCCAGTTCCTCATACTAACGCAGAGGTATTAAAAGTACAAGATCAAGCTAACGTTCTAGGTATGTTAAACGTATTTGGCGGAGGAGCATTGCAACACTTCTCAATCTTTGCTGTAGGTATTACACCATATATTACAGCTTCCATCATAGTACAGTTACTACAAATGGATGTTATACCTAAATTTTCGGAATGGGCAAAGCAAGGAGAAATGGGCCGTAAGAAATCAGCTCAATTCACTCGATACTTTACAATCATTCTCGCATTCATACAGGCCATCGGAATGTCTTATGGCTTTAATAATATAGCAGGTGGACAATTAATAACAGATCAAAGCTGGACTACATACTTATTTATTGCGACAGTTTTAACTGCAGGTACTGCATTTTTACTTTGGTTAGGCGAACAAATTACCGCTAACGGAGTTGGTAATGGTATTTCGATGATTATCTTCGCAGGTCTTGTTGCTGCGATTCCAAATGTTGCAAATCAAATTTATTTACAACAATTCCAAAATGCTGGCGATCAGCTATTTATGCACATAATAAAAATTGTTTTAATTGGACTCGTAATTTTAGCGATAGTTGTTGGTGTTATTTACATTCAACAAGCTGTACGTAAAATACCGATCCAATATGCAAAAGCTGTTTCAGGAAACAATCAATATCAAGGAGCAAAAAACACTCATTTACCGCTTAAAGTAAATAGTGCTGGTGTTATACCAGTTATCTTTGCTTCTGCATTTTTAATGACGCCGCGTACAATTGCGCAGCTCTTCCCTGATTCAAGCGTATCAAAATGGTTAGTTGCAAATCTTGATTTCGCACATCCAATTGGAATGACACTTTATGTCGGTCTTATCGTTGCTTTCACATACTTCTACGCATTTATTCAAGTAAATCCTGAACAAATGGCTGAGAATTTGAAAAAGCAAAATGGATATGTTCCTGGTATTCGTCCTGGTAAAGCAACTGAACAATATGTAACTAAAATTCTATACCGTCTAACATTTATCGGTGCAATTTTCTTAGGTGCTATTTCTATATTACCGCTCGTATTCACGAAAATTGCTACGTTACCACCTTCTGCTCAAATTGGTGGTACAAGCTTACTTATCATTGTCGGTGTAGCACTAGAAACTATGAAGACGTTAGAAAGCCAGCTTGTAAAACGTCATTATAAAGGCTTTATTAAAAAAGTGAATTAATTATCAAAAACACAGTTGGTTATTTTTCCAACTGTGTTTTTGATTTTATCAGTCCTGTAATATACAGGGCTATTGCTTTATTAAACTACATCTCCTTCTCTAATAACCGCCCTTTTTTGAAATAAGTCCGTAGTGTTGAACGATTGGCCAAAAATACACCAATCAATATAAGACAAGCCCCCATTCCCATTGTAGGATTTAAAGGTTCTCCTAAAATGATATATCCCACAATTATTGCAATTAATGGTGATACATATAACCACGTCGATGGAAATACTGGATTTGTTTTTGATAAGAGCCAGTAATATAATCCGTGTCCACCAATCGATCCGATAAATATGAGATATAAAATAGGCCATTGCACACTCCATGAAGTTAATACGGTTACATTTGGTTGTTCTACAATAATAGATGCGATTAGTAGTAAAATCCCTCCATAAAACATTTGAATACCGTTAATAAGAAATGGTGATACATTTAATAAATCTGACAGTATTTCTTTCGAACGAATAGAGCCTATTCCGTAAAATAACTCCCCTATAACTAAAACAATACAAGCAATACTCCATATGAAACTTACTTGTTGATGCATTCCTGGTAAAGAAACAAATATAACACCTATTAGTGCAATAACTAAAGCAACGAGTTGTTCCTTTTGTAATTTCTCCCTATTCCTCTTTGCTTGTATTAATAAAATCATCATTGGTCCCGTAGCAGAAAGAACAGCAGCTAATCCCGAAGAAATATATTGTTCTGACCAATATAAACTTGCGAATGTCATA
The DNA here is from genome assembly GCF_045291115.1 of Bacillus sp. PPSBB_2. NCBI lineage: Bacteria > Bacillati > Bacillota > Bacilli > Caryophanales > Bacillaceae > Bacillus > Bacillus sp. PPSBB_2. The sequence goes on from NZ_CP147983.1 coordinate 2,874,144, forward strand.
AATGTTAAACAAAATCCAGCATACATAATGCGTTTTGAAAATATATGTGGCATAATTTCTTTTCGCTTTAATTTAAAAATAATCATAAGGATTATGCCCGCTAAAAAGAAGCGAATTCCTGCTGAAAACAACGGTGGCGCCCCTGCTTCAATTCCAATTTTTATCGTTAAAAATGTTGTCCCGAAAATAATACATACTAAAATGTAATTAAAAATGACCATTTTGCTTCCTCCTTTTTACTCTTAGAATGAGTATAGAGGCTATGGTGTATAACAGTGTATCGGTACATATAACAGTTACTTCAAGTTGTAGTTGATTCCCTATATATTTTTCGCTTTAATTAAGTTAAAAAGAAAAATAGGTGAACCTATGAAAATTGTATTGCGTAAAGAAACAAACATACCGTATTACAAGCAAATATATATGCAAATTGTTGACAGAATACAAAGTGGTATGCTTTCACATGGTGAATCTCTTCCTTCTTTACGTTGTATGGCCACAGATTTACAAATCAATGTATTAACAGTTCGTAAAGCGTATAAACAGTTAGAAACGAAAGGGTATATACGCATCGAACAAGGAAAAGGTGCTTACATATATAAACGGGTAAAGAAAGATTTCAAACCAATTCCGTATAAATGGCAACAAACGAAAACGATTAATGTTATGCGTTCTCAATATGCAATGAATAAGCACCGTAAATATTATAATTTTTCACAAGCAATTCTGTATCCTCGTCTGTTACCAAATCCATTTTTGGCAGATGAAATGCATAAATTGCTGGATAAAAATCCGATGTTGTTAGCAACTTATGGGCCAGTTCAAGGCGATTATGAATTGCGAGTTGAAATAGCAAATTACTTACATGAACACCAGAAATTAGTGACAGACCCATCTCAATTATTAATTACAAGCGGCGCACAACAAGGAATTGATTTAATTGCTCAAACATTATTAAAACCTGGCGATATTGTATTGGTAGAAAGTCCATGTTACAGTGCTGCGCTTGATATTTTCATCAATAAAGGTGTTCAAATCATTCCCGTTTCTCTTGATAATCATGGAGTTCGCTCCGACTTAATTGATGATATTTGTCAAAGTAAAAATCCCGTTTTATTGTATACGAATCCCACCTTCCAGAATCCGACAGGTACAGTAATGAGTAAAGAACGAAGAATGGAACTTATAGAACTATCGGAGCTATATCAATTTTTTATTATTGAAGATGATTCTTTCGGAGAAATATATTTTGAGGATGCTATAATCCCGCCCCCAATCAAAAGTTTTGATAAGGATGGCCACGTAATATATATAAAAGGATTTAGTAAAACGTTAGCACCAGGACTGCGTATTGCAGCACTTATTGCCGATGGTCCTATTTTTGAATGGCTATATGCAGTAAAAGGTTCAATGGATATCGGTAGTCCTTTATTAACACAAAAGGCACTTCTACCGTTTTTACGTGCAGAACGTATGAAAAACCATTTAGAAAAATTACGTACAGCTTTACAAATGAGACGTGATTTAACAATTGATATATTATCGCCATTAAAAGAACTACACTTTGAAATACCAAATGGAGGTTTTAATTTATGGGTGACACTACCTGATTCGATAGATCCCTTTACCTTATTACAAAAAGCAAATGAAGTAGATGTCTCTTTTTTACCAGGAACAGCTTGTCTATTAAACTACGAAACAAATGATAACCAATTAAGAATTAGCTATTCAATGTTAAACGAGAAAGATATGGAAATTGGATTAGAGAAATTACATGATACAATACGAAAAAGTATTTGTTAGAAGCAATATCACATTAGCCAACAATAAATAATACCCGCAAATGAAAATGTATAGTATGGGATATTATCTATTGTTGAGCTTTTTCGTTATTCTTAACAACCGGTTTTAAAACTTTTCTTTCTTTTAATTCTTCAACACTGCCATATCGATCAATAACGATTGCTTTCATTTCCTCTCCTCCTTGCTGTTTATTTTAATAACATACAATTATTTCTCAAAATTTTTTGCCTTGAATTACCATATACTTATTTTTGGGGGTAATTATGCAAAAAGCATTATAAAGTGAAACTTTAATCATTCCTCACCAATCGGGCTCTTACTGCCCGGCAAATAGCGGGATGAATTTCAAAAAGAACCTTACACACATCTTAGAATTATTCAAAACTGTATTATTAATTAAATTCAAAAGAAATGGGGCTAACTTTATGAGTGAAAAGATATTTAAAATAAACGGTATTGATATATGTACAGAAAGCTTCGGTAACTCTAATGATCCCGCTATTTTATTAATTATGGGAGCTACTTGTTCAATGATATATTGGGATGAAGAATTTTGTGAACAGTTGGCGAACACAGGAAAATTTGTTATTCGCTTTGATAATCGCGATGTTGGACGCTCTGTTACATATGAACCTAGAACTTCCAATTATACAGTAACAGATATGGCTGAAGATGCAATTGGAGTACTAGATGCTTATCATATTAATAAAGCTCACCTATTTGGTATGTCATTAGGTGGTATGATTGCTCAAATTGCTGCTGTAAAACATCCCGAAAGAATTTTGACGCTGACTTTACTAGCGACTAGTGTAATAGGATCTGATGACAATACTCGCGATTTACCTCCAATGGATGAAAGGATTTTAACACATCATGTAAATGGCACAAGTATAGATTGGGCAAATAAAAATGATGTGGCAGAGTATTTAGTTTCAGGATCTCGTCTATTATGTGGATCAGAACGAATATTTGATGAAAATAGAGTTTATAAACAAGTAAAACAAGAAATAAAACGCGCAAACAATTTATTAAGTATGTTTAATCACGCTTTACTTCAAGGTGATGATGCATATGAAGGTGTACTTCAATCCATACAAGCACCTACATTAGTTATTCACGGAACAGACGATACAGCACTACCATTTGAACATGGCCTCGCACTAATTGATGAAATTCCAAACTCAGTACTATTAACCCTTAAAGGGGCAGGCCATGAAAACCATCCAGATGACTGGGAAAGCATAATTAACGCTGTTTCTAAACATACATCTAAAATTTAGATAAATAACTAATGGAAGGGGGCACAAATTGTGCCCCCTTCTAGTTACAAACAAAAACCCATCACTGTATTCGTATGTATAGTGATGGGGACTTTGTATATTTTTCTATGTTTAAAAAAATGGACAATCTAATTGATCAACAGATTCCCATAATTTTTTTTTTGCATTTTCGGTGGATGTATTTGTGTCTAGTGTCATGTTTTTAAAAGGGTTTACTTCGACTTTTAATAAGGATGAAGGCTCCACATATAATGAGAAAACATGGCTGCTTGGTAAAGCTTTTGAAACGTCAATATCTCCAACTTGTTTAAATAGTTGCTGCGCAGCAAAAAAGAAGAAATTAGTTGGATTTGATTGTTTATTCAGCCACGCAAGCATTTCAGGTGATACCGATTTATGAATATTGATTTTTACTCGATCACCACGTTTATATCGCCTAGATCGCATACTTCCACCAACTAACTTATCGTTAAGTTTGTAAATCCTAACTCTTTTTGCTTATGCTCTCTATATTTTGGCGAACAAGTATAGACTAATAATCCTCGTGCATTTGTAAATAACGGATTATCTACAAAGATTACATTTTTGAGTCGTCCTTTTTGCTTTAAAATCATTTTTAAACTGTTTTTAATAATTACTGCACCCCCGCCATAAATAAACACGTATGGATCGTCTTTCATATCATCAATTTTATTTATAATATCTGTTGCAACACGTGCTGCTAAACCTAATAGCGCTGGCTGTGATTCCTCAACTAATAAGGTATTTCTCGGATGCTTATCATTTAAATAAATTTGATTGAATTCTGTAATGCTATCAATCGTTTTAGTTGGATACTTCCGGTTCCATCTCGTAATGATTTGTAGTAACGTCTCTTTTACACCATAAGATAAACCTTTACTTAGTTGCGGACGGAAATTCACCCCTAATGAAACGACTTCTTCTGTCGTCCCTGCGCCAATATCAAAAGAGAGTAGAGTTTTATCTACAAAATCAATTTCAGAAACTTGATTTTGCTCACATTCTATTTTATGTTTCACAACATTTCCTTCTTCATCGTATACAATGCCCCACGTCCCAGAAGCACCCTCAGGTAGGCATTTACAATACTCAATTGAAACATTAATTGTCACATCGCGTCCGTTCGGATAATGGAAAATAACCTTATGATTTCCCATATAACGTTTTGCATTTTCAGCAGCTATTTCTTGTGTAATAAGCTGCATAGGAAGAGCGACAGATAAATCATAACGAATATTAATATGGCTAGAAGTTGGACTTTGACGCATAGCGCTTACCGCCAAACCTGATAGTATTGTAATAACCATTAACTCATCCGTTGACTTATTCGATTTCTTCTCTACCTCAGTACCTTTTAATTGATCTTGAATAACTTTTTCTCCAACGATGTATCGTACATTATTTAGCATTAACGATGGCGAACTTATAGTCACATCAATGTGGTTTTCTAATTCAGATAATGAAACATCTACCTCATCTAAGAGTCCTGTAGGCTCACCTATATATAAAGAATAAATACTCGGAATAAAAATAGGGTCTTGCCCTTTCACCATTAACTTCAAACCGTTGTTTCCTGCATCTGCACCAGCTTTTAAAAGTATAGACATAACTACCCCCTAAATTAATCTGACATCCCTTCCAAATATATGCGAGCCCATTCTTTTACATTCAAATGTATTGTAATTTTTTATTTATCATAAAACCAAAATATTGCATACTTACATATTTCGTGTAAAAAGTATTTGACATGATACTTTTCCAATTTTATACTTATATTTGTAAAAAGTTTTTTACAATCGAGGGGGCAATTATTTATTGAATACTAAAAAAACTATTTTTATAATCATTGTTTTAGCATAAATTGCAATACTAGTACATGGCACATATAAATACATAACTGAAGGTTCTATTTTAGGTGGTACGATTTTTGCTATTTCATTAATACTTAGTAATTTAATTAATCACATTACTTGGGGAGATCCCCACGGTGTGTCAGAAGAAAGTCAAGATGAGATGGGACAACAAATTACATATAAAAGCTTTAAAATTGCGTATTTTGTGCTTGTAGTTGTAATGTTCCTTTTATTAATCTTCTCCGAAGGATTTTCTATGGGGGCTAATTTAGATGGAGTAAAAAACCTCCCCCTGTTCATCGCAATTTGCTCTTCATTCTTTATTTATCCTATTGTCGAACTCATAGTTGCAAAACAATATAAGTAAAAAGATGAGGTTTTCTACATGTAGAAAACCTCATCTTTTTATATTTACATACTCTCTACAATTGCTTTTAATTTATTCACAGTCCGCCAATTCCTAACTGTAGCTGGTGTATGTAACTTCTGAAACTGGTTCATTAATTTAGAATTTCGAATGCTATTTTTGAAAAATAAATAAACGACCTTCTCATCTATATAGCAATCTTCAAGTTCACTTTTAAATGTAAGCAATTGACTACTCTCTTCTTCAGAAAGTACATTAGCTAAAAAAGCAATATGAACACTTTCTCCTTCTAACAATGAATGAACTTCATATGGACATTGTTTAATAATATTTATAAATTCATCATGTGTTCTTAGCATGACTGGAACATCGAAATCAAATTCTTTTTTTATTTCAGATTGTATTCGGTCCTTTAGAAAGTTTATACCTTCCTCAGATTCGAACACAATATTACCACTTTGTATATATGTTTTCACTTGTTTTAACCCTATTGATTCAAACACTCGTTTTAAATCAGCCATTTTGATTACTTTATGGCCACCGACATTGATTCCTCTTAGTAATGCAATATAAAGTGTCATATTATCCCCCCCCACAGTAAAATGAACTTATCAATTGAATCGGTTTTCCCACTCATATTTCTCGGATATTTGTTTTAATTCTTCTAACATATCATGAATAGATAATACCTCAAATAAAATAATAGATTCACTTGAAAAATGGTGATGATAATGATTTGGTTTATAATCTTTTAAATCATTTTTATAACTCCAAGTTGGGATGTTATAAAAATCACAAACTAACACTGTAAGAAAAACTGCAATCCCAGTTTTAATCACTCTTCCTCCAACGATATTCCATTTTCTATCTTGATTCATTTTTTATATCCTTCATTCCTGTTTCATTTTATATACATATATTATATATTGTTAAAATAAAAAAACCTACTACTTGAATATTCAAGAGTAAGTTTTCTATTTCATTATAGGTAAATGCATTATTATTTGTTGGCCAATTGGCCCCATTCTTCTAAAACCTTTATCTTGGAAACCAACTTTTGCATATAAATTTTGTGCAGGAATATTTCTTTCATTCACAGCAAGTACAACTTCATTTTTTATTGGAAAATAACGTTTTACAAACTTTTGTAATAGTGACAGTGATTTTTTAGCATATCCCTTCCCTTGTCTATTGTGATTTATAGAAAATGAAGTTAAAAGTAAAGCATCCTCATTATCTGTGAACTCCTTTACTCTATCTCCCGTTTCCAATGCGAAAAGACCCACCGGTACCCCATTGCGATCTAAAATAACAATCACATTTTTTGTATGATCACTTTTTGCTTTCTCCAGTAATGCGCTTGGATCTGATGTAAACTGAACTTGTTCACTTGGTAAAGTAAATGTTTGTATAACTTCTTTATATTTCTCCTTATACGGAGCTAATTGAATTTCCCCTGTGTGTATGTTCATGCTAAACTCTCCCATTTTTTAGCTTATTAACTTATACCTTGCTGTGCTTTTGAATGCACTCTTCCATCTAAAAAGGTAATTTCAACAAATGAATTTGGATCGTTCCCTTTCCAAGCAAAAATTTGTTTAATTTGTGTAGAATGCTCTACCCCTTCTTCTATAAGTAAATCTCCTTCAAAACCAATTAAATCTTTCACTTCTGTATAAGTCATTCCTTCATTTATACTCGAGAAATGATTTATATTGATAGACTCTTTCTGTTGCCTTTCCATCACAGTAGAAGAAGTTGCTGTTTGGTTTTTCACTTCTTTTCTCTGTTCACACGCTGTCATACTGAAACCTAAGCATAAACTAAACAATATACATGCGCTTTTTTTCATCATAACAGTTGTCCCTCCCATCATAATTAAACCATATATTCCCTTAAAAATAAACTGAATATTTAATATTATATTTAAAAACCTCGTACAATTAAGTACGAGGCTAATTTCATTTATTCAAATGATTATTTGATTGATCATCCTGTTCTTTTCTTAACTCTTGTTCTTCATCTTTTGGTAATTGTTTATCATTATCTTTAATTGGATTCGTTTCTCTATTTTCTATCATATCATTTGGAACTTGTGGCATTACTCGGCCCACAATAGCGGCTAATTCATCTAGTATACCTTCACCTGTTTTTCCTTTTTTAATTTGCTTTCCGATTTGTTTGAGGCGTTCATACGTATCAACATCTGCTACAACGACTGCATTAGCACCGTCAGGGTCATTTTTTAAACTTTCTGCAACAGAGTACTTAATTGATTCAACTCGAGTTCGATCAAGTTTTGCTTTTACATCAATACCTACAATAGCATATTTTCCAACAACGACCGCTGTTGCATCATTCACACCTGGCACACTTGCTGCTAAAGATGCTAAATGATCTGCTGCTTTTTCATTTGGCTTATTTGATTTATTCGTATAATTAACATTTTTCATTGAAACATTTTTTTGTTCCGGCTTTTCGTTTGGATTGTCTTTTTTTCCAATACTGCATCCAGTTATAACGAAGCAAAGCATCAATATATATATTAGAGTTTTCATTATTTTCACCACTTCACTATTAAGGTTTAATCATAAATTTTTTCAACAGCTTGCATTTTCTTTACCTTTTCCTCAGCCCCGCTATTAGCATTAATGAATATTTGGTACGTATCTTTTCCTAAAGTGCCTACAAATTCATAGCAAAGTACTTCATTATGCAAATCATTGACTACTAAAGCTTTACGTTCTTCCATAACTTTTACATCCGGATTGATTTTCTTTCTTGCTTCTGCTGCAGTTAGCTTTGCCGATGGAACTGTTCGCTTTTGATGTGACGCTAAGTATTCTTTTGCGGAGAACCCAACGATAGAACCATCATCTAAAGCAATTTTCATTTGGATTGCTTCTGGATAAATTCGTACTCCATTTTCATTTACTACATACGTAAATACACCAACATTATCATATTGAGAGCTATCATAAAGCTCCATATTATTAAACTTATGGTCCTTTAAAAATTTCAAACCTTTACTACCTGCATCGTTTAAACTAACTTTCTGTTCTTTAATTTCGCGGTTATTCATAACCCAAATTGGATATCCGCCTTTTCCGGTAATATCCATATAGAACTCATTGTTCGTTGCTTCATCTTTAATTTTCACACTATAGAAGGATTCTTTCGCACCTTTTCCGCTTTTCTCAACATCTACTTTTTCATTTCCTTTTAAATTCAAAAATGATTTGGCAATTTTCGCCGCTTCATCTTTAGAAATTGCCTTTCCTTCCGCTTCAAATCCACCTTTTTTATTTTTTTGCGCACTTGTAAAGGTCGGTCCGAAGTTTGTAGAAGAATATGATGTTACGTTTTTCTCTACAGTTTTCAATCCATCAATAATTGTGTTATCTGCTGGATCGCGATTTGATGCAAGTGCCATTTCTACATCCATCCAGCGTAAATTATTTTTCAAAACAAGATGTTGTACTTTTCTTAGTTCATCTTGTATATTTCCTGCATTTGAATATAAAGTTTGTAGCGTTTTATATTCTTGCTCATTTAACGGCTCTTTTTCTAAATCACGAATGGCTGCACGGTAACTGAAATCACCGATATTCGCTAAAAATTCTTCCGTTTTATTAAATGGCATTAATGTTAAAGGAAGTTGCCCTACATCCGAGCGAGCTTCAGATGTTAAACGCCATACATCCGCTAATGCAGGTGATAAAGATGATCGTGAATTCATCGCAAGTGTTGTGCCAATTTTATCGTGTAATAAATCGACTTCGTATGCTAAATCATGGAATGCACGTTGATAGCTATTTTCCGCTCGAATTAAAACTGCATTTTTCTCTTGGTGCTCTTTATAGCCCCAATAGCCTGTTCCTACTACACCGACTGTTAATAATACAATGATAATACCTCGTAACATTGTCCCACCTCCGCTCTATTTACAGAAAATATGTTTACCGATTTTTTTAATTTGTGGACGAGTCCAAATCCATTTACTAGTCGCAGTATCTGGATTGAAATAATATAAAGCATTTCCTGTTGGATCCCATCCGTTAATCGCATCTAAAACTGCTTTTTTTGCTGTTTCATTTGGCGTTAAATATATTTGTCCATCGGCTACCGCTGTAAATGCTCTAGGTTCAAAGATTACACCTGAAACAGTATTTGGGAATGACGCACTTGTAACACGATTCAAAATAACGGCAGCTACTGCAACTTGTCCTAAATATGGTTCACCGCGTGATTCTCCGTATACTGCGTTTGCCATCAGCTGAATATCATTTTGAGAATAACCGTTCGGAACATTTGTCCCTTTATTTTGAGGTGGTTTATTCTCTTGTGCAGTTCCGCCGCTATTTCCTTTATTTGTTGTCGTCCCTTTATTAGCAGTTGACTTGTCATACTTCGTTGCCTTCACGAGCATTTGCTTCGTTTTAGCTCCAGCTAAACCATCAACGGGTAATCCGAATTTCTCTTGAAAATTCCGAAGTGCCCAATATGTACCCCATCCGAAAACACCATCCACTTTTCCCGTATAAAACCCGTTATATTTCAAACGAGATTGCAGTTCAATGACATCTTCGCCAGATGCTCCTCTTTGAATAACTTGATTAGAAAAAGCTTCTACATTCTTTAGTTGTATACTACTGACCATTAAAGACAGTCCTATGAACGCAAGTAAAACTGCTATTTTAAAAATAGCTTTTTGGCGCATAATTTTCCCTCCTTAATTACGGAAATGATTTCTTGGTTATGTTTTGTAAAAGCTTCGCTTTTATGTAAAGAAGACAAAAAAATCCAAACTAATATCGTTGAAAAAATATGTAAACAATATAAAAAAAGGATAAAAGGAGTTCATCATGAAGAAATCTTTAAAACACATCGCACTCGTCATTCTGTTCCTAACAACATGTTCAAATATATATACAGGCTCATCAATTGTTCATGCGCAGCCACCGTATGCCAAATGGGGTAAACTTGCCGTAGAAAAGACGAAAGAACAATACCCAAAAGCAGAAATTATTGACTATCTTCATATAGGTAGAAAACCAAAAACAGTTCAAATAACTGTTGAAAAATTTAAATTGTGGTTACGTGAGAACGGAAAAGAATACGGTGTTTTTGTTGATGTAGAATTTGAAACGAAGACGGAGAAATTTATAAAGCTGTCGTTTCAGAAGACGAGTAGATAAAGTGAAACTTTAATCAGTGGGGGTTTTGTTCATCTCCCACTGATCATCAGCCCTCACCAATCGGACTTTTACGGGCAGCCCGACAAATAGCTGGATAAAGTGAAACCCCCACTGTTAAAAACAGACACAGTGGGGGTTCTTGCATTTCTAAAATTCTTTTCTAAAGTTTCGATTCCCTAAAAATCTTACCAATATACAAATAGCACCAATTACAACTGCTATCCCTATACTGTATAAAAGTACTTTACCATATCCACCTATTCTCGGATCTAAAAACGGATATGGATACCAATTCACGATTGGACCACGTATTAAGCTATATACAACGTAAAAAAATGGGAATAAAAGCCAACTTGCAGCTTGTTTCCAAGTGATTTTCTTAATAGGTGGATTTAAAATCCAATCTAAAAGCATTGTAATCGGCATGATATAATGTAGCACAGTATTTACCCATGGTATTGCCGTTTGAAGTGATTCTTCTAACCCTCTTAATAATAAAAAATAAATGAGTCCAGTCGTAAGTATGTATACCGTTGCTGCACCACGAAGTATACCAAACTGTTCTGAGCGACCAAATGTAGCTGTTCCGATACTACTTAAAAGGAGAATACATGCAACTAAAATGTTACTTTCGATAGTGAAGAAACTAAAAAAGTTAACTGGGTTGAACGGTTTCACTTGTGCCCGTATTATAAATTGCGTAATGATTGTACTAAATGCTAGAAGGCTTAAACATAGTCTAAATAAAGATAAAATTTTTTCATCTTTCATACATTCCCTCCTTTTCTTATATATAATTAGAATTTCCCTGTACATGCTCAATAAATAATTTTAACGGAACGAGCCCACGTTTTGGCATATGACTACTTATAATAGCTACTACTTCTAATTGAGGAATGATAACGATGTATTGTCCGCCGTATCCCATAGCGAAATATATACAATACGGTATGTGAAATCTTTCGTTATGTAATACCCACCAGTGATATCCATATGCGCCCACATGTTCATATGTTTCAAATTGCGCCCTACTTGACTCTTCTAACCATTTCGCTGATACAATTTCTTTTTCATTCCAATATCCATTTTGCAAACATAATTTTCCTAATTTTAATAAATCGGTAGATTTCATTTTCATACCGAAGCCACCTACATATATACCCTGCGGATCTTGTTGCCACTCGTATTCGTTAATTTTTAATGGATCAAATAAATATTTCTTTGCAAACCGCTCTGTCGACATTCCAGTAGCTTCTTGAATAATATAGCTCAGTAAATGAGAAGAACCTGAATTATAATTCATTTTTGTAGCAGGTTCTTCAATTATTGGCTTCTCTAATATGTACTGTACCCAGTTCTCTGATTCTACAAAGTCATTTGGGAATACTACTCCATTCCCAAACTCTTTCCAGCCCTCACCAGTAGTCATTGTTAATAAGTGATATAGCGTTAAATCATGTTTTTCCCCAGGTACATTTTCAATCCACTCTGTAATTGATGTATGTATATCATTTATATAGCCCTTATCAATTGCAATACCAATTAATAAAGATACGATACTTTTTGTAATCGAATTTATTTTATATAAATTATTTGCACATTCGGGTGTTTTATAATACTCAGTTGTTAATTCCCCTTTTTGATAAACAAGAAATGTATTCACTTTTTTCTTTTCGAATTTATTTTCTAGTTGCTTGAAATCCAAAAACTTTACCTCCATTTAAATAGTTACTCCATTTATTATATCTTGTTCCTTCATTTTAAACATAATTGTGCTCAAATAAAAATAAACCTGTCAGCCATAATGAACTGACAGGTTTATTTTTATAATTTTGTACGAACATTCCAAAGCTCCGGGAAGAATTGTTGATCAAGTACTCGCTTTAAATAAGAAACACCGGAGGATCCACCTGTACCCATTTTATGTCCAATAATTCTTTCTACTGTTTTCATATGACGGAAACGCCATTGTTGTAGCCAGTCTTCAATATCAATCAATTTTTCAGCAAGCTGATATAAATTCCAATATTTTTTCACATCCGCATACACTTCCAACCATGCTGCTTCTACTGTTGCATCTTCTTCATAAGGCTGCGTAATATCACGGTTTAACACATCTTTATGAATAGGGAATCCTTCTTTTACTAATGCTTGAATCGCGACATCATATAGACTTGGTGCATGTAGCGCTTTATGAAGTCGTGCATGTAATTCTGGATCCTTTTCATAAATTTTTAATGCGTGTGGCGTTTTATAGCCAAGTGCATACTCAATCATACGATATTGATACGATTGAAAACCTGAAGCTTGACCGAGTGAGTCACGAAACTCAATATATTCTGATGGTGTTAATGTCGCAAGAATATCCCAAGATTGAATAATTTGAGACTGAATTTTTGATACACGTGCTAACATTTTAAAAGCTGGTTGTAATTTATCTTGTTTAATAGATTCAATCGCCGCATTTAGCTCATGTAAAATGAGCTTCATCCAAAGCTCACTTGCTTGGTGAATAACGATAAATAACATTTCATCATGATGGTCCGATAATCTTTTTTGAGAAGATAGTAAACTATCTAATTGTAAATACTCCCCATACGTCATATTCTCTTTAAAATCCGTATGAATCCCTTTTTCCATAATTACTTTTTCATTTTCTTTCATATTAGCCAAACGCCCCTTTTATATGATTCTACTTATATTGGTCTAATAACGGCTCGAACTGGACTTCCATCTGCATCAGTTAATGCAAGTGGTAATGCAATAAGTTCATAATCACCGTCTGCTACATGATCTAGTACGACATTTTCTAAAATATGAATTCCATGTTTAAATAATTGATGATGCGCTGCTAATTCTTTATCATCTAGCGGATCAACTGATGGTACATCTACTCCGATTAAACGAATACCTTTCTCTGAAAGAAACGACGCTATGTCCGCACGTAAATGAGGGATCACCTCTGGAAATTCTTCAGCTTTTCCATGTGAAGATGTACGTAATAATAATCGTTCTACACCTTCTAAATGAAAGCTTTCTAATTCCTTTTTCCCGATGCTTTCAAGATTAGAAACGTCAATAATCCGTGCTGGGCCAACATAAACTTGAACATCTAAATCCAATACTTTCTTTCCATCATTATCAAAATGAAATGGTGCATCAATATGAGTGCCTGTATGAATACTCATCGTTAACTTTCCGACATTTACTGAGCCACTTTCTTCTTTTGACCATGAAACTTCATACGAGAACGGTGTGTCTCCTGGCCACGTTGCAATATTATTATTTAGCGGTTGTGAAATATCAATCCACTCTGATGTTTTCATATTTATGCCACAACCTCTCGCTTATTTGCAAACTGCTTATACTCTTCATTTTTCATAATTTTCTTTAATATTTGTACAGATTTCCACACTTCTTCGTATGTGTTATATAAAGCGACCGGCGCAAGTCTCACCCCATTTGGCGCTCTAAAATCTGGGATTACTCCATTTGCTTTTAGTGCTTTACATATACGTGCTGCTTCTGCATGCTCTAAATAAATGTGCCCGCCTCGTTTTTCATCCTCTAATGGATTTCCAATTGTAAATTCGAAATCTTTTAATTCATGTCCAATTAAATTCAGCATGTATCTCGTAATATGTAAAGATTTCTCACGTAAACGTTCAATACCAGCATCTTTGAAAATTTCAAGTGAACCAATTAATGGTGCTGTACTTAATACGTGCGGTGTACCAATTTGATAAGCACCTGCATGATCAGCAGCTGTTAATGTATGCTCCATATCAAACTGTTTATCTTTTCTAGAACTAAACCATCCAGACAATCCTGGCAGTCTATTAAAATGTTTACTATTTACATAAAGGCCTGCAACACTACCCGGTCCTGCATTTAAATATTTATAATTGCACCAAACAGCAAAATCGACATCCCAATCTTTGAAATGATGCGGAATAGATCCTATTGAATGGCATAAATCAAATCCAATGTGAATGCCGCGTTTATGAGCTTCCGTTGTTAAACGTTTCATATCAAGAATTTGACCACTTCTATATAAAACAGAAGGTAATAAAATTAAAGCGATATCATCTTCCATCGCATGGATAATATCTTCTTCAGAAAGTGTTCTACCATCTCGGCTTTTCACTCTTACTAAATGCTCCTCTGGATCTAATCCTTTTAAACGAATTTGACTTTGAAGTGCATAAATATCTGATGGGAAAGTTAATTCATCCGCAAGTATTTTTGTACGTATTCCTTTTGGTTCGTAAAACGTCGCAATAACTTGGTGTATATTTGTAGTTGTAGAACCGGTTACAATAGTTTCTTCCGGTAAAGCACCAATAAGAGGGGCTGTAAGTTTACCTAATTTCTCTGAAAGGAAAAACCACGGGTGCTCACCTTCTGTCCAGCCGTCAATGCCATACTCTTTCCACGAATCTAGCAACGTAAATAATGATTTCTCTGCTCTTTTTGAAAGTAGCCCTAATGAGTTTCCATCTAAATATATAGTACCTTCTTTTTTATAGAATTCAGTTTGAAAATCTTTCAGTTCATCATGTTTATCACATTCAAGCGCATACTCATAAGTTGGTTGAAATGGTTCTTTATACATGGTGTCACCTTCTCTTAATTTTCTTTTTATTCTAACTAATTGAAATATATCACCTTAATTGATACAACGTCAATGATATTATGTCAGTTGACTTTATATATGAACTTCTTTTACAATACAGTTATATTTTCAGATATTTCAGTATAAAGAGGTGATTCTTTGAAAAACTCTACTCTTTCATCAAGAAAACACCGCTCCTTAGAAACGAAGAAGAAACTATTACACTCTGGTTACACTATTTTTATAAATAATGGATTTCAAAAAACGACAATTACACAAATTATTAAACATGCAGAAACTGGTTACGGAACAGCATATGTATACTTCAAAAACAAAGATGATCTCCTAATTAGTTTAATGGAAGATGTTATGAATCGTTTTTATAATATCGCTGAACGCTCTTTTTCTCCACAAACAAAAGAGGAAGCACGTATAATGATCCAAAATCAAGTTAGAGCATTCCTGCAATTAGCAAATGAAGAACGCGCTATTTTGCAAGTTGTAGAGGAAGCGATAGGATTATCAAGAGAAATACGGCAAAAATGGGATGAGATTCGGGAACGTTTTATAACAAGCATTAAACAGGATATTACTTACTCTCAAGAAAGTGGATTAGCACAACCTAATTTAAATAAAGAGATTGTAGCACGCGGTTGGTTCTCGATGAATGAATCGTTTCTTTGGACTATTACGCAAAATGACAAAAAGATTAACTTAGAGGAAATTGTGTATACGTTAACGGAGATGTATACGACCGGGTTATATAAATAGCACACCTTCAATAAGGAAGGTGTGTTATTTTACATCTATAAAAATATATTAACTGGGTATGGTAGCGCTAAAGTAGGCTTTTCAGAAAATGAGAAATATTGTAGTTTTAAAGATTCACCATCTATCGATTTCAGTTTTCCACTAGTAATTTCACATTCAAACACAACAACAATATATTCTACTTGATCGCCATTCGGATATATATGACGGAACCTTTCCCCTCCAAATACCCCTTTTTGTTTTTTTACTTGCACTTTCAAACCCGTTTCTTCCCACACTTCACGAACTACCGCTTCTTCTGGAGTTTCTCCAGGCTCAATTGCTCCAGCTGGCAAACTCCAGTATTCTCCGCCAGGATATTGAAATAAGATTTCTCCCTGCTCGTTTTTAATAACTGCAGCTACACTTGGCATGAATATTAGTTCATGTCCTAATTGCTCCCGGATTTTTTTATAATATAGCGACATCGACATATAATTCTCTCCCACTCCATTAATGAATAACTGTATTTTCTGACATATATTCTATAATAATACCAATAACAATTTCTATATAGAAAGGATAAGAAAATGACCCAAGTACAACTAGTAAATAGCTTTCTATCATTTTTAGGTACGACAAAACAGCCTACTAACTTAAAGTTTTTAAATGAGCTTATTAAAGCTCATCAAGAAAAAATAAAATGGGACACCCTTACTAAAATAATTGACTGGGAAAAGGGGAATGAAACAGGTAATTATTTTCCTTCCATTGAGACATACATAAACCGTATTACAACAAAAGGTCTGGGCGGTACTTGTTGGACTCACTCGATTGGATTCCATTGGTTATTATCAAATCTTGGTTTTGATGTTCAATATATGTATATGGACCCCGGACATTTATGCTTACGGGTTAACTTAGACCAACCTTATTATGTTGATGTTGGTTACTGTGCACCTTTATTCCAAGCTTACCCACTTTATGAATCATTTCAAGTAAGTAATGTAAGAGAAACTTTCACTTATGAAGTCTCAAATAATAAGATTGAAATTACTAGAAATCTAGGTCCCACAAAAACCTTACACATAGAACCAATACACTTATCAAATATGAAAGAACTTATTTCAAGGTCTAACGATTGGCGTACATCTCCTGTATTAAAGAAAATTCAGATTTTCGGTTATATCGATGGCATTCCGACTTCTATAAATGATAATGTTTTAAAACAATATTTCCAAGGTAAGAAAAGAGAACAAATCATTACATCTTCTGAACTTAATTATTCGATAACAGAAAGATTTTGTGTTGACAAAGAAATATATGAAAGAGCTATTGAGATTTTCAATGAAAAATCTTCAAACAGTAAAAGCATTACTCATGAGATTGAGTAACGCTTTTACCTTAATATATTTTTAATATTAATCTTCTTTATGATAAGCAGCTTCTACACATTCTGCTAGACGCTCCATTTGTTCCATAGTTAAACCTCGTGATATCCAGCCTGTTAACTTATACATCATTTTATAATAAAAATTACTAGGTTCATATTCTGAAATTAATGTTAGTGCTGTACCTTCCTCATCTTCTTCTAACATATAAGTCATTGCTGAATATCCTTGCTTCATTTCACTACCAAGTGAAATAATATGCGGTGCATCGTATTCAAGGATTTCTACTTCAGCCTCGAATATTTTCTTACCGACTTTTTGAACAGTAATATATTTATCTCCTACACGTGGATTCTCTTTATCCATATTTGAAGGATAGCGATTTTCTATTATAAACGTATTCCATTCTTTTATTTTTTCATCTTCTATTATATAGTCACATACAATATCCATTGGTGCTTTTATTACTATTTCAATTGCAAAACTCATTATACTGCCCCTCTCAAATACCCTATCCATTTCTATTTAACTAAATCATTATGCCATATTTTATATAGTGAAATACAAGTGGAATTTTAACTTTTATTGCGAGAATGTTTTTCGTAATAAGAAAATCATGAATAAATAATTTAAATACTTATTCATGAAAAATGTTTTACTAACAATACAACAATTAAATATAACGCAACGAGTAGTCAAGCGATGCCCATACTTTTATTTTCTTTATTTTTAAAATTTTGCACTCCTAAACTAACTAACATAATCCCTATAAGCGTTTGTAAAATTAGCATACTCTGTTCCGAAACATCATTCCAACTATAAATGGAATACCCCATTACAATAATTGCAAGTACAATCGTTAAGATCCTATTC
The DNA here is from genome assembly GCF_045291115.1 of Bacillus sp. PPSBB_2. Taxonomy (NCBI): domain Bacteria; kingdom Bacillati; phylum Bacillota; class Bacilli; order Caryophanales; family Bacillaceae; genus Bacillus; species Bacillus sp. PPSBB_2. Next base: position 2,892,295 of record NZ_CP147983.1, read on the forward strand.
ATATGAAAATCCTTCCTATAAAAAAAGAAGCCACTAAGTTTCCTTAGTGGTTTTATTAACAATTTATATCTAGTAAAATTACTTTTTATGAGTTTGATATAAGTCAATAGAATTTCCTGGCCAATATAACTATGTATGTTAGCATACTTTTTCTTTATTCAGTCTACTTACAATTCCAACTATAAATTTATATTCAATCCTCTTCTTCTTAATCTTTTTAAATCCTTCTTTCGTATCAAAAATTAAACACGTTTTCCGAAACCACATTCGTACATATAGTGACTCAAAATAAATAGGTTTTATAATTCCTCGTTCTTCAAATTCAGTTCCATCTTTATTTTCGGTTTCTGTTCGAACGAACCACCTATTTCCGAAGCCAATTTCAATATACTTCACATAAGTCCCCCTTCCGGGAATTATTTTCTAACAATTCTATTATTTCCCCGGTAAGCGCACATTCCGACAGAACATGAGCCCACAAAGAAAAAGTAGATTACAAAAATCTACTTTATAGCTTATATTTCTGCATTCGTTTATAAAATGTACTTCGAGGAACATTTAACAGTTTTGCGGCTAACGAAACATTTCCGTTCGTCTTTTCTAACGCTTCAATCATGCTATCACGCTGTATTTTTTCGCGAAAATTCAATGTATGTTCTGTTTTATTTTCAACTTGTAACTCAAGTTGTTGTTGATTTCCCGTCATTGTTTGTATCAAAAAAGCGACTTGCTTTTCGCATATTTCCCGTCCTTGCGACAAAATGTAAATACGTTCTAATACATTTACTAGTTCCCGAATATTTCCGGGCCATGTATGTTGTAAAAATTGATTGTATATACTCTTTGGAAATACAACATTCCAATTCTTCCGTTCACAAAAGTGTTGTATAAAATATGGGATATCCTCTTTTCTTTCTATTAACGATGGAACATATAACGGATAAACGTGCAAACGATAATATAAATCTTGACGGAATTTCCCTTCTTCTACTAACCTTAGTAAATCTTTATGTGTGGCAGTAATAATACGAATATTTACTGGTACCTCTTTTGAACTTCCTATTGGAGTTATTGTGCGTTCTTGTAAAACACGCAATAAGGCTACTTGCATCTCTGGTGGTACTTCGCCAATTTCATCTAAAAACAGTGTTCCTCCATTCGCTTGTTCAAATTTCCCTTTATATCCTTGACGTCGCGCACCTGTAAACGCACCTTCAGCATAACCAAACAATTCACTTTCCATTAATTCTTTAGGCAAAGAACCGCAGTTAACAGCTATAAAGGGTCCGTCTTTTCTTGGACTATTTTCATGAATCGCTCTCGCGACATATTCCTTTCCTACTCCTGTCTCACCACATACATACACACTAGCATCAGTCGGTGAAACAAGCTTAATTTCTTCTAGTGTGTGTTGAAATGCTTTACTTGTCCCGGTAACTCCTGGAAAAGTAATTCCTTTTATAAATGTGAAAGCAGAATATGTATTCATTTGTTTGTTTTCCTTTAAATACATACATTTCCCGATCATTCTTTCATTACTATATACCGGTATCTCTAATTTAGTTTCCAATCCATGGTGCACTAAATCTTCAAGTTTCATTCTTGACCAATTAGTTACTCGTTCCCGAACGCTCTTACTCGCAGAAACGATAACATCACGATGATTACAAATAACTACTTGTTCATCACTATCAATGACATCTAAAAAACGATGGATTAAGTGTAATTCATTTTGATGAACTCTTATGCTACATTCACGTTCAATCGCATGTGCAATTGAAGTTACCATACCGAGCATATATGGATGCGAAAATTCAATTGGACAGGAGAAATCTAGAATACCAATTAATTTCCCGTCATCGTTATGAATAGGAGCAGCCGCACAACTCCAGCTATGAGATACCACGGAGTAATGTTCAGTACCACTTATCATAATAGCTTCTTCAATTTCTAACGCTGTTCCTATTGCGTTTGTCCCCACAGCTGCTTCCGTCCATTTTACACCTTCAATAAAATTAATATGTTTCGCTCGCTTTAACGTTTGTTTATTTCCACTTAAGGATAGGACATAACCATCTGGATCGATTAATAATGCCATCATTTGTAGTTCATCAATGGTTTTTCTCATATTTTGTATTTGGGGTAATGCTATATCAAGGAAAATTTCACTCTTTTTCTTTTGTTCTCGAAAAATATTAGAAGACAAAACTTTCTGACCTTTATTCATATGAGGATTAACATTAGCCTGTTTACATCGATGCCACGATTCTGAAATTCTTTGATTTATGCGATTTGAATCAAGAACACCTTCATTAACAAACTTTTTCCATGTATGTAAGTAAAACGGTGAAGCTAACATTGTATCATCTCCCTTTTAATTGTTTTGGAGATTTATAAAACATACTTTTATTATAAAACTGAATAAAAGCGTTTTCAATACAACTAGCAATACGACACAAATATGTTAATAATTTGAATATCCTAATGCACTTCTTTATTCTTTTTTAGTAGCACTATATTTTGTATAATGGATGCAAAGAAAATACATAACCAAAACCACTTTTGTGGATTACCATTTATAAAGAAAACAATCACGGCTATTGCAAATAAAATAGCGGATGCTAAACTAAAATATAATTTTGTTTTAATTTCTATTATCCCTCACCCCTCTGTTACTTTACAGTACATACTAACTCTTCATTTTTTATCTCTACTATGTACTCCTGTAAAACATATTCTTTCCCGCCATGGTTTTCATACCATTCATGTATTCCTTTAATATGCCTCTCGTCACTTCTAATTTTCGATTCTATTTCATTATACTGTTCATAACTATCATATTCCCATATGGCAAATACTTCAGACGTACCATTCTTATTATCTTTCATCCAGCGTCCTATTAGCCTAGAACCATGCTTTAATTGATTAGGTAAGTTCGTATTATTGAAATGATCATTAAATACTTCTATAAATTCATTTTTCACTACATAGTACTTCCTTCTGTAAAACATACTTCTTCACCTCTTTCATGAAAAGTATTGGTAAATCTTCCCATCACTACCGTATTATAATACTTTCCATCCGATAGTCTTTTGTCATTTTTCAAAATGCCTTCTACTTCAAAACCTAATTTTTTATAAAGATGAATAGCTTTCTCGTTTGTCTCTAATACTTGTAAAGATATTTTATTCACTGCATTTTCGTCAGCCCATTTAATAGATTGTTGTAATAGGCTCTTCCCCATTCTATATCCCCAAAACTCTTTTAAAATGCAAACGCCAAACTCCACTTTATGAGATAATCTCTTAAAATTTGATCCTTCACATCTTGAAAATCCAACGATTCGATTGTGCACTTCTGCAACTAAAAAGAGATTCTTAGTCTCTTCACTATCTGTTTTTATTATTTTTTGAAACCCTAGGTCATCTATAAATCCCTCTCCAGCATCTCTATCCATATTTTCAGTTTCTCCATCAATCTGAACTCTAATTTTCGATAACTGCTCAGCATCTTTCTCAGCTGCAGAACGAATTGTATAAGTTAATCCATTTATATAAAACTCTTGCTCTTTTACAATCATGTCAAACTCCTTTCAAATGAATATAATGGCGCTATTACAACTTGTTTACCTTGTTTCTCAAAGTCCTGAACAGTTTCTTTACTAGCCTCTTCGTCAGTTATAATAATGTCAATTTCTTTTAGAGACTCTCCTCTTATAAAACAATCTATTCCAAGTTTATTATGCGGAACTAAACAAATATTTCTTCTAGCAATTTCACTTACTCTTTTACTAAAATAAGCAACTTCAGGTGTTGCAGTACTAATACCTTGTAATGAAATGCCTCCACCTGTAGAGAAATAAAGATCAATAGAAAATCTACTTATCAATTCAGAGGCAAGTGTATCAGTAATATTCCCTGAAGGTTTTACTTTTCCGCCAATTAAATACGTATCAATATTCTTATATTCTCGTAGATAACCAGCTATTTCTATAGAATTCGTAATAACCGTAAATGATACTTCTGGTAAATATTTCAGCATCGCATTATGAACGGAAGCCCCACCAATAAAAATTGAATCACCTTCTTGTATATAAGATACCGCAACTCTTGCAATTGTGTCCTCATATATTGAGCTATCACTATAACGTTTAGCTGGTTCCGCAGCTAAGTTTCTCACTCGCGTAAGTTCAATTGCACCTCCGTGCGTTCTTTTTAATAAACCATCCTTTTCCATAATAGACAAATCTCTTCTTATAGAATCAATAGACATATCAAATCTTTCCGCAAGATCCTTTGCGATTACTCTTCCATCTGTATTAAGTAGCTCTAAAATTTTCTCTCGACGCTCTTCAGTAAACATGTCATCACCACCGTTATTGAAGATTCAGAAACTTAAACTTTATTTTAATTATATGCATGCCTCTTCCATTTTACAATATTTTCAATTCTTATTTATTCCGTTTTATACAGTCTTCTCCCTCTTTCTATCCTGTTAACTTGACAACCGAACAAATATATATCTGTATATTACGAAAAAATACTTCCATTCATCTTCCTATTGATGTAAAATTATTCCTATGTTTTACTTTTTAATACAGAAAGGGATTACTATGAAACCATTAATCAAAACGACATGTACAGCATTATTATTTACTGGAATATTAACAGGATGTAATAGCAATACTACATCAAAACAAGAAAAGAGCGCTCTCGAAAAGAATGCAATGCACTATGGGGAAATATTTAAAAACGAATACTATAGAGCAACTGTTGAAAATGCTAAATTCGAAAAAATAGACAAAGAGTGGCGTCTCACAGCTCGCGTTACTATAAATAACGCTCGTGTTGACGGACAAACGATAGATCTTTCAGAAATAAAATATTTCATAAAAGATGACAAAACGGGTGAAAAATACGAAGGTAAAGTTATACAAAATGAAAATGCTAAAAAAATTCCATCTGAATTTTCTTTAACTACTGACATTGAATTTAATATGAAAACTTCACCAAAAGATTTAAATAATATGTATTTATACATAGATAGCAAAGCAGCGCCGTTAACAGATACATATTGGAAGCTTGATAATTTAGTATCTAAATAGAAAGACCAGTCTTACATGACTGGTCTTTTACATTCATACATTTAACTTTCATTAACACTTATATTCATTTTCTAATAACAACTTGAATAACATCAGCTAAACCAGTGTGCCCTTTCCCTTCAATTCGCTCTTGTTCGCCATTAAAGAAATGAATTACCTTATGTTCTTCACACCAAATAAGGATATCAATTGGATCATACAGCATATCAACATCTTTTGGTCCACCAGTACCATAGTTTATTTGTTTTTTTGAGTAAACTTCAAACATAATTAAACCACCAGGCTTTATCGTTTGTATCATTTTACCTAATATCATTTTTTTATAATCATCATGAAAATGTCCAAATACCATAATTGCTGCATCATATTCATTTTCTGGCAAACTATCAGCTAATAAATCTACTTTTTTTGTATGCACGTTTACGTTATGCTTCTCTGCCAATTTTTTTGTCTTCTCTAATCCATCTTCCGAATAATCAATAGCTGTTACTTCGTTCCCTTGTCTTGCTAGAAATACAGCATTTCTACCTTCTCCCTCCGCGAAAGCTATTACTTTATTGTGATTTGCTAAACGAAATGCTTGTTCTTTAATAAATGTATTAGGTTCTTCCCCGTAAAAATATTCATCTGATTTATATCGATCATTCCAAAATTTAGTCATCATCTTCTCTCCTTCTTCATATCATTTTCTAACTACAATTAAAGATATCAAAGAGTCTTTTTATCCTTAATTAATTTAAAAATAAAAGCAGATTAAAAATCCACTTTTATTTTTTTCGCAAGATCTACGATTTTTTGATTTCGTAACTCTTCTTCCATTTTCTCTTCTGCTGCAAGCATTACTTCATTAATTAAACATCCAGGTTTGTCATGTAAACAACATTCAAACAATGATGTTTTACCTTCAATTGCATGTATAATATCTAAAAATGAAATATCTTCCCAATTCTTACTAAGCGAGTAACCGCCCTTTGGACCAGATGATGAATGTATCATCCCTTCCTTCGTCAACTTAGTTAGTATTTTAGACAAGTACGTTGGTGAAACATTTTGCATTTCTGCTAATTGGTGAACACTAACTAACTTATTTGGTGTAGCCTTTGCCAGAAAAAGCATTGTATGAAGAGCATAATTTGTAGCTTTAGAATATTTCATAGTACAGCCCCTATTGTAGACTTCATGTATCTACAATAACTTTATTTTTTTATTATGTCAAACGTTTGTAATGCTCCATAAAAAATTATTTCTTCACAAGTAATACATCTGTCGCACAAATCGTCACTTCTCTAAATGGACAGTCGAATAAAACACCTAGTTCAAAACCATCTTCAGTAAGAGCTATTTCATGATATAACCACCAAGAATTTTCAAAGTTTTCCGGCATAGAACACTTTGTTACTCCTATAAAGGTTACTTCAAATTTATCAAATTCACTAAAAGTACCACTGCAATCTAATACGATAGACAAAGTATCTTCTGACTTTCTCTTTACTACTTTAATTACACTGTCGTGTAATGATGTCTTGTGTAACTGAACGACATTTGACGGAAGTTTTTTCTCAATGGAATTAAAATATTCTACGTATGATTGATCTAATTGTGCCACTCTTTTCTCATAATCTGTTGACCACTTTCGCATACGTTTTTTCAGTTCACCTGATGGGTATTCTGAATTAGTTGTGATGTTTTGTATAATTGAGTATATCGATTCAGGAAGGAACTTTAATAAATCTATTTTCCTTTTCTCAATTTCCTCCTTTAAACTTTCTATATCCATTTCCGACCATTCTTTTATAGAATCTATAAAACTTACAAATTCTAAAACTTGCATTTCTTTATACCAATCTCTTGTAAAATATTTCAATGACACCTCTCCTAAAACATCTTTACATCCAGTAAAAACAATATATCCACTTATTATATCATTCCAATAACCATTCTTTCTAAAGAAAAAATGTAAAACTGTAAATATTCCGCCTATTATTTCTAAAACTTCAGAATATTTACAAAAGTATAAAATTAGAATACATTTTAGCTGTACAAGATTCACCTGTACAAAAATTCAAACAAAAAGGGATGGTTATATGTTGAAGAAATTAGTAGCAGGGACATTAGTAGCGGGTTTTGCACTAACTGGAGGACTAGGTGCGGTAAGTGCTGAAGAAAAAAGTAACACAATTAAGTCATTTGATTATTTAAAAGTGGATGAACAAAATGTTAATTCATTTGCAAAATTAAGTGAGCAGGATAAGAAAGATATCCAAATTACTATGGTATTACCAGAGCAAAATGAAAATGGAGATTGGCTAGCTTATGGTTTTACTAGCCGTGAAACATTAGATGCGTATATTGAAAAGGATAAAAAAGAAATTAAAAATAAAATTAATCCTTTAGGTAGCGGTGCTGGTAGTACTGATTTTTATGAACATAAAGATAAAGGTGGACAATATATTTACTGGAGTAGCGGCTTTAAAAACTTACCATCTAGCTGGAATGACAGAATTTCTTCTGTAAGTACAGCGTCACCTTCTGCAAGTTATTCAACTACACTTTGGGAGCACACTTCAACACAAGGATATGGCAAAGGCGTTTTATTTAAACATGCTGATTGGTACGGTAAAACTGCTAATTTAGCTGCTGATTGGAACGATATTACTTCAGCGATTGAAATTAAATAGTAATAAGATATTTAATTTCTTCTGAGGGTGTTGCAAAACTCATAAATATCCAAAAATGAATGCATAAAGAAACCCGTTTTCCTGGAAGAATGATAGTATCCTAAAACTATCTCCAGAAAGGACGGATTTACTAGTATGATAACCAATTTTGATCAAAATCAATCCATTTTACAAATTTTATTTGCCTACGTAGACAGTTTAACCATTGGAGGCGTTCCGCCTATGACAGGCCGCCCACCCATCTGTAGAAAAGCTTTACTCAAATGTTTTTTTATAAAAACGGTATTCCAGATCAATTCATTACGTAAGTTAACTCGTTTTTTACATCAATATCCTTCATTTCGTGTATCTTGTGGCCTTTCGCTTGTTCCTCATATATCTACTTTTTCACGTGTAGGCACTTGGTTTCGCAACGAAGAAATTCCGTTGCTTCATAAACAAATTCTTCAAGAAAAGAATTTAGGGTTAATTCCGTGCGTTTTAATTGATAGTACAGCCTTACGGAGTAGTTTATATGATTCTCAAGCGAAATGGGGAAAATCTACTCGCTATGGTTGGTATAAGGGATATAAAACTCATGTCTGTTCTACACCAGAAGGTGTTATATTGTCGTATGCATTTACAACCGCAAATGTACATGATAGTAAAATAGCTCCTGCATTGCTTCGGGATATACAAAACCAAAATGTGTTATTTTCCGTTGCAGATGCCGCTTATGATAGTCAGCACATTCATGAAATTGCCGGAGCATGTGATATCTTTGCGATCAATCCAATTAACCCGCGTAATAGCGGACCAATCAAAAGTACACATCGTCGTGTAGTGTCTCATTTTCTACAAACTACCTTTGGCAAACAGTTGATGAAAGAGCGTGGAAAAATTGAACAACAGTTTAGTCATCTCAAAGATAAAGGGCTGGAACAGCCACGTTGGTATGGTCAAAATCGCTATCTATTGCATGTTCAGCTAGTTTTTCTGATTCATAACATTGCATATTTATTTTAGTTTTGCAACACCCTCTTCTTCTATAAAAATTCAAACCACTATTCTCTCTTTCATTTAGAGAATAGTGGTTTATCATATTTCTATTTAAGCATGTACAGCATGTCCTACTGCTTGCATTAACGCTTCATGAATCGCCTCAGATAAAGTTGGATGTGCTGCAATATAATCTCTCATTATATCAGCGGTAACTTCTGTATGAATCATTACGGTTCCTTGACCAATAAGTTCAGTTGCATAAGGACCGATAATAGAAATCCCTACAATTTCTTGGTATTTAGGTTCTACAATGACTTTTACTTTACCTACTTGTTCTCCTAAAATAAGAGCTTTTCCGTTCGCTGTAAAAGGAAATTCTCCGATGAGAATATCACCATATTGTTCTCTTGCACCTTTTTCACTTAACCCTACACTAGCTATTTCTGGAGCTGTGTATATACAACGGGGCACAGCGTGATAATTTACTTTCACGTCTTCTCCGCTTGCGTGTAATGCTGCTGTCGTTCCTTCATGGAAGGCAACGTGAGCAAGCTGAATTCCACCGATTACATCACCAGCTGCGTAAATATGCGATACGTTCGTTTGCATATGTTCATTCACAGAAATCCCTTTATTTGAAAACTGAACCCCTGCCTTTTCTAATCCTAATTGTTGCACTCGTGGTTTTCTTCCTACAGAAACAAGAACAAATTCCGGAGTTACTTCGTGAGTAATTCCCTCGTACTCAAATGAAGCTTGCTTCTTATAGTTATTTAATCCTTTTAAAACTGCTCCCGTAAAAATTTTCACACCATCTTTTTCTAATTTCTCTCTTAAAATATTCGCGATATCTTCATCTTCACCAGGTAGTAATTGCGGTGCCATTTCAACTATCGATACTTTTGTGCCAAGTCTACTATAAATACTTGCAAACTCACATCCTATTACACCACCGCCAACGATTAACAATGAAGATGGTACACTCTCAAGAGACATGGCATGGCTACTATTTAAAATCCATTTTCCATCGAACGGAGCGAATGGTAATTCTGTAGGTTCGGAACCAGATGCGATAATAAAGCTCTCTCCATCAACTACTTCTTCTTTATTTCCTTGTACAACTCGCACACGATGATCCGTTTCGAATTTCGCTTTTCCTTTTACAACTTTAATTTTATTTTTCTTCATTAAATATTGTATTCCTTGGACGAGTTGCATTACGATTTGTGATTTTCTCGCCTGTATTTGATCCCAATCAATTGATATACTTCCTGTATTAAGCGTAACTCCATAATCATTCGCTTTTCTCACAATGTCATGTATTTCAGCACTTTCTAACAGTGATTTCGTAGGCATACAACCAACATTTAAACACGTTCCGCCAAGTTCAGCTTCATCAATAAGAGTGACACCTTTGCCATTTTGAGCCGCGGTAATTGCCGCTACATATCCAGCTGGTCCGCCTCCAATTACAACTAGTTTACTCATTCTCTCACCTTTTCTTTATAAAAGAATTGTTATAGGTTCTTCTAAATAATGTTTAATTGTGCGTAAAAATGCAGCTGCTGGTGCACCGTCTAATACACGATGATCGAATGTTAAACTTAAAGGTAACATACTACCTTTTTTTAATTTTTTCCCTTTATATACAGGAACATGTTCAATTGCGCCAATACCTAAAATGCCAGTCTCAGGTGTATTTAATACAGGTGTGAAATATTCAATACCAAAGCTACCTAAATTACTAATTGTAAATGTCGTTCCGTGCATATCATCACTACTTAAGCTACCTGCTCGCGCCTTTTGTGCCACATTCTTAATCTCTTTAGACAATTCTACTAAAGATAAATTATTTGCAAAGCGAATAGCTGGAACGATTAACCCTTTTTCTAATGCGACTGCCATGCCTAAATGCACATGTTCAAATTGATGAATTGCATCATCTATATAAGCGCTGTTCATTTCTTTATGCTCTCCAAGTGCTAATACAGCAGCACGCGAGACGAAATCCGTAATGGTTAATTTATTATCATATCTTTTTTGTACAACTTTCGCTATTTCTTTATGTAAAGCAACTAAATCTGTTACATCTACTTTCATCGTTAACGTTAATTGTGCGCTATTTTGTAAGCTTGCGTACATACGATTTGCGATCGCTTTACGCATACCAGTAACAGGAATCACGTTACTTTCTTCTTGTTCAGATATTTCCGGAACGATTCCTCTTACCTCAAGTGCTTTTAATACATCTGCCTTTGTAATCCTTCCGCCAGGACCTGTACCAACTAATACCTTGATATCCAAATTTTCAGACTTTGCAATTTTCTTCGCTACAGGTGAAATTTTAATTCTTTGCTTGGCTACTTCTTTCCCATTTGGTTCTTGATTTTGTACATTTTGTACTTCTATATTAAATGTTTTTTCTTCTACCACATGTGTGCTTTCCTGCATTTCTACTTTTTCATTCGGTTTACCGATGTAGCAAATTACAGTACCAGGCGGCACCCCTTCATCTTCACTTACAGCTATATCAAGCACCGTACCATCAGCTGGCGCTTCAATTTCCGTTTCAATTTTTTCTGAATTAATACTAGCAATTAGTTCTCCTTTTGCTACATTATCGCCTGCTTTAATATTCCAGTTCGTAATAATACCTTCTTTCATCGCCATACCTAACTTTGGCATTACAACTTCTACAGCCATACCGCTCTCTCCCTTCTCATCGTTTCATTACACATGTAATAAAGATTGGTCTCCGATCATTTCTGATATAGTTTCAATTACTTTTTCTGGCGTTGGCAAATACAACTTTTCAAGTGGTGGCGAAAACGGAACAGGTGTATGTGGTGCTGTAATTCGTTTAATAGGTGCATCTAGCAAATCAAATCCTTTATCCGCTACAATTGCCGCGATATCTGTTGCGATACTACATCTTGGGTTTGCTTCGTCAATGACGATAAGACGATTTGTTTTTTCAACAGATGCTAAAATCGTATCTTCATCAAGCGGTGATAAAGATCGTGGATCGATTACTTCTACTTCAAGCCCCTTTTTCGATAATTGCTCAGCAGCTGCAAGCGCCGTATGAACTTGTTTTCCAATTGCGACGATTGTTACATCAGAACCTTCACGTTTCATATCGGCTTTCCCTAATGGAATTGTATAGTATCCTTCTGGCACTTCACCTTTCATGTTGTAAAGTGTTTTATCTTCAAAGAAGATTACTGGGTCATCATCTTCAATTGCTGCTAATAATAAGCCTTTTGCATCATACGGCGTGGAAGGAACAACAACTTTAATACCTGGTATGCTCGTAAATAATGCGTACAAACTTTGTGAATGCTGAGCTGCTGCACTAAAACCAGCGCCATGCATCGTACGTACTGTAACAGGTACTTTTGCTTTACCTCCAAACATATAACGGAATTTCGCACCTTGGTTTAATACTTGGTCAAGACAACTACCGATAAAATCATTAAACATTAACTCAGCTATCGGACGTAACCCAGTTGCAGCAGCTGCCATCGCGGCTCCCATATAACCCGCTTCAGAAATTGGTGTATCCAATATACGATTTCGGCCAAACTCTTGTACAAGTCCTTTCGTAACACCAAGAACACCGCCCCATGCTTCATCATCTTGCAAATGATCAACTTGTGCACCACCTGCAACGTCTTCTCCTATTAAAATTACATTTTCATCACGGCGCATCGATATTTTCATCGCTTCATTGATTGCAGTTGACATACTTACTGTTCTAGTCATAATTTTTCACCCTCCTCTTATTTATAAGAAACATAAACATCTTTTAATAATTCTTCATCATCTGGATACGGACTATTTTCACTAAACTCAATTGATCTTTGTACTGCCTCATCTACTGCCTTTTCCATATCCACAAGTTCAGACTCAGTTAATAAAGCTTCATGAATTAAATGCTTACGAAAATTCACAATTGCATCTTTTTCATTTAAATGTTCTTCTTTTTCTTCTGATGTTTTATATGTTTGCGCTTCACCTTCGAAATGACCGTAATTACGATATGTCATACATTCAATAATTGTTGGACCATCCCCATTACGCGCACGTTCCACTGCTTCTGCAGCAGCTTTATATACAGCTAGAAGATCTTTTCCATCTACTTGAACACCTGGAATATTATAAGCTTTTGCACGATCAGCAATAGAATCACAACTTGAAGCATATTCAAATGTAGTTGCTTCACCGTAACCGTTATTTTCTGCGATAAAAATAACTGGTAACTTCCAAATCGCCGCTAAATTAACCCCTTCATGAAATGTCCCTTCATTATTTGCTCCGTCACCGAAGAAGCAAACACTTACATCTTTTGTTCCTTTATATTTAGCTGTTAATGCTGAACCGCAAGCAAGTGGGAAACCGCCGCCTACAATGCCATTCGCACCTAGCATTCCTTTATCTAAATCGGCAATATGCATGGAACCACCTTTTCCTTTACATAATCCTGTCGCTTTCCCGAAAAGTTCAGCCATCATACCATTTAAATCACAACCTTTTGCAATACAATGTCCATGACCTCTATGTGTACTTGTAATACTGTCACTATCCGTTAAGTGGGCACATACACCAACTGCTACTGCTTCTTCACCTGCGTATAAATGAACGAAACCTGGCAAAACGCCTTGCGCGAACAATTCATGCACCTTATCTTCAAACTTACGAATCTCTAACATTTTTTCGTACATCCAACGAGCTTGTTCTTTCGTAATTTCATTCCCTTTACTTTCAGTTGTTTTTAACATGTCCAGCCCTCCTATTTTCTTGTTCGTCTTTTATATTGCAAGTACCGTGCCAAATTCTAATCCTTGCTTTAATAGGTTTTCGCTTTTCTTTCATAATAAAAAGTGGACAAAATGAGACATTTGTCTCGTTTTGTCCACTTTTGTTCACCTAATTTGAGAACTATTATCTTATTCATTATCAAAGCTCTGCTGTAATTTTCGGATGTAAATAATTTGCCCAATATGATATGCATTATGAGTTGTTACATTCGCTAACACTTCCCACCATTTTGCAGAAACAGGAAATCCCACTACATCACTTTCAACCTTTTCTTCATTTATGAGAGTTTGCCATTGTAGCAGTTTTTCTAGTAGTTTTTCCCGTAATTCATCGAAAGTTTGATTATCTGAAAGCATAAAACTTTTATTATTATCTCCTATAGCGGGTACTGCATTAACATGTGATTCTTTATACCTAGTTTGCCACGTAGAGTTCCAATACAGTAAATGTTGTACGATTTCGGCTATACTATTACACTCTTCATTCGGTTTCCAGAAAGCTTCCCTCTCAGATAAATCCTTAACTGCATCTGAAAATGGCATATACCAACTGGGATCATTCGCATTTGCTAATAACTGATCTGCTAATACATCTTTCACATGGACCATTTTTCTTCCCTCATTTCATTATCATATTAATATACACTACTCTATATACGCTCATTCCCTATAATCCCCTTCTTTGCATACAAATTGATTTCATACTGAATGTAAGAATAATAGATTTTCTTATCATAACTCGTTATGATAAAAGAAAAAGAAAGCTGGCGAAAAATGAATAAAAAAATCGCAATAATTACAGGAGCCTCAAGTGGATTTGGACTATTAACTACACTCGAACTCGCAAAAAAAAATTATTTAGTTATCGCTACAATGCGAAACCTTGAAAAACAAGTGCGCTTAATATCTCAAGTTACTCAACTTAACTTACAGCAAAATATAAAAGTTCAACAATTAGATGTAACCGATCAAAATTCTATACATAACTTCCAATTATTTTTAAAAGAAATACAAAAAGTAGACCTTCTTGTTAATAATGCAGGATATGCAAATGGCGGCTTTGTAGAAGAAATTCCAGTAGAGGAATACCGTAAACAATTTGAAACGAACCTATTTGGAGCTATATCAATTACCCAGCTTGTCTTACCGTATATGAGAAAACAAAGAAGTGGAAAAATCATTAATATAAGCAGCATTAGCGGTCAAGTTGGATTCCCTGGTTTATCTCCTTATGTATCTTCAAAATATGCATTAGAAGGCTGGAGTGAATCGCTTCGCTTAGAAGTAAAACCTTTCGGAATAGATGTTGCTTTAATTGAACCAGGTTCTTATAACACAAACATATGGGAGGTTGGGAAACAACTAGCTGAAAACCAATCTGATACAACATCTCCTTACAAAGAGTATATGGATAAAATACAAAAACATATTAATAGCGGTAGTAATACATTTGGTAATCCGATAGATGTTGCTAATAAAATTGTTGAAATTGCTGAATCTAAGCGTACAAATTTACGATATCCAATCGGTAAAGGTGTGAAATTTATGATTTTTGCGAAGAAGATTCTTCCTTGGAAATTGTGGGAATACCTTGTTTTGAGAAGCTTTAAGAAGATGTAAATATAAAGAGTAACTATCAAGATAAATAATGGTAGCTACTCTTTTTAAATATTCATCATGAAAAACCAAAACGACATTAGTATGTAGAAAGAGGATCAAAATAAAGTAACATTGAAACCATAAAAACAAATGCAAAGAATCCAATTATAGAAAGAATATATTCCTTTGTCTCTCTGTTATACTTCCATTCCATCCATACGCGTAATAAGGAAATTGCTCCGAAATAAGTAAGTACAGCAATTCCTATATTAGCATTTTCTACTTTGAACAGATAAATAAAACTTACTATAAGATATACGATAAAAAGACCTATTTCTAATTTTACATGTAAACTATTTACATGCTTATATATCCAAGCATTGCCCTTTGGCATATTTAGTTTTTTTCTTAAAAACTTTTCTAAAAAATATCCTCCAATTATCATAATAATAACTATAATCCAAATAGTAGAGTTGCCCATTGCATTCCCTCCTATTAAATTAATTATGTTTTCGTAACAAAGTGGATTATATATTTTTTAATATGTAGATAATGTATTCATTTTCTTTATCTTCTTTAGTAGTAGTTTTATCAAAACATGTTTTATGTATTGTATAACAACAATCTATTTCCCATCCCTTTTGTTTCGGGATGTTTATCCTTTTTCTTTCTATTTTTTCAAAAACGAATATAGATAGTACCGATAAAATTAATAGAGTTATTTTTATAATTGACAGAAAACCCTATCCTTTTATTTTCTTACTTGCATTTTCTCCGGCTGATCACTCGGATACGTAGCATTCCTTTTATTTTCTACGTCCCAACTAATAATTGTCGCACTATCACGTCCCAACTGATGATGCACGTGTTCTAAAACATTGTGAATATTTTCTTTAAGTGTTTTATCATTTCTATTCATAGCATTATACAAATTTACAGGTGTTTCATATCGGCGTTCCCCGCATTCTAATACTCCATCTGTCACTATTACAATTCGGTTTTTTCCAGTACGTAATTCACGAATACCTGATGAATAACAAGGAACAGGTAAATCGAATGTGTTTACATTCCCAATCCATTCGTAAAAATGACGTTGATTTAATGCATATTGCCCTAACTTATGTAACTCTTCATGAAATACATACAATAAACAATCACCGATAGAAAGCCACCATATATAATTTTCTTTCCTTACACATAGTAAGCAAGCTGTTTCACCTTTAATTTTTTTGCACTTTTCCTTAAATGAAGATGACTGAAAAATTGTCAGTATATGATTTTCAATAGATTGAAACACTGTATTAATTGATTCATTCAAAATTACTTTTATATTTTCATATTCTTTTTCGATTGTATTTACTACTAAATCAACACTTTCTGCACTATTATGTCCATCTAATATAGCTGCAAATTCCCAATCACCATTTGACCAAACTAACGCACCATCTTCGTTCTTTTTTGCTCCGGCACTAATATTCCCACCATATGCACCGAGCACGATATCACCATATTGCTTTACCGAAATTTCGTCTAAACACATTTCTCTACTTCCAACCCATGAATGTTGTCTATTATTTGTTGTATGCATATTCACTCACCATATACTCTCGTATTCTTTCGCATAGTTTTTTGATTTTCGCTGCGTCACCATATGGTGCGCCAGTCCATTTCGCTATCTCGGTTGGTGACCAAAACTCTTTTGGTGTATTTGCATAACGCGGTATGATATGCATATGTGGTACACCATTCCCTGAAACAAAAGTGTAAATATGCTCTGCACCTTCGCTTTCTTTTAGCGCTTTACTTACTCTACTTGTTATAAGTCCGAACGCTTTCGCTTCTTCATCTGTTAGTTCAGCGAGGCCAGGTACATGCCTTTTTATATCTATCATTACATAACCCAAGTATGTTTCTTCACTATCCCAGTGGACATGTCCAACGTAAAGCAGTTCATCTTCGTAAATAGCTCCACCTGGAACTATAATATTTCCTTTATGCTTTTCACAAATAAAACAGTTTAGTTTTACTTGATCGTTCGTTGACATATCCATCACCTTCCTTTTCATATATAATATCACAAAAAAAGGAAAAACAGGTTTAGTATTCCGAAGATTCACTCTTTTTATACAACAATTTTTGAAATGAATTTAAACCTCATTATTTCTTCAAAAACGCAATCACAATTATAATCCCAATTACAATTCCGATTACTAAATTATTTGTAAAGTGCCCTTGAAATACACCAATTACAACCCCTATACCGACACCTATTGCCAAAGCATCATTTCTTTTTTTATTTTTAGCCAAAATTGCATCTCCTCCCATCATTTCTCGCTAAACAACATACACTTACTTGAATGTATTAATATATTCACTATCTCACTTGAACATTTCAAAAAAAATGTACTTTAACTTCACATATAATATTTTCCATTTTCTGTACATACTCCTTTTATATTGAAAAATTTTCAAGTAACTATTAATTATACATAGGCATTTACTATAAGAAAGCTTCGTAATTTATTGAAGGAGGAACAATTCAAATGTATCCTCATTGGAATCCAAATATAAATCAACAGTATGTTTATTCCCCCCATCCCGCAAGGAATACATTGCATCATGATTCACAATATATGATGCATCATATCGCAAGTCTTGAAAGTCAATTAACTAAATTAATCTCATTAATCGAGGAAAATAATCAATTCATCAAATCAATGGAACAACAACAAAACCAAGTTTGTGCACCAGCTGGAGGTTCTGTTATCGTTCATATGTAATCTAGATGCAATAAAAAACACACTTTGTATTATAAAAGTGTGTTTTTTGGTCATTATTTTCTTTTCGTATGGAACCCTTGTGTAATTCGATCTAATATAATTGCGATTACTACGATAGCTAATCCAGCTTCAAATCCCATTCCGATATTAACTTGTGTTACAGAGCGATATACATCAACTCCAAGCCCTGGCGCTCCTACAAGTGATGCTGTTACAACCATCGATAACGAAAGCATAATGCTTTGGTTCACACCAGCCATAATCGTTCCGGTTGCAAGTGGTAATTGTACTTTAAATAGTTTTTGTGATGCTGTGGATCCAAACGCATTCGCTGCTTCAATTAAATCTTCTGGAACTTGTCTAATTCCTAAGTCAGTAAAACGAATTGTCGGTGGCATTGCAAAGATTACCGATGCAATAATTCCAGGTACTACACCAACTCCGAAAAATGTAATCGCTGGAATGAGGTATACGAATGCCGGCATTGTTTGCATAAAATCTAATGTTGGCTTTAAAAATTTTGAGAAACGCTCATTTTGAGATGCTAATATACCAATTGGAATTCCGACAATAATTGAAATAATAACAGACGTAAGTACGAGTGCTAATGTTTGCATCGTTTGTGCCCAGTAGTTAATATTCAAAATGAATAATAATCCAATAAGCGTAAAAATGACTAAAGATAATTTCCTCGTTGTGTACCAAATGAAGAAACACAAGATAATAATCATCAATATGGCAGGTATTATTGTTAAAAAATTAGTGAGTAAATCAACGAATCCACCAATAATATAAGAGAATCCTCGGAATAAGCCTTCAAAGTGCTCATATAAACTTGCAACAAATGAGTCGACCCATTCCCCTAATGGAATACGTGGTATACTATTCATCGTCTTTCACCTCTTCCTCAATGTTTCCTGCAAGAGCTTGAATGACACTTTCACGTTTAATAATTCCTCTTAGCCTTTTCTTCTCATCGATTACCGGTAACGGATATTTCATCTCTGCCATTTTTGCATATGTCTCTTCCAGTAAAGTATCCAAATACACATGCGGAATATCATTAAGTAATAAATCAGCAATCGGCCACTGTTTTTGTACTGCTTTACTCGCATCATCCGCAGTTAATATACCTAAAAACTCATACTTTTTGTTTACAACATATACAGTTGAGACGCCTGCATTCCTCATAATTTGAAGGGCCACACGAGGTCCACGATCAATCAATAAAGTTTCTGGTCGTTTTAAAATAGACTCAGCCGTAATTACTTTTCCTAAATTCACGTCCGCAACAAACTTTTCTACAAATTCATTTGCGGGGCTCATCATAATTTCTTCTGGCGTTCCAATTTGGACGATTTCTCCATCTTTCATTAATGCGATACGATCTCCAATTCGAAGCGCTTCATCTAAATCATGCGTAATAAATATAATCGTTTTTTCCATTTTATCTTGTAACTCTAACAATTCATCTTGCATTTCTTTTCGAATAAGTGGATCTAATGCACTAAATGACTCGTCCATTAGTAATACATCTGGATTATTCGTTAGTGCCCTTGCTATTCCAACGCGCTGCTGCATACCACCACTAAGTTGACTTGGATAATTATCTTTATGATGATCGAGTCCTACTAACTGTAGCGATTCTAACGCTTTTTTCTCTCGCTCTTCAACCGGAACTCCTTGTATTTCTAAACCATATGCAACATTTTGTATAACTGTACGATGCGGAAATAGAGCGAATTTCTGAAATACCATACTCATTTTCGTTCTTCTTACTCTCCGTAACTCTTCTTTTCCCATCGTTGCGATGTCTTCACCATCTATGTATATATGACCTGCAGTTGGTTTAATCAATTGATTTAACATACGAACTAGCGTAGATTTCCCGCTACCAGACAAACCCATAATAACGAAAATCTCTCCAGAGTAAACTTCAAACGTTGCTTTTTTCACCCCAACGTTCATTCCTGTCTCTTTTAAAATTTCCGATTTACTTTTTCCTTCTTTTAATAAGGAAAGGGCTCTTTGCGGATGTTTCCCGAATACTTTTGTTACGTTTTCAACACGCACCTTTGTATTATCCATGTCACTACTCCTTTTCTACCCATCTATTCACATAGTGTTGCGATTTTACAAAGAAATATTACATAAAAATGACATTCATAAGATTTCTTTAAAATTCTCGTTTCCGTTCATAATAAGAATGCTTACTTATACATTTATTTTATAAGGCAAACGTTACTTAGGAGGTTTTCGATGCGAAAGAAAATTTGGTTTATATGCCTTGCATTATTTATTACTATGATTTTCACTTCATGTAATGCAACAAATGCAAATTCGAAAGGAAAAATTAAACTTGGTGTAACAAGTTGGAAAGAAAATATTGCAACTGCAAACATGTGGAAAGTTTTATTAGAAGAAAAAGGCTACAAAGTTGAGCTCATGTATTTAGAAAAAGCCGCAATTTGGACTGGTGTCGCTCGTGGCGATGTTGATGCGAATTTAGAAGTATGGCTACCAGTTACAGATAAACCGCTAAACGATCGTTATAAAGATGATATTGTCTTAAAATCAAAATGGTACGAAGGTACTGGACTAGGTTTAGTCGTCCCTTCTTATATGAAAAACATAAACAGTATCGAAGATTTAAATGCTCATAAAGATGAACTAGATAATAAAATTATCGGTATCGAACCCGGTAGTAGTCTTATGAATTTAACGAATAAAGCAATGAAAGAATATGATATAAAACTAAAACTTGTCCAATCTTCTGAAGCTGCGATGATGAGTGAACTAAAGAAAGCATATACAAAAAAGAAACCAATCGCTGTTACGCTTTGGAATCCGCATTGGGGTTTTTCAGAATTTGACTTAAAATATTTAAAAGACCCTAAGAAAGTATATGGTGAAAAAGATGACATTTATTACTCCGTTCGTAAAGGTTTCGAAAAAGATCACCCAGATGTTATAAAATACTTTGATAAATGGAAAATGAACGATGAACAGCTCGGTACGTTAATGGTCATGTTAAATAAAACAAAAGATCCTGAAGAGGCTGCGCGAAAATGGATTAAAAAAAATCAAGCATTAGTTGATGAATGGGTAAAGGATTAATAAAAAGGCTAGAGAATTAACATATCCTCTAGCCTTTTTCATCTTATTTTTTCGTAACAACGTCATCTACAATCCCATATGCCTTCGCTTCTTCTGCAGTCATAAAATAATCTCTTTCTGTATCATGTGCTACTCTTTCAATCGGTTGGCCTGTTTTTTCTGCAATCATTTTATTAATATCATGCTTTAACTTTAATATTCTTTTCGCAGTTATTTCAATTTCTGTTGCTTGCCCTTGTGCACCACCAAGCGGCTGATGAATCATAATTTCACTGTTAGGGAGCGCAAACCGTTTTCCTTTTGCTCCTGATAATAATAACAATGCACCGAATGATGCCGCAAAGCCCATGCATAGCGTTTGCACATCTGGTTTAATTAAATTCATCGTATCTAATATTGCAAAACCTGCTGTCGTTGAACCTCCTGGGCTATTGATGTATAAATATATATCTTTTTCTGCATCTTCTGCTTCTAAAAATAATAATTGCGCTACGACACTACTCGCTACTTGATCGTTAATTTCTGAGCCGATAATAATAATACGGTCTTTTAATAACCTTGAATATATATCATAGGAACGTTCTCCTAATTTTGTTTGTTCTACTACATATGGAATTGCATTCATTTTAAATCCCTCCAATACTTGTTATGCTGCGCAAAGCATACAACTGTAGGAAGAAGGTTTTTTCACATTAAATAATAACACTGGCTGTTTAGATGGTAACTTAGTAAAATCTATTGTCGGAAGAAGTTTCGTTAACAATTCTGGTCTTTCCTCACGAATAGATGTTACAACAACTTCAATATCCTCTGTGAATTCGACTATCTCAATCCCTTCTTCACTTACAGTTTTCAGCCTATTTCTACTCCGAAATAAAGAAGCCTTTACTGCACCTTCTGATACAGAACACACTTTAGCAATATCAGCGATACTATATTGAAAAACATCTTTTAATAATAAAATTGCGGATTGCTGTACATTTAATGAAGACAATACTTTCCCTACCATTTCATGCAAATCTGCAATGTTCTCATGTGGTTCTTCAAAAGTGATTTGTTCTCTTATTTTTTCATGAACAGACTTAGACTTTATCTGATCTAACCAACGATTTCTTGCTATTTTATAGACGAGTGTCATACAAATATCTTTATTTCTATATTTTTGAAGCACTTTACACACTGTTTCTTGGGCGAGATCTTCCCCATCCCATTTGTTTTTCGTTAAAAAAGTACAGTATCTTTTTAACTCTCCATATTGTTCAATTAAAAAGTTTATATTTGAATGATTCATATCGATATGGTTCTTTAAAACATGAGTTACTTTTGTGCACAAAATAACCACTCCTTTTCAGCGCTTACTTAATAAACGATTCAACATTAAAAAAAGTTACGGGGATATAAAAAAATAATGTTTATGTTCAATAATTCGCGGTCATAAATATGTTATGTACAATTTTACGTGAGGAGGAACAAATTTGCCAAAATTAACAATTGAAGGTGCGGGAACTTTTGATGTGAAAGAAGGAACAAAGTTA
The DNA here is from genome assembly GCF_045291115.1 of Bacillus sp. PPSBB_2. Taxonomy (NCBI): domain Bacteria; kingdom Bacillati; phylum Bacillota; class Bacilli; order Caryophanales; family Bacillaceae; genus Bacillus; species Bacillus sp. PPSBB_2. The sequence goes on from NZ_CP147983.1 coordinate 2,914,909, forward strand.
GTATTAGCAATTGAAGATAGCGGTGTCAACATTCTTCATCGTTGCGGCGGGAATGCACGTTGCACAACTTGTAGAGTAGAAATACTAGCAGGTGATTTCTGTGAAGCGAGTGCGAATGAGAAACATGCAATGACGGAAAAAGGAATTGAAGATCATTTACGATTATCTTGTCAAATGCGTGTACATAAAGATATAGTCGTTCGTCCGGTACTTACAGTTGAAAATTCAGGTCTTGATGCTGGGCCACGTCCGGCGGAGTAAAGCGATGAATTTAAAACAGCTCGCTGGCGAATATGCTGCTAACTTTGTAAACGATGGCATGAAAATTGGGCTTGGTACAGGTTCTACTGTATATTGGACAATACAAAAATTAGGTGAGCGTGTAAAAGAAGGATTATCATTTCAAGCTGTACCAACATCAAAGGAAACTGAAGCATTAGCACAGCAACTAAATATCCCCCTAATTTCGTTAAACGACGTACAAAGTCTTGATCTTACAATTGATGGAGCGGATGAAATTGATTCAAATTTACAACTTATAAAAGGCGGTGGCGGTGCATTACTTCGTGAAAAAATCGTTGCCTCTTCCTCTAAAAAACTAATTATCATTGCTGATGAATCGAAACTTGTAACACATTTAGGTACTTTTCCATTACCTATTGAAATCATCCCTTTTTCATGGAAACAAACCGAAAATAAAATTCAGTCTTTAGGATGTCAAACAACATTACGTTTGAAAAACAATGAAACCTATATAACCGATAACAATAACCTGATTATCGATTGTATATTCCCTAATCATATTTCTAATCCTGTCCATTTACACACCCAATTAAAAATGATTACTGGTGTAGTTGAAACAGGGTTGTTTATAAGTATGACGAGTACAGCAATTATTGGTACTAAAAATGGGATAAAGAAATTGTAATAAAAGCTAACTTTTTAAAGTTGGCTTTTTAGTATGTTCTTCTTCTCTTAATAGTGCTTTATTATGATATACTAGGAAAACGTAAACTGATTACACTAGAAAGGACTGAACATTTTGCAATCCAAACTTATAACAGAACTTGCTGATTTAGAAACTGCCTTTCATATTCGAAAAGAAGTATTTGTAAAAGAACAAGGTGTCCCTCTTGCAGATGAATTTGATACATTCGATGAAATCGGAGAGCAATGTAAACATATTTTAGTTTATTATCATGAGCTTCCTGTAGGCACAGGGCGTATACGATTTGTTGATGGTGTCGGAAAATTAGAACGTATTTGTATTTTAAAAGATTATCGTACATACGGATTAGGTAAAGTCATCATTCAAACGTTAGAAGAACTTGCTCGTAACAAACAAGTTACAAAAGTGAAACTACACGGTCAAACACAAGCTGAAGGATTTTATACAAAACTAGGTTATCAAACTTCTTCTGATATATTTATGGAAGATGGCATTCCACATATACTTATGACGAAAGTATTATCATAATAAAAAGGTAGTGTATGAATCTTATGTATTCATACACTACCTTTTTTTATTAATAGAAAAGTGAATTCTCAAGATTCCCTTTTGCATCAAAGCCCATCATCTCTTAGTTCATACCTAAGTAAAGCTTACACTGTTTTCCATAATGATAATGCATAAATCCAGTTTGGATCACCATTTCCTTGATAACTCTGGACTGCTTCATATACTTTTCCTTCGTGCAGAACTCTATCTCCCTTTTTATATGCTTTTTTTGCATCCCACGCTTCATATGAAGCGTTTTCAGTTTTTGTAGTAATTGTGAATATATCACTCTGTACGGATTCATTTCCAGCTACATCAACAGCTTTCACTACATATTTATAAGTAGTATTAGCGAGCAGATTTTTATCCAAATAAGAAGTTGTATTGGATGTTGCAATCTTTTTCATTGCCCCTTCTGTTTCTCTATAAATATCATAATGGTCTACACCAATATTATCGTCAGATGGACTCCACATTAAATCCACACTTGACGCTGTCGTTCCCATACTATGTAATCCTTTTGGTTGTGTTGGTGCTTCTGTATCAGGAGTCTCAACTGTCGTTTTTACTGTAAGCGCTGCACTTTCTTTCGATACATTTCCAGCTGCGTCAATTGCTTTTACAGTATAAGAGTATTCTGTACTTGGTTGTAATTTCTTATCAATAAAATGAGTGCCTAGTACTGTATCAATCATCTCTCCGTTACGGAAGATTTGATATCCTTTTACCCCTACATTATCCGTAGAAGCGTTCCATGTTAGTTCTACACTATTCGCTGTTACTTTTTGCGTCTGAAGTCCATTTGGAATACTTGGCGCTTCTATGTCTGGTTTCACATCATTAATAAGATTAACATCAATTACATTATAGAATGCATTTGCTGTATCAGCTACATCCCATACTGCTAAAATCACATGATATCCACTACGATCAGTAGGTACATTGATTTTATGAGTTAAATTATTTGAAGCTGCAGAACCATCATGTTGTACTGTTCCAATTGGTTCAAAATCTGCTCTTGTTAGCGCTTTATTTGGATTCCATCCTTTTTTAGTAATATAGTAATGCCACTTACTCGTTAAGTGAGGCGCAGTATACTTCCAAGTAAATGTATTTTCCCCACCAGTGATTGTATTTTTAAACCAACGATTTGCTGTTTGTTGATCTAAAATACCACCAAATTTTCCGCCTGCTGAAGCAATTTGTCCATCTACTGGACCACCTTGTGGGAACCCTTTTGGAGCTTCTAAACTTTGTGGTTCATACATAACACTTCCACAGTTTACATTTAGCGCACCATAAGTTGGACTACATAAAGCAGATCGGCTACCAGGCTTTTCAACAAAACCGTGCGCATAAGCATTTTGAGGAATAAGTGTCGTACTAATAATTCCAGCTGTTAATGCTACAGCTCCTAAACTTTTTTTGTTCATTTTCATATTTTGTAGTTGTTTTAAAAATCGATTATTCATGTTCATGTCTCCTTCTTGTTATACTTTGTAGTGGAATGTGGGCTTTGATGTAAAAGAATAACAAGAGACAAACTTGTACCGATGTATGTGTTAATTATGCATACACCGCAGTGAAATTATATTTTCCTTGTGAAATATTTCACTTTATGAATATATCATGACATAGAAATTACCTGAGTATGTGCAGAAGTTGTGCAGAAACAGTGAAATTATTACTAACATGTAAAACTAAGTCCTAACATTTTAAAATAAAATTTGAATATATTTATCTATCATCTTTACTTCATAATTGATAATACATTTAACTAGTTAACTTTTATTCTTATACTTATATCTCTCAGTGCCTTAGTTTTAACCATACTAAATATTAAAAATAAGAATTATAAAGTTAAATAAAAAGCATCCTATTTAGATGCTTTTCTAATGTATAATTTCATTTTTTCACTGACCTACAAATATAAAAATTTCATCAACAGCTTCCTTATATCCACCTGATTTTTGGAAAGATTTCTTCAAATTCAAAGCGACTTCTTTAAATGACGGATTATTTAATACCATTTCTACACTTTCACTTAGTTGATCCGCAGTTAATCCTTGCATTTGTAATTTTATTCCTGCTCCAAGACTCTCCACTTGCTTTGCGACTACTGGCTGATCTGCACTTTGCGGTATTACAACGAGCGGAATCCCGTTATACAGTCCTTCATGCGCACTGTTCATCCCGCCGTGTGTAATAAATAGTTTCGTATATGTAAGCAGCTCAGTTTGGGGTACATAGTTTTTCACAATGAGGTTTTTAGGAATTTCGCCTAGATCACTTATTTTTGTTTTACTACCAATAGACATAACAATTGTATGCTCACTATTCTCAAAGGCCTTCATACACAGTTTATAAAAGTCAATCGCTTCATTAAAAACAGTACCTAATGAAATATAAATCGGACTTTTTTCTTCAATTGAAGTAAAATCAACGTCTCTGTTTTTCATTTGTGCAGAGATAGATGGTCCTACAAATTTATATGTTTCATCAAACGTATCACCAAAAGGCTGGAACTCCTTAATTGTATACACAATAGTAAGGGGTGCAGGATTACAGAAAACTTCATACGATGATTTTATTTCAACACCATATTTTTCAGCAATTCCCTCCGTTAAGTTTTGAAAATCATTCTGTATTTTATCATGAATTTCTACTGGGATATTTTTTGACAGATGACCTAACATTTGCTCAAAGGATTTTTCATCCTGCGCAAAAGATGTGCATGAATTTATGGCTGGCAGTTTAAGGATTTGAGCAATTAAATGGCCACAGCCAAACATAGAATCATGAATTATGTAATCAAAATGTTCACCTTCAATTTGTTCTAGAACGCTAGGTATGACAATATCCGCTGTATGCAGAAGGCCATTTATTCTCTCCTGTAAATAATTTCTGCCTCCAGATAGAAACGCTTTTATAAATTTTTGATCATCAATCGTTCGTACAGTAGCACCTGTCTTCTCAATCCGCTCCCTGAAAGCTTCTATTGAAAAATAAACGACCTCTTCACCACGAGAAATCAATTCTTCTACAACTTGTAAAGTTGGATTTATATGTCCTTCTGATCCAGCGTTAATAAATAAAACACGCGCCATAATAAACACTCCTTACGTTAAATCGTTTCTATGTTGGCAAGAGTACGGATTTTCTCCATACTCTTTTCTTAGTTGTTCGTAGCATGTTCCTACTAAATTGACCTAGCGAGTCTAAAACCGAGATCATCTATATGAAATGTAGGATGGCTTCGACGACGACAAGTAGCGCCGCAACCTCTCGCTGCTTCAGCCCAACTACCACCACGAAAAATGCGGTATGATCCGTATACTTTTTCATCATACAAATCATAGCACCATTCCCAAACGTTCCCTAGCATATCATAAAGTCCCCATGCATTCGGTTCTTTTTGGCCAACGTCATGAATTTCTCCATTTGAATTTTCATTATACCATGCTATATCATGAAGTTTCCCGTATGTATATCCGGTTGTACTTGCTTTACATGCATATTGCCACTCTGCCTCAGATGGTAATCGGTAGCCATTCGAATCTAAATTACATTTCACAATTTGACCACCATCACTAATAGAATAATATTCTTTTAATCCCGCTTTTTTTGAAAGTACATTACAAAACGCAATGGCATCGTTCCATGAAATATTGACAACTGGTTTATGATTTTTATCAAAATTATTTAATGTACTATTTGTAATAGCATCATATAGTTCCATTGTTACAGCATACTTTGCAAGAAAAAATGGTTGAATTTGCACTATCCATTCTTTTTTTATTCGATCATCTCTTAATACTACCTCTCCAACTGGAATATTTACCATTAATGAATCGATTGTTTGAATTAAATCATTAGTCATTTTCTATTCCTCCAAACGTTCATTTTATATGAACTTATAGTCATATACTCATTACAAAATACAATTTTCAAAAAGCGTTAAATTTTTCATAATAAAAAACGATTAGTTTAATTAAACTAATCGGTAAGATCCAAAAAGAATTGTTGTGTCACATTCTATTATTATATGTGCTCTAAAAATTTCCGAACCTCATTTGGAGATTTTAAAACAATAACCTTTTCCTCTTCGGACAATTGCTCTAACCCTTTTAAAATTGTAGGTCGTTTAGTATTAGGATATTCCCATATCCATTTAAAGAATTGTAAATCAAATCTTTCTTCACATCCCGCGCCCATATCTGGTCTTGTTTTATTCCGGTATTTTACAATTCTTTTAAAAGCACGATAAATACAAATTGTTCTATGCATATCAAGGAAGATAATTGTATCAGCTGCATTCAGTCTGATACCCATCGTCCCGCCATAATTCCCATCAATAATCCACTTCTCATCTTTAATTAAGTTATTTTGAACTGCTATTTGTTCTTCTCTCGGAACACCTTCCCAATTCGGTTTCCAAAATAATGCATCAAGATGATGCACCTTAATATTTAATTTATTTCCTAACTGCCTTGCTAATGTGGATTTTCCTGAACCCCCAGAACCAATTAATATTATTTTTTTCATACCTTTACGATACCTTCTATAATTTCTTCAATATCTTCCTTCTTAGCAAAAATCCAGAAGAACCTTTCTTCATTTAACTTTAATAAATTTGGTAACTGGACAAAATAAGCAATAAAGATAATTTGAATTGAAAGCATAACATACCAAATAGCTTTTAGTTCTTCTTTCGTTAAATCATTTTGTTTATAATAACCTTCAAAGACTTTGCTAACGATATGTAACCATTTTTCTCTTAATCTTTCATCACTAAATAGCTCGCTTAATACACTTGTACAGCAATAACATAAATCAAATATTTTTACATTATTTTCTAAAATCTCGAAATCTATAAACCCTTCCAGTTTATCATCTTTAAAGATTACATTTGATAGATGCATATCACGATGAATAATTTGTCTCGGTAATGGATGGACCATTTCCTTGAAAGCTGTGTGCATTCGCTCCATCTTTTGAATTACCTCTCGATGAGCATGCTCGTTCTTTTCTAAAATCGGTATAGCCCATTCAAATACTATCTTATATAAATCTCTTTTTATTAACTCATGGTCACTATTCACCGAATGTAATGCTTTGTGCAGATTAGCTATTTCTTCTCCAATTGTACTTGCTAGCCTTTCCAGCTTATTCGTATCTTTTATTTCTAAAACACTTCCGGCAACATACTCATATAAGCAATAATATTTTTCTTTATATAATACATATTGTTCATCATTTTCTGTCTTTACTACTTTCTGTACTTTAATTTCCTTTTCATACAGTTGCTTCAAAACATCGAATTCAACTAGAAGTTGCTTTATCGATCCCGTTCTCTTTAAAATGTACTCTTTATTCTTGCATAAAACCTTCGCTACTTTTGGTTGCATTACAGTAGCTGTGACATGTTCATTTCGAAACCAAAGCTTTGCAATTTCCATTGCTTGTTCCATTTACAAATACCCCTTTTACAATTCTTATTTCTTCCGAAAAATAACCTCACACAGTATTCCCACTCCAACACCAATTGTATAAGCCACTACATCACTCCACAAAAAACCGTATCCCAACACGAGTCCGCCCAAAGTCGTTGCACGAATGCTATCTATCCATTCCGCATGATACAATTGGCTCGCTTCAATCCCGTAGCAAAACATTAAACTAGTAAAAGCCAACTTCTTCGTCTCTGTTTTAGGAAACAAAAATCCAAAGCCAGTGAAAATCATTAATGCCCATAATGCATCACCTAAATAATCATTTAATAGATGTGGTAGTGCAAAAGCAAACTTTCTTGAGCTAAGACCTAAAATAATAACAACTATAGTAAATAGTGCATATACTACTCTATTTCGTTTCGTATTCATTTTAAAGTCTCCTAATATGTAATGTAAAACTGTAAATAGCTAGTAAAACAAAGTTATTTTACTAGCTATTTATTGATTGCTTTTATGATAAGAAAATGTGGATTCATATTTAAATAATGATATGATTTTTCGCTTACTTCTTTCATTTTTTCAATTGCCTTCGGTTCCACTATCTCTTCTAATACAAAATAATTTGTAGTTTCATTTAGTATGTCTTGTAATGATCTTCTAAAAAACTTGACTTCAATAGTAATATTCGGTTTAACCCAAGTATCTATTAATAACTGTTTTTCAAAATAATTTTCACATGGAAACTTTGTGAAATCCATAAAAGGATGATGAATAGAATAAATAAGTTCTCCACCTGGCTTCAATACACGACGAAATTCTTGAAATACTTGATTCCAATTTTCTATATAATGAAGAGTTAATGAACTTACAATCACATCATACGTATTATCTTCAAATGGCAATGTTTCTTGCAGATCATGACAAAGGAACGTCGCTTCTTCTCCTATATTTTCTTTTGCTGCTTTTACCATTTCAGGACTTACATCAATTGCTGTAACATTTGCTCCTCTTCCTATGAATTGAGAAGTATACCATCCAGCTGCACATCCAGCATCTAATATCTTTTTTCCTTCTAGTTCCTTTGGAATAAGCTCCATCATCGCCGGTCTTTCATAATAACTGTTATATGGATTTGCGAAATCTAGATTTTCTTTATATGTACTCGCTAATTTATCATACGTATCTTTAATCGAATCTTTCATTACACACACTCCTAATACATATTAATCCATTAACTCCTGCTGCTTTTTCTTTGAAAATGATTGTAGTACTAAATCATACGACCAATCAATCATTTTATTAATTTGCTCCTGCTCTATACCCTTATGAATATAAACGGTATTCCAATGTTTTTTATTCATATGATACCCTGGAATAATTGTTTCTGGATAATCTTCTCTTATTCTTAATGCGACTTCTGGATCACACTTCAATGTAATCGCAGCCTTTTCACCTTCTTCATGATTTACTATCGCAAATATTTTATTATTAAGCCTCATACATGTTGCACTCCAGCCATCTGGAGAATCTTCTGTCGCTTTTCTTTTCGATAAACAGTACGCTCTTGTTGCATTCATTTTAATTGGCACCTCTTATTCTTTCCCTGTTTGATTACGATGCATCACAATTTGCTTCGTTGCTTGAAATTGCTGCTCACCGTAAAACTTTATTAGCTTCTCACCGCAAAATAGACTAACAATATCAATATGAGATATTTCTCGAAGTAATATTGTAAGCATTTTCTCTCCAATACCTTTATTTCTTACACTCTCATGTACGACAACATCTTCAATGTATGCTCGAAAAACACCATCAGAAACGACTCTAGCAAATCCAACTAATTCATTTTCTTCCCATACTCCAATGCCTATACTATTCTTTAACATTTTTTCAATATCGACTTCTTTTCTTTCTGGCCACCAACCGACAGAATCATAAAGCTTCTTTATTTTTTCTGCACAGATTGGTTGTTCTTGTTGCAATTTATACGTGTACATATGCTTTCTCCCATCAACCAGTATACATAATACTATTATAATCTCTTTTCAAAAAAGTGCTGACTATGACCTTTCGGATGATCTTCAACGACACCATACTCCCTGTAACCGTGCTTTTTATAAAATTCTGGCGCTTGAAAACTAAATGAATCTAGCAATATTAATCTGCACTCTTTTTCCTTCGCAATTTCTTCAATTTTATGTAAAAGTTGGCTACCATAACCGTCATGACGAACTGATTTATCAACCCATAAAAAGTCGATATGAAGATGATAAAAATACATCGTACCTGTTACACCACCAAATATTTTTCCTTCTTCATTTTTTACTACGAGGCTTACTTCTTCCATCGGCTGTTTTACTTCATCTGTTAAGATGGACATATTATATTGAATAACTTTATTTTTAATGTATTCTCCTTCAATACGTGTACCGTTCTCTATATGTTTCATATACATTGCTTCCTTTCAACTTAGTAAGCTACATTTTGTTTTTCCCCTTTAAAATACTAATCAAAACGAATCCACCATATGTAACAAAGCATGAAAAGCCAATTATCCCTGGTACAGAGACATAGCCTACCCTTATGTAACTTATAACTGCAAAACAAGCGATAGACAATAAAATAGATGGCCAAAATATAACAGCTATTTTTCTTCGTCCTCGTTTCGATGTACTTTCTTTCTCTTCAGAAACACGTGTGCCAAAAAGCAATACAATACAAATAAGGATCGCTGCAAAGTAAATTGTATCTAATGACAAATTGTGATCATATAGTGCGATTCCAACTTCAAGAGCAATAATCGTTAAAATTAAAATAATGATTGTTGAAGTCTTTAAGTTTCTTTTCAATCGCTCACTCCTAGCATGCTTTCACTATATTCTTTGTATATGTACTTTAAAACTGCTGCAAAAGCTTCATCTACCTCTTTATTTTCACGTCGATTCGGTAAATCTTTTCCCCCCATCACATAAAGAAGCGGAAATTCGTTAAACATTCCTATTATACCAATAAATTCAATATCGAATATAAAAAAACTTTTCGGCAGCTCATATCAGCTATTTAAATAAGAAAAAGGTAGCATGAATTTTTTCTTGCTACCGAAAAATATTTATTCTTCTATAGGATTTTCAGGACCGTTAAGTTCCAGGAGGGTGTTGCAAAACTCATAAATATCCAAAAATGAATGCATAAAGAAACCCGTTTTCCTGGAAGAATGATAGTATCCTAAAACTATCTCCAGAAAGGACGGATTTACTAGTATGATAACCAATTTTGATCAAAATCAATCCATTTTACAAATTTTATTTGCCTACGTAGACAGTTTAACCATTGGAGGCGTTCCGCCTATGACAGGCCGCCCACCCATCTGTAGAAAAGCTTTACTCAAATGTTTTTTTATAAAAACGGTATTCCAGATCAATTCATTACGTAAGTTAACTCGTTTTTTACATCAATATCCTTCATTTCGTGTATCTTGTGGCCTTTCGCTTGTTCCTCATATATCTACTTTTTCACGTGTAGGCACTTGGTTTCGCAACGAAGAAATTCCGTTGCTTCATAAACAAATTCTTCAAGAAAAGAATTTAGGGTTAATTCCGTGCGTTTTAATTGATAGTACAGCCTTACGGAGTAGTTTATATGATTCTCAAGCGAAATGGGGAAAATCTACTCGCTATGGTTGGTATAAGGGATATAAAACTCATGTCTGTTCTACACCAGAAGGTGTTATATTGTCGTATGCATTTACAACCGCAAATGTACATGATAGTAAAATAGCTCCTGCATTGCTTCGGGATATACAAAACCAAAATGTGTTATTTTCCGTTGCAGATGCCGCTTATGATAGTCAGCACATTCATGAAATTGCCGGAGCATGTGATATCTTTGCGATCAATCCAATTAACCCGCGTAATAGCGGACCAATCAAAAGTACACATCGTCGTGTAGTGTCTCATTTTCTACAAACTACCTTTGGCAAACAGTTGATGAAAGAGCGTGGAAAAATTGAACAACAGTTTAGTCATCTCAAAGATAAAGGGCTGGAACAGCCACGTTGGTATGGTCAAAATCGCTATCTATTGCATGTTCAGCTAGTTTTTCTGATTCATAACATTGCATATTTATTTTAGTTTTGCAAC
>NZ_CP147983.1:2933144-2952211 GCF_045291115.1 Bacillus sp. PPSBB_2
GAGGGTGTTGCAAAACTCATAAATATCCAAAAATGAATGCATAAAGAAACCCGTTTTCCTGGAAGAATGATAGTATCCTAAAACTATCTCCAGAAAGGACGGATTTACTAGTATGATAACCAATTTTGATCAAAATCAATCCATTTTACAAATTTTATTTGCCTACGTAGACAGTTTAACCATTGGAGGCGTTCCGCCTATGACAGGCCGCCCACCCATCTGTAGAAAAGCTTTACTCAAATGTTTTTTTATAAAAACGGTATTCCAGATCAATTCATTACGTAAGTTAACTCGTTTTTTACATCAATATCCTTCATTTCGTGTATCTTGTGGCCTTTCGCTTGTTCCTCATATATCTACTTTTTCACGTGTAGGCACTTGGTTTCGCAACGAAGAAATTCCGTTGCTTCATAAACAAATTCTTCAAGAAAAGAATTTAGGGTTAATTCCGTGCGTTTTAATTGATAGTACAGCCTTACGGAGTAGTTTATATGATTCTCAAGCGAAATGGGGAAAATCTACTCGCTATGGTTGGTATAAGGGATATAAAACTCATGTCTGTTCTACACCAGAAGGTGTTATATTGTCGTATGCATTTACAACCGCAAATGTACATGATAGTAAAATAGCTCCTGCATTGCTTCGGGATATACAAAACCAAAATGTGTTATTTTCCGTTGCAGATGCCGCTTATGATAGTCAGCACATTCATGAAATTGCCGGAGCATGTGATATCTTTGCGATCAATCCAATTAACCCGCGTAATAGCGGACCAATCAAAAGTACACATCGTCGTGTAGTGTCTCATTTTCTACAAACTACCTTTGGCAAACAGTTGATGAAAGAGCGTGGAAAAATTGAACAACAGTTTAGTCATCTCAAAGATAAAGGGCTGGAACAGCCACGTTGGTATGGTCAAAATCGCTATCTATTGCATGTTCAGCTAGTTTTTCTGATTCATAACATTGCATATTTATTTTAGTTTTGCAACACCCTCTTCCAGCTGATAAAAAGCTAAATCTAGCCATTTATTAAACTTATAACCAGCTTGTTTTATTGTTCCTGCATGAACAAATCCATATTTTTGATGCAAGGCAATACTTTTCTCATTCTCTGCATCAATTCCAGCAATTAAGGTCATATACTCTCTTTCCTTTGCAATTTTGATTAATTCTTTCATTAATGAAGACCCAATGCCATTTTTTCTATATGCCTTATCTACATACACAGAATGTTCAACTGAATATTTATAAGCAGGCCACGCTCTAAATGGGCCGAATGTCGCAAATCCTACTACTTTATTATCTAATTCACATACGAAAATTGGATACCCTTCAGCCTTTTTTTGTTCATACCAATCTATTCTATTTTCAAGGGTTACAGGTTTATACGCATATACAGCTGTTGTATAAAGTATCGCATCGTTATAAATATCTAAAATGTATGCTAAATCTCTTTTCGTTGCTTCCCTTATCATTGTTTTCTTCCTTTCATCATGTTCATCTTATTTCACTATCTTTTTAATAGTTTTATTTTATCGAAATTTCCGATTTTTATCTACATACGAATACTAGCTTTTCGGAAACCATCAAATATATTTATTGCAGCAGATAATGTGTAGAAGAAAATTCCTCCCCCAATGAGCCACGTTTTAAATCCCTCTGGGGAAATAGTAAATGCATTTGCCAAATACGTAATAAACCCTGCGTTAAATACATGTGGATTTACTACAATTACAATGAATACTATCGTCCCAGCTATTTGAAGAATAGCATTCCCAATCGCCAATCTTTGAGTCCATTGTCCCTGCACCAATTTATAAAGGGATATACATATTTCAAAAACGATCATAATTATAACGATTGGCCAGTACTGCAATAAAACATCTTGATTAAAAGTTGGCGAAACAAACTTCAGTCCATTTGCCGTACCGTTATATACGCCAACAAGATGATTCGCATAAAAGTAAAGTGTAGCCCAAACTGCTGTCCACATTAAACCTGCAAAAACTTCAAACTTCGAGATTGCTTTTTTCTTTGGGATATACGAGATGTTTTTCAAATCATCTGGTGTCCATTTTTTAAAACTTGTCGTCAACGGCTCGATACCTTTGTCTTTATCTGTTCTTTCTAAAATAACAAACACAAGTGTCAACCAGAAAAATACATGGAGGCCCACTTCAAAAATTTCCCCAATGCCTTTACCTATCAATTGCAAAATAACATTTAATATCGCTTGATCACCACTATAGCCTATAAAATTTTCTGCAACCATTGATATGAGTGCAATGACAGCTGCGATTGGTATAATCATTTTTAACAACGTTGTATATACATCAAAATAACGTGGTCCAATTAAATGCATCGGTCTATCCAAATAACCATTAGCCAATGAAACCGGACTCCCCAATTTTTTGAGAACGCTCTTTACATCCTCCTCACTATAATCTTCAGGTAACATATCCTCTATAGTTGACCTTAGTTCAAGTGTAATATCTTCACTATTTTTTTCAGGTAATCTCTTCGCAACCTCTTGGATATAGAGATCAATTAAATTCATTCTCTTCCTCCTTTAATAAGTTATAAAGTTCTTTCGAATCCTTTATCCATTCTTTTTTCAACTGCAAAAATATTTCTAATCCATAATCACTTAAAACATAATACTTACGAAGTCTACTCTCCGTTTTATCCCAACTACTCGTCACTAATTCCTGTTTTTCTAATCGGCGAAGTAGCGGATATAAAGTACTTTGATCAATTGTAATCCCTGATTGCTCCAATAACTGGACAAGTGAATATCCGTACTGCGGCGTTCTTAATTGACTTAAAACGGCTAACGTTAATGTCCCTCTTCTTAACTCAGTAATTAACGAGTTTAATAAAGTATCCATTTACTCACCTCATTTCCATTACTATATGTCATACAGTATGTGTTTTATACTATGTATCGTACAGTATTAATGTGACAAAAACTATATTTTTTACCGAAAAACGGATAATGAAAAGCGCAAATTATATGATTTGTACTTTTTTAGCTAAGTTATATATATAACACTCTAAAAGATAGCAACCTTAACTACTAATTTTGAAGTTGCAGTAATGCTATATTAAGTGACAACTATCGTATACATATGATGTGAACATAACATCTCACTATAGGAAGCTAATAAAACGGAAAATTATCATGGTTGAATGATTCCTGTTTTATTCTTTAGGCACTGTTGATTTCACACCGTTTTCAGCACCTAATCAACGTTACTTCCTTCATAAACTTCATCTTGTTCAAAATCTTTATTTTTGTTTGGTTTATTAGAGAAAAATAAAAAAACAATTAAATTAGGTTAATTGTTTTTCAAATGCAAAATCTTTATTTTTTTAAATAATCTATGATATTCGAAAAGACAAATTCTCCAAATGCAAGTGGTATATAAATAAACCATAACTTTAATATTGCCTTTGTTTCTTTGTGATCAGAATCCCCCATTAAAACCAACCCTATCCTTTTTCTTCAAATATTTTTCTTTTTAATTCCAATAACAAGGAAATTATACCATTTATTAATGTTGTAGTCTATTTTTTCTAAAAATTAAATAAATAAAATTCTTGTATTCCTTCAATATTCAGATAAATATAATAACTTTTTTACATTTCATCTTCAAAGTCAATAATGAGTCCTGTTAGAACCGCTACATTACCAATCGATTGGATCCCGTGACCAATAAAATCCACCTTAAATTCTTCCCACTTTAATTTATGTAATGATATAATAACACTAAATTTTCAACACGTGCTTAATAGATTGGGGACTTATAATGGATAAACCTCTCACTGCATTACAAACTATTATTATACATATGAATACAACTGAGCATTGGCATGATTTTATTTGTTACTGTCAGCATCGCGAAGCGGGACTTCGAAAATTAGCTTATAAACATTTAGAGACATTTATTACAAATGCAAAGAAATGGGAATCAAAAGATCAAGAGGAGTTTGCCATTTCACTGTTTACTATTTTAGATGCATCAAACGAAAAAGATGAGGTGTTAACTTTCTCACTAAATAGTTTTCTAATTGACATTCTATATAGATGGACAGAAAACACCCCATTTGATTCAAGACCTTTTAGATGGATAGGAATTTATATGGACTCTAGCAATAAAGAAGACGATTTAGAAAAATCCCTTCGAAAAGCGATTGAATTAGGTGGTGATACCGAACAAGAAGCCATGATATACCTAGTTTCTAATTACATCAATACTTTAGATTTTGGTACACATGAATTACCGTCAGGTTATTGCGGGGATTTAGGCGAATGTATAGAAAAACTTCCCTATATGCTGCAATTAATTGATAGAATCCAGAATAAGAACATAAAGGAGCAAAACATTGGGCAAATACAAGAACAACTACACCTTATTCTAGATTGGTTAAAACATACACAAATTCCAGTAGATGCTGTTCGTATATGGGAAAAAGAACAAACTAAGGAATTAGAAAAAAGCATCGTATATCATTTAAACAACAGCTCAAGTCGTTAATTCATCGTGTACAGAGATAATAAAGTTGTTTAAAAAACGCCAGTCATGTTATTCAACAATCGGGCTATATAACGGAATAAATCCTTGTAAAAATTAAAAATATTTGAAATAATCGTCATTAAGTTGAAGTAGAGCGATTGCAGAAAAAGGTGATACGACTTTTTCTTACTTAATAATTGCACGATAGTTAAAAAATTCAACTAATTATATTCCGAAAGGGTGTGTGTAGTATCTTATCAACTAATGTTTTTACTTATAAATCTAAGGATGGAAAAACAATAATAATTAGAGAAGCTAAAGAACGGGATGCAGAAAGAATACTAGATTCTGCTTCAAAAGCTTTAATAAACGCTCCATACATGCTAAGTACGGTTGAGGATGTAAAAAAGGTGCGTATCGATGCTATTCAAAAAACGTTAAAAGCTTATCATGAAAATCCAAATTATGTACAGTTTATTGCTGAAGTTGATGGTAAGTTAGTCGGTACAATAGATTTTAAGAACGGAAACAAAGAAAAAATTAGTCATCAAGGGGCTTTTGCGATGACCATACTACCCGAATATCGAAATTATGGTATTGGAAGAGCTCTTCTAGAAACGTTAATCAATTGGGCTAAAAATAACAGTAAGATTGAAAAAGTTTGTCTTGAGGTAATGGAAGATAATCTAGGTGCAATCCAGTTATATAAGAATCTAGGCTTCTTTGAAGAGGGTAGAAAAGCAAAGGGTGTAAAATTGGATGGTGGCTATCAAGATTTAATATTAATGGCTTTATTCGTTTAAAATTGAACATTATTCAAATGTAGTGTAGTGCTTTGATAAAAAGGATAAATCTTTCACAAAAAATCCCCCCCTACTTTCTAAACCACGAGTAGGGGATTATGGCGTTTTACTAGACTTAGGAAGATAGATACCATTCGTTGATAATAGGACCATCATCCGTTGTGGATTTGAAATAAAGTTTGATTATTTTTTATCTATTTTATGCCACAATCGCACCCTTTAGTTGAATAAAGGAACAATTATCTATGCAGTGATCCTTTCTAGTAGTATAAAATTAAATGTAAATTAAGCTAAAAGTCATTATATTTCGTTATCACTGATTTTGCCCTTTCAATAAGCTTATTTTTTATACAATCAGGTTCTATTATTTCTGCTTCTTGTCCAATATTCCAAAGTAGTTCAACATAAAACCACTCTTCTGAAGGGTTAATATTCTTTGTTATTTTCGCGGTTCCATCTGAATTGTATTCCATATTATCTCTTAACCATGATATGCTCTCAGCTTTTCTTTTTCCTTCTTTGCTTAAACTCACTTCGAGCTTTATGAGATTAGATTCACACTCAGAATACAGCCATTCTTTAACATTCGAATGGACATTAGTGGAATGAGAAGTAGAATTAATAATTGTTTTTTTTATTCGATCTACTCTGAAAAGCCTTATGCCTCTTCTCATTCTACAGTAAGCGGGACAATACCAATACCCGTTATATACGTATAAGCCCATAGGTTCTATCTCTCTATAGATTTCATCTTCAGTTGTTTCATATAAGATATTAACAGTTTTCTCTTCTACAGATGCATCATAAAGGTTTCTTAGGACCCTTTTATCTACTTTAATATTTGGTTGCCACATCAAGATTTTGTCTCTAGTATTCTCAATTGCATCGGAAGTTTCCTGAGGAATCATATTGAACAATTTATTTAAAATTACATTATATGAAGTAGAAAAAGGAGTGGCGCCAACATATTGCATGGCATCTATTGCAAAAAATAAAGCTATTATTTCATCCTCACTAAACCAAATAGGAGGGATCATTTTATTTTTTAGTGTACTAAATCCTCCATTTCTACCTCTTTCTGAATAGACTGGAAAGTAAATTTCACTTAGCTCCTGTATATCTCGGAGGATTGTTCTCTCTGAGACTCCTTCGGATTTAGCAAGTTCCTTTGCAGTAATGGAATTATTATTGTTTAATGCCAGCATGATTCTAATGATGCGTTTAGTTTTAGACATTTAATCACCTTTTTCATAAAATATGACAAAATCTGTCTTATTTATAGTATAAGCTAATTTTAAACTAAGTGAAGGAGGCTAATGCAAAAATGAATACCATCGAATATATTACTGAAACGAAAGAAGTATTATTTTCACGTAAAAACTTAAAAAATGAAGAGATATCTGCGAGATTAATAACTGATTACATTGTAAGTAATGGTGTAGTTTACGAGAATATAGGCTCTTGGGTTGATGATGTAGTGAGAATTAAACTTAAAAAGTTGAAGGAAGAAACAACTTACCTAACTCAATCAAAGAAATACAACTTTAGATGTGTTGAATACCGAAAATATGAAGATGAACCATCGCAAAGAGAGGTGCTTCATGTTCTTGAGAAAGAAAGTACTTCTGACTTACTACCTCATCTTTTAATTTTTAATCCTTCTCTACAGGCGAGACCATTAAAAAGATGTGCATCAGAAATAGACGAAGATCGGGAAATATTTGTTGTATATTATTTAGATGATTGTGAATGTGAAAAATAAAGTGTATGCTAAAGAACCTACTTTCTCGATATTGAGAAAAGGCTTTTATTTTTTAGAACTCACATTTAAAAATAAATGTACATTTGTTCTCATTAAATTATATATTAATCATTATCTTTATTCATTATTATTTATTTCTACAGCTATAAATTAAAGACTTAAATTAGCAGCATGTAGTCTATTAAAAAGTACATTTTTTTCTTAAAGCACTACAGAATCGAAAATTAAATAACTTTATTGTCATTTTACACGTCTACCATTTTAATATAAAAAAGAGGATCTTCATACAGTACTAGAAAATCCTCTTTTTATATTTATCCCACATTAGCTTGCAGTAAAACTCCCCACTGATTATAGTTTTACTTTATTTTAATCCTTTAATTAAAGGTGACGCTTCCCCACCATGGAAAATCCATAAGTCATGAAGTGATCTCGTACATCCGACATATAGTAACTTTGCATCATGTTTTGTGTTTTTGTAATGTTCTTCATCCACATCAATTAAAAGCACCGCATCAAATTCTAAACCTTTCGCTAAATAGACAGGTACTACTGATATACCACCTTCATATTTACTTTGGTTTGCTTCAATTACGTTTACCGTTAATCCTGCATTTGTTAATTTCACATATATATCACGGCATTCATCTTCTGTTCTTCCGATTACCGCAATTGTTTTCACATCTGCATTTTGCAAATGTTTTACCGTCTTCACAATTTCAGTAAATTGATTTTCTGCATGAATTACTTTCACATCTTCTCCACTGCGGAAGACTGGTGTTGCGAGTCCTACTGGGATTTCTGCATTTTTAATTATTTCATTTGCAAATTCAATAATTTCCTTTGTAGAACGATAACTTCTTGTCAATTCATAATAACCGGTTTCTTGGAATACTTCCTTAAAAGCATTCCAATCTTCAATTCCTTGGTAATCATAAATCGCTTGCGATAAATCACCTAATATAGTGAAAGAATTACCTAATGTAATTTCTTTTAATACATAAACTTGGAAAGGCGAAAAATCTTGCGCTTCATCAATAACAACGTGATGAAACTTCTGCCCGATTTCGATCCCTGTTATACGATGATGTATGTATATTAAAGCTGGTAAATCTTCTACACACACTTCTTTTTTACGACAACTCTTTTCTGTTTCTTTAACAAGTTCTTCAGGTAATACCTCAAGTATTTCTTTACTTTTTACTATTGAACTATACAGTGAAAGAGCACTCATTTTCGGCCAAAACTTCATATATGCGTTCAGTCTCTTAGTCGCTTCTTTTTTTAGTAATTTTTTCTCGTTTGTTTCCCCGAATTTTTTAAGTTCAATTTCAATCCAGCGCTTCATTCGTCCTACTAATCGTTCTCTTCTTTTCTGTAAAGGATAATGTTTATATTCAACTTGCATCCATTTTTTAACATCTTCTAATGGAATAATCGCTCTATCCCACGCCTCAAAATCTTTTGTCGGAACTAACTCATTTTCAAATTGGATCATTCTCTCTTCAATAAACGTCTTAAATTCCAACGTACCCTTTAATTTACCTAGCATTACCTTCTTTTCATCACGATTAATTGAAAATGCTTCTTTCAATTTTTTTTCTGTCTGCTTTAGTTTCACTGAATCATCTAACGTACGTAATGCCCAATCTGGAAACGTTGTTTGACTAATATTCCCTACACCTAATTCAGGAAGTACACTCGAAATATAGTCTAAAAACAGACTATTCGGTGCAAATACGATCATTCTTTCTGCTTCTAGTTGTTCACGATATTCATAAATTAAAAAAGCAAGGCGATGTAAAGCAATTGTTGTCTTTCCACTCCCTGCAACCCCTTGAATAAGTAATGGTAAATTTCTTTCCGCTCGAATAATATCATTTTGTTCCGATTGAATCGTTGAAACAATATCCTTTAGCTTATTATCTTTATTCTCACCTAATCGATATAGAAGAAAATCATCGGCATGTGATACATCTTCATTTCCTTTTACATATGTATCAACAACACGTTCAAGTTCTCTTTTTCGAATGGAAATGTTTCGTTTTAAATACACATCACCTTCTACTAACCCATCTGGTGATTGATAAAATGCTAATTCTTCTCCACCGGTAAATGAATAAAACATACTTGCGACAGGCGCTCGCCAATCAATAATGATTGGCTTCATCGTGTCCATATCCGAAACCCCTACTTTTCCGATATAAATCGGCATAACTTCTTCTTTTCCATCTTCCTGAAAATCTAACCTTCCAAAGTACGGCTCTTGCACACCAATACGTAAGTTTTGTCTATTAGACTCCCTCATACTTTCAAGAATTTGCTCTTTAAAATCTTCTCCATAATAAACCGGGATTTTTTCAAGCCTATCCAATTGCTCATCCATCGTATGTAAAGTATCCTTCATTTTTTGTAACTCATCTTCAAATATGTTGCTCATTTCGACGATTCCCTCCTGTCCGTTCTAATTTTTCAGTCGAAGTATCATTGTATTAAAAATCCAATCATAAAGTCAATAGTTTCCATTTAAATTTTCCGAAAAAACTTACTTTTCATCTTTCTAATTTAAAAAGAATATGCAACATCTAAATCACACACATACACATATAGTATAGTGATGCATGTAAAAGATACTTCTTTCTATTTGTCTCCTATTTAATTTATCTATTAAAAAACATTGTAAAAATTAAAGACTTTAATCAATGGGCGTTTTACTGCCCATAAATAGTAGGATAAATAAAAGTAAAGGAGGCTCTTCAAATGAATATTTTGAATCTATCTCAAGATTAAATATGCTTCTATCTGGCTGTATCCTTATGGTTTGTTGGTCAATTATGTATGTTGAAATATATAGACTTACAAAATCCGTCTGGCCATGTATTATCATGCATACGATCGAGGATGCTGTTCCTACTGTTTTAGTTACAATAACAGGGATTATTACTCTTACAAACAGTAGTGATTTTTGGTTAAATCCTACTAGCGGGGTCGCTGCTACTGTTTTATTTCTCGGAATTGGAACCGTACTAAGAACTATAAGAATAAAAAGAGAACGACAATTATTCACACAATAAAAAGCAGATAATGAATTCGTCATTATCTGCTTTCCAATTTTTAAAACTACCTTATTATATTTTTTGATACATAAGCCAGTCACCAGAGTCTATCACTTTCTTTAACATCTTTTTATCCTGAGCGATATACACATATGCCTCAATTTCCCCATCAGCAACATATACTGTTTGCGTGATTCGATCATATAAATCAGTCTCCGCATTGCCTCTATATTCTTCTAGTTCATCTAACTTACACAATATCTCATCATTTACTACATAAACTTCTCCATACACCTGTTCTTCAATCGAATAAGTCATGGCCGGATATCCTTCGTTCGTATCAAATAATTTTCCATATGTCCAAGCTCTGTCTGTGATACATGTTGCACCTAGCATATAATGAGCATTCGTTTGTCCTCTTCTTAACGTGCCATAAACGAAAACATGATACATAAATTCTTATCCCCTTTATATGCCTCTACTTTCTTATTTGTAAATAAGCACGAATCATAAAGTAACTCACTTCATTCGGAAGCTGTTCTTTAATAGATTTCAGACCACCATCTGCATTTTGAACGGCAGTTTCAATAAGAGATTCATACTCTGCTGGAACAAAGCTGTGCCAATCTACTTCCATTCCATCCTCATAGCAGCGAATTAAATGGTTTTCGATTGTTTGTCTTGATAAGTTACGTTCTTTTGCAATCTCATTCAAATCAATACCTTGTTTATACATTTCATACGTTTCTAAATGAGAATTTGCGGACGCTTTTCCTGACTTTTTACGCTCTGAAACTACTTCTGTCTTAATCGTTTCAGCATAATTTGGATTTTCCTCAATAAAATGCTGAACTGCTTGTAAGAAGTGCGAACCATATTTCACAAGTTTGTGTTCTCCGATACCTTTTACCGTCAACAATTCGGAATCACTTTGCGGCATTTTCACACACATATCTTTTAATGTTTGGTCAGAGAAAATAACGAACGGAGGTACACCTTCTCCTTGTGCAATTTCTTTACGTACTTCACGAAGCACTTCAAATAAAGGATGGTCTTGAACAATTTGTCTTGTCTCTACTCGTTCTTTTCGTAAAACATTCTCTTTACCAAGTAATACTTCTTTCCCTTTTTCAGTTACTTTTAACGTCGGATAAGTGCCATGTTCAACTGCAATTAACTCTTCTGAAATTAAAAACTCGATAAACTCACTGACCTCTTTTACACTACGGTTCGATAAAAGCCCATACGTTGGTAAAGTATGAAAATTAAATTCAATAACTTTCTTATTCTTCGACCCAGTTAATACTTGCGCTATCATTTGCTTTCCAAAGCGTTGGTTCGTTCTAATCATGCATGATAAAACCATTTGTGATTCCCTTGTCACATCGATGCTCTCGCGATTGTCTGTACAATTACCACAGCGTCCACAATCTTCTTTCGGTTCTTCTCCAAAGTATTGCAAAATGAATGATTGTAAACATTGTTCTGTATGACAGTAATCGGTCATATTTTGCAATTTTTCAAGTTCATTTGAAAAACGTGATTCTCCAGTTGATTGATCAATTAAAAAACGCTGTACTTGTACATCTTGAGAAGAATATAACAATATACATGTACTATCTAATCCGTCACGACCAGCACGTCCTGCTTCTTGATAGTAACTTTCCATATTTTTTGGAAGCTGATAATGAATTACGTAACGA
The DNA here is from genome assembly GCF_045291115.1 of Bacillus sp. PPSBB_2. Taxonomy (NCBI): domain Bacteria; kingdom Bacillati; phylum Bacillota; class Bacilli; order Caryophanales; family Bacillaceae; genus Bacillus; species Bacillus sp. PPSBB_2. The sequence goes on from NZ_CP147983.1 coordinate 2,944,988, forward strand.
ATATTCGATTTATCAATACCCATCCCGAATGCAGATGTTGCTACCATTACACTTACTTCATCTCGTAAAAAGAGTTCTTGTTGCTCATTTCGATCAATATCACTCATACCAGCGTGATATTTTGATACAGAAACTCCTGCCTTCATTAAATCTTCATATAACTGATCGACTACTTTTCTAGTAGCTGCATATATAATCCCAGATTCCTTTTGATTTTGACGAATATAATCCGCCAAATATGCATTTCGATCTTGCCCTTTAATAACAGAAAACGATAAGTTCTCACGCTCAAACGTTGTCATAATTGTATTTTCTTGATTAATTTCAAGTGTATTACAAATATCATCACGTACTTGCGGTGTTGCTGTTGCTGTTAATGCTAATACAAGCGGCTTTTCTGGAAGATAATCTAATATGCGATGTATATGTAAATAACTTGGACGGAAATCATGTCCCCACTGTGAAATACAGTGTGCTTCATCAATCGCAATCATAGGGATTTTCATATCGATAAGTTGGTCAACAAACTCCATCGAATCAAGACGCTCAGGCGCGACATAAAGTAATTTGTAATGTCCTTGTTTCGCTAATTGAATTCGCTGATTTGCTTCAGCAATAGAAATAGAACTATTAATATATGTAGCTGAAATGCCATTCTGTACCAATGTATCTACTTGATCCTTCATAAGTGATATTAAAGGTGATATAACCAACGTCGTTCCTTCAAATACTAATGCCGGAATTTGATAACAAATCGACTTACCGCCACCCGTTGGCATAATACAAACCGTATCTTTCCCATCTAATACGTTTTTAATTGTTTCATCTTGTCCTCTTCGAAACGAAGAATAACCAAAGTAGGACGCTAAAAGTTCTTGTGCTTTAGTAAACAAAAAAGAGTCACCTGCTTTTCTTTATCTTTCATCTACTTCTATTATATCAATCACTTATGCGACTTGAAAGGGATGATTAGATGCTTATTGTTTTTTCATTATTCTATGTTTCTCCACTTATTTAATACTAACTAGCATCATTATTTTATATGTTTTACAACATTTATAATATAAATCCAGTACACAAGAAGAAAGAGTTTCAATTTAAACGTTCATTTTATTTCCCTTTCTTGAATACTACTAATCGTATACATATAAATTCAGGAGGTTACTATATGAAGCATCGTAATATGAGTTCCATCACGGCGAAAACGAAAACACAAAAACTCCAATTCTCTAATAATGATGCGTGGAAATATGAATCATACTATAAGTATCAGCCATTATTCTCTTATAAAAAGCTTTTTAATTTTCTTTCTCCACTTTTTAGACGTTAATATATGCGCAAAAAATATATCATTCACAAAATTTTTCTCAATATTAAATGTATAGACTTACTACAATTCAGTTGTTACCATATATAATAATCTGTTGGATAAACCCCTTAAGTTGACCTGCTTATATTAGCAGGTCTTTTTCATGATTACATACTTCTGTGTACCTCGATCTCACTTCCAAGTCTTTTCTCCATTTTATAACCATATTTAACTCCCAACAATTCATGATTATCATGAATTGTTGGGAGTTAAATTGTTCACATATAATTATGCAATTTTTCTTTCTCAATACACAAAAGACATTTTACTTGTTACTATAAAAGTACTCCAGATGAGTTTTTTGCTCATCGACATTATCTAGTTATTGGGGCCTGCCGCGGGAAGCAGGTCCCTTTGACTGTATGAAGGTCCTAATTTCATTTGGACACATTTACCAGGTTTTTTCAAAAGAATTTTATGATAACATTACGTAGTCGAGTCCGACATCTCGGCAATACCCTTTTGAGGGTCTGCAACTTCCCTTGCAGACCCTCTTTTACTTTATATTCAATTTATTCGTATATACCACAACATCATTCACCTAATTTCTCCATTTCAAATTCCCTAAAAATAATCTAGGACACGTAACTAAAAATAAATCTTCATCATACTTTGAGTTATACATGTTCAAAGGAGTGTTACTATTTATGTATTCTTATTGGCAATCGTATTACTCCCCCTACCATAACCCTTATGTAAACTATGATTTATCCGTACGGAACTACCGAATTAGTAAAAATGAGAATTTTTTAAAAGGGTATATGCGTTCTTTATGGGAACAACACGTCGCTTGGACGAGATTGGCTATTATAAGTATAGTCTTTAATTTACCAGATGTTAACGTTACTGTTGGACGACTTCTACAAAACGCAACACATATGGGACTATCACTTGAACCATTTTACGGTGAGGATGCAGTGAAAAAATATAGTGCATTAATTAAAGATCACTTAGTAATTGCAGCGGATCTTGTTAAAGCCGCAAAAGCTGGTAATCAAAATGCAGCGGCCGCTATAGAGAAAAAATGGTACGCTAATGGTGATGAAATTATTGAATTTCTTAACAGTATCAACCCATATATAGATAAAGAAGAATTTAGAAAAATGTTTTATGAACATTTAGCACTAACGAAAGCAGAAGCACTTGCCTTCCTAAATAAAGATTATGAAGCAGGAGTAAAACTTTACGATAAAATTGAAAAAGAAGCATTGGAAATGGCCGACATGATAACAAACGCAATCGTAAAACAATTCCCGCAAGTATTTCAATAAAGTGAAACTTTAATCAGAGTAGGTATTACTACTAAGTAATACTTGATAAAAATAAGTCGATTTCCAAACATAAATCGGCTTATTTAGTTTTCTCTCTATGATATTTCACCTCTCCTCTTTACATTTAGCTTATATCGATATATTTTATTAATATCCGTTTTTTATAGGAGGAAATAGTTTGATTAACGCAATTGGTCTCGTTTTTATACTTACAAATAAACACGAGAAAAAAAAGAAAGTTTACTTAAATGAAAAATTTGCACTAATAGATATTATTGATTCTAAAGAAGTATTTGATGATGAAGGGAATCCTTTAGTAGAACTAACATGTAAATACAGTATATATTTAGATGAAAAATATTACTGTAAATCTCTCGATGATTATACCGGACAAGTATTTCCTTTCTTAAGTGCAAAAATAGGAAAAGGTCTTCTAAGAAACTTAAACTACTACTTTTCTTACGTTGATGCCTATGATAAGAAACCACCAGTTAAAGAAATAAGACCACTTATGAAACAAGTAACGAACAGATAGCCAAAAATACAAAAAAAAGAAAGCATCTAACTCTGGATGTTTTCTTTTTTATTGAAAACTCATTAACTTTCATCCTCTTCTAAAAGTATGTATCCAAGCATATTTTAAATTAAAAACATTGGAGGATTAGAGTCAATGAAATACTCAGAAACAATTATAAGCAAACGACTTCGAATACTTAAAATGACAGGTATGTTTTTCATGCTAGTGTTAATAGCATGGATTGGCTATACAAAATTACTTTATGAAAACGGCTTTCTTCAAGAAAAAAAGAATTCAGTAGAAGTAATGAACACTAGCATTACAGGAGAAATAGAGCAGCTTTTTCATATAAACTTGCAAGGTTATCGAAAAACAAGCCTTGATGCTGTTATAGAAGCAAGCAAAACCGATCCAAGTGAACTATCCCTAATTGAACTGGTCAACAAATCCTGCTCGCGAGATTGCATAGGCGAACCAGTAACATATGTAAACTCAAACAATGGATATATCTTTTATAAGGAATCTAATGGAACTAATGTAGCTATAACGGTTAAAAAGAAAGACACATGGGTAATTGTAAAGAAATCTGTTCAAGATGGAATATAATCACCCAAAAAAGAGTACGTATCGTACTCTTTTTTATTATTAATACCCTTCCTCTTCATGAATACAATGGCATTTCGGTTTTGTTTTACAATGACATTTTTCACATTCACATTTCGGTTTCTCTTTGCAACAACATTCGTGAAAATCATTGCGTTTACATCTACATCTCCCAAACATTAAATTATCCCAAAATGTATTACAATTTCGGGAATGCCCACAATGACAAGTATTTCCCATGAATCTGCTTCCTCCTTAATAGAATTCATCATATTCTATGTTTAAAAGTATACAAAGGCTTGTTTATTAGTCTATTTTCTCCATATTATAAGTAGAGTTAAAAGATTACATAAAAATATTTAATTCCTTTCGTATCTAACCAAGCAGTTGCTTTGTCCAGTTCGTTCCCTTGACGATAATCTGTTTCGAAATACACAAGCCCTTGGTTATCTCCACGAGATATTATTTTAGAAGTATATCCAAGCTTATCCATCATTTGAATCATGTCAGGAACTAAATTTACACCAAATTCATAAGTAACTACTTTGTTATATTTATTCACTATAATTCCAACCCCTTCTTGTTTTTTTATCGGCTCAACAATTGGATTTGTAAACCAAGCTAACGGCTTATTTCCAATCAGCTTATTTAAATCACACTTGCCGATACCAGCCACATTCCCTGTTTCTGTGTATTGCCAAATATCACATGAATACGCCGGTTTGTTACCACCATAACGAGGAATCCATACAAAATCAGAATTGATATTTGCCATTCCAAATGGAGCATACATATGATGAGCAATATATAAACCAGCCTTCTTAGCTCCTAATCTGCGTAATTCATCAATAAAAGCTTGTGCACCCGCTCTCATATCGTTCATTGTTCTTACTTCTACGTCAGCTACCCAAACTGTTGCATTTTTATCACCACGGTTCCAAAAGTCTCTTGCTTCTATCCGTGCATCCTCTACTGAAACGAAACGACAGAACGCATAATTACCAAACGGAATATTCCTTACTTTCATTGCTTGTACATAATTTTTATATAAAGGATCTACATAGTTTGAACCATCTTGCACACGTGCAATTACGAAATCCAATTGTGGTGCTGCGATATCCCAGTTAATGTCGCCATTCCATTTCGAAATATCCACAATATAACCCATTATTTAACATCTCCTTTTTCATTATTATATTCAAAGCTTGTTTTTTTGCTATTATCAACTAATAAATAGTATGAGAGGTAGTATATTATTGGGTAATAATTTAAAATTCGGCTTATGTATTGAGAAAACAAAATATTATTACAGGTTTAACAAGTAAAGATTTACAAAGCTCTAAACTATATAAAGTGAAACTATAATTAGTAGGAGGCTACGAGCAGTGAAATTCCCACTTAATTTCTTAGCTTCATCCGAATTTTGAGGTGAGAATTTTACTTCCCGCAAATAGCTTGATAAATAAAACCACCTTTCTGACAGGTGGTTTTGTGTACTAATTTACATATACATTGTCCATATTTTTATAGTTACTTAATATACTTGTTAACTAAAAATAAGACAATTTTTAGTTTTTAATCAAACCAATTTTCGTTTTATCTCACGTACTCATAGTACCATTTACGTGCATCTAACCAAGCTGTAAATTTATCGATATTCCCGGACGGATAGCCATTCGTTATAGCATAACCAATGCCATCTTTTTGAACGACAATTTGTCCATCAATACCCGCATCAACCATAGCTTGAGCCAAAGCTTGTAAATTACTAAATGCTACACCACCAGTTTTTACTTTGAGCAAATCCGCTGCACCTCCTCCAGTTTGTCCTGTAAGAGCAAATACAACAGAATTAGCGATTTTATCAACATTCCATTTTGCCATATCAGATTCATTGTCAATAAATCCTAATTCTATAAGAATAGCAGGTGCTTTCGTCCCATTTAATACCGCTAAATCTGTACGCTGTTTCGCACCTCGATCACGCCATCCAATATCTTTTGCTAGTTGAGCTGAGATTTTAGCCGCCAAATCTTTCTGATCATAATACAAAACCTCAACACCCTGTCCATTTCCATCACTTGCATTAAGATGAAAAGAAATAACTAAATCCACAGCATGGGAATTGCTATTCCGAATGATATTATTTAAATTTTGTGATTGAGTTGCCCCTACCTCGTCCGTATCGTCATAAACCGTGTGTCCTAGGGATCTTAACTTAGTCGCCACAGCATCTTTAACTTGCCTATCTAAAACGTGTTCTTTCCGATTCCCAAAATTAGCACCTTGAACAATACTATTGTGTCCTCCGTGCAAACTATATCTGGCCATTATTTATCAACATCTCCTTTCTTAATATCCTATTCAAAACTTGTCTTATTGCTATTCCCACTTACAATCTTAACTGTACCCATATGTCCTACATTTTCTAGAAGTGAAGCAATTTGTTCTCGATATAAAAAAGCTATCGCTTCATAAATCGAATGATTTATTCTCTAAATTACTTTTACATGAATGACGACACGAACAAAAAAAACATCACCCTTTCGGCGATGCCTAAAAACTCTATTTTACTTTTCAGCTCCCTAAATAAATAGAGTTTAAAATCACTGAAACTACACCTATATTTCCTCCCCTTCCTTCACAGCTTCTTTCAACCTCTGCAACATATATCCAATCCCTTTACACCCCTCTAGCGGATATGTAATCATTTCTTCTGGATATAACTTTGTCACTACTTTTTTATGCTTCTTCCCTGCTAGTAAGACGATTTCGTCAAACTGTAATAAACTTTTATCTACCATCTGTTTTTGTAATTGCTCTATATTTATTACCTCATCACTTTTTGAATCAAATGCAAGATCATAGTTTTCTAATACAATATCATTTGGTCTTAAAAATCCATGTTTCGCCGATAATATAACCCAGTTTTCGAAAAACATAGTTGCGTACGCCTGACATGCTTTTCCGAACGGACTAATATACACATCTTTTGCTTCCATCGGTCCGTAGTCTGAATGTTTATCCCAAATTTTCTTTTTTCCACATGGAATTATACATATCCTTTTCATATATATTTCTACTCCCTTTACTTTGGTAGAGGGTGTTGCAAAACTAAAATAAACATGCAATGTTATGAATCAGAAAAACTAGCTGAACATGCAATAGATAGCGATTTTGACCATACCAACGTGGCTGTTCCAACCCTTTATCTTTGAGTTTACTAAACTGTTGTTCAATTTTCCTACGTTCTTTCATCAATTGTTTACCAAAGATAGTTTGTATAAAATGAGATAATACACGACGATGTGTACTCTTATTTTGTTCACCATTCCTAGGATTGATTGGATTCATGGCAAAGATGTTACATGTTCGTGCAATTTCATAAATACGTTGACTATCGTAAGCAGCATCTGCAACGGAAAATAACACATTTTGATCTTTTATATCCTGAAGCAATACAG
>NZ_CP147983.1:2955002-3178460 GCF_045291115.1 Bacillus sp. PPSBB_2
CCCTTTTCACGAAACCAAGTACCTACACGTGAAAAAGTAGAAACGTGAGGAACGAAATATAAACCACAAGATACACGAAATGAAGGATATTGATGCAAAAAACGTGTTAATTTGCGTAAAGAGTCAATTTGAAATACAGTTTTCAAGAAAAAGCATTTCAGTAAGGCTTTTCTACAGATTGGTGGGCGACCTGTCACAGGCGGAACGCCTTCAATAGTTAAACTGTCTACGTATGCAAATAAAATCTGTAAAATGGATTGATTTTCATCAAATTTGGTTATCATACTAGTAAATCCGTCCTTTCTGGAGATAGTTTCGGTTACTATCATTTTTCCAGGAAAACGGATTTTTTTATGCATTCATTTTTGGATATTTATGAGTTTTGCAACACCCTCTTTGGTAAATAAAATTCGTTATTTTGTACATTTTTCTCTCAAAATACTATATAATAATTCTGAAAAGTTTAAATTACACATTTTACCATATATGTACTATGGATCACTCTCATTGCAAATATTATAATACCATAAAAATTTTTGCATTTTTTTCTTCAAATTATTATAACTAAATTGCAATATTATAATTTATTAATTAAATTAGAAAGGAGGTCCATAAAAATGAAAAATATTATCCCTGCACTATTAGTCTATTTTATTGTTTGCGTTATTTCCGTTATCATCCCAGCATCTGAAGGCTATAATTATGTCGGCTGGAAGTTATTTGTTGGGCAAGTGTATGCGATACCTATTTTCTTCATTACTGCCATAATTACATTTTATATAAACAAGAAAAAATCTTACGAATAAACGATTATAAGGATAGCTAACGCTATCCTTATTTTAATTCGTTAATCAAATTTAGAATGACCCTTGCAGTACTTTATATCCTTTCTTCTAAAAAGTCAAACGCAACTTCTGTATTTCAGCGTTTAAACGTAGCCCCTCCGAGAGCCAGCTCTCTAATTCTGAAACCGACGTAATATTTCGTTCTAAAAGTGACTGTAATTTACTCTCCAAATCATTAAACATACACAATCCTCCCGTTTTTAATTTTCTGTTTTTTAGAGATAAAAAAGGACAAGTAGCCAATCTGACTACTTGTCCTTACTGTTCATCTGTACGCAATACGATTAAGCTTGGAATGCTTCTGTTAATACTGGTACGATTTGTTTTTTACGAGATACAACACCTTTTAAAGTAGCTGTATTGTTTTCTAGTGATACGTTGTATGCTTTCTCAACAACGTTTGCTGCTTTACCGATCGCAAGACCGACAGAATCGTTAGTTAAGATATCAGTTACAACGAATAAGAATAGGTCTAAACCTTTTTCTTCTACTACTGCAGAGATTACTTTTTCAAGTTCCGCTTGGTGTACAAGAACGTCGTTTGTATCAACAGCGTTTACTTGTGCGATTTCAACTTTCGCATTACCCATTTGGAATTCTTTAGCGTCAAGAGAGATTAATTGCTCCATTGTTTTTCCGCTTAAGTCAGCACCAGCTTTTAACATTTCTAAGCCGTAGTTATCTGCATCTACACCAGCGATTTGCGCTAATTCACGAGCAGCTGCTACGTCTTGTTCTGTGCAAGTTGGAGATTTGAATAGTAAAGAATCTGAAATGATTGCAGATAACATTAAACCTGCAACTTCTTTACGAATTGTTACGCCATTTTCTTTGTACATTTTGTTTAAGATTGTAGCTGTACAGCCAACTGGCTCACAACGATAGTATATAGGATCGCTTGTTTCAAAGTTAGCAATACGGTGATGGTCAATAACTTCTAACACACGAACTGATTCGATATCGTTAGCACTTTGTTGACGCTCGTTATGGTCAACTAAAATAACGTTGTCCACTTCGCTTGCTACTGTCTCAACAAAACGCGGTCCTTCTACTTTAAAATAGTCTAACGCAAATTGAGTTTCACCGCTGATTTCGCCTAAACGTACAGGCTCAGCATTCATTCCTAATTCTTTTTTCAATTCTGCATAAGCAATTGCAGAACAAATTGCATCTGTATCTGGGTTTTTATGCCCGAAAACTAGTACTTTTTCCATGTTTTCCACCTCTTCATGAAAAGGATATCTTAAAGAAGCAAATATGACAATATTTAAAGCATATTTTTTTATAAATAATTGCACTTTCTTCTATATTTTTCATCATTTTCATAAAAAAATCATCTAAAATGAATTAGATGATCGAAATGTATGTTTCAATTAAAATAGTGTAGGAGCTTGCACTACATTGTTAAAAGCGAAATTTGAGGATAAGCCATTATTCAAAAGGTTTACATCTATAACTTGATAAAACGCATTTCCAGTGTCTGCAATTTCCCAAACAGCTAAAATAAGATGGTATCCACTACGGTCAGTTGGTACATTTGCTTCGTGCGTTACTGTTGTCCCTGGTCTAGCTCCACCGTCATTTTTCACATAGAATGGCACTAAATCTAAATCTGATCGCGTTAAAGGTTTATTTGGATTCCAACCTTTTTTCGTAATATAATATTTCCACTCTTTTGTACTATGAGGAGCCGTTAGTTTCCACTTGAATGTATTCGTCCCGCCATTTAACGTAACTTTCTTCCACCTATCTACAGTTTGAACATCTAAAGCGGGAAAATGACCAGCCCCTGCAATTTGTCCATCAGAAGGTCCTAGTTGCGGAAATCCACCTATCCCTTCTACGCTTTGTGGTTCATATTGAATCGGTCCACAATTTACATTTACCCCTTGCTTACATAAATAAGATCGGCTCGCTGGTGATTCTACATATCCATGAGCTGAAGCCTTTTCTGAAAATCCAAATGTTAATAATCCCGTAAGTAATACTCCACCACTTAAAATAACTTTCTTCATCTTTTGTAAACTATTCTTTTTCATACTTTCATCCCCTTCCGATAATAAAGCGAAAATAACTATAGTTGGCTAGTCATCTTCTCTACATTTATTATAAGACGAGAATCATTACTAAAAGAACCCTCTAAAAACTTTCTCAAATTCATTTAGTGCGTTAATTAGATTATAATTAACTATTTTAACACCGCCAGAAAAATATAGACTGTGTTAAAAATAGTTGTTTATTATTCACTTACTAATAATTAAGCACTCCCCCCGTTTGATTATACCTTAAATGTTTTTATAATAAATAACCGTAGCATCTAACCTTACCATTCGGAGAAATTGCATACCCTGGTATTGTTCCAACTTCTTGGTAGTCTAGTAATTTGTACAGTTTATTGGAAGGATCTCCTTCTCTAGTATCTAATACTAAAAGAGACCTGTTTTCTTGCTTTGCTCGTTCCTCTGCTTTTTGCATAAGCGATCGTCCAATACCGTTACGTCTAAAGTTTGGATGAGTCATTAATTTGCAAATCTCGGCTCTATGAATTCCGTTAGGCTTAGTAACTAATTGTAATTGAATACTCCCTGCTACTTCGTTGTTTATTTTAGCCACATACAATATCACTTCTGGCGCTAATACTGTTCGCCAATACTTTGTTGCGTCTTTTTGTTCCAGTGGAGGCAAAAAACCAATTGATGCCCCATCATTTACAACCATTTTTAAAAGTTTCGAAAGTTCTTCCATATCATTTTCTAGTTGCTTAATTTCTTCAATTACTAAATTTCGCATTACTTTTCCCCCTTTTGTTTCATTGTAACAATTTTTAAAGAAGGAATAATGAAATAATAAGATGAATTTATAGAAAGATATGATTTTTTGTGAAAGGATAACGATATGAAATATATATTAGATAGAACGTACGCAAAAGAATTACTCGAATGGGCATATGAACAAAACCCGGGCCCTTGGTTTGAACATTCACTACATGTTGCTCATGCAACTGAAAACATAATTATAGAACTTATAAAAAAAGGGTACAAGCTAGATGCTGACATAGCATATAATGCTGCCCTTTTGCATGATATCGGAAGATACAAAGGTTTTACCAAATCGGTTATTCATTCCTATGATGGTTATATGTATATGAATGATTTAGGGTATACAGGAAACGCTGTTATTTGTGTGACACACTCATTCCCATGCAAAAATGAACATATAAATATCGCAGCGGAGTGGAGTCTCGTTCCTGACCATATGAGAAGCCGGTTAGTTGAAATATTAAATGAACATTGTAACTACGATTTATACAATAAAGTAATTACTCTTTGTGACGCTCTTGCTGATGCGGATGGCTTTACTACGCTGGAAAGAAGATTAATTTCTGTTGGTTTGCGTCATGGTACAACATCTCATACATCTTTACATTGGAAAGGGTTTTATGCGATTAAGAAAGAATTAGAATCTTTAATCGGTAAGAGTATATACACAGTTCTTCCTGATGTAGAAAAATCTATTTATGAAGATATAGAATATTAAATTGCATACAAATTGAAAACGATAAAATTTGTATGTATGTTTCTAAAAAACTCTTTCAAAAGTGGAGGGATTTCTTATTAGTAAAATAGGATTTGACTTGATAAACCTTGAGATGAATTTTGATTTTGGATATGAAGATATAAAAGAGATTTCTATGAGATGTAAATTTTCTAACTGTTCACATACAAATGAACCAAACTGCGCGGTTAAAAGAGCTATCTCTGACGGTGCTCTTTCTGAAGAAGTAGTTAACAGTTACTATAGAGATTTTAATGAGGCACATTATGTTTCTAAACAGAAAAATAAAACAAAAGCCATTGACTATATGAAGCAATTGAAGCTTTTTACAAAACCTTAAGATTAAATAGTTGTTATTTCTCATTCCTACTAAATTTAAAATTCTCCCATTATTGTATAACCATAAATTGAACCCATCCTAGATAATTTTTATACTCAAATTTAATTTCACATAAAAAACGTTTTAAACATAAAGTTTAAAACGTTTTTTTATTCAATGCTTTTGATTTTTCAGTTCTGTTAAACACTCTTGCACTAAAGTTACCGCTTGACTCATCGCAGCTCCGCCAGCAAATGCTGCTGAAACACCACATGCTTCCAGAATCTCTTTATCCGAACATCCTTGATCAAGACAACCTTTTGTATGATAAATTGTACAATACTCATCTTGCGTTGCTAAACTAATTCCTAATGCAATAAGTTGTTTTTCTCTTTTTGTTAAAGCACCCTCTTGAAAACAAGCTTGCGTGAACGCATTATATGTCTCAGCGATTTCAGGAATTTGATTTGTAAAACTACCTATACCTTCTTTATAATGATGTAGAATATCATTTATCGAACTATGTTGCTCATGTTCCATCTTATTCCCTCCAGTCATATTATCCATACCTATTGTAGTATGCGATGAAATGGAGGCAATATACCTTCTTTTAAATTAAGAATTTTCAGTTAATTTACGTTATAATTTTAAATTATCATCTACAATAACTTTTTCTCTAGAACTTTTTCTTTCAACCTCTTTACTTCTTTCTTCCCAAAATGTTAATCCTTCAATCCCCACATTTTTAGGATTAAATACTGGATCTTTCCCTTCTTTTTTCTGCGTTTCATAGTCTTTTAACACTTTTAATGCGATTTTACTTAATAATAGAATCGCGATTAAGTTTAACCATGCCATACTACCGATTCCTAAATCTCCGAGATTCCATAAAAGCGACGCTGATTCAACACTACCGATGTAAACCATAATTAAAAATCCAAATTTTAAAACTGGTTTTAACCAGCCATACTTCAATTGACGATCTAAATAAGTAAGTGTCGTTTCAGCAATATAGTAATAAGCGAGTAACGTTGTAAATGCAAAAAAGAAAATTGCAATTGAAATAAATATTGGACCAAACCCTGTCATCACAGTTTCAACTGCTTGTTGCGTATAAATTGGACCTGCTTCCACATTTCCTATGTTTTTTACAATAGCGCTTTTCCCTTCAGGTATAACATTATACATACCTGTAATTAATATCATAAGAGCTGTCGCTGTACATACGACAATTGTATCGATATATACGGAAAACGCTTGAACTAATCCTTGTTTTGCAGGATGCGATACTTCAGCAGCAGCCGAACTATACGTTGCTTCTCCGACACCAGCAACGTTTGAAAATACAGCGCGTTTTACACCCCATGCAATAGCTGCACCAACAATTCCACCAAACATTTCATTTACACCAAATGCGCTAGAGAAAATTAAAGCAAACATACTTGGAATCTCCGTTACATTCGCAATTAATATGATACATGTAACAATTACATAACCAATTGCCATAAATGGAACAAGCATTTGAGAAACGCCAGCAATTCTCTTTACACCACCAAAAATAATTGCTGCTAGTAACACGACTAAAAATATACCAGTTATATATTTGTTAATACCATTAGAGTTTTCGAATCCAACTGCGATACTACTAGATTGAATACCTGGTAATAACATGCCATATGAAAGTGTTACAACTACCGCTACAATGACTGCAAACCATTTCATTTTTAAACCTTTCTCAATGAAATATGGAGTACCGCCGCGATATTCATTCCCTACTTTACTTTTGTATACTTGAGATAATGTTGATTCAACAAACGCACTCGCTGCCCCTAACAAAGCCATTACCCACATCCAAAATACAGCTCCAGGCCCGCCGAAAGCAATTGCTGTCGCTACCCCTGCAATATTACCAATTCCAACTCTTCCTGATAAGGCTAAACAAAATGCCTGAAAAGATGATATCCCCGTCTCTGAACTCTTTCCTTCAAATAATAGTTTAATCATCTCTTTAAAATAACGAATTTGCAAAAAGCGTGTTGCAATCGTGAAATATACGCCTGCCCCTAATGCAAAAACAACTAAACCGATACTCCACACTTGCCCTACTAACCATTCTACTAAATTCTCCATCCAAATCCCCCTTATCATTTTTTTAAAAAGCAATTTTGTATATAAGAAAACGGACAACTATTATCAAACTTTCTAGTTGTCCGCATCTTTCATTATTTCATCCCTCAATTTTTGTCAGTAAAACGCCCTATTACTTTATATTTACCCAAACACTTTTCACTTCTGTATAATTGTCAAGCGCATATGAACCTAATTCGCGGCCAATACCAGATTGTTTGTATCCACCAAATGGTGCAGCTGCATTTTCTAAGTTATAATCATTAATCCATACTGTTCCTGCTTTTAATTTATTTGCCACTTGATGACCCGTTTTGATATTTTGCGTCCATACACCCGCAGCAAGGCCATAGGATGAGTTGTTCGCTCGTTCAATTACTTCTTCTGTCGAATCAAATGGAAGTACAACAACAACTGGTCCAAATATTTCTTCCTTAACGATTGTCATATCGTCTGTAACGTCTGTGAATACAGTTGGCTTAACGAAATAACCTTTTTCAAGCGCACGTTCACCACCAGCCGCAACTGTAGCACCTTCTTTCTTCCCTTGCTCAATGTAATGTGACACACGCTCTTGTTGTTTCTTAGATACGAGTGGACCCATTTCCGTTTCTTTATCCATACCTGCTCCAAGTTTTACGTTGTTCGCCATTTTCACAAGTGCATCCACTACAGTTTCATAATGTTTACGATGAACAAACACACGTGATCCTGCGCTACAATTTTGACCGTGATTATACATAATACCTTGGAATGCACCATTAATTGCTTCTTCCAAGTCCGCATCTTCTAAAATGATATTTGGTGATTTTCCGCCAAGCTCTAACGTTACATGCTTAATCATTTCTGCAGACTGACGCATAATATACTTTCCAGTAACAGTAGATCCTGTAAAAGCAACTTTATCAATGTCATGGTGATTTACAATTGCCGTCCCTGCTTCAGGACCAAATCCTGGTACAAAGTTTACAACACCGTTTGGAAATCCAGCCTCTTTAAAGAGTTTCGCTGTATACAGTAAAGATAAAGGCGTTTGCTCTGCTGGCTTTAATACGATCGTACAACCTGTCGCCAGTGCAGCTCCCATTTTCCAAGAAGACATAACGAGCGGAAAATTCCACGGAATAATCTGACCTACAACACCCACAGGTTCATGTCTCGTGTAATTTAAGTAATCTTTTGAAATTGGTATGGTTTGCCCAATAATTTTTGTAGCCCATCCTGCGTAATAACGATAATTTTCTACAGTCGCTGAAATATCATCATCAAGTGCTACTTGATATGGCTTTCCATTATCTAAAGCTTCTAGTTGCGCTAATTCTTCTCTATGTTCTTCAATTAAATCTGCTAATTTATAAATAAGATGCGCTCTTTCAGCAGTAGTCATTTCTGCCCACGGACCAGATTCAAATGCAGATCTTGCCGCTTTTACTGCAGCATCAATATCCTCTTCTTGCGCTTCACATACGACAGCTAGAACATCTTCTGTAGCCGGATTATACGTTTCAAACGTCTTTCCGCCAATAGCAGAAACAAATTCGCCATTAATAAACATTTTAATTTCTTCATTTAAGAACGCTTCCACTTTTGGTTTCAGCTCAATATTTGTCTTTAACATTATGTTCTCCTCCTTATTTAAACAGCTGCATGAGCTGCAATATTTGATAAAATCATTTGAAGCTTTTGATCTTCGTCAGCAGTTAACCCTAGTCTTGGATAGCGAGAAGGTCCTCCGGCTTGCCCATGTAATTCCATAGAACGTTTAACGATTTGAACATATTTCCCTGATCCTTCAAGAAACTCGCAAAGTGGTAAAATAGCATCGTTTATTTCCCACGCCTTTTCTAATTCACCATTTTGAAAATGCTCATACATTTTTGTAACGAGACCGGGAACGATATTTCCTGCTACTGAAACCCATCCCGAGGCACCAACTAAATATGATTCCATAACTAAATCTTCAGAACCACAGAAGACTTGGAAAGCCCCTTCACTTTGTCTTACTAAATCTCTTGCTTTTCGAATATCTCCGCTAGATTCTTTAATATGTGTAACATTTTCACACTCTTTTCCAATACGGAGCATTAGCTCTGTACTCATATCGACACCAGAAGTAAATGGGTTATTGTATAGCATAATTGGTATATTTACAGAGTTTGAGATTTCTTTAAAATGAAAATAAATCTCCTCTTCCTTCGGTTTACAATAGTAAGAGTTTATAATTAATGCACAATCCGCTCCGTGCGCTTCTGCATGTTTCGTATATTCAATTGTTTCTTTTGTGGTCTCTGCTGCAGTTCCAACAATGACTGGAATACGGCCATCAATTTCTTTCAACACAGTTTCTACCATTTTAAATCGTTCTTCTTTTGATAAACTTACAAACTCTCCTGTACTTCCATTAATGATAATACCTGCAACCTTTTGTTCGATAAAGTAATTTACATTTTGTTTTACCCCATCCCAATTAATTTCCTGAAATTCATCCATCGGTGTTATTAATACTGGAAATGCCCCTTTAATTTTTTGCATATTTATCTCTCCCTATCACATTTTATTTTAATAAGAATCCTGCTGGAAACGGATCCGTAGGGTCTAATAGAAACGTCTGCATCCCTGTAATAAATCCTCTACTTTCAAAACGGAAAATGTATCCTAGTTCCTCCTTCTTCACTTTTTCCACAGTTATAAAACTATTAAATATACTTTCATTTTTAAAAGGTTTATCCGCCATATAATCATTTTTAAATAATGCATGAACATAGGAAACGATAGTAGAAACAAAACCTGGCGAACGTACGATAAAGTTATCTTCATGAAATGTAATCGACTTTATATGGTTCTTTTCATTTTGCGAAGGATCTACTAAAATAAGCCTTTTTATTAGCGACTGTTTTTGTATAGCCTGCAGTGTAGCTTCTCCCCATCTTTTCAATTCTGAAATGTTTTCAACACGAATTTCTGGCGAATACGCACCTTTTTCTACAACTGCATATACTTTATCTGCTTGTATGAGAGAATAACTTACATTACCAACCTGTAAATTTTCCTCAATCAAATAGCAAAGTTTGCTTTCAAACGAAACAGATATAACTTCATCATTCTCTACATACGCATGAACTAAAAATATTCCAGATAACGTTTCAATTTTGTATTGATTGGACTCTCTCTTTTTTAAATACCCACTTTCGAGTAACATCGTTATTACCGCAACAATGCCCCCATAATGAAGCGGAATCGAACCTTCATGATTAAAAAATAATACAGCTGCATCCACTTCATTATGGATAGATGGAACGACAATACACCCATTCAAACCGATAAAACCACGTGGTTCATTTAATAAAAGCTTCATCTCTTCTGCTAATTCACCTGAAAATTGTTCATTTAATTGCTCCAAACTGTAGTAGTATTTGCACGGTACGTCTTTCATTACACGAAATGCCTCGCCATTTACATGTACGTCTACTGCTGTATACATTTTTTGAATGTTCATTTTATATCCTCCGTTTCATGTTCCATCGGCGGAATTAGCAAAAATCCTTCTTTGAGTGGATCCATTTCATTGTAAAAAAATTTATGCATACCCATAAGCCAAGCTGATCCCGTAATTTTCGTTATGACAGCTTCAATATTTTCAACATGTGTCGTATTCACGACATATCCTTTAAATAAAGAACCAACGATACTCTCATGAATGAACTCTTCACCAATTTTGATTTCTTTCTGAGCGTATAATACAGCTAGCTTCGCAGATGTTCCTGTACCGCATGGGGATCGATCTATTCCGCCTGGTGGTACAACAACTGTATTTTTCACATGCGCACATTCATGAGTAGCATCTGTATAAAATTCAACATGTGTTAATCCTCTAATAAACGAATACTCTGGATGAATGATTTCAAACTTCTCATTAATTGTGTTTCTTATATGAATCGCCTTATCGATGATTGTAGATGCATTTTCTGGTATTAATTTTAGGCCTACTGACTTCGCATCAATAATGGCATAAAAATTCCCTCCATACGCAATATCAGCCTCTATAGTCCCAATGTCTTTCACTTGTACAGTAATATTTTTCAATAAAAAAGCTGGTATGTTACAGAAAGATACTTCTTTTGCTTTTCCATCTTGAACAGCAATATCTACTTCCACTAAGCCAGCCGGTGTATCTAGTTTTAAAGAAGTAATCGGTTCAACTACCGGAATTAAACCTGATTCAACTAACGCTGTACATACACCGATTGTATCGTGACCACACATCGGTAAATATCCACCTGTCTCTATGTATATAACACCTATATCAGCCTCAGGATGACACGGGTCTGTTAATAATGCTCCTGACATTACATCATGACCACGCGGTTCATTCATTAACAATTTTC
The DNA here is from genome assembly GCF_045291115.1 of Bacillus sp. PPSBB_2. Classification (NCBI taxonomy): domain Bacteria; kingdom Bacillati; phylum Bacillota; class Bacilli; order Caryophanales; family Bacillaceae; genus Bacillus; species Bacillus sp. PPSBB_2. The sequence continues at coordinate 2,966,234 of NZ_CP147983.1, forward strand.
GAATCCAATCATACTCCTTTTTCATATGTAACATCTTCTCTGCCATCGTCTCTCCAATCAACTTTGGAAGTCCACTAATTAATGTCCTCGTTGGATTCCCGCCCGTATGTGTATCAATCGTCGTAAAGACTCTTTGTGACCTCATCTGTTTAACACCCTTTCTGTAAAACGACTCAAACGAAGTGGTTCAATAGGAATAATTGTCTCTTTTTCATTTAATAACTCTTCAATTACTTTTCCAGTAACTGCTGCAAGACTAATCCCATCACCTTCATGTCCAGCGGCAATGAAATAATTCGGAATATGTTCCACTCGTGAAATAATCGGTAAATGATCTTCTGTCCACGGACGTAAACCAGCGTAAGAACGAATTACCATCATATCTGCCATTTTCGGATAAAAGCGAATTGCTCTATTTGCGATACATTTAATGACTTCATTATTTATCCTCGTATGAAATCCTACAAATTCACGACTACTACCAATTAAGAAATTTTGACTTTCAGTAGGCTCAAATACGAGCGCAACCCCGTATTTTTCAGTTAAAGCATCTACTTTTCGTTTTCCGCCAAATTTAGAAATTAAATAACCGAATTCCATTACTTTACGGCATCCTACGTGTTGTTGCCTTGAAGCTACAATAATATGCCCTTTTCTCGGTTCAATTGGTATATTTATATTTAACATCTGACCAATCTTAGGAGCCCACACACCGGCTGCATTTACAACTTGTTGTGCTGTAAAAGTTCCATTCGTAGTTTCTACAACAAATGAACCATCCGTCTCTATTTCCATACTCTTTACTTCCGTCTGCTTAAAAGCTTTTGCGCCAAACTTTTGTGCCTCTGACAGAAGCGAGAAAGCAAGGAGATATGGATTCACAGTTGAATCCGTCGCACATTCTAAACCGCCTAATAAATCCTCAGCAAAAAAAGGCGACTCTTCCCTTATATCTTGCCTATCAAGCATTCGAAACGGTAATCCAGCTTCTTTTTGCCGATTTACCCATTGCTGCGCAGCTTCCATCTCTTCGTCTGACTCACATACGAGAATACTTCCTGGTGCCCTATATTCAAATGAATGCTCTAATTCTTCACTTAAATCAGTTACTAATTTTTGACTTACTAAAGACATTTGACTATCAAATCCTGGGTCTTTATCAATGGCCAAAATATTCCCATCACACCGTGAAGACGTCCCGCTGACAAATTCCCCTTTTTCAATGATTGTTACGTCTCTTCCGTATTTTGAAGTGTAATAAGCGATAGAACACCCTATTATTCCACCACCTATAATTAAAACGTCGCAGTGCCTCACAATATACTCCTCCTTTCCCTAAACCTCTCACTTTCTTTTATGCAATTGACGTGCCAATTTTTCATATATACAATTTCCATAAACAATATTTTTATTTGTAAAAATAATTTAAATTTACAGTAAATAGGTGTATTATTTTTTTATCACTGTCAAAATTTTTATACATAACAGGAGGGCATTATGGCATTTTCATTTCCGACTATACAAGAGTTTTTGGAACGTGTTTTAATCGATCATACATGTAGCCTTAATCACATTAAGCAAGTAAACGAAAGGTTTTATTATCTCCCTTCTACTACAGATGAATATAATTGCGCCATTATTTATGTAGATGACTCATTCACTGCACTAATTGACGCTTTTTCTTATGAATTAGCTGTTATCATCCTTAACGAAAACGATGAGCCGATATGCTGTATAACTTCTCAGCAAATGATTCCATTTCTTTATAAGTCCTACAATGAACTACAGTCATTTTATGACACCGTAATACAAACAACTGACTCTTCTGTTACAGTCATTGATAGTAAAGAATGCGTTCGAACTTGGACAGATGGTGCTGAAAAAATATTTTCAGTCAACCATAATGAAATTATTGGGCAACCGATTACTCATTTTTTTGATTATAAAGACTTGGAAATTTTACAATCTTTACATGATGGAAAAAGCATAGTCGCTCAGTTCCATCAGCCTCGTCCCGATTTATTCGTATTAATTAATTCAAATCCAGTTTATTGTAATGATGAAATTATAGGAGCAGTCGTTTCAGAAACAGATGTTACAAATCAAGTCGCTTTAAATGAAAAACTATTTAATATGTCACATGAAATGCACCGTTTAGAACAAGAAGTGGCAAAGTATAAAGATGAATCCGATCCATTCCTTGCGATGAATGGGAAAAGTCCTGTTATACAAAGAACGATACAATTAGCTAGAAAAGTTTGTTCGGTAAAATCAACTGTTTTAATACTTGGGGAAAGCGGAGTTGGAAAAGAAGTATTTGCGAAAGCAATTCATGAAGCAAGTGAGGCAGCGAAGGCGCCTTTCATTTCGATTAACTGCGGGGCAATTCCAGAAGCGTTATTTGAAAGTGAATTATTCGGTTACGAGCGTGGGGCGTTTTCTGGAGCAAATAGTAAAGGAAAAAAAGGTAAAATTGAACTCGCGCAAGGCGGTACTTTATTTCTTGATGAAATAGGTGAAATGCCACTTGATATGCAAGTAAAACTGTTACGTGTACTGCAAGAGCGAAAGTATTACCGAGTTGGTGGTGAAAAAGAAATTAATATTGATTTCCGTATTATCGCTGCTACAAATCGTGATTTACAAGAAGAAATGAGAAAAGGAACTTTCCGAGAAGATTTATATTACCGCTTAAATGTAGTTAGTTTGCAGATTCCACCGCTGCGCGAAAGACGCGAGGATATTATTGAATTAACCTATTCTTTCTTAAACGATTTTTCAATCAACTACAACAGACCAATTCGTGACCTACCTTCAAGCATTATGCATGAACTGCTTCATTACAATTGGCCAGGTAATATTCGCGAACTTCGAAACGTTGTTGAACGGCTTGTGGTATTCGCAACAGACGGAATTATAAAACAAGAATATTTACCATTTCATACGACTGAAACTTTAGACAACCATACAGCTCATTCCCTATTACTCAGCAACAATAATACAATCCTTTCTTTACAAGAAGAGATGGATGAGCATGAGAAAAAAGTTATTGAAAGGGCTTTACGAATTTTAAATGGGAATAAATTAGAATGCGCAAAACAACTTGGTGTAACAAGGGCTACTTTATATAACCGTTTAAAGAAACTTGGACTTCAATAAAGAATCAGTATGCACCGATCAGGCGTTTACAGGTAGCCCTCTCTCCCTCCTCTATATTGGCATGATTTTTGCATGTATAATTTGTGAAAATCGAACTAGAGGAGGAATACACATGACAAATAAAAACAACTTAATCGTTTGTCGTTGTGAAGAGGTTACATATGGGCAACTTCAATCGACAATTGCTGAATATAACTGCTCGGCAAGAGAATTAAAATTAAGAACACGTGCTGGCATGGGATTTTGCGGTGGTCGCACATGCAGAATAATGATAGATCGAATGATTGAAAATGTGAATCCTGACGTAACTCTTAATGAACTACCGTTAAAATATCAACCACCAATACGTGCAGTTACTTTTGGATCAGTAGGTGAAAGTAAATGAGTAGAATTACACATCACCCTATTTTAGGTACTTTACAAAGTAGTGAGCGTATTACCTTTCAATTTAACGGTCATCAATACGAAGCATATGAACATGAAACGATAGCTGCTGCCCTGTTAGCAAATGAAATAAGGACATTAAGAGTTCATGAAGATAGCGGAACACCGCGAGGTATTTATTGTAATATCGGGCACTGTTCCGAATGCCGCGTGACAGTAAATAATCAAACAAATGTACGCGCATGCTTAACTGTTGTAGAAGAAAACATGGTTGTTGAAAGCGGGAAACAGCATCCGAATATCGTGAGAGAGATGGTGAAAAAGCGATGAGTGATGTAATTATTATAGGTGCAGGGCCAGCGGGATTATCTGCTTCTATCTCTTGTGCTCGTTTCGGACTAAAAGTGCTCGTTATTGATGAATTTATGAAGCCGGGCGGGAGATTGTTAGGACAGTTGCATCAAGAGCCTACTGGAGAATGGTGGAACGGAATAGAAGAATCGAAGCGACTTCATGAAGAAGCAGAATCACTTTCAGTACATATCAGGTGCGGTGTTTCGGTCTATAATTTAGATAGAGATGAAAACAATTGGTTTGTACATACTAATATCGGTACGTTAGAAGCACCTTTCGTACTACTTGCTACTGGAGCTGCGGAATATTCTATTCCCCTTCCTGGCTGGACACTTCCAGGAGTGATGTCAATTGGAGCAGCTCAAGTTATGACAAATGTTCATCGCGTGCAAGTTGGAAAAAAAGGAATTATTATTGGTGCTAACATTTTGTCTTTCGCCATTTTAAGTGAATTGCAATTAGCGGGAATTACAGTGGATCATATTGTACTCCCTGAGAAAAGCGAGTTAAGTCAAAAAGCTGGTGAACCTGAAGAAGTTTTAAACTCTCTTTTAAATGCAGCTCACCTCGCTCCTTCTGCTTTCTTGCGAATAGGTAGCCACTTTATGAAATTTGATTGGATTCGAAAAGCTGGATTAACATTCTATCCAAACAACGGAATGAAAATAAACGGAACGCCACTTCACCTTCGGAAAGCAGCTCTTGAAATTATCGGAACAGATCAAGTTGAAGGTGTACGTATTGCTAATATTGACTCTAAAGGAAATGTTATTAATGGAACAGAGAAAATATACGAAGCAGATTTTGTATGTATTGCCGGGGGATTATACCCACTTGCCGAACTTGCAGCTGTAGCTGGTTGTCCCTTCCATTACATTTCAGAATTAGGTGGACACGTTCCTCTCCATTCTGAAGCAATGGAAACCCCTCTTCCCGGTTTATTTGTAGCCGGCAATATTACAGGCATTGAAAGCGGAAAAATTGCGATGACGCAAGGAACAGTTGCAGGTCTATCTATTGCTAAATATGCAAGTAAAAAACCTGATATAGTCGACCAACAATTATCTCACGCCATTCAAAACGTTCACTCTGTTCGTCAAAAAGCTGCAATTCAGTTTAATCCTATGGTAGATATCGGTAGACGAAAAATGAATGAAATTTGGCGTGATTATTCTTCTACATATGCACATACTAAAAAGAGCTGTTGAGATTATTCTCAACAGCTCTTTTTTCTAGTCATCTGAGTTATTAAATTTCGCTAATGCGTAAATGCCTTCTTCATCATCTAATTCAAGTTGTAATCTCGCTGCGAATGGATTGACATTATATTCTCTGTCAAGCAATAAGCGTAAAGCTTCGATTAAGTTTGCTTGAATTAAAATTTGCTGGCGACCATTTACCTCTACTTCCGCAGAGAAACCGTAGTCGTCATCATACATGAGTTCAACTAACACTTCTTCTGGACCCACTTGTCTTTTTTCAGCTATATATACGCAAAGCGCATTTATAAGCTCTTGTTCAGAAATTTTTATTGTTTCCATGCTACTTCATCTGCTTTCTTCTTACGTTGGTCTTTGAAGTATTTAAATGCACGAACTGCTAACATTACGATACCAGCCATTACTAACATATTTACCATAAACGCTAATACAGAACCAAGAGCTCCCATATTTGCAAATAAGCTACCCATTAGTAAACCACCAAGACCACCTAGTAATAAACCTTTCATAAAGCTTCCTTTATTACTTTTTGGTGCCGTGTTTGTTGCTTTCGTTTTTGAATCTGGAGTCGTTTTTTGAGAATTTACATTTGAGTCTTTTTTGTTTAAATCAACTTTTGACTTTTGACCTGAACTTGGTGTAAATGATTTTTTACCAGATTTGTAACTTTTCGCTGCTGCATGATCTACGAACATAAAGCTGCTAGCCCCAAAGATAACCATGAATGCTGTCATTACTGCTACAAGTTTTTTCAACATATTATATCCATTCTCCTTTTATATAGATATATGTGAAATCTATCTTTCTAGTAAATTCAGAATGATAGATTTGTTTTTAAGAACATTTTAAAGGTTCTTATGAACTTATTATATGAACTTTTGTCGAAATATGCAAGTATTATTTACTTTCAACAGTTTGGTCACAAAGGAAAAATTAAGCAAAACAGAATTGACTTTAAATGAAACAAAACATATTATAAGTTCATAAGAACTTTTTATTATTTTGGAGGTGAAAAGATGGAAACATTTCATCTCACACGAAACGAAATGGCTACCCTTCTTCTATCACTAAGAGGATGGAATACGAAAAAGCCTCTCGGTATTTTACAAGAAGCTTGGGCAAAGTCACATAAAAAAGATATTGAAAGCGGACAAAGCGTTACAGCTTTTATTACTACCGCACTTTCACCTATTTTTGAAAAGCTGATTAAAATTGACGATACTGATGTCGGTTTTTCTTTAAATGAAATAGTTGCGCTTGGCAATCAGATTGAAAACACAAGTTTCTCTGTAACTGCTATGCAAAACTGGGTGAAACGAGATATAAAAGAAATGATTGGCTCTCCTCAAAAAGGGAAAAAATATTCAATTGAACAAGCAGCCTTACTATTTATTGTCGAAGATTTAAAAACAGCACTTGATTTTGAATCCATTCGTAAGCTATTACGCCTTATTGTAAATGACCCAGCCGATCGAAGTGATGATTTAATCAATCCTGTTCATTTATATGTAGCATACTCTTCTCTATTTGAAGAACTCAATCAAGGGAATTGCTTACAATTAAATGCAACAGATACCGTTCATACAATTGAAAACATCGTAAAAGAAAAAGCTGATAAAATCGCAAGCAAGTTCGATCAAATTAATAACGAACAACGCGAAGCAATTCGTAACGCTATTATTATTGCGACCCTTTCTGTACATACCGCTTATGTACAAATGTTAGCAAAACGTTACGTAACAGCAACTTTATTTTTACAGAACTTAGATGTGAAGCCGTAAAAAACAAGCATCCCCCCGTCATATACGTAGTACAGGGGGATGCTTGTTTTCAATCAATATAAAATACAAAAATCATTTTACATCTAAGTTTCATTCTACAATAGCTCTTGATTATGTAAAAATCATGACTAACCTAACATTCAACAATGTTCATTTCTTTTTATTAAATTCCCATCAGATTTTCTCGATAAACTTAATTACTTCATCTTTATAATTATATTTGTCATTAATTTCTTGTAATAATTCAATATCATGCGTATGAGTTTTTCCTGTCTCTAACAGCTCACGATATAAATCAATATAAGGAAGATTTTTATTTATGGCATTTTTATATTCCTTTTCTACATCGTAAAAAACCTTTTTAAACCTCACATCAGTAATCCCTGCCTCATCAATTTCAAGAATTGCATACTGAGCACGTAAGTCAGAGTTTAGCTTATTCCACTTGTAAAAAGGTTGTCCAACTGTTCCTGGGTTAATAATTAATTGATCATTGCTACTATAGCGCAATAATTGATGGTGGGTATGAGCGTAAATCGCAATATCATAATCACGATCAAATAACCGATCAAACTGTTCCTGATTATTAGTGGGCCACAAATCTCCCCCGTAATTTTTATTTTGTAGATTATGACTAATACTGATTGATAAATCATTAACCTGTTTTGTTATATGTAATGGTAAATTTTTAACATGCTTAATATAGTTTTCATCCAAGTTTTCACATTGATACTGAACTAATCTAGAAACATAAATATCAGTTGCGTTATCAATATCAATATTTTTATTAAGAACGTCAAGAAAACTATCTTCCCAGTTTCCTTGTACATAAGTATCAACGTTAATACTTTCTAATATTTCAAATAAATCATTCGATCCAGGACCAGGCATAATTAAATCTCCTAAAAACCAATAATCAGTCACACCTTCTTTCATAGAATCTTCGATAACTGCTTTTAAAGCAGTTGCATTTCCATGTACATCTGCCAGTACAGCAATTTTATGTTTCATGTATTTTATTCCCTCCTCTAAATTTACGTTTCCATCTCATTCATTTTTTATTTTCGAACCAAATCAAATTGAATAGGCATATTCTTTTTTAGGCAATTTTACTATCTCTTGAATGAAATTTGATTTCTCTAAAATGTCCTCTAACTGCCCCTCACTATAGACGTAAATACCACCTACATATGAACTGTACGCCTTTTTCTCAGTTATTACTGCTAAGGTGCTATTTTCCTTTTTAAAATCACCCTCTAGTCCTTTTTCAAAAGATAAACTTTTGGCTTCTGAAAAATAAAGGTGAATTAACGTCGCTAATTGTACGTCCTCTGATTTTGCAAAGTACTTTATTTCATTTAAAATCATTTCATCTTGTAAAGGAAGAAAGTCTTCTACTTCTAACTTCTCTCCTTTATGAAAGAAGTTTTGAAGTTCAGGAGTATAGAACGAAAGATTTTTCTCCTCTATCATTTTTAAAATTGTTTGCAGCAATATGTCTTTTCCTATCACAAACGGGTGGCCAAATCCATTATTGTAAAGCCCTTCTTTCATTTTCATTAATTGTTCGATGAAGGGGATTCCTGATTCTTCAATAACAAGTTTATCGTCAATTAAACGCATGTTAGCAATCAATTCTTCTATCTGTAAACCTTCTAATTCAAGCGATGAGTAATATAAATCTCTATTCCAAAAATCTAATTGATCCATTCCTAATGAATTAAATAAGAGCTCATCTATAATTGGAAAAACTCCATCTTCTGTTAAAGCTTTCGTTACATCATCTAATAATCTAGGTGTTTGATTTAAAATCGTACGTATTTCTTCGTCCTCTTGAATGATTCGTACCGTCCACTCACCATGATCTTCACCCGATATTTGCTGAAAACAATGTGAATATGGCCCATGTCCAACATCGTGTAGAAGGGCTACAGTAGATACTAGCTTTCGTTCATATTTCGATAAATGTATGTCACCAATCTCAGTAAGATGTTCTATCACTTTATTTACTAGCACATATACACCTATCGAATGTTCTTCCCTCGTATGTATTGCGTTCTCATGTAAAAAATAAGTATGTCCTTGTTGTTTAATATTCGCCAACCTTTGAAATGCTTTTGTATCTATCAATCGAAGGATATCTCTATCACGAATAGAGATTGGTCCATAAATCGGATCTGTAATATACATACGTTCTCCTCCTATTTTTGTAAATGAAAGACCTATACCATTATACTTAATTTTCAGTCTATTATCATTGATATATGAGAAATTTTTAATAATCTTTTCATTAACCCTTCATGAAAACGCGGCTTATATCTTTTACTATAATAATTATGAGAGACATAAAAGAATTGAAATAGCAATCCCCTATGTAAATAAGGTATAATCTACATATAGTGAACCTTTTACGTCATTAAATAAAAGGTTCTTATACTCAAAAATTCATAAACTAGAAGGTGCAACAATGTTAAGTAGTTTTATTCATTCAGTATTAACGTTTTTTGAAGGATTAGGTTATTGGGGCATTATGCTTGGACTTATGATTGAAATTATCCCAAGTGAAATTGTCCTTGCTTATGCAGGATACTTAGTATTCAATGGAAGTATCTCATTTATAGGCGCTGTTGTATTCGGTACAATTGGCGGTGTTATTGCTCAAATCTTTATTTATTGGCTTGGACGATACGGCGGACGCCCTATATTAGAACGTTACGGAAAATATATTTTCATACATAAAAAACAAATAGATGCTGCAGAAGATTGGTTTAATCGTTACGGAACTGGCGTCATTTTTACAGCACGCTTCATTCCAGTAGTGCGTCATGCGATTTCAATTCCTGCTGGTATTACAAAAATGCCATTACTACGTTTCACTACATTAACAGCACTTGCGATTATCCCTTGGTCTATTATTTTCATTTATTTAGGTGAAAAACTAGGTGAAAATTGGGAGAATATAAATGATATTGCTGGTCCGTATGTGAAATCATTCGCAATTGGTGGCGTCGTACTTATACTTTTATACTTCGTTATAAAAAAATGGACAAAAAAGCGTAAAAATCTCGCTTAAGAATATAATAAAAACCGCTATAAATTCATTCGGAATTATAGCGGTTTTTTATTTATATATGAATTAATCTTCAGGAATTATATAACACCTTTCCATCTACATTTACATGGATAAGCAACCATTTAATCATTTCTTTCGTATATTATCTCAAAAAGGAGTGGTTCCCCTATGCATTGGCAGCAAAAAATACCGTACTTAATCGGACGCCCTATCGGCATTTCCTTCATAAATGGACAAGGAACTTCTGGTGTATTATGTTCAGCGCATGATGGTCAATTATATGTGTATGAATACCTTTATCAAGCTCAGTTTGCAATGAAACATTATGATTATAGACAGATTCAAGATATACATGCATTCCCAAATTGTCCTCACCAAAATCCTCTATACTAAAAAAATCGGAACGGCTCATAGCCATTCCGATTTCTATACTTTATTTCTCAGAATAAAATTTCTGCACTGCTTCATCAAAATAAATCCAACCTTTCCAGCCCAAATGAATCGTATCTTTTAAGAAATACTTATCATATTCATGACCAGAGAAATCAATTACTGGATATCCTGCTTTCTCAACCTGTTCTCGAACTTTTTTATAATACACTTCACGGCGTTCTTTCGGGAAGCCAGTATAATCATACCAAGGCCCATTTACAGGTACAGAAATAAAGAGTGGTTTGACATTTTTCTCTTTAAATAACTCTAAAATAATTTGTAAATCACCGTATTCTGGTGATTCATCATATGTTTCATTTGCTCTAAAGTTTTTTAAACCTTTTAGTTTTTTCTTCAGATTATTCTTATGATAATACGGATTTTCAATTCCGAATGTATTTGTAGTAGATTCAGCTTTCCCTTCTTGTTCTGCGTGTTTACGTGCGTCTTCCCAAGAAATTGAACGAAGTCCGATATTTGTTTTCTCTTTCATCGGTTCGATTTTAAATAAAGAGTTAAATAAACCTCTATGATCTAAAATATTTCGATGCATATAAGCAAGTGGTTTAACTAACCCTGCTTTTATGTTATGTTTCGAATCATTATATACAATACCTTCTAATGAATTTTTTAATATATCATCTTCTTGAACAACTTTATAATCTAATAGCCGTTTCGCGATTTGCTTCTTCATTTCTGGATTTATCTCATCATTAAAAATAAAATGATATGCTTGTTGTTTGGAGAAATTATTAGTGAAATCCCCTTGTGATACACCAGTCTTTGTAAACCATTGTGGTGAAAGAACAAAGACTACTTTTTTACCTTCTAATTCATCCATAGTAGATGTCATATTTAAAATATGAGCTAAACTTTGTGTACCACCAGTTCCAATTAAAAACGGTGTAAAACCAGTTGGGTTTACTTTGAAATAATTAGACGGATGATATGCATCCATTCGTAAAAATTCTGATGAACCGTACATCGGTAAATACTGTGAATTCTCTAACATTTTTTGCTGTAAGAAAACACTTTGTAATTTCTCTTTTTGTAAAGAAGTTGCCGCATCTTCTACCTTCTTATCACTAATAAGCGATACTAAACTTTTCGATGGGATTAGAATGATAATGAAAAAAAGCACACACGCTAAAATTATAGGACCAAAAGCATGCTTCATTTTCATCTTCTGTCCCTCTTTCTATCGTTATTAAATTGTAACCCTTGTTTTTGACACGTCATCTTTTCTCTCCTTTTTCTCTATACATGTTCCATTCTATTTATCTATTATATACATGTATGTATTTCCTTACTTGGTCTATTAAGTCCTATATAAATAGCACAAGAAAATGTTTCCATAGAAACACGTTAATTATACAAGATTCTACATAAATTTCACACTGGAATTTCATTAATAATTGTATTTTTTAACAATAAAAAAACATATGAAATGTCTAGAATTCTTCGGATGATGTATGAAGTTCAAAATATGATAATAAACGCCCGCTATGATTAACTTCATGAGTATATATAAACCCGAGCTTTCGTAAAAGTTTTTTCGAGCTCTCATTTGCTACTTTAACTCTAGCAATTATTCTTGTTACATTCAAAGTCTCTATTGCATATTTAATGGAAGCCTCTGCTGCTTCTAATGCATACCCATTCCTCCAATGTTCTGGGTCAAGGAGATACATAATTTCTATTTCACCTGTTTCCTCTACCGTTCTTAAACCACAATGTCCTAAAAGCTTTCCTGTTTTACTATTAAATAACAACCATACCCCGAAGTCATACTGTTCCCAATGTAAGATAAGTTGCCCAATATAATCATTTGTTTCTTCCTTCGACATTCCTCTTGATTTAGCCAACCATTTGCCAACAGTATCTTTTTTTAATATGTTATAAAACTGATTAATATCTTCTACAATTGGTTTCCTCATAAATAATCTTTTTGTATAAATTACTTTCTCTTCTTCAAACATAGACATCATTTCCCCTCCAAATACTGTTTACAGACTAATAAATTATACCATGAACTATTTTTCTAACTTTAAATGAGAAAAACAGACTATCACATACATGAAGTCTGTTTCTCCATCACTTTATTTTTGTACATCTGCCCATTTTAAACTTGTAGCTGGACCAAATTGATGTACATATAAATCTTTCACATAGGGTTTTTGTAAGTAAGATAATCCGCGCTGGAATACTGGAGCAATTACCGCATCATCCAGTAGCATTTTTTCAGCATCTTGCATTGCTTTCCAGCGAGCCTTTTCATCATTACCTAATTCTGTTTTAATCTTCTTAATTAACGCATCATATTCTGGGTTTGCATATTCTGTATTATTGACGCTACTTCCAGAAAGGAATACTTCTAAGTAAGTCATTGGATCTGGATAATCTGGTAACCAGCGTGATAACGACATTTCATATTCTTTCTTCTTCTCAAGTGCTAATTTTTGCGTATGTGGTTGTAATTTCACATTCACTTTTAATCCTGGTAAGTTTTTCTCAAGCTGCTCTTTAATGTACTCTCCAACTTTTTTAAAGTTTTCCAAGTCATAATTTAATAGTTCTAACGTCACTTCATTTGTACCTGTCTCTTGTTTTGCTTTCTCCCAATATTCCTTCGCCTGTTTTACATTTGTCTTATTAAACTCACCAGCCGTACTTCTAAAATCTTTCTTATCTGGGCCCTTTAAAAATCCTTTTGGTACGTAATAGTTTGCTGCAACCGATCCATCATTTAAAAATGAATCTGCGAGTCCCTTCTTATCAAAAACTGTACTTAGCGCAAGACGTGCATTTTTATTTTTAAGAATCGGTACATTTTCATTAAATCGGAAGAAGTACATAACTGGATCTGTATATTGTTTTAACTCTTTATTATTTTTATATTTATCTACGAATTCTGTAGAAATAACAGCTCTATCAACTTTATCTGTTTCATATAAATTTACCGCAGTTGAAATTTCTTTTACAATTTGATAGTTTACTTCATCTAACTTCACTTCTTTTTTATCCCAATACTTATCGTTTTTCTTCATTGTAAAGCTAGCTTCATGCTTCCACTCTGATAATGTAAACGGTCCATTATATACCGCTTTATTTGCTTCTAATCCATATTTATCACCTTGCTCTTTCGCATATTTTTCGTTAATTGGATAGAAGGATGGTAAAATTAATAATTTCGTAAAATACGGTACAGGATGTTCTAGCTCTACGACGAATGTTTTATCATCCTTCGCTTTTACTCCTAATTCATCTAGACCTAGTTGTTTTTTATTTATTTTCTCAGCATTTTTTACATCGTACGCAATGTATGCATATTGAGAAGCAGTATCTGGATTTACCAATTTCTTCCAAGCGTATACATAATCATGAGCGGTTACTGGCTCTCCGTTAGACCATTTCGCATCACGTAATTGGAATGTATATGTTTTTCCATCTTTACTCACTTCATATTTTTGTGCGCCGACTTCAATTACTTCATCATTTTTCGATAGACGAAATAGTCCTTCCATTACGTTATTCAAAACGTTAAACGAGACTGCATCTGTTACTTTCCCTGAATTTAACGACGGAATTTCACCTGTTTCTAGTAACTGTAATACTTTCTTCTCATCTTTCGGCTTTGTTGCAGTTTTTTCTTTTGCGCAACCAACTAAAAATGAAGAAACTAATAGAGTACTAACTAATGAGTAACGAACAACTTTTTTCATTTAAAAACCCCCTTCTATTTTTAAGGTAAGTAACGACGAGCACCAGCGTATTCTTCTATATATCCTGGTGTATTTAGCGGTATAATCTCTACCGACCTTTCAGCTCTTGGTGAGTGAATCATATTGCCATCACCAATATACATTGCAACGTGATGGACACTACCTTTCCCTTGATCATGTGCAAAGAAAATTAAATCTCCTTTTTGTAGATTTTCTTTATCAACTGCAACCCCTGCTCTTGATTGCGGTCCAGAATCTCGCGGAATTGTAATGCCGTGCGATTTATAGATCGTATGTGTGAAGCCAGAGCAATCAAATCCAAAACCACTTGTACCAGCCCATATATACGGTAAGCCTAAAAACATTTTCCCTGTGTTAATTAAATCATCGGCCGCCGGAGTTGGAATATCAGTTTGAGATCGGTAAACTGTTCCATCATTTTTTCGTAGCCATGCTTTCTGACCATTTGGCAACAATACACGGTATGAAATTGTGTCTTCACTTAATAGCGGCAGTCTTGTATTATAACTGACTTCAAGTGATTTATGTTTTTCAGAAGGATTTATATATAAAATCGCTGTTGGTTTGGTTATTAAGACAAAAGGTTCATTTGTTTTATCTGCAAATTCTTGATTATATGTTAATTGTTTTTCAGGCATCCAGCCCGGATAACCTTCTTCATTTCGTGGTGTTGGCTGTCCATGCACTAATACCTTCACCCATTCGCCTTTCTTATCAATAACAGTTACTTCTTGACCGAGTAAAGCTTGTGTTTCTAATTTATTTGCATTTGTTAACCATAGTTTCTCGTCAAGTGTCATTGATTTCGTCCATTTCCATAGATCCACTGGATTTGTTGCACTCGGTGTATCGATTGGTCTTAATGAATCAGGTGCTGTCCATAACGTTGCAGCAGATACATCTATAAATGCTTTATTATCCTTCTTTTCTTCAGCATTTGCCGATGTAAACGATGAAAATATAAATAAAGTTGTTAAAAATGCAGTTCCTACTTTTTTCATATATATCCCCCTTAAAAGATAGTTTACTTGTCTCTTCTCCTAAGATTTACTATTCACTGTCGATTGAAGGTTTACCTTTGATCCAGAATAAGTCATTCCTTCTGGCTCTTCCATTAACCAAAGCGGTGCATCAAGATCAAAATAATGAATATTAGGATGCGCTGCCGCTAAATGCGCAACAGCACTAACGGAAAGTGAAGACTCCATCATGCTGCCCACCATACACTTCACACCAGCTGTTTCTGCGATATCAGCAATACGCCATGCTTCACGTATGCCACCACATTTCATTAATTTAATATTAATGAAGTCTGCATATCTTCCTTGAACGAGCTTTAATGCGTCACTTGCTGAAAATATACTTTCATCGGCCATAATTGGCGTTTGCACACGATCTTTGACGTACTTTAACCCATCCCAATCTTTCGCGTGTACTGGTTGTTCAATAAATTCTATATTTAAATTACGATTTTCCATCTCTTGAATGATAGAGACCGCTTCTTTTGGACTCCAACCTTGATTCGCATCTAAACGTAATGTCGTATTTCTTGGTACCACATTTCGAATTGCCTCAATACGTTCCAAATCTAAATGCGCCTCTTTACCCACTTTAATCTTTAATGTTTGAAATCCTTTTTCTATATGTTTCTTCGCTTCTTTTGCCATTAATACAGGCTCATCTACACTCACTGTAATATCGGTATGAATTTCTTTCTTCCCGCCTAACAATGCATATAACGGCACATTTTGATATTGGCAATATACATCATATAAAGCGATATCTACCGCTGCTTTTGCACTTGAATTTCCAATACAACTCATTTGAATGCGCTGTAGTAACTGCTGAAATTGAATGATATTTTGACCAATTAAACATGAACGCATCGGCCCTAAAATCGCTTCTTCCATTCCGCTGGTGAAATCCCCCGTAATAACTGGCGTTGCGGCTGCAGCCCCCTTACCAATCACTCCTTCGTCTGTATGAATATAAACATCTATACTTTCAATTTCGGTTACAGTACGAAGCGCGGTTTTAAACGGTGTATGCAGTTTTACACGTCTACGATTTACTTTTACATCTGTAATTTTCATTTTGTTCATCCTTTCGTTCTCCAATGAAGTGAAATTTTAATCCACCGGAGATTTATACCCACGGATTATTAGGTAAACCCATTGGGCATTTACTCTCCTATCTCTCTACTTTATTTTCGTTTGCTTTTGATGTAGGACGATAATGTGAAATAAAAAAATCCAGCCATAAGAATGATTCTTACGGCTGGATTTTGTCTATGATTGAGTAGACAAAGCAGCAATCTGATTATATTTTTCCTGTGCATCTTTTAGCGCTACAAGTAACGCTTTTTGAGAAGAACCGAAATATCGGTTCTTTACTTCCATTACTAACGCCGGGTCATTTATATTTTTATGTAGAAATAAATATTTAACAAATTGAGATGTTAATGCAATTGTCGCTGAGCAGTCTGCATCTACAATTTCCCCTGTATCCTTAACAAGTATAAATGCTACGAAATAGCTTTTAAACTTTTCAGTAATGGGATTATTTTGAGGTGCTTTCGCATCCCCTACGATATAAATTGTATTTGAGGCGTACACAGCTATCTTCCTTTCTTATACGAGGATAACGGGTTTCTTAATAGTCGTATGAGCGAGGAACTCAACGTTGATTAAAAAATGTATCCGCTTACCTTGTATTATAATATAATTGACAGAATTTTAACAACATTTATTTTAGTGCATATTCCATATTTATGAAAATAGCTTAAACTCTTCATTTCTACAATATGTGATTGTTCCTTGTACCATGACATTCATACATAAAAAACTGCACCCCCAATTGTTAGACGGTGTCTAACAATTGGGGGTGCAGTTCAATGGCTAACTGTTTTTATTACTTTGGCATCACAAATATAGTTTCATTTGACTTAGAAAATTGATACTCTTTTCTCGCTAACTTCAAAATTTCTTCCTCATCGTCTGTTAAATTTTCTATGTTAGTCTTTAAAGAATCTTTATCTTTTTTTAAAGATACTAATTGCTTCTTTTGATCCGTAATCGTATCTTTCTTTTTATCAATTACTTCTTGTTGTTTCGTTAAAATATATTGAACATATAGAGTAGTTGCCGCAATAAAAAGGACCATTAAAATAAGTCGCCTTAACTTCTTTTTATTTATCCTACGCTTGTCACTAGGTTGTGATAATTGCTCTGGTATATTAGGAACATTTACTCGCTCGAGTTTCCTCATTCAAATCCCCCTAACCCATATTTTTCACTACCATCGGCACGTTTTCTTACTAAACTAAATTCTATTCTTATAAAATAAACTCCTTCACAAAAATATCCCATAAATTAACCAATTAAAGATAGCATTCGACGACATTTCCATATTTACACCGATTTTTTTTATACATGCTGCTATAAAATAGTAGTTTCTGTAATTCTTTTTCTACTATTGTAGAAGAGTTTTTTCACACACAAAATTCCTTCCCCACATATCCATGTTATAACATGCTTACAAGGAGGGGGAATATGTATTACCGCACATTAGGTAAAACTGGAATAACTGTTTCTGAAATAGGTTTTGGCGCATGGGCAATCGGTGGTGATGAATGGGGACCTGTTAACGATAAACAATCTATAACCGCTATAAAAAAAGCAATTGAGTGTGGTGTGAATTTTATTGATACTGCGGATGTGTATGGTTTAGGACATAGTGAAAAGTTGGTAGCTACCGCGATTAAAGGACATCGTAATGATATTATCCTATCAACGAAAGGTGGTTTAATCGGACATCACTACGACCCTAATGGAGTTCCTGTATATGATACTCCCGAAAAAATCATCGCCGTATTCGAAACAAGTTTACAACGTCTTCAAACAGATTATATTGATCTTTATTTTTGTCATATTTGGTGGCATAATCGTAGAGAAACAGAAGCATTTCTACATGCATTTGACATATTAAAACGTGATGGCAAAGTAAGAGCAGTCGGTGTTTCGACTCATGATTTACAATACATTCATCATTTCAATAACAACAACGAAATTGATATCGTACAACTTGATTACAATATATTAAATCGAAAACCAGAAAAAGATATATTACCATTCTTACAAGAGAAAAATCTAGGAGCTGTTATTCGTGGTCCATTAAAAATGGGCATTTTAACTGGAAAATTCACAAATAAAACAATTTTTCCAGATGGAGATTTACGCAAAGATTGGCCAAATGAAACTTGGTTTCAAGAAGACTTACAAACCGTAGAGAAACTTCGGCTGCTCTCAAATAAAAATCAGACCCTAGGGCAACTTGCACTTCGCTATGTACTCTCTCATCCGGCAGTAAGTGTTGTAATTCCTGGTGCAAAAACAGGAACACAAGCACAAGAAAATGCAAATGCATCTGTTCGCCCTATTTTGAGTGATGAAGAGCTTAACTATATTCATTCAATATAAAAAGCCCAATCCGGGCTTTTTAATTTGGCAAACTAATATCATACTCCATTCGCTTCGCTGTGTCCTCCGCAACATGCACACCTAACAAGTTTTTCACAATATGAAATGCCATATTAATTCCAGCTGAAATTCCGGCAGATGTTATAATATGTCCTTCATCTACAAACTTTACATTTTCTATAACTTCAACATTTTGAAACTCATTTTTAAACTTTTCAATACTAGCCCAATGTGTTGTTGCTTTTAAACCTTCCAGTAAACCTGCTTTCGCCAGTAATAGCGCTCCTGTACAAACTGAAGTCATCAGCTTTACTTCTTTCATTTGTTGGCGAATCCATTTTATTACTATTTCATTTTTCATTTCATATTTTCTAGCACCTAGTCCACCCGGAATTATTAAAATATCCACTGGTGGTAAATTTTCAATACTATAATCTGGCTGTACCTTCAATCCATTCCTTGCTGTAATCATTTCCCCATTCTCGCTAACTGTATAAACAGTAAATGTTTTTTCTCCATTCACCTCAGTCACAGAAAAAACTTCAAATGGCCCTGCAAAGTCTAACACTTCTACTTCATTAAATAAAAATATACCAACACTCCATGTATTCATCATAAGTTCACTTCCTGTTTCAAATGATGTAAAAGGTGATTATATCCTTTTTCTAATGCAATATCATACGCTGTTTTCCCATCATTTTTCTTAATCATCTTATTAGCTCCATTTTTAAGGAGCAACATAATTATTTCTTCATTTCCTAATAATGCTGCTTCGTGGAGTCCTGTCCAGCCACCACTTTGCATAATATTTACATCTGATCCTTTTTCAATTAAGAAAGCGACAAGTTCACTTTGCTTGTTCGCAATTGCCGCTTGCAAAGGTGTATTTTCATTTTCGTTTTTCGCTCTATTATGTAAATCTGCACCGCTTTCTAAAAGAAAACTCGCTATTTCTTTCTGTCCAAAATAAGCTGCTAAATGAAGTGGTGTCCAGCCATCTTCACTACATTCGTTAACAATACTTGGACTCGCCTTTATAAACTTCACTACTTTTTCCTTATTACCACTTATCACAGCTTGTGCTATTGATTGTAAATGCTCCATAATAATCTCCCATCCTTCAAAATATTTAAGCATCTCCTTCTACATGTTCTATTAATTATTATATTTTCCTTTTAAAATCTTAAGTTTACATAATAATATTATATATATTACTTTTTTGTGCTTAATGGCTGAATAGCAATAATGTTAAAAATACTGCCTTTAAACAATGAAGACCATGATTTCATTAGAGTTACTGAAAAAGCAAGCAAAAAACTATACACATAGTTTTCATCATATTTGTTCAGTTTCATGAACTAAAACAGGTAATGTTTATTCTGCTATTTATGCTTTCAACATATCAAATAATATTATTCCAATAAAAAAAACAATCCCTTTTTAAAATGGATTGTTTTTTTATTTCTTTTTTATACTGTTTATTTTATTTTTGTATTTTCAATGATGAAATAATTACATTTACAAAAATGAAACGATACTATCTTAAACCCTCTTATAGTAAATTTTTCGTTTGAAAACAAAAAAACACACTTCCACCTTACGATTGAAAAAACATATGTAAAAGTCTCTAAAACAGCTGCCTTATCATACTAATCTATAGCAATTCTGTCTTCTTCCCTTACCTGTTTCCTTTAACACATACGATTTTAAAACTAGCGCCGTTAATGAATCTGTTAATGTTTTATATGATAAATTTGATAATGCCAATAGATCGTTCGTATATAGCATTCTATGCTTCTCTAATAATAATAGTACTAATCGTTCAGACGGTTTTAATGCCTCATCACTTTCTAGTATAAAGTCTATATTTTTCATTTCTCTAATTATTACTCCTTATATAAAAAAATACTTTAGACGCTTATTTAATATAAAAATAATACATAACAAAATTATAAATATATTAAAATAGCACCATCTAAAAACACTATTATACTATAACATAGAAGTAGTGTTTCCCCAAATAGGAAATGCTTTTTTATATCGCTTATAAGATTCTTGCAAACCTACATAATATTTTGTACCATTAGCCGCCAAGTTTTCTTCTAATTTCGCTGCTCATCCTGATGTATTTGTAATCAATGAAGTTCTTCTAAATTTATAAACAAATAAAAAACGGTTCGTCTATCATGCCCTAAACATGAATGACAACCGTTTTCCAGCTTCTTCTTAATTAACATGTTCTATCTTAAATATTTCTTGCAATATGCGGCTTACTGTAATGACTTGTTCCACCGCCACCAACTACTACTTTACCGCCTTTTTCGAAAATTAATAATTTACTTGAACCATCTGCAAGAAGCACTATTACTTCAGCATTATTACTTGTTGCTACATAAATTACATAACCACTCTTTGATATACAAGTTTCCCAATTCGAATCAAATTCTGATCTTACTACACGATTTGAATACACTTGATTTTCAATTCTATCTTGTTCTACGTTTTCCAAATTGATTCCTCCCACTTCACTAAAATAGCATTTATAGGAAAATAACAGCCCTATATAAAATAGTAGCCGACTTTAACATAAATAGTATATGTAATTAATAGGAAAATGCTTGGACAACGAAAACGAAATAAACTTACTAGCCTTTTTGCTTCTTTCGTACTGTAATCAAAAATTGGACTTACTAAATCAATTGTCATGTGGTTATGAAAAAGTTTTAAACCGGTTAATGTTGCTAATTCTTGCCCCACTGTCATTTTTCCAACTGCTTGTGGGCCAAATATTAATATAAGTTTCATTTATTTCCCTCCAATCTTTCTCTATAAACCATTACATAAAATAAAAAATAAGGCAGCCGATTTTAAATCGATTGCCTTATTTTTTATTCATAGTTTTAGTTCTATTCTTTTCGCACAGCTTCAAAAGTAATCATTTGATTTGCATTTGACGGTTCTTTTTCATAATCATATTCAGCAGAGCAAGTAATATTAGAGAAACCTATACTTTCTAAAAGAAGTTTAAACTCTTCTATTCCATACCAGCGCAGCGCAAAGCGTTGCAATTCTGTTTGTACTAACTGTCCTTTACTCCACTTTTCATATTTCAAATATGACACAGTAACTTGGTTCAGCCAATCTATTTCAATTGATTTATTTTCTAATGTGATTCCGTCTCCACTCGGCAAAGAGAAAGTCGATGTATGAATTTCCCCAGTCTTCCAGTCATGCGGAAGCATAATATCTACGATTAATCGTCCATCTGGATTAAGATGTTCATAAAAACATTTCAA
The DNA here is from genome assembly GCF_045291115.1 of Bacillus sp. PPSBB_2. Lineage (NCBI taxonomy): Bacteria > Bacillati > Bacillota > Bacilli > Caryophanales > Bacillaceae > Bacillus > Bacillus sp. PPSBB_2. The sequence goes on from NZ_CP147983.1 coordinate 2,988,154, forward strand.
TGCATTTATAGAATCCACACGATTTTCAATTAAACAAAAAGATCCAGTAGGAATGATAATTGCGTCATATTTATGCGGAAGTGAAAATTGTTGCAAGCTTCCTTCATATAAATTAGGATGTAAGCCTCTCTCTTTACAGCGCTTACGGCAAGAATCTAGCATTTCAGGTGAATAATCTATCCCATCCACTTTAAAACCAGCCTCTAGAAGCGGAATGATGACACGTCCTGAACCTACTGCGGCTTCGAGGATTCTTCCTCTACAATCTTTTAAACGTTTTTTGTAATACTCAATATCACCATTTAAAGAATAACCGACTGGTTTTGTGTAATCATACAGTTCTGTACAAAGTGTACTATAAAAGCTAAACATTTATTTTCTCCTCCGTTTTTACGTACGGAAGATTTCAATTCAACTAATCTTCCTGCACCTCTGATTTTAATGATATTTCGAAAGAGCTGACTGTCATAATATATCACTCACTTTCCATAGAATATAATGATATTGTATTACATAACCTTCCAATTTGAAATATAAAAATTAAAAATTCAGACTACAAATTAAAGAGCTTACTTTAGTAAGCTCTTTAGAAAAAATATTTATTTCACAATCGGCAATGTCACTTCACTTAATTTCACTGTAAGTTTCGTGCCAGCTTTCGGTCTAATTGTATAATCATAATCACTTGCAATTAAAACAACTCCGATTTGATGCCCCACTTTATATACATAATCATCTGGCTGCATGTCCCATGTAAATGTATAATCTTTGCCCGCTTGAATCGCTGTTGAATTTTCTATACTCTTTACGTTTTGTGGATCCATCCAGCCTCTCGTTACGATTTCCGGCTTCGCTCCTCCATAGTCAACAAGTAATGCTGTTAAATTTGATACAGATCGATCAATATTTCCTGTAATTGAAATCTTTGGTGTACCACTTATACGCGTATCTTTTTGCAGTACAGGCATTGTATATACTAATCGATTTGCTACTTCTAATTCTGGGTTTGCTACTAATTGGTTTGATTTCATTTGTGCATCATCTAAGAATGAGAAAACTTTATTAGCCGATCCCATACTTAATGGCAAATTGACTAATTTATTACTTAAATACATACGGATTTTTGAAGGTACAGCTGATGGATCTGGCCAATTTTTTATCTTTTGCCACGTTTTATTTTCTCTTTGCACATCAACCATTGGTTCATCCATAATTCCATTTTCAATCCCGTATAACCAATAATCTAACCATTTATTTTGTGTTTGCTGCCAGCTATTACTTGATGTCCCACCATGACCACCTTGATGTAGCCACATTTTACGCGGAACATTATTTTCTCCAAGTGCTTCCCACCATTGCGCGAACTGTTTTGTTTTAACATTCCAATCGTTTAAACCATGAACAACAAATACACTCGCTTTTACATTTTTAGCATCTTTTACATAGTTACGTTTATCCCAAAAATCATTATAATTACCTGTTTTTCGGTCTTGCCCAGCCGTTAACTCTTTTATAACTTGTCCGCAAACTTCAGGGTTTTCCCTTGTCAGTACTGCTTCTGCCATATTATCTGTATCTTCCCCTTGATATCCGCCTGGAGCAATGACTGCACCATTTGCACGATAATAATCATACCAACTACTAATTGCTGCGATTGGAATAATTGTTTTTAAACCTTCAACTCCAGTAGTCGCAACAGCATTTGGTAATGTACCATTATAAGAAACTCCAGTCATACCTACATTTCCTGTAGACCAATTTGCCTGAACTTCCTCACCCTGTTCTGTAAATGCTTTCGCGCGACCGTTTACCCAATCAATAACAGATTTTGTCCCGAGTATCTCTTGTTCATCTCCAGTTGTAGGGCATCCATCTGATTTTCCAGTACCGATACTTTCGCCTAGAATAACTGCATAACCTCTTGGCACGTAATAGTTCCCATACGAACCAAGATTAACCGCTCCATACGGTTTTCCTTCATACGCATACAATTCTTCATCTACATTATATACAGGAACATCTTTTAATCCAGATCGATATGGACTCATTTCATAAATAACAGGAACTTTCACATTCGGATCTGTTTTTGGACGCATAACTTTTATCGATACTCTGTCTTTCTTACCGTCTCGATCACTATCAACTTCTGTCTCTACATATAAATTTTCGATAATAGCTTCATCGAGAGAATAAATCGGTTTTGTCATCCCATTTTCTAATTCAATTTTCGTACTTTTAGTCTCTTCCTTCTTCTCTGCATGCACATCCATAGTAAAGCTAGGTATAATTGTTGCAGATAGCATTGCTGACAGTGTAATTGCCATTTTCTTTTTACTCAAAATATTCCCTCCCCTTATTCGTTCTCTTTTACTATATAACAAAATAACTGAAAATTCAGTTTTATTTTTATATAAAAGTTGAGAAACTCAAAGATTTCTTATTAAGTAAAATTTAATAGAGGTGTGAAATTATTTTCCCACTTCCTCCTTCTTTATAACGTGAAACTTTAATCAGCCCTCACCAATTGGGCGTTTACGATCAGCAGGGCCACTTCTTTGCTTTCGCTGAATTTTGAGGTGGGGTCTTACTGCCCGGCAAATAGCGGGATAAATAGAGAAAAAGACAACCGATATTTCTATCGCTTGCCTTACATTCCATTTATTATTTTTCTAACTCTTTAAAGGTATCTTTCAAGTCTTTATCAGATACCTTTATATCTGCATTTTTAAGCAGTTCTCTAGTAACTTGTTGATGGAATTGAGGATCTTGTATACGTTGCTGTTCTAATTCTTTACGAATATTCTCTTTCTCTTCCTCATACGGTTTAAGCTCTTTTTTATCCGTTAGCTTAATAATATGATATCCGAAAGAAGATTTAACAGGTTCACTCAATTGACCAACTTCTAACTTATACGCAGCATCCTCAAATTCTTTCACCATCATACCAGGTCCAAATTCAGATAGTTCCCCACCTTTTTCTTTAGAACCTGGATCCTCTGAATATTGTTTAGCCAATGCCGCGAAATCTTCGCCACTATTTAATTTTTCTTTAATTTCTTTTGCTGTCTTTTCATCTTTTACTAAAATATGGCTAACTTGAAGCTTTGGCTTATAATGATCTTTAATATCTTTTTCCGTTACGGTTGCTTTAATAGCTTTTTCAAAAGCAAAAGTAAGCTTTAATTTCTCTTTCAACTGATCTTCATTTTTCACACCATTGGATTCCATATATGTATTAAAATTATCGCCCATCTTGTCTTTTAATTCTTTTAGTTGTTTCGTTACCTCTTCATCCGTAACTTTATATTTATCATGTAATACTTTTTCTACTACCATTTCAGATAAATTCTGTTTACCGTAGTTTTCTTTTAATTTTTTGTTAAAATCACTTTCTGAAATGCTTCCTGATTTTGTCGTTACAATATTATCTGATGAACCACATGCAGATAAAGATAACGTCATACCCATTAAAATGCTACCAATTACTAATTTCTTTCTTTTCAAATCTGAATACCTCACTTCATTAAATTCAAATATAACTATGTAAATATAACGTTTTCCTGTGAACTTCACGTGAATTTAATGAAAGTAGAACATTTGCTAATTCTCCATTTAATACATCAATTTTGAAAATTATGGTGATTCATCCTGTATCGCTAATCTCTAAAGCTGCAAAAAGGACTAATATTTTCATTAGTCCTTTTTCACATTTATATAAAATTGAATTTCTCCATCTATAGAGGAAACTCCATATTCAAAACCATGCCTTTCTAAAATACTTTTCACTATCGCTAAACCTAATCCTGTACCTGATTTTTCTTTACTACGAGAAGATTCTAGTACATAAAAAGGCTCCCAAATTTTCTCGATATCCTTAATTTTATCCGTAGGAATGCCATTTTTTATTTGGAAATATATACTTTTATTTCTATCTTCTAATGTAATTATTATGTTTTGATTTGCTGTATATTTTATCGCATTAGAAATTAAATTTTGAAACACCATTCTCATTTTATTTAAATCTGCATAAACGATTGTATCGCCCGCATTACAATTTACTTGCAAGTTAATTTCTTTCGAATCCAGTTCAATCTGATGCTTATCTAATATACTCTGAACCAGTGGTTCAATGGGGAATTCTTCTTTTTGTAAAATATCTCTTTCTAGTTTAGAAAATCGTAATAGTTCTTCAATTAAGTTTGATATTTGATCTGTTTGTTTAATAATTGTATCTACATAAGTCCCATCATCTAATCCATCTTTAATCCCCATAGAGTATGCTTTTACTAATGCGATCGGTGTCTTTAATTCATGCGTTACATCACCCATAAATCGTTTTAAATGTTCATTACGATCAGTTAAGTCTTGATGTGCTTCATGTAGTTTTTCACTCATGATATTAATACTATTGGCCAACTCTCCTATTTCATCATTCGTTTTCACTTTCGTTCTTTTAAACTGCAAATGTGAAATATCCTGAGCCACATCACTTAACTCTTTCAGTGGTGTCGTTATTATTTTTGAAAGTATCCACACAAGTAAAATAATAAGAAGGAGCGAGAAACATAGGATATATAAGTAAAATGTATTTAACGTATTTATAATTTCATTTGAATTCGCAATGGAAGTCCCAATTAAAATTATCGTATCATCTTTCGCAATATATTTAGCAAAAAAACTCGCTTTTACCTTTCCTTGATCGTACAGTTTATTCGATTGCCCTTCCGTCTTCACTTTCATAACTTCGTCTTTCGTAATCCAAAGCTTATTTAACGTTACTTTCTTTTTCGTAAGTTGCATGCGTAACGCGTCGTTCATAGCATCTTCCGACTGATTAATTGGCGTATACGCAATTGTAACGTTATTTTCACTTTCAATTGTATGAATAACATCCTCTATATTTTCCACTGTTGTATTTTGTATTTGTGTTGTAAATTTATTTAAATTTTCACGTGTTTTATAAATATTATAGTTCGGTAAGAGATTGTTAATGAATAATAATGAAATCATAAAGATGAGAATAACAGTTGCAGAAATACTTAAAAATAACTTTTTCCCAAGTTTATTCACTTTGTTCCTCCAAACTATAACCCAGCCCACGATGCGTCTTAATAATATTTTCTCCAATTTTTTTACGTAGCCTTCTTACATGTGTATCAACCGTTCTCTCTTCTCCAAAATAGTCAAATCCCCAGACAATATCTAGCAATTTTTTACGAGTTAAAATTGTTCCTTTATGATTTAAAAAGCATTTTATTAATTCGAGCTCTGTTTTTGTAATTTCTAACTCTATATCATTTTTATATACTTTATTTTTGGCGAAATTTATCTTTACATCTTGTACTTGAATAATATCATCATGCTGAATAAGTTTTTTCGCTCGCGTAATTAGTACTCCTGGATGAAATGGTTTTTTCACGTACTCATCTGCCCCACTTTGAAGCGCTGCTAATTCATCTTCACTTTCACTTTTCGCCGTAAGCATTAATACTTTTACGCTTGAATTCTTTTTTATTTCCTGACAGACAGTAATACCACTATGTTTTGGCATCATCCAATCCAAAATAGCTAAATCAATTTTTTCATCATAAAATATTTGAAGTGCTTCCTCCCCGTCTTTTGCTAAAAAAACTTCAAATCCTTCTTTTTCAAAATAAGCTTTTAAAATCCTTAACATATCTTGTTCGTCATCTGCAATTAAAACTTTCATATTTTTTCCTCCATTGCTTTTAAACAAAAACCAATTGTATCATACAACATCTTTGTTACATGAATGTGACAGAAAAATATTTAAAGCTTTTGAGGGGATAGTAATGGTGAGGTGTTGTACTATGATAAAAAAAATCGGGGTCATTTCTCTTCTTCTATTTCTATTATCAACAAATGCGTTCGCAAATACAAATCAACAAATTGAAGTATTTGATTGTCAAAAAGAAATGGTCATTCAAAAACAATCTTTAGATCCAGTAATCCAAAAAGAAGCAGTTCAATACGCTAAATCAATTACTGGTCCATTTAAAAACTTAAATGTCGTTCCAAAAGATGGCTATATGATAAAAATCCCTTTATCTAAGCCGGTTTCTATTACTAATCAATGGTTACACACTACAATAGACGAAATACTTATACTACTCCCACTAAAAGAAAAGCCTTATATTATGCTTTATGATGATGAAAATAATCCGCATTTTTATTATGTAAAAGGTAAACCAGGATTATTATTGAAACAAATGAAGGTTAAAATGTAATTGAATGAAAAGGAGTCACCTTATAAGCTAAATTTTAAAAGCTAAGGTGCTCTTTTTTATAATAACAATTTGGTAAATGAAATTATAAAAGTTGTTTTTAATATAAGGGTCGCACCTTCATATATATCAGGGATTTTTAAAATATATCGATTTATCAACGAAAATATCTTTCCGTAGCTATTCTTTGGATAGCAATCTCTATAATAGTTTGTAGTGACTCGATCCCTTATATAATCCCCCTTTTACAAATCCATTTGAAGTATAAAACACATCCCCTTGCTTCGTGTCAGCATGTAAAACAATCACTTCAAAATACTTTTCCGCATGACATAATAGTTGATTTAATAATAAATTCCCTAACCCTATACGCCGATAATCCTTGGAAATATAAAATCTCCTCAACCGCCCAATCTTATTGTCTTTTGTGTACGGATCTTTATTTAAACCTCCAACTCCGATTAACATATCCCCTTGGAAAATACCATATAAACATTCTCCAGTTTTATTGAATACATTTACTTTGTGTTTATATTCATTTATTAGTCTTATAAGGAAATTAAACCCTTCTTCTTCACTGTCTTGAACGAGATGACTGAATTCATATTCCATTAAATTTTCTATTTGTTGAATATGTATATCTTTCAAGTCCATTCCCCCTAAGTACGAAAATACATAAAAATGCTCGAGAATCATTTATTCTGAGCATTTTTATGGTTGTTACTTTATTTAATTCATAGTATGCATATACTTCACTTCATATGTAAATCGATAATACAGTTAATTAATTTTATTATGAAAATATAAGAGCCTTGCTACAATCTAGTGTGTGGTAAGGCTCTTTAAAGTTGTGTAATTCTTATTGAACTAAAGCACCTGTTTACTTAAATGAATACATATACATTTATAATGTCTCTCAAATATAATATCAGTTTATAAATTCACCATTCTTCTCTAACAGGTATAAGTTAAATTATAATTTGTTAATTGATATGCTTGTGTAACCACTGTTCAAATATTTTCAACTGTTCTTCAGTATGAAAGTAATGTTCACCCGTCTCCATAACTTCTAATTCACAACGATGTTTTTTTGTAAAATAGTTAATAGTTTCAAATTCGCACAGCTCATCCTTAGCTCCGTACATAATATATGTATCTGTATTCCATGTACTAATAGGATGCTCTTTTACATAGCATAAATAATCCCAATATAACTTTTGACCAATAGGTGTCTCTATAGTCATTTCTTTTTGTAAAAGCTCCGGTGTTACATTAAACCATTTCATCATATTTTCGATAATTCGTTCCATATTAACTACTGGTGATAAAAATAATGCCTTTTCTAGCACATCATTTTGATAAGCTAAAAGACTAAAATACGCTCCCATACTACATGCAAACACATTTATTTCTTTCCAATGTACTTTTGCGTAGTTCATAATTATAGATAATTCACTAACACAAAACTGTACTTTGCAAGGAGTGTTATCATTTTTTCTTTCTCCATGCTCAGGTAAATCAAAGCTTAATACTTGATAGCCTTTTTGATTGGCTTCTTCAGCTAATATTTGAATAACTATATCTTCCTTATTTGACATATTTCCATGTACTGCAATAAAAACTTTTTCACTCTTCTCTCCCCATAAAACCGCAGGAATATTACTAATTTTAAAATTATTTTTAAGCATACTCCCTCCATAAAATAAGACATATAGGACTTGGAAAAAATGCACACACTTTATTTATCTCTGTACAGCAGGCAGTATCCGCTTTAACTCTATTAAATCATCTATTACTATATCAGCCTGAGCAAGTTCCTCTTCTTGCGCAAAATCAAAATTGCACCCAACTGCAAGTAAACCGTTGTCTTTCGCTGCATTTATATCAGATAGCCGGTCACCAACTACCGCTGCCTCTTTTATATCATATTTGTTCATAATACTTTTAACTAAGTCACCTTTATTTAGCGATTGTATTTGTTCAATACTAAACGTTTCAGTCACCCACTTGTCTAAAGCATAATACGTTACGATTGCTCGTAAATATTCTTTCAAACCATTACTAGCAATGTAAATTGAACAATTATTTTCTTTTATATATGTAAATATTTCTTTTACATTTGGATATAAAGCGCCTTTTCCGCTTTTTATGTTTTCAATTAGTCTATCTAAAAAATATGCATCTGTTTGTTCTCTTATTTCAATAGAATGGTCCGGTAATAAAGCTTCCCAAACTTTCGGTAGCGGCACACCCATAATTTCACGGTATTTTTCAATCGGTGTTACCGTATCCCATAATTGAAGTGATCTTAAGTGATCAAAAGTATCATCTAACGATAATTCTAAAATTTTATCTGTTTGAAATAATGTTCCATCCATATCAAAAATTAATGCTTGTAACATTCCTATCTCTCCTTTTGGACTATAGTTTTACCAGATATATTTTTAAGCATCTCAATAATAATTTCTGAGCAATAATTCGCAGCAGTTTTCGCGAAATCATCATAAGAAACTTGAGCTTCATCATCTGCACTGTCAGAAATACATCGTATAACAAGAAACGGTATATCATTTATGTAGGCAACATGTCCAATTGCTGCACCTTCCATTTCTGTACAATGAGGTGCGTATTCATCTATTAATTTTGCCTTTAACTTTGAATCTTCAACAAAACATTCACCACTTACAATTCTTCCTTCGTGAGCTTGAATATTTGAACTATTACTGTTACATGCTTTACGTGCTAACTCTATCAATTCCTTACTTGCAATAAACTCCTCTTGAAACGGGAATAATTTTTTCATTTGATTTTTACTTACATCATGATGGGTAACATTCGTTGAAATAACTACATCACCAACTTTTACATCTGGATGTAATCCACCAGCAACGCCCGTATTGATGATAGAGTCTACATTAAATTTATGAATTAATGTTTGCGCACATGCAGCTGCATTTACTTTCCCTACACCAGAACGTGCAATAATTACTTCTGTTCCCATGAATTCTCCAATATAAAATGGCATTCCCGCTATTGTCTGTTCTTCTTGTATTACTAGCTTTTCTAAAAGTAAATCTATTTCAATTTGCATTGCTCCGATAATGCCGATTCTGTTCATGTATGTAGTCCCCTCGTAGAATATAGTTTAGATCAGTATTTCTGCTTTCTAATTACCCTGATTTTTAAAAAAATAGATAACAAGATTCCTTACGGAATTTGTTTCGATATTATTGAATTTCCCAGATACAATGGATGTATGGAAAGGATCCATCGGGAATTTGCTCATTTCCCCTGTAGCTCTGTCTACGATAAAAAGTCTGTTACCCGAGCCATTGCTATCACTACCAACACACTAGCTGTTTCGATAACTGATTGGGCTTTTGGATAGTAGTTCAAAAGGTAGCCCCCAAAAGTTGTCATTGTATTCTCGTAGGCGAGGTTGTGGTTACGCAATGAGCTTCTGGGAAATCCCATAGTATCGAAGCATATTCCAAATAACCAATGAAAGGAGGTCCTTCCAAATGAACTTATTTGTCGGATTAGATGTCAGCTCTGAGAAACTAGATGTGTGCTTTTTATCAGACGATAACCAATTGACAATTCTTCTTGAAGCGAGTCTCGGAAATGACGTGAAAGGCGCTCATCAAATTAAACAAAAAATTTTAGAATTTCAAAATGTGTACTCGTTTTCTCAAATCGTCATAGGCATGGAGTCAACTTCTATGTACAGCTTTCATCCTGCTACATTTTTTAATGAGGATCGAGAATTAAAGCGTATAAATACCGTCGTTACCATCGAAAATCCTTTTCGCATCAAGCAATTCAGTCGAATATTTGATGAAGATAAAACAGATAAAAATGATGCGATGCGAATCGCTGACTTTTTAAGAATCCAAAGATTCACTACGTCTCCCATTAAAGAAGAGAAATATATGGCTCTTCAACGTTTAACTCGCACACGTTACCAATTAATTGGACAACTTGTAGAAACGAAACAACATTTTCTCGAAAATTTAACTTACAAATGCAACACGCTCACGCGTGAGTTAAAGAATAGCGAAACTCCTTCTTCTGTATTTGGAGCTACCTTAATCGCTTTAATGACAGAAGATTATGGGTTAGAAGAATTAGCTCAAATGCCTTTAACAGATTTCGCCTCTTTGCTTCAAGAAAAAGGTAACGGCCGGTTTAAAAATCCAGAAGGATTAGCGAAAACGATTCAACGAGCCATTACTATGTCTTATCGTTTAGGAGAAGTCGCTCAAGAATCCATCAATATTATCCTGAGTATTCTTGCTCGCGAAATTCGTGCACTCGAAGCCAGTATCAAAGACCTTGATAAGGCAATTGAACAGCTCGTAATGGTCCTACCAGAATACCAATGCTTGACGAGTATTCCTGGTGTTGGAAAAGTGTATGCTGCTGGATTACTAGCTGAGATCGGACAAATCCAACGATTTGAAGACCAAACGAAACTAGCTAAATATGCCGGATTAAGCTGGAAAATCAAGCAATCTGGAAATTATCAGTCTGAAAATACGCCCTTAACCAAACAAGGCAATCGTTATCTTCGCTATTACTTAGTTGAGGCTGCCAATTCAGTAAGAAGATATTTGCCTGAATATCAAGCATTTTATCAAAAGAAATACAAAGAAACACCCAAACATCAACACAAAAGAGCCATCGTCTTAACCGCAAGAAAATTTGTGCGTCTGGTGGATACGCTACTACGTAACCATCAACTCTACACGCCACCAAGGAGCGTGATAGAAAAATAACACTTTGTTATTGACGCAATCTTGGAAACGGCCCGAAAAAATTTCATTTTTGGTCGGGTCTATTTCCGTATGCTGAAAAAATCGCACCTAGAAAAAATCAGTCTTGTTTTACTCTTGACTTATTACCACTAGACTTTATTAATTAATCCCTTTAATCCTCTCTGACATAACCGACAATAAAAATTTCGGAAGTACAAGTTGTCTCTTTAATCTTTTCGGCTGTGAGAGTAACCTATACAGCCATTCAGTTCCAGTATCCCTCATTATTTTCGGTGCTCTTTTTACAGTACCAGATATTATATCAATCATTCCCCCGATACCAATAGATAGCGGAACGTTTAATGTTTGTATGTTTTCATAAATGAACTCTTCTTGTTTTGGTGAACCTAGTCCTACAAGTAATAAATGCGGCTTGAATTGCTTAATTTTCATTTTTATTTCTTCTATTTCTTCACCATTTACAAATCCATGCTGTCCTTTAAATTGTGCTCCTGGGAACTGCTCATTTAATTTTTCTAATGCCTTTTTATTACTTTCTGGCGCAGCTCCAAAAAGAAAGACACGATATTCATTGTCGTTACAATATTTTATTAAATCGTGAGTTAAATCCGCCCCAGTAACACGTTCTTTCAAAGTTCCTTTTAATATTTTCGAGCCAATTATGACACCAATCCCATCCGCTGTTATTAAATCCGCAGATAGTAACATCTTTTTAAACTCCTTTGATTTTTCCGTATTTTCCTTTGCAGACATAACAATTTCAGGATTTGCAGTTACTACAAACCTTGGTTTCTCTTGTTGTTCATGTACCCAACCTTTTAATAAACTTATAGCTTTTGCATATTCTAAAGTTGAAAAAGGTATACCTTTTATAAACTGTTGATCCACTATACTCTCCCCTTATATAAGCTGCAAATATTCATCAATGTCTTTAGAAATTTGAATAAAAGCTTTATTCCAAAATTCATAATTTCTTATATCTATTTCAAAATGTTTTTTCATAAGCTCCTCTACTGGAGCCTTTCCTGTTTCTCGTAAGAACTCTTTATATTTCGAATGAAAAGTACTTTTACCTTCTTGAGCTATTTCTAATAAACTAAAACTTACTAAATATCCAAACGTGTATGGATAATTGTAAAAAGGAACATCTGCTATATAAAATTGAATATATTTCATCCATACAAACGGCTGGTATTCACTTAAAGCTTTTCCATAAGCTTCTTTTTGTGCCATTATAGATAATTTCTCAATTTCATCAGCACTTAATGGACCCTCTTTACATTTTTCATAAAATGTTTTTTCAAACTGATACGATGCTCGTATTGCCATTACATAATTAAAACTATTTCTTATTTTCCAGCTAAGTAATGACTTTTTCATATCTTTACTATCCGTTGTTTCAATTAGATAATTTAAGAGTACCGTTTCAAAGAAAATAGATGCTGATTCAGCCGTACTCATCGGCAAATAATCATCTAAAAAAGATGTAGATTGTTCAAAACTCATATTATAAAAATGCCAAGCATGTCCTAATTCATGAGCGAGCACTCTTACACTATCTATACTCCCATCATAACGCATGGAGATTCTCGATTCTTTCTCACTGAAAAATGGAGCACAAAACCCACCTGGTGGTTTATTCTCTCTCGGTTCAGCATCTATCCATCCACTTTCTATCGCATTACGTGCAAATTCTGCTAATTCTTGATCAATATTCTTACATGCATCATAAACGTTTTGTACTGCTACTGAAAAAGGAATCATGACCTCATTACTTTCCTTTACTGTCATAAGTTCATGCCATGTAATCGAAGCTTTCCCTTTCTTATACACGTTTAAAGCACTTACTAATTTATCAAGGTTTTCTTCTGTCACATTCCACATTTGGAATAATACAGTTTCTGAAATGCCATTCGCATGAAAAGATTGTGTTAAAATCTCTCTATCTTCTATTTCATTACTCTTTGCATTACGCAATCTCCCTACTTGATTTAATACAGTAGCAAAGATTTCTTTTTCCTTATGTAAAGCACATGTTAATGAATCGAATACTTCTAATCTTTCCTTTTCATTATCACTATTCATTGCAATAGTATTTGCTTGTCCAAAGGATAATAGTTTATTATTGTGCTCTATTTCTATCCTATCCCGTAATTGTATGTACATATTTTCCCACGCATTAAGTTCATCTTTTATTAACTTAGTATTATCTGAAGTTTCCACTTCATTATGTTTTATTACTTGCTGTAATTCACTTTTTAGTTCCTTCACTTTCACGGTCAATTTAGTAAGGTCAGATGGAACACTTTCTTCAACCGATCGACAGTACAAATAGTATTCTGCTTTTTCAATAGCTTGTATAAGCTTTGAAAGAATCTCTACATCTTTTGTTACAAAATATTGCTCTTTCAACTCCAAAATCGGAAATAGAATATCCTCATTCAAATACAAGCGATTTAAATCCCATCTAGCACTTTCTTGCATTTTTATAGCCGCCTCCTATTTTTACAAATAGTTACAGATATTTCTCCACACACAATTATATATGAAATGGAAAAATTTTGATATCTTCAAATATTTAAATTCCTATAAATATATTCTTATTTATACTCTTTTCTTCTACCATTAAGTATCATTACACATATAAAAAATAATCCCTCTACAAGATTGCATTTGATATAGGGAAACTTCAAAGATTTTATCTTCATCAATACCATATCGACCGATTATCACAGATTAAAAAATAAAAAAGGATTGATCAAAAGATCAATCCTTTACTCTACTTCATTTAAGAAAAATAACGTTATAACGCCAGGTCCTGTATGTGCACCGATTGCTGCACCAATTGTATTTACGATAAATACTTCACAGCCAAATCTTTCCGTAATTAATGATTTTAATGCTTCCGCTGTTTCTAAATCGTCACCGTGAGTCATACCGATTGTTTGACCTTTAAGGTCTTTACCACGTTCTTCCATAATATCAACAATACGGCTTAATACTTTCTTTTTCCCTCGTACCTTTTCAAGTGGTACAAGTTTTCCTTCTTCCACGTTTAAGATCGGTTTAATGTTTAGTAAACCACCGATAAATCCTGCGACTTTACTTAAACGTCCACCTCTCACTAAGTACTGTAAGTCAGCTACAGTGAAGATATGTTCCATATGGCTCATTAGAAAATCAACACGCTTTAAAATATCTTCTTTTGATGCGCCGTCTTTTGCCATTTTAGCAGCTTCTAAAACGACAAGACCTTGACCAAGCGAAGCACATTTCGTATCAATAATTTCTAAATCTAAGTTAGCATATGTTTCTTTTACTTCCTCTTTAATGACAACTGATGATTGATATGTACCAGACAGTTCAGATGAAAAAGCTAAATATATACAAGGATTACCTTCTTTTGCATAAGAAACAAATTTTTCTTGGAACGTTTCAAGTGAAGGCAATGACGTTCTATAAACAGCGCCTTCTCTCATTTTTTGCAATAATGTAACTGACTCTAATGTTACTCCATCTAAATACTCTGTTTCTGCTTCATCATATACACGGAGTGGAATTAAATCAATATCATATGCTTGCAGCAATTCTACTGGTAAATCCGCCGCACTATCCGTAATGATTTTAACACCCATTTTTAAACCTCTATTCTGTTATAAATATAAAATAATAAAATAAAAATAGTACTTTTAAATTATATACGTAAAACTTAAATGAAGAAAGGAAAACACTTTATATTGTATGCACTATTCTTCAAAACTTGAACTGTTAATGAAAATGATTCTATTTTAAACACCTTTTTCTTATTATTTTTCTAAAACACGAATAATTTTATAAGTATTTTGTATCATTATATTTTAATTCTTTATCTTAATATAATCTTTTCAAATTCATACTGTTTAAAATTGAAAAGCCAAATCCAATAAAGGAAATGGCTTTTACATTTTCATAAAATAACCAAACTTTATTTTCCATCACATTGTTTGTTTACATTCATACTTTGGTGATGTTGAATATTAGTCCAGTTATGATAAATATTTATAGCCTGTACTATAATTAAAACAGTGAATATTCACCTGTAAGAATCACTAGATAAAAACAAGTTAAACATTTTATAAAATATTTAATTTTACTAGTAAAGCTAATAAAATTTGGAGAAGAATTTGAACATTTACTGCTATGTCTGTATCCGTAGTCGTAACTGTAACATTTCTAGAATTTCTAATAACAGTTTCTTGTTTATTAATTTGTTTAATAGATGATTTTTGAAACAATTCTTGTGCTACACGGTCAGCTTTTTCACTATCTGCTATAGAAATACTTATTATAACCACGATAGCTGCTTGTAATGCTGCTTGAATAGATAAAGCAGCTTTTGTATCTGTAGTAGTAACTTCTACATCTGCTGAATCTACAATTGTAATAGATTCTTCAGAAATTTGATACGTTTTACTTTCTTGCGCAGCTGCTTCTGAAACGCTAGCATTTTTAAAAGATGGATGAGGATTTGAGGAATCTAATGCACTCCACTTTTTATTTTCATCTGAATGACATGTTTTGTCCATGCGTTCACCCCATGCCCATCAACTTAAGACTTTTTACTACCCCCAAGTACAAAAAAACGTTATTCTTTCTTAAGCAACTATAAGAACCTGTCTGA
Organism: Bacillus sp. PPSBB_2; assembly: GCF_045291115.1. NCBI lineage: Bacteria > Bacillati > Bacillota > Bacilli > Caryophanales > Bacillaceae > Bacillus > Bacillus sp. PPSBB_2. The sequence goes on from NZ_CP147983.1 coordinate 3,003,837, forward strand.
AATCTTTGGTATAATCTATGTAAAAAGGATGTTTTCCATGATACACAATTATACAAGTAATATTACTCGTGAACAGTTTGAAGTGATTCGAGAGGATTTAGAAAATGCACGGAAAACGACGCGCCCACGCACAGTAGATTTATACGAAGTATTCTGTGGCGTACTGTACCTGCTCACAGCAGGCTGCCAATGGCGCCATCTACCAAGTGACTTTCCAAACTGGAAAACCGTGTATTCCTACTATCAAATTTGGCGGAAAGTAGAGGAGAATGACACAANGTTACAGAAAAAACAAAAGGAATTAAGTGAATATAAAGCAATTGGAATGATTCAAGATCATCTATTTCTCCTCTATCAAGCCATAGAAAACACCCAAGAGATAACAAAGCTTCTAACCCGCCTGTTCCACCTTCTAGAGAAAAACGGACGGAAATCTCATCGATATGAGAAGAAAACAGTCTTTGATATCATGGGTGTTATCTATGAGTATAGTGGATATAGCAAACAAAAGAAAGCTGCATAAGAAAAAAATGAAACCCGTTAGGGTTTATTTCGTGTGCTTATTTTTAATAACTTGCCCCCATTTGGGGAGACTTTAGTTCAAATGAAGAAAAGTTAATTTTGTATCCATTCTTAAGTTGATGGGCATGTGCGTTCACCCCCTTTCAATCTAAATAATTATTAACTTGTGATTGTATTTCAGAAACAATACTTTTAATTTGCTGCTTTTTTTCTGGTGATAAATTTTTTAATTTTTCTTCATTTATCCCATGCCTATTAAAAATATCTGAGAGTAAAAGGTCTATAATTATATTCTTTTGATCCTTATCAAACTTAAAGGAAGAAAATTTGTTTAAATCATCCATTTACAATATTCACTCCAATCAATTTTCTATAAAAATTTTAAATATCTACGAGCATTATATGTAATGAAATAAAAATTGCTTGGACAAGTAACTTAATCTTCTATTTTCACTTCTTTTTGCTAATAAAATCAAAAGCTGACTTCTAATAAGAAGACAGCTTTCCTTCACTTCACATAAATATAAGTTTCATTACTGTTAAATCATGTATTTTATCTTTATTTGTAGTTTTCCACACTTGCTTTACCATTAATCTTGAATATTAATTCAGTCATAATAAAAAGTCCAAGCTTGTACCACGTATTACAACAAAAAACATTTACTTAGAGTGAAAACTTATAGCTAAATATCAATAGGATAGACACTTTATAAAATGTTTAGTTTAACTAATAAAGCTAATAAAATTTGAAGGAGAATTTGAATATTCACTGCAATATCTGTATCAGTAGTTGTTACGGTTACGTTTCTAGAATTTTTAATAAATGTTTTTTGTCTATTAATTTGTTTAATAGCTGATTTTTGAAATAATTCTTGTGTTATTTTATCTGCCTTTTCACTATCTGCTATAGAAATACTTACTACAACTACGATAGCTGCTTGTAATGCCGCTTGGATAGATAGCGCAGCTTTTGTATCTGTAGTAGTAACTTGTACATCTGCTGAATCAACTATTTCAATATATTCCTCAGAATTTGATCGATTTCATCTGTTTGTATAGCTGCCTCTAAAAAATTTGCATTTTTACTAAACGAATAATCATTTAATGATTCGCAATCTTCTTTTTTTGGCTCACAATCCTCTTTTTTTGGCTCATGAACTCGTTTTTTCGGCTCAAACTCCCGGTTTAATGGATCCCGATTTTTCTTTCGTCTACAAACTTCACATTCACACATAAAATCACCCCTTTTAGTCTTAAAAATTAGCAATATTAAAATATTGACTAACTAATAGCATTTTATGTATTTTTTTAAAATTTGTTTGGACAAGTAACTTAATCTTCTACTTCTTTTTCTAATAAAAAAAGCTGCCTTCTAATAAGAAGACAACTTTCTTTGTGACTACTCTAGAATAGATTTCATACAATATAATTGTTCCTTCCTTATAACCTGAGTTCGTCACTTTAGTTATAAAAATGTGGGTATATCCTATAACCTTTTTTAGGGACCATCCATAATTTATTTCATAAAAAGTGCTTTGTTTTACTGAAAGGTGGTTGCGGAAACAACCGCCTTTTTATTCGGAACAAAATAAAACTTTTATATAAAAGACCCATACTTAAATACACTAAACTTCATATAATATATTGCATCCTTTCTTTTTAGAATAAGTAGTCGTTTACTGAAGGGCACTTTTCGAAGTGCTCTTATCTTTAATCCCCCTCTTTTTCAGGAAGAGTTTTTTTACTAAACCATAATATGATTTGTATCACTAAGGCTAGGGATTACGACATTTCCTTAATAACTTCAATGAATACAGTAGCTACTAATTAAAATACCCCTATGATCTTCTCTACACTTAAACCATCGTGCATTACCGAACGCATGAACTAATTTTTATTTTGACTATGTAACACTAAATTCACAAGATTATTATCCTATGTTTGGTGAAGCCATCATTTCAATGCCAACAACCCCACACTTTTAACTAATAACTTAAACAAATGGGCTACCTCAAGGTTCCTTTGATATAGTATGTTATGTTCTATATAATGAAGAAAGCGCTAGTATTTCCAAGGAGGATGTATATGAGTATTCAATTAGCCACATCTAACGATTTAGAATGGGTTAATAATCAATATGACTCAATAGGATTTGTACGAAGTGATTTAAAAAGAGATAAAGTTGCAATTATTACATATAACAACGAGTATGCAGGTGTTGGCCGATTAGTCCAAATAGATGAAGATACTTTAGAAATGGGCGGGATTTTTATTCTGCCTCAATTTAGAGGGCTTCAATTAGCTGGTGAGCTTGTTTCATTTTTAGTAGAAACTGCGAAAAAATCACAAATACAAAATGTATATTGTCTTCCTTTTGAGGAATTAGAAAACTTTTATAAGAAATATGGATATACTGAAGTCGATACTACGACAGAAGCAGTCCATCCAATTATTCTAAAAAAATATAATTGGTGTTTGGAGAACTACGATAAACACGTTCTACTATTTAAATTGTAAATGTAATAAAGTGAAACTTTAATCAGTGGGAGTTTTAATCAAACCCCTCACCAATCGGGCTTTGATTAAAACTCTATGTTCCGTCAATACTATAGATAATATGATTGTATTTCTCCATTCCTCCTGAGAGAGGAGCAGTTGGCTTTTGCTAGCTGCTCTTTTATTTTTTCAAAAAGTCACATAAATATCTTTAATTCCAAACATTCAAAAGATAAAATATGATATGATTGTTATGAAGATATTTACCAACTAATAAATGCGCCCTAGACTTACGTACTAGGGCGCATTTATTTTTTAGTATGTAACTCCTTCACTCATCTATTATCCACAAAATAAGTATCATATGCCTTATCAAATTCATATCCTAACTTTTCTGCTAGTTTAGCAGATGTAGTATTCGCTGCGTCCCAGTTTGGATACTTTCCATTTTCTAAGCAATCCAATATAAGAGCTGCACTTACTACAGTTGCCAAGCCCTCTCTTCTATGATTGTGATCAGTCGCAACTTCAATTTCAATCCCATCATTATAAATACTATACGAGGATGCACCGCATACAACTTCTCCGTTATATAAAATGCTATAACCTATACCACGGTTTATATAATCTTCTACCGAATGAAATTGACTTGTGAAATCTTCAGATATCTTATGTAATGTAGGGCTATTTGCGATATGCTCGTCTATTCTTCTTAACTCATATTCTTTTGGAAGTGCTGATATAAAAGATTTTAATTTTGAACGATTAAAAACTTCTGGATTTCGTTTGAATTTATAACGTAAAAACTTATCTATTTTTCTTTCATGGAATGTTTCTAAGCGTTGTTTCCACTCTTCACTATTTACGATAACTAAAATTCTTTCTGGAATATTACGTAATAACTCTTCTGTTTCTTTCGTATTTGGGTCTCCAGCGTAAAATGTAAAAATCCCTACCGTAACTTGTGCTACTTTTGGATTTTCAAGATCATTTACCCAAGCAGTACCCATATGCCCTTGTAAATAAGAAAGTAAAACAACGTTATTGAAATCCTCAAACATAGAAACTAGTTTTTTTCTTGTATGTATATTCGCTTCATATATCATTTACATTCCCGCCTTCTTTAGAATCAACTACTCTTAACATTTTCATGAGCGCTCCATAATTCGTATTCATATACATACCCACCTGTTCATCATAAAAGCAATTGACTATTAAATTAAAACTTCGAATATTTATAAAATATCAGTAAACATAAAAAGATTATAACATCTACTAACTATGAAATGATCAACATATAAAATAAGTCAACAATAAATATATTTCTTACCCGTTAACAAACGGTTTGAAGGACCAACATAATTAATTATGTAACAACCCTCAACAATAGTTTGAGGGTGCATTTAAATACATGTGTTATAACTCATTTTTATAAATAAAAGATTCCGTCTCACCGTTCTTATATACTTTAGTCAATTTAACAACTGATTTGTACGTGTTAACGTCATCCTCTATCATTTTTTTCATCTCTTCTATTTCGGCATCACCAGTTCCGCCCTCTATTTTTAAACAGTTCGAAATGGAAAGGTATCCGCTTGATGCCAATATAAAAATAAAAATCGTATCAGGAAAATTAATAAATAATAATCCGTAGTTTAAAGGGTCTCCAGCTGGATGTGATAAAAGTAATCGAAAACCTACCAGTTCAGGTACTTGAACAAAATCTCTAGAAACTCTCGCCTCACCTACTATAGTAATTTGCTTTACTACATTCCCGAGATCATCTGTAAATTCAGTACATCTAGGTGGATTAATTGTTGTTGCTTGGAAAGACACATTTAATTCAGGATTGTTAAAATCGAAAAAGATTGTACTCCCCTCTGTTAAACAATGCGGGCAAACATTTCCTAGCAAGCTAAAGTCCTCTTCAATATATTTAACTTTTGTTTTGCAACTACATACTTTCCCTATTCGAATTGCATCAATCTTTGAACAATCGACAAATATAACCTCATTGTCTTCTTGTACGAATGATACGATACCTGTTTTCTTATTAAATGAAAGAAAATAAGATACAGCAATTTCGTTTCCTGCTATTATGATACTTTCAACTTTTGTATACGGTTCTAGACTCTGTAAAAACTCACATATACTATTTTGGCAACACCCACAATCACGTTTCGGTTCACACCCCACTTACACTCCATCCCTTCTCTATATAGAATTGCTACTACATATATATGAGAAGAAAATAAGAAAAGCTTGGACAATATAACGTTAACGTAGCAATATCGTTACCTAATCGTACATTTATATGGAAATCACACCATTTTTGAGTAAGGAAACATAATTTTTACTATAAATACATATAACAATTTCATCTTTCATGAAAAAAACGTTATAATAAGGTGTAGCCTCTACGATTACGTTATAAAGGAGATTAAAACAATGGCTAAAATTAAAGTATACCAAGCAAAAGAGGAAAATATGGAAGCAGTAAAAAACATCATTGATGTTGAGGAACAAAACCCAACTGCTGAAAATTTACAAAATCTATATGCGTGTGTATTAGATACTGAAGATATGGCATTGCCTGAATCATATATTGAAGAAGATATCTTAATTGATTCTATTGAAGTTATGGTTAACGCTTCTCAAAGCAAAGTAAGAGACTTAGGCGCATACGATGTAATCGAAGTTCAAAACAAAGGCAAGAAAACGCAAATTTTATTACTTGCAGACGAAGAATACGAAATTATCGAAGGCTAATCTAACACCGTACATACGAAAAAGCTCCTTTCCAATTAGAAAGGAGCTTTTTCATTACGCTTTTGATGTTTCACTCTTTTTATTCGTTTGTTGTTTCTTAATTACCATGCGCTCATTTCCCATAAAGAAAATGAATATGAATGCTAATCCAGCTGGTACCAATGCCCACATGAATGTTTGAACAATTGAACTAGAAAGAGCGTCAATAATCTTATCTAATATTTGCGGAGGGATTTGAGATCTTGCCGATTCTGATAGAATAGCTCTTGAATCCCCTAAAGCGTTTGTATTCATTCCCCCGCTCATCCCTTTAAATGCTTCTTCTAATTGATCTTGGAAACCTGTTCTTTGGATCATTCCGAAGATTGTAATGCCTAGTGTCATTCCTAACGAACGAATGAAGTTGCTCGTTGAAGTCGCAGACCCGCGCTGTTCCATACCGAAGTTGTGAATAGCTGCCATACTTAGTACAGAGAATGAGAAACCGACTCCAAATCCGATAATAATCATATAAACTGTTAATAATGCACGACTTGTTTCTGGTGTTAACGTGCTTAATAAGAATAGTCCAATTAGCATAATAACCGCAGAAATAATCATAATGTTTCGGTAGCTAAGTTTAGTTGTTAAAAATCCGCCTAACTGCGCTGTTACGACTGATCCTAACATCATCGGTAAAAGTAATAATCCTGAGTTTGTTGCGGTACCACCGTATACACCTTGAATAAATAACGGAATGTACACAGTTGCTGACATAAATGCAGCACCGTAACATAAAGCAATAATTGTACTCATTCCGAATAAGCGCTGCTTAAACATCTCAAATGAAATAATTGGTTCTTCTACTTTTCGTTCAATAAAAATGAATGCGATGATTAAAATGGCGAATCCACCAAATAAGCTTAAAATAAAGCTAGAATCCCAATCATATTTTTGTCCACCTAGTTCTAAAGCAAACATTAAACAAATTACTGCACCAACTAAAGTAATTGCGCCAAACCAATCAATTTTTTGCTTTCTATGAACGCGTGATTCTTTATAAAAGAATGTAATAAAAATAAGTGCTAAAATGCCAAGTGGTAAGTTAATATAAAATACCCAGTGCCAGCTAATGTAATCGGTAATATATGCGCCAAGTAATGGCCCGAAAATACTAGATAATCCAAATACCGCTCCGAATAAACCACCCATTTTCCCGCGTTTTTCAGGTGGGAAAATATCAAAAACGATAGTAAACGCGATTGGCACTAATGCCCCGCCGCCAATACCTTGAATGGCACGATAAATACCTAACTGTGTAATATTTTCAGCAGTACCACAAAGTGCCGAACCAATCATAAAGACAATTAAACCGAAAATAAAGAATCTCTTTCTACCATACATATCTGATAGCTTACCGAAAATCGGCATGCCTGCCATTTCTGCGACCATATAGGCAGAAACGACCCATACAAAGTTTTCGAGGCCTCCTAAGTCACCAACGATTGTTCCCATCGCCGTTACGACAATGGTATTATCCATCGATGCCATTAAAATACCTAGCAATAAGCCCGCCACAACAAAGCCGAGCTTATTATTCTTCTCAACCATATCTCTTGCTCTCCCTCATACTACTTATATTTGTTTATGTTCTTTTACGACTGCATTACCTTTTTGATTAAAACTAGTATGATATTCTACAACACTAATTTCACATCCAGGACCAATTGTGACGTTGTTGCCTCTTACAACTTCAGCAATCGTATGTTCTAAATAGATATCATCTCCTTCAACAATCGAAGTTTGGAGGTTTCCAGCATGACTAGTAAAAGGAATAAATCTCGCTTTTTTACGAACAGTAATCTTTTTACCACCAATTTCTCTTACCTTACTGCCTTCATAACGAAGTGAGATTTGAATATTTTCAGCATTAAGTAATCCATCACTTTCAAGACCACCAGTTAATGATAAATCTTCTACTTCAATATCTCCCTTTACATTTAAAGCACCTTTTACATCTACGAAATCACCTGAAAACTTTCCTTCAATATCTATCATACCTCTAACTTTTGTTTTTTCAATATGAGCATCACCATGAATTTGTGTATTACCATATACTTTTACATATTCCGCATCTACATTTCCTTGTACTTCGTTATCTCCATACACGACATAGTTTTTCACTTTCACATTACCGTGTACATCACTCGTTCCGTACGTTTTAAACTCATTGCAACTCATATCATTGGTAATTGTTCCTTCACCGCGAATCTTCACTTTATTATAATCTCCGCCTGCTGAATTACCAGAACCATTTACTGTGAGACTATGTGGATGTTCCATACTGATTTCTCCCTTCCGTTAAACCTGCTTAATTTCTTTTACATTTGCATTTTTATCAACAGTAAGAACACCGGTATATTCAATCAGTTCAATCTCACAGTTTGCTCCTACTGTAACATTGTTTCCTCTTACCGTTCTTATATGAGCATAATCAATATCGATATTGTCACCTTCTAATAGTTCAGCTTCTAACTGCAAGCCAAACACTGTTTTAAATAACCTACTAAATGTACCTGATCTATGTCTTACTTTAATCGTTTGACCACCAATTTCTTTCGCTCGACATGTACCGTGAATATTTATATTAATTTCATCTGCGCTTAATAAACCACCGATTGTAAATTGTCCTTCTGAAGAAAAAGTATCCACTTCACAATTACCGTCAATTGTAGCTTGACCATTGACTTTAAATTCTTCACCAGTGACATTTCCACCTATCGTACCTTTTCCTGCAATTTTCAAACTGTTTGCTTTTACATTTTGCGTAATTGTTGCTTTTCCATCAATTCGCATCGTTTCAGCATGAACTGTACCATCAACTTTACCAGATCCGCTAATTCGTGCACTGCTACTTTTCAAATCACCAGTAACTGCACCGTAACCGTTACATTCAAATTGCTCACATTCAACATTTCCATTCACAGTTCCTTTTCCGTTTAATTGCACTTTATGAAACTCGCCGCCATTCGATGAACCGTAACCATTTATAATCAAATTATCTGTACGCATACTTTCTCCTCCACTACAACAATTTAGTTTTTAATGCTTCGGTATATTTCATAATCGCTTCGCGTAAAACGATTTTGGTGCCTTTTTCAAAAATTAAATCGTCCACGTTTGAAACTAATAAACATGTAGAAATCCCTAACTTTCGGACGATGATTAAGTCACAAGTTTTATGTTTCATTGCTTCATAATTTTCACGTAAAACTTGCAAGACCATTTTTCCTTCTTCTAAACTAATCTCTCCTGATTGTAGTAATTCTTCTAACATGTACACATAAAGAATGTCTACAAATTGAAACTCTGCTGTTTTATTCGTTTGTTCTATGAAAAATTGTAAAACTGGTTCTGATGCAATTCCCTTGCATAAAATGTCTTCCTTTGTTAAAAGAATTTCTCTCACACTCGGTGAAAACATGTTAGCTAGTTCATCAAGTGATAAATCCTCTTTCATCGTTTGGATTTTATCGATACGCTCTAATATCTTTTCTTTCGGAAAAAATGTCTCTTGACCTGTAAACGTTGATTTTCGTACAAACCAATCTTCCGGAATTAAATTTTTTCTTTTCCACCTATATAACTGTCCGTATGAAATACCAGTTAGTTCTAATAAATCTTTTTTTGAAATTAAATCTGTACTCAACTGTATAACACTCCTTCCTGATAACAATGTAACATAACACTGTTACGCTGTAAATAGACTTTTATCACAAGTAGCGTAACAATGTGTAAAACAAACCTATTCTCACATACAAAAAGGCTCTTACACATCTTATGAAAATGTGCAAAAGCCCTTATATATCAAGATTTAAACCAAATATTATAAAAATCAATCCAACCTTGTGAATTAATCATTATATTTTGAACTTTTTCATGTGTACTTACCTCTTGTTTATTACGATATAAAGGAATAATATGAATTTGACGTAACAAAGTATCCTCGATATCGCGTAACAGTGTAACTCTTTTCTCTAATTCTTCTTGTCTAAAATAAGGAGACAACTTTTCATGAAAGTCCATGCTGCTTTGTCCATGAATAAAACTATTTTTTGTAAGAAACATATATAATAAACTATCTTCTATTCGTTCACTTATTGTGGCACTATCATGCATCATATCGGCCTTTTGTATCGTACTTACTTCCAATAGCTCTTCTATCTCAAGAAAATTATTTTCTACACGAATCCCGTACTTCGCACACTCTTTTTGTATCCATTGTGCATCTTCAACATGATCTCGTCCTGTAAATGTGTAGAGTTGTAGCACTTCACTATGATAAGTACTCCTTTTAATTAAACTTTCGATATCTTCGTCAATATCTACTATGCTTTCATTTGCTAATATTAGTTTCTTTGCCACTTCTCCACGTTCTCCGCCGAGTTCTTGAACGATTGTATAACCATGAATGATGTTATATAACGCTTTCCGAAATAACGCATCTTGCATTGGTCCTTCTTTCGTAAGATTACATGTTATATATGTCACGTTCGACTCAAGCCGGGACAATTCTTTATTATGTTTTTCTTTATCTTTATACTGCGCCTTTACTAAAACATCGTATGTACTTACACCTTGTTCTACATTCCACAACTCAACACGATCTAAAAAAGGTCTTTCACGAAAATATAAAGGATGTCCTTCTAAAATGAACAGATTTTCATTACTTTTATATAATTGAAAAGGCCCGGTTCCAATTAGCCCTCCTGCTTCATCTTCATTCACGATAGAACACTGTTCTGCACTTAGCATATGTAAAAACATTCGATTTTCTGTATGTAATTGAATTTCGAAAACGTAGTCATCCACTGAACGGATACTTTCAACGTGTTGTAACATCCATGCGTGTGCATTATTTTCCAGCTTCATAAATCGATTCAACGAGTATATAACATCATGTGCAGTAAGTTGTTTTCCATTATGAAAGTGAACTCCTTTTCGTAAGTAAAACGTCCATATTTTTTCAGCGTCATTATATTCCCAGTGAAATGCAAGTCTTGGCTCTATAATGTTTGTATTACCGTCTACATACACGAGTGTGTCGAATATATGTTTTACCATATGGCATTCTGAGCGCATTGTAGCGTATACAGGATCTAATGTGATATCTAAATTCATTTGTACTTGCAACCGGAGTACATCTCTTCTCCCTTCAGATGTCATTTCAACCTTATGACCAAATATTGAATCCACCCAGGAATGATATTCTCCCTTTACCGATGGAAAATGTGAGCTATAGCGTTCCACAAATATACTTCCGCTTTTCACATCCCCTTTTTTCGTTATTTCTTTTCCTCTATCTAAAAGTAAAGATATCGGGTGCTTTTGAAATATTAACTTAGACCGATTTCCTCTGCCGCGACCTGGAAACCACTTAATCCAATTTAACTCATCTAATTTTTTTATAATTAATTTACTATTGCGCTCTGTACAAAATAATGTACCAGATATATTTTGCACTGTTACTTCCAATCGTTCTCCCTCTTTTTTTCCTTTTCCATAAGCAATCCATAGTTCAATGTATTGATCTAAAATAAACATCATACTCCCCCTAAAAGGTGAAAAATCCTCCCTATAGTTTCTACCCTTTTTCCAACTCTCCTTTCATCTTATCATTTCAATATAGAAAGGAGGAATTAATATTGAATTATCTCTTACTTCGTTACAATAAACCTATTTTTATTAGATTGTGTGGTGAATTATTAACCCGAACGACTGAATCTATGTTAGCTCTCATTATGATTATTTACGTCAATAAAATGTTAAACGGCAATGTAATAATAACTATGCTAATTTTCGGATTACAGCCACTTTCAGACATTTTATTTACACTTATTGCTGGAGGAATTACTGATAAATATGGCCGAAAAAAGATTATGTTACTCGGATTATTACTACAAGGTGTTGCAATCGGTAGTTTCGTTTTCGCTCAATCCGTTTTTATATTTGCACTGTTATATGTCATTAATGGTATTGGCCGTTCCTTATATATTCCAGCTCAACGTGCACAAATTGCTGATTTAACAAAACAAGAGCAGCAAGCAGAAATTTTTGCTCTCCTACAAACGATGGGAGCAATCGGATCCGTAGTCGGCCCTTTAATCGGTGCAAGTTTTTATAATACTCACCCAGAATATTTATTTATCGTGCAAAGTGTAACTCTTACGATATATGCCGTTGTTGTTTGGACCCAGCTCCCAGAAACTGTTCCACCTATAAGTAAGTCGAAACAAACAGTTGAGGCAAGTTCACCAAAGCAATTTGCTTTTAAACATTACGCCATATTCGGTCTTATGGTTTCTACACTTCCTATTAGCTTTTTTTATGCACAAACTGAGACGAATTATCGTATTTTTGCAGAACATGTATTTCCTAATCTCGTATTCATACTCGCATTTATTTCAACATGCAAAGCCATTTTGGAAATCATTCTACAAATCTTCCTCGTAAAATGGTCTGAACGATTTTCTATGGCGAAAATCATCCTTATTTCTTACGCCTGCTATACAATAGCTGCAGTTGGCTTTAGTTATTCAACGACGATATTGTCGTTATTCTTCACCTTACTCTTTTTAGTCATTGGAGAAAGTATTGCTCTAAACCATTTATTACGATTCGTTTCAGAAATTGCACCTCATGATAAACGTGGTTTATATTTTTCAATTTACGGTATACACTGGGATATATCTCGAACGTGTGGACCAATTATTGGTGCAGTTATATTAAGTAAGTTAAATGGAAGTATACTGTTTTATATTTGTGCTAGCTTCTTATTAGTTGGAGGTATTGTTCAAGCGCTATTTGTTCAAAGTTTGGAACGTAAAAAAATCGTGAACCATCCTACACATAATTTATAGGTTACTACTTTTTCAGTAGATCAATATTTCTTATTGGATGAATATTAAAAAACAAAAGTGAAGTATTTTGCATATGAAAGTATGTTTTATATGACAGGAGACGTTCCTTGTTTACAACTAAAAACACCTCACTTCAAGAAAGTGAGGTGTTTTTGAAATCACTTAATTTCTTATCCTGCCATTTTATTAATACTATCCTCTGGCGAAAATACGGAAATATGATCGACCTTACCAGTCGATTTTGGAATGACAAATTTCAATTCATACTGGTTATTTACTTTGTATACATATATTTTATCTTCACCATTCTCTTTAACTGAAGATGGTTTTCCTAATGCTTTTTCAATTTCTTGTAATGTAATCAATTTTAGTTCTGCATGATATGAGCGTACATCAAAAACTTGTGACCCTTTATTAAATCCGAAAACAACATTTTTATTTGTAAAAGTTGCGTACATTCCATTCCCTGCATATTCGGTTTTATTTGCTTTCCCCCACGCTTTTTCAATTTCTTCAATATCCCCTGTATGGGCTCCAAATGGCACATTAGGTACCTTTCCTTCTTTTGCTAGTTCAAACAAATCTTTAACGTGGTTAATTGATTTTTGATTAAGTGTTCTATCTTTCGAATCTTGCTCAGCTGATGGTTTTATTGTTTTTTCATTACTTGGTTTTGCTTCAAGATTTTTCTTTTCTTCTGAAGAATTGCTTTGTTCATTTTTATTATTTTCCGAGGCTGGATTTGCTTCCTTTTTTTCGTCTGTCCCTTTACATGCTGCTAATGCAAATGTGCATGTAAAAGTAAGAAATAACATAACTATTTTCAAATATACCTTCATCATTTTTACCCCCTATTGTATTTTATTCATTTCGATAATCAACCGGATGCGAAGTATAGTATTAATTAAGGACTTCTAATTCTAAATCGTCACTTTCCCATAATTTTAAAAAACTTGGAATTATATTGTTAATCATCGTATTCATCTCCTTCTTTAAACCTTCTCTTCTCAATGATAATATCCTCTATCTATACTGTCACAACAGCTCCTTGAAACAAAAAAACCAGTAGGAAGTGATTACTCTTTTCCTACTGGTTGAAATGAAATTAAACGGTAAATCTTAGCTTCTTAAAAAATGTAGCGATAGTGTTTTTTACTGTTTCAAAATTATAAGCAAACGTGTTATCTCCACTTAATGATGAAATACATGTTAAACCTGCAGCTTTAATAAAAGCTTTTACATCTACAAGCATAGAATTAGCCTCCAAGAATTTAATTACAATCATTATAACAGGTGTTTTAAGACGCTAACATGAAAGTAATAAATAAATTTCTATTATTAATTTATCCCGCTATTTGCCGGGCAGTAAGATCCCCACCTCAAAATTCAGCGGAAACAAAGCAGTTAGGTGGGGGCCCTGCTGCCCGTAAAAGCTAAATTGGTGAGGGCTGATAATCAGTGGGAATGAACAAAACCCCCACTGATTAAAATTTCACCTTATTTAGCTTACAGTACACCATTTCAATGTCATATAAAAAAGCTGCCCAAAAAGAGCAGCTTCAAATATGTATATTACACTTCGATTGATTTACCATCTTCAACAATATGATAAAGTAAATGCGCTAAATGATGAATTGGACCGTATTCTTCCTCTTCCTCATCTGTTTCGCCTTGGAATTCAAGATCGTTTAAGTATAGTGCTAAAAATTGATAGTATAGTTTTAAATCAAATCCGTAGCATGCAGTTGGTTCTTCATGATCCCCTTCATATTGTAACATTAAGTATTGATCATTTCCTTCTGCATCTTCTGCATCAAAGAATACGAAGAAGCCAACGTTTGTATCTAAATCAAATAAATGACGAGTACCTTTTTCAGTTGCTTTATTGAAGTCCTCTTCACTTAATTTATGTACTGTTGTCGCTTTTGCATTATCTTCTTGATGGAAATTTACTGTAAATGATTTCAATGCTGACACCTCCTGATTGTATAATACTAGCATAACATATAAAAAGGACTGCTTACAAATGTAAACAGTCCTTACATTCATTTTCGCATTGCTCGTAATAAGAAGCTTACGATGAAAATTAAAATAATCGCACCGATTAAAGCTGGAATAATTGCATATCCGCCAATGACTGGACCAAAACTACCAAGTAATTTCGAACCAACCCAAGAACCGATAATACCAGCAATAATATTACCAATTACACCACCAGGTACGTCCTTTCCAGTAATTAAGCTCGCAAGCCATCCTAATATACCACCGACGATTAAAGACCAAATCATATAATAACCTCCTTTACATTTCACCAATCAAAATATAATTAGAAACAATTGCTTACCATTAGTTATGTGACATTTTTCATAAGTTATTCATGTTGTTCAACTTTAAGATTTTTGAGAATAATACACACAGATTAAACCTTTTTTTGAACTAACGATTTATCCGACTTGTTATTACACACATTAAGAACAATCTGGCTTCAATATTGTTCGCATAAACTCTTCTTTAAAAGCTGCATAGTTAAAACCAACAGCAATTCTTTGAATCGGCCGATCATCAAACCTTGTTGGCTCAGCTATTTTTCTAAAGTCTGCTACACTTTGGCCCCTAGTCACATCATTTGTCGTACTAATCCACACTGCCGATTTTTTATATTCGAAAATACTGTCATTTATAAACGAGATAAACGGTAGTAAATCGTGTATAGGACTTCCACCAATACCCGGATATTCTTTTTTATAGAAATTCTCATAATAAAAATCAATCATTGGTTTAATGAGTTTCGCCTGTCCAGTTCCTTGTTTATCTATTATATTGGCCATTTCAGGCGTAATAAGCGCGCCCTGTGTTACATTTAACGGGTATATGCTAGCGTTTTTCGCATATTTCATAACAATATTTGCTGCAATTGGATCACCATAAAAATTCGCTTCAGATACTGGTGTAACATTACCTGGAAATAGGAAAGCGCCGCCCATTATATAATACGAACAAATACGATCCATTATATTTGGATACAATAAAAATAACGTAGCAAGCGTCGTTAGTCTCCCTGTCGCCACAATTATAATATCTTCTGGACAAGGTTCGATTAATTTGATTAATTCACAAAAATTTTCTCGTTTACAAATTCTCATCTCAGGTGGAATAATAGGACCTAAACCGTGATCCCCGTGGATTTCAGGGAAAAACAAAGGCTCTTCAGCTGTCATCGGTCTACTCGCACCTTCAATAATTTTCACTTGTGTAGCATAGTACCTTTCTAAAAAATAAACATTTTCCGTAACGATATCTCGTGATACATTCCCGTACTCAGCAACAATACCTAGAATATCTAATTTACATGTTTTATTTGCATAAATTAACGCTACGGCGTCATCAATACCAAAATCTCCAAAAAAGATAATTTTCTTATTAACTATTCTCACCCCTCTTAAGCATAATCTACTATTATTATTATTATGTGAAAAAGACAAGGCGGTGAAACAGCGCAAACTAAAAAAGTCGCCTATTTATTGGCGACTTCAATCTTTTTATAAGACAAATATGCAAGTACATTTTTACTTGAATCGTATTTCGGGTTATTTCCTTTTCTCGGCTCTCTCATATGTGTCTTTTCAAATCCAGGAATGTCTGGCATTTTCCCCATAAATTCAAGCATTTCTTCCTCAGAACCTTCAATGCGTACACGAATCATTATAACTATTCCTCAATTCTCAGTTTCTCTGTACTAAGTATATCGTACTTCAGAAAGACTGCAACACATTTATCTTTTTAACGTTGTACTTTTTTTACATATAAACATAGCCATTTCAGTATAGAACGATTCTACTTTATTATTTTTAAATTGAATATTAAAATATCCCTTCATTTCGTTTGGTGCTTTCATCATACATTCTGTTAATTTTTCACGCTTTTGTAAAGGGACATCCATCATATTACACCACCAGTCAAAATCAAACTTCTTATCAAAAGTAAGACATGACTGCATTTGCAAACCGTTTTTTTCTAATAAAGTAAGCCATTCTGTCTTTTTTAGAGCTCGTTCATGACTTGGGTCTCGCTTTTTTTCTATAAAATTATAAAATGTATCATATTCATTATTTTCTGGCGAAACATTATCTGTTAAGATGAATAATCCATTATCCTTCAATGTACGATTTACTTCATAAATAAATTGAGCCGGATTCGTAAAATGATGGGCTGCAATCCGGCATGTGATTGTATCAAAAAAATGGTCTGCAAATGGTAAATCCTCTGCGTTTCCTGCTACAAAAGATACATTTTCATGCCCATTCTGCTTTATAAAAACTTTTGCTTTTTCTAACATCTGTTCTGTTAAATCAAGTGCAACTACTTCTTCAAACATGGGTGCTAACATATTTGCCACATGTCCGCCACCAGTAGCAACATCAAGAAGACGATTATTATGACGAGACTCAACTTGTTGAACTACATATTGTAAATCCAGTCCTTTAGCATGTATTTTACTATTTACATATTTATCTGCATTACTGCCAAACTGTTTTTTCACAAGCTCTTCTTTACTCATATTATCATCTTCTTTCTATTGTTATTTACATATACGACTCATATAATTATTACAATTCTCTTCATGTATTTTCAAATCCTCTTTTCATCTCACTTCTCATCACGTTCCCGTATAATCAAAATAATATGATTATACGTTATTTCATTAAACAAAAAAAGGCTACGGGAACTTGCCCCCTAACCTGACTAAATATTTACTACATTTTTATTTCTTCATATATATCTATATAATATAAATCCTCTTTCAACTTCATAATAACATCTACTTCGTTATAAGTAGCCTCACGAGCATGTAAACCAAATTGATCCATACCAATCCATATCCACCCAGGTGTAAGATATAAAACATCTATATTAAAATAATCTAACTTAGTAAGCTCCGATGTAATAAATTTATCTTTATTAGCGATTTGTTTATCTATTAAACCATATTCTTTTCCATTTTCAAATAGCGATATAAATTTCCCTACAATCGGATGTTCACGAACAATAAAATGATATTCTTTTTCCTCTATATTTACCACAATCAAACGAGAAACAGATAAATCAGGCCCTGAATTCGACATATTTGTTTATTCACCTCCTTATATAGGCTTCTTAAATATGATAACAAATGAATATTCGAATTAAGTTAATATAATGTAAAAAATAAAAAAGCTGAATCCCCTTTAGAAATCAGCCTTTATAATTCGATCAACTTTATTCTTTTACAAATTATTATAATGTTTCTTTTTCCTCATCATTTCCGGAAACTAAATTTCCTATAGCATCCGCTGTTACTTCCACTACAAACTCACAAATACCTGCTACAACTTCTCCAATTACTTCATCCATCTTTTTACCCCCTTATTTTATGTAACTTATTTGTAGTATAGAAGAAATTAGCGAATGTAAACTATCGAAAAAGGTGACATAAACCTTACAGAATTGTAAGCTCTTTCATCCCTCTGCTTATCCCCTTTGAAACTTCAAGTATTTTTAGCAGACATATAGGCCATCATAAATATGAAGCAAGTAATAATCTAGTGTCAGGAGGCGTTTAATATGTATTACGTAAAATTAATTAAAGGTCAATCTTTCTACGCTTTTGATCATCGTTTCTTGGTGTCTGAAGAAGAAGAGGTTTCAGAGAAAATTTATAATTACTTACGACGTAATGAATTTTTTGAAGTACGTAAAGAAGAATACTCTGCTTAATTACAAAAAGCATTAAGAAGCATATCATCTTATTGTGATATATTCTTAATGCTTTTATGTGAATTTCTTCTTTTCAATAATTGTTGTTGACTCTATTAAATAATCTAGTATTTGTCCAAGCTAATTCTTCACTATTTTCATATTCTAGTATATGAGGAGGTGAAGAATATGACTCATATCATTGATTACCAAGCTACTCAACCTATTAGTAAAACTGGTGAAACAACTTTTGCAATCCCAGCTTCTCCAAATAAAGCAATTTTAGCAAATTTGAAATTGAGAATTTCAAGTAGAGATTCACGTAATAATCGAGTAGAATTAATCGCTACAATTGGTGTAGAAGGTATAACTGAGACTTCACAAGTTTTATTCCGAATTTTCCGTGATAACATTGAAATTTTTAATGCGCAAGTAGGTATTGAATCTACAGATTCTGAACAATTCTACGTACAAACATTTCAAGCTATAGATCAAAACGTTAGCAGTGGAACACACGAATATTCATTAACTGTAGAAAACCTTACTAGTGGTGCAAGCGCAGAAGTTGTTGGCCAACTATCTTTTAGCGCTTTAGCTATTGGACAAGAGCGTAAATGTTGCTAAGTGAATCTAATATTTAATTTTGTACTTGAGAAAAGCGAGGCGTAGTTATACGTTCTTGCTTTTTTATATGTATCCTTACTTTCTATTAGCTTTAATCATAATTTTTTTACGTTTTGATTCACTTATTTCATCAATTAACACATCAAATTTTTGACCAATCAAAAAGATTGAAATCCAATTATGAAACACGTAATATAGACTCTGACTCTAAAAAAGTTCGTATGAAAAGAATACATAAATAAGGAGGTTTTATATACGAGTTTTTCATTTTAAAAGACGGAGAGGTTTTAATGTTATGTGGCGTAATAAAAACGTTTGGATTGTTTTAATTGGGGAGTTTATTGCAGGTCTAGGATTATGGCTTGGTATTCTTGGCAACCTTGAATTTATGCAAAAATATGTCCCTTCTGATTTCATGAAATCAGTTATATTATTTATCGGACTATTAGCCGGTGTTCTAGTTGGACCTATGGCTGGCCGTGTCATCGATCAGTATGAAAAGAAAAAAGTTCTTCTTTACGCT
This sequence comes from Bacillus sp. PPSBB_2, assembly GCF_045291115.1. Classification (NCBI taxonomy): domain Bacteria; kingdom Bacillati; phylum Bacillota; class Bacilli; order Caryophanales; family Bacillaceae; genus Bacillus; species Bacillus sp. PPSBB_2. The sequence goes on from NZ_CP147983.1 coordinate 3,023,403, forward strand.
GGGTTTGGTCGAGTTTTAAGTGTTATTTTCATGTTTTTTGCTATTCAATTTGAAAGTATCGCATTTATGATCGCATTTATGGTTGCTCTTCAAATTTCAGCAGCATTTTATTTCCCTGCATTACAATCTGTAATTCCACTCATCGTACGTGAGCATGAGTTATTACAAATGAACGGTGTACATATGAATGTTGGTACAATTGCTCGTATTGCAGGCACTTCACTAGGTGGAATTCTTTTAGTTGTGATGAGTTTACAGTACATGTATGCCTTCTCAATGGCAGCATACGCCTTATTATTCCTCTCGACTTTCTTCCTACAATTCGAAGACAAGAAATCAACAACACCAAGTAAACAAGCTGCAAAAGATAATAGCTTTATGGAAGTATTTCGTATTTTAAAAGGAATTCCTATTGCTTTTACAGCACTTATATTAAGTATCATCCCTCTATTATTTATAGCTGGGTTTAATTTAATGGTTATTAACATTAGCGAAATGCAACATGATCCTACGATTAAAGGGTTCATATATACAATTGAAGGTGTCGCATTTATGTTAGGTGCCTTCGTAATTAAACGTCTATCTGATCATTTCAAACCTGAAAAATTACTATATTTCTTCGCAGTTTGTACTGCTTTTGCACATCTGTCATTGTTCTTTAGCGATATAAAATGGATGGCTCTTACATCATTTGGTTTGTTTGGGTTTAGTGTTGGCTGCTTCTTCCCTATTATGTCGACGATTTTCCAAACGAAAGTGGAAAAAAGTTATCACGGTCGCCTCTTCTCATTCCGTAATATGTTTGAGAGGGTTATGTTCCAAATCGTCTTACTTGGCACAGGCTTCTTCTTAGATACAATTGGGTTACAATATATGGTTCTCATCTTTGGAGTCGTTTCATTATTGATTATTTCTATTTCCCTTTCTAAGCAGAAACATTATGAAAAACAGCATTCGCAATCTGCAAATTTATAAAATAAACAAAGAAGTATGGGTCTAATATTGAATCCATACTTCTTTGTTTTATAATACGCCTATTTATTACGTTTATTGAAATTACCTAAAGGAGTATCCCCCTTTTATTTCGAATAGATTATAAAAAGTACTCTTTATAAAAGGAGTGGTAAAATGTCTGATGGCATCGAAGTATTTATTGTCCTGCTCTTTGCAATTGCTCTGTTTAGCATCCTAAACTTTTTAGCCATTTCCTTATCTGGACATAGTTTTAAAAAAAGAATCGTGGCAGGTTTCATATTTTTACTACTGACTCCCATTATTTTTTTGACTATCGCAACATTTGCTTCTATATTCGATAAAGCAGGATTTGGCGCAGGTACGTTAGCCTTTATGATCGCAAGCGTATATATATTAAATGGAATAGTGATTCTGCTTTCCTCTTTATTTATCCTCAAAAAAGACATAACATAGGCTATAGTACTAGCATGAATCTGACTTTACACTAGATTCATGCTTATTTAATTTCTCTTAAATTTTTATATGAAATTAAATAATTCTTTAAAAAAATTTAAACTTTATTTATTATAATATCCCTATCGTATTCGCACGTTTATTCAAATTTAAAAGAAAGGAGCACAAAATGAAAAAGGTTCTACTTACAATTCCTATACTAATCATCCTACTTAGTGGATGCAGCAATAACGATATATACGGTTCTTGGGAAGTCGTTGACAATAAAAAAGGTGAATGCCCTGTATATTATAAATTTGAAACAGTTGTCAAAAAAGAAAATAAAGAGGAAATTGTGCAAAATTTAGTAGAAATGCAGACAACAAAGAATAAAGACGATTTATATAAAGGCTCATTTGTCAAAAATTCTAATGTATATCACATTGATTATGGTAATTCATTTACATCGGACCAAACTTTAAAAGTTGCCGACGGTACATTAAATGTATACTTTTTGACAGCCGAAAAATTATGCACATATAAAAAGAAATGATTACATTTCAGAGGAGACGCAGAAAATATTTTCTGCGTTATTTCACTTTAGAAATCGGCCACAAAAATAGCCCTTGTTTTCGTATTCTTTTTCATTCAAAACATGAGAAATATACTTAATAAAAACTAGAAAATACCTTAAGTTATATAAAATGAATCCTATAATAGACATTTCAATTAACACATCTACGCTATTTACATCGATACTTTTCAAAATAGGCTAATCCTTCCTCTAAATTTGTCAATCGTTTTAATTTTCATAAAAAAATGATAAAATATAAACATGTGTTTTCAGAATAATTAAAAACGCAGAATGAAAGCACTGTTTTAGGAGGGGTTTTGATGACTTACACGTTAGCAACTAGAATGAAAGCATTCCAATCTTCTATATTTAGTGAATTAGGAGCCTATAAAAAAGAAAAAATTGCAGCAGGTCATAACATGATTGATTTGAGCATCGGAAATCCTGATATGCCGCCCGCTGATTTTGTAAGAGAAACAATGGTACATACAGCGAGTGAGAAAGAGAGCTACGGGTATACATTATCAGGTATTCAAGAATTTCACGAAGCTGTAACTGAATATTACAACAACACTCATAACGTTTTATTAAATGCGGATAAAGAAGTTTTATTATTAATGGGTTCACAAGACGGGCTCGTTCATTTACCTATGGTTTATGCAAATCCAGGTGATATTATATTAGTTCCTGATCCAGGATATACAGCTTATGAAACAGGTATTCAAATGGCTGGTGCAACATCTTACTACATGCCTTTAAAGAAAGAGAATGATTTCTTACCAGACTTAGAAGTCATCCCTAAAGAAATTGCCGATCAAGCAAAGATGATGATTTTAAACTTCCCAGGGAATCCCGTTCCAGCAATGGCTCATGAAGATTTCTTTAAAGAAGTAATCGCATTCGCGAAAAAGCATAATATTATCGTTGTCCATGATTTTGCTTATGCTGAATTTTATTTCGATGGTAATAAGCCAATTAGCTTCCTCTCTGTACCTGGTGCTAAAGAAGTTGGTGTAGAAATCAATTCTTTGTCAAAAAGTTATAGTTTAGCGGGTAGCCGTATTGGATATATGATTGGAAACGAAGAAATTGTTCGTGCACTTACTCAATTTAAATCTAATACCGATTACGGTGTATTTTTACCAATTCAAAAAGCGGCATCTGCAGCACTAAGAAATGGCGCTGCATTTTGTGAGAAAAACCGCAATATTTATCAAGAACGGAGAGATACTTTAGTCGATGGATTCCGAACATTTGGCTGGAATGTCGATAAGCCAGCTGGTAGTATGTTTGTCTGGGCAGAAATTCCACAAGGGTGGACTTCTCTAGACTTCGCTTATGCATTAATGGATCGTGCGAATGTCGTTGTTACACCTGGTCATGCATTTGGACCTCACGGAGAAGGCTTCGTACGTATTGCACTCGTTCAAGATAAAGAAGTGTTGCAACAAGTTGTTGAAAACATTAGAAATAGCGGCATTTTCGTTCTTGAAAAAGTAAATGAATTAGTTAAAAATTAATTCCGACTCCCCTGCTTAACTTTAGCAGGGGTATTATTAATTGGAGGTACTTTCATATGCATATTAAAGACACACTTCCCCATCGTTATCCATTTTTAATGATTGATAAAGTAACAAATGTAAAACAAGATGAATTCGTTACAGGATATAAACTCATTACAAATAACGAATGGTTTATAAATGATAGTCACAAACATATGCCTCATATGTTAATTGTAGAAGCACTTGCTCAGCTTAGTGCATTTGTACATACAAGTGATTCTGAAGGACTAGGATTCCTCTCCTCTTTAGATGGAATTGAATTCCACGGAAAAGCATATTCCGGTGATAAACTTGATTTACATTATGAGCTAACGCGCAATCGCCGAGGTTTTGTTCTTGGTAAAGGTATTGCAACTGTAAACGACCAGCCTATTGTAACTATAGAAAAACTATTAATATATCAAGCAGATTAAAATGTTCCTTATATCAGTTGGAAATATCTATTCTCAACCAATTAAGTAAATAGGAAAATATATTACGTAGTTAGGAGCAGGAAAATGGAACGTACTATCGGTATCGATGCTGGAGGCACATTAACGAAAATAGCTTATTTTAACAAAAAAAAGCTATTAACTTTTGAAAAATTTTATTCGCATGAACAACATAAAATAATAGATTGGATTAAAAACAACAATGGCATAAAACAAATATGTATTACGGGTGGTAAATCGAAACTATTACAGCAACTGCTTACAGGTTCATATAAAATAATAGAGCTAAGCGAATTTGAAGCTACTCTTGCAGGTGTCCAATTCATATTAAAAGAAGAACAACATACTATAAACAATTTTATTTTAACCAATATCGGTACAGGTACTTCTATCCATTATGTTTATAATGAACAATATATTCGCGCTGGTGGAACCGGAGTTGGCGGTGGGACTATTATGGGACTCTCAAAATTGTTAACAAATATAGATCATTTTGAAGATATAATACCTCTAACAAAAGTAGGATCTAGAAAAGAACTAGATATTACGGTTGGAGATATTTATGGTGGTATTCTTTCCCCTATCGATAATAACTTAACTGCTAGTAACTTCGGAAAAGCAGCCATTACAGAATCAAATAATAGTAGCTCCGATATACTAGCTACTGTACAAGGACTTGTCGGTGAAGTCGTTACTGCATTAAGCCTTCAATTCGCTGAAACAAAAAACATTGAACATATTATTTATATTGGTTCGACTTTATGTAATAACGTACAACTTCAACATATTATTAGTAGCTACACCGAATATCAAAATAAAACACCAATCTTTTTACAAGATGGTGGTAATAGCGGTGCAATTGGTGCATTACTTCATGCTACGAAATAAAAAGCTGACTTTTGTCAGCTTTTTAGAAATGGCACTTCAAATTCAATAATTGATTCCCCGTTCTCTCCAATTCGCTCCACGCTTATTCTATCAATCAAACAATTTAACTTCCCATGAAAACTAGGAATCTCCTTCACTACTTCAGCAGCTAATTCGGCACTTTCTTTTCTTCCGACTGTTACATGCGGGATGTACGGAATGTCTTCTTTCAAAAATTGTAATAAAGGTCCTGTATATAGAATATTATGTAGTTCCTCTATTTGTTCTTTCCCCTTTTCAACTCGTAAAAACAAATATTCTCTTTCACTTGTAATTTGATTCGTAAATTCAATTTCTATATTCTGTATCGGTTTTGATACATTTATAATATGTAATTTCAGCTCATCATTTGAAATCGAACTTTCAAATGGGAATACGATTGTTATATGCGGTGGAATTAATCCAACTAAAGGATCATGTTTATGTCTAATGTTCTCTATTTTATCGATGGACATGTTGTTTAGAAAAAATAAAATTGTACGCATTTTTATCCCCTCAACTTTTCCTCATTATAATATGTATCATATTCTATGATAGCCTGCCCTTCAACAACTTGTTTTGCTTACCTATAAAAATAAAAAAACTTCTCAAATGAGAAGTTTTCATATAGCATGATTATTATTTTCCCGCCAAACTTTTCTAAACTTATACTTTGAACTGTTCCACCACCGGGTAAATGATTAACAATTGCAACCACATCTGAATTATTACCAACGTATGTCCCAGTATATTTCTTAAAATCATCTGACCTAACATCATATATATCTTTTATTCTTTCTCCGTTAGAACAAGCCGCAATGAATAAAAAAATTGTTAGCATAACGATCATGTTATGATGCATATATTTCATTTAGCATCCCCCATTTTTATCGATATTTCGTTAATTACAATATTTACTTTCAAATCCCTTTTTTAATATACGCATTTTAATCAAAATTAAAAATTTTCATTTTTTATGTTTACAATTATCCATTAATTGTATATACTTACTAACGTAAGAAAAAAATTCTAAAAGGAGGTCGAAGGAAATGATGAAATTACAATTACATGCATTAACTTTAGCGTTAACTGCACCTGTGTTTTCTGGACAATTAAATATGAATTCGACCACCCTAATGGAGAATTGAAAATCGTACTTTATTTCATTTAATTCATAAATTCGCCACAGGAGGTCGTATACTTTCCTGTGGCTTTTTCACGCCCAGCCATAGGAGAACTGTATCTTCCTGTGGTTTTTTTGCGCGATTTTTTAGTCTCTTACATTATTTTTCTAAGAAAGGAGCAACATTCAATGACTATTAGCGTATTGTTTTTAAGTATTACGATTCAAAGAAATACAATTTCCAAAGATGAAATTCTTCATAATGAGCAAATTGAAAAAGCTATGAATGATGTTAAGGAGCGCCAAGCACTTTACTGTGATCACCTGTAATTCCTTTTCGAAAGGAGGAATTCATTTATGACTTTTCATATTTTCTTTTTTACGACTGCACTTCAAAAAAATACTTTATCTGAAACTGAAATCAATCGTAAACAACAGTTAAAACAACTGACTGATAAAATAACTGACATTAAAAGTTCATACTACACTCAAATGTATTAAAAATATATTTTAAAGGGGTAATATATTCATGAAATTTAAAGCATTCTTTTTAACAATCACTATTCAAAAACGTAAGCTCTCACAGAAAGAGATTTTACGTGAACAACACATTCAAAATATTATGGACGAAGTAAAAGAGCGTCAATCTTCTTATTACACTCGTCTTTTCTAAATCACTTATAAAGGGGTAATTATTTTATGAAATTTAAAGTATTCTTTTTAACCATTACCATTCAAAAAAATAAATTTTCCGAGTCTGAAATGCTTCATGAGCGACAAATTAATCAGGCTATGGATTCTGTAAAAGAAAGACAAAGTCATTACTGTAGTCACCTATAATTTCTTATTACACTCGTTTTTTCTAAATCATTTATAAAGGGGCAATTATTTTATGAAATTTAAAGTATTCTTTTTAACCATTACCATTCAAAGAAATAAATTTTCTGAGTCTGAAATGCTTCATGAACGACAAATTAATCAGGCTATGAATTCTGTAAAAGAAAGACAAAGTCATTACTGTAGTCATCTGTAATTCCAATTCGAAAGGAGGAATTCACATATGAAGTTTCACCTTTTCTTTTTAACGATTACGATTCAAAAAGAAACAATATCTCAAAATGAATTAAAACAAGAAAGACAATATAAACAAGTTATTGATGAAATTCGAGATCGTAGAAGCAAGTACTACACTCACCTTTAATCGTTTAACTATATAGAATTGAAAGGAGTCGATTATGATGTTGATAGCACGCTGTAAGGAAATGATTTGGATAGTTCAGAGGGATTCCACATAGTTTTATAGAGCTTATATCACACAAGTTTATCACTGAATTTGATGTATAAAAAATATATAATAAAATCAAATCAACCCGCTTTTAATTATTTATTTATAAACAAAAGATACACCACTTAAAAAGCGGTGTATCTTCCTCAGTTTTTACTATTTTCGGTTACTTCTCTTCGTCTTAAACAATCTCACTAAGTTCGAAACAACTGTTTTTGTTACTGCATAAACTGGTACTGCTAAAATCATTCCGATGATTCCAGCAAAGTTTCCTACCCCTAAAATTAGGATAATAATTGTTAATGGGTGGATGTTTAATTTCGAGCTCATAATACGTGGTGAAATAATATTACTTTCAAACTGTTGTACAATTGTTACGATAATAATTACGTATAAGGCTTGCATCGGAGATACGAACAGTCCTACAATAACAGCTGGTGCTGCCCCGATAAATGGACCTAAGTTAGGAATGATGTTTGTAAATGCTGCGATAATTCCTAAAACGAAAGCGTACGGTAAATCGATAATTAAATAACCGATAAAAGTAAACGCACCTACAAATATACAAACGAGCGCTTGCCCTTGAATATATGCAGATAATGTTTCGTTCGTTTCCTTAATGATACGAAGCCCCTCTTCACGGTAAGACTCTGGTAATAAACTTACCGCTTTTCCTGGAAAGGCATGTCCATCTTTAAACATGTAAAATAAAATGAACGGTACAGTAAATACAACTAATGCAACGTTCGTGATAATACCAAATAAAGCCGTTGCACTCGACGTAATTGTATTTGGTATATCTTTTAAGTATTCAATCGCATTTTTTTCAATTGTTTCAATGGAAACGTAGTTTTGTGTAGATAACCATTCAAACAACCTATGATGTGATAATTCTTGTATGTATACTTTTCCCTCTTTTATGTAGCCTGGCATATTTTTTACTAAGTCCATTAGCTGTTGTGAAATCGTAGGAACAACTACTCCAACGCCAACCGCAGTTAATGTTATGATAAAAAGATATAACAGCAATATCGCTAAATTTCTAGGTACTTTTTTATTCTCCAAAAAGATTAATACAGGATTAAATATGAAGTATAAAAAAAGCGCGATTAAGATTGGGAAAAATAATGTTGATATGAAGATACCAATCGGTTGAAATAAAAATGATATTTTTGTGCAAATAAATATGATTCCTACAACCATTAGCACTTCTAATGTCCAAAAGTGCACTTTTGATTTCAAAAAAATGGCCTCCTTTAAACTAGCACTTCTCTTCATTGTACCAAAATAAGTATGAATTTCACATAATATTTTCCTTTACAATATTCCAAAATACCGATAAATACACTACAATGAGATTACATACAAATTTGCAGGTAAAGGTGATAAAAATGACACAATGCATCATTTGCAGAAAAGATACGAAAGAACTTAGTGAACAATATGTCATTCCAGAAATATTATGTGGATATTATTTCACAAACTCAATTTGTGATACTTGTCATGAACAAATGACAACAAATATTGATCGTCCTTTAATTAGGCATAAATTGAGTCAATTTAAGATTGAACAAATGAAAAGACAAATTGATTCCCCACTCTATACGAATGAGCACGGTGAGGAACTTGCGGCTGCTGAGACTGATGTTGTCGAAGTAAGCGACGAAATTCTTTATTCTAATGCATTAATTATGAAACTATGTAAAAAGCACGATATTTCCTTACATAATGAAATTTGGAAAGAGGAACGTGTAACGAAAGTAGCGAGTTCTATTCAACGTGAATTACTATTAGATAACCGTAAATATAAAATGAGTATATTAAAAATGGCTTATACATTCGCTGTACAAGCAGTTGATGGCTACTTTGAAGATCAAGATGCAATTGATATTTCTACCATTCTCTCAAATGCAGATTTCGTGGAACTAAAAGAAAAAAGCATTGTACGTGATTTAAGCAAAAGTTCTTTATGGAATACGCTAAATACAAGTAGTGAAAATCATTACTTTATTTTACTTAGCGATAAAGACGGTCTGTTTTGCTTCATTCGCTTGTTTGACATCTTTGATGTTGTCGTTCATTTATCAGAAAAAAGATTTGACCTTCCATCACCCATTGTCGGTGTAAATAATGTGAATACACAGAAATTTTATGTCCAAAGTTTAAAACAGTATATGGATGGGCTGTTTAAAGAAAAAGCACCTACTATATAATAGTGACCAGAACATACGGTCTCCTTTCTTGATGAAAAGACACTGTGTTATAATGAGTATGAAAAGAACAATACAATCACATAAACCAATTATAAATTGTATATAAATAAAAAAGACTAGTGTGCGGCTACACACTAGTCCACGTAACTTAGCAGATTGGATTGTTCATTTATCCTATTTGTTTCTTACAAACAAAACAACCCACATTCTATAGGCATAGGTGGGTTGTTATTTTTTGAGCTTGTCTATTAAAACGACGACGAACGTTAACAATGCAACGAGAAACAGTCCACCTTGCAGTAGCAACGCTATTTCACTCACGTATTATCACCCCCCTCCTACTCGGAGAAGTGATAATTGAACAACCAACCGCACCTTAAGTTACCCTTTAATTTTACCATATTTTCTAATAATTTACGATGAAAACCCGCAAGCGAATAACTTGCGGATTTTTTATCCCGTATTAACAGGCAGTAAACAAAATGAAGCAATAAATAAGTGAAACTTTATTTCTCACTATCTTTTTAATGCATATGCATCAGCAATCATTTCACCAACAATTTTATTTTCTTCTTTCTTCTTGTCTTTCAATAATGGGAATAACAATTCTGCCACTTCATACGCTTCTTCTAAATGCGGATATCCTGATAAAACAAACGTATCAATTCCTAACGATTCATATTCTTTTATCCTTTCTGCTACTGTATGCGGATCGCCTACAAGTGCAGTACCTGCCCCACCTCTTACAAGTCCGATTCCAGCCCATAAATTAGGGCTTATCTCTAACGACTCTCTCGTACCTTTATTTAAATGTGTCATCCGTTTTTGACCAACCGAATCATATCTTGCAAATGTCTTTTGAGCAAGCTCAATTGTTTCATTATCCACATATTGAATTAAACGTTCGGCCTCTTCCCATGCTTCTTCTTCTGTCTCTCTTACAATTACGTGTAATCTAATGCCAAATCGTACTGTACGCCCCTTCTCTTCTGCAAGTTTTCTTACTTCTTCTATTTTCTCTTTCACTTGCTCTGGCGGCTCTCCCCACGTTAAATATACATCACTATGTTCAGCTGCTACTTCTTTTCCAGCAGCTGATGATCCTCCGAAATATATAGGAGGATATGGCGTTTGAACTGGTGGGAATACAACTTTACTATCTGTAACTTTAATATGTTTTCCTTCTAAAGAGATCGTTTTACTTTGCAATGTCGATTTCCAAACTTTTAAAAATTCATCCGCTGCTTCATATCTTTCATCATGATCAAGATATAATCCATCTCCTTGTAGTTCAACTGGATCTCCTCCAGCTACTACATTAATAAGCAATCTCCCATCTGAAATTCTATCAAATGTAGATGCCATCCTCGCTGCAACTGTAGGTGACATTAGTCCTGGCCTCACTGCTACTAAAAATTTTAGTTTTTCTGTTTCAGCAGCAAGAGCTGAAGCTAACACCCAAGGGTCTTCACATCCTTGACCAGTTGGAAGTAAAACACCCGTATATCCTAAATAATCAGCTGCCGCAGCAACTTGCTTATAATAACCATATTCAGCTGCTCTTCCTCGTTTTGTCGTTCCTAAATATCGACCATCTCCATAAGCCGGAATAAACCATAATAATTCCATACCTTTACACACCCCTTATTTATTTTGAAACGTATACTAACACATTCTATATAAATTACCCCTAATAATTTATATGTTAATTCCCAGTCTCACCTTTAAAATTATCTCGCCATCTTAAAAACTTCACTTCTAGTAAACGTACTAGAGAGTCAGAAAACTTCCCAACAAATGCAAAGATAATTATGCCGACAAATACGATATCTGTATTTGAAAATTGCCTTGCATCCATAATCATATAACCAATACCTTCTGTAGATCCCATAAGTTCTGCTACTACTAAACTCACCCATGCAACACCTAACGATAACCTTGCTCCTAGTAAAAGGTTAGGCAATGCAGATGGTAAGATGAGTTTCGTAATTAGTTTTCTTTTGCTAAACTCTAACACTCTCGCAACATCAAATAACTTTGAATCCACACCTCTAATACCTAAAAATGCGTTCACGTATAAAGGAAAAAATGCACCATCTGCAATTAATAACACTTTCGATGTTTCACCAAAACCGAACCATAATACGAAAAGTGGCGCAACAGCTAGATGAGGTACAGTTCTTAACATTTGCACAGATGGATCTAAATATTGCTCACTTCTCGTTGAAAATCCAACAATCGTTCCTAAAATGATTCCTAAGCCCCCACCAATAAAGAAACCAGCCGCAGCCCTGAATACACTAATACTTAAATGGCCGAATAACTCTCCTGTTTTAATAAGCTCTTGGAAAGCTAGAAAAATATCTAATGGTGTTGGTAAAACTGTTTTAGAAACAAGACCGAATACGCCAGCTAACTGCCAAATTATTAATATAATAACCGGTATAGTAATCGCCCTTACTAAAACTTTTACATTTAACTTTCGCACATTCTTAACGCTGTTTTTCTCAATCGTTATACTCGCTGGTTTCATAACAGCTTTCGTATTTTCCACTTTACAAAACCTCTTTTCACTTCGCTTTCAATGCTTTTTCTACGAAAGAATTATCTACAACTTTTTCCGCCTTAATTTCTTTCTTTATAGAACCGAGCTTATATTGAAAATCCGCTGTCTTTTGTTGTTCTGCTATTATTTCCTTCGTTACCGGAACTAAAATTGGTTTGTCGTGATTAAACACTTCTTTTACGATCTCCGCATCTATCTTTTTTACAGAAGTATATACTTTTATTGCTTCATCTAAGTTAGCATCTTGCCATACACGTGCTTTCTCATAAACTTCGAGGAATTTCTCAACTAATTCTGGATGTTCTTTCGCAAATTTTGTTCTCGTAATTAAAAATTCTGGCGAAGAGACATTTAATGTTTCACCGTCTGCAATCACCTTCGCACCTTTATTTAACGTATGTAATGATATGAAAGGGTCCCAAATCGACCATGCATCTACTGATCCTGATTCGAATGCAGGCTGCGCTTCATCTGGTTGTAATTGAATGACATTTACCTCTTTTGCATCAATCCCTTCTTTATCAAGTGCTCGATACAATAAATTAAAGGCACTACTTCCTTTTGCTACTGCAATTTTTTTACCTTTTAACTCTTTTACACTCGCAATTTTGCTATCTTTTTGAACGAGAATTCCAGTTCCTTTTCTTGCATAACTTGTATTGGCGATTTCGGTAAATCCAATACCTGCTGCTTGCGCTGAAATGACTGGAGAATTCCCTACTTCACCAAAGTCTAATCGGTTTGATGCGATTGCTTCAAAATAAGGAGGTCCACTTTGGAACTCTGTCCATTTCACTTTAACTCCTTCTTTTTTAAACTCCTCTTCAAACCACCCCTTTTTCTTTGCTAGTAATAGCGGGCTTAACCCTTGCTGTATACCAATTTGTATTGTTACATCTTCTTTCTTACTACTTGCTGTACTTTTTTCACATCCTAATAAACATACTGATATAGCTAAAGCAAAAGAAAGAATTTTAAATTTTTTATACATATAAAATCACCCTTTTCCTATATACTTGTTTGAATCAACCCTCCATATTCAAACTGCTGTAATACTTTCGTTCGAAGTTGTTGGAACGATTGAGAAGTTTTATTTCGCGGATAAGGCAAATTATTTTCAATCACTTTATGTATTTTCCCTGGTTTTGCACTCATAATGATGATTCGGTTTGAAAGATATATCGCTTCGTCTATATCATGTGTAACGAATATCATTGTTGTTTTCTTCTGCTCCCAAATATTTAGCAATACTTCTTGTAAATGACTTCGAGTAAAAGCATCCAGCGCTCCAAAAGGTTCATCAAGTAATAATACATTTGGATCTCTTAATAACGCTCTCGCTATCGCAACACGTTGTGACATCCCACCTGAAATTTCTTTCGGATACGATTTTTCAAAGCCATTTAACCGAACGATTTCAACCCATTCTCTCACCTTATCTTTCACATACTTATCTTTTAACGACAAATCAGCTGCAACATTTTCTTCCACTGTTAGCCATGGAAACAATCGATGCTCTTGAAATATAAATCCTTGCTTCTTACTCGGTTTTGTTATACGCTCCCTATCAATAGTGATCTCACCTTCAAAATCGCTGTCTAAACCTGCAATGATTTTTAGTAATGTACTTTTTCCGCAACCACTCGGACCAATTACTGTAACGAAATCCCCTTTTTCTAATTGAAAATTAATATTCTCTAATACTTGAACCGTACCAGTTTGTTTCGAAAAATATTTTGATACCCCATCAATTGAAACAGTCATTTCTTCCCCTCCTTAAAATGATTCATATAAATGAACAGATTCAGTATTTATGCAATAAAAAAACCAAAGGCATTTTATCTGTTGATAAAATGCCTTTGGTTTCTCCAATCAGCAATACGTTATGGAATTAAGTACATATTATACAAATATTTCCGATAAGTCAACTAGGTTTTATTAAAACATACATATGATTTGTTTGAACATTTTACTTTTGATTATTTAAACGATATCGTTTACTTACTATTTTTTCTGATCTTTAATCCACTGTAACCAATAAGAAAACTCACACGCTAAATGCATTTGATGGGATTTAATTAGACTATTAGGACAAAGGGCTGGGAACTCAACAACTAGACTTACTTCTATCCCTGTATCAGTATCTTTAAATTGATGTCGAACTCCACCAATAGTAGTACCATCTTTCATACGTGCAACACCTGTTGATTGATATTGATAAGATTTATCTCTTGGTGTTTTCAATCCAGTTTCGTCACCAAAAACAATGAAAAATTGAACTGGAAACGGAGAATTACCAGTAGTTTCGATAACCTCTAATTCATTTTCCCCAAAGGGTCTTAGTACATAGTGATCAGGACAAGCAGATAAATTCACTTTGTTATTTTCACGTGATTGTTCAAGCATAAAACTATCAATTCCATGTATGGCTTCTTCTGCTGTAATCCCGTCTAAATAAATACTAGTTTTTGAAAATTTTCGTCTATCGCCAGATAAAAGAGTACAGATACGCATACCTATTGCACTTAATCTAAGTTTTGATTTCAACTTTTCGTACATTTCATTGTATGTATATCGCAACTTTATTTCCGTTAGCTGTTTTATCATAACGTCTGTATCATTTATTTCAGGCTCTTTATGTCCTAATATATATAATACTTTTTTTATCCGTTCTCTTTTCCATTTTATAAGTTGCTCTTGTGAGATATTATTTTCATCGATAATAATCTTCATATACTCTCTCCTTCCTTTTGATTGTATCGTAGTGTAGTTAATACTAAATTAACCATTTCTTGTTTTGTATCTAGATTCAACTTTACTTCTGAATGAGCAATACTGCTAAGACCGTATAAAATAAACCCAGAAGCTAATAATGAGTTATCAGTATAAAAAATCCCTGTTTTCACTCCCTCTTCAATTACTTGTCTAATTAACGGTTGCATACGTGCGAATAATTTCTGTTCCAGTTGAAAATGTTGTTCCGTCTGAAACGAACTCACATTTTTATAGGGTGCTAACTTTTCAATAAATGTCCAAAATATATCTAGTGAATCTTTCATCTTTTGCATGACAGACCGTTCATTTGAAATAAGTATTTCTTCAATTAACTCCATATTTTTCACAATAAAGTCATTTAAAACTTCATCAACAAAATTCTCTTTAGACTTGAAGTAATAATAAAATAAGCCCGTTGCTACACCTGCATGATTCACAACATCTTTTATGCCAAATCCTTTCATACCATTTTTCATATATAGTTCAAAACCAATATCCATTAACTCTTGGCGTCTTACATCTGGTTCTTTTGATATTCTTTTCATACGTCATCTCCTACAATGTTTTCACCACGACTGAATCTGATTCAATCATAAACGACTGAACTTGATTCAGTCAATATTATTTCATAAATTTAAAATCGATTTAATAACTAAGCGACGAAATTTCTACAAAAAAAGAGTAATCTCAAGAGATATGCTACTAACCTTAGTTTTATCAAAAAAGTTAGATCATATAACTTGAGACTACTCATTCCCATTCAAAATATTTATGTAATTAAATTTTATTTCCTCTGCACCCTGGCTGTCTCCAAAACTATTGGTGGCAGCTCTTTTTGAATGATTTCTTTTAATCCATAAAGAGCTTTCTTCACATAACCACCTTCGAAATTTCCTAATGGTTCTGGTAATTCATCCTCATCCAATATGAAGTATTCTCCATTTGGAAGTACCATAATATCGATGATTAAATCTTCAAAGGAAACCACTTCATCTTTTATTTGTGTGTTTTTTACGATATTAAAATAGGAACCTAAATACTTTCCTTTTATATCTCTCCATACGTATAAATTGTACGGACGATCTTTCCAGTAATATGCGATTGTATAACTCCCTTTTGGGATTATTAACTTAGTATCATTTGCAGTCATTGTAAATGAATACTGCACCTCGTGAAATAAAACGATACTTTGTGATTGCTTTTCAAGTAATAAGCAATTGTGATCTACTATTGTTGAGTTATACCGGATTTTTCTTTCTATAATTTCAATTTTCGATGTAAGTAACTTATTCATTATTTTGTTTCCCCTTATGCTAGTTCTATCCTCAATTATATCCATTTATGTAGTAATAAAGAAGTGTATAGTTTTTTATATAATGATTTATACAAGTACATAATAAAAACTCCTTCTTATTTAGAAAGAGTTTTTCACTATCCATGTTTCATATTTTTTCACTTCTAACGGAAGCTCATTTGTTTTTATGCAACTAACAGTACTATTACTCATGTTTTAACTTTTCCTTAACCGCATCATAAAATTTTCGTTCTTCATCAACATTTAAGTAAACACGACTTACTGTTTTAGAAAAGCCGTATAACAACTGCGCTTTCACTGGCTCTTTTAATGTTATTTCAAAAGTAGCAGGTTCTTTTATGAACTCCATAACAGTTGCATCCAATACCTGTCTCCCTTCTTTTGCCGTTAGCAATTCACCCTTGTAGAACGCAATATTATCAATTTGTGTAAATGGCATAACAATTTTCTTTCCTAATCCGATTTGAATGATTACTTGTTCTTCTGTTACGACAAGTGGATTTTTGCGCATCGCTTGTATTTCAGCTATAAAATAAATCATCGCGTATACATTTAAAATAAGTAAAATCCATGCTATTACTGGATTCCACTGATGTAGTAAATAATGAAAACCAATGCTTTCAATTGCTGTTGCGTGAATAATCATGATATACACACCTATAGCACCAGTCTTTTTATGATATGAGTATACAGATTTACCTGTTGGTACTTTTTCACGCCACGATAAAAACGCATAATAGATTAACTTACACTCTGTTAGAATGACATCTATTAACTTACCTCTTTTCATAGTAGCGTCAAACGCTGCATCAATTGCATAAGAAAAGGAATACTTTTCTCTTCTATATTCTTTATATTTTTTTATTATTTTAGGAAGCACTCTAACAATTTTATAGAGAAGGAATAATTCTAAACCTACAAATGCAATTTCAGCCGCAACAATAATATAAGAGATGAATGAAAAAGTTTGTAAATAGTCACTTGGAATAATAAATCTTGCAAAAATATAACCAGCTATTACAACAGGAACTATATATGTTAACGAGTATCTTTTTTGAATAATGAAGAAATACGTGATGATTGGAATGACAAACATGCAATCTAATAATGACCCAAGCACAACTTCTTTCGGCGCAACTGATACAATTGGAAGGGCATACAATAAATAGTTTGATAGCATAATTAAAGAGACGAGTCCAATCCAAATACCTTTTCGCCTTCGTGATAGTGTAACCTTCATACGTTCACTCCTTTATTTAAAAACCTCATTTAAATGGTCTTTATAAAATGAAATGGCACGTTCAAATTCTTTTACTTCCTCTACTTTCACGACAGTTTCAAGTAATAATTTCATCGCTGATTCGTGATCGTTTACGTTATATTTTGCTAATGATAAAAATACTTTCATTGGAGCGTTCTCTGGGAATTTTTTCACCCCAGCTTCTAATACTGTAATTGCCTTTTCATATTCCCCTATACAACGATATGTACTTCCTAAACCAATATAAGCACCGCAAAGCGATTCGCCATCAAGTCCATTTGCGATTGCCTGCTCATAATACGGAACTGCTTCTGTTTCTAGCCCCATTACATCATGTATCCACGCACACTGATACAGTACTTCTGCATCCTTTGTAAAGTTTGTTAATCCTATAAGCATCTCTTTAGACTGCGCATATTTCTTTTCATTTCTAAGTTTAATAGCTTGCTTTAATAAATGTTCCATAGAATCCACTCCTCACCAATTATTCTGTGTATAGCTCTTGATTGGTATACGCTTCACATTCGTGTAAAAGTAAAATTCCCACCAATTAAAGTTTCGCTTACTTATTACTATGCGGATTCATTCTCATCTAAAAACTTAATTTTAAAAAGCAGTGACACGATTACATAATACCTCTAAGCTTTTGACAATTTCTTTCGCTGTTTCATCTTTCCCATTACACAACTTCCCTTTACCATCCTGTCCAATTACATAATGCACAGCCCCGCGCGAATATAAAGAATGTGGTGAATTCGCAATCATTACATTCGCCCTTGCTTCTTTCATTCTATTTTTTGCTCTTTCAAACAGTTCCTCTTCATTTAAATCACTTTCAAGTTTAAAACCAACAAGTACTGTTTCTGGGTCCCATTCTTTTATTTGTTTTAATACCTTTGGAGCCTTTTGAAAGTGAATAATCGGTGCTATATCACTTGAAATTTTTCCGTTCATATTAAGAACATTACCATCTTGATCACAAATTTTCTCTACAATCCAATCTGATCCAGCTGCTGCCATAATGACTGCATCAACCTTTTCATGTGATATGATACTTTTCATTTTATCTTGTAAATCAACGATTCCTTCAAATGGATGTAATTCTAACCCTCTATGTATATCACTCGGTTTCTCCGCAAAATAACCGTGTAAATATATAACATGTGCCCCTTTAGTTAGAAGTTCTTCTGCGATTATCCTTCCGATTGTACCTTTGGCCATATTCGTATGCCCGCGTACTTGATCCCATTTTTCTAGACAACCACCGCTTGTAATTAATACCTTTTTCCCCTTCATTGTAACCATCCCTTACTAATTTTTCTTACGAAACCATTCTGTTCCAAAGTCAACTATATCACGCTGTTTCATTAGACGACACGTTGCATTCCCTATCTTCCCATTTTTTACAGTTCCTTTTCGCTCAAACTCCACACCAATTTCTACAAACTTCTCAGATTCGTAATCCATTTCAACAAACTCTTTCCACACTCTTTCACCGTTTTCTATAATAGGTGCTCCTACTTGTATTAACTCACATGCACCAGAACGCACCTCGGATAAATGAACAGATGTATTGGAATCATATCCAACACCAATTAATAATACGTACCCGTCTAAATCATATATTTTTCTTAATGGAGATTCTTCTCCAAAGCTCATTGATAACGAATGGTTCATTGTTATTTCTACTGCATGTTTTCCCCATGCAGCAAAACTTCCTAACGGATGATTACTACGTACTACATTCGGATATGTACGAAAACATTCAACTATTTCACCCATTCCCCTTGTTGGGGTTATACGTGAATCAAATGCTGGGACGTTATCTCGGATAATTTGCCACCAGTCTTCCGGTACAGGTGGTCTTGACCAATGTTTCGGATCGGACAAATCCGAAGATTGCGTTGGCATTATTATCGTTCCTTCTTCCGTAACAACTTTCATTAATGCTTCTACTACAGCAACCGCACCACCAGATATCCACCCGATAGAACTTAGTGATGAATGAACGATAATTGTCATTCCTTTTTCGACTCCTAATGCTTTTAAATCTTTTGTGATTGTTTCGATTGTATTTGGAAATTGTGTACTTGCTACTATTTCATTCATTTTCATATTGGTTCCCCCACTAGCCACGTAAATTTAAACTTTTATATAAATATATTATCATATTTTTCTTAATTTTTAACTTAATCATTTTTCATATCTATAAAAAATGGTAATATTATTACACAAAAAATTTTTAAATTATAATATCCAGATTTAAAACACAAAAAGAAAGTGAAAATTTTACATCCAACCATAAAAAGCTGTTTTATACATAGACGAAAGAGCTCATCACAAATGATGAGCTCTTTGTTTATTTTATCCTTCAATTGTAACCCCAGTAAACATTGATAAGTTTCCCGTTATTTTCTCACCTACACGTAAAAATAAGCCTGCTGCTCTTCCGCTTATACAGTGAGAGCCAATTAATAGTTTACCAGTATATGGACCATCCCATGTGTCAATGGTATAGTCAGGCATTTCTATGTATTGCTGGTATATCTTCCTTTGTTCAAAGTAATACTCTGTTTTATCTTCAGCTAATAATTCATCATTTTCGTATATAGATACTCCGCCACCTTCACGACCAAATACAGGTTTGGAAACGTATGATTCATGTCTTTCTAGAAATCGCTTATTTGAAAAATATGTTGGTAGAAAGTATTTATAAATAATGTCTTGCTCTTCTTCTGTAAAGAAAACACTTTCTTCATAAAGCTTCCAAATTAGTGCGAGTACACTTTTGTTTTGCATAACAAATGCGGCTGGCGGATTAATAATTTTCACTCTTTCTTGCGCAATATGATCTAAAAATTGTAAACCAATCCTTTTTCCATTCTTATCAACGTCCGTTACTAAATACTCTATTGGATACAGTCTATATAAATATTTTATTTTTTCTCCACTCGGCGTATATATACCATCTTCCGCAACGACAATGTCTTGTATTCCTACATAGTCCGTTGACTGATTTAAGCAATACGTTCTTAAAAACTGAACCGTTTGACTATCTTCATCGTGCCAATCATAACTAGTAAAATATATCGTCTCTTCAGGGCCTATATGATAGTCATGTTTAATTTGTTCCCATGCCTGCACAATATGCTCTTCTATATGGTTTGGGTGATTTACATCATGATAACGGCATAACACTTCATTTGCGACAGACGGTTCTAAATAGCCTGTTGGCGTATCACAATTTACTTCTATTAATTTTATATCGTCACCATTTACGATAAAATCAAACCTTGTAAAATATGAAAATAAACCATTATGTTTCATTCTCGCCATTTCCCACGCTTCAGCTGGGAATCCAAGTTTTTGAAAATCTTCTGTCGTATTTACAATATATTGATACGTTCTATATAACACATACATGATTTCTTCTGTCGCTTTTGAGATAGCAGTATAAGTTTTTGCTGGCATGCGATACATCCCTGTTGCCATATATTGATTCCATTCTTCATTCTCTAACAGACTAGGCCAAGTGAAACCATTCCTACTAGCCTCTTCTGCAAGTGAAAACCATACTTTCATATACTCTTCTTGCTCTCGTTCTGTATACATTACTCCATTACCCTTTCGTTTTAGGATCCTGCTGGCGCTTTTGCGTTTCCAATTCCACTTGAACCAGAGTTTACTTTCGGTGTTTGCGTAGTAGATGATTTTGGCGTATTTGTATCTGGTGTTACTTTATTGGATGGATTTGGCTGCTGTTTATTTAAATCTACTTTATTGGAAGTATTATTGTTACCGTTAGAACCACCAGAATAACCACCGCTACTACCGCCACCTGTTCTACGCTCATCTTTTTCACGATATGGAATAACATTATTTGCATACGGTTTCTTCATTAAATTTGGTTTTGCTGTATAATTCATATTTGAAGTTCTACTCGCTAATAAATATCCTGCTACAAATGGAAGTATCGGTAAATGAGAGTTTTCATGATAAGATGAAAATGACGGATTATTTTCCTTGCATAACTCATCTTTCTCTACATTTTCATTGGTTGGGGTTTTATCATCACAATTTAATGTTTCTTGCTCATTTCTTTGTTTTGCACCATCTGTTTTAACAGCTGTACTTTCTTGCTGAGCAGTTTCTTCTTCATAATCACCACAACCTGTTAATAAAAAAGATGACACCCCTATTGAAGTAGCTATTTTTATAAACTTACTTTTATCCATTCTCACTTGTTATACACCTATCTTCTTTTATCTATATTTTTCCAGATACCTATATTATATAATGAAATTATTATTTTTTTCAAACTATATTCAATATGTACAATTGTATATTTTCATGCTATTTTTCCATGTAACAATGAAATCTTTCTATCCCTGGATATTTTTCTCCTAAACTTTTAACTTGAAAACCAATTCTTTTATAAAATTCTACCGCCCCATCGTCTGTCTCCGCTTCTATATAAGTCAATTGATATATCCTTACCACTTCTTTAATCATTTGCAGTGCAATTCCTTTTTGACGATAATCTGGAGCCACTGCTATATGACATATGCGTGCTTTAGTTTCTCCGATTATTTCAATACCTAGACAAGCTTTTTCTTCATATTTGTACAAAGTCCCTTTATTACTTTGATAAAATATTACTGCCTTCTTTAAGCTTATTTCATTTGGACCGACGGCATATTGTAGCACATTTAATATTGAATCTTTCTCAATTTGTTTAACACACTGTAAATTCATACTTTCATCCCTTTCTATGAAAAAAGACTAGCTCTTAATAAAAAGAGCTAATCTCATTACGCCGTTATTTTTTCTTCTTTTTTTACAACGACAGCCACATAACTATGAAGTATCATTCCAATAATAACGAGACTCATACCAATCCAAGATAATGATGATGGAATTGGTGCAGATAACCAGATCAACTCTCCTACTAGCGCAAATAAAACTTCACCAGACTGCGTCGCTTCCACTGTTGCTAATTTTTGCGGATCATCTTTCACAAGATCTGTTGCAAAGAAAAATAATACTGTCGCGATTAACCCAGAGCTAACTGCTACAATAAAACATTGAAAAACTTGGCTACTTGACGGTAATCCGCCTGTTGATACTTCGTAACCAGATAATAAAAACCAAAATGGTAAACTTGCTAATGTCATACCGAGTACTCGCTGAAATACATCTAATTCCCCTTTACAAACTTGCATCATTTTTCTATTTCCAAGAGGATACGCAAATGCTGCAATAAGTACAGGAACTACACATAAAACGGTTTCACGAATACCTAATGAAGAAGCATGTTCTGCTTGCATGAGAACAACACCGAATAAAATAATGCCCGACATTACTAATTCCTTCATCGGAAGTTTTTTATGTAGTGGATCCACCGCAAAAAATGGTGTTAACAAAATCCCTGCAACGATTGTAATTTGCCATGTTGATGCAACGAGCCAACCTGGTCCGAACGCTCCAGCAAAACTAAGCGGTGCATAAAAGAGACCAAATCCAACGATACTCCACACTAACCATTCTTTCGGATTGTTTTTCATATATTGAAAGAGTTGCTTTAAGTTCCCTCTATACATAACAATAAGTAATAGCATTGGAACCATAAAATAATACCGTAATGATGCACTCCAAATCCAGCTTCCACCTTCTAAGTCCATTGCCCTGTTTAAAACAAAAGTAAAGGCAAAGAAAAATGATGCCAGTATCCCTATAACAATTGCTTTCATTGTAAAACCCCTTGTATTTAATTTTTTATCTCTATGACATATATTTTAGTATACGCGATGAAAAATCTACATTCAAACTTACATTTCACTTTAGGATGATGAAGGAATTGTAGTAGATTTACATGGGAATAAAGTGCATTGGTATGAAATCGAGGCCATTACATGTCAAAATTTTCAACGGTCAAAATCTACTTTAATCTCGCCCCACTATACTTACCATGAAAATATACGCATCCGCTATAAAAGATGGCTACCAACTATTGCACATTCAATTTACTGGTTTTCTATTGAGAAACCAAAAGATTATCATAAAAATTTAATGATAGCTTGGGAAGAAAAGCGAACGAATAAAAACAAACGCCTCCTTTAATTATTATTTAGGGGCGTTCGTTCATTAAAAAATTAAAGAATATGTAGTTTATATTCTCTGTATAATTTCCTCAATCGACTTATATGAGCTTGATGATACCGATTATGATCTGCTATATGCCATATTCCCCATCTTATTGTCGCAGTTTCGCCTTTTTCATACAAAACTTCCTCTCTTAAAAGAACAACACCATATGTTCATCATCACTATACACACCATTCATTTTTATAGCCCTTTTTTCAATTCCGTATGTTTTAAATCCCATTGATTCATATAATCGTTTGGCTGGTTCGTTCGTTGACACAACCCCTAAATTCAATTGCTCTAGCTTCATCTCTTTTGCCCTTTCAATTGCTTTACGTATTAAATCACGTGCAAGACCACTTCTTCGATTTTCAGTATCTACATACATTGCAACGATATGTCCTTTATGCTTATATGCGTCTTTTTCTTCTGTTAATAAAGTAACAACCCCCAACTAAACGATTTTCATTATTAAAAGCACCAAATGTAAAACTACTGTTGGATGAAAGATTACTAGCAACTCGTTCAAGAGGGTTTTCTTGACGTACTGCTTCTTCATAAGTCGTTATAAATGCTTCTGGATTTACTTGTAGTGCTTGTAAACGCAACTCCCAATATTTTTTTGCATCCGCTTTTGTAAGTAATCGAATCATTTTATTTTCCCCTTTTTAATTTACATAATATTTTTATAGGTTATTATTTTTTGATTCATACTCTTCTTTTAATATACTGTAACGATAGCGATGAATGAACTTTCCCTGTCTCAATCGATCATTTCTCATTAACCCTTCGCATACAAATCCGGCACTTTCATAACTCTTTTTAGCTTTTGTATTATCTTCATCTACACGTAACCAAATTTTCTCCAATTCAAACTGAGAAAAACCTATTTGTAACATGCTGTTTAGAGCTGCCATTCCAAATCCTTTACCCCAATAGTCTTTATTTCCAATCGCAATTCCTAGTTCAGCATTTTTATTTGTTTTATCAAAATTTTTAAGGTCTACCCATCCAATATGTATACCTGTCTCAGTAACGATTGCCCTTTGTTCATAACCATTTTTTCGGCTTATACAAGCTTCAATCCAGTTTCTCGTATCTCCACGAGTGAACGGAGGATATTGATCTGGTACAACTAAATGCTTTGTTACATCTCTATCTAATGACCATTGATAGCGATCTTCTACATCATCTAGTGTCAATTCTCTTAATTGAACATATGGTACATTCATTTTTTTCTCCTCTCTTTATTTACCAATAGAAAATCCTTCGAACACTCTTCCACCATACTGTTCTAACGTCTTTTCTATAAAATGAATTAATTCATTTTTCCCTCCCGTTTTATAAAAATGATCAAAAGCGGCTACAAATTTGTTTGCATATTGCTCATCATATCTTTTTAGCACTCTAATAAACCATTTTGAACTCCCAAGCCACTTACCATTTACTCTTAATACATATTCATGTACTAAATCGGCTAATAAATTAGCGATAAACAATTCTTCTTCTCTTTTTGTTGCACCAATAAAGTCATCTAAAGTATCCGTAATAAAATATCGCTTCTGCTTAATCGTTTCTTCGGTCCATTTAGCCGGTCCTTTATGTAGTAAATCATTCGCTTCTTTTTTTAATTTCTCAACAATTTCCTGTTCCCCTTTTAAGGCAATCCCTTCTGAAACTAATTGTGGTAACGACGGTCTCCCTCGATCACAATCCATTTTGAAAAAGGTTTTATATGTTTCGAAATTATGAACAAACACCTCAACAGGCCATCCATTACTATAGAAAGATTCTCTATAGCAAGAAGTTAAACTTTGATCGACTATTACAATGTCAAGGTCAGATGTTTTCGTCGCTTCTCCTCGTGCAACGCTTCCGCCGAGTAAAGCTACATCACAATTCGGAAATTGTAATGTAATTATGTTTTGTGCTGCTTCAATTGGTTTCATAACCGATCCTCTTTTCTTATTTCACTTTCTTTTTTTCAGCTCTTTCTCTCGCTTTTTTTATATAGCTTTCTGCATCTGGTGTTTTACATGATGTTGCACCATGATCAACCTCTATTTTTCCAATTTCACTTGCAATTTCAATCGCTTGTCGCTCTAAGTCTTCATTACGAATTCCTATTGCGATTAAAGCACTATTCATCGCTTCTTTTTTTCTATTTTTTTCATTATGTATATTTTCTTTAATCTCTTCTAAGTACGGAGAGAAGAAATCATCATGTAACGTTTTATTTTTAATCGCTATATTTGCTAATAAAGACCAGCCAGCTCTTCCAATCCATTCATCATTAGACTTTGTCCACTCTTCCATTCTTTCTATTGCAATTGGCGAAGTACATATAGATGTCATAAGAACATCCATTAAACAGTAATAATCAACATCCTGAATCCAACTATTAAGCTGTTCTGTCGTTATTTTTTTCGGGTCTAAAATATAAGTTGCTAATGTCATTGCGTCCATATTTTTCGTTTCCCACAATTCAACTGCTAAATCGTGATCTTTTTTTATCTTCTTTTTTAACAATTTTAAATTCGCAAAACTAACTCCAAATAACGGCTCTTTCGCTCCGTGGTTTTTATACGTTTTTCGATTTTGTTCTGTTCCATATTCCTCTAGTTGCCGCATTACTTCCTCAAGTAACATATACCCACCTCTTTATCTTTTATGTTGACTGTATATATGTATGTACGATATATTCTACATTACTTTTTGGTTTTCCTATATTTATTTTTAAAATACGGTATGTGAAATTTTTAAACATTGCACAGCTATACCATCAAAAAACTATACATGTTAAACATACAGTTTTTTGATGGTATCAATTTTCCGTAGAATAAGATATAAACTACGAAAGAACTTTTAATGAGATGTGTATTTCCAACATGTTTAGAAAACTCTTTAAAATGGTTTACTATCATACTTTTATACCTCCTTCATAAATTATGTTTATTACATTTATTCTTAGCCAAAATCTTTCTACATTTTAATAACTCTCTCAATAAGATTTTCTTATATAAAAATCCCTACAAACACTGTAGGGATTTATGTGTAAATCATTTTGTTACACTCTATTTCATATGAAAATAGTTTCATTCAGATGCATTCATAAGCACAATTCTCCAACCATCTGGATCCTCTATTGTGGTTCCTTTCTCTATCCAATATGGGTTTTCTGGTTCCACCTCATGATAACCCATATTACGTAATCGATTTACTATCTTTTCAATTTCATCTTTATTAGGCATATAAAAAACTAGTAAATTATCTTTTGTCGGTGCCGGACATGGACTTCCATTAACATGTGTAGTAAACTCCAAATGATACTCTTCATCTGGTAACCCAAACATAACCCCGTCATATCCTTCATGATTGTGAAATTCCCCTATACGTTTTAATCCTAATCCTGTTTCATAAAAACTTATCACTTTTTCAAATCTATCTGTTGGTCTTGCAATTCTAAATTGAACCCAATTCTTCATGCAAATCTCCTCCTTTTTATTTTCCAAAGCTTTATTACTATATTCCCTTTAACATCCCTCATTAGGGTAAGCTTCCTAAGTTGAAAGAACTATTAGTTAATAAACAATAGGACTTTAGTATAAATTGCTATTTTGCATTGTTTCTAATGTTATCCATGACTGCCCAATTGGATTAACATACTGTCTTTCCTCATTACAAATTTTACAGCGAGAAGGTGCTTCTTCATTTTCGGGATACTATACTCCACATGTAGTGCAAATATAATTATTCATATTCCCACTCCTTTTTTCATGTAATTGTTTCTTTACCAATATTTTAATAAAAATCAAAAATATTCGAATCAATAATTGGAACGAAAACGAAGTGATACGAAAGTATGATTTGGTGATTGAAAGTTTAAATAATAAAGTTTAAATTCATCCTACTTTTCAAAACTGCAATTGATATAAAATCTTGCATACTTTTGAGTAAACTTTTTTACACTTGTAAAAAAGTTTTTTTGCATTTCCCTACCTATAATTGCTAATATAGTAGAGTAGAACTTTTATAGAGAGAAGGAAAATTATGCACAATGGAATTCGAATGACAACTTTAGTAAAAAGGGCTATGTTAGTTTGTGCGGGGGTATTATTCACATACGAAGTAGCTTTTGGATCAGTACATACTGCTCTAGCTAGTACAGAGGATGAAGCAAAATCTGTTCAACTTGTAAGTGAGATTCAAACATCTCTTGCTCCGAAAGAAGCTCCAAAACATTATAACGGGCAAGTTAGAAAAGTCGCTTATTTAACATTTGATGACGGTCCTGGAAAATACACAGCTGAGCTTTTAGATATGTTAAAGAAAGAAAATGCAAAAGCAACATTCTTCCTAATTGGTTCAAACGTAAAAGCTTTCCCTGATCTTGTAAAACGCGAAGATGCTGAGGGCCACTACGTTGGGATGCACAGTATGACTCATAACTACAAGAAACTTTACACTGAAGGTCATTACGTAGATGAAATGAAGGAAGACCAAGGCTTAATCGCTGGTGTTTTAGGTAAATCACCAGTATTAACTCGTCCATCTTACGGCTCTATGCCAGGATTAAACGAAGCTCTTCGCAACAAAGTTGTAGAAAATGGCTTAAAAGTTTGGGATTGGACAATTGATTCTTTAGACTGGAAATATAACAAAATGCAAGTTGATGCTGCATCTGCTAAAATTGTAGAAAACGTTCTAGCTCATTCTACAAATCCAACAGAAGTTATCCTTATGCATGATATTCATCCACAATCAGTAAAAGCAGTACCTGGAATTATTAAAGGACTGAAAGAAAAAGGATATGAATTAGAAGCATATAATGAGAACGAACACTTCCCATTAAACTTCTGGCATGATAATCGTATGTAATGAAAAGACTTGATTTCCTTTAGCTGGGAATCAAGTCTTTTTATCATTTTGGGAATTACTCCTCGTATATTCGACTCAAACTCCCCCTTCTCTAATATCAATAAAAATTCAAAATCACATGTTATACTATAATTTAGTTTAAATAAGTAGGTGCCATATGATCGTATATACAGTACAAACTGAAGAAGCATGGAAACAATTTAAGAAACTTGGTTATTTAGAAGGTAATAAAGAATTCATCGATCCGGACGATGTATATTCATATGACTGGATGGTGCGCGTCGCTAAAACAAGATTGCCTCATTACGAAGGTAACTACCCTATTTGGGTCTGGGAAGCAAATAATTACCCAAATCGAAATCATAAGGCTTGGGGTAGAACAAATTCAAAAATGGTAATTTTAACACTAGATGTACCGAAAGAATGGGTACTATGGAGCTATTTTGACTATTGGTGCTGTGCTATGACTGATGGATCAACATATTTACATACAAAAAATAAGTGTACTTTAGATGAATGGTATACATATATGGATAAGGAATACGGGATAATATTTGATTTCGACTATTTATTATCTCATCCTGATTGGTGTCTAGGTAAAGAGGATTCGTTAGAAAAACAAGGTGTTATCGGCAAAATACCCCTTTCCTTCGTGAAAAAAGTAAGACGTTTTCGTGCTAAGACAGATAAGTCTATTAGTAAAATCCGAAGTGATAACTGGGATAATAGAAAAGAAAACCGCATTAAAAAGATGAATCGAAAATTAAGAAAGCGAAACGATAAACAAAAAAGAATACAAAAGCGACTTATACGAAATTAAAACATATATCAAAATACAGTAAGAAATTATGGATTGAATATACAAATTCAATCCTATTTTTTATATTATCAACACTTTAGCACATATTACTCTTAAGGAGTGATATGTATATGGATTTTCTTTCATCTGAATATTTGTCTGCCTTGCTTGCCATTATTGTAATCGATTTAGTGTTAGCCGGAGATAACGCCATTGTAATTGGATTAGCAGCAAGAAGATTACCGAAAGACCAACAAAAGAAAGTTATCATTTGGGGAACCATTGGAGCAATCGCTATTAGAGCTCTCGCTACCTTAGTTGTCGTTTGGTTATTAAAAATACCTGGATTACTCCTAATTGGTGGTGTACTTCTTATTTGGATCGCTTACAAGCTGATCGCTGAGGGCAAAAATCATGATATTAAAGCCGAAGAAGGATTTTGGTCTGCTATTAAAACCATTATTATTGCTGATGCGTTAATGGGCATTGATAATGTACTAGCTGTTGCAGGAGCTGCCCATGGTAACTTTTCTTTAGTAATCATCGGATTATTAGTGTCTATTCCAGTAGTCGTATGGGGCAGTACATTGATTTTAAAATGGGTGGATCGTTTTCCTGTCATTATTACGATCGGAGCAGCCGTTTTAGCTTATACTGCCGCGAAAATGATTGTAGATGAGAAATGGTTCGCTGGATTTTTCGAAAGTAACCCTTTCGTTAAATGGGCATTTATCATTATTATTATCGTCGGTGTAGTTTTCTTCGGAAAGGCAAAACAAAAAGCAACAGCTGGTTCTGTCTCATAATGATGGTATATTTACAAATAAAAGGCGCTATTCATATGAATAGCGCCTTTTATTATTTATTTAGCTTCCCCTTCCGGAGTCGTTTTTACCTTCGTTTTGTTTTTATCGCGGTTGTTATAGTTATACTTCGAACGATCTACTGGAGTGAATCCTTCCGGTGTGTAGAATCGTAATAAGTCACCATTTACGACTTGGTCAGAGTATTTTAGTGAGTTTTGAACCATTTGTTCATTTTTCTTTATTTCATCTGTAAATTCTACAGGTTTTCCAGTAGTTGTATCATAGTATTTGCCGTTTAGTGCAGTAACTGTTGGGCTTACGTAGTTACCGTTACGGAACGCAACGACTTGTTTATGATCTGGTGATAATAAATCAGAACCGAATTGAACATAGTTTTTTGTATCTGTACCTAGTAAGTGTAATAGCGTTGGGAGAACGTCAATTTCACCACCGTATTGATGTTGTACGCCACCTTTCACTCCTGGTACACGAACGATTAATGGTACACGTTGTAACTGTGCATTTTCAAATGAGTTCATTTCTTTACCCATTACTTTTGACATTGCTGCGTTATGATTATCTGAAATACCGTAATGGTCTCCGTACATAACAATAATTGAGTTATCATATAAACCAGATTGTTTCAAGTAATCGATGAAGCCTTTTACAGATTCATCTAAATAGCGTGCTGTTTGGAAGTACGTATCTACTGATGAATCACCTGTTGTTGCTGGTTCAATCGTTGCTTCTGCCTTATCGATTGGATAAGGGAAATGGTTCGATAACGTAATAAACTTCGTATAGAACGGTTGTTTCAACGTTTGTAATAACGGAATAGATTCATTAAAGAACGGTTTATCTTTTAATCCGTAGTTTACTACATCTTTTTCATTCATATCGTAGTATGACGCATCAAAGAATTTATTAAAACCAAATGATTTATAAATATCGTCACGGTTCCAGAATGTTTTGTAGTTACCGTGGAATACTGCTGATGTGTATCCTTGTTGTCCTAAAATAGCTGGTGCTGATTGATACGTATTATGAGATTTCGTTGTAAAGACAGAACCTTGCGGTAAACCAAACATTGAATTCTCTAACATAAACTCCGCATCAGATGTTTTCCCTTGTCCTGTTTGATGGAAGAAGTTATCAAAATAAAGTGTATTCGCATCTTTTGTAAATGAGTTTAAGAACGGTGTAACTTCTTGACCATTTAATTTGTAATCAATTAAGAAGTTTTGGAATGACTCTAAATGAATGTAAATTACGTTCATTCCCTTTCCTTTACCGAAATACTCAGGGTTTGGACTTGCATAAGTTGATGTTAAATAATTTCGTACTTCTGTCATATTATCGCCATCAGCTAATGCTCGTTCTGTCGATGCTTTCGCACTTTGAATTCCATCATAAATTGTGTAGTTGTATGCACCTAAATATTTCACAATATAATTACGGTCAAACGTTCTTGTTAATAATTCAGGACGGTCAGACTCTGCAAGACCTAAGTTAACACTGAATAATAAAATACCTGCTACAAATACTAGAGATAATTTATGCTTCGCAACACGAATTGGTTTTGGATTTGCAAATTTTGTTGCGACTAACACAATTAATATAATCGTGTCTAAGAAGTATAATGGATCATAAAGATGTAGCAACGCAAGAATACTACCACCTAAATCTCCAAAGTTATTCGTTTGTGTTAATGTCGGGAACGTAATAAAGTCACTGAAAAAGCGATAGTATACTACGTTTGCGTATAAAAGAATCGACAATAACAAATTAATGATAATTAACCAAATATAAGATCGTTTCCCTTTTGCAAATAATGCAAGTCCTAAAAATAGAACTGCTGAACTAAGCGGGTTAAAAAACAGCAAGAATTTTTGAATTGTGTTTGAAATTCCTAAATTGAATTCCGTTACATAAGCTGCATATGTTTTGAGCCACAATAAAATAACGGCAAACAGAAAGAATCCAAAATGATTGCTTAACACACTTTTGCTCTTTAATAAGAACTGTTTCATTTCTCCACCTCTTTTGATCATCCAAGGCTTATTTTTTATAAGTCTGTCTCTCTATTCAGATTTTCTTCTTCAAATAGATTATCTTTATTTAACTATATGAAGAATATTAGTAATTATAATTTGAAGCTAGTATTTATTCAACTATTTCTTTCTAGACATTTTGACCTTGGTTTCTATTTAACAAAATAAATTTGTAACATTTCCTGTTTTCTCCCAAGATTCATCCATTAATTATGACACCCCATACTATATACCTTTATAAACTCATTCGCAAACTATTCTATCTCCAAATTTGGTACATATTTCACATGACAAAATAATACGATTTGATTATATTACTCCACTTACATTTCCCTTCTTCAACTAACTCTTTAAATCTTAAAGTCATTACATCCCTTCATACATGAAAAAATTCTCCTGTTCATTAATATTATATTTGAATAATTATTCATTTGACCGACCAGCGATGTTACGTTTTCTCGACAAAAAAACTCGCTCTAAAAAGAGCGAGTTTTTTCATTATATATTATTGACCTTTGTACATTGCATCTACTTGTTTTTGAAGTTCCTCATTTTCTAAGAACTCATCATAAGTAGCCTCTTTATCGATTACACCGTTTGGTGTTACTTCGATAATGCGGTTTGCAATTGTTTGCACGAACTGATGGTCATGAGATGTGAATAAGATTGTACCTTTGAATGCAATTAAACCGTTATTTAATGCTGTGATTGACTCAAGGTCTAAGTGGTTCGTTGGATCGTCAAGTGTGATTACGTTCGCACCACTTAACATCATTTTAGATAACATACAACGAACTTTTTCGCCTCCAGATAATACAGAAACGTTCTTCTTAACTTCTTCACCTGAGAATAACATACGGCCTAAGAAACCACGTAAGAAGCTTTCAGACTCATCTTGTGGAGAGAATTGACGTAACCATTCAACTAAGTTGTAATCACTGTTCTCAAAGTACTTAGAGTTATCTCTTGGGAAGTAAGATTGAGAGGTTGTAACACCCCATTTGAATGAACCGCTATCCGGCTCCATTTCACCCATAAGAATTTTAAATAATGTTGTCATCGCAATATCGTTACGGCCGATAAATGCAACTTTATCACCTTTATTTAAAGTGAAGTACACATTATCTAACACTTTTTCACCATCAATTGTTTTAGACAGACCTTCAACAGTTAATAAGTCATTTCCTACTTCACGCTCAGGTGTGAAGCCAACGAATGGGTAACGACGTGATGACGGTCTAATATCATCTAATGTAATTTTGTCTAATAATTTTTTACGAGAAGTTGCTTGTTTCGCTTTAGAAGCGTTTGAACTAAAGCGTGCAATGAAGTTTTGTAACTCTTTTACTTTCTCTTCTTTTTTCTTATTAGCATCTTGTGTTAATTTTAAAGCTAATTGGCTTGACTCATACCAGAAGTCATAGTTACCAACATAAAGTTGAATTTTACCGAAATCAAGGTCAGCCATGTGCGTACATACTTTATTTAAGAAGTGACGGTCATGGGATACTACGATAACTGTGTTTTCAAAGTTCATTAAGAAGTTTTCTAACCATTGAATCGCTTTTAAGTCCAAGTGGTTGGTAGGCTCATCTAATAATAGAATGTCAGGTTGACCGAATAAAGCTTGAGCAAGTAATACTTTTACTTTCTCTGCCCCAGTTAATTCTGACAATTTCTTATCATGAAGGTCTTCACCAATACCTAAACCTTTAAGAAGAATTGCAGCTTCTGACTCAGCTTCCCAACCGTTAAGCTCAGCGAACTCACCTTCAAGTTCAGCAGCGCGCATTCCATCTTCATCACTAAAGTCTTCTTTCATGTAAATAGCATTTTTCTCTTGCATTACTTTGTAAAGTTGCGTGTGACCCATAATTACTGTTTCTAATACTGGGAACTCTTCATATTCGAAGTGGTTCTGTTTTAATACTGCTAGACGCTCACCTGGCGTAATATGTATGTCACCTGTTGATGGTTCAATTTCTCCAGATAAAATCTTTAGGAATGTAGATTTACCAGCACCGTTTGCTCCGATTAAACCGTAGCAGTTACCTGGCGTGAATTTTATGTTAACATCTTCAAATAATTTGCGATCCGCGAAACGCAAACTAACGTTACTTACTGTAATCATTTGTGTCCTCCTACTAATACCGCTTATTTCAGCGTTTTCTCACCGATTGTCTTAAAAAATCGCATATTACGACTCAATTATTGTAGACTATAGCTATTATATAGTAGAAGCTGGATGAATAGCAACGGTTGATTACCTTTCTACAATGAAATCGGATAGTTTTTGTCCATTCCCCTAGCTATTGTATGTATATCATCGACCTCTTTCTCATATAACCTTTCACTGCTCATTCTGTAATATATCGGATTCATTTTCATCTGAAATATTATATACCGAAAAAACTGTAGAGAAATCATTCCCTACAGTCTCTTCTTATTTCGTATTTATTATTTTCTCTTTGTAACTCTTCATTTTACTCGTTAACCCTATTAACGCCGGTAATAATATCGGCATCACAATTAAAGCTAATAGAAGAAGTGCAACGCCAACTACTGATGCAACTTGTATAAGTGTTAATACACCTGATGGAATTAATGCCGCAAATGTCCCGCCTAAAATTAGCGCCGCTGATAATACAACTCCTCCTATATGACGAGATGCAGTTACAATTTTCGTTACCGAATCCCCTTCTATCTCGTTATAGCGCATCATTACGAAAATACTATAATCCACTCCTAAAGCGACAATCATAATGAAGCTAAAGAATGGAACATTCCAGCTTAATGAATCTACATGTAATACATGTGCACTAATTTGTTCGCTTATACCGAGTGATGCGAAGTACGCTAATAGTAATGAGCCAATAATAAATATTGTGTTTAGTAATGAGCGTGTAATTACGATTAATACAATCGCAATTCCAATTAACATAATTGTAGCTGTACGTAAGAAATCTTGCCCTGTTACTTCTTTTAAATCAACGTTTCTAGCTGTTGTTCCGCCAATTGCTGTTTTCGCATCATGTAATTCCGTTCCCTTTACAGTGCCATCGATTGTTTTATTGATTTCTTGAATAATTGGCATCGCTTCTTTTGAATACGGATTTACATCTAAAATGATAGTCATTTTAGCAATTTTTCTATCCTGTGACATGTACGTGTTCAATGCTTTTTGGAAATCCTCTCCCTCTAGCACTTCTTTTGGAATATAAAACTTCTCAGAGCTCTTCGATTCATTGAGCTCCCCTAAATATTTTTGTGCGTCATGCAGGCCATTACTTACTTTTCCAAGCCCTTCTGTACTTTTAGATAAACCGGATTGTAATTGCCCCATCTTTTCTTGCAGGTCTTTAAGGCCCGTTAAAAGTTGTCCTTGCCCATCGTTTATTTTCGTTAATCCAGATTGTAACTCAACTGATTTATTTGCAATTTGTTTTGAACCTGAAGAACCTTCATTTAATCCATTTTTAAGATCGGCTGCTCCCTTTTGTAACTTATTAACTCCATTGCTCATTTCTTTTAAGCCGTTATCCACTTTCAGTAACGATTGATTCGCTTCTTTAAATGAACTCATCGCCGTTTTGTGCTGTGTTGCTAATTGATTTAATTCATTTGAAAGTACGCTTAATTTCTTTTGAGCCTCTTTAGCAATTCCTATCGTTTGTTGTATGTTTGGATCATTCGCTAATTCTGGTTTCGTTTGAACGAAATTGGTCATTAACATTTCAATTTGTTCATATCCCTTTTTCGCACCATCAATCGCTTGAGAAATACTTCCGAAGTATTGATCGTAAGAGTTTAAACCTTTTTCTAACTGTGCATAACCAGCATGCAGCTGCGACGTTGCATTAGATAGGACATTTATATTTTCGTTTACTGAAGCTAAACCACTCTCAATTTGCTGTGCTCCTTGTGCACCGTCGTTTATGCCATTTGATAATTGATGTAAAGCTGTTCCTAATGCTGATACCCCGTTTTTCGCCTCGTTCGTTCCATCAATTAATTTTTGAACATTCGCAAGACTATTTGAATCATTACTTCCCATTTTATTTTTCGCATCTGTTAATCCATCATTAATTTCCTTTATGCCACCATCGGCATCTCCTAATCCTGTATTCAATTCTCCCGCTTGCTTATTTAAATATAATTCTTTTATCTTCTCACCAGTTGGACGTGTTGGTGCATATACTTCTGACACACCTTTTACTTTCAAAATCTTATCAGTTAGTTCATCTAAAGTTTGAAGCGAACTCGCCTCATCTAACTTGTTATTCGATTGAATGACTAACGTACTTGGTGAAGAAAAACCAGGTGGAAAATGTTCTTCTATTACGTTAATCCCCATTTTCGACTCATATTTATTGTCTACTTCAAATAAATCGTTGTAATTAAGTGTATTAGAATACTTTAATATGAAAGGAATTGATATCACGAATACAATAATTAAAGCTACAAATGGTCTCACTACTGAGTTTTTCGCAAAGAATCCCCATAGACGACTGTCTTCATGACCTTTAAATGTTTTAACGGGATAAAACATCCCTTTTCCTAAAAGCACCATAAAAAACGGATTTAACGTAGTTAATACTAGTAATAAAACTGCGACACCAATTGCTACCGCTGAAGTAGATTGATATAATTTAAAACTTGCTAACGCAAGTGATGCAAAACCAATTAGCACCGCAATTCCGCTATATAATACAGTTTTACCTGCTGATTTAAATGTTTCTTTTGTAGCTAAAAATGCATTTTCTTGTTTACTTAATTCTTCTTTAAACCTCGTATATAATAAAATATTATAATCTGTTCCTACCCCAAACAGGACGACGACTACGAACACTTGTGTAAAGTTTGAAAATGGAAAATTAAATTGATCTACAAGCTGAGCAATAATCCCCATTGAAACTAAATACGATATACCAACTGTAAGAAGAGAAACAATTGGAACAACTGGTGAACGGAATACGAGGATTAATACTACAAGAATGAAAATGATTGAAATAACTTCTGTCTTTTTCACTCCCTCTTGAGAGGATTTAAGAAAATCACCCGCTATTAAGTCACTTCCTGTTAAATACGTTTTTACCTCTTTCGTTTGCACTTTTTCATGAAGATTATTTGAAACCTTTGATATTTCACCGTGTTTTTTATCTATCGATATTTGCGTTAAAATAGTCGTATTATCTTTAGAAACTAATTGTTTCTCCAAGTCTTTATTGTCTAAATGTGAAACAACTTCCTTAATTCCTAATTGCTCTTTTTCATTTTGCAGGGCGTTGATTGTTTTTGTTATTTCCTTCTTTTGTTCATCTGTTAAAGCTGCCTTATTGCCACTATTAAAAACGGCTATAATTTCATACTTTTCAACCCCTTCTTTATCCATCTCTTTCATCATCTTGTCAGCAATACTGCTTTGCTTTGTATTAGGGATTGTAATTTTCCCTTTTTCCTTCACTAATTTATCCATATTAGGCATCGTTACGACCATTGTAATAGTAATAACTATCCATAATAGAAAAGATAAACTTCTCCAACTTTTTAACTTGCTCATTTGAATCATCTCCCGTTTTGAAAGTTTCACGTTAGTAACGGAATGAACGTTCATTCCTATTATTCTATTACGTTATTTTGTAAATTCTATTAAACTAGCCTTTCCGGAATGAATGTTCATTCCCTTAGTTACACAAATATCCTTTCCTACTCTCATTTTTTTAAATCTATTTAGGAATGAATATTCATTCCTGTCCTTATAAAGCTATAGAATCAAATAATTCTAATAGCGTTCCAAGAGCTTTCTTCTAATTCTTTTACTAACTCTTTCGAGTATTCTAATTGCCCTGTTGCAATTACTTTCGTTAATTTTTCTAGCGGTTGATATACAATAATAATTAAAGCAACTGGAGGCAATGGACGAAGAAAACCTTTTGCGATTCCATCTTCAATAATATTCATAAAGAAGCCTATAAAATCATCAAATATTTTCTTACTCTGTTCATCAAGAAAATAACTATCACAGTGAGAATTTGTAAATAAAAAAGCATCTACATTGTTTCTCGCAAATTCAAATAAACGGTTGTACGTATGACTAAACTGTTCACGAATATTTGCTTCAACAGGAAAATCCGTTTTTATTATTTCAGAAAGCTCTAACATACTTTTTGAAAATAATGAGTTAACAAGTGCCTCTTTATTTTCAAAATAGCGATAAATAGTACCCGCACCGACTTTTGCCTTTTCAGCGATCATTGGAATTGTCGTACCATCGTAACCACGCTCTGCAAAAAGTTGCATCGCAGCATCAAAAATATCCTCTTGTTTGTTTTTAGCCATTTTTTCCACCTCTATTTTCAGGAATGAAAATTCATTCCGTTTTTAATTATAAATTACAGGGAATAAAAGTCAAGTGCGTGACAACGTATAGTTGCGATTCTATTCTCTTGTATGTGAATAAAATTATATCAGCGATTTTCAGGATATATCAACTTACCGACAAAAATTAATACGATGAGATGGAGCTATCCCAAAATTTTGTTCGAAACAACTCCATCTTATATGCAAATTAAAAGAAATCATAAATAAACGGCTTGCGCACTGGTACTACATTCTCAAAT
Source organism: Bacillus sp. PPSBB_2 (assembly GCF_045291115.1). Classification (NCBI taxonomy): domain Bacteria; kingdom Bacillati; phylum Bacillota; class Bacilli; order Caryophanales; family Bacillaceae; genus Bacillus; species Bacillus sp. PPSBB_2. The sequence continues at coordinate 3,062,119 of NZ_CP147983.1, forward strand.
GCCCGTATTTCCTCTTCGCTTCCGCTAATTAATTCTAATTCATTTAGTTCTAATGGGCGTTTGTATCCAAGCAGTATTGTGGATAGTGCATTTATATCTAGCTTGATCCCTTTATCCATTGGTTCTTCTATAATTGCTATTTCATAATTTGCAAGTCTCACCGATACATTATTCCACGGTGCAAATGAATCTGTAATATGTAAAATGACTTCTTGTTGTACATTGTTCCAGTTTAACTCATACTGTTTTAAGAACTGCTCTACATCTACAATTCTTCCCATAAAATATGGTTTTATTTCTGTTTTCACACGTGGTTCTTGCAATGTATATAACAACTGTTCGTTTTCACTTACTTTCATTTCAAGCTCTTTAATCATAGAATCATGCTGGCAAATAAAATTCCATAGACCATTTCGTGCTTCATTATGCAGTGGTACAAATTCTTCTACTGTCATTTTATAGTTTTCTATTTTGTATAACATGTAACCTGCTGCCTTTTTATTTTCATCATAGTAAATCGCTAATGTTAAATCATCATAAACCGCTTGTAACCACCAGTTCTTCTCTCGAACTAACATACATGAAAAACGTTCTGCAAATGCTTCATAGAGCTTCTCGACTTCTTTTGGATGATTTTCTTTATTAAAACGTTTCACAGTACCATTTACTTGTTTTTTCATCACTAAATCGCTCTTACTTATATGACATTTGAGTAGATTCGCACAAAGTTCCCAGCCGTATTTACGGTAAAATGAAACAGCAAATGGGTGTAACATAGAGACTGTATAGCCATCTTTTTTCATTCTTTGAAGTGAATGTTGAAGTAGCTCTTTTACATACCCACTTCTTCTGTACTCTGGATACGTCGCTACTCCTGCAACGCCACCCATTTTAAATTTTTCTTTACCTATGTAAATATGAAACGGGATGAGGTGTAGTTTTGCAGCTAAGTCTTTCCCTTCCATAATGCCGTATATTTCATGACTTCCCTTCATTTTTGTAAGTTGCTGCTGTAATCGTTCCTCATCTACTTTATATTGAAAAGCGTATTCTGATAAACGTAATGCTTCTCTGAATTTATCTTCTTTTAATTGTATGACATTCATATAATTCTCCTCCATTCCCTTTTTGAATTGTATCATAATTCTCACTATTATAGTTCGGTAAGTGAAATTACAAGGACGTTTTAACAAAAAAGCAGATACATCACGTATCTGCTTTCCACCCTTTTTATTTAGCTAACTTTTGAAGTTCGTCAAAGAATGTAGGATATGATACACCTACTGCTTCTGCATCTTCAATAATTGTTTTTCCTTCTGCTAGGCAGCCAGCAATTGCAAGCATCATTCCGATACGGTGATCACCATAACTATTTACTGTATTGCCTTTTAGAGCTGATTTTCCGTAAATGATCATACCGTCATCAGTTGCTTCTATTCGAGCTCCTAGTTTCGTTAACTCAGCAACTACTGTATCAATACGGTTTGTTTCTTTTACTTTTAATTCGTGTGCATCTTTAATTACTGTAATTCCTTCTGCTTGCGTTGCCGCTAATGCGATTACAGGAATCTCATCGATTAGTCTAGGGATAATATCTCCGCCAATTTCAATTCCTTTTAATGAAGATGTTTCGATTGTAATATTTGCAGCTGGTTCTGATGCCCCTTCGTTAATTAGGTCTACAGTGAACGTAGCACCCATTTTTTCTAAAACATCAATAATACCTGTACGGGTTGGATTCATTCCTACATTTTGTAATACTAGTTTACTATTTGGGATGATTGCACCTGCTACTAAGAAAAATGCTGCTGATGATACGTCACCGGGCACTTGAATGTCTGTTGCTGTTAATTTTTGTCCACCTGACAGCTTCACTGTTTTCCCTTCGCGAGTTACTTTAACACCAAATGCTTCGAGCATTCTTTCCGTATGGTCGCGTGAAATATGTGGTTCTGTAACAGCTGTTACACCTTCTGCACGAAGACCTGCAAGTAAAATAGCTGACTTTACTTGTGCACTTGCAACAGGAGAAATATATTCAATTGCTTTTAAATCTCCGCCACGTATTGTTAACGGTGTAAATGTTCCTTCTTCTCGGCCGTCTATGTTTGCGCCCATTTGTTTTAATGGGTTTGTTACACGCTTCATCGGTCTTTTTGCGATAGATTCATCACCTTGTACGCAAGAGAAAAATGGTGTGTTAGCTAATATACCTGACATTAATCGGATTGTTGTACCAGAATTACCAACATCTAATACAGCTTTTGGTTCTTGTAAACCTTCTAATCCTTTACCAACTACAGTAACCTCATCACCGTTTTGCGTAATTTCTACTCCCATTTCTTTAAAACATGAAATCGTACTTAAACAGTCTGCACCGGGCAAGAAACCTTTAATTGTTGTTTTCCCTTCTGCAATAGAACCGAACATAACAGCACGGTGTGAAATGGATTTATCACCTGAGATTGTAATATTGCCATTCAATCCGTTATTAACAGGTTGTATTGTTCTTTCTTTCACGTTTTTCACCTTCTCATTTAAATTGTTTCATAAGTTTGGTATTCTTCTTCTCCAAGCGCTAGTTTTGCTTTCATACGATCTTCTTCCCTTTGGAAGCTAATACGTAATACCCCAAGCAGTCCTTCACGCGCTTCTAATATTTGCAAGTTCGTAATACTAATTTCCTCGCGCGCCAAAATACTCGTAATATGAGCCAATGCCCCCACCTTATCTAATACATCGACGTATAAGTCGTGATAGGCAGGAATTGCCCCTCTCTTTCTTACTGGTAAAGAATCACGGTATTCTTTCGCATCTGCAAAATAGTTTTGAATCTCGCATGCATCTCCGGTAGAAACTGTTTTATATAAATCTTCCATTTCAGAGATCCACTCTTTTAATAATACCATTAAATGCTCACGATTTTGCTTTACAATATCACTCCACATTTTCGGACTACTAGATGCGATACGTGTAATGTCTTTAAACCCTCCAGCAGCTAGCTGATGAATGAGCGGATTATCTCCTGCATGTTTCTCTACTTGCTTCACTAAACCTGCTGCGATAAGGTGCGGGAAATGACTAACGATTCCTGTTACATAATCATGTTCTTCTGTATTTAAAACAAGGAAATGTGATCCCGTTCCTTTTAACCAATCTTTTAACTCTTCCACATGTTCATTTGGCACATGATGCATCGGTGTTAAAATGTAAAATGCATTTTCAAATAAATGCGCTTTTGCACTTTCAACTCCCGTTTTATGAGAACCTGCCATTGGATGTCCACCAATGAAAGATACTTCCTTTGAAAATAAAGTTTCTGCTTCATTCATAATCGTGCCTTTTGTACTACCAACATCAGTCACTATAACATCTTCTCGTAAACGGAATGACGCAAGTTTGTGTAATAGCTTCTTTGTTTCTTCAACTGGAGAAGCAAAAACAATTAAATGTGCCTCTTCACATGCATGCTGTAAATCAACTGCTATTTCATCTACTACGTGTAATTCTTTTGCACGCTCTACTTGTTCTTGAAATATATCATAACCTGTTATCGTTACATCGTGCTCTTTCTTAATTGCTAATGCGAGAGAGCCTCCGATTAAACCAGTTCCAATTAATACTACCTTTTTACGCATTTTCCTCATCTCGAGACTTTCTTTTTTTATTTTCAAAGTGTTGTTGTAACACTGAAATCACCCCTTCATTTTGCTCCCTTGTTCCGACTGTAATACGGATACCATTCGGGAACGGACGAATAATAAATCCTGCATGTGCACAAGCTTCATAAATCTCTCCAGCATTCTCAACTGGCAAGAAGATGAAATTTGTTTGCGATGGATAAAATGGAATATCATTTTCCCTACAAAAGCTCTCGTATTGTTGTAATCCTTCTGTATTCACACGAACTATTTCTTCAATAAACTCGTCATCACCAAAAGCAATCGTCGCTGCTTTTTGCGCTAATGAAGATACGTTAAATGGCAAACGAACGACATTTAATTTTTCGATTAATTCTTCCTGTCCAACCGCATATCCAACGCGGAAAGAAGCTAATCCGTACGCTTTAGAAAATGTTCTAAGTACAAGAATATTTTTATGTTTTTCTAAAAGCGGTAATGTCTCTGGGAAATCTTTTGCTGTTACGTATTCATAGTACGCTTCATCAATGACAATTAACGTATTTTCACTAATACCTTCAATGAATTGAGTCAATTTTCGGTCATTCACATATGTGCCTGTTGGATTGTTCGGGTTACAAATCCATACAATTTTTGTATCGTTATCTACTACTGAAGAAATTTCTTCTAAGTCGTATACACCGTTATTTAACGCAACTTCCTTCACTTCGCAACCTTCTATAATGGCATGATGACGATACTGTGGGAATGTTGCACCTGTTGTTACAATGTTATCTCCCGCTCGTAATACGGCGCGGCTTATTATTTGAATGATTTCATCTAAACCACTACCACAAAGTACTTGTTCCATTTTCACATGTAACTTATCTGCGATTGTTTGACGGAGCGTTGTAGCACCTCCGTCAGGATATAAAGCATGTTCCAACCACGATTTTTGCAACTCATCTAAAACACGTGGCGAACAGCCGAATGGATTTTCATTCGATGCTAATTTCACAAACGAATGATCTCCGTACACTTCTTTCATTTGTTCTGGTGATTTACCTGGTTTATATGGTTGTAATGATGATAGTTGATCTTTTACTTGCACGTTAAACCCACCTTTTTATTAAAATTCTTTTGCGTAGTTATTGTGTTGCATAATGTTTTGTTTTAATAATTCCATACGATCTTTTCCGAATTGTTCGACTAGTGCATCTGCAAGTTCCCATGCCACAACAGATTCAGCTACTACACCCGCCGCTGGTACTGCGCAACTATCAGATCTTTCAATACTCGCTTGGAATGCTTCTTTCGTATCAATATCAACGCTTGCTAACGGTTTGTATAAAGTAGGAATTGGCTTCATCACGCCTCTTACGATAATTGGCATACCTGTTGTCATACCGCCTTCTAAACCGCCGGCATTATTCGTTCTTCTCGTGTATCCTTTTTCTTCATCCCACAGAATTTCATCATGCACTTTGCTTCCTGGTTGTCGTGCCGCTTCAAAACCTACGCCGATTTCAGCACCTTTAAATGCATTTATACTCATAATTGCACCAGCAAGTTTTGCATCTAATTTACGATCGTAATGGACGTAACTACCGACGCCAATCGGCATACCTTCTACAATGACTTCCACAATACCACCGATTGAATCTCCACTACTTTTTGCGTTGTCAATCGCATTCATCATTTCTTGCTCTACTTCTTTATCTAAACATCGAACTGGTGAGTTTTCAGTAATTGTTTGAATTTCTTCAATCGATAAGTTTGAAATATGTTTTGCTTTTACTCCACCAATTTCAAGAACATGTCCTGCAATTTCCACGCCTAATTCGCTTAAAATTTGTTTTGCAACTGCACCAGCAGCTACACGAACTGTCGTTTCTCTTGCAGATGACCGCTCTAATACGTTTCTTATATCACGATGACCATATTTAATTGCTCCATTTAAATCTGCATGTCCGGGACGTGGTTTTGTAATTGTACGTTTCATGTCTTTACTTTCTTTTTCCGAAATTGGCTCTGCACCCATTACTTTCGTCCAATGTTTGAAATCATCATTTTTTACAATTAACGTAATCGGTGATCCAAGTGTCATCCCGTGACGAACACCACTTACAATTTCAACTGTATCTGTTTCAATTTGCATACGTCTTCCGCGTCCATGACCTTTTTGTCTTCTTAATAATTCTTTATTAATATGTTCCGCCGTAAGTGTCAAACCTGCTGGTACACCTTCTAAAATAACTGTTAACTGCGGTCCATGTGATTCTCCAGCTGTAATGTATCTCATTTCTCTTGCCCCTTTACTATTTTTTTGTACAAAAAAGTCCCTACTGAGCGCTCAGTAGGGACGATGTTTATCGCGGTACCACCCTAGTTGTAGACTTCTTTCGTCTACCTCTCTTCTTCTTTAACGATCGTTTGACCGTCTTACCCTCCAAAAGTTGTCGGGAAAGATGCTCCAAGGCTGTAATTCATGCTTACCTTTGTACTGATTCACACCGACCATCAGCTCTCTTTAACAGTGAGATAAGCACTACTGTTTCCTCTTCAACGCATATATGATATGGAATTAAGATAATTTATTTTTGAAACCTTTTAACTCATCCATGAATCTATGGAATTCTGGAATGTCCATTTGTTGTGCAGAATCTGATAATGCAACTGCTGGATCTGGATGAACTTCAGCCATTACTGCATCTGCGCCAATTGCAAGTGCCGCTTTCGCTGTTGGTAATAATAAATCTCTGCGTCCAGTTGAATGTGTTACATCAACGATAACTGGTAAATGTGTTTCTTTCTTTAAAATTGGTACTGCAGAAATATCTAATGTGTTACGTGTTGCTCTTTCGTATGTGCGGATACCGCGCTCACAAAGAATAATTTGATCGTTACCTTGCGCAATGATGTATTCCGCTGCGTTAATGAACTCATCAATTGTTGCTGCTAATCCACGTTTTAATAATACTGGTTTGTTAACTTTACCTACAGCTCGTAATAAATCGAAGTTTTGCATGTTACGTGCACCAACTTGAATTACATCAACGTAGTCTAATGCCATTTCAACATCGTTCGGATTTAAAATTTCACTAATAATTGCTAAGTCAAACTCGTCTGCTACTTGACGTAAAATTTGAAGTCCTTCTACTCCCAAACCTTGGAAATCATATGGAGAAGTTCTCGGTTTGAATGCACCACCGCGCATTAATTTTAAGCCTTGGTCTTTCATCGCTTGCCCTACTTGACGAACTTGTTCTAAACTTTCTACTGCACAAGGTCCCATGATGAACGTTTGTGTTCCGTTTCCAATCAATTCACCTTTTACATCAACGATTGTATTTTCTTGTTTCTTTTTACGTGATACTAGTAACGCTTTACGGTTATCATCTTCTTGTAACTCTAAGCTTGCTTTGAAAATCGTTTTGAAAATATGTTGAACTGTTGATGTTTCGAATGGTCCTTCGTTATGCTCTGCAATCATATCAAGTACTTCACGCTCACGTACTGGATCAAAGCGTTTCGTACCTTGTACTTGCTTTTGCTCTCCAATTTTTTGAACAATTTCACCACGTTTGTTTAAAAGGTGTAATAGTTGTAAGTTAATTTCATCTACCTGTTTACGTAATTGATCTAATTCATGATTTGCCATTTGGAAATCCTCCTCTAATGTTTTAAAAGTATAGTAAGAGAATAAAAAATTCTCTATTTTCTGAACTGACTAATTATACAAATTCATAGTGGAATCGATACCTCTTCTTATTTTAAACTGATAATTCTTACAAAGACATGAACTACTAGTTAAAAATCCACTTTTTTGTACAAAAAAGCCCTACTGATCCAATCAGTAGGGACGATATTTATCGCGGTACCACCCTAGTTGTAGACTTCTTTCGTCTACCTCTCTTCATTGTTAACGATCATCTGACCGTCTTTCCCTTCATAAAGACAATACTATCTTTACTACGAAAAAGATGCTCCAGGACTGTAATTCGCTCTTGTTTATGTACTGGTTTGCACCAACCACCAGCTCTCTGTTACAGGGAAACAACAACTACTGCTTTTCCTTTCAATGCATGACTATTTAATTTTCAAGTTGAACCACTAAAATACAAAAAGTCCCTACTGAATAAATCAGTAGGGACGATATTTATCGCGGTACCACCCTAGTTGTAGACTAACTTTCCGTCTACCTCTCTTCACTGTTAACGATCAATTGACCGCTTTTTCCTCATAAAGACAAACTATCTTTATTACGAAAAAGATGCTCCAAGACTGTAATTCATGATTATCCCTGTACTGGTTCACACCAACCACCAGCTCTCTGTTACAGTAAGACTAACCACTACTGTGATCTCTTCATTGCACTTTGTTTATTCAAATGTTTTTGAAATTGAATAAGTATGATTCGTATTATAGAACGCTTTTCAAAACACTGTCAACAACTTTTTATATATTTTTTTAAATTCCACTTTCGTCCTATAATTCTTTTTGTAAATCACCCATTACAATTCCTATGCGAATTATTTCATTTTCTAGTAAATGTAAAACATATTCCTCTACTTCATACTGAACTAATAATTCTTTTATTTTTATGATTTCTTTTTCAAATAAAACGGCTTCGTGACATGTTTGTAGTAAAATAAAAAACACATTTGCAAATATTTCTTTATGCGCTTTCATACTTTCTTTTTTATGAAGCATTTCAATCAATAACTGCTTCATTTCCTCACCTGCACATTTACCATGTACACTTGAAAATGCACGAGACATAATACATAATCCTTTTTCTAATATTTCATCCATGTATAAAATAATACGTAAAAGCATTACATATTCTCTTGCAGTTATCTCACCCATTTTTGGTCGTTCTCGCAAAAATACACTGAGCCAAGCTGTCCAAAATTTTTGTTGTTCTTTTATACTTAATGTTTTGACGTAATAGCATAAAAACTGCATAAACTTAATTTTATTTTCTTCATTTTCTAGTATGAGTAACGGGTATAACCAATCTGTTTTTTGCTCCCAATATAGTACACATTTAATAAATACAAAGCTAAGCCATTTCAAGAAAGCTTCTCTCGTATGCGGATGTAATACTTCCAAATGTTCTATCGCATACTTAATAAATCGCTTCATTTCTGTAAATAAAGGTAGATTTATTTGCGTGTAACATAAGCCGGCCCATGCATATTCCGTAATCTCATTTTGTTTTTTTAAATCTAAGTATGGTAACAAATATTTTCGGCACCATTGTTTTTCAATATGATATAGGAATGTAATATCTGCTATTAAACGAGCAAACATAAAGTTTGTTCGTTCCGAATTAACTCTTACTTGTTCTTCAAATAAAAATAAATATTCATATACATTACGATCGTATAAATGATCATATGATAACAACTTTAATAATACAGCCGTCATTTTTCCAACTGGATGCTGAATTGATTCATTATAAAAATCTTGTTTCCCAAGCTTAAAGTCTGTATCACTCTTCATAACTTGAGGAAACACTGAAAAAGCAAATCGTTTTACAACACGTATACTATTCTCTTCTAACTCTTCTAGTCGATTACTAATTTCATATAGAAAACTACTAATTAACCAATGAAAAGCAGTATTTCTAACAAATTTCTGCAATAGCGGAATAATTTTTTGGATTTGCTCATTCGTCAATCCTCGATTATTTCGCCATTCTCTAATACAAACAAACCATACTTCATTACTTATTTCTTGCACTCCTACTAATTGGTATGCAAATGAAATACTCCACTCTGTGTTTAATTTACATGCTTTTGATAACATCTCTAAAAAATGGCGTTGTTCAAAAACACCATCTTGCGAAAATTGCTGAACTTGCTTCATAATTTCAACATCTTTCAGCTGTAATAATCCGTCAGCAGTTACATTACAAGTAATGCTTTCTGCTGTATCCTCTTTCTTTTGTACACTGTATCGTTCAGAATGAAAATGAGGATGCTTTTGCTTCATTAACTCATACCCATTTGCCGTAGATGGGCTATTCGAATCACACTTGAATAATAAGTCTAATACGAGACATGCATCAAATACCCTCTCTTCTGTAAGATGCTTTATTACAGTTCGAGTGACTTCTTCTTTTGTTTTTTCTAAACAATGTGCATAATGCCTTTTTAAAAGTTGAAAAACTTCGTGTTTATAAGTGAAATCTAAAAGAAGTCCTTCATGTAACAACCATTTCATTTTGTCATCTACACGAACAAAAATATTTTTATTCATCGCATCAATTGCAATTCGCTTTTGAAGTACACTATTTGCTTCTATCATTTCTGTAATATAATAATCCGCTTTTTTCTCATTGTTTTCGCATAAATAAGTTAGACACTCTTTTACAATTCGTATTAAAAATGCAAGGTCATTTTGATGAAACTCTTTCTCTACATTTTCCTTATTTCTTTTTTTCAGTGCCGTTTGTCTTAACGACAACATTCTCAATTTTTCTAATCCAATCATCATAATTGGAACAGCATAATAAGCGATATATGGCCTCATCTTTTCGTTCCAAATTTGCTCCACATGAGAAAATGTAGATACTGGTAAGCGACTCGATTCCTCGAGTTCTATTGATTCTTGCGTATCATTTCCCCATTTTCTTACACGTTTCAACTTCAGTTTTCCGTCTAAAATAAAAGTTAGTAACAATAAGGCAATTTCTTTATGCTCAGGAAAAGAACATTTTTGCAGTAACTTAGAAATCTTTTCTATAGAGCTACTATCTTTTTCAGCTGTTTCTAATAAAAGGAGTGTCCACCTTGCAAACAACAACGGGTCCATCTTACTCTTCGTTTCGTTTAAGTAGTTACAAATTGTTCTCCATAATAACGGTGATATTTTAGAATAGTTTTTATAAATTAATTGAAATAATTCTTTCTGATGACTAAAAAGAAATTGTTCCACTAACCATTCTGCAAGTAATTCATCTACTTCATTATAGTTTGGCGTAAGCATAAACAAATTTTGTAATTTACCTTCTGCTTCTAACCATTCGACCCATTCATAATCATGAGCAAATTCCACAAAGTAACGTACTGTTTCAATTTTTTTAATCGATTGCTTTATGTATGATAATTGTTCCTGTTCTACTGACGGGGGAACCGTTACAATATCCCGAATACGCATTCTTTTCGTAATATAATTATCACCCATTAATTCAGCCCAGCGTTTTACCGCTTTTACAAGGGATTGATGATTATTCACCTTATTCGGATACACAATTGGTCTTATCCCTAAATGTTCCCAGTGGTATGTATTTTCTCCTTGTGCGACAAAAGCAAATCGTCTTGTACTTGGTGGTAAACCAGTTGCTAAATATTTCATTACTGGGTCATTATGACTATATCCAACGAATAAAACGGTGTAATTTGAGAATAGATCAACTAAAAACCTTCTCGCCCACCCTTCCGTTAAGTAAGCCCTTCCAAAATCACCATCTGTTAAAATTAAAGCCTCTTTCTCCTGTTCTACATTACCATGTATGTAAGCAAGACCTTTAAAAGCTCTCCCAGTCGGTAAAGCTGGAGCGTAATAAACATTGATATCTCTATTTATTTCTTTAATTGCAGTTGTAAAATGTTGATCAAAATTTGTTGTTACAATGCGGATATCTGTATCTAAAGGAAATAACCTTGGAATTGCATAATGCAATGGATTCGGTTTTGATTTCTCTATATGAACGAGATCTCTTGCGACTTGATGTACATCTTTTGTTTTCGCAATTTTGCCAAGATAATAATCATGTGGCTCTGTTATTTCACGTTTTTCGACATATAACGTTTTTGCAATTTCATCAACTAAATCATCAAAATTCGGTAAGTTTGATTTCCCTTTCATAGAAACTCCCGCTCCAACAAATAACACTAACTTTCCTTGCTCAAGGTGATCAATTAACTCATCTGGAATTTCTACTTCTGAAGTAATCCACATCTTGGATTCCCCCTTACCTAAAAATGTCATACACTCTCATTTTACTATAACATTTTTTCATTGTTTTTATAATATTTAGACTAAATTCCGAACATGAAAAAGTTTTATGTAAATAAATCCGTTACAATGTATGAACTCCAGAATTTATTGAAAAACTATGTATAAATCGGAGGTGTAAATTTTGAATGATTTCACAGTAGTGCTTATCAAGTTTATATCGTGCATTATCGCATTTAGCATTGGGCTTGCTTTATTTTTCCCTGCAACGTTTGTTCAAATTATTTCATTCAGTCTCTTTGTTACAATCGTATCCTACATGTTCGTTGATAAAATTATTTTAAATCGAATTGGCAATACTGGTGCCATTATGTCGGATTTCTTATTAACATATTTAAGCGTATGGATTTTTGGTAATATTTTATTAGACAACTATATGCAAATTGCATGGGGCAGTATCCTTTCTGCCATCGTCTTCACTTTATCTGAAGTAATCGTTCATCGCTTCTCTAACTCTCATACAAGGCACAACAATGATAACATTCGTATTAATCGCCGCTTTGCATATGGTACAGAGTTTGCTGAAGAACAAAATATATTGGATAAAGATAAGAAAAAGTAACGTTTTAATGCAGGAGCGCCCTTTTTAATTATGTGGTGCTCCTTTTTGTATTTTTTCATTATGGTACGTGAAATTATATAAGTGATTATTTCAAAATACCGAATTACTAACAATATTTGACGCTATTTTTTCTAATAAAAAACTGCCTCTTATTTAGAGGCAGCCACTTTTAAGTCTTTTACTGCAACAACATCCGCAAACGCTCCCAATACTGCGTTATGATGTTTCACAATATCTTCAGCACGTAACACTTCTGTATTAAATGTACTATGCGCATCACTCACTAACGTTACTTTATACCCTTCACTACATGCTCTGCGCGTTGTCGTATCTACACAATACTCTGTTTGCATTCCCGAAAGAATAACGTGTTCAATTCCTTTCTCTTGTAACACTTCGCTTAAGTTTGTATTATGGAATGAATCTGGAGTCGTCTTTTCAACTATATTATCTCCTTCTTGCGGAGCGATGGCCGCATGGATTCGCCATCCATCCGTACCTTTTTCTAACGGATGGTCTTTAGGACCGTTATGTTGGATATAAATAACTGGAATATCATTTGAACGACATTCCCTAATAAGCTCTTGCAATGTTTGTAAAAACTTTCCCCCATTATGTACTGGCATTCCAGCTGTATACATACCCGCTTGCACATCAATTACGATTAATGCTTTTTTCATTTCACACATCCCCCTTTATTTGTATAAGCCATTATTATTGTTTATATTCCATCATCCAACAATCTTCTAATTTCCCCTCATGCAACTCATGTTCCTTTAAAATCTTTACTTTTTTAAATCCACTTTTTTCATAACACTTTATTGCTCGTTCATTATTTACTTTCGGATCCATTGCAATTGCTTCTGCTCCCATTTCACCCATAATATATGTAATTGCTGCCTGAACGAGTTTTGTTCCAATTCCCTTTCCCCAATAGGCTGGTTCACCGATAAATTGGTCCATACCCCATACATTTTGTGATTCTTTATAGCCATATAACGCTTTCCACTCTGAATCCACTGGGTACATTTGTATGTAACCAATCGGAATGGTATCAAATTCTATTAAACATCTTTTTTCATTACTGTTTGGACTATGTATAAAATGATCAAGCACCTTTTCTACAGATTGCGGATTATCTCGTCCTTCGTAATACCGCAGGACTGCTGGGTCCGTTAACCATTTAGAAATGATAGATGCATCATCTTCCATTACGTATCTAATCAATAAACCTTCTTTTTGAAAAAGCATATTATACCTCTATTATTTCTTTATATTTTTTCTTGCTGTTACATCTTTCATTGCACCTACTAATGCATATGGTAGTAATGTAATCGCAAAAAATGCTGTAAATACGTTAAGTTGCGGGATTGTATAGAGTGTGAACCATTCGGTGAAAAATTGAGAATTTAATATTCTATTAAAAAACTCTCCGCCTGGCCTAAAGTTTGGCGCCCACGCAGTGATTTCACACAAAATAAAGTGAAACTTTAATCAGTGGGGGTTTTGTTCATCCCCCACTGATTATTAGTTGAACCAATCGGGGTCTTACTGCCCTTTAATGCGGGGTAAACAGTAACTGAACAATAAAAAATGCCCCTAGATAACGAAACCAAGTCCGTTTCCATATAGGTTGTGCATTTTTTAATATATCTCCCATCTTACCCCCTCCTTAAATATCCATCATATTAATTATACACTTTCCTCACTTTATTTGTTAAAATTTTCTATATAATTAATGCTGTTGGGGGGAAATACATTATGTCTAATCCTATACTTACATCCACTTTAATCATTCTTAGAGGAAACTCCTCAAGTGGTAAAACAACGATTGCAAAACAACTACAAGAACATTTCGGACAAGGAACACTTTTAGTATCACAGGATGTTGTACGTAGAGATATGCTTAGAGTACACGACACAATGGGTAATTTATCACATGATTTACTATTTGAAATTACGAAGTACGGAAAAGGAAAATGTGAATTTGTTATTTTAGAAGGTATATTGAACAGTCATAGGTATGGTGAGATGTTAAAAGAATTAATTCGTTATTTTGATGAAAATGCATTTGCATATTACTTTGATTTATCATTAGAGGAAACTATTAGACGACATAACACAAGAGACAAACGACATGAATTTGGTGAGGATTCCCTACAAAAATGGTATAATCCGCACGATACTATTAAGGTTGCCACAGAAACTATTTTTACAGATAACTTTACGCAAAAAGATATATTTGATGCAATTCTTAATGATGTTGCGATCGAAAAACAAGCCTAACATAATATGTTAGGCTTGTTATGTATTTTGTATTTCAGTTTTTATAATTAAACAATCTATACATAAATAATAGTATATATTCATTTCCCCAAACTGGAAATCAACTACTGAAATAAGTCCACGTTCCTCAATATCTTGAGTAATTGTAGCAACATATTTCATCTCTTTCGCACAAGTTGGACACGCCAAATCCTTTGGAAGATCATCATATAATGGTACGCCTAATAATCTACATACATATTCAGAACCGAACAAGTCAAAAGCTTCCCAGTAACTATCTTCATCTGTAGGTATATCTTCATTTTTCATATTTATAAGCTTTACCGTTGTTTTTGGTAATGAAGCTGGTAACTTATCTTCCTCTTCCATTATCCATTCTTCTGTATTTTGCTGCTTTATGATTTGAACTGTTTTACCTCCATCACTTAACTGAAAATATTGCGGTTCCCACACCATCGCGCAGTTCAAGCATGAAACGAATGGTAAAATATTTAGTTCATTACTTTTAAGTTCAGCAAGTCTCCCATCTTTTAAATCAAAACAGGGAATTTGATGCATCTTCTCACCGCATAACTTACATACTGGCAAATTACAATCTTGACCGCCAAAGTAATGATTATATGAACCTCTTCCTTCAATTACTCTATACCCTTTCCGCTCATTACAATGTGCGCCATATAATTCTATTGTCATATTCTATCCTCGCCTTTTATAAGAATGATTCACAAAATGATAATAATTAAGACTAAAAAACATCGTCTTCCTGAATAGTTTCCATAATAAATTCTTTTAAACTCGGAGATATTTCTTCCATTTCGTCATCCGCGTGATACCAAATATATATTTTATCATCCATTTTTCCATTATTTATTTTAAAGCACAATTTATCCCCTGAACCATCGTCACCAATTATGATAAGATTTTCTGGTATAGACTCATCTCTCATGTCAATATTTTGTCTAACAATATCATCCCAAGTTTTCGTTACATTTCTATTATCTTTAATCGGATATAGTATCCATTTCCCTATTTCAGCATTATTAACTAATTTAATAAGATCCCTATATTGATTTGGGAAAGCAGCACCTAGCTTTTCTTCCGTTTCTTTTATTTGCAACTCCAATACACCTTGTTTCTTTGTTTCAATATATTCTCTTACTTCTTTCATGAAATACACCTATCCTTTGAACTTAATTACACTATTATGAGTGAAAGTGTTTAGTAAACGATTTGATCCGATTTATATATTTCATTATACGTTAACCCTTCGTTTTCAACATACTATTCTTCTCTACTTCTCAATAACCTTCTGTTCTACTTCCTTACCTCATTCTTAATAGTTTTTCTAAACATGAGACAATTTTTATGTTTTATTACAGGTTTATTAATAAGTCATTTAAAAATCCTATTATACTTCCACTAAAAAAATAAAAGCCAGCCTCAATAAAGAGAACTGACTTCTATTTGGATCATTATAGTTACTATAAAATTTTTACTTTAACAGTTTTTCTTCCCCAATTCATAGCTTTACTTTTTGACCCCATTAATACATCAATACGATTACCTTTAATTGCGCTTCCAGTATCACCAGCGATAGCTTCTCCATAACCTTCTACCCATACTTTAGATCCTAATGGGATTACTTTCGGGTCAACTGCGATAATTCTCATATTCGGATTTACCGTTAAATCATGCCCCATCGCAGTTAAAACGCGTCCACCATATGTACCATTTTCACTTGGATCAGCAGTATACGCTGTCGCTACTACCGTTAATTCACGTTTAGCAGACTGTATGTTGTTTTTAGATGCTTCTTTCGCTCTCTCTTCTTCTTTAGCCTTTGCTATTTCTCTTGCTTTCTCTTCTTTAGCTTTTGCTATTTCTCTTGCTTTCTCTTCTTCTTTAGCTTTTGCTATTTCTCTTGCTTTCTCTTCTTCTTTAGCTTTTGCTATTTCTCTTGCTTTCTCTTCTTCTTTAGCTTTTGCTATTTCTCTTGCTTTCTCTTCTTCTTTAGCTTTTACTATTTCTCTTGCTTTCTCTTCTTCTTTAGCTTTTGCTATTTCTTGCACTTTTTCTTCTTCTTTAGCCTTTGCTATTTCTTGCACTTTCTCTTCTTCTTTAACTTTTACTTCTTCTTTGATTTTTGCCTCTTCTTTAGGCTTTACTATTTCTTGCGCTTTTTCTTCTTCTTTAACTTTTACTTCTTCTTTGACTTTTGCCTCTTCTTTAGGTTTTACTATTTCTTGCGCTTTCCCTTCTTCTTTAGGTTTTACTATTTCTTGCGCTTTCCCTTCTTCTTTAACTTTTACTACTTTTGCCTCTTCTTTAGGCTTTACTATTTCTTGTGCTTTCGTTGTTTCTTTCGCTTTTGCTACTTTCTGCGTCTTTACTTCTTTCTTTTCTTTAACTGATTTTTGTACTTTCGCTACTTGCTTCGTTTTCTCTTCAGTTTTCTTTTCAGTTGGTGCTGTACTTGATAGGAAAGAAACGTTTGCATAAGCAGTTTTTCCTTTATACTCAAATTGCAACCATCCGTCTTTTACTTGATGCGTTGATTCAATTACATCATCTTTTTTTAGTCTGCCAAGAATTTCTGAATCTGTGTTTGCTTCAGTACGTACATTTAACAAATTCGCCGTTACATGATATACATCTTTTGTAAACTCCGAACTTACAAACACTTCTTTACCATTCAACTCAATTTTTGACCAGCCATCTTCGGTATTTATGACTTTTAATTCTTGCCCATTCTTTACTTTTTCGACCACTTTTGATTCTGTAGTCGGTTTTTCACGTACGTTAAGTACATCTGCTGTTACGATTGTTTCTGCGGTAGCAGTTGTGGTAAACGCTCCCAATCCAAAAACAGTTGCTGTTGCTGCGCCAATTACTTTTTTCATATTA
This sequence comes from Bacillus sp. PPSBB_2, assembly GCF_045291115.1. Classification (NCBI taxonomy): domain Bacteria; kingdom Bacillati; phylum Bacillota; class Bacilli; order Caryophanales; family Bacillaceae; genus Bacillus; species Bacillus sp. PPSBB_2. The sequence continues at coordinate 3,079,519 of NZ_CP147983.1, forward strand.
GCCTCCATTAAATTTTTTTGAATTTTATCAAATGCCTCCGTAAAATTGTATAATTTTACATAATATCAAAACATTTGCAACAGTATATTAATATTGTTTAATATACTGTTATTAAAACTCCTTACTCCAATACTATCAAATTCTCATTTCTAATTCTATATATTATAAATCTCCTTATCTTTTATAAAAGCTCCATGCCCTTCTTCACACTAAATAGTTGTGGCAATTCCCGCCAAAAATAAACTTACGATTGCTAAAATTTGAGTAGCGACTATAGCCCCTCTTAAATGAAACTTATAATCTTTATAACCTTTCATACCTTCCGTACTAGGAATCACAACAAACCTTGGAGTAATCCAGCAAAAAATTAGCCAATCAATTATAAGTAAATCTACTAAATTGAAAATCATTAAAATACCAAAAGTGTGTAAATAGGCATCCATATACATTAACTTTTCATGCTTATGTAGTATATATGTAGAAACGAAAGGACTACCGAAAAGAATAGTATTATATACAATATTAAAATAAATGGTTTGCTTTTTTTCATGAATCGATTTTGGAAAAACTACTTTTTGAATATCTTTCGGATAATCAGTTAACGAAAGTCGAGGATTATAATATAAGGACCCTAAAATCATTACGGATAGTACAATAGACATGATGACACCAACGTACATCATTTGCTCAAATTGATTCATATGCTTCATTCACCCTTTTCTGTAATTACTATGATGGTCATTCACTTAATTACATATTGTATGTACGTACACAATCAAAAATTAACAACTAGCTTTAATAGCGAAGCAAAATTGTTGTAATGCAAATGCAAATTTAATACAGTGGAAGCCTAATTGATACAGATAGGATTGGTGAAACCTATGAAAATTGAACATATTGCAATTTGGGTAAATGACTTAGAATGTATGCGTGATTTTTATATGAAATACTTTAATGGTAAAGCAAACTCTTTATATCATAATAAAACGAAACAATTTGAATCTTATTTTATTACGTTCGAATCTGGAGCAAGACTTGAACTTATGCGTAAAAAAGGGATTGAAAATAAGCCTAATTTAAACATAACTGGCTATGCTCATATGGCTTTTTCTGTCGGTAGTGAAGAACGTGTGAATGAACTGACAAAGGTGATAAAAGCTGCTGGTTATCCTTTATTGAATGGACCACGTTTTACTGGAGATGGCTATTATGAAAGTGTAATAGGCGATCCGGAAGGTAATCAAATAGAAATTACGATTTAACTTACCCTTTTCCACCACCTCCGTATTTTTCCACCGATTAGGCGGTGCTGTTGCCGAGGTGCCAAATGAGGCGACTGCTTATTTTTACCGAAAAGCACTATCAAACATGTCAATATTTGCTATTTGGGGGCAATCAGAAGGTGCTGGTGGAAGTATTCGATGGGTTGAAGATTTCCGCTTGGCAATGCTCCCCTTTACAAAGGGTGTCTACGTTAATACACCTGACCTTTCCATTAAAAATTGGCCAGATGCAGCTTTGACCGATTAATGAAAGTAAAAGCGAAATACGATCCGAAAAATGTTTTTAACTTTCCGCAAAGTATTCCGCTTTTTTAAACTATATATTCCACCTAATATATCAAAATATAAAACATCCATTTTTTTATGGTTGTTTTACAAAAAGAGTTTACATAATATAATTATTAGTTGCTTCTTTTACTAAATATCTATTCAACAATCGAAAGTAACACTTTCTCAAGGTCTTTTTTAGATAACATACTTTCGTTTATATAGCCATTCTTTTAATTGTACTTCATCCAAAGCTCCGTTCCCCTCTCATAATCCTTCACACTATATTCGCTCGTTTTTCACAAAAGGTTCATTTTACATGAAAATTTATTTATTACAATAAAAATATAAGGTATATTTTTATGAAAAGGAGGAATTCAATAATGAATACAGAGGATAAAATTCACGCTGAAAAAGTGTTGAAAAATCTATTCATCGGATCACAAGTTGATGGATTACAATTTGGTATTTCTCCAGGCGCTATAAAGATTCATTTCACAAACTTTCACGACTCAGTTGATTATGACGGACAATTATATATCAATATCGAATCCAAATGGTGTTTATTTAATAAACCTCAAAAAAGCTACCCATTAAATGAAGATGAATTTGAAGTTTATTCTGAGAAAGAAGAATATGAAAGAATATGTAAGATAAGAAGACAAAAAGTTACCGATATACAACTTGGCTTAGAAAGCCCTCATTTAATTATTACATTAGAGAGTGGACAAATTATTTTTTTAAATGGTTTTCATGATTATTATGAATGTTGGCAAGCTGGTGTCCTATGTGAGCAATGGCTTGTAGTCGCTGCACCTGGGAATGAAATCGCCACTTGGGCTCCCGATGAGTTTACCGATAAGTAAACTGTCTTCACGGAGAAGAAACGAAGATATTTTATGAAGTACTATACTAATGAACTACATAATCATTTCTATTACACGTAAACAAAATGACGATTTTACTTTAATAGAACTCACTTTATTAAAGTTGAAAGGATGATAATGATGGCATGTGTCCATGATTTTGGAATAATTGACGATTTTACTTCTCAAAAAAATTACGAAGATTATACACCAGAGAAATATCATTGTATATCTGTTGATGATGATATTATCAGTAGTTTAAATCAAAATTTATCAATTATGAAAACCTACTTCCATACAGTCAAAAATCAGAAATACGGTTTAGCTTATTGTGGTATTACAATTATCCCGCCTGAATCATTAGCAATTTTCTATGAAACAGTTACATCCTCAAAGTTCTTCAGAAAATCTGATGAGCTGAATGAGTTAGCTTCAAAAATTGTACAAGCTGCAGCAGAACAGAAGTACATGATCCATTATGGGGTTTAAATGTAATTCAAAAAATGCTTAGGATTTCTCCGAAGCATTTTTTGTATGTTACTAATACATTTATTCCTTAACCATTTAGTCAATGCTTGATCCTATGGCCCCATCTTTTACAAGTGAGGGCGCCCCTATTAATCTAAATAAGCGTCTCATTTCCAATCTTCCAGCTAAACCATCTCCCATGCCCTTCTGTTTCTCCAACTGTTTCACGATATTCGTTTCCGTTAATATAATAATCAATATGAAGGTCACGATCCCACATGTTGTTATACAGGTGGAATACATCACGTTTTGCTCCAATTTCTTGTATTTGTTTTTCTAACTTATGTTTTACTTGTTCTGGTATTTGATTTGCAACATGTGTATGGAAAATACAAATAACAGCTTCTTCACTTATTTGTTCAATAATAGATGATAATAGCTCTACACCGTCTCCTTCTATTAATTGGACAGATTCATTTTTCACTAAAGATGCAGCTTGATCAAACATCTCAAGCCTTTCTTTATGTTCTGGCCAAATTAAAGCACGTAACCATAAATAATCTTCCTCATTATGTAAATCATTCACATGTAAGTCCAGTCCGATTCTTTCTACGACAGATGGGCTTTCTTTTAGAAAATGCGGCACATTTTCCCCTCTTATTTCAGAAGTTACATGCACATTTGAATTTATATTCCCGTACATTTTATTCGTTTCGTACGAATAACGATATTGGTCCCAGAACAATTGCAACCCAGAACTTGTCCCAATTTCAATTAACGCTAACGGCTTCTTCACTTTCTTAAATATGTAGCAGAAACTTGGGTATAAGTATGCGCACCGTCTTACTTCATTCGTTTGAACAAGTTTTGTTTGTAACAAAGTAATGATTTCTTCTCGGTACTCTTTACAGAAATCTTTAAAATGATTAAAAGCTTTATCTAAATTTGTATCAGCATCTTCAACTAAACTACTATAATACGTTTTTAAATGATGTTCTTTCCCTGCTAACAATAAATAATGTACTGCACCTAATAGTAAGTTTGGGACTGGTTGACCTACCTGAGCATAGGACGATAGTGTAAGTACTTCCTCATCTTCAGCAATTTTCATTGATAAATATTCATATAAATCACTTGACCCTTTACATTCCTTTATTGAAAAGTTTCGAAATAAGTTTGAAATTTGCTCTTTTGTACGCATTAAAATCCCTCCTTTTTTTCAGAATAATCTTACCATTACAGAAAGAATAATCCCATAAAAAGGTACTCGATTTAGTCCCTTAAGGATACGTAAGCTTTTTCGAGATAATTTCAAACTGTAATTTTTTTCTATTTATCACCTTAAAAGAGCTTGTTAAATAAGATTTTTAGCGAATAAAACGTTAAATAGTTTAAAATTATCAGATAACACTAGATATTTTAGTCTATTAATTATTATAATAGAGTATGAGATGGTTACATAATTGAGACAAAAAAGGTATACACCTAGGTGGGGCCTAGGCGGTGTTTCTCTTTTACGGCTTAGACATAGAAAACACCTACACTTTTTTGCCAATATAGGGGATGGAGAGATTATCATGAGCAACATGCAGCAAAAAACAGACGTTATCTTAATTGGTGCAGGAATTATGAGTGCAACGTTAGGCTCATTACTAAAAGAATTAGCACCAGAATGGGAAATTAAAGTTTTTGAAAAACTCGCAAGTGCCGGGGAAGAAAGCTCTAACGAATGGAATAATGCAGGTACAGGGCATTCTGCGCTATGCGAACTGAACTATACTTCCGAAAAAGCTGACGGATCTATAGATATTAGTAAGGCTGTAAAAGTGAATGAGCAATTCCAGCTTTCAAGACAATTTTGGGCATATCTTGTAAAGAGCAAATTAATTCGTAATCCACAAGATTTTATTATGCCACTACCTCATATGAGTTTAGTACAAGGGAAAAAAAATGTTGAGTTTCTAAAAAACCGTTTTGAAGCGCTTTCAAAAAATCCACTGTTTCAAGGAATGGAATTTTCTGATGCTCCTGAAACATTAAAAAAATGGCTTCCACTCATTATGGAAGGCCGCACATCTAATGAACCGATGGCGGCAACGAAGATTGACTCTGGAACAGATGTTAACTTCGGTGCATTAACACGTATGTTGTTTGATTACTTAAAAACAAAAAATGTCGAGCTAAACTACAAGCATAGTGTCGAAAATATTAAGCGCACGAAAAATGGTTTGTGGGAAGTAAAAGTACACGATATGAATAGTGGTAAAATTGAGCATCATACTGCTAAATTCGTCTTTATTGGCGGCGGTGGCGGTAGCCTACCTCTACTTCAAAAGACTGGTATCCCTGAATCAAAACATATCGGTGGATTCCCGGTAAGTGGACTATTTATGGTATGTAAAAACCCAAAAGTTGTAGAGCAACATCATGCGAAAGTGTACGGTAAAGCTAAGGTTGGTGCTCCGCCAATGTCTGTACCTCATCTAGATACGAGATATATAGACAATAAAAAAGCTTTACTGTTTGGACCATTCGCAGGCTTCTCACCTAAATTCTTAAAAACAGGTTCAAATCTTGACTTAATCGGTTCTGTAAAACCGAATAACGTCTTAACGATGTTAGCCGCTGGTGTAAAAGAAATGGGACTTACAAAATACTTAATTCAGCAAGTTATGTTATCACATGAAAAACGTATGGAAGAATTACGCGAATTCATTCCGAACGCGAAAAGTGAAGATTGGGATATTGTAGTTGCTGGGCAACGTGTACAAGTAATTAAAGATACTGATGCTGGCGGTAAAGGGACACTTCAATTTGGTACAGAAGTAGTAAGTGCAGCTGACGGCTCAATCGCCGCATTACTAGGCGCATCACCAGGTGCTTCTACTGCTGTTCACGTCATGCTTGAAGTATTAGAAAAATGTTTCCCAAGCCGCATGGTAGAATGGGAAGAAAAAATAAAAGAAATGATTCCTTCATATGGCATTTCACTAACTGAAAATCCAAGATTGTTCCAAGATCTTCACACTTCTACTGGTCGTACACTTGGATTAAACGAAAAAGAAACTGTTCATAATTAATGAAGAAATAAAAAAACGTCCGATATATTCGGACGTTTTTTTGTCTACTAAAAATTATACTTATCAATATTATCTTTCGTAAATACAACTCGTTCTGGTAATACGATAATTCCATTCCCTTCTGCCTCATAATCATATCCTTGAATGGAGTTTGGCTCTACCTTCACTTTTCCAATTCCTTTTACTTCGAAGCTATCCCCTACTTTTAACTTCTTCCCTTTTACAACAATTTCATTTGCTACATACGTTGCGAGAGCACCTTGTTGTTTTACATCCCATAAACCAAATTGTGCTACTGTTCCTCGTTTTACGTAATCACGCATAACGTTTGGTGTAGAGAAGCCAGTTACGACAACCTTTTTATCCATTTTTAAATTTTCAGCTGCTTGTGCCATTGCCGGAAGTGCCGTTGCATCTGGACAAATGACTGCGTTAATATCAGGATACGTTTTTAAAATATTCTCTCCTACTGACAAAGACTTTTGCGCATTATTTTCACCGTACTGCGTCGTTACAATTTCCCAGTTCGGATATTTCTTTTTAATAATTTCTTTCGCTTTCGTTACCCATTGGTTTTGATCCGTTACTGTCGGGCTAGAATAAAAGAAGGCTACTTTTCCTTTATCTCCAATTTGCTTTGAAGTCATTTCTATTAATAAATTAGCAAGTTGGTCTGGTGTTCCTTGGCTTATATAAAAAGAACGATCTTTCGGATTCACATCAGAATCCCATGTTAACACCGTCATCCCTTTTTTCTTAGCACGTTGCAGTGATTGCGATAACCCATCCACTGACGTAGATGAAACCATAAGTGCATCATAGTTTTGATTAATGAAATTGTTTATATATTTAACTTGCCCTGAAACACTCGCTTCAGACGGTCCATCATACTTCACTTGCACGCCTAACTTATCTCCCATCTCTTTTGCCCCTTCACCACCCGATGTGAAGAAACCAACCCCTGTTAATTTCGGAATAAATGCAAATTTCACATCATCAACCTTTTTCTTATCTGCCGTTTGACTAGAACACGCAATTAAACCGATTAAACAAATACATACAATCAATACAATCCCCAGTTTTCTCTTCATGACATTTCCCCCTTATGCAAATTCTTTCTTTTCTCCGCTAAGAATTGATGTAATTTGAAATGTCTCATAATAACTGAAAGAATAAGGATAATACCTATTACTACATTGGATTGTTCATTTGTTAAACCCGTCATTTGCAAGCCATACTGCATGAGCCCAATGAAAATACTCGCCAGTACAGTACCAATAATGCTTCCTTTTCCGCCTGTAATAAGTGTACCGCCTAAGACGACTGCTGTAATGATTGGTAAAATTGTTTCACTTCCCATATCAGCACGTGCGGAACCGAAGTAGGCAGTTAAGAAAGCGCCTCCTAATCCACCTCCTAACCCTGAAAGTATGTAAGCAATAATGACTACTTTTTTCGTTTTAATCCCAGTGTATTTTGCTGCATTTTCGTTCGCACCTGTTAATTTTACATGGCGCCCGTATATAGTTCGATGAAATAATACAGTACATAAAACTGTTAATACGATCAGTAGCCATAATAAATTCGGTATTCCTATAAAACTACCATTTGCCAGTTGTACAAATACGTCTGGTAAACCGCTTATTCCTTCATACCCAGAAGCACCTGCCCCTCCTGAAATGACGAGGGCAATTCCCCCGTATAAAAACATCGTTCCGAGTGTAACGACGAGTGGTTCTACATCCGTCATTTTTATAATCAGTCCGTTTAAAGCGCCTGCTAAACAACTAATTATTAGGGCGATTATAACAGCAAACAAAATAGGTATTCCGTTCATCCAAAGTACACCGATTAAGATCGAAGTGAGCCCCATTATTGAGCCGATCGATACATCAATTCCTCCTGTTACTATAACAAAAGTCATTGGTATCGCCGCAATTGCGATAAATAAGAAATCATTTGTACTAAAAAGGAGATTACTAATATTTAAGAAATCACTATTTATTAAACTAAAAAGGATGAATTCTACAAGAAGTAATACAATTAGAACCCCTTCCCATCTATATACATACTTCATAGATTCATCCTCCTTTCTGCCTTCCACTTTTTCATAACACTATCTAATATGATGATAAGTAATAATAAAAAACCTGAAATAGCATTATTCCAAAATGCTGGTATTTTTAAAAAGACGAGTGAGCTACTTATTGTTTCTAAAAATAACGCTCCTAATGCAGCTCCAAATAAAGATCCTGTTCCTCCTTTTAAGTGAATTCCTCCTAGTACAGCGGCTGCGATTACTTGTAATTCTAATCCTGTACCTGTTTGATTTGGCACGAAACCGATATTCATAACAAATATGCAACCAGCGATCGCAGCGCTTATGCCTGAAATCATAAACGCATATATCTTCACTTTATTAACAGGTATACCAATAAGCCTCGCGCCATCTTCATTATCACCTACCGCATAAAAGTATCTTCCCAATGGCACTTTTCTTAAAAAGAAGTATAGTAGTAGTAAAATAATAAGAACGAACCATACAGTTATAGGTAAACCAAGAATGATGATAGATGGCAGCTGCTTAAAATCGTTTGGAATATCTTCAATCCACTTCCCGCCTGTGAAAATTAACATTGTACCTCTAATAATTCCTAACATGCCTAATGTCATAATAATGGCTGGTACCCGAAACTTCGCAACTCCAATACCATTTACGAAACCAATAATGGCCCCAAGTATAATAGCTACAAATATCGACAAGAATGCACTATACCCATTCGTTAACATCATTCCGCAAACTGCTGCACTTAACCCCATGCTTGAACCAACTGATACATCTATATTTTTCGTAAATAAGACGAACGATTGACCGATTACTAGCACCACTAAAATAACGCTTGATTTCATCAGTAAAGATAACGAGTTAAATTGAATAAAACTAGGGTTTATCATTCCTACAATAGCTATATAAATTAGTAGTAACAGTATGATAGACGTTTCATGCACTTTTAACATATGTTTCATTCCGCTACACCTCCGTATGCAAGGCGTGTAACTTCATTCACACTCAGTTGTTCTTTTTCCATATGAGAAACAAATCGCCCATTTCTCATTACATATACACGGTTTACTAATTGGACAATTTCTTCAACATCTGAAGAGATTAATAAAATTGCGAGTCCTTCCCTTTTCATTTTTTTTATCGTCTCATACACTTCAAGCCTTGCTTTCGCATCAATTCCGCGAGTCGGCTCATCAAGAATAATAATTTTAGGATTACATGCAAGATACTTCGCAAGCACGACCTTCTGCTGATTACCTCCTGATAAAGATGCCAGTTCTTTATTCATATTCTGTACAACAATTCGGAACTGTTCTATAAACGAATTAACTAAAGCGCTTTCTTTTTCTTGATTTATAAAAAAGCGATTATTTTGATATAAACTTGCTGCTGCAATATTTTCTTTAACAGAAGCAATTGAGAAAATTCCATTCCTCGCCCTATCCTCTGGCACATAAACTAGTCCTTCGTCTAGCCTTTTATGCAAAGAACACGTATCAATTGATTTTCCACCCAATAAGATAGACCCTGATTTTATAGTTTTCAATCCAAATATCGCTTCTGCTAATTCCGTTCTGCCAGATCCTATAATGCCAGCAACACCTACAACCTCACCCGCATGTACAGTGAATGATATATTCTCGAATGCGTGACCATTTATATCAACCACTTCTAATATTTTTTTCGTCTTTACTGTCTCTTGAACTACTTCTATTTTCTCTTTCTGTTTATATCCTTTTGGCAATAGTCCCTCCATCAGCATGTCATATGTATAGTCACATACATCACCTTGGCTTACAACCATTCCATCACGTAGTATTGCTACTTTGTTGGCAATTTCAAAGATTTCTGGAAAACGATGCGTAATATAAATCATCCCAATTCCTTTTTCTTGTAAACTTTTCATCAACACAAAAAGACTCTTAATTTCGTGTGTTGTTAATGTCGATGTTGGCTCATCTAGAATAAGAATCTCAGCTTCTCTTATTAATCCTCTAACGATTTCTACTAACTGTTGTTGCGCAATCGATAATGTTCCTCCTAGTTTATTAAGGTCAATATCCCATCCTAGGCTGCTAATCAATTGCTGAATCTGTACTTTTAGTTTCTTTTTCTTTTCTTTTAACCCGATACATATATTTTCTTCAATAGTCATATGCGGAAAAATGAGTGGTTCTTGCGGTATTAAATAAATACCTTTTCGGTGTGCTTCTGATGGATTTGAAAACTGTTGCTTCATTCCTTTTACATACATCTCTCCATCATCATACGAATATAACCCCGTTAATATTTTCATTAATGTTGATTTCCCGGCGCCATTTCCCCCCACTAAAGCGTATATATCTCCGCGCTCTACTTGTAAGTTCACTTCTTTTAATACAAGTTGATTTAAAAACGCCTTACTCATTTTCTTTACTTGTAATAAAGGTACGTTCTCCACATGATGTCACCTGCCTTTATCCAGAACATTTTTTGAGAAAATGATTATTTGTTCTACTTGTTTTGTAGCATTGTATATTCCTTTTTTTATATCTAGAACACTTTTTTCTACGTACTATTAATCGTTTCAACTGGAATAAACAAAATATATGGTACATATGTTTAAGCTGTGGTCAATTGTTGAAAGGGATGAAGAGTATGACTCAGCTGAACTTTGAAGAAAATTTATTAACTAAAGTAGCTTGGTACTATTATAAAGACCAATTAACACAACAGGAGATCGCGTCACTTCTTCATATTTCAAGAAATAAAGTCGTCCGGTTATTAGATAAAGCGCGGAGTGAAGGTATCGTTACATTTCACGTAAAAGGGACTGGTTTGCACTGTTTAAGTATTGAGCGTGACCTAATGAAAAAATTCCACTTAAAAGATGCTTTTATTATCCCTACCCCAGTAAACAATTATCACGCTTCTCTCGGAAAAGCTGCTGCACAATATTTAGAAACTCATCTCCAGCAAGGCGATTTACTCGGTATTGGCTGGGGAGAAACAATTAGCAAAATGCTAGAAAACATTCATTTTGAAAGTTCTATCAACCTTTCAATCGTAACGCTCACAGGCGGGGTAAATCACTATTTCCCGAGAAAACAAAACTATTTACACTACATGCAAGGCGAGCTTCACATTATCCCTACGCCGTTTCTAGCGTCTACAACCGAAATGGCACAAAGTATTCTATCAGAACCGAGTGTAAAAGATATGCTTCAAGTCGCTTCACTTGCTCATACGGCTGTTGTCGGTATTGGGGGATTATCTCAAGACGCTACGATTGTAAAAGAAGAAAAATTAACACTACGTGAGATGACATATATTCGTAGTCAAAACGGTGCTGGCGATATTTTAGGACAGTTTTATAATACAAATGGCGATTTATTAGAGCTCTCGCATCACAATCGTCTAATTGGCACGCCCCTCTCTATTTTGCGCAATATGAAGCATGTCGTCGGTGTTGCTGGAGGTACTGAAAAGATAGATGCAATTTATGGTGCCTTAAAAGGAAAGTTTATTCATTCATTAATTACCGATGAGGAAACTGCCCTCTCCTTATTACGAAAGGATGGTGATTGTTAATGTCCCATTTATTAGCTTTCGATGCTGGTACAGGGAGCATTCGAGCAGTTCTTTTTGATTTACATGGTAATCAAATTGCAGTAAGTCAAAAAGAATGGATTCACAAATCTGACCTTCGTTATCCAGGCTCTATGAACTTTGATGTAGTAGAAAATTGGAAGCTAGTACAAGAATGTACGAAAGAGGTGCTTCAAAAAAGCAACACTCCTGCCTCTTCTATTCTTGCTATTAGCGCTACAAGTATGCGAGAAGGATTTGTTTTATATGATCAAGATGGGCAAGAAATATGGGCGTGTGCAAATGTTGATGGGCGCGCATCCGTCGAAGTTAGTGAATTAAAAGAAATTCGGTCACATCTTGAAAAAGATTTATATACAAAGTCTGGTCAAACTTTTTCATTAGGTGCTTTACCACGCCTACTCTGGATAAAAAAACATGAACCCGACGTCTATAATAATATTCACTCTTTTACAATGTTAAACGATTGGATTTTATATAAAGTAAGCAGCGTACTACAAATTGATCCCTCAAACGGATGCACGTCAGGTATTTTTGACTTACAAAATAGAGTGTGGGATAACGATGTCGCTAAGGAGTGCGGTCTATCTTTGCCATTTTCACCAACAGTAAATGAAGCTGGTACAGTAATTGGCAACGTTACAAAAGAGTGTGCAGCATTAACTGGATTACGTGAAGGGATTCCTGTCGTCGCCGGGGGTGGAGATGCTCAAATGGCATCGCTCGGAACAGGAATCGTGAAACCGAATCAAACGTTAATATGCGGGGGTAGCTTTTGGCAACAAGAAGTGAATGTTACTGAGCCAATAACAGATCCACATGCTGCGATTCGAGTAAATTGTCACGTTGTTCCGAACCTATGGCAATATGAAACAATCGCCTTTTTCCCAGGTCTCGTTATGCGCTGGTTTCGAGACGCTTTTTGCCAAGAAGAAAAGAAACTTGCTGATAAACTCGGTGTAGATGCTTATGAATTACTAGAAGAACAAGCGAAAGACGTACCTGTCGGTTCACATGGCATTATCCCTACTTTTTCAAACGTTATGAACTACATTTCTTGGCGTCATGCCGCACCTTCTTTTTTAAATTTAAGTTTAGACGCTGACAAATGCGGAAAAAAAGAACTGTTTCGTGCTATTGAAGAAAATGCAGCCTTCATTACACTTGGAAACTTAAAATTAATAAAAAATCTAACTGGCACATTCCCTTCTGAAGTTATTTTTGCTGGCGGTGCCGCTAAAGGAAAACTATGGCCACAAATTCTATCAGACGTACTCGGTATTCCTGTAAAAGTACCTGTTGTGAAAGAAGCAGCTGCTTTAGGAACTGCGATTGCTGCTGGAGTTGGTGCTGGCATATATTCATCTATGGAAGAAACTGCCGAAGAGTTTGTACAGTGGGAGCAAACATTCAAACCAGTTACTGAAAATCACGAACTATATAAAGAGTTCTATGAAACATGGAAAACTGTATATGACAGTCAGCTCGCTTTAGCTGATAAAGGGCTCACCTCACATATGTGGATTGCGCCTGGTGCACTGTAACACATTACATAAAGGAGTGAACTGTATGTTAAAAGCGAATGAAAATGACTTCTCCTATCGCTTCGGTGATAACGGGCCGAAATATTTAATACAAGGTCCAAATATTGATCTTGGCCTTGTTGTCATTCAACCGGGCCAGGAGTTTCAAAACCATTATCATACGACGTGCGAAGAGGTCTTTTATGCATTAGAAGGTGAAATAGATTTCTATGTGAATAATGAAAGAGTTCCAATTAAACAAGGTGATGTCCTGCAAGTTCGTCCTCATGAATCTCACTATCTTATTAACCATTCTGACAAACCTTTTAAAGCTGTTTTTATTAAGTCACCACATTTACCAAATAAAGATACTGTACAAACGGAAAATCCAACATTAACGAAGGAGTGATTTGGAATGACTTGGGGATTTAAAAATCGATTAAATACAATTTTACCTGATGGTAGAGCGGTTATGTTAGCAATAGATCACGGTTATTTCTTAGGACCAATTCACGGACTAGAACAACCACTTGAAACAGTAAAAAACTTACTTCCTTATACAGACTCCCTCTTTTTAACGCGCGGTGTACTTAGCTCCTGTATTCCTGAAAACTGCAGCACACCGATGGTTATGCGTGTATCTGGCGGCGCTACTGTCGTCGGTAAAGATTTAGCGAATGAAACAATTGTTACACCTGTAAAAGAAGCAGTGAAGCAAAACGCAATTGGCGTTGGCGTTTCTGTTTTTGTCGGATCAGACTATGAAACACAAACTGTTTCGAATCTCGCAAATGTAGTCTCTGAAGCTCACGATTACGGCCTACCTGTACTCGGCATTACCGCAGTCGCAAAAGAATTACAAAAACGTGAAGCTCGCTTTCTAGCACTTGCTTCCCGCGTATGTGTTGAAATGGGTGCTGATATTATTAAAACGTATTACTGCGAAGGATTCGAAAAAATAACGAGCACATGCCCTGCCCCAGTCGTCATCGCGGGCGGCCCAAAACTAGATTCAATTGAAGACGCATTAAACATTACGTACAATGCATTGCAAGAAGGAGCAATTGGAGTAGACATGGGCCGAAACATATGGCAATCCGAGCACCCAGCTGCGATGATCCAAGCAATACATGGCATTGTGAAAAATGGATTGAATGTGAAAGAGGCACTTGAACTTTATGATGATGTGAAGAATTAATGTGAAAAGACAGACTATTTATTAGTCTGTCTTTTTTACTTTACAGTGAAACTTTCTTAATCCGTCTTCTAATATGATACATACTTAAATTTTATACACCTTCAAATGATTACTCTTGTTGATCGCTATTAAGCTTTGAAACTTTCTTACCTTCTCTATAATCAAGACAAGACACTTCAATTAATAAGCCATTAAATACTGTAAAATAAAAACCATAACTACTACCTCGCATCGAATAAGGTTCCTTATCTATTTCAATGCCGCCTGCTACTAAACGATTATACGCTTGATCAACTTCATTTGAAGTATCCACTAAAAAACCAATATGAAAAGCTTCTGGATACATCACTTCCTTATTCCCCTTAAATGCTTTGGGGTCGCTTAGCACCAGTATAAATCCACTCTCATCACTCATTACTAATAATGCCTTTCCCTTTTGCTCTAAAAATTGAAAATCAAAAAATGTTTCAAAGAAATGTCTCGCTTCTGATAAATCATCAACACATAAATTCAAATGATTTAACTTCATTCACTTCATCTCCTTTTAAGCAGAGGGTATGTAGACTCATTTTCATAACACTTAAATATGCAAGGTAAGATATTCAAGCGTTCCGTCTAAGACTATGCTTTATAAGTCTAATACTTTTCTCCATAGCCTAGAACGTTTTTTAAATGAATGAAAGATTTCCTATCATTCCCATCCCCCCAGTCATAAAAAAGAGGATACATGATTGCTTCTACAACATGTATCCTCTACTTATATATTACGACTGTTGATAAGCCGATTTCGATGATTTCACATAATAAACCGCATGATCCACATTAATAATATGATCTGGCTTTGGTTTACCACGTCCCGCTCTATGTCCAGCTAAGTGTTCTTCACTTGTTTCCCAGTTTTTCCATGCTTCTTCAGATTCCCAGCGAATCATAACGACTACTTCTTCGTCGCCGCGTCTTACTTTTTTCACAAGAACACTTAAGTCAATAAAGCCTTCAAATTTTTCAATAATACCTTCTCCAGTAAAACGTTCTACAACTATATTTGATGTACCTTCTTTTACTGTAAATGTTTTCGTTTCGATAAACATATATCCCACTCCTTCATTGTAATACGAATACTACTATTATAGTTGATTATGATAATTATTTTCAATTATAAAGTTTAAATTTTTCGAATTATGCTGTTTTCTCTTCTATCGCCTCATCTAAAAATTTGAAATATGGGAGTAAGATTCCGACTAAAGAAGTGACACATATAATTGAACCGATAATAAAGTATAGTGCTCTTACTCCCCACATTTCACTCAATATGCCCCCTACTAACACACCTAACGGCATAGCGGATCGTATGAAAAATAATCGCACTGAAAATACTTGTCCTATCATATTATTCGGCACGGTTTGTTGGCATATTGTCGTGTTATGAACATTGAAAAATGCAATACAAATCCCTGCTATTACTTCAATTATTATTGCAATGATAATACTATGATTGAATCCTAATGAAATGTATGTGAGTCCCCCTATAAACAATCCTCCAAGCATAAGTATACGCCGACTTTTATATGTTACTTTTCCGACTAATACTGAGCCAATTACGTAGCCAAGTGGAAAACCTGCCATGAAATAACCGTACTCTGCATATCCCGCTGACAGCTCGTCTTTTATATAAGGAAGATTTGTGACCATCGTTACCCCTACTCCAAACTGCACGAAAGTAAGAAATATACCGAGCCAAACGATGATTGGTTTTGTAAAAAAATATGTAAAACCGTGAAGAAACTGTCCAAGCCACGTTTTCCGAATTGGTTGCGACGTTCTATTTTCTTTTATATAAAGTAAGAAAGTGCCACTAACAAATAAACAAATGCATACGAAAGATAATGTAAGTTCTGTTCCAATGAAATGAATGACTACTCCACCTAATACTGGCGCAAGAAACATCATAAGGCGAGTCATTCCATCAATGTACGCATTCGCATCTTGAAGTTGTTCTTTCCTTACAATGCTCGGTGTAATGGCTTGACTTGCAGGTGTATAAAGTGGTGTAATAAGTCCCACTACAATTTGAACAACATAAATGTGCCAAACTTCTATACTACCCGAAACTAACATCACCAAAGGTAATAAGAATACGGACGCTCGTATCCATTGTGAAAAAATCATAATCCACTTCCGGCTCCATTTATCAATAAACGGACTGCTGATTAATTGCAGTATGAGTGATGGGATGAAATATAATAACCACATACTACTTAAAGCCATTTCTGATCCCGTTAACTCATATACTAGAATTGAATTACATAACGTTCCGAAAGCCCCTCCTAATTCTGAGATTGCACTACCAATCCACATAAAAAAAAACGAACGATTTTTCAATACATTTTTCAATTTCATACACCAACTTTTCTTTTATATTCCTCCCTTTATGTACATTCTCGTTGTTAATTATCTATTCAAAAACATATCTAATTCTTTCGTTAAAGACTGTACTGCTTTCTTTCTTAATACATATTTTCCATCGTGTATATCCACTAACTTCGCTGCACGTAACAATTTCAAATGGTGGTGTACAGTCGATTTACCAAGTTGCAATCTTTCTGTAATTTCCTGCAATGTTCGTTCTTTTTCGAACAACATTTTTACAATGCGTAACCTCGCTTCATCTCCAAGAGCTTTATGTTTTTGAACTAAAAAATAATTCGGTTCATATGGATCTTCAGGATGGATACTTTCGTTTGCAACTGGATAATGAAATACTTTCGTATCATCAATATCTGCTTCAATATTCCACGGTCTGTACGTCATTTGCGGAATAAGAAGTACGTGATGAACACTTGGCTCTGGCATATAGTTCACTCCGCCAGTCGCCCACTCGACAAACTCTTCCGGCTTCATCTTTTTATTCATTTCATTTTTTGCTTCATAATCTCGTTTTAATATAGAAAGTATTTCTTCTTCCTCACTCTTAATTACACTCTCATACCACCCTGTCATTACAGCGATTAAATGAGATTTCAGCACTTGTACATCTACATCACATATAAAGCGAATGTACGTAGAGAAAAACTGATGATCATGTGTTAATTCCTTTAGCTCATGTATTGCAGTTCCATCTCTACTTGCGGCTAAACGTCTTTTTTTCTCATATTTCTCCCCTAAAAACGGTAAACATGTATACTTCAAATCTTCTTCTGAAAGTGAATCGATTTTAGCATGAAACTGCGATACATCCTGCATGTCTTCTTCATACAACACCTGAAGTAATGCTTTCCACGTATTATGTTCTTCGACAAATTGTAAGTGCTCTCTCATTTCTTCTGTTAATGATTTCTTAATTTCTTCCCATTCATTTTGACTCTTTTCAAGAGTATCAATTAACCGCTTATGAGTAATTGCTGCAATGCCAAACGCACATTCGAAAAGTATCGAATATTTCACTTGAACGTTATAAGTTTCCCTCTTTCTACTCGTTATGTGATAGACCTCCATTTTTATCCCCTCCTTGTTTGCTATATATTTAATTCTATTTTTATCGAATTTAACCTTCTATATTTTTAGAATTATTTTGCGACTTCAAAAAAACTCTAATCAATGAGCAAATAGAGAAAGGTTTATACTCTTTTTCATTCTGACTTAATTAAAGCCTTGATTATTAAGTATCATATTAAAAAGAAGTTTTTTAATGGCTCTGTTATAAGTTGTCTTTCACCCTCTTGTGCAACTATAGAAAAGGTTTATTGAAGAGAAAAGAGAATTGGTTTTATTAAGAAAAATGAACAGGAGGCTATACGAATGGGAAGAAAAGAAATGTTGCAAAATGGAGTCCAACAAGTTTTTTACGAAGAAGAATGGTACCCACCAATATCAGAAGCGTTAAAGAATCTTACGGTTGAACAAGCATGTTGGCAACCAGAAGGTGCTGCGAGTAATACGATTTGGGAAAATGTGAACCATTTATTAATCTTTAAAGAACGCCTACTTTCCCGCTTACATGAAGACGACACATTTGTTGCTCCACAAAATAATGATGAGACATTTATCCAAGGTGGACCTAATGATGATGCCGCTTGGCAGCAAACCGTAAAGCGAACGCTTCAAGTACATGATGCCTTACAATCTTCATTAACCGCCCTTCAAGAAGCAGAACTAGATCAACTAAGTCCTTCTCTACCAGTTTGGCAACAATATATGAATATCCTTTTGCATGATGCTTATCATACAGGACAAATTATACAGCTTCGGAAACTTCAAGGTTCATGGCCAACTCATCGTTCTTATTTATAAGCGATGCTTACATTTGCTTACGTTTAACATGAAACAAAACAATTGAAAATAGCTACTTGTTTTGTAATTACTACGATTGCTCAAAATAAAGCAAATTAAAATACATTGATTCCTAACATAACTTACATGCTTCATAACTTCTAATCATAATCCAAATTTGGAAGAATAGATGCTTTTTTATATACAAATAATAACTCTCAAGGAGTTGTTGACATGTATTTCATATTGAATATGTTAGGGATTTTCGTTGTCATATTAATCATTTTCTTATGTTCGCCTAATAAAAAACATATAAAATGGAGACCAATTGTAATTCTCATCCTATTGGAGCTTTTTATTACGTGGTTTATGTTAGGCACAAAGCTCGGCAGTATTATCATTAATAAAATTGCGTCATTTTTCAGTTGGCTACTAGCATGTGCGAATGAAGGTATTCGATTTGCATTTCCTTCAGCTATGGAAAGTCAGCACATTGATTTCTTCTTTAGTGCGTTACTTCCTATCATTTTTGTTATTACTTTTTTCGATATTCTTTCTTATTTCGGAATCTTAACTTGGATTATTGATAAAGTAGGTGCAGTTATTTCAAAGATTTCTCGTTTACCAAAGTTAGAAAGTTTCTTTTCGATTCAAATGATGTTTTTAGGAAACACCGAAGCACTTGCGGTTGTTCGGGATCAATTATCTGTTTTAAAAGAAAATCGATTATTAACTTTTGGAATTATGAGTATGAGTAGCGTTAGCGGATCCATTCTTGGTGCTTATTTATCAATGGTTCCAGCAACATATATTTTCAGCGCAATCCCATTAAACTGTATTAACGCATTAATTTTAGCCAATGTATTAAATCCTGTGGAAGTTTCGAAAGAAGAAGACGTTGTTTACACACCTTCAAAACATGAAAAAAAGGATTTCTTTTCTACTATTTCAAACAGTATGTTAGTTGGGATGAATATGGTTATCGTTATTTTAGCTATGGTAATTGGTTATGTAGCTTTAACAGCATGTTTAAATGGGATTTTAGGATTTTTTGTAACGGGGTTAACAATTCAAAAAATCTTCTCCATTATCTTTAGTCCTTTTGCATTTTTACTCGGTTTATCAGGCAGTGATGCTATGTATGTAGCTGAATTAATGGGGATCAAAATAACGACGAATGAATTTGTTGCAATGATGGATTTAAAATCAAACTTAAAGTCGCTACAACCGCATACGGTTGCGGTTGCAACGACATTTCTAGCTTCTTTTGCTAACTTTAGTACAGTAGGTATGATTTACGGAACTTACAATTCATTATTTGGCGGAGAAAAATCATCAGTCATCGGTAAAAATGTTTGGAAGCTTCTTGTTAGCGGGATGGCTGTTTCTTTATTAAGTGCTATGCTCGTTGGGCTATTTGTATGGTAATTAATTTTTATAATAAAAGACACCCAAGCCAATTGAGTGTCTTTTATTATTATTTTCGAATTTGCCCATTTCCACGAATCACATATTTTGTAGAAGTTAATGCTGGAAGCCCCATTGGTCCTCTTACGTGTAACTTTTGTGTACTGATACCAATTTCCGCTCCGAATCCAAATTCGGATCCATCTGTAAAACGAGTCGATGCATTATGATAAAGTGCCGCGGCATCTACAGAAGTAAAAAACTTGCTGACGTTTTCCTCGTTTTCAGTAATAATTGCTTCAGAATGCATAGATCCATACGTATTTATATGATGAATCGCATCTTCAACAGTGGAAACCACTTTCACTGCTAGTGTGAGAGATAAAAACTCAGTTTCCCAGTCTTCTTCTGTCGCAAGTAAGATAGAAGAATCAATCGCCACTGCTTTATTATCACCACGTAGCTCCACTCCTCTTTCCTTCAAGGAAGAAAACAACTCGCTACCATATTGCTCTGCCCAATTCTCATGAAGTACAATCGTCTCAATTGCATTACATACAGATGGACGCTGTGTTTTTGCATTTATAATAATATTAAACGCCATTTGTTTATCTGCTGTTTCATCAATGAATATATGACAATTTCCCGCACCTGTTTCAAGTACTGGAACAGACGCTTCTCTCACAACAGTATCGATTAATTGTTTGCCACCTCTTGGAATAAGAACGTCTAGATAATCCTTCATTGTAAACAACTGCTTCGCGCTATTTCGCGTTGTATCTTCTATAAGCTGTACGCTTTCTTGAGGTAAGCTTGTTAGTTTGAGCGCTCTGTGAATAACGGCAACGATGGCCTTATTAGAATGAATAGCAGAAGAACTACCACGTAATATGACTGCGTTTCCTGTCTTCAAACAAATTGTAGCTGCATCCACTGTTACATTCGGTCTTGCCTCATAAATCATGCCTATAACACCAAGTGGTACGCGCATCTCCTGAATAGATAGTCCATTTGGCCTTTCCCATGCACTTACACATTCTCCTACAGGATCACGTAATTCAATTAGCTGCTTAATCCCCTCTGTCATATCAATAATACGATTTTCAGTTAGCAGAAGACGATCAAGGAGTGAATCAGAAAATCCTTTTGCCTTACCTTCTTCAATATCCCTCTTGTTTTCTTCTAAAATATAAGCTGTTTCTAATATTAACTGATCAGCTATTGCGGAAAGTGCTTCGTTTTTTTGCTCTGTAGATTTAAGCACAAGCTCTCTAGCAACCTCTTTTGCTTTTATCCCCTTTGCCAACACTTCATTCATTTTTATTTCCTCCTTTTTAAAGTGAAACCCAATGATCCCTATGGATGACTTCATAACTATGTCTCTCGCCTCTTACTTGAATATCTTGGCTTTGCATACCTTTTACATCTCTTAGTTCCTCTGCACTATATGTGCATTGTCCTTTTCCTATTACGCGCCCTTGTTGCGTTACAACCTCTACAACTTCACCCACTTGGAAAAATCCTGATACATTCGTAACACCAGCTGGAAGTAAACTCTTACCATGCTGAATGATGGCAGTAGCTGCCCCAGCATCTACTTCAATTTGTCCGCTAACAAGCGAATGTAAGGCAATCCATTGCTTGTTCATCTTCATTTCTTTTTGAGGAGCATTACCAACATACGTTCCATCACCCTTACCCTTCAAAACATCTACAAACTTTTCCTGTCCACGTCCTGTTCCGATAAATACACTCACACCAAGAGAGAGCGCTGTCTTTGCAGCATCGATTTTTGATTTCATACCGCCAGTCCCAAGTTTTGAGCCAGCATCTCCTGCAAGAGAAGAAATTTCTTCCGTAACTTCAGGAAGAAAATAATATTTTTTTGCATCCGCATTTTTCTGAGGATTTTTGTCATATAACCCGTTCACATCCGTAAAGATCATAAGCATATCCGCCGAAACAAGCCCGCTTACTAAAGCTGACAGCATATCATTATCACCGAACGTCAGCTCCTCTAAGGAGATGGAATCATTTTCATTAATAATTGGAAGAGCGGAGCGGTTTAATAATTCTCCTAACGTAGCGTAAGCATTACTATATTGTTCTTTTCTAGAAAAATCACTTCTCGTCAGCAAAAGTTGCGCAGTAACGATGCCATATTTACGGAATTCCTCGGTGTACGCCTGCATTAACAAACTTTGTCCGACAGCTGCTGCAGCCTGTTTCCCTTTAATCGTTACAGGTCTGCTAGGATATCCTAGCGCTGAAAAACCTGCAGCGACGGCTCCAGATGTAATTAACACAACCTCGTGCCCATCTTCTTTCAACCGAGCCAATGCGGCAACGTGATCTGAAAGCTGTTCTGTAGAGATGCCTCCGTGACTATCTGCCAAGGAACTACTCCCAATCTTTACAACAACTCGTTGTTTTTTCACTTTTTTATCCCCCAAGTCTAAAATCAAAGTTTTTTATAAATTACACTTCATTCACTTTGTAACTATATCTATTCTCATCAATGCTGCAATGAAGTATTTAAGAGCAAAATAAAAATGACCGCTTCGCCCTTAATAAAATAAAAAGGACGAAACGGTCATTGTTCCGCGGTACCACCTTAATTGATATACATAGATATCCACTTGGTGCCTATAACGCAGGCGAACGCCTAAACTTTCATTTAAGACTCAGGGATAGGTTCGATATATTCTATACGAGGAATCTTTCAGCCGGTGAATTCCACTCTCTTTCGCAAGAAGACATATGTACTAGTTCCCTTCAACGATTTTCAATCTAATTTTTTTATATTATGCGATATAGTTCGATTCGGTGTCAAGAGGTATTTTTAAAAATAAATAGAGCCGCAAGTTATTTGTATGAAATTATCGCCCTACTAAATAAAAATACAAAATGATATAAGTTTAACTCATATTCATAAACATAAAACCTTACATTATAGTGTATAT
Source organism: Bacillus sp. PPSBB_2 (assembly GCF_045291115.1). Taxonomy (NCBI): domain Bacteria; kingdom Bacillati; phylum Bacillota; class Bacilli; order Caryophanales; family Bacillaceae; genus Bacillus; species Bacillus sp. PPSBB_2. Next base: position 3,102,496 of record NZ_CP147983.1, read on the forward strand.
ATTTACATAATGTCGAATATAATTAATTTTTATCTTTTAGTGTTGCAAAAAGGAATATATTCTCTTAGAATGTTTCTTTATATTGCACAGGGATGTTATTCTTATTCTAAGAAAATAATATCAAACCGATATAATTGATTATAAAAGGAGCAAAATTGAGTTATTATGGATAAACAAATTGGATTCATCGGTTGCGGAAATATGGGAATGGCTATGATTGGCGGAATGATAAACAAAAATATAGTGTCTTCAAATCAAATTATTTGTTCAGATTTAAACACTGCTAATTTAAAAAATGCTAGTGAAAAATATGGGCTAACTACAACTACCGACAACAATGAAGTAGCTAAAAATGCTGATATTTTAATTTTATCAATCAAACCAGACCTATACGCGTCAATAATTAATGAAATAAAAGAAGTAATCAAAAACGATGCTATCATCGTTACGATCGCTGCTGGGAAAAGTATTGAAAGTACTGAAAATACCTTTAATAAAAAAGTAAAGGTTGTAAGGGTAATGCCTAATACTCCTGCTCTTGTTGGAGAAGGAATGTTTGCATTATGCCCGAATGAAATGGTGACAGAAAAAGATTTAGAAGATGTACTAAACATTTTCAATAGTTTTGGTCAAACAGAGATCGTAAGTGAAAAATTAATGGATGTTGTCACATCCGTAAGTGGTTCTTCACCAGCTTATGTATATATGATTATAGAAGCGATGGCAGATGCTGCTGTACTAGATGGTATGCCAAGAAATCAAGCATATAAATTCGCTGCTCAAGCTGTGTTAGGCTCTGCAAAAATGGTACTAGAAACAGGAATACATCCAGGTGAATTGAAAGATATGGTTTGTTCTCCTGGCGGAACGACAATAGAAGCTGTAGCAACATTAGAGGAAAAAGGACTGAGAACAGCGATTATTTCAGCTATGCAGCGTTGTACGCAAAAGTCTGTTGAACTATCTGGTCAAACTAAAAAGTAAAACTGTAAAAGAGATCGCGTTAGCTATGAATTCATATGAATTTAATTAGAAATTCACTACATGATAAACGGCCAAACTCATATATACTTGAGTTTGGCCGTTTCAGTTTTAATTATATTAAAATAATTTCATTCAAATCTTCTTTACAGGTTCTGTTTTATCCCTTACCTATTCCCTACTATGATTGTGTAATTTTATTAGAAACTAATAATTTTTCAATGCATTTCGGTAACATATCTAATAGCGTTTCAAATGCGTAGTTTACATCTAGACGTTCTGTCCATTGATGTGCATCTTTTCCTACCGGCCCCATATTTAATACTGGAACATCAAACTCTTCTAATTCCTGAAGCGGAATTGAATAACCTTTATCCCATAATGGCATATTGTCTACAAGCGAACTCATTGAATCCAGTGGATACTGCAAGCCTACATAACTTAAATCTGAAATCCCCCCAAAATAATTTTGGTTTTCAAATGTAATTTTATGATTGTAGTGTGCATACTTTTCCATTTCTACAACTACCTCTTTTATTAAAGGATTGTTGCGTGAACTCACAGCTGGATAGTACGGCGGAGCGAAGAAAAGTACAATCATCGGTGCCTTTTCTTTACATAAAATCGCTAATTTATCTACTAAATCAATGGTTACCGCACGATCATCTTTATCTCCTCTATTTTTTATAATATTAGATTGAATATGATTTATTTTTTCTCGTCCATGTTGCTCAATTGCATATGTGATAAGCTCTTCATAAGTTAATACATTTACTTTGAGATTAGGTGGTATAAATGAATTATATTTAGAAAAACGATATGCATGTTTTTCATATGACTCTTCTATTTTCTCTGCTACTTTCGTTACTTTTTGACGTAACAATGCAACTACATCTGTCATTGATTTTTCTAATAAAAACAAATTAAATAATGTAACTGCACGATGCGGAATTTGTACAGAATAATCCTCTTTTAAGTCCCTTTGAAGTAAGTTAGTTGGCGGGGGACTCGCTTCCCCTTCTACAATATCACAAAGGTCTGTGTTTAACTCTAATTCTGCTGTTATTAATGAAGCCATATAACTCCCATTTAACCCTGCAAAAGGTTCACCTACATGTGTCTCTTTTCCGTAGCAAAGAAAACCAGGTAACACTTTACCAATAGAGCCAGTGTAAATATACTTATTTTGGTCACCAGGATGTCTTGAAAACATAGGCTCTGAGTTTAAGACCGTTTTATAATCTAAGTTATGCTCTCTTGCTAAATCTAACAGTCTCGGAACAGCGGCCCTCATCCCTACAGAATTTACTTCTTCATCTGGTACAGCCAATAAAAGAACATTCCCATCAAATCTTTCTTCGCAAGCTTGCTCAATCATTGCCATTTGTAATGCGAGGCCGCATTTCATATCCATTGTTCCTCTACCAAACAGCCATTCTCCATGTTCTATATCTTCACGTACATGGTCTGGAAGTTCATCTTTATGAGAATAAAACATAGATGTTAACTTTTTAGGATTAAATGCATCTTCTTTCCACATTCCGTAATCTTGTACATCTACAACATCAAAGTGACTTACTAGAATTACAGTATTTTTTGTACTATCGCTTTTCTTTACTAGTGCTGTAACAAAATATCGTCCGTCCCCTGTCGGATTTTTTTGCAAATGGTGCGGTTTTTGTTTGAAATACTGTAAGTCAGATAATTGTTCCACAACAAAGTCTGGCAATATTACTTCAGCTTCTGAACCGGTAATACTAGGAATTTCAACAAGACTGCTTAATAATTGAACCAATTGTTCTTTTGATTGCCACTTTGACATATAAATCCCCCTATTTTCCGCATTATGAAAACTAATTCCATTATATGAATAAAAAATGACGACAGCTATCAAAATTATAGTTCTGATGTACTGCCGATTTTTATTGATATTTCATGAGCCGCTTGTTTTACCTTGCTAATAAGAAAAGATAGTCGATCATCATTAATACGATGACTAATTAACCCAACACTTAATGCTCCTACTACTTTATGATTAAATCCGATAATAGGTGCAGCTACTGAAGCTGTCCCTTCTGTTTTTTCACCATAACTGACAGCATATCCTTCATTTTTTATTTGCTTTATTTGATTAAGAAGAATTTGCTTTTGTTCTGGTAATGAAGGAAGTAAATACTCTACAATATGTTCCATTTCATTCGTTTTCATATTGGCAAGCATCGTTTTATTTGCAGCACCAATTGAAAGTGGAATTTGTTCTCCTAGATTATCGATAACTCGAATTTTTAAAGGACTATCAATTCTTTCAATGATAATAGAATGTGTTCCGTTTGGAATATTCAAATAGACACTTTCTTCCACTTCAGAAGCCAAACGTTTCATCACTTCTCTTGCAACAGATCTATAGTCTACCTTCTCCAATTGACGCAACCCTATTTCCATCCACATTGGTCCAATTTTGTACTGTTTTGTCTCTGTAATTTGTGTAACTAACCCATGCTCCATTAGAGAGTTAAGTAATCTGTGTACTGTACTAACCGGGAGCTGTGTTCCATCAGCTATATCAGAAATAGCCCAATACTCTTTTTCATTTGTAGAATTCAATAATTTAATAATACTTATCGCTCGATCAATGGACTGTACCATAACTCGCCTCAACTTTACTCGTAATATGTTAGTACGCTTAATTAACTATCAATTTAGCAAACATTCGAAATGAAATCAATCTATTTATTTAATTTTCTAACAATAAAAACATATCACTAACAACGAATTGAAAACGCAAACAAAAAAATATTGACTTTTCTTTTTAATTATCTGAAAATTATAACAATATTTCACATCACGGAATACATTCCATAATACGGAAAAACATCAAACATTATTCTATCAACTACGAAAGTGAGGAAAACAATGGCGCAAATAAGCAATACAAACAATGAATTAAAACGTACGATGAAAAGTAGACACTTATTCATGATTGCACTCGGTGGTGTGATTGGAACCGGGTTATTTAACGGATCTGGCTTTATTATAAGTCAGGCTGGACCTGGTGGATCCGTACTTGCCTTTATTGCTGGTGGATTATTAATGTATTTCGTTATGCTATGTCTTGGTGAACTTGCTGTAGCCATGCCTGTTTCAGGTTCTTTTCAGGAATATGCTACTAAATTCATCAATCCTGCAACTGGCTTTACAATCGGATGGTTGTATTGGTTAAGCTGGGCGAATACGACCGGTCTTGAATTTACAACTGCCGGTATTACAATGCAGCGCTGGTTTCCTGATATTCCTGTTTGGGTTTGGTGTTTAATATTTGGCGTTACCATCTTCACTATTAACGCATTATCTGCTCGTAGTTATGCAGAAACAGAATTTTGGTTTTCAAGTATAAAAGTATCTGCCATTATAGCTTTTATAATTCTTGGTGGCGCCGCTATGTTCGGTTTTATTGATTTAAAAGGCGATGAACCAGCTCCACTTCTTTCAAATTTCGTAAATCATGGTGGTTTATTTCCGAATGGACTTGCAGCTATTCTATTAACAATGGTTACAGTCAATTATTCCTTCCAAGGTACAGAGCTTGTCGGAATCGCAGCAGGTGAAAGTGAAGATCCAGCAAAAACTTTACCTCGTTCTATTAGAAATATTATATGGCGCACAATGTTTTTCTTCGTCTTAGCAATCTTTGTTCTTGTTGCTTTAATTCCTTGGGAAGAAGCTGGATTAACAAAGAGTCCATTCGTTGCTGTTTTTGATAATATCGGTATTCCATATGCAGCTGATATTATGAACTTTGTTATTCTTACTGCTGTTCTTTCTGTTGCAAACTCAGGACTATACGCTGCTACTCGAATGCTTTGGTCTTTATCAAAAAACGAAATGGCTCCAGCATTTTTAAAGAAATTATCATCACGTGGGATTCCTCTCAACGCTTTAATCATGACAATAGCTATTTCTGCTTTTTCTCTTTTGACAAGTGTAGTAGCTGCTGAAACTGTTTACTTGTGGCTCATTTCAATTTCCGGAGTCATTACCATTATTGTTTGGATGTCAATTTGTGTTTCTCAATTCTTTTTCCGCAAACATTATTTAGCAGACGGCGGAAAATTAGAAGACTTAAAATTTAAAACGCCACTTTATCCACTCGTACCAATTCTTGGTTTTGGATTGTATGGCATTATATTAATCAGTCTTATTTTTATCCCAGAACAACGACTTGGAATCTATTGCACTGTCCCATTTATCATCTTTTGCTACACTTACTATCACTTTAAAGTTAAGAAAAGAAATTCTACTAACACTCATAGTGAAACTAAAATTAGCGAGACTTCGTAATATTTGACTATACATAAAAGACCACACATGGCGTTTCACTTCATGTGTGGTCTTTTTTCATTATTTTAATATGATTTCATCTGAATTTAATGAATATATCCCCTTTCCTACAAAAGTAGTAGAGTGTTCATTTAAACACTTACTACCTCAGTGGGATTTATCACATTCCAATTTCAATATAATAGTAAATAGGTATATCGGATATAGATGTACATTACTAGGCTTATACATATTTCAACTTTAGAATTATATTCACTATTCAATTGGTAGTTACCAATAAAGAAAGGAATGATCATAATAATACAGAACATATACGAAACTCATTTACATGTAAGAAATTTAGAGAAGGCAATAAATTTCTATCAAAACAAGCTAGGATTAACGTTAGCAAGAAAACTCTCCAAAAGAAGAGTGGCTTTCTTTTGGGTCGGAGAAAATAAACAACAAATGCTTGGACTATGGGAAGTACATAACATTGAAGACTTTGAGCCGAGACATTTTGCTTTTGGTGTAAATTTAGAGTTTTTAATGACTTCTAAAGCGTGGTTAGAGGAACGTGGAATAGCAGTGATAGGAAGTCAAGGAAAAGGAAATCAAGAGCCAATTGTCCAAAGGTGGATGCCTGCTGCAAGTGTATACTTTCTAGATTGTGATGGAAACAAATTAGAATTCATTTCTATGTTACATGAGAATCCAGATGAATTAGAATATGCGTCCTATTTAAGTGTATGGAATGCGGAACACCAAGAAAAATGAATGGAATTTTCGTTCAAGTCTTTTCTTATTTTTGGATATAATGTTGTACGATCCCCCCTTTTACTATGAATTTGTTAACATAATGCATTTACTGTCATCTTATATTTGTACTTACGTACGAGCAATTCCTAATCTGCTTCAATTACAATTTGAATTATGTAAATTTTCCTCTTATCTGGCATCTACTCTTTAAACACAAACTCCCCTTAAATCGAAAATGATTAAGGGGAGTTTTATATACGATGCAATTATAGTTCAGATTTCACTCGAACAGAAACATTATTTTTAATTATATTTTTGACATCTTTAAAGCTAACAAAATTGTTACTTTTCTCATCCCAAAGACGGAAACGTAGTGATTGTAAGCTTGTAGCAAGCGTAATCGTTGGTACATTTTTTAACGGAAGCGTATTATTGTGTGCCTCTTCTAGTTTATAGTTAGGTACTCTTGGGCTTAAATGGTGAACATGATGGAATCCAATATTACCAGTTAAGAACTGCAAAATTTTAGGAAGCTTATAAAAAGAACTTCCTTCCACTGCCGCTTTCACATATTCCCAATCTTTATCCTCTTCAAAATAAGAATCCTCAAATGTGTGCTGTACGTAAAACAGCCAAATCCCTACTGAACCTGCTATTAAGAATATAGTACCATGTACTAACAGAAACGATTGCCACCCAATTGCCCAGCAAAGTATAGCTACTACAGCAACAATTATAATATTCGTCAAATAAGTATTCATACGTTCTTTCTGTCTTGCATCTTTTCGGTTAAATCTATTTTTAAGCAAAAAAACATAAATCGGACCTAATCCAAACATAACGAATGGATTGCGATATAAGCGATATGCTAAACGAAGTCTAAATGGTGCAGCTACATATTCATCAACTGTAAGCGTCCAAATATCCCCTGTACCCCTCTTATCCAAATTACCACTTGTAGCGTGGTGAATAGAATGTTCATGCCCCCACTGATCAAATGGGAATAATGTTAAAACACCCATACACGTTCCAACTATTCTATTTGCACGTCGACTTTTAAAGAACGAATAATGGGTGCAATCATGAAAAATAATGAAAATTCTTGTCATAAATCCAGCGGCTAACAGTGCTGGAACTAATGTTAACCAATAAGAAACTGACAAACTTTTATAAGCAAGGTACCATAAAATAATAAATGGCACGATTGTGTTGATCAGTTGCCAAACACTTTTTTTAATCGTTGATTTTTCAAAAGGAGCAACTTGTTTTTTTAAATTTTTAGTATTTTCTAAGGTCATTGTTCTAATTCCTTTCCTTTTTGTTGCTAATTCATATTATAGCACACTATTAGTATCAGGTGTTAAAAGTAGCTATAATAAATATTATATACTATGAAAATCTCTTTTTTCTTACTCATTACTTACAAATTACTTACGCCCAAAACAGCTTCTATAATTGGACAGGCGGAGTATTTTATTTATAAAAGAAACTTCGAATTTTTCCAATAAGTACATAAAAAAACAGCAAGTTTTTTCACAAGAAGAAAAAAGCTGCGATAAGTCAGTTTCACCGACTTATCGCAGCTCCTCTTCGTTTTACCTTATTTTATCGATGAAGCCACACTGCACCTGCAGACTTGTCTTCAGCTTGGCCTACCACTTCAAACTTCAGTCCTAGTTTCGGTAACTTACGTCCTGCATCAGGAATAATGCTGTTGATGTATTGCTTAGAATCATCAAATTTTGCCACTCCTGGTAATCCTTTATAATCGAAGATACCGCGAGTTGGTGAATTTACTTTCCATGCTGGTGTTTGATCAAATGAGAATGCCGCATCGGCAATTTGGTAACGCGTACTGCTCTTCACAGTAGGTTGTCCATTTAATGTCCCTACAATTGCCTCTGGATGAGAATCTACTACTCCTAAGAACCCTTCACCTGGATGAACTCCTACCCAGTTATCTGTAAAACTTTGATCCGCATACCATACAACCATTCCTGTATTAAATACTGGGCCACGTGCATGTTGTAACGCAGTGTCAGAACCAGCGTAATTTCTCCACTCTACATAGTAATTATGTTTTTTCTGTTCAAATCCGTTAGACACAGTAAAGCCTTTTAACGTCATTGCTGGCTGACCTTCTGCATCATCAGAGAAAACAACTTTTCCATCTACAGTTAATGCTGCATTATCTAACGCAAACCCTTTATAAGCTACTGCAATATCTGTTAAGTACTCAAATTGCAGTTTTACTTTTTTTCCTTTGAATTGGCTTAAATCGTATGATTTATCAACCCACTTACCATCAGTTGTATCCGCGCCGCCTTTTACATCTTTTTCGCCCATTCTATCAATGCGTGTCTTCGTTCCATCTTCTGCAATCGCATATACGTCAAGGAAATCATACTTCGCTTCAAGTTCATAAAATGCCTTATAATCGAACTTAGCATCCTTTGCATTTGTTAAGTCAAATACTGGTGTCTCAAGTGTTGTATGAATGTCATTTCCTTTTGTACTGTAATAGAACTTCTTACCAAACGCTGATTCGATATTTTTTATATCTTTGTCCGGCAAGTTAACACGAACGATTCCAGGTCGTTTAGATTTTGTAGTACTTTGATCTACATATGTCGCAACACCGATTCCTTTGCTAAGTTTGTCATAATCTACTTCAAGGATATTCGCCCAGTTCCCCTTCATATTCTTTTGGAAAAACTCTTTATTTTGTGGTGAGAAACTCGTTGGCTCTGTTCCTGCAATTTTTCCAGCCCAGCTACCACCACTCATAATAGACCATGACTCAACAGGTTCACCTTGTCCTGAGTACTTTGTATCATATTCATCTGGTAAGCCTAAATCATGGCCATACTCATGTGCAAACACACCAACTGCCCCGTCTTCAGGCTCGATTGTATAATCATATGCAGCCATCTTTCCGCCCCAGTTCGAAACAGAAGATTTCGTGCCATCAATTGCATATGGTTTTGAACCTAGTTTTGAACGATGTGACCAAATCGCATCATCTTTCAATTTACCGCCGCCAGCTTCTTGACCAACACCAGCATGTACAACCATTAAATGATCAATAATGCCATCTGGCTCATTTTTATTTCCATCACCATCTTGATCGTATTGATCAAATTGGTCATAGTCTGCTAAATTGATTCCTTTTGCTACCGCTGCTTTTAATGCTTCTTTCACAAAATCTTTTGGTCCTAAAGGCCCCTTGTTATCATGCCCAGTACCTGCATCAGCACCATAATCTGATGCTTTTCCTGGAACAGTAAGCCATTCTGTTACAGTCCCATCAACTGTGTAGCTACCACCAGATTGTTCTTCATAATATTGCTTAAATGTGTTAATCTTCGATCCATCAAATAAAGTAAATGGTTCATCACCAAATAACATTTTTTGATAATGTTCACGATTAAAGTCTTTAGAATACATGTATCCTGGCTCTTGATCAATATTGTTATGCTTAAAATCGCTAAATTCTACAAGTAAAACAAGTACTTTATCTTTTCGAACAGCTCCATTGTATTCTTCTTGCTTCGCTGATGTAGTAGGTACTTTTCCATTTAATTTCCCAGGGTTCAATGCTGCACCTTGTCCAGCTACCGGGCCTACTTCAGGCTGCTGCGCCTGTTCATTTTCCTTCATTTTTGCATCTTTTACTTTTTTCATAAAATCAGAAGCTTCTTGCGTAAGACTATCTCCTGTTAAGATTTCTTTCCCAGGGTTTTCCCCTTTCTTTTTCTCAACATATTTTTCGACAGCCTTTGACGTCTCAGCTTGCGATGCAGATTGATCAATTACCCCCCGTTGTTTTAGCGCTTCAGCCAAACGCTCCTCCGGTATTAAGTGCTCATCTATTGGTAGAGATGATGTTGGTGTCTCAGCATACGCTGCGTGACCTCCAAAAGCAAACGTACTACTTAATACTGCTGCTGTTGTTAATACCGCTAATGGTTTTAATTTCTTTTTCTTTTTCAATGTATTTCCTCCCCAGTGTCTGCAAATTATCGTTTTTTGCCGATAACAACATAATATTCGTTATAATACGAATATTCAATCTTTTTTCAACAAATAAAATGTTGAGAAATATTTTTTATGCAGGGTGAAATACATAAGATAGAAAAACAAACTCACCTATAAATAACAGTGAACTTTTTTAGTAAAAATAAGAATTAAATATTTTCTATACTACTTAATCTATGGGTTACCATATTACTCACTAATCTCATTATTACAAGCTAATAGTGGTTCGTACATCATTATAGCGTGATTCTCTGTTACATATTGATCTTCTATTAACTGTTTCTGTAAATTATATACTTTACGTTGAATCACATTATGTCGTATATAACCGCCCCAGTATGCAGGTTGAATTGAGTGTTCTTTCTCATACACTTCATATTGATAAAGTTGCGGATAGACTGTTCTCCATTCACCAACTAAATGTTCATCTGTCATATAAAGGTGAAGTTGATACGGTTGATCCGTTTCATTTTTAATTTGTAAATCCAAATAGTTATAGGAACAAGTTGCCCCACTCCCAAACGGTTGAGTTCGCCTAGAATCAGGAAAGACATCAAAGCTATGACGATATCGTTCGGTTACTGTCAGTGGTGTATGTAGAGTCATCCAATATATTAAATTTGAAAGCTGACAAAGACCTCCTCCAATACCTGATTGAAAAGATCCGTAGTGTAATACCATACCTTCTACATACCCTTTTTTCCTCGTTGGCTTACCTATTAAACGCCAGTAAGAAAATGTTTCTCCCGGTCTAATGACGATACCATTTAGTTTTTTAACAGCAATTTTCAAATTAACAACCTTATTCTGTTGATACCACATATCTACATCTTTGAGCTTACGAAGTAATATTGTTTGGTGCTGAATTGCTGTACAAGGTAGCTTTTCTTGTTGGAACCTTTTTGCATATGTTTTTCCGTCTGCTAACCACTGAATGTGCCTCTTTGTAGAGTAATACCACTTCCCTAGCATAATGCGATACTTAGACCGCTGTTTAGGACGTAAGTGCACTATATTCATTTTATTCCCTCTCTCTTTCTTCAACTAAATTCTAATATATTTCTAATTCAATAAATTACAGTTTTCTTAACTGCATAATAATTTTCGCAAAAAAATAATAAATTTACTCTAGTGGAGATTTTATTTTGATGATTGCTTTATAATTATATAAAACTGAGCTTCAATACAATACATTGAAATAAACACATTATAAATATAACGGATAACCTTAAATAAAAAATAATGAACATTAAAGAAATTCTAAAGTATTAATATATTTTTCGTAAATATTAATTGATAACCCATTAGACTTTACTATATGTATAACTTCTTATTCTACAAAACGAAATTTTTTAATGTAAGAAAAAACTATACTTTCCCTTTAACATTGATACCAGTCTCATATGGAAAACTTTACAAAACAATTCGAACACTTACATTTAGAATAAACACAAAAAATTGCCACCAGTTAGCTTAACTGGTTAGCAATTTTTTAACGAGAATGCTTTACAAATAGTTGAATTGCTTCTTCTGGTACATAGCACTTTCCATTACTCTCTACAATAATACTTCTTAATTCATACCCTTTACCATTGATACGAATTATATTTTTGTTACCAAATAATTGTGCTTCTACTTTATTATGTTTTACTACCAGTAACGGGTTTGCTCCTTCGGTTTTGTTGGCTGTTACAGTTGCACCAATCTTCTTAAAGGCTTGTTCACTCTCTAAAAATATTTTATTCGTTACTTCTTCTAAGTTAAAGCCCATCGCTTTCGCCATCGTCTTCGCAATGTCTGTATTTTGGATTAAGCCTTCTGGTTTTTGAGGTCCATAAGAATGTAAGAATACATCCTCACCTGTATGTCCTCCTGTCGTAAAGCCGATATTTGCACGATTAGCCAATAATGTAGTAAGAATTCGTCCTACATCCATTTTCTTTTTTGCCGCTTTTAATTTTTCTTTTTCATCATGAGTTAGATTATCCAAACCGTATAGTTTAGCTACATCTTCTACATTTGATAAATCAGATTTCAGTTTATTTATAGTTCCTTCAAGTGTCATTTTCGCCTTTTTCAATGGATCAATGTATGCAGAAACCGGTGTAGTATTGTATCCTTTTGTCGTATTCCTATTCCCTATAGAGATGCCGCTGTTACCATGATCAGTTAAAGCGATGAGCATCGTATCCCCATCTTTCTTCGCAAATTGTAACGCCTTTGCTACCGCTTCATCAAATGCCAATATATCACTAATCATCCCAATTGGATCATTAGCATGGGCTGCCCAATCAGGCTTACTACCTTCTATGAATAAAAAGAAACCATCTTTATCTTTTGATAATGTTTGAATTGCTTTTTCTGTCATTTGAGAAAGTGTTGGTTGTTCTGGGTTTGTTGCTATACGATCCGTATCAAACGCAAGAGCATGATGTGAGAAAGAGCCCCAAATTTTATTAGATTTGGAGTTCAATAACGCATCTTTCGTTTCAACAAAATCGTATCCTTTGTTTTGAATCACCTTTACTAAATTTTCACCATCTTTTCGGATTCCATTACTTTGCATAGGTAACAGCGCCGCTTTTCCCCCGCCTAATACGACATCTATATTTTGATATACTTGCTGCTTCGCAATTACGTCAAATCGCTTGCGATTGACATGGTGAGCCGAGAATCCCGCCGGAGTAGCATGCTGAATTTCAGATGTAGCAACAATTCCAGTTGCACGACCAGTACGTTTTGCACCTTCTAATACGTTTGCGACCGGCCGTAACTTGTCCTCTTCTTTTATTGGCTCTAAGCTAGGCGAACTTACAATAGAAGGTAATACACCTACATATCCTGAATTTGATTTATTTCCAGTTGCTAATGCTGTTGCTGCTGGCGCTGAGTCTGTAATAGCTGATTCCGCCGAAAACGTACGAACTCCTCCTGTTACAATTTGATCTAACGTAAGCGGTGCCCCTTTATACCAGCGAGCCAATGTTGTCGCCGTTGAACTCGTTCCGTCCATAACCATCATAATTATATTTTTAGGCTGATGTTCTACTTTTTTCACCTTAGCTTTGGCCGCATGATAATTCATCATACTTTCCGTACTTAATACGCTTACTATTATAGCTGCCACTAATAGCAACTTTTTCATCTTCACACCATAATTCAACATGATTGTTCCTCCATAAACTTTGCATTCATTTAAATACACACTATTTCCTTTTCCATACCAAAACCTACATATGTTTTATTAGTTCCCAATTCTCATAAAGCTAACAATAGTTACTTTCCCTTTCTTTCCTTTATTAAATATCGGTATGTATCATCTATCTTATAAAAAAGATTTAACATCCTTTTCATTAATTACTTGTTTAACAATAAATCCTCGATCAAAAGAAATAAAAATTTATTGTTAAACAATAAATCCCGTGTTAAATTAATAAGATATTAAATAAATGAGGTGCTTTTTATGAAACAAGGATCCACACTCTTTTTAAAGACCGTTGTGATTCTGATCGGAATCCCCGTTCTTGCTATGTGCATTTTTTTAGTCCCTAAAATAGGAGCTTTCGCTGCAGAATTATATCCAGATATTGCATATATTAAATATCTTGTATTTATCAATTTATATGCAACAGCAATACCTTATTACTTCGCACTGTACCAAACATTTAAGCTTTTAAACTATATTGATAAAAATAACGCATTCTCAGAGTTATCTGTTCAAGCTTTAAAAAATATTAAGTACAGCGCATTGGCAATTAGTGTATTATATGTATTAGGTATGCCACTTTTCTATCTCGTGGCAGAGAGAGATGACGCCCCTGGCATTATTATTATCGGAATGATTATGATTTTTGCTTCAATGGTAATCGCGGTCTTTGCTGCCGTTCTCCAAAGACTATTAAAAGATGCTATAGATATAAAATCAGAAAATGATTTAACGGTCTGAGGTGAATAATATGGCAATTATTATTAATATTGATGTAATGTTAGCAAAAAGAAAAATGAGTGTAACAGAACTTTCGGAGAAGGTTGGAATTACAATGGCTAACCTTTCTATCTTGAAAAATGGAAAAGCAAAAGCAGTCCGTTTTTCAACTTTAGAAGCAATATGTAAAGCATTAGAATGCCAACCGGGGGATATTTTAGAATATCAACCTGAAGATACCGAATAAAAAGAGTCCTTCATACGAGTAATGGGTTCAGTTTAGGAAGAGAAAAATGCTAATAAACATTAGAAATAACAAACTAAAACGCTCAGAAAATATTCTGAGCGTTTTTTATTTCCTTCTTCAACTAAAGCACCAGTTAGTGTAAAAAGCTATTTCACCATTTGTATGGCTAACTTATCTTTTAACATTGACCTATATGAGTCAATTTCATATTTTGTATTATTGATTGTTTCTTTTTTCATTTTTAACATATCGAATATTTCTAATTCTAAATTCCTTCTAGCTTCAAGAACTTTTATCGCTCCTTCTACACCTGAATGGTGATGTTCTTTCCCATAGCCTTGGTTAGTGTAATAGTCGATAATTCCTGTGGACCATTCTGGAGTTCTTTCTTTTAACGCCTTCCTAAATGAAAATTCAAGATTATCTTGTTCTACATACAATAACATTGGGTTTAAATTTTCTATGATTTTTGCAACTTTCATTACATAATTTATTATTTTTTCTTTTTGTTCACCATATTTAATCATCCCAATAGTTAATGGATTTTGTATGAAACAACATTCAAAGATATAAACCTTATTGTCTTCTAGAGCGATTTCAGTAAAGTCATTCCATTTGTCAGCAATTAATTCAACATTTTTATCGAATGGTAATTCGTATATATCATTTTTTAAAATAATGTTAAATAATTCGTCCGAAAACTGGTCAACAAACTCATTTTTCATCTTTCTGTATGGTAATAAATAATTGCTTCCTTTTTTTAGAACTCTCTTAAGGAGCACTTCTTTAAAATCTCCACTGTTAGATAATAATCTATTGAACTCAAATTTATTAAAACAAGATACACCATCATAGTCGGCTGGGTGGTTCAAATTTCCCTCTAAAAATAGTTCAACTTCAATTTTATTTTGGCTTAGAATTTCATTTATTAGCTTTGCAGTGGTTGATTTTCCAAATCCAGGTAACCCTTCTACTATTATTAGTTTTGTATTCATAGTTATAAACCCCTATCTTCAAAGTATTTAACCAAGATTAAAAAAATCACTTAATCCACTACAATCACCCCTTCAAAATATGATATTTACCATTTCCTTTGAAAAAACCTTCTTAAAGTAATCTGAACGCTAGTTTAAGAACATTTTTTCACAATCTCTATAATTATTTTAACATAAATTTTCCATTTATCTTATTATTTAGAACGCTATTTAACTATATAAAAGCGCTTAAACACTGAAATAACAATAAAAAAAGGGATGCTAAATCATAAGTAATTTACATCTCTAATTTGTATGTTATTTTATATTTTCACTCCCGTAACTATACCCGTTATCATACGAAAAGGACTCTTTTTATTTCACATTACGGCGCAAAACTAATTTGACCAGTAAACAATAGGATAATCGCTATGATCCAAAATATAAAAAATGATGAGGACAATATTAATGAAAGAATAGCAATCCCCTTCTTCTCTGTTTTTTTCGTCATTGTGATTATTGAAAGCATGATACCTACACCTGTCAGGGCAATTGTAATATAATCTCCAACTATATTACCTGCATTCGCTATCCTTGTTGGCGTTATAAAAACGAATAGAAAACACAAAATGCCGATGAGTAAAGATATATAGCTTATTATACTGTACTTCTTTTTAGGAACTATTTCTGTTTTCATACTAATCCCCCCCCTTCTATATAGCTATGAGTTTATATTAGCATGAATAACCATAATTTGGTTATGATAAAAAGCAGATAAAACGGACACTATCACTTTATCTGTCTATTTCTATCTAACAACTAACCTGACTATTTCTTTACTAAAGATATACAATCATTCTTTAATCCACGGCAATTGGTATATAATAGCTCTAAAAAATAAAGACTGTACCTTTAAAATGAAAGATACAGTCTTTATTAATAACTTTTTTTATAAAGAAAACTCTCTATCACTCACTACCTTAAAAAACTCCGAGTAATGTGATAAAGAATAATCCGCTACATCACAATTACCTTGAAACATACATGTTGAAATACCTAATTCTTTTGCAGGTAATAAATCTAATTCTCTATCTCCAATAGCTAAATCAATATTGTATTTTTTATGCAGATGATTATAAGCTAAAGAGTTTGGCTTTCGAGGAAAGCCATCGTCAATTGTAACCATATCTACGAAGTATTTTTCCCAGCCGTAATATTTTAAAATGCCCATAACCCCTTCCCTATGTTTATGGGTCATAATCACATTTTTATTTGCAAATTTCAAAACCTCTTCGACACCTGCAAAAGGTTTCATATCTTTTGGCGTGAATTTCTCCTTCAAAACTTTAATCTTTTCTTCCTGCTCGCATGAAATATTATAATACTGAATTGCATGAGAGTATGATATTTTTAAGTTTTTGTATATTTCTTGTTTTTCTACTGAGTCACCTAATATTTCAGAAAGCATCATTGTATATGCAGGATACGTATCAAATAACGTCCCATCAAAATCCCATAAAATATTCATTCTATTCACCTTCTATTTTCAAATCATTCAATGACTAAATCCGCCCTATCCCTCGGCAATTCCGTTTCTAAGTAATAATCCTCTGCTTTCCAATACCTATTTTCAAATTTTGAAAGGTTTTTCTGTGTCTCCTCACTCTCACGTAGAAACCTTGTCTCTCTTGGACAGTCCAAATAGACCATATAATGAAAGAAATCTCTCCATTCTTTTCGCTGCAGAAAAACTCCTTCAATAACAATTACGCCTACAATAGGAATCTGTACTTTTTCCATTTCACATATATCTGTTTCTTCATGAAAGAAAGGTAATTTCAATTTTGTTTCATGTTGTAGCTTTTGAAAAAATTTCTGCTTTAGCCATTCAATGTCCCATTGTAAATAATAATACTCGTACCATTCTTCATATCCAGTATGATATCGTTTATTACGCTCCACTATGTGATCATCAATATGGAAAATATGAAACGGAATGCCTTCTTGTTTCATATTTTCTTTTAAATTGGCTACGAATGTTGTTTTTCCAGATCGACTTAAACCATCTATCCCTAAAATAAAGCGGTTTTCTTTATGCTTCTTCATAACATTTATAAGCTCATTTGTACTCATTACTTCTTCCACTCTTCTTTTAATAACGAGTATAGAATGGTATCATGAGCAACACCATTTTGAATCATATGTTTTCGAAGTAATCCTTCTTCTTGAAATCCTGCTTTTATTAACAATTTTTGAGAAGCTTTATTTTCTACATATACAACCGCTGCGATTCTTATTAGTTGCAGCATTTCAAATCCATAAGCTAAAATCGCTTGTAATGCTTCCGATGCATATCCTTGTCCCCAATATGTATCATCTAATTCATAACCAATTTCAGCTCGTTTATGATGATTATTAATTAAATGAAATCCGCACGTTCCGATTAATTGGCCCGTCCCTTTTTTCTCGATTCCCCAGCGAAATACACTGCCCTCTTCATAACGATTTTTAAACGTTTGAATCGTGGTTTTCGCTTGCTCAATATTTTCGAAAGAATCCATTCCGAAATAACGTATAACTGATTCTTTCGAAAAATATTGGAACATCGTTTCTGCATCTAATAGTGTAAGTTCTCTTAAGAGTAAACGTTCTGTTTCTAGTTTTGGAAATCCCATCTCTCTTTCTCCCTCTATTCTAATGAACTGCAAATTTCAATATAATTTCCATCTGGATCAGCAATGTAGGCAATTGTTTGTCCCCACGGTTTTACAATCGGTTCAACTAAAATCTTGATTCCTTGTTCTCTAAATTGCTCAATCGTTTCTTGTACATTCTCAACAACGAATCCTAATTCGAAATGAGAAAACTTTAATTCACCTTCTGTAAGCGGTAGTCCTGTTAATTCTTTCACATCTTGCCGCGTATTCATCGCTAAAATGGTAGTTCCAGTATTAAATTCAATATATGTACCGTGCTCTGCTTTTATAGGTAACTGTAAAATATCTTTATAGAATTTTAAACATTCCTCAAACTTTTCTACATATAAAATGATGTACTTCATTTTCAAATCCATTTTACATCCCCCCTTGTATCTATCCCTAAAATTTCGACAAAAGTCTCACAAAAACCTTGTTCCTTGTAGTAATGAGCAAAAAAAATGAGGCCGATTTCTCGGCCCCCCAGCTTATTGGCATAAAACAGGAGATTTGGTTTGGACATAACCAGTTCGTACTTTTATTATATTTTATTTTTTCTGAATTTTAAATACATTAAACACCTATTTATATTGAGAAAGTTTTTTGCTTGCATAAAATTAAAGATTTTAAGAAATGATACAAATGGAGGTGTATACATATGGAACCAATGCTATGTCCAAGTTGTAAAACGAACCGTACCCGCTTTAATATTCTTGAGCAACAAGTAAAACCAGTCAAGTTAAATCCACAAACTGGTCAAGTAGAAGAAGAATACACAAATGAAACGATGAATGCTTTTCATATGGCTTATCAAGGACCTACATACCGTGTCCAATGTGCTGTATGCGGACTTGTTGAAAACCCTGAACAATTTATTAAACCTGCGCAAAATCAGTCTTTCTAATAAAAACATGATTATCCCTTGTAGAAATAGATTTTTCTATAAGGGATTTTTTCGTTTAATACGTTAATTAAAAATGTATTTCTTCCTTATTATATGTTAAACTTCGCACTCTTTTGGAAATGTTTACATAAGCGAGGTAAAACAAATAATAAAAAAATAACGCTTCCATCAATATTTCTACTATTAACTTGTCATATAGTCATCTTTTACTTTTGGATCTTCGATTGGGAGAAAATCTCGACTTCTTACGGTTTAGCTATATGGATACTTTCTACTATTTGTGGTCTTTTACTTTATTTCCTTTATAAAAAACAAAAATCTAATAAAGTGATATTCAAGTTCGTTATTATTAATTACTTCTTCATTTATGATTTTTTTAGGTATTGTTACTGGTACATCTTTGTAACTGTTAGTTCTATACCTTAAATATACAATATTTTATTATATAAAAAATACCCAACAAAACAAGGATATATAGAAATTAAAGAAGATGATTTCCATTCAATATACAACCATCTTCTTTAATAAACCCAATCTTTGTTACAATATTTCATTTTTTAACTTTTTAATCTTCCTAAATAAATTAATAAACGCATATAAATATATACAAACTAAAAACCCAACCATACCTTTATATAATCCTGATTCTGATACTCCAAGAAAACATAAGTAAAACACTGGAATTAACATTACAAACATAATTGCAACGAACTGTATCAATTCAACAAATTTTTGTATCTTCGTTTCTTTGTCTGAATAAATATCAGGTAACTCATTTTCCTCGTCTACTTCTTTACAAAAATAATTCCACTTCGCAAAACTCGTTACATGTTTCCATCCACATATTTCATATATTTCAATATATTCTTTTTGTTTTTCTTTTGAATCTTTATAATCCAGTCTAAAATCCGCTTTATATACTACATCTTTTGGTTCAGTTTTCTTAAACGTATACATTACATTATACTTTTGTAAAGCCCATCCCTTTTGATGCATTTTTCTTAAAAAAGCTTCTTCTTTTTCCAAGCTCCATATCGCAAAAGGTTTGAATACCTTCTTTGTCTCCATTTCCCATTCACTCCCCTAATATACTATTTCCATTCCTTACAGATCTCTGCAATCTGTTATATTCTAGCTCTAACACTTCTCTCCCAAACGGCGTTAACTCATAGCACTTCTTTCTATCTGTAGAGGCAACTTCAACAATTAATTTTTCTTTAAGTAATTTCGTCGTATTCCCGTATAAAGTACCAGGACCGAGCTTTACTTCCCCATTTGTCATCTCTTCTACCATTTGCATAATTCCATATCCGTGCATTGGTTTCACTAGTGATAACAGTATGTAATATGTCGCCTCAGTTAACGGAATATATTTTTGCGCCTTCGTATTCATTATAACTACCTCCGATACATCGCCTTATGATATATCGACTTACGATACATCGTATATCGATATTGTATAATCATATTCCAAAATATGCAAGAGTAATTTAATAATTAAATATCCATTTCTTCGAATTAAAAAATCATACCAATTTTCTGAATAATTTGTTAAAATGTAGAAATATTAGCTCTTTTATAATGAAAGGAATGGTACATATGATAAATAAATTGAAAGAAAACATCGGATCTGTGTTTGTTGGTAAAGAAAATGTTATTGATCTACTGCTCGTTTCACTTCTTGCTGATGGACATGTACTACTCGAAGACGTGCCTGGTACTGGGAAAACGTTACTGGCGAAAACCATTTCAAAAAGTATTGGTAGTAGTTTTTCTCGCGTTCAATTTACCCCTGATGTACTTCCAAGTGATGTAACAGGTATTGAATACTTCAACCCAAAAACAAGCGAATTCGAATTAAGAATTGGACCAGTTATGACAAACATTTTGCTAGCAGATGAAATTAACCGTGCAATGCCGAGAACGCAGTCGAGTTTGTTAGAAGCGATGGAAGAACGACAAGTGACGCTGGAGAAGCAGTCAACTCCTCTTCCGAAACCGTTCTTTGTTATTGCGACGCAAAACCCAATTGAATCACAAGGGACTTTCCCTCTTCCAGATGCACAGCTTGATCGCTTTTTAATGACGATTTCAATCGGTCATCCAACTCCTAAAGATGAGTTACAAATGATGCGACGTTTTCGGAACGATTTACCATTAGAAAGTGTCACATCTGTCATCTCATTAGAAGATATTTTAGAAGCTCAAAAACGAGTAAAAGAAATATTTGTTTCGGAACCGTTAGAACATTACATTATTAAACTTGCTCATGCTACAAGAAATCATGATTATATCGCTAACGGTGTAAGCCCACGTGCCACATTAGCTTTAGTACGTGCTGTTCAAGCTTTAGCCTTTTTACGCGGGAGAGAATATTGCACACCAGAAGATATACAATTGTTAGTTCCTTCTGTTTGGAATCACCGTATCGTCTTATCAATGGAAGGTGCCCTGCGTACGACAAAGAATGATATTATGCAAAGTATTTTAAAAGAAGTTGACGTACCTGTGGAGATTGAACAAGCATGAATGGACAGCGTGTTGTAACTGTGCCTTTATTTTTTCAACTCCATATTATTCAACTAACCGTTCCAATCGCATTACTTTTCACATTCTTTTTCCCGCAACGAATGCTTATGTTTCTCTTTTTCTTCTATTATTTATTTGCGATTTTTATTTATAAATATGTCGCTTTCATAGAGAAGAAGTTTCAAATCATAAATGAGAAACAAACTACACGGATTTTTCCTGAGGAATCTGGACAGTTTTTTATTCATTTAAAAAATGGAGCCAGCATACCAATCGTTAATGGTGTTTGTTACTTTCATTTAAATTCGTCCCTTATACCACATAAAGAGCAAGGCATTGAACAAATATCAAAAACGTTATTCTCTTTCCCATTTTCACAACCTGCACATTCGGCACAAAAATGGGGGTTAACATTAACCGCCACGAAGCGTGGTGTGTTTCAAATTGAACAATTTGAATGTGTATTAAAAGATCCATTTCATCTATTAACTGTACATTTACCTGTTTTTGATAAATTAAGGACTGAAATTATTGTGTATCCTTCTCCTAAAGAAGTAGCAGGTTTGCAAGAACTTCAGCAACTTTTGAATGGATCTTATCGAACGAATTTTTCTTTTTACAATGATGAAACATCTATTATCGGTGTAAAGCGATATGAGCGTGAGTCTTTCCGCTCTATTCATTGGAAGGCATCTGCTAAAATGCAACAATTACAGGCGAAGCAATATGAACCTGTAAAAAATTATAGTTGGACGATTTGTCTTTCTTTAGCTGCCGATCGTGGATTTGGTTGGAAAGATAATGTAGAAGAACTTATTTCATATGCAACATACATTTTCCAGTATGCAACGAAGCACCACATTCCGTTTGAATTGTTTATTAGTGTATTAGCAGAAGGCGGTGCATTACATGTACCGTTAAATGAAGGACAAACACAATATGCAAAAGCTTTAGAAGAATTAGCCCGTATTTCAGATGATAGTACGTTACTTCCGAAACAAGGATTCCTTCATTATGTAAAGAGAAAAAGAGAACGATCGTCTACAATGATATACATTGGTTTACAAAGAAATGAACTCCCTCTCCTCTCGCAGCCAACGTTTCTCATTACTAGTGAAGGGATGGTGGAACCAGTTGAAAACTTGGCTATATCACATTCATGATTTCATTCTGCTCCTTCTGCTTTCATTATTAACAGAAAGAGATGAACTAATTAGTATTGCAATATTTTTAACAACAGGCTATATTGGAGTATTTCTTATTCATAAATTTATGCAGAAAAAAACAACAGGATTTGTAATACTTTTAGTTCTTCAAATCGTTCTTTTCTCTTTATTTTTACCTTTTTCTCTATTTGGCACAATCATATTACCACTATTTTTCTTTATCGTACATGTGGTCGGACCTGGATATCCAATTCAAAAATCTTTAGGTGGTATTGTATGGTTTGTCGTTTCAGCTATATTTTATGCACCCTTTCCACCGTTGTGGAAACTATTAATGTTAGCCTTGCATCTTATGATTACATTTTGGTTAACCGGGGCCAATCGCAAACAACAACTATTACGTTTTTCTTCTATCATTACGATTGGCTTAATGAGTATATTAATTGTTCAAGTATTTCCTTTCATTCGACTTATTTTTGGTTTTATAACGGAAGTAGTCGCATTAGGCGTCGGCTATGCTTTAATGCCATTAATTAAAGCAGCGGAATTAAAAGATACTGAAGATGTTTGGGCAAATAAAGGACATCTCTTAAAACCAAAAATTGAAGACGGAAAAAAAATTCCTGATTTTGATCCAATACTCATAAATAGCACTACAATAATAGTCTGTACAGCTATCGCTATTTACGTCGTTTGGAAAATAGTAAAAAAACGAAAACATTTAAGTTTACCAAATATGCACGTCTTCGAATCTACTATCATTACTGATAAAGAAGGAATGATCCAAAATCGTTTTAAACGAAATAAACCGCCACATAACGAAATTCGGAAGGAAATTTTTAAGCTAGAGAGTAAGTTAACCCCTCCTTTAAATAGAAAACGGGGAGAAACTGTTGAGGCTTGGCTAGAAAGAATAAACGATGAAGAAGATGTAAATATTCAAAGTGATATTATTATAGATGCTTATAATACGGTGCGTTATTCAAATGGTGCAAACACTGTACTTCTACATGAATTTAAGGAAGAGATTCATAAGCTTTATGCATATCAAAAAAGTTTGAAGAAACGAAAGAAATAACGTAACAAAAAGACTCCTATATTCATAGGAGTCTTTTTGTATTTCTACGTTGCTTTTTAAATGGAAGCATTCTTCCCTGCTTCAATTTCTAATGACTCTTCATGCCACCAAAGTGTTTCTTCAGGGTCTTCTTTAGCGATTTGGTGTGCTTCTTTTTTCGTTTCTACTGTAGGATATGAACCTTTTAGCGCACGCCCTGAAGTTGTAACGAATAGTACACTAAATACAACTAATCCAATAATACTTACACCTGCTAAATAAAATGCCGGTGCGAGCGGGTTACCAGTTGCATGAACTAAGTATGAACATACGAGCGGTGTTGTTCCACCGAATATCGATACAGAAATATTAAATGAGATCGAAAGTGCTCGATAACGTACATCAGTGAAAAAGAGTGATGGTAATAATGAAGGTAATGTTCCTTCATATACACTTAAGAAGAAACCTAGTACGAAAATACCTGCAAATATAGCTGCAATATGTCCGTTACCTATTAGTAAAAATGCTGGAATTGCAAATACAGTTAAACCAAGTAAACCAATTTGCACAACGCGTTTATTACCAATTTTATCACTTAATTTACCGAAATATAGTGCTAGTGGAATCATAAGTGCCATCGTAATAGAAATAATTAATAAGCCTGTTGTTTCTTCGACTTTAAGTACTTGAGTTAGATAAGAAGGAATATACGAAAGAATCATATAATTTGTAATATTAAAGAAGGCGACAATTACTGTGCTTAATAAGAAGTCTTTTTTGTGATATTTAATAATATCCATGAATGAAAATTGTTCATTGTCTTCAGATTCCTCTTGTGCTTTTTCCATCTCTTCAAAGATTGGAGATTCATCTAGATGACGGCGTAAGTATAAACCGACCAAACCAATTGGTGCAGCTATTAAGAACGGAATACGCCATCCCCAGCTGAGCATTTGCTCATCTGTTAACAATAACGTCAAAATGGTAACAATTACCGATGCAGCAATGTAACCTGAGAGTGTTCCAATTTCAAGACCACTACCGAGTATACCACGCTTTTTATCTGGAGAAGATTCTGCGATATAAACCATTGCTCCTGAATATTCGCCGCCTGTAGAGAAGCCTTGAATCATTCGGGCAACTAAAAGTAGTATTGGTGCCCATACACCAATTTGTTCATAGGTTGGTAGTAATGCGATGAATAATGTAGAAAGTGCCATTAAAATAATAGTAGTAGAGGGTGTTGCAAAACTCATAAATATCCAAAAATGAATGCATAAAGAAATCCGTTTTCCTGGAAGAATGATAGTATCTCAAAACTATCTCCAGAAAGGACGGATTTACTAGTATGATAACCAATTTTGATCAGAATCAATCCATTTTACAAATTTTAATTGCGTATGTAGACAGTTTAACCATTGGAGGCGTTCCGCCTATGACAGGCCGTCCACCCATCTGTAGAAAATCGTTACTTAAATGTTTTTTCCTAAAAACCGTATTTCAAATCAGTTCTTTATGCAAATTGACTCGTTTTTTGCATCAATATCCTTCTTTTCGTTCATCTGGTGGTTTGTCTTTTGTTCCTCATATTTCTACTTTTTCACGTGTCGGCACTTGGTTTCGTGACGCAGGTATTTCAGCCATTCATGAAAAAGTTCTTCNTACGCAAATAAAATTTGTAAAATGGATTGATTCTGATCAAAATTGGTTATCATACTAGTAAATCCGTCCTTTCTGGATATAGTTTTGGGATACTATCATTCTTCCAGGAAAACGGATTTCTTTATGCATTTATTTTTGGATATTTATGAGTTTTGCAACACCCTCAGTAGTACTTAACACGATTTTTCGGCCGTACTTATCTCCTATTCTACCAAAGAATACACCTCCGATTGGTCGAACGAGAAAGGCTGCTGCAAATGTACCGAATGTAAGTACAAGTTGCAATCCACTATTATCAACACCAGAGAAGAATAATTGACTTAAAATTACCGCTAAATACGCGTATAATCCGAAGTCAAACCACTCCATTGCGTTCCCTATACCAGTAGCAATTACTGCTTTCCTGGCTTGTTTAGGATTAACAATATTAACGTCTTGAGGTTCAAAATTTAAATCATTATTTTGTTGCATATAATAAAACAGCTCCTTATTTAATTTAACTTCTTTAAGCACACCTTCTCTTATTGAATAAAATTAATTCGAAGCACTTAAGGAAAAGCAACGTCTCCTTATCTGTTATTATTATTTCACATAATTAATTATTTGTCCAATTAAATGCTCTTTTTATATAAAATTAAACCCTGTTTAACTTGTTATAGAATGACGTTCAGCTTATATAACACATACCTTTACACTACAAATGAAATTTTAATTTATTTATATCTATACGTTTCTATAATTGCTTCCTTTAACCTAGAAATTAGTAACTTTTACTAAAGATTTGCATATATTTAAAAAGTGAACTCATTAGCTCGAATTTTGTCTTATTACATTCAAATATGGTATTATTATAGATTTAAAGGAGGGTGTTTTATGTTGGAAATAATACTTTTACTCGCTACTGTTTCTTTTCTCTTCATTATTTCTGGATTTTTCATTACCTTAAAACAATATAAAGAAATAAAAAATATAAAGACTATATTAACTACCAAAAAAGAAAATGAGAAAACTACATCCGAAAACTCAATCCCTATGCAATTAGACCTGAGCGTTCTCAATAATTTACTCGCTTCTGGAATAAATAAAGGTACTAATTCAGGTAATGAGAATTCTAAGTCTGAGAAAACTAAATAGTCGTTACGTATATAATAAAATATATATCTCCTATTTTATCTAATCTTATTAATAACTACCTCTGATTAAAAAGGAGACTACTTATGTGTAAAAATCCGATTTCTATTATTATTCGTATACAGCATAACATAAAAGTTTTACCTGAAATTTTGAAAGCCTGTGAACAACTACAGCCTTTAGAAATTATCCTTACTATTAACGGATGTATCGATGATTCCATTGATATTGCACAATCTTACAATTGTAAAATTATCACACTAGAAGAACCGACAGAATCAAATAATTGTTATGTAATTGGTGCCAAAAAAGCAAAGGGTAAGTACCTCTTATTTTTAGATGCAAATTACATTATCCAATCTTCCTTACTTACACAATTTCTTCAACCATTACTAGACGAATCAGCTGACATAGTATTAAACAATTTAGATGACTTTTTTTATCAAAAGCAAAAGCCAACTATAGAAATGATTTGGCAGCAAGTTACGAATCATTTTTTTCATCGTCCAGATTTACATGTTAACTCACTATTATTTCCTCCCTATGCAATAACAAAAGAGATTCTTGATGCAATTACTCCAGAAAGTTTATTAAATCCGATATTAGCACAAATGAAAATTATTAAAAATAAATTTCGCATTAGCAATCATTTCAAAATTTCTATACCGCAAATTCCCTCCTTCCCCTCAAAACAACTCATACGTTATCACCTAGAAGCAATTGAAAATT
Source organism: Bacillus sp. PPSBB_2 (assembly GCF_045291115.1). Lineage (NCBI taxonomy): Bacteria > Bacillati > Bacillota > Bacilli > Caryophanales > Bacillaceae > Bacillus > Bacillus sp. PPSBB_2. The sequence goes on from NZ_CP147983.1 coordinate 3,129,611, forward strand.
GGGTAAATATATTACAAGATTCGAGAGGAAACTATACTGATAATAATCGAAGGCGGGATATTATTTTAGAACTTCAAAACGGTGAACAAAGAGCTATATCCAAAATAATTACAGGTAAAGAGTTTTATTCAAATACTTATGGAAATAAACAATTATCCATCATTATCCCTGTTCAAAATGAAGAAAAAACGATAGAATCTATCATTTTTGAGGTACAGAAATTAAAACCTTTAGAAATCATCATTATTGTTAATGGATCAACAGATAAAACAGAGGAATTGGCAAAGAATTGCGGTGCAACAGTTATTACTTACAAAGAAGCACTCGGCATTGATACCGGACGTGCCGTTGGTGCATATTTTGCAAAAGGTGATATATTATTATTTATTGATGGTGATTTCTTAATTCCTAGTTCTGATTTATTACCATTTGTACAATCTGTTCAAAATGGCACCGATTTAGTTTTAAATAAATTAGAGCACTACTACATGTATCGTGTTCCTTATACTATCGTAACTGCATGTAAGCATGTTGTTAATTTAGCATGTAATCGAAAAGATTTAGGTATGGGCTCCACAACTGCTGTCCCTCATGCTTTTAGTCGAAAATGCATTGATACAATTGGGTTTGATTCTCTTCTTTCACCAACCTTAAGTCAAGTTAAAACAATTTTAGCAGGATTGCATGTACAAAATGTTCATTCTATCGACGTTGACAAGATAAATCGAGTTCGACCAGAAAAACACTTCTCGCAGGAAGGCTACCTTTCATTAGCAACGCAACAAATCATTGGTGATCATATAGAAGCAATTTCTTACCTCATCGAACAAAAAAGAAACACTGAATGCTTTTAATTGTATATTCTTACCACCAAATAATATATGAATTCATTTTAAATATATAGCAAAATAAAAAAGATGGTTGTAACCATCTTTTTTATTTTTACATTAGATCAAAAGAAAAGTAGCAGGCAGGCTTTTCATTTCTGTATCTTTCTTAAGAAGTTTGAAAATAGAGGCTTGTTAATGAAGAGTCAACACTTAAATCATCTTTTAGTGCAATTGAGAAACATGCAACTAATGGTAAAGTAATAACAATTGATCCACTAGGACTAATTACAATAGTAGGACTTGTCCCACATGTGCCTCCACAATCGACTACTGCATCAATTCCACTACCAGGGGTAATTGTAATTTTAAGACACACATCTAAACAAACATTATTCGTAGTACATGCCATAACTCTCCCTCCTTTCTTTTAACAATATATGCAGTTAATTAAATTCGGACACGACTCTCTTACTAAGTCTTATAAATTAGATGTTATTTTATTATTAACTGCATAGAAAATTAACGTTTTATTAAACTATCTAAATCAACTAAAAAACTCAAATCATCCTTTACTGAAATAGAAACACATGCAATAAACGGTATTACATTAAAATTAGATAAACATTCATCATTGCACCTTACGAATATTTCTGCCCCACCATTTGGATTGACTTTAGTTTCTAAAGAAATATGAAAACAACTTTTATTGATGCAAGACAAGATATTCCCTCCTTTCTTATATCTAATATCAATTTATCCAAAAATAAAAATACCGTTACAACTTTATTTACCCTTTACCTTCCATACTTAAAATAAAAAAGATAAAAGCTTCTTCATATATATAAAGAAGCCTTTACCTTTTAGTTACTTGTTCATTTACTATCAGTCAGTGAAACATGCTCTTCACTTGTACCTGAGCTAAAAATAATAAAAATTTTTGATTTTAGTTTCATTGCAATACTAAATATCGTCAAGTTGCATAAATGAAATGTTTAAGTTACTCATTCAATAGACAAATTTACCTTTTAAAATAAATCTTTAAAATCCTTATTCTTCAATAAATATGAAAGTCCTTCTAAATGATCCCCAGTAATTCTCAATACAGCTGGTGGATGTCCTATCGTCGCAAAATGCTCTTGTGGCCGAATACGATTTGGTTTCATTACATCTACAAAATGGAGACATTCGACTTTATACCCTTCTAATATTGCCTTTACTTGTGCAACACACGCTGTGTGAAGAGTGTCCCAGCCAATTCCCTCTAAACATTTTCTACTAATAGCATGGGGAACAGCAATTGTAGATCCTACCCCTAAATCTTTACGGTTACAAGCAATATTCAACATATATTTATATAAACTTACAATATATAGAGGAAATCTAAGATTTAAATTTAAATCATTTAAAACCATATCAACACCATCCGCAACAGCTTGCGTTAACGGATGAAGATCTTTTGCTGGAATAGCAAAATCAGCATCAATAAAGAGAAGTATATCTCCTGTCGCTTCTTGTGCACCAATTGCCCGTCCTACATCATGCCCTAATCTTTCTTCATAAACAATTACTGTTGCCCCTGATTGCTTAGCAATTGCTTCTGTTTGATCTGTTGACCCATTAATGACAACAATTATTTCTTTTGGTTCAATTTTTCTTGCCTCAAGAATAACTTCTTTAATCGTTGATTCTTCATTTTGTGCTGGTATAATAATTGATAACTGTTTTCCATTATAAATAGAGGAATTCATTCCCCATCCTTTATGGAAACGTGAATAATTCTTTTGTTTTTTTAACTGCTCTATAATTTCTCTTTTTCTTCCTCCATCTGTATAATTACCTCTATCATCTTTTCGTTGTAACCAACTCTCCAAAGCTTTTATATTTTCTTTAATCTCATATACTTCTAATTTAGTTAATCCATTTTTATAGAAAGAGGTTTTGTTTGCGGGCATATTATTCAAGGAGATGTTAGTGATGGCTGACGAGGATTGTAGTCGCCACCCTTTCTCAATAAGAGTTACTTGGGACAGAATAGGGTTCTGCAAGATATCATATCCAATGTCTTCAATTGCTTTTTTAGTAATAGCATATGGCATAGATAACATCGAATCATATTTTAAATCCATACGCCCCAATACATCGTTTACTATTTTTTTATACACCATAGCAATGCTTGGCCATTCTACTCTCATCTTTTCAAAACAAACCGAGTCTATATTATTTAAAATTACATCCTGTTCCTTTTTTAGTAGCGGTTCTATAAATCGTTCTAATTCTACCGAAAAAATAACATCTTCTCCATTTAAAAATAAGACTACATCACCATTGGCGACTTTTGCCCCATGAACTGGTGCTTTCCATTTACTTTTCTCCTCAATCACAACAACGTTACTTTCAACAAATGTTGGTATAGATTGTATCGCACTCATTCTATCATCAGCTACAATAATAATTTCTAGTGGTTTTATATGCTGCACTTTATTTAAAATTTGATTCAATTTTGATTTTTCTTCTCCTAAAACTATAACAACTGATAGGTCCACTTCTTTTTGTTCTTCTTTTACAGTCTGATTAGGTTTTACTTTTTTTATATATTCAATTGTTTCACTCTTCCCTACAGCTGCATGCCCTGCTTTTTTATCAAAATATAAGTCAATTATAATTTGATTTACTTCCGTGTCTTTATCAAGTTGCTCTAATTCGGAAATAAATGGTAGCAAATGATTTTGCACATCAAATTCACACGCGAAATTTTGCAAAAAATAAATATTCGGTACATATTTAATGTGATTAAAAAATTTCACAGCATTAATTCTTTCGCCAAATTTCTCTTCAACTTCTTCTCTTGATAAATTTGGATAAGACAAATCGAAAACTAGATTTATTGGTACAGGTATCCATTTTAATAAATTTGTTTGAGGATTATTAATGAAAGCTGTGGAGCCCTTAACGAATCCAGCTAAAATTAAAGACATAAATCCTCCCCCAGAACTGCCATAAAACAACACATTTTTCGAATCAACTTTTAACTTTACAAATACTATTTCTAAAATATTTGCTATATCTTGTAAATAAAATCTATTTAACTCTCCCTGTCCCCAACCTAAAGATAATTTTCCAAGATATAACGTAGGGTCATTATAATATATAACAGTATCTTCAAATTCATCCATCCAAGAATGTCGATGAAAAATAGGTGGACCAATTGGCTGTTCTTGAAACCCACCTGCTCCGGATCCAAAAACAATAGTGTTAGAAGCATCGGGCTTAATACGAATTAAAAATTCATACGTTACTTTATCCCAATCAACCTTGAGTATAAATGGTTCTGTAATTTGAAAATCCATTTGCCATAATTGTTCATATGAAATGTTAATTATTTTATACTGGTCTAACAGTTTAATCACCCTTTCCATCCATTTCGAGTTGTTCTATCAAGTAAGAGAGAGCTTCAACGTGATCACCAATTATTCTTAATACTGCTGGAGGATGCCCATTGTGACTTACATTTTCCTTTAAACGAATTCTATTCGGTTTTACAACATCAACGTAATGTACACATTCTACTCTATACCCTTGTAATATTGCTTTTACTTGTGCAAGACTAGGGCATAGTAAGCTTTCCCAGCCTATTGCATCTAAACATGATCTACTCATAGCATGTGGAATTGCTACTAATGAGCCATTGCTTAATTCTGGACGATTATATGCTAAATTAAGCATATATTTTACGACGTCTACAACATAAAACGGAGGGTGTAACATCGGATTCAAATCATTTAATGCTATGTCTACACCAGCTGAAACTGCTTTTGTAAAATGATGCAAATTACTTCCTGAAACACTAAAATCACCATCAATAAATAAAAGAATATCTCCTGTAGCTTCAAGCGCTCCAATAGCACGTCCAACATTATGACCAAGTCGTTCGTTATATTCAATAATAGTAACACCAAGTCTTTTAGCAATATTAGCCGTTTGATCTGTCGAACCATTTACAACGACGATGATTTCTAGTGGTTCTATTTTTCTCGCCTCAAGTATTACTTGTTCTATAGTCTCTTCTTCATTTTGTACTGGTATAATGACAGAAAGTTGTTTCCCGTTATAAATTGAAGAATGCATTCCCCAGCCCTGATGATAGGAAGGGTATCGCTTACATTCACCTAGTTTTTGAACAATATCTCTTCTTTTTCCTGCATCAGTAAACCCTACTCTTCTTCCTTTTTTCTCTATCCATTTAGCTATACCGCGTAAATATCTTTCTACTTTCTCTTTTTCATTTTTGGATAACTCTTTTTTTATTAAATATCCTCCTTCCTCTATAGTCTCATCTTTAGATAACGTATTGATTGCATATTGATCGTTAATCCGCCACCCTTGATTCACAATCTTCATATGAGATAGAACGATATCTTCCATATAATTAAAGCCGATATTTTCCACTACTTCCTTCGTAAGCGCATATGGTAACGAAAGTATTGAATTGCTTTTTAAATCTGGTCGACTTAAAATTTCATTTAACATTTTTCTCCATACAATATCCATATTTGGACATTTACCTATTTCTATCAATTTATCTATTTTATTTAAAACTACATCGGCTTGATTTGTAACAATTGGCTCAATAAATCTCTGCATTTCATTTGTGGATAACGAAAAATTGCCATCTAAAAATAATAAAACTTCTCCTTTTGCTGCCTTGATACAAGCTCCATATCCATCATAATGCTTATTATATTTGTCCATAAAAACAATATGACATTTATGTTTCTTTGCTATTTCATACAAATTACTTCTATCGTTAGGAACGAAAATTATAATTTCAAGAGGATTTAGCTTCCATATAGATTGAATTGACTCTTCTAATATTTGCTCTCTTTCACTGTACAAAATAATAACCGTTAACGATTTCATTACACGCCCCCTTTACACATCATGTGACATAAAATATTAAGTATTACCATTTCCTATGAATTTGCTACTTTATTAACATATTCAAAAGTGAATTATACTGTGTGAAAACAAACGTCTATTTTTGAAAATATAATCTCTACACTTGTATCCCTCCTCTTATCGTTGTCTGTTACAACTCTCACCATTTAAAAATAAAAAAAGTCCTAATTTCTTTAGGACTCTTTTACACTAATTTATAAATATCATTAATTTTATATACAACCTTTTTCCATGTTATACCTCTATCCGTTGTAGTAAATATTTCTTTTTTATTACAAGCCCAACCTTTACGCCGATTAAAAAAATGTAAACAAAATACATTTTTCAGCAATGGATTACTTGATACCTTTATCCATTTTGCTCCTTTTTTTATTATTTGATATACACTTCCATGTTCACTATTTATAACCCAGCCATAATAGGAACTAAAAAAAGAAACAGCCGCTTTACTAGTATTTATTGTTTCATTTGAAATATGCCACGAATTCCCCTTATCAAATGAGTAATTCATTAAAAATACATCATTATTCATTTTAGTTGGTATTACTAACAAGTTATTTTTATAGATTGCTTTATAAGCCATAGCAGTCCCATTATTAATTCCTTCAAGACTTGGAATATCTTTTATAGGCTGCCAACTTGCCCCACCATCTATTGTTTTAAATACCGCTGATGTTTCATATTGTTTGTGTAATGAAATAAATCCAACTAACTCGTTTATAAATGTTATTCCTGAAATACTATCACTAATACTTATATTTTTAATTACTTTCCATACTCTCCCTTTCATTTTCATATAGTATAAATTATTTTCAAATTTATTTGATGCAAGCTTTCTAGACAATACAATCCATATACTATCCATATTCGCAGCATGCAATTGTACTTGAACATCCGTCGATTTCTCCCACTCTTCTTCAATTGGTAATATAAACTCACTCCATCTTTCCCCTCGTAGAATATAGTTTAGATCAGTATTTCTGCTTTCTAATTACCCTGATTTTAAAAAAAATAGATAACAAGATTCCTTACGGAATTTGTTTCGATATTATTGAATTTCCCAGATACAATGGATGTATGGAAAGGATCCATCGGGAATTTGCTCATTTCCCCTGTAGCTCTGTCTACGATAAAAAGTCTGTTACCCGAGCCATTGCTATCACTACCAACACACTAGCTGTTTCGATAACTGATTGGGCTTTTGGATAGTAGTTCAAAAGGTNCGTTATCTTCGCTATTACTTAGTTGAGGCTGCCAATTCAGTAAGAAGATATTTGCCTGAATATCAAGCATTTTATCAAAAGAAATACAAAGAAACACCCAAACATCAACACAAAAGAGCCATCGTCTTAACCGCAAGAAAATTTGTGCGTCTGGTGGATACGCTACTACGTAACCATCAACTCTACACGCCACCAAGGAGCGTGATAGAAAAATAACACTTTGTTATTGACGCAATCTTGGAAACGGCCCGAAAAAATTTCATTTTTGGTCGGGTCTATTTCCGTATGCTGAAAAAATCGCACCTAGAAAAAATCAGTCTTGTTTTACTCTTGACTTATTACCACTAGACTCTATTAACTGTATAAAATATAGCGGGTAATAAATCATCATTCTTTTTTGTTAAACCATATGCCCAAGAGCTTCGAGCATTTATTGGATATCCAAATATTACAATTGAATTTAGAGGGTTAACAACATCCCATTCTACTCCTCCGTTTCGAGTATATAAGATGGCTTGCTTTTTATTTGTATATTGAATACCAGCCCACCCAAATCTATCAGTTCGCATTTGTAAAGAAGTAAATTGAATATCATTATTTTCCAATATATCACCTCATTCTTATCATATATATATTCGTATGCTATTATTTTCAAAATGTTCTATCATTAGTTGTTAGTACCACTCGTTTTATCTACTATCTTTATACTTACTTTCCCTTTTCTTCACCACTCAAATATAACGAAATTCCTTCTATTTTTCCGTTATCATATACAAACGACTATATTTTACAAAATTCAACTATAAAAAGTGCACCCCAATTGTAAAACTACTTCTAACAATTAGAGTGCACTTTTTATAAAATATAGCTTTAATTTTTAAGCACTTACTACAGCAGCAACTTTATCTAAACAAATAATAAACTGATTCATAAATGCGTCAATTTCCTCTTTCGTAATAATATACGGCGGAAGTAATCGAATAATATTCCCTTGTGTTACATCGACTAACATTCCTTTATTCATTAGCTCAACCTGTAATTTCTTCACATTTTCATTCGTATCATTCAGACTAATTCCAAACATCATACCAGCATGACGTACTTCCTGAATATAATAAGAGTTTTCTTTCTGAATTTCTTGTAATTTATCATTTAAATATAGTGACGTTTCATACGCTTCGTGCATTAAACCATCTTCAATCAATGTGTTTAATACCGTTAACCCTAAAGCTGTTCCCATTGATGAATGAGCAAACGTTGTCCCGTGATCTCCTGGTGAAAATACATCACATAACTTTTTGCCTACAATAATTCCTCCTAGCGGTATCCCGCCTCCTGCTCCTTTACCAATTTGAATAATATCTGGTGTAATATTAAAATTTTGATAAGCAAATAGTTTTCCCGTTCTACCCATACCACTTTGAACTTCATCAACGACAAGAAGTACATTATATTTTTCACATAAATATTGAACACCATGTAAATATTCACTTGATAAAGGATAAATTCCTCCACTTCCTAAAACAGGCTCTAGCATAATCGCAATTGGTTTTTCTTTAATAATAGTCTCCTCTAATTGGTCTATATTTTCGCGCTCTACTTCATATACAGGAATCAATGTTTTAGGGAAATTTTGATATACACTTTCTTGTCTCGTAAAATGAAGTGCCCCTAACGTACGCCCATGGAAACTATTCTTCAGCACTACAATTCCTTCACGTTCTTCATTCGTATTAGCTCTATATTTATCAATTAATTTCAAAGTTGTTTCTGTCGCTTCCGTACCAGAGTTTGTAAAAAAGACTTTTCCGCTTTTTAAAGTACACTCTACTAATTTCTTTGCATACTCAATTGCAACTGGGTTTAAGAAATGAAACGGTAAATGCAACGATTTCACAACTTGCTCCATTGTCGTTTGTACAATTTTAGGATGATTGTATCCTAGTACATTTACTCCTACGCCAGAAAATAAATCTAAATACTCTTTACCATCTACATCATATAGTTTACATCCTTCTCCTCTTTCCATTGCAACCTCTGTCCGACAATATGTAGACATCATATATTCTTTATCTAATTGAAACCAATCCGACATGTTAAATTCCTCCTAGTTATTTTTCCTTTTTTAACGTTCATTCTCTATATAATCGTTTATAAATTAAGTTTTAAGATTGAAACTTTAATAGTGGTTTTCTTCCACATTTTTTATTAAAACGTGTGCTTTCTCTTCCCGATATTCATTTTTCCATAATTTCTTCTATTTCAACAGGTCCACTACATATGTGTTTTTTTCATCTAGCGGTATGTTACTGCTTTGAACTTTGTATGTCATACATAATCGAGACTATAAAATCATATTTAGTAACAATCGACGAAAAAATTTGGAGGCTATATCGATGAATGAAAAATATGATAAACATAGGAAAGAATTATTAGAAGAAGACTTTAATAAACATCGAGAACTTACTGAACCAGCTAAATTTCACTCTCAAACAGTTGGTTCACGTGGACCCGTACTAGAGCAAGATAGTGTACTGCATGAGTCATTACAACAATTTATTCATGAAAAAATTTTAGAAAGACCTGTTCATGTAAAAGGATTTGGTGCGTTCGGTTATTTTCAAACGATATATTCGATGTCTGAACATACTAAATTAAGTTTTTTACAAAATTCTAATGAAAAAGTTCCTGTTATGGTGCGATTTTCGTTAGCTGTTAGTACGAAAGGAACACCGGATACTGCTAGAAATGTACGCGGTTTTTCTACAAAATTTTATACAAAAGAAGGCATTTTTGACCTTTTATGTAATCACATTCCTGTTTTTTCTGTTCGCGATCCGATGCGTTTCCCTGAAACGATTCAAGCATTATTGCCTTCACCTAAAAATAATTTAATAGACCCTAATAGATTTTGGAGTTTTGTCGCTAAAGCACCTGAATCTATTCATTTTGTTGTCCGTTTATACTCTAATAATGGTACGGCCAAAAGTCTTCGCCACATTCCAGGACATAGTGTTAATACATATGTATGGAGAAATGCGGAAGGTAATCGAAAGTATGTAAAGTATCATTGGTACCCGTTTGAAGGTGTACAGTACATTACTAGTAAAGAAGCAATTAAACTAGCTGCCGAAAATCCTGATTATAGCGGGAAAGATTTATATGATGCTATTGAAAATGGTAAACCAGTGGAATATGGTTTATACGTCCAGCTCATGGATCCGAAAGATGAAGCGCATCTTTCTTATGATCCTTTAGATGACACAAAAGTATGGGATGAACAGACGTATCCTCTCATACCAGTCGGGAAAATGGTATTAAATAAAAATCCTGAAAATTTTATGGAACAAGTAGAAAAAGTCGCCTTCTCTCCTTCTAATTTGCTAGAAGGCGCTGAGTTATCAGATGATAAAATGCTGCAAGGGCGCGCTAACATTTACAGTGATTCACAAAGAAGAAGAATTGGTCCCGAATTTCGCAAATTAACGATTAACCAGCAGCAAGATTGGACACCTGCTAATCAAATTACAACCGGTGAAGGAAGGTACGTTGAAGGTAAACTTGAAAGAACTTCTATAACGAAACAGGATGACTTTACGCAGGCTGGTGAATTTTACACGAAGTTACAGCCGATAGAAAAAGAACATCTCGCTGAAAACTTAGCTAGTGATTTGAAAGTTATATCCGATGATATTAGGAAGATCGTTTTGGGGTATTTCAATCGAGTATCCACTGATTTGAAAACAAAAATCGAGACAAAAATGAAAGAGCATTAAGAAGATTAAAACATGCTTTACGAATGAGAATTCAACTCTATATTAATTATTTTCTTGTCAAAATCCAATGAGGTTATTTAATTTGAAAATATAAAGCCAACATATCCCTGTTCTATAATTAGAACAGGGATATGTTGAATTAGTTTAATGTTTAACATTAAATACTTTATTTCGCTAAAAAATGCGATAAGTAGCCTTTCAAAACAAACTATAGTAAACTATTTTACTTGTACCGTATAATTCCCTGTTCCACCACCATACTTATATACACTTAAGTAATATTTCCCTGGCTTTGCATTATAATTTCCAAGCAATTTGTTTCCATCACGTTTTGTTGCATAAGCTACATAATTATTTAAATCTGATTCAGAATATAATACCCAGTTCAGTCCAAGATTTTGTTCGTTCGTAACAGAAATTTGTAAATCTTTTTGATCCTTTACATCAATAACAAATTTATCCCCCTGATCTTGATCGCTCAAGGTTCCTCTTAACAAAATATTCAAAGATAGTGGGTTTGCTGTTTCAAATGAATTATTTGGTTCTTTTTCTACAGCCGTACCTTCTTCCGTATTCACTCCGCTAAACACAACATCATATTCAAATTGCCCAGCATTATTTACACGGTAATTTACAAAATAAGCAGTCAATGTTTTATATCCTGTCCACTCTTTTCCTGAAAGACGTTTCAACATATCATTTGTTGCTTCATTCATCACTTTCCAGTCCTCAACTTCTCCTTTAGCCGCACTTCCTGTATATGTCCCCTGTAGTGTAAATGTATTAAAGAATTGTGATGTATTCTTTGTTACTTTCACATCTTTTAATTTCGCTTCATTCGTAATATCTGAAGTAACGTCCGAAAGCGATTTTGGATCATGCTGAGTTAAATACTCATCTGATACTTGTGGAATTGTATACTTATCGCGATTATCAATAAGCATTTGCATATAAGATTGATATTCTTCATTTAACTTATTATCTTTGCTTAATGTAGCACGGTATGCATCGTAACTTGAAACATCATTTGCGCGAATTAAATCATGTACTTTATCGAACATTTCTGGGCGCTTATTATACATATATGATTGCAGTGCAAACGAATAATTATAAAAATCCCACGTTCCATATTTCGCATTTAATGTTTGTGATGCTGTATAACGTTTTGCAGGATCATTAGATAACCCACCAATTATACTTTTTCGCGGTACTACACTATCTAATCGCGTTGCACCTGCAAAGAACTCTGCATTCCCTTCTTCAAACCATGTTAAACGTTCATTTTGATACATTTCCCCTTGGCCCCATAATCCCTGAACTTCGTACCTTCCCTGTAAGTAGTGCGTAAATTCATGGCGGAACAATTCTTCCAGACTATAAATACTTTGCTCTGGTGTACGTTCATATGTAAAGAAAGTCCCTGTCCCTTCAATATAAATCCCACCATTATTCGTTTCATATCCGTACAGTTGACGATTAAATTGATACTCATCTGGGCTATTATAAATAACCATCGTTAACACATCATCAGCATGTCCACTTTCAAGTGGTTTATCGCTACCAACTGTACGATAAAATTGAGAACGCACCTCTTTTGCCGCCCAGTATAGACGTTTAATTTTCTCTTCGCTAACTTTATCCCCAGCTTTAAAGACAATTGCTCCATCATCAAACGTATACGTTTGCGGTAAATATTTCTTTTTACCTTCTTCCCGAATTTGATCTAAATTTACAGTTTTTCCATTCGCATCTATTCCTCCATAATTTGTAGTAATTTGTTCTGCCGCAACAAAGTATTGCTCTCCTAAATATGGATAAATTCGCATTGCATCTGTAACAACTTGTTGTCCTTTTGTCGGCGTGCTATGAAGCTTGCCCAATCGGCCAGCATAATAAATTCCATTATTAATTAACCATCCATTTTTATTTGTTACTGTACCAAGTAGTGCAAAACGATTTACTTCATTAATAAAGTTATCGATATTCCGAAACCACATCGTATCTTTTGGCTCTTTTCCAGTCGTGTACATATCCGTCTGAATATCAAAGTCAATTCCCTTCATCAACTCATATATAGCGTCTCCTTTTGTTCGGTCTTCAATGAAAGTTGCAAGATTATCGTTATATTGTTTAAAAATTTCACCTGCATATAAAACCGTTTCAACATCTGCTGATGCATTTCCAATTAATTTTCCATATGATGCAATTACTTTATTTTGTTCTGATGTACCAAGTTTGAAATTTGGATTTTTTGCAATTGTTTTTAAAGCTGGTAAACATTTATCATGGTAGCTACGCTCATTTAGTTTGCTTAATTCATCATGGTAAAAACCTAAATAAAACGCTGCACGTAGAGCTTCTACTAATGTTTCAATCCCTTTTGAATCATCTTGCGTATAAGCTTGTCCTTGTTCTGCTAGTTTATTAATAATCGCTTGCATTCGGCTATCATCTTGATAGAATTTAAGACTATCACTATTAAACTGAAATAATTCCGGAATTTGATACCATTTAATTGTCACAAGAAGATCAGTTAATTGTTTATTATTTAATTGATTTAACTCAGCCATCGAATACTTTTTTTCTTCAGCTAACGGCTTAATATTATCGGTTGGTGCTAGTGGACGCTGCGATAAATCCGCTAATTTTAACCGTTTTGTAAAAGATTCATTTTCTTGTACTTTTGAAGGGTGCGCCAATTCATCAACAGATTTCTGTATTCCTACCGGCTCCATTTGTAATACGTTCTTCACATTTTTCTCTTTTGTCTCTGCTTGAATTTGCAAACCATTACACGTTATTGTCACTAGTCCAACACCAAGAATCCACTTAGAAATTTTCGAATATTTAACCATACCATTGCCCCCTAGTTATTTAAATGAAAATTCAGAATTTTAAAATCAAAAAAACCACTTATTTGTATGTATTTACAGTTCCCCTATAAATACAACTATGATTAATAATGCAATAGTAGCTTGTTTTATACTATTACGAGTACAGATTCCTTACATACAATCTCCCTTCCTTACATGTAATACAAGCAAAAACCGTGCCAATCATATTTCTTATGAATAGCCAACATTCTTTTATAAATACTGTAGAATAAAATATACATAGGTGTTTCGGCAATGTATAAATCATTTGACACAAAATCTAATGTTTATGAAGAACAAATTCATTGAATGTTATAAATTCATTAGGCAGTAAATAATCCCCAATTATTAAATCTCTCAAAAAAAGGTAAACAAACATATTCCATAAAGCTAATATGTTCGTTTACCTTTTTCTATTTCAAATCAACAGCAAAATATCGTTGAATAAAAACAGCATGAATAAGTATTTTGTTATTCATTTCTCTTTTTCATATAATCTTTTTCACATTGCAACGGCTTAAATTTCACTTTTTTCCCTTTCTTCTTTTTCGTTTTTATAACGAGCCATTCCCCTTTTTCAACGTCTAGTTTTAGGCGTTTCATTACATTGATATTATCTTTTTCTTTATAAAGTAAAAATGCTTCTTGTGCCCTCACAAATAAGCTGGGCTGTTCGCTAAATCCACCACTATCATAAATTTTAGTTAGCGAATTATAATAAGAATCATTTTCCTTTCCACCATACATCAAATGAGCAGCCTCCAGATCTCTTTTACTTACTTCCCAAAAACTATGTTCATCAATATTTAAATTAAATGTGGATTTAATGTCCTGTATTATATTCTTCACATGCTTTTCATCTCTAACTTTTCTTTCTTCGAGACAATCCGAAGATAATTCTGGTGCATCTGATTGGGAATGTACAACGTGTTGTATCGATACACACAGAATAAATACGCTTAAAATGTAAAATATTTTTTTCATATTTACATATCACCTCAAATGATTTAGATACTATATCATTTGAGGCTTACAATATTCTTATGCTAATAATAAGAAAGATCCTATAAAATAAAATTTTTATAGGATCTTTCCTTTTAATATTGCTTTATCAAATTCACGGGCGGGGCAACTACCTTACTACTTTTCACATCATATAATCCTATAGGTGTTACTCGTATAAAAGGCAAGTGCGTCGCAGAAAAGAATAAAATTGTAAATGCTGGATCATCATGCGCGTAGCCACGCTCTTGTAGTAATTTCACCATCTGTTTCTCTTCCTGTATTAATTCTCTCATTTTTAAATTAGACATAATCCCGAGCAATGGTAATGCTATTTCGTGTAATACTTCATTCTTTTCAGCTATTACCATTCCCCCGCCAAGCTCTTTTACTCTACGAAAAGCTGTAAGCATATCTTCTTTTCTTTTTCCGATAAGAATGATGTCACCTGTACCAGAATAAGAGCTAGCAAGCCCACCTAGTTCTTTCGCAAAACCTTTCACAGCTATATTCACTTGCCAACTGCCATCACGAGCAATCATCATAAAGAAACATTCATCATGATCTGTGGACAATTCATCACAGTCTATATTGATTTCACTAGTGTATGGTTTTGTAATAACGTTATTTAATAAGTGTATCCCCGTTTTATTAGAGAAAATCATATCCTCTTTTTCTATGGACCAATCTAATGATAATGGAGTTACTTTATGTTTACTCCAGTCTATATGTAATGCTTCATGTGTATTTACACCGTCACGCTTCACCCATTTCCCCTTTGCAAGGACACTGATTGGTACTGGGTTTTCTTTACTTTCTAAAATATTGATATTAGCAATTCTACCTGTCGCAATCGAACCATGTACATGTTCCATATTATAATAGCGAGCAATATTATAACTTGCCATATCGTATGCATCTATTACTGGTACTCCTTGTTTTATCGCGGTAGAAATCATAACGTTTGTCATTCCATTCTCATAAAACGAAGGATGTGAGCCGTCTGTTGTAAAAAAGAATCTATCAAACTGCTTTACGCCTAGTTCCAACAATTCTTTCAGTAAAACTTCTAAATCTGGGCGGATTGAAGAATTTCTTAAGGAAACAGTGTAACCTTGCATAAGACGAGTGAAAGCTTCCTGCCCTGTCATCGCTTCATGATCACAATCTGTACCTAACAGTTTTAACTTCGCTAAAGTCGTTTCAGATGCACCCGGAAAATGTCCTTCTACTTTCTTTTGCAATCGCTTCGTTTCCTGCACCCAAGTTAACATTTCATCATCGCCATGTAATAGTTTTGGCCATGCTGTTAGCTCGCCGCCTTGAAGAACCGCTTCATGCTGCAGCCACTCTATTATTTCTTCACTATTAAACAAAGATTCCCCGTTTTGCAATTCAGTCTGTCCGTCAAAACGGCACCACCAATACATACTTGCTGGAATCTTATTGAATTCATCTAATAAACGAAATGCTTCTTCACGCTTTAATGTGAAAAATAAAGTTAAATTATCATTAATAAAAGTTGTTGTCCCAAACTGCATCGCATGATTCGCTAGCGTCTCTGGGTTATACAACTGATACGGATGTGCATGTGGTTCTATGTAACCGGGTACGACATACTTTCCTTCGCAATCAACAACTTCACACTCCGTTAATTGCTCTGGCAGCTGCTCCCCTACGTATACAATTCGATCATTATATATCCAAATGTTCGCTGTCATCCACTCGCGCATATAAGAATTTAAATATGTTGCATTCTTTAATAATATGTGTGTGCTTCTCTTACCATCTAGTACTTCAACATGTTCTCGTAATTGTTTATTACTCCATTTATAATGATTTTTCCCCATTGTATTCAACTCCAAATCAACTCATAATTATTTTGATTAAAACGAGTAATATTTAACTAACTAAAGTATTTTCCATTCATAACTCCCCAATTGGTGCCCCTATATCCTTCATTATATGTAAAAATTTTAAAAATAACAATTTTCAGAACTATATGCATACCTCTTTTATCCAAAATAAAAAGAATGTCATGTAACTGACATCCTTTTTTATTTTGTCGTAAGCATTAAGATTGATTTTCACTTTGGAATACACTTGATGTCATATCATAAATGCAACTACTGTCCATAGTTACGAACTTAAAAAAGCACCTCTTTTAAATATAACTATAACAAAATTCCATTCACTTTCTTTTCATCTATTTATTAAATTCAATTTGCATCATTTTATTAAACTGCGGAACAATATCGACCCCACCTATAGAGTTGAGACTGATAGCCAATGTATGTTTGCCTCCAATTACTCCCCCAGCAAAAGTTGTAAATCCAGGAATTCCTCCTCCATGCCCCCAAACTGAAACACCGTTTGGAAGTTTAGTCTCATAGATTCCAAGACCGTATGCGTCACCAACCCCTTTGCCTTCTATAGGAACTGTAGTAAGCATTTCTTTTAGCTCGCGTTCCTTCAGTAACTTACCACCGAGTAAAGATGAAAAGAACTTATTTAAATCATCCGCATTAGAAATCATATCTCCAGCTGCATTAGCTAAACTCGGATTATAATACGTAATGTCTTTCAACTCGCCTGTTCCTTCCATTTTCACATATCCACGAGCATGATTCTTTCCTGGGATGACGGGTGAATTTCCTGGTAAAAACGTATTTGATAGGTCCAAAGGTTCAATAATTCGCTTTTCGATTTCTTCCGCATAACTATTTCCAGTTATTTTTTCAATAAGCATTCCTAGTATTACGTATCCTGTGTTTGAATACAACCAGTCTTTACCCGGCGAGAAATCTGGAGGCAGCGAAAGGCCTATTTTCACTATTTCTTCTGCTGTATACGTTTTTTTCGAATTCATTATGTCCGCGTCTTTTGACTTTAAGTATTCAGCGATACCACTCGTATGATTCAAAAGTTGTCGTATCGTAATTTGATTACCATCATACCCATTTCCTTGCACGAGACCCGGTAGCCACTTTTCAATTGGATCGTCAAGTTGTAAGCGATTTTCTCCTACTAATTGAAGAATAGTCGTGGCAGTAAACGTCTTCGTCACACTACCAATCCGAAAGCGATAATCCGAATTCACCGGTTTCTTTGTACTTAAGTCCGCCACGCCTGCAGTAAAACTATTAGTTTTTCCGTTATTAGACGCCTTAGCTAATATTCCTACAGCACCAAGCTGTACTGTTTCCTGCATTACTTGTTTCCAGCCATTACGATTCTTTTGATCATGTACTTGTGACGAACTAGAAATATTTTGGGTTGACTCTGCAGTCACAGTAAAACCAGGTGTGAATAGAGCAGTACCCGCTAATAAAACTGCAAAACTTGCTAACTTAATTGAATTACATTTTTTCATAAGGCTTTCTCTCCTCCATTAATATCGGATTGATTCAGGCTATACTTTCATCCTATATGATAAATCTCTCTTTTTTCTTATCCATTCCTTACGAAATACTTACGTTTAAATTTAAATAGGGTAAACTGAGGAAGAGTTATGCATGCAAATAAAAAGAGAACATGTTTTCATTTTTTATGTAAACATGTTCTCTTAAACATTTAAAATTCTATATCAACTTTTCATCCTATTCTTTACACAACTAATTTATATGCCTTTTTACCAGCCCGCACTAGCATTCATACCATTTCCAATAATAGAAAGTAATAGCGGCCATAATACTGGTCCCAATGTAAGAAATACATTTAGAAGTATGAGCATTCTATATCCAACGGTGAAATTGTGATTTTTACGATTAACAAATACTAAACTGATTAATGATATTATAGTTGTTAAAAATAATACTAACATTAGCAACCAATACCACACCATTAAACTGAGACTCCATGGTGTTAATAGCTCATGTATGATACAAAATGAGATTCCTAATACAGAAAAACTAAAACTAGTCACCGCTGTTTTTATAAGCCATTTATTTATTTTTTTATCGTATGTATTTTTACAATATAAATCTATTAAAGTATATAAAGATAAATATGCCATTAATACACCTATCCAAGACAATAACCAGTCTCCGTCCCCTTTGAATAATACGTACAGTAACCAACACATACCTACTGCAGAAAAAACAAAGGAAATAAGTATGCTTTTTAATACCGATTTCATTACATTTTCACACCCTTAAAAAACTTAAAAATTAATTATAGTTTATAAAAATTAAGTATAGGTTAACATGTAATGAAGTATAAGTAAATAATGTTAATTTTGTTTACCTATTTAAATACGGTTTCATATAAGAAAATAATTCATGTTAATCAAATTTCCGTATAAAAAAAGAAAAGGTGGATATTTATGTATCCACCTTCCCATCTCCCTCTACCCACTTCATTATTTCTTTCACATCTAAATCCGTATACGTCTTTTCCCCATAACGAACAGACTCATATAACGAGATAATATCCCTTGTTCTACAAATTCTTTTTAACCATTGTTGCATCGTTTCATAGGACCTTCTCTGTTCATGAAATGGTAATGTTCTTTCCCATTCAACTAACGTTTTTCTTATCTTATCTGTCGGTAACGGCTGTTCTAACTGATGAATGACTTTTTCATTCTTTATGCTTCTTACCGCAGTTTGCTTTGTGATCGATTCTTTCTCCTGTACTATTTCTGTTTTCGTCAATTTTTTCCTAATATACTTGTAGATGGCATATATAATTGATATTGCGATTATCACATAAAAAACTATATTAATCCATACATTTGAAAGAACAGAAAGCACGTCATTCCATAGACTTTCTCTTTCGAAAGGTTGAAATTTTTTACCCGTTTTCGTTCTTATACCTGTATCTTCTACTTCTTCATATTCATCTTCATCTATTTTGGAATCATCAAAATTTTCACCTATACTAGTAAAGTCATAATTTCTTTCCGATATTGTCTTAGTCTTACTGAAAAAACGCTCTTTTACTATGTCTTGTACATACACAACACCTTGTGATAACGTTATCGCACTAATCGCAAAGAAAAGTATGATTAAAGTTCTTACACTCCATAACTTCACTTTCATATGCCGCTTTTTATTCACCATGACATAAGCCCCTTCTTATTCTTTCATTACAATCCATTTATTCGTTCTACTGTATTTCTTTGGTGAAGTACCAATAATTAAAGGAACCGCATCCAGTTCCTTTCGACGAAAGCCTGCTGTGTAAAAGTAAGAAGAAGATATAGGCGTATCTTGGTCTGATATCGAGGCAAGTACCTTTAATACATTTTGCAAATGTTTCCGATTATCCCCATTTTTTATATGTAGCAAACCGTTATCTTTTACACTATTGATCCATACTTCAAACGAACAGTTTTGCATAAGAAGTTGTTTGCATATACCTGCTGTTAATTCAATTAGTTCCTCTATATCATTTCGCAAAGAAACACCACTTTTATTTTGCAAGTTGAGATAAATCGCGTATTTATCACATTGTGTTCGCTCATACTTTTTCGCAATTATCGTCCCTGTTTTCGCTGTTGCACTCCAGTGGATGGAACGAAAATCTTCATTTTCATAAGACTTTACTCCCATTACTTTCGTTTCATCATATAAGGGTGAAGACATCGCTTTTCGAAATCCTCGTGACCATTCTTGTAATTCAGGAACTTGTATTTTCGGAACAGCTGGTAAGACTAAATAAGAGGGCGTATCAACTTGTTTATATGTTATATGGTTCGTTATAAATCCAAAGAGATCAGTAATAACAATTTCAACTTCTTCCCATTTCGCGATGCCTCTTTTTAACGCTACAGCTTGCAAATCAAATGAAACTGACTCCCTTCCTTTTAAATTAAAATTCATATAATAATTTGAACCTGTACTATGATTTTTGTTTATTTCATCATGATTCCAAGTTAGCTTATTTTCACATTTAAATCGAAATACGATATTAAGAATAGGAAATATCGACTTGTTTGAAATTTTCATTTTGCACATATTCGTTTCACCTATAAAAACATTCGAATTCCCTTGACTGTATTCCCATTCAACACGAGATACTTTACGTATATATACATGCGTAGCACCTATTAAAATTACATATAAAAATACGAGAGATAAAAACAGTAGATTACTTGAAAATACACTTAAAATAACGGCTACAACTGACATAACCCCCATTACGAAAGGCTCCGCTAAAGGTGTATACACAAGCTGTTGATTCATCGTACATTCTCCACTGGCACACTAATCGTATGAAGAATTTCTTTCATAATTTGTTCTTTCGTCGTTTTCATCTCTCCCTCAATTGTTAACGTTAAACGATGAGCACAAACGGATGCAGTGAGCGTCTTAATATCATCTGGCGTACAGTAATCTCTTTCATTTAATATTGCCCGTGCTTGAATCGCTCTCATAAATGCCAACGTTCCCCGAGGGCTTACACCAATTTCAATTAACTCATGGTTACGAGTTGCTTCAATAATTTCAAGGAGATAATCTTGCACATCATTCCCTACTAACACTTCTCTTGCACGCTTTTGCATCGTAATAATTTCTTCACTTGAAATAATAGAATGTAACGTTTCTAACGGATCATTCATTTGAAACCGATTCATCATTTCCTTTTCAGCTTCTCTCGTAGGATAACCTTGGCGTATTGTGAGTAAAAACCGGTCTAACTGAGCATCTGGTAACGGAAATGTGCCCGCTGATTCGAGTGGATTTTGCGTTGCTATAACTAAAAAAGGTTCTGGTAATGAATGGGTCTGTTTCGCAATTGTAACCGTACGCTCTTCCATAACCTCAAGTAACGAAGATTGTGTTCTCGGTACAGCTCGATTAATTTCATCCACTAATACGATATTTGCAAAAATAGGACCTAACCTCGTTTTAAAATCCGATTCCTTCACATCAAAATATTCAAGGCCAATAACATCTCCAGGCAAAGTATCCGCTGTAAATTGTATTCTTTGAAATTTAGCGTCCACACTTTTAGCCAAACTTTTCGCTAATGTTGTTTTTCCTGTCCCAGGTACATCTTCTAATAAAATGTGTCCTCTTGCTATTAGAGCAATGGCTGCTAGTTCTATCGATTCGTCTTTTCCTATAATAACCTTCGAAATATTATTAGTAATTTTCTTTAATGTACTCATATAGTATCTACCACCTTTTAATTATCTAAAAATTAAGAATATACTTTTTTCCAAATTATAACATGTAATTCGAAGATGAAATAGAGTGAAAATGAATCTTTTATTTTTTCTTCATTGTACGCAAAAAAGCACCTATTGTCGTATATTGACAATGAGGTGCTTAACTCAATCCAACAGCCTTCTTTCCCTCTAATTTTTAGTAACAATACATCCTTTTTTCTGCCACGCATGCATTGTTTTCAATTAACTAGTAAAATGCATTCTAATATTACATATAATAAAAACCATTTCGATTTGTTCGTTATAGAACTTCCTCTACATCGACACTCTCTATCTTCACTTCATACATATTTGGGATGTTTGCTTCTTTTGGTACCCATGCATAATAATTTTGATCATTCTCTAACATAAATTGAATTAACTTTGTTTCTGATCCATTCCAGAAATTTTTAAGATTATCAATGTAGTCTTCTAAATCTTCTTTATAGTCCAGTTGTAATATATAATCTCTTACCGTCAGAGCAAACACAATTAAACTTCCTAATAGATTTTTTTGCTCATTTTCTTCTTCATACTCTTGTGGTAAAAACCATACTTGACCTATTCCTATCGTTTTTTTGTATTTTTCATAAAAACTACTATCATCCATATTCTCATAATCATGTATTAATTCATTGACCAATGAATGCCATTTTGGCGGAATAATATTTTCCAATGCAGGATTATGTTCAATTCCTTCTACTATATCCTCGATTTCTTCTGTCTCATCTTCATAGTGATATTCACTTAGGTCTATATGCTTGAATTTCATTTCATTTTTATAATGTGCCAAATCATATGGATAATGATTATTATCTTTTAAACTTGTATCATCAAGTCCGAGTATCTTTACTATTGCAGCTGTCTCAAAGCTCCAATACCCCACATATCCAGGTTCTTTATGTGCATTTTTCCATTCATAATCATAATGGCCTTTAAACCATTCTTTCTCCATGTACGTTTGCAATCTTTTAGACGCTTCTTTTTTATCTGTTTGTGCAAGTTCTATAATCTCTCTCGTTTTTGCATATGGATTTTCTTTATAATATCTATTCGTCATTTTTGTGTATCCGATATCACTAGCGCATAAGAGGAAATCGATTACTGCGTCGTTCATATTTTCCTTCTCAACTAGCTTGGCTAAACTTACAAGATTCTTTTTATCTGTTTCTAATAAAATCCCTAGAGATATCATCCAAATTAGATTTAAATATCCAACTTCATTTTCCCCTATATGCCTCAAATCAATAAGAGCTTTGTCAAAATCTCCTTCTATTGTATGGATAGCTTCTCCTAGGGAATATTTTGCGTTAATATCCTCTAACTCATAATTAAAATTTAATAGATACCTTCCTTCTATAAGACTTTTATTATCTTTAGCCTTTCTTTGAATACCATTCCTTTCATCTTCTTCAAAACTTTTAATCTCCTCTCTATTTTCCTCAATAAACTCTTTATTATATTCTATTCCTTCTCTACATTTTTCTTCTATACATAAAGGATCTCTCATACTATTCAATTCCTCCTAGTTCCTTAAATTATGGCCATTCTCCAATTATGTCTCCCTTTGCATCTATTCTAAATGTTTTCACATTTCCACTACTATCAACCTTTGATAACACTCTCTCAACTTCCTGATCTTGTAATGCTTTCGTAATCTTTGATGCTAATTTTGCATCTCCATCAACTGCCATCAATATTCTACTTTTTCGGGTCTTCGCACCATTCAACCAATCATTTGACATTTGTCGTCCATCTTTAGTTTTACTTAGTTTAGCACCACCACATAATCAATTTGAACAGACGAAAGGTGAGCCCACATTTCTCGCAAGCCCACCCTGTCTATTTCTGATGCTTCTTCATTCATTTTTGCGCAATTAATTTCTTTATCTCTAAAAATATACATCGAGTACAATCCTTGTTCTTCACAGTATACTTTAATTTCATCTTTTTAATATCTGAAGCTACATCCACCTTTAACTTGCCCTAGCGTTGAAACTGGTTTATCCCTAGAAATTTTTAACTTTCATCTTCCTATTACATAAATTGTAATTTTCGTAACGATTTTTAACAAATATTCGGACATTTACCCTATGGAGTACACTCATAAAAGTTTTCTAAAGAGGGTCACTCTTTTTAATGAGACTACATTTTCGAACTGTAATCACTTCTTAACAACTACTAATCTACCTCTATTATTTATATCCCTTCTTTGGTTTCTGCACAATCATTAATGTTTCTTTTTAATACTCATCTTCAAATAGACAATTATATATAGTAACACCTGTTTCCTTTAACTCTAACGAAACATCCTCCACTTCAATACTTAACGTTTCTTTATCAAGATTCTTTATTCCGTTACTATCTAATAATTTTAAAATACTACTTCCTATTTTCTTAGATTCATCATTGTATGGCGAGGACTCTTCAACTAGCTCGATTGTACCATTAGTATATCTATATCTTAAATATTTAACCACTGCATATGGCGCGATTGCCGAAATCATTAGCATTACACAATTAATTTCTGATTGCTTCCGAACGTACTCACTGAATTCTACACTACCAAAACGAAATTTCACATCTAGTGGTAGAAGAATGTAAGAAAAACATGTTGAATAACTAAAATCAGTAATATTATCAACGTTTATATTTGATATTTTATTAATTTCTCCATCCCAAAAATGTTTATCAACAAATTTCCCCAAAACATATTGGAAATCACCTTGTTTATATAATTTATTAACAACTTTTAGTATCTCATCACTCATAATTATTCTCCTTTATTGTACAGGATACCCATGTATATTTCCTTTACCATCCATATGAACCTTTACCCTCGTTTCTCCATTTGGACCTATTGACTTTCCAAAATCATGCACTCTAACACTTCCGTCTGGCTTTACTGGTGTTCCTTTCACCCATGCTTCTTGTGTCTCTACTACTCCATTTTTCCCTGCTCCCCACTGCGATTTGGTTGAGACATTATTCCCATGACCAGGAACATGTTTACCCTGTTTTCCTGCATCAACTTTTGGAGCACCTGAAACGCCAGCATCAACATGCCCTTGACTTGCTAGTTTATCATTTTTTCCAATGTTCCCTGCTACACTGGCTCCCTGACCATCAACACCTGTACTCTTAACACTCCTACTTGTCGTATACTGATAATCCTCTTTCGGAGAATGCTACCCTCCCTCTGTGACATTTCCTACTTCAGCTATGACGAAGCCGTTTCCCTCACCTAGAATCCATTTGTACTCCAGTAATGTTTTTATTGCGTGCCGGATTTTTTCATTCCCCTGCAAAAAGGTTGTTTTTACGGTTGTAGCACCTTTGTTCCATAGACTTCCGATTTTGTCGGCAAATCCTTTTGCTGTGGAGGCTACAAAGTTTACTCCCTCTTTTACTTTGTGACTGGCTGTTTTTATGCCATCGACAGCTGCTTTTTAGTAGATCTTTTTATTTTCTCAATCTAACAAAATATTAATTTTTTATTTATTATATCTTATTTCTATACTGAGATGAAAAAAGCACTTATTGCCTTCCATAGACAATCAAGTGCTTTAAGATCATATGTTGTAAAATGTCATCTTACCTAAACTCGTACTTTTTTTCTATTCTATCATTGGACACAGTACCCAATGATGGGCCAACCATCATGAAGTACGTAATTTCAAACACTTATTTCTTTCCCTAAAACACTAACCTTTATTCTGCTTTTTAATCATTTCCATCCCATTCATAAATCTCTTAATAGAATCCTCATTCTTCAATAATTCACTTAAGTATAACAATACATCAAACTCTTCAGGGTCTGCATCATAATAAATCATTCCTGGATCAATAAAAGGCTCATAAACTATATTACAGATATTTTGTCCTCCTATTGTTACACTAAAACATCTTTTCAATTTTGAAACATAACTATTTGTACAAATTAGATCTTCTATAGATGTTTCAAATGATTTTCCATTATAGAAAAAAAATAGTTTGTTATCTTTAACATAAATACCAACTACCTGTCCATCTTCACTAAATCCTCCGACGCCTTGTCTAACCAACTTTACTTTATTTTTTTCAACTACTGAATATCCGCTAGGTTCTAATATAATATACGTTCCTGTCTTAGAGTAATTATTCATTATTATCATAAGTTATCCTGTCCCTCCTAATGCTCTAATCCTAATAGTGTGTTTATTACATCATCTTTTTGCATTGATTTTTGAATTATAATTTTCCATACTTGTTCATCTGATTCATAAATTCCTTTATCAATGTACGAATCTCTTATCTTATTAAACATACTCTCAGCTGTCGGTCCTATTGGATTACCATATTTTTTTATATTTCTTTCCTCTAAACCGGCTCTCTCCTCAGCAGTCATATTTTCCCTCGCTGCATTTTTTTGCCGATTACGTGCTTCTACAACATGTTCAGCTATTTTTTCTTTAGAAAATCCTTCAGATATCATTTTTTCGATATCATTTTCTAATTGTTTAGATGCTTCAAGATAATCTTTTCTTACATTTTGCATTTCTTTTGTCCATTCAACATTTGTAAAGTCATATTCTGGTTTATTATATGCAGTACCCTCTTTTGGTAAATATCCATATGCTCCATTATCATCAGCATGTATCTGTTTAAGTACATCGGGCTTTACTTTTTCTAAAGGTATTCCCTCACCCGTTTTACCAACACCAGTTTTACCCGTACCCTTAGCAACCCCCGCACTCCCAGACGTTGCTTTCTTCACATCTCCAACCTTTTTTAAATCATGAAGTTTATCAACTATTTTTACACCTTTCCCATATGGAGTCATCATCCCAACTGCTAGGAGTTTTTCACCATAGGTAGCTTCTGGGTCAAAGAGTGTGAAAAGATCACCAAAGAGAAAATCGAATCCAAACTTCGCCACACCGATTAAAAAAGGATCGAGTACTGGCCTTCTACCACCGACTGGATGGCCAAAAATGTTATGCTCCATTTCATAATCATCGGTTTCAACTTGGAAATCCTCACCTATATTCCCTTTTATTGTACCATTTTTAATTCCTTCGAGGTATTTTTGTGTCGCTTGTATCTCTTCTTTTGTAAATCTATTATTGATAGATTGATTTTCGCTGCTTATTCCTTCAATGTCGTTATACACATTGTGCTCTAAATCTACACTTTTTCCAATACCATTGTCAGATTTCCGTATTTTCTCTTCTATAATTATTTGAATTTGCTTTGCCCATTCCATATTTAACTTTTCACTATGAAACGTACCACTCACAGGACTAAATCCTTTCCCGCTTTGCACTTCAGCGAGTCCGGCTGTGATGCTAGCCGCTAATTGGAGGGCGGTGCTGTAGTTGTTGCTGGATGAATGATTGAATTCATATAAATGCTCAAGTTTTTCTTCCAGTTTTTTTCTCATTGCACCTAATACCGTTACGATTGCACTTACTCCGGGCATTGGTGTAAGTACTTCTATTGCTTCTATACTTGTAATCGATTGATTAATTCCCCGTATTTGTTCTCTTATTTCTTGTTCAATCACATCTGTCGAAGCAACTTTCGCTTGGAACTCATTTGGAAATGCTTCGTTTTGGCGAATTAATTCTTCACATAAGCATATGATTCCTTGCGCTAATGGCCGAAATGTTTCGACAAGGTAGGCTTTTGCACTACTGTATGTTTGTCCTTGTAATACTGTGTCTATCGCAAAGGCATCAATAGATTGAATGGCTTGTTCCATACTTTGAATCGTAGCATTACATATAGCGTTCATACTTTGAGTTTGACTTTGTACTTCTCCCAAATACATGTTTAAACTCATGTATTTGCCTCCCTTTGTAGTTGCTGCTGTTCATAGGAAAGGTCGTTTTCTTTCTCACTGAGATGCCGTTTTTCTTTAAGCAACGTCTCTTTTTCATTTTCTAATTCGAATGTAAGTTTTCTTTCATACTGTCCGATTTCTTGCCGCATATTCGTAAAAAGGTGAAACACTTCTTTGTCGCCGTGCCAAGTTTCTAGTATTCGGTTAAATAAACGATTACTTCTATTTTTCCATTCATGAAAACTAACCTCAGCTCGTTCTTGATTTTGCAGCGCAATTCGGTTTTCATTTTGTTCTTCAAATATAATTCGTAATTTTTGATTACATTGACTGATTCTCGTTTCAATTTCTTGACTCATCTTTTCTCCCTACCTTTTCCCCTTTACGTAGGTTGTTACATTATTGAAAAGTCTTTTGAAGTCCTGTATCCATTTTCTCAAATTCATTTGCTACGGAATGGATATTATCAATTGTTTGTTGAAAAGCAGTACAAAATTGTTTCGTGATCTGTAAATTTTGTTGATTTGCCTCTTGTGCTTGGAAGTTCACAGATAGTGTAGTACGCGTTGCCTTATTTATAGAGCGACTAGTAGCACTTTGCATTCTATCTGAAGCATTTCTCATTTTCGTTGCAAGTTGCGTTGCCGTATGCAAATTACTTTGAAATTCTCCCATTACTTACTCCCCTCTACCTTTTATTTACAAGGAAATTATAACACAGAAAAATATCCCAATAAACCAAATGTTCGAATTTAACATACAATTCACCACAGTTACTGAGGATACGAGCAACACTTATCAATCAACATAACTGAGTCCAAAATGGATTCTACTTATACAAAAAAGATGACTTCAGCCATATGCTAAAGTCATCTTTTTCTACCTTATTATTTTACTAACTCTCCATTATAAGCTTTTATATCAAGAGGAGCAGTTAAAAATTGTGCTGCTTTACTAACGAAAGATGTGAAGTGTTCACTCGTATTATGGCTCGCAACTGCTGCTTCATCTTTCCATACTTCTACCATCGTATAAACACTTTCTTTTTCTGTATCTTTATATAAGTCATAAGATACATTTCCACTTTCTTCTCTTGAACCATGAATGAGTGGCTGAATTTCTTCTAAAAATGCTTGTTGTTTTGCTGGATCTACTTGAAATATTGCGTGAATAATAATCATGGTGTTTCCCCTTTCATATTCCACTTATTTCTTTAAAATTACTTCCACTCTGCAACTTTTTCAATTGGAAGACGTACTGATTGGTAACCACTGTCAGCAGCTTTTCCGATTGAAATTAACATAACTGGTACGTAGCGTTCTTTATCTAGTCCGAAAGCTTCTGCGATTTGATCTTTCTCAAAACCACCAATTGGACAAGTGTCATAACCGTGCGCACGAGCCGCTAGCATAAATTGCATTGCTACAAGACCACCGTCAATTAATACCGTATCTTTCATTACTTCTGGTGTAACCATTGAGAAGTAAGCTGAAAGTTTTTTCATTTGGTCTTCTTTTACTTCTGCTGGCATTAAGCCACGCTCTACTGCTGTACCGTAAATTTCCTCTGCGTTATCAAAATTGTTTAAATCACCAAATAAAGCAATCATTGCTGAAGATGTTTCTACTTGAGATTGATTGAATTTCGCAAGTGGCGCAAGTGTTGCTTTCGCTTCGTCACTTTCAATCACTACGAATCTCCATGGTTGCATGTTTACTGAAGATGGTGCAAGTGTTGCTTCTGTAAGAATTTCTGTCATTTCTTCTTTGCTAATTTTCACTGAAGGGTCGTACTTACGAATTGAACGACGTCCTGTTAAAATTTCGTTAAAATCATTTGTTTTTACTGAGTTAGTCATAGTTGTATTCTCCCTTTTTTATAATTCTTTTATATTTTCTTGAATGTGATTTAACATATTTAAAAGATTATCGCGTTCTTCCTCACTTAATCCTTTAAATGCAGATGCTGCAAAACGTTCTTTTTCCTCTTGAAATGCTTGAATTTTATTTCGTCCCTCTTCAGTAAGAGAAACTAACGTAATTCTGTTATCATCTGGATTTTTACGTCTTACAATCATTTCATTGGCCTCAAGCTGCTTTAAATGCCTTGTTATCGCAGCATTATCAATATTCACTTCTTGTTGAAGTGCTTTTTGACTAATTTCACCTACTTCATATAACTGAAGTATAAGCTCTAATCGAGACTGGCTCATACCCGTACACCCTTCAAATTTCGAACTTACTTCTTTATTTAGAAAGTGTAATTTATATAAAATAATCGCTTCTTTTGAGCATGAACTTGTCAAATTAACCCTCCTTTACAATCAAAATAAAAACATTTGATGTATCAATAGTTGATATGTCAATTAATATAATCTATATCGATTTAGAATGCAAGCATTTTGTTTTCATTTTATTTTTTCCAAATTAAGGCGCTTTGTAGCGTTACAAATAATGTTAATTGCACTATAATAATACTAATTTAAAGAACTGGAGAGTGATTGATAATGCGGCAATATACAAATAGAAATGAGGAATTGAAAATGGAAAATGAAATGAGGATATTCACAAATGACAACAATAAATATAGGGATTGTCGCGCACGTAGACGCTGGCAAGACGAGTTTGACTGAGCGTATTCTTTATGAAACGAATGTGATTAAAGAAATTGGCCGAGTAGATAGTGGTAATACACAAACTGACTCAATGGAATTAGAAAGACAACGCGGAATTACGATTAAAGCATCTGTCGTTTCTTTCTTTATTGATGCTGTAAAAGTAAATGTCATTGATACACCTGGACACGCTGATTTTATCGCTGAAGTGGAGCGATCATTCCGCGTTCTAGACGGTGCGATTTTAGTTATCTCTGCCGTTGAAGGTGTGCAAGCACAAACAAAAATTTTAATGCGAACATTACAGAAACTAAACATACCGACTATTTTATTCGTTAATAAAATTGATCGTAGTGGCGCAAACACTGAAAAAGTTATGAAACAAATAAAAGAGGTTCTTTCAAATGAAGCATTCCCCTTCTACTCTGTTCTAAACGAAGGAACGAAAGAAGCCCGGATCATTGAATACAAATCATATGACGATTGTATGGAACTGTTAGCACCATTTAATGAATCGTTACTTGAATCATATGTAAATAACGAAATAATACCGGACGCACTATTAAGAGAAAAACTAGAACAGCAAATACAGCAAGCAAATGTGTATCCAATCTTTTTCGGTTCAGCAATGACAGGTATAGGAGTAACTGAAATACTTGAAAAACTTCCCGCCCTAATGCCAGCTCATACATCGGCACAAGAGGAACCATTATCCGGTGTTGTTTTTAAAATTGAACGTGAACCTTCTGGAGAAAAGGTTGCGTATATAAGAGTTTTTTCTGGTAGTTTACACGTTAGAAAATATGTGGATATACAGCGCGATGAGTCTCTACCACATAAAGAAAAGATTAAAAAAATGTGTATGTTTCATAGCGGAAATGCTGTTCAATCTACTATCGTTCCTAGCGGAGAATTTTGCAAAGTGTGGGGACTGAATAATATAAAAATTGGTGATATTATCGGTGAACGTACGGATTATATAAAAGATATTCACTTTGCCGAACCACAAATGGAAGCAGCGATTGATGCGGTACCTAAAGAGCGAATTCATGATTTATACGCTGCACTTATGGAACTCTGTGAAGAAGATCCACTCATTAAAGTGTGGAAAGATGATGTTCATAATGAACTTTATATTCGCCTTTTCGGTGAAGTACAAAAAGAGGTTATCGAAACAACACTTTATGATAAATATAACTTACAGGTTACTTTCTCAAATACGCGAGTTGTATGTATTGAAAAGCCAATTGGCATTGGGAATTCCGTTGAAGTCATGGGTGAAAAAGCGAATCCATTTTACGCAACAATTGGTTTTAAAATTGAACGTGGTGAACTTAACTCTGGCATAACGTATAAATTAGGTGTTGAGCTTGGTTCATTGCCTTTAGCATTTCATAAAGCGATTGAAGATACAGTATTTCAAACGTTAAAACAAGGATTATATGGATGGGAAGTTACAGATATTATCGTCACGTTAACACATACTGGTTATGCTAGTCCTGTTACAACAGCGAGTGACTTTAGAAATTTAACACCGATCGTATTAATGGATGCTTTAAAGCAAGCTGAAACATATGTATATGAACCAGTAAATGAATTTGAATTAACTGTACCGGAGCACGCAATTAGTACTGCAATGTATAAGCTCGCTGCCGTTCCAGCAACTTTTGCAGAGCCTATATTCAATAACAATTCTTATCAGTTAACAGGATCATTACCTGTTGCGAAAACAGAGAGTTTCAAACGAATACTACATTCATTTACAGAAGGAGAAGGCATATTTACAACGAAGCCAGCTGGTTTCACAAAGCTTATGGCTCCCTTCCCTACTCGAAAACGTGTTGATTATAATCCGCTGAATCGTAAGGATTATTTACTTCATGTTTTGAAGGCTTATTAAAGTAAAAGAGGTGCAATTCGCACCTCTTTTGCATGTATTAATAGGTTAGTTTGTCCTAACAACTTCTTTAAGTTTTCCTATTATTTTCGCTATAGCCTCAATTGAATTTTCCGTTTCATATCCCCCAACATTTACAGAATGATTTACATTTTTGACAACTTCAATCTGTAAATTCGTTTTATGTAACTGATCAATTTGATCTGCATTGTATTGGTGATCTTTATCCCCAATAACTAAAAACCCTTCGTGTCGACTATGTAAGATAGAATCAAAAATTGTATCAAACGTCAGTAAAGGTGTAAGTAATATCATTTTCGACTGTAAAAACTCTTCTCTCTTCATTAAATCATTCGCAATTGGAATTGTTCCGAGTGACTTCCCTAAAAATATAGTATCGCTGTATTGCTCAGCTTTTAATACTTCCTTCATTACTGGATTAATATCATCCATCATTATTTTTGTTACTTCTTCCATTGATTTATTCATTACTTGTTCGTCGTAAGAATAATGAATATGTACAACATCAATTTTATGTTCAAGCATAAGCATCGTCGCGTAATAAAATAACGGCTTATCATAATTGTATCCTGAACCTGAAAACATAAAGCAAACGGTACTAGAACCTTTTTCGATATGTGTGTAATAAATTACTTTGTCATTTATATGTATCTCTTTTTTAATCCCCTTCATCCTTTTCTCCTCCGAATACATTTAATCTTGTAAAATGATATGTTCTGTATGAACTGCTATATTCTTTACTTTCTCTTTTATAAATGCAGGCTGTAAATTATATGCATGTAACTCTTCTACCGGCACCCACTTAAACAAATATGTTCTATCCTCTTCTTCCAAAATATATTGATCCGCTCCATTTGCAGGTAATTCATGTAGCTCTACTTCATAATAAAAACTAATCTCATGAAACTTTTGCTCAGAAAGTGTAAAGAAATTTTCTACTGACCATATTAATCTCTTCCCTTTAATAGGAGCAGCTAGTTCTTCTGCAAGTTCCCGTTGTAACGCATCCTCACTGTTTTCTAACATTTTCACTCTTCCGCCCGGTACGTACCAAAAATCTTCACCGTCACCTTGCAGAATAAGTATTTTATTATCCTGTTTACAAATTGCTCCGACTCGGTAGTTAAAACATGTTACCTCTACTTTGAACGTAAGATCCACAACGATTGCCTCCTATACTTTATTTAAAAATCGCTATAAAACTATTATGTATGTATCGTACAAATAAGATTACTAAATTTTTCTAGTTCGTTCAATAATTTTCGAACTTTCCAAAAATAATACACATCATTTGCCATCACAAGTATAAATACATATATCACAATTACTGCGCACACTTTTGAAGCATTATGGGGGATGAATGCATCTATCTCAACCAATATACAAAACTGAAACATCAAATATTTTTTAAGAAATCATTGTAAAAGATAAAGTGAAACATCAATAAGTGGAGTTTTTATCCTTTTCCTGTTATTTTTAAATATAGTTAAGACATTATTAAAAAGACGCAAGGTCAACTTATGTGCTAATTAATTCTTTTTCTAGAAAAAGCGTCTTTTATTGCACTTGTTACTACATTTAGGAATAATAAAATAGCCATAACTGCCGTTAGTACATTAAATTGCTTTGTTTTATAAGGAGCGAACCATTCCGTAAAGAACTCTGAATTAACGAGACGATCCCCAACTCCTCCTTCCTTGAAGTTCGGTATCCACGAATTCATGTCAAGGATGATAAAAATTAGTTGCATAACGAAAAATGCTCCAATAGTTTTCAGCCAATTTCGTATTCGACTAGGACGCTCTTTTTTGATGTCATTTAAACCATCCTCCTTTTAGAACTTGCTATTAAAGAGCCTTGTTCTGATAGATACGAATAGATAATATCCATGAAACCCCATAGCACCCCACTGCTATGACAGCAAATAAAAGAAATAATTTCAAATCTGAAATCTCTTTTAAAAAGGTCAGTACGCCATTAGCATATTTATTTAATAAATATGGAGTATTTCGCATTAAATATATAACTCCAATAGATAAAAATATAAAAACTGGTACAAGTGTTTTCACTTTAAATGCAACAAAAAATGGGATGTAAAATGCTGTTATCAGCATGACTGCCAAGAAGCCTAGTATGTAACTTTCTAAGGAAAGTTGAAATTCCACGCTGTCTAAAATGAAATATTTTCCAACTAAACAAAATGGGATGATTACTATTGTAAAAAGTAAGGTTCCAACGTATTTTGAACTTATAATTTCCTTCCTAGTATACGGTAATGAGTTTACTAAAATATTAGCATTATCTTTATCATCAGATTGATATGTGTTAATTACAAAAACGGCACTACAAATGATTATGACATATGCTACATCCATGCCGGCCCACAAATAGGTAACTAGAAATAAGAGATAAGCAGGCAAGAAAGTTTTTTGTAAAATCAAATCCTTTTTAATTAAATTAAGCATCTTGAATCCCCCTTTTTCATGAAATACATAATATCCTCTAAACTTGGTTTTTCAATCACTACATCCTTATCAAATAAGTTTTCGATAGAATGTGCATTTTCAATCAATCCCTCGAAACCTGTATTTGCCTTACGTACAGAAATAAATTCACGCTCAGTATCAAACTTTAACAAATCTAGTGGTCCTTTGACTAAAACATAATCCTCCGCAATGGCATAAATATCTTTTGTGAAAATATGCTTCCCATTTTGAATAAATATTATATAATCGGCTATGCGGTCTAAATCCGTTGTAATATGTGATGAGAAAAAGATAGTTTTCTCTCCATCCTGCATAATATTTTGTAGAACATCCAATAATTCTCTTCTGAATACAGGATCAAGTCCAGATGTAGGTTCATCCATAATAATTAGTTCAGCATGATGTGAAAGGGCAATTGCGAGAGAGGCTTTCATTTTCATTCCTTTGGAGAATGTTTTCATTTTTTTATTTAATGGTAATTCGAACAGCTCTTTATAATATGTAAATTGGTTAAAATCCCATTTTTTATAAGCAGGCGCAATAATTTTAGTAATTTCCTTTAATGTGAGTTCATCATAAAACACATTATCGTCATAAACGAAGCCAATTCTTTCTTTAATTCGTTTCGCATCAGTCGAATAGTTCATGCCAAATAAGGAGACGTTTCCACTATCCCGGTTTATTAGATTCATAATCATTTTAATCGTTGTAGATTTACCTGATCCATTTCCTCCAATAAAACCCGTAACAAATCCTTTTTTTACTTCCATCGAAAAATTGTTTATTTGAAACCCTTTAAAAGATTTACTGACATTTTGAAGTTCTATTACGTTTTCCAAGAGTTTTCCTCCTCGTATAAAATTGTAAGCATTTCTTTTAGCTCATTTAAAGAAACATCCATTTGCTTAGCATTTTGAATCGCTTCACATAACTTTTCTTCAACTGTTTTTAATTTTTCTTCTTTCATAGTTTCAATGTTTTGTTCTGCTACAAAGGACCCTCTTCCGACAATTGAATTAATAAAACCGTCTTTTTCCAGTTCTTCATATGCTCTTTTCGTTGTAATAATACTTACTCGTAAATCTTTTGCTAACTGACGCATTGAAGGAAGAGCATCTCCTTGTTTTAAATCACCTAGTAAAATAAGCTTTTTTATTTGGGCACTAATTTGTTCATAAATAGGTTCCTTTGAAGTGTTCCTAATAGTGATTTGCATGCAAATACCTCTTTTTAAAAATATTGTATATATACTTTATATACAATATATACTATCGTACATTTTAAATCAACAGAAAATTCCCAAAATATAGTTACAAACACAATCTAATAATGTAATTACTACAACTTATTTATACAGGCCTTCCTTTAAAAATTCGATGAAAATGAAACTTTGAAAATCCAGCTACCTCGGCTAGCTCTTCAATAGATAGTGAACGATTTATGTTTGATTCTATATAATCTTGAACTGTATGTATGCGTCTTACATACTCATTTCTGCTTTGTTTATTTTCCATACTAATACCTCCTCACAACAAAAAGGCTAACTTTGTGCTAGCCTACTTTTACACATTTTTCAAAAATAATACTCTACTACCGCCATTCCCATCATAATTTGTATGTACCGATACACCCTCTATCTCATCATCCCCAGCCTCAATTTGAAAGCCAATCTCCCTATGAAACTGTATCGATTTTTTATTAACTGGTGACGTGATTGCTTTTATAACTTTACGATTGTTTGCTCGAGCGACATCAAAGAAATACGAATACAATGTCGATGCAATTCCTCTTCTTCTATACTTCGGATTGACACCGATAAAATGAACGTACGCTTCCTCTTTATGCGTTTGTGAGAAGAATCCGCATAAGAAACCTAACGTTCCTCCCTCTTCTTCAATGATAAAACTCGTTTCCTGAAAATGGACGAAGAACAATTTTGGCAACATACTAGCCATATCTCTCCCGCCCCACCATTCATTTAATACGGAATGAATCTTTTCATAATCTTCCCCTTGGATGTTTCTTACTCGCATATGTTTCTCCCTCTCACTCACTTCATTTTTTCATAAATTTTAATGACTGTTTCTACTAAAAGGATGAATACCCATATCCCGCAAAATACAAGAACAGACTGGAATAAAGAACCTAGCATAACAACACTTATTAAACCTAATTCTGGGCCTGAAATGGACATTTCATCAAATCCTATATTATGTATAAATGGACCGGTTGAAAAAGCCATTAAAATAGATGCTATTAAATAAATCACACTCATTATTTTTAATATTTTTATAGAAAGATACGAAGTTTGTTCTTGCTCCATTTGTGATAATTCGATTTCACCGCTCGCAATTCCTTTTTGTAAACAGTCCTCACATAGAAATTCTTCCTTAATTTTTTTACCACCGTGCAATGTACCTGTAATTTCTTTACAGCGCGAACACTTTCGATTTATCATTTTGTTATCACTCCAATCTCGTAAGATTATACTTATACAATTCTATTTTTACCTTATTATTCCTTTTGTGTATTTTATAGAGAGGTGACGTGTTTTATGATATCTAAACTTATTTTTGGTTATAAAAAGCCTACTGAGCAATATGTATTACGACCTAGTTGTTATGCAATTATTTTTAACTCAACTTCTTCAAACATTGCTATTATCCAAAAAGGAGACCGTTATTTTTTACCTGGTGGCGGTATGGAAGGTACCGAAACAAAAGATGAATGCTTACATCGTGAACTACTAGAGGAATTAGGATGGGCAATTGAAATTAATCAATATATCGGTAATGCAATGCGATATTTTTATGCGGAAAAAGAAGATACAATTATTTAAACGATGGGTTCTTTTATATTGCGAACATGGTGCAGACACAAACTGAAAACTGTGAGGAAGATCATGTTTTGCGGTGGATGTCTCCTTTACTTGCTGTAGAGCTTCTCATTCATGATCATCAAAAATGGGCTGTTGGACAAGCGCTTTTATTACAAAAACCAAAAGGATCTCCTTCTATATGAAAGAGATCCTTTTTATTGTTAACTTACTTTTTTCAAATTGAGAGCTTGCTTTTGAATTCCACCCTTTTTTACAACATATAAGCCGATAAAGATTATAAGTCCGCCAACGAGTTGCATCATGTTGATTTGCTCTCCGATAGTTACTGCCGCGAAGATAACTGCGAACAATGGTACAAGATACATATAAACCATTACTTTCGTTGAGCCTATTTTACTAATACCGACATACCACATTGCAAGTCCGAAGATTGTCGCGAAGACGATTGAATATGCTAGAGACCCCCAGCTTGGCATGTCTACTGGCCACGTTAATGTATTTACGTTGAATAAACAATATACAACGAGAGGTACAATTCCAATTAAAGTTGACCAAGATGTGACTCTCATTGCGGAATATTTTGTTATAAGAGGTTGCGCTAATATTGGGTACCATCCCCACGCAATCGCTGCGACTAATCCAATTATGTTTCCGAGCCACGCATATTCGTAAGTAGCTCCTCCTGTATGCCCTGTTAATAAAACGAATGCTGCACCAACAAAGGCCACTATTGAACCAATTTGTACTTTCATCGAAAAACGTTCTTGTTTGTGCAATACTGCTAATATCCCTGTAAAAATAGGTGACATTGCAATTAATAATGAGGCGTTTGTTGCTGAAGTATATTTTACAGATAGCATAAACATCGTTTGATACATTGTCGTACCAACGATACCGACTGCTACTAATCGTAGCCAATCTTTTCTTTCAATACGTAATGAGCGTTCCATTAAAAATGTAATAAGTAATAATACCGGTGATGCTACTAAAAATCGTAAACTATTAAATTGAATGGATGACATATATGCCACTCCATACTTTCCTATTGTATAATTTGCTCCCCATACTAATGCAACTGATACTAGGAGCCATTCCATTTGCCATCGTTTCATCCGAATCTCCCCTTCCCTATTTAGCATAGTAAAATTGGCTGGATATAACACCGTCCAATTGGCTGTTTTTTTACCCAGCCAATTTGCTATACTTGATGTATATAAGAGATACGGAGGCGTTTTTTATGGAATGGAAACTAGATAGTGACAGTAAAATCCCTATTTATCAGCAAGTTGTTGACTTTATTGAAAAACGCATTACATACGGAGAACTTCCTCCAGGAAGCTTCCTACCTTCAGAACGGAAATTAGCTACGCAATTAAATGTAAACCGAAGTACAGTAACGACTGCTTATAATGAACTTCGTGCGATGGGAATTGTAGAAAGTACCACTGGTAAAGGTACACGTGTAAGTACACATATGTGGGGCGTTTCTCCAACATTAACACCCAACTGGAGAAATTTCGTAGAAGGTGGTACGTTTTTACCAAACTTACCGTTACTTCGCCATATTCGGGCAGAAGTACAACAAAATGAAAACATTATTGATTTTGCAAACGGAGAGCTCGGTTGTAATCTTTATCCCCACGATCAACTACAAGCGATTTTACGTGAACAACCGTTAACGCATTCATTAAGTTACGATCATCCGCAAGGCTATCTCCCGCTAAGACAAGCGGTCGTAAAATATATGAAGGAATATTTAAAAGTTGAGGCGACTGAACAATCCATTATGATTACATCTGGCGCACAGCAAGCACTTCACCTTATCGTGCAATGTTTATTAAATCCAGGTGATGCTGTTGCTTTCGAAAGTCCTTCACACTGTTATTCCTTGCCGTTATTCCAATCAGCAGGTATTCGTATTTTCCCATTACCTGTCGATGAACACGGCATTAATCCAGACGATGTACAGGAGTTATATAGAAAACACCGTATTAAAATGATCTTTTTAAATCCAAATTTCCAAAACCCTACGGGAACGATGCTTCATCCAAACCGTAGAAAAAAACTATTATCACTTTGTGCAGACTTACGAATTGCGATTGTGGAAGATGATCCGTCTAGTTTACTTACGCTAGAAAAGAAACAACCTTGCCCTACTTTGAAATCAATTGATGAAAATGGAACTGTCATTTATGTACATTCTTTATCAAAAATGATTGCACCAGGCTTACGAGTTGGTTGGCTCGTTGCCCCGCAGTCTGTAGTAGAAAGATTATCCGACGCAAGGCACCAAATGGAATTAGGTATGAGCATATTCCCGCAGTGGCTTATGCAACAATTTTTTGAAACTGTACCATTTCAGTCGCATATCGTACCGTTACGAAAACAACTAGTAGAAAAAAGAGACGTTATCGTTCGCGCCTTAAACGAGCAACTTCATGATAAAATCTCTTTTTCAAATCCGACCGGTGGAATATACATATGGGGAAAATTAAAAGAACCGATAAACGAAAAACAACTTATTATGCAAAGTTTAAAACAAGAAATTGCTTTTATGCCAGGTAGTATTTTCGGCGCAAAAGATGGTTATATACGTTTATCTTATGGAAAAGTGAATATTAATCAAATTGAGGAAGGTATTTCTCGTTTGCGGGAGGCTATTTTGGTATGTGAAAATAACTTTAAATAAAGCTTTCTCGTTTGACAAAACCTAAATCTACCATTATTATCAACACGAACCTAGTTATAGGAGTGATAAAAATGAAAATTTACGTTGATGCAGATGCTTGTCCTGTAAAAGATGTAATTATTTTTGAAGCTACGAATGCGAAAATTCCTGTTACACTCGTTACTAGTTTTTCTCATTATTCTAATGCAGAGCAGCCGAAAGGTGTGGAAACAATATATGTTGATTCCGGAGCAGATGCTGCTGATTACCGAATTATGCAGTTAGCAAAAAAAAAAGATTTAATCGTAACACAAGATTACGGTCTTGCTTCGCTCGCTTTAGCAAAAGGCTGTATCGTACTACACCATAAAGGCTATAAGTATACGAATGATAACATTGAACAATTGTTACAAACACGATATTTAAGTGCAATGGTTCGAAAAAGTGGTAAGCGTACAAAAGGACCGAAACCATTTACAG
This sequence comes from Bacillus sp. PPSBB_2, assembly GCF_045291115.1. NCBI lineage: Bacteria > Bacillati > Bacillota > Bacilli > Caryophanales > Bacillaceae > Bacillus > Bacillus sp. PPSBB_2. The sequence goes on from NZ_CP147983.1 coordinate 3,170,256, forward strand.
CAGAAGATAAAGAGAAATTTAGAGCGCTCTTTAAAAGTATGATCGCACTTTAAAAATGAATCGTCTATTTGCTAGGAAAACTTCGCAAAACAAAGAAGAGAATATCCAAATGAACATTCTCTTCTTGAGGTTTACCCGTTTAAAATGAAGGTAAATTATCTAAGTTATTTTCTTTTATTCCATCCGGTTCACTACGTATAATATCTCTGCCATACTTATGAAATACGTCCACATGAGCTAACTTCCCTGATTTCGCTTCATTAAGAGCAGTCATATAATCTAACTCTCTCCCGCTACTTGTTTTAAAAGCAATCAAATCACCTTCATCATTTTTACGAACAGCAACAATTTGTTCTGCTCCTGAAGTAACTTCCTGAGCTATTTCAAATTGAGCTTGCTCTTCCCCTTGATGTAAATAATCATTATATACTTTTTCAAAGTCTTTTTTGTCCATTAAACTCACCTCCAACACATTTTATTAGTATGGTTGGGATGTAGTGTTTTTATGTACTTTTCTCTTAGAAAAACGGATTTTTAATACCTATGCAAACCCTTCAAAGTCTCCAATATATCATCTGTAAAGGCTGTACTACCCTCTGTCTCTAAAACTCTGAAATATAAACTTCTTAAGAACGATCTAATATTTTGTACTAAAATAGCATGCTGCGGATGTCGGATGTCCTCAACAGTTGCTATACTATGTAGCCAATTGCTCCACTCTTCTTCAGTTAAAAGCTTTTGGTTATGTAACGACATAATTGGCTTTACTAATCTCTCATCCTCAAAGTGTACATATACGTAATCACTCAATCGAACCTTCTGACGAACAGCCGCAAGAATCGCATATGAAAACTCACGATTTTGAATTGTACGTGCTAACGCATCGAGCGCATCTGCTGCATGTGCAGTAGAGTGTGCCCAGCCTTTTCCTTCTACGTAGCCCCTTACATCTTCTTCTAAATATACATATTCCAACACTTGTTCTGCCACACTGTACAATTGTTCTTCCGATAACAACGGTTCTCTTTCATGAACAGATAAAATAAGTGGTGGAATTAATACGGAGAATGCACGTTTAAATACAGAGTCTGTTCCCTTTTCACCAATTTTATAAAATAAATAATCAGGACTAATTGCTTGTAACATTAATCCTCTTAACTCTTTTTGTCTAAATACATCATTTGTAATCCATGTGTGAAGCGTACTATAAATTAAATCATCACGTAATTCAGCATCAGGTGATCCGATATAATCTAGCATCCATTGCGCATATGGATATGCATCTACGTCTTCTGGTACAGCATAATTGTTATTTTTAATTTGTAGTAGTTCTTCTTTTAGTTCGAGTACTTCATTCATTATATTTCTTGTCCCCTTTTTGCGTTTTTTATTGTCTTATCCCCTTTTATTTGCTTCATAAAATTAATTTAATTATAACAATAAACAAAAGGCTATACATATATTTCTGATTATGTATTACGCTCTTTCATGAAATATAACTTCTGGATTTCCTAAATCACTATTCTTAAATATAACATTCGCACACTCTTTTGGATTATGCTCATCTATATACAACTTACAGGCCGCATGATATCTGTTCAAAAACATCTTCTCTGCTTCTTCATAACTTCCAAAAGCTTCAGTTTCCCGCTTCGTACCACGTTTTCTCGCAATCTCAAAATTTGTATCTACAAAGATTTTGTAATCAAATAAATACGCAACGTCTTTTTTCAATAGAAACGTTCCATCTACTATTAATATCATATTTTGCGTGGCCAATAGCGGCTCATTATGTACAGACATATCCGTTATTAAGTTATGAGAAATCGTTTCATACTGTAAATTCCCGTTAGGTCCTAAAGGCATTAATAATCTTTCTTTGAAAGCTGTATAATCGTGTGCATCTTCATAATACCCTCTTGCAGATTCTTTTCCTTTTGCATAGCGAATCACTCTTGGATTATGAAAATCATCAATGCTTGCGCGTGTTACTGGTAATCCTCGTTTTTTTATTTCTTCCGCTAATTCGTTTGCAAATGTTGTTTTTCCTGATGCTGTAATACCACTTACTCCAACTCTTGTTGGATAGGTTAAGTTTAGCTTTACAATATGACCTGCAATTTCTTTGATTCGTTGTTTTCGGTTCATGATATCTCCCTTTATAATTAGTTTACATAATATAATTATAAGTAACAATCCATGTCACTATTTGTCGGTAAATCGATATCCTTTATCGAATCGTTGATATATCGAAAAAATCGTTGATATATTTTAAGTTATGATAGATATATTTGAAAAATCGTTGATATATTATTAGCTTACTTCCCCTTAAACCCCCGATATAAGGCCGTCCGTAACTCTTGCTTATACTCTTCAATTTCTGGCATTTCGAGTTCTTCTGCTAATCTGATAGCTAATTCAATATCATACGGTACTCGTACAAGTTGAATAGAAAAGCTCGCCGCTTCTTTTTCATTATATGTTCCTTCAAATATTAAATAGGAAGCTTGCGTTATTTCAAGTGGGTTTCCTACGCTACCGGCATTACATAACGTTTTCCCTCTGAAATTTTGAACGAACGCTTGGTGAACATCGCCGTAACAAACGACATCTGGTTTTCTTTCTCCTTCTATATTTTCTGTCAGATCACTATTTTCGAACATACTAATACGTTCTTCTCTTGAAGCGTGTGGTTGAATTCTTTCATATAAACTTCTCGGTGAAGCGTGAAACATACGAATGAGTTTTCCACTCATAAAAAATTCGATTGAAAATGGTAAACTTCTTAAATAATCATTTTGTTCTTCCGATAATTGTTTTTGATGCCATTTTAATGCTTCAAATTCAGTCGGCTTTGTAATAAAATCATCCCAGTTTCCCATTACGACTACTTCACATTCTTTACGAATGATTTCAATTGCTTCACTGGAATGAGGTCCTTTTCCTACTAAATCTCCAAGACAAATAATGCGCTCGATTCCTCTTAATTTAATATCATTCAACACGGATTCTAATGCTTGAATATTACCGTGAATATCTGAAATTACTGCTATTTTATCCATATAAATTACTCCTTTATTTATTACATTCGCTTGATTGATACCATTTTGGAATATAGGATGAAAAATCATTATGATCTTCTAAAATTCCATTTAATCTTTCCTTCATATCATCTACTAAATGCGGCGTACTTCGATTCGTCCAAACGATATCCGCTGGGAATGTCATCGCGGCGTACAATGTATAGAGTTTCCAAAAATGAAGCGATGGTTCGCCTCCGCAATAACCGTGAACTTGTCCAACCGCAAATGGTTTGCTTATATTCGTTGTAAATAGTGCTACTTTATAAAAATCATGAATAGGATCACCAATATCGAATCTAGCAAAATCTATGACAGCCCGAAACTCATTTTGGTCAATCATTATATTAGCCGGATGAAAATCGTCATGTAAAAATACGATGGGACGATTTTTTAATAAATCTTTATGATTTCCTACAAAATCTATCACTGTATTTAAACGAAAAAAGTCTACTTCATATTCTTTCAACGCTTCTAAGTATCTCTCATATTTACTCCATATAGACATTTCCCATGAATTACTTTTATCTTCTTTTTCAACTAAATGAATCTTTTTTAGTACTTCTCCAGCCTTTTTTCCAGCCCTATACTGCTCTTCTGTAGACAACGTTCTTAATATATCTTCACCATCTAATCCATCAATCCATTCAAAAACTTGTACACATTTATTGAATTTAGTAAGACTAATAAAATGAATTAATTTTGGCATAGGAATATGTAAAGAATCTAGCTGCTGCATATATTCATATTCTTCCTGCTTCCGTTCAAAATATGATGAATCGCATACTTTAATAAAATACGAGGCCCCACTCTCTAATTCAATTTTATATTTCTCATCGAATGAAAAGCCTTTTGAAATAACAGTCGCTTTTAACATACGAGGCCATTCTAGTATTCTCTCTATCTCCCTAAGCATTTCTTCCACAACGTTCACCTCTATTAATATATGTACAAACTACCTAGCACTTCATGCTCTCGTTTATTTCCACCTTTAAACTCTACTGCAAATGGATATTCGCCATTCTTATTCAAATGTTCTAGTACTAGCCCTTCTCCAATCGGTTCACAAAACTGCACATGAATATTTCCAAACACTACACTTTGACTCTCAGCATTCCATTTTTCATTTTTCACAACTGAACTTGTAGATAGTCCCATTACTTTTTTCCATTTCCGTACTGTTTCTCGAACGTTTTTTACTGCGTAATGAATCGTTTCAATTTGTTGCACTTTGTTTTTATGTTCAGTGATCGTCCTACTGTTACGTAAATCGTTTCTTCTTTCTTCGTCCGTTTCATTCCACTGTATAAAGAAAGGTAATTTCGGTCCGTTCTCTTCTTGCCTAACAAATAACATTTTCCATTCTAAAAGCCGGCCATCTTTTCTCATGCGTTTCCCTTCAAATGGCCCTATCGTATGTAAGCCGTACTTATTAAAGTTAACTGCTAGCTCCTCAATTGCATCTGTTCGGATCGCGATTTGTAGCATTCCTTCTCCATTTTGTAGTTTCACCACTGTTTCTTGTACTAATGGATTTTCTGCTTCTTTCGCTTTTTCTTCATGTTGAACTGCTAAAAATTCTATATATGATAAATCAAAATAACTTAAACTATTCCAAGTACCCCAATTCGTATGCTCTCCGCCTAATACAGTATGAAATCCAAGTTCCTGCATTTGTTTTGCCGCTTCCTCCGGTGTACCATGAACTGCGTGAACAAGATGATCAAATCGTAACATGTCTTTCTCCCCTTTCTCTCCATCCTTTTATTGTATATTTTATTTTTATTTCATTCAATTCAAAAACTTTAAAACCTAGTTGATTTATACGATTAATATGTATTATAATGAAACAAATTTAATTATTGCTGATTGGAAAAACCAAAGGCACTTTTCTCATACGGGAAAAGTGTCTTTTTCATTTATTATTACAGGGGGATTATTTATGCAGAAATTAATTGTCTTTGCTATTATTGGATTTTTCGCTCAACTGATCGATGGAGCACTCGGAATGGCGTATGGGGTAACGTCTACTTCACTATTATTAATGTTTGGTATTGCACCGGCTGTAGCTTCCGCATCGGTTCATTTAGCTGAAGTCGTTACAACTGCAGCTTCTGGCGCATCTCATATCAAATTTGGAAACGTTGATAAATATACAGTTTCCAGGCTTACATTACCTGGGGCAATCGGCGCATTTGTTGGGGCATGTTTTTTTAAGTAATTTGCCTGGAGATGTAATCAAACCGTACATTTCCGTATTTTTATTTACTTTAGGGGTTTATATTTTATTACGATTCATCATTCAAAAACAAATTGTCACTTCAAATAAGCGTATGTCTGCAAAACAACTTGTGCCGCTTGGTTTATTCGCTGGATTCGTTGATTCAACTGGTGGCGGTGGTTGGGGGCCGATTACGACACCTGTTCTTCTAGCAAGAGGAAATGAAGCTAGAAAAGTTATTGGATCTGTAGATACGAGTGAATTTCCTGTTTCACTCGCTGCAACAATCGGCTTCTTCATCTCACTTGGCTGGGAACAAGTAAGCTGGGTTTGGGTATTTTCTCTCATGCTCGGTGGTATCGTAGCGGCACCAATCGCGGCATGGCTAGTTCGCATCGTTCCTTCTCATTTACTTGGCGTATTAGTTGGTGGTCTTATTATCTTTACAAACATTCGTACACTGCTTACTACATTTAAAGTGGATCCAACTATTATTTCACTTTCTTACGTTGCAGTTGGTCTTGTCGTTATTATTTCTATTTTCATTGCTGTTCGTAATCATTCCAATCGTCCTAATACGTCAACGGCTGAGTATCCGAATGATCAGAAGCAAATGCTACCATAACTATAAAAAATACCGCTCAATTTAGAGCGGTATTTTTTATTTTTCTATTTTCCAATTAATCATCATTTCTGTAGCATTTACTCTCTTCATATGTAACTTTTCTAAAACACGCATCGAACTATAATTATCTAGAAGTGTCTCTGCAATTATTGTTTCTACCTCACCTGTTTTGAAAGCCCAATCGATTAGTTCTTTTACAGCTTCTGTTGCATAGCCCTGATTCCAATATTTCTCAATGAATCCATAGCCAATTTCTACTGTTTGATCCTCGTTTGGTTTCCCTTTAAACCCAATATCACCTAAAACGCTATCATCTTCTTTTCGAAGAACATACCACGCCCCCCATGGTAATAAAGTTGCATCTTGTTTTACATTCTTTACATGCCCTACAATATGCGGGCCGCTATTGTATCCTTGCTCGTTAGCGACTTGAATCCTCTCTTCTGTACACGGCACTATATAGAGCCTTTCTGTTTCTAATTTCATTTTGATTTCCCCTCGTAGAATATAGTTTAGATCAGTATTTCTGCTTTCTAATTACCCTGATTTTAAAAAAAATAGATAACAAGATTCCTTACGGAATTTGTTTCGATATTATTGAATTTCCCAGATACAATGGATGTATGGAAAGGATCCATCGGGAATTTGCTCATTTCCCCTGTAGCTCTGTCTACGATAAAAAGTCTGTTACCCGAGCCATTGCTATCACTACCAACACACTAGCTGTTTCGATAACTGATTGGGCTTTTGGATAGTAGTTCAAAAGGTAGCCCCCAAAAGTTGTCATTGTATTCTCGTAGGCGAGGTTGTGGTTACGCAATGAGCTTCTGGGAAATCCCATAGTATCGAAGCATATTCCAAATAACCAATGAAAGGAGGTCCTTCCAAATGAACTTATTTGTCGGATTAGATGTCAGCTCTGAGAAACTAGATGTGTGCTTTTTATCAGACGATAACCAATTGACAATTCTTCTTGAAGCGAGTCTCGGAAATGACGTGAAAGGCGCTCATCAAATTAAACAAAAAATTTTAGAATTTCAAAATGTGTACTCGTTTTCTCAAATCGTCATAGGCATGGAGTCAACTTCTATGTACAGCTTTCATCCTGCTACATTTTTTAATGAGGATCGAGAATTAAAGCGTATAAATACCGTCGTTACCATCGAAAATCCTTTTCGCATCAAGCAATTCAGTCGAATATTTGATGAAGATAAAACAGATAAAAATGATGCGATGCGAATCGCTGACTTTTTAAGAATCCAAAGATTCACTACGTCTCCCATTAAAGAAGAGAAATATATGGCTCTTCAACGTTTAACTCGCACACGTTACCAATTAATTGGACAACTTGTAGAAACGAAACAACATTTTCTCGAAAATTTAACTTACAAATGCAACACGCTCACGCGTGAGTTAAAGAATAGCGAAACTCCTTCTTCTGTATTTGGAGCTACCTTAATCGCTTTAATGACAGAAGATTATGGGTTAGAAGAATTAGCTCAAATGCCTTTAACAGATTTCGCCTCTTTGCTTCAAGAAAAAGGTAACGGCCGGTTTAAAAATCCAGAAGGATTAGCGAAAACGATTCAACGAGCCATTACTATGTCTTATCGTTTAGGAGAAGTCGCTCAAGAATCCATCAATATTATCCTGAGTATTCTTGCTCGCGAAATTCGTGCACTCGAAGCCAGTATCAAAGACCTTGATAAGGCAATTGAACAGCTCGTAATGGTCCTACCAGAATACCAATGCTTGACGAGTATTCCTGGTGTTGGAAAAGTGTATGCTGCTGGATTACTAGCTGAGATCGGACAAATCCAACGATTTGAAGACCAAACGAAACTAGCTAAATATGCCGGATTAAGCTGGAAAATCAAGCAATCTGGAAATTATCAGTCTGAAAATACGCCCTTAACCAAACAAGGCAATCGTTATCTTCGCTATTACTTAGTTGAGGCTGCCAATTCAGTAAGAAGATATTTGCCTGAATATCAAGCATTTTATCAAAAGAAATACAAAGAAACACCCAAACATCAACACAAAAGAGCCATCGTCTTAACCGCAAGAAAATTTGTGCGTCTGGTGGATACGCTACTACGTAACCATCAACTCTACACGCCACCAAGGAGCGTGATAGAAAAATAACACTTTGTTATTGACGCAATCTTGGAAACGGCCCGAAAAAATTTCATTTTTGGTCGGGTCTATTTCCGTATGCTGAAAAAATCGCACCTAGAAAAAATCAGTCTTGTTTTACTCTTGACTTATTACCACTAGAC
>NZ_CP147983.1:3188486-3218122 GCF_045291115.1 Bacillus sp. PPSBB_2
CTCGTAGAATATAGTTTAGATCAGTATTTCTGCTTTCTAATTACCCTGATTTTAAAAAAAATAGATAACAAGATTCCTTACGGAATTTGTTTCGATATTATTGAATTTCCCAGATACAATGGATGTATGGAAAGGATCCATCGGGAATTTGCTCATTTCCCCTGTAGCTCTGTCTACGATAAAAAGTCTGTTACCCGAGCCATTGCTATCACTACCAACACACTAGCTGTTTCGATAACTGATTGGGCTTTTGGATAGTAGTTCAAAAGGTAGCCCCCAAAAGTTGTCATTGTATTCTCGTAGGCGAGGTTGTGGTTACGCAATGAGCTTCTGGGAAATCCCATAGTATCGAAGCATATTCCAAATAACCAATGAAAGGAGGTCCTTCCAAATGAACTTATTTGTCGGATTAGATGTCAGCTCTGAGAAACTAGATGTGTGCTTTTTATCAGACGATAACCAATTGACAATTCTTCTTGAAGCGAGTCTCGGAAATGACGTGAAAGGCGCTCATCAAATTAAACAAAAAATTTTAGAATTTCAAAATGTGTACTCGTTTTCTCAAATCGTCATAGGCATGGAGTCAACTTCTATGTACAGCTTTCATCCTGCTACATTTTTTAATGAGGATCGAGAATTAAAGCGTATAAATACCGTCGTTACCATCGAAAATCCTTTTCGCATCAAGCAATTCAGTCGAATATTTGATGAAGATAAAACAGATAAAAATGATGCGATGCGAATCGCTGACTTTTTAAGAATCCAAAGATTCACTACGTCTCCCATTAAAGAAGAGAAATATATGGCTCTTCAACGTTTAACTCGCACACGTTACCAATTAATTGGACAACTTGTAGAAACGAAACAACATTTTCTCGAAAATTTAACTTACAAATGCAACACGCTCACGCGTGAGTTAAAGAATAGCGAAACTCCTTCTTCTGTATTTGGAGCTACCTTAATCGCTTTAATGACAGAAGATTATGGGTTAGAAGAATTAGCTCAAATGCCTTTAACAGATTTCGCCTCTTTGCTTCAAGAAAAAGGTAACGGCCGGTTTAAAAATCCAGAAGGATTAGCGAAAACGATTCAACGAGCCATTACTATGTCTTATCGTTTAGGAGAAGTCGCTCAAGAATCCATCAATATTATCCTGAGTATTCTTGCTCGCGAAATTCGTGCACTCGAAGCCAGTATCAAAGACCTTGATAAGGCAATTGAACAGCTCGTAATGGTCCTACCAGAATACCAATGCTTGACGAGTATTCCTGGTGTTGGAAAAGTGTATGCTGCTGGATTACTAGCTGAGATCGGACAAATCCAACGATTTGAAGACCAAACGAAACTAGCTAAATATGCCGGATTAAGCTGGAAAATCAAGCAATCTGGAAATTATCAGTCTGAAAATACGCCCTTAACCAAACAAGGCAATCGTTATCTTCGCTATTACTTAGTTGAGGCTGCCAATTCAGTAAGAAGATATTTGCCTGAATATCAAGCATTTTATCAAAAGAAATACAAAGAAACACCCAAACATCAACACAAAAGAGCCATCGTCTTAACCGCAAGAAAATTTGTGCGTCTGGTGGATACGCTACTACGTAACCATCAACTCTACACGCCACCAAGGAGCGTGATAGAAAAATAACACTTTGTTATTGACGCAATCTTGGAAACGGCCCGAAAAAATTTCATTTTTGGTCGGGTCTATTTCCGTATGCTGAAAAAATCGCACCTAGAAAAAATCAGTCTTGTTTTACTCTTGACTTATTACCACTAGACTTTTTGCTTAAACGTTACTCTAATTATAACAAATAATATGACTTTATTATGAATGTCGAATTATATTTTCTGAATTTTCTTTTAATTTAGAGGGTTTTTCAATATTTTTTGCGAAACATTTGTATAACAATTTTTTCTTTGCTTATTGCTACATAATAGTAGGTTCGGGTGGAGTTTTGCAAGCGTTTCCTATACAATAACCGATATTTTTTGACTTTTCCTAACAAAATATCTTGCAATATATTCAGAAAGTCATTACAATTGCCATATATTAAAAATCTTAGCAATATATCAAATCCTCATCAATCCGATGAGGTAGAGGTTGCGACTTTTAAGAGTACGACGGACGAGACACAGAGAATGTCACCGACTCCGTTTGAAAGGAAAAGTTGCCGAAGTTTATATTTCTTCTCTGGAAATATGAGCTGGGGCTGTCTCCGAAAGGAACAGAACTGTCACGTTTACAAAATTACCGTGTAAACGTGGGGTGCTATCTTAACGGAAGGGTATGATGGGGTGGTTATTTGTGAAACGTTCCGCCAAATTCCTTTGGCGGTTTTTTGTATTTTTCTCCCCCGCTCCTTCCTAACCTACAAGAAAAGGAGTGTTGAACATGAATAGCGCAACAAATCAATCTACCTCTAAAACGCAAACTACACAAGGACAAGGTGAATTAAAACGCGGATTAAAATCTCGTCACCTTACGATGATTTCTCTCGGCGGTACAATTGGTACCGGACTATTTCTTGCCAGCGGTGGTGTCATCCATTCAGCTGGACCTGGTGGTGCATTAATTGCATACGCCGCAATTGGAATTATGGTTTACTTTTTAATGACAAGCTTAGCTGAACTCGCAGCTTACATGCCTGTTACTGGATCTTTTAGTACGTACGCAACAAAATTTGTTGATCCATCACTTGGCTTTGCACTTGGATGGAACTATTGGTATAACTGGGCAATTACGATTGCTGCTGAACTAGCTGCTGTAACATTAATTATGAAATTTTGGTTCCCAGATACCCCTTCTCTTATTTGGAGCGGATTATGTTTAGCTATTATTTTCCTTTTAAACTACTTATCTGTTAAGGGGTTTGGTGAATCTGAATATTGGTTCGCACTTATTAAAGTAGTTACGATTATTATCTTTTTAATTGTTGGTTTCATGATGATTTTTGGAATTATGGGCGGCGAAACGGTTGGCTTCAAAAACTTCACTGTTGCAGATGCACCATTTAACGGCGGTATCATGGCAATTATCGGTGTGTTTATGGCAGCTGGTTTCTCATTCCAAGGTACTGAACTATTAGGAGTAGCTGCTGGTGAAACATCTGATCCAGAACGTAATATCCCAAAAGCAATTCGTTCAATCTTTTGGCGTATTCTTTTATTCTATATCCTTGCGATTCTCGTTATCGGTTTATTAATTCCTTATACAACTGAAAGTCTTGCTGCAAGTGATGTAACAGTAAGTCCATTTACACTTATTTTCGAAAAAGCGGGCGTTGCCTTTGCTGCTTCTGTTATGAACGCTGTTATTTTAACGGCAGTACTATCTGCTGGTAACTCTGGTATGTATGCATCAACTCGTATGCTTTGGGATTTAGCTCGCCAAGGGAAGGCACCAAAGTTTCTTGGTAAATTAGATAGCCGCGGTGTACCTGTTAACGCATTAATCGTAACATCGATTGTCGGTAGTATTGCTTTCATTGCTTCTTTATTCGGTGACGGTGTTGTATACATTTGGTTATTAAATGCATCAGGAATGTCTGGCTTTATCGCTTGGGTCGGCATTGCAATTAGTCATTACCGTTTCCGTAAAGCGTATATCGCACAAGGAAAAGATTTAAATGACTTACCATATAGAGCAAAATGGTTCCCCTTCGGTCCAATCTTTGCATTTACACTTTGTATCATCGTAATTTTAGGACAAAACTACGGGGCATTTATGGGTGAGTCAATCGACTGGAACGGTGTACTCGTTTCTTACATCGGTTTACCACTCTTCTTAGTACTATGGTTAGGTTATAAATTTACGAAAAAAACAAAAGTGATTCCACTTGATAAATGTGAACTAAAATAAAGCGAAACGAGCAAACAAATTTGTTTGCTCGTTTTTTGTTGCAAACCTCTTTACTTCCCTATTGCTCCTGTTTTTGCAATAATAAAGGAAATATAAATAAAGGTTGGGATACAATGAACATTCGCATTACTGATGAAGCAAAAGCAGCTATACATAGATTAGAACTTGAAGATAAAAAGATCGTTCGCATTAGAGGAACAATGACGAACTCTTGTAGTATTTTCGTTGATGTCGATTTAATTTGGGATACATATAACGCAGATGATGTTGTATATGAAGATGCAGAGCTTATCGTACAAATGGATTCATTCACGAAAGACTACACTGGTGATACGGTGAAACTTGATTATAAGACGACAGGTTTTAGTATTACGACTCCGAGTGAGACTTTGGTTTATGGATTGTCGATTAAAAAATAAAAATTGTTTTCATTTGACCACCGAGGTGAAAAAATGGGTAAATATGTTCCGTTAAAATTTTTATTTAATGAAGAATTAGCAGAAAAAATAGCTGATTCTATTTGTAAACACGATCCTTATTTCTCTAAAAACATCTTTGTAGATTCTGTAGCTTGTAAAGTTGAAAATTTAGAGTTAAAACAGCGTATTGAAGTAATTGCAGATGAATTACACAATGCTTTACAAAAAGATTTTAATGCCGCAATACATATATTACTGAAGACATTAGGACCAGAAAATACAACAGAAGTAGGCACATTTACAAATGGATATATGTATATGCCTCTTGCAAAATACGTTGAAAAATATGGGCTTAACGATTTTAAAATCTCGTTCAATGCAATGTATGAAATAACGAAAAGGAATACTGCTGAATATGCCATTCGGCCTTTTCTTCAAACATATCATGAAGATACACTAGACATATTGCAACAGTGGATTCATGACGAAAACAGCCACATTAGAAGATTAGTTTCTGAAGGTACAAGACCAAGGCTTCCTTGGGCTAAAAAAATAGGAGCTCTAAAAGGTGATTTTAAGTACAATTTACAACTTCTTGAACCATTAATGAATGACCCTTCTAAATATGTTCAAAAATCTGTAGCCAATCATATTAACGATATTACGAAAGAAGATAAAGAACTCGTTTTTCAATGGTTACAGCAATTACGTGATAAACAGCATCCTATTAATCCTTGGATTATAAAACATGGACTAAGAACAGTAATAAAAAGTGGTACTTTACCAAAAAATTTTTCTTTTTAAGTATTTTAAACAAAACCGCTTATGCTTCAAAAATGAAGCATAAGCGGTTTTCCTTTTGAATACAGAAATAACAAACATAAAAAGTACTTTAAATTTCTTCTTTATATCATTATTTTACTAACTCTTCTATGTTATTACTTTCCTTAATTTTTTCGGATGATAGCCAGAGTGAATAACTTGTTCCATCCTTGTTCCTTAAATATATGTTAAATTCCTTATTATATAGTTCTTCTTTAAGAATAGTGACTACCTTTCTCAAATCATCTATTACATATGGATCATTTCTATATTTTATCTCACTGTCATTGAAAACTAATGTCAATTCATACTCTAGACAATTGCCGTCTTTCGGGTGTGGACAAGTAATATCCTCAATTTCAAAACGATCATTTTGAATTTCATTTAACCTTACGCCTACTTTTGTTTCAGTTTGAACCAAATATGTCCAATAACCGCTTACTGTGTTTTTCATTGTTAAAAGCAGTTCTTCTTTCGTTATAGCTTTTTGCACATTTTGAAAAGGCAAGCCTATAGATTCACCATTATAATCCTCAATTTCAAGTGTTGTTATCTTTCTATTACTCTTCTGAATGAATTGGATTAGAGCATATAAACGATCTAATTCTTTTGATTCAAATTGACTGTAATCAATCTTGTCACTCGTTTTTAAAGTTAATAATAACGTATCCGTTGGTTTCTCCTCTATATCATCATCCACTATATATTGAAAAACATTTTTATTTTCAGGTTCCACGTAACCTAATTTTTTAATTTCTTCTAGCATTGGTTTAAATTTCTTATATTCCTCATATGTTTTTTTTCCGTATTGATATTCATCACCTTTTATTCTTGAATATAAGAAGCCATCTACCTCTACTCTAAATTGAATATTTTTGTTATTTTTTGCTTGAACAGTATGATATGTATGCCCCATATTCCCTTCGTTTATAGCACCCCAATGTGTTACAATCACATCAATTCCGTGCTTTTTTTTCACATATGTTTTCACCTGATCGTCATCTTTATAATTACACCCACTTAAACATAAGAAATATAAGAAACATAACAATACTAACATTACATTTTTCATTCTTTTCATATAGCACCTTGCCCTCTTTTCGCATAAACAAAATATTCCATATATAAAGAATACTAAATCGCTGAATGTTTTCAAAGAATTAAAATATTTTTACACTCGGTTTATATATCTATTTCTTTTATTAATGGCTCTAATAAGTTTTAATATTGATAATCGAATATAATAAAAAGAAACCTAAATTTAAGGTTTCCCATTTTTACCAACAATTTAAATTTTAATAGATATTTTTTAGCCAAGTAATAATTCGTAGTACCTGAAACGACTCAAACCAAGTAATGAAAAACAGGAGAACAAAGAAAGAGATAAGTGATATGAATTTTAATCTTCCATCTTCACGTCTAGCAATCGCTATAATACTCAGAACCACTCCAATTAAAAAAGAAATATACCCTAATAGGATAATAGGCTCAGAATAGCTATCTATTATTCTATTTAATCCAAATAATAACATTCCAAAAGTCATCAATGTTATTGAAAATACACTGAATTTTTCCATAATTCAACCTCCAATATAATTTTACTATTTTATGGAGAGAATAATTTTTTTATGCGTATGGATGAACAATTACACTATAAAATTAGATAACTCAATTTATTTTTTCATTAAACAACTGCCTTCTTTTATACCCTCAAAGGATTCCCACTCGATTATCCCGAATATATAAATTATTATTCTCATAAGGAGCGAATGTATATGAATCTATTCGAACATGAAACGTAAAACCGCTTCTCTTTCATAAGAGGTCCTCCCGTTCTCCTTTCTCATCATATCATTCATTAAAAAATAGGAGGACATAATTATGAAACGTGATCCATTATTTTTAACTTTATTAGAAAGCGCCAATACAAATTTTAGTGGCTGGGATTTTTCTTTCATTTCAGAAACGGGTCGAATGAAGAGCGAGCCTTTATCGTGGTCATACGGCAGCATTGCTTTCCTGCTTATGCAACGTGCAAAGTCAATGCTCGATATGGGTACTGGCGGCGGAGAGTTTTTATCTATGTTACAACCTTTCCCGTCAACTATTTATGCGACTGAGGGTTATGCTCCAAATGTGCCAATTGCTCGGAAGAAATTAGAGCCTTTAGGAGTTACAGTCGTCGAAGTGATTAATGATACTGTATTACCATTTCAAGATGGGCAGTTTGATTTCATTATAAATCAACATGAATCCTATGCTGCCTCTGAGATAAAACGAATTCTTTCTCCACATGGCGTTTTTCTTACACAACAAGTTGGTGGTCTTGATTGCGCGGTACTGAATGAGCAGTTCGGCTCACCACTAAATAGCGAATTTGCAAGTTGGTCGCTTGAAGCGGCATGTAGTGAGTTAGAGGAAAATGGATTTACTATCTTAGATGCAAAAGAAGAATTCCCTTTCCAACGCTTTTATGATATTGGCGCTATTGTCTATTATTTAAAAGCGATTCCGTGGCAAATTCCTGATTTTACTGTCGAAAGGTATTATAAGGAACTATATCGTATACATGAAATCATCTTGCAAAAAGGATATTTTGATGTGAAGCAACATCGATTTATCATTAAGGCGATTCGTGACTAACGGAAAGGAGGTGGCAAAGCCACCTCTTTTTTGTTCCGTTTACGTATGTTCTCTACTCTTTCACCATAAGAAAAGTTATATCATACATATTACAATTATGACCAATGAATTGTATTTCTGAAGCATATAATCACCTCGCATATATAATGAGAGTAAAAACGTGATTTTTCACTATCCTCTTCTATTGAGAAACAAGTTGTTTTTCATATCGCTTGTTCGCATCATCTTCTGTCAAACATGCAGTTGTGTAATTAATAATATTCCGGTTATCGTACGTGAATATATGTTTTAACTTATTTTCTTCTGTTAATACTGTCGGTAAGTATTTTGGTAAATTGCTAACTACACCTCTATTATCACCATCTAATATCCAATCAATTTCTTTCCATTCTAATAATCCTTCAGCCGTACGAAATGGTGTATTCATCTGCATGCCATCTGGCAGATCAGCAACGAACACATACATTCCTTCACTAGCCTGGGGCTCATCTTTACCTTTAAAACCAACAGTCCCTTTATACGTTACACTTGAAAGTTCTATACCCGTTTCCTCAAATGTTTCTCTAATTATTCCTTCGTATGGCGTTTCATTCTCTTCTATTTTTCCTCCAACACCATTCCACATCCCCATATTCGGCTTTTTATTTCTATTTAATAGCAATATTTTATCACTTTTTCTAATAAAGCAAATTGTGTATTTGTACATACGATTATTTCCTTTCATTTTCCACATGAGTTATTTGGCTTATTTTCAAGTAAAAACACTCGCCTTACAATTCCTTACTACATAATATATAGTACAACTTTCATGCGTAAACACTTTACGTCAAACGAGAGAAGCCTTTTTAGAAAGGAGAATTTAAAATCGATACTATAAGCAATGAATTTCTAAAACAATATTACGATAGCCTTGTGTGGTTAAAAGATACACATTGGTTTGGAGTTCCAATCTGTAAACTTCCCTCTGATCTCTTTTTGTATCAAGAAATCATTTATGAATTAAAGCCCGATTTAATTATTGAATGCGGGACTTTTCACGGTGGTAGTGCACTGTATTTAGCTTCTATGTTAGATTTAATTGGAAAAGGTCACGTACTTACTATCTATATAACTCCGCAGCCAAATCGGCCATCACATAATCGGATTACGTATTTAACAGCATCTTCTGTTTCTGTGCAGGCCATCCAAACAATAGTAAGCATGCGCAAACCTGATGATGTGATTTTAGTTATTTTAGATTCTGATCATAGTAAAGAGCATGTATCCAAAGAACTCTTACTATATAAATCTATCGTCACTACTGGCAGTTATATAATTGTAGAAGATACCTCCATTAATGGAAATCCGCTTCTTCCCGATTGGGGTCCTGGCCCGATGGAAGCTGTGGATGAGTTTTTAACTAAAAATAATAACTTCATAATCGACGAGTCTAAACATAAATTTTTCATATCATTTAATCCAAAAGGTTTTTTAAAGAAAATAAAGTGAAACTTTAATAAGTGGGGTTTTGCCCATCCCCCCACTTATTCTATCATTTTCATTTTTGAAAATGGATAATATACAAATTCCACCTTGCCAATTATGTTATCTTCTTCAATATATCCTAAGCCATTGCGACTATCTCTACTTACTTCGCGGTTATCTCCCATTACAAATAACTTATTTGGCGGAATTTTTGTCTTTTGAAAGTTATAAAACACTTGTGTGTTGTTAAATAAATCTTTGTTCGTATATGGTTCTTCTTGCTTTTTATCGTTCACATATACCTTTCCGTTCGTTATGTTAATTACATCACCAGGAAGCCCTATTACACGTTTCACATAATATTTCGATTCATCCTCTTCTTTTATAATGACAATTTCTCCGTGTTGTAAATTAGAAAGACGTACTACCGCTTTATTTACAAATACGTAGTCTTCTTCATATAAAGTCGGCTGCATCGATTCCCCTTCCACCTTACATAAAGTAAAAGAATGGTAGCCTATGACTATCACCAATATAAATAGTATGTACTTTCCCCAGCCTCTCTTAATCTCCTTTTTCATATCCATTCCCACCTTATAAAGCGCTTTTTAACTCAAAAAATATATCACTGCACAATATGTTTCCATGCAGTGATACTATTTTTACTGTGCCTTGTTCGGTTGTTCTACTGGAATTGAATTTGTATTTGATCTATTTGTTTTTAATTCAAAATACGCATCCAAAATCTCTTTACCAATCGCAGAATTAATTCCTGATTTATCATCATTCACCCATGGTACAACAACTGAAAAAGCTACTTCCGGATCAGCATCATATGGTGCATAACCGGCAAGAGTTAAATTATAACATTTTTTTCGGTTGTTGTTCTCATCTCTTCCAATATCACTTTCTCCACCATATACTGTCTCAGCTGTTCCTGTTTTTCCCGCTGGTTTATATGGTAGACCTTTAAACGTTCCGGTACCTGTTCCGTCAGCTTCTTGAAAAACTCTTCTAAATCCTTCTTTTACATGATTAATGTACGAAGTGTCCATATCCACTCGATTTAATACAACTGGTTCAATCGACCGAACGACTTTTCCTACATCCTCTGGTCTATTCGGTTGCTCTCTAACTTCTTGTACAATTTGTGGTTTCATTCGGTAACCGCCATTTGCAATTGTGGAAATATATTGTGCAAGCTGAAGCGGCGTATATGTATCATACTGTCCAATCGCGTAATCAAGTAAAAATCCGGGTATGTTATCAGTTCTACCTACTTGACCAATTGATTCATTTGGCAGGTCAATACCAGTCGACACACCTAGGCCAAATTGTCTAAAATAGTAGCGCATTTTATTAAATGTTTCTTGTTTAATGTCTAATGGATTGTTTGGGACATAATTAATGCCTGCCATTTTTAAAGCCGTATTAAACATATAAACGTTCGATGACACTTGCAAAGCTCTTAAATCATCAATATCCCCAAATTCTTTCCACGATTTCTTCGGCTTAGAACTTCCTTTAAAATACATTGGCGCATCAAAGAAATGTGTATACGGCTTAATCGCTTCTGTTTGATATCCAGTTAATAAAGTAGCCCCTTTTACAGTTGACCCTAACTCATAAGAACTTGTCATCGTTCCTAATGCATAATCTTCTATTTGCATACCGCTATCTTTATTTACAATTTTCTTTCCTGCCATTGATAAAATTTGACCGTTTTTCGGATTCATCATTACTACGAACGCACGATCCATCATCGGCTCTGCAGCATGAAAGGCTCGTAAATTCTTTTCAAGGCTTCCCTCTACTCTTTTCTGTAAATCCATATCGACTGTTAACATCAAGTTATTTCCACTTTTTCCTTCAGTCACTTTTTCTGTTCGAACAATCTTCCCTGTTTTATCCATAATATTTTTAGACTGTTCTTTCGTTCCATGTAGTGCATCTTCGTATTGTTTTTCGATGTAACTTTTACCAATACGGTCGTTTCGATTATAATCACGAACTAAATAATAATCTAATTGTTCTCTTGGCAACCCCTCATTTTCATTAGAAACGCTACCTAGTATAGAGCGCAGTATTTTATCATTTGGGTATTCACGTTCCCAATCTACTGTTGTATCTACCCCTGGTAAACTTGCCAACCTTTCACTAACGACAGCATATTCATTTTGACTTACATCTTTTTTAACGATTTGCGGCGTCATTTTATATCCCGCATTCATTTTGCTTTTAATTACTAATACTTCTATATCTTCCTTTGAAAGCTCATTTAATTCTTCTTGCGTAATTCTTTCCCGGCGCAGTTCTTCTACTTTTTTATCTAACTCTTTTCCTTCTATTTCTTGCTTTCTAAATTTACTCTCATCTTCTTTTGTTACTTTCGCCGCTGCCCGCTTTTCATTTAACTGCATCCAAAAATCTTTCTTATCTGTCTCTGTTAACTTATCCATGTCCTCTTGCGACATTTCAATTAGCTTAGCTAAATCTCTTGCTACTTGTAAAACTTCTTTCGAGTCTACTCCTCTCATTTTCGTATATGTAACGGTTCGTAATGGTTTATTATTTACAATAACGTGACCTTGCCGATCAAACATTTTCCCTCTAGGAACGGGAGTGCTTACCGTTACATCTTCCTTTTTGTTTACTTCATTTCTATACGTTTCTCCATCAATGATTTGTACTTTACCTAATTGAATTATAATAGCTGAAAATAAAAGAAAGACAATAAAAAATAGTACATTTAACCGAAATGGAATATGAGTCTTTTTCTTTTTCGATTGTTTTTTCTGCTCCTTTTTCTGTCTCATTTCGCTCCCTCGCTTCATTCTATTAACATTTCTACGCAAAATCATTATGTATCAAATTTATTTATATGATATATATAGAATTTTATATTAATTATAAAAGAAATAAAAGATTTAATTTTCAGTTTTTTGTTTTTATATCCTATTTATTACCATTCCCTTAATGCACAATAACATGAATATTATTCTAAAAGAAAAATAGGGCAAATTGATTTTTATAAATTATAGAGATGTTGTTACTACGTTATCAAAATGTTTTCATATGGCTTAAAACAGTGATTACTCAAATAAAAAACTGAGGCAGATACCTCAGTTTTTTCGATAACTTATTTCATTGAAGATAACCCTTCAACAAACTCACCAATCTTATTTTGAAAAACAAAATCAAAGTTATATTCCTGTCCTGTTAACTCTTCATTTACTAAAATAGTTGTTGCTCCTACTTCCCTCTTTGCAATTTGCGGGAATGAAGCGACAGGCTGTACTTTTAGTGATGTTCCCATAACGATAAGCACATCTGTTTCATATAAACGTTTGATAGCATTTTGATATTGCGGCAATGTATCTCCGTATAAAACAACGTCTGGATTTAAAATGAAATTACACTTCTCACAACGCGGTACTTCATGATCAATCATATACTGTAAATCATAGCCTGATTTACATTTTGGACAATGTGCTGTTTGAAGTGTTCCATGTAAATCGATGACATGCTTACTGCCACCTAATTGATGTAAACCGTCAATATTTTGCGTTAAAATCGTAATATCTTTCCCTTGTTCTTCTAGCGCAGCTAAAAAGCGATGTCCACGATTTGGTTTATATTGATGGAACGTATTAATTTGAAAGATTTCTTTATAATGCTTCCAAAACTCTTTCGGACTTCGATTATAATACCCTCTTGATAAATACATCTCCACATTCGCATCAGCATACAACCCATTTGCTGAACGAAAATCTGGAATACCACTTTCCGTACTTGCACCAGCGCCTGTTAATACTGTAATTTTCTTCGCTTTTTCTAAAATTGAACGTACTTCTTCAAATTGTTGCACAAAAATCACCTCTATGTATTTTCCTATTCTTATTATACCAGTTGTTTACAGGAGGTGTTGTACAATTCATTTTACTTAATGCGTTGCGCCCCCAACCTCTACAATATCTACCTTAACTGTCGTCGTTACTTCGATTGCCAATTCTATCCCCTTACGAATAGTAGAAAGTGACATACTCGGTTGCCCTGGATAATTATTCGCTTGTTCTGGTAAAAACGGAATATGAATGAATCCGCCTTTTATTTTCTTATCATGTTTCTCTAGTTCATGCATAAGTCCATAGAATAAGTGATTACAAACGAATGTGCCTGCCGTCTGTGAAACAGATGACGGTATACCCTCTTCGCGAAGTTTTTTTACGATTGCTTTCATCGGAAGTGTAGACCAATACGCAATCGCTCCTTCTTCTACAACCGGTACATCTACCGGCTGATTCCCTTCATTGTCAGCGATTCTTGCATCATCAATATTAATTGCGATACGTTCTATCGTAATATCTGGTCTGCCCCCAGCTTGTCCAATGCATATAATAATTTCCGGCGCTAGTTCTTCTATATACTCTTTTAATACGCTTATTGATTTATGAAATACAGTTGGTACTTGTTTGCTTATTATCTTGTATTCTCCAATTGTTTTTTCATGCAAACCTTTTGCTACTTCCCAAGCTGGATTGATATTTTCTCCGCCGAACGGATCAAACCCTGTTAATAATACTGTTTTCATAGTTTTATCCTCCTAATTAGAAACGATATACTAGGCCGTACATAATAAACATATTTATGATAAAAATTGAAAGAGCAATTGGTACTTGCGCTTTAATAACCGCATTTTTATCCTTTAGCTCTAAAAGCATCGCAGGTACGATATTAAAGTTTGCTGCCATTGGTGTAAGCAGCGTCCCGCAATATCCAGCAAACATACCGAGCGCTGCCATAATTGCTGGGTTTCCGCCGTGCATTTGAACTATTAAAGGTAAGCCAATTCCGCCAGTAATAACAGCAAACGCTGCGAATGCATTTCCCATTACGACTGTAAATAGCATCATGCCTAAACAGTACGCCATAACGGCAACGAACGGATACTCTGTCGGTAGCACTTGTCCGACTAAGTCTGAAACAACTTGTCCAACGCCAGACTTCGCGAATATACCGCCAAGTGCTGCTAACATTTGTGGTAAAATTACAGCCCAGCCAACAGCTTGTAATAGTCTGCTTCCTTCTTGTACAGGTGTTGTTATTTTTGATTTTGTAATACGCATCGCCGCAACAAATGCGAGTAATGCACCAAGCGCTAGTGCAACTAATGTTACTTTATCTGGATCAACAAGAGAGACATTTCCCCATTTAATTTTCCCTAAGGTCAACGTACCGATAATTGTAAAAATAGGAATTAATAGTGCAGGCATAAAAATTTTATTTTTTAATTTCTCAGCATGTTTCACACGTTCTTGTACTGGAACTTCTTTTTCCTCTGATTTTGTTACTTTATTTAGCGAGGCTAAAACGACCATAGCGAGCACGATACAGCCAACGTAAAACGAAGGAATTACATTTCCAAATAAAAATGTAACTGCAAACAATGCCCAAAATAAACTAGAACCGAATCTGTTTGGATGTTCAAGATCGAATGCGATACGAACAGCGATAAAAGCAACGATTATCCCTAATACATAATAGATTGTATCCATTGTGATGATGTTCATATTAAATTGCCTCCTTCTCTTCTTTTCCTTCTGCCTTCATTGTTTTCTCTATATATTTATCAAACCTTCTAAATCTAATCCAGCTTACAATAAGTGCAGATATTGCTGTCGGAATGCCCCAAAGTGCCATATCCCATACTCCGACATGCATACCTACTGAATCGAAGAATCCTTTCATTAATAAAATAGCTCCAGTTGCGATGAAAATATCTTCTCCGAAAAACCAAGCTGTATTTTCAGCAGCTGCTGCGTTTGCTTTAATCTTTTCTCTTAATTTTTCAGGAAGTTTACCGTATTTACCTTGCGCGGCCCCTTCTGCCATCGGTGCAACGAGCGGCCTTACTGTTTGCGCATGCCCACCAATATTAAGCCCTAGTGCTGCTGATGATTCTCTTATCGTAAAATATGACATTAATACTCTTCCAGTTGTTGCTCCTTTTGATTTCGTTATAAGTGCTTCTGCTCTTTCTTTTAAACCGTAACGCTCTAAAATTCCGATTACCGGTAAAGTTAATATAATTGGCATAGACATATATCTATTTTCTATGAAAAATTTACCGAACATGCTGATCACATCATAAAAACTTAATCCTGAAACCATACCAGTAACAATACCTGCAACCATAACTACTAAAAGTGTATTTAATCTAAATAAAAAGCCCACTGCAACAAGTAGTATTCCGATTAATTTAATCATCCCAGCACTTCCCCCTATTTTTTATTTCGGTGCACAAATAGAAATATCATTAAGTTTGAATGTTCTGTATATTCTTTTTGCAAATTGCACTGCTTTTTCCCCATCACCGTGTAAACAAATTGTTTGCGCCTGAACTGCTACTTTCTCTCCATTGACCGCATTTACATGGCCTTCTTTCACCATTTGAAGTACTTGCTTTATCGCTTCGTCTTCATCTTTTATAAGCGCATTTTCTTCTGTACGGCTCGTTAATGTACCATCTTGCTTATATGTACGATCCGCAAAAGCCTCTTGTACAAGAGTTACTTTGTATTTTTCTGCAGCCTGTATAAACGCCTCGCTATTTGCTAATCCATAAAGTAATAGACTTGGATTTATATGATAAATTGCCTTTGCAATTGCATCTGCAATTTCCGGATTAGACGCCGCCATATTATATAAGGCACCGTGCGGCTTTACATGCTGCATTTTCCCGCCTGCCGCTTTCACAAATGCGTCTAATGCGCCTGTTTGATATAGAACATAATCGTATACTTCACTTGCTGAAACATTCATGTTTCTTCTACCAAATCCAATTAAATCAGGAAATCCAGGATGCGCCCCTATTGCTACGTTATGCTCCAAAGCTTTTTCAACAGTTTGACGCATAATAGACGGATCACCCGCATGAAAACCGCAAGCAACGTTTATAGAGGAAACGAACGGAAGAATCTCATCATCATTCCCCATTTTATAAGCGCCAAAACTTTCTCCTAAATCACAGTTTAAATCGATTGTAGTCATAATGTATTCCTCCTAATTTCAGCTTCGTAAAGCGATGAATTTCTTTAATAAATTCATATTTACTTCTTGTTCTATGTACAATTGTTCCGCTTCTTCAAGCGTAATTTTCTCAAAAGAAACATAGTCCCCCGGCTTTAGCTGGGCAAGAAGAGGTAAATCTACTGAAATGATATTTCCCATTCTCGGATAGCCACCTGTCGTTTGCCTATCTGCCATTAATATAATCGGCTGTCCACCATTAGGAACTTGAATGGTTCCAAATGTAACAGGACTCGATAAAATCTCTTTTTCTTCATTCCTATTTAAAACCTCTCCCTCAACCCTATAGCCCATACGGTCAGCATAATTAGATACCTTATACTCTTTCGTAAAAAATGCCTTTCTACTTTCTTCTGTAAATTGATCGTATTCAAAGTCAGTTATGACACGAAGCTTTGGATGTTTCTTATACTTTGGTAGTACGCTGTTGCTAATTGCCCATTTCGTTTTTATTCTCGCATCTTTTTGTAAGTCTAGAATGAAACGACTCGCCATTTCTGGTTGTGCACCAATTTGGAAGTAGTCACCCTTTTTCAGCATTCTTCCTTCTATACCACCAATCGCAGCACGTATGTACGTACTTTTGCTTCCCATTGTACGCTCAATATATATACCACCCGCAAAAGTTACATACGCTCTGCAACCACTTTTCACTTTTCCAAAACAAAGCATACTACCTTCTTCCGCTAAAATGGGACGCCATAACGGGATACGTTCTCCATTCAATAACGGCTCCATATCTGCTCCGCCAATCGCAAGTAAAGTCGTTTTCTTTATTAACAATTTAGGTCCCATAATCGTCATTTCGAGTCCCGCTTCATTCTCTTCATTACCAACTAACATATTGATCATCCGAAGTGCACTTTGATCCATCACCCCGCCAACTGGCACACCGTATTGTTGATAATGAGATCGCCCTAAATCTTGGACTGTTGTAAACATTCCCGCATGCAAAACCTCTACATCCATTTTTTAGCCCCCTCAAGCGATACGTACTCTTCCTTCGTTATTGGAATAAATCGTAAATACATACCACTTTGAATATATGTTGGTATTTCTTCTTCCGGATTAAATAATGAAATAGGAGTTCGGCCGATAATATTCCATCCTCCTGGTGTTTCAAGCGGATATATACCTGTTTGATTTCCGCCAATACCTACTGAACCAGGAGAGATTTGTAACCGTGGTGTTTCTTTTCTAGGTGTTTCTAATTCTTTTGAAAGTCCTCCTAAATACGGGAACCCTGGTGTAAAACCTAGCATATATACAAAATATGTAGTTTCACTATGTATTCGAATCACATCTTCTACTTGTAAACCGTGATAATGCGCGACTTCTTCTAAATCAGGTCCATATTCTCCCCCGTAGCACACTGGTATAGAAATATGTTTCACATCCTGTTTTACTTCTTCTTTATAAGAATCACACAGCTCCTTTATATACTGGCGAACGTAATCATGTGACCTTTCACTTCTCTCATTTCCCTTCCATACTTCGTATACATTGTAGTAAACAGCTAATGAAGTAAACGACGGAACGCACTCTATCATTCCTGCAAACGGATGTTGCTGCAGTGCTTGAAATAACCGCTGTACTTTCTCATATATATCCCTCTTAATTTCTTCACCAAATGTAACAATAATTGCTTGATCCCCTAACGCAGAAAATTTCATCCTACTCCCTCTTTCTATGCCAAAAAGCCGAGTTCTTTCGAAATGCGATGCGCTGTTTCTTTCACCTTCGCAATAAAATATGAAATGTTACTTTCGTTGTACTCAATTGCTAATCCCGAAATACTAATGCCTGCTACAACCGTTCCATCGCTCGCGAAAATGGGTGCTGCTATCGCGGCTGTATGATTTTCTAACTCAGAATAACTAATGGTGTAGCCTTCCTTTTTTGCCATTTGCAACACTTCTAACAATTGTTTCTTATCCACGATTGTTCCATCTGCAAACTGTTTTAAATCCACTTCCTCTATGTATCTCCGTTTCTCTTCCTCAGAGAAATACGATAGTAAAATTCTTGGACATGCGCCAGCATAAAGCGGTGCTCTTCTTCCAACCGCCGTATACACGCGTACCGGCTGAACACCTTCCATTTTTTCAACATAAATTGCGTCATTTCCATCCTGAATTATTAAATTAACTGCCTGTCCTAAACTATCTCTAAGTTCTTTCATATAAGGAATTGCTATATTTCTTACTGATAATCGGTGTGAAACAAGTTGACCGAACCGTAAAAATACGACCCCTAAACGATATTTCCCCTTTTCGTTTTTTTGTAAAAACTCCATCTCTTCCAACGAACCAATTAAACGATAAACAGATGTTTTCGGCATATTTGTAAGCTGAACCATCTCAGTTAAACTTAGCTCTTCATGCTCATAAAACAACTCTAAAATATCCATTGTCTTAACTGCCGTTTTATTTATACTCATTCTATCTCCCTTTCGTTCCGAATTACGGAACTTAAATTCCGTTTTTCGAAACAAACATATAATTTAAAATTATAAAATATTCTTTCAATTCAATCAATAGATTTTAAGCAAATAAAAAAGTATGGAAGAATATCTCTCCCATACTTCACCACACTTTATAACGCTCTTACTTGTTCCAACGGCCAGAAAACAGCTTGTCCTTTTCCGACAATTTCATCTTCTGAAATAAAGCCAAACATGCGACCATCCTTAGAAACTTCACGATTATCCCCTAAAACAAATACTTGGCCTTCTGGCACTTTCGTTTTCCCAGTGATTTGTTCTAACGTAAAGTCTGGAGTTAATACACGGCCTACTGCTTTTTCTTTAAACTGTTTTAAATATGGTTCTTCCATCGCTTTTCCGTTTACATATAAAACATCATTTTTATACTCAACTGTATCGCCTGGCAAACCAATTACTCGTTTTACTAAATCGTATCCTTCTTTCCCGTGGAAGACGATAATATCAAAGCGATCTAATCCACTTATACTATAACCAATCTTATTCACGAGAACTCTTTCGTTATTTTTTAAAGTGGGCATCATTGATTCACCTTGTACTAAAGAAGGTGTAAATAAAACACCGCGAATAATAGCAATTAATACAAGGGTAAAACCTATCGTTTTAGCCCAAGAGAATAATTCTTTCTTCGTATTTTCCTTCATCGTTTCTCCTCTTTCTTAAGCACTTATTTTATTATTTCAACTAATTCTTGTACTAAATTAGGATCTATTTCAGAAAAACATGATTTTCCTTCTCTTACCGCTGTACCGACATGCGCCTGCGTGATTCCAGTTTCATCTAGCAATCGCTTTATATTTTCTTTCGTCACGCCAGCTCCAGCTACAAGCTGAATTTGACCATCACTTACCTTTTGCATTTCTGTAAGCACCGGAATATTCTCTACTATATTTCCTTGTCCACCTGAAGTTAAAACGTGAGTCACTTTATGAAACTTCTTTAAAGTGCTCATCGCTTCTACTGGATTTTTTATATCATCTATCGCACGGTGGTACGTTACATTTATTCCATCTACAACAGATAGTAAATCCGCTAATTTCTCTTCATCCACTTCATTTCGTTCGTTTAATACGCCTAATACTACACCAGCTGCTCCTAACTTCTGTGCAACTATAATATCTTCTTCCATCATTTCAATTTCTTCTTCCGTATATGTAAAAGACTTCGCATGCGGACGAATCATAACATGAATTGGTATACTTACCACTTCTACCGCTTTTTTTATAAAAGCATAACTCGGTGTTAAACCACCTTCTGTATAAGATGAAATTAATTCAATCCGCTTCCCGCCAGCACTTTCAATTCGTTTTACATCTTCTAAACATGTTGCAATAACCTCTAGCATGAGATGACCTCTTTTCGTGCTTTTTTCTTATTATAACATTAGTAAAAATAAGAAGCCTAGCTTTCTCCTTTAAAACTTAAAAAAGAAGAATGAAAAGAAAGATTTTTTATTGGCAACGATTATTGGTAACATCCTATTATTCATGTACACTCCTACCATAATGAAAAAAACCGTCATTTTGACGGATTTTTCTAATTTCAAGCTTTTCTTTCCTCAGTTTTCAGATCAATGCCTAATTGATCTTCCAATAACTTTACACCTTTCTTTGTAAGATGGACAGCTCGGTTCTTATCCGTTTTCGTAATCCATCCCTGTTCAAAAAGCAGTTTTGCAATTGCAGACCCTAACCAACCAGAAATATGGTAACACCGTTCACTCCAATCAAGGCAAGGTTTTGCAAATACCCTCCTTTTTGTATCTGCCTCATCAACATTTATTCCAAAATTCAGAAACCATTTCTTACCTTGTTCCGTTACAATGTATTCTCCACCCTCTAAAATTATAAATTGCCTATCTAGTAATTTTTCAGTTATCTCTACACCGAGTTTGCCTGCAAGATGATCATAACAAGTTCGAGCATAACGAATTTGTTTTAGTTGGATTGATTGTTTTAAAGAGCGAACTTGAACTGTTGGTGCAATTGTCCCTAACTTTTCAAGCACTTCGGCAACTTCTTGATTAGCAAGTCGATAGTAACGATGTCTACCATGTTGTTCAACTGTAAGTAAATTCCCTTCTACTAATTTAGAAAGATGCGAACTAATTGTTGGATGTGACACTTTTGCCATATAAGCCAATTCACTAGCAGGTAGTGCCTGATTATTCATTAGACAATCTAAGATGATTGCTCTTGTAGGTTCAGCAATTAGTTTAGCTATATATGAGATATTCGGATATACATTCATATTTCGATGATACCCTAACTATTAAATTGATACAATTATTTTAAGTTTAATAGTAAAGGAGAATGTATTATGAATGCAATTGATCTTAGTATATTAAATTTAAAAGAAACGAGAAGGCGCTCAGAAAAATTATGGAATTCTCTTCCCGATAATTTTCTTAATTGGAAGCCTGATCCTGAGGCTATGTCCTTTGGTGAAATGATTCGTCACGTATGGAGCTCAACTTTTTACTATCATATGATTATAAAAAACAACGGCTCAATAAACGACATACGTACCCCGTATGATGACGAGCCAATTACTTGTGTAAAAAAAGAAATTGAATTAGCACAATCATGTTTTGCCGATTTCATAGAATATGTTCAATCAATAAGCATAGCAGAGCTAAATACAAGACTTATTGATCGAAGCGATGTTGGCTATCAACGATATTTAGGCGATATGCTATTACGAATTGCCTATCATGATGCGGTCCATGCAGGTCAATTTTTACAATATTTACGAATGGTAAACTTAGAAAGGCCATTAATTTGGGATTAAATACGAAAAATGTTTATACAGCCTCCAAACTGGCATTACAATAAGAATTTTTCAACAAGACACAATCAAAAAAACATGATAATCATTTATATTAAAAACCTACATCTCAACCAAGTGCTTCATACATATAAAAAGCATGGGTTTGATTAGTAATCAAACCCATGCTTTAAAAACTATGACCGAAACGCCGCATCCGCAAGCATAGATAGTGTTGCATCATCCATCGGCGGATTATGCAGTCCTGCTCTAACGTTTAAATAGTAACGGTGAAGCGGATTTTTTTCTGATAAACTTTTTGCCCCTACGATGCGCATTGATTTATCCACTATGGATATCGCCGCATTTGTTACGGCGTATTTCACTGCCGCTAATTCTGCTTGCAGTGACAGTTTATCTTCTGCCTCATCGTATTTTTTCGCAATTTGATATAAAAAGACGCGAGCTTGCATAAGCTCGAGTTCTAATTCTCCAACTAATCTTCTAACATTCGGTAATAAACTAATAGAATGGTTTAAACTATTTGGTTTGTATGATCCCGCAAACTGAACTGCATAATTTCTTGCTGATTGTGCAATTCCTAAATAACATGCTGGTATATGTAGCAACCAGCCAATACCCTTTTGTTTCACTTTCCCGCCTTTTACATCCGTAAAAAAGCGGTTGTCTATCTCTACATTTTGTAAGACAAGGTCGTGGCTAGCAGTCCCTCGCATTGCAACGCTATCCCACGTTTCTTCAATAGATACACCGAGTGTATTTCTTGGAATAACAAACTCACCAACTTCTTCACGGCCTTCCATACTTGCTGAAATAATAAAATAATCAAGTACTGGCGCCATCGTTGTAAAAGTTTTTCTTCCATTTATAACCCACTTCTCGCCTTGTTGAACCGCTATTGTTTCTGGTTTGCCGCCACGCGTCGGACTCCCTGTTTTCGGTTCTGTTGCTGCCCTGTTAAAGAGCGCACCATTACGTACTTCTTCGCAAAACCATTTGAACATCTCATCATTCCAAGAGCGATTTTCCGCTAGCTCCTTCACAATGCCAAGATGCCAGCCAATCGATAATGCAGTAGCTCCACAGCCTTCCGCGATTTTCTCTTGAAATAAAACGAAGTCATATAAAGAAATGGCACTACCACCAAATTCCTTCGGTAACGTTAATTTCGTATATCCGATATCTTTCAAATCATTTATATTTTCATACGGAAATGATCCTAATTCACTTAGCTGATGCTCCCTTTCCATGAACTTCGGAATCAATTTATTTATTTTCTCAATAATTAAAGACTGTTCTTCTGTTTCAACAAATGAGAGTGCCATACTATAATCTCCTTTATGCTCGATTCATAAACCGTTCATTTTGTCATTATGATTATATGAAGCTACCTCTCTATTGTTTCACTATTCCGATAAAAATACAATGTTTTTGACTAATAAGAAAAGTTCCTATTTAAGGATAGATCCTTTTCTTATATTAGTCCCCCTTCAATGCTTTTAACGGCAAAGAGGTTACATATCCAATATACGAGAATAATTCTTTAAAGAAGAATGGTATTTCTGTATCTAACGTTTTATATGCTGATGTCGGCGTTGGTGAAGCATACGCTTCAATATTAATATGTTTTGCGATTCTCATTGCGCGTTTCATATGAAGTGGATCACTTACAATCGTGTATGTTTGTATGCCGTTCTCTATTCCAACTTGCTTCGCATTTTTTAAATTTTCTTCAGTGAAAAGGGATTTAGTTTCAATTAAAATATCTTCCTCTTTTACACCTTGTTTCATTGCATATACTCTTGCAGTACGTGCTTCCTCAAGTTCTGCCTCGAACTTTGTACCACCTGTAAAAATAATCTTTTTAATATTTCCGTTCTTATATAAAGAAATCGCATGATTAATTCTTTCTTTAAATACAGGAGATGGTTTTCCGTTCCATGAAGCTGCTCCTAGTACGATACCAGCATCCGTTTTCACGTCATCATTTGCTTTAAAACGATAACTCCAAATATCGTAAGCTGCATAACTTACATATAAAATAGCAGAACAAATCATTAGTAAAAATACTTGAAAGATTCGTCTTTTCTTACTCTTCTTATTTTCTTTCATTTGTAATTGCCTCCGTACATCATCCATACTTCTATAAAAAACATTTATATCAAATCGTTTTGTTTGAGTTTATTTAAAAGAAGGAACTTTACTTGTTATTTATGTATAAAAGGGTTTTCATTTAAAATTGAGGATTATCAATTCATTTTCATTTGCGGTTTTCATTACATTTTTTAAATTCATAAGTTTATTACCATACAACTACATTGTAACGAATTTTTTCTCAGAAGGGAACGATGAAACAAAAGGAATTAAAATAAAGTAGCATTTTGTAAGAAAAAAGGTATATTTTTCATATCTCACGAACAATATACCTTTCAAAACACGAATTATAACTTTTCTTTATACAACTCTAATTTTTCTAACAATTTTTCTTTTACGCTTGGCCATTCACTCGAGATAATACTGTACACCACCGCATCTCTCACATAACCATTCGGTAATTTTCTTTCATTTCGAAGCACACCCTCTTTTACTGCGCCTAACCTTTCAATTGCTCGTTGTGCTTTTTCATTTCTTGCATCCGTCTTAATTTGCACTCTCAGCATATGCAATTTTTCAAAAGCATACTGAAGAAGCATATACTTACACTCTGTATTTATACTCGTACGTTGCACACTCGGATGATACCACGTTTGCCCTAACTCAACTGTCTTATCTTCTACTGAAATATTATATAAACGTGTACTTCCTACAATCTTATTCGACTGTTGATCTACGACTATGAAAGGTATTTGAGTACCTCTTCCGTAACCCTTTATCGCTTTTTGAACGTATTGTTGCATATCTTGCACACTATCCATTTTAGAGATTAAATACGCCCAAATATCCCGATTTCCTTCTACAATCGAAAACAAAGTTTCGACATCAGTATTATCCATTAACCGCAACTTTGCTCTTTCGTGAATAATTTCCATTTTTAAGCCCCCTTTGTTGTTACTATATCATAAGAATCAAAAACGTATTATAAGAATAAAAAAATATAAAGAAAAGAATTCTTTTCAAATATATTCTTCTCGTATAAGGTAGGAAGACTCATCAGTAACCATTAAAAAAAGAATTTTTTGATAATTTCCAATAAATTCTATATAATGATAAACGGGAGGGGATAAAAAATGCTAGATCAAATTACTTGGGGAACGCCAGGCAGCTTATTATGCTTAGGATTCTTTTTTGCGGGACTAGGAATCTTCTTAAGAAGCGTTACGTCATATACGAAAAATAAATAAGAATATCCCGCTTTTAAACAAAAGAAGCCCTCTTTTTACAGACGGCTTCTTTTGTTTAACTTTATCTTATTAAAACTTCAAAGCAACAAATAAGCAATCGGCGTAATAATAAGCAACGTTAAAATCGTTCTCTGCACATATAAAATAATGAGTTCAGATACTTTTAACGGAATATCTGTTGATAATATACAAGGAATGGAAGCGGAGAAAAACAGTATAGATGATACGGAAACAACTGCAATGACAAACTTTGTCACAAGTGGTGCACTTACTACTAATAATGACGGTAAAAACATTTCTGCAATACCAACTGATGCAGCTTTAGCAGCTAAGTCTGCTTCCGGTAATTGTAATAGCCATGTAAACGGATAGAAAATATAACTGATCCAATCAAATATTGGCGTAAACTTCGCTAAGACGATACCAATTAATCCTACTGACATAATGGATGGTAAAATTCCCATTGTCATAATAAATCCGTCTTTTAAATTCATTGCAATATTTTTCATAATGCTCGGTGCAGACTTTGATACTTCTAACGCATCTTCCCAAGCACGTTCTAACATTTTCTCTTTATAAACAGGCTCTGGGAACCCTTCTTCTGTTACATATGTATCTGGTTTTCTACTAAGGGGCGGGATTCTTACGGTGATAGCAGTCACGATGAATGTTACAACAAGTGTAGTCCAAAAATAAACATTCCATAAATGCATAATATCTAATGTTTTTGCGATGATGATCATAAATGTAGCGGATACTGTAGAAAATCCTGTAGCGATAATCGCCGCTTCTTTTGTCGTATACTTTCCTTCTTTATACACGCGATTCGTAATAAGGAGAGCAAGCGAATAACTTCCAACGAAAGACGCAACTGCATCGATTGCCGATCTCCCCGGCGTATTCCATAATGGCCTCATAATCGGACGACAAAATGTACCGATAAATTCAAGCAATCCATATCCGACTAATAACGCTAAAAACGCCGAGCCAATTGGAACGAGCAAACTTACTGATATGACTAGCTTCTCATATAAAAACGGTCCAACATCTGGCGCAAAGAACCAATCTGGTCCTACTTTTAAACAATATAATATGCCAAAAACAACGCCAACTACTTTTAAAATAGAAAAACAAATGTCTACGATAGATGCATTCCATTTCTTCGTATAAAATGGATAAATCGCACCAATTGCCATAACAAATAATGCATAATAAGGTACTATGCCAGGAACCAAAGCCCTAATCCACGATACGATATGATCAATCATAATAGACGATGCACCGTTTATCGTAACAGGAACGAAAAACATAAACACTCCAACGAGACTAGCAAGTATAAATCGAAGAATAATCCCCTTCTCTCGCCCTGTCTTAATTACATTACTCTTTAATTCAATTTCCCTCAAAATTCGACACCTCCTATTATCTAAATATTCTGTATAGTTATGTCGTATTCCTTCTTTCCGTTTCTACTATTTAATCATATGAAAAAGCCTATTTTAAAATAGGCTTTTCTATTACCCTTTATAATCATCCACAATCACTTGCGTGATACGATACGATTCTTCTGCTACTTTTTCATTACTATCCCTATTCGCATCATATGTAATTAACGCCTTCCAAAGTGCCCATCCTCTCGCTCTATTCCACGTTTCTTCATCCATGCGTAATACTTCTTTAAATACATTTCTACTATTTTCATCAAAAAACGTCCACGCCATCGCTGCATCACAAGCAGGATCTCCTACACCTAAAATACCAAAATCAATTACAGCACAAAGCTTTCCATCTTTAACGAGTAAATTCCCTGGCGCTACATCTCCATGAACCCAAACTGGCTTACGATCCCATGTCGAACTAAGTGCTACATTCCAAAGGTGCTTTAATAATGCCTCGTCAAAAACATCCTTATTATTTTCAATAGCAACTCTCGCCTCTTCATCATATACAGATATAAGTCCGCCTCGGTAAAAATTATGTGTTCCAGCTAAAGGTCCGTTACTCGCATTAATAGATTGCAATTCTACTAAAAAAGATCCTAAGTCCGCCGCAAATTCATTTAAATCCCGAACGTTTTGTTTCGTAACTGTTTCTCCCTCTATCCACTTATTAATAGACCAAGGCAATGGATACGCTTCAGACGGATTTCCTTTCGCAAGTGGGGTAGAAATCAGTAAAGAAAGCCCCTTACTTAATATAGGAAGCCAACTATTTTCTTTCTCTACTTGCGGTGCATATGCCACATCACTTGGCAATCTTACGCTCATCTCATCCCCTAAGTGAAACGTCCTATTATCATGCCCACTAAACTTTACAGGTCTCACTTCTAAATGGGCCCATTCAGGAAACTGTTCCTGTATTAACTTTTCAACTAAACTTACGTTAATTGGATGCATTCACATTCTCCTTTTCTTTTGAAACTTACTAAGCCCATCCGTACTTCCAACATATTCAAAACTATTTTTCTTATAAAAATCATTCAACGTACGATTATGCCCCACGCAATCTAACTTCAAATATTCTTTATCACATTGCACATTCTCTTCTACCCACCGTAAAATCCATTCTCCTATTCCATTTCCCTTATACTTCCGTTTCACCGCAAATCTATGAATATATAATGAATTAGAAACTTCCTCTTTACCAAAAATATGTTCATCCCATTCATTTTGTTTAGGAGAAACTGTAACCGTACCAACTATTTCATCTTCTTTCAGAACAACATATGTATATTTCTCTCTTATACATTCTAGTATTTCAGCCGTAGCTTCCTCTCCTAAAAGATACTGCCACTGATCCACTTCTTTATATTGTAGCCATTGTGCTACCTCTTTTAATAAAAGGATAATACTATCACTTTTATTTTCAGTAGCAATTCGAATTGCATATTCTTTACTTATATTTCTCTCCATATTGCCTTTCCCCTCGTAGAATATAGTTTAGATCAGTATTTCTGCTTTCTAATTACCCTGATTTTAAAAAAAATAGATAACAAGATTCCTTACGGAATTTGTTTCGATATTATTGAATTTCCCAGATACAATGGATGTATGGAAAGGATCCATCGGGAATTTGCTCATTTCCCCTGTAGCTCTGTCTACGATAAAAAGTCTGTTACCCGAGCCATTGCTATCACTACCAACACACTAGCTGTTTCGATAACTGATTGGGCTTTTGGATAGTAGTTCAAAAGGTAGCCCCCAAAAGTTGTCATTGTATTCTCGTAGGCGAGGTTGTGGTTACGCAATGAGCTTCTGGGAAATCCCATAGTATCGAAGCATATTCCAAATAACCAATGAAAGGAGGTCCTTCCAAATGAACTTATTTGTCGGATTAGATGTCAGCTCTGAGAAACTAGATGTGTGCTTTTTATCAGACGATAACCAATTGACAATTCTTCTTGAAGCGAGTCTCGGAAATGACGTGAAAGGCGCTCATCAAATTAAACAAAAAATTTTAGAATTTCAAAATGTGTACTCGTTTTCTCAAATCGTCATAGGCATGGAGTCAACTTCTATGTACAGCTTTCATCCTGCTACATTTTTTAATGAGGATCGAGAATTAAAGCGTATAAATACCGTCGTTACCATCGAAAATCCTTTTCGCATCAAGCAATTCAGTCGAATATTTGATGAAGATAAAACAGATAAAAATGATGCGATGCGAATCGCTGACTTTTTAAGAATCCAAAGATTCACTACGTCTCCCATTAAAGAAGAGAAATATATGGCTCTTCAACGTTTAACTCGCACACGTTACCAATTAATTGGACAACTTGTAGAAACGAAACAACATTTTCTCGAAAATTTAACTTACAAATGCAACACGCTCACGCGTGAGTTAAAGAATAGCGAAACTCCTTCTTCTGTATTTGGAGCTACCTTAATCGCTTTAATGACAGAAGATTATGGGTTAGAAGAATTAGCTCAAATGCCTTTAACAGATTTCGCCTCTTTGCTTCAAGAAAAAGGTAACGGCCGGTTTAAAAATCCAGAAGGATTAGCGAAAACGATTCAACGAGCCATTACTATGTCTTATCGTTTAGGAGAAGTCGCTCAAGAATCCATCAATATTATCCTGAGTATTCTTGCTCGCGAAATTCGTGCACTCGAAGCCAGTATCAAAGACCTTGATAAGGCAATTGAACAGCTCGTAATGGTCCTACCAGAATACCAATGCTTGACGAGTATTCCTGGTGTTGGAAAAGTGTATGCTGCTGGATTACTAGCTGAGATCGGACAAATCCAACGATTTGAAGACCAAACGAAACTAGCTAAATATGCCGGATTAAGCTGGAAAATCAAGCAATCTGGAAATTATCAGTCTGAAAATACGCCCTTAACCAAACAAGGCAATCGTTATCTTCGCTATTACTTAGTTGAGGCTGCCAATTCAGTAAGAAGATATTTGCCTGAATATCAAGCATTTTATCAAAAGAAATACAAAGAAACACCCAAACATCAACACAAAAGAGCCATCGTCTTAACCGCAAGAAAATTTGTGCGTCTGGTGGATACGCTACTACGTAACCATCAACTCTACACGCCACCAAGGAGCGTGATAGAAAAATAACACTTTGTTATTGACGCAATCTTGGAAACGGCCCGAAAAAATTTCATTTTTGGTCGGGTCTATTTCCGTATGCTGAAAAAATCGCACCTAGAAAAAATCAGTCTTGTTTTACTCTTGACTTATTACCACTAGAC
>NZ_CP147983.1:3254194-3410997 GCF_045291115.1 Bacillus sp. PPSBB_2
CTCGTAGAATATAGTTTAGATCAGTATTTCTGCTTTCTAATTACCCTGATTTTAAAAAAAATAGATAACAAGATTCCTTACGGAATTTGTTTCGATATTATTGAATTTCCCAGATACAATGGATGTATGGAAAGGATCCATCGGGAATTTGCTCATTTCCCCTGTAGCTCTGTCTACGATAAAAAGTCTGTTACCCGAGCCATTGCTATCACTACCAACACACTAGCTGTTTCGATAACTGATTGGGCTTTTGGATAGTAGTTCAAAAGGTAGCCCCCAAAAGTTGTCATTGTATTCTCGTAGGCGAGGTTGTGGTTACGCAATGAGCTTCTGGGAAATCCCATAGTATCGAAGCATATTCCAAATAACCAATGAAAGGAGGTCCTTCCAAATGAACTTATTTGTCGGATTAGATGTCAGCTCTGAGAAACTAGATGTGTGCTTTTTATCAGACGATAACCAATTGACAATTCTTCTTGAAGCGAGTCTCGGAAATGACGTGAAAGGCGCTCATCAAATTAAACAAAAAATTTTAGAATTTCAAAATGTGTACTCGTTTTCTCAAATCGTCATAGGCATGGAGTCAACTTCTATGTACAGCTTTCATCCTGCTACATTTTTTAATGAGGATCGAGAATTAAAGCGTATAAATACCGTCGTTACCATCGAAAATCCTTTTCGCATCAAGCAATTCAGTCGAATATTTGATGAAGATAAAACAGATAAAAATGATGCGATGCGAATCGCTGACTTTTTAAGAATCCAAAGATTCACTACGTCTCCCATTAAAGAAGAGAAATATATGGCTCTTCAACGTTTAACTCGCACACGTTACCAATTAATTGGACAACTTGTAGAAACGAAACAACATTTTCTCGAAAATTTAACTTACAAATGCAACACGCTCACGCGTGAGTTAAAGAATAGCGAAACTCCTTCTTCTGTATTTGGAGCTACCTTAATCGCTTTAATGACAGAAGATTATGGGTTAGAAGAATTAGCTCAAATGCCTTTAACAGATTTCGCCTCTTTGCTTCAAGAAAAAGGTAACGGCCGGTTTAAAAATCCAGAAGGATTAGCGAAAACGATTCAACGAGCCATTACTATGTCTTATCGTTTAGGAGAAGTCGCTCAAGAATCCATCAATATTATCCTGAGTATTCTTGCTCGCGAAATTCGTGCACTCGAAGCCAGTATCAAAGACCTTGATAAGGCAATTGAACAGCTCGTAATGGTCCTACCAGAATACCAATGCTTGACGAGTATTCCTGGTGTTGGAAAAGTGTATGCTGCTGGATTACTAGCTGAGATCGGACAAATCCAACGATTTGAAGACCAAACGAAACTAGCTAAATATGCCGGATTAAGCTGGAAAATCAAGCAATCTGGAAATTATCAGTCTGAAAATACGCCCTTAACCAAACAAGGCAATCGTTATCTTCGCTATTACTTAGTTGAGGCTGCCAATTCAGTAAGAAGATATTTGCCTGAATATCAAGCATTTTATCAAAAGAAATACAAAGAAACACCCAAACATCAACACAAAAGAGCCATCGTCTTAACCGCAAGAAAATTTGTGCGTCTGGTGGATACGCTACTACGTAACCATCAACTCTACACGCCACCAAGGAGCGTGATAGAAAAATAACACTTTGTTATTGACGCAATCTTGGAAACGGCCCGAAAAAATTTCATTTTTGGTCGGGTCTATTTCCGTATGCTGAAAAAATCGCACCTAGAAAAAATCAGTCTTGTTTTACTCTTGACTTATTACCACTAGACTTTTGCCATACTCTTAATAACTCCTCTTCCTTATTCCACGGAAAATGTTCAAAGCTCTTATTAAGAGGTTTATATACTGTAAATGGATAATGGTATAGTAAATAATAAGAAAACTCTCGCCAAATTAATTGACGTATAAAACTATTAACTTGTTTTTCAAAAAGACTACATTGTCTTTCGGTACTTTTATTTATTAAGTAATGAAACATTAGCTTTACTGATATTTGACCAAATGAAAGATACGGTGCCAACATCGAATGGACATTTTGACCTGGAAAATCTCTTCCTTCACTATAAGAGGCTAATTTGCTAGAGAAAAACTTCTTGAATGTTTTATATGCCCCTTCTTCTGTCGGATTCCATATTGCTTCCATATGAGAGGTCCACGGTATAGTCGGCAACAAGTGTAATTCTGAAACAGATAAGCTTGCTGGTAAAGAGCTTCCCCACTTTATACTCTGCACTCTGCTAATAGGTTTAGGTATTACCTGCTTTTGAAATGCATTGTAAAAAGGCGTAAACACCTTATATTCAGTGTTATCTTTCTTTTTAATAATCCACGGTTCTAATAATAAATGCGAATTAAATTCCTTACAGATAATACCTCTATCTTCTAACATCATTTTCATTTTTTGATTAGATTGTAATCTGTCCGGATCATAACAAATATTCCAATATACAGCCGTTATATTTAATTGTTCTATGAGAGAAAGTATTTCTTCTTGTGTCTTTCCTTTACGTATT
Organism: Bacillus sp. PPSBB_2; assembly: GCF_045291115.1. Classification (NCBI taxonomy): domain Bacteria; kingdom Bacillati; phylum Bacillota; class Bacilli; order Caryophanales; family Bacillaceae; genus Bacillus; species Bacillus sp. PPSBB_2. The sequence continues at coordinate 3,256,721 of NZ_CP147983.1, forward strand.
ATAAAAGTAGAGCCCAATGCCTCAAGTTGCTTCTTTACATCTATTACAGCATGGTGCAACCACCACTTTGCCGCACTTCCTATTGAAAAAGTTTCATCTTGTATATATACAGGAAGAACCTCACCAGACTGAACAGCCTCAAATAGCGCTGGGTTATCATATAAACGAAAATCTTTTTGAAACATAACAATAATTTTATTTTGCATGGCTATCCTTTCTAATTTTTAAAGCACAATTCATTCTTTATTAGAACAAATACTTCTGTTATTTTTAAATGATTATAAGAATCATTTTTTGTAATTGCAAACAAACTCTTCTATTCTTTAATGGATTTTTCCAACTCTTAATAAAGATAAAAATATAATGCACTTTGTACTTATCTTAAACTCTTATAAAATAAAAAAGAAAATGGAGAGAAAGATGAAAAAACAATTTTATAAACAATCAAACTTAAATACATCTATAGATTCAACAATCCTATGGACTTTTCAAAACCAAAATGCTATAAATACACTTTTGAATGAAGGTAAGCTTATAGCCGATCCTATTTTTGTTAATAAAGAAGATTACACCGTATATAAATACATTGTAAGACACATGAAACAGAAAGGTATTGACTTTATTATAGATTTCCCCATTTGGGCATGGCATTCATGCAATGGTTACCAAAAGAAGCCTACTTATGAGACTGCAAGAGAATTACTATCAGATATTCAATTAGAAAAAGAAATATACCTCATCGAATTCACATGTCCTAATTTTTTATTCATGTTAACAAACTATAGCGGATGGTGCGACATTTATTTTAAACTTACTGGCAATCCTAAAGCAAATGTAACAAATGATGAAGAAAAATACTTATTTAATCTTTACCCTACCATTGAGGAAGAATGGGAATATCATCATATCCAAGCAACTCTACCCTACCTAAAAAAAGAATGGATTATACAAATAACTGAACTTAGTAAAATGAATGGATTTAACAAATAATATTGTTTATGAATGCTTTATTTAAGCATTCATAAACATAACAAATAGTCACATGAAACTAATACATTTAAAATAGCGTTTTTTTATAATGGAACCCTAAATAAGCTCCTTACTACTATGATTTTGTATACATGCAGTTTACTCATTTAGTTTTGGTCTAGTTTGTAAATATAAATTCAAATCTGGACTTGAACCGTTAATAATTATATCTCGAACAATTTTAGAAAGTACCATACTATAAACTAATCCATTATCTCCATACGCATAGATAAAGTGACAATTTGGAAACTCTTCATACATTCCAATTATAGGTAAACCATCATGAGTACCACCATAAAAAGCACTTAAATAAAATTCAGGTTCAACTGTTATATTGGGAAAGAGCTTATTAAATTCATTCACTAATTTCTCTTTTTTATGGATTAATTTTGAATCTCTTTCTTGAGCAATGTTTGTATCTTCATCTAATCCACCTATAATAATCCTATTATCTGCAGTAGTTCTCATATAAATATATGGTCTCGCAGTTTCCCAAATGAGAGTGCGTTTATACCAAGAAGATAAATCTTCCACAGGATTAGTAACAATTGCATATGAGCTAATCAGTGTAGCGTTCTTTTCCTTTTTAAATTCCAATCCTTCATATCCTGCAGCCACAATTACTTTATTGGCAGTAATAGAATTGCCCTCCTTTGTATAAAAGATAGCACATTCTTTCTCTAACTTTTTGCCAACAATCTCTGTATCTTCATAAATGTGAACTCCTTTATTAGAGGCTTGTTCTAATAAACTATGTGTAAATTTATAAGGATTTATTTCACCATCATTATACGTATAAATAGCTGCACGTTTTTTAAATGGATATCTCTGTCCAATTTGTTGTTCTGATAACCAAGCCGCTTTAAAATCATGCTTATGTAAATAATACAGTTCCTTTTCTAATTTCTTTATATCCTCTTCATAACTTGCATAATATAAGCTGTCACGTCGTTTAAAGTCAGAGCAATAAGGCAAGTTTTGATCAGCATATTCAATATCATTAATAGCTTGTTCACATAATTTCATATGCTTAACTGCATACTCTTCCCCAAATGTATTTACAAGTTCAAAAAACATCTTATCACCTAAATATTGAATAAGTGCTGTATTTGTAAGGTTACTTCCATGTCCTACCTTTCTTTTATCAACGATAACAATATTTAAATCTGATTCACTCAAATAGTATGCTGATTGAGCACCCGAACTTCCTGCTCCTATTATTAGTACGTCACATTTTATATCTTCGTCCAAACGAGGATAAGAAGGTGTATTAGAAAAAGTCGTGTTCCAATATAATTTCCCTTTCTGTAAATCCATTTTAATTGCACCGTCCTAAATAAAATAGTTATATCCCCATCGGTATCTCCAAATCATTCTTACTATATACTTCTTATCAAAATTATCTTGCTATCATGAATAAAGGTTTTCATAAACCTAAAAGCCTTGTCTTAAAAATTTTTTTCGAAAAAACGTCAAATAATTTTTTATTTTTATTATAAAAAGAGCAAAAGATCTCCATTTATAGAAGATTTCTTTTACTCTTTTTAAAGGAAACAACTCCAAATATTTAACATATTATAGTATCTACCAAATAAAAGTTGCTTATCTATCGATAACTTACACATAAGAATGCATTTGTTTCACTACTTTATTAACAGAAACTTTAACAACCGTTTCTTTTTCCCCTGTTCTATCAATCTTGAAACCATAAACTTTAACATCAGACGGTACTAGTGGATGATGACAAATCATATCTATACTCTTCTCAATATTTTCACTAACATTTTCTTTTCCACTTAGCCATTCATCAAGGCTACCACTTGAAAATTCAGGCATGCAATTTTCAAAGAGATAGTCTAGTTCCCTGTTATTTTTTATGGAATCACGTTGAATTTGTAGATTAACTACATCCGTTTCTTTATCCTCTATTCCTACAACAAAAATTTCTTCAACATTTTCTTGATAAATAGCAATAATAATAGATCTCATTATATCTCCATAAGGATGTACAATTACAGAATCGTAGCTGTGTATAGTCAACATGTTTTCTTGTTGAATGTTAGTTACTTGCTGGATAATAGGCTCTATTCCGTGCTTAATGTCTGTTAACAATAAAACTTTTTTATTCTTTGAATTCATATGGAGCACTCCTTCTTCATTATTGTATTTATGAAACTTTTAAGCTAGTAACATTAGTTGATAATTCATTACATGATTGTTACCAGTTTTTCCAGCGTCCCTCTGGATCAACACTTGCAAGTCTAACCCATCCATTTTGAACTTTTTCTCGAAATGTGAAATCATTATTTAGCAAACGTTCTATATATTGAATAGGCGCTTGAATTACAATTAGTAAACGAAGTGGTGAATGATACGTCTCACTATCTGACTGCATAACGGATTGCCAAGGTAAGCCTGGCAACAAATCACTTGCATTTCCCTGCATAACACCTAGACCCGCCGTTACGGTTTGGGTTGTTTTGTTTCCACTACCATAATAATGAGGAGCTACAGTTGAAGCGTAATATTGTAGATTTATCCACTGAGCTACTGTTCCTGGTCCTGCAATAATGTTAGCTAATATATCGCCACTTTCATCCTGTTTCCAATCATAATTATGGAGGAAAGCCCTACCTTCTAAGTCACAATTCTGAGTTAATTCTCGTTGCCCGATAATAAAAGATGCATTACGAGCTAATCCCCATTCTGGACGTATTTCACTCCAATCTTCTGCAAATCGATGTGCCTCTTTACTCGCATTTTTTATTTTCGTTTTAAAATTTGGTAATTGCGTTAAACGCTCTCTATTTGCATGTTGACTCACATTTGGCATAATCGACTCGATACAATCAAATGCTTCTTGCGCAGTTTCCGAAAGTTCTGGGACGTAAATCCATTCCAATTCATCCACTGTTGTTTTATGTTCAGCTGCTGCAAAAATGGTATCCTCAGGAATTTTAATACCTTCAGCAAACAACGCTTCTCTCACTTCTGGAAGATTACATAAAGTAGCAAAAACTCTTGCATTGAATCCCCCTGCTGCTCCGCCACAAGCACCACACTCAAGTGCTGCAGCATAAGGATTGTTCGTACTTTGACTACTATGTCCGCACATTACAACTAAAGGAGCAAATTTTTCTGTCAGTCCCACCATTTTTAAAGCTTGACGCACATAGTTCACTTTTTCTTCTTTCGTAAAACCGATAGGTATCTCACCCTTTGTGTCATGAACATGATTAAGCGAGAATGTTGTATCAGGTTTTTGTAACATAGTTTTACGAAGGTTACGAATGAAACTACCAACTCCTCTTGGGACAAAACTTCTTGTCACCATCTGTAGACCAAGTAAAGGACCACTTAACTCAGGTAGCGCCATACTTGTCATTACGTTCTGTTTCATCGTTTTAAATGTATAACGTACCGAACTGCCTACCCTCTTACGCTGCTCATAAGATTTAAGTTCATTTTCATTTGTGAGCTCTTTTATTTGATGTTTCGGTTTGAGTATAACTGGCAAAGAAGGGTGGTTGTTATTACTACCTAGTTCACTAGTTGCAATTGGTAATCCAAAGAAACCAGCTATTCCAAATGTTTCAAACGGACCTAATTTTTCAAGGTGGCGACGAAATGGTTCTGAACGTACATCAATACAGAATGCTAATTGAGCTAATACACGCTTTTTATCATCGGTTGCACGTTGTGTAGAAGCAATCTTCTCTCTTAATTGCTCTGCATGCGTTTGTTCCCAAGCTTCCAGCCAAAGTTTCTTGCGAATATTTTCATCAAAACGATAAGCGAATACTAATAACTCACTTTGTTCAGTAGCAGGCATTTGTAACCATTCCCGTGTTGAAATATTCCCCCAATAGATCCAAGAAGCTATAAGTGGGACGATCGAAACTTTTTTCTCAACCTTTTGATTTTTTAAAGGTAAATAAGGTTTTACAATAGCCAGCTCCATAGAAATTCGAACTGCTAAATATTCTATGAGAAGTTCCTGTTCCTGAATTGCTTGTTGTGAGCGCCATCGTATCATTCCTGCCCACCCAGGCAAAGAAAGTAAGTGCCCTTCAAGGTAAGATTGTATGTTAGATTTAGAAATTCCTAGTTCAGATAATGCTCTCGCTAAAGCTACTTCGGCATCTTGTGGCCAATCTTTTAAAACTTTACGCTCATTTTTACTGAACGCTGGATCAAATTTAATAAGGTGTTGCCATGCACGATAAAAACCTTTCTCTCGATTTGGCATCGTCCAATTTGATCCGGATTCATCAAGATATAATTTACACCATTTAATGATATGATAATTAAGAACATCAGATAGGTTTTCACTATTTTGACTCTCTATAAGCGAACTTATTGGCTGCATAACAGAGGCTTGCATACTTGCTGTATTTATATAATTCATTTCTTCTGCCAATTTATTTACTTCTGGCGATGATAATAGACTAGAAGGTAATTTTTCTAACTTTAAAGCTGCTTGGCAAAATCGCTCTGCTTTCTCTCGCGGAATATGAAAAGATTGTGAATCTATCCAACGAGACAAACTCATTTGTAAAAATGATTCCTCAATCTCACCTTTCGCTTTTGCCGAATGAATCATGGAGGCACTAGGATAAATATCCACATTACGAGCTTCTTTTAACCAATTTGCGACTTGTTCAAATGATTGCTTTTCAAGTCCCATCCAAGGGTGGTGAGCTGCAAACGTAGAGATAGGCCAAAGTGGCGCAATAACTCGGCTAGCAGATGCAACTAAATCATTTATATTATTTTCTTGCATATCAATGTTTGTATCTTTCTTTAATATTGACGGTATGCTCATCACGAATTACCTCCCTTTGATACATAATGTTTCAGATAGCTTGGGTGACTTTCTACTGACTTTCGTCTCGCCTCACCTACTCGAACTAACCAAAGATAAAGTACAGCGAATAAAGTAGAAGATTGATGACGAGTAACGAAAGTACTAATAACACTACTAAATAGTAAAATACATATAACAAAGATAACGGCTGGAGCTGAAGGTTGAACACTTTGATAAATATCAGTATGCAACCATTTATAAAGAGAATTATGAACGGTAAAGTAAATGAGAGAAAATCCAATCAAAACAATTACGCCAGCAATTCGTCCCATTCTTCCCTCTCCAAAAACAACAAGCTGTTTCCATGAAAAGTATAGTGACCAGCCTAAGATTAACGCACTAACTAGTTGATACCCCTCTCCAGAAGTCATAAACCAGAAAGTAATTGCTATAAATAATCCTAAAACACGCCCAACTATCATCCATAAATTGGACATCTTTTCATTAGACTGATTCACTACCCCAAAACGTTGCACGGAAGAACCAGCTTGTAAAAATAGTGTAGCTTTAAACAAACCATGTAAAATTAAATGAATAATAGCTGCTAAATAGGCGCCTAATGCACATTGAATAAGCATAAATCCCATTTGTGCAATAGTTGAACCTACTAGCTGACGTTTATAATCAACTTGAACTAAACTAATTCCTGTTCCGATTAAGACAGAAATACTAGAGAAAATTAGTAAAATGATTTGTGCAATATCATCATGAAAAAGTGGCGAAAATCTAGTTAATATGATACCTCCAGCATTTACTAAACCCGCATGCATAATAGCAGAAATAGGAGTTGGAGCAACAGCTGATTCAATTAACCATCTGTGAAAAGGCCATTGTGCTGCTGGAATCATCACAGCTACTATAATCAATAAGTTAATTCCTGTTTTCTCCAATGTTCCAAATTGAGCTACATTTTCATTCGTTAAAACTGATGTTAACTGCCACTGTCCTGTTACTTGAAAAAGCCAAATGATAGCTGATAGTAAGGCAATCCAACTTATTATAAATAGGTAGCCAGAGATTTTAGTTGCTTCACTAACTACTTTCCACCCTTTATTTAGCCCTATAAGTAGAACCAATCCTATAAGCGTTGCTCCCCAACAAATGAGCATTAAGCGAAGATCATCACTTAACCATGCAACCGAAGATACACCTGTAGTACATGTAAAAAGTGCAAAGTATTTTCGATATGAGTGATCCCCCATTAAATAGCGTACAGAGAAACGCTGAATGATTAAGCCAATTGTAAGAACAAAGAAAGCCATTAACCAAGCTAAAGTATCTAGATGCCAAGGCCCCACAACTCTATCTCCATTGTTATTAACAAGTGCGAGTAAAGAAACCAATGAAGGTAAAGCAGCAATACCAATATGGATATGAACAAAACGTAAAGGTATCCTTGCATTTAAAAACAATAATCCACTTAGCCAAGAAGCACTAAGCGCCATAAAAAATAAAGTTAACAGTGTTGATGAACTCAGCGAAATTAACATGTTAAATACTCCCTTCTAAGCGAAAATAGCCTATAAAAATTCCTTTTCATTACGATAGTTTTTTTAATTTCAATTTTCATTCACTCTTTTTAGTACATCGTTTTTTCCCATAAAAAAAACCGACAACTTCCATAATTCAATGATTTTATATCATCATTGAATTATGGAGATTGTCGGTTTCACTTCAACTAACTTCAATAAAGTTTTTTGAAGAGCTCCCATTTTATAGAGGATAGTAATGTATGTATTACTCCTATTAAAAATAACAGTATATCTCTGATCTCCTAGATTATGCAATCAATATATCAATTTATGTTATGCGCTATCTTTCAATTAAGAAACTTTTTCATTTAGTCAATATTACATATTAAAAAAATGCTAAAGCCTTAATTATAGCAAACAGTTAAAATAAGCATCTATTAATTTTTTAAAACAATTATAAGATAAACTATATTAAGCAGTTTGTCAATTTATTTATCAGTTTTTTTGAGCGTTATTCCAATTAAAATTCAGTATACGTAAATAATTTCAAGTTATTAATTATTATCATGTTAATAAATTTAAATAAAGCGCAAAACTTTTAGGTTTCTTAATTATCTCCCACTAACCCTACGATGGTTTTAATTTTTAAAATTTTTCCTCAAGATTATGAAACAATTTAAAAATCATTACTCGTTCACCAGTACGGGAGCTTATATCCGTATGAAAACTTTTCACTTTTTCTCCAGTTAATTCTAGTATAATCTCTTTCAAATCTTCAATTCCAGATTCAACTAGCTCCGAACGATTTTTCTTTATCGTTAGCATACCGTCTTTTGTTTCGCAAACCGTATATTCAGCTGGCGTTAAAATACCTTGTAAATTTACGATAATCATATCCCGTAATATATCTGTCTTAACGGATATAGACCCGCGTCCTAGGTAGTCCTTTTCCCAGTGAGTAATTGCTTTGCTTATCTCTGATTCAATAGAGCCTTTTGAGTTTTTCATCTTTGTATCCTCCTTCAATAAAATGTAATTACATTTATAATTACAATAACAATATAATAATCTGGATTGATTTTATTTTCAATTATTGAGAAGAATTTATAGGAATCGTTGTCATGTATCCTTTAGTATTAAGATGAATTTTTTATATTGTAATATACGTTTTTTTGATTATTCCCCGACAAAATACTCTTACTATAAAGACTCTGTTGCATAGATTTCAAAAAAGGACATTCCGGAGAAAATAAGAAAACTCTTGTAACGTAATACATAAACGAAAGAGCCGATTTCTTTATAAAATAAGAAATCGACTTTTGGCTTAGTTATTGATTTAGTAATGGAAAACACCTTTTTAAAATAATTATGTTTATACTATAGACGTTGATCTTTCTGGAAGTTTAGTTGAAAATGATCCGCTTCATTGTATACCCCGAATTCATATCCTTTTTCCTTATAAAATTTAATAATTTCCGGAAGCGCTTGTAATGTCTGTAGTTTTTCATGCATTAGAACTACTTCCACATCTTCTGTTGTTGTACGCTTTACATTTTCTATAATTTGCTGTGGGTTACCTTTTAATTTCCAATCATTTGAATCTATCGTCCAATCCCAAACTTTTATTCCTGCTTCTACAATTTTGTTACGAATGTCCTGCCCCCTTAATCCTGGTGCAGATCCATATGGGGGACGGACTAGTTTAGGAGTTGTACCTGTAATATTATGAATAAGAGCTAACGTTTCTTTCATCTCCGTTACAAATTGTCCTTTTTTGTATAGCTTATCACTATTATGTGTCATACTATGTGCACCAATATAATGTCCTTCTTTTACTGCTCGTTTTACATTTTCCTGAAAACCAGTATTCTGTAAATTGCTACCTTGCATAAAAAATGTCGAAGAAACATGTTGCTCTTTTAGTACATCTAAAAATTTTCCAGTTAATTCGCTAGGGCCGTCATCAAATGTTAAATAAACAACCTTTCCTACTGGTTTTCCATCAGGTTTTTTCTGTTTTGCCGGTGGTGTTTCTTTTTTCTTTTCTTGTTGTTGTGTATTAACTGGGTTACTACTTTCATTCGCTACCCCTTTCGCTGGGATAGCGTTCCATTTTCCTATTAAAAAGAACGTGAATAAGGTCGTTGCTAAAACAACTCCTAGAGATAGTATTGCCTTCGTTACTACACTTGTTTTTTTCTTATTTTGTGATTCTTTCATTATGTTTCGATCCTTTCCCTACTCATTTTCATCTTCATTATTTATGCAGCTAAACATTAACTTCAGCTGATATTTACAATAAATAGATTAATAGAGGAAGGTGAAGATAAAATGCAGATAATGTCGAAATTAGTTAAAGAATAGCGTATTGCATCTACTCTTTAGAAGAATATTTATTTTTCTAACATAGTTAAATTTGAAAACTGGATATACATCCAAAATAAAAAATACTACTCTTTCTAAACAATATTTTCATATCAAGATAACAGCATACTGATATAAAGATAAAATACAAAGATAGCCGTACTATTGAAATTCTATTATAATTTTGTAATTGGAATTTATTTGAACCAAATGAAGAACTAGAAGAAATATTATTATGTGGAGGTGCCCCGATGAACCTTGTAATTAGAGAGTTAGAAACAAATGATTTAGATAATCTCCCGGAGATTGATGACAGTTTTATAGTGAATGCTCGGTTAATTCTTTCTCTTTCCAAAGGAAATAGACGTATAAAATATACAGTAGAAGACGTTCCGAGTTATGAAAAAAGTTATTTACAAAATCAAGATGATAATGAACAACTGCCTTACAATGAATATATAAATAAACCTAATCAAGTCATTTACATAGCACTGTTACATAACCAAATCATTGGATTAATGGTATTAAAAAAGAATTGGAACCACTATGCTTACATAGAAGATATAACGGTAGATAAAAAATATCGTACACTCGGAGTTGGTAAAAGATTAGTTGATCAAGCAAAGCAGTGGACAAAAAAAGGCAATATGCCAGGTATCATGCTTGAAACGCAAAATAATAATGTCGCAGCATGTAAGTTCTATGAAAAATGCGGATTTGTAATTGGTGGGTTTGATTTTCTTGTTTATAAAGGTTTGGATATTGAAAATGATGAAGTTGCAATTTATTGGTATTTGCATTTCAAATGAAACTGTTTTTAACATGAAACAACGTCAAAATAAAAACCCCAATCTCTCTATATTAAAATTGAGAAACTGGGGTTAAGTTACTTAACAATATTTTTCATTTAAAACAAGTAACTAATTAATAATCCTGCTGACAACAAGAAGCCGAAAATCGTATTTGTCATCGCTGTTGATTTCATTGCGATGCGCATATATCCAGGATCCTTTGCCCCTTTTTGGAAACTTTGAATCGCAGAAATTGGCTTTCTCAAACCTAGGAACATAACTAATGCCCAATGGCTTATATAACCCATTAATACAATTACGGCAATCCATAAATACGCAATGAAAAAGGCTATCGCTAGTGTTACGACAGCTTTTTCTCTCCCAAGGAGGATTACTAATGTCTTTCTTCCACCTTTAATATCTTCTTCGATATCTCGGATGTTATTCGACATATTGATTGCACCTACTAAAATTCCAATTGGAATGGAAATTAATACACTTTCAATCGTTACAGTATTCGTTTGAATAAAGAAAGCAATGAGTACAAAACATGTTCCCATTAACAATCCAGAAACTAATTCTCCAAACGGGGTGTACGCAATTGGTAATGGACCGCCTGTATATAAATAGCCAACCGCCATTCCAATTAAACCGATGACGACTAACCACCAGCTGCTATTCATACAAATATAAACTCCAATAATTGCTGCTACGACATATAATAAAAGCGCAACTGTTAACACATTTTTTGGCTTCAATCCATGACGGACAATTCCGCCACCGATGCCAACGGATTCAGCAGTGTCTAATCCACGTTTAAAATCATAGTACTCATTAAATAAGTTCGTTGCTATTTGCAATGCTAAACATGCAGCCATCATCGCAATAAATAACAGCCAATCAATTTTGGCAACATAAAGTGATGCCACTGTTCCTAAAATTACAGGAGAAAACGTCGCCGTTAACGTATGCGGGCGCGTCATCTTCCATATTAATTTAGCGGAACTAATTTCTTTTTCTGTCCCCATAACTCTGTTCAATCTCCCTACATTTTAAGTATAAATTACTAGCAGTATCTTTCTATCTATTTCCTGCCATGCATCCATTCATTATATCAATAAATGATTATCCTTTCTAACAAATCAACTTTTAATAAGATGAAAAATTATAAAATGAAACTTTACCATCTTCACATAATATTCTGTATTATTCCTAAGAGTGGTTTTAAAGCGATGCGATAAGTAAATGAAATACATAATAAAAAAGAGCCAATCTCCAACACAATAGAAGATTGACTCTTTCCTTTATTTATTCCCCTGTTTCAGAAAATCGCTTTATACGTTCTCCAATTTCATCTCGAACACGTTGAAATTCAGACCACTCTTTTCCTGCTGGATCATCAAATCCCCAGTGAACACGATTCACATGCGTCGGAGTAGATGGGCATACAGCATCCGCATGACTACAAAGCGTAACGACTAAATCAGCACTATTTAAAATGTTTGCATCAATTATATCTGATGTTTGATTTGTTATGTCGATATTTACTTCGTTCATTGCTTTAATTGCGTTTGGATTTACTCCTTAATACACAAGCAGTTATGCATAAAAACTTGCATATTTTAGGCTATTTAATTGTATTCCTTATTTTATTAAATTTACCCGTTAGTTCCATTCAAAAGGCCTCAGCCGATGATTAACTCAAGTACCGGTTTCGGATGACTCCCATGTGATGAAATTCGTGTCCTGCGATGCCGTACGCGAGGGCGCGTGCCGTAATGCTTAGGTTGTTGGCTGTGCCCTTACGGGTCCACGCCTCCGCCGGTAGTCCGCGCAGCAATGTGATCGTTGATTGCCGTACGGCCCGGTAGTCTTCGGCCAATTGCGCGGTTGTCCAGCTTCCGAAAGGAGGTATGAACAATTCCTGATCGAAACCGGTCAGAGGCGTCCGGTCCCCTCTTGCAAACCGGAGCAGGCGGTAGGTCATGACGCGTTCCGCGTCTGCAATGTGGCCCACGACTTCTTTCAGCGTCCATTTTCCTTCCTCATACCGATATGCGGCCTGGCTTTCGGTCAACGATGCCAGGAGCTCGGTCATTCGCTTTTCCTGAGCGAGCAGAATGTCGATGATGTTACCGTCCGGCACCAAACGGATATATTCGCCGGAGCTCCCGGCGTATTCTTCTTCTGACGGTCTTTGATTCATGCGTAGTCACCTCTTTATGTATATATAGAAAATTATAGCACTCGTCTATGTCTAATTAATTCGCGAAATGATAGAACTTCCCTTCTAATAATTGAAAATAAGCAACTATTTAGTCGGTCGCCACACTATCCTGATTCGTTAGCACAATAAGCAATGCTAATCAATGATGCATAAAAATTATCTGTTATATAATATTTCGAAGTTATTAATATATATTGAGTTATTCCGAAACATACATAAATACATTTTGTCGAAATTATTAAAAAAGGAGAATTTCGCTAACTGAAGAATTAATAATTGTGTTACCAATATGTAAAAATCTCAATTTAAAACTAAAGGAGAACAAAATGGGACAAATAATTGTATCGATGTACCTCTCACTAGATGGTGTCATGGAGGAACCAGCTTGGACTGCTCCATATTTCAATGAAGAAGTAGCAAAGTTTCAATCCGATTTACTGTTTGAAAGTGAAGCTCTTCTACTAGGGCGAGTAACCTATCAAGGTTTTGCAGCTGCCTGGCCTTCTATGACTGATGAAGAAGGTTTTGCTGATAAGATGAACAGCATGCCTAAATTTGTTGCTTCAACAACTTTGGAAGAAACCGAATGGAATGCAAACCTTATCAAGGGGAATATTGTAGAAGAAATATCGAAACTGAAGGAACAGCCCGGTCAGAACCTTTTAATTTATGGTAGTGGTGAGCTTATACAGACATTGATGCAACACGACCTCATTGATGAATATCATTTTATGGTCAATCCTGTTATCGTGGGAAGCGGAAAGCATCTCTTTAAAACCGGAAACGATACAAAGGCTTTAAAACTGATCGAAACAAGAACGACCAGTTCAGGTGTCGTTATTCTTTCCTATCAGCCGGAGAAAAAAGAATAATTATTGATAAATTATATAAACAAAAAAACTCATCAGAATAAATCCTGCTGAGTTTTTTTATAAGATAATACATATATTAATTTATAAAAATCAGGGTATTATATTAACCAAAATCAAACAATATATCAATCCTTTTAAAGGGTAAAATAGGGAAAAAGGAGATTCTAAATAATGCCTTTAGAAAACTCTATTTATTACATGGGAGTTGCTATTATTTTAGTAATCATCGGTGCAGTGTTCGGGGGAATTATACGTATAATTCGGCATACTAACAATCGCAAAAAGCAAGATTCAGTTGAACAAAAATTAGATACGGTTATTCAACTATTAGAAGAACAAAACAAAGATTGACTCTTTCAGATTAGGAAAAGTTAAAAATAACTCCCAATAACGAGAATAATGTAAATAAGCTGTCCATGTGGACAGCTTATTGTTTTTTTGCTTAGCGTGCAAAATTCGCTTCTCGTTGGCGGTACCCCATCGCTATCAAGCTAACAAAATATAACGTCAATTATAGTAGAGGTTATTTCTTTTTTGGTGTAAGGAATTTAAAGATTTGCATATGAAATAAACCCTGACGGGTTTCATTTTTTTGAATTAAGCTGCTTGATTATCAGACATGGAACAATTGTAAACGACACATAATATATCAAAGACTGTTTTCTTTTCGTACCGATGAGATTTTCGCCCATTTTGCTGTATGAGGTTGAACAGGCGAATTAGAATCTTTGATAGCTCTTGGGTGTCTTTTTGTATAGCTTGGAAAAGAAGAAGAAAGTAATCTTTAATCATATAGATAGCCTTATATTCACTCAATTCTTGTTTCTTTTTCATAAGAAGTAATTGCCGCATTTGAAACATCGTAGAAGAACAGAGTAGAATGGCAATCAGTTGTCCATACAAATGGCATTCTAATCGTTCTCGTTTTATCTTTTTACAATGATGAATATGAAAGAATGATTTCCACGTTTTAAATAAAATCTCGATTTGCCAACGTAAAGAATACCAATCATGTACTTGTCATATATACATTGATACCGCTAAGTCGTTTAATACGAGCGGAATACTTCATTCCTTTCTTTTTTTCTCTTACAGTTTGATCGTGTAATCGTTTTTGTTCTTGTTCTTTTGTTAGTCGGTGAACAATCACACGAGTTGGGACTTTATCAGTCATTCCTACATAAGCGTTGGATATTTCGCCTGTTTGTCCTGGCTGAAGAGAGTTCATTAAAACCTCCATATCTATCTGTATATACTCTGTACCTTTCTTAATTCTGCCATCTTGAAAATAATCAGGATTAGGATTTTTTTGATAAATACGTGTATTCGATTTGATACGTGAGATATAATAAGCTTTTTTATCTTGTATATGTTGAAGATCTTTCAAATGAAAATAGCCTAAATCTCGGATACATAAATCATTCGCTGTTACAGTTGGGGCACACTGGGAACCGTAGGTTCGATCATGTTGTTTACCTGGTCCTGTATGAATATGAAGGAATTGTCCACTTAATAAATCATACTCAAGCTGAATCTTCACCCTCGCTGTATGACTGCATCCTCCTGCACCGGATAAACAGATGAAAAAGAATCTGGGAGTTGAAATGCAGTTGAATCTAAAATACGAATACGTTTGAAAATAGATGTATACGGAGAAGAAATCGGCATAGATGAAGCTAATTTTTGGTTTAGTAGTTTGGCTAATAGCTGTTGTAAAAAGTGAACAGCTTCCTGATTAAATCTTTGATTTAGTCCCTCAGGACTGATAAGCACTTCAGTTGATGCTTCTAAACAGCTAGATAGCTGAGTTAAAGAAGTCGTAGCAACCTTTTTGCTCATCCACACACATAAAGCGATTAAATCCTTTGCTTTGTACTTACTCATTCGCTGAACAAATCCAACATCTCTAGCAAGATTCTGTAAGGCATTTGGAGATAAAAACCTTTGAATTTCTTGAGCAAATAATTGTAATTCATCAGATATAGAAATAGACATAAAAAAACACCATCCTTTCCTATGATTCTACAAAAAGAATAGCGTATTTTTTCATTTTAGAGGGAATTTTGTTGAATTAACCTGATAGCAATTGGTGGTACCACTTATAGGATAATAGAAGTTTGCATTTTCAATTTTTTCACACTCTATTAACAAGACAGTTATAGCATTCTGGTTTAGCGTTAAGAATGTGAATATATTCCTACTTCTTTATTATCAAAAATTTCATCTATACTTACCCTTAAATTTACACCTTCTGTAGCCCTTGCTTCTACAATCATTGATTCAGCAGTGTAGAAGCGTATAGATAGATACCTATGATGTAACATAAGCGGAATTGCATTTACATCTAGTTTAGCGGTAGTTGTTCCCTTTGTATAAATATAGGACCACTTGCTTTATAAGACGAATTAACACTATGATATTGGTAATTCAGTAAGATTACCTCTGCATCCTTCAAAATAACCTGTCCATTTAATCAAGAGATTTTTATCGTTATATTTGTAATATAAAAATACTGTATTTTTGTAAATAATATAGTGCGGGGTATTATGAAATGATTGTTAAAAATTAATTATATAGAGATATAAATTCGCACGGATTTATTATCTCAAAAAAATATATTTTAAAAAAACGTATTTTATAGTATGATATACACTAAGGACCGAACGGTTCGGTCCTGATAAAATTTATAAGGAGGAGATGTTATAAAATGAGGAATTTATATAAAAAAAGGCCTATTTTAAGCATGTTATTGTTCTTTTTAGTAATTATGGTAGCTGGAAAGATCTTAGGATTGATTATTAATCCTATTGTTCCAGATCCACATGTAGCTAGTTTTATTGTACGATTGATAGTAATAGCTTTAATTATTATTATGAACATTTAAATTTTTAATATCAATATGGGGAGAGCTAGGCATAAAGCACTGTTAGGTATTATATTATTGCTACCATTATTCATCCCAATGTGGGTTAATATATCGCAATTAACCCCGGAAGATTTAGAGAAATTAAGCATATATGACTATGCTGTAGTAGGATTAGATGCATTTGCTGTAGGTGCGTTTGAAGAAATACTTATGCGTGGAATTTTATTGAATGGATTTTTAATTGCATTTAGCCATAAAAAACATGGTATTTGGTTAGCTGTTATTTCTTCAAGTATTTTATTTGGGATTGCACATTTTGTGAATTTACTGTCTGGAAGTCCATTAGATTCTACACTATTCCAAGTGTTTTATGCGACTATGTTTGGAATAGCATTTTGTGCTGCATATTTGAGAACAAATAATTTATTGATACCAATACTTATTCATGGAATTATCGATTATCTTTCTTTCTTACAAGATGCTGCAAATCCTGCAAGTACTCAGGACCCAGGAATAATGCATCTAGGTATTGTTGTGTTGACTATTTTAGTAATCCTTTTTGCTATACCAGCTATTTTTTCTGTTGTATTTTTAAGATCAAGCAAAAGAGAAGAGATAATAAATATGAATTTAAATATGAGACAAAACTAGAGTTTTTAGTTTCTCTTTAATAACTTCAATGAGGTTTGTGTATATTAAACATAAAAAATCTCATTTTAAAAAATAAATAAGACAAGAAAACTGAAGAAATATAAAAAAGCTGACAATTTTGTATCAGTTTTTTTATATTTTTTGATGTGATAAATTTTTACTCATTAGAAGAGTTAAGAAATCAAATTGAGGAAGATGAATTTGCCGGTTGAAACACTTAAGAAAGTTTTAATTTAGAAATAAAATATTTACTCTTATCTACAGAAATAAAAGATAAAATAGTAAAAAAATCAACATACCAAAATATGACATCCGAAAGGTTGAGTAATTACAACACGAATTGGATGAATTTACTGAAAGATATATTGAGTTTTCTGTAAAACTTAGATCTTAGAACCTGTCTGAAATCTATGATATAATCTATACAAAAAAGGATGTTTCCTAATGATACATGATTATACCAGTAATATTACTCGTAAACAGTTTGAACTGATTCGTGAAGATTTAGAAAATGCACGGAAAACGACGCGCCCACGCACAGTTGATTTGTACGAGGTATTCTGCGGTGTACTATATTTGCTTACGACAGGTTGTCAATGGCGTAATCTGCCAAGGGACTTTCCAAACTGGAAAACCGTCTATTCCTACTACCAGATTTGGCGGAAAGTAGACGAGAATGGCATAAGTCTTCTTGAAAAAGTGCATAAAAAAATTGATCGAAACCTATCGTGAACAAGAGGGNTGAAACAAGTCCATGAATTATACTCTTTACGCTGGCAGATCGAAATTGTTTTTAAAACGTGGAAATCATTGTTTGATATAGATCATTGTCGCACTGTCAAACAAGAAAGAATAGAGTGCCATTTATATGGAAAACTCATCGCTATTTTTTTATGTTCTTCTACGATGTTTAAAATGCGTCAACTTTTGTTACAGAAAAAACAAAAGGAATTAAGTGAATATAAAGCAATTGGAATGATTCAAGATCATCTATTTCTCCTCTATCAAGCCATAGAAAACACCCAAGAGATAACAAAGCTTCTAACCCGCCTGTTCCACCTTCTAGAGAAAAACGGACGGAAATCTCATCGATATGAGAAGAAAACAGTCTTTGATATCATGGGTGTTATCTATGAGTATAGTGGATATAGCAAACAAAAGAAAGCTGCATAAGAAAAAAATGAAACCCGTTAGGGTTTATTTCGTGTGCTTATTTTTAATAACTTGCCCCCATTTGGGGAGACTTTAGTTCAAATGAAGAAAAGTTAATTTTGTATCCATTCTTAAGTTGATGGGCATGTGTTCATATCCCCATAAATTAAAATTTTCTTTCTCTACAGATAGCTATTCTGAGAAGCCGCTCATTTTTTCGTTTTAGGGGCATTTCTTTTTCTTAAGTTGATGGGCATGGGGTACCGCCACATGTCCATCAACTTAAGAACTTTCTTTAACCCCAAGTTTAAAAATACGCCATCCTTTTCTATGATTCTACAGAAAGAATAGCGTATTTTTTTATTTTAGGGACTATTTTGTTTTATTAGCTTAATAACATTGGCTTGCCCCCGTAATTCCAAAATCCCCAAAAATTTTTTAGAATAAGTTTTTCGAACCAGAAATATATATTTCTAACTATAAAAACTATGGAAAGATTTATCTGTTTTTCCTTTTTACCTACTTGCTAAATTCAGCAAGTAAAATATTTTTAAAAGGATCAGAAGGACTATAACTAGTTTTATGGCCATTAAAATTGATGGCCAATGTATGCTTGCCTCCAAGTGTGCCTCCAGCAAAAGTAGAAAACCCTGGAGAGGCACCTGCGTGTCCCCATATCGAGACACCGTTTGGAAGTTTAGTTTCATAGATTCCAAGACCATATCTGCCGATTTCAGCAATTCCTGTAGGAACTGTAGTAAGCATTTGTTTTAGTTGCTGTTCCTTCATTAATTTTCCACTGAGTAAGTAAGAGAAGAATTTGTTTAAATCGTCAGCAGTAGAAATCATATCTCCATCCGAGCTACCTGGGTATGAATAAGTAACGTCTTTTAGCTCACTTTCTCCGTCATATCTTTCATATCCACGGGCATGATTGGTACCTGGAATAACAGTTGAATTACCAGGTAGGAATGTATTCGACAATTCGAGCGGTTCAACAATCCGATTTTCAACCTCTTCCGCATAGCTGTTTCCAGTTACTTTTTCAATAAGGATACCCAGTATTACGTATCCTGTGTTTGAATAAGACCAGCCCTTACCTGGAGCAAAGTCTGGTGGAAGAGAAATTCCCATCTTTACTAATTCTTCAGCCGTATACAATTTTTTTGTATCCATAATATCATAGTCTTTTGACTTTAAGTATTCAGCAATCCCACTTGTATGATTCAATATCTGCCGAATCGTAATCTGGTTAGCATCATATCCGTTTCCTTGAATGACGCCAGGCAACCATTTTTCGATGGAGTCATCTAGATTCAAGCGGTTCTCTCCAGCCAATTGAAGTAGAACTGTTGCAATGAATGTCTTCGTCGTACTGCCAATGCGAAAGCGAAAATCTGTTTTCATCGGCTTCTTGGTTCTCAGATCCGCTATCCCGGCGGCATAGCTCCAATTTTTGCCACCCTTAGAAATTTGAGCGAGTATTCCAGGGTATCCAAGTTGGAGTGAATCCCGTATTGCTTTCTTAACGGAAGTACGATCGCTTTGATTACTTGTTTGTAACGAACTAGATACATTTTGCGTGGGTTCTGCTTTTACAATTGAGGCTGGTGTTATGTATAACAGGGAACTTCCAGCTATTAAAAGTGATAGACTTGCACATGTAATTTTACTGCATGTTTTCATAAAGCATCCTCTCCTTTATTTAAATTGTAAAGTTAGTTGCTTGCTGTTTCGTATTAATCACACAGCTATCATCTCCAACAATGACAAAAAAGTCAGAATTAAATTCGTAATTATATTCATAATTATTATTTTTACAAAGGCTATTCTGTCTTAACAAACGGTAAATCCCTTTTCTTCCACATGTATGTTAACCCCAGAAATTACTTCTTTTCTTTGAAACACTCTTATTACTGGTTTGTTTTTTCATATATAAGTCATATCTGTTCCGCCTTTCACACCGCCTTATATTTTTATCCTACACAATGAAAATCTCTTTTTTCTTACCTATTCCTTACAAATTACTTACGTTCAAAATAGCTTCTATAATAGGATAGAAGGAGCATCTGTACCCGAAAGTTCAAAGTATTTTCCAATAAATATATTTATCAAAAAGAAAAACAGGTTTTTTTCGCTTCTATGTTTCTTTTTTTCGTTTTGGGGAACAATTAATTCTTAAGTTGATAGCGATGGGGCGGGACCCCAAACAGTACGATTTTATTTCAAAGACACAACGATCTTACTACACACTTTTTATTTATCCCACACTCTCATCTGCTAGTATTACTATTTTTTATTACTAATGTTGCCGTTTCACTCGGATGGCTAAGAGGAAAATGATGGCCATATGGAACAAAATCAACCTTACCAAGATGCGATGGAGCAGAATAGGCTCTGTCATAATTCCCCCAAATAATGTGAAGATTATACTTTGTTACTTCATTGAAATCACCTTGATCGTTTTTCAGTAGTAAACTGTTAAGCTGAACCGTAGTATTTAAAATTCTAGGAGAAGTAAAACTGTTACTTATTTTTTCAATATAATGTTCAGGGATGCTCTCCGTACTTTCAAACAAACCATTACTTAATAAATAACGCCCTATCAAATTAGTAGTTGCTAATTTTAATGTCCATTTGTTCATAAATTGAGGAACATTTAGCGATTTAGCATTTTTTTTAGCAACAGGTGGCTGAAGTAAAGTGATTGCATACTTCTTATCTATGTACTCTTGTGCCAATGCTTCCAGAAGAATAAACGCACCGAATGAATGGCCAATTAGATGTGCACCATTCGTAGCTTTCTCCAATAACTTTTTCACTACATTCAAATAGATACCTAGAAGATTTTTCTCTCGTTTAAAAGGAGAACGTCCCAAACCTGGAAGATCCAAGATCCATACAGGTTGACCAGTTTTTTCATGAAGCTCTTGTGCTAAAGGAAATAAATCCTCTCCATCACTCAATAAACCATGTAATAAAATAAACGGTTTACCCTCTCCTTGTAATTGGTAAAGGGTATTGTTATCGCATAATGTTCGTTTAAATACATGATTATGCTGGCCATTTTGATACATCATTCGATAATCCAGATCAGCTACTACGGCAGGGAAAAACTTCATTACACTCGTCTTCTTAAACCAATCTCCTCCCATAATTTTTTTCGCTGAAACATTTGAAAATTTTTGTTTTGTAATAAAATTCAGTCCATCAGAAGGAATTTTTGTTATTTTACTTACTCCACTATTCATAATTGCTTGCATAAATGGCATTGGGACAGAAATTTTGGGTGCCCTCATATTCATACTTTCCGACATGATACTTAATAATTCAGTAATGTTCTGATCGTACTGTTTGTCTTCAACAAGTGTATATGTTTGAATAGTCGGTTGCTCCAATCTGAAAACCTGCACAATAAACTTCGCAAGCTCATCGTTTGAAATAAGTGGTAACCTATATCCCTTACCTCCAGGAATCACTGGCATGAGCCCTCTTCGCATACTCATCACAAGCAAACCTAATCCTGCTATCTGCTCTGTACTCCCTGTTTTACTACTACCGACTACAGTTGGCGGATTAATTACAGAAAGCGGATAACCTACTGCTGATGCCTGCTGACGGATATAGAGATCTGCTAAAAATTTTGTTCTCTCATATGGATTTTTTATTTTCAAATAATTGTTTCCTTCTTGAAACACATCAATTGCAATCTTGCTATTTTTATCATCAAAGGGACTCATATAACCTACAACATGAATAAATTGTTGCAAGCCCTTCAATTGATGAATGCTTTTAGCTAATTCACTAATATGTTTGGCGCCATTTAAAAATACGGAAGCTGCCTCTTTACTTGTCGCTTGAATATCCATGGGGCCTCCTGCGTGAATAATCACATCCGTTTTCAATACCCTCTCCTTATCTTCAGCACTTAGACCTAAATCTATTTTCGTCAAATCACCTTCAATAAAATGCATAACTTCCTTTTTTAAGATGCCTCTTTCTTGAAAAAGGCGTATTGCTTTACTTTTCGACCTCACTAAAAGAAGAATTTTAACATCCTCTTTGGCTAATTCTTTCACTAATTGCTTTCCAATAAAGCCTGTTCCACCTGTTAAAAATACTGTTCTCATATAAAATCCCCCTTTTAGTACTACTCAGTACTAATTCGATGTAAAAAAAAATGCTTCTTTTATCGAAGCAATTTTAAAAAATGATCTGCTGTTTTCGTAATTACAGTTGCATCCTTCAATGTTTCTGAAATAAATAACGCTCCTTCAAGATTTGTAATAAAAAGTGATGCAACCTCATCAATATGAATCGTATTTCTGAATTCTCCATTCTCTACCCCTTGTTTAAGTAATAGAGAAACTTTCTTTTGTAATCCTGTAAAAAAAAGACCTATTTTTTCTTTTATTTGCGTGGCCTGTGTAGGACTTTGAATATAAAGAGTAATAAATGGACAGCTCCCCTTATACTCTCTCGACTGAACTCCTTGTGATAATTGCTTTAAAAACAGTTGGATACGATCTTCAACTAAAAATTGGTTCTGAGAAAGTACGTCATCAATTGCAGATTGATACATTTCAATCCAATAATCAACGACCCCTTCTAATAATACTTCCTTATTAGAAAAGTGATAATACACATTAGACTTTGAAACTTTGCTTACACGTACTAATTCATCCATACTTGTATAAGCAAATCCTTTTTCTAAAAATAATGTTGCAGCTACTTCAATCACACGTTTTTGATTCATTAATTTTACCTTTGTCATAATTAGAACTATATAGTACTAATTTAAATATTGCAAGTATTTATGTTAATTTTAAAAAAAGTTTGATTAAAAAAGTTCCACTAACATTGATTTTACTGCAAAAGAATCTTATTTTGAATAAAGTTGAACTGCCCCCCCGAAATTGTTCATTCACTATCGACTAATAGAGGTCACCATACATGTCCATTAACTTAAGAAAAAGAAATGCCCCCAAAACGAAAAAATGAGCGTTTTCTCAGAATAGCTATCTGTAGAAAAAGAATTTTTTAATTTAGGGATATATGAAAGTATTGGCTTGATGGTGATATGGCGGTACCTCAAATAAAGAAATTTTAAACATCTTAATCTGCCTTTCCTTTATGTAAATATGGGAATAATGAAATTACCCCAAGGATAGCTAAACAAGCTCCAATCCATAGAGGAGATACAAAACCATATCCTTTACTGATCCCAAGACCACCTAGTGACGAACCAATAACAATACCTAGCGTAATAAAAGAACTATGAACGGTATTTATCATTATTCCATTACTAGCTGTTTTCATCACCCTCGCAACCATAGCTGGATTCAATGCTACACCAGTTAAACCAATAAAAATCGTAGAAATAACTGCAATGTATTTATTCTCTGCACTTAAAGCAAATAAAGACAACGCTATGATTAATATAATTAATCCACCCATAAGTATTTTCATTGTAAATTTATCAGCGAACTTGCCAATTATTATATTCCCAATTACCGTCGCACTACCATAGAGAGCAAGTAAATATGGAATACTTGCACTTGAAAACCCTGTAACATTTGTAAAGATAGGAGTGAAATAACTAAATGCTGCAAACGTACCACCAATAATGAACATACTTGTTACGTACGCTGCCCAAAGATGAATATTCTTAAATCGCAGAAGTTCATCTTTCCAATTTAATTGCTCTTTATTTGAAGATGATGGTAACAACCGTTGAATCATAATCCCTGATACTAGCACAAGAACAGAAACAGCCCCAAAACTAATACGCCAGCCAAAATATTGCGAAATAACGGTCGTTATAGGTAAACCTAATACAGTTGCGAACATTAAACCTGCAAGTACAATTGATGCAGCTTTTCCCCTTGAATCAGAGTGAACCAATGTCGCAGAAAAGGAAATCGCAACTCCAAAAGCTGAAGCTGAAGCAATACCAGTTATAATACGTGAAATCATCATAATATCATAGTTCCAAGCAATAGCTCCGAGCGATTGACCAATTAAAAATATGAACATTAAAAACAATAATGCTTGTTTGCTGCGCATTCGTAAGAGGATTGCAGTTAAAATGGGGCCTCCTATTACCATTGCTCCTGCATAAGCTGAAATTAAATACCCAATAGATGATACAGGAACCTGGAATGCAAGAGCAAGTTCATTCATCATACCTGCAACCATAAATTCTGATGTAGTCATACAAAAGATTGCTAAAGCTAATAAATAAATAAATAATCGATGACATAAAAACACTCCTTATTCATTATTGTAATGATCGGTACAAAAATAGTGCGAAAAAAGAGCGCACTAAGCGCCACAAATAGACTCTACTGTTCCTTTGATAACTTGTTCAGACAACATCCGATTTTGCATCGATACATTAAGAACACGGAATCCGTAATAACTGCTTAAAAGCAGACTAGCTAATTCCTCAGCTGATTGCTTCTTTGAAATTTCACCTGTTTGCAATCCTTCCTCCATCACTGTTTCAATAGCTTGTTTAAGAAGGTCAACATGCTTCGAGAAAATTTCTTGTACCATTAAATCGTTTTTAGCACGTTCTATACTGGCATTAATCAATAAACATCCTTTTTGATCCATATTCTCAAAGTCTTCTTTCAATGCCCATTCAAAAAAATTACTTAATCGTTCTTTAACTGGAATTGGAGTATGTAACAATTTCCTTTGTTCCCTAATCCCAATTTCATGGTAGCGTTCTAATACTTGTTTATACAGTTCATGTTTACTACCGAAAGTATTGTATAAACTTCCTTTTCCAAGTCCTGTATCACTGCATAAATCTTGTGTAGAACACCCTTCATATCCTCTTATCCAAAATGTTTTCATTGCAACATCTACAATTGAGGAATAATCAAACTCTCGAGGTCTGCCGCGTTTATTCAATCGTATCCTCCTCTCATTTTAAAGATAACATGAATAGAATACCCTTTTTGTACCATGCGGTCAATAATTTTGTTTTATTGTACTGTAAAATAAAATTTGATTATTTTAGATTACGAATAATGAAAAATAGCCCCTTTATTCAAATTTCCTAGCGAAAAAATCACGTTTTAATAGACTTCTTTATCATCCCTACCTTTCTATAGATTACTAGTTATGAAACAAGGATCGTTTCATAACTAGTAATTTACTTGATTAGCTTGATGAGTATGGAGTAGTGCCCCTATAAGCAAAACCCTCCAGAAACATCTAAAATCTGCCCAGTTACCCAGCGGCTATCAGAAGAAGCAAGGAATACTACTGCATCTGCAATATCTTCAACTTGCCCTATTCGCCCGAACACAGATGAATTCGTAGCAAAACTTCGTATTTCCGGATCATCTAGCAATTTTGCATTAATATCTGTCTTCGTATATCCAGGCATAATTGTATTCACTGTTATACCTCTTTCTCCGAGATGTTTAGCTAGAGGAAGTGTCATCGTATTTAATGCACCTTTGCTTAAGCCGTATGCAATTGAGCCTGTAAAACCAAGTCGTACTTCAGCTGATGAAATGTTAATAATACGCCCCTCTGCTCGTAGTAACGGCAATGTTTGCTGAATTAAGAAGAACGGTGCTTTAATATTTACAGACATAATTTCATCAAAAACTTCTTCTGTCGTATTTTCAATCGTTCCTTGTGTACCTATCCCTGCATTGTTTACTAAAATATCAATCTCTGATGTACCAACTTTTATTTGTAATTCATTCTTTAACTGTTTTACTAGCTTTTTGACACCATCAATTGAATTGAGTTCAGCTTCAATTAAGAACGCTTTTCCTCCATTAGATTCAATCTCACTAATTGTTTCATCTGCAGCTGTTTTATTTCGGCCGTAGTGAATCGCAACTAATGCTCCATCTTTCGCCAATCTCATCGCAATCGCACGGCCAATTCCGCGACTCGCTCCTGTTACTAACGCTACTTTCCCATCAAGATTCTTCATTTTTTCCATCCTTCCTAAATTTCCGTTTGATAAAAACCTATACTTATATTTTCATGTAAACACCAATCATTTTAAATATAGATTTATAGGTAATTTAGTCCATTCGCTTATGATATTATAGTTATAATTCGTAATTTACTTTATAAAACAAAAATAAGGAGGCTACACAATGCAAAACGCCGTAAAACTGGATGAAATCGATCATAAAATTATGAACTTGTTGTATGAAAATGCGAGAATTTCTGTTTCAGAAATAGGACGAATTATATCCATGACGCAGCCTGCTGTAAAAGAACGTATTAACAAGCTTGAAGATCAAGGAGTTATAGCGGCTTATCGAACTAAATTTGAGCCTGCAAAAATTAATAAAAACATTCAAGCATTCATCATGTTTAAAACGAGCCAATGTACTGATTTTATTCAATATTGTAATGCCGCTCCTGAAGTAACTGATTTATACCGAATTAGCGGGGAATTTAATTATATGATGAAGGTCATGAGCGATTCGATGGATTCTCTCGCTACATTTTTAGACTCTTTAATGCAATTTGGATTATCGTCTCCTTTAATTGTTTTAAAGAGTGAGTTTGAGGAGAAATTGTCGTTCTAATAAAGGGATACGTA
The DNA here is from genome assembly GCF_045291115.1 of Bacillus sp. PPSBB_2. Classification (NCBI taxonomy): domain Bacteria; kingdom Bacillati; phylum Bacillota; class Bacilli; order Caryophanales; family Bacillaceae; genus Bacillus; species Bacillus sp. PPSBB_2. Next base: position 3,283,602 of record NZ_CP147983.1, read on the forward strand.
TTATCCCCGGCTAACAGTAAAAGTTTTTTCGTTATGAGAAAAGCCAATAAAATTAATGATTAGTAAACAAAAAAGAACATTGATATTTCAATGTTCTTTTTATATCTCTACTTATGAATTAGATCTCTATTCGAAAAAAGCACCTTAATCCCCTTACCCTTGATTCCTCTGCACCTCTCTAAATTCCTCCTTCACCTTCTCTAACAACCCTTCTTCCGTAATTAATCGATACGCCGTATTTGCTAATGCTTTTGCCGATGTAATTAATGCTTTATCTCCAAGTTCTGAACGTGCTGCTTCTCTAAATTCATTCGTATGTGCGATTAAATCATCTGGTCCGATTTTAATGTACGGATGAATTGTCGGTACAACTTGACTTACGTTTCCTGCGTCGGTTGAACCGATCCCTACTCTTTCTTTACGATTTACATCTTCACCTAATAGTTCTAGTTCTTCCGCTACAATATCGTTATATGTTTTTGTTACGAGTAATTCATCGATTTCATTTTGGAATTGATGGATTTTTACTTTTGCACCTGTTGCTAACGCTGCTCCCTCAGCAATGTTTCTTACTTTTTCTGTTACTTCCGCGCATCTTTTTCGCGTTGCTGCACGGATGAAGAACCTTGCTGCGGCATAGTCAGGAATAATGTTAGGTGCTTTTCCGCCTTCTGTAATGACGCCATGAATTCTCACGTCTGACGGAAGTTGTTGGCGAAGTGCGTTAATACCGTTATAGAGCTGAATCACCGCATCTAATGCGTTAATTCCCTCTTCTGGTGAAGCTGCGGCGTGAGCTGTTTTTCCGTAAAAATGAAAATCAAGTGGATCGACTGCTAGTGAAGGACTCGTTGTCGCTGTTTTTCCGCTCGGATGAATCATAAGCGCCGCATCAATGTCTTTAAATAAACCTGCCTTTACATAACTTGATTTCGCGCTACCATTTGGCCCTCCTTCTTCTGCTGGCGTACCAAACACGACAACTTCTCCGCCAATTTCTTCAAGTGTTTCTGATAATGCGATTGCTGCTGCAACACTAATTGTGCCGATTAAATTGTGACCACACGCATGACCGAGTCCTGGTAAAGCGTCGTACTCCGCTAAAAATGCGATTGCCGGTCCTTGTTTTCCAGAGCTTTTTCGCGCGATAAATCCCGTTTCATGTCCAGCTATATTGTGCTGCAACTGAAACCCTGCACTACCTAGTAATAAACTTAACGTTCTTGATGCGTAAAACTCTTGGTTTCCAATCTCCGGATTCGCATGAATATCATGACTTGTTTCTATGTACTTTTCCTTATTTCTTTCGATACTCTCTTCAATTGTTTTTCTTTGTGACGCTACTCCTGTCGCTCCCATTTTTCTTCCTCCTTTTATTTTCACGTAAAAAAGCCTCTTTCTAAAAGATAGAAAGAGGCTTCTGTATATATACAGTCAAAATGAGCTTCTTTCTTATCTTTCAAGTTACCTTGCTGGAATTGGCACAGTATTCATAACGAATCCGCTGCCGAGGTATCATAGGGCCAGTCCCTCCACCTCTCGTGATAAGAATTTTCATAAAATTATATTAAATTATTTTTTATTCTAAGTTCATTCCAAGTAAAAGTCAAGGAATTCCTATCCGAATTTACCGAATATCTAAAAATCCTTTTAATACACCAATTGTCTCAGGTGCTTGCAGTCTTGCACATACGTACGGAAATTCCGTACTACCTTCAAACATCATTTGAGATGTAAGCGGTGCGCCTGCCCAGAAGATTTCATCATCGATTACTAGGAACGGGAATGCTTTATTTTGTCTTTGTAACTTTACATTTTTCAGTGGAACTGGTCCGTCACTATACACTGTTATTTGCGCATTTGTACGCATTAACGCTTGCCATACTCGCTTATCCACTTGTTTTGTACTTGGAAGTGAAATAATAATTTTTCGTTTTGCTGCTAAAATATCTTTTAATAGCCCTTTCGTTTCCTCAAGATTCATTTCCATAAACCAGCGTAAACGTTTCGATATTTTTCGTTCCCACAATTGTCTTGATGTCGTGCGATCATACACATCTCCGTGACGTTCTATATGAGCTGTTAATTGTGATAACGCTTGTTTTCTCGAAAGGTTTTTACGCATATAATGGCAATCTGATAATTGAATGAACTTCCCTCTCGCCCTTGTCACTGCTACATTGACGAGGCGATGGTTTTTGTGATCAAAGAATAATACGCCAGGTCGTTCTTGCGGATAACTGTCAACCGTATCAAAAATCATCATATCTCTTTCAGAACCTTGGAACTTATGAACTGTCGCCGCTAAAACTGGTATGTTTTGATATTTCGTTCTCTGCAACATTTCTCTCATACACGTTGATAAAAAGCGTGACTGCGCCCTGTAAGGTGTCACAATACCAATTGATTGCACACCATCTAACAATCCGATTAACATCATTTGCATTGCTACTAAACCAGACATAATGTTAAAACGTGAACCAGAAGCAGCATCTTTTAACGAAAAAGCTCCCATTTGGCTCGTATCAAATAAAACGCTCGCCTCATTTGCGAACGGCTGTAACTGTGCAAGTTCTTTACGCTCTGAAACAGACGGATGATCGTATACTCTATTTTTATAAATAAACGAATTCGTAAACTTCGATATATCCGCATGCATACGTCTTTGTTCCTGCAACATAAATAGGTTTGGGTGTGCTTCTGATTTATTAACAGACTCAACAATCCCAGCATGGTAAAACATATCTTCCCCAAGCCATTTGCGAACAAGTTCATGATTTGCCATCGCAATTGGAGGTAACTGTAAAAAGTCACCGCAAACGACGATACGTTTTCCAAGTGAAGCAGCTAATGCAATTTGCGGAACATATGCCATACTTACTTCATCTACAACAACTAAATCAAATGTACGCTCATAAATAAGTGAATCAATGGCACATTTCGATAAAGTTGCTCCGATTACTTTCGCATTTTCAATATATTCTTTTTCTACTTCTTTAATTTTAGCCTTTTGCTTTCGAAGATCACTTTCAATCTCTTGTATACGCTTCTTATCAGCAGATGTTGCTTTATACGATAAGATTTTTTCACGAAGCTCTTGGCGTGTCTCTTCTAAATAGAGTCTTTCCTCACCCCAAGATCCGTTCGTCGTTTCAACTAACTTCGACGCAAGTAACGTTTCATGATTTCGTATATGTTCATGTTGACTATAACCGTAACGAACAATTTCACCAGGCGTCCATTTCTTTTTCTTCTCAATTTGCTTCGTTACTTCACTCATTAATACGTCTACTGCCGCATTACTATGAGCCAACACAAGTACCGATTTTCCTTTTTGATAATGGGCCGAAATAATACGTGATAAATTGTAAGACTTCCCTGTTCCCGGCGGTCCCCATACGTACGTTGTCGGATTATAAAACGCGCGATATGCCAGTTCATTTTTTGGATTTTTCATCTTCTCAATATGTTTCGGACTGCTCGTCCCATCAACAAGACGCTTTATACGATTACGTTTCAGCTTATCTTTACGTGCTTCTTTCAATCGCTCTTGCAGTTGCTCTAAAAGTTGCCACGGTTCACTGTATAAAACCGCTTCTCTTATTTCACCTTGTATATAATCATTTAATTTCAGTTCTATTTCTAATCCATGTACAGATAATACTTCTCCTGTCGCTTCCTCACCATCGAACTCAATTCGAATTGGTGAACCTTCAGGTAAGCTTACTTCCGAAATAAGCTGAAATACATACACTGTATTCTCATAATCTGTATATAAAAAACGACCGTTCATGATAGAAATTTTACTACCACCTATCGTTTTCCAATGTTTAATTTCATATGCTAATGCATAATGCCACTCTTTCATCGTTTCTGATAATGAAGGAGTTTGAGTAGTTGTATTCATCGTATAATCTCCTTCCTTCTCCCCAAACATACTTTCTCACTATACCATACAACACGCTAAAATTTGTAAGGTTTTTATCTTGCTTATTTTCTTAATTTTCAATAATATATTGTATATAATTTTCAGAAAGAAGGAATCTACATGCCAGTTAGAAGAATTGAACACGTAGGACTTATGGTTGCAAACTTAGAAGCATCTATCTCATTTTATGAAGAAGTAGTCGGCTTACAGCTCCTTAAACGTATGGGGCACCCGAATCCAGACTTAAAACTCGCTTTTTTAGGTGTGGAAGAATCGAAGGAAACGATACTCGAACTCATTGAAGGTTATAACTCTTCTCTTCCGGCAGAGGGAAAAGTACATCACATTTGCTTTAAGGTAGATTCATTAGAGGATGAAATCGAAAGACTAAAGAAACACGCAGTAACCTTCTTACTAGGAGAAGAAATCGAAACATTACCAGATGGAACACGTTACCTATTCTTCGCTGGCCCTGATGGAGAGTGGATTGAGTTTTTTGAGACGGAGAGATAAAGTGAAACTTTAGTCAGCCCACAATAAACGGGATAATAACTTTATGAACCACATAAGGAGTAGAAACTGATGAATACAGTTTTTATTATCGTTTTTTTGGGTACTTATACTATTTCCACTTCTTAATATAATCCTGATAAAGAAGTGGAATATAAGTCCCATTGATCTCATGGGGGTATTTGGCAATTTAAAAATGCTGTTTACTTATAGCAGTATCTTTTACGAATGCAAAAATAGCCAAAATACGCAAGCAGTTTCGCATAAAAACTTGCATATTTTAGGCTGTTTAATTGTACTCCTTATTTTGTTAAAGTTACCTGTCAGTTCAATTCCAAAAACCTCAGCTGACGATTAACTCAAGTACCGATTTCGGATGACTCTCATATGATGAAGCTCGTGTTCTGTATCCGCTACACTATCTGTAGCAACAGTTGCTATCTCATTTTCTTCAACACTTGACAAGGTAACACCTTCTTTTCAAATTCAAAGAAAAGTTTTTATTTTTCAACATAAAGCATTATAACTCAACTGTTTTCATACAAAATTTTATGAAAAAAAGAAAAGCGAGGATCCCTCATATCCCCGCTATATCAATGATGTATAAAATCCTATATAAGAGATACATAGACAAAAAACAAGAACCCCTGTACATACAAGGATTCTATGAAATTATTTGCTACCGATAATGGGGCGTTGTGTTAACTATATACGAATATCATATTCATCCAAAATTGCCCTTATTGATGGTACAATTAAAGTCTTGGAGGGGGATTATGGGAATTATTTTATATTTTGCATTTTATTTTGGAGTACTGTTTCTTATAATTGGTACTGCATTAGTTTTATTTATTATGGCTGTATTACCAAAAATCTGGAGTAAAAATCTATCATTCGTAATGATCGGTTTAGGGATAAATATACTTACTATTCCGTTGTCTTTTTTTATAGGTGGGATGGCAACAGATTCTCCTGATAGTACTAGGTTAGATTTTTGGAAAGGATTTTTCTTTATTCAAAAAATACCGCTCTTTTTACTGAGCTTTTTATTATTTTTAACTGTGGTGTTGTGGTTTATTCGTAAGAACAAGAAAAAAGTAAACATATAGAATTTCAAAACGACTTCCAATAACAAGAATTATGTAAATAAGCTGTCCATGTGGACAGCTTATTTATATAATTTTCTTTATGGGAAGTACACTTAAGGCCATTTTCAACTTAATAGGAGTCTAATATCTCAAGTTTCTTAGCTAATACCCAGCTATTTAGACCTAAATATGCATAAATATTGTAATAAAAATAATTCCCGTTTATCAATGTTTCCTATAATTCTTTAGTATCTTCATAGAGCATAGGCCAACCTTGCATTAAGATATTATATATATATTTCTTACTACAAATATGGACGGTATTATCCTTGTTGCAGTTTTAATTTTAATCAAGTCTATTGTAATTACACAGATTGAAATATCTATTCAATTTTAAAAATAGTAAAGGAAATGTATATAAAAAGATCACTTGTCTTAGAACAAGTGATCTTTTTATTAGATAAACTGCAACTTGCTAACAGCAGATAATTGTTATCCTATTCATATGTTCAATAGATATTATAATACATTTTTTAGTTATATAGACGGAATTGTTTCTAATGAAATGAGACCAAAAATATTTCAAAAGGTAGCATTAATTATTTAGTGCGTTAAAAATGCAATTTTGAACCTTTCGAAGCACTAAATCAGGTAGATTTTAATAAACTTCAAACTTTGTCTGCATCTGGATCTCACAATTGAGTCTCAGTAATTAATGCTGTCAACATAACAAAAGAGTCCTGATTGAAACAAACTCTTTTATGAGTTTTTACAAGAGTAAACTTTTAAGCACATAATTACATTTCTATTATTTATTTTACCACTTGTACAGATGCTGGTTTCCACCCCTGATTCTCTACCCAATCAATATTAACCTTATATTTTTTATTACTTTGTTTATCTCGTACATTACCGTAGGCTTTATTATTACCATTATTTCCAATAAAATCGAAAATCAATTGGCTCTCTGGAACATCAACAGCATAAGAGATTGCTTTTTTCATCTCACTCCAATCTACTGTTCCTTCTTTAAATTTCATATCAGGTTTCGCTCCTTGCTCTGTACCAATTGGCTTCCATGAAGGATTAGTTTGAGGATCCTTTTCTTGAGATACCGTTTTTTCTTCCTCTTTATTTTCATTTCCGTTCGTTTTTACCGATTTTTCTACTCTTTGTTTCCCTTCTAACTGTGCTGCTTCTTTATCTTCAGTTTTCTTCTCTTCTATCTTTGCTGTTTCTTTATCTTCAGTTTTCTTCTTTCTATCTTTGTTACTTTCTTTTCTTGAGCAATTGCTTTCGTTGATGTATTAGAAGGGGTAAACAATTGGTATGTCACTATACCAACTGTCACTAATACCAAAGTAAATGCAATATTAAAAATTGCCTTTTGACGACGATTCTGTTGTTTTTCTTGAAATCTGCTTACTTGTCCCATTCTTCAAACCTCCGTGTTTACTTTCTCCTCTACTCTTTATGTATTATCCCTAAAATTCTTAATATTTTTATTAAACAATAGAAATAAACTACACTTTCCATACAGGATTTCATATCATAATATAATTTGTGTTTTTTCAAGTATCTGACATATGTTATTCAAAATAGTTTAATACATTAAAAATTGATAAGCTTCTGCACTTAAGAAACCTTCAATTTTATTCAAAGGTGATTCCAATTACGTCCACATTAGATTTCCTGTAGAAAGCTTTTTAACAATTAAGCCTCTTCTTCCCTTATTTATAATTTTCAAGTTAAATTTCCCTCTATAGTATAATAAAGATGTTTCGTTTTCTAATGGGGTATGTCGTAAAATCAAAAGAGATTTTATCTCTTTTACCTTCTTTTCAGAGTAAATTTCACCACTAGGAAATTCTATTATTCCTAATGTAATCTTTAATTCGCTCTCATCAAAAGTCCACTCTTTATTAAGTTCTCTTATCTTTTGTATAAAGCTTCTTTTGGTTTGTCCTATATAGAGCAATGTTACATTCTTAGCATATACTCTAGAGATTGCAAATATCCCCTTCTTAGAAGCTTCTTCCCTATTATAAAAGTCATTTATACTATACATGCCATACCACTTAATATGTACTGTTTCTATGAATCTCACCTAATTTTTAGACAATATTATAATTTCTGAATGTTCAAATTATTATGAGCGCATAGTCTTGATTACTTGAATTATAAATTGTGCTTTTCAATAATACATTTTATTATTACTAATTTCAATATTGAAGAAAAAATACAATACTATAGTTTAATTACAAAGCTGTATAAAAAACAAAGTGATGTCGTGCCACATATTTTCTTTTTTACAATATCAAACTATCGTGAACAAAATTTTGAAAGTTATGGAATAAAAATACAATGTGTATATACATACATTTCTATTAATTGAAGAAAAAGAGTAGAAATTTAATCTCTCTACGCTGTTAAAATTATTCAACTCCCAAAAAACTGTACATCTTCTAGAGATACTAATTTTCTAGTTTTGATGTTTTTATAGTGCTTGAGCGTGATATTATTCAAGTTTTTTCATTAAGAATGCATAAATACAAACAAAACCAGTAATACATCTTTTCTGTACCGTACTGGTTTTGTTTAAGATCATCTTAAATTATAGCTAGTTCACCGAGATTGCAAATTCCGATTTCGGTGCCCCAGCGAATACGATTGTTCCGTTCTTCGGAAGTTCCACCTTGTTATTGCCACTCACAATGGTGAAGTTGACGCAAACTCCCTTCTCATCATACACCGCAAATGAACCATTTGATGGCAGCGTCACGGTCATCCTTTTGTCTGTTGCCGCTTGTGGAATTGTAAACCATTTCGCATGCCCATTTGCATCCAACGTAACTTTGGATGATTGGCCTACATCAATTGGTTTTACATTAGATTCACTTACGTATAACAATCCAGCCATCTCCATATATTCATTGCCGCCTTCTGTATAGAAATGCGTTTCCGTCGTATCACGACCATTCATCACGGGTACTTGGATCTGATGCACTGCGGTGTTCGGACCTGTAATTTTTTTGCCATCCCAATAGCCTGCTGGGCCTTCCTTGCGAGTAATTTGAGTACTAAGATGTTTCGATTGAACAAGATATTGAATAGAACTAAATTTCTCGTTTACACGATAATACTTGACACCTTCCCTCTTTGCCCATGCAGCAGCGGTTTTCTTCGAAAGCACGTTGTCTTCTAGTTTCTCAGCTAAATAGTGGGTCATCACACTTTGCCCTAAACCTGGATGAGATTTATATGCGCTCTCCTTCAAATAAGTTCTTCCATTCTTCTCGGTTACGAAGTTGAGCTTGGAAGTACCCCCCTCATTAATAAAGCTTCCATCAGCAGTATATACATATTTTTCTTCTGGATTAGATGGTAAGAATAGTTCACCGTTCTTCGTAATTTCAATTTTGAAATGAGTTTCGCTATTGCCATAAAATCCTGCTTTCTTTGCTACGCCTTGAGGCATTTTGACTTTGACCGGCTTACCAAAGGATTTGTTCGGCTTGATTTCCTTAATCGTACCTTTTTCTTTAAGCGTAGCGAGCAGCAATTCAGTTGCCATTAGCTGATTTGTAGAGCTCCGGCCACCAGATGTCAATACAGCCGCTGCTATTTTCTGTTCCGGAAGCACGACTAATATAGCATGTTGCAATGCCGTATCGCCGCCCTTAGCCAAAGCTTTGATCCCATATTCACTGAATGGGTATAGTTTCACACTATCCCAGCCAAGACCATAGTTAAAAATATTATCTCCAGCCCCCGGCCACATTCCTTTTTTATATTCCTCTTGCTCCATTGCCTTAACTACCTTATCAGAGAGGATTCCTTTTCCCTGTCCCATAAATAGTTGTGAGAATCGCACCATATCTTCTGCCGTGGAAGAAATACCTCCCGTACCAATAACATTCACCGATTCAATTGGAAGTTGTCCTTGGTACGCCGGGTAATATAGTCCAGCCCGATTTTCATCCCTCCATTTGTCCTGCGGTGTTTTCGTATGATTCATCTTTAAAGGTCCTGTAAAGTTTTGATGTAGAAATTCAGTAAAACTCATACCACTAACTCTTTCCACCAAAATTTCGGCCAGCGTAAAACCATCGTTACAGTATACCGAGAAAGCACCAGGGTCCGCCTTCAAGTTTTGATTTGACAATTGCTGTAACAAGGTATCATGGGCATAGGTATCATTATCGTTAAATAAAAATGCATTACCTAACGTAGAACCTTGCAATCCAGAGGAGTGATTCAATAACATACGCGGTGTAATACGTTTGGATCGACCGTCTTTCATCTTAAAATCAGGAACATAGCGGACAACAGGAGCATCCAAATCGACTTTTCCTTCATCGACCAATTTCATTACAGCCGCTGTTGCATACATTTTACTGACTGAACCAATCCCATATTGAGTATCTTTGGTTAGCGGCTTTTCCCCTTCCAAATCATTCTTGCCAGCCTGACCCGACAAAATAAGTTTTCCATTATCAATTAGCGCATACTGCACGCTATTCGCTTCATAAGACTTTGTAAGTAGCTCCGCCTTCTCTGCTGCAATCTTCTTCAGTTCCTGACTAGCTACTTCTTCACCAGTTACAACTGTAGTCTCACTTTCAGAAAATGCTTTCACTCCTGTTGGTAGAATCATAGTTACCGCTAATGCAGTGGCTAACACACCAGTTAGCTTATTTTTCATCACGGAATTACCTCCTTAGATAAGTGACCGTTTTCATCATTTGTTTGTTCCACTATGAAAATATGATAAAATTTATCCGTTCTCCTCTTTGACCTACTTGCTAAATTCAGCAAGTAAAATATTTTTAAAAGGATCAGGACTATCAGCTTTAATACTGTTTAAATTGACGGCCAATGTATGCTTGCCTCCAAGTGTGCCCCCAGCAAAAGTTAAAAAACCAGGAATGGTTCCTCCATGCCCCCATATCGATTCACCGTTTGAAAGCTTCATTTTGAAAATTCCAAGCCCGGAATCACCAAGCTCATCTACTCCTGTAGGGACTGTTGTAAGCATTTGCTTTAGTTGCTGTTCTTTCAATAATTTGCCCCCAAGTAAATAAGAAAAGAATTTGTTTAAATCATCAGCTGTAGAAATCATATCTCCGGCCGAGCTCCCCATACTTGGGTTATAATAAGTAACATCTTTCGGCTCACTTGCTCCGTCTAATTGGATATATCCACGGGCATGCTTGGTTCCTGGAATGACGCTTGAATTTCCAGGTAAGAATGTATTCGCTAATTCAAGTGGTTCAATAATTCGATTTTCAATCTCTTCCGCATAGCTGTTCCCAGTTACTTTTTCAATAAGAATTCCTAGTAATACATATCCTGTATTTGAATACGACCAGCTCTTTCCTGGAGCAAAATCTGGAGGCATGGATATTCCCATCTTTACTAATCCTTCAGCAGTATAAGATTTTTTTGTATCCATCATATTAAAATCCTTTGACCTTGTGTAATTAGCGATACCACTTGTGTGGTTCAATAATTGGCGGATAGTAATCTGTTTATCATCATATCCATTTCCTTGAATGACACCAGGTATCCATTTTTCAATAGAATCGTCTAGATTTAAGCGGTTTTCTCCTGCTAATTGAAGTATAACTGTTGCAGTGAACGTCTTTGTCACGCTGCCAATTCGAAAACGAAAATCTGTTTTCATTGGTTTCTTAGTACTCAGATCAGCTACACCAGCCGCATAACTCCATGTTTTTCCACTCTCAGAAGTTTTAGCAAGTATCCCTGGATATCCTAGTTTCAATGTATCCCGCATTGCCTCTTTGACGGAATTATGATCTCTTTGGGTGCTTGTTTGTAACGAACTAGATACATTTTGAATGGACTCCGCTTTTACACTTGAGGTTGGAGTTGTATAAAGCAGGGAACCTCCAGTTATTAAAAGGGCTAAACCTGTACATGTAATTTGACGATGCTTTTTCATCAAAATAATCCTCTCCCCTATTCATATTGTATAAATGGTTATTTGCTGTTTGGAACGAATCACACGGCTTTCTGACCTAAAAAATAGTCTATCCTTTTTTTGAGATGTATGTTAACTTTTGTAATGTCTCTTTTCCTCCAAACAAGTCTTATTAATTGATTTGTTTTTTTATAGAAATATATAGTATTTTTTCTCCTCTCACTCTTCTTTACGTTTTCATCTTACACAATGAAAATCTCTTTTTTCTTACCTCTTCCTTACAAATTCCTTACGTTCAAAATTACTTTTATAATTGATTATTTTTTATTTTAATAACATTTAGCTGTATTAATTTGATAGGAATTTGACTTCACATAAAAGTTTATTTATTCTGAAAAATGAATTTAAATACAAATTAACTATTTAATATTCAACATCTCACCTATACATGTCCTAACATAAGTTCTTATCATCTATATGTATTATTTATTACAACAGCTTTCACGCTAAAAATAAGATATTTCAAAAAAGAGAAATATAGGTATCTTAACAAGAGATTACCAATATAAACAATGTGAAAATGTAAGAACCCCTGTATTACTGCTGATTTCCCTCTAACTAATACAGTTTCAAACATTAGACACAAATACTACATGTAATGTTGAATTTATTACCTATTCAAAATTCTGTTTGTTCATTTTTTCTTAAAATACAAAAATATTCAACTTATAAATATACAAGCTATAATAGGGACGTCTAGGGATAACCTATTAGCACCTTAGAAAATATCAACTTTCTAAAATTGGACAAGATGAAAAAATCACTCACAGAAAGGTGTGTAATCAAAAAGAAAATTCATTAAAAATTCTTTAGTAGCAAAAGACATCGCATTAGCTATGCCTTAGCAATTTCTACAATGTTGACGAGGTTATTGAAACGATATAAAGGGATGGAAGACAGATGTCTCACGAATTAAAAGCAATAGTTTTAGGGGGAATTCTGGACATACTTACAATTTTTTAATCCTTATTCACTTAAATATACCCATCTACAATCAAAATATTTTGAAAGCGTTAACAAACATTAGGTTTTAGATTCAATTAGAGAAGAACACACGATTTGAGGAACTTGTAGGAGATTCATTTTCCAGAACGACTTATATTCCTAAGACTTAAGAATAGGATACAAGGAGGATTTATTATATGAATGGGAATACTGCTAAAAAAATAGAATTGCAATCTGAAAATACTGTGATTACAAACGATAAATATTTGGATCCTAAAAAGTGGCATAAGCAAGATACTACGTGGGCATTGAGCCTTTTTGGGACAGCGATTGGAGCAGGAGTACTCTTTTTACCAATTAATGCAGGTTCAGGTGGTTTATTATCATTATTACTCATTACATTACTTGCCTATCCAGTTATGTATTACTCACATAGAGCGCTTGCTAAAATGATATATGCTTCCAATTCTGCCGATGAGGGAATTACGGGGACAATAAGAGAGTATTTCGGAAATAAGGCGAGTATTATTTTTAACATCGTATACTTCGTCTCAATTTATACAATTGTCTTGATGTATTCAGTTGCACTTACAAATACTGCAAGTAGTTTTATTGTGAATCAATTACATATGAAAGAGCCCTCAAGAGCCATTTTATCGCTTGTCTTAGTACTGGGTCTTATCGCTATACTAAATTTTGGTCAAGATATCACTGTAAAAATTATGAGCTTGCTAGTATACCCTTTCATAGCTTCTCTACTATTTATCACAATATCTCTAATTCCTCAATGGAACACATCAATGCTTAGTTTTTCAGATGTCTCTACTGCTTCAACCGGAACAGGTTATTTTGGAACGATATGGATGATACTACCTATCATAGTGTTTTCATTCAACCATTCTCCAATGATTTCGTCTTTTGTGATAAAACAAAGATCTACGTATGGAATAGAAGCAACTGATGCTAAATGTGCGCAAATACAAAAAGTTTGTTATATCATGACGTTCGTTGTTGTTATGTTCTTCGTTTGGAGCAGCGCACTGAGTTTGACTCCAGATGATTTAAAAGTGGCAAAAGAGCAGAACTTATCAATCCTATCCTATCTCGCTAATGAACTTAATTCGCCAGTAATTACGATTGCAGCTCCTATTATTGCTTTTATGGCTATAACAAAGTCTTTCCTTGGCCATTATATAGGATCATATGAAGTAATGCGTGACATGATTATCAAATTTGGTAAAACACGTGGAAAAGATATAGAAGAAAAAACAGTTAAGACAGTAATTCTTACTTTTGTCGTATTAACATGCTGGTATGTTGCTTATGCAAATCCAAGTATTCTTGGGCTCATTGACGCTCTAAGCGGTCCATTAGTTGCTGCTATCTTATGTCTATTACCAATGTATGCGATCCGTAAAGTACCGGTATTAGCTAAATATAGAGGTAAAATGAGCAATGTATTTGTTATTATTGTAGGAGTACTTACAATCTTAGCAAGTATTAAGTCATTTTTCTAATTTACTATTTTTTGTTCTTTTGCAAAATATAATTAAAGACGGAGACTAGCCTGGTTCTACAGTAGGTGCAACTATTTTCTCTATCTGAATATATACTTTAATGAATTTTCCGAAACTCATCTCCCACCTACTCACTGAGCTGTGACCCTTCACGCTCCTTAAGGAAGGAATCTTCTTGGTTAAAATCATAAAAAAAACACCCCACTTAGTTAAGTGTCCAAGTGGGGTGTTCCTACTTTGTATAGATTATGCTTATGAAATATTCCTCTTCTAAAACAGCAAATTGTTTCATTCATAATTGATAGACATATATAATAGGAATGAGTCGTAAATGAACACGATAATACCTAGTAATATCCCATCTCTTGTACTAGATTCTGGACTAATCGATGTAAGTTAAGATAAACCAAGTACAATCACTAATAATATAAGAAAACTTGTAAAGAGTGATTTTTTTGAATTCTTTTTCATATATTCATGTTGCACATTACTGCTCATGGATAGATACCCTTACATGACCGAAGTGATAATAAATAGCATCCATAGCGGATTCTCTCGCATATTTTCACCCCCATGGATCAAATCATATCCAAGAATGCAAAGTCTACCTATTGTTTGTACAAAGAATAGAATACGTATCGTGATGGAAACTGGTCGAAGAATGTAGAAATTACAGATAGCTATCTATATGCTACCTTTTATGTACTTAATGAAATACAACGGTTATGTGCAACCCATCTGATAGGTAAATGGTTTATGTAAAAAAGACAGTGATTTATCCACTACCTTTGTTGTATTATCCAATTGGATTCAGTCACCATATAGTATTAGATGCGTTGAGTTTGAAAAAAACTATCCAATATACATTGAATCAGGTACAGACATTAAATAATAGAAAAGGTCGCCTACTATTCCACTAGTAAAAATAATAAATCCCATATAGCGTATACCTTTAATTTTTGACCGTAATCCAATGAATGCTGCTATTAGCCCAGTTAAAGAAAATAGAATCCAATATAGTTCGGTTGGAATGGGAAGATATTTATCTCCATCAACCCCCATACCCCAAAAAACATAAGGCAGTACGACAAAAGAAACGCTGAGTAATCCCATTACACTGGCTAGTAATTTGCGATATTTAACACCAGTAATAATTAGATAGATCCCACCGACAAGACCGCATAATACAAGATAAGGTACATAGAGAATCCAAAGAAGACTTAAGATAATCATATATAATTTCCTCCTACTTATTTTCGCTCATTATAGTTTTAAGGGGTTATTTAATTGTCTGAATCGGTTGCTAGTGTATCAAGTTGTTCTAAAGCTTCTTCAAGATCGAACGAATTAAACCAACGGTAATCATATTTGTCTAAAATACGATAGTGCTGACTTATTAGATTTTGTTGTAAACGAAAGTTCCCTTTTTCTTGAATCTGTTTCCACCACACTTTTCCTCCCAATGTTTTTTCTTTGAATTTGCTAGTGCTATTGTGGGCCATTGTCTCGATTACTACTAATGGATCATCTCCAAGAGAAGACTGTAAAACCTCACTATCCCTAAACAATGCACAAATAGCAACGGTGTTGGTCCAACCTGCATTTGTTCTCCCTTTCTCAATTTGAACAAGCGTTTTTTTGAAATGCCGAGAGCTTCAGCCATTTTATCTTGTGTATACCCTTTTTCAGTACGTATTAACTTTGCTTTCGTTGAAATGAGTTCAATTATAAGCTCCTTATTCACTTTCTTCCCTCCGAGGTAACAAATGTTTATTTTAGTGTAATTTTACACTAAAATAAAACCCATTTTCAACTCCCACCTCTAAATCTTCTAAAAAATAATCGAAAAAGCTATAAAAATGCTCATTCTACAGTTATCCATGAGAAGTTAGCTCGGTTTGGAGTGTTAGAAAATTCTTAGCTGGATAGCGATGTAATCATGCCCTTTTTTAGATTCATACTATCAGTATATCTAAGATTAGGAGATCACTTGCAAGAGTCTTGGAAGTATCGCAACCGTGCTGTGTTATAATTCTAAAGTACTAACATTTCAAGTAGGACTTATAGATGTCAGTTTGACATATGAAATGTAAAACCAATCTGTTATTTTGAGGGTTCAGGCTACCAGTATCTAAACTAACATTCACACTAAAAGAAGTACAAGGAGGAAGGTATATCTATTAAAATAGTGAGGTATACCAAATTAGAAATGAACATTAAATTTAATAAAAAAGTAGTAGCATTCACGGCAGGATTAACGGTATTATCTTCACCATTAGTATCGTTTGCAGAGGAACAACAATTAGTAAACAATAAGCAACCTACAAACGTTCAGGAACAAAGTAAAACAACATCAGATGAACAGGCTTTAAAAAGTATTGAAGCTAGTTTTGAAGAGGTAGACGGACGTGGTGGAGGTACTGTCGACAATAAGAAAGTAGATAGTCTTCAACGTTCAGAAGGTATTCATGAAGAAACAGGTACACTAACTGTTCCTAACAATTCAAACAGAACAAAACGTAGTCTGTCTCCCATATCACCTAGCACCTCTAGTACAATAAATGGTGTTCCATTCACTGAATGGATTGTTCCAGCAGGTAACGATAATATTCGTCCTCAAAACTATATGAGTCCAAAATACATTACAATTCATGAGACTGATAATACAAGTGTAGGAGCAGGTGCTAGAAACCACGCCCAATACCTATATAACCAAGCAGTAGGCAACACAGACCGAGCTGCATCGTGGCATTTTACAGTAGACGATAAAGAGATTTATCAACACCTACCATTAAACGAGAACGGATGGCACGCAGGAGACGGTGATGGTCCAGGTAATAGAGAATCTATTGCAATTGAAATCGCAGTTAACAGTGACGGTAACTATAGTAAAGCGGTAGATAATGCTAAGAAACTTGTAGCTTATTTAATGAAAGAAACTGGTGTACCGTTAAATAACATTGTAAAACACCAAAAATGGAGTGGTAAAATCTGTCCTGCTAATATGATTAATAATGGACAATGGGATGCATTCGTAAATGGTGTTGGTGGGTATTATAATAATCTTTATCAACCAAAAGATGACATTACTGGAGGTTGGTATGAAGAAGCTATACGAGAGTTAAATAGAAGGGGTATTATGATAGGCGAAGGAAACGGAGTTTTCGCACCTAATAGAGCGATAACAAGAGCCGAATTTGCTCAATTAATCTCTAAATCTCTAAACCTGCCAGCTGGAGATGCTTCATTTAAAGACCTAAACGATGCAAACTCAACTTTACGAGATGGTATTAAACGTGCTGCAAGTGCAGGTATTATTCTAGGTAGAGGTGATGGTTATTTTGACCCAAACACACCCATTACAAGAGAAGAATCAGCAATTATTGTAAATAAGGCTTTACAGTATAAAGGTATATGGGGACCAGTTGTAAACCTACCATTCTCAGACAAAGACCAAATTAGCTATAAAGAAGACGTACAAAGATTGTATGGTCTAGGTATTGTAAAAGGTAAGGGTGACAATCAATACGACCCTAAAGGAACAACAACTCGTGGTGAAACAGCAACATTCATTCTAAATATGCTACAAGTAATTGAAAATGGTAGTGTTGAAAAGGTAATTGGAACGGCTCAAATTAATGGTATTGGGGTAAATGTTCGAAGCGGATCAGGTACAAACTATTCTATTGTTAGAAAGACAAGTAAAGGCGAAAAAGTTACAGTATATGAAGAAAAGAATGGTTGGCTAAGAATTGGAACAGGTCAGTGGATTTATTATGACTCTAGTTATATCGACTATAACAGATTATAAAAGACTAAATAGTTAAAAGAACAGGTCATATTTGGATATATAACCTAATCTCAGGTTGTGAAGAAGAATTTCTCCACAACCTGTTTTTGTGCCTGGCCCCCTCTTTACCTACCAATACTGATAAAAAGAAGAAAAGGAGAGATTCATTATGATGGGTGCATCGAAAAATCACCGTGATCAGCATGTATACAATTTAAAAACTAATATTTTTCTAATAATTAAGTAGGGATCACCGTACATGCCTATCCAACTCATATTTTGAAATACCTCAAAACGAAAAAATGGGCTTTTTTGTTACAAGTTAGCACAAAATTTCGTTCTGGGGGTAGTTGTATTTTCTTAGCTTGATAGTGATGTGGTGCTACCCCTATATGGACTAAATATCATAAAATGTTAATTTTCTTTTGCTTGCCTCTATATTCAATCGCCATCCAGCCATTTTTGGGTATGTTCGATAAAACGTTTTGTCGCTGGTAATGCGTGTTTAATTGAAGTAAGTGACAACCCAAGCGATCGTTTAGGTTTGTCTTCCAATTCCACAACCGTAACATTTTCGCATTGTCCTTGTAATGCGAGTTCAGACATGACACTGATTCCAAGCCCGTTCTCCACCATCGCGACAATCGCATGATCATCACCGGTTTCAAATTGGATATCGAGATGAACCCTAGCAGCTTGTAATACTTTCCTAACATCGTAACCACATGAAGAAGCAGGCATAATAAAAGGCTCTTTCTTGAGCTGATCGTACTGAATTATAGATTGTTTACTTAATGAGTGATTTTTAGGAAGGACACATAGCATTCGATCTTTTCTTAGTGGAATAGATTCTAGATGGCCAGACGACGGTAGTGACATAAAACCTAAGTCAATCACCCCTTGTTGAATCCACGTTTCAATCATTCCATAATCACCTTCCATTAATTTGATTTCAATTCGAGGATATTCCAAGTGAAATCGATGAATGATTGCAGGCAACCAGTGAATAGAAACGCTTGTAAAGGTTCCGATGCGCAAGGTTCCTGCCACTATCCCATTAATCTCTGCAACAGTTTGCTTCAATCGCTCATTATGATTTACTACTTCACGAACATGCGTTAAAACACGCTCACCATTTTCTGTTAATCGAACACCTGTTTTATTCCGGGATAACAGTTGAAAACCATACTCCAATTCAAGACTTCTAATCGCATGGCTGACACCTGACTGAGTCACATTCAGTGCTTTGGCCGCTCTTGATAAGTTCCCCATTTCAACCGTCTTCAGAAAGATTTCTAACTTAGTCAGACTCATCGATTCTCCTACTTTCTCATGTATGAATTTTGTTCAAGTATAACATTACATATATTCGTTTTACTAATACTTGAATCACAATTAAACTAAGTACATAAAAATTTTAAAGGAGAACTAAAAATGAAACCAATAAAGGCTAATCTTATGATCTTACTTGTTACAATGACCTGGGGTACTTCCTACCTTTTTATGAAAATCGGATTGGAAACTGTCCCTTCATTTTCTCTTGTTGCATTACGCTTTGGTATTGCTTTTTTGGTTTGTGCTGCTGTTTTTTTTAAACAATTTCGTTCAATTCATTTTGTCACCTTAAAATACGGCTTTATTCTAGGATTTTTACTTTTCGTTGTATCTGCTTCAGTCATCTTAGGTTTAAAAACGACATCAGCTTCAAATGCTGGTTTTCTAGCCAGTTTGACCGTAATCTTTATCCCTTTATTATCTATCGTTCTTTTTAAGGATCGACTGAGCTACAGACTAATCATTAGTTCCCTTGTGGCAATGACTGGAATTGGTTTACTGACTTTGAATAATCAATTAACACTTAATTCTGGAGATTTACTCTGTATACTCGCTGCTCTCTTTTATGCTTTTCATATTATTGTCACCGGAAGGGCGGCTAAAGTTGCCAATACATTGCAGCTTGGAATTCTTCAGTTGGGATTTGCAGGAGGGTTTGGCGTACTCTCTGCCTTGATTTTCGAAGAACCGCAACTTCCATCCACTAAAGAAAGTTGGATCGCTGTACTGGTATTAAGTATATTCTGCAGTGCTTTTGCCTACATCATTCAGGCGATGGCACAGAAATACACAACACCGACACATACAGGACTCATTTTTTCATTAGAACCTGTATTTTCTGCACTATTTGCATACCTGTTCATGAACGAAGTATTGTCACTCAAAGGGTATATCGGAGCATTACTTATTCTAAGCGGTGTTATACTTGCTGAGATAAAAGTAAAACGAAAATCTACATTATTGCTCTAAACCTAGTGGTTCTTAACATAACAGAATCGATAATTGCTGTCTCTGGTATATATATTATTAGGGCTTTATCAACATTGTTTACTAATATTTGATCAGGAAGTCTTGTAGATTGTTCAAATAAAAAATATCTCATAATAGTACTAGGTTTATTTTTTATGCGAGTCCCCTCACCATCAATTTAAGAATTAAAAAAAGAAGGGGATTATCCCCCTCCTTTTTACGCTTGCTCCGACTTTCGAAATTATTTAATATACCCACGATTCAACTTAGTTAACTTTTCATTGATGTTAAAAATTTTCACTCTAATATCTTTTACACCAGCTGCTTCAAGTCTGCTCTTGTGCATTTCCGCGTATTTTTCAGCATCTTGTTTTTCTTCAAATACATAAATGCCTCCAGCTTCTTTTGTTTCTTTATTCTCAGTCCATATTTTCCAGTGGAATCCTTCTTCTTCGTTAATACTATTTGCTAAATCCCAAAATCCTTTTTCCATTTCTTCACCAAAAGGACCCTCAAACGGAAAATCAACTTGTAATAAATATGCCATTTTCACTCACTCCTATTTTTAATATAAAATTCTTGCCATTCTTTTACTGATTATGATCCGAATGATCGTAATGTCTAAATTCGTAGTGCTATTATTATTCAAGCACTAATTTGAGAATCCCCCTATTTGTAAAATAATCACATAATGATAGTAACTTGAACGCATAAAGTGAAAATTTAATAGTTTTCGGTTATTTTTAAAAAATGTGATACAAACTTATCCCTAAACTAAGGACAAACAAAACAAGTGCAGGTATCGCTTTCTTAAAGGGATCTCTCGCTAATACAATTAGCGTTAATGCAGCTGCAAGCATCGTACCGCCTAATAACAATCCTGCCCATAAAGCTACTGTTGAAATCCAAATTCCTATCAACATTCCAATCGCTCCTACAATCTCAAAAGCTCCAGTTAAGAAATTAAAAAACGAAGGTAAACCAAATCGTTTGAACTCATCTGCCATTTTCCCGGATATAATTTTCGTTCCTGTCATTAAAAAGAACAGAAACAACACTACTTTTACAATATTGATGAAAATTAAAATAGTAATCACACCTTTCTTATTATTTGATAAAAACTCAGTATTGTTCAGATAATAGTCACTACCTTTATCCTATTTCCTGAGATTACCTGTATGGAAGTCGCTTCCATTTACATTACCCTTTTCCATATTAAAGGGCCGAAAATTACATGCTATAGCATATATAATGCGGAAATTTGACTGGTACTAGGCAAAAAAGTGAACCTGAATCAGATATGATACAAAATAAAGTTATCTTCCCATTCGTCCAAACGAAATTATATGCTGTAGCATATATAATACCTAAAACAAAGTTTGTTCCTTATGAATAGCATAGCATCAATAAGGAACAAATATTAATAGTGTGTATCATACAATTTGTTTAATAACGATTGTAATACTTTAATTTCTTCCTCGCTCAAATTACTCGTAACGAAATGGTGAGCGTCTTTCACTACAGGCAAGATTGTTTTCTTTAACTCGTCACCTTTTTGAGTTAAAAAAAGGTTATGTGAACGCCTATCTTGGTCATTCAAAGCCTTCTTTACAATCCCTTTTCTCTCCATTGACTGTATCATTCTAACAACAGTAGTTTGATCTTTATCAATAGCTTCCGCCAACTCTTTTTGAGTAGTGCTCCTTTGGCTACAAAGAACACTAATAATCCCCCACTGCTCTGGCGTAACTCCATACGGCTTTAATTTCTTCGTAAAATAATTGGTCATTTTCACATCAGTACGATGAACAAGATAGCCTATTAAATCATGTAAGTTCATATATCACCTCTATAAATTAAGATATAAAAGGATATAGCATACCAGTCAATCATTCACAATGAATGTATTTGTTTCACCATATATATGCTATGGCACATATAATAAAGTAGATTATTTTAATTGTCAAATGATTTACCTATTATTTTTCGAAAACAAAATCGCCCCCTTAGATTATAGAAGGAATGACTAATTTGACGTATTTCTCTGGCGATTTCTCCCCTGTCGTTTTATGATATGCTAATAACATTTGATAAAATATGGTATCTACAAATAGTCAAATACCTTTAAAGATACCTCGTCCAGTTCTTGCTGTTGCAAGATAAACAGCATATAATCAGTTAACCACCCTCATGAGCAACAAAAACATAAAAAAGACATTCCAAATACGGAATGCCTTCTTTCATTTTATAAACCCATCCACTTAAATCTATTTTACAACTATAACATTCAACACGCTGAAATCTTCTATTTAACGTAATCAATCAATTAACTAAAAAAATTGTTAATTGCACAATGCTCTTCTCACTTTTCTTGCAAAATTTAGTGGATCATCAACGTCTTCGATATTAACGTAAATCAAATTTGGATCATCACATAACCACTCATTGTGTATAGACGAAACGATTATTCCTTGTTTAATAATTGTCGCCACAAATTCAGTGACTTCTTTTTGTAAGAGTGCTACTCGGCCTAGGCATAATGCCCGTCCAGTTTTATTGTCTCGTGATTCGAATGAAAAAGAAGTGGTTACTCTAAAACGTTTTCCCAAGATTGTTGCTCGTATTTCATCCCTGTTTATTGTTGCCACGCATTTCCCACCGGCGAATCCTTCTTGTCCACCGATAATTCTTGCAAACTGTTGACAAATTGATTCCTCATTAACTGCCATACCTTTAATCATCCCCCCTTTTACTGTTAGATTATGAATGAATACATAGGTCTGAAACGGTAATGAATCTAATGTATTATAAAAAAATGATGACAATCTACCGAAAGCTATTAACTCAATTATTCTTGATCGTATGAATTGTTATCAGAGTTTAAATGGTGCGGAATTTTCATTTTATGTTTAATGGGCATCGGAGACTGAAAGCAAAACTCAGCTATTATACGGTAAGACATTTTTAAAAAGTATAAAAAAGACACCCTAAGGTGCCATCCTCCGACTTGAGAATCGTATCTATGTATGGAGAAATTTTGAAAAGACAAATACAAAAGAGAAGATTCTAACTATAATTTATAGAACTCTTATGCCATGAATTACTTACATATTTCCTTATTTACCAGAAGAAGAATCTCAGTTACATTATTTTCTGAACAGTCTCGTTAAAGCCATCCCAAGAAATCCAATGCCCATTCCTATTAGCCATCCAGTTTGGGCATTACCTAACATAGATCCCACTCCTCCACCAAGAAACATACAGCCAACGAATACTAATCCTCCAATTCCCCAATTTGGCCGTTCCATAATTCAATCACATCCTTTCAATAAAACATATGCGATTAGCTCCCTCAACTTTCTTCTATAGGATAGTTCATTATTTTGCTTAGGTTTAGCGGTTCAAGGAATTCATAAGATGTGAAGTTTAAGCCGTTTATATAGATTGTAGAAGTATGAAGATTTTCCACATTTCAAAATAGTAACGTATAAACATGAAAACACTATCGAAATAAAACCCCAGAAATCCAACGGTCTCTGGGGCTTCATTATATATTTAGCTCTTTTTGCTTTTTGTTTTGTTTATGTCTATACAGCAATTTTCGGCTTATTAGAGAAATCACTAATAAGGTCAGAATTAATAAGATAAGTTGCATAAATGATAAATCAAAATATTTAGCACCTGTAACGATTAAAAGTGTAGAAATCGTGCCTTTTACAACGAAAAAAATAATAACCCATAATCCGCCTTTTTTCCAGTTCATTTTATATTACCCTTTCCTACGTTTAAATTCTTAAAAGATTTAATGATAGTTCTTAAATGTGACAACTTAATAGAACTCTATTATATTAACAAAAAATTCATGTCTAATTAAATGCAACGATTCTATATTAAGTGAAAATGATATTCATTGTCAATTTTATTGACTATTTGAATACTTATTCTTAATCTCTTCCTACTTTGTTTCTTATTAACAATACACTTTTGTATTCAAACAAAAACACCTCCATTACATTTGCACACTTAGTATGCGAATGCAAGAGGTGTTTTTTCATATACCAACAGGTAAGATTTTCTGCTTTGTTTATTTCTAGATACGTAGCTATTTTTTAGTACACGATAACTGGATCATACGTGTTCAAACTATCATATACAGTTTTTGCAACATTAGGAAGAAGGTTCACACATCCACCTGATCCTCCTGTTAAATAAGCATTATTTCCCCAGTCTTTTCGCCAGCCGGCATCGTGGAATCCTTGACCACTATTTGTGAATGGAACCCAGTAATCTACTTTAACCGCATAATTAGCTTTTCCTACTGCGTTACCTCTTAGCGTATATGGTGTTCGTTTATAGAGGACGTACCACACACCTGGTGATGTATCTTCACCAGTACTATGTTTACCAGTTACTACATTTGTTGTAACAACTAATTTTCCATCTTTGTAAATCCAAATTTGTTGCTCTGCAATTGAAACTTCTGCATAAGTGTCTCCGATGCCATTATTCGATGTTGTTTTATAACCGATACCTTCCTTCTCCCAACCATTTCCGTGAATATTAGAAGCAGAAAGCGACTTTTCGCCTTTCTCAAAGGCTTGTTGAACTTGTTTAGTTTCTTTTTCAACATCTAGTGCCCAGCCGTATCCTTGTCCTTTTACTGATATGACTGAACCGGAATGCGTTTTAAATGAGAAATCTTTATTTAATGTTGATTTGGCATTATTAATTTCAGTAATTTTCTTCTTAATATCACTCGCATCAATTGTAACTTTCATATCCTTTGACATAGAGGCATTTTGAATTAAATCTTTCGCTTTTAAAGGATAAACTTCATCCTGCACTTTATACTCAACAGACTGCCCAAGAAGATTCTGTAGTGCTTTCTCCTCTTTTTTGACAATCGGATCGTCTTCTTTAATAGGTTTTATGTATGCAGACTTCAGATGAATTTCGCTTTTATATTTTTGCTTATCATAATCTTTCAGTAGACTAGTAACATCATACTGTTTCCCTTCCACACTTTTCGAAATAACAATTTTCCCTTGTTCTAGCTTCGCCATAGCATCTTGAGGCGCTTTTAATTTTTCATTCATAGAGATGAGCGTTTCTTCTACAAGTTTTTTCATCGTTTCGCTACGATACTGATCTGCCTTCTCTGGTAGCAATGAATAATTTTCTCCCTTTGAGGAAGGGAAAAATGTCCACTGACTTTTTAATAGTTTCTTAACTTGAGGCAAATCTTTTTCCGTAAGTTCCGTTTTTGTATCTTTTTCATCTAAAATTTGTTGTTGATCAACATAGACTTTGTTTGCTAGTCCAGATGCCTTTAATTTCTGTATTGCCTGATCAGCGCTCAGACCACCAACTTTTGTGTCATTAATTGTAACATTCGAATTGAAGTGAGTTGCCTGATAATAACTCATTCCCCCAATAAGAAGTGCAATTACACCAATACCCACTGCGATAAACTTCTAATTTGTATAACGTTTTTTTTGATCTTACTCGTTTTTGATCAATTTCTTCAACTGATTCATTTGTTGTATTGTTGTTCATCAATCTTTCCCCCGTATGCATTAACGTCAAACGATTTTCAACTAAAATCATAAACTAGTGTACCTTATTTTTCCTAAAATTTCATTATTTCCGACCACATTTTATCGCAATTTAATGATTAAATTTAGATTTTTTAATAGTACGATGCATTGAACAGTCACTTACAAGTCATAAAGTGAAATTTCAATCAACCGTTACACCAAGGAAATTAGCTAAACCTTCTTTGGAAAACTTTTTCTCTTTACGTAAAATACGAATTATATTATCCATTTTTATGAACATCACCCCCTAAGTTTGTCAAAAAAATAAACGATAGTCCTTCTATATTTTTGATAGAAGGACTATCGTTTTTTCAGTTAGAGTATTTGTATAATCGTTTAACTTTTTATTTCCTGAAGGTCAAACGTGATGAAGATGATAAAATTTCATCTCCAAGCCTTTAAATGAAAATATTATGTTTTTTATGGCAACCTAGTTTATTTTCTTAGCTTGATGACGATGGGATATCACCACATGTCCAGCAGCCTAAGATTAAGTAAGAGTCCGTTCAACTAGATTTTTTCTAATATTTTTAGGAGCATCTTATTTCAGCCTCGTTATATTACACTAATTGAATTTAAAACACATCCGTATGCTATTTAGTAAAATTTACGATTCGAGCCATAATTATTGCAGTAGCCAAGATAATAATAGCGGTTATCAAACCAGATTCTCCAATCCAAATCTCAGTTTGATCTCCTGTACTTGCACGTGCGAAAGGTCCTTGAATAATGGCATTCCAAGTAGTATGAATGATAACCGAAGGCCAAACGCTACCTGTGATAAGTCGTAAATAAGCTGTAATATAACTGAATGGCACAATACAAAAATAGATGCCAAGTACTGAAAGTAGGGCAGATGTTCCCTCTACATATAGACCAGCAATAACAATTGGAACATGCCACGTTGCCCAAATTAATCCGCTAATAAGAATGGGACGTGAAAACTTTGCATCGATTAGTCTTGTAAGCATATAACCTCGCCATCCTATTTCTTCCCCCATAACTGGGATTAAGTTAAGCAAGCTTCCTAAAACTCCGCTCAATACTACTATAAAAATGAAACTTAATGATATCGGTAGATACTGAAATCCAAGTATATTGTAAATAGGTTCTAGCATACCACCTTGCGGAGGCTGAAACCTCACAAGTCCGCTAAACCAGGCAATAGAATAAGTAATTCCACATATTATCATAGGTATTAACAGCGCAAAACCAATCCCCTTCCATATCTTTAAGTTACCGAGACTAAAAGATACATCTTTAAACCCTTCTTTCAATATTATGCGAGTCAAAATAGAAGAAAATGCTGGGGTAAACATATATACCACAATAAGTGGCATACTTTTAGTAATCATTACTAGTACATTTAGGATAATAGAAGTAATAGTTAAGATACTTAGAAAAAGTTGAAGTCCTATTTTAGCACGTTGGATTTTATCTTTATTGTGGAATGCTTCTCCGCGTAATAACATTGTAATCCGCCCTTCCCCTTTTATTCATTTGTTTATCAAAATTACTTCCTGTCATTTCAACAGCTACAACTTAGAATAAAGATATTTTGGCATACAGATTCATTCATCTTTACAATCCCTCCCAAATTCATAATCTAATCTTACTTGCGGCTCAACAATGTAATTATTATTTATAAGTTGTCATAACCGATAGTACAAAAGTGTAATGATTAATCTATGACCTGTGTCAATTAACCTTATGACAATATGTAACTAGAAAATATGATATGGAATAAATAACAATTGAATTAAGGCAATTGATTCGTGCAAGTACATGAATCAATTTTGCTTTTACAAATAATTCAATTGAGGTGGAAAAAAATGAATAAGAAAAGAATAATTGCAATGGTTAGTACAGCTTTATTAGTCACAGGATGTGTAGAAGTAGGAAACGCTCAAACGGTAGCAATCAAAAATTCAGGTCAATCAATCCAAAAAAATATAGTTAAATCAATACAATCACAGGCTAACCCATTAAAAACGATAGAGCCGTCAAAACCATTTGAAGATTTAAAACCACTTAAGAAAATGATTGGGAACACACAATATGTAGGATTAGGAGAGAATACCCATGGAAGCTCTGAAATTTTCACTATAAAATTTCGCCTTGTGAAATATTTGGTTACTGAGATGGGTTTTACAAATTTCGCACTGGAAGAAGATTGGGGAAACGGCTTAAAGCTAAATGAATATATCCAAACAGGAAAAGGAAACCCTAGGGAATTTTTAAAATTGTTATATCCTACTGATGAAATCATAGCCATGATTGAGTGGATGAAAGATTATAATGCTGATCCATCCAATAAAAAAAAGATCCAATTTATTGGACTCGACTTAAAAACGTTGGACCAAAGTAGCTTTAATAAAGTAATTGATTATGTAAGGGTGCATCGACCAGATTTGCTGACAGAAGTAGCAGAAAACTATAAAGAATTATCATCTTTTACCGGCAGTATACAAGAATATATGAAACTTACTCCTGAATTGAAAGAGAAGTTCAAAGCAAACGCTGAGAGAGTAGCCCGATTACTAAATGATGAGAACGAGCAAGCCAACGCAGAAATAATTCCATCCGAGTACATCTGGGCGAAAGCAACGGCAAGTGCAATAGAGAAATTTACCACAATGCTACTTCCTAACGACTATCCAAGTATAATAAAACTACATGAACAATACTTGGCCGATCATGCAATGTGGGCACAAGAGACATTTGGTGGTAAAACGATGGTATGGGCACACAATATTCATATAGCTAAAGGAATTATCGATGAGAAATTATACCCTTATGTTGCGGGGCAGTTTTTGAAGGAACGTTTAGACAATAATTATGTCACAATTGGTAGTACAACTACGGAGGGAAATTTCACCTTATACAGCGAATATGATCCTTCCACTGGAGGTAAGATTACAACAGACACTATTCCACAAGATGTAAAAAGTTTCAATTATACTCTCGGAAAAGTGCCATATAAAATGTTTTTATTGGATAACCGTCACCTTAAAGGACAAGCAGAGAAATGGGCTAAAGCAAAAAGACCATTACTAAGTATAGGGGGACAAATCATCCCGAACAGTTCGGTATACTTTGAAACTTCATTGCTTGAGCAATTTGATATTATTTTTCATATTCGAAAAACAAGTCCATCTCATATTAAATAAAAGTACAAAATAATCCCGTTCTTGCATATGCAAAAACGGGGTTGTTTTGTGGGGATTAATAAAGTGAAACTTTAATCAGCAGGTTTTTGTTCATCCCCCACTGATTATTAGCCTTCACCAATCGTGCGTTTACCGGCAGCCCGCCCCCCCACCTAACGCTGAATTTTGAGGTGGGAGTCTTACTGCCCAGTAAATAGCGGGATAAAAGCATCTTTTTTAAACAGAAGTAGGCTGCTCTCCCCTTTTTAATATCATTTAGAACTGTCATATGACACTTTTACACTAGTGAGACTGACAAAAAAAGCAGTATGATTCGGTTATTACATAGATAGGAGTGATGAACTTTATGAAATCAAGATTCATCCATAATGGTTATTTTTTATTGCTAACTTTCGGTACAGGATTTTTTTATTTTTGTTTTTACCTAATAGCTCTGCTATTTAGTTTAACGCTTTCATTTACTGTTGTTGGGATTCCATTAATTATACGCGTACTACAGACTACCACACCCTTTATCCAATTCGAGCGCATACAAACGAAAATTTATACAGATATTTCAACAGACTCTTACGATAGAAGTATAACAATGGATACATCGAACTGGGCTCAGGTGAAATTAGCGCTTACAGATCGTCGCACTTGGTGTGCTGTCTATTGGTTAATGCAGAAATTTGTGATTGGCATTTTCAGTCTCATTAGTGCAATCATTTTTTATGTAATGCCACTTATGTTCCTGTTGGCACCACTACTGTATCGATACATCGATATGAATATTATATTTATACAGATAGATACTTTTGCCAAGTCACTCTTTGTAATGTTTATGGGTATAGTATTTACCGCCATAAGTATTAGAATAGTAGATGGTTTGACAAAGAAAATTGGGGGCTATACACGTAGTATGATTCGGCAACTAAATCAATAGAAGTTTACAGTCTGTGAGTAGTATCACAGTTTTAAATTAAAAAGTATAATAAGGCAGGAAGGATTAAATTATAATATAGGAAGTAAAATGGTAGGCTATTTAGGGGGTAAAGGACTTGTTAGATATGGTTAAGTATTGGTTTTGGTATGATTGGATTATGTTAGGAGTACGCCTACTTGCTAGTGTGTCTATCATTCTAGCTACATTAAATTTTCAGGATGGTTTAACATTACCACTTTGGATTATTATTCTTTGGGAAATTATTGCCTTCTCAATTCCATGGGTAGCCTTACTATTCAATTATAAATATTATTTGTTCACAGAAATACTGCTATATGGTGGAATATGTATATATTTAACCTCATTATTTCCGGAAGCTTACAACACATTTCTTATATCGGTGTTTCTAATTGCTGCAAATAGTAAGCATTTGTCCTATTATTGGACAGCTCCAATAACAGTTTTTATAACAACTGGAATTTTCTATGCGATTGCGCCAAGTAATAGCTATTGGATTATGGTTACCTATTATGGATTCGCATATGTAATGGGCTTCGCTTTTCATTTATTAATCGTCAATCATAAGCAAAATGAATCAATTCGTAAACAAAACGCGGTACTTGAGCAATATATGTCTCAAATTGAACGCATCACACTGGCGGAAGAACGAAACAGACTGTCGAGTGAGCTTCATGATACAGTTGGTCACGCTTATACTTCTATTATTATGGGAATGGAAACGTTGCGCACCGAACTTGCTACTGAAATGGGTATACAGAGGCTAGATTCTCTGCTTGAAATGGGACGTAAAAGCATCGAGGACGTGAGAGGTTACCTACATCAAATGGAGTCTCCGTGTCAATCGCCTTCCTTAATTCAATCTCTCAAAAATCTTGGAGCCGAATTTCAGGAGCACGCTCAGGTTAATGTAAGTTTTCGGACATACGGAGAGGAATATGAATTGTCTCGGCAAACGAAGATAGCGTTCATTCGTTGCTTACAAGAGTCCCTTACGAATGCAGTACGTCATGGTCAGGGAACTGAAATTATAGTTTCATTGCAGTTTGAACAACAATATACGAGATTAGAAGTTCAAGATAATGGAAAAGGAAATGTAGAATGGCAGGAAGGCTTCGGTATGAATACGATGAAAGAACGAGCAATGAATTTGCAAGGTCAATTGTCTGTATATACAAAGCCAGATGAAGGAATGCTTGTTACATGTACCATACCGCGACAAACTGAAATAAAAGATGGACTTATTCGTTTGTTAATTGTAGACGACCAGCCGTTTGTTCGGGAAAGTTTGAGGACACTACTCGATAGATATGAAGATTTAAATGTAGTCGGTTTGGCCGAGGATGGCAATGAAGCCATCGATTTGTGTGGGCGCCTTCAACCTCATGTTATACTTATGGATTTAGATATGCAACACATGGATGGAGTCGAAGCAACCAAAAAGATTAAGCAACAATGGCCACATATCCGCATATTGATTTTTACAACTTTTCAGGATACCGAACAGGCGTTGGAATCGCTTCGCAACGGTGCGGATGGTTTTTTACTCAAATCTATTGAAACATTGGAGCTAGCTAATACGATCCGACTTATTCACAAAGGTGGGACACTGATTGATCAGGGAATGTCTCACAAAATATTTGAGAAGTTTGATGCGCCAAAAGAGACACCACAATCAAAAGCAACCGCTTATGAGCTAACAGCTAGGGAGATAGAAATATTGCAGCTAGTAGCAAAGGGACTCCGATACACTACCATAGCATCAAGGTTATATTTATCGAATGGTACGGTCAGAAATTATGCTTCCACAGCTTATACAAAGCTAGGAGTCCGTAACAAAGAAGAAGCTGTTCAAAAGGCTCTAGAAATTGGAATTATTGAATAAGAAAAATGTTTTTTGTTTCTCTACAGCAAGATGAAATGTAGTTACAAAATACACAGAGGATAAATTTAATTGGATATCATTTTCTATATTAGAAATTAGACATCTTTATTATTGCTATAGGGAAGGCTGTTTCAGGTCTTTTCACATGAAGATTCCTCTAAGCCAAATGCCCCCTCCCTAATACACTTGTTGCCTCTGAAAATAACTATTTAAAAATATGGTTGCTAATTTCATTTCAATCTTCCTTGCACCCAAGTGGCAATATTATTTATAACATACTCTGGGATATTAGCAGGCTATAATATTCATTCGATTGACTTAATTCTCCATCTCCTTCTGTAAAGAAGTGATTTCACTTTCGATACAGTCGATAATTAATGTTATCTCTCTCTTAATTGTTTTTTCCAAAAAGGATTATCTATCATTCTTTATGAATAACATCATTACATTGATCTTTTTTCGAGAGTACAATTCCTTTATATAATTGAACTGTAATCAAGTAATAAATCGAGTAAATTACTACAAAAATAACAAGTGGTAAGCAAATACGAGAGTACGGATCGATTAAAATAGGACTAAACATGTTCATACCAAATAATATATGAGTAATCCCGTCAATTGCTGGGAATAAAAACATGAAGTATAACTCTTTATAGATTGAGTTTGTTAATAATTCTCGGCGGACAACAATTTTACGAAACGTTTGATAACGTGCCACATCTTTTGATGCTCCCGACAGAACTTTAAACATTAAGCAACTTGCCATCGTTGCTAAAAATGCAACTCCAACGAAGAACCCCATAAACATTAGTCCGCTAGCAAAATCATGACTCACAATATTGTGACTAAAAACCGGGAAAATAATAATAACTAGTTACTATTATTATTTATTTGTCACTTTTAAAGCATCTAACACTATCTTGGTTGCTTCTGCAATAAGCTTATCATCGTATTTAGCATCCTCTTTATCATGATTAGAAAGTATCGCAAGAACAATTGGTTTTTTATTTGGTGGCCAAATAATTGCGATATCATTTCTGGTTCCATAAGATCCCGAGCCAGTCTTATCAGCTACTTCCCATCCTCCTGGAACTCCGGCACGAATTAAGTTGTCTCCGGTAGTATTCCTTTTCATCCAATCTATTAATAAATCCCGTTTCTCAGTTGAAAGTACATCTCCTAGCGTAAAAGCCTGAAGACTAGTAGCTAATGCCTTTGGGGTACTAGTATCACGTACGTCTCCTGGAAGCACTTCGTTTAATTCTGGTTCAAAACGTTCAGGATTTGTAACGGTGTCTCCTACTTCTCTTAGTGATTTTTTGAATTCACTAGGTCCACCTAATTGTTTAAGAATAAGATTTTGTGCAGTATTATCACTATATCGAAGAGAAGCATCTGCAAGCTCTTTCAGGGTCATACCACTATCAACATACTTTTCTGTAATTGGATTGTAATTAACAAGATCTTCACGGGTATACAAAACTCTTTGATTTAGATCTTCTATTGATTTCTTTTGTAAAAGTACTCCCACAGCTAAAGCTTTGTGAGTAGATGCGTATGCAAACCGTTCATCTGATTGATAAGTAACGGTTTGATTCGTATCAGTGTCCAATGCATAAATACCGAGTTTAGCATCAAATTCTTTTTCAAGTTTAACAAAAGAATCATTACCAGTAATTTCTTGTTTGATTGGATTTGTTTGTTTCGTTTGTTTAGGTAATTCAGATTGAGTATTACCATCAGAACAGCCTATAAGCGTTGCACATGAAAGAAATACTACAGGTACCATCTTTTTGTAATGTAAAATGTTAAAAAACTTGTTTAAGACTATCATACATTTTCAACCTCTTTCAAGAATATATGTTTTTTTAGGTGTTATACATATCGATACAATTAAAGAGTGTATCGGATATCACTCTCTTGCATCTCACTTTTCATAAAATGAGTGAACTATCATGAACCCCTGTTTTATACGTATACTTAATAGACAACCTAAATAACAAGTTTGTTCCATTTTTATCAGTAGTCGTATCTAGAAACCTAAAAAAGTCCATTTAGAAAATCTAAATGGACTTTTTCACTCATATAATCCTATCTATAGTTAAACGAATAAGATTAAATAAATTTAATTTTTCTTATTTTATCTAATAAACTGTTTAGGCATTTCTTTAACGTGCTCATCATCATCACGCCAATCATAGGTTTCTTTCTGTGAAATATCTAAAGTTTGATCTCCAATTCTAACAATATTCTTATTTACCCATTCAATATATGGATCGGTATCTGGATAATTCCAATATATATTTTTCTCTGAATCTGTATCAAGGTTAACTAATTCACCCCTAACAGCATCCGCACTTAATGATCCTGCATTATGAAAATAAGTCTTGATGAGATATTTTCCATCTGGAGATTCCACTGTTCGAATTAATTCCCCTTTTGGAACACCTTGCAAACTAAAAAGTTTCCAATATCCAAATCCAATTATAATTACTAACATAGTAAGTATAGTTAGTAATACTTTTCTTTTCGTTTTTTTAATTTCACCTTTTGTATTTATAATACTCATTCAACTCCATTCCATAGAACCAATACCATATTATACCATCAAATAAATGGGATAATATATCAAAAATAAAAATCCTCCCGTAATAGTATTATAAAAAGGGCATGTGATGATCTCCCTATTTATAAAGTGAAACTTTAATCCCCCTCACCAATCGGGCTACCCGTCAATGCGGGATAAACATGACAATTCCCCTTTAAGAAAAATATAAAAAATCAGACAGTATACTTGAATTGCTCTTCGCAAGAGAATATACTAATAAAGCAGGCTATGACGTTCCTTCCTTCTAACTTCTTTGGCGAAATAGGGATGTTACTTTCCTGCTAAACACATAGGCTATGACAATTCTTCCTTCTTTGTAGAAATTTCAAATTGTTTTAGAGTTGTCAATTTCCTATGAAAATAATTAAACCATAAAACCTCTTTCTTCTTTGGGATTGAATAAACTTTAGTTTATCAACCATTGATGTAGAGGTTTTCTTTTCTTCATTAACAAATTACCACTTAACAACTAAATGTTATACCCCTAATTTTTCACTAAAAAATAGCTTTATACCCTCTGTGCATTTTTCTACAATTAGTGTGTTTATACATATAAAAATAAAAATCTACCACTGAAAGGAGGACAGTCGGACTATTCCCCTCTTTTATAAGGAGTGAATAATCGGCGTTCTCATGAAAAATTCTATTTATATAAGAAGAAGTTTGAAAGTAATTATAAAAAGAGAAGAAAATAAACTACCGAACATGTATTTAGCCACTGTTTTAAAAAACTTGGAAAGTTTAGGATTTACTTTTTCTGAGCCTTTAATAGAAGAGTTGCAAACACTTTCGGTTGATGCATTCACATCGTTTTACAAAGAGTTGGTAAAACATTTAAAAGAAATGGTTGGTGCACATATTCAGTTTACTCCTATGTATCCAAACTTTCCGCAACAAATGATGGATTTAAGTGACGCTGATTTATACATCAATGCCGTTATTCATTATGTGACGTTGCGCCTGCCTATATCAAAAGTTGAAGAACGACTTCCTCTTTTAGATAGCGTTGATTTGAAAGTTATTGACTTAGGAAGTGAAGAAGATTTCAATCAAATGATTTCTCAATTGATTCGTGCAAACAGCTCTATTTCCTCAACTGATAAGACAGATGTAGAATGGGCTATTACACACACTGAAGATGTTTCCTGTTTTCTACCTAATGTAATTCCTCATAAGGAAAATATGTCTTTTATAATTGGGGTTTTATTAATAAACAGAAAAATATCAGCCGATGCTGCTGCAAAGTATTTTAAAACGGCAACTGATGTTCTTCGCCTTGCAGTTGCTTTATCTGAAGGCGATGTGAGTTTAGCATCCTCCGTTCGATTCAAGAAGTTTAACCGAGCAGAAAGACGCTTCCTTTTAGGATTGTTAGAGCAATGCGGAAACATTACAGAAGATATGCTTCGATACAAAAAACGTTGGATTCGTTTAGGTGAAATTCTTCATCCAGCAGAATATCATACTCGTTTCCCAAAAACCAACCGAGCATTTGAGATGCTTCGCAACAACATTAAAGTTGAAACATTTAATGGAAAAATAGAAGCAGCTTTGTTGAATCGTGATATCATGACAGCAAAAAATCTTTTAAAAACTCGCCCGGGGGAATTTGCCAGACGTTTGGATCATTTAATCCGTTTATGTAGTAATAAGTCAACAGATGTTTTCAATATTCTCGAAGATTTTCTAAGTATAATAGGAAACGTTTCTACTCCTGTATTACTTCAACTCACGGCTCATTTTAAGCATCGAAATGATAAAAATGAATTTCGTACATTTTTTCCAAAGGGAAATGTAGCAAAAGCTATAGGTATTGAAAATACACTTCCATTTATCTCAGAGGATATTTGTTTAATGATTGTAAAAATGTGTGAAGATACTTTAAAAAATCGCTTCGCAGAACTTCCAAGTCTCGGAAAAGTATTTTTGGATGAACAGTTAAAAAATCACTTAGTTCCCTTCTCTCAACGTTCAGCCAGCAAAGCGCTTCGTACATTATCTCGAGGGAGTAAAGTAGATTTGCCAGAAGGAGATACGATTCGTTTTTTCCTATGGTGGAAAGAAGGCTATGTGAATGGACAACATACAGGACGCGTTGACATTGATTTATCTGCTGCAATGTACGACGAAGATTGGCAATACAAAGAACATGTCTCCTTCACGAACTTACGTTCAAAAAAATTTCAAAGCCTACCATAGCGGAGATATTACTTCTGCACCAAAGGGGGCATCTGAATTCATTGATTTCGATATTCCGTCTGTGCTGAAATATGGTGGACGCTATGTAGTCATGACTTTGCTTTCTTACACAGATCAACCATATAAAGATTTACCAGAATGCTTTACTGGTTGGATGGTTCGTCAATATCCTGGTTCAGGTGAAATATTTGAACCTTCTACTGTTCAAGATAAAGTGGATATTACTGCCGACACCCAAATCTCTATTCCAGTTATTTTAGACTTAAAGGAACGAAAATTGATTTGGACAGATTTGTCTCTTACAAGAGATCTAACATATGATAATACCATCGAGGCTAATCAAAAAGGTATGATACTAGTTGGAAAGGCTTTAACTAATTTAGTTAAACCGAATTTATATGACTTGTTCCGATTACATATTGAAGCTAGAGGTGAACTCGTTCAAGACATCGAAGAAGCAGAAACTATTTTCTCTTTGAATAAAGGGATTACTCCTTTCGATATCGAAAAAATAATATCTGATTTTATCGCTGACCCAAAAGGCTAACTACATTACAAACATTGATAATGTGTGGAAAATATCGATGTATAATGTCTATGTGAAACAGGACCTGATAGATGCATATCAGGTCCTGTTTTTTATTTAGTAGATACTAAATAGTCTGGTTAATCACTATTCATCTAAATACACTATACTAATAAAGTGAAATTTATTCGAAAGAAGTTCATTAGTTAATACGTAACTAATTAAGAAACACTCATATACCAGCCCAAACATCTTTTCCGTATCGCCCTTCATCTTGCACACGATCCAACCAATTTCTTGCTTCTTGTTCACTTACTTCATGAATTTCTTGATATGCTTGACAAAGGGTATCTTCTACATCCGGAGCCATTTTACTTCCATCACCACATATATAAAGATGAGCTCCATTATCTAATAACGAAATTAAATTGATTCTATCTTGTTTTATCAAATGCTGTACATATGTTTTTGGATGTCCCTCTAAACGAGAAAAAGCTGTGTGTAAAGAGATTAATCCATCTCTTTCATCATTTTCTAGTTCTGTACGATAAAGATAATCTTTTTCAGGATGACGACAACCAAAATATAGATGCGCTTGTCCTAAGTTCATACCTTTTTGCTTTTGAACACGACGCGCTTGCAAGAATCCACGGAATGGTGCAATTCCAGTACCTGGCCCCACCATAATAATTGGTGTTTCTGGATCTTTAGGTAATTCAAAGTTTGATTGCGGCGTTCGAATGAAACAGATAATCTCATCTTTATTATGACGCTGAGCTAAGTAATTAGAAGCGACTCCTTCATATGTCCCTTCCCCACTCCATGCAGGCGCATTAACAACACCGACCGTAATGCTCAGACGATTGTGTGCAACGAGTGGAGAGCTTGAAATAGAATAGTAACGCGGTTTGAGCGCAGGAAGAAGTTCTAAAAAGCGTTCAAATCGGATTTCACAAGCCTCATACTTTTCAAGAAGGTCCAACATTGAAATCCGTTTCTTTAGTATTTGTTCATGGTAAACTCCTTCTTCTAATAATGCTTCCAATTCTTTTTTATGAGGAGGACATGCTGTGAACGTTACCATTTCTCGTATTTGTGCTCGAGTGGCTGCTTCTTGAACTTCAACACTATAACTAAGAAGGTCCAATAAACTAACAGGACTGTCTAAAGGTATGTGATTTATACTTCGTCCACTTGCACTCAGTATAACTTGATCCTTCCCATTTAATCCAAAACGTTTTAAAATTCGGTTGATATTTTTCTCGCTATTAACTGGCAACACTCCAAGGTGGTCTCCTTCTTTATATGTAGCACCTTCTGGCAAGGATACCTCGATATGTCGTGTACTTCTATCACTGCTGGATGATTGGAGTTCACGATTTTCTAGTATAGATGCATACACTGCTTCATATGTTCGTGCAAGAGGAGATCCTCCAAGACGACTAACAAATTGCAGACTCAAAGTACTGCGCTCTTTTTCCATATTTTTGTTTAGTTCCAATCCAAATGCCTTCATCGCATCAGACCACATGCTTTGTTTCCATTGCTCGAGCTGTTCCTCGAAATCACCACTTGCATCTGCTTCTCCGCGTTTAGAAAATCTTGTTGCTCCTTTTTGAGCCATCTGCTCATCAATGTATCTTGGAATCCGTTGGTAGGTACTAGCCCAATTATGATCTCCACAACCAAAAACTGCGTATTGAACACCTTTTAGCTCATCTGGTTTTAATTCCTCCAACCATTGCACAAACTGCCCTGCATTACTTGGCGGTTTTCCATTATAAGAAGAAGTCACAATAAGTACCGCTCCTTCTTTTGGCAAACTTCCAATTCGATCGTTAAGAGCTACCACTTCCGTTCGAACTCCTTCTAAACTAGCTGTATCTGCTAATTCTCTTGCAATACCTTCTGCTACACCTGTATCCGAGCCATACAGAACAAGAAGTGAAAGATTATCGGCCCCAATAATAGAAGGTGGCTTCTGAACGTGCTGCTTAATTTCATCGTTTTTCAGCTTTTCCTCTGTAGGTGCAAGAACAGCAGGATGACTAATAGTTTGTTTTCGGGGTAGAATCCTAATCTTAAAATCACCGGGCTTTAGCGTTAATGTTTGTTTTACGTCCAGCTGATAGTTTTGATAATCGATTAATTCAAAATGTTGAAGAAGCATTCCCATTACAAGAGTGGCTTCATGAAGTGCAAATTGCATACCGATACATGCTCTCTGGCCATTTCCAAATGGCTTATAAGCATGATGAGGAACCTTATCCAGCTCTTCAAATCGTTCAGGTTGGAATTCTTCCACATTGTCTCCCCATGCATCTTTATCCCTATGTAGCTG
This sequence comes from Bacillus sp. PPSBB_2, assembly GCF_045291115.1. Taxonomy (NCBI): domain Bacteria; kingdom Bacillati; phylum Bacillota; class Bacilli; order Caryophanales; family Bacillaceae; genus Bacillus; species Bacillus sp. PPSBB_2. Next base: position 3,322,957 of record NZ_CP147983.1, read on the forward strand.
TGGAATAAGAACAGAAATACGATCTTCTCCTTTCTTAATTGGGTATTTCCCACCAATCACTGTATCTTCTTTTGCATAGAGACTGAATGCTGGAGCAGTAGGCCATAGACGTAGTGATTCATTTAAAATCATCCGGATATACTTCAGTTTCATAACTTGTTCGTATATTGGAGTAGGATCTGTCAAAACACGGTCTACTTCTTCATAGGCTTTTTTCAATTTATCCGGATTCTTTAATAAAAAGTAAATTGCAAAAGATAACAATCCACTTGTTGTCTCATGTCCAGCTATTAAAAAGGTAATAATTTGGAAACGAATATTTTCATCATCTAATTTTTCACCAGTTTCCGGATCTGGCACATTTAACATACGGGAAAGTAAATCATTTTCTTCCTGATCTCCACTACTTTTACGTTCAGCAATAATATTATCTACTAAAGAAAACATAGATTGAATATCATGCTGAAATTGACGTTTCGTTCTCCACATGAGTTTATCTTCTATATCCAGCCTCTGTAATTGGTGCATCGCCTCATCTAGAGCACGGGTCATGCTAGTAATAAAAGGATGAGGTGTCTCACGATAAAAGCTATTGAATCGGTAATTAAAACCACATAGACCAATTGTATCTAACGTAAGACGAGTCATATCCTCCGGAACATCTACGTTTTCATTCGGATTAAGCCGTGCCCATTTTTGAACGAGTTGTACAGCAATATCGACCATCATGGCATGGTAATCTTTCATTGCCCGTTGGCTAAATGTAGGCATCAAAATATTATGAGCTTTTTTCCAGTTAGGCTCGTGAGTCTCGCTAGTAAATAATCCGTCCCCAGCAAAGGCACGAACTTTTGCTAAAGCACCCTCTATACTTTTATCGAAACGTGTTTCGTCACAAACTTCTGCTACCAATTCATGTCCAGAAACGACAATGATGGTATCACTTAAAGTTTGAATTTGAAAAATGGGACCATACTCTTCCGCTATCTTGATAAAGGATAGGGTCGGTTTATCTTTATCGATTAATGGGAGATTACCCAGCGGTCCATATGTTTTCGGCTGAGGAATAGCAGATACTTTTTTTTCCATTAAAAACACCCTTTCAAAAAAGCATGAAATAAAGATATGTAATTGATTACCTTATTTTATCTTTTCCCTAACTATTCATGATTATGATATTACGTATAAGCTTGGCAATTAGATTTATAACTTGTAGAAAAATACTAAATTAAAATGAAGCGAATAAATATAGTTGGACCCTTTTAATGTTGGTGTTAAAAGATAATCTAAAATTATAATGTTTATGAGAAATTGCAAACGGATCTCATCTCTTGTATTTGTTTATAAAACAATCATTTTAATTCATTTTCTTCTAAAACACTCCAAAATAAAGAAGGTGACGAGCTTAAGATTGTAGTATTCGAAAAATCAGTAGTTTAGTTAAACCAATACGATAAGCAAGTATACCTTGTTATTAATGAAAGAGGACCTGATATGAACATCAGGTCCTCTTTTACTATATAATTATTTCCCTGCTTCTTTTAGTTTTTTCTAGCTTTAAATACCGGCGCCTTAGCAGCAAAAAAACTTGTAGGAATCTTTATCTAACGTTTTATTCTTCTCTACCGATTTAACTTCTCGACAGCTTCCGCACTTGTATCTACACGTTTAACGAAAAAAACTAATAGTAGTGCAACAACATTCATGCCAAGCGCTACATAGAATGAATACTGAATTCCAGATAATAAAGCCTTTTGAGTTACTATTGCCTTCGTAGTTTCTGTGAAGGTTGTTGGATCTATATCAGACATTAAACTTTCAACTTTTGTTTTTGTTACAGAATTCATAATCGTAACAAGAATAGCAGTACCAATCGAACCGGACACTTGTTGAGCTGTATTATTAACAGCTGTACCGTGCGGATTTAAGCGAGTTGGCAATTGATTAAGACCATTTGTCATAAGTGGCATCATCACCATCGCCATCCCAAACATCCGCAGTGTATAAATAAGAATAATATGTGTATGACTAGAGTCAATTTGCAGACTTGCCAACATATAAGTTGAAACAGCTGTAATGGAAAGCCCTACTATGCCAAGAATCCGAGGACCATATTTATCAAATAGTTTACCTGTAATTGGTGACATAATCCCCATTATTACCGCACCTGGAAGCATCATCAGCCCAGAGCTCAGCGGCGAAATACCACGGACGTTTTGTACATAAGCTGGTGTTAAAATCATACCCGAAAACATGGCCACCGCGTTGACAATTGCAATTACAGACGCAAGTGCAAACATTGGGTACTTGTAAACACGTAAATCCAATAACGGCTCATCCATTTTTAATTGGCGGATAATAAAAGCAATTAGGGCAATAGCGCCTATGATTAAGGTTGTTAAGACAACTTTATTTGTCCAACCATCGGAGCTTGCAGAACTGAATCCATATAACAAACCGCCAAAACCGACAGAAGATAATAGTAATGAGAGATAATCAAGTTTTGCATTTTTGTTTTGTTTCATGACATTCTCAGATTTCCAAATCCCTAACAGTAAGCTAATGATTGCTAACGGTAAAATCATTTCAAAAAGCAAACGCCAGTCATAATACTCTACAATATAACCTGATAGTGTCGGTCCAATTGCTGGAGCTGTAATCATAACTAGTCCAAAAATCCCCATTGCTGTTCCCCTTTTTTCTCTTGGAAAGCTTACTAGCATAATATTCATTAACAAAGGCCCCATAACTGAAGAGCCTGCCGCTTGAACCATCCGACCAGTAAGTAATAAACCAAAATTCGGCGCTACAGCCGCTAAGGCAGTACCAAGAATAAAAATCACCATAGATGTAATAAATAGGCTCCTATTTGAAAAACGCGTTATTAAAAATGCTGATGCCGGAATTAATATACCATTTACAAGCATATACCCTGTAGAAAGCCACTGGATCGTTGAATAATCTTGAATGTTTAAATCTTTCATTATTGATGGCAAGGCTACATTTAAAAGGGAGTTATTTAGAAATGAAACAAATGCCCCAATAAAAAGGATTACAAGCATTACATATGGTGGTTTTCTTTTATGTAATGTTTCACTCATATATTTAATTGCCCCTTCATTATAAATTTCATTGATTCGTTTAAATCGTTTACATATTTGCACAAGAAAACATTACCCTTGCAGTATTTTGCCAAACTCTTCGAATGGATATTCTCTTTTTAGCAATTCCACTTGCCCAACATAACATTTTAAAATCTTTTTCTTGATGAAACCTTTATAAAAACGTTTGTTAACGGAATTTAAATTAGGCTGAAATACACAAAATAAGCAACTGAAAATCCCCTTCTAAAATAAAGTGAAACTTTAAATCAACAAGTCCACACACCCATTCCTTTAAATACAGGCTTGTAGATCTAGTTATGTAACCATCCATAAAAAGGAATATTACATAGGCTAAGTCTAACATTACATTTTTAAAGTGAGGAGAATAAGCGTATGGACCAATATTGGTATTTGAATTCAAAGGGAAACGGGGAACAATATACTAACCAAATTTCATTATATTCACAGCCCGAAATAACTAAATCTGAGGTAATGAATGATTTGAAGATTCCTGAGAATTGGAGTTATCGAGTCTATCCAGTTAGTTGGGATTCATCAGCCAATTATACGGGATTCAATCCCCAACCCCCTCCCTTCTCTTGGGGGCAGCAGCCAATCAATTATGCAGGGACAATACCACAAGGTCACCCTACTAATTGGACTCCATTACCAAGTCATGCAGGTTTTAATTTTCAAAAACCTCCCTTCCCCTGGGCCCAACCATTCAATCATACAGGGATGTTCGCACAAGGTCATCTTGCCGCTTTACTATCGCCGCCAGCCAAGCCTTTTCATTTCAATACCAATAACTCGGGTGTTTTTGGAAACCCTCCAGGATGGGGTGGTCCGTGGGCCCCAATGGGATGGGGAAATAACGGAGGTAACGGTCAGCTAGGAATGCTTGGAAACTTACTTACAGCAGGAAAAGGCACCATGAGTGGAATAGGAATGATTAGTAGTCTAATCGGGATGGGGAAATTCTTCTTTTAGTTAATTAAAGTGATAGAATTGGTCCGCAGCTCAAATAGTCCAGTATATAACAAAAAGCATTGGATACCCAATGCTTTTTACACTTACGCAAATAGAGACGTATTCGCATATAAAGCTGGTGAACCACCTGAATGTACGAATAAAATATTGTCTTCCTTATTAAATTTACCTTTTCTAATTAAGTCGATTAATCCCGCTACTGCCTTACCTGTATACACTGGATCAAGTAAAATACCTTCTGTTTTCGCAAGTAACTGAACTGCCTCTACCATTTCCGGCGTTGGTAACGCATAGCCTGGCCCTACATATTCATCAAAGCACGTAACAGCGTCGCGTGGGATAAAGTTTGGAATACCAACGTGTGCTGAAGTTTCCTCTACAAGTTTTGCTACTTTCTCTTCTTGCTCAGCTTTTCCTCTACTTACGTTAATCCCGATTACAGGAATATGGCTTTGCGTTCCAGAAAAACCAGTAATTAAACCAGCATGCATACCAGCGCTTCCACTTACACAAACAACTGAACTGAAATCAATTCCTTGCTCAAATGATTGCGCCATAATTTCTTGGGCACAAGCAACGTATCCCATTGCGCCTGTAGGATTTGATCCACCAACTGGAATTACATATGGTGTACTACCTTTTTCACTTACTTCTTGTGCTACTTTATGCATTTCTTCCATCAGGTCTGCTCCGTTCGGTACAACAATGACATTCTCAGCACCTAATAAGTGATATAAGAAATAGTTTCCGTTAAAGTCTCTCTTCTCTTCTGGCTCAAGCCCTTCCTCTAATACAAGAATACATTTCATTTTTTCTTTTACCGCAGCAGCAAGTGTCAGGCGGCAATGATTTGACTGAATACCACCAGCTGTAATTAATGTATCTGCACCCTTTTCCTGTGCATCTGCAACTAGAAATTCTAACTTTCTCGTCTTATTGCCACCGGCTGTTAAACCAAGTAAATCATCTCGTTTAAAATAAATAGTCGGACCACCAAGTGATTCAGAAAAATTGTTTAACTTTTCAATTGGTGTATATGATTCTGTATATTTTTTTCTCGGGAATTTAGCTAAATTCATTGTAACGCTCCTTTTGTACTTCTTTCACAATATATGTAACGTTACTATTATTACACGTAAAAATGGTGAAGTCATCTTTCTCGGTTAAAAATGTATTAGAATTTCATTTTGATAAGTAAAACCGTATTAATGATTTTAACTTAATTACGGTACATGAAATTTATATCAACGATTTTTTAAATATATCGTTCATTACTTACAATATATCAACGATTTTTCAAATATATCGATCGTAACTTGCAGTATATCAACGATTTTCTTAATATATCGATCTATCGACAAAAAACGACAGACAGGCAACCCCTTTCTCATCAACAAAAAAAGAGCCCACACATTCAAATGCAGACTCCCTCCAATCACTTATTTACCGTAAAACGAAGTAACTGCGTTAATCCCGGCTCTAAATTCATTTCACCTTTATGGCGTACGTATACGACTTTATCTCCATCAAATTTCGGAGGATTTGCTTTACTATACGTATGCCACTCATTCGTTCCTTCTATAGTGTACTCCATATATTCAGTTGCACCGACAATTATATTTTTACTATCATCTGCTGTTACATTTGGTGCCATCTGCGCAATTTTTGAATCACTAATTAATAACTTCTTTATATCCTTATCACGTTTGTAATCGTAAGCTGTCACAATTACATCGTTACCATATGCTTTCACTTGCAACCCTTGTTTAAATGAATAGCCATCAGGAGCAGTCCTCTCTCCTCCATTTGGTCCAGCCGACATCCAGCCCGTTTCAATCCCGCCCGTATTTACAACAGTAAATCCTTTTTTATCTCCGCCTGCAATTTTCTTTTTACCAGCCCAGTCCGGTAAGTTTAAATCCCAATGCGTATGACTCGTAAAGAAAACGACCTGCGGATAGTCTTTTAATATATCGTACAATTTATCAACGTTTAAATAGTCTTGTAAATATGGTGATTGTCTTGATCCAGATACTGTATCAGGTAAAACGTGATGAGAGAAAATGAAAATTGGTTTATTTTTATCTTTTTGGCTGTACTCTTCTAAATTTTGTTTTAGCCAACCTAGTTGCTCATCACTCATATATACTTCATCCCACATTTTTGAATCATGGTATTTCATATATTTTTCCGTCCCTAAAAATAGAAGCGGATAACCATCTAATTCTTTTTTATGATATACCTTTTCTTGTCCACTAAATTTCAGATAGCGGTTAAATAAAGTTTCCTCAGTTACACCATTTGGCCATGTACTTTGAGAGAGTTTCCCATCCGCTGTCCATTTACCAGCATAAAACTCATGATTCCCAACAGTAGACCATACATTTTCTGGATGCTTATTTTTATTTAACACACGCTTTACATCATCATATTGTGACTGTTGTCCAGTCGGCGTTATATCCCCATTCATAATAAGCGCTCTAGAAAGTGGCGTCACTTTGTTCATATCTTTTAGCACATGATCAAAATCCCCTAAATCCCCTTGAATATCACTAATAACATTAAAAGTTGTAGCTGATTTTCGGGCTTGCTCTTTCCCTTCCGCATGCACTGAAAACGTCGGTAATAATGCCGCCATAACTGCTAACGAAGCAACTGTCTTTTTCATACAAATTCTCCCCCTAATAATAGAATGTACAAACTGACATGTTCTGCTTTCTCTTAGGTGCTTGTCCAATTCACATTATAAGGAGGGATTGTAAAGATAGATGGAGTAAAAAATTAAGTGTTTTTTAAGAGATTTTGTTGTTTTTTGCACTCCATAGCGCTACCTTTTCAAGTATCCTATTAATATTAAATGAATGTAAAGTTACACGATAAATCTCTTGGTTTGGTATGTTGTATTTTAATCTATTTTACACTCTCTCAATAAAGCGCTTTACCCCTTCAAATTTTCTTCATTTAATCTGAATAACTCTTGTAAAATAAAATGTCCATTTTTTCTTATCAGTACATCATCAAACCAAATTTCACCACCTCCATACCCTGGTTTTTGAATGTTTACTAAATCCCAATGTATCGATATTCCCGTTGTCTGCATCATATAATGAATCTCGCATATTATTCATGGATGTAGTATATAAGGATTAAAAACTAGAGCATACTCTACAACTAGATAGATTTATTAAATGAAATAATTTTCCTACAGGGCGAAAAAATATTTTACACTGAATTTTCTGTTTATTTATCCCTTTAAGTTATATAATTAAGTAGTAATATACTTCACAAAAAAAGGATGGTGCCATGTATATGCAAAAGGAAGAATGGGTTCAAAGATTAAAAGAGGGTCGATATTATGTAACTTCTTATGAAAGTATCATGAAAAAGATACACAAACGTCCTAGCCGTATACCTGGGATATTAATTGCATTCGTATTATTGATGATCTTACCAGGAGGATTATTTAGTTATAATGATACAAGTAGTATGTTTATTATGTGGTTTTTTTTAATTGTATTTGTTGCTGCGTGGCCATCTATAATACACGTGTTTAGAAAATTTACTGCTTCTAAATATGACCCTCAAATTCAAGAATATGATCAAAAATTTCAAAGTAGTATACCAATCCCAATTAAGTATTTTTCAGTCAAAAAAATTGATGCATGTATAGTAGCGCTAGAAAGCGGAGCAGCAGATGATTTAAAAGAAGCTTTAGCAATCTGGCAAGTTACTGAAACAAGTACAGTGCAGCATACTTTGTTAGAAGAACAAAATACTCTTTTGAAACAGCAAATACGTACAACAAAACAGGCTGCAAATGCGGCAAGGGATGCGGCAGATGCTGTAGATCAACTCCGCCGTTAGTAATAGAAAACATAAAAAAAGATTCCTTCTGACAGTAGCACTCTACCATACTTTCTAACTCAGGACTTTTCACGTTGGTTAAAAGTCCTGAATCCGGTTATATCATTAGAAAAAAGACACAGAGATTCCTCCCCATGCCTACTAATTTCCTACCTTTTCACCGCATGCACATAATGCACTGTCTCAAAAGCTTTCAAATAATCGTTTCGTCCTTCAAAATATAATTTATTTATGTCTTCTGGCGATAAATGTTCATAAATGAGTAAGCCCGCCTTCTCTAACAGTGCTTCCATTTCGGCATAAGAAAAACATGATTTCATCGGTTCTCCGCCTACCGCAGCCATTTTTACCATATTTTCAACTCGATTGGACAGTCCCTTTTCTGTAAACAAGTTTTCATCGGGATAATCAAAAACGATAGAACTGCCTGCCGGAACCATCTCGAATAAACATTCTAATAAACTAGCAAGTTCCTCTTTCGTTAAATAGTACGTAACACCTAAAAGGCTAAAGAAAGTCTTTTTATGTTCAAATCCTTCATTGCTTAACTGTTCATAGGAAAATCCTTTCGTAAAATCCATTGAAACAAAATGAAGGTTTTTTGGAACTTCAAGTTCTGTTTCTTTTATTCTTTCCTTCTTAAACACCTGCGTAGAAGGATGATCCACTTCAAATATTTCTATTTTATTTTCCAATTCTCGGTGTCTAAAACTGAACGTATCTAAGCCTGCACCGAGTATGACGTATTGTTTCGCTCCTAATGTAATTTCATGTAGTAATACTCTTTCACAATATGCAGCACGTGCTAAAGGTGTTGGTGATAATTGCACTTGTGTAATCCATTTTAATATTTCTTGTGGATTATCTTGAAACTGCTGTGCAATGTCTGTATTGAAGAAATGTATTCCTTGAACCATATTCGTTTCAATATTAATTCGTTTTTTTGGCGAAATGAACTCTTTAGCTACATAATCATCAAAGATTTTCGGATTATCAAATTCACTATGATATGCCCTGCTGAAAGCTGATACTAACGACGTTACACTTGCTTCACCTTGTTTCACGCACATACACTCTCCTTCATTTTCACAACAAAAATAGGGTTCCCCTGGCCAGGAGAACCCTATTATACACCTTATTTTTATATTGGTAAATTATAGCATAAATAAGTTTTTTTGTCAAGTTTTCAGCCTACTAACGCTCCAACAATTTGTGTAATCTCTAGCAGGAAGATTTCGATCTACACTGAATATTCCAGTTCATAACAATACAAATGGAGGGCGTCATGAAAAGATTAGTCATCATTACAGTTTGAAAAACACACAGTGGAAAAACTACATTTGCAAGAGCATTAGAAAAAGAGTTACCCCACTCTTTCGTTATGGATCAAGATAATCAAGCTGAATTTATTAGCACGCATTATGAAAAATTACAACCGACAGAAGGATCAAATACACTAAAGCACAGTCTTTCAAAATTCATTGTTGATTATGCGAAAGAACATACAAATTTACACCTTATTATTTGTAATTCCAATCGCAGTAAAAACGGAAGATTCTATTTACTAAACGAATTATTTCCACAGAATGAATATGTACGCATATTAGTTCATTTTGACATTCCAGATGATGTACTTTATGAAAGAGTGGCTCGAAGCACGCGAAGTACGAATATTTTTAGAGGTGGATATTCTAGTTTCAAAGAAGTACTTGATCGACAACAAACTGAATCACTTCACGATAATGTGGTAGATCCTGTAGAAAACGAGGCTGATTATTTGTTTGTTATTCGCAATAATAAAGATGTAAGCTTTACTATAGAAGAAATTGTTCATCTAGCTAAAGGTTTATCCCCTACCCCAAATAAGAGATTATAAAAATTACATAATCATAGATTATTATGCAAATCCTTCCTCTAAGCGCCTAACATAGTATATAATAATAAGATAATCTACTTCTATATGCTCATTTTTACACAAAACAGTTCATGCATATGAAAGAAAAGAGGTACAAAAATATGAAAACAAAACAAACAATCGCTGCGTCTACACTAGCTTTAGCAATGATTGCTGGCGCGAACCCTGCTCATGCGGAAGTAAATGATGCTACTCCTCAGCAAAGTACGGGAGATCGATTAGCTGAAATTAAGCAACATAAACAAGAGTTAGATGCGAAATTGCAGCAACACAAAGAAAACGTGGATCAAACATTGAATGAACTTAACAAGGTTAAGGAAAATGTTGATACGAAGGTGAATGAACTACATGAACGTAAACAAGTTGCTGATGAAAAAATTAACGAGATTAAACAACATAAACAAGAGTTAGATGCAAAACTTCAGCAAGACAAACAAATCGCCGAAGATAAAATCGCTGAAATTAAAGAGCATAAAAAACAAGTAGAAGATAAAGTTGCTGAAGTAAAAGAGCATAAGCAAAATATCGATAACAAAGTGAATGAGATTAAAGAACATAAACAAACTGTCGATGAAAAAGTGAATGAAATGAAGCAACATAAAGAGAACATTGATCAAAAGGTTAATGAACTTAAGGAAGTTAAAAAACAAGTAGATGAAAAATTAGCTGAGTTAAAAAAAGCGAAACAAACTGCTGAAGACAAACTCGCTGAACTAAAAGAAAACAAGCCGAATACTGGTGACACGTTAGAGGAACTTAAGAAAATTAAAGGCAATTTAGACAGTCTTTCTGCTAACTTAGAACTAGCTAAACAAGATGTAAAAAACAAACTAGCTGAATTACAAAAGGCTAGAGAAGATTTACTAAATAAAATTAACGAAATTAAACAATCGAAACAAACTGTTTCAGACGATTTAACAAAGAAAAAACAAGACTTAGATATTAAAATCAACGACTTTAAGCATACTGAGAAAAAAATTGACGACAAATTAGCTGAGTTACATACAACGAAGCAAAATGTTGATAACAAGATTAATGAAGTGTCACAGTCTAAACAAACGCAAGCAGATAATAGTACTAAAAACAATAACGCTAAAGAACTTCCTAACGCTGGTAGCGAGCAATCAAACAATATGGCTCTAGGAATGCTATCTGTATTAGGCGGGATTTTATTAATAACACGCAATAAAATTAAAACGTTATTCTCAAAATAAAGCCATTATACTTATTAAAAACAATGATACAAAGGCCAACCGCATATACGGTTGGCCTTTTTCTTTATATTAACTGTCCATCTCGAAGCGTCAATATACGATCACATACATCAAGCATTCTTTCATCATGTGTAATCATAATTGCTGCTTTTTGGCTCTCTTTCACTTCACGTTTCATCATTTCAACAACTTCACGTGCGCGTTTTGAGTCTAAGCTTGCCGTTGGCTCATCCGCTAATATTAAATCTGGGTTGTTCATGAACGCACGAGCAATTGCTACCCTTTGTTTTTCCCCACCAGATAGTTGATTTGGATAATGATTTTTTCTTTCTCCTAATCCAAATGCCGCTAATAAATGATCCGCACGCTTTTCTGATTCTTGTTTACTTTCTTTTTTTAGCTTTGCAATATAAAGCAATTGTTCTTTCACATTTAAATATGGAACAAGATTTGCAAACTGGAAAATGAAGCCGATTTTTTTCAAACGAATGTCTGTCATTTCCTTTTCTGATAGCTTCGTAATATTTTGCTCACGAATGTAAATATCCCCTTTTGACGGTGATAATAGTGCACCTGCGATTGATAATAATGTACTTTTCCCTGATCCAGAAGGACCGACGATTCCGATAAACTCTCCAGCTTTCACATCAAGCGACATCGGATGAAGGGCTGTTACTTCCGTATTCCCTTCTCCGTACACTTTACTTACTTTGTCTAATTTCAATAATGAAGTCATTACATCCCGCCTCCAATTGCTTCTAATGCATCAACTTTTAATACTTGGTATAACGAAATAAGTGTTCCTAAAATACTAATTACGATAAAGATTGCTGCGTATTGTGCAATCATCGGTGTTGTTAATAAGAACGGCATACCCGCTGGTAAAATTTGTTCTAACCCTTGTACAAGAACGATACTAATTACCATCGCAACGACTGATAAGAATAACGCCTGTACGACTAAACTATTTGCTAAATATGAGTTCTTTGTACCAATTGCTTTTAATACACCTAATTGCTGTGTTTTTTGTAGTGTAATAACATAGAAGAATACACCAATTAATAACGCAGCGATCACAAGTAAGAACGCAATGATCATCGTTAATGTTCCTTGCTCTTCTTTAAATCCTGGAATACTTTGCAGTACTTCTTTTTTATCGATAACGTGAGCATTTTTAATTTCTTTATCTGTGTTAAGTGCAATTGCACTATAATCTTTTTGGTTTGGTTGTGAAATAGATCCCCATACGTCTTCATTTACATAAACGACTGGTGTATGGCTAAACATTTGATCTTTCGTAAATCCGACGATTGTAAATTCTTTCTTTGAAACAGGATCGATAATTGTATCTCCAATATCGATTCCCTTCTCTTTAATCGATTCATCAGCAACCATCTCGTTGTTTGCTGTACCTAATTTCTCACCTTTTACAATGTTCGGTTCTAAAAATGAATCTCGTTCGCTTGAGAAAATAGCGATATCAACCTTTTTCGAACTATCTTTCTTTTCATATGTTGAAACTTTCACACGAAACGGAACTGCCTCTTTGTCACCTACTTGATTTACTACGTTATCTACATCGTCTTTCTTAATTTGTGAACGAAGTAATTTATTTTCCGCATCATCTGCTAAAACGAACTTATTTGCCTCCATATTTTGAATCGATGAAGCATTATCATATGATAATCCATTTGCTAATCCTGAAATAACAAGGACTAAAAATGATAATAACACCATAATCAATCCGATTAATCCGTATCGTAATTTTGATTGTTTTAATTCACGCAGAGCTAAAAACATTTCGCTCGCTCCTTCCTCTTTCTTTCTATGCACTTATCATAAAAAAGAAATATGAACGGAATATGAACAGAAGATTACAGAGGGTAAGATTTAATTTTCAGAAAGTATTGAAAATAATTGAAATCCTTGATACAATTCAGTCAAATAATCTTGACCGAGTAATTTCATTTAAGGAGTTGATCATTTTGAAGCCCGTATTAACACTAACTACTTATAGCCAACTAAAAGCATTAAGCGATCCACTACGTGCCGAAATGATGATACGTCTATGCGAACGTCCTTATACTGGACAATTACTATCTGAGAAATTCGGCATTTCAAGGGCGAAAATTCATTATCATTTAAAAGAATTAGAAAAGAATGGTCTTATAGAGATCGTTTATACAGAGGAAAAGAATGGGATTATTCAAAAGTTTTATCAATCTGTCGCGAAAGGCTTCACCCCTGCTACAGATCTATTACCTCATTTAGAGATAGTAAGCGAATCAGGTCGCCAAATCTTTTTACAAATGATAGAAAGAACGAAAAGCCAAATTCTCGCTGCACCAGAAGAAGCTTTTACATTACGAAATGCAAGTGAAGATCCAGCTAAGTGGAATTACGTTTCATCCTGCTGGGAATTTGATGCTACGCCAGAACAATTTCAAGTGTGGGTAAAAAAGTTTTATGAATTAATGGCTGAATTAAACGAAATTACAAAAGGTGCAGATAAAGATCCGAATAGTAAACCTTATTATATTTCTACTACTGCACTTCAAATCGCTGAGAGAACAATGCAGCAATTTATTAAAAAAGAAGAAAAATCGTAATACGATTTTTTTTACATAAACGGTCAAATTTATTTTACCGAATAAATTTATTATAAAGGAGTAGATAAAGTGGACATATTAAAAAACCGGAATTTCCTCTTATTATTTTTAGGAAGAATTTTCACCAACATAGGAGATAGTTTGTATTATGTAGCCGCGATGTGGCTCGTATACAAATTAAGTGGTAATCCTTTTTATTCTGGATTGGCTGGTTCCCTTACGTTATTACCTTCTGCATTACAATTTCTTACTGGTCCATTCGTTGATAGATGGTCCATTAAAAACACCCTCGTCATTACACAAGTTCTGCAATGCATTCTTATTTTAATCATTCCTATTACACACTACTTCGACCTACTAACAGTCCACCTACTACTCATCATCATGCCTATCGTAGCCTTTATTGAACAATTCGCCTATCCCGCACAATCAAAAGCTTTACCACTTCTACTGCATAAAACACAATTATTAAAAGGAAATTCACTCTTCTCATTTGCATATCAAGGCATTGATTTAATTTGTACGACGCTTTCTGGAATATTAGTAGCACTATTTGGCGCGATCACTTTATATGTAATTGACTCTTTCACATTCGCAATTACTGCCCTTTTGTTCTTTTCATTGAAAATACCAAAGCAAACCGAAACGGGCACATCACTTTCAACTAAACAATATTTCTCTGATTTAAAAGAAGGTTTTTCAATTGTCTTCCGTTCCTTAATGGGCGTATTCTTAATCGGTTCCGTTGTCGCTAATTTTTCAATCGGTATGACGATGGCAATACTCCCTTCTTTCGCTGATTCTTTAGGCGGTGTAAAATTATATGGTTTCTTTTTAGCCGCTATATCCGACGGTTGTTTAATTGGAGCACTATTCAGTTCATGGGTTGGTAAACATAATGTTGGCCGTGTCTCCATTATTAGCTTTGCGACTGGCGCTTTCTTTTGGTTTCTCTCTACAGTTGTACCGTTTCAATGGTTATCCATTTTTTTATTCGGCTTAGCTTGGATACCAATTGGTGCGACCAACATATTATTTGCGACTATTGGTCAAATTGTAATTCCAAACCAATATCTTGGGCGTATCAATTCAGTCACACGAAGCATGGGCACAATTGCTATGCCACTCGGCTCTTTAATTGGCGGATACACTGCGAATGTATATAGTAGCCAACTCATTTTCGCGCTTGCTAGCATCGGGATTTTATTCATTTCCCTCGTATGGCTACTTCATCCGAAATTACGGGCTTTTCCAAAAGCTGATGAAATTACAGCGGATACTTTTGAGCTTCAGTTTAAAGAAGAGTGCGGGAAAGGTGCGGCTTTATAACAGAACAAACATAACCCCGTTCTAAATTGGGGACGGGGTTAAAAATATAATTATTTCATTTTGGATGTAAAATACTTCACTAAAAATATACCAATGAAGTCGTTTGAATATCTAAAATTTATTCAACAATAGCACCAACTAAAAGGTTCCGTTAACGCTTTGATGGCCATGCCCCCTGCATTTTCCTTAATTGAATAATTTGGCCTGTATGATAAGCATCATGAAGCATGATGTCCAGTAATTTACCTTCAAGTGAATTTTGTTCAAGCTCTCTTTCAGAAATTGCACTTAATACCTGTCTTAAATTACGCTGAGCATTTTCAGAGCGTTCAACGACTTCCTTCCATTCCGTATCATTATTAGATTGCTTAGTAAGATAAAAGGTGTCATTACCGTCAAGATTATGTGTCCATTCACGTCCTTCCAAGTTTGCAGCAAGTCTTTCTTTGTAATAAGTGAGATGATTAACATTCTCCCAAATGGTATTCGTTGTCTCTCCAGCTGGTTTCCACATAGCCTGTTCAGCTGTAAGTCCTTCTATAGCATGTTTAAACGGTGCATACCAACTCTCTTTATCGAATGTTGAATCTAGTGTGTTTAATAACAAGTCAATTCGTTTCAAAGTAATTTCCTCCCTACACAGTTCAAGTTTTAATACACTCCCTCTAACTCTGTAGAGATTCTACATTTTTAAATAAACTTCCTCCTAATCCCACTCCATAAACTCATCCGATTATGCAATTAAAATGACTCATATTTTTTCATTTCACACGTATACTAGCGACAAAAAAGAAGAGGCCATTTTCAAACAGCCTCTTCCATCTATTTAGGAAGCTCCACCCGAACAGTGGTCCCTTCCCCCTTCGTACTATATACCGAAACGTTTCCGTTATGCAGTTCAACAATCTTCTGCACGATTGATAATCCTAAACCGCTACCTTCTACGTTTCTTGCCCTTGCTGTATCTACTTTGTAAAAACGATCAAAAATACGATCCATTTCTTCTTTTTCCATACCAATTCCGTTATCCGATATAGAGATAATGACACTAGACTCTAACTCTTCGACAAAAAACTCAATCGTTCCACCATCGTTTGAAAACTTGATGCTATTCGTGAAAATGTTACTCCATACTTGATGAAGTAAGTTTTCATCACCTTTTATAGTGATATCTGGCACATCAAATTCAACGGCAATATCTTTCTCGCGCCATTTCCACTCAAGCATAAAAATGACGTCTTTAATTTGCTTCTGCAGATTGAATTCTCTTATTTGTAGAACCTTTTCCTCTTTATCTAATGAAGCGAGCGTCAGTAACTGTTTACATAAACTAGACATTCGCTTACTTTCGCCTTCAATAATTTGTAAGTAATGATTTCTTTCTTCCTCACTCATCTTTTCTGTTTGCAACGTTTTTGAAAAACCTTGTATGGAAGAAAGCGGCGACTGGAATTCATGTGAAACGTTCGAAACAAATTCTTGTCTCATTTCATCTAGTTCTTTAATACTCTTCGTCATCTTTTGGAAGCTTGTGGATAACGTTCCTATTTCATCTTTTCGTTTTACATCTAATTCAATTTCATATTCCCCACTCGCAATTTTTTGTGTAGCCTTCGTAAATTTACGGATTGGGCGAACGATATAACCTGCTGCAATCGCTATAAAGATAATACTTAATAGTACGATAAACCCAAGTAATACCGCTAAGAAAATTCGCATCTCGCCAAATTGGTTCTGAATGTCAGGACGAATAAATAACGCGTACTGTTTATCACCGTGCTTTACCGGTACACCAACACTATTTATTAATTCATTATCGAAAAATCCTGTAATAAAAAGACGCGTTGGATACGTAGAAATACCATTAAACGTTTCTCCTTGCAATACTTTATGAACAGTAGCATCGCTAATAGACGTCTTACGAAACGCATTGCCGATACGCTTTCCATTCTTTTGATCATCGACAATATAAATTTCATACCCTAACTTTGCAATAGAATGCAAATACGTCTCTTGATTTTCTTCACTTTGCTTTTCATATAATGACTTAACTTCTTCCGCATACTTTAAAATCTTCTCACTGTTATACGGTTTTAACTTCACTTGATAATATACGTTCGTTAATAAAAAGCCGATAATACTACTAAGTAGCATAATACCGACCGTCATAAATACAAATCTAGAATATAGTGATTTCATTTTATTTCAGCTCCAACTTATATCCGAGTCCGCGTACTGTCGTAATTTGAAAATCATCCGTTCGTTTTGAGAAACGATCTCGGAGCCTTTTCACATGAACATCAACTGTTCGTTCATCCCCTTCAAAATCCATTCCCCATACTAGTTCAATTAACTCTTCTCTTGAAAATGTTCTTCCAGGATAACTAGCAAGTTGTGATAATAGCTCAAATTCCTTTAAAGGAAGCAAAATTGTTTGACCGTTACACTTTACTTCCACACCTTTTCGATCAATTGTCGTTCCGTGCAACGTAATAATATCTGCACTCAGCATTTGATAACGACGTAATAAAGCTTTCATACGGAAAATGACTTCAGCTGGTTCAAATGGTTTTACGATATAATCATCTGTACCAGAAATGAATCCTTTTTCTTTATCCACTAACTGGTCTTTCGCAGTTAATAAAATAACAGGAATATCATGATACTTCCGTATTTCTTCACATAACGTATAACCATCAACGAAAGGCATCATAATGTCTACGATCGCAAGATGAATGTTTTCCTTCTCTAATACGTCTTGCGCTACCTTTCCATTTTCCGCCTCAAAAACTTTAAACCCCTCTTTTTGTAAATGATAATGCAATAACTCTCTAATATGTTTATCGTCATCAGCTAATAAAATATGTATCATCTTCATTAAACCCTCTCTCGTTCATCCTGCTACATCACTACATTAAGAAACAATTGGATTTTTTGCAAGAAAAAGAAAAGGATTCCTTAGAAGATACTCTTGTTATCATTGTGGTCAGCTGCTTTATTACTCTTATAACTTGGTGATGTTGTACTCTGGTGTACGAATAAGTGATCTATTACTTTTTTAGTAAGTGGCATAAAGAAATTCAGTAATAGCCCACCTAAACAAACAGTTAATATAGTCCCAACACCAATTGGTCCATGTAAAATCGTTGCCATTATTAAGAATATAAGGTAAATACATGTTCGTGATATAAAGATATTCGTTCTAGTTAATTCTTGTATGATTAAAGTTAATCGATCAATTGGAATGGGAGCAAAATTTGTTTGTAAATATATTGCAGTTCCTAATCCTGTAATAACTAATCCGATTCCAAAATAAATCATTTTACTGTACCATATTTCAGGTGTAATTAAATTGCGTAATAAAAATAGCCACACATCAATACCAATACCCGTTATGAATGCTGTTAACAACCCTAGTATCTCTGGTCTATGTCTTTTTAAAATTGAGTTACAACATATTAATAATAAAGCTATTATTATTTCCCAGCTTCCCACAGTAAGTCCCACATTTAAAGAAAGTCCTACTAAAAGCGCATCAAAAGGTGACGTTCCAAGATCTGATTGTATTGTGAAAGAAATACCAAGGGTTAATATTAAAATTCCTAATACATAAAAAACATACTTCATTTTAATCAACCTCTTCATCGTTATTTTTGTTGCATTTACAATAAAAATATTTTATATTAAATGTAACTTCAAATTGTTGCATTTGCAATAAAAATAAAAGATAAGGAGTTCATTATGAAAGAAATTCTTCGTGAAATTGGCATGATTGCAAGGGCATTAGATTCTATTAGTAATATAGAATTTAAAGAATATGAGCTTACAAAAGGTCAGTATTTGTACCTTGTGCGAATATGTGAAAACCCAGGAATCATTCAAGAAAAGCTATCTGAGATGATAAAAGTAGATCGTACAACCGCAGCCCGTGCTATCAAAAAGCTTGAACTCAATGGATTTATCGAAAAGAAAGAAGATGAATCTAACAAGAAAATCAAAAAACTTTTCCCAACAGAAAAAGGGAAAAACGTCTATCCTTTTATTAAAAGAGAAAACGATTATTCAAATACTGTTGCATTAGAGGGATTTTCGGAAACAGAAGCGGAAACTATTTCTAACCTTCTTCAAAGAGTAAGAAAAAATATAGAAAAAGATTGGGAATTTGTAAAAAAGGGAAATAAGAGAGATTATTGATTATATAAAGGAGCGAACTATTAATATGACTACACATATAGAAAAGTGCACCCTTAAAGATATACACAAACTTCAAGAAATTAGTTATGAAACATTTAATGAAACTTTTAAACATCAAAATTCACCCGAAAATATGCATCATTATTTGGAAAAGGCATTTAACTTAAAGCAATTAGAAAAAGAATTATCCAATAACTCTTCTCAATTCTTTTTTGTCTACTTCAACGATGAAATTGCTGGGTATCTGAAGATCAATACTGATGATGCTCAGTCTGAAGAAATGGGCGATGAATCACTTGAAGTCGAGAGAATTTATATAAAGAGCTCCTTTCAAAAACATGGTCTTGGTAAACACCTACTAAATAATGCTATTGAAATTGCAATAGCAAATAATAAAAAGAATATTTGGCTAGGCGTATGGGAAAAAAATGAAAATGCTATTGCTTTTTATAAGAACTTAGGTTTTGTACAAGCTGGCTCTCACTCCTTTTATATGGGCGATGACGAACAAGTTGACCTTATCATGATCAAAACACTCATATAACTTTTTTGAGAGGTGGGCTATTATGTATATTCCAAAGTATTTTAAAGTCACAAATGTTGATGAAATTTGGGATTTTGTTCAAAAAAACTCTTTTGGAACAATCGTCACAACAAAAAAAGAGAAACCAATCGCAACTCATTTGCCTTTTGGGTTAACTAAACAAGGTGATGATTATTTTATTACTGGACATATGGCTTATGGGAACCCCCAGTGGAGAACATTTGAAACCTGTGAGGATGTTCTTATAATGTTTCAGGGACCGCACTCTTATATCTCTTCTTCTTGGTATGAAAATGAAGAAGTTCCAACATGGAATTATCAAGCTGTCCATATATATGGTAAAGCAAGTATTTTAGATAAAGAGGAATTAATAGATGAATTAACAACAATGCTGAAAAAATATGAAGAGCATCGTGAAAATCCAGTATTATGGGATAAACTTTCCCCTACTCTCTTAGAAAATGAACTGAAAGGTATAGTTGGATTTAAGGTTAAGGTGGGAGACATCCAGGCTGCATATAAATTAAGTCAAAATCGAAATGAGACGGATTATATTAACATTATTGAGAAATTGTACGATGAAGAAAATCCAGATGCAAAACAAATGGCGAAACTCATGGGGAGTAGATTAAAAAATCACATATAATCCATCGTTATTCAACTCTCACATTTCAAAATTAAAGAACAGACTGGAGCGCTTTATCGGCGGTTTTCTTTAGAACGTAAAAGATTGAACTGAAAGTGACTGGCGTTTAATTAAAAAAGAATCTATTTTGAAAACAGATGATTCAAAATAGATTCTTACGTTTTAGTATTAAGATTATTTTAATCAAAAACAATTTCTAAGCCTTCGAAATATCAACAAATCCTTCTCCGAACACATCACGAACATCGTGTATAGCGATGAACGCAGCTGGATCTGTAGTTTGAACAATCCGCTTTAGCTTCACTACTTCTTGCTTATTAATAACAACATAAAGAATTTCCTTCGGAGTTTTCGTGTAATAGCCATGACCTGAATACACAGTAACCCCTCTACCCATTAAAGTCGTCACCTTCCCAGCAATTTCATCTGGTTTATCAGAAATAATCGTGATGGCCTTTTTCGGATTTAAACCTTCAATTACAAATTCCATTACTTTCGTTCCTACATATAACATAATAATTGTCAGCATCAGTTTTTCTGCACCAATGATGAAATAAGATGAAAACGCAACGATTAAATCGAAGAACAGTAGACCATAGCTAATACTCCAGCCTAAATACTTATGCGTCATTCTTGCTAAAATCGTAGTACCTGCAGTTGTTCCGCCAACACGAATGATTAGACCAATACCACACCCAATAAATATTCCACCGAAAATGGCATTTACGAGCATTTCATCAGAAGCAATCGTCCAGCCTTCTGTTAAATGAAGAAATAGCGAGTTGGTCACTACAGCAATAATCGTATAAATCGTTGTAATCTTATTTAAAAATTTATAACCGACTATTAACAAAATCGCATTTAAAATTAAGTTAACTAAACCTGGTGACCACTCAAATAAATAGTACGTAATAATCGTGATACCTGTTACCCCGCCCTCACCAAACTCGTTCGGAATAACAAATAAATTGACACCTAACGCAAAAAGAAATGCACCGATAATAATAAAAATAATGTCTGTCGTTCTTTTTTTCATACAGTACCTCACTTCTTATGTAAATATTTATTCTGCCATAAACTCTCACTATTATATCGTGGAATATTCAAATCGAACAGTGGTTTGTTTTTATTTTAATATAGGATAAAAAATCAACATTATTTATTATGTACTGCAAATAAAGTTTTGATTTCACCCGTAATTTACTCTTAAAAAGAAATGCTGAACATTGACTTGCACAAATTTCAAATAAAAAAGTACCCATCTAATTGTCATACGCAATGAGAATTAGATGGGTACTGCATGATACATTTAGTTTTTACATGTATTGTTTGGAGAAAATTGCAAATAACGACCTATACTCGCCTTATTAAGACCAAATCCATACATCATCATTATTTTCAGTGTTCGTCTTTGCTTCATGAACTCTTTCGATATGATCAACTGTGTTCCAGTTAATAGAACTTCCGCCCCAGCCTACATACTTCATATCAATTTTTACTTTCTCACCCGTATTAAATACTTGTCCCTTTGTTAAGAAAACATCAATAATATCTTTCTTCCCATTTAGCGATGGATATTCAACTACGACATATTTAGTAGCACCGTCTCCCTCATCTTCCATCGTTCCTACTTTTGCTACTTCTCCAATTACATAATCAGGTGAGCCATCTTCTTTCATATGCATACCTAACTTGTTTGTTGTATTTTCAACTGCAGTTGCAACCATATATTCTGTAAAATTACGCATCATAGATCCAGTAGCTTTTACTTCATCTCCTACTTTAACGTTTGAAAGTGAATCAATATACACACTAACAGGTTCCTCATATTGCTTAGATTTAACAACAATTACACCGTTATCTACTTCTACTACTCGTCCTTCTAACGTCGAGAAGTTCGATTCAATAGAAGCTGCACTCGCTTTTGTTAGTTCTAATCCTGGTACATTTGTTCCTGATAATGCTGCGATCCCTAAAGCACCTGCTAAAATTATTTTTTTCATACCCATTATGAAACATCTCCATTCATGATGATTTTATTTTTGATTGGTATCGACCAACCTGTAATCATTATAGTTACAGGTTATAAAAATAACAACCGTTTTCCTCATGCAATGTTGCATACTGTGATTTTCAAATGTAAATTTTAACCAAAAATGTTTGTAGATTATTCCTATATTCAGCACTAATACTAAATTCTCAAATTACAGCAGGTGAACTTATTGGAGGCGGAGAAACTAATGTCATGTACAATGTTCTTCAACTCTACGGTTTGTATAGCCGTAGTCCATTACATTCTGTAGCAGCGGAGTTAACATGTTAATAAAACCATAGAGGTTACAAGCAGGAGATATCGTGGCGACAGTAAGTCCTTCATGGGGAGGCGCAGGTGATTCTGAGATAAGATAACGATATGACTGTGAATTAGTACTTTTCAAATGATAAAGGGGGATTTACGTGTATGGAAGTAACATTTACAGTAAGTAAATGGGATGAAAAACCAATTGATGATACTAGAAAAGATTTTCCTATTAATATTGCTCATGTTGAATATGATATCGATGGGGAATTACAAGGAAAAGCTTTTGTTGAATACTTATTATATTATTTGGACTCAAATATAAATGATGGTCACTTGGCTACTGCTAAAATTTCTGGTTTTTTACACTTCGAAGGAATTTATAAGGGGCAACAAGGGACATTTACAGCTATAGAGCAAGGAATATTTGATAAAGGAAATTTAGATTCCCCAGGAACAATTATTAAAGCTACCAGTAACTTAGAAAATCTGAGAGGGTCCTATAATTATCAGTTTACAGGTCAAACTAGTAAACTAATTTTAGAGTTTGAACTTTAGCAACATACCCTATAATTTAGTGGAAAGGACATTTCTTGTAATACTAGGAATGTCCTTTTTGTTGACGAGCTAGTACGTTATAGTCACTGCCAATTTTTGTAGGCAGCGTTGATGTTAATAGTCCTTGTACAGCGAATCTCCCCTGTTCATCTTTAGATCCTTCTGTAAATAAAACAACATCCTCTCTCGTAAAAGTTCTTTCAAAGGTAATTTTTTCGCCTACTTGCAACTTCATCGATCCTCCTCCTCAAATACACTTGTAAAATAAGAAAAACCGAAACTAAAATCATTTCGGTTTTTCAAAACTATAGAAATCAATATTTACTTTAAAGAATGAACAAACAACCCACTACGCAGTTTCGGTTCAAACCACGTTGATTTCGGCGGCATGACTTCTCCGGCATCTGCGATTGCTAATAAATCTTCCATAGATGTCGGATATAATGCGAATGCTGCTTTGTATTCGCCGCTGTTCACAAGGCGTTCTAGTTCTTCTAGCCCCCGTATTCCGCCAACAAAATCAATGCGTGAATCAGAACGCGGATCATGTATTTCAAGTACTTGGCTTAATAAATGATCTTGCAGGATAGATACATCTAAACCTCTAACAAGATCATTCGCATCAAATGTTTCTTCTTTCACAGTAAGCTTATACCACTTCTCATTTACATACATACCAAATGTTTTTGGCTCATTTGGTTTATACGGAGAAACAGGTGCTTCTTCTACATAAAAGTACTGCGTAATTTGATTTAAAAACTGTTCCTCTGATAAGCCATTTAAATCTTTCACAACTCGGTTATAGTCCCAAATCGATAATTCATCATGAGGGAATAGAACCGATAAGAAGAAATTAAATTCCTCTTCTCCTGTGTAATTTGGATATTGTTCTCTTCGCATAAGTCCTACTTTTGCAGCTGATGCAGAACGGTGATGCCCATCTGCAATATAAAGATTAGGAATATCTTCAAATGCGTTTACTAAAGTCGTAATTACATCTCCATCTGCAATCTTCCACGCAATATGCTTAACACCGTCTTCTGCTGTAAATGTATAAATTGGCGCATGCTCTTCTTTCCAGCTTCTAATTAAATGCTTTACTTCATCTTTTGTACGGTACGTTAAAAAGATCGGACCTGTATTGGCGTCACACACATCTACGTGGCGAATACGATCTAGCTCTTTTTCATGACGTGTTCTTTCATGTTTTTTAATTGTATCATCTTCATACTCATCAATAGATGTACAAACAACAAGACCTGACTGCATTCTTCCTTGCATCGTCAGTTCATAAATATATAGCGCTGGCTCTTCATCTTGTATGAACACTTCTTCTCGTATAAATTGCTTTAAATTGTCACCCGCTTTTTCATACACGCGATCATCATACGGTGACAGTTCAGGATCTAAATCAATTTCTGCTTTATCAACATGCAAGAAAGAATATGGATTCCCTTTTACAACTTCCCTTGCCTCTTCACTATTTAATACGTCATACGGTAAAGCTGCCACTTGTGCCGCTTTTTCCTCTACTGGACGAATGGCCCGAAACGGTCGTATTTTTGCCACATTCCTCTCTCCTTTACACAATCATTCGAACGGCTACAACACCTGTAATTTTGCTTATATTTTCTACAATATTCTCTTTTATTATATCATCAATTCCGTTATCGATATCAATCATTGTGTATGCCCAAGAATGTTTACTACGATTAATCATATCGGCAATATTAATATGATGTTCCGCTAAGCATCCTGTAATTTGCCCTACCATATTCGGGACGTTTTGATGCATAATTGTAATTCGTTTCTTTCCGATATACGGCAATTCTACGTTTGGATAGTTTACTGAATTACGAATATTTCCTGTCTCTAAATATTCACGTAATTGACGTGCTGCCATTACTGCACAATTTTCTTCTGATTCAGACGTAGATGCGCCAAGGTGAGGCGTCGCTGTTACATTTTTCATCTTTATTACATTTTCATTTGGGAAGTCCGTTACGTAATGTGTAATAATATCTTCTTCTAATGCCTTTTGAAGAACCTTTTCATCTACAAGTTCTCCTCTAGAGAAATTAAATAGACGCATCCCTCTTTTCATCTTCTCTACAGCGTGTTCCCCAATAATCCCCTTCGTTTGATTCGTAAGAGGAATATGCAGTGTAATATAATCACACGTTGCAAAAATTTCATCAAGGCTAAATGCTCTTTGCACATGTGTAGAAAGACGCCAAGCTGTTTCAACTGAAATATAAGGATCATATCCGATAACATCCATCCCTAACGCTAACGCATCGTTCGCAACTAAAGCACCGATTGCGCCAAGTCCGATAACACCTAGACGTTTCCCTGCAATTTCTGATCCAACAAATTGTTTTTTTCCTGATTCAACAAGCTGTGGTACTTCTTCACCCTCTAAGTTTTTCGTCCAACTTACACCATTAATAATGTTACGTGAAGACATAATAAGACTGGCAATAATGAGTTCCTTTACAGCGTTTGCATTTGCCCCCGGCGTGTTAAATACTACAATTCCTTTTTCTGTACATCGCTCGACAGGAATATTATTTACACCAGCGCCAGCTCTTGCAATCGCCTTTAAGTCTTTTGAAAACTCTTCTTGATGTAAAGAGTAGCTACGAAGCAAAATTCCATCTGGATGATTGATTCTATCTCCTACTTCATAACGTTCTTCAGTAAAAACTTGCAAACCTTTTTCTGCAATTTGATTTAACGTTTGAACACGAAACATATCCCCATCTCCCTATCTATTCTCAAGCTCAAATTCCTTCATATAATTTACTAATTGCTGTACGCCTTGTACTGGCATCGCATTGTAAATACTAGCGCGCATACCACCGACTGATCGATGTCCTTTTAACGTAACAAGGCCGCGTTCCTTCGCTTTTTGTAAAAACTCATTGTTAAGTTCTTCTGACGGTGTTGTAAACGGAATGTTCATAAGTGATCGATACGCAGGATCAACTGGTGAAGTAAACAATTTAGATTCATCTAAAAAATGATAAATAAGTGAAGATTTCATTCTATTTTGTTCTTCAATCGCAGATACTCCGCCTTGCTCTTTCAACCACTCTAGTACAAGTTTTGTTACGTAAATACTAAAGGATGGCGGTGTATTATATAAGGAGTTATTTTTACTGTAAGTTTCATAATTTAACATTGTCGGACAAGAGCGATCTGCTCCCCCGATTAAATCTCTTTTTATAATCGCAATCGTTAAGCCCGCAGGTCCTAAATTCTTTTGCGCCCCCGCATATATAAGACCAAACTTCGAAACATCATATTGTTCTGACAAAATATTTGAAGACATATCCGCAACGAGCGGCACTCTTTCTACATGTGGAATTCCCACATATTTTGTCCCTTCAATTGTATTATTCGTTGTAATATGTACATAATCTAGTTTTTCATCGCTTAGTAAACCGTCCAGTTTAGGAATCGTAGTAAACTTCTCTTGCTCGGAAGAAGCAATCACTTGTACTTCCCCAACTTTTTCGGCTTCTTGCAGTGCCTTTTTAGACCATGAGCCAGTTAGTACGTATCCAGCTGTTTTATACGTATTCATTAAGTTCAGTGGTATCATAGAGAATTGTAATGACGCACCGCCTTGTAAAAATAAAACTTCATACTCATCAGGGATGCTCATTAATTCACGAAGTAAGTTACTCGCTTCCTCTATAATACTTTGAAAATAAGAAGATCGATGACTCATTTCCATAATAGACATGCCTGTCCCGTTATAATTTACAAGCTCCTTTTGCACTTTCTCTAAAACTGGCAAAGGGAGTATTGATGGTCCTGCTGAAAAATTATAGACTCTCTCCATTACCCTCATAACCTCCCTATTTCGCATTTTCATTAATTTTTAAACTTTCTGAATTATAACCTAAAATATAATATACGGTCAATTTGTTTTCTATTATTAGGGCGCAAGACGCGATGGAATCGCTTGCAAGTGCAGACTTTTTTATGGACATATAAAAAAGTGTTAAGTACATAATCGTACTTAACACTCTAATAATGAAAGAATAATAGCTAGTCGTTCGTAAAGAACCGATCAAAAATTTGATAAATAGCAGAAAGACCAATGAGCCAATAAATAGTGTCCACAAGCGCCGGCATAGAACCAAACCATTTCTCAACTACATTGTAATCTAACGCTACCAATAACCAATTCAAACCGCCAAGAATCACCAATATTACTGTAAGGTAAGACAAAAATTTCATTATGATTGCCCCCTAGGTGATAAGATGGTGAAAGGCCTTTCACTAGAAATATATGTAGTAAACTTTAAAACTTACCTATTTTATAAAAATTATTTTCGGTACCACCCGCTAATAACTGCCTCTGCTTCTTTACTATGTATTTGATACGCATGTGTACTATCATTAGAGCCAATAAACCATATTGAAAAACCTTTAAAATATGGTTTCGGTTCTAATACATCTCGGTAAGCACGCCATCCATTTAATTGTACATCTTTCGAAAACACATTTGAAACATCTGGATTCCATGGATTTTGCAATCCAAGTTCACGTGCTGGAACGTTAAATCCACCGAAGTAAACTGGCTTTCCTGTTGCATTATGTAATTGTTCCAATTGTTGAACAATATTTTGCCCACGATTATATACTGTTGTCGCAAATAAACTTTGCTTCACTTCTTCATATGTTGGATTTCTTTTTCCTGACACTTCAAACCAACTGTCTATGCTAACAATATCCACCTTTTTTAAATACGGGCGATTGATTTTCTCTTTAAACTTCGCTTCATAAGAAGGGTCCCAGCTTGCTGTTAACCACCAGTTCATTTGATACAAAACATTTCCTTTATACTGATTACGAACAAAATCAATTGTATCGCTCCAGTATCCTTCTGCATACTCCATATTCACGAAATTAGAAGCAATCTTTAGTCCATACACATTGTATTTACTTGTAATGGAATTAAAAATATCTTGCAGAATAACCGTCTTCCAATTCCAGAAGAAATCATTAATGTTACTTGGGTTCCATTCTGTCTCTCCAACATTCCCCTGCTGAATATACGGGAACGGTTCCACTATAACTTGAATATTACGCTTTAATAATTCTTGAATTAAAATAATAGCTTGTTGCTTTTGCGCTTGATTAATTACCATGTTAGTAGAAGTCACATTTGGGATATCTACTTGAATCGGTACATTTACTGTATTTAAATTTAAACGCTCCACATCCGCTAACACTTTCGCTACATTTCCAACTTCCCATACTGTGACGTTTCCTGATTTGATTTTTTCAGATTGAACAGTATTTACATCTGCCTGTACATTTCCTTGAAAACAAAAAGAAAACAACATAATAAACACTCCTAAAAAACTTATTAAACTCTTATTTTTCTTCACAACTTTCCCCCTATAATTTTTGGCTTTCTTGATTATTTTATACAACGTTTCACATTTATTCCAGAAAAAAATGAAGTGCCGTTCAACTATATTCATATAAATCTTCTAAAAATAGTAGGAAAAATAAAAAAGGAGCAGATTTCCGCCCCTTTTTATCCTTTTACGATTGAAATTATTGAATCCCTTCTGGTAACTTAATTGAATCAAACTTTTCATATGAATCAATCTTTATACTCACAACTGCATCCAATTTTTCCTTATCTGTACTAGCTTTTTTATCTGAGTTACTTTCACTCACTTTTATAGTTGTTCGCATCTCTTCAAATTTATAATCTTTTGTTATTATATATTCAATGTTAAACGCATCCATATTAAATCCTTCCGTTAATTTTTTCATATCTCCATTGATTTTTTGTAACGTATCTACCGCTTCTTTTCCCTTTAATTCAAGTGTAAGTTTATATGTGTCTCCATCTTTCTTTGCCTTCATTTTCTTAGCCAAAGCTTCTGGTAAATCTAACTCATTAAGTAAATTTTTACTGACCATTACATCATTTACATTAAATTGATCATTAGGTATCGTAACTAACTCTCCTGTATCAGGGTTTTTCACTTGAGCAGCGACCTTTCCATCTACTTCATACGTTACAATATCTGTACCACTTATTTTCATTTCAGCTCTAGAATTCTTCAGTTTCGGCTCCATCTGTATTTTCATTTTAATTTCTTCTGATTGGCCGCTCCCCTTCATTGACATAAGAGATGTCAATGTAAGATATTCCTCTTGTTTTAATCCGTCAGCTGCTTTTTTAAAAATATCTTTCGCTACTAACTCTTTTTCTTTTTTTACAGATACTGTTTTAGGTCCACTTGTTTTTTCACTGCTACAACCAGTTGTTAAACCTACTATTAGCGCCAAACTAGATATTACAACCATTTTCTTCATACTGATTCTCTCCATTTCCCACTTAAAAATATTTTCATCCCATGTATAGTAAATCAACTGAAATAAATATATATACAATAATTATTTAACCTCTAAACGAAACCAGTTATTCAATCCGTATACTAACGTAACTAAAGCTCCTATCACACCAAAAACAACAATATTTATACCAATTGACGAACCGAATAAAACAGCTATCATTGACACTATTAGTAATAGCATGGCAATACTATTTATCTTAATTTCTACTACATCGCCATCCTTTACTTTCTTTTCTTTACTTCCAAAAAAGAATTGTTTTACTTTAATATTCGCTTCATCTAATTCAAAAGGAAGCGTATATTCTTCGTTATTCTCAAGTTTCATTACTACTTCGTTATCTACCTTTACAGCAACTCTTGCTGCTCCGCCCATCATCCCTGTTGCCCTTATTACTTTAACGCTCATATTAAATCCCCCTATTCGATTTCACTGCAACTATTAAGAAATTTTCCTTGTTGTACACTACTTCATCCTCCGTTTAATAAACATAATATTCCAAAAGGTATTATAACAAGTCTCTGTATAATATTTTGTCAAAACTTGTCGCTTCTTTACAAAAAGGATATTTTATCCATTATCATAATAAAGAGACTCTTACAATCGTAAGAGTCTCTTGTATAAAGCAAAACTTTCATTAGCCGAAGGAGTATTACCTCATAAAGCTGGGCCATCTGCAAATAAGAACTTACTATCACTTCGGCTGCAAAGTTAATACCTTCCCCTCTATCCCCTCCGTATTCAATGTAGTCGTATGATACGTGCCATTTACCCAATCATCTATTTGATCATGATACCAATCGCTTCTAAAATGGCCCGACTGTCCTGGCCCTACGATATGATAACCGTTTGACATATCTTTCGTATCAATAATAAATCTCCAAGACGCCCCGTGATTTACAATGCCGTTTTCGCCGTAACTCGCTGCTTGCACGGTAACTTGGCTCCCACCAATTGGAACTGGCTTCTCACGATTAAAAGCGAGTAATGCTAACATACTCGATGATTTCGAAATGGGATGTGTAAAAGCGAGTTGATGGTAATCGCCCCACTTCCACTCTCCAACATCAGGTCCATATTCCTTCTGCAATTTCTTCATTACATTCTCGTACGATGTATGCACAACTTTTGTGAAACCTCCGTACTTCGTAAACCAAACGCTATTTTCTCCCGCTACTTCTTTTCGAATCAATTCATCAACAACTTGTGACTTTCCTTCAAATAACTCCAGTACATCTTTCGGTATTTCTTTTGAAAATAACGTATTTGAAATCTCTTTCATTAACAAATGGAATATTAATGGTGCCGCTTCATCTTTACTATCGTAAAAATTCCACTTTGTTAATTGGTCTACGCCTTCTTTCTCTACCTCATTTAAAGGTGCTTTATTTAACTCTTTTAAAAATATAGGAGTAAACTCTTTCCCATATAAATTCTTTTGATCCATCTGTAACTCTTCTAAATCTTTCACCGTATACTTTTCCTTCTCTTGCAAAAATTCTTGAATACGCATTTGCCTATATGGCTGCGCCCACGTATTGCTAATATGATACGGATAATCATCATCAACAATTTTATTATTCGCAGTTGAAATAAACCCTTGTTTTGGATTAATTACTTTTGGAAGTTGATCAAACGGGATATACCCTTCCCATTCATATTCATCTGTCCATCCTGGAACAGGTAAGCTACCATCACCTTTTTTACGCACTGGTATATTTCCATTCGCTTTATAAGCAATTGTGCCGTCGTTTGATGCAAACACAAAGTTTTGGGTTGGTGTATGAAAATCTTGAAGAGCGGTTTCAAACTCATTCCAGTCTTTTGCTTTGTTCATATTTAATACAGCTTTTAACTCAGCTGACGGTTCTAAAGCTGTCCACTTTAAAGAGAATACTGTTTTCGTTTTCTCCTTCCCCTTATCCGCAAACTCTGAAATTACTGGCCCATGCCTCGTAATCGTAACGTTATAAGGAATTGTCTTCCCGCCTTTTACTTTAATCGACTCGTCTACAACGGTAGCTTTTTCCCATTTATCGTTATACAGAAATTCATTTTCATTATTAGGATTTCTCTTCTCAATATATAAATCTTGCACATCAGGCCCTGTATTCGTAACACCCCATGCTATTTTGTCATTGTGTCCTAATATAACACCTGGTACTCCAGCGAAAATAACGCCACTCACATTTAAACCTTTCATTTCAAGTCTCGTTTGATACCAAATAGAAGGCGTCGCAAGAGATAAATGAGGATCATCTGCTAAAATTGGCTTACCTGACGCACTCTTCTCACCGCTCACAACCCAGTTATTACTACCGTTAAACTCCGGCGGAATTATCGTTTTTGAAAAACTTTGTGCTACGTCCACATTTGTATTTTTCAGTTCAGCTAGCAATCTAGGGGCATCTTTCGGATATGCAGGAAATAGCTCATTCGCTTGCTCTTTCGGAAGATTTTTCAGCGCCCAATATCGAAATGCCTGTCCGTGCCAATGTCCTCCTAAGTCAAACGCCATATACTTCCCGATCGTTAAAGTATCAACAATTGACCACTCAGCAGGTTCATAACCTAATATAGTAAACTCAACTGGTAATTTCTTTTCCTCTTTCGCCTCACGTATAAAAGCGTTAACCCCATCAGCAAATGACTGCAGGGCATCTTTCGCTTCTCCATTATATTGACTAACTGAAGCTTCGGCCGCTCGCCGTAAACCGAGTGTTCGAAACAATTTATCTCGGTCAACAGCTGCTTCCCCAACAACTTCACTTAACATACCAGAAGCTTGTCTTCTACTTAAATCCATTTGAAACAACCGATCTTGCGCTTGTACATATCCTTGTGAAAAATATAAATCATGTGCATTTTCCGATTTAATATGCGGGACACCTTTACTATCCCGCTTCACCGTAACAGCTTGTTGTAAATCCTCTAGCTTTATCGTTCCATCTATCTTTGGCATAGATTTCAGCGTATATATGTTCAAAAAAATCGCAGCGGAAATAACTAACAAAAGAACGATACTACTAGCCCAAATAAAAATTCTTTTTCCCCTTTTTCGTTTCTTCTTTATAACGACTTCCATATAACCACCCCTTTCTCACACTATTCGCTTCTTTTTGAGAAAGAACCTTTTAAAGACATTGAAAAACCCCCTTCATTTTCCTACCAATGAAGGGGGTTTTTCTTATCGTTCGCTACGCCAACTTTCATTATGCCCAAGATTTGAATCTGTCGCTACTTGGACATCATATAACATTTCACTAAAGAAGCGTTTATCTACTTCTTTTGGTACAATGCGTCTTTCATCATCAATCTCATCGTATTCATATGAACCACGCTTCACTGTACCTGCTTTATAAAATTGAATGTCAAATACACATACATCTTCTTCATCTTCATAACCAATCGGAGCTCCGCTAAATGACAATTGCACGCCTAATCCGGTACGAGTATCTTCTTTGTAAAATGTATAATATACACCGCCATCTTGAACAGACCCACGGATCCATCCAAGCTTCGTCATCTTACCGAATAACGAACGACCATTTAGTAAAATACCGCCAAATCTCTCAATAGCACTCTCATCATTCTTTTCTACTACAAACACTGGACGCTCAATTTGTAGGAACGGCTGAACAATTCCCGCACTTTCTAATTGCTCTTTCCATAATTCCTTCTCCGCCCCAGACAATTCTAACGGATGAACGAAACCAATAACAGTGCCAGATGAAAGTTCATAACTCTTCCCGTCAATTGTACAGAACACGCCACCTTCTGCATAACGGAATGCCTTCAGCAACTTCCCTTCCTTATACTCACCCCAAATGAGTGAAATAGAAAATTGCTTCATAATTGGATTATCCATAAATACAGATTTCCATGCATTATGTGACCAATAACGCTTTAACGAAAGTGCCGCTTCTAATCGTTGTTTTTGCATTGAAAGAGTAGTTCGGAGTTCCTTCTTTAAAGAGGCTAATTCTTTTTTAGCCTCTTCAGCCTTTTCTACATCATCTTTTGCATTCGGCTTTGGAAGTGACTTCATACGTTTTCCTTCTTCTGTCTCTAATTCAATTTTTGACTCTGTAGTTAAAATGGCAGTAAAACTTCGATTCCCGAAATCAATTATCTTTTCACCCTGTATAGTAAAGCCGAGGTCCGGCACCAATTGATCTTCCAGCTCTTCCTCTGTTATACCACGTGTTTTCGCAGCAAGACTTAGCGCTTCTTTTGCTGCATTACGTACTTGCTTATGTTTATATTTAAATGCTATTGCATGAATAGACATAAGTGCAAGCTTAGATGAAGACAAACCTAAAGCACGAACGGCATCCGCTGCTATCTTTCCTCTCATTTGAAGCACCCATTCATCAATTTGCTTTATAAGTATGTCGACCATTTTGTCGTCACTATACATTCCGTATAACGAAAGAATTCCACGCTTCTTCACATCTGCGTCTTGAGAAATCCATATTTGATATATTGTTTGCACACATTCTTTTAAGTCCTCTTCATTTAAAGCTCTACCAATTACTTCTGCCGTTTCTTTCTTCTCAATAACAGCATCTGAAATATACTGTTGTAAATAGGCTAACGGAATTGCAGCATCAGCAGTTTCATCAGAGTCACGTAAACGGATTTGTGGCTCATCCCCAATCAATTGCAGAAGTGAATTTCTTGTTTGTTCAGTTAAAATACGTGCACATAGTTCTTCTATTTTTTCTTCCTCCGTTTGGAATAAAAATGAGAATTTTCCTGCGAAAGATTCATTTTTACTTTCTTGCAAAGCTTCCTGTACAATTTTCGTATATTTTTCAAGCTTATACTCTATTAGTATTTTCATCACATTTTCACGAACAATCTTCTTTTTATTATGAAGTTCAACTGCTACATCTGCTGCAGCTTCCACATCTTTTGAAAGCAGTTTAACTACAGACTCACGCATTTTTTTAGATGAATCTCCTAAGCTTTTAATTAAAATTGGACGCATTTTAATCATGTTATCCTTTGCTAACTCTTCTAAAATATATGCTTTGGCCACAGCAGAATACTCATCAAATCTTTCAATGATGTACGCTTGTTCTTTTACAATTACACAAACAAGCGCTTCCTTCGCCTTATTTCTCTCTTCACTGTAGCATGCAGCTTCTTCAACTGCATAAGCGATAAGCTTTTCCTTACTTAACCCATACGAAAGCAGATCTTCTAATACTTGTTTCGGTTCTACTCCTCTGACAGAACATTCGTAAAGAAGTTCGTATAAATTAACACTATCATCATCTCCAAACTGTAGTGTAAGTACAGCTTCCCTCTTCGCTACATCATCTATATCCCAAAGAAGCGCAACCTCTAACACCGGCATACCCCAATACATACTCCTATATTTCGGATTTTTAAGTATTTGCTTCATATCCTCAAGTGACAATTTCCCTTGTAAATAATCACGATATGTATCCCGCACTGTAGACAATTTTATTTGCAAAGCAGCAACAAAAAATTCTTCTCGCATTTTCCCTATATTTAGCTCATATCCTTTTTCAGCTAACGTTCGTGCGATAATGAGATAATTCATTTTACTTACATATTGCAAAGTATGTTGAATACATTCAGGATCTTCCTCCAACATAAAGCATAGCAATTCATATTCATACGTCTTACAAAAATCCTCACTATTCAAATCATGTTGCCTTAGACGATGCGCAAAAAATCTTTCCTTAGAAATCCAAAACTGTGTACAAAAACTTTGAATTTCTTCATATGTTTCTCTATTTACACTACCAGTTTTTTTGTAGTTTTGAGACTGACCGAGAGTGTGACACATATAACGTGTTGCATAGTTTATAAAACCCCAAACATTTTTCTTCGCCAATATTTCAATATATCGCCTCGCAACATCCGAATATTTATGAACACAAAATAATAGCCGCCAAATATGTTCCGGTAAATTCCCACCTATAAATACTTCACTATCATCTTCACCTTTTAAATACCGTTTAACTGCTTCAACCTTTTCCTTTTCCCCTAGCAGTTTCAATATAAATTCTGTATGTTCTCCTAACCTCTCATTCAATAAAGAACTATATGTACGAAACTTTTCATAATCTACATCAAACATTACGAGAAGTAATGTTACTTGCTGCTTAGTTGGTAAAGTATGTAATTGTCCCTCTATATAGTTCGGATTCTCTTTTGTTAACTCTCTAAGAAAAACATCTGCTTCATTTACATAACTTGAAATACTGGATAAATATTTACATGCGATTGCTACAAGTTTGTCCAAAGGAAGTGCACTTTTTTCTAAATAAATCTTCATTTTAGAAAAACTGACATGCGCAAAACGGACTACAAGAACATTTAATAATTGCTCCTCGAGTATATGGTAAAATAATCGAAAAAAATCCGGATCTTGTTTATGCACTTTCCTAAAATCGTTTATAAATCGCTCCGCAAAATCACTTCTTTTTTGATCGCGAATTGTCGTTAGTTGAATATTTTTTAAAATCTCTTCTTCTTTTGTCTGTAAATATCGTTGTGATAATTGTTTCTGTTCTTCTGTCATATTAATATATTGAAACAACTCAGATGTACTAGTAGTCAAACTTTGTACCCCCCGCATCTTTTTATCTATTATAAAAATACCCTTATTTAATGGTAGTATAGCATAAAACCAACAAAAACGAACGTACATTCTATATTAAATTAATGTAAATTAAAATACACTACTCAACATACATTTCCTTCTCTCTAAACTTCCCATTACAGACTTCTCCCCACTAAAATCCTTTAACTTTTTGCTACACCAATTCCTCAAAATCCCCTTCACATAAGCTAACGTTTTCTTATTATTTTCAAACGCAATTTTAAGTGCCTCTAACACTTCCTCTCCAGAAAGTCTTTGTATCCAATTCTTCAATTCCTTCACAATATATGGGGATAAACTACTAATATTTTGTTCATAAAACTTATAAACTTCACTATTTGGAACGTCCTCTTCTATGGTTTCCACCTCTATCTCTTCCGCTTCTTCTTTCTCTTCAATAACTACTTGTGAACTACTATTATCCTCTTCTTTTGGCATACCAAAATGCTGCAATAATAATGGAATCTTGTATTCTTCTTCAAGGCATTTACGTAAAAATATATGTATGAACTCATTACTTTTTATAGTCTTTAACTCACGTAATACGCACTTCTCCACATTCGTATTTGAAATAGGGTTATAGTGTAACCAATTTATTATGAATACCTCTTTCGTTTCCGTATCATATAAAATCTTTCCATACTCAACAAACCTGTTTAGCAACTTCTCAACAGTCTCCATACTGTAACCTGTTTCAAGCTCTGCCACACGCTTCGGTAATATGTAAATACCACATTGCTTCGTTTTCGTACCAGTTAACAAATATATGTAAAAATAACGCTCCTCTGGCGTTAAATCTAATATGAATTCATCTTGCCAAAAGTTCACCTGCACATTACGGTATACTGCCATATGTTTCCCTCCACTCTTTGCTAGTAAATAGGAAAATTTTAATCCTTCATTATAAAGATAGGCATGCGGGAATGGTTTTGACATTCGAATTACAATTTTTTTACTACTACAACGCCGGTTTCATTTTTTCGCGCTTGTTTTGTTCTTGTAGTTGTTTTTGTTTTTGCTTTTGTTTTTTTCTTAGTGATTTATTACTTGGTAGGGGCTTATGAGGGGCTTGGAAGGGCATTCTACATTACAATCTATCAAATACAATTGTTCTTCCTACTAAATAGGAGCTATTCCAAATTATTATTTTGGATAGCTCCTTTCAAATTCGTCTTATTTTTTACTTCTACCAATGTCAGCTTCTACATACAATTTCTTCTGCTATTTGCGGGCAGTAAAACTCTCATTTCAAAATTTGGTGAATAAACTGCTTGATGTAAGTGCGAGTGGCCCTCACTGATTAAAGTTTCCTTTTATTTTTGCATTGAATCTAACATCTTCACAATAAAGGCAGCCGCCTGACCACGAGTTGCTGTGCCTCGAGGATCAAACTCATTATTCCCAATACCATTAACTACCTTTAGACTGTATAATCGTTGAACCGATTCTTTGTATGTTATTAAATGCTTATCTGTAAATGGTAATGCTACTAACTCACCTGTAATTCCTTTATATCGTAATGCTTTGTCAATCATAATAGATACTTCTTCACGAGTAATTGGTGAGTTAGGATCAAAAATCCTTTCACCACGACCATTAATAATTCCTGCACTTGCACAACGTTTAATACCGTCATGAAGTGATGGATGTGCCTCATTAATATCTACAAATGACTTATTTCCCTCTGGTAGTTTAAGAGCATTCGAGATTAATTTCGCAAACTCCGCTCTCGTTACATTTCGATATGGAGCAAATACACCATTGCCTTCGCCTTGCATAATACCTAGACTGTTTAATTTACGAATATGCCCTTCAAACCAGCCACCTGTAATATCATCTTTTGGTTTTTGTACTTCTTCTTAGGCTTTTGTACTTCTTCCTTTGGTACATTGTAGTTAATTTTAATCCAACTTGGGTCATAGAAAATCCATTCTCCAATACCTACTTTATACCAACCATTTTTAACCGCTAATACTTTGTAACGATCTCCGTTTGAAGCTTTACGTACAACACGATGTTCAATGCCCGCATCACTACGTACATTGATGCCACTACCATTTACCACTAGTTCCATGCTAGGTTCAGCTGGATTATTTTCATTTGGATTAAATGAGTCATTTTTATCTTGTAAAGGCGTATCAATCTGCGCATTTATATTTGCATACCACTGAATTCCTTGTACGAAACCAGCCCAATTACCACGTGAAATTAAAATGTCAGGACATTTTTTCCCGCTCCATTGTTGATGCTTGTAAATATGATCTGCACCAATTCCTTCTTTGTTCATTAAATAACCTGCAAGTCGTTTTGCATTTTCTAACGCTTTATTGTAATCACCGTCTTGGTTAACCGCAATCTCGATACCGATAGACTCCCTGTTTCCTGAACCATCTCCATCTCCTGCATGCCAACCATTTTCGTTTGTTGGTAAGTGTTGATAAATTTGTTTATCATCTACAGTAAAATGCCATGAAGCTGTTCGGAAAGTGCCTTCAGTTGCTTGCTTGTATAAATATTTCGCATGATTTTCAGCATTCGCACCAGCAGCTGTATTTGCGGTCTCATGGATTGTAATGTAACGTGCTTTCATCGGATTCGCAGGACGAATATCAGGATTTCCTGCTGGAACAATCCACTCCACAAATGGAACTCCTGCAAGTGTTCCATATTTCTTCGTACTCTGTGCACTATATTGAATACCTCTTGGCTTTGCAACAGGTTTCATTTGACGATCAGATCCATCATTTCGACCATCTACAGATTCAAATGCCTTTTCAATGTTTGAAATAGCTTCCTTTTCTGCTACTTGTCCCTTCTTAGCATCTTGCATTTTGTTTAATTCTTCTGTTTCATCATGTTTATGCTTATATTCTCTAAAAGCATTTTTTCATTTCCAGATACTTCTGCTTCGTTAATTTGTACATGATCAGGAACTTCCAACTTGAAATTAGAATAATTTAATCCGCTCGTTCCGTGTTCTCCTTGGGCAATATTAAGTTGATCAGTTTGAGATTTGTTGATCTCTTCTGCTGATGCTGATAAAGGTACGCTCCCTAAAATCACTAGACTTGTTGATAGTGCGATTACTTGTTGTTTGATTGTCTTATTCATTATTATAATAAATACATACACACTCCCACCGTGTATGTATCTCAACCTCCCTTTATTGTCACATTAATTTTTAAAAATATGAATCTACTATGTACTCCTAATACATTTTCTTTTTATTTATATATTTAAATTACCATATTTTATACCCATTAAGAAAATATTTATATGTCATCCCTACAGATGAATTTCATCTAACATACTTTTTATAAAATTCATCAACAAACATTATTTTACAACTAATTACAAATACCGTCAAAATAATCAATTTAAACTTAAACAAATAACTGGCATACAATTTCATAATAAGAGATCCTATACTATCGAAATACATCTATTACAAATTCCCTTTAACGTTTTCAACAATCTCATTTATCGTATTCCGATCAAACTTATCACTAATTTCATATGACTCACGATCTCCTACGAATTGCACGCCTACGATATCATTGCGATCCTTACCGTATTGCACTTCAATAATAGATCCTCGCTCTATTTGTTTCCAAATGAGACCTGCTTCATCTTTATTATCTAAAATAATGCAGTCTTCAATATTTTCATCAATCCCAATTAATTTATTATCATCCATATATCCAATCTCGTATTGTTGCCGTTCTTTCGCTTTGCCACTTACTAATATACCTTTGCTACCATATGAGTAATCCATATAGTCCTTTTTCTCCGTTTGTACCGCTTTCGGCTTTTGTGCTTCAGCTTTTTCAGCAGCCCCACAACCTGTAATAAGACTGATTGGCATAACCACTATTAATACGAATCTAGTAAATTTCTTTATCATTTGTAACCAACCTCATATATTTAATGTAAAACTCCATTTATTACTTCTATTAAAGAATAACATGATGTTAAGTAAACAGAACGAAAGATAACATATTCTTTACATACTCGCACTTTAATGAAGGACTAGGCCATTTAAACCTAGTCCTTCATAACTTTAACTTTGCTTCACATACTTAATTGTATGAAATGACGTCTCATTAAATAATTGCAAGTTTTCCCCATCATAATCTTGAACTTTATATGCTATTTTCTTTTTTTGAATTGTATCTTCTACACCGTCTACTAAACGTTTATTGAGATGTAAATAGATTGTAAAAGCTTCCTTATCATATTCCCAAGTGCCTTCAATATAATTCTTTTTATTTGGATACTCACCTTTACCATACGTTTCAAATGTCTTATCACCTTTTAGAATAAGTGACATAATGAAACCGTCTGTTCCTTTGAATCCCCAATTACCGATTAATTCCGTACCATCTTTCACATTCTTCATAACGTTATCCGTATTAATTCCAGCTTTCTTATCTAACTCTTTCAAATCTTTCACAGATACTGTACCGTCACCGATTTTAATATCCCCTTCAAGATCTTTGAATGCCTTAAGCCAGTAAATATCTCCTTCTTTCACTAACTTTTCGGATTTCTCCATTAACTCTTTATCAGTCTTATCGCCTTTTTCTCTTTTTTCTTTTCGGGTGAATACTTCATTTATTAAAGAAAAAGACTCTCTAAAATAACCAATTGCTTTTTCAAAATCCTTTTGTTGATTTACATACTCTGTAGGGGGATCTATTGACTCAAATTTATCTAACACTTTATTTAATTCTTTCACACTATCTACTATATCTGATTTCTTTTTCTTACCGTCAAAAACCTCTCTTGTAATATTGTTATGCTCCGCAAACAACTTATCAAACTCTACCCCTAATTTATACACTTTATTAGGATAGTCTTCCTTTGAAACTTTTTCTTTCTTACTATTAGACTTCGATTCTTTTACTTTAGACTCTTCCGTTTTCTCCTGTTTAGAAGTGTTCGTTTTCTCAGAAACTCCACAACCAAATAACAACATGACCGGAACTGCTACCCCTAGTAGTTTCTTTGCATTCATGACTGATTTCTCCTTCTACTTGAATAGATTACTCTTGCTATACCCATCCTCTTTTTTTATCTTGTAATTAAAGTTACAATCGCAATAACTCCTAGAATCGGTCCCCAATATTCCATTTTTATAAAAAATAATGAGTGCTTTTTGTTAAACATAACTTTTTCACCAGTTTCGGCATCTATATAAACTTTCCCATCTGGCTTATTAATATATTTACCTAAATACCAAGACATAACCCCTGATATAATAAACATTACCGCCATTGGCCAACTATGGTCTTGAAAATATGTAGCGTCCCCCGTTATAGATCCAAAGATAGCCTTACCCAAAAGAGTATTAATAATTACAATAATTGCGACTAAAAAACCCCAACCAGACCAAATAATCATCTATTTCTCCTCCTAAAGCGTACAACTTTGTACTTTATGTTAATTTGAACTGCAAACGAAAATGTTTAAAAAATCGAATATTCAGACGTTAATAATTATATTTAGCTTACATTCGATTCTAACTTTAATGTCCTAAATGCAAATGAACCAGATATAATTTGTAAAATTGTCGGAATAAGTAAAAAGAATAATGACATAAACAACATAACTATAGGAATCACAATCATACAAACTCCATAAACTTTATTATTAACCTTGTTTACTAAACACGATAAAATGAACAATCCTATTTGAACCGTTAAAATAATAGAGTAATAAGCTAAAAGTTCGTAATCAACACCTTCCATAATATTAAACGCTACAACTATTAATATTATGGAAATAATAATTCCCAAAATGCCACCAATTAAACCTAATACAAATTCAGGTGTTCTTTTCAATTCAATCCCCCTTTTTTGAAAAACTAACAACTTGTATATTTTTCCCATTCACCATCATACCAAATATTTATTGGAAAAACTATACATACTTTTCATTCTTCCTTACCTTACAGTGACCTTCTTACCATTATAGATAGCTTGTTGCAGTTACAAAATCAAAGCCTTCAAAATTACTAACCGGTTTCGATACTTTTAGAAAGTAGACATACCTCTTGAATACAATTAGTATTAACATATGAAATACGAAAAGTTTAAAAAGGCTTTTACATGATGAAAGGAAGTTGCACAACTATGGATCTTAAAACAGTTATGCAAGAACTTGAAGCTCTAGGTAAGGAACGAACGAAAAAAATATACATATCTAACGGTGCGCATGAGCCAGTATTCGGAGTAGCTACAGGTGCTATGAAACCAATCGCTAAAAAAATAAAATTAAACCAAGAGTTAGCTGAAGAACTGTATGCCACAGGCAACTACGATGCTATGTATTTTGCAGGGATTATTGCGGATCCAAAAGCTATGAGTGAGTCTGATTTTGATCGCTGGATAGACGGGGCATATTTTTATATGCTATCTGATTATGTAGTGGCAGTAACTTTATCGGAGTCAAATATTGCGCAAGACGTTGCTGATAAATGGATTGCAAGTGGGGACGAGCTTAAAATGTCTGCCGGCTGGAGTTGCTACTGTTGGCTATTAGGAAATCGCAAAGACAATGAATTTTCCGAAAGTAAAATTTCCGATATGCTTGAAATGGTGAAAGATACAATTCATCATTCTCCAGAACGAACAAAATCCGCTATGAATAATTTCCTAAACACCGTGGCAATTTCATATGTACCACTACACGAAAAAGCAGTCGAGGTTGCAAAAGAAGTTGGTATAGTTGAAGTCAAACGTGATAATAAAAAAAGCAGTTTGTTAAATGCTTCTGAAAGTATTCAGAAAGAACTTGATAGAGGAAGACTTGGTTTCAAGCGTAAGTATGTAAGGTGTTAAAAGTATGAAGGTGTCAATCTAGGAGAGATTGACACCTTTTTAGTGGACATTACTAGACTAACGGAGCTGCAAGTTAAAGGGAACCAATCATTCATCTCCCACTATACATCTCAAACTTCTTCTTTCAATTTATATACCCTATCTCTTTTCTCATCACCTTTGATAAAAATAAGTTTTCCTTCTGTAACAAAACCTTCTAATAGTAAACATACTTGTCCATATGCTTTAGGCTTATTCGTAGTGAATCTTTCATCGGGTATTTTACCAGATCGTATTAATCGTTCACATAGCTCAAGCGCACTTATTTCTTCAGAATCAATTAATTCTAAAATATCTTTTTGTAATGGTGATAAAGGGGCTGGTACCTTACATACCTCAGCTACCTCCACCTTTTCTTTTTCTTCTTCAAATAAATCTTCAAATGAAATTTGATTCATTACACCTGTTCCTTTCTAATAATTGATTTATATAACATGAATTGAATTCTATAGGTACGAAAACTTTAAATATTAGTCATTGTTATGTAGCGCTTAC
Organism: Bacillus sp. PPSBB_2; assembly: GCF_045291115.1. Classification (NCBI taxonomy): domain Bacteria; kingdom Bacillati; phylum Bacillota; class Bacilli; order Caryophanales; family Bacillaceae; genus Bacillus; species Bacillus sp. PPSBB_2. The sequence continues at coordinate 3,366,635 of NZ_CP147983.1, forward strand.
CTCGTTACATGAATTTCAAACTCATGTACATCATTTCATATAGTATATTTTGATTATACCAAATATACGTTCTGTCTTCTATTGTAGAATTTTTATAACAGAAATGAAAGTAATAGTGAACATTTTTCTTCTCTTTAGTTGTATAGAAAACTATGTAAAAAGTTTACATAATAAAATTATAGTGATCTGTTAAATTTCTACGCAAAAAAGCACTTGTTGCCTTTAATTGACAATCAAGTGCTTTCAGTTCATATGTTTTTTTAGTAGCATAAATTTTGTAGGTCTTCGCTTGATTTTATATTACATCTTTCTATAAAAAACTGCAGTCCAATTATATCTAACACTTGGGCTACACTTCATATCAGACATTTTTTCATATAAATGTTCTTAGTATATTATTTTTGTAACTTTAAACTAGCAATTAACTCATCTAAACTATCCGAAATCTCTTCAAATGAACCTCGTTCAAAATCCTCCAATTCAACCTTACCACTTACATTATCTAAAACAACTATCAAACCGTTCCCCTCTACACCTATTGGAGTCTTATCAACCTTATTATGATTGTTTTTATACCCTTCTAAATTACTTTCGAAGGAATCCAATTCAATATTTGGTAATACAGGTTCTAGCCTAATATAATGATTACCAATAAATCCATCTAAATCAGCAAACCAATAAGAATTAAAATAATCATCAATTGAAGTGTGCAGTTTAATTTCAAATCTTTCCTCAATCTTCGTTAAATCATTCTTATTATTTTTTTCAATAGGTTTCCATGAAATTTCTTCTTCATCATCCATTTCACCCTGATATATAAATGAATCAACTTCTTCGTTATATGGCGTTTTAAATAAAAAATCTAACCCTTTATCAAAATATTCTTTTCTTAAATTAAAATATTTGCTCATAGCATCCTTCATTACCAAAATAATCACCCTTACTTTTCTAAGAATTTTTCTAATAGTTCAGCATATTTTTGGTCATTTCCCCAAACTCCTGCGCTTTTCTCAGCATTATGAATCCCTCCTAAACCTGGATGTAGCTTTGAGGGTACAGCCACAGCTTGACCTCCACCACCAATGTGATGATGTATTAAAGTGTCATTATATAATTCTTTTAAATCATATTGGGGAAAATGTTTTCTAAACGTTGGATTGTTTATAGGTGCGAATCCTAATTCTATTTTTTGTCTATTTGACCTATTAAACGCTTCTGGGTACTTCTCTAACATCTCTTTCCAATAAAAATCTTTATCGCGTAACCAACCCTCTGCATTGGTGTTTTTTTGCCCTTTACCAACATAGGGCATCTCAACAGTTAAGCGAGGATCCGCAGTATATTTAGCCTCTAGCTTACCTAAATCAGCACCACGATATGTTCTAATAGGATCATTAATATCACCTATCTTCTTAACCGTTTCACCCGTACCCTTAACCCCACCACTCTCCAAATTCGAAATCCTACTCTGAATACTCGCCTTTGAGGCATTATGGGCTTCTTGGAATTTCCCGCTATAGTTCGTTCCAGATCTAACAACACTTCCATCTGGCAGCATTTCTACACCTTTAAAGATTGGGGATGAGGAGTCCGCACCTTTTGCTAATGTAGTTCTAGTTATATAATACTAGTAATTTTTGTTGGCTTTAATTCATAAAAATAATTTCTTTAAATTTATAGTATATCTTTCAATAAAAAAAGCACTCATTGCCTGTAGTCGACAATCAAGTGCTTTAAGTTCATATGTTTTTAAGTAGCATAAATTTATAAGTATTTTAGTAAAAGTATGACACCTTATATGCATCGTGACAAGTACATTAAAACTTACGAGCTTGTACGAGTTCATTAGTTTCAGTTTCATTTTAAGTGGTATATATTCGTAGCCAAATAAAACCTCATCTCACCTAAGCTCGTACTTTGTTTTCTGTTCTTTCATTGCACTCCATGATGATACAACCATCATTAGTCTGTACTTTTTAACAGCCCATTTTAAATAGCGACATCTTGATAACCTACTTCATCTACCCTTTCATTTATAAGACGAATTCCTAAACCATTTTCCTCATCCCATGAACAATCAAACGAGATCCCTACATCACGTCCATCACGAAGGAAATCATACGGAACAGAAATACCTACTAATGTTATATGTTCTATTAATTGATCAACTGTTTCAATTAATGGATAATCTTCATTAAATGCAACATCATAACCAAGCTCATGCCTTTTTTGTTTATAATAATTTAAAATTGGTTGTAATATGTTATGTTGGATTTTCTCCCAATTATCCATTAATGAATTGTATGCCACATATTGACCTTCATCAAATTTACCATCATCTTCTCCTCCAATTAATAATGCTATCTCCGTGTCCTTTCCTAAAAACTTTATGGTTCTGTATCCTACCCATGTATACTGATAATCAAGTTCTCCAAAAACTTTATCATTTATTGTCATTTTATAATCTCCTTATTATTTATTTGCAAATCCTCCAGGTTCAAAAGCTCCTGCGTTTATTTCACCAACTCCACCAAGGTGTCCAAATTTGGCGTTTATTTCTGTTGGCACAAGTTGTATAGTAACTCCATCATTTAACTCCTGCCATGTTAATTTATTTTTCACTCGGTATTTTTCTATATCTTTTGCCGTAATTCCACCAGCTTCCATTCCAAATTGGTTTGCCAATTCTGGTGAATTATTAAGCTGATCTGCTAACCTTTCATTTGCTTGCTTAAAATTATAATCTCTAGCAGTATTTCCTTTAGCCCCTTTTCCACCTAGCATATAATCGATTTCCAACTGTGCCTTTGCTACTGGTGAAAAATCAGGAACTCCATTTTTATACTCAATTCCATTAATACCAGCTTCATTTAAGATTTTCTGTAACGTAGGATCTGGTGGTGGTTTTAGGGTACATAAAGACTCACCTCTAACCCCTTCAAAAACGACATTTGAATTCGTTTCTGCGGGTGTTTGCTTAAATCTTGATTCATATGTACTGGCAAATTCCTCTTGCTTGAAGGCTGGTGGAACTTCAGCCTCTCTATTACCCGTACCCTTAGTTAAAACAAAAAGCGATAACTAGGGTACCAATTATCACTTACTAAGTCAAACCATTTTATGTACTATAAAGTAACAATTATTTTATTATCTATGATAGTTCTAAAATTGGTGTAATTTCTCATCATATTATTACCATATGCACTAACTGCTTCATTACCACACACCATACTTTCATAGTTATCTTTAAATTCTTTTTTTATTGACTCTTCCAAACTGTCATAGTATCTTTTGATAGCTTCCTCTGCCAATTCACGCGACCCGTGCGTTAATATAAAATTAATATCTACCATATAACCCTTTTGAGGATAAAAACCCCTTTCAGCAACCTCTTTTACAAAGTTGTTCAAATCATTCGTACACCTTTCTACAATTGGCATAAATACACTATTTAACCAATTAGTGAATTCGTTAACTGTCCGCTCCCACTCTTCCTCATTTGCTATGTTCCAATATAACTGACCGCTTGGTACATTGCACTGACGTGTATTAATATGAAATATTTTATCTTTAGATTTTAAAGGAAGAATTGCGCATTCACCATAAAATACTACATTTTTATCAGATATATTATTCCAACTTGTATAAAAGAGTACCTTATAAATGAAATTTTTATCTTTTTTACTCATCCAATGAACAGACTTAGAATATTTCCAGCCATTATCTAAATACTTTTCAGATATTAGATTACATACGCGCTCAAATGCTTTATTTGCTTTCATATTACATCTCCAATTCAAACTACCTAAGATTCATATATTTTAAACTCAATCCTCAAATCTTGAGTATTCTTCCTAAAAACCTCCAATAATTTATTACAATTTTTAGTTGGTTTATATTTAAATCTTAAATCGAATATAAAGCCATCTACTAACTTAGCATCCGGATAAACACTATAGATTTGCCCACTTTCAATAAAAGATACATAGGCATTAATTTTATCTTGTAACAATGTTAAGTGCTGAAGTTCATTTTCCCAATCTAAATGATCTGCAATCATTAATGCTAACTTATTTTCACCCATACTCTTGCCAATTCCATCTATTTTATTTTTGTCTAATATTGACACTTATCTCTCACCTCATTTATTCATCAAAATAAGTTGTCCCTTCAGGACGAACAATTTGCGGCCTTGTTCCACTAGGCACTTCGTATCCCCCTGAAAAATCTCCCTTTCCTTCACCTACGACCTTTCCACCAGAATTCTTCAATTCAGGGAATCCCTTTTCTTGATTAGTAGTATAGGGAGCAGTAGCGGAACTTTTATATTCTTGTATAATAACATTCCCATATTCATCAGATGCAATTGCGTCAACTCTTACCTTAGTCCCTTCATGTGTAACAATGGTTATTTCTCGTTCAGCATTTTCATATTGTTGTGAAAATAGATTAAAACTTTCATCAGAAAATTCTTGCCCCTGCTCTTTAAGTGATGCCCATTTTTCACTTGCTTCTTTCCACTCCAGTGGCTCTTTAGGCGCTTCACTATTCTTATATTTCCTTTCACAATATACATCATACTTAGATTGCAACTCAGCATCTTTAAATCTACCAGTATTATCAAGTAAATCAGAATTCCCTTTTCCACCTTCACCCGTACCCTTAGTTAAAACAAAAAGCGGTAACTGGGTTACCAATTACCGCTTACTCTTCCTTACTTACAAGTATTCTCCCAATTAAAGTTAAATACTTCTTCAACATCATTTTTCATTAACTTTTGTAATTATACATCAAGCCCATCTGTTACTTTCCCTTCGCTTACTCAAAGCTAGGTAAAATAGTTTATTAAATGTACAATTCTACAAAACTTTTCCTTGTTTCAAAGATCTAACAAAATAAATTAGAACGTAAACAAGTCATAAAAAATTATTCTCTTGGTAAGTGAATATTGATGAATATGTCAGTATCATTTAATTGACTGGAAACTACGTTCAGAAATTTCATTCCATTTTCCGAAATACTATGTTGAAATTTTATATCAATTATTTTTTCTCAAAGTTGTCTCCATAATCTTTAAAATACTGCTTATCTTCAATATACACTAAGTAATTATTAATTTTTTCTTGTAGTACGTCTAGATGCATGTCTTCATATTCCCAATCTAGATAGTCTATTATTAACAACTTTAGATTTTTACCTTCTACTCCAATTGCTTCTATCTGATCCACATCTATAACTGCCATATTTTCTCCTATCCTATATATGGCTATTGCAATAATCTACAATGTACTCATATATATTTTTTTCTTCATTAATAAATCTTCCATATTCGTGTTTTGCTATTAGATTTTTTGCAATACTTTTAGCTTCTTTATACTTTCCTGTATTTATTAATAATAACATATCAACAAGGTTATAATCATAAAGTTGATTTTTATCCGAAGATTTAGAGAAAGAAAGGAAATCTTCAAAACCTTCAAAAGACTCTACAGTCTGCTCCAAATATTCATAGCATTTACCTATTAATTCATTAGCAACATCTCCTAGACTTTCTACATCACCATATTTTACATCATTGTAAAAAGCCTCAAATCCGTCAACTTTGTATGCAGCGTTTGCTCGTAATCCAATAGGTTCATTACTATTAGATTCCATATTAAAAACTTCCCAAAAAATATCATCTGTTATATATGGCTTCACATACCCTCTAATTCTAACAATATCATTTTCCACACCAGTCGCACCAATATGCATATATATAAAATATTGTCCTATTTTCTTATAATAAATTCCACCTCTTGATTTTAGTTTATATTTTTTCAATTCTTTTTTTATCGAGGCACTAATCTTCTTATCTAAATCTTTTCTTTTAAGTTTCATATTATATCACTCCCTTATGTTGGGTCTAACGATTTTAACAGCAGTCCCAGGCGGAATCTCGACTCCATTAATAAATATTCCCTTCTCCTACAATAACTCCTCCACTTTCAAGTAATTCCACAAATCCATCTCTTTTATTTGAAGTTAGTGGAGCTGTAGCAGAAGATTTATATTCTTCTATTAACAATGCTCCTGTTTTTTATCATATCCAATTGCATCTACTCTAATTTTTGTTCCGTCCTTAGTTACAATTGTTATCTGTTCTTGAACATCAGTAGCCACTTTCTTAAATTCATTTATTGCTTCTATTTCAAAATCTCTTCCTTGATTCCGTAGTTTCGCCCACTTATCAGAAGCTTCTTTCCAATCTAATCGGTCACGAACACTTTTACCAGATTTAGTCTTTCTTTTTACATAATCTTGATACTTAGATTCTAATACATCATCAAAAAATTCCCCATTTGAATCAAGTCCAGCGACCTTATTACCAGTATTATCTACTCTTTTACTAGCAAGAGAAGCCTCTACACCCTTAATCTTATCATCTATAATCTTATTACTTTCTGTATGATGCTTATTCACCCAGCTTCGTTTAGACGTTATTAAACCTTAATCGTCACTTTTAAAACTTTTCGATTTGACTTTCATATCATCTATGCTTTTCGCTATTTTTTGCCAAGCTTATCCCCTTATGAATTCTGGATTTTTCCATACTTAGTAAATTTGCAATAGCATAGGTAGTAGTTTGTTGAACCTCTCTGTTAAATAACCGTTCTATTCTAAAATTAAAAGGGGTATCTCATAAGCAGGTGAAACCCGCCACTTATAAGATACCCCTTTAATTTTAACGCTCTATTAATCATGTAATTTACTTAAGAACTCTGTGAACGTATTAGCAACAAAAAATACATTTTCTCTTGCGATTTTCTCTGCTTCTTCTGCCGTAATCCCTTCACTTTCCATCAGCGCTTCCTTTTCCCATGCATCTTCATGTTCCCAAAAAACAACAATTGGATTTTCTTCATGATTTTTATAATCAAAGCAAATTAAATTTCCTGCTGGATCAATTCCAAAAGGAATTACATCTCTAGGTAAGGTAGCACGGTAGTTATTATAATCTCTTACAATATAATCACTACTCTCCTCATCAAAAGAAAGTAATGCACCAAAAACTCTTTCTATTCCTTCAACATCAAAACAATATGGTATTACATTAGCACCATGATTTACCTTTGCACACTCGATATAATCTTTTGGAAACTCAACTCCCAGTGATTGACCTATTTTCTCCATAAATTCTTCCGTAACCGAATCATCCGCATACTTCCATTCTAAATTCTTCATCTAATTCCGCCTCCCCATAATCTATTTCCACCTAAATGATTCACACTATGAACTTCTTTTATTACTAATTGCATTTTCCCCGGTATTTGATGATGATGCCATATTAATCCATCTATTCTAGGCAAACCATCATTTATTTGAGCTAACTGCTTTTTAGTGAATAATTCTTTTGAGATTTCGCCTTTCTCAATTGCTTCTTTTACCAATTTAGTACATTCCCTAAATTGATCTGTATCTTTCATAACATAGAAATCTTTCTCTAACTTTAAAGAAAACTTAACATCATCCCCTTTAAATATTGGGAATCCTAAAATATCAAAATCTACTCCTTTTTTCACATGTGTTCCTTCTGCTAAAGGCTTATTTAATATATTATTTTTCGTTTTAGTATTCAAATATGTTTCTGTTAGTTCTACAACTTCTTTAAACTCTTCAACACTATCATACCCAAATTCTTTGATAGTAGTATCATCTACTTGTTTTAAGAAATCTTCAACACTATCATATCCCTTAGGCACAATTGATCTATTAATCAAATTTCCATCTCGTCATTATTTTTAATTACTTCGTCAATTTCAGATCTATGAACAGCGTTACCCGTACCCTTAACCCCACCACTCTCCAAATTCGAGATCCTACTCTGAATACTCGCCTTTGAGGCATCATGGGCTTCTTGGAATTTCCCGCTATAGTTCGTTCCAGATCTAACGACACTTCCATCTGGCAGTATTTCTACACCTTTAACGAATGGGGTTACGGAGTCCACACCTTTTGCTAATGTATTTTCAATTATATAATATTCCCGACTTAATCTATCTAATAATCCTTAAAAATAATCTATATTGATTTTCACTAATTTAGTAATCTCTAATATCTCTACGAAAAAAGCACTCGCTACCAATAATAGGTTTTCGAGTGCTCAAATGTATATACTTCCCATCATATTTAAATCATTTTTAAGATTTGTTCCTTCACATTTTCGTCAAACTTGGCTCCTTCTACCTGTGCTCCCTTCCAAACTACATTGTCTAGTTTAGCACCGGTAAAATTCGCATCCGTGAAATTCCCATTTAAAAGGTTCGCTCCTGTTAAATCCGCGTTTGTAAAATCTGTATTTCTAGCATCTACTTCTGATAAATTAGCATCTTCTAAATATGCTTTTTCAAAGTTACCTTCTGTAAGATTCGCGTTGCTGAAATCCGTTCCCGTACAGTCGGCCTGTTTTGCATCTATTTTGTATAAATTTGCTCGTCGAAAAGTAGCATGATTTAATATCGTTCCAACTAATTCTCCATATGAAAAATCAACTTCATCAAAACATGTTTCAAAACAACTACTTATATTTACCTTTGCATATTTCATATTGGCTTTAGAGAAATTAGCTTCACCAAATCTACAATCTGCAATATGTATTTCCTCTAAATTACAGCTCCTGAAATCAGCAAACTCAAAATCACAATCAAAAAAAGATGCTCTCATTAGTGAAGAAGCTCTTAAATGGACTTGTTTTGCCATGATACCCTCTGCCATCACCTCTGACAAATCTGAAAAAGTAAGATCTAAATCACTCATATCTAGTCCATCTATAACCTCATCATTGTATTGAGATCTATTTAATATTTCCATGACTCTTATTCTATCATTACCATTCTCATTCATTATTACGATCTCCTTTCATTTAGCTTTTCAGATAGTCCTTCCAAGCAATATTTGGAGAATAAGTTACACCCATTTGATCTTCATCAAAACTTGGTATAGCCATTACTTGTGCTGGTTCCAAATACTTCATTACTTGTAGCCAATTATCAAGTAATGTATCACTATCACTCCCTAATGGATTATTTAAAATATCAATACAAAGCCCACCCCAATCTAGCTCAGATACCACAGCTGGACTATTTTGTAATAATTCCTTATCAAACATTTCTAAAATATGACCACTAAAGTATGTTCTAGCGCCTATCCCTAAGGGACCGTTAGGAAGAAACCTAACCGGTATTGGCTGGGAAGATATTTCCATCCACATCTGTAAACGTTCACGGTCGGTATTCCACGGATATGATAAAGGCCAAAAAATTTGAGTTACTCCGTAACTTGGTTTCGCAGCTTCTGCGATTTGATCAGATAACTCAAAAAAAGCAGACCATAATTTTTTAGGTATTGATTTATGAAACTCAAACTCTAAAAATGAACGATGGCTCCAGTTAACTTGAAAACGTCCTGTGTAGTTCACAGATTTATCACGATACAGGTAAACTTCTGATACTATACGCTCTGAAACTACTTTTTCCAGAATTTCCTGACGGTTATATTCTACCCGTACCGTTTCACAGTTGCCCCAATGAGTAGGAGCAAATTTTTCATTTGACTCAAACACATCCAAAAGACGACCTAATAATTCTTCTTCGTTAAAAGATACTGTAGGATACATTGTAATTGTGAAAAAATCTGGTTTCATGTATATCCCCCTTAATATTAAAAAATATAGTCACATAATAATTTTTATTCACAGCTTTTTCCACCTACCTCCACCAGGTAAACGTGTATTGTTCTCCCATTTATGAGTCACTTTACCGCTATTTGGATCAGTGTAGTAAACATCACTATCCTTACCCAAAGGCCCACTTGGTCTTGGATGAGGAGGAATCCCATTCAAATCGGGTTTATCGCTTGATATTGTCACAATATGACTTCCATTTTTATCTTCGAGCATCTCTCTTTCAGCTCGCATTTGACTGTCATTATGAATAACGTGTTCTTTGTCACTTATTTTGTGTTTGTGATCATGAACTAAATCGATTTCATCCTTAGCATTACGACCTATACTATCTGGACGCGTAAGATGCCCTTCACTGGATGTATACGTAACAACCTTGCCGGAGTTATTGTCCTCTAATGTACGATTTAGGTGTTCTCCCAAAGCTTTTCTTCCTTTTATTTCTTCTTCTCTTCCACGCTCTTGACTTTTCCTTAAATTTTCACGCTTAACATCCCACTCTTTACGTTCTAAAGGCTCTTTTGTTTCTTCACAATGACGATTATACCTAATGTTATCTGCTTCCTTGTAATCCCCCCGTGCTTTGGCTTCATCTATTTTTATTCGATAGTATTTTTCTCTTTCCGGGGTTAGTTTAATTTTGTTTGGGTTTGCGTTACTACCAGTACCCTTAACCCCACCACTCTCCAAATTCGAGATTCTACTCTGAATACTCGCCTTTGAGGTATCATGGGCTCCTTGGAATTTCCCGCTATAGTTCGTTCCAGTTCTAGCGACACTTCCATCTGGCAGTATTTCTGCACCTTTAACGAATGGAGTTACAGAGTCCACACCTTTTGCTAATGTATTTTCAATTATATAATACTAATAGTTTCTGTTAGCTTTAATTCATAAAAATAACTTTTATAAATTTATAGTATACCTTTCAATTAAAAAAGCACTTGTTGCCTTTAGTCGGCAATCAAGTACTTTAAGTTAATATGTTTTTAATTATGGATAATTTTATAATTTTTGTAGTGCAGTTTGACACCTTTTATATATTGTGACAACTACTACGTTAAAACTTACGAGTTTGTACGAGTTCGTTAGTTTAATATACATTCCATGTGTTTATATTCATCGCCATGTAAAATGTCATATCGCCTAAGCTCGTACTTCGTTTTCTATTCTATCATTGCACATATTACTCTATGATGGTACAACCATCATGGAGTATATATTTTCAAACACCCTATTATTTTTTCTATCCATTTCACATAAACTTTATTTTTCATTCATCATTATATTTTTTAATCGTGTAATTTACTTAAAAAATCAGTAAATGTATCTGCAATATAAAATACATTTTCTCTTGCCAGTTCTTCTACTTGTGCTTCTGTTAAACCTTCTTGACGCATTAACATTTCTTTTTCGCCAGCATTCTCATGCTCCCAAAATACCACAACAGGGTTATTTTTGTCATTTTTATAGTCAAAACATATTAAATTTCCTGCTGGGTCAAAAGCAAAAGGAACTAACTCTTTAGGTATAGTAGGGGCATAAGTACGATATACTTTAACAATATATTCGCTACTATCCGTATCATAAGAGAGCAATGTCCCAAACACTCTTGTTACTCCATCCACCTCAAACTTATATGGTAATACCGCTGAACCATTATTAGTAGTAGCACACTCTACATAATCACTTGGAAATATAAAATCCATCTGCTTACCCACTTCATATATATATTCTGCTGAAACCGGCTCATCTGGTACTGGCCATGTTAAATCTTTTCTCATCTAATTCCGCCTCCCCATAATTTATTACCACCTAAATGATTTACACTGTGCTTTGCTGAAACAACTAATTGCATTTTTCCAGGCACCTGATGATGATGCCATGTTAAATCTACAATTCGTGGCAATTCCAACTCTATCATTTTTAATTGCTTAGGTGTAAAAATATCTCTCGGTATCTCTCCTTTGTTTATGGCTGCCTTCAATTGCCTTGTACACTCTTCAAATTGTGCATCATCCTTAGCTATAAATAAACTTTCATCTAACTTATGAGTAAACTTAACATCCTCACCTTTAAAAATCGGAAAACCTAAAACATCGTAATCTATACCTTTCATATGTGTGCCACCTGCTAGCCCTTTATTAATTATATTATGTTTTGGTGAAGCATTTAAATGAGCATCAACATACCCTACTACCGCTTTAAATTCCTCAACACTATCATATCCAAACTCTTTAATAGTAGTATCATCTACTTTTGTTAAAAAGTCTTCAACACTATCATAACCTTTAGGCACAATTGACCTATTAACCAAATTCCCGTCTATATCGTAGTCGTTTTTAATTACTTCGTCAATTTCTGATCTATGAACAGTGTTACCCGTACCCTTAACCCCTCCACTACCCTTAGCAAGTTGATAAGCGTCATCCTTAGCTACCGTACTTGCCTTTGAAAACTTTCCAGCTACTTCTCCAACAGTTGAAAATTCTATATAAGGAAGCTTCATTCCTATTCCAGTATCCACCGTCCTAACTGCTACTGGAATAGGAGTATTTTTCACAGTATCTAGTGCATTCTTTAAAGTCTTATTTTCCTTAAGCGATTGTACCACATTATTTCTACGCTAAAACACAAAAAAGCACTTGTTGCCTCAAATAGACAATCAAGTGCTTTAAGTTCATATGTTTTTAAGTAGCATAAATTTGTAAGATTTATAAGATCTGTAAGTTTTGTATTAACAGTACGACACCTTTTACATGCCATGACAACTACTACGTTAAAACTTACGAGTTTGTACAAGTTCGTTAGTTTAATGTACATTCCATGTGTTTATATTCACCGCCATATAAAATGTCATTTCGCCTAAGCTCGTACTTCGTTTTCTATTCTATCATTGCACACAGTACTCCATGATGGTACAACCATCATGGAGTATCTATTTTCAAACACCCTATTATTTTTTCTATCCACTTCACATAAACTTTATTTTTCATTCATCATTATATTTTTTAATCGTGTAATTTACTTAAAAAATCAGTAAATGTATCTGCAATGTAAAATACATTTTCTCTTGCACGTTCTTCCACTTGTTCTTCTGTTAATCCTTCTTCTCGCATCAACATTTCTTTTTCACCAGCATTTTCATGTTCCCAAAATACCACAACAGGGTTATTTTTGTCATTTTTATAGTCAAAACATATTAAATTTCCCGCTGGGTCAAAAGCAAAAGGAACTAATTCTGCCGGTAGTGTATCCTTGTAATCATCAAATACTTCTATAATATTTTCATCATCATCCATATCGTAACTTAATAACGTTCCAAAAACCTTTCTTTTCCCTTCAACTTCAAACACCTCTGGACTAACATGCGCTCCATTATTCTTCATCACACATTCTATATAATCTAAAGGAAAATTAATGTTCAATTCCTGTTCAACATTCTTTACATCTTCTCGTATAATAGGTTCATCTGGTGATCTCCATTGTACCTTACTCATCTGATTCCATCCCCCCATAATGCATTTCCACCTAAATGGTTAACTTTATGCGTTTTAGACACTACTAACTGCATTTTACCAGGTACTTGATGATGATGCCAAGTCAATCCTTTTATTCTAGCTTCCTCATTATAAATATCCCGGAGCTGTTTCTCTGTAAAGATTTCCTTTGGTATATCTCCCTTCTCTATTGCTTCTTTTAATGCCTTTGTACAGAACTTAAACTGTTTATCATCAGATGCTATAAACATCCCTTTATCCAACTTTGTTTGAAACTTAACAGCATCTCCTTTAAAAATAGGAAATCCTAGTACATCGTAGTCTACACCTTTCACATGTGTACCTCCCGCTAATGATTTATTTAAAATATTATTTTTAGGTGAGGCATTCAAATATTCATCAACATAACCTACCACTTCTTTAAACTCTTCAACACTATCATACCCAAATTCTTTGATGGTAGTATTATCTACTTGTTTTAAGAAATCTTCAACACTATCATATCCCTTAGGAACAATTGATCTATTAATCAAGTTCCCGTCTTTATCGTAATTATTTTTAATTACTTCGTCAATTTCAGATCTATGAACAGCGTTACCCGTACCCTTAACCCCACCACTCTCCAAATTCGAGATCTTACTCTGAATACTCGCCTTTGAGGCATCATGGGCTTCTTGGAATTTCCCGCTATAATTCGTTCCAGATCTAACGACACTTCCATCTGGCATGATTTCTACACCTTTAGCGAATGGGGTTACGGAGTCCACACCTTTTGCCACTAGACCTTTAATGAAGTAGTCCGCATCATTAATCTTATCTACGGTTTTCCAACCTTGTATTTTTAAATTTTTTAATAGATTATTTTCCTTAAGCGATTGTACCACATTTTTACCCAAATTTGGATTAAAACCAGGCATTCCTTCTTTGAATTTTAATAATTTGGCTAAATCAGCTAATTCACTCGTCCCTTTGAATGCTTTTACTCCTTTTCCTACCGCTCCAACAACTGGGATTGCATCTAATCCGCCAAAAATGATGTTTCCTACCCGCTCTTCTTGGCTCAATTTCCGGTGTGTTCCCCAGTCTTCTCCGTCGATACCGCTTTTTATTTGTACACCTCCGTATACTACTGCGGCAGCGGCCCCGAGTGGTGGACAAAGGATTGTTGTGATGATGATTCCTACGCCTATTCCTATGTCTCGCACCATTTCTAGTTTTTTCTGTTCATCTTCTATCGATTTGTATTCAAATCCTCGTGTGGATGGGACTACTTTCTTGTATTCTTCATAATTTAATTTTGCATCTGGATTTTGTTTTTTTAGTTCTTTGTACTCCCCTCTCAGTACGTTATCAAATGCAGGTGAATCTCTAAAAATATCTTCTACTGTTATTTTATCTTTCTTCTTCTGTATTGTTTGTGGTACACTTCCGTAGCCTGCATGCGCACCTGGTAATACTGTCGTTGTTGTAGAGCCAATTCGGTTATTTGTTTCGAAACTGAGAATAGATGTATCTCTCATTTTTTGAGCGAATTTATCCATTTCTACTAAAAAAGGTTTATCTATATGTTCAGAGACTATTCGCCCTACTTCTCCGCAATATTTTTGTAATGTCGTATAACTATCAAGTAATTCACTGATTTTTTGCGATTGATCTTTAGGATTAAAATGTATACTACCATCCGAGTCTAAATCTCGTATTCTTCCATCAATTCTTTTTAATGACTCATTTGCTTCCCGTAATTTCATGAGTGCATCTTTTGTAATTCGATTCATACCATCTCCCATGTTTTGCCATGGTTCAGGTCTATATTTCACATCCATCTCGTTTTCATCCCCCAGCCGTATGGTGATTTCTACAACTTATTTAATATTTCACGTAATTGTTCGTCCTTTTCAAGCATTTCTACACATACATTTCCTACAACTTTCGCCGACCTCAAATAGTGTTCAGACAATTCAAGTGTTTTGTGTAATATATCAGGATATTTTTCAATTACTCTCATCGCTTCACCTTTTTGATAAAAATCACAGCTTAATAAACTCTCAATATTCGTTCCAATGACGTCTACATGGATTTTATATATATTTTCTAATTTCATTACTATATCAAGTAGTTCTTGAAAATTAACTAATACTTCTTCTCCACCACCAGAACCACCATCTCCCATTGATACTTGCATTATTCAATACCTCCTAACGAAAATTGTCTCGGGTCAATTAATTTTTTATACGGCATTTTTAACACGTCATACAATTTCTTATTTACAGCATAGAGACTCACCCAGTCATATCGATTACGTTCTACATCAATTTGAACGAAATCTTCTCCTTCAGTGAAATATAAGAAACATTCCCATTTTCCTCCTCTATTACTCCGAGGCCTCGTATACGTTTCTATCGCTATAACATCTTTATTTGATAAATCTTTTTCCTCAAATGTTTGTTGTTCTTCTTCTGTCATTCTCTTTGAGAAAAATGTATCTTCTATTTCCCTCGGTTCTCTCAATAAGAAAGGGATGCGTGTTAATAATGAAAAATATACGTCTGGCTTTGGTATGTAGTCGATCTCGTATTTTTTATTTGGCTCTATTTCCGTTAATACAGCCACTCGATCTTTATCCTCTTTTAAAAAGCCAATTAATACATTATTCATTCTCGTGTATTCATGACAATTTTCATATTCCTTTAATAGTTCAATTATTTGAAAAGCTGCAGGGGTAATTCCATTTTCACTTGTAAGTAGGCCTTTTTCTTTTAAACTCGTAGTTGCTTTCGTGACACATTCTGCATCAAGTAAAATAATTGCGTCACGGTTTGGCAATCCAAATATATCGGTAACCCCAGCTGCACCTGCGAGAACATATAATTCAGCAGGTGCAAAACTCATTTCTTTCCCCATTCTTTTATCCCTCGTTTCTCCATCACAGTTGTTTTATCGCCCTTACTTCCGATTTATCTCCGTACGTTTGAATGCTTTTATCTAACTCTTTCAAAGCTTTCGTATGTCCTTCAAATGCCTCTACCATTTCTGAATTATATTGAATGATCAAATCAAGATAACTTAAAAATGCATCTCTCGTTTTTCCATTCCATTTCGCACCTGTGACATATGCTTTTAAGTCTTTCGCTTGGTTTAAAGAATCCTTCATACCATTTTCAATGTTTTGTGCGTAAGAAATGGCACTTGCAGTGTTACTTCCTATAATTTCAACCTCTTTACCACTCATGTTGGTTCCCTCCATTCTTTGTATGCTTAATGGATAAAGTTTTCAAATTCCTTTTTCTTTTCTTCAAAAGCCTTGGTCGCTGCGGCGTATGCTGACGCTTTCTCCGATTCTGCTTTCGCTTTATATTCCAAATACTTTGCATAAGCTGTACTTTTTGCAGATCCAATATCGCTTAATGCACTTTTAAAATAGGATAATACTGTATTTAAGTCTTCATCCTTTTCATGACGTTTTTGTTCAAATTCAACTGCCGGAATTTTATTAGCTTCTAAGCCATTACTTTTACTCTCATAATCTCTCTTCGCTGATTCAACCTCTTGAATGAATTGCTTTAACTCTCTTTCTTTATCTTTTAAATAATCATGTAAATCATCATACCGATCTCGTTTCCTCGCACTTTCTGTAAAACCAGACGCATTTAAAAAAGCATTGTACAATTCATCTAACATCTTTCTCCCCCTTTAGCACAATAACTATGTAGTTAAATCCGTATATTTAAACATGAATATTCATTACATTAAGAATTAACAAATAATTATTTTTACATATTGCTATTTTATCAAAGGGATTTTAACATTTCCATATTTTATGAATAGCTTTCGCATTTTTCTTCAATAAAGTGAAACTTTAATCAATATGACTATGTATTTATGTGCAGAAATAATAAAAAACACTGCCAGGCGCAGTGTTTTTTATTACTACCTTTTATCCAATTCATTCGTATTAAATCCTTGCTTGAGAGAGTAAGACCAGTTCTTTCTTATTTCATCAACAACTATTTCTGGATAATCCCAATGAAGCGTACGAGTAGGCTCCCGGATTCGTTATACTATTCCTTAGGATGTTTTATTTTTATATTCATTCCAATATTTTGGCTCAGTCGCGCTTAAAAGAACGATAGAAAAAGGATCTGATATGAATATCAGATCCTTAACTTTAATTTCTTAATACATACATCTTTTTACACGATAACTGGTTCATACGTGCTCAAATTATCATACTCAGTTTTTACAATACTAGGCGGAAGGTTAACACATCCTCAGATTCACCTTTTCCTGTAGCAGTGCATAATGTTTAATAAAATTAAAGCATATTTTTACTTACCAGACTTAATTTTTTCGTTATATTCCTCTAAAGTTAACCCTTTTTCTTTTAGATAAACAGCAACTTCTTTTCCTACATAACGATAGTGCCATGGCTCATACTTAATGCCAGTAATATTCTCTTTATCTTTTGGATAGCGGAGAGTAAATCCATATTCTGCAGCATTCTTATCTAACCATTTGAATGCATCGGTAGTTTCAAATTTTGCATTTAAATCTTCTACAGTATTCTGCCATTCAACTGAAATAATGTCTAACGCTAATCCAGTATGATGTTCACTTGCACCAGGATACTGAAGATATTCCAATGCCTTAGCACTAGCCTCTTTATCCGACAAGCCTTGAGATTTATAGCTTTTAACTGAAGCATCATAATACGTTTGTTGTAATTTTATAGCTCGATAACCTGATCTTAAATAAAGATTGATTCCCTCTTTTTTTGCAGCTGCTACCATACCCTGATAGGAAGTTGCAATTCTACTATCTATTTTCATATTTGGCTTCGCATTTTGGGTGATACTTGTTAATTCAATTCCTAGTTCCTTTGATAACATATGCTCTCTATTTACAAGGATAATTCTCCAATCATTAACATCAGAGATAGGTAAAACATCTTTTTTCTTCGCATGTATTTCATTTTTATTTTTATCGTTATTATTAGTAGTTGCCTGAGATGTTTGCTTTCCACTACAAGCAGCAAGACTCCATCCCATTGCTAATACCAATGCTAAAATTATAAATTTTTTAATTGTATCTCATTCCCTTTTTGTTTATTAGTCTTTATACCAATTTCCCAACACGTCTCTAGGAATCTCCTTGAAATCCTTCAAAGAAACGGGGCCGACAAATTTTTTAATTCCATGTTTTTTAGAATTTTCATCCGAATAATCTTTTAAAAATTGAATTTTAAATTGTTTCTTACCATCAGCATAGTCGGTTACTGTCGGTACGATTGCCGCTTGTCGTATACCAAAAGTTTTATCTTCATACTTAACAAATTGTACATAAGATAATCCTCCAACTAATGTTTCTAATTTTTCTTGCGCAGAAATAAGATTTCCAAGAGAATAATAGATTAGCGTTTCATGTCCATCTTTATTTTGTTTCCACTCAATTGGTTGAATTACATGTGGATGATTTCCAATTACTACATCTACACCTAAATCTGTTAAATATTGAGCAACTTCTTTTTGTTGCTTTGAAGGTGTTGAGGTATATTCTACTCCCCAATGCACCATAACAATCACCATATCAGAGCTACTCTTTGCCTTTTCCACATCATTTTGTATCGCTTTTTTATCAATTAAATTTAAAGCCCAAGACTTATCAGCTGGAATTTTAATTCCATTCGTACCATATGTATAATTGAGTAACGCAAAACGAATACCATTTTTTGTAATCGTTTTTATTTCATTACGCTCGTTTTGACTCTCATTAATACCTACCGGGATAACATCCGGATATTTCTTCCAGTATTCTCTTGTATTCGCAACACCTTTAATACCCATATCCATAGCGTGATTTGTCGCTTGCGTCACTATATTGAATCCAGTATCCACTAAAGATTGGCCTACTTCTTCAGGTGTATTGAAAGTCGGATATCCCTGTACTTTTAAATTATTTCCGGCAATCGGAGTCTCCTGGTTCACGATAGCAAGATCACTTGATTTAACAGCTTTTTTGATATTTTCATAAATATAATTATAATCATATGAACCGTCTTTTTGTTTGCCATCTTTAATTACTGCGTCATGATATAAATTATCACCCGTTGCTATTAAATTCACAACCGATTGTACTTTTTTATCTTCCGTAAAATTAGGAGACTGTTGGATAGGACTTTTATCTACCCAATTTGGTGCTTTTAATGATGTATCTATATTGGATTCAGCCGGTGGTAATGAAGCTTTAGATGTCTTAACATCAGTATTACCACAAGCGGTTAAAAGCACTAAAAAAATAAGACATACTAAAAAAAACTTTTTACTTCTCTGTAAAGTATCTAACATGTGATCCTCTTTTCTGTTTTATTCCTTATAACTAGTTCTAACAAATCATTCTTTACAACAACGTATTTTGGTTTTACCCTTAATTATGGAAGGACACTCTGTTACACCTGCTTCGGAATATACTAATAATTATTTTCCGCTTTCTAGCAATCTATCGATTCCATCAGAAGTGATAGATTACTAGAAAAAGATGATCCATCAGGATGTCGACTAGTTTGATATACCTGTTCCAATTGCAGTAACTCGTTTAATATTTAAACAAGATAGAAGAATCGTTCATATAGCCTCTTCTCTCGCTTTATGTTTAAGGTGCCTCCCAAAAAAGGGATCGTTGCTGTACCCCATCGCCATCAAGCTAAGGAAAAGAAGATACCCCAAACCAAATAAAATAGGGGCATCTCCTTTTTATATATCTAACCTTATTTCTTTGTTCATACAACAGAACTTATATTTCTTTCCACTGTTACAAGCACAGATATCATATATGTCCATTGGACGTGTGCGTCCTTTCATCGCCTTTTTCAAATCTGTTAGATCTTCATTTAATTCTAAACTAATGATGTAATAAAAATCATATTCATCACAAATCGCTGCTATTTTTTCTGCTTGTGCTCTTGTTCTTACTTTTATCATAATCGGATGAGTTTCTGAACCTAATGGATACATAAGTTTCATCTCTTTTCTTTTTATCTTTATTTTATAAAATAAAGATAAAAAAATGGAGGGAAATTCATGAAAAAATCATCTCATTCTAAAGACTTCCGTTTACTTGCAAAGGAATTACAACAGGTGTTTTCATCAAACTTTTTAACACATTTAGCGAAAGAAACACAATTTGTGCAACGTACCAGTAAATTTAGAGCACAAGATTTAGCTGCTTTATGCATAGGAATGGGCCAAGATATTGCCAGTTATTCTCTGACACGGCTATGTGGTGTTTTAGAATCAGAAACAGGTGTCCTTATGAGTCCGGAAGGACTAAATGTTAGATTAAACGAAAAAGCAGTAGAATTTTTACGTTCTCTTTTCTCTCAACTTTTACAAAAACAATTATTGTCCACTATATCGCTACCTTCTTCTTTTTCAGCGTACTTTCGACGTATTCGTATTTTAGATGCCACTACATTTCAAGTTTCCGATCAACTCGCAGCTGTTTATCCTGGTTCAGGTGGAAGTGGGAAAGCTTCTGGGGTAAAAATACAACTAGAATATGATTTGTTAAGTGGTCAATTTTTACATGTCGCATTGGGGCCTGCGAAAGAAAATGATGTGAATTATGGAAAAATAGTTCAACCTACCGTGGATTTACAAGACCTCTGTATAAGGGATTTAGGGTATTTTAGTTTGGGAGATCTAGATGCGATTCAACAAAACGGGGCTTACTATCTATCTCGACTCAAAATGAATACCAAACTGTTTCAAAAAAATGAAGAGGTCCTTACTTTTAAAAATGGCGCAAGTAAGAAAAAATATCAATATACGATGATTGATTTAGAAGCAATTATGGAAAATCTACAACCAGGTGAATTGTATGAAATTCCTGTTGTCTATGTTGGACGTGATTATTTACTACCTGTAAGAGCTGTGATTTATAGGCTTACTCCAGATCAGGAGGCACAACGTAGAAAGGATCGAGCATATAAAGAAAAAAAGAAAAACATGACGTTTAGTGATAGAACAAAAAAATTACAAGGTATCAATGTATACATTACGAATATTCCATCGGAATTTGTTTCTAAAGAAGCTATCCATGAATTCTACTCTCTTCGTTGGCAAGTGGAAATTATCTTTAAAACATGGAAATCTATTTTTCGCATTCATTCCAATACAAATGTGAAGAAAGAACGATTAGAATGTCATATCTATGGAAAATTAATTGCTCTCTTACTTTCTTCTACTGTCATGTTCCAAATGAGACAAGTATTACTGGTGAAAAAACAAAAAGAATTAAGTGAATGGAAAGCGATGTATATGATTCATGATTACTTCCGCGTATTATATCGACAAATACAAGAACAATCCAAGCAATTAATAACAAGTTTTCTTCGTCTATTCCACCTACTTGAGAAAAATGGTCGAAAATCACATCGTTATCGGAAGAAAACAGTATTTGATATTTTAGGCATTGCATACGAGCAGCATATAGAACAATAAAATAAATACAATTTTAAAAATAGTAGCCCGCTAGGGTTATTTCCTCTGCACTTTTTTATAAAGATCCTTACTATTCCATAGTCGGAGAAGAATTCTTATGTATTTTTGTCAATTTAGTTTCCTTAGCTTGATGGCGATGTTGCTGTACCCCTTTACATAGTGCGAAATTTTTGCAACTAATTTCTTTCATTCAAGCGACAAACATTATACCGATAACAATAAGTAAGACCCAAGAACTTATTTTACCAATATACGAAAAAAGTAGCAATCTTTTGCCCCATATAAAGAAGCCAATTAGGAGAAATGAACGAGAGATTCATTCTATTCAATTCCTTCATTGATTAATAAAAAAACAAGCCACCCAACTATTGGATGGCTCTATACTATAAAGAGAATTTGTTATTGGATTACTTCAATTTCCCTTCAAAAACAATCTTCCTACCGCACGGCTCAACTACTGTTTTGCCGTCTTTCTTTACTTCATGAAAGATTGGCTCTTCCATACGACGAGACGGAGCGTAGCCTTCTTGTTCCATACGTGCTAAGCAGTCTGTAATTGTTTCATTTTCAAGTACTTCAAATTTCTTTTTATTAGGTTGTTTTGTCATGCCCTAACCTACTTTCTATTTTTCTTGATGCGAATTGATTTTTCATGTAGACCATATATAACATTGCGAGAATTCCCATTATAATCATAACCGCAATAAAAAAGCTTGTATACTGTATTTTTTCTATAAATACGCCGCCTAATACAGGTCCCATAATACTTCCTAAACTAAAAGCGATTCCGGATAATATATTACCTGCCGGTAGTAAGTGTCTCGGTAATAAGTCAGTCATAAATCCAAGCCCTAAAGAGAAGCACGATCCAATAACCATACCCGCTAAAAGCATGCAGGCAAAGACAATCCAGTAATATTGATCAAATACGGCGGCAAGTAGAAAAATGCCCGTACTTATGCTAAACGTCCAAGTTAATATACGGTCCCTTCCGTATTTATCACTTAATATACCGAGCGGAATTTGTGTAATAATACCCCCAACTGCAAATGCTGGTAACAAGAAGGATACATCTGAAACAGACCACCCTTTACGAAGTGCGTATACTGGTAAGTTACTGTTTAACATTGCTTCAAGTACGCCATATGCAAGTGGCCCCAGCAGTGCAATCCATCCTAATCCAACAACTTGTTTATAACGAGAAAATGATGATTCACTCTTCGCTTCTCTTTCATCTTGCGCTGGGAATGCATTTTTTGTTGGAAGTAGTAAAAGCCAACCTATTAGACAAAGTATAGTAGATATAATAAATGGTGTTGCAAGACCGTACTGCACAGTGCTTGCTAAATACGGACCAACGGCAAAACCAATTCCAAAGAATACACCGTATATCGATACTTGTCTCCCTATTTTACTTGGGTCTGATGTTGTCGTGATCCATGTTTGTGTTCCGACATGAAGCATATGATCTCCAACTCCAACTAGAAATCTAAGATAAACCATACCCAAAATGAAAATGTTTGTGTAAAAAAGAATAATGAAATAATAACGAGAAACCCACCTATAACAATAATCGGCTTCATTCCAAACCTTTGCATCGGTTTTTCAAGAAACGGCGAAATAACTAATATCCCAATGTACAATGCCGTCGCATGAATACCATTAATACTTGAACTAACCCCTTCTTGTTCAAAAATCATTGCAATGGCCGGTAAGAGCATTCCTTGTGACAAACCCGAGATTGCTACAATCCCAACCATAATCCAAAAAGTAAAACGCATTGACATCCTCTGTCCCTCTCCTTCTCATGCTTCCACTTTTCATTATAAACTGTTTCTTCAAATGCGTGTACGAATATTCGCAATAAAAAACAAGCTAAAAGAATGAACCTTTTAGCTTGTTATCTTATCCTTCCCAAACTTGCGCTTTCACATTGTAATGAAAGTGTTTAAAATATGGATTTTCATAAAATGAAGGTCCATATAAGTAATGTTGCATATGAGCTGTTAGTGGCTGCTGCATTTGTAAAGGAACTACAGCTGGTGAAACTTGCATATACATCGGATCTATCATTATTTTTGTATAGATATGATGATTATATGGCGAATAAGCGATTAAGGATGGTTTATGCATTGATAATCTCCCCTTATACATACAAATGTTATAGTATATGCAACACTTCTCATTTCGGGGATTATTTCTGTTCTAACCAATCCTCTACATGTTTTATAAATACATCTAAACAATCAATAAACGGCGAGTGTCCGCAATCTTCTAATACCTTCAACTCTGCATTTGGCAAATGTTTCGCTAATTCCTCACCGACTACTTGCGGTACGACATAATCTCTATCACCTTGTATGACGAGTGTTGGCGCTTTAATACGATGAATTTGTTTACTTCCCTCTACAACCCCATTATGTTCATCTGAAATATTAAATGTAATGAGCGCATAATTCACATCTACGAAATTACGTTGCGTTAACATATCATCTAAATACTTTTCATAACGATCCGGTTCAGGTTGATTATGTGTATATATTAATAGATTCCATACTGTACGGTAATATAGTTTGTTCATATTTTTTATCGCATCTAATACTGGAGCGATTTGTACTGGATCTTGCGCAATTTCTTCTTTCGTCTTTACTAAACTTGATACAATCGGCTGCCCATTCGTATCTTTTTTAAAGATTGGGTATCCTTTCATTCCTACTGATTCTACTAAAATTAACTTTTCTACAAAAGTTGGGTGATTCGCTGTAAATTGCATCGCAACGCCACCACCCATTGACCAGCCCATTAATGAAAATTTCTCTAGCTTTAACTCGTCAATAAATAATTTTACATCGTCTGCAAAGTCTTGTAATGAATCTATCGACTGATTATACGTTGATTGTCCAAACCCTCTTAAATCAAGAGCGTAAATATGGTATTGATCTTGCAACTTTTCAATAACTAAATCAAAGTGTTGTGACGATGTCATGTTCCCGTGAATGAGTACAAGAATATCTGTATTTCGCCTTCCAACTTCCTGATATGCAATCGTTTCTCCGTTCGATAGTGAAACAAACTCCATTGTTGCAGGCTTAATCATCACAAGTTCCCCCATTCTATTTAATAGAAAGAAAATTCTTTACTTAATTAAAGAATAGCACGTAGAATATACGTTCGCAACATAAAACCTATAAGAATTTTTTACATAAATCAACATGTCTATTACTAGACAATTATTATAAAAAAGTATATAGTTAGCTAGGTAACTAATTTGAAAGGATCAAAATACATGGACGAAAAACAACATTTTTTTCACATCGTCAGCCAGACTTCTCGAAAGTTTACGAAGAAATTTAATGAACGTGTATCTCCAACAGGGTTATTTAGTGCGCAATGGGCTGTTATTTTCCGCATTAATCAAACTGGTTCTTGTACGCAAACAGAATTGTGCCAGTATTTAAATGTTGAATCACCAACGATGACTCGTACGTTAACACGTATGGAAACGATGGGATGGATTATTCGTACAGAAGGTAAAGATCGCCGCGAGAAGCTCATTTCTTTATCCGAAACAGCGATAAAGATGATTCCAGTATGGCAAGAAGAAGTTGATACTTTCGAAGAAAAAACGCTAGAAGGTATTAATGAAGATGATTTACATCAAGCATTTCAAGTGTTACAACAAATTATTAAAAATTTAGATTAAATTGGAGGGATGACGATGCAAAGTGAGAAACTTTGGACGAAGGATTTCCTCGGAACTTGTTTTAGTAGTCTATTTCTTTTCTTAACATTTTACATGCTTATGACTACTCTGCCTGTCTATGTCATAGACGGCCTAAAAGGAAAACCTGAGGAAATTGGTTTAGTTGCAACTGTGTTTCTTATTTCTTCTGTTTTATGTAGACCATTCACAGGAAAATGGCTCGATGATTTAGGAAGAAAGAAAATATTATTTATTTCACTTTCATTATTTTTAGCCGCTACTGTTATGTATTTCGGTGCGCAAAGTTTATTCTTATTACTTGCCCTTCGCTTCTTGCACGGTATTGGGTTTGGGATGGCAACGACAGCTACTGGTACGATTGTAACTGATGTTGCGCCAGCTCATCGACGAGGCGAAGCGCTTGCATATTTCGGCGTATTTATGAGTCTGCCGATGGTAATTGGTCCTTTTTTAGGTTTAACAATTATTTCTCATTTTTCGTTTACTGTATTATTTATCGTTTGTTCCGTATTTTCATTACTTGCATTTTTATTAGGACTACTTGTAGATATTCCGCACGAAGCACCTGTTAGCAAACAAAAACGTGAAAAAATGAAATGGAAAGACTTAATCGAACCATCTTCTATTCCGATTGCACTTACAGGATTTGTTTTAGCCTTTTCTTATAGTGGTATTTTATCCTTTATTCCTATTTATGCGAAAGAACTCGGTTTAAGTGAAATTGCAAGTTACTTCTTTATTTTATACGCACTTGTTGTTGTCATTTCTCGTCCATTTACAGGAAAGATTTTTGATCGCTTCGGTGAAAATGTACTCGTTTACCCTGCTATCATTATTTTCACAATCGGAATGTTCATATTAAGCCAAGCACAAACTTCATTTTGGTTCCTTGGCGCAGGTATGCTAATCGGTTTAGGTTACGGAACATTAATTCCGAGTTTCCAAACGATTGCGATTTCTGCCGCTCCAAACCATAGACGTGGTTCTGCGACAGCTACGTATTTCTCATTCTTTGATAGTGGTATTGGTTTTGGTTCTTTCATTTTAGGTATTGTCGCAGCGAAATCCAGTTATCATAATATGTATTTTATCGCAGCTATTATCGTTGCGTTCACTTTACTTTTATATTATGGATTACACGGACGAAAACAAAAATTCAAGAAACAACCTACAGACGGAAAAATTTCCGCTTAACGTTAATAAGGAAAGTAAACTTCCCCGTTTACTTTCCTTATTTTGTATTTCTTTCAAGACGAGCGTATACTTATAGTAGAAATAAAAAGGAGGGCCATATATGAAACTAAAAAAATCTCCCCTACTCTTACTTATACTAACATTCATATTTGTAATTACAGGGCTTGGGTTTACTTACTTCAAACAAAATAAAACGACCCCATCAAAACATAATGTGACAAAAGAAAACTGGTTAAATGACCCTTACTTACGTTGGTCGTACACACACATGAAAGAATTCACTTTAGTTAATGACGTAAAAAACAATCCTGACCAAATTGCTCACTTCCCTTCCGCATTGCAAAACTTAGACGATTTTGCTGTGGAGCGTAGATTCGGAAATACAACTCCTCTAAAAAAACTTTTAGATGATAACAAAACAGATGCTTTTGTCGTTGTACATAATGGACAACTTGTTTACGAACGATATTTCAATGGGTATAAACAGAATGAACCTCATGGTATGGCATCATTAGCAAAAGTCTTTACCGGGGCAATTATACAATCTCTCGCTGAAGAGAATCGTATCGATTTAGAGAAAACAGCTGACACTTACATAAAAGAATTAAAAAACACACCGTTCGGTAATGCCACACTTCAGCAATTAATGGACATGCAAGTTTCAGCTGAATATCCTACTCATGGATATGAGCAACCTGGGCTAGAAAATCAAGATGCACAATTATATTTAGCTAGCAATATTTTACCCCGCGGCAAAAATTACGACGGTCCGATGAAAATTTATGATATGTTACGGGAAGCCGAAGAAACTGCACCGCCTGGTTCTTCCTTTTCTTACAATAACGGATCAACAGAAACGCTCGCTTGGATTATTAGAACTATTACTGGTAAATCACTGGCTGAAAATGTAAGCGAACGAATTTGGTCTCAAATTGATATGGAAGAAAACGCGTATTACGTTACAGATGAAACAAAAGTAGAACAAGCTAGTGCTGGATTAAATGCAACTGCTAGAGATATGGCGAAATTCGGGCAATTACTATTAAACAAAGGTGAATATAACGGAAAACACATTCTCCCTTCTTCTATTACAGAAAGTGTAAAAAATGTCCAAGAAGGTGAACTTGCAATTGGCCCTGGAGCTTCCATTTCTTATCATAATCAATGGTGGATTCCGCACAATGAACAAGGTGCTTTCGAAGTGTTAGGTAGTTACGGACAAACACTTTATATCGATCCAAAAACAAATATGGTGATCGTTCATTTCTCTTCTAACGCAACGCCAAGTAATGAAATACATTCGGTTTACTCAAATATGTATATTGATATTGCACATCATTTAGAAAAGCTTCCACAGTAGTGGAAGCTTTTTCATTACAGTACATTATTTACACTACTATACCAATTATCTTTTCGTTATTAGAAAAGATTGAAAAAACAATTACCTAAAATACACCTATCGAAAATTTTATAAGCAGTTTACAATTTTAATTGAGCGTTTAACTTATACATCCACATCTTTTGGAGAATGTATTAAAACACTTCCCTTACAAAGATTGTCTGTTCATATTGGTCGAAAATTTCTTCTATAGATGAAAATAAAGTTTCTTCCGGGATGATGAACTTTATTTTTTGACCATTTTGCAACAGTTGCTTTGAAGCCAGCTAGTAACCTTTCTCTATACTATCCCTATAAGTGCTACCCCATTTCCAACCGTTTTTCTTCTAGTATATTAAAAGCAGAATTTGATACGAGGCTCTATATCAATCTATCAATAAATTACCACTCTGTAAATATCTGAATTTTCTTTATATTGAAGGTTATCTCCTAAACAACCTCGAATAATTGTAATACATATACATAAGGAGGTTGATCTATTTTGTTTCGTTCCTTTACAAATGGTTGCGTCGCCTTAGTGCAACGCTTCTTGCCAGAACCGTTTATTTTATCATGTTTACTAACTGTTTTCGTTATCTTCTTTGGTATGTTTGCGACTCACCAAACACCTGTAGAAATGATTAATCACTGGGGTAATGGAATTTGGGGACTCCTCGCCTTTTCTATGCAAATGGCACTTGTACTCGTGACTGGATCTGCTTTAGCAAATGCTCCTCTTATTAAAAAAGGATTAACGAAAGCTGCCAGACTACCAAAAACGAATGGACAAGGCATTATTGCCATTTCAATTGTAAGTTTATTTGGTGCATACATAAACTGGGGCTTTGGAATTGTTGTATCTGTTTTATACGCAAAAGAAGTGGCAAGGCAGCTGGACGGATTAGATTATAGACTAGCAATCGCCTCTTCTTACTCTGGATTTCTCATTTGGCATGCCGGTCTTTCTGCCTCTATCCCTCTTACGTTAGCAACAGGCGGTGAAACGTTAATTAAAACGACTGCTGGAAGTATTAAAGAGGCGATTCCAATAACAGAAACGTTATTCTCACCATACGCTCTCGTTCCAGTTATTATTTTTCTCATTACGATGCCTCTCATTAATAAAGCGATGCATCCAGATGAAAAACATACGATTACAGTAGATCCTAGCGTGTTCCATGAAGAAGCTGCTGCTCAAGAAGTAGAAAAAAATACGTTCGCTGAAAAGATGGAAAATAGCATTATTATTACACTTTGCGTTGGATTGTTAGGTCTCATTTATATTTTCAATTACTTTTATACGAAAGGTTTTAACCTTACTCTCGATATCGTGATTTTTATGTTATTAATTGCAGGTCTTATTTTCCACCGTACTCCGATTCAGTATATTCGTGCTTTTTCAGACTCTACGAAAAGTGCTTCTGGCATTTTACTTCAATTTCCGTTTTACGCAGGAATTATGGGCATGATGATTGGAGCAAATAGTGAAGGACTTTCACTTGGAGGAGCTATTTCTAATTTCTTTATTAGCATTTCAAATGAAACGACTTTTCCGCTCTTTACATTTTTAAGTGCTGGCATTGTTAACATTTTCGTTCCATCTGGCGGCGGTCAATGGGCTGTGCAAGCACCAATTATGATTCCAGCTGGCGCTGAACTTGGTGTACCTGCTGCAAAAACAGCAATGGCAATTGCATGGGGCGATGCTTGGACGAATTTAATTCAACCTTTCTGGGCATTACCAGCATTAGCGATAGCTGGTTTAGGTGCTCGTGACATTATGGGATTTTGTGTTGTGAACTTACTATATGCGGGTTTCATCATTAGTCTATGCTTTTTATTTATTTAAACGAAAAGCTAGTTTTATACTAGCTTTTTTACATAATAAATCACTTATTTCCCATGAATTTTATAATCTTCTCCCACTCTAACTCCGTAAGATGTAATGACTCAAATGCAAAAAAATCTTCGCACACTTTTTCAATTAGATGTGGATTTCCCCTCAAAAAATTCCACTGTAATACTTTAGGAAGAAAATGAATTTCATATTCTTTACTTCCCCGTACTACCTCATCAACTTCTCTTTCACAAATTCCTCTTATTAAATAATCATTTCTTAACTCTATTTGAATTTGCTGAAATGTTTCGCTACATTTTTTCAATTGAAGTAAACACGTAACATACTTCCGAAAAAGTTCGCCATCATACTGAACACAGTTTATAATACGATCGACTTCATTCATAATGCACGAGCCTTTTCTTCTATTTGTAATAACCATTTCTCACGCTTTGATACTTTACTCGTTTTCACAGATTGAAACACTGACCGTTTTATATCGCGAATGCCACAAAAACGTAAAACACCTCTCTTCATTATAATCCAATCTGCTGATCGATATAACAATGCGACGTACCATAGAGGCGAGTCTAACGTATTAATAACCCACGCTTTTTTCCCTTGCAATAATCCTTTCGGCAGAGCCCCTTCATATTTATAAGCAAATCCAGCTACGAAAATACGATCAATAAAACCTTTTAAAATTGCTGGCATCCCCCACCACCATATTGGATAGATGAATAGAAGTGTATCTGCTTCTTCTACTAACATTCTGTACCGAGCAGTTTCCTCTTCATTTACTAAATCACGTCTTTTCTTCTCTTCATTGAATACGAGGACTGGATCAAATTGTTCTTTGTATAAATCAAGTACGGTAACTGAATGATTTGTTTCCTGTAGTCCTTTTTGCACATGATTGAAAATCGCCGCGTTAAAACTGGAAGGACTAGGATGAGCATATATAATTAGTACGTTCACTACAAAACAACTCCCTCTATACGTTAAAGTTTCCCCTTCTTTAACATCTTCTCTACAATTTGTACGTTTTTCGAACTTTGCAACAATCGATTTAATAATATAAGTAACTCTTCTTTTTCTAAATCTTTCAGTTTCTCTTTAACTGCACTCTCACCAGCACCTTGCATATCATAAACAACTGCCGCCATATGTTTACAATAATTTTCATAGGGACACTCACAGTTACTTTCTGAAAAATCTTCGAGATCGATAACTACTTCATAATTCCCTGCATTTCCAGTAACGAAAGCAAACACTTTTTTATCTTGTATTTCAACATCTTCTACATGCCCATCTTCATAATATTCATATCCCTTATCTACAATGTACTTTGGGATCCATTTCGTTATATCTTTTAATAAGTAAGCGTACATAATTGTACCCCTTCCTTTAATTCCCTTTTGACTTCGAAAATCCTGCATGTTATTCTAATTACTGTTAAGTAGCAAGTCTACGTGACAAAACGACTGACACCTATTCGGCGAAGGTGTCTCTTTTCATTTGCAGCCGATATGAATTGCCTCTTTCAGGCACATTCAATTTTTGACACTACACACTCAACACCATTCCCTGTATCAGGCTGCTTTAGCAGTCTTTTACTCTACATACTCCGTTATTTTAAGAAAAAAAGAGAGCTTAGCTCCCTTTTCTCGCCTTATACAATACCCCTTTTTCAGCATAGAGATATTCATCAGCTAATGTAATTTTCCCATCCAGTTTTAGTTCGTCTAATAATCTTGATAAATAAAATTGATGCAACATCTTTTTCGTGAATTTTCCTTCATGATGCGAAACGATATGTTCTTGAATATCTAACAATGATATCGGCTTATCTTGCTCTATCATATATTCATAAACTGTACTACGCAGTTTTACGTATTTTTCGAGTGTCACAGTAATGCGCAACCCCTTTCTTCTTAATATAAATTTTCGTAATCGGTTTTTTTGCAATAAAAAAACCTCTCCGATAAGAAGAAGTTACGTATATATCTTCGTCTTATCTCCCAGAACAAATATGTTCTGCTGGAATTAGCACCTGCATCGCGGTTGCTGGGTTTCATCGGGCCAGTCCCTCCACCTCTCTGGATAAGAAAATATTCACTTAATTCTTACTATACGTAATTCCACTCTAATTGTCAAACAAATATAATAAATTATATTTTCTTCCTTACTGTTCATACTACCCATATACGAACACGCAAGGAGGATTATGAAATGCATCAAAATGCTCGCGGATATGTACAAGATTCTTTTCAATCATTACAAGAAGCTAAAAATTGTTTAGAAGAAGCGCTCGAAACAGTTGAAAAAGATTTTAATCGCGCTCGTATTGAACAATCACTTTATGCTGTTGAACAAGCTATTCAACGTTGCGAGTACACCGTTCACATTTTAGAAAAAGATTAAAAACTTCCCATCAATTGATGGGAAGTTTTTTCAAATGGCATACTTCATAATTATTGCCGTTATGATTAAAAAATATACAGAATTAGCAATTTCTAAAATTCCTACTTTTATAATAGAAATTTTTTTACCATACAACATAATCGCTCGAATGACACTTGGTATAAAAATGAGAGAACACCACGGATTAATCGCAAATACAATTATCGTTAATACGATATGATATCCCCAAGATATAAGACGATACTTCGGATTATTTTTTTCACGAATCATCGTTTTCACATAGAACGTACTACCTAAAAAGTATAAAAATGAAATAAGTGCAATGAATATAGCTGTATGATCGATTTGCTTCATTGAAAAGTAATAACTAATTAACCCACCGATACAAAACACAATAATCGCACAAATATCATTTAATAGTGCTCTTTCATTTTTTTGACGAGCGTAATACATATTCACTATAAATAATGGAATCATTACTATTACGAATAAAAGAATTCGCCACTCATATAATAAAGAAATCATCCCAAATAGGAACGCAATAATAAAATAAACAATGGCAGCTTGTAAAAACTCTTTTTTTCGTCTTTGCTTTATGTACGTAAGAAATGGATATGTGGCTAAATAGATAAAGAACCACGCTAAAAACAATGGAATATGATAAATAGTAGGTTTCCCAAGTACGACACTTAATAAAAAAGGAATAACAAGCATAGCCCATGCACCATGTTGCTTCGGAATAACTAACTTCATTAACTATACACCTCCCTTTTGAAAAAAGTTCTCACCTACAATTATACAAATAATTTTATATAATAGCGGATGCATATTGAAACGATTTTTTGACAAAAAAATGCTCCTTACATTATGTAAGAAGCATGAAAGAGGCAAACGAATATGTAAGTCGCGACCCTACCTTATATGAGTATGCTTTTCTATGTCACGTTATGCTCATCTAATATACCGTATTTCTTTTTAAATCTTGTAAGAATCGTAATCCATGAAGTACTAAATAGTAATAAGAAAATAACATTCGAAATCGCATGGCTCAAATCAAAGTAAAAACTTGCGATATAATACGAAATGACAGTTTCCCATGTTGCTTCTCGTATAAAACCGAGAAGGCCCCAGAAATTCATAATCCAGCCAAATAAAAAGCCAACAATTACTCCGTAAAGAAGTCTCCCCCATAGCTTTTTCATAAAAAATGTATTACGAAGTAAACCTGCTATAAAACCAATCATGCCCCACGAAAACATTTGCCACGGTGTCCATGGACCTTGTCCTAAAAAAATATTAGATACGATTGCTGCTGTAGCACCAATCATAAAACCAGTTTCACTTCCAAATACAATTGCAGAAACGATAATGACAAAAGAAGTTGGTTGTACACTTGGTAAAATAGAAAATGGCACCCGGCTTACTGCTGCAATTGCCGCTAATACAGCAACGAGAACAATTTCACGTGAAACAAACGCCTTTCTTTCAAAACGGATATAGAAAGGTAACATAATAACCGCTAATATAAACAAACTACTTAACATGTAATAACCGTCCATAACAAGTGTCGTAAAAAGCAATGTGCCGATTATTACTGCAAAGATACATATTATGAATGCAACATATCGTTTGGACAAGCTTCGTACACATCCTCCCACGTTAATGCATATGGCAAGTCTTTTCGAATGAATCGATTAATAGATGTTGTATAAAAGAAGTTGCCGCTAAAAAATTCTTTCGGTGCATCATTCATAATGACTGTTCCATCAAATAACATCATACATTGATCCACGTATTTCGCTGCAAACTCAATATCATGCGTTGCCATTACAATTGTTGTACCTTCTTTTTGTAGCTTCCTAAATAGCTCTCCTACTCTTTCTTTCTTCCATGGATCCAATCCCTTTGTCGGTTCATCAAGTAATAATAAAGTCGGCTTTGATAATAACGTCGTACATAACGCAAGTAATTGTTGCTCTCCTCCGCTACAATCGTGCGGATGGCGTTCTTTAAGCGAATACAACCAAAACTGTTTTAGCGTATCTTCTGCTATTTCTTTTCCTTGTTCTCCATATAATTCACGCGCACGTTCATAAACCTCATCCCATACTGTATCAAATGTAAAATGGTAATACGGATGCTGCGATACATACCCAATACTTTTAAACCGTTCTTTCGAATCGATTTTATGTATCACTTTTCCGTTCCACTTTACTTTTCCTCTTCTCGCTTTTTGTAATCCTGCTAAAATCGTTAACAGTGTAGACTTACCTGTACCGTTCTTCCCAACGAGCGCTACCCATTTTCCTTTTTCAATCGAAACTGATAAATCACGTAAAATAAGCGGACTATTTTTTTCATATTGGAACGAAATATGCTCTGCGCTTAAAATTACCTCTTGCTTTTCACTTTGTGCTATTGGGTCATTTACATATGATATCGCTGCAAAATCATTCATTTTCATTTGCGCCTCTCGCACTGTAAACGGAATATCTCTCACATTCCACTCTAAAAATAGCCTTGGAATTTGCGGAATAAATGGACGGAATGTTTCTACTCCCCACATATCCGTAATAACAATTTTAGGACTACCATCATACATAATACGGCCATTATCCATACAAACAACGCGTGTTGCAAGCGGGATAACTTCATCTAAGCGATGTTCACTTAAAATAATCGTAATTCCAAGTTCTTCATTAATCCGTTTTAATAATCCTAAAAACTCTTTTGCAGCGATTGGATCTAACTGCGCTGTCGGTTCATCTAATAATAGCAATTTCGGCTGCATAACTAATACCGCAGCTAAATTGACAAGCTGCTTCTGCCCACCAGATAACGTATGAACAGATTGATGCAATAAATCTTGAAATCCTAAAAAGCTAATAAGCTCTGCTATTCTTTTTTGAATAATATGTGATGGTAATCCGATATTTTCTAAAGAAAATGCTAATTCTTGAATCACTGTATCCATAACGATCTGGTTTTCTGGGTTTTGAAATACCATCCCAATTTCTTGGGCAGATAACAAATCAGCTACTTCCTCTATTAAAACACCCTCATAAAATATCTCTCCAGAACGCGTACCAATTGGAAGTAACTCCTTTTTAAAATGTTTTAATAACGTCGTCTTCCCAGATCCCGATCCTCCAGCAAGTGCAATAAACTCACCTTTTTGAACAGAAAGAGAAATATGCTGTAACGCGTATTCGTTTTCATCAGCATATACAAATGATAAATTGTTTATTTCTGCATGCGCCACCATATCCATTCTCTCCCTTCCATCATAATTGGTAAACTAATAAACAGTGTAAATAATACAAACATCATTCCATCGTATTGCTGGAATAAAATAGATTCGACTTTCGGATAAATAATCAATTTCCCTCCGCCATAATTACTACATACAATAGCAGCTATAAATAAAATGATTAAATAACTGAGCGTATACCAATCACGCCTTTCCATTCTATAGCGAATATACGCCGTACGCTTCGTTACACCAAATCCACGAGCTTGCATAGAATCTGCCGTTTGCAGTGCATCTTCTAATGAACAAATTAATAATACTTGCAGCAATTGCGTACCATTTTTGACGCGTTCAATTATCGAACCTGAATCTACCTGCACACCTTTCGTTTTTTGGACGAGTGTGATTTTCTTTAATCGTCTTATAAACAAAGGAACAAATCTCACTGTAATCATCGTTAACAATGCAACTTTCGGTGAAATTCTTGAAAACAAATATAAAAATTTATGACTGGAAATAATATCATTGTATGACGCAAACGTAAACATAACTGCAACTAATAATAACCCCATTACTATTCCAAACATAATCGCCTCAAGCTTAATACGGCTATCACCTAACCAAAATAACGTAGTTCGACCTCTATGCGTTAATAACGAATTAAATAAAATTACCATAAAAAAGAAAACAATTGTGCTCGGTAGCATCTTTCTTATCTTTTCGCCATTTCCTTGCATCACATTTAACATAATAATTAATACTATTGCTCCAATTAAAAAAAGAGGATGAAGACACATCGTACATAGTATCATCACCCCGATATAATAGAAAAAATTCACAAAAGGATGTAAAGAAGAAAAACTTATTTTCATAGCCCTTTACCGAATGCCTTTCTTATTGTAATACGTATACCCACTCAATTGTATCTCCTGGTTTTACCGTAACTACACCAGCACTATGGTTTGGAAAAGCACCGTTCACACGATATTTCCATCCACTAGTATCCGCAATATCTTTTTCATATAAATCATTAATACCTTTTACATAAATACTATCTCTAGATCCGCTTGCATCAACATCTAATCCTGTACGTTGTAATACTTTATACACAGTGTCGCCTTCTTGTACATCCATCTTTTTCGCACCCATTATATATCCGTTATTTCCTTTTACCGAGATTGTTACTTGTTTTGCTTGCGGTTTCGGTACTGGTACTGGATCTGGTTTTGGTGGTTCAGGTTTTGGTACTGCCGGAGTCGGTATCGTTTTCTCCGCTTTATTCGGATCTTCTTTTTGCTCCTGCTTCGGTGTTTCTTTCGGCTGATTCACAACCTTTGCTTCTTCTTTTACTTCTGGTGCTTTCGGTTGTTGTTTCTCTTCTTGTGCTTGTTGCTGCTCTGGTTGCTTATTTACAGCCGGCTGTTCTTTCGGTTGTTCCTGTTGTTTCTCTTCTTTCTTTACCTCTGGTTGTGCCTGCGGCTTTTCCTCTTTCGGCTTCTCTTCTACTTTTTGTTCTTGTTTCTCTTTCTGCGCTTCTTGCTGCTTTTGCTCTGATTCAGCTTGCTTTTCTTCTGTTTTTTCTTCCGGCTTCGCTTCATCTTTTTGTTCTTCTTGTTTCGCTACCTCTTCTTGCTTCGGTTCTACCTTCTTCTCAGGCTTTACAGCTGCCTCTTCACATCCGGCAAGTAGCCCGAGCGAAAGCAGTAAAGAAATGAACCATTTCACCTTACTCATCCTATCTCTCACCTTTCATACGAAAATTAGGAGCAAATAATTGCTCCTAATTTTTTGTTAAGCTGCTTTACGTCTCCATAATACATATGCAGAAGCAATACATAATACACCCATACCTACTTCTGTTGCTGCACCATGAGAAGATGCTCCTGTTTTTGGTAGACTGTTACCGTTTCCGATTTTTTTATTCTTAACCGGTTCGTTATCTACAACTACTTTTAGATTTTCATCTTTTGTTTCTTGTTGTACTTGTTTTTGTTCTTTCGGTTCTTCAGTAA
This sequence comes from Bacillus sp. PPSBB_2, assembly GCF_045291115.1. Lineage (NCBI taxonomy): Bacteria > Bacillati > Bacillota > Bacilli > Caryophanales > Bacillaceae > Bacillus > Bacillus sp. PPSBB_2. The sequence goes on from NZ_CP147983.1 coordinate 3,404,167, forward strand.
CTTCTTTTTCTACTACATTATTTTCTGGTTCAACGACCTTTTCTGGCTCTTCAATCGGTTTTGGCTTAATTACATTACCAGCGTCTACATTAGACCAATCATAAATAGATTTTCCCATTTCCTTAAATTGAAGTAATGCTAAAAGAGCCTGTTCTGTAGCCATTCCGTTACCATTTTGATCACTTGGTAACCATTTAAATTCACCATTTGAAAGTTGATATGATAATAGGTTTTGCATTGCCTTATGAAGACGATTTTGATCTACATCTTTAACAAGCGATAATCCAATAATTGCTTGCGCAGTACTATTTGAATTTTCTTGTCCATCAGCTGAAAAACCACCATTTTGCAGCTGTTCGTTATATAAATACGCAACAGCTTTTTGTATAGCTGGTTTCACATCTGATCGCTCTTGATAAGGAGCTAATGCTGATAAAACCATACCTGTTACATCAACGCTACTAGCACTATCTTTACTACCTGAACTATTATAAGTCCATCCACCGTCTGTATGCTGATTATTTAACAGTGCTTCCACTAGAGCAACTCTGTTCCATTTTGATTCAACTGGAATCTCATACTTCTTCGTATCAAATGCAAGTAAAGCAAATGCATAACCTGTAACAGAATTCACTTTATCTGACTCATACAATTTTTGAACTAAATTATGTCCACCTACATTTTTAGGGTCTGCACTCATTGCATTCATCATAATAATTGTTCTAGCTAAATCTGTCGCTGAAAAACGGTTAATACGCTTTTCTACTTTTTCAGTTACTGACTTAACATAATTTAATTTTGTCTCAATTGGCACATTCTTTCCAGAACGAGAAAGCGCTACAGCTACCCAGTCACTTTCAATTCCATCTTGTAACATCTTATCTGATGTTTTAGAAATGGCTTCGTTTAATTGTGCACTTGGATCTTGAATGTTCTCTTGCTTTGGTTGTTCTGGTTTTTTACTATCTTGGTCACCTTGGTTTTTCACATCTAGCGTTTTACCGTCTTGGTCACCTTGGTTTTTCACATCTGGCGTTTTACCATCTTGATCACCTTGGTTTTTCACATCTGGCGTTTTACCGTCTTGGTCACCTTGGTTTTTCACATCTGGCGTTTTATCATCTTGACCTTCTGATTTTGGTTCTTCTGTTTTACACGTCCCGAACTTATCTAACGTTTCTTTCAATGTTTCCTGGCTTACATTGCTCCAGTCTGAAACAAAGCGAAAGACAACAACATCTCCAGATTTTAATTTATAACTATCTGCTCCGACTTCTGCAGACTTATCATTTACATCATACAGCCAAGCACTTGTAGCCCCGGCCATTAAACCATCGATGCCTTTTACATATGTTCCAAACGACATCGTTTCAGATTCTACCTTGTCCCCCATGACCTTTTGCAGCAAACTTAAAGCTGTTTCCCCATCTTTAATTTGCTCTTCTTTCGGACATAACATAATGCCTTTTTGTGATTCCCCAATAATTGCAAGTTTTGCTGTATTTTCTTCAGCAAACGTAATATGTACTGTATTCGCAAAAGAAACAAATACAAGTGTCACTGCCATTAACGACGTAAGCAGCCACTTTTTCAACATTGCCATCCCAAAATTTCCTCCCTTACTACCATTTACACAAAAAAAGGCCCTTCAAGGGCGTGCGATTGACACTCTCTTTTTGTAAGTGTCGAACAAAAATGTACAACACCTCCTATCCGCATCATTCGCGGCTATATTTGTATAGGAAAAATAATTTTGTTTATGAACGTATCATTGTGATAACATTCACTTTTCTTGGCACAACTTACTCCCATTTAAGTTATCGTAAAACGATAAACCTATACATTCTGTAAATTTTAAATTTCTGTATTATTTTACTATTGACAAAGAATTTTGTCCATGCTTTATCGGATTTATTTTCTAAGAATAATAACTTATTAACTCTTAACGATGTAAACTCTTTTCACTAATAATGACGCCATCTTCATCCGCATAGACATATTCATTTGGATTCCATTCTACTTGTCCAAAGTGCAATGAAATATTTCGTTCTCCTTTTCCTTCTTTCACACTTCTATTTGGCATCGTTCCTAACGCTAAAATACCAATATTAATATTCTTTAGTTCACTAGAATCACGAACATACCCATTCACAATAATTCCTGCTAGCTTTCTTTCTTCCGCAATAGCTGCCAAATTATCACCGAGTAACGCACAATTCGTAGACGCTCCGCCATCAACAACTAATACTGTTCCTTCTGGTAATGTTTGCAATCCTTCCTTCACTAGTACATTATCATCTTTCACTTTTACAGTTGCAATTTTCCCGTGGAATTGTTCTTTCTTCCCAAAAGACCGAAAAGACTGGCGACATATTTGTAATTCCTTTTCAAATTCATCACATAGATCAGTAGTTTTCCACATCTTGTTCCCTCTTTTCCTTTTTCTTTCTACATAACATATTCTTGGCTTATTATCGTTTCCCTGTCTAATATTGCAATAATTTGTATGTACGGGAAAGGATACAAAAACTATTGCCTTAAGAAGCTACCTTTATTATAATCTATTTCACAGATTAAATTCAGAATATTAAAAATTAACCAAGTGAAGAAGGAGGGATTTTATGCAAATACAAACTGAGGCAAAAAAACAACCTAGTAAACCAAAGTTTAAAATGCCCGATGCGTACGTACTACTATTTTTTATTGCCTTACTTTGCGCCATTGCTACGTACTTCGTTCCTGCTGGAGAATTTAAAAGGGTTACAAACGGGACTGTTACAACGACAATACCAGGTAGCTATCATTCTGTTCCGCAATCACCTGTAGGATTTGTTTCTTTTTTTACCGCTATTGAAAAAGGAATGACACTTGCTGCCCCTATTATCTTTCTAATTTTATTTACAGGTGGAGCCATTGCAATTCTTGAAAAGACAGGTGCCCTTGACGGTTTAATCTATCATGTTATTAACAAATTTCGTAATCAGCAATTATTTTTCATATGTATTGTCGCCGCACTCTTTTCCATTCTCGGAACGACTGGCATTATCGTTAACTCAGTTATCGGCTTTATCCCTATCGGCATCATCGTTGCCCGCACATTAAAATGGGACGCTATCGTTGGCGTAGCAATTATTTATTTAGGCACTTATGCTGGTTTTAATGCTACTATTTTATCCCCCTCACCTTTAGGCATTTCACAAAAGATCGCAGAACTTCCGATGTTTTCGGGAATTGGTTTACGCACAGCAATTTATATATCTTTTTTACTTGCTACCATTCTATATATAAATTGGTATGTAAAGCGCTTGAAAAAATCGAATAAAGGAAGCATCCTTGGCGACAACTGGTTTCCAAGTAACGCTCTTTCAAGCGAAAAAGAAGCAGAGAAAAAGGAAGTTCCTTGGACGATACGTCATAAATTAATTTTACTCGTTCCAGCTTTATCATTAATTGCATTTTTAATAGGCGCTTTTCGTCTACATTGGACGGACGCAGAAATGACCGCTACTTTTATTTTCATAGCAATTACAGCCGGAATAATAGGTGGCATGAAAGCAAACGATATCGCTTCTACTTTTCTAACTGGCTGCCAAAACCTTATCTACGGTGCTTTAATTGTCGGAATGGCTCGCTGTATTTCAGTCATTTTAGAACAAGGAAAATTGCTTGATACAATTGTTAACCAACTCGCACAAGCTCTCGAAGGACAAAACCCTGTATTTGGTGTTATCGGCATGTATCTGAGTAGTGCCGCATTACATTTCCTCATTTCATCCGGGACAGGAGAATCGGTTATTTTTATTCCGATATTAGCTCCATTAGCTGATTTTATGCACATTACACGCCAAGTTACAGTACAAGCTGTTATGCTCGGAGAAGGTGTAGTAAACTGCTTAAATCCAACTTCCGGTGTTTTAATGGGCGTTCTCGCAGCAAGCGGGATTTCTTATGGAAAATGGATTCGTTTCATGGCTCCACTTGCACTCATTTGGTTTATCATTGGACTTGTTTTTCTTATTGTTGGGGTGAATATTGAGTGGGGACCTTACTAAATACTTAACTAGATAAATAAGTACTATCGTTCCATATAAATATCTATTCTATTTCCCTCACTAGTCCTATAAAAATCATTTATTCTAGTAAAAATATAAGAAGGGATTGATCATAATGATCAATCCCTTTTATCAAAATATAATACCTTTAAAAATCTTAGTTCCAGATTTTATTTACCCATTCTGGATGATCAATAAAAGGATTGCGGTTATGTTGATATTTTGTAAAAATCACTTCATTACGCTTTCGCTCTAAATCATCGACCGGGTCTTGTTCATTCCATTTTAATAAGACAGATAGTTTCCCCATGTATGGATCTTTATTGTTATTCACTTTTTCATTTAGTTCTAAATCTATTTCGCCGTTGTCTCCCTCGTAACGAACAGCCATATAAAACAGCATTCTAGCAATATCTCCCTTTACACTATCACGAGGTTCCCAAGAATCACTATCATATTTACATTCTGTCGCTTCAGAATGATTCACACCACCATTATCAAAATCTAGATTTCCACGTGAACTATTTACAGATACATCCGTCGCTCTTAAATGATGTAGATCTGTTCCAGGTCCTGCAGTCGTTCCAAAGTCACCGTGAGATTTTGCCCAAACATGCTCTCGGTTCCAGTTATTTACTCCTGATCCATTCGTAAGTTTCCCTTGCGAACGACCAGTATATAAGAGTATCACATTATTTTTATTATTTGGATCTTCATCAGTATCTCTTAACGCTTCCCAAACCGCACTGTATGATAACTTTGTATGATTATCAATAATATTATGCAGTTCCTTCTTTAATTCTAACCCCGTTTTCCCTATTGCGTTATTATAATATGTATCGTCATAATTTTTTACAATAATCTCCTGTGCTGATGCAGGAACCACTTCACCGTGTATAGTATCTGTGAATGATAGAGATGCAGAACCTAAAATAAAAAATGAAGATAGTGTAACCATAGCAATCTTTGTATTTCGAAACTTCATATACCCATTCCCCTCGTAGAATATAGTTTAGATCAGTATTTCTGCTTTCTAATTACCCTGATTTTAAAAAAAATAGATAACAAGATTCCTTACGGAATTTGTTTCGATATTATTGAATTTCCCAGATACAATGGATGTATGGAAAGGATCCATCGGGAATTTGCTCATTTCCCCTGTAGCTCTGTCTACGATAAAAAGTCTGTTACCCGAGCCATTGCTATCACTACCAACACACTAGCTGTTTCGATAACTGATTGGGCTTTTGGATAGTAGTTCAAAAGGTAGCCCCCAAAAGTTGTCATTGTATTCTCGTAGGCGAGGTTGTGGTTACGCAATGAGCTTCTGGGAAATCCCATAGTATCGAAGCATATTCCAAATAACCAATGAAAGGAGGTCCTTCCAAATGAACTTATTTGTCGGATTAGATGTCAGCTCTGAGAAACTAGATGTGTGCTTTTTATCAGACGATAACCAATTGACAATTCTTCTTGAAGCGAGTCTCGGAAATGACGTGAAAGGCGCTCATCAAATTAAACAAAAAATTTTAGAATTTCAAAATGTGTACTCGTTTTCTCAAATCGTCATAGGCATGGAGTCAACTTCTATGTACAGCTTTCATCCTGCTACATTTTTTAATGAGGATCGAGAATTAAAGCGTATAAATACCGTCGTTACCATCGAAAATCCTTTTCGCATCAAGCAATTCAGTCGAATATTTGATGAAGATAAAACAGATAAAAATGATGCGATGCGAATCGCTGACTTTTTAAGAATCCAAAGATTCACTACGTCTCCCATTAAAGAAGAGAAATATATGGCTCTTCAACGTTTAACTCGCACACGTTACCAATTAATTGGACAACTTGTAGAAACGAAACAACATTTTCTCGAAAATTTAACTTACAAATGCAACACGCTCACGCGTGAGTTAAAGAATAGCGAAACTCCTTCTTCTGTATTTGGAGCTACCTTAATCGCTTTAATGACAGAAGATTATGGGTTAGAAGAATTAGCTCAAATGCCTTTAACAGATTTCGCCTCTTTGCTTCAAGAAAAAGGTAACGGCCGGTTTAAAAATCCAGAAGGATTAGCGAAAACGATTCAACGAGCCATTACTATGTCTTATCGTTTAGGAGAAGTCGCTCAAGAATCCATCAATATTATCCTGAGTATTCTTGCTCGCGAAATTCGTGCACTCGAAGCCAGTATCAAAGACCTTGATAAGGCAATTGAACAGCTCGTAATGGTCCTACCAGAATACCAATGCTTGACGAGTATTCCTGGTGTTGGAAAAGTGTATGCTGCTGGATTACTAGCTGAGATCGGACAAATCCAACGATTTGAAGACCAAACGAAACTAGCTAAATATGCCGGATTAAGCTGGAAAATCAAGCAATCTGGAAATTATCAGTCTGAAAATACGCCCTTAACCAAACAAGGCAATCGTTATCTTCGCTATTACTTAGTTGAGGCTGCCAATTCAGTAAGAAGATATTTGCCTGAATATCAAGCATTTTATCAAAAGAAATACAAAGAAACACCCAAACATCAACACAAAAGAGCCATCGTCTTAACCGCAAGAAAATTTGTGCGTCTGGTGGATACGCTACTACGTAACCATCAACTCTACACGCCACCAAGGAGCGTGATAGAAAAATAACACTTTGTTATTGACGCAATCTTGGAAACGGCCCGAAAAAATTTCATTTTTGGTCGGGTCTATTTCCGTATGCTGAAAAAATCGCACCTAGAAAAAATCAGTCTTGTTTTACTCTTGACTTATTACCACTAGAC
>NZ_CP147983.1:3415456-3583355 GCF_045291115.1 Bacillus sp. PPSBB_2
CTCGTAGAATATAGTTTAGATCAGTATTTCTGCTTTCTAATTACCCTGATTTTAAAAAAAATAGATAACAAGATTCCTTACGGAATTTGTTTCGATATTATTGAATTTCCCAGATACAATGGATGTATGGAAAGGATCCATCGGGAATTTGCTCATTTCCCCTGTAGCTCTGTCTACGATAAAAAGTCTGTTACCCGAGCCATTGCTATCACTACCAACACACTAGCTGTTTCGATAACTGATTGGGCTTTTGGATAGTAGTTCAAAAGGTAGCCCCCAAAAGTTGTCATTGTATTCTCGTAGGCGAGGTTGTGGTTACGCAATGAGCTTCTGGGAAATCCCATAGTATCGAAGCATATTCCAAATAACCAATGAAAGGAGGTCCTTCCAAATGAACTTATTTGTCGGATTAGATGTCAGCTCTGAGAAACTAGATGTGTGCTTTTTATCAGACGATAACCAATTGACAATTCTTCTTGAAGCGAGTCTCGGAAATGACGTGAAAGGCGCTCATCAAATTAAACAAAAAATTTTAGAATTTCAAAATGTGTACTCGTTTTCTCAAATCGTCATAGGCATGGAGTCAACTTCTATGTACAGCTTTCATCCTGCTACATTTTTTAATGAGGATCGAGAATTAAAGCGTATAAATACCGTCGTTACCATCGAAAATCCTTTTCGCATCAAGCAATTCAGTCGAATATTTGATGAAGATAAAACAGATAAAAATGATGCGATGCGAATCGCTGACTTTTTAAGAATCCAAAGATTCACTACGTCTCCCATTAAAGAAGAGAAATATATGGCTCTTCAACGTTTAACTCGCACACGTTACCAATTAATTGGACAACTTGTAGAAACGAAACAACATTTTCTCGAAAATTTAACTTACAAATGCAACACGCTCACGCGTGAGTTAAAGAATAGCGAAACTCCTTCTTCTGTATTTGGAGCTACCTTAATCGCTTTAATGACAGAAGATTATGGGTTAGAAGAATTAGCTCAAATGCCTTTAACAGATTTCGCCTCTTTGCTTCAAGAAAAAGGTAACGGCCGGTTTAAAAATCCAGAAGGATTAGCGAAAACGATTCAACGAGCCATTACTATGTCTTATCGTTTAGGAGAAGTCGCTCAAGAATCCATCAATATTATCCTGAGTATTCTTGCTCGCGAAATTCGTGCACTCGAAGCCAGTATCAAAGACCTTGATAAGGCAATTGAACAGCTCGTAATGGTCCTACCAGAATACCAATGCTTGACGAGTATTCCTGGTGTTGGAAAAGTGTATGCTGCTGGATTACTAGCTGAGATCGGACAAATCCAACGATTTGAAGACCAAACGAAACTAGCTAAATATGCCGGATTAAGCTGGAAAATCAAGCAATCTGGAAATTATCAGTCTGAAAATACGCCCTTAACCAAACAAGGCAATCGTTATCTTCGCTATTACTTAGTTGAGGCTGCCAATTCAGTAAGAAGATATTTGCCTGAATATCAAGCATTTTATCAAAAGAAATACAAAGAAACACCCAAACATCAACACAAAAGAGCCATCGTCTTAACCGCAAGAAAATTTGTGCGTCTGGTGGATACGCTACTACGTAACCATCAACTCTACACGCCACCAAGGAGCGTGATAGAAAAATAACACTTTGTTATTGACGCAATCTTGGAAACGGCCCGAAAAAATTTCATTTTTGGTCGGGTCTATTTCCGTATGCTGAAAAAATCGCACCTAGAAAAAATCAGTCTTGTTTTACTCTTGACTTATTACCACTAGACTTTAAAATATAATTTAAAGCTATTAACTAAAAAGTGCTTTCTAACCCCCGAAACCTTTTAGAAACCCATACCCCTTTTCTGTTTATTTAATACAAGACTCTATCCAGTCTGTATCACTTCTAAACTTTTTGTTTATTCACATTCCAAACAATTTCACTTTTTACAAGGAATATCCTTTTCTTATAAAGATTATTAACATATTCTTTACAACTAAAAAGTAGTTTAATATTAACTTATAAATTTAAATTTATTTATGCAATAATGCATATTTGATAAATACTTTAAAAAACAGTTTGAATAAAATGCATTCAAAGAAAACCGTGCCACAAAACAGATATGGTCTAAGACAGAAATAATAAAAATTAAGATGATAGCTCGATTTTTCCCTTTTCCATAACTATCTTTATTTTTGTGTAAAACCATTCTTTCTCTGAATAATACGTACAAAAATAGATTGGATACCATGTAGGCACCAATCTATTTTAATTAAAGAAACTGTGTCAATTCTGAGTTCACAACACGTTGTGCAGTAATAATAACATTTTCAGCTGTTAGTCCATAAACACTATATAGTCCACCAGGTTGATTAGGAACAATTTGAACTTCATATTCAAATGCTTGTCCAAGAGCAGGATGAACTAAACTTAGAGTTGCAAAAGTAGAAGCATTAGAATTCACATTGAAGTTTACCTGTTCAATTAATACTAATGAACCGTCAAGTCTAAAAACTCTAGCTACTCCAGTAAGTGGGCCCGCAGTACGGTTAAGGATCTTCACCCTAACTTTATTTGCATTAGCAGGTTGATTTCCTACGTTTTCAATTGGTCCTGTAGTAAGAGCCATATAACACCACCTCCATTATATTATTATTATATTCAATGACAAGCATTAATGTTATAGTCTAATTACCCAATTTATTTAAAATAAAATAATGTTCGTTTTTATCTCGTTAATTAATAAAAACGAACATTTTATAATGAATGAATTCGCAAAAAAAAATAAATTCATATACTAAACTAAATCAACCTACAACAACCGTTTTTTTTACAGACAATTACTCTTCCTTCCGACTTCCTCACTTTCGCCTAATATTGAGCCGGGAATCTTACTACCCGCATGTTGCGAGTTAAAATTTGTATCCAGCCAATTCACAATTATTTCTTCCAACTCTGGATGAAGTGGCTTTCTTGCCCCTTCTTCATAATTCTTTTTAAAATCTAATGCTTTAAACTCACCTTCAAAAACTTTCAAACTATGATCCATATTTTTTATTACATGTACTTCAGAATCACCCTTCACATAATCACCGATCCGCTTCGCTCTTTCAGGATCAGCCTGAATATCTTTATCACCAGCGATTGCTAATACCGGGCACGTTACTTTCATTAAATCTTTATAAATGTCATGCTGAAAATGCTCTCTAAACCACTTTGCGTTCATCGGTTTAAAACCAACTTTAATCGTATCTTTTTCTGTATTCATCATTTTCTCTTTTATTTTTTCCATTTGCTTCTCTCCACGTTTCTCTACATTGAGAAGGCGCATTAATTTTCCTTTTATTCCTTTCTGCTCCTTTAGTTCTTTATATGCAATTTCCCTTTGTCTTTTCGTAGCCTCTTCTAATGATTCCGCAGCTCCGGTAAGAAGGATGAGCCCATTAACTGGTGTTCTTGCATTGACTACCGTTGCCAACATACACCCTTCACTATGACCAGCCAAAATGATATTTTCTGGATCAACAAATGGTTGTTCTTTTAAATACGTAATCGTAGACTCTATATCACTAACTAAATCCCACACTCCAGTCTTCAGAAATTCTCCGTCACTCTTTCCTACTCCGCGCTTATCAAAACGGAGCGTCACTACTCCAAGCTTCGCCATTACATGCGCTAAATCTTTATAAATATTTGACGCCAGCTTTAATGGTACGATCATTCCATCACGATCAATTTCTCCAGATCCAGCAATAATGACAACCGCAGCATACTTCCCATCAACTTTCGGCCTTGTAATCGTTCCATGCAAAGTAAATTCACTATTTATCACTATTTCATATTCATCAAAATTCATCATTTTTTCCTCCCTCTATTCTTTTATATCCAATTTAAATTTCAAACTCGCTATTATATTTTTATACTCTCTTACATCTTTCATCGGAGCGAAAACTGGATTCTCTGCAATACTTTGTAACATGCTTCGCTTTATAATCTCTTCATTTCTAACTGTTTTAGCGCCGAGCGGAAACTCTGCAAACCATCCATCAATCGCATCAAAATAGGAATCACCGTGTAAATGCAGACTATTTACTGTGAAGCTTGCCGCACAAACTGCTACATATTTCCGTAACATTTCTAATGCTCTTTCAAAATTGCCTTGCATACAATATACTTGCGCAGCAGCATAGTATACTTTTAAAGTCATATTGGGATGTAATGTTTCTATTTCATATATATCTATTAACATAAAAGCTCTATTTAAAATTACCTCTACCTTTTCAGCGCTTGAAGCATTTACTACTACATAATTCGGTATTGTCGCAACGAGTTGTATTAAATGTTGATACATACTAATTTGCATTATTTCATTTGCTTTTTCATTATTTCCAAGTATTTGATACGCCTGTGCAATTAAATCCTCCTCTGGAACGTTAGGACGTATCGTTTCGCCAAGCAATTGCAATACTTCATTCGCTTTATTGAGTATAAGATAGCAAGTTGCTTGAAACGATATCGCCTCTTTCACAAGAGAAACATCGTTACTTTCTTCTTGCACTCTGCTAAAGAGATGCATTGCCTCTTCTAACATTTCAATTCTTTTATCCGTATCCTCTGTTAACATATGGTGATTAATAAAAAGTAGTCCCATTTGAAGTAATAACGAAAAACAAGAATAATATTTTTTGATGATTCCTCTGCACTCTATCATTACTTCATCAAACGGTCTTTCACTAAAAGCTTCCGCTAGTCTATGATATAAATCCTTAATATCTTCCGGTTCCATTTGCGGTGTATAACAGATTAGTTCATCTATACTTATATTAAAGTACGATGCTAACAGTGGTAAAAATGTAATATCCGGATAACTTTGCCCCGTCTCCCATTTGGAAACAGACGCCTTCGTAATACCGATATACGCCGCTAACTCTTCCTGCGTAATTCCCTTTTCTTTTCTCTTATCCGCAATTACTTTATGAATGTTTATCTCCTTCACATCATCACCTCATACTTTTATTATATGCTTTTATTTCACACAAAATATGGATTTGAAGTCGACTTTCGTTAACAAAATCAACTGTTAGGAAACATTTCTCTAAAATCAAAGGCAGGAACATATTTGATATGTTCCTGCCTTTTTATTGTGGGGTACCGATACATGGCAATCTAGCTAAGATTTTGAAGTGCTTCAAAATCAAACATTTCATCTCACCACAGTTTTCTATGGGAATCCAGTGAACATTTTATTTACATAATTTTCGTTATTGGTAGTTAATACATCTAGAAGTCTACAAAAATATCCTCCAGTTAAGTACTCTGGAGGATATTCATATTTACATAATCATTCTTAAAAGAAGCCACACAAAATGAAACCTCTTTAGCTCCCAAAAGGCTTACTCTTATCTATTAATAACTGTACATCGTCTTGCTCCTCTACAGATTAAACGCTCGGCTTCTCTTAATGAAATTGGAACAAGTACAGCTTCATCAACATCGTCTTCTACATCAAAAACCGCAAATGCTTCCCCACCCACGATTAAAACACAAATGAATTCTACTTCTAAATCATCATGAGACCTAGGAATACAATTAGAAATAGTACAACGTTGAATCCCCCCTGCTAACAATGTTCTAGCTTCTTGCTCAGATATTCGAATAAAAACAAATTCCTCTATGGCTACATTTCCAAATTCCACTTCAATTTCTACTAGAAGAAAGAATCTGTTTCTAATTCTCACTATACAATTTGCTCCAATTGAAATAATATCTTCATTCATTCTTTTCACCTCCTTTAATACTATAAAATTCACAAAGAGGTGAAATGGTGTGGACAAGCAAACAAAAAAGTAGTTTTTTTGAAATGTGAGAAATCAGTTAACAACTATCATCAAAAAAACAGAAAAAATACCCTACACAACAGGAAGTTTTCTCTGTTTTTAGTCTGTATACGATATTCAAAATTAGTTAACATAACGTCTCATTATCAGTAGCAATGAAAAAGGAGAACCCTGCTCTCACAAGTGAAACTTCTTTTTTAGTTCTATGAATCTAGACATTTTTTATACATTCCTATCCTAACGCGGTTTTAGTGTTCTTGTTTGTTACTGGATTAGCAAAAAAACTGTATAAAATCTTTCATACTTTTAGCCGATGGGGGCCAACACACTGCCCCCCAATACGTGCTTTCTTAGGGTATTTCTTGAACCTCCATTAAACACTCTCCCGTCACTTGTCTATCTTTAAGAGTAACTTATTTAAAGTCCTCGCACCGAGCCTTTGTCCTCCTCCCAAAGCCAAACAAACAATTCAGATTACATGCCTATATCAAACTAAACATTCAATCTTTATCCAGTTTGTAAATAAAAAAGGACAATCAGCCCCATAATGGACTAACTATCCTATAAATTATTATCTAAATTCAATAAAGTGAAACTTTAATCAGTGGGGGTTTTGTTCATCCCCACTGATTATCAGCCCTCACCAATCGTGCTTTTACGGGCAATTAATCCCCACCTAATTTCTTTGCTTCCGCTGAATTTTGAGGTGAGGGTCTTACTTACTGCCCGGCGAATAGCGGGATAAAACCAGAACTTCTTTTCCTATGTATATTTACTTCGTTACCTCTCCAAACTGCGCTCTCGTCACTTTCGCCAAGTCATCAACTTTCAGCTCAATTTGTATACCAATTTTCCCGCCGCTCACTATCATCTTATCAAGTAATTGGGCGCTTTCATCGATACATGTAGAAAATAACTTTTTCATTCCAACTGGTGAACAACCGCCGCGAATGTATCCTGACACTTTCGTAATATCTTTAACAGGAATCATTTCAATTTTCTTTTCACTTACTGCTTTTGCGGCAGCTTTTAAATTTAGTTCCTCATCTACCGGAATAATAAACACATGATAATTTTTACTATTCCCTTGAGCGATTAACGTTTTATATACTTCTCTCACTTCTCGTCCAATTTTCTCGGCTACTGATACGCCATCAATTTTCCCATCGTCTGGATCATATGACATCATCGAATATTCAATTTTTTCTTTATCTAATATTCGCATCGCATTTGTTTTATCTTTTTTCATAACGTTCTCCTTAAAACTTTATTTCATATCATTAAGTTTTCCTTTATTATACACCCTTTTCCATTTCTCCTACATAACTTCACGTATTTTTCAAAACTAAAAATATTGATAATTCAAAAATCATCTGATATAATTTGGAAAAACTTACGTTAAGGAGAGATTTGTAATGCGAAATTTTAATACTTCTTTCCAACTTCATCATCATACGTAACGCCGTGTATCCGAAGAAAAGTTTTTCTTCGTGGGTACAGGGCTTTTCCTGTTGACCCACGAAGCGTTCATAAAGCTATGTGGGTATTTTTATACCTGCATAGCTTTTTTTAATTTAAAAAAGGAGTGATTATGATGGAAATGAGAAATGTAAAAGGAACGAAAGACTATTTACCAGAAGAACAAGTGCTGCGAAATAAAATTAAAAGAGCTTGTGAAGATACGTTTGAACGATACGGATGCAAACCTTTAGAAACGCCGACGTTAAATATGTATGAGCTTATGTCTTACAAGTACGGCGGTGGCGATGAAATATTAAAAGAAATATATACACTTCAGGATCAAGGGAAACGTGAGCTCGCCTTACGATACGATTTAACTATTCCATTCGCAAAAGTTGTGGCAATGAATCCGAACCTCCGCCTCCCTTTTAAACGTTATGAGATTGGGAAAGTATTTCGAGATGGGCCAATTAAACAAGGAAGATTTCGTGAATTTATACAATGCGACGTTGATATCGTCGGTGTTGAGTCTGTCATGGCAGAAGCTGAACTTATGGGTATGGCGTTTGAACTGTTCCGAACGTTAAACTTAGAGATAACGATCCAATATAATAACCGAAAATTGTTAAATGGTATTCTTCAGGCCATTAACATCCCTACTGAGTTAACAAGTGACGTCATTTTATCATTAGATAAAATCGAAAAGATTGGGATTGATGGTGTACGAAAAGATGTATTAGAGCGCGGAATTTCTGAAGAAATGGCTGATACGATATGTAATACCGTATTATCTTGTCTAAAGCTTACTATCGCTGACTTTAAAGAAACTTTCAATAATCCACTCGTTGCCGATGGAGTAAACGAACTACAACAATTACAGCAATATTTAATCGCCCTTGGAATAAATGAAAATACGATATTCAACCCGTTTTTAGCGCGAGGACTCACAATGTATACAGGTACTGTATATGAAATCTTTTTAAAAGATGGATCGATTACATCTAGCATCGGTAGCGGTGGTCGATACGATAACATTATCGGAGCTTTCCGTGGTGATAATATAAACTATCCAACAGTCGGTATTTCATTCGGTTTAGACGTTATTTATACAGCACTATCGCAGAAAGAAACAATCTCATCTACAGCGGATCTATTTATCATCCCGCTTGGGACAGAGTTACAATGCTTACAAATTGCCCAGCAATTACGTTCCACCACTTCCTTAAAAGTCGAACTTGAACTAGCAGGACGCAAATTAAAACGCGCCCTTAATTATGCCAATAAAGAGAATATACCTTATGTGCTTATTATTGGGGAAGACGAACTTAGTACAGAAACCGTTATGCTGCGGAATATGAAGGAAGGTAGTGAAGTGAAGGTTCCGATTTCTTCTTTAAGTAGTTATTTATAATACGAACCACCCTCGTTTGGGTGGTTTTTCTATTTTATAGATACCTAACAATTAGTTTACATAAAATTATTATAATCTATTAAAAATACAAATAAACAATATCCAATTACCTATTATTTTTGGTAATATATAGATATGAATTGTTTTAGGAGGATTAACTTTGAAAACCTACATTCAAGCACTAAAGTGGACTACAGGGATCTATCATCTTTTATTACTTCCTTGTTATTATGTATTTCCAAGTCTTGTTAACCTATATGGGTTACCTTTACTACTATTGATTGTTTTTCATATCACTACTATTTTATTAGCTAAAAAAGAAGGCATGAATACGTACCCTCAGTATATCGGTATTATCGTTACTCTAGTTGCCTTCTTTCCTTATATAGACATCTTTCTACATATGATAGCAGCCATTTTCCTTTTATTAGATGCTGCTTCTACGAATGCAAAAGAAGTGTATGATTCATAGATGGATAAAATGAAACTTTCATCCATTGAGTTTTGAAATAGGTCAGCAAAAAGGGTTTACTTTTTAAGTAAACCTTTTTTCATTTTTAATTACTTTCCTTACTTCAGAATAATAAAAGAATATTCTGTTTAATTTTTATAAATTTCTAAATATTTATAAAACATTCAAATTAACATACATTTTAGTTATGTAAAAAATCTAAGTTTTAAGGAGATGAATCCATGCTGAAAAAGTTGGTAGCAGGTGCATTATTAACTGTCTCGTCGTTAACTGGAGGACTGGGATCAGTATCAGCTAGTACCGAAAAAGATTATACGATTTCCTCTTTCGAATATGTAACTGTAGATGAAAAGACTGTTGATTCGTTTAACAAATTGAGTGCTCCATCAAAGGAAGACGTAAAAATAACGTTAGTTCTACCGAAACAAAATCAAAATGGAGACTGGTTATCTTATGGATTTTCGAGCAAAGAAAGTTTAGAGTCTTTTATTGAAAAAGATAAACAAAGGTTGAATCATTCAATCACTCCCCTTGGTGTTGGAGGAAGCGGACCTGGTAGTACAGACTTCTATAAACTTACAAATCAAGGTAGCGAGTATTTTTCTCTAAGTAGCGGTTATAAAAACTTGTCTGCTAGTTGGCAAAATCAAATTGTTTCTGTACGTACAGCAGCTCCTACTGCTAGCTACTCAACAACACTATGGGAACGTACTTCAACTGACGGATATGGAAAAGGTGTTGTTTTTAAACATGCTGATTGGTATGGTCAAACTGCAAACTTAAATAACTTTCCAACTTCAGCAGTTGAAGTTAAAAAGTAAAAAATATAGAAATAAAAGGTGTTTTCACGTATGGAAACACCTTTTATTTCTACAACTATTTCACATAACTCGTCTATATCAATTTCAACTCTTAACTATTATTTTTCGTATTCCTATTCTCCAAAACCTTCTCCATATTATGAGTTGCCCATTCCATCATTAATAGAATCACTGGACGTAGTGATTCACCAAGCTCAGTTAACGAATATTCAACTTTAGGTGGTACTTCACGGTATACTTCACGATGTATAATCCCATCAGCTTCAAGTTCTCTCAGCTGCAGTGTTAACATCCTTTGTGTGATATTTGGTTTTAATCTTTTTAATTCATTAAACCGCTTTGTACCATCTAATAAATGATACAAAATTACCCCTTTCCATTTCCCTCCAATCACCTCAACCATAGCTTCAACTGGACAAGAATATTTATTTAAAAATGGGTAATTTATATTATTTTCATTTGAACAATCCATAATAAATCCCTTCCCTTATCAATAGTATCTTTTTTGATACTATACCACATAAATGTGCGTACTTGTATCTGTGTTACTTTAAAAATATAATTTACTTACAAAAATAAATTCATGAAAAGAGGAACTTTTATGACAAATACAAATGAAATTACAAAAGAAAAGATTATGGAGGCTTTTCATTTCAGACATGCATGTAAAGAATTCGATCCTATGCACAAAATTTCAGAAGAGGATTTCAAATTCATTTTAGAAACAGGCAGATTATCTCCTTCTTCTTTTGGATATGAGCCTTGGAAATTTATTGTCGTACAAAATAAAGAATTAAGAGAAAAACTACAACCGTATTCATGGGGCGCTGGTGGGCAACTTGCAACAGCTAGTCATTTTGTTATTGTTCTTTCAAGAAACATTAAAGATATGCATTATGATGCAGAGTATATTAAATATATGATGAACGATATTATTGGATTGCCTGAAGACACTCAAAAAATTAGATATGAATTCTTCAAAAAGTTCCAGGAATCAGATTTTAACTTATTACAATCCGATCGTGCTGTATTTGATTGGGCATCTAAACAAACTTATATTGCTTTAGGTAATATGATGACGAGCGCAGCTCAAATCGGTATTGATTCTTGTCCAATAGAAGGATTTGATAAAGAGGAAGTAGATTCTTTACTTCGTCAAGAAGGCATTATACAAGGCGATAATCTTGAAGTATCAGTTATGGTTGCCTTTGGTTACCGTAAAGAAGAGCCAAAGCGTGATAAAACAAGACAGACTATGGATACAATTGTTGAATGGATTAAGTAATATAGCACAGACAAATAATGCTCCTAATAGCTGTATACTCATACTAAAGAAGAATGAAGTGTTTTCTTACGTATGAATTTGGTTTTTCATGGAAAGATATGTTAGTATGTATACAGTTTGAGTGCTCTATTTTTAGAGTCGAACAGGAGGAGAATGAATATGTCTGATATTGAAGTTGGCGAAGTGTTTACTCTTAGTGATGAGAATAACGAAGAGCAAGAAGTAGAAGTACTTGGAGCGATGGATGTCGAAGGTGCAGAATATATTGCAGTTGCCTTTGTTGAAGATATCCAAACAGAAACTGAGGAAGACATTGATATTTTCTTTTTAAAAGTAGAAGAAGATAATGAGTTTTCATACATTGAAAATGATGAAGAGTTTGATAAAGTATCTGCTGCGTTTGAAAAGATTTTGGATGAGCAAGAGCAAGAATAGTATGAATGAAAAACACGCGGGCGGATGTATATCCGCCCTCTTTTTATTTATTACTCATCCAGAGACTCACGCAGTAATTGCAGTACATCTTTCATCGCAAAAGGTCCATCTTTTTTAACATGTTCCGCAAATTCTGAAACGAGACGTAATGTTCTTACACTTTCGATTGGATGCTCTCCTGATGCACTTTCAGCTGAAAGCATAACTGCATTCGTTCCGTCCAGTACAGCTTGAAACACATCAGTCACCTCTGCCCTTGTTGGAATAGAATGATCTACCATAGATTGAAGCATTTGTGTTGCTGTAATGACATATGTATTCGTTCGATTACATTCCTGAATCATTATTTTCTGTAAAAGCGGAATGCATTGATACGGTAACTCTACTCCTAAATCGCCCCTTGCAATCATAATTCCATCTGCTTCTTTACATATATCTTGAAAATTCTCGATTGCTTCCATCGTTTCTATTTTTGCAATTATATTAGGTGACGTTTCTTTATACTGTTGTATAAAATCTCGTATTTCTTTTATATGACTAGGTTTTCTTACGAAAGAACACGCGATAAAATCAACATTCTCCTCTAAAAGAAACTGAATATCTTTTTTATCTTTCTCTGTAATAGCTGGTAAACGAACAGCCGCATCTGGTAAATTAACTCCTTTATGAGATGAGATATTGCCACCTGTTTTTACCTTCGTTTCTATTTTGTCCGTACTTATCTTTTCAACAATTAATTCAACTTCTCCATCATTAATTAAAATTCTACTGCCTACTTTTACATCATTCGCAATTCCTTCATAATCAACACTCGCTTCTGTATTACTCCCTGTAACTGATTGTGTATGTAAAATAAAAGAATCTCCTGCCTGAAGTGTAATTTGCTCTCCCTTCACTTCACCTAATCTTATTTTAGGTCCTTGTACATCACCCAAAAATTTAATAGAGTCATCTAATGATTTCACTAAACGAATGATGTCTTTATGACTTTCATGCGTGCCATGCGATAAATTCAGTCGAACAATTTTCATACCATTCTTTATTAACTGTGCTAACGTTTCTTTATTATTACTTGCGGGTCCAATTGTACAAATTCGATCGATTGTCATTTTTGTCACCATCCTTTTTTTAATAAGTTTCCCATATGAACTTAAAAATAACAGAGATTCTGACATGAATAGATTTAAATTTACACGAATTTCATAAAGTTAAACCTGTATCCCTTGCTGGCTAAGCATTAGAAGATATATTCGCTTTTTTGCAAATGAAGACATGTTGAATCGAAAGTAAAAGAAAAGTTAAGTATGGAATAAACCATTGAGAGTTTCGAAATTTTCATATATTGTATGAATTGAGTTCGAACTCAAAAATTTAAAAAGGTGGGAAAATTAGTGAATATGAAAAAATCTTTATCGGTGACAACTTTAGGGTTAGCGGTTTTAGGTTTTGGTTTTACTAATAACGCAAGTGCTTCAGAGGTCGATACTGTAGACAAGCAGCCCGTTTTAGTTGACTTTGATACAATTCAATCAACAAAAACATCTAGTGTTCCTAGTTTGACTATTGCAGCTGCACCTAAGAATGACTCCAACATTAGCGTATATACTCCCTTTTTTGGTAACCCCTATGCAGTTGCTAAATCGAAATCAACTACGACCGAAGACTATGTTTATGCAAAAGCAAGAACTTTCAATGGCGATGGCTCATTAGTGAATACGAAAAGTAATAGTGCAAAAAAATCATCCTTTGTAAGTGCTACAGCGACCAACACAAGCATTTATTATGGAGATGATTACGCTATCGGTAATCATACCTATAAATTAAGCGGTTATAATGATGTGAATCACGAAACAAAAGCTTTCTGGTAAGAAAGAGAAAAAAGATATGCATCTTGCATATCTTTTTTCTCTAATATTTTACATATATTGAGGTGCTATTTATGAAACAAATATATATTATTAGCGGTGTTTTACTTATTTCATTACTTACAATTTATATTTTGTTCAATACTTCATTCATACAACCTCATCCACCTTCCATAGAAAATAAACGAGAGCAACAAACCAATACTATTTCTTACGGATTGAAGGATAATCAAGGCCAACATATTAACAATGGTAGTACAATTACTAGTGAGGATAATAAAATTAATGTAACATTATCATTCGTACATACTATTAATGAAAACCGAAAATATGGATTAATTGTTCTAGAAGATTACGAACAAAAACCTTTTAAAATAGAAGATACTACTAATGAAATATCACACTATTTTTTTGATATGAAACCAAACAGTTCAATTACTACGAAAATCTCTTTACGCACTTCTCCTAATGCAAGTGAATTAACCTTTTTAATAATTAAAAAACCTGAATACAAATTAAAAGATAATAACTTAAATAAAGCAGCTATTTTAGAAGACATTCTAAGTATGCGATATTCAATGCATCCTCTTCAGAAAGAAAACGAAAAAATAAAACTCTCCCTTATAAATCCAGATGCTATTTTAAAAGATGGTCTTTACGAACCAGTATTTGTTACGAACCGTGAAGAGAACTTACAAACTGTCTTCTTTGAAAAGGAAGGCAAGCAATTAATTTTATCAAACGGTAATGAAACAAATGATGAAATGACTTACGCAATCGTGGCTTTTAAAGATTGGAAACAAGTTGAAATATTTAACAATAGAAAAGTCGTTTATACTAAGGTTGCACCTGAAACAAGACAAATCTTTAATTTCACATTGCCTTCAGTGGATCAGGAAAGTAATTTGCAACTCGTCGCTTTTCCATTTCCTTATAAAGTTAGCGAAGAAGATTATATCAGTCAACAAGCATTCAGTTCCTTTCGCATCGTAATTGAAAATGAAAATAAATAAGTTATACTGTGCACATTACAACAAACTAAAAAAGGCCTACTCACACGAGTAGGCTTTTGAAACTATGAAAGTTTCGTCAATAACTGATTTAAATCTTTTTTCGTTTTCGTCGTTAATGATTTCATTTTATTAATATCGATTTTTTCTTTCTCCGCTCCTACAATTAACGGATACATACTTTGACCGATTGTTTTAGAATCCGTCGGATGTGATGCTTCTAGCTCTTTTTCAATCACATCCCACTTTTCATTAATTTGTTTGCCAAGCTTATTCACTGTTTCCAATTTTGGATTAGCAGCTAACTGCTTGTCCAAGCTATCAATTAATGCTACAACTTCTTTAACATTCGTTTTCACAGCAACACTTTTCTTCGGATCTTTCGTTGTCTTTCCATTATTGTTTGTGCTTGTACTTGTGCTTTGATCTGTTGTTTTCCCGCTAGTCGTTTGATCATTCGTTTTTCCTGTCGTCTCTTTTTCTTTTGTTTTTACATTTTCGTTTTGAGTTGACGTTTTGCCGTTACTTTCTGTCCCTGATGATTCTTTCGTATTTTTTGCATCCTTATCTGTTTTTTCATTTGAAGAAGTATTTGTTTCTTTTTCAGTATCTTTCGTTGTTTTTGACGCTTCATCTGCACTTGTCGTTTTTGCTTCTCCATCATTTTGCGCAGTTACTTGCTCTTTCTTTTCCGTTTCTTTATCTGCTGAAGGACTACAAGCTGCCATAGTAAGCATTGTACCAATTGTTATCGATGCGATAGCGACCTTTTTCATTTTCATATAAATCCCCCTATGTTTTACATAATTTATCCTCCCCTTTACGATTCGATTCCCCCTTAAAAAATCCCTTTTCATACGAATTATCATCTTTCCGACAGTAATCTTCATAATAATACGTACAAAAACTGATAAACTCATTTTAATATTCGAGTTTCTTCTACTTCATTTTTCTACTCGCAAGTAAAAGAAAAAGAGTATATTGTCACATTAAGAATTACTATCTTCATATGACGATATACTCTTCTATCAAATTTTTATCTTTCTTGACATTTTATTTATACAAAAAAAATAAAATTTTCTTTCGTTTTTTGTTTCTCAACATTTGTTAACATAATATTTTTATGAATAACCACCATTCGAGTGAATGACTTGCCCAGTAACCCATTTCGCTTCTTCACTTACTAAAAAAGAAATTAAGCGCGCAGCATCCACCGGTTCTCCTACTTTACCTTGCGGGAACTTCCATACTAAATGATGCTTCAGCTCCTCTGTAATCCATCCTGTATTCGTCGGTCCTGGATCTACAGCATTCACTGTAATCCCCTTCTCCATCGCAACTGGTGCTACTGACTTTGTAAATGCTTCAATTGCCCCTTTCGTTGCTGCATATGCTAGTTCATCTGGCATTGGACCTACTGACTGTCCTGAAGTAAGATTAATAATACTCCCGCCCGTTTTAAGTGAATAATGTTTTATAAACAATGAACTTAATAGCATAGTAGCCCGAACATTAACTGTATAATGTTTATCCAACTGCTCTACATCTAATTCCTCAATTCTCGTATGAGTAGAATATACTGCATTATTAACTAGAATAGATGGATCACCTAACCGTTCTGATACCATATAAAACAAACGATTTGGCGAATAAGACTGCGATAAATTGATTTCTGCCATTTCACATCGAACATCGTAACTTTCAATTTCCTTTTTCAGCAAAAAGGGTTCTTGATCACTCATTCCCCATGGCATCGCTTTATCATACTTTGGCCAGTACGTGAAAAAAATGTCTATCCCTTTTTGAGCAAGCACCTTGCATACAGCTGCACCAATTCCATTCAGACGAGTTGCCCCTGTTACAATTGCTATTTTCTTCACCTTTTTCTCCTCCATCTATACACAGATCCCCTGCATGAATACAGAGGATCTATCTTCTTATTAAATATTTGACAGTATACGTTCAGCACCTAATTTTAACATTTTAATAAAGATATAATTTACAATCGTAAACATTACAAATAAAACGATAAACATAACCCACAGTCCGACATGAAGGAAGAAGTATAATACACTTACTCCCCCCACAATAATTAAAGCTATTAAAATATTAGCTAAAAAATTCCACAAAGTTGTATATCGACTTTTAAATAATTTCTGCTCTGTATCCCAATGAATATCTGCAGTTTGCGCGTCCCAGCGTGTTCCGATTAAATTAATTAATAACAACCCGTTCGCACTTAGTAAAAACCACAGTATCATAAAGACTGGAGAAATCCCAGCTACAACTGCCATCGTAATACCGAATACTGCTAAAATGATCACATTAATTAACCAAGCAGTGATTGCTTTCGCAAAAAAGATATCCGAAGCCTTTACTGGTAAATAACGATTCACAAACCAAGAGCTTCCATCTCGCGAAAATGACGTTGTTGCAATGACGTTACTACCCATTAAAAATAACGATGCACAAAGGCCAACACCAATTGCAAATCCCGTTGTCTCTGAATTGTTAATATACTCTGTAATAAACTTTAAATTTCCATCTTGCACAAATAAAATAAAGAACAACATAATTGGCATAACGAAAGTTTGTACAATGCAATTTAAGAAAAATTGTGGTGTACGGAATAACGTTTTAAATTCTTTTTTCACATACGCTTTTAAATGCGAACTTTGTACTGTTGATTTCTGTAAACCTTCCGCCGAAATAACTTGTTTCTTTGCTGTACTCGTTGAAAGTCCAATAACCCCTTTTAAATATGTACGCTCTGCTATGTAATAAAACAACACAAAGAAGACAAATGAAATAACTGCAAAGATTATTACATATAAAGGTCCCTTCCAATTTGCATTTTCTACTAATGCTACTGCTCCAAAATATGTAGTTGGAAAATAGTTTGTCATTTGTACTAAAAGAGAAGACTGGTTGTTTGCAAGGTAATCCGCAATTGCATCTTCAGAAAACGAACTTTTATTTTTCCACTGCAAAAATACGTTAATTCCTACAATAAATAGTATACTTACGATTCCAATAAATATATTTCCTCGGTCTTTATTTTTCGCTATATTTGTATACCTCATAATAACTGTCATCAGTAACGAAGCTAGTACTAACGGCACAATTGGGAAGAGTAAGTAAATGAAAATCATATATATGTAATATGTAATAAATGCGCCACTTTTTAAACCGTACGTAATAAAGATCGGTAATAAAATAAATGAACTCATTACGTATTGTGTAATTAATACTGTTAAAAATTTGGCTGAAATAATTTGCGCTGGTTTTAATGGTAATGGTAATAACATTTCAATGTCATTGCTGTAGTAAAATACAGTTAAAATGTTCGTAATACTCATTAAAAATACCCATATACTCGCAATCGCAAGTCCCATTGCGATAATCATTCCTGGATCTTGCCCTAAATGTATCATTCCCTCATACATTGCATGCGTGATAGAACCAAACAGTAAAAAGCCGACAAATAAAATAGCTGCAAATGAAAATACATACGCCCATCGCTTCTTCTTATCTGTTATAAAATCTGCATAATTTAATTTCAATAATACTTTCGTTAACGTCCAAATTTTACTCATTGCCCGTCATCTCCAAGAACATTTTTTCAAGTGATTCATTGGATTTAAAATGATCTCTCATTTCATCTAAATTCCCTTTAAACTGAAGGTTTCCCTTATTAATAATCGCGACGCGGTCACATAATTTTTCTGCCACTTCTAATACGTGTGTAGAGAAAAATACAATCTTTCCTTTATCCGCATGCTCTCTCATCATTTCTTTTAAAATATATGCAGATTTCGGATCAAGCCCAGTTAATGGTTCATCTAAAATCCATACATCTGGCTCATGTACGAGCACACCAATAATAACGATTTTTTGTCTCATACCGTGCGAATAACTTTGAATTTGATCAGATAAAGCATTATAAAGATCAAACTTCTTCGCTAAAGACTCTATTCGTTCTTGTCGTACTTCTTTCGGCACTTCATACATATCGGCCATAAAGTTTAAATATTCAATTCCTTTTAATCGTAAAAACATATCTGGACTATCTGGTACATAACCAAACGTCTTCTTCGCTTCCATCGGCTCTTCCATAATATTTTTTCCGTTAATCGTAATAGTCCCTTTGTCCACCCCGTGAATACCAGTAATCATCTTAATTGTCGTTGATTTACCCGCACCATTCGGTCCTAAAAATCCAAAGATTTCGCCGCTAGGTACAGATAAACTTAAGTCTTTTACTGCATAGGTAGACCCATTATAACTTTTTGACACATTCGTAATTTCAATCATTTCATCCAATCCTTTCCTTAATTACCAAATAACTATATTGATATTATAGCATAGTTCTATTTTAAGATTTTTACATTTTTCAGTATATTTAACCTTTAAAATAAATATACACCCCTAATCCAACAACTAAAACGACAGCTAGTATAATATAAATCATTGTTAAGCGTTTAATATTCCCCTTTGTCGCTTTGCTATAATTTGCATCACCATTCCGCCCAATTAACACCGTCGCAATGACAGTAATCACTACAAGTAATACAACGATCATGATCCAAGTTAGCATTTCTTCCTCCCCCTCCTTACAACCATTTTACAATATTATCCTCTTTATTTCGCAGCATATTTCCTCTTTTTACTATTATTATGAACCAAACTGGAATACTATTATTACCATTTCTATCCATATGTGATATATTTATAACATAACATGATTTATTTCTAACACTATAAGGAGGAACTATCATGAAAACAACTTGGATAAAATATTTAGGATTTCTCGGTTTCTTCGGTTTCCTCGGATTTTTTTATGAAAAAGGATTGTTTACTATGTTCTGTTTCTTCTCCTTTTTCACATCGTATAGAACAGTTCAACACGATGAACTGTTTGAACAAATTGTCAATAAATCGTGTCGCAATGCATTTATCGTTACGTTACTAACTACCACAATCATTATGTTTATTGAAATGTTATTTCCAAACCCTACGCTACAAGAGATTGATATCGCTCTTATTTTCGGCACACTCATTCTTACATTCGGCTTTTCTATGTTCTTTTTCGATAAACCAATTGATGAAATGGAAGATGCACCATGGCATTCGTAACGAGAATAAAAGAATACCGTGCCAAATTGAACATGACACAAGAAGATTTAGCGAAGAGCGTTGGTGTGCGACGTGAAACAATTAGTCATCTCGAAAAAGGTAAATACAATCCTTCCTTACAACTTGCTCACGATATAGCGAAGGCATTACATAGTACGATTGATGAGATTTTTATTTTTGAGGATTGATTAAAGACGTCCAGTCACAAGAATCACAAAAAAAATACCGTCATTCTTTCCAAGAAGAATGACGGTATTTCTCATTGATTATCCATATAAAACCGCATGAAATACGCCTAATAGCAAGTATTGATCCTGCATGTAATCTTCATCATATACATTCATCTCAATGTAATACATATCTTCCTCAAGACGAATATTCCAATCTGCAATTACATAGCCCTTTCGTAATAACTTTCCCATTCCAAATAAAGTTTTATGAACAACATATTCTTCTGCCTTATATGTAAAGGTAAATAAGAAATTTGCATCCAATAACTTTCCGTCACATACAAGTATTTCATGCTCTGCATCATGATTATCTTTGTACATTACTAAAATCCTTCTTTGGCGCTGCCTACTTACATCCTTTGCAATGACGCGAATATTGTCCTTACTATCCTTTATTTCATAAATAATATTACTACCAATTTTCGGAATAAAATCCAGCACTCTCATCAGCGTATTTTTATAATAGCCCCTTACTACACCTACTTGCTCACTTCCATTATAAACCTCTATCGGTGTCGTATCTGCTTTGCTATCACACGGTCGTTTGTAAGAGAGCTGCATCATTCGCTCTCCTCTTAAGTACTGATCAAACGTCACAGGATATTCTATCATGCGCAGTTCTTTATTTAGCTCATACAAATAGCGTTGAACACTCTCTATTAATGTTGCAGTAGCTATACGCTCTTGAAGTTCAAATTCTTGCCAGCTGGAAAAAACAGTCCATTGATTATGATCCTCTTCATAGAAGAAACCAAGAATTACCTCTTCACGGTCAGCCGTTTCATATTTCATAGGCACGTTCTGCCCATGTTGAACTTGTTCCATCCACTGACCTAAATAAATCCCCAGCTCTGCAACCTTCATACATGATTTTTGAAAAAATACGCTGTCACTCGCGCAAATCGTTACATCTCCTTCGATAAAGCCCTTTGAATAAGCATCATACCGTGGCTCATCCTTCTGCGGGAGATTTTTGTCTAACTCAAATAAAAACGTTAACATCCTTTATTCACCTCTAGTTGTTACACTAATCATACATGACATCGCATCACGCTAGGAAACTATTTATATACGCATATTTAATTCACGCATTATAACACGTGAATGACCTTGTATAGTAGCTCTATTTTTTTGTTCTATATCTTAGTATATGAATTTATATGAGCGATTTTTCAAATATATCTATCGCAACTTACAATATATCAACGATTTTTTCAATATATCTATCGCAACTTACAATATATCAACGATTTTTCAAATATATCTATCACAACTTACAATATATCAACGATTTTTTCAATATATCGATTTTTCGACAAATATCAGCACGATTAAAATGAAGCTACCTTTTCTTCCGCCACTTCTACAATTTCTAAAATTTGTAGAAGACTCTCCACTTCATAAGTCGGATTAACACTCGTCTTATTCTCTTTCAAACTCGGATTATACCAACACGTATCAATGCCGAAGTCTTCTCCGCCTTTCATATCAGAAGTTAGCGAATCTCCGACCATTAGTACACTTAATTTATCCGTAATCCCAAACTTCTCAAACGCATAATCAAAAATCTCACGTGCTGGTTTTTGATGACCAACTTCTTCAGAAATAATAATATGATCAAAAAAATTACATAAAGGTGAATTTCCGATTCTTGATTGTTGCACCATCGTATATCCATTCGTAATAATACCTAACTTGCAATCTTGTAGATTTTCACATAATTGTACTGCGCCTTCTATAAGATGTACTTCTTTCCCTAAGTTTTCAAGATATACATCACTAAATTGCTGTGCATCTACGTCTATATTATGAAGTGCAAATAATTGTCTAAATCGATTTACTGCTAATTCACTTAGCGTAATCATTTTATTTTCTAAATCTCTCCATAATCCATTACTAATCTCTTTATAGCTTGCAAGATAATCATTATACCCTGTAGGCATATCAAACTGTACAAACGCATTATGTAATGCGTGTCTTTCCGTTTCGGGGAAATCTAATAATGTATCATCTACGTCGAATAATATAACTTTGTATTTCATGATGTTCTCCTCAATTCCTATTTTAAAAGCTTCGTTCTCATTGTTTAAAATTTATTTAATTCTTTTAACTAAAGCACACTTTAATTCAATTTTTATATAACTAAAACTACACCTCTGCGTTTAATAACTTATAATCATTATTAAAATAGGCATGTATCATGTGTCCACCAAATAAATCTCCATCATGATATTCACAGTATATATCATTTTCTCTAATTTCAATTTCATAGAGCGTAATTGCTTTTGCGAATTTTTCTTTCGTTATATCATATTCTCCTGCATCTACAGCATCCCAATTTAAATGTTCATCATTCTCATCATACTCAGGCCAAAAATCATTTTTGTAATTTATCAATTTTTCTGCTATGGCTACTTTAGCCTTTTTATCAAATTCTTCTATGCATAAAAAAAGCTTCTCTGCCCTTTTAATCATCTCATTAACATCTACATATTCATTTCTAATATCCAATTGCCAATGTATTTCCCCATTTTTTTGCTGATATGCTTTACATGTCTCATTAAAGGTAAACAATCCTATTAATTCACTTTTTATTGATTTCTCCATCTCCTAATTTCCTTTCTATTATGATAACCCTCCATCAAATACATAGACATTTTCTTGCTTTTTCCCTATAGTTCATTATAGAAATCATTATAAATCACACGACTTTACCGTCACTTAACATAATAACACGATAGTAATATAAGTTTATATATTTCATTATGAGGCGCTTAACCTGCTCTTTATTGAATACACCATTATCTTCTATTTTCAACTACGCTATAAGTAAAAGGAGGCTAATCCGCTCAGCCTCCTTTTACTTATTAATCTTCTAGTAATAACTCTTTCATTTCCTCTAACGACTCTTTCGTAAAGCCAAGAGCCCTTTCAGCGTATGCTTCAACTGATCCGTATTGCTTTTGAATTTCACCAATCGCAGCTTGCAAGTATTCAGCACGTGCTTCAAACATTGCACCTAATATCGCTCTGCTCTCATCGTTTTGTAATTTCGCACCTAAAAAGGCCATCATTTTTTCATTTAGCTTTTCACGGAATCCGTTACTCAGTAAGTAGTCTTCCATTACTGTTTTTTCTGGTACACCTAGTAAAAGTAGTAATAATGCTGAACCAAATCCAGTACGATCTTTTCCAGCTGTACAGTGGTTTACTAACGGTAAGTTTTCCGGGTTTTGCGCTAAGTTTAAGAAGCTCACGAATGCCTCGTTACCACTTACGAAATCTTGATTCATTTTCACAAGATACTCACCTGGTTTTCCTAACATAGAAAGGTCACCAACTTGGAAAAACTCATTTATATTTAAGTCTTTCACTAAGTCTTGCATAACTGGTAAGCACACTTGACGAGCACCTGTAATCTCAGGATTTGGCTTATGCTTTACCTCAAAGTCTGTACGATAGTCACAAATTAACTTTAAACCAGACTTTTGTAAATACGCAATATCCCATTCTGTTAGTCCTGCTAATTCTTCAGAACGGTATAATTTGCCCCATTTCACTTTACGGCCTTCTGTCGTTTCATATCCTCCCATATCACGGAAGTTAAACGCGCCTTGTAATGGCAGTCTACGCTCAGCTACTGTTACTGCTTGTCCATTACTTCCTACTAATCTAAAATATGGACGTTCATTTTCACTCGGGTTTTCAATTGTATATGATAATTCTCCATTTACCGTTGCAAGTAATTCTCCAGTTTCTTCAATATGTTCTGGTGAAGTACTCCAATAAATACGAACTTCTTCTATATTATTTTCCCATTTTATTTGTAACGTATTATCTTCATTTCTCTCTACAGTTGCTTGTAGCCAATTTCTTTGCTGCTCCATTCTTTCACCAACGCTTTCTCTTATAATTGAATCTTACCCTATTGTATTATGGGAATATCCATTTTGTCGTTCTCATTTTTCTTTTTATCTTACAAACAGGCAAAAAGTTCTTTTACTTGTTCAAAATTTGTACATAGATTCCCTCGAAATACGTATGCGATTTGTTCTTTTCCGTTAAGTATTCAAGGAAATATCGCCAGTTCTCTTGATATTGCTGTATGGTACGGGGCCCGCGTCCTTCCACATGTTTGATATGAATAAACATATTAAAATACTCTTGTAGAGTAGGGCGAGTGTGTTCGGTAATTTCATTTGAAATATCTTTGATTCCTTCGTGTTTCTCCATACCCTTTCACACCTTTGCATATTTTATATCTAATTATATAAGGGAAACTGTAGAATTCTCCACGGTACTTATTGGTTGAAAAAATAACAGGGGAAGAGCTGTGAGATAAAAGGTGGTAACATTAAAAAATAAGATATCCAATAAAGTTGAGATATAATATATTATTCGTAATGAAAATATTATATAGTGAAATTAAAAAAGCTATAAAACGATTCATATCTGTGTTGTAAGAAAAAAATCACAAAAGGGGTGAAACATCATTCGAGATTATTTTATACTAGATATTTTTTTGTGTTCTGCACTACTGATTGCATTCATTGTGGGATTGGTTGTTTTTTATAAAAAGAATAGAAAGCGAAAGAAGAGGGGATTCTGGCAAGGGATAGTAGTTCTGTCTATTTTCGTTGTCTCTTCAGTTTATTTGTTAGCTTCTACTCTTCTGGAATTAAATTATTATCTAAAAGGAAATGTTAGTAAGGTAGAAGGTGAATGCTATATCACTGTAAATGAAAACCACTATAAATCTTCAAGAGTAGACATTGAAATTGATGATTTGTTCTTAATAGCAGATCAATTAGAACTCCCAGACATAGAAGAGGATTATTACATGTGTAAAATAGAATATTTACCATTTTCAAAGGAAGTTACCCGTCTGGAGTATGAATGATGTTTAGAAATACATAGAATGATAACGTTAGCCGCTACGTTTCTTTTTACGAAGTGTACACTCTTCTATCATGGTCAGCACTAGATATTGCAAAGCAACATGGATACTAATCAGAATCAAATGATACGAATAGTGATGAACAAATGAAAGGTAAGCGGCACTTATCGGGATTCCAAGAAAGAGAGAACCCCACTTGTTTTTGGTGAAAAAGTAAAGGGATGTAGCAACTAAAACACCGATTAAGATCGCTTCCCAGTAAACATACCAACTTACGTCACGAACAAATATGTCTAAAAAGTAATACATGGATACTCACTCCTTTTAATAAACTTTCGATAGTTTTTTTCGAATCCTGCCAATTGGATAGATAAGCGTATTGTGTTGGAGGTATTTAGGTTATCTGAAAGAAAACTTATGTCAGTGGATTCACATAATGAATGCATGACTTCTAATTTTCCCCTACAAATACTTCGTATTATGTACCTTTCTCCATGGTTCAATATCTAAACTATGTTCTTCATTACGCTATCAGTCATAGTAATGACTGATAACGTAATTTTACTCATAAAAATGCCTATTAAAAACTTTAAGTAAATTTCATACATATAATTAGATATACACTATTTTTGAGCCCTAAGCTCCCGCTAAATGAGTTCGAGAGAGTGCATTCTTCCTCCTTTAAAACTTCCTCACATACCGCTCAGTACAACTCAGCAGCTGACATCCGTTCTTTTCAAAAACATCCTTCATCCACTCATTTTGCATATTTGTCTCACCAATATAATAAGATGCACCTATTTCCTTTAAGACAAACATCGCACCTGCAAATAACGCAGCTTCATATCCCTTATTACGCATATTTGGAGTAACTGCGAAGTACATAAGTTTCCCTTCTTCTAACGTACCTCTTTCAATATGCGGGATTACAATTCCTATCGGCTTTTTATCGACACTCGCTGTTAAGCAATGTTCTTTCCATTGCTCACCAATTTCTTGTAGCATCATATGCACAAATTGATCATGAGCGACTGGTTCTCCCGTTGCTTCATTCCACAGTGAATAAAAAGCCTCTTCTCCAACTTCTTCAATAAGCTTAAAATCAATTTCACTTTCTACATCTTCTACTTCGTATATATCTTTAAATACAATCATGTTTTCCGTAACATATTCAAATGAATACGTTTCAAAACATCTTTTATACACATCATAATTTGGACTTTTTGAAGAGATTTCAAAATGTAGTTTTTCTAATCCATCTTTTTTAGCTTCAGCAACGCAATATTGCATCATTTCCTCTAATTGCTCTTCTGTAAAAATCTCTGCATTATTTTCTTTTATCATAATAGAAGAAGCACTTCTTCTTATTTTAAAATATTTTTCTAACTGTTCTATCGTCGTCATATTCTTCCCTCATCTATATCATACTCGAATTTCTAATCGTTCTCCTTGCATGAGCAGGATTGTCCTTGAATATATAGAATACTAGAAAAGATCGCATCTTTAAAGTGCGGAGGAGGTTCTCCAGTGGATATTACAGCATTGCAACAACAGTTAGAGCTTATACAACAAAATGACTATACGCAACTGCAACATATAGACGTAAATGAGTTAACTTTGAACATGCTTCAGTATATCGGAACGACTGATAGCTACGTTCGTTACCAACTTATATATAAATGTTTTGCACATTTCATTCATCATGAATTCCTTATGGATGATCAACTGAAATTACTTCTGCAAACTTGTTTAAGTGATGAGTATTTATATTGTGACATTTACTCCCCACATACAGATGGGGTTTTCACACGTTCTTACACTGTTTCGTTAATTGCGTTAATACTCCAATTCGCTAATTCGCACTACTTTTGTACAGAGGAGGATATCGAAGAAATAAAAAATAAACTCATTACATACACAAACTTAGAAACGGATTTTCGGGGCTATATCGAAAATAAAGGATGGGCTCATTGTCTTGCTCACGTATCTGATGCTTTTACTGAAATTGTTCATAATACGTATACCACTTTTGAATGGTACGAAGAATTAATTCATTGTTTATTAAATAAAATCTTTATTCCATCTGACCTTTTTCATAATAACGAAGATGAACGCATTGTTACTCCATTACTAGCAATGCTGTATCATGATTTTCCTCAGAACGATTTAATTTCTATTATTCAAAAAAAAATAAAAAGGCTTCC
The DNA here is from genome assembly GCF_045291115.1 of Bacillus sp. PPSBB_2. Taxonomy (NCBI): domain Bacteria; kingdom Bacillati; phylum Bacillota; class Bacilli; order Caryophanales; family Bacillaceae; genus Bacillus; species Bacillus sp. PPSBB_2. The sequence goes on from NZ_CP147983.1 coordinate 3,442,517, forward strand.
TCAAATTAGAAAACGCCTTTCGCTTAATGAGTATTGTATTTTATGTGCCAATATTAAAACCTTTTTACGCACATTATTTTTCAGAACGAAAGATGACCATAACTTAGCCTTTACAGCACGTAAAACAGAAAGAATGTTAAAAGAACTTCCTAACTATTATTAAATACAAGGAGCAATGACATGGGTTATATTGAAGACATGAGAAATCTAGTAGGAATTCATCCACTTATTTTAATAGGATCACACGCCATTATATTAAATAAAAAAGATGAAGTATTGCTGCAGCTCCGTACAGATTTTAACCGCTGGGGCATTATTGGCGGTGCCTTAGAATATAATGAAACATTAGAAGATGCTTTAAAACGAGAAGTATTTGAAGAAACTGGACTTATTATTAAAAATCCAGAACTATTCCGTACATACTCTGGACCAGATTACTTTCAAATCTATCCAAACGGCGATCAAGTACACGGTGTACTCGTTGTTTATATTTGCCGAGAATTTCATGGTGAACTTGTATGCGATCAAAGTGAATCAAAAGAACTACGCTTCTTTTCACTTGATGAATTACCTAATAATCTTCCCCCTGTTATTGAGAGGATTATTACAGATTATCAAAAAAAATAAGGGGACGCTTAACGTTCCCTCTTAAATCCAATCCGTTTTTTAATTTCCGCTAAATTTACCTTTGCAATAGCGCGTGCCTTCTCAGCACCGTTTTCTAATGCTTCATATAATAAATCCGGCTCATTCATATACATTGCGTACTTTTCACGAGGTCCAGCTAACTCTCGCTCTACTACGCGAAACAACTCTTTTTTCACATCGCCCCATCCGATTCCAGTCTCATATTTTTCACGTAATGACTGTATTTCGTCTTCTGTCGCAAATTCTTTATAAATTGTAAATAAGGTTTCTAGTTCTTTCGGTTCATTTGGAAGTGAAGAATCTGTTTTGATTTTAAATATTAACTTTCGTAGTTTTTCTTGCTCTGCAAATAATGGGATTACATTTCCGTAACTTTTACTCATTTTCCTTCCATCAAGACCAGGTAAAATAGCTCCTTCTTCTTGTATGACATACTCTGGAAGTGTAAATGTCGTGCCAAATGTATGATTAAAATACGTCGCAATATCACGCGCAATTTCAATATGCTGAATTTGGTCTTTTCCGACAGGTACATGAGTAGCTTGAAATAATAATATGTCAGCTGCCATTAAAATCGGGTACGTGTATAACCCCATATTCACTCCCGCATCGACCTCTAACCCTGCTTCTTTATTTTGTTCCACCTTCGCTTTATACGCATGAGCACGGTTCATAAGACCTTTCGGAGTTAGGCAAGCTAAAATCCAAGCTAATTCTAGAATTTCCGGTACTTCTGTTTGTCGATAAAAAATAACATCTTCTCCAAGTCCAAGTGATAACCAAGTAGCTGCTACCTCTTTCGTATAACTGCTGAACTTTTCTGAATCATGCACAGCATTTAATGCATGATAATCAGCTATAAAGTACAATGCTTTTCCTTCATTATTCTTTGACATTTGTAATGCAGGTTTAATCGCACCAATATAATTTCCTAAATGTGGATAACCTGTCGGCTTAATTCCTGTTAACATTATTTTTTCACTCACACTAACTCCTCCTTTCTCAAAATAAAAAGAGCCTCTCATCCTTAAAAAGGACGAGAGACTCCCGCGGTACCACCTTAATTAGCTATCATTAGCTCACTTCATACTTCAATAACGTGAAGTAACCGTCTTTACCTACTCATTTCAGTTAGAAGCTCCAGAGTCCATTCCATATTCATCCCTTACTGATTCTCACCACATATCAGCTCTCTGAAAAGTTTCGAATATGTACTCTTCTCTTTCATTGCTTTTTCGTTATTTTTTACAGTTTATCACATTTCACTTCCAAACAAACCAAAATTTTCTATTTTATATAGAAGGAATTTCCACTTCAATTGTCTAATATTATATAGGTTTGCAGAAATATTCGAAACAACTTTGGAGGTTTTTTCATGGTAAAATATATATCCATTTTAGGTTCCGCAGGATCCATCGGCACATCTGCATTAGATGTCGTTTCAGCTCATCCTGAACATTTTAAAATCGTCGGTTTAACCGCAAATTATAATATCGATCTTCTTGAGCAACAAATCAAAACGTTTCAACCTCGTATTGTAAGCGTTGCGACAAAAGACTTAGCAGACAAGCTTCGTACGCGTATTTCAGCAAATACAAAAATCACACACGGGACTGATGGCTTAATTGCAGTAGCTACTCACCCTGATTCAAATCTTGTATTAAGCTCTGTTGTAGGTGTTTCAGGATTACTTCCAACAATTGAAGCATTAAAAGCGAAGAAAGATATCGCTATTGCTAATAAAGAAACTTTGGTTGCAGCTGGACATATCGTAACTGAACTAGCGAAACAAAACGGATGTCGCTTAATTCCAGTAGATAGTGAGCATTCAGCTATTTTCCAATGTTTAAACGGAGAAAATAATAAAGAGATTGAGAAGTTAATTGTAACAGCTTCCGGTGGTGCATTCCGTGATAAAACACGTGATGAAATACAAACATTACAAGCAAAAGATGCTTTAAAGCACCCAAACTGGTTAATGGGCGCAAAACTAACGATTGATTCTGCCACATTAATGAATAAAGGGTTCGAAGTAATGGAAGCGAGATGGCTATTTGATATTCCATATGAAAAAATTAATGTAATGATTCATAAAGAAAGTATCATTCATTCTTTAGTAGAATTTATTGATGGATCAGTTATGGCACAGCTCGGTGCTCCTGATATGAGAATGCCGATTCAATATGCGTTTCACTATCCTACTCGGCTACCTTCTTCCTATGAAAAATTAAATTTATTAGCAATCGGTAGTTTACATTTTGAAAAACCAGATTTAGAGAAGTTCCCTTGTCTACAATACGCATATGAATGTGGCAAAATCGGTGGTACTACTCCCGCTGTATTAAATGCAGCAAATGAAATTGCGAATGCGCTATTCTTAAAAAATGAAATTGCCTTTTTCGATATTGAAAAAACAATTTACAAAACAATTGAAGCTCATCATAACGTAAAAGATCCTTCACTAGATGCTATATTAGAAGCGGATCAATGGGCGCGCCAATATGCAAATGAATTGTTAATAAAAAAGCGCTAAAACAGTTCCCACTGTTTTAGCGCTTTTTTTCACGTATTCAACTTAACAAATCTATAACCGTGTGTAACTAACACTTTTAATATCGCATATCCTGGAATGGCTAAAATAATGCCCATAATCCCGAATAAGTTTCCGGCAGTTAAAATGATAAAAATGATAGTAATCGGGTGAATATCTAACTTTTTACCCATGACTTGCGGAGAAATAAATTTACCTTCTGCTAATTGTACAACCATCATAACAATAATTACTTTTAACACCATTGCTGGCGAGTCGATAAATGCGATAATTAACGCTGGTGTAATCGCGATAATTGGTCCTACGTACGGAACGATATTTACAATCATCGCTAAAATCGCAAGTAATACCGCATATTTAATACCAATAATAAGATAACCAATTAATAGCATAATACCGATAAATAAGCTGACGATAATTTGACCTCTAATATACGAGCTAATCGCATAATGCATATCATCTAGTATTCTCATTGCTGCTGGTTGTCTTTGCTCTGAAATAAACTTTAAAAAGTGATTCGGCAATTGCTCACCATCTTTTAAAAGATAGAACAATATAAATGGAACCATTACAAATGTCAAAACAACCTCTGTAACAGTACTCAAAAATCCAGTTACATTCCCAGTTACTGATGATAATGACTTTGTAAAATCAACTGTGTATTCTTTTACCATATTCGCAACATTAATATTTAAATTCTCTTGAATTTTACCGAGTAAATTACTTTCCCCGAATCTACGTGCTGCTTGTTCAATCTCATGGCCAAAATACGGTAAGTTATCAATTAATGCATCAATTTGATCTTTAATAATAGGGATAACCGTTACAACTAAAAATACAAATAATCCTAGTACGATTAAATATATGGAAGCTATCGATACGATTCTTGAAACACCTTTCTTTTCTAAAAGCGAAACGAATGGATGTAAAATATAAAATAGCACGCCTGCTAATAGTACTGGGAAGAAAATTGTTTTTAAAAATACGATAAACGGTGTAAAAACAAATGATATTTTTGTTAGCAATAAAATATTAATGAACAATAACGCAAATCCAAGTAATACCGCCAAATAATTTTGTTCTCTAAAAAACTTTCTTAACTTATCTCTTTTTCTTATATTTATTTTCTCCAACGAAACCACCTCTTCGAATGATGAAAAGCCCTTATTCAGGGCTCTTCATCATAATCTATATATCTATTTCTTTGTAGCTTTCACTACAAATGATACAATAAAAATTAACACGATTGCACCTAATAATGCTGGCACGACATGAATCCCACCAAATGATGGACCAAAGGATCCAAATAATCTACCGCCTAACGAAGCACCTAATAAACCTGCGATAATATTTCCGAACATACCACCTGGGAAATTTTTACCTGTTATAGAACTAGCAATTGCACCTATAATAGCACCAACTATTAATGTGATAATCCATCCCATTTTTAGTCCTCCATTTCTATTATAGTTTGTATGATTTAATACAAACATATGTATTTATCATTGCTAATCATATTTCACTATAGAAATATATTTACTACTATTTTACATATGGAGATACATATATTATATGCAAAAAAGAAAAATATTGTCAAACTCACCCATAAAGCAATTATATTCATATACCATATTTAAAGGAGGCTTCATTATCTATGATTCTTAAGTTAAATTCCACTTCTTTTGAAGTAGCAACATCCATTTTACAGGTTCAAATTCCAGCTTATAAAGTTGAAGCAGACTACTTAAATAGTACTGCCATACCTCGTTTATATGATACTGTAAACGATATTCAAAATTGCGTTGAAACATTCTATGGATATTTTTCTGAAAATAAACTTGTCGGTTTTATTTCTTTTGTACAAGAAGAAAAACTAATCGATATCCATAGGCTAGTTGTATCGCCCGATTTTTTTCAAAAAGGAATAGCAACGAAACTCCTAATTTATATATTTAACATGTTTCCCTCTTCAATGACATACATTGTACAAACAGGTAAAGCGAATACCCCTGCTATTACTTTATATAAAAAACACGGATTCATTACAGTATCAGATACAATACTTCCTGACGGTATGATTCTTACGCAATTAAAAAAGACAGAATACACAAAATAATTTGACTTGTTCGCTCCTTTATGTTATTTTTTACTTTATAAAACCTTTTGCTGAGTCCAAATTTTGGAGCGGGGGAACCATTTTTGTAGCTATGCTACTTGGGGCGAATCTTTTTTAAGTAGGGAAACTCTCACTTCCCGAGTCCGACAGCTAACCTCGTAAGCGTAATGGGAGAGGAAGGTGCTTTTTGCCTATGTTACACATTTTGCCTCCTTAATTATAAATATGGGATCGATATCAAATAGTCACCTATATTTATAGAAAAGGAGAATGTATTATGTTACGTTTATCTGATCACGCAATAAAAATGATGGAGCAAAGACTTCGAATTGAAAAACAACGCACATATCAAGCAAATAAGGTTGTAGATAACTTACATCACAAATACTTCTTTCAGCATATTTTTCAACCGAAAAGATGAAGAAAATGTTTATTTAATATTAAAAAACACAAGGTGTGTCTTACAAAGACATTCCTTGTGTTTTTTATATTCTTTATAAAATTCTCACTACATTTAAGCTTGCTGTAATCGCACCTGCTATAGTAGTCACATGCCCTACACCTAACGGGCCATTTTGTAATATTAATGTTGAATTGGCACTCGTCACATTCACAAGAAGTGTATTTGAAATGGCTGGTTCGATTACTACAGTTGATGTCGTTACGTTTTGTATAAAACTCCCTGTTAGTTGCGTTCCATTTAATAGCAATCTAACAGATACTGTCTCATTCCCACCAGTCGCATCCCCTTGAAAATAGTAGCTTACTAAATATATTCCTGGCGTCGCTACTGTGACTGTCGTAGCACTAGTTAAAGATACACCAGTTCCATATACAGTGGATCCAGAATTAATTGGGATGTTGGCATTTGCTGCAATTGTGCTTGTTGATGTAGAAAAGAAATATCCGCCACCTGTCGATATAGCAGATGATCCTGTTGCTCCAGTTAAGCCTGTTGGACCCGTGGCACCTGTTGGGCCCGTTATCCCCGTTACCCCTGTTGCTCCAGTTATTCCTTGGATTCCTTGGATTCCGGTCGGTCCTGTTGCACCAGTCACTCCAGTCGCTCCGGTTGCTCCGGTTGCTCCCGTCACACCTTGTGGCCCTTGGATTCCTTGGATTCCTTGTGGACCTGTTGCTCCCGTAGGGCCGGTCGCTCCCGCCTGCCCCGTTACCCCTTGTGGACCTTGGATTCCTTGTGGACCTTGAGGACCCGTTGCTCCCGTAGGTCCGGTTGCTCCTGTTGGACCAGTTTCTCCTTGTGGTCCTTGAATTCCTTGTGGACCTTGGGGACCCGTTGCACCAGTAGGTCCGGTTGCTCCTGTTGGACCAGTTGGGCCCGCCTGGCCAGTTATTCCTTGTAGACCTTGAGGGCCGGTTGGACCGGTTGGGCCTTGTGGACCTTGCACTCCTTGTATCCCCTGAATTCCTTGGGGGCCGGTTGGACCAATTGGACCTTGTATTCCCTGAATTCCTTGAGGACCCGTTGCTCCCGTCTGGCCGGTTGGGCCTTGTGGACCTTGCACTCCTTGTATTCCTTGAGGACCGGTTGGGCCTATACTTCCTTGTGGTCCCTGAATACCTTGTATTCCTTGAGGACCAGTTGGACCGGTTATGCCACTCGGACCTTGTACGCCTTGCACTCCTTGAGGACCGGTTGGACCACTCGGACCTTGGATTCCTTGTAGCCCCTGTAAACCAGTTGGACCGGTCGCTCCCCTTACTCCTTGCTCACCTTGTATGCCTTGTAGACCTTGAGGGCCGGTTGGACCGATTGGCCCCTGTGCCCCTTGCACTCCTTGTGGACCAGTCGGACCGGTTGCTCCTACCGGTCCCTGGATTCCTTGTAGACCTTGCGGACCAGTCGGACCGGTTACTCCTTGTATCCCTTGTGGACCTTGAATGCCTTGATCACCCGTTGGACCCGTTGCCCCCATTGGTCCCTGTACTCCTTGCAAACCTGTTACACCAGTTGCTCCGGTCGGTCCCTGGATTCCTTGTACCCCTTGAATTCCAGTCGCTCCTGTTGCTCCGGTCGCTCCTGTTGCCCCTGTTGCTCCAGTCGGACCAGTTGGACCCCCTGGTGATCCTGCTGGACCGGTTGGACCAGTTGGACCTCCTGGTGGACCAGTCGGACCTCTTTCTCCTTGTATTCCTTGAACACCTTGTATTCCCTGTGGGCCTCGTTCTCCCATAGGTCCTTGATTACCTTGAGAACCTTGTGGTCCAGTTAAACCAGTTGGGCCGGTTGGACCGATTGGACCTTGTACGCCTTGTATTCCTTGCGGTCCAGTTGGTCCACCTAAAGCACCAGTTGGACCGGTTGGACCAGTGGGCCCCGTAATACCTGGCGGTGGAAAAGGAATAGGTGCTTGAAACTTACTACACTTATCTTGATTCTTCACAAGCATCTCCCCCGTTATAACTAACGTATCAAACTATTTTTAATACATTTAAACTAGCTGTTATCACACCAGATAATGTCGTTACATGCCCAATAGCTAATGGGCCATTTTGTAAAGATAAAGTTGCATTTGAAGAAGTAACTTCAATGACCATCGTATTCGAAACTGCTGGTTCTAATACAAAAGTACCTCCTGTAACATAAAGAATAAAACTCCCTGTGACTTGTGTTCCATTTAAAGTAAGCCTCACTGAAATCGTTTCATTCCCCCCAGTTGGATCGCCTTGAAAATAATAGCTTACTAAATAAATTCCCGGCGTACTTAACGTTACAGTTGTTGCATTTGTTAAACTGACATCAGAACCAAAAACTGTAGATCCAGAATTAATTGGTATTAACGCATTCGCTGCAATTGTACTCGTTGAAGTAGAAAAGAAATAACCGCCCCCGCTAGGTAAGCCAGTCGCTCCTGTCGCTCCCGCTATTCCCAAGAAACCTATTGAACCTGCACTACCAGTTGCTCCTGTCGGTCCCACCACACCACTTGGGCCCTGACTACCTTGTGCTCCAACTGGGCCTATACTACCACTAGCACCTGTCACCCCACTTGCTCCAATTGGGCCTTGCAACCCTTGAATCCCTTGTATACCTTGTATTCCTTGCGGACCCGTTGCACCTGTAATTCCAACATTTCCTTGTGGGCCTTGACTACCTTGCGCTCCTTGGACTCCTTGTGGGCCTGTTATACCGACTTCCCCTGCACTTCCTTGGGGACCGATAATTCCTTGTGCACCTGTTGGACCGATTACTCCCAGCGGACCTTGTATTCCTCGAGAACCTTCTGCACCCGTTGGACCGGTTATACCTTGGTTACCTTGAGGACCTTGTGCCCCTTGTACTCCAACTGCTCCAACTACACCTTGGGAACCTTGCGCTCCTCTTACACCTTGAGGACCTGTTGGACCGGTTATACCTTGCACTCCTTGCGCTCCAATTGGTCCTATCCCACCGCTTACACCTGTTGAACCAGTCGCACCCGTTGGACCTGTTGGACCTCCTGGTGGACCGGGTGGTCCAGCTGGTCCAGTCACCCCACTAGATGGACCAATTGGACCAGTTGTTCCCGTCGGACCGCCCGGTGGTCCTTCTGAGCCTTGAATACCAATGCTACCTGTCGCTCCCGTTATACCTCTTATTCCTTTTATCCCTTGAAAACCTGTTGCTCCCGTTATACCTTGTATTCCTTGCACACCTTGTGGTCCTTGTAAACCTATTGCACCTGTTATCCCCTTTATTCCACTTATACCTTGGGCACCTTGCATTCCAGTAGAACCAGTTGGACCCACTTCCCCTTGTATTCCTTGAGCTCCTTGCGGGCCTTCCTCTCCAGTAATTCCTTGTATACCTTGGAAGCCGTCTTCTCCTTGTATACCAATAGCCCCTTGCTCTCCTTGTATTCCTTGAACACCTTGAGGGCCTTGTGGACCAGTTACACCCGAGACTCCAGTTATGCCTCTCTCTCCTTGCATTCCTTGTGCCCCTGTTTGTCCTCGCTCGCCTATTTCTCCTTGTATTCCTTGTGTGCCTTGTATACCTTGACTACCAGCAGGACCCGTAGCTCCTTGTATTCCTTCTAATCCTTGTACTCCAATATCACCAATTAGACCTTGGTTACCGATTAATCCTTGAGCACCTTGGAGACCAGTCGGGCCAGTTATACCTTGCTCTCCTGTATCACCAATAACCCCTTGTATTCCTTGTGCTCCTGTTGTCCCTCGGGGACCTTGTATTCCCCTGATACCTTGAGGACCTTGGGGCCCAGTTGCTCCCGTCGGTCCAGTCACCCCTGTAGGACCAACAGGACCTTCATGCCCTCCAGTTGGACCGATTGGACCACTATTACCTGTCGGACCCGTTGCTCCTATAAGCGGAAGAGGCAGTGCCACTCCAAATTTTTTGCACTTTCTATGATGACGCACAACAATCCCCCTTCCCCAAAATAATTACACCTTTTATATGAAATGCATTTTTATAACAAAAGTACACATTTAACCTGAATTTTATTAAAATAAAGAAGCCTATCATTTGTTTGAAATGATAGGCTTCTTTTATAAAAACAGTTTATTTTCTATCTTTAATAATAAAAGTAGTCGGCACCATTCTAGCTTTATATAAAGAATAATACTTCGTAGACGGCTCAGTTAGTTCTCCATCAAACGAGCTTGATGGTTCAGGCTCTTCTATTCTCTCAATTTTAAATCCCGCTCTATTTAACTCATTTATGTATGTACTTATTTTTCTCTTATATAATGTCGCTTGTACATTTTCTCCTTTAAATGTTTCAAACGTAATGGGCGTTTCCTCATGATAAGAAGACTTTATAACAACTTCTTCTGTACCATACTGTAAACTTGAACATACTGGGTGCTCCCAACTAAAAATAAAACTTCCTCCTGGCTTTACATATGAATAAATCAGTTCCAACGTTTTTCTTAAATCTGAAGTCCAACCTAATGCATAAATGGAATATACAATATCAAAATACCCTTTCGGAATATCTCCTTCCTCTTCCATTGCTCCGCATACTAACTTTGGATTCCATTCCTTTAACGTCTTATTCGCTATTTCAATTTGTGTACTCGAAAGATCAAGCCCCCATAATTCCTCTGCCCCTTGTTCCGCCATATATTGCAACGAATGCCCACTTCCACAGCCAATATCAAGAACCTTTTTCTTTCTGATTGAATCGAACAAACGAATCTCATCTTCAGACGCCGTATACGGACCATATTTAGGTAAACAATCCACTTGAAAGAAATAAGGTGCAACTGTATCCCAACACTTTTTATTTAAAGCTAACATTTGCGTACCTTTCATATTCTACATTCCCCCATCCATTTTTCTTTCTCTAATATTAATTACATATCATAACCAGATCGCCCTTTTCTCTTCGCCCGGTAGTTTTTCACTTTCGCAATCGTACCGCATGCTCTTCCTCCTTCTTCTCCAGCATACATACCGCACCATCTTTTACTTCCATTTCGCGAATGATCATAAAATACCCAGCGACAATCTGGACATGCTTTTAACCTTCCCCATACATTTTCTTGAATTGACATTAACACAATGCTTAACACTTTTGTATACACATTCTCTTCATATACCGGTTCATATGTAATATCTTTCATATCATCCTTTATATGTACATGAAATGGGTATTTCTCTAACCATTTTTGCAATGATCCTTCGCCTTCAATTGTCATCCGAATATCTTCTCGAAAACCTCTTAATTCCTCTATCGTATGAAATGGAAACTCTTCATCAAAATATTCTTTCATAAAAAGCTTTATGTCTTCTTCTGTTTGCAGCAAATCAATTGGCTCTCTCGTATCGTTTGGTATTCTCCATGTATTTAAAAATTCCCGAATATGTTCTAGTTCATTTGGAGCGTTTTGATTCAATTCGATCCACCTTCTTCTTAAAATTTACTTTTTTCTGACTTTATGTATAATTATAGTATAAAATAGTTAACCATCAAATGATTTTACTGGTTACATAATTAGGAGGATTTCTATGAAAAGTTTCTCAACACCGATACGTTTCATGCTTATTTCTTCATTTTTTATGTCTTTTGGGTATTTTGCAGTATACGCATTTTTAGCTATTTATCTATTAACCTTTCTTCATTTTTCTGCTGTCCAAGTAGGAACAGTGTTGACGGTTATGACAATTACATCACGAGTTATCCCATTATTCTCAGGGTTAATTGCTGACAAAATAGGCTATATCATTATGATGATATCCGGTTTATTTTTGAGAGGAATCGGATTTATCGCTTTAGGAATATGCTCTGATTTCTATACAATTTCTATTTCTTCTGCACTTATTGGCTTCGGAACTGCATTTTACGAACCTGCTGCGCGCGCCATATTCGGTTCACAACCAGCTCATTTGAGAAAAAATTTATTTACATATTTAAACCTTAGCTTTAATTGCGGTGCAATAATCGGACCAATTGCAGGAGGGTTCTTACTCTTACTCGATCCACTCTACGCTTTCTCTCTAACAGGATCTCTTATGCTGTTATTCGCTTTTATCTTTTACTTACTTAAAAATCACTTCCAAGTCACTACTGAAAACACGTCTATTACATTAGGAATACAGGCCATCTTACAAAATAAGTCTTTCCTTCTGTTTTCCTTTATCATGATTTTCTTCTATATTATGTTTACTCAGCTTACTGTCGCACTTCCACTTCATATGAAAAACATTAGTAATAGCAATCAACTTGCTACATTAGTCATTACGATAAATGCAATAACAGGCGTCCTATTTATGGTGTTATTCCGAAAACTCTTTCTCAAATACAACACCCTTTCCTTTATTAAATACGGTGTTTTACTAATGAGTATTTCCTTTTTACTCATTCCTTTATTTCAACACCCATATTGGCTCTTTATTTGTGTAATTTTATTTACAATCGGTGAAACACTTGTATTACCAAACGCTGATATCGCTATTGCAAATTACAGTAATGAATCATATACAGCCACTTTCTTTGGATTTTATCAACTATCACTCGCATTTGGTTTTATCATTGGTAATTATACCGGTACATCTTTTACATCCAACTTAAGCGGAGTGTATACACCATGGCTTATTTTTGGCGGAATAGGGCTTACTGGTTTTATTTCACTACATATTTTGAATATAAAAAAAGTGGCCTCTAAAGAGGATAGATATATACCTATGTAATACAAGCGTCCTATAATAAAAAAAATCGACCATCATATGTGACAGTCGATTTTTTTATTCTTCATATTCAAGATGATTATACCTTTTACAACCAAACAAATAGCACCCACCTATAAAATCCGTTTCAAATTCTAACCCTGGAACATATCCTGATTTAATACGCTCTATCATTGTTTTATAATCATTATTCGCTTCTGTATATTCCTCAATTAACTCTTTCTTATCTTTCTCTGTCCAGTTGTCTTCTACTTCTTCATTCTCGACATCTTTTATTTCTGCTGTTTTCGCTTCGATAGATTCCCGTATCACTTCATTTATACGCGAGAAATGATTCACTTTATATAGAGCATAAACAAATCTACTAATCCAATTAGGACTTTTCCAGCATTTTTTGTATCCCTTTTCGAACCATTCAATTGCTTCTTTATAGCAATTCAACTCAACATATAAATCTGCTACATGAATTTCCCCTAAAAAATTATCAGACTCCCTGTTAAAAGTATCTAACTTCTCTTTTGCTTCTGTCGTTCGTTCTAAATCAATTAAACATTTTACATAGCTATACATGATATAGTCCGAATCCCCTGCAACTCGCAAGAAAAATTCTGAAGCTTTTTCCAGCTCTCCAAGGTTATAATGCGCTACAGCTACATTATGATATGCTTCATCTGATGGTTGAATCGAAATAGACTTTTGTAATGCTTCTTTCGCTTCTGTCCATTTTTCTTGTTTCATGTAAATGTCCCCTAAGATGTTATAAGGAAAGTATGAAGATGGATTCAACTTAACAACTTCTCTTATTAATTCAAGAGCTTTATCATCATTCTCTTCCTCATAAAAATACATCTAGGCAAGATTATTGAGAGATTGTACGTCTCTAGATTCATGTACTGCTTGTTGAAACAGTTCCATTGCTTCCTCATATTTATTTTGTTCAAACATTTCAATTGCCTTCTCATTAATGTTCAAATAACTACCTCCGAAGTAAATGAATTCATCTATTCCCTATCATTATAGTAAAATGTAAAAATTATAATTTCTATAAAAAATTTCTTTTTCTCGTCTACATTTCGATTGAAATAGAAGCTAAAACACACGAATTTACAACAATAAGTAAATTTTTCAGTCTCTCTTACATTGGATATACAGCCTTTTTTAATTTACATATTATGGTAAAATAAAAAGAGTACTAGCTAAACATTTACGCTCCACACTAGCAGTCTAACAATGCCAAAATCAAAAATCACATAGAATCGGAGGGGATGTTATGAAAAGGAAATTACTTGTTCTTCTATTCACCGGAATCATACTATCAGGATGTTCAACTATAGCAGAGAATTCTTTAGAAAGCGGGAAAGGCAGTATGGAATTATTAACACCAACGATCACAGCAAAAGATAATGAGTTAGAAATTAAGACCGAGGGAATTGATGAAAATAAAGTAACTTTTATTTATGTTGCTAATAAAAAAGTGTTAGAACAAAAGCTAAAGAATGGTGAATCCTACAAGCTTAACATTAAAGATATCGAACACGCTCATCGGACAGACTACAAACCAAAAGTTCAACTTTTGCAAACGAAAGATGATAATGATGATGGAGAAATAGTAACCTTCAAACAAGTTAGATATACAGTTAAGAAAAACTAAATTTATAGTTATTTCATTATAAAGTGAAACTTTAATCAGCCCTCACCAATCGGGCTTTTACGGGATAATTGTAACGAACGAAAATATACTTTTAACAGTAGATAACTGTAAGGAGTGTTAACATGAAAAAACGATGGATTTCTTGGTGGATTGGTAACATATTTTGGATTATCGTTTTTGGAATATGGGCCGCTATTATTTGGTTACGAGAGGTTGATGGTGCTGGTGTTATTCAAACACCTGAAATTAAATCCATATCACTTATCGTTATATTAATCGCGTTTATCATACCGGTATTTTTTCAAGTTATATGGCTAATCATTAATTTGAGGATGAGTAGAAAAAATAATTATACGATTTAGTTTTTCAATTAACAATAAAAAAGAGAGGAATCTACATCAAAATAGATTCCTCCCTTTTACATTTGGACTTATACTGCGCTTTTAATGCCGCACTACTCCTCTTTTTTACGATGCATGTTCATCTTTCTTTTTCATTAACGCTCTTTTCTTCATCGCCTTCGTTAAATATCCACCCTTAAACGAGCGAATTTCATACGAAGACATAAACGCTTTCGGTGCAATTTCATTAATGATTTCTAAAAGCTCTTTCTCCCTAGAACGCTTTGCGACGATATCTAAGCGATAACGTATAGAATTAATACCTTCGCCCTCAAATACTGTAACGCCAAATCCAGAGTGACGTAATTCATCTACTAATTCATTACAACGGTCTAGTAAACTAACTTGATACGTAATATAACCAATTGCTAATTTATTCTCTATATAACCGCCTAATAACAGTCCCGCACTAAAGCCAATGACATAGGCAACGATGTTCATCCAATTTGATAAATCTTGAAACACAATACCTAAACTGACAATGTAAATAGCTCCTTCTAACAATCCAACACCAGCAGCGGATCTTGTTTGATTCTTTACAAGCAAAATCGTACGGATTGTTAATATTGGAACGTAAATAATTTGAAGCACAAAAATAAGTAGCGCTTGTAACATTGGTATCCACCTCTTTCAAAAAGTCTTTTGTCATAATAACATACATAACCTTTAGAAATCGATGGGTTTTTTAAAATTTTTTTATTATTTTTCATACTATTGAAAAACACAAAAAAGAAGCGTATTATATTTGTCGTTAATTTGATTACTTGTATCATATCGCTAAACTAAAAAAGGAACCTGATTAGGTCCCTTTCATCATAGCTCTATATTTTTCGAAGCATGTTCTCTTTGCTTCTCTTCTTCTTTCACTAACTGCATATTTGCATACGCTAAATTTGCAATCATTAAAAAGTGACCACCTAAAATACCTGTACCGAATGCCCACATTTCCATTTCATGCTCAATTTCATACATGATGATAGCTCCTAAAATAGCAGCTGCAAATCGGTTTAAAACTCCTAATCCAGGAGCCTTTTCCTTCATTACGATACTTTTTCCGAGTTTCTCCACTCTGCGAGCTAATAACCAAAGACAATAGGCGCTTACTGCTAATCCAATACCGAACCCTGTCACTTGTTTTCCAAACGGAGTAATCGTCCACATAAGTAGTAAACCACTAAAGATCACATACAATTGTAATCGATATACACGTAAGGCTTCTTGAATCAAAATATCCGCTCCTAAGTTCTCATTTTTTGTACTTTAGAAGAAAAGCAGCAACTTACACAGTTGCTGCTTTCTCTTCTTCTTGTTCTTGTTCCATCTTACGAATTTCAACACGTTTAATTTGGTAAGCGTCTTTTTCTAACACTTTAAATTCATAACCTTCCGCCTCAACGTGTTGTCCTTCTTCGATTTCATGATTTTGCATCATAATCCATCCACCGATTGTATCCACATCATCTTCTTCGATGTGTAATCCAAATAAATCTTTCACTTCTGAGATAAGCACTTTTCCATCAACAATAATATGTTGCTCGTTCACATGTTGAATTGGTGGTGCTTCATCTTCATCATATTCGTCACGAATTTCGCCGACGATTTCCTCCAAGATATCTTCAAGCGTTACAATTCCAGCTGTTCCTCCGTACTCATCATATAAAACAGCCATCGGAATTCGCTTCTTCTGCATTTGAAGTAATAAATCGTGAATTGGAGTCGTTTCCATCACTTCAATAATCGGACGCATATACGAGCGAATAGATGATAAATCTTTTTGATCCTCGGTCATATATCGAATAAAGAAATCTTTTACGTTGACCATACCGATAATATCATCTTTATCTTCTCCAAAAATCGGATAACGTGTGTATCGCTCATTTTGGATTACTTTCATGTGTTCTTCTACTGAATCTTCCAGGTAGAAACCAACGATTTCTGTTCGCGGTACCATAATCTCTTTTGCAATGCGATTATCAAATTCAAAAATGTTATTTACATACTTGTATTCAGCTTGATTAATTTCGCCACTTTCATAGCTATCTGAAAGGATAAGACGTAATTCTTCTTCTGTATGAGCTACTTCATGTTCTGAAGCTGGCTTTAAACCGAATAAACCAGTTATCACACGAGCTGAACCGTTCAATACCCAAATAAATGGATACATTACTTTATAGAACATCATTAATGGACCTGCCAATAATAACGTTACCCTTTCAGCCTTTTGAATTGCCATCGTTTTTGGAGCTAATTCCCCTACTACAACGTGTAAATACGTCATAATCATAAAAGCAAGACCAAATGTTAGTACTGATGAAATAGAAGGATTTAAGTTCCATTTCTCAAATAACGGGTGTAATAACTTTTCAATTGTCGGTTCACCTAACCAACCTAATCCCATAGCTGTAACTGTAATACCTAATTGACAAGCAGATAAATATTCATCTAAATTTGTTGTTACCTTTTTCGCTGCTAAAGCACCGCGTTTTCCTTCCGCAACAAGCTGATCGATACGGCTTGAACGTATCTTTACAATCGCAAACTCTGCTGCTACGAAAAATCCAGTAAATGCGATTAAAATCGCAACCATGACTAAATTAAATATTTCCAATGAATCCCCTTAGTTAAAAAACTAAGGTGTCCACCTCCTGTATACTATAATGTTTTCTTATTTGTTTGTTAGAAAACATAGCCCGATACAAAAATTAAAGAGGTCGGATTTCACTTATTCTATAATAATAGAGCAAGTGTCTGTATTAAAGCTGTCGTTTGACCAGATAAAGATTTCGATATTTTTTCACGTTGTGAATCAGTCAATCCATCTAAAAGCGGCTTTAACTCAGTAAGCTCCACTTCTAATTGATGAATATGGTCTGTCACTTCATTCACTTGTTTCGAAACGTGTTCATTGATACCGAGCAGCTTCTTCTTCTCCTCGATTTTCTCTTTAATCTCACAAAGCGGCATATGCATTTCTTTGCACTTCTCAATAAATTGTAATGTCTCAAATGCTGTTTCGTCGTAATAGCGATAATTAGATTGAGATCGCTCCGCTTTTAAGATACCTAGATTCGTATAATAATCAATCGTTCGTTTCGACACGTGAGCCATGAGAGCCAACTGTCCGATTCGATACACCTTCCCAACGATCTT
Source organism: Bacillus sp. PPSBB_2 (assembly GCF_045291115.1). NCBI lineage: Bacteria > Bacillati > Bacillota > Bacilli > Caryophanales > Bacillaceae > Bacillus > Bacillus sp. PPSBB_2. Next base: position 3,460,190 of record NZ_CP147983.1, read on the forward strand.
CCCCCCTTGTTTATATTACTTACATCATACAACACATAAACTGTACAGTCAAACGTGACGGTTTATTATTCACAATTTATACAAAATTCCAATCTCCTCCTATGATGATTCAATACGAGTAATCTACACTTATACAATAAAATTACTAAACTACTACCTAATCACTACATTGTCTGCCACTTTTAACCTTTCTTATTTAAAAGCATATCCTACTAATAATGATTGCTTGTATAGGAGGGAATTAATATGAAAAAGACAATCATTTCTCATTTTTATAATGAAGAATACCTACTTCCATGGTGGCTTATGCATCACACGAAAATATTCGATCACGGCATTTTAATTAATAGAGGGTCTACAGATCGTTCCGTAGAGATTTGTAAACTATTAGCACCCCACTGGGAAGTACGAAATTCAAGATTTCTTGAGTTTGATCCAACTAATACTGATATTGAAGTGATGGAAATTGAAAGAGAAGTTTCAGGTTGGAAAATCGTTTTAAATACTACTGAATTCTTTTGTTGTAATAATACTGAAGAATTTTTTTCATCTCTTCATACACTAGGCCAAAACATGTATGCGATTAGAATGATTTTAATGATAGATAATCATAATTATAATTATTCAAAGCCTAGATATTCTATCCCCTTAGTAGAACAGCGATACCACGGTGTCTTCCCTTATAACCCAAATCTCGGATGTGCTTGGAGATTTATTCACAATCATCTAGACGGTGCATATTTACCTGGTAGACATCATTCGCGGCACGGATATATAATTTATGACTATCCTTCATTTATTTTAAAATTTTATTTTAGCCCTTGGAATGAACAATCAAAGGCAAGAAAATTACAAATTACACCTACCCTTTCAAAAAGGGGTGTTCAAATGGGACTTCAAACACATTACGGTCAATCTCCTGAAGTACTGGACATACGTTTTTTAGAGCTTAGTAACCTAACACAAGACCTCCGTCATAACCCTGAATATCAAGAATTATTTCCAAAATTCAAACCGTAATATTTTCTGCATCGTCATCACCTCAAACATTTTCATTCACTTAATCAAAAACAATCTCATTTGCATAAAACATGAATACTGTATAAATAATAAATTTTTATTTTAGGAGGAAAAAATGAAAGCTGTTATTCTTGCTGGTGGGTACGGTACAAGAATTGGGGAAGAAACACATTTAAAACCGAAACCTATGATTGAAATTGGAACAAAGCCCATTCTATGGCACATTATGAGTTTGTATAGTCATTACGGGATTACTGAGTTTATTATTTGCTTAGGCTATAAAGGATATGCAATTAAAGAGTTCTTTCTAAATTACAACTTACACATGTCTGATTTCACAATACAGTTAAACGATAATACAATTACTAGCCATTCTCATCGTGTAGAACCATGGAAAGTTACACTAATCGATACTGGTGTAAATACCGAAACGGGTGGCCGAGTGAAAAAGATTCAAAATTATGTCGGAGACGAACCTTTCTGCCTCACTTATGGTGATGGATTAAGTAATGTAAATATAAAAGAACTTATTACATTCCATAAAAAACATGGAAAAATGGCTACTGTTACTGCCGTACAACCTCCTGGTAGATTTGGTTCTCTCATATTAGATAAACAGTCTGTAACATCTTTTCAAGAAAAACCATTAGGTGATGGCGGATGGGTTAACGGTGGATTTTTCGTTTTAAATCCTGAAGTTTTCAATTACATTAGTGGAGATAAGTCTGTTTTTGAAACAGACACTTTAGTTCAGTTAGTAAACAAAAATGAATTGGCCGCATATCAACATTCTGGTTTTTGGCATCCGATGGATACATTGCGCGATAAAAATAAATTAGTCGAGCTATGGGAAAGTAATAACGCTCCGTGGAAGGTTTGGTAATATGGCTTCATCATCTTTTTGGAATAAGAAAAAAGTATTTATTACAGGACATACTGGATTTAAAGGCTCCTGGCTCACCCTTTTCTTAAGTTCTTTAGGTGCAGAAGTAGTAGGCTTTTCTTCTCATCCCCCATCCATTCCTAACATTTTTGAACAAGGTAACGTAGCAAAAGAGTGCACGACAATGAAAGGCGATATTACAGATTACCATTCTTTATTTCATGCCATGAAGCAGCATAAACCTGACATAATATTTCATTTAGCAGCTCAGCCAATCGTAACCGCTTCATACAAAAATCCTATCGATACATTCAAAACGAATGTTTTAGGTACTGTCCACGTGCTAGAAGCAGCAAAGTCCGTCGAAAGCGTACGTGCCATTATTAATGTGACAAGCGATAAATGTTATGAGAATGACGGTAGTGGCGACCGAGCGTTCGTGGAAAATGACCGACTAGGAGGTTTCGATCCTTATAGCGCTAGTAAAGCTTGCGCTGAAATAGCGGCAACATCCTATCAAAAATCATTCTTCCGCACTAATACCCAGAAACTCGCCTCAGTCAGAGCTGGTAACGTCATCGGCGGTGGTGATTGGGCAGAAGACCGATTATTCCCTGATATCATTCGGGCATATTTGCACAATCATACTTTGTGTATTCGAAACAAATATGCCGTCCGTCCGTGGCAACATGTTTTAGATCCTCTACATGGCTATATCCTTTTAGCTGAGAAACTTTGGAATGATGCTAAATATGCAGAAGCGTGGAATTTCGGCCCAATGAATGAACCTAACAGAACCGTTCATGATGTCATTGAATCTGTAATAAAATTATGGAATAACTCACTAACAATCATTTCCTCCTCTACAAATACTCCTTATGAATCACCTGTTTTAACACTCGATAGTACAAAAGCAGTAAACAAACTCGGCTGGACTCCTAAGTTATCAACAGATGATGCTATCGCTTGGACTGTTGATTGGTACAAAAAATATGCATCTGGTGAAAATATAGAATCTTTCACACGACAACAAATCGATGCATTCAAAAATTTATAAGGAGGCTATAAAATGGAACAGAAAAAATGCCGTTTTTGCCACTCATTACTAACCAACACTTTTTTAGATTTGGGCGTTTCCCCTCTTGCTAATTCATTTGTAGCTCCTGAAAGCTCATATAAAATGGAACCTTTTTATCCGCTGCACACATTTGTTTGTAACTCTTGTTTACTCGTACAGCTAGATGAATTTGAATCCCCACAAAATATTTTTCATAACTATTTATACTTCAGCTCTTACTCCTCAAGTTGGCTACTACACGCTAAACAATATGTAGAAATGGCGATTAAGCGTTTCAACTTAACGAAACATTCAAAAGTGATTGAAATCGCAAGTAACGATGGGTACTTATTACAATACTTTAAAAAAGAAAATATCGAGACATTGGGAATTGAACCCGCGAAAAACGTAGCAGAAATTGCTATCAAAAAAGGAATTCCTACTCATGTGAATTTTTTCAGTAATGACTTAGCAAAAAAATTGCCACAAGCTGATTTAATCGTCGCAAATAACGTATTAGCACATGTTCCAAACTTGCATGATTTTGTTGCCGGTTTAAAAACGTTATTAAAACAAGATGGCACGATAACAATTGAATTCCCACACTTATTAAACCTCATATCCTTTAAACAGTTCGATACTATCTACCATGAGCACTTTTCCTACTTCTCACTTATAAGCCTTCAAAAAGTTTTAAGTTATCATCATTTACAAATTGTTGATGTAGAAGAACTTTCAACGCATGGTGGTTCCTTACGGATTTTTGTAAACCATCGAAGTGCCCAATCAACTATCCATTCCAATGTTACAAAATTAATTCAAAAAGAAGTCGACCACGGGTTAGATACTTTAGATTGCTATCTCCTTTTTTCTAAACGCATCGAACAATTGAAAATAAATATTTTAAAGTTTTTTATTGAAGCGAAAGCTTTAAACAAACAAATTATCGGTTACGGTGCTCCAGCTAAAGGAAACACCCTTTTGAATTATTGCGGGATAGGTAAAGAATTTCTAGCTTATACAGTAGATAAAAATCCTCACAAACAAAATCTCCTTTTACCAGGAACTCGTATTCCAATAAAATCTCCAGCAGAAATTAAACGTACAAAACCGGATTACATTCTTATACTTCCTTGGAATTTGAAAGACGAAATTATGAAAGAATGCTCTTTCATTCGTGAATGGGGCGGTAAATTTTTAGTGACGGTTCCAGAAATTGAGGTGATCGAGCCATGAAGAAAGTTGTTGTAACAGGTGGTAGTGGCTGGATAGGTAAATATGTTGTACATTCACTTATACAAAAGGGATATGAAGTGCACGCCACGTATAATAAAAATAACCCCTCTCACCTCCCTTGCCATTGGCATAAAGTAAACTTGCTTCGCGATGACGAAGTAAAACAATTCATTTCGGATGTTCAGCCTAGCCATCTCATTCACCTTGCTTGGGAAGCGGTGCCACCAGCATGCTATGTATCTATTAATAATTACTATTGGCTAAAGTCTAGTATTTCATTGATTCAACACTTCACAACATGCGGCGGAAAGCGTGTTGTCGTTGCAGGTACTGGCGCAGAGTACGAATGGTTTAACGGCGTATTATTTGAAGATTCACCGCTCCTTTCCTATAAAACCCCGTATTCTTTATGTAAAAATGCACTGCACTCCTGGCTAGAAACGTATGCACAACAAACAGGCCTCAGCATGTGTTGGGGCCGCATTTTTCATATGTATGGACCTCACGAACAAGGTAATCGGCTCGTTTCTAACATTATCACTTCCTTATTAAAAAACGAGGAAGCACTATGTACACATGGAAAACAATCGAGAGATTTCCTCCATGTGAGTGACGTCGCTGACGCTCTCGTAACAATATTAGAACACAGCGTTACAGGCACCATCAATATCGCTTCTGGTCAATCTGTACAAATTAAAAAGTTAGCTTCTATCATTGCTAAAAAGATAGGAAAAGAACATTTAATTAAACTAGGTGCAATCCCTTTCTCTAAAGATGAACCTTTATTTGTCGGGGTTAATGTAGAACGTTTAAAAACTGAAGTAAACTGGAAACCAACATACGATCTAAATACAGGAATTGAAGAAACAATTTTATGGTGGAAATCATTTATACAAAAACATAACGATATGCATCATTAAAACGTAAATCCTTCGTTCCTCTCGCTAATTCCTTATACCATTCTCCTAATCTTTCCGACGTAATAATATGATGCGTCCCCATTCCCCCATGCTTACTAGCTTCAGAAAGAGTCGGACCAATTTGTAACTTTCTCTTTCTCATCGCATCGTTCCACGGACTAAACCCAAACCATAATATACAGGCAAGAGGTGGATAAATCATCGATTCATGCGCAGATAAATGTCTTCCAACCGTATAACTTCCATGCTCATGATTATGAATAAATCTACCTCTTCTCCATAACGGCCAATCTTCTGGTAAATAACCATGAAATCGCTGTTTCATTAAAGGTATTCCAAAGTTAAGGTCCGGATAGTTGTAGTTAGGATCATCAACCATAATAAGCCCGTCCAGCCAATACATCCTCCCCCCCAATTCATTTAGCGATTTCCAAAACTGATTTTTATCTTGCACGCAAAGAAACTCAGTCGTATTTAAAATCATTTTCCATCCTTGTACTTCTTGTTCTATCCTCATCACTTCATGATCTGTCGCATATGCATCAAACTCTGGATTTACAGAATCTCGCACCTCCCAATGCGGTGCGAATTTTTTACAAATCTCAACGGAACGATCTGTTGAACCTTTATTAATTAAAATACCATGATCAAAAAGTTTCGTATGATGCATAAGCCACCATGGCAATAAATACTCTTCATTGTAAAAATGTGAAATAACGGTTGTAGTTATAATAATCTCCTCCTCTTTCTCTATTAATCTACTTTTTATCCTACAACCAATATACTCATAAGCAAAAATATGTTTCCTAATTATTGATCAAATATTATTATTAATATTTTTGTAAGTTTTCCTTTGGTACCCAGCCCTTCTCACCATCTCTTCCTTCGCACCAAACCCATCCATTCAATTCTTCTAATCCGATCAATCTTTCTCCAATACTCACATTTAATTCTTTCGCAGTATATTGTTTTATAATAATTCCTGTTCCATTCATATCTTTTCTTATAATTTGCTCCGGAACCCATCCTTTCCGGTTATACTTCTCTTCGTGACAAAACATCCAGTTTTCCCAGTTTTCCGGACCAGCGTAACTCTCTATCATTTTCACTACATCCCCCTCTTCTAAGCGAATTGGATTAGGATAATTGCTAACATGTGATTTTATAACGATATATTTCATAACAACCTCCAATAATCAGAAAATTAAGTTATAATATCATTATAACTTAAAGAGGAGGAATGCACGCATGTACTACAACACTTCATTCGAAAACGATCAACCTGTAGGCCGTCTATAAACTAAGACGGGCAATCATATAACACATACACTACGCCTCGTCTTAGGGAACTCATAATACCCTAAAAATAGACGGAGGTACTTTACATGAAACAAACAATTTTAGGAGCTATATATTTATCACTAGCAGCAAGTATATGGGGCGGTATGTATGTTGTTAGCAAATACGTACTCGATTTTATCCCACCACTAACACTCGTTTGGCTACGCTTTATTATCGCTTTTGTTGTTTTGTATGGCATTTTAAAACTAGCTGAGAAAAAGCAAAAGAAAAAAGTAACCATTCGCAAAAAAGATTGGCTCCTCTTCGCTTGGATTGGATTTATCGGCTATTTCATTTCGATCACATGCCAATTTATCGGAACAAAATTATCCGACGCTCATACAGGCTCGTTAGTTACATCAGCTACACCTGCATTTATGGTTATATTTGCAGCGCTCATTTTGAAAGAGAAACTAACTGCTCGTAGACTTTTATCTACTATAATAGCGACAATCGGTGTCATTATCGTAATCGGATGGGACATTGAAATCGGCTCTTATTTTATCGGAACAATCATTTTAGTTGGAGCTGCTATTACGTGGGCTTTACTATCTATTCATGTAAAAATCGCTTCAATCCAATTTTCATCCTTAGTTATTACAACGTACGCAATTTTCTTTTCACTCTTTTTTATTACACCTTTTATGATATGGGAACTACAAGCGGCCTCTATCGGAACAGTAAATACGTACGTCATATTAGGCGTATTATACTTAGGAATCGTCTCAACAGCAGGTGCCTTTTTCCTTTGGAATAAAGGATTGGAATTAATGGATGCAAGCATCGGTTCCTTATTTTTCTTCTTCCAACCTATCGTTGGATCGTTACTTGGCTGGCTCTTATTAAATGAGACATTAAATAGTAACTTTTTCATTGGTGGTATTCTCATTATATGTAGCGTTTTCATTACTACTTTTGAAAAGAAATAAAAAGCAGGCAGAGATTCTTAGTCTCTGCCTGTTCGCATAATTGGATCTTGGTCGTGAAAACCAATACAAATCGGTATATATCATAATACTTCGCTTCTATTTGCTCTACTGCTAACGAAAAGACATCCTCTTGCATCTCTTCTAAATACTGAAATATATCCACACTAAACACTCCTCACTCTTTACGCACTCCAATGCGATGGACGGGACAATAATTTCGGTAATTTCGTATGCTTATCCCCTCTCGCAGCATTAACTTGAACTTGCGTCAGAAAAATACTATTAGTAAAATCAGCCCCGCGAATATCTGCATCTCGCAAATCTGCTCCGATGAGATCTGCTCCTCTTAAATCTGCTCCATTTAAGTTAGCCGCAATTAAATAAGCTCCTCTTAAATTTGCACCTTGTAAATTTTTCTTTTTCAGATTCGCTCCCATAAGGTCTGCTCCGCGGTGAATGATTCGTTTCTTACGCGCAGTATTCATTTCCTTCCATACTAGTTCGCTCGTTTCTAAAAGGAGAATGTTCACCTCTGCCCTATGCATTGGAACATTTATTTTCATTAACTCATCTGGATTTAAATTCGAAAGTCGCTCTGTCTCCTCAATTGCGTTCTCCAGCTCTTTATGAATTGGCTGTGTTGCCTTTAAAAGAATCGCCTCATTCAAATACCAAAGCATTTCATGAAGTTGATGCATAACTGGAAAAGCATCGTACATTTTTCTTGCATGCTTTGCATCTTTCCGCCAATCAATCCCTTTAAACGTACCCTGAGAAATCTTCTGTCCAGCACCGAAACACTCAAATACTGTACAACCTTTATAACCTTTTCCTCTAAGATTTTTATGTATACTACATTTAAAATCTGATTGTAAGTTGGAACATGGTTTACCACCATCTTTATTCACTGCAAAATCTACCGATGCTGCGAACGGTAATGCAACGCAACATAGACCGAAGCATTTTTCGCAGTTTGCTTTTAAATGATCGTTATGATTAGTCAAAATCTATACCCCCTGTTGTCTTTTGACTATTTCATAATATTCCAACTGTAATAAATAATCAATTTTAAAATAAACCAGCATCTTTCGTTTCAATTCATAACTTTATCATTCGATTTCCTTTCAATTGAAAAGGACTATTTCTATTTAATGAATTATAATTAAATTATAAATTTTCTAACTAAAAAGGAGACTTATTATGGCACTAGAAATGAAAACAAACTGTCAAATTTGCGATCAATCGCTCGAACAAGATTATGAAGCATACATTTGTGTATATGAATGTACATTTTGCGCACCATGTACAGAAGAAAGACATAACGTTTGTCCAAACTGCGGCGGCGAATTAGTACGTAGACCGAAAAAGAAATAATAAAAAGCAAAGCGATATCGCTTTGCTTTTGTTTAGGCATCTGAAATTATATATTTAAAAACTTCACACAAACAGGCTCTGGCACAACAACATCAGATTGTAAAAGTGTTAACTTACCTGTAGATTCATCTCTTGAAAATAACACAAGATTATGTGACTTTTCATTTGTAGCAACAAGAAACTTTTCAGTAGGATCTAATACAAAGTCTCTTGGCCAATTTCCTTCTGTAGATGTATGTTCCACAAATGTAAGCTGGCCTGAGTTTTGATCTACGCTATAAACAGCGATACTATTATGACCACGATTACCTGCATATACAAAGTGGCCGTCAGAAGAAATATGGATAGCACTGCCTTGACTATTTTCATCAAATTGTTCTGGAAGAGTAGAAATATACTGTAATTCTGTAAAGGATCCTTCTTCCGAGTTATATGTTAGCGCAATAACCTCTGAACTAAGCTCCGTCATTACATAAGCGTATTTTCCATTTGGATGAAAAGCAATGTGTCTTGGTCCACTTCCCGGATTCACAGACAGGCTATTCACTTCTATTAATGTACTATCTTTTACTTCATACGTAATTATTTTATCTATCCCTAAATCAACGCCCACTACATATTTTTCATCAGGAGTGTACCCCGCGTAATGTGCATGTGGTTTTTCTTGTCTTTCTTTATTCGGACCTGAACCTTCATGTGCCATAATAGATGAAGCAGGATTTACAGTTCCATTTTCTTCATTTATTTCAAAAGACTCAATCGTTCCTTTATGGTAATTCGCTGTAACTACTGTATGATTCCCACTATCAACACTAATATGACAAGGAGAAGCACCTTCTACTACTTGTCTATTTTTCGCTTTTAGTTCTCCAGTATGACTATCAATGGAATAAGCAGCTACACCGCCAGATTCGCCTTCCTTAACAACAGAATAGAGATATTCATTATTTCGGTTAATCGTTACATATGTAGGGTTATCCAGCTTAGCGGCAAGTGTTACATTACTAATTTTTTTTGCTTCTGTGTCTAAAGTAAACTTATATATTCCTTCGCTATTTTCTTTCGTGTAAGTTCCAACATATCCAATAAACTCTTTGTTATCCTTCATTTTCATAACCCTCTCTCCCTATATTTTTCATTCATCATACTTCTTAAAATATTTTATGTTGAAAGAGTATCCTAAAAAATCGGAGTACCTCTTTATACGTTACCATATTTTCTTGGTAAATAGCTTTTAAACCCACTTTTTTTGGTACGCTGCTATACTTTCATATTCTTCTTCCAATTGACGGGACAGACGAATATAGATTGGCGTTAAATCTTTATATTTTTCCACACTTTCCATGTTTGGCTCATGATGAAAATCTGCACCTACCATTTCAGAAACTACGGATAATGTATCTATTTCACCTAAACTATATAAACCGAGGATTGCAGCTCCTAAGCAAGAACTTTCAAAACTTTCCGGAACATATACGTCTTGATGGAAAATATCTGCCATCATCTGTCTCCAAAGTTCCGATCTTGCAAAACCACCTGTCGCTTGAATTTTTTTCGGTTCACCAATTAGCTCTTTTAAAGCGAGAAGAACTGTATATAAGTTATAAATTACTCCTTCTAAAACAGCACGGATCAGATGTTCTTTCTTATGATGCAATCCGAGTCCAAAGAAAGATCCTCGTGCATTTGCATTCCATAAAGGAGCTCTTTCCCCTGCTAAATACGGGTGAAATAATAAACCGTCAGATCCAGGATTCACTTTTGCTGCTATTTCAGTAAGTACTTCATATGGATCTTTTCCTAAACGCTTCGCAAGTTCAATCTCTGAAGTACCCAATTGGTCACGAGCCCATCTGAAAATCATACCACCGTTATTAACTGGACCACCGATTACCCAATGGTCTTCAGTTAACGCATAACAAAAGATTCTCCCTTTTGGATCTGTTACAGGACGATTTGTTACAGCACGAATCGCACCGCTTGTACCAATTGTAACAGCCACAACGCCAGGATCTATTGCATTTACCCCTAAATTAGATAGTACTCCATCACTCGCTCCTACTACAAAAGGCGTAGAAACAGGTACATTCATCTCTTTGGCCAGCTCTTCATCTAATCCTGTTAAACTGTGCGTTGTTGGAACAAGCTTTGAAAGCTTTTCATCTGTAATTCCCGCAACATATAAAGCCTCTTCATCCCATTTTAAAGATTTTAAATTAAACATCCCTGTTGCTGATGCTATAGAATAATCAATTACATACTCTTTATATAACTTGTAAAAAACATATTCTTTAATAGAAATGAATTTATAACTTTTTGCGAATAACTCTGCCTTCTCATTCTGTAGCCAAACTAATTTCGAAAGTGGTGACATCGGATGAATTGGTGTCCCAGTACGAAGGTAAATTTCGTGACCATTCATATCATTCTTTATTTTCTCCGCCCAGCTTGCACTTCTATTATCTGCCCAAGTGATACATCTCGTTAACGGCTTTCCCTTTTCATCTACAGCAATGATACTATGCATTGCCGAACTAAAAGAGACACAAAGAATATCACTTGGCTGTACACTACTTGATCGTACAGTTTCTTTAATCGTATGTATTACTGCACGAAAAATTTCTTCTGGGTCTTGTTCTGCTGTTTCAGGCGTAGGAGAATATAAAGGATATTCAATTCCATGACTAGCAATAACAGATCCATCAGTAGAAAATAGAACTGATTTTGTACTAGTTGTCCCAATGTCTACACCAATCATATATTTTGAGCTCACCATTTCTTCCTCCTAACAAAAAATTGTTACAGTATCCCACCATAAAAATACATTCCTTTTATCTATTGATAACGTTGTATGCCACAATTATCTAAATAGAAACATCTTTATCTTAAACAAACATATCGATTAGTAAAACGCCTCCAAAAGCGATAAATGAAAGTAACGTTTCTAATACTGTCCATGTTTTAAATGTTTCTTTCACTGTTAAACCTAGGTATTCTTTTACCATCCAAAAACCAGCATCGTTTACGTGTGAAAACATTAATGCTCCTGCACCTGTTGCAATAACGAGTAATTCTAAGTTCACACCTGTTGTATTTTCAACGATTGGCGAAACGATACCCGCTGCTGTTGTTAAGGCGACTGTCGCTGACCCTGTCGCAATTCGAATTAAACCAGCTACTATAAATGCTAATACAATTGGAGATAGAGCTAAATGTTCAGACATTTGAGCAATAGCATTCCCTACCCCACTATCGATAAGAATTTGCTTAAAACCCCCGCCAGCACCAATAATCGCAACAATTGAACCGATTGGTAATAAGCTATCTTCTGTTATCTTCTTAATAGCTTTTTTATCGATACCTTGACGAAATCCAAGAAAATAGAACGCCGCAAAACATGCAATCAATAGTGCAATGATAGGACTACCGATTAATGTGATAATCTTCATCAAAGTATTAGAAAGAGGCACATAAGGAGCTGCTGCAGCTAAAACCATTAACATAACAGGTAACAATATAACTAAAAATGAAACTCCTATTCCTGGTAATTTCGTTGATTTTGTATTTACACGAATCAATTCTGGCTCATTTTCAGGAATTACACGTTTGTGAATCCATTTCGCAAATATAGGACCTGCAATAATCGCTGCAAAAAATGTAATAATGAGTGAATACATTAGTACCTTCCCAAGATTCGCTTTATAAATACCAATTGCAACTATGGCCCCTGGATGCGGAGGAACAAGACCGTGCACGACAGATAGCCCAGCAATTGCTGGTAATGCTATTAATAAAATATTTTGTTTCGTTGTTTTATGAATTGAAATTACTAACGGCAGTAATATTAAAATACCTACTTCAAAAAACACCGGGATTCCAATAATAAAACCTGCAATTAACATAGCCCATGGTAAGTTTTTTATCCCAAAGGATTTAATAAAGAACTCTGCCACTTGCATTCCAGCACCTGACTCTGCCATCATTTTCCCTAAAATTGTACCTAATACTAAAATACCTACTAAATGCCCTAGAACACTTCCCACTCCTGTTTCATAAGCACTCACTATTTTATCCATTGGCATTCCAGACATAATTGCTAAAAACAAACTTGCAACCGTTAAACTAATAAACGCATGCCATCTCCACCACGACACCCCTAAAATAACAATTACGATTGATAATAATGTAATCATTAAAAGGTACATATTCATACTCAGTTCCACCCCTTTATGTAAACCCTTTCAAAATTACTATACAATTAAGAGAACCTATATCGTTCTTTCATGAGTAAGAATTTATATATCGATATACAAATCATATTCACAAAATAATAATTTATACAAAAAGAATCTCCCTTATCAGAGATACATGTTAACTACTCTCTCTGATAAGGGGATTTCTCTTTCATAATTATAGTGTTATTTTATACATGCTTCATACGAGCATATTTTCCTTCTTCAAAAGTGAATGACACTTTCTTCTCTGCTGTTTTCACGTAGTAAGACTACAAACTCAGGATCCAGTTTAAACGATGAAGTTACTTAGGATTTGTCCTCTCATGAAAAGCAATTTTCGGAAAGCCCCTTCACTTTTATGCATTATAATTTAGGAGCTTTCGCCCAATCCGCAGCAAACTTCTCAATACCTTGATCTGTTAATGGGTGCATAGCAAGTTGCTCGATTACTTTATAAGGGATTGTTGCAATGTGAGCACCTGCCATCGCTACACGAGTTACGTGATCTGGATGTCTAACAGAAGCCGCAATAATTTGTGTATCTAATTGATGAACATCGAATAATTCAGCAATTTTAGCAACTAATAATACGCCATCTTCAGAAATATCATCTAAGCGCCCTAAAAATGGAGAAACATACGTTGCACCTGCTCGAGCTGCTAAAAGTGCTTGGTTCACGGTGAAAATAAGTGTAACGTTCGTTTTTACACCTTTTTCAGTAAGATAGCGACAAGCTTCTAATCCTGCTAGCGTCATCGGAAGTTTTATTGTAACTTTTTCATCGCCGCCGTTAATCTTAATCAGTTCCTCTGCTTGAGCGATCATCTCTTCAGCTGTAACAGCATCTGGCGTTACTTCTGCCGAAACAGATTCAACTTTCGGCACTGCCTGACAAATTTCTGCAATACGGTCTTCAAACTTAATGCCCTCTTTTGCTACTAAAGAAGGATTTGTTGTAACACCAGCTAAAACTCCAAGTTTATATGCTTTTTTTATGTCCTCAAGATTTGCAGTATCAATAAAAAATTTCATGATCCATTCCCTCCAGTTTTTAAACGTTGATGAGTTACATGTTTAATATGCTTATCCCGTAAAAGCCCGATTGGTGTGGAATAAAGCCCCTACTTATTAAAGTTTCACTTTATTTCTTTTCTACTGCATGTCCGCCAAATTCATTGCGCAGAGCTGCTACAACTTTTCCTGTAAATGTATCATTGTCTAATGAGCGGTAGCGCATTAATAGAGACATTGCGATAACAGGAGTTGCTGTTTGAAGGTCTAATGCTGTTTCTACTGTCCATTTTCCTTCACCAGAAGAATGCATAACACCCTTAATTTCATCCAGTTTTGCATCTTTAGAAAATGCATTTTCTGTTAATTCCATTAACCAAGAGCGAATGACTGAACCGTTGTTCCATACTCTTGATACTTTTTCATAATCGTAGTCAAATTCACTTTTCTCTAGAATCTCAAATCCTTCACCAATAGCAGCCATCATACCGTATTCAATTCCGTTGTGAACCATTTTTAAGAAGTGACCACTACCAGCTTTTCCAGCATATAAAAATCCATTTTCTACAGCAGTATCGCGGAAGATAGGTTCAACGATGTCCCAAGCTTCTTGATCTCCTCCGATCATATAACAAGCACCATTACGAGCGCCTTCCATTCCGCCAGAAGTTCCTGCATCCATAAAGTGAATGCCATCTTTCTTTAATTGTTCATATCGGCGGATAGACTCTTTATAATGTGAATTACCTGCTTCAATTAAAATATCTCCTTTTGATAAAAGTGGTGTAACCTCATCAATAACAGAATCAACAACAGCGTGTGGTACCATTACCCAAAGAATTCTTGGTGATTGTAATGACTGAACAAGTTCACTTAAACTAGATGTACCTGTTGCCCCGTACTCTTTCATTTCTTCCACTGCACTTGCATTTAAATCAAATGCTGCTACTTCATGTTTATGATCCATTAAATTTTTCCCTAAATTTAATCCCATTTTACCTAACCCAATTAATCCTACTTGCATAATATAATTCCTCCTCAGATTATCTTTTATTAAAAATTCATATCACTACGATTTTGAATACCATTCAGTATTGATAAATCTAGAAAGGTATTCACAGTCATAGCTTAAGAATTCAACACATTTTTTGTAATTTGAACAACATTTTCTATCGTAAATCCAAATAGATTCATGACTTCAGCTCCAGTACCTGAAGCTCCAAATGTTTCAATTGATAGTACTTTTCCTTCTTGCCCTACATAACGTTCCCAACCGAGAGATACACCCATCTCAAGAGATACTCGTTTCGTTATAGAAGACGGAAGAACGGATTCTTTATATTCGTTCGATTGGCGATCGAATAACTCCCAGCTCGGCATTGCAACGATGCGAACAGAGACATTGTCTTCTTCTAGTTTTGCTTTTGCACTAGCAGCTAAAGATACTTCAGAACCTGTCGCAATTAAAATTACATCCGGATTTTCATTTGTTTCCGTTAATACGTAAGCTCCTTTAGAGAGATTCTCTATGTTCGCTTTCGTTTCATTAAACACCGGTAAATTTTGACGACTCAGTACTAAAACGACTGGACCATCCGTTTGCTGTAATGCATACGCCCACGCACTTGCTGTTTCATTTGCATCTGACGGGCGGATAACTGTTAAACCAGGAATTGCACGAAGAGCTGCTAAATGTTCAATAGGTTCATGCGTTGGACCATCTTCTCCTACAGCGATCGAATCATGTGTAAATACGTAAGTAACAGGTAACTTTTGCAGTGCAGCAAGTCGAATCGATGGACGAAGATAGTCATTAAATACAAAGAATGTACTTACGAATGGTTTTACCCCTCCATGAAGAGCCAGTCCATTCGCTGCCGCGCCCATTGCATGTTCACGTACACCGAAGTATATATTGCGGCCAGCATACGATTCTACTGCATATACTGCTTCACCTTTTATATCTGTCATCGTAGACTGAGAAAGATCTGCACTTCCACCGAAAATAGAAGGAATCGTTTTCACATAATGATTAATAGCTTCCCCACTTGCAACACGAGTAGAAATCGTTTTTTCAGTATCAAAGGATAGAATGTCTTTCGCTTCGATTAAAACCTCACCTGTAATCGCTTTTTCTAATTCATCTGCTAGTGCAGGGTTTGACTCTCTGTATACGTTGAACTGCTCATTCCATTCATTCTCTTTTTCAATACCTTTTTGTTTCAGTTCATTAAAATGAGCTGTTACTTCTTCAGGCACAAAGAAGTCTTCCTCATAATCCCAACCATACACTTGTTTTGTCGCTGTCGCTTCTTCTACCCCAAGCGGATTACCATGTGCTTTGTTCGTTCCAGCAACTTTTGGACTTCCATAACCTATAATGGTTCTAATTTCTATAAGAGTAGGTTGATCCGTATTGTCTTTCGCTAATTGAATCGCTTTTGTAATCGCATCAACATCGTTTCCATCCTCAACTCTTACATATTGCCAATGTGCAGATTCTACTCTTTTCTGAATATCTTCAGAAAAAGCAATGTTTAATTCACCATCAAGTGAAATTTCATTTGAATCATACAGTACAATTAACTTGCCAAGTTTCATGTGCCCTGCCATTGACATCGCTTCATAAGCGACACCCTCCATTAAGTCACCGTCTCCAACTAAAGCGTACGTATTATGATCTATAATAGAGTGACCATCCTTATTGAACTTCGCTGCCAAATGCGCTTCTGCCATTGCCATTCCGACAGCATTCGCAATCCCTTGTCCTAACGGTCCTGTCGTCGCTTCAACTCCAGAAGTGTGACCAAACTCCGGATGTCCTGGTGTTTTACTATTTAACTTTCTAAAGCTTTTCAAGTCATCAATTGAAACGTCATATCCAGCTAAATGAAGTAAGCTATACAGTAGGCTCGATCCGTGTCCCGCTGATAAAACGAATCGATCACGGTTAAACCATTTCGGATGATTAGGATTGTGACTTAAATGATTCGCCCATAATGCATAAGCCATCGGTGCTGCTCCCATCGGAAGACCTGGATGACCTGAATTTGCCGCATTAATAGCATCAATTGATAACGTACGAAGTGTATTCACTGCTAATTGATTTATGTTTTGTGTCATAGTAATCGTCCCCCTACATGCTTTCATGAAAGAAAGTACTTATTTTTCCGTTTCTTGATCTAACCACCATTTAAATCCACTTTCTTGCAATAATTCATTCGACGCATCTGGACCATATGAACCAGACTCATATTCATGAAGTGGTAATAAGTTTTCCTCGAATGCTTCAAGAATTGGTTGTACCCATTCCCATGACAATTCAACTTCTTTCCAATGTGCAAAGAATGTAGCGTCTCCACTCACAGCATCATGAATGAGTCTTTCATACGCTTCAGGTACTCCCACATCTGCTTGCTCACAAGTAAAGTTAATACGCATCGGTTCAATTTCTCCATTTTTTAATGGATTTTTACTATTTAACTGTAATGAAACGTTCTCACCTGGGCTAATTTCAATTATTAACAAGTTAGGTGCTGCATTTGGATTACTATCTTGATATTGCTGTTTTAACGTATTTTTAAATTCGATTACAATACGAGTAGACTTTTCTTTCATTCGTTTACCTGTTCGTATATAAAATGGAACGCCAGTCCAAAACGGATTATCGATCCACAATCGAGCAGCAACAAATGTGTCTATGTTAGAAGAAGGATTTACTCCTGGTTCCTCTTTATATGCTACAACTTGCTCGCCTTTTATCTCTCCTGAAGCATATTGTCCGCGAATGATATGGTTTTGAACGTCTTCTTTTTTCACTTTACGAAGCGTCTCCATTACCTTTCGCTTTTCCTCTCGAATTTCACATGCATTAACCTTTTCCGGCAGATTCATAGCAGTCATCATTAATATTTGTAACATATGATTTTGAACCATATCTCGAATGGCTCCTGCCTGATCATAATATCCTGCTCTTTCTTCAACCCCAACTGTTTCACTAGCTGTGATTTGTACATTCGCTATATGTTCTTTATTCCAAATAGACTGGAGAACAGGATTTGCAAATTCTAGTGCTTCAAGATTTTGAATCATCGGTTTACCTAAATAATGATCAATACGGTATATCTCGTCTTCTTCAAACGTGCGACTAAGCTTATCATTCAGCTCACGAGCAGATGTAAGGTCGTGCCCAAACGGTTTCTCAATCATTAGGCGTTTCCATCCATCCGTTTTATCAAGTCCGCTTTCCTTAATATTTAAAGCGATTGTCTCGAAAAATTCAGGAGCAACGGAAAGATAAAACATTCTATTACCTTTTATATGTAGTTCTTCTTCCCTTTCGCGAACGACTTGTAATAATCTCTCATAGTCTTCCGGCTTACTCACATCTAATGGACAATAGCGAAAATTATCTAAAAAACCTTCGAGATCTGAAGTCCCTTCTTCTCTATGGCGAGAAAACGTCTCTATTGATTCTTTTATTCTTTTTTGAAAATCTACATGAGATACTTCACGTCTCCCAAGCCCGATAACAGATATTTGCTTTGGAAGCTTTTGATCTCTATATAAGTTATATAGTGCGGGGTAAATTTTGCG
The DNA here is from genome assembly GCF_045291115.1 of Bacillus sp. PPSBB_2. NCBI lineage: Bacteria > Bacillati > Bacillota > Bacilli > Caryophanales > Bacillaceae > Bacillus > Bacillus sp. PPSBB_2. Next base: position 3,478,792 of record NZ_CP147983.1, read on the forward strand.
TTTCGCTAAGTCCCCTGTCGCTCCAAATAAAACAAAGGTCATTGATTCCAATTTCAGTCCCCCTCTTGTTGTATAATCCTTGTCAATATTTTAAAAATGAATTGTACAGAATCCCCTGTTTTTATAAAAAAACAAAGAGTTATCAAATTCCAATTCCTTTTATACCTTTCGCTTTCTAATTGTCCCCAATATTAATAGTGGCAATTCAAAGCATTTCTACCACAGATTACTTATTTATCGAACCTAACAAACAAATGTATATTCGATTACTTTTAGTAATTAAATAATCTTATGTCTATTATATTAACCATATAAATTATTATCGTCAATAAAAATGTCTTGCATTACATACTATTTATTTCGTAATGCTTTTCTAAGTGTATTCCTAATTACCATTCATTTTCAAAGATAATGATTGATATAACAAATGTCAGTTTCATCAAAATCTTCAATCATTTTTTCATTAAACTCACGAGCAGACGTTACATGATAACCAAAAGGCTTCTCTATAATAAGACGACGGTTCAATCCTTTTGTAGCCCACAATCCACTTTTCTTAATATTTAAAGCAATGACATCAAATACTTCTGGTATAACAGATAGGTAAAACATGCGGTTTTCAGGAATGTTTAATTCTGTTTCACGCATCTTTACAAGGCGCAACAAATCTGGATAGTCCTCTATATTCGCTGTATTTAATTGACAATAACGAAATGTACTAATAAATTCTTCTACTCCTGATTCGTCATCAGTAGATATTCTAGAAAATGTAGCAAGGGATTGTTCTACCTTTGTTTGAAATTGCACATCTGACATTACCCTTCTGCCGATACCGATAATCGAAATAGATTGCGGTATATTTTGATTACTAAATAGCTTATATAAAGCAGGATAAATTTTGCGTTTCGCTAAATCCCCCTGTCGCTCCGGATAAAGTGAAACTTTAATCAGTGGGGATTTTGTTCATCCCCACTGATTATTAGTTAAACCAATCGGGCTTTTACAGGCAGTTGCCCCCACCTAACTTCTATGATATCGCTGAATTTTGAGGTGGGGGTCTTACTGCCTGTTAATGCGGGGTAAAAGAAATGTCATTGAATCCATTTGTTCTCTCCCTTTTAAAACAATTGCTAGAATAGAATATATAAGTTCATTCGCTACTTAGCACAATACTGTCTCTAAAACCTCATACTTTACCAATGTTTCTTCAATACAATTTTCCCAAGAGCACGTTCTGACTCACTTATGTGGTGTGCTTTTTTTACACCTTCTACATGTAAAGGCAACACATGCGTGACAACAGGTTTAATCTTCCCGCTCTCAATTAATTCTGTAATAAGAGAAAGTTCATATCCGTTAGGTTCAGTAAATATATGGTCACTCTCAATATTTTTCTCTCTTGATATCTCGGTTTGCGGAATTTTCATACCTTTCGGACCATAAATAGACGCTAACTTTCCATTTGGTGCAAGTACTTTATAACTATTCTTTAGTACATCCCCACCTAACACATCAAATACAATATTGTAATTATGCAAAAGCAAAGAAAAGTCTTCCGTTTTGTAATCGACGACAGTATCAGCGCCTAGATTCTTTACAAATTGCATGTTTTTCGTACTAGTCGTAGTTGCAACATGTGCACCGAAACTTTTCGCTAGTTGAATAGCAAACGTACCAATCCCGCCAGATCCAGCATGAATTAAAACCTTATTACCTTTTTGAACATTTGCGAACTTCACTAAGCTTTGCCAACTTGTCAAACCTACTAGAGGGATTGATGCCGCTTCTTCAAAAGATAGATTTCTCGGTTTTTCCGCCACATATTTTTCATCTACAGCCACGTACTCTGCGTACGTGCCGTTTCGTTCAATATCTGGACGACTATATACCTCATCCCCCACTTTACATACTGTTACGTTTTTTCCTATAGCAGCAACTACACCTGCAACATCCCATCCTAAAACGAGCGGGAAGTCATAAGAAATTACGTCTTGAAGTAACCCCTCACGTATTTTCCAATCCACAGGATTTACACCAGCTGCATATACTTCAATCAGTACATCGTTGTCTCCCAATAGCGGTGTCTGCATTTCAATCTCTTGTAGTACACTTTTATCTCCATATTGCATAAGTCCTATTGCTTTCATTCTTTTCACTCCTTTACAAGGCTGGGAAATGCGGCAGCACTTCTTCTCCTAGCTCATCCAATACTTCGTCAGCTGGACGTTGACCATCAAATAGAGCAAGGAATAAATGATTCACACCAATACTTTTATATACATCAAGTAATTCAATTAGTGCCTTACGCCCTGTACGGTAACCTAAACGTATCGGTGTAGGACGTTCATTTGGATCTTCAGATAAATCTAAATGCATCGGTTGGATAAATGGTTTGAATACATCTGGATGATAATCCTCTACTCGTTCTCTCCATTGTCCAATTGCTGCTGCCTGATGCACTGGACTACGTGGATAATACATCCATCCATCTCCATGTTCAGCAAACCATTCCATATTTTGCTGACTAAAACCTGTAATGAAGGTTGGAACACGTTTAGACGGTTTTGGAACTAAATTCGCACCATGCACTTCTCCTAGCGTCGACTGGATAGACGGGAAGTTTTTATACAAAATCTCTTCCAAGTAAGCAAATGCTTCTCTAAACTTTTCACCTCGTGTTTCATGACTAACACCTAACGCTTTGAAATCGGCACGTCTGTCACCGGATGAAACGCCAAGCATAATTCTTTCTGGAAATAGTTGATCTAATGTAGCAATTTCTTTTGCTACACGCAATGGATGACGAAGTGACAACACTGTTGCCGACGTTCCAAATGCAATTTTCTCTGTCTTGCTTGCTAAATACGTCAAATAAATCATCATATCGTAAATTTGACCTGTTGCAGGATCACCAAAATCAGGGTCTTGCAGCAAAACATCGCGAAGCCATACACCTGTAAAACCATATTGTTCTGCTTTTTGCACTAACTCTACTTGTTTTTCCATCGTTGGAGCATGAAACTGATAATTTTCAATCGGAATGTGGACTCCTAACGTAAGCTGATCTTTCGCAAACATACGATTATATCCAAAATGATTCGCAAACTTTTCCATGTGTTTCACTCACTTTCCTTCATTCATATAAATCTATACTTTTCATATTTCTTCTCAAAATTGATAGGCAATACTGTAATACCACATTGTTGCCGATTGTCATCGTTATAACTTTCTTTGTGCTACGAGTGTTATTATAAATCGGCCATAACATGAATAACAGTACGTACTTTAAAGTGATGTAGGCACTTTTAAGTACCTATACTACATGCTTGCTTATCACTTTCAGCACTAATTCATGCTACACAAAATAACAATTCCCTTTCCTTCAGCAACTTCCAAAGTTGCTTTTGCATATGCGCTACACTATTTCATGCAATCTCCTTCTCTTTATAAAAATTCCTCAAACAAAATGATTGACTTGGAGTTAACTTCAAGTCATACACTTGTAGTGAAAGGAGTGTAATTACAAATGAACGATATATTCACAATATCAGATGTTGCAAAGAAAACAGGATTAAGTACAGATACAATTAGATACTACGAAAAAATTAACCTTCTTCCCCCAGCTAATAGAAATGGGAATAATAATAGGCAATATGTTCAATTAGATATCGATCGAATACTTTTCATTAATCATCTAAAAAGAACACAAATGCCATTAAATAAAATACAAGAATATATGAAATTTTCACGAGAAAAAAACGATGAAGCTTGCAAAACAATACTTGAGGAACATCAAAAACAAATCACAATACAACTAACGAATTTGCAAGCAACTTTAGATATTATAAATTATAAAATTACTCACTTTGAGCGTATAAAAACAGGGAAATTTAATAAAGGAACGGAGATGGAGTTACACAATGAATAATAATAATGAAAACACAATTCAAAAACCAATTTATTCTGGATTCGGTGCAAGAACTATTGCCAAAGAGGCTCTAGGTGGAAAAGATTTAAGCGGAAAGATAGCTATTGTAACTGGAGGATATTCAGGATTAGGACTTGAAATCACGCACGTACTTGCGGAAGCGGGCGCTACAGTTATCGTACCAGCCAGAAGAATAGAACAAGCTCAAGAAGCTACTGCAAATATTCCGCGGGTGGAATTGGAAAAACTAGATCTTATTAATCCTGATTCTATAGATGCTTTTGCAAATAGATTTCTTAGTACTGGACGTCCACTACATATTTTAGTAAACGGCGCAGGAATAATGGCTAACCCATTAAAACGCGATGTACGAGGATATGAATCCCAGTTCGCAACAAATCATTTAGGTCATTTCCAATTAACAGCAAGACTTTGGCCCGCTTTAGTTCAAGCAAATGGAGCAAGAGTTGTATCAGTTAGTTCGCGCGATCATCGTATTTGTGGTGTTGATTTTAACGATCCAAACTTTACAAATCGTCATTACGACAAATGGCAAGCTTACGGACAATCCAAAACAGCAAATGCATTATTTGCGGTCGAATTAGATAAACGTGGTAAAGAATTTCATGTACGTGCATTCTCTGCCCACCCTGGAACAATCGTAACAAGTTTATCTCGAAATTTAACTGATGAAGAAATGCATTCAATGGGAGCACTGGACGAGCATGGAAATCGAGCTTTAATAAAATACGATGAAGAATTTAAAAGTATCCCAGAAGGGGCCGCTACAATTGTATGGTGTGCCGCAAACGATCAACTTGATGACAAAGGTGGCGTGTATTGCGAAAATGTTGATATTGCAGAAGCTGTTTTTGCTGACAATCCAGGGCCATCAGGAGTGAGACCTTGGGCTAGTAATACAGACTATGCAGACATGCTTTGGGAATTAAGTGAAACGCTAACCGGCGTTCATTTTTTAACTAAATCATAATATTATACTTATTTTTTGTACTTTGCTATGCTATAACCACAAACAGGAGGTATAAACAATGAAAGCACAAATTATCCATTCTTTTGGGGATTCATCTGTATTTCAATTAGAAGAAGTTTCAAAACCGAAACTTTTACCAGGTCATGTTCTAATCCATGTAAAAGCAACAAGTGTAAATCCAATCGATACAAAAATGCGTAGTGGTGCCGTTTCAGCAGTCGCTCCTGAGTTTCCAGCTATATTACATGGAGATGTAGCTGGTATTGTTATTGAAGTAGGAGAAGGTGTTTCGAAATTCAAATCTGGGGATGAAGTATACGGTTGTGCCGGAGGTTTTAAAGAAACTGGTGGTGCACTTGCAGAATTTATGCTTGCTGATACGCGATTGATTGCTCACAAACCTAAAAATGTAACAATGGAAGAAGCAGCTGCTCTACCATTAGTTGCAATTACAGCTTGGGAATCTTTATTTGATCGTGCAAATATTAAATCTGGTCAAAATGTACTCATTCATGGAGCTACTGGTGGCGTAGGACACGTAGCCATTCAACTAGCTAAATGGGCAGGCACTAAAGTTTTTACAACCGCTTCTCAGCAGAAAAAAATGGAAATAGCTCATCGTCTGGGAGCTGACGTAGCCATTAATTATAAAGAAGAATCTGTTCAAGAATATGTACAAAAACATACGAACGGAAACGGATTTGAAGTTATATTTGATACAGTAGGCGGCAAGAATCTTGATCATTCTTTTGAAGCTGCTGCGGTCAACGGAACTGTCGTAACAATTGCAGCTCGTTCAACCCATGACCTCTCTCCTTTACACGCAAAAGGACTCTCTCTGCACGTTACTTTTATGGCTTTAAAAATATTACATACAGATAAACGTGACGCTTGCGGGGAAATTTTAACTAAACTAACGCAAATAGTAGAAGAAGGACACCTTCGACCATTGCTAGATTCTAAACTTTTTACGTTTGATGAAGTTGCACAAGCACATGAATATTTGGAGACAAATAAAGCAATTGGGAAAATAGTGTTGAAAAACGTTTGGTAACTTGCACTAAATAATACAAATAACAGCGGGATTGCTTCGCCTTATCTTTGTCTTAAGAGGCGTGCCACAACCTTAAAAACTTTCCATCCTTTACAACAAGTAAAAAAAGAACAGCCGAATTTTTCTTATAATAGAAATTTCGGCTGTTTGCATGTCGCAATTTGCTTTTTATATATTTCCATTAATAGATAAAATACAACTCATTTGCCTTACCATCTTTACCTTCAACAGAATATTATGTTGTTTTTAATTTTTTAAAACACACTACGTACTAATCCCCCGTCTATTCGCAACGCGGAACCATTAATTGCTGAAGAAAGTGGGCTGCTTAAGAAAGTGACAAGATTGGCAATTTCTTCTGGTCGAATAAGTCTTTGAATAATAGAGGTTGGTCGATTCTCTTTCATAAATCGCTTCTCAGCTTCTTCTATTGTCAATTGCTCATTAGGATAAAGACTATTTAACATAGTCTCCACTCCTTCCGTTAAAGTCGAACCAGGCATGATAGTATTAACAGTCACATTCGTTCCTGTCGTCAGCTCAGCTAAACTGCGAGAAAGTGAAAGTTGCATCGTTTTAGTCGCACTATAGTGAGCCATTTCTTGAGATGGCATAATAGCTGCTTCGCTAGCAATAAAGATGACTCTTCCTTCTTTTCTTTCAATCATTTTTTTCAAATATGAGCGAGTAAGTCGAACACCACTCATAATATTGACTTCAAACAATTTAAACCAATCTTCATCAGGGATATCAAAATATTCTACAGGTTCAAAAATTCCTAAGTTGTTAATAAGAATGTCTACTTCAGGGTACTTTTCAATCACATTTTGGCACCCTTGTTCTGTTCCTAAATCAGCTACTACAGGTTGAAGGATAGCATCAGGATACTGCGCTCGAATTTCTTTTATCGTTTGATTAACATTTTCTTCACGGCGTCCATTAATAAGTACAGTAGCTCCTTCCTCTACTAATGAAGTGGCAATTGCTTTTCCAATCCCTGCCGTAGATCCAGTAACCAGTGCTGTTTTTCCTTTTAATTGCATATGCATGTAAATCCCTCCAAATTCATGTGCTACATGATTGACTTACGTTGGAATAAATAATTACGTTTATATTGTGGTTCACTTCTCTTATCTTTAACAGAAAATAAGCAGATCCACCCTTTTTTCGAAAGCGTATAAACGAAAATTATGTAGCTATTGCACTCTGTACTGAATTAAAAATCGAAATTATCATCATTTAGATCTACTCGATAATTCTGATTCTAATCATTGTCATGTTAAAAAATCACATCAACAGCAGAGTAAAGCTAAAACCAACTAATAAATACCATTATGATATATATTAACGATAAAGAAAATTACGCACTTTAAAGTTCCATAGGAACAAAAAAGTGCCCTATAAACTATAATTTCTAACTCTTTATATTTGCTAAAGTAGTATCTTTTTTTATCATAGAAAAGGTTGTAAAATCACACATTCTTACATACAGTTATAGGATTATTTTTATCCTAATTAACTAAAAACCATATAACACATTTGTAAAATAAAATTCTAAAAAAACCTTGCAGAAAAATTCTACAAGGTTTTTGCCTATACACACAAATTAATCACTATATTAAAATAAAAGGGTTTATAATTCATCAAAATATTATTAAATATAAGCTGCTTTAAAGGCTTGTTGGACAGCTTGTACTTCTAATGAGTCTTTACCATATAAGTTCGTTGCTACACGAATACAAGCTTCTTTTAATTCTTTAAAGTCAGAAGTCATATTTAATTCATCCGTATTTGCATAATAGAAAATATCAAACATTTTATCTTCTCCAATGCCATGTACGTTTACTCCATTATGGTTTCCACCACTAGCAATCAAGTAAGCTACTTTATTAATAATGCTAGAGTTCGTGTGTACACCACCATGATCGTGGTCAGCATCAATAGGTAAGTTATTATAATGTCTATAATCCTCTGGATATCTAGAAGAGATGGATGATGGGTTTTTCATATCTCTAAAAATACGACCTGATTGTTCTCCCATTGTCCAATTGAACTTTCCGTTATTGGCATATTTTTCAACTGCTACTCCTAAAATATCAGATAACGCTTCATTAATTGCACCAGCTTCTCCTGCGTACTCAAGTCCAGACTCATTTCTTGTAACCGCATGTGTAAACTCATGTCCTGCCACATCAAATGCTCTAACAATTGGATCTCCATATACCAGCATAGCCCCATTACTAAATGCATTAAACCACTGCTTAGGATTCCCTTTATTCGTACCATTTGTGTTCCAACCATGAACGACAGAAATTACTTTTTGTCCGTTATTATCAAAGCTGTTACGGCCATATTTTTCTTGATAAAAATCATATACTTTCGTTGCTAAATAATGGGCACTAACTGCTTTAGGATCTGTAAAATTTGTAGAATTACTTGTTACTAAATCATCGAGATAACCCCATACATTTCTTCTATAATTATTATAATCTTTATAATTAGCAGTATATGTTTCAATTCCCTTACCACGAGAATAATCTGCAAGCATGTACGTTCCATCACTTCGCTGCGTAATTCCAAACATACGATTAATACCTAAGTCATCTTTTCCTGTACCTGTTAATTTTGAAGGATCTTGTGATTTATTTACTGTCACAGATTGGACAATACTACTATCTACTTGTATACCTAATTTTTGAACGAGTTCTTTTAATAGATTACCACCAAAAGCATCAATTAATACTGTACCAGATACATATTCAGGTGTAGATGCACTAAAAGTAATTTGATATGCGTTTGTAGCTTTATTTGTATTTTCATCTACATATACTACTTGTTTAATTTTTGGTTCTTCAATAAATGTAAGATCATTTCCATAGATGTTGAAAAGCTGTTTCTTTGCATCCTCTTCTGATAAAGTAATAGGTTGTTTCAAATCTTCCTGTTGTTGTAGATCTTGGGCACTATCCCCCGAAACGCTCGTAAGTACACCATCATCATTAATATGTGCTGTTAGTTGATATCCGTATACATCACGTCCTTCATACGTTTGTTGAAGACGTACCAATGTAGTACCATCATAAGATTTACGACTTTGCGTAACATTATAATTAACTTTGGATTCCGTATTAACTTGCTTTGATGATAATGCTTGTTCTGTTTTTCCTTTTAGTGCATCCTTTGCTACATTTTCTGCCGATTTTTGAGAAGGTGCTGTTAAATTACCTGTTCGGAACGTATCTTCCTTTGTTTCCATTTTTAAATCTTCTTTTGCCGCATGTACTCCTCCATAAGGCATAATCGCCGATAACACCACTCCTGTAGTTAAACCTACCTTTACGAAATTCTTCATATTTTTACTCCTTTATAATCGTATTATCAAATTAAATAAATGTATTTTACAATTTTAAGCTTAGATAAAAATTGTAACTATAGCCAATCGATTTTACATACCTCTATATACATAGGCTAATAGATTGGTTTGCTACTTTTTAGATTCAATTCATTTCTCAAAAATTACTCATTATATAAGCTATCTTTATATTTATTTATATACGTTATTTTTTGTGGTTCTGATAACATATTTATTGCCATCCACACATTCTTTTTCATTTCTACTTTTTGCATTGGTATCTCTTTTAAAAACGGATTGCCTATAATCGCTTCCATTTCTTCATCAATTCTTTGTATAAGATTTTTTTCTGGATTATTTTGCAAATAAGTATTTTTCAATCCCCATTTTGTCATTATAAATTCATTTGTTTTATTCATAGGATTAATAATAGTAGCTTTACTAGTTAATCGTTTTTTTACTTCATCATGATAGATTTTAATTCTATATCCTTCTTTTAGTGGGATGATATCTTTTACAACGGTTACATTTGTTCCTTCCATTTCCTTCGTATAAATTTTTTCACCTTTCTCATTAAACACCTCTATTGATGCATATTTTTCACCTGCATAATAGCTATGAGGCATTTTAGTAGTAACCGTAAAAACAGCTCGCTTTTGCTCTAAGTCTGTATTTAATTCGGCAAACTGATCATCTCCTAATCCTAGGAATTGAATCGTTTCATTTACCAAATTGCTCACTTTCATTTCGTTAACATCAATCGTTAAACTATTATCCTTTTCCTTTACATAGGCATAATACGTACTGAAATGGTACATACTATCCGTTTTCCCACCTGAAATCTCAACCGTATAGATTCCATTTGGTACGTCTTGTAAATTGATATCTGCTGTTTCAATTGTTTTTTCTTGAATAACTGTATTCCCTTCTTTTAATTTAATCTTTCCTCCTTTCAATGTATCTATTTCATTTGTATTTAAATGGATATGCAAATTCCCTTTTAACCCAAGTGAAGCAATTTGCTGATTCGTAACTATTTCAAAGTTAGAGTTTATCGGAATATCAGGATCAATTAGAGCTCTCGCCTTAGCTAATTGTGATTCAGGCACTATATACGCTAAAGAAGTAACTGCCGGATAACCTTTCGCCCTATTCATCTCTATTTGTTTATGATTAAGCTTAAAGCCCCATCTTTCAAAAACGGGTGTAAAATCAACTTGTACATTCTCGCTATAATACTGATTCATTAAATCTGGTAAAGAATGGTCACCTTTTTTAAAAGCAGCATTACTAGCTAGTTTTCGATAACCTTGATACATTTTTGCAAAAGCTTCATTGCCAGCTTTTTGTTTCGCCATCGTTAAAAGAATAAGTTTTTGTCGTAAATCTAAGTCATCATAATTTTTATTTTCTTTCATTAAAGCATTGTATAAATTCCGTTCTACCTGTTCCTTCTTCCCAAAATTAGATAACCAACCAACTTGATCTGCTTTTTTGCCGTATTTACTATATTGATATTGAACACCAAATAGATTATTAGAAACTTCTCCTGTAAATATTCCTTGATTATCAAAACCAGCTTGGTATCCATGAGCGATTTCATGTAAAGTTCCCCAACTTAGTTTATCTAACCACATCTTTGTACTATCTGTACTATTGGCTGTCCAATTTACGCCATAATAGGCACCGCCAGCACCAGATATATCTGCTTTTAAGAAATAACGATTTTGACTTTTTTTATTTTCAACCGTTGAGCCATCTAAACCAATAATTGAATCATACATCGCAAAAATATCTTCATAATATGCAATTAACTCATCCAACGATTGAAAATCTTTTAAAGATCTTACTAACTCTTTATCTTTTTTAGGTACAAATAATTGAAAACTCTCCCCTTGAATTAACGCATACTCTCCATCAAATTGATCCCATGTACTAAAAAATTGAGATACATTTCCTTGTTGTTTATAAATCGGAAGAGGTTTAGTAGCACTTTCATTCCCTAGTTGGTACTCAAGTACAGCGTGCTCTTCACCATACGGAGTATCTATGAAAGGAACTAAAGGCGTATCACCTTGGATAGTAACCCATTCATTTCCTACTTGTATGGATTTTTCATTTTTTGAGTCATTAGACAATAAACGTAATGTTAATTTGTCTTTAAAATTAGGATTCGTTTGTCTTACCTTTAATGGTGTATTTCTCTTCAAAATAAATCCTAAATCTTGTCGATCGTGATATTTCCCCTTACTTATGCCCGCCTGAAATATCCAAGTAGGCTCTTCTAAACTAGTAATTTCTTTTACATTTGTTCGTTCATCAGCATGCAGGTGTATATTTCCTATGAGGAAAAATATTGTATACATTATGCCTATAACAAGTAATCTTTTCATTTGCATATCTCCTTTTCTATTTTTCATATACAAAATACAATAAAACCCTCCTTCTTCACTTATAACTGTCGTCAGTAAGTTACTTATCAGTGTAATTATTATAGTTACATTAACTCGTGATTATCAATCATTAAATGTATGTAATTTTGCATATGTGAATATTTAATAACAATTCCCAAAGTATCGTATAATTATCAATATTTTTTCAGACATTATTCAAAAAAAACACGAAGACCCTTAAGTCTTCATGTTTTTTATACATGTTATTAAACTTGTGATTGAATTAATTACTAAAATCTTTTTAATCGCGAAAAATCAATTATTTTTAGGCTGATAGCCATACGTAAACTTTTATGATTTACTCATCCTTTTTGTTCTGTAATATTAAATTTTGAAACCAATTCCGTTAATTCTTCCACCTTTTCTTTCATTTTGTTGGATTGAATTGATATTTGTTCAATTGATACGGCCTGTGATTGAATTGAATTTACTGTTTGAAGAGTCTCCTTTTTCACATCCGTTGCAGTTTCAGAAACTAGCGAAAGAGAAGCATTTACTTCTTCTGTACCAGCAGACATCTCTTCTGTCGCTGCGGATACTTCTTGAATTTGACTTGTAATCTTATCAATATCTCTCATAATAGACAAGAAGGTTTGATTCGCTTTGTAAGCAGCTTCTTTTCCTTCTACTGCCTTTTGTTGTCCTTTTTGCATGACATTAACTGTATCTTGGGTATCTTTTTGAATGGATTTTATTAAATGATTAACTTCTTTTGCAGATTCTTTAGATTGCTCAGCCAAGTCTCGAACTTCTGCGGCAACCACTGCAAATCCTTTCCCATTCTCTCCAGCACGTGCCGCTTCAATAGCGGCATTTAAGGCAAGAAGATTCGTTTGTTCGGCAATATTAGTAATTGCAGCGAGAGCTGTATCAATCTGTTGTGTACGTGTAACAAGTTTATTTATTACTTTTGATGTTTCCTCGACAACATCATGCACACTATTCATTTGAAGAATAGAGTGATTTATCACTTCACTACCGATATTTATTCGTTCTGTAGTCGTTACTGCTACCTCAGCGACTACTGCTGAAGATTCAGCTACAGTTTGCACCCCTGTTGTAATTTCTTCCATTGAGGATGAGCTCTCCTGAATACTAGATACCTGTCCTTCTATTTTTGTTTTTACTTCTAAAACAGTCTGTACAACCTCATTTGAAATACTAGACGCTCGATTTGTATCTTGTAATACGCCCTCCGTAGTAGAAATAACCTCTTGTGTTGTCATCTTAACATTCGCAATTAATTGTTGAAGGTTATCTAACATACTATTAAAAGACTGAACAATATGCCCTAATTCATTATTTGCTTTATAAGGAGTACGTGTTGTTAAATCTCCAGCTGCTACTTTTTCCATATCATTTTGTAGTAACACAAGTGGTTTTCGGATAGTTAATTTAATAATATATCCAATTAATATAATTATTAAAATTGCTAAAAGCGAAATACTAACAAACATTATCATTGTATTTTGAGCACTATTATTATTTTCCTTCTGTAAAAGCTCTGCATTATTACTATTATATAAAATTAATTCACGAATTGATTTTATTGATTTTTGCATATTAGGTTCAATCTCTTTTAGGTAATATGCATATGCTTCCTCATTATTAGATTTCCCTAATTCTTGCGCTTTCTTCATTTGAGTTCTTAATTTATTAAATGTTTCATAAAACGTGTTATATAATTCTTTTTCTTTAGTAGAAATAACTTTAGCCTCAAACTGCTTTAAAAGATGATCATTTTCCTGACGAATTCCGTCCATTTCTCTTATTAATTCATTCATTCTTTTTTCATCTTTTGATACCATAATTTCCATAAAGTTCATATTAACATGATAAAAATTAGATTCTACAATACCAATCCACTCAATTGGTAGTAAATTATCCTCATACATATTAGAGGAAGTACTTTTCCCTCTTTCTAATCCCCAAAACCCTATTAGGGATAATACTATACATGCAATACTTGATATAGTTATTAATATGTTTAGTTTTGTACCAACCTTACTGTTTCTTAATAATTCCAATTCACTTTCTCCATTCTAATATATAGTTTAAGTAATGTATTTTATACCAAGAATCCAAAAATTACGATGTTTATTTTGTAATATGCAATTTTGCATATCATCCACTACTGATTCAAAATAACCTAACATTGTAATTTTGGTTTTCCAAAAATTCATGATTATGAACACACCCTATTAATTCTTGAACTTCTCATCCAAAATATCCAAAAATATTGTGGCACCAGGGGAACCCATCATTGATATATAAATTACACTACCATACAAGACTAGCTTAAAAATATTTTTCTTATTGCTCATTTTTCTATTTCCTCTCTATTAGAAGTACTCCTAGCACATCACACTAATAAAAACGATAGTATTAAAAAATAAGGAAAGACATAACACCTATGTCTTTCCTCTAAAATTGTAACACTCAATATACTCTTAGCTCTATTTGATTTGCCAGTTAAATCCTCACATTTCTTTCTTTATAATATCTCCTAACTCTGTCCAACTTGTAATACGTGGGATGTTGAGATGTTGATTGTAAGAAGTAGTTTTTGCATACACATTTATCGGTTTTCCTATTAACGTTTCTAAGACTGCCGGCTTATCATCAAAGAAATAGTTTAATTTTATTTCTTGTATGAAGTGTATTTTTTCTTCATCCTTCATTCCATAGAAAAAGCGATCTTCATGTACCGGAAAACCTTTTTCTATTAACCATTTTTTTGTTTGCTCTCCATGCTCTTTAGGTCGCGCCGTTATATAGTAAATTTCATGTCCCTGTCTTTCTAATTCTTGCAATGTCTCTACTGCATACGGAAACGGTGAACAAGAAGTATAATAAATTTCATCCAGCAAACTATTCCACATATGACTGCCTTCCTCCGAAGTCATGCCAAATGCTTCATGAATTTCAATTGTTTTTAAAGAATGAAATATATCCAATCCTACTTTTTTGTTTAATTTTTTATTATATAAATGAAAAGCATGCTGCCTTAAATCAATTAACGTATCATCGATATCAAATCCAAACTTCACTCTTCATCGCTCCATTCTGCCATCCATTTATCGGAACATATAAGTAGTTTTTATTCTCCTTATATGTTCCGATATTCTGGATAGCCAATAAATCTATAATCTTTTCCAGCCTGGGTAAATGATATATCCTTAAATTCAATTGCATCTTGCATTTTAGTAATACCAGTCCCCTCTACAAAGCTAGGCGCCAATCTGCCCCCAATAATTTTTGGTGCGACATATAATATAAGTTTATCCATCAATTTATTTTCAATAAACGAAGCATTTACCTCTCCACCACCTTCAATAAGCAGGGAGGAAACTCCTTTTTGCCCTAAAACATCAAGCATTTCATGTAAGTTTATATGCTTTTCTCCGCTAGTAACAAATACTTTAACTCCTGCATTTTCTAATGCTTTCTTTTTTTTCGCTGCATGATTACTTGTTGTAAATATCCAGGTAGGAGCTTCTCCATCTGTAACAACGTTAGCTTCCATCGGTATGCGTAATGTCGAGTCCAATATTATTCGAATTGGATTTCGTCCATTTGGAATACGCGTTGTCAATGATGGATTATCCTTTTGAACAGTATTCGCTCCTACTAAAATAGCCACATTTTCGTTTCGTATTTGGTGTACTTCTTGTCTTGCTTCTGTAGATGTAATCCACTTACTATCCGATGAAGACGTAGCGATTTTCCCGTCTAATGTAACTCCTGATTTAATCGTTACAAATGGACGCTTTGTCAAAATATATTTATTAAAGACTTCATTCATTTTTTTAGATTCTTCTTCACACACTCCTACAAGTACTTCAATACCTGCATCTTGTAGAATTTTAATTCCACGTCCAGAAACAAGCGGGTTTGGATCAAGTGTAGCAACTACTACCTTCTTAATTCCTGCTTGTACAATTGCTTCAGCACAAGGCCCTGTTCTACCATGATGAGAACAAGGTTCAAGAGTTACATAGATTGTACCACCACGTGCCTGTTCTCCAGCCATACGTATCGCATGTATTTCGGCATGTGGTTCTCCGGCCTTTATATGTGCTCCGACCCCTACAATTCGATTATCATTTACAATTACAGATCCAACCAATGGATTTGGAGTCGTTTGTCCCTTCATAGCCTTGGCATTTTCTAGTGCTAGCTTCATATACAATTCATGCTCAAGCATGTAAGTGTCCCCCTTCAAAATGTCCAGAACGCTGAATCTTCGTTTGCAAATATTTCTCATTAAACTCTGAGACATCACCCCATAACGGTTCACGACTCGTAACATTTAATCCAGCTTTTTGTAACGCTTCTAATTTTTTTGGATTATTTGTAATAAGTTTTACAGGTTTTGAGCGTAGCGCTTTTAATACTTCAATTGTATCATCATAGTTTCGAACATCATCTTCAAAACCTAGGTTCAGATTAGCTTCTACTGTATCTAACCCATTTTCTTGCAAGAGGTACGTCATAGCTTTACTAAACAAACCAATTCCTCTTCCTTCATGATTCGCTAAGTAAAATAAAGCACCTGAACCATGTTCTGTAATCATTTGTAAAGACTGCTTTAATTGAAATCCACAGTCACAACGTTTACTACCAAAGATATCACCGGTGTGACAAATACTATGCATACGAATTAGGGCATCTTCAGAATTCTCAAAATCACCATATACAAGCACACTAGATTGCTGCATATCAGCTAAATTAATAGATGAGAGTTTTTCGATAATTCCTTCTACACTATTTGTAACCTCACTACATTGTAACCAAGAATACCATTGGAAAACTTTAGTCTCCCCATATAAATTAATTGGTAATTTGATAGGGCCTACTAAAGAAATATCCTTTCCATCTTGATGTATAAATTGAATTTTATCTTCTAACATATGAATTGTATCTGTTGTAACCATTAGGTACCTCCTAGTATTGAGAATCTCTAAAAATTCTCTTCCATTGTTATATTTTTTATTGTTTAACTTACACAACGTAAGTGTTTTTACAGATGCTATTCTTTTTTCTCTCAGCTTATATGCAATATGTATCATTACAACTTTGGCCATTTAAAGAAAAGCGTTTCAGTTACATAAAACAACTTAGTTACTTTGTGTAAGTGAGTATACATTCGTAATTACTTTACGTCAAGTAATTAATTATAAAAATATTTGTTACTAATAGTAAGATGTTATATAATTTGTTTTAGGAGGTGAAGGAAAATGAATGATTCTACATTATGCCCTCGCTTTGAAAAAGGAATGAAATTTTTTAGTCAACGATGGACAGCACTCATTATTTACCAACTTTTCTCTGGACCTCAGCGCTTTTGTACGCTTGAATCTTCTCTTCCTGTTAGCGGAAGATTACTTTCAGAAAGATTGAAAGAATTAGAACTAGAAGGAATTGTCGAACGTAAAGTCTTTCCTGAGACACCAGTTCGTATAGAATATTCTTTAACTCAAAAAGGATTTGCTTTAGAAGCTATTATTCGCGGAATAGAAGAATGGTCACAGGAATGGATAGAACTTGAGGAATAACATAAAAGCTTTTTCGTATATAGTTTTAAGTAATCAAATTACAGATACCTATTATTAAAACGCTAGTTTTTCAAGCATTTATGAAAACCTAGCGTTTTTTAATAAATAAAATAAAATTTAAGAAATGAAACAAGATGATCAAACCGATCACCTTGTTCCTTTAAAGATTAAAATAGTGATTTTAACAACTTTTATTAATACATACTCGATTAACAGAAATAATAAATAGAATTTTTGTAACTAAACAGTTTTATTTTCGCAATACAGTTAGCTTATCCCGCTATTTGCGGACAGTAAGACCACCACTGATTAAATTTCCATTTTATTACATTTGAATATTACTTATGAAATTTCACACGCTCTTCAAGTGGTTGGAATTCTTTTTCACCTGGTGCAGCTGTTGGATTACCAAATGGCATTTGTGCAATTAGTTTCCAATTAGCAGGAACATTCCATTCTTGTTTTACCTCATCGTCGATTAATGGATTATAATGTTGTAAAGATGCCCCTAATCCCTCTGCTTCTAAACCTGTCCACACGACTAATTGGTGCATACCTGATGCTTGGTGTGACCAAATTGGGAAGTTTTCAGCATATGCAGCAAATTTTTCTTGAAGCGATTTAACGATAGACTCATCTTCAAAGAATAGTACTGTTCCATAACCAGCTTTAAAAGAATCCATTTTTTGTTGCGTTCCTGAGAAATCTCCATCTCCAACTACTTTTCTTAATGTTTCAGTTGTAATATCCCATAATTTATCATGAGCTTCACCAAATAATACAACTAATCGCGCAGTTTGAGAATTGAAAGCTGATGGAGTATATTTCACAGCAAACTCCACAATTTCTTTAATTTTTTCATCCGATACTTGTACCTCTTTGTTAATTCCATAGTAAGTACGTCTTTCTTTCAGTGCAGTATAGAAATCTTTTGTCATAATTCATTTCCTCCTAAGTTTTAATATTCTTCAAAATGATACATTGCGAAGATAATATGAGTTGAAATGAGTTCATTTTTGAACCATTGAACACCATAACACCAATTGCTAGTCATTCTGAATCTAAACCACTGCTTCTTGCTTCAGTTTCCCTAAAAAAACACTTATAGCATCATTGATACAATCTAGTGATCATTCGGTATTATTTTACCCATTCTCTATTCATGTATCCTGCTTGTTTCATATTTACACAAATATGAAAATAACCTTAAATTGCTGGTCAAAAAAGCCAGGTAGCATGAATAACACATTACCTGGCTTTTTACATTTTTAATTTAAATTCAACTAAACATTACCAATGAATAGTAGTAAAAACTATACCTGTCACTTATTTAATAATTAACATCTCATAAGGATGTTGTTCCATAAATCTATTCTCCCAAGGAATCTCTAATGATGTCCAATTTGAACCACCGTCTACTGACTGATACACTCCTTTATTGCTAAACAGATAAAACGTTCCATCACTTGTTGCCTTTAATACTGGTATGATTGTGCCTTTAGGAGTTGGTAAACCTACATTCATTTCTGCCCAAGACTGATTTTTTTCTTTCTTATAAATAAATGATTCACAATTTCCATTATTGTAATCATGCGCTACGTGTGGATTTGAAGATGTCGCGATAATAATATTTTCTGGATCATTTGGGTTAACTGCCATTTGATATGCGTAATGATGCTTTAGCCCGCTACACATATAGTTCCAAGTCTTACCTCCATCATTACTCTCCGCATACTCTTGACCTGGTTCTTTCAAGAATGAATCACCTAACACCCCGTATAAACGATTTGGGGCATTGCGATGTGATGTAAGAATGTGAATATCTTGAGGATAGTTCCCCTCTTTTTCCTCAGTCCATGTCTTACCTCCATCTACACTTTTAATTAATCCGCCTACCTCAATAGTCGTATAAATAGTTTCTGGATTATTAGCATCAATTTCAATATGTTTTACATGGTGTGTATATGTTCTTTGAGGAAAGAACCATGATGCATAAGATGGCATTTGTCGATAATCAGTTAGCAGCTCAAAACTGTCTCCTCCATTTTTGGATACGAACATTGCGCTCGGTTCAGTTCCTACATATACAATCCCGTTACCGTCATCCCCCTTCGCTGGAGATACAGAAACTGCTGTAATAGCTCTCATATGAATAGCATTTGCTGGGAACACTTCACCAAAGGAAGGTAACGCACCAAT
This sequence comes from Bacillus sp. PPSBB_2, assembly GCF_045291115.1. NCBI lineage: Bacteria > Bacillati > Bacillota > Bacilli > Caryophanales > Bacillaceae > Bacillus > Bacillus sp. PPSBB_2. Next base: position 3,498,327 of record NZ_CP147983.1, read on the forward strand.
CGCTTCCCATGAACTTCCTCCATCTTTACTTCTCCATAATCCCCTGTCAAAGGTACCACAATACATTCTTTCTGGATCGTATGGATCTGAAGCTAACGCAACCGGATTCGCACCTACAAACTGCGATTGGACGCTCCATGTTGAGTCTTTTTTTTCTGCAATTACAAGTTCTCTATCAAACGCTAATATGAATTTTCCCATTACTAAAATCTCCTCGCTTCATGAATTTTCTACTATGTTATTTAAATTTTGAACATTACAAGTTAAGAGGTTAATTTTGTATGCTATAGCATACAAAAGATAAATTTTATAAGCAATATGTGATTAAAAACTTACATTATATAATTTGTTAACTTCACATCAGTATAATGAACAAGATGTCCTGTTAACTCATATAAGTCCATATGCCACCTCTAAATAAATCACAATTTACATGCTATAGCATATATAATATAGAATCCATTATTTTATGTCAAACTTTAATACTGTTAATCAGTTCTTTAGCTCGCCTAAAGTAATTTAAAAGTCATAATATAAACAGAAACATTTTATTGTCTATTCAATAAAAAAAGAGTGCAATTTTTGCACTCTTTTTACTCATTTCTATTAGAAATCAAAGTTATCAGGATCTGGACCAACGCGGTGATTTTGATTTAATGCATCGATTTTTTCCATATCTTCTTTCGTTAATTCAAAGTTAAATACATCGGCATTTGCAATAATACGGTGCTCTTTCGTTGATTTTGGAATTGTGATCACTTCATTTTGAAGATCCCAACGTAAAATCACTTGTGCTGTTGTTTTACCATGTTTCTCAGCAATTGCCTGTAATGTTTCATTATCTAATAATTGACCTTGCATAAGTGGTGACCATGCTTCCATTTGAATACCTTGTTCTTTACAGAAAGCTTGTAATTCTTTTTGTGTTAAACGAGGATGGTATTCTACTTGGTTGATCATCGGCTTAATTTCTGCATCTTTTATTACATCTTGCAGATGGTGAATTTGGAAATTACTTACGCCAATTGCACGTACACGCTTTTCTTTATAAAGTGTTTCTAACGCTCTCCATGTATCTTTATATTTCCCTTCTACAGGCCAGTGAACAAGATATAAATCTAAATAATCTAGCTTTAATTTTTTTAAGCTCTCTTCGTATGCAGCAATCGTTTCTTCATATCCTTGATCTGCGTTCCATACTTTTGAAGTAATAAATAATTCTTCTCTTGAAATACCAGTTGTTTCAATACCGGCACGAATCCCCTCACCTACAGCTGCTTCATTTCCGTAAATTGCAGCTGTATCAATGCTGCGGTATCCTGCTTTAATTGCTGATTTAATCGCTTCTACAAGTTCTGGTCCTTCTTCTACTTTAAATACACCTAAACCAAACCAAGGCATTTCCACACCATTACTTAATACTGTTTTACTTTGTAAATTTTTCATTTTATTTTCTCTCCTTTTATTTTACTTGATCTCTTTTTTCTAATGTCATACTCCATGCTGTTAAAATAACAGCACCTACTACCATAATGCCGCCTACCCAAGCTGTATGAATTAACCCTAACGAGTTCGTTACAATACCTCCTAAATAAGCACCAAGAGCAATCCCAGCATTAAACGCTGCAATATTAATTGCCGATGCAACATCGACAGCACTCGGTACAAATCGTTCAGCTAACATTACGACATATACTTGTAACCCTGGAACATTCATAAATGCGAATAGCCCCATTAAAATAATTGTGATTAACCCAGCTACCTTAAATGGTGCCGTAAATGTTAAAACAAATAGTATAATCGCTTGAATAAAGAACATGTAGAATAGCGCTCGAATTGGATTATGATTCGATAATTTTCCGCCAATCACATTCCCTATCGCAATGGCGATTCCATACACTAATAAAATGATAGTAACCGTATTTGCTTTAAATCCTGTTACCTCTTGTAATAACGGAGATAAATACGTAAATGTTACGAATGTTCCCCCATATCCTAATGCAGTAATAATGAAAACTAGTAACAGTCTTCCGTTCGTAATCAATTTAAACTGATCGCGGAATGATACAGACGCACCTTTTTTCATATTAGATGGAATGAGAATACTATTTGCAATTAAGGCGATAATTCCAATTACTACAATTGCTAAAAATGATGTTCTCCAGCCAAATTGTTGACCAATAAATGTTCCAATTGGTGCACCTGTAATAGTCGCAACTGTTACACCAGTAAACATAATCGCAATCGCGCTAGCCCGTTTATTTTCTGGGACAAGTGCCGCAGCAATTGTTGAACCAATTGACATAAACACACCATGCGAAAGTGCAGAAACAATTCGCGCAATAAGTAATACCGTGAAGCTTGTTGCTACCGCTGCGATTCCGTTACCAATAATGAAAATAATCATAATCCACATTAATAACGTTTTTCGTGACATATTAGCTGTTAATGACGTTAATACTGGAGCCCCAAACGCTACGCCTAACGCATATAAAGAAACTGTTAAACCAGCCGTTGTAACCGACACATGTAAATCTTCCGAAATAGATGGTAATAAACCGACACTAACAAATTCAGTTGTCCCAATCCCGAACGCACTAATTGCTAACGCTAACAACGCAAATATACTTCTTCGATTCGTCTGAACTTCTGAAGACGATGCTGTATATGAATTCAATTGAGTTTCCCCTCTTCCCTATAATTCCTATCATAATAGTGCGATAAAAAGGCCCTTTTATCTTCTAAAAAACATATTTAATCTCTACAAACGCTATTATGAATGGTTTCATTCTTTTTTTAAAGAACGCACTTTAAAGTACTATAGGTACTTTTTAGTACCGTAAAGCTTGTCTCTCTCTTACATGTACTATTATGAAATATATTCAATACAATGAATAGTACGTACTTTAAAGTGCTGTAGGTACTAAAAAGTAACATAGTTAGTTACCAGTACCATAAAGCTTGTTTCTCTCTTACATGTGCTATTATGAATGATAATCACCCTAATAAAAAGTACGTACTTTAAAGTACTATAGGTACTAAAAAGTAACATTTATATAACCTAGCTTATTTTGCTCAAAAATTGAAATCTACATTCCATGAAAAAGACTTTCAAATGAAGAAATACACTTTCCCGTAGAGGCAACTTTAGAGAATATTACTTAAACATATAAAGGATCATGTTCATTACCACAGACAAATAATAAAAAGGCAAAAACGAACAGAAATGTGTTCATTTTTGCCTTTTTTATTTAATGATTAAAATGTACGACTTTTGGAAAGGAAATCTGCATTAGCTCCTGTTACACCACTTTGTCCCCAGTTCCCTGGAATCATTTCACGAATAAGAATTAGCACTTTATCCAAAGGTGCATGAGTATATTTAGATGTTACTTGTGTAAGTTCGTTTACCCACTTATCCTTTGTCTCTTGATCAAATGTATTCCATATATCAATCTTAATAATAGCCATTCCATTAACGTTACGACCTAGTGTATCGTAAGACTCTTTTGTCTCCCAATCGGACACCCTACTTTTCACAGCAAAGGTAGCATCACTTGCTACAGCCCCAGCTTTCCCCCAATTTTCTTTCTCAAGTTCCGTTATCAACACTTGAATTTTGTCAGGGACAATTTTTAATAGTTTTATTGTAAGTTCCGTTACACTATAAATAAATTCCTTCTTTTTTTCTGTTGACATGGTTGGCCAAGTATTTAGCTCAATTAATGGCATAGTGTTGCCCCCTAAAATTAATTATCTATTGACTCGTTACAACTATTGGTTCAAATGATTTTTAACTGCTCTTACTACCAATTCATGATCTTCTTCTGGTGGTAATCCTGAAACTGTTATCATTCCAATAACCCCTACGTTTTTTATTCTGATAGGAAAGCATCCACCAAACGCAGCATATTCTGAAGTATCTAAAAGATATTTTTCATTATATGAAATTCCAGTTATTTCACTTTGTATCTGCATATAATACGAGCTACGATCATGCAGGGAAACGACTCGTTTTTTACGCTCAATCCATTTCGTATTTTCCGCATTTGTCCCTGTCATCTTGAAATGAAATAATTGCACACCATTTTTCGTTATATCAACAGCAATCAATTTCCCCTCTCGCTTTGCTGTTTCAACGATAAATAAACCTAGTTGCAAGGCATCTTCATTTGTAAAAGAGGAAAATTGAAGTGTTTCCTCCTCTGTTAAAATTTGTTTACTTATTTCATTCAAATTTGAAGTGCTCATATCTTTAACCTCCATAATTGTTTTATGCCACACCGGCATTTTTTTCGAAATTATTAGGCCATATAGTACAACCCTTCAATCAATCTGATTCTAAATAAACTGCTGTAACATCGTTGGTAACTAGTAGTACCGTAAAGCTTGTTTTCTTCTTACTGGTGCTATTATGAATGATATTCAAAGTTATAAAAAGTACGCACTTTAAAGTGCTATAGGTACTTTAAAGTACTATTCTACTTATCCCTATCTTACAGAGACTATTATGAAATATATTTAACATCTTAAAAATGTATGTACTAAAGAATAATATTTTTAATCACTAACTTTTTTGATCAATCGTTATAATCCAATTTCATCAAAATTTTTATCAATTATTACACTATCCAACAATAGGAGGAAACAAAGATGGATGAAAATATATCCAAAAGCTGAAAAGCAGTTGAGTCCCTTGAGGGAATAGTTATAATTCACTACTTATAGAAATAGACATACAAAAACGCCATCCTTTCCTATAATTCTAAAGAAAGAATAGCGTATTCTTTTCAAAAATGAGTTCTTTTATTGAGAAACTTTGATTCTATATCATACATAAAAGGGCAACCAGTGCTAAAACAGCTGGAAGACCTTGTTTCACAATAATTGATTTATTAGATGTGAAACCTCCAAAAATAGCTGCTATCACCACACAAATCACGAAAAATAATTGCACCATATAACCAATTGGATTGAGCCCAAGTACAAGTCCCCAAATGAGACCAGCCGCTAAAAATCCATTATATAAACCTTGGTTTGCAAACATAATGGCTACGTTTCGATCTCCTTCTAAATGCTTCGGTAATTTGAAAGCACGTTTCGCTACTTTTGAATCAATAAAAAACATTTCAAGGATCATGATAAACAAATGTTCTAATGCTACGATCCCGACTAAAATAGCTGCGATTATTTCCACACTATTCTGCCCCCTACACTCTCTATTCTTTCATATTCTCTACATTTTTTTGCATCTGTAATAGAACATGAATAAGTATTTTGCGTTCTTCTCCACTGATATTTACGAACATTTCCTTCATAAAATGTTCCTTTTCTTTCTTGTCAAAATATTAATTGATATATCAATTATTGATACATCAATTAATATACATCTCTCTTTTTATTTTTGCAAGTTTTTTTGCTCAATTGGTTTTATTTTGTTCCAGCAACTTTAAACCAATTCAAAACATCAGTTCGCATTTCTAGAAATCATAATTACTTTAAGTTCATTCTGACAATCCTATTTAACTAAATATATAAAAGAATTGAGTTATATCTCCATCAATTTATAAAAATTATTTTTTTCTAAAAACAGATACTTTACGTTTTTTATAGTAATAAAAATTTTTTTGTTTCAGAGGCAATCCATTTTGTTAGCTTGATGGGCATAGGATAGCACCCATATGACGAACCAATTATCTTTCAAGAAGACGGCTAGAAATCTGGATTTGGCACAGGCGTTGCCTACTTCCGTGATCCAAATGGTACTAATTTAGAGCTTATTGCTCCAAAAGGTCCATTTAGACGTGACTAATTAAAATATATTAATACTAAAAAACCACCTTTCTGAGAGGTGGTTTTTTGTTGCTAATGGTCAAGATTAATATTGGGGTCTGATTGACACCTATTCCTTTTCCATATCTTTCATCATACCATCGAAAGAATAGTCTTATAGCTATTTCAAATATTTCGGCAGCACTATATCGCTAGCAAGCTAAAATTTCATGGTACTCCCCAAAAAAATCTGCTGAATCATAACCAAAAGTTCATTTTATCATTTCGAGGTAATTCGAAATTCTTAAGTTGTTGGGCACAGGGTACAGCTGAAAAACAGTGTATATTCATTAACTTCAAACTAATTTTGATGTAACAAAATTGTATTTATACCTTTTTAACAAATTCAGATTTTAATTTCATAGCTCCAAAACCATCAATTTTACAATCAATATCATGATCTCCATCAACTAATCGGATACTCTTTACTTTTGTACCAATTTTTACAACTGATGAAGTTCCTTTTACTTTAAGATCTTTAATTACTGTTACAGAATCACCATCGTTTAAAATATTTCCATTTGCATCTTTAATTACCTTTGTATCTTCACTATTTTCAGCTTCTAATTCTAAAGTCCACTCATGAGCACATTCTGGACAAACAAAAAGATTCCCATCTTCGTAAGTGTATTCTGAATTACATTTTGGACAATTTGGTAAATTAGACATATTTTTATTTCCTCCACTCGTTTTCGTGTATTCTATTAAATAAATATTATTTTAAATTTCCCTTTTTCGTTTAAATATACGGGAAATATTCTCTTCTTACTGTTTGATACTTATTTGTTGAATGTATAAAAAAACTACTTGTTCACACCTTGTAAAAAATCTTCTCCACATTCTCCAAAGCAAACTTTCTTCTTCTCTATTTTTTAATAAAATGATGAAAAAGTAGATTAAATCAAACAAACTTTGTATGTGAAGTGAAATTTTTAAAAATCTAATGCATTTACTTTATTCTTTATTGTATTGATTTCCTGAGATTGCTGAGAAAGCCCTGTACACTCATGAAAAGCAAAATGCTTACACCCTATACATTTTTTTGTATTCAGATGTCCTAAAGCACAATTAATTGCTTCCCCGGTATGATCAAAAAAGTTTTCTTTCCCAATTTCAGCATACAATCCATTCTTATCTAGATTGGCTTTTAGCTCTGATTGAATTCCAGAAATAAGAAGTACGCCACCTTGTTTTTTGAAGTGCTGAACAATATTCCTAAAGTAAGACTCTCCTGTGGTATCAATAAAAGGAACTTTTCCCATACGTAAAATTAAAACTTTAGGTTTATAATGAATAGTCGCTAAAATATTTTGTTCAAATGTTTGAGCAGCCCCAAAGAATAATGGCCCTTCTATTGTATAAATACTAATTTGTGGACAATCATGAGCTTTATTTACCACATGCGATAACAATTTTTCATTCTTTTTTGTATGATCAGGAAGCACTTTAGATATAACAAGCATATTACTCATACGTTTTGTAAACAAAATAACAGCTAAAATAAGACCAATCTCCACAGCTGTTGTTAAACTAGTAAATACAGTAAGTAAAAATGTTACTAGTAATACAAGGGAATCTCCTGTCTTCATTTTGAGTATGTGATAAAAATGTTTTTGTTCGCTCATATTCCAAGCTACCACCATTAAAATGGGAGCCATACTAGCAAGAGGAATATGTGAAGCATATGGAGCTAACAGTAAAAGTGTCAATAACACAAATCCCCCATGAATAATACCCGACATCGGAGATACAGCCCCACTCTTAATATTAGTCGCTGTACGAGCAATTGCTCCAGTTGCTGGAATCCCGCCAAATAACGGGGTAACAATATTTGCAATCCCCTGACCGACAAGCTCTTTGTTACTGTTGTGTTTACTATTTGTCATACCATCTGCCACGACAGCGGATAAAAGCGATTCAATTCCACCGAGCATCGCAATAACAAATGCAGGACCAATTAACTGTTTTATACGTTCTAATGTGATTTCTGGTATATCAAACTGAGGAAGTGTATTTGGAATCGTGCCATATGCTGTACCAATAGTAGGTACATGACCTGAGAAAAATACAGTTGCAATTACAGTTGAAATAACAACACCTACTAATGAACCAGGCACTTTTGGTAAAATCTTTGGTGTTATGACTATAACAAAAAAGCAAATCAAAGCAGTTATAACACTATAAAAATTGGTAGTACTGATATGAGTGAAGAGTTCCTTCAAATTCGCTAGAAATTCCTCATGCTTTTTTATACCTGTTAAACCTAAAAAACTAGCAATTTGTCCCGTAAAGATAATAACAGCAATACCTGAAGTAAAACCAATTGTTACAGGACGTGGAATAAACTTAATTAAAGAGCCTAGTTTGAAGATTCCCATAAGACATAAAATAATTCCAGCTAACAAACCCGCGAGTAGTAAATTTTCGTATCCATAGGTAATTACAACTCCTAAAAGAATCGGAACAAAAGCACCTGTAGGTCCTCCAATTTGATACTTCGAACCACCAAACAGTGAAATGAGTATTCCAGCAATACAGGTTGTATAAATCCCATACTCTGGCTTAACACCAGAGGCTATAGCAAAAGACATAGCAAGTGGAATCGCAACAACTCCAACAATCATTCCTGAAAGAAGATCCTTTTGAAAATGTGCTAATGAATATCCTTCAAACCTTCCTGTAAATAACTTTCTCATTACAAACCCTTCTTTTCTATTTTTAATAGATCTGGATTACAAATGTATTTCTCGGTCCCTTATACAGAAAATTGTCCTTTTCACAAAAAGAAAAAACATCCTAATATTTACTATATGTTTTACTTAAATGACACTCCAATTCACCTATATCTCCACCTTGTTGTACATAGGATTTCAATCTTTCTGCTAAACGTTCTCCGGCTCGACTATCTAGCTTCTTTGTATCAATAAACGATCTAATCCTTACCTTATCTGGAGTAATATCTCTACGAAACATTTGTCCTGGAATTTCACTCCAAAAACGATTCCATTCATCCAGTAATCCTATTTGATCAAATAAAAAACCTTGAATTCCACATAACCAAGCTGTACAAGCAGTATTTCTTTTTCGACATCCAACTCCATCTTGTAAATGTTGGCATGAAAAACAACAAGAATTTCCACTTTTTATACAAACTTCACAAACGTAATGAGCTCCTAATGAGCGAAATGTTTCAATTCCATGTTGGATGATATCTTCTTTCTTAACCTCAATACTCAACCTATCCCTCCTTAGCCATCATTTCACTTTCTGCTCCATCTAGCTCTTCTAACATTGAAATCGCATCAATTAAATGGTTGTTAAAAATCTTCCGTGCAACCACCAATAAATCCACAATAATAGGGTCTCGTAAAGAATATAAAACTCTTTTTCCATCTTTCCTACCAACAACAATATTTTTTGAACGTAGTACACTTAATTGCTGAGAAACAGCTGAGCCTTCCTTATTTAAAATATCTTGAATTTCGTTTACGCTTTTTTCACCTTCTGACAATAATTCTAAAATACCTATTCGCAAAGGGTGTGCTAAGGCTTTAAAGAAATCTGCTTTAAATTGTTGCATTTCGTTTCCCATTGAAATCCCTCCGTTACTTTTCCTCAATTTCAAAAAGCATCATATACATCTTCAAATGTTTGAATATGTATATGATACTTTTAAAACCTCGAATTTTCAATACAAATTTTACAATATTAAATAAGCATCAAATAGAGAAATATACTATTCAAATTCAGGTTCAAAATTTATTATCCAAAATAAAAGCGCCTAACATATTAGGGATATATAATACGTTAGGCGCTTGATATTTAAAATTTTCCGATTTAAGTCTTGATAATATTGGATGAGTATATGACCAAAACGCTAGATGACTAATATGAATAAACTTATTTGTAAAATTAATTCCTTAGAATATTTTAAGAGCAAGTTTTGAAAAAAACTATTCAAAACTTGCTCCTTATTTTCTCAGATCCAACTATTTTGATACTAAAACCAACAGTAGTGAATTAGAATAATGACTTAATACTTGCTAAGACAGTAAGTACACCTACAATAATAACAAATACGTTGCTCATTTTCCCTTTGTATTTAGCTAATACTGGCACTTTTTGAATCGCATACATCGGTAATAGACATAAGATAGCAGCAACTAAAGGACCGCTTAGAGAATCAATAAGTCCAAGAATACTTGGATTTGTATAAGCAACAAACCAGCACGATAATACAACAAAAGTAAGGATTATTGTCTTAATTGTTTTTTCTTCAATATCTTTTCCACGTGATTTACCGAACTTAATAATCATGTCACGCATTACTTCAAATGCTCCTATATAATGGCCAAGGAAAGACTTTGTAATAGCCACAAAAGCAATAATTGGAGCTGCAATAGTGATTACAGGTGAATTAAGCTCATTAGCAAGATATGAAAGAATTGATAAGTTTTGTTCTTTTGCCATTTTTATATCATCTGGAGTCAAGCTCAATGCGCTACTCCAAACGAAGAACATAACAACAGCGAATGTCATGATATAACAAACCTTTTGTATTTGCGCACATTTAGCATCAGTGGCTTCGATTCCATACGTAGCTCTCTGTTTCACAACAAATGATGAAATCATAGGTGAATGATTAAATGAGAATACGATGATTGGTAGAATCATCAATATCGTCCCAAAATAGCCTGTTCCTGTTGAAGCAGTTGAAACAGCTGAAAAACTAAGCATTGACGTATTCCACTGTGGAATTAAAGATATTGCGATAAACAGTAGAGAAACTATGAAAGGATACACTAACATACTCATTACCTTTACAGTAATATCTTGACCAAAATTCAGTATAGCGATAAGACCAAGAACTAATACAAGTGATAAAATAGCTCTTGGAGGTTCTGGCATGTGCAATTGATGCACGATAAAACTACTTGCAGTGTTTGTAAGCGCAACCGAATACATTAGTACGATTGTATAAATTGAACCGAAATATACGATGTTAAAAATGATACTCGCTTTATTTCCGAAATACTCTCTAATTGTACCTGTGATCCCCTCATCAGCAGAATTAGAAGCGTATATCATTTTAGCAAGTGCCCTATGTGAGTAGTACATAACTGGATATGCAAGCAATGTAATTAGTAGTAAAGATAATAAACCACCTGAACCTGCATTAATCGGTAAAAAGAGCACCCCTGCTCCAATTGCAGTTCCAAATAGACTGAGTGCCCATGTAGTATCCTGCTTATGCCACTTTTTCGGATCTGCATATTGCTCATTTTTTAGTGCGGTATTTTCAGCTTGAACTTCTATTTTCTTTGCAGTATTCCCGTTCATATAATAACTCCCCCTTGTATCTATTCCTGCATCTCTCTTTGCACCTAACAAATATTCCCTTTTTGGAAAATGAATTCCTTACAAGTTGCCCCACATTGTATGTCCTTCATCATAATGAATCCAAATTGAAACATTCGCTAATTAGCGTCCTAATATAATTGTTAGCGTTCACAAAAAAGTTTACTCGTAATATCCGCTCTTTATATAAAGACCCCTTAAGAGAACAATATAGAATAGACTTCATAAATACGTTGCAACATTTCTAATAACAGTGTATTACTTTAATGGTTTCTCTTTTTTACTTTTAAAAGTAATTTTAGCTAAACCGGCCTCTCTTCATTTGCGAGGCGTTTCTTTCTCAATTCTATACATTACTTTCATAACTTCGGTAGCACTGATGATATTGCTTACACAAGCCACTGAAGCACATTACATACATTTCGCCTCTAATCACACACCTTTCTTACTAATAATCGCATTTTTTATATTTTCTCCAGAGATAATAAAATTTCTCTCGACGCCCTCATTATAACGTGTATATTTATAAAATTAATATTTTTATATTTTCAGAAATATTAAAGAGGAATAATTTTATATGGATAATATTTTACAGTTAGCATGTAGCCATTGTTTTTATCGCTTAAAGCTGAATTAGTTAGTAAAAAAATACAATAATACATTGTTTTTCTAGGTGACTTATTATAAAGATACTTATATCCCCTTTTATCAAAAAATTTTATTTTAAACATAAAAGATATTCTAATAAATAATTAATGTAGGTAAAAAGAAAAAAATCCCAAAATACAAAAAACCAAATTTCAGGATATATATTGTTAATATTGAATTCATATACAATTTAAAAAGCTACACTGAGCAAAAAACAAAAAAGCTGCCCCATATGGACAGCTCATTTACATAATTATCGTTATCAGGACTACACAAACAAATCACTTCAATATCATCTTAATTGTAGTTTGTTCGGCTCTTCTTCAGGGATATCTCTATGTTTGTAATGAATCGTTTTTACATCATTTCCTTTTATGCGAAAAGTAATTGTGTCCTCTCCATAAGGCGGATTGTGTGCACCCTCAAAAGTTTAAATTTTAAAATCCCTCATTAACTAGCTCTTTTATCGAGTTTAATTTTGAAGAAAGCTCGATAAACCATTCTTCATCCCCCGTTAATAATGCAAGATCTATAAGATAAAGGATTTGTTCCTTATTTATTACCTTTGATTCAGGGAGTTTGTTAACGTGTTTACTAAAGAGTAAAATCGCTTCGTTTATTGTGTACTGGCCGTCACGTTTCACAATACTAACTGTAACTATATCCTCTACATCATCAAGTGATACAATATAACCAACTATTAATTCACCTTCATTTGATATTCCACGAACCCAATCTCCTACTTTTAAAACATGATTATTATTTGACATCATACCGTTTCACCTTCCTATAAATATTTTTTGTGACGATAAAAAAGATATAAAAACAAATTATACTGTAATATTTTTCATTACATTTAAGTGTTAAGAACTCACGGCTATATAATAATTAAGCCGCTTAACGCTCTTGATTGATAAGGTCAACAACTTCTTTCATTGTATAATTCTTTAAGTATTCACCTAGATGCTCTTCAGCACCTAAGAAAATAGCGAAAAGAACTTTTCGCATGTTCGAACCTACAACACACTGATTGTTTGATTCTGGACACTTCGGCTGCAAAGCACCTTCAGAGGTTATCTGATAAATATGCCAAAGATTAATTTCATCTAAATCGCGAGCGAAAATAAAACCGCCACCAGTCCCCTCTTTCGATTGTATAAACTTATGTTTTTTTAACAAACTTAGTACTTTGCGAATGCGTACTGGATGAACACCTGCACTTTCTGAAATAGCATTACTTGTTGACATCCGGTCTGGCTGTAAAGCTAAATAAGTTAAACTGTGTATGGCCAAGGTAAAGTCGCTGTTCATGATTTTCCTCCTACGATTAAAAATATTGTTTCTCATATATTAACATACTGTAGCCATAAATATTACAGATTGGTTAGAACGTTAAAACATGTGGAATGCTTCTTGCCATAAAAAATTAATTCCCTTATATTCTATCCCGTCCCACCTATATCTGATAACTTCATTTAGCTTTTTAAGTTAAAAAGAAAATTAAACACTCCACTGTTTCTTCACTTGTTCTTCTGCCAACTGTTCAATTTTTGTCCAAATCGTATCTTTACTTACAATAACATTTGTTTGATAATTTCTATCTTTATAATTAACTGTAACACATACTTCTATCATCTTCTGCTTCCTCCTTTCAAGAAAATTTCTTATTTATATTTAATACCTGAAAAATTTTGAATTTAGTTATAATCTCTAGCATATAACTTCATTTTTTAAATAATTAAGTTTAAAAACCCCACTGTTTCTTCACTTGTTCTTCTGCCAACTGTTCAATTTTTGTCCAAATCGTATCTTTGTTCACAATGACATTTGTTTGATAGTTTCTATCTTTATAATTAACTGTAACGCATACTTCTATCACCCTCAGTTTCCTCCTTTCAAAAAATTTCTCTTTCATACTATTACTTATTAATTAGCCAACTTTTGCAGTTCAATGTTTAAAAATGTTCGGACACTACGTGGTAAAAATTTGCGAATTTCTTCTTCGTTAAAACCAATTTGCAATCTTTTTTCGTCCAGCATAATCGGGCGACGCAACATTAGTGGATGCTCAATTATTAATGTATAAAATTCATTTAGCGAGAGCTCATCAATATTTATATTTAAGTCCTGAAAAGTTTTGGATCTAGTTGAAATAATTTCAGTAGCCCCCTCTTCAGTTAAACGAAGAATCGATTTAAGCTCATCAACTGTCATAGAATTTGATACGATGTTTTTTTCAATATAATCAATTTGATGCTCTTCAAGCCATGCTTTCGCTTTTCGGCATGAAGCACAGCTTGCTGTTGTATATAGAATTACCATATTTAACTCACTCCTGTAATGTTATTAAACGTACATTTTAAAGATCGCTTATTGAAATGTATTAAAAAAAATTACAGTTTAGAATCAAATTCACATAATGTTAGTTATTCAGCAATGTTTCATTTATCTCTATTATTCATGCTACATTTTACAGACGTTAACATCTCACTTTTAAAAATCTTACTGTAATTTTAAACTTTACAGTTCAATTAATCAACTGTTAAGTCTTGGATTAATTTTAATAACACAACAAATTATTCTCATGTAAAATTCCCCATAGCATGATGGCTCCTTCAAAGCACATTTCACGCATTTCTTGCTTACAAGTGCTATTATGGATTATATTCATCCTAATAAATAGTACGCACTTTAAAGTGTTATAGGTACTAAAAAGGAACATATGCATTTTCAAGTGCCATTCTGCTTATTTCTCTCTTACATCGGTTATTATGACCGATATTTAGCACAATAAATAGTACGCACTTTAAAGTGTTATAGGTACTAAAAAGAAATAATTTTAGTATTACAACGGATGTAGGCTCACAACTGTAATCTAAATTCATCAAAGGAGTTTTTTTATGAAGACATATAATATTCCTGTAGAAGCGACTTTAGAAGTTATTGGTGGAAAGTGGAAGGTTGTTATCCTTTGTCATTTAAAAAAAGGAACAAAAAGAACGAGTGAATTAAAACGTTTAATGCCTGGTATTACGCAAAAAATGTTAACGCAACAATTACGGGAACTAGAAGAAGATGGTGTAATCCAAAGGAAAGTATATGACCAAGTACCACCGAAAGTAGAGTACTCTTTAACGGATTACGGTTCGTCTTTAGGAGCTATACTTGATTCCCTCTGTTCCTGGGGAGAAGTTCATCTTGAAAAAACCGGGAACACATCCATGCTGATTACTGCTGATGAATCATAACTGTAGAAGACATAAAATAGGTTGAGACAATACTTGCCTCAACCGTTTTTTATGTCTCTTTATAATTTTTTGCCGTAATGACTGTTTCAAACTCAAAGGTTTCCGGTAAATGATCTGCGTAAGAATATTCAAAAGTTCGTCCATCCGTTAAGTAAGCTACTTGCTCAACTCGCATTAGGAAATCCTGATTTGTTAAGTTCATAAACTGCTTTTCCCTATCATCTGGGCGAATTCCTTTAACCCTGACAACAGATGTCCCTACTTCAAGACCAAGTTTATTTTGAATATGTGAGTATATCGACTCCTCTAAAACAGAAGCCTCAACACCTGGGATAACCGAAATTGGCATCCATGTATGCTCCATAATCGTCGGAATGCTGTGAATGATGCGAAGGCGAATGATTTTATAGACGAAATCACCAATTGAAACTCCCAATTTCTCAGCAACTACTTCATCAGCACCTACAATCGCAAACTCGATAATTTTACTTTCTACCTCACTACCGTAAACAGCTTTCGTACCTGTTAAAGTTTGAATCATTCGTGCCTTTTCCTGCTGATGCCAATCTTGTACCACTGTTCCACTTCCGCGCCGACGGATAATGTAGCCGTCTCTTACTAATAGATCTAGCGCTTTTTTAATCGTAAGTGCTGAAACATCGAATTCTTCAGCAAGGACGGAGCTACTCGGAATTTTTTTGTTGATTTTATATTCACCGTCTAAAATTTGCTGTTTAATCTTTTGATAAATGCCGAGGTATTTTACTTGTGTTGATCCGCTTGCCATTTCCATACCTCCTTTATACCGCAAACTCTCTTCTATTCATTCAAATGTAAAGCCTCAAGTTTGTAAACTGAAGGTGATGGGGCAGCAAATCCGTTTTCCAAGATTTCAATATTCGTTACTGCTTCTTCATCTTTCACAAGTTTTGGTGCACCATTTACAATTGTGGCATACGCTGCATCATAGAAACGACCGTAATCACCAAGCGGTGTTTTAATTTGTTTTTCAATCCAGTCACCATTTGCATTACGATACTTAGCAATTCCATAATACATCGGTGAATCTTCACCAAACCCTGCACTCTCAGGCATAATCCCCGCTTTCAAATCATTTTCTTGCTGATCTTCACCGTATTTAATAAATGATCCATTTGTTCCATGAACGATAAAGCGTGGATAATCTTTCGCTACGACATGGTTCGTTTTCAGTTTAATTTTCAGGTGATTTCCGTAATGTAGACCAACATCGAAATAGTTATCAACCGCACCTTCCATTTCATTATTACGAATATCATATGTTACCGTATCTGGACGGCCAAATAATGAAATCATACGGTCCATCGTATGAATACCTAAACTGTAAAATGAACCTTCTTCTTTTGGAGCTTCATGAGTGATTGAACCAGGACGGAAATAATCAATATGTGATTCAATCTCAATAATATCACCAAGGAATCCTTGCTCAACTACTTGCTTTACAGCTAAAAAATCACCATCAAAACGACGGTTTTGATAAGGCATAACGACTACACCTTTCTCTCGTCCTAAAGCTAATAATTCTTTCGCATGTTCTACTGTATCGCAAAATGGTTTTTCAACGATAACTGATTTTCCGGCTAGTATAACTTTTTTTGCTAATTCATAATGCGTATGTGCTGGCGTACAAATCGTCACAACTTGAATTTCTTTGTCATTCAACAATTCGTCTAAATCAGTAGTGAAGTAAACACCTTTTTCCTCATATGGAGCCGCTAATTTTTCATTTATTTGACGTACAAAAATTGTTTTTACTTTTATATTATTACGTGTCTTTAGATAAGGTAGGTGATAACGGTTAGCTGATTTTCCAAATCCAATAAAGCCCATTGTTAATGTCATGTTCTTCAACTTCCTTGCTCATAAATTTTCGTTTCTACATTTATTATATATTTTTATCTTTAAAAGTATATAGTTTTAATTTCAAAATTATATATCAAAAAGTCGAGAAAGAAATCATTTTCTGATTCCCATCTCGACTTTACGTTATAGACTTATATCCTATCATCATTTTATTTATACTCAATGACTTGAGAGCTACTTAGTTATATACTCTTATTCATACATATAAGAACGTGTCATCGGAATTGTATCATTAATCCCTTTTGTAAATACAAATTGATGTAAATCAATATTACCTGTAAAGAACGAAGCTGCACATGCATTTAAATATAAACGCCACATGCGGATAAATCGCTCATCTTTCGTTTTGCGAACTTCCTCTAGTACATTTTCATAATTTCGAGCCCAATGTTGTAATGTATTCCCGTAATGTCTACGTAAGCTTTCCACATCAACAATGAAAAATTGTTCGTTTGTCATGTTCGTGATTAATTCGTTAACAGCAGGAACATACCCACCAGGGAATATATATTTTTCAATCCAACCATTCGTAGCACCACCATTAGCCGGAGAAGTAATACAATGCAGCAGAGAAATCCCGCCATCATTTAGTAGTTTGTTAACTGTTTCAAAGTATTGCGTAATGTTGTCTTTTCCTACATGTTCGATCATACCTACACTAACAATTTTATCAAATTTACGATTCTTAATATCGCGGTAATCAAGTAAAGATACTTCAACTAAATCCGTAAGTCCCTCTTGTTTAATTCGCTCGGAAGTCTTTGCAAATTGTTCCTCGCTTAATGTTACTCCCATCGCTTTCACACCGTACTGCTTAGCGGCAGCTGTAATGAGCTCACCCCACCCGCAACCGATATCTAATAGCGTATCACCTTTTTGAAGGTTCAACTTTTTCAAAATATGATTCACTTTATTATGCTGCGCTGTCGTTAAAGAATCTTGTTCATTTTGGAAATACGCACAAGAATATGTCATTGTCTCATCAAGCCATAATTTATAGAAATCGTTCCCAATATCATAATGGTGAGCAATATCTTCTTTATTTTTTTGTTTTGAGAAATTCCATTTACTTTTGAAATATTGCAACTTACTATCACCTAAAAAGCTATCCTGCCTTTTATAAATAGATTGAATTGCTTTTTCAAGATTACCCTCTATTTCAAGGTCTCCATTCATATATGCTTCACCGAATGCAATAGAAGGATCCTTAGCAATTTCTTTTTTTGAGAGCGGCTTATGGAATGTTATATGAAATTGAGGTTCCCCTTCGCCATATTGTATTGTTTCTCCATTCCAAAGTGTAATTTGAACTGGATCTGAAAACAGATTTTTAAGTATTTTTTTATAAAAAAGTTCTTCAACCATAAAAACATCTCCTACTAAAAAATTGAACAAAAAACTATACTAGTTAATAAGTTTTTTTGAACATAGCTTAAAATCGTTATGACTTCTTGCTACGAGTGTCATTATAAAACGGTTATATTATGAAGCATAGTACGTACTTTAAAGTGATGTAGGCACTTTTAAGTACCCATGACTGAAACAGGTCCTCAAAAATTTTACTTTCCATCATAACAACTTTCTAAAGTTTTAAAACGAAAAACACCACCTCGTCATTAGGTGGTGTTTTCAATATTACATATAGAGATTTCACTTAACTTCTGTGTTTTTTCTATCTATGCATCGTTCTCCCCACGCGGTTAATTGATTTAATACATTTTGTAAAGACCACCCATAATCGGTTAGGGAGTATTCTACTCGAGGGGGAATTTCTTTGTAAATTTCACGTGTAATCACACCATCTTCTTCCAGCTCACGTAGTTGCTGCGTTAACATTCTAACAGAAATTTCAGGCATCAAACGTTGTAACTCACTCGTTCGCTTCTTCCCTTTTGTTAAGTGACATAAAATAACGACCTTCCACTTTCCCCCGATAATTTCTAAAGTTGCTTCTATAGGTATATTATATTGTTTCACGCGATCTCCTCTCCTTTTTTATAAATTCCTTATCTATTGTTACGTAAAAATAAATAATTTTCTATACGGCACATTTTAGTTCCTACAGCACAAAAAAGTACCTATATTACAAAAAAGTAATTATGCTGCTTAAAAATCTCCCTCTATACAAAAAGAAAAAACGAACGTATTCTCGTTCGTTTTTTCTTTCTTTATTCAGCTGCGGTTATAAGCATAGACGTGTTACCATTCTTTTCAAGATGATTTTCTCCCCAGTTACAAAGAGTATCGAGTATAAAATCTAAAGAATGACCGTAATCAGTTAAAGAGTATTCTACTTTTGGTGGCACTTGGTTATACACTTTTCTCTCGATTACACCATCTTCTTCTAATTCACGTAATTGTTGCGTTAACATCTTTTGTGTAATACCAGACATTAATTGTTTTAATTCGCACGTTCTCTTTTTGTCTTTCTTTAAATGACAAAGGATAACTACTTTCCACTTTCCACCGATAACCTCTAAAGTTGCCTCTACAGGAATATTGTATGTTTTCATATAAAAATCTCCTTTAATAATTTTATAAGACAAATAAGCTAAAATATTTAAATATTACTTTTAAGTATCTATAGCACCTTAAAGTACGTACTTTTTATTGTGTTAAACATGTTTCATAATAGCATACGTAAACAGCAGATGAGTAGTACGGCACCAAAAAGTACCTGTATTACTTTTTAGTATCTATATCACTTTAAAGTACGTACTTTTCATTATGTAAAATACATTTCATAATAGCATTTGTAAGAGTTGAGTGAGTCATGCAGTGTTAGAAATTACCTGTTAGTACCTGTACTTTAAAGTGAGTATTTTTATCATACATTTTGTCAGACGATGAAATGACATGTTTTCATTTTCATATCCATTCACAATGAATAAATAATTTTCAAATACATTTTAGGAGGATATCTATAATGAGTAAATTACTAAAAGAAAAAATCGGGTTTGGTACAGCACCACTAGGAAATATGTACCGTAATATCCCAGAAGAAGAAGCAATCGCTACAGTGGATGCTGCTTGGGAGAATGGCGTTCGTTACTTTGATACAGCTCCACTTTATGGATCTGGATTAGCGGAAATCCGTCTTGGTGAAGCACTGTCAAAAAGAAATCGTGATGATTACTTTTTAAGCACCAAAGTAGGTCGAACGATTTCAGATGAACTAGAAGATCCATCTGCACGTGATTTAGGTGAAAAAGGCGGACTTTTCGAATTTGGTCGCAAAAATAAAATGATCAATGACTATAGCGCAGATGCAACACTTCGTTCTATCGAGCAAAGTTTGAAACGTTTAAAAACAGATCGTCTAGACTTTGTTTTCATTCATGATTTAGCACAAGACTTTTATGGTGATGAGTGGATTTCACAATTTGAAACAGCTCGAACAGGAGCATTCCGTGCGCTAACACGTTTACGTGAAGAAGGAGTTATTAAGGGCTGGGGGCTTGGAGTAAACAAAGTAGAATCAATTGAACTTATGCTTGATTTAGAAGAAGCGAAACCAAATATATCCTTACTAGCTGGTCGCTATTCATTATTAGACCACGAACGTGCATTGCAACGAGTAATGCCTGCAGCTGTAAAGCATAATATGGATATTGTTGTTGGTGGCCCATATAGCTCAGGTATTCTTGCTGGCGGCGCTCACTTCGAATATCAAAAAGCATCGCCAGAAATTATTGCAAAAGTTGAGAAAATCAAAGCTCTTGCAGATCGTCACGAAATCAGCATCAAAGCTGCTGCACTACAATTTTCACTAGCCAATCCAGCAGTTGCTGCTGTTGTTCCTGGTGCAAGTAAACCGGAACGCATTGTAGAAGACCAAAATGCCTTAAACACAGTAATTCCAGCAGCATTCTGGGAAGAAATGCGCGAACAAAAATTAGTAGCACCTAATGCACCACTACCAATCAACGTAAAATAATAATATAACTTTAATCAGTGGGAGCATCCCCCACTGATTATTTACCCGTAAATACCGGGATGAAAAGGAGCGTAATGAATATGGCACATACTACTACATCTATGGAAATTTTTGCTTCACCGGAACAAGTATGGCAATTAATCGGAGGTTTCAACTCCCTTCCAGACTGGTTACCTTATATACCTAGCAGTAAATTAACTGAAGGCGGTCGTGTACGTCATCTAGCTAATCCAGATGGCGATACAATTATAGAACGATTAGAAGTATTCAATGATAAAGAGCGCTACTACACATATTCAATCATGAATGCACCATTCCCAGTCACTAATTATTTATCTACAATCCAGGTTAAAGGAGGTACTGAAAGGAACACATCGTTAGTAGAGTGGTCTGGTACGTTCACTCCTGTTGAAGTTAGTGATGAAGAGGCAATTAATCTGTTTCATGGCATTTACAGTGATGGACTGAGAGCATTGCAGCAAGCATTTCTAGATTGATTCATGTAATTGATTGAGACAAAAAAGTAAATTAACAGTCAAATATTCGATTTTTTTAGTTAAATTCATTATAAAAGATAAACAAATACAAATTTCATGCCTGCTTGTTAATGACAAGAAATAAAAAATACTACCTCCAAATGGAAGGTAGTATTTTTTTATTAATCAGGAAAAACAATCAATCCCTCTTCTTTTTCCTCCTGTTTTAAATCTTCTTCTGGGAAGGTTACAGTTGAATTTTTATCACCTGTTCTTTTTGTTTCTTCACCTGGAAATACGAAAGTTGAATTTTCTTTTCCTTCATTTTTTTCTACGTTATCTGGAAATACCATAGGATCATTGGTAGTCAAATCACTATGAAATCCAAGGTTAGACAAAATCGCTTTTAAATCTGGTAAAACCCCTATTTTATCAGATGATGGGTTATTAGACTTTGTGCCTGTATTAGGATTACTTAAAATTGCTCTCAATTCTTTTGGTGTATATGCCTTACCTAAATGTTCCTTAGCAATCCCTTGAATCGATACAGCAGCCCCAGCAATTATAGGCGAAGCGCTAGAAGTACCACGGAAATTAGAAGTATAACGATTAATTATGTTCTGATCTGTAACTTTTTGTCCTTTACTATTTTGATTTTGATATGTATCTAATGTATCAACATACTCTCCCCAACCATATACATCAATTCTACTACCATAGTTAGAGAAAGCTAAACGTTTATGAGGAACTCTTGCAGTAGATGCTCCCACTATAATAGCTCCTGAATCTTTAAAGTCTTGACTGTTTCGATTTAAAATCTGTTTACCATTACGGTCTTTAAATTCATCTAAATCAATCCCACCATTACCAGCTGCTTCTACAATAATAATGCCTTTATCTGTACCTTTGCGAATTGCGTTAAATATACTCGGGTATACTTCTACTGGTAAAGGGTCATCTCCATATCCATCATATTTAAAGGATTCTTCTATTAATAAAACATCTCCAGCCTGTAAAGAATCTACGGCACTTAAAATAGCATCTCTTACATCAATTCTCCCATTGTCTCGGATCACTGAAATTACTTTTGCCTTTGCTTTTGGTGCAATTCCAATGTTCCCAATCCCATTGTCAGCTGCAGAAACAACACCTAGAACTGAAGTACCATGAGAAAGATCATTACTCATTTTTCCAGACATAAATTCAATATTTTGACCGACTAAATCTTCATGATTTAATAACCAGCCTTCTTCCAAATCTACAAAAGTTGCCCCCTGACCATTCCCTCCTTTAATTCCCCAAGCATAAGGAGCATTAATTCCTAAAGGTGCCTCTTCAAGATATCCCTGTCTCGAAAATCTAGGTTCATCATAAGGATTGACTGATGATAATACAGGGAATCTCGAGCCAGTTGTTGTATTTATACTCTTATTAGAACGAACTTGTATTTTACTAGAATCGTCATTAGCAGCATGTACTGTATTTGTTACAAATGTCGTACCTACCCCAGCAAAAGTTGTAATTGCAAGTGATGATATCAACATACCTTTAAAATTTTTCATTTTTCCACCTCTAGTTTTCTATTAGAAATAACATATTTCATAATGTGTATGAACCGAAAAGCATTTTATCTTATTATAAAAATTAATAGATCTTTATAACTTTTTGATTTACATAAAAACTCCCTTCATTCTTGTAATTCAATGTGTACATTTCAAAATAACAAAATCACTGTAACTATTATAGTTACACCTTTATTGATTTTCAACTACGAAATATAAATTTTTAAAAATAAATTTATATTACTTTAAAACAGAACTCGCCTTTTAAGCACATAAAGTGAAACTTTAATCAGTGGGGTTTTTGTTCATCCCCCACTGATTATTAGCCCTCACCAATGGGGCGTTTACGGACAGTTAATGCGGGATAAAAACGCAAAATATCTGTCCAAATTACAGCGATCAATAAGTTTATGGACTGCGAAAGAAATACGAAAAAGCAAAGCACTAAGTGCTTTGCTCCTTATAAAATCCCTTTTAACTTTTCACCAATTAACTTCGCTACATACTCATAACCTTCTGGCCCAAAGTGTAATCCATCTTTTTCATCATTTTCTACAAATCTTTTATAATCCCGTTCTTGAATCATTTCAGCATACAAATTTAGAAAATAGCTTCCTGTTTCTTTTGCCACTTCCTCTACCACGTCTGCATACTGACTCAGCACTCTATTTGTTCTATTATGCTGTCTTTCTTCATCAACTGGTGCAGGACTAATCAGTAGTACTTTATCTGATGAAACTTGGTTCACAATCTTCTCTAAGTTTTCTTTATATGCTTGTAATGACACTTGAGAAAAAGAAACTGCATCATTCGTACCAAGAAAAACTGTTACGAAATCTGGTTTATATGATATTACATCTTCTTCAATTCTATTTAACGCATCGAATGTATTATCACCTGGAACACCTGCATTCTCTACTTTCCAGTTCGGCAACATTTCTTGCAAACGTGGTGTTAATCTTGGCATTCCATCAAAAAATGTTTCATCAGCTGTAATACTATCTCCAAAGCATACTAACGTTTTCATTAAGCTACTCTCCTTTTACGTATGAAACAACTTTCCTTCTATTGCTTTTATATATCTTTCAGCAGAACGTTCAACCGCCTCATTTGCATTTTCTTTTACTACTCGATGAAAAGCATTGTATAAACGATTAAACTGTAACGGCTTCACTCGATTCACCATTTCTTCCACTTTTCTCGCTGGTAGTGGAATTAAGTTTGGATAGCTGTACATGAAGCTTCCCCACCGCTCATCTGCTACAACTTGAATAATATCACCTGTTAACAAAATTCCTTTTCCGTCATTACCTTCTTCCCAATGTAAGACAGATCCACCTTTAAAATGTCCCCCTAAACGATGAATGACTAATCCATCAGCTAATTGTAAAGACTCACCAGACCAATAAATAATACGACTACTCGGACGCATCACCCACTCTTTATCATCTTCATGTATATAAATTGGTACATCAAATGTCTCTGCCCATTCTACTTGCGTTGAATAATAATGAGGATGAGACAATGCAATCGCATCTAATCCGCCAAGCTCTTTTATTTTCGTAATTGTCGTTTCATCTAAATACGTAATACAGTCCCACAGTAAACGATATGACTCTGTTTTCACTACAAATGCCGTTTGACCGATCGCAAATCCTGGTTTTGTTGTAATACTATAAAGTCCATCTTCCTCTTCGATTATTTCATTTTTATATGTATCACCAATTTGTAAGCTTTCTAGTGTCGTCCAAGATTGTCCTTTTGGATTCACATATTGCCTCTCTTCATCACAAATATGACAACTCACCGGTTCTTCTACACTCGCTGCATACTGCACGCCACACGTTGTACAAACGAAATTTTTCATCATAATTTCCCCTATCCCTATATTTTTATTAAGCTGACTTTTGTTGATAATGATCTGCTTTTTTATTTTCAATCATTAAACTTATAAAAGTAAGTAAATAGACAACTGTAACCGATAATGGAATTACAGTAAATCCTTTTTCTGCAAAAAGAATCCCGCAAACTGACGTTACAAATACAGTCCCTACCGACAATAAACCATAACTTTTACTTTCATAAATCTATACGTACGGGATAAAATGAACACCTATTAACATTGCTACTACAAAAGGTAACCATTCTGGAAATTGAAAATAGGCAAGTAATACAAGTGGAATATTCAATACATTTATCCCACCAATTAATCCAGCCAAAATCCCTAACGGATTTCCTTTCGCAAACATATCAATTTTCAATATAGCAGCTATCATTAAGCCAAAAGGAAACACACAGCCCATACCGATTAAATATACCCACACTACTTGTTTTTCAGAAAGAACAAATCCCGTTATACTCATAACTACCCAAAATAAAACGCCGGCTAATATAATCGGTAGGCCTCTCTTCGTTTTTATTGCTAAATCCTTTTTCGCTTCTGCAACATTCATCTCACCATCTCCCCTAAAAATATTAGTGCTATATAGTCGTCTTAACTTCGCCCATCCAATAACGCCAAGCTGCTAAGTAACCTTCTAAATCTTTCGGGTGGTGCCGTAAACATGTATCTATACGCAAATATAAGCCTATGACTATTTCTTCATATAAATCACGGGCTTTCTTATGAAATACACATTGTTTCATCGCATAATGAATTGTTTCTTTTGTTAAATCTTCTGGAGTCGAACAAAACGCGTAAATTAAATCGTATATAGGATCTCCTAACACTGGTAAAGGATCAATTACACCGTGCAGTTTATTCTCTTGAAATATAAAATTATGAAATCCGAAATCACCATGCAATAAAAATGGCTGATTTATTCCAGCGTCCCTATTCGCTAACTTAAGAACCGTTCTATACTCTTCTTCACTTATGTAACGCCTTACATTTTCATGAGCTTCTATCACATTTGTTGTTAAAAATTCACTCCAAGATTGAACGGGATTTTCTTTCCATCCCCAGCCATCAACCTCTGTAGCTACTTCATACTCATTGATAACTTCTTTTACAAGTTTACAAAGAACACTCCGTTTATAGCCTAGTTTGCAAGAAGTTGTGCCCTCAAGGAATGAGTAAACAATATAGCGATTTAAAGGTTCCTTATATAAAAGCTTTGGAAATAATTCGTCCTTTTTATAAAACTGAAGAAAATAAGCTTCTTCACGTATGACATCCGATTCATTCAACTTTACAACGTATTGTTCATCTAACAAATATATAGTACTTGCCGTTCCCCCGTTTAATGCTTTTACGCTATTTGGATAATGTGAAATAACTTTTTCCTTAACTAGTTGTGCAGTGATTATTGAAATGTCCATTCTCTCACCCTTTAATTCGGAAGATTCCCTTAATTCAAAAGACAACTTTACTATTATTTGACAAACGCAAGGGAAATCCTCCCAACCATCCTAATATAACAAACAACAATTTTTTTTTATTACAATGGCTTTCTTCCATATCTCATTTATGATAACGTGATTTTATCACTCTAAATGCTCTTCATATACTCTAATAATTTCTATTGCAGGGTCTATGTCTTGTAATTTATGAGCCAAACTTTCTACACCAAACACTTCTGTAAACGTATGACTGCCTACAATTAAATTAATCCCTTTAAATTTCGCATGTTGCACTGTATATAATGTTTTTTCACCTATTATGTACGTGTCACACCCTTTTTCTAATGCACGTTCAATCAAATTTGTATTGTTTCCTGCACCGGTTAAAATCGCAATCCGTTTTACTGGTTTATCGTGATTTCTCCAGCTCTTCACTTTCTCTTCCATTTTTTCTTCAAGTTTTCCAACTAAGTTTGAAAAAGGAATCGCTTCTTTATATTCTCCTATTCCCGGTAGTTCTTCTTCCTCATACGTGGAATATTCCAGTATTTTATCTATCCCAATTCCGTTAAATAACGATGTACACGTGCCAAACTTTACAAAATCTAACGGCAAGTGAATCCAAAAATGATTCATTTCATATTGCTTCAATTTCTCAATACAAGCCTCTTCCATACCAAATAAAAAACTCCATGGTGCATGATGTGTAACTATCATATCGACTCCATTTTTATACGCTTCTTCAATCGTCTCTAATGTCAAATTTGTTGTGTAACCGATTTTGTGAAATTCATCTTTACTTATATGAGTAAAACCATATTCATCATCGCCGTATTTATGAAGGTCCTCTCCAAATAGTGATGTTATATGTTCGTTAAACTGCTTTATATTCATTTTATTTCTCCCTTCATTTACTTTTATATTTCATAAATAAGGAAATACTAAATTACAACGTTACATACATATAGGAGGACACATATGAAACCTGAATTTTTAAAAGCTGTACATGATGCCATTGGAAATATTGAACACATTCATATAGAAGAAAGCGGTGCTGACAGCTTACTTATTCATCATGATGATGCACAGCAATTACAACAAGTTGCTGTGGCGTTAGAAAATAATAATTTCCGCTCCGCTTTAAGAACAACTGGAAATGCTTCGTACATTGAAGTATTGAACAGATAATAAAAGTCCGGATGTATTCCGGGCTTTCTTTTTATCCCGCTATTCACTGGGCAGTAAGAGCCCCACTGATTAAAATTTCACTTTATATCGAAATTTCAAACTCTTTCACATACACCGCTGTTCCAGCAATATCTATTTGTAACTTTTCGTTTTCTATCCCTTTCGTTACATAAACAGTTACACGACCATCTTTATTTATTTCCTGTCCTTGCTCAACGATTAAACCCAATTCATGTTCAAAATCTTTCTCTAAATACTCCGCATAATACGCTCCCATTACACCTGAAGCTGTTCCTGTCACTGGATCTTCAATCGTCCCAGCGTAAGCTGATGAAAAATGACGGCCGTGCATTTGTGCTAGTTCATCATAAGTTTCTAGACAAATTGGGTGAATAGAAGCATTAGGTATTTCTTTTAATACTGATGGAAATGCAGCATTATTAGGTTTCATTCTCTCACATGCATTAAGATTTTTAATCGGTACAATTACAGTCCAATTACCAGTACTTCCATATACAATCGGTAAACTTACATCTAAATCATTTACTTCTAAACCGATACTATGAGCTAATTCTTCTTTTGAACCTGTAAATTCTTTAAACTGAGGTGCTGCCTGTCTCATTTTAATAAAGGGTTCTCCATTTTTATTTACACCTATTTGTATCGGTAAAATCCCAGCCTTCGTTTCAATCGTAAGGTTACTTTTCTCTTCTAATAAACCTTTTTCGCGCAAGGCATATATCGTCCCTACTGTCCCATGACCACATAAATCCATTTCAAAACCAGGTGTAAAATAGCGCATTCTTATATCTCCTACTTCTGAGGAAAGAACAAAAGTTGTTTCGTTATATCCAACTTTTTCAGCAATAATTTGCATTTCCTCTTCCGTTAATCCATCTGCTTCTAATACAATACCTGCTGGATTTCCCTTATTTGGTTTATTCGTAAATGCGTCGTAATGAAATACGTTTATAGTCTTCATTTTCTTTTCCCCTTATTTGTCCATTTCTTTATTTTTATAATCAATAAGAAAATTGATCTAACCAACTTTCATAATCATCATTTTGGAACGGACGGATCATCAGTCTCTCTGTCTCTACCTGTAATAGCGGTAGCTTCATTTATATCTCTTCCCTCAATTGTTTTTCGAATATTCTTTATTATCTTACACAAAATACAAAATCTAGTAAATCATTATGTTTTTGATACATAAAAACCCAGTCATGCCTTATACATAACTGGGTTCTCCATCGTTTCATAATTTTCTATTTCACAAGAACTACATCTCGTAATTCCCTCTTCAACACTTTTCCTAAAGCGTTTTTCGGTAACTCATCTATGAATACCACTTCTGGAATTTTGTAACTTGCTAACTTCTCCTTACAATACTGAAGAATACTTTCTTCTGTTAATGTTGTTTCGCCATCCTTCACAATGTAAGCTCTTGGAACCTCTCCCCAAAAGTCATCTGGAACTCCAACTACTGCAACTTCTAAAACACCATGTATTTCATGAATAACATCTTCTACTTGATCTGGATATACGTTGTCACCACCGCGTATAATAACGTCTTTATATCTTCCCATAATATGCAGGAATCCATCGTCATCTATCATGCCAGCATCACCCATGTTAAACCAGTTATCTTTTACTACCTTCTTTGTCGCCTTTTCATTATTCCAATACCCTTTAAACATGTATGGACTTTTCACATGAATCTCTCCAACTTCATTTGTTGTTAGTTCATGTCCTGTTTCCGGATGAACAATTTTCACCTCTACATTTTTCAAGGTTTTTCCTACAGAAGACATCTTTTCTTTTCCCATCATTGGATGCCATGAGGTTACAACCCAACCTTCTGTACTACCATAGCCTTGCACCATATATATTCCTTTTTCCATATATTTTTGAATGAGTGTTTCTGGCACTTTTGTACCACCGCTTTGTGCTACTTTAAAGGTTGAAATATTACGTTCTTTTTTATTTAATTCATCAAGCATGTAACTATAAACAGCTGGGAACGCAAGCATCGTAGTAATTTTCTCTTCTTCAATCTTATCCCAAATAAGAGTAGGGTTCGAATCAGCTAAGAAAATCATTGTAACGCCATGATAAATACAATTTAAAATAGAAAGCACGCCACTCATATGGAACAATGGATGCACAGATAAAAAGCGTTCACCTGCTGGGATTTCTCTTTGTCCCGCAATTTCAGCAAAATAATGATGTAAGTTTTTATGTCCAATTACACATGCTTTCGCCTGTCCAGTCGTTCCTGAAGTAAATAAGTAAATGGCATCGTCTTCTTCATGAACTTCTACGTTCGGTTCTGTCGTTGGCTGTTTTTGCAACTCTAATTCAAATGAACCAAAGCCTTCTTTTGTCGTTTGAATTACATAAGGGATTTCTTTAACAGCATCAACATTTAATAACACTTCACTAAATTCTTCATCAATAACTAACACTTTTAATTTCGCTTCTTTTACAATCGTTTCTAATTCATATACAGTAAGCTGATGATTTAGCGGAATAAATACCGCTCCAATTTTTAAACTTGCCATCATAACGCTTGGAAATGGGTGATTATTTTTGCATAGTATTCCTATACGATCTCCTCTTTGCACACCATTATGTAACAAATAATGTGCAAGCTGATTTACTCGTTCATTATATTGCTGAAACGAATATCTTTTCTTCCCCCCTACAAGCGCTTCCAAATTTGGTGACTGCATTGCTCTCTTTTGTAATAATTGTCGCATCGTTCTCAAGTAAAACTCCCCTTTATATATGTTAGGTTTTTTATTTTACCAGATTAACTATTAATTTACTAAAGATTACACTTAGTGAATATAAGAAGAATATAAAATAGCCATTTACTTCACAAGTAAATGGCTATTTTTCATTATATATTAGAATACTTCTTGTTCATTACATATTGCACATACTCAGGTGCACTTTTATCAATCTCTTCATCACTTAGTTTATATTCTGCACCATATAAATAAAAGGAAGGTATAAATTCCATACCTGTATATAGGCATGTAGCTTGGAATGGTTTCGTCAACTCATCCATTGTAATCCCACTATTTTCATAGTCTTTTTCTAATCCACCTATAGAAATAGCTACACCAAATTCTTTCCCCTTCACTTTATCTCCTTGTGATCCGTACGCAAATCCATATGTTAATACATCATCATACCATTTTTTTAATAATGGTGGTGTGCTGTACCAGTAAAGCGGAAATTGAAATATATATCTGTCATGTTCTACTAATAACTTTTGCTCTTCTTCAATATTAAACTCCCAATTTGGTGCCACCTTATATAATTCATGCACCGTAATTTCATCTGAATGTTTCTCAAGTTCTTCTATCCATCTTTTATTAATTTTTGATTTTTCAATATGAGGGTGTGCTACAATTACAAGTGTTCTCATCATTTTCCAGCCCCTTTATAAATTAATCAATCCTTTACGTATTAGTATGAATGAGTTACATATAATTGAAAAGTACGTACTTTCAGGTACTATAGGAACCTTGCAGTACCTTTGGAGGTGTTATATGAATCAAAATGATAATTGCCCAATTGCAACAACACTCGATGTAATCGGTGGAAAATGGAAAGTTCATATTTTATGTATTTTGTCGGATGGAAAAATGCGAACAAATGAAATTAAACGAGAAATCCCAAACATTACACAAAAGGTTCTTACACAACAACTTCGGCAACTTGAAGCTGATGGGATTATCTATCGTACCGTATATCAAGAAGTACCACCAAAGGTTGAGTACACACTAAGTGAATACGGAAAATCTTTAATGCAAATAATGGATAATCTGTTTGAATGGGGAAAAGATCATCAAATTAAAAGATTACATGACTAAAAAAGCACTATATACTTTGTTTCATCCTCTACGTTCATATTTTTTATTTTTATAAAGTTTATTTTCATCATTTTTTAGCTAACTTGTTTTCTTAGATTGATGGACGTGACCCCACATCCATCAATCTAAAAAGATACAATTAGAAAAATGAGATTTCTATAAATTTTCGCATATAAACACTACTTCCGCCTCATTAAACGCTCGCTCTACTTTTTCTAATCTCAATTGTACGTAAGCTATAAAGAAGCACCCCTAAACCGAGAATTTTTTCATTATTAGACGCATTAGAACCTAAGGTAATAGTAGGTACATTTAAACCCATAAACCTTTCACTCCATTCTATAGGCATATATCCCTGCTTACCAATTGCTAATGTACGTCCATCTATTGTACGGAGAGTACTTTGAATAAAATCAAACTCAACTTCTACATCTGACAATTTTGTGGCTTTATCTGTCATCAAAGTACCTCGTATCATAGTAAATCCTTGTATCATTTTTTCTTTAAACATACCAATTTGGTTATAATTCGAGTCATAAATTACCCAATCATATCCGTCCACTTCAGTATGAAAATAAGCTAGAATTTCCCCGCTACTCGTTTCTAATCCGTAAACATCTTTATTATGTAAAAAAGGTATTACTGAAAAAAGAATATTTGATGAAACCACCTTTGTTCCTGCTATATACTTACCATCAGGATGATATAAACCAAATTGCTTGTTTCGTTTAGGTAATTCTAATACAACTAAAGTATCAACATCCCAAAATGTTGCATTACTTTTTATCATATTCTTTTGTATCAACTTTCCTTTTCTTAACTGCCAAAATCCAATTCCAAAAAAGATAGAAGCAGCGATAACAAAAAAGATAAACTGCCCCCAATTAATATGTCCCCAATCTTCATATACAGCGCATAAAGCAAGAATAAAAATACCCGTCCCAATTAACAGTTTCATCTTTCCTTTTCGCTTATAGTAATCAAATAATTCCATTTCTATATCCCCCCTTATTTTTGTTCCCCAACTATTAATATATCAAAAACATAGAATGCCCTCTATTCAAAAATATAAGTTCTTCCACTGTCCAGTTCATTGGAAACAAAGTGATAGTCGGCCTTTTGAGCTCAAACTCCTGAGAAAGAATAAAAGCGAAATCAATATTTTTGTATTTTAGAGATAATACCATATCACCATCAAGCTAATAAAAAGATACTCCTTCAAAATAAAAAACGCTATTCTCTCTGTAAAATCATAGAAAAGAATAGCGTTTTTTATTTTGAAATAGAAGGCATTATTTAAACTAAACATGCTAATATTGATTTTGTGCGATTGTCAGTTACCTCATAATAAATTTCTAATCCTTTCCGAGTACCTGTAACCATTTTAGCAGCTTTTAGTTTAGATAAATGTTGACTAATTGTACTTTGAGGCATTTGTAAATCCCCATACATTGTTGTTACATTAGTAGGACCTTTTGCAAGCATTATTTTTACTAAAGATAGACGAACTGGATGCGCCAATACCTTTAACACCTCAGCGATTTCTTGAAACATTTCTTTTTTTTCTTTCATCTTATTTCTCCCCTTTTATATACATATTTATGTTATCCATATATATAATTCGAAGGTATATGCGTTTTTGTGTCCGTCATTTTAAAAAAATATAAAAAAAATTTAATCCGAAACTAAAGGATTAGCTTAACATAATGTCTCACCATTAATGAGGAATAGGAATCTCATTATAGAAGCAGCAGTTTTTATGCTACAACTCTACATTCAACTAACTAAAATCAATGAAAAAAGAGCAAATAGTTGAAGTGACCCCTAAAAGTTAGACACGGTTATTTCATTAGGCAGCTTGATAAAAGTGAGTCCGGTATTGTACCGGGCTCATTTTTAATTTTGCCTTAATCCGTTTCGTATTATAATAATCTATATATTTTTCTAATTCTATTTTAAAGTGCTCTACATTTTCAAATTCTTTTATGTAGAGGAACTCCGACTTCATAATCCCAAAGAAATTTTCTATTACTGCGTTGTCGTAACAGTTGCCTTTTCGAGACATACTCTGGACGATAGCTCTTGATTCAAGTGTCCGGACGTACTGTCTCATTTGATAATGCCATCCTTGATCCGAATGCATCAGTAGCTGGTGGGTTTCAGGTAAACGTTCCAATGCTTTCTCTAACATGTCTGAAACAAGCGAATACGTCGGTCTAGAACCAATTGTATAGGTAATAATTTCACCATTATACAAATCTAATACAGGTGATACATACAGTTTTTCTCCAAACAATTTAAACTCTGTGATGTCTGTTACCCACTTTTGATTCGGTGCATCTGTATGAAAATTACGCTCTAAAATATTAGGTGCAATTCTACCGACTTTTCCTTTATAGGATTTATATTTCTTCATACGCACAACACACTTTAACCCAAGCTCTTTCATAATGCGCTGAACCTTCTTGTGGTTCACTTTCTGGCCACGATTCGTTAATTCATCACGAATGCGACGATAACCATAACGACCTTCATTTTCCTCATAAATCGCTTTAATCTCGGCTTTCAAATCGGCATCTACATCTGGACGATTCATTTTCTTTACTAAATCATAATACGTGCTTCGAGGAATAGTAGCTAGCTCCACGAGTGCCTTCACCGAATATTTATGCCTTAATTCATAGACTACTTGCGCTTTGTCTTGTTTTGTGATTTTTCCTTGTTTTGAACTAAGGCATTTAACTTTTTTAAGTACTCATTTTCCATCTCAAGCTGTTTAATGCGTGCTTCAAGTGCTTCGACTGATCCTTCAGCTAAAGGTTGTTTTACTTGTTTATTTGAATCTTTTTTCATGGATGGACGCCCCTTTTTCTTAGATTGAAGGGCATCAATTCCTTGTGTTTCGAGCTGTTTTTTCCAAACAGAAATCGTTGAAGGGGCAGGAATATTAAAGATAGCTGCCGTCTCAAATAAGGACATACCGTTTTCAATCATAAAGTTTAGTACGTCTAGTTTAAATTGTTGTGTGTAATTTGTACATCGTTTTAGAAAAGCTTCCAGACCATTCTGTTTATATTGGTTTACCCAATTCAAAATGATTGTGTCACTTATACCGAGCGATCTACCCATTTCTCGATAACTTTCATTTCCGTTCAAATAACGTAGAACGATTTGTATTTTTTCATCAGCTGTAAATTTAGCCATAGAAAAACTGCACCCCAATTGTTAGACTGTGTCTAACAATTGGGGTGCAGTTCAAGTCTGCTCTTTTATGATGCCTCCTTATGTTCCGTGGAATGTTTAACACTCCCCAGTCTCTTTAGTTTATTCCACCCTACCGCTACTCCTCGAAGCGATGAGAATATAGATTTAATGACAACATAAGTCATAAATTGACGATAAATAAAACGTTGTAAAATTAACCATGCCAATGGTTTTGGGTTCTCTTCCTCTAATTTAAATGCGAACAGAGAAGCGAGAAGATCCATTAAAAAGAATACAAGATAAAACCCTAAAACTTTTAGCGGATTACTACTAAATAGTCCTATAATCATTAATATATCTGCAAAAGGAGCAATGAATTGCAGAACATATTGGAATAACCACATGTTAGGCAATGCAATAAATCCTAACGTTTTATGCTTTGAATTACACAACGCTTTTCGATGTTTCCAAAGACATTGAAGTGTACCATATGACCAACGATATCGCTGTTTAATGAGACTTTTCACATCCTCAGGTGATTCCGTAAAAGCATGCGCTTTTTCTTCATATACAATTCTATGCCCTTGACGTAAAAATGTAATAGTAAGATCGGTATCTTCTGCTAATGTATCTTCGCTTAAATATCCAGATTCAACTACATTCTTCTTGCGCCACGCCCCAATAGCTCCTGGAACTACTGTAATACAATTTAACTCATCAAAAGCTCTACGTTCTAAATTAAACCCTGTAATATACTCAACATGTTGCCAAGTAGTTAACAAATTCCGTCTATTCCCCACTTTGACATTACCTGAAACTGCAGCTACATTCTGATCTTCAAAGTGTCTAACCATTAAAGAAATAGCATCTTGCGCAATAATAGTATCCGCATCTAAAGTGACAATGATTTCTCCTCGCGATTGTTGAAACCCTAGGTTCATTGCCGATGATTTCCCGCCGTTTTCTTTCTGAATGAAACGAACTTTAGGGTGTTTATAAAATGTTTCTTTCATTACTTTTGACGTACCATCTGTCGATCCGTCATCCACAACAATAACTTCAAATTCTCTATAATTACTATCCAAAATTGAGTGAATCGTCTTGGCTATCACCTTTTCTTCATTATATGCCGCTATGACAACACTAACAAAAGGTTGATAAGACGAATTAATATAGCGAGATAACGTTTTTCTTTTCTGCTTCCATGCAAAATAAATTAAGAATAAAAATCGAAAAATCCCTAATCCAATAGCAATATAAAAAATAGTTGTTAATATATGCTTAAAATATCCAGCTCCTGAAAAGACAGCTTTATTGTAAAGTAAATATTGCTTCCCCTCAGAAGAAACAGGAGGCATAATTTCATCTCGTTCTTTATTCATTAAATCTGAAATTGTTACAAAACTATATCCATGCTTTTTTAAGTCTTTAATAATGATTGGGAGCGCCTCTACTGTATGGGTACGATCCCCTCCCGCATCATGGAGAAGAATAATATTTCCCTCTCCCTTATAAATAGGATTAAGAGCACGTCTTACTAATTCATTTGTTGATGGTGTTGCCCAGTCTTCGGGATCAACTTTTTCCGCTACCATTGTATAGTTCATATTTTGTGCACGTAAAATAGGCAATATTTCATTTGATGAATCCGGGTTAGCATCCGCTTCATATGGCGGTCTAAATAAAACCGTAGAATGTCCAGTTACTTCCTGAATTAAACGTTGCGTCGTATTAAGTTCTACTTTCGTTCGTAGTAAAGACGTATCAGCTATGTTAGGATGCTTGAAAGTATGATTCCCAATTTCATGCCCTTCATCGTATATTCTTTTTACAATACTAGTATTTAGTTGTGCGTTTTCACCAAGTACAAAAAAAGCAGCTTTTATTTGATTCTCTTTTAATATATCTAAAATTTCTGGCGTATATTTCGGGTCTGGTCCATCATCAAATGTTAATACTACTTGTTTCCCATTTGGTTTTCCATATCGTTGCACTTCATATGCAGATGGTAAGGATTGATATACTTCATCTGTAATATAACCATCTTTGCCTACTTTAAAATCTCTCAATCCATTTTTTCTTTCATTCTCAATCTGTAAAATTTCACCTTGTCCAGAATAATTTACTTCATCTAAACTATTGATTTTATGTAATACATTAGGATTTTTTTGTGCCTCAATAGGATTTTTTAAAACTTTCCATATTGTAGGGTCTTCTGCTCCTAGTCTCCATAATGCAAAGCCCTTTGCATTGTTCTCCATTGCAATTTTCACTTGATTATAGAGAGTAACACTGTCTAAGAACCAAGCAGTATGTTCTTTCTCTCCTGTTTTATATCTAAAATAAGGATTTCCACTACTCTTATCCCATTGAATTTTCATATTTGAACCTTGAGCCATTGCCATAACTTCTGAAAAAGTTAATGATTTCGCAGCTTCTTTACTATTTACTTCCCAATCATATCCATAGTTACCGAAAGCAACTATAAGCTTATTAGACGGAATATTCAGTTCTTTCAATGTATGTTGGAACCATTTATTTGAAGCAATTGGTCCTGGTTCCCCGGCTCCATAGTGCTCATCGTACATCATTACAATCATTCGATCTATTATTTTTGCTAACGCACTATAATCAAAAGCCTTATCATTAGCTGGAACATCTTGTGTAACGAGCAAATCATGTTCATGAAATTCCGTAGTAAGTTCTTTCATAAAATTTGTTAAGTTTTCTCTATCACTTTCAGGTACAGCCTCAAAGTCAATATTAATTCCTGAAAAATGATTCTTTTTAACTTGGCTTACTAAATCATTAATAAACTTTGTCTTTACATCATTTGAGGAATTCAGTAACTTATGAATTAGCCCACTATCAGGACCAGAAGCTTCCTCAGTATAGTTAGTAAGCAAAGGCATAATCTTCACTTGATTTTTTTCTGCCAACTTTACTATCTCAGGTTTGATCTCACTTCTAATCGTTAAATCTGCTTTTAAATGATACCACTCTGGTACTAACGTAGTTAAGGAATCGATATTTTCTTTTAAAGAAGCGGTACTATTTTCATCCCAGTTTACGTAAAAACCATACACTTCTTTAGGTTGTTTACTATCCTTCGGCGGATTCACCAAATTTTTATTATCCTTCGTTTCGGTATTTGGGTTAAATTCTTCCTTCTTTAACTGCTGATCACTAAGTTTTTGATTAATTGGTACAAGTTTAGTATCTTGTTGTACAGCGGTATTCATATTTGGAATTTCTGGTGTTGAAAAAATACTTTGAAAGAAAAAATAGAATACAACACCTACACTAACTATTGAGATACATAGAAACGAAATAAAGGCTATGTTTCTCCTTCCTTTCGGATCATAAAAAACAGGTTTTTCTTTATCTTTGTCTTGTTGAATGTTTTTTTCCATTATATTTTTCACATACTCCTTCTTAATAGAACTATAAAATAATAAAGTGTAACTTTAATCAGCCCTCACCAATTGAGCATTTACAAGCAGCCCAACTCCCACCTAACTTCTTTGCCCAGCCAAATTTTGAGATGGGAGTTTTACTGCCCACAATAGCGAGAGAAATCCTTTTAGCTTTGAAATGAATCTCTCACTTCCATATTCTATTGATTCTTCTTTTCATTCCCTTGCTGGTGGCCTCTATTTTCTTGTTGAGACCCCCTACCATTGTTCCCTTGCTCGTTTCCACCATTTTCTTTCTGGGATCCTCTTCCATTGTTCCCTTGCCCATTTCCATTATTCCCTTGTTGAGACCCTCTTCCGTTGTTTCCTTGCTCGTTCCCATTATTTCCTTGTTGTGATTCTCTTCCGTTGTTCCCTTGTCCATTTCCATTATTTCCTTGTTGTGATTCTCTTCCGTTGTTCCCTTGCCCATTTCCATTATTCCCTTGTTGTGATCCTCTTCCGTTGCTCCCTTGCCCATTTCCATTATTTCCTTGTTGTGATCCTCTTCCGTTGTTCCCTTGCCCATTTCCATTATTCCCTTGTTGTGATCCTCTTCCATTGTTCCCTTGCTGATTCCCATTATTTCCTTGTTGTGATTCTCTACTTTTATTCTCCTGTTGATTCCCTCTATTTTCTTGCTGAGATCCTCTTCCATTGTTTTCTTTTATTTGCTTCGATGGCTGTTCCTCTGTTTTCTTTTGTTCTTTCTGCTCTTGCTTTTCATATTTTTTTTCGTCTACAGGAGATAAATCCATTGATGCATCAGGAGATGACTCCGGCTGTGATTGCACCTCTTCTTCATTTCCCACCGGATTAGGCGGCGTGGCAGGAGGAGTAAGCGATTTGTTTTTCTCATTCTCTTGCTTTATATAGACACCTGTGCCAATTCCAGCTTTTCTAGCATTCTCTCGTACTTGCATCGTGCTACTTTGATATTCAACTGTAATATGTTTTAACTCATATTCTTTCTTCAATTCTTTCATTGCCTTTTCTAACTGTGGTTCTAGCGCCTTGTCCTTTGCAACTGCTGTTAGCATAACTTGCTTATCATTCGTTAAATACTTATCCTCTTGACTTTGCTTTATAATAGTACGTATTACTTCTTGTAATTGTTTATTTTCCCATTGCTTCAATTCTTTTAAAATACGCCTTCCATCATCATTACAAGCCTGTAAATCTATAACACGAAAATCCTTCGTTACGCTCACCTCTAAACTTGGATTTATATCAACTGAGACGTAAGCAAATACTTTTTCTTCTGGTTGGTTGTAGAAAAACAGCACTGCAAATAGAAAACAAGCAACAAGTATTGATGCAGGTTTTAAAAAGGAAGGGATCGAAAAATGCGATGCTTTTTGTTCTTGCTCATCAAATGAGATTTCCTCCCCTATCATGCAAGAATCCCCTTTTCTTTTACACGTAATAAACTCTCCATTTGGTGTTAAAACAACTACGCTATGCTTTTTTATATCCATCACAATTCCTTTATTCATCATGCTTTTCCCCTCGTAGAATATAGTTTAGATCAGTATTTCTGCTTTCTAATTACCCTGATTTTAAAAAAAATAGATAACAAGATTCCTTACGGAATTTGTTTCGATATTATTGAATTTCCCAGATACAATGGATGTATGGAAAGGATCCATCGGGAATTTGCTCATTTCCCCTGTAGCTCTGTCTACGATAAAAAGTCTGTTACCCGAGCCATTGCTATCACTACCAACACACTAGCTGTTTCGATAACTGATTGGGCTTTTGGATAGTAGTTCAAAAGGTAGCCCCCAAAAGTTGTCATTGTATTCTCGTAGGCGAGGTTGTGGTTNTGAGGCTGCCAATTCAGTAAGAAGATATTTGCCTGAATATCAAGCATTTTATCAAAAGAAATACAAAGAAACACCCAAACATCAACACAAAAGAGCCATCGTCTTAACCGCAAGAAAATTTGTGCGTCTGGTGGATACGCTACTACGTAACCATCAACTCTACACGCCACCAAGGAGCGTGATAGAAAAATAACACTTTGTTATTGACGCAATCTTGGAAACGGCCCGAAAAAATTTCATTTTTGGTCGGGTCTATTTCCGTATGCTGAAAAAATCGCACCTAGAAAAAATCAGTCTTGTTTTACTCTTGACTTATTACCACTAGACTCTTATGTAATCCAGAATATATGTATAGTTGTTTGCAAAAATAATACACATTGCAATAATGTATTTTCTATGTCGTTCCAACGTTTTACGACTTACCCTAACACGCGGTTCAATATGTTTAAGCGGTAACTTTTTCTTTCGGAACAGCTCTTCCATCATTTCCTCTTCTTTTATAATAATTTTTACAATTTCTATTAAGTGCTCACGCGTATCACGATGCTTAGGAGATTCTTTAGCAAGCTCTGAGAATGTGATTTTAAACTCAGCTAGCACACTTTGAAAATGAAGAATTTCCTCCTTACGGTTACTATTTTCCATCTCTTTCATATACTCCGTAAGCGACACTTGCATTTCTAACATTTCCTCTTGCTCATCTTCTTTTAAAAAGACAAAGTTATGTTTAGACTCCTTACGTATATAGTCAATTACATCTCTTTTTATAAGAAGATCAGCAAACGCTAAAAAGGATTTTCCTTTTGTATAGGAATACTGTTCAATTGCTTCGTTAAATGCAAACAATCCAATGCTATATTCATCATCCTGTTCTGTAATATATCGGCGGCAGACAGATGAGATTGATTTTCTAATAAAAGGCTGATACTGTACGATAAACGCTTCTTTATCTTCTTCGTTGTTTTGTATGTTACATACGATATCTTCTATTTTCGGTTTTCTTAAGATCTTCATTACTAAACTCAACACTTGTAATCTCCCAGCCTCCTTCAAATAGCAAAATGGCCACTACACAAGTGACCATTTAACCAGATTTTCTTGGTACTTTTCTTCGGTCTTGTTTTCTTGCTGTTAGTTATATTTTTAGAGTCTAACGTTTTCTTAATGATTTTTCCTTTTCTCTCGGCACTAAAGTTAAGTTTGTATTTTTATCTACTTTCTTATTTTCTACCGTTCGTTTTGCTTATTCATTTTCTATTTTATCTGCAATCCTTGAATAACTCTTCTCTATATAATTGGTAATTTCATCCTTCCGTTTTGGATGCCACTTAATCTAGTAATTTTATTAATACTTCTATATTCTTTCATAGTCATTTTTCTTCTATTTATTTTTTTCACTATACATATTCGGAGGAGTACAAAGTTTTATGGGGGTCAAAAAATATTTTTATAAAAAAATACATATTTATTTCAAAAATAAAAACCATCAATTTGAAAAAGGGTAATCAAATTGATGGTTTTCTTATAATATCTATTAAATTAAGTTGGATTCTCATTATATCTAAAAAAGTACTAGCTCTCCCCTGCAGATTTTCTCCATTTTCATCTTTCTTGGTTATCATAATATGTCTTATCTGCGTATTTTCTATCATTTCCTTTTAGATAAGCTAAAATTACTTTTGGATTTTTAAGTAAAGTCCAGTCTCCATATGTATCAAATCTTCTGCATGAAGTTATCATTCCATTTTTAATAGTACCGAATTTCTTATTATTTTTCTTTCCCCACTCTTTTAAACGTTTAGCGAAATCTGCATCTTCTGCCATAAGCATGTTTTCATTAAATCCGTTGATTGCCATAAAATCTTTTCTATAGCACCAAAAAATCCCTACAGATATAGCTCCGTACTTAAAAAGTAAGGGGATTATGATTAACATTGCGGAGAGAAATATTCCTAAAGATATTCTTTCAAACTTCCCATTTACCCCACCACCAATGTATTTACCTGAAGCTAAATATTTATCTACATTAGACAACATAGACTCTGTCATTATGGTATCAGCGTCTATAGTGACGATTATTTCTCCATTAGCTATTTTAGCCCCTGCATTTCGAATTTTAGATAAGTTTTTATCGTTATTTTTCAATGTAACACAATTATAAGATTTTGCTATTTCCTCTGTTTGATCTGTGCAACGATTTAAAACAACTATAACTTCCGTTTGCTCTTTATATGCCTCTGATGCCTTTGCAATTGAATCTAAACATTTTCTAATGTACTTTTCTTCATTATGCGCAGGAATTATAATAGAAAACTTCACATCTTTTTTCAAATTAACTTCTAAAGATTCGTTTGTCTCAGTCATAATATTCCCCCCTTATTTTATAAGGTAAATATCTGTTATACATAACGTATATTAAAATTCAATAAATTATATGATAGGAACTGCAGGTAAACTATTACTTGAGTATTAAAAAACAAAAACGTTATTCTTTCTAAATAAGCAAAATTACTAGAAAGAATAACGTTTTTTATTAGTTACATTAATATTTTATTCGTTGCTTTATTTCTTCAAAACGAGCATGTATAATTTTTCTGATATCTGGATGATTCTTATATAAAGTAACAGTATACATGATGGAAGATGCAANTGAATTAGTTAATTTTTTAGATTTATATTCTCTATTTTTTATCAATCGCATTGTAGTAAATGTAGTTATGGATATAA
This sequence comes from Bacillus sp. PPSBB_2, assembly GCF_045291115.1. Taxonomy (NCBI): domain Bacteria; kingdom Bacillati; phylum Bacillota; class Bacilli; order Caryophanales; family Bacillaceae; genus Bacillus; species Bacillus sp. PPSBB_2. The sequence continues at coordinate 3,540,916 of NZ_CP147983.1, forward strand.
AAAGTACTATACATAATAACATAATGTAAATATTATAATTCATTCTTCCGTACTTACAGTATAAGACCAACTCATAACAAAAAATCCCGTATACAATTATTAGTATTGGATTTGTTACTAATGACAAAAGTATCCTTTTTGTATTTTCTCTAAATATAGAAACCACTCCTAATTACATGAATTACTGATATTAAGTATACTTTATGAATATTCACCATTTTTATCATCGAATTTATACACATTCAAATAATATTTTCCTTGTTTCGCTACGAATTTTCCCTTTATAGTATTTCCTTCATCTTTACCACAAGCTACGTAATTTTACATGTCTGATTCATGATAAAGTACCCATGTCGTCCCAATATTTTGTTCATTTTTCACAGAAATATCTACTTCTTTCGGAACTGTAACATCAAACGTATAAACATCTGTCTGATCAGGAGTAATCAGATTCCCTTTTACAAGCCTATGGGGAGTCCTTCTCCTCTTCGAGGGATCCACCTGTTTGCGGATCTTGTTTTACAGTAACTTTTGTTTGTTCTTTACTATCCTCCACTGTTAGTTCCACAGTATATGCTCCTTTTTCTCCATATACGTGGGTAAGATTCGCATCTGTACTTGTTGTACCATCACTATGAAATTTAATTTCTTCATAAAAAAAGATTTTCAATTTTTTTAGATACTCTTACTGTCGACGTTCAAAAGCTAAACGTACCGCAAGACCTGTCAAGACGCTTGCCATAAGCCAACGCTGCACTCGCAGCCACATTGGATGTGTGCCAAACCATTTCGCAATTTTACTTGCTGTACATACAATTAGAAGGTTAACTATAAAGCTAACAGTGATTTGCGTAAGCCCCAAAACTGCACCTTGAAAAAGCAACGATCCCTTCTCTGGATCTTCAAATTGAGGTAAAAGTGATACATACAAAATAGCAATCTTTGGATTCAGAAGATTAGTCATGAGTCCCATTAAAAATAATTTCCGTGGTGGTTCATTAGAAATCGTACGAGGTTCCATAATAGATATAGCACCCGGTTTAATCGAATTCCAAGCTAGCCAGAGTAAGTAAGCAGCACCTGCCCACTTTACTACTTCATATACAGCGGGAACAGCAAGGAATAGAACTGTAAGTCCAAACATAGTTGCGATTATATAGATTACAAATCCGAGCATGATGCCCAATAAAGAAATAAATCCCGCCATACGTCCCTGCGTAATGGAACGGGAAATGAGATAAATCATATTAGGCCCAGGTGAACAAACCATGCTAAGCGAAACAATTGCAAAAGCTATCAAGGTACTCAAGCTGACCATAAACCTTCCCCCTTTATGTTACATAAAATTTCCTATTGTACATTTTATCATGATTGAGGAGAGAAAAGATTAATATAAACCGATGCAGCTAAGTAATATTATCGGATCGAATGTAGTGTAATCACATATTTCTCATTCTCTTAAGTAAGGACTAAAAATAACCTATCCATAGAGCTACTAAAACCACTACGAATAAAGCAAAGCAACATGTAATATTTCGAATCCACTTTTGTATATCACCAAAATACCTTTCNAAACATTTGCTAAACCAAGGGACAATTCTAATAAAAGGTGATGCCATCATTCAAAATAAAGGAGTATAGTTTTTGATTATAAAATAGAAATTGATTTATATTTCAATGAAAATATTGAATATTTTTAATATAATTATTGAGTTATGTATTTATAGAAACTTAAGGGGTATGATTATGGAGTTTATTACTTTTAAAGTAATTTGTATCTTTTTATTTTTAATGCTTATGACTTCTATAGAAGTTTTAGGATATGGAGTTCGACTTGTTGGGCGAAATTAGCTTTAGTTGCATCGACAAACTTAATATAGCTGAAGAATCATTACCTATCACAAACCGCACAAAACTTTGCTAAACTTTTAACGGCACACATGAATGATTGAGTCAGGTTTAAAAAAGTAAATTAGGGACAGTCATAACTGTCCCTAATTATTAAATGGGAAGAACCCTACTCGATATTTTTATTGACTATAAAGTTAGCCCACCATCCACAAGAACAATTGAACCGATCATATAACTTTCCTTATCTGATGCTAAGTAAGCAACCATTTCAGCGAGTTCTTCTGGATCAGCATAACGATCCATTCTCATATTGGGAAGATTCTTCTGGAGCGTACCCATCTTTCGCAAACTGAGCTTCAACACTTGTTGTTAATGCTATTTTCACACCACTAGGACAGAGTACATTAATACGAATTCTTTTTTTCGTATATTCTAATGCAGCACCCTTGGTTAAGCCAACAACCGCATGTAGTAAAGATAAGTTTTTAACCAATTTGAATCCCCTCCTTTAAATATAATAATACATGGGAATTTAACATGTTTTTTTCGTTTTGGAGGTGACCTCTTTTTTTAGCTTGATAGCGATGTGGCGATACTCGTTTAGAACGATATCTTTGCCCTAAAAAAAATCGAACCATAAATTTTCCAGCAAGCTTATGATTCGATTTAAATTATTTACTTTTAGTAACTATTCAACCCCTCTATGAAAAAAAGCCAGAAAAGCATCTTTTTAAATGGACGAGAGGAACTGGCCATGCATAGAAGCGGTCTGGGCCTTTTCCTGCCACACGCAAAGCTTTAAAACAAAGAAAGGCAGCGAGGTATAGGTCCATTTTTATCTTTATGGCTGGAATTATACCCCTTACCAAACTTCTAAATGAAATGTATAGCTCAGTAGTTATCTTATTTTTTTAAAAAACATTCTGATTATTTCTTTTTCACTTCTTCTACAAATTCCCATGTCTCTCCGTTATCTTTTGATTGATAAAGTGCACTACTATCGCCATTGTAGTCTCCATCTGCCCCTTGTCCAACTAACATATTAAAAACCCCATCTTTCTCATATGGCATACTAGGTGAATCAAAAGGAGTTATTGTGGACTGTGTATGATCTAATTTCACTTCATGCGGCGGATATTCTACCTTTTTGAAAGATACTCCCCCATCATCTGTGCGATATAACTCTCCTTCATTACCAGAAGGCCTAATTGCTCCTAAAAACCCAAGTTTATCATTTATAAAAGTGATTCCTGATACACTACCAATCCCCCCATTAAATGGGTCTGGATTGATAACCTCCCATGTTTTCCCTTCATCACTAGTCTTGCTTAATGAATAAAAGGCGCTCCCTAATGCTTTATCTGTCATATTTAGTTTATAACCAACTTCTTTCGATAGGAAAAACTGTTCTTTTTCATTCTTTAAATCTTGTTGTTCCTTCTCTTTAAGCCTATCTTCTTTTGGAGGCGTCTTTGATTTACTCCAACTTGCGTCACTTATTAAATTATATCTAGCAGGGACTAGCTCTTTCTCTTTTCCAGGGACAAATATAGATACAGTATATCCAATGATATCAGAAGTTGCTTCTTTAACACTCTGCCTCTTACCATCCTCAGTAATATTAATAATTCCCTCTGTATTGGATCCCCAATTTCTTTTTCCATAATAAATCAACCCATACTTACTTTCATTCCATTTTTTGACCGTTTGCTTAACTGGGATCGCCTTAACCGTTTTAATTAAAGGTTCTACTAATTTATCATCATTATAATCAGGCTTTGCATATCCATCTCGTATTATAGTAATATCTTCTGATTTCTTCTTATTATAAGAGATTAAATAAGTTTCTTCTTTCCCATCAACATTTTTCCCATAAACAAATGTATCAAACGCTGTGATTGTTCCATCTGAATGAAATGTAAGATCAAAATCAGTTGCCATATACAATTTCTTTGGCAAAGGATATTTTTTATTTATATCTTCAAAAATACCTTCTACTCCAGATTTATATATATTATTATGTTTAAGTTTAACTGACCTTTCATGTTTTAACTTTTCTATAAACCATGCCAATTTGCCATTGTAATTTATTGCACTTTTATAAATCTGCATCCCATAAAATGATGTAATTGCAACAATAATGATAATAGAAATGGATCTCCATGCTATTGAATTAGTTAATTTTTTAGATTTATATTCTCTATTTTTTATCAATCGCATTGTAGTAAATGTAGTTATGGATATAAAAAGTACTATACATAATAACATAATGTAAATATTATAATTCATTCTTCCGTACTTACAGTATAAGACCAACTCATAACAAAAAATCCCGTATACAATTATTAGTATTGGATTTGTTACTAATGACAAAAGTATCCTTTTTGTATTTTCTCTAAATATAGAAACCACTCCTAATTACATGAATTACTGATATTAAGTATACTTTATGAATATTCACCATTTTTATCATCGAATTTATACACATTCAAATAATATTTTCCTTGTTTCGCTACGAATTTTCCCTTTATAGTATTTCCTTCATCTTTACCACAAGCTACGTAATTTTACATGTCTGATTCATGATAAAGTACCCATGTCGTCCCAATATTTTGTTCATTTTTCACAGAAATATCTACTTCTTTCGGAACTGTAACATCAAACGTATAAACATCTGTCTGATCAGGAGTAATCAGATTCCCTTTTACAAGCCTATGGGGAGTCCTTCTCCTCTTCGAGGGATCCACCTGTTTGCGGATCTTGTTTTACAGTAACTTTTGTTTGTTCTTTACTATCCTCCACTGTTAGTTCCACAGTATATGCTCCTTTTTCTCCATATACGTGGGTAAGATTCGCATCTGTACTTGTTGTACCATCACTATGAAATTTAATTTCTTCATAAAAAAAGATTTTCAATTTTTTTAGATACTCTTACTGTCGACGTTCAAAAGCTAAACGTACCGCAAGACCTGTCAAGACGCTTGCCATAAGCCAACGCTGCACTCGCAGCCACATTGGATGTGTGCCAAACCATTTCGCAATTTTACTTGCTGTACATACAATTAGAAGGTTAACTATAAAGCTAACAGTGATTTGCGTAAGCCCCAAAACTGCACCTTGAAAAAGCAACGATCCCTTCTCTGGATCTTCAAATTGAGGTAAAAGTGATACATACAAAATAGCAATCTTTGGATTCAGAAGATTAGTCATGAGTCCCATTAAAAATAATTTCCGTGGTGGTTCATTAGAAATCGTACGAGGTTCCATAATAGATATAGCACCCGGTTTAATCGAATTCCAAGCTAGCCAGAGTAAGTAAGCAGCACCTGCCCACTTTACTACTTCATATACAGCGGGAACAGCAAGGAATAGAACTGTAAGTCCAAACATAGTTGCGATTATATAGATTACAAATCCGAGCATGATGCCCAATAAAGAAATAAATCCCGCCATACGTCCCTGCGTAATGGAACGGGAAATGAGATAAATCATATTAGGCCCAGGTGAACAAACCATGCTAAGCGAAACAATTGCAAAAGCTATCAAGGTACTCAAGCTGACCATAAACCTTCCCCCTTTATGTTACATAAAATTTCCTATTGTACATTTTATCATGATTGAGGAGAGAAAAGATTAATATAAACCGATGCAGCTAAGTAATATTATCGGATCGAATGTAGTGTAATCACATATTTCTCATTCTCTTAAGTAAGGACTAAAAATAACCTATCCATAGAGCTACTAAAACCACTACGAATAAAGCAAAGCAACATGTAATATTTCGAATCCACTTTTGTATATCACCAAAATACCTTTCTATAAATATAGCGTTGATAGTAAGCATAAGAAATAAAACAATGTAAGTAAAAGCACCCAATTTATCGTTAAACTTCTCATTTGTAAATGTACTTACATGAAGGAATAGAAAAACAAACGTTACTATAAATAGCTCAAATAGCCTTTTTTTATTCACCCCACCACCACCTTACAGTAATCCCCTTTTATTCCATTTTATCAGAACATACTATGGAGCAGCATATGAATATTATATTCATGTTAAAAAGGCCAACAATCCAAGATTGTTAGCCTCTACTTCCCATATTCGTACCTTTTATCACTTTACTTCCTAACAACTGGAATCCACATTTCACCAAACACTAAGCCGTTTCTTTTCCCCATCTCAACCGTCGTATTTGGTCCACCAACATAAGCAAACTCATTTGCATCTGGTAAAGCTTGACCGAAGGCGATACCAGTCAACTTATTACTTAGCTCTTCAGCCGTTTTGTCCTCCCCTTTCACTACTAAGTATTCTCCCCTCGGAAACTGGATTACTCTAGATTCTTCTTCTATTTGTGCTTCTGTCATGACACCCGCATAATACATCATTTTGTTATTCACCGCTTCGCTCACGGAAAAAATGTATTCATTTGTCGCTAAAGCTTTTAAAGTGTCCAGCCTTCCATCTTCTTTAACAGCCGACCAAAAGTCTTCCTTTTCTTTATTTATTCCAGCAAAGTCTGTGTATTCACTCTTAATTTCAGTTCCAATACCTAACACAATAAAGCTATCTTTTTCTTCTATAGTATAATTTTTCATATGCAAAACCTGCCTCTTTTTTTATTAATCAAACGATTTATCTTTTCATCTGATACGTTTATAATATCTTTAAACCCTGTCAAAAAGTGACACTGTTTAGGAGACCAAAATGAAAAAAGTTGAACGGATTAATACAATTATGCGGTATATCAACAACCGCTCCCACTTTACAATTTCAGAAATCATACGAGAATTCAACATATCACGATCGACAGCTGTTAGAGACATTAGAGAAATTGAAGCTATGGGGATGCCACTTGTGGCAGAAGTCGGAAGAGCTGGTGGATATTGTGTTATGCATAACTCTATCTTACCCGTTGTTCGCTTTACTGATAACGAAGTGAAAGCTCTATTTATTGCCTTTATGGCTACAAGAAATCAACAACTTCCCTACCTAAAGAGTCGTCAATCTTTAGCCGAAAAACTACTAGGACTCATCTCAGAAACCCAGCAAGATGACCTTGTTCTTTTAAATCAACTCTTGCTTTTCCAAGGGACTAACCCACATAACCCTGATCTACTTGAGCTTTCTGACCTCCCCCATCCGATGTTAGAAAAACTCATTCAAATCCTTCTTTTGAATAACCATTTATTGATTACCATTAAAGAAGATGAAGAAATCAAGTCTTATCCAATTTATCTATTACACCTTTATCAAGAAAAAAGCCATTGGATTATTGAAGGATTTGACTTAAAAGAAGAAAAGAAGTTGATGTTTCCTGTCGATGATCTCATCAATATCGAACCATACACGACGAATAAAAGACTCAATAAGAAAAAGATTTTAGAAAAACTAGGTAAGAAGGCTGAAGCAATTAACCTTGTACTTGAACTTGGTCCGACAGCAATTGCACAGTTCAAAAAATACCATCCTTTAAAAATTTCAATATCTTATACTAATCCTTACCAATCTACAGCTATTTTAAAAACTTTTATCAATGTTAACAATTCCGACGAAGTGACGGAAATAATAAATTGGCTGCTTTTTCTAGGGAAGGACATTAAAATCCAAGAAATACCCGATGAAGTATTAGCAGATTTACAAAAACGAGTGTGCTTATACATTCCATAAGCAGTGAGCCTCAAATATTAAGCTTTATCACTGGATAATTATCCTATTTTTAAATACCATTTCATTTACTACAATGAGAGCATGATAAATAATAAAAGCACGAAAAATCTCCCGTGCTTTTCTAAATATATATTATTCCTGAAGGTTTCGTTTATCACGTTTCTTACCCTAACTGACGTTTAAATGCTTTACTGGCGAAAAAGTAAGAGATGACCATTATACCTCCGCACCAAGCGAGCGCAATCCAAATATCGTTTCCAACAGTTCCTTCATATAAAAGAGCACGAATCGCATTCACGATTGAAGTTACAGGCTGATTCTCTGCAAACACACGAACAATTTTTGGCATCGTTTCGGTAGGCACAAAGGCCGAACTAATAAATGGAAGAAAAACTAGCGGGTACGAGTAAGCAGTCGCCCCTTCCATAGACCTCGCTTTCAATCCTGGAATGATAGCTAGCCATGTTAGCGCCAGCGTAAACATCCCAAGTATCCCAGCTACCGCGAGCCAATCTAGAATATTAGCACTGGAACGGAAACCCATTAAGAGTGCAACAAGAATAACCACCACGATAGTAAGTACATTAGCAACCAGAGAGGTTAGAACGTGAGCCCACAATATCGATGAGCGCTTAATAGGCATCGTAATGAAACGTGCCATCAGCCCACTCTTTACATCCGTAAATAGTCGAACGGAAGTGTAAGCTACACCGGATGCGATAGCCATTAGCAAAATTCCCGGCAATAAATAATTAACGTAGTTTTCCGTTCCAGTTTTTATTGCGCCGCCAAACACGTAGACAAATAATAGCATCATCATAATCGGTGTAATCGCCACTGTAATAATTGTATCCGGACTGCGCATAATGTTACGCATTAAACGACCTAGTAATACACCTGTTTTACTTTTCATTTACATCTCCTCCTTTTTTCCAATGATCGCAAGGAATATTTCTTCCAATGTCGGTTGCTTCTCGATATACTCCACTTTTGCTGGCGGGAACATCTCTTTTAGTTCAGCAAGAGTACCTGTCGTAATAATTTTTCCGCCATCCAAAATAGCGATACGGTCTGCCAGTTGTTCTGCTTCCTCCAAATACTGAGTCGTAAGCAAAATAGTTGTACCGCTACCAGCAAGTTCCTTGACTGTATCCCACACTTCGATTCGCGCTTCAGGATCAAGTCCAGTCGTTGGTTCGTCAAGAAAAATAACTGCTGGCGCCCCAATCAAACTCATCGCGATATCAAGCCGGCGCTTCATCCCGCCTGAATACTGATCTGCCCTTTGGTTTGCCGCATCAGTCAGGCTAAATCTTGCAAGTAGATTGTCAGCAACTTGAGCGGGATTGGAAACACCACGTAATTTGGCGATCATTATCAAGTTTTCCCTCCCAGTCAGCATACCGTCTAAAGCTGCGAACTGCCCTGTCAAACTGATACTTTGACGAACATGATCTGGTTGACTCTGTACATCAAATCCACAAATACTTACTTCACCGCTATCTTGCTTCATGAGTGTCGAAAGGATGTTGACCGTTGTCGTCTTTCCCGCTCCATTTGAGCCTAGCAGCGCGAAAATTTCTCCACGCTGCACCTCAAAATCTACCCCTTTTAAAACTTCCTTATCTTTAAAGGATTTTTTCAAGCCTTTTACAGAAATCGCTGCATGACTCATACTTTTTTCCTCCCTATAAAAATGTTTTGCGAAGACTATTTATTTACCTCTATCTATTTAGTATCACTGATATTCTGTATTACTTAGTACCGAGTTAAAAATATAACTGAATAGCTATGATGGCAATTCATATGTGTAACCAGCTAATCAGTCGGTACTACTTATTCCATTTATTTTTTTCTCAATTTCTTCATAATACTTTCATTCAAATCTTCACGATACTTGGAGACGTAAGTTTTAGCATTTGCCACTAGTTCGTCAGCAAAGGAAGCCACGTCATCCCCAGTAATGTCAAGCACTTGTCTTCCTTCCGCTGCACCCGCTTCGAACAAATCGATTAATTCATACTGTATGTGTAACATATCCATCCCGTTACCCGCTGAAAAATTCCACATGTAGTTTTGAATTTTCTTAAATACAAATTGGTAGTCCTCTGGCAGAGCCTCAACTCGTGCCATCATCATTTTGTACTCTTTTTTATCACCAATTAACTTTTTGAACATTTCTAACATCTTATTTTCCTCCTTTTTTATAAAACCGAACAAGAAATTCCCAAAGTATCGGCCGGAACATTTTATCTTATGAACCTATTTTGACTTCAAGACGTTAATTTTTGACGATACAAAATCCCATTTTTCCCAAAACAATTCAAGCTCCTGGCGGCCTTCTTCATTTAATGAATAAAACTTACGAGGCGGTCCCATATCTGATGGTTTCTTTTCAATATTCACAAGCTTTTTCTTCTCTAATCGTACGAGGATGGTATACACCGTACCTTCCACAACTTCGGTAAACCCAAGATCATTCAGGTGGCGGGTAATCTCATAGCCATACGTTTCACGGCGACTAATGATTTCCAGTACACACCCTTCCAGTGAACCTTTCAGCATTTCAGTTAAATTTTCCATGTCCTGATCCTCCTTTACCCCCTATTCTGTCTGACTTATATTCAGTATCACAGAGTACTAAGGCGAATTTTTTACTTAACAGTTTTTGTGAATCCGAACTATTCAGTATCACTTATTACATCTACATTGTATGACTAAGTAGTTATGGATGTCAACTTTATTTTCAAAAAAATTAAAAATCCGCTTTACCCTAATCGGATACAGCCTACTTTTTTGTTGTAAGGACCATCACACTAGCAAAACAGAACTGATTCAAAGTGTAATTTAAATCAGCTCTGTTTTATTGTTTTTATACCGATATATCTTGTTTTTTCACGATACAAATTGTTTCTCACTACCATTCCCATTGCATATAAAGCATAAAGGCAAGTGCGGTCAGAGAAAATTTCCAGAGATTATCCGTACATGATACGAGCCCCTAAAATACAATTCTGTTAGAAATCTGTTCTCTATATTCTCTTTTATTTTATTTCTGATAGTTGATTAGCAACACTATCTAAAAATTTTTCTACCTTTTCTTTTGATGTATCCGGCGCATGATAACCGATCGTAAATGTAAGCCTTCCATTATAAGAGCTTGCTCCCATTGAAAAGAATGGTGCATACATAATAGGTGATGCCATATACCCGTCCTCAGCTTGAATTTGACCAAACTGAATAGGTTCCTCAGCAATCACTCCCAAATTTGTCAGTAATGGCAACGCCATCCCCATCTGTACAGCCTGTTCATATTGCTGATTATACATTTCCTTCACTGTAGATAGCTTCATTTCTGCCAGTAACTCCATTCCTGCTGCTGAAGAAAGACCTGGATTTTGAGACTTTATTTTATCCATTGATTGTTTAACTCGAACAAGAGTCTGCTTAAATGTTTCATCGTCTTCCATTTTAATCACTGGCATTTCCATACCGGATAAGTTGCAAATAGCACCAGTTGTATTATTAGGCAGATATCGACGTAAATCAATTGTCAAACCAATCATTTTTTCTGCAGTGCGAGGTTCTGCATACACAGTGAAATGTGATAAAACTCGGAAGTAAGCAGTCATGATTACATCATTCAAGGTAACCTGTTGTGCTTTTGTCCATTGGGTTAAACGTAGAGTTTGCTTATGGCTCAATCGCCGTACGGACATTTGGGGAAATTTATTTTTGTTAGGTTGAGATGGAAAAGACCATAACGATGCCTGTTGTTCTTGGTTAGGACGATACGCACTTTTTATGTCCGATATTCCAGCGTATTTGAATACATGTGATTGATCTCGACAACTCTCATTTCCCTCATCAAATTCCTTTATAATTTGCTTCTTAGACCGTCCCAATGAAAGGTGAGTATATATTGTTCCAAGCAATTTTATATATTCCTTGACTCCTGCACCATCTGAACATAGATGAGACAATTTCACAACTAACATATCTATTGTAGTGCCCCGTAATAATTTCGTTTGAACCATAGGCCCCTGAATACGATCACCAGGTTCCTTAATAAAATCTATTGCCATTATTTCAAGTTCTTGATTATTTCCTTCTGCAAAAAAGCAAATAGATGAGTTAGTGTCAGATGAATGTTCCTCCCAGTAAGGAATATCATTTTCTACAAACCGGCTGTTCAAAACTGGTTGCAATTGCAACGTTATCCTTACTGATTCTTCAAGTATTTCCTTAGATATACCTACAGGAAAATAAAGAACTGCATTAATTTGTTGATCTGCAGAATAAAGACCTAATACATAATTCATTCGATCTTGTGGTGTTACTGAATACTTTCTTTTCTCCATAATTCCGTCCCCCTTTAGGACTTTTTGTATAACCCTATTTTCCATATGCTTGTAATTTTTCTAGTCATTTTTCTTCAAGAGCTAATAACGCTTATTTTTCGAATTTTTAACAAAATCATCTTCTCCGTATTGGTTTCATTCTTTTTACAGGTGATATATTCATTATTTTATTGTTATTAACACTGCCTAACCTCACAATAAAACCAAACAAAAATAAATTAAGTTTACATATACATAAACATTTTATTATAACGTCTACAAATTATCAATATAGCAAATAAATCATTTTTATGTCTGTCAATAAAAAACAATATATTCAAGGGCCACTTCATAATAAAAGATTGATGTGCATGTAAATGTACCCATATCACTTTCAAAATAAGAATGAGAATTTTTTCAACAAAAATAAGATGCAGTTATTGATTTTACAGTAAAAAAAGCCCCTCCATTTTGAAAATGCGCAATCAAAATGAGTAGGGCTATTTCCAATTTAAATTTTATAAAAGAATGATTATCATAAATAATATTTTACTTTTTAGTCTACCTTATTATTTTCAATCCATTTTCCTAATAAATGAATGGATTTTATTCCTATAATTTGAGGTGGTATCGTTGGTTTTTAAAAATAGAAAGCTTATTTTCAAATCAAATGAAAAAGAGGTAAAATTATAGATATTCATGTAGAAATTTCGTTTTGGGGATACTTAAAATCTTAAGGTGATGGGCATGTGGTGTTACACTTTAAAAGCTCTATAAAATTTATAGATATAGCGATTTTCTTTATTAATAATCATTTGTATGTGCGTTTACTCACACACATACAAATGATTTATAAAACCACAATTAAGTGAAAACATCTTTTCCGTTACGATAACATCATAGCCATGTCTTCTGCTGCATTTGTAACTAGTTTTAAACCAAATGTTTCTTGTAATACATCAAGCACGCCAGGTGAAATAAATTCAGGAGCCTTTGGACCAATGCGAATATCTTGAATCCCAAGACTAAATAGCCCGAGTAAAATGGCAACCGCTTTTTGTTCAAACCATGATAGTACAATACTTACTGGCAATTCATTCACTTCACATTGAAAAGCATCAGCTAAAGCAGCCGCTATTTTCACTGTAGAAATTGAATTATTGCACTGTCCTAAATCAATGTAACGCGGAATTTCCGTACCAGGTACAACACCGTAATCCACATCATTAAAGCGGAATTTCCCGCAAGAAGTTGTTAAAATAACCGTTTCTGGCGGAAGTGACGTTGCTAATTCACGATAATATTCTCCGCCTTTTCCCGGTGCATCACAACCGGCGATAACAAAGAAACGCTTTATCTTCCCCTCTTTTACTGCATCAATAATTTCTGGAGCTAATGATAATACTGTATTATGATGAAACCCTGTCACTAACTGTTCATCCGACTCCATATGTACTTCTGGAAGTTCTAGCGCTTTTTGAATCAATGGTGTAAAATCATCATTTTCAATTTTTTGTACACCTTCTAAACCTGCAATTTCATATGAAAAGAATCGATCAGAGTACGAGCCTTTAATTGGCATAACACAGTTCGTTGTAGCTAATATGGCACCAGTAAATTTTTCAAAAAGGCGTCTTTGATCATACCATGCCTTACCGATGTTTCCTTTTAAATGTTTATATTTTTTCAGCTGCGGGTATCCGTGTGCTGGTAGCATTTCAGAATGCGTATAAATATTAATGTCTTTTCCTTCTGTTTGCTTTAATAGTTCTTCTAATGCAAATAAATTATGGCCCGTAACTACAATTGCTTTACCTTCTACACGATTTTGTGTAATTTGTACAGGCTCTGGCACACCAAAATGATTCGTATGTGCCTCATCCAATAACTCCATCACCCGTAAAGCTGATTTCCCAACTTTCATAGCCATATCAATATGCTCTTGTTCGTTAAAGTTAGAATTTGTTAATGTCATATATAAAGCTTCTTGTGTTGTAGCATCTACAAATGCATCCGTATACCCTAGCTGAGCAGCATGTGTGCGATAAGCTGCAATTCCTTTTAGCCCAAACACAATCGTATCTTGTAAACTCGCAATCGTTTCATTCTTGCCACAAACACCCATTACTTTACATCCGCCTGTTGGCGTTTGTTCACATTGATAACAAAACATATCATCCCACCCTCTCCCAATCATTCATTACACCTTAAGCATAATACCCATTGAAAAAAAGTGATGTGATATCAATCACAATAATATATAAAGATTTGTGACAGTTCATATTGTTGACATAATACTTTTATTGACATCCAAAAAATATACATTAGTGTGCACACATCTTTCGATACTTTTAAATAGCTAAATAATTAATTTGGAGAAATATATACAACGAAAAAATTTTTTTGAATCCCTTATACAAATAATTGCAATTCATCTCATATGAAAATAGCGTATTTTTTATTTTAAGGAACTATCATTTTTTTATTAAAGCCTTCATTGTAAACCTCTTTATTTACAATACATTTACATTATCTTAACATTACTTACATTATTTATATGATATATTTATATAGAAGCTACTTAAGAAATTTCATATACATTTTATCTTTATGATCTCTTATCCAATCAATAAAAAGATCATGTTATATTTTTATAACAGGGGTGAATTACGATGACTGAAACTTTAAAAACACTTATAATGCTTGATGCTACTTACGTTGTTATTGCAATTATGACAGTACTAGTATTTGTATACTTGGAATTAAAATCTCAGTAATATATGCTGACGTAATCGACAGATTCAGCATTTAAATATAGTTAGAAGAAAGAGAGGAGAAAATTATTTCTCCTCTCTTTTGTATTTCTACAATTTCTTATTTTAATAAATCCAATGTATGTAAAAGTAATCCCTTGCCTCCTACTTCTCCATGACCAGGTACTACCGAATTTATATTTCCATATCGCTTCAGCACATTCTCAATCGATGTAGACCATTCATTTACATACGCATCCGCAACATTTCCTAAATCTTTAGCTTCCGCAGATTTTACTAAACAGCCTCCAGCTAAAATTTGATATTGTGGCAACCAAACAACAATATTATCTTCTGTATGTCCTTTCCCTGGATAGAACGTTTCTACTTTTGTATTGCCAAACTTCAAATTCGTAACTGTTTGTAAATCTCCAAGTGGCTCTTCATATCCACTTTTCTTTGCTAGTTCTGCGGTTAATGCTGTACTATGCGCTTTAATTCCTCTTTCTTTCAACGTTTTTATTCCGCCAATTCGATCGGCGTGCGCATGTGTAATAATGACATCCGTTACGCGCTTCTGAAATTTCTTTTCTACCATTTCTATTAATTCCTTCGTTAATTTGTCATCCCAAGAAGAATCAACAAGCACTAGTCCTTTAGCAGTATTAAGAACTAGACCGTTCGAAGGAACTGCTTCTCCATTAAAATAACCTAACTCCGTATGAACCCATACATTCTTGTTTAACTGAGATATTGAAATGGTTCCCGTCTCATTTTTTATTACTGTTTTCTCTACCTTTTGTGATGCTTGTACAGAAGAAATTGTGCTAACAAATTGAATTGTTCCTAGTAAACCTACACATACTCCTACTTTTAACAACGTATTCTTTTTCATGTCATCAACCCTTTCTTTCAAGCTAAATAGTTATTACCTATATTAGACAATTTATCTCAAATGTTTGTTCCATATAATTGGACACTTTATAATCGCGGCTTATGTAAATACACGCATGGTGCAGTGAAAAAGATCACCCAAATGGATGATCTTTTTTATAATTTATCAACATATTGCTTCGCTTCTAGTAAGGAAAAACCAAAAGCTTCTCTTACTCTCTTAACTGCTGTAACTTTTTTTCCTTCTTCTACAAGCTGGCGTAGTTCTTTATTAATTTCAGGTTCTCTTTCTACAATTCCCATTTCTTTCGTAATTAATTGTAATCTATCTTCAATTCTCTTTAAACGCGCATCATTTTTCTTTTCAATTGTAGCTAATTTTTCAGCGATATAAATGAAACCAAAGGCTAATATCAGTATAACCATCCAGAATTCCATAAATGTTCCCCTTTACTAACTTTCATTTGTTTTATTTCACTAACTTATGTAAATTTTACCACATGAAACATTTACTGTATAATGCCACTATATCAAACTGTTAATAAAACCTATTATTTTAGGGGGACACTTTATGAAAAGATTTTTAAATACGTTACTTCAATTTGTAGTTCTTTCAATCTTGCTACATTTATTATTTGATATAGTTGGTTGGCTTGTTTTCAATGCACCAATTAAAAACAAACAAATCATTATTTCTTTAATAACAATCTCATGGGTTATGTACATGTACCGAGACAAATTTTTTCAAAAGTTCACTTCAAACTAACAAAAAAAGAAAACACTTCATTGGTGAATGAAGAAGTGTTTTCTTTTTTTTACTACTGTATAATAAAAATAATATTCTGTCTTTAAAGAAAGGAGTCACCATGAACTTAAAAAGTAGCAATATATACGAGAAAATGAATCAATATTCCGTTGCAAGTTTAAGCCTCGCTGTTATACGTAATGGCAAACTAGATGAAGCGACTGCCTTTGGAACACTTGAAGATATTACAGGAAGATTATTTAGTCAGTTATTAGAAGAACACATCTTCCAGCCACTACAAATGAAAAACAGTACACTTTTCTCTCCACAAGACATAGATAAAACCGACGTTTTTGCTTGCGGACATAATAAAGATAGAACTGTAACAAATGAGAAGTATCCATTTTATCCATTTGCAGCTGCTTCAGGTATTTGGACAACACCAACTGACTTATCAGCTTTAGTTATTGAAATCATTCATTCCTTACAAGGAAAGGGCAAACTAAAACTTTCTCAAAAATTAGTAATAGACATGATTTCTTCTCAAGGTTGCTCAAAATGGACTGGATTAGGTGTTTTTCTAGATGATTCAAATGAAGACTTACAAATATATTCACTTGGATGGGGCGTTGGATTTCAATGTATGATGGTTTGTTATCCATACTGCGGGAATGGTGCTGTTATTATGACTAATTCCGATTTAGGTGTTCATCAAATGGAAGGGATCATTGGTGAGGTTGTAAAAACGTTATCCTTATAATGAAAATAAAGAAGCTGTTCCTTCCAGCTTCTTTATTTATATAACATTTTTCGCAACAATTTTTATATGTTCTGGTGCGATAATCTCCGTTATACTTTCTTGGAAATCTTCCCGCAACATTTCTTCCAAATGTTCTAACTGCACTTCAACATGTGTGCATTCTAAATTATGTATATTTAATAGTGCATAATGATCTTTTTTCTTAATTACTAAATATTGATTTTCCTCTGTTACAAGCACAGAACCTAATCGTACTCCTAGTAAGCGTTGATCATCAAACTTCATAATTACTTCTCCTTCCCTCATATAAACAAAACTACAATGAAAATAATTACATTTATGGAAAAACACGATTATTTAGACTATATCATAATTTACTAAAATAGAAATATCTTTTTCTGTTTTAATAAAAATCCCTATTTTTTCATATATTTCGATACAAAAAACTTTCTCAACATGAAATTTGAATTTTCAGTTTTTAATTCTATGAAAATCTATTATAATAAAGTTAATAAATGTTTGACCTCTCCTAATTCATGTACATATGGATGATCAGTAGTTATCGCTACTGATCTATTTTTTTGATTTCAGAAAGTACATACGCTGCATCCTTTCCTACACCACAAATAAGTGCGGAACCCCTTTGAGATTGCCACGGTAATCCGATATAATACAATCCTTTTACTGGACTGATTCCCTTTATATGATTAGGAAATCCTTTCTCATTCACTGCCTGTTTAATTTCAATCCAATTATAATTTTGAACAAAACCAGTTGACCATATAATGCTTTCTGCACTATAAGTATCACCATTCTGAAACATAATGTTATTTCCTGATGCACTTACTACTTTTTCTTGCAGTTTGATTGCTCCATTACGAATAAGTTTCTTACCTTCAAAACCGAAAATGGGGTCCTTTCTCTTCTGAAACCATCTTCCCCTCTTTGTATTTATTTCAGCGTACAATAAACCCACTTTTTCTAGCAGATTAAAAATACTTTTTCCCAAAAGTTGTAACGGTAAAAACGTTAAAGGATGACTAATAGACAACATAACTTCATGCGTTTTTGCAAGTTCTACTGCTATTTGCATTCCTGAATTTCCGCCACCTACTACAAGTACCTTTCCCTGTGGAATTTGCGATGATGATCTATATTGTGATGAATGTATTTGAAAAATATGTGATGATAGATTTGCTGAAACTGAGGGAATAAATGGTTGCTGAAAACCACCTGATGCGATAATAACTTTTTTCGTTTGTAAAATTTCTGTAGGAGTATATAATTCAAATATTTCTTTTTCTTTCTTTATTTTTAGAACTTCCGTTTGTAATTGTA
Organism: Bacillus sp. PPSBB_2; assembly: GCF_045291115.1. Lineage (NCBI taxonomy): Bacteria > Bacillati > Bacillota > Bacilli > Caryophanales > Bacillaceae > Bacillus > Bacillus sp. PPSBB_2. The sequence continues at coordinate 3,559,268 of NZ_CP147983.1, forward strand.
CCGGTAATTGAAAATGTCTTGCATATTTTTCTAAATAAGTTGCAATTTCATCTTTATATGGAAATTCATTTTTTTCACCTATTAACGCCATACCCGGCAAGCTACTGTAAGACCTTGGGGTAAAAAGCTGCAAAGAATCATATCGATTTCTCCATGAATCACCAACTCGTTTTCCTGCCTCAAGTAATAAAAAATTATACCCTTCTTGCTTCAAGTAATATCCCATTGTTAATCCAGCTTGACCCGCCCCAATAATAATTAGATCTTTCATTCTAATCCCTCCTCTTCTTAAACGTATGAATACTTGTTCATATATTCATACGTTTCCATAATCATAACATTTTCTTTTTATATGATTCAATATCTACTCAAAATAAAAAAGAGCAGTTCACTGCTCTATGAACTACTCTTCATTCCATTTCTACAATTTTTCCTCGTACAGTGTAATTCTATTTGAAAACGGATCAATTACAGTTAATTCAATTGTACCCCAAGGTGTTTTTTCTATATTCGGCTTCGAATAAGCATATTCTTTACTTAATAATACAGAATGATAATCCTTTACATCATCTATTTTGATCCGAATCGCACCACCTGGTGAGGCATCACCATGATGTTCTGATAAATGTATCACAGCATCCTGTAACGAAATTTGCAAATATAATGGCATATTTTCCTCATACCGATGTTCCCAATCCAGTTTAAATCCTAAAAAACCTAAGTAAAATAGTTTTGCTTTTTCAATATCAAAAATTCTAAATATAGGTGTTATCATTTATACTCTCCTCCTATTTATAAACATCTGCTGCCAATTCTCTCAAAACATCCACGTTTACTACTTCATAGCATCCATCGTTCTTCTTTATTATCTCTTTATCACAAAAAATATTTAATGTTCGCAACAAATGCCGATAGCTCGTTCCTAACAATTCCGCTATTTCCGTTAAATTCCCACTAAATACAATTCTATTTTCATGCTGAACTGCTCGTTCCCCTGCTGCTAACATGTAACTCGCAAGTCTATTTTCAAGCGGATACAATAAATTAATTGTACTATTTTTTGAAAGTCGATTTAACTTATGTGCTAACGATCCACAAATACATCTTAAAAATTTCGCATCATGAAATAGCTGATTTCTCACTTTTCCTAATGGTAAACCAACACAATATGAATCTGCCATTACTTGTACATTTGAAGTAATCCTTTGGGAATGAATTAACTCCACATCTCCAAGTAACTGCAAACTATCATAAAAACACAGTAATACGGATTTCCCGTTACTTAATGTGTTAAACGCTTTCGCTTTTCCTTCAACAAAGAAATATAAATAATCTATCTCTTCATTTTCTCTACAAATAAACTCATTCTTTTTAAAAAATATAAGTTCCATATATGGCTTCATATCATGACTAAAAAATGAATCAATATTATTTTTCTTCATATACTCTGCTAATTTAATAGAATTACATACTTTCTTCATAGTTCCCCACCTTTACAACTCATCCCCATTGTAATCAAAATTTTCTTCTTCCACTATGACATATGTCATAGTAATACACAATTTCAGCATGATACAGTCATTACAAATATGAAATACAAAGGGGATATTGCATTGTATAACTTTCTTTCTGTCTTTATTGGTGTGCTCATCGCCGTTATGCTTCCATTGAATGGGATTTTATCTGAGTTAATTGGCAAGTATACAGCAAGCGTGGTCATTCACCTTGTCGGTTTAATTGCAGTTATTTTCGTTTTAATCTTAAACAAACATAAAATTCATTTCGATAAAGGTATTCCGCTTTTTTTATATAGCGCTGGAGCGATTGGAGTATTCACTGTTCTTTTTAATAATATAAGTTTCTCCGTCCTTGGTGCCTCTATTACGATCGCATTAAGTTTACTCGGCCAATCCATTGCTTCCATCATTATCGATCATTTCGGCTTATTAGGAATGAAAGTTGCAAAGTTTGAAAAGAAAAAACTAGTTGGATTAGTATTTATCTCTTCTGGGATTATTATCATGACAATATATTAATGGGGGCAAAAATATGTTATATATTACTATCGCTATTTTAGCTGGTGTTTCTATCGTCGTTGCTAGAATTATTAACGCGAATTTAGCAAAGGAAATTGGAAACTGGGAAGGCACGTTTTTCAATTATATTACTGGATTATTTTTCTCTATGTTATTTTTAATTTTCAGTTCAGATTCATTGTATATCCCTATTCATAAATTGCAATCTATTCCTATCGCCGTATACTTAGGCGGATTAGTAGGCGTTATCGTTATTTCATTATCCAACTATATTACTCCTAAAATATCAGCCTTTTATTTAACATTACTCATCTTTATCGGACAATTATTTGCGGGGACTATTATTGATTTCTTCCTAACAAATGAACTCTCAATTGGTAAAGTTATCGGTGGCATTTTCGTATTAATTGGGCTCACTTACAATTTACTCATAGATCGCCCGATAAAAACTGTGAAGCATAACCAAGTTCAACTATAATACTTTACGCTTACCTATCATATATTAATAGAAAAGCTCTTCACATGAAGTAATAGAGAGGAGAAAATCCTATTAAAAAAATTATTTTATTGCTAGGTAGTGTATTGATTATTTGTGGAATTGTATGGTTTATAAACTCGGGAAAATCTATTCAAGATCTCTATACTGCAAATAAACCGAAAAAGAAAGCTACTATTATTTCAAGCTCGCGAGATCCAAATGAGCCTCCTGTTTTTTTAGGTAAACAGGAAATAAAAGATATACATGTCGAATCAATTAAAACAAAACAGGATATCTTTCTCACAAAAACAGATGAATTAAAAACATTTATTAACAGTATGAATACCGCAAAAAAAGGCAAATTAACATTGGATGAAGAAGGATCAGATTTAATAGATTGTGATATGTGGATTACTTTCGAGGATGGAACTTATAAAAAATATTTCATATGGATAGTTGATCATCACAGCAGCGAAGTGATGATTGCTCAGCAAGATACTCCTGATGATGTAAACCTTACGTACTATCAGTTAAACGAAGATAGTTCAAAAAAAGTTTATAATTTATTTAAAAAAATTATTTAAACGAAAAAGTCATGAGCACGCGAACTCATGACTTTTTGCACTATATATACTCAGGGAACACTCTACAACCCTTTTCCTGCTCTATATCATGACCAAAGAAAACAATTGGTTTCTCTTTCGCCACAACTCCTTTTAAACGTTTAATTGAAGATAAAGCTAATTCTGGATCAAATCCCGCGAACGGCACTTCATCTTCAAAATTCTCTTTCGTGTACGATGCATCAATCGTTAATAATACAGGACCGGATTTCTCCGTCTCAATGAATAGCGACTGATGGCCTGGAGAATGACCTGGCGTATACAATAATTGAACACCTGGTACCACTTCATAATCCCCTTCAATAATTTTATAGTTCAAATGCGGTAATATACATTCTTTCATATATTCTTCTCTATGAAGTGCTGCCTCATATTCCGTTCGTTGCACAATAATCGGTGTATTTGTAAAAGCACCGTTTCCTCCTGCATGATCGAAATGTAAGTGAGAACTAATAATATATAAAAGGTCGTCCGGCTCATACCCTACACGCTTTAATATATTCACGATTCTATCTTCTTCAGTCATTTTCGGTAAAATCTGTCCTTCAACAAATGTACCGTTAAAAAGCCCTTCATTATTAACTGCACTTTCTGGCATACCTGTATCTACTAAAATAGGACCTTCTTCTGTCTCCAAAAGATAACACCATACCGGCAAGTTTAATAATTTTCCCGGTGTTAACGTACTGTTAAGAGACGAATGATCCAACATACAACGACCTGCTGGGATGAAATAAAGTTTCTTTACTGTCATTATGTATCCACCTTTACATTTAGTTTGGGATAAAGTAATACAGTAAAAAATTCTTTTTTTTAGAAATAAACTCCTTCTAGACTATCAGTACAGCTTACATAAAAATGAAACATTAACACCGATTAACGCTGAAAACTTAATGAAAGTACATGCACTACTTGAAACCGGGCACACCATTGGGAAAATCGTATTAGAGAAATTTTAATCATGATAGTGACAGATAGTATGTAAAATTATATTAACGATTTTTCGAATATATCTATCATAACGTACAATATATCAACGATTTTTCAAATATATCTATCATAACGTACAATATNGCAAGATACTCCTGATGATGTAAACCTTACGTACTATCAGTTAAACGAAGATAGTTCAAAAAAAGTTTATAATTTATTTAAAAAAATTATTTAAACGAAAAAGTCATGAGCACGCGAACTCATGACTTTTTGCACTATATATACTCAGGGAACACTCTACAACCCTTTTCCTGCTCTATATCATGACCAAAGAAAACAATTGGTTTCTCTTTCGCCACAACTCCTTTTAAACGTTTAATTGAAGATAAAGCTAATTCTGGATCAAATCCCGCGAACGGCACTTCATCTTCAAAATTCTCTTTCGTGTACGATGCATCAATCGTTAATAATACAGGACCGGATTTCTCCGTCTCAATGAATAGCGACTGATGGCCTGGAGAATGACCTGGCGTATACAATAATTGAACACCTGGTACCACTTCATAATCCCCTTCAATAATTTTATAGTTCAAATGCGGTAATATACATTCTTTCATATATTCTTCTCTATGAAGTGCTGCCTCATATTCCGTTCGTTGCACAATAATCGGTGTATTTGTAAAAGCACCGTTTCCTCCTGCATGATCGAAATGTAAGTGAGAACTAATAATATATAAAAGGTCGTCCGGCTCATACCCTACACGCTTTAATATATTCACGATTCTATCTTCTTCAGTCATTTTCGGTAAAATCTGTCCTTCAACAAATGTACCGTTAAAAAGCCCTTCATTATTAACTGCACTTTCTGGCATACCTGTATCTACTAAAATAGGACCTTCTTCTGTCTCCAAAAGATAACACCATACCGGCAAGTTTAATAATTTTCCCGGTGTTAACGTACTGTTAAGAGACGAATGATCCAACATACAACGACCTGCTGGGATGAAATAAAGTTTCTTTACTGTCATTATGTATCCACCTTTACATTTAGTTTGGGATAAAGTAATACAGTAAAAAATTCTTTTTTTTAGAAATAAACTCCTTCTAGACTATCAGTACAGCTTACATAAAAATGAAACATTAACACCGATTAACGCTGAAAACTTAATGAAAGTACATGCACTACTTGAAACCGGGCACACCATTGGGAAAATCGTATTAGAGAAATTTTAATCATGATAGTGACAGATAGTATGTAAAATTATATTAACGATTTTTCGAATATATCTATCATAACGTACAATATATCAACGATTTTTCAAATATATCTATCATAACGTACAATATATCAACGATTTTTCAAATATATCTATCATAAATCAAATTATATCGATTTATCGACAAATAACAACAATAAGAAAAGGCTGTTCCAGATGAACAGCCTTTTCTTTATTTACTTGAAATCTCTTTATTATTTTGAACGTCTAACGGAGCTCGCTTTCCTATTCCGAAAGCATAGAAACTAATTGTAACGATAGCTAAGAAAATAATACCTACAACTAATGAAATACGAGTATCATCGTTAAACCACATTCCGATTAATACCATAATTAAAAAGGCAATCGTTAAATAGTTTGTTACAGGAGCAAATGGCATTTTGAACGGATGATTTTTCATCTCTGCTCCCTTTTCTTTTCTAAAATTAATTTGACTAATTAAAATGACAAACCATGGTACCATACCAGGAAGTACACTCGCACTATATACATATACGAATAAGTTTTTCGGTGCGATGTAACTTAAAACAACACCAACCGCCAGACCGATAATTACGCCAACTGTACCAAATAAAGGTACACCATTTCCAGAAAGTTTCGTAAAATATTTCGGTGCTTGTCCATTTACACCTAACGTATAAAGCATACGACCAGCACTATAAATACCACTATTACAACCAGACATTGCTGCTGTAATAACAACAAAGTTAATAAGTCCAGCTGCTGCCGTAATACCAACCTTCGCAAAAGTTGCTACGAACGGACTACCAATTGTACTTAATTGATCCCACGGATACACAGTTACAATAACGAAAATAGCACCAATATAGAAAATTAAAATACGCCAAATTGTACTTTGAATCGCTCTTGTAAGTGTCTTCTTCGGATCCTTCGCTTCACCAGCAGTAATACCGATTAATTCCACACCTTGATATGCACCAACTACAAGTGATAAAGCAAAGAAGAATCCTGAAAAACCACCTGTAAAGAAACCGCCATTTGACCAAAGATTTGATATACCAATCGCTTCTCCGCCGTTACCAATTCCAAAGAAAATAAGTCCAAATCCCGCAATAATCATTAATAGAATCGTAACGATTTTTATCATCGCAAACCAAAATTCAAATTCACCAAATGACTTAACAGAAATTAAGTTAGCTGCACCAAGAATAACCATTGCAATTATACCTGGTATCCAAGCTGGTAAATCTGGGAACCAATATTGCATATACGCTCCAACCGCGATAATTTCTGACATCCCAACGATAACCCACTGGAACCAGTTACTCCACGCTGTCATATAACCAGCTAGTGGATGAATATACTTATGACCGAATGTCGCAAATGAGCCTGTACTTGGCTCCATACACAACATTTCTCCCATGGCACGCATGATGAAGAAGATGAAAATACCTGCAATTGCATAAGCAAGCATTACTGACGGACCTGTCCATTTAATTGTGCTGGCTGACCCCATAAACAAACCAACACCAATCGTTCCGCCTAAAGCAATCATTTGAATATGACGTGCTTCTAAACCTCTTTTCAATTCTTTGTTTGCCACTTCACTTCCCCCTCTTAGATGATTCATAGCCGCATTTTAACACAAGATGCTTTCCCCTAATTCCTTTCGGCCCTGAAAATGATGAAGCAAACGTCATTTTACACTAGCTTTAAAGCTATCCTAAAATCGTTTTGTGCTCCTAATAAAATTCTCAAAACCTTTCATCTTCCAATATTCTATAAATCTTAAAATTACTTACCTTATATTAATTCATTAATCTGAAAAATTCAATTATTTTTTCAATAAATTATTATACATAAGTCTGATTAATTTTTAACTAAATTAACAATAAAATACATCTATTCAATATGATTCCGGCATGTATATTATTACAATATAAATAACAGAGGAGAGCATTTCTTTCTCGGTTTCATATGTCAAATACTTCAACCTTTATAGTTGATAACGTAATTTCCCACACATTCGATTTATATACCAATGAGAAATTTAATATATTAATAAACTACTAACTTCTTTACCCCAGCCAAAATATAAAAGAGTCTCATTAAAAATGAGACCCTTTTACCATTTCATATTTAAATCATTTTTGAAGTTTGTTTACCTAGAATAAATACTTTAGTAAACACCATCATGATAACTACTATAGCCAGAAAATAAAGTGGCATCACCAGTAACGAGCCCGTATGCAGCTGACTCATCCCCAAAATTGTCATCGTTACAATTACATAGTATCCTAAGCTAAACAATGCTCCGGCTGTACCAATAACATCTTGAAAATCTACTAACGCTAAACTTAAACAGTTAGGTAACGCTACTCCAATCCCTAATAACAATATAAACATTGCTATTAAAAATACAACCATATATATTACATTCGGATTTGATCCAATAAATGTAATAACAGATAAAAGGATAGCTCCCCCTGTCATCACGAGACAACCGATATATATAATTTTCTCTGGTTTATAAGTAGCAAGTAAACGTTTTGAAATTTTCGCTCCAACAATAGAAGCAGATGCAACAACAATTCCTAGAAATCCATACATACTAGGCGATAATTGAAAGTATTCAATAAAGATAAACGGCGCTTCTGCATAATAGCTAAATAAAACACCATTTGCTCCTCCAATTAATAGCCCATATGTTACCACTTTCGGATTTGTAATTAGCCTCTTCAAGACTGAAAACACATTTATTTTATTCGTTACTGATCCCGTCTTTGTTTCGGGAAGAGAAACAAACGTATACAGAAAAATTCCGACACTCATAACTACTAAACTTAAAAATACTATTTTAAAACCAAACATTTGATCAAGAAAGCCCCCAATTAACGGTCCTATCGCTGGTGTAAAAGCAATGACTGCCGAGATTTGAGCGAACATAACATGCCGCTTATGCCCTTCTACACTTTCACGAAGAATCGTTTGTGTAACCACGGATCCTGCACTTGCTCCAAACGCTTGAATAAAACGACTTACCAATAAAACTTCAATGGAATTTGCAATATAGCATAAGAAACTCCCAGCGCCATATATGACAATTCCAAGTAACATCGCTCGGCGACGACCAATTATATCTGATAACCACCCAATAAAAAATACACCTAACGCAAATCCAGCAAAATACACACTAAGTGTTAACTGCACCTCATTATTACTTACATGTAACGCCTTTGAAATGTCCGGTAAAGACGGTGTGTAAATCGTTTCACTAATTTGCGGAAATGCGACAAGAATAATCATTAACAAAAGTGATGGTACTGAGACTTTTTTCATTTTTCATACCCTCCTATAACTTTGAAAATCTCAGAAATAAAAAGACTTTCCTTAGCTACGGAACAGGAGGGGCCATTATAGAAATCCGGTCATAAAACAACAAAGAAAACACCTCAATTACGTATGTTAATACTTATAGGAGGGTAATATTAACATTGATTTTTAAATATACTTTTTCAATTATATTACATATTGCGTTTCTTTTACTAGCGCTCGGCCTTGGAGGATTGTTAAAAAGATAACTTGATGCAGCCACCTTTTTATGGAATAATTAGAAATAGTTTGAATTCGTAAGTTTAATTATTAAACGATAGACTAGCATATTTTAATGTCACAAGCTTACAAACAGGAGGACTTTCGTAATGATTGAAATTTTAAGGACAGTAGTAAACTTTCTAATTTCTCTATTCTCAGGAGAATTACCAATTGTATATTATGTATGGATTATTAGCCTATTCCTAATTCAAATAACCCAATCTACTCTAAACTATAAACTCTTTAACAAGAAAGACAATTTGAGCACTTATATATTGGAAGGATTACTTGCTTTTATTATTTTATTGTTTGGAGGAATATTAGTATCTAAGTTACTTGCTTACATAATAGACGACCCTACTATTAGTATGACGAATTTAACACATTATTTTGTTTCTCTTATCATATTAACTATATTTGTCATAATAACCTGTGTTAAAGACCTTATAGAGACATCTATAAAGAATAAAAATATATCTCTTTTGAGCTTTTTAGTAATTTCCTTAATAACAAGTATACTCTCATTCAAGTTTTTATCACCTTTAATTGAAGGTTCTTTTTCTCTTTCTAAATCTTTTATCACCACTTTAATCATTCTTGTAACTATATCAATCCCTCTATTAATTTCCTTAGAGGATAAGTATGCAGACGAAAAGGAAACGGAAAATTTATAGTTTCTCATTTACATAAAAGAAAGAGGGAGCTCCCCTCTTTCTTTTAAATCATCCCTTTTAATATCAATCCTAAAACTGACATTATTATCGCACTAATAATAATTCGCAAAATCCAAGTTGTGTTTGTACTTATTTTTTCTAATTGCTTATTGATTGTTGCTATGTCTTTCTCATTAATAGTGGTACGCGTTTCTAAATTACGAATGTCTCTCATAATTTCTTTTTGCTCCGCCTTGAGACTATCAATTTTAGCGTAAACATCTTCCATTTATTCACACCCTCTGTTCATCTTAATAGAAAAATCTATATATATTATGAGACAACCCTCTTACCTGTGAATACATTCCGTATATCCGCATACCAAATTTTTGTACAATCTAATTGAATTACTCACATGTTTCCATTCTTCTATTTATAAATTAGCGCTGAGATACATTAAAATTAGAAAAGGAATCCCTTGTTTATTTAACAACAAACAAGGTGCAATCCACTATTCGGGAGCACCTACGATAATTTCTATTGTTTTCATATTTACAACTCCATATAATCAGTATGATTTTCTGAAGAAGCCACTTTTTGAACTGCTTAAAGTATACTAATATGAATACGAAATAGCTGTATTGATAAACTCTCTAGAACAATAAATATACTGGCTGAAACGGATCTATATCCAATATTTTTTCCAGTAACATGAATGGTTATTTCTGATAAATACGTTTGTATATCATTGTTTTCAAAAATTCCATCCTCAACCTTTACAATATCTGCTTCACAATCTACTTCTTTAAAAGTTTTCAATAATTTTGTTTCCAATAAACTACAATCAAAGCTCTCATCTTTTATTACGGCAAATTTAACCTTCATATCGATTTCCCCATTTTTAACAAACTAAAATCACTAAATCAATATAAATATATATTATTCTATTAAATAATTCAAAATATATGTTTCTTATAAACCATTACTAAATCCCAGTTCTAAGGCTTTATATAAAAAAGAAAACAAATAAAGTGAAACTTTAATCAGCCCTCACCAATCGGACTTTTACAAGATTAAAAATTACTCTTTCAATTGCTAAACTAATTAATATATAATCCCTCTGTGCTCAGTAGTTCGAAATTTTTTTATTTTTAATTCATAGATTCTGAGAACTTTTTGCTTTAATATTAACAAGTCACTTCTTAAATTCTGTAATATTGGAAATAACTATATAGTGAAACAAATTAACTATTAGGAGTGCTATTGATGTTTGATATACTTCGTCTCTTAATTATTTTTTTCATTGCTATCTTTTTATTTTTCTCCATAATAATGGAGTTTAAAAAACCTCAAAAAAGTGTATTTTGGTTTTCAATTGAAGTCTTATCTCTTCTAGGGATTATAATGCTTTTTAAAGATTTTTTATCAAAAATATAACTTAATCCACGAATAATAACGTGTTTCAAATACAATACCTTTATCTTTTGAACGACCTTATCTCTTCTTAAAGATTCTTGTTTTTATCCTATTTCTTAACAAGATCTCTACCTTAAGTTGTCTTTTCTTTATAAAAAATAGCCCGCCTATTTCTGTAGGCGGACTATATCTTTATTACACCATACAAAAGTATAATTTCTTCTCCACTCAAACTTTATGTAATGATACAAATTCTAAATAAATTATTATCTTTTCTACATTCTTATTATTGATTTTTTGTTCATAAATTCGTAACACATATATATGAGTTATCATGCTAAAATTAGTTTATTCAATAGAAGTTATTCTTAATGAATCGATAATTTTTAATACCCTGTTTAAAGCCCCGCCCCCCTGCGAGGCTTTTTCCTATTTAACTAGAGTAATGGTTATCAACTGTTACTCCGCTGCTACGGATTCTACTTTTAGCTATTCAGCATCAGCACAAGTAAAATTCTTTCCCCCATCATTTGATTTACAAACTGTATTTATCGATTTTTCGGTTATTTTTTCACTTTCATTAGAAACTTGATCTAAATCCATTCGATATACTTGTTCCGGATTCTCTTTTGAATTCCCTTCAATCTGAATTGTCCGATCGAACATCTCAGCCGTGAAGCTACTAGATGTATTTATCATTTTCACTCCATTATTTTCACCTACATAGCGTTCAACTACTCTTTCGGCTTCTTTAAGTTGTTGAGATGTAGGATACGGTATAGATTCCGCTAAAATAACTACACCTACTAAATATGTAATATACAAACCACCTGCAATCAAGATAACTTTCTTTACTGTTTTATTAATCATGCTCTAACTCCCTTTTCTTATTTCGCTATTAAAATATATAATTTTCCTAATTTACATCAATTTCTTTTTAATACATAACATTCGTTTTACATTTTATAAAAAGCACCTCTCTTACTAATTTTCAATTTGATAATATCATTTTATTTATCGTTTTTCAATAAATAATTATTATTAAACGTTTTATTTTTACTGTTTTTATTTTTGATTCAATTTAAAAACAAGTGACTTATTTAAGTCCACTACATCATCAGCAAGTTTGAAAATTTGTTAATTACTAAAATAAAAAAGAGCAATTATATGTAAATCCCCCTCGTTATACCTATGTAGGTCAGTAGTTTAGCTTCAGCACTCACTCTATTCGAGAATACTTTACCAAATATTCAATCTAATGATAAAATTGACCAAATTAATATTTTCGCCCATCACTGTATCAAAAAGTACAATAAAGTGAGACTTTAATCAGTGGGGGTTCTGTTCCCCCCCACTGATTATTAGCCCTCACCTAATGTCTTTGCTTCCGCTGAATTTTGAGGTGAGGGTCTTACTGCCTGGCAAATAGCGGGATAAAGAAAAAATAGCACTCTCACGATTAAGTAAACGCGAGCTTTTTCTTCTATCTACTTACTATTTAAGGTTAATAGTTTAGTAACAAGATTTAAAAATTCGACTTAAATTCATTGATGAATGGAGAGGTTTATATGAAATTAAAAGACAAAGTGGCAATCATAACTGGTGGTGCAAGTGGAATTGGCGAATCTACTGTTCGTCTTTTTATCGAAGAAGGTGCAAAAGTAGTTATTGCTGACTTTTCTGAACGTGGAAAAGAACTATCAGATGAATTGAATGCACATGGATATAATACGTTATTTATTAAAACTGATGTAACAAAAGAGGCAGATATTAAACAGCTAATTCATGAGACAGTAAGTACATACGGTAAATTAGATATTATGTATGCCAATGCCGGCGTTGCTGATGATGCACCGGCAAACGAATTATCCTATGAAAAATGGAAAAGAACTATTGATATTAATTTGTCTGGGGTATTCCTTTCTGATAAATATTCGATTGAACAATTTCTTAAACAAGGTACAGGTGGTGTCATCGTTAACGCTGGTTCGATTCATAGTTTTGTTTCATTACCTACCCCAACAGCATACTCCTCTGCAAAAGGTGGTGTGAAACTATTAACTCAAAATTTATGTACTGCCTACGCTAAATATGGAATACGTATTAATGCGGTGTGCCCTGGTTATATTGACACCCCTTTACTGGGTAGTGTTAATCCTCAACAGAAAGAATATTTAGCTTCACTTCATCCGCAAGGCAGACTTGGAACACCAGAAGAAGTCGCTAAAGCTGTCTTATTTTTAGCAAGTGATGATGCTAGTTTTGTTAACGGCACAACACTTCTTGTTGATGGAGGCTATACTGCACGTTAATTTAAAAATTTTGAAGCACCCTAAAAAATGTATAGTCTTCAACAAGAAAAAGCGCCATCACAAGTGACGGCGCTTTTTCTATGTAAGAGCAACTAGAAGGTATCCTTCTAGCCTACTCCCATTTATAAGTCCAAAACTGTTCAAGTTGCAGCCATTTTAATGTTGCTGCATCTTTGTTTTTTATTTTTGCATGCGTGTCTTCAAGCATTGCTTCTGTTTGTGAACGGTGCGCACCTAATGCAGTTAATTTATGATCAAATACTTCACTAATGTTATTTACAACATCCGGTTCTCCTAATACTGCTTCACGATTTTTCGTAATCGCAACAGCATGAATAACTGGGCGCTCTTCTTTTGGCATACGTGATACAGCGCGAACGACAGCGCGGCCAAATGCATTATGATCTGGATGTACACCGTGCTCTGGATAAAATGTAATAATTCGAGATGGATTTACTTCTTGAATGATTGCTTCAATTTTGTCAGCAACGAAATCAACATCTTCAAATTCTAACGTTTTATCATGGAAGCCAAGCATTCTTAAATCTTTAATACCCATCGCTTCACAAGCATCTTTCAATTCTTTCTTACGGATATGTGGAATCGTTTCACGGTTAGCGAATACGTTCTTACCCATGTTACGTCCCATTTGTCCTAGAGTACCACATGCATATGTTACAGGTACTCCTTGATCTGTTAATAAGCGAATTGTTCCTCCCGCAGCATATGCTTCATCATCTGGATGCGGAAATACAACAAGTACATGTCTCTCCATAAGTTTCCCTCCTTCTTACTTAAATGGTGTTAAGCTTAACTCAAGTGCAACTGCTAGACGACCTAAATTATCATGTCCAGCTAATAATAAACGCTCTTGATCGTCTACTTCCCAGTGCGTAATACCTTCAGCATATACCCAACCGTGATCCATTTTCAGACCAACTCGGTATGGATTTGTTCCAGTTATCTTCCCGCGTTCAAAACGGATAATCGCATTTCGAATGAAAGCACCAACTGTCATCATCTTTTCATTTATGTGTGATGCATACGCTCCGTTTGTCGTTTCTAAATGAATATATACATCTTTATTTACAAAACGTTCAATTTCATTTTGAATAAGAGAACTATCTTTTACTATTTCCATCGGAATTCACCTCTTTAAACCATTTTACGCAAAAATAATGTAAATTGCTATCTCTATATTAGAGGACAACGCTCACTTTTCCTAATAATTTGCACTGTGTTTTTTATATTTTTTATATGATATGTAAAAAATACATTTTTCCCTTCACTTTGTTAAATAGTTTTCTTTCTTTTTTGAATTTGCTACAATATATTTTATCCCGTATTATTGCAGCGAGATACATTTCGACAATTGAATACATAATTTAAAGAAGGTGACATGATTGGAACAGTCAGCACATGAAGTAGCAAATTGGCAATATTATTTTGCAATTGCCGTATTTTTAATCACGTACGGATTTATTATTTCTGAGAAATTGAATCGTGCTGTAATCGCACTATTCGGTGCTGCTATTATGATTATTTTTGGAGTTGTAGATTTACATACTGCTTTCACATCACATATTCAATGGGAAACGATTACCCTTTTAATTGGGATGATGATTCTCGTACATATTACGAGTCAATCAGGCGTCTTTGAATTTGTGGCCATTAAAGCGGCAAAAGCAGCTGGCGGAAAACCGATTCGCATTTTATTATTACTATCCCTATTAACTGCCGTCGGATCAGCATTTTTGGACAATGTAACGACTGTTTTATTAATCGTTCCTGTTACATTATCCATTACACGTATTTTAAAAGTAAATCCTGTGCCTTATTTGATTTCAGAAGTGCTGTTTTCAAATATAGGCGGAACAGCAACATTAATCGGTGATCCACCTAATATTATGATTGGATCAGCAAACAAGCATTTAGACTTTAACGCCTTTTTAATTAACTTAGCTCCAATCGTAATTATTATTTCTATCGTGACACTTGGCATTATTTACTTCATGTATCGTAACAAACTAAAAACAACACCTGAACAAATCGAAAAACTAATGGCATTAAACGAAAAAGATTACATTAAAGATCAAAGCCTCCTTTTAAAATCTATTTCGATTTTAGGACTCACTATTTTAGGCTTCGTACTTCATTCGATTATTCATGTAGACGCTGCCGTTATAGCGATGACAGGCGCTACACTTCTTATGTTAATCGGCGTGAAAGAACATGATATTGAAGATGTATTTGCCCACGTTGAATGGGTAACCATTTTCTTCTTCGCCGGACTATTCGTTCTCGTTGGCGGGTTAATTGATATCGGACTTATCTCTTCACTTGCAAAAGAAGTAATCGGCGTAACAAACGGTGACATCGGATTCGCAGCTATACTTATTTTATGGGTATCTGGCATCGCATCTGCGACAATCGACAACATCCCATTTGTCGCTACGATGATTCCTCTTATTCAAGACTTAGCTACAGGACTCGGACTATCTGTCGATTCTCCGCAAATCGAAGTACTATGGTGGGCGTTATCTCTTGGAGCTTGCTTAGGAGGAAATGGAACGCTAATCGGAGCATCTGCAAACGTAGTCGTTGCTGGTATTGCAAAACGTGAAGGACATGCTTTCTCTTATATGGACTTCTTAAAAATTGGTTTACCATTAACTATTGTTGCACTCTTGTTATCACATGCTTATATATATTTACGTTATTTAATGTAAAAGTTGTATTGCATGACATTATATCGTCAAATACAAAAGGTTTGCAGCATCGTGCTGCAAACCTTTTTTCATCACCAAAATATACCGATAATTGCTAAACCACCTAAAATCATACCACCAATTTGTCCAATAATTGTTGGTGATAATTGAACACCTTTTCTCACTTCAACAACTGGTCTTTCGTGCCTTAGTTGCTGCACTTCACTTTGAAGTTGGTGCACACTTCCGTGTAACTCTTTAATAAGTTCTTTTAATTCGGCGACCTCTTCATTTACTGGTTTTTCCTTTTCTAAATTCATTTTGCATGACTCCTTATAAATTCAATCAGCACACTGTAAATTTTCGCCAATTACCATTATATCTCCTGCATACTACATATATAATTTCGAATGTACTTTCTAAACTTGCCGCTCTATCCATTCATCCCGCAATATCCCCATAATGATACGGTCAAAACACTTCCCATCTCTTTGAACCGCTTCTCTCATACAGCCTTCCATTTCAAAACCCATCTTTTTATACAATGCAATGGCAGGTTTATTATACGAAATAACATCGAGACCGATGCGGTGTAAATTCAATTCATAGAAAGCATACTTTAGAATAAGATGTATTGCTTCTTTCCCATATCCTTTTCCTCTATCATTCGCATCTCCTATACCAATGGCTAATAAACCTGTTCTGTTATTCCACTCTATACCATGAATCGCCACAAAACCAATTAAGCGATCTTCTTGAACTGTCCTTACCATGAAAGAAACACTATTCGATCTCCGTCCTTTTAATAACCCATCACTTGCTATTTCATTTAAAGATTGCGGGAATGCTACATCTGTATCAACATTTCTTAAATACTCACTATCTTCTTGCCACATAGCCATTACTTCAGCATCTGTTTCTCTCATAGCTGATAATTTAATCGTTTTATTTCGAAAAAGATTCATTGTCATTTCAAACTCCCCCTTTTAAATAACAGGGATACTTATTTTAGCCTATTTATCCCCTTGTTCCATAAACTGTTTCATAAACGGGATACTTACAATAAGCACTGACATTGGCACATCTCCTCCATATTGAATTAACTTCATTGTATAATTTTTTATTTATTCTAACAATAATAGAAAGGCCCTTCAAATTTAGAGGGCCTTTCCTAATAACAAAACTATATTATTTCGTAAACATTTTCTCCGCTTCATCCATTGCCATTTTGTTTCCTAAAGCAGAATAGTCAAGCCATGGTTGATCATTGATAATGTATACATGCTTGCCTTTAACTGCTTTTAAGTCTTTCCAAATTGGCGTTTCTTGAAGTTGTTTAAATGCTGCTTTTGCTTTATCATCTCTATTTACAACAACGAAAATCGCATCTGCATCAAAGTCAGGTAATACTTCTTGTGAAATGACTTCGAAAGGGCGGTTTCCATCAATTTTCTCTACACCATTTGCAGGCTGTAACTCTAAGTCTTGGAATAAAATTGGTCCCATCGGTCTTTTCGTACTAAATACACGCAATTCTTTTGCAGTAACGCGAATTGCCATTACTTTTTCGTTATTACCTAGCTCTTTATCTATTAAACCTTTTACTCGTTTTGATTGCTCTTCGTAATCTTGAATATATTTATCTGCTTCTTTCTCACGGTTTACAAGTTTACCAACTTGTTTTAAATGCTCTCTCCACGTACCTTCATCTAAATTGAAAGAATGTGTTTTTGCAATTTTTTCGTATTTCGCTACATCTTTACCAGCATATTTTTCATCAACATAAATGTCAGTTGGCTTTAATTGAAGTAACGCTTCCATATTCGGATCTGTTACAACACCAAGCTTCTTCGTATCTTTCAACTTCTCTTTAGCGTGCGGTAAGAAATCTTTTAAATCTCCACCAATAACAGAACCTACTGGTGTAATTCCTAATGCAAGTAAATCATTTGTTAAATGAATAGACATTGAAGCAATTTTTGGATCATTACTTTTTTCCGTTTTTTTCGTTGCCTCTTCATTAGCTTTCGTTTGACCACATGCTGCTAATACTAAAATACACATCATGCTAAATAAAATAGTAAGTTTCTTTTTCATATGTTCTCCTCTTTGAAGTATTTATTTTGTTTTTGTAAGTAAATAAAGAAAATACGGTGCTCCTAAAGCTGCCACTACTACACCAGCCGGAATATTGGCTCAAATATAGAACGACCTATCGTATCTGCTAGCACTAAAATAATCATTCCGATAATGCCAGCTAAAGGAAGAAAGTGTTGATATGTAGTACCTACTAACTTCCTTGCGATATGCGGAGCAACTAAACCGATAAAACCAATTCCTCCTGCCATCGATACACTTGTGCAAGATAATCCAACCGCTGTAGCTAAAAGTAATAACCGTTCTTTTTGAACAGAAACACCAAGTCCTGCTGCTACACTATCACCTAGTGACAATGCATTTAACGTTTTAGATTTTAGCCACGCATAAGGGGTTAGTATGAAAATCCAAGGTAATAATGCAAAGACATGAATCCAATCCCTTCCCCACACGTTACCAACTAGCCATCTAGAAGCGAATGTATACGTCTCATCATTTAACTTGAGAGAGAAAAATAACGAAATTGCACTAAAGCCAGCTGAAACTGCAATACCAACGAGAATAAGTCTAATGGGAAGTAAACCTTTTGACCGATCACTCGCAAGTAAAATAATAAGAAATGCAGCTAATACTCCTCCGCCAAATGTAAATAACGGTATTAAAATGGATGCACTCTCATTAATAGAATGAAAGAGAGTAACAAATACGATAAGACCGAAAGATGCACCTGAATGCAACCCTAAAATCCCAGGATCTGCAAGTGTATTACGTGATAACCCTTGCAAAATCGCACCGGAAATACCAAGACCAATACCGGCTAACATCGTGATTATTATTCTTGGCATACGATAATCATATAGCACGGTTGCACTCTCAAAATCACCATAACCCAAAAGTGTTTCAATTACTCTAAGTGGTGCTATACTCAGTGTCCCTGTATTTAAACTAATTAAAATTACAGCGAGACTTATACATCCGAAGATTGTAGTTACAGTAATAGCTCTCTTTTTATCCGTGTTAAAAAGATCTTTCACTTATAACTCCCTCCCAACTTTACGTGCTATATAGAGGAAGAACGGAACTCCAACAAGAGCTACCATAATCCCTATCGCAAGTTCCTTAGGAGGATTTACTGTTCTTGCCCCTAAATCAGCTACAACTAATAACATAGCTCCTAATAATGCTGCCATAGGAATAATGAGTCTATAATTAACACCAACTAATTTTCTAGCAATGTGTGGGATAACTAGTCCCACAAATCCAATAGAACCAACAGCTGAAACAGAAACACCTGCCAGAATAACTACTATAATCATCCCTAGTATTCTCGTTCGGTTCGTTTTCACTCCTAAATTTGTAGCAACATCATCCCCCATTGATATGAGTGAAATAGATTTCCCTAACACTATTGCAAAAATAATCGTTATAAGAATAATAGGGACTAAAAATTTCAAGTGTTCCCACTTAACCCCTGCAACACCACCAGCATACCAAAACGCTAAATCTTGGCTTAAATCATAATAAATCGCAACACCTGAACTTAATGAATGTAAAAGCGCTGCCATAACAGCTCCAGCAATCGTTAACCTCATTGGTGTTAACCCACCTGATGTTGCTGCTCCAATAACAAAAATAAGTACTGTACTTAAGACTGCTCCAATAAAGGAAACAATCATTAAATAGGAATACGGCATATGCGGAAAAAAAGCAAAACTAAGTGCTACTACAAACATCGCACCTGCATTTATTCCGAGTACACCTGCATCAGCTAAAGGGTTTCGTGTTACACCTTGCATAACAGCACCAGCAACCGCAAAAGCTGCCCCTACAACTGCTGCTCCAATTACTCTCGGGAGCCTTAATTCATAAATAATTTGGTGCTGTGTTAATTTCGGATCGTAATTCAAAACCGCTGCCCACACCGTTTGTAAATGAATATCCTTTGCACCAAATGAAATGGCTAAAAATATAGATCCAATTAAACATAAAATTGTTAAGCTCATGAAACATATGAACTTAATATGTATCCAGCGGTTACTACCAGCATGTACAGTAGACTTATGTAACATGTTTCATTTCATCCTTTATATTCAGTTGTTTTTTATAATTATTTTTTATTTGTAATTATTATTGATAATAATTATCATTTTCATTTAGATATTATATCCCCACTTTTTTTAAATAGCAAACTATTTTTTCACTTCGCTAAATATTAAAATACTCATTACAATTCCCTTCCAAGACTTACAAATACACGCAAAATAGACTACTGAATTATTTTTTAAATTGTAGTATACTTATTAATTATTTTGATTTTTCTAATAAAAACCCCAAAGGTGACACAATGTTCTATATAAAACAACTACTACACTTCACTTACGAGCAAGCATTATCTTGCTTATTCCCAGTCGTTATTTTCTTAACACTAGCCCTTTCAAAAATCGTTTCTATTCCAGGGTTATATCGCTATGATTTCATACTCATCGCATGTCTTCTTATGCAGTGGATTATGTACAAGACTGGACTTGAGACGAAAGACGAATTAAAAGTAATTACTGTCTTTCACCTCATCGGCCTTTTACTAGAAATATATAAAGTTCATTTCGGTTCATGGAGTTATCCTGAAGAGGCGTATTCAAAGATTTTTGGAGTTCCGCTTTACAGCGGCTTTATGTACGCAAGTGTCGCAAGTTACATATGTCAAGCGTGGAGAAGGTTGCATTTACAAATGCATTATTGGCCGAAAGCTATTTTTACCGTGCCATTAGGAGCAATGATTTACTTCAATTTTTTTACGCATCATTTTCTATACGATTTTAGATGGTTCTTAACTTTACTTCTATTCATCGTTTTCTTTCAGACATTTGTGGAATTTTCATTACGAGGCGTTACATATAAAATACCACTCGTTCTCTCCTTTTTCCTTATCGGATTTTTCATTTGGATTGCAGAGAACATCGCAACATTTTTCGGTGCATGGCAATATCCAAATCAACGGGAAGCATGGAACCTCGTTCACTTAAGCAAAATTAGCTCATGGTTTTTATTAGTTGTTATTAGCATTATGATTGTCACGCAGCTCAAACATTTGAAGGAATCAAAAAGATAATGCTGATTATGTAAAATCAATTAGCCCATCACTCATTAGAGAGTGATGGGCTTTTTTTAGTAATATTTTTTAAACCGACCTTATCAAAGGAGTTATAATTTACAAGAGCATAAGCAGTTGCACATTATGAACCACTACTAGCAGAAGATGTTGCTGCAGATGAAGCAGCAATCGTTGCCATCATGGCTGCCTGTTGTGCTTGTATGAGGACTTCTATCATTGTTTGTAAACCTGTGTTGGTAGCTTTACTTTCCTCACCTTTCTGACTTACGAACAGTTGAATAGCAATAAGAATATTTGTATCTGTATGCCAACGGAACAATTTATCCCCCTGCAATTTTTCAATAAATGCTCGAATAGAATGAATCTCTTTTTCTCCGTCCTCGAGTAACGCTAGTAGCCCAATAGCTGGGTAATGCATCTGTTTTACTTTTACCTTTTCTTGCTTTAACAAATTCCATATGTTTGTGCATTTTGCAACTAATAGTTCTTCCCTGACCTCCTTCTTTAATGAAAGAATATGACTCAAGAATTGAAGATCATTCCCTTTACGCAAACCAGCTGTCGCTAGTTTCTGATAAAGACGTTCCACTCGGTCCATAAGTGTTTCTACATGCTCTGATTGTCCTGCTAATAAAACTGCGAGCGGATAATCATTTGTACTTGTAAGAAAGAGATGATCCTTTTTCATGCGTTTATATACTTGCATCGAACGCTGAATGTGCGCGCCATGCTGTTCATCTTCTTCTGTCAAAAGCACAGCTGCTGCGAGATAAGTAAATATACTCCGGCTAAAGCCACCAGTGACCAATTGTTCATATAAATCTAAAAACGTCCGAAAAGCTTTCTTGTAATCTGTAAAGTGAATATCTAATGTTGCGGCCACTACAAAACGATGATAAGACTTTAAGTATGAAAACATCCCTACCTGATTCTTAATATAACTACTAATTTCTAAAAAACGTCCGAGATCAAACAATTTATCACTACCTGCATACATAGCAGCAATCATCATTCCTGTTCGAGAATCACTCGTTTTCCATTTTAGTTCTCCCTTTAACTGTACATATGTATGTTTATATTGCTCCAACTTTTTCTCTAATGTAATCATAGTATTCACCCCTATTTCTAGTTCTTCTCTATCATTATACGTATATTCCATATTTAGGAATACTATAATTAATAATCACCACATAAAAAATTATAAAATTCTCTAATCCTTCAAGAAGTTATACAAAAAAGGTAGATAATAATTTATCTACCTTTTTTGTATATATTATTTAACATTACAACTGTATTGCTTGTTATATGCAATTAAGACTAAAGAGCTTTAATAATACGTTCCATCGCCTTCATTTGCCCAATATGATCAGCTTCATGATAAAGCATCATACCGTAAAGCTCCCCTACTGTTTCCAATCCTAGGAATGGCTCTGGCAGTTTATTTTCAAATGCTTCTGCTGGAATTTCGTTAATACGTTTTGCTTGTTCTTTTAATTGAGCCGTTAACACTTCTAACGATGGTCCTTCTGTCGTCCATTTAGATGGTCTTGATCCATATCCAAACATACCTGGATATTCAGTTGGCAATTGTTTAAATTCTCTTCCGAACATGAAAGTCTCTGCTGCTGTTAACACGTGTCCAATATGCCAACGAATTGTATTGTTAAAACCCTCTGGCTGCGTATCCACAGTTTTATCATCTAACGTTTCCATAAATTTAAGTAACGCCCCGCGCGTTATTTTAAATTGTTTTAAACCCACTAGTCTATTCATTTTATCGTTCCCCTTCTTGATGTACAATTTATTATGAACTAAGAATGTTCAACTTATTAAAGTTTCACCTTGTTTAATCTATCAGAAACAAATAAGAAATACATCTAATATGCTTATTAAAAATGAGGGTGTTGCAAAACTCATAAATATCCAAAAATGAATGCATAAAGAAACCCGTTTTCCTGGAAGAATGATAGTATCCTAAAACTATCTCCAGAAAGGACGGATTTACTAGTATGATAACCAATTTTGATCAAAATCAATCCATTTTACAAATTTTATTTGCCTACGTAGACAGTTTAACCATTGGAGGCGTTCCGCCTATGACAGGCCGCCCACCCATCTGTAGAAAAGCTTTACTCAAATGTTTTTTTATAAAAACGGTATTCCAGATCAATTCATTACGTAAGTTAACTCGTTTTTTACATCAATATCCTTCATTTCGTGTATCTTGTGGCCTTTCGCTTGTTCCTCATATATCTACTTTTTCACGTGTAGGCACTTGGTTTCGCAACGAAGAAATTCCGTTGCTTCATAAACAAATTCTTCAAGAAAAGAATTTAGGGTTAATTCCGTGCGTTTTAATTGATAGTACAGCCTTACGGAGTAGTTTATATGATTCTCAAGCGAAATGGGGAAAATCTACTCGCTATGGTTGGTATAAGGGATATAAAACTCATGTCTGTTCTACACCAGAAGGTGTTATATTGTCGTATGCATTTACAACCGCAAATGTACATGATAGTAAAATAGCTCCTGCATTGCTTCGGGATATACAAAACCAAAATGTGTTATTTTCCGTTGCAGATGCCGCTTATGATAGTCAGCACATTCATGAAATTGCCGGAGCATGTGATATCTTTGCGATCAATCCAATTAACCCGCGTAATAGCGGACCAATCAAAAGTACACATCGTCGTGTAGTGTCTCATTTTCTACAAACTACCTTTGGCAAACAGTTGATGAAAGAGCGTGGAAAAATTGAACAACAGTTTAGTCATCTCAAAGATAAAGGGCTGGAACAGCCACGTTGGTATGGTCAAAATCGCTATCTATTGCATGTTCAGCTAGTTTTTCTGATTCATAACATTGCATATTTATTTTAGTTTTGCAAC
>NZ_CP147983.1:3586758-4289245 GCF_045291115.1 Bacillus sp. PPSBB_2
GAGGGTGTTGCAAAACTCATAAATATCCAAAAATGAATGCATAAAGAAACCCGTTTTCCTGGAAGAATGATAGTATCCTAAAACTATCTCCAGAAAGGACGGATTTACTAGTATGATAACCAATTTTGATCAAAATCAATCCATTTTACAAATTTTATTTGCCTACGTAGACAGTTTAACCATTGGAGGCGTTCCGCCTATGACAGGCCGCCCACCCATCTGTAGAAAAGCTTTACTCAAATGTTTTTTTATAAAAACGGTATTCCAGATCAATTCATTACGTAAGTTAACTCGTTTTTTACATCAATATCCTTCATTTCGTGTATCTTGTGGCCTTTCGCTTGTTCCTCATATATCTACTTTTTCACGTGTAGGCACTTGGTTTCGCAACGAAGAAATTCCGTTGCTTCATAAACAAATTCTTCAAGAAAAGAATTTAGGGTTAATTCCGTGCGTTTTAATTGATAGTACAGCCTTACGGAGTAGTTTATATGATTCTCAAGCGAAATGGGGAAAATCTACTCGCTATGGTTGGTATAAGGGATATAAAACTCATGTCTGTTCTACACCAGAAGGTGTTATATTGTCGTATGCATTTACAACCGCAAATGTACATGATAGTAAAATAGCTCCTGCATTGCTTCGGGATATACAAAACCAAAATGTGTTATTTTCCGTTGCAGATGCCGCTTATGATAGTCAGCACATTCATGAAATTGCCGGAGCATGTGATATCTTTGCGATCAATCCAATTAACCCGCGTAATAGCGGACCAATCAAAAGTACACATCGTCGTGTAGTGTCTCATTTTCTACAAACTACCTTTGGCAAACAGTTGATGAAAGAGCGTGGAAAAATTGAACAACAGTTTAGTCATCTCAAAGATAAAGGGCTGGAACAGCCACGTTGGTATGGTCAAAATCGCTATCTATTGCATGTTCAGCTAGTTTTTCTGATTCATAACATTGCATATTTATTTTAGTTTTGCAACACCCTCAAAAATAATAAAAAGGTTCACTCCTCGTAAATATAGAATTACTTACTATGTTAATAAAAGAGGAGTGTACTTGCATGTTACATATTTTAAAACAACAATATAATCTTATTAGTGCTACAAGAGAAACTCTATTTTCGTTTTTGGAAGAAATCCCAGTAGAAAAATTACATAGCACAGTTTCTAATTTCGGAAGCGGTAGCATTATAAAGACTCATATTCATGTAGCCGATTGCTATCGATACTGGCTTGGATCATTCGCATTCAAGCAAAAAAGAGCAGATTTTTCATTTGCTAGCGATTACGAAATTGAGCATGCAGATGTGGAAAAAGTTCGCGCTAGATTTAAGTTAGTAGATGAGACTGTACAACGTTTTTTAGATGAATACAATGACCGTTGGCTCGAAAATATAGCAAATGAAGTGAAATGGCAAAAAGAACCTTGGAGCACAACTCCGCTATGGCTTTTAACTCATACGGAGACGCATGAATTTCACCATAAAGGACAAATTGTATCTATGGCTCGTCACCTTGGATATACTCCTCCTGATACAGACCTTAGTTAATACATTCGTGTTCATTTAAAAGCGGAATGAGCAGCAAGAATAATAGTATGATCAAAAAACTCGTTGATACATTTTGTTGTGTATAAAACTTTTATTATTTGTTTTAGGTATACCATACCATTATAAAATTCATGTAACATCGAATTAAGATTCATATTTTTTATGTAACTCATTGAAGAAAGTTTAAGTATTTATACATTCAATTACTAACTAAAGGAGAAAATTATAATGAGATTAGAGAGCGAAAGAATTTATTTAAGGCCTCTTTGTCAGCTAGATGCTCCTATTATATTAGAAAGTACAATGGATGATAAAATAAGATATATGACTGGAACTAAGTCCACTTTTTCATTGGAGCAAATTACAAAACATATAGATCATATAAATAATGATTCAAGTCGCTATGATTTCGCTATTTGTTTACAAAGTACTGACGAGATGATTGGAGAGTTGTCGATTTTAGATATCGATGAGGAGAACAAAAGAGCAGGATTCAGAATATCAATGATTTCAATAGCATTAACAGGACAAGGCTATGGAACTGAAGCTATTAAAATAGTTTTAAGTTTTACTTTTGAACAACTATCATTAAATCGTTTACAGTTAGAAGTATTTAGCCATAATTTACGCGGAATTAAAGCTTATGAAAAAGTTGGTTTTGTAAAAGAAGGAACCTTACGTCAATCTTTATTTTATAACGATACATACTCAGATGAAATTATTATGGCCATACTTAAAAGCGATTATATAGACAGACCTTTGTAAATGGATGTACTTAATCTATTAAACAATTTTAAAGAACCTTACCACAATAAAATGCAGTAAGGCTCTTTCTTTTTTTATATCAAATAACAGCTCTTAAAACATGTATAATCGTATCAATACCAAATAGTCTCCGCATAATTATATGCATCACTATTCGGAATGGCATGTTTCCCTTGTGCTTGTGCCTTTCTTGGATCTAAATCATATACCATTGGCGCATAGCATGATGTTTGCCCTTTATTTACAACACCATTTCCTCCAGCACTTCCGCAAGTGTATGCCTTTCCATCTGTTTTTCTAACAATCCTTGCATCAGCTTCATTATTATAAATTGCCAGGCGAGTTACAGTAACTTTCGCCCATGCTGTCTTACATGTCGTGCTAAATTTTAATTCTACATAAGAATTTGAATCAATCCACTTCTTTTCTTTCGTTACTGCGGATTGATCACAGCTATTATAATAAGGACTTTTCCCATCATATGAATGGTCTTCTGCGTATGCTTTATCATTGTTGGTCGTACTAAACACACTAGTTACGATGAGCAATGCCAGACAAAGACATGCGCTTACCTTTTTAAAAAGCTTCATAGAATTCCACTCCTTTATTAATAACGTCCAGTTTTCCCGTAGCCGTTATTAATCGTCACCGCTTCGGCATCAGCTGTATAACCAAAATCAGCAGTTAAATCAAACACCATTCCTGTATACGTACTCGTTTGTCCTGTTTTTATTGCTCCATTGCCACTATTAGAGTCTACTGATTTTTGGAATACACCATTTTTATATTTATTAATAACAGCGTAAGCATATACCCCTCCAGAAACAGAAGGAGCTGGTTGATCTAAAACAAGCTTAGACCATGCTGCATGACATTTATTACTGTAACGTAAATACACTGTTCCTACTTTTTTACTACCTTCATAAACTGCTGTAGACTTTGCATTAAATCCATCTGCATCACACGTCGTACTTCCCCCGTATACTTTCGTTGTTGCTGGATTTTTCCCGTCATAATAACTGCTTAAATCAGTAGCTGCAAATGTACTTCCTTGGAAACTAAATAATACACCTATACTTGCCGCACTTAACACGCATACTTTCATTAACTTTTTAAACATTTTAAATTCCCCCTCAAAATGATTATATATACTAAAGACAACCTATACTGCTATGTAAGCCCTCCTTTCACGTTTCCTAGATGCATCTTACAGAAACGAATAAATGTTGTAAATTCCCTTATGATTATTGGAATATACGAAGGGCTTTACTTATCCTTGTAAGAAAAAAAGTTGAGAAATACAAATTTTATAGCATCCTTTATTTAAAACATAAAAGAACCGATACTTGTTATATTCAAGCATCGGTTCTTTATACAAAATTGCCATTGTTTCTTTTATATAAAATAAATATTTCTCCACTTAATCCGTTGTAAAAAATCCCCTCGTTACATCAATAAATTGCTGCAGTGGTGCTGTCATCCATTTATCTTTATGCCAAGCAATTTGTGTATAAATTGGAGATATTGTTTCGTTTAACATTAACTCCTTTAACGTCCCTTCCCGTATATCTTTTTCTACTACTATCGCTGGTAAAACGGCTATACCTAAATCTGCAATAACACATTGTTTAATTGCTTCAACACTAACAAACTCAATTTTATTTGCTGGATATACATCTTCCCCGCGAAATAGCTCTTCAAATAAAGTCCGATACGAGCAGCCTAATTCTGTTAGTAAAAGTGTTTCACTCTCTAAATCTTTTATAGAAACTGAAGGTTGTTCAAGTAAACGGTGCCCTGGAGCAGCTACTACTTTTAATTCTTCTTTCATAAGTGGTTCCACATGTAAAACATCTTCTGTTTTACACTCATCCAAAATAAATGCAAGATCTACTTTCCCCTCCATCAATTGTTCCTTCGCATCTTTATTGGAGTGTGCTGGTTTAAATATAAGTTTTATTTTTGGGAATTGTATTTTAAACCTCTTTAATATAGAAGGCAGTCTGTATGTACATTGACTTTCTTGTGCACCAATTATTAACGTACCTGCTATTTCTTCATCATCTTTCACAGCCATTTTCGCTTCGTTACTGAGTGCAATCAGCTTGTCGGCATATAGTTGAAACTTCCTACCTGCTTCAGTTAAGAAAAGACGTTTCCCTAATCTCTCAAATAGTGGTGTACCGAGCTCAGCCTCTAATGTTTTAATTTGTGCTGTAACGCTCGATTGGGCAAAGTTTAATTTCTTCGCAGTTTGTGTAAAGTTCAAAGTATGTGCCGCTACTTTAAATGTAATTAACTGTTTTATTTCCATTTATCATCCCTCTTTTCAATCGATATTTTCGATTGATTCCATCGAAATAATCCTCTTTGTCTATTGATATTTGTATTGTATGATAAAGAACATCTATAAACAATATAAATGGAGGTATTCCAT
Organism: Bacillus sp. PPSBB_2; assembly: GCF_045291115.1. NCBI lineage: Bacteria > Bacillati > Bacillota > Bacilli > Caryophanales > Bacillaceae > Bacillus > Bacillus sp. PPSBB_2. The sequence goes on from NZ_CP147983.1 coordinate 3,591,521, forward strand.
ATGAAAGCACTTTGTTTCGAAACATTCGGAGACGCTAATGTTCTACACTATAAAGAAATACACGATCCAATCATAAGTCCAAATGAAATTCTTGTCCGCACGAAAGCAATCGGATTAAACTTCGCTGATATTTATAGACGCCGCGGCGATTATCATCTTGCTGGCAATCCGCCTTATGTATTAGGTTATGAAGGAGCTGGAATTGTTGAAAAAGTAGGAGCTGACGTTACTACTATCAACCTAGGAGACCGTATTGCATTTGCGGACGTCCCATTTGCAAATGCAGAACTAGTTGCCGTTCCATCTGAAAAAGTAATCCCACTACCAGATTCTATTTCTTTTGAAACAGCCGCTTCTGTCTTATTACAAGGATTAACTGCACATTATTTAACGCACGATAGCTATCAACTAAAACAAGGTGATATAGCTTTAGTACACGCTGCAGCTGGTGGCGTCGGTCAACTTCTGATTCAAATGATTAAACTACAGGGCGGAACAGTAATTGGTCTTACATCATCAAAAGAAAAAGCAAAGATAGCTACATTAGCTGGTGCCGATCACGTATTTTTATATAACGAAGAATGGCATACGAAAGTACTTGAAATGACTAATGGAACTGGAGTAAATCTTGTATATGAATCAGTAGGTTCTACATTAGAGGAAAGTTTTAACGCTACTAAAATTGGCGGTACTGTCGTATTTTACGGAATGGCTGGTGGTAATCCTGCTCCAGTTGATCCACGTATGCTTATGGATACTTCAAAAACTTTAACTGGCGGAGACCTTTGGAACGTTCTTACCACTTATGAAGAACGTAAAAAACGATCTACTCAATTATTCGATTGGATCGCAACTGGAAAATTAAACATTTCAAATCCTACTACATTCTCTTTACAAGACGGTGCTCTTGCTCATGAATTATTAGAGAGCCGTAAAAGCACAGGGAAGATTTTATTAATCCCATAATTCACAAAATGAAAAGGAAGCTAGATTTCTCTACCTTCCTTTTCTTATTTCTATTTGAGATTTAATTATATTTCCACACTTTCTTTCCCTTTTGCAACATAACTCATATCTCCAACCGACTCGACTGTATATGTTCCATCTTGATATACAATCTTCGTCACACTAGCATTTTCCACCCCAAGTTTTGTTTTGCTACTGTCTAACATTTCTATTAAGGTAGTAATCAAAAGCCCATGAACGACAACTAAAACGTTACCACCACCATTTCCAGCAGCTTCTTCACTAATTTTATCTATCTCAGCTTTTATACGAGTAGAAAATAATTCCCAATCTTCCGCCTGTTTTGTAGGATCTGCTACTCTAATAAGATTAATCACTTCTTGAATAGAAAACTTCATAAGTTCTTCTGGTGATGCAACGCCTGCAGCTTTTCCAACCACATCCCACATATTCTCAAGTTTTTCACCTTCAAAAATACCGAAATTTAATTCTCGCAAATCTTTTCTTTGCTCAAGTTTTAATTTTGATTGCTCACTATATTTTAATACTAAATTAGCAGTTTCAATCGCTCGGCCGCTATCACTACTATACGCATTCATAAAATGAATATCTTTTAATCCTGTTCCTAAATTTGTGGCAACTTCAACACCTTTTTCTACTAATGGAGAATCAGCCCAACCTTGCGCGCGATGATTCGTATTTAATATTGTTTTACCGTGTCTTGTAACATATAACGTAACTGCATTCTCATTGCTATCTGTTTCTCGCTTATTCATTTCATTCTCTCCCTTTACGTTTCTATATCAATTTTACCACCTCAATTATTCATTGAGCAAAATATACGTCAGTAGATCCGCTTAATAAAAAAAGCTATCTTTCTGTATATCCATACAAAAAGATAGCATCTTTTATGATTACATTTCTTAACCGTTACTCCTACTCAGCAAAAGCACTCGAATATTGTACAATTCCTTCTACACCTAGAAGAGCATTTTCTGTTAATTCCTTTATCATAAATACCTCTTCAGGCACTTCAAACGGTGCTTTTACATTCCACTCACTTGCTTTCTTAAAACCAAATTTCGGGTAGTACTCTGGATGTCCTAATACTACAACTGATCCGTATCCAAGTTCTTTCGCTTTTTCTAAAGCAGCCGTAATCAGTTTTCCACCAATTCCTTTCTTCTGATGGCCCCTAGCAACTGAAACTGGTGCAAGTGCTAACGATTCTACAGAAGTTCCACATTGTTCTATTGTAATTTTCGATAACATAATGTGACCAACTATATCTTCATCTACCGCAACAATTGATAACTCCGGAACAAACGCGTCACATTCTCTAATACGTTTTACAAGTTCATGTTCTGTTTTATCACTAAATTCTTCCTTTAAAAATGCTTCTTTTACGACTTCTTCTGTTTTTCTATAATCATTTTTTTGTTCTTGTCTAATCGTTACCATTTTAACTTATCCTCTATTCTTTCTTATTTCTTTTTGAATTTTACGAAGTGCTTTTTTCGATCCGCGCTCAATATCGTGTTGCATTTTTCTTTCTTTATAATCAACAAATAGTGTATTTAAATCGTATCCTTCTGGATATAACTCCTTCGCTGCTACTTCTAAAGTAATACGTTTCACATTTACTTCAACGAATTCACCGTTATAATATACAACAACGTTATAAAAATTATCTTTTTCCTTATAGATGATACCAAAATCATCATGATCCAATAAATTAACACGATCTCCGATTTTGTACTCATAATGAGATTCTCTTTTTTCTTGTACAAATTTCGGTTTTCTAATTTTACTTTCATTCACTTTTTCTAAAGCGTACTCTTTATTTCCCATATACTCTTTCGCTCTTTTCAGCACATGTTCTTTTACGCTCATTTTATTCGCAATCCAAAGTGCATTACTTTCTCCTGATTTTCCGATAACTAATTTATAAAGCGGATCTAACGTTTCACTATTAAATTGCATCGCTGCATTCATAAAGTCATCGTGCATTTCTGAGAATCGTTTAATTTCTCCGTAATGCGTACTCGCAACGGTAATACATCCTGCAAGGTACAACTCTTCTAAAATAGATATTGCAAGTGCTGCACCTTCATTCGGTTCTGTACCGCTCCCTATTTCATCAAATAAAAGTAACGTATTATTATTTGACATCCTCATAATCTCAGAAAGATTTTTCATATGAGATGAAAATGTACTTAGTGCGTTTTCGATACTTTGATTATCACCAATATCTACAAATACATTTTCAAAAATAGCGATTTCTGTCCCTTTATCTCCTGCAATATGAAGACCTGACATTGTAGCTAATGTTAACAATCCAATTGTTTTTAACACAATTGTCTTTCCGCCCGCATTCGGCCCTGTAATAATTAAACTACGATACTCTTGACCAATTTTAAAATTTAAGGGTACAACTTGCCCTGTTAAAAGCGGATGCTTACAATTCACTAAATGAATGTAGCCATGATCATTTAACTTCGGTTCTATTCCATCAATCGATTTACTAAACTTCGCTTTCGCAAATACCATATCATACTGACTAATTAGCTCCATGTTAATCTTTATACTATAAATATTTTCTAATACCATCCCTGATAAAGTCGCTAAAATTTGATATTCTTCAACCGCTTCTTCTGCTTTCAAACCTGCTAGTTCTGCATTCAATTTCGTAACCGTATGCGGTTCTATAAATACAGTAGAACCTTTTGCCGAGGCTTCAATAATACTTCCGGCAACTTGGTTTTTATAGGAAGATTTAATTGGAATCGTATAACGGTCATCCTTTTTACTAATAAAGAATTCCTGAATGAATTTCTTATTTGCACTACTATTTAAAAACTTCGTTAAACGTTCTTTTATTTTCCCATCTACAGAATCGATATTATTTCGAATTCGTTTTAACTCTTTACTTGCAGCTGCATCAATACTATTTCCTTTAATTGAAAAGTTAATTTCCTCTTCAATACTTTTATATTCAGTCATTGAATTTGCATAAGAAGCTAATACTGGTGCAAAAAATTCTTTATCTAACATAAACTTTTTAATCTTTCTACATCCACGTAAAAAGTCTGAAACACTCACTAATTCTTCTGGATCTAAAATCATACCTTTTTCTAATTTTTGAATTGTACTAGCAATATTAGAAATGCCGAAGAAAGGAACATGCCCTTCTGCATCTAATATAGCTCGTGCTTCTGTCGTTTCATTCAACCGATTTCTCACTACTTTTATACTCGTACTCGGCTCTAATTTGTTTAATAATTCCTTACCTAATCCACTTACACAATAAGATTTCACTATATCCTTTAATTCGTTATATTGTAACTTTTCAAAAGTCATCGTATTCATTTTGTTTCTCCTCACTATGATTGATTTTTATCATAAATGAAGATACCTACTCATTAGATTCCAATGAGTCATATATAAAATTCCATAATTATACAATAAAAACATATACAAAAAAGCTGCGGGGATACCGCAGCTTTTACATTTACAAGGCATGTGTAATAACATATGAGGAAATAAGCCATAAAAAATAGATGGCAGTCCCTTATTACACGCTTTATAAAGTATTGTAGGTATCTTCATAGGTTTTGAAATAAATGCATGACAAAATTAGGGGTATGATGTACATAAAAATCCCCTGGTCTTATCCGATTTATTTCATTAAATTTTTCCTATTTAATACCTACCGCACTCACAAAAAGCACCTCTCATTAAGTTATATTATAGTCATTGAAATCTAATTTATTGAAATCATCATACTATATGTTACGTGAGAAGTAAAGGTGTCATACTTTTATAACTATACAGAATGTAAAAAGGAAGAGGAAAACTTATATTTCAGTCTACCTCTTCTTTTTCATCACCAAATTACTGCTGAACATATATGGAAACTGATCCTCCACTTACTTGGAATTGCCCCCATCCGTCCTTATTAATTGTTACAGTATTTGTTTGATTACCCGTAATATCGTACCATACTTCCCCTGCGTTATTCTTTCCAACATCCATCCACTTCGCCCCTCCTGGTCCATCAGAGATTAATGTTGCTAAACCAGAATTAGCATGTACACTATCACCTTCTCTTGTCCAGCCAATCACATCTGGATGATCAAAATAATCCCGCTGCGTACCATATGCAAAGTTTTTTCGTGCCGTCAAAATCGGATCAATTTTGTCCTTTAACGCTGGAATTTCATAGTTACTATTTCCTTTTGTACCATAGTAATCACCATAGAAAACAGAAGGATACCCCTCTGCACGCGTTAAAATAAATGCATATGCCAACGGTTTGAACCAAGGGCTCACTACAGATTCCAATGACTGACCAGGCTGTGAATCATGATTTTCAACTAGAGTAACCGCAAGTGTAGGATGATTCGCAACTACCGTTCCTTTTAAAATATTTCTCATATCATAATTCCCATTTCCTGTTGAAGCATAGTGAAAATTATAATGAAGTGGTGCATCGAACACAGATTGATTATAATTAACCTTCGCTAAATAATTATTTAAAGTCTGGATATCATTTTGCCAATATTCAGCTACTGTAAACATTTCTTTCCCTGTTTGCTGTCTAACGTGATTTACCCAATCGCGCAAATATTCATGATCAATATGTTTAACAGCATCTAAACGAAAACCATCTAAATTTAATTCATTCGCATACCACGTTCCCCATTTTTTCATTTCATTCGCAACATCTGGATGATCAAAATCAAGATCCGCATACATCAAATAATCATAATTCCCATTCTCGCTAGACACTTCCCAGTCCCATGCTTTACCTATGCCCCTAAATTTATAAATTCGGTTTAATTTCCTTCCTTCATCCCAATCCGTTCCGTCAAAATGATACCATTTCCATTTGAAATTAGAATAAGAATCTCCACGCCCTGGAAAGTTAAATCCCGTCCACGCACTAATTTCATAATCACCTGATACTTCATTATTTCGATTGCTCGGGTCTACCTCAACTGCTGTGACAGTTTCTGTATAATCAGCCCCACCTTTATGATTCATAACTACATCACCGTATACATCGATGTTTTTCTTATGTAAAGCGTCAATTGCAGATTTCAATTGTGCTTTCGTCCCATATTTCGTCCGCACTGTTCCCTTTTGATTGAATTCCCCCAAATCATATAAATCATATGCTCCATATCCTACGTCATTTTGCGTAGTTCCTTTATATGCAGGTGGTATCCAAACAGATGTAATTCCTTTTTCCGCTAAATTTTCAGCATCAGTACGCAAACGATTCCAATGATTCCCATCATTCGGAGCATACCACTCAAAATACTGCATTAACGTTCCATTGTTAACTGTGTCTGCATATGCTTTACTCCCCTCATATATACTAGGTAAAAACATAACAAATGACAATCCGACTATTGTTATTCTTTTAAACATATGTACACCATCCCCTTCCAAGAAAACGTTTGCATGGTTTATCAGAATTATTATAATATTCGTCCCACCGTTAGTAAAGTAGCAATCTCTCACTCTCCCATATTATTTTTAATCTAATTTCAAATATTCAACGTAGTTTTCATTTCACATCCTATTCAAGATTGTTTACAATTTACCTATAAAAGCATAACGGAGGGATTTCGATGACAGACTTTCAAAAACAATTTTTCGCACGATTACATATAGAAGAAAAAGACACAGTTTCATTTGAAGATTTATCTAACATTATGTACGCAATGGCACAAACTGTTCCTTTTGAAAACTTAAATATTCTCGAAAAGAATTTTAAAGAAATATCAAAAGAAAATTTGAAAGAGAAAATTTTAGTAAATAACCGTGGCGGTCTTTGTTATGAACTCAATCCTACTATGTATTACTTCCTGAAAGATTCTGGATTCGATGTTCATCTCGTTTCAGGAACAGTTTATAACGCTGCAAACTCCATATGGGCTGTTGATTCTGGCCATATCGCAACCGTTTTAACACATCAGAATGAACTTTATTTAATTGAAGTAGGATTCGGATCATACTTACCTCTTGCCCCTGTCCCTTTCTCAGGTGAAGTCATTCACTCTGTTACAGGAGATTATCGTATTCGTAAAGAAATGACCGAAAAGGGAAACTACATTTTAGAGATGCGGAAAAACAATGAGTTCTTGGATCAATCTTCTGCTGATGATTGGACGTTAGGCTATGCATTTTATATAGAAGAAGTGGATGAAGAAAAAGCAAATATAGCACAAAAAATTATCGTTGAACATGAAGGATCACCCTTTAATAAAGTACCTCTTATTGTAAAACTAACTGAAGATGGGCATGCCTCTTTAACGAAAGATAGCCTTACAGTAGCGAAAAATGGTAAAAAAACGAAAGAAACCGTTACAGACATGCAATATACAAACCTTTTACATTCAAAATTCGGAATTACACTATAAGTATGTAAGCCTTGTTATTTTAGCAAGGCTTTTCAATTTTCAGCAGGGATTTTTTGCAATTTGTTGTATTTCATAGTTATATAGAAATATAACTACATGTTTAGAAAGGAAATGATTATGACAGAACTTAAAGATCGATTACAAGTAGCTGATATAGAAAAATGGGATTTAACAGACATTTACCATACAATTGAAGATTGGGAAAGTGATTTTCATAAAATTGAAGTATTAACGAAGGAATTACACGAGTTTAATGGCAATATTCACAATGGCAATAGTTTATTAGCTTATTTAACGAAGAGTGAAGAAATTTCTAGCATAATATCTTTAATGTTCGCTTATGCACGATTACAATCTGACCTTGATACACGCGATACTGACGCGCAATCTCTTGTCGATAAAGTATCACAATTACACGTGAAAGTAAGTGCAGCGAAATCTTTCTTTTCCCCCTTCTTACTTAGCATAGACGAAAACACATTACATTCTTATATAGAAGATACAGAAGGCTTACAATATTATAAAGAAGACTTATTTGAATTATATCGTTATAAAAAACACGTATTGAATAAGGACCAAGAAGCAATTTTATCACAAATGGGTGAAGCTCTTTCTTCTCCACAGCACACATTTGGTATGTTAAATAATGCAGATATATTATTTGGTGAAGTGACGACTGACGATGGAGAAAAAGTGAACTTAACACGCGGAATGTATGCAAAGTTAATAGAAGATACGAATCGTGAAAAGCGTAAAGAAGCTTATAAAGCATATTACAAACCATATGTTCAGTTAAAGAATTCCATCGCATCTACTTTATCCGCTGCTATTAAAAATAATGTTACTGTTTCGAAATTAAGAAACTATCCATCAGCGCTAGAGAAATCATTATTTGGCGATATGGTTCCGAAAGAAGTATACGAAAACCTAATTGATACAACGAAAAAAAACATTCAAACATTACATACATACAATGAAATTCGAAAAGAAAAATTAAACGTAGATGAACTAAGACAATACGACTTAGGCGTCGATTTAGTAGAAGGTGCAAAACAAGACATCCCATATAGTGAAGCATTTGACATTATGATTGCATCACTAGCTCCTTTAGGAGAAGAATATATTGAGACATTAAAAAGTTTTAAAGATAAAAGATATATAGACGTAAGAGAAACACCAGGAAAACGTTCTGGTGCTTATAACTTTGGTGTATACGGCGTTCATCCTTTCATTCTTTTAAATCATCACGATGATTTAAACAGCCTGTTCACTCTTACTCATGAATGCGGTCACGGTATGCATACGCACTATTCACATGGATACCAACCAAGAATTTCTGCACATTATTCTATCTTTGTCGCAGAAGTCGCTTCTACAGTAAATGAAGTGTTATTAATTCACTATTTATTAAAAGAAGCAAAAGATACGGACGTGCGTAACCATTTAATTAACCATTTTATTGAGAAATTTAAAGGTACTTTCTTTACACAAATTATGTTTGCAGAATTTGAAAAAATCACACATGAAATGGCTGAACAAGGTAAACCATTAAATGCACAAGTCTTCAGTGAAATTTATGAAAAGCTATTTAAAGAATATAACGGTGATTCACTTGTATTTGATGAAGAAGTAAAATACGGATGGGCTAGAATCCCTCATTTCTATCGCCCGTTTTACGTATACAAATATGCAACTGGATTCGCATCTGCCATTCAAATCGCTGATAAACTATTAAGTGATGATCCGAATGCTCAGAAAAATTATATTGAATTCCTGAAAGGTGGAAGTTCTGACTATCCACTAAACCTATTGAAAAAAGCTGGTGTTGATTTAACTACGCCAGAACCGATTGAAAGTGCATTGAAACAATTCACTCAACTTGTTGAGGAGTTTTCAACATTATAAAAAGCATGCAGAGTATATGCTCTGCATGCTTTTTATTTGAATTACTCTATTCTATATGCTGCTGCGTCACACAATGAATCATACCACCGTATGCATACAATTCGTTAACATATATACCGACAATTCTTCTCCCTGGAAATTGACCTTCAATGATTTGAAGCCCTAATTTATCATGTTCATCACCGTATATAGGTACCAATACAACTTCATTACCAATGTAAAAATTTAAGTACGATCCTTTACAATCTGCTTCTTTTACCAATTTTCTTGTTACTGGTACTGGAATGAGCTGAAATGGCTTGCCATCTATATTTCTTGCTTGTCGCAATTCTTGATAATGCTTTTCGTACGCCTCCAAAAGATATGACTCTCCTTCACCGAAAGGATCATATTCATACAATATCGTATTTTCATTTACAAACCGTGCTGCGCCATCAATATGATAATCCGTATCTTCATCATAATTATCTTCTCCACGTATACCAGTTATCCATATAAAATTTGTTACTCCTAAATATTTCGTTAACTCCATTTCAATCTATTTTCGTAACTAAAAAACAAATTTGTGTCACATACTCTTCTGCTAAACAATCACATTCAGATCCCTTTATATAAACCTCATATGGCGAATTAATTATCACATACCCATTTCTTTCAATCCATTCTTCTAACGCTATATAAGCGTAACCTATATAGTCGTAACTTCCATAATGCATAGTAGTAACGATATGATGTGGACTTAGTTGTTTCATTTCATACTCTTGTGCTACGTCTTCATCATTCCCCTGCATAACCGGAATTCTTAACTCAATATCACTGTTACTTGGAATATATTCTTCATCATAAAAGACTGCAGATGGAGAACCGACTATTTGAAAGTTATTTTTTTGTACCTCTTCATATAAGTCATAAAAATAATCATCCATATCATCTATATCTATTTTTACTCTTTGAGTAATTAGCGTTACTTCGTTCCTCATTCCCATTAATATATCGTAACTTCTATGACGAGCAATATTTAGACTACTATTCACCTTTACCATTTCATTCATTTCTGAAATAACCTGTAAATTTTGCTTCACTTCATGAGACAACTCGATAATTTGTGATTGTATATGTTGAACAAACGAATCTTGATCTGATGACTGCAAAACAATTTTAATTTTTGGAAGAGGAAATTTATACTCCCTTAACTTTTTGATTTTCAACGCTACTTCCAGCTGCTCTTGTTCATAATATCTATACCCATTAACCGGATTCACATATGCCGGTTTTAATATCTCCTCTTTGTCATAATGTCTTAACATCCGCGTACTCATTTTACAAATCCGAGAAAACTCAGCGATGGTATACATATCAATACTCCTTGAATAGATTTTCTTTTCATTACTTATTTATTAAAACCAATCAAAAATCTTCTTCATTGAAAAATCTCCATTCTGATTTTTCAATCTTCTCATTTTTGAAGGTAACAAATGACTTGGACAATACCATGTTAAACAATTCATTGCGCCTCCCATTGTTGATATTTCTCCTACATGAATTTGAATAACTTGTTTCTCCGTATACTGTTGAATATAACGTAAAACTTCCTCATCTTTAGCTAGTCCAAACTTAGGAACATAAAGAGCATCACATGATTCTAACATATTTATATACAACCCTTTTGCCGATGCTATCTCTTGATCATATTGTCCTTTCTCTGTATATGATGAGGGAACAACTATAAATTCAGCTTCTGGCATTTGTTCTTGAATAATCTCTTGAACACTATATCTAAATTCATGATCCCCTAAAAAATCACTAATAAACATTGTATGTTCATCAATAAATTTAACCATTCCGTCTGCGTGTGCTAGTACATCCCCTTCTTCAGCAGGAATAATAATAACTCGGCTCACATCTAAATCCCATTCTAACTGCTCAATAATTTCCTCTTCTGTCCAATCATCGTTATCATCAAATATGCGTTCTGTTAATATTACAGTATCTTTTTTATTCCAAATAAGATTACCGCCATCTAATATTAATGGGGATTTTTCATATTCAAAGTCATTCTTTTTCAACCATTTATTAAATTGTTGATCTAAATATCGCCCTTGATCATCTAGTAAATAATTTGGTCGATATTTAAATTTAACTAGATGATTTGTGACAACCGGTGCAACATCTCTTAGCCAAATATCATCATACTCAAAACAGCTCGTATGAAAGTCTTGTTCTTCAGCAGATAAAGATATAAGTTGATCCGCAATTGATTTCTTTTCATTTAAACATTCATTAAAGTAAATCAAGTCTTCATAAAATGGTTGATAATATTCATTTGATTCGTCTGGTATTGCAGTAAAAATAATTCCATTATGTTTTTGTTCCATATTATTTACCTCGCTTTTTAATAGTAGTTACATAATTGATTTCACAAAGCCAACTAATCCTCAATTCATGTCTTTTTCATTCCAACTCATGCAACATGTACATTTCATGAATGGATTATAGCATGGAGGAATATTATATATTTATATAAAAAATATAAAGCTGACGTTAAGCCTTAAATTGACTCTTGACAAGTTTTTAAATAACCTATTTTAAAACAACAATAAATGATTAAATGATTTTTTTATCAAGATTCAAACCCATTACTTCTAATAGATCATTTTGATTATATAGATTCACCAAATGCGCTTCTACTCCTATACAAATTCCTTCTAGCGGAAGATCATTTGGATCCTGACCAAAGGGATCTTCAATTTCAACCCCTATTGCTTCAATACCTATGAATGCAAAACTTATAAATGTAAACTATTTTGATTATTGTAATGAATCATATTTACAAAAACCTCTTTCTCTATTAACCTTTTATTCTTTTAAATCATGAAAGTATACAATTAAATAATAGAATCATAAACCCTATCATTATGAGGCTGGTTAAGATTATTTCTTTCAATACCGTTACTCCTTTTTTGCAAAAAGATAAAATATCTTATTTAATTCAACAACAAATGTCACTATTCTAAATCCCGACGCATCATTTTAGAATTCGCAATGAACAATGCACTAATTAATACAAAGATTGCACAGGCATATAACAATAAATCTAACGGACTATCGTGATCTATAATGATGAGACGCACAATAGCTGTTATACCTATATATATAAAATATCGTAATGGAAAATGAAAATTCATTTGAAAATACTTTATAATCATTACGATGAATTCAAAGTACAAAAAGAATACAACGATACTATCAATTAAATGATAACTAGATTCATTACTATCCAATTTCATTTCTTGTATAAACTGAATGACTTCTTTCATAAGAAACACACTTAGAACAACCCCTAAGCAAATTAAAGCTACATTTAAAATGTACTGCAAAACGATAGGGAAATACGAAAACACTATTTTAAAATTCTTTAACACAAACATTTTTCTCCTTTACCATATAAAACGAAAAGCGAACATACACTATAATTCATTCATCATTATATTGAATTTTATTATTATAAATAATAAGGAACGACAAAATAGGTAATAAGATTCCACCTATTTTGTCTATATAGCAGAACAACGAAATTACAATCAATTACTTCAATGCAATGGGTTGTTGTTGTGTCACACAATGAATCGTACCTCCGTTTTTATACAACTCTCTCACATCAATACCGACTACTTTACGATCTGGGTATAACTTCTGAATCGTATCGTTTGCAATTTTATCATTCGGATCATTATAATTAGGCACTAATACAACTGTATTTCCGATATAATAATTGATATACGCCCCCTTATAATCGAGAGTTTTTCCATTTTCTAAAGCAACCTTTTCTTTACTAAGCGGCAAGTATTCATACTTATATTTCTGTCCTGAAGCATTTTTTGCATCTAACAATGTATCCATATCTTTATTAGATAAACCCCATTCGGCTAGGTCATCTTCTTTCATCGTTACAATAGTAGATTTATTATGGAATTTAGCAAATCCATCAATATGAAAGTCCGTAATATCTAAATTAGGTACTCCGTCTAACCAAATAAAGTTTGATACCCCAAGGTCACTTATATATTTTTCAATTTCCTTTTCTGATAAATCAGGATTTCTATTTTTATTCGTTACTGCACTTCGAGTTAATAACGCAGTCCCATTGCTGTCTAATTCAATTGCGCCGCCTTCAAGGACAAATTTCCCCCAATCAACTCTTTCAATTCCTGATTGTTTACTAACATTCTTACGTATTTGAGCATCATTTTTATAAGGTGTTTTCTTCCCCCAACCATTAAATGCTGGATCTAATATTTTGAGATTTTTATTGCTGTCATAAACAAAAATTGGTCCACTGTCCCTTGCCCATACATCATCAGTAGGCGCGATAAAGAAATCAATCTTCTCCATATTCAACCCTTCATCTGTTAAAAGGTTATTGATTCTTTCTTTTTCTTCCTGGTCATATGCAACAATGTGGACTTTCTCACCCTCAGTTAAAGCACTTGCCATCTTAACCCAAATAGGTTCAACTTCCTTCTTATACTCTTCACCATATGTGTATTCATGTGGCCATTGCAGCCATGTACCTTCATGTTTATCTTTTTCATCTGGCATCGTATATTTCCCAGCATTTTTCTGTACCTCTACTTTTTCCCCTTCTTTCCCTTTAACATTTTCATTGTTACCCTCAAAAGAGCATCCACTAATAATTGTTGTAGATAATGTAGCTATTAAACAAAACTTTATTGCTTTTTTCATTTTTTCAACCTCCTGTTCTTGTCTCCAATAATATAAAGCTTCACATAGTGTGAATCTCAAGCTTTTTTATCAATGTAAAAATTACCAATTTTTCTTTGCATTACTTAGCATTTAACTACCTATTTAGATTTATTCATATGTCAATCACCTTTCTTACCTATTGATCCCGCTATTTATGAGCAGTAAGACCCTCACCTCAAAATTCAGCGGAAGCAAAAAAGTTAGGTGGGGGCCCTGCTGTCCGTAAAAGCCCGATTGATGAGGGCTTCTACTCAGTGGGGATGAACAAAGCCCCTCCACTGAATAAAGTTTCACTTTATTCAGTAAGTAAAACTTTACAAAATAAAAAAATCGGTATTGATAATTACATATCAATACCGATTTTTTATAATTATTTTCCTTCTATTAAATCATTCGCCATTTTCCTGAATTCTTGATTAAATGCGTCATTCATACCATTTTGGACGTTAGAAAATAATATGACAAACGTTCGTTTATCCCAGTTAAAATTATTAAAAGTGTTCCAGCCAGCTAATACACCGTGGTTATGATAATAATCTGGGTAAATATAGAAACTAAATCCATATTTTCTTGCAGGTGATGCAGAAAACATATCTGATACACTTTGTTTAGAAAGTAGTTTACCATCCATAATAGCTTCATCTAACTTTTTCATATCTTCAACAGTCGTATACATTTCACCACAACCATACAGCCAGTTCATTTTTAAGCGCGGCGTGGCTATTAACTTATTATCTTTTTTCGTATACCCTTCTGCTAAGAAAATATCTTCTGGAAGTGTTGCGCCCATTCCAGATTCATTCATTTCAACGGGAGTCAAAATATTTTCTTTCACATATTCAGCAAGTGGTTTATTCGATATTTTTTCTACAATATATGCAAGCACCATATAATTATAATCTGTATATTTCCATCCTGTCCCTGCTGGAAATTGTAACGTTTGTGCCCCAATCCACGTTACTAATTTTAACCGTGATGCTGCGTCAACACTACCTTGTCCCTGTTCTGGTAATCCAGACGTATGTGTTAACAAGTTTCGTAACGTAATATTTTTATCTGCTGGAAACGATGGGATATATTTATTTACATTGTCTTCAATGTTCAACTTCCCTTTTTCTTTTAGTTGCATAATAGATATTGCAACAACTGTTTTCGTAATAGAACCAATGCGATATTTCGTTCTTGGCGTTGTTAATACTTGATCTTTCACATTCGCATAACCGTAGCCTTTTCGTAAAATCACATGACCTTTACTTGCTACAAGAACACTTCCATTA
The DNA here is from genome assembly GCF_045291115.1 of Bacillus sp. PPSBB_2. NCBI lineage: Bacteria > Bacillati > Bacillota > Bacilli > Caryophanales > Bacillaceae > Bacillus > Bacillus sp. PPSBB_2. The sequence continues at coordinate 3,606,864 of NZ_CP147983.1, forward strand.
AATCCTTTATCTTTTAAGTACTGATCTAGTTTTCCAGCTGCAATTTCATAACGCTTTTTCTCATTCGCATCAATTTCCTGCTTAACATCTTTTTGCTTACTATTTACATTAGAAAATGCCTTTGCATCATATTTTTTTCCTTTATTTGCATGTATTAGTGTAACAATACTTCCACAAAAAACTGCAAAAATAAAGAAAACGATTAACCATTTCTTTAACATACTAGGAACCCTCTTTTATCTAGTTTCACTTAACGTACATCCATTCTATTTTATATCTTTTAATTATCAAGTATATTATAATATTATTTAATATTCACTCTGTTAAAACTAGATTCCTTTTTCTCATTTTCAATTTTGACTACTCTCTATTGTATTTCTTTCTTGCAAAATTTCCAACATACAATCGGATGCATTACACTACAATTTCAAATTCTTTTGTAACATTTGTTACATACTAAAAAGAATGGAGATGTAATATGAAAAACACCGATAAACGCAATCGTTTAGATGATAAGATGTTTCATTATCGGATAACAAAAAATAACATGGTATTAATTGAATATTACGGAAAACAGATTATGGTATTAAAAGGAAATGATGCTGAAAAATTTTTAAATAAAATAAATCATGCAAATAACGATAAAGAAAAACAGCTAATTATGGCTAAAATTACAGGTAATTTCAAAAGAGGTAATGAACGAAATTGAAAACGAATCTCATTTCCATTTTGATTATACAACAAATAAAAAAAGAAATGTCGCTCATTCAACATTTCTTTAGACTTTCTTCATAAAAAATTTACATTGCTAACATTCCTTCATTTTCTATACTTCCTATATAAGCTAACCGCTGAAATAGTTAGTAATACAACTATGCATAACCACGCATACGTATATCCCTTCTTATCTACAATATAACCAAATAAAGCAGGCGCAGCAATAATGGCAATTTGATTTAATGTAAGTGCAAAACTCACTGTCATCCCTACCGATTCTTCACTTGCTGATTCCGCAACTTCAGTTATAAAAAGACTAAACCATCCAATTGAAAAGAATCCTAACAACGCACTTACACCATACAATACATTCGTTATTGTATGTATGCTCATTACTAATATTAGAATGAAGAAAATAGAAATACAAACAGTTATAAATAAGAGGGTACGCCTATTCCCCTTATAAAATAAATCACTAGTAGCTGCTAATATAACCCTACCAACCATTCCAGAAAAGAACATAACGGAAAATACTTTTCCAGCTAAAATTGGCGTGATTGATTGTTCCAATACTAAAAATTTTATAAAGTGCGCAACTAACACCATTTGCAATGAAATCATACAAATGCCAGTTATATAAATTGCATACAACTCTTTTTTACACATCACTTCTTTTAACTGCATCCAAAAAGAAAGTTTACTACGTTCTTGTTTAACTTTCTCTTGAATATATGGTTCCTTATAAAATATAAAAAATAAAAACCCTCCAATTATACAAATACATGCAATACTATTTACCGCATAGGCCATATTATATTTTATTGTAAGAAACGGGATCAATACTCCCGCTAATGTACCACCAATCGGTATACCGGCTTGTCTAATCCCCATCGCTAACCCGCGATTTTCTTTTGAGAACCACTTCATTATCACCTTACTTCCTCCTGGCTGCGAAACACTATAAAACGTTCCTACTAATAAAAGTACAAAGAGTAACCCATTAAATCCATTGACCATATTAGTCAGTAAAAACGAACCTCCTAGTAAAAATGAACTTATCGAAATTAACAACTTTTCATTGTATTGATCAAGTAGCCGCCCGACAAAAAGCATACAAAATAGCGGTCCTATATTTACAACACTTACTAACAATCCAATCTCCGTATTCGTAAGTGCATATTCTTCTTTCCAAAATAAAGCAAACGCTCCAACACCATACGTTATAAGTGTCGCTGTTGTTTGAGCAACCGTCGCAAAAATTAACATAACCCACTTATAAGTACTATTCACCCTTTCTTCCATTAACACAATAATCCCTCCATCCCCTTCCATTGTATGAAAGTTCTGATATCATATAAAATAAAGATTTATCATGTAATCCATCAAAAAAAATGATACCTTTTCTGGAGGGATGATACTTGGATATAAAAGATTTAACTGTATTTTACGAAGTTGCGAAAGAAAAAAACATATCTCACGCAGCTAAAAATTTAAACTATGTACAGTCTGGCGTAACAATGCGTATGAAACAACTAGAAAATGAACTAGGTGTACCTTTATTTTACCGAAACGGAAAAGGTGTAACTTTAACTTCTAACGGTGAGATTTTATTAACATACGCTAAACAAATTATTCACTTAATGGATCAATCTATTAAAGCAGTTCAAAGTAATGGGATCGAACCAAGGGGCACTTTAAAAATTGGATGTACAGAATCTACAACCGCTGTAAGACTTCCATCTATATTAACGGCCTATTATGAGAAATACTCAAAAGTCGAATTGATTTTAGAATCAAATACGACGGAACAATTGATTAGGCTTGTACTAGAACGAAAACTGGACGGAGCGTTTATAGCTGGCTCTACTCAGCATGCTGAACTTCATACAAATATATTTCGTGAAGAAGAATTAGTTCTCATTAGTAAAAAGCCTTTATCTTCCTTTAAAGACATAGGAGACATGAATTTACTTGCATTTAGTCACGGGTGCTATTATAGAAATTTATTAGAAGATTGGCTTCAAGAAGAAGGAATTTCACCTAAGCGAGTATTAGAGTTTGGAACAATTGAAGCGATACTCGCATGTGTAAAATCAGGTATGGGCATAGCAATTATGATGAAGTCTATTTTAAATGGTCATCAACATGACATATCATTCAACCCTTTGCCAAATAGCTTCAAAAAAGTTCCTACTACTTTTATTACTAGAAAAGATATATATCACTCTGCTGCATTACAAAAATTTATGGAGATGACTCACAATGCGTGAAAAGAAAATACGTGGTATGAAACGAAAAACAAACACTATGATAAAGCGAATTGAGGAACATACAAAACCGTTCCCTTCTACTTTCTATAACGATGAATATTGGAATATGCTATTGCCAGTTTCTCAAGCTTTTATCGATTCTTGTAAAACGGCTAGAAAAGTAAAACGATTATGTATTCAAACCTTATTAAATCAAGCAAATCATTTAATAAATATAAAACCTAGGGATACACATACATATCGAGTTGTTGTTTTGATTTCTATAAATAATTTGTGGGATTCGCAAATCATTATATTTAAAAATGAGGACTACTTTCATAATTTCTTTAATAGAGATAGTGAATTTCAAAAATGGATTCTTCTTTCAAATGAAATTGATTTTTGGGAGACATGGGAAATGTCAGTTTGTCATTCCTTCAAAACGCTTCACTTTCAAGAAATTATTTATGATGCAGATGAATGCTATGAAAAAGAGATTCTGTTTATCGGAGAGTTAGATTAAAAAGGGTATACCTAAAACACTGGTATACCCTTTTCCACTTATTTTTCCTTCAATACACTATGTAATCGATCCGGATAATTTGTAAACATTCCTGTAGCACCCCATTTGATTAACAGTCTCATATCTGGTTTCTCATTAATTGTATAAGGGTGAATTAACAGTCCATTTTTCCTAGCCATTTTCATATAGGACTCATCAATAATTAGTTCCCCGTTATCATTACGTAAGTTTGGTCCAATACCCGCTGCATACTTTTTAATTTCTTGAAAATCATCATTTGTTACACTTTTCGGTTCATGTGTAATGCCAGACCATTCAACAATTTCATTGTTTTCATTTGGATAATACCAAAGCAATTGAACTAACGGAATATTTTCATTCATACTATGAATCTTTTTCAAACTATCTTTACTAAATGATTGAATCATAACACGGCTAGAAGACATGTTTTGGCCTACTAAATTATATTTTTGTAACAACGCCAACAATTTCTCTTCCATTCCTGGATACACATCTGGTGATTTTGTTTCAATATAATACTTCATACTTCTTCCATACTTTTGGAAGATTTCTTCAAGAGTTGGAACCTTTTGCCCAACATACTCTTGCTTAGCCTTTTCTGGATACGCTTTATTAAACCATGATCCAGCATCTAAACTCTTTATTTCGCTTAACGTTTTATCGCGTACTTCGCCTGTTCCATTTGTAGTGCGATCAACTGCTGTATCATGCATTGCAATTAATTGGCCATCCTTTGTTAATTGAATATCTAATTCTAAATAATCCGCTTTCATTTTTTTCACTAAATCATAAGAAGCAAAAGTGTGCTCAGGTGCATGCCCACTTGCTCCGCGATGTGCAATATTTAAAAACTTATTCGTATTCCATTCATGCTTTCCTTCTGCTTTCGCATGAACAGCTCCCCCAGCAAAGATACTTCCAGTCATAAAGAAAATAACTAAAACGCTAATAATCTTTCTCATTCTTCTAACCCTTCCTACGTTGCAAATTTCAACAAGCTAATGAGATTTACACGAAACAGAAGACACACTTTCATTATTTTTATAAACCTATATTAAAATTCCAATCTTACAAATGTTTTCTATATTATTAATATAGAAAACTAGTATTATCCTATTTAATTTCTATAACCCTCCTTTTCACATGTAACTCCCTATTTTGTACGGTTCATTCAATAAAAAAAGCCATAAATTATTTAGGCTACACTCCTGTGTCCCTAAATAAATTTATGGCTTTTCTCAAATATCTCCGGCCTCTATTAACTTGTCGAATTTAATCATATCAAACCTATTGAAATTTGTGAATATTTTTTTCAGTAGAGTGAAGCACATAAAACAATATTTCTGTAGTTACTTAAAAATCACATAATAAATTTCTCATTACCTCTTCCAATACTATATCTGGATTTACTACCGTTTTTTCCGAACGCCATCCGATAAAGCCATCTGGTCTAATTAATACAGCACCTCCATTCTCTATACCATATAATTTGCTAAAAATATCTTCTGGAACAACAAAGTCTCCACTTAAGCCAACACGATACCCTTTTATATTTATTCCTAATTTAGCTGAAACAGCATGTGCTGCCTCAGCCCAAGAACTATTTTCTACTCCTGTAAGTAATACAAAACTGTTACCGAATAAGTCTAATGTAGAAACTTTCTTCCCTTCATACGTTCCCCATAAATGTGGCGCTCGCGTTCCAGGTCTTCCGTTCAACTCTATGCTATCCATTCTATGCGGAGTGACTGAATCATCTATAATTGCCTCTGAACAATACTGATATCCAACTGTAACAGCTAAACCATCCATATTATTCAAACTGCCTTCCTCTCTATTCGCAGCACGAAACAGTAAACTACTTGCATAAGCTGTCGTTAATTTTGCAACAGAGTGTCTCTCCTCATGATATGTTTCTAACAGTTTTGGTTTTGCCTTCCCTTTTATAACAGCCGCTAATTTCCAAGCTAAGTTATGCGCATCTTGTATTCCTGTATTTGAACCAAATCCTCCTGTTGGCGGCATAATATGTGCTGAATCTCCAACTAAAAAGGTTCGATTCCCTTGAAATTTCACCGCTGTACTTTCGGCCGCTTCCCACGGTAAAACACTTAATATTTTTGATTCAACATTTGTACTTCCAATTGCTATTTGAATAATTTGTTTACAACGTTCTATAGTGAAGTCCTCTAGCCCCTCTCCTTTTAATGGATCGTAGGCTACATGATAAATCCATTTTTTTACGTTATCAACCGGGATAAGTGCACCAAGAACCTCCGGATGAAGTACCATCGAAAAACCGAATGCGTCTCCTTGTATAAACTCTCTTAAATCAGCTTCAAAATAAATATTCATATAATAGCCACCAATGGTTCCACGACCCTCAGTTTTAATCCCTAACTGCTCACGTATTTTACTTTTCGCTCCATCCGCTGCAATTACATAGTCACAATGTATGACACTTTCTTTTTCTGTTTCACGATTTCGAATCTTTGCTTTTACCCCGTTTTCACTTTGTTCAAATGAAACTAATTCATGATAAAAAGATAGTTGCCCGCCTAGCGTTTTTGCCTCTTGTAACATCATCTCTTCTAAAATAATTTGATAACATGCAGTTTGTTTTGATGGACTAATCTTTTCTATTTTTTGAAGTAACTCTTCATCGTTTCTGTATTGCGTCGCTCTCATTTGTTCCAAGTCTTCTTTATTCGCTTCAGCTATTGTATGAACCGCTATTCTTCCTCGGCAGTTCTCTAATGCTTTACCTGCCAATTTAATTCTTTGTTCCAAGCCTAATTCTCGAAATAACTCCATTGTACGTAAAGTAAGACCACCTGCTTTCGGATGAATGGCAGTAGACGGATGCCTTTCAATAAGTAAGTACTCAATGTTATGTTTTGCAAGAAATAACGCAGACGCTAACCCAGATAATCCCCCTCCAACAATTAAAACTGGTACATAATTCGATTTCATATATTTACCCTCCACATCATTGTTCTGAGCTCAGTGACATAAATATAATCAAAAAAAACATTAAAATATAGACTTATATTTCATTTTGAATTATCATATAGATAGATTACGCCCCAAAATTCCTTTTACCTTTTCATACATCTATAATCCACCTGAATTGTGTCTGTATGAAAGTGTAAAACAAAAGAACTTACTTTACGTTGAACCATGTTCTATCGTAAAAATCAAAAATAATATAAACATTATAAGCGGTCGTAACCTTATGGATTATACAAGGTTACGACCGCTTATTTTATTGTTACATCATTTTTTGTTTTTAAAACTTCACCTATTGTGTTATGTAATCCTTCCAATCCCTTTTCTATCTCCCTATAATTTTCAACAATAAAAAATTCATTCGTCTCGATTTTCTTTCTCAATATTGCACCTCATGCAACAATCATGTAGCATTACCGTATCGAAGTAATGGTTTATCATCTTAAACCTTTCGACTAATTACCTGGAGGCAAAGTGATTGAAATGAATAAACAAGAACAATTAAATATTATAAAAAAAGATTTTATTGATTCTCAAAAAGTATTATTGGCAATTGGTGATGAAACACGTCAAGCTATTTTATTAGTGCTAATGGAAACAGAATGTCAAACAGGATTACGTGTAGGAGAAATCACGAAGCAAACACACCTTTCCCGTCCAGCAGTATCACATCACCTTAAGATTTTACGAGAAGCTGGCATTATTTTAATGAGAAAAGAAGGTACAAAGAATTTTTATTATATTGATATACGTACAAAATTAGGTTTATTAAAAAATCTTGTATTAGATATTGAGAAGCTATTGCAAAACTTTTATTAAAACTTGGAGGTATAAGATATGAAAGCAATGATAATTGATAGATATGGAAAAGTACCAATGCGTATGGCAGAGGTACCTACTCCTGAAATTAATGAGTATGAAGTGCTCGCAGAAATTCATGCAGCTAGTATTAACCCAATTGATTTTAAAATACGTGATGGAAAAGTTAAAATGTTACTGAAATATGAAATGCCTCTAATCCTTGGGAATGACTTTTCCGGTGTCATCACGAAGGTTGGATCAAAAGTGACTCGTTTTAAAGTCGGTGATGAAATATATGCTCGTCCAAGAAAAAATAAGATTGGTACTTTCGCGGAGTATATAGCCATTCATGAAGATGATATTGCTTTAAAACCAAAAAATCTAAGTTTTGAGGAAGCGGCTTCGATTCCACTCGTTGGCTTAACTTCCTATCAAGCTTTACATGACATCATGCAATTACAAAAAGGACAAAAGATTTTAATTCACGCTGGATCCGGTGGTGTTGGTACTTTCGCTATTCAGTTAGCAAAAATAATGGGTGCTACTGTTACAACGACTGCTAGTGAAGCTGGTGCAAATTTAGTAACGTCTCTTGGCGCAGATGAAATTATTAATTACAAAACAGAAAAATTTGAAGATATACTAAAAAATTATGATGCGGTATTTGATACAATCGGCGGTGCAACACTTGAAAAATCATTCAATATTATAAAAAGCGGAGGAAACATTGTTTCCGTTTCAGGTATGCCGAATGCTCGCTTCGGTAAAGAATTTGGTTCAGGATTCTTTAAAACTCTCTTATTTTCATTAGCCAGCAAAAAACTTACTGCACTTGAAAAAAAGCATAATGCTCAATATTCATTTTTATTTATGAAGCCAAGCGGGGATCAATTACGTACTATTGCAAACTATATTGAAGCCGGAAAAATTAAACCGGTAATCGATCGAGTTTTCCCTTTTGAAGATGCGCAAAAAGCAATGGAATATTCAGAGTCTGGAAGAGCAAAAGGAAAAATAATTGTAAAAATTAAATAATAATAAAACCTCCATTTTCTTAAAATGGAGGTTTTAAATTTGCTGTTAAATAGACATAGTGCAATGAAGTCCTTACAATAGATTGCAAGGGGAAATATTATATTATACTTTTAGTTAACTTTACAAAGAATACATACGTACAAATACATAACTTAAAATACAAAAAGGAGGAGATACAATGACTAAAAATAATGAAACAAGTTGGAATTTAGATAATAGTTATACGACTTTACCACAATCATTTTATACAGAAATCCCCCCTACTCCCGTAAGTTCACCGGAGTTAGTTAAACTAAACCATTCATTAGCGATATCTCTTGGCTTGACCCCTGAAGAACTGAAAAAGGAAGCTGAAATTGCTATTTTCGCTGGTAATGCACTCCCAGAAGGAGCTCATCCATTAGCTCAAGCATATGCTGGTCATCAATTCGGACATTTTAATATGTTAGGCGACGGTCGTGCTCTTTTAATTGGCGAACAAATTACTCCTTCAGGTGAGCGTTTCGATATTCAACTGAAAGGTTCTGGCCCTACTCCCTATTCACGCCGAGGAGATGGCCGTGCTGCACTCGGTCCGATGCTACGTGAATATATTATTAGCGAAGCAATGTATGCACTCGATATTCCAACTACCCGCAGTTTAGCAGTTGTCACAACCGGTGAACCAACCTATCGTGAAACAAAGTTACCTGGAGCAATTTTAACTAGAGTAGCTAGTAGCCATATTCGCGTCGGTACATTTCAATATGCTGCAGCTCGTGGTTCAATAGAGGACCTGAAATCACTAGCTGACTATACGATAAAAAGGCATTACCCAGAAATTGAATCTCATGAAAACCGATATACTGCATTACTACAAGAAGTCATTAAAAGACAAGCCAGTCTTATCGCAAAATGGCAACTTGTTGGATTTATTCACGGCGTAATGAACACTGACAATATAACGATCAGTGGCGAAACAATTGATTACGGTCCTTGTGCATTTATGGACAATTACGACCAAGGAACTGTATTTAGCTCTATTGACACACAAGGTCGTTATGCATATGGAAATCAACCATATATGGCCGCATGGGATCTAGCACGACTAGCTGAATCTTTAATACCAATTCTGCACGAAGATGAAGAAGAAGCATTAAAAATCGCTCAAGACGAAATTTCGAAATTTAGCGTACAGTATGAAAAACAGTGGTTCCTTGGAATGAAAAAGAAATTAGGACTATTTAGCAACGAAGAACAAGATCACTCATTTATTGAGCAACTTTTAAAAATGATGGAGAAATATAAAGCGGATTACACAAATACATTCCGTTCATTAACTCTTGATGCTATCGAAAATACAGCTCTATTTGAAAGTCCTGAATTTAAAGAATGGTACAAACTGTGGCAATCTCGATTAGACAGACAAGAACAATCGAAAGAAAACGCCTACGAGATGATGAAAAATAATAACCCATCAATCATCCCGAGGAACCACCGTGTAGAAGAAGCATTAGAAGCAGCTGTTACAAATGACGACTATAGCGTAATGGAGAAACTTCTTGAAGCTTTATCAAACCCTTATGCGTATTCTACAGATCAAGAAGAATACTACGCTCCGCCTGCACCGACGAATCGCCCTTATCGTACTTTTTGTGGCACTTGATTAAAAATTTGTTTTTATTTTAACCCAAAAATTTATTAAGTTAACTATTAATCACAAACTTAAAAGTTGCTTTCAATATTGAAAGCAACACATTTAGTATCCAACCTTAAACAAGTCACAAATTATAATTTGTGACTTGTTTAATTACCCACGTTCAATAGAAGATTTGTTTTGCAGGCATCGTTGTATCTTCAGAGACAGCATATGGATTTTCATTAGGTTTTATAATTATAAACGTTCCACCATATCCACTTTGAGCTAATTTATTACAAAGACCTTCTACCATAAAACCCCATAACTCCAGCTGCTATTCCCATTATAGATAATCCAAGTTTTTTCTTTATTTCAATGCTGCTTTTTCAAGTATTCTCTTTTTTATTTCATAACTCATAAAAAAATACTTTTCTGCTTTTTCTATATTACCTACTTTATGAAACTCTAATGCCAGACTTTCAGTATATTCGTGAATATACTCCGATAAATTTTTTCTTTCAAAGTAAGAAAAACCTTCGAGAATAATTTTTTCTATTTTTTCTACCTCTAAATGCTGACAAAATCCCTTTAGAATTAAAAAGTGATATCTATATTCATCATTTTTTAATTCCTCACAAACCTTCAATCCACTTTCAATTAATTCCTTCGCTTTTTCTATTTCACCTAATTTATAATATTCTCTTGCCTCTAAAAAGATTGCCTTATAATGAGTAGGCATTTTTTTAGAAACCTCAGATAAGTGTCTAATTGCTAAAACTGAAAGATTTTGACTCGCATACAATAAACCTAAATTATGTCTGATTCTTAATACTAACATTTCAGCATCATTTTTTTGTAAAATGTTTATTGCTGACGCAATATATTCCTCACCTTTATCATGCTGCTTTAATTCCGAAAAAGATAATCCTAATATATTTTCGCACAGCGCTATGTTCACTTCATACCCTGCTTGTTTAACAAAGATATCTCTTGCTTTTGAAGCGTATTCAATAGCTGAATATGCGTAATGCAAGTGGTATTTTAATATAGCAACTCTATAATTAAACTCTGCATATTCAATTTCATCTGAAATATGCTCTAATAACCCTTCAGCTTTTTCAAAATAGTTGCTAGCTTCACTATAATTAGTAAGAATTGTATAATGAATGGCTTTGAATAAATAATAATAATAATTAGAATATTCATCATTTGGTTTAGGCAATGCATCTATTTTATCAAAAGCTTTTTTCAAATTACCTAAACCATCTATTAACACTTTATATCGAAATTCTAACAGATAATAGTGAAATGAAACCTTTACATCTGATTCGATAATATAAAGCTTTTTATCGATCTCCCCTTTTAATTTTTTTGCTTCACTTATACGTTGAGCTCTAATATCTCGATACCAATCATTCAGCATCTTAGTAATTAATTCATTGCCAGTGATTTGTATATTCATCAAATCCACTCTCCTTCTTTTAATTATCATAAAAATAACATAATTCGATTTTTTATATCTATCTATATATATATTTCTCAACAATTGAACGAAATTCATTCACTGAATTTCGTTCAATATTTTAATAAATCCGCTGTAAATATGAATACTTTTTCTTATAACCTCTGAATATGAGTATCCTTAAAACCCGTCTCATATTTCAATCCATATCCAAACATTCGATCCATTCCAATATGCGCTGTCCATATTAAGCCAATCATTATAACGGTATCTATCTTAAAATAGACACCTATTAGAACAATTAATATGGATATGATATATGTGTGACATACATTATATATTTTCGCACCAACGTGATTATTAATCCCATATGCTAACATTGATAGATCCGGCGCTAAAAGGAATACAAAAAATATAATCCAACTAAACTCATATATCGAATACATATAAATCGTGGCTAAAAATACAACCATTCCTTCAAAATGTACAATACGTTTTTGCATTATTTATCATTCCTATTTTTCTATATTTATTAATACATTTTCATCGCTAAAAGTATTCTTTTCATTTTTTGCATTTTTTGACCAGATGGTTGCTAATATTGGCCCTGCAATGTTATGCCATACTGCCGCTAATACACTTGGGAGTGCAGCAGCCGGTCCAAAATGCAAAATACATTCCAGCTACATTACTTATCGCTTCTAGTACTTTCATCCACTCAGCCCCTATCTTTTAATTGAAACACCTTATTCGGATTCAAAATATTTTGCGGATCAAGAGCTTTCTTTATTTTCTCCATTACAAATAATGCTGCCCCATGCTCTTCTTCTTGATACTTTCGTTTTCCGATTCCAACGCCATGTTCTCCTGTACACGTTCCTCCTCGTTTAAGAGCATACTGAACGATACTTTCATTTATTTCGTCTGCCTTCTTCACTTCCTCTTTATCATTTGTATCAATCATTAAGAGTACATGGAAATTCCCATCCCCAACATGACCGAGAATACCGCCAATAAGCCCTACTTTATCTAATACCTCTTTTGCATGTTGAATCGCTCCAGCTAATTCCGAAATTGGCACACATACGTCTGTACTCATTAGCTTTTTACCAGGATAACTATGCACGTAAGAGTACGCTAAGTTATGTCTTGCATCCCACAGTTTATTTCTCGCTGCTGTTTCCATCTCAAATGCAATTTCTATACATTTATGATCAAGAACGATTTCTTTCGTAAATTCAATATCTTGCTTTAACCCTGCTTCATTACCGTGAAACTCTAAAAACAGTGTCGGTTCTTCTCTGTAACTTGTTTCATTGTAATGATTTACTTGTTTCATAGATAATTCATCAACGAGTTCAATTCTCGCGATTGGAATACCTGCCTGTAATATGTTAATTACAGCTTCTACTGCATCATTTATAGTTGGAAACGATGCCCTCGCAGCCATAACATGTTCTGGTATACCGTATACTTTTAAAGTTAACTCCGTGAAACATCCAAGTGTTCCTTCTGAGCCTACGAAAATACCATTTAAATGATAACCTGATGATGACTTCGCCGCTAAATTCCCGGTATGTATTACTTCTCCATCAGCAAGAACGACTTCTAAATCTCGGACTTGATCACGCATTACCCCATACTTTACCGCTGTCGTTCCGCTCGCATTTGTAGCAGCCATTCCTCCTAACGTTGCATCAGCTCCTGGGTCTACACTAAAAAATAATCCATACTTTTTCAATTCTTTATTAAGCTGAGAGCGCGTCACCCCTGGCTGTACTCTCACAAGAAAATCCTTTTCTCTTATTTCAAGTATTTTGTTCATAAGAGAAAAGTCCATTGTAATTCCTTTTTCGTAAGGAATTACATGTCCCTCTAAACTGGACCCTACTCCAAATGGAACGACAGCTGTTCCGTGCTGACTCGCTATTTTCATTATCGCGCTAACTTCTTCGGTCGTTTTTGGAAAAACAACTACATCAGGTAAACTACTAACATGGTAAGATTCATCTTTACTATGTAACTCTCGTACTGTCATATTTATTACTACTCGATCTTCAGGAAGTATGCCTTTTAATTCATTTACTACATGTTCAATTGTTATTTCCATAATCAACTCTCCTTTTTAAATTTAAAACAAGTATACCATCTTTATGCAAAATAATTAGAAAAATGAGATTTTTAAACCTAAACATACAAAAAAGAACCTGCAGCACACGCTACAAGTTCTTTTCCACTACATTTTAAACGATTTCTTTATTAACAACATAAACCAAATTAAAGTAACTGCCATCAACGAATGAGAAAATCCTACAATATAAGTTAACCCTTTAAAGTCAGCTCCATTTAACTGAAGAAGCCCTCTCGCTGCTAGCGAACCTAACATTAATGTTAATGCAATGTTATGTAAAACAAACCACTTATTAAACCCTTGCACTTCATGAAACGCGAATACTTTTGCTAATCCTAAAGCAATTAAAAAGAAGAAAAAGCCAAGTACAAGTGTATGTGTATGCAAAAGATTTAACAAAGTAGATCCTAAAATCCCTTTATACTTACCATACTCCCTAGCGAAAATCCCTGATAATAAACCGATAATCAAATACGTAAAAGATGCATTATATAATTTCTTCATTATGTACCTCCTTGAGTAGAATGTGTAGTGTGTCATATTTAGTAATAATGATAGTTATATAGTAAAAACTCCTAGTCACCTAGGAGTCATTGTATAAGCATCTCACTCTTTACAATCAATCCTAATTATAAAATATCTCTCTATACAAAACAAACGAACTTTATGTGAACAAACAAAGCTCCATTAAAATATGTTGCACTTTTGTTTTACACAATCCATACTAATTGTTATAACTTTTTAAAGGTGGTGTAATAATTGATAGTTCTTGAAACCGAACGTCTTAACCTTCGTTGGTTTGATATAAAAGACGCTCCTTTTATTCTTGAGTTAGTAAACGATCCTGCATGGATTCAGTTTATCGGTGACAAAGGAGTTAGAAACTTAGAAGATGCAAAAAGTTATATTGTAAACGGTCCCATCGATATGTATAACAAACTCGGATTTGGCCTTTACTTAGTAGAACGAAAAGAAGATCTCACTCCACTTGGTATGTGTGGCCTTATTAAAAGAGATTCATTAGAAGACGTTGATATCGGATTTGCCTTTTTAGAGACATTTCGTTCACAAGGATACGGCTACGAGTCAGCTTCTGCGATAATCGAATACGGTGTACAAAAGCTCAGCATGAAACGAATTGTAGCAATTACTTCTATAGATAACATCGCCTCAGGAAAGCTTTTAGAAAAAGTAGGATTACGATTTGAGAAAATCATTTCAGATTCAGGAGAAGATTTAAAATTATTTGGGTATAACGCATAGTAAAGAAGGTCGCCGTGAATGGTGACCTTCTTTACTATTTTACTGATCTCGTCATAATACTTTTAGTTCCATTATAGTTTTGCAGTAATTCTTGTGATTACTACTATGCCTTTCATATCACATTTTTTGGAAATTCATAGAAATAAAACTTTCACATTTAAATAAATTATATTAATATATCAAATAAAGGAAGTGAGAATAAATGGAACAACCGCTATTTTTATTAGTTCTTCAATTCATTGCATTCATATTAATCATTTGTATCGTATATGGAATGTTGTACAATACCGTATTAAATTTAAATATGCCTAAATGGACTGCACATATAGTAGCTACGGTCTTTTCCCTTGGTATTACCTATCAAGCTTTTAGAAATTTTATTTAAAAAACTTTTGTAGCAATTACTTCTATTGTTGATGCAGTAAAGCTTTTAGAAAAAGCAGGATTGCAATTTGAGAGGGTTATTTCAAGATCAGAAAACGTAACCATTTTTTATAAAGTCTTTCCAGCGCAAAATAGTGAAGAAGTTAGTTCCGCTGAAAGTGTGTTTGCATAAAAAGAAATGAATTTAATTGATGCTACAAAAATTTTATTTTAATTCTGGTTCTATTGTTTGGAATCGTTCTAGGGTACCATTTGTGTGGACTTTAAAAATTTTCATTTGCGCACCAAAATGTTGCGTTAAGTAAAATGTATCACCAGTTATTAAATTTCCAATCTTCCAATCAGGTTGATATGTACTTTCCATGGAACTTTCTAAATCCCCAATCATTATTAAATTGATATATAATGAAGATGAACTACTCAACATTTTCGTTAAAGATAGTCTATCAACCTCTAACTACCTAATGAACTCAAGTAAACACATCTTCAGTCATTTTAAGAGGTACAAAAGGCACCCTTTCGGGTGATTTTTGTATAAAAATTCTATTTTTTTATATTCGATACCAACCACGAACCTTTTTAAAATAATAGTATCATTATGTCTCCTTTTTAGAGATTATTTTTAATTACCTTGAATTTTTTGCACCAGAACCGGAAAATCCCTGACTACTCGAAATATCAACTATCAGGTGCTAATATTCAATAACGCGTACTGAAAATGATTAAACATTTTTATAAACCAGTGGAACATTTAAGAAATCAATTTTTCTCTTATCGAAATTTAATTAGCTTACAGTAATACAGTGGTCATATATTTTTAAGAATAACGGAAGAATATATAGAAATTGCTACAGAAATGTGAAGTTTAATTAATTTAGGAGGAACAAACTTGTTTAATCAGCTTGTAAAAGTTATACCGAATTTATTTACGATTGGAAATTTATTGTGCGGTGTTTTCTCAATCACCTTGAATATGAGTGAATATTTAGGAGCAGCCTCCATTCTCATTTTCTTTTCAGCTGTTTTAGATTTTCTTGATGGAAGAATTGCAAGAAAATTAAAAGTGAACAGTGAGTTTGGCGTAGAATTGGATTCCTTAGCTGATATTGTTAGTTTCGGCGTCGCTCCTGCGCTTTTATTTCATACGATAGCAACACCTTCTATTTTAACTTCTTTGGCATTTATCCTATTCCCAACAATGGGTGCTTTAAGATTAGCTAAATTTAGTATTAAACCAACTATTGGATATTTTAAGGGATTACCTATTCCAGCTGCAGGATTATCATTGGCTGGTATGGCATTGTTTTCATATAGTAATGCATGGATTACTTTAATCCTCGCCCTCTTAATGGTAAGTCCCATTAGGTTTAAAAAATTTTAATGAAGGTCACGCCCAACGCCATTAAGGAGCATTTTAAATGGATTTAACGCGTCAATAAGTATAAAAAAGCGGGACAATAATATTAAATTAGGTGCCCTTCGAAAAATTAAAACCTTGTATTTATGGCTATTGGGTTAATCCATCGATATGTTATTCTGAAACGTCAGTCCACTTTTAACAGGAGCTCCCTTTATCAAGAGAGCTCCTGTTCTTATTTCTTCTTCTTTTCTGTTGGTTGGCTTTGTTTAGCAAAATTAGATGAATCATCAAAATTTGGTTGCTTTTTACCAGCATTATTACTTCTACCTTTTCCCATATGTAATGCACCTCCCCTCCCCCTTACTATTCCCAATAAAAAAATTCTCTTGCATCCAAGAGAATTTTAAATTAGGTTCTTATTGATAATACCTAAGTACTTCCAACACTGCCATTCCATAAAAGATGGATCCAATGTTAAATTATTTAATGCTAAAACAAATATTACATTTTCATATTTAACTGGATAATCAATTAATAATCCTAATGTATTTCCTGAATCTGCGACAATTATGATTCCCTTTTCTAACACGTCATCTATAACTTCTTTTAATTATTCTTACCTAGCATATAATATTTTCCTACACATTGAGATTGCATGTTGTATAAGGAAGCCCTTCTTCTTTCCATGCAAGAAATCCTCCCTTTAAATTCACTACTTCCTTTATACCAGCTCTTTGTAAAATACTAGCTGCTATAGCGGAACGTAATCCGGTTCGACATTGCAAAACTATTGGAAAATCTTTCGGTATATAATCTAGTTGTTCAAATAGATTACCTAAAGTGATATGTATTGCATCATGAAGGTGTCCTTCCTCCCACTCTTTTTTACTACGCACATCGATAACCTTAACGCTTCCACCTTTTATATGCGGATATAATTCAATCGATGTTTTTTCTTTGTAACTTTCAAATCTATCAAGTCTTTGTATTACTTTTAAGGGTGCAAAAGCAATAATATTATCTAACCCAATAGATTCAAATTCTCTAATAACTGCCTCTACTTTAACCTTTTCCTCATCTAGAATTATTAAAGTTTCTTTTTTATAATCTAATAACCATCCACACCAAGTTGTGAAAGAATTGTTATAAGGTATGTTAATTGACTTCTCGATATGACCTGCAGCAAAACTCTCTACATCCCTTATATCAACTATTTGATAAACGCTCTTCAAAATTTCTTGAAGTTCTTCTACTGTATTAATAGCAGTACTTTTTCTCTTCTTACGAATTGGCGGACCATACTTATTTAAATTCTTCATTAATGAAAAATACTTTGGAGGCTCTGGCTGTCCCGTCAATAAAGTCGATATAAAATCACTTTCTTCATTACACCGAAATGCCCAATTGAACATCTTTTCATAACCTAATGTAGAAGTTGGAATTGCTCCTAATGCTTTTCCACATGCGCTTCCCGCACCATGTGATGGCCATATTTGCAAATAATCAGGAAGTATTTTTATTTTTTGTATAGAATCAAATAATTGTTTCGCTCCTATTTTTGCAGTATCTTTAATACCGACTGCAGTTTCTAATAAATCCGGTCTTCCTATATCTCCTACAAATATAAAATCACCTGTGAATATTCCTATCGGTTTATCATTCGTATAATTATTTTGACTTGTATCAGTTACTAAAAAAGAAATACTTTCAGGCGTATGCCCTGGGGTGTGAATTACATTAAATTTTATATGACCTACTTTAAACTCTGTGCCCTCTCTAACCAATTTGTATCGACCTTCGTTAAGATATTGATATTTCCAATCACAATCTCCTTCATCAGATACATATAAATTTGCATGGTAAAGATTAGAAAGTTCTCTAGACCCAGAAAGAAAATCAGCATGAATATGAGTCTCAGCCGCAGCAATTACTTCCATCCCCTCTTTCTTAGCAAATTCTATATATTGT
Organism: Bacillus sp. PPSBB_2; assembly: GCF_045291115.1. Taxonomy (NCBI): domain Bacteria; kingdom Bacillati; phylum Bacillota; class Bacilli; order Caryophanales; family Bacillaceae; genus Bacillus; species Bacillus sp. PPSBB_2. The sequence continues at coordinate 3,625,405 of NZ_CP147983.1, forward strand.
TCTATATAGCGACTAGGATCAATAACGATTGCTACGCCTTCTTTCTGACAACCGACTAAATAGGAAGCATGTGCTAATTTTTCATCATAAAAATATTTTAAAAGCATAGCTATTCCCTCCAATTAGTTATTTCAAATTAATTTTCAATTTTTGTAACCACTTTTTATCTTCTCCTATAGAATCCCTTTCAACATTAAATTCCAATACATATATGGCAACATATATCTTTTAAGTAAAAACATACTATACCGTTCTTTCGCTTGATTAAATGGAAACGTTTCTTGAGGCTCATGTTCATAGTTAAATTCAGCAAGTATAAGACTTTTATATCCTGTAACAATCGGACATGATGTATATCCATCATATTTAGCCTGTAAATCTCTTCCGCTAAGTACGTCCATAATATTTTGTTTTAAGACGGGTATTTGTTTTCGAATTGCTGCTCCAGTTTTAGAGGTAGGTAAATTGGTACAATCTCCAAGTCCAAAAATATTTTTATATTGCACATGCTGCAAAGTATAAGGGCTTATATCTACCCACCCCTGATGATCACTTATCTCACTCTCTTTAATAAAATTAGGTGGCCCCATTGGCGGAACAACATGTATCATACTATATGGTACGGTTTCTCTTTTTAGTGTTTGCGTATCTTCAAAAATTGCCTCTCTCTTTTCGGCGATAATTTCCACTAGATTTTTATTATAATTCGTTATAATTTGCTTTCTTTCTAGTACTTGTTCTAAAGTATTTGCATATCGTGGAACCTGAAATATGTTATTGTTTGCAGAATAAAATATTACTTTACTTCTGTTTCTTACACCACTATTACAAAAATACTCCTCTGCTAAGTACATAATTTTTTGTGGAGCACCACCGCATTTAATAGGAGTATTAGGGTGGGTAAAAAGCGCATTTCCTCCTTTAAATTTTTCGATTTCTCTCCAAGTAGAATCAACATATGTATAAGAATAATTGCTACATACCCCATTAGTGCCAATAGACTCTTTTAAGCCTTTAATACTGTCCCAATTTATTTGGATACCAGCTGCTACAATAAGAATTTCATACTCAAGTAGCAGTCCGTCATCTAAAAGTATCTTATTTTCAGATGGAAATAACTCAACAACACTTTTAGGGATCCACGTTGCCCCTTTTGGAATAAGCGATTCCTGATTACGCATCGTACTTTCCTTTGAAACAATTCCTCCCCCCACTAAACTCCATAGTGGCTGAAAGTAATGTTTTTTTGATGGATCAATAATTGCTATACTTTCTTTCAATAGGGGTACATTTCGTAATAAATGTGCAGTAGAAGATAGTCCTGCTGTCCCAGCACCAATTACAATAATTTTATAACTATCTCTGGTCTTCATTATCCTCTTCCTATCTAAAATTGATTTTTAAATTAACTAATTAGTAGCCTTTTTTTCATCGTAGTAACATGATTATAAGTTAAAAACATCATAGTTTTATCTGATTTAAATGAAAATTTTGTTAATTTTACCATCAACATTACTATATGCGTAAATCCCCTATGTTACTTCCATATTTTAGTTTTAATATTAAAACTAAAATATTATTATATAAAATAAAAATAATTCATTAAAATACTTTTCATGAATCCGGATAAGTAATGTTTAAAAAACAACATCTAACATCTTAGATGTTAAAATAAACAAATTCACATACTTTACAAATATGAAAAGTATTAAATATCGCTTAAGTTTCGTTACCTTTTTCTGTATATATTGATAAAAAATTGTGAAATTTTATCGCATTATGCAAGACATTTAATATTAAATATATTACTTTTACTATGAACTAAATGGTTTATAGGGCTTTTCTAAATAAACAAGGTGCTAAATTAATTCTTAAGAAGCCATTATCATTGCATTTATCTAAAAATTTAAAAAAATACACGCAGATGGATATCATCTTAAATACATATATAATTACCTTTAATTTTTTGACACGATTTCACATAATTCTTAAACTGATTTTTTTGCGTGCATTATGAAAAAAAATGCACCGTGTCAGTCTTTAAAAGATTATATATCATAACTTTAAGAGAGGCAGGAAAACTATGAAGATGAAAAGAAAAATCTACTGGTTAAATGCTAGCCAATAGATTTTTCTTTTTTATCTAAGGATTCTTTTAAAAGAACAACAATTTTACTACAGTAATCAAGAACAGGTTTCTAAATTAAGTTACTGGAGAATATATAACTCTGGCGCAATATCCCTACCAGCTTTCATTCCAATAATAACTCCATGATATAACGTCAAAGATGAAATCCCTCAACTTAGGTATTTGACTTTTTAAATTTATACAAATGTCTTAGCTCTATGTACTGTGATATATAGGTCCACATCAATATGTTATTGCATCATATACTGAACAGATAATTTAAATTACTTTTATAAAGGATGATGAGGATGAACCTAGAAGATATACAAAAATCCTATGGCGTAATTGTAAGTTTAGGAGGATTGTGTCAAGTCACCAACCAAATCAAAAGACACAATTTAAGAACATTTTCTGGACCTTTAGATTGGTTTTATTATCCATCACTTTCAGATGTAAACAGATTACTTCAAAATCGATTTAAAAAATTCATGAAGTTGGAAAATATGGTTATAGAAGGTTCAGAAAGTTACGGTCTTATTGAATCAGAATTTGATAATCAAATTAAATGGGCAGAACGAATTACCTACTGTATAAAGGACACTTATTATAATTGTTTTTCAATGCATGATTTTCCTATTAATTCCGAAAAGGATTTGAAATCAACCTATCCTTCTTTTAAAGCTAAATTAGACACTAGAATTAATCGATTCCTTGAAAAAATAAATAGTAGTGAATCCATTTTATTCATTAGAATTTGGGGAAATCGAGATGAAGCGGTTGAATTACAAAACGTATTATCTAAAATTACAAATAAGGATTTTAATATTCTTATTGTTAATTTCAAGGAGGGTATATCTAATATTGTTGAACAAAATTGGGGAATATCGAGGGTTTGTTCAATTGAACTCCCACGTTATCAGGATAGATGGGAAGGTGATGATTCCGATTGGGATGTTATTTTAAACAAAATAACATTAACTTAATAATTTTCTTCTTACTTTTAACATGATTTGGCCCGTAAAATCAAATAGGTGTAGAAAAATAAAATTCCTGTCTAATTGATACACACTTAATTAACAAAACGTTCATATAATAATTCGTAAGTCCTTCTTTATTGAATAAATAGTTCTTTACAAAATTAGTTCCATCACTAGAGCACCTTTATGCGGTGCTCTTTTTTGAATTTATAAAATGTAAAAATAGTTGTTCCATTTTCCTTTAAATGGCTAATTCCCTTTGTTATTCTTCTATTGATTTCTGTATAATCATTTATGCGATCAGCATATTCTGCTTATGTAGTGCATTCACGACTACTTACTTCCATACTTTATCTTATATTTTGTCTTCTTGGATATTTCATTATAAGCTTCTTCAATTCCCTTGATTTCCTTCCCCTTCTTTTATCTTAAGAACAAGCAATTTCTTTCATTAATATTAAATAAACTAAAGCATAGATTTTAAAAGAACCTAATTTACATATAATTAATGATAAACTACAGTGTGTATTCTCCACGTTTAATCAGCATCTGAATTATAAATCTAACATATTTTTTTTTAGTTGATTGTCATTATGGTACAACCGTGTATACATTTACCAAACAAACTACATAGTTTAAATTAGTAAAATATATAGAGAGGAAGGAAATAAATCTATGAAAGTCATAATTTTGTGTGGCGGAAAAGGGCTTCGGATGCAAGGAATTTTAGAGGACATTCCCAAACCATTAGTTCGAGTTCAAGGAAAGCCTCTCCTCTTGCATATAATGAATTGGTATAGAAAATATGGACATTCTGATTTCATTTTACCCTTAGGATATAAAGGTGAGAAAATTAAGGAATATTTTATGGACTTTAGCTGGAAAGAGAATGACTTTAGTTTGAATTTTAAAACCAGTCAATATACGCTACTTCAGAAATTAGAAAATTGGAATATACACTTTATAGATACAGGAATTGATACAATGACCGGGGCAAGACTAAAAAAACTTGAATCCTTTGTACAGGGTGAAACCTTTTTATTAACTTATGGTGACGGATTAGCCAATATAGATATTGATCAACTAATAGCATTCCATAAAGAAAAAGGAAAAATTGCTACATTAACTGGAATTAAAAAAAATAGTCAATACGGCCTATTGGCGGTCGAAGATGGAATTGCTATTGATTTTAAAGAAAAACCATTACTTGATGAAGTAATTAATGGCGGTTTTTTTGTATTTAACAAAGAAATATTCAATTATTTAAGTAATAATGATGATTGTGTTCTAGAAGAAGATCCTCTTCGAAATTTAATAAAAGACAATGAGCTCGCCGTCTATGAACACAATGACTTTTGGGCTAGTGTCGATACACCTAAAGATTTAAAAACTGTAAATGAAAGTTGGAATCCAAATAAATTTTAGTGGAGAGGACTGAATAAGCATTGAACTCTAATGATAAAAAAATAAGTTTACCTCGATTGTACATCCCCTCTAATGAGAAAATAGTTAACCCACTTTCAACAGGAATTAAAGCTTCAAATCTCTCCAAAAAAAATACTCAAAAAAGAATTAATCCCCAATTCTATAATCAACAACATGATCTAAATAATCATTTCTGCGTCATTGTAGGTAGTGAGTATGTCTTGAAAATTATTGCTTTACAGCAATCATTAATGCAGTACTCAGAAAAATTCACATTGTGGATTTGTTGTATAGATCCTTTTGCATATTCACTATTAAAAGAAATGAGTTTAACTAATGTAAACCTTTTACAAGTTGAAGAATTAGAAGATCGTGAACTAAAAGCAATTAAGAGAAAAAGAAAAGTAAATGAATATTGTTGGACTTTAAAATCTGTCTTGATAGAATATTTATTGGTCAATTATGATTTACCATCTATTCTATATTGTGATGGTGATTTATGCTTTTTCTCTGACCCTAATATTATTTTTGAGGAATGGGGTGACCATTCTATCTTCCTAACCCCCCAAAGAGATCGTGATTGGGTAGAAAAAATGTACGGAAAATATCAGGCTGGTCTAATTGGATTTAAGAATGATCTCTATGGACTAAAAAGTGTAAGATGGTGGAAAAATAAATGTATAGATTGGTGCAGTGCCGAGGCTGAAGAGGGGAAATTTGGAGACCAAAAGTATTTAGATTATATCCCTATATATTTTCCAAAAGTAAAAATTTCAAATAACTTAGGTATAAATGCTGCGCCTTGGAACTGTATATATAATAACGATTATAAAATTGACAAGACTAAAAATGATATATTTATTGAAAACGACAAACTAGTTGTTTACCATTTTGCATGTATTACTATCTTTACTGAAAATGATTTTGATCTTTGGTCTTTGGGAGAAATTTCAATACCCAATAATATATTAAACCATATTTACACTCCGTATTTAGAGAGAATTCAATTTGTTTTAAAGCAATTAAAGGATAAATTCAATAAAGATACTAAACAATTTTTAAGTAAAAAAGATATAAATAAAGCTCAAACTTTATATAAAGATTCACAATTAAGAAGAAAAATGAATCAATCCAATCATTTTATGAACTTTTCCATGATTATAAGTAAAGAACGATTAATTCAAGGATTGACCTCTTATTATTCCTTAGAAAATTTCAACGCTAAATTTACTGTATGGATCTGTTGTATGGATGATCTAACTTATCAAATATTAGAGAAATTAAAATTAAAGCACGCCATACTAATTCCGGTAAAAGAAATTGAAAATCATGAACTCCTCAGTATAAAAAATGATAGAAGTTTACAAGAGTATTGTTGGACATTAAAAGCGCCCCTATGTCTACATGTCCTTAGTCTTTATCCGGAAGTTGATCACATTATATATTGTGATGCTGATATGTATTTCTTTACAGCACCTAATATCATTCTTGATGAGTGGTGGAAATACTCTGTATTCCTTTGCCCTCAAAGAAGCTCTACTGAAATTGAAAGCATACACGGTATATACCAAGCTGGTTTAGTAGGCTTCAAAAACGATCAAAATAGTAAAGAAATTTTAACATGGTGGAAAGATAAATGCCTAGAATATTGTAATAATCATTATGATGTTGAAATGGATAGATGGGGTGATCAAAAATATTTAAATCACATTCCTAACATCTTTTCTAATATAAAAATCATGACTCATAGAGGTATTGATGCAGCACCTTGGAATGTCATTTTAAATAGCAGTTCTATATCCAAAACAGATAATAAAGTTTTTATTGATCAAGATGAATTAATAGCTTTTCATTTTGGAAGTATGCAAATTATTAATCCAAATGAGTTCGATTTATGGAAACACGAAACTTTAGAATTACCTCCAGCAGTTTTAGATTATATATACATTCCTTATATTGAACAATTGAATAAGACATGTCATACCCTTCATAATACCTTTCAAAAACCTTCCTCCTCTTTATTTGCTGATCAAATTGATACAACAACAATAAAAAATTATTTTAAATACCCCTCCCCTCATCACAATTAAGACTGATACTTTCCTTATTTAAAAATAAATCTATTTATTTCAGCAACTAAAAATACATCTTAATAAAGGATAGATTATCACTATGATTGCTTCATTTAAAAATAAAACTTTCCTTATTACTGGTGGATACGGTTTTATTGGTTCTCACTTGGCACGAAGACTTTTAAATTTACAAGCAAAAATTGTTCTTTTCATAAGAACACCATCAAACTCTTGGAGACTAAAGGATATTCTAAAATATATTGAAACCTATGAAATAGATATACGAGATAAAAAACAAGTACAAGATGCAATAAAGAAAATTAATCCCGATTATATCTTTCACCTGGCAGCCTATGGTGTAAATTCTGCCCATACAGATTACATCCATGCTATAGAAACAAATGTTATAGGGACTTGTAACATTATTCAAGCAGCAAAATTGGTGAATTGTAAAAAAATCATCAATTTTGGGAGTAGTTCTGAATACGGTAACAAGATGGAACCTATTCATGAAAATATGTTACTAACTCCTGTGGATATCTATGGAAGTACCAAAGCTGCTGCTACTATACTCGCCCATCAAATTGCTAGCGAAAACAATATTAATCTTATAACATTAAGACCTTTTGGCATATTCGGAGAAGGCGAAGAGCCGCATAAAATTTTTAGCTATATAATCTTGCGAGTATTACAAAACAAAGATGTAAATTTAACTTTATGTAATCAATTAAGAGATTATTGTTATATAGAAAATGTAATAGATGCCTGTATCCTAGCAGTAGAAAATACTACTGTACAAAATGAAATTTTTAATATTGGGAGCGGCACTATTCACCCCTTGAAACATTATGTAGAATTATTATTCAAACATTTGAAAACCAATTCCAGACCAAATTACGGTGCAATTTCCTCTAGAACAAATGAAAGATGGGTTCCTGAAGCGGATGTGCAAAAAATAAAAAACTCTCTTTCCTGGGAACCTAGAATTAATATTGAAGAAGGAATTATAAAAACTGTTAATTGGTATAAAAATAATAAACATTTATACCTAACCCCCTAAAAATAGGGTACTAAAGGAGGTGGACTAATTGTTAAACCAAAACTTTAATAATGCTTTTTACGGAAAAACAATTTTAATTACTGGACATACTGGTTTTAAAGGTTCTTGGTTATCCCTATGGTTGAATGAATTAGGTGCTACTGTAATCGGATATTCATTAGATCCTAAAAATAAGAATGATAACTTTAACATTACTAACCTTCAAAATAATATAATTGATATTCGTGGAGACATTAGAGATTTTAATAAATTAAATAAGGTTTTTACAGATTATAAACCTGAAATTGTATTCCATTTAGCTGCCCAACCTCTAGTTAAGTATTCATATGAATATCCTAGAGAAACATACGAGGTAAACGTTGTAGGAACTATGAATGTACTAGAGGCAATTCGATTACATGAATCAGCTAAAATAGGAATCATGGTGACAAGTGACAAGTGCTATGAAAATAAAGAATGGCCTTGGGGTTATCGTGAAATTGACCCTATGGGCGGCCATGACATATATAGCTCAAGCAAAGGATGCTGCGAACTTTTAATTTCTTCCTATCGAAATTCTTACTTTTCAGAAGAAAACTTTTCTCAACACAAGAAAATAATTGCAAGCGTTCGAGCTGGTAATGTAATTGGTGGTGGTGATTGGTCAATAGATAGAATTATTCCTGATTGTATACGAGCATTAGAATCAAACAAAAACATTATTATTAGAAACCCTACTGCTATTAGACCCTGGCAACATGTACTAGAACCCTTAAGCGGGTATTTACTCCTTACAGAAAAAATTATAAATAATGGTATCCTTTATTCAGGAGCATGGAACTTCGGGCCATCCCTAAGCAATATTGTTTCAGTAGAAAAATTAGTGACCAGTTTACTAGATATTTGGGGCTGCGGGGATTGGACAGCAGAAAATATAGATCCAATAAATTTTCATGAAGCAAATTTACTAAACCTTGACATTAGCAAAGCAAAATTCAATCTTAATTGGCAGCCAAAATGGTCCCTACAACAGACTTTAGAAAATACAATAGAATGGTATAAACATTATAATTCTTACACCAGTTCTGAGATGAGAAATCTATGTATTAGCCAAATCAAACAATATTGCATGCTTTGAACTACTCCCACTTACCCATACTTGCTGTGAGTTCCTTATGGAGGGAGTCTTCTTGGTTAAAATAATAAAAGATACATTAATTTTTATAGTCTAAATTATAAACCTACTATACCTAAAATTATGTGATTGTCCATTAACAAAAATTTTATTTCTTCGGTTATTTCAAATCAACTATTGACATTATATTGAAGAATAAAGGAATCACGTATTTTTCTAGTGATTCCCTTGTTCTGAGAAAATAATGTCTTGCTTTAACGACAATACAGTATATGTGATTATTAATTTATTTGTTCTAGTTATGAAAAAATCTATTCCTGTCAAAAGAGCTTTCTTCAAAGAAAAACTTCCTTTTTTTCTACTTATCCTACTCGAAAAGTAAATAATGTTATTTTTCAGATAATTTCATCTACTATTTATAGAATTACACTGAGCTTTAACAAGTTTATGCTTATATATTGATTCTCTTATTTATTATCACCAATGTTGATGAATTTATGCATAGCTTATTCTATACACAAATAGCTTTTTGAATTATCTTTTCAGAATAAATAAAGGAGACTTTCTCTTTTATGCACTTTCCCCTTACCAGTCTTAAATTTCCCTTTAATCAACAATAAGAACAAATCTTCAATATAGTACATCTTCTTTGAACTACCCCCACTTTCACTTCGTTTAGAAGTGAGGGATTCCTAAGTAAAGAGTTCTATCGAACTCTAATTGATTAGGCTAACCCCGCAGTCCTTGCGGTTAGAAGCCTTATCGCTTCACTCTTTAGATTGATACTTGCGTTAATATCCCTATCATGGTGTGTACGACAAGAAGGACAGTCCCATTCACGTAGGTTTAGATTTTTAACGTCTTTATTTTGATATCCACAACAAGAACATAATTGGCTAGAAGCAAATGTTTTCGATACGACAATGACTTGTTTGCCATACCATTTTGCTTTGTATTCTAACATTGATCGAAATTGCAACCAAGATACCTCACTAATTGCTTTTGCTAACTTATGATTCTTTAACATATTCGATACTTGCAAATCCTCTATACCGATAACATCGTGGTTTTTGATGATTTCAGTTGAAATTTTGTCCAAGTAATCTTTTCTAGTATTTGATATGTATTCATGAATTCTAGCTACCTTTACTCGTTGTTTATTCCAGCGAGAAGATCCTTTCATTCTTCTAGAAAGAACACGCTGTGCTTTCGCCAACTTATCTTCTAATGATCGGAAAAATTTCGGATTTTCATAGTGTGTTCCATCTGACAAAATAGCGAAATCTTTTAGTCCTACATCTATTCCAATGTAAGAATGTGTTTTTGGAAGTTCTTGTACTTCTGTTTCAACTAATAGTGACACGAAATATCTACCAGAAGGGTTCTGTCTAACTGTAGCATTTACAATACGCCCCTCTACTTCGCGACTTTTGGCAAATCGAACAAGGCCTAGTTTCGGCAACTTTATTTTGTTCCCTACAACGGCAATGTTTTCATTTGTTTGTTTTGTGGTATAAGATTGTACGTTGTTCTTCTTAGATTTAAAGCGCGGTGCGCTGTTTTGTTTTTTGAAAAAGCGCGTATAAGCATCCGCAAGGTTGCGAACAGACGACTGAATCGCAATACTATCCACTTCTTTTAGCCAAACAAGCTCTTTCTTCATGGCAGGTAGTTTGGCAGAGCATATACCATAGGTCAAGCCTTTTCCTGTCTCTTTGTATGCGTGATCCCATAAGGATAAAAAATGATTGAATACAAAGCGAGAACACCCAATCGTTTTGTTGATTAGAATTGCTTGTGCTTGATTTGGATAGATACGAAACTTATAGGCTTTATTAATCATTATTTGATTCACCTCCATTTCGGTATATGACTATTATACACCAAACGTACATTCGATAGATAGTAGAGTAATACTTTCTATATGTCGAACAATTAAGATGGCTTCCTGCCATCTCTTGTTCGAGGCCAATTCATCTCCCACCTACTCACTGGACTGTGGCCCTTCACGCCCCTTGAGGAAGGAGTCTTCTTGGCTAAAATGATAAAATAAAATAAAACAAAACCATACGTAAGATAATTTTACTATTACAAATAATGACATAGTCTGTTTCACCTTTTACATTATCTAAAAAAGAACTTGTAGGAATTCTTACAAGTTCTTTTTTGTTTTCTTTATTGTCTTCTTATTTACATACGCAAGATTTATATATTTTATCGGATACATACTATATGTATCCGATAAAATAATTTAAAAATTAATATGTAATTGATCCGTTTTAAGAAAAGGAAATTTCATAAATCTTCAATCACAGTTTCTAAGTCCACCTGATAGAACGTATAAAGACTCATATCATCTTTTGATAATTTTTTGGATGTTTTATTCTAAGTATATTCGACACAAATTGATTGTTTTTTATGAATTTTCTTGAAAAATATTGTAATATCACTCCATTTTTTCTTCTATTTTGTTATGATGTTTATAATTAAATTGGATTAGGATTTTTTTAGAAAATGGGGGCGTATATTATGAGTGTTTCAGTAAAGGGAAATGAGCAATTAACCTCTCTATTGAACGACTGGTATCGAGCTATGCTATCTCAACAAGTTATAAAAGCTACTAATCTAAAAAAGAAAATTGATGAAAAAATTAATAAGTTAAGCATTGAGCCGGATCAAGAACATCAGGATCAAAATTTGTTACTATACTATTCACTACTCGAATTTCGTTACAAGGTCTTAACAGATAGCCTTGGTATTCAACAAAATAGTTTTGATACTATTAGCGATTATGATATGCCTACAGATCAATTTCTACAATTCTATTATCATTTTTTCAAATCCATTCATTCCACTTTTATATCTAATTATACTGAGGCAGAGGAACATTATAAACTAGCAGAAAAAATATTGGTAGCTATACCAGATGAAATTGAACATGCTGAATTTTACTATAGAATTGCTACTTTCTATCACCATACCTATAACAATCTCGCTTCTATCGAGTACGCAAATAAATCGAGAGCAATCTTTTCAAAGTACGAAGGTTATGAAGTAAAAACAGCCTTTTGTAATAGTTTGCTAGGTGGTTGCTGCATCTATTTAAAACAGTACGAACAAGCAGAAGAATATCTACATTGCGCAATTGATTTACTACAAAAAAATAGGGAAGAAGATTCCTTGTTATACGTAAAAAATACTATGGGGTGGCTGTATTCTGATCAAAGTATGTCTACTTTAGCTATTCGTCACCTTTCAGAAGTAACAGAGAAAATCCCTACACACTTCAAGGCCATCTTCCTACAAGCTAAGGAACATTATAAGTTAGGAGAACAATCAACGGCCAGCCAACTCATTGATAAGGGACTACAGATTTGTAGAGAAATTCATAACGAAGAATACACACACCACTTCTCTATTTTAAAAAAATTAAACGAAAATATTCCATTGGAAGAATTAGAAAAAATCATTCAAGAAGGAATCTTATACTTTGAGGAAGAAGAATTATGGGAATATGTTGTCGAATACGCCGAATTATTTGCCACAAAATGTAGACAATTAGAGAACCACCAAAAAGTAAGTGACTATTTCCATATTTGTTATCAAGCAAGACAAAAATCAATCGCAAAAGGAGTGTTAAAATAATGAAAAAAATTAGCTTATTATTATCAGGCATTGCTTTTATTGGGGTATTAACGGTGGGAATTTTTCAGTTTTCTAAAACAGATCAGCTTGCTACTCATGGGCATTATCCTGCTCCTTCATATAGTGTTGGCGATTATGGTGGTGCACCACCACAAATTTAATGTAAATGTATTTAAAAACCCTCCAAATGGAGGGTTTTTAAATGGCTTATCTGCCTGTTCAATACGCATAGAGAGTACATATTATACTTATTTACTATGTTATAAGATTTTTCATTTCCACTCTGTAACAAGATTCTAGCATTCTCTCCTAGAATCTCAACTTAAATCTCAAATCCACCAATTAACTCTTGAAGTTCTTCCGCCATCTGTGCTAATTGTATTGCTGAAGAATTTATCTCTTCCATAGAAGCATGTTGTTCCTCAGATGAACCAGCTATCGTTTGCATACTTGAAGAATTTTCTTTTACAGCCATAGCTATTTGATCAATCGATGTATCAACTTTCATTGCATCAGTTGTCATTTTATTTGATAGTTCTACCATACCATGCACTTTTGATACAATATCATTTGCAGATTTTGAAATCTCATAAAAACTTTGTTTTGTATCATTCGCAACCTTAATTCCCGACTGTACTTCTACGCCTACTTCATTCATAGCTTTTACAGTCTCATGTACGTCTGCTTGTATTTCCTTAATTAAACTTCCAATTTCCATTGAAGATTCGGATGATTGCTCCGCCAACTTTCTAACTTCATCAGCAACAATTGCAAACCCTCTCCCCTGTTCCCCAGCTCTAGCTGCTTCAATCGCTGCATTTAATGCTAATAAATTTGTTTGTTCCGCAATATTTTGAATCGCTTCTAATATACTGCCAATTTGCTGTGATTTCTTATCTAATAATTTTATGACATTATCGGATTGAGAAACAGAGTGATGGATAGACTGCATTTGTGTTACAGTTTGTTCTACTAATTGTTCACCTTCATTGGCTTTTTGTTTAGTGTATATGGATGAAGCCGATACTTCAGAAGCATTCTCAGCTACGTATTGAATATTTCGTGTTACCTCACCAATTAATTCAGCTCCAGACTCAACTTCATTATTTTGAACCTCTGCACTGTTCGAGATTTCTTCCATCTCTTTTGTAATTTGTTCTGTCGCAACACTTGCTTGCTCTACACTAGCAGTTAGTTCCTCAGAAGACGCAGCTACATGTCCTGCAGATGTGTTAATTTGAGAAATAATATTACGTAACGACTCTGCCATTGTATTGAAACTACCACCTAATTGACCAAGTTCATCCTTTGAACGAATATCTATTTTCTCGGTTAAATCTCCTTGACTAATTCTTTGAGCTGAAATGACTAATTATCTTAGTGGAGTAATTATAGATTTGAGTATGAATAGAATTACAATTCCACCTAACAATAATGAAGCACCTATTATAGTGAGCGTTTTATAAAAAATAGGATTGGTAGCTTCTTCAATTTCTTTCGTAGGCATTACGCCAGCTATTTTCCAACCTGTTTTTTTATTTGTCTTAAAGCTTATGTTTCGATCTTCACCATTGAGGCTATAAGTAATTACTCCATCTTCTGTCTTGTACAATTCATCTACTAAAGTTTTATCTAATTTCTCTCCAGGTTTTAGTGATGGATGAACAACTATAGTTTTATCTTGACTAACTATAGATACAAATCCTTACTTCCCAATTTTTATCATTTTGGATGTTTTTACGATATCTTTAATATTCAAATCTACGCCAATGACACCACTTTTATCTGCATTCTGCTTTGCAATTGCAATTACCATATTTCCTGTAGACTTTGATTTATATGGAGATGAAACAATAATCTCTCCATCTGCTTTTACTGCATCCTTATACCAACTGCTTTCTAGCGGATTAAACCCTTCTGGTATTTTTCCAACAGGTGCATGAATAAATTGATTGTTACTGGATGCCGTATAAATCGTTTCTATCTCTGGATGTAACTGTATATATTGATCAAATTTATTCTGTACATTTTGCGATTGTTCAGGATTATAATCCCCTTGTGTGAGTACCTTTGCAAAATGAGTGATATCTGTATGCTTATTTTCTAATTCATCATCAACAATCTTATCTAAAATACTTATATTATCTTTTGCTGATTGTAGAATTGTTTCATTAAGATCTGTTTTTGATTTATTATAAGATGATACTCCTACGATAAGGCTTGGTATAATTAATATTGCTATAAATGCCATAGACAACTTCGTTTTAAGCTTTATTTGCCCCAATCTTTCTTTTATATTAAACACTAGCTACTTCTCCTTTTCATTTTTACTACTTATATAGTTTATTTAAATTTTTCTCCTTTACTTTTCCACATTCATTTATGGTACCATTCGAAATGAAACCACAATTACATCCTATTATCCATACTTTATAATTTAGAGATTTAATTTTCACAGACAGAGTTTTATCTGTCCTCCTTTCGAATATGTTATTTTTCTAGATTCAGCAATTATTAGACTACGAATTATTCCAAATAAACTTGATGCAACATATACTTCATTTAAAAAATAATTATTGGATTTGTTTGGATAAAAATCTAGTTTAGCGCTAATCCAATCGGATGAAATTCTTACCATAATACATTCACTAAACATAAATAAGTAAATTTATTTCTTTTAATACTTATATTTAACTGCCTTTTAACCATTCTAACTGTATTATTTCATCGTTTTATCTATTTATTACAACCACTTTTGTTTTATTGAATCACTAAACTATAAATTCTAAATAGGAGAATAAAATAAATTAGAAAATTACATTGTAACACATATATATAAGTTGTTAATATTAAAATTTAAAACTTTACTATTTTTCATATGCAATATTACATGCGAAAAGCCATAATTTTTTTGTTATACTATGCATGTGGATTTTTCATCCAAAATCCACCCAAACGCATATTTATGTATATGCCACCCTAATTGATGAAAGTGAGAAGAGTGTTTATCATTTTTCTCACTTTTTTATTTAGGCTCTGTTAATATTGATTATTGATAAAAAGTATTAAATAAGGGAAGACACCTTAGAACCTGTCTAAAATCTTTTTAATAAAATCGCCACACCTGCCAATAAGCAACTTTGTCTACTATTTTCAAGCGTTCGCTCACAGTTCTTCCAAAGTCTGCGGTAATTTTCCAACCAAGCAAAGGTTCGTTCCACAATCCAGCGTTTTGGTAACACGACAAATTTGTGAAGTTCAGAGCGTTTGATGATTTCAACCGAGCAATCAATCGCTTCTTTTATCGATTGTGCAAAGGATGGCCCCGTATATCCACCATCACAAAGTATATTGGTCACTTTGTCCAATGCTTTTGTATGCCTTTTACACATTTGGATGGCACCCTCTCGGTCTGTTATATTCGCAGTTGTTACCTGAATCGCATGAATGAGACCGTTGGTATCTACAGCGATGTGTCTTTTGATACCTGAAACTTTCTTTCCGGCATCGTAGCCTTTTTCACCAGCTGTCCATGTGTTTTTCACACTTTGAGCATCTACGATGCAAAAACTCGTCTGCTTCTTCCATCCGTCTTGCTCACGATATGTTTCGACCAATTTTTTTATGCACTTTTTCGAGAAGACTTGTGTCATTCTCCTCTACTTTCCGCCAAATTTGATAGTAGGAATACACGGTTTTCCAGTTTGGAAAGTCACTTGGTAGATTGCGCCATTGGCAGCCTGTTGTGAGCAGGTACAGTACGCCACAGAATACTTCGTATAAATCTACTGTGCGTGGGCGCGTCGTTTTCCGTGCATTTTCTAAATCCTCTCGAATCACTTCAAACTGTTCACGAGTAATATTACTTGTATAATTGTGTATCATGGAAAACATCCTTTTTACATAGATTATACCAAAGATTTCAGACAGGTTCTTAGAGTTGGTGCTTCCCTTATTTGTTGATTATTCAAATCTAAAATAGGTATTTTCTAAACCTATTCTTTGCTTTAATGTTCTGCCCAAAGCATAATTATTTGGTAATTCTTTTTCAATGACACAAATAATATAACCTGCTTTTCCTGTTGTTAAATTAGTTAGTTGTAAGTAGTTAGTGTTGTCGTAGATATAAGAAATAATATATTCATAGAAATTATTTTCTTTATCTTCTCTATTCATACCAACATTGTACAACCTAACTCTTGCTCCTACCCAAATTTCCTCATCATCATCAACATTACTTAAAGGCATCCATTTCGAGTTATCCAATATTTCACCCTTTTCTTAATTCATTCGTTTATACACGAATGTTGCTAGACACAAACTATCATAAGCATCCGTCATTTCATTGATTAGACGACCACCAACAGAGAAAAAAGACTCAACATAGCTTTTTACCCATTGAAACACTTGCTCTTTTAGTTATTTTTACATTTTGAATCTACGAAAATGAATTCCCTTATAAAAACTCTAACAGAGAATGTTCCCTCCAAATTTCACCTAGGGAATTATTTGTTTTCCAAAAAACCTGCCAACATCTTTATCAACTCATTTTAGAATATTTAAACAATAATTCCATATACATTACCTGCATAAATTATTCATTTTCTTTTATATAAGACCTACCTTTTTACTTTTGGTAGATTATTAGACATTGGATTATTATACATAAACCCGAAAAACATGCGGTATTTTGTAGAATTTTGTCTATCAATATGTATGTACACCCTTTTGTAGTGGATATAGACTGTGAGGTGTAAGGAGATACCTTACAAAATAATAAAAAGGAGATTATAGAATGAGTAGATTAACAAAATTCTCAAAGTTAGTATTTTCAACTTTAATCGCGGGAAGTAGTCTAAGCACCTTTGTTTCGTCACACAATGTACAAGCTGACACCTTAGATCCTAATTACCAAGACAATGTAAAATTCATACCACCTTCTAGTGCTAGACCAACATTGGAACAAAAAAACACTATTGTTCCAGAAGCAAAAGTTGTTAAAAACCATTATGTAAAGTACTCTAAAGCACATTTCCAAACTAAAGAAAGTATACCAAAAGAGATTTATTATTCTTCAGAAGGCTTTAAGGGCTATATACAGGCAAGTACCGTTTGGGATATGGGAGATCATTTCGCAACACTATATTCCGGAACCGTTATTCGATGTTAGACTTTTAATCCATTCTCCCCTAATGCTTCAAATGATTAATAGCTCACTGCCAATACTGTAATATCTATTGTTCATAAAATAAACCACAAAATCTTTCGATTTCATGGTTTATCAAATATAAAGATAATGCTAAACGAATACTCTAACATTACCTTCCCCAAAGTTAATTATAGAGTATTTTCAAAAAAAAGACACTCTTGTAGTGTCTTTTTTATAGTATTTTAAAAAGAATTCCACCTACTAACACCTTTTTGCTGCGCCTATTTGTTTATTTCAATATGATACTTTTCCATCTCGTATATGCAATAGACAATGATAGCTAAACTCCAACTGACACTATAATAATTATGTGTGTAGAAGTCATATCCCGCTTTAATACCTTTCTCTATTACAACTAATGTAAATCCTAAAGCCACCCATCTGTTAATTTTCATCTTTATAAACGTTAAAGAGATAATTATTAAAAATAAAATATTTGTAAGATGATTTATCATTAGCTCATATTTTTGAATGTATACTGCCATTATACAAGCAACGATATTAGTCGCAATGCCAAAGGCAATCACCGCTCCCCAAACCCTGTCCGAAAGTCCCACTCCTGAGTCAGTCCCTTCCTAAACAAATATCCCTTTCTTTAATTCGTTCCTACACCCTATTCAAGATATGCTAAATTATCCTTGTCTGATGAATATCTATTTATCTTTTCATATAGAGCAAACAAAATTTCTACTCATAATTTTTTCTTTATTAGACAAACTATGTCTAAGCCGTTTGAACTAGCGGCTTCACTCTTCTGGTAATGGGATAGCACAATTTATTGAATTGACTAACTCATTCAACCCACTGGCACCGGCAGGCAACAAAATAGTTGTCTGCCATTTTCATGTATACTTTTTCTAATTTCATTTCAAACCAAGTGTGTGCTGTACTGATTTCAAAAGGACAGAATTTCATTTTTTAAAATGTAAAAAAGATAAGGTCCTGTCTACTTTTGGTATAGGACTTTTTCTTTTCACACATACTATTTTTGAACCTGTTTACCAATACGTGTCCTAATGGTGTCTTGAATTCCTCCTAAAAAGGGCTGCAGATACGACTGCATGCCCTTTTATTTACGTTGCTTCTCTATATTGAATAAAATAATTAAAAACTAAAAATGTAATATTACATATTTTTTCTGTTCAGATTATGTTAGGATTTACTTCGTAGTCGAATTATAGTTTCGTATCTAATTCAGCAATATGTGAACTGTTTACTTAAAGAAAAGACACCCAAAAGGTGTCTTTTCTTCTTTTAATCTAAAAAACATTTTTTCTTTTCAGTAAGATCCAATTATCCCTCTAACCTAAACCTCATAATTAAAGGCAATTTAATCATGGTACTCAAGAGTTTTCATCCATTTCAATATACCTATAGCTTAATTTAAAATCACATTTCCAGCACTATATTTGCTTTCCTACAGATTTTCTGTCTTGTTCTTAATTCTGTCAAAATCCTCATGTAGCTATACAAAGAATATATGCTACTATGATATTAAGAAACTATGCGTTCCCTTAACCCTGTATCCGGCCCTGTATTTATTACAGGGTCTTTGTTTATTTTATTTACTTTTATTGGCTTATAAGGGTTAATACACAACCAATTTCAATTAAAATTGTTTAAATGTTAGTTAGAATTTGAAATAATATATCTATTAACTTTTTTAACAAATGTAATCTAATATTAAATTTCTAAATCTATACTGTACTATACACCAGTTAACACTATATAAATAGTATTAACTATCTTAATTGAATATTAGTAATAGTAAGTATAAATATTATCAATTTACTACATCTTACATTTATGTGAAAATAAATACATGTTAAGCTTTTTCAAAATCTTTCCCCTAATAAAGATTTGAAGTAGCATTTCATGATTCTCCTTACTGTTAATATGCCTTGAAAAAGAACCCTATAGGGTTCTTTTTCTTCTCATTATAACCTCAGTAAGTCCATGCAAAAAGGACTGCTAATTATTAGAACATTGCTTCATTTTCAAAGAAACAAAAAAAGGAATCCTTTACGGATTCCTTTTTGCAATGCACTCTTTTTCAAATGGTACATTTTGTACCTACTTTTAGTATAACTTATAATCCCTATAAGATAAATAAGATTAAATTGAATTTACTTCATTTATTTTCATAAAAGTATATAAATCTATAAATTAATACTACTAGGTTCACTTCCAAAAGGTTTGTATTTTTTCAATAAAAAGAATACATTATACTTCTTTATAATTTTACACTTTAGGTTTATCTGTTAATGCAGTAACAATCCTGTCCACTAAGTCTTCTGGCATCCATTCATGATTTGTATCATTCGTTTCATTTGGCCCTAAAGAATCAATAAACTTTTTAAACTTTGGAAATAAAACAATAGAAGTGATCCAATGTATCGTATGATTTATGGAGAAGAAATGAAAAACTCCTTGCTTTTCACCCTCCTGTAATATTTCTTTTAACTGTTCAAAATTACCTATGAAATACGGTTTAATCTTTTCTAATCGTGCACTTTCCTTAATAATCTCCTCATATGCCAATGATCCAATTTCAGGGTTCTCTTTTATATGTGTAGTAAAAACCGTTAAATAGTCTCTAAGGGCATTGATAGGATTAAATTGATTCTTCTCAAGAAAATTGGGTAGCTCATTAGCAAGACCATATTTCTTAAACACCTCATAATATAGGTTTTCTTTCCCGTTAAAATAGTAAGAGGCCATAGCAACATTCACTTTCGCTTCTTTTGCAATTTCTTGTATGCTCGTACCTTCGTAGCCACGCTCTCCAAATTTTTTCTTAGCAGCCTTTAAAATATTTTCCATCGTCTGCTCTCGAGATTTCCCCATTTCACACACCTCAAATAGTATATATTTCACTTCAAAAGCCCCATAAGGACTTTGAATAGAGTATCTTTTTAATGAAATTTAATTATATATTTAAAGTGGTAACTTAACAACCGATGAAGTTCTGATTACTTTAAACAATATCCCCTTGCGTAATATCAATAGCTTTCAAATACTTTACGCTCTTTTCTAATCGAGTGAAAGTCTGGACAAAAAACATCTAATATTATCTTAACTTCGTGTGCAAACAAAAAAATAATAAGGACCAAAGTTTATCTATTTTATAGATAAACTTTGGTCCTTTCATTACATTATACAGATTTAAAATAAACTCGTATATTGATGAGATAATTATCCATCAATCGGCCATCATTTACTGACTAGATCTGTTTAATCTCGATATAAGGTCCTTTAATGTTTAATTTGTTAATATCATTAGAGATATTGCCTACAGTTGATTTTTCATTAAAAGTATAGACCTTTTCACCATTTACAAAGATACCCCAATCTTTATCTTCGTAACTGATACCATAACCAGCATTGCTAGATGTAGCTTTAAGTTGATTTCCATTCATTGAAAGAGATAATTTCCCTTTTCCTTTGTTAAGTTTATCATTCACGCTGTTGATACTATTCATTTGTTCTTCAAGGGCTTTTTGGTTATCAAGAGTAACTTGATGGTTTTTCCAGTCTAATTTATAGTGGTTCGTAAAGAATTCATTATATGTATCTTTATTATTTGTTCCCCACCATTTTGAACTTACCCATTCGATATTGTACTGATCTGAAATTCTACGATTTGTTATTTTTAAATCTGATGTAGTTTCTGTTTTATCAGCAGTAATAACCGCTACTACGTTTGGAGAAAAACCATATCCTGTTAAAGCTGGTACTGTATCTTTTGAAACAAAATTATTCGTTCCTTCATTATAACTACGTGATTTCATAAATAGTTGATTACCATAGAAAGTATTGAATGAATTACGATTATAAATTCCCCACTCTGGGAAGTTAAATGATTGGAATCCTACTTTCTATTAATCATTGAAATCTAAGTTTTAAAAAACAAATAAAATGCTTATATATCAACGGTTTGTATGTTTTCAAAAATCATGAATAAACTCTAAATTTTATTCATTCGTTACCAAAATGTGACCATAAAAAGCAAAAGAGCACAGCGTGTATATAAAGTGCGTCAACACTCTATATACCGTCCACCTGAGCTGACCAGGTAAACACTTGCTATCCTCTCATGAGTATTGTACCTCATATTAGGTTTATTAAGCAACGTTTACCCAATAAATAGGTGACGTTGCTTTTTTGTTTCCAAAAAGGAGACAAACCGTTATGAAAAAACGTATTGATGTATTGGCTCAACCAGAGTCCTATCATAATTTATCAACATTTTCAACTGTAGAGGAATTAAATAAAGCCATTAGAGTATACAGAGATGTAATTAAAACGTCTATTAAGCGTACCGATGTACAATCTAAAATAATTATATTACTTGAAATTTTAAAACGTCACAGCTGCAAATACACAGGTGTTAGCTTCCTATGTAAAAATAGAATAGCTGAGATAATGGGCGTATCATATAAAACTGTACAACGTTTAATGACGAAACTTGTGACTTTAAGAATGATTAAGCAAATAGCTATGAAGCGCAAAAAAGATATGCGTCAAACTTCTAATGCAATTATTATCCAACCAATCATAAATGAAGTGTCCCACAAGCATCCTGCTGAAACGACTAAGAAGTGTCCTACCGTTAAAACAACTACTAAAATCTTAAAACAAAAGAGTAAAGGTATAAATAAACGTAATGGTAATGACAAGAATGCTGTACCTAAAGAAAACATTAAATGTGCTGAATTTGTAGCCCATTGGGTTCCGAAGCGTTTCGTTTCCCTAACTTCTGCTTTTTATTCAAGAGCTAAAACAATTCAAGAATTTTGGAAGGTCGTAAAACAATGCAATCGTGTAATAAATCATACAACAGACCAAACGGCGTTTGACAAAGATCAAGAACTACAAATTGGTATACAAGCTATGAAAGAATTTGCGATGAAAGTAAAAGATGGAGTCAAAATGAAAAAGAGTAAGTTTGCGTATTTCAACGGTATCGTGAACAACTTGATGAACAAATATTATTTTGACCTCGAATTTGGTATGTGATAATCCCTTTTACACTTCGGGTACCACATATACCTTTGCATATACACCTTGCTGTACAGCAAATTGTTCTAGCGTCTTTTGCCTATATGGTGTGAGTGTAAAGAAGTGAACAATAGGAACTTTCCCGTTATATTTGTTTTGATAATACAAGGTGAATTCACCATACTTATTCATTTTTTCACTGTTCACATTCATCATTTGTGTACGATCTATTTCGACTGCGTTTAGAATCCCGTCACTATCACGGTACTTTACATCCGGAATAATCGTTCGTTTCGTGTCATGTACTTTATAACGTATAGGGGCTTCTATCTGCCAATCTTCAGGACAAAACAGATACAACCACGCTTCGTTTCTCATGAGACTATGCGCTAATCGGATTGTAGGTACAACCTTTTCCGTATCATCGAATAGCGCACGTCCTTGTTTATTGAGGTAGTATACATGCTCTTTTTTATAAACGGTACTGTTTACATATGGACTTAAATCTTTTAGAATCCGATTTGCATTCCTTATTCCTCCCATATCGTGAATGGCCATTAAATGTCTTCTGGTGGCGAATTTCAACTTTCTAATCGAGGTCAAAATCATCATCTGACGATTCATTTTGATATGTGTCTGCATATGCATCCTTTTTCACCTCGTATTGTTTTAATACCTCCCACATCTGTTCATTTGAGATATAAGGGACTTGAATTTCAGTTAATCGATCCGTTTTAAAAAGCGCGCGCCCTGGTATGCTTTCAATCGATTCAAGACCATTTTCATCAATGACAACTTGAGAAGCTATTTGAGTTGGTAACCGAAATCCTAATTTTGCATCACTGTTTTGTTTCACTTGACGTGGTAAAGTGTCGCTCGTAGGGTATTGCGTACAAAATATCAATCTGAATCCTAGTGCTCCACCAATTCGTGCTATATGAGAAAGCATCTGTTGACAAGCTCCTAATAATTTTTGTTTTTCTTTGCTCATGCTCTTATCTGGACAAAGTTCTGCACCTTCATCCACGATGATAAAATAGCGTTCTCTTATATTTGTTTCTACCACGTTAGTATAATGATATTCTTTCATAAAAAGCATTTTCTCTTCCATCTTTTTCAATACCAGGTTCAATATCTGAAAAGCTTCGATTGGCTTTTCTGCAATCGACTCAATCTGTTTTACACTTTTGTATGGCCCGAACTCTAATCCTCCTTTTAAATCAATAATAAACAAGTGCGTATATTCTGCTTGTGCAGTAATAAGAGATGTCATCACATTCTTTAGAAATACAGTCTTTCCCATACGTGTTAAACCACCTAATGTCATATGTGGTGTTTTATCAAAATCGTGATAAATCAATTGTTCTAAACTTTGCCCGATTGGCACAAGCCATTTTCCAACTTTCATTAAATTTTTCGACCATTCCCACTTCTTCGGTATTTCTTGATCGAATACACGAATGTTCAATCTATAATTGTCATACTGAATTCGAACAGGTTTATTTAACCCTTCACTTACAACATCTTCAACCTTTCGAATAATTTTACTTGGCATACCAACAGGCAACTCATACACGTATGTTGTACTTCTATCATCATGAGTTCGTTTCTTAAATTTTGGATAATGAATCTTATCATCTTTTTTGATTGCAATTCCTGACACTTCAAAAAACACTTGTATCTTCTTTTTATCATCTATTTTCCTTTTAAACCGATCACTTACGAATGCAAAAGTTAAAGCTGTCATCGGGACCCATAGTAATTCCAACATAAACATTTCTCCTTTAGATATCCTATAAGGATATCATTGCACTTTATTGGAAGGGAACAGGACTAGCATTTTTGCTTGTGAGGTCTATTGTCCCTCTCTTCCACATCGTATTCCTTCATAGAAACATAACGAGAACATAACGTAGAAGATATAAGAACGAGCCCGTAAGCGTTGTATACATAGTCATACGCGGAAGCCAATGTGGAACACTCTTCCCCATTTTTCCAGCTACACTCATCGCAACTACAGACAAGCCTGTTGCCGTCCAAATAATAACGACTTCTCCTGCAAGTGTCATAGCCATTCCTCCTCGGTCAATTCATCTTTCTCACGAAATTTAATCCCCGATTTGGTAGCTACAATCTGATACCGCTCTATTAAATCTTGCCAATTCAATATATCTTCCTCTTCTCCATATAAATCTTCTTCAATTACTTGTGATAAGCTGAAATATCCTTTGTACTCTTTGTTATCAAATACTTCATGGTTCCTCATATGAGTAAGAATTGATTCCGTTTCTTTTCTGGATCTAGATTCGTTATACATGTGACGTAGTTCTTTTGATGAGTATAAATAAGGCGTTGCATTGAGGTAACTATACTGAGAACGCATGTAACCCTCTCCTCTCTTGATATCTACAATGCCATACGGAAGTAATATAGGTATATGAACCAGAAGGAGGATTATTGCCTGTACACCTGAAATTTATTTTTTAAGAGGACAAAAATGATTTCACTAGAATATACATACTAGGAGGTGGAATAATGCTTCAAAGTAATTTAAAACATATTGTAGATAAAAAAGGCTTTCGATATGGATTTATAGCGAAGAAAGTAGGTATAGCAAACTCAACAATGACTAATTTGCTGCAAGGCGGAACACCGACACTTTTAGTAGCAATTAGAATAGCTAAGGTTCTTGATATGCGTGTTGAAGATATTTGGATTGAAAAAAATAAGGAGGATACATAATAAAATTTAAGCTTCGTGTTATTTTATTTTTAGCAACTATTTTTTTTAGCAATCATTACCTTTTTCGCACTGAATACTAGAGATGATAATAAAATATCTAAAGATGAATTTAAAAACATCCATCAAGGAATGTCTATCCAGGAAGTTCGAAAAATTATTGGCGGTGATGGAGAAGAAAATAAATTAATTGATACTATTACTGAAATTACATATAAATCAATTGACGGTATAACCAACGGAGAGGTTAAATTTTCATTTAAAGATGATAAATTATTTTCTATTGGAGATTTTGCCTACGCTTCATCTGAAAGTAAAACTTATCAATCTGATCAAAATCAAAACTCAAATAATTCCAATGAAAGTCTTTCCACAACAACACTTCCTACAAATAATAATTTAGAAAAAAGATTAAGAATATTGTAAAATCGAGCATTGGTTCAAAATCATTAACAAATTTAGAAATCAACAAAAATATGGGGACAGCAACTGAAGATGATAAAATTGCTATACTTACTATCCACGCAAGTGATAACCTTACAGATAATATGTTTAAGCAAGGAATTTGGATGGACACACAAAAAATCTTAAAAGGTATAGCCAATGAAAAAGAAATAAGTGAGATTGCTTTCTTTTGGCAATTTGAAACAGTTGATCCATACGGTACTAAGAAAGTTGATAATGTGATGAAAATAATTTTTAATCGCGAAACAACTGATAAAATTAACTTTAGTAATTTTATCTTTGAAAATATCCCTAAAACAGCGACCACTTATTGGGAGCACCCATCTTAAAAAAAAGAATAAATTCTAGGTGAAACGCAAAAAAATCCGCCTCCAAAAGGAAACAGACTTTTCACTATACATAGGTAGATTAAAGAACGTATTTAAAATATAAATTACATTCATTTTACAGTCAAGACCCTGTTCTATCTTTCCTTATTATTGCATATATTATTTATACATCTAGAAAATCACCACGTGAGAGGCACCTTCAACTGAGGGAAGGTGCCTTTTTGTTTTTACAGAATATTACGCACTTTAGAAGCATATAATAAACTACTCCTGGCATGATGCCGCTTTATATACAGAAAAAGCAATCCGGCCTCACCACCCCGGATTGCTTTTTCTATTTTTGAAGTCATATAACATGATTCTGCTGCATATATATAAAGTGGTTCAAGAGAAACCACAAAAGAACATTCCTCCCATCCAACCAGGAATATTCTTTTTTGTATACTTACGTCTTATTGTACATAGAATGAATTGTCATTAGATTTTTCTCCTTTTTACAGAAGTGCGCCCTGGTCAGGTGCACTTCTTATTACTTCATATACAAATAGCTTTGTATCCGTACAATCAACTATCCCTCAAACCTCACATACTCCCCAGAAACCCATTGATTTCCACCAACGTTGTACCAGCCATTTTGAATGCCCCAAGATTGATAGCGTTCCCCTCGGTACACATTCTTTACAATATCATAATTCGTTCCTGGTCCTGTACGAACACGTAAGACATCCGCTGTAATTGTAACAACACCTACACCATTATTAGACGGTTGTGTAGATGGAGCTGTATTACCACCACCGTTATATGCGTTTTGCACCCTTTCAATGAAAGACCCCCAACGCCCTTCTGCTAACATACGATGAGGACAGTACTTTCCGCTCCATGATTGATGCGTACGGACTTTGCTAAGAGGAATATTGTATTGTTTCATTAATTGTGCTACAACGATAGCTGCATTATTTTCTGCTTTATAATATCTATCCCCGCCGCTTAAAGAATAACAGATTTCCACACTAATCGACTTTCTGTTGCCTGAACCATTCCCATCTCCACAAGCCCATGCATTCCGTTCTAAAGGTAATCCTTGTACAGCTTCTTTATCGTCTACCACAATGTGGAATGACACTTCATTATTATTTCGTATCATATAAGCAATTTCATTCTCAGCTGGCGCATCATTATACGTATTGTGAACTGTGATAAATTCTGGATTCATTGTATAAGGGCACTTTGTACCATATTTACTTGAGTCAACTAACTTTTTTCTAATTTCCATTATTGAACATCTCCTTTTTTCTCTTCTTGTTTTTCTTTGCCACCTAAAATTTCAACTGCATTTTTTAAAGCTTGCGGAAGTGGAATGCCCATTCTTCCGGCATTTTCTAAAAGCGAAAGTAACTCATTACCCATAAAGAAAAAAATTGTTGCTTCACGGATTGCACTATTACTTCCTAACGCTGCATCTAATTGCGCTGCTGCCCCAACCAAAAGAAAAAGCACCACCTTTTTGGCGATGCCCTTGAAACCAACTTTACTTTTTAATTCTCCGTTATATCCTGCTGCAATCATGCCAGTTACATAATCAATAACTGCCATTGTCACTAAGATTTTCAATGTTGCATCCCATCCTCCCAAGAAATAACCACAAAACCCACCGAAAGTGGCAATAAAAACTTTTAATAATACATCGATACGATCCACATTCTTTCCTCCTCCTTCTTCAAGATAAAAAAGAGAGACACTTGTCCCTCTTTCACAAATACTTTTATATAAACACCCTAAATCCCACCTTTAAGTATCAAACCCAAAATTGCCATAACTATTGCACTGACAACAATTCGTAAAATCCAAGTGGTATTTAGACTGATTTTTTCTAATTGCTTATTGATGGTAGAAATATCTTTTTCGTTTATCGTTGTACGAGTTTCTAAATTACGAATATCTCGCATGATTTCTTTTTGTTCTGCTTTTAAGCTATCGATTTTTGCATATACATCTTCCAATGCATTCACGTCCTTTTTGAAATCTTAATAAAACAATCTATATATACTATGAGACAACCTTGTTCATAGTGAATGCATGGTAGCCATTTTTATGCCCATGCTGTATGTGGCGCCAAATAAAAACAGCTTATGGCTGCTTCGGTTTCTCACTTATTAAATTTCGAACTACATCTTTTAATGTGGACACATCGTTTATTAGTGTAGTGATTTGCTCTTTTAGTTGTTTATTTTCTTCTTTAACTACATGTAACTCTTCAGTATTCTGCTTAACCTGCTCCTTTAACGATATGAATTCATCATACAACTGTTGGAACGCTGCAATAAGAATAGAAACAGTATTATATAAATTAATGGCTCTTTTCTCTTTGTCTGTAAATATACCGTCAGTATCATCTGCAATCATACCGAAATACGTTTCAATTTCTTTTGTTGTATATGGTTCTGTTTGTTCCTCTGGTTTGTTCACACGCATTTGATACAGATCATACATGTCGTCTCTGAAATTGTACTGTTTGATAGCTAAACTCATGATTTTATCAAGAGCCGAGAACGGAATGTCTTTTATATTCTCTTTCATATTTCTAGCTGACGTAGGATTAAATGCTTTCGCCCACATTTGACCATTGGCATTTACATTTTCATTCGCTCGTAGTGTTCTTAATTCTATATCTCGCCATTGACCACCAATACCATTCTTTATTTGTAGTCCGTTATCATAACCAGTCACATAACTTGCTCTTATCTTTATATCTGCTAAATTTAAATCGTCATCATTCTCACCAGCTGAAAAATAGATAGATCTAACCCCAAGCGCATTTTTTCTTTTGAAATAGAATTCGCCTCTATTATTTGTATAAAAATGCGGTTCTGTGGTCGTCACTATAAACTTGCCGTACCCAGGAGCCCATCCTTCTGAGTTGAAAATAATATCATTCAAATTATCAAAGTATAATCTTCCGGCTGCATATGCATACAGATGTCCACCGTCATTCTGCATTTGAATATATGATGACCATATATTGGTACCTTCTGCATTTTCCCCTTTAGAAATCCCAAATTTCGCATACGCTTTAGAAGGTTGATCGACTCCATTAATTCTTGGCATGACTTGATAAATATAAAACGATCCTGTACCAGCGTATTTTCTATTATCAGAACCAAGGACTAATGAAGGTTGAATACTTCCATCATTTGCTTCCATAAATCCTATATAACCACGCGGCCTATCTGCATCGAAAATCTTCATGTCTTGCTTATTTATTTCAACAAATCTGTTTCCACTTGTTTTAAGTGTTACCCCTTCTAAAACTTTTCCTTTAATATGATTTGCTGTAATAAAACCTACTAAGTTAATTCTGTTCGCATTCAAAGTAATGTTTTCTTTACTCATATTGAATGCTGCGATTACATCGTTTTCTTTTACAGATAGACTAACGCCCTTTTCAGTCAACTGAAGACGGGTTTCCATATCTCTTACATAAGATGATGTGGCAAATTGCCCATTTGCTTGCTCTTTTGTATATACCTCTGTCTTTTTGGCCGAAGCATTGATACCCTGTTCATTGATAATAAATCGATTATCAATCAAAGTCATTTTTTGATTAAATTGCTCAGTTGCAAGCTTGTTGGCTAATTCATCTAATAAATCTTGTTTATTCTGATTAACTGTTTGCTTCAACTCTGGAATCTTAAATCCAGCAACATAATCCTCTACTTGCTTAAGTTCAACTTTACCTTCAAGTGCTTTCGCAGTATTTTCCCATCCAGCTTTCGCCTCTTGTAATTGTCTTCCTTGTTCTGTCTGCGTATTTTGTATGAAAGAGACATTTTGTTTAATAGTAGTTGCATCTTTTTCTACAGTAGCAACACGCTTATCGAATCCACTTTGATTATTCTCTACTTTTGTTATTGTTTCTTTGATACCATCTACGCTTTTCATAATTTCATTGGTTTTCTTAGTGAATTCATCTGTTGTTACCTGCTCTTCAGGCGGTGACGTCCAATCCTGCGGCTTATTCCCTTTATACAAGGCAACCCATTCCACAATAGATTTCGTAGCACTACTCGGATAGTTATATAAGCTTAACTTTCGTTCATTTCCACTTGTAGCCGCAACAGCTTTGAAGGTTACATAAGTAATTCCATTCGTGTAAACACTTGTTGCATATCCAACATTACTAGACCCACCATTCATCCATATACCAAACTTTTGACCTGCAGGTACAATTCCTTTCATTACAAAGGTGTATTCTTCACCTGCAAAGAAATTTTCAGTAAGAGAATATTGATTGATTAGATAGTCTGTTTTTTCATATTTAACATTTGATTTTAATAAAAGGTTTCGTCCACCAGCTTTATCGCTATTAACCTTTGTTTCTACACTTGTTAACTTCTCACTGATTTTCCCAGCTTCTTCTTTAATATCAGTTGTTGTTTTCTTAAGCTCACTTGTTGTTTGTTGCACATCAGAAATAGTCTTCTTTGTACTTTCTACAGTTTGTTCGACTGTATTTAATTTATTGCTAATATCATTATCTTTTTTTGTTAACGATTCAATAGACATTTTAAATCCATTAGAATCCTGCTCAAACTGAGTTACTCTCTTATCAATTTCACCTTGCTTATTTTCGATATTAGAAACTGTACGACTGACACCTTGTAACCCTTCCTGTACTTCGTTGAATTGTCTTGTAGCTTGATTTTGTGCTTCTTGAACCTTTTTGCTTAATTCTGTTTTTGTAGATTCGATATCCTTATTAACCTGTGTTAGTGTTTCTTTCTTGATAGTTTCTGGATCAGGAACAACCGATTCCCACGCTGCACCTGTCCATATTTTTAAAATACCAGGCTTACCATTACTAGTATCACGCCAAAGTGTTTTATAAGGTTTAAGCCCTGTTGTTGGTGGATTCTTAGCTTCTATAATTTCAACAGTATTGTTTTTAATATTCTCTTGTACCTTTTCAGCGAGTGTTTTCGCTGCTTCTGATTCTTTCTTAGCACTACTTGCTGTTTCATTCGCTTCTTTCACCAATTTATCTAGCTGATCCAGCATTTCTTGTTTCTCGCCGAATTTACTAAGGATTCGATTGTAAATCTTTCGTAATTCCTCGTTCGGATCCGTAATTTCACGATAATCACCAAACACATATTTATCTTGTGTAGGATCCGTAAAAGATTCATCACCGGCAATTACACGTGCTTCCAGGTATAACTTAGGTGTGAAGCCCGTATCTTTAATTCGGATCGTGTCACCCTCGTTAATGAGTTCATGTGCTAGTCCGAAAATACGTCCAATTGATTGTGCTTCTACTTCATACGAAACGGAAGAATTAACACGTTTTTTTAATTCTATTTCCATTAACATCATTAAACGTTGTGGCGTCATATTTAACTCTTCTGTTTCTGGCGTATAAAAACCAAACTTATGCTTACCACGTTCGTTCCATCGTTGAAATGCATCATGATCAACAATATACGGAAATCCCCTGTTGATACTTTCGATGGTAATTACATTGTCGCCTTCACCTTTCACAAATCCAACTAACGCTGTACAAATATCTCTTGAATGTTCCATACGTGTAACACCTATCAAATCTTTACCTAACTCTATTTCTTTACCAGTGTCTCGGCCACGCCTTTGAATCATATCAACATACCATCCAATGATTTGTGAACCTTGAACCTCAACACGGTACTGAATTTCTAATTTGAATAAAGAAGCTATTTTCTTTAAAAATGTTAGAGGATCCATAAATTCATCAATGGTCATCGTATGGAATCCTGTATAATCCGTTTTCCCACGTTTCCATTTCATGCCTACTAGGGCCATATCAATATATTCATTTACCGTTTTTCCTTCTATTCTTTGCGGTTTTATAATGCCTGACTTAGCAATTTGAACCCAAGCTCCTGAGGCATATGTTGTAATGGATCGTTTATCTGAATTCTTTTCTGTCTCTCTAATAACATATGGTATAATTCTTCCGTCGCGAACTTCTTTTAGAACAAGGTTTTGTTGTTGTAGTGTAGCCGAATGAGTTGTTCCATCAAAAACAGTAAAATCCAACATATCAACATTGTTTTTGATTCCCCACTGCCTTTTATCATCCCAATAGTCCTGCGGCTGAATAGCTGCAACGATTTGATCTGTTTTAAAATCCACAACATGCAAAATGCCACTTGGTGTTCTCATCTATATCTCTCCCTATAATTAACGGTTGCTTTAGCGTCTGGTGGCATGATATCAATACGATTCTCACCACGTATGACAGTTGGAAAATTACTAAAAATGTCTTTTAAATGAATCGCATTTTTACCGTTAATGGTTACAAGACTTTTTTCTGTATCAATTATAATCTTGTCTCCCGTATCAAAAATGTAAGGCGGATTATTTTGAGTATTTAAATTTATTTTCCAGAATTTCAAATCTGAAACGGTCATTGCTTCTGCTGACGGCACATCTTGCCATTGCATAATGCTAATCTGGATTTGTGCTGCTTTTTCCATATGATATTTATTTTCATCCGTCCACCGCACAAATCGTTCTGAATCATCTTTTTCCGTCCCCGGAAGGAATTTCGAAATATACGCTTCCCATACATTTCCCGTTCTAGCTATCCACAATCGCCCTTGATATTGGTTCCAAGTGTTTGGATAATCACCACTCTCATAAATCAAACCTATTTTTCCCGGCTTATTATCATATCCAATTACCATTGTTCCGAAATTTTGTTCAGCTTGCCAAAATACATCAGTCATAGCTATTTTCGAAAGCACTTTACTGTTTTCATCTAATATCGCTATTTCCACTCGGCCCATCTCATTGATTCGTTTACTTTTACATGTAACATAAGCCTGCATAATAAAGTCTTGTACGGGCCCATTAGGTATATTTTTTTTAACAGCTGCACCATTCCACCCTTTCCCTGACCCTGTACCATAATTAGAACAATAAAATTGATAACCGTCTGATTTCATTTCACCGACTGGGTTGCCATCTTCCATCGAACTGACTTTACTCCAACCTACAGTAGTAGCCATTTCATCCCATATCAGCCTTTGATTTCTTTCAACAGGTAGTTGTTCGGTTTTCAAAGGATAACCGATTCTGAAATAGTCACGATTATATGGATACTCTCCAAACCATACATCTAAAAATGCACTCGGTTTCTTGGCCTCAATCTCAATAATTGGAGGCGCTTCTATATTACCTTGATTGACGAAAGAAGTAGTGATTTCAGTGGACCAGTTTTGAGTGAATGTATGCGTATTTTTTTTACCTAGTTTATACGGCATTGGACAAATAAAAGTAATAACTCCTCTACCTCTATTGACTATTTCATCCAAATCGACAGAACCATCAATTAATGCTAAATAAGTCCTGTCTAACTCATCATCAAAAATAAGTTCAGCTGGTTGCTCTGTATATAGCCAATCCGCTAAATCTTCTTTTACCTTTTGTAAATCAGCCATATCTTTTGCTGCCTTAATTACAAGAGGAACATCAATACGACGTTCCTCCGTTTCTGTATGAAGAAAAAGAGCCCCTGCGCGATGAGGGACCCTTACTAATTTTCTTTTAACTGGAGCCCAGGAAGGGCGTTTTCTTCCAACTAGCATTTGAATATAATCTTTTCTGATTTTATTAAAAGTAAAACCGAGTTTCCCCAACTTGCTCACCACCCTTAAAATTCCGCCCTTCTTTTTTGGTCACGATTTTGAAGCTTTGTCGTATATGCGTAACTTCCGTTCGCTAATTCTTTTCCATCTAAAACGTTTGTCATATTTACCGTTACATTCAGTTCTTGTTCTCTACCTGATCTATCCGAGAACATAGTTTTTGCTGTAGGTGCGTTGTTATAAGGTGATTGTGGTTGCGTATACCCATTGAAATCACCCAGTGCATTATGCGGGATACTATAATGCGAAGTTTGGAATCCAAAATCAAAAACAGATGGCATATTACTCATTTGTTTTTTTACAGTTCCAACTACATTTTTTGCTGCATCCACAACAAATCGTTTCCCCTTATCCATACCAACGCCAACACCTTCTGGTACGGCACTACCAACTGGAATCATCACTTTAGATGGACTGTTAATTTCTAGCGCTCCAGAAATAGTCTTTTTAATCTCTCCAGCAATGCTTTTCGCCTTACTATATAAACCACCTGTCGCATCATCCAACCCTTTTTCAAGACCTTCTATAATGGATTTACCAATGGAACGTAGATTTATAGCGCTGAAGAATTTTTCAACTGTATTCCACTTATCTTCAATATCGCTCTTTATTTCTTTCATTTTATCAACGACAGCTTTTTTCTTTTCTTCAAATTTTCTTGAAACAGTATTTTTGATTTCTTCTACTTTATTGCTGGCTGCATTTTTCATCTCGTCATATTTATTGGAAACATCCGAACCCATTTCTTTCATTTTTCGAACAACATCATCTTTCATAACTTCAAACTTAGATTTTACTTGTCCGGTTTCCCAATCTACTTGATTTGCATGTTCCCCAGCTTGGGATTTTGCTTCACTCACAATTTCCTTATGCTTATCTCTTGCCGTGGAAACTGTACTATCATACTGACGTTTTGCCTCAGCAATGATTGCATTAGCTTCATCAGCAGTAATTGTTTTATTTTCATCACGCTGACGAATTGCCTCTGCAATTTTTTCATCGCGAGTCTTTTTCGCATCTTCAATAACTTTATCTCTTGCTTTGGCACTATTCTCTACAACTTCCGCTGCCTGTCTAGCTGAAATCTCACTAGCCTGTACGCGCATATTTTCAAGAATAACTTTTTGCTCCATTTGATTTTTAGACATATGCTCTACAGCAACTCTGTCCATTTCATCCTGCAATGCTTGTAAAGAGATGCGTTCAGAGGTCGTCAATTCTCTGTTTTCTCTAGCTGCTGTTTGTAAAATTTCTTTAATTTTATTTTCCTTTTCCTGTGTTTTTAGCTTTTCTTGTTCATAATGTTGATTTAACTGTTCGATTCGTTTGTTCTCTTCTTCAGCGGTCAATACATATGAATCCGCAAAGAATTTTTTAAGTCCTTCAATTTCTTTTTGCTGCCTTGCATTCGTTTTTTCAATGATTGTATTAGCTAACTTGTCATATTGACCTATTAACTTCTGTGACTGCTCCTCTGTTATCACTTCATGGTTCAATCTAATTTCAGTTAACTTTTGTCTAATACCATCAGACAACTTGAAATACTCACCAAGAACTTTCTTTGTGGACGAACTTATTTTCCCTTCTGTATTTGTAGCAAAACGATCTACCGAAGCGATACTGTCTTCAGTTGCTTTTTGATATGCTTTATATGCGACAACTCCGGTTCCAATAAGAGCTGCTGCTATTAAACCAACAGGTCCCAGAAGCACTCCTAATGCACTTCCTAACATACCAACCGCAGCACCAGCAAGACCTGCAGCACCACCAGCAATCCCTAACGCTGTTGCTAATGCCCCAATTCCTGACATGATCATACCGAATGCTGCAAGAACTACACCTATTGCTGTTGCTATTGCTGTAAGTGCAAGAACAACGCCACCTGTAATTGCGATAGCCTTTTGTACTGGTCCAGGTAATGCGTTGAATCCATCCACAAGTTTCTGCAACCCAGCGACAAAAGCACTAACCACAGGAGCGAGTGCATCACCAATTGTTTTTTTCATTGTGTCAAACGCTCCACTTAATTGTTCGATACGACCTTTCAAAGTGTTCATTTTCGTATTAGCGGTCTCTAAAGCAGTAACTTTGGACATCTCGGTATACATTTTATTTACACCTTGTGATCCTTCATTAAACAGAATCGTTGCACCACGAACTGCGTCTGATCCGAATAATGTTTCTAAAGCCATACTTCGTTGCTGGTCTGTTAAACCTTTCATGGATTCGTGGAGAATTCCAGATATATTTTCTAAACTTTGGATGTGCCCTTCTTGATCGTAAAATTTAGAAGATAAGAAAGCCGAACTAGTTGCTAATTCACGAAATGTAGTATCACATTTATCATTCCATTTCTTTACGCCTTCCGTTTTCATTACATAACTCTCTAATGCAACTTCAATATCTCCCACACTTCTAGATGCTGGCGTGATTCCGTTTTTAACCAAGAAGTCAAATCCAGCCTGCGCATTATAAGTGATAAGACCTAAATCCGCCATCTTGTTATACGCTTCTTTAGTAGATGGATTTAATCTCATAAGCATTGTTTTTAAAGACGTACCTGCATCTGAACCTTTTAACCCATTCTGTGCAAAAACTGCTAAGGCTGTTGATGTATCTTTAAATGTCATACCTGCCCCAGCAGCAACTGCTGCGGAAGCTGACAGACCATATTTTAATTCGTGTACATCAGTGGCTGAAGCGTTAGCGGCTCCTGCAAGTAAGTTAGCGGCATCTGTAACACTTAAACCATCCTTTTTAAATGCATTTAAAGCGGTTGAAGCAACTTCAGCTGCTTCGCCTAACTCTAATTCTCCTGCGGCCGCTAAGTTTAATGCTCCTTCTAATCCACCATTGATAATGTCCTTTAAACTAACGCCAGCTTTTATTAATTCTTCAATCCCTTTTCCAGCTTCAACAGAAGAATATTTTGTATCTTCCCCATATTTAACAGCTAATTCAGAGAGTTTACTCATTTCTTGTCCAGTCGCACCTGATACAGCTTTTATGTTAGCCATCTGCTGTTCGAAGTTCATAGATTCTTCCACAGCTGATTTTAGACCTCGACCAATTGCATAAGTCATACCACCAAATACCATACCAATTTGCATTCCGGCATTTTGCAAATGATTACCTAAGCTTTCCATGCGATTACCGAAGTTCAATAGACGATTACCTTGTTGCTCTAATTCTCGATTTGATTGCTGTAATTCAGTTTCAAATCGATTCAGTTCAGCTGTTGCCCGATGAATTTGTTCTGCGTATCGTTGTGCGGATTGACTCGCTTCACCTTCTTCTATTTTTGCGCGATTATAAGCTTGTTGAAGTTCCCTGATTTTCTCTTTTTGCTTATCTACCATACGAGACAGAACGTCTACTTTCGCTCGCGTTTGCTCCGTTGCATTAGAAAAACCGCCCATGCCTGTTGTAATGGACTGGAATTCAGCCTGTAGGGATTTTAAAGAGTTATTTAACTTATCTATCCCTTTTTGTTCAGCTTGACGGTTTACTTGTTTTAATTCATTTTCAAATCTATTTAAATCAGCAACTGCTTTATTAACTTGCGAAGCATATCGCTGGGTTGCTGCGTCATTTTCACCTAATTTTGCTTTATTTTGATCATAAGCTTGTCGTAATGCCTTAACCTTTTCTTTTTGCGCTTCAATCAGTCTGTTAAGTGCATCTGTTTTAGCACGCGTTTGATCACTAGCGTTAGCGAAGCCACCCATACCAGTACTGATTGATTTCAATTCATTCTGCAATGTCCTTACGGCACGTCCTGAATTGGCTATACCTTGACGAAAATTCACATTATCAA
The DNA here is from genome assembly GCF_045291115.1 of Bacillus sp. PPSBB_2. Taxonomy (NCBI): domain Bacteria; kingdom Bacillati; phylum Bacillota; class Bacilli; order Caryophanales; family Bacillaceae; genus Bacillus; species Bacillus sp. PPSBB_2. Next base: position 3,663,068 of record NZ_CP147983.1, read on the forward strand.
GGGACAGCCTAACGACTAAATTATTCATTTCATTTGCCATCATCTTCCCCCTCCTTAGATAATGTTTTCTGCTGGAACTTCAATTTCATTCGAACTCTGATTTTGGCTATTCGATTCACCTTGTTCACGATATTTCTGATTCAACCTTAAATAATGCCAAATATCCATTTCATTATCGATGTGATGATGTTTATATCCTTGGCGTAATAAAGAGAGGTAGAGCTCATCTATAAACTCACTGAACGTTAGCCCCCCTCCCTCTACACGTTTGGGTTTGTTTCTTCCCCAGTTCCTGGTGTGCCACCAGCCGCTTCCACAGTTGCATTAATAATTGCATTAATTACGTCTGAAGTTGTCGATAAGAATTTACGAGCATCCACACCATCCCAATATTGATCCAATGTAAATTGTTCTCCGTAAACTTTTACTACATATTGAACCATTTTATCCATATCCTCAGGCCCAGGATTGTTTGGAATACCAGCAAGTTCAGGTGCTTGACGAATCAAACGAGCCGGAATAAACTCCGGTAAATTAAAAGTTTTCTTTTCTTTATTGATTATTAATGTTAGTTTCATAGGTATTCCTCCTTAGTTAATAAAAAAGAGAGAGCTTTTGCCCCCTCTTACTTTCCTGCTGGTGGTGTTGCTGTTTTTTCATATACCTTTTTGAACCAGTTATCACCAACGGCTTTTGTAAATGTAGGCTCATCAGCATCAGCTGTAAATTTAGGTCTATCATCAAAGTCACGTTCAATGAATGAGCCTTTAAGTTTTGTAGTTTGGAAGTTTGGTTTATCCTTCTTAGTTTCAGCTTCTTCTTCCTCTTGTGAAAGCTTCCCTTTGAGTAACCAAACATAACGGTATTTACCATTGCCCTTTAAAAAGCGCCATCCAATTGCTAAATATGGCTTTTCTCCCTCTCGTTTTTCATCTAATACGCCATCTGTAACTTCTGGATACCCTTCAATATCTGCTTTCGCTGATAAGGAAAGTCCACGAACTTCAATTTCAACTTCCACTTCTCCGTCAGATTCAGCAATCTCTGATTTTTTATTATCACTCCACATAATTTCTGAAGCTACTTTTTTAGAAGTTTTAACCTTTACTGCCCCTTCTAACTTCTTTACATCTGCATATGAAACACCTGATGCATCATCTTTTAATAGTTTTGCATAAACAAGACTATCTACACCGACAGTCGAACTAATTGTAATAATTTCTCCAGCCATCTATAACTCCACTCCTTTCGCGAATCGCATCGCGTAATGAAAAATTTGTGTATCATCTTCATACAAATCAGCTACTGCATAACGTGAGAAACCAATATCTTTCATGATTTCATTTACTTTTTGATGGATTGCTGTTGTACTACCTTTTGACCAAATATCGATTTGGAATGTGATTTCACTTTCACTTTCATCATTATCCGCAAACCCATCTGGCCTATTGTCTAATTCAAAAAATGTAATCCGTGGAAACTCTTCAGCATTTTTGGCTTTACGATAATAAATACGTCTTCCACCTAATAAGGAAACAAGCTCCTGATTATTTTCAAGAGCTTGCACGATTTCTGGTCGTAAATTTATCATACATTCAGCCTCATCTCATTCTTTAAGATGTCTGTCATAGCACGTACTGCATCCGCTTTAGAAGCGTTAAAACCTGGTTCTATAAATGGATGTGCTGGCATTTTAGAAGTACCCCACTCTAAAAATTTCCCATAAAAATATGGAGAACGATCCGCTTTGTCTAGTCCAATCTTAATCGTTTTCACACCATTTTCCATTCGCGCCTTTGTAACCCGTATATTATCAAGCAAATGTTGGCCTGTACGCCAAGGTTCACTTTTGGACGGTTTCTTAGGGCTTAAACTCCTCGGTTCACTTCTTTCAGCAATGGCTTTTCGAATTTGCTCACCACCAGTCGCAAGTGCTCTATCTTCAATCTTTTCTCCACGTAAACCCATTTGTTCTAATTCAGATATCAAGCGATCAAAGCCTAAAAAATCAACACCATCAGCCATTCATTCCACCACGCTTCCACATAATTGATAAGGTGTGTTTTTCAGTTGGAATAACTGAAACAATGTCATACATTACGTTCTTATATTTAATCTTCATATCAGCATTCACATCAGCACGATATCGGATTTCTGTTTCACCTTGAATTTCGCTATTAGCTGCCGCTGCTTCAAAGTATTTTCTTCCTTTTAAAAAAATAAAAGAGCCCCATACAGTAATAGAATCCTTATAACCTTCTATTGGATCACCGTCTGGGCTCTTTGCTTCATCGTCTTTCACTTGAAATGTAAGACGTTTATCTAATTTACCTGGATTCACTTGCATCACCACCACAATATTGCAACTGAACTAATATCGACTGCAAACTAAATGCCAATTGTTCAGCTTTTCCAACTGCTTCACGGTTTTCATGCCAATGAGCAATTAAAATACGAGCTGCTAATTTAGCAAGCTCGCTCTTCAAATCTACATTTTTACTTGTAGCATTTTTAATATATATTTCAGCTGCAATTACGAAAGATGTAATGAGATCATCCTCCTCATCACCATCCACACGAAGATACTTTTTTGCTTCCTCTAATGTTAGTACCAAGAAGGACACCCCCTACCTTATTAAGCTCCTGTTTTAGGCGTAACAATAATTTGTCCATACACAACTGCTTCTGTATCCCATGGCGTAACATCTTCACGCTCGATTGCTCGAAATTCAGAAGTATTTGTTCTCCAAGCATTTCCACCTTCTGTAGTCATATCGATAGATAATTGTTTTCTATCCCAAAGAATGATGGCTTCTTTTAAATTACCAACAATGAAAGGTGCTTTCCCATCTTTGTCTGTGGCGATTGTCTTATTGGACAAAGTAGTAACCGGTTTTCCTGACAACAAACTACGTGTTGGATTTGTTGGATCTGGTTGAAGAAGCGGACGACCATTTTTATCTTCTAATTGATCTAAGTAATTGAATCCATCTTGGTTAGTAAAAATATTAGCTCCACCTGCAAATGCCGGGTCTAATGTAACATTTAACGCTGTTTTAATGCCTTTATAATCTTTAAAATCGACCTTTGTCAATTTGTTGAGTTCTTGTAAAATTAGATAGTTACGAGTAGCAATAGATTTCTTAGTGATCCATTGGCGTAAATATTCTTCTAAAGCTTGATCTGTATCATCTAATAAATCATTTGGTACTGGTAAGAATCCTGCATAATCCTCAATAGCATAAGATAAACGATCAAATTCAGGAGAAGCAATTTCTTGCATTGCATTCGGCTTACCATACTCAGATAATGGAGCAAATGGTGTTGATGTCGCACGCTTTTCTAATGTACGAGCCCCTTTATTTGTTGAAACAGGTTGTACATTTACATATTGTTCTAGGCTATCAACCGTTTGTTTTAATTGATTAATAGTTGTCGTAATATCTTCTGGAACAATATAGCCACCATCTTTACCTGTATTCTCAGATAAGGCCGCTTTGTATTCCTGCATAACGCTTGCTTCTTCATGACTTAAATTTTGACCACGGATAGCTTTCATAAATACATCTTTGTATGATGGATCTTCATTTTTAACTGATGCTGGAGGTAATACTCCTGCTTGTGAGTTTACAGGCTCAGGAACTTGAATTTGCATCATTGCTAGATAGTTATCCAATTCATTTTTCACGTTTTTCGCTTCCTCAATTTTTGCCTTTGCATCTTCATATTTACCGCTATTGTTAAATTCTTCTGCTTTCGCTTTTAAATCAGCAATTTTTTGACGTAACTCTTGTTCACGTTTATCCATTCGGTATTTCCTCCTTGTTTTGGCACAAAAATAGACCTATAGCTCTAACAGGTCTAGTGCGTTTTGTATTTTTAATTGTTCGTTATTATCCTTCTTTGGAATAGAAGGAGCCTTTGCTACAATCTTATTTGGTGTTTTTTGATATTTATCAAAGTAATCACTGCTACAAGCTGCGATGTCTTTCGCTTCTACAACTTCAATATTGAAGTATTTTTCAGCTTCTTCACCACTTAACCAAGTCTCAGCATCTACTAATTGTTGAATTTCTTCAATTTCAACGCCTTCTTTTAAGTTTTCTTTGTATACATTCATGATTCCTGACTCGATGTTATCAAGGTCCTCTGCTGCTTTTCGGAAATCAATTGCATTTCCAGCTGCATATGTCCAAGGCTTATGAATCATTAAGAAAGCATTAGAAGGGACAACAACACGATCACCAGCCAGGGCGATTACGGAAGCGATAGAAGCTGCAACACCATCTACATAAACAGTTTTCTGAGCCTTATTGCGCTTTAACATGTTATAAATGGCTAAACCAGCAAATACAGAACCACCACCACTATTTACATAGATATTAAGGTTACTTTTATCATCCAATTGCCCTAAAATGTTTTTTACATCATCCGGCATAATATCAGAATCATCCCATTTCCAACCTGTATTATTTATGATGTCACCATAGATAAATAGATCTGCTGACGATTCCGTTTGATTTTTAATAGTAAATACGTCTTTAATTGTCCTCACCTCCTTTCAGCGACAAACCTCCACTAGCTTTTGCTAATTGGTATTCATCCGCAATCTCAATGGATACATGGTTTAGATCGACACGATGTTTATCACCATATTCTCCAATTCCATCTATATCTTCAAGCTCTAATACTTTATTGATCGAGAAAGCACCAGCATCTAACATAATCTTATAAAATTCCGCTCTAGATTTAGAATCAGCACGAAGTAAACTTGTTAGATTAAATTTTAAATAATAACGCTTTTGTTCATTAAATGAAAATGTTTTATAAGAAAATTCTTCTTCATACTGGATAAGAATTGGACTCAATGTATTTTGGATGAAATCCAATGCCTGTTGCTCAATGTTTGAGAATGTAGCACGATCTAACTCATTAATCATGTGTAATGGAATATTAAAGATGTTTGCAATCTCAGCCTTATCAAACTTCATACCTTCAATAAATTGAGCATCCTTTAAGGGCATCCCGACTTTCTCAAATTCTAAACCAGCATCCAAAATTGCTATCCTTTGAGCATTATTCAAACCTGTATTTGCTTCTTCCCAAGCGTCACGAAGCACATCTTTCGCTTCTTTTCCAAGGGCTTGTTGAGTTTTCAATATCCCACTATGGGCTGCACCATTTGTAAAGAATTTACCTTTAAATTTTTGTGCCGCTTGTGAACTACCTATAGACTCTCTTGCAATCTGAATAGGTGGTTTACCCTTCAGTCCATCAGTAGACAACGTAGTAAGATGAATAATGTCATCATCAGTTATTTTAATAGGTGTACCATCTGGTAAATTCGTAAAATACCATAACTTATTTGTCTTCAGATCCACGATTGGAGTTGTTACAGCCGGATTTAGTGCCCATAATTCTTTCGGTCTACCATCCGCACCCCAATGAATATTGATGTAAGCATTTCCCCATGTATTGCGGTGCGTTTCGATTAAATGCTTGAATTTAAATGGGCTTTGATAAGGGTTCGGTCTTCTTTCTAAAACAAACGACACTTGATGCATCTTATCTCGTTCTCTTCCTTTTGATGTCTTTCTAAAAACTTGAAAAGGAAGCATTGCAACACTGTTTGCAAGGATATTAATGCATCGATATACTGTCGGAACCCCTAAAGATGATTCAACCGTAACCTTTTCACCACTTGCGGCTTGATAACCAAATAGACTTTTAAACCAAGGAGACGGATTTTTCAAATCGGTCGTATCTTGATTCTTAAATAAATGCCGAAAAATCAAAAGTTTCACCTCCTTTCTATCTTCTTATCATTACCACCCCCAGCATTGTGAGAATAATCCCTAACAGATACCATCCATAAATTGGATTAACAAAAAAGGTCGTCCCTATAATAATGGACAACCCTGAAATGAATAAAATATCATCTAAAATACTAAAAAAGCACCTTAAAAACCGCATGTAATTCCTCCTAGAATGAGAAATTTTGACTTAATATATATGAATTCAAATCCATTTCACTAGAATTGAGCATGCATCGGACGTGTGAATTCATTATAGCTGCTATTGGGTCAATTCTCTCCGTTGACTTTGACTTGTCCAACATGATATTTTCGTTAGCATCTTGCTTAGTAACAGCATTTCCGATTGCCCAATCAAGTACAGGATTGTTATTATGAATAATTTTATTTTGATACACTTGTTCACGAAAATCTTTCGTTGGTCCTGATAAAGTAGCCATACCTTGCCTTATCTCAACTACAACGTATCCTTCCGATTCAAAGTCTTGCATAAACTGTGTTGCATTCCAAGGATCAACACATATTTCCTTTATTTTAAAATCATTATCTGATTCCATCTCTTTTATATACTCTTTAACAAAATTATAGTCTACTACTGAACCCGGTGTTACAGTAATCCAACCCTGCTTCGCCCAAATATCATATGGTACTTTATCTGTTTTCATTTTCTCGAATAAAGTATCTTCTGGTATAAAACTATGACTAATTACGATGTATTTTTCATCTTTCTTGAATTCAAAATCCACACTAGTTAAGTCAATTTTCGCTGATAAATCGGCTCCTACTGTACATTCCATACCTTTCAATTCAGATAACTCAATTACTTCATCACACTTATCCCATCTGGACATATCCATATATCCATTTTCTTTTCTGTTAACCCATATATTCATACGTTTTGTTAAAAAAGAGCGCATTTTTTCAGGGTTATCAAGAGCAACTTTCAAGTCACTACGGAGCTTTTTCATCCCAGCTTCATAAGTTGCTACAATCGGATTGGCTTTTATCCAGTTAGTTTCATCCTTAATATCATCATCTTTATCAAGTTCACAAATAACAACAAAATACTCATCATTTTCCACACCTAAATCGTTTGGATCTAATATCCTTGAACAGTATTTATATTCCTTGTAACAAGGCCCATTTATGTTAAACCCTGCTGTGGTAATAATGAACATCAGTGTATTCTCACGCGCACCCATCCCAGAATCAATTACATCGTAAATCTCACTAGTATCATGAGCATGATATTCATCAACGATACCAAGCGATGGGTTTGTACCATCACCAGTCTTTTTTGCTTCTTTAGAAAGTGGTGTTATTGTTGAACCACTTTTTATATGCGTGATTTTTCCATAAGAGTCCTTATATTTTTTGGATAACATATCGCATGCGCCTAGTTGCTTTAAAATATCGTTATAAACAAGGCTTGATTGTTGTCTATCCCAACCAGCTATGTAACACTCTTCTTGTTGGTCAGATAAAAACGTGATATAAGAAGCGATAAGGGCCAAAAATTGTGATTTTGCATTTTTTCTTGCAAGTTCAATAAATACACGTAGAAAACGTCTATTATTTGTAGCTTTAATAAGAAAACAAAATATATTAGCTGCTACGAATAGTTGAAAATCGGTTAATTCTATATATTGACCTGCTAATACACCTTTAAAATGTTTAAATTGCTTGCACCATTCATAAAAATCATATAACGGTTCAATATCAAAATAGAATGGACACTCTACCTCTTGTGTACGTTCTAAATCCCTTAAAAAACGTTCGCAAGCCCATTTATGTTTCTTACAAGCCAATATGCTACCATCCGAAATGTCATAAACATATTGCATTAATCTTTCTTCTATCCTCATACCCTATCACCAAATCGCTTTTCAGCATTGGTTTTTGGTTTATCATCACCCTTTGGTTTCGCTAAAGATGCCCTAGAACTTGGCGTTAATCCAAATTCAATTGCTAACGACTTCATTTGTTCATGCAATTGTTTCTTTTTAGTTAATAAAGGGTGCGGTACTTTATTGGTTTCAGCTGCTTTATTTGTGTACTCTACCATTAACCCTTCTTCACTAATAATTTTTGTACATTCAACATAATCAGAGTAGGCGTCACAATAAGCCGCCAAAGCATTAATATCTACATTTGTAATAAGATCTAATTCCATTAATTCTTTAGAAATACGATTGAATTCTTTTTTAGCTACTGCATTTAACCAAGTTGGAGCTTTTATTCTATTCGTTTTCGGTTGAATACTTTGCTCAGCCTTCACTCGTTGTTCTATTTCCTGTTTAGTTAATCGGTTTTTATTACCTTCAAGTATTTGCAAATGAATTGGCTTCGCTTTTCGTCCTATGTGAACCACCTCCTTTAGTTGAACCCCCTTTTATGAAATAAAACGAATTTTTTGCACGGAAAGCTAGGCGGCGGTCTCCAAGGAACCGCCTTTTACTTTTTTTACACGGGGGTGTTTTTTGTCCGTTTTCAAGACAAATTTATCCGTGTTTTTATATAGATTCAATGTTATCCTTATATTTGTAACTTGTAAGTTACATGCAGTTTCCCTAAACAAGTATCCTGGAGGCCCTAGACTCATTCTAGGGCCTTTTCCCGTTTATCTAGCATGATATACTGGTACGCTTGCTTCCCTTTCTTTTTAGTTATCTTCTGTATTTCTTCTCGTCTTCTTTTGTTTTCTTGTTATGACAAGCATGACAAAGTGTTTGTAAATTATTTGAATCTAACCGCCTTAGCCAATCCACAAGCAACGGAATGACATGATCTACTACATCTCCTATCTTAATAATGCCCTTCCTTCTACACTGAACACATAATCCATAATCTCTACGATAAACAAACTCACGCATAACTCTCCATGGTTTGGAATTATAGAATGAACGTGAGCTTTTGTTTCGAATATGTTTGTCATAATATCTTACGGTTTCTTTTTCCTTTGCGATATGTTTAGCACAATACTTATCCCGTGTTAGTTCATTGCAACCTAATGACTTGCACGGCTTGAATGGTTTACTTGGCACCTGCCATCCTCTTCCTCAATCATTGCATCTCATCCTCAACAGCAAGATTCTTTTTATTAATCCGTTCATGCACTTGATTATAGCCAATTGACACTTACGAATTTTATCATTCACATATGCAGCAACATGCTCATGGCCACAATGAGGACACGTGAAGTAACACTTCTCAATACGATTACAAATCTGCGCTACGTGTGGTTGCATCTCATAAGTTTCATTACAGCTAAAACAATAAACTTGTATCTCCCCTCACTCCTTGTCCTTCAGAAATTCATCCACCGTTTTACTTAACACACTAATCATCGCTTCTCTGCATTGCTTTGGTGTCATATCATCACTTATTTCATTATGCAAAAATACGGCTTTTTCTAATTTCTGTGGATGAATATGTTCCTTGACTAATTCCAACCCCAGAATGTTATTAATTAACTTACCAATAATAACGGTTTGTTCTTGTTTATTTAGTATCATTTGTTCTCACTCCTCTTCAAAAATAAAGTATCCATATGGATACTTTCACTCTAAATCCTTATTTATTTTTTCAATTCTAAATACTGAAGGTATATGAGGTTGCATTCTTATATTAAACTCTTCAATCGCTACTATATACCGCGGATTTAAAGCAACTTGCATTTCGTTTCCTGTTTCCACATCTATATGAGGTAACGCAACAAAAGTATTAAGAAATTCTCCCTCACCATTTACAAGTGTCTTTCCAATGAGGGAACCAAGCTGAATCGATACAATATATTCTTTCCCATTTGATAAAATAATTTTAGCCAAACTGTCCATCCGTATCCCACTCCTCACTTTGTCAAAATAACCAATTTATCATATATTTTCTATATACTTTATATGCCCATTCTTCATATCTATGCCTCTTTCTATAAAAGTACATATGGACGTAAAAAGAAAGCAGCCAAGGGAATGGCTGCTCTTGCATCATTTATATAGAAAGGAAGGTCTTTGGAAAAGTACTATCAATAAGTGTTGTCCGATGCTTCATTATATGCTTATTCTTAGAAAAAAGTTCTAGACAACACATTGATTTTTGGTTTTAAAAACCATTTTTCTGCATATACTAAAAATGGTTGGAAAATTGACGCTGTCTACTGTTTATTTCAGACCCTTAACTTAGTAAGCAGTTACAATCCATCTGTTTTCCTCCAACATTTCTTTCAGAAGGGTGAAGAATGCGAATGGATATCCCTTATCCCAAAATTAACCTACCACACATCTATATCTTTGCATTCTTCATTCCTTCATACATTTCTTACCGCCTTCATCCATCACCCCATTATAAACCCTATAAAAAAGAGCACCTCAATAATAAAAGTGCTCTCTTCTAGTACAACTTGTACTGCATGTACTTATTATTAAAAAATTACCCTAAAAACTTAATCTAACTTTATGTATTATTTAGCCCCTCTTTCAACCGCTAAGCATATATGTTTAACTTTCCCGGTTATACATTCATGTCTAAAACTTAGCGGCTGAAAGAAGAGCAAAAGCTCTTCCGAATTACAATAGATGCCCGTAAATCTGCTTATACATATATTGTAAAAGTGGTTTCCGCCATCATTTACCTAATTTAAAATACCATACAATCCTATATTCAACTATCTATTTTTTGTCCTTTATTAAAGAACACTTTTCTCTCCTCACTACAAGCCCTGCATATTAAAATACATATACCCTAATTAAATTTCTGTGAGGACGTAAAAACTCACTTGTCCTCCTACTCACTTCCAAAGCTACATGACCTGTCTTATACAGACCATGTAGCTCTCTTTTTTATAGCAACCTATAGGCTTATCTTGCACATTAGCATTCTGCGAGAACATACAAAAAAATTATAATTTTTTAATAACTTTATGCCTATTTTTTCTTTTCCTCATTACATATAAAAATAATGATTATATTCTTATCACCATAATCTAAATTTCATCATATAATACTATTAATATAATTCACTTGTAAAGGATGAATAACTATGAAGCTCAAAAAATTCCTCTTAACTCTCTTATGTTGCTCATTATTCCTAATCATACCCCCGATTAGTGTGAGCGCTCAAGAAGGACAACCTATCATTTCTGATAAAAATACAACGAATCCCTCTACCTCTCCTTTCTTTCCATCCACCCTTCGGAATTTCCCCCCCCCCCCACACACCATCACCGGCGAATCTTCCTCAACAACTTATCATCGTCCAAACCTCCGGCAACTATAATCAGCAAGAAGCCGCCAATATGATACAGCGTATTAACAACATTGATAGCAAAACTCTATATGCTCTTTACCATAAAAATATTCGTATTAAACTCATTAACTTTCCAATCACTTATTTACCCGAATATTCTTATTTAAGAGGACAAATCCCTAGAGGCTGGGAAGGTACAGGCTATACCTGGGACTCTGTTCCAGGTATTGGCGGGAATCCCGTTGTTGCTTGTATAGGGTATAGTAATTACGGTAATATGCATACTTCAATCAATCTTGAATTACACGAAACAGCTCACGCTATTGATCGTTATGTATTCCAAAACATTAGCTATTCACAAGAATTCTTAAGGATCCATAGTCGTGAATATAATTCCTTTTCCAACAGTTCTTATTACTACTATCCAGAGGAATATTTTGCTGAAGCCTATGCCTACTATTATTTGAATAGTTCTACTCATGAAACTTTAAAAACACGCGCTCCTTATACCTACGAGTTCATACAAAAACTACCTCTTCGTTTATAATTGTATCCATGCACATATTAGCAATACAACTCTTTTCCAAGTCATTCCTACCACATCAAAGATTCCCTGTTTACTCTAAACAAAGAAATCAGATGACTGAGTAACATTCTTTTTTGTAAACATAATTACTACACGAATTAGTATTTTTCTATATACAAAATAAAGAGCATCTTTCAAGATGCTCTTTCCATTCAACGGCTACATTCAATCTCGCACCATCGAAAACTGGTTTCGGATTTTAGATACCGTCATTATGAACCGTTTAGAATTTTAATAACAACATCGTGAGTTGTGTTTTCCGACACTTCCCACCATACAAATATAACACATTACTTCCAAAATAACCGACACATTTTCTGCCAAAAAGCGGCCACAACTCTGCCAGTCTGTTTCATAGTTCAAATTTTTCCACCGCATCTGTTACTTCTACTGGTACACCAAATATACTTTTTTTCATTTCTGTCATCTTCTTTTTAATAATCCATTCTGGATAATTCAATTCTTCTAATATAGTTCTAAAATAAGTTGGGTTCAACTTTAACATATCAGGATTTCTTCCCATATTCCTTTTATATTTAATGATTACTTCTAATAGTTCTTCATTTAACATGAATCACAATTACCTCCCCTTACAGTTTATATTTATGTATATACACCATCCGATTTCTCGATACCTGCAGTTACCCATATTTTATATTGTGTGTAAGTGACCCTTTCGCTGAATCCCTTGGTATCATTGACTTTATAATACTTCCCCTTTTGAGTTACACAGTACGAAATTTATGAGTAACTGTATAGATTTAAAAAGAAAAAAGCAATGATTAGATTTTAAACCTAGTCATTGCTTTATCCATTGCATCTTGGTTTACACCTATATAACGTAACGTGACCTTCTCTGACGAATGATTGAATATCTCCATAAGTAATGCTATGTTTTTCGTTTGCATGTACATGTGATACCCGTACGTCTTTCTCAACGTATGTGTTCCTATTTCATCTAATCCGAACTCTGCTGCCGCTCCACTTAGTATCTTATATGCTATACTACGACCGATTGGACGATTTTTTCCCTGCCTACTTTTTAATAGGTACTCATCATCTTCTCTATTTTCATTAAACCATCGAAGCTCTCTCTTTAGTGCTGCAGTAATTTGTATTCGTTTCTGTTTCCCAGTTTTCTTTTCTCTCATAGATATATGACTACCTTTGACATCTCCTACCTTCAATTTCAAAATGTCCGATATTCTCAAACCTGTATTGATTCCCATAATGAAGAGAATGTAATTACGTAAGCTCTTTTCTTTAAAATACTCTTTTAGCTGCTGTATTTGCTCTGGATCACGTATTGGTTGAACGAAATTCATGATTCATTACCTCCAGTCTCTTCTGCCTCGTAAACTTCTAATCTAAGAGCAAAAGCTAAATTATAAAATGCTCTGGACTTCCAACGACGATATGTACGTTCAGCCATTCCAATCTCGTTATAAATCATATAGTCGCATACATCCTCTTCTTCTAAATAACGCTTATTAATAATATCCCTCTGATTTCTTCCCGCACTACCATTACCTAAGCGACTTAAAAACTGATCAATGCGGAATGAAATTGACTCCAGCCACTCTTCACGTTCACTTTGTTGTAGATTTGCTATCGCTACATCTTCTAAAGGTTTTCCAACTACATGCGTAGGCCCATGTTCTCTCATTTCATAAGAAGGAGTGACTTTCATTTCCTTACGAATCATTCCGAACTGTCTATATATACGTACACTTTCAAGAACACCTTCTAACTTCTCTTGTGTTGCTGCTCTATCAATTTTTGGTAAAAAAGATAATTGTTTCGTCATGCAAGACCACCCCTTTTTATTTTTTATTACTTTTGTCTTAAAGCTCTAAGTCTACGTTCATAACGCAAGCCACGAATCCCTATTCATTCTTCAATTTCACGAATACTTAATTTTTATTTTTCACTTGTTTTCCCCACTCATGTAATTAATCCTTTAGTACCTTCCTTCCCCATCTCCCTTCCAAAATAAAAGAGGCCACCATTTCTTAAGACAGCTACAATTGCTGTTTTAAAAATTGGTGTCCTCTAGTTTTCTAGCCAGACTCTATTCAAATTCTATCTATTTCAAATAACCAGTTCGTACAAAAATATTCCTCCAAGCCTTATCAAACTGATATTTTTCCACTACCTTCGCACGACGCGCAATTGCTTTTCTAATTTTTCTTTTCTTCAAAGCTTTCATTCTTCTACCCTCACTTTACAATAGTATTTTCATTTTATGGTTTTAAAAACCATTTTTCTCCCTAATTAAGAATAAATCATTTAACTTCGAATATATTGTAAACATCTCCCCTTCAGGAGACATCCCATATTTGAGTCACCTTCGAAGTTGAGCACTTAGTTTTACTAACTTGCTCAACTTTGGTTATTTTAACCAAATTATTCGATTGTCATACATAAAAATACAATCAACCACTGCAAGGGGGAATTAATAATGAATGGTATTAAGCAAAGAAACTTCTTTACTAACAATACTGATTTTTACATTTTACTTGGTAATTATACAGATATTGTGAGCTACCATGAAACATGGGACGATGCCACAATAGCTTTAAGGTCTATCCATATCTCTGATAGTAGCTGGACTTCCATTTGGATTTTGAAGCCAGGCGAAATCCTTTCAGGCACTTGCATAACTGCTCCCTACGAGGAACATAAGAAGATTTCATATGGCTCATAAAACTCCCTCTAATTCGATTGAAAACATCATAGGTGTTAAAGAAGCTGCTAAAGAAATTTTTTAAAAAATAGATTCTCGATACAACTAGGCTTACGGCACTAAAATGAAAACCCTTGTCTTTCTACAAAAGGTTTATTTCGTTCAAGTTTTAAATTATGAGATCACTGTGGAGTGCACCTCCTATCTCTACTAGGTCCGATACAGTCACACCTAACAATTCATTCAGTGGCTCGCCAACACCTTCTTAAACAGGTTGGTTTTTGGTTTTTATTTTTGATTGCTTAATTTCTATCCGTCTATCTTTTTTAATTATCACCTCTCTTCATTTGGTTTAAAAAACCATTTCTTACGATTTCTTCGTATAAAAAAACGGATTCATACGCATACTGTAAATACCTCCTTAAATCGAGCTTTTGTCATTTCAGTCATCCTTTTGTTTAAGCAGTTAGCTTTTGCTATCTGCTCTTTTTTTGGTTTAAAGAACCATTTCTTTTTGGCATACATATACTGTCGCGACCCCTTACTTCCCTAACTATTTATTCATGTTCATGACTCACACACATAAACTTAGATAAATAGTTTAAGGTTCCATCAGTGTGCACCATGGAACAAACCGTCATTTTTTACGATTTACTATCAATTACTTTTCTATAACGACTATAAAATATTCCGTTCCTCATAATGGTTATATAAAATGTTTGTAAGATTATTGCCCTGCTATTCCTTTTAAACACAATATCAACGCACTTTTATTCCACTGTAATTTAATCAAATTTGCTTTCATGATTTCTCTTTCTACTTAAACATGAACAATTTGATTCGCCATATTTTTTAAATATAGTCATCCCTTGAAAAAGGAGCTATCAATAATGAACAACTTTAAACAGCAAAGGATTTTCACTAACAATACAGATTTCCACATTTTATTTGGAAGTTATTATGATATACTCAGCTACCATAAAACATTGGATGCTGCTACAGTAGCTTTAAACTCTATTCTTGAATCTGATTATAAATGGCCCTCCATTTGGATTGTGGCACCTGGTGAAACCCGTTTATGGCCTTATATAAAAGCAACTCCCGAGGAAAATAGTCGTACTTCATATGATTCTTTCACTTCGCTAAACAACATCATAGGTGTGGCGGAAGCTGCTAAATTTTTAGGACGTTCCTCTCAAACAGTAAAAAATATGTGCGCTGCCGGCAAATTGCCTGCTAAAAAAATTGAAGGAAAGTGGATTCTCGATAAAACTATACTTAAGTTCTTAAAATAAAAACGCTTACCTTTCTGTATAATGTGAGCTCGTCACCTCCATTATGATTAGGTAAAAAGAACGCTTTCTCCCGAACGCTCTTTTTCTGTTCAAATAAAAATTTTGTTAAAATTCCTACTCGCCTTTATTCTTTGATGACAGGCTCCATAATTCCAAATAAAGCATACTATATTAAAAATTTACTCGTAAAAATCTGATTACAACCTTTTAGATTTCTACATCTCATAAGACATTCATCTACCGTACTAAGGGTGCATATAAAATGCGCTCTTTTATTTGTTGTTAAATAAGAATTTTGTTTAGTTATCATTTGATTAATCATATTTAGATTTTATTAACATACCTTAATATTAATCAGGAATTACACTACCCCCAGTAGATTTGTAGTTCCTGTAATTGAGCCTGTTTGTATAAGCAACAGGTTCTTTTTAATCCCCCTTTACGAATATCCTTCTCCACATTACACATACTATCTACACGTCAACTTCCCATGACTACACTCTTTCAAAACGGAGCTTGTTCCTCCGAATTGTTTAGGCACTCGGCAGGTAACTTAGTCAATTACCTGCCATTTTCTATTCAAATAACGCTTTTGTTTAGTTTTCTTATGAGTTTCCCCAATCTAAATCCGAACAATATACTGTAATTCTTTCGCCCTCGATATCTGGATCATCTCCAGATTTCCACTCTTCATCCCCAACAATAATATCCGTTTCTTGTGGAGTAAGAACCGGTATACGATGACCTTTATTTTCTAAGATATATTTTTCAGCTTGTTCAACAAATTCTTTTTCGCCTTTGAAATTTCTAATATCACTCAGAACAATCAATCCATCATAATCTTCAGGAAACCCTTTAATAACTGTTTCCATCTCACATTCTCCTTTTAATAAAATTCAAATTTTATTTCATTTCGGTTGACTATCATTTGAAAAATCGGAAATATTTACTCGATATTTTTTCTGAATACTCATGCTATTATGTAGTTGCTGATGTTCACCATCCCGTGCACTCAGTAGTTGCATCCATTGATTCTACTCTCACCCTTTTGAGAGTAGGGTTTTTAATTACAGGATTACTTTCGAATAACATAATTTTATTTGAGCTTATTTGTAATCGTTGTTTGTGTATGAGACACTTTTCCCTTTACCCAATATAAGACTTGCTGCCCGTAGCCGCTCTTTGGTGGTTCTTCAAAGTTGATCTTCCCATCCACCACAATGTAGATGCCGTTTGTTTTCATGTCTATTTCTCTTTTCATCTATGTTCGTTCTCCTTTGCATAGGCTTGTCCATTTTAGGAAATGCATGTGCTTTCTGGATGAAAATGTCCTTAGTCCAGCTCCATAATTTCTTTCAACGTTCGATTGGACACATATACTTTTATAATTTGAATTCTCCCGTATTTTTCTTCGGCCATTTCTTTTGCTTGTGTCTCTGTACTTACTTCAAACCAACGTAACTTCTGTTTTTCATCTCTGTCAAAAAATTCTACTGCATAAGTTGGTGTTACTGAATGATTAGAGAGGAATTTCTCAGCCGTACTATGTGCTGTATAATCCATGTTTCCTACGATATCTTCAAAGGTTAATTGTTCCATGCTCTCAACTCCATTCCCTCAAAATGATTCATTTCTCTCTTTTACCGTCTATAGCTTTCTCCCTCGACTTCAATCAAATAATCGTTTGCCATCCCTAGCAATCTATCAGCAGCTGCAAACCCAATTTTTTCAGGTAAGGTATATTCATCTTCATTTGAACTAAAAATGATGGGCGCTTTACGCTTATATCGCTCATTAATGATTTCGTAATACATTTCTTCACGAGATTCTGTATGTTTACTCTTACCCAAATCATCCCAAACCAACACATCCGCATAATCTACGACTGTATGAAGCTTTTCAAAGTACTCTTTTTTATCATCACGCTTTGCTGACATAATCTCTGTCATAAAAGTGACATCACTTATACAAACTACTCTGCAACCTCTCGGTTGTGCATTTATAATGTCTTTATTTACAGTTTGAACATTTTGTATGATCCATCTAGCAGCTGCTATTTGTAGATGTGTTTTACCTAATCCGTAATTGTTGTGAAGTTTCATTTTTTCAACTCGTTCATCGATGGATAAAGCTTTTAATCTTGCCTCGCCATATGTAGCGATATATCCAAAACTATTGCTCTTCGTATCCCTGATTTCATTAAACTTTTTTAAGTATTCCATCATCCTGTTAAACATTTTCTTTTGCATATCGGTATGACGAATATAATTTTTAAAACGTGCTTCTTCAAATTCTTCTGGTATCATCGCATTTTTCAACCTTGCTATTTCAGATTGTTTCTTTTGGCAATCACACATTTTACCTGTCCATCCATTTAAGATCATTCCCGTTCCACTGCATAACGGACAGGTATCATTAAGCGTCTTCTCCGAGCCATTCAATGTTATTTTCATATTCTTGTTGTGATTCCTCTCGTTCTTTTTCTGTAAGCTCTCTCCACTTTCTTGTCGGCTGTGGCAGTTTTTCATAGCCCTCTTTTGCAAATCTGCCATGACTTCCGCTATGCTTGCGAATCTGCTCATTTTTCTTCACCTCGTGTTCTTCTTTGGCTTCAATCACTAGCCTGTCCCATTGCTTTCTCAACTTACTAGGTGACAATATATTTTTTTTCCAGAAGGAATGATTCTGGGACCATCCCAAGAGATACACAATTTGTTGATTTGTTTTCTTGTCTCTTTCGCGAATTAAGCGGAATTCATTGGCCCATTTCTCGAAGTTCGGTTCTTTATGTTCTGGATGGGTTTCTAAAATTAACTGAAATAACAATTTGGCATGCTCCATGTCGCAAGTTTCAAACTTGTGACAAGAAGTCTTTTTATTTGTAGTAATCTCTGTAGTATTCTTTGTATTTGTCCCACATTCTAATGTGAGAGCCTCCTCCGTTTTAATGTGTGAGTCTCTCTCATTAGAATGTGGGAGGGTGTCACTTTCTGATGTGATAGGGTCCTGATATAAAATAGAAATTTTTTCGATGTTCTTCACAATTGGTTCCACATACATAACGTTGTTATGCCTAGTTCCACTAACTATTATTGTACGAAATTCAATTGCAATTAATTCTCTTTTTATTAAATATTTGCATGCTTCTTGTACTTGTCTTTTGGTAAAACCAAATGAATCAGCCAATTGTTGATAACTTTTTTGAAGTTTGTCTGCTTTAAATTTTTGTTTATACTGGATTTCATTTGTTCTTTCATCCTTTATTTCAGTTGGTTTGTACCAATAAAAAATCTCGCTAAGTATTGTAATCGCAACCATATATGGCTTGCCATTTTCTAGAGTAAGGTACTTAAACCACCCCTGGTCTAAAGTGTTACCTTGAAGATTTATTCTTGCGACTTGTATTACATTGCTATTCATCCCGTCACCCTTCTCTATCTAACATTTTTTCAATATATCTTTATTGCCAGGGTATTTGATATTCCTCAACATAAAGGTCGAATATTTTTTATTTTCAATCTTTATTTTTTTGTTTTTTACTGTTAAAATCATTATTAAATCGTATTCTTTCACGAAATGCCCTTTCTCTTGGCCTGTGAAAACGGGTCTTTTTTTGCATCTCGTACGCAACATGTGTTATGATGAAACCACATGTGTTTCTATTAGATCACCAGCCCCAACTGGTGGTTTCTCTTTATCATTCTTTTCCCTAAGAAAAAGGATTTTTGTTTTATTGGCTTATAATCTGGATTCATCTTTAAAAATGCCCGTGTCTTTCTTGTTTGAACAGTAGATTTTTTCATCTCTAATTTCCTAGCTATTTCTTCTGTGGTATACCCTTCACCGACGTGCAGAATAATTGACTTTTCTTGTTCTTCCAGTACACTCGTCACTTCTTCAAATTCAATGGATAATATCGCTTCTTTTTCCACATCAATAGGAGATACTGCATAAAATTCTTTTACTGTCTCCTCATCTTGATGTAAATCAATCGAATGAATATTCATTTTATTCCTTTCCTCATGACTAAGTCGTCTACTCACCTTAAAAGGTGTTCCTTTCAAGTGAAGCTCATCACTCATTGCCCATTTCATACCTTTCATCACGTATGCATTGAATGTATCTACTCTCTCTGGATTATAATTCACACAATGCTCCCATAAATACAGATGGCCAACTTGTATTAAATCCTCCAAATCCATATTGTTTATTTCTGCAATCTGTCCAGCTCTTGCGATACTTCCAAATTGTTGCTTAATTGCCGCAATTACTAAATGTTTCTTCTCTTCAAATAATTCTTCTGCTGTCATTTTCTTTTACCATCCCTTCTTGTTTTTAAATATAATAGTTTGCTATACTATAAGAGCATTCCGGTTACTTAACTCACTCCTGTTAGGTATACTGTTCTAGACTGATATTGCCGATGAGAAGACCTAATTTTAGGTCTTTTCGTCATTCTGAAGCATTTTCATGAAGATAATTCATAATATATCTGATATACTATTTATGATGAATGTCAGTGCACGAAACAAGTAGTATGACCTATGTACAGAAGAAGTCCTATTTTATAGGGCTTTTTTACTTTTAACAGCACTCCTCAGAAAGCGTATTATGATGCGCCCTCTTCACAACTGAAGCATTAATTCCTCTACTTTTCAAATGTTCCACAATCCCTAGAATGCTTTTACGATCCCGTACAAGTTGGTTATCATATTTTTCTTTCTCACGGTATAGCGCTATACGCTCCCTTCGAGCCAATCTTGCTTCTTTAATCCAAGTACAAAGTAACAATGGATCTTTCTTTTGAATCGCCTCTATTTGCTTCTTTTCACAATGCTGCAAGAATTCATCTAATATTTGTTTTTTCTGTACATCTTTCTTTAAAACTGATAACGTCATAGCACTTTCTCCCCTCAAATTCATTCCACATCTTTTGTAAATTCTTTAATTGGTTTATCGAGTGCATAAACAACAGGTAAAAGCCCACAGATCAGAAACCCAGTGATACATACTGAAAAAACACTTTCTTCCATCATGGTTATTTCCTCCTTCCACCTTTTTTTACATCTCAGAGAACTTAATTTAAGAGTTTACTATATTAATTTTCTCACTCAGCACAATAGGTAACGTATACGCTCCAACAATCTTTGTTGCGAGTGCCAAATGACCACGCTTAATTGCTTTATGGCTTGTTACTCCAAATTCACGGTACAGCTGCTTATAGATATCACGGTAGACTTGGCCTCTAATTCCAGCATGCTGGTATGCATTAGACTGTTTACCACCTAATAGCGCAACGCCATGACGCTTGACTGCATTTAATATTTCATCGCATTCTACAGCGAATAACGGAGCATTCTCTCGTAAGTCTTTGACATCTGATTTGATGTGCTGAAGTTCTTGCTTTTGCCCTTCTAACGCTTCAAAAGTAAGCTTTAAGATACTCATGGGATCTGTTGGAACTTGTTGCTGTTTTTTGATGTATTCCTTCATACGTTTAAATTCTTGTATAAATCGAATTTTTGTTTGCACTGCTTCTTTCGTGTTGTACCCAAAAACAACTAATGTAAATGCTTCTTCTGTTAAATTGTACTTGGGATACATTCGACCACGTTCATTTGTGTAAGTTGACTCCTCAAAATTTAGGAGTGAGAATTCTGCTCCTGCATAATCCATTTGAAGTTTAATATCTGATATAACATTATCGTGTCGTTTACCGAAAATCTGAGCAATTGTCAAACTATCTGTTACTACCTCACCATTACTTTCAAATACCAGTTCGTTTGCTACTGTTAATCCATCCATGTAAAGCCCTCCTAAATTTTAATAATGCTTGTCCAGTCCACCACCCTGTGCACTTGGAATGACTCGTATTGAGTTTGTGTGACGATGAACTAAATGTAATTCGCCATCTACCTTCTTAAAGATTAACCAGCTTTCAGGATTCAATTTGTATGATTTAAGGTGCATTTTTTCACGCTTTGTCAATTTTTTACCGTTTTTCATTAAAATTCCCCTCCAGTTACTTCGCAAATAGGTCGTCTACTGTTGTCTTAAAATGTTGTGCGAGTAATTTTGCTTCTGTAAGAGTAAAATCACGTTTTCCTTTTTCCTTTAGGTAATACGTTTGCTGGCATATGTTTACTAACTTCCCAGCATCCTCTTGCGTCATACGATGTTCTCTTCGAACAATAAATAGGTTTTTATACATCTCTATCATCATCCTTTATAAACTTTTCAATTGGCTCATCCAAAAAACAAACTGCTAAAGAGACTATACAAATCAAGATTGCAACTATCATTAATGAAAACGTGCTTTCCTCTATCATTTTGTTATCACCTTCTTTCAGTTACCTTAAGAATTTTGTTTTTTCTTTTGGTAATAATCTCGCATGTAATCATTTCTTTTATCTTTATTTTTCTGATACCAATTGCGATTGTAATCATTCTTAATTTCACTTTCTTCCATATTCATTTTCTGCGCCACTTTCTTCCAATATCGTTCCTGAGTTGCTTTAACCTTTTCTTTATTAGCTGCTCTCCAGGCTCGCATGTAAGCCTTTTTGCTTCTCGAGCAGATAAGTCTTTTTTATTACACACACTATACACCTCCCTAGATATTTGCTACAAGCAAAGATTTTAATAATGAAAATTTGCTTGTTGCAAAGTATTTTTCTGAAAAAAACAAAAAAACTTGTCTTTAAGCAAAGTTTTATTGTACATTATATATAACAAAGAGAGAAATAAACGTAAAGTTAAAAGGAGGTTTAATAATGTCTGAAACTATGGGTAGTCGTATAAAAGAGGTTCGTAAATCTTTAAAAATGAAACAAAATGAACTTGCAGATGCTGTCGGTGTAAACTACACAATGATTTCGCTATATGAATCAAATAAACGCGAACCTAGTAGGGAGACCGTAGAAAATATCGCTCGTGTTACAAACGTTTCTGCTGATTATATTATGGGGCTTTCAAAGCATAAAACTATTGATAAAGAAACATCAAAAAAAATAATAGATGATGTTGAAGATATTATGAAACGTATCAATCAGCTCCCTGCGGGTAAACGAGAAAAAATTATAAACATGATTAATGATTTATAAAAAAAGAACTTGGCAGATTAATTTCCACCAAGTTCTTTTTTTATAAATCATTAATTTCTCAATCGCTTCTTGATTTCCTTTATATGCAAGTTCAACTAACTCACTTATTTTTTCTTTAACATCTACTCCTACTGTTTTTAGCATCAAAACCCCTCCTTTTTATATTGGTAAAAATTTACGGTTGTTTTTTTGGACATGTACATATAATCAACCAGGCCTAGAAAGCACGAAAGACGTCGCCATTTGGCAACGTCTCCCATTTATCCCCATTAAACTCAAGACCCTCCGGGTTCTGAACTCATATATTGTACATATTCGTTATTTGTTTGCTTACTAACAGCTTGGTCTTTCTCCAATACCCCTGTTTTTAATACTAGTGCGAACGCACCGACAACACTTAACAATAGTATACCAACTTTTCTCATACTCTCTCGACCTCTTCCTGCTTATTTTTTAACAATTGAATTGTACATCGTACCGCTTTAGCATAATGGTAGTTTGCAACCCGCTCAAAGCGTATAAGAGCCTTTTTCAAGCCCTCTAAATCTTCATTTATCCTAGCGATGTAGTAATCAGTAAACGGTGAACTACCACGTTCTTTAACTAAATTATATATCATTTCTAACCCTTTTTCCTTATCTTCATACAATCCTATATAGTAACCTAATTCTGAAGTATCAATGTAATCGAAATTAATTTTGTCTAAATTAAAACCAAATTCGATATATAAGTAATTTAGCGTAGTATTAAAAGCTTTGTACTTTCTGCTTTCGCGAGATACTCCATGTTTATCTAGGTAAGCGATACTATCCGAAATCCACTTCTCAGCAAGGAATTTGTCATCAAACATATAACTTTCGCCAATGCAACACATACTAGTCGTATAAATTAGTGGAACATTATTAGCCTCTTTTAGTAACTTTTCACATTTTTGACGACATAATTCTAAATTATCATCAAACAAATTAACATATGCCATCCTTTCATCGAAAAACATTGTTAACCAATTGTTTATAAATTTATCATGAACCTCAATTAAATTTTTTTCCACCTTATCCATATACGGATTCATCGCTCTTATATTGAAGGTGTCATGCATAGACAAAGCGTATAATATATTGATTACTACTTGGAGTTCTGCATCACTTGAGAATAACTGTTCATCCATCTCTTCAATTAATGGTTGTCCTTTTTTTATGTTTTGATTACGTTTGTTGAATAACTCATACACTCGAATATATTTATTTAATAAACGATCTCCTTGATGGATTTTCACCAAATCTGCTATTACATCATACTCACCAGTACCTTGACAATAAACCAAAGATTTACGAATATTAAGATCATTTCGAGAAAGTTTAATAAAATTCCGTATCACTTCTTGCCGTTCTTCTAAATTTTCATAGACAACATCCATAATTTTCATAAATGTGTCTAATTTCATTTCAGCTGTTTTACCAGTTACAATTCCGTCAGTAATAACAGAACGATCCACACCTACTTTCTTTGCTAATGGACGAATCTTAAATCCTTTATCATCCATATCTTGCTTTATCCTCTTCATTAGTTCTTTCATCAAATTGTGCTTAAATTCTTTTTGTAGATGTTTTTTAGAATTTTTTATCGTCCTTTCTTTTAACTCCTTCACAAACTTACTTCCCCCTTCTCCGAACATAAATTTTCCATCCTAACAATTTTTTCAATAAGGAACATTGCGTAAATGTGATATACTAAGATGGACTCATACGAGGCAAGTGTTTCCTAAGGCTGGGTTAGGGAACGGTGTAATTGTGGTAGGACACTCTTACACGCGCTTCTATGGGTCTTTATTTATGTTCAATAATATTATTTTGTTAATTTCATAAACTTTCAAAACTGCAAATTCTCTTCCATAATTGGATATACGCACCCAATATAACACAATCCCCTTTAAAATAATTGTCTTTTTTGATTTTTTCAACAATTGTTTCTCTAAAATGACAATTATTTCCCATTCCCCCATTGTTTTGTTATTATATTTTAATTTTAAAGGTGAAAAACCAGCCATTATGAAAAATTCACAACCAGCCAATCATTAATTTCTATCCATTCCCCAAAAATCCCCTTTTATTTTTTATCAATATTAACAGATAGCACTATATGGTAATATGAAAGTATCCTTTCTGTTTTTATCAATATGATGGTTTAATAATAATTGAGTTCCCTTACTCTTCTGTTATTAAAAGTAAGATGGTTTAATTTCGTAGACATCCTTATTTGGATGTCTTTTTTTGTTTTGTAGAAACTGCAATAATGTAATTTTGCATAATCACCAAAAAATAAACCATGTGCATAATAAAAGAGGTACACCTCTATTTATTTAAAGAAATATTAAGCTGAAAGAAAAGGCACTTTCATATTGATTGTGCCTTTTCTTTTTTTATACACGCTGATATACTATCCATACAAGGACCTTTAGCTCAGTTGGTCAGAGCAGACGGCTCATAACCGTCCGGTCATAGGTTCAAATCCTATAAGGTCCATTTGGTTTTTAAACGTCATATGTTATTTTCGAATTTCCATCACAAAACGTCTTAGTTGCTTCAAACTTCTAAGACTAGAATCCGTTGCAGATTGTAGCGGATTCTTTTTATTGGACTGTCTCCTTTTATTAATAAATGGCATAACATAAAATTAGCCGTTTACCAATTGTTATTTCTTCAAACTTAAATCGATTATTAAGATGTTCTCATTAGAGCATCTTTTTTTGATACTTAATAATATGGAAGTTTTCTCAAGTTCCGAAAAACCTAAATATGGTATTATTTAATGGTATTCCTAACTCTTCTATGCCATATATTTTTGAAATAGGCGCTCAATTTAATTGAAGCGTCTTTTCTTTTTATAAAACACAATGTTATACTATTTTCTAAACAATTAATTTATTTATAATTCTATACGCATACAAGGGGGAATTCCTTTGGTAATCTATAAAGATGAACAACGTGGAACATACTACTTCGTCACTAGAATCCGACAATTCGATGGAACACTAAAACAAGTAAAACGTCGTGGGTTCAAAACAAAGAAAGAGGCACGGGAAGCTGAAGCAAAAATGTTAGTGGAAAAGGAGACAACTTCAAGTTTAACTTTTTCTCAAGCTGCTGATAGCTATTTTAATTGGTATTCGCAAAGAAGAAAGCAATCATCAATAGAAACAATAAAAAATGTAATCTACAATCATTTAGTAATAGAGTTTGGAAATTTAAAGGTGGATCAGATTATTCCTAAACATGTCATGAATTATCAAAATAAGATTATTAATAAGTATTCAGCTAAGCATCTAAAAAAGATTCATGCAGTCCTTTCTGCTATATTTAATTTCTCAATCAAATTTCATGGTTTAACAAATAACCCCGCAAAAATTACAGGGAATTTTGAAAAAGAAGCGAATAAACGAATGAATTTTTGGGAATTTGAAGAGTTTAAACAATTTATTTTAGCTGTGGACGATCCATTATATAAAACATTTTTTTCAGTACTTTATTATAGTGGAGCTAGAAAAGGAGAGCTTATGGCATTAACATGGTCAGATATTAATTTTGATGAGAAAACAATTAACATTAACAAAACTGAATATAATCGGCAAGTTACGGAACCTAAAACAAAAGCATCTAATCGAATAATAATGTTACCTAGCTTTATAATGGATATGTTACACGACATAAAAAAAACTGCTGCCCTAAACGCACCAGTTAAAAGTGCTTATGTAGTTTTTGGTGAGTTTTACAATAGTATATCTTCAAGTACCTTACGACAAAAATTTATAAAATACATAAAAATCGCCCAAGTAAAAAAGATCGTGCTACACGAATTCCGACATTCTCATGCATCATATCTAATAAATAAAGGTGTTAGTCCACTTATAGTAGCACAACGTTTAGGTCATTCAGATGTTGCAACAACTTTAAATACTTATAGTCATTTATATCCATCAAAACAAGCGGAAGTAGTTGCTTTTATGGAGAACGATTTGGTATAATCGTTACCAAGATGTTACCAACACTATTCTAACCGTTGATATTGCTTAATTCACAAAGAATCCTACTTTCCAATTTAATTTTTTATCTGTGTGAGTCTCTAATACCGTTTTATAATCTACTTGATCATAAGATACACTTTCTTTCCAAGCAAAGCTACCTGTGATACTTGCATCGGCATTTGGCCCTTTATCATTTACTCCTACTTTAACACTTCCACCAAGTGTATACCCTACCTCCGAAGTGACCTTTGCTGAAGTCATTGTATTAACTGGGGCAGCTTTATGGAATTGAGCACTATCACCACTTGTTATTTCTGCTTCAGTATGATAGGCTGATGGCCATTTTAAACCTGCGTTATAGTATCCGCTATTAATTGTATATTTAGCATCTATATTACTACCATCAGTGGTAACAATTGCAATCTTTTTATCTGCGTAAGGATCCTCAATAAAAGAAACCTTTATTGAATTTTTGATATTTTGCTTCATGTCATAAGTAGTTTTAAAACTATTATAGACCTTCCCACCATTTTGAAGATTTTCTACAGTTCCTTTAGAATCTGCAAATGCAGATGTTGCTTGTAAACCAAATGATCCAGACATAATAACGGACGCTACCGCAACGCATTTAGCTATTTCTTTTGCTTTTTTCATACAGACAGCCACTCCTTCTTAAACATTTAAAAGATATAAATATATTATTTCTAGTTCACAAAAATAGAGATATATTCATAGCCATACAATATAGAAATTCATTAACTTTTATGACACTAACTAAAAACACATATTTCACTAATCTTCCTCTCACTATTATTGATAACTATTATCAACATTATTAAAACATAAAATAACGATTTAAACAACAATTTTAAATACAAATTTAAAATTGTTGTTTAAAAAATTTTAAAAAAATTATAGAATTCTTCATTTCGAGAATTACTATATTTTCAATTACTTATTACAGCCTATATTCAGATACATTATTTCCTTTCCATTCATAATAATCTAAAATTCCTTCATAAATGGCTTCTGCTGCAATTTGTCTGCCATTTTCCGTAGATAATTTACTGTAATCAATACCATTATCTATAAATGCCAGTTCCGTCAACACAGCTGGCATGTCATTTTCCCTTATAACATGAAGGTCTCCATGTTTAACTCCTCTGTCTCGTGTTTGAAGTGCCTCTACTAAACGTGTTTGAATTTTTTCCGCTAAAACACGACTTTCTTCCACATGAGGATTTGTTTTTTCAGATTTAGAAGATTTATAGTAATATGTTTCTGTCCCTTTTGCATTACCATTAAAAGCATTTGCATGTACGCTTATAAAGATATCACCCCGATTTTTCTTAGCAAATTTAACACGTTCCTGTAAAGAACTTTTTTGATCATGTCCTGGTCTATTATCAGATTGACGAGTTAATAAAACTGTAAATGGTGTATGCTTTTCAAGTAATTGTTGTAGACGTAAAGAAGTGTCTAGTACAATCTTACTTTCAGGTAATCCCTTTGTGGATTTCCCAGGATCTTCGCCACCATGTCCAGGATCAATAATAATTGTTTTGCTTTCTAATGGGTTTTTTTGACGATGTTGCATCATATCTGTTTTTGCAGTAAGTTGAGCAGCTTCAGCACGTGTTATAAATCTATTTGGTTGCCAACCGTTCTCAGTACCATTGGAAATTTTCAAACCGATTAAAATATTGGCATATTTTTCTCCCCAATGCCCTTTTAAATCTTCAAATTTAACCTGCTCATTATGATTTGGTGTGCTTTGTAGTTTATATGCATTTACTAGCATCGTAGCCATAGCAGCGCGAGTTACTTTTCCGGATGGATTGAAGATTCCATTACCCTCACCTTTAACAATACCAGCTTTTTCAGCAGCAGCAATATACGGAGTCGCCCAGTGGTTTTGTGAATCTGTAAATGATGGTTTTGCATTAGAGTCAATTTGTAGACCTAAAACTTTTGTCATAATTTTTGTAGCCGAAGCTCTGTCTAATAAGTCATTTGAACCGAAAGTTCCGTCTGGATAGCCATTCAATACCTGTTTATCAACTAAATAATTAACGGATTTGTCCGCCCATGCAGGAACATCTGGGAACTTATGAGTATTTGCAAATGTATTAGATGAGTAGGATAATAGACTTCCAGCAAGAATTCCTGTAGCAATTAATTTGTATTTCAAAATGTAACACCTCTATCAAGTTATTACAATTTGGTAAATATATCATTTATAATTAATCTTTAAATAATACGACCTTGAATAAAGAATAGATTAAATTGTTCGTATTACTATATAGCAGATAACGAATTTAAAATAGAACTATTACTCCAAAATAATCCTCGGACACACACTTATAGATAGAGATTATTAAATATACTCACCAACATTGTGTAACCAGTATAGTTACTTATACATACGAGTGTCAATTAAAATAACCTTACACTTTTGTAAGATAACCACCTTAATAGTAAACCAAGTAATTATTAAATAATATAAACAGTTACTTGATATAATAAAATAGCAGTCTTAAATTTTGAGCAAAGACTAATTATTTTGATAGGAGAATAACTTATAACAACCACATTTTTAACAATGCTTTTGAATCCCACTTTACTCTATAATTCTCTGTTATATCCCAACGTGAATGCCCCTATAATATAGTCAATTGCTGCAATGAATACTACAACTTATAATATTGTATTCCCCCAAAAAACATCTCTAGAAGTCACCGAAAGTGGCCTTTATTAATACACCCACACAATCCATCTTTTCACTCCCTTAGGACATCCTCAAATTTTACAAGGAACGAAAAAAGAAGAGGGATACCTTCCCTCCTCACCAATGAAATTAAAAAACACCTTAATTTATATCCCCTACCTTTTACAATCTCACTTCTATTGCTAGCCAGTTTAATTCTTCAATTCTATTTTCATAGATTCATATATTCTTCTAAGGTCTGCTTTTGTTTATATAGTTCTTAACAGAAAGAATGTATATCCTTCTATTTGTTTGACATCATTAAGATGCTCACAAATAGAAATAAATTCTATTCCTATATATAGATAAACAATCTAAAAATTTATATAATAAGATTAGAAGTGTAGCATATTATTATTGAAGGGTCTTGGTATAATGCTAGGCATTAATGTAAAAAAAACAAATGAAGAATTAATTATTTCATGGCAATTGGCGGAGATTACAATTCCATTACGTGATGTGATTGAGGTTACCGAAGATGCTACCTATGCTGGTGTTGAAGAAGTAGATGTAATACGTATTGGAACATCTTATGGGACAACAGACCGTATTTTAATTAAAACAGTAAAACAAAATTATGTATTGTTTACTACAAATAAAGTTGCTATTTTAAATGCCATTCACGCTTAAATATAGGAGTCTTCTTGGCTAAAATGATAAAAATAAGCACATCTTGTTATAAAAATGAACTGCACCCCAATTGTTAGACACAGTCTAACAATTGGGGTGCAGTTTTTCTATGGCTAAATTTACAGCTGATGAAAAAATACAAATCGTTCTACGTTATTTGAACGGAAATGAAAGTTATCGAGAAATGGGTAGATCGCTCGGTATAAGTGACACAATCATTTTGAATTGGGTAAACCAATATAAACAGAATGGTCTGGAAGCTTTTCTAAAACGATGTACAAATTACACACAACAATTTAAACTAGACGTACTAAACTTTATGATTGAAAACGGTATGTCCTTATTTGAGACGGCAGCTATCTTTAATATTCCTGCCCCTTCAACGATTTCTGTTTGGAAAAAACAGCTCGAAACACAAGGAATTGATGCCCTTCAATCTAAGAAAAAGGGGCGTCCATCCATGAAAAAAGATTCAAATAAACAAGTAAAACAACCTTTAGCTGAAGGATCAGTCGAAGCACTTGAAGCACGCATTAAACAGCTTGAGATGGAAAATGAGTACTTAAAAAAGTTAAATGCCTTAGTTCAAAACAAGGAAAAATCACAAAACAAGACAAAGCGCAAGTAGTCTATGAATTAAGGCATAAATATTCGGTGAAGGCACTCGTGGAGCTAGCTACTATTCCTCGAAGCACGTATTATGATTTAGTAAAGAAAATGAATCGTCCAGATGTAGATGCCGATTTGAAAGCCGAGATTAAAGCGATTTATGAGGAAAATGAAGGTCGTTATGGTTATCGTCGCATTCGTGATGAATTAACGAATCGTGGCCAGAAAGTGAACCACAAGAAGGTTCAGCGCATTATGAAAGAGCTTGGGTTAAAGTGTGTTGTGCGTATGAAGAAATATAAATCCTATAAAGGAAAAGTCGGTAGAATTGCACCTAATATTTTAGAGCGTAATTTTCATACAGATGCACCGAATCAAAAGTGGGTAACAGACATCACAGAGTTTAAATTGTTTGGAGAAAAACTGTATGTATCACCTGTATTAGATTTGTATAATGGTGAAATTATTACCTATACAATTGGTTCTAGACCGACGTATTCGCTTGTTTCAGACATGTTAGAGAAAGCATTGGAACGTTTACCTGAAACCCACCAGCTACTGATGCATTCGGATCAAGGATGGCATTATCAAATGAGACAGTACGTCCGGACACTTGAATCAAGAGCTATCGTCCAGAGTATGTCTCGAAAAGGCAACTGTTACGACAACGCAGTAATAGAAAATTTCTTTGGGATTATGAAGTCGGAGTTCCTCTACATAAAAGAATTTGAAAATGTAGAGCACTTTAAAATAGAATTAGAAAAATATATAGATTATTATAATACGAAACGGATTAAGGCAAAATTAAAAATGAGCCCGGTACAATACCGGACTCACTTTTATCAAGCTGCCTAATGAAATAACCGTGTCTAACTTTTAGGGGTCACTTCAAAACAGATGTGCTTATTTTTTAATTTCTATGCATTTTTACGTTTTAAGAAAATCACTCCACCAACAATTAACAGTAATGCTCCTGCAGCCATAGAGAACCAACTTGTAAGATTAGTACCTGTTTGCGGTAACCATCCAATTTTAGATTGAATTTCTTTCTTAGGTTGTGGTTGTTCTTTTACTTGCTCGTTAGGTTGCTCTGGTGTTGGCGTATTTTTATCTGAATTTGGCTGTTCTGGTTTAGGTTGTTCCGGCTTTACCTCTTTAAATTTCACTGTTTGTCCCTTATCTTCAATTTCAGCGTGAATAGCTACTAATATATTATCTTGATACAGTTCTTCAAATACTACTACTTCTTTACCTTGTAATGCAGAAGCATTAAATGTGAAATCTAGTGTGATAGAACCATTCTTCTCTTTAGCAATAAACTTAGATTCTACTGTTACTTCTTTACCCTCAACTAATAATGGCTTGTTTGTTGCTTTATCCATCAGTTTACCTTTTACAACATACTCTTTACCCGCGATTAAGTCTTTGTATTCCACTTTATCTTGGATTGTTACAGATTTAGAAGCGTCTAACTCTTTAGAACCATCAGCTTTGTTTGTTGCTGTCGTTTTTACTGATGACTTAACGAACTTAACTGTTTGACCTTTATCATTGATATCAGCATGTGTCGTAACAACTTTTCCGTCTTTCAGTAACTCTTCGAATACTACTACTTCTTTTTCTTCTAAACCAGTTGCATCAAAAGTGAAATCTAGTGTAATAGAACCATTTGCTTCTTTTGGTGTAAACTTCGTTTCAGCAGTTACTTCTTTACCATTTACAACTAATGGTTTATTAGTCTCTTTATTCATTAATTTACCTTTTAAAGTGTACTCTTTACCTACTTGTAGGTCTTTGTATTCCACTTTATCTTGGATTGTTACAGACTTAGACGTGTGCATTTCTTTTGTACCATCTGTTTTATCAGTAGCTGTTGTTTTTATTGAAGGAATCTTTTCATCTTTGACAATGTGTTTAATGATTTGACCATTCTCTTTAATTTCAAAAGAGAACGTTTCTTCATTTAATACATAACCTTTTGGTGCAACAGTTTCTTTATATGTGTATTTTCCAAATGGTAACTTTTCAAATTTAGCGATTCCTTTATCGTCTGTTTTTCCTTTTACTACTTCTTTTCCTGCTTCGTTATAAATCGTAAATTCTGCATTTGGAAGCTTGTTATTTCCATCAGCTACATCTACCTTTGTAATTTCTAGATCACCTTTGATAAGATGATTAACTGCCAATAGCTCAATAATCTTTCCATGTTCCTTTATTTCGAACATAATCGGTTCTTTAACAAGAACGTAACCATTTGGAGAAGCCTTTTCTACAAATGAATATTTACCATACGCTAAATCTTTGACGTTAATCTCACCATTTTTATCTGTCTTATATTCCCCAACTACTTTTCCACTTTCATCTTTCAATTCAAATACTGCACCTTCTAATTTTTTACTAATATCTTCATTATCTACTTTTAGTAATTTTACACTACCTTTCACTTCGGTATTTTCCACTGTAAAAGTAAGTGTTTTATTGTGCTCTTTAATTTCAAAAGGATACTTTGTTTTATTTCCAATATATCCATTAGGTGTTTTTGTCTCTAAGAAATAATATTTACCATACGTAAGACCTTCAACGTTTGCAATTCCATTTTCTTTTGTTACTACTTTTTTCACTTCTTTTCCATCTTCAGTGAAGACTGTGAATTCAACATTTGGTAAAATCTTTCCTGAATCACTAAGCTTTTTAATTTCGATGCTACCTTTTACTTTGTTATTTACTATTTGGACAGCTCCTGTTTCTCCTGTCTTAACTTCAATAGTTTGTGGTTTATCATCTGAAACATAGCCTGTTGGTGCTTTAATTTCTTTTAATGTGTAAGTACCAATTGGTAAGTTGTTTAATTCTGCCATACCATCAGCACCAGTCGTGATTTTTCCGACTGATTCATTATTTGCATTAAAGACCTCAAATACTGCACCAGCTAAAACTTCTTCATTTTCTCCAACCTTTTTAATTTTTAAAGAACCAGCTGCTTCCCAATTTACTGCAAGATCACTACTAAGCTTTTCTTCATTTCTCTCTAATAGTACTGTAGCATTCTGAACAGTATCCGTACCACGGTAAGCAATTGCTTGAACTTTAGTTAAATTAGCAGCAACACTTAAATTAAATTCACCCGTTTTTGTATTCTTAGGAATTTGGATACGAAATTTTTCTCCAACTGAAAGCTGATCTTTCACTTCTCCACTTTCACTAACAATTCTAACTCCATTAGGTGCATTTTTCGCTACTACCTTATAAGAACCACTCTTAGCATTTGTTTGTACTGAATATAGATTTGTTTCGAAGAATTCACCCTTTAATTCTGCTTTTTGCTTTTCAGCAGGAATCACATTCATAAAAACATCTTGAGTCTCTTCACTATTATTAGCATTACTAATAATAGCCTTAGCTGCTTTTTCAACATTTTTATTCTCATGTTTTAATTCATTTACATCGAGTTGACCTAATGCATTCCAAACCGCAAGTTGCGTTGCATAATGCGCTTCATTTTTATTAGCTACTCCCAGCTGTTCAGCACTTTTTTGCGGGAAACCATTTAATAAGACTCTATATACTACATTATCTGTTTTCCCCATTTCAGGAAGATCTTCACCATTTGGTGATTTTAATCCAAGGGTTAAGCAATAAGCAATTTGACCACTTGAATTTTTAATCATTTCAGTGCGAATGTACTTACCTAGACTATTACTATAACTCCAGTCCATTGAATATTTCTCATGCGTCATAACCTCTGCACTAGCCCTAGGTAAAAATACATTAAGGAATAATGCCAGTACTGATAATAATGTAAAAACTCTTATAATGACTCTCTTACCCAATTTTGTAACCTCCCTAGAATAAATTAATCCGAGTATATATCGCAATATCTAAAACATTCACGATCGACTCAATTATCATTATAAAACAATAAATTACAAATATTAAATAATTTTAATAAAATAGTCAAAAAATTTACACATTTTATTATTTATCAAGTTTTTTAACGAATTTACTATATACAAATTCTAAAACACGCCTACAATTTAAAAGACAAATATGTATGTTAAATATATAAATAGCAATTCCTTTACTCCAGTTATTAAGCTTTCCCCTATTTAAAATAGCCTTTTCATTTTCTTGTTAACCTGAGTAATTTATATACCTCTTTTAATCTATTACACTCCTCCATTTAAATATAAAGGTGAGTTCTCGTTCAAATAATAAAGTGAAACTTTAATCTGCCCGATTCTCACCTAACTTCTTTGCTTTCATTGAATTTTTGGGCGGGAGTCTTACTCCCCAAAAATAGTGGGATATATTATGCAATATTGCATTTGATAATCATTTTCACTGTAACTATAATGATT
The DNA here is from genome assembly GCF_045291115.1 of Bacillus sp. PPSBB_2. NCBI lineage: Bacteria > Bacillati > Bacillota > Bacilli > Caryophanales > Bacillaceae > Bacillus > Bacillus sp. PPSBB_2. The sequence continues at coordinate 3,698,180 of NZ_CP147983.1, forward strand.
ACAGGGTTACTATTAATCCAATATTCTATATGGAGGTTTTATTATGTTTAAAAAAATTATTGTATCTTCTATGGCGCTTACTATGTTCGGTGGAGCTGCAACTATGCTAGAGGCACCTACTGCTCAAGCAGCTTCTTATAACTCAACGTCATCCTCTTACTTTGATGTCACTCCTGAAGAGGCCGTGGCTTTCTATCAATCTCAAGACTATAAAAAATTAAAAGTATTTTTGGATGACTTTGAAGCTAGAAACCCTTATACTCCAGGTGGAGGCTACGCTCAAGGGAGTGTACGTATGCAAAAATTCAACGATGCTCTTAGAGATGCCAAATTAACAAATGTCTACCAAGAATTTATTAGAATCTCATACTACAATCATTATCCAGAACCAAAATAATAACAACGGATTAAATGTTTATTATTTCTATAACTTAGCCTAATTTTAAATGTATAACCTAAAAATAATTACTAAAACCACTCATATAAGGGTGGTTTTTCTATTTCCCCATATAATTTAGCGGAATGTTATATCATCTTTATTTTAATATGTTTTATAGTAGACATTCTCTAGTTGACACAATCTAGTAGGTTAGCAATGGGAATATCAAAATATATTTATAATTATTTTCTGTTTAATAGCAAAAAACGAACACCCTCTCACAATTAGATAAGGTGCTCGTTTTCATTTTTATCGGTAATTCTCAATTCATTTTAGCTTCTTTCCAATAAGCAAAGATTAAATTAATTTAAAAACAAAGCGTTTTAAATTTAATTCATAGATCTTACTGAAACTTGGAATTGCCCCTTAGAACCATCATCATTTGAAACGTAAATTTTATATGTTCCATTCGGTAATGGAGATACAGCATTCCGTACATTTGTAACATTAATTTGTTGTTCTCCAGGTTTTATATAACCACCAACAATTAGCTCTGTATTTGGACCTTTTACACTATATCCCATTGTATTTTGACCATTATTTTTCATAGAGAAGCTTAAGTCAGCACTCCCATCATATACGAAAGAAGTTACAGCCTCGCCACTATAATCCATTGTTTGGGTTAATAATAAGTCTGCAGAAACATGTTCAACTACATGAATTGGATCGTTCGTTTTGTGTACTTCTTCAGCATAAGTATTATTCCCTAACACACCAAGTGTTAATGCTGAAACTACTCCACAACTAAGCACTAGTTTATTTAACTTCATTTTAAGTTCCCCCTTGATGTTTGTATTCTATTACCATCATACATCCTTTTTTAAGTGCGTTTTTATGTAATAATTCATATCTATAAACCTATATATTTTAACTTTCCGCCTTAATAGTTATTGAGAAAGCCACATAGATAAAGCTACAATATTACACTTCATAAAAAACATGTAAATTTTAAAATCTTTTTCTAACAAAGTTTTCTACGATTAAGTACCAAAATACTCAAATAAATAGCATTTCTATTTCAGATAAAATGTACTAATAAAATTTTTCTAAAATTTCACTTTGTAATTTGATATATTCCATGTTAATATAACGAAGGCTACAAAACAGGAGTCACCACGCATATCATTTTCACAGAATATTCATACTTAAAAAACCTTATTTTATCAGTAACTCAATCCCAATTTTACCTATACAAAAGTTAGTTTATAATTTCATATATTCATAAATTTAAATAGATTTTTTATCTATTATTTTTTCTATTTTCCTTATCAATTTTAATACGAGTAATATAACAGCACTTTTCAAGTACCCTTCCTTTTTTAGATAAAAAGTCTACTAATACTAAACATCTATGTCCAACTCATACATAATTCTACTTACAAACTATCGGAGATGCAAAACTATGGGAATTTCTACTCTTTTATTAAATACCTTTATTATAATAATTTGTATCCTTAGCTATCACGTATTTTGGCTAGAGTTTAAAGAAAAAATAACATGTAATAATATGTTATTTTCTATCCTTTCCTCCATTGCTATTATTTTTTGTATGACTTTTCCTTTTCATTTACATGTGGGATTTATTTATGATTTACGTTTTATTCCTATAATATTAGTTTTTCTATATGGAAATACAAAAAACATTGTTTTTATAGAGATTTTATATCTTTCTTACCGGTTTTACTTAGGCGGAAATGGCGTTCTTCCATCATTTATTATCTTTACTATCATTTCTGTTATAACAATGCTCTTTCGTTACTTATTACCTATGTATTTTAAAGAAAAAAAGATATTATTAAGCTTACTTCTTATTTTAGTATGTACAGCTTCCCTTTCTATTTGCGGTATTGTAACTCAAATAAATACAGGAGGTAAAATAGACTCTACTCTCATAGAATTTTTATTAAATTATATAATCATTAATATTTTCACAGTATTATTATCAGTTTATTTTATAGAGGAAATGATTGAGAAATATAAAATGAAAGAAAAACTGCAACGGGCTGAAAAGTTTTATATAGCTAGCGAACTAGCAGCGTCAATTGCACACGAAATCCACAATCCACTAACCACGGTACATGGATTCACTCAATTATTAAATGAAAAACATGCCTCTAAGCTATCTCAGGATCAATACTTAGAAATCATGTTAATTGAAATGCAGCAAATACAATCTACTATTAATAACTATTTATCTTTAACCAAACCACAGAATACCCTAAAAGAAAAAATAGATATTAATCACATTTTAAATCAGGTGAAAGATACTATTTCACCACTCGCTTTATCATACAAAGTTGAAATCAAACAAAATAGTACAGATTCCTTTTATATAAATGGGGACCCCGAAAAATTCAAACTCTGTCTAAACAACATCATCCAAAACGGAATTGAGGCTATGAAAAATGGTGGATTATTACAAATAAATATACAAAAAGTAAAAGGAAATATCATAATTGATATTATTGATTCAGGAATTGGGATGTCATCTCAACAAATAAAACGAATTGCTTTGCCATTCTATTCAACAACAGAAAAAGGAACTGGGCTTGGTACTATGATTGCTTATAGTATTATTAGAGAATTAAACGGAGATATAGAAATAGAGAGTGAATTAGGTAAAGGGACACGCTTTTCTATTAGTATCCCTTGCTAATGTGATAACAATTTTCTGTTTAGTTAATTACATAAATGAATTTTAAGAATCCCGCTAGCTAGCTTATTTATTAATTATCTTAAATTCATATGCGTTAATTAAATATAATAAGGATCAGAGCTTATCTATTGTTACAGATACACTCTGATCCTTTAGTTTAACTACATTAAACGCACTTAATATTTATAACTTTTCTTACATCGTGATGAAATACTAGTTCATCGATTTTATCTCATTTACTGATTAGATTTGTTTAATGTAAATATAATATCTCGCGACACTTAATTTGTTATTATCACTAGTGACATTTCCTGCAGTTGTTTTTTCATTAAAGTACAGACCTTTTTCCATTCATTGAAAAAGACAACTCCCCTTTTACTACTTTACTTCCACCGTATAATTCCCTGTCCCCCCGCCATACTGATACACATGTAAATAATACTTCCCTGGATACGTGTAGTAGCTACCTACTAATTTATTCCCTTGTTGCTGAGCATACGTAACATAATTATTTAAATCTGCTTCAGAATAAAGTACCCAGTTCATTCCAATATTATTTTCATTCGTTACGTTAATTTGAAGGTTTTTAGCAGTTTCCACATTAATTTCAAAGAAATCACTTGTATCGCCATTTCCTAAACTAGCACGTAAGACTTGATTTAACTGCAGTTTGTTTGCTGTTTGGAATGAGTTATTCGGTTCTTTTTCTACACTGTTATCTTCTTTCTTTTGAACAGCTACAGTCGCTGTAGCAGTATTAGTTGCTCCTTTATCGTCTGTTACTGTTAATTTAGCCGTATACGTTCCTTCTTTTGTATATACGTGAGTTGGATTTTGCTCATTACTTACTGCTCCATCACCAAACTCCCATTTATATGAAATAATTTTCCCATCTTCATCTTTTGATCCGTTGCTTGTAAATGAAATTGCTTCATTTACATTTCCACTATACGGACCGTTTATAACCGCAACTGGTGCTTTATTCTCTGCCCCTTCTTCCGTATTAATACCATGGAACACAACATCATATTCAAATTGTCCTGATGCATTCACGCGATAATTTACGAAGTATGCTGTTACTGTTTTATAGCCTGTCCATTCCTTTGCACTTAAACGTTTTAACGTATCATTAACGTTTTGTGTAATTGTTTTCCAATCTTCATATTCTCCTTTTGCTGCAGTTCCTGTATATGTTCCTTGTAGTGTGAATGTATTAAAGAACTGTGATTTATTTTTCTTCACTGATACATTTTTCAATTTTGCTTCCGCTGTTATTTCTGCTGCAATATCTGAAACTGGCTTCGATGCATGATTCGCTAAATAATCGTCTGATACTAATGGCACATTATATTTCTCACGATTATCAACTAACATTTGCATATAGTCTTGATATTCTTTATTTAAATTCGCATCTTTACTTAATGTAGAGCGATATGCATCATATGCTGTTACATCATTTTTCCTAATAAGATCATGTATTTTATCAAACATATCATATCTCTTATTGTACATATACGATTGTAAAGCAAAGGAATAATTATAGAAATCCCACGTTCCATACTTTGCATTTAACGTTCGCTCTGCCGTATAACGCTCTGCTGGGTTTGAAGATAACCCTCCTATAATACTCTTTCTCGGTACAACATTATCCGTTCTCGTTGCCCCTGCAAAAAATTCAGCATTTCCTTCTTCAAACCAAGATAATCTTTCATTTTCATATATTTTTCCTTGTCCCCATAACCCTGGTACTTCATATCTACCTTGTAAATAATGCGTGAACTCGTGCCGGAATAATTCTTCTAAACTATAAATACTTTCTTCTGGCGTACGCTCATAAGTAAAGAACGTACCTGTTCCTTCTATATAAAGACCACCGTTATTCGTTTCATATCCGTACAATTGACGATTAAATTGATATTCCGCTGGGCTATTATAAATAACCATCGTTAATACATCATCAGGATTTCCTTTTTCTAAAGGTTGATCACTTTCAACCGTACGATGGAATTGTGCCTTCACTTCTTTTGCCGCCCAATATAAACGTTTTACTTTTTCTTCTGTCACTTTATCTCCAGCTTTTAAAACAATTGCCCCATCATCAAACGTATACGTTTTTGGCAAATATTTTTTCTTTCCATCTTCTCTTATTTGATCTAAATTCACCACTTTACCATTTGCATCTTTCCCGCCATAATTCGTTGCAATTTGCTCAGCAGCTACGAAATATTGCTCCCCTAAATATGGATATATTTTCATCGCATCTGTTACAACTTGTAACCCTTTCGTTCCTGTACTATGGAACGTACCGAGTCTACCTGTATAATAAATGCCATTATTAATAAGCCAACCGTTTTTTGCTGTAATCGTTCCCATTAATGCAAAACGACTTAATTCATTAATATAACTATCTATTTTCTGATACCATACTGTATCTTTCGGTGCTTTCCTCGTATCGTACAAATACGATTGAATATCATAATCAACACCTTGCATAATATCGTAAATAGCATTTCCAGCTGAAAGATTATCTACTAATGTAGAAAAATTATCATTATATTGTTTAAAAATCTTTGCAGCTGATGTTATCGTTTCCACATCACTCGAAGCGTTTCCTATTAACTTTCCGTATGATGATACCACTCTATTTTGCTCTAATGTACCCAGCTTGAAATTTGAATTGTTAGCTATCGCTTTTAATGCAGGTAAGCATTTATCATGATAACTCCGTTCATTTAATTTACTAAGAACCTGTCTAGAATCTTTTCAATAAAATTGCCACACCTGCCAATAAGCAACTTTGTCTACTGTTTTCAAGTGTTCGTTCACAGTTTTTCCACAGTCTGCGGTAATTTTCCAACCAAGCAAAAGTTCGCTCTACGATCCAGCGTTTGGGTAACACAACAAACTTGTGAAGTTCCGAGCGTTTGATAATTTCAACTGAACAATGAATCGTTTCTTTTATCGATTGTGCAAATGATGGGCCCGTATATCCACCATCACAAAGTATATTTGTCACTTTGTCCAATGATTTTTTATGCTTTTCACACATTTGGATAGCACCTTCTCGATCTGTTATATTCGCAGTTGTTACTTCAATCGCATGAATGAGACCATTGGTGTCTACAGCGATATGTCGTTTGATTCCTGATACTTTCTTTCCCGCATCGTAGCCTTTTTCACTCGCTATCCATGTGTTTTTTACACTTTGTGCATCTACGATGCAGAAGCTTGTCTGTTTTTTTCGCCCCTCTTGTTCACGATAGGTTTCGATCAATTTTTTTATGCACTTTTTCAAGAAGACTTATGCCATTCTCGTCTACTTTCCGCCAAATCTGGTAGTAGGAATAGACGGTTTTCCAGTTTGGAAAGTCCCTTGGCAGATTACGCCATTGACAACCTGTCGTAAGCAAATATAGTACACCGCAGAATACCTCGTACAAATCAACTGTGCGTGGGCGCGTCGTTTTCCGTGCATTTTCTAAATCTTCACGAATCAGTTCAAACTGTTTACGAGTAATATTACTGGTATAATCATGTATCATTAGGAAACATCCTTTTTTGTATAGATTATATCATAGATTTCAGACAGGTTCTAAGTTCCGAATTATAAAATCCTAAATAAAATCCTGAACGTAATACCTCCACTAATGTCTCAATCCCTTTTGAATCATCCTTCGTATAGGCTTGTCCTTGCTGCTTCAATTTATCAATAATCGCCTGCATCCTACTATCATTTTGATAGAATGCTAGACTGTCTGTATTAAACTGAAATAGCCCCGTAATTTGCTCCCAATCAATTGTTACAAGTAAATCTACTAACTGCTGATTGCTTAATTGATTTAATTCAGCAATTGTATAAGTTTTCGCTACAGCTAATTGCTTACTTTCTTTTTTCACCTCAGGTGGTCTTTGTGATAAATCGGCAAATTGTAGCCTTTTCTCAAAAGACTTGCTTTCGAGCACTTTCGATGAATGAGCTAATTCTTGTACTGGTAGTTGTACACCGACTGGCTCCATTTTGAGCACATTTCGATAAGAAACTTGCTCTCCCTTAGTATCTTCTGCCAAACTTCCCCCTTGAAAACTTCCTAACATTAAACTAGCAAAACTTATCCCTACTAACATTTTCTTTGAATAGCCTTTCATGCTCTCCCCTACCTTACATTTTTAGTGTCCCGCTCCATTATTTTACTATTTTTACTTTTTGTCCTGTATTGAGAAAAAAATAAGGTAACGTTCACACATGTATCCATTCCATGTAAAATTAACGCTTGACTTTCCGTGCATTTTATATCAAAAAAAGATAGATAATAGCAAAATTTCTGCTACATCTATCCTCGTTTTCAACACTATGATTTTAACTTTATAAACGTAACTTCCGGTAATGTTTGCATATGCTGAATAAACTCATTCTTTTCTTCTGACGATATATTTTTCAGTTGCATTCCTACCTTATAAACAGTTTCTGTACCTTGCTGTGAAGCTTCCACCTCATATGAGAGTATTGGGATGCCTTTCACTTGTAGTGTTTCTAATATTTGTTGTATCGCTTCATGTTTATTTACAAACATTTGCACTGTTATATTTTGCGGAAATAAAAATTGCACCTTAAAAATACGACTTACAATTTCTAAACCAATTAAAACGAGAATCGTCGCTCCAATGCCTACTACATACATTCCCGCTCCAATTGCTAATCCTATACCGGCAGTAGCCCATAAACCAGCCGCGGTCGTTAATCCTTTCACCGCCTGCTTTTGAATAATAATTGTGCCTGCACCTAAAAAACCAACTCCACTAACGACTTGTGCTGCAATACGACTTGGGTCTAGAGACATATGCTCTTCAAACACAATATCTGAAAAGGCATATTTCGAAACAACCATTATTAACGCACTTCCTACCGCTACGAGGAAATGAGTCTTTAATCCAGCTTCTTTCGATCGAATTTCTCTTTCAATACCAATCATTGCTCCTAACAAGCCAGCAACACCGATTCGTATAATAAAATCAAAATCTACACTCACGGGCACTTCCCCCTTTCATTCATTATAGATAGATAAAACAAAAAATATCACAAACATCCATTTATCAACATGAAGGAATACCACTAAAATACACTTAATACTCCGGCCGTTTTATGTTAATATTTAAAATATTAACATAAAATAAATAACTTCTAATTTTAAACCTTCACTAATTTTCTAAAAAATAAAAGGTGAATTACATGAAATTAGGTTGAGAAACTTCGGAAAACGCTTTCATTTTGTATCATAATTTTTTATAAATACTACATAAACAAAGGAGCTTACTAACAATGAACGTCTCGTTACTTACACCTACTACTGATTTACAAGAAGAATACTTAGATTTCTATAACGAATGGAAAGATAGCGGTGAAACAATGATCCCGTGGGTTATCTCAAAAAATCCTGCTAACTTCCCAGCTATGGTTCAAGAACTTCTCGATGCGCATAACGGAATAAATATCCCTGAAACTTGGGTACCAGATTCTACATATTGGCTCGTTACAAATAATAATAGAATTGTCGGAGCTGTTAATATACGTCATAGTTTAACTGAACATCTATTTAACGCTGGCGGTCATATCGGTTATGGCATTCGCCCTTCTGAAAGAAGAAAAGGTTATGCTACGAAATTACTAGCATTATCATTAGAAAAAACGAAGGAATTAGACATCACGAAAGTACTTGTCGTTTGCGACGCAGTGAATACCGCTTCTGAAAAAACGATTTTACATAACGGCGGGCTTCGTGATCATGATTTCACTGAGGAAGATGGGAATGTAGTAAGAAGATATTGGATTGAGCTATGAATGATCACAAATAAGCGAGAAAGTGATTATACACTTTCTCGCTTATTTTACACTGCTTCTATTTCAAATTGTACTGTAATACCGCTTGGATCTACCACCACAAACCCATTTGTAGTTTCATTTATTTCATGTTGTTTTTCTATTAATCTTTCTTTCACTTCATCTAACGCCTCTTTATACGGTAGTACAATCGTATACACCTTTAGCCCAGTTGCATGTACTGGTGGGTGTGGATTGTTTACTCCGTTCCACGTATTTGCACCAATATGGTGATGATATCCCCCTGCTGAAATAAATAAGCAATCCTCTTCACGCTGTTGTACTTCAAAACCTACTGTTTCCACATAAAATTCATGTGATTTCTCTACATCAGCTATTCGTAAATGTACGTGCCCAACGACAGTATTAGCAGGCAAACCATCAAACTCATAATCAACAAGTGTTGCCAATTCTTTTAAATCAAGTGGTGTACTTCCTCCTGGCCCTTCTCCCCATTGATCACGCGGACGGTCTGCATAAATTTCAATACCATTCCCCTCTAAATCTTGCAAATAAAAAGCTTCGCTATATGTATGATCACTTGCACTATTAAACCTTGAAATTGGTAAAATTTCATTTGAATATGTATAACGCCCTTCTTGCTCATCCGGGCTGTCAATTACATTTTTATTACGAAGAACCCCAAATAGCGCAGAAGCAAAAGCTTCACGAGTCGGAACTAAAAAGGCTACATGATATATACCAGTCGTACGCGGTTCTTGCAGTACCCCGTCCTCTAACCTTTCAAGAACAAGTAACGCGTTCTTTCCACCTTTTCCAGATAAATATGCTTTATTCCCCTCTTGCTTAATTACCTCTAATCCTACAACATTCTCATAAAAAGCAATTTGACGCTCTAAATCTTTCACTTTAAATTCAACATGACCAATACGTGTTTTCGGATGAATTTTTACCATGAATAACTTCATCTCCTTATCCCTATATTTTCCCATTACATATAACCGTTACTATGAAGGATACAACTAAAATCATCCTATGTAAATAAGAAAAGTCAGAATTCACATGCATTTTTATTTTCATAATAAAAATGCCACCTTTTCTAACTTTTAGAAAAGGTGGCATTTTAACTCTTATCTCATTTTATGTACTTCAGCAACTAGCTTTCCACCCTGAATGCCCATATAAAGCTTCACAGGTGCATCATTCGTATTTTCAAATACTAAATCTAAATATGGATATGCAATTGTAGCATCTCTTCCTTGTGGAACATAACCTACCGTTTTAGAATGTGTAGTTCTCTCCACCATTTTCAGGCCAGCTTGATCTGCTGCATTGTATAAAGTTGAAGATGTTTGACAAACACCACCGCCATATCCATCTACTAATTTACCATCTACTATTTCTTTCCCTAATTGATATCCTTTATCTGGTGTTGTATCACCGATTAATGAATTAAAAGAGAAACGGTCTCCTTTTGCTAACACAACTCCATTTATGCTCGCTGCTGACAAACGAATATTCTCAATACGGCCACCTGTTGAACCACCTAAGTTCGTTTCATATCTACCAATTACCGTACCATTTCCTTGCGCATCACTTAATGTTGCGACTGGTTTTTTCTCCACAATCGGCAACTGATACGTAGCATCCCACATACCAACATTTAACAATTTATCTACTAATTCTTTTTCCATTAATTCATAAGAAGGTTTTCCTTCTTGCCAACTTCCATCAGGTGCTATACGTGAAGGAACCATTTTTTTGTCGACGCTTTTTCCAACCTCACCAACAACCTTTGTTACAGACTTTTTAAATTTCGCTTCATCTTCAAAATAGCCTAAACTAGATAAATCTAATTTTTTCACTTCAGTACCAGTTCGACCATCAACTAAACTAATAGTATCCTGCACTTCTGCTTTAGCCTCTACAGTATGCCCACCAATATCACTTACCAATGCAACATCACTTACTTTTGCACCACAGCCACTCATTATAGCTACACATAACACCCCAACCAATATACCCTTTACTTTACGGAACAATATACTCTCTCCCTTTCCCCAACATCACTATTATGTATTTATTTCATTTTTATGTATGTTTTGTTACAATCATTTTACAATATGTTTATAAAATGTTACAAGTTATTTTTCACTCTATATAAATTACTCTTTTCTTTTATAAATGTCTATACATATTTACATAAAAGTTTGAGTTTGATAGAATTGTAACTTTTATGTAAACTCTCTCTTTTATCCAGTATATACCATTAAGCAAAAGAAATACAAATCAAAAACCCTCAAGCTATTTTTTATAAAGTGAAACTGTAATCAGTGGGGGTTTTACGGGCATCCCGACCTTCTTTGTTTCTGCTGAATTTTGACATGGGGGTCTTATTGCCCAGCAAATAGCGGGATAAAGAGAAATCCCGTCAACATAAATAGGTATTTGCCGTGCCACCACTCCGCTTTTGCACATACATTATGGTGAATTCAACCTATTTTAAAGAAATGGAGGATGTTATTATGTATCCCTACAATCCATATGATCCATATAATCAATATGCGTACCAACAACCACAGTATGACTTACAAACACAATATCAATCTTATATAGATCAAGCAGAGCACACGAATCCATATGACCAAAATAGACAATTCCAACTTCCAATCTCTTTTCCTGGCACTGGAAATCGTCAATTAGAAAGACGCGTAAATGAGCTTGAACAAAGAGTTCGTCAACTAGAAAATACAGTTGAGCGCCATACACGTAGACTAAACCGCTTAAACCAACGTTTACGCACAGTAGAAAACAGACTAAACATTCCATTCGCAGCATTAGAAGACGGATTTTAATCGAGAAAATAAAGATTATATAAAGGAAGGGGCTTCCCCTTCCTTATATAAATTGACGAAAGTTTTTTCCATCTCTATACTGATAAGAGTTAATGAAATGAAACAAGGTGATAAATATGGATTTTGAAATAAATTATCTTTCCTTTTATGTTGTACAAGTAGAAGGAAAAGGTGAAGCAGTTGATAAACGCTACAAACATTTTCAAACTTTAGACGCTGAAGAATATGAAGATAGTTCCTTAAAAGAATTTTTGAATGGTGAGTTATTAAAAATATCGAAGCGAAAAGTAGAACGTCATGCAAAAACAGAACAAGCCCCAACAAAAATTGGTCGCTTTATTGTAGAAGAAGGGCACGAACTTGATTCAAACCCTCATTACAACCTTTTTAATCGTATTCGCTTTGCAGAAACAAAAGAAAACTTTAAAGATATGAGCGAACCTCTCGTTTATACATATCTTGACACAAGCGCTGTACGTGGTGGTGTATTTTTAATTGCTCAGGCAAAACTACGCAAATACTTTGATGATCCCTTCGTATTCGTAATGAAATGCGACTTTGAACCAAAGGTTGCTTCTATTTCTGATGAATCAACACTGATTCGTAACGTTGAAATGGCCATCACAACAAAGAATATGAAATCTATCCAATATCCGTACATGCCTGAAGAAGGTATGGTTGAAGTAGGCGAACTAAAAATACACCAAGCATCACATGCCCGCTACTTTGAAGACTTCTTAAAATTCGTCGAATACGAACGCTCTATGCCTGAAATTATGAAAACACAAGTAATGGACATGGTATACGACCAAATTGAAGATGTATTTGAAGAAGGTACGGAAGAACGCGAACAATTCGACCAAGCGATGGAAGTATGGGCTGCCAGTCCGAAACGCGAAATTATGGAACAATTTTCAACCGAAGAAGTAATGGAAGCAACTGCTCAAATCGTCGAGCATGCTCCTGAAGTCGAATTAAAACTAAAAGCAGATCATATCTCTGTGAAGGCCCTGCTTGCTGATTTCGGGGATCAAATACATATTGCGAAGGTAAATGATCGATATGTACTTATGATTGAAGCAGACACACTTACATTTGAAAAAGGCTTCTCTCCTATTGAGTTTCTGAAGCCAGATGAGCTGCAAGATGTGATTGAGCGGATTGAGAATAAGCAGCAGTATTCGTTTGATCCGAGCGGTATTGAATAAAGTGAAACTTTAATCAGTGGGGTTTTGTTCATCCCCCACTAATTATTAACCCTCACCAATCGGGCCTTTACGGGATAAATACTTCCATATAACTGTTGTTACTGGGCGCTTTTAATAAGCGCTCTTTTGTTTATATTAAAAACCGATTCTACTAAGAATCGATTTTTCTGCTTTATAATAAAACATGTTTATTTTCAAATTTTTTTGATGCAAGATGACATTTGTTGCAGAATCAAATACATCCCTTCCTTGTTATACAAGCTTATTTCCATTAGAAATATCTACTTCAATATTTCTAGTTGACCAAGTCCTTCTATAAGTTGTTAAGATGCAAATTTCACTTTACTACCTCAAATTTATTGTACTCGTAAAAAGATAATTGAAAACGATATTCCGGATGTTCTCTCACCCAATCGTAGGCTTCTTCTAAAATTTCCATTTTGTTTTGCAAGTCATTAAGTTCACTACATTCGTCCCTTTTCTGTTTGCACAGAGGGCAGAATCCATTCACTATTTCCGCACTCGTCGCCCTAATAGTTTTACTTTCTAAATCAACTACTAGACGAAGAATAACAGAATGCTCTTCTTTTGTAGTCACCTTCATTTCAGCAATCCGATCCTCATTCCAAAAGACACCGTTTAATTGCATCTTTACTGTGACATCTTTAATATCCAAGTCTACCACTATCACACCTCCCTTGTACAAAACTCAATCTTACTCTTCTATTTTAAACTTTAATACACCACAACTTAAAGAGATATTAAGTTTTTTCCAATTCTTCTTTACTATGAAAGAAAGTGTAGTTAATGCTAATTGTGTGGTAAATATTATCCCAAAAACTAAAACAGTTAAAATGTTAAAGATTGTTTCCATTAAACTACACTCTTTTCTTTATATATATTTTTATTTTATTAATACGGTTTAAAACTCTTATTACGTCTTAACAATCCCAAAGCAATTATAATGCACAATCACAACAACAAGTTGATGCCTATTTAATATCAATACGCTGTTATTACATGTATGTAGTTAGAGGTGGAGGAGAAATTCATTTAACCTCTGTATTCTCCTCCATCTCAGCCAAATACCTAATCTGCCGTTCCGCTTTTCTCACTGCTGTACGAAAATGTTTTTTCAGGAGTTCTACTGTATTTTCACTTATATAATATCTTTCCGTTATACTTTCCCACGTGTCACCACTTTCAAATGTACTCCATTCAAAAGGGCGTTCTGTATTTTTCTTTAGTTCTTTAAACACCCATTTTCGCATCTTTTTTTTCGCTTTTTCTGTTAGTTTTCCGTTTTTTACAAGTTCAAGTTCACCATGTCTTTTGTATCGCTTATTAATATCTCTCTCGCTATATACTTTAAGAAGTATATTTGCTGTATTTTCAGCATCTGCTAAAGCACGGTGCTGTTTTCCTTCCCACGTTAAAGCGAGCTGTTCTACCGCAAATTGTAAACTTGGCGTATGTTCAAACAATTCCTCATATGCTTGGAAAACAAATTTTTGCAAATCAATTCTATTTTCTTTTTCTATACTTGGGCATTCAACACCATATAATGTACAATCATGAGATAGAAAGCGATAATCTTCTTTTCCCCATGAAACAAATATAGAACCTTCGCCGATGAACTGAATAAATTTCTCTATAATTTGAGGGAATTTTTCTACACCCATTAAATCTTTTTTCGTAATACCGGTTAATTTTGTTGTATGACGAGTTAATCGTGCACTTGGTTTTACTAACTCCGAAAATTCTTCAATTATCTTCATTGTACCTATTTCTATTTTTACAGCTCCGATATCAACTATTTCTGATGGATCTTCTGATTTATACGGTCTGAAATTCCTTTCAATATCAAACACAATGAAATGTGTAGCGTTTTTCAATTTATTTACCTCTTTCTAAATTCCTTTTCACACAAACACTTTATTTTCAGTATTTATTTATTCATGTACTTTATACAAAAATACTCCGAATAAATGAATGAAAATTCAGTCTTGTTATGATATGTAAGTAGGAGGACATCTATAAAAATGCAAAAAAAAAGAAGGGCGAGCCCTTCTTTTTTCAAAAATTACTTCTTGTTTACGTTAGTAGCTTGAGGTCCACGGTTACCTTGTTCTACTTCGAAAGTAACTTCTTGACCTTCTTCTAAAGTTTTGAAGCCTTCGCCTTGGATAGCTGAGAAATGAACGAATACGTCTTCTCCGCCTTCAACTTCGATGAAACCGAAACCTTTTTCTGAGTTAAACCATTTTACTTTACCGTTTTGCATGAAAAAAATCCTCCTACAATGTACGTATATGTACATATTCATTTTCAACCACCTTACAATAATAAGCCAGATATTAAAAAACTGCAACCCCTGAGGAGATTTAACATTGCTATCCTCCTCGGAAGTTACAGCTCATTTAAATCTCTATATTATTAAAAGTAAAATGGTTTAAATATACTATATCATATCAATATAATAAAAGTAAAGTTTTTTTCTTAAATTATTTTTTGTTCCCACTGCATTGCTTTTAATTCACCTGATCCGGCTACTACATAACCATCTTTTTGATTAACAATGCGCCATCCGTGCCCTTTAACTGAATCACATACTGTAACAATACCTTCTTCAAGAAGCACACGGCACACACTACTAATCCCCGCCTTATTTTGCGTTGAAGTTGTATATAAAACATGTTGATCTACACTTAAGTCTAAATAACTACTTGCTTTCTGCTCACTTTGACATGTATGCCAATATATTTTTTCACTTGCAATACTTTCATCTATTTTACAATAAGAAATATTCCCGCTAACTCCCTTGCACGATCCACTTGCCGCTACTAAATAAGAATTGTGTAAAGTCAACGCGGAGATCATTTGATTCATCGCAATTTTAATCCTCTTTAATTTACGTGTCTTCAAATCAAAGAGCCAAACACCACCATATTTAGCATGTATTTTCGTACCAATAAATAAGTAATGTTTATATAAAAATAATGATCGAATAGACGGTGCCGCACTGCCATACTCAAGAAACGGATGAATAGTTTCCCATGTCAAACCGAAATTATGAGAAAGATACAGCGTTTTTTCTCCATGAGCAACAACAGTTCCTTGTACAGTGCTACATACATTCCAACTCGTTGCTTTTGTTGGAAAACGCTGAATTGTCCAGTTCTCTCCACCATTCATACTGCGAATAAAAATCCCTTCGTCACCTACACCATAAACTACATTATCTTCGCTATGTAAATCCCTAATTCGTTTTTGAAAACCATTTAAAATTCGTTTCCATTCTCCGTCTTGTTCAACAAATAAGCCATTATATGTAGTAGCTAACAACAGTTTTCCATCTCTTAACTTTGTAATAGCAGTTGCACTTAACATTGTCTCCACGTTGACACTCCCATTCTTAGAACTTCTCAGCAAATGCAATTGCAAAATTACTGCATTTTTCAACATCCTCTTCATCTTCTGGAGCTAATTCAATTTTCAGCCCTTCTTGTACAAGCTCTGCACCGCGTTCCACAAGACGTTCTTCAAATATCGTTACCGCTTCACAAAACAGTTCATACGCCGTATCACCCGATCCGAATACCGCTACCTTTTTCCCAGCTAAATCTATATTTTCTAAGTCATCATGAAAATCTTCCGCTTCAAATGGTAATTCACCATCGCCCCACGTATAAGATCCTAAAATGATTCCATCATAAGCTAATAATTCTTCAGCATCCATGCCTTCCATTTCTTGCAATACTACTTCATGATCAAAAGCATCTAAACTAACTTTAATTAAATCAGCAATACTCTCTGTATTTCCTGACATACTTGCATAAGCTATTAAAATTTTTGCCACTTTGGCATCCCCCTCTAACGATAAATGATTCTCATTCTCATTATATTAATAATGAGAATCAATTTCAATTGATTTTTTCTACTTTTATTTACATTTCACATTACTTATTTCAAATAAAGTGAGGGTATTCATCCCCCACCTAACTTCTTTGTTTCCGCTGAATTTTGAGGCGGGGGGTCTTACTGCCCGGCAAATAGCGGGATAAATAAAAAAGCACAGATGACTATACAATCATCTGTGCTTTTTTATTATTTTTTAAAAATACCAAAAGGCTTTCCTACTGGTAAAACAACTTTTCCGAAGTGTGTATTTAACACTGCTGCTGCTGAACCGTAGAAAGATAATAACGAAATAAGAAGTTCAGAATATGCTGCTAAATTATGCATTGCATGCGGCATAACACCTAAAGTACTTAATGAAAGACCGATAAATAAGAAATCAATAAGGACGAAAATCATAAATAATACTTTATGTGTTTCCATTGCACCAATTGTCATAAAGATTGTGAAAATCAAATATCCGATAAAGGCTACACCAAGCTGTTTTGAATCTGCAGCTTGTGCTAATTTTTCGCCAAATACTCCAAGTTGAATTAACCAAGTCATTCCAACACCTAGCCAAAATAGACCGTACGCACCGAATGCTGTTGTACCAAATGTATTGTTATGCTTTGCATCATGAATGCAAGCAAAGATTTGTGCAAATCCTCCTAAAAAGATTGCCCACGGTAATACAAGTGAAACGCCATCTGTTAAGCCTAACTTTTGAGATGATGCTACAAGTGTTACCATCGCTAATCCAAATAGACCAATTCCAGATGGATCCGCTGTTGTCATTTTCACATGATGTGTAGTAGTTTGATTGCTCATATAAACCTCCTGATTATAAACATACTCGAATACAATACTTAAATCAGAAGACTATGTCAATGGTTTTTTTTGTATGTTGTCAGACGTTATATTTTATAATGATTAAATATATTTCTGACCACTTCATAAGGTTTTATATTCACTTTTTCCAACTCGTTTATCGGTAGCCATAACGGAATATAATTTCCCCTACCTTCCAGCTGAAATTCCTCAGCTGTCCCGCTTTCGAACACTCCGCCTGTAATATAGGCAGCATAATAATATTCATTTCCTTTATATTTTACCTTTGTAATAAGGTGCTCCACTTGTATATGTACCCCTAATTCTTCGTATACCTCTCTTTTCGTTGCCTCTTCAGGCGTTTCACCTTCCTCAATCCCTCCGCCAGGAAAAACATAATATGTTTCCTCTTCTCGAATACGTTTTATAAGAGCGATTTTTCCTTCCTGTACAATGATAGCGGCTCCGCGATTTCTTATCATTTTATTACCTCAATACGAATCGCAACTGTTCCCCACTCTTTTTCTTGTTCTTTCGTATATATTTTGTATGTACTTTCTAACCTCTCCTCTAAACTATCATTTTCACAATCCAATAATTTTTTATCGATTTGTTCATACATAGCTTTAAAGCTCTCGTATCGCTTTATTTCCGTTACTTTTACCGTCATCATTTCTGTTGTCGTAAGATTCGTAAATACGATTTCATCGCCTTTGTTTATTAGTTGACGTTTTTTATCGTATAGGCGTACTTCATATACTTTTTTCCCTGATTGAATTGACTGAAACGGTTTATTATATAAACCCATTTCGTATCGCATACATCCCACTCCCTTTTGTTCATTTCACCTATTAATACAGTTCACATTACTACATCTTGCATATAATATTCCATACGTATCACTTAATTGAGAAAGGAGGCTGAAGAAGCATGTTATATTTAAATCAAAAACCTGAATATAATAAATATGATATTGGTGATTATACTTATAGTAAAGTAGGGCCAACCATTTTTTCTTGGAACGATGAAACAAAATTGAAAATAGGTAAGTTTTGTTCATTAGCAGAAGAAGTCGTTTTCATACTTGGCGGTGAACATCGCGCAGACTGGATAACAACTTATCCATTTAATGCACTTTTTGATGAAGGAGCACATATTACTGGTCACCCTTCTTCAAAAGGTGATATCGTAGTTGGCAATGATGTATGGATTGGTTATCAATCCTGCATTTTATCTGGTGTTACAATTGGTAACGGTGCCATTATTGGTGCAAAAAGTGTTGTTACAAAGGACGTACCGCCATATGCAATTGTGGCTGGTAATCCAGCAAAATTTATTCGATATCGTTTCCCGCAAGAAACAATTGACAAACTAGAGAATCTTGCATGGTGGGACTGGGACATTTCTGTTATAAAAGGAGCTATTCCATTACTACTTTCCGACAAAATCGACGAATTTTTCACCTCGCCCGAAAAAGAATCTACATGATTAATGTAGAAAGAGCATCCTTCTCTTACAGGATGCTCTTTCTTCATTTATTTTTTCTTTATTTGCAAATGATCACACGGAGAACATTGAAAAGGAATTTTCCCTAAGCAATTAAGATTCGTTTCGCAAATTTGTTCAATTGTTGGAACAAATGGAATGACAACTATGTTACTTTCTACTATTTGTGTAACAGGTGGCAACACTGTGCCTACTTGATGTTCAAAACGAATACTCGCTTGATTTATATAATTTCCTGAACCATTTGGCGCGCTCTGTACTGCTACTTGGAACGAAACTGTCCTTGCTTCACCAGGATTTAAACTTCCTATAATAAATCCTGATACTGGGTTTACATTTGGCACTGGCGTATTATCAACCGTTACAGTTCCAAGAACAAATTGAACACTACTATCTAACATATCTTGAAAACGAATATTTTGTATTGCTGTATCCCCCGTATTTGTAATAACTGTCGTAAACGTAATAACATCTCCAATTGTTGCTGCCTGTAAATTTGCTGTTTTTACGACTGTCGTTGAGACATTTTGAGGAATAAACGGGATAACAACTGTATTACTATCACCTTCAACTACTAATGGCGGCTCATTCGGATTTACAGTTGCAAGCCCATTCGCTGTAGCAGTATTTGTAACTAAATTATTTATTTGCCCTCCTATTATTACAACTTGGAAATTAATAATTGCTGCATCATTTGGCTGAAAATCACCTAACGGAATACCAGTATTCGGGTTAGCGAATGGAAAAGATACATCATTTACCGTTACCGTGCCATTTATAAATAGCGTATTCGGATCAATGATATCTGTTAACACAATGTTGGTCACAGGAACTGTACTATCATTTATAACAGCGATTCCGTAAGTGACAACATCCCCTATCATTGCTACTTCAAAGTTTGCTCCTTTTGCAACAAATAAGATTGCAGTATTTACCGTCACTATAACGGTATTGCTCGTATCCATCACTGTAACTGGCGGCTCCCCTGGTACTAAAATATATTCTGCTAACGCCCCAGCAACGTTCACTACTGTACCACCATCTGGAAAACTTGTAATCGTAGCTTCATATGTTACAATCGCCGTCTCACCGACTGGAATGTCTACAATCGTAAATCCAACCTGCGGATTTACTCCCGGACGAGCTACTCCATTTACAGTTACACTATTTGGTACAAAAACAGCTTCCTGAGATAGGACATCGATAAATTGAATATTCATCGCATCAGCAGTACCAGTATTTAATATTCGAACCGTATACTTTACTGTTTCTCCTACTCCAACAATTGAATGATCTACTTCTTTTTGCATATCTAAACTGCCTCTATTTACTGGTGTGACTGTCGTATTACTTGAATTCGTAATTGTAAACGGAGGTTCTCCTGGAATTAATTCAAAATCACCCGTTACTCTTGCTGTATTCATAATGCTACTAGAAGGCGGAACTGCGATTACATTTACTTCAAATGTAATTAATACGCTATCCCCTACTGCAAGATTAGGCAATGCAAAGCCTACAAATGGATCTAAACCTACTTGCGGAATCCCATTTATTTGTACACTTCCAGGAACGAATTCTAAACTAGGTGATGGAACATCGCTAAACTGAACGTTCGTCGCTGGCACTGTTCCCGTATTTGTAACTTGCACACTATACGTTAACGTATCTCCTAATCGTGTTGCTTCTTTATTTACAGATTTTATAACGCTGAATCGTCCTCTATTCACTCTAGTTATCGTCGTATTACTCGGCTCTGTTACTACAACCGGTGGCTCTCCTGGCACTAAAGTAAAGCTTCCTGTTATATTTGCAACGTTCGTAATTGTTCCTGATGACGGGATGTTTGTAACTGTCGCTTGAAACGTCACTATAACTGTCTCACCAACTGGGATATCTCCAACTCCAAATCCAGTAATCGGATTTAAGTTTGGTTGCGGAGCTCCATTTATCGTTACACTATTTGGTACAAATGACGCACCTGTTGAAATCGTATCAATAAACTGAACATTGTTAGCTGTTACTGTTCCTGTATTCGTTATTTGCACTGTATACGTCAATACATCTCCAACTAGAGTAGCGGCTCTATTTACTTGTTTAATAACATTAAAGCGTCCTCTATTTACAGTTGTGAGTGTTGTATTACTTGGCTGATTTACTATAACTGGTGGTTCTCCTGGTACTAAAATAAAGCTTCCGGTAACATTTGCCGTATTGGCAATTGTTCCGTTTGACGGAACGCTAACAACTGTTACTTGGAATGTGACTTCTACACTTTCACCTGGAATTATATCCGGAAGTGAGAAGCCAGTGTTAGGGTCTAATCCAGGCTGTAACGCACCGTTTATCGTTACACTATTCGGTACGAATGTTATAGAGGATGGTAATACATCACTATATTGAACATTCGTCGCTATCACTGTTCCCGTATTTTGAACTACTGTTGTATATGTGATTGTATCGCCTACTGCAACAACCGGCTGACTTACTGATTTTAAAACATTCAAACCAGATTCATTTATTTCTGTTAATGTCGTGTTACTTGTCGTCGTTTCCGTAATAGGCGGCTCTGTTTCACTTACAGCAAACGTAGCTGTAACATCTACAAAGTTAACAATCGTTCCACCTTCTGGTATGCTCGTAACCACTTCCTGATATGTGACGAGTACAAAATCATCTACAGGTATATCTGGAACTGTAAAACCAATGAAAGGATCTAATCCTGGTGCTGGTACCCCGTTTATACTCACGCTTCCTGGTACGAATGCTACACCGGCGGAAGTAGTATCGATAAATTGAACATTCGTCGCTGGCACTGTTCCGAAATTAAAAATCAATACATCATACGTTAATATTTCTCCTACAGTCGCTACTTCCTTATCTACTATTTTCACTGGAAAAATAAACGCTATATTAATTGTCGTAACGACTAAATTCGTTAATATCGTTTCCGTAATCGGTGGTTCCTGCGGATTTGGTTGTGAAGTAAATGTAACGTCTGCATCATTTAATATGACTTCATTATCTGGAATTTCTGTAATCGTCACTTGGAATGTGACCTCAATACTTCCACCAGCGATTAATAATGGCGTAACTGTAAATCCTATTTCTGGATTTAAACCAAGTTGCTGCACTCCACCTATCGTTACACTATTGTCAACAAACGTCGTTCCTTCTGGTATGACATCTTGGAAGAACACATCTGTAACAGGGATAATTCCTACGTTTGAAATGAGCACGGTATACGTTAATACATCCCCAACAGCCCCAGTTGCAACATCAACTGTTTTTGTTGCTGTTACTTCACCAGGAGGAGGTAACGGTATTGTAACTACCGTTGTATTACTTGAATTCGTTGTTGTTACAGGTGGTTGTAAAGGATTTAATAAGAAAGTGGCTGTAGCAGATGCTGTATTTAATACTGCTCCACGTGTAGACGGTGCAACTACCGTAACTTGGAACGTTACTGTCAATGCTGTTCCAGCTGCAATATTAGGAAGCGGGAAACCAACATTTGGGTCAAATCCAGGTTGTGGCGTTCCATTTATCGTTACACTATTTGCTACAAATGTTGTTTCTGGAGAAACTGGATCAAGGAAAGAGACATTCGTTGCTGTTACTGTACCGTTATTTCGAATGACAACAGAATACGTGTAAGTTTCTCCAAGTGCTGCTTGTTGTACAGATGAAGATTTTTGTATATTTAACTGTGCTGTGTTTACTTGCGTCACTACAAAATTACTATTTGTAACAGTCGTTATTGGAGGGTTTGCTGGATTTATAAGAAAACTTGCAGTAACGTTCGATTGGTTTCTTATATTTCCACCGCTCGGAACACCCGTCACTGTAACTTGAAACGTAATGGTAGCCGTTTGCCCGACCGGAATATTTGGTACCGGGAATCCTGCCATAGGATCCGCGCCTTGCTGTACGACTCCATTTATCGTCACACTATTTGCTACAAAGGCAGTACCAGACGGAATTGGATCTTGAAAACCAATATTCGTTGCAGGAACAGTTCCTGTATTTTGAATAAGAATCGTATACGTTAACGTATCTCCTACACCGGCTTATGGTGTATTTACACTCTTCATTACATTAAGTGATCCTACATTCACTCGCGTCACAACAATATTACTAATCGTTACAATTGTAATTGGTGGCTGGAGAGGACTTACTTGGAAATCAGCAGTGACATTCGCATTATTCGGAAGAACTCTATTTGGTGGTACACTCGTGATTGTCACTTGAAAAGTGACCGTCACCATACCTCCTACTGGAATATTAGCAAGTGGAAATCCAGTTGTCGGGTTTAAACCTGGTTGAGGTGTCCCGTTTATCGTTACACTATTCGCTACAAAAGTGGTTCCAGCTGGAATCGGATCAAGGAATGATACATTTGTCGCTACTACCGTTCCACTATTTTGTATAGCAACTGTATATGTTAGTGTATCTCCTACACCTGCTTCAGTAGCGCTCACACTCTTCATTACATTTAACCCTGAGGAATTCACAACTGTCATAACAGTATTACTTGGAACCGTCACAGTAATTGGTGGCTCTGTTGGATTTACAAGAAAATCTCCAGTTACATTCGCGTTATTTACAACATTATTCCCTGGTGGAATTTCATCAATTAATACCTCAAATGAAATAATTACACTCGCGCCAGTAGGTAAATCATTTAATGGGAATCCTAGTCCTGGATCTGCCCCCTCTTGTAAAACACCATCAACCAATACACTATTTTCAATAAATAATGTCCCTTGTGGAATTGAATCTTGGAAAAATACATTTGCAGCTGGTACACTACCTGCATTTATAACTTCGATTGTATATACTAAAACATCTCCTACCGTTGCAACATCCGTATTGACTGCTTTCACAACTTCAAAGTTTCCTGATTGTACTGTCGTATTCACAACATTACTCGGTACATTGATTGTTACTGGTGGTTCATTCGGATTCACTTGAAAGCTTGCTGTTACATTTGCTTGATTTAAAATATCTTCATTTTCTGGATTCTGTACAATTACTACGTCAAATGTGACTACAACCGTTTGAGCCGCAGGAATATTCGGAAGAGAGAATCCTGTATTCGGATTTAGTCCACTTTGCTGTACTCCATTAATTGTTACAGAATTTGCAACAAATGAAACAGCAGAAGAAATAGGGTCTTGGAAAAATACATTTGTTAACGGAACGTTCCCTGTATTTTGGACGGCAATTGTGTACGTTAAAGTATCCCCTACCGCCGCTTGCGTTGTATTTACTTCTTTTATTACATTTAAACCGCCTGTATTAACTTGTGTCACAACTGTATTCGTTTGTCTATTAATTGTTATCGGTGGCTGATTCGGAATAACGACGAAATTAGCAGATACATTTCCGCGATTCGCAATCGTACCTCCCGATGGTGTAGATGTTACTCGTACTTGAAATGTAACAGTCCTACTTCCGCCAGGAGATATATTAGCTACTGTAAACCCAGTCGCTGGATTTACCCCAGGTTGTGAAACCCCATCCACAGTCACACTATTTACGATAAATGTCGTTCCAATTGGGATCGGATCTTGAAAAATAACGTTCGTTGCAAGTACATTTCCTGTATTTTGAATTGTTACCGTGTACGTAAGAACGTCGTTAACCGTTGCAAAAGCTTTATCCACTGTTTTTCTCGTTGCTATATCAGCTATATTAATTGTCGTAACTACAGTATTACTTGTCGCTTGCCCTGAAACTGGTTGTTGACCAGGCACTGGAGTAAAGGTAAATGTTACACTCGCACGGTTTGGAATTGGATTGACAAGAGGGTTCGATGTTACTCGAACTTGAAAGCGCACTACAGTCGTTTGCGATGCATTAATACTTCCAAGATTAATACTACTTGCTGGATTCGCTCCTGGACGCGCTACTCCATTTACCGTAACGCTATTTGCGACAAATGTTGTTCCAGCAGGGATACTATCAACAAAAATAACATTGTTCGCAGTGACGTTTCCATTATTTGTGACATTAACTGTGTACGTTAATACATCATTAAGCGTTGCCGTCTGTAAATCTACAGATTTCTGCATACTTATAGTTGCTTGATTCACTGTCGTTTGTACTGTGTTTGAAGAAGACGTACTTGTAATAGGAGGACTACCAACGAAGGGACGGAATTGATATGACACCATTGCACGATTTAAAATAGGATTGGGATTCGGGAATGATGTTATTCGAACTTGAAATGTAACAATTCTCTGCGTGTTATTTGGGATTGTGCCTAAATTAATTCCATTAGCAGGGTTTGCATTCGGCTGTGTTACTCCCCCTACCGTAACACTACCTGCAACAAACGTCGTTCCGCTCGGAATACTATCACGTAATACAACGTTTTCTGCACTTCCTGTTCCTGTATTTGGGACCGTAATTGTATAAGTGAGAGTATCCCCTACCCCCGCGACTGTTCTATTAACTGATTTAACAGGATTAATAATTGGACCTGTTGCATCAATTTGAACACCAAAACCAGCTGCAGCGTATCCATCTCCATTTGTAACAAATCGAACCGTTGCTGATGTTTGACTGTTTACTAAAGATGAGGAGGCATCTACATTCGTAATATCCCACCCCTGTCTTCGGACGGCCAAAGCTACCCCTAACGGCTGATTCAAATCTCCAAACGTGCCGCTCGTATCTAAATTTCCACTGTCATTACAAATTTGTGACTGAAAGAAATTATTCGCAGGATTTCTCGGTCCGAATAATGCAACTGTAGCATTTGCATTCGGCCCAAAGCGAAGTTGATCTCCAACAATGTTAGAATCACCTTCTTGAGCAGTTACGAGCACTCTTCCTGTAACAGCTCCTGTTGCCGGCGTAGCAAAACCTGAAATTGTAGCATCAACTGGCGGGGATGAAGCATCGATAATTTCTTGACCTGCATATACTGACAAATTTCGAAGTGGTAAACTTGCATTTTGATACACAACCTCAAGCGTCCATCCAGCTGAACGACTGATTGTTGGGTCGGCTGAAGTTCTTGCAGCTGGCACAGCACCCGTTGTATATGTGCCTGCCCCACCTGCACTAACAAGATTCGTTACATTGGCAGAGCGAGCATAATAAAACTGATTTCCTACTGAACCTTGCTGCGCGGTAGCAGGATCTGGCGTAACAGAAAACGTCCCTGCTGGCGTTGTAAATGTAATGTTATCATTTAAAAATGGTAACACATCTTCCGTATCAGTCCGGAAAGTACCAGCCCAAACTAATTCTGCATATAATACACTGCTTCCCGCTGGAAGATTTAAAATTGCACTTGAAGAATTCAATTGCCATTCATCTGTTGTCCCTGCTGGGAACCCTGGTACTTGCAATGCTGTATTTACTGTCGTAAACACAGCAAGTGTACCAAAAATATTACCTGGTGCAGGTGATGTAGGGCTAAGTCCCAGCGTATTCCCAGTAAACGTGACGGCACCAGGTACTGTTGTCGTAAACCTATTTATAAAAGGCACACAATCATCTCATTTCAATTATAGTAAAAAGTGCTCTATACTATAAAATGTAGACAAACTATACAATGTACGTTGTCCAACAAAATTCCGCACATATGAGAGGGGTTTATAAAACTATGCGCTACGTTATCATAACAGGAACTTCACAAGGTTTAGGTGAGGCAATCGCTACGCAATTATTAGAAGAAAATACAACTGTCATCTCTATTTCTAGAAGAGAAAATAAAGAGCTTACGAAACTTGCAGAACAATATAACAGCAATTGCATTTTTTATTCCCTAGATCTTCAAGATGTACATAACTTAGAAACTAACTTTAAAGAAATCATCTCATTTATTAAAAAAGACAATGTATCCTCTATTCATTTAATTAATAATGCGGGTACAGTTGCACCTATGAAACCAATTGAAAAAGCAGAAAGCGAACAATTCATTACGAACGTTCACATTAATTTACTTGCACCTATGATTCTTACATCTACATTTATGAAACATACGAAAGACTGGAAAGCAGATAAACGCGTTATTAACATTTCATCTGGCGCAGGAAAAAATCCTTACTTTGGCTGGGGTGCTTATTGTACAACGAAAGCTGGTGTAAATATGTTTACACAGTGCGTAGCAACTGAAGAAGCAGAAAAAGAATATCCAGTAAAAATCGTCGCTTTTGCACCTGGCGTTGTTGATACTAATATGCAATCACAAATTCGTGAAACAAATAAAGAAGATTTCATAAACTTGGACCGCTTCATTGCATTAAAAGAAGAAGGAAAACTATTATCACCTGAATATGTTGCGAAAGCTATTCGTAACTTACTAGAAACTGAGGACTTCCCTCAAGGCGAGATTATTAGAATTGATGAATAACAAAAAGGTGTGCTAAAATAGCACACCTTTTTGTTTTACTTCTCTAAAAATATAAGCACAGACTCCGCAATTTTCTCATAACCAATTTCTTGATAAATTTTATTCGATATCGGATTCGCTAAATCAGTATATAACGTAGTCGTCTTATACCCTTCCTCTAACATACGTTGACTAAGTGCTGCTACACACTTAGATGCGTATCCCTTTTTCCTTGCTTCTTTCGGCGTATATACAAAATTAACTGTTATATTATTTTTAGTTGGTCTCGTTTTTGCAGCTACAGAAACGAGTTTCCCATCCACTTCCAAACCAAACAGTCGATTTGTAGTTATTAATGTATACGCAGTTTGTTTTGCTTCTTCTTTCGTAGTAGGAAGCTTTACGTCTTCACAAAATTGATATATCCACTGTTCTATTAATGGTAATTCATCATTATTTACCGCTCGAAAAAGTCCATTCGCATTACACTTCTTCTTTACTCTGTTCAACTCATACACACCTTGCTCCATTGCAACATGCGTTTTTTTATTTTCTAATACTGCAATCTCTTCCGCTAATTTCTGTACAATTTTCTTATTACCGATCAATCCAGGAATATCCGGATATACTTTCGTTAATTCTTTTGCAAGTTCCTCAATAGTTACTCCCGCAATTTCAGAAGTTGCAACAATGATTTGTTTCTTCTCTTCTGTTTGCAGAAATACAACCGCAATTTCTTCTCCTTGTTTCGCTATCCCCATAAATGTTGGTTGTTGGACCATTTGTAATACACCTAATATGAGATTGTTTTCCTGCTCATTCTTTTCTAGAAATGGTGTAACATCTTCTTTAAAATGAACAATCTCTTCATATACATGTAATTGAATCATCGACAATCTCTTCTCTCTATTTATATTTTAATTAAGTATTGGCGATTAATTCATTAAATCCCTCTTTTACGATTCAATAATATTCAAAGCTAATGTATTCAAAGCATTTTCAGCATGTAAAATTCTCTGTTTTTCCTTTTCAAATACATCTTCTTCTTTTCGAAATGACTCTTGTCGATTTTTAATCATACGATTCATTTCTTTTTTACTCGGTCCACCGTATACATTTCTTTTTTGAATAAAAGCTTCTGGCGATATAATTTCTTTCCACTCTTTTTCTAATAAATTTATTTTAAAATGTTCTTGCAAGTACATATTTACCTCTTTGAAGTGTAATTCATGTAGCTCTTTTTTCTGCTCCAATAACATATTTGCAATAGCACTTGCTGCATGATGAGCATGCCGAAATGGAATTTCATAGTTTTTTGTTAAAACATCGGCGAAATCCGTTATCGTTATTGCATGTTTATAGGAACGACTTTTTAACGTTTCTTCTTCTACTTTCATCGTTCGGATCACTGCATTCATCATACAAAAAACACGAATTGCCTTTTCAATCCCTTTATATAAATATGGCTGCAGGTCATCTTCCGTATCGACAATATCACCAAATGGTGTATTATGAATCATTTGAAATACTGTAAATGCTTCTCCTAAAGCACTACTCGTAATTGCACGAGCGTGTTCAATTGAAACCGGATTTCGTTTTTGCGGCATAATACTACTGATTTGTACATATGGCTTTGCAACAGTAATACCGTCATATTCTTTCGTTGCTAACAACAAAAAGTCATGAATCCATCTACTCGTATTCGTCATCATTACCATAAGTAGCGAGCTAACTTCTAATAAATAATCCGCTCCAGCAACAGCATCATATGAGTTCTCAATTACATTTGTAAATCCAAGTAGATGAGCAACTCGTTCTCGTTTAATCGGGAAACTTGTTGTAGAGAGTGCAGCTGCCCCCATTGGAGACTGATTTAAAAGCTGGTACGTTTTTTTCATTCGTTCTAAATCTCTTTGCATCGTATCATAAATTGCTAACGTATAATGACCAAATGTTGTTGGCTGTGCTGGTTGTGTATGTGTATAAGCTGGCATGATCGTTTCCTTATGATCAGCGGCAAGTTGCAGTACACTTTCTTGCAATAACAAATGATGTTCTATTAATCGTAATACATATCGCCTTAAACTCATGCGATACATCGTTACGCCCATATCATTTCTACTTCTACCAATATGCATATTACTTACAAAATCGCATTTCGCTTCTTGAGAAATTAAATGTTCGACTAAAAAAAAGAGATCTTCATGCTGCTCTGTATAGAGCAATTGCTCTTCTGGAATTCCCTCTACCTTTTTTAATGCGTGTAATATAACTTTAGCTTCTTCCTTTTTCATTAAATTTTCTTCCGTCAGCATCGTAATATGTGCTTTATGCACTTGAAACATATCTTTCAATAAGTAATTTCTTTGAAAATGAAATACATGTTGTAATACACAATCCACATATGTTTTCCCAGGGAAATCAGCGCCTTCACTCTTTATAAACTCTTCTTTACTTTGTTTCATCACCTTTTCCCCTCTCACCTAAGTATTACTACCCATCATACCCAGAGATAGAAAAAAAGTGCTTGTACATAAAAATAAACTCGGTGCTCTCTGCACCGAGTTTATTTAATAAAAGTCGCATCATACTTATCACTTTGCAACACTTGGAAATGTAAGTTTGCTAAATGTTTCCGTATTTCTGCACTATCGTCTTCATTTAAATTATTCGCCAAAAACACAATCTCCGTACAGTTTCCACGTTTATCCATAGCGTAAACTGCTTTTGTAACCGTCCATGGTGTGTAACCATTCTTTTGCCCCGCATGTCTGAATGTTTTACGGTATTTCTTGGCACTCATGTCTGTTTCAACGATATTTGCCCACACTTTTTCTTCAGCCTCTGTCAAGCCACCTTTATGGTTTGCCTTTTGAAGTAATACCATATAATCATTTGCAGAAGCTGCTGGTAATCTATCTGACCAAATTTTGTCGTAACGTTCCTCTAAATAAAGCGGAATTTCCTTCTGTAATAATGGTCCCTTCTTCTTTAAGCGTTCATGAATAATCATCGCATATTCACGATATTGCTCTTGAGACATTTCTTTTAACTTTTTCTCTATTTTATATTTTGGAACATGTAATTCTTTATGCAAATATCCCGGGATATACAAAGATGAAACGATTGGAAATAGTGGTTGATGTGCAGGAAGTGATAAACTTTGTAAATTTCGATTGATGTTATCTAATCCTAACAATTCCATTAAGTATTCAGCATTTGCATTCGAACTAAACTTAACCATTCCTTTTGCCACTTCTTCTAAAGAAACCGCTCCTTCAGTTATCTTGCCCGTCTTCTCCAAATACTTTTGCCATCTATCTTGTGCACCACCATCTGTATTCGGCACATAATAACGATTCACATCATTAATCGACACGAAACTAGAAGAATCAATTTTCCCTTCAGTAACTTGTTTCGTATATTCAAGCGCCACAATTAATTTCATCGTACTAGCAACTGGCAATACAACATTTGGGTTTACAGAATAAACAACTTTATCATTTCTCTTTACTAGAAGCGCACTATTTTTTTCATCTTTATGTTCTTCAATAAAAGATGCAATATACTGTGCATCATCATTATTTGAACTCCACACTTTTTTCACTAAAAAGTTACCCGATATTAGCAAAACAAAAATACCCACAATTACTGCGCATACTATAGTTTTTTTCAAGTAAAATTCCTCTCCTATTGTGTAACTCTTCTCTATTTATCATTTAAAAACAAAATAATGGAGATGGTCATTTAAATAACCATCTCCATTATTTTAACTTGTATGCTCCTATTATGTCTACGTCATAAATTTCACAAAATCCTCAAGAAACTTTTTATAATGTAACGACCAACCAATTCGCACCCAATTTTTTAATGCTTTTGCATCAGGTTGAGGCCGAAAATCAGCAATACTCTCTCCTTTTGCAATTCCAACTGTATCTACATCGACACGACGATATACATAATCTAAAATGGATGGATTTGCCGCAACCATCATTGTAACGACGTCATGTACTGGACTACCTGTTATTTTCGGGTTTAACTTTTTATATGCTTTATAATAATACGTAAATATCGGCTCGATTAACTTATTAAAACTCGTTTTAGAGTGTTTCGTAATATATTTTACCATTTCCGGTGTAATAATTGCTTCAGATGTAACGTTAAGTGGCACTAATGTCACATTTTTGGCATTTTGCATAACTAATTGTGACGCAATGGGATCACCATGAAAATTCGCCTCTGCGACTGGTGTTACATTGCCAGGCATTAAGAAAGCACCGCCCATTATATAATATTCTTTCACATACTTCATCATCGGCTTTTCTAAAATAAATGCTGTCGCTAATGTTGTTGATCTACCAGCATCGACTATTATTAATTCTCCTTTATATTTTTCAAGAAGATCAAAAAATGTACAAAAAGGCTTTATATTTGGTGAAAAAGTTTTTGGAGGTTTAATTGGCCCTAAACCGTCTGTCCCATGAATTTCTGGATAATACGTCGTAATATCTCCGGATAAAGGAATTTTCGCACCATTAATAACAGGTATATCTTCCCGTCCTGCCATTTGCAATAAATATGCGGCATTACTTGTCGCCTTTTCTTGTGTTACATTTCCATATCCCGTTACTACACCAACAATATCAATATCAGGATGCAACAATCCATACATAATTGCTAAAGAGTCATCAATTCCTGGGTCTCCTAAAAATAACACTTTTTTCATCGACCTCAACTCCATCCCCTCAGTTGTTATTAATTTATGAATAACCGTGGATATACAGAATAAAAAAAGAACAAATTCATAAGAAAAAACGCAGTCTTATAAGGACTACGTTCTTCAGCTAACCTATACTGTTTTTTTTACAGCACTCATACTTCCAATAACATAAGCGATAAACGCAAAACAAATCGGGAAGACAACTGTATGTATACCGAATGGATTTGGATAGAAAAGATGAATACACATATATGAGCCTACCCCAACTAAAATAGACGCAAGCGCTCCTGTAGCATTTCCTTTCCTCCAATATAACCCTAATACGATTGGCCAAATGAATGCTGCTTCTAATCCACCGAAAGAAAATAAATTTAGCCATATTAAAAAATCTGGTGGTTTAATCGCCGCTGCATAAACGAGTAGTCCTACAATACCAGTAATCCATAAACTTCCTTTTTTTATCGTACTGTCTGCTGCATCTTTATTTATGTAATTTACGTATATATCTTTAATAATTGACGAGCTTACAAGTAATAATAAAGAGTTTACTGTAGACATAATCGCTGCCATCGGTGCAGCTAAGAAAACTCCAGCTAACCAAGGAGGTAACACTTCCATCGCAAGTAGCGGCATTACTTTATCTGGTACCGTTATACCTGGAAGTACTACTCTTGCAAATACACCAGTTAAATGCATACCGATCATAATTGTGCCAACGACAACGGTTCCAATTATTAAAGCTTGATGCATCGCTTTTGAATTTTTATAAGACATGGCACGCACGCTAATTTGCGGTAAGCCGACAACGCCAATTCCAATTAAAATCCAAAATGATGTAACATATGATTTCGTTAAACTGCCATCTGCTCCGAATGGTGTAATTAACTTTGGATTAATTTGAACAAGTTCCTGCATAATCTTTTCAATTCCACCACCAGCAATGACAGTAGCAATTAAAATGATTGTCGTTCCAACTAACATAATGATTCCTAATAATGTATCTGATAGAGCAACTGCACGAAATCCACCAATTAATACGTACACAAGTACAGAAAAAGTAAATAAAAATAGTGCTGTTGTATACGATAGACCCGTTAGTGACTCGATTAATCGTCCACCACCGACCCACTGGGCTACTGTCGCTGAAAATAAAAAGATAATAATACATAACGCAGAAAGTATAACAACTGCTTTATTATTGTATCTCCCTTTTAAATAATCGATAAGAGTAATTGCTTCCATCTTCCTAGCGATAATTGCAAACTTTTTACCGATAACCGTTAAAACGATATAGCCTGTTACAACTTGAATCGCAGATAACAGTACCCATCCAAGCCCCATATTGTAAGCAATACCAGGGCCACCAATAAAGCTACTTGCACTACCGTACGTAGCAATCATTGTCATCGCTAATAATAAACCGCCTAGCTCACGCCCACCAAGAAAATATTCTTGTAAAAATTTATTATGAGCAGTTGCTTGCACACGTCTTGAAGCATATACACCAATTAAAAATACAACGATAAACGAAATTATCATTGGAATGATTACATACCAATTCATCTATTATTCCTCACTTTTTTCTTCCTCATCGAGTGAAATATCTTGAAATACAAAACGAACAACTAAACTAAGTAAAATAACCATAACGATAAATCCAACGATACAGCTATAAAAAAACCATGCGGGAAAACCTAATACATATGTATATTCATTCGGATTTTTACTACCAAGCCCATAAGCAAATCCGTACCATATTATAAAATTAATAATAGCAAGTCCAAGACCAATTAACGCTTCTCTATGGGCTATTCGAAAGCGTGGATCATCATGATAATCTTTCATTTTTACCCCTCCTCTCACGATGTATTATTGTACCATTGTTCTTCTAGTTTTTCCTACTAGAAAGCAAAAACAAGCAGGATTTTTTATAATCATATAGAAGCTTCTCTTACATTACATATTTTTTACAATTGTAACACAAATGAAATTTGAATTTTCAGTATTTCTTAATTATGATTTTAATTAGAGGCTTTCCATCTAGTTTCCACATCCTTGATTTCGGAATAAGCGCCGTCTCGTACTGCGTTTACATTATATTTTCAAGGGGGTTATACAAATGAGTCAACTAGCTGTAAATCTTCGTGAAAAGGTAGAGAAATTTCTTCAAGGTACAAAAAAGTTATATGTGAATGGATCTTTCATCGAAAGCGCTTCCGGTAAAACATTTAAAACACCTAACCCAGCAACTGGTGAAACTCTTGCCGTCGTTTCTGAAGCTGGTCGCGAAGATATTCATAAAGCTGTAGTCGCAGCTCGTATGGCTTTTGACGAAGGTCCTTGGTCTCGTATGAGCACCGCTGAGCGAAGCCGTCTCATGTACAAGTTAGCAGATTTAATGGAAGAACATAAAGAAGAGCTTGCACAGCTCGAAACATTAGATAACGGAAAGCCAATCCGTGAAACAATGGCAGCAGACATACCACTTGCAATTGAGCATATGCGCTATTACGCTGGTTGGGCTACGAAAATCGTTGGTCAAACAATTCCTGTTTCCGGTGATTACTTTAACTATACACGCCATGAAGCTGTTGGTGTCGTTGGTCAAATTATCCCTTGGAACTTCCCGCTTCTTATGGCAATGTGGAAAATGGGAGCAGCGCTTGCTACAGGATGTACAATCGTTTTAAAACCTGCAGAACAAACTCCACTATCTGCTCTATACTTAGCTGAATTAATTGAAGAAGCTGGATTCCCGAAAGGTGTTATTAATATCGTACCTGGATTCGGTGAATCAGCTGGACAAGCTCTCGTTAATCATCCACTCGTTGACAAAATTGCATTTACCGGTTCTACTCCTGTCGGTAAACAAATTATGCGACAAGCATCCGAAACATTAAAACGCGTTACACTTGAATTAGGCGGTAAATCACCAAATATCATATTGCCAGATGCTGATTTATCTCGCGCGATTCCTGGTGCACTTTCTGGTGTTATGTTTAACCAAGGACAAGTATGCTCTGCTGGATCACGCTTATTTGTTCCGAAGAAAATGTATGATAATGTCATGGCTGATCTCGTCC
The DNA here is from genome assembly GCF_045291115.1 of Bacillus sp. PPSBB_2. Lineage (NCBI taxonomy): Bacteria > Bacillati > Bacillota > Bacilli > Caryophanales > Bacillaceae > Bacillus > Bacillus sp. PPSBB_2. Next base: position 3,733,558 of record NZ_CP147983.1, read on the forward strand.
TCTATTCTAAAAAACTAAATCAAGGTGTCGGTCTTAACCCTGAAACAACAATTGGCCCTCTCGTTTCCGAAGAACAACAAAAACGTGTAATGGGCTACATTGAAAAAGGGATTGAAGAAGGCGCTGAAGTACTTTGCGGAGGAAGTAATCCATTCGATCAAGGCTACTTCGTTTCTCCTACAGTATTCGCTGACGTAAATGATGAAATGACGATCGCAAAAGAAGAAATTTTCGGTCCAGTTATTTCTGCAATACCGTTTAACGATATTGACGAAGTAATTGAACGTGCAAATAAATCACAATTCGGCTTAGCGGCTGGTGTGTGGACAGAAAATGTTAAAACAGCACACTATGTTGCAAGTAAAGTACGTGCAGGTACAGTATGGGTAAACTGTTATAACGTCTTTGATGCAGCATCTCCATTTGGAGGATTTAAACAATCTGGTCTTGGCCGTGAAATGGGATCTTACGCATTAAATAACTATACAGAAGTAAAGAGCGTTTGGCTTAACTTAAATTAATGAGAAAGAACCTGACCTACCTGGTCAGGTTCTTTTCATTATGTATTCCTTTAAACTTGCAGTCCTCCGCTCACATTTAATACTTCACCTGTAATATAAGATGCGTATTCTGATGCTAAAAAGGCTGCTGCGTTCGCAATATCTTCTGGCGTTCCAATTCTACCAACTGGAATAGCGCCAACCATCTTTTCTTTCACTTTATTTGGTATCGTTTTGGTCATATCTGTATCCATAAACCCCGGACAAATCGCATTACAAGTAATACCGAAACTTCCAACTTCTTTCGCTGCTGTTTTCGTTAATCCTACAACTCCTGCCTTTGTAGCCGCATAATTTGCTTGACCTATGTTTCCTTCTCTACTAATTGAAGATATATTAATAATGCGTCCATACCCTTGTTGTCTCATGTAAAGAAGCGCGGGTTGCATACAATAAAAAACTCCAGTTAAATTCACTTGTAATACTTGTTCCCAAGCAGACTTCTCCATTTTATGTAACATTGCGTCTCTTGTAATTCCAGCATTATTCACCAAAATATGTAATGTACCAAATTTTTGAACCGCATATTCAATTAACGACTTTGCTTCATTTTGATTACTCACATCACATCGATATGAGCACACTTCATATCCTTCATCTGATAACTCATGTGTCGTTTTTTGTAGATTCTCTTCATTTACATCGCTAATTAATACTTTCGCCCCTAGTTTTGCATAAACCCTTGCAATCTCTTTTCCAATTCCCTGTGCAGCTCCTGTTACAACAGCTGTTTTCCCATTTAAAAACTCCATTCCTATCCCCCATTTCTATTACTTATACTGTATATTTCGGCTCCTTGCTTTCCAATTCCTCTTTGTATAAAAAAGTCTATTTGTGTCAAACTAACTTTGCAACGTCGCATAAACGCAAGGAGATTGTGTCGAATGAACAAAAAGAATTTCAAACAAAGCAAAGCAACGGATGGCATTGATGTTGAGTTCTCTCGCGAACTTGCTGACCACAATGACTTAGAAGCAAACGCACGTGCAAATGCCGCTGATGCACGTCAAAAGCGCCAATCAACCGAAAAATAAGGTACATCACAACCTTATTCTTTTCAAAAGGGACCTACTACCCAACAAAATAAACCGAGAGACATCTCTCGGTTTATTTTCTATATTTTTTTGCATAATGAGCCAAAGTAAGCAACGGATATATATGAGCATAACTATGATAACGAATATAAAACCCACCTGGTAAACCTGTTCCAGTAGGATATTTTTCATTTATATAAGAGTTGGAGAGCAAATATGAAATACCTTTTCGAATAACTGGCGTTTCTTTATCATAGTAAGAAATGAGGGCATCTAACGCCCATGCTGTTTGGGATGGTGTACTAAATGGCAAAGTAACAAATCTTTTTTCCACACTACTTTGGCAAGATTCTCCCCAGCCACCATCTTCATGCTGTATATGTTCAAGCCATAAAGCTGCTCGTTTCACTGATGGATCGCTAGATGGTATTCCTAGTGACCGTAAACCAGTCAACACTGCCCACGTACCATATATATAACAAATTCCCCATTTCCCATACCACGATCCATTTTCCTCTTGTACATTCATTAACCAATTTATCGCACTTTGTTTTTGTTTCTCGGGCAATTCATTTTGCGTATACGTTCCGAAAAATTCTAATACTCTTCCTGTAATATCTGGTGTAGAAGGATCTGTAATCATATCACTTGCATTTTCGATTGGTAAATTTGCTAATATACGGCTCGTTACCCCTTTTTCAAAAGCCCCCCAACCACCATCATTATTTTGCAATCCTTTAACCCAATTAACCGCTCGCTTCCAAGCAGTGTCTACATTTTCGTTCCCTCTACTTCGCGCCAATGCTCTTAACGCAGCAGTTGTATCATCAATATCTGGAATCGTCGTATTCACATCCGAAAAGCCCCAACCACCTGGGAAGAGATCCGGTGCATGTACACTCCAATCTACTTTCTTCGTTTGCTGTTTTCTTAATAAATATGCTGATGCATTGTGAATCACTTTACTTGCTTTCGGAACTTGAGCTTCTTGCAAAGCATAACTGAGTAAAGCTGTATCCCATACAGTTGATGGAGAGTTTTGCAAATGGCTCCCTCTCTCCATCTTCCATATATAAGATGTGATTCCCGTTATAGCTTTTTGAATAATTGGTGATTGAATAGAATGTCCTAATGCAAGTAAAGCATAAATCATATAAAACGAGGCAGTTGCGTAGCTATATAATGTTCCATTTTCATCAATACGCCCTTTCATAAAACGTTCTACTTCCTCATATCCTTTATGATGCAAAGAAAGTGGATACGTTATAATTTTCTTCACGTCACTTACTAACGTTTGAAAAACTGGAGACCGATCCTCCCGAAACCATTCTCCGCCCCCGCCTGCAATGTGATTTAAATTTGGCAATAACTTTTTCCCTACTCGGAATCTTTTATTTAAACACAACATCATCGGAATTAAATGAATACGTGCTGAGCTACTCAGTTCAAAAATACTGAGAGGGGAATCATTCTGCAGAAACATAATTGGTGTTGGCAAATGAAAGAGAGAAGGATATTCATATTCTCCATGAATCGCTAATAAAAACTTCGTCATAAAATGAGCACGCGCTACCCCACCGCGCTCATTTATAAACATTTCCGCTCGCTTCATATTCGCATCTTCTTTTGTATATTTTTCCGATGCAAGTAAGGCAGCATAAGATTGAATTGTAGCAGATAAATTACCACCCACTTCATCTTCATACAATTTCCATGTTCCTTCATTTGTTTGGAGTGATGCTAATCTTTTTACAAACGGTTCTATCTCTTTATCTTTACCTAATAATTTTAATAAAAAAATCATATGACAATCTGTTAGTGGCGCTCCTTCAAAACAAAACCGCCACGTACCATCTTGCCGTTGCATTGTTTGAAGTGCAGTTGTTCTTCTCGCTATTTCTTCATGCACTTTTTCATATAATAACAAGTTGCTCACCCACCCTTTCGAAATCCGTATAACGATATTCAAAAAGGTAGCTGAATATGTATAAAAACAAAGAAAAGCAGAACATATAAAATGTTCTGCTCATAAACAATACCCTACTCCGACAATAATCCCTAATAAAGCACCGACTACTACTTCATACGGTGTATGCCCAACAAGTTCATTTAACTTCTTATATTCTGTTTCTCTACCGTGAAAAAAATCATTCAATATTTTTGCTTGTTTACTTACTGCAAGCCTTACTCCTGAAGCATCATACATAACAATAATGGCAAAAATAGTAGCAACCGCAAACATCGAGCTTTCCACACCTTCTACTACCCCAACTCCTGTAGCAAGTGCTGTAACAGTTGAAGCATGAGAACTCGGCATCCCACCTGAAGCGAAAAACTTTGCAAAATCAAATTCACCCGTTTTGACTAATTTAAAGACTACTTTCGTTAATTGTGCTAAAAACCATGAAATTACAGCGGCCATAAGCGGATCATTATGTAAAATTGTTTCCATGTTCTCAGCTCCCTACTAGCTATGATGGAAATCCTATATAGTATCAGTATAAAGAAAAATGCGTAGAAAATACTACGCATTATGATACTTTTGCTGATTTATTTTTTATAAATTTCGGTTGTTTCTGCACTAAAAACTTTGTCTTCGCTACCGAGAATACAAATAAAGCAACCCATATACAGAAAAATGCAATCATATGTGTAGATGTGAAATGTTCACCAAATACAAATACACCTAAAATTAAGCTAATTGTTGGCGCAATATATTGTAAAAATCCCACCATATAAAGCGGAATAAGTTGTGCTCCTTTTGCAAAATAAAATAGTGGTAATGCCGTTACAATACCTGCTCCTATTAAAAGTAACGTTGATAACATTGAAATAGATCCAAATGAGCCGAAACCATGTGCTCCTGTCATAACAAGATAAATGATTGCAAACGGCGTCACTAACATCGTTTCCATCGTAAGTCCAATTGTGGCATCATAGTTTAACAGTTTTTTCGTTAATCCGTATAATCCAAATGAAAAGGCAAGTGAAAGAGAAACCCACGGAATAGATCCGAAACGTACTGTTAAAATGACAACCCCTACTCCTGCTAAACCAACTGCAACATATTGCCAAAAGTTTAACTTTTCCTTTAAAACGACTGTACCAAGTAAAATACTAATAAGCGGATTAATATAATAGCCAAGACTCGCTTCAATAACATGATTATGATTAACGGCCCATATGTAAACAAACCAGTTTCCGCTAATCAAGACTGAAGCTATTGTTAATGACATTAATAATTTAGGTCGTTTAAAAAGATTCACAAATTCCCCAATAAACTGGCGAAACCTCTTCGTAACACCTAATACGAGTAACATAAAAACAAATGCCCAAACGATGCGGTGTGCTAATATTTCATCTGCTGGAACTTCCTCAACCCATTTCCAATAAATCGGTAGAATTCCCCACATCGTATAAGCACCAGCCGCATATAGTATCCCTTTTTTTTGCTCTGCTGATTGACTCCCCATCTTCCTTTTTCTCCTCTTCTCATTTTTTCTCCATTATACGGTCTCACATGCTCACTTTACCAATAATCAATCTGCATTTCTTTCGACATTTCTCATACAACGAATAATAAACATACCGTTATTACAACAAGTAACGGTATGCCGAAAACAAATTTCTTTTTATGAGTTTTATGATGAAACATATACATGCCGATCCAAGCTCCAACTGCTCCTCCAGCTGCCGCCGATAAAAACAAAGTACTTTCTGGCGTTCTCCACTGTTTCTTCTTTGCTTTTCGTTTATCAAGCCCCATAAGGCTAAAAGCTATAACGTTAATAATAAGAAAATAAATCCATTTCATCGCTTTCTCTCCTTATGAAAAATTCGATTAATAGTAACACGAAAAAACGACGGAAACAACTGAAGAACTCTTTTTATCCAACTAGTTTCATTCCTTTTTCTTAATTAGCTACCTTCATATTTACATAACCAACTAAAATCGCAGTTAAAGCATTTAATATAGAAAAATGTTATGAGCAGAATCTTATATTTCATTACATTCATCCACTACCATATCATCAAAAAAATTGCTCTCAATCACTTTCTCATCAAAACGAAGAACTACAATTAGCCCTACATATAAAGAAACAAAATTTAGAAACCATTCCCCATTCTCATCTTTCTTAGCTAAGCATTTAAATATCTCTTGAAATTGCCCCCGCTCGTCTACAGCAACAATGGGACGTACACCAAAATATTTCAATACAAGATTCAGCTTCAGCTGTACGGATAATGATAAAATATATTTTAATAGCTTCGTGTACTCTGCACTATCTTTTTGACTATACAACTTCACAAGCTTTGGATGTAAATTCGAAATCGATAATTCCTCGTCAGTCATTCTAGTTACTTCTATCGTTTCAATCATCTTTTTCATATCCATCACATTCACCCCTTCTGAAAAAATTCTAAAGCCAAAGAGTACTTAATTCAAAATGTACAACAATTGTGCGTTTCTCGTCTCTCGTTCTTCCTCACTGACTAAATCATACTTTTTTAGGAGGTGAAAAACATCATTTAATAATTTCTGCGAATGAATACCTTGCAAAAAACTCTTTAACTCTTTAAAGATCCCTTCAGGTAAAAAATTCTTTTGACTTTCAAGCTTATTCATCACATCTTCAATAGAATGATCAATGTTACATGCCATACTAAACTTCCCCCTCTATCCTCTATAAATAATATCCTCAGCTAACGATGTAAACACTTCTCCAACAAGAGAATCGTCATCATATACAGATGAACCATTATTTTCTTCACGTTTTGCAAAAGGTATCTTGGCAATTACTTCTGCTTGCAATTGTTCTGCAAGCATTTCGCCGCCGCCTTTTCCGAAGAGATAATTTTTCGATCCATCTTGCTCTTCATAATAAGCCATATTTTCCACAATACCTAAAATCTCATGCTTCGTATGTTTTGCCATTACACCGACTCTTGAAGCAACGAATGAAGCTACATTGTGCGGAGTTGTAACAATTATTTCTTTCGCTTGCGGAATCATCGCTGCAACATCAATCGCAACATCTCCTGTACCTGGTGGTAAATCAAGTAATAAATAATCTAATTCTCCCCAGTGCGTATTCGCAAGGAAATTTTGAATCCATTTATTTAGCATCGGTCCGCGCCACATAACTGGGTTATTTCCTTCTGTAAAAAATCCCATCGACATGATTTTAACACCGTGACTAATGACTGGAATTGCCGTTTGATCAATCATCGTTGGTTTCGTATTCGTTTCCATCATAGCTGGAATACTAAAACCATATATATCTGCATCTAATATCCCCACTTTCTTGCCCATACGAGCTAGTGCAGTTGCAAGATTAATTGTCACCGTTGATTTTCCAACTCCGCCTTTTCCACTCGTTACAGTAATAAAACGTACTCCTGAATCCGGGCGAAGCATGCTCGGCATACCAGTTTTTGTTCTAGTATTTTTCTTTAACTTCTCTGTTAAAGCTGCACGTTCTTCTTGTGTCATAGAACCAAATGTTACATCCACTTTAGAAGCACCAATTGCGTGAAGTGATTCTTCAATATCTTGTTGAATTTTTGCTTTTAACGGACAACCTTGGATTGTTAGTACTACTTCAAGTTTAACCTCTGTTCCGTTCATTTGTACATTTCTAACCATATTTAATTCTACAACACTTTTGTGTAACTCTGGGTCCTCTACATGTTTTAATGCATTCATTATTTGTTCTTGAGTAAGCATGGAACTCATCCCTTCTCTTATTCTAATTTATATACAACATCTTCTTGGCGCTTCATCTGGTGAAAAAGCTTATTACCCGCCGCTAACGGGCGGGATTAATGCGACTATATCTCCAGCCTTTATCATCTCTTCATTCATTACAAGCTCCTCATTAACAGCCACCATCACTTTATCCAGCGATTGTAAACAATAGCTGACTTTGAGCCATTCTTTTAATTGCTGCACTGTCATTTCTTGCTTTTCTGAAATTACTAATCGATCCGATCCAACTTCCTCACGCAAATTTGCAAATAATAAAATTGTAATCATTTTCTCATTCTTCCTTCTTTGGTTTTCCTTCTGGATATGGTGTGTTTTCAAGTTGATCTCCAATCCACATCGTTCCATCTTCCCAAAATTCTTTTTTCCAAATTGGAACAATTCGTTTTATACGTTCAATCGCGTACTCATTCGCTTCATAAGCTACTTTACGATGCGGTGATGAAACTGCAATGACTACCGCAATATCCATTATTTCTAGCCGCCCTACACGGTGCGTAATTGCTACTTTTGCATCCGGCCATCTTTCACTAATCTCTTCACCAATTCTCATAAGTTGTTTTACTGCCATCGGTTTATATGCTTCATACTCTAAATGTAGCGTTCGTTTTCCTTTTGTTAATTCTCTCACCGTACCAATGAATGTTGTAATCGCACCTGCTTCCCTTCTTGCGACTTTATTCGTTACTTCTTCAACTAAAATCGGATTATCTACAATTTCAAATAGCGCTTGTCTCATTAGAACCACCTCTCACTTTATGAAATGTCCAAGGCCATTCACTACCTTCGTTATCTTCTAATAATAGAACATCAACAAACATATCTTTTTTATATCCTCTTGTCCCGCCCGGCAATACGATAAACGCATTTGATTCTGCCAATGAAGAAACTGAGCTAGATTTATCAAACCCTGATGGATAAGCGATTAATTTCCCCTCATCATATTGCAATTTTGCTCGTACAAATCTTGTAAATGGATTCGGTTTTAGAAAATCTTCTCCTAATAACGCTTTTTCTCTTTTTAAATGTACTTTTTCACTAAACATATACGTCCGAATACACGGTCTTACGAATAATTCAAACCCTACGTAACAAGCGGATGGATTTCCTGATAAACCAAATAATAACTTGCCATTTAATTGTGCTACAGTCGTAACACTTCCTGGTCGCATTGCAACTTTATTAAAAAGAACAGATGCACCTAACTTTTCGTAAATAGCTGGTAAATAATCATAATCTCCTACTGATACACCGCCCGTTGTAATTAACATATCTACTTGGCCAAGCGCTTCTTTCACAGCTGTAAAACACGTATTAAAATCATCACTAAACTTCCCAAAATATTTTACTCTGCCGCCCGCTCTTCGAATTTGAGACAATATCATATACGTATTACTGTTTCGGATTTTCCCTGGCTGTAATGAATCATCGACATCAAGCAATTCACTCCCAGTCGCTAACAGTCCAATTACAGGCTTTCTCGCAACTGGCACTTCACTATAACCGAATGTAGCAAGAAGAGCTGAAATACCTGGATTAATGTACGAGCCTTTCTTTGCAAGAACCGTTCCTTTACGAGCATCTTCACCTTGAAAAGAAATATTGTCGCCCGTTTTGAATGATCGCTTCACTTCCATATAATTGTTGCCATTCTTCTCATATTGACGAGTCAGCTCTAACATAACAACCGCATCACACTCATTCGGAATTTGTGCTCCCGTCATAATTCGAACTGCTTGAAACGGACCTACTTTCTCATGGAATAGCGATCCTGCACCAATTTCACCCACTACTTCAAATACAATTGGCGTTTTATAACTTGCTAAATTAGTATCTTCTGCTCGAATAGCAAATCCGTCATACGGCGAACGATTAAATGACGGTACATCATGGTCAGCTACTAAATCCTCCGCTAATATACGTCCATAAGCTAATTCAATTGGTAATAGCTCCTTTAAGCCTTTATCAGCAAATCCCAGCACTTTACGAACAGCTTCTTCAACCGTAATTGGCACTCTTCTTTCCATTGTTGACACCCTCTCTATTAACCGAATACGCGATAATATAGTTGTTTCGCTTTCGAAATATCATTTGTACCATGAATAAAAACACGACCATCTCGAAAAACAACCACGCGGTAATCATCGAATTGGCAAGATAGTAAATACGGATTCCGATCTACTTTTCCCAGTTTTTTTAATACTTTTTCTATATCATCAAAATTGTATTTCCTATTGTCTACTGTTCTAATTTGAACTGTATTTCTTCCGCATAAAACAGCTGCTTTCGTTTGATTTTCGTATGATAAATAAGGATAAGTTCGATTCAAACCGCATGAGAGACAAGCGTCTGTTTTTATTTTCCCTAATTTTATAAAATGATTTTGATTACTCCATATATCAAACATGAAAAATGTTTTTCTAATTGCTGAGAAATCTTCCACTAAAATTTTGAGCGCTTCTGCCACTTGATATGCTGCGACGATTTGAACAGTCGGGCTAATAATCCCAGCAGTATCACACGTCACACCTGTAACAGGGATATTTTTCAGCATACAATGTAAACACGGTGTCTCTTGCGGAATAATTATATAACTCATACCATATGATCCAACGCAAGAACCATATACCCACGGAATATTATGTTTTTGTGATAAATCATTTATTACAAATCGAATATCAAAATTATCTGTTGCATCAATGATTACATCTACATTTTTTAATAGACCTTCCATATTTTCTGAAGTTGCATCCATTACGAAAGCATGTATTTGTACTTCCGAATTAATTTGTTCTAGCCGATTTTTTGCAGCAATTGCTTTCGGCATTTTCTCTCTCGCATCTTGTTCAGAGTACAATTGTTGCCTTTGTAAATTACTCCATTCAACGTAGTCACGATCGATAATCGTCAACTTGCCAACACCTGCACGTACGAAACTTTCGGCACTTGCACTTCCTAATGCGCCTGCCCCTACAATTAACACATGTTTATTTCGAATTTTTTCTTGTCCTTTACTCCCAATTGGTTTGAACAACTGTTGTCGTGAATACCGATCAGCCATTACATACCCTTCCTCTCAAGAACTCTATTTCATATTAGAATGTTGTTTCTGATAACAAGCAAAGTAAGCAAAACCAACAAACCCAGCTCCTCCAATTACATTTCCGATAAAAACAGGAACAAAATTTTTAGCCAGATCCATCCACGTTAGATGACCAGCAAAAATAACAGCGGAAATGACAAACATATTTGCTACTACTTGCTGAAATCCAATCACTACAAATGCCATAATTGGAATCCAAATTCCGATGATTTTCCCGACAAAATCACTCGTCCCGTAAGCGAGCCAAAGAGCAAGACAAACGAGCCAATTACAACCAATTGCTAAAATCAAAGTTCTCCCAAATGATTCATGTAACTTCCCTTCCGCTATCGCTACCGTTTTATTTAAATACTCTCCCTCTGTTAATCCGCCAAGATGTCCAAAGCAATACGCAACGAAAATTGCTCCAATAAAGTTCATGAGAGTAATCCAAACCCAGTTATTCAGTACACTTATCAATGTAATTTTCTTTGCATAAAGCGCCATAGACAGTGACATCATATTTCCCGTAATTAATTCTCCTCCTGCTAATACTACGAGCATGAGTCCAACAGGAAATACTGCTCCTCCTAAAACATTCACTAGACTTCCCCAGCGCTCAGGTAAATTCCCTAAAACTCGAATGTTAAGTAAAAAACCTATCGCAATAAACGCTCCTCCTAAAAAACCGAGAATAAGCATCGCTGGCAATGTCTGTCTTACTTTTTGAACACCGGCCTCAATGACAAGCTCAGCAATTTGTTCCGGCTTATGAAATGCCATTACCCATTCCTCCATTTTCTCTAAATAAAAAAGCAGCTTCAAAAAACCTTCTCAAAATAAAGGTTTTTGAATGCTGCTTAATTTCTCTGCACATCTTTTACAGAGATATCAATCATCACTTTTACTATAAAATAGAAAATCCACAACTCTTGTAAATTTTCCATTTTTCACTATGACGCTAGCTTTATATATTAACCACCGATATGTGACATTTCAATTTTAGGTATTGTTTTCTTATTTGTATGATTTAAGCGTTCATCTGAATAACGCTCTTCCCTATTATTCCATATATCGCGTACTACATCTGTAATGTCCTCATCTGTATGTTCAGAACGAAGCAATTCTCTTAAATCACTTCCTTTAGAAGCAAATAAGCAAGTATATAATTTTCCTTCTGCAGAAATACGAGCTCTCGTACATGATGAGCAAAAAGAATCTGTTACTGATGAAATAATACCTATTTCCTCATCGCTTCCTATATAATGATACCTAGTAGCCACTTCACCAGAATAATTTGCTTCTATCCGTTCTAACGGCATAACTTGATGAATCGTATCTACTATTTCTTGTTTAGAGACGACCTCTTTTAAATCCCAACCATTATAATTTCCAACATCCATATACTCAATAAAACGAAGAATATGCTTATTTTCCTTAAAATATTGCGCCATCTGCAAAATGTCCTGTTCGTTTTTTCCCTTTTGAACGACCATGTTTATTTTAATTTTCATTCCAACTTCAGCTGCAGCCTGTATTCCTTCCAGAACCCTTTGCACTTTGCTCTTATTACCATTTAAATAGAAAAACCGCTCTTCTTCTAAGGAATCTAAGCTAACTGTTACACGTGATAGTCCCGCCTTATATAAATCAGGAGCAAACTTTTTAAGTAACGATCCATTGGTTGTTAAACCGATATCTTCTACACCATCAATTTTATTAAGGCGCTCAATAAGCTTTGGAAGCCCTCTTCGAAGTAACGGTTCTCCGCCTGTAATCCGTAATTTTCTCACACCTAAAGAAACGAAAATACGTGTTATCCTTTCAATTTCATCAAAAGATAAAATTTTATCATTAGACAAAAACGAGTAATCAGGACCAAATATTTCTTCTGGCATACAATATCGGCAGCGAAAATTACAGCGATCAGTAACTGAAATACGTAAATCCTTTAACGGACGTTGCAACTTGTCTAATGTAACTGATTTCATCTTCATTGCCTCACTTTTATTTTATATTTAAAACACGTTCTGGATGGGTATATACATTTAAGGAGTGATTACGAATAAATCCTATTGTCGTAATACCTAAATCTTCCGCTAGTTGCAAAGCTAACTCAGTTGGAGCTGATTTTGATAGTATAATTTCACAACCGATTTTTGCAACTTTCAATAATATTTCCGAAGAAATACGACCACTAAAAACAATGATTTTATCTTTTATAGAAATATCGTTTCTTAAACAATAACCGTAAATTTTGTCTAGTGCATTATGCCTACCAATATCCATTCGGCTTAAAATAATACCATTCACATCACATAAAGTTGCATTATGAACCCCACCAGTACGATGAAACGTATCCGCAGATTGCTGCATTTCTTTCATTAACCGAAAACAATCATCGGCAGCAACCTGTACATGGACACCCTTCATTTTTTTTGCACTTAGTGCATCATTTGCAAAAACAAACCCTTGCCTACTCATACCACAACAAGACGTAATATAGCGTTTATTTTGCATTTGTTCATAATACGGATTTACTTTTGTCGTTGTTACATGCACAAATCCTTCTTTCTCCTGCACCCATACACTATCAATATCTTCATACTTCCGAATGATTCCTTCAGACGCTAAGAAGCCTATTACCATATCTTCTATATATTCTGGAGTACTAACCATTGTAACAAACTCCTGTCCGTTCATTTTAATGGTAACAGGAAACTCTGTTACAATGCTGTCCTCTATATGTTTAAATGCTCCTTGTTCATAACGAAAGATTTCTCTTTCTACCTGTATCGATTTCACGATCAGTATCCTTCTCTCACGTTATATTTTTATCAAAAACAAATACAGAAACTGCAATATCTTCTTCTACTTTCATATCTGAAAACAAATTCACTAATTTCGCTCCAACAAGTTCCTCCAAATGTTCACGGGAATTCGCAGCATACACTTCTTGAATCATTTTCGTTCTAGCCATATGAACCATTTCCGCACCGTCCATCGTACTTGAAATAAATTTTTCAGTAGGTGTTAAGTTTCCATAAAGAGTCGCTATAGCCATATTTTCCGCAAAAACAGTATGAATTCGTTCTGGTCCTTTTCCGAAAAGTTCCTTTCGAAGTTTTCGTATCATATCATTAAATTCATGTACTTTTTTTGACATACAATTATACCTCCCAAAAGCCTCATTTTACTCTATTATATATTTTACCAAAATGAGCCTTCCGCCCAAACTATTTCCTACAAATATTTGGGCGGAAAGGTTCACTTCATGAAGTTTATTCGTCTTTTAACCCTTTCCCCATACCTTTTAAGAAATGAAGCCCAAACCCGATAGCACGGTTAATATCTGGGTCTTTCAATACTTTCATAAGATCGAATATCCCTACTTTTTTACTACTTTCTAGATGTTCATTACCTTCTTCTAGCCCGACTAATAAACTACCTATAAGCTTTTTCGTAAGTTCTGGGTCAAGTTCAGTTAACGCACCTGCAGCGCCCATCATATTATTAATTAAATTTGTAACAGGCTCACGAGTTACTTGACCTAGAACAATTTTCGCAATTGGTTCTTTCGCTTTTAGCATTGAATTTGCAGCTTCTAGCATTCCAATGTCATTTAATTCCCCTACTATATTAAACACCTGATTTAGAGCTTCTTCATTATTAGTTAGAAGCTCTTTTAAATCATCTAACTTTTGCTGTTTTATTTCTTCCTCAGTTAATTCTTGTTTTTGAATCATTTTTATAGGTGCAGCCATAGTTTTCTCCTCCTACTTATCCGTTAAATGCACATACCCTGGACGTGCCCACTTACGATGTACCTCAATTCCAGCTTGAGGGTGACGTTTTTTATTGCGTGGGTTCGCTTTTGGCATCGGATTTTCGCCATCAACTTCTAATACTTCCATACGTACTTTTGTTTGTTTATACGCAGGTGTATTCGTACGTACATCCACAGCAGGACCTGTTAAGAAATTAATTGCCGTTTCGTTATCTGTAGAGTTCATCGGTAAATATAACTCATTCGCTTTTACACGATCTGTAACGAGTGCACGTAATTTTAATGCTCCAAAAGGAGAGACAAGACGAACTAACGAACCTGTTTTTACGCCACGTTCTTTTGCAAGGTCTGGAGAGATTTCAACGAAAACACCAGGTACTTTCGTTTGAATACCTGTTGATTTATTTGTCATATTCCCTTCATGGAAATGCTCAAGCATACGACCGTTGTTAATGTGAAGGTCAAACTCAGCTGGAAATTCAGCTGGACGTACCCAGTCAGCAATCGCAAAACGAGCTTTTTTATCTGGGAAGTTAAATCCGTCTTGGAACAGAAGTGGTGTATTCGTTCCAAGACGGATTTAACTTCCCCAATGGAAACTGTTCCATCCTTCAAGCACTTCATAGTTCGCTTGCGAGAACAATGGTGATAAACTTGCCATCTCAGCAAAGATTTCACTTGGGTGGCTATAATTCCAGTTTGCACCTAGTTTATTCGCAACTTCCTGGACGATCCACCAGTCTGGTTTCGCATCTCCTAGCGTAGGAAGAACTTGATATAATCTTTGGACACGGCGCTCTGTATTTGTGAAAGTACCTTCTTTCTCAAGAGATGGCGCTGCTGGTAATACAACATCTGCATATTGAGCAGTTTTAGAAAGGAAAACATCTTGCACAACGAAGAAATCAAGGCTCGATAACACTTCATGTACATGATTTGCATTAGAATCTACAAGAGCCATATCTTCTCCTACAAGATACATTGCTTTCATTTTTCCTTCGTCAATTGCGTGAAGCATTTCGATATTATTAAGACCTGGTTCACTATCAATTTTCACTCCGTAAGCAGTTTCAAATTTCGCACGTTCCATTTCGTTAGTAACGTGCTGATATCCTGGAAGCCATCCTGGTAAAGTCCCCATATCACAAGCACCTTGTACGTTATTGTGGCCTCGAAGTGGGTATGCACCTGCTCCTGGACGACGATAGTTCCCTGTTGCAAGAAGTAAGTTTGAAATTGCAGCGGAAGTATCAGAACCACCTGTATTTTGCGTTACCCCCATACCCCAAAGGATACATGTACCATCTGCATCACGAATCATTTCAGCCATTTGAATAAGTGTTTCTTTTGAAATGCCTGTTACTTCTTCTGCATATTCAAGTGTATATTCCTCTAGGCTTTCTTTGAAATCTTCAAAGAAGTTTACATTCTCATTAATGAATTCCTGATCATGCCAACCTTGATCGATCATATATTTCGTAACAGCCATTAACCAAACTTGATCTGTTCCTTGTTTTGGACTAATAAAGACATCTGATCGCTCTGCCATTTCGGTTTTACGAAGATCAGCTACAATTAACTTTTGTCCGTGTAATTTATGTGCACGTTTAATACGTGTAGCTAGAACAGGATGACCTTCTGTCGGATTACATCCTACAATAATAACAAGACCAGATTGCGCAATATCTTTAATCGTTCCGGCATCACCGCCCATACCAATTGTACGGAACAAACCATCCGTTGCTGGTGATTGGCAATAACGTGAGCAGTTATCAATATTATTCGTTCCAAATACTTGTCGAGCTAATTTTTGAATTACATAATTGTCTTCATTTGTAATTTTAGAGGAAGAAATGAATCCGATAGAACCTTTACCGTACTCTTCTTTAATAGCGCCTAATTTATTTGCAACTACATTCAGTGCTTCTTCCCATGTAGATTCAACAAACGTTCCATTTTTACGAATTAAAGGTTTTGTTATTCGTTCTTTAGAATTTACGAAATCCCAACCAAATTTCCCTTTTACACAAGTGGAAATTGCGTTAACTGGTGCATCTGAAGATGGCTGTACTTTAAGAATTTTACGCCCCTTCGTCCACACTTCAAACGAACAACCTACACCACAAAATGTACATACTGTTTTCGTTTTCTTCGTACGAGTATCACGCATGGCCGCTTCCACTTCTGATACCGCAAAAATACCGCTATATCCAGGCTCAACTTCTTTAATTAAATCTACCATCGGTTCAAGAATATCTGGTTTTAATCCCGTCATAAATAAATTACAAAACCTTATTCTCTTAAAAGCGCATAAAACCGCTATATTACGCAATTTTGCACTATATCCAAATTTATAAATAGCAACATATTTCTGGTTATTTATGACCAATTTGTTACCGCAAAAATTCAAAATGAAACTAATAAAAAATAAAAGAGCACAGCGTGTTAATAAAGTGTACCACCACTTTATTAACCGTTCGCCTAACGTAACTAGGCAAACACCTGCTGTAACTCTTTATGTACCTTATTTTATCGTACATAAGGGTTCCTCCGCAACAGTTTGCTTACATTTTGTGGCATACTGTTGCTTTTTTATTTCCAAAGGAGACGAGCCCTTATGAAAAAACTAACTGCCTATAATGCAGATGTTCAAAAATATATGCAACGAAATCGTTTAAGCACGCAAAAGAAATATGAGATTATGGATACTTTGAGAAAACGTGTCGATGATACGAATCAAAGCTTCGAAAGTTTATTTCCTTCTCGCTCTAAACGAAAAGATGTAATGGATCATATTATTTATTTACTTTCTGGAAATGGTATATGCAAGATTTCCGCTGAAACACTAGCAGATAAGGCTGACTGTTCTGTAAGAACTGTGACCGATACTGTTCGTGCATTAAAACAAACAGGTGAAATCCTAGTCGCTGGATTAGCTGATGGTAAGAATAAATATGTATTTGTATTAAAAATGCACCCTAATTTCACAACAATCATGAAAGAAGTATTTTACATAGATGCCAACCAAATTGCTGAACGAACTGCCGAGCAGGTTGCCGAACAGAAAAACTCTGAAACCGTTGAGGCTGTAAGCCTGAAAGACGAAAAAACGAGTTCTAACTATAATAACTCTATTAACTCTTTTAATTCTTTAAAACAAGAAAAAAATAATGATAAAGTATCCTTAATGGAATCCATTGAAATTGAGCTAAAAGAAGTGCAAAACGATGCACAAAAAGAATTCGAAAGAATCCATACGTATTTTGTGAATGAATACCAAGAAATGATGTACCACACAATCAAAGCTGGAACATATCACCCTGCTTTAAAAATCAATGCATCGATTATCGGTCTACGTGTAGGTAGCAATTGTGATGAAAACCTATTTCGTCTTGCATTCAATGCGCTAGGGAAAATTGATAGGTTCTTAAAAAACAACGGTATTCTTACAGACAGTATACAAGCCTTATTTACGAAAGTTTATACGACTAACATCAAACTATCTAGAATTCCTAAAAAAACTAATATAGGTCCTTCTGATGTACATAACCAAGAATCATCCTTCATTTTTTACAATTGGCTAAATGATACTGGCTCAAAAGAGCCGTCCACAAAGACAATAGACGGCTCTCTTGCTCCAGGTGTGTATTACAAAATATCTAAAGAAGAAGCTGATGAAATGGGGTTATATTGAATAGAGCAGATGTCCTGATTTCACTTTACAATTCAGGTATAACATGTACTTTTGTATATACACCTTGTTGCACAGCGAATTGTTCTAATGTCTTTTGCCTGTATGATGTGAGCGTAAAAAAGTGAATAATAGGGACTTTCCCGTTATATTTGTTTTTATAATACACAGTGAATTCACCGTACCGATTCATTTTTTCAGCGTTTATATTCATCGTCTGTTTACGATCAATTTCTACAGCGTTTAATATCCCGTCGTCATCTCGGAATTTCACATCAGAAATAATCGTTTTCTTTCGGTCATTTACTTTATAACGGATGGGTGCTTCTATTTGCCAGTCATCAGGACAAAACAGATAAAGCCATGCTTCGTTTCTCATAAGACTATGCGCTAACCGACTATTGGGTATAACTTTCTCATTATCATCAAATAGCTCTCTACCCTTTTTATTTAGGTAATATACATGTTCTTTTTTATACACTGTACTATTCACGAATGAGCTTAAACCCTTTAATATACGGTTTGCATTTCTTATGCCACCTAAATCATGTATAGCCATTAAATGCCTACGTGTAGCAAATTTCAGCTTTCTAATCGAGGTCAGAATCATCATTTGTCTGTTGATTTTGATATGTGTCTGGATGTTCATCTTTCTTCACCTCATATTGTTTTAGTACATCCCACATCTTTTCATTCGTAATATAAGGAACTTGCACTTCAGTCAATCGATCAGTCTTAAAAATCGCACGCCCTGGAATGCTGTGTATGGTTTCAAGCCCTGGTTCATCTATAACAACTTGTGAAGCTGTTGCTGTTGGCAACCTGAAGCCTAGCTTCGCATCTGAATTCTGTTTCACTTGGCGTGGTAACGTATCCCCAGTTGGATACTGTGTACAGAAAATTAGTCTAAACCCTAATGCTCCACCTATACGCGCTATATGAGACAGCATTTGTTGGCAAGCTCCTAATAACTTTTGTTGTTCTCTATTCATACTTTTATCAGGACAAAGTTCTGCGCCTTCATCCACGATAATAAAATAGCGTTCTTTTATATTTGTTTCTACCACATTGGTATAATGGTGTCCTTTCATAAAAAGCATTTTTTCTTCCATCCTTTTTAAAATCATACTCAATACTTGAAAGGCCTCAATTGGCTTTTCCGCAATAGATTCTACCTGTTTTACGTTCGTGTAAGGTCCAAACTCCAATCCACCCTTTAAATCAATAATGTAAAAGTGAACATGCTCTGGATTAGCTACAGTAAGTGAAGTGAATACATTCTTTAAAAACACCGTTTTTCCCATCCTCGTTAGTCCACCTAAAGTCATGTGCGGTGTTTTATCAAAGTCATGACAAATTAACTCTTCTAAACTTTGCCCGATTGGTACACGCCATTTGCGCTCTTGAATTAAATTCGTTGACCATTCCCATCTCGTAGGTATTTCTTTATGGAATACTCGAATATTCAATTCATAATTATCATACTGGATTCGAACGGGTTTATTTAGTCCTTCAGAAACAACGTCCTCGACCTTCTGGATGATTTTACTTGGCATACCAACAGGTAAAGTGTAAATGTATGTTGTACTGCGATCATCAATATTTTTCTTTTGAAATTTTGGATAATGTAGCTTTTCTTCTTTTTTGATTGCGATTCCAGACACTTCAAAGAATACTTGTATCTTGCGTTTATCATCATCTTTACGTTTGAGCTTATCACTTACCAAGGCATATCCAAATGAAGCAACGGGTATTAACAATAATTCAAGCATTGATGAACACTCCTTATATATCCTATAAGGATATAGTTGCATTTTTTTGGAAGATAACAGGACGAGCATTTTTGCTTGTGAGTTCTATTGTCCCTCTCTTCCACATCGTATTCCTTCATAGAAACATAACGAGAATATAACGTAGAAGATATAAGAACGAGCCCGTAAGCGTCGTATACAAGGTTATACGTGGAAGCCAATGTGGAACACTCTTCCCCATTTTTTCAGCTGCACTCATCGCAATTACAGACAAGCCTGTTGCCGTCCAAATAATGACTGCTTCTCCTGCAAGTGTCATAGCCATTCCTCCTCAACCAGTTCCTCTTTCTCACGAAATTTAATCCCTGATTTGGTAGCTACAATTTGATACCGCTCCATTAAATCTTGCCAATTCAATATATCTTCCTCTTCTCCATATAAATCTTCTTCAATAACTTGCGATAAGCTGAAATACCCTTTGTACTCTTTGTTATCAAATACTTCATGGTTCCTCATGTGAGTAAGAATGGATTCCGTCTCTTTTCTGGATCTTGACTCGTTATACATGTGACGTAGTTCTTTTGATGAATATAAATACGGTGTTGCATTGAGGTAACTATACTGAGAACGCATATAATCCTCTCCTCCGTTGATATCTACAGTACCATTTGGAATTCCAAGTAGATTTCTTCGTGGGCTTCCGAATGGAAGTAATATAGGTATATGACGTGGAAATTGTTTTTTGCATGTCCTCATCATTTTTTCCACTTATTACTTGTACTTTTTTTGCAGGTATTTGAAATTACTTGTAGAAATTGATTTCTTGAGGTGAACACGTATGAATTTTAAATGTAGATTGAAAATCATATTTGCAGAAATGGATATTAAACAAAGTGACTTTGCTAAAAAAATCGGCATCGACGGCTCGACTCTTAGTGCCATTGTTCGGAATAGAACTCAGCCAAGATTTGATACTGCATACATGATTTGTAAAGAACTAAAAAAACCTATTGAAGAAATATGGATACTTGAAGAGGAGTAACACAATGCAAAAACCAACATTCAAAACACTAAATCAAATCGTTGAAGGATACTATCATCCAGAAAAGGGATTATCTGAGGTTGCAAAGTTTATTGTAGAACATGAGGAAGAATCTTTATTTGTACTGGATTACAAAGGAATTTTGTATCAAAAAACATCCGGTCAAAAATATGATCAAGGTTACGAAACACTACTACTACCTTATACAGAAATACATTCAAACTCTAAACAAGACTTACTACAGCTGTTGAAACAAAAAATGATTGTTTATTTTACATATACCGAAAAAGATCAACAAAAAGAGGATTTTGTACCTTTTATGAGGAATCAGATTTTTTCATTTATGAGTCATCTGCTGAAAAATATCCAGCAGAATAAAAAAGCAAATGCAGTTAAATTTTTTCTCATGGATATTGAGGCTATAGGTTATATTCCTAAACTTCCTAAAATTATGGCTGGCTGCCGTGGGTTTAATATGGGGACTTTTTTATTTGTAGATGATAAAGAAACGCTATTATATGGATATGACAAAGAACAAGTAGATAAGATGTATAACAACAGTCTCGTTATTTCTAAAGTATACAAATAAAAAATCCGCCTCCAAAAGGAGACGGATTCTTTGTTGTGCAATAGATCAGAGAACATATTTAAAATATAAATCATATAGAATTATCAGTCAATAAAAAGTTCTATCTTTCAATCATATTGGATATACTGTAAATGACATCTAGAGAATCACCACATGAGAGTCGCCTTCAACTGGGGAAGGCGACTCTCATATTTTAAACATATTTTCAAAAATCTTTACATATATTAAAATGCTCCTGTTATGTTATACACGATTCTTTCTATACGAAAAGGCAATCCAGACTCACCACCCTGGATTGCCTTTTCATTTTTAGTCGCGCGCTCTCATTTTTTACATATATTAAAATGATTCCATACAACAAAATATATCTTTTCGTCTCATCCATATGCACTTTTTCACTGAACGCGTACAAAAGCCACCCTTTTGCTAACACACTATACAAAGGAGGTGCTAATTTGAATATTCAAGATTTACACCAACAACTAGAGGAACTACAGCAAAATGATTATCTATACTTGTATACATGTAATTTAGACGAACTTACCTCTACCATGATGCAACATATGGGTACAATCGATGCCTACACAAGAGAAATGCTCATTTATCCATGTTTTCAGTATTTTATACAACATAATCTTTTAGATATTGCACAATTAGAAGTTTTACTAGCCTCCTGCCTCAATCCAGATTATTTATATTTTGAAATATCTTCTTCGCAAACAGATGGCATTTTCACTCGTTCCTACACACTTGCACTGCTCACTTTAATCATACAATATGATACAAAGCACTCTTTTTTAACAGAAAAGCAACTAGTAGACGCTCTAGAAAAAATACTCCAATACTTTAAATTAGAACAAGATTATCGGGTGATCGTGCCTGACAAGGGATATACACGGCATATGCTACATGCTTCATCAGCCCTACATGCCCTGATTCAAAACCCCAATATTTTAACTATTCATTATGAAAAAGTAGTTCATTGCTTACTGAATACAGCATTTCACTACCAACACCTCTACTATAACAACGAAGACGAATATATCATTACACCAATCATAGCAATGTTACAGCATGAATTTCCACAAACACAATTTCTATCAATTCTTACTAAGAAAATCCAACGTCTTCCTCAAATGAAAGAAAGGCTTACACTAACACAATTTTCTATTTTATATGGAAATATCAAAATTTTTTTACGAACATTGTTTTTCCGTGCGAAAAAAGATATGAGCTTAACAAACACTGCAAATCAAATTGAAAAAATACTCAATCAATTACCTCAATATTTTTAAAACAAGGAGGCGAAAACCTCCTTGTTCTCTCTTCCCTACTTCACATACACAAAGGCTTCGCTTGCTGTCATATAGTATGTGTGCCCTTTACTATTGTGTACTTTAAATTGCGTGAAGCCATCCACACTTACTTTTTCATCGATTATAAATCCTTCGCCACTATCGACTGTACCCGCTACAGCGCTATCCTGCCATGACGGTGAATCATAGAATCGAAGGTTCTCCACTTTGGCCATAACACGTTTCCCTACAACCGGATTTACTGATTCTTGCTTTTCAAACCTGATGTACGCTGGATTATATTTCACCCATTGGTCACCACCAAGGTTGAGCCATCCATCTTGCTCTCCCCACACTTGATACGCTTCAGGCTTATTCAGCTGACGAATCTTAGAATAACTTGTACCTGGTCCTTTACGTAAATTCACATTGTAGCCTTCAATATAAGCAATCCCATCTGTTACTGCTGTTGGTACTTCTTCTGGTTTAGACGGAACAGAAACATCCACACTAGAGTTATTATATGCTCGCTGCACATCACTTCTAAACTGTGATTCTGACACGCCATGGCTACGTAAATAATCAATCGGGTCTTCATGATCTGTACCGCCCAGGTACTTTCTCACGTCGTTATGCGTCCATAATCCTTTTTCTACGGATAGATTCTTATCTTGTAAGATTTTCGCTAACAGTTTTACGTATTTCTCATAACTCTGTTTAAACTTGGTGTAATCAGCCGTCTCACATAACTCTACATGGACAAATCGGTTATTTGCTCCTGGTCCTGCACCGTACGCAATGTATTTTGTATCCGCAATCTGAATGGTTTCATTCCAGTCCACTGCGTAATGAACGAATGCATTTCTCCAGGTACGTGTCTCATAACGCTGAATGTTAATGGCCGGCGCTTCCGGTGTTGCCGTACTGTGAGCAACCACTCCTTCATACGCTCCTACACCGCCCCTGTATGGCGTTTTTGGTACATCAGGTATCAGAAGTATTCTATCGGCAAAAACACTCGTAGAAAGCGAAAATACTATACATACTATTGTAACTATCCCCAGCAATTGTTTCATGTTTATTTCTCCTCCCATAGAAAAACGCACCACCGATTGGTGATGCGTTCTCTTTGTTTTTATTTGTCTGTTTGTACTGTGCCTTCGTGGTCGCTCCAGATTCCTAAAGCGACGCCCAGTGTGAAAATATACGGTAGTACTTCATCGATAAAACTCTTCGTTTCTAGTAATCCAGCCTTCGCACAAATAAATCCCAAAAGGGAGGCAAGTGCCACCCATGTTTTCCAGTTACGTAATCGTTTTTGCATGTTTTCTCTTGTCATGTTTTAGAGTCCCCCTTTTAATACAAACGCCAGTATCGCTGCAATCATTCCGCCTACAATACTTTTTACTAACCAATTGGTATTACTTAAAATTTTCTCGATATTCTCTTCAATCTTCGCCACCTTGCTTTCCACAACGGCGAGACGGACTTGAATATCCTGTACTTCTTGTTTTGCTTCCTCGCATTCTCTACAGTGTTCCATTGGTATCCGCTCCTCGGCAATAAAAAATAGAGCCCCTAGTAAGGAGCTCTCCTATCCCTATTTACATAATTTTGATAACTAACCCTAATATTCCGGTTACAACTGCACCGATTACAATCCGTAAAATCCAAGTTGTATTCATACTAATTTTCTCTAATTGCTTATTAATTGTTAAAATATCTTTTTCAGTTATTGTTGTACGTATCTCTAGAGTACGTATATCCCGCATCATTTCTTTTTGCGTAAATTTTAATTCTTCTATTTCCTTCCCGATATCTCCCATATATCCACATCCTTGTCCTAAAAAATCCCCCTCTCTTTTCTAGAATATTCTAGGAGCGGACAAGATGTTCTCACTTATGATGAAGAGCCCTTATTTGTAATCAGGTCTAAAAATGGTAATGCCCTCTCGCGCAAGTGCACGCATCTCTTCATCCAGACGATCTAATTCACTTCGTTTTACTTCTGAATCCATCGCTGTATCTGATTTCACTTGATAATACTCTTTACGTAATTTCGCCATCGCTTTATCTACCTTATGGAACGACTTCATTTCATCCGCATTCGGTGCGTCTTCCTCATTCTTTTTACTATCCGCCCCAATTGCTTGTTGTTCTTCCATGATGTTATAGTAATCTTCCATGACTTTCCCGCCACCTTGCCCATTGACAAAAAATGTTTTCAGACCTGGGGTGGATTCATTCCACTCCTGCGCAACTGGTGTCGGTGTTTCTTTATTCGATATTAATGAAATAGCGGCGTCTAATCCTTTTAATGGATATTGTCCCAATCCCGCCGTATATCCTTTATATACATTATCAATCTTGTATGGAGAAGCTTCGATTCCAACTGTATCTAATGCATGTGCCATTTCACGTGCCGTCAGGCTCGTATTCGGGCCATACTGTTCTTTCGGTGAATTCTTTTCATCACGCGTTGGCACAATTTTTCCATCTCTAAAAAAGCTATAGTTTGCCATATTTTCCACAACTGGCTGCATGACGGTAGGCATCCAAGGTACTTTCACCGCATCGTTGATGGTTTTCCCATATCCCTCAAACGCGTAGGGGTCACCCTCGTCCATTCGATTCGCCCGTTCTGCCGTGTTGGCCAGTAAGGAAATATCAAATGGCTTTGGAATTCGTCCCACTTTATCTGTTCCAGGAATCGCGTAGGACCAATACGTGTCTTTCTCTTGCTGCGTCATATTATCGATCATTTCTTTTTGTTTCTCATTTCCCATTTGATAACTCGCGTAGGCTACTGCACTTGGCGGAAGGGTAGAACCAGCAATACGAGCGCTCGTCCGAATTGGATGTTCTTTCATGGATCGAATCAATTTATCTTTTCCTTGTAGGTTAGCATTTAAGAATGTGAACACACGATTAGCAGACTGTACGGAATTCCCCATACGGTTGAAATCCATTAAATCACGCGCTTGATAAGCCGATTCTTCAGGTGTGAGCCCTTTCTTCAGAGCTTTCTGATACGCTCCCACTTTCGTTGCTTCTTCGGATACTTCAGAAATCGTTTGTAATACTTTCAGCCAATTCTTCGGATTCGCAGGAGCGGTTATGGTTTGTATGGCTTTTGAAAGACCTTCTTTTTGCTGGTTACCGATTCCCTCTAACTGTTCTTTCAACAAGTCACGATCGGCAGATAAATACCCACCATATGAACCACCCTGATTGACCCAGTCATCATACACCTCTGAACCTTTTCCGAATCTCTTTTTCCCAACTTCTTTCAGTCCCTTTACAAAATCAAATGGATTGTATCCGACATCACTCGTCACATAAGCTGCAAATTGGTCACGTATTGGGTTTCGCAGTGCAAATTCAGGCGTTAAGGTTGCCCCAGCACGTAGCCAATCACTTGGTTTCGATGCGGCCAATATAAACTTATTTGTCACTTCCTTGTCCATTGCTTTCACGGCACGATACAATTCCGGCGCAAGTTGATATTGTTCTTTCTCACCATTGCGGAAAACAGTAACGATATTTTCTTTTGCCACAGACTCTTTTCCATCACCGGCAAGCTTTTCAATCCATTTCCCTGCGCCTTCTTTTTCTGCTAAATCCGCAAGAGACAAACCGACTTTATTTCGTTCTATTGCTTGCATCGATTTGAAGGTATTTTTCACAATGCTTTCAAATGGATCAATGACATTTCGGCTCGAACCTTCTATACGTTTCACAGGATTTGTTAAGTCAACAAATCCTTTTCCGCCTCCGAACCCTTCCCCCACACCCTCTTCATCAAAGTAACGGTTAAATGGCATGTAGTTTGGATGCTTTTCCCGCATGGCAGCAACAGCATCCTTAGATAACATATTTCCTTCTACCAACATATCTAACAAGGAGTCATTGTAAGCTTTTATCTTTTGGTGTGCTTCTTGTATTTCGGGCTTATCAAATCTCATAATCGTTTTTTCAATTTCTTCCGGGGTGAATCCTGTTTTGATTCCTTGTCCTTCTAAGTCTCTCGCATGAATGGCAGTCACATAATCCCGTATATCCGCCATATCAACCTTGGAATCTCCAAAGATATTACGGAACTCTTCCACCTTCATTTGCGCCTTTTTAGGCGTTCCTGCCGCAAGTCTTGCTTTCTTATAAGGAGAGACCGAAGCATCGGCTAATTCCCCGCCAAGTATGTCTTTTTCCGCTTTAGAGATAGGATAGAGCCTGTCTATTCCCTCTGTATAGAATTCCTCTTTTGAACTCGGTAGCTTTTGCAGTACTTGCTTTATACGTTCCAAACCGGTAGATTTTTCATTTACATTGATTTTCCCACGGAAACGTGCTTCATCCCCTTGGTTCGCCCATATTTGCGCGTCTTCTTGGACTTTTTGTAACCCCTTCTGTACATCCTTCGGAATGATACTTTGAAAGTGCTTCATAAACTCAGGTGCTTCTTGTTCTGCCATGGCTGGGTTGAGTAAGTAACGACGCATAAATTCCGCCATACCTTCTTGACGAATTTGTTCAGGGGTATAATTTTGACCGGATGTATGAGCACCCAGTTTCATGAATTCCTCATCAAATTTTGGGTCATTCAATCCAAATTTCTTATCCAAATGATGACCTGTTTCATGCGCTAACGTTTCTAAGTCCCCGTACTCACGTGTACGAATGACTTCCGGATTTGTTTTATACATGCCCGTAACAGCCTCGTCTCCGATACCCATACGCCCTGTACGAAGCGTAATGCCTAGATTCTCACGGAAACTATCTAGTAACTTTTTATGCGTAATGGTCCGCCCATCTGGCGCCATAGCGGATTGAATGACCGGAGGTGCATGGCGCATCGCTTGTACGTCATCAGGAAGTTCTCCATTTGAAGAAGCTTTCTTTTTCTGTTTCGCCACACTTTCTAGTGCTTGTTCTAACGATGGTGCGGATTCTGATGCAGCTTGAATCGGTAAAGATTCTGTTTCATTTCTAATACGTGTATCTTGCAATGCTTGTTCTTCCACAGCGTTGTTCGTTAATTCCCTTTGTTGTCTTTCCTGCTGCATGACATCATCCGATACGTTAGAAGTATGCCCCTTCGTCTTACGTAAATTTTGCACCGCATTCATCAAACCGTGGGCAAGTGGGTTAATGGCCGCCCCTGCTGCGGTCTCTACGCCAATCCGTTTCAAATGGTCTCCTACCGTCTGTTCCGGATTCACATATGCTTTGGCTGGTGTTTCTGCACCTGCAATAAGAGCACCTGTTACCGCGCCCTCTTTGGCATATTGCCCTATCTTTCCAAGTTTAGAAGTATTTTCTCCCACCTTCGCAGCCATTCCCAGCTTCCCCGCTACGTTCGCAGCGCCTGCACCTGGGATTACATAGCCAAGCCCCGTTGATACAAAGTCAGCGACATTTTCTCCTACACCTTCACGATGATCTTGCCAATCTACCGCATCTTGTCCTCTTACTTTTTTCATGGCCGCACTTGGCGCATGGAGTAACGTGGAATCCATGGTACGATTTGCAAAGCGATTGACTTCTTTCGTTCCTCTGCTTTTCCCACCATCTTTCATATACTCATCCCAAACTTCTTGTCTGGTCTTACCTTCAGGTGGCTTAATCATTTCACCAAATTTTCCTGCTGCGAATTTTAGGTCATCCAAAAAACCACCTTCCTGAGAAGGTGGCTTTTTCGAAATACTATCAATGGTACTCATCATACGATTGGTACGACTAGCTTCTTCCTGTTGTTTCATCCAGTCTGTGGATGTGGATTGTGAAATACTGTTCGCTGCTTTTATTTGATCTAAAAACGGATTTCTCTCTGGTGGCTTTCTATGGTCCTCGTTATTTTTATCAAATTCAAGGTTTTGATAGATATTCTCTAAAGGTTCTTCCTCTTGTCCTTCTTTCAAAGCAAAAATTTCTTTTTTACAAGATTACCTGTATTTTCATTCCGAACTTGAATGGATTGCGTATTTTTTTCATATTTATCTTGATTCCCACTATAATAATCCACACGACGCACATCTTGCTGTGCTGTATTGGAATGGAGTTCAATCATGCGTTGCAGCGTAGCACGCTGATTATCATCTAGCCCACCATTGTCTTTTTCCCAATCCTTCACCATAGAAGAAGCTTGTTCTCTTTCTATATCGCTTTTCTTTTTACGAGGCATCCTTCACACTCCCTACCAAAATCCTTTCGGTCCAAACTGTTTCAACAACGGCGAAGACTCCCATGGCTTCCTCATTAACAGCGACTCTGCATACGATGGTGCGTTCTTTGTTTCTTCCTTCTTCTGTCCATAGGCATACGGGGCATGATTTGGATTACTGTACCAATTGATTTGATCACGTGTATAACCGTTCAATAAAGATTTTGAACTTAAACTTGGTGAACTGTTAGAAGAACTACCACTACTTGACGTTCCTCGCGAGCCGCCACCTCCACCACTATTTCTAGAGGCGGCTACTTGCTTTTTTAAGTTATACTCCTGTTGCCAATGGCTATCAGATACACCATCTCTCCCAGAACGATAATTGAATTCTTGTTGCCAACGATTGTCGGATACACTGTCGCGACCGGCCCGGTAATTATAATCTTGCTGCCAACGGTTATCCGATACACTGTCCCGACTTACTTGATAGTTATAATCACGTGTATCTTTTTGTTTCCCATAATTAAAACGACTCAAATCGAGATTGTAGTTCCGATTATCATGATTTACGGAATGATTAAATCGGCTCACATCAAGATTATAATCACGTAAGTCTTTCTCCTTTCCATAATGAAAACGATTCAGGTCTAAATTATAATTCCGATCATCATTTTTCATTTGATAGTTAAATCTATTTTTATCAAGATTATAGTTTCGACCATCATGAAAAATCGTATAATTAAAACGCTGTTGGTCTAAATCATAATTTCGATCGTCATTTTTCACGGTGTGGTTGAAACGATTGATATCCAGATCATAGTTTCGATCATCATTTCGAACCGTATGATCAAACCGGTCTCGTTCTAACCCATAGTTTCGATTATCATTTTTCACTTGATGGTCAAATCGTTTGTTATCAAATTGATAATCTCTCCAATCTTTGTCTTTCGTATAATCAAACTTATCACGCTCTAACTCACGATTTAATGTGTCATTTTTCTGTTGATAATCGAAGCGCTCTTTATCAAAATGATGGTTTCGTAAATCATTTTTCTGTTGATATTCAAAACGGTCTTGATCCATCTTCATTCCTTGTTCTCCACTCCATTCCTGAAACGCCTGTTGGCGTTCACGGAAACCAAGGTCTTGGTCACGTTCCATCAGTTGGCGAGCTAAAGAAGCAACTTTTTGTGTACGCTCTGCTTCTAAATTTCCTCTTTGTGATAAACCTGCAATCGCGATTTTATTCATCGCATCTTGTGATAAACCCGAGCTCCCCATCCCTCTTGCAGCTGCTTGTTCTGCTGCTTGTGTTTGACTATCCGCTACACTCGTTTGCATGTTTTGCAATGCTCTTTCATATAAAGAACCTAGCTCATCATTCGCTTGTAAGCGTGCATCTTGCATACTTACATTACGCCGTTCTGGCGTTGTAAACACTGGATAATTCGTCATATAAATTCACCTCATCCCATTGAAATGGCAATATAATGAAAAGCCATTGAAGTATCTCTTGTTGTATTTTTATTGTGCAAAGTAAGTGTAAAAGAAGTCACCGTAACTTGTGACAGATATACCACGATGTCTCCTGTTCCAATATCTCCATTCGCCGCTGTCACTGTAACAAATGGAATTTGGGAAAAGGCAGGAGTAAATAAGATTTGTTTCTGCAACGTTTGCCCACGACTGATCTGAATAAAATCTGTCTTTCCTGCTCGTACGTTATTTTTATAGAACCCATACTCATTTAAATTTTGTAAAATCCCATCATTGTCATTATGAGCATTAATTAAATTCGTAAATTCTTCATTTACTTGCCCAGATGAAATGGTTGTACCTGGCATAAAATTATATTTTCTTTGAATTTGTACCATATGACGTCTCCTTTCTTCTTTTCAATTCATACTGAACCCCGATGCCGTATACAACAAAAGGACGTATATGAGTTACGTCCTCAATCATCATGCCTATTTTTTTCGTTCGATTACTTACCCGTAGTCGATTAATATACATTTCGATTCTATCAAATGTATGCTGATCCCAAATCGCTTCATCCCAATTGGACACATTCGCAGCATTTGGTCTTGTACCATCTACCTGCTTGGTTTCAAAATCTAATTTCACTCCTAACCGATACCCGCCCGGTTGATTACTATGCAACCATATCCGATGAATCTTTTTGTCTTGTGTCATCAAACCAAAATCAAAATACTTGGTTTCCATGCGAAAAGGAATCGGCTTTCCATCATCATGATATTCAGGATGAAAGACATACGCATTTTTATTGCTTCCAAAATAAAAATTCCCATCATAGTTTACGAATACATCCGCTTTGATATTTGAATACACAGTCCAACACGCTAGCAATTCATCATAGACAAGTGTTTTTCCATTTGGAAAAGATAGATAGTACTTCCCTTCAAAATAACCCGCAACAGCTTTACTTTTTTCTGTAAGTGGGATCGCACGCATTGTCGATTCTATTTGCTTGGTTATAATTTGTGCACTTACCATATTAAAGTCATTCGCAAATAATCCATATACATGTGTATCACTCAAATAAAAAATTTGATTTCCAACTACTTGAATACTCTCAGGTGCCATACAGCCCGTTGGTGTATTGATTTTTACCAATTCATAATCATATGTTGTTTTTCCATATAAAGCCCATATGGAATGCCGGCAGAAGATAAGTAAACTATTTCGAAACGTTACCAGCCCTACGATTTCATCATTTTCATGACTTGCCACATCAAAAAAATTAATGGCGGGAAAATAATCATATACAGCGTATCCAAGTTTGGGATCGATGTGGGAGAATGAAACCCGATTCTTTATGTCATGACCCACAACAAATAACCGCCCGCCAAAGAAAGCCATGTATTTGCAGGTAAATAAAGAACCTATATCATTCAATCCTGGATTTCTTTGTTCATCCGCAGTCGGTACATATGGTGTGACAGAGGATAGCTGATTGTCAGCATACACTTTTAGAGAGATATTATTGGCAACTAAAACAACACGGTTTCCTTTTCGGTCTTTCATCGTGATAAAATTCGCTCTGTCACCAGTAGAGGGCGGACCTGGGATATCAACAAAGAACTTCCCATTCCATCTCCTCAGACGGTCACCCATCATCAATAACTCATTTGTGCCATCCGACTTGAGAAATGTATAGGCACCTGTTATCTTTTCTCCTACATAACCAACTTGCTTATAACCTGTTCGTTTCCGAATTTCCCCTACACCAATCACTGCATTTTCTACTTTACTTAGTTCTTTATCCTCAATTACATTTGCATACACTGTATCATTCAATCCCATTGAAAAATCTTTGAATTCAGCAGTATCCTTCACTCCTCATCACCTACTTTCAATCCGCAAGGAAGGTAGGAGCATCACTATACTCGTGGATGGTCTTCATTCGCACACCTGACCTCTTTACTTTCCGTTTCTCACGAAAGACGGCATATTGTTGCCTACGTTGTTCATATCGCTGCATACGATCTGGCCTATCCGCATAATCTCCATCCATAAACTGTAGTTGTCCAACAGCGTATAAAATTAATAAATCGTGATAGGGACTATCCATTTCAGGTACATCTTCCATTCCTTTTAGATGACTTAACTTTTTATAATAATAGACCTCAATAGGTTGTTGACTCCCGCCTTGTAACATCAATTCATTTCCCCACACCCAATACCCTTGCTGATTTTCTTCCCCTACAGGTATACGCGGAAATACTTTGTTCGTTTGCATCACTCGTTCTATATCTTGTACGTCATTTGGTAATGTGTATGGATATGTTAAAGTGGCTTTCTTTTCTATCCTTGCAATCGGGGTGATATCATCTAATGCACGATTGAGCCAATGTTGAATATCTCCATTTTCAAAAATGTCGTCAACATCCCGATTCACTTGCAGGATTAGTTCTTGCAGATTCACAATAATTCCCTCCCACTTTTACACCCTGTACATATTTTTGTACCCCATCCACACGGCCATATGCATGCGCGTTCCAAAAGGCTTCTTTTGATTCTCTCGCATAATCTTCCGCTAGATCATTCAGTTTTCTCTCTTCTTCTTGTTGTCTCTTTTTCTCTGTATCTTCCACAGTTTGAACAGCGGAGAATCCGTTCACTGTATGGATTCTCTTGATATGGTCTACAATTCTTGCGTCCAATTGTTCAAATCCGATTTGTGGAATTTTCATAATCGACATATCTAGTAATCCATCCATGATGACATGTTCCCCATTTTTAGGATTCCACATAAGATACAAGTGAGGATCATAGGATTGTAGCTGTTCTTCCACATGATAGATGTCATTTAAAACTGTTCGTTGAAATCCTCTTTTTTGATACGGATTCATGATTTATACCTCCATGTTCGAACATGCAAAAGAGGAGCGATTCGCTCCTCTCATTTTATTTTGTATATCCAGTTGCTTCTTGCACGTCTGACAGTTGCCAGAAGGCATTACGTGCGTGACATACCACTGTTTCTAACATATACGCGGTCGCTTCATATGCAGCTTTATTCGGTACACGCGAGAACATTGAACCATCCTCTTCCATGAACTGAAGGTCCGCTACACGGTATAATCCTAAATCGTCATAATTTCCTCCCCACACAATACCTGCCGGCATATAACGGTCTACTAAGAATGGTTTCCCATCAAACTCTAATGCAGAATAGCCACCTTCTAACTGCATTACATTTGTGTAGCGTTTATTTGTAGTCAGTACAGCCTCGTATGCTGCACGTACACCGTGCGAACCCATAAGAAAGTCTGTTTCTTTCCCACTCACAATGGATGTTTCATCCATCACTAAACGTAGTAGCGCATCGGAAATCGGACGAGCCGTTCCATTATTCGCAAACATATTTGCTTTCCACCATGTATATGTGGAAGGATTTAACCCTTGCAAGATGAGCTTATCATCAATAATTCCGTTTAACCCCATTGGCTCTAAATTAGAAGACCCAGTCGAAACAATACCATCTGTCGCCGCGGTTGCAACTGCAGCACCGTCAATCGTAATGGTAGTCGCTGCACGATCAATCGCTGTAACAGTTCGATTGCTTGTTGTCACGCTACCTGTCGCATTGACAATATCGACTTTTTGACCAACAAAGAATCCCTTCACACTACTTACGACAAGTGCATTTGCAGCTGTCGCTTGTGCGGTACAGTTTGCAATACGTCCTGAACCATTACCGAAGGTAACACGTGCACGGAAGTTTTTCATATCCGTTGTAAGTCCCTTTACCTCTGATTCTACTGCACGAAGATACGACGTTTCATTTTTCTTCGATGATTCAATGGTTTGTACGGTAAGTTCTAAACGACCAGCCACCATACGTGCTGTACCTGTCGAGCTCTTATACGCTTGTTGCCCCGCTGTTGGTAAGTTACCATTTTCAGCAACTGCTCCAACGCCTGTATTACGTCCAAAGTGGTGAGGAATTAAGAAATTCGAACCATCACCATTAATCTTTTCCACTTTCTTTTCCAACTGTGAAACGATGTAATTCGCATTGTTGATTTGTTCTTTAATCCCTGGTAAGTAATCGATTTTTAAAACATCCGCTAATGTCGTTAATGTAGCACCCATAAGTAGGATACCTCCTTATATTTGTTGGTTTGCTGATCGTAATCGTTGCAATGCTCTTTCACGCGCCACTTTAAAATCTGTAGTTGGTTCATCAGATACAAGTCCTGTTACACCAGGACCTTCCACCTTCGGCGCTTTCTTACTTTGTAAATATTCCTGAATGGCCGTTTCTTTTGCTGAAGTAAGCTGTTCTTCTAACTGCTGCGCACGCATGGCGTTATACGCTACTTCAAAATTAGGAACATTCTGTTCCACCATGAATTGTTCTAACGCTGCTGCATCTGCGCCTTTTTCTTGTGCGAATTGCCCTAACGCTTGAGTGAATCGTTGTGATAATTGTTGTTGTTCACGCTGATATTCCAGTTCTTCTGCTCTTTGTGCCTTTGCTTCCAGACTCTCTAATTTCTGCTGAATTTCAGGCGTCACACCAAACTTTTCAGCACGTTGTAATAAGTCTTGCTGTTCAATTGCTTGCATCATACTATCAAGATCATTATGGCCAGATTGTTGCATGAAGAAATTCATCGCACGATTATACTGGTCATAGTTACCGTATCTTTCAGCAGCCTCTTGTTCCCAACGCTGACGTTCTTCCATCAGTGCGGCTTGTGTACGCTCTTGTAGTCTCTTAGCAAAAGCTTCTGACTGTTCCATTGCTTCAGGTGGTTGTCCTTCTGGATTGTTTTCTATTGGCGATTGCTCAATTTGTTCAGGTGGC
The DNA here is from genome assembly GCF_045291115.1 of Bacillus sp. PPSBB_2. Classification (NCBI taxonomy): domain Bacteria; kingdom Bacillati; phylum Bacillota; class Bacilli; order Caryophanales; family Bacillaceae; genus Bacillus; species Bacillus sp. PPSBB_2. The sequence continues at coordinate 3,768,656 of NZ_CP147983.1, forward strand.
GTTGTAACTTCTCCTGTACCTTGTGGGAGCTCGACTTCTCCACCTTCAACGTTAGGAGGTGCAGTTTCAGTTAGTGGTTCACCACCGCCTTCCAAACCATTAAAGTATTGAAAATTACCTAAACGTAAACGAAATGGTTTTAACATATTTCTTTCCTCCTGTGGGTGGGCGCAAGTCCACATTCAACGCCCGAATTTTTGTATAGAAAAAAGCCGCTATTAGTAGCGACTTATAAAACAACCCAATCTTCTGCTAAAGTATCAGAAGTACTTGGAGACCATGTAGCAACATCGTTTTGGGCTGTTTTCAATGCAAGATATGCACGATACGGGACATTTTCACCGCCAAATGCTTCTTTCATAATATCTGTAGCTGGTGGATATGATGCAGCAGGCACATAATAAACGAACATACCTTTACCATTCCAACCTTTACGTGCAATTTTATTTCCCTTTTTAACCGCTTCAATTGCTTGTCCAAAATCCATTTATTTCTCTCCCTTCTGCACTTGTTTTTCTACTTTCTTTTCTTCAATATCTAATTTACGATGTTGTAGCTGTAAGTCTTGTTCTTTCATAGCTTTCTGTTCTTCTTGCATGTGTTGTTCTTGTTCCATCTGCTGCCTTCTATCCGCTTCCATTGGCGCATTGAGTGCCTCCATATGTTGCTGTACATGGTCATCAACTAACTGCTGCACTTCAGGCGGTAATTCATCGTATAAGCTTGATTTTCGAAAAGCATTATGAATATATACATGCACTTCATGATCGTAAAAGTCACGCACCTGCGGTGTCGCTAGTTGTAGTTGCGGTGGTTGCATTCCTGCCTGCATGGGGTCTACACCTTGTGCTTGCATCGCTTGGGCTTGCTCCTCAAACTGTTGTTGTTGCATGCTGTATTGTTGCAATGCTTGTAACGACTCTGGATTCTGTGCAAGTTGCTCAAATTGTTTATTTTCCATTTTCGCTTTGTTTTCGTCTAATTGCTGCATTTCAAATAGCTCATTGCTATCTCCCATACCCATTAATTTTAAAAATCCCTGGGTATCTGGTGAGCCGTCTTTCTTCACAATTGCCCCTTTATCCCACATGGTCATAATGCGGTCTTGTTGCGCTGATTTCATTTCTGGAAGAGAAGAACCTTGAATAATATTAATGTCTTCTCCACCACTTAAATCAGATCCAGTAAAGCTTATTAATTCAATATCATTATCAGGACCAAGAATACGGGCCATACGTTCTTCGGTATAATGTTTCTTCATCAGCATAAGTACACGTTGCAATAAACGTTTCATACCATGCTCATAGTTTTGAGAAGAAACCGCAAGCTTCTCATTCTCCTGTTCTACCATAAGAGATAACCCACTATACGTATCTAATCCAGACGGTAAACGTCCTTGTGAGATTTCACGTGCACCTGATAAATCATCGATATCCGCATCATGATTATTTAAAATCCGATCATAGAAGGACGGGATATCTGGCGCACCAACTCTTTCCGGTCTCGCGCCCTCAATCGGTGTGTAGTGAACAATTCCGCCTTCTTCATTCGTAATTTCATCTTCATCCACACTTGAACCCATGGGCACAAGCCACATACTATTCCCCATTTTCCTTGCATGTGTGGCAAACATAGAGCGCATAATATTGATTTCACGCTGAATCGGCAACATATCTTTAATAAATGCTTCCGCTTTTACACTTCCTGGTATCGGAATATCACCAAAGATAAAGAACGGAATGTCCCCAGCATTTTCGTCTATATCCAGTAATTGTCCACCTGCAATCGTAACTTTCAATCCATTTGGATGCTTACCACACGGTTTTACCCACATTTCATCTACCATTGCCATATTAGGACGCTTTTTACTTGTAGAGTTGAATCCATTTTGCGGTGTCACATCAAACGCGGCCGCAAACCCTACATTCTCATCGGCAGATACGTCTTTTCCATACCGTTCTTTGATGTAATCAATATCACGTGGCTTTCTTTCCACAATCCAACGAATCTCTTCGTCCATTTCGGCGGCGGGGTCAATGTATACAGTGAGCGGGTCACAAATACGACAACGGATTTCACCTGTATACAACTTTTGCATATCTTCTTCGAATCCAATTTCCCCTTCCCCTGGTGTAATATCTTGACCAGCTTCCGCATCAAAGTACACTTTTGCGGCACACCAGCCTTTTACACCGTTATTCAGGAAAATATCACGTGTTTTTCGATCCATTCCTGTTTGTTCCCACCAATATTTAAGAAATTTTGATGCTGCCTTCGCAATTTCAATACGAGTTTCATCGTTACTATCCGGTACCACATCAAATTTCACACGATTTTTAATTTGTTTCGCAAGCTTTACCATCATACGCGGTCGAATTTGGTTTACTGTAATTCGCTGTTCTCCATTTTCAAGAGGTGCCGTAATCATTTTCTTACTTGTCGGATTCCATACAAGCCACTGATTCCCACGATAATAATTTACTTGTGCCATCATTTGGCGCTTTTCTTCCCAGTCCTCGGCTTGGGTAATACGTTCTTCCACAAGAGACACCCAATCATCAGGACGCTTCTGTTCTTGCTTTCGTTCCTTTGGTTTATTGAGACCAAACAATCATCTTCACCCTCTTCCCACAAAAAAAGAGCTTAGACAGTCTCTGCCGCAAGCTCTTGTAATTCTGATAATGTCGTTTTACTTTTGACTTCCATACCTTGTTTCTCCAAGTGTTCTTTCAATTCCGCTTTTGTCGCATTCTCGATCCAGTTCTCATATTGCACTAGTTTGGTTTTCTCTTTCGGAATAGCATGCGCTTCTATCACATAACTAGGTATGTGTAATTCTTGAATCTCCACAGGCGTGTAGGCAAATGCCGGGTCAACTTCAGCTCTCTTTTCATACATTTCCTCATAATTATCCGCTACTGCGAATCTGTCTATACTTCCTAATGTTAAGCGAAATACTTTTGCCATAAAAAGCACACTCTCCTTTTTCTCACATATTAAATTTCATTATCGTAATGCCAAAAAGAAGAAAGAGCTGTTCACAAACCAATTATATTGGTTTATAACACAGCTCTCTTTTCATGAAGTTATAATTTTAACAACATTTTTCTTGTATTTCGTTCATCATGTCCATCGTATATTTCATCATTTCATCACATTCTTGCATTTTATCCCGCAGAGCCATATCCATTTTCATATCCATACACATCATATTATCCATCATCATCTTCATACACTTCATCTCACAAATCATTTTTTCCATAGACATCATCATAGGCATTTGATTTAACATTGTTTTTTCCATTTTTACATCCCCCTAAAAATTTTATAGTCTTGCAAGTGGTTTAATTCCCCTTCTTTCTACAAAAACCTTCAGTTCTATTAAAAACAACATTGAGAAATATATAGTTGGGATGCTTACTTATTCTAAATGATATATTGGTACTGGCTTTTCTTCTTTCTGAGCTTTCACCATCTTCACTTCACCCTGCTTGTATTCGGCAAAAGATGGTGCTTGGATACGATCATACAATTCCTTACGCTCTAAGCTCCACAATTCAATCAATTTATATTTCTCTTCACGATATAATCTTTCAATATATCGGAACATATAGCCTTGATATAAGATAATGGCTACCAATATAAAAAAGACAACATATGTCATTGTAGTTGCCCCCCTTTTCTTCGCCCTCTTGATAGTCTAATAATGTGGCGATGTACCTTTTCTTCTAATGTCACTGGCTCTTTTGGAATGAATTTTTCCTTCGCATGATAATAGATAAATCGGTTTAATGCTTGTGACATTGCATCTACCTGGTCATCATTTTTTCCTTGTGGAAATGATGCGCACTCTTCCACAAAATCCTGTGTCCATGGAGCTTGTCTTGGTAAATACACATTACCTGATTCAATATATGGTGAAACTGCATTCACACGTGCAACCTTCCCGCCTTGTGGATTCACTGGAATCATACCGCCTATTTCATTCTTTAACATCGAAATAATCGCTGGTCCATTCGCCTTATCCTCCACTAATTTAGCGTGTGCTTTCGGATATTTCCTTACCATATTGCGAATGGCTTGTAGGGTAGTTGGGAAGTTCATACGTGCCTTGAGATTATCGATTAAATACATATCCGCACCATTCTTGCCCCATACCTGAATACAAACAAAGTCACTGTCTGCTTCATCTTTAAACGTTGCATCAATACTCATAATCGTATGCACCATCTTTGGCAACGTATCATAATACTGCCACCATTTACGTTTTAATAGATTCCCTTCCGCTGCGGTTGGTCTGCCTTGATACAATGAGTTAAAGCTACTTGGATATCGTTTCCGTTCTTGTATGAATTCGAGTCCATATCGCTCGGGCCATAATGGTTCACCTACTGCTCGTCCTATTACATCATCTTCCTCGGCTTCCAGTGGAAGATTGTAGACTTGCCACGGTAAAGGCTCACCATATTCCTTACTTAACAACCTCCCCTGTAAATCATCTTCGTGCCATCTTGTTAGAATGAGAATAACAATTGCACCCGGATGTAAACGAGTAGAGAAGCTATCTATCCACTCATCCCATATCTTACCGCGATGTGTTTCACTATCCGCTTCTTCACGGTTCTTAATCGGGTCATCGATAATCATTAAGTCCGCACCCATACCAGTGATACCTGATAATACACCACGTGAGATCATGCCACCTATTTCATTATCGAGTAACCATTCATCATGTGCCGAGCTTTCTTTTGATATATGGATATCAAACAAATCTGCTCCATACTGTTTTACCTTCTCTTTATTCTTCTTACCAAAACGACGAGCGAATGTATCACTATAACTTATCTCAATCACTCTCTCCTCTGGGAAGTTCCCCAAATAATAAGATGGTAACGTCTCTGTAATCGTCATGGACTTACTATGACGTGGTGGCATATTGATAGCAATGTATTGGTTCGTGGTTGGAATCTCACCTGCATTCATTTGCTTCTTCTTATCAATCGCTTCTTGAATAACACGTCCAACAAACTCACTATGCGGTGCTTTTTTATATCTACCTTCATGCACATAGCACACATACTCATAGTAATCACGACGAGCTATTTCCCTTTGTATCTCCTCCACTGTCGGTAGGTTTGGTAAGGATTGACTCAATTTGTTTCAACTCCTCCACAGACAGGTTGCTCAGTTCTGGCTTTTGTACAACGGTTTGTTTCATCTCCCCACTATGGTCAATCTCACGTCGATCACGCCACACAGTTGGCTTTCGATTCTTGAGCCAAAAGATAATGGCTGTTGTATCAGGTGGGACTTGTCGTTTCACTCGTTTAGTTTCTATGCTTTGAAACTCACCGTCCACCTTCTCCCTCTCCACAGTGACTTCTTCATACGTGTAGCCTGTCGCTCGCTTAAATAATGCATTCTCTACTTCACGATCTGATACTTCTTTTCCTTTTGCTAATGCACCTATAATTAACGGGTATTTATTCTTCCAATTACTCAGTGTAGAACGCCTCACACCCATGTTATGGGCAATCTGTTCTTCTATAAGTCCATCACGTGCCCATCCTTCTATTTTTAACAATCCTTCCTTTGTCAGCCAAGGGTGTACTTTTCCTTTTTTCATATCTCTCACCTCATGTTCGTTTTAAACTAAAAAAAGTAGCTGTTAGGCTACTTTACATGTGCTGTATTGTTTTCATTTTCTCGTATATATCTGTATAAGGTCGCTCTTGCTACATCAAACATCTCACATACTTCCACTTTTGTTTTACCAGCTTCCAGCATTTCCATCATACCTTCAATCTGTTGTGGCGTATGAGCTTTCTTTCTACCGCCTTCACGTCCTCTTGCCTTTGCAGCAGCCACACCGCTTACCACACGTTCATTAATTACCTCTCGCTCCATTTCAGCCATCGCACCGAATATATGGAATAAAAACCTGCCCATTGTTGTCGAGGTGTCAATCCCATCTTTAATCGATACAAAGTGAATCCCTTTTTCATGAAACTCTTGGAGCAAGTTCACAAGCTGATGCATCGTTCTTCCTAAACGATCTAACTTGTAGACAACCAATGTGTCACCTTTTCGAAGCTTTCCAAGAAGGGATTGAAGCTCAACCCTATCTTTTTTCGCTCCACTTTCCTTTTCTGTGACGATTTCTTCACACCCAAACTGCTTTAATTCGTCCCATTGCATATCTAAATTTTGGTTTCTTGTTGAAACACGCGCATATCCAAATATCATAAAACCATCACCCCTTACCTTTGATGGTTTCATTGTATCAATTTCATGTATCAAAATCAATAGTTTTTAATACATAGTTTTGATACGCAGCGAACGTTACTAATAGGCTCTATGTCTGAACGTCTCATAATCTGTAGTTTTTGAGACATTCACTTTACAACATATCAGTCTTTATTAATCAAGATAATAGCTGGTCCTTCCACAACTACTCCAGCCACTTCCACCTTTACATGTGGCTCCACCTGAATTTTCGTTACTCCTTCACGTGTCTCTAATTCTTCACTTATGTCTTTTGTAGCGATGCTCTGTAAGTTCATCTTACCCCCTCCTTCATCAACATTCATCTTATGTACCAAAACCATTTTTAGAAGTCTGGTTCGTCCAACACAAAGAGAGCACCCGCGCCAGTTGGATGCTCTTCATGTGAGTAGGAGTTTCTTATGAGTGAACAATACCCTAACGAAGGATTGTCTCCACACTTTAATATATGCTTGTCTGTATCAAAAGGTGACATAGAGAAAGCGCCCGTTTCCGCGAGTGCTCTCATAAAAAATGACATAACCGATAAGAGTGTTTTGTTATATACTATCCCATTAGCCAGCAAAGTGTGCACATGAAAAGAGCACCTGTGCCAGGGTGCCCTCTAGAAAGGTATTATGTTGCGAGCATGAAATAAGAATATTGGAGCTTATTCCATACTCTATTTTATGATTTTTTTCTGATATCGTTACTTTAATTACGGTACTCAAAAGGTAACAGATTCATTTAATTTCTATACTAGAGATTCACGCATAATCCGGTAGTATTCTTCAATTAAACTTTGAATCGCATCTTCTTTTTCAACTTCAGATAGTGACGTATTACTTAACACTTGAGAGACCCCATTTTTCAGATGAAATCTTGGGTCTCTCATTTTTTTACGTTTCATTAGAATGCTTCGTGTTCTTCCCGCCCAATCATCCAGCTCAAAGCCATTCAGTTGTTGGAACTCTTCCGCCGATGGTAAAAATGGTTCTAATTCTTTTTTCATGTTTCATCCTCCTTGAAAATTTACCATTACGGTATGTGATATTTTATTGTCTCTATAAAAAAGAGCAACCGATACGTTCAGTTACTCTTTCGTCAAATGTCTATGCTATTACTATAAACCATTTTTTCAATGGGGACTATTCACAAAACTGGGTGTCAATAAAGTGATAATTGTTCAACCAGTTTCATTCGCTTTAGAATTTCTGCATGTTTCTTATATATGTAACTAGAACTGTACCCTAATTCATATGCGATAGTGTCTAACGTTTTACCTTCCACATATTTTCTACACATAATCATATATTCTAGCCCTTTAAATTGATTAATTAGATTCTTTAAATCATACCTATCGTTCATTCTATGCGCCAATTCATACTCAATGGCCGCAATATGATCCTCTACTTTTGTACCATCTGAATCAGGGGCTAATTTATACTTGGCTAAATCACCACCTCTCCAGCGTTTTAATTCTCTTTTACTCCGATGAAGGTTATGTTCTAAGTAGATAATCTCGTCTTCTAATTTTTGATAGTCGTTTAGCCATTTGAACAAGGATGATTCACCTACTCTCGTTATACGTTCTTAAAACCCCTTCTAAGCGCTTCTAACATTCCATACACCTATGGTATTCAGAAAAGATTTAAACTTCAATTTAATAGGTTCCTGTGAGTCTTTTTTCGTTACAAAAGGCATTTTCAGAATGGAACCCTCTTTTTGTGCTCAGGTACATGATATACCTAACCTTGTACTATACTTTCATTGATTTTTTCAATTAATTCTTCTAATTCCGCTGCCGTTTCTAAATCCGCTGTATTATCCGCAATCTCTGTTAATTTTGCAGATAATGCTAATAAAAAATCTGTGGATGCTTTCATTTCTGTTACCTCCGTATAAAATTATCATTTTGATTCATACTATACTTAGCCTCCATAAGGCTGTAATTCTGAATTCTATGAATGAATTTCTCCTGATTCCTTTGTATCGCTTAGCAGTTAGCTTTTGCTAGCTGCTTTGTTTTTTTGTATAAAAAATTGAAACCGATACATACTATAAACACTTGATTTCGAACCTTTCTGTTCTACCTGAGGAACTCTTGCGCAGGAGTTCCCTTTTTTACGCCCTATTTTAGGGGAGAAAATGACTTTCTACTCATTCCATGACCTTTGGTATTCAAAAGCAATGAGAACAAAAGTTTCTCCCTGTAGTTAGGACGTTTTTCGCATACGTTCGGCAATTCTTTGACGCTGTTCCTCTGTAAGTACCCGTTCTTTTCGTAATGTCACGTTTTTCTCACTCAGAATGCACTGGATTGCTATTGGTGTTCCTTTCTCATCTTTATCCATTACTTTTATTTCTTTACCCAACTGCATTAATTTGCGAATATGTTTCGGAACTGCGGTATATACTTTCCATTCACGAATCTCGTTATCAAATACAAGTACTGTTTCTTGTTCTGATTTTGAATACGCCATTGTTTATTTTCCACCCTTCGCTCCATTGATTAACTGTGTAATTTCATAAACACCGTTCTCCCTTACATTCATGATTTCCCCTCCCCTTCTACTAATCGCTCCAGCTCCTCGCAACTCCCTTCAAAGAAATCACGCCCGTCCGGCAGTTTGAATATGTTCTTCTGAATCAGTATTTCTATCAATCTGTCTTGCTTGTTCATGTTGCCTCCTAGCTTAAAAAGTCCCTGCTCTCAAATAATGTTTCGCTTGATAATAAAAATGATGATATATCCAGTTACCACTGAATTTTTTATCTACATACACAATTTCAAAGTTATATTTTGCTTTAAATGTGTTCAGTCTGCCAAGTAACGCTAATGGATTATATTTTGAACGGTACTTACCTTGCAACATCTTTTCATATCCGTGTAGGTCTTCCACAATTAAAGTGAAGGGGATGTCTTTTGAACGAATCAACTCATTTTCAAACGCTGTTTGCGTATCTTTTTGTAAGTTCCCTGTGATCTCATCCATGTGGGCTTTCCGTTCTACTCGGCTATCTAAATAGATATCACGAGGTATTCCTAACTCTTCATTTTTTGGAATCATACAACCATAATCACCGGTATCTAATTTTTGATTTCTAATTGGAATGTCCTTTTGATGTAAGTAATCAAGAATATGGCCATTTACGTTTTCACGCGTATCGATAACGATCGTTAACGTTTTAAGAATGTTGCTTATTTCTTTATCTGTGTAATGAAAATAAATCATCCACATCCTCCTGTCCTTGCATATATAACTGCTCGTTCATATATCTTTCTAGCTATTGCATTAGATTCAGCATCTTCAAATTGGCGATAATCTTCATACACTTCTTTCCATCCGTTCTTCGCAAGTACAATCGTCCAGTCATAGAACATTTGCAGTGAATCCGTATCAGCAAGCAACCAATCATGCAATGGCTGGTTATGCTGCCATCCACAAAATTCATAGAATATCTTCTGGATTGTCACCTGTTCTGCGCTTGCATCCTTCCACGATTGAAACCAAGCATCAATTTCACTGAAATTTTGTTCAGCCGCTTGCATTACTTCCGTTGGAATTAAATTTTTTCTTTTTATCCCAATTCGATTATCAATTGGATCTAAATACATATCGGCACCAGATTTCCAAATAGAACTTATGATTTCTAAAACTTTCAAATCTATCACCTCAATTACTAAAGCGGTATTAAAAACCACTAAAAAGCGCCTCCAACAACTCAAAGTTATTTAAAATAACTCCCTTGAGTCCTACAGCCCCAAGGGTTTGAGGAGAAATCATTATTTTTGTTATCGGCCCGCTACAAAAGCGCTCCTAATATATATATTTATATTTTTTATTTAATATAAGATATACTAACTAAAATAATTAAATATATATAAAACAGGGGTTGAACCCTTGGTATGATTGGATTTCTGAAAAGTTATTAAAAGCTAAGACAAGTTATTTCAAGGGCCAAAATCGTTATTGAGTAAGCTTAAAATGGCTATTTTCCTCATTTTTAATAACTCTTTTGTTAGCTGGCTTCCGTTCGAATAAGGTAATTCCTGTAAGAAATGTCTTATTACCCGTTCCTTTTGTTTTGCCAAATCCCTTCGTTTCTATCATACGATAGAAGGACCGATTCCCTAAAGCTCGTTCCCCAGAACGAAAACACCATGTTTCATACACGTTATACAGTTCCTTTGCTTCCATTTTGATTGCTTCATTTTTCGGTTCATCTATATAACAAACTTCACTCAGAAATGGCCCCAGAATATCCATATCTTCTTTATATCGTCCTGTTGCTTCCGCTACTACTTTTGGCTCTTTGAGCCCCTCTTTTTGCCACTTCATGCACCCTTCAATCGCCCAGTTGAGAATCCCTGACATTTCTAATGATAATTTTTCAGATAATCGTTTATCCCGTTTATGTGCTGGTAGATTCAAGTGAAAAGGAATTAATTTAACGCGTCTCCAAATCCCTTCATCCAATCCTCCCACAATAGGTTTATGATTCGTCGTAAAGAATACTTTGAAGTCTGGAACGAATTCAAAATACTCTTGTCTTAAGAATCGTGCTAAAACAGGCTCTCCGCCCGTTATTTGCTTCACAAATGAATCGGCAAGTCTTTCCCCTTCCTCGCTCTCAATCGCGCTTACAAAGCGAGCTCCGGCCAATCTTGCAATATCATTATTTGCACCTGTTTCTTTCTTCTTAATGAATGTATCTGACTTTGCTTGCTTCCCATACTCACCCATCAAGTCTTTGATGGTATTGATAAATGTGGATTTCCCATTTGAACCACCACCTACTAAAAACATCATGATTTGTTCTGAAATATCACCTGTTAAGCTATATCCAATTAACCGCTGCATATATTCCAGCAATTCTCCATCACCTAAAAAGATTTGATCTAAGAATGTAAGCCAGGTCGGACACTTCGCTTGTTCGTCAAATGTCACGTTGGTGATTTTTGATAGATATAAATTACGATCATGTGGACAAAGCTGACCTGTTCGTAAATCCACCACTCCATTTTCCACATTGAGTAAAAAAGAATGTCGATCAAATGTTTCACGCTCACCTGGAACTAACGGCATAAGGTCCTTAATGCTATTCATTCGAATGTTTCTACGCTCGCACATCCGCGCCCATTTCACTTCCGGCTCATCCTCTGACTTATAGAGACTACGAAGTACTTTTGCTGTCATTCTTTCAATCTCTTTTCTTGTATCTATTCTCCAACGTTTCCCGTCCCATATGAGCCACCCCATCTCGTTTACATACTTGATAATATGGCCATATTCATAGGCAATACGTTCCGCATTTCCGAGTTCTGTTAAACGAAATTTCTTTTTTGGCTTGTCCTCCACAACTTCAGTGGTATTTCCCTCACGGAAATCAAACGAAAATTCTTCAAATTGATCTTGATTATCTAAAATAGTTGTAGGTGTGGAAGAAATCGCATTTGCAATCGTTCTTTCCCCATATGTTTCATTTGTATCTCTAAAATGGATCACATCCCATTTATCACGCATTAGTCCACTCTCACGAAACATAGAATCCATTCGAGTTGCTGAATTCCCAGTCCAAAACGCTAAATAGTTACATAAAGACTGATCGCTTCCGGAATGATCACCATTCTTTACATTACCGTTAAATAAAGAGCGTATGTCATCGCCTTTCTTACTCCGAAACATTCTTTCCCATAATGCTTCGTTTGAAATCTTAATTTCATCTTTTTCAAAGTCAGCTAGATTCACTCGACCTTGAATGTCGCTATCATCAAAGTATGTTTCAAATACTTCCGCTAACTCATCTGTACGATCATACACATCATTTGAATTTTCACGATTCCCAGTGAAAGTAAAGAAGCGACCGTATGAGTAAATTTCTAAACCATGTTTTGTATTTTTTCGTCCTGTTCCTAAAACAGATTGTGGAAGGCTACCTTTGATGATGATATGAATGCCTTTCTCTGATGGTGAAAATTCTGTATAGCTGTCTAATGTATCGATAATCTCTGTTGAAAATGCATTCGTTTTACCGTCCACAACACACTTATCAATATCGATTCCGATGTAATTGTCCTGCCTGCTGAACACGAAACCTATACCGTCGTAATCGCCTTCTAAGTAAAACTTGACCGCTGTCGCAAATGTTGACCAAGTACGTCTATTATTTGCCTGCGCCATCTCCCCTGTAACTTGATAGGGAATTTTAGTTGCCTTACCATCTTTTTTCTCTTTTCGCCAAAGTATCCATTGCGGAAGAGCCTTTAATTCTGTTGGAATTTCGTTGAAATTGTATGGATTCTTTTTCATTTTTTCCTCCCACTTGCCTTTTAGGATATAAAAAAGAGAAGTCGGCACATACCAACCTCTCTATGCAGTTATTTAGAACGGTAACATGTCATCGCCCACTGTTACTGCTGGACTACTTGTTATCGGATTTACGTCCGACACGTCATAATATTTTGCTTTGGCTGCCGTACGCTTTTGTTTCTGGCCATCCACAACCTTATCGTATTCTTCATGTTTTACTGTGATTTTCACATTTTTATTGAGTAATTGTTTCGCCATATCTTCTGGTGAAGTAAAGACATGGTTATTATGAAATCCACATGCTTTTAATAATGAGTTAACGATTTTCACAGAAACCTCATGTTCAAACGTAAAGGTGTTATAGAGTACTTTCACTCCTTGATGATTCTGCGGTACGTCACTACGAATTTCAAAGTCTACAGATAGTTTTGGCTTACCTGCTTGCGTTCTACCCGCTTCTGCATTTACAATGACCGCTTCATATTTACCTTCAGCAACTAATTCAAACCCTGTACTTGCATTTGATTCATCAAATTTAAAGAAACTCATGATTTATTTCCCCCTGTATTTTAGTTTGTGGATGGCGCTATTAATTCTTCTTGTATGCAACCTTTCCTCGCATCGAGATGGTTCTTAGCAAAAATACTTTGATTACCCTCTAAAACAAACCCTCTTGTACCATCTGCCTTTTTCACTAATTGACCAACAACATGAACGATTCCCATAATGTGATTTACGATCTTATCCCGAATATCCGGAATGAATTGTGTATATTGCTGACCATCATCATGAGTGATAGTTCTTGTTGTTTCCCAAGCTGTGAAAATAACATTTGCATCTAATGAATTAAATGTTTCTACTACTTTCAAAAGATGGTTATCTAACAAAGCGTAATCCTTTAATTCTGGCATACCACTTTTTGTCTTTTCACCTTTTTTTAGCAGCCATAATTTTTGGTAATGTGTTAAATTATCGATAAAGACGTTATCGTATTTACCGATGTTTTCTTTTGCCAATGCGTAAAACTGTAGAATGCTTTCATGTGGATGTTCACCATCAATTCTCGCTACATCCACATTGTCATAGCCCGATAACACTTGGCTTGTCCCATCAATATCCAGGACTAATGTTTTACCTGGTAACACCCCCGCAACCGTTGTCTTTCCGTTACCTGGCTTGGAATAGATGATGATTTTCGTCTTTTTACTTTTTGTAATTTGAGCACCGTTGGTGATTTCCATTTTGTTCACTCCCCTCCATACTTTTCAGAACAAAAATTGAAGCTTCGAGGTCGAAAATTTTACCTATCGTATCTAAAATATTCTTTTCTACAATCGGTTTCTTTTCTTCTAGTCTTTCTAACTCGCGCCTGTATTCTCCCAATCGTCTTTGTTCCACAGACAGTGATTTCTCTAATTCTTCAATACCAGCGTTCACTTTACTCACCCGCTACTTTCTTTATGGAATGAGACTCTACATATTGTTTGATGCAATCTGTTTCATCATGTATGTAATCACCATCAATATCGCGGTACTCTTCACCAAAATAGATTTCCTTGCCGCAACTTTTACAATCGCTCATAACATTATTTACTACTGAATCATGACGATTCCTGACTACAATTGGATTTTCAATCATTTACTTTCAGTTCTTTTAATCGGTTTGTCCAAAAATCAACTTGATACTCTGCATGTTTTATTTCGTAATCTCTCCGATGTTGCTCTTCTTCCTCTTCAATTCTTTCAAGGAACTCAACAAGCTTATCTATTTTTTCTTTATCTGTATTAATCCAATAAGAATTAATGGCTTCTTTCAATTCAAAGGCTATATCTAATGCAGTATCATCTGTATTGATATAGTCTTTTTCTTCAGTAATGATATACGAACGTTTGATTCCTAGTTTCGTAACGACTTCATTCAGTCGGTTTGGAAATTTAAAGTAATAACTAACACTCACATCAGACGAATTTAATACATTGTAATTGCCTACATTTCTTTCAACTGTTACAAAATCTTTAACTGGCTTATTCATTTGTCAGCCCCCCAAATTTATTTTTCATTCTTTCTGAAGTGTAAAGAGAATAATAGATGACATTGTCATTGATAAATGAAACTTCATACGGCAACTCTTCTGATTCACGTGAGAGGATGTTTGGTTTCAAACTGTTTTCACCTAACACCCACTCAAATGTTTCATTGCTCAAATGAACTTCATTCCCACGAATACTGAGAATACCGTTCTCGTTTTCTTCGGCTCGTATTGCTTGTACCGCTCGGCTTACTTCTTGAATATCCATTCATCCGTACACTCCTTTTTATATGCATATATGTTATACTGAGATTGAAAATTGTTTTTGTCTAAATTGCCAGTGGCTGCTGGCGATTTCCCTTGAATGATCGTTTTCCTAAGAAAAATGACCTTAGAACCTGTCTGAAATCTATGATATAATCTATACAAAAAAGGATGTTTCCTAATGATACATGATTATACCAGTAATATTACTCGTAAACAGTTTGAACTGATTCGTGAAGATTTAGAAAATGCACGGAAAACGACGCGCCCACGCACAGTTGATTTGTACGAGGTATTCTGCGGTGTACTATATTTGCTTACGACAGGTTGTCAATGGCGTAATCTGCCAAGGGACTTTCCAAACTGGAAAACCGTCTATTCCTACTACCAGATTTGGCGGAAAGTAGACGAGAATGGCATAAGTCTTCTTGAAAAAGTGCATAAAAAAATTGATCGAAACCTATCGTGAACAAGAGGGTCGAAAAAAACAGACAAGCTTCTGCATCGTAGATGCACAAAGTGTAAAAAACACATGGATAGCGAGTGAAAAAGGCTACGATGCGGGAAAGAAAGTATCAGGAATCAAACGACATATCGCTGTAGACACCAATGGTCTCATTCATGCGATTGAAGTAACAACTGCGAATATAACAGATCGAGAAGGTGCTATCCAAATGTGTGAAAAGCATAAAAAATCATTGGACAAAGTGACAAATATACTTTGTGATGGTGGATATACGGGCCCATCATTTGCACAATCGATAAAAGAAACGATTCATTGTTCAGTTGAAATTATCAAACGCTCGGAACTTCACAAGTTTGTTGTGTTATCCAAACGCTGGATCGTAGAGCGAACTTTTGCTTGGTTGGAAAATTATCGCAGACTGTGGAAAAACTGTGAACGAACACTTGAAAACAGTAGACAAAGTTGCTTATTGGCAGGTGTGGCAATTTTATTAAAAAGATTCTAGACAGGTTCTTAGGTTTAACGGTTTATAATTAGGATTGATTTTGAGAAATGCTGCATTTTTCTTTTTTTTCACTGTGGATTCACCCATCTCAAATTTCCTCGCGATTTCTCTTGTCGTATACCCCTCACCAACGTGTAGAATGATTGACTTTTCTTTTTCTCCCAGTACACTCGTTACTTCTTCAAATTCAACTGATAACAGCGCTTCTTCTTCCACATTTATAGGAGAAACTGCAAAAAATCATTTTCTGTATCATCTTCTGTATACAAATCAATGGAATGAAAACACAATTTATTTCTTTCTTCATAATCAACAGACCGTGGAATTTTGATTGTCATACCTTTTGTATGAACTTCATTTCTTATTTTCCACTTTAGTGTCATCATTACATATGCATTAAAAGTAGATTCTTTTTCAGGATCGTAATTCAAACATAATTCCCATAATTTGATTCTTCCTATTTGAACAAGATCATCAAAATCCATATAATTTTTCTTTGCAATTTTTTCTGCATTCGCATGACTATGAAATTGTTGCTTTATTGCAGCAAACACTAAATGTTGTTTCTCTTCGAATAACTTTTCAGGTGTCATATGTATTCTCTCCTTTTTATTTTTATAATTTTCTGATATAATACAAGTGATATTGAGTTCTCAGTATCCCTCTGGTTATTATTTTGTTCTAATCTAGTATTGTGGATAAAGAGACCTAATTTCGGGTCTTTTTGTCTTTTGGGATTTTTTACAAACAGATAATTCAGAATATATTTGGTATAATAATATTGAAGAGTGTTAATTTCTCTCAAGTAGTATGACTATGTACAGAAGAAGTCCTATTTTATAGGGCTTTTTCGCTTTCTACAGCTTGTATGTGTAATTTCGCTGCATCCACTGCATGTTTCTGTAAATCCTTTAAAATCGCTTCCCCAGCCTCTATACCATGCTTATCAATAATAGCTATCACCAATTGATTAAAATCCCACATTCTCGCCATTCCTACTTGTTCGACTAATTGTTTTTCACGTTTGCCATATTGTTTGATATTCATTGTTTATATTTCCCCTTTCTCTAATAACCCCAGATTAGATAGCCACACATTATTCCTACAGCAAATGGAATGATCCCTATTTCTACGAAATATGCAAGCCAATTCAGAGCTTTATTCATCAACAAACACTCCCCTCTGACGCATATACGCATCATCATGACCAGAAACGATGTGGAGGAATCAAGGGGGACTGCTTCTAATCATGATGACAAGCATAGGCTTGTCGTTTTATTGGTTATACGTTTTATAAGCTTTATACAATTCAGATGTAGCTGTAACAATGTTTGAAAAATCGGCTAAGTTGTTAACAAAAACTTGGTCCTTCATAACATCAATTAATTCTGTTAGATCTAAAATCGTTTTCTCTACAGCCTCTTCTAAATGAGCGACTGTTTCTTTTGAACCAGGATGTTGTATGATAATTTCTGCTGGTCCTGTTGCATTGATTCCTCTCGTTTCATTCACATTTAAGGAAAATGTCTCATTCTCATGAACCTGCATCAGGATACTTTTCCTCTCTTCTAACATATTTTTTAACGAAGAGGGGTTTTCTTGTGGACCATCTTCTTCGATAGTCTCGGGTACAGATGCTTCCGCTGTTAACTTTTGTTCAAGCGATTCTACACGTTTGTTCAATTCCCTTAGTGCCTCTTTCATATTACCCATCTCACTCATCCACCTTTTCATTTTGTTTTCCACACGTTAGGCATTGCTAGGCTTTCCCTAGCCGATGTATTATATTTCCATTCATCTTTTTATATCGGTTCACGAAATTATATGTTATAATTACTATCCAATAATTTATTCTCCAACCTTGTGAGCCCTAGCACCCTACTGTTAGGGCTTTCTCCTATTTCAAAACCGCTAGCACTTCTTTCCCACATCGCTGATGTTCTTCATCCCATTTCTTTGCTACCTCTGGTTGCTCACGTAGATCAGCGATTAATTCTCGTAATGCACACTGCGCCATACACGCATGACGGCGTTCTATGTACACTTCTTTTTCCTGTGTGGTCATTTCTCCACATCCTTCATCCACACTCTATCTATCCAATCCATCACATATGCCAATCCGCCTAGACCCGCAAAGAATACAGCTACCATACATAGCGAAAACGTGCTTTCTTCCATCAATCTAACAACCACCTTTCTTCATAAAAGTATCGAGTTTCTTTCGAGTTAATCCTTGCAGCAACACTTTATGCTGATCGACAAGACCGTTCGGAATATCTTCAATCGAACGAAGTTTTAGTTGCCGTTTAATGTAGGAAGTAATTTGGCGCATGACCTGGGTCGTTTCTCTTTTCGTAGCCTCTTCCGCTACGATTTTTTCTACTTTCTTTCTTGCGTTCTCCCCAATTTGTTCTACCATTTTCTCCACTTTGAAACAGTCGTCTGTTGTAAGCTGAACGTTTTCTTTCGCTAACACATGCGCTTTCTCATAACGTTCTTGTTGTAACTGTTCGCGAATGATTCTCTTGGCCACATGCGACCTTGTCGCTTCTTTAAATTGCTGTTTGACTTCTTCCACACTTTCATTTATTTTAGACAGCTTCTTTGTATGTTCTTTCATCGTCTTTTCTGTTTTTGCTTGGCTCGTCAGACTTTCTTCCATGTATGCATGAATGCTATGTAGCGTGGCAGATTGTTCCACCGCTCTCCCATCCAGTGTGATTGGTTCTACAGATTGCTTTCTCATTAATTTTCCCAAGATTCATTCCTCCCGTTATTTATCCAGCAAATGTGTGGTCTAATATTTGTTCCATACGATCCATTAGAGTGCGTATGGACTGAATGTCCCTCCGCAGATACTCTTTTGTAATAGGTGCTGCATTTACAATGGCACCCGTTTGTAAACTACTTACAGAACACGATTTAATAAGTTCTTCAAGCTCTGCTCGTAAAGTGTGGACGGTCCAATTCGCCATAAAGTCCATTGAATCTTGTTCTTGTTGTAAATCCTCCACATTCTTGTGCAGAGCTTTCTCTTTTTCTTGATAGAATCGGAGTTCTTCCTTGAGTTTTTTATTATCATCATTTAATTCGTTTATAATATTAATATGTTTCTTAGACTCGATTTCTACCTCTTTCACCACTTCTTTTTCGACAATCGTAGGTGCTTGTTGTTCTAATTTTTCTAGCTGCTTCCGGGTGAGTTGTTCTGATTTGCGGGCTTGTGTAGCCTCTTTCTGCGCTTGTTGAAGGAGCTTGTCTTTTTCTTTGAGTGACTTTTTGACTTCTCTTAGTTCTCTTACAGTCATCTCATCAACTGTTTTTTCTTCTCCTGTGGAGGGAATCGTGTGTGGTTCTTCGATGAATTGTTGACGGTCTATTTCTGATGGCAATGCAATAATTTGAAAAATCTTAGATGATGGCAAATCGGGAAACGTACCCCGTTTTTCAAATTGTGTATATGCCCTCATGAACTTCCTTGCTGTGCTATCATCTAAATCCATATCAATTAACCAATTACCGAAATCCCCATGCGCTAAATCGTTTTCTTTCACATGCTTTAATCGTTTCCCAATCTCAAATATCGACTGACCTGCAATTTGCTGATAACTTTTTATTTCTGCTGTAATCACATTGATGTCAGTTGATAAAGTTATTACTTCATTCACTGTCTCATCTCCTATCCTATGTACTTAGAATGACTCGTATTGAGTTCGTATGACGATGTACTAAATGTAATTGGCCATCTATCTTCTTAAAGATTAGCCAATTATCAGGATTTAACTTATATGAATTGATATGTATCTTTTCTCTCTTGGTTGGTCTTTTACCATTTTTCATAAATGCTCCTCCCACCTTTTCTGTTTATTTTTCAAACAGCTCGTCCACTGTTGTTTTGAAGTATTTTGCTAGTTTTTGAGCTTCTTTTAAGGTAAAGTCACTTTTACCGTGTTCCTTAGCAAAATATGTTCTTGGTGCAATGTGAATCAAATTTGCCGCTTTCTCTTGTGTCATGCGTTGCTCTTTTCTAGCGATGAATAGGTTTTTGTGCATAGATATCACTCCTTTTAAAAGAAAATGTTGATATTTCAACTCACCAATTAGCTACTTCAGGATAAATTATTTATCATCAAATACCGCAAAATAATCAGGAAAAAGCTCTCTAGCGCTCCTATTAAATACTGTTTGATATCTTGCTATTATATAAGGTCTCGGTATATACCCATCTTCTATCTTCCTTATGTACGCTACTGATATACCTAACTTTTCCGCTAATTGTTTTCTTGTCATTTTGCAATTGAGTCTCTCGTTTTTAACTATATTACTCATTGAATCACCTTCTTATCAGTTTAACCCCTTCGGTATCCTCAGTATAAATGATAACTTTTTGAACATCAACACTTTTTATAAATTATTGAACATTTTTTTCTTAAAAGGGTTTAAATTGATATTTTTTTTAACTATAATGAGAATAAGACATTTCGGTTATGAAAGGGGATTATTCAAATGACCTTGGGCAACAAATTAAAACAATTAAGAGGAAAGCGCACTCAAGGTGAAATAGCTAACCAATTAAACATTTCTAGACCTACTTACTCTCATCTGGAGACAAATAGAATTGAGCCAAGCATGTCCTTACTTACAGCGATCGCTGATTTATATTGTGTGACTACAGATTATTTATTAGGACGATCACAAGATTCCCGTTTAACGGAAGCTGAAGATAAAAAAACGGCTGAAATGGCTTCACGTTTTGCTGAATTGGTATCCGACCTACCAGAAAATGAACAAGAAAATGCGTGGAAACAAGCTTTGATGTATGTGCAATTTACTAAAACGCAAAAATAAGAGATAATTTTCTACCAAAAAAGCTAACTTAATTGTTAGCTTTTTTGGTTTCTATTTCTTCATATACACTTGAGGTAATGACTTGTAACACCTCTTTAACATCTGTTCTCTTGTTTTCTAAAAACCACTTTACCATTAACTCTTTCGCCAATTGTTCTTTGTTCATTTCGCATTCTCCTGATTCCATTCTACACGTATTTAGAACCATACAAAGTCTCTCCTTTTTATAAATTGTAAAATTATAGGTGACCTATTTTTGAAACATACCCCTTTAGAATGGGTCACCCCTAAAAGCACGAAAAGTCACTACTAAGTAGTGACTTTTTTTAAATTCTATTCAGCTAGTTCCCGGATCGTTAAACATATATTTTATTTCTGTTTGTTTCTGTTGAACTTCTTTCTGTTCAAAATCACTTAAACTTCCTCCCCACAAACTCACAATCCCCAGAATCATTAATACTGTCACTATCTTCACTTTCACGCCAACACAACCCCTTCCTTGTTAAGAATCATTTTATACATTTGTCCATAAAAACTCAATCCCATTAATTCAAATTCCAGTAACGCCTGTTTAATACCATCAATATCCTGAATACACATCGAATGTGCAATTCGAGAAAAAGGAGTATGCCCAGCTTCTTTTAACTCTTCAAAAATAGAAAGTGCAAGTTCGCGATTCCCGAAACGATACTCAAATGTCGCCCGCTCAGTTGGATGAAGTGTCGATACATCAATTTTATCAATGTTTATATTATTATATATCCGGACGTGAGCTAAAGTGGTTTGGACTGCTATATATTTTTGAGATGGCTGAGATACTTTAATTTCCTTTAACATATCCCCCGCTTGTACCAAAAGGGCTTCAGCCTTTATAGGATTCTCAACCTGAAAACTTTCCGCCAAACACGAAACGCCTGTCATTTTAATCATCGGAATATCAATAGGTGAATCAATAATCCTATAAGCAATTTTTCTACACTCATTCAACTCTATCCTCCATAAATGCATAAATGCAATGCGTTCATCTGCAAACATGCGAAGGTAATCTTTTATTCTCCCTTTCTTAATTAGTTTAAGATTTGCCTCAACCTCATCTACATATTGAATAATTGCATTATTATTAGGTTTATCCGCCAACGCTAACATATATAAAATGTTAGCCATAACTTGAACATGCGGATTCGAAGAAAAACGAGTCTCCCTAATTTTTTCGTAAAGTAGTTGCCCTCTTAATTCATTTTTATTACGTTTATTAAACAATATGTATATTGTAAAAAATATTGATAAACTAGAATTTTCTTTATTTTGTTCAATAAGCTCATTCATTAAACTATATTCACCTTGTACCTGACAATAAATTAACCCTACTTCTAAATGTGCTGGATGATTACATGCTAGAAAATACTTAGCTGTAATTTTTCGTTTATCCTCAGGATTTTCATACAGAAAATTTATAGCTGTAAAAAACAATTCTACATCCATTTCGCTTTCTGCATTTATACCCCTTCGGAATGTTTCACGACTTGCACCAATCCTTATAGCAAATTGCCGACGTGTGAACCCAGAAGATTCAATTTTCTCCAACAATTCGTCCATAACTTTTTTCATGTTGTTCCCCCTTACCCTTAAAACATAAAAATCCACCATCCTATTTTCTCAACCTCTAAACTGCACTACGAATGATGAATATCTGTTAAACTAAGATAATATGAAGTGACCCCCTAGATTATCAAGTCAGGGATTTTAACCCATAATAATGAGTGAAAACAAACATTACGAATGGGTGTATACCCTATGATAATAGGAGGCCACTATGGAAAATATAATATATATTGGGATGGATGTCCACAAGGAAAGCTTTAGCTTATGTGCATTGCACGGAACAACTGGGGAAATTGTAAGAGAAGCACGATGTGCTTCAAATGTATCTCTCGTAAAAAAATTTGTTGAGAAACTGAAAACAAAATATGGTGAAGATATAAAAATTAAAGCTGGATACGAGGCTGGTTGTTTAGGATATTCACTTCATAATCTGCTGGAGCAAAACGGGATTGATTGTGATATTTTAGCTCCCACAACAATGTACAGTTCATCAAAAAACAAAATGGTGAAAAATGATAAATTCGATGCCAAAATGATTGCTATTAATTTAGCGAATGGCACCTATAAAGAAGTATATGTTCCAGAAGAAGAGGATGTTGCCGTGAAAGAGTATATCCGCATGTTAGGTGATTTTAAAACATCATTGAAAAAAATAAAACAACAGATAAAAGCATTCCTTTTAAGACATGGCTATATTTACGAAGGAAAATCAAGCTGGACAATCGCTTATATGAAATGGGTAAAGAATCTTGATCTACAAGGATTATTCAAAGAAACGTTAGGCGAATACCTATTACAGTATGATGTTCTAGTTGATAAAATTGAGCGGTTCAGTCTGAGACTAGAAGAATTATCTCATAGTGAAAGATACGAAGAACCAGTGGAAAAGTTAAGATGCTTAAAAGGGATAGACACAACCGCAGCAATGACAGTTCATGTGGAGATTGCAGACTTCACTCGGTTCCCGACGGCTAAAGCATTTATGGCTTATGTAGGATTGACGCCAAGCGAAAGCTCAAGTGGAGAGAAAATCAGTCGAAGTTCGATTACAAAGCAAGGCAATTCGACAGTTAGGTCTACTCTTGTAGAATGTGCAAATGCGTTGGTAAAGGGAACAATCGGATTAAAATCGAAACGAGTGAAAGCCAGACAAAGAGGGCAACAAAGCGAAGTAATTTCCTACGCGGATCGGGCAGTAGAACGGTTACAAAGAAAATATCATCGCATGATATATCAAGGGAAACCTCGAAATGTGGCCATTACAGCGATTGCAAGAGAACTTGGGTGTTTTATCTGGGGATTAGAAACAGGTAACATTTACTGAAAATAAAAGAAGAAGGGATATGAAGTTGATGGATTCATAGTTAGAGACCAAAGTATCAATTGATGGCATAGATGAGCTTCAGAGATAGTGAATTACAGGTCTGGCTATCTATGACAACCTCTCTGCTGGCGCGGCTGAAATTCTGATAAACAAGCTATTTATTAGAATTTGAAAAGATGTGATCCACGTATTGAGATTATAAGAGCCTAACGACGGACCATTAACCTGAGGTAACCAATCCACGAATAACAGAGTGGTTAACTGTCGATAGATCTTATTTCTGAAGCTTTTGTATGCCATCAAAAAAATATGGGTGAAAAACTATTGACAAAGGTCACTTCATAACAGGAGGAACTCGTATGATGCAAATGTTTGTCCTAAGGTAGGTTTAGGATGAACGGTGTGAGAGGCTTTATGGGTGGACCTCTTACACACGCTCTGCGAGTTTTATGCTTTAATTATTTTGTTTTTTAGGACTATTCTGTCTATTTGTTTGATACAAACCCATATACTGTATCCAAAGCCAATTTTAGCACAAACACATATTCTATTCCATCATGAAATATATTTCTCAATATAGCTTCTAAGAAAAATATTGAAATTATTCAACTTCTGTTTCAAATATTTCACACAAATAATGAATTGAAGTTCATTTTTTATTGTATTCTACTCAAATCAAGGTAGAAACCAGCCAATTTTCAATAATTACACCCAACCAATTAAAAATTGTATTACAATATTACAAAAAATAAATGTCGAATTTTCTCAATATACGCCCCACAATCATTATGGTAATATGATTTCATCCTTACTTGTATTATCCTGATTGGTTTCCCTAACCAATCTCCCCACTAATCCTAGTGGGGAATTTTATTTTTGGAGTATTTTCGGATTTAAATATGCTATACTGTTTTAAACGGTAATTTTATTTTCATGTAGGTAATATGGTATTAAAATTAAAGTGGTTAAAGTCAAAGAAAAGGCTCTCAATTTATTTTGGGAGCCTTTTCTTTTGGTAACAAACAAGTTATAATCTATTCAATAAATTGAATTATCAATCTTTACATATACAGGAGGGATTCCTATGGTGGTCTACAAAGATAAAGAACGCGGAACCTATTTCTTCGTTGTCAGAGTCCGTCAGTTTGATGGCACTCAAAAACAAGTGAAGCGTCGTGGGTTTAAAACGAAAAAGGAAGCACGTGAAGCTGAAGCTAAAATGTTAGTTGAAAAAGAAACGAACTCTAGCTTGACGTTTGCACAAGTGGCTGATAGTTATTTTGATTGGTATTGCCAAAGGAGGAAACAGTCTTCGATTAACGCCATAAAAAATGCAATTTATAATCATTTACTAAAAGAATTTGGTAAAATGAAAATTGATACCATTACCGCAAAACATGTAATGAACTATCAAAATAAACTCTTAAATAACTACTCCGCTGATACTCTAAAGCAAATTCATACTATACTATCCGCTATATTCAATTTTGCGATAAAATTTTATGGATTGACTAGCAATCCAGCACGTATTGCAGGAAACTTTGAATTAGAATCAAACAAACGAATGAGTTATTGGGAATTCGATGAATTTCAAAGGTTCATCGATACTGTAGATGATTTACTTTACAATGCATTTTTTTCGACACTTTACTATAGCGGCGCTAGGAAAGGTGAATTATTAGCTTTAACATGGGCGGATGTTGATTTTGTAGGAAAAACGATTAACATCAACAAAACTGAATACAATCGTCAAGTTACAAAACCAAAGACAAAATCATCAAATAGAATCATCTTATTGCCTATACTTATCATTAATTTATTGAAGAAATTAAAAGAACATGCTACATTAACAGCACCAGTAAAAAATGATTATGTTGTTTTCGGTGAGTTTTATAATAGTATTGCTACCTCCACGTTAGATGAACGATACAAGAAATATGTGGCTACTGCTGGAGTGAAAAAAATTTTACTTCATGAATTTAGACATTCACATGCATCTTATTTAATTAATAAAGGTGTAAGTCCACTTGTAGTAGCACAACGACTAGGTCATTCTGATGTAGCAACAACTCTGAATACTTATAGTCACTTATATCCGTCAAAACAAGCAGAAGCACTCGCCTTTATAGAAGACGATTTGGCAAAAAAGTTACCAAAGTGTCACCAAGGGCTCTAAAACCCTTGGTATATATGATACCGCATTTAATCCCGTCATAAATCCAGCTTCACCGAGCATCGTTTTCTCCATTAAAGCGTTACAAGGACAAATCGTTACACATTGACCACAGCTAACGCATGAAGAATCATTAATATTTACTCCTTCATCCCAAATAACTCGTGGGCGTTCCGCTTCCCAGTCTATCGATAACGTTTCATTTACTTGTAAGTTTTGACACACCTCAACGCATTGACCGCATGCAATACATTGATTAGGATCATAGCGATAAAACGGATGTGTCATATCAACTTCACTTACATCTACTTTCGGTTCATACGGATATTTTTGATGTTCAATTTCCATTAATTCTGCTGTATTATGCAGTTTACAGTTCCCATTGTTGTTGTCACATACTGTACAGTATAATAAATGATTTTCTAGTAACCGATCCATCGCCTCTGTTTGTGCTTCTTTTGCGCGAACAGAAGCACGTTCAATGTTCATACCTTCCATCACTACTGTCGAACAAGATCGCATTAACTTTCCGTCAACTTCTACAATACAAGTGTCACATGTTTGAATAGGATCTACTTCTGGCACGTAACAAATTTGCGGATGTTCAATCCCGTTCTCATTAATAACACCCAATATCGTTGAACCGGGCTCCGCTGTATACTTTTTTCCTTCAATTGTAATATGAACCATGTTGTTATTCATGGTCTTTCCCCCTTTTTGAGAATAAAAAAACTCCACCACGAAAATATACGCACCGCATTTCGGCACGTTATTATCATGGTGGAGTAGTTTATTAGCACATCTTGCTAAAATACCAATCCATTTATTCATAAATAAAACGATAGAGTCATAACAGGTCATATCACGATTCCATCTTTAACACTATAATTATAGCGTTAAAGTTAAAAATATACAATATAAAATTTAAACTACGCATATGTCAGCTTGTAACTATCCATAATAACCCATATAAAGTGAAACTTTAATCAGTGGGGGGTTTTCTTCATCCCCCACTGATTATCAGCCCTCACCAATCGAGATAAAACATAACAAGGAGTAAGCGAACAAATGGGGTCTTTTAATAAATGGATTCGTGGTGAAAAATCTTTTTCTACCCAAGAGCAAGCTGATTACGCATTAAATAAATCTATCTCTTCTTCCCTTTCCCTTAATTTAAAGCACTTGTCCAAAATGTTTAGCGGTATTCCAGAATTAATAACACGCACTTTTCCATTAAAAAACGGACAGGAAGCTGCACTTATATATATGGAAGGACTTGTAGACAAAACTGTTATTAACGTAAACATTCTTCGTCCTCTCTTATTTAAAGAGTGGAATGAAGACGATTTTTGGGAAGCATCTGTTTCTATCGGAAATATTAAAAAAGTTCAACAGTGGACAGACATTGAACAATCTCTTTTACACGGCAAAAGTATTTTATTTATAAACGGACAACTATCCACTTTAGAGCTTGATACGCAAGCGGCACCAAAAAGGAGCATTGAAGAACCTACAACAGAGAGCTCCATAAAAAGCTCACACGAAGGATTTAATGAAGTAGCGAGCGACAGCCTTGCACTTATTCGTCGATATATTCCAAATCGCGAATTAAAAGTGAAGGAATTCACTGTTGGTGAACGAGCTACTTCAAAGGTTTTTTTGCTTTATCTAGCAGATGTTGCGAACGAAAATGTCGTAAAAGAAATGGCATCTCGTATCGAGTCAGTAAAAGTTGATGCGATTCTTACTACTGGTGAATTAGAGGGGTTTGTTGAAGATAATTCCTTTACTCTCTTTCCGCAATTATCAATAACTGAACGCCCTGACACAACAGCACATCATATTCTAGATGGGCGAATTGCCGTTGTTGTAGATCGCTCACCAGGCGTATTAATAGGACCTATGACCTTTTCATCCTTTTTTCAGACGATAGATGATTACAGCTTCAGACCCATGATTCCATCTTTTATACGACTTCTTCGTTTCACTGGGCTATTTATTGCAATATTTGCTCCTGCTCTTTATATTGCTATGATTTCCTTCCATTATGAAGTGATTCCGCTCAAATTGTTGTTAACGATTGGAGAATCTCGAGCCAAAATTCCTTTCCCCCCATATTAGAAGCTTTATTAATGGAATTAGTTCTCGAAATGCTCCGAGAAGCAGCGATTCGGCTTCCTGGGCCTGTTGGACAAACAATCGGCGTCGTAGGAGGAATTGTAATTGGACAAGCTGCCGTTCAAGCTGGGATTGTTAGTAACGTTATGGTTATCGTCGTATCAATTACTGCGGTTGCCTCCTTCATTATTCCTAACTTAGAAATGTCAGCAGGAATTCGACTTCTTCGATTCCCAATGATGATAGCCGCCTCTTTATTTGGCGTCATTGGAATTATGGTTGGAATGGCAATCATTATTATTCATATACTTTCTATGGAATCTCTCGGTGTTCCTTATGGTAGTCCTTTTTCTCCGTTATTTGCTTCGGATTTAAAAGATACCCTTGTACGTTTCCCATGGAAAATTATGAAGAAACGACCACTATCTCTACAATTAAAACAAGATAACCGGCAAAGAGATGTTGAGGAAAAGGAGGATAATAAGTGACAAAACGTGCAAAGAGGGAGATTAGTTTATTTCAATACATTTTAACGATTAGTGGTGTTCAAGTAGGATTCGGTGTCCTTACACTTCCGCGTGAAGTTGCACAAGGGGCAAATACAGATGGCTGGATGTCTATTATTATTGGATGTGCTCTCACTACTTTAGTCAGTTTATGTATTGTGAAAATTATGGAAAATCATCCTGGATATACTTTACTCGATGTGCTGACTCGTTATCTTGGGGAGTGGCTAGGAAGAGTAGGAATGATTTTTTGGATTTTATATGCTGTCCTTGCAGCTATTTCCTTAATTTTTTCCCTCTTATACGTTATTCACATTTGGATTTTACCTAGAACTCCAATGTTTTTAATTATGATTTTACTATCTATTCCAATGTTAATGCTAGCATGTAAAGGCGTTCTTATTATAAGTCGCTATGCTGTTTTCACTGTATTTTTCACACTATGGATGCCTTTTCTATTGTTTATTCCGCTTAAAGATGGGCATTGGATTTATCTTCTTCCTCTTCTTAAAGAAGGCTGGATACCAGTTTTAAACACAGTAAAATCAACTATCATTGCGTTTCTCGGATTTGAGTTTGCATTTGTCCTTTATCCTTATCTCAGTAATAAATCATCTGCAAAAAAAGGAATTGTTCTTGCGAATTTGATTACGCTATTTATTTATCTTCAAGTCACGTTTGTCTCTTTTGTTTATTTTAGTCCAGATGGTATAACAAAGTTTTTATGGCCGACTCTTTCTCTTGTTACACCATTTCACTTCTCATTTCTTGAGCGATTTGAAATTATCTTTTTGTCATTTTATCTCTTTATTATTTTTGATTCCTGTATTCCTTATATTTTCACTGCTTCAGATGGAATTAATCAATTACTTAACAAAAAAAGCAGTTCATTACCTATTTATGTTTTATTATTCGGGTGTATTTTCATCTTATTCTTTTATATCCCTTCCTCTTACCAAATAAGTTCGTTGCGAGAATTTTGGGGAACTGCAAGTTATTTTATCGTTTTTCTATTCCCAGTCGTATTTCTCTTATACATGACACTTTATCAGCATTGGAAAAGGAGAAGAGTTTAAATGAGGCGCTTTATTCATTTCACTATACTTTACTTTCTCATAACCTTTTTAACAGGCTGTGGAGATCGACTCGACTTAGAAAAACAATCGATTTCATTAATTTACGGCTTTGACGCAAAAGCAAAAGGAAAATTAATTGTGTACCACGTAAATCCTATTTTTAATGAAGACGTAGAAAAAAAGTACGAAACACATGAAGCGAAAGTACGTACACCTCGAGAAGCAAAAGCAACGTTTAATAGTTCAAGTGGCGGTTTAGTATCTACAGAAAAGTTACAGCTCATTTTATTTAGCACAATTTTTTTAAAACAAGAAGGGGCTATGCCTTACCTTGATGTTTGGTATCGTGATCCTAAAAACACTGGAAACATGCGCATGGTTGCAGTAGACGGTCCAATTTCTTCAGTTATATATAATAACTTTAAAGATAAGCCTGCCCTTCCCGAGTATTTAACAGATTTAATTAACACGAACAAACTGTACAATCGGACCGTTTTTACGACATTCCATGAATTTCACAGGCAAACGTTTAATAAAGGTATAACACCTGCTATTTCAGAAATAAAAAAAGGTAAAAAGGATGTTATCGTTACTGGTTCCGCGCTATTAACTTCTCGCGGAATTTATAAAATGTCATTAAATCGTTATGAAAGCGCCCTTCTTCTTTTGTTACAAAAGAAAGCGAATACACCGGTTTCGCTTACATTGAAAATCCCTTCTACTTCAGTTGAAAGTAATAGTGATTTAAAAGATACCGATGGCGGCGATTTCGTAACAATAAATGTTCTTAGCATGAATCGTGATATCCATACAGACTATAGCGATAACCACTTCAAATTTCATGTTAAAATGGATTTAAAAATTGCTGTCTCTGAACTTACATTCAATATGGATATAGACAAAGATAGAAAGAAATTAACTTCTCTTATTACAAAACAACTAAACAAAGATTTGAACGATTTAATCCACAACATTCAAAAACAGCAACTTGATCCATTCGGATTTGGTGATTATGCGAGAGCGTTTCAATATAAAGAATGGAAACAAGTCGAAGATGATTGGCCGAGTGCCTTTTCAAAAGCTAATGTGAAAGTGGCACCAACTATTAAAATTTTAGAAAATGGGATTATTAAATAGAAAAAACACGCTACTTGTTCTTATATGAATAAGTAGCGTGTTTTCATTTCCATTACAAGTATTATTTCAATGGACTATACTTTATTTCTATTTCTAACATTACTATGTTTTTTAGCATATACAAAATATATGAAAACCCCTACTATAATCCATGCCACAAAACTAATTAAAGTAAGCTTAGAAAGGTTCAAAGCTAAATATATACAACTTACTATCGAAACAATAGGTAAAAAAGGTACTAGAGGAGCACGGAATGGCCTCTTCATATTAGGATGTGTCTTTCTTAATACAATGACAGCTATAGATACAAACACAAATGCTGTTATCGTTCCCATATTCACTAAATTAGCTAATAAATTCAAATCCACTAATCCCGCTAATAAAGCTGCTAGTATACCTGTAACCCATGTATTAAAAAATGGAGTTTGTAAACGTTTATGGACACTTGAAAGTCTTTTTGGTAACAATCCATCTCGACTCATCGAATAAGATACACGAACAAATGCAAACATAGCTACTAACAGAACTGTTGTTAGCCCTGCTATCGCTCCCACCGATAACAACCCAGCAATTCTATCTTCTCCTACAATGCGCAACGCATATGCAACCGGATCAGCAACATTTAATTCCGTAAACGGAACCATTCCAGTTAACACGAATGAAACACCTACATATAGAACCGTACAAATGAACAAGGAAACAAGTAGCCCAATTGGCACGTTACGTTGTGGACGCTTCACTTCTTCTGCGGCTGTTGCAACTGCATCAAATCCTAAAAAAGCAAAAAATACAGTAGCAGCGCCTCCTACCACACCGTGAAAACCAAACGGTAGAAATGGTTGCCAATTCTCTGGTCTTACATATTGTGTCCCTACAACAATAAATCCTACAATAACAGCCAGTTTAATAATAACCATTATATTATTTATTCGTGCACTTTCTTTTGCACCACGGCTTAATAAAAATGTAACAACTAAAATAATAAGAACTGCTGGTAAATCAATGATTCCACCCTTCCCCATTCCTGGTGCCGAAGCAAAAACCGTAGGAATGTGAATATTAAAACCTAGTAGCAATGACTGAAAATATGCTGACCAGCCTGCTGCAACCGCAGAAGTCGCTAATAAATACTCCAGCATAACACACCAGCCAACTATAAATGCAAAAATCTCACCTAGTGTCATATATGTATATGAATATACACTTCCCGAAACTGGAACTGTAGATGCAAATTCAGCATAACAGAAAGCTACACATGCACATATAATTGCCGCTAATACAAAAGATAATACAATCGCCGGACCAGCATGTTTCGCTGCTACAATACCAGTTAATACGAAAATACCTGTACCAATAATTGCTCCAATACCTAAAAGAGTTAAATCAATCGCTCCTAAAGTTTGATTCAATACTTTTTTCTTTTCTTCATCCATTGCTTTCTTTATGAAAAGACTCATTCTTTGAAACCTCTTTTTCAAGTTTATCTCTTACTTGTTACATTCTTTATTACTGTTCTATTTTAAAAATAAAAATATACATAGTTCACTTCCCTTATAGACTTAGTAACCCACCTCAAAAAAACAGAAAAATCAATCCCCTTATAGCATATTGAATTTTCAAAATATTAATGGTACAAAAAACCATTAAGAATGCTGATTGAATTTATCATACAATTAATTATATTGTCAATAATAAATCAATCAAAAATAATCGGTTGATTATGTATCAAATGTTATTTTTTATACATAATTATTTTCTCAAAAACATTGTTGTTTTCCACCTTAATATTCATACACATTTTATTACATTGATTTTCATACAATTTTCATTGCATACAATGCAATGAAAATCATAATAACCTCAAATGAATTATTATTTAAAAATAATAATTCATTTGAGGTTATTTTACCATTTTAATACTAACAAAAAAGTGCAGATTTTCATCTGCACTTTTTTTATTCTTCCGCTTCAGCTTCTGCACTACTATTTTCAAGATGCTCCTTCTGAGCTTCCTCTTGCAGCTCCGCTGAAATCATCCCATAATAAAGTTCCGGATATAACCCAAATATTTGATATACACTTCCTAAAAACGGCATCAGAATCCCTCTTTTCTAAAGTTGTATTGCCACTTTTAAGGATTCCCTTTTCATTCATTATACATTCGTTTTTGACGTTTCTTCTTCATCTTGAACACCTAATAAATTTTGCCATTTTTTATACGGAGCGCTATTTGGATCTACATATCCTTTTGCATGCGAGCGATCCCACAATTGTTTAATAAACATTTCTTTCTCTTTCTTTGCCACCATATCGGCACCTGTACCGTAATAGTTCTGGAAATACAACTCGATTTCATCAAGGAATAGTCTTAATAATTCATCTGATGTTTCTTCTAACGTCGGATCATACTTCGCTTCACGGTCATACATTAAAATCATATCTAAAAGATTGTGGACATGTTCTTTTCTAAGCCATCTTACATCTTGGGCTCCTAATACGAACGGATGTGTATATAAATGTCCACCTTGTATCATCGCCTTTTCTTGCTCTTCTTCAAATCGTGACAAGATGTTTTCATAAATAAACGGATTATGAAGCAACGCTCTGTGTAATTTATAACTTTCGCTTGAAATATTTTTCCCCATCGACTGAATTAAAAAGCTACGTCCTACACCGTTATATTGATACACAAACTGTCCATCAACAGCAACTAAACTAATCCAGCGATACATATATGCGTATAGTAATGCACGATTACATTTATCATAATCTAATTTTGTTTGAGTCGCGTTTAAATCTGGCATAAAGGCTGGTAAATGCCAATACTTATCTAAATGCGGCGTTAAACTAGATTTTTTACTATTTAATTTGTTTACACGGCGATAATACGATTGGAAATAGTCACCTTTATCATTCATAAATCCATTTGAAATATGTCCTGATGATAATTTAGGAAAGTTTTGCAGCGATAAGCCGTAATGCGCTCGATAACAGATCACTTCAAATGGCGAAAAGGCTTCATGTACTGTATCTTTTTCTTTAAACATTTCTTGAATTAATTCCTCTTGCAACTCTTTCTTTAAAGAAGGATGTATACCCCAATATTGTAATTCCCTATGATGAGCAACTTTCGGAACGAATGGACTCGCTAAATGGAACAGGTCTTCAATTTTTTCACGAACGTATTCATCGCGATCACGTTTCTTATAATCTGCTTCTTTTCGCAACGCTTCAATAATATTCAGTTCTAATTTATCACGATAGCGTACTTGCAGTTCGTCATAACAATAGCTCAGTATATGTTCTCGGTAGAAATCCTCTACCTTTTTCGACTGAATCTCTTCTGTTTTCGCATCACGACAGTATTCCCCGTACAAACTCATATAAATTTCCGCTGATATATCTTTCGGTAGTACACCTAAATTTAAATGTTGCTGCATATCTTGCCATATCTTTTCTTGCAGCTGTTCCTCAGCTAATACATATACATTCGTCGGGTTTGTTTTCCCTTCAAATTCCTTACTGCGCTTTTGGATTTCAAACAGTAAATTTTCACGTGTTTCATGTAAATTATCAAAAAATCTTTCCCAATATTGAATCATTTTATTAACTGCTTGATATAGCGATTGATATACAAGTTCTAATAGCATTTCTTTTCGATATTCATTTAATTTGTGTACATATTGCGTTACGATGTCTTCAAATTCTCTTTTGAATAAACGTTGCTGATTATTAATCATTTTTCCGAACCAGCCTTGTTGTTGAGCAATTTCTACTCGGCGTACAGCCGTTACCGTTCCATCAATATTACCCACATTAAATTTTTTATCGTAATTTTGAATTACATTACGCTTTTGTTCATTATTTTCATGTAGTCGATTCATTTTTTCTACTAACTGCTTTCGAATTTCATATAACATAAAACGTGCTGCTACTGGGTGAACGGGATCTGTTTTCTTTAAAAACCATGTATTTAATTGATAGGACTGCCCTTCAGAGCCACTTGGTGAAAAGCGGTCTGATTCAATCATGTCATATAAAAGTGTCGTTACATGTTCATGTACCCGGCTCGGAATCGCATACGCATATAAACGAACCGCATGATCCACTCTTGCCACTTCACCCTTCATTTGTTCCATCATTTTCAATTTCGTAGCTGAAATTTTACACTCATGTTGCAGACGATTTAATTCCTCATCTTTTTGCACCGTTCGTTGTACATAACTTTCTACAGCTTCTAAAAAAAGTTTTGATTTCGCAACTCCGAGCTTACCACCCTCTGCTCCTTCACGTGTTTCATTGTACATTTGTCTATAGAAAATATGAGCTTGCTCTGGACGGGTAGCAAGATGCTCCAAGTCCTCTAAATAACTTTTACCTCTCTCCGGCTTTTCACGTTGCATCCCACGTTTTACATCTTGATCGTATCTTTGCTTCTTCTCTTGAAACAGTTGATCTAAATGAAGCCACGATTCATCTAAACCTTGCACAGCCCATTTTAAAGCACAATATTTTAACACATGTTCATATGGATAAATGAGTTTTGCCGTTCCTGCCCCGCAATATCGTCCTTTTCCGCTTGATTCTGCTAATTGCTGAATTTGATTGTCTTCCTGTGCAAAATGACTTGTGGACATCGGGCTAAATAACTGTAAATAAATTGTATTTGCCATCTGTTCCATATAGTCTGATAAATTGTGTAAATGGTGTCCATGTAGGTTTTCGTAATCGTATAAGAAACAATAATTGTACGGTAAATGATGTTGTTTAATTGTATGATTCGTTCTTCCGTCTTCATCTACTTGATCAGGGCGATACTCTAATTCAATTGTTACACCGCCGCGTTTTGATAATTCTCCAGTAGACCCGAGCGTAATAGCATGTAATTCTTTTAACGATGCATAGCCATTTGCTTGCACCGTTTCAAATTCTTTCGCGCTAACCGTTCTCGTCTTTACTAAAACATCCGGCATTAAAAACGCACCGCGTATTAAAATGTTATGATGCTGCAATTTCTTCCGAAGCATTTCACGTAAATATAAAGCAATTTGCAGAAACATCCCTGAACCTGTTCCGCCTGCTAGTGATGTTACTATAATGACACGCACACCATATTCCGTTTGATCACTTGTAACCGGAAAAATCTTCTCGATTTCTTGCCAAAAAGACGTCAATTTATCTTCTTTCATCGCAGCACGTAACGCTAAACGTGAAATGACGCGTAACTGTCCTGCTCCTTCTGTTAATGGTTTATCAAGTATAGTCGGATCCATCGGAAACCACTCTGGGATCGTTGGATCTCCCGCAATATACTCCCTAGGCGTTTTACTAGAACTTGTTTGTGTCTTAAACTTTCGAATATGATCGAATTTACTTAATGTATTCACATCTGTATCAAATACGTGCATTGCTACCTTTTTCCGGCGCTCTTCAGGCAGTTTTTCATATATTTGATGCGTCACAGTACTACCGATTCCACCTAAACCAATTAATATTGTTGGAACTTGTAATGTCATGTGAACCACCTTCCTATTCTTGCTTGTTTGAAAAAAGGGAAAGAGGATCAATACTCCATCCCCTTCTTATCCCTACCTACTATTCACATTCGTACTTGTAAATCTCTTTACCATATCCCCTATCAATTAGTAAAAGTTCATTTGGATATAGTGTCTTATGTTCCATTCCTACTTCATCCTCTGCTATAAACATTCCATCAATAATCATTCCAACTACTTGTGATTCTTTCGCTACAAAGACAGATTTCGAACCTTTCTTCGCTATAAACGTAACGGATTGCACGGTTTTTCTTTCTGCTCTAAATGGGATACCAAAATAATGGTTCCACCATTTATTTCGAAGTAATTCTGGTTCAGATTGATATAGCCAATCTTTCGCTACCTCTTGATCCCATTCATAATACAGTAGTGCTTTCCGGTGAAATCTTGGCCGAACAATCCATCCTAAAACAATGATTCCTACTGCTAGCAGTAATAAAGTGATAGGAATGACAAACTTAAAAATAAGCGCATATTTTTCATAAAACGGAGCATCTTGAATATGGAATGTTATGTTTTTCTTTACTTCTTGTAACTTTGAATCCTGCATTACGATGGTAGCTTCTACGGTGCCGGTATCTGTAAAATTAAATGTGTCGGAGTAATAGGGACGAGGATAAACATAGATTTGATTTCCATGTTGCTTTATTTCATAATTGATTGATTGTTTAGATGTGACACCAGTAGATTTTAATAGTTTTTTTACAGCTTCTTCTGTCATTAACTTACCATCTAACTGTGGTTGTAAAACAAATGGTTTACTATTCTCTAAATTTGTCACTTTTTCTTCATAATCTTTTGTAACAGTTTGAAGTGATAATTTCGGTTTCTCAGCTGTTTCAATTTTAAATTCTTTCGTCTGTCTATAAAACCCCTTTATATTCATATGAACTTTCCCGCGTACTAACCCTTTACCAAGCTTCGTTTCGTAATAAAACACATGCCTTTTATCGTTCCACTTCATTGCATATTGTTTTCCATCTATTTCTACTTCTGCCTGAAAGTAAGAAGACTGAACTGGCAACTCCGTAGGCTTTGCTTCAATAACAGCAGTAACACCTTCGTACATGTTCTCTACATTTTTTTGACTACTATCATCTTTGTCATAAGCAGAAACCGTATAATTAAGCGCTGGTTCAACTAATACTTGTAGTCCTTCTTTCTCAATGTCCTGATCCACTTCTATCGTATAAGTTCCTGGTTTAATAACTTCCTCATTTTCCGTACTTATATGAACTATATTTCCGAACAATTTTGCTTCTCCTGGTGCATGTATGGAAAAAGAAGATTGTAATTGTAATGGTTTAGAAATTTGTGTGACCTGATAATCGGGCAGAGAAGGCGATTGTCGTACAAGCGTCATACGCTTTAACGGAAATGGTGTTGTAATCTCTACTCTTTTCCCCACTACTTTCGTTTTTACAATCGATTCAACAGAGGAGAATGGATCACGATTTGCAACTAATGCTGCCACTTGATTTACACTTTTTACAATGCCATCTTCTCCGCTTGACGGCATCGTAACACCATTTATCTCTTTCTTCCATATTTCCTTGAACGTATTTAGTTGTTCTTTTTCTTGTTGTCCTAAATCTTCTTCCATCGTAATTAAGACTGGATGTAACGATATCTTTTTTGTATCCATTTCTTTCTTAAACTGGGCTAATTTCTGCAAAATTTGTTCTTTTCCGCCAACCTTATCTTTCTCTAAATCATTAAATGCCCCGTCAGTTAATACAATAAGCCAAAATTCACGTTTTCCATCTATATCTGCTTCCTTTTTTATAGATTGCATCGCCGTTTCTACCGCGCTAAATGGAGTATTTAAATACGTTTTCCACGCTCCAATTCCCTCAATTTCTGTTTGCCTTTTATCCTTCGTTAACGAAATGTTTAATGGATCATTCGGCTTACTCATTGGAACGTAAGAAAATTTATCTTTTTCATCCAATAGCGCAACTAAACTTTGCAAAGCATAATTGGCATATTTCCAGCGATCGTTATTTCTCATGCTGCCCGAATCGTCATATACAAGTGAAACGACCCTTTCCTTTGCCTCCTCTCCTTTTGCAAAAGCTGATAAAGGTAAACATATAAATAGAAACAACATGAACGTGGCACAAATTCGGATTTTCATGATGAGGCTTCGCCACCTTTGTAGACAAATTCCTATGTTTAAATTTATGAGAGGAAACAAGATATATGACTTGTATTTTAGGACAACTAACCCACCATAACCTTATTATGTAAACAGATCATACACTTGGTAATATTCCTTCTAGCATTCTCTATCCAATTATATAAGTAAAAAAGCCTGTTTAAGCTCCACGCTTAAAACAGACTTTTCCTACTTTTTATTTTAAAAACACATAACAAAAAGTTTGATTTTTGACTTAACACATCACTTCTATTGTAAATCCACCAGGTGCTTCAATATAAAACGTATACGCATGGGCATGCTTAGGAGGCTCGACCAAAAATCCATCTTCCTTCAATCTTCGATTTATCTTGTCTACTTGTTCTTCACTTTCTTGTGGAAATCCTACATGAAATGTTTTTGGATACTGAACTTCTTTCCCTTTCATTAACGTTAGTATAAATCCATCATTATCACGCATAACTGCAAAGGCATTCCCCCTTGTTCCACTACAAGTTAAGCCAAAATACTTTTCTAAAAACTCTCTTGCAGCTACTACATCTGCAACTGTTAAATTAAGATGTTTAATTCCCAACTCATCACCTTCTTTCTTAATTTTCTAACATTTTATCATACAATTAAAAAACACGCCTTTCACAGCGTGTTTCATTGCTTTACATACACTTCAACAATCGGATTCTCTTTATGATCCGCATGCAAGCGTATATTCTCTTCACCTGTATTATAAATACTAGCTAATAACATTATCGTTAACACATTAGGTGTCTTCGCATCACTTCCGTATTTTCTCTCAAGCGCTTCCTTATATTCAAAATCTAAATCCCCCTGCACATATGTATACACTTCAAAACCATCTTCTAAATTGCAAACTACTGTATCAATAATATCTGTCCCTACTTGCTTCTTCATTTCCTCTCGTAACGCTTCAATAAAATCTTCCCATGGTACTTCGTATGTCTGAAACTGATCTGTAGATTTCATGCCTTTTCCTCCTTATATATCCTCTTCTTATATTTCCCCTTTCCTATAACAATTATGATAGATAGGGCATTCGTACAAGCCGCACTTGTCCCCCTTACATATCGTATTACTGTAATGCGGAAGGAGGAAAGAATATGCATAGACAAAAATGTTATCATACATGCCAACGTTATTTCGGAAAAGTTGTTCGGATTGAAGACCGTGATGGCCGTATACATTTAGGTAAAATAATCGATGTGACACAAAACTCTGTATGGATCGAACCGGTGCAACAGCGCTCATCTTTTGATTCAGGGTTCGGATACTACGACGCTTATGCAAACGGTGGTTGTGACCTTTGCGGCGGCCTTAGCAGGTGTGATAGTTGTGGATTCGGATGCGGTGGTGGATTCAGCAGCTGCGGATGTGGTGGTCGTGGTTGTAGTAGTTGTGGTTGCGGCGGCTGGGGAGGCGGCGGTTGTGGCTGGGGTGTTGAACTCGGATTTGGTTTCATCTTCGGAATTACATTAGCTGCATTATTTTTCATTTAACATAGTAAAGAGTTGGCTACCTTTAGCCAACTCTTTTTCTTTATTTTTCACATATAAAAATACGATGCCCTAAAATGTGTTGGTACATAAGCCGTACATTTTCATGCTGTACCCACGCCTCATATAACTCATTCGGAATATGTGAGGATACATTCCATTCTGGCTCTTCTACATAGCCAGAGATCGTTTCTGCAATCGTGCCACCGCCAGCAATTGTAATTCTTTTAAAATTTGCTTTCTGAAATAATTGTACCCACTCATTCTCAGTTAATAATTCTTTCATACCATATAATTGGGCGATTTTTTCTTCCTCACCCTTATCAATGTGCCTATCAATAATCATTTCAATGACAACAAGCTTACCGTCCTGCTGTAATACACGATAACACTCCGAGATAACCCTTTCTTTGTCTGTAAAAGCGATGATTGATTCTCCAAGTACGAACTCAAATGAGTTATTCAAACACGGTAATTGCTCTACATTTCCTTCAATTAATTGTATAGCTAGCCCTTCAAACAACCATCTATCTTTTGCCTTTTGAATCATAATTTCATTCTTTTCAACCGTTGTTACTTTATAACCAAATTCCCTTGTCATATATGCCGCTGTTTTCCCCGTACCGCAACCTATCTCAAGGACATTCGCTCCATATTTAAAAGGCAGTTGTGCTAACAATTGTTTTGTTAACGTAAAACCACCAGGATGAGCACTTCCTATTCCGTAATAAGCTAGGAAATCGATGTATGTGTTTCGTTTCATGGAATTCTCCCTTTTTTTATTTTATATATTCGAGGACGGAAGAAAAGTGCATAGAAAAAAGGGCGTATTGTACGCCCCTCATCTTACTTATCCTCTGTAATATATGCCCATTTATAGCTGTAGTCTCCACCAACTGGATGGTGAACAATACCTTTTACTTTCTGTCTTTGAACGATAGCATCACCACGTTGATATAATGGTGCAATTACAGCATCATCAAGTAACATTTTCTCAGCTTTTAGTAAGCTATCCCAACGTTCTTTCGTTTTCGTTAATAGCTCGCCTTTACCTTTTTCTACAATTTCATCATATTTTGGATTTGAATATCCAGTTTGGTTATGAGGACCATTTGTAACGAACATATCAATGAATGTCATTGGATCTAAGTAATCAGGGCCCCAACCAGCGTAAGATAAATCATAATCTAAATCTGATTCTAATTTTAACTTTTGTTTAAACGGTTGATTTTTCAAGTTCACTGTTAACCCTGGTAAGTTTTTCTCAAGTT
Source organism: Bacillus sp. PPSBB_2 (assembly GCF_045291115.1). Taxonomy (NCBI): domain Bacteria; kingdom Bacillati; phylum Bacillota; class Bacilli; order Caryophanales; family Bacillaceae; genus Bacillus; species Bacillus sp. PPSBB_2. The sequence goes on from NZ_CP147983.1 coordinate 3,809,775, forward strand.
CTCCTTTTAAGAACTCCCCTACTTTTTTCGCATTATCGCTATCGTAGTTTAATAGCTCAATCGTTACTTGCTCTTTTCCAAGTTCTTTTTTCGCTTTTTCCCAATGCTCTTTTGCTTTTTTCACATCTGTTTTTAAAATATCTCCGTTATCTTTACGGAAGTCTTTTCCATCTGGACTCTTCGCAAATTCTTTTGGTACTAAGTAATCTGCCGGTGTAGATCCATCATTTAAAATAACGTTCGTTAAGCCTTTTTTATCATATGCCTTTGCAATCGCTAAACGTAAATCTTTGTTTTTTAATACTGTATCTTGCCCACCACGTTTTTGGTTTAAACGTAAGAAGAACGTTGATGGTGTTTTTTGTGTATAGAAGTCTGGATTTGATTTATATTTGTCAACCATTTCAGATGTAAGTCCCGCACGATCGATTTGTCCGCTTTCATATAAGTTTACACGTGTACCGCTATCTTTTACTACGTTAAAGTTGATTTCATCTAACTTAACTGTTTTATTATCCCAATATTGTGCATTTTTCTTTAATTTCCATCCTTCTTCATGTTTCCAGTCTGTTAATGTAAATGGTCCGTTGTATAACGTTGTATCTGCTTCTAAACCAAATTTTTCACCTTTTTCTTTTACGAATTTTTCATTTAACGGATAGAATGTTCCGAATGAAGTTAATTCTACAAAGTAAGGAACTGGATTTTCTAATTCTACCTCTAATGTGTAGTCATCTACAGCTTTTACACCTAACGTATCAAGTGGTGCTTTCCCATCATTAATTGCTTTTGCGTTCTTTAAATCAAACATAATGTATGCATATTCCGCTGCTGTATTTTTATCTACCGCACGTTTCCAAGCAAACACGAAATCCTTCGCTGTTACAGGGTCTCCATTTGACCATTTTGCATTTTTATTTAATGTAAATGTATACTTTTTACCATCATCACTCTTTTTATATGATTCAGCAACCCCTGGAGCTGCCTTATTATCTTTATCAAGTCGATATAAACCTTCCATTACGTTATTTAAAGCAAGAAACGATACTTGGTCTGTCGCTTTCGAAGAATCCATAGATGGAATTTCTTGGGCTTCTGTTAAATTCAATACTTGCTTAGCTGCTAATTTTCCACCTTCTTTTTCACCACTTTTCGGTGTTGTGCTTGCCTTCTCTTTATCTCCTGATCCAGAGCAAGCTGTTAATGCCATACTCATTACTAAAACTGGTGCTACGACCGCTGTCAATTTTTTCATCTTTTTTCTCTTCATTTTTTTGTACCCTCCCCAATTATATGTACGATATTAACATTTAGAAATTCTCTACTAACTTTCGTTATCAGAAAATTCTTATTAATTAATATTCTACTATTTTTTTAGATTTTGTAAAGTATTTTTGTAAATTTTCTAAATATTTATTTTTTTATTATAGTAACTTGTTGTTTTAACTACTATATGAATTATCCCCCGTCTACTATATGTAAACATCCCTCCCCTTATTCCAATCTATTACTACGTTCTATATTTTTCTTATTAGCATGAGGTCTCTTACTATCATTCATCTGTCTTACTACTTACTGACCTCTCTATTTTCCTCCGTTAGAACCTTCCTAATTACCTACCCGATTCTCAATAGGCTAACGAGATTTATTCCCTTATGCATACTAAAAAGCATTTCAAAAGCAGCTCAGCCACTTTTGAAATGCTTTCACTTTATTTTTTTCCGCCATCCTCAGTTACATACGCCCACTTAAAGCTATATTCTGGACTGATGTTATGTTTCACAATTCCTTTTACATTCGGTTTCATTACGTACGATCTTCCTGTTTGATATAAAGGAACTAACCCTGCATCTTCTTCAAGGAATAACTTTTCAGCTTTCCCTAACGTTTCCCAACGTTTTTTCGCATCACTCATTAATTCATTACCTGCTTTTCCTACCATTTCATCGTATTTTGGATTTGAATAACTCATTTGGTTGTACGGGCTCTTCGATTCAAACATATCAATAAATGTCATTGGATCCGCATAGTCTGGACTCCAACCTGCATAAGAAATTTCATAATCTTGCGCAGTTTCTAATTTTAATTTTTGTTTGAATGGCTGAATTTTCGTATTAATCGTTACACCTTTTAAATTTTTCTCAATTTGATCTTTTACATAGTCAGCAATCTTTTTCGCAGTTCCATCATCATAACTTAGTAATTCAATTGTCACTTGATCTTTTCCAAGTTCTTTTTTCGCCGCTTCCCAAGCTGCTGCTCCTTTTTTCGGATTATATTTCAGACCATTTTTAAATGTATCTTGATAATCTTTACCATCTGGCCCTGTCGCAAGTCCTTTTGGAACCAATTGATCTGTTGCTTTTGATCCATTATTTAAAATTACATTTGCCAATCCTTTTTTATCAACTGATAATGCAATTGCTTCACGTAGTTTTTTGCTCTTTAAAGGTGTATCTTGTCCGTTACGTTTTTGATTTAAACGTAAGAAGAATGTACTTGATTCCGCATACTCACCATATTCTTCTTTGTTCGATTTATATTTATCTACAAACTCTCCTGATAGTAATGTAAAATCAATTGATCCTGTATCATATAAGTTTACTTTCGTTGCAACCTCTTTTACTACACTATAGTTAATTTCTTCTAATTTCACAGTCTTTTTATCCCAGTACTTATCATTTTTCTTCAGCTGCCAACCTTGTTCATGTTTCCATGAAGACATAACGAATGGACCGTTATACACAGTTGTATCTGCTTCTAAACCGTACTTATCACCTTTTTCTTTTACGAATTTTTCATTTAATGGATAGTATGATGGGAATGCTAATAAATTTAAAAAATACGGTACCGGTTTTTCTAATTCTACTTCTAGCGTGTAATCATCTACCGCCTTCGCTCCTAATTCAGTTACAGGTTTTTCCCCTTTATTAATCGCTTCTGCATTTTTAATATAGTAAGCAATAAATGCATATTCTGCCGCAGTATTCTTATCAAGTAAGCGCTGCCATGCGAAAACGAAATCTTTCGCTGTTACAGGATCACCATTTGACCATTTTGCATCTTTTCGCAGTTTAAACGTATACTTTTTACCATCTTCACTTTTCGTACTAGACTCTGCCGCAGCAGGAATTGGCTTATTATCTTTATCAAGGCGATATAGGCCTTCCATCGTGTTCCCTAAAATTTGCGCACCTAATGTATCAGTAGATTTAGAAGTATCCATCGTCGGAATTTCTTGGTTTTCCGTACGATTTAATACTTGTTTCGCTGCATATTTAATATCAGATTTTTTTTCTTCCCCATTATTTGATGTAGTAGTCGTTTTCTTTTCCCCACCTGACCCAGAACATGCTGTCAATGCAACACTCATCGCTAAAACTGGTACCACAACTGCCGTTAACTTTTTCATCTTTTTTCTCTTCATTTTTGTACCCTCCCTAATTATATGTACATTACCAACCCTTGAGAGACCCCTTACTAAAGATTCATTTTTCAGAAAATTACAACTAATGTTATTCTACTCTTTTTTCACATTTGTAAATAGTTTAATTTTAAATATTCTAACTTTTTATTTTAGTAGGATTTATCCCCCATCTACTATATGTACATACTATACACCTTATTCTCCTCTATTTAACCATACTAAAAATTAGTATTTTAAGTTCACAAAAAAAGCATTTCAAAGTAGCTAAGCTACTTTGAAATGCTTTTTTAACTCTATTATTTTTCAGTTACATATGCCCATTTAAAGCTAAATTCTGGACTGATATTATGTTTTACTACTCCCTTTACATTTGGTTGTAAAACATAAGAATCTCCACGTTGATATAAAGGTACAATCGCTACATCTTCTTCAAGTAATGTTTTTTCAGCTTTTCCTAACTCTTCCCAACGTTTTTTTGCATCGCTCATTAATTCCGTTCCAGCTTTTTTCACCATGCCATCATATTTAGGGTCAGAGAAGCTCATTTGGTTATGAGAATGTCCAGTCTCAAACATATCTAAGAACGTCATTGGATCTGCATAATCCGGATTCCATCCGCCATACGAAATATCATATTGTTGTTCAGTTTCTAATTTTAGTTTTTGCTTAAATGGTTGAAGTTTAATATTAACTGTTACACCTTTTAGGTTTTTCTCAATCTGATCTTTAATATATTCGCCAACTTTTTTCGCATTACCAGTATCGTAGTTTAAGAATTCAATCGTAACTTGATCTTTTCCAAGTTCTTTTTTCGCTTCTTCCCAAGCTGCAGCAGCTTTTTTAGGATTTGGTTTCAAACCGTTTTTAAATGTTTCTTGGAAATCTTTACCGTCCGGTCCAGTTGCTAACCCTTTTGGTACTAAGAAGTCAGCTTCTTTTGATCCATCATTTAAAATTACATTTGCTAAATTCTTTTTATCAATTGATAGCGCAATTGCTTCACGTAATTTTTTGCTCTTTAATGGCGTGTCTTGTCCATCACGTTTTTGGTTCATACGAATGAAATACGTACTCACTTGTGAATATGTGCCAAATTCATCTTTCTTGCTTCTATATTTATCAACGAACTCTCCATTTAATAAAGCAAAGTCAACTTGACCGCTATCATATAGATTGACTAAAGTCGCAGCCTCTTTAACAACACTAAAGTTAACTTCTTCCAGTTTCACAGTCTTTTTATCCCAATATTGATCATTTTTCTTTAATTGCCATCCTTGTTCATGCTTCCAATCTTTAAGAACGAACGGTCCGTTATAGACAGTTGTATCAGACTCTAAACCGAACTTCTCGCCCTTTTCTTTTACGAACTTTTCATTTAATGGATAATATGATGGGAATGCTACTAAGTTTAAGAAGTACGGTACTGCTTGCTCTAACTCAACTTCAAGCGTAAGATCATCTACTGCTTTTACTCCTAATTCAGTTACAGGTTTTTCTCCTTTATTTACTACTTCTGCATTTTTAATCGGGAATGCGATAAATGCATACTCAGCAGCTGTTTTTGGATCTAATAGACGTTGCCAAGCGTATACGAAATCTTTCGCAGTTACTGGATCTCCATTTGACCATTTTGCATCTTTGCGTAGTTTGAACGTATATTTTTTACCATCTTCACTTTTCGTGCTAGATTCTGCTGCTGCTGGAATCGGCTTATTATCTTTATCAAGACGATATAACCCTTCCATCGTATTACCTAGCATTTGTGAAGATACTGTATCAGTTGATTTTGAAGAGTCCATCGTCGGAATCTCTTGTGTTACTGTTCGATTTAACACTTGTTTTGCTGCTAATTTTTCCCCTGATTTACTATCTCCACTAGAGCTAGAATTTGTGCTTGTCTTCTTATCTCCACCTGATGTAGAACATGCTGTTAACGCCATGCTCATTGCTAAAACCGGTGCTACAACTGCTGTTAGTTTTTTCATTTGTTTCTTTTTCATTTTGTACCCTCCCTAATTCTTAACGATAGCTATTAAAGAATTTTCTGATAATTCTGTTTTTCTCTATATATTTATCAGACGATTCTTACTAATTCTTATTCTACTAATTTTTTAATTTTTGTAAAGTATTATTATTGAAAATTTTTAAAAAATTATTTTTTTACAGTAATATTCATAAAAATTCCATATTTTGTTCAAACCTTATTTCGCATTCATACACATTCGTTGTTTTAATCACTTTCATCTCATTTACCACTTGAATACTTGTTAATTATTGCTAATAAATAATGCATATATCTAAAAACATCTTTTCTACAAAAATAAAAAAGTCAGCAAAGCTGACTTTTTACCCGACCATTTTCTCTCTTTTCATTTCCTCTACTACTCTCGTATACTTCTCATCATCAAATTCATTTTCACTTTTCGCAACAACTACAGTTGCAATACCGTTACCAATTAAATTAACGATAGCACGTGCTTCTGACATGAAACGATCTACACCAAGTAATAACGCTAAACCTTCTAATGGGATAACATTCATTGCAGATAGAGTAGATGCTAGTACAATGAATCCCCCGCCGGTTACTGCTGCTGCTCCTTTAGATGTAACTAACAAAATAGCTATTATAGTTAATTGTTGACCTAGTGAAAGATCGACGTGAAAAACTTGCGCTAAAAATATAGTTGCCATTGATAAATAAATCGTTGTTCCATCTAAGTTAAAAGAGTAACCTGTTGGAATGACTAAACCTACTACCGGCTTCGAACACCCGAAGTCTTCCATCTTTGTCATCATCCGCGGCAGTACTGATTCTGACGATGATGTCCCGAGAACAATAAGTAATTCTTCTTTAATATGCGCTAAATATTTCCACAAACTAAATTTGTACAGTTTACAAATAAAATTTAAAACAATAAAAACAAATAATGCCATTGTCGCATATACACAAATCATTAATTTACCAAGTGGTATGAGCGTGCTTAAACCATACTTCCCAATTGTAAATGCCATCCCACCGAATGCTCCAACCGGTGCTAATTTCATTACAATTGATAAAATGTTAAAAAATACTTTCGATAATCTTTCAAAAAAGTCAATAACCGGTTGTCCATTTTTCCCTAACATCGTTAACCCTGCGCCGAATAAAATGGAGAAGAACAGAACTTGTAAAATATCACCTTTGGCAAATGCTTCAAACATGTTAGACGGCACGATATGTAAAAAGAAATCCATCCATTTCATTTCTTGTCCGCTTTGAACATATTGTGAAACATCTCCGCCCTTTAGTTTTGAGGGATCTAATCCATCTCCTGGACGTACAACATTCGCTACGATGATACCAATAATTAAAGCCGCTGTTGTAACAATTTCAAAATATAATAGTGCCTTCCCACCAACACGGCCTACCTTTTTCATACTTCCCATACTTGCAATACCTAGCACAATTGTTAAAAAGATAATCGGTGCAATAACCATTTTAATCATATTGATGAATGTTTCACCAATTGGCTTCATTTGTTGTCCAACACTCGGCCAAATTGCCCCTACTGCAATACCACAAATAATAGCCACAATAACTTGGAATGTTAAATTCTTTACGATTCTCATTTTTGATACTCCCCTGTATTTTCATTTCTCCCATACTATTTCAATAATTGCTAATGATATATTCTATGTAATAGCCCCCCTGTTATTTAACTTAAACTATAATTTATGTTACACTATTATCTTAAACTTGAAAATAGTATATAACATTTAAGGATAAAAGACATACTATTTAACATAATAAAAAAGCAGACATTACATCTGCTTTAATTCTCCTCAATCTGTTTTTCACTTAATCCTAGATGTGTTCTAAGAGTATTACTCAAACTCTGTAGATCTTTTTTATTAGGATTATAATAATATACACGTTGCCCGTTTGGGCCATTAGGTAAGTATAAATCATCACCAGCTAATTGTATTTTTTCAACTGAACCGTTTAAACCGTATTTATAAAAAGATAAAATATCATCCATTACTAAATTTGTTTTAAAATCACCATCAACCGCCTCAACTATTTTTTCTAGCTTCGTAACCGATCCTACACTTTTTAATTTACTTAAAATCGCTTCAATAACCAGTTGTTGGCGCTGTCCTCTCATTGCATCACTATCAATATGGCGCGTTCTTGCTAGTGCAAGTGCTTCTTCCCCATTTAATTTTTGTAATCCTTTTTTCAAATGAATCGCATCAGGTTCATCTTTACTATTTTGCTCCGTAAATTCAACTGGGACATCCACTTCAATACCATCTAACCCATCAACAATTTTAGTAAAGGAACCAAAATTAAATTTCACAAAGTAATCAACAGGCACCTGTAACAATTTCTCTACCGCTTCCACAGAAGCTTGCGGTCCTCCATCTTTACCATTTTTAACGAAACCACTTCCATATGCATGGGTTATTTTATCTTTTTTCTTTTCAACTGGAACATATGTATATGTATCACGCGGTATGCTCGTTAATTTCACTGTTTTATCGTCTTTATTAAAAGTCGCTAACAATAATGCATCTGTATGAAATGCACCATTATATTCCTTTTGTCGTTCTTGATTTTCATCAATTCCCATAATTAAAAGTGAAACATGATTTGCAATTGGCTTTACAGATTTCTCACGTAAATTGGATTTTTCACCTCGTGCTAAATTCAAATTAGATTTTTGTACAAGACTAGAAGTTTTCATATATACATAGGCTCCATAGCCAATTCCACCAAATAGTAATACCGCCAGTAGTAAACTTATTATCTTTTTCTTTTTATATTTTTGCTTATTTTTCTCTTCTCTTAAAAATGAATGATTCCCCATTTACTCTCCTCCTGTTTCTATTCATCCAATATGTTTTTCATTTTTTCATATTTAGCGCTATCCTTTTGAAACATACTTTCTTTCAATCCCTTATCTATTTGTATCCATTCAGTCGTAACTGAATATTGAATCAAGCCTTCTTGAAAACTAAGAAATTTCAACATAATCCCTGTATTTTTCTCCACAACCATTTCGAATTTCCCTCTTAAATCTTCAGAGGTGCTAACAGGCATCTCTATGTTTATAACTCCTTCAATTTTGTAGCAATCTAATCCAAGATATTTCGTTTCTTTATAATTCCAATCTTTATATCGAATTAATAAATCTGCGAATTCTGATTGAATACTATATTTAGCTAGCCCTACATATTCATCATCATATCTCTTTTTCTCATCTGATTTTCTCACTAACCTTTCCGTAGGATTTAATTTTAATAGTTCATTGTTTCTTTCTTTCGGGTTCCATTTTGTCTCTTTATAGGTATACTTCTCATCATCAAACTCTTTTTTCTTGCCCTCGTTATATATAATTGTTCGTTTTTTGGCTAGTTTATCTTCTTTCGAAGAGATACCTCTTTGTTTCTCCGTATCAATCGCATACTTATATGTTGTAGCAATTCTTGATGAGCTAGAATATTCCTCAAATTGTCCTGAAATATTTTTAAAATAATCAATAGAATCTAGCATTTTTTGATGAATCTTTTCTTTATCTGGATAATGTACATTCGATTTTATTTCTTCTTCATTTTCATAATCAGAAAACGCTTTTTTCTTTACATATTCAAATACTCCACCATTTTGCGCAAAACTTTGTATAGAAAACTCAGACATAGATACCACTGAAAGTATACAAACCGCTGCACTAATTATCATCATATGAATTTTGTAACTCTTCTTTTTTACCTTAAGATTATGTAGCGTGCCATTAATCTTTTCATTTAACTCTGGAGGTACTATAACATTTTCATCTTTTATTCTCTTTTTTAATTTCTCATCAAATAATTTTTCATTATCCATCCTTTACACCCCCTATTCCATCTTTAATCGTTTTTGTAGTTGTTCCCTCGCACGTGATAATCTTGATTTCACTGTTCCTTTCGGTATTTCTAACAGCTTTGCTACACTCTCTTGATTCATGTCTTCATAGTAATAAAGCACCGTAACAGCTCTTAATTCTTCATGTAACGATTGAATCGCATTACACAAATCTATATCTTCATACTGATCACACGCACTCATAATATAATCATTCTCTTCTGTCACAATTACATTTTTATACGCTCTAATAATATTGTTACACTCATTTATTAGTATTCGAATTAACCAAGTTTGAAAAAATTCTTCTTTTTTTAATTTTTTTATATTTTCATAGGCTTTTAAAATTGTTGTCTGTATCGCATCCTCTATATTTGTCTCATCACGTAACATCGCCTTTGCTATTCGATACATCTTCGCTTTTTCTGTATGTATAAGCGCTATAAAGGCTTCATGATCACCTTTTTTCGCTAAAGAAACATCCGTTTCTTCTTTTACAATCATTTTATATAAAGGGATTACTTTCACAATTGCTCCTCCTGTTTCATCCTCACTTCATCACTTCCAATTTAACTTTACATATATTAGACGTATGAACCTAGAAAAAGGTTCACTTTTTTGAATATTTTTGTAACTAAAAAGATAAATATCCTTTATAAGGATGCAATAAACATACTAGTTTAAATTTACAAATAAAAAAAGCCCACTTTCTCAGTGGACTTTCTACTCTATAACGGTAAATCCCTCTTCCTAAATACTACAATCGCTACGATAAAAATACAAAGCGCTACAGTAGTTAAACCTATACTTACCGGCCATATATTATATGATCCTTCAGCAATTTCTTTCGGACGAAACAGCGTGAATAATGATAGGTTTTTCATCCATTCTAACTTATCACTTAACTTCCCTACCATATCCAATACGAAAAATAAGATAGTTAAACTCGCTGAATAACTTAGTGCTTTTCTTTCGTCATTACATATACAAGAAAAGAAAAATGAATACGCACTAATGACTAAAAATATGAGCCCTCCGACTACATTTATCTTCAAAAATAATTCTTTATTTAAGTTATTATCTTGTAAAAACCATTCTGCACCTACTAACCCAGCTACATACGTAACAGATACAATAATTAGAAGTCCCAATATGAGAACAGCAGCTTGTGTAATCGCAATTTGCACTCTAGATACAGGTGTTGCTAGCAAGTATGCCATTGCGCCTTTATCTACATGACGAGCAATTAAATGTGTCGCAACTGTTACGCAAAAAATTGTTAAAATGATAATAAATAATAGACTATAGTATTCGCCCGCTAGAAAATCCATTACGTTTTGAATCGGACTTTCCATACCAACGATTTTTTTCACGCTATCAGGCATGGCAGCTATTAATTCATTTAGCCCTTTCGCTGATACCATTGACGGGAATATCCAAATTAATAACCACAGATATAAAGCTGCACCAGACGCATAACTCAAAATATTTTTTTGTGTTTCTTTCAAACTAGCTAAAAATAATTGCTTATTCATGCGTTACCCCTTCTTTCTTATCGTAATAATGCATAAATAAATGTTCTAAATCCATCGCTCTCGTTTGAAGTGCCGTTACATTATAGTTTGAAAGTGTTTGTAAAACAGTTTGATAGTTTCCTTGTACAATGATAGATGCCTCTCTGCCTTTTACCGCTTCAAATTGCAAATTACACTTTGTAAGGGACTCAATCTCTTCTTGTGATGATACTGTTACATCTATCACCTGTCTTCTCATACTTTGTAAATCGTGAATATTTTCAACCGTTACGAGTCGACCATCTTTAATAATAGCTACTCTATCACAAGTTCTCTCAATTTCAGTAAAAATATGTGATGACATTAGGATTGTTTTTCCTCTTTGCTTTTCCTCTAATATTAAATCTATAAATACTTGCTGCATAAGTGGATCAAGTCCAGATGTTGGTTCATCTAAAATTAACACCTCTGGATCGTGCATAAATGCAGCGACTATCCCTACTTTTTGCTTCATTCCTTTAGACATTTTGCGAATCGGTGTTTTCACATCAAATTGCAGACGCTCTATCAGTTCATCTCGTCTTTTCGTATCCTTTAATCCTCGCATTCCTTGCATTAATTTTAAAAACTCTAATCCGTTCATTCCTTCAATAAAAGAAATTTCACCCGGTAAGTAACCAACTTCCCTTTGAATTTTCGCCGCTTCATTCCAACAATCTAATCCAAAAATTGTCGCTTTACCAGTTGTCGGTTTTATAAATCCCATTAAATTACGAATCGTCGTTGATTTCCCGGCACCATTCGGTCCTAAATAACCAAATACTTCTCCCTCTTTTACATCAAATGTAATATGAAACAAACCTTTTCCGTTCGAAAACTGTTTTGTGACATCTTGAACTGAAATCATAATTCCACCTCATTTTTTGAAATATTTAATGTGTGATATTTCAAAATTATTGTACTCCTCATCTTCCATATTCGCAACAATTTTTTGAAATATTTATTAGTCCATATTTCAAAATTATTGTTTTCCATTATTTTTTCTTGTATATTTTAAGTGAGGTGATTGCATTGAACGGCTTTGAAAGAGTAAAAGAAAAGAAAAAGCGTGCCATTAAAGAAGCAGCATTCGTATTATTTTCAGAACGTGGATTTAATGAAGTGAAAATAGAACATATCGCAAAAGAAGCAAACGTTTCTCAAGTTACAATTTATAATCATTTCGGAAGTAAAGATGCGTTATTTAGGGAGCTTATACAAGAATTTATCATATCTGAATTTCAATATTATAAAGAGCTTGCAGAAGAAAAATTACCTTTTCATGATATGATGCAAAAAATGATTGTAAGAAAAATGAATACTGGCGGATTATTTCAACCTGATATGTTACTACAAATGATGCAAAGGGACGAAGAACTCCGTAAGTTTATTTATAGTTATCAAAATGAAAAAATCCTACCCTGGTATTTAGAAATATTAGAACGAGCTCAGCGCAAAAACGAAATTAATCCACACCTTACTAAAGAAATGATGTTACTTTACATTCAAATGTTTACAAAATTAGGTGATGAATTTGGAGCACAACTTCTTGAAGGAGATCGGGAAAAACATATAAAAGATATCGTTACGATGTTCTTCTATGGTCTTTCTGTTCCACAAAAATAAAAAGACACGAATTTCGTGTCTTTTTTATTTTATAGAAATGACTCTACCCTTTTCACTACTTTCAATCGCTAATTGAATCAGTTTAATAACATCTAAACCTTCTTTTGCTGTTACAGGTAGTTCCTCACCATTTAATATACTATCTCGTACACCTTTATAATAATTGTCATAACAACCGACTTCTGTTGGAATACGCTCTAAGCTTTCTTCTGTTTCTAAAGTAGCAAAATTCTCTTCATCGTCTACTCCATAACCGTTATCACCTGGCTTCATTCCATTTTTTAATTGCTCTTCCTGCGAATCCATACCGTACTTCACGATAGAACCTTTCTCTCCATGCACTATAAAATGCGGTCCAGCTTTTTTCACATAACTGCTACTACGTAAAATGACACGTTTAACTCCGTAATGAAGTACTATGTGGAAATAATCATCCACCTCTGCACCTGGTCGTTGTTTTATTACATCTGCACTTATCGCATCTGGTTTCCCGAATATTGATAACGCTTGGTCAATTAAATGCGATCCTAAATCGTATAATATACCGAATCCTGGTAGATTTTTTTCTCTCCATCGATCACGTACATGTGGACGGAAACGATCAAAATTCGATTCATATGCGTATACATTCCCTACTCTGTTTTCTCCTAACAATTTCTTAATTGTTAAGAAATCATTATCAAAACGACGATTATGATATACGCTTAACATTACATTATGCTGCTCTGCTAATGAAATAAGCTCTTCTCCTTCTTCAATTGAGACAACAAATGGTTTTTCTACAACAACATGCTTACCTTTTAAAATTGCTTCTTTTACATATGGAAAATGAGTTGTATTAGGTGATGTAATAACAACTAAGTCAACATCAGCTCGCTTCACCAATTCATCAATTGTACTAACAACATTAGCGTTTGGTAATGTTTCTTTTACTACCTCTTCTTTTGAGGATAATACAGCACGAATATCATATTCTTCTATTGTTTGTAATAGTGGGATATGAAATGTCGTACTAGAAAAACCATATCCTACAATCCCTACACCTATTTTTTTCATGTTGCCCCTCCATTTGTCCCGCTTTAACGGGCAGTAAGATTCCTAACTCAAAATTCAGTGAAAGCTAAGGCATTAGGTGAGGAATCAACTGCTTGTTAAAGCCCGATTGGTTCAACTAATAATCAGTGAGGATGAAGAAACTCCCCATTGATTAAAGTTTCACTTTATGAGAACGATTTCATTCAGTTATTATAACAAGATTATTATTATTTACATAATAAATTGCCTAGAAAAAAGCATCTTGCTACTATTCATAGCAAGATGCCCTCTTTATTCTGGTCTTTTCTTCGTCCACGTTTCTACTACTTCACCAGTATCATTAACATCTAGCACAAGGCTACCATTACTATACCGGTCTTTATTTCGATACGCTTTCGGATCAATCTCTTCTACAATGTTTTTCTCTGTCTTCATGTAAACTAATTCATCGTCCCGAACAATTTCAATACCGACAATGCGGTACGGATTACGTTTTAATTCTTTGAAAATAACAAGACCGCGTTTCGCCCTCGTTGACTTTTCAATTTCTGATGCTTTTAGACGTTTTACAGCACCGCGCTGTGTTACGAGAATAAGTTGATCTTTGTCACCATTTAACGGTTTACCAGAAGCGACATAGTCATCTTCTTTTAAATTAATTGCTTTAACACCAGCAGCTCTTACACCGACTGGACTTACTTCATCTTCATGGAAAATAAGTGCATATGCACCGTGTGTAGCAAGAACAATATCACTCGTTCCATCTGTCGCAAATATATCGACAACTTCATCATCTTTTTTCAAGTTTACAGCAACGAATGCCCTTGAATAACGCTGAACTTTATATTGATTTAATTCTGTTTTCTTTATCATACCATTTCGTGTTACAAATACGATAAATCGTTTTTCTTCCTCAAAGTTCGGTACAACCGTTGCCCAAATGATTGTTTCATCCCGGTCGAGTGAAACGATATTAGCAACGTGCTGACCTAAATCTTTCCAACGAATATCTGGCATTTCGTATACTGGCAGATATATATAGTTTCCTTTATTCGTAAATAAGAGGACTGTCTCTGTCGTATTCGTATCGAATCGTTCAAGTAAGATGTCACCCTCTTTCATACCGAAGTCTTTGCCGTTTGAGGCATTATGTGAGCGCCATCCAGTACGTTTCACATATCCTTCTTTCGTTACAGTAACGATGACATCTTCTTGTGGGATCATCACTTCTACATCGATTTTAATTTCCTCGATTTGATCTTCAATAATCGCGCGTCGATCATCACTATATGTTTTCTTAACTCTCTTTAAATCTGTTTTAATTACTTGAAGTAATCTTTTTTCACTTTGTAAAATTGCCTGTAGCTCAATAATTTTCTTATTAAGCTCATCTGCTTCTTCTTGTAACGCCGTAATGTCTGTATTCGTTAAGCGATATAATTGCAAGGAAACAATTGCTTCTGCCTGTGCTTCTGTAAAGCCAAATTTTGCACTTAAATTATCTTTCGCGTTACGTTTATCTTTTGAAGCTCGAATTGTCTCAATTACTTGGTCTAAAATCGATAATGCTTTCTTTAAACCTTCTACAATATGTTGACGATTTTCTGCTTTTCTTAATTCATATTGCGAACGTCTCGTAATAACCTCTTTTTGATGTCCAATATAAGCATCTAAAATTTTCGGTAATGTCATAAGTGTTGGACGACGATTATTGATCGCTACCATATTAAAGTTATATGGAATTTGCAAATCTGTATTTTTATATAAATAATTTAAAATACCTTCGGAGTTTGCTTCTTTCTTTAATTCAACAACAATTCGTAAACCAGTACGATCTGTCTCATCACGCACTTCAGCAATACCATCTAACTTTTTATCTAGACGTAATTCATCCATTTTCTTTACAAGGTTTGCCTTATTCACTTCGTAAGGAATTTCAGTGATTACAATTTGTTGTTTCCCACCGCGCACTGTTTCAACTTCTGCTTTTCCGCGAATAATAATTTTACCTTTACCTGTTTCATACGCCTTTTTAATACCATCAATCCCCTGAATAATACCGCCTGTTGGGAAATCTGGTCCTTTCATAACTGTTAATAAATCGTCAACAGTACTATTTGGCTTATCGATACGCATCATTGTAGCATCAATAACTTCTCCAAGATGATGCGGAGGAATTTCTGTTGCATAACCAGCGGAAATCCCTGTAGATCCGTTCACTAATAAATTCGGGAACGCTGCTGGTAATACAACTGGTTCTTCACTCGTATCATCAAAGTTTGACACGAATTCAACTGTTTCTTTATCAAGATCACGTAATAATTCAGATGCGATTGGTGATAAACGAGCTTCCGTATAACGCATCGCTGCCGCTGGGTCCCCATCAACACTACCGTTATTACCATGCATTTCAACTAAAACATTACGTACTTTCCAAGTTTGGCTTAAGCGTACCATTGCTTCATATACAGAGGAATCTCCATGTGGATGATAATTACCGATAACATTACCTACTGTTTTAGCTGATTTACGAAACGCTTTATCATGTACATTACCTTCTACATACATAGAATATAAAATACGTCTTTGTACTGGCTTTAAGCCATCACGTGCATCTGGAAGTGCACGATCTTGAATAATATATTTACTATAACGTGCAAAGCGATCACCTAACACGTCTTCAAGCGGGAGGTCATGAAACTTCTCTGCTTGCATGTTATTCCACCTCCGTCTCCATAATCATTTCATTTTCTAAAATATTTCCTTCTTCTTGCATACCAAACTGTACATTACGTTCAATCCATTTACGGCGCGGTTCTACTTTATCGCCCATTAATGTTGTAACGCGACGCTCTGCTCTTGCTGCATCATCAATTTTCACGCGAATTAATGTACGCGTTTCAGGATTCATTGTTGTTTCCCATAATTGATCCGCATTCATTTCACCAAGTCCTTTATAACGTTGTAACATATAGCCTTTTCCAACTTTTTTCGTTACACCGTCTAATTCCTCATCTGACCAAGCGTATTCAATTACCTCACTCTTACCTTTTCCTTTACTTACTTTGTATAAAGGAGGAAGTGCGATAAATACTTTACCAGCTTCGATAAGTGGCTTCATATATCTGTAGAAGAACGTTAATAACAATACTTGAATATGAGCCCCATCCGTATCGGCATCGGTCATAATTACAACTTTATCGTAGTTAATATCTTCAACATCAAATTCATTTCCTACACCGCCGCCAATCGCATAAATGATTGTATTAATCTCTTCATTTTTAAAGATATCAGCAAGCTTTGCTTTTTCTGTATTAATTACTTTACCACGTAACGGTAATACGGCCTGGAAACGTCGGTCTCGTCCTTGTTTCGCAGAACCACCGGCAGAGTCACCCTCTACTAGGTACAGTTCATTTTTTTGCGGGTTACGTGATTGTGCAGGTGTTAATTTCCCGCTTAACGTACCTTCTGATTTTTTCTTTTTCTTACCACTACGCGCTTCTTCTCTTGCTTTACGGGCTGCTTCACGGGCTTGTGCTGCTTTAATTGCTTTTCTCACAAGAAGTGTAGCTACATCAGGGTTTTCTTCTAAAAAGTATGCTAAATGCTCAGATACAATGGCATCAATTGAAGAACGCGCTTCACTTGTACCTAGTTTCCCCTTCGTTTGCCCTTCAAACTGAAGCACTTCTTCTGGTACACGTACCGAAACGATAGCCGCTACACCTTCACGAATATCTGTACCTTCTAAGTTTTTATCTTTTTCTTTTAATAGTGCTACTTTACGAGCATACTCGTTAAACACACGCGTCATCGCTGTTTTAAATCCAGCTTCGTGTGTTCCACCATCTTTTGTACGTACGTTATTTACAAACGAAAGAATATTTTCTGAGTAACCATCATTAAACTGGAATGCTAGTTCTGCTTCAATCCCGTTTTGTTCACCAGTGAAATATACAACCGGGTGAATTGAATCTTTTTCTTCGTTTAAATATGAAACGAAAGCTTCGATTCCTGTTTCATAATGAAATATATCTTCTAAATCATTACGTTCGTCTTTTATCGAGATTTTCATTCCTTTTAATAAGAATGCAGATTCACGTAATCTCTCACATAATGTTTCATAATTGTAATTTGTCGTGCTGAAAATCGTTGTATCTGGTTTGAAATGCATCGTAGTACCAGACTCTTTCGTCTTCCCGATTTTCTCAAGCGTCGTTACAGGAACACCGCCATTTTCAAAGCGTTGTTCGTAAATATTTCCGTCACGCTTAATCGTTACGACTAACCATTCTGATAAGGCATTTACAACCGATGCCCCAACACCGTGCAAACCACCACTCGTTTTGTAACCACCTTGACCAAACTTACCACCTGCATGAAGTACAGTTAAAATAACTTCAGGTGTAGGTTTCCCAAGTTTATGCATTCCCGTAGGCATTCCTCGCCCTTTATCTATAACGCTAATACTATTATCTTTATGTATTACGACTGAAATTTCGTCGCCAAATCCCGCTAACGCTTCGTCAACGGAGTTATCTACTATTTCATATACTAAATGATGCAATCCACGGCTATCCGTACTCCCGATATACATACCCGGGCGTTTTCGAACGGCTTCAAGTCCTTCTAACACTTGAATCGCATCTTCATTATATTGGAACTGATGCTTCGCCAAACTCCTTGCCCCTTTCCTAATCCAAAATCAGAACATATGTTTCTATTATAGAATAACGCCTCGACTATAGTTTTGGCAAGTTATCTTATCTCTTTTATATACCATCTTCAATAGAAAAATCCTTGTTTTCTCACAAGGATTCCTCTAGGCTACTATTTCAGAAAAATAATCGTTTGTCAACGAGAAATGGATATGTATTCCAAGATTACACATTCCAAACCTTTATTATGATCCAAATGATCAAGATCCAAAATGGGATTACAAATAACAATCCCCAAAAACAGCCTTTAAAAAATCTCATGATGAACACCTCGTTCATCGGCCCTACTTATCTATAATGAGGGCTGAATCAATCTTTCTACCTTTAAATCTATACTATTTTGTCATCGCATGTTCTACTTTAATACAACGATCCATTATTACAGTATAGTCTTTTTCTTTTAAAAGTTTATATGTATCCTCATCTTGTACTCCTAATTGTGCCCAAAAAACATCTGCATCAATCTCTACAAATTCTTTTGCAACATCCATTAAAAACTCTGAGCGACGAAATACATTTACAATGTCAACGTGTTCCTTAATATCCTTTAGTGAAGAAACTGCCTTTTCTCCGAGCACCTCATCTACTGTTGGATTAACTGGAATAATGCGGTATCCAGCATCTTGCATTGCTTTTGAAACCATATACGATGTACGTTCTGGCTTATCTGATAATCCAACAACCGCAATTGTTTTGCTTTTCTTTAACACTTCACCAATTTCCGTACGAGTTGGGTTTTCAATTGTCATAATTAATCCCTCCTATTCCTTTAGTATAGCCGATAAAGAAAGTCTCTTTCAATATGAAAGAGACTTTCTTTTATTTCGATTATTGATTCTTTGTAGCTGAATTATCTGCTAAAGTAGCCGATTTCGTCATTTTTTGACCGTTACGGTAGAATGTAACTTCTACTTTCTCGCCTACTTTTTTCTTTTCATATAAATATTTACGGAATTGAAGAGCATTCTCTACTTTTTGATTATCTAATGCTACTACAATATCATATTGCTCTAAACCAGCTTTTTCAGCTGGTGATATTGGGTAAATTTTACCTAATACAACGCCGTTTGTTACTTCTTTCGGTACTTTCAATTGATTGACTGCATAAGCTTGCACATCTTCTAGTGAAACAACACCTACTCCAAGAGCTGGACGTTTTACTACTCCATCTTTTTCAAGAGATTCAATAACTGGTTTTGCGATGTTAATTGGAATAGCAAATCCAATTCCTTCAACTTCTTGTTGTGCAATTTTACTTGAATTAATCCCAATTATTTCACCATTTTGGTTAAATAATGCACCACCACTATTACCTGGATTAATCGCTGCATCCGTTTGAATAACTTGTGCTTGCCAATCTGGTCGTTTATCCCCATCAATATCAACCGGAATTTCGCGTTCTTTACTACTGATTATACCTTCCGTTACACTTCCATCAAATCCAAGTGGATTACCGATTGCAATGGCTTTTTCACCCGCACGAAGTTTACTTGAATCACCTAAAGTGGCAACTTTATTTACATTAGATCCATCAATTTCAACAACCGCTAAGTCTAACCAAGGGTCCTTACCAACTAATTTCGCATCAACTTGCTTTCCGTCGCTCAGCTTCACAGCAAGTTTATTTGCTCCATCTACTACGTGGTTGTTTGTTACAATATATGCTTTATTTCCTGCTTTTTTATAAATAACACCTGATCCTGAACCGGCTTGTTGTTCTTGACCTGTCGGTTGCATTGCAAATGGATCAACACTTTGTTGCATATTAATAACACCTACAACAACATCTTTCGCCCCTTCAATCATACCAGGTAAATCAGTTTCATTTTTCGCTTTATTTACAACAGGAACTACAGTACCTTCTACTTTTGAATCCGAACTAAATGATGATACTGGCGCTCCATTATTTTGAGCCCATGGCATATATGGTGCTGCAAAACTAATCGAAACCGCTCCGACTACAGCTCCCACTAAACCTGTGAAGAAATAGCCTTTTTTACTACCTGATTTTCTCACTTCTCTCGTTTCACTATGCTCTTCATTTAAATTTGGTCCGTCGTAATATCCCATGTTTTATTTCCCCTCTCTGGTGAATTCGTATTTTCAGTATAGTCACGTTTTGTGTCCTTCTTGTGAACTCATCGTGAAATCCAATTAAAAAAATACACTTATCTAACATTGTAGACAAAAAAAGTATTTTTTGTACATTTTACCTTCAAAAGAGAGTATAAAATTACCATTTCCCTAGGCTAAATTACACAAAGCGTTCTAGATTATTCTTCAAATTTATAACCAACTCGAATAACAGTACCGATATGCTTCGCTTTATCTCCTAGCTTATTTCGAAGTTTTTTAATATGGGTATCAACCGTTCGGTCATCACCGTAATAGTCATATCCCCATAACTGGTCTAATAAATGTTGACGTGATAACACAATTCCTTTGTTCTCCATTAAATACACAAGAAGTTCAAATTCTTTATGTGTCAATATAATTTCTTCTCCATCTACTAAAACAGTTCTAGATAGACGATTCACTTCTATTCCAGCTAAAGACATAGCATTTTCTTCCGCTACTCCTACCGCACCATCCGCACGTTTCAATAACGTCTTTGCGCGAGCTACTAATACTTTCGGGCTAAATGGTTTCGTTACATACTCGTCTGCACCTAATTCGAAACCTAGCAATGTATCATCCTCATCCGAACGTGCTGTCAACATAATAATTGGTACTGCTGATTCTTTTCTAATTCTTCTACAAACAGACCATCCATCTATTTCCGGTAACATAATATCTAACATAATTAAATCAATTTCATGCTCTGCAAATAACTCTAACGCTTTTTTTCCATCTTCTGCTTCGATTACTTCAAAGCCTTCATTACGAAAATAATCACTAACAATTTCACGTAATCTTCTTTCATCTTCAACAAGCAATACTGTTTTATTCATATAATCTATCCCGCCTTTTTACTCTTTCAATCGAATAATACGTTGATTGGAGCTTCCGCGAAATGGAAGTGTTAAATCTTTTTCCTCAATTTCAAACCTTCCATCGACTAAAACATCCCCATAATGTAACAACTCTATCATATCATTATTTTGAGAACTCTGTATCTCTTCTAACGTATAACCTGTATACATCCATAGGTTTTTTTTCAAATCTTTCACGATTTTTGCTACCATTTTCACTTCAGCAGCTTGAAAAAATGGATCTCCACCTGAAAATGTTACATCAGTTAATGGATTACTTGCAATCTCTTTCACAATTTCTTCTACTGTCATTTCCGTTCCGTTGCAAATATTCCACGATTTCGGATTGTGGCAACCAACGCAACGATGCGGACAGCCCGCAAAAAACACGACTGTCCGCAATCCTTCTCCATCTACTACACTATCATGAATAATATTCATCACTTTCATTTATGTTTCACCCGATCTATCTCTTCACTACGTTTCGCACTATTCCACTTTGACATATCTCCTACAAGATAGCCTGTTATACGGCGAATTCTTTCTATATTAGCCTCATCTTCATTCCCGCAACTTGGACATTCATTCCCAATAACCCCGTGATAACTACAGCACTTACAACGGTCAACAGGATGATTAATTGAACCGTATCCAACGCCATGTTCTGCCATGGCTTGTACAATTTGTTTTAATGCCTTTTTGTTATGCATTGCTGCTCCGTCTAGTTCAATATAAGTAATATGTCCCCCGTTACATAGAGCATGAAACGGGCCTTCTAAACGGATTTTATTTATCGCTTGAATGTTATAATAAACTGGAATATGGAATGAATTCGTATAGTAATTATGGTTCGTTATACCGCTAATCACGCCAAATTCTTTTCTATCTTTTTTCACAAACTTCCCTGATAATCCTTCTGCTGGAGTTGCAATTACTGAGAAATTCAGTTGATGTTCTTCTGTCGCTTTATCCATTCTATCTCTCATAAAGGAAATAATTTCATACCCAAGTTTCCATGATTCTTCATCTTCCCCATGATGCTTTCCTGTTAAAGCTACTAAACATTCCGCAAGACCGATAAAACCAATACTTAACGTCCCTTGTTTTAAAATCGAGGCTACGGAGTCTTCAGGCTGCAACGTTTCTCCACCACGCCATACACCTTGTGAATATAAAAACTGAAAATCTCTTGCTCGCTTCGTACATTGATACGCAAATCTTTCTAATAACTGCTTAATTCCTAAATCTAAATAATAGTTTAGCGCTTCAAAAAACGCTTCTTTTGAACCACTAATTAACGCTAATTTCACTAAATTAATAGACGTAAATGATAAATTCCCTCTACCAATCGCTGTTTCTTCTCCATGTATATTAGACATAACACGGGTACGACATCCCATGTAACATACTTCACTTTCTGGTCTTCCATCATAATGTACTGCATTAAACGGAGCATCTAAAAATGAAAAGTTAGGGAACAATCGTTCAGCCGTTGTCTCTAATGCTAATTCAAATAAATCGTAGTTCGGATCACTTTCTTCAAAATTCACACCTTTTTTCATCTTGAAAATTTGAATCGGAAAAATCGGTGTCTCCCCTTTACCAAGTCCAGCTTGTGTCGCTTTTAAAAGTTGTTTAATTAACATTCTTCCTTCTTTTGATGTATCTGTTCCATAATTAATAGAAATAAACGGTACTTGTCCTCCGCCCCTACTATGCATACTATTCGAATTATGAACGAAAGCCTCACACGCTTGATACGTATCATTTTCCGTTTCTTCCCATGCAAATTCTTCTATTTGTTCTTTCGTAAGCGGATATGATTGTAATCGTTTTTTATGTCTCTCAATTGTTTTTCGTACATAAGGTGCTAAATCAATATCAAAGAGTGCAAACGATTGACCACCATGCTGCATATTTTGATTCGCTTGAAAAATAATAGACGAAAGAGCCAATGCACTTTTAATGTCTTGCGGTTGTCTCATATGTCCATGTCCAGTATGAAAACCATTAGCAAGCATTTGCGCTAACGGAATTTGTGAACAAGTCGTCGTTCCTGTTGCATAAAAATCTAAATCATGTGGATATAATATATTTTCATTTATGGCTTTTTTCACTTGATCTGACAATAAATTCTCAACAGCATAATATTTTGCACTCTCAGATGCGAACGTTCCCATTACGCCCATTGGAGAGCGGCCGTCTACATTTGCATTTTCTTGCATCAAATCTTGTTCATTGCCGTGGACTATTGTCTCAAACACTTTCATTAATTCTTCTTCTCCACGTGTATTATTTTGTAACATTTATAACCCTCCACCAATATGTTGTTATCTTTTGATTAAAATGTTACTACATATAGTCTTACTGTTTCTGTGAGAAATGTAACATTACTGTGAAATTTTTTTCACGAAATAATGAATTTTTCATTTACAAAAAAGAAATGTGCTCTTTACAAATGTATGGTACAATATACGGGAAAAACTCTTTTTACCCTTTATCAACACATTTGAATAAAGGAGACTGAACTTATGGTTACTACATATCTTTTATTTATCGTTGCCTACTTACTTGGCTCGATTCCATTTGCACTAGTTGTTGGAAAAATCGGCTACGGAATCGATATTCGTGAGCACGGGAGCGGTAATCTAGGCGGAACAAACACATTCCGCACATTAGGGAAAAAAGCAGGTTTTACCGTTACAATTGCTGACATTTTAAAAGGGACATTAGCAACAAGTCTACCAATGATTTTCGGGTTAGATATTCATCCACTATGGTTCGGGTTAGCGGCTGTTCTTGGACATGTCTATCCAATCTTCGCGAAATTCCGCGGTGGTAAAGCAGTTGCAACTTCTGCTGGGGTGCTATTATGCTATTCACCAGTTGTTTTTGCAATATTGGCTGTTGTATTTTTCACCCTTTTATTTACAACAAGATACGTATCACTTTCTTCTATGGTAACAGCAGTTGTTGCTGTTATTGCATCCATTGTTAGCGGGGATAAAATCTTCATTATTGCGATGTGTTTATTAGCAGGTATGGTTATTTATAAACACCGTGCAAATATCGGACGAATTATAAATAAAACTGAACCAAAAGCAAACTTTTCAAAAAAGCAAAAATAAGATCGTAACCCACATAACGCAAAAAGAAAACGTGAAGCATATTAATAGCGTCTTTTTGCGTTATTTTTTATACTAAAGAAAAAGCAACATAATTTGGAGGAACTATACATGAATCTTTCCGTAACAAAAGAAGCAGCACAATGGTATAAAACTGAATTAAACTTACAATCAAATGAAACACTACGCTTTTTCGTACAATACGGTGGTTGCAGTACTGTGCAAAAAGGACTTTCTTTAGGTATTCGTAAAGATGATCCTGCACATCCTGCTGTTCAAATTCAAGAAGAAGGTATTAATTTCTTTATTGAAGGCGATGATGAATGGTTCTTCGATGGACATAATTTATCTGTTACACTTAACGAAGGTGACGACTTCCCACAATTTAATTATGAAAAATAAAAAAACGTGGCTTCTGCCACGCTTTTTTATTTTTTCTTAATTTCCTCATATTTCGCATACCACTCAGGATATAACTTTTTAAATGATACAGGGCGGAACCCTTCTTTTTTCGCACAAATATTCGTTGTGCTTGCAGTAATACACAGTTCACCATCACCATTATATATTTCATATCCATATACAACGCGAAGTGGGCTCACAGTATCTACCCATGTTTTTACGATTGCTTTTTCTCCGTAACGCATCGCTTTACGGTATGAAATTTGTAAATCTAACACAGGAGAAATAATTCCTTCTTTCTCCATTTCAACATATGAAAAACCTAAATCTTGTATAAGTTTCGTGCGACCTAACTCAAGCCACACTAAGTAGTTTGAATGGTAAACAACACCCATTTGATCTGTTTCCGCATAACGGATTTCAACTTCATGTTCTGCTACAAACATATGTATTCGCCTTCTTTCACTTCTGCTACCTTGCATACATTTAATCATAATACAGTGACATCAAAAATAAAATAAAAATAGTGAATCTTTTCCCGAAAGGAGCCAGCATATGATTCAAATTGTAACGGTTCGTAGTGGTGATAGCGTATATAGCTTGGCATCAAAATATGGATCAACACCTGACGAAATAGTAAAAGACAATGGATTAAATCCAGCTGAAACGCTCGTTGTTGGTCAGGCACTTATCGTTAATACGAAAGGGAATAATTATTATGCACAGCCTGGTGACAGCCTATATCGAATTTCTCAAACATATAATGTCCCCCTCGCTAGTTTAGCTAAAGTTAATAATTTATCTTTAAAATCTATTCTCCATGTCGGACAACAATTATATGTACCAAAAGGCACAAAACGAGCTGTAGAATCCATCGCTTATTTACAACCTTCAACTATACCGATTAAAGAGAGTTTAGTTAATGCGACACGCGCCATCAATCCATTTTTAACATACTTAGCCTATTTTAGTTTTGAGGCAAAAAGAGATGGCACATTAAAAGAACCTACTGAAACAGCTAAAATTGCTAATATTGCAACGCAAGGTAAAACAATCCCTATGCTCGTTATTACAAATATTGAAAATGGTAATTTCAGTGCCGATCTAACATCAGTTATTTTACGCGACGCAACGATTCAAAACAAATTTATTACTAACATTTTGCAAACAGCTCAAAAATATGGCATGCGAGACATTCATTTCGATTTCGAGAGTGTAGCACCTGAAGACCGCGAGGCGTATAATCGCTTTTTACGAAATGTAAAAACACGCTTACCTAGCGGGTACACATTGAGCACAACTCTCGTACCGAAAACAAGTTCAAATCAAAAGGGAAAATTTTTCGAAGCTCACGATTATAAAGCGCAAGGGCAAATTGTTGATTTCGTCGTCATTATGACATATGACTGGGGATGGCAAGGCGGTCCACCGATGGCGATTTCTCCTATCGGTCCAGTGAAAGAAGTACTTCAATATGCAAAATCTCAAATGCCTCCACAAAAAATTATGATGGGGCAAAATTTATACGGGTTTGATTGGAAGCTTCCATTTAAACAAGGAAATCCACCCGCAAAAGCAATTAGCTCTGTCGCAGCTGTTGCACTAACTCGTAAATATAATGTCCCTATTCGTTATGATTTCACAGCCCAAGCTCCTCATTTTAATTATTTTGATGAAAACGGCGTGCAACACGAAGTTTGGTTTGAAGATTCACGGTCTGTTCAAAGTAAATTCAATTTAATGAAAGAACAAGGTATAGGTGGTATTAGTTACTGGAAAATCGGTTTACCATTCCCACAAAATTGGCGTTTACTCGTTGAAAATTTTACGATTACGAAAAAGGGCTGACAAAAGTCAGCCCTTTTTGTACATTTTGTTAAGATTCATCTTTGATTTCACTTTTTAATGAGTCAATACTTTCTAAACGTCTTTGATTTTTTGCTTCAATAGCAGCACGATCTTTTTCATTAGAAAGTTCCGCTGTTTCTTTTGCTTCATTAAAGTTATCAACTGTATTTTGCACCATTTCTTGTAACTTTTCAGCGTTGTCACTTCGATTATCTGGATTTGGCATGTACTTCCCTCCTAATATTGTATATACACACCATCTTAAATTACCTATCTTTCCTCAAATTTATACATAAAAAAGGAGAATGTAATATTCTCCTTTTCTTTAACCATTATCAACAATCGGTTGTTTACCTGTTTGATCTTGCATTTGCTTTCCTTTATTTCCACCAGCTTTTTTCGATTGTGTTCCAATATGATTTGGTGCAAAGTCTTTTGAATTTTTTTTCGGATTACCCATTACTATCGCCTCCTTAACACTAGTATCGTACTAGTGTTAAGAATTATTCAACTTGCTTAAAAAGTTTCATTTCATAACGTTTTTCAATGCGCTCTTCAATGCGATCAATTGCATCACGATCGCTTAATAATTGTTGTTTATTTTCATTTACAAGTTCTTCAAACGATTTACGGCGACTTCTTCTCATGTTGTTCACCCTCTCTCCTTCGCTTTCTTATTACATAGTATGAGCAAACAAAAAACTCTTTAATCAGATTTGCAAGAAAATTTTATGTTTTAGTACTCCTAAAAAAACTCCGTGTACAATATATTGCACACGGAGTTTTTCATACCATAATATTTAAATACTCTTTCAACTTTTCATCTGCATTCATTTCATTTTCTTTATAATCATGAAGCGCCTGTAATACAAAATCATACTGCTCTAAAATATAACTTTCTAATTTCATAACATCCTCTAAGCTATTAAGCATAATTCTCGTATTACCAACTTCACTTTTTAACGCCGGTTCACATTTTAAACTTGTACATATTTCTTTCACATCTTCTTCTAATATCTCTGTTAATACATATTTCTTTCGCCCTTTTACCTTTAATCTCATAACTGGATAAAAAGCTTTTATATCTAAATAACTTCCTACGTTCATACAACGTAGCCATTCTACATTACGTTTATTACATGCAAGTATTTCTTTCACCGCTTCATATACCGCAGTTTCATCAAGCATAGCCTTATTTACTTTTCGTTTCCCTTCTTCTTCAATAGCTGCACACTTTTGATAAACAGCAGCACACGTAATGCAATCGTCAAATGCATTATGAGAGCTTAAACGAATTCCAAGCATTCGTTTTAACGTTTCAAGTTTATGATTAGGCGCATGCTTCATGTATTTCTTCGCTAAAAATACAGTATCAATTACTTTATTTTTAGGTTCAGGCAACCCAAGCATATTTACATTACTTTTCAAAAAGCGCATATCAAAAGAAGCATTATGAGCCACAATAACATTTGTATGTAAAAATGCTAAAAATAAAGGTAACACTTCTTCAATCGTCGGTGCATCTGAAACGCGATAATTGGTAATACCTGTTAAACTCGTTATTCGGTCCGGAATTGGCCGCTCTGGATTCACGTATGAAACAAATTGATCTACCAGTTCATGATTACGATATTTCACCGCTGCAACTTGAATAATTTTATCATTATAAGGGTTAAATCCTGTTGTTTCAAAATCAATTACAACATAATCTAACGGTAAGGATACATTCCCCACTCCATACACTCCTTTATCTCTAAACGTTTATATTTCTTACATCATATCATGAAGTTATTACTACTTGAAAAAGAAAAGGCAGAAATGGGAACTCTCCACCTCTACCTTTTTACCATTATTTTAATTTAGCAACCCTTTTCTCCATCTCTTTTTGCGTCATCGGCCCAATAAACTTATCTTGAATGACACCTTTTGTATCTATAAAATACGAAGTTGGAATCGTAATTACTTTATACGCTGTTGTCACATCAATGTTCTTGTCCAATAAAACAGGAAAAGTAATTCCTTTTTCTTTAATAAAATTGCTTACCTTTTCTTCCCCCCCACCTTTTTCTGAAGGCGTATAATTGATTGCTAAAATTTCTACGTTTTCTTTATGTTCTTTATAGAAAGCCTCCATATCAGGCATTTCTTGCTGACATGGTCCACACCACGTAGCCCAAAAGTTTAAAATTACTTTCTTTCCTTTTAAATCCGATAACTTTACATTTGTCCCATCTAACTTAGTTAATTCAAAGTCTGGTGCGCTCTTCCCTATCTCAATACCATTCCTTGCGATAATCTCTTTCATCACAGCTTCACTTTTTTCTTGCTTCACTTTTACCGCCTGCTCTTTATTACCAAACTGTTCATAAGCTGCATATCCCGCTAAACAAAGTAACACTACAATAATCGTAAGCTTCCGCCACATTTTATATCACCCTAACGTATTATCTTCTTTTAACACATTCATCAAAATACTATATATCTTATTTTAGCTTATACGGACAAGCTTGGAAATATTCACATTCTAAATAATCAGAATTTTTATAACTGTGATGAAATATTTACCTTTCCATCATATAATTAGAAATAAATAGAATATTTTACAATGAAAGGAGCTCTCATGAATTTATTTGAAAAAATACTTCTATATATTCTTAGTTTTATATTTTCCCCAATCGGAATTATCACATGGATTATCTCACTATTTAGTAAAGACCCTGAAAAAAAACAAGTTGGACGTATTTGTCTCTATATCGCATTAATCTCATTTATCCTTTGGGCAGGCCTCGGCATTATTACTTTTTTCACGATGACTACCATTACTACTATAGAATAGTTATAGAAAGGATGATTATTTTGGGAGAACACCCTATCACCAAAGAGCTACGCTATATACGAATATGCTTAGTTATTTTAGTAATCGTTCTTTTATTTTTCAACAGTGAAAAAGTCGTTGAAATTTCTACAAATCATGATTCCATAGAAAATGTTCCCACCAGTAATATGACACAAATTGCGGAAAATACATTCGCTATTCAAGAATATAATCCATTACTAAGTAGCGAACATACAATTAAGATTGTCAAATATAATCCAGATACAAATCAACTTACTCTCGTCAAAGAAGTTAATTCTAGTGATCCGAATTCTTATACTTATCAACTTAATGAGAACGAATAAAGTGAAACTTTAATCAGCCCTCACCAATCGGGCTGCCCGGCAAATAGCTGAATAAAGATAAGGGCATTACATATTTCTTATCTTTTTGTTTGCAACTCTTTGTACAATGAGTTGCAATTTAATAATTCTCTAGGATTCCCACATTCCACAATAGTCCCATTCTTTATGACAACAACACAATCTGCTATCATCGCTCTCTCTACATCATGTGTTGCCACAATTCTCGTTACATCTCTTCCTATCCCTTCAATCATATTCCAAACCAGTTCTTGATTGCCTGGATCTAACCCAGCCGTCGGTTCATCTAAAATAATAAGAGTTGGATTTGATACAATCGCTCGCAATAATGCGAGACGTTTTCTTTCGCCTCCTGAAAGCTCTTCACCGCTTTTATGTAGCACAGTTTGACTCCCTTCAGGTAACCCTCTAATAATCGGCGTTACATTTATAAGTTCACTATTTTTTTCTAACTGATTTTCTAAACACTCTTCCCCGAAATACATATTCTCTGTTACCGTCGTTCGGAAAAAACGTGGTTCTTGCCAAACTGTAGTCATACGAGCTTCATTACCATAATAAGCAATGCTACCGTTAGATGGTTTATACAAGCCCGTTATTAACTTTAAAAGCGTTGTTTTTCCTGCACCGCTTTCTCCCACAATAATAACGAGTTCACCAGGACGAATTTGCAAATCAATATTACGAATTCTGCATTTCTCTTCGTCATTCTCCTGAAATGAAACATTTGTTATCCTGATACCCATCGCTCTTTCTACATTGTTATCTGCTGCTCGTTTATTTAAAAAGCAAAAAGTTCTATTTGCCGAAGCGACTGCAACTTGTGTCATTATTAATAAATCGCCCACATAACGGACAGGGAAAAAGAGCATCTCAATTGTCGCTAACACTGCAATGAGTGAACCAACTTCTATTTCTCCCCTCATTATTTTTTGTGCACCTATAATGAGAACAAGGATATATGCTCCTGTTTCAATCACCGTTCCAACTACTCCAATACAATGTTGCATCATCGTCTTCTTTACTTCCGATTTATACGATTGTGCCGTTACTCTTTTAAATAAGCGAATTGCCCATTTTTCTTTTTGTAAACTCCGCAAATCTTGTATCCCCTTTACAAACTGTGACACCATCTCTACAACACTTGAGTGATTTTTTTGAGCAACGCTTGCAATATCTCTTACCTTTTCTCCCATCAGTATTGGAACAATTGTACTTAAAAATAAAAACGGAGTTACCCACAATATAAACTGTATATCTATATGTTGTAGTGCTATGAAAGCTCCAATAAATTGGGCAATAGCGTGTATATATTCTATTAATATAGAGCCATATAATCTGACCCAGTTCGGAATATCAGACACGACCAAAGTTTCTAACTCTCCTTGCTTAATCTTCTCACTCTCTTCAAACGGTAATGAGAAATAGTGACGCAATAATTCTATACGTTTCGTTTGTAATATACGTTGACTCGCTTTTGAACTTATATAATCAAATAAAAGATTGTTCGCCCACATTAAAAAGCGACTACCCGCAAACAAAGCTATATATAAATACGCACCTTTTAGCTCTCTTTGAATAAGATTGTCTACAATTAATCCCATGAAAATTGGGCGTGATAAATTTAAAATGGCAGCAATTATCCCACTACATACAGCTGCTATTACTAATATTTTCTCTTGTCGTAACGGCAACAATATTCTTTTATACTCTGTCATGACGTTGCCTCCATTTTTATAGTAAAAAGAAAGGGATGAAACCAAATGGTTTCATCCCTTTCCATAAAATAAGGAAGCTAACTATTGTTAGCTTCCTTATTGTTCATTTTAATTATTTAGTTCGACACTTTTGATTCTTCAATTTTCTCACGAAGAACCATTTGCAGAATACCACCGTGACGGTAGTAATCAATTTCAACTTCACTATCGAAACGAGCTACTACTTCAAATTGTTTTTCGTTGCCATCTAAATCAGTTGCAACTACTTTTACAAGATCACGTGGTCTAACTGATTTGTCGATTTGAATTTCAAATGACTCGTTACCAACAAGACCTAACGTTTCAGCACTTTCGCCATCTTTAAATTGAAGTGGTAATACACCCATTAACACTAAGTTACTGCGGTGAATACGTTCGAAGCTTTCTGCGATTACTGCTTTAATACCTAATAAGTTAGTACCTTTCGCAGCCCAGTCACGAGAACTTCCCATACCATAATCTTTACCAGCAACAACTAGAAGACCTGTGCCATCTTCTTTATATTTCATAGCAGCATCATAGATTGATGTTACTTCACCAGTCGGCCAGTATGTTGTATATCCGCCTTCTGTTCCTGGTGCAATTTGGTTTTTAATACGGATGTTCGCGAATGTACCACGCATCATAACTTCATGGTTACCACGACGAGAACCGTAAGAGTTAAAGTCAACTGGTTGTACGCCGTTTTCTAATAAGTAGCGTCCAGCTGGTGTGTGCTTACCGATTGAACCTGCTGGTGAAATGTGGTCTGTCGTTACAGAGTCACCAAATTTACCAACTACACGTAAGCCTGATAACGTTTCAACTTCACCTGGTTCTTTAGATAAACCTTCAAAGAATGGTGGGTTTTGAATGTATGTTGAATCATTATCCCAAGTATATAAAGCTTCGTTTGAAGTTTGGATTTCATTCCAACGCTCATTGCTGTTAAATACTTGTGCATATTCTTTCTTGAACAGTTCAGATGTAACAACGCTTTGAACTACATCTTCAATTTCTTTAGCTGATGGCCAAATATCGTTGAAGTAAACAGCATTGCCATTTGCATCTTTACCGATTTCATCATTTTTCAGGTCAATATCAACAGTACCTGCAAGTGCATATGCCACAACAAGTGGTGGTGATGCTAAGTAGTTTGCTTTTACAAGTGGATGAATACGACCTTCAAAGTTACGGTTACCAGATAAAACAGATGTTACTAGTAAGTCGTTTGCTGCGATTGCTTCTTCTAATTCTGGCGCTAATGGACCAGAGTTACCGATACAAGTCGTACAGCCGTAACCAACTGTTTGGAAACCTAATTGATCTAAATATGTTGTTAAACCAGACTTATCTAAGTACTCTGTAACAACTTTAGATCCTGGTGCTAATGATGTTTTTACATACTCAGGTACTACAAGTCCTTTTTCAATTGCTTTCTTCGCAACTAGACCTGCTCCAATTAATACGTATGGGTTTGATGTATTTGTACAGCTTGTAATTGCTGCGATTGCAATTGCACCTGTTTTCATCGTTACTTCTTTATCTTCTAATGTAACCTTCACTTCTTTATCGAACTCTTGCTCATTAAATCCAAGTCCTTGTGTTCCAACTGGTGCTACAACAGCTTTATGGAACGCATCTTTCATATCTGAAAGTGGAATTAAATCTTGTGGGCGTTTCGGTCCAGAAAGGTTAGATTCAATTGTATTTAAATCAATTTCAACAAGATCAGTATAGATTGGATCTTTACTGTCTGCTGTATAGAATAAACCGTTCGCTTTACAGTATTCTTCAACAACGCGAATTTGTTCTTCATCTCTACCTGTTAAACGTAAGTATTCTAATGAAATATCATCGATTGGGAAGAATCCACAAGTTGCGCCGTATTCTGGTGCCATATTTGAAATTGTTGCACGGTCAGCTAAAGGCATGCTCTTTAGTCCATTACCGAAGAACTCAACAAATTTACCAACTACACCTTTTTGACGTAATACTTGTGTTACTTTTAATGCAACGTCTGTCGCTGTAGTACCACTTGGAAGTGTACCAGTTAATTTCACACCGATTACTTCAGGTACTGGGAAGTATGAAGGCTGTCCAAGCATTCCTGCTTCTGCTTCAATACCACCAACGCCCCATCCAAGAACGCCGATACCGTTAATCATTGTTGTATGTGAGTCTGTTCCAACTAATGAATCTGGGTATGCAACTAAGTCACCTTCAGCATTTTTCACAGCATGAACAACTGGTGCTAAATATTCAAGGTTTACTTGGTGTACAATACCTGTAGCTGGTGGAACCGCACGGTAGTTATCAAATGATTTCTGTGCCCAGCTTAAAAATTTATAACGTTCTTCATTACGTTTAAACTCTAAGTCCATGTTGAATGCAAGCGCGTCTGCCGTACCCGCTCTATCAA
Organism: Bacillus sp. PPSBB_2; assembly: GCF_045291115.1. Classification (NCBI taxonomy): domain Bacteria; kingdom Bacillati; phylum Bacillota; class Bacilli; order Caryophanales; family Bacillaceae; genus Bacillus; species Bacillus sp. PPSBB_2. The sequence continues at coordinate 3,843,724 of NZ_CP147983.1, forward strand.
CCTGTACAGAGTGGTCAATTACAAGGTCTACAGTAATTTCAGGATTAATTTTGTCAGGATCTCCGCCCATGTCTGCCATTGCTTTACGAAGCGAAGCCAAATCAACAACAGCTGGAACACCAGTGAAATCTTGTAAAATTACACGAGATGGTTTAAATGGAACATCGATATCTTGAACATCTTTCGTTCCCCATTTCGCTAAATTTGTAACATGCTCTTCTGTGATTACACGTCCGTCTACTTGACGAAGTACTGATTCAAGTAAAACTTTCACGGAATATGGTAATTGAGATACGTTGCCAACCCCTGCATTTTCAAGCGCTTTCAAATCATAATAATGATACGTTTTTCCATCTACTTCAAAAGTTGCACGTGATTGAAATGGATTATGTTTGACCATTATGTTTCCCCCCTGTTAAACGTGACTAAGTTGTCTGAATATAAAATGTAGACAAACTTTTCAATACCTTACGATAATATCTTATTACAACTTTCTAAATAAGTAAATAATAAGAAACTTATAGATTATCATAAGTTTTCTTTATGTTTCTAAATTTGAATAGCTTTCATGCTCCTTATGAATACTATTATCATAAAGTAAAGTGCTCTATCCGCGGTTTACTTACAGTTCGTACATACTATGAACTGCTCATCATTCAACATACAAAAAATGTTATAGAGGTGAAATAAAATGGGTAAAAGAAAAGCAAATCATACTATTTCAGGAATGAATGCTGCATCTGCACAAGGACAAGGAACTGGTTACAATGAAGAATTTGCAAACGAGCCTTTAACTCCAGCAGAGCGACAAAATAATAAGAAACGTAAAAAGAACCAGTAAAGAAAAATCCCAAAAGGTCTATTTTCCTTTTGGGATTTTTTCTAATGTTTATAACGTAGTAATTCCGAAACCGTTACAAATCGATAGCCCTGCTTTTTCAGCTCAGGTAAAATTTTTGCTAGTGCTGCTACCGTTTGACTACGATCATTTCCTCCATCATGTAACAATACAATATCGCCACTTTTAGCATTTTTCACTACATGATTTACAATGGATTCAACCCCTGGATTTGCCCAATCACGTGGATCTTGATGCCACGACCATAGAACAGTTTGATAACCAGCTTCTTTTGCTGTTTTAAATACAGCGTCGTTAATATATCCGCCAGGAGGACGGAATAACAAAGGTTCTTTCACCCATTTTTCAAAAAATTTCTTTCCATCTAAAATATCATTTTCTAATTTTTCATCTGATGAATTACTCGCATACAAATGATTCATCGTATGATTTCCAATTTCATGTCCCTCTTTTAACACTTGTTTCACTAAATATGGATTGCGCTGAACTCGAAATCCAATCATAAAAAATGTCGCTTCAGCCTTATATTGACGTAATAAATCTAAAACTTGTGGTGTATACGTTGGATCTGGTCCATCATCAAATGTAATTGCAATAATTTTTTCATTATTAGGTACTTCCCATGTTACATAACCAGTTGGTTCTAACTCTTTTCTGAGCAACATTTTCGCTTCCACTTTTTCCACTTGAAATATATGTACTGCACATAGCAAAGAAAAAACTAATAGAAAAATTTTCTGTTTTAGCATAACGTTTACTAAAGCAGCAAGGTTGTCGAATAAACAACAACCTCATTTACTTTTCTAATCGATCTACATTTCGCATTATATTTTGGAGATTATTTTCATATTGCTCAAGTTGTGGACGTTGTGTTTCTGAAGCTACCTCTAGTGCATTTTGAATTTGTTCATATGCTTCCTGAACCTCTTGGCGTAATTCTTTTAAATCATGACCGTAGTTTGGATCATTTTTCACAATGTTGTTAAATGCATTTTCTGCTTGTGTAACGCCTTGCTGCGCTGCTTGAAACGCTTGTTGTTTATCTTTATGATATGGCATTATATAATCCCCTTTCTGTAATAGTTAGTCCCAATTATCTTTACCTTTTTTTCTAAAAACATTCTCGTATAAATTTGCAAACTTCTCTCATTCTAAAGAGGAAGAGGAGGTGTCACATACAATGGGAAAAAACAATCGTGAAGCGAAAGAAAAAAAAGGACAACCTGAACCATTAAGCGGATCTCATAAAGTAAAAAACCGTAACCATTCACGCCAAAAACATCATGCGCATCATGATATGTAAAACAAAAAGTGCACACTAGCTATCTTTTCCACATACAATGTTTATATTTTTCCATTTATTCTTCACCCCTAATTCATTCATGCATAACATAGTATGAATTGAGATTTTACGGAGGGTGTCTTACATGGGCAAGAAAAAGAAGGATTGTCTTTTTCATGTTGATGGTTTCGAAGAATGGATGGATCAATTTTGTTCTGACTCTTGTAGTAACTTTAGTTTCCCAAATCAAATTCATATTGACCTTTGCGAAACGGAACAAGAATACATTTTGGAAACAGATGTACCAAATGTAACTGAACAAAATGTAGTCATTAAAAAGATGAAGACAGGCCTAACCATTTGCATACTTCATAATAATATTTCTTTACAGCGGATCATTCCTTTACCCGATAATATTATTTATAAGAAGATGCTAGCCTGCTTAGAAAATGGATATTTAGCCATTCATATTTCCAAAAATGAAGTTGCTGATAAGCATGAAAAGAAAGTTCTTTTTTCAAATTAAGAGTTAATATAATACACACTAAGCCCCAGTTGGTTACTGGGGCTTATGTTATTTCGCATGCATTTCTATATTAGAATTTCTATCATATCTTTTTTTCGATAAACCTTTTGTAACTAAAAACACAGGAAATGCCACAGTTGAAAATATAGCTAATGCTGAAAATACTGCAAACCCATTTTGGTACCCGTAGTAATCGAGAAGTACTCCTCCAAACCACGGACCTATTACTGCTCCAATTCCCGAAAAACCCATCGCACCGAAGTATGTTCCTTTTAGATGCGCAACAGCAATATCATCAATAAATACATCCGTCATCGAAAACATTAAGACTTCTCCAATTGTAAAAATAATTGTACAAACGGCAGCACCTAGCATAGATTCTACTATTCCAAAGCCAAATAATCCCCCGCTCACAAATAAAGTCCCAACCATAATTGATGTTAACGGTGTATACTTTTTGCACATTTGAATAACAGGGTATTGGATAATCACTACAACAATTGCATTTAAAGCGAGCATATATGAGAATAGCTTCACCCCATCCTCAAATATATGTGCATTTGCAAAATATTGAGATACTGTCGTCGTTAAATGTGAAAAACCGCAATTACTCAAAATAATACCGACTAAAGCAACTAAAAATACTATATCTTTTCGCAATATACGCATTGCATTTAACATTGTAACAGGTTTTTCTGTACTCACTTTCTTTTTTTCCATTGGATACTTCTTAAATTGGAACGCTAATATAGCTGTATATAGAATATATACCCCAGCTGCTACTAAAAAAGGAATTGTTGATTTTGCACTTCCAATCTGTAATCCAACAATTGGTCCAATAGCAACTCCAACATTTATTGCACCGTATCGTAAGTTATAGACGAGTAACCGATACTCAGGCTTTGTTAAATCTGATAATAATGCTCTTGATGTTGGCTCAAAAAACGACCTACATAATCCATTTAAAGCGTTTAATAAAAAGAAACTTAAAACATGATCCGCAAGTGAAAAACCTATAAACACAAAAATCCAAACGATCATGGACCAGAGCATAATTGTTTTCCGGCCAAATCGATCTGATAAATTCCCTCCGATAAAACTAGCAAAAACACCAACAAGTGCACTCGTTCCGATAATAGCACCAGTCATTCCAGCTGATACACCTTTAACAGTCGTTAAATAAATCGCTAAAAAAGGGATACTCATTGAAGTTGCAAACCTAGCAAACAATGTCCCTAAAATAATACTCATTCCAAGCGGATGAATATGCTGTAGCTTCCCCTTCATCGTTAAACCTACTCTCTCTATTTTCACAAAAAAAAGAAAGCAAAGGATCTGCTTTCTTTTCCTTTTTCTATACTTGAGCTGTTGATACCCGAGTTGTTCTCGTTATGTCCATATCAATTCCATATGTGAACTGTAATTCTTTACACACATCTTTAATTAAGATTGCGACATTATACTTTTCATTAAATTGTAAAACTATGTTTTCTACTTCTTCATATGTATACTTATATTCCCCTGTAATGACACTTTTTAGATCAAAGCATTCGTTAATACAAAGTTGTACAAGTAGCTGGTCATATTTCTCTATTACATCTTCTTTCTTCCAAAGTAACTCTTTTACATATAACCGATCAAACTTCACACTTTCTCGATTACAATCCGTTAAAATCCGGGTCATTTCATTTAATTCTCGATATAATTCAGAAATATTTCTGCTTAAACTAAGCAGTTTATCTACGCCGTTTTCATATAACATATTCATTCCACCCCCGCATTTTCTTTTTCTTATTATAGCAAGAAAATTCTAAAAATAGTTTCTTTCTTCTGAAATATTAGGAAACTAATTTCAATTGCTTTACAATGAAACTAGTTAATGCGGGAGGAGAAAGAAAATTGGAGCACAAATTATATTACACTGACGCTTATAAGCAAGACTTTACTACTAAAATTATAAAGCAAGATTATGATAAAGACGGTAACTTATACGTTGTTTTGAATGAAACAGCATTTTATCCGACAGGTGGCGGACAACCATATGATACTGGTACATTAAATGATATCAATGTAATCAATGTAGAAGAGATAAACGGCGAAATTCGTCACTACATTGCAGAACAATTACATACAGAAGACGTAGAAGGTAAAATCAATTGGGATCGCCGTTTTGATCATATGCAACAACATGCAGCTCAGCACATTTTATCTGCTGCTTTTTGGGACCATTTTAACATGCCTACAATTGGATTCCATCTTGGTAAAGAAACAGTAACAATTGATTTAGAAACAGAAAATCTTCATGCAGAAACGGTTGAAAAAGCAATACAAATTGCAAACAAAATTGTTTTTGAAAACCATCCAATCCGCATCCAGTGGATGAACTTAGAAGAAGCGAAAAGGTTGCCCCTTCGTAAAGAACCGACTATGACAGAAAATATACGCGTTGTTATGATCGAAAACTTTGACTACAACGGCTGTGGTGGAACGCATCCGAAACGAACTGGTGAAGTTGGTCCTATTCAAGTACTAGGATGGGAGCGCAATAAAGGTGGTATACGCTTAACGTTTATCGCTGGTTGGCGTACACTTAAATTAATGGGACAACAGCAACAAATTATGAAAAATGTTTCTAAACAATTAAACAGTAGCGAAACTGATATTCCAGCAAAAGTGGCGCAACTGCTTACTTCTCAAAAAGAAAACGAAAAAGCAATACAAACAATGAATGAAAAATTATTATTTGCAGAGGCAAATGAACTACTTCAACACCCTACGGAAATACATGCCGGCATACTTATTTCTAAAGTATTTACAAATCGTTCTATGCAAGAAATCGCAAAGCTTTCCGCTATTATTACAGAACAACAAGAGCATGCAATTACGTATTTCGTCATCGAAAATGATGACAAACTACAATGTATTCTCGCTTGCGGAAAATCAGTATCGCTCGATATGAATGCTCTTTTAAAAGATGCTCTTCCTACAATCGAAGGAAAAGGTGGCGGAAATAAAAAGAGTGCCCGCGGTGGCGGGAAAGCAATTATGAGTGGAGATGAATTTTTAAATCAGCTTGTTTCTTCTTTACAGTCAGCAGTTTAAAACATGTTATGAAGGATAGCGAAAGGCTATCCTTCCCCTATATTTACAGACCTATATTTTGTTTCAAACCTTGATAACTCCCTGCATTTACAAAACCTTCACTTATAAGATTGATAAAAGTTTCCGAAAAACCATAATGACTTAAATCTTTAATCGGCACCATTTGCACATCATGAATTGGATTATGATCAAACTCGTTAGAAGGTAGCATAATTTCACCTTCAATCCTTTTAAGCAAAAACGTTATATGTAATAAAGACGGGCGAGCATCTGGTTTATCACAAACATAGAGTAGCTTCTGAATGTTAACTTCTAACCCTGTCTCTTCTCTCATTTCTCGAATCATTGCTTCCTCTAACGTTTCGCCATTCTCCACTCTTCCTCCAGGTAAAGACCAATTCCTATTAGCAACTTTTTGCTTTACTAACAATAATTTTTCACCTTCAATTAAAATTCCCGTAACACGAACTTGCATTACATTTTCCATATGTAATCTCCTCTTCCCATTATATTTACAAATTAACCCTTCCATAAAAAGAACATACGTTTTATAATTAAAGAAAATTATGGAAGAAAGTAGTTGTTACATTCATGCGTCCACCTTTAACAAAGTCTATATCAATTGAAGATTTCCAAAACTATTATTGGTTAAAAGCAGAACTCCAAACATTTTGTCGTGAGAATGGGTTGCCAGCTAGTGGCTCTAAGATCGAAATAACCGAGCGTATCTCACATTATTTAACTACTGGTAAAATATTAAAAAACAGCTCTGTTCAAAAGGTGAGTAAAGCTTCCCTATCCTATAAAGACCTTTCTCTTCAAACGATTATTACTAACAATCACCGCTGTAGCGAAGAGGTTCGTGCTTTTTTCAAAGAAAAAATCGGAGCAAACTTCCGCTTTACAGTAGCTCTTCAAAAGTTTTTTAAAGACAATGTTGGAAAAACATATGAAGACGCCGTAGCTTTTTGGCATGAAGAAAACAAACGAAAAAAAGACCCTGCATACAAAACAACTATCGGTGCACAATTTGAATACAATCGCTTTACTCGTGACTTTTTCGAAGATCCAAATAATAAAGGGAAAGCAAAAGCTGATGCGATTGCTGCTTGGAACGAAATGAAAGCGAAACCTGGTAGTAATGTTTATGTTCCTCAAAAAGTAGAAAACTAGTTACCTCGCTAGTCTTCTACTTTCTCAAATAATAGCGCAATCCCTATCCCGCCTCCAATTCCTAATGTAGCAATTCCATATTTCATAGACTCTCTTTGTGCCTGATAAAACAAACGTGTTACAAGCATAGCACCAGATGCGCCGTACGGATGACCGAGCGCAATTGCTCCACCATTTACATTTACTTTTTCGTACGGAATTTGTAACTCTTTTGCGCAAGCAACAACTTTTGAGGCGAATGCTTCATTTATTTCAAAATAATCGATGTCCTCTACTTTTACATTCATTTCGTTTAATAATTTGTTCACCGCAAATATCGGACCAGTCCCTGGAAGATTAGGATCCACTCCCACTACAGCACTACGAACGAAACGAAGGACAGGTTTATACCCTAACTTTCGGGCTTGTCCCTCTTCCATTACAAGAACAGCACATGCCCCATCATTTACACCACATGAATTACCTGCCGTCACTGTTCCATTTTGTAAAAATGCGGGCTTTGTTCTTTTAATGATTCGTTCATAATTCATTTCTGGCTTTATAGATTCATCTAATAATCCATTAAAAGAAAATATTTCATCATGTATATATCCTTTTTCTAACGCTTGCAGTGTCCGCTTATAACTAAGACAAGCATACTCGTCTTGCATTTCTCTCGTTATATTATAACGCTCCGCAACATATTCAGCCGCTACTCCCATGTCAGGATCACCAATTGTTTCAGGTGAAAATCGTGCTCTTTTTTGAAAAGGTGACGTACTTGTACTCTCTACTCCCCCGGCGATATAACACTTACCTGCCCCGCCTTGAATGAGATGACACGCAGTTCGAATTGCTTCTAAACCAGCACCACATTGCCGATCAATCGTTACACCAGGAATATGATAGCCAAGTCCCGCCTCTAAAGCAGATAGTCTCGCAACATTCCCTCCTGGCCCAACAACATTACCTAATATGACATCATCTATTTCCCTCTCAATCCCTTTACTTAAAAACGTAAGAAGCGGCGTTGTTAATTGCTGAACTTCATACTCTTTTAACATCCCATTCTTCTTACCAATAGGTATTCTTTTCGCCTCTACAATAACTGCTCTATTCATATATTTTCTCCCGGTTTTCAATCATACTTTTTGCTTCCATACGAGCGATTTTCCCACTATTTGTATAAGGTATTCCATCTACAAAATGCCATTCTTTCGGTATTTTAAACGAGGATAATCGTTGTAAGCAAAAACTCTTTAATTGTTGTTTTGTAGCACTTCCTTTTACGATCGCGACCGGCTTTTCACCCCAGTAACTATCTTTCACACCAATTACAACTATTTCATCAACAGCTGGGTGTTCATGTAATACACTTTCTATTTCTTCTGGATAAATATTGATTCCTCCAAATAAAATCATATTCTTCTCTCTACCAACAATATATATGAAGCCTTCTTCATCTTCATAGCCTATATCTCGCACTGTCATCCAGCCTTCTGCATTCAACTCCCGTGTTAAAACCCCATCTATTATGTATCCCATAAAAAACTGATCACTTTTCACATAAACAGTTCCTATTTCACCTTTTTGTACTTCTTCGCCTACTTCATTACATATTCGAACTTGCACATTATGACAAGGTTTTCCTACTGAATTTGGCCTTCTTTCGCTTTCTGCATCGACTAGTGCTGTTACAAAACTTAACTCTGATGCACCATAAAATTCATATCTTTTCGCATAAGGAAATATATTCTTTATTTTTTCTTTCGCTTCAGCTTCCCATTTCGCTCCTGATGAAATAATTTTCATTTTATTTTCTATTAATCTATTTTCTTTATATAAAGATTCAAGCATTGTCGGAACTGTATACATAACCGATATATTTTCAGTTTCTAACTTATCTAATACTTGATTCGGAATGAACTTTCTCATAATGTGCACTGTTTGTCCTACATATAATGCACTTATTGCCCCGTATAAGAAAAGAGAATGAACGAGCGTCCCAGCTATTAAAATTGAATCCTCCCTTTTCATATGAAAGTCATGTACATTACAATCAAAACTATGAACCCACGATTGCTGTGCACGTAAAAATGCTTTTGCTGTTCCTGTTGATCCTGATGTAAATCCCATATAAAAAGGAGCATGTTGTACACTTTCTACAGTGGAATATGTAGGAAGATATTTCTCTATCATTCTTTTCCACTCATCAATTTCAATTACTCTTCCTTCTTCATCCAATAGATCATTCACCTTATATCGTTCTGTCACAATCATATCCGGATTACTAATTTCAATTCTTTCTCTGAGCTCATCTTGTTTCCACTTTATATCTAACGGAACACAAACCCACCCGGCCATAGCGGCACCAGAAAATAGTTGTAAAAACTCTATACGATTTTCTAATAGGATTGCTATCGTTTTATTCTTCGATTTTTTTTCATTTAACCAGCTTGCTACTTTACAAACTGATTCAAACCACTCTTTATATGTTAAAACTCTATCATTTTCCTTTATCGCTATTTTATTTGGTTGTAAAGAGGCATGCTTTTTATATTCTTTTGTAATCCCCATATGAGACGTCCTTTCTTTACAATAATAATAAAAAGAAACACGCAATTAACGTGTTTCTTCCCTTTATCATCCCGCATTTGTATATTTTCCATTCTTTAAAGCGGGCGTAATAATATGTTTCAATGAACGATGTAATTTTGTTACGAGAACTGCCGCAATAATTGCTTTTATACAATCCCCTGGTAAAAACACAGCACTCACTTTCATTATCTCCCATACAGAAACATCCATTAAGAACGCTTGTACAGTAATACCAAATACATAAACTACGAAAATACCACCAATTATATTAATACATAATACTTTTATAATAGAAACTTCACGTAAACGCTCAATTAAATAACCAATAACAAACGCCCCAATGATGTAACCAAGTAAATATCCTGCACTTGGTCCAACAAATACACCAAGGCCACCACGTCCACCAGCAAGCAATGGTGCTCCAACTCCTACAATAAGTAAGAAAATAAGCTGACTTAACGCACCTAGACGTGATCCTAACAACCCACCCGCAAGCATAACACCGAGTGATTGCAATGTAATTGGAACTGGTGTAATAGAAAGAGCAATCGGAGGTATTAACCCTAACACTCCCATAATAGAACTAAATAAAGCGACGAAAACTAAATTTTTTGTATTCATATTTGCTTCTCCTATTTGTAAACTTAAAATTGTTTTTAGGTAACATATCACAAAAATTATATTATCTTTCCACCCCCCTTTTGTCAACCGTTAATGCATTAGAGTTTACAAATAGAAGTTCACTTATTTCTCTCTATGCAAATGCTCCAGTTCTTTCCGAAGCGCCTGTTTTAAAAACTTCCCAACAGATGTTTTCGGTATTTCTTCCATAAAGACAATATCGTCTGGCAACCACCACTTCGCAAACTGTGGTTTTAAAAACTCATATATTTCTTCTTTTGTAACCGTACTATTTTTCTTTTGAACAACGCAGGCAATTGGTCGCTCTTGCCACTGAGGGTGAGGAACTGCAACGACAGCCGCTTCAAATATAGCATCATGTGCCATTAAAGCATTTTCAAGATCGACCGAAGAAATCCATTCTCCCCCGCTTTTAATAACATCCTTCGTACGGTCAACAATTTTCACGCAACCTTCCTCATCCACTGTGACAACATCACCAGTATATAACCATCCATCGCGAAAACCTTCGACAGTACGATCATCGTTATAATAGCTTTCAGCGATCCAAGGTGCTCGTAAACATAATTCTCCCATCTCAGTACCATCCCACTTCACGTCACCATTTGTACCGACTACTTTCATCTCGACACCAGGTACAAGATATCCTTGTTTAGAGCGAATTTCTAGTTGCTCTTCATACGATACTTCCGTTTCATAACTTTTTAAACGCGCAAGTGTTACGAGTGGACTCGTTTCAGTCATACCATATGCATGTATGAACGGAACATTATGTTTCTGTTCAAATGCTTTAATAACACTTTTCGGCGCAGCTGCACCTCCGCATAGTATTCTCGTCATACTAGATAAATCGTAACTATTATTTTCTAACTCTTGTAATACGCCGAGCCAAATTGTCGGCACACCCGCAGCTAACGTCACTTTTTCTGATTGAATCATCTCTAATAAAATTTTCGGAGTAAACATCGGTCCTGGAAGAACTTGTTTTGACCCAAACCAAGTAGCAGCGAAAGGAAGTCCCCAAGCGTTCACATGGAACATCGGTACAATCGCCATTGCAGCATCACTTTCCGATAAAGCAGCTGTATCCGCTAAACCGAGTGCCATACAGTGTAATACAGTACTACGATGCGTATATACAACACCTTTCGGATTTCCTGTAGTCGCTGACGTATAACACATACCAGCTGGTGTATTTTCATCAATATCTTTTACAAATTGGAAATTTGGATCGCCTTCTTCTAATAGCTTTTCATAATGATATACAGGCTTCAGCGTAGTGTTTGGGAGTTCATCTTTATCAGTCATAATAATGTAAGCTTGTACAGTTGATAATTGTGATTGAATATTTTCAACAAGCGGTACGAGATCTTCATCTATAAGTAGAATTCGGTCTTCTGCGTGCTGAATAATATATGAAATATGTTGAGGAGATAAACGAATGTTAATTGTGTGCAAAACAGAAGCAATACCTGGAATAGCAAAATACGCTTCCACATGCCGATGATGGTTCCACGCTAATGTTCCTACACGTTCACCTTCTTTAATTCCAAGCTTTTTCAACGCACTGGAGAGTCTTCTCGTCCTTTCCCCTAACTGCTTATACGTTAACGTTGTAACTGTATCATGCGTCCGTGAAACAATTTCTTTCTTCGAAAACAGTTTCTCTGCTCTTTCCATCATAGAACTAATTGTTAGCGGTACATTCATCATCATATTGGTTATATCCCCCTTTAAAGCGTTTTCATTTTTTCGTTTATTATAACAGACTTCCGCAAATGATTACGACATTTTTCTGTATTTTCTGAATTATTTCTTTGGAAATAATTCAGAACGATAAACTATCTATCTTTTTTCTTACTTTCTTTTTCAGTTTAAAAATAAAACGATTACTGTATTCCTTATTTTCTACTAAAATTCGATATATCTCCCATACTCCTAACACACGAACAAAAAGATAAACTCCGATTTGTTGTTATCAAAATAAAAAAACTCCTTGATTCATTTAAAGGAGTTTTCAATGTAAGATATTTCATTGATTCATATATCCTTCTCTAGATATACAATATCTTTTTGTATCGCGATTCTTACCTTTAATAAACATATCCTTCTGAATTGTATATTTGTACTCCATATTCAAACGTTTCATTAATTTTTCAGATGCTTCATTTTCTGAATCACATCCCGCTTCAATACTATTAAGATGCAACTCATGAAAACCATAGTAGAAAAAAGCTAATGCAGCCTCCGTGGCTAATCCTCTTCCCCAATATTTTCGAGATAAGGCGTATGCAATTTCTGCTGTATGTGTGACCAAATCATATTTTATAAATCCACACGTGCCTATAAGTTTTTTCTCCTCTTTTAATACAATTCCAAGAGGTGCTACTTGCCCTTCATTATATTGCCCCACAATTTCTTCTACATAGTTATATGTGTCACATAACGATTGATGAGCATCCCATACAGTAAAAGTTATCATCTCTTTATCTGTAGCATACTCATATATATGTAAACTATCACTCATATTCATTTTCCTTAACATAAGTCGTTTCGTATACAACGTTGGATATGACCATTTCTCAATGATCATAACGGCTTCTGCTTAAACTTTTCATAATGTCGTACTTTTAATAGAAGGATATTCCCGCAATCTGTACAAATATAAGCATCCACCGGTGAAGATGTGAACATCGTTTCCTTTTTCCGTATTTGTGCATATCCGACAAACTCACCTTCTCCTATGTTTTGAGAACCACAATTAGAGCATGTCTGCACGGTTTTTTGTTTCATGAGAGCACCACCTTTAATCTGTTTCCACTCCCTTCGACAGCTCACTTCCATTTCCCTTCCAAAAAACCTCTTATTCTCTCACATTTCAACAGGAATCTCAAAACAAAAATCGTATATGTACTATGAAATATATTTATTAACGGAGGAATTTTATGACTACTGTTATGACACTCGATATAGCAACAGAAATTGAAAATGCAGAAATTGATATGCTCTCTTCTAGATTAGAGAGACTACAAACAATAAGCGGAAACCCAATGCAAGTGCAAATGAAAAATTTCGGTAGTGCCACTGCCTTTTCATCAAAAATAATTGCCGGTCCTGCTTTTAATACGGTAAAAGGTATTACAAATGCAGATGCGATTGATGCAATCATTTCTTATTATGAATCACTACAAATCCCTTGTCGTTTTGAAATTACCCCAGCACAAGGTACAACTGAATTATTTCAATACTTATCTCAAAAAGGGTTTTATCAATCTAGCTTCCATACTGCTTTGTATAGTATACCGAGAGAGGGTTCATCACTTCCTCCTTCTAATATTACAATACGAAAACTAAAAGAAAATGAGTTTGATATTTTTGCAGACATATATATACGTGGATTTAATATGCCATCCTTTACAAAAGATAGCGTGCGCCAAAATAATGAAATTCTTTACAATGAACCAGGATGGCATTTTTTCATAGCTGAAGTTCAAAATATCCCTGCTGGTATTGGTGTCCTGTATATAAATAAAGGTGTCGCATCATTAGCTGCTTCTGCTACTTTACCAGAATTTCAGCGTAAAGGCTGTCATACTGCATTAATTCAAAAACGAATTAAGACAGCTATTGAATCCAATTGTACTTTAATAGTTGGACAAGCAAGGTTCGGTAGCGGCAGTCAAAATAACATGGAACGTGCCCACATGAAAATTGCTTATACAAAATCAATATGGACCGCAAAAGACATATAATTTACTTTATTTCTCCTTCCGTTACATTTTTAAACATTTTATGACAAATCCTTTTCTATCCTATTAATCATTTGAATATTCAAACTAGATTTGTTACGCTATTACTAGATACATCATTCAACTTGCAATATGAAAAGAGAATTCTAATCAAACTACAAGGAGGAGAAATGTATGACTAAACATGATCATGGTTTAAAAGAAAAAGTAGAAGGTGCCATTGATAAGGTAAAAGGTGAAGTAAAAGAAGTTGTTGGGAAAGTAACTGACAATAAGAAATTACAAGCTGAAGGAAAATGGGATAAGGTGAAAGGCACTGCTAAAGATACAGTTGGTAATGTAAAAGAAAAAGTACATGAATATAAAGAACACAAGAAAGAAAAATAAAAAAAGAGCCCATCGGCTCTTTTTTTATTTTCCTTCATTCTTCTCTAGTACGTATAAATCTTCTTCGATATTCGTTAATTTCTCACTTACAAGCTTTCTTGCATCTCCAATTGCTTGATTATATGCAAACGGTCCAACTAATTTAATCATTTCTTCTATTAAACGCTCTGCTTGGAAACGTCCAATTTCATCTAAATCTTCTTCCATAAAAAATTGCTGAATTTGTGCTACAAGTTCTTCTTTTTTATCATTTGGTATTTTTATATTCATCATCGTTGTTACTCCTCTATATTTAAGATAGTATCTTCCTTAACTCTACCATAGAAAAACGATTACCAGGACAGCTTTTTGTAACTCCTTCTAACTCTCTATGACCGAGTATATTTTCTTTCTTTATAGCAAATTGCTTCATAAACAGTTTGCATAAAGAATATAATGCATTCACTTGTGCAGGAGTTGGATCGTATTTATCGAAATTTCCCGTCATACATATTCCAATTGTATGGTGGTTATGGTCTTTCGCGTGCGCTCCAATATGTAAACCTCGTCCTTCCACTACAGTTCCATCCTTTTCGATAAAATAGTTGTAACCAATTCCGCTCCACCCCCTTACAGTTTGATGAAATTCATGCGTTTTATACACGTCCCATCCATCTTCAGCTGTATGGTGAATAATCAGTTTGTTTACTTTTTCTAAAGGAACTAATTCATCTTGAAATGTTAGATTGACACGTTTAATTTCCATTTGAACTGCCTCCTCTTAAAAATCAATCATAATAATCGTTTTATCATCTGGCCTTATTCTTTTTTCGCCTTCTAGCTCTTCAATGATTGCTATATATTCGTTTATACTATTCTTTCTTATATATGCAACAGTTTGTTCTAATGACCAATCTGGGTGAAATAACCCGTCTGAACAAATAAAAATCCCACTCACTTCATCTGTATGTAATTCACCATGTTGTAAATAATGTATCGCTTCTTTCATTCCATTTGCAACTGAATAACCATTTGGCATATTTGCAAGATAACGATTGTATTTTAACTGTTCTCGAACATCTTGAAAAACATATTCTTCTGGTACAGATAACCCTTTTTTACGATCTTCTTCCCTCTTCTTTTTTGCTCTTTTACTAATTCCTTCAACTGTGTCTTTCGTTAATACTTGCATCGTTCCATTTTGAAAAGTTGCGACAATCATACAGTCCCCAAGCTGCGCATATTCAATTTTCTCACCAACTATTTGGACTGCCGCGATACATGTGCACCACAAATGCTCTTTTTTTCTCGTGTCTACTTCATATTCTAACATTTTGCTTTGCAATGCTTCATTTGCTTTGGCAACTGCAAATTGTAAACTATGATTCTCTCGTAATGCAGTAAAATAACTTGCAAATAAATGCGAAGCGATGTATGCTCCATTATGTCCCTTTTCATCACGAAACGGGACAAGTGGTGTTGCACCGTCACATACACCATAAATCTTTTTATCTTTATTACAAAAATAAGAATCCTCACATTCTTGCTTCAACGGGCTTTTCTGTTGATATGTTTTTATCTTCACAACTGTATCCCCTTTCAAATGATAAAATACTCAAATTCTTTCGATTAATCTAATTTACCAAAATAAACTGTTTTTACCCAAAACTTTCAATATCATATATAATCTTGAAATAATATGAATTTTTCAGTGAAGGACGGGAAAGAAATGGTCAGATTCCTTGGTGTTATTATCGGTTCTATTATTATTGCGGTTGCCTTTAATCTTTTCCTTATCCCCCACAAAATTTTAAGTAGTGGAATTGGCGGAATTGCTATTATTTTAGGGATTGTAACCCCTGTAAACACAGGCATTATTAACTTTGTATTAAACTTACCTATCCTTATTTTAGGGTACATAGGTCTTGGAAAAAAAGTAATTTTTAACACAGTTGTCTCTGTAGTTGTATTATCTGTTGCATTATACTACGTTCCAGTAAAAGTCGTAGCAACAGACCCATTGTTATCTTCTATCTTCGGAGGTGTCATCGCCGGAGCTGGTATTGGTCTTGTTTTTAACTGTAATGGATCCACTGGTGGATTTGATATTATCGGTATGCTTTTATCCCGCAAGCGAGACATTAAACTTGGCGGATTCCTTATTATTTTAAATGCAGTCGTTGTAATAATCGCAGGATTCTTCTTCACCTGGGATGTTGCACTTACAAGCTTACTTTCAATTTATGTAACTGGTAAAGTAATTGATGCTGTTCATACAAAACATCGTAAAGTTACACTTATGATTGTAACAAATGAAGCAGAAAAAATGAAAAAACAACTTCTTTCAACTGTTGTACGTGGAATAACGTTACTTGATGGCGAAGGTGCTTATTCAAGCGAGAAAAAGCGTGTACTTATGACCGTCGTTTCTCGTGAAGAATTAGCAAGTATGAAACTAACAATTTCTGAAATCGACCCGAATGCATTCGTTAATATTACAGAAACTGTAGAAGTGTTAGGACTTTTTAGAAGAAGTTAAAGACTAGGTGGGAATCCACCTAGTCTTTATTTTGCATAAATTCAATTCGGTTTCCAAATGGATCTGACACGTAAAATCGAATTACATCTGGCCGTGCATAATCATCAATCACTTTAACACCTTGCTCTATAAGTGTTTGCTTAAATTCATTAATTTCATTCACATAAAAAGCTGGATGAGCCTTTTTTGCTGGTGTAAAGTTCCGCTCGACACCAATATGGATTTCTTGATTTCCGCATTTAAACCAACATCCACCTCGTTTTTTCAACTCTTCTGGCTTTGGAATTTCTTCCATACCAATCGTATTCCCATAAAAATCACGCGCCTCTTCTTCACACCCTACAGGTGCAGCTACTTGCACGTGATCAATCCCTTGAATATAATTTTTCATTTTCTCTCCCCCTCCTCTACCCTAATGTTATACGGAAAACAGCCGTCTGTAACTTACAAAAGGTTTATAAAACAATATAAGCTCCCCTTATTACCATCCTGCATTCACCTTGCAAAAAATAAAAAAAAAACAAAATTTATTCTATAACTTCCATTTTTTATAGAAATACACATTACATCTATATTATAGTTATGAATAGACAAATCTTTTTAGATGCTATTTGTACGGAGGAACTATTATGAGTCGTAAAAAATATTCACCAACTCAAAAAAAACGTCATCCGAACATTTCTAGACGTTTGCGAAACCATATACAAGATCGTTCATTAACAGAAATGTACGCATCTCTGTTCGAACACAATCCTGATAGTATTATTTCATTAAATTTAGAAGGAGTTATTCTACATATAAATCCTTCTGCCGAAAGAATATTAGGTTACACTTCTTTAGAATTAGAACAGAAAAATATTACCTCTATTTTAGAAGCCCATATTTCTGAGCAAGTATTACAAAATATAAAGAATACTGAAGCGGATAATCAACAAGAGTATATCTTATCTATTTATCATAAAAATGGATTCTTATTAGATGTTGTGACAAAACTAGTTCCTATTTTTGTTCAAAATCGTCTTACTGGCGTATATGCTATTATGAAGCCGCTTGAAAAATCAGAAAGAATTGAGAATATGCTAAAAGAAAGTGAGAAGAGATTACGTACATTAGTAAACTCCATGCCTGCGTTTGTTATATTTAAAGATCATGAAGGGCGCTGGCTTGAGGCAAATGATTACGCACTTTCTTGCTTCAATTTCCATCATGTACCTTACCACGGGAAAAAAGATAGCGAACTCATTCAATATAATGAAGCATACCGAGAAGCTTTTTTACATTGTGAAGAAATCGATGAACTAGCATGGCAACAAAGACAAATTCTTCATGGCGAGGAATTTATTATACATAGAGATGATTTCGATCTAATCTTAAGTATATCAAAAGTTCCGCTTTATCATCCTGATGGTTCTCGCAAAGGTCTTATCGTGATGGGGAGAGATGTTACTGAGCTAAAAGAAACTGAAAAGTTACTACGAAAATCAGAGAAGCTCGCAGTAGTCGGACAACTGACAGCTGGAATTGCCCATGAAATTCGAAATCCACTCACTTCTCTAAAAGGTTTTCTAACGTTGCTCCTCCCTGAAATAAGTGAAGAGCAGAAATGGTATATCGATGTTATGTTAAGTGAGATTTCACAAATGGAATCCATCACGAGTCAATTTATGGCGATGTCTAAGCCACAAGTATTATCTATCCAAACTTGTAACATACAAACTTTAATTGAAGAGGTAGTTACATTTATTTTACCGACTGCAATTATGCATAGCGTTCATATCATCATGGATCATTTTGATTACGTATATGATATTCAATGTGACGGTAACCAATTAAAACAAGTTTTTATAAACATATTAAAAAATGCGATAGAAGCAATGCCAAATGGCGGAAATATTTTCATCCAAACAAAACCATTAGAGAATAATTTCATCTTAATACGAATTATCGATGAAGGTTGTGGCATTCCAGAAGATCGTATCTCCCGTCTAGGCGAACCTTTTTATAGTTTAAAAGAAAAAGGCACAGGACTAGGATTAATGATGTGTTACAAAATAATTGAAGAACATCATGGTAAATTACACATTTCAAGCGAATTAAATAAAGGTACAATTGTTGATATTGAGCTACCACTTTCTTCATCTCACCTTGCAATCCAGTCTTAAATAAAAAAGAAGCATCTGCTAATCGTTAGCAGATGCTTCTTTTTTTAAAATACTTTGTCATACCACTCTTTTGCTTTTTCTACTTCACCCATCGTTAATTGATGCCCTCGATTTTCCCAATGCATTGTTACATTCGCATTTGCATTTTCTAATAGTACCTTCAATTCCTCTGACTCTGCTGATGAACAAATTGGGTCATTTGTCCCAGCAGCAATAAACACAGATTTCCCTGCTAAATTTGCTAATTGCATTCCTCTTCTAGGCACCATTGGGTGATGAAGCACAGCACCTTTTAATGCATTCTCATAATGGAATAATAAGCTTGCTGCGATATTTGCCCCATTCGAATAACCGATAGCTACAATGTTATTTCTATCGAATTTATATTCTTTAGCCGCTTCATCTAAAAATTCATTTAATTCCTTCGTACGGAAAATTAAATCCTCTTCATCAAAAATGCCCTCTGCTAATCGGCGGAAGAAACGCGGCATCCCATTCTCTAACACATTTCCCCTAACGCTTAATACCGACGCTTCCGGATCAATTATTTCTGCAAGTGATAGTAAATCTAATTCATTACCACCTGTGCCATGAAGTAATAATAACACTGGTTTTGACGTATCTTTTCCTGTAACTGTTTAGCCTACTTAAAAAGGCAAGATAAAGAGAAGAAATGTCTGTTATACATTTCTCCTCCAATTAGTTGATAAAGGCAATATCCATCGTTCCTTCACGAATTAGTTGTTCTATTGTGTGGAATACAGGTTTACCTTGTTTTTGTGCGGTTTGGATGAAGCTTCTCGTTAAACAAAATATTCACGCTCCATCTTCGGCACGAAACGTACCTGATACTTTTTGTTTTACTTTTGCCATTCGAATATCTCGCTCCGCTTCATTATTATCAAATGGAATATCCGCATGTGTGAGAAAACCTAAAATGGCATCTTTGTCTCGGACAAATCGGTCCCATAAATTTTTGGATGGCGATTGTTTAGAACGCTTTTAGGACTTATTCTTTTCTGCCTGAGGGGGATGACATGCAACTCCATCCTGCAGGATGGCTTCGTATGCCTGCTCAATTTCTAGAAGATCCCATAATGTAAGCTTTCCCTCTTGTTCTTCTTTGCGTTGTTTGGCATCACATAATAATTTTTTCATATTTTCTGCCCATGTTTCACCGGTTTGCTCAAAAATCCCTTGTAAATCTCGTAAAAGATGAGCATTACATAAAATATGTTGGGACTGTTTATATCCAAAATAAGAGGCCCATCCATCATGAACAGCAATTCCTGAGAAACGGGGTAACACACCAATTTCATTCATTGCCTCTTTTCCACGTTTTGTATGTACAACTTGAAGGTTTATGTCTTTTGTGCTCATGGTATGGAGCCACTGACGTTCTCGATTTACACGAATCCTAGTCTCATCAAAATGAACAATGCGAGACTGTAACAAATGAGATTTTGCTTTTTCTTCAAATACGTCCAAACGCTCTCCGAATACACGATTCATATGGACAAGTGTTCCTTCACTAATGGTATGACCGAATTGATCACGAATATAGGCAGCTGTACGGGCATACGAAAGCATCTGATAATTGATGAGATAAACAACTAAAGATTGGATACGAGAACTGTATTGTACAGATTTGGTGACATGGGGTAAAAACAGTCCTTCTTCGAACGACAAACAATTCGAACACACTTTTCCTTCGGATTCATATTGAGTCACCTCTATTTTTGTAGAAGGTAGGTCGAAGACTTGTCGTTTTTTTCGACTGACAATCTGTTCCTGTTCTAAAGAAGATTGACATTTTGAACATAGGAAAATAGGGTGCGTCACAATATGATGTGGATTTTCAACAGGTGCCAGCCTATAACCTTTGTGACCGATTTGTCCACCTGATTTCCGTCCTGTTTTTTTCCTTAAACTTTTCTTGAGGGGCTTTTTACAGCTATCTGTAGAAGGTGGTTTATGGCTATTTGAAGAATTTTTTTGAGACGTTGCTTGTAATTTCTGAATTTCCATCTGCAAAGATGCAACAGTTTCCTTTAATTGTTTGTTTTCCGCTTCTAATTGTTGGATGTATACGGTTGATTTGAGATGTTCCTCCATAAAAAGGTTTTGTATGGCTTCCAAACCCATGTGATACGACTGACAAATTTGTTCCATAGTCACCACTGCTCACCTCTCGTTTCGTCTATTCCTATGAGAAGTATGGGCTAAACTAACAAAAGCTAAACTATGAATTCATCAATATCAACAATATTAAAAGACTAAGCAGTTACCTTTTCCTTTTTGAAAAACATGTTTCATCATAATCCTTTTCCCCCTTCAATCACTTTAATCTAAATTTCTCACTTCAAATGGTAAAAGCGTTTGTTCAATCTGTTTTCTATGTTGTTCATATTGTTCCGGTAACTTTAATTCCTCACCCATCGTCTCTAACGATTCATCATGAGCGAAACCAGGAGGATCTGTTGCAATTTCAAATAAGATTTCACCATGTTCTCTAAAATAAATCGCGTTAAAATAATTTCGATCTTGTACAGGAGTTACGTGATATCCAAAACGCGACACATGCTCTTTCCAGTCTAGCTGATCAGCATCGTCAATCGCTCTCCAAGCTATATGATGAACTGTACCAACGCCCATTTGGCCACGACCGATTGTTGATAATTTCAAATCAATAATATTTCCAATATCAGCAGAAGAACGGAATCGAACAAATTCACCCTCTTCTCCGATTTTCTCAAGACCCATAATATGTTCTAACAATTCAGCTGTTTTTTGAGGCTGTGCAGATAAAAGAACAGCACCTCCAAACCCTTTAATTGCTACTTCTGGTGTAACTTCTCCAAAACTCCAATTATTTAATTCGCCTGCTTCTCTTTCAACTAATTCTATATGCAAACCATGCGGATCATCAAATTCTAAATACTGCTCTCCAAAACGAGTCATTTTCGTATACGAAACATCGAATTTTTCTAATCTATTTTTCCAAAACTCCATTGCACCTTTTGGTACAACGTAAGACGTAATTCCTACTTGACCGTCCCCAATAATACCTTGACGAGCACCTGCCCATGGGAAAAACGTAATAATTGTTCCAGGTTTTCCTCCTTCATTTCCAAAATAAAGATGGTACGTACCTGGATCATCAAAATTCACTGTTTGTTTCACTAAACGTAACCCTAATACACCAGCATAAAAGTCTACATTTTCTTGTGGATGCCCTACAATCGCTGTAATGTGATGGATTCCCATTGTTTTCTTTTCCATTTCTTCCACTCCTTTTTTATTTCATTATAAAAATTCTTTTACATTTAAATTCATTATTCATTTTGTCCATGCTGCAAAGTAAAATCCGTTATAATAATTTTATCTCGAATTCGAGATATTAATTACAAAAATACATATTGGTGTCTAACCTATCAAATTATCTTGAACTCAAGATAATTCACAAAAAATATTCATTCGATTTATAACCATAATAATTTTTCATTATGCATGTTATTTATCTCGAACTCGAGATTTATTATAAGTTACTTATTTTTTATTGTCAATAAGTCCTTACTTTCATTTTACATGTAAAAAGAGTAAACGCTATTCATCGTTTACTCTTTTTGCAAATCATTTCTTTTCTTCTTCCAGTACTGCTTCCATCTCATTAAATTCACGATGAACTGCCTTAACGGGTTCTTTCGTTAATAAACTTACAACGATAACAGTTAATAAACTACAGAAAAATCCAGGTACCATTTCATACATAATTGCTTTTAAACTTGGAATTTGTACCCATGCTATAACAACTACTGCACCAACAATCATACCTGCAAGAACGCCCCATTTATTCGTCCTTTTCCAATATAAACTTAATAAAATGGCTGGTCCGAACGCTGAACCAAATCCAGCCCAAGCATAACCTACAAGTGTTAAAATTGTATCACTTGGATGATACGCTAAAACAACTGCGATCATAGCTACTACTAATACTGACAATCTACCGATAAATACAAGTTCTTTGTCACTTGCATTACGACGGAATAATGTTTTATAGAAGTCTTCCGTTACTGCACTTGAAATAACAAGTAATTGTGAGGAAATACTACTCATAATCGAAGCCAAAATAGCTGATAATAAAAATCCTGTAATGTACGGATGGAATAAAATATTGGAGAATGTTACAAAGACCATTTCTGGATCTTGCAATGTTGCATTATTTTTAGCATAATAAGCGATACCAATTAGACCAGTAAGCATTGCACCTATAATTGAAATTGTCATCCAACCGATACCGATTCTACGAGAAGTCTTTAAATCTTTAATAGAGGTGATTGCCATAAAACGGACAATAATATGCGGTTGACCAAAATACCCAAGTCCCCATGCTAAAAATGAAATAATGCCAAGTATTGTGGTCCCTTTAAACATATCTAAATGCGATGCATCGACTTGTTTAATCGTATTAAATGTTTCTGTTACACCACCGACATCCGTAAAAGCAACAATTGGCACTAGTACAAGCGCAATAAACATAATACAACCTTGCACAAAGTCCGTCCAACTTACGGCTAGAAAGCCACCAAATAGTGTATACGCAACAACGACACCTACTGTTACAAATAAACCAATTTTATAATCAAGGTTAAAAGAATTTTCAAACAAACGTCCACCTGAAACTAAACCAGCCGACGCATAAAATGTGAAAAATACTAAAATGACGATAGCGGAGACAAAACGAAGTATTTTCGTACGATCTTTAAACCGATTCTCTAAAAAGTCTGGAATCGTAATTGAATCATTTGCCACTTCTGTATACGTTCGTAAACGCGGGGCAATGATTAAATAGTTTGCATACGCACCTATTAATAAACCTATCGCAATCCATACACTTGATAATCCTGTTGCATACATCGCACCAGGTAATCCCATTAGCATCCAACCACTCATGTCAGAAGCACCAGCTGATAAAGCTGTAACTGCTGGGCCGAGTCCCCTCCCGCCTAACATATAATCTGATAAATCGGATGTCTTCTTATAAGACCAATATCCGATATACAACATACCTGCCATATAAATAGCAAGCGAAACCATAATTTCAATCTTCACCAAATCTCTCCCTTAGTCCATAAGCCATTCAAAATTTCGAAAAATGACTTTTTCTATTTTCTTGTTTTCGCTTATGGTTCCCTACCTTAACAAACATTTTTTGTTCTTTCAAGTGAACGAGCACTGTTCATTACATGTGAAAACCTTTATAAACGCCTTTATTCCAGTGGATTACAATGATTTTTCAAGAATTCAAAGTAAAAATATTCAGAAAATTATATAGTGTTTTTTCACACCTTATTTACATTCGTTTACCCGATAAATTTTAAAAGAAAAAGCCATACAAATGTATGACTTTTAGCTTATTGACGTCTCAATTTTCGCTTTCTCTACATATACTTTACGAAATTTCATATAGCATCCAATACGCCAAGGTACTATATAACAAACCGCAAGAGTGTAGAAAAGAATGCCGATTGACTTTGGATCTAGACCTTGTAAATGTCTTCTAAAATAAGCACGTAAAAGAATGATAACTAAAAATGTAGCAATAAAAGCGATACTTTTTTTTGCATAAATTTGACCATCTTCTCTGACTTCATACCCACTTAAAATAATAAGTGGAATTGACAATAACAGTCCGATCCCAGCAGCTATACCAATTTGCCAACCAGCAAGTTGTATCGGTGCTGCGTATAAAGAAAAACCTGGTAATAAGAAGAATAATGGCAATAGTAGTCGTCTTCCTTTATTATTAATTGGTCGATTCATAGAGCGCATGCGTCTAAATATAACGAGCCCTATGACGAGTAAAAAAATTGTAATACTGTACGAACCTTGCTGCAAGTGAATCTCTCCCTAAAAATAGTCATTTTCAAAAATACTCCCCTATTATACTCCTAATTTTTCCAAAAATATAATTATTCCTCTAAAAAATCTTACACATCAAATATACTTTTAGGTTTGATTTACTATAGGAAACAATTCCGAAAGAGGAACTACTCTCCCCACCTCGTCTTTAAACACAATATGCTCTCTAGTTAAATGGCGCGGGCTCTTCACTCCCGCCGCTGCCGCTAATGAAAATAAACTATATCTCATACTAATAATATAATTCATGACTCGCCACTTCTTCTCATACGGATCTAACGCTTTTTGATAATGCGGATTCGTCGTGGCTACACCAGATGGACATTGACCAGAATTACATTGAAGGGCCATAATACAGCCACTTGCCATCATAAACCCACGGGCTGAACTTACAGCATCCGCCCCAATCGCTAAAGCAATCGCCACTTTATCTGGTGTGATTAATTTACCCGATGCAAATACTTTAAACTTGTTACGGACACCATAATGGTTTGCTGTATCAATAAATGTAAGTAATGCTGGAATAAGCGGCAGTCCCATATAATCTGCCATCGATTTATACGTTGCTCCTGACCCGCCTTCTGAACCGTCGATTGTAATAAAATCTGGGTAAATGTTTAGTTCTTTCATTGTTTTTATTAAATCTTCCAAAGGCTCCTGCTGACCAATTACAATTTTCATTCCAACTGGTTTACCGCTGTTTTCTTGCAACTGTTGAATAAAACAAAGTGTATCCGCTGCATTCTTTAAAAATGAAAATCGATTCGGTGAATTAATCGTCTCTCCCTTTCGGACGTTGCGAACAGAAGCAATTTTCTCATTTACTTTTTGCCCCTCTAAATGACCACCACGTATTTTAGCACCTTGCCCAAATTTCAATTCGAATGCTCTAATATTACTTTCTTTCGCTTTCTCCATGAATTTTCCCATTGAAAAATTACCGTCTTCATCACGGTATCCAAATAACCCTGGACCAATTTGCGCAACGATATTCGCTCCTGTATGTAAATGTTCTGGAATAACGCCACCTTCACCCGTATTAATCCACGATCCGCCTGCCATTTTTGCTCCAAAACCACTCGCTAAAATATAATTTTCTCCAATCGCACCGTAAGAAGTCGCAGATGCACCAAACATGCCATGTAGCTTCCACGGATATTTACGGTTCTCACCGACTATAATTGCATCATCTTCTTCGTACAGCCAAAGATTCGTTGTATCCGCTGTCAATTTTTCTCTTCTTGAAAATAACCCTTCTTTATGAATCACGTACTTTTTACCTTCCCGCTCTTGCGTGAGATTCACACTTAATTCCTCAGTTAATATCGGAAATAATGTATTAGCAATATAATATCCAGAAGCTTCAAAATCTCGTTTTGATCCAAAACCAAGTATTTCAGAGCGATATTTCGCTAAAAACATAACACTTTGAAAATCATAACGTGAGAAAGGCTTTCCATCCGTATCATGATCAAACCAATATTGTCGAAATTCAGGCCCTATCTTTTCCAGTAAGTAGCGCATTCTTCCTAAGTACGGATGTAATTTTAAAATAGAATGGTGTGTTCGTTTTTTTATAAAAAATGTAATGATAAAAAAGACGATTAAAAGCAACATTAAAAATAGTAATATACTAATAATAACGAGTAGCGTTTCACTCATCCCGCTTCCCCCTATGAAATTCCATAATAAAAGGAGAACACTAGATGTGCTCTCCTTTTATCTTTATTCATACTAACGTAGCAAGATGCTCTTTCGCGTCATATTCAACTAAACTTTCAGCGTGTTTAATTCGATGAACAAAGTCTGGATTAGCAATTAACGGTCTTCCGAATGCCGCTACATCAATCGTTCTTTCTTGCAACGCTTCTTCGGCCTCTTTCGGATTTAAATTACCAACCCCAACAATCGTACCATCCCAATATTTTCTTACTAGTTGATGAAAATTCTTTCCGTCAGCAATCTCTTGGGTATAATTCATCGTTGAAGGATGGATCATCGTTAACCCAACCTCTTTAAACATATTTATGAACGTTTCAATTGCAAACTCAGGGTTTTCCCACATATAAGTAGGATTATCACCTTTGAAAGCAGAGAAACGAAGAAGTGTTTTATTAGCTCCAACAGCTTCTATTACAGCCGCCGTTACTTCTTTCATAAACGTTAACCTTTGTTTTAAATCACCGCCATATTTATCTGTTCGCTTATTCGCAAACTCATACGTAAATTGATCGATTAAATATCCGTGTGCACCGTGAATTTCTACTCCATCAAATCCAGCTTCGATCGCATTTTTCGCAGCTTGTGCGTATTGCCCGATCACTTCTTGTATTTCTTCTAACGTCATTGCTTCTGGCGTATCAAACGGTTTACGAAAGCGTGGAACATTTCCCTCTGCAGCGATAGCCGACGGTGCTTGTGGCATTTGACCACCAATTATTTCATGATGACTCATACGCCCAACATGCCATATTTGAGCAATAATCGTCCCGCCTTCTTTATGTACCGCCTCTGTAACAGGTTTCCAAGAATCGATTTGCTCTTGTGTATAAATACCTGGTACTCCTGGGTTTCCTTTTGCTCTCGGACTAATGACAATTCCTTCTGTAATAATTAGTCCAATTCCATCCGCAGCACGTTTTCTGTAGTACTCCACTACATCCGCACCAACTACTCCAGTCTCATTATCTGCAAAGCATCTTGTCATCGGTGCCATCGCTATACGATTACGAAGAGACCAAGCTCCAACTTGAATTGGATCAAACAACTTTGTTTCTTCAACGTTTTCAAAAAATCCCCCAGCATTTACTTTTGTTCCTTCATAAATACTCGCTGCTTTATTACTTGAACTTGTCATTTTTCTTCCCCCTAAAAAATCTTACTATAATCGCATCATACTTACTTTTAGATAGTAACGTCAATTTTTACGACTTTACAATAAAAAATTCGAATATCCAAAAAATAAAATGCTATAAATAATATTAAAAAGGTTTCCTTAGGAGGAAACCTTTTTTGTTGACCATATATGGCTGTCAATTCGTTTATCTCTTTAATAAAAAAAAACACCTTATCAATAGAAGTAAAAATGGTTCAGTATTCTTCTAAAAATAATAACTTATATACCTAAAACAATGAAAGCCCTACCTCTCTTTCATCCTTACGGCTCCTCGTCCGTGCCAGTGTGAATCAGGATTGCAAAAATCAAGTAACTATTTTATCGAAGTATTCAATTAAACTTCGAACATTCATAAATGAAATTAAAAAATAAAAATGGATTTGATTGTAGTAATAACAATAGAGGTAATGCTCTAAAAGTGGTTTGAAAGAGTTGAATGTCTTTGAAATGATAAATTTTCTATAATTATGTTCCCAAAAAATTCAAGATCTTTTTTGGGATATAATACATTATTTGTAATGAACCTTAACAAAAGCTTTTTATCTGATTTTCTGTGATACCTTCAATTAATCCCAGTTCACTAATCAAAAATTCATATGCGTTATCTAACATCTTCTTTTCGCTTGCATTAAGTGCTTTTTCTTTCTGTATACGCATTAAATCACGCACAACTTCAGCACCTTCTTGCATTTTACCCGTCTTTATTTTATCAGTGTTCAATTTATACCTTTGTTTCCATGTAAGTAATCTATCTGATTCCCCATGTTGAAAAATATCCATTATGTGTGCTAATGCGGTTATATCCGTAACTGGACGTATATTCGAATTCAATATTCTCCCTGCTGGAATCATTAGTTCCATATTACTAGCCGACATTTTTATAACATAATACTGTTGTTTTTCTCCTGAGATTTCCTTCTCTTCTATGGCTTTAATTATACCTGCTCCCTGCATTGGATAAACAATGTTATCGCCAATTTGAAACAAATAATCCACCTCCATATATGGTAACCTTCTCAAGCTTAACATACTTTTAGTTTTTTAGCAAAATTTTTATTTTATCATAAAATTATTTTACACGTCAACACTTCAGAAGCAAGAAATTAAATTTACACAATACACTATAAAAATCGCAATTCCATTAACGGTTCCACACACATTCATTCTCTTTTAATACAAAAACACATCACTACATTTAAGTAGTGATGTGTTTTTGTTAAGGCATAAATAAAGATCTACTTTTCCGTCTATATACTAACTTGCTTACTAACCGTTTCCCTCGCTAAAAGAAAACTCATAATCACTTGCGCTGCTACTCTACTCGTCATATCTCTGAAATCAAGAGTTGGATCAATCTCTACTATATCCATCCCTTGAACGAGCGGTTCTTTACCAAGGAATTCAATCGCATCTAGTAAAGTCGTACTATCCATTCCACCAGGCCCAATTGCTGGACAACCTGGTGCAAACGCTTGGTCTAGCACATCCATATCAAGAGAAATATAAATAGAAGTCACACCTTGATTTCTTAATAATTCAATACTTTCCGTGATAATATCTTTTATTTCTCGCTCTCGTACGTCTTTCATTGTATACACTGTTACACCATGCTCTATTGCATATTCATGGTACGCACGTGCATTAGAAAAATTACGAATTCCAATTTGAACAAGTTGTTTCCCTGTAATGACATCATTTTCTAGTAAACTACGGAATGGTGTACCATTTGACGGGCCTCCATCATCTAAATTACGTAAATCATGATGAGCATCAAATTGAATAATTCCGACCTTTCCTTTACTGTTTGCAAAACCTGTTATACTCGGAAAACTAATCGAGTGGTCACCCCCAAGAACAATTGGTATCATGTTCGGGTTTACTTTCGTTACATGACCAACTGTTTCCGCAATTCGTTTATGACTTTCTTTTATATCCGTCACATGCATCGTAATATCGCCGCAATCATATAAGACACTTTCTTTCATATCGTGTTTTTCTGTAATTGCATATGTGCTATATGCATCTAACATCGCACGAATTGTCTTTGGAGCAAAACTTGCTCCTGAATGACTAATAGATGGTTTAGAAAGGGGTGCTCCAATTAAGGCAGCACCGAATATTTCTACGCCTTCCTCCCAATCTTTAATCATCTCACTCCATTTTGTCACTTCACGATCAATAAACTTTGCATTTTTCTTTAAATAGTGGCCGTGCTCCACGATTGTTCACCTCTTGTATATGCAATATTACCATTCTTCCATACTGTATTCACATGACTTACGCCGTAATGATACGGTACGTAAGCATAATTGTAAGCATCCCATAAAACTAAATCTGCCTTACGACCAACTCTAATTTTCCCAGCTACATCACCACGGTTAATAGCATATGATGAGTTAACCGTTACGGCATTCCAAACTTCTTCTGGTGTCATTTTCAGTTTTAGCATCGCAATGCTCATAATAAGCTGAATATTTTCAGTTGGACAGCTACCTGGGTTAAAGTCTGTAGCTAACGCAACTGCAACACCTTCATCAATCATTTTACGACCACGAGCAAAGCTTTCTTTATTTAAATAGAAAGTTGTTCCTGGTAATAATGTTGCTACTGTATTCGAGTTTGCAAGCATTTCAATCCCTTTATCAGAAGCTCCAACTAAATGGTCCGCTGATGCTGCACCGATTTCTGCCGCTGCTTCCGCACCACCAAGAGGGTCGATTTCATCTGCATGAATTTTCACATCAAAGCCAAGCTCTTTCGCTTTTAATAAAAATTCTTTTGATTCTTCCACAGAGAACACACCTGTTTCACAGAAAATATCAACGAACTCCGCTAATTGTTTCTCTTTCATTTCTGGTAATAAATCTAACATCCATTGTAAAAACTCTTTCGATCTACCTTTATATTCTTTCGGAACTGCATGAGCACCTAAAAATGTGGAAACTAAATCGACTGGATGCTCTTTTTGTAATTGTGCTGTTGCCTCTAATTGTTTCCATTCCGTCTCATCATCTAATCCATAACCACTCTTCGCTTCTACAGTAGTAACTCCGAAAGATAGCATACGGTCTAAATGGAATTTCGCTTTTTGAACAAGTTCTTCTTTCGACGCCTGTTTCGTTGCATTTACAGTTGCAAGTATGCCTCCGCCTTGTTCTAAAATTTCTAAGTACGGAACTCCTTGTAGTTTTAGTGCGATTTCATTTTCACGAGATCCACCAAATACAAGGTGAGTATGCGGGTCAACAAGACCAGGAGAAACCATTTTCCCGCCGCAATCAATAACTTCTCTCGCTTGTAATCCTTTCGCTTCTTCCGCTGTTCCAACGAAAGTAATTACACCATTTTCAATTCCAACCGCACCGTTTTCGATAACAGGAAGCGTGTTCATCGCTTCCCGTCTTAACAAGCCATCTTCTTGATCCATTGTTAGTAATTGACCGATATTTATTAGTAAAGTGTCCAGCATGTTTTCTCCTCCTTATTTCATCATCGGAATGTTAACGCCTTTTTCTTTCGCAGTTTCCACAGCTAAGTCATACCCTGCATCCACGTGACGAACAACACCCATACCAGGATCAGAAGTTAATACGCGCTCAATTCGTTTTGCTGCTGCTTCTGTTCCATCTGCAACGATAACCATTCCCGCATGAAGTGAATAACCCATACCAACGCCACCACCGTGGTGAACAGATACCCAGCTCGCACCGTTTACACTATTAATTAATGCATTTAAAATTGGCCAGTCAGCTACTGCATCACTACCGTCTTTCATCGCTTCTGTTTCACGGTTTGGAGATGCTACTGATCCGCAATCTAAATGGTCACGACCAATAACAATCGGTGCTGATAATTCACCATTTGCAACCATTTCATTAATGATGCGACCAAATTTCGCACGCTCACCGTAACCTAACCAACAAATACGTGATGGAAGTCCTTGGAACTCAACTTGTTGACGTGCCATACGAATCCAGTTACATAAATGTTCATTATCAGCGAACTCACGTAAAATTACTTCGTCTGTTTTATAAATATCTTCTGGATCACCAGAAAGTGCTACCCAGCGGAATGGCCCTTTTCCTTCACAGAATAATGGACGAATAAATGCTGGAACGAATCCTGGGAAATCGAAAGCATTTTTCAAACCTTCATCGAAAGCAACTTGGCGAATGTTATTTCCATAATCAAATGTAATTGCACCTTTTTCTTGCATCGCAAGCATCGCTTCCACATGTTTTGTCATACTTTCTTTTGATAATTGTACGTAACGTTCTGGATCTTTTTCACGAAGTTTCGCTGCTTCTTCTAATGTGTAACCTACTGGAATATAACCGTTTAATGGATCATGAGCAGATGTTTGATCTGTAACTAAATCTGGCGCAATATCACGCTTCACTAGTTCTGGTAAAATCTCTGCCGCATTTCCTAGCAAGCCAATTGAAATTGGTTCTTTCTTCTCTTTATACTCGTTCGCAACAGTTAATGCTTCTTCTAATGATTCTGTATACATGTCACAATATCTCTTTTCAATACGACGATCGATGCTGCGCTTATCAACATCAATAGCAATGACAACACCGCCGTTCATCGTTACAGCAAGAGGTTGTGCACCACCCATACCACCTAAACCAGCAGTAAGTGTTAATGTACCTTTTAATGAACCGTCGAAATGTTGACGAGCTGCTTCACCAAATGTTTCATATGTTCCTTGTAGAATCCCTTGTGTTCCAATGTAAATCCAGCTACCAGCTGTCATTTGTCCGTACATCATAAGACCTTTTTTCTCTAGTTCTCGGAAGTGATCCCAGTTTGCCCATTTTGGTACTAAGTTTGAGTTCGCTAACAGAACGCGAGGTGCATCTTCATGCGATTTAAAAATGGCAACTGGTTTTCCTGATTGAACAAGTAACGTTTCATCGCTTTCTAACGTTTTTAATGAATCTACAATCGCCTGATAGCTTTCCCAGTTACGAGCTGCACGGCCAATTCCGCCATACACAACTAATTCTTCTGGTTTTTCAGCAACTTCCGGATCTAAATTGTTCATTAACATACGAAGTGCAGCTTCTTGCACCCACCCTTTCGTTTGTAACTCTGTACCTCTTGGCGCGCGAATTGTTTGTTTTACTTTTTCCATTTCAATCTCTCCCTTTTCTCGTTTTATAGTGCTGCGTTTACATCCAATCTTTCTTTTATCGAATAATTCGTTTTTAACCAATGTGCAATATTTTCAATATCCGTTGAGAAGATGCGATCATTTGTAATAGATGGTACTTGCTGACGCCCTTGATGGTAGAAGCTCTTCGTCACTGTACTCATGTTTTCAATCCCGCGATATTCTGCCGCTTGCATCGCACAAATCATTTCAATTGAAAGAACACGTCTTACATTTTGAATAATTTGATGTGCATGACGTGAAGCGATTGTTCCCATACTTACGTGATCTTCTTGGTTAGCTGATGACGGGATTGAATCAACACTCGCCGGATGTGCTAACGTTTTATTTTCAGAAACTAGTGACGCTGCAGCATATTGCATAATCATTGCACCAGACTGAAGTCCTGGTTCTGGACTTAAAAATGGCGGTAAATCGTTTAACTGCGGATTTACTAAACGCTCAATACGACGCTCTGAAATGTTTGCAAGTTCTGCCATTCCTACTTTTAAGAAGTCCATCGCAAATGCAATTGGTTGACCGTGGAAATTACCACCTGAAATTACTTTTTCCCCGCCATCAAAGATTAGCGGATTATCTGTCGCCGCATTCATTTCAATTTCTAATTTTTCTTTCACATAATTTAATACTTGCCAAGAAGCACCGTGTACTTGCGGGATACAACGAAGTGAATAGGCATCCTGTACACGTAGTTCTCCTTGTTTTGTTGTTAACTTACTATCATGAAGAATGTCACGAATTCTGCTTGCTACATCCACTTGCTCTTTATAACCACGTGCTTTATGAACATTTTCATCAAATGCATCAATAATGCCTTGTAACCCTTCAATTGTCATCGAAGCAATTAGTTCAGCTTGATACGCCGTTGCTTCTGCTTCTATATAAGAAAGAACTCCTTGTGCTGTCATCGCCTGCGTACCATTAATTAACGCAAGACCTTCTTTCGCTTCAAGTTCAATTGGCTCAAGCCCTTCTTCTGTAAGAGCAACCATTGCATGAACGCGTTTCCCTTTATAGAACACTTCACCTTCGCCTAATAATACGAGCGCAAGATGAGATAAAGGCGCTAAATCTCCACTTGCACCAAGTGAACCTTGTTGCGGAACGACTGGATGAATTTTACGATTTACAAACTCAAGAAGCATATTTACAACAAGCGGCCTTACGCCTGATACTCCTTTAAGCATCGTGTTCGCTCGTAAAATTAACATTCCGCGCGATACTTCTTCCGGGAATGGATCACCTATCCCACATGCATGTGACTGAATTAAATTATGTTGAAGTGCCTTTACATCATCTTTTTGGATAAGCACATCACTAAACTTTCCAAATCCAGTTGTAATACCGTAAACGACTTTTCCGTCCTCTACAATTTTCTCAACTACTTCGCGGCACTCCGCTACCTTTTGCATACTAGTTGGACAAGCTGTTACACCTTCTCCTTCCAGTAATAACCTCTTCATTTCTTCAACTGTCAATGTATGTCCTGTTAACGTAATCATCATTTTTCCTCCTTAAAAAGGCAAAAGGGGACCTTATCTTTTTAAGACAGACTTCTGTCCTAAAAAAGTAAGGCCCCCTTCTAACTAATAGACTATGGGCAAATCATATGTGATTAATTCCTAAACCAATCGCCTCATGCTCAGATCCTTTTACAGGTGCACCAATCGTTCCATATAATGCAACAGCAACCCATTCGCCTTCTTTTTTCCCGTCGTATGGTGTACCGCGCACAATCGCAAAACGAAGTCCTACTGTACGAAGAACGTCTGCTAACTGAATTTGACCTCTCGTCACTCCGTACAAAGCTTCCATAATTGCATGATAAAGTGCATGTGTTTCTCTGTAAACGTCTGTTTCAATAACTTGGTTGCTTTTAGCCGCTGTTTCCATTGCTGCGACAACCTTTTGCGAATTCATCGAACCCACTTTCCCCGTACAATACTTCCAACCTTTTGGAATGGATAATACAGGACTTTCATTCTCATCCGCAAGTGCCAACAGCATGGCCATACGACCAATTCGATGTGTTCCTTGAAGAAGCATGTGACTCTCTCATTTCTTTTGAATTATTTGAATATTACTTAATTTAAGAATATATGAAAACGGTTAAATCGTCAATAGTTTAAAATCATATTCAAACATTTTTTTCATCCCCCTAATTTTGTGTACACAAATGATTTACACAAAATTTCCAGACGTGCTATAGTCTCACTAACAGATGCAAAGGGGCGAAATTTCAGTGACAAAACGAAAAGATATTCATTTTCGAATTGAAGAGAAATTACTTGAAAGGTTTGAATCAGCACTCCATTACGAAGGTTTAAAGAAAACAGATGTATTAACACATGCAATCCAACAATTTTGCACAAAGGTGGAATGTGACAAAATGAATGATGTAAAACGTCAATATAACGTTAGCAACCATTTACAAACACGCATCGACACACATACACATTACGAAGAAAAACACGTAGATTTAGATAAGATCGTCATTGAACATTTACACCTTCAAGGGGATGAAAACATATTAGAGGTTGGGTGCGCTAGTGGAAAATTCCTTTCCCTTTTACAAACAAATGGTCATAAAGGCCCATTAACCGGGTTTGATCAATCCGAAGCTATGCTTGCTGAAGCTGCTAAAATAAATAACTTAATAGAATGGAAACGAGGGGACGCTAGTAAACTTCCTTTCGAAACAAATTGTTATGACCTAATAATTGCAAGACATATGTTATACCATGTGAAAGATGTTGAAAAAACAATTCAAGGCTTTTATAAAGTCATTCGTTCTGGCGGAACACTTTTAGCTACAACAAATTCTAAAGTTTCATTACCTCGTATAGTTGAAATGTGTAACAACATGCTTGACGCATTTGATCTACCGAAAACATCACCAGCAGTCTCTCCATTTTGTTTAGAAAATGGTAAAGAGATAGTAGCATCTGCTTTTCAAACGGTTGAAGAAACAGTTATTCATAATGCGCTCGTTTTTGATCATGCTACCCCAATAGTAAACTATATTTCCAGCATGTTTCCATCGTTAAATATACCCGATAATATGTATCTTCAAGCCGAGATGAAAGAATGGCTAACAGAAGAAATCAACAAGGAATTATCTCTCCATAACGGTATATGGCGCGATCCAAAAACGTTAGTAATTTATCGGTGTAAAAACGTGTAAAAGTTTCTCCATTACTACATTACCTTTACCACAATAAAAATCTGTATTATGTTTGTCTGCCACTCCAAAATAAGAGGCAATTGCTATTCCAAATGGTACAAATGCATGCCCTTGTGCTGTAATAATATTTGAGTGTTGCACAACTTCTTCATACACGAAATTTTCTACTGGAAAACAATCGAATTTTTGATAATCTATAGTCGCAGTATAAGAAATCTCTTTAAATAACCCTGCTTTTGCTAGCGCATACGGTCCAGCACAAATTGCCGCCACTAATTTTTCTTGTTCATGAAATTGACGAATGATTGAAAAAAGAGGTTTTGCATCTTCCAACTGTACTTCTTCTCCACCTGGAATAAGTATCCCCTCATACTCATCTACACGTACTTCACTTACTTCTATATGTGGCTGCACTTGCAACCCAGTTTCACTTATAACCAATTCATTCGTTAAGCCCGCTGTAATGATTTCATATTTATTTTTCAGCAATGCCGTCGCTACTGTTATTTCAAACTCTGCAAATGTTGAGTATACAAATAAAAGTATTTTTTTCATAGCCCTCTCTCCTTTAACCAGTCCATAAAATATACCTCTAAATCGTCCACTGTTAATCTATTCGTGTCCACATAAGTTACAGGAAATTGTTTATACCAGTCTTTTTCAGTTTCTACTAATTTAAATTGCTCCTCAAACGTACTTCTGTTTCTTGTTCTATCATTATTTTTTCTATCATATACATTCTTTTTCGTAACATCTAAGTAAAAAATCACATCCGAACGGCATTCTCTTAATTTATATAATTCATCTTTCAATTCAGTTTCTATATCCCACTCTTCTCCTATAATCGTTGGATAAAAGAGTGTAAAAAACTCAATGTCTTCTGGTCCGCGATCAAAAATTACGACTGAATCTTTCACATTTTGAAACTCCTTTATTTTTGCTTCCATAAACATTTTTTGATTCATAATAAACCCTACTTTTGAATTCATATCTAAATTCAATTTTTTTCGCTTCTCTACAATTGGATATGGATTTTCATATATAACTCGAAACCCTCTCTTTTCTAACCTTTTTGCTAATGTTGTTTTTCCGCTAGCCATCGGCCCTTGCAGTGAAATTACGTATGTCACACCTCTCATTCCCTTACACTTTAGTACACCTATAATATACAGAATCTTGAAAACTCTCAACATTATATATATCATCTTGTTTCTTATTCTTATCTAACTTATAATGAAAAATAGAGATTATGACGGACGCATCAATAATGTAAGCTTGGAAATCCAAGCTTACGTTATTTTTTGCTTTCCCTTTTCTAATAAAAAGAGTATACTAGATTAGAACGTATGTTCTTAATAATTACATACAGTAAGGAGATAGAACAATGGTATACGACACAAAAGCAATTTCTTGGAATGAATCTTTAAAACAACTTCAACGCCGCTATACAAACAAACAAGTTGACCGAAAAGAATTTGAGGATATTGAACTGATGGAATTCTTCCGCGATAACGACTACATTTCTTTACCTACACACATAAGCGGCCTATCAAAAACACGTTTTACTTCTTACTCTATTTTCACAACTGAAGATAAAGATCGTAAAGTTGGCACATTAATCATTGAATATGTAGAAGATGATAATAATAATTTACATGTGGAACAACTATACTTTGTTTAAATGATAACGCTTGGTCAAAATGACCAAGCGTTCTTGCTTTCTATGAATCTCACTGTATATAATATGAATAAAAGAAAACCGCTATCATTAAGGGGGGATATGCTTGCTCGAAGGATGGTTCAGTTGGTTCATTGTATTATGGACGGTTATTTTATTAGGGCTTATGTCTATCGGTGGATACTTTATGTTCAGAAAATTTTTAAAACGTTTACCAAAAGAAGACGGCATGTCCATTTTGGATTGGGAAGAACACTACATAAATAAAACGAGACATTTATGGGCTGACGAACAAAAACAATTGTTAGAAGAGCTTGTAAGTCCTGTTCCAGAACTATTTCGCGATGTTGCAAAATCAAAGATTGCTGGAAAAATCGGGGAACTTGCATTACAAGAAAATGCCTCTCAAATTACACAAGACTTACTTATTAAAGGATATATCATTGCCACACCAAAGCGTGATCATAAATTTTTAATTAAA
This sequence comes from Bacillus sp. PPSBB_2, assembly GCF_045291115.1. Taxonomy (NCBI): domain Bacteria; kingdom Bacillati; phylum Bacillota; class Bacilli; order Caryophanales; family Bacillaceae; genus Bacillus; species Bacillus sp. PPSBB_2. The sequence goes on from NZ_CP147983.1 coordinate 3,882,041, forward strand.
AAACTACAAGAAAAAAAGATTGATTATTCTAACTATCGATCTTTACTCGCAAAGTAACTTCATATTATTTTCGATAAAAAAGACAGCGCCTTTGACGCTGTCTTTTTATTTGGTACATATACAGTTTTTAAGTTAGCTTCATATCTTTTTCATTATAAAAACCATCTTCTTTTTCCATTTCCTTCTGTAATTTCGTAAAGGAACGATACATTGCAATTCTCCATGACACAATCATCGCGAACGCAAGTAAAAAGAACATGCCACTAAGTTGTCCTAAATCAAGAGATTGGCTTAAGTATGTTTTAAATACAATCCGCACTACAAGTAATCCAATTAATATAAAAACAAAGGCTTTTGAACGCTTCAAATAAATCTCTTGTCCTCTAATTTCAAATTTAGATGTTTTAATAAGAAAAATAGAGAAAAACAAACCGACGCCAATTGCTTCTAACATTTCCGCTGGAGTTAATCGAAATTCAGGAAAAACATACATCAATGCTCCCGTGCTCATAAAAAATGGCGGAAGTATAATTTTTTTCAATGTTGCAGGTTTCTTAGCTGCTTTTAAACGAATAAACATCGCACCGACAGCCATACAAACAGCAACGATACTTGATAAAAGAACTATGTTCATATTTTCTCATCCTTTTTTGTGGCTATATGCAAAATATACTTTCATTATATGCTTTTCCGTTAGTATTTCCAACATTTTCGCAGAATAATACTAAAAACCGGTAAAACCACCAAATAAACTTGAGAAATATACGATAATTTTCGTCATCCAGTTAAAGTATAGGAAGACCCCCATAACAATCATAATATATCCTCCGACTTTCATGAAGGCCATACTATTTCTTTTAATCCAAGACATTTTCGTAATAAAGAATGACAGTACGAAAAACGGGATAGCAAATCCAAGTATGTAAGCAATCATGTAAATCATTGCTGATTCTGGGTTTGTTGCTGCTAATCCAATTACAGACACTAGAATTGGTCCGGTACATGGCGTCCACCCTGCTGCAAAGGCTAATCCAATTAGTACTGATCCAAAATAGCCACTTGGACGATTTTTAAATGTAAATTTACGGTCTTGCATTAAAAATTTCGGCTTAAACACCCCAACAATAATTAAGCCGAACACGATGATAAATATACCACCTAACTGTCTGATTAAATCTTTATAGTCAGTAAAGATTCCTCCAATAAAACTTGTACCAAATCCAATTGCAATAAATATAATTGAAAATCCAAGTAAGAAAAACGCTGTATGTATCATACTTCTTTTGCGAAGCATTGCATTTTCTTCTTTCAATTCAGAAACCGACATACCTGTTATGTACGATAAAAATGCCGGATAAAGCGGTAAGCAACATGGGGAAATAAATGATAAGAACCCGGCGCCAAACGCTAAAAAAATACTAATATCTTGCATCATTCCACTCCTCTCCCTAAATATTGTAACAAAAACACATAAAAATACTATGAACAATTCGTGAAATCACTTTTACAACGTGGCAATAAGAAAAACCGTACTTCCTCACAGTTTCTAATAAAACATTTTCATTTCCTTCTATTATATAGAAAAAACTCAAATGGATTATGAAACTCCTTTAATTGTCACTACCATAACAAAGGTAACATAGTTTCTCAAATAATTAGCACGTTACTAGTACGTCTATATACATATTGGTTTAAAAAATATTTTTTTCAAATGCTAGCTCTATACAATGCAAAGTTGATTTTATAATACTTCTACTATTAATAATTTCAAGATTATGCATAAATATCATACTTTTATTATTATTCTATAAAATGTCATACTTTTCTTTCATTTGACCCTTTATTTCTAATTTTGTATACTTCCCTCTAGTTATATATTTTCGATACGGAACAACTTCATATAGATGGGAGGAATTTTTCATGCTTCGTTATTCTCTTTTAGTTTTATTAGGAGCGTGTAGTTATGGAATTTTAGCTATTTTTGTTAAGCTTGCATATGCAGAAGGATTTTCACTTGGAGAGGTAATTGGCAGCCAATATTTGTTCGGTTGGATTATTTTGCTTGCTATTACACTTCTATTTTCTAGACATCGCGTTCCTTTAAAGCAAGCATTACTTTTATTCGTTGCAGGAACATCTGCAAGTTTTACCGGGATTTTTTATTATGCTTCATTAAAAACTGTACCAGCTTCTATTGCAATTATTCTTTTATTCCAATTCGTTTGGGTCGGAATTATCATTGAAGCAGTCGCAACAAAAACATTACCTTCAAGAGAAAAAGTTATTTCTGTTATTTTCTTACTTGTAGGGACATTTTTATCAAGTGGTTTACTTGAACAATCAGTAGGTGCTTTCGATACGACTGGGGTCATTTTAGGTTTATTATCTGCTGTTACATTCGCAACATACATTTTCGTAAGCGGAAAAGTTGCTGTTGAAGTACCTTCATTACCGCGCGGTGTTCTCTTAATGACTGGTGCTTTAACTTTAGTCATGATTGTATTCCCACCAACATTTATTTTTAATGGTGCCATTTCTCAAGGTCTTTGGAAATACGGTTTAGGATTAGGAACATTTAGTATCGTTATTCCATCTATTGCCTTTACAATCGGGATTCCAAAAATCGGTTCTGGCTTAGCGACTATTCTTGGTGCAGCGGAACTACCAGTTACAACAATTATGTCAGTATTCGTTTTAAAAGAGGCTGTACTATCTTCACAATGGTTCGGTGTATCACTTATATTAATTGGGATTGCAATCCCGCAAATTGCATACGCAATGCGTGGACGTTATCGTAAACATCATACGCATAAAAAAGTCGCAGCATAAAGTGAAACTTTAATTAGTTGAACCAATCGGGCTTTTATGGGATAAACGAGAGAGGATTTTCATTTGAGAATCCTCTCTTTTATTGTTGTATACTTATGATAAATATTTTGCTGAAGAAAGAAGGCATACTACATGGTATCTATTTCAAATCAACTAAAAGAAAAACTTATTTCCATCCGTCGACATTTACATGAGTATCCAGAACTATCATATGAAGAGTTCGAAACAACAAAAGCAATAAAAAATTGGTTAGAAGAAAAAAACATTACTATCATTGATTCCAATTTAGAAACAGGAATTATCGCTGAAGTGTCTGGTAATAAAAACGGACCAATTGTAGCAGTTCGTGCTGATATTGATGCCCTTCCTATTCAAGAAGAAACACATTTGTCCTATGCATCTAGAGTACGAGGGAAAATGCATGCTTGTGGACACGATTTTCATACAGCTGCCATTTTAGGTACTGCTTTCTTATTAAAAGAAAGAGAATCTTCCCTAAATGGAACGGTTCGCTTCATATTCCAACCAGCTGAAGAAAGTAGTAATGGCGCTTGCAAAGTTATTGATGCTGGACATTTACGTAATGTGCAAGCGATTTTCGGCATGCATAATAAACCTGATTTACCAGTAGGTACAATTGGCATTAAAGATGGTCCACTGATGGCTGGAGTTGATCGATTTGAAATTGAAATTCACGGAGTTGGTACACACGCGGCTGTACCAGATGCTGGCGTAGATCCTATTGTCGCATCCTCTCAAATTGTGATGGCACTGCAAACAATTGTAAGCCGAAATATAAGTTCATCTCATAATGCGGTTGTTAGTGTTACAAATATTCACGCAGGAAATACGTGGAACGTGATTCCTGAAAAAGCTACGTTAGAAGGAACGATTCGCACGTTCCAAGCTGAAACACGTGAAAAGATTCCAGCACTCATGGAGCGTATTATTAAAGGTGTATCTGATGCATTAGGTGTAAAAACGAAATTCCGTTTTTATTCAGGCCCTCCTGCTGTTCACAACGATAAAGCTCTTACAGACTTATCTATTCAAGTTGCCACAAAGATGAATCTTAATATCATCTCGCCTAGTCTATCAATGGCTGGAGAAGATTTCTCATTTTACCAACAGGAAATACCAGGTTCATTCGTCTTTATGGGAACGAGCGGTACACATGAATGGCATCATCCTGCTTTTACAATTAATGAAGAGGCACTGCCTATAAGTGCAGAATACTTTGCTTTACTAGCCGAAAGAGCACTTAAACAATTCTCATAAAAAAAGCCGTTCAAAGTGCATCTCAGCACCCTGAACGGCTTTTCTTATTAAGTTAAATCACGTTTTAAAAACACAGTATATGAAATACATAAAAATACGAACAAATAAAGTAGCAACATACATGATGCAAACGGGAATGTTACTCCATCAATAAAACTTCCGTTCTTTGAAATACTATATAAATCTGTGTTTGCTGGCAATAAATATTTCGCCCAGTTATATCTAGTGGCTGCTAATAACGCAATATTGCCTGATAAAGCAAGGAATAGTGAAATACCAATTGCACCTCCACTAGATCTCGTTAACACAGAAATCATAAATGCAAACGATGCGTACACAACCGTTGGTAACCACGATAAAACATAATATTTACTTGCTTCTACAAAAATGTTTTGTTTTATTATATTTCCATCTTGGAAAATAAACTCACTCCATGCAGGCTGTTGGAATTTATAAATAACAAGTCCACATAAAGCGGAGAAGATCATATTAAATATAAATAATAAAGCTGCAAATATAACGATTGCTAAAAATTTTGCTGTTAAAATTTTAAAGCGACTCGCTGGTCGTATCGTTAAAAATTTATATGTTCCCCAGCTATATTCATTCGCAAAAATTGTACTTGCATACACGAGGATAAATGGGAGCAAAATTGGAAATACGATAAAACCTGTATCTCTCATGAAAGAAAGTGGAGAACTGCTTGCCGGTGCTGTATCCGTATCTAAATGCTTCATCTTAAGCTGGTATTCTTTTACAAGCTCATCCCCTGATTTTTCTGCTAAAATAGCTTCTTTTTTCATGCCAAGCTTTTTCTCAATTTCTACAGTTCGTTCTGTATAATCTACTTTCCATCCTTTTGTTTCCGGTTCAAAATACTTTACCGTAACCCATCCTAATCCGATTATTAATACTGCAATAACTGCAAATGGAATAATCGTTCGCTTCCGCTTAAATATTTTATACAGTTCGTTATATACTAAATTAAACAATATCTTTTCCCCCTGTTAATTCTAAAAATTGCTCTTCTAACGTTTTTCTTTCTTCATATACACGATACACTTGAATATTTTTCTCAAGCAATGTACGAATAACATTTGGGATTTCTTCATCTTTTACATTAATAAGTAATTCATTATCTTTTACTAAAACATCATGCCCTAATATTTCTGCTGCTTTATTCGCATCATCTACACGTATACGGATCGTCTCCATCTCTTCGCTTTGGCTATGCTGAATATTTTGCGTAGCCACATATTCCCCGTGCTGAATAATGATAACTCTGTCACACATTAATTCAACTTCTGAAAGTAAGTGACTTGATACAAGTACAGCTTTTCCTTGTTCATGTGCAATTTTTTTTATGTACATTCTCATTTCATGTATTCCACTAGGGTCTAATCCATTTGTCGGTTCATCTAGTATCAACACGTCTGGATCGTGAATAAGTGCCTGAGCGATTCCTAAACGTTGTCTCATGCCGAGTGAATACGCTTTTACTTTGCGATCAATTACTTGTCCCATCCCTAACAATTTCACTACTTCATCGATACGTTCTTCGGTCACATTACCATTCATTCGTCCGAAATATGTTAAATTTTCATAGCCGCTCAAAAAAGGATAAAATTCAGGTGTCTCAATTACCGCTCCAATTTTCGCAGCTGTTTTTTCGAATTGCTGTTTCACAGATTGACCATCAATCCATACTTCACCTTCTGTCATACGGATCATACCAACCATCATTCTCATTAAAGTCGTTTTTCCAGCACCGTTTGGTCCGAGTAAACCGACAACCTCGCCTTTTTTCACTTCAAAACTAATATTTTGTACAAGTGTCTTTGATCCGATTCGCTTCGTTAACCGATCGACTTTTACAATTGATTGTTCATTTGTCATTCTATACAACCTTTCCTTCCCATTCTTTGTCAGGTCTTTTCACTGTAACATGATTATTTTTATGTGTAAAATGGAAAAAGGCATGATTTCTCATGCCTTTTTCTTGAAATGCAACGAATTTTTATCTTGTAAACTTTGAACAAATCGAAAACATTGCACCATCGATAATAGAAGGATAACAATCATAATTATACTCACTACTACTATTGCATATATTGTAATCGGTGCACTATTTATCCCTTGTATTCCTGCTATTCTTATAAAGATAATCGTAAATAATTTTAAAAATAACATCCCATTAACTAATCCAAAAACAAACGCTGCTCCATAAATGAATAATTGCTCCTGACATAATAAACATAGTACATCATTTCTCTTCCTATTCTCTGCTACATAAGATTTAACTTCTTCTTTCTTCACTTGCAGAAGAGAATAAGTCATTTTATATGTAATAAACGTACATATGAAAATGACTACGATAAACAACGTGTAAAAACACATTTGAAATAAAAGCGTAGTCCCTAATTCCCCAGCAACTACTTCATTAAATTGTAACGATATCATAAAAAACAAAATCATAGTACTCATAGCAATCCACATAAATTGCTTTATCCTTTTGGTAGCAAATGTTCTAATATTTTTTCTCGCTAACCGACATAAAGACATAAAATTCTTCCCCTACCTTATTACATACGCATTCTATACTACTAGTGTATAAAAATATGACATTTTAAACATCGCACTACAATCGGAATTTCTTCTAAGTCTTTAGTCCTAGAAAACGAAATGATAAAAAATCACATTTAGAATATAATTGTAAAAAGGAGGAGATTGCATGCGTATAAAATTACTATCAATCTTGTGTTTATTATTACTCCCAAGTTGTAGCCAAATAAAAAACAATGAAGTTGCCATTGTTGAGCCATACAAATTAACAAAAGAGCAAGCTTCTATTTTACAAATGACTCCTTTTCAAGAAGGAAATAGCATGTTTTATAACGTTACGCTTAAAAATGATAAAGATGAAATAAATGCTACAATTGATTATTATAACAATGGTAAAAAAACAAAAGAAATTGCTAATATAGCTACCTCACATTTTTCAAAAAAGAAAGTAAAGCTTTCTTTTTTACCACCACATTTCCAATTCAATAAAGATATACAAGAAAAAAGGCAGTGGTATATGAATATTGAAGGTGGTTCAACGCTTGTTCATGAAGAATCACCACCAAGCGTAAATAGCTCCGCAACTACTACAATCCAATCTATAAAAAATTTAAAATACAATCAAAAAACAATTTTAGCTGCTGTAATCCAAACAAGTAAAGAAACTGTAAGCGTCCCTACAATTGACGAAGACAAAGGTATTGATTTACTCTTAAAAGAAAATGAACACGTTTATCTATTTAGTATCGAGCTAAAAAAAGAACAATAAAGCGGAATTAACTCCATTTTCTGTTACTACTATTACTCATCTTCTACTTCTATTCTTTTCTTCTCTCTTGCAATTTTTAAAAACTCTAGTAGCTCTGGATTACTATTCATTTTTTTGTAAGCCACTGACATTTCTGCCACAAAATTAGAATCATATAATTCTTTATATACAACTTCTGTTTTATATAACTTATTTGCCGATACGGGTATTACTGTAATTCCAATCCCTGCTGCTACAAGCCCCATAACTGTTTGATACTCTGTTGCTTCTTGTACAATACGTGGACTAAATCCTACTTCTCTGCAAAGAGATAAAATTGTATCATACAAAGCTGGCCATACTGGTCTCGTAATAAATACAAACGGCTCATCTCGTAAATCTTCTATATGTATTTCATCTTTCTCTGCAAGTGGATGTGCCTTTGGTAAACATAAGGTGCAAGATAACCTTTGAATTGGCTCTAATTCTAATAATTGTGTTGGAATTGGTGGACGTAAAAAGCCAATATCAATACGGTTATCATGAAGTGCATGAACTTGATCTGGTGTTGACAATTCATGTAATGCAACAGACACTCTCGGAAATTTCTTTCTATATTCCCTAACAATTGATGGTAAAATATCATATATCGCCGCACCTACAAAACCAATTGAAAGTGATCCTACTTCTCCCCTTTGCGCACTTTGTGCAACTTCTACTGCTTTTTCAATTTGTTCAAACGCTTTTTTTACTTCTTTTAAAAACATTTCTCCTGCTTCTGTTAGTTCAACCTTTCTTTTCGTTCTTGAAAATAATGTAACTCCCATTTCTTTTTCTAATTGCTGTATTTGTTGACTAAGTGGTGGTTGTGTCATTTGTAAACGAGCAGCTGCCCGTCCAAAGTGTAACTCTTCTGCCACAACAACAAAATATTGCAAATGCCGTAATTCCATTTTTGGACACCCTTTTCACTTTCGATTAATATGTCTAATATATTAATAACATATAATTTATATATTAGACAAATATTTTGAATGAACGTATAGTAGAAATTGTTAATTCTTTTTTACAATTTTTATGTAAAAAAAGAAAGAGGTGGTTACTGTATGAAATGGTGGAAGTTAAGCGGACAAATTTTATTACTATTTTGTTTCGCTTGGACAGGTGAATGGATTGCAAAACAGGCACACCTCCCAGTTCCAGGAAGTATAATCGGTATTTTTTTATTATTAATTTCATTAAAATTTAACCTAGTTAAAAAAGAATGGATACAGGACGGAGCAGATTTTTTATTAAAAGAACTTATTTTATTTTTCATCCCTTCTGCAGTCGCTGTCATACGTTACAGAGATACACTAACACAATATGGAATCGATCTCATTTTAATTATTATGATTAGCACTCTTTGCGTTACCTTAGTTACAGGACTTTTAACAGAATTGCTACTAAAGCGGAAAGGATCAACGCAATGATCGGATTTCTTTGTTTACTATTAACACTATTCACATATTGGATATCAAAAAAAATGTATCAACGTTGGAATTGGAGTCTACTTTCTCCTCTTCTCGTCTGTCCCATTATTTTAATTGCTTTATTGCTCGGATTAGATACACCTTATGAAACATATGAATCTGGTGGTCACTGGTTAACTGAATTATTAAAGCCCGCAACAGTTGCTTTTGCATGGCCAATCTATAAATATTTTGATTTATTAAAGAAACATGGAATGGCTATCTTACTTAATGTCATTGTCGGTTCGTTTTTATCAGTCATTACTTCAGCACTACTAGCAAATTATTTTCAAATTGATTCATCACTAGAACATAGTTTAGCGCCACATATCGTAACAACACCAATCGCAATGGCTATTTCAGAAATGATTGGTGGCATGTCACAATTAACTGCTGTATTTGTCGTTTTAACTGCCTTAACAGGAGCATTGCTCGGTCCTTCTCTCATACGTATTTGCCGTATTAAAACAGCAATCGCAAAAGGTATTATGTTAGGAACGAGCGCAAATGGAACCGGTACATCAAAAGCATTCGAAATCGGTCCTGTGGAAGGAACAATCGCAAGTTTATCCATGCTTTTAACAGCAGGCGCTAGTTTAGTTATCGTTCCGCTTTTCTTGTCTTGGATACATTAAAGAAGCAAGTATTTACATACTTGCTTCTTTATCTATATATTGGCACAGCAATTCATAATCCTCTGGAAAAGCTAAACACAATTGTTCAACTTCATGTATCCCTTTCCAAGCAATTTCATGTATTAACTCATCAGGATCTTGGATTTTCATATTACCGCCTATTTGTTTAACAAAATAATAATGGACATACACTGGAACACCGTATGTAATACCCTCTTTTTCATATATTTTATTTACAACTTCCACATTGTAACCTGTTTCTTCCCAAACTTCCCTAATACAACATTCTTCTAGTGTCTCTCCCTTTTCAAGTCCTCCACTTGGGACAGACCACCTTTTTTCTTCTCCCTCTTTGCCCTGCAATACCATTAAAACTTCATTTTTTTCATTTACACATACCGCTGCACTACCTATCCATCTCTCCATAAACATCCCTCCCCTACTAAAATTCGCCTTCTTTATTATTTTCCCCTTAAAAAAAAAGGAAAATAATAAAACAATGACGAAAAGTTACATCAACTTCATAGACAATCCCTTCTTAGAAATTAAAACTGGAAGGATGAAAATATGATTTCTAATTATGTTGTGGAATGTGTCTTTTGTGAAGAAAATCGAAAACCTCGCCAAGCTATTGTCACAGTTCCCGCCACTACTCAGCTACTAGCCCTTGAAAAAGTGCGCGCGGAATGCAAACGTCGCTTCGGAAAAACTGTATTATTGCAAACAGAAATTAAAGAAGAAATAATTTTCGAACAAAAAGAAAGCTGACCATAAATTGGTCAGCTTTCATATCCGATCATATTTTCACATGAAGATTAGGGGCATCCTCTTTAAGGATCGGGATTTTCCCATTATGTACGTTCCATAATGGTCATCGAACAATATATTTCTATGCAATTAACTATTGAATAGAATAGGGCAAAACTTGTTCGCATTTTTAGAAAAGGGATAGGGATATAATTCAAGTAGTACTTCGAATACTCGAACTTTACACTCATAATATTAAAACAAATCCTTTTATATGGGAAATATGAATTACCTATATAATTCATTCGTAAAATATATTAATAGTTTGCTATATTAATTTTATCCCGCTATTTGTAAGCAGTAACCCCCTACTTATTATAATTTCACCTTATTCCATCAATAGCATACATCCAGCTAAAACTGGTGTCATAATCATCGAAAACCTCAAAAGCATTCGCGGTGCATAATTTGTAAACTTCGCGCCAATATATGCCCCTAACATGGTCCCAATTAATACTTGCAATAACAATATATAATCTAAATATCCTTCCGAACTATATCCTAGCCCGCCTCCAATTGCAATCGGTAATATAACAAGCATCGTTGTCCCTACAGATTGCTGAATCGTTAGTCTCAATAAAACCATTAATCCAAGCTGAATAAACGGTGCAGAACCAATCCCAAATGAACCAGCCATCATTCCAGTAACTAATCCAAGGCATATACATTTCAACAAGTAGTTCATGGAAAACTCTTTATGCTTATATAAAGATGACTGTTCTTTGTTTTGGAACATAATTAATTTAATAAACATAAAAATCGCCGATAAAAATAACATCCCAGCTGTAAACCAATGAAGAAGATGTGCTGGTATAAGTGAACCAAATTTAGAACCAATATAAGAGCCAATTGCGCCAAACCCCCCAACAATCCCGCCTATAATAAGTGCTACATTACCTTCACGGTAATGACTGACAACACCTGATAATGTCGTAAACGCCATTGCAGTTAAAGATGTTGCAAGAGCAACATGAATAGGAATATGAAATACTAAAGTGAGTATCGCGATAATAAACCCAGCTCCTCCAGTAACACAATTATCCATCATATTTATCCTTACATACAAATAAAAAGCATCCTAGATGGATGCTTTTTATTTCAATGATATGTACTTAATCTTGATTAATCAAAATAACCGCTGGACCAGCTACTACTACTCCAGCTACTTCTATTTTTTCAAATTCCTTTACTGTAATAGATATAACTCCTTCTCTTTCCATCAATTCTTTACTCAGGACATCAGTCGGGATTGCTTTCACCGTCTTACCTCCTTTTCATTTATACAATATGATAAAGTGAAACTTTCATCAGTGGGGTTTTTGTCCGTACTTATTGATTATTAACCCTCACCAATCGGGCGAATAATCGCCCAATGCATCTATATATATGCATCACCTCCGCTTTCATTCCTTATTCCACTCAAAAACCTTCTCCCCCTTCCTTGACATATTGAAAAATAAAAAAGAAGCTATAACATATAGCTTCCCTCCACGTTTCTTTAATCTTTATGCACCGTATATTCCATGACTTTACCATCTCTATCAAATTGTAAAATAAGCTGTTCGCTATCTATTGGAATAAAGCCACGTTCAGTCCCAAGATAATACAAAGTGATAACTCCTTCTTCCCCACTTCCCGTTTCCGTTGGGGCTCCTAACAATTGTGTAATTTCTTCATTTGATTTCCCTATTAATTTATATTTTTGTAATAGATCATCTACCATATGTACCCGCTTATCTGCATGATTTAACCATCTATTTTGATTAAACTTTGATGTATATTCATTTACACTTAGTTGTACAGTGCACACTATTAATGGTATGAGTGCTACTATTCCCCCCCCCCAACATTTGCTTCTTTTCTTCATTACGATTTTTAGAAACATATAAAATAGCCCTTTGAATCATGACTAATAAAACAAATGGTATGAATACTACAAAAATGCTCCTTACACTTAAGGGTATATGGACCATATCAATGACGAATATAAATACAATGTACATTACTATATATAAACAAAAAGAGACATACAAAATGCCACGTAGCATAGCGTTCAGAAAGATCTCCCCTTTTAACTCACTATATAATTCATCCGGCTAATCATTTCTTGAATCTGTTCTAATTCTTGCACTGTATATACTACTTCCCCTGCTAATATTTCATTTCTAAAGAACGTTACAATTTGCTCCCGATCTTTTAATCTAGGTGTTTCCTCACTAGAAAGGTCTACTATTTCTTTTCCATTTTTATTATAAAAATATACAACTGGTTTTACTTTTTCTTTTATACTATTAGCCTGCATTTCTTTCAAACCACTGTATAAAATTTGAGATAGTTTCTTCGCCCTATATACTGGATTCCCTTCATTTTTCACTTGTATAGTTGACGAATCTTTACCTACTATATATTCAAATGTCTCTTCTTTTTCAACTTCTTGTTGATACTTACCCATTTCATCAATCATAAATGAATATATACCAGCATTTTCTTTCGTTAAACCATGAATTAATTTCTCTTCCCATTCTTTCGTCTCAAGTAGATAAATACCAGTTTTGCACAAGATGAGATGATGGATTCGATTATCGTTTATTTCACTATTATTTTTAATAAAAACATTCGGCATGATTTGAATTTCAGCATCTAATATGGTGCCTTGCTCTATGAATCCTCGTTTCATATAATGTAATGTTTCGTACGTATTCATTTCAGCGCCGTTTTTAGTATATTCTCGTAGATTTGCAATTAGTTTTTGAAACATATGTATTTCGTTATTATGTTTATTTTGCATTTCACTACGTTCTTTACTATGCTGCACAGCTAATTGATTTTTCATCATACGCATATTTTCAATTTCTCTATTTGCACTTACTTGTAAATCATTGTATTTTTTCTGTTCCATATTTTTTAAATTATTTTGTTGTTCTTTATGCTCTATCACCGTAGCTGCAATTTCATTTTTATACGTTTCAATTGCTTGTTTCTTTTCAAATTCTACTTGCTGACTCTCTGATTCTAACTGTTTATTTTTATAAAACAGCACAAATACTACAGCTAATAATATTAAAACCGCACCTATTAGCACATAATTCATATTTTTACCCCTTTATTTCATTTTCGATTATTTTTTATAAATATATCTATTATAGTATACTATGGTTTCGATATAGACTTTGTAAAAGTTGTATATTTTTAATAAAAGGCACCTCTGACGGGGCACCTTTTATTTTCACTCTATTGTACACCATACTGAATATAACTTGGATCGTAGTATATCCATTGATTTGTCCCTAAGCAAAGCCATCCATCTTGCTTACTCCATACTCGATACGATTCACCATGATGTAACTGTCTTATAACATTTCCATTTAATGATGGAGCATCACGCAAATTTACATTATCACCAGTAATATTCGCCACATAATGTTTATACTGAATATAACTCGGATCATTATATACCCACTGATTTGTCCCTAAACAAAGCCATCCATCTTGTTCTCCCCAAACTTCATATGTTTCGCCACGATTCAATTGACGAATTACACTAGACTGCAAAGATGGTCCACTTCTCAAATTCACATGATCTCCATTAATTATAGCAACCCCGTACACTGGAGTTGCATTATTAGGCGGGGAAACATTACCTCCACCACTTGCTCCATTCCCTTTTAAAGCTTCTAATGAAACTGCAGCTGATACATCACAATTTCCTACGCCTGAAATTTGTCCAGAATCTGTGTACTGCCACGCTGTCCACGCTGTCCATCCACCAGCATCAGCAGGCGGTGTACTCGAGTATTTAGCAATCCAAAGCGGTATATCACTTAATCCGCTAATTCCGAACTCATTAATATACCAAACTCCTGTATATAACATTACATCTTTTCCAGTAGCCTGTTTCACATAATTTATGAAGCTTCTTGCCCAATTCGATATAGCGTTACCAGTTAAATTACTGTTACTCGGATCTGTTGGTGATTCTAAATCCAGAACTGGCATTAAGTCTGTCTGGTTATTTTGTAATATACTCACAAAATATTTTGCCTCTGAAATTGCATCATTTTGTTCTGGGCGTGCAAAATGGTATGCACCAATTAATACATTCGCATTTCGTGCTGCTTGTACATTCTTAGTAAAAGTAGGATCAATGTAGTTTACACCTTCTGTCGCTTTTGCATACGCTGCTGGAATTCCAGATGCCTTCACTGCATTCCAATCAATATTCCCTTCCCAATGAGACACATCAATAAACGTAACATTTGAACTTGATCTGTTTTGCATATAAAATCTCCTATCATTTTTTTACTTCGTATACATACAATATGTACAAGTTTCATAAGAGGACACGACATTTATGCTATAGAAACAAAGAGTAAACATATTTTGTATACAAAATAAAAAAGACCTTGTATTACAAGGCCTTTTGCAAACTCACTTTATTTTGTAACAAATACATATTATAATACAAACCTTGCTCACTTAATAATTCTTGATGTGTCCCTCTCTCTATTATCTCTCCATCATGCATCACAAAAATTTGATCCGCATCTTGAATTGTAGATAACCTATGCGCAATGGCTATCGTCGTTCTACCTTTTCGCATTTGTTGCAACGCTGTTTGAATAGCCTCTTCTGTTTCTGTATCGATATTAGCTGTTGCTTCATCTAATACTAATACTTTCGGATTCGTTGCTATCGTTCTAGCAAAAGCAATTAATTGTCGTTGACCGCTTGAAAATGCTGCACCTCTTTCTACTACTTCTGTTTCATACTGTTTTGGTAACTTTTCAATAAACGTATTCGCTTGCACAAATCGAGCAGCTTCTTTTACTTCTTCATCCGTAATTTCTTCATTATACATACGAATATTTTGCTTTACATTTCCAGCAAATAAAAATGCATCTTGCAATACGAGTCCTATTTTCTTTCTAATTTCTCGTTCTTCAAATTTTTCTAAATCTACACCGTCTATTACAATATTTCCTGACTTAATATTATAAAATCGCATTAACAAATTCATAATCGTACTTTTTCCGCTACCAGTATGCCCAACAAAAGCAACCGTTTGCCCTTGTTTCACGTGAAATGATACATTTTTTAAAACGTCACGCTTTCCATCATATGAAAAAGTAACATTTTTAAATTCAATATCTCCATCCACGATTTGAGGATTCTCATTGCCTTTTTGAACCGGTGCTAAATCTTTCTCGTCCATTAAATGAAATACACGTGATGACGAAACAAGTGCCTGTTGGAAGAAGGACAATTTCATCATCATCTCATTTACAGGTTGGAAGAAACGATGTATATAGTTAACAAAAGCATATAAAACTCCTACTTCAACAGGACTCTTTAAAGCATCAATCCCAAATAAACCTAGTACTAACGCAATAGCTACAATATGTACTAAATCCGTAGCTGGTCGTAAAAGTAATGCGTCTAACTTCAAAGTACGTCGCCCTGCACTATAATGTTTATTATTCACTTCTTCAAACTCTTTTCTCATACGTTTTTCTTGTCTGAACACTTGAACAATATTCATTCCTTGTATGGACTCGTTCAACTTTGCATTTAACACGCTTAGTTGATTACGTACTTCTAAATAAAAAGCCGCACTTTTCCGGCGATATAATACCATAATCGCAAACATTATCGGAATTAATACGAGAGAAAATAGCGCTAATTTTACATCTAATAAAAACATCGCTACTAAAATACCTACTAAAAAGACTACATTTTTTACAAATGTTGATAATACACTGACATAAAAATCTTTAATCGCTTCCGTATCATTTGTTATACGCGATACAAGTGTACCAATCGGCGTACGATCAAAGAAACTTAATGACAGCTTTTGAACATGTTCATATACTTCAACTCGCATATCTTGAACAATCTTAAAAGCAATGTTCTGAAAGTACAATAGATTTAAATACGTAAATAGTACTTTTAATAAATGAGCAACTATGTAAATTACAAATAAAGTAACGAGCGCTGATCGTCCAAAATCCCGCGGTACTAGGTGTTCATCGAGGAATTGTTTAATTAAAAAAGGACCCATCATTTCCGTTACTGTCGCACCAACTAAAAAGATAAATGCTAAAGATAGTAACCCTTTATATGGCTTCATATAGGAAAGCAATCTACTTAAATCACTTCGCTTCTTCTCTACCATCATACGCCTCCTTTCTCGACTAAAGCTTCTAATTGCTGGCTTTCATACATTTCCTTATACCAGCCGTTTTCCTTCATTAATTCCTCATGTGTACCTCTTTGTACAATTCTACCTTCATCAACAACAAGAATAAGATTGGCATGCTGAATTGCACTTAATCGGTGTGCAGTAATAATCGTCGTTTTCCCTGCTCTCTCCCTCTTTAAGGCACTTAAAATCGTCTCTTCTGTTTTTGCATCTACCGCTGATAAACAATCATCCAAAATTAAAATTTCAGCATTTGTTAATAAAGCACGAGCAATAGAGATTCGCTGTTTTTGACCACCAGATAACGAAACACCTCTTTCCCCTACTACTGTTTCATATCCTTCTGAAAATTGGAGGATGTCATTATGAATACAAGCAATCTCTGCAGCTTTGGTAATTTCATTATATGTAGCATCCGCCTTTCCAAAGGCAATATTCTCACCAATACTTGCTGAAAATAAAAAATGATCTTGCGGCACGTATGAAATGGCAGAACGGACACCATGAAGTGTTATATCTCGAATATCTCGCTCCCCAATTTTTAATTCACCATTAAAATGATCATACTCACGGATTAAACATTTTAATAAAGTCGTTTTCCCTGCGCCTGTACGTCCTACAACTCCTAGCGTTTCGCCCTTCTTCAAATCAAAGTGAATATCGTTTAAATGTAACAATTCATTTTTCTTATACGAAAATGAATCAACGGCAAACGAAACATTACCGCTCGCTATTGTATGTACAGCATTTTCGCTATTTACTACATCTGATTTTTGTGAAAGAATTTTTTCTACACGGTCATATGAAGCACGCCCACGCTCCATAATATTGAATAACCATCCAAACGCTAACATTGGCCAAACGAGGGTACCTAAATATGTCGTAAATGTAACGAGATCACCTACTGTTAATTCACCTCTTACAACTAATACTGATCCGTAACATACTGCGATTAAAAAAGAAAATCCAACGATAAGAGAGATTGTCGGATCAAATAACGAATCAATACGTGCAACTAACACATTTTTATGTACAACATCTTCTGATTTTCTTCGAAACGCCTGTAAATCTTCTTTCTCTTGTCCAAGCGAGCGAATCACTTTCATTCCACTCATACTCTCTTGCACTTTATCATTGATTTCCGAAAACGATTGCTGTGCTTTATGAAACCTTTTATGTAATAAAGTTCCATAATAATTTGTCGAAATAGCTACAATCGGCATTGGAATTAAACTTAATAATGTTAACTTCCAACTAATTGTAAAACCCATCGCTACGAGTACACATCCTCCGACAGCTAATGAGTCAACAAGCGTCAAAACACCTGCTCCAGCAGTTTGCTGGATCGCTTGAATATCATTGGTCGCATGTGCCATTAAATCACCTGTTCGATTTGACTGATAGAAAGATGGACTCATCTTTGTAAAATGTTCATACAAATTTTTTCGTAATTGGCGAGCTAATTTTAATGAAGACCCGAAAATCATAATACGCCATATGTAACGTAATATGTACATCGTAATACCTACAATTACTAATAGTACAACCCATTTTAGTAACTTATCGGTCGTCAATGTTCCATCATTAATTTCATCTACAACGATTCCAATTACTTTTGGTGCTACAAGTTCTAAAAGTGCAACGCCAAACAATAAAATAATTCCAGTTATGTACGCTCGTTTTTCTTGTTTAAAAAACCATGCTAAATTCATAAACACTTTCATTTTTTTCCTCCTCCCTTAAAATGAGCGATGTTTTCAGTTTACCAAAAATACAGAATTTTTAAAAGTTTTAAAAACTATAACTAACAAAAAGAAAGACACTCTTAGCGAGTGTCTTTTAGCGCTTATTTCATTTGTTGCTTGTTCATTGCGCTCATCATTTGATTGATTTTCTTTTGGGAAGGTTTTTGTCCCATTTGCATCATCATCATTTTTAACATTTGTTCGTTAATTGGTGGATTTTTTTGTAAGTAATTCATCATGTATTTGCGGGCAATGAAAAATCCTAACGCCACGCCTGCTACTAGTGCTACTACGCCCACTAGAATACCTAACCAAATTGGCATATATTTTCCTCCTTCATGTTGTCTACCTTACAGTGTACTAAAACCTTTTCAATAAGACAAGATACAATTCGACATTTTTTACACATATGTTCGTACTTGTTTTAGAGGATTCAGCCATCCGTACTTTGTATTTTCATAATCCATAGCTAAAAATGTTAATTCACACTTTCTTAACACCTCAAAGAACGTCGTTTCCATAGAGACATTTCCAGAGGTATTCATACGAATATAGTGCGGTTTCACCATTATTTCGCCGTACTCCGCTCCCGTATAAAGTGTATGTGTATGATGTGTTCTATCATATTTACCAAGAACGCGCAAAGCTTGTTCTAATTTATGATGAATTTTCATTACTTGCAATGGCATCGTTATATACATCATTTGCTTATATAACACTTTTTTCTCCGAAAGGGACCCAGATTCTGAAAATCGAGCAAATAAATCAAAAAACAAATATTCACGACCAAAATAAGCTTTCGCAATATCCTCTTGAATTAAATACAATTCATACGTTTTCATTTTTCCACTCCCAATCTGGACAACCTTTTCTCTTCATTATATATAAGAAAATTTGCAATGATTGTCTGACTGCGGAGAGATAAAAAACTTTTTCTGTCGAAAAAACTCATTTACATAGAAAAACCTCTCCATGCCGGAGAGATTTTTCTGAAATCATTAAAGCATTTCTTTTACTTTACGAACAACGTTCTCTACAGTAAATCCATACTCTTCCATAATCTTCTCACCAGGAGCAGAAGCACCGAATGTATCGATACCTAACACATCTCCTTCAAGACCTACGTAACGGTGCCATCCGAATGTAGCACCCATTTCGATTGCGAAACGTTTTGTTACTGCTTTTGGTAATACAGATTCTTTGTACTCTGCAGTTTGAGCTTCGAAGCGATCCATAGATGGCATGCTGACAACAGCTGCGTCAACGCCGTCTACTGCTAATGCTTTTTGAGCTTCAACAGCTAGGCTTACTTCAGATCCAGTTGCAAGTAAGATTACATCAGCCGTTTCTTTCTTGCTTGCAGAAACTACATATGCACCTTTTGCTACTTTTTCATACGTATCATCTTTTGCACCTTCTAATGTTGGAAGGTCTTGACGAGTTAATACTAAAGCAGTTGGTTTGTTTGTAGATTCTAAAGCTAGTCTCCAAGCTGCAACAGATTCGTTACCATCAGCAGGACGAATAACAGAAACGTTTGGCATTGCACGAAGCGCTGCTAATTGCTCGATTGGTTCATGTGTTGGACCATCTTCACCAACAGCGATACTGTCATGTGTGAATACATACGTTACTGGCAATTGCATTAATGCTGCAAGGCGAATTGCTGGACGTAAGTAATCAGAGAATACGAAGAACGTACCACCGTAAGTTTTTAAACCACCATGTAGTGCAATACCGTTCATTGCTGCACCCATTGCGAACTCACGTACACCGTACCAAATGTTTTTACCGCTGTAATCATCTCTTGTAAAGTCTTTTTCGTTATTCATGTATGTTTTGTTAGAACCAGCAAGGTCAGCAGATCCACCGAAGAATGATGGTACAGACTCTGCAATTGCATTAATTACAGCACCAGAAGAATTACGAGTTGCTGCTTTTGATCCTAATTCATAAGTCGGTAAGTTTTGCTCCCAACCTTCTGGAAGTTGACCGTTCATTGCTGCTTGGAATTCGTTTGCTAATTCTGGGTATGCTTGTGCATATTCACCTAGCATCGTGTTCCACTCAGCTTGCGCAGTTTCACTAACATCTTGTACTGTTTTACGGAAGTTGTCATATACTTCTTCTGCTACGTGGAAGTCTTGCTCAGCAGTCCAAGCATATGCTTCTTTCGTTAATTTTGTTTCTTCTACACCAAGTGGAGAACCATGTGAAGCTGATTTTCCTGATTTGTTTGGAGAACCGAAACCAATTGTCGTTCTTACTTCAATTAGCGTTGGGCGTTTTTCGTCAGCTTTCGCTTCTTCAATTGCTTTCGCGATTGCTTCAATATCGTTTCCATCCTCAACACGGATTACTTGCCATCCGTATGCTTTGTAACGATCTTCTACACTTTCAGAGAATGAACGATTTAAATCGCCATCTAATGAAATATCGTTTGAATCGTAAAGCACAACAAGACGACCTAATTGTAAATGAGCAGCTAATGAAGATG
Organism: Bacillus sp. PPSBB_2; assembly: GCF_045291115.1. Taxonomy (NCBI): domain Bacteria; kingdom Bacillati; phylum Bacillota; class Bacilli; order Caryophanales; family Bacillaceae; genus Bacillus; species Bacillus sp. PPSBB_2. Next base: position 3,902,852 of record NZ_CP147983.1, read on the forward strand.
CTTCAGCAGAAACGCCCTCCATTAAATCTCCATCACCACAAATAGCGTATGTATAATGATCTACTACATTATACGCATCACGGTTATATTTAGCAGCTAAATGTCTTTCAGCCATTGCCATACCTACAGCAGTTGCAATACCTTGTCCAAGTGGACCAGTCGTTGCATCTACACCAGCTGTATGACCGTACTCAGGATGTCCTGGAGTTTTGCTTCCCCATTGACGGAAGTTCTTTAAGTCATCCATTGTTACATCATAACCAGATAGGTGAAGTAGACTGTATAATAACATTGAACCATGACCTGCAGATAATACGAAACGATCACGGTTAAACCACGTTGGGTTATTTGGATTGTGTTTCATAAATTGAGTCCATAATGTATAAGCCATTGGTGCTGCACCCATTGGCATTCCTGGGTGACCAGAGTTTGCTTTTTCAATCGCATCGATGGATAATGTGCGAATCGTGTTGATAGAAAGTTGTTCGATTGAATGTGACATGCTATTCTTCCCTTCGCTTATATTAGTAAACGTTTTATACATTTATATGATAGCTTCCCACGCAAGATTATACAACATGTATCGACAAATATGTTGATATTTTTTTGATTTTTTATAAAAAAATCAATGTTTCCGGGAATGTATGGGCATTCAATATGACATACTTTTTCATTATTTTTATTTTAAAAAGAAAGGGAATTATCTGTATATTTATACAAATTCCTTCTATACTTACTTTTTTAAATAAGTTTTTAAAAACATAAAAAAGCATCTAACTTCGATGCTTTTCAAATAAGTTAAACAATCCGTTTCCGAATCGAGCTTGAAATCAAATCAATTATAATTACCATTAAAATAATGCCTAATAAAATAATACCAACACGAGACCAATTCCGTGAACTCAGCGCAAAAATTAAAGGTGTACCAATCCCTCCTGCTCCAATAACCCCTAAAATTGCAGCGGATCGTACATTAATTTCAAATCTGTATAACGTATACGATAGAAAATCTGGTAACACTTGCGGTAACACCGCATACCAAAGTATTTGAAAACGATTTGCTCCTGTTGCTAGTAACGCTTCCGTCGGTCCTTTATCTATGTTTTCAATTCCTTCTGAATATAGTTTTCCTAACATTCCAATAGAATGCAATCCTAAGGCTAATACTCCTGCAAAAGAGCCTGGACCAACAGCTTTTATAAATAAAAGAGCCATAACTAATTCAGGAAACGTACGAACAAAACTAAGTACAATTTTCCCAGATCCTGAAGTTAATTTTCCACTACTCATATTCGTTGCCGCCCAAAAGGCAAACGGAACAGATAAAAATGCAGAAATAAATGTACCTAATATCGCAATTGCCAACGTATCAATTAATCCATGTAATAAATCTTCACCATCTGGCAAAGATACATACGACCAGTCTGGACTCAATATCCCTGTCATAATTGCTTTTGTAATTTCTCCCGCCGTTTCCTTTATTCCCTCTAGCGGTACTCCTGAAAAAGCCCATATATAAACAAATGTAAGTACTATAAAAATAAACGAGCGATACACACTCGGTTTCTTCGGTTTTGGTACGATTATCGTCGTTTTACTCATTATAATTTCTCCCGCAACAATGTACTTACATAATCAATTACCAATACAACAACAAGAGTATAGATGATAATAGATGCAGTTTGTTGATATTGTAAAAATCCAAGTGTACGATCATAATATAGTCCAATACCACCTGCTCCTACTAAACCTAGGACAGCCGCTGCCCGTACATTCACCTCAAATGTATATAGTACATAGGAAACAAAGTGTGCTTTTACTTGTGGAATGACTCCATAAACAATCCATTGCACCTTATTAGCCCCTACAGCTGTCATCGCTTCTAGTGGGCCAGGGTCAATTGATTCAATTGATTCATACAACAATTTCGCCACGAGCCCAATTGAGAAAAAAGTAAGAGCTAAAATACCCGGAAGTGGTCCTATTCCAAAAATAGCTACGAAAATTGCCGCTAATAATAAATCTGGTATCGTTCGAATAAAATTTAAAATCAATCGAGCTGGACTGTATAAAAATGTACTAGTAAACACATTACTTGCCGCAAACAGTGCAAGTGGAATAGCTAAAATCGCTCCTAAAGTCGTCCCAATAATCGCCATACGTATTGTATCTAACATTGCTGTTGTAATAACTTGAAAATAACTCCAATCTGGCGGCACCATTTCTTTTAACAAATCCATTATATTAGGAAAACCAACTACTAGCTTTGAAAATGATGCGTCGACCTGTATACTACTTCCCCACAACAGTAAAATGAATAGAATAAACGTTAACATATGTTTTAACTTACTCGGCGGCTTCGGTATCGACTTCGAATATATCGTCACATCATTCATTTAACTGCCACCTCTAACAATTCACTTTTCTGTGCTACGTCACCATAAATTTCAGCAAACTTTTCATCCGTTGCTGCTTCTACTAAACCATCAAAAACAATTTCGCCTGCATGTAATCCAATAATACGCGTCGCATATTGCCTAGCTAAAGCAATAGAATGTAAGTTTACAATTGTTGTAATTCCAAAATCTTCATTAATTTTCTTTAAATCATCTAATACTTGCTTTGTTGTTAGCGGATCTAACGACGCAACAGGTTCATCTGCCAATATGATTTTTGCTTCTTGCGCCAATGCTCTAGCTATCGATACACGTTGTTGTTGTCCTCCTGATAATTCATCAGCACGTGCATATGCTTTTTCTAAAATATTCACTCTTTTTAACGCTTGAAATGCGAGCTCCACATCCTCTTTCGGAAACAAACCTAACGTTGTACGCAATGTCGAATGATATCCAACACGGCCAGCTAATACATTCTTCAATACTGTTGATCGCTTTACAAGGTTAAAACTTTGAAAAATCATACCAATATCCCGGCGCATACGTCGTAAATCTTTTCCTTTTGCAGCAGTAATAGACTCACATTCAATCATGATTTCGCCTTCTGTAATCTCATGAAGACGATTTACCGATTTTAGAAGTGTAGACTTTCCAGCTCCGGACAGCCCTACCATTACAACAAACTCACCTTTTTGAATTTTCAAGTTTATATTATTCAATCCTTTTGTACCATTTGGATACACTTTGGAGACATTTCGAAATTCTATCACACATCTTACCTACCTTCTATGTATTCAAAACGGCAAACTAACTGAAAACATTCCCTTTCAGCTAGCTGCCATTTCCATATGTATTATTGCGTTTTTACTTTCTTCCCATATTCACGAACGATGTCAAATTTACTATCATCAGATTTAACATATCCTTCATGTGAATATACTTCTTTAATGATTTTGTGACCTTCCTCATTTTTTCCAATTTCAATGAAAGCATCCTGTAATTTCTTGCTCCACTCTTCATCTAAATCAGAACGTACCGAAATCGTATCGTTTGGAATTTTCTCCGTAAATTTCACTATTTTCGTTTGCTCGAATATATTCGGATAATCTTTTTTTACAATATTACGAGCATCTTGGAATACAACAGCTGCATCTACGTCACCATTTAAAAGAGCAATAAGCGACTGATCGTGACCTTTTAATGTAACAGGTTTCACATCTTTTAACGGATCAATTCCCTCTTTTAATAGAACAGCTGCAGGCCATACATACCCTGCTGATGATGTTACATCTTGATAACCAATCTTTTTACCTTTTAAATCTTTTACACTATTTATATTAGAGTCTTTTTTAACAACAAACTCAGATTTATAATAATCTACTAAATCTTTTGTAGGAGCTCCTGTTTCATCCTCTACTCCAAAACGTTGTGCTTGTAAAATTACATTTGCAGCCTTCTTTTCATGTGCTAATACGTACGCTGTTGGCGGTAAAAATCCTACATCTACTTGTTTAGATGCCATCGCTTCTACAATTGTATTGTAGTTCGTTGAAATACTAACTTTTACTGGAATATTTAACTTATCACTTAATAGCTTCTCAAGCGGTTTTGCCTTCGCCTCTAACGTATCTGCATTTTGAGAAGGAACAAATTGAACATTTAAAGTCTTCGGTACATACCCTTTTTTCGTATCTTCATTTTTACTTGCACTTGATTCCTTCGTTCCACAGCCACTTAATAATCCCGCTGCTAGTACAACTGTTGTGCTCATTGCAAAAACTTTTTTCAACATATTAATGCCTCCATTTTTCATTGTTATAAAATAACCTTTCATAAACATGAAGAAATATATCACATATTTTTACAAATAATTGATTATTTACAGAATCTTTACACATTCTATACACTCACATTAAAATTCTCTTCACATATTTGATATGATGAATTGGAAGATAACAATAGAAAAGGTGAGTCATATTGGAACAAAATCAAACTGTAACTTTAAACATCTTATTAACAAGCGATATACATGGCACTGTTTATCCTATTCACTACCAAGATAACTCCCCAGCAGAACTTGGTTTAGCTAAAATTTCTACTCTTATAAAAAAAGAACGTTCCCAAAATACAAACGTTCTTTTAATTGATAATGGCGACTTTATTCAAGGAACACCATTTACTTATCATTATGTTACATACGAAAAAAACAAAAAAAACCCAATGTCCTTATTAGCGAATTACTTACAGTATGACGCTGCAATTATCGGCAATCATGAGTTTAATTACGGGATGGATATATTAAATAATGCTGTGACTACTGCGAACTTCCCGTACCTATCAGCAAACATTTTAGATAAAAACATAAAGAAGCCTTATTTCGGAAAACCTTATATAATCAAACAGATTGAATCCAATATAAAAATTGCTATTTTAGGGGTGACAACGCACTACATTACCAATTGGGAACAACCCCATCACATTAAAGACTTACAATTTGAAGATGCATTAGAAACAACGAAAAAGTGGGTTTCTTACATTCGCAAACATGAGAAACCAGATTTACTAGTCGTAGCGTATCACGGGGGAGTTGAACGAGATTTACAAACCGGGGTACCGACTGAAGTTTTAACAGGAGAAAACCAAGGATATGCAATGTGCCATGAAATTGAAGACATAGATATTTTATTAACAGGCCACCAGCACCGGGAAATTGCTCACACAATGGCTAACGGTGTAACAATTTTACAGACCGGATGTAATGGAAACTCCGTTGGAAAAGTAAAAATAACATTCGAAAAAACAAAACATAAATGGGTTAAAAAAGAGAGTTCTTCTGAATTATTATCTGTACAAGGAGTTGAGGCTGACCAAGATGTACTTTCATTGGTAGCCGATTACGAAGAGAAAACACAAAAGTGGCTTGATCAACCTATTGGAATCATTCAGGGGGATATGCAAATTTCAGATGCTATGCAAACTCGTTTGCATGATCATCCTTTTATCGAATTCATAAATAAAATACAGATGGATATAGCTAATGTATCAATTTCTTGTACAAGTTTGTTCCATAATACATCTCCAGGTTTCCCGGAACATGTAACAATGCGTGACATCGTTTCTAATTATATTTATCCGAACACATTAAAAGTAATTAGACTAACTGGAGCGGACATAAAAAATGCTCTTGAACTCTCTGCTTCTTATTTCACATTAAAAACAGATGGATCCATCACCGTAAGTCCTACCTACATAGAACCAAAGCCACAACATTATAATTATGATATGTGGGAAGGGATTTCATACGTATTAAACATTTCAAAACCAATTGGTGAAAGAGTAGAATCTTTACAGCATAACAGTGCTCCTCTTAATATGAATGAAGAATATGACGTTGTAATGAATAATTATCGTGCAAGTGGCGGGGGAAATTTCTTTATGTTTCAAAACAAACCGGTAGTAAAAGATATCCCCACAGATATGTCTGAACTTATCGCTAATTATATATTGGAACATAAAACGATAGAAGCAACAGTTAATAACAACTGGAAAGTTATTAAATAACGATTTTTACATATAAAAAAGATGGGCTTCGCCCATCTTTTAATTTAATCTTGCATTATCTTGCTTTTTTAAAGCTTTTAATTTCGTCGGTGTAACATCTGTACCTTCTTCGTTAACAACTTTAATACCTTTAAGTTCGTTTAACATATTTTGACGAAATCCTTTTAAATATTGTTCACGTAGCGATTGACGCTCACGTTGCTCTTCTTCAGTTAAACCTTCAGCTTTTGCTTTTTTCGCTAAGAAGTTAATGCGTTCAACGAGTTCGTGATTAATCATCTCGAATCCCCCTTCTAATCAAAACTGATTATTATCATACAATAGTTACTCTTCTTTATCAAGCAATTGCTTCGTATACTCTACATATCTACGATGTACAGTCGCCTTTGAAACATTATGACCAAATCCACGTAATGTTGCTGCAATTTCTTCAAAAGTGAGTTCACTTTTTCGCAAACGTACAATTTCCTCAATTGGCACTTCTTTTTTCTCTCTTCCTACACTTAAATGACGATTTTTTAAATTTTTTTCTGGACGATAACCTTTTTCTACTGCACGTTGCATACCTCGTTTAATTTTCAAATTATGAATCTTTCTTTGATATTCTTCAACAATACCAATAATATCTAATACCATTGAATCAGAATCCGACAATTGTAATTCACCATTATGTGTATGCGTATATACTTTTATGCCTTCTTTATGTAAACAATGCATTAACGCGATCTTCGCATTTCCTCTACCAAGACGCGTTTCATCTTGTATAAGTAACACATCAATTTGTTCGTCTCGAATTGTATCCAACACCTCTAATATACCGTCACGTTCAATTGTATATCCACTAGCCTGCTCTTCAATCACCTTAGTAACATTCATTTGATAGCGCTCAGCTAAATGCAATAATTCATCTTTTTGACGTAATAATGATGTTTCTTGCGCTTCTTTCGTTGTACTCACACGTGCATAAATAATTGCATTCATTTTGAACCCCTCTTTCTCCCTATTATTTCCCTATAGTGTAACATAAATCCGCCATTTGTTCGAACTTATGTTTGTAGAATGTTTTTTCACATGTTATACTTATTAATAAGAAAAATGAAAGAAAACGAGGTGTTAGAAAACATGGAAAAGTTAACGAAACGCCAGCAAGACATTCTCGACTTTATTAAGCTAAAAGTACAAGAAAAAGGATATCCACCTTCCGTACGTGAAATTGGTCAAGCAGTCGGCCTCGCTTCTAGTTCTACAGTGCACGGACATTTATCACGATTAGAAGAAAAAGGATACATTCGACGCGATCCAACAAAACCACGTGCCATTGAAATTTTAGGTGAAGACCGAATGGATACGGAAACACAATCTGTTATTCAAGTTCCAATTGTCGGAAAAGTCACTGCTGGTTTACCAATTACAGCGGTCGAAAGCGTAGAAGAACATTTCCCACTTCCAGCTAGTATTGTTGCTGGAGCAGACCAAGTGTTCATGTTACGTATTTCTGGAGATAGTATGATTGAAGCTGGTATTTTCGATGGAGATTTAGTTGTTGTTCGCCAACAGCAGTCTGCATATAATGGTGAAATTGTAGTCGCTTTAACAGAGGATAACGAAGCAACAGTTAAACGTTTCTATAAAGAAAAAGACCATTTCCGTCTACAACCAGAAAACTCTTCATTAGAACCTATCATTTTAAAACAAGTGTCAGTTATCGGGAAAGTAATTGGCGTATATCGTGATTTACATTAAAAATAACAAAAAGAAGATAATTACCTTATTTATATACGGTAATTATCTTCTTTTTGTATTTTGATAGATTTCCATGCATTCTATTTCTTATTAACGAGTTTCAATCGTCACATCTCCCGCAGCCGTTTTACCGCTAATCTTTTTACTACCATTTCCAATTGTTACATTTTTATTTTCTTCATTAAAAATCGTTACATCTCCCGCAGCACTTTGCCCAGTAATTACCGCATCTTGTGGTTTTTCCGATAAAGTAATATCTATATCTCCCGCAGTTGAACTTGCTTCTAGATTATATTTAGAATCATGATCTTGAATATTTATTTCCCCACTTGTTGTTTTTGCGGTCACTTTCCCTAATACCTTCTTAAAGTTCACCTCACCAGCTTTTGTCGATCCCTCCACATTCTTAGCCGTTACTTGTTTCAACTCTACTTCTCCAGCAAGTGTTCTAACACTTACGCTATCACTTTTCACATCACTCATTTCGATTTGTCCAGCAGATGAATTTACTTTTACATCTTGGTAAGAGCGTTCGGGCACAAGTAGAGTCAATTTAGACGTTTGAAACCTAAAATCGTAGAAAGAAAAATCAAATGAAGCACCTTTTTCTCTTTCCCCAATAATTTTTAATGTGTCACCATCTTCTGCGATACGAATCTCTTGTTTACGTACATCTCCCGATTGCTTTACATAAAAAGAAGAGTCAGGAGATTTTTGAACAATAATATCCCCGGCATCTAACTTAACTTCTATATTTTTTAATGTTTTGTTTTTAATTACATTTTCTTTATCGCCTTTTTCAGCAGTTTGTACTGCTTTTTCATATGTTTGGGAAATTCCTATTACTCCAATAACGATACAAGCGATAGCGATTAAAAATAGTTTTTTCATCATTTACTCTCCTTTTATCATTTTGAAGTTCCATATTACATATCGTACACACAATCTCTTAAACCACTTTGTACTATAAAAAGCGATAATACATAACAATAAACCTACTCCAACAAACGTTATACTAACGAAAAGATCCAACCATATAAAAGTACCCATAAATACTTTTCCAATAACGAAAAGTGGTGTTACTACACTAGCAATACCACCGATCCAAAAAGAAAATATAAAAGCAATAATTGCGACTAACGGGCCTAACACAATAATAAAATTAAACAAACTAAGTCCAATCGCTGCCATAACAGCTCTTGTCACATTTGAAGTCGATGGATTTTTTTTCATTTCATCGAAGCGATACATCGCAAGTAATTCTTTCGCGATTACTTTCGGAGAACCAAGGCCCTGTATTATTTCCGATTCAGTTTTCCCCTCTTCTAGTCCAAACTGAAAGTGCTCTTCATAATCCAATAAAATATCTTGCCTCTCTTCCTCTGGTAACTTTCTAAGATAACTTGATAATTCTTTAAGAAACCCTTCTTTACTCATCCCATTCCACCCCTTCAATAATTTCTTGTACCCCTTTCGCAAAATCACGCCATTCTGTTACTAACAAATGAAATTGCGTCTCCCCTTGCTCTGTTAATTGATAATATTTACGAGGTGGCCCTTCCGTAGATTCCTTTAAATACGTTTGAAAATACCCTTCTTTCGTCAAACGACGTAATAAAGGGTATACTGATCCTTCCGATATTAAAAATTTATTAGAAATTTGCTGAACAAGTTCATAACCGTAACTATCTTTACGTTTTACAAGTGCTAATACACAAAGTTCAAGCACACCTTTTTTAAATTGAACGTTCAAGTGCCATCCTCCTTTCCTATCTTATACTGTTCAATACACGGTACCTGTTTTATCCATAATATACCACTTAGTATTGTTTATTGCAAGGTACTAAACTATATTTATTCCCTAAATTTAGAAAATGAACTAACAAAATTCTGAATAAAACTATGTTATAACTAAGCAGCATTCAAAGTTTCATTTCATTTACATTAATATTAGACTTCATTCACTCTTTCCTCTTGAAAAATCCACCACAACCTTATTCACTATAGCTAATGAGAAAAAGCCCCAATACTTATCGGTATTAGGGCTTTTTCTCATTAGCTATATATGAATCGAATTCCTATTTGAGAACCTGCATATGCGACAAATACTTTAATACCATATTTTATTTCTCATCATCGTTCCCCAAGATTTTTCGCTTAACATCTGATAAATCCTTCGACAACGAACTAAATGCTTTTGCTTGTTCTTCAATGACCTGTTGATTTTTTTCAATAACTTTTTGATATTGTTCTTCGCGCTGTTCATTCTTTTTTTGCGTAGTAAACAGCATCCATACAAATAAAGCTGCGAATGCTCCTTGTTGAATCATTGAATTGAAGATTTGTTCTTCCATCGTTCTCATCTCCTTTTCAAAAATTAAAGAGAATCATACGAGTGATCCTACTCTCATATCCTTATCTCACATTAAAATGTTCTTCTTTTACCCATGTGTTTTGCCCAATATCGATATAACCATCTTTTCTTGCAAAAATCCCATATGGATAAGATCCATCCACATTTCCTTTATAATTTCCATTTGGACCATCATATGTGTTAATGCCATAACCTGCTGGATATTTTGAGTAAGCATGGAACCACTCTACTTCAAAGTGTTCTTCTTTCGCCCACGCTTCCCAACCTAGACATAACATATTTTCATTCCCACCATACCAAGCAGCATCTATAATTAAATATGGCATTTTTGTATTAATGACATGACCTGTGAACCAAGCATCTTTTCCAGGACCACTATATAAATTGATGCCCCATCCTTCTGGGTATTTAGACGTTGCAATTCCCAGCCCTTTTGGTTGTAGTGGTTTATTGTTATCTTCATTAAATGCTTTGTTTATCTTCTCAATGAATTGATCCACTCTTCCTTCATCGAGCATTCGATGTGGGCAATGCTTTCCACTCCACGATTTATGTGTACGTACATTACTAATCGGTATATTGAATTGTTTCATTAACTGAGCAATAACAATTGCTGCATTATCCTCCGCCTTGTAATATCTATCCCCACCGCTTAGAGAATAGCAAATTTCCACTCCGATAGATTTACGATTACCATTTCCGTTACCATCACCCGCATGCCAAGCATTACGATCAAACAGAATACCTTGTACTGCTTCTTTGTCATCTACTGCAACATGAAACGACACTGAATTATTATTCCCAATCATATACGATATCTCATTTTCTGCTGATGCATCATTGTACGTATTATGTACTGTGATGAATTCTGGTGTCATTGTATTGGGACACTTTATACCATATTTACTTGGATCCACTAATTTTTTTCTAATTTCCATTACTGATTATCTCCTTTTTTATTTTTTATCATTTAAAATTCCACTGAATTATTAAGTACATCTAGAAACTAAATCCTCAGACAGGCCATATTCTATATAATGGGTTATGGTCCTCACATTCAAAAAAAAAAAGAGCAACTTTTTACATCAGTTGCTCTTTCAAAAATCGCACTCTATATTCCGCCCAGCATTTTACAGATATTACTCTCATCTCAAGAGGTATGATAACAAGTTTTTTCATCCTACTTAATACATGCTGATTTAAAGATATTATCTTACATTAAAATGCTCTTCTTTTACCCATGTGTTTTGTCCAATATCAATGTAACCATCTTTTCTCGCAAAAACACCATATGGATAAGATCCATCCACATTTCCTTTATAATTTCCATTTGGACCATCATATGTGTTAATACCATAACCTGCTGGATATTTTGAGTAAGCATGGAACCACTGCACTTCAAAGTGTTCTTCTTTTGCCCAGGCTTCCCAACCTAGACATAACATATTTTCATTCCCGCCATACCAAGCAGCATCTATAATTAAATATGGCATTTTTGTATTAATGACATGACCTGTAAACCAAGCATCTTTTCCAGGACCACTATATAAATTGATGCCCCATCCTTCTGGGTATTTAGACGTTGCAATTCCCAGCCCTTTTGGTTGTAGCGGTTTATCAGAAGGTTCAGTTGTACCACCACCGTCTCCTTTTCCTAAGTAGTCTAATGGATTCACAGCATTACTCTTATTGATGTTCCAAGACCCTTTATGCAATTCAAAATGCAAGTGTTGACCACTAGAATCCCCTGTGTTCCCCATAACCCCAATAGTTTGTCCTTGTGTAACATAATCACCTTCTTTTACTGTTCGAGAACCGCTACGCATATGGGCATATACTGTTTCCCATGTAACCCCATCAATAGTGTGCACAATCATAATACATTCACCATAACTGGATGAAATATAAGAACGACTAACTCGTCCGCTAGCTGCTGCATAAATTGGATGATAGCCCGATTCAGCAAGATCTATCCCATGATGATCTGGTCTGCTCCCCCGAAATCCACTTGTTACTCTCGTTGTATCTGTTGGATAAATAAATTTTGCCATAATAATCTTCCTTTCTATTCATACGTAATATAAAAAGGCACTTAAAAAAGCACCCTTTTATATTTTTTCTATATATTAAAATTTATAATTTAAAATCAAATAATAAAAAACTTTGTTATTACCTTACATTAAAATGTTCTTCTTTTACCCATGTGTTTTGTCCAATATCAATGTAACCATCTTTTCTCGCAAAAACACCATATGGATAAGATCCATCCACATTTCCTTTATAATTTCCATTTGGACCATCATATGTGTTAATACCATAACCTGCTGGATATTTTGAGTAAGCGTGGAACCACTGCACTTCAAAGTGTTCTTCTTTTGCCCAGGCTTCCCAACCTAAGCAAAGCATATTTTCATTCCCGCCATACCAAGCAGCATCTATAATTAAATATGGCATTTTTGTATTAATGACATGACCTGTAAACCAAGCATCTTTTCCAGGACCACTATATAAATTAATGCCCCATCCTTCTGGGTATTTAGACGTTGCAATTCCCAGTCCTTTTGGTTGTAACGGCTTATTGTCACCGCCACCAGTTCCTCCATCAAAATCTACATATTGTTTAACAATTTCAGAGTAGAAGAAATTCCCCCCGTTTTTATATCGATAACCACCATTGTAGGCAACAGCGATAGGGTTACTATATTTCACCATAGCACCGGTCGTATTTCCAAGTGATGGCGCAACAACCGTTTTAGAATACAGATCTGCCACCGGTAATGAATGCTGTTTATTGTTAGAAGCTAACCAGCGAAGGTAAGCTCGACCAAAATTATACGATTGAACAATGGCACTTAAATCTGTAATGCCATTTTTCTTCGCATCATCAAAAGCACCCTTTAAATGCTTCACTCCGTAATAAATTGAATCTTTCGGGTTTTTAATTGTATTCATTGCCCATCCTTGTGATTCACTAGACTGCATAATATCAGGTGTCGTTTCAGAATTCCCTCCACTTTCCACCATAATAATTCCAAGCACGTAAGGAACTAACTCAGGTACACCTTGTGCAGAACATTCGCTTTCTACCATTGATTGCCAACGTAATACCTGTTGTGGCAAATTCTTTGTTTTGACTGAAGCAGCTAATAAACTCATCATTAAACATCTCCTCATTTTTCTATTATTTTCGCCTGTAAAACTACTACTTTACTAAATATAACTAGAAGCTAAAGACCTATTAATCCATCAAATCACTTCATATTACTCACCTTCTTTCACAACAAAAAGAGCAACCATAAAAATAGTTGCTCTTTCGTCGAAATCTTATATTACTACTATAAATCACTTTTTCAATACTTTCTGTACACTACATGTATCCTACAAAAAGGTAACACTAAAATCCATCTAAAAACTTGACAATCTTCCTTATTTCAGCATGTTTTCGGCGTATATAGCCTGTACTATAATGTAATTCAAACGCAATTTGCTCTAAAGTCATTCCATCAACATATTTCATTTTAAGTATTTGATGATCCAGTCCTGTAAACTTATTAATCAAAAGCTTTAAATCATACTCTTCATTCATTTTATGAGCTAATTCATATTCAATTGCTTCAATCCGCCCTTCTACCTTAGCCCCTTCCGATTCAGCGGTTAATCTTACATTTTGCAAATCACCGCTAATCCAACGCTTCAATTCGGCTTTTGATTTATCTAAGTTGTATTCTAAATAAGCAATTTCTTCTTCTAACTTCTTATAATCTTTGAGCCATTCGAACACTTACTGATTCACCCACTTCCGTTCTTTTTACAAAGTCTCTTAATACTAATTTAATAGCATGAATATGCTTATTAGCCTTTTCAATCTTTATTACTTGTAAATCATCTAGCATTTTTTCTTATGACCTATATTTATTTAACACTTCTTGTAATCTCTCACGCTCTTCATCAGTAGACTGCACGGTTTTTCTTTCCTCTTCTAGATTTGTTGATTCATCATCTTTATATAACCAATCGGGTACAATCTCTTTTCTATTTGAATACTTCCTACCTGTCCCGTTATATTTCTTTTTCTTGCTCATTTCGAAACGTCTATCTAGTATGGCCACATCAACTAATGTTTTAACTTCTTGCTCCTTCCAATTCTTCAATATAGCCTTAATGTAGTTCCATCTTGGCGCATTCTCATCAACGGCTTTATTAATTGCATGCTGAATTAACTCCCCACTAAACAAATTACAAAAACTCCCCAACTCTGCAATTGCAATTTCACTTAACGGAATGCCCATCCCCTTAATAAAGTTACAACTTACTTTAACCCTCTCATTGATGAATACACGAGATTCTAATTTATCCATATCATCATTATTATTTCGTTTATTAGTATTTAGTCTATTAGTATTTAGTAGTTTCTGATTTTCCTCATATGGCTTTACCACATCTTGGTTTTCCATTTGTGGCATGTTCCTTTGTGGCGTTTCGTAAATTTCCGTATCCCACCTTGTAATTTTTTTCGTATTCCCATCACGAACAGGATAACGTTTTACATAACCTAATTCTTTTAATTCCTTAAAACCTGTACGGAGCGAATCTTCTCCATCCTTAGCATGTCGAGCTAATTCGCTAATATGAAAAGTCCAATCGTCTGGTAATGTAAGCGCATAGGCTAAGATTCCTTTCGCTTTCCATGACAACCTTTCATCTTTTAAACCAGTATTATTTATAACGGAATAATTACTATCTTTTTTCACTCGAATAATCCCCATACTAGCCACCTCATCAATTCTCAAAAACGGTATTCAATGTTATACTTATCTAGAGATATTTTTTCTTATAGAATCCGCTGCAACGGATTCTTTTCTTATGCATTCATTCAAAACAATCATGCTATCCATATCTATTTTCTTCTAAACCTCTCTTATTCCTCAAGTTCAACATCCACTTGGATTTCGATATTCATTGGAATTTCTTGTGTTATACGAATCACATTTTGACTCATTCCTTTTTGAATAAGCTTTCTAACCTGCTCTTTTGCATCTTCTTTTGTTTTAAATTCACTGACAGTTGGTAACCCTGCTAAACTGCTAGTAATTACTAAAATCTTTCTTTGCATGTTCTTTCCTCCTACTGAATGTCTGCCATATTTATTTGTGAGTTTTTAACTGTAATTTCTTCATTTAAAACAGTTGGAATTGAATATTCTTCATTAATCATTTGTATTGCTCTATCCAAATGATAACGTTTAATAGCTTTATAACTATTCACACCAAATTCCCGATGTAACTGACTATAAATATCTCTATATAACTTCCTTCTAAGACCGATATCCTGATAAGAATTTGAATTTTTACCTCCCAATAACATAACACCTAACCTTTTTACAGCCCTTGTTATCTCTTCACACTCGATAGCATAAAGCGGCGTATTTTCTCGCAAACCCTTCACCTCAGACTTTATCTCTTGTATCTCCTGAGTATGTCCTTCTAACGCAGCAAATGTTAACTTTAAAACCCCCATTGGATCCTTTGGCACATTTTGTTGATTTTGTATATATTGCTTCATTCGTTTGAACTCTTTCATAAATTTGATTTTCATTCCAACCGCTTCTCTACTGGTATATCCCATAACAAGTAACGTGAATGCTTCTTCTGTTAAATCATATTTAGGGATTCGCCTATTCTTTGAATTAAAATAAGTGGACTCGTGAAAATTTTCTCCTCCAAACTCTTCACCTACATATACAATTTGTTTTCGAACTTCCTTCAAAACGTCGAAGTGATTTTTTTTGAATATCTTCGCAATTATCAAACTATCCGTTACTACTTTGCCATTAACTTCAAATACTAATGAACTATGTACTGATGAGTCAATTAATTGCCCCATCCTCATCTCCTCCTCACTACTAATTTTGGACTATCTTTATTGCATTGAGATAATTTCGCACTACGCATAATTCTTTACTTTCTTTTTACAAATTAACTAGTTATCGGAATTTAAATTAAATACTTTGATATGACCCCTCTTATTAAATCATCATTCAATAATTCGATTATAGGGTTACATTTTAAGTAAATTTCCTCCGATTTCAATTCGCTTCATTTTCTTCAAATTCAAAAAGATATTCCAAACTATGTTCTGGAAAAAAAGTTTTCTTAATTTCAAAAGCTTCATCATAATAAAAACGAAATTTACCATTTATTTTGTCGCTCACTGTTGCGTGGCGAAGTTTCAGATGCGAAGAAATTTGTGTAATCATAATTCTTTTTCTCGCCATCTCTGCACGCAAATTCGGATACATTGACTCACCACCTGTTTTTTTGTACGATATTGCGTTCATTTCCATTTAAATATAAACTCAGTTTCGTATTTAGTCAACAAAAAAACGTATTTAAATACTCAATTTCGTATATTTTTCTATTTACTAACAATTTTAGTTAGGTTATGATATATACAGAAATACGCAATATCGTATACATTTTAATAAGAAAGATGGTGAAAGTAATGAAAAAAGCAGAGGTTGTAACACGCTTAATAAAAGAAGCTGGCTATAGCAAAAGAGCCTTCGCCGAAAAAATAGGTCTCCCCCCCACAACACTGCAATCCATGTTATCAAGAGGGATTGGTAAAGCGTCTGTTGATAATGTCATAAAAGTTTGTAAGGGATTAGGAATTACTACTGATGATTTAGAAAGACTCGCAACTCAAGAGGACAATACTGTTAAAGAAGAAGTTTCTATTTATGAAACCATCCAAAACGATCAATCAAACATTCTTCATATTCCTATCATTGGTTCTGTAGCAGCTGGTACACCAATATTCGCTGAAGAAAATATCGAAGGCTATTTACCCATGCTGAGTACATTTTTAAACAAACGTAAAAAGTATTTTTATCTTACTGTAAAAGGCACTAGCATGAATCTCGAATTCCCTGATGGTTCTTATGTTTTAGTAGAGGAAACTCCTTATGTTGAAAACGGACAAATTGCTGTTGTAAAAGTCAATGGTTATGATGCTACCGTGAAAAAGATTTCAAAATCCGGAAGCATCATTACTTTAATACCATTGAGTAATGACCCTATCCACGAACCAAAAACTTACGACCTTTCAGCTGAAGATGTAAAAATAATTGGTCGCGTTGTACAGGCAGTAAAGAATTATTAAGTTATAGCACAAGTGATTTAAAAAAGATAAAATCAATTCTTTTGAAAAGATTTTCTTAGTAACATGATTTAAAATAACCAAAAACAATCCATTATCTAGTAGTTAATATATCCAATAACTTCACTAAAAAAGCCCTGATACCGTAGTATCAAGGCTTTTTCAGTTCATAAATTATATAAAACTTACGTTTATCTGATAATGTTTTTCTATGATATCACTACTTGTTATTAATTATTGGCTTTTATGTGGCTATTTTTCATTTTGCAACCACATAAAATTGTAATAATAGGGAATTAAAAAACCCTTGATACGAGTTGTATCAAGGGTTCAAGCCTCTTAGTATAGAGACATATATTGATCGCGTTCCCATTGGTGAACTTGTGTTCTAAAGATATCCCACTCAATCTCTTTCGCTTCGATGAAGTGCTCAAGTAAGTGTTCTCCTAGTGCACCGCATACTACTTCATTAGATTGTAATGTAACTAATGCTTGCGCTAATGTTGCTGGTAAGTCAACGATACCTGCTTCTTCGCGCTCTTCTTTTGTCATTACATAGATGTTACGATCTACTGCTGCTGGTGGAGTTAATTTGTTTTTAATTCCATCAAGACCTGCAGCTAATAATGTAGCCATTACTAAATATGGGTTTGCAGCTGGGTCAACACTACGCACTTCTACGCGTGTACTAATACCACGAGATGCAGGGATACGTACTAACGGACTACGGTTTTGTGCAGACCATGCTACGTAACAAGGCGCTTCATATCCAGGTACTAGACGTTTATATGAGTTTACAGTTGGGTTTGCTATCGCTGTAAATGCTGGTGCATGTTTTAAAATACCTGCGATGAAGTGACGAGCATCATCACTTAATTGTAAGTCACCGTTTGCATCAAAGAATACATTCTCACCATTTTTAAATAATGATAAGTTACAGTGCATACCTGAACCGTTCACACCGTATAGTGGTTTTGGCATAAACGTTGCGTGTAAACCATGTTTACGAGCAATTGTTTTTACAACAAGTTTGAATGTTTGAATGTCATCACATGAGCGAATTGCATTTGCATATTTAAAGTCAATTTCGTGCTGTCCTGGAGCAACCTCATGGTGAGATGCTTCAATTTCAAATCCCATTTCTTCAAGTTCAAGAACGATATCACGACGACAGTTTTCCCCTAGATCCATCGGCGCAAGGTCGAAGTATCCACCGTTATCGTTTAGTTCTAATGTTGGATTTCCTTTTTCATCAACCTTAAATAGGAAGAATTCTGGCTCTGGTCCAAGATTGAAGTCTGAAAATCCTAAAGCTTCCATTTCTTTTAACACACGTTTTAAGTTGTTACGTGGGTCTCCATCAAATGGAGTGCCATCTGCATTGTAAATATCACAGATTAGTCGAGCTACTTTACCTTTTTCAGCTGTCCAAGGGAAAATTACCCAAGTGTCTAAATCAGGATATAAATACATATCAGACTCTTCAATACGTACGAAACCTTCAATCGAAGATCCATCAAACATCATTTTGTTATCAAGAGCTTTCGTTAATTGTCTCACTGGAATCTCTACGTTTTTAATTACCCCTAAAAGGTCCGTAAATTGTAAACGGATATACTTTACATTCTCTTCTTTCGCCAAACGGAAAATATCTTCTTTTGTGTATCTAGACATTATAAATTCCTCCTTAGTCCCTCTAATCGCCTTCAGAATCAGTTATCTTTAGTGAAAAAATCTTGAAATGTCACCTTGTCGCAATGAAGTTCGATTGAATCTACCTGTATGTTGTAGTTCATCTCGAAGTATTTTGCGAAGCTCAGTTTTTGAAATTTCTTTCGTTTCTTCTTTTACTTTCACTGCTTCTGTTTGATTTTCTTTCATTAGTAACACTTGTTTAATACCAGCCATATTCAGGCCTTGATCTAACAAATCTTTAATTTCTAACAACTTATCTACATCGTTAAATGAAAATAATCTACGATTCCCCTTTGTACGGGTTGGAGAAACAAGATTATGCTCTTCATAGTAGCGAATTTGACGTGCAGACAATTGTGTTAAATCCATAACAATACCAATAGGAAACAGCGGGGCAGAACGTCTATCTTCTTTCATTTTTCAGTTCCTCCTTCGCCTTAACTGCTTCTCATTTTATACCATGTTATGTTTAGTGTCAATAGATGTTAGCTTTTCTTACATGATTTTTTATAATTTTTTTATGAATTTTTTCATTCTTTTTTCTAATCGCATAAATCATTACTTTTATACGAAAAAAGCTGCCAAAATCGACAGCTTCCCATTAAGAAATTATTAATAAATTCTTTTCAATCAATTCGTCAATCGCAGAACAAATCGCAATTTTAACATGCGAATACGTTAAGCCACCTTGCACATACGCAACATACGGTGGTCTAATTGGACCATCAGCAGACAATTCAATACTTGCACCTTGAATAAACGTTCCCGCCGCCATGATTACATCATCTTCATAACCTGGCATATAGTTTGCATACGGAGTAAAATGCGAATTAATTGGAGATGCATATTGAATCGCTTGGCAGAAGGCAATCATACGGTCTTTATCATCAAATTGAACCGATTGAATTAAGTCTGTTCTTGGCGCATTCCACGCTGGTGACGTGTTCATTCCTAACTTTTCTAAAAACGCAGCTGTAAAAATTGCACCTTTCAGCGCTTGTCCTGCAACATGTGGCGCTAAGAAGAACCCTTGATACATTTCTTGCAGACTGTATAAAGACGCTCCAGCTTCCGCACCAATTCCCGGAGACGTTAAACGATATGCACACGCTTCAACATACTGTTCTTTCCCGACAATATAACCACCAGTTTTAACAATTCCGCCGCCCGGGTTTTTAATAAGCGAACCCGCCATTAAATCTGCACCAACATGACATGGCTCTTGCTCTTCAATAAACTCGCCATAACAGTTATCTACAAACACAACAACATCAGGTTTAATTTCTTTAACAAACGCGATCATCTCTTTAATTTGAGAAATAGTAAACGATGGACGAGTAGCATAACCTTTCGAACGCTGAATACCGATCATTTTCGTATTATTATGAATCGCCGCTGCAACAGCCTCAAAATCAACAAGCCCAGCACTAGTTAGCGGAACTGCATTGTAACCGATATTATATTCTTTAAATGAACCTACACCTTTCCCACGTACACCAACAATTTCCTCTAACGTATCATACGGTTTCCCAGTGATATACAATAACTCATCTCCCGGGCGTAAAATACCAAATAACGCTGTAGAGATAGCGTGAGTACCTGAAATAATTTGCGGACGAACAAGTCCAGCTTCCGCCCCAAATACATCAGCATACACTTTTTCTAACGTATCACGGCCAATATCATCATAACCATAACCTGTTGTCGGGATAAAATGCGAGTCACTAATTTTATGTTTCCGAAAACTTTCTAATACACGAAACTGATTGCTTTCAATCACTTCATCCGCACGTTTATGTACTTCTGTAATCTGACTCTCTACTTCTTTTACAATTGGAGCAATTTTTTCTCCATTTTTCAAACGATCAAACATTTTTATTTTCTCCTTCTTCCACTAAAAATCTCTTTAATTGCACATTAAGCGATGAATGAGTAAAAATATACCCTGCACAATCATATACAAATTTATCTTCTAGAAACTCCATCTTTGCTAATAGAGTTTCCGTCTTTAAAAGCGTTAACAACTTACCTTCACTCGGAGGGATTTCCACTCGATAACAATCCATTTCTTTCTTCATCTTCGTTTCTATCGCTTCTTTTATACGCAATAAATCACTTTCTTCAAAAGCACTAGTCATTAAGAAATCACTTTTCGGAAACGGAATAAAGTTTTGATGTAATTCATCTTTTTTATTATATAACGTAATAATAGGAATATGGTTAATTTCAAGTTCTGATAATAATCGTTTTACTGTTTTTTCATGCCCTATGTAGTTAGGATCCGCGGAATCAACTACATGTAAAATGACATCTGCTTCCCCCGCTTCTTCCAGTGTCGAACGAAAAGCAGCGATTAATGAAGTGGGTAAATCTTGTATAAAACCAACAGTATCAGTTAGTAATACTGTATAACCAGAAGGTAACGGCATCTTCCTCGTCGTTGGGTCTAATGTTGCAAACAGAAGGTTTTCTTCAAACGTATCAGCTTCCGTTAATCTATTAAACAGTGTCGATTTCCCTGCATTTGTATACCCTATTAACGAAACTTGAAATACTTTATTATCTTTTCTTCTCTCACGATATCTTTTTCGATGTTCCACAACAACTGCAAGTTGTTTCTTTATTTCATCAATACGGGATCGAATATGACGACGATCCGTCTCTAATTTCGTCTCACCTGGTCCTCTCGTTCCAATACCACCACCAAGACGCGATAAGGACAATCCTTGCCCCATAAGACGCGGCATTGTATATTGCAACTGAGCTAATTCTACTTGAAGCTTACCTTCCCTCGACTTCGCACGTTGCGCAAAAATATCCAGTATTAGTTGCGTTCGATCAATTACTCTCGCATTTAATACTGAGGATAAATTCCGAATTTGACTCGGCGTTAATTCATTATTAAATACAATAACATCCGGCTCTAATTCTTCAGTTAACATTGTAAGCTCTTCTAATTTCCCTTTACCTATGTAAGTTGCCGGATGAAACTTTGGTCGTTTTTGCGTTGTTGACACTAACAATTCTGCTCGTGCAGTCTTCGCTAGTGATGCAAGCTCTTTCATGGAATGCATAAATTTTTCATCATCATCTTGTGGCAATTGACAGCCTACTAATATGACTTTTTCTTTTTCTTCCATCAAATATGTTCACTCATCCTTTTCGAAATTTAAACCTTCTAATATAATAGCAGAGGAAGCACATTTCATCTAGTTAGCGGGGGAGAAAATTCATGGCATGGGAGATTTTTAGCATCATAGGCACAATCGCTTTCGCACTAAGCGGAGCCATTGTTGCAATGGAAGAGGATTATGATATTTTCGGGGTGTATATTTTAGGAATGGCAACCGCATTTGGGGGAGGTGCCCTTCGTAATTTATTAATCGGTTATCCGATTGTCGCGTTTTGGCAACAAGACATGTTATTCCAAATCGCACTTTTATCAATGACTATTATTTTTCTTTTTCCAAATAAGTTAATTAGACATTGGAAAAAGTAGGAAAATATCACTGACGCTATCGGCTTATCAGCATTTGCTGTACAAGGAGCATTATATGCCCAAAAATTAAATTTACCAATTAGCGCCACAATTGTAGCAGCTGTTTTAACTGGTATTGGCGGCGGTATCATTCGCGATCTTTTAGCCCGCAGGAAACCTCTCGTTCTTCGAGCTGAAGTATATGCCTTTTGGACAATTTTAGCAGGTTTTTTAATTGGCGCTCAAATTATTGTTAGCGATTGGGCTCTTTACATTTTATTCATTTTAATTGTTTGCTTCCGCATGGTTTCTATTCATTACAAATGGCATTTACCACACAGACGTATCGAAACGAAAGAACGTTCAATCCATAAATAGCAATCTAACCTCTTTACATATCGTAAAGAGGTTTTTCTTTTCTAACGATTTTTTCTTTATATAATGTTTATACTAATTTTTAAAGTGAGGTGAATACAAATGACAAACCACGTTAATAAAGGAGCTCAAAAAAGCTCAGTAAATCAATTTGGACACGATCCTAATTCAGCACACGAAAAGAGCGCTAAAATGGAACACTTCCATAAAGTACACCAAGAAAAAGAAAAAAAAGAGTAAACGAACTTATACACAAAAATCGACGCACAGTTTATGTACTGTGCGTCTCCTCTTCGAGCATCAAATCCATACTCGATATTCCAATTAAATCATTTTTATCATAGGCATCTTCTTGCAACAACCGCATCGCCTGTGTACGAATTGATTTTTCAACAATATTCCGTACATACCGCCCATTACTAAACGATGTAATTTGCGACGAATACTTTACAGCATGTAAATGATCCCTAAATTTCCATTCAGCCTCTTTCGATAACTGATATTCACGATCTTCATACATTCTTTTCCCAATTTCCAACAACTGATTTACCGAGTAATCCGCAAATTCAATAATAAATGGAAAACGAGATTGCAGCCCTGGATTTAATGAAAGAAAGTGATTCATCTCTCTTGAATATCCAGCTAAAATCAATACAAAACCATGTTGTTTATCTTCCATATGTTTTACAAGCGTATCAATTGCTTCTTTTCCAAAGTCCTTCTCTCCTCCTCGAGCTAAAGAATACGCCTCATCAATAAACAAAATACCTCCCATTGCTTTTTTTATTAAGTCTCTTGTTTTTTGAGCTGTATGGCCGATGTACTCTCCTACAAGATCAGCACGTTCAGCTTCAACCAAGTGGCCTTTCGATAGAATATTCATCTCAAACAGCAATTTCCCTATCATTCTAGCAACAGTTGTCTTCCCTGTACCTGGATTCCCTTTAAACAGCATATGAAGTACTTGCTTCTCTGACTTCAATCCCTTCTCTTGTCTTTTTTTATTCACATAAATCCAAGCATATATTTCTTTTATTATCTTTTTTATATCATCCATCCCAACAAGCTTCCCCATCTCTTCTTCAATTCTCTGCAGCATTTCATGTTTAATTGCAGTTTCATTTGAAATTACCGTTTTATTTTCTGCGGCTGGCAAAGAAATTTTCTTTCGATGGTTTAACACAATATTAATTTGATTGTTGTTTTTCTTTCGCATCGATTGTTCCATACAATCACCTCATTTTATCCACTCACCAAATATTATTATTCCTGTCCCCCTTGTAAATGCCTATTTTCAGAAAAGTTTGCTATAATATAAGAAATAATTAAGGTGGTGGGACTATGGAGACAACGGAATTCCATGATACAATACAAGCCTTTTCTATTTTTTTATTGAATAAAGGCCGAAAACCCTCAACTATTAAACGTTATGTTTATGACGTTGAAGACTTCGGACATTGGTTAGAAAAAAACAAAAAGCTCCCTTCCAGTAATATATGGGCTACACTTTGTACAAAAGACTACGAAGATTACTTTTCCGATTTAAAAACGAATCGACATTACTCAGAAAAAACGATGCATCGTGTATTTATTGTACTAAATAGAATGCATCATTTTCTAAACATTCCTAATCCATTGAAAAATATGGAGATATCTATTCAACCAGACCGTACACTTCGTAACGAAGATTTCATTTCACCTGATGAAGAAAAAAGGTTAAAGTATATAGTCACTTCATTAGAAGGACTTTCAGAAAAACAACTTCCTGTGCGCCCCTTATTAATGGATCGCAATATTGCTATTTTAAATCTATTGATTGACTACGGTTTATCCTTACAGGAACTTACAGCATTAACAATGCATCACGTTCACTTTGAAACTAACACATTATCAATCCCAGCAACCGCAGGTGTAGAAAGAACAATTACATTAGCAAAAGAAGACAAAAAACAACTATATAATTATTACAAAAGCATCCCGGAACCAGTTCGTCCTAAATACCATAGTGATGATCCATTATTTGTCGCATTCGATTTTAACCGTGGAACATACAGGTGGGTATATGAAAATGATGCACCAAAGGCATTAACGGAAATTGCTATACAAAAAATGATTCGCCTCGAAGTGGCTAGAGCCAATTTACGTAAAGGAATTTCAGGACAACATTTTCGTAACACCTATATTTTAAACTTAATAAAAAAAGAAACTCCTGAATCAGAAATTATAAAACTCGCTGGATTCAAATCAAAAATTTCATTAAAGCGATATTATCAATACGCAGAAAATAGAAAAAACGCCTTATTGTAAGGCGTTTTTTCTATTTTTTCTTTAAACAAACGATTTTACTATGACCATTTAACTAATTTCTGCATCTACTATGATGAGTTTCGTTCACATTTTCGTGAGAAAGGAGAGATTTAATGTCTCGTTATAACGACAATCAAAACAAATTCTCCAAACCATGCTTTCCAAGTAGCGCCGGACGAATCCCAAATACTCCATCAATCCCAATTACTAAAGCTCAACTTAGAACATTTCGTGCGATTATTATTGATTTAACAAAAATAATCCCAACACTTTTCGCAAATCCATCTCCCCAAAATATTGAAGATCTAATCGATACATTGAACCTACTGAGTAAATTTATTTGTTCACTAGACGCTACTTCCTCCCTGAAAGCACAAGGGTTAGCTATCATTAAAAACTTAATAACTATATTAAGAAATCCAACCTTTGTAGCAAGCGCTGTATTTATTGAGCTTCAAAATCTCATTAACTATTTACTATACATTACAAAATTATTCCGAATTGACCCTTGCACACTTCAAGAGCTCCTTAAATTAATAGCAGCATTACAAACTGCTCTAGTTAATTCCGCTTCGTTTATTCAAGGACCTACCGGACCTACTGGACCAGCAGGCGCTACTGGTGCTACCGGTGCCACTGGACCTCGAGGTAACACGGGCGCTACCGGCGCTACTGGACCTCAAGGTAACACAGGTGCTACTGGTGCTACCGGCGCCACTGGGCCTCGAGGTAACACGGGCGCTACCGGCGCTACTGGACCTCAAGGTAACACGGGTGCTACTGGTGCTACCGGCGCCACTGGGCCTCGAGGTAACACGGGCGCTACTGGTGCTACCGGACCTCAAGGTAACACGGGTGCTACTGGTGCTACCGGCGCCACTGGGCCTCGAGGTAACACGGGCGCTACCGGCGCTACTGGACCTCAGGGTAACACGGGTGCTACCGGTGCCACTGGGCCTCGAGGTAACACAGGTGCTACTGGTGCTACTGGTGCTACCGGACCTCAAGGTAACACGGGTGCTACCGGTGCCACTGGGCCTCGAGGTAACACGGGCGCTACCGGCGCTACTGGACCTCAAGGTGTTCAAGGTAACACGGGCGCTACTGGTGCTACTGGACCTCAAGGTGCTCAAGGTAACACGGGTGCTACCGGTGCCACTGGCGCTACTGGTATAGGAGTTACCGGACCTACTGGACCTCAGGGACCTCAAGGTAACACGGGCGCTACTGGACCTCAGGGTGTTCAAGGTAACACGGGTGCTACTGGTGCCACTGGACCTCAAGGTGTTCAAGGTAACACGGGTGCTACTGGTGCTACCGGTGCTACTGGACCTCAAGGCGTTCAAGGTAACACGGGTGCTACTGGTGCTACCGGTGCTACTGGACCTCAAGGTGTTCAAGGTAACACGGGTGCTACTGGACCTCAAGGTGTTCAAGGTAACACGGGTGCTACTGGTGCCACTGGACCTCAAGGCGTTCAAGGTAACACGGGTGCTACCGGACCTCAAGGCATTCAAGGACCAACGGGTGCTACCGGCGCTACTGGCATAGGAGTTACTGGACCTACTGGACCTTCTGGTGGACCTACCGGACCTACTGGGCCAACTGGACCTAGCTTCCCTATAGCAACAATTGTTGTAACAAACAATATCCAGCAAACAGTACTGCAATTTAATAACTTTATTTTTAGTACTGCAATTAACGTAAACAATATTATCTTCAACGGCACAGATACAGTTACTGTTATTAACGGTGGTATTTATGTAATTAGCGTATCCATTTCTACAACTGCGCCAGGATGCGCTCCACTCGGAGTAGGCATTTCAATTAATGGAGCAGTCGCAACTGATAATTTCTCTTCAAATTTAATAGGCGACTCACTTTCATTTACTACAATCGAAACATTAGCAGCTGGTGCAAGAATTTCTGTCCAATCTACTCTTAATGAGATTACAATCCCTGCGACAGGAAATACTAATATCCGCCTTACTGTATTTAGAATCGCTTAAATTTCATCATATATTGTTTATGACAAATAAAAAAAGAGCGAGGAAACTGAACTGCACCCCAATTGTTAGACACAGTCTAACAATTGGGGTGCAGTTTTTCTATGGCTAAATTTACAGCTGATGAAAAAATACAAATCGTTCTACGTTATTTGAACGGAAATGAAAGTTATCGAGAAATGGGTAGATCGCTCGGTATAAGTGACACAATCATTTTGAATTGGGTAAACCAATATAAACAGAATGGTCTGGAAGCTTTTCTAAAACGATGTACAAATTACACACAACAATTTAAACTAGACGTACTAAACTTTATGATTGAAAACGGTATGTCCTTATTTGAGACGGCAGCTATCTTTAATATTCCTGCCCCTTCAACGATTTCTGTTTGGAAAAAACAGCTCGAAACACAAGGAATTGATGCCCTTCAATCTAAGAAAAAGGGGCGTCCATCCATGAAAAAAGATTCAAATAAACAAGTAAAACAACCTTTAGCTGAAGGATCAGTCGAAGCACTTGAAGCACGCATTAAACAGCTTGAGATGGAAAATGAGTACTTAAAAAAGTTAAATGCCTTAGTTCAAAACAAGGAAAAATCACAAAACAAGACAAAGCGCAAGTAGTCTATGAATTAAGGCATAAATATTCGGTGAAGGCACTCGTGGAGCTAGCTACTATTCCTCGAAGCACGTATTATGATTTAGTAAAGAAAATGAATCGTCCAGATGTAGATGCCGATTTGAAAGCCGAGATTAAAGCGATTTATGAGGAAAATGAAGGTCGTTATGGTTATCGTCGCATTCGTGATGAATTAACGAATCGTGGCCAGAAAGTGAACCACAAGAAGGTTCAGCGCATTATGAAAGAGCTTGGGTTAAAGTGTGTTGTGCGTATGAAGAAATATAAATCCTATAAAGGAAAAGTCGGTAGAATTGCACCTAATATTTTAGAGCGTAATTTTCATACAGATGCACCGAATCAAAAGTGGGTAACAGACATCACAGAGTTTAAATTGTTTGGAGAAAAACTGTATGTATCACCTGTATTAGATTTGTATAATGGTGAAATTATTACCTATACAATTGGTTCTAGACCGACGTATTCGCTTGTTTCAGACATGTTAGAGAAAGCATTGGAACGTTTACCTGAAACCCACCAGCTACTGATGCATTCGGATCAAGGATGGCATTATCAAATGAGACAGTACGTCCGGACACTTGAATCAAGAGCTATCGTCCAGAGTATGTCTCGAAAAGGCAACTGTTACGACAACGCAGTAATAGAAAATTTCTTTGGGATTATGAAGTCGGAGTTCCTCTACATAAAAGAATTTGAAAATGTAGAGCACTTTAAAATAGAATTAGAAAAATATATAGATTATTATAATACGAAACGGATTAAGGCAAAATTAAAAATGAGCCCGGTACAATACCGGACTCACTTTTATCAAGCTGCCTAATGAAATAACCGTGTCTAACTTTTAGGGGTCACTTCAAAACTCGCTCTTTTTTGTTATGTACAATAATTCATTACTATTCTAATTCAATTGAAACATTTTTTTGTGGTACAAATGTAGAAATTGCATGTTTATAAATAAGCTGCTGCTTACCTTCTGTTTCCAGCAGGACTGTAAAATTATCAAATCCTTTAATTAATCCACGAAGCTGGAAACCATTTAATAAGTACAGCGTAACAAACGTATTTTCTTTACGGAGTTGATTTAAAAACTGATCTTGAATATTGATTGATTGCTTCATGTCGAATCCTCCTCTTTTTCTCTACTTACTATTATTCGACTTTACTTGTAACTTTCCTTCTATGTATCGTAAAATTTCTGACGTTTTTTCACCGTCTGTAACATCAAACCACGTGACATCCATTTTATTACGGAACCACGTTAATTGACGTTTTGCATAACGACGCGAATTCGTCTTTAATTGTGACACCGCATCTTCTAAAGAGGCTCGATTCTCAAAATAATCATAGATTTCTTTATATCCAATCGCTTGAATAGATTGACAATCTCGTATCCCTCTATTATACAGCCCTTCTACTTCCTCTAATAGGCCTTGTTCCATCATCAAATCCACTCGTAAGTTAATGCGATCGTATAGCATTTCTCGATCCATTGTCAAGCCAATTAATGAAACATCATAGAGTAACTCTTTTTCTTGTTTCTCAATTTGGTCACTCATTTTTTCACCCGTCATGTGGAAAATTTCTAACGCCCGAATGACACGTCGTGCATTATTTGCATGAATACGCTCCGCACTTTCTGGATCTACTTCTTGCAATTTTTTATGTACATATTCCACACCGCGTTCTAAAGCTAACTTTTCCATTTGCTCTCGGTATATCACATCACCAGCATCATCTGTAAACTGATAATCGAATAAAACAGATTGTATATAAAGACCGGTCCCACCAACTATAATTGGTAATTTACCACGTTCTGTAATTTCTCGAATATGCTTGCGAACACGTTCTTGAAATTCCGCGACAGAAAATGAATCTTCCGGATTTTTTATATCGATCATATAATGTGGAATTCCGTCCATCTCTGCTTTTGTTACCTTTGCAGTTCCAATATCCATCGTTCGATAGATCTGCATGGAATCACCACTAATAATTTCACCGTTCAACGCTTTGGCAAGATCGATACTTAACTTCGTCTTTCCAACAGCAGTTGGTCCAATGATGACAGCAACTTTTTCACGTTGCACTTCTCCCATATCATTCAACTCTCTTTATGTAATATACTCCATCTATTGATTATACCCAATCTTACCAATTTTAACGGCATGATTGCAAGTTCTTTCATTTCGGTACATGAAATTACACAGAAAAAAGAACATAGTTTGTCCAATTCTGCATATACATGATAAAAATAGTTTCGAGAGGATGAGTTAACTATGAAACAATCCACCATCAATTTTTCATCTTTGACAAAAGACCTCATTTTAGCCACTTCTACAAAAGAACAAAATTGTTCACAAGAGGAATTATACTTCGCCCTAAATTGTTTACTACGGGCTTTTCATTCTACTCTCCATGAAACAACATTACATCCAGAAAATAAAAATACAGAATATATACAAACGCAATTTTGCAGTGCATATAAAATTATCACAGGTAAAACTATTTATCCATTTCAATAATCCATAAAAAGCGGCTGCTTACATAGTTTCAAGCAACCGCTTTTTATATTAATATCGATAACCTATTGTATAACTTTCACTTTTACAGATTTGCGCCCCCAGCTATTAGCACTACCATCTGAACCGACTAATACATCAATACGATTTCCTTTAATCGCACCACCGGTGTCTCCAGCAATCGCTTCTCCATATCCTTCTACCCATACTTTTGATCCAAGCGGAATTACTTTCGGATCAACAGCAATTACTTTCATATTTGGATTTGCTGTTAAATCATGCCCCATTGCAGTTAATACACGACCACCATACGAACCATTCTCACTCGGATCTGCTGTATATGCCGTCGCTTCT
Organism: Bacillus sp. PPSBB_2; assembly: GCF_045291115.1. Classification (NCBI taxonomy): domain Bacteria; kingdom Bacillati; phylum Bacillota; class Bacilli; order Caryophanales; family Bacillaceae; genus Bacillus; species Bacillus sp. PPSBB_2. The sequence continues at coordinate 3,933,454 of NZ_CP147983.1, forward strand.
ACTGTAATTTCACGACCACCAGTAGGCGCACTTGTTTCAGTAGATTTTGCAACTGGTTTTGCAGCCGGTTTTTCTTTTACCACAGGTTTACTTGATTCTACATTCTTAATAGAATCGTTACTCTTAACAGACTCTTTATTCTTAACTACTGTATTATTTTTAACTGGCGTATTTGTTCTAGCTGGCGCTTCTTCTTGAGCTACAACCTCTTTCTTTTCGATTACAGGTGCTGTTCCTGTTAAAAATGGCACGTGAACATATCCAACTTTTCCATTGTAGTCGAATTGTAACCATTCATTTTGAACTTGATTCGTCGTTTCAATCACATCATTTTTATTAAGTTTACCTAAAATTTCAGAATCAGTATTCGCTCCAGCACGAACATTTAATACGCCCGCCGTTACATAATATGTGCTCTTTGTAAAATCGGCACTTACAAACGCTTCCTTACCGTTCAACTTAATTTTTGTCCATCCATTTTCTGTATTTATAACATCTAGTGTATTCCCACTGAACACTTTACCTACAAGCTTTGACTCTACATTTGGGTTTTCTCTAACATTTAATACGTCTGTTGTTACAATTGTTTCCGCTTTAGCAGAACCCGCAAAAATCCCAAGACCAAAAACTGCTGCTGTTGCTATACCTAATAATTTTTTCATGAATAGCCTCCATTTGCTTTGTTTTCGTATTTTCATTATAGCAACAGATTTTTAGAATTTTTAGAAATCACACAATTACAAAGCATTCGTAATATACGATTAACGAGTTGTAACATAAATTTCCATATTAATAAAATGTATTCCTCATACAATCTCCAGTGGTTTTCATATATTTTTCATATACGAGCACAAGAACTTTTTTCCAGAAAAAATTACAGTGTTACTTTTTTGTTACAAAAAATTCACAATTCGTTACATCTTTTACCAAAAAACATCAATATTCAATTGTTAACCTATTTTTTTGTAATAAAAAGAGAGCAGCTACTAAAAACTGCTCTCTTTTTATTTGTTATTGAACTTTCTTTTTCCAAACACCTAGCATAACAGCCGAAACAATTGTTCCAATTAATATAGAGAAAATATATAGTAACGGTTTATTTACTAATGCTATTACAAATAATCCACCATGCGGTGCCGGTAATGTAATTTGGAATAACATAGATAACGCACCTGCAATACTTGAACCAACAACACAACTTACGATTACTCGAACCGGATCTGCAGCAGCAAACGGAATCGCACCTTCTGTAATGAACGATGCTCCCATAATATAATTGGTTAAACCAGATTTACGTTCCGCTTCTGTAAACTTTGATTTAAAGAATGTAGTTGCGAATGCAATCGCAAGTGGCGGTACCATCCCACCAGCCATAACTGCTGAGTGCACTCCAAAATTCTGTGCTTCTATTGCAGCAATACCAAACGTAAATGCCGCTTTATTAATTGGCCCCCCCATATCAATTGCCATCATACCACCTAAAATAAGACCTAGTAATATAGCATTCGTACCGTTTAAACCATTTAACCACCCTGTCAACATTTCATTTAATGCTACTACAGGCGGAATTACTACTTTTTGCATTACAACTCCTGTAATCAATAATCCAAAGACTGGATATAACAATACAGGTTTAATTCCTTCTAATTGTACTGGTAGTCCTGAAAATAATCTTTTCAACCCTAAAACAACATATCCAGCTAAGAAACCAGCAATTAACCCACCTAAAAATCCAGCATTCGCATTCGCCGCTAAAAATCCACCTACAACACCAGGCATAAAACCAGGACGATCAGCAATAGAACTTGCAATAAATCCAGCTAAAATTGGTACAAGGAATAAAAACGCACCTGTTTTTCCTCCACCAATTGACATGAACAATTCAGCTAAAGGACCTTCCGCCTTTATACCACCAAACGAAAACGCTAGCGCTATTAAAATCCCGCCGCCAACAACGAATGGAAGCATATTACTTACACCGCTCATTAAATGCTTATAAATTCCTAATCCTTTTTCTCCCTCAATACTTTCTGATTTCCCGTCCTCTTTTACACCTTTAAAGATTGGTGCATCTTGTTTGACAGCTCGCTTAAGCAGATTTTCCGTTTTTCGAATCCCATCAGCAACTGGCACTTGAATGACATGTTTACCAGCAAAACGATTCATTTCTACTTGTTTATCCGCCGCAACAATAATAGCTGTTGCACGTTCAATATCCTCTTTCGTTAAACCGTTTTTAATACCTGTTGATCCGTTTGTTTCAACTTTAATTGCTATTCCTAACTCTGTCGCTTTTGCTTTTAAGCTATCCGCTGCCATATATGTGTGAGCGATTCCAGTTGGACAAGCTGTAACAGCAAGTACGTACGGTTCATTTCCTTCTGGTTTTGCGACTTCAGTCTCTTCTTCTTTTTCATTCTCTTTTTCATCAAATAGTTGAAGAAGCTCACTTTCATCCTTTGCTTCTAATAGTTGCTTGCGAAATCCTTCATCCATTAATAATGTCGATAAACGAGACAACGTTTCTAAATGAGTATTATTCGCTCCTTCACTTGCAGCAATCATAAAGAATAAGTGTGCTGGCTGTCCGTCAAGCGACTCATAATTGATACCGCTTACACTTCTACCAAAACAAATCGATGGTTGTTTAACAGCCTTTGTCTTCGCATGAGGTATTGCAATACCTTCCCCTATTCCAGTCGTACTTTGGGACTCCCGCTTTAAAATAGCTTCTTTAAATTCCGTTTTACTATTTAAACGATTTGCCCCGTTTAATTTCTCAACTAATTCATCTATGACAGCTTCTTTATTTGAAGCTGTCAAATCCATAATGACTGTATCCCTTTTTAATAGTTCTGTAATTTTCATATGTTGCTTCCCCCTATCGCTTAGCTACAATTACTTGCGACAATAATTCTTCTACTTTTTCCTTCTTACATAAATCAGCTGAAAATGCTGTTGCACTCCCTGTTGCAACGCCGTATTGAAATGCCTTTTCAATATCTTTTGTCTGTTCATATTTGCCTACAAACCCTGCAACAAGAGAATCTCCGGCCCCAACTGAATTAATTACAACACCTCTTGGAACAGTCGCTTCATATATACCTTCTGCCGTAAATAATAAAGCTCCCTCTCCAGCCATCGATACGATAACGTGTTTTACACCTTGTTCAATTAATTTTCTTCCATAAGGTAAAACGTCCTCTACTGTTGAAAGCTCCACTCCAAACAACTCACCAAGTTCATGATGGTTTGGCTTAATTAAAAATGGCTTATTTTTAATTACATGTTGCAGTGCGCTTCCACTTGCATCTACTACTACACGAATACCTTTTTCAGCTCCAAACGCAGCAATTGATTCGTAAAAGGTACTTGGAATAGAGACCGGTACACTCCCAGCAAGTACAACACAATCTCCAGGTTGCATACTCTCAATTTTTTTCATTAACTGTTCGAACTGCTCTTTTGTTACAATAGGACCTTGGCCATTTAATTCTGTTTCTTCTTCCCCTTTTATTTTCACATTAATGCGAGTATCTTCATCTACTTGGACGAAGTTTGTTGTTACACCTTCCGTCTGTAATACCTCTTTAATAAATTGACCAGTAAATCCACCAGTAAATCCAAGTGCTATATTTTTAACACCTAAACGCTGAAGAACACGAGAAACATTAATTCCTTTTCCTCCAGGAAACTTCATATCTTTCTCCGCTCGATTTATTGTTCCTAAATCAAAAGAAGAAACTTGCACTACATAATCAATAGATGGGTTTAAAGTAACTGTATAGATCATTGTTTATCAGCCTCAATTACATTGGTTTGTCTTTTATATTTTTCTAAATCAATTTCTAAATGGTTTGTAATAATATTTGCTTCTTCAACATTTGCAATTTTCGCAAATGCAACTTCTGAAAACTTACTTTCATCAATTAAGAAATATCCTTCGTTTGCTAATGTTAATGCCATTTGTTTTAAGAGCGCTTCTTCTGGATCTGGCGTTGTAAAGCCAAGCTGTTCATGTACACCATTTGCACCTAAAAAACATTTATCAAAACGATACTTCTGCATACTTTCCTGTGCCATAGCACCGATTAAAGCTTTCGTCCTACTCTTCATCATTCCGCCTAGTAAATACGCACGAATATTATTTTCAACTAAAGCTTCAATATGCATAAGTCCATTCGTAACGACAGTAACATCTTTATTTATTAAAAATGGAATCATTTCAAATGTTGTACTTCCTGCATCTAAATAAACACAATCACCTTGTTCAATAACGCTAGCCGCATACTTAGCAATTTGTTGTTTTATTTGAATGTTTTTGGATGATTTTTCAACCATCGTTGGTTCTTGCCCTTTTCCTGTTAAAACAGCGGCACCACCATGAACTCTTTTTAATAACCTTTGCTTTTCCAATTGCGCTAAATCACGGCGAATTGTCGATTCAGAGCTTTCTGTTCTTTCAACTAATTGCTGTAATTTTACAACTTTCTGTTCTTTTACAAGTTGCAATATCATTTGATGACGTTCAGGAGTTAACATTTTATTCACCTCTTCTTTGATTACAGTATAATGAAAACGGTCACAAAAATCAACCGTAAACAATCAAAAAATAATCAAAAACATCCAAAAACGTTTATAAACAGCAAAAAGAAACCTATTCGATCAAACAATCAAATAGGTTTCTTTTCTAAATTCACTTATAAAGAAGCTTTATATATACTTAAAACATCATCTTTATTTAATTTTTTAAAGTTACCAAATTCACCATACGCCATCGCTTTATCCGCCATTAAATCAATTTCATTTTCTCCAATAGCGTAATCAGATAATGTTACTGGCGCCTCAATTGAAGTCCAAAATTGACGTAACGCCTGAATTCCTTCTAACGCAATTTCTCGATCAGTCTTTCCATCTGTTTCTACATTGAATACTCGAATAGCAAACTGTTTAAAACGACTTACATTTTCCTCTACAACATGCTTCATCCAGTTCGGGAATAAAATCGCAAGGCCACCCCCGTGTGGTATATCATGAACAGCAGAAACTGCATGCTCAATATTATGAGTCGCCCAATCTCCTTTTACTCCCATTGCTAAAATGCCGTTTAACGCCATAGTACCACAATATAAAATAGTTTCTCTATGCTCATAATTTTCTAAATCACTTAAAAGCTTAGGAGCGGTCTCAATTACTGTTTTTAAAACAGCTTCACAATAACGATCTTGTAGTTCTGTATTCGTTCCATGATGGAAATATTGTTCTAATACGTGCGACATAATATCTACCATACCGTAAATTGTTTGATCTTTCGGTACAGAAGTAGTATGAACTGGATCTAAAATCGAAAACTGCGGGAAAGTAACCGGGCTACCCCATCCATACTTTTCATTCGTTTCCCAGTTTGTAATTACCGAGCCTGCATTCATTTCAGATCCTGTTGCTGCAAGAGTAAGTACAGTACCAAATGGTAATGCCTCATTAGCAAATGTTTTTTTCGTTACAATATCCCATACATCTCCATCGTACTTACTACCAGCTGCAATTGCCTTCGTACAGTCGATTACACTCCCTCCACCAACTGCTAAAATAAATTCAACACCATTCTCTTTACAAATTTGAATCCCTTTCTTTACAGTTGATACACGTGGATTCGGTTCAACACCTGTTAATTCAAATACTTCTGCATTAATATCCTTTAAAATAGAAATTACATTATCATAAATACCGTTTCTTTTAATGCTGCCTCCCCCGTATACGAGAAGAACTTTTTTACCGAACTGTGGAATTTCAGTTTTTAACTGTTCTAATTGACCTTTACCGAAAATAAGTTTCGTTGGATTACGAAATACAAAATTTTGCATATTTCTTTACCATCCCTTCTATATGAAAAGCAACTATACTTTTGTATACCATATTTTTTTCATTTCACAAAAATATTTGCTTAATAAAAAAATCCCAGCCTACAGGCTGAGATTTTTTTATTGGTAATAAGGTGAGATCATTAAGTAAACAATAACACCAGATAAACTTACATATAACCAAATCGGCATCGTCCAACGTACAATTTTACGGTGACGTGTTAATTGATTTGTAAAACCAAATACAAGCGCAAACAATGCAAGTGGTACGATAATTGCTGCTAGGATAATATGTGTAATTAAAATGATGAAATACACATATTTAATGAATCCTTCTCCGCCAAAATGTGTTGCCGGTGCTAAGTAATGATACGATAAATACGACACACAAAATAGTAAAGTTGTCGTAAATGCTGCAAGGATAAAACCACGATGCATTTTCACATTCTTTTTAATAATAGAGAATAACGCTGCTAATAAAAATACGAACGTAAAGCTATTAAAAATCGCGTTTAACATTGGTAAAATCGTTACATCAAAATGTACTTCTCCTTCATAGCCAACAGGTCCAAAGAACAAAAATAAAATAATCGCATTTACAATTACAGAAAGCGTTATCACAATAGGAGCATAGCTTTTCTGATTTGTTGATTGATCCACCAAAATGGTCACTCCTTCTTCCTTCAAGTATGTATACATAACCTCACTATTTTAACATATTATTCACAGTGTAAATGTGACAATAGTTTGACACAGCAAGACAAGACAAAGAAAAAAATCCTTCTTAATAAAACTTCTTAAGAAGGATTTTATCGCTTTATTATTCAAATAGCAATGCGATTAGTTTTTGTTAAAAAATGTATCGCTATATGCTTGAAAAATTTCAGACACTTGATATCCCATTAATGAAATTGCTGTTAATGAAAAGAAACCAATCATAAGAAATCGAAACCACATATAAATCTCCTCCTTGTATTTAGCTTAAAAAACATTCGCTATATTACAAGTTGAGTGGCACTCTTCATCGTCACTTTCCTTTTTCCTTACAATTGCTGTAATAAATCGAATCATAAAGAAAACTACAAAAGGAAATTGTTCGTAATTCACATTGGCATAGTTTAGCAACGGCTCGCGCTGCACATCGAACGGAGATGAGAAGGAATAGAACATACCTTGCTCTTCCATATATACAATTACAATTTTCATGCAAAATACGATTCCTAGAAACGAAACAATATCTTGCCATTCTGTCGTATATAACAGGTTATACAGCTCTAATACATACTCTTCCATCATCATCCCCCCTTCCTTTTTTACCATTTTGCTCGCCTTCGTATAAAAAGTCAAGAAAAAAGTTTATATTCACTATGACAATAGTAATTACTTGTTTCTATGATTATATATGATTCTTTTATAGCAATGATTGGGTGTAACTCTCTTCGAAAATAAGAAAATTAGAATCGAACAGATTCCTCATTCTTACTTTTAGGATGCAAAACTGTGATATTTTTATTTCTATTAAAAATAAAATAAGAAAGTATTATAAGAACAGTAACAAACATTGTTAAAAATGCTTGTGAACGTAAAGTATCAATTGCGAACATCGCAACTAAAACTGCTATAATAGCAGCAATTGTAACATACGTTACATACGGAAAAAGCCACATTTTCACTTTCAAATTTTGTTGTTCTACTTTCCCCATTTTTTTACGCATCTTTAAATGCGAAACTGCAATAACGAGATAAACTAGTAACGCAATCCCGCCAGATGCATTCACTAAAAACAAAAAGACTTTATCTGGAGAAATGTAACTAAACACAACTCCAATATAAGCGAAGAAAGTTCCAAATAAAACCGCTCGAACGGGAACACCACTACTGTTCAATTTTAAAAATGACTTTGGAGCATCTCCTCTTTCTGCCATTGAAAAAAGCATTCTTGAATTTGTATATAAGCCTGAATTTAAGCAAGAAAGTACAGCTGTTAAAACGATAAAATTCATAATTTGTGCTGCCGCTGGTATTCCTATATGTTCAAGTACAGCTACAAATGGACTTTTTAATATGTTTGCTGAATTCCATGGCAGTAGCGTGACAACTACCGCTATAGACCCAATAAAAAATACAAGAATACGCCAAATCACACTGTTTGTTGCTGTTTTTACTGCTTTTACAGGTTCTGCAGATTCACCTGCGGCTACTGCTACAATCTCTGATCCCATAAATGAAAATATAACAACAGTAATTCCAAGCAGGACCGAACTTATACCGTTTGGCATAAATCCACCTTGTCCAATTAAATTCGAAGTGCCGGGTGCTTCTGTTCCTGGAACAAATCCTAAAATAACAGCAAGACCTAGACAAAGGAACAAAACAATACTTATTACTTTAATAAAAGAAAACCAATATTCAAACTCTCCAAATGATTTCACCGAAAAAACGTTCGTCAGCGTTAATAAAATTGTTAATATTAAACTTAATAACCAAAGCGGTATTTGTGGAATCCAATATTGGATAATACCAGCACCTGCTGTGGCTTCTATTGCAATAACAATTACCCAAAAAAACCAGTATAACCAGCCTATTGTATAACCCGCCCAAGGACCAATCGCTTCTCTTGCATACGTTGCAAATGAACCACTTGTCGGATTAACAGCTGCCATTTCTCCTAGCATTCTCATGACGAAAATGACTAGAAGTCCTGCTAATGCATATGAAACGATAGAACCTGGTCCTGCCGAATGTACAACTGCACCACTTCCAACAAACAAACCAGCCCCTATTACGCCGCCAATTGAAATCATTGTAATGTGGCGTATTTTGAGGTCTTTCTTTAGATTTTTATCCAAATCTTGTACATCCCCTTCCAAACTAAATTTTGAAACTTATGTAAGAGTACTGTGCGAAAGATTTTGTCCTATACTTTAAAATATATCAAAATATTCTGAATTTAACAATTGCAATTCAACCTTCTTCAAAAATTATTACATTAGGTTTAATACTTTCCCATACACAATTGTTGAGAAAATTATAGTCCCCTTACAAAAGAAAGAATTTTCAGATATTATTAAATAAACAAGATTATACATCTAGACAACTTTTTTGTATAGGAGTGTTGATATGTTAAACAAGTTCAAATTTTTTTGTTGTATTTTAGTAATGTTCTTACTTCTACCGCTATCCCCTTTCCAAGCACAAGCAGCAAACAATTTAGGTTCAAAATTACTCGTTGGATATTGGCATAACTTTGATAACGGTACTGGCATTATTAAATTAAAAGACGTTTCACCAAAATGGGATGTAATCAATGTATCTTTTGGTGAAACTGGTGGTGATCGTTCCACTGTTGAATTTTCTCCTGTGTATGGTACAGATGCAGACTTCAAATCAGATATTTCTTATTTAAAAAGTAAAGGAAAGAAAGTAGTTCTTTCAATAGGTGGACAAAATGGAGTCGTTTTACTTCCTGACAATGCCGCTAAGGATCGTTTTATTAATTCCATACAGTCTCTAATCGATAAATACGGTTTTGATGGAATAGATATTGACCTTGAATCAGGTATTTACTTAAACGGAAATGATACTAATTTCAAAAATCCAACTACTCCCCAAATCGTAAATCTTATATCAGCTATTCGAACAATCTCAGATCATTATGGTCCAGATTTTCTATTAAGCATGGCTCCTGAAACAGCTTATGTTCAAGGCGGTTATAGCGCATATGGAAGCATATGGGGTGCATATTTACCAATTATTTACGGAGTGAAAGATAAACTAACATACATTCATGTTCAACACTACAACGCTGGTAGCGGGATTGGAATGGACGGTAATAACTACAATCAAGGTACTGCAGACTACGAGGTCGCTATGGCAGATATGCTCTTACATGGTTTTCCTGTAGGTGGTAATGCAAATAACATTTTCCCAGCTCTTCGTTCAGATCAAGTCATGATTGGGCTTCCAGCAGCACCAGCGGCAGCTCCAAGTGGTGGATACATTTCGCCAACTGAAATGAAAAAAGCTTTAAATTATATCATTAAAGGAGTTCCGTTCGGAGGAAAGTATAAACTTTCTAACCAGAGTGGCTATCCTGCATTCCGCGGCCTAATGTCTTGGTCTATTAATTGGGATACAAAAAACAACTTCGAATTCTCAAATAACTATAGAACATATTTTGATGGTCTTTCCTTGCAAAAATAACAAAGTAAAACTATAATTAGCCCCCATCAATCGGACATTTATGGGCAATCAATGCAGGATAAAAACAGCAATAGGACCCTTTATAGGTCCTATTGTTGTTTTTTATTTATGAAAACTACTTTGTCACATCTAAAGTTTCAAGAAACTGTTTTCCATCGCCCAACATCGCACGTTCCTCCGAATCATATTGTTAAATATTCTAGTCACTCTTTTGCTTCAACACAAAAACTGAAAGTTCAGGTACACTACAAAATCTAACAGGCATCCTAGTAGTCCCAATACCACGATTTACATATAAATATAACTGCTTACTCTTCCCCTCCACTTCATACATACCTTCAACATAGCTCTCAGCTAGTTTGGTAGTAATTAACGGACCTACAAAAGGGATTTGGACTTGTCCTCCGTGACTATGTCCTGACAGTTGAAGATCAACTGGGTAACGATTTATTTTGGTTACAACATCCGGCTCATGTACTAATAACATGTTAAAATCATTTTGTTTCAAGTTTTTTAAAGTTGAATCTATTTTCGGCTTCCCTAATAGAAAATCATCCAAACCTGATATTGTAATATATTTGCCGTTTTCCACTTTAATTTTCTGCACTTCATTTACTAATACAGAAAAACCAGCTTCCTCCATATATCTTTTGTAAAATAAACTACCGCCCCCGCCCCTATCATGATTCCCAAACACAGCATATTTCCCTAAGGGAGCATAAATTTTCTGCAAAATAGCCTTCGCTTCCTCTCTTTCTGCACTATAAGAACCAAATTTATCTATTAAATCTCCGGTAAAAACTACTATATCTGGATGTAATTCATTCATCTTCTCCACCAAATGTTCAAGTTGCTTCAATGTAAACTCTGGCCCTAAATGTACATCTGAAAACTGTAACATTTTTTTATTATTAAATTCTTTAGGAATTGCAGAAGCTTCTATTTCATTCCATGTAACTGTTACTAGTTTTCGTTCTATTTCTGTCGCATAATAATACAAACTTACTAGTATCATTAATATACTTATAAAACTAATAATAAATATCTTTACGATTGATTTTTTTCGTTCTTTTTTTACATGATTCGTATTCATGTTTTCACCTCTAGAAACACTTTAAATCCTTATTGTTACATTAATGTGACAACATGAACAATGTTATTAATATGTAATTTCCTCCCTATTCACTTTGACAATTTTATACAGAAGTCATACCATATTTTTATAATGTATATATTTTCGAATCTTTTTCTATTCATTCCATCATTTTATTACGGAGGGGTTATTCATGTCTGTATTTACACCAGAAGAAATTACGGAACTTGCTGCGAATTCCGGAAGGAAAAAAGCTCATTTATCATTACTCCCTATGCTAATTCTCGGTTTTTTTGGCGGTGCTTTTATCGCATTAGGGTATTTACTCGATATTCATGTTATTGGGACAATGCCAAAGGCTTGGGGATCATTTTCTAGTTTTCTAGGCGCTGCTGTATTCCCTGTTGGTCTTATTCTCGTTATTCTTGCAGGCGGTGAACTAGTAACTGGTAACATGATGACAGTTTCTATGGCCTGGCTCCAAAAGAAAATTACTTTATTTTATTTCATACGAAATTTAGTTATTGTTACATTTAGCAATTTCATAGGAGCTGTATTTGTAGCCTATTTTTTCGGTCATATCGTTGGCTTAACTGAAGGAGCTTTTTTAGCGAAAACTATTTCTATCGCTCAAGCGAAACTACAAGATACACCATTGCAAGCATTTATTTCTGCAATCGGATGTAATTGGCTCGTTTGTTTAGCTGTTTGGCTCAGTATGGGAAGTAAAGAATTTATCGGAAAGATTATCGGTATTTGGTTCCCAGTTATGACTTTTGTTGCGATTGGATTTCAACACGTTGTAGCAAATATGTTTGTCATCCCAGCCGCAATTTTTGCCGGTCATTTCACTTGGGCTGAATATTTTCCAAACTTTATTTTTGTTTTCTTTGGAAATTTAGTAGGAGGTATGTTATTTGTAGCACTACCTTACTTCATATCTTATAATAAGAAACTATCTTCTTATCAAGAGAAGACTGAAATGAAGAACAAATCTCTGTCGGCTTAAATAGAATGTCTATAAAGAACCCTAAAAATATTACAAATTTCATTTTTTTTGCGAATATATGTACGTACACTTGTTCTCGAATGTTTTATACGTTATAATAACAACTTAAATAGCATTATTTACATATGAGGTGAAAAACATGAACAAAACAGAATTAATTAAAAACGTAGCACAAAATGCTGAGATTTCTCAAAAAGAAGCTACTGTAGTTGTACAAACTGTAGTAGAATCAATCACTAACACTTTAGCTGCTGGTGAAAAAGTACAACTTATCGGATTCGGTACATTCGAAGTTCGCGAAAGAGCTGCTCGTACAGGCCGTAACCCACAAACTGGTGAAGAAATGCAAATCGCAGCTTCTAAAGTACCTGCTTTCAAAGCTGGTAAAGAACTAAAAGAAGCTGTAAAATAATGAAAAATATCCTTCTCATTTATGAGAAGGATATTTTTTCATAACATAATTAATAAAAATCTGACCATTATGCTGTTTCTTTTGTTCTTTTATGCAAATAAAATCTTTACTTTCAAAAAAAGGTTTTGCGGTAATGCTCGCCTCTGTATATATCTCCCTATGCCCTAGGTTCATTGCTTCTTTTTCTAACTTCTGTAGTATGTATGAAGCGACTCTTTTCCCTTGATAATCTTTATGCGTAAATAAACGATCTACGTAACGATCATCGTTATAATCCCCAAACCCCACAATCATACCTTTATGATCGGCTACATAGCTAATATTCTTTTCTAAAGACTGTAACCAATTTTCTCTATCTAGTCGCTCCGGTGCCCACGCCTGTAGCTGTAACTCATTATAATCTTTTGCATTAACCGTATGAACTGTTTCATAGAACAATTGTAATACTTGATCTAAATCTTTTTTCTGGAATGTTCTAATTATAATATCTTTTAACATATATAAGTCTCCTTACCAAACTACCTCTTAACTTTTCTACTACATACGATTCTATATTTCTGCTTTATTATATCGTTTTAATTTCTATACGAACAAAAAAACAATACTTATTCAAGTATTGTTTTTTAATTCTATTCAATTACTTAATGTAGCTTTTTAAGATTTTAATTTAACTCTTTGTAATCGTAATGCATTTAATACAACGGATACAGAACTAAATGCCATCGCTGCTCCAGCAACCCAAGGGGCTAAGAAACCTAATGCCGCAATTGGAATTCCTAACGCGTTATAAGCTAATGCCCAGAATAAATTTTGTTTAATATTTCTTATCGTCATTTTACTCATAAATATCGCATCAGCAATACTATTTAAGTCACCACGGATTAACGTTATATCCGCTGCTTCCATCGCTACATCCGTTCCCGTTCCAATTGCCATACCAATGTTCGCTGTAGCAAGAGCAGGAGCATCATTTATCCCGTCTCCAACCATCGCTACTTTCTTACCATTTGTTTGCAGTTTTTTCACTTCTTCTGCTTTTCCTTCTGGCAATACTTCTGCAATTACGTGATCAATACCAACTTGCTTTGCAATTGCCTGAGCAGTTTGTGTATTATCTCCTGTAATCATCACAACGTCTAGACCCATTTTTTTCAGTCTTGCGATAGCTGCTTTTGAAGTATCTTTCACAGTATCTGCAACGGCAACTATACCAGCATATTCTTTATCGATTGCAATAAGCATTGCTGTTTTTCCTTCTCGTTCTAGCGCTTCCATTGATTTAGAAACTTCTTCAATATCAATATTGAATTTCTTCATTAATCGACGTGTACCAATTAATAAGTGTTTTCCTTCTACAACTGATTCGATACCAAATCCCGGAATCGCTTCAAACGTTTCTGAACTTGGGATATCAATTTTCTTTTCTTTAATTCCTTCTACAATCGCTTCTGCAAGCGGATGTTCAGAATTTCTTTCTGCTGCCCCTACTAATCTAAGCAGTTCATTTTCATTGAATCCATCTGCTACAATTACATCTGTTAATACCGGCTTCCCATTTGTCACTGTACCCGTTTTATCTAAAATAACCGTATCTAATCGGTGCGTTGCTTCTAAATGCTCTCCACCTTTAAATAAAATACCATACTCAGCCGATCTTCCTGATCCTGCCATAATAGATGTAGGCGTTGCAAGACCTAATGCACATGGACAAGCAATAACAAGTACTGCTATCATTTTCTCAAGTGCTCCGCCAAAATCACCAGGTGTAACAAATATCATCCATACTGCAAATGTGATAATCGCAATCACAACTACAACCGGTACGAAAATACCTGAAATTTGATCTGCTACCCTTTGAATAGGAGCTTTTGAACCTTGTGCCTCTTCTACTACTTTAATAATTTGAGCTAATGCAGTATCTCTTCCTACCTTAGTTGCTTTCACTTTTAAAAATCCATTTTTATTTATTGTCGAACCTATTACTACATCCCCAATTGACTTATCAACAGGAATACTTTCACCCGTTAACATCGATTCATCAATTGCTGACTTTCCTTCTACAATCTCACCATCTACTGGTATTTTTTCACCAGGCTTTACATAGACGATATCACCAGCTACTACTTCTTCAATCAAAATTTTTATTTCTGTTCCATCTCGCACAACTGTAGCTGTCTTCGCTTGTAAACCCATCAATTTTTTAATTGCTTCTGATGAGCGCCCTTTTGCTTTCGCTTCAAATAATTTACCTAAAATAATTAATGTAATAAGTACCGCACTCGTTTCAAAATATAAATCTGTCATATGTTTCGAAGAACCAATAGATTGAATACTTAAATATACACTATAGAAATACGCGGCCGACGTTCCAAGCGCCACGAGAACATCCATATTCGCACTTTTATTACGTAACGCTTTATAAGCTCCAACATAAAACTGTCCACCAATGATAAATTGAACAGGAGTTGCAAGTGCTAGTTGCACCCAAGGGTTCATTAACATATCTGGTAAATAAATAAACGACGTAAATGAGAAATGACTAACCATTGCCCACAATAATGGGAAAGATAAAATAAACGAAATAATAAACTTCTTCTTTTGTCTTTCAATTTCTTGTAATCGATGATCAGTTGATGCATCTTGATCATCTGGTTTCACTTCTAATTTATATCCTAGCTTCGTAATCGTACTCTTCATTTCATTTACATTAACTTCATCAGGATTAAAGTCTACTGTAGCTGATTCTAAAGCAAAATTTACTGTCGCTTTGTTCACACCATCTAACTTATTTAAACGCTTTTCAACTCTATTTGCACATGCTGCACATGTCATTCCTGAAACAGTAAATTCAGCTTTATCACTTACAATTCCATATCCTAACGATTCAACTTTTTCTTTAAACTGTTGCGGATTTGTTTTAGTTGGATCGTACATTATTTTTGTTTTTTCAAGTGCAAAATTTACATTTGCCTCATGAACACCTTCTACTTTTTTTAGACCTTTTTCAATTCTATTTGCACATGCCGCACATGTCATTCCCGATATTTGAAGATTGGCCTCTTTTTTTTCATTCATGTCTCTCACCTCTATATACCCTTATGAGGTATAATGATTAGCAAAATAAATCGTACTTTATTTAAAGTACGATTTATTTCCATATCTAAAAATAATTATTGAACATCGTATCCTTGGTCTTCGATTACAGCAACGATATCTTTTAATGTTACGGCAGACGAGTCGATAGTAACTTCAACAGTTCCTTCTGCTAATTGAACCTTCACTTGTTCAACACCGTTTAGCTCTTTCACACTGCTTTCGATAGCATTTACACAATGTCCACAAGACATACCTTCAACCTGTAATGTTAACTGTTCCATTTAAAATCCTCCTCTTGTTTATTCATTGTTTGTTAATCACAATTACATCTTACCATACCCCCCTAAGGTAATCAATGGTTTTATATCATGATTTTTCAATTATTTTCTAAAAGTTTATTTTACACACACTTTTTCACATCAATACGCCGAGATCTTATTATGAAGGTAAACAAAAAAACAAGCCAGTGACATACTAGCTTGTTTTTACGCTTTTGAAAAACGTTCAAATACAGTCATTAATTCTTCAATTGCTTCGTCACCATTGCCATCTTTAATAGCACCTGAAACACAATGACTTGTATGGTTTTTTAATACACCCATTCCTACTTTTTTCATCGCTGCATTAATCGCTGAAATTTGCACTAAAATATCCACGCAATAACGATCATTTTCAATCATATTTTGAATACCGCGGACCTGTCCTTCAATTCTCTTTAATCTATTTATAATCTGTTCTTTTTCTTTTTCTGATCTATGTGTTACTGCTTCATGCTCTTTATGATCCATATTATCACCTTCTTAAAGTTTCTCTTCATTCGAGGGTGTTGCAAAACTCATAAATATCCAAAAATGAATGCATAAAGAAACCCGTTTTCCTGGAAGAATGATAGTATCCTAAAACTATCTCCAGAAAGGACGGATTTACTAGTATGATAACCAATTTTGATCAAAATCAATCCATTTTACAAATTTTATTTGCCTACGTAGACAGTTTAACCATTGGAGGCGTTCCGCCTATGACAGGCCGCCCACCCATCTGTAGAAAAGCTTTACTCAAATGTTTTTTTATAAAAACGGTATTCCAGATCAATTCATTACGTAAGTTAACTCGTTTTTTACATCAATATCCTTCATTTCGTGTATCTTGTGGCCTTTCGCTTGTTCCTCATATATCTACTTTTTCACGTGTAGGCACTTGGTTTCGCAACGAAGAAATTCCGTTGCTTCATAAACAAATTCTTCAAGAAAAGAATTTAGGGTTAATTCCGTGCGTTTTAATTGATAGTACAGCCTTACGGAGTAGTTTATATGATTCTCAAGCGAAATGGGGAAAATCTACTCGCTATGGTTGGTATAAGGGATATAAAACTCATGTCTGTTCTACACCAGAAGGTGTTATATTGTCGTATGCATTTACAACCGCAAATGTACATGATAGTAAAATAGCTCCTGCATTGCTTCGGGATATACAAAACCAAAATGTGTTATTTTCCGTTGCAGATGCCGCTTATGATAGTCAGCACATTCATGAAATTGCCGGAGCATGTGATATCTTTGCGATCAATCCAATTAACCCGCGTAATAGCGGACCAATCAAAAGTACACATCGTCGTGTAGTGTCTCATTTTCTACAAACTACCTTTGGCAAACAGTTGATGAAAGAGCGTGGAAAAATTGAACAACAGTTTAGTCATCTCAAAGATAAAGGGCTGGAACAGCCACGTTGGTATGGTCAAAATCGCTATCTATTGCATGTTCAGCTAGTTTTTCTGATTCATAACATTGCATATTTATTTTAGTTTTGCAACACCCTCTTCATTCAATAAAACAATTGTTTTTTATGAGTATACCAATTATAGCATTAAATATCTACGCATGATACCCCATAAGAGTATATTTACACTTTATGATTATTCTTAACAACTCATTAGCTTCTTAATCTCAATTTTCAGTATACCCTTTCCTTTTTGTCACAAAATCATTATATCTCTCATCAAAATTCAATAAAGTGAAACAAGAATAAGCGGGGATTAACCGCCCCCGCTTATTCTTCGTCTATAATTTTTTAATTTTAATTTTCAGATATTTAACCCTAGAATTTTTCTTTCCATATATAATTATTGCTGATCACATACTTTTGTATCATTCACTACTGAAGTTCCTTCAACGGTTACCGTATGAAAACAATCATTCACTCGAACTGTCACAACATTATCTTGCCGATTAATGATATGATATTCATTAAAATTTTTATTCAGAGCACTGCGAATTTGTTCTCCTTCATAAATTGGGATGCCATGCGATAAAACCCAAATAAGTCCAGCGATAGCAAGAATTGTTTTCATACGATCTACCTCCTTGGGAATATAGTGAACTTTTAATCCATGCTTTTTCAACTCTACGAATCATGATTGAAATAAACCAAGCCTTTTTGGAAATAAGTTCATTTCGTCTATTTTATGTTTATGCTAATTGTGACCGATTTGTGACAACTTTTTGTCTCTTTAGACGAAAAGTTGAAACAAAACTTTCGAAAAGGACAATTCTACATATTAAAAAAGGTTATGGAATGTTTTATCCATAACCTTTTTTCCTATACGTAACTAATAAACCTCAATCCTTTACTTAAAGACGTCGGCACAACAGATGCATGATTCTCCCCTTCAGCTTCATAAAACTTAAATTTAAGTTTATCGTGGTTTACTTGGAGAAGGCGCTCTGATAATTCATTTGCACCTACAACCATATGCTCTCGTTCTAGTGACCCAACTGTAAGGAACACTCCTGTTTCAAACTTAGCATTGTTTAATTCATGTATAAGGTTCTCTTCTTTTTCAAGTACGGATTTATTATTCCACCATATAGATGGACTACTAATAAAATAATTTTGAAAAGCATTTAAGTTTGTAAATAGTATATAAAGAGCAAATAGTCCACCTAAAGAATGTCCAAATAACGTTTGCTTACTTTTATCAATCTCAAAATTCTTTTCAATTTGTGGTTTCAGTTCTTCTTCAATAAAAGTATAGAAATTATGTGCTCCTCCTGTTTTAGGCCACGGTTTACCGTCTGGTTTTAAAGGGGCATCTTTTGAAATTACGCTAGGCGTAAAATCATAGCACCTTTCTTCCCCTGAAAATGCGCCTTCAATTGGATAACCCACTGCTACTATAATAGCTGGTGAAACACCGGTTTTTTCCGCTCTTACTGATTGTATTTTAACTGCTTCATGAAATGTTTGAAAAAAGGCATTGCCATCTAATACGTAAATGACAGGATATCCTGAATCCGGTGCTGGTTGCCTCGGCTTTGAAATATGAATTTGATATTCCTTACCTTCTAATTTTGAATACATTTTCCACTGCTCTGTATTAGATGTTATAATCTGCTGTTTTTCAACTGTAGTATTCACCCTATTCCCCCTCTTTTTTAACTTGTTACATATATTTCGATTTTTTCTTCTTCAGATACAACGCTATCATATCCGAAACAAACAGGAGCCCCGTTATACGGATCAATCATGACACGTGCATCAATATGAAATACTTCTTTTAACACTTCATTTGTAATGATTTCTTCCGGGCTACCAGTTGTAACAATTTCTCCTTCCTTCATTGCAATAATTTCATCTGAAAACCTTGATGCATGGTTAATATCATGTAATACCATAACAACCGTACAATTATGTTCTTTATTTAACTTCTCCACAATTTGTAATACATCTAATTGATGAGACATATCAAGGTATGTAGTTGGCTCATCTAATAGCAACACTTCTGTCTCTTGTGCTAATGCCATCGCTAGCCATACCTTTTGTCTTTGACCACCTGATAAATTTGCAATTTGTCTCGTTCGAAATTCAGAAGTTTTCGTTATATCTAATGCCCAATCAATCATTTCTTTATCTTTTGTCGTTAACTTATTTACGTTATTTCGATGTGGATAGCGTCCATAAGAAATTAATTCTTCCACTTTAAGCTCACCTGGTGCAATTGGAGTTTGCGGGAGTAAAGCTAACTGCTTCGCAATTTCTTTCGTTGGAATTGTATGTAAATCCTGTCCTTGCAAATATACTTTACCGCTTTTTTGTTTTAAAATTCTTCCCATTGTTTTTAACAATGTCGATTTACCGCAACCGTTTGGACCTATAATTGTCGTTACTTTTCCTTCTTGTATTTCCACATTTAAATCGCGAAACACTGTAAGCTTTTCATAACTTGTTTCTAAATTTTTTGCACTTAAAATACTCACTTTTATTCCTCCTCTTACGCTTTCGCCTTATAAAGTAAATATAAGAAATACGGTACACCGACAATAGAAATAACGATTCCAACTGGTAGCTCTACAGGTGTAAAAACTGTTTTCGCAATAAAGTCTGAAGCAATTACAAGAAACATTCCGATTACGCCGCACGTAGGAATTATATACTTATGTTGAATACCGACAAGCCTTTTCGCTATATGCGGTGCCATTAAGCCAATAAAACCGATACTCCCTGAAACAGCAACACATGCGCTCACAAGCCCGATACTACTTAATAGTAAAATCGATTTCTCTCTTTCTACTGAAACACCTAAACTTGTAATACTCGTTTCTTCCAATTGAAATAAATCTAATAAATAAGCTTTCTTTTGTATAAGCGGAATTAAGATAATAAGCCATGGTAACATAGCCACAATATACTTCCAGTTTGCACTATATATGCTTCCAGACACCCACACTGCGGCCATTTCAAAATCAGTTGACTTCATTTTGAGTGATAAGTACATAGAAAAGGCTCCAAATCCTGATCCAATTGCAATCCCTGTTAATAAAAGTCGCTGCGAATCTAATTTACCGTTTTTCCAAGAAAACAGATAAATGATGATAGCTGCACCTAATCCGCCTACTAAACCAAACATTGGCATCATCATAATAGAAACCCAGTCTGTGCTTTTTAATTGCCCTTGAAAGAAAAACATAAAAATGACAATCGCTGTTCCTGCTCCGGCATTTACGCCTAAAATACCTGGGTCCGCCAACCCATTTCTCGTAATCCCTTGAATAACGGCACCCGCAACACCAAGGCCTAATCCTACTAATCCAGCAATTACGATGCGCGGAAGGCGAAACTCAAAAATAACTAAATCATGTTCTGGTACTGGATCAATTCTAAAAAGTGTTTTAAATAC
Organism: Bacillus sp. PPSBB_2; assembly: GCF_045291115.1. Taxonomy (NCBI): domain Bacteria; kingdom Bacillati; phylum Bacillota; class Bacilli; order Caryophanales; family Bacillaceae; genus Bacillus; species Bacillus sp. PPSBB_2. The sequence continues at coordinate 3,954,301 of NZ_CP147983.1, forward strand.
ATCTGTAATCGTAATGTCGAACGTACCATTTGTTAAACTAATATAAATAGCACATAGTATTAAAAATATAATAATCCCCATCGTCATTCCGAAACGTTGACTTGAACTTTTAAGCATGTCTCTCTCCTCCTCTAGTACGGATTAAATAAAGGAAGAAAGGAATTCCAATTAAAGAGGTAACGACTCCAATAGGTGTTTCAAATGGATAGTTTATAAATCTACTCAAAACGTCACATAACGCTAAGAAAACGCCACCAATAACACCTGCACATGGCAAAATCCACTTATAATCTACCCCAATTATAAAGCGCGTAATGTGCGGAATAATTAAACCTACAAAACCAACTTTCCCCACTAAAGCAACTGCTGTTCCTGTTAAGAAAATTACCGATAAAATTGCCATCGCTTTAACTAGTTTTGTACGTTGCCCTAAATTAATAGAAACCTCTTCGCCTAATGAAAGAATGGTAATAGATTTTGATATTAACAATGCTAAAATTATTCCAATTATCCCAAACGGTATCGTGATTTTAATGATATTAGGATCTACTTGATCTAACTTTGCATTAAACCAAAAACTAACATTTTGAGAAATTTGGAAATACGAAGCCATTGCAGCCGATACACTACTTAAAAATGTTCCAATAACTGTTCCTATAATCGCTAACCTAACTGGTGATAAGCCATTTTGAAGGAGCGAACCAAAACCAAATACGATACCGGCTCCTAGTGCAGAACCAATCATTGAACATACAACCATACCAATTGATGACATTCCCGGAAGAAAAATCATGCTAAGTGTAATAACAAAGGCAGCGCCATCCGTCACACCCATAATAGAAGGGGATGCAAGATAGTTTCTTGTCATCCCCTGCATAAGTGCTCCTGATATGGCTAGAAATGCTCCGACTAAAAGAGCTGCAACTACCCTTGGTAAACGTGAAGTAATAATAATATTATGATTTACATCGCTTGAATCAAAATGAAATAATGCGTTCCACACTGTTTCAGCGTCAATACTTTTTGCCCCATACAAAATCGAAAGTATAATTGTAAATAAGATGAGTATGGGTGCTATACATAATATAGTTACTGGTACTGCATTTGTTTTCTGCATATCATTCAACGCACCTTACTTATTGTATTATTTAGATAAATTTTTCACGGCTTCTTTTAAGAATGCTGTTTTACTCCAAGCTGTACCACCTTGTGCCATTGGATCTACAACATTTACAAATACTTTCTTTTCCTTCGCAGCATTCATACTTTGCCAAATTGGATTACTTTCAATTTCTTCTAACACTTTCGGGTTTTTATTTTCACTTGCCTCATATTGTAAGAAAATATAATCTGGGTTAAGTTCAGCAAGTTTTTCAAATGAAATTTTCTCTTGTGCTTTTACAGTTTTCAATTGTTCTGGAGCAGTTAGTCCAAGATCTTTATAAATTACAGGGTTGAAGTATACTCCTTCTGGATATAGGAATAATTCATTTGCTCTTAGTCTTATGACAAGTACTTTTTTATCTTTTAACTTATCTCCTAGTTTTGCTTTTGCTTTTTCAGCGTCCGAATTGTAATCCTTAATAATTTTTTCTGCTTTATCTTTTTTACCAGTTAATTCTCCCATTAACTTTAAGTTATCTTCCCAATTTGTTGAAACGTGTGATACCGGGAATGTAGGAGCTACTTTCGTAAACTTTTCAGCTGTTTCTGCTGGGAATTTCGTACTCGATGTAATAACATCTGGTTTTAATTGTAGTAATGTTTCGAAATTGGGTTGCATTTTCTCACCAACAGATTTAGCACCTTCTAACTCTTTTTCAAGATATTTTGGTAATTTACCACCTACAGTAATGGCACCAACTGGTTTAATTCCAAGTACTGCCGCATCTTCCATTGACTCTAAACTAGCTGTCGCAATTTTATCTACTTTTGCTGGCACTGTATACTCTTTACCTAAATATGTGATTTTTCGTTTTTCATCTTTTTTCGTTTCCGTAGCTTTTGTCTGTTGTTTTTGCTCGCCTGAAGTTTTATCCGCACTATTACATGCCGCTAAACCTACACTTAAAACTGTAACCATCCCTAAAGTAAATAATTTCTTGTTCATCTTTATATGTCTCCTCTCGAATTTTCAAACTATATTCTCAATAAAATTTAACTATATGAACCTTGTCCCATATATATATTTCATTAGATTAATAATTTTATCCAGAACTCATTCCCGTTCACTTCCCCTAGACTATAATTCTTTTACGCCTTCATCACTTGATAATCATTTTCACTGATAATGATTATCGTTACTAAGTATATATTTAATATGAAATTATTTCAAGAATGATTTGAAAAATTTTAACAAACTGAATTAAAAAAAGAAGTATCTCCCTAATATTAGGGAGATACTTCTTTTTTTTAGAAATTTATATGTAATTCAACTGGACAATGGTCTGACCCCATTACTTCACTATTAATTTTCGCTTCTGTTATTTGGTCTTTCATTCGTTCCGAAACAACAAAATAATCTAAACGCCATCCAATATTTTCACCTTTGTAATCTTGCTCTTACATTTATGAATACATACATACGCACTTTATTCAGGTTATACTAATTTCAGAGGTGATGTTCTATGCACAATGAAGGAGTTACATTAACAAATGAGTATTGGCAAGCAATTATTCATAATGATTCTTCCTATGATAGCAAATTCTTTTATGCTGTGAAATCAACTGGAATCTTTTGCAGACCATCATGCAAATCAAGAATACCGAATAGAAACAATGTACGAATTTTTCATCATGCAGAGCAAGCATTAAGTGAAAACTTTCGCCCGTGCAAACGTTGTAAGCCAAATGGAATCACTTTACCTAATGAAGAGTGGGTAAAACAAATTAAAGACTATATCGAAAAGCATTATGACAAATCTTTAACTCTCGACATGCTTGCGGAAATGTGTCACGGTAGCCCTTTTCATTTACAACGTACTTTCAAAAGAATAATAGGGCTAACTCCTATAGAATATATACAACAATTCAGGATTCTTAAAGCAACCGAATACCTTTTACACACAAATCAATCTATTAAAGAAATTAGTACTGCTGTCGGGATAGAAAACCCAGAATATTTCGCAACTTTATTTAAAAAGAAAACCGGATTTACTCCTACTGAATATCGAAAAAAGAACGAGATGAAAGAGGGATACGATAATGAATTCCTACAAAAATAATTATATATATTGGACGCTACTTACACATAAAAATTGGCAATTTCATATTGCTGCAACTGAAAATGGACTATGTTTCATTGGATCACAAGACGAAAACTTTGAAGAATTAAATATATGGGCTAGAAAAAAACTGCCCCAACATATATTGATCCATAGTCCAGATTACTTGCAAATATATACGAAAGAAGTTATCGAGTATTTAGAAAACAAGCGAGAAACTTTTACATTCCCTATCGATGCTTATGGAACTAATTTTCAATTATCTGTTTGGAATACGGTACGTGAAATTCCTTATGGAAAGACATATTCTTATACAGAAATTGCTGAAAGAATTCAAAAACCTAAAGCTGTGCGCGCCGTTGCTTCTGCTATTGCTGCTAATCCTCTTCTTATCACCATTCCTTGTCACCGCGTTATTGGGAAGAATGGGAAACTAACCGGATTTAGGGGTGGATTAGAAATGAAGAAAAAATTGCTTACATTAGAAAAGTTGCAGGTGGAATTCATATGACAGCAGAATATAATAGCGTATTATCTATAGCAGTTCCAAAAGAATTTTGTTTCCAAGAAAATTTACGTTATCTATCACGTTCTAACAATGAATGTATGTTCCATATTGAAGATAACAAAATTTATAAAGTTATCCCTGTTCAAGATGTAAATCCTTTAGTTGAAATTAGTGTGAATACAGATGGCAATATTCAAATACATTGTTTAGAAGAATCATATACATCTGAAAAATCGATACGTGAAGCTGTAGCTAACTATGTAAAAGAATGGTTTGATTTAACTACTGATTTAGCTCCCTTTTATACATTAGCTAAACATGATTTACTCCTTCAAGGACCAATTGAACAATATTACGGCCTTCGTACTTTAGGTATTCCAGACTTATTTGAGGCACTTTCCTGGGGAATTATCGGTCAACAAATTAACTTAACATATGCTTATACGCTAAAAAGAAGATTAGTTGAGCAATTTGGAAGTTATGTAGAATGGGACGGTAGAAAGCATTGGATATTCCCATCACCTGAAACAATTGCAAATCTACATGTAGAAGATCTCCAACAATTAAAAATGACGACTAGAAAATGTGAATATTTAATCGGTATTGCGAAGCTTATTACAGAGAGAAAACTATTAAAAGAGGATTTACTGCAAACACAAGATGTAAAGGTTGCTGAGAAACAATTAACCGCTATCCATGGTATAGGACCATGGACTGCCAACTATGTTTTAATGCGTTGTTTAAGATTTCCTTCAGCTTTTCCAATTGATGATGTTGGTCTGCATAATGCAATTAAATTTATAACAGGTTCCGAAAATAAACCGACTAAAAATGAAATAAAAGATTTCGCGGCAAACTGGGCTAATTGGGAGTCTTATGCGACTTTTTATTTGTGGCGAGTACTATATTAAAAGAACCAAGTAGCACATTCGTACTACTTGGTTCTTTTTTAAGCTTGCTCCTCAAAACGTCTTGCAATTTCCACAATAACTTGAACAGCTTTTTCCATAGTATCTACCGAAACATACTCAAATTTACCGTGATAGTTTTCACCACCAGTGAAAATATTCGGCGTCGGTAATCCCATATATGATAATTGTGATCCATCTGTGCCTCCGCGAATCGGATGAATATTTGGTTCAATGTCTAAACTTTTCATTGCTTCATATGCAATATCAACAATTTCTCTTACCGGTTCAATTTTTTCAAGCATGTTATAGTATTGATCATTCATTTCTAAAACGACTGCATCTTCGCCATATTTTTCTTGCATAGTCTTCACAATATTTTTAACGTTATTTTTACGTGCCTCAAAATTTTCACGATCAAAGTCTCGAATAATATAATACGCTTTACTTTGCTCAACATCACCATTTAAAGAAAGTAAATGATAGAATCCCTCATAGCCTTCTGTATATTCTGGCGCCTCTTCTACTGGTAAATACCCGTTAAACTCCATAGCCAGTTTAGTAGCATTGCGCATTTTATTTTTCGCTGTTCCAGGATGTGTATTCGTTCCGTTAAACGTTAACTTAGCACCTGCAGCATTAAAACTTTCATACTCTAAACCACCTAATGGACCTCCATCCATCGTATAAGCGAATGATGCACCAAACGCTTCTACATCAAAATGCGCTGGCCCACGACCAATTTCTTCATCCGGTGTAAATGCTACTCTTATTTTCCCGTGCTTAATTTGCGGATTATGTATTAAATGGTTCATTGCAACCATAATTTCTGTAAGACCAGCTTTATCATCTGCTCCTAGAAGTGTTGTACCATCAGTTGTAATAATGGTATGTCCTTTATATGATGGTAATTCCGGGAACTGCTCTGGTGTTAACACAACATTTAGCTCTTCATTTAACGTAATTGCATTACCATCAAAATTTTCATGAATTTGTGGTTTGACGTTTTTCCCTGTAAAGTCTGTTGCCGTATCTAAATGGGCTAAAAATCCGATTACAGGAACATCCTTGTCCGTATTAGCTGGAAGTGTTGCCATTACATAGCCATTATCATCCATCGTTACTTCTGTTAAACCAATTTCTTTTAGCTCTTCCACTAATAACTTACCAAACTCAATTTGTCCTGGTGTTGTTGGTACTGTATGACTTTCTTCATTTGATTGCGTATCAATTTTTACATATCTCGTAAATCTTTCAATAAGTTCTTGTTTCAAGTTCATTCACTCCCTTTTATGTTCCTCCCTCCATTATAATCCTTAAAACGAAATATTTTAACTTTTTTGACTGTGAAGATGTATATTTCATTTACATTGTTAACACTTTTACATAACAAAAAGAAAATTAGCGAACATATTTAAAGTACAGCTTAATACAAATAAATCCACCCTATTTACGACTCTCATCGCAAATAGGGTGTTGCTGTTTTTATCTCGCAATTTAAGAATATATACTACTCATTTACAATAAAAGTATATACATCATCATAAATACAGCCATTTACTTTAATCACATACTTCCCAGGTTTATTAAAACTAATTGTGTATTTATTTAACTGAATTGCTTCTTTATCTCCAGAAAGAATATCAATGCTTCTGCCACTTAATACATACAATTCATTTAGATTCATCGTTACATCAATTGTATTGAAATTTTCTACTTTCACTTGCTGTGCTTCCGCAACGCTTACACTTGGTTCTAAAAACAGTAGTCCACTTAATCCAATCGTACCTGCTAAAGCAACTCCCGCAAACTTTTTAATCTGTTTCATTACAATGACCTCCTTATAGATTTTACGTAAAGGCAATGTCCTCCCTTACACCACAAAGCCTATATGTAATGAAATGAAAAGTAAACGGGGACTGTAAGACAAAATTCTACATCTTTTTCTCCTATTGAATATAAATCCAACGTTTGGAATTTTGACACATTTAAAATTGTTTCCCTAAACCAATTTCTCCATAATTTATTCAAAGACTGAATAATTACTTATTTATTTAACATTCTAACAATAGTTGATAAAGATGCTTTCTATTCAAAAAAAGACTTTGCTATAAAAGTAACTTTTACAACAAAATCCATGCAACTAATTTTATTCAGCTTTCCATAATCTCTCTACATTCATTAATTGTTCTTCTTTAAATTCCATCTTATATATATCCGGTTTTGACGTATTCATTAAAAATTCAAAACCATATTGTTTATCAAAATAGTTCATCATTAATGTCATGACAAGCCCATGTGTACCAATTACAATTTTGCATCCTCGAAAATCCATTAAGATTTCTTTTAATACTTTCACTACTCTTCTCTGGCAATCTGCATATGACTCTCCTTCCGTTCGTGCAAAGTCCGGATTAGAGAACATCTTCTGTACAAGTGGATACACCTCTTTGTCTGATATAACCTGATCCTCACTTGAAAACATACACTCTTTAAGATTTTCATATACTACTATTTCTTTTTCATGGAAATTAGCTGACTCCTCTATCGTTAGCATAGCCCGATTATAAGGACTGGAAATAAAAGTATCAATCCTCTCCGCTTTTAATATGTCAGTTACTCTACGGGCATCCATATGTCCCCTCTCAGTTAATCCACGCATTCTTTCATTTCCTTCTAGTTTTGGTGATTCACCATGTCTAACCATATAAATATATGTGCTCATAATTTCTCCTTAAAATTTTTTATAAAGTGAAACTTTAATCAGCCCTCACTAATCGGGCTGCCCGGCAAATAGCGAGATAAGTTAATAAATCACGTTCATTTATCCCATTTCAACACTTAGGGGTAATACTAAAATACTTTATAAACTGTGCTGATTTGTTCGTCTAATCCATTCTCCTACTAAACTCTCAAATAATTCAGGCTGCTCAATTTGCAAATTATGCCCTGCCATATCTAACACTGCTAATGTTGCCCTTGGATATTCTTCAATAATTTCTATAATATTTTGATAACCTACTGATATATCTTGTCTTCCAGTCAGTAAAAGAACGGGATTTTCATATTTTTCATGCTGAAAATCCATAGTAAGAGAGTAATTCTTTTGCAACCTTTCAATAAATTCATAATTAGCAACATCTAACCCAGGCTTAATTTCTTCTTTAAATCGCTTATATGTATATTCATTTGCTATTACAGCTAACTCACAAAATTCCTCTCTTTCTGTGGAAGTGAGCGTATTTAAAAATTCCTCATCTTGTACAATTACCTGTTTATATGGAAGAATCCTTTTTTCTGGCTCCGCTACAACAACAGGACATACTAATAGTAATCCGCTAACTCTCTCAAACATCTTTGCAAGTATACCTTTGGCTAAATAGCCTCCATATGATTCTCCTACCAATAAAAATTTTTCAGTAGAAATGATTTCCTCAATAAATGTGATAAGCACTTCTACTATACGATCTGAACTATTTATCCAATTTGGAGCATTCGATTTTCCCATTCCAGGTAAATCAATATATATTCGCTTATAACCTTCATATTTCTGAAATACTGATTCCATACATTTCATCATTAACCTATGGTCAGGGGCGCAGCCATGTATGATAATGACCGGTTTACCCTCTCCCACAATTTCATAGTATATTTCTGCATCTTTAATTCGATATATCATAAAAAAGCCTCCCTATTTAGTGGCAATACTATTCCACTCTGTAAGAATACACGTTCTTATTTTATATCTTTTCTCAACATTTTCACAAATATTAATTTTCAGATTAAAAATAAAAAGCTCACCAAAAAAAGATACTCATCATTTTATATGCAATTTTGCATCTCCACTTACAAATCACTAAAAAAACTTTACAATTCAAAGGATGACTAAATATACAATTTCTATTTAAAGTCTTGATACAGTCTGTACTATCAACCGCAATATTTTTCCAACCTTAAGAATACTTACACTCTTTAACACTTTCCTTATAAACATGATTTTTATAAGGAAATCTGATACAATTCTTAAATAATATTATTATGTATAGATATAACGAACATAGTGCATAATTAAAGAAGGTGATTTCATTGAAATTAAATAAAAATTTACAATTATGTATATTAATCGGAACATTAATATGCTATTCAATCTATTTTATGTTTTTCTATCTATTCCCTACTCATTTTTCAAATTCAGATGTATGCTTCGCTTCACTTGTCGTTGAAGCCATTACATTTGTATCACTGATTTACTCTATATATTCTAAAAAAGTCAGTTCAAATCCGTTTTGGATATGTATTACAATAGCAATTGGTAGTTTTTTATTAGGGAAAATAGTATATACATATCAAGATAGCTTCTTCGAAATTCCAATACATCGTTTTACGGTTTCTGATGTATTTTACATGTTTTTTCTATTTTTCTGTCTTATCGCTTTCTGCTATAAAATCTTAAAGGAATGCAATAAATGGGAAAAAGCGTTCTTTATTTGTGATATATGCATAGTGCTTACTTCCATATTTACATTAGAATGGTATTTATTTAATCAACCAAATTTAAATATATTCGCTCTTTCACTAGGAGATGTTTTCCTTTCATTTTTATACCCAATTGCAGATTTATTATTTCTACTGCTAGGTGTTAGTCTCATTTTCCGTCCAACAATTTTTAATTCCAAACGGAAAATTTATATCTTTATTTTTGTATTAATAAGTTCTGCAACTTTTAACTATATTTATTTTTACTTAAATAACCACTTATCAACTGAAACGATAATATTATTACGTCTTTTATATAGAATACCTATATTACTTATTGCAATAGCTGGCTCTATTTCAGAAGATCATAATAGCCATAAAAATTATTTCCTTGTAAACCCTATAATAGGAAAAAAAGCTTTAGTTGTATTTCCCTATCTTGCTGTTGCAATACTAATCGGGTTTACATTAAAAGAACAAACATCATCTTCAACTCTCATTACAGGAAATTGTATTACTTTTATTTTCGTACTCATTCGTCATTCTATCGTACGTATGCAAAACAATTCCTTAACAAAACGTTTGCAGGCATTTAATGCCCAACTAGAAGAAAAAGTTACTTTACGGACGTCTGATTTAGTTCATAAATCAGAGGCTCTTTCTCAAAAACAGCAAAAGTTTAAATCATTATATGAATATCATCCTGACCCTATCTTCACCATTGATTTAAATGGAATATTCTTAAATGTAAATAAGGCTGGGAGTGTACTACTTGGGGCACCAACGGATGAGTTACTAGGTGAAACTTGTTTTTCGATCATTTTAGATGAAGATAAGCATAAGCTAGCATTGGCATTAGAAAAAGTGAAACAACAAGAATCGGCATTCTTACAACTTAGTTCTCAATATAAAGATGGCTTTACTTATTTTTTATACGTTACAATCATTCCTATTATAATAGACGGACAAATTTCAGGAAGCTATATTATGGTGAAAGATATTACTGCACTAAAAAAACAGCAAGAAGAAATAAAATATTTAGCATTCCATGACACTGTAACGAAAATTGGTAACCGTGCCTTTTTCCATAAGAAATTAAAGAGAGTTATAAAAAATGCTGAAATAACAGAAAGCGAGTTTGCATTATTATATTTAGATTTAGATCGCTTTAAAGCAATTAACGATACACTTGGACATTCATCAGGAGATTACATATTAGAAGAAGTAGCAAAGCGATTCCAATCATGTCTTCCATCACATACTCATCTTTCAAGAATCGGTGGCGATGAATTTACAATCATAATTGAAAACTATACTGACGAAGATTACTTATTCCAATTATGTAACCAATTATTTAAATGCATGAAAAAGTCATTTATCATACATGAGCATAAATTAACTTTATCACTGAGTATCGGCATCGCTATTTATCCACATTCCGGAATCGATACCGCTACACTTCTGAAAAACGCTAATGTTGCAATGTATGATGCAAAAGCAAAAGAACTTAACTCTGTATCTATTTATGACGATGTAATCGCTAAAAAAATTGAAAGACGATTGCGATTAGAAAAAGATTTACCAAACGCACTACAAAATGAAGAATTGTTCCTTTTGTATCAACCTCAAGTTGATAGTGAATCTAATAAAATTATCGGTGCAGAAGCTTTAATTAGGTGGAATCATCCTGAATTAGGTATTATTTCTCCATACGAGTTTATTCCGATTGCAGAAGAAACACTACAAATTATTTCAATAGGTAAATGGACATTAGAGCAGGCTTGTAAACAAATGAAACGTTGGCACGCACTCGGATATTCACATTTAAAAATAGGTGTAAATTTATCTGCTAAGGAATTTGAACAAGAGGATTTTGTAAAATCTATTTCTTCTACTTTAACAAATACAGGTTTACCAGCAAGCTCTCTTGATCTTGAATTAACAGAGCGAATTGCAATGATGGATGAGCGAGAAACATTGATAAAACTGCGTACACTAAAAAGTTTAGGGATTCACATTTCTATCGACGATTTTGGTACAGGTTATTCTTCGCTAGCCTACTTACCTTTGTATCCAATTGATACGTTAAAAATCCCGAGAGAATTTATTACAATGTCTGAAACATGTGATGATGGAATGGAAATTATTAAAACGATCATCACATTAGCAAATACATTAGGAATGTCTGTCATTGCTGAAGGTGTAGAAACGAAAGAGCACGTAAATTTCCTTCAAAAAAATAAATGTCAGTTTATTCAAGGTTATTATTACAGTAAACCTATCCATATTCATGCATTTACTGAGCTATTAGAAAACGGCATTCACCCATAGTACATAACTAATTAGAACAAATATAGCAAAAAGGAAAGAAGATACCTTCTTTCCTTTTGTTTTTCTATTTACATTTCTATTACTTCACCACTTCATTTATTATATCTATTATTTGATGAATTCCCTCATCATTTGTTTTCTTATATCCATTCATGTTTTGAATATATTTCTCCTTATTTGTATACAACTTATTTACTGCATGTATAAATGTATTCGTACTTACTCTGTCTTGGAGTATAACTTCCGCATATCCTTGCCGTGAAAAATATTCAGCATTTAAAACTTGATCTCCCCTACTGGAACTGTTAGTTAACGGGATAAGCAACATCGGTTTCTTCAAAAATAACAATTCAGAAATAGCAGTAGAACCCGCTCTAGAAACTACAACACTTGCCATATTTAGTATATGCGGCAACTCGTCGCCTATATATTCAAATTGCATATATCCCTCCATGCCAATAGATGGGTCTACCTTCCCTTTACCACATATATGAATAATATTAAAGTTTAATAGTATTGTATCTACACATTCCCTTACCATATCATTTATCCACTTAGCACCCTGACTCCCACCCATAATTAATAATACTGGTTTATCTTGCTGAAATTCACAATATCTTCTTCCTCGTAATACGTTACCCTTCTCAATTTCTTCCCTTACAATTGGTCCTACATAAACCTTCTTCTCATTACTTACATTTTCTCCTGTCTGAGGAAATGTTGTGCATAGCTTTGTAGCAAAAGGTAATGCTATTTTATTGGCAAGCCCTAATGTGCTATCTGGTTCACGTATAATTATAGGCACACGATTTAACCATGCTCCTATAGCTACAGGAACTGAAACAAATCCTCCTGCTGAAAAGATAACGTCAGGCTTTGTTTTCTTAATTAAATTATAACTTTGTAAACAACCGCGTATAATTTTAAAAGGATCTTTAAAATTCTCCCAATCCCAATATCTCCTAAGCTTTCCCGTTGAAACACTATTGTATTTAACATTTTGCACTAATGATTTTTCAATTCCATTTTTGGATCCAATATACTCGACTCTCCAGCCTTTCTCTATAAATTTAGGAATTAATACAATATTAATCATAACGTGTCCGGCTGTACCGCCCCCAGTAAAAAGAATCGTTTTGCTCATAACTTATACCCACCTTTATTATTAAAAATCTAGCTTTCTCTTTACCTTTTAAATGTAAATAAACTTATTATTTTTTATATAAATCTTTAACTCCACCTCTATATCTTGTAAAAGATCGTTAATGAGTTCATAAAAATCATTTCCATACTCACTACACTCGTATTGAGCAAAGATTTGAATCACATACCTAGTTTCCGTCTCTAATGCTGACTTTATTTGATTAACCCTTTTTTCTTCTACATACGCTTGATATTTATGTATTGCCTCATACAGACGCAATACATGCGCTTCTTCATCTCTCCAATCCAACGTATCAACAATTGAAAGAAATAGCGTATTTTGATTATCTATTATTTCATAATCATTCATATATTTCTTACACCCTTTTTTGTTTTTCATTGCATGCAGATGTCACTACACTTCGCATACTCAAGTACATCTTTTAATGATTGATGAAATTCAATTTCTGGGATCCAACCTAACCTTTTTATTTCCTCTATTGCTAAACTCTCATTTGAGTCGCTCCCACTTTTCCCTGTTTCCTCTATAAAAAAATTTAGCTGTGTTAATTCTTTATATTGTTCTAGTACATTTAATAAAGATTGTTTTACTCCTGATCCGATATTATATTGTTTTCCATTTATTCCATCTCGTAATAACACATGATACGCTTTAATCGCATCACGTACATCTAGAAAATCTCTACTATCTTTCAAACTGTTTACTTCAATAATGGCTTTACTTCTACCTGATTCTATATCTATCATTTTCTTTGCGAGAATCGAACAAATGCCATTCGATTCCCCTGGACCAATTAAGTTTGAGGGCTTTGCAATGATAATATTTGAATCCATTAATCCTCCCCAAGCCTCTGCGATAATGACTTGCATCGTTTTACTTAAACTATATGGATTTGAAATTTTTATTTCGTTCATACTATCTGCTTGCAAAGCAGATCCTATAACTAATGTTCTACAATGCGAGGCTTCTTGCTTAATTGCTTCTAATAAATATAACGTTCCTATTACATTAATCTCTATATACTCAAGAGCAGCTGTCCAAGATTCTATAACCGAATTCCTTCCTGCTAAATGCAATACGTAGTCTGGCTTTATTTGTTTCATTACCTTCATTACTTCGCTCTTATTAGTTAAATTACACGTAATACCATTTCTAATTTTTTCTCTATGTGCACGATTTTGAAACATAGGAATTACATGAAAGCCCTGCTCTAAAAAATAGTGGCAAGCATGGCGTCCTGTGAAACCATTTGCACCAGTTATTAAAAGGCTCGCATTTTTTTTCATCGCAAAAACCCTCCTTTTAATAGCATTTGTTTCACCTCATGTTTTGCAAGCAAGTCTTGTTGAGAACTAAAACTCTTCACATCCACTAGCGGATAGCTAGAATAATATTCTTGAAGTCCTTCGATAGGAATCGTCGGTAGTACCACAAAATAATTTTGATCAAAACTTATACTTGTTTTACTCTCTACCTCAGATAGAAGCATTTCACTTAATTTTTCACCCGGTCTTATCCCTACCTCTTTCACCTTAATATTTTCTTTTTTTGAATCTTCAATTAATATTTCTGCTAAATCTGTTATTTTACATGCCGGCATTTTCATAACAAAGATTTCCCCGCCTCTACCTTGATATACTGCTTTAAATAACAATCCAACAGCATCTTCAACTGTTAAGAAAAATCTAGTCATATTCGCATCGGTAATCCCTACTGGTGAAGATCTTTTAATTTGTTGTTTAAAAAGTGGTACTACACTTCCACTCGTTCCTAAAACATTTCCACCACGAACACAAATGAATTTTGTTTTCTTCGTTTGTATATTCGCATGAACCATTAATTTTTCACCAATTGCTTTTGTCATCCCATACGTATTTGATGGATCGGCTGCTTTATCCGTTGAAACATATATAACTTTTTCAACTTGCATCTGTATAGAGGCTTCAATTACATTTTGCGTACCATGTATATTGGTTTTTATAGCTTCATAAGGATAATACTCACATACTGGAACATGTTTTAAAGCTGCAAGATGGAACACATAATGTACACCTTGGCAAGCATAGACTAGTTGATCTTTATCACGAATATCTCCAATAATAAATTTTAACCTATCATCATTTATATACTTTTGCTGCATTTCAAACTGAACCGTTTCATTTCTTGAAAAAATTCTAATTTCTTTCGGTGATTTTTCTAATAATTGTTTTATAAGTTCATGCCCCCACGAACCTGTCCCACCAGTAATTAAAATTATTTTATTTAACATTCTTTTTCCTCCTACGAAACATCTCAATTTAAATAATATTTATTGAATTATTTTCAATTGATTCGAATCATAATCGTCGTTTGTTACATTTAATTGACAAAATAAAAAAACAGAAACTATTAAACATAGTTTCTGTTTTTCATTTCACCTCACAACAGTAAGATTTTTTATACTGTTTGCATGATAAATATAAATAAATTCCTTGTAAAAAAACACCGCTCATTTATTTCTTATACTCGTAATAAAATAAATAGAATGATTCATAGCCAATAATCATGTTTAAATTTATGAAAAAGGGAGGTAACGGAATGGACCGAAGCAATTCAAATCATACATATAACGGACCTTCCAAAGCACTGCCTCTCTCCCTATTCGACGTAAAAAATGAATTAAAACAAAAAAGCAAGCTTATTCCTTCTGACACCATGTATAAATTAACGAAAGAAGAACAACTCATCATCAACAAAATAAAAATACAAACAGAACAGCTAAATAAAAATAATGTTACAAGAACACGCGCATACTACCAATTTTACATTCAATATCCAGAAATACATTGGGCACTGCTTGGACATATGGTATCACGTAACGGCGGTTGGAATATGACTGATTTAAAGGGGGATTTATATACGAGAATTTTATCAGAGAAAGATCAATTCATATTTTTTTCTTTTTTAGAAAGAGGGAATTGGCTTATTTTCCAAGATGTATACCCTCAATTTTTACTTTACGAACAAAGTGTAAAGAGATCACAAAAGTTATTTCACCTTCTTTCTCACCTAAATGTTTCTACATTTATGGAAACGATGTGGAACCATTTTTGGAAAACAGGTAACAAAAAAACTTTAGCGATTGCAACTATTATTAATGAACAAAACTACTTAGAAAAAAGAGTGATTCAAAATGTACAATTTAAAAAGACTGTACTAAATAGTATTGGATTTAAACTCTTTGATTTCTTTCAGTTTAATCATATTCTTTTCCCATTCTACGAAAATGATAAGAAACAAAAAGTATTACTATTTGGTGATACAATGAAACATTTCACTTCCTTACATGAACGGATATTAATCGGAAAAAGATTGTACTCATTATTATTTCGAGATACACATGTTTTATCTCAAATAATAAGCTGGGCTCAACACCATCCACATACAGGATCAAGGAAAGATTACTGGCCCCATTTATTTTCAAGTGTAAATGAATCTTTTTCCCGTGAGTTTTATAAGCGCCGAATAAAGAAATGCCAGTTACGAAATGGCGCTTATCGCATATACAGCCCTGCACTCATCTATGCATGGCGAGATATGAAGCATGAAGAAGTTGACAGTGAAGATTGGTTTACCGATTGGCAAGTTGTAAATTACTTAGTTGATAAGGAGGAAAATATAAATGGACAAATTACAGAAGACTACTGCAAAACACTCGAAAAAATTGAACTCGCCATTCTCGCAAAGAAAAATGTCCTCCTCCGAGAAGAAGAATGAGTTTCTAGCATTAGTAGTTACAATCTTTCTCTCTTCTATTATTGGAACTTGCTTAGATGCCTTTTTTGTTCATAAACAAATATATTCCTTTCCGGCTAGGCCCTTCTCATCCACATTTTCGGTTAATATAGCTTTTACATTGTTCGTACTGCCGATTTTAACAGTTATCTTTATACACATTTCAAAAAAATTATCTAAAGTTTCTAGAATTTTATTTATTATTTCAATCGGTATTTGTGCTAGCCTTTTTGAACAGGTTGCTGAAAGTTTAGGTTTATTTGTACATAGTGCGAATTGGAACCATACATATTCTTTATTTGGTTATATGATTTTTCATTCTTTTATTTGGAACGTATATAATTGGATAAAAAAATAAAGAGACCATTATAGGTCCCTTCTTAAGCATACTCTTCCGTTATTGCTAATGGTGCCAATGTTTGAAGGCTTTTAGAGCGTAAACGATAGGCAACGACTTTCTTCTTATATTGCTTAATGACATCAACATGTTCCTCATAGCTATATAGAGAAAATCTAATCTCTTTATTCCCTTTCTTCGTATCAATGACTATTGGTGTCCCTTCTCCGTGCGGCGGGAAATAATGTTTATCTAAAAACAAAGCCTCATTAAATTCATGAATAACTTGTAGTTTCATTTCTCCCTCTATATTTTTTCCATCTATCGATATAGAAGTATTTTCCGCCTCAAGCTTTTGATGCAATTCAAATCTACTAATAATTGATTCTACAACAGAAGTGGGCATACTAGAAACTAGCACTTTAAGAGCGCCAAAAATAAATAATGTAACTATAAACCATGTTGTCATTTTCATCATCTCCATTACATTTTAAAATATAAATTTCGTTCCATACGGTATGAATATACTAATGAGTATTCCAGTTACAATCATCGTCACCGAACCGATTGTCGCCTCTTTCTCGCCTTCCTTCACGAGACGGCTCACACCGATAATATGTGATGCACAGCCCATTCCAACTCCTTTTCCAATCGTACTTGTTATACTGAAAAACTTAAGTACTGTTGGTCCGATCATAGCGCCTGTTATTCCTGCAACAACTACAAAACTAGAAGTCATAGATGGAATACCACCAATTTGATCCGCTAATGATAGGGCAATAGGCATCGTTGCTAACTGTGGTAAAGTAGTTAATATAAGTTCCTTATCTATATTTAAAATTCCGCCAATCACTACATTCATACTCGTTACAGCCACTATACCTATCACTACTCCAATAAGTATCGATAAAAAATTTTTCATAAGTATCTTTCGCTCTTTAAATAGAGGTATGGCTAATGCTACAATTGCAGGGCTCAATAAGCTTGAAAGAATGTCTCCTCCATTTTCCCTATACTCATGATGAGAAATACCAAAAATGAAAAATAAACAAATCATAATTGCCGTAACTGTTAACACCGGTAACGTAAATGCAAACGTAAATTTTTCATATAGCTTTGTCGCCAAGAAATAAATTGCTACAGTAATAATAATTAAGACCATTTGAATCGTGCACCTTGTCGATTTTATTTTTTTGTTGTTATTAATAATTGACTTATATACCCTGAAACAATCAAAGTTACTACAGTACTTGCAACTACTAAAAGGAATATAATACTCCCCTTACTGAAAAGAAAAGACCCGTATTCCATCAGCCCTGTTGTCGAAGGGATTAAAAATAACGGTAAAAATACGATTAACTTTTCCGCACCTAACTCAAACCATTTTAACGGTAAAATGCGAGTGGAAAGGAGCAGGAACAGCATTAACATCCCTATTAAACTTCCTGGCATTGATAGATGGAATACTCCTTGAATCCACGTACCCACTAGGCTAAATACATATAGCACGCCTACTTGAAGTAAAAGCGTCACGTACTTCATTTCTTTCCCTCAT
The DNA here is from genome assembly GCF_045291115.1 of Bacillus sp. PPSBB_2. Classification (NCBI taxonomy): domain Bacteria; kingdom Bacillati; phylum Bacillota; class Bacilli; order Caryophanales; family Bacillaceae; genus Bacillus; species Bacillus sp. PPSBB_2. The sequence continues at coordinate 3,972,579 of NZ_CP147983.1, forward strand.
TTCACTATCACACATCCATATTATGAAATCTCATGTAGCGTGTCGGCAAACCGTTTAATTCCAAGTTGAATTTGTTCTATATTCGCTCTACCAAACGTAAATCGTATATATTCATTTTTCGAACCTAAAACACTGCCCGGAACAAATGCGACACCATTCAGTATAGATTCACCTAATAAGTGATATTCATCAAACTTTCCTTTCACTTTACACCATACATGTATTCCACCCTCTGGCACGAAACATTCAACTCGGTCTCCCAATGTTCCTTCAAGCTCTGCAATTAATTCATCTCTTCTTTGCTTCAATTGTCCACGAAGTATCGCAATATGTGTATGAAAATCCTTTGATTCTAAAAATTGATTTGCTACCCACTGCGTAAATACACTATGGCCAAAATCAACTTGTTGCTTTGCATCTGCTAAACGCTCAATTACACGTGTAGGACCAATTATCCATCCAATACGTAATCCTGATGCAACAATTTTTGATAATGAACTTATATAAAGAACATTTCCATTTTGGTCCATTGATTTTAATGTCGGGTTCACTTCTCCATTAAAAGAAATTAAACTATACGGATCATCTTCTACAATTGGTATACCGAACTCAGAAGACAGTTCTAAAATTTTTTTACGTCTCGCTAATGAAAGCACAGTACCTGTTGGATTTTGATAATCTGGATTCAAAAATACCATACGAATGCGATGCTTTTTGTGCAAATCTATTAAGTCATCTGGATTCATTCCATGCTCATCAACAGGTAAATGAAATATGTTTAAACCGGCCGATTTAAACATTGGAAGCGAAAAACAATATGACGGATCTTCAATCGCAATCGCATCGCCAGGTTTTAATAAACATTGAACGATAAGATTAAGCGCCTGTTGTGCTCCTGACGTAATAAGAATAGAGCTTGAATCTGCTTCAATTTGTTTATATTGCTGAACATGTGCTGCAATTGTTTTTCTCAACATCTCATTTCCAAGTGGATGGTCATAGCCGAGGTTTTCCATAAATGTTTTCTCCGACAAAATTGTTCGAAATCTATCACTTGGAATTAATTCTGGTGACAGTTCACCACTTGCTAAATTAATTAAATCATCTTTTTGTGTTTCCGTTCGAATTTGTTGAACGAGTGGTACGTTAGGTAAGAACGATCCATCCTCCACGTACCTACCCCAGTTCGGTATTCGTTTATGTGAGACACCCCATATATCTGTATTGACCCGTGTTCCGCTTCCCTTTTGTCGTTCTACTACTCCAAGTGATTTTAATTCTTCATACGCAGCTACTATTGTACTCCGGTTCACCTGTAATTTCTTTGCTAACATACGCTCAGAAGGTAACTTACTATCAGAAGGAAATTCGCCTGAAGAAATGCCTCTTTCAATATAATCCGCAATTTGTTTATATACAGGTGTCTTATCTGCACGATTTGGTTTCCATTCCATATAGTTGCCCCCTCTCAAAACTAACTATATTTTACTCACTAATAACAGTATTGACTGTAATAATAGTATTAATTAATTACATGATTTAAAAATCTTTCTACTGTCATATTAAAGCTACTTGGCTTTTCTAAATAAGGTAAGTGTCCACTATTTTTAAACTCAATAAAAGTTGTATTTTTCAAACGGCTTTCAAACTCTCTTACATATTTCTCGGGGACAAAATCATCATTTTCCCCTCTTATAATTAAAACGGAACATGTAATATTCGAAAGAAATGGTCTTTGATCATAATCTACTAATTCAGCAAATAATCTTTGAATATGCACCGGATTAATAAACTGTAAAGATTGATAAAATCCCCTGACAATTACTTCATTATTCGCTACTCCCATCGCCTTCAACAATGTATCCGCCCATTTTTTCCCGTTATCATGTAAGCTAAGCAAATCATATACTTCAAGCCGCTTCTTTCGATCCTCAGGCTCCAAATAGGGAAATGCATTTACAATAATTAAGCTAGAAACACATTCTGGATATTGGATAGCAAAATCAACACCTACTCTAGCCCCTTTTGAAAGTCCACAAATGACTACTTTTTGTAACTTTAAATAATTGCATAACTCATACAAAACATTTACATATTCTTTAAAGTTAATTTCTAGCCCTCCAGATTTTCCATGTCCTGGTAAATCAAGTGAGATCACTGTCCATTTCCCCTTAAAATATTGCCTTTGATATAACCAATTATTTGCGTTTCCTCCAAGCCCATGTAAAAACAATATGACTGGACCTGATCCTTCTATATTATAAAAAACCTTTCGATTCTTATATACAAAATACATATTCATCACCTTCAGCTGTAGCATCACTTATTTTTATCTTTGAATGAATATATCCAAAACGGTTCTCTTTCTAACCACTCGACTGTTTCCGGTACACCATCTTCATACTCTCTTTTTAGTTCTGTTACTTTAGTCGTAAACTGTGATGCATGTGCTTGCAATGCTTCTAGCTTTTTTGGAACATATTCTTTCACTTCATTTTTAAAATGTGGCGGACCTATTTCCACTTCATGATTATTTGAAAAAGCTACCGCATAAAACGTTGGTCTTTTATTTTCCTGAATAGTAGCTAAAGCCGCAGCCACCGCTTCTCCTGTTGCATCATGATCTGGATGAACTGCATATCCCGGATAAAAAGAAATGACCAATGAAGGATTCAATTCTTCTACACATTTTTGTATTACACGTCTTAACTCTCCAGGAATTTCAAATTCAAGGGTCTTATCACGATATCCCATCATACGTAAATCTTTAATACCTAAAATATTTGTAGCCCTCTTTAGTTCTTTCTCTCTTATAGCATATAATGATTCACGTGTTGCAAAAGGAGGATTTCCCATCGCTCTCCCCATTTCACCTAACGTTAAGCAAACATAAGTTAGAGGAACATTCCGCTGGACATAAGCTAAAATTGTACCCGCCACGCAATATGACTCATCATCTGGATGCGGAAAAACAATTAAAACGTGACGTTCATTTTTTATCAAAATCATCTTCCTCCATCATACACAATATTAACCTTTTTCTTTAAAAACTATTAAATCACTACTGCATACCACGTTACTCCAACAAGTAGTACGAAAAGAAGGATAATATAAATAGTTGATAAGTTTTTCACATTTCTCTTTGTAGACTTTCCGTAATTCTCCTCCACGTTTCTTGCAACTAGTACAGTCCCAAATAGCGATACAATTACAATAATAACGACTAGTGAAATTGCAAAACTCATTGTCTTTTCACCTCTCTAAGACCCATCTATTTTAATTAAAGAACTTACATAAAAACCTTCCTCTTTAAAACGTTGATAACATACTACCTTTCTTCTCTTATCATAATAGATGTTTGTAAAAAGCGGACCAACCACTTTCGTGTTTTTTTACTCATCCACTTTAAAAATAAAAAGAAGCGATATATTTTATCGCTTCTCACTCTCATCATCTTTATTCTTTTATTAATGACTTATTCGCTCTTATAACTTCTTGATACAATAATGGTGACCACTTTTCATTTATGTAGTCTTGAATTACCCAGCCTACTCTCGCAGGATTCTTTTGTTTTATATGGTTTGCAATTTCAGGATTTATATAAGAGGCATAGTAATATGGACTATTCCATGCTGTACCACCAGAAGACAAGCTTGTAAAATTTATATATAGATGATTTAAATCCTCACTATTGTTCATCGTTTCATTCATTGTATCTTTAATAGATTTTACTTTCTCATCATAACTCACTTTATATTTATCTTGTACTGTTACATTTACATTTTGATTTACAGTTGTGGTAAACGTCTCATTATCCGGCCAATAAAAATTATTATATCCTCCAGATTCATTACTACCACTATATCTTTTTAGTAGTACAATTTTCCCACGAGCATCTCCAAGTTTTATATTTCCTTCTGTTTTTAAAAAGATAGGATCAACAAAATAATTTTTTTCAAACGTACTACTAAATGAATCTTCTGCCCCTTTCATATCCTCATACTCTTTTTTTAAGGACATAATAATCGTTTCACTCGGATTATCTCTTAAAAATTGTTTCGCTTCGTTTATGAATTCATGCAGTGTTACATAAAGATATAATGGCCCATGATGAAGAACTATCGTATTATCATCTGTTAAACGTCCTCTTATATCAAAAATGCGAGCTCCATGGTCCATTTGATAGCGAAAATCATATTCTTGCGTCATTCCCCATACTTGCTTAATCGGATTTTGCAACTTGAACGTCCCACTATCGTGTGTTCCTGGAATTGAAATTCGTGCTAACGGGATATTATCAGGTATAGGTTGCATCCATTTCGACCAATTTTCAAGCTCATTAACAGAGCTAGCTGCAACTACTTGCTTATCATGTAAAGCAAATACAAATGTGATAAATATTGTACTACATATGAATAATTTCAAAATTAACTTCTTATTGCTCATTATTATCCCTCTCTTTTTCTGTTTTTATATCAAACTTATTGAATATAATATAAGCTAGTTCAGAAAAAATAAATAATATTTCATCAATATGAAATATTGCATAGAAGTAAAGTTAAAAAATCATTCACATATACTAAATTAGAAAAATTTAAAGGAACTTCATCTGAAGTTCCTTTTACTTATTTTATGTTCAATACGTATGAACCACCTTTATTCTCATATTTATAGACGTATAAATAATATTTACCTGGCTTTGCATTATAAGTTCCTTTAACTACATTGCCTTCATTTTCACCATATGCTACATAGTTATTTAAATCTGATTCATGATGAAGTACCCATGTCATTCCGATATTTTGTTCATTTAGTAAAGAAATATTAATATTTTCCGGCGAGTCAATTTGGAAAGTAAATACATCTACTCTATCACTATTATGTAGCGTTCCTTTCACCGGTGTATGAAAGTTAACTTTATTTGCCTGTCTAGGCTCATTATTTGGTTCATTTTCTGTTACTTGTAATTCATTCCCACCGTTTGGTTTTCTTTGTTCATAGCCTAAGTTTACTAGTATAGACTTCAAATCTGGTAAAACACCAATTTTATCTGCATATGGATCTTTAGATTTTGTTCCTGTGCTCTGGTTGCTTAATATTGCTCTTAGTTCACTAGGTCTATATGGTTGTCCTAAATTTTCTTTAGCAATGCTTTGTACTAAAGTCGCTGCCCCAGCAATAATTGGCGAAGCACTAGATGTTCCACTAAAGCTTGAAGTATAAAGATTTACAGCACTTCTACTTTGTTCAGCTGTAGTTGTATCTACATTTTCTCCCCATCCGTACACATCAATACGGCTTCCATAATTCGAAAACCACATACGTTCATGAGGGAAAGATGAAGAGCCAGCGCCTACCATAATTGCACCCGAATCTTTAAAATCTTTACTATTACGATTTAAGACTTGCTTACCTTTTCTATCTTTGAACTGGTCTAAATCATTCCACCCATTTGCTCCAGCCTCTATAATTACAATCCCTTTATCTGTACCAGCACGAATTGCATCAAAGATATCTGGTTGTACTTCAACAGGTAAATATTTATCACCATATCCATCGAAAGATGCTTGCGCCTCTAACAATAAAACATCCCCAGCTTCTAACTGATTTACAGCGCTTAATATTGCATCAGCCGTATTATACTGTCCGTTATCTCTTATTTGAGAGATAACCTTTGCTTTCGCTTTTGGCGCAATCCCAATATTCCCGACTTCATTGTCCTCAGAGGATACAATTCCTAGTACAGACGTCCCATGACCGACATGCTGATCTATATTTCTTCCAGACATTAATTCAATATTTTGATGTAATAAATCCTCATGATTTAATAGCCATCCGTATTCCATATCAACAAAAGTGATACCATTTCCATTACCGCCTTGAATTTCCCAGGCGAAAGGCGCATTAATACCGTATGGGGCCGCTTCAAGATAACCTTGCTTTTTAAATCTAGGATTGTTACTAGGATTAAGAGCTACACTTGATGATTGCACTTCAGGTGGCATTATTTTCTCTTTTCTCTTCATATATGCATCTTCTATTAAAGAAGATGCCTTTAACTTATCTACTATTTCTTCTTCATACCCACTATTTTGATTTTGAAGAATATAGTAGTTTAATAAACTTGTAGATACATGATTAGGTGCTTTCACTTCAAGGTTTTGTATTTGTTCCGGGCTTACAGATGTGAATAAACGAGTAAATGTTACATCTGGATATTCTGTCAAAAGATCTTTTATTACTTTATCATTCGTTTGAGATTGTATTTGTTTTTCAATACCATCTTCATATGGCAAATCCAAATCCGCTTTAAATTTTACAATGATTTGCTTATCTGTTTCTTGTTCTATCCCTGATTTAATCTGCTGTTCTATAGAATCAGCATGTACACTATTGATAGTACCCCCTGTTCCTAAAAGTGTTGTAATGATTACAGTTGACGCACACATTTTTCGAAATATTTCCATTGCATTAATCCTCCTATTAATAATTAATCATTATATTAATCTATAATGATTTCGTTTCTATAACGTATTCCCTTTCTACTAAATAGATTATAGTAATCAGAAATATGAACTTCAATGTATTTTCATATGCAATATTTCATATTCGGACTCTACACTACACGAATATGAAACTTATAGTGATTATTTATTTTATATGTTCTAATATAATTACATTAATATATTACGCATATATACATTTCAAACTACATTACTTAATAGTTTCACCTTAATTTTTTCTTAGGAGGATTTACAATGAAATTACTAAAACTAAAACATATAATCCCTTTATCTGCAGCTGCAATTACATTCGTATGTAGTCAAAGCACAGCTGAAGCTTCTACCATTCATACAGTAAAAAAGAACGATACACTTTGGGGCATTAGTAAACAATACGGAGTTTCAATACAATCCATTAAACAGGCTAATAATAAAAGAAACGATCAAACCTTTATTGGCGAACAGTTACATATTCCAGGGTCCGTGAAATCAAATGAAATCACTGTTCCTCAAAACGCCAAGCCTGCGAACATTTCTGGACAAATTATTTATCAAGTACAACCGGGAGATTCATTAGAAACGATAGCAAGGCGTTACAATGTCACTGTCCAATCTATAAAACAAATGAACAATACAGTCGGAAACAAGCTTTATACAGGACAACATTTAAAAATCAACTCAAGCATTTCACAAAAAGAAAAAGACTTAATGGCACGCTTAGTTACTGCTGAAGCAGGTGGCGAATCGTATAAAGGAAAAGTAGCAGTAGCGAAAGTTATACTAAATCGTGTAAATGCAAAAGGTTTTCCAAATACAATAACAGGCGTTATTTATGAACCTATTAAATACGGATATGCATTTACTCCTGTTACAGATGGAAGAATTAATCAGCCTGCAAGCACAGAAGCAAAAATGGCTGTAGAAGAGGCTATCTCCACAAATGGAGTACATTCTGACTGGCTTTATTTCTACAATCCAAAAACATCAACAGACAAGTGGATTACGACACGTCAAACAGTAGCAGTAATTGGTAACCATGTGTTTGCTAAATAAGATTTAAAATCATTAACAGACCTCTTCACTTAAAAGGTCTGTTTTTTTCTATGTAAGATGTTATTAATCATATGACATAGTTATTTTTCAAACTATTTTTTCTTTCAAATAAAAATTTTTGTATTTACTCCACCACTCGTAGAAATTAATAAAGCATCAAGTTCAAAAACTCCCACTTTATTAATAAAAGCTATTTCTTAACTTCATAAAATTGTTATACACTAGAAAAATAAAAAACAAACTATTCGTTAGCAGGTGGAAGAATATGTATGATGTTACGATTATCGGCGCTGGAGTAAGTAGCATTTTTATGGCTTATTCACTAGCTAAAAGTAACAAAAAAGTTTTAATTCTTGATAAAGGTAAAGCGCTAGAAGATCGCCATTGTCCTTTAGACGAAGGAAAAGTGTGTAATTGTACTACATGTGATAAATATTTCGGGTTTGGTGGTTTAGGCAAATCTGAAGGGAAATTTAATTATACAAACGGATTTGGCGGAGAACTTGAGAAAAAAGTCGGTAAAGAGGGTTTTATACAACTCATGGCTGAAGTAGATGAAATTCTATGTCAGTTTGGTGGAAGTTCGGTTTCAAAATATTCTACTGAAAATTCAAGTCTCACTAAGAGAGCTGAAGCGTGTGGTTTACAAATGCTAACAACAGAAGTAAGACATCTTGGTACTACACTTTCCAGTAACATTTTTCAGCAGCTCTATGAATTTTTACTGACGAAAATAAAGATCCAATTTCATATAGATGTACAACATATTCTGAAACAGGAAGATCATTTTACAATAGAGACAAATCAAGGAACAGTTCAAACTAAGCAACTAGTATTAGCAACTGGGCGCTCTGGAGCCGATTGGTTAAAAGAAATGTGCAGTTCCCTAAATATTTCTCAGGAGCAAACACGTGTAGATTTAGGAATTAGAGTAGAAATGAAAGAACATCAATTACGCTCTATATTAAAAGATACTTTTGAAACAAAACTTTCTTATCAAGGTGAGCATTTCATAGCAACTACTTACTGTATGAATCCAAAAGGACGCATCATTCGAAAGTACGAAGAAGGTTTAGTTATGCCTGACGGTCAAAATTTTCGAGAGCAAGGAACTGGCACTTCTAACTTAAATTTCACTTTATTTATTCCTCGCTATTTTCCAACTCTCAAAGAAGCAAATGTATACGCAAGTTCAATTATTCAAGGCATTAACCAAGGACGAGATCGGATTGTTATACAGCGCTTAGAGGACTTACTAAAGAAACAACCTACGGTGGAAAACAGCATGGAACATAATCGTATACAACCTACACTACAGGGAGATTATGGAGATTTGAATCAAGAAATTCCTCAATTATATATTGAAGGGCTAAAAGAATTTTTATTAGGTTTAGAACAATTTATACAAGAGCCTATCGATCAACATACTTTACTATATGGAATTGATGGAAAGTTCTATGCTCCTACGATAAAAATTAATAATCATTTTGAAACTAGTGTACATGGGCTATTTTTAATTGGAGATTGTTCAGGCGTTACGCATTCATTATCTCAAGCAGCTGCAAGTGGTCTGTATGTTGGAAAGTACTTATCTGACATTTAATTTTTATCATTAAGATGTCAATCAAATATTTTCAATTTCAAAACACTTTACTTATATAGTAAAAGTATATTAATAAGTCCCCTACCCTTCACGGCTAATGATTAACAGACAAAAGATTTTGATTTTACAAAATACATATGTAATATAACTGTATATTTAAAACGATTGACATTCAATTCTAATAAATTGAATGTCAACCGTTTTAAAAGTCTCTATCCATTTTCACTTTTATTTGTTCGATATTTTGTAACATCATCATAGTGTTTAATATGGTAGGATGTCTATAAGTCAATTTCACTACAACTATGACTTGTTCTGCCCGTTTCTCAAAAAGAGTTATATTTATGCTACTACGCTTTAAAAAACCCCATTATATATATGAATACTTCAAATTATTCCCTTTAGAAAACAAAATCTAAATGGTTCATCACACTCTAATAGTTATAAAAACATAATATATAACTTTAGTTAAATAAATTATATAAAGAAGGTGTAAAAATGAAGAACAAAATAAATTTACAAATACAAAATATAAGTTTTGTTATAATAATGGGTTTAGCAGTATGGTTAAAAACATATCTTATTACGCGATTCAGTTTTGATTTAAAAATCGAGTCTTCGACGCAAGAGCTCATTTTGTTTATTAGCCCTCTAGCCGCATCATTAGCATTTGTTGGATTAGCATTATTTGCAACTGGTGAAAAGCGAAATTATATAGCGCTCTGTATTAATTTCTTATTAACAATCGTGCTTGTTGGAAATGTAATGTTCTATGATTTTTATAATGATTTCGTTACATTACCAGTACTTGGACAAACCTCAAACTTTGGCCAATTAGGCGGCAGTATTATAGAAATATTAAACTACAAAATTATACTCGCATTCGTAGACATTGTTTTCTTCTTTATTTTATTAAAAAAGAAATCATTGGTCTTTAAAACAGAACGTGTAACTCATTCTACGCGCTTGTTATACTTTCTTTTAACGATTGGTGTATTCTTTGCGAATCTACATCTTGCAGAAAAAGAGCGCCCTGAATTATTAACAAGATCATTCGACCGAGTCATGCTTGTCAAAAATTTAGGCTTATATACTCACCAAGTATATGACTTAACACTGCAAGTAAAAGCTGGGTCACAAAAAGCACTTGCTGATAGTAGTAAATTACAAGAAACTGAAAACTACGTAAAAGCAAATCAAAGCGAGCCAAACCCTAATATGTTTGGTGCAGCGAAAGGAAAAAACGTAATTGTCGTCACTCTTGAATCCTTGCAGACCTTCTTAATAGGCGCATCAGTGAACGGGCAAGAAGTTACACCATTCCTAAATGAATTCATAAATGAAAGTTATTACTTTGATAACTTTTTCCATCAAACTGGTCAAGGGAAAACATCTGATTCTGAATTTCTAATCGATACGTCGTTGTATCCATTAAATCGAGGAGCTGTATTCTTTACACACGGTAACAATGATTATACTGCAACTCCAGAAATTTTACGTCAGCAAGGTTATTTCACTTCTGTATTTCATGCGAATAACGCAACATTTTGGAATCGTAATATTATGTACTCCACTCTTGGTTATGACCGTTACTATAATGAACTTGATTACAAAATCACGCCAGAAACAAATTTAAATTGGGGATTAAAAGATATCGAATACTTTGATCAATCAGTAGATATATTAAAAACTGTTAATCAACCATTCTATGCTCGTTTCCTTACTTTAACAAACCATTATCCATTTACGTATGATGAAGATACAAAATTCATTGAACCATACAACTCTGGTAATGGCGTATTTGATCGTTACATCGTAACAGCACGTTACTTAGACGAATCCATTAAAAAATTTATTGAACGTCTAAAGGCCGAGGGGCTTTACGATAATTCTATTATTGTGTTATACGGTGATCATTATGGCATTTCCGAAAAACATAATCGTGCAATGGCACAGTTTTTAGAAAAAGATCAAATAACAGAATTTGATACTTTAAATTTACAACGTACACCTTTATATATTCATATTCCTGGACAAACAGAAGGTCAAACTATTTCAAAGCCTACGGGACAAATCGATATGAAACCTACTATTCTAAATTTATTAGGTGTTGATTCTACGAATGATATCCGTTTTGGCCATGATATGTTTTCAGATGAATATACTGGCTTTGTTGTTTTACGTGATGGTAGCTTCGTTACAGATAAGTATGCATACAAAAACAACACTTTCTACGACCGTATAACAGGTGAAATTGTAGATTTACCAAAAAAAGAAGCTCAAGCCCTCATTAAACGTGCACAAAATGAATTACGAATGTCTGACAAAATTATTGAAGGCGATTTATTACGTTTCTCAGAAAGTAATAAAATTAAAACTGGCGAAGTACAAACTAAAATTAAAGAAACAGAAAAATAATCTATATGAAAAAGGAGCAACTTATTACAGTTGCTCCTTTTTACTTTCTTATAACACATCAGATTTTTTATTCTACGCTTGTTTCTAAAACTACATCCGCAAAAGTATTATCATCACCTATATTTAAAATCACTTCACATTGACGCAATCTCAATTCAAAGAGCATGATAGAATCGTGATAGATTTCAGGATTTGATTTCATCTTATGTAATATCTCTTGTTTTTCTTGTATTTCTAAATGCGTGTTTTCTACAGCTTGCTTTAAGGAGTTAAATGGATTCCTAAAGAATATATTAATATCTCGCTCTTGTGTGTTTTCAAACAGCTCAAATTGCAAGAAAAATTTCTTCATAATAGAAGCCGTTACTTCAGTATAATCTTCATTTTCTACATACTGTTTGTATTTGTTATATAGCATAGATTTATTTTTAGGAAGAACTCCAAATAATTTACCAGCACTTTTCAGTAAAAATTGTGCTGGCGTAAATCGACGTAAAATATTTACTTCATCCATTTGTATTCTAGTCGTCATCCTGTCAGTATCTCTGCGCCAGTCATCAAGTACTTTAAAGTCACATTCTAACTGTATTCTATTTTCTCCAAATAGTGAATTAAGCCCTTCACTAAGTTCTTCTAAATATGTTTGACTTTGAAGAAGCTCATTATTAGAAGTTGCAATCCAATTTTGCATAGAAAGAGCCAGATTAGGTAACACAGTTTGTTCTAAATATTTATGCACTCTTTCATTCATTGCTTTATTTAGTTCCGTATCCATGTGCCCGAAATCACTTTCTTCACTAATTAAATTAGAACAGCTCTTTAATATCTTCGGAATATTTTCAGTAAGATCATTTGTAATTTCAGTCTTCATTGAACGATACGATTGTGTAATGAAATGAATTTTTTCCCTCTCAAATGTAGTAAGGTTATTAATGCTACCGTTTAGTTTCACTAGCATATCTTCATTCCAATTAATAGCATCCACCAGATTATTTTCTTTCTCAACACGTTTATCCAAAAGATATGTAATTGTTTTTCGAATGAAAAATAATAACTTTTCAGTACGTTCTGCATCGATATTTTTATGATTAAAGTTAAAATGAATAAACTCAGTTAAATCATTTAATTGTTGACTACTTGTATATAACGAGGAATAAGGGACAATTCTCGCATACGGGAAATATGTGTTTATTCTCGTTGCCGTATCATGTAATACCCTTTTCACTTCTGCTTCACTGTAAATGTTATCGATTTTATTTAATAAGAAATGAATTTGTAAATTTGGCGTATGCTCTTGAATACTTAATAGAATGTCACGTTCTTTATCAGTAAAAGGTGAATCCGCATTCAATACGAACAGTAATTCGTCTACAGAATTTAAATATTCGAATATCTCATCTCTAGTGTCGTTATTCCTATTAAAGCCAGGTGTCACTACAAATGTAAGTTTATTTTCATTTAAAAATCTACATGGTAATTTAAATTCAACACACGCTCTATCTCTATATGTTTGATAGTGCTGAGACATCATATTATGGTAATCAGAGACATCTTCCGTTGTTGTAATTGCTGAGTCTGTTATAGCGTTTATTTCTATATGAGCATCATTTTTTAAAACTACTACATTTGAAATTGATTTTTCTAATATATTTTCTCCTAATATAGAGTTAATAAATGTAGTTTTTCCGCTCCCTGAAGTTCCCGTTACTAAAATACGATTTGTTCTTAAATCTGCGAGCTCGTCAACTAACCATTTAAATCGGTGACCTATTTCTATATTCTGCTTTTGTGCCCACTGTGTAATAGATTCAAAAAGGTGTAAGCTGTACTCTAAGCCATTTACATGATTAATAGAATGTGACAGTAAGTTTTCCGCATGTTCTATATTTGCTGAATCTATTTTGGAAGGGAAAATCTCATCCCATGCCAATACAGCTGCAGATGGAAATACAGCATAAGATGGATTGACTACCTTTAACCAATTTGCTAACAGATTTGGAATGATATCGTTTAATTGTCTAAGCGTATATTGACCTTGAATTAATGCAAAGTACGTTTCTTCGTAAAGAGCAGAAACTTTGTTCCATATATCGGACGAATGTATTTCAATATGTAAGAAAAATTCATTTATTGTGTTAAGCCACAATAAGTAATTTTTTTCATTTTTATAACTGTTCCAGAGTGATGAAACCATTTGCGTAAATTGTACTTGATCTACATTATTTAATGTAGCTAATGCATCATAAAAATAGTCTGGTGAAATATGTTTAGTAAACCCTTTATCGATATATCCTTTTAACACCTCAAACCAAGGATACGATTCTATGCGAATTAACTCATTCACAGCAAGCTCTACTGCACTATCAAAATCTTGCTGTTCCTCATAAAAGGAACGGGCAATTTTTGTGACATTCGGATAATCAGGATTTAAAGAAACTGCTTCTTTAATAACACCGAAAGCTGAGTCAAAATTATTTTGCTCAATGTAAAGAGAAAGTAATTGTAGTCTAATTTCGGTCATCAATATTTTATTATCAGTAGTAATAGAAGTATAAATATTTTCAGCAAATGATAACTGATTCAGTTCGAAATAAGCATCCGCAATATTTTTTTGTGCCCATGGTGCTAATTCATTACTAACCTTCTCCCATTTAAAAATAGCTGCTTCAAAATCTTGATGACGATAATAAAATTCACCTTGTGCAAAACGAATATAAGACCCATCAGAAATCTCATTTTTTTCTTCGTTTACATAAACTTGTCCAAGTACGTCAAGAGTTGGTTTTGTTTCATTCTCCATTAGGAATGTTTCATAATACATCTTTTTTATTAATTGTTTTTCTAATCTCATCTTTTCCCCCACTATATCTTGAAAATACATTTTTAAGATATGTCAATACTTTTTGTATGTATGCTTTTTATCTTAACAAAGAATATCTTTTGGAAAATTTCATTTTCCTTTCATTTTTCAAGTTAGATTGAATTTTTATGAGAAAAGTTTCAGTTTTTTTTCAATTCCCTTTCAGTTATGAAACAGCATTAAATGTTCCTAATAACCTAATAACACTATAATATTCCACATTATATTATCAGGAAAATCCCATATAAACCATATTATAAAAACAATCTATATTGAATTTATATACATAATTCACTGTGCTGTCAAACAAAAAAACAACAATAGGAGCCAACAGCTATTCATACCATTTCTTTCTCAAATTGTTTTCCTTTAAAATGTTTCAGTAGTTATGTAATTAAATTCCATTAACCTATATAAATAACTAGTCCAAAAAATATCTATATGCATATCATGTTATAGTAAAGAATTTAGGAGATCCTAAAAGGAGGCATTTTCATGTTTGAAGATAAATCTAAAATAAATTACCCATATGAATTTACTGAAACTACAACAGTTCCTCTAAAGAACCCCATTGATAAAAAATTCAAGAACGGCACAGGTACACATAACTTCCCAATTAAGAAGCACTATAAAGAGCAAGTTCTATACACTGAAAAAATTAATAATAATAAAAATAAGTAATTGTATAGACCTTTATAACAATTAGCCAAATAAGAAGCAACATTTGGCCATGCATAGTTATTTAGTTAGTAATGATACAATTCATGCACATTTTAAAAAGTGCTGTATACAGCGCTTTTTTATACATAGATAAATTTAAGCTAACACAACCAAGAAATAAACTGTAAAATTACTCCACCATATTCTCGTTTAACTATTAAATCTACATATGAAAAGGGAGCAACAGTAAATGTTGCTCCCTTTTGAAATATAATTTATTCACTCTACATAACCCTCTTAAACATCTTCTCCAACTCATAAGTAGAATGATGCACAAGAATCGGTCTTCCGTGTGGGCATGTGTATGGGTTTGTTGTTGTACGTAATTCTTCCAGTAAGGCAAATATTTGATCGTTCGTTAAATATTGATTCGCTTTAATGGATGCTTTACAGCTCATCATGATGGCTGCTTCTTCACGTAACTTTTTAATATCCACTTTTTTTAGTTTAACAACTTGCTCCATCATTTCATCGATAATTTCTGTTTCTTGTCCTTTCGGGAACCATGTTGGATGCGAGCGGACGATAAAGGATTGATGGCCGAATTGTTCTAAAAATAGCCCAACTTTTTTTAGTTCTTCTAACTGTTCTTCGACACGTAAAAATTCAGTAAGAGATAGATCAATACGGTACGGTACAAGTAACTCTTGTACTTCTTGCGCTACCCTTCCTACTTTATCACGGAAGTATTCATAATTAATACGTTCCTGCGCGGCATGCTGGTCAATCATATATAAGCCTTTATCATTTTGAGCGAAAATATATGTTCCATGCATTTGTCCAATTGGATAAAGTGGTGGTAAGTCATTCCCGTTCATTTCAATCTCTTTTATTTCCCGAACTTCTTCTTCTAATTCCTCTAGTTCAAAATCCTCTTCATTACTGTCCCACGATTTCTCTTCTTGAATTGGTTCTTCGATTATCGGTTTAGTGGATGGTTGCCAACTTTGTTCTTCTCTTATGAGCGACTGTGGTGGTTGCCATTCTTGTTTCGGCGGTTGCCACAGTTGTGGTGGCTGTTTCACAGCCTGCGGTTCTTCTTGTTTTGCATCCATGCCAGTTGGTAAAACAATGTCCGGCATAGATGGTTCTTTCGGCTTCGCATGCTCAAACTGGAACTGTTCTTGCACACTTTCGTCTTTTTCTTTTTTCTTCGTTGTTACGCCTGCATCTGGAATGAGCTGTATTTTTTTAAATGCAGCTTGCAATGTTTCTTCGATCAGCTTTAGCAATTCTTGTTCTTTACTAAAACGAACCTCTAACTTCGCTGGATGTACATTAACGTCAACTAGCATTGGATCCATTTCAATCGATAAGAAGCCAATTGGATACCGGCCGACTGGCAGTAATGTATGGTATCCTTGCTGAATTGCTTTCATTAGTACAAAGTTTCGAACGTAACGACCATTTACGATCGTTGACATATAATTACGAGATGCTCTCGTTACTTCTGGTAATGTTACATAGCCTTTAATTGTAAAGTCTAAAGATTCAGCTTCAATTGGAACAAGCTTCTTCGCAACTTGAATACTGTAAATCGATGCAAGTACTTGTCTTACATCACCGTTACCTGATGTATGAAGCAATTTCTTTTCATTATGAAACAGTTTTAACGATACTTCTGGATGTGACATTGCAATACGATACACGATATCTGTAATATTCCCGAGCTCCGTATGAATGGTTTTCATATATTTAAGACGCGCTGGTGTATTAAAGAATAAGTTTTGTACTGTAATATCTGTTCCTTTTCGGCTCGCAGTCTTCTCTTGCTTTATAATGTCTCCACCTTTAATTATGAGGTGTGTACCAGGCGCATCACCTGTGCTAGTAATTAATTCTAATTCACTAACAGAGGCAATACTCGGCAATGCCTCACCGCGGAAACCGAGTGTTCTTATGCGAAACAGATCGTTTTCATCTTTAATTTTACTCGTCGCATGGCGTTCAAAAGCGACGATACAGTCTTCTTCTGCAATACCATCACCGTTATCAATGATACGAATTTTCGATAACCCAGCTTCTTCTAAGTGGATTTCAATAGATGTACTATTCGCATCGATAGAATTTTCCACAAGTTCTTTTACGACTGAAGCAGGGCGCTCTACTACTTCTCCTGCCGCAATTAAGTTAGAGAGTTGGTCATCGAGTTTGCGAATTTTCCCCATCTACTTACTCATCCTTTCTTTAACTTTTTCTGTAAGCGATACAATTCGTTCATCGCTTCTAAAGGTGTCATATCAAGTAAATCGATTTTTTTAATTTGCGCCAATACTGCTGTTTCTTTTTGATCTAGCAGAGGTTTGTCTTGTTTCTTCGAAGACTGTTCTCCTCCAAAGAAAGATAGTTGCGATTCTTCTTCAGTCTCTACTTTCGTTTCCTGTATTTCTGCTATTTCCTCTTTTACAACTACAGGTTCTGGAGCAGCTTCTTGTACTTTCACTTCTACTCGTTTTGGAATAATAATTTCTTCCTGTCCTTCTAGCTGTGCTAACACTTCTTTCGCGCGGGCGATTAAGCTATCTGGAAGCTCTGCAAGTTGCGCAACGTGAATTCCGTAACTTTTATCTGCTGCCCCGTCTTGAATTTTATGAAGGAATACTACTTTTCCATTCTCTTCAATTGCTGAAACGTGTACATTTTTCAGTTGATCTAAACTCTCTTCTAACACCGTTAATTCGTGATAATGCGTAGAGAATAACGTTTTTGCACCAATTTGGTCATGAATATGTTCAATAATTGCTTGTGCAAGTGCCATACCATCATAGGTAGATGTACCGCGTCCAATTTCATCGAATAAAATTAAACTTCTTTCTGATGCGTTTGCAATTGCATTTTTCGCTTCTAACATTTCGACCATAAATGTACTTTGACCTGATATTAAATCATCCGCTGCACCAATTCTCGTAAAGATTTGATCAAATACAGGTAATACTGCTTCTGTTGCTGGTACGAAACAACCGATTTGCGACATAACCGTTACAAGTGCTAATTGTCTCATATACGTACTTTTACCAGACATGTTCGGCCCTGTAATTAAAAAGACATCCATATTCTCTGGCATAATACAATCATTCGGTACATACAATTTCCCGTTCAATACTTTTTCAACGACAGGATGACGACCATCTTTAATAAAGATTTCGCGCTTCGTTGTCAGTACAGGTTTTACAAACTGTTCTTCTTCACTAACTGTCGCAAAACTTTGCAGTACGTCTAATTCACTAATTACTTTCGCTAAATGTTGTAATTTCGGAATAAATACTTTTACTTCTTCACGAAGTGCTGTAAATAAATCGTATTCTAGCTGTACGATTTTTTCTTCAGCTTCCAAGATTAACGTTTCTTTTTCTTTCAGTTCATCTGTAATGAAACGTTCAGCATTAGCAAGCGTCTGTTTACGTTCATAGCGACCTTCTGGAAGTGCTGCAAGATTCGCTTTCGTTACTTCAATGTAGTAACCGAAAATACGGTTGTATCCGATTTTTAACGATTTAATTCCAGTAATATCACGTTCTCTTTTTTCAAGCTCAGCAATCCACGTTTTCCCGTTTTTACTCACGTAACGATATTGATCAAGCTTGTCATTATAACCATCTTTAATAATATCTCCATCTTTAATTGAAAGCGGTGGGTTTTCTTGAATACTTCTTCCTAGTAATTCTGTTAAGCTTTCACATGGATCTGCACCTTGAATTAATCTCGATGCATAAGCGTTATCTAACAAACTAATTGCTTCTAAAATAGCTGGCACTTGAAGTAATGAACGTCTTAATTGTAATAAGTCTCTTGCATTTACGTTACCAAATGCAACTTTTCCTGCTAAGCGTTCTAAATCATATACTTCTTTTAACTTTTCTTTTAAATCTTCACGTAAGAAGTAATCATTTACAAACGTTTCAACCATTTCTAAACGCTCTTCAATTCTTTCTTTCTGTATAAGTGGACGTTCCATCCACTGTTTTAACATACGACCACCCATAGCTGTTTTCGTCTTGTCCAATAACCATAATAGTGATCCTGTTTTTTCTTTCGTCCGAAGTGTTTCTGTCAGTTCTAAATTTCGCTTTGAATGTACATCAATTTTCATAAATTGATTCGTATAATAAATTTCTACTGGTTGCAAATGATCTAAAGAACGTTTTTGCGTTCTTATTACATAGTTAAATAAACGTCCAACTGCTTTAATTAATTTTGCTTGTGAAACATTTTTCACAAGATGTTCTAATCCTTCCGGAATTGCCGTTGCATCTTCATACGAAATCGTCATTTTCAATGTTTCAGTTAACTTGTTTAGTTCATCTTTAGAAAATGAAGAATCAACAACAATTTCTTTCGAACCAGTTGCATACACTTCTAATAAAATATCTTCTACTGAACCAGTCAGTAACGTTACTGTATTTTGTCCAGTCGTTAAGTCGTTACAAGCTAATGCATATGATCCATCTTCAAAATGTGTTAATGCGGCTAAGAAGTTGTTTTCTTTCTCATCAATTGTACGCCCTTCCATCATCGTTCCTGGCGTAATTAATTGTACTACTTCACGACGTACTACACCTTTAGCTGTTTTCGGATCTTCTACTTGCTCACAAACAGCTACTTTATATCCTTTTTCAACAAGTTGTTCAATATAGTTTTTAGCCGCATGATATGGTACACCGCACATTGGTATACGTTCACTACTACCGCCATCTCGGCTCGTTAATGTAATTTCAAGTTCATGGGCTGCTTTAACAGCATCCTCAAAGAACATTTCATAAAAATCGCCTAAGCGAAAAAATAAAAAGGCATCTTGATAATCTGCCTTAACCTTTAAATATTGCTGTATCATAGGCGTATATTGAGTCATACTTTTCCTCCATAATTCTTACATGATAATCTATTTTCATATATGTCGCATTTCACGGACACTCTTATCTCCTATTTCAGGAGTCTTTCTTCATTATAACATATTTCATAAAGAATCATGTTCATTCAGCGCCACTTATGTAAAGTAAAAAGCTAGGAAGAACTTCTCCCTAGCTTTCTATTACTCTTCTTCTGCATCAACGATAAAGTTCGGATCTAATTCTTCAAATTCATCATCAGCAATTTGGAAATCATCATCTGATTCTACGCAGCCTTCAGGATTTACACTTACACAAATTTTCGTTTCTCCAACTACTTCTGTTACAAATTCACGTTCTACAGTTACAACAATTTTATTACCATTTGGTGATACAAGTGCTTCTAAACAATTTGGCGGCTGAATAACACGAGCAATAATTTCTAAATCGTCACCAGAAAAGTTTTTATCACGATAACCAATACTTACTTCGTCCGTGTAGTTCACACGTTCTGTTACAACTTCAGTCTTTGTATTTCCATCAAATGAATACCAAGTGTTCACATCATAGAAACCTTCAATTTCCACATGTTTTCCATTCTTTCTTGCTTCGTACGAGTGGTTAATTACCCAGCACCCTAAAATACTTGTTGGCTCATTATTCGATTCACATGTATGCGTTGACTTTGTATACTTACGTCCTTTTCCAACCACTGCTTTTGTAATAATCTCTCTAAATTCGGACATTCGTAACCCTCCTCAATAACTATTCACTTAATCATATGCGTGACAATAGTGGAATGTGTCATTCTTTTTTTGAGAAGACCTTACGTTTAATCCACAAAAAAAGAGATGTCAATATGACATCTCTTTAACAACCACAATTTCCTTTTTTACTTTCTACCGCTGCGCCAGTTTCACCCTTTAGTACATCACCACCAGTTGAAATTAATATTTCATCTGTTACGTTGTTAGAAATTGTACTAGCAACTAACTGTAATAAGTCATTTACGTATGTTTGTGAAGATTTAAATTGTTGTACGACTGGAATACTGTCTAACTTATCTTGCAATGCATCAATTTCAGCTTCTACCTTTTTTAAAGCTTCCCATTTCCCGTAATGTTGCAAGTTTACTGCTTGTTTTTGCAGTGCTTTAATTTCATCGATTGCGCGCTTTACATTTTCATTTTTATGAATTTGCGCCTCTGCTTTCTTAAAAAAATCAACTTCTTCTGTTTCAGAAATCATTTTTGCTAATTCTTTCGCTTGTTCAACAATGTCATCTTTCGAATATACTTTCATCTATTATTTCACCTCAATCGGCTCTTCAACTAATTCCCCGTTAAGAGACCAAGTTTTTGCTTCCGTTATTTTTACTTTCACAAGCTGACCAATTAAAGATTTTGAAGCGACGAAGTTTACAAGTTTATTCGTACGAGTATAACCTGCAAGTACTTCCGGATTATTTTTACTTTCCCCATCAACTAACACTTCTACAATTTGACCTTTGTAACGACTATTCTTTTCAATTGCCAACGTATTTACTAGTGTATTTAAGCGTTGAAGACGTTCTTTCTTTACTTCCATCGGTACATTATCTTTCATTTTTGCAGCTGGTGTACCTTCGCGAGGAGAGTAAATGAATGTAAAGGCAGTATCAAACCCTACTTCACGATATAACGACATCGTTTCTTCAAATTGCTCATCTGTTTCATTTGGAAAACCAACGATAATATCTGTTGTTAATACTGCATCTGGAATTGCTTCTTTAATTTTTCTTACAAGTTCTAAATAATGCTCACGCGAATATTTACGTGCCATAATTTTCAACATATCCGTACTTCCAGATTGAACTGGTAAATGGATATGTTCTACTAGGTTGCCACCTTTTCCAAGCACTTCAATTAAGTGATCATCGAAATCACGTGGATGGCTCGTTGTAAAACGAATACGGGCAATATCAACTTTACGAAGTTCGTCCATTAAATCGCCAAGACCGTATTCTATATCTTCAAAGTCTTTACCATATGCATTTACGTTTTGACCAAGTAAAGTAATTTCTTTATAACCATTTGCAGCTAAATGACGAATCTCTTGGATAATATCTTCTGGACGTCTACTTCGCTCTTTTCCGCGTGTATACGGTACAATACAATACGTACAGAATTTATCACAGCCATACATAATATTTACCCAAGCTTTAATATCACCACGACGTACTTTCGGAAGGTTTTCAATTACGTCACCTTCTTTTGACCATACTTCAACTACCGTCTCTTTCGAGAACATCGCATCTTTTAGAATGTACGGTAATCTATGAATATTATGCGTTCCAAATACCATATCTACATGCTGATTTTTTTGCATAATTTTATTTACAACAGATTCCTCTTGAGACATACAACCACATACACCAATTAAAAGGTCTGGATTTCTTCGTTTGAGTGACTTTAAATGGCCTAGCTCACCAAACACCTTATTTTCAGCATTTTCACGAATTGCACAAGTGTTTAATAAAACTACATCTGCATCCTCAGTTGAAAAAGTTGGTTCATATCCAAGTGCGGTGAAAATACCTGCCATTACTTCCGTATCATGCTCATTCATTTGACAACCATATGTACGAATATAGAACTTTCTTCCTGTACCAAAATTGCGAAACTCTTCAGGTAAGCCAAAATCCCGTTCAATTTTAACTTCTTCTTTCCCACGCTTTTTCGCATCCTTTAAGGAAGGTGGTTGATATACATTTTCAAAGTATTTACTATAATCTTTCTCTTCTTTTTTCGTAGAGGAATTTGCTTGTTGACTTGCTAATCGTTGTTGCTCGTTCATCGGTAATCTCCTTTCACCCTTAACTATACATACTCTATAGTCCATTTTAATGCGCCTAGACTCACCTCAAAAATGGTTAGATAGCTTGAGAAATAACTTGTCCTTTGAAACTTGAGTAATCAATCTAATCATTCATAAGAATGAAGTCTTCCCCACGCAAATAGACATTCCCTTTTTATCATTTCTTGTTGTCCTACCAAAAAGCATATTGCTTTATCCCTATAAACATTACCATAGTATGATGTATTTCGCCAATTTTAACAATAAAGAGGCCCTTTATTATCTTACATTTCATAAGCAATGAACTTGCCATTTTCATACAACGATTTATATATTATTTTATCATTCTGAATTTTCTAAGTAAATAAGGCTACCCTATATTTTTGTACATAAAAAAAGGTTACCAAATCGGCAACCTCCTCTTCTTACATTACATAAATTCAGCAACAAGCTCATCAAACATTTTCTGATCCATATTTAAATCAGATTTCACTAAAGGCTCTTCACTATAGCCTTTAACAAGTTCTTGATATGATGGTTGCTTAGTATTTTGATAAATTAACCCTGTTACTAAACCGTTATTTTCCATTAAAGTTTGCATAGCCATCATGCGATTAGATGGATCATATCCCTCTACTGTGCTTAGTTTCGTTAAATTCTCTTTAAACCAATCGTAAGTATTTACTTTATTGTAAGTAACACATGGGCTAAATACGTTAATTAATGAAAATCCTTTATGGTTAATACCAGCTTCAATAATTTGTGTTAATTCTTTTAAATCACTCGAAAAGCTTTGCGCCACAAATGTCGCACCAGCTGTTAAGGCCATTTCCATTACATTTAGTGATGGTTCAATTGAACCTTGTGGTGTGCTTTTCGTTTTAAATCCAGCTTCACTACGTGGTGAAGTTTGCCCTTTTGTTAATCCGTAAATTTGGTTATCCATTACGATGTACGTAATGTCGATATTACGACGAATAGAATGGATTGTATGACCCATACCAATCGCAAACCCATCACCGTCACCACCTGAAGCGATAACTGTTAAATCACGATTTGCCATTTTCACACCTTGCGCAATTGGAAGGGCACGACCATGAATACTATGCACACCATATGAATTAATATAACCTGAAATACGGCCTGAACAGCCGATACCAGAAATAACAGCAAGTTCATCTGGATTTAGGCCAACGTTAGCTGCCGCACGTTGAATTGCAGCTTGCACTGAGAAGTCTCCGCAACCTGGGCACCAGTTTGGCTTTACACTGTTACGAAAGTCCTTAAATGTTGCCATTTAATACAACCCCTTTTTTGCATTCGTTGTAAATCTCTTTCGGCAAGAATGGGTTTCCATCATATTTTAAAAGACTAGAAATTTTCTCACCATTACCAAGATTCATTTTCATAATGTTAGCAAGCTGACCTGTTGCATTGTTTTCTACTACTACAACACGCTTCGCCTTTTTCACAAGTGGATCGATTTCAGCTGTTGGGAACGGGTGAATTAAACGCACATGAGCATGGTTTACTTTCATACCCTCTTGTTCTAAACGCGTCATTGCCTCTTCGATCGCACCACGAGTTGAGTTAAATCCAACAAGCAATACGTCTGCTTCTTCATGCTTAACATTTTTATAAACAGGGGTATTAAACTTCAAGTTCTCCATTTTACGGAAACGTTTGTCCATTTGATCTTTACGGTTTATTGCTGATTCCGATGGTTTTCCAGTTTCATCATGTTCTACACCTGTAACATGGTGAACACCATTTTTCATACCAGGTAAAACACGTGGTGAAACGCCGTCTTCTGTTACTTCATAACGCTTGAAGTATGCTTTATTTTCACGTTCTGGTAATTCTACTTCTAAATCAAGCTTACCACGACGAATTTCCACTTTATCTAATTTAAGTAGTTCTACTGTTTGTTTTCCTAAAGAAAGCTGTAAATCTGTTAAGAAAATAACAGGAACTTGATATTCTTCAGATAAGTTAAATGCTTCTACAATGTCATAGAAAGCTTCTTCAACTGTACTTGGCGCCATTACGATTTTTGGAATTTCACCATGCGTACCGTAAATCATCGCCATTAAGTCAGACTGTTCTTGCTTAGTTGGTAATCCTGTACTTGGGCCGCCACGTTGTGTATCAACAATTACTAATGGAGTTTCTGTAATACCTGCTAAACCGATTGCTTCCATCATTAATGAAAGACCTGGACCAGCAGATGCCGTTAATGTACGAACACCAGCATAGTTTGCACCGATTGCCATTGTACAAGCTGCGATTTCATCCTCAGTTTGGATTACTGTTCCGCCGACTTTCGGTAATTTTTTAATTAAGTATTCCATAATTTCTGATGCAGGTGTGATTGGGTATGCTGACATAAAACGAGCACCACCAGCTACCGCACCAAATGCGATTGCATCGTTTCCAATCATAAACATGCGTTTTTTACCATCAGCTTTTTCAAGCTGCATCATGTTTACTTTCTCACCTAGTAATTCTTTCATATATTGAGAGCCGCGTTTAATTGCGTCCATATTCTTTTGAACGACTTGCTCTCCTTTACGACCAAAGATTTCTTCAACAACATCTAAATAAGCTGTTTCATCTAATCCTAATACTGCACTTGATGCTCCAACAGCAACCATGTTTTTCATTAATGATGTGCCTAATTCTGAAGCAATATCTGTAAACGGTATCACATATAGATTTACATCTGTATTGTCAGGTATTGTTGGATTAAATTTCGCATCCGCAACTACAATTCCACCTGGACGTAGTTCGTGGAAATTAAAATCAATTGTTTCTTGGTCAAAAGCAATTAAAATATCTAAATCATCTGAGATCGCTCGTACTTCTGTTGTACTTACACGAATTTTATTATTTGTATGGCCGCCTTTTATACGTGATGAGAAGTGGCGGTAACCGTATAGGTAATATCCTAATCGGTTTAATGCAATACAGAAGATTTCTCCTGTACTTTCAATTCCTTCACCTTGTTGGCCTCCAACTTTCCATGAAAGTTGACTAATCATCTCCTACACCCCTTTTGGCTGCATTCATTGTAGTGTATTTTTTTACAGTAATAGTTTAGCATTTTTTATGCAAATAAACTACAACGGACGCAAATTATGCCTCTTCTGATTTCCCTGAATCTTTAGTATAAAGCTATTTTGTTTTTCATTCTAGTATTAGGTCTTAAAAAAAGCAATAAAATCAAATGAATTAATTTTAATTTTTCTGAATTTTAAACCAAAACTTAAAAACTCATATGTTCTACAAAATTATCATATAAAAATCGTTCTACAGTAGATGCAGCATAGTGTTTACAAAGCTCATTCATTACATTTTCATAATCTCGATAAACTGATACATTTACAACTGTTTCTAAAATCCCATCAAAATCTGAACCAAATCCTATATTGTACTCTCCACCTAATGAACAAATATATTCGATATGTCTTACTATATCTGTTATATTTGCTTCATTTTCATTCGTTAGAAACTGCGGTACAAAAGTGACACCGATCATGCCATTTTTCTTTATAAGAGCTTTAAGTTGTTCATCGTTTAAATTACGTGGGTGCTCGCAAAGTTTCATACAATTTGAGTGGGAAGCAATAGGATTTTTTGCAATCTCTATAACATCCCAAAAACTTCTTTCATTCAGATGAGACACATCAGTCCATACATGTAGCGCATTCAGTTCTTGTACAACCTGTTTACCAAAATTCGTTAAACCCGCCCCACGTGTCTCTAGCGCACCATCAGCTAAGAGATTGGCATAATTCCATGTTAGTCCAAAAGAACGTACTCCCAGGCGATACAACAACCGTAATTTCATTGCTTCTTTTCCAATTGCTTCGCATCCTTCTAGTGTTAATATCGCTCCAACCTCGTCCTGTTTTAACATGTTAATATCATCTTTTGTCTGAATAAACTTTACACCTGGTAGGGATAAAATTTCATTATAAAAAATATCTACCATTTGTAATGCTGCTTCAAATCGGTTTTCATATGCCACTGTTTCTGGTACATATATAGCAAAACATTGTATACTTCCTTTTCTTCTCTTTAACTGTTCAAATGTAATATGTAATTGTGAATCATCGTTAAAATTCCTTTTCCCTTGTGCACTCCATAACTGAAGAAGCACGTCACAATGAGCATCAAAAATTTTCATTTTCATTCCTCCATTATAAAAACAACCTGTTTGCATACTGCAAACAGGTTGTTTAAAACTTAACGAGGTTCTACAATTAATTTTATTGCTGTACGCTCTTCGCCATCAATCATAATATCTGTAAACGCTGGGATACAAATCAGGTCCAAACCACTAGGCGCTACAAATCCTCTTGCAATTGCTACTGCCTTTACCGCTTGGTTCAATGCACCTGCACCAATAGCTTGAATTTCTGCTGTTCCGCGTTCGCGAATAACACCTGCAAGTGCACCAGCTACAGAATTAGGGACCGACGTTGCTTTAACTTTTAATATTTCCATTCCGCGTTTCCTCCTCGTTTCTTTAAAAAGTATTAGCAATTATTTCACTTTAACTTATATTCACGAGGAATGGCGCGTATTCCTGCTAAATTTTCGTAATTTTTCTAAAAAATTAAAATATAATAACTTATCTAAAATTTAACGAGAATTTACTCAAAAAATGGTTGATCGTCATTAATTAAAATACGTTCAATTTTCTTTGCTTTTCCTGTATTTGGATCCACATCAATTAACACTGCACTTAATTGCGTTCTACCATTTGTTACTTCAAATCGTACTGGTAAGTTTGTTAAAAACTTCTTCAATACTGCTTCTCTGTCCATACCTAATATTCCGTCATATGGCCCTGTCATCCCAACATCTGTAATGTATGCTGTTCCGCTTGGTAAAATACGGTTATCTGCTGTAGGGACATGCGTATGCGTACCTACTACTGCTGTAGCACGCCCATCTACATACCAACCTAGCGCTTGTTTTTCACTTGTAGTCTCCGCATGGAAATCAACAAAGATAATATTCGTACGTTTTTTCGCAATATTAATTAATTCATCCACTTTACGGAATGGACAATCAATCGGAGGAAGGAAAGTACGTCCTTGTAAGTTAATAACTGCAACTTCTGTTCCATTACAGTTCACAAAGATAAGTCCTTTTCCTGGAGTTCCTTCTGGGAAGTTAGCTGGTCTTGCAAGATATTTTGCATCATCGATGAATTCAAATACTTCACGATTATCCCAAGCGTGGTTTCCAAGTGTAACTGCTTGCGCCCCACATTCTAAAAAGTTTCGATATATTTTTTCTGTAATCCCACGGCCACCTGCTGCGTTTTCTCCATTAATGATTGTTACTGTAGGTGTATATTTTTTCTTTAATGCCGGTACGTATTGTTGAATCATACCTCTACCAGGAGATCCTACTACATCCCCAACAAATAATATTCTCATATGTCTTACCCTTTCTATGTACTGCATTTTTTATTGCTATAGCATCAAGTAAATTCCTTATAATATGTTTATTATAAGTTTGTTTCACTTTTATACTATATAACTAACTGTCTTTATTTTATCCAATTCCAACACAAAAAAATAAAGTGGTGTTTCACCACTTTATTTTGCGTATTCCACTGCACGTGTTTCACGAATAACAGTTACTTTAATATGTCCTGGGTAATCCAGTTCATTTTCAATACGTTTTCGGATATCACGAGCTAAGCGATGAGCTTCTAAGTCATCGATTGTATCTGGTTTTACCAAAATACGAACTTCACGTCCTGCTTGAATTGCAAATGACTTTTCAACGCCTTCATAAGACTCTGAAATCTCTTCTAACTTTTCAAGACGACGAATATAGTTTTCAAGTGTTTCACTACGAGCTCCCGGTCTTGCAGCTGATAAAGCATCTGCTGCTGCAACTAAAACTGCAATGATAGAAGTTGGTTCTGTGTCACCATGGTGAGATGCGATACTGTTTATAACTACAGGATGCTCTTTATATTTCGTTGCAAGTTCAACACCAATTTCAACGTGGCTTCCTTCTACTTCATGGTCAATCGCTTTTCCGATATCATGTAATAGACCTGCACGTCTTGCTAGTTTTTCATCCTCGCCAAGCTCTGCCGCCATAAGTCCAGTTAAATATGCAACTTCCATAGAGTGTTTTAAGACGTTTTGACCATAACTTGTACGGTATTTTAAACGACCTAAAATTTTAATTAAATCTGGATGTAATCCGTGAACACCCACTTCAAACGTTGTTTGCTCTCCGACTTCGCGAATATACTCGTCCACTTCACGTCTTGATTTTTCGACCATCTCTTCAATACGCGCTGGGTGAATACGTCCGTCCTGTACTAGTTTATCAAGAGCGATACGAGCTGTTTCACGACGAATTGGGTCGAATCCAGAAAGGATTACCGCCTCTGGTGTATCATCGATAATTAAGTCAATACCCGTTAACGTTTCTAACGTACGAATATTACGACCTTCACGCCCGATAATACGTCCCTTCATTTCGTCATTTGGAAGATTTACAACCGAAACGGTTGTTTCAGCAACATGATCAGCTGCACATCTTTGCATTGCAAGAGATAAAATCTCTTTTGCTTTCTTATCCGCTTCTTCTTTCGCGCGAACTTCACTTTCTTTTACCATAACAGCGATTTCATGAGAAACTTCACTTTCTACTTTACCAAGAATAATTGCTTTCGCTTGTTCGCGTGTCAGATTGGAAATGCGCTCTAATTCTGTTTGTTGCTTTTGAACTAACTCTCCCACTTTGCTTTCCAACTCTTCAATCTGTTGTTGTCTCGCTACAAGAGATTCCTCTTTCTTCTCTAACTGTTGCTCGCGTTTATCGAGCGTTTCGTCTTTACGATCAAGGTTCTCTTCTTTTTGCATTAAACGATTTTCTTGTTTTTGTAATTCGCTTCTACGGTCACGAATTTCTAATTCAGCTTCTGTACGAAGTGTATGAATTTCATCCTTTGCTTCTAAAAGCGCTTCTTTCTTAAGTGCTTCAGCATCACGATTCGCTTCGTCTAAAATACGTCTCGCTTCATTAGCCGCACCATTAATCTTCGCTTCAGCAATAGACTTTCGAACAAAAAAGCCAACAACTGCACCGACTGTTGCAAGCAAAATGGAGATGAGTATCCAAACTGTACTCGTCATGATTTCACCTCCCCTTGCTATGAATGAAAAAAGACTGTCGGCATGTACATTGAATTACAACATACAGCAAAGACCGTCGTCCCGCTTTTTTAAGGGACTTTCTTCATTTCACAATTAAAATGTCATATTATTATTTCGGTAAGATTTAAACCTTACTCCGAATATTACTTCTCTTCTTGAGAAGAGTATATTGTATATAAGAAAAAATATACATTCTCATTGTATCTATCGTAATTTTCATTGTCAAGCGTTGTCTACTTTTACTTTCTTTGCCTTCAGCCTTGAATGTGACCTAAATTTTAAAAGTAAGGAGCCTACTATACTGGAAAACCTTAGTAATTCCCATTTCTTTTACTTAAAATATTTAAATATCCCTCTTTACACAACGCATTTGAAGTAAAAAAATATTTTTTATCTATAATATTATGCTCCTTAATAGTAGATAAAAAAATAAAAGACACGAGGCCGTGTCTTTTATTTTTTTAATCAAGAAGAGTTGAATCTTCTGCGCCCTCAGCACCAGAATCTTCACTAATTCCGTGATGCTCACGAATAAAGAAGGCAATTTCTTCTCTTAAATCTGTATTTTCTTTTAAGAACTGCTTCGAATTTTCACGACCTTGTCCTAGGCGTTCTTCATTATAAGAATACCAAGCACCGCTCTTTTGAACGATATCAAGCTCAGAAGCCATATCCAAGATTTCACCTTCTCTTGAAATACCTTCTCCGTACATAATATCAACTTCAGCAACACGGAATGGTGGTGCTACTTTATTTTTCACTACTTTTACTTTTGTTTTATTACCAACGATGTCGTTACCTTGCTTTAATTGCTCCGCACGACGCACTTCAAGACGGACAGTTGAATAGAATTTCAACGCACGACCACCTGGAGTTGTTTCTGGGTTTCCGAACATAACCCCAACTTTTTCACGAATTTGGTTAATAAAGATTGCAATTGTTTTTGATTTGTTGATTGCTCCTGAAAGCTTACGAAGTGCTTGTGACATTAAACGTGCTTGTAAACCTACGTGTGAGTCACCCATGTCGCCTTCAATCTCTGCTTTCGGTACAAGAGCTGCTACAGAGTCAATTACGATAATATCAACCGCACCACTTCGTACAAGTGCTTCCGCGATTTCTAATCCTTGCTCCCCTGTATCAGGCTGTGATAATAGTAATTCATCTATGTTAACGCCTAATTTTTGTGCATATACAGGATCCATTGCGTGCTCCGCATCGATGAATGCTGCTTGTCCACCTTGACGTTGTACTTCTGCAATTGCATGTAATGAAACTGTCGTTTTACCTGAACTTTCAGGTCCGTAAATTTCGATAATACGGCCACGTGGATATCCGCCTACCCCTAGTGCCACATCAAGTGCTAAAGAACCACTAGAAACTGTAGAAACTCTACGCTCCGCTTGTTCTCCTAATTTCATAATTGAACCTTTACCGAATTGCTTCTCTATTTGTTTTAACGCCATATCTAACGCTGCTTGACGATCACTCATTCAAAATTCCTCCTTAACTGAATTGCTAATCTTATTATACCTATTTTCAATTCAATTTGCCAACAAAAATCGAACATTTATTCGATTTTTTTATTTTCTATCAAATAATATCTAAATTTAACCGTAAAAAAACTAGAAGAAACTTATATCTCTTCTAGCTTTTTATATAAATGATAAAATCCATATTTTGCTGTTCGTTCTCTAATTTGTTGACGACTTCCGCTTAAATTAAGAGGAAAGACTACAGTTGGTTCATCCTTAATAGAAAGCCCAACAAATACTGTTCCTGGTTCTTTCTGTTCTGAAGCATCTGGCCCTGCTACACCAGTGAAACTAATTCCGATATCCGCTTTTAGTACATCCTTAACATTTTCAGCAAGATAACGAGCACATTCTTTACTAACTGCACCATCAGTATGCAACACTTCTTCAGGCACACGTAAAACATGTTGCTTCACATCATTATGATAACAAATGACACCGCCTTTAAACACAGAAGAAACACCAGCGTTTTCAGTTACTTGATTTCCAAAAAGACCACCTGTTAAACTTTCTGCACACGCTAAAGTTAACCCTTTTCTCTTCAATAACTCGATTGCCTTATAATGCAAAAATTCTTGGTCATATCCGTAGAAAAATTCTCCTACTCTTTCTAAAATCAAATCTTCCACATATTGAATTAGTTTCTCCGCTTCGCTAACATTTTGATGCTTAGCGGTTAAACGTAATGTCACTTCTCCATCATTTGCTAATGGGGCAATTGTTGGGTTTGTTTGTCCATCAATTAAATCTTGAACTTTCACCTCTAATTGGGACTCCCCAATACCGAAGAAACGAAGCACACGAGAATAAATGTTTTCTCCTGTTGTAAAATTACGTAAAAAAGGCTCTACGTAACTTACATACATTGGTTTCATCTCTTTTGGTGGCCCTGGTAATAAAATATAAACTTTTCCGTTCTTATTTACCCCCATACCCGGCGCCATACCGTGGTCATTTGCAAATACTGTTGCTCCATTTAAAACGAGCGCTTGCTTTTTATTATTCTCCGTAAATTCACGGCCTGTACGCTTAAAGTAATTACTTATTAAGGCTAATGCCTTTTCATCATACACAAGCTCTTCATCTAAACTAGTAGCTATCGTTTCTTTCGTTAAATCATCTTTTGTCGGTCCTAATCCACCTGTGAAAATAAGTATATCAGCACGTTCTTCCGCAGCTTCAATCGCCTTTTGCAATCGCTTATTATTATCACCAACAACAGTATGATAGTACACGTTAATTCCGATTGAAGCTAACTTTTCAGATAAAAACTGGGCATTTGTATTTGCAATTTGTCCAAGTAATAATTCAGTTCCAACCGCAATAATCTCAGCATTCATCCCAATTCCCCCATAAACTTCTATTTTGAGTTTACAAAAGCAGCTCTATTTTTCCAGAAATAATCCCATCCTGAAATAACAGTAAAGATTAATGCAATCCATATGAAGATATCCGCAACTGGAATATGGATTAAATTTAAAGGTACATCGTGTAATAAATATGCTGCAATCGCAATAATTTGTGTCCATGTCTTAATTTTTCCTAGCTGGTTTGCTGCAACTACTTCCCCTGTTCCAGCAAGTACAAGACGTAAGCCAGTTACCGCAAACTCACGACTGATAATTACAATAACAATCCAAGCCGGTACATATTGCATCTCTACCAATGTAATAAGTGCTGCCGAAACAAGTAATTTATCAGCTAACGGGTCAAGAAACTTCCCTAAATTCGTTACAAGATTATATTTTCTTGCGTAATGTCCATCAATCCAATCTGTAGCTGAAGCAATGATAAAGATAAGTGCCCCCACTAAATGTTGAATCGGTAAATCAACATCACCAATTTTGTATGAACCCCAATCAAAGGGTGCTAACATAATTACCATAAAAATTGGAATTAAGAAGATTCTAGATATTGTAATTTTATTTGGTAAATTCACAGCTATTCCTCCATCATATCAAAAACATTTGTTCATCGAAAAAAAGTCATCGAAGCGATGACTGTTATTGTGCAGGTTGCTCTATCCCTTGGTTTTTTATCACCAATCTTTGGTGAAGTTCTTTTTCTGGATCCAATGGATAAGCGACCACTTGGCCATTCAGTTTAACTTCAACATTCGTTGCATTTCCAATATTAAGTCGCACTTCTTTTAATGTTGATACATCACGTTTTTCTATTTGGCCCTCTTGTACTGTAGCGTTTAGAATCACATTCCCAGCTTCATCTTTAACATCTACATAACTCGCACCTTTACCCGATAATTCCAGTTCTAATGTTTTATTATTATGAATTTCCAAAGTAGATACCTTTCCAGTTGTTCCAACTACTTTCACTTCTTGCTGTCCAGTTGGTTGTGCTGGTTGCTCCTCTTTCTTTGGTTCTTCTTTCTTTGGTTCCTCTTTTTTTGGTTCCTCTTTTTTTGGTTCCTCTTTTTTTGGTTCCTCTTTTTTTGGTTCCTCTTTTTTTGGCTCTTCCGCTTTCACTTCATCTTTCTTCGTATCTAACGGAGAATCTTTCGCTTTTTGAACTTCAATTTTCTCACTTTGAGCGCTCGGAACTTTTTCATCATCTTTTCCAGTTAACGCTTGAAACACAAACCAGATTACCACTCCAACTGCGATTACTAACAGCGCAACTAAGATTTTCGGCATGTGATCTGCAATTGGCCATGATGAAGATTTTTGCATTGTTTCTTGTGTTTTTTGTCCCGTTGATACTTGTGGAACTTCACGCTTTTCAGATTGTGGTATCGTACTCTGATGTTCTACGAGCAGTTCCTCTCCATTTAATCCAACCGCATCTGCGTATTGTTTAATGAATGCACGCGCATAAAAAGCTCCTGGCAACACATCATAATTGCCTTCTTCAATTGCCACTAAATGGCGTTTTTGAATTTTTGTAATCTCATGCAGCTGATCAATAGACAAGCCTTTCGCTTCTCTTGCTTCTTTCAGCTTTTGTCCCAATTCCGTCACTACTAACACCTCAATATTTCTTTAAAAGTCAAACATAGAGAAATTATTTTGCGTACCTTGCTCAATTTCATCTACTAAATTATATTGAATTTCTTCATCATAATCGTTACGCAACTCGATAATATAATCAAAATCATCCAATGTGTATTCTGACTGACTCACAAATACATCAGGATGTTCCACAACTTTCGTTGCAGGCAATCTCATAATTTCACGAACGAGCTGCCAATGTCTTTCGTTAGCACGCTTCGTTGACACAATTCCATCTAGGATGAAAATATTGTCATCGCTATACTCATCTTCAATTAATTGACTACGAACAGTTTGCTTAATAAGAGTAGATGATACAAATAACCACCTTTTATTTGCACAAACACTTGCAGCAACAATGGATTCTGTTTTTCCGACACGAGGCATTCCGCGTATCCCAATTAGTTTATGGCCTTCTTTTTTCATAATTTCTGCCATAAAGTCTACAAGTAAGCCTAATTCATCACGCACAAATCGAAATGTTTTCTTATCATCTGCATCTCGTTGTATGTACCTACCATGCCTAACCGCTAGCTTATCTCTTAGCTTGGGCGGACGATATTTCGTTACCGTTATGTTATCCATCGTATTTAAAATTGATTCAAGTCTAGAGATTTGCTCTTGATTATCACACATAAGAAGTAACCCACGTCGTGCATTATCTACACCATTAATTGTGACAATATTAATGCCGAGCATACCGATTAACGAAGAAACGTCACCAAGCAAGCCAGGTCGGTTTTTATGTATTTCATATTCAAAATACCATTCAATCATCCAAGATCACTCCCCTTGCTTACTTTACACCTACGTACTATATTATATGATTTCACCTTAATAGGGAAGCTAAATGTATAATCTACCCTGTGTAATTATTATACAAAAAAAGTAGAGAGGAGAATCTCCTCTCTACTTTTACTTATGTTGTACGAACTTAACCATTAAATTTGCAATTGTATGTTGCTCCTGTTCATCAGCAACTTTCCAAAGCTCAGCTAATAATTTCTCTTGGTCATTGCGTCCTTCTACTTCATTAGCAAGATAGTCGCCAACACGAAACGCCATATCTGATACCGCACCGCCATCTAAACCTTTGTCTTGCGCTTGCTCTAAACGTTCTCCTAAAAAGCTCTTCCACTGATCAAAATTATCTAATACTGACATAATTAAGCACCTCACTATTGAGTAATAAAATCATCCTTAATTTGTGCAACTATTCATTTTTTATGTAAGAATTTTTTAGCAGTGCCAACCGCCATTCACTCCGATAATTTGTCCAGTTATGTAAGACGCTCCTGGTGATACGAGGAATGAAACTGTTTTCGCTACTTCTTCTGGTAATCCTATTCTACCTAATGGTATATCTTCAGCAATTCCCATTTTATCTTCTTCAGAAAAAACACTTAACATTTCCGTTTCAATTGCTCCTGGTGCTACTGCATTCACACGTAATCCACTTAAAGAAACTTCTTTCGCTAAAGCTTTCACATATGAATTTTGTGCCCCTTTTACCATTGAATAAAGCACTTCACAAGAAGCCCCTATTTGTCCCCATATAGATGAAACAATTACAATATTACCACTTCTTCTCCCGATCATAGGCGGAAGTGCCATAGAAAGTAATTTATATACGTTCTTCACTTGAAGTTCTACCATATAATCCAATTCATCGTTTGTTACATCTGTTACTAGTCCAAAAATACTCTTCCCAGCTGCGTATACAATAACATCAATAGGATGTTCAATTTGTCCCCACAATTGCTCTGCTCCATCACTAGAAGCTAAATTCGCTTGAACAGGGATAACTTCTCCCCATGCCTTCTGCAATTCCAATACCTTTTCTTCATTGTTATTGTAATGAACATAAACTGTATATCCATCTTGAATTAATTGTTTCGAAATAGTAGAGCCAATTCCTCCGCTCCCTCCAGTTACTAACGCATACTTTTTCATAAAGTCCCTCTCTTATCTCTACAAGTTCAATTTTCACATAACTAAATAATACCCTCATCTTACAATTTTTCAATGATAAGATGAGGGTATCTTTTTAATTTTATTTTTTCGGTAACACCTGACAAATACTCATTTTGTCTTCTGATAACAATAATTTCGCTACTTCTTGTAAGTCTTGAACGGTTAGTCCTTCTAATACAGTCAATGCGTCAAACAGGCTAGATTCATTAAACGCGTATCGTGTAAATTGATTTGCAATATATTCTGGTGAATTCAACGAGCGTAAAAAACCACCAATTTTCTTTTTCTTCACTCGTTCTAATGCCGCCGCATCTAATTGATCATAATCTGTTTTTAATAAAATATCTTTTAAACGATTTGCCAATTCATCAGGTTGTTTCGTATCACCGCCAACCATTGCAAAACCGAAGTTATTTTCTTCTGTATAGTCATACGAGAATGAATCATCAATAAGCCCTTCATTATATAAAGTTTCGTAATGAACAGAACTTTTTCCAAATAAATAATCTAAGAGTAACGTAAGCGCAATTTCTTGTTTTAAAAGCGCTTGCCCCTTTTCCTTTAAATTAGTCGCTTTAATACCAACTAAACATTTCGGTGTTTGCACAGGCATTGAAATAATTTTTTTCTTTTCATTTACCTCATTTGGTTCTTTTTCAAATGAACGCACAATTTCTGGCTGGTTTTTATAATCTTTTTTCGCTTGATTTTCACGTACTAAATCCATTGTTTTCTCTGGATCAATTGCACCCACAACAAATAATAACATATTGCTCGGATGATAAAATGTTTCATAACATTCATACAATAAATCTTTCGTAATTTTACTAATAGATTCGATTGTCCCTGCAATATCAATTTTAATTGGGTGTTTTACAAACAAGCTATCAATTAACCCGAAGTACAAACGCCAATCTGGGTTATCTTGATACATTTGAATTTCTTGCCCAATTATCCCCTTCTCTTTTTCAACCGTTTTTTCAGAGAAATAAGGCTCTTGCACGAAGTTTAGCAATGTATTTAAATTTCGTTCTACGTTTGAAGTACATGAAAAAAGGTAAGCTGTTCGTGTAAAGGATGTAAAAGCATTTGCCGATGCTCCTTGTTTACTAAACAATTGGAAAGCATCGTGATCTTCTTTTTCAAATAATTTATGCTCAAGAAAATGTGCAATTCCATCAGGCACACGAATCATTTCTTCTTTCCCTAATGGTACAAATGTATTATCTACAGAACCATATTTCGTCGTAAACGTCGCAAATGTTTTATTAAATCCTTGTTTCGGTAAAACATATACATCTAATCCATTAGGAAGTTTTTCATAATAGAGTGTTTCTTTTAATTGCTCATAAACAATTTTCTCCATTTACTCTCCCTCCGTTCCTTGTAAAAAGTAAATTGTATCTAGTTCAATATTTTTAGCAACTTTTACAATTTCTTCTTTCGTCACACTTTCTATACCTGTAAGCCATTCTTCAACTGGACGTGTACGATCTGAAATAATACCATGATATAGCATTTCTACAAAGCCACGTGGTGTATCAATTGCCTCTAATATTTGATTTTGGATGACACTTTTTGTTTGATGTATTTCTTCTTCAGAAAACTCTCCGTTTTGCATCGCAAGCATTTGTTCTTTAATAATCTCAACTGCTTTTTCATAATTTTTCGCTTCGATTCCTGACATAACAAATAATAAACCTTTATGACTTTCAAAGCGCGATGCTGCATAGTACGCTAAACTATTTTTTTCACGCACATTTACAAATAACTTCGAATGAGAAAAGCCACCAAACAATCCATTGAACAATTGCAATGCAAAATAATCTTCATCTTTATATGTGACAAATGTACGATAACCGATGTGTAATTTACTTTGTTTTAATTCTTGTTTTTCAACAACTTCTTTTTCTTCATTGTTTCGTCTATGAAGGAGTACATTTCTTTCTCTCACTGGACGAGTTGAAATAGAAAAATACTTACTTACAAGATCAACGGCGTTTTCTGAAATATCACCAATAATATATAGATCCATTTCATCTTCCGCTAACACCTTTTGATAATACTGATACAAACTTTCATTTGTAATAGACATAACACTCTCTTTTTTTCCATTTGCACTTAAACGATACGGTTCTACTTTGCACATTTCTTCAATTAAACGCTCGTTTGCATAACGCATTTTATCATCATAAGTAGCTTCAATTCTCTGTAACAGTGCTCTTTTTTCACTTTCTACGATAGAAGATAGGAAACCGTTCCCCTCCGTTGCTGGATGTAACACAATATCTGACAACATAGAAAGCGCTTTTTCAAATAACGGTGGTGCATCATGTAAATAAACTTCATTTGCAATGTCTACATAAATGGAGATAATATGGTCTTCCCCTTTTTTACTTACATCTACCGCTAAAGAAGATCCGTATAATTCTTCTAAATATTGACGAAGACGAATTACAGAAGGTAATTTTTCTGTCGCACTTTGCAATACGTATGGCAATAGGGCACGCTCTGTCACCGTCTCCTCATTTAAAGGCGCTTTAAAACGAAATACAAAGGTATTCGTTTTATATTTATCAGTCGGAATAATATGTACGCGCAAACCACCTAACTCATGTAGTTGTTGTTCCATTAGTTTCATTTATAGCCCTCCTTTACGTATATAGGAATATTCCTCTTCAATATACAGTTTTTAGAAATAAAAAATCAACTTTTCTCCCTTATTATGCTTACATATGATTCTTTCTAAAAACTTTAATATGTAAGGAACATAGTAAAATTCCGTATTAAATATATTCTATGTAAAAAAGCCCACACTAATGTGCGAGCTTTTTTATACTTATAAAATACTTATCGTTTTCCTTTTTCATAAGGAGTTCCTAATGCTTTAGGAGCTTCAGAACGACCTACAAAACCGACAAGCGCTAATATTGTGAATACATATGGTAATATCGTTAATAAAACACTTGGAATTTGGTCTAATACAGGGATTGTTCCGCCCGTTACACTTAAAGATTGCGCAAAACCAAAGAATAGAGCTGCACCTAGTGCGCCTAGTGGATTCCACTTTCCAAAAATCATAGCAGCTAAAGCTAAGAAACCTTGTCCTGTAATAGTTGCCCCTGAGAAGTTATTAGAAATTGACATTGCAAAAATCGCTCCACCAATTCCAGCAAACACTCCTGAAATACAGACTCCAATATAGCGCATTTTATATACGTTAATCCCCATCGTATCCGCTGCCATTGGGTGTTCACCAACAGCACGTAGACGAAGACCGAACGGTGTTTTATAAATAACATACCAAACAACGAATGCTAAAATAATGGCAATATATGACGTTATTGGTACGTTCGAGAAAAATATTTTCCCTAAAACCGGAATATCCGAAAGGCCTGGAATATCAATCTTTTCAATACGATACTGAATAAAGTCAGTCTGCCCTTTATCAAAAATCTTCTTAATTGCAAATACTGTTAAACCAAGAGATAAGAAGTTAATGGCTACACCACTTACAACTTGATCTGCTCGGAATGTAATAGAAGCTACCGCATGAAGTAATGCAAATAATCCACTACCAATTGCCGCAAATAGTAACGCAATCCACGGAGTCATCGTTCCCCAAGTATCACCCATTAATAAGTTTGTAACGACTCCAATAAATGCACCAAATAGCATTAGTCCTTCTAATCCGATATTTACAACACCCGATCGTTCACTAAATACACCACCTAGTGCCGTGAAAATGATAGGTGCCGATGTATATAACGTACCCGTCACAAGAATGGCTAATATA
Source organism: Bacillus sp. PPSBB_2 (assembly GCF_045291115.1). Taxonomy (NCBI): domain Bacteria; kingdom Bacillati; phylum Bacillota; class Bacilli; order Caryophanales; family Bacillaceae; genus Bacillus; species Bacillus sp. PPSBB_2. The sequence continues at coordinate 4,012,906 of NZ_CP147983.1, forward strand.
TCTAAAAAGCTCATTTATTTCCCCTCCTTGCTCATGCGTGTAAGCGCCCATCTTAACACATAACTACATGCAACAAAGAAGATGATACATGCAATAATTACATTAATAAGCTCTGACGGTACATCTGCCTCAAAGTTCATTTGAGGGGAAGCACTTTTCAAACCACCAAATAATAAAGCTGAAAGGATTATACCAAACGGATTATTCCCTCCAAGTAATGCTACGGCAATCCCATCAAATCCTACTCCTGTAAACGAAGACATCGCTGTCATACTCTGGAATGTCCCTAATCCTTCCATCGCTCCACCAATCCCCGCAAATGCACCAGCAATTGTCATGGAGAATACTACATTACGAGAAACTTTCATACCTGCATATTGAGAAGCATGCTGATTAAATCCTACTGACTTTAATTCGTAACCTAAAGTTGTTCGATCTAATAAGAACCACATTAAAATAGCGATTAAAATTGCTACAATAATTCCCCAGTGTAGACGTGAACCATCAGTAATAGAAGCAAGCCAGTCTGAAGATAGTGACGCACTCTCTTTAATATCATACGTTTTGTCATTACCCGCATGTAAGAAACGCTTAATGATGTCATACGTTACATACAACGCGATATAGTTCATCATAATAGTTACAATAACTTCATTCACTTGAAACTTCCCTTTTAAATATCCCGGAATGAAGCCCCAAATTCCGCCCACCAATGCTGCAAATAAAATAGATAATGGAATATGAAGGAAAGCTGGTAGTGAGACTGCATAACCGAACCAAACCGCTGCAAGCCAACCAACTAACAATTGACCCTCTACCCCGATATTAAATAAACCTGTACGAAATGCAAACGCCACCGATAAGCCAGCAAGAATAAGCGGTATCATTGTACGAAGCGTTTCACCAATCGCACTTGCGCTGCCGAACATTCCTGTCCAAAGTGCACTATAACCAACAATTGGATCATAGCCACTAACTAGCATTACAATCGCTCCTACAAGTAAGCCGAAAATAACGGATAGTACTGGGACTAAAATATTTATCGTTCGTTCTGTTAAAAGCTTTTTAGCCATTTGTACCCACCTGCTCCTTCTTTGTTCCTCCAGCCATTAACAATCCAAGCTGTTGTTCATTCGTTTCTTTCGCATCAACTATTGCTACAATTTCCCCTTCATAAATAACAGCAATTCGATCGCTAACATTTAAGATTTCATCTAACTCTAATGATAAAAGTAATACACCTTTTCCTTTATCCCTTTGCTCTATTAATCTCTTATGAATAAATTCAATTGCTCCTACATCTAAACCACGTGTTGGCTGTGCCGCAATTAATAAATCTGGATTTCGGTCTACTTCACGTGCAATAATTGCTTTTTGTTGATTCCCCCCAGATAGAGCGCGTGCTAACGTTTGCTCACTAGGTGTACGCACATCAAACTGTTCAATAAGAGCCTTTGCTTTTTCTGTAATTTTGCTGAAATTTAAAATCCCTTTCTTTGAAAATGGATTTTTATAATACGTTTGCAGAACTATATTATCTCTAACAGAAAAATCAAGAACGAGTCCGTGTTTATGACGATCTTCTGGAATATGACCAATTCCTTCTTCTGTTATTCTTCTAACAGGCCAATTTGTTATTTCTTTTCCTTTAATTGCAATAGAACCTGACTCAACTTTTCGTAAACCAGTAATTGCTTCTATTAATTCACTTTGTCCGTTTCCATCAATCCCTGCAATCCCAACAATTTCCCCCGCACGAACAGTTAAGTCAAGGCCTTTTACAGCAGGTAGTTGACGTGCATCGTGAACAACAAGGTTTGCAATTGAAAGTACCTCTTCTTTTGGCTTCGCGTCTATTTTTTCTGTTTTAAAATTCACTTGACGTCCGACCATTAATTCTGCAAGTTTATTTTCATCCGTATTTGCAACGTCAACCGTTCCAATCCCTTTTCCTTTACGAATAATCGTACAACGATCGCAAACTTCCATAATTTCTTTCAACTTATGTGTAATAAGAACAATAGATTTTCCTTCTTGCACAAGCTTTTTCATAATTTGAATTAGCTCATGAATTTCTTGCGGTGTTAACACAGCTGTTGGTTCATCAAATATTAAAATTTCTGCACCGCGGTAAAGAGTTTTCAAAATCTCAACACGCTGCTGCATACCAACTGAAATATCCTGTATTTTCGCATATGGATCTACAGATAAACCGTATTGTTCAGACAGTTTTTGAATTTCTTTAGCAGCTTCCTCAACAGCAATTTTCCCTTTTTTCTTCGGTTCATTTCCGAGAATAATATTCTCTGTAACTGTAAAATTATGAACAAGCATAAAGTGTTGATGGACCATTCCAATACCAAGGTCATTTGCTATATTCGGATTTGTGATTTTTACAGGTTTACCTTTAATTTTAATTTCACCCTGCTCTGGTTGGTACAAACCAAATAGTACATTCATTAATGTGGATTTCCCTGCACCATTTTCTCCAAGTAAAGCATGTATCTCACCCTGCTTTACTTGCAGCGTAATATCATCATTCGCTACAATGCCTGGGAATACTTTCGTAATGTTATTCATCTCAATTACGTATTCCATTGTGTTCCTCCTTTTAACAGGGAACATTCCCTATTACACTATTAACTTATTAAGCAATTCGGAAGTTTTATACATACAAAGGTTAGTTCTATGAACTAACCTTTGCTATTTCTCTATTTATTTTTTTAGAGAAGCTTCGTATTCTTTATACTCTTTATCTGTAGCTGGCACTTTAATTTCACCGGCTGTAATTTTCTTTTCAAGCTCTTCTACTTTTGTTAAAATTTCAGGGTTAACTTTTTTCACGTTATCAGTTGTTTTTGAAATACCAATACCGTCATCTTTTAAGCCAAACTCTTCAATTTTTCCACCTTTTAAATTCCCATCTTTTGCTTCTTTAGCTACTTTTTCTACTGCTACATCAACACGTTTAATCATTGAAGTTAATGTTACATTTTCAGGCATACCTTCTTGATGTTGGTCACGGTCAACACCGATTACCCAAACATTTTCACCTTTTTTCTTACGGTTTTTCGCTTCTGTGAACACACCGTTACCTGTCCCACCAGCAGCATGATAAATTACGTCTACGCCTTGACCATACATTGCTGAAGCAAGAACTGTACCTTTTTCAGGCTTATCGAATGCTTCTGCATATTCAGATACGATTTCAATGTTTGGATTTACTGCCTTTGCACCAGCTTTAAATCCATTTTCAAATTTACTAATTAAATCACTTTTCATTCCACCAACAAATCCTACTTTATTCGATTTTGTTGACATAGCTGCTACCGCACCTACAAGGAATGATCCTTCATGATCTTTAAACGTAATGCTCGTTACGTTCGGTGCATCTACAACAGTATCTACGATTGCAAATTGTTGTTTTGAAGATTCTTTTGCTACTTCTTTAATTGCACCTTCTAATTTATAACCAATTCCGAATGTTAAATCATATTTATCTTTTGAGAATTTTTTTAAATTCGGAATATAATCAGCTTCTTTTTCAGACTGAAGGTAACGATAATTTGTCTTTTCTTTTAAACCATTATCTTTACCAAACTTTTGTAACCCTTCCCAAGAAGATTGGTTAAATGACTTATCATCAACGCCCCCAACATCCGTTACAAGACCAACCTTGAAATCTTTATTGTCTTTCGTGTCTTTCTTGTCACTGCTCGCCTTATCCGAGTTACCACATGCACCTAAAACTGTACTTGCTGCTAAAGTTAATGATAATAAAAGGCCTGCTTTTTTCTTCATACTAGAAACCCCTCCAAAAATGATATATATTTATTTATTCTTACGCTGCTGTTCCTTACTTCTTGCTGTCACCTCCCTAAAAAGGAATTTACCTACATACGCTTTCTTAATACGTGGAAGCTAAATTTATCAGCTCTAAAGTAATTGATAGAATATAAGATTGGCTCATCATTTTGATCATAGTGCATTTGTTTTAATACAAGCAGTGCTGTTTCAGGCTCACATTCTAAAATTGGTGAGATTTTAGGGTGATAGCCAATTGGCTCAATGTGAGCAACCGCATATGTTATGCGCTTATGCGTGTTATTATGTATCACCGTTAATAATGATTCCTCATTGTAACCCGATAAGTCTGGCAATATTTCTTTTGCAAGTTTATCGATACAATACACAACAGGTTCCCCATCTGCTGTACGCACGCGTTCAATCATCACTGCATTAAAACCATCTTCACTATTAAACTTCTCTTTTTCCTCTTCTGTTAAAGTTGTAGTAGATGATGATAAAAAGATTGTTCCTGGTGTTTTCCCCACACTAGAAATCATATCTGTAATACTAGAAAGTTGTTCTATTCCAGAAGAAAATAATGGCTTTGCATTTACAAATGTCCCTACACCATGTCTACGAATGACAACATTTTCTTCTTCTAAAATACGCAACGCTTCCCTTAAAGTCGCTCTACTTACGCCAAGTTCTTTCGCTAAATCAAACTCTGATGGTAACTTTTGTCGTTCTTTATAAGCGCCATCTTTAATTTTTTCTTTGATGTGATCAATCACCCGTAGATATAGGTGACGACTATCAGATTTTACTGACATAAGACTCCCCCGCATTTCAATTATTCGACCTCTGATGTAAGACTTCTTTTCTCTTTTTTCAACTTACAACATAGTACAAATGACTAAACACCAAAATAAGTGTAATTGTCGAATAAATAATAATAATTTTTTAAAATAAAATTTTCACTCTTTATTGCATAAAAAAAACTTTGCACCATAAACATTCCTCATTTCGAGAAAAAGTTCGGCACAAAGATCCTTTACATCCTTTGTTACACACTTTTCCCCTCATAGTCTAGCAATTCATGGTTGCCAGGTAGAAACTTATGGACCTTATCTCCAAGATTATATGAGGCAGTGATTCTTTTCGAAGTAATCTTACCACTTGCTCTCATACGTGTCAACAAAATCCAACATTTTTCCGCATTAAATATCGAACATTTACATAAAACATACTAAAAGTATTCGTATTCTAAAGGGCACCCCTAAATGTAAGCCCTTTCTTTATCGCTGAGTATAGTATATAACAAAAACACTATATAAAAAAAGCCTAATTGTAAAAACAATTAGGCTTTTTTTAAGAACTTTTTTCTTGTACATCATTAATGAGTACTTCCCTCGGTTTACTCCCTTCATACGGACCTACTACACCATTCATTTCCATTGCATCAATTAGGCGAGCAGCTCGCGTATAACCTACTCTAAACCTACGTTGTAACATAGAAACAGATGCTGTTTGCATTTCCACTACAAGTTGAACCGCTTCATCATATAATTCATCTTCTACTTCCTGCTTCGTATCAGGAACATCTTGCGGAATCATATCTTCTTGATATTGTGCTTTTTGCTGTCCAATAACATATTCTACAACTCTCTCAACTTCATCATCTGATAGAAATGCGCCTTGTACACGTACAGGTTTCGATGCACCAATTGGTATAAACAGCATGTCTCCACGACCTAGTAGCTTCTCTGCACCACCACCGTCAAGAATTGTACGAGAATCTGTTTGAGAAGATACAGCGAATGCAATACGTGATGGAATATTTGCTTTAATAACACCCGTAATAACGTCAACTGACGGACGTTGCGTTGCAATAATTAAATGAATACCAGCAGCACGAGCCATTTGCGCTAGACGCATAATCGCATCCTCTACATCAGACGAAGCAACCATCATTAAATCTGCTAACTCGTCCACAATTACTACAATATAAGGTAATTCGGGTTGTTTCGCTTCTGATTGACTATTATGCTCTTTTATATAATCGTTGTATCCTTCAATGTTACGTGTACCACTATGAGCAAACAATTCATAACGACGTTCCATTTCACTCACAACTTTTTTCAATGCTTGCGATGCTTTTTTCGGATCAGTTACAACTGGCGTTAACAAATGAGGCACACCGTTATATACATTTAGCTCTACCATTTTCGGGTCAATCATCATTAATTTTACTTCATGTGGTTTTGCACGCATTAAAATACTAACAATAATACCGTTAATACATACACTTTTCCCGCTACCTGTCGCACCAGCTACGAGTAAATGAGGCATTTTATTTAGACGGGCTAATACAGCTTCACCTGTAATATCTCGGCCAAGACCAATTAACAACTTCTCTTCCGGATGATTATTAGCCTTAGAGTCAAGAACTTCCCTCAGCGTTACCATCGAAACCTCTGAGTTTGGAACTTCGATCCCTACAGCTGATTTCCCGGGAATTGGCGCTTCAATACGAATGTCCTTTGCAGCTAAAGCAAGGGCTAAATCATCACTTAAACTGACAATTTTGCTTACCTTTACCCCCATATCAGGATACACTTCATATTTTGTAACTGCAGGACCTCTATGCACTTTTGTTACTTTCGCTTTCACTCCAAAACTTTGGAATGTACGTTCTAATTTACGAGCATTCTCATAAATTTCCGCATTTTCATTTGTAACTTGCTTATTCTTTGGAAATTTTAATATATCAAGTGAAGGAAGCTTGTAATCTTTATTTTCTACATTTGAAAATTGCATAGGAGGTGCTTGCGCTTCACTCTCTAACGATTCAACAATTTTTTCTCCACGCTTTTTCTTTGGTTCTTCAATTGGCGGAGTCTCTTCAATAAACGGTGAAGTGATCAACTCTTCTTGCTCTACTTCGATTCGTTTATCCTCTTCTTCATTTACAGGATAATTCTCAGTGAAATTCGAAATAATCGGAGGATCAATTGAGATTTCTTCCATCGGCTCAATAATTTCTTCTTGTTCTGCAGCACGTTTGCTTCTTGTGCTTCTTGTGCTTCTTGTTGTTTTTTTCTTTTCTGTTTGTTCAGCCGTTCTTTTGGCTCTCCAATCTTTATAATCCCCTTGCATCACTTGAAACTGACTTCTAAGAATTCTACCAACTGGAGCTAACACTTCTCCAATATGCTTATTTGTTATACAAAGTATACCGAGAATAACTAGAATAATACCAATGATATAAGCTCCTACTTCGTCAAATAAGAAGTAACATGTTGCGAACATAAGCGCACCAAACATACCACCACCTAAATGAACGCTATCTGGCCCCTTTTTCATTTCAAGAAAGAAGTTATCTTTCGTACTCACAATAACAGAAGTATTTTGCACTGCTCCATCTTTTGTAAGAAGGTTAAATAATGTAATATGACTAAACATTAATATCGCCAATACAATTAAATAAAATCCAATTAATCGTTTATTTAAAAGGTTCGGCCATCCGCGTTTTATAACAAAGGAAACCGATAAAGCTATTACACCTAACACACCAATTATGTACCACTCACCAAAGAAGAAGCGAAAAAATAACACAAACGATTTCCCTACAACACCTAGCTGTAAAATCGTAATGATTGAAAGTGCAAAAAGAGTTAAACCGACGATTTCATAATACAAAGTTGGCTTTATCGTACGTCTTGCCTTTGCCTTCGTCCCTCTTTGCTTTTGTTTTGCCATTTCTTCACCTCGTGTTCTACATATAAGTAAAGCTCCCTTCAAAATGCTCTATTTATATGTCTGTTTTCTCTATTTTTCAGGTCTTTATATCTTCTATTTTTACACTTCTTGTAAAATGCTAAATAAACAGAAGAAAGCAGCCTACTCATGGCTGCTCAACCGTCTTGTTTTTTATATTATACCATAGCTTCTAAACAAAATCCTTCTTTTTGCTAAAAGGTTATTTTCTGACCGGGCTCAAACTCTAAATAGTGAAGTGGGTCCGTACTTAGCACACGTACAATAGAATAACATCCATGTTCCTCTTCAGAAACCATTAATTCCACACCATTTATATTTACAACTTTTTGACTTTCACATTGTGAATAATCGACCGGATACACAAGTTGCTCTGGCATAATTGTATATAAAATCATTGTAGCATTGTCCCTTCTGTACTATCTTCCGCACGAACATCTATTAATTCGTTTAATTTTCGAATCGCATTTCCAATACCGCCGACATCATCTATAAGACCGTACTTTACTGCATCTCCACCAATTACATTCGTCCCAATATCTCGCGTTAAATTTCCTTTCGCAAACATAAGCTCTTTAAAACGATCTTCTGTTACTTTCGAGTGCTTCGTCACAAAACGAATGACTCTTTCTTGCATCTTATCCAAATACTCAAATGTTTGTGGCACACCTATGACAAGACCTGTTAAACGAATTGGATGAATTGTCATCGTCGCAGTTTCCGCAATAAACGAATAGTCAGTAGAAACAGCAATCGGTACACCGATGGAATGTCCCCCACCTAAAACTAGAGATACTGTTGGTTTTGAAAGTGAAGCTACCATTTCAGAAATTGCTAGCCCAGCTTCAACGTCACCTCCAACTGTATTTAATATTAAAAGCAAACCTTCAATTTTCGGATTTTGTTCAATCGCAACAATTTGCGGAATGATATGCTCATATTTTGTTGTTTTATTTTGCGGTGGTAATTGAACATGACCTTCCACTTGTCCGATAATCGTTAAACAATGAATACGTGATTCATTCATCTGTGGTACATTTGTCTGTCCAAGCTGTTGAATTTTTTCAACTATTGAAGCCTCTTTTCCAGCTTCTTTTGGCTCAGCTTCTTTTTCTTCATTTGTATATCGATCACGTTCTGTCATTTCGCATCCCCTTTCACTCGTATATAACTATTATTTCTTAAGTTATAAATTTCATTCGATAGGGTTAAAAAGAAAAAAGATCACCCATAAGGGTGATCTTTTTATACTTCCATAATAATCGGTAAAATCATAGGTTTTCTCTTTGTCTCTTCGTACAAGAACTGTCCTAATAATTCACGAATATTTTGTTTTAACATTGACCATTCAATTGAATATTCTTTAATTGACTGCTCAACAATCATACGTACAATCTCTGTAGATCGTTCAATTAACGCTTCTGATTCACGAACATATACGAAACCACGTGAAATGATTTCTGGACCAGAGATAATTTTCTTTTCATCTTTACCAAGTGTTACAACAACTACTAGTATTCCATCTTGAGATAACATCTTTCTATCTCGAAGAACGATATTACCAACGTCACCTACACCTAATCCATCAATTAAAACATTACCAGCTTGTACTTTACCGACTAAGTTCGCTTCATCGTCACCAAAAGCAATTACATCGCCTTTTTCTACGATAAAGATATTTTCTCTTGTAATACCTACATCTTCAGCTAAATATGCATGTGCTTTTTGCATACGGAACTCACCATGTACGGGTACAAAGTACTTTGGTTTCATTAAATTTAACATTAATTTTAATTCTTCTTGGCTACCGTGACCTGACACGTGAACTTTTCGTTCGCCGTAATAAACAACTTCAGCTCCAGCTCTAAATAACAAATCAATAATTTTTGATACAGATATTTCATTACCCGGAATTGGCGAAGCAGCAATGATAACAGTATCACCTTTACGAATTGAAATTTGTTTATGTGCTTGTTTTGCCATTCTAGATAGAGCAGCCATCGGTTCACCTTGACTACCTGTCGTTAAAATAGCTACCTTTTTCTCTGGGAAGTTGTCTACTTCTTGTAATGAAATAACCATACCTTCTGGAACATCTAAATAACCAAGACGTCTTGCAATGTCTACTACTTTCACCATACTACGTCCTACTACCGCTACTTTTCGCCCTGTTTCAGCAGCTGCATCAAATACTTGTTGAATACGATGTACATTCGATGCAAATGAAGCAACGATAATACGACCTTCTGCACCGTAGAACACTTTAGAGATTTCTACACCAACTTCTTTTTCTGAACCTGTATAGCCTGGGCGCTCTGCGTTTGTACTATCAGATAATAAGCAAAGTACGCCTTCATTTCCGATTTGCGCCATTTTCCCAAGGTCTGCTCCACTATTTCCAATTGGAGTTTGATCGAATTTAAAGTCTCCCGTATATACGACTGCACCTTTTGATGTATGGAAACAAACGCCAACAGAATCCGGAATACTATGTGTCGTTCCGAAGAATGACACCGTTGTAGTGTTAAATTCTACTGTTGAATTTGAATCGATTGTTTTTAGGTCTACACGGCCTAACATGCCCGCTTCACCAAGTTTTTCTTGTATAAGTCCTACTGTTAATTTCGTTGCATAGACTGGAATAGATAATTTACGAAGTACATACACAATTCCACCAATATGATCTTCATGACCGTGAGTAATAAATAAACCTTTTACTCGCTCTTGATTTTCCACTAAATATGTAATATCAGGAATAACGATATCAATTCCAAACATTTCATCTCCCGGGAACATTAACCCTGCATCTACGATAAAGATTTCAGAATCAATTTCAACACAGTACATATTTTTCCCGATTTCACCTACTCCACCAAGAGCAAATACTTTAACAGACTCATTCTCTTTTCTCTTCATGTTGTTGCCTGGTTTAAAAATCTTGCAAACACTGATTTCACTAAAATTGCAGAGACACCAGGGGAAACTCTACAACCACCATATTTTCACCGTCCAAGACGAATGTCCTTACCGTTATGCGATATCATGTCCTTGTTTATTTTTTAAACCAGGTTTCACCTCTCTTTCATTATATAAATCAAATATCTTATTCGATATGATATGAAAATTTAATTAAATTATAATTTTTCCCAATTTTGCTAAGCATACCCGTACTAAGCTACTTAGCCATATTATACCTGATACAAGAAATAGAACACAAGTTAAATCGTGCGAAAGAAAGAGTAAAAGAACGGAATGACAACAAAAGTATCGAACGTATTTCCTTTATATTTACTCCGATTTTATACTCCATATTATTTTTAAGAACTAGCCATACATACGCTAAATTCATTTCATAATAGGAAGTTTCAAGATTTATTTTTCTAGAATCCAACAAAAACACTTACAAAATGGAGTTTTTTTATGAATTACGTCACATTTGAGGGGATTTCTCTAAAAACAGACACCGTAGTTTATTACGTTTATGCCATAATATCTATCATTTTTTGACTCAGTTAAAGGGGTACGATTATTTTCTTATACACATAATGAAGAAGCGATTAATATTCTTATAAGAACACATATAAGTGAGAAAAAGAGGAAAAGATTTGCATATAATAAAAAATGACCTAGTTCTACACTAGGTCATTTTTTATTAACGAGGGATAGATTGCATTACAGATTGTAACGTTACTCTTTCTTCTTCTGTTAATGGAAGAAGTGGTAAACGTACAGAACCTACATCTAATCCAACCATTTGTAACGCTGTTTTTACTGGAGTTGGACTTGGCGCCATAAATAATGAATCAGTTACTCTTACAAGTAATTGATGTAATTTTTGTGCCTTCTTAAATTCTCCTGCTTGAAATGCTGTAATCATTTCTTGCATTTCGTTTCCGATAACATGAGAGGCTACCGAAACGATACCTTTCGCTCCAACTGCCATAGCTGGTAACGTTAAACCGTCATCACCGCTGTATACCGCAAAGTCGTCCGCTGTTTTTTCAATGATTTCTGTCATTGTTAACACATCGCCGCCGGCATCTTTAATAGCAACAATGTTTTCTATTTCTGATAAACGAACAACTGTATCAACGGAGATTTGTACAATAGATCGTCCTGGAACGTTATATAGCATAACCGGAAGCGGCGTGCTTTCAGCAATTGCTTTAAAATGCTGATACATTCCTTCTTGACTCGGTTTGTTATAATACGGTGCTACTAGCATTACTGCATCCACACCAACTTCTGTTGCCTTTTTAGTTAAGTCAATAGAAGCATGCGTATTATTGCTACCTGTTCCAGCGATTACGGGCACTCTTTTATCGACAACAGATACGACATGGCGATATAACGCTACTTTCTCTTCTGAAGTTAATGTAGGAGATTCTCCTGTCGTTCCTCCTACCACGATTGCTGTTGTACCGTTATCAATTAAATAATTTACCAATTTCGTTGTCTTTGCAAAATCGATATTCCCGTTTATATCAAACGGTGTTACCATCGCGGTTGCAATTGTCCCAAAATCTATCATGGTCTCACTCCTTATTGTTCCAGTTGCTTTTCTTTTGAAAGCTCAAACGCACTATGTAATGCATTTACAGCCTCCACTAAATCAGTTTCTTTTACAAGAACCCAAATTGTTGTATGACTATCTGCCGATTGCAGGATTTGAATACCTTTTTCCGCTAAAGCTGTAACGATTTTCGCAGTAACCCCTGGGTATCCTGCCATTCCAGCCCCAACGATAGATACTTTCGCACAATGTTCTGTCACAATTGGCTCATATCCAAGGTTCTGTAATAATTTAACTGCATGACTTGATACATTATCACTCACCGTATATGCTACGCCAGTAGGTGAAATATTAATTAAATCAACACTTATTCCTTCGTTCGCCATCTCTTTAAACACATGTTGTTGCAAATCATATGCCGTTTCTTTTGCAAGCACTTTAATTTGCGTTACGTTTGATACGTGGGCAATGCCTGTAACAGGACGTTCTTCTACATCACGACCTCTTGTAGCACCGTCATATGCTGAAATAAGCGTACCTTCACTATCAGAATACGTAGAACGTACACGAAGTGGCACTTTTGCATGCATCGCAATTTCAACTGCACGTGGATGAACGACTTTCGCACCTTGATAAGCCATGTTACAAATTTCGTTATACGTTACAGTTTGAAGATGACGTGCATCTTTTACAATACGAGGATCCGCAGTCATAACACCTTCTACATCAGTGAATATATCGATGTATTCAGCATGAAGTGCAACACCTAATGCTGAAGCTGAAGTATCACTACCTCCGCGTCCAAGTGTTGTCGTATCACCTTTTTTCGTTTGTCCCTGGAATCCTGTAACGACGATTACATCTACATTTTCTAACTCTTCATGTATACGATCGCAATTCATTTCAATAATCTTTGCATTCGTAAAGTCATCATTCGTTACAAAACCAGCTTGTGCACCATTTAATGCTGCTGCTTTTATACCGTTCTCATTCAACATATTAGAGAAAACAATTGCAGAGATTAACTCTCCACACGATAATAATAAATCTTGCTCACGCTTAGAAATAGTAGATTCCTCTTGATTTACAAGACTTAATAACGTATCCGTTGCATATGGTTCACCTTTACGGCCCATAGCAGATACGACAGTAACTACTTTATAACCAGCAGCTAATGATTTTTTTATATGATGAAGCGCATGCTTACGTCCATTGTCATCACGTACTGATGTGCCACCAAATTTTTGAACAATTATTTTCATATTTTGCACCTTCTCTTAGCCGTTTATACTAATTGTAATTTTACTAAGCGCTCTGCAATTTGAACAGAATTCCATGCAGCGCCTTTTAATAAGTTATCAGATACGACCCAAAGATGGAATCCTTTATCGTTATTTAAATCTTTACGGATTCTTCCAACGAATACTTCGTTTTTACCTACTGCAGTAGCTGGCATTGGATATAACTGCTCTTCTGGATTATCTTGTAGAACAATACCTTCCGCATTTGCAAGTAAGCTCTTTAATTCTGCTACTGTTACGCCTTCTTTTTCTACTTCGATGTAAACAGACTCAGAGTGTCCTGATACAACTGGTAAACGTACACATGTTGCCGCTACTTCTAATTCAGGCATATGCATAATTTTTTTCGTTTCGTTAATCATTTTCATTTCTTCAAACGTAAATCCATTATCTTGGAATTTATCAATCTGTGGAATCGCATTAAAAGCAATTGGGAAATGCTTCTTATCACCTGATACAGGAAGAACATTTGCCTTAACTTCTTCGCCATTTAAGATTGCTTGTGATTGTTCATGCAGTTCTTCAATAGCTGCCGCACCAGCACCTGATACAGCTTGATATGTGGAAACGATTACTCGTTTTAAACCATATTGCTGACGAACTGGCTCAAGAGCTACTACCATTTGAATTGTAGAACAGTTTGGATTTGCAATAATACCATTATGTTCTTTTAAGTCGTTTTCATTTACTTCAGGTACAACAAGTGGCACGTTTTCTGTCATACGGAATGCACTTGTATTATCAACAACAATCGCACCGCGTTTTGCTGCTTCTGGCGCTAATTGTTTCGATACAGATCCACCAGCACTAAATAGTGCAATATCTACTCCTTCAAAGCTTTCAGGAGTTGCCTCTTGAACTGTAAATTCTTCGCCTTTAAATACAAGTTTCTTACCTGCAGATCGTTTAGATGAAAGTAACGTTAATTTCCCGATTGGAAATTCTCGTTTCTCTAAAGTATTTAACATTTGTTCACCAACTGCGCCGGTTGCTCCAACTACAGCGACATGAAAAGTTTTTTGCTTTTCCATCACTATGCCCCTTTCTAGATACCAATCCTTCTATAACTTAGAATCAGAAGGAGTATACAATACCCCTTCTAATCTTAATAACGTTAATTTTATCATATTCTACAGTAAGAATGATGGTTTCATCAAAAATTGTCCGTTTTTTTTCGTTTTTTAATTCATATATCTGAATTTTTCTACGACCACCGGTTGCAATTGCTTTCCTTGCAGCGCTTCTAATACTGTATCTTCCAGTAACTCCATACGAGCTACCATTGAGTTCGGTTTTTTCTCTGGCGCATCTTGACCGAACGGAACGAAGTAGATGTTTTTTGTTGCCATTAGGCGCATGAGATTTACCCCATTTAACCCTAAAGCATCATTCGTCGAAACTGCCAATACGACAGGCTTGCCATTTCTTAGCGTCGCTTTTGCTGCCATTAGTACTGGAGAGTCTGTCATTGCATTTGCAAATTTACTCATAGAATTTCCTGTTAAAGGAGCGATTACCATGCAGTCTAATGGAATTTTAGGTCCAAGTGGCTCTGCTCCAACAATTGAATTAATTGCTTTAAAACCTGTTATTTCTTCAATCTTCTTAATCCACTCTGCTCCTTCTCCAAATCTAGTATTTGTTGATTGAACAGTGTATGAAACAACAGGACGTACTTCTGCTCCTTCAGCAATTAATTTTTCTAAGTGCGGCATAACTTCCTCATACGTACAATGTGAACCTGTAAATCCGAAACCAATTCGTTTCCCCTTCAAACTCATTTCTTTTCCTCCTCCTTTGCGATTGCATCTGCTGCTAATAACTGAGAAAGAACATTTGCTAAGATTTGCCCAGCCGTTTTTGGGGCAACAATACCTGGTAATCCAGGTGCTAGCAATGCTTTGACTCCTCTTTTTTCTGCATATCTAAAGTCGGTACCGCCTGGTTTAGAAGCTAAATCAATCACTAACGTATGAGCTGGCATTTTTGCAATAACATTCGCTGTTACAACGAGGTGCGGAATCGTATTAATTACAATATCGATATTTCCTACTTCTTTCTCTATGTCTTGCATATGAAAAGGAGAAAACATCATTTCTGTAATACGTGCAATATGTTCAGATCGTCTTGCTCCAACTTTGACATGGGCTCCTAATGATTGAAATGCTCTCGCAACACTCATTCCTGTTCTACCAAATCCTAGAACCATTACATTGGACCCATGAATTGTATAGTCGGTATGTTGAATTACCATCATTAATGTACCTTCTACCGTTGGAATAGAATTGTATATTGCTACATCATCACGATCAAATAATTTAACAAGTTTTCGGTTCGTAGTAGATACGAGATTTTCCAAGTAAGGTGTACCAATACCTGAATATATAGTAAAGTGTTCTGGTGTATTTTCAATTTGTTCTTTCGTTATTGAAACTTTTTCATTTGAAAAAATAGTATCTACTTCTCCTTTGGCATTTGTACCGGCAACCGGCAAAATAATTGCGTCTACAGAAGTGAAATCTAAATTTTGTATACTTTCTTTTGCTGCCCCTGTGAAACCATGATCTAACTGATCAAAACCTATCAAAGAAAGTTTCGCATCCAATTCAACTAGCTTACGAATTACTTCTAGCTGCCTTGCATCTCCTCCTATGACAGCAATATGCATCTCAGTCAACATTCCCTAATTCACCTTCTTTTTCTGTCATTTATAAGAAAAGTGCCTACTTTTTCTTTTTCCTCCACATCATATGTAATGTACGAGTTTATGGTGATTGAAAATCCAAATGCACATATGATTTATCAGGTTTCTATGTAGATACAAAAAAAGATGACCAAAATGGCCATCCTTCACTCCGAATTTGAACGATCTATACTATCACAAAGAAGCATATCGTGTCCGACTTTCTTTATTTGACTCCATGCCACCCTTACTTCTTGTGGTTCCTTTTTAAAACCTCCCCACTTCCCTACAGGTATTATAAGTGTTTGTATTTGCCCGTCTTTCTCATTAATCTCTAAATCCATATAACCTAAGACTCCCATTTTTTCCGCTTTTTCTATATCTACAACCTCTTTACCACTTAATTCACTTAATCGCATACACACTCCACTCCCCTAATGAATTTTTCATTTGCATTGTCTATAATTAGTACCTATTCTATATGTATAAAAAAAATAACCTTCTCTCATTTAAAAAGAGAGAAGGTTATTTTTTTTACATCGTAAAAATTGATTATAGTTTTATTCCTTTTGGAAGTTTTCCGTCTGGACTAATAAGTGCTGCAGAGAACTCGTCAGTAAACATATTGCGAATTAATCCGTCCACATTTTCTTTTGTTACAGTGTTTACACTTTCAATAATCTCATCAAGTGAACGATGTTTACGAAGAAGCAATTCATTTTTACCGTTACGGCTCATACGGCTATTTGTACTTTCTAAACTTAACATTAAGTTTCCTTTTAATTGCTCTTTACTATTCATAAGCTCTTTTTCTGTAATACCTGTATTTTTCAATGTCTCTAATGTTTCTTGCATTGTTTCATACAATGTATCTAATTGTTGGCTACCTGTTCCACCGTAAAGTGTTAACATGCCTGTATCTTCATAAGAAGAGTGGTAAGAAAATACTGAGTAAGCTAATCCACGTTGCTCACGTACTTCTTGGAATAAACGGCTACTCATGCTACCGCCTAAAACATTATTTAATACAATTAAGTTATAAATATCTTCGTGTCCCATTTGTAAGCCTTTATATCCTAGACATAAATGAGCTTGTTCCGTTTCTTTTTTACGGGCTACCTTATTGAAATGGAAAATTGGGCTATGTACTTGTTCACGGTTTGTTGTTCCTTCATAACTACCGAAATATTGCTCCACTGTTTGTAAAAATGCTTCATCAATATTTCCTGCGATTGATACAACTACATTTTCAGGTGTATAATGATCTTTTATATATTGACGTAACGTATCACCTGTAAACGTATTAAGCGTTTCTTCTGTTCCTAAAATAGGATATCCAAGTGGATGCGTTTCATATGTTGCTTTCGTTAACATATCATGCACAATATCATCTGGAGCATCTTCGTACATTTTAATTTCTTCACATACGACATTCTTCTCTTTTTTCAGTTCTTCCTCATCAAATGTTGAATTAAAGAACATATCTGCTAAAACATCTAAAGCATATTTAGCATGCTCATCTAATACTTTTGCATAGTAACATGTATATTCTTTTGAAGTAAATGCATTCACTTGACCACCAATGCTATCAAATGATTCTGCAATCTCTCGTGCACTACGTGTTTCTGTCCCTTTAAAGAACATATGCTCTAAAAAGTGAGAAATCCCATTATTTTTTTCATTTTCATTTCTTGATCCCGCATGGATCCAAATACCAATTGCAACCGATCTTACAGTTGGTATATTCTCCATAACTATTCTTACACCATTTTTACAAGTATATTTTTTAATCAAAAACTTTCCTCCTACTGCCAGTTTCTCTAAATAAAACGCTATTATTTAATGATAACAAGTTTAAGGATGAATGTCATGCAAATGTATTTAATCCACACGTTTTTCATCCAGTAATTCAGTTATATTCCCCACTTTATATCCTTGTTCCTTCAATTTTGTAATCATTATATCTAAAGCCTCTGCTGTAGACGAAGTAGGATGCATTAATATGATAGCACCTGGATGTATTTTTCTCATTACTCTCTGCAATAGTACATCCGGCTCAGGTCGCTTCCAATCAATCGTATCTACAGTCCACATAATCGTTCCCATTTGAAAATCATCTGCAATCTTTACGACTTCATCTCGAAAACTTCCACTCGGCGGGGCAAACCATCTTACTTTTTGATTCGTTACTACTTCTATCATTCGATTTGTTTTTTGTAACTGCTCTCGTATTTCATCAGACGATAACGTTTTCATATTTGGATGTGTGTATGAGTGATTTCCAACTTCTTGTTTTGCATCGACAATCATTTTTGCAAATCGCAAATTTTCTTTCACCCAACGTCCTTCTAAAAAGAAAGTGGCCTTCACATCATGCTTTTTCAATATCTCTAATATGCGAGGCAAATACTCATTTCCCCATGCCACATTTATTGTTAATCCTACCATCTTTTTATTTGGATGCCCTCTATAAATTGGAGCTGGTGATAAATCTTCTAAATGAACACTCGGTGAGACTTCTTTGAATTCAAGATATTTTTGATCAAATTCCTTTAGCTTCTTCATATTATTATACGATGCTTCAATATCCACTTGTCTTCCATTATATCCAGGTGTTGCCTTCCATATTTTATCAATCATTGCATTTTGAGGTGCAATCTCATACTGTTTTGCATGCTTTTGAATTTCTTCATGCAAGTTATCTTGCGCAAAAACAGAATAAGAGCCTAAACTGACATATAAAGAAAATATACATATGTATGCCAATATACGAACTTTCATATAAACCCTCCCAAATTAACTATATAAAAACATTTTCTTCTTATCTTTGTTAATTTGAGCGTTATAATGAAAACTATACCTATACCGACATAAAAATATATTGAACATCATGTTTTTTACATAACAAAAAAAGCCAGTTAAACTGGCTTTTACTTATTGCTGCTCTTGTTTGTTTTCTTCTTTAGCAGCTTCTTTTTCTTGCTCTTCTTTTAGCAATACTTTTCTAGATAGATTTACGCGACCTTGCTTGTCAATCTCGATAACTTTAACCGTAATTACGTCACCGATTTTTACAACGTCTTCTACTTTACCTACACGCTCAAGTGCAAGTTCAGAAATGTGAACTAATCCATCTTTACCGCTGAATAATTCAACGAAAGCACCGAATTTCTCAACACGTTTCACTTTTCCTTCGTAGATTTCACCTACTTGTACTTCGCGAACGATATCTTCGATAATTTTCTTAGCTTTGTCGTTCATTTCTTGGTTTATTGAAGAAATGAATACTGTGCCATCTTGCTCGATGTCAATTTTAACGCCAGTTTCTTCAATAATTTTATTGATTTGTTTACCGCTCGGTCCGATAACGTCACGGATTTTATCTGGATTAATTGTCATTGTAATAATCTTTGGAGCGTACGCTGATAATTCAGTGCGTGGCTCTGGAATAACAGATAACATATGATTTAGAATGTGCACACGACCAACTTTCGCTTGTTGTAATGCCTCTTCTAAAATTTCACGAGATAGACCATCGATTTTAATGTCCATTTGTAGTGCAGTTACACCTTGTGCTGTACCTGCTACTTTAAAGTCCATATCACCTAAATGATCTTCCATACCTTGAATATCAGATAAAATTGTGTAATGCTCACCAGTTTTAACTAGACCCATTGCAATACCTGCAACTGGAGCTTTAAGTGGAACACCAGCATCCATCATTGCTAAAGTACTACCACAAATACTTGCTTGTGAAGTAGAACCATTTGATTCTAAAACTTCAGATACAAGACGTACTGTGTATGGAAAATCTTTTTCAGATGGAATTACAGGCTCAAGTGCGCGTTCTCCTAGTGCACCGTGACCGATTTCACGACGACCTGGTCCACGCATTGGTCTTGTTTCACCAACACTAAATGATGGGAAATTGTAATGGTGCATAAAACGTTTTGATTCTTCTACGCCAAGACCATCTAAAATTTGCACATCGCCTAATGCACCTAATGTACAAATACTTAATGCTTGTGTTTGTCCACGAGTGAACAAACCAGAACCGTGTGTACGAGATAAAATACCAACCTCTGATGCTAATGGACGGATTTCGTCACCTTTACGGCCATCTGGACGGATTTTTTCAACTGTAATAAGACGACGTACTTCTTCTTTTACAATTTTATATAAAATCTCATTTACTTGTCCTAATGTATCAGCGTCAGCTTCCTGCGCTTCGTAATGCTCAATAACACGCTTTTTCACTTCGTTAATTGCATCTTCACGTGCATGTTTCTCATGTACTTGAATTGCTGAATGCATATCTTCTTCAGCCATTTCACGTACAGCTTGGTTAAGATCAGCGTCAACTTCATAAAGTTTCACTTCTGATTTCTCTTTACCTACAGCTTGTACAATCTCTTCTTGGAATGCAATTAGACGTTTAATTTCGTCATGACCAAACATAATTGCTTCTAACATTGTTTCTTCAGGTACTTGATCTGCTCCTGCTTCAACCATGTTAATCGCATCTTTCGTACCAGCTACAACTAAGTGGATATCACTTTGTTCTTGCTGTTCTACTGTTGGGTTAATAACGAATTCGCCATTAATACGGCCAACTGTCGCACCAGCGATTGGACCTTCAAATGGAATATCTGAAATCGATAACGCTAATGAAGAACCAAGCATAGCTGCCATTTCAGAAGAACAATCTTGATCAACACTCATTACAATGCTGACAACTTGTACTTCGTTACGGAAGCCATCTGCGAATAGCGGACGAATTGGACGGTCGATTAAACGACTTGCCAAAATTGCTTTTTCACTTGGACGACCTTCACGCTTAATAAAACCGCCAGGAATTTTTCCGACTGCATATAAACGCTCTTCATAGTTTACTGTAAGTGGGAAGAAATCTACATTTTTTGCTTCTTTTGATGCAGTTGCTGTAGATAGAACCGCTGTATCGCCATATCTTACTAATACTGCTCCGTTCGCTTGTTTTGCAAGCTGACCAGTTTCAACTGTTAGCTGGCGACCAGCTAAATCTATCGAGAAGACTTGCTTTTCTTGACTCATTTAAGTACCCCTCTCAATTTAAAGTATTCAATTCTTCTATGTAAATGGATAGTATATCACAATATTCTACCTCTAGTATTGCCTAAAATTAAGTAAGCTATAAAGCGTAGAAGATATATTTTTACCTAACAAAAAAGCGGGAATATTCCCGCTTCTTTGACTATCGACGTAAGCCAAGCTTTGTGATTAATTCACGGTAACGTGTGATATCGCTATTACGAAGGTAAGTTAGTAAGTTACGACGTTTACCAACCATCTTTAATAGACCACGACGTGAATGATGATCTTTCTTGTGAGTACGTAAGTGCTCGTTTAGAGTGTTAATTTGCTCCGTTAGGACAGCAATTTGAACCTCTGGAGAACCAGTATCAGTCTCATGAGTTCTAAATTGTGCAATGATTTCATTTTTACGTTCTTGTGTTAAAGCCATCCTATTTCACCTCCTATTAATTAAACCCCCAATTACCTAGCAAGCGTCGGTGAGTCGCAATGCCAAGCAATGGTTGTCATAAAGTACATAACATAGAATACTACTTTTCATTTGAAAAAGCAAGTATATTCTTTTCGCTCATAAAATATTCTTGTGCTGTTTTCTTATCTTTTGCGATTTGTTCAACTAACTCATCAATACCGTTGAATTTCTTTTCTGCTCTTATACGCATATGCCACTCTACTGTAACATTTTGATCGTATATATCTTTGTTAAATTCAAATAAGTGCACTTCAATTGATAATTGACGCTCATCTTCTTTAAAAGTCGGTTTATATCCAATATTACATACACCATCGTACCATTCATCGTGAACTTTTAATCTCACTGCATAAACACCTACAGGTGGCAATAAATACTCATCACTTAAACCTACATTAGCTGTTGGAAAACCAATTTGACGCCCACGTTTGTCGCCGTGTATAACTGTTCCCGCTACAGTATAGGCTCTACCTAAAATAGATGGAATTTGCTCCATTTCGCCATTTCGAATTAGCTTTCGTAATGCTGTAGAACTTACTTTCTCTTCTTGAAATTCAACTTTTTCAATCACAGTCTGTGTAAACTCCCCTCTTGCATGAAATGGTAAAGTCTCCATCTTTCCTTTTCCTAAACGTCCATATGAATAATCAAACCCTGCTACTACATGCTTTACATTTAAACCAATAATATAATCATCTACAAATTGTTGCGGTAATAACCCTGCAAATGATTCATCAAATTTAATCACATATAATATATCGATTCCTAAGCTTTCGACTATTTTTTCTTTATCGCGCATTGGTGTAATATACTCCACATGCGCATCCTTTTTCCCTAAAACAACAGATGGATGAGGATGAAATGTCATAACTGCACTTTTATATCCTCGTTCGTCCGCTATTTTTTTCGCAGTTCGAATTACACATTGATGTCCTAAATGAATGCCATCAAAAAATCCTAATGCCATTACAGTAGGTGGTAATTCTAATTTATTTTGTTCATGTGGATGAGTTAAATGAATAAGTTTCACGCTTGAATTCACCTTTTTCTGTAATAATCCTTCCAATAATTCATTATAGCTTTAGTTCTTGATTATTCACAAGTACTTTCATCGGCTTTAACATGCCAGGATGTTTCGGATGATGTTCATAAATTGCTAAGCAACGATCATTTTTATCAAACACTGTAATAAATGGTGCTGTTATTTCTAATTCATTCTTTAAGAACATACCATTCTTTATTTTCTCTGCTTGCTTTTCATCTACAACCATTTTTGGAAACTTACTTAATGCTTCATCAATTGAAATGAAGATAGACTCTACTGTTCCATTTTGCACGTTTTCTTCAATTTCTTCAAATGATATGCAATCTTCTAATAAAAATTCACCAGATGCCGTTCTTACAAGGTGAGACATATGTGATGGGAAACCAAGTTTCTCCCCGATCATTACAGCTAATGTTCTTACATATGTTCCTTTACTACACGTTACACGGAAACGGAATGAAATATTTTCACCTTCAAAAACTTCACGATCATCAAGTAATACGAATTCATGAATTGTAATTGTACGAACTGGACGTTCCACCTCTTGTCCTGCTCTTGCATATTCATATAATTTTTTCCCGTTTACTTTTACAGCCGAGAACATTGGTGGCATTTGTTCAATCGTGCCTGTTAATTCCGCAAGGGCTTTCTCTACTTCCATACGAGTAATAGTACGATCTACATTTTTCGTTTCAACAACCTCACCAGAAGCGTCTTCAGTTGTCGTCGAAAACCCTAATGTTACTTCACCTTCATATGTTTTCGTTTCACTTGTTAAAAATTGTGCAATTTTCGTTGCTCGTCCCACACAAATAGGTAATACTCCTGTTACATCTGGATCTAATGTTCCCGTATGACCAATTCTCTTTTCTCGCAATATCTTTCTTAATTTAAATACACAATCATGTGATGTCATGCCTTTTGGCTTATGTAATAATACTACACCTTCCATATATGTTCACCTCATCATAATTCTTTCGTATTAAATATCCAAAACTTATTTTGCATTGAAAAAATGGATAGACAAATGTCTATCCATTATTCTTCACGTTTACCGTCTTTATTAATTTCATGTAAAAGTGTATCAATTCGATGACCATATCCGATAGACTCATCAAACTCAAAGGTAATTTCCGGTGTTTTACGAAGACGAATACGTTGGCCAATTTCTGAACGAATAAAGCCTTTTGCCTTCGCTAAACCTTTTAAAGTATTTTCTTTCTGTTCTTCGTCACCTAAAACAGAAATATATACTTTAGCAATTTGTAAATCACCACTCACTTGTACATCTGTTACTGTAACAAATCCAATACGTGGGTCTTTAATTTTACGACTGATAATATCGCCTAATTCTTTTTTCATTTGCTCGCCCACACGGTTCGCACGTAATTTCATAACTCTTCACCTCATTCAATACCATTCCAAATGTGTTATTGTACGTTCAATTTCAGGAAATGAATCGATGTACTCAAGTACACGATTCATTTCTTTTTCACAGATAACACGATTTGAGGATACGGAAACAATTGCAATTTCTGTACGTTGCCATACATCTTGATGCCCAACTTCAGAAACAGCTACATTATAGCGCTGTTTCACACGAGTTAACACACGTTGTAAAATTGCACGTTTCTCTTTTAAAGAATGCACATCGTAAATCATACACTCGAATGAGAGTGAAGCGATAATCATCGCTTCACTTCTTCCATAATGTACGCTTCAATGATGTCCCCTTCTTTAAGATCATTATATCTCTCAATTGTAATACCACACTCATAGTTTTGTGCAACTTCTTTTACGTCGTCTTTGAAACGTTTTAACGTATCAAGTTGTCCTTCGAAAATTACTACGCCGTCACGGATAATACGTACGCCACTATCACGCGTAATTTTACCGTCTGTTACGTAACAACCTGCGATTGTTCCAACTTTTGTTACTTTAAACGTTTGACGAACTTCTGCTTGACCGATTACTTTTTCTTCGAATTCTGGATCAAGCATACCTTGCATCGCTGCTTCAATCTCTTCGATTACTTTATAAATAATACGGTGTAAACGAATATCAACGTTCTCTAATTCAGCTGTACGCTTCGCGTTCACATCTGGACGTACGTTAAATCCAATTACAATTGCATTAGATGCAGAAGCTAAAATGATATCAGATTCTGTAATCGCACCTACACCAGTGTGAATGATTTTAACTTTTACACCTTCAACATCAATTTTACGAAGTGATGCTGCCATCGCTTCAACAGAACCTTGTACGTCTGCTTTTACGATTAAGTTAATTTCTTTTACATCGCCCTCTTGGATTTGTTGGAATAAATCTTCAAGGCTTAATTTAGATTTCTCACCACGTTGTGCAACTAAAGCTTCTTGTGCACGTGATTCACCAATTTGACGAGCTTTCTTCTCATCAGCGAATGCCATGAAACGATCTCCAGCCTGTGGTACTTCGTTTAAACCAGTAATTTCAACAGGAGTTGATGGACCAGCAACTTTTACACGACGACCAATATCACTTACCATTGCACGAACACGTCCGAATGAAGTTCCAACAACGATTGGATCTCCAACTCGAAGCGTACCGTTTTGAACAAGTAATGTCGCGATAGTTCCTTTACCTTTATCAAGCTGTGCTTCGATTACTGTACCAGTTGCATAGCGGTTTGGATTTGCTTTATATTCTTCTACTTCACTTACAAGAAGGATCATTTCTAGTAAGTTGTCAATGCCTTCGCCTTGAATTGCAGAAATTGGTACGAAAATAGTATCTCCGCCCCAAGCTTCTGGAACTAATTCATATTCTGTTAGTTCTTGCATTACGCGATCCGGGTTTGCAGCTGGTTTATCCATTTTATTCACAGCAACAATAATTGGTACTCCTGCTGCCTTCGCATGGTTAATTGCTTCAACCGTTTGTGGCATAACACCGTCATCCGCTGCAACAACAAGGATTGTAATATCCGTTACTTGTGCACCACGAGCACGCATCGTTGTAAATGCTGCGTGACCAGGTGTATCTAAGAATGTAATCTTCTTATCGTTTACTTCAACTTGATATGCACCGATATGCTGAGTAATTCCACCCGCTTCGCCTGCAGTTACTTTTGAGTTACGAATAGAATCCAGTAATGTTGTTTTACCGTGGTCAACGTGTCCCATGATTGTAACTACAGCTGGACGTTCTTTTAAGTTCTCTTCATCATCTTGCTCATCAATGAATGTTTCAAACTCAGTCTCGCTCACAATTACTTCTTCTTCTACTTCAATACCGTAGTCGTTAGCAATTAACTCAATTGTATCTTTATCCAAGTCTTGGTTAATTGTTGCCATAATTCCAAGCATGAAGAGCTTCTTAATAATTTCAGATGGCTCTTTGCTTAATTTTTTAGCAAGATCTCCTACTGTAAGGCTTCCAGAGAAAGTAATTTTATCTGGTGTTTCTACAATTTGAGTTTGTTGTCTACCAGCAAAGTTCTCTTGACGTTTGTCTTCGTTCCCTTTGCCTTTTTTCTTTTTCTTATTGCTGTTCTTTTTACTGCGAACAACTTTTTCTTCTACTTCAAACTCATCTGCAACAGAAGGTTTTTCAGTTTGATATTCATTATCTAATTTATTTACTACTTCATCGTCTAACATTGTCATATGATTCGAAACCTCGATATTCATTTCTTTTAGTTTTGTCATAAGATCTTTACTTGAGATATTATGTTTTTTTGCATATTCATGCACTCGAATTTTACTCATACCTTCACCCCCGGTAATTTGTATCGAGCATGCTACGCAGCTTTTTCGCAAAGCCTTCATCT
The DNA here is from genome assembly GCF_045291115.1 of Bacillus sp. PPSBB_2. Lineage (NCBI taxonomy): Bacteria > Bacillati > Bacillota > Bacilli > Caryophanales > Bacillaceae > Bacillus > Bacillus sp. PPSBB_2. The sequence continues at coordinate 4,039,370 of NZ_CP147983.1, forward strand.
AACACAGCTACAACGACTCGCTCATCTCTCCCAATCGCATGCCCTAATTGTTGTCGATTTTCGACCTTTCTCATTGGTACGTTGTAGTACGTAGTTTTATCTGTGATGCGTTTTGTAGTATTTACTGACGCATCTTCAGATAGCAATACAAGTTTTGCTTTGCCACTTCGTACTTCTTTTAAAACGAGTTCTTCACCCGAAATAATTTTCCGAGCCCGGTTTGCTAGTCCTAAAAACGATTTCCAATCGGACACTTATTTCGACTCCTTCTCAACAAGCTCAAGAAGCTCTTCATATAAAGAACCGTCGATTTTCGCTTTTAGATGATGTTCCAAAACATTTTTCTTTTGAGCTTGAAGAATGCTCTCCTTGTCCTTCGACAAGTAAGCACCTCGTCCTGATTTTTTCCCAGTTAAATCAATGGACACTTCTCCCTCTTTGGAACGAACAATGCGAACGAGCTCTCGTTTTGATTTCATTTCTTGCGTTGCAACACATTTTCGTAACGGAACTTTTCGATTGCTCATACTCATCACCTCTATTCGATTTCGTCTTCCACTGAATCGAATCCAAATGCGATTACGCTATCTTCTTCTGTTACAATACCAAGTTGTTTCGCATCAGACTCACTCTTAATGTCAATTTTCCAGCCTGTTAATTTAGCTGCAAGACGTGCATTTTGTCCACGCTTACCGATAGCTAATGATAGCTGGTGGTCTGGAACAACTACTGTTGTCGCTTTTTCTTCTTCATCTACAAGTACTTTAACAACTTGTGATGGGCTTAATGCATTTGCAACATATTCAACTGGATCATTTGACCAGCGAACGATGTCAATTTTTTCACCTTTTAATTCGTCTACAATGCGTTGTACACGTTGCCCTTTTGGTCCTACACAAGAACCAACTGGATCAACATCAGTGTTCTCTGCATATACAGAGATCTTAGAGCGATCGCCAGCTTCACGTGCTACAGAACGAATTTCTACAGTTCCATCATAGATTTCAGGAACTTCCATTTCGAATAAACGTTTTAAAAGACCAGGATGTGTACGTGATACGTAAATTTGTGGTCCTTTTGTCGTTTTTTCTACTTTCGTAATGAATACGCGAATACGATCATGTGGTTTGTATTGCTCATTAGGCATTTGCTCACTTACAGGTAATAAAGCTTCTACTTTTCCTAAGCTTACATAGATGAAACGAGCATCTTGACGTTGTACAATACCTACCATAATATCTTCTTCACGGTCACTAAACTCAGAGTAAATAACACCGCGCTCTGCTTCACGCACTCGTTGTGTTACAACTTGTTTTGCAGTTTGTGCTGCAATACGACCAAAGTCTTTTGGTGTTACTTCAATTTCTAGTACGTCACCATCTTGATAGTTTGGATTAATTTGTCTTGCTTCCTCTACAGAAATTTCAAGACGTGGATCAAACACATTGTCTACTACGTCTTTACGTGCTAAAACTTGAATTGTTCCCACTTCTGGGTTAAAGCTCACACGAACGTTTTGTGCTTGATTAAAATTGCGCTTATAAGCAGAGATTAAAGCTGCTTCAATCGCATCAATAATAATGTCTTTGCTAATGCCTTTTTCAGATTCTAATACGAGCAAAGCATCTAATAACTCAGTGCTCATGAAGATCCCCCTTCTAACTAAAACGTAACAGCAAGTCGCGCATTTGCGACTTTATCCATCGAAATTTGGATTTCTTTTTTACGTGTTTTAATTGTTAATAATAATGTTATTGTTGTACCATCGTAAGAAAGCAGCTTTCCTTCAAACATCTTTTCACCATCAATCGGCTCATATGTTTTAATTGCCACTTGTTTTCCTACCGCTTGCTGGAAGTCTTTTTCTTTCTTTAATGGGCGTTCCGCTCCAGGAGATGATACATCCAAAAAGTAAAGATGAGGAATTGGGTCCTCTTTATCTAAAGCTTCGCTTAAACGTTCACTTACCGCACCGCATTCTTCAATGTCGACTCCCTTTTCAGAATCGATGAATACGCGTAAGAACCAGTCTTGTCCTTCTTTCACATACTCTACATCTACAAGTTCAAGATTTAACTCTTCAACGATCGGCTGCGCAAATGCTTCTACAACTTCTGTGACTTTCTTATCCATAAACAGCCTCCTTCCTGCCGTCATGTACCATTTAAAAGAAGAAGACCCCGCCAATTTAAAAACGGTCTATCTTATTCTTTCTCGTTAGCTAACAAAAGCCCCTGCTGTTCAGCAGGGATTATCTGTCTTAGTATTACCAAATTTAAGAAGTAAAACTTGTAACAAAATATGTATATACGACAGAAATCTTTTACCTATCTACGTAGATAAAACATAGATAGTAACACGAAAGAGTGGGTTTCCCCACTCTTTTCTTTACACAATATACATGACATGGTTATCTCGGTTAATAGTATATCATAGGAAATGTTGATTTGCAAAGACTTTTCCTACCTACTAGAACAGTGATAACTGGTTTTGATCCGGTAAGTCTCCTAAACAACCTTGGCTATCTAAATACTCAATAATTGTTTTCGAAACCTTACTTCGCTGTTGCAAGTCTTCTTTTGATAAGAAGTCTCCATTTTTACGTGCTTCTACAATACTTAAAGCTGCGTTTGTGCCAAGACCAGGTACTGCATTAAATGGAGGGATTAATGTATCTCCATCAATAATAAATTCTGTTGCATGTGAGCGGTATAAATCCACCTTTTGGAATGAGTATCCACGCTCACACATTTCAAGTGTCATTTCTAGTACCGTTAATAAACTCTTCTCTTTCGGCGCAGCATCGAGTCCCTTTTGAGCAATTTCATCAATTCTTGCACGTATAGATGCTGAACCTTTCGCCATTGCCTCTACATCAAAATCATCTGCACGAACTGTAAAATATGCGGCATAGAATAACAGTGCAAAATGTACTTTAAAGTATGCGATACGTACAGCCATAAGTACGTAAGCAGCCGCATGGGCTTTAGGGAACATGTATTTAATCTTCTTACATGAATCAATATACCAACCTGGTACATTATTATTTTTCATGTCTTCTTCCCATTCTTCCGGTACACCTTTACCTTTACGAACCGACTCCATGATTTTGAAGGCTAATGATGGATCTAGACCTTGATAGATTAAATATACCATGATGTCATCACGACAACCGATAACTTCGCTCAGCGTACATGTACCGTTATAAATTAACTCGTTTGCATTACCAAGCCATACGTCAGTACCATGTGATAGTCCAGAAATTTGGACTAACTCTGAGAATGTCGTCGGTTTTGTCTCTTCTAACATCTGTCTTACGAATTTTGTACCAAACTCTGGTATACCAAGTGTACCTGTTTTACAGTTAATTTGTTCTTCCGTTACCCCTAACGATTCTGGACCAGAGAAAATTTTCATTACTTCTGGATCATCCGTTGGGATTGTTTTCGGATCAATACCACTTAAATCTTGTAACATACGAATAACGGTCGGATCATCGTGTCCTAGTATATCAAGTTTCAATAAATTATCATGAATCGAGTGGAAATCAAAATGCGTTGTTCTCCATTCAGCACCAATTGAATCAGCTGGATACTGTATTGGTGAGAAATCAAAGATATCCATGTAATCTGGCACAACGATAATACCGCCTGGATGCTGTCCTGTTGTACGTTTTACACCGGTACACCCTGCTACTAAGCGATCAATCTCTGCATTTCGAATCGTTAAGTTATGATCATTTGCATAACCTTTTACATATCCGTAAGCAGTTTTTTCCGCAACTGTACCAATCGTTCCTGCACGATATACATAGTCTTCACCGAACAGTACTTTCGTATAGTTATGGGCACGTGGTTGGTATTCCCCGGAGAAGTTCAAATCGATATCGGGTACCTTATCTCCTTTAAATCCAAGGAACGTTTCGAACGGAATGTCATGTCCATCTTTTACATATGGAATATTACAAGCAGGGCATTCTTTATCTGGTAAGTCAAAACCAGAACCTACAGAACCATCATTAAAGAATTCTGATTGCTTACACTTCGGACATACATAGTGTGGTGGTAATGGGTTTACTTCTGTAATTTCCATCATCGTTGCAACAAATGATGACCCTACCGATCCACGCGAACCTACTAGATATCCGTCTACTAACGATTTTTTCACAAGCTTATGTGAAATTAAATAAATTACGGCGAATCCATGCCCAATAATACTTTTTAATTCTTTTTCTAAACGTGCTTCTACAATTTCCGGTAGCTCTTCACCATAAATGCTACGCGCCATTTTATAACTCATATCACGCGTTTCATCATCAGCACCTTCAATTTTCGGTGTGTATAGATCGTCTTTTACTGGATGCACATCACCAATTAATGACGCAATCTTTTGTGTATTTGTTACAACAACTTCTTTCGCTTTGTCTTCACCTAAGAATGAAAAACATTCTAACATTTCATCAGTTGTACGGAAATGTACTGGCGGTAATGAATGTCGATTTAACGGATTGGCTCCGCCCTGCGAACTGACTAAAATTTTACGATACATTGCATCCTCAGGGTCTAAATAATGCACGTTTCCTGTAGCAACAACTGGTTTATCTAACGTCTCACCTAGTTTTACTAAGTTAGAAATAATTGTTTTTAATTGACCTTCGTCTCGAACAAGTTCACGTTCTACTAAATGACGCAACACCTCTGGAGGCATTACTTCAATGTAATCATAGAACTGGGCAATTTCTTCTACCTCTTCAGGTGCCTTTTGCATCATTGCCTCGAACACTTCACCTTTATCACAAGCCGTTCCTACTAAAATTCCTTCACGGTATTTTTTTAATAGTGACCTCGGCACACGTGGTACACGGTAAAAGTAATTAAGGTGAGAATATGAAACAAGTTTATATAAATTTTTCAATCCAACATCTGATGTGGCAAGTAACGTCATATGACTTGGACGGCCACGCTTATACGCATCCCCTTGTCCCATGCTATCATTTAATTGATCGTGATATTCAAATCCCTTTTCAATTACGTCTTTCAACATTTTCACAAGTAAATATCCCGTCGCTTCTGTATCATAAATCGCACGGTGATGTTGTGTTAATTCAATATCAAGTTTTTTACACATCGTATTTAATCGATGATTTTTCATTTCTGGGAATAAGAATCGTGCAAGTTCTAACGTATCAATAACGGGGTTATTCGTTTTTTCTAGTCCAGCCTTTTTAAAACCTACGTTAATAAAGCCCATATCAAAGCTCGCGTTATGAGCAACAAGTGTATGGTCGCCCATCCATTCCTCAAACTTTTTAAACACTTCGTCCACTTCAGGTGCATCAGTTAACATATCATCTGTAATACCTGTCAATTCAATAATCGTCGCTGATAATGGTTGATGTGGATTTGCGAAAGATTCAAAGCGATCAATAATTTCGCCACCCTTTACTTTTACGGCAGCCAACTCAATGACTGTATCGTATACAGCTGATAAACCTGTCGTCTCAACGTCGAAAACAACATACGTTTCCTCTGCAAGTAAACGATGCGCTTCGTTATACGCTATCGGTACACCATCATTAACTAGATTTGCTTCTACACCATATATAACTTTAACTCCAGCCTTCTTCCCCGCAGAATACGCCTCTGGGAAGGACTGAGCCACGGCATGGTCTGTAACCGCAATAGCCTCATGTCCCCATTTACCAGCTTGAGCAACAAGCTTAGAAACTGGAGTGACAGCGTCCATTTGACTCATCGGAGTATGGAGATGCAGCTCTACTCGTTTTTCGCCTTCTGGTGCTTTATCTTTACGAGACGGTCCTGTTATTTCATTAATATCATTTGCAATCATTACTAAATCTCGAACGAATGTATCGTTTTGAACAGAACCACGCGCTTTCACCCACATTCCTTTTTTCAAGGATTGCAGCATTGGAATATCTTCTTTGTCACGCGAGAACATTTTGATCATAATAGAATCCGTATAATCCGTTATTTTTAAAGTTAATAACGTACGTCCACTACGAAGCTCTTTTGTTTCTACATGGAAGACATATCCTTGAACCGTTTTTCTTCTTTCTTCATCTTGAATTTCTCGCATCGGTGTAATCTCTTCATCTGGCTTAATAAGATACCCGAGTGTAATCGGTCCTTCATACACAACGCTGCTTTCTTCAGCTTGCTTCTTCGCCATTTCTTCCATAGCTTGTATAACACGCTCGCGGTCTTCTTGCTGCGTTTGTTCACGAAACTTTTGCATTTCTTCTGTATTTTGCTGTATATGTGTGTCTAACTGAAAACGCGGGAATCCAAAAACTTCGTATTGATCCCCTACTGGTTTCGCAACGTTTTTCTTTAAAGCAGTAGACTCCAGCTCGTTATTCACATTTATTAGCAACTTCACTCCATTCACCTGCGGAAGCTGCTTCTTTAAGTATGCGAACATAGGTGAAAATGTAATTCGTTCCGTACAAAGCGGCCAATACGCCCTCACTTCTTCTTCTGTAAATTGTTTATTCTCTGTTTCTAATGCAAATGTTGTTCTTGCAATATGAGAAAATGATTGCTTAAGCTTTGTTTCTAGCAATTCATATAATTCTGTAGGCAAAATACGTGGCACCTGTAAATCAAAATGCCAACTTTTATTCGCTTTATCAATAACGAGCCTTTCAATACCACCGCCTTGTAAATATTGATTTATAAGGTCGTCTGGTATTTGCAACTGCTGGAGCAAAATTTGAAATCGCTCTTGTTGTTCATTTGTTAAAGACATAAGCACTCTCCTTCCATTTGCTATTATAAATTGAAACGTACCACAAAGAAAGATTTCTCACCTCTTCTTTTACAAAATACGTTTACAAAGAAAGAGAAGGTACCCCATTACGAGGTACCTCTTCTTATTTTAAAATATTTGCAATATATGTTTGAAGTTCTTCTACGTTTACTTCTTCAGACTCACCTGTAGCACGTACTTTCACTTCTACAATACCTTCGTCTGCTTTTTTACCAACTGTAACACGAACTGGAAGACCGAATAAATCTGCATCTGCAAATTTAACACCTGCACGTTCTGCACGATCGTCTAATAACACTTCATAGCCTTGTTCTTGTAATGAGTTGTAGATATTTTCACCCATTTCACGTTGTGCATCCGATTTCATATTTACTGGAATTACATGCACATGGAACGGTGCTACAGCTTTTGGCCAAACTAAGCCGTTCTCATCGTTAAACTGCTCTGCAATTGCTGCCACTGTACGAGATACACCGATACCGTAACAACCCATAATAAGTGGTTGTGTTTTTCCGTTTTCATCTAGGAATGTTGCGTTCATTGCTTCACTATAACGAGTTCCTAATTTGAATACATGACCAACTTCAATTCCGCGTGCAAAAAGAATTGTTCCGTTTCCATCTGGAGATTGGTCTCCTTCTTGGATGAAGCGTAAATCTGTATATTGACTTACTTTAAAGTCACGTTCTGGATTTACATTTACATAATGGAATCCTTCTTCATTCGCTCCTGAACATCCGTTAACAATTGATGCTACAGCATGATCAGCAATAATTTCGATATCACCTGTTACATTAATCGGTCCTAATGAACCAACTTCACAATTTAATAATGCTTTTACTTCTTCATGAGAAGCAAGCTCAACAACTGAAGCGCCGTATACATTTTTCACTTTCACATCGTTTACTTCGTGATCACCACGAACAAGTACCACTACTAATTTCTCATCTACTTTAAACACCATAGACTTAATGCACTTGTCAGCTGCAATGTTTAAGAATGCAGATACTTCTTCAATTGCTTTTTGGTCTGGTGTTGCTACTTTTTCAAGTGCTTTTTCTGCTTCGTCACTCTTCGTATACGTAGCTACAACAGGAGCCATTTCGATGTTTGCTGCATAATCAGATGTGTCAGAGTATGCAATTGTATCTTCACCAACATCAGATAATACCATAAATTCATGTGTATCTTTTCCGCCCATTGCTCCAGAATCAGCAATAACTGCACGGAAATTCAAGCCACAGCGAGCAAAAATGTTAGAGTATGCTTTATATAAACGATCGTATACTTCATCTAAGCTCTCTTGTGTAGCATGGAAAGAGTATGCATCTTTCATTAGAAACTCTCTTCCACGTAATAAGCCGAAACGAGGTCTTTGCTCATCACGGAATTTTGTTTGAATTTGGTATAATGTTAACGGTAATTTTTTATATGATTTCACTTCATCACGCACAAGATCCGTAATTACTTCCTCATGTGTCGCTCCTAATGCGAATTCACGAGCATTACGATCTTTCATACGCATTAATTCAGATCCGTAAGAATACCAACGACCTGATTCTTGCCACAATTCCGCAGCTTGCATAGCTGGCATTAATAATTCTACAGCTCCTGCGCGCTCCATTTCTTCTCGAACGATACGTTCTACTTTGTGTAATACTTTTAATCCAAATGGTAGAAAGCTATAAATACCAGAAGCATTTTGACGCATAAAACCTGCACGAAGTAATAGCTGATGACTCTTAATTTCAGCATCAGCTGGAACTTCACGTAATGTAGGACTGAGTACCATACTTTGTTTCATTTATTTGCACCTCTTCATTTTACTCTTACACGCAGTAAAACCCCTCACCTCGAGTTAGGTGAGGGATTTTATTCTACGAGCTCTATTTCATTATAAGTTTCACTTTATTTTACAAGAAAAACTTACGAATGTCATTCCAAGTTACAACTAACATAAGTAACATTAATAATGCAAAACCAATAAAGTGAACCATTCCTTCTTTTTGGCGATCAATTGGTTTCCCTCGTAACGCTTCAATTAAGAAGAAGAATAAACGGCCACCATCTAAAGCAGGAACTGGTAATAAATTAAATAAACCAAGATTAATGCTTAGAACTGCAGCTAAACTTAGTACACGCGTAAACCCATAATCTACAACTTGATCTGTTAGATTATAAATTCCTACTGGACCTGATAACTCATTAATAGAAAATTGACCAGTTACTAATTTAACAAGAGATTCAAAAATTAGTTTCGTCCATTGGTACGTTTGTTCAAATCCTGATTTAATAGAACCCATTACTGTTTTCTCTACAGGAGAATACACACCGATTCTACCAACTTCGTCTTTTCCTTCTTTATCGAGTGTTGGCGTTACTTTCACATTAAACTGTTCATTATCACGCTTTACTTGTAACGTAATTTCTTTATTTGGGTTTTCACGTACAATAGTAACAACATCTTTCCATGTACTTGTGTTTTTCCCATCAATAGCTTGAATTGTATCATTCTCTTTCAATCCAGCTTGCTGTGCTGCACTGTTATCCATCACTTTTCCGACCGTTGGTTTGTCAATAGGAACCCCTTGTACAAATCCAAGAATCACAAAAATAACAAATGCTAAAATGAAGTTCATTGCAGGACCCGCAAAGATTGTTAAAGCGCGTTGCCCTAGTTTTTTCGAGCCAAATTGTCTATTATACGGAGCAATTTGAATTTCTTCCCCCGCAGTAATAATACGAGCCTTTTCATTCACTCGGAATGTTTGAAGCTCTTCCTCGTACTCTTCATAGCCCGAAATTGTTAAATTATGCTCCAAATCAGCTTGTTCGACTTCAATAACACGAACATTTGGATACTTTTCATATCCATCAAAAACTAATTTCACAACTTCGTCTTTTTCATTTAATACAAGGCCAACCTTTTTCCCAGGCTTTAACTCAACTGTGTCCGCATCCTCGCCGGCCATTCTTACATAGCCACCAAGGGGCAGTAATCGAATCGTATACACCGTTTCATTCTTTTCAAATGAGAATATTTTCGGACCAAAACCAATCGCAAACTCGCGGCATAAAATACCTGCTCTTTTTGCGAAATATAGATGCCCTAGCTCATGGAAAAATACGAGTGCACCGAAAATTAATATAAAGGCAATCGCTGTATTCAATTCCATAACCACCTTTGCTAAATTTGTTCCATCACAAACCGTCTTGTGGCCGCATCAATTTCCAAAATTTCCTCTAAGCTCGGTCGTGCAATGACATTGTGATGGTTCATTGCTTTTTCAATGAGGTCTTCCACTGTTAAGAAACCAATTCTCTTTTGTAAAAAGGCTTCAACAGCTACTTCATTCGCTGCGTTCATTACAGCTGGCATACTTCCACCTGCTTTTCCAGCTTCATACGCAAAACGTAAACAACGGAATCGTTCTTGGTCCATTTTCTCAAAATGCAACGTCCCTATTTCCCATAAGTTTAACTGTTTTGTGTCTGAAAGAGGCAATCTATCAGGATATGTAAATGCGTATTGAATTGGTACTCGCATATCAGGTGAACCAAGCTGCGCCATTACACTACGATCTTCAAATTCAACCATAGAATGGATAATACTTTCTTTATGTAAAACAACATCGATTTGCTCATAAGGGATACCAAAAAGCCAATGTGCTTCAATTACTTCTAGTCCCTTATTCATCATTGTAGCAGAATCAATTGTAATTTTCGAACCCATTGACCAGTTTGGATGTCGAAGCGCATCTTCTACGGTTACATGATGCAATTCATCCCTCGTTTTATCACGGAAACTTCCACCAGAAGCCGTTATAATAAGACGAGAAATTCTTTTTTCATTTTCACCATTCAAGCACTGAAAAATAGCCGAATGTTCACTATCTACTGGAAGTAACGAAACATTATGTTTTCGTGCTGCTTCCATTACAAGATGTCCTGCAGTTACTAACGTTTCTTTATTTGCAATTCCAATTGTTTTTTTCGCCTCAATTGCACGAAGTGTTGGTAACAACCCTACGCTACCTACAACAGCATTTACTACAATCTCCGCATCTGGATGTAATGCTACTTCTAAAAGTCCTTCACTACCATATACAATTTTTGTATTACCAGAAACAGATTGTAATTTTAAAACATCTTCCTCTCTTTGCACAGAGACGATTTGCGGAGAAAATTCTTGAATTACCTTTACTGCGTAGTCAATATTTTTCCCTACAGAAAAAGCAACGAGACGGAATTGGTCTGGGTGCGAGCGTAATACATCTAAAGTTTGTGTACCAATTGATCCGCTTGCACCTAATAAACTAATGTTTTTCATGACTCCAACCCCTCGTTCATTTATTAATTGTATTGTAATAAGAAGTAGAGAATTGGTAAAACGAATAACCAACTATCTGTTCGGTCTAATATACCACCATGCCCAGGTAAAATTGTACCTGAATCTTTTACGCCATAATGACGTTTAAAAGCAGATTGTACTAAATCACCAATTTGTCCAAAAATAGAAATGATAATTGTCAGCACAATTAAAATTACTACATTCGATTCGACTGGGAAGAACACGTTGTAAACAAGTGCCACAATAATTCCACAAACGATGCCGCCTAATGAACCTTCAATCGTTTTATTTGGACTAATTTCTGGCCACAATTTTCTCTTGCCCAATGCTTTTCCTACGAAATATGCGCCTGAATCAGTAGCCCATATAACAAATAATGCGCAAAATACATATTTAATTCCTAATATTCTCGTTTCATTTAAATATAAGAATCCCATTGCCACATATGTCGTTGCCATCAGTAAAAATGAAGCATTATCAAAAGTAAATGTATTCTTAGAAAGGACTGTATATGATAAAAGTAATAAAACAATCACAAATGTGATTTCCAATTTACCTAATCCAATCCATGTAAACAGTTTTGATGCACTACTTGGAATTAAAAGAATCCACAATAATACTGCAGCTAAAACTGTCGGTACTGAAATAAGCGTAAGCTTATTCATACGAATTAATTCATATAAACCTATAGAAGCAAGTGCATACACTAAAACCGTAAAAGGCACGCCACCGTATATTACGATGGGAATGAATAGCGCGGCAGCAACCACTCCAGTAATAATTCTCTGTTTCACTACCAAACCCTCTCTTTCTACACGCCTCCGAATCTGCGCCCTCTATGTTGAAAGTCAGTAATCGCATTTAGCAAATGTTCTTCTTTGAAGTCTGGCCAATACACGTCTGTAAACCAAAACTCCGAATATGCAATTTGCCATAACATGAAATTACTAATACGTAGCTCTCCGCTTGTTCGGATTAACAACTCTGGATCAGGTAAAGAACTCGTCATTAAGTAGGAGGAAAGCATTTCTTCACTTACCTCTTCAGAACGAATTTTTCCTTCCTCATTATCTTTCATCATATGTTGCACAGCAGAAACGATTTCATCTCGACTTCCATAGTTTAACGCGAAATTAAGAATTAATCCCGTATTCTCTTTCGTATCTTCCATGGCTTTCTCCATCGCTCTGCGTGTATGCGTAGGAAGACGATCTTTTTGCCCTATTACTCGGACTTGTACGTTTTCTTCAATCAATTCTGGTAAAAATGTACCTAGAAATTCTTCTGGAAGCTTCATTAAATAATCAACTTCCTTTTTCGGTCTTTTCCAGTTCTCAGTTGAAAAAGCATAGAGAGTTAACACTTTCACATTAAGTTTACTTGCAAATTTTGTAATTTTCTTTACAACTTGCATACCTTCATGATGTCCCGCAATACGAGGCATTGCTCTCCTCTTTGCCCATCTTCCATTCCCATCCATAATGATGGCAATATGTTCTGGGATATATCCTTTTTTCACTTCTTCAACGAGATGATCAAACGATGTGTCCTTTTTACCTTTAAAAAAAGGAAAGTTTTTAAACATCATTCATACCCTCCAGCAAGCAGACGTATGCCTAAAAGTGTAAAAAGACCCCCTTAAGAAGAGGGTCATATTTGCGAAGTTATCGCTATTACACTTCCATGATTTCTTTTTCTTTGTTTTTTGCGATTTCGTCAACTTTTGCAATATATTTATCTGTTTCTTTTTGGATATCTTCAGTATATCCTCTTAAATCATCTTCTGTAATCTCGCCAGCTTTTTCAAGCTTCTTAAGATCATCATTTCCGTCACGACGTACGTTACGAACAGCAACTTTTGCTTCTTCAGCATATTTTTTCACAACTTTTACAAGATCACGACGACGCTCTTCTGTTAGTGCAGGAAATGCAATACGAATTACAGTTCCATCATTAGAAGGGTTTAAGCCTAAATCTGCTTTTAAAATTGCTTTTTCAATATCACCGATAGAAGTTTTATCATAAGGTTGAATTACTAGTAAACGTGCTTCTGGAACTGTAATGTTCGCTAATTGCACAACTGGTGTTGGTGCACCGTAGTAATCAACTTGTACCTTATCTAATACAGACGCGTTTGCACGGCCAGCACGAACTGTTGCTAATTCACGAGAATAAGCAGCAACTGCTTTTTCCATTTTTTCATTTGAAGACTTCAATACTTGTTGTCCCATATTTATTTCCCCCTTACCACTGTTCCGATATTTTCGCCTAAAACGGCACGTTTAATATTACCTTTTTCCATAACTGAGAATACAATTAATGGAATATCATTATCCATACATAGAGAAGAAGCTGTAGAATCCATTACACCTAAACCTTCTTTTAATACATCTAAGTAAGTAAGCGTTTCGTATTTTGTAGCTGTTGGATCAATAGATGGATCCGCATTATATACACCATCTACATTGTTTTTCGCCATTAAAATTACATCTGCTTCAATTTCTGCCGCACGTAATGCTGCTGTTGTATCTGTAGAGAAGTATGGGTTACCTGTACCTGCTGCAAAGATAACAACACGTTTTTTCTCTAAGTGACGAACTGCTTTACGACGAATGTAAGGTTCTGCAACTTGACGCATCTCAATTGAAGTTTGTACACGAGTTTGAATTCCGATATTCTCCAAGCTATCTTGAAGAGCTAATGAATTCATAACTGTCGCTAACATGCCCATGTAATCTGCCCCTGCACGATCCATGCCCATTTCACTTCCAATTTTCCCACGCCAAATGTTACCGCCACCAACAACAACAGCAACCTCTACATCAAGTTCTGCAATTTCTTTTACTTGTTCCGCAACTGACTTAATAACAGTTGGGTTAATTCCAAATCCTTGCTCTCCAGCTAAAGCTTCTCCACTTAGCTTTAAAACGACACGATTATATTTCGGTTTACTCATAATGAACCTCCAATTGCTTACATCTTTATTTTAAAAAAGGGAACACAATGTGTTCCCTAATCTGTATTAGTTACTACCTTTTACTTGGTTCATTACTTCTTCAGCAAAGTTGTCTTCGCGTTTTTCGATACCTTCACCAACAGCGTAGCGAACGAATCCTTTTAATGTTCCGCCTTTAGACTCAACGAATTGACGAACTTTCATATCAGGGTTTTTAACGAATGCTTGGTCAAGTAAGCAAATCTCTTCGAAGAATTTGCCTAGACGGCCTTCAACCATTTTCGCAACGATTTTCTCAGGCTTGCCTTCGTTTAATGCTTGTTGTGTTAATACTTGACGCTCATGCTCAACTTCTTCAGCTGTTACAGCATCGCGGTCGATGTATTTAGGGTTAACTGCAGCGATGTGCATTGCAACATCTTTAGCAGCAGCTTCATCAGTAGAACCTTCAAGAACTGTTAATACACCAATGCGTCCACCCATGTGTAGGTAAGCGCCGAATGCATCTGCATCAGTTTTTGATACGATTTCGAAACGACGAAGTGTAAGTTTTTCACCAATTTTAGCGATTGCTTCGTTGATGTGCTCTTCAACTTTTTTACCGTTTTCCATTGTTTGAGCCATAGCTTCTTCAACGTTAGCTGGTTTGTTAGTTAATAAGTGAGCAGCTAATTCTTTAATTAGTGTTTGGAAACCTTCGTTTTTCGCAACGAAATCAGTTTCAGAGTTTAATTCTAAGATTAAAGCGTCGTTACCGTTTGTTTCGATGAAAGTTAAACCTTCAGCAGCAATGCGGTCTGCTTTTTTAGCAGCTTTCGCAATACCTTTTTCACGTAAGAAGTCAATTGCCTTCTCCATGTCGCCGTTAGTTTCTGTTAAAGCTTTTTTGCAGTCCATCATACCTGCGCCAGTTTTTTCACGTAATTCTTTTACCATTTGAGCAGTGATTGCCATACTTTTCATCCTCCTAAAATATGTATTTATACCTTTTATAAAGGTGTTTATACCTTTTATAAAGGTGTTTATACCTTAAAAAAGGTGATAAAAGGCCGAACCCCTTATCACCTTTCCAACTTTGTTACGCAGTAACAGTTTCTTCACCTTGTTTTGCTTCAAGGATCGCGTCTGCCATTTTAGATGTAAGAAGTTTTACAGCACGAATTGCATCATCGTTTGCTGGGATAACGTGATCGATTTCGTCTGGATCACAGTTTGTATCAACGATACCGATGATTGGAATGTGTAATTTGCGTGCTTCAGCAACTGCAATACGCTCTTTACGAGGGTCTACTACGAATAATGCACTTGGAAGACCTTTCATATCTTTAATACCGCCTAAGAATTTCTCAAGACGCTCTAACTCTTTTTTAAGTTGAACAACTTCTTTCTTAGGAAGTACTTCGAAAGTACCATCTTCTTGCATTCTTTCGATGTCTTTAAGACGCTTGATACGCTTTTGGATTGTTTGGAAGTTTGTTAAAGTTCCACCTAACCAACGTTGGTTAACGAAGTACATACCAGCACGAGTTGCTTCTTCTTTAATAGCTTCTTGTGCTTGTTTTTTAGTACCTACGAATAAGATGTCTCCGCCTTCAGCAGCGATGTCGCGCATCGTTCTGTAAGCTTCCTCAACTTTTTTCACAGTTTTTTGTAAGTCGATGATGTAGATACCGTTACGCTCTGTGAAAATGTAACGCTTCATTTTTGGGTTCCAACGACGAGTTTGATGTCCGAAATGAACACCAGCTTCAAGCAATTGCTTCATAGAAATTACTGACATAATATAGTTCCTCCTAAATGGTTTTTGATATCCTCCGTTTACTTCATCTCTAAGCGAAACTACAAACGTAGCACCAACACTTAAATCAGTAAACGTGTGTACTTTGTACTGACACCACTGCTTACTATATCATACTGAAATATTACAATCAAGTCGAAAATGCGAACAATGTAAAACTTTCTTTGTTCATACTCGAATTCTAGTATTACCAACCTTCTTTTCTTTTAAGCAAAAAAGTAAATACAATTAATAGTTTTCCCAGAAAAAACGCTTATGACACTTTTCACAAGCATCTTCTATCCATTGCACAAAAAAACTCTCCTCAATTGAGGAGAGTTTTTTATAAATTAGTTTGTTTTTAATTTAGCAAGTTCTTGTAGAAACTTGTCGTTTAGCACTTTAATGTATGTTCCTTTCATACCTAAAGAGCGAGACTCAATAACACCAGCACTTTCTAATTTACGTAGTGCATTTACGATTACAGAGCGAGTAATTCCTACGCGATCAGCAATTTTACTTGCAACAAGTAAACCTTCTGTTCCATTTAACTCTTCGAAGATATGCTCAATTGCTTCTAACTCACTGTAAGATAATGAGCTGATTGCCATTTGAACAACAGCTTTACTACGCGCTTCCTCTTCGATTTCTTCTGCTTTTTCACGTAAGATTTCCATACCTACAACAGTTGAGCTGTACTCAGCAAGGATTAAATCATCATCTAAGAACTCTTGACCAAGACGAGCTAATACTAATGTACCTAGACGCTCACCGCCACCAACGATTGGTACGATTGTAGTTAAACCTTGACCGAATAATTCTCTGTTTTCTACTGGGAATGCTGTGTAAGCACTGTTCACATCTAAGTTTGAAGATGTTTCTGTAATGTTGAATAAGCTTTGTGTATATTCTTCTGGGAATTGACGTTCTGCAAGCATTTGCTTCATGCGTTCGCTTTCGATTTGTTGGTGAATTGCATAACCTAGTAATTTACCACGACGGCTAACTACGAATACGTTTGCTTCGATTACTTCACACATTGTGTCAGACATTTCTCTAAAGTTTACAGGCTTCCCTGCTGCGCTCTGTAATAACGCATTTAATTTTCTCGTTTTTGCTAATAATTCCATTTCAAAAGTTCCTCCTACATGTTACTCACATATTTTTTCATCACTTGGAAACTAGGGCGAGTCACCTGATGACACTATTACAAAATAAACTGGCTCACATCTTTATTTTTAGCAATTGTTGCTAATTTCTCCTCAACGTATTGAGGTGTTATCGTTATTTTCTCTAACGTAATTTCAGATGCTTCAAACGATAAATCTTCAAGGAGCTTCTCCATAATCGTATGAAGTCTTCTTGCTCCAATATTATCTGTATCCTGATTAACTTGATAAGCAATCTCAGCAATCTTACGAATAGCTTCGTCTGAAAATTCAATTTCTATACCTTCAGTCGCTAATAATGCCATATATTGTTTAATTAACGCATTGTCAGGCTCGATTAATATTTTAACAAAATCGTCTGTCGATAATTTTGTTAATTCTACTCGAATCGGAAATCTCCCTTGCAATTCCGGAATTAAATCCGACGGTTTAGACATATGGAACGCTCCAGCTGCAACGAATAAAATATAATCCGTTTTTACTGATCCGTATTTTGTCGCAACATTCGACCCTTCTACAATTGGCAGAATGTCACGTTGCACACCTTCACGTGATACATCTACGCTATTCGACTGCTTACCAGCAATTTTGTCAATTTCATCGATAAAAATAATCCCGAGCTGTTCAGCACGATAAACAGCCTCTTGTGTAACTTCATCCATATCAATTAAGCGCTGTGCCTCTTCATTTGTCAAGAGTTTTCTTGCTTCTTTTACAGAAAGTTTACGTTTTTTCGTTTTTTTCGGCATAAAACTTCCTAGCGCATCTTGGAAATTCATTCCCATTTGTTCCATGCCAGTTCCTTGTAACATATCAAACATGGAAGACTGTTGTTCAGTCACTTCAATCGATACAATTTCTTCTTCAAGAAGCCCTGCAGCAAGCTTTCTCTCTACATCTTGACGTTTCTTTTCGATTTCAACATCTTCTTGTGTATCAGACGTTTGATTCGAATTTTGAGCGCCTCCAAAAAGCATCTCTAATGGATTTTTGAATCCAGATTGCTTCTCCGGACTCGGCACTAAAATTTCAACAAGACGTTGATTCGCTTGCTCTTCTGCTTTATCTTGAACTTTCACTACCATTTCTTCTTTTACGATACGAACCGATGTTTCCACCAAGTCACGTACCATCGACTCTACATCTCTACCCACATATCCAACTTCTGTGAATTTTGTAGCCTCAACCTTAATAAAAGGTGCTCCAACGAGTTTCGCCATTCGTCGTGCTACCTCTGTTTTCCCAACACCTGTCGGTCCAATCATTAAAATATTTTTAGGTGCAATTTCGTCACGTAAATTTTCAGCTAATTTACTGCGGCGATATCGATTTCTCAACGCTACAGCAACCGCTTTCTTTGCGTCTTTTTGACCGATGATGTATTGATCTAATTTTTCCACAATTTGGCGCGGAGTAAAATGTAAATGCATATAAAATGCCTCCCTTACGATTCTACAATTCTTCAACAATTATGTTGTGATTCGTATAAACACAAATATCGCCAGCAATCTCTAAACTCGCTTTCGCAATTTGCTTCGCTGTTAAGTGTTCACTTGCATATTGCTTTAAAGCACGACCTGCAGAAAGTGCATAATTCCCACCAGATCCAATTGCTAAAATACCATCATCCGGTTCAATCACTTCTCCTGTACCTGAAACAAGGAGCATAGTTGTTTTATCCATGACAATGAGCATCGCTTCTAGCTGACGTAACATTTTATCGCCACGCCATTGTTTTGCCATTTCAACAGCAGCACGCTGCAAGTTGCCATTATACTCTTCTAATTTCCCTTCAAACATTTCAAAAAGAGTAAATGCGTCAGCAACTGATCCTGCGAAACCAGCTAAAACTTTACCTTGGAAAAGTTTACGAACTTTACGAGCTGTATGTTTCATTACAACAGCATTTCCCATTGTCACTTGGCCATCTCCAGCCATTGCACATTCTCCATTATGATGAACTGCAAATATCGTTGTAGCGTGGAAATTTCCCATAGAAAAAACTCCTTTATTTGTTTTTATAGCTTTTAAAGCAATTTATGCCCGCGGGTGATGCTTCATGTAAACAGAACGCAATCTTTCTTTAGAGACATGCGTATAAATTTGTGTCGTCGACAAATTTTCATGGCCTAATAGCTCCTGTACAGTACGTAAATCCGCCCCTTCATCTAGCATATGTGTAGCAAATGTATGCCTTAACATATGGGGACTTATCCGCATTGTCAGCGAAGCCTTTTTAATAAGTTCATTTAAAACATAACGAACCCCACGACTTGTTAGCGGTGTACCTTTCGCATTTAAAAATACCATATGAGAATCTTCGTCAGTCTTATTAACTAACTGTTTTCTCCCATTCTCTATATAAGTAATTAAAGAATCTTGCGCATAGCTTCCGAACGGAATATACCTTTGTTTTTTTCCTTTTCCCATTACTAAAATTGTTCCCACCGCAAAGTCAATATCGGTAAGTTGTAAATTGACACATTCACTCACACGGATCCCAGTCGCATACATCAACTCTAATAAAGCTTGATTCCTTTGGCCTAATGGCGTTTCCGTGTCAGAAACTTCAAATAATTCCTCTAACTCTTCAGCATATAAAAACTTTGGAATTGACAATTCTTTTTTGGGGAGTGACGCAAGTGCAAACGGATTATCCTTTCGATAACCTTCACGCATCAAAAAACGATATAAACTTCGTAAGCTTGATACTTTTCTTGCGACAGATTTACGGGCTAACTTTTCATCGTGCAACGTCGTTAAGTACAAACGAACATCCGCGTATGTAACGTCTAAAAAAGAGGATATGCCTTCTCGTTCCATAAATTGCACAAAATGTTCTAAATCATTTTGATAACTTGCAATTGTATATTTTGAATAATTTCTTTCAATTTGTAAATATCCAACGAATAATTGTAACAATTTCTTCACATTCACACAACTCACCTCAATAAAGGCTACTAAATCGTATCACAACTTAGTAGCCTTTGCAAGAAATTTAACTAAATATTTACAAAATTTCGAATCGTTTCTAAAGCGCGTGCTGCGTACGCTTCATTTCGTTCTGCTTTCTTTTTAATCTTCTTCTCTAACGGTGCAAATAGACCGAAGTTCGCATTCATCGGCTGGAAGTTTTTAGCGTTCGTTGCCGTAATGTAATTTGCCATGCTACCCATCGCAGTTACTGGCGGTAATACAACTGGCTCTTCACCTTGCACAAGACGCGCAGCATTAATTCCTGCTAATAATCCTGATGCTGCTGATTCAACATATCCCTCTACTCCAGTCATTTGACCAGCGAAGAATAAATCATCACGTTGTTTATATTGATATGTTGGACGAAGCAAATTAGGTGAATTAATAAACGTATTACGATGCATTACACCATAACGTACAATCTCTGCATTTTCCAATCCCGGAATTAACTGTAGCACTTCTTTTTGCGGTCCCCACTTTAAATGAGTTTGGAAACCTACGATATTGTATAAAGTTCCCGCTGCATCATCTTGACGTAACTGAACAACAGCATATGGCGTTTTCCCTGTTTTTGGATCTTCCAATCCAACAGGTTTCATAGGTCCAAATACTAACGTCTGTCTCCCTCTACTTGCCATAACTTCTACTGGCATACAACCTTCAAAGAAAATTTCTTTTTCAAACTCTTTTAAAGGCACTGTCTCAGCAGCAATTAGAGCCTCATAAAAACGATCAAACTCTTCTTCTGTCATTGGGCAATTTAAATATGCAGCTTCACCTTTGTCATAACGCGATTTTAAATATACTTTATTCATGTCAATATTGTCTTTTTCTACGATTGGGGCTGCAGCATCATAGAAGTAGAAATAATCTTCTCCTGTTAATTCTTTCAATTTTGCAGAAAGATCAGGAGATGTTAATGGACCTGTAGCAATAATTGTCGGTCCCTCTGGAATATCTGTAATTTCTTCATTCATTACAGTTACATTTGGATGGTTCTTTACGTATTCTGTTACTTTAGCTGCGAACTCATGACGATCTACAGCTAAAGCACCTCCAGCTGGTACAGAGCACTCATCCGCCGCACGAATAATTACAGAATCCATTAAGCGCATTTCCTCTTTAATAACTCCAACTGCATTTGTTAAAGTGTTTGCACGAAGTGAGTTACTACATACTAATTCAGCGAATTTATCTGTGTGATGAGCTGGCGTTTGCCTTACCGGTCTCATTTCATATAATCTAACTTGGACACCACGTTTTGCAATTTGGTAAGCCGCTTCACTTCCTGCAAGACCTGCGCCAATGACGTTTACTACTTGTGTTGTCATTTATATCACCTTTCCTTTTCTTCCCGAAAAAAATGTGAGCAGTTACGCTCACATTTGTTGTTCTTCTTCATAATCGCACGAAATACATTGTACTTGCACGCCTTTTTTCAACTTTTTCTCTACAAGCATGCCTTCGCACTTCGGACACTTACGACCAATTGGCTTATCCCAAGATACAAAGTCGCATTCCGGATACGTACCGCACCCATAGAAAAGACGTTTCTTTTTATTACTACGGCGTTCAATAATTTGACCCTTATCACACTTTGGACAAGTAACACCGATTTCTTTCACAATCGGCTTTGTATTACGACAATCTGGGAAATTCGAGCAAGCCATAAATTTCCCGTATTTACCCATTTTAAAGACCATTGGGTGATTACATAATTCACAATCTTCCCCAGCTGGTTCATCTTTAATTTCCACTTCACGCATTTCTTTTTCCGCTTTTTCTAAACGCGGTTCAAAACCTACGTAGAAATCATCAACAATTTTTACCCAATTCGCATTTCCTTCTTCTACTTCATCAAGGCTTTGCTCCATATTGGCAGTAAATTCAATGTTAATAATTTCTGGGAAAAACTCTAAAATAAGTTCAATTACTATTTCACCAAGTTCAGTCGGAACGAAGCGTTTATTATCCAAACCTACATACCCACGCTTTTGAATTGTTTCAAGTGTAGGTACATATGTTGACGGTCTTCCAATTCCAAGTTCTTCAAGTGTTCTTACTAGGCGAGCCTCTGTATAGCGCGGAGGAGGTTGTGTAAAATGTTGCTTTGGTTCTAAATCCTTTGAAAATACAGTTTCCCCTACTTCTAAAGGTGGCAGCATCTTATCCTTTTCTTCAGCACCATCATCTTTTGACTCTACATACACTTTCATAAATCCTGGGAACTTTACAACCGATCCACTTGCACGGAACTGAACATTGTTATTAATGAGTCTCGCTGTCACAGTATCCATTATAGCAGACGCCATTTGACTTGCAACAAATCGCTCCCAAATCAATTTATATAATCGAAGTTGATCACGACCTAAGAAACTTTTTAGTTCCTCTGGCTTTCTCATTACTGAAGTAGGACGAATTGCCTCATGCGCATCTTGTGCATTTGACTTTTTCGTTTCTTTCTTCTTTTCTGTTCCTATGTATTCCGTACCATACGCTTCAGTGATGTAAGTACGAGCCTCTGTTTGAGCTGTTTCTGAGATACGTGTTGAATCAGTTCTCATATACGTAATAAGACCTACAGTTCCTTGTTTTCCAAGATCTATCCCTTCATACAATTGCTGTGCAAGCATCATTGTTTTCTTTGCTCGCATGTTTAACTTACGTGCTGCTTCTTGTTGCAAGGAAGATGTTGTAAACGGTAATGCAGGATTACGTTTTCGCTCTTTGCGCGTTACATTTTCAACTGAAAACGCATTGTCTTTCATCTGTTCAATTATTTCATTCACTTGCGTTTCATTTGTTAATTGAACTTTTTCACCATCTACACCGTAAAAGCTTGCTTCAAATGTGTCTTTTCCTTTTACAAATTCTGTTTTAATTGTCCAGAATTCTTCAGGTTCAAAGTTTTGAATTTCCCTTTCACGCTCGATGATTAAACGAACTGCTACAGATTGTACACGTCCTGCACTTAATCCTTTTTTTACTTTCTTCCATAATAAAGGACTAATATTGTAACCAACAAGACGATCAAGTATACGTCTTGCTTGTTGTGCATCTACTAAATCCATATTAATTGCACGAGGATGTTTAAATGATTCTTTGATTGCATCTTTCGTAATCTCATTAAACACAACCCGACAATCTGATTCAACGTCCACATTTAACGTATTCGCTAAATGCCAAGCAATTGCTTCCCCTTCACGGTCTGGATCGGCCGCGAGATAGACTTTCTTTGCTTTTTTCGCCGCTGATTTTAAATCTTTTAAGACGGGACCTTTACCACGAATGGTAATATACTTCGGGGTGAAGTTGTTCTTTACTTCTATCCCCATTTGACTTTTTGGCAAATCGCGAACATGTCCCATAGACGCGACAACTTTGTATTTTTTCCCTAAATATTTCTCAATGGTCTTCGCCTTAGAAGGCGACTCCACGATTACGAGGTAATCTGACATGCTAGTGCCTCCTTAAGAGGTGGATTCAAGTCTTCATTAATCTTATTGATTTCTCTTGTTTTTGTCAATCAAGAATGAATATACCATACAGTGCCAATCTACCATTTGTCAATAATTGTTTAATAAAAACATAAAAATATAAGGTTAATTTAAAATCTCTTCCAAGATATCTTCTGCATTTCTTACTAGTTTTGCTCCTTGCTGAATAAGATGATTCGTTCCCGATGCCCCCTCTATAAATATAGGTCCAGGAAGCGCAAACACCTCTCTATTTTGCTCTAACGCAAGGTCTGCAGTAATAAGTGTTCCACTTCTCGATTTCGCTTCTACAACTAAAACACCTTTACTTATACCACTAATAATCCGGTTCCTTTTTGGAAAATACCACTTTTTCGGTGCATAGTGCGGCGGATACTCTGTCAATAACAATATATATTCCTTCCACATTTCATATAAATGTCTATTTTCTTTCGGATACATAAAAGACAATCCATGCCCTAATATCGCAATAGTCGGGCGATGATGCCTTACTGTAATCTCATGAGACATTGTATCTATCCCTTTTGCAAACCCACTGACAATAAGCCACTCTCTTTCTAATAAAGGGTGTAAAATAAACTTCAAACTCTCATGACCATATAATGATGGTTCTCTCGTTCCAACAACTGCTAATTTATTTACTTTATTCAGGAAATCTTTCTCTCCTTTTCCATATAAAACGAAGGGAGGGTCTTGTATTTCACGTAATAATTGCGGATAATCTTCATCCCATATCGTTATATAAAAAATACGATTTCTCTCTAAATAAGATATATATTGCGGAAGATTTGAACTTTGAAGAAATTTTACTAGTTCTGAAGATTTTTTCGAGGATATTCCAGTGTAGTGTTCCATTTGTTTTTCGTTAAATTTATATATGTTCTTTAATTCTGGATCGACATATAGTAGCCTCTCCATCGCCTTCCAATAATCTGCTAGCAAGTAATGAAGATGTAATAATCTCTCTCTTTTCATCTTGATTCTCCTTACCCATAATTTTTATTATGTAAACAGAAAAAAGTGTAAAAAGACACCCTCAAGTAAGAAGGTGTCTTTCAACAGATTAATAGTTTTTACAAGTCTCAAATAAACCTTTTTCTTTTAAAACAGAGATTAGCGTTTCTCCCATAACTGCTGGAGTTTCAGCTACTTTAATGCCACAAGCTTCCATTGTTTTAATCTTTTCAGCAGCAGTTCCTTTACCGCCAGAAATGATTGCACCAGCATGGCCCATACGTTTGCCAGCAGGCGCTGTTTGACCACCAATGAAGCCTACAACAGGTTTTGTCATATTAGCTTTTACCCATTCAGCTGCCTCTTCTTCTGCTGTACCGCCGATTTCACCAATCATAATTACAGCATGTGTTTCTTCATCTTCATTAAATGCTTTTAACGCATCAATAAAGTCTGTACCGTTAACAGGGTCTCCGCCGATACCTACAGCAGTAGATTGGCCAATACCTTCTTGTGTTAACTGATATACAGCTTCATAAGTTAATGTACCAGAGCGAGATACGATACCAACATGACCTTTTTTATGAATATATCCTGGCATAATACCAATCTTACATTCATCTGGTGTGATTACACCTGGGCAGTTTGGTCCAAGTAAACGTGTATGTTTACCCGCCATATATCTCTTTACGTTTACCATATCTAATACAGGAATCCCTTCAGTAATACATACTACTAAATCAATTTCTGCATCAACAGCTTCCATAATTGCATCTGCCGCAAAAGCGGGTGGAACGTATACAACTGAAGCGTTTGCGCCTGTTGCTTTCACTGCATCTTCTACTGTATCAAATACTGGTACACCTTCAATATCAGTGCCGCCCTTACCTGGTGTTACACCACCGACAATTTTCGTACCGTATTCAATCATTTGTTTTGTATGGAATAAACCTTGAGAACCTGTAATACCTTGAACAATAACTTTTGTATCTTTATTAACTAATACGCTCATTTTTCTCCCCCGCTTTCTATTAGCCCACTAGTGAAACAATTTTTTGTGCACCGTCTGCCATAGATTCTGCTGCAACAATATTTAAGCCAGACTCATTTAAAATTTTCTTACCTAGTTCTACGTTTGTGCCTTCAAGACGTACAACTAAAGGTAACTCAAGACCTACTTGTTTCGTTGCTTCAATAACACCTTCTGCAATAACATCACACTTCATAATGCCACCAAAAATGTTAACGAAGATACCTTTTACATTTTTGTCAGAAAGGATAATTTTGAATGCTTCTGTAACTTTTTCTGCAGTTGCACCGCCACCAACATCTAAGAAGTTAGCTGGGTCACCGTGGTAATGTTTAATGATATCCATTGTAGCCATCGCTAAACCTGCACCATTAACCATACAACCGATATTTCCATCTAAAGGAATGTAGTTTAAGTCGTATTTTGAAGCTTCAATTTCTTTTGAATCCTCTTCATCAAGATCACGAAGCTCTAAAATGTCTTTATGGCGATATAACGCATTAGAATCAAAGTTTAATTTTGCATCTAATGCCATAACTTTACCTTCGCCTGTTGTAACAAGTGGGTTAATCTCAGCGATAGAGCAATCTTTTTCGATAAACGCACGATATAAGCCCATCATAAACTTCACAGCTTGTCCTACAAGCTCTTTTGGAATATTGATGTTAAATGCAATTCGGCGCGCTTGGAAACCTTGCAAGCCTACTGCTGGATCAATATATTCTTTAAAGATTTTTTCAGGTGTTTTTTCTGCTACTTCTTCAATTTCTGTTCCGCCTTCTTCAGACGCCATTAAAACAACTTGAGAAGTTGCACGATCTAAAACTAGACCTACATAATATTCTTTTTTAATATCGCAACCTTCTTCGATAAGTAAGCGTTTTACTTCCTTACCTTCAGGACCTGTTTGATGTGTCACAAGTGTAGTTCCTAAAATGCTTTCTGCATATGTACGAACTTCATCTAAATTTTTTGCAACTTTTACTCCGCCAGCTTTGCCGCGTCCACCAGCGTGAATTTGTGCTTTCACTACACATACATCTGTTCCTAATTCTTTCGCTGCTTCTACAGCTTCTTCTACTGTAAATGCAACCTTCCCGTTCGGAACGCTAACCCCATAGCTTCTAAGGACTGCCTTACCTTGGTACTCATGGATATTCATGGTCCCATCCTCCCCTGTTTTCCTGTTTTACTCGAAAAATTTTTTAATGTTTAAAAAACATTACATTGCCATTGTATAAGATGATTGGCACGCTGTCTACAATAAAGTGTCAGAAAACTGAAATCGCTTTATTCTTTTTCGAAAATAGTAATGTTTATATGCCAAAATAAAAAAATAAGCTGTATATTTACAGCTTATTTTTGAATCATATCTTTAATTGGTGCGAATGACTTGCGGTGTTCATCTAGTACTCCATGCACTTCAATTGCCTCTAAATGTTGCTTTGTGCCATATCCCATATGTTGCTCAAATCCATATTCAGGATACTTCTCTCCCAGTTCTTTCATCATACGATCTCTCGTTACTTTTGCTATAATGGATGCTGCTGAAATCGAAACACTTTTCGCATCACCTTTAATAATTGATGTTTGCGGAATTGGTGTAGGAAGCTTCATCGCATCAATTAATAAATGTTGGGGTGTACAAGATAAATTTGCAACTGCATCTAACATCGCTTGTTTCGTTGCTTGGTAAATATTAATATCATCAATAACTTGCGGTGATACAATTCCTACTCCAATTGCAATTGCTTGTACTTTTATTTCATCATAAAAACGCTCACGTTTCGCTTCACTCAACTTTTTCGAGTCATTTAACCCTGGAATATAAAAATCCTCAGGAAGAACGACAGCTGCCGTCACAACAGGCCCAGCCAATGGCCCACGCCCTACTTCATCAATACCCGCGATATATGTGACCCCTTTTTCACGCAAAGCATTTTCATACTTGGACATTTCAAAAAACTTCTCTTTTTCTTTCTGTTCTAACTCTTTTTGTTTATACCACTTCAAAACGAGCTTTTGAACACCTTTTCGATCATCTTTCATTAACAGTTGAAAGCGATCATCTTCTTCATTCATAATTTCTTTCAATACATTTTCCGCTTCTTTTATCGTCATAGTTTGCATTTATACAAGCTCCTTTTTAAACATATCCAAAAAGAAAAGACGCACAAACGCACGTCTTATACTTCTTCTATTTTTTCCACATCTTCCACTTGCTCTCCAAACTCTTCCGGTGTTTCAAACGTCATTTTTCCAAGTTTGCCACCACGAAGCTCACGAAGCACAAGCTCAGATGTCTTATCATAATCAATCATTCCGCCGCCCATTAAGCAGCCTCTATTTTTTCCAATTGCATCGAATAATTCCACAATATCTTCTGGAATCTCATTTAAATTATAGCGTTCTTTCAAGCGTTCTGGATAATGTTTCTCCATAAAACGTAATGCGTAAACAGCTACATCTTGTAAATTTAAAATTGAATCTTTAATTGCACCCGTTGTCGCTAAACGAAGACCCACTAATTGATCTTCAAATTTAGGCCACAGAATACCTGGTGTATCTAACAATTCCATTTCCTTCCCAACTTTAATCCATTGTTGAGCTGTTGTCACACCTGGACGATCTCCTGTTTTAGCAATATTTTTCTTTGCCAATTTATTAATCAATGTAGATTTACCAACATTTGGTATACCTACAATTAATGCACGAATCGCTCTCGGTCTAATACCTTTTGCAACCATTTTATCAAATTTTTCTTTAACAAGCACTTTACAAGCTGCTGCAATTTCCTTCATACCTTGTCCAGCTTGCGCGTTAATCGAAATTGCCATATGGCCTTTTTCTTTAAAATATGCGATCCATTGTTTTGTTAAACGATCATCCGCCATATCCGCTTTATTTAAAACAACAAGCCTTGGCTTATGTGTAATGATTTCATCAATCATTGGGTTTCGAGATGATAATGGTAATCGAGCATCTACAAGTTCAATTACAACATCAATTAATTTTAATTTCTCCGTTACTTGGCGTCTAGCCTTCGCCATATGCCCTGGAAACCATTGAATTACCATGTTGCCACCTTCTTTTTCATTTATTTCACAATACGTGCGTCTTCTAACGGCCAATATAACATATTAGCTTTACCAATTACTTGATCCATTGAAATCGTACCGATTGAACGGCTATCTTTACTAAAACGACGATTATCACCTAAAACAAATAATTGATCTTTTGGAACGGTTTTCTTGCCTGTCATTTCTTCAAGATTAAAATCATATGTAAGCGGTCCATCAGCAATTTGCTTTTTCTGCTTGTCTAAATACGGCTCCTCATAAGCCTTTCCGTTAACATACAGTTTATCATTACGATACTCTATTTCATCGCCTGGCAGGCCTATAATGCGCTTAATGTAATCTTTATCTTCTGTTGCTCGAAATACGATAATATCAAAGCGTTTTGGATCTCCAATGTGATAACCAATTTTATTCACAATCATTCGATCACGATCATGTAAAGTAGGTGCCATCGATACCCCGTCTACGAGAATTGGCGCAAAGAAAAACTGTCTAATAACACCAGCTAATACAACAGCAATCAAAATTGCTTTAATCCATTCCCAAAGTGAACTCTTCTCTTTTTTCATGCATTTCCCCTCCACGGTTATGTAAACTGCTCGTATTATACCAAAATTTCATATAGATTGGAAAAAGGGAGCTTGTGCATTTACAAGCTCCCATACATGTCTTATCGAATTTCTTTAATACGTGCTTTTTTACCGCGAAGGTTACGTAAGTAGTATAACTTAGCACGACGTACTTTACCACGGCGAAGTACTTCGATTTTCGCGATTCTTGGCGTGTGAACTGGGAATGTACGCTCAACACCTACACCGTAAGAAATCTTACGAACTGTGAATGTTTCACTGATTCCGCCACCACGACGTTTAATTACAACACCTTCGAAAAGCTGAATTCTTTCACGAGTTCCCTCAACAACTTTTACGTGTACACGTAAAGTGTCACCAGGACGGAATGAAGGAAGGTCAGTTTTTAATTGGCCTTTTGTAATTTCTGCGATTAATTGTTGCATATTAAATTCTCTCCTTTAAACAGATGCTCTTATAAAGTCTTAATAAATTACAGCGGAACATCGTTAATATGGCTACTGATTTCAGTAGCACAAATGTTATAATAGCATATTACTAGGCCTGTTGCAATAGCAAATATATGAAGTTATTACTGCTCTCGCTTTATTTCCTCAAGCCATTTTTTCTCTTGTTTAGATAACTCTCTCTCATCTAACAAATCAGGTCTACGCGTATACGTTCGACGCAAAGATTCCTTATGTCGCCATTCATCAATGTTTTTATGATTCCCTGACATTAATACATCCGGTACCTTCATACCACGAAAATCAGCTGGACGTGTATAATGAGGATGCTCTAATAAACCTGTACTAAACGAATCCTCTACTTGTGAAGCATGATTTCCTAGCACACCTGGCAAGAGACGTACAACACTATCAGTAATAACCATAGAGGCTAATTCTCCGCCCGTTAATACATAGTCACCAATAGAAATCTCATCCGTTACGAGATGCTCACGAATTCGTTCGTCATACCCTTCATAATGCCCACATACGAAGATCAAATGTTCTTCCCCTGCAAGCTCTTCCGCTTTCTTCTGCGTAAATCTTTCGCCCTGCGGACACATTAAGACAACTCTAGGCTTACGCTCTGTCTCTTTCGTCAAATCTTCTACAGCATCAAAAATAGGCTGAGGAGTAAGGACCATACCAGCTCCTCCGCCGTAAGGATAATCGTCTACGCTATTATGCTTACTTGTTGTATAATCACGAAAGTTAACAACACGAAGGTTTACCGCTTCTTTTTCTTGCGCCTTCTTTAATATAGAAGATCCAAATACACCGGTAAACATGTCTGGGAACAACGTTAAAATATCAATTTTCATTATAGCAGCCCTTCCATTACATGAATGGTTACTAATTTATTTTCAATATTAACTTGAAGTACAACGTCATCGATATAAGGAATTAAGAGATCTTGACCCTTCGGGCGTTTAATTACCCAAACATCATTTGCACCAGGAGATAGAATCTCTTTGATTGTCCCTAGCGCTTCTCCTTCTTCCGTTACAACACTGCAACCAATAATTTCATGATAGTAGTATTCACCTTCAGCAAGTTCACCTAACTGCTCTTCTGGTACTTTTATTAAAGAACCTTTAAACTTCTCTACTTCATCTACATTGTTATATCCTTCAAATGTTAATAAATCGAATGTCTTATGTTGGCGATGAGAAGTTACCTTCACCGGAAGGTAGTCTGTGCCTTTCTCATTCGATATGTATAACGTGTTTCCTACTTTATATCGCTCTTCTGGAAAATCAGTACGAGAAATAACACGGATTTCCCCTCTTACGCCATGAGTATTTACAATCTTCCCTACGTTAAACCATTTTGTCATAAATAGTATGTCACCCCTGGTTTCTATATAAATTAAGCATCTCCATTTCACAGATGGAACATGCACTCTCTATTTAAATGTTAAAAAAGGGAGAGGAATAACTCCTCGCCCTTTTTTACGTTTATTGAATTTCCAGTGTTACTTTTTCATCATTATGATGTCCCACTGAATACAAGAGCATTCGAATCGCTTTCGCAACTCTCCCTTGCTTTCCAATGACTTTTCCAACATCCTCAGGATGTACAGTTAATCGATACTTTATCTCTCCGTTGCAAAGTTCCTGTGTAACTTTTACATCTTCAGGATAATCGACAAGAGGCTTGACAATCGTCTCGACTAACTTCTTCATAGTCATTGCCTCAATTACTTACCTTGTTTAGATAAGTGGAATTTCTCCATGATACCTTGGTTAGAGAATAAGTTACGAACTGTATCAGATGGTTTAGCACCATTTCCTAACCATTTTAATGCTGCTTCTTCGTTGATCTTAACTTCAGCTGGTTGAGCAACTGGATTGTAAGTTCCGATTTCCTCAATGAAACGTCCGTCACGAGGAGAACGAGAATCTGCAACAACTACACGATAGAAAGGAGTTTTTTTAGCTCCCATACGTTTTAAACGAATTTTAACTGCCATTTATAAAGCACCTCCGAATTTATTTCACACAGATAATTATATTAGCAAAAAGACTATTGCTTTGTAAAGTATTTTTTCTTAACAGAGCCATCTTTTTTTCCTTACATGAATGGAAACTTCAATCCACCTAGTCCTTTTTTCTTACCTTTTTGCATTCCCGTCATCGTCTTCATCATTTTTTTCATGTCATCGAATTGTTTAATTAGACGATTGATTTCTTGTACAGTTGTACCGCTACCTTTGGCAATGCGCTTTTTGCGACTAGCATTGATTATTTCCGGTTGTTCTCGTTCTAATTTAGTCATAGAACGAATAATTGCCTCAATATGCCCAATTTGTTTTTCATCAACTTGTGCATTTTTCAGCCCTTTAATTTTATTTGCACCAGGAAGCATTCCTAACAATTCATCAAGCGGCCCAAGTTGACGCACTTGTCCAAGTTGTTCTAGGAAATCGTCAAGCGTAAACGAAAGCGTACGCATTTTTTGCTCAAGTTCTTTCGCTTTCTCTTCATCAACTGTAGCTTGCGCTTTTTCAATCAATGTTAAGACATCGCCCATCCCTAAAATACGGGATGCCATACGCTCTGGATGGAACGCTTCAATTGCATCTAGTTTTTCACCCATACCAGCAAATTTAATCGGCGTGTTTGTTACAGCCTTAATAGATAATGCAGCACCACCGCGCGTATCACCATCTAACTTCGTTAATACAACACCTGTTAAACCTAACTGTTCATGGAAACTTTGTGCAACATTTACCGCGTCTTGTCCCGTCATCGCATCGACAACAAGGAAAATTTCATCCGGTTTCGCAACTTCTTTAACTTTCGCTAATTCATCCATTAGTTCTTCATCAATATGCAGGCGACCCGCTGTATCGATTAAAACATAATCGTGATGATCTTCTTTTGCTTTTGAAATCGCTTGTTTCGCAATTTCAACAGGACTTACTTGATCTCCTAAAGAGAATACAGGCATGTCCAATTGCTTCCCTAATGTTTCAAGCTGTTTAATCGCTGCTGGACGGTAAATATCCGCTGCAACAAGCATCGGTTTACGGTTATGCTTTTTACGAAGCAAATTCGCAAGCTTACCTGTCGTCGTTGTTTTACCCGCACCTTGCAGACCAACCATCATAATAACAGTCGGTGGCTTATTAGCAACAGCAATTTTGCTTTGCTCTCCGCCCATAAGTTCTGTAAGTTCTTCCTGTACAACTTTAATTACTTGTTGTCCAGGTGTCAAACTTTTCATTACATCTTGTCCGACAGCACGTTCAGACACACGCTTCACAAAATCTTTTACTACTTTAAAGTTAACATCTGCTTCTAAAAGAGCTAGACGAACTTCTCTCATCATTTCTTTCACATCGGCTTCAGAAACTTTTCCTTTGCCGCGGATTTTTTGCATTGTCTGTTGAAGTCGGTCGGCTAATCCTTCAAATGCCATATTGCCGCCCTCCTAATCTAATTTTTCGATAGCTTCAACAACTTGTTTCATTTCTTCATTCACATGCTCTTCTTCGCTGATTAGCTGTTTTAGCTTTGCAACAAGTCGCTGTCGCTCTTGAAACTTTTGAAGTAATACTAATTTTTCTTCATATTCTTCAAGCATCGCTTCAGTCCGTTTAATGTTATCATACACGGCTTGGCGACTTACATCAAATTCTTCCGCAATTTCACCAAGAGATAAATCATCTAGATAATAAAGCGACATATAACTTCTTTGTTTTTGCGTTAACAACGATTGATAAAAATCAAATAAATAGTTCATTCTCGTTGTTTTTTCGAGCATGTTGGATCATCCTTTGTTAAGTGATTTCCCTTTACATGAATTAGTTTACATGTAGTCCAAAAGAGTGTCAAGTTTTTTTCTTAACATCATATATTTTTTATAGAAAAAGAAGCGGAAATACCGCTCCTTTCACTTATACTTCTTCTGTTTCTACTAAGTTCGCAAATAAACCATACACATATTGTTCTGGATCAAACTGTTGCAAGTCATCCATTTGCTCTCCTAATCCAACAAACTTCACTGGTACATCCATTTCGTTACGAATCGCTAATACAATACCACCTTTAGCAGTTCCATCTAACTTCGTTAAAACAATACCAGTTACATTCGTTGCTTCACGGAATGTTTTCGCTTGGCTTAAACCGTTTTGTCCTGTTGTTGCATCAATAACAAGTAATACTTCATGAGGAGCACCTGGTACTTCACGCTCAATTACACGCTTCACCTTCTCTAATTCTTTCATTAAATTTACTTTATTTTGCAAGCGTCCTGCTGTGTCACATAGTAATACATCTACCTTACGTGCTTTCGCAGCTTGTACAGCGTCATACATAACCGCCGCTGGATCAGATCCAGATCCTTGTTTAATCACTTCTACACCAACGCGATCGCCCCATACTTCTAATTGTTCAATCGCTCCAGCACGGAATGTGTCTCCTGCCGCTAATAGGACTGACTTACCTTCTGATTTAAACTTATGCGCCAGTTTACCAATTGTCGTCGTTTTTCCTACACCATTAACACCAACAAATAAAACAACCGTTAATTGGTCCTCTTGCATATTAATTTCGTTACTAAAATCGCTGTCGCCTTTGTAAATTCCTACTAGTTTTTCTGAAATAACAGCTTGTACTTCTTTTGGATCTTGAATGTTACGACGTTGTACTTCTTCTTTCAATTGGTCAATTAATTCCATTACCGTCGCAACGCCAACGTCTGCACCGATTAAGATTTCTTCTAACTCTTCGAAAAAATCTTCGTCCACTTTACGGTAACGATACACTAAATCATTCACTTTATCCGCAAATGAATTTCTCGTTTTTTCTAATCCTTGTTTAAATTTCTCTGTAACTGTATCCGTTTGTTTTGAAATTTTTTCTTTTAGTTTTTTAAAAAAACTCATACTTTCCCATCCTTCCTATTCACTTGCAACAAGTTCTTCTCCGGCGTCTAAACGAACCGAAACAAGTTTAGATACCCCTGATTCTTGCATTGTTACACCGTACAACACATCAGACTCTTCCATTGTACCTTTTCTATGTGTAATTACAATAAACTGCGTCTCATTACTGAATTTCTTTAAATACTGTGCAAAACGAGCTACATTCGCCTCATCAAGGGCTGCCTCTACCTCATCTAGTACACAGAATGGTACTGGGCGTACTTTTAAAATACCAAATAAAAGCGCAATTGCTGTTAAAGCACGCTCTCCACCTGAAAGTAAACCTAAGTTCTGCAGTTTCTTCCCTGGCGGTTGTGCTACAATATCAATACCCGTATTTAGTAAATCCTCTGGATTAGTCATTACTAAATCCGCTCTACCGCCTCCAAATAATTCAGAGAATACCGATTGAAACTCCATTCTAATGCCTTCAAACGTAGTAGAAAAGCGTTTTTTCATTTCTTCATCCATTTCGGTAATAAGCTGGTGCAATGTCGCTTTCGCTTCTTCTAGGTCGTCTCTCTGCTCTAGTAAGAATGTATGACGCTCCGCTACACGTTCATATTCATCAATTGCCCCTAGGTTCACTGTACCTAACTCTTCTATAGATAATTTGATTAATTTTACTTTCTTACGCGCATCTTCTGCAGGCATTGTCATTGTATATTTTAGTTTTGCCGCTTCAAATGAAATCGTATATGTTTCACGTAAATGTTGTAATCTATTTTCCAACTCTACATCAAGTCGATTTATTCTCACTTCTTGATCTTTCAACATTTCAAGAATATATTTATGTTTACCTGTCGTTTCTTTCAAATTGCGCTCTAAATGTTCTACCCTCTCTTGCAACGATACACGTTGTTCACGACGAGAGCGAATTAATTCTGAAGTTTGATTACGATCATATGCTTTCTTCTCAATCATATTCGTAATTTGCTCTTCACCACTTGAATTAGATGTCATTTCTTGTTTTAAGAACGCTAAATCCTCTTTCGTTTTTACAAGTGTCGCATCCGTTTCTTCTTTTTCCTTCGTCAATCGTTCAACTTTTTCTTTTTGATTAAATAAGCGTTGTTGCTTTTCAGCTACCAAAACTTTTAACTCCGTCATTTCTTTTTGAACTTTTTCTTTCAAAGAATGTTGCTCACTTTTTTGTTTTGTTAAAGCTACAATTTTACTATCTAACTTAGTGATATCAGCTTGAAGATTCGTTAAAATCCCTTCTAACTCCTCTTTACGCCCTTGCATTTTTACTCGATCTTGTAAAAACCCTTCAATCTCTAAATCATAAATAGACAATCGATCATTAATACGATGTTCTTCTAATTCTAGACGATTAATCTCTTCTCTTAATTTCTGCTCATCTACACGATCTACTTCTACAGTTTGCCTTAGTTCGCGTATTTTCACTTCTTTTTCTTGAATCTCTTGTTTTACTGCTTTAACAAAGTTTTCTAACTTCATTGTTTTTTCTTCCATATCAGTTAACTTGCGAGTCCACTCTTCCAGTTCACGTTGGCGTCCTAATAAAGAAGATTTCGCTTGCTTTACCGCCCCACCAGTCATAGAACCGCCAGGATTCACTACATCACCTTCGATTGTTACAATGCGATAACGGTATTGCAGTTGTTTCGCCAACTCATTTGCTCCGCGTAAATCTTTCGCAACAATAACCGTACCTAATAAATTTGAAACTACATTTTCATATTTATTGTTGTACTGCACAAGTTCTGCCGCCACACCTACAAACGATGGGTGTTGATTTGCAATGCGTAATTGCTCAAATGATAAAGACCTGCTTTTAATAACAGCTTGCGGTAAAAACGTTGCACGTCCATGTTTATTTTGCTTTAAAAATGCTATCGCATTACGAGCATGCTCCTCTGTTTGTACAACAATGTGCTGCATCGCTGCACCTAGAGCAATTTCCATTGCAACTTCGTATTCTTTCGGTACCGTTAACAGTTCCGCAACAGCACCCTCGATACCTTGCAACCTATTTTCTCTAGCTTTCAATACTTCACGTACACCTTGATAGAATCCAGAATAATCTTCTTGCATCTCTTCAAGCATTTCTTTTCGAGAACGTGCCTGTTGCACAAATTGATATGCTTGATACAGTTTTGTTTCATTTTCACTATACTGCGTCTTACATTTCCCAAGCGCCGCCTCTGTCTTCTGTATGTTTGAGAGAATGCCAGCTACTTTTTCTTTCGCTTGTTCGTAACTTTCTACAAGTTTCGTCTTTTTCGCTGTAATTTCCATACGCATTTCTACATATTTCGCATTCTCTTCATCTAGACGCTCGTTTTTAGACGTTTGCTGTTTAGATTGTTCTTCAATCATAGATAATTCATTACGATGACTAGCTTGTTGATTTAAAAGCTCAATATAGTCACCTTTTAAATTCTCAATCTGTTCCTCTAAATTGTCAGCAAAAGTAGCAAGCAGTTGCTCATTATCATGCAATTTTTGCTCCAACTCTTTTACTTCATTCACAAATTGCATTAAAGCTTCTGTACTTGACTCAATCTCACCATCGTAACTTTTAGCTTTCTCTGTTAATTCAACAATTAACTGCTCAAGTTGCGCACAATGCGTCGTAGCATTTTGCTTTCTCTCTTTTAACAACTCACGCTGCCCTTCAAGTTTTTCTAGCTCTTTACTAGAAAGAAGAAGTACTTCTTGCAACGAGTCTACAGACTCATCTACCGCTTGTAATTGTCCTCGTAATTCCTCAAGCTCTTCTTCACTTTTTTGTAAATTCGTTGACATTTTAGCTTCTTCGTTTTTATTATGCCCAAACTGATTTCGAAGCGCTTCCCATTTCTCGTGCAATTCTTCAATTTCATGGACAATAAGCGCGGCTTCTACTTTCTCTAATTCTTCTTTATTCTCAAGATAATCTTTCGCAATAGAAGCTTGTCTTTCTAAAGGTTCTACTTGACTACTTAATTCATGAATTATATCTTGTACACGATTTAAGTTTTCTTGTGTTTCTGCTAATTTCCCTTCAGCTTTCTTTTTGCGAAGTTTGTATTTTAGTACGCCTGCCGCTTCTTCAAATACACCTCGACGCTCTTCTGACTTACTACTTAAAATCTCTTCCACTTTCCCCTGGCTAATAATTGAAAAAGCTTCTCTTCCCATACCAGAGTCCATAAATAAATCGATAATATCTTTCAATCTACATGATTGTTTATTAATATAAAAATCACTATCACCTGAACGAGATACACGACGTGTTACACACACCTCATTGTATTCAATTGGTAAACGTTGATCTTCATTATTTAAAGTTATTGTTACTTCAGCAACATTAACCGCTCTCCTCGTATCACTGCCTGCAAAAATAATATCCTCCATCTTTGCACCACGTAATGATTTTGCAGATTGTTCACCAAGTACCCAGCGAATTGCATCAGTAATATTACTTTTCCCGCTTCCATTAGGTCCTACTACAGAAGTTACACCTGGGACAAAATCAACAGATACACGCTCAGCAAAAGACTTAAACCCTGCTATTTCTAATCTTTTTAAAAACACGAAAGGCCTTCCTCCTATTCTCCGTCGTTATAAATGTTCTCTATACAAAAACAAGTATTATACGGATTTACCTTCTTTTTCATTATAAACAAAAAGAAAGTTTCATTCTATGCACAAGGAATCCCCCTCATTCAAAGGGGGATTCCTTATAGTTGTTCTTTTAATTTTTTCAATGCTTCTGCAGCAGCTTGTTGCTCTGCTTCTTTTTTCGACTTACCACTACCAAGACCTAAAGCTACGTTATTTAACGTAACACGTGACACAAATTCTCGATTGTGAGCTGGTCCTTTTTCTTGCAAAATTTGATACTCAACATTGCCACTGCCATCACGCTGAATCAATTCTTGCAACTGACTCTTATAATCCATCACATGAGAAAAAGCACCCTCATTAATTTTCGGATATACAATTTCTTTTAAGAATTCCCAAACTGTTTCTAGCCCTTGATCAAGATAAAGGGCACCAATAAACGCTTCAAAGACATCCGCTAATAAAGCTGGTCGTTCACGTCCACCTGTCATTTCTTCACCTTTTCCTAATAAAACAAGGCTACCAAATGACAATTCGTTCGCAAAACGAACAAGAGATGGCTCACATACAATAGCTGCACGTAGTTTTGTTAACTCTCCTTCGCTCATTGTCGGATATTTTTGAAACAGATACTGCGATACAGTCAGTTCCAATACTGCATCTCCAAGAAATTCAAGACGCTCATTATCTTCATGCGGTTTTTTTCGATGCTCATTCACATACGATGAATGCGTAAATGCTTGAATCAATAATTTTTCATCTGTAAACGTAATACCTATCTTTTCTTGAAACACTTTAAATGCTTCACGATATTTTGTTTCGTATTTTTTTTCTCTATATTTTCGGTACGGCATAGGTCCCTCCAGATATAAGCCAGAAAGCCCCGCTAAAAAACGGGACTTCACTTAAGCATTATAGATGACTCTCTATGTAAGTCACAGCATCGCCAACAGTAGCAATCTTTTCAGCATCTTCATCAGAAATTTCCATTTCGAATTCATCTTCTAATTGCATTACAAGTTCTACTACATCTAGGGAGTCTGCTCCTAAATCTTCCTTGAAGCTTGCAGCTGGTACTACCTCAGTCTCTTCTACTCCTAAACGATCAACGATGATTTTTGTTACGCGCTCTAAAACATCTGCCATTCCATTCACCTCCCCTCAAATATTATATTAAATATTGACCAAAAAAACTAGGTGAAATCGATTCTTTTATTACATTACCATACCGCCATCAACATTTAACGTTTGACCTGTAACATATTTGCTTTGATCAGAAGCAAAAAACGTTACAGCATTCGCGATATCTTTCGCTTCACCAAATTGAGCAGCTGGAATAACTTTTAACATTTCGGCTTTAATATTCTCATCTAGTACATCCGTCATATCAGTCGCAATAAAGCCCGGCGCAATTGCATTCACTGTAATATTTCGACTTGCTAACTCTTTTGCAGATGTTTTTGTTAATCCAATAACACCCGCTTTAGCAGCAACATAGTTAGCTTGTCCTGGGTTTCCTATAACACCAACAACCGAAGCGATGTTTATAATTCTACCGTGACGTTGACGCATCATATAACGAGATACTGCTTTTGTACATAAGAATACACCTTTTAAGTTTGTATTAATAACTGTATCCCATTCTTCTTCTTTCATACGCATTAATAAATTATCTTTCGTTACACCAGCATTATTTACAAGAATATCAACTTGTCCAAATGTATCTACTGTTTGTTTCACCATATTTGTAACATCATCAGCATTTGCAACATCTGCTCTTACCGCAATTGCATCAGAACCTAATTTTTTAATTTCATCTACTACTTCATTTGCTTTTTGTTCATTACCAGCATAATTTACTACTACATTTGCCCCTTGTTTCGCTAAATCAATCGCAATCGCGCGACCAATTCCACGTGAAGCGCCAGTTACTAATGCTACCTTCCCTTTTAACATCAGTTTTCTCCTCTCAAATTTGAAATGGTATCTTTTAATGTCTCTTCATCGTATATCGCATATGCTTTTACTGATGAATCAATTGACTTCATAAGTCCAGCAAGTACTTTTCCAGGTCCAATTTCAATAAATGTATCTACTCCCTGGTTCACCATATATTCAATAGACGGGTACCATAATACAGGCGAATAAAGCTGTTCGATTAACTTTTCTTGAATGTCTGCACCACGTGTAATAACTTCCGCCGTAACATTTGCAATAACAGGAATATTCGTGTCATGAATTGTAATTTCATTTAAAACACTTTGGAACTTCTCAGCTGCCGGCTTCATAAGTGAAGAATGGAATGGCCCACTTACTTTTAGTGGAATCGCTCTCTTTGCACCATTTTCTTTCGCTCTTTGAGAAGCAACCTCTACGCCTTGCTTCGTTCCAGAAATCACAATTTGCTTCGTACTATTCATATTAGCGATTTGCACTGCATATCCTTCACTTGTTACTTCTTCTGTAACTTGTTTCAGCATATGTGGGTCAGCACCTAATATAGCTGCCATTGCGCCTTCCCCGCCCGGAACAGCTTCTTCCATATATTCGCCACGTTTCCTTACAGCATATACAGCATCTTCAAAAGTTAATGCACCAGCTGCTACAAGAGCACTATATTCACCTAAACTATGACCAGCGACAAAGTCAGGTGTAATGTCATACTCTTTCAAAGCTGTCAAAATAGCAAAACTCGTTGTTAATAATGCAGGCTGCGCATTTGTTGTTAATGTAAGCTTTTCCTGCGGTCCTTCAAAAATCACTTCTGAAAGTGAATCTTCCAACACCTCATCTGCTTTTGCAAACACTTTTGCAACCTCTTTATTATTCTCTGCTAATTGTTTACCCATTCCAACTGCCTGTGAACCTTGGCCCGGAAAAAGAAATGCTATTTTTCCCATTTCAAATCCTCCTCTTATTGGAGTGACTCTTTCTCCATTACGCTTGAAATCGTAGGAATTACTTCTTTCGCTACCATTTCTCTCGTTTGACGAATCGCACTAAATATCGACTGGTCATTAGAAGAACCATGAGCCTTAATGACAGGTGCTTTTAATCCAAATAATGCAGCTCCTCCATACTCCGAATAATCCATTTTATCTTTTAATACCATAAGTTTTGGCTTTAATACCGCCGCTGCTAATTTGCTCGTAAATGAACTCATTAACTGTTCTTTCAACATAGAGAATAGCGCAAGTGCTGTTCCCTCTAATGATTTCAACGCTACATTCCCTGTAAAACCATCACATACAACAACATCTGCTACACCTTGCAATAAATCTCTTGATTCAACGTTCCCAACGAAATTAATTGGCGCATCTTTAAGCATTGCAAATACTTGCTTTGAAAGCTCGTTTCCTTTTCCATCCTCTGTTCCAACGTTTAATAGTCCAACGCGAGGATTTTCAATTCCTCTTACCTTCTCAGCATAAACAGATCCCATTACTGCATATTGATATAAATGAATTGGTTTTGCATCAACATTTGCTCCAACATCTAACATAACAAAACCTTTTCCATCTACAGTTGGCATTGTAGGCGATAAAGCTGGTCGCTCAATTCCTTCCATACGACCGACTACAAATAATCCAGCTGCCATTAAAGCTCCCGTACTACCTGCGGATATACAAGCGTCTGCTTCTCCATCCTTTACTTGTTGTGCCGCAAGCACCATTGAAGCTTGTTTTTTTCGACGAACCGCTCTTACTGGTTCCTCCGTTGATTCTATTTTTTCGTCTGTATGAAGAATAGTAATTCGTTCATCACTCGTTAAGTATTGACGAATTTCCTCTTCTTTCCCTACTAACGTAATATGTAAATCAGAATATTCCTTAATAGCTTTCATTGCCCCTAATACTACAGCCTTTGGAGCGTGATCTCCGCCCATTGCATCTATTGCGATTTTCATAAGTTGTTACCTTCCTCACTATAATTACTAGATCGATACATTTCAAAAGTGCCTGTAAAAACAAGTTCTTCTCCAACGAAGCTACGCACTTTGACAACCGTCCGTCCCTTATCATTCTCTACATCTTCAACGCGCGCTTTTGCAACAACACGCTCTCCTAATTTTACAGGGCGAATGTATCGAATGGTAGACTTTGCAGTTAAAGCTAATTCTTCATCAATAACCGCAACAGCTAGTGAGTTTGCTTGCGCAAACAGATGATGCCCACGAGCAATTTGATTTCTTTTAAATACATGTTCTATCTTTACTTCAAAGATAGAGATTGCATGTCTATCTAATTCAATATCAATAATTTCTCCAACAACCTCTTCTAACGGTAAAGATTTCACATCTTCTTCATGTTGCTTTGTAGCTACATGTTTAATTCTCTCTCTTAATTCAGGAATAGACAATTCCATACGATCAAGTCGTACTGTTTGTATACTCACTTGAAATTTTTCCGCTAAATCTTCATCCGTAATAAAAGGATTTGATTCGATTGTTTGTTGTAATAACTCTTGTCTTTCTTTTTTACTTCTTCTTTTTTTCATACCGCACCATCCATTTTTATGACTAGGTACTAACAGTAGTATATAATCATTAAAAGTAGAATGCAACAAAAACTTTTGTTGACTCCCTTTAATCGAGCTTCTCTCCTTGGAAAACACCTGTCCCATCAAGATACGTACGCAAGGCAGCATACTGATCATTATGCCAAAACGCTTCTGAATCTACTAGTATCGCCGCATCTTGCCTTGCTGTTTCTAACGCTCGATAATCATGTACCATGTCAGCAACCTTAAATTCTGGTAAGCCACTTTGCTTACTCCCAAAGAAATCTCCAGGACCTCGTAATTCTAAATCTTTTTCTGACAATACAAATCCATCATTTGTTTCAGTCATTATGCGCATTCTTTCTTTCCCTGTTTCTGATTTAGGGTCTGCTATTAATAAACAATATGATTGTTCACTACCACGGCCGACACGCCCTCTAAGCTGATGAAGCTGCGATAAACCGAAACGTTCTGCATCATAAATAACCATTACAGTCGCATTCGGTACGTTCACACCTACTTCAACAACTGTTGTCGATACAAGAATTTGTACTTTATTTTCACTAAACTGTCCCATTATCTCTTCTTTTTCCTGAGACGATAATCTCCCATGCATCAATCCAACTTGGCATTTCCCTTGGTAATGATGCGTCAGCATACTATGTAAGTCGATAGCATTTTGCACATCAAGTTTCTCAGATTCTTCAATTAAAGGACAAATAACGTATGCCTGTCTTCCTTTTTTTATCTCCTTTTCAACGAAACCGAGAACGCGATCTAACATATCATGTTTTGCCCAGTATGTTTCAATCACCTTTCTACCTGCTGGCATCTCATCGATTATCGAAACATCCATCTCTCCAAATGCAGTAATTGCAAGCGTACGCGGAATTGGTGTCGCTGTCATAAATAATACATCTGGACTTTCACCTTTCTCCCGTAAAACTCGGCGCTGCGCTACACCAAATCGATGCTGTTCATCTGTAATAACGAGACCCAACCTATGAAATATAACTTCATCTTGAATTAAGGCATGCGTTCCAACAAGAATATCTATTTCTCCTTGTTCTAACTTCGCTAAAATTTCTCGACGTCTCGCCCCTTTAACAGAACTTGTTAACAGTTCCACCTTCATACCAAAATGCGAAAACGTTTCAGCAAGCGACTGATAATGTTGCTCAGCTAAAATTTCTGTAGGAACCATTAAAGCACCTTGATAATGGGCTAATTTCGATGCATAAAGGCCAATCGCAGCAACAACTGTTTTCCCAGAACCAACGTCACCTTGCAATAGTCGGTTCATCCGATAAGGAGATGTCATATCTTTCAAAATTTCATCTACAACTCGGCGCTGCGCACCCGTTAATGGAAACGGCAGTGCATCGATAAATTCTTGTAATTCTACTGACGGAATCTCTTTCTTCGTCCCTTTTGAATTTTCCCTCTCCATTTTCCGGAGCGTTTGCATTTTCAGCTGAAATAAGAAAAATTCTTCATATACAAAACGGCGAC
Organism: Bacillus sp. PPSBB_2; assembly: GCF_045291115.1. Lineage (NCBI taxonomy): Bacteria > Bacillati > Bacillota > Bacilli > Caryophanales > Bacillaceae > Bacillus > Bacillus sp. PPSBB_2. The sequence goes on from NZ_CP147983.1 coordinate 4,083,545, forward strand.
GCGCTTGCTTCAAATCTTCCTGTCCTACCGGAAAATGCAATGCCCTGAGCGCTTCATATCTTGGTAATAATTTATATCGCCCTAACAAACCATCCGGTAACACTTCGACTATAGAATCTCCATATTCCTTTAACGCTTGAGCAATAAAACGACGCATCTGTTTTACTGTAAGTTTCCCCTTTACTGAATAAACAGGTTCCACTTCTTGTTGACGTACAACCGGTCCAAAATGAAGTTCTGATACAGCAATTGTTTGACGATGTTGATCCCATTTACCAGTAATCGTTATCGTTTCATCTAACTTTAATTTTTGCTTATAGTAAGGCCTATTAAAACATACCGCCGTAATTAAATAACGACCGACGAGAACACGAACTGTTAAACGCGATTTCTTCTTACCATAATATTGCAGCAAAGGAGCACTATGAACCTTCCCTTCAACCGTTACACGTTCATCATGCTTTACTTCAGCAAGATCTTTCATCGCATAATCTTCATAACGGTACGGAAAATGTTCTAATAGATGAGAAACTGTATAAATACCCATCTCATGTAGTAACTCAGATGTTTCTCCTCCGATCCCCTTTACATCCGTAACAGGAACTTGTACAACATCATTCAAGATTCTCACACCCCGTCACATTATTTTCTTTATTGCATTTTGTTTGAGTACCAATTAGCATCTGTAATCGCTCTCTTTCACCTTATATATTCTATCATAGGCATTCTAAGAGAAACTACTCAAATCCCTTATATAAAACAAGTAAAAAAGAGCCTCACTATTAGCAGCAAGGCTCTTTTCTCTCTTCAATATGCTAGCCTTTTGAATAAAAACTAGTAATAAACTTCATATTACTACTTCTTATTCATTAGCAAGTAAGTAATCCATTTATTTTCAAAACGAATCTTATCTTATTCTACAGAGAAGATGAAAGAATACACTGGTTGGTTTCCAGCATGTACTTCTACTTCTGCATCTTCAAATTTCTCTTCTACAAATTCAACTAACTCCGCTACTTCTTCGTCAGTTGCATCTTCCCCTTGTAGAATCGTTACGATTTCAGAATCTTCATCAATAAGCGCTTCTAGTAATTGCTTCGCAGCTCCTACTTTTTCAGCATTTGTAGATACAATTTTCCCATCTGCAATACACATGAAATCATCTTTTTGAATTGCTACACCATCAATTTCCGTATCACGTACAGCATACGTAATTTGACCTGTTTTCACATGAGATAAAGCTTCTTGCATGTTTTCTTCATTCTCTTCTAACGTTCCAACTGGGTTAAATGCTAACATTGCTGCCATACCTTGAGGAACTGTTTTCGAACGAACAACAATAACTTCTTGATCTACAACTGATGCCGCTTGTTCTGCTGCCATTACAATATTTCCGTTATTCGGTAAAATAATGATTTTTTCAGCATTTGCTTCTTCAATTGCCTTCACGATATCCTCCGTACTTGGATTCATCGTTTGACCACCTTCGATAACTTTCGTTGCGCCGATGCTCTCAAATAAAGTTTTAATACCAGAACCCATAGCTACAGTTACGATACCATATGGTTGTTTTTCCTTCGATTGAGCTGGTTGCTCAGGAACCATAGTAGGTTCATCTAACAAAGCAGTATGCTGTTCACGCATATTTTCTACTTTAATCTTAATTAAACTACCGTATTTTTGCCCGTAGTTCATAGCGTCTCCAGGATGTTCTGCATGGATATGAACCTTTACAATTTCATCATCAGACACAACTAGTAGAGAATCACCATATACACTAATATCTTCACGGAATTTTTGTTCAGAGAAATTATGCTCTTTCACCTTTTCAGCCTCTAATTTCACCATGAACTCCGTACAATATCCATACTTAATATCTTCTGTACTCAATTGGCTTTGTACACTACGGTGATGTTCTGCGCGTACCATTTCATTCATAGATGGTTGCGTCGGTGCATCAGAAGAAATCGTTTCTCCTTTTAAGTCAGCTAAAAATCCTTCGTATACCACTACAAGACCTTTACCACCGCTATCTACAACGCCAACTTGTTTTAATACAGGTAATAAATCTGGCGTACGATTTAACGATGCGTTTGCTTCTTTCACAACGTCTTCCATAAACAAAACAAAGTCGCGCTGTTTTTTCGCAACTGTTACTGCATATTTACCCGTTTCTCTTGCAACCGTTAAAATCGTTCCTTCAATCGGTTTCATAACCGCTTTATAAGCCGCCTCTACTCCAGCTTCTAGTGCTGCAGCAAAATCAACTGTTGTTAATTCTTCTTTTTGTTCAATGGATTTAGAGAAACCACGGAACAACTGAGATAAAATAACTCCAGAGTTACCACGAGCTCCCATTAATAATCCTTTGGCTAAACTTACGCCGACTTTACCAGCATGCTGTGAAGGATTTGCTTTCACTTCACGCGCACCTGAAGTCATAGATAAGTTCATGTTTGTACCGGTATCGCCATCTGGAACTGGAAATACGTTTAATGCATCAACAAGCTGAACATTATTTGTTAAATTATTCGCTCCTTGCATGATCATTTGTGATAAACGTTTTCCATCAATTTTTTGAATTGACACAGATTTTCCTCCTTAATGCACATTACAAGTTTATTACTTTAACTCCTTGTACGTAGATGTTTACAGAATCTACTGCTAGTCCTACAGTTTGATCTAATGTATATTTCACTTTCGTCTGCACATTATGTGCCACTTCTGAAATTTTCGTACCATAGCTCACAATAATATACATATCAATATGTACTTCATCTTCATCTTTACGAACAATAACACCTCTAGTGAAGTTTTCTTTTCGTAAAATGTCTGTTAATCCATCTTTTAACTGATTTTTTGATGCCATACCTACGATACCGTAGCAATCTACCGCGGCACCTCCAGCAATTGTTGCAATTACATCTGTACTAATATCAATTTGACCGTACTTCGTTTTAATTTCAATTGACATCTCGTTTCCCCCTTCATAAATGGTGAAAGTGAGCTAGACTACTTTAGTTACTATCATATAATCTTTTTAAAGAAAATTCCATCGTTCTTTCTTTTCACTCTCATATTTTATGTTTTAAATTACACTTTTTTATGATGAGCAAAATAGTCCATTGTTATTATACAACATGTACCACTATAATATGTCAAGCAATTTTTATGGATTTCAACTTTTCTTCATTGACATATAGTGTCAAGTAAATTTTCTTGATTTCTTTTTTCTACGGTGTTGCATTCTCTTTTTAGTTGTGTTAAATTATAGTAGTGTTTTTAGCATCGCATAAAAGACTAACATTGAAAAATTACGTATGGTAAGGTATCAAGGGAGGGAAATATAAATGGCTCGTGTTTGTGCTATTACTGGAAGAAAAGCTCGTTCTGGTAACTCTCGTTCTCACGCAATGAACGCTACAAAACGTAAGTGGGGCGCTAACCTTCAAAAAGTTCGCGTACGCATCGACGGAAAAGTTCAACGTGTTTACGTTTCTGCTAGAGCATTAAAATCTGGCAAAATCGAACGTGTTTAATAATAAAAAAAAGAGCCTATCGGCTCTTTTTTTACTATAACAATGGAAAAAGCACCGGTGATAGGTGCTTTTTTTAATCTTTTTTGAAGGTATTTAACATTGCACGAACAATTCCACCAAGAAATTTAGGTAACTTAATTGTATAAAATCTCATGGTTTCCCTCCTAATCCCCATTACTCCACTTGGTCACTATATGATGTAAGGAGCAAAATTGTTTCTTCAATCAGTGCTTCTTATCAACATTAATATGCCAGAAGTAAATGAAAAAGTACCTTTTTCCTTAACGAGTTCGTTACTAATACAAAGTGTTGATCCCCACTCTATTGTTTTATTAGTAAGCGGGTACTTAAAACCAAACAATGTAATCCCTTCCACTATTTCAGTAACTGGTACAAAAGATACATAAGGAAATTTTTTATTTTCTTCAATTATATGTGTACCCACTTTTTTAACTGTTATTTCATTTTTATTGTCCACAATACACATTTCTATCTCTACTTCTAACCCTTTTAAAAGCATCTGTATATTTGCCAAACCGTGATCAAGCCTGCCACCGGTAGCACCAAAAATACGAATTAGTACCGGTTTCTGTCCTAATGCCCAGTTAATTGCAATTTCTAAATCCGTTTGATCTTTTTCTCGCGGAACAATATGTAATTCGTTCGTTTGCTGTCCCATCCATACTAATTCTTCTTCAGTAACTGAATCGTAATCTCCAAACGCAACAGCCGGTGTAATCCCTTTCTTTAATAGACGGTATACTCCCCTATCAACCGCTGCCCACACTACTTCCTCATTCTCATATTGAGCAAAATCTGCGCAATATTCCGAAGGTCCTCCTGCCAAAATATGAATAATCATTTTTTCTTCCCCTTCCATTGTAAAAAGGCAATCTGCCATTCGGTAGATTGCCTTTTTACATATTTTTACCCTATCCTATAAATACCTTACTAGGATAAAAGTTCATCACTACCCACGAATTACGCGAATTGCTTCACCGCGGTCTTTTTGATTGTATACTGCTGACCCAGCTACAAGTACATTTGCTCCTGCTTCCACACAAAGCCTTGCTGTTTCAGCATTTACACCACCATCAACTTCAATTTCTACTTCTAGATTGCGCTCTTTCACCATTTCTGCAACTTGTTTAATTTTCGGTAATACAGAATGGATAAACTTCTGTCCACCAAATCCAGGGTTTACTGTCATAAGTAATACCATATCTATATCTTCTAATACATGCTCAATCACTGAAACTGGCGTATGTGGATTTAATACAACGCCCGCTTTAATACCATGAGATTTAATTAACTGAATTGTACGATGTAGATGTGGACACGCCTCTACGTGAACAGTAATAATATCCGCTCCCGCTTGTGCGAAAGTCGGGATATAGTTGTCAGGATTTTCAATCATTAAATGTACATCTAATGGTAATGATGTAATTGGACGGATAGCTTCTACAATTAATGGTCCAATCGTAATATTTGGTACGAAATGTCCATCCATTACGTCAACGTGAATGTAATCCGCTCCGCCCTTTTCTACATCTTTAATCTCTTCCCCTAATTTTGAAAAATCTGCTGATAAAATCGATGGTGCAATTTTAATCATAACTAATACCTCGGCTTTCTCTCTCTAATTTCTTCTACGAATTGTTTATAGTTCTTATAGCGATATTCTGTAATCTTCCCTTCTTCAACCGCAGCTTTCACAGCACATTTCGGTTCAGAAAGATGTGTACACCCTCTAAATTTACAGTATTGGCTCGCTTCTTTCAACTCTGGAAAACAATATGTAAGATCTTCTACTTCTATATCAATGAAATCTAGTGAACTAAAACCCGGTGTATCTGCTACTAGTCCACTCCCAATTGCAATTAATTCTACGTGTCTTGTTGTATGCTTCCCGCGTCCTAAATGGGAGGAAATATCATTTGTTTTCAGCTCTAATTCTGGACGTAGCACATTAAGCATTGAGGATTTCCCAACACCAGATTGACCCGCAACGACAGAAACACAATTTTCTAAGTATGGTTTTAATATATCAATACTTTCTGACGTATTAATAGAAGTAAATAAAACATCATAACCCATCTCACGATAATCATTCGCATATGCTTCAACAGTTGCTTTCATCTTTTCATCTACTAAATCCATCTTGCTAATACAAATAATTGGCTTAATGTTATGATATTCAATCAGCACTAAAAATCGATCTAACAGTCCAGGATTAAAATCTGGTTCTACTGCAGAGAACACAAGGATCGCTTGATCGACATTAGCAATAGGAGGTCTAACAAGTTCATTTTTTCGATCAAACACTTCAAGCACATAACCTTCAGTTGGATTATCTGCCTGAAAAACAACTTGGTCTCCTACAAGTGGTGTAATTTTATTTTTTCTAAATACACCTCGCCCACGACATTGCGTAACCCCTTCTTCATGCTGCACGTAATAAAACCCACTTAAAGCTTTTATAATTTTTCCTTCTGGCATAGAATTCTCCTTTTTTGTATAAGGTGATGCTGAATTTAAAAATGAATGGATTTAAATTTTCCAAATAACGATTTCAAAACCTACCATATATACTTTCGCTAATATACATTAAATTTCCCATTAAATGCAAAAAAATATTTACAGCTGCATCACTTTACTAGCTTTTTGAATCATATATTTTTGCCTGCTATACCGTCCACTTTGTAGACAGCATAACAGGCAATAATAATAAGTAGACTTTCACTATTATTGAGTTGGATATGGTACTTCTTTATCAATAATCGTTACTCCATCTCGTACAATTTTATAGTGTCCCTTTGAACCTTCTTGAATTACAAATTCTAAAGAAATAGTCGCTGATTCAGTAATTGTTCTCGTTTCAACCGGTCTATCCATTTTTTGCTGCATGTCTTCTTTATAAATTTCTATTGTTTGCGGCTTTTTTTCACCTGTTACAGCAGGCTCATACGGGATAGAGATATTGTCCAATTTTACCGTTTTAGTCACTTTAGGCTTTTGACCATCAGAGATAATAATAGTTACTTTATCTCCCTCTTTTAATGGTGTACCTGGTTTTGGAAATTGCGAAATTACAAGTCCTTTTTCGACTGTATCTGAATACTCTCGTTTTATATCTGACGTTAGTTTTCTCTCATTCAAATAACCAGTTACACTATTTTCAGTCCACCCCGAAAAGTCACCTGGTCTAATTTGATAAGGACCTTTACTTACCCAGATTTTCAGTTCTTGCTCCGCTTCTATAACCATTTGATCAGGCGTCGGAATTTGCTCTACAATTTCACCTTTCGGCTTATCATTTTCAATATAATTTACTGTAACTTGTTTATATTTTTCTTCTAACTCAGCTTTTACACTCTCAAAGTTTTGCCCTGTGAAATTCGCCATCTTACTTTTCTGTTTTCCACCTGATTGATAGATAGTAATTTTAGCGTTTTCTTTTACGACTCTTCCTGCTACAGGGTCCGTTTTTATTACATCCCCAACTTCAACATCATCTGTATATACAATATTAGGCTCGGTCACCTCAAAGCCCTTTTCTACTAATGTATTTACAGCTGTCGTGTATTTCATACCAGCCACATCAGGAACTTTCACATCTTTCGGAATAAATAATCCTGGAATAACCGTAAGCGCTAATGTTATTCCTATTGCTAAAAATAAAAATGTTGAAATTAAAACTTTAAGCCACTTGTTACTCCGTTTTTTCTTCTTATCTAACTCAGCTGCTTCTGCTCTTATCGGTTCTTCCACCTTACTCCCTTTTAAAACAATCGTTTCATCACTTACATTTTCAAATAATTGTTCTTGTTGAATAATCGGAATCGCTTTCGTCGCTTCCATATCTTCTGGTATGTAAAACGGTTGCTCATTTATCCTCTCTGGATATAGCGCAGTTTCAATATCTCGCTTCATCGCATTGGCAGATTGATATCGATGGAACGGATCTTTTGCAGTTGCTTTTAATATAATATTTTCAACACTTTGCGGAATATTTTCATTCCATCTTTTTGGTGATGGGATTTCACTTTGTAAATGTTTTAAAGCTATAGCAACAGCAGATTCGCCAGAAAACGGTTGTCTTCCTGTTAACAATTCAAACATAACTATCCCAAGAGAATAGATATCTGATTGTTTATTTGCTATCCCGCCACGTGCCTGTTCTGGTGATAAATAATGGACTGAACCGAGCACTGAATTTGTATGTGTAATTGTTGTTGCACTTGTAGCTGTCGCAATTCCAAAATCTGTTACTTTTATTATTCCATCAGCTCGAATTAAAATATTGTGCGGCTTTATATCACGATGCACAATTTCAAAATGATGGGCGTGTGCCATAGCGGATGTTAACTGCTCCATAATATCAAGAGCTTCTCCTATAGGTAACATCCCTCGCTCAATTATGTATTGCTTCAATGTTTGCCCTGGTACATATTCCATGACAAGATAGTATATACCATCTTCTTCTCCGACATCATACATATTCACAATATTTGGATGCGACAACGTTGTAACAGACTGCGCTTCTCGATGGAAACGTTTAATAAACTCTTCGTTATTTGAGTAGTCGAGTCTTAATATTTTTACCGCTACATCCCGGCCAAGTATATCATCATGAGCTAAATATACATTGGCCATTCCGCCACCACCAATCATTTTCAGCAGCTTATAACGGTCATTTAAGCGTTTTCCAATCAGCACGTTGCACTTCACCTACTTTCGTTTGTCGAACCCGCATAATCAATAAGAACAAGTGTGATATTATCTTCTCCACCGCGATCATTTGCCAATTGAATGAGACACTGCCCTTTACCTTCAAGCTGTTCATTTAACTGTAAAATTTGTCGCATATCATCAATAGAAACTTTGTTTGATAACCCATCAGAGCAAAGAAGTAATTGATCATCTTCCTCAATCACCAACGTTTTAACATCTAACCCAACTTTTTCTTCTGTTCCTAATGCTCTTAATAACACATTCTTTTTCGGATGATACTCTGCGTCTTCCTTCGAAATTTCACCATGTTTCACAAGCTCATTTACAAGTGAATGATCTTCCGTTACTAGCGTCATTTCTCCTTCTGATACCATATAGCAACGACTATCTCCTATATGCCCTATTGTCACAAAGCTTGGTGTACAAACAGCTATTATAAGCGTTGTTCCCATACCATTACATTCTGCATTTTGCTGAGCATATTCATATATACGCTCATTAATAATCCCAACACTAGTATGTAACCATTGTTCTACTTTTTTCGGCTCATTCATATTATGTGTTTGCTTCCAATAATCATGGAATAATTGAATGGCCATCGAGCTAGCTACATCACCAGCTCGATGACCTCCCATTCCATCTGCTACTACCGCTAATACATTTCCATCTAAATTGTGAAAAACTCCTGCACTATCTTCATTATGTTGACGAACTTTTCCTTTATCCGATAGAAATACGGCTTTCATCTCGTCACCTCGTCTCTTCTTTGCGCTCCTTCGCACGCAACTGACCGCAGGCTGCATCAATATCATGACCTTGTTCACGGCGAATCGTTACATTCACTCCACGATCTTTTAACGTTTTCTCGAACAAGAAAATTTGTTCACGTGGCGTACGTACATAATCACGTTCAGGTACGTAGTTTACCGGAATCAAGTTCACATGACATTTTACACCTTTTAAGAGCGCAGCAAGCTCTTCAGCATGCTCTACTTGGTCATTTTCTCCTCCAAATAATCCATATTCAAAAGTAATACGACGCCCTGTTCTATTTACATAGTATTTAATAGCTTCCATTAAATCTGGTAATTTATAAGCACGGTTAATCGGCATTAATTTTGAACGTAATTCTGAGTTTGGAGCATGCAATGAAATCGCAAAATTAATTTGTAGATCTTCTTCAGCAAACTTATAAATTTTCGGGATAATTCCACTCGTCGAAACAGTCATATGTCTCGCACCAATATGAAGTCCTTTTTCATGGTTAATGATGCGTAAGAATCCCATTAAATTATCATAGTTATCAAATGGTTCTCCAATCCCCATAACAACAAGAGAACTTACACGTTCTTCTGTTTCATCAAGCGCACGCTGAACTTCTACTACTTGCGCTACGATTTCTCCAGCTTCTAGGTTTCGCTTTAATCCACCAAGTGTCGAAGCACAGAACGTACACCCAATACGACAACCAACTTGCGTTGTTACACAAATGGAATTTCCATATTCGTGTCGCATTAATACCGTTTCAATAGAATATCCGTCATATAATTGGAATAAGAATTTAATTGTTCCATCCGAAGACGTTTGTTTTACTAACGTTTTTAAAGTAGTAATATCAAAGGAATTCGACAATTTATCACGCAATCCTTTAGAAAGGTTTGACATATCCTCATAATTTTTTACACGTTTTTTATATAACCAATCAAAAATTTGTCCAGCACGGAACTTCGGTTCTCCTTGTTCCTTTAACCAATCTTGCATTTCATGAAGTTGTAAAGAGTAAATTGATGGTTTCTTCATTTCTAAATTTTTCTTTTGTTTTCTTACAGTCGTTTCCATGATGCTACACCTTCTTCCTTAAACAAGCAATATAAAAGCCATCCGTCGCAAAATAATGCGGTAAAATTTGCACTTGACCTTCATCAATATACGGAGTTAATTTTTCTGGCATACGCTCTTTAAGCGTAGTATCCCATTCAAATTCAGGATGTTCTTGTAAAAATTTCTCTATTACTTGTTCATTTTCTATTTTCTCAATTGTGCACGTACTATAAACAAGACGACCGCCTTGTTTTAATAATGGTGCTATTTTTTCTAGTATTGCAATTTGAATCGTCGATAATCTTTCACTATCGCCTTTATCTTTTCCTAACTTAATATCAGGTTTACGTCTAATTACACCAAATCCAGAACACGGTGCATCTACCAATATTTTATCAAACGTTTCATTTGCAAAGTGCTCTTGCACTTTTCTAGCATCTAGCGCTTTAGTTTCGACATTTTCTAGACCAAGTCGCTCTGCTTGCTGCTTAATTAAACGTACTTTGTGTGCATGTAAATCAAGGGACATGACCTTACCAGTTCCCTTTAATCGTTCCGCGATATGCGTTGTTTTTCCGCCTGGAGCAGCACAACTATCAAGAACTGCATCTCCCGTATTCGGTTCTAAAGCGCGTGCTACAAGCATAGAACTTTCATCTTGAATAGAAAGAAATCCTTTTTTAAACGCTTCTGTATGCGCTACATTTCCTCTTTCAATCTGAATAGCATCATCTGATAAGTCACCACGTTTTGCTTCTATACCTTCACTTGCCAACAACTCAATCGCTTCTTCTACAGTTACCTTATCAACATTCACACGCGCTGTTGGTACAGGGGGTAACATGTTTACTTCGCACATTTTTTCTGCAGTTTCTAAACCGTATTCTGAAGTCCACTCTTGGACAAGCCAAACTGGATGACTTGTTGTAATTGCAAGACGTTCTACTGGATCCTTGATTTCATCTACAGAAGGTACACCTTCTCTCTGAATCGAACGTAATACACCGTTCACCATACCAGCAATTCCTTTATGCCCGCGACGCTTTGCAATCTCAACCGCTTCATGAATAGCCGCTCTTTCTGGCACTCGGTCTAAATAAATCATTTGATATAAAGATAAGCGAAGCAATACTCTTACCCACGCCTCAACCTTCTTTTTTAAAAAAGGCTGTAAATAATAATCTAATGTGTCACGACGTTGAATCGTTCCATATACAATTTCAGTTAATAAACCAATATCTTTTCTATCAATTGCACTTTTTTCAATTAGATTATTTAAAAGTAAGTTGCTATATGCACCACTTTTTTCCACTTGAATTAAACCATCAAGAGCTAATTCACGAACATTTTGTCTCATGCATTTTCTCCTAACTTCGTTCCAATTTCAGGTTTTGTTCCACGTAAAAATTGTGAACAACTCATACGCTTTTTACCAGAAGGTTGCAATTCAGTAATTTTAACACCTGTTTCATTACTCGTTGCTACAACAAAACCATCTTCTTCGATTGCAACAATCGTACCTGCTTCAGCCGGTTCAGTTATAGGCACTTTTTCCCCCCACCATACTTTAACAACTTGTCCTGCTAAAGTTGTATAAGCAACTGGCCATGGATTCAATCCGCGAATGTGATTGTATACTTCTTCACCTGTTTTTGTCCAATCAATTTTCTCTTGCTCACGTTTTATATTGTACGCAAACGTTACTTCTTCTTCGTTTTGTTTAATCGGTTCTAACTTACCTTGAATTAATAAAGGCACTGTTTTAGATAGAAGGTGTGCTCCTGCTTCACTTAATTTATCAAATAATGAGCCTGTCGTTTCACGCTCTTCAATTTCAACTTCCACTTGCGTTAAGATATCACCAGCATCCAATTTTTCTACCATATACATAATTGTAATACCTGTTTTTTCTTTACCTTCCATAATTGCATAATGAATTGGTGCACCACCACGAAGTTCAGGAAGTAAAGAAGCGTGAACATTAATACACCCATACTTTGGTGCTTCTAAAATTTCATTTGGTACAATCTGCCCAAATGCAGCTGTTACAATTAAATCTGGCTCTAATGCCAATACTTTTTCATATTCATCTTTTTCACGAATTTTTAACGGCTGTAACACAGGGATACCATGTTTTTCCGCTTCAACTTTAACAGGTGTAGGTGTTAATACTTTTTTTCTACCTACTGGACGATCAGGTTGCGTCACAACACCTACTACCTCATAGCCATCTTCAATAAGACGACGAAGCACCGGCACTGCAAAGTCCGGTGTTCCCATAAACACTACTTTTATCATTTAAAAACCGCTCCTTTTAACACCTATTCTAGTTCGTTTTCTTCATAATATCTTGTCACTTTCGATGTAAATAAAACACCGTGTAAATGATCAATTTCATGTTGAATTGCACGCGCTAAAAATCCTTCCGCTTCTAATAAGAATACTTTCCCACGGCGATTTTGCGCTCTTACTTTAATATAATGGGCACGTTCTACTTCACCATAAAGTCCCGGGAAGCTTAAACAGCCTTCGGGACCTACTTGTTCACCACGTTTTTCTAATATTGATGGATTGATTAACTCGATTTTCCCAGTATCATCATCTACATCAACAACCGCTACTTGCAAGCTTACACCTACTTGAGGCGCAGCTAAACCGACTCCGTCCGCAATTAACATTGTTTCATGCATATCTTTCAACAATTTCACTAACTTTTTATCAAAGTTAATTACTCTTTCGCATGGTGTTTCTAACACTTCATTTGGATGCTTTATTATTTCTAAAACTGCCATATTTCCCTCCGCTACATTAACATTGTTGGATTAAAATCAATTGAGATTTGTAGCTCTTTTTGCATTTCTGCTTGATAATGTTCATTTACCATTTTGAGCACGTTCTTTAAGTTTGGTTCCCGTTTGTATTTTATCATGCATTGATAACGATATCTATCTTTTATCCTTGGAATCGCTGAAGCAACTGGTCCTAGCACCATTGTTTGCTGTGAGCAATGCGTTCGTAAATACGAGGCAATTTTTTCCGTCACTTGTACCGCTTTTAATAATTCTGGATGAGATACAGTTACGAGTACAACATAGTAATATGGGGGATATTGTCTTGTTCGTCTCATTTGCATTTCTTGGTCAAAAAACACATCATATTGTTGGTTCTTCGCTAACTCTATACTGTAATGTTCTGGCGTATACGTTTGAATCACAACTTCCCCTGGCAATTCATGTCTACCCGCTCGTCCACTTACTTGCGTCAGTAACTGATATGTCTTTTCACTCGCCCGAAAATCAGGTAAGTGAAGCATCGTATCTGCAGTTAAAACCCCAACGAGCGTTACTTTCGGAAAATCTAATCCTTTAGCAATCATTTGTGTTCCAAGTAATATATCTGCTTTTTCTTCCCCAAACGCCTTTAATAATTTTTCATGCATTCCTTTTCGACTTGTCGTATCTACATCCATTCGAATGACTCGTGCCTCTGGAAATAGTTTTGTAATTTCTTCTTCTACCTTTTGTGTACCTGTACCAAAGAAACGAATGTATGTACTTTGACAAGCTGGACACTCAGTTGGCATATTCTCTTCGTAACTACAATAATGACATTTTAAACGATGATTCATTTTATGATATGTCAATGAAATATCACAATGCGGACATTGGACAACATACCCACAATCACGGCACATAACAAATGTAGAATGACCTCTTCTATTTAAAAAGAGTACCATTTGTTCTTTCTTTTCTAATCGATCTGCTATTTTTTCATGCAGCGCCTTAGAAAACATTGATCGATTCCCGTCACGAAGTTCTTCTCGCATGTCAACAATCTCTACCGTTGGTAAAGCTTGTTCATTCATACGTTTTTCCATTGTTAATAGTTCATAAACACCTTTTTTCGCCCTTGCAAACGATTCAAGTGTTGGTGTCGCACTACCAAGAACGATAGGACATTTATGATATTGTCCTCTCCAGACAGCTACATCTCTTGCATGATACCTCGGATTATCTTCTTGTTTGTAACTTGATTCATGCTCTTCATCAATAATAATAATCCCTAAATTCTCAAAAGGCGCAAAAACAGCTGAACGCGCACCAACTACAACTTTCACTTCTTTTCTTAAAATCTTACGCCACTCGTCATACTTTTCTCCAACAGACAACGCACTATGAAGAACTGCAACTTGCGAGCCAAACCTACCTTTAAAACGATCCACCATTTGGGGCGTTAGTGCAATTTCAGGAACAAGAACGATAGCTTCTTTTCCTTTCTTGAGCACTGCTGCTATAGATTGTAAATATACTTCTGTCTTTCCACTTCCTGTAACACCATATAGTAAAAATGGATTATAAGTTTCATTTGTAATTGATGATAAAATCGGTGTAATAACTTGTTTTTGTTCCTCCGTAAGTGGAAATGGTTTTGTTTGTTCAAAATCATCATCGTCATACGGATTTCGGTATACTTCCACATACTTTTCTGAAATGAATCCCTTTTTAACAAGTGCTTTTATTGGAGCATCTGTTATTTGTAACTCTTCTGTAATTACTTTCAACGGTGTACTTTTATAATTTTCCACAAAATAATAAAGTACATCTTGTTGTTTTTTACTTTTCAGTTCAAATGCCGCTAATTCCAATTTATCTTCTGGCAACTCCGGCTGAACCACTCTTTGCTTCTTCTTTTGTACTTTATCTTTCACTTGATAAACGACTTCAACCGTACCATTTTTAATTTCTTGTTGAATAGTTCGGTATAAATGTGGCTGTTGCTCGATTACTTCAAAATCAATTGCTTCTTTATCCTGAAATAAATATAGTATTTCAGGTGCTATTTCTTCCTGTTTACAAAGTTGTAGACGTTTTTTATACGTTGCTTTTATCGCAGTTGGAAGCATCACTTGAAAAGCTGAAATCATGTAGCATAACGTTTCACTTGTAAGCCAATATCCAAGCTTTAATAATTCATCATTTAAAACCGGTGTTACATCTAATATTTCATGGATTGTCTTTAACTTCTTACTTTCTACATCCACCGAATCTTTAATCCCAATAATAAAACCTTGCAATTTTCTTGGCCCAAACGGAACTACTACACGCATTCCTGTCTGTACAATATCTTCCCATTTTTTAGGAATAATATAATCAAATGGTCGATCTGTCTGACGGGCAGGTACATCAACAATTACACTTGCAAATTTCATAAACGATCATCTTCTAACATCATTTCAATTTGCTTCAATATTTCACGAGCTACCTCTTTTTTCATTAAAAGTGGCAACTCAATAACTTTTCCATCTTTTCTATACATTGTTACAATATTCGTATCCGTGCCAAATCCAGCTCCTTGCGCTTTTACATCATTCGCGACAATCATATCTGCATTTTTCTCACGTAGTTTTTTCGTTGCATATTCCTCTACATTTGTCGTTTCAGCAGCAAAACCGATAAGTAACTGTTTATCCTTTTTCTGACCTAATGTTTTTAAAATATCCACCGTTCTTTCAAGTTCAATGACAGCATCACCATTTTGCTTTTTCATTTTATTCTCATGCACATATTTCGGACGATAATCTGCAACTGCTGCTGTTTTAATGACAACGTCTACGTTTTGATAATGTTGAAGAACTGCTTCTAACATATCTTGTGCAGATTCCACTTGCACTGTCGTTACATGTAACGGTGGATTTAATGCTGTCGGTCCTGAAACGAGTATAACATCAGCGCCTAAATTCGCTGCCACTTCCGCAATCGCATACCCCATTTTCCCAGAAGAAAAATTCGTCATAAAACGAACTGGATCAACCTTTTCACGTGTTGGGCCAGCAGTTATTAATATTCTTTTTCCCTGCAATGGTTTGTGTTCTGAGAAAGCTTCCTCTAACCGTGCAATAATTGCTTCAGGTTCTTCTAGTCGTCCCTTCGCTACATATCCACATGCTAAAAAGCCTTCCCCAGGCTCAATAAATGTATATCCTAGCGTTTTCAATGTCATCATATTTTTTTGAACTATTTTATTTTCATACATATGCACATTCATAGCAGGCGCAATCCATACCGGAGCTGTAGTAGCTAACAAAGTAGTTGTAATCATATCATCTGCAATACCACCAGCTAACTTTCCAATACAATTGGCAGTAGCAGGTGCGACAAGTACAACATCCGCCCAATCTGCTAAATCAATATGAGCAATAACAGCTGAGTCTTTCTCATCGAATGTATCCGTATATACATCATGGCGAGAAAGCGCTTGGAATGTAAGAGGCGTAACAAACTTCATTGCCGACTCACTCATCATTACTTTGACAATCGCGCCAGATTGTGTCAATTTACTCGTTAACGCAGCTGCTTTAAAAACCGCAATGCCTCCTGTTACACATAGAAGTATCTTTTTCCCTTTTAGCATATGACTCGTCCTCTTTCTTTTTCAAACTTATAATACTGAAATAGAATTCTCAGCTCGTCAGTACCAATATTTCATTCCTTTCGTAAAAAAATAACAACCTACTTGTAAATAGGTTGTTACCGTTACATAGAAAATTATAAAGTCTATGTTTTATTTTGTCGAAGGCAAAGGCTTATTCAGCTACTTTATCTTCACTTGGTACGTAGCTTAATGCTTCTGCATCGATTTCTTCTAATGCTTTACCTACACATTTATGAGAAACAGGTTTTTCTACAACACAGTTATTAGCAAGTTGCATTTCACGTGCGCGTTTTGCAGCCACTGTTACTAAAGTGTACTTAGAATCGATTTTTTGTAGTAATGAGTCAATTGATGGATTTAACATAATTATAGACCCTCCGTCATTTCTTTATAATATTTTGCTACCCTTTCGCGGCGGCAATGTTCGCCAACCACAATTGCTTTAATTCTATCACAAGCTAATTCAACTTGATCGTTTTCTACTACATAGTCGTAAGCGTCCATCATCTCGATTTCTTCTTTCGCTACAGTTAAACGATTTTCAATAACATCTTCAGTCTCTGTACCACGTCCGACAATACGGCTCTTTAGTTCAGATAAACTTGGAGGTGCTAAGAAAATAAATACACCTTCTGGGAAAGCTTTCTTAACTTGAATTGCTCCTTGCACTTCAATTTCTAAGAATACATCTTTTCCTTCTTGTAATGTTTTTTCAACATAGTCAATCGGTGTTCCGTAATAATTACCTACGAACTCAGCCCACTCAAGTAATTTTTCATTACGAATCATTTCCTCGAATTCTTCTCTTTCTTTAAAGAAATAATCCACACCATCTACTTCACCTTCACGCGGCTTACGTGTCGTTACTGAAATAGAGTACTGAAAACGTGTATCCTCATGGCTAAACAGCTCTTTACGAACCGTCCCTTTTCCAACCCCAGAAGGCCCTGAAAGAACGATGAGCAATCCTCTTCTACTTCTCATAAATATGTAAAACCTACCCTTCCTCACTTAAATCTTCTTTATTATTCAAACGATGTGCAATCGTCTCTGGTTGAATTGGACTTAATACCACATGCCCATCATCCATAACAATAACCGCCCTTGTTTTTCTCCCATACGTAGCATCAAGCAAAGCATTATGTTCGCGTGCTTCTTGTACTGTTCGTTTAATAGGAGCTGACTCCGGACTTACAATAGCAATAATTCGATGAGCAGATACAATATTTCCGTATCCAATATTTAAAAACCGCATGGCCATAGTTTGCGCCTCCTAGTACGTCTATCCGATTTCTCCACCACGTATAACTTTATATATTTTTTGAAAGCTACTCAATATTTTGTACTTGTTCACGAATTTTTTCAAGGTTATTTTTCATTTCTACAACATATTTTGAAATTGTTAAGTCATTTGCCTTAGAACCAATCGTATTAATTTCTCTATGCATCTCTTGCACGATGAAATCCATTTTCCTTCCAACAGGCTCTTCAATCTGCAATGTTTCACGAAATTGCTCTAAATGACTTTGCAAACGAACTAACTCTTCATGAATATCACAACGCTCTGCAAAGATTGCGACTTCTGTTAGCAATCTTTGTTCATCTAGATCTTGATTATGTAATTCTTTTAAGCGATTTTCTAATCGTTCACGATATTTTTGTGTAACAATTGGTGCATGTGGAATAATCGCATTTACACAATTGCTAATCTCTTGTAAACGATACGCTATATCTTTATGTAATCGTTCTCCTTCGCCATCTCTCATCGTTTTCAACATATGAGCAGCTTGACGAACAGCCTCATATAAACTGTTCTCAAAATGTTCATTTACATTTTCTATTTCTTCAATTGCTGTTACTTCTGGCATTGCCATTAATTGTTCGAGTGTAATAGAATCTTGTAATTGAAATTTCCCTTTTATATCTTCCATCATCGATTGGTACTGCTCAAGAAGTGACCAATTCACACTTAATTTTCTTTCAACAAGTCCTTCACCTGCTATACTAATAGACACTTCGATGCGCCCACGTCGAACTTGCTGTGCAATTATTTTACGAATTTTGTCCTCAAATACCATCATTTGCTTAGGAAGTCGAATACTCATCTCTAAAAAACGGTGGTTCACCGATTTCATTTCTACTGTAATTTGAAAAGTATCACTTTCTACTTTCGATCTTCCAAACCCTGTCATACTAGAAATCATTTTTATCACATCCAAGCCATAAAATAACTCAATGAAAAAGGTAATAGAGACAAGGCTCTACTACCTTCTGTAAATTATATCACATTTTCATAACATTGACTATTTCAAGTTTAATCCCTTCTTATATAACATCGGCTTTTTCTTCTTAGCCTTTTTCCCTGTTAATAAAGAACCTACTAGTAAGAAAGTCGGAATTGATGACAAACCTCCAATTAATAACCAATCTCTTGCTTGTATCGGCATTGTGCTAAAGATCGGTTGTAACGGTGGATAATATATAACCACTAGCATAAGTAGTAACGAAATAATAACCGCCCCTACTAAATACACGTTCCCAAATGGATTACGGTGAAAGACAGAATGCTCACTACGACAATCAAATACATGAATAAGCTGTGCAAGTACCAACGTCGCGAACGCTACAGTTTGTGCATATTTCAGTTCATTTGGATGTTGGTTATACGCAATAATAAACGCCACTAACGTCACTGCTCCAATTAAAAACCCTCGACTTATTATTTTCCACGCAAGCCCTCTAGCGAATACCCCTTCTTTCGGGTGACGCGGTGTTCTCTTCATCACATCTCCTTCAGCCTTATCCAAACCTAATGCCATCGCTGGTAAACCATCAGTAACTAAGTTCACCCATAAAATTTGAATAGGAACCATCGGCAGTGGTAATGCAAGTAACATTGCAAATAACATAACTAAAATTTCTCCAACATTTGACGCCAATAAGTAGCGAATGAACTTACGTATGTTCTCGTATATATTTCTTCCTTCTTTAATCGCTGACTTAATTGTAGCAAAATTATCATCTAGTAAAACAAGTGAAGAGGCTTCTTTTGCAACATCTGTCCCTGTAATCCCCATCGCTATCCCAATATCCGCTGTTTTTATAGCTGGAGCATCGTTCACTCCATCACCTGTCATCGCTACTATATGTCCTTGATTTTGCAATGCTTTAACAATTTTCAATTTATGCTCAGGTGATACACGAGCGAATACATACGTATCTTCTACAACATTTTCTAATTCCTCCACATCCATATTCGCGAGTTCTACTCCTTCAACAACGCGTCCATCTGGTGGTAAAACTCCTAATTGTTCAGCAATCGCCATTGCTGTCACTTTATGATCACCTGTAATCATTACTGTTCGAATACCAGCTTCTTTACACTCTTTTACCGCCTGCGCGACTTCTGGCCTTGGCGGGTCAATCATACCTTGTATCCCAACCAACATAAAATCTTTTTCAACGTCTCTTTCATGTTCAATAGAATCCGTGACTTTTAAAGGTTTAAACGCAACTGCAATTGTTCGAAGCGCTTGACTACCTAAGCTATGAATAGCCGCCTGTACTTCTTTTCTATATAGCTCACTTAACGGCTGCTGCTTATCCCCCCATAAGATTGTTTGACTCATTTGCAAAAGAACATCCGGTGCTCCTTTCGTAACAATAAACTTTTTCCCCTCTCGATCTCGTACAATAACACTCATCATTTTTCGAGTTGAATCAAATGGAAATTCACGAATAATTTCAAATTTCCCTTTCAATGCCTCACGTGTTATCCCAGCTTTCATTGCTGCAGCTACAAGCGCTCCCTCTGTTGGATCTCCATCTAATACGTACGCCTTTTTCTTTTGCATAATATTTGCATTGTTACATAGTGAACCAAATGTAAGTAGCTGATAAAGTGATTTTGTCTTAGCTGGATTCACTTCTTTTTCACCTTTCATAAAAGAGCCATTAGGTTCATATCCTTGCCCTGTCACTTTCCACAATTCTCCGCCTGACCACATATGTGTTACCATCATTTTGTTTTGCGTCATTGTTCCCGTTTTATCAGAGCATATAACAGAAGCGCAGCCTAACGTTTCTACGGCCGGTAACTTCCTTACAATTGCTCTCTTTTTTATCATACGCTGTACACCAAGTGATAAAGCTACTGTAACAATTGCTGGCAATCCTTCTGGAATAGCCGCAACAGCTAGCGATACCCCAGCTAAAAACATATGATATACTTCATTCCCTTGATACACACCAGCCAATACAACGAGCGCTGTCAAAATAAGAGCTACAATAATTAATATTTTTCCGAGCTGTTCTAACCTTCTTTGCAGTGGCGTTTCCATTTGCTCTGCATTTTGCAACATATTTGCAATTTGCCCCATCGCTGTATTCATACCAGTTGCTACAACGACTCCTGTACCAGATCCTCGCGTAATCATTGTCCCCATAAAAGCCATATTTTTTTGATCACCAATTGCAACATCTTGCCCTTGCAATGCTTCTACCTTCTTTTGTACAGGTACGGACTCCCCTGTCAAAGCAGACTCTTCAATATATAAACTTGATGCCTCAACAAGACGCACATCAGCCCCAATACGATCACCACTGGAAAACTTAATAATATCACCTAAAACAAGTGCTTTAGATGGTGCTTTTACCCACTTTCCATTCCGCATTACAGTAACTTGCGGGGCGGCTAGTTCCTTTAAAGCTTCCAATGATTTTTCAGCTTTTCTTTCTTGAAAAAAGCCGAGAATACCATTGATAATAACAATGGCAACAATAGCAATAGAATCAATGTATTCACCTAAAAACGCAGAAACAATTGTTGCTCCAAACAAAACGAGTACCATGAAATCTTTAAACTGTGCTAAAAATACCATTAGTGCAGAAGGCCTTTTTGCTTCTTCTAATTCATTAGTACCAAATTTCTTTACTCGCCCTTCTGCTTCTTTCTCTGTAAGTCCAACCTTTACATTCGTATTCGTTCTTTCTTCCACTTCATGTGCTCGCATTCCATACCAGTTCATCCTGCTATCGACCTCCTGATTCCAGACATACTCTATTGAAAGCTTATTCAGCCTCGTCCAAAAAAATGCTATAATTAACATTTAGTTAGAAAGGAGTGTTCATTTATGGCATTCGATGGATTATTTACAAGAGCGATTACACATGAAATTGAAAATTCTCTTTACACAGGAAGAATTTCCAAAATATATCAACCTTCAAAATACGAGATTTTATTACATATTCGAGCGAATGGAAAGAACCAAAAACTAATTCTTTCATCTCATCCTACATATGCGCGTATGCACTTAACGAATCAAAACTACGATTCGCCAGCAATACCGCCGATGTTCTGTATGCTTCTTCGCAAACATTTAGAAGGTGGATTTATTGAAAAAATTGAACAAATCGACTTAGAACGCATTATTCAAATTACAGTTCGCAATCGTAATGAGATCGGAGACGAATCATTAAAAACATTAGTAATTGAAATAATGGGACGACATAGTAACATTATCTTATTAGATACGAAAACAAACGTGATTTTAGATAGCTTAAAACACGTTTCATTAGCCGTAAACCGTCACCGAACTGTATATGCTGGTGCTGAGTACGTCGCGCCACCAGCCCAACATAAAATCAATCCTCTGCAAATTGAAACCGCAGATGATTTTATTAGACCGCTAGACTTTCTATCTGGAAATATGGATAAACAACTCGTCGGTGCTTTCATGGGAATATCCCCATTATTTGCAAAAGAAGTAGTAAAGAAAGCCGGTATGGTAAACGAGAAAGCATTATCAGAAGCATTTTTCTCTGTACAAACACCATTACTATCTCATGCATATACACCTACAATGATTACTGCAAATGGAAAAGAATTCTTTTATCTTTTCCCTCTTACACACTTGCAAGGAGAAGAAAAAACATTCTCATCAGTGAGCGAATTGTTAGATCGTTTCTTCTTTGGCAAAGCAGAACGTGATCGTGTAAAACAACAAGCTCATGATTTAGAACGCTTTATGCAAAACGAAAAAAATAAAAACGAGAAAAAACTCATTAAACTCGAAAAAACACTGCAAGATGCTGGAAAAGCAGATAAATATCAACTATTTGGAGAGCTACTTACAGCCAATATGTACGCTTTAAAAAAGGGCGATAAAGATATTGAGGTCGTTAATTATTACGATGAGAATGGTGGAACTGTAAAAATCACATTAGATCCTTTAAAAACACCATCTGAAAATGCACAACGCTATTTCCAAAAGTATCAAAAAGCAAAAAATTCAGTTGTTGTTGTAGAAGAACAAATTGAAAAAACAAATGAAGAAATTCTTTATTTTGATAGCTTACTTCAACAAATGGAAGCTGCTTCTTCAAAAGACATTGAAGAAATTCGTGAGGAATTAGCTGAAGAAGGTTATGTGCGCAATCGCAAAACGAAAAACGCAAAGAAAAAGCCTACTAAACCAGTATTAGATAAATATGTAGCAAGTGATGGCACAGAGATTTTCGTTGGTAAAAACAATAAACAAAATGATTATTTAACAACGAAGTTTGCCCGCCGTGATGAAATTTGGTTACATACGAAAGATATACCTGGCTCTCACGTTGTCATTCGTTCTTTAGAGCCTGCTGAAGAAACTTTACTAGAAGCTGCCAAAATTGCTGCCTATTACAGTAAAGCGAAAGAGTCTAGCTCTGTACCTGTTGATTTCACCAAAATACGCCATGTCAAAAAACCGAGTGGTGCAAAACTTGGTTTTGTTACGTACGACAATCAGCAAACCGTATATGTAACACCAGATGCTGATATTGTAATGAAATTAAAAGCATAAATAAAAAAATGCGTTGCTTGTATGCAGCGCATTTTTTATATGTTTTCAATTTCGTTGCTATATCCATTCAATATTGTCAAAAAAATTGACAGTATCATTTCACATTTGTATAAATTTTTTTACAGCATGTAAATAAAGTACAAGTGTAACTCCAATCATTTTTCCCCATCCCCCTGCTATTCATTGAAGCAATCTAGATTTTATGAACAAACCGTCTCCCACAAATTACGGGCTATTTTTTTATCTCCCCTAAAATATATGTTGTCCCTACTATCCTTTCTTCAAATATACATTTTGGCACGCTATTTGCTTTATTCAATACTATGAATAGGAGGAATTAACATGACTTTAAAAATTAATAAAATCCAAAATCAACTACAAAACTATGAAATTGACGGGTTACTTATTACAAAAAAAGAAAATCGCCAATATGCAACAGGCTTTACAGGTAGCGCTGGCGTCGTCTTAATCTCTGCCGATCAAGCTGTTTTTATCACTGATTTCCGCTATGTAGATCAAGCGAAATCACAAATAAAAGATGCTGAAATTATTATGCATAAAGGAAATTTAGAAAAAGAAATTGCACATCAAGTATCGAAATTAAACATTCAAAAACTTGGAATTGAAGAAAACAACATGACATTGCAACAATATAAAAACTTGCAAAAATACGTACAGGCGGAAATGATTCAAGTGTGCGAAATTATCGAAAATATTCGTATCATTAAAGACACGCCTGAAATAGAAACAATGAAAATTGCAGCTAATATCGCGGACGAAGCATTTCACCACATTCTTACGTTTCTAAAACCAGGAATAAGTGAAAATGCTGTACGAGATGAATTAGAATTTTTCATGCGAAAAAAAGGTGCTGCATCTTCATCATTTCAAATTATTGTAGCTTCTGGTGTTCGTTCTTCTCTTCCACATGGAGTTGCATCAAATAAAATAATTGAACGAGGCGACATCGTTACATTAGATTTCGGTGCACTTTATGACGGATATTGTTCTGATATAACACGTACTGTAGCAATAGGAGAACCATCGGAAGAATTCAAAAAAATATACAATGTTGTACGAGAAGCGTTAAAACGTGGGACTGAAGCGATTAAGCCTGGAGAAACCGCGAAAAGTATCGATGATGTAACAAGAAACTACATTACAGATTGTGGATATGGTCAATATTTTGGTCATTCTACTGGTCATGGTCTTGGCTTAGAAATACATGAACCTCTTCGCTTATCCCAAGAAAGTAAAGCTACATTAAAAGAAGGTATGGTTGTTACAGTTGAACCAGGTATTTACATACCAAACTGGGGCGGTTGTAGAATTGAAGACGATATCGTCATTACAAAAGACGGATATGAAGTTATTACAAAATCAAATAGAGAACTAATTGTAATCCCTTGTTAAAATCATGGCCTTTTTAAAAGGAGTTTTTCTCTACACATAGAATTCCTTCTCTGGAGTATTCGTTTAAAGAGTCTAGTGGTAATAAGTCAAGAGTAAAACAAGACTGATTTTTTCTAGGTGCGATTTTTTCAGCATACGGAAATAGACCCGACCAAAAATGAAATTTTTTCGGGCCGTTTCCAAGATTGCGTCAATAACAAAGTGTTATTTTTCTATCACGCTCCTTGGTGGCGTGTAGAGTTGATGGTTACGTAGTAGCGTATCCACCAGACGCACAAATTTTCTTGCGGTTAAGACGATGGCTCTTTTGTGTTGATGTTTGGGTGTTTCTTTGTATTTCTTTTGATAAAATGCTTGATATTCAGGCAAATATCTTCTTACTGAATTGGCAGCCTCAACTAAGTAATAGCGAAGATAACGATTGCCTTGTTTGGTTAAGGGCGTATTTTCAGACTGATAATTTCCAGATTGCTTGATTTTCCAGCTTAATCCGGCATATTTAGCTAGTTTCGTTTGGTCTTCAAATCGTTGGATTTGTCCGATCTCAGCTAGTAATCCAGCAGCATACACTTTTCCAACACCAGGAATACTCGTCAAGCATTGGTATTCTGGTAGGACCATTACGAGCTGTTCAATTGCCTTATCAAGGTCTTTGATACTGGCTTCGAGTGCACGAATTTCGCGAGCAAGAATACTCAGGATAATATTGATGGATTCTTGAGCGACTTCTCCTAAACGATAAGACATAGTAATGGCTCGTTGAATCGTTTTCGCTAATCCTTCTGGATTTTTAAACCGGCCGTTACCTTTTTCTTGAAGCAAAGAGGCGAAATCTGTTAAAGGCATTTGAGCTAATTCTTCTAACCCATAATCTTCTGTCATTAAAGCGATTAAGGTAGCTCCAAATACAGAAGAAGGAGTTTCGCTATTCTTTAACTCACGCGTGAGCGTGTTGCATTTGTAAGTTAAATTTTCGAGAAAATGTTGTTTCGTTTCTACAAGTTGTCCAATTAATTGGTAACGTGTGCGAGTTAAACGTTGAAGAGCCATATATTTCTCTTCTTTAATGGGAGACGTAGTGAATCTTTGGATTCTTAAAAAGTCAGCGATTCGCATCGCATCATTTTTATCTGTTTTATCTTCATCAAATATTCGACTGAATTGCTTGATGCGAAAAGGATTTTCGATGGTAACGACGGTATTTATACGCTTTAATTCTCGATCCTCATTAAAAAATGTAGCAGGATGAAAGCTGTACATAGAAGTTGACTCCATGCCTATGACGATTTGAGAAAACGAGTACACATTTTGAAATTCTAAAATTTTTTGTTTAATTTGATGAGCGCCTTTCACGTCATTTCCGAGACTCGCTTCAAGAAGAATTGTCAATTGGTTATCGTCTGATAAAAAGCACACATCTAGTTTCTCAGAGCTGACATCTAATCCGACAAATAAGTTCATTTGGAAGGACCTCCTTTCATTGGTTATTTGGAATATGCTTCGATACTATGGGATTTCCCAGAAGCTCATTGCGTAACCACAACCTCGCCTACGAGAATACAATGACAACTTTTGGGGGCTACCTTTTGAACTACTATCCAAAAGCCCAATCAGTTATCGAAACAGCTAGTGTGTTGGTAGTGATAGCAATGGCTCGGGTAACAGACTTTTTATCGTAGACAGAGCTACAGGGGAAATGAGCAAATTCCCGATGGATCCTTTCCATACATCCATTGTATCTGGGAAATTCAATAATATCGAAACAAATTCCGTAAGGAATCTTGTTATCTATTTTTTTTAAAATCAGGGTAATTAGAAAGCAGAAATACTGATCTAAACTATATTCTACGAGGGGGAATTTAAATTGAATTTTGTAATTGATAAAATAGAGGGTTTACAAGTAGAATTTTCAAATCTTGTTTCCATGATGAATTACGCTCGCTATACAACAATGCAAGCAGTGGAAGGTTTAACAATTGAAGAACTTGATTATTTATATGATAAGGACGCAAATTCAATTGGTATGTTATTGTATCATATGGCTGCTATTGAATTTTACTACCAAATTCATACCTTTGAAGACCGTGAACCGACGGAAGCTGAATTAGAACATTGGTTACCTGCTATTGAGTTAGGGAACCTTGGACGCGAGAAAATAAAAGGAAAATCTATAAAATTTTACATCAATACATTACAAGAAGTACGTTCCAAAACGATTGCAACATTTCAATCATTACCTGATGAATGGCTGTTTAAAACAACAGACTTTTGGTATGACAAACCAGCTAACAACTACTTTAAATGGTTTCACGTTTTTGAAGATGAAATCAATCATCGCGGACAAATTCGTTTAATTAAAAAAATGCAAAAAGCCCATTCAGTAAAATGAGAAAATGCCACCGAATAAGGTGGCATTTTCTTTTATTCATTAACGAATAACTTTTCGTTTAATTTTTTAGTGACTATCGCTACCAACATTAAAATGCAAATTAAATATAGTAATTTCGCAATAAACAACCATTCTTGAAACATTACAATTCCATCTATTATCTCATTTCCTTTTAATAACAAAAATGGGATCATACTAATTATAATGATAAACTCGATACTGAAAACCATTTTCTTTTTTCGACTATATGCTTTCCATTCATTCCAGCGATACATAGGAGCAAAAATCAATACGCCAATACATAATATAACTGGTACCCATCCACTGTTAAGAAATTGCCCTGAAATAACTGATAATAGTAAACAAACGAGCACACCATAATATCCTATTCTCTCTCTCATTCGTACTCCCCCATTCTACCTCTCCTAAAATTCCATTTTTAGGATTAATTGTATTGTAACATCCATTTATCGTCCTTACCATTACAGTACATGAAATTTTACTTTTTTCTTTTTCCTATACTCACATACTTTCACTGCTTTCATACAATAAACTACACGAATGCCTAAAGGATGTGAATGTTATGGGAGTTGAATTAACGCTATTACACGCTCTCTACATTATTTGTTTACTCACTATTATTACCTTTTTTATTCTCCGGAAAGATACGACGATTATTTGTATCGTTTTTATCTTTTTATTAGCATTAACTGCAACAAGTTCTATCCCTCTTGCCATTAGCGGGATTTTTCAAAGTTTCATTTACGCCATTACTGAGCTATTACCAACTATATTAATCATCTCCATTATCGTATCAATGAGCAATTTACTCGTTCATACTGGCATAAATGATACGATGATTTCACCATTTACAAAAATGATTCGTACACCTACACTCGCCTACTGGATTATCGGCCTTTTAATGATGACCATTTCTTTCTTCTTTTGGCCTTCTCCAGCTGTCGCCTTAATGGGAGCTATTTTATTGCCGGTTGCTGTACGTGTCGGTCTTCCTCCAATTGGGGTTGCAATTGCTATGAACTTATTCGGACACGGCATCGCCTTATCTGGCGACTTCGTTATTCAAGGTGCACCGAAATTAACTGCAGACGCGGCTGGTCTCCCTGTTTCCAGCGTCGTATCTGCAAGTGTTCCACTTGTTATCGTTATGGGCATTGTGACAACTTCCGTCGCTTTTTTCTTCTTACGAAAAGAGTTTCATACAGGCTTATCTATACAAGAATCTATTCCATTAACTGCGTCTTCTAAAACGCTCACTTCATTATCTCCTCGCACAAAGAAATGGCTCGCTATATGTATCCCTACCGTATATATCATTGATATCCTTTGCATGATTCAATTTAAACTACAAGGAAGCGACGCAACTGCACTTATCGGCGGAACGACTGTTATTATGATTATCATCATTTCACTCATCGCCTACAAAGGTAATGGACTAAATAAAACAACCGATTATTTTATAGAAGGGCTCCAATTTGGATTTAAAATCTTTGGTCCAGTTATTCCAATTGCTGCACTCTTTTATTTAGGAGATAGCGGCTTTGTGAAAATTATCGGAGACTATTTACCGAAAGGTTCACATGGAATCATTAACGACTTAGGGATTGCCTTATCTCAAACGGTCCCTTTAAACCAATACGTATCGGCGGGAACATTAACTATCGTTGGTGTCATAACAGGCTTAGATGGATCTGGTTTTTCCGGTATATCGCTTGCTGGTTCCATTGCAAACCTTTTCGGAACAGCTTTAGGTCATGGAACAGCTACATTAACAGCACTCGGACAAATTGCGGCTATATGGACCGGGGGCGGGACGTTAATTCCTTGGGCGCTTATTCCTGCTGCTGCAATTTGCAAGGTAGATCCATTTGAACTGGCACGCCGAAACTTTTTACCGGTTGTTATCGGTTTAATTGTCACCACTATCTTTGCGAGGTTTATTTTATAACGTAAGCAAGTGTTCTCTTGCTTACGTTTTTTCTTGTAAAATTCATCATGAATTACTGGTTTTCAACAGGGATTCGTTATCCCTTAGCGAAATTATATTAGGAGAGTAATTTTTTCAAAACGTTTACGAGAAACAGATTACTGCAATTAGAAAAGGGGACATAACTATGAATGAATTGATTTTCGTCTTATTAATTTGTCCGTTACTTATCTTTATCGTTTCTGTTATTGGAACGCGCAAGTCGAAAACGTATTACGTAATGCCGATTGTAACGTTTGCTAGTTTTTTAATAATAGGTGTTATCGCCTTTACTCCAAAATTTTTCTTTTGGGTCGGCATGTATAGCATTTTCTCATTTATTGTTTCTTATGTGACTCTATTGTTTGTAAGAGGATATAAGCTTGCAGAAAGCACTAAGTAGTTAAGGAGATTGTAATATGATTTTCTTTGATATTGATGGAACTTTACTTGAATTTTTAACAATGATATAAAAAAACGACCGCGTTCCCCCGCAGTCGTTTTTTTCGTGTTACGCTGTGATCCAAGCTTCGTTAGCTGGATTTTTACGCCACTCTTGTAATTTTTTCGTTTCAGCTTGTCCAATCATACCTTTTTCTGCTGCTACTTCAGTTAATGCACTGTAATCGCTTAAAGAGTATGATACTACGTTAGCTGCTTCTAGTTTTTCTTTTCCTGCTTCAAGCTCGTATGTGAAGATTGATACGATTCCTAATACTTCACATCCAGCTTCGCGAAGTGCTTCTACACATGTAATTGCACTACCGCCAGTTGAAATTAAGTCTTCTACTACTACGACTTTTTGACCTTTTTCAGCTTTTCCTTCGATTTGGTTCCCTTTACCGTGACCTTTTGCTTTACTACGTACGTAGCACATTGGTAAATCCATACGATCGCTTACCCATGCAGCGTGCGCAATACCAGCAGTTGCTGTTCCTGCAATAATTTCTACAGTTGGGAAGTGCTCTTTAATTAACTCTTCTAATCCAGCTGCAATCGCTTGACGTACTTTTGGATAAGATAAAGTTAAACGGTTATCACAATAAATTGGTGATTTCATACCTGAAGACCAAGTGAATGGATCATTCGGTTGTAAAAATACTGCTCCAATTTCTAATAAATGCGATGCGATTTCTTTTTTCATACTGTTACACCTTCCCACTGTTGTTTTACTGTTTTATACGCTTCAAGCGGATTTTCTGCTTTTGTAATACTACGTCCAACTACGATGTAGCTTGAGCCAAGTTCCCTCGCACGTTTCGGTGTTGCTACGCGCACTTGGTCATTTACATCATCGCTTGCAAGACGAATCCCCGGTGTTACTGTTACAAATTCATTTCCGCATACTTCACGTAATTTTGGAACTTCAAGTGTTGAACAAACAACGCCATCAAGTCCACTTTCTTTCGTTAATTTTGCATAATGAGCAACCGCTTCTTCTAACGTTTTCTCAATGCCGATCTCTTTTTTCATCATAGCTTCCGAAGTGCTTGTTAGTTGTGTAACTGCAATACAAATCGGTCTCTCTTTTCCTTCTTGCTTACCTTCCTCTAATCCCTCAATCGCAGCTTTCATCATGCTGCTTCCCCCAGCAGCATGAACATTTACCATATCAACATCTAGACTAGCTAGGCTACGCATAGCGCTTTTTACTGTATTCGGAATATCATGAAGTTTTAAATCTAAGAAGATCTTATGTCCCTTTTCTTTTAAGTACGTAATAATCGCAGGGCCTTCTTTGTAAAATAACTCCATACCTACTTTGACAAATAACTCTTCCCCTTCAAAGTGGCGTAAGAATTGTTCTACTTCTTGTTTCCCTGGAAAATCTAGTGCAACGATTAACGACTGTGACATGTTTGCTTCCAGCTCCTTCCTTGACATTCCGAAATGTGATCAAATCCTAATTCATCTAATAATGCTGGTAACTCTTCAATAATTGTCGGACATACGAACGGATCGATAAAGTTCGCTGTACCTACTGCAACTGCGCTTGCGCCAGCATAGAAGAATTCAATTACATCTTCAGCTGTTTCAATACCACCCATTCCGATAATTGGAATGTTAACCGCTTGGCTTACTTCATGTACCATGCGAATTGCTACTGGCTTAATCGCAGGACCTGATAATCCGCCTGTACGGTTTGCTAAAATTGGTTTAGCTGTTTTTAAATCTAGACGCATACCAAGCAATGTATTAATCATCGTTAAACCATCTGCACCTGCATTTTCAATCGCTTTTGCAATTTCTACTATGTTTGCCACGTTCGGTGACAATTTCACGTATACAGGTACTTCAGAAACCTCTTTTACTCGCTTCGTTAAATCAGCAGCAATTTCAGGATTTGTACCAAAGGCGATACCACCTGTTTTTACGTTCGGACAAGAAATGTTTAATTCTAGTGCATGGACATTAGGCGCTTTAGAAATTTCCTTCGCAACCGCTACGTAATCCTCAGCTTGTGAGCCTGCAACGTTTGCAATAATTGGAAGGTCAAATTGTTCTAACCATGGTAATTCCGAATTCATTACTTTGTCTAATCCCGGGTTTTGAAGTCCGATTGCATTTAGCATGCCGCCTGGTGTTTCAGCAACACGAGGCGTTGGATTTCCATAACGTGGTTGTTCTGTCGTCGCTTTAATCATGATTGATCCTAGTACACTTAAATCGTAAAACTGTGCATATTCACGACCAAACCCAAAGCATCCAGATGCCGGTATAATTGGATTTTTTAATGATAATCCTGGTAATTCAACTTGCAATCTGTTCATAGTACAACCTCCCCGATTGGAAATACTGGTCCGTCGCTACACACCTT
Source organism: Bacillus sp. PPSBB_2 (assembly GCF_045291115.1). Classification (NCBI taxonomy): domain Bacteria; kingdom Bacillati; phylum Bacillota; class Bacilli; order Caryophanales; family Bacillaceae; genus Bacillus; species Bacillus sp. PPSBB_2. Next base: position 4,115,520 of record NZ_CP147983.1, read on the forward strand.
CTTGTAAGAATGTCCACTTGGATTTTCTTGTAAGTGGCATACACATGCGAAACAAGCTCCAATACCACAGCCCATACGTTCTTCTAATGAAATATAGGCTTTTTTCTCTTTGTAACGTCCTTCTAATGCACGAAGCATCGCTAGCGGACCACATGAATAAAGAATATCAAAGTCAATTCCGTAATTATCAATTACATCTGTGACAAATCCTTTTGTACCGTGTGTACCGTCTACTGTCGCAACGTACGTATCACCAAGTTCTGCAAATTTTTCTTCATAGAAAACTACATCTTTCGTTTGAAAGCCTAAGATGTGAATAACACGTACACCTTTTGCAACGAGGCGCTGTGATAATTCATAAAGTGGTGGTACACCAATTCCCCCACCTACTAGTAAAGCTGTTTGACCAGCTTCTGCTTCTTCTACAGGAAAACCGTGTCCTAATGGTCCTAGTACATCTACCATTTCACCTTGTTTTCTAGTTGCTAATGTTTTTGTCCCTTGTCCTTCGGCACGATATAGCATTGTAAATTCGTTCTTCTCTTGATCTACATTACAAATACTAATTGGGCGGCGCAGAAGGGGCGCAATGCCCTCTGCTACCTTAATGTGTACAAACTGCCCTGGTTCGTTCATTTGCTGTACTAACGTTCCTTGAAGCACTAATTCGTAAATATTTTTTGCGATTTCTTTTTGGTTAACGACGATCATATTTTGCTTTTGCATCATGCATGTACCACCTCGTGACGCTTTGTTTGCGTAATTTCTTTCATTGAATGAGCTGAGAATGTCATAGATTCTAATACTCGTAAGATTGCTCTTGTTGTATCAAGTGATGTTAAGCAAGCCACACCATTTTCTACTGATTCACGGCGAATGCGGAAACCATCACGCGCTGGTTGTTTACCTTTTGTTAATGTGTTAATTACAAACTGTGCTTTTCCTTGACGGATAATATCTAGTAAGTTGTAGTCTTCAGAATCAATTTTGTTTACAACTTGTACTGGGATATTTTGCTCTTCTAATGATTGTGCTGTTCCAGCTGTTGCTAATAAGTTATAGCCGATTTCGTGGAAACGTTTTGCAATTTCCATCGCCTCTTCTTTATCTTTATCCGCTACAGTAATGATTACTGAGCCGTGCGTTGGGATGTTAATTCCAGAAGCAACTAATCCTTTATACAATGCTTTTTCAAGCGTTAAGTCTTTACCCATTACTTCCCCTGTTGATTTCATTTCAGGTCCTAATGTTGTATCAACTGAGCGTAGTTTCGCGAATGAGAATACCGGAGCTTTTACATATACTTCTTTCTCTTCTGGGTGATAGCCAGTTCCGTATCCTTGCTCTACTAGGTCTTGCCCTAAAATAACTTTCGTTGCAACATTCGCCATCGGTACGCCTGTAATTTTACTTAAGAACGGTACTGTACGGCTTGCACGTGGATTTACTTCAATTACGTACACTTGATCTTTGAATACTACAAACTGGATATTTAGTAATCCAACAATGTTTAATCCTTTTCCAAGTGCAATTGTATGTTCAATGATTTGTTCTTTTAGTTTTTCAGATAAACTTTGTGGTGGATATACTCCAATTGAGTCACCAGAGTGAACTCCAGCGCGTTCAATATGTTCCATAATACCTGGAATGAATACATTCTCACCATCGGAAATTGCATCTACTTCAATTTCTTTACCAACCATGTAACGGTCGATTAATACTGGGTGATCTGCATGAACTTTAACTGCATTTTTCATGTAGTGCAGTAGTTCTTCTTGGCGATATACGATTTCCATCGCACGTCCACCTAGTACGTAAGATGGTCTTACTAATACTGGGTAACCAATTTCTTCTGCGATTGCTACCGCTTGTTCTACAGTCGTTGCTGTTTTACCAACTGGTTGCGGGATGCCAAGTTTTGTTAAAGCAGCTTCGAATTTATCACGATCTTCTGCACGGTCTAAGTCTTCAAGTGATGTTCCTAAAATTTTCACACCGTGTTCTTCTAGTTTCGCTGCTAAGTTAATTGCCGTTTGTCCACCGAACTGAACGATAACACCTTCTGGTTTTTCTAAATCGATAATATGCATTACATCTTCAATCGTTAATGGTTCAAAGTATAATTTGTCAGAAATACTGAAGTCTGTTGAAACTGTTTCTGGGTTGTTGTTAATGATAATTGCTTCATATCCAGCTTCTTTAATTGCCCATACTGAGTGAACTGTTGCGTAATCAAACTCAACACCTTGACCAATACGGATCGGACCAGATCCTAGAACTACTACACTCTTACGATCTGTTACAATCGATTCATTTTCTTCCGCATATGTGCTGTAGTAATATGGCGTTGCAGATTCAAACTCTGCCGCACAAGTATCTACCATTTTGAATACTGGCATCATATTATTTTCTTTACGCATATCGTAAATTTCGCGCTCCGTTTTGTTCCAAGCTGCTGCAATGTAGTGATCGCTGAAGCCCATTTCTTTTGCAGTTTGTAGTACTTCCATATTTCCTACATTCGCTTTTACTTCACGTTCCATATTTACGATGTTTTCAACTTTTTGTAAGAAGAAGAAGTCCATTTCACACCATTCATTGATTTCTTCTTTCGTTACACCTTGGCGAATTGCTTCTGCTACAATAAACAGTCGTTCATCATCCGCTTTAATGATACGTTTTTTCATCGTTTCTTTATCAAGTTCTTTTAAGTGGTCTAATTCTAAGTGATAAATGCCAAGCTCTAAAGAACGAACTGCTTTTAGTAATGATTCTTCTAAGTTACGTCCGATTGACATAACTTCACCAGTTGCTTTCATTTGTGTTCCAAGCGTTCTGTTCGCTGATTCAAACTTATCAAACGGCCAACGTGGAATTTTTGAAACAACATAGTCTAACGCTGGCTCGAAGCAAGCGTAAGTTTTTTGTGTTACTGGGTTTACGATTTCATCTAACGTTAAGCCGACTGCAATTTTTGCTGCTAATTTCGCAATTGGATATCCAGTTGCTTTAGATGCTAGTGCAGATGAACGACTTACACGTGGATTTACTTCGATTACATAGTATTGGAAGCTATATGGATCTAGTGCAAGCTGAACGTTACATCCACCTTCAATTCCTAGTGCACGAATAATTCGTAATGACGTGTTACGTAACATTTGGTATTCACGGTCGCTTAGCGTTTGGCTCGGTGCTACAACGATTGAATCACCTGTATGAACACCAACTGGATCGATGTTTTCCATGTTACACACTACAATTGCGTTATCATTTGAATCACGCATTACTTCGTATTCAATTTCTTTACAGCCAGCAATACTTTTCTCCAATAAACATTGTGTTACTGGGCTATGTTTTAAACCACTTGTTACGATTTCAATTAGCTCTTCTTCGTTATGACAAATTCCGCCGCCCGTTCCTCCTAATGTGAACGCTGGTCGAACGATTACTGGGTAACCAATTTCGTTTACAAATCCATATGCTTCATCAAGGTTATGAATAATTTCACTTGGTGGTGTTGGTTCATTTAAATCTTGCATTAATGTACGGAATAAATCACGATCTTCCGCTTGCTCGATTGCTGATAATTTTGTTCCTAAAATTTCAACTCCGCACTCGTCAAGTACGCCTGATTTTGCAAGTTCAACAGCCATGTTTAAACCTGTTTGACCACCTAATGTTGGTAGGATTGCATCAGGACGTTCTTTACGAATAATACGGCTTACGAATTCTAATGTTAATGGCTCGATGTATACTTTATCAGCTGTTGCAGTATCCGTCATAATTGTTGCTGGGTTAGAGTTAACAAGGATTACTTTGTAACCTTCCTCTTTAAGAGATTGACAAGCTTGTGTACCAGAGTAGTCAAACTCCGCTGCTTGCCCAATTACAATTGGTCCTGATCCGATTACTAAAATTGTGTTAATGTCTAGGCGTTTTGGCATAACTCTTCCCCTTCTTTCTTGAAGTTTTCAATCATTGTTAAGAAATCTTCGAATAAATCATTTGCATCTTCTGGTCCCGCTGAAGCTTCTGGATGGTATTGTACTGTAAATGCCGGGAACTTCTTATGACGAAGACCTTCTACCGTTCCATCGTTTAAAGCAACATGTGTAATTTCAAGATCTGTATTTTCAACTGATTCTTCTTCTACTGCGTATCCGTGGTTTTGAGATGTAATTGCTACTTTTCCAGTTGCAAGATTTTTTACTGGATGGTTTAAACCACGGTGACCAAATTTCAACTTACTTGTATTTGCACCTGATGCTAGAGCGAACAATTGATGTCCTAGGCAAATTCCGAATAAAGGAACTTTACCGATAATGTCTTTTAACATTTCAATTGCTTCTGGTACATCTTTCGGATCTCCAGGTCCATTACTTAACATAATTCCATCTGGGCTAAGGCGTAAAATTTCTTCCGCTGTTGTGTTGTAAGGAACTACAATTACATCACAGTCACGCTTATTTAATTCTCGTAAAATACCATGTTTCATACCGAAGTCTACTAGTACAACTCGGTGACCACGACCTGGGCTTGGGTATGGATCTTTCGTTGATACGCGTTTTACATGATCTGTAAATACTGTCGCTTTTAATTGGCTTACAATGTACTCTACATCTGCATCCATGTTACAAAGGCGTCCACGTAATGTACCGTATTGACGAATTTTTCTCGTTAATTTTCTCGTATCAATCCCTGCTAATCCTGGGATATTTCTTTCTTTCAAGTAATCATTTAACGAAATTTCATTACGGAAGTTTGATGGGTGATCACAAATTTCGTTTACGATTAAACCATTTACAGATGGGTGAATGGATTCAAAATCGTCACGGTTAATGCCGTAGTTTCCGATTAATGGGTACGTGAATGTTACGATTTGACCGCAATATGATGGATCAGATAATGTTTCTTGATATCCAGTCATTCCTGTTGTAAATACAACCTCACCTGACTTTTCGATTTCGCCTCCGAAACCTGTTCCAATTAATACTGTTCCATCTTCTAAGATAAGTTGTCTTTTCATACTAATGCACTCTCCTTTTGCCATGCGATCTTACCACCAACGATTGTCATTACCGGCCATCCTTGGCATTTCCAACCTGCGAATGGTGTATTTTTTCCTTTTGATAAGAATGTTGTTGGGTCAATCTCTTCTTCTTGTTCTAAATCAATGATTGTAATATCAGCTGCTCTACCTTCTTTTAGGCGACCTGCTTCTAAGCCGAATGTATCAGCTGGCTTTTCTGTTAAGAATTGAATTAACTGTTCTAGCGTAATAACTCCCTTTTTCACAAGGTTTGTGTATAGAAGCGGGAATGCTGTTTCAAAACCAGTAATTCCAAACGGTGCTCTTTCAATTCCTTGTGCTTTCTCTTCCGCTGTATGCGGTGCATGGTCAGTTGCGATCATATCGATCGTTCCATCTAATAAACCTTCAATTAATGCTGCATGGTCTTCTTTTCCACGAAGCGGTGGGTTCATTTTAAAGTTAGGATCAGCTGATGGGATATCATCTTCACATAACACTAGGTGATGCGGTGTTACTTCTGCTGTTACTTTAATTCCAGCGCGTTTCGCATCACGGATTACACGTACAGAACCTTTCGTACTTACATGACATACGTGATAGTGGCAATCTGCTGCTTCAGCAAGCAGTATATCCCTTGCAATATGTACAGATTCACATACTGATGGGATACCGTTTAATCCGTGTTTCTCAGAAAACTTCCCTTCATGTACACAACCTTTATTAATAAGCGTATTCTCTTCACAGTGCGCAACTACTGCCATATCTAATTTTGCTGCACGTTTCATAGCCGCTAACATCATGCTCGCATCTTGTACGCCTACGCCGTCATCTGTGAAAGCAAATGCTCCAAGTTCTTTTAATGTTTCGAAATCTGTCATTTCAGAACCAGCTTGACGTACTGTAATTGCTCCGTATGGTAGTACGTTAACATGAGCTTTTTCTTCAATACGTTTTTGCAAGTCTTCCATATGTTCTCTGCAATCTGGTACCGGGCGTGTATTTGGCATTGCGCAAATTGTAGTGAATCCACCTTTTGCCGCTGCTAGTGTACCTGTTTCAATTGTTTCTTTATGTTCACCACCTGGTTCACGAAGATGTACGTGTACATCTACTAATCCAGGTGCGATTAACTTTCCGTTCACATCGATTACTTCAGCATTATCTGCCGTAATATTTTCTGCTACCTTAGCGATTTTACCGTCTTGTACGAGAAGATCCGTTGCTACGATTTTTCCTTCTTCATTCATATAACGACCATTTTTAAACAAATAATTCATGTTTCATTCCTCCTAATACATTTGGTAAGGCGCGTTTTAGTACAGCCATTCTTACGTAAACTCCATTTTCCATTTGTTTAAATATACGTGAACGCTCACACTCAACAAGTTCACTTGCAATTTCAACATCACGGTTTACAGGAGCTGGATGCATAATAATGCTTCCTTCTTTCATACGCTTTTCTCTTTCTACTGTTAATCCGTGTTTCTCATGATATTCTTTCATAATGTCTGTTTCATAATGATCATGACGCTCATGTTGTACACGGAGTAACATCATTACATCAACTTCTGGAACAAGTTCATCTAATGGTTTGTATGTTCCAAATGTGTTGTCTTCATCTTGCCACTCTTCTGGACTTGCAAAGTAAATTGTTGCACCAAGCTTCGTTAATGCTTCTGCATTAGAACGTGCTACTCGGCTATGACGAACATCTCCTACTATTGCAATCTTCAAACCTTCAAATCTTCCAAACTCTTGTTTAATTGTAAGAAGGTCCAGTAGGCACTGTGTTGGGTGGTTTCCGCATCCATCTCCAGCATTTAAGATTGGAATATTCACCTGATCTTTTAGTTCATCGAAGTAGCGATCTTGCTCGTGGCGGATGACCACTGCTTTTGTTCCGATTGATTCTAGTGTTCTTATCGTATCGTATAGAGTTTCTCCTTTTTGTACGCTAGATGCATCAGCTGAAAAGTTTAAAACATCAAGTCCTAATCTCTTCTCAGCAACTTCAAAGCTAAATCTCGTTCTCGTACTATTCTCAAAGAACAAGTTCGCAACAAAAGTTTGCTCTGTCGTTTTGCTCTCTTTTCCATTCGCAAAATCTTCTGCATCTTTTAGGATTTCTGAAATTTCTACTTCCGATAATTCACTCATCGTTAACAAATGGCTCATCGTCATCCCTCATCTTTCTGATTTTTATGTTACCACTTTTGAATTTTTATAACAACCTTTGCATAAAAATACCCTAATCGTGTGAGACTAGGGTGCAAGAAAGAAGCCACCCTTTCCGGTCTCACAGGACTGAATTAAAAGGTTATTATTATGAAGCAATCTGCTTAGATTGTTTTATTTGTTTCGTTTCCGGTAGTAGTAGATTTAACAGTACACCTACAATTGCTGCTAGTGCCATTCCTTCTACTTGGAATGATTCTCCTACATGAAGTACCGCTCCACCAATACCGATTACTAATATTACTGATGCAATCATTAAGTTTCGTTTGTCACTTAAATCTGTTTTATCATCTACCATCATGCGTAATCCGCTTGATGCGATTACACCGAATAGTAAGATTGATACACCACCCATAACTGGTGTTGGGATCGAATGAATCAGTGCAGAAATCTTACCGATAAATCCGAACATGATTGCGAATACTGCTGAACCGATGAATAAGTATACACTGTATGCTCTCGTAATTGCTAGCACACCGATGTTTTCACCATACGTTGTATTCGGTGGCCCACCGATTAGTGACGCGATTAATGTTGCTACTCCGTCACCGAAGATTGAACGGTGTAAACCTGGTTTTTCAATTAAATCTCTTTTAATAACATTTCCAAGAACAATTTGATGTCCGATATGTTCTGATATTGTTACTAGTGCAACTGGTACCATCAAGAGTACAATCTTCCATGAAAACTCTGGTGTGTATGTTACAAATGGTACTGTGAAATCTGGTACAACAAACCATTTTGCCTCAGCTACCGGCTTTAAGTCTACTAGCCCTTGGAAGTAAGCGAAGATATATCCGCCGATAATGCCAAGTAACACTGGTATGATACTGAAAAATCCTCTTCCAAATATCGAGCATATAATTGTAATTGCTAATGTTACTAACGCTACTGAAAAGTGTGTAAAGCTATATTTGCCATCCGCACCGTTCATCGCCATGTTAACTGCTGTATGTGCTAAAGCTAGACCGATTACCATTACTACTGGACCAACTACGATTGGTGGTAGTAATTTCATAATCCACTCTGATCCTGATTTCTTAATTCCGAGTGAGATTAAGATGTACACAAGTCCTGCTAGCAAACCACCAAGCATTGCCGCTCCCGGTCCACCTGCCGTTTTCGCTGTTATAATCGGTGCGATAAAGGCGAATGATGATCCTAGATAAGCAGGTACTTGACCTTTCGTTATAAGAAGAAACGCTAACGTTCCTAATCCACTTGATATTAATGCTACTGATGGATTCAATCCTGTTAAAAACGGAACAAGCACTGTTGATCCAAACATCGCGAACAAATGTTGTATACTTAAAAATAACCATTTTCCCGGTTTCGGTACTTCATTAACGTCTAACACTGGCTTTTGTTCCATTGTTACATCCTCCTTCAGTTTAAATCTTTGCAATAAAAAAACTCTTTGTGCCTGTGCACAAAGAGTCCTACACTTTCGTATGCCAAATTTGACATATGAAAGCCAAGACCCTTTGGCAGCCTCACAGGACTACATTTAAAAGGGCTTTACTTATCGTATATGCTTACTCGATCTTGTTGATCTGTCTCTTGCAAATCAACTTCGATACGCTCTTCACTTGATGTTGGAATATTCTTCCCTACATAATCAGCGCGAATTGGTAATTCGCGATGACCTCTATCAACAAGAACCGCCAATTGGATTTGAGATGGTCTACCTAAATCCATAAGAGCATCCATTGCTGCTCGAACTGTTCTTCCTGTATATAATACGTCATCCACAAGGATAACTTTTTTCTTCGTAATATCTACAGGGATATCAGAACCTTTTACAAGTGGTTCTTTATTTTTCGATTGTAGTGTTAAATCATCACGATATAACGTAATGTCTAACTCTCCAACTTCCATTTCTTTTCCTTCAATTTGACCAATTCGTTCTGCCAAACGTTGTGCAATAAAAATTCCACGAGTTTTAATTCCGACAAGAACACAATTATCGACACCTTTATTTCGTTCCACGATTTCATGACTAATTCGTGTTAAAGCGCGGCGAATCATTTGGTCATCTAAAACGACAGCTTTCTCTTGCATGCTCTACACCTCCAAGCTTTTTTCTTGCGTGAGAGTAATGGTATAAAAAAGTCCTCTCAGCGTGTGCGAGAGGACTTTTGAAAAAAGGGTACAACATACCCTAAGTATTTCAAACCGTTACCTTCTCAACCTCACGGGGCTGTGTTAAAGGATCATTATTTAACTGTTGTCAGTATCTCAGTTTTCTTATGATTTGTCAATACTATTTTCGTAAAATATTTAATGCGTCTTCAAACACTTCTGGAATCGGTGCCTCAAACTGAATATATTCACCAGTACGAGGATGATCAAAGCCTAAAATACCCGCATGAAGTGCTTGTCCATTCATATCTAACGTTTTCTTCGGACCATACTTCGGATCTCCTGCAAGTGGATAGCCAATATATTTCATATGAACACGAATTTGGTGCGTACGTCCCGTTTCTAAGCGACATTCTACAAGTGTAAAGTCTTTAAAGCGTTCTAACACTTGGAAATGCGTAACAGCGTTCTTACCATTTTCATCAACTGTCATACTTTGACGCTCTTTCTTATCACGAGCAATCGGAGCATCAATCGTTCCCTTATCATGCGGAATCACACCGTGTACAATCGCTTTGTAACGTCTCGTTACTGTTTTTGCTACAAGCTGATTTACAAGCGATTCATGTGCCATATCATTTTTAGCAACCATTAATAGTCCAGATGTATCTTTATCGATACGATGCACGATACCTGGACGCATTACACCGTTAATGCCTGATAAGTCTGTACAATGGTGCATAAGGCCATTTACAAGTGTACCACTTGTATGCCCTGGTGCTGGATGTACAACCATACCACGTGGCTTATTTACAACAAGCACATCTGCATCTTCATAATAAATTTCTAAATTTAAATCCTCTGGTTGAATATCTAACTCTTCTGGTTCAGGAATTGTTACTGTAATTTCATCTTCTTCTTTTACTTTATAATTCCCTTTTACCGCTTTCCCGTTTACTGTCACAACTTCATCTTTAATCCATTGCTGCACTTGCGTACGTGACCATTCGTTATTTATCCCTGTAACGAATTTATCAATTCGCTCGTTTTTTTGCTCTGCTGCAACTGTTACTTGTACTACTTCACTCATTCAATTACTCCTTCGCTTTCTTGCCTTCTAATAATGTTTGAATAATAATTAATACAACACCAATACATAATGCTGAATCAGCTATATTGAATACTGGATAGTTGTACGAGAAAATATACACGTGAATGAAATCCACTACTTCTTGTCTAAATACACGATCAATAAAGTTACCAATTGCCCCGCCCAAAATTAGGCCTAACGAAATACCTAGAAGCTTGTCTGTTTTCGCATACTTTTTCATATAAAATACAATAAACACTACAAAAACAACTGTAATAATGTAGAAGAACCACATTTTATTTTCTAAAATACCCCAAGCAGCGCCTCTATTTCGATGTGATGTTATGTATAATACATTGTCGATAATCGGAATACTCGTACCCAATTCCATGTTCTTTACAATTAACCACTTCGATATTTGATCGATAGCAATGACGAATAACGCTATTACATAATATATCATTTTCATTTCCCCCACAAAGACAGTGTACCTCAAAATTTTAGCATAGCTGCTACCTTTTCACAATGAACCTTTATAGAAGAATAAAATAAATTAAAAAAAGGTAATATAATATCGTTGTGCGTATTCATACATTTACCTTTTCATAAAAGAATTCATGAATCGTACGGGCAGTCGGCATTGTCTTCATTTGCTTTGTCGAAATTAATCTCCCCGTATCTTCACAAATACCATACATGTCTATTTCCATTTTAAATAATGCGCGTTCTACATCCTTTAAATCCTCTTTTATATCATGTAATAGCAATTTTTTCTTTATCTCTTCCTTAATTTCATATCCAAGCTCTTGGCTGAACTCGACATCATATTTGTGCATTACTTCTTTAGCTAGTCTCTCTTGCAACTCTTTTCTCATCAATTGCAATTCTTCTTTTATTTCCATGTAAATTTCATTCACGTGTACATTCCTCCTAGCTGTAATGTACAGTTAGTGTGTCCGAAATTTATTTGCTTACCTCACACACATTTTTCCTTCACAGGAAAGAGTCTGAAAGTGATTTTGATATGCCATCAACAAAAAAACTGACTGTATCAATAGCAGTCAGCTTTTTTTATTATTTTACATAGTTTTCTTTAACAACTGTTGCACAACGCTCACATAATGTTTCATGTTCAGCATCTTTACCAATTGTTTCTGAAACTACCCAACAACGTTCACATGTTTCACCAGTTGCTTGAGCAACAACAACCGCTGTATGTTCATACTTCGGTGCATCTGCTGGCGCTTCATCCATCATACCACCAAGTTTATACTCAGAAACGATGAATAATTGCTTTAAGTCTTCGCTAATAGACTCTAACATAGCTTTCATTTCTGCAGTTGGATATAGCGTAATGCTTGCATTTAATGACTTACCGATTACTTTTTCATTACGAGCTACTTCTAGTGCTTTTAACACGTCATCACGTAATGTCATAAATGCATCCCATTTTGTTTTTAACGCTTCCGCGTCATCTAATTGTACAGCTTCTGGCATATCAGTTAATTGTACACTTTCTTCTGTTACGCCTGGAATGTATGGCCATACTTCATCAGCTGTATGCGGTAAGATTGGTGTTACAAGTTTCGTTAACGCAACAAGAACATCATATAATACAGTTTGAATCGCACGACGATCTTCGTGGTTTGCACCTTCAATATATAAAATGTCTTTTGCAAAGTCTAAATAGAATGAACTTAAATCAATTGTACAGAAGTTATGAATTGCATGATACACAGCAGCGAAGTCGTATGTCTCATATGCTTCTTTAACTTTTGTAATTAAGTCATTTAATTTCACTAACATGTAACGATCTACTTCACGAAGTTCAGCTACAGCTACTGCATTTTCACTTGGCTTAAAGTCGTCTAAGTTTCCTAATAAGAAACGGAATGTGTTACGGATTTTACGATACACTTCTGCTACTTGTTTTAAAATATCATCTGAAATACGTACGTCAGATTGATAGTCAACAGAAGATACCCATAAGCGTAAAATGTCTCCGCCTAATTGATCCATAATTTTCTTCGGTACGACAATGTTTCCAATCGACTTACTCATCTTACGTCCTTCACCATCTAGTACGAAACCGTGACTTAGTACGCCTTTATATGGAGCTTTACCTGTTACAGCAACTGCTGTTGATAATGAAGAGTTAAACCAACCACGATACTGGTCAGATCCTTCTAAATATAAATCAGCTGGACGCTGTAAATCTTCGCGCTCTTCTAATACCGCTTGGTGAGAAGAACCTGAATCGAACCATACATCCATGATGTCTGTTTCTTTACGGAATTCGCCATTTGGGCTACCTGGATGTGTAAATCCTTCTGGTAATAGATCTTTCGCTTCACGCTCGAACCATACGTTAGAACCGTGTTCACGGAATAAATCTGCTACATGGTTAATTGTTTCATCCGTAATAATTGGATCACCATTCTCAGCATAGAATACTGGAATTGGCACACCCCATGCACGCTGACGAGAAATACACCAGTCACCACGGTCACGAACCATATTATGAAGACGAGTTTCTCCCCATGCTGGTACCCATTTTGTTTCTGCTACAGCTTCTATTAATTCTTTACGGAATGCTTCAATAGATGCAAACCACTGTGCTGTCGCACGGAAAATAATTGGTTTTTTCGTTCTCCAATCATGTGGGTATGAATGTGTAATGAATGTTAGTTTCAGTAACGCGCCTACTTCTTCTAATTTTTCTGTAATTGGTTTGTTAGCTTTATCATAGAATAAGCCTTCAAATCCAGGTGCCTCATTTGTTAATACACCTTTATCATCGACTGGGCAAAGTACTTCTAATCCATACTTTTTACCAACAACGAAGTCATCTTCCCCGTGTCCTGGTGCTGTATGAACACAACCTGTACCTGCATCTGTTGTTACGTGGTCTCCTAGCATAACTAATGAATCACGATCGTAGAATGGATGTTTTGCAACTGTGTACTCAAGTTCGCTACCTTTTACTGTTTTCACAACTTCAGCATTTTCCCACTCTAACGTTTTTGCAACTGTCTCAAACAGCTCAGAAGCAATGATATATTTCTCATCGTTTACTTTTACAATGCTATATTCAAGCTCTGGGTGAACAGAAATACCTAGGTTTGCAGGTAATGTCCAAGGTGTCGTTGTCCAAATGATGTACTTTTCATCACCTTCTAATACGTTCTTTCCATCTTTTACAGGGAATGCTACGTAAATAGATGCTGATTTTTTATCTTGATATTCAATTTCAGCTTCCGCTAAAGCAGATTCACTCGTTGGAGACCAGTAAACTGGTTTTTGACCTTTATAGATATAACCTTTTTTCGCCATGTCACCAAACACTTTAATTTGTTGTGCTTCATAAGCTGGCTCTAAAGTAATATATGGATTATCCCAATCTGCACGTACACCTAGACGCTTAAATTGTTCACGTTGACGTTCTACTTGTTCATATGCATACTCTGCACATAACTTACGGAACTCAGCAACTGTCATTTCTTTACGTTTTACACCTTTATTTGTTAAAGCTTGTTCAATTGGTAAACCGTGCGTATCCCATCCTGGAACATATGGCGCACTAAAACCAGTCATTGATTTATAACGAACAATAAAGTCTTTTAATACTTTATTTAATGCATGTCCCATATGAATGTCACCATTCGCATATGGAGGTCCATCATGCAATACAAATAAAGGACGTCCTTTTGTATGTTCTTGTACTTTTTCGTAAATATTCATTTCAGCCCATTTTTCTTGCATTGCAGGCTCACGTTTTGGTAAATTCCCACGCATTGGGAACTCTGTTTTTGGCATCAGTAATGTATTTTTGTACTCCATGCTCAATTCCTCCTTACATGTATAAAAGAAACACTTAAAAAACGGAATAAAAAAGAGACCTACTCATCCCAAAAAGGGACGAGAAAGTCTCCCGCGGTACCACCCTAGTAGATCATATACATGTGTATAGAATCCTCTTTATATTCTTAACGCGAATACACGCCTACGCTTACTCTATTTGTTCAGCGCGGAACTCCAGGGTGATATTCCCACTATCTCCTTATCCTGAGCTTACACCATCCTCAGTTCGCTATATAAGGTTTGAAAAGGTACTTATCCCTATCTTCGTTTTTCTTAATAAATATGTTGTTTAAAATTATATGTAATAATGAGAAAAACGTCAAGCTTACACTGTTTCTTCTTTTTTCAACAGTTCATCTACTTCGTCTTCTAATTCAATTAGTTTATCCCAATCATCGTTGTTTAACATCTCAAGCTGTGTTTCTAATAACATACGGAAACGAGTTCGGAATACTTTCGCTTGTTTCTTTAGCTCTTCAATATCAAAAGCAACTTTTCTTGATTTTACTAATGCTTCGTTAATAATACGATCAGCATTCTTTTCTGCTTCACGCACAATTAATTTCGCTTCTTTTTGCGCATTACGTTTTACTTCTTCCGCTGCTTCTTGTGCAACGACGATAGATTTGTTTAACGTATCTTCAATATTAGAGAAATGATCTAACTTCCCTTCTAACTGCGCAACTTTTTCTTCTAAAGCTTTTTTCTCACGAATGACCAATTCATAATCTTTGATAATTTGATCAAGAAACTCATTTACTTGATCTTCATCATAGCCACGGAATCCGCGACCAAATTCTTTGTTATGAATATCTAATGGTGTTAACGGCACAACGCCACCTCCAAGTAGTTATCTAAATTTCCTCTTTCAATTATATCTTTTCTTCGACAAAATAGGAGGATTTCCTTCTAAAAAACCAATCATTTTAGTATACCATACAAAATTCTCCATTTGTCGCGTTTTGTTCTACCTTCTACAGAAAATAATTTACTTCGGCCATATCCTCTAACAGAAAAAACATCTCCTGGATAGCATTCATAAGAAGTTTGCTCCACTGTTTTCCAATTGACTTTTACTAAACCATTTTTTATGAAAGGTTGTACTTTCTGTCTAGATAAATGTAACATTTCAGCTAACATAACATCTAAACGAAGTGAAGAAACCGTTCCAGATTTCTCTCCCCACGTTTCATCTATCTGTAGAATTTGTTCTCCTTGCACTGACGCTAAAGAGACTTTTACTTTCCCTATTGATTGTAAGTTCATCTCAATATACGATACAATTTCTTTCGCAACTACAATTTGGGCACGATTTTCTTGCAGCAAAATATCACCACATTTTTCTCTTGTTAAACCAAGAGACATAAATGTACCTAATATTTGCCTATGTTCTAGCGTATAAAACTTGGAAGGATAGTCAATTTCTAATACTTCTACTTGAAATTCTTCTTCATTTAATTCTAGATAGTCTGGATAAATAAGTGCTCTTTTACGCTCTGCATTAGGCGTTGCACCACCAAATTGCACAGCAACATCACCTTGTCCTATTACCATAGAAACAATTTGTTGTTGCCTAGGATCAAGAAAATCCGTTAACTTCACTTGATGGTATTCCGCCGCTCGCTTCCACTCTAGCACTTTATCCACAAAGACCTCCTCATCAGGCCTAAAATGTTCGTAGATGCTCATGTATTTACCTTCTTACTATAAAAAATAGCTTAATAAACTGAACAAACCAGTTTTAGCAAGTTTCAACGCAAAGATCGCAACGATTGGAGAAATATCAATCATTCCAAGCGGCGGAATAAAGCGGCGGAATGGTTCTAAATACGGTTCACAAATACGTGCCAGGAACTCTCCAAAAGCTGATTCCTTTGCACCAGGAAACCATGATAGGAGAATGTAAATAATAAGTGCCCACGAGTAAATCTCGATAGCATAACTTAACACTATAAAAACTGTTGTCATGGCGTATTACCACCTCTTTATATTTGTTTCTTCTTCTTCACCGAATAACTCTGAAATCGCACCAACAATATCTACATTTTCAGGTGTACACATAAATGTTTTCGGTCCTATTTTTTGAATGTCCCCGCCTATAGCGTATACAGTACCACTTAAAAAGTCAACGATACGTACCGCTTGATCAGTAGACATTCTCTGCAAATTAATTACAACAGCTCGTCTACCTTTTAAGTGGTCCGCAATCCCTTGTGCTTCCGAATATGTGCGTGGTTCTAATAAAACAACTTTTGAAGATTGTTTTGCTGTTTCAATACTCACAACATTTTGCTTCGGTTGCGCTTTCGGAAACGTAACGTCTTGTTGTTCTGGTGGATCTTGCTGCTTTTTCATGTCTGTTTGCTCCTTTTCATAACCATATTGAGCTGCTTCTTTTTCTTCCGGTGTATCAAAAAAGAAGTATTTTACTTTTGACCAACTCATAATAAGATTCTCCTTCCTTTTACGCTTTCCCTACTAAAATCGTTCCCAAACGAATATATGTAGCCCCTTCTTCAATTGCAATTGTGTAATCATTGGACATTCCCATTGATAATTCTTTACATGGCGCATGTAATAACTCTAGCTCCTGCACCTCTGTTTGCAGCATACGTAATTCCTTAAAACAGCGTCTGATTTCTTCCTCTTCTTCTGTAAATGGAGCCATCGTCATTAGTCCAACCACTTCAATTTTATCGAATTCTTGCAAACTTTGAATAAAAGAAACAACCTCTTCTATTGCCAATCCTTGCTTCGATTCTTCAGATGAGGTTTTCACTTGAATAAAGCATTTCACTTTCTTATCAGCACGTTTCTGAATTTCTTTCGCCAGCGAAAGACGATCTAACGAATGTAAATAATCAATTTCATTAATGATTTCTTTTACTTTTCTCGTTTGTAATGAGCCAATAAAGTGCCAATTAACTTTTGAACCGAAATGCTCGTATTTCTGTAAGAAACCTTCATTTCTATTTTCACCTAAATCGATAATTCCAGCTTCAATTACTTCGTTTGTTTTTTCAATCCCTACAGTTTTTGTAACTGCAACAAGTTTAATATCTTGCAACGAACGTCCAGCTCGAGCGCAAGATTCTTTAATAGCTTCGTTTACAATTACTAAATTTTCTTGTACTGTCACTTGCTTCCTTCCTCCTTAAAACCTATGAAACTCAACATTCTTCCTGTCTTACCTTGATCACGACGATGAGAGAAAAATAGTTGCTCTTCACAGCTTGTACAAAGAGATGACATTACAATATGCTCTTCTTTTATGCCTGCTTGTACACATAATATACGATTAATTTCTTTTAAATTAATTGCGTACTGCCCGTCAGAAATTTTTTGATGAGGAACAGCACCGCTAACTACTTCCTGTGCTGCTGTTAATACACGATCATCCACAACATAACAACAAGATCCGATCGACGGCCCAATTGCAACATGAATTTCATCACTTGAAATACCTTCTGCATTCCACTTTTGAATCATTTCCTTTGCAATCTCTTGTACAGTGCCTTTCCATCCAGCATGCGCAAGTCCTATCATACCATGTGATGGTGCATAAAAATAGAGCGGAACACAATCCGCGTAACAAGACGTTAACAGAACATCTTCATTACTCGTATAAATGCCATCTGTTTTTGAAATGCCGTCCTCATATGAATAGACACCACTTCCCTTTTCCTGTTGCCCTACTTTTTCAACATGATGAGCATGAACTTGTTCAGAGCAAATCCAGTTTTCTAATGGTTTTTGTAACTTATTTGCTAAAATGCGTCTGTTTTCATGAACGTTCTCCACGATATCATTCACATGTAATCCTAAATTCATCGCATGAAAGGAGCCTGTACTTATCCCACCATCTTTTGTCGTAAATCCAGCAGTAATGTTTCCAAGTTCTTTCCACGCTTGTAAATACAGTATACCGTCCACATATTTAAATGGTTCTCTCATAATAAAGCGGCTCCTTTTAATTAAAATAACAGAAAAAAGCATGGTACTTCCTGTCTATTTTACCATACTTTTATTTTTTCATAATCCTAACAGAAAAAAAAGAGGAATTTGTAATATTCTTTATGAAATTGTCGGTGTTTGTATTGATTCTGTTACAGAATTAACAGGATTTACTCTTACAAGTATGACATCCTCCCCAATTTTCACAATTTCCTTCCAAGGAATTACAATCTCAACATCTTTTCCAAAAATACCTAGCATACGTGTCTGTTTGGAAATAATAACAGAACAAACTTGCCCTGTGTTCATATCAATTTCAATATCTCCAATATTCCCAATCCTTTTTCCATCTGAAATATTTATAACATCCTTCATCTGTAACTCTGAAATTCGTATCACCATTTTTATCCTCTCCCTTATATGACAAATTGGAAACTGTTTCTCATATTTACAGGAAGCCATCTATACGAAACACCATGCTAGTTTCATTATATGAACACTAATCCCCTACTATGAGCACAAACCATATTACATATAAAAAGGTCTCACCATAATTGGTGAGACCTTATCCTTGAATCGTTTTATTCATTTGTTTAATAGCTGACTTCTCTAAACGTGATACTTGCGCTTGGGAAATCCCAATTTCTTCTGCAACTTCCATCTGTGTCTTTCCTTGGAAGAAACGTTTTCTAATAATCATTTTCTCTCTATCATTTAAACGCTTCATTCCTTCTTTCAATGCTAATTCTTCAACCCACTGCTCGTCCTTTTGTTTTTCATCACTTAACTGATCCATAACAAAGATAGGATCTCCCCCATCATTATAAATCGGTTCAAATAATGAAACTGGATCTTGAATCGCATCTAAAGCAAATACTATCTCTTCATGAGTTACTTCTAGCACTTTTGCAATATCCATTGCTGTTGGTTCTTTTGAATTTTCTGCAATCAATTTTTCTCTTACTTGCAAAGCTTTATACGCAATATCTCGCAATGAGCGCGATACGCGAATCGGATTATTATCACGCAAATATCTGCGTATTTCCCCAATAATCATCGGCACAGCATACGTTGAAAATTTTACATTTTGGCCTAAATCAAAATTATCAATTGATTTCATAAGTCCGATGCAACCAACTTGAAATAAATCGTCAACATATTCTCCTCTGTTATTAAATCTTTGGATGACGCTCAGTACAAGACGTAAGTTTCCATTCACTAATTTTTCTCTTGCGCTTATCTCTCCACTTTGCATTTCACGAAATAATTTACGCATTTCATCATTTTTTAATACTGGAAGTTTAGCTGTATCAACACCGCAAATTTCTACTTTGTTTCTCGTCAAAGTGTTCCCTCCTATCGGGAGTTGCTGTACAGTGTAAAGTATTTCCTTTGAAGGGGATTTTATGCATGTGGTTTTTTCACGATTTTTTATTTAAATTATCTTTCCTAATACAACTAAATAGAATAAGACCAGCCTACATAACGGCTGGTCTTATTCTTCACACCATTTTATTAAATTCTTTTCGTAATCTTTTTATAATTCTTTTTTCTAAACGCGAAATGTATGACTGTGAAATCCCAAGCATATCCGCCACATCTTTTTGCGTCTTTTCCTCTCCTCCAGCAAGCCCAAACCGAAGTTCCATAATTTGTTTTTCACGATCATTTAATTGGTGTAATGCTTTCATTAAAAGGTGACGATCTACAGTAGCTTCTAAATCTTTTGTAATAATATCATCATCTGTACCTAACACGTCAGACAATAACAGTTCATTCCCATCCCAATCAATGTTTAGTGGTTCATCAAAAGAAACTTCCGAACGATTTTTGTTATTTCGACGTAAATGCATTAAAATTTCATTTTCTATACAACGCGATGCATATGTTGCTAATTTTATTTTCTTTTCTGGATTAAATGTATTTACCGCTTTAATAAGGCCGATTGTTCCTATACTAATCAAATCTTCAATATTTATCCCTGTATTTTCAAACTTTCTTGCTATATATACAACGAGCCTTAAGTTACGTTCAATAAGTAATGACCTTGCTGCCTGATCTCCTTTTGGCAATTTATTCAAAAGAACTTCCTCTTCTTCTTTTGTTAACGGTGGTGGCAACGCTTCACTTCCACCAATATAATAAATTTCATCGGTCTTAATTCCTAATTTCAGCAATACTTTATACCAAAGGTATACTAAATAAAATTTTAATTTCATCATATTATCCCGCCTCTCATTTATTAAGCGATCACCATTTTTTGCGAAATCAACATTTTTGGATGCACAATACATTGATACTCCCCATTAGTAGACAGCTGTTGTGTATTTAATCCAATTAATACTTTGTTTACAACAATAGAACTACCTTCATGGTCAACTTGCACACTGTCAGGCTTAATTGCCCACAAAAATTGACTCTCTACTCCTACTGCACGGAAAGGAATTAAGCGTAATTTGGTCGCCCAACCAGAATCATTTTCTGGTATTTGAGGAATTTCTGTTTTGGAATAAATTTGTTCTGTTAACCAAGATGGTAAGCAATGTTCTAATGATGAAACATGCATAATCATAACAGGTGTTTTTGTTAATGGGTCATAAAGTTGGTTCCCACTGTCAATAAGACCTGCGAGTTCTAGTTCTTCTTCGGCTAATTGAATTTTTACTTTCACAATTTGATCATAGTGTATTTTCGTGACCTCTACGCTTTCAATACGCTTTTTAGAAAAATAATAAATTACTGGAAAACCAAAAATAACAAATAACCAACTAATTGGATCACCGTAAGAAATTGACTGAGATTGAACCAATCCATTTACCATTTCATTCGTTTGCAAAAAGAAATGAGTTCCAATTAATCCTCCGCCAACCATAAAGGTTACAAAGTAAAAAGTAAAAACAGTTTGTGCATAATTTCTAAATGTTGTAAACCCAAATGCTGTATACACAATAAGTAACGAGTACAGTAGTTTCATAATTGGATGTGTCATCATAGAAGCAAAAGGAGTAAAGGCAAAAATAACAATAGTTGAACCTATAAATGCCCCTAACACAAGCCTCCATCTTTTGATTTTCTTTTTTAACAAGGTAGCTGTTAATAAAAGCAAAAGAAAATCAATGCAGGCGTTTAACAACCAAACAACGTCGGCGTAAACAACCAAACAAGTCACCTCTTTTTTCAAGTTGAGACTAGTATAATGCATATCCAATAGGAAAGTGTGTCAATTTGCGGAGGTGTTTTTTTGTTATTTTGTGATTTCTAGACATAATCTGTCGGTAAAAAATAAAAGTACAAATTCATAGAATGATATACTCTTATTTTCACAAACAAAATATATTGAAATATACGAAATAAAAAAAAAGACCTGCTTAGCAGGTCTTTTCCATAAAAAACAAAAAGGAGCATGAAAGCTCCTTTTTTTATCGTCTACGACGGTTACGTAAAAATGCTGGAATATCGATATCATCTGAATCTGAATGACGCTCATGTACAACTGGCTCTTCACGCTTCATTTCACGTTTTACTTCACGCTGTTTTGAAGGTTGAGCTACTGGTTGTTGCTGTTGTTGCGTGTGGTTCGCATTCGGACGAATAATTGGTTTTGGTGGTTGAGTTGCAATGCTATCATCAAAACCAGTTGCAATTACAGTTACAACGATATCATCTTTTAATCCTTCGTTAATAACAGAACCGAAGATCATATTTACTTCTGGATCTGAAGCTGAAGCTACGATGTCTGCCGCTTCTTGTACTTCATATAAGCTTAAGTTAGCGCCACCCGTAATGTTCATGATAACACCTTGAGCTCCATCAATAGATGTTTCTAGTAATGGGCTAGAAATCGCTTTTTTCGCAGCTTCTGCAGCACGATTTTCCCCATTACCAGAACCAATACCCATTAAAGCAGAACCTCTATTAGACATAATTGTCTTTACGTCTGCAAAGTCTAAGTTAATTAAACCTGGCGTTGCAATTAAATCCGAAATACCTTGAACACCTTGACGTAATACGTTATCAGCTTCACGGAATGCTTCTAACATTGGCGTATTTTTATCAACAATCTCTAATAAGCGATCGTTTGGAATTACAATAAGAGTATCTACATTTTCTTTAAATGCTGCAATACCAGATGCTGCTTGCGTCGCACGCTTACGTCCTTCAAAAGTAAATGGACGTGTTACAACACCTACTGTTAAAGCACCTAATTCTTTTGCAACTTGAGCAACAACTGGAGCTGCACCAGTTCCAGTTCCACCGCCCATACCGGCAGTTACGAAGACCATATCCGCACCACGAAGTGCTTCTTGAATCTGTTCTTTACTTTCTTCTGCAGCTTTTTTCCCTACTTCAGGGTTTGCGCCTGCACCAAGTCCACGCGTTAATTTTCCACCAATTTGCATTTTTGTTTCAGCTTTTGATAGATTTAATGCTTGTGCATCAGTGTTCACAGCGATAAAGTCTACACCTTGTACACCGTGTTCAATCATACGGTTTACAGCATTGTTTCCGCCACCGCCGACACCGATAACTTTTATATTCGCTAATTGATCTTGAGTAGTATCAAACTCTAACATGTCGAAATCCCCCTAGAACCTCATTTTTCGTGTCCAATTTTAATCCCATAAATAACGGAATACACGTTTTACTTTTGACATCATGCGGTCATCATTTTGATTATTATTGTTTTGATTACGAGTTTTTTGTTTCGTGGGTTGCTGTTGTACCGGCGTTGGTGCTGGTGCTGGTACTGGTTCAAAATGCTCTTGCTTTTCCTGCACATTTTTCCCACGTAATTTAGCTTTTTGATAAGAATGTTTAATTAATCCAACTCCACTTGTATATTGGGGCTCACGCACACCAATATAATCAGGAGTTGCTACACGAACATTTTCATGTAAAATATCATATGCAAGATCAAGAACACCTGGCATAGAAGCAATTCCGCCAGTTAGTACATAACCAGAAGCCACTTGCTTTACTCCTAACTTACGCACTTCATCTTGAACAAACATTAAAATTTCCTCTACACGAGCCTCTATTATATCCGATAATTCCAACTGAGAATATTGTTCTGTTTGATCACTTCCCATAATAGGAACCGTAAACATCTCTTCTTCAGATGCTGTATCATAAAAAGCATGTCCATATTTCAACTTAATTTGATCTGCATTTTCTGTTGAAGTTTTCAACCCAATCGCAATATCTTTCGTTATATGGTCTCCACCTAATGGTAATACGCTCGTCGCTTGTAACTCTCCATCTTTAAAAATAGATAAAGTTGTAGATCCTCCCCCCATATCAACAAGGGCTACTCCTCTATTTTTTTCATCTGAAGATATTGCAACTGTTGCAGCCGCTAAAGGTTGAAGACAAATATCAACAATTTCAAGACCTGCTTTTTCTACACAACGAAGTAGGTTATGTAGTAAAGTTCTCGAGCCTGTAATAAGTGTACCTTCCATTTCTAATCTTACACCGATCATCCCGCGTGGATCGTTAATCTCGTCAAGACCGTCTACGATGAACTGTCGAGGTACCACATCAATAAACTCACGTTCTGGAGCAATTGACACAACTTGTGCTGCATCTAGAACGCGTAAGACATCTTCATTCCCGATTTCACGATCTTCATTTGAAACAGCGACTACTCCGTGACAAGGAAGTAGCTGTACCTGGTTTGCATTGACACCTACTACAACTTGCTCAATGTGGATTCCCACCATGCGCTCAGCTTGTTCAATTGCTTTTTTAATTGATCGAACAGTCTCGTCTATATCAACTATCGATCCCTTCTTTAAACCATTTGATTTTACATTTCCAACACCAATAATGTTTAAGCTGTCATTAACCATTTCACCAATGATGACTTTAACATTGGATGTACCGATGTCAAGACTAACATATATTTCATTGCTGTTCATTCTTTGGCACCTCCTTCTTTATTTATACCATACAACTCAATATATGGAACAACAATCGCAACTTTACTATTTATAAGAAAAATATTCAACGTCTTTATACGTTTCCCTTTTTTAACCCTATATTTTTCTTATTTTTATTTAGCATTCAATTAAGAATATCGCAGTAAACTATGAATAACTGCTTATCTTGAAATAATTCTATTTCGAGTGTAAAGTTTACCGCCAAGTATAAGTCTACACTAAGATGTACTCATAGAAAAGTGAAACTTGTACCAATACTAGTATGAATCTAAGAATTTTTACATATTTTTCATCAAATGAACCATTCTTCTAAATTCGTATACACATAATAGAACATTCGTTTCGTTTTTTCTGCTATAAGTAACGAAAACTACCATTCTATTCTTTTTTTTCTTCCGCACCTAATTCTTTCGTATATGCACCTACTTCTAAGTCAATTAATACCTTCTTACCTGGCTCAATTGTTTTTAAAATAAGCGGATAGGCTTCCATACGTTTTGCGAAATTTTGAATTGTAGTGCTCACTTCATAACCTTCATTCATATATAAAGTAAGATGATCTTCATTCGCATTCGTTGGTGAATAGCGAATCTCCGAAATAGATTTTAAAATAGCTGGTGTTAATTTTTCTAGTTCAGCGATTAACTCCTTCATTTTCTCTTCTTTAAAAGGTTCGAAAATCGGTGCTGCAACAGGAAGTTTTCCATTAGGTAGTACATCAAGTGTTTTTCCATTCTCTAATAACGGTTGTAATTTTCCCTCTTTATTTATATAACCAATCGTTACATATTCTTCGATATGAATATCAATATTGTTTGGAAAACGTTTTTTTACATTTACTGCTTTAATTTCTTTTCGCTTCGTTAAGTTTTCTTCAGCTTTATGTGCTGTCACTCGGAAATAACTTGTATCATATGTCACGCCTGAATCCTTCATTACTTGTTCATCCGTCATATAGTGATTTCCAAACACACTAATCTTTTTTATATTACTAAGCGGAGACCGAAAATAAATTAAAAAGAGCACTAATAAAAATAAAATTGATATGTATAAAATCAATCGATGATTAACATTTTTTTTGTTTTTTTTCTTTTGATTTTTCAATTTTGGTACACGATCTTGTAGTTTAATCACTTTACTATTATTCATGTACGATCCCCCTATGTAACATAAAGAACGGCATGTTCCTCATGCCGTTCTTATCTTCTTATTATAACATAAATGATAATGAGCGGAACGAATAACCGTTATCTTCCAATGATTTCTACTTCTGTGTGCATATCTACATCAAATTTATCCTTAATTGTATGTTTTATTAATTCAATTAAAGACAATACATCTTGCGCTGAAGCTCCCCCGGTATTAACAATAAAATTGCCATGCATTTCAGAAATTTGAGCTCCACCAATCCTATAACCACGAAGCCCTGCTTTTTCTACTAAATCTCCTGCAAAATGTGGGATTGGATTCCGAAATACACTTCCTGCACACGGGTGATTCCATGGTTGCGTTTCACGGCGGTAATCTTTATTATTTTGCATGCTACGTACAATTTCTTCACGTTTTCCCGCCTGTAATTGAAACACCGCCTCTAAAACAATACCAGGACGTTTCGTTTGCAATACAGATGCCCGATAAGAAAACTCCAGTTCTTTATTCGTTAACCAGTCAATTGTACCGTCTTCAAACAGAATGAGAGCCTTCGATAATACACTCGATATATCCGATTTATGTGCACCTGCATTCATATATACTGCACCACCGACACTTCCTGGAATACCGCTTGCAAACTCCAATCCAGCTAACCCTTGACGACTAAGTAAAGTTGACAATTTAATAAGAGGATATCCACTACCAACTCTTACCTTATGTTTTTCGACCTCTAAGTGATCTAATCCTTCTCCTAAACGAATAACAACACCTTCTATGCCTTGATCAGATACAAGAAGGTTTGAACCGCGACCAATTACAGTCCACTTCGTTTTGTATTGTTTTACTAACTGTAATGTTTTTTCAATACCGGCTACATGCTTTGGCACAATTAAAATATCCGCTGGTCCACCTATTTTCATAGTTGTATAACGTGCTAACGGCTCGTTAACTAAAACACGACCAACGTCTGCTTCTATAAGCTCATTTACTAATTGTTCCATAGACAATCTCCCCCATATTAAGTCTCCTTATGACAATAATATGCAGGGCGTTCACCTAACGTTATCCCTCTATTTACGGGCAGTACAGCTCCTAAATCAAAATTAGGCGATAATAAAGAAATTAGGCGGAATGAGGATACCAGTAAACATCCGATTAGTGAAAGGTAATAATCAACGAGAGAGAATCACTCCCCGCTGATTAAAGCCTCACTTTATTTTTTTACAAGCTTATTCATTACTTCATACAGCTTATTTGCTGCATCTGGAATACCTAGTTGCTTAGCAGCTAGCTTCATATTTTGTAATGTTTGTGCATCTAATAAAATCTCATCAATATCACGAATAAGCGTTTCAGCTGTTAAATCTTTTTCTAGTAACATTTTTGCCGCTCCTTTATCAACAACTGAACGTGCATTCTTTTCCTGATGATTATTTGTTACATACGGACTCGGTATTAACACACTTGGTTTTCCTAACGCTGTTAATTCTGCAAGTGTTGTTGCCCCAGCCCTTGAAACAACAAGGTCTACACCAGTTAGTACCTCTGGCATATTATGAATGAACGGCTTAATAATAACATTGCTTGGGTTCCCTTTTTGCTTCACGGCTTCCATCACTTTGTCATAATGTACTTCACCTGTTACATATAGTATTTCGTAGCTTTTGTTCCCAAACTGTTCAATTGCTTCAACGAAGGCATCGTTAATCGGTCTAGCCCCACGACTTCCACCAAATATAAGTACAGACTTTTTAGGAAGAGAAAGCCCAACTGAACGTTTCCCCTTCATTCCATTTTGATCCATTACCTCTGATGCTCGTGGATTACCTGTCATTACCACTTTTGACTCTGGAAAATGCTCTATAGCTGCTTCAAAACAAACAGCAACTTTATCAACATAACGGCTTAAAAACTTGTTCGTTACACCTGGTACACTATTTTGTTCATGTACAATAGTTGGAATACCTAATTTGGCTGCAGCGTATACAACTGGTCCACATACATATCCACCCGTTCCAATTACGATATCCGGATTAAAACGACGAATATATCGTTTACTATCCTGTACACCTTTTAGAAAACGCATTACTGTTTTCACATTATCTAATGATATTTTTCGTTTAAATCCACTTATAACAATAGATTGAAATGGTATACCTGCTTTTGGAACGATTGTACTCTCTAGTCCATTTTCCGTACCAATATATAAAAATCTTGCTTCTGGATTTAACTTTTTTATTTCTCTAATTAAAGCAAGAGCTGGATAAATATGACCACCAGTACCCCCACCACTCACTAATACACGCACTACTAACTCCTCCGCTTCTCTTTTCTTATTTCCATTATATTTATTTCTATATACATATTGCATTTTTACACACATACGAAAAACCCTGTCTTATAAACAGGGTTTAGTAGCGAGAATGGCGACTTATATTTAATAATACACCTACTGCCATTAACATTAATGTCAAACTTGATCCACCATAACTTAAAAACGGCAAGGTAATACCCGTAACAGGCATCAGTCCTGTTACAACACCAACATTAATCATTACTTGAATCGCAATCATCGCCACAATACCTACTGCTAAAAACGTACCATATAAATCTGGCGCTCCTAATGCGATACGAATCCCGCGCCATAATAATAGACTAAATAATAATAACACAAATGAACCACCAATAAAACCTAATTCCTCGGATAAGATCGCAAATATAAAGTCAGTTTGTGGTTCAGGTAAATAAAGAAATTTTTGTCTACTTTGTCCAAGTCCAAGCCCAAATAATCCACCAGGTCCAATTGCAAGTAATGATTGGATAATTTGAAATCCACTCCCGAGCGGATCTGACCACGGATCTAAATATGATGTAATGCGTTTCATTCGATACGGTGCTGATGCAATTAACCCTACAAATCCTGCTACACCAATCAAACCAAACATTGCAAAGTGAAAGACCCTCGCTCCCGAAATGAATATCATAATGATACATGTCCCAACCATTACCGTTCCTGTCCCAAGGTCTGGCTGTAACATAATCATCCCAAAAGCAAGAAACACAAAACTAAGAGCCGGTAATAAACCACGTTTAAAAGATGTAATCAATTTTTGCCGTTCTGCTAAAAACTTTGCCAAGAAAATAATCATCGCAAACTTCATAAATTCTGACGGTTGAATCGAAAATGCTCCGATTCCAATCCAACTTCGTGCTCCTCCTCGAACAAGACCTACTCCAGGAATAAGAACGAGAATAAGAAGAATGAAGCAAACTAGCAAAATCACTTTTGAATACGTACGCCACACCCAATAATCAATTTTCATAATAAAAAACATAGCTACTACACCAAGACCCGCAAACAGTAATTGTCTTTTTGCAAAAAAGAATGAGTCCCCCATTTTATAAGAGGCCCAAACTGCACTCGCACTATAAACCATAATCATTCCGATTGTCAACAATGAAAGTGTTACGATGATGAGCATAAAATCAGGCGTTTTCTTCATTACCCACAAACACCACCTCTTTAGGCAGAACCTTTTGCCCTATGTAACAAAACATCAGTAGGTGTTAGCCTACTGATGTTTTGATTTACTTTATATAAGTTTATGCACAGCTTGTATAAAAATGTCTCCTCTTTCTTCAAATGTTTTAAATTGATCCCAGCTTGCACACGCTGGAGAAAGAAGAACGACATCACCATCTTTAGAATGAGCATAAGCTTTCACCACTGCTTCATCTAAAGTATCGACACTTTCAATTATATCTAATCCTGCTTTTTCTGCCGCTCTTACTAGTTTGGGAGCTGTTTGTCCAAATGTTACAATCGCTTTTACATTTTTGAAATACGGAATTAAATCATCGAATTCATTT
This sequence comes from Bacillus sp. PPSBB_2, assembly GCF_045291115.1. Taxonomy (NCBI): domain Bacteria; kingdom Bacillati; phylum Bacillota; class Bacilli; order Caryophanales; family Bacillaceae; genus Bacillus; species Bacillus sp. PPSBB_2. The sequence goes on from NZ_CP147983.1 coordinate 4,144,738, forward strand.
CCGCGATCAAGCCCACCTGCTAGTAACACAATCGGTTGTGTAAACGCAGATAGTGCTTTCTCAGTCGCTAACATATTCGTTGCTTTTGAATCATTATAAAACTTACGGTTGTTAATCGTTGTTACATATTCTAAACGATGTTTTACACCCGTAAAACGTTTTAACACGACCGTAATTGCTTCATTAGAAGTACCTAATAATTTCGCAATACTCATCGCAGCTAAAATATTTTCTAGATTATGTTGACCAGGTAAAACGATATCGCTTACTTCAACAACTTTTTCACCTTTGAAATAAAGAGCGTTATCTTTTATACACGCACCATCTTCAATTTCTTTCGTTGTCGAAAACAGGATTTTTTGACCTTTAGAATACGCAGACAAAGCCATCACATCCGCATCATCCGCATTTATTACACTATAATCATTTTCTGTTTGGTTTTTAAAAATATTTGCTTTTGCTAAACCATATTCTTTCTTCGTCCCATGATAATCTAAGTGGGCCTCAAATAAATTTAAAAACGCAGCAATTTTAGGTTGGAACAATTCTACTCCCATCAATTGAAACGATGAAAGTTCTGTAACTACAACTTCATTTTCTTTTGCATCCTGTGCTACTTCACACGCTACAGTTCCAATGTTCCCTGCAATTACAGGATGCTTTTGTCCTTCTTTTAGCATTTCAAATGTCAGCATTGTCGTCGTCGTTTTACCGTTAGACCCCGTAATCCCAACAAATGGTGCTTCTGAAATACGATATGCTAATTCAACTTCCGTAACAATCGGAATTTGTTTTTCTTTCGCAGCAACTAATATTGGATTAGAATACGGGATTCCTGGATTTTTTACTACAAGAGAAATATTTCTCTCTAATAATTCTAAAGGATGACCACCGCATACAACGTCCATTCCTTTTGCTTGTAATTCTGCAGCAAGTACATTCTCTGCTAAAGGCTTTCCGTCATTTACAATAACATTTGCCCCTAGCTTTTGTAACAATGTAGCTGCTGCATAACCACTTTTTGCAATACCCAATACAAGAATATTCTTATTTTGAAATTCAGTTACAGTTTTCAATTACATCCACACCCCGATATAAATTCCTAACACAGCTAATAAAAATCCTGCAGACCAAAACGTCACAACAACACGCCACTCTGACCAACCACATAATTCATAATGATGGTGTAATGGACTCATTTTAAAGACACGTTTTCCTGTTGTTTTAAATGAAATGACCTGAATGATAACCGATAAAGTTTCCATTACGAATACTCCGCCAATAATTACAAGTAGCAATTCTTGTTTTAATAAAATCGCTACAGCTGCAATGGCTCCACCTAAAGCTAATGAACCTGTATCTCCCATAAACACTTTTGCTGGATTCGCATTGAATACTAAAAATCCAAGTACAGCTCCTACAACTGCCATACAGAATATCGCTACTCCAAATTGCTCTTGTGCCACAGCAATAATACTAAATGCTCCAAATGCAATAGCAGCTGTTCCTGATAATAAACCATCTAAACCGTCAGTTAAGTTAACTGCATTTGATCCACCAATAAGCATAAATAGTACAAGTACGAAATACGCCCAACCTAATTCAAACTTAACATCCGTTCCCGGAATCATGATGTATGTGTGGAACGCTTGCCCTTTTCCAATTAAAAAGAATGCAATAGCAATAACAAGCTGACCTACTAATTTTTGCTTTGATGTTAAACCAAGATTTCTCTTCTTAACTACCTTTATGTAGTCATCTAAAAATCCAATCAATCCGTAACCAAACGTCACTAATAGTAATAATGAAACCTCTGCACCTAAATAATTAAACTTAATCGCCATAATAAGTGAAGTTACCATCATAGATACGTATATGACGATACCACCCATTGTCGGTGTCCCTGATTTTTTTTGATGTGACTTCGGTCCCTCATCACGAATACTCTGTCCGAACTTTAATTTTCTTAAAAATGGAATAAACAATGGCGAAAGGGCAACAGAAATTAAGAATGCTACCCCAGCCGTTACTAATAAACCTTGCTCAAGCACATGTAGTCCTCCTCTCACGTTGTTACTCTTCGTTGTTTAAACGCCCTGTAATTGCTTCTTTAGCAACTTCACGATCATCGAAATGATGAACTTCTTTACCAATAATTTGATACGTTTCATGCCCCTTACCAGCAATAATAATGATATCATCTGCTTTCGCTTTAGCGATTGCATGGTGTATTGCTTCTTTTCTATCAATGATCATTTCATAATTTTTCCCGCTTGCACCATGTACCATATCATCTAAAATAGCCGCTGGATCTTCACTTCTTGGATTATCTGATGTATAAATTGCATGAGTTGCATATTTTGTTGCAACACTTGCCATTATCGGTCTCTTCGTTCGGTCCCTATCGCCACCACAACCAACGATACAATACACATCACCTTTTGCAAATTGTTTTGCAGTTTTTAATACATTTTCTAAACTATCTGGCGTATGTGCGTAATCAACAATAACTGTATAATTTTGCCCTCCATCAACAACTTCAAAACGTCCTGGAACCCCAGCTAAATCCTTTATAACAGCAATGATTGTTTCTAATTTCACACCCGAAACAAGTCCTGCTGCTGTTGCTGCAAGTACGTTATATACATTAAATTTACCTATTAATTTCATCGTAACATTTACACTTTCATATGGTGTGACAAGCGTAAATGTAGTCCCGCCACTCGTCATAACGATATTTTTTGCCATAATGTCACTTGTTGTATCAATACCATATGTTACAACTGTTGCTGCAGTACTTCTCATATACTCTTCTGTTACATTATCATCGCTATTCAGCACAGCGTACTTTTCACGATTATGATTATAACTATTGCCAAGCTGTGCAAATAGTAACCCTTTTGCATGTTTATATTCTTCCATCGTTTTATGATAGTCTAAATGATCTTGTGTTAAATTCGTAAACACCGCTACATCGTAATCACATCCGTGTACACGACCAAGATTTAACGCATGTGACGAAACTTCCATTACCGTGCTGTCCACACCTTGTTCAACCATTTTTGAAAACGTCTGTTGAAGTGTTAGTGCATCTGGTGTTGTATTTTTCACCTCAAATGTTTCATCACCGATTTTCATATTAATCGTTCCAATTAGCCCTGTTTTATGACCATGTGCTCGCATAATCTCATCCATAATATGCGATGTTGTTGTCTTTCCATTTGTACCTGTAATTCCGATTAAATGTAACTTGTGTGTCGGTTGACCATAAAAATAATCAGCTAAAACCGCTAACGAACGAAAAGTATTTTTCACAAGTACAACTGGAACGTCAACATCAATTGGTCTTTCCGCAACAATAGCAGCCGCTCCTTGTGCCGCTGCTTGCTTAGCAAAATCATGGCTATCAACCGTATATCCTTTCATACATACAAATAAGCTTCCCTCTTTCACTTTACGTGAATCAGCTTCTATAGATGTGATTTCTGGATTTTCTTTTGGAACAACTGGAAAATCATGCAAACATGATACAAGTGTATGCAACTTCATTTCACTAAACCCTCTCTACATTGTTTATTTATCTTTTTTTCAGTAAGCAACACATTACCTCCTATATAAGGAGGTAAGTGCTACTGACCTATTTATGAATGAGACACTTACTGTCTCAAATTAAGTAACTGTTCTATAAAGAACTCACTTCCACCAATTGTACCATAAAACGTACTATGTTACCTTTAATTCCCGAAGTAAATTCTAATTTTTGAGCCTTCTTTTACTTTAGCTCCCGCTTCTGGTGATTGTTTAATTACTTTCTCTCCATCTCCACTTATATCAAGCTTCAAATCGACGAGTTGTGTTTGTAAGTCTTTCTTTTTCATTCCAATTAAATTCGGAACTTCCACAGTTGGTGTATCGCCCCATTTATATTCTTTCTCAACTTGTTCTTTTCTCGGTTTCACTCCCATAACAGGAAGCGCATCTCGAAGGATATTCCCGACAATCGGAGCTGCTACCACTCCACCAAACTGTGTAACCCCTTTTGGATTATCAACAGCAACATACACAACAATCTCTGGATCATCCGCTGGAGCAAATCCGATAAAAGATACTATATAATTATTCTCTAAATATTTACCATCTTTCACCTTTTGAGCAGTACCCGTTTTTCCACCTACACGAAATCCATCAATATAAGCACCTTTACCAGAACCTTTCGCTACAACATTCTCTAATGCATAACGAACTTTTTCTGAAGTTTCCTTGGAAATAACTTTTCTTTTCTCAACAGGTGTCTTTTTACTAACAACTTGATTATTTTTCGGATCAATAAACTCCTTAGCTATATACGGCTGATACAATGTTCCACCATTTACAGCCGCCGCTACAGCTGCTACTTGTTGAATTGGTGTAACAGAAACCCCTTGGCCGAATGAAGTTGTTGCTTGCTCTACTGGACCAACTTTATCTAAATTAAATAAAATCCCACTGCCTTCACCTTGCAAGTCAATTCCAGTCTTCTGCCCAAAACCAAAATTACGAATGTATTTAAATAATCGGTCTTTACCAAGGCGATCACCAAGTTCAATAAATCCCGGGTTACATGAGTTTTGAACGACTTCTAAAAACGTTTGACTGCCATGACCTCCTGCTTTCCAGCATTTCAATCTAGCTCCACCTACTTCAGCTGCTCCATCATCATAAAACGTATCCTTCTCTAAGTCTACTAAATTTTCATTCAATGCTGCAGCTAATGTAATGATCTTAAATGTTGAACCAGGCTCATACGTACTCCATACAGGTAGATTTCTGTTATACACTTCTGGAGAGACACTTTGAAAATCCGCCGGGTCAAAACTCGGTCGACTAGACATACCTAAAATTTCACCATTTTTAGGATTCATTGCAATCGCAATCATACCGTCAGGATTATAAGTTGACTCCGCAATATTCATTTCTCTTTCCATAATCCTTGTAATACGCGCATCGATTGTTAATCCTAAATTTAAACCAGCTTCTGGCTTTTTGAAATCATCACCAACATTAGGCATCCTTTGTCCTTTCGCATCTGCAAAAAAACGCACATGACCTTTGTCCCCATTTAGCTCTTTATCATAATATTTTTCTAGTCCCATAAGACCTTGGTTATCGCTACCTGCAAAACCTAATACATGTGATAAAAAGTTTCCAAATGGATAGTACCGGATAGAATCCTCTGCGATATACACGCCCTTCAAACTTAATCCTCGTACTTCTTTCGCTTTGTCATGTGATATTTTCCTTCCGCCTTTATCTAACCTTACAATCGATTCTTTTTTTGTAATCCTTTTATAAATCTCATCTTTTTCCACACCTAATACTGCAGCTAACTTCTCTGCAGTCTCTGCTGGTTTTTCAATTTGCCTCGGTACAACAAAGACAGTTGGAGCACTTTTATTCGTGGCAAGTTCCACACCATTTCGGTCTAAAATTTTCCCACGTTCGGGTTCAAAAGTAATATTACGACTCCATGAATCTTTCGCACGATCCGTTAACATATTCCCAAGAAAAAATTGCACATATCCAAGACGAATATCGATAATAGTGAAAATAAGTATACCTGATATAAGTATAAAAATAAGTCGTTTTCTAACTGTTACATTTGATACACGCATATCGGAACAAGCCTCCCTTACGCCTAGCTTGTTCCAATATATGCTTGTACTTATTTAATTAGAACTTATTCTCTTTTACCATTACGGCTTTTCTGCTTCTTGCTGTGGTTCGAGTGGCGGTACGAGTGTGACACCTAATTCTGTACCAGGTTGTAATAATGTTCCTTCCGCCACACTTTGTTCTGTTACGTATCCTGTACCAGAAGGTTTCAAGTTAAGCTGTAATGTCTTCGCTAAATTCATAACATCACGCAGTGCCCATCCTTGTATATTTGGCATTGTAGGCTTATCTCCTACCAAGAAGACTCGGTCGCCTTTTAATGTTTGTTCAGTCGCTTTTGGTACTTGTTGCTGTACTTTCCCTTCACCTAGTACGATTGGACGAAGTTTTGCTTTATCAATCGCTTTCCCCGCTTCAGCCATCGTTTTACCAGTTACATCTGGAACAGTAGTTTGTTGTTCTTTCAGATGTTTTTTCGGATCTTTCACTTCATTTGGCTTAATCTTTAAATACTCTAAACTATTTTTTGTTACATATTTAAAAATATCAGCTAAAGGTTGTGCGCCGTTCTCGTCATCTTTTAATTTCGGCTGTTTAACAGCTACATACACGACAAGTTGTGGATCGTCCATTGGTGCCATACCTAAGAATGAGAATATATAATTCTGTCTTCCTGTCATATAGCCGCCTTTTCCATCCGGAATTTGCGCTGTACCTGTTTTACCACCAACTGAATATCCATCAATTTTATAAGCTGTCCCTGTACCTTTCGGAGATGTAACAACACGTTCTAATAACTGTCTTACTTGCGCTGCTGTTTCTTTTGTAACAGGTTTTCCTACTTCTTCTGGCTTATGTTCTAATTTTACTTTGTCTGTTATCGGATCTACAATTTTATCAATTGCATAAGGTTTCATCATTTTCCCATCATTTGCAATGGCCGTTGCAGCTTGTACAAGCTGAATTGGTGTTACAGTGGAACCTTGTCCAAAAGCTGTTGTCACTTGTTGTATTTGCTGATCAAATAAAATTGTATTCGATCCTTCACCTGATAAATCAATGTTCGTTTTTTCATCTAATCCAAAACTATGAATATATTTTCGGAAACGTTCTGGACCAAGTTTTTGATCTCCTAAAATTGCAAACGCTACGTTTGAAGAACGCTCTACCCCTTCATCAAACGTGATAGAGCCCCAACCAGCACCGCCATTATGATCTTTTATTTTCCTATTTCCGACTTGATATGTCCCGGATTGATAATAATCTTGTCCTTTGTACACACCTTCATTAATAGCTGCCGCTAACGTAAAAATTTTCATTGTTGATCCAGGTTCAAATGCATTGGCAATCGCGTCATTGAAGAAATATTTAATTTGGCGATCATTAGGGTCATAACTAGGTTTAGTAGACATCGCTAATATTTTCCCAGTTTTCGGATCTGCAACAATCCCTATTAAACTTTCTGGCTCATATTGCTTACTTGCTGCTTTCATCGCGTCTTCTAAATAACTTTGGACACGTTGATCAATTGTTAAATAAGCGTTATCTCCATTTTTAGGTGCCTTTACATTAACTTTTCCCCCATCAAGGGACACACCTTTACGATCACCTGTATATGCTACTTCTCCGTTCGAAGCACTTAAGTATTTATCCAAGCTTTTCTCTATGCCAAATTGACCTACCGAGGTTCCATTCTCATTTGGTTTTGCATGACCTATAACGTAAGATGCAAAATCACCGTTTGGATACACCCTTGCATTTTCTGTAATAAAAGATATTCCCGGCAACTTCAACGCTTCTATTTGTTCCTTCTTTTCTTTCGTCAAATCCTTGCCTAACGTTCCAAATTCGACTTGACTTCTACCTTCCTTGTTTAAAGAAGCTAAAATATCCTCTTCGCCTTTTCCAAGTACTCCTGCAATTTTCTTTGCAGTATCTTCTTTATTCTCAACTGAGTTAGCACCTTTTAGTGCAGCTACCATTTTGTAAGAGTTTGCGTCTTGCGCTAACACATGACCGTTTTGATCATAAATGGTTCCTCGGTTCGCTTCAAGAACTCCTGTTTTACTATGCTTTTGTTTAGCAAGTGCATCTAAATCCTGATTATGAACTGTTCCTGTTGATTGTATGTAAAAAAATCGGGCTAATAACAGCAAAAAGAGCAGGAGGAAAAATATCATAAAATAACCTGCTCCCTTATTGGTATGAAATTTAGTCATATTCTTCTTCATCGTTCCTTCACACCTATTGCCTTATTTGAGGCCTTTCACATTATTCGCATTAATTTCTAGACCGTGTTTTTTTGCAACTTCAGCGATCCGTTCATAGCGACTTAACTTCTCTACTTCAGCTTGTAATTCTTGATTTTCTTTTTGCTGCTGTACAATTTTTTCTTCTATCGTCGCTGCTTCTACATTAACTTGATAAAGGCCTGCTTTATTTCCAATAAACGCGACACAGGCATACAATAAAAAGCCAATAAACGCTACATACAACAGTTTTTCGATTCTTGTAATTTTCGCTTTAACCTTCGGCTTAGCCATCTGCTGTGGGGGCGTTTGAATTTGCACCTCTTCTTGCGCTTGTTGTTTGTACTTTACAGCTAAATTAGTCATACCTCTCTCTCCCTTTTATCGTTTTTCAGCGATTCTCAACTTCGCAGAACGCGCACGATTATTTTCTTCTAGCTCTATATCAGAAGGTAAAATCGGTTTTCTTGTAATAAGCTTTAATTTCGGCTTAAATTCATCAGGAATAATCGGTAATCCTGGCGGCAATTGTGGCGTTGTACTATTTCGCTTAAACGTTGTTTTACAAATACGATCTTCTAATGAATGGAATGTTATAACACTAACCCTTCCACCTGGCTTAACCATCTCAATAGCAGATTCCAATGCTTCTTCAAATACTTTTAATTCATCATTTACAGCTATACGAATTGCCTGAAACACTCGCTTAGCAGGATGCCCACCCGTTCTGCGAGCAGGAGCCGGAATACCTTCTTTAATTAGCTCTACTAATTCTCCTGTCGTTTCAATAGCTTTATTCTCACGATAAGCTTCAATTTTTCTTGCAATTTGTTTTGAAAATTTCTCTTCACCGTATTGGAAGAAAATCCTTACAAGTTGTTCATATGACCAGCTATTTACAACATCGTACGCTGTTAATGGGGCATCTTGATCCATCCGCATATCTAGCGGTGCATCATGATGATAACTAAAGCCTCGTTCTGGTGTATCTAATTGTGGGGATGAAACACCTAAATCAAATAAAATACCGTCTACTTCTGTTATACCTATTTCCTGCAGTTTTTCAGCTAAATAACGGAAGTTACTCTTTACTGTTATAAACTGTTCACCGTATGAAGAGAACTTTTCTTTCGCGTTTTGAATCGCTATCTCATCTTGATCAAACGCTATTAATTTTCCACCTTCAGTTAATTGGGATAATAAATAAGAACTATGTCCTCCTCCCCCCAGTGTACAATCTACATATGTACCATCTGGCTTTATATCTAAGCCGTCTACTGTTTCCTTTAAAAGCACTGTTACGTGTTTAAACATTGTTGCACCTACTCTTTTTCCAATTAATTATGTTGAATGTATCCCTTCCTCTAAACACATATTTCACGCTTAGAGAATGAAATAATACGAAAGAACGACTCATTTAACTTACCAACAAAGGCAACATACTATACAAATCGCTATTTTCTTTTATTATATACTAAATTTTATCATCTTTTGCGGGAATTTAAATAAAAAACTGTCGAAAAAGCGAATAATACGTTTACATTTTGTGCTATTTTGTCATATATTTAAGTATCCAACACAATTGCCATATTTAACACTTTTTTGATTGATAATTCAGAAAAAAATCACTTCACAGTAAATTCAACGGAATAAAAATAAAATCCTGCTCCAAAGAGCAAGATTTTATAGTTTTATAACATGATGTTTTCCGTCCCAAGAAAAAGGGTTTTCCATTACACGATCAACGAAATCCAAACCAAACTGATTTAAATAATAACATACATTCCACACACGTTCTTGCGGTGCACCTAATGGACGAAGTGCGAATTGTATACGGCGGAATTTATTTAGCTGAACCTCATACTTTTTCTCAACATTTCTTTTCAACATTCTTTCCAGCAGTTCAATTTGTTCATTAATTTTCAATTCGTTTTTCCCTGCAAACGCACCTAACCCTGGCTCTATTTTCTTTACAAATTGCTGTAAAGATGTATGAATATCGGCAATTTCTTTTTTCGCCTTTTCAAAATGATCATCAATCGGTTCCTCTATTTGATTAGACAACCAGTTTTCACGCAATTTATCGACATCATTTAAAAACGGATCACTTTCTCTCAATTGCAAATCAAATAAATCCGTCGCTATATCTCTCTCCACATAAGTAATTGTAAGACGAGGAACGACAGGTGGCATTTGAAAACCGACAGTATGGAATACTTGTTGTAATTCACTCCAATAAGCTAATTCTCCTGGACCTCCAATAAATGCGAGCGTAGGAAATACATACTCTTGCATAAGAGGACGTGTTACAACATTATTACTAAAACGTGCTGGATTTCTCTCCATCTCTTCAATCAACTCTTCGTATGAAAAGGAATGCGCCCCATCCTTTCCAACAAACTTACCTTGTTGATCTTCAAGCAATACTCGTTCATTATCTATTTCCATGAATATATGCACTGCATGAGACTTCGTTTCAATAATCGGTTTGTATCCTAGTTCTTTAATTACTTCTTGCTGATTACGAAGCCCCTCTTGTATCTCTTTATACTTACTTATAATTCGCTTGAAAAATGGAATTTCTAACTTTCTTAATTCAGGATGATGTGAATCAACAAGGATTAAACCAGAATTAGCAAAGATTTTCGTAATAAGATGAGCAAAGAAATCTACATACGTATTCGATTTTTTCAAAGCATCATCAACAAATTTTAATACATCCTTTGTAAAATTTGTTTCTGGGTATGTTTTAAAAATCTCTTCAATCCAATTTCTACAATCTTCAACAGAAAGTTCAGACTCAGAAGCACTCGCCTTTTTCGGATTACGGTCATAAAAAATAGTTTTTTTCATCTTTTTATTTTTCGCTACAAAAGTATGGTTAATCTCATCCATATCATGGTCTTCACCCGCAATCCAGAAGACAGGGACAACTTTAACTCCTAAACTTTCTTCCTTTTCCTTTGCAAGCTGTAAAATTGAAATAACTTTATGAATTGTATAAAGCGGTCCAGTTAATAACCCTGCTTGTTGTCCAGCTATAACAACATATGTATTTTCATCTCCAAGCGCTTTTACATTTTGAAGTGTAGATTCTCCCGCTTGTAATTTTGTATTATATTCTAATAAATGCGCTACTAAATCTTGGCGGAAAAACTCCCTTTCACGCAAATCATGTAAACGTTGTTTAAAAGCATCTTCTGTTAACATATAATCAAAACATGACTGTATCTCTTTTTTACCGTTCATATAGTCCGCTACAACACCTTGTTGCGGAACAGAGATTTCTTTTATCTCCATATAATTCTTCCTTTCGTATCCAGTTCTCTCACCAATCCACATTGTAGTCAATGTTTCACGTAAAAGCAAAGAATAACACTTATACTCTTGTTTCTAACCCTTTTATTGCATCGAACAAAAATTGAAGTGTCGGAACTGGTAGTTGCTGTTTCTTAGCTTCTTCTAATACATATCCAACAATCGCATTAATTTCCGTCTGTCTATTCGCTCTTACATCCGCTAACATAGAGGATGTATTACGAGACGTTCCTTCACACACATTTCGTACCATTTGCCATACCATTTCTTTTTCTCCTCTAATAAGAAATGCGACCTCCTGAAACACTTGCTCCATCATTTGATAAAAAAAACGATTCGTGATTAATTCACCATTCTTAACTCCCAATAGTGCTGTCAATGGATTGATACATACATTTACTACTAATTTTTTGTGCATAATCTCTTCCCAATCCGTTTCTATTTGAACTGGAAAATAAGTAACAGGAAAATAACGGCATATTTTCTTGAAATGTATAGATTGACCACAAACCACTCCAAATTTTGTTACCCCTATCCCAGTATGATGAACGATATGCCCTCCCTCTTTTTTCGCACCATGTTCTACAATACCAACAGCTATATTTTCACTCCCTATTTTCAGCATCTTTTGAAGATGCGACATTCCGTTTTGCAAAAAGATTAATGATGATGCCCCTTCCACAAACGGTAGTACGTCATCTATATGATATTGCTTCACAGAAATAAATATATAATCTAAATTTTGTGCTACCATACTTTCTATCGGTAAAACAGATGGATATACTGTTTCACATCTTCCATCTCTAATACAAGTTACACCTGTTTCATTCAACTCTTCAGCCTGCTTAGCCGTTCTTGTAAACAACGTAACATCTTGGTTACTTTTTTGTAAATAAAATGTATACAATAGACCAATAGCACCTGGTCCGACAATTCCAATTTTCATTTTCACACAAGGGATTCACATTAAGCGCCCTTGCCTCCCCTCCTTTTTATATCTTTTTAAAGTACATGAGCACGCCCTATAATTTCGTTGTCCTCTGCCAAACAAATACACTCTCTTTTTTCGCTATGTATAATACTGCCTATTAATACACTTATACTCTTAGTTTAGCAAATCCTCAAAAAAATAATAAAAGAAATATACTATCTTCTTCATAAAAATAAAAAAATGAGTTATACTATTATTGTAAATATTTTTACTTTTCTGCATTCAACAAGATAACAAAAGGATGTGATGTAATGGGATTCCCAAAAGTTGAGCGCTTGCTCATCAATTATAAAACGTTAGATGAATTCAAAAAATTTAAAGGGTGCGGAGCCCAAGAACTATCTATGCTGGAAGAATTGCAAGCAAACATTATTGAAAACGACAGTGAATCTCCATTTTATGGCATTTATTATGGTGGATCACTAATCGCACGTATGAGTCTATATATGAAAAGAAACGGCGGAGAACCATTCGAAATTACAGGTCCTTACCTAGAACTTTATAAACTTGAAGTATTACCAACTTTTCAAAAACAAGGATTCGGGCAAATGCTTGTAAATCATGCGAAACAAATGCAATTTCCTATTAAAACAATAGCACGTATTCATTCAGCTGGTTTTTGGGATAAATTAAATTTCAACCCCGTATCAGTAACTGATGGTGATTTTTATATTTGGCATCCAGAAACAAATTTGAATGCGGTTACAAACGAAGAATCGGCTTAAGAAATAAAAAAACAGCTGTATAACAGCTGTTTTTTATTTCTTAAGCTTCTCTAACTTCTCATTCGAGCGAGCATTGTTTCTTTCCGCTACCATTACACTTCTTTTTTGATCGATATAATCAAGTAATGTTCTATACTCTTCTTCATATACTGATAATCGCTCCAGAAGGCGCTCTCTTTCTGTTTGTAATGATTCAACTTGTTGTTGCAACACCGTTAAAGAGTTTTCATCTTTATAATTTTGCAAGAAATCAATAACATCATTCAACGTAATTGACGTAGGTTCTAACACCTTTGTCTCTTTCACTTCATAATGTTCTACTTTACGAAGTTGCTTTGCTTCCTCAATACGTTCTTTATATTGCTTTCTTACGTAAGAATTCCACCTAAACCCACATGCTGCTGGTGTACGAGATAAATTTTTTCCCACTTCCTTAAAGGCAGAAAGTTGTGTTCCACCTTCTCGAATATGCCGGAGTACTACTTCTGCCAGAAGCAAATCTTCATCATCAGTCCAAGCATCTTGTCTTGTTGTCGCCATCTCTCTAGTCCTCCCTATGCATTTTTTATTAAGCATATGCAGTTACTAGAAAAGATAGAATACAACAACTAAAGATTAAGACAAAAAAAATAAACGCAGAAGATATCTTCTGCGTTTATTTTCCCGCAATTACTTGCTGATTACTTCTTTACCTTTGTAAGTACCGCATGCTTTACATACACGGTGAGCTAATTTCGCTTCACCACAGCTTGGGCACTCTACCATACCAGGTACTGATAATTTGAAATGCGTACGACGCTTTCTTTTTACTGTTTTAGAAGTTCTTCTAAAAGGTACAGCCATTCTTCCCACCTCCTTAAAAGAAATAGTTATTTTCATATGAAGGCCTGAACCAGTCTTCCGATTATTTGTCAAAAAACTTTGCAAGTCCTGCCAATCTTGGATCAACAGTCTTTTCTTTGTCTTCTTCCGAAATCACTTGCCAGTCTTGACCTTGCGTCGGTGCTCCACCAGAAACATCATCACTGAAAATTTGCATTGGAATCTCCAAAAGTATATTTTCCTTGATTACGGGCAGTAAGTCAAGTACTTCTCCTTCTAAAGAATGAATTTCAGCTTCAGTTTCAAATTCTTCTTGTGAAGTTTGGAACACCTCAGTTGTTTTAATGTCAAATGGTAATGTCACATCTACTAAAGAGCGAGAACATGGTAAAACCATGCTTCCAGTTATATGTAGATGAAACGTAAACTTACCGGAGCCAAAATCAACTCTTCCCGTTACATGAACAGGATTAATTTCACGAATATCTTTCTCGACCTCTTTTAGCTCACTTACATCTACCATCTCATCCAATGTCAATCCTTTATTTCTCAATTTATTCAATTGATGGATGGACCATTTCATATCATATCACCTCAAGGCAACAAACAAAATTATAGCTAGCCATTTTATATTTGTCAATGTTTTTTCTTTACACCTCTAAAGAAGCATTGTGTCCATTATGTGTTAAAACGTGTGTTTTTGTCCAGCTATATTTTCTATTTTAGACAAAATGGACATAAAGTAAATAATAAATGTGGTACAAGTTGTGGTCAATGTGGTCTGCGTGGTCAAAAGAGAGTGGTCGTTTACGATCACTCTCTTCCTATATGTATTCCCATTTACTATTCCCGTTAACGCATACAGAATTAATTTTTTTGAACTACACTAGGCTTTATGATTTCTTCTATTGTACTTGTCCTAAAAATACATACACCCCTTTTATTTGGTTTTTTACTCTTGTAAACATATTGTTGCATCAACGTTTTTGTTTCTTCCCTTTTCTAATCATTTTCTATAAAGTGGGGCATTAACAAAAGAATGGGGCAAAAGTAATGAATGAAAATCCAGCTCTTTTTTGTTGAAATGAAGCTAAAAAAATAAAACTATATAGAATCACATTTTAAAAATTTTGTATTAATTGTTATGATTTACTTAATTTAAAGGAGGGCGATTGTATGAAGGGTGTTCGGTCTATATTTAGGGGCTTCCGTTTATTAAGTAAAATAGTTAATCCAATACTAAAGGCATTAACTAAAAGCAAATTTTAATTTACATAGAAATGACTCATTTTGCATATATTATTTATGCATCCAGAGAATCACCACATTTTGGACGCCTTCTTACTGAAGAAGGTGTCTTTTTGTTTTCACAGCATATTAGGCACTTTAGAAGCATATAATAAATTGCTCCTGGCATGATGCCATTTTATATAGAAAAACACTCCTGTTCACAACACCAGGAGTATTTTTCTCATATTCCACCATGTTACGACATAAAATAAAATTAACACGTTCCTCTTTTATAATAAGCATCCTATGTAACCAGAGCACTTCTCAAGAGTACTCTGGTTTTTATTTTTAATTTTAATAAAACTATTCTTTTGTAGAAAATCACTTCACATACACATAGGCTTCATTTGTTGTTACATAGTATGTTTTGCCTTTACTATTGTGAACTTTATATTGTGGTGAACCATTTACATTTACTTTCGCATCAATTGTAAATCCTAATCCTGCATCTACAGAACCAGCCACATCTTTATCCTGCCAAGATGGAGCATCATAGAATCGTAGGTCATTAACTTTAGAAACAACATGCTTACCTACAATAGAAGAATCCACTGTACTCTTTTTATTAAACTTCACATAAGATGGATCGTTCTTAATCCACTGCTCTCCACCAAGATTTAACCAACCATCCTTTTCAGCCCATACAACATAAGATTCTGGTTTGTTTAATTGACGAATCTTAGAATAGCTTGTACCCGGTCCTTTTCGTAAGTTAACGTTGTAACCTTCAATATAAGCAATACCGTCTGTTACAGCTGTTGGTACTTCTGCTGGTTTAGATGGTTTTTCAGGTACAGAAACATCAACACTAGAATTGTTATAAGCTCGTTGTACATCAGCACGGAATTGAGCTTCTGATACGCCATGAGACTTTAAGTAATCAAGTGGATCTTCATGATCTGTTCCGCCAAGATATTTCGTCACATCGTAGTGAGTCCATAATCCTTTTTCCACAGATAAACCACGATCACGTAGGATTTTAGCAAGTAACTTCACGTATTTATCATAACTGCGTTTGAATTTATCGTAATCTGCTGTTTCGCAAAGTTCAACATGTACAAAGCGTTTATTTGCTCCTGGTCCACCACCATAAGCAATATACTTTGTATCAGCAATTTGGATTGTTTCATTCCAGTCAACTGCATAGTGAACAAATGCGTTTCTCCATGTACGAGACTCATATTTTTGAATATTGATAGCTGGTGCTTCTGGAGTCGCCGTAGAATGAGCTACAACTCCCTCATAAGCGCCAACACCGTAACGATATGGCTGTTTAGGTAAATCTGGAATAATAAGTGTTCTATCAGCAAAAGTGCTTGTTGCAATGGATAAAACTAAAATAAACGCAAAGACTACAGAAGAAATATGTTTTAATGTCTTTTTCATTTTTCATCACCATTCCCCATGATTTTTTGTTTAATATCTGACACATCTTTTGAAAGTGAACCAAATGCTTTTGCCTGCTCTTCGATGACCGCTTGGTTTTTTTCAATCACTTTTTGGTACTGCTCTTCACGCTGCTCATTCTTTTTTTGCGTAGTAAAAAGCATCCACACGAATAACGCTGCGAATGCTCCTTGTTGAACCATTGAATTAAAAATTGCATCCTCCACTGTTCTCATCTCCTTTTTATCAATAAAAAAAGAAGCATACATATGCTCCTGATTAAGCTGCAAAGCAACTTGGATCCATCCCAAATATCTCTGCAATATCTTCTTCACTTCTATCCTTCAGATAAGATTCCGTTGTAGAAATATCAGAATGATTAGCAAGCGATTTTAATTTTTCGAGTGGTACACCTTGCACCTTTAAATTATCTAATCTGCTATGACGGAAACAGTGGGGATTGATTTTAAACTCTTTCCCTTCCTTTTCGTTCAGCATCTTAGCAAATATGTCGCACCAATAATTAAATACACTCTTGTTCAGTTTTTTTCTCTCACCATTCTTATAAACACGCACAAACAAAGCTGGAATAGTATCCTTACCTCGCTGATTTATATATAAACGAATGCATTTCTGCACCCGGTGATTGTAATATAATCTAAACTTCTTACCACGTTTCCCTCGTACCACATTTGTATAATAACGTTCTGTTAACCCTTCTTTCTGAACCTGGTAAACCTCATTCTTTCTAGCTGCGCTGTAATAAGAAAGCGCCAAATACGTTGCTAACATATATTTTTCTTGCTCGAGTAATTCGTCGATTAACCAATTAATCTGATCCTCAGTTATAAATGTGATATCTCGAATTGGATTCTTAGGTAAACCACGTACTCGAGAACCTACATTAAATTCATAATCATAGTCATCATCATCCGCACAAAACTCTAACGCGGACCTTAATGCACTCATTAATCCGTTCACACGAGCATTAGACATCCCCATATCTTGAAAAATAATAGATAAATTTCGAATATCTTTACGTGTTAAATCAATAAGATTTTTATTTCCGAAGTGTTGATGTATTAGAAACAAAATAATTCGTAAATCCCAACCGTATTGCTTTAAAGTGCTTGCCGCTTTTCCTTGTGCTTTCTTTTCAATCAGAAAATCTTTGACTAGGTTTTTATTTCCTTGGCTAACATGCTTTTCGTAAATTGCTTGGTCTACTATTCGTTTCACACTAATCATCTCCTCAAAATAAAAAGAGAAGCGATATCGCCCCTCTTGATCTATGATTTGAATTTATTCAAATCCGTATTTTGTACAAAATAAAAACAGCTTATGGCTGCTTTGGTTCCTCATTTATTAATTGTTGTACTAATACCTTTAATTCATAAATTTCAGCTTTCATTGAAACTTTCTCAAGTTTTTCTGCTTCAAGTTGTTCTTTAAGAGTGTCAACTTCCTGCTTCAACATACCGTGGTCAAATTGAAGATTTTTAACTTTAAAGTCAACTTCTTGTATTGATTGAATAGAAATTGCAACCGAGCTATAAAGTGTTACAGCGTCTTTCTGTGGTGTGGTGAATACATCGTCAGAGTCCTCCGCAATCATGCCGTAATTAATTGGAAGTGTAATAGACTCCCCTGACTCGAAGCGTTCAACATCTCTTATAAAGTGATACTGTTTGATGTTTACAGAGTTGATTTTATCTAAAGCAGAGAATGGAAGGTCTTCTATGTCCGTTTTAAGCGTACGAGAAGAATTAGGGATAAATTCTTGCGCCCACATACGTCCTGTAGCAGATATATTTTCTTTAGCTCGCAGTGTTCTTAACTCTATATCTCGCCATCCATTACCATACACATCTTTAATTTGTAAATTCATATCATAGCCTGATACAAGACTCGCTCTTAGCATTAATCTTCCCATGTTTAAATCATGATCATTAACGCCATTGGCAAAGTATATACTGTTACCAGTACTTTTTCTATCAAAATGAAACTCACCATAGTCATTTTTAAAATAATGTGGCTCTGTGGTTGTCACTATAAACTTTCCGTATCCTGGAGCCCATCCCACTGAATTAAAAACAATGTCATTCAAATTATCAAAATATAATCTTCCGGCTGCATATGCATACAGATGTCCACCGTCATTCTGCATTTGAATATATGATGACCATATATTGGTGCCTTCTGCATTTTCTCCTTTAGAAATCCCAAATTTCGCATACGCTTTAGAAGGTTGATCGACTCCATTAATTCGTGGCATGACTTGATAAATATAAAACGATCCTGTACCAGCGTATTTTCTATTATCAGAACCAAGGACTAATGAAGGTTGAATACTTCCATCATTTGCTTCCATAAATCCTATATAACCACGCGGCCTATCTGCATCGAAAATCTTCATGTCTTGCTTATTTATTTCAACAAATCTGTTTCCACTTGTTTTAAGCGTTACCCCTTCTAAAACTTTTCCTTTAATATGATTTGCTGTAATGAAACCTACTAAGTTAATTCTGTTCGCATTCAACGTAATGTTTTCTTTGCTCATATTAAATGCTGCAATTACATCGTTCTCTTTTACAGATAGACTAACGCCCTTTTCAGTTAACTGAAGACGGGTTTCCATATCTCTTACATAAGAATCTTTTGCAAATTGTCCATTTGCTTGCTCTATTGTGTATACTTCTTTCTTTTTTGCTGCGGCATTGATACCCTCTTCGTTTATAGTGAAACGGTTGTCGATCATAGTCATTTTCTGATTAAATTGTTCCGTTGCAAGTTTGTTAGCTAGTTCGCCCAATAAATCTTGTTTATTTTTATCAACTGTTTGCTTCAATTCAGGTATCTTAAACCCTGCAACATAATCCTCTACTTGTTTCAGCTCAACTTTACCTTGCAGTGCTTTCGCAGTATTTTCCCAACCAGCTTTCGCCTCTTGTAATTGTCTTCCTTGTTCTGTCTGCGTATTTTGTATGAAAGAGACATTTTGTTTAATAGTAGTTGCATCTTTTTCTACAGTAGCAACACGTTTATCAAACCCATTTTGATTATTTTCCACTTTTGTAATTGTTTCTTTAATTCCATCCACACTTTTTGTAATTTCAGTTGTTTTCTGGGTGAACTCATCCGTTGTTACCTGCTCTTCAGGCGGTGCTGTCCAATCCTGCGGCTTATTCCCTTTATACAAGGCAACCCATTCCACAATAGATTTCGTATTACTACTCGGATAATTATATAAGCTTAACTTTCGTTCATTACCACTTGTAGCCGCAACAGCTTTGAAGGTTACATACGTTATTCCATTCGCGTAAACACTTGTTGCATATCCAACATTACTAGACCCTCCATTCTGCCAAATCCCAAATTTCTGACCTTGCGGGACACTCCCTTTCATTACAAAGGTATATTCCTCACCTGTAGAGAAATTTTCAGTAGAATTGTATTGATTGATTAAATAATCGGTCTTCTCATATTTAACATTTGATTTTAATAAAAGATTACGTCCACCAGATTTATCGTTATTAACTTTCTTTTCTACGCTCTGCAACTTCTCACTAATCTGGCCAGCTTTTTCTGTAATTTCAGTTGTGGTTTTCCTTAGATCATTTGTTGTTTGCTGCACATCAGAAATATTCTTCTTTGTACCTTCTACAGTTTGTTCGACTGTATTTAATGTATTGCTGATATCATTATCTTTTTTTGTTAACGATTCAATAGAAGTTTTAAATCCATTAGAATCCTGTTCAAACTTAGTTACTTTTTTATCGATTTCACCTTGTTTATTTTCGATATTAGAAATTGTACGACTGACACCTTGTAAACCTTCCTGTACTTTATTGAATTGTCCTGTAGCTTGATTCTGTGCTTCTTGTACCTTTTGGTTTAATTCTGTTTTTGTGACCTCAATATTTTTATTAACCTGCTCAAGTGTTTCTTTCTTAACTGATTCAACATCTGGTACAACCGATTCCCAAACTGTACCTGTCCATATTTTCAAAATGCCGGGCTTTCCGTTACTCATATCACGCCAAAGCGTTTTATTAGGTTTAAGCCCTGTTGTTGGCGAATTCTTAGCTTCTATAATTTCAACAGTATTATTTTTAATATTCTCTTGTACCTTTTCGGCAAGTGTTTTCGCGGCTTCTGATTCTTTCTTAGCGTTACTTGCTGTTTCATTGGCTTCTTTCACTAATTTATCTAGCTGATCCAGCATTTCTTGTTTCTCGCCGAATTTACTAAGGATTCGATTGTAAATCTTTCGTAATTCCTCGTTCGGATCCGTAATTTCACGATAATCACCAAACACATATTTATCTTGTGTAGGATCCGTAAAAGATTCATCACCGGCAATTACACGTGCTTCCAGGTATAACTTAGGTGTGAAGCCCGTATCTTTAATTCGGATCGTATCGCCCTCGTTAATGAGTTCATGTGCTAGTCCGAAAATACGTCCAATCGATTGTGCTTCTACTTCATACGAAACGGAAGAATTAACACGTTTTTTTAATTCTATTTCCATTAACGTCATTAAACGTTCTGGCGTCATATTTAACTCTTCTGTTTCTGGCGTATAAAAACCAAACTTATGCTTACCACGTTCGTTCCATCGTTGAAATGCATCATTATCAACAATATACGGAAGTCCCCGGTTGATGCTTTCGATGGTAATTACATTGTCGCCTTCACCTTTCACAAATCCAACTAGTGCTGTACAAATATCTCTTGAATGTTCCATACGTGTAACGCCTATCAAATCTTTCCCGAGCTCTATTTCTTTGCCTGTGTCTCGACCACGTCTTTGAATCATATCAACATACCATCCAATGATTTGTGATCCTTGAACCTCAACACGGTACTGAATTTCTAATTTGAATAAAGAAGCTATTTTCTTTAAAAATGTTAGGGGATCAATAAATTCATCAATGGTCATCGTATGGAATCCTGCATAATCCGTTTTCCCACGTTTCCATTTCATGCCTAATAGGGCCATATCAATATATTTGTTTACCGTTTCCCCTTCTATTCTTTGCGGTTTTATAATACCTGACTTAGCAATTTGAACCCAAGCTCCTGAAGCATATGTGGTAATGGATCGGTTGTCTGAATTCTTTTCTGTTTCTCTAATAACATATGGTACAATTCTTCCGTCACGAACTTCTTTTAAAACAAGATTTTGTTGTTGTAGCGTAGCCGAATGAGTTGTTCCATCAAAAACAGTAAAATCCAACATATCAACATTGTTTTTGATTTCCCACTGCCTTTTATCATCCCAATAGTCCTGTGGCTGAATAGCTGCAACGATTTGATCTGTTTTGAAATCCACAACATGCAAAATGCCGCTTGGTGTTCTCATCTGTATCTCTCCCTATAACGAACAGTTGCTTTAACGTCTGGTGGCATGATATCAATACGATTTTCACCACGTATTACAGTTGGAAAATTACTAAAAAAATCTTTTAAATTAATGGCTTTTTTACCGTTAATGGTTACAAGACTTTTTTCTTTATCAATTATAATTTTGTCTCCTGTTTCAAAAATGTAAGGCGGATTATTTTGAGTATTTAAATTGACTTTCCAAAATTTCAAATCTGAAACGGTCATTGCTTCTACTGGTCGTACATCTTGCCATTGCATAATACTAATCTGGATTTGCGCTGCTTTTTCCATGTGATCGTTTTTTTCATCCGTCCACCGTGCAAACCGCTCTGAATCATCCTTCTCTGTCCCTGGCAAAAATTTTGAAATATATGCTTCCCATACATTTCCCGTTCTAGCTATCCACAATCGACCAAAATACTGATTCCATGTATTCGGATAATCACCACTCTCATAAATTAAACCTGTTTTCCCTGGCTTATTATCATATCCAATTACCATCGTCCCGAAGTTTTGTTCAGCTTGCCAAAACACATCAGACATGGCAATTTTGGAAAGAACCTTGCTATTTTCATCCAATATCGCTATCTCAACTCGGCCCATTTCATTAATTTTTTTACTCTTACATGTAACATGGGCTTGCATAATAAAATCTTGTACTGGACCCCCAGGTATATTCTTTTTAACAGCTGCACCGTGCCATCCTTTCCCCGCACTAGTACCAAAATCAGAACAATAAAATTGGTATTTATCTGACTTCATTTCACCAATCGGATTGCCATCTTCCATTGAACTGACTTTACTCCATCCTACAGTGGTAGCCATTTCGTCCCATATAAGTCTTTGATTTCTTTCAACGGGTAATTGCTCTGTTTTCAAAGGATAACCAATTCTGAAGTAATCTCGATTATATGGATACTCACCAAACCACACATCTAAAAATGTACTTGGTTTCTGTGCTTCGATTTCAATAATTGCAGGTGCTTCTATATTCCCTTGATTGACAAAAGAAGCAGTGACTTCAGTAGAACCATTTTGAGAGAACGAATGAGTATTTTGTTTTCCTAATTTATATGGCATTGGACAAACAAAAGTAATAACCCCTTTACCTCTATTAACTAGTTCATCCAGGTCTACAGAACCATCAATTAATGCTAGATACGCCCTATCTAATTCATCATCAAAAACAAGTTCAGCAGGTTGCTCTGTATATAGCCAATCCGCTAAATCTTCTTTTACCTTTTGTAAATCAGCCATATCTTTTGCTGCCTTAATTACAAGAGGAACATCAATACGACGTTCCTCCGTTTCTGTATGAAGAAAAAGAGCCCCTGCGCGATGAGGGACTCTTACTAATTTTCTTTTAACTGGAGCCCAGGAAGGGCGTTTTCTTCCAACTAGCATTTGAATATAATCTTTTCTAATCTTATTAAAAGTAAAACTGAGTTTCCCCAACATGCTCACCACCCTTAAAATTCCGCTCTTCTTTTTTGTTCACGATCTTGAAGCTTTGTCGTATATGCGTAACTTCCGTTCGCTAATTCTTTTCCATCTAAAACGTTTGTCATATTTACCGTTACATTCAATTCTTGTTCTCTACCTGATCTATCCGAGAACATAGTTTTTGCTGTAGGTGCGTTGTTATAAAGTGATTGTGGTTGCGTATACCCATTAAAATCACCCAGTGCATTATGCGGGATACTATAATGCGCAGTTTGGAATCCCAAATCAAAAACAGATGGCATATTACTCATTTGTTTTTTAACAGTTCCAACTACATTTTTTGCTGCATCCACAACAAAACGTTTCCCTTTATCCATACCAACCCCAACGCCTTCTGGTACTGCGCTACCGACTGGAATCATCACTTTAGATGGACTATTAATTTCTAAAGCTCCAGAAATAGTCTTTTTAATGTCATTTGCAATTCCCGCTGCCTTACTGAACAGACCGCCTGAAGCATCATCTAATCCTTTACCAAGCCCTTCTATAATTGATTTACCGATGGAACGTAGATTTATAGTACTAAAGAATTTTTCGACTGTATTCCACTTATCCTCAATGTCATGTTTTATTTCTGACATTTTATCTTTAACAGCTTTTTTCTGTTCCTCAAATTTTCTTGAAACAGTATTTTTGATTTCTTCTACTTTATTACTGGCTGCATTTTTCATCTCGTCATATTTATTGGAAACATCCCAACCCATTTCTTTCATTTTTCGAACAACATCATCTTTCATAACTTCAAACTTAGATTTTACTTGTCCAGTTTCCCAATCTACTTGATTCGCATGCTCCCCAGCTTGGGATTTTGCTTCACTCACAATTTCCTTATGCTTATCTCTTGCTGTTGAAACAGTGCTATTATATTGACGATTCGCTTCTGCAATAGCTGCATCCGCTTCTTCTTTATTCAGTGTTCCTGACTCATCCCGCAAGCGTATCGCATAGGCAATTTTATCATCACGAGTCTTTTTCGCATCTTCAATCACTTTATCTCTTGCTTTTGCACTATTTTCAACCACTTCTGCTGCTTGTCTAGCTGTAATTTCACTCGCTTGTACACGCATATTCTCATAAATAACTTTTTGTTCCATTTGATTTTTAGACATGTGCTGAATAGCTGTCCGATCCATTTCATCTTGTAAAGCCTGTAAAGAAATTCTTTCAGATGTAGTAAAGTCACGCTTTTCATTTGCTGCTGTTTGAATGATTTCTTTGATTTTATTTTCTTTTTCTTGTGTTTTTAACTTTTCTTGTTCGTAATGTTGATTCATTTGTTCAATCCGCTTATTTTCTTCTTCCGCGGTTAACACATAAGAATCCGCAAAGAACTTTTTAAGTCCCTCAACTTCTTTTTGTTGTCTTGCATTTGTTTTTTCTATAATCGTGTTACCTAACTTGTCATATTGGCTAATTAACTTCTGCGACTGTTCTTCTGTTATCACTTCATGGTTCAATCTAATTTCAGTCAACTTTTGTCTAATGCCATCAGATAGCTTGAAATACTCACCAAGAACTTTCTTTGTAGAAGAACTTACTTTCCCTTCTGTATTTGTAGCAAAGCGATCCACTGAAGCAATACTGTCTTCAGTTGCTTTTTGATACCCTTTATACGCTAGAACACCAACACCAACAGCGGCCGCTACCACACCTAAAGCAATTGCTACTGGTCCTAAAACTGCGGTTAATATTCCTAAAACTGCACCCGTTACACTAGTAGCTGCTGTAGCTACACCCATTGCTATCGCTAAAGAACCAATACCAGAAACAACCATACCGATTGCCCCCATTATTACTCCAATAACAGTAGCAACCGCTGTTAGCGCAAGAACAATACCACCTGTAATTGCAATGGCCTTTTGTACTGGCCCTGGTAATGAGTTAAATCCATCTACAAGCCTCTGCAATCCAGCAACAAAAACACTAACCACAGGGGCAAGCGCATCACCAATTGTCTTTTTCATTGTCGAAAACGCTGAATCTAGTAAGGTAAGACGTCCCTTTAATGTATCAATCTTAGTGGCTGCAACCTCAGCTGCTGTCACTTTTGACATGGCATCCCACATACTATTTACCCCATTTGCACCTTCTTTAAAAAGAATCGTTGCACCACGTACAGCATCCGATCCGAATAACGTTTCCAAAGCCATACTTCGTTGCTGGTCTGTTAAATCTTTCATTGATTCATGAAGTGTTCCTGAAATATTTTCTAGACTTTGAATATGTCCTTGTTGATCATAGAATTTTGAAGATAAGAAAGCCGAACTTGTAGCTAATTCACGGAATGTTGTATCGCACTTGTCATTCCACTTTTTCGCACCTTCTATTTTCATGACATAGCCTTCTAAAGCTTGCTCAATATCACCGACGCTCCTTGAAGCTGGTTGTATACCATTTTTAACAAGAAAATCATAACCAGCTTGTGCATTATAAGTAATTAATCCTAAATCCCTCATTTGATTATATGCTTCTTTTGTCGTTGGATTTAAGCGCATAAGCATTGTTTTTAGTGAAGTACCTGCATCAGAACCTTTTACATTCGTTATATATGAGCTCTTTATCTCATATTCTCCAATTTTCACTGGAGTATCGGACTATATCATCATCCTCGCCTTACACGTTAGGATGGGACGCGCTCGTGGGGTTTTACTGTCCGTTCTGGACTCCATACCCTAGTCTCTGAACCCTTCATTTATTCCTAAATAACTCGGCTGCTGATTAGCATAGTTATGTAACCTTAGCTTCCCAGCAATTCACGTCCTTTACGTTGCGAATCTCGTCGCAACGGGGCTATATGTTAACCCATTCTGAGCAAATACGGCTAAAGTTGTAGCTGTATCTTTAAATGTCATCCCAGCTCCTGCTGCTACTGCTGAAGAAGCTGAAAGACCGTATTTTAATTCGCGTACATCTGTCGCTGAAGCATTAGCGGCTCCAGATAAAATATTTGCTGCATCCGCAACAGAAAGATGATCTGCTTTAAATGCATTTAAGGCTGTGGATGCAATCTCCGCCGCTTCACCTAATTCTAGTTCTCCTGCTGTCGCTAAGTTAAGAGCACCTTCTAACCCACCATTTATTATATCTGTTAAACTAACTCCGGCTTTTATTAATTCCTCTATACCTTGTCCTGCTTGAACACTAGAGTATTTTGTTGTTTCTCCCATGTTGACAGCTAATTCGCTTAATTTCTTCATTTCTTCTCCAGTAGAGCCAGACACAGCTTTCACATTGGCCATTTGTTGCTCAAAATTCATGGATTCTTCTACAGCTGATTTTAAACCCCGACCTATTGCGTAAGTCATTCCGCCAAACACCATACCGATTTGCATACCAGCATTCTGCAAATGATTACCTAACGTCTCCATACGAGTACCGAAGTTTAATAAACGATTTCCTTGTTGTTCTAATTCATGGTTCGACTGACGTAATTCGTTTTCAAATCGATTTAGTTCACCTGTTGCTCGATGGATTTGTTCGGCGTACCGCTGCGCTGACTGACTTGCTTCACCTTCTTCAGTTTTGGCACGATTATAGGCTTGTTGAAGTTCCCTGATCTTCTCTTTTTGTTTATCTACCATACGAGATAAAACATCTACTTTAGCTCGTGTTTGTTCTGTCGCATTAGAAAAACCGCCCATGCCTGTTGTAATAGACTGAAATTCAGCCTGTAGAGATTTTAAAGAGTTGTTTAACTTATCCATCCCTTTTTGTTCAGCTTGACGGTTTACTTGCTTTAATTCATTTTCAAATCTATTTAAATCAGCAACTGCTTTATTCACTTGCGAAGCATATCGCTGGGTTGCTGCATCATTTTCACCTAACTTAGCCTTATTTTGATCGTAGGCTTGTCGCAAAGCTCTAACTTTTTCTTTTTGCGCCTCAATAAGCCTGCTGAGTGTATTCATTTTTGCTTGCGTTTGTTGACTAGCATTTGCGAAGCCACCCATTCCTGTACTTACAGATTTCAGCTCATTCTGTAATGTCCTAACCGCACGACCTGAATTGGCTATACCTTGACGAAAATTCACATTATCAAGGGACAGCCTAACGACTAAATTATTCATTTCATTCGCCATCATCTTCCCCCTTATTAGATAATGTTTTCTGCTGGAACTTCCATTTCATTTGAATTCTGATTTCCACTATTTGAATGATCTTGTTCACGATATTTTTGGTTTAGCCTTAAATAATGCCAGATATCCATTTCGTTATCAATATGATGGTGTTTATACCCCTGACGTAATAAAGAGAGGTAGAGTTCGTCCATAAACTCACTGAACGTTAGCCCCCCTCCCTCTACACGTTTGGGTTTGTTTCTTCTCCAGTTGCTGGTGTACCACCAGCCGCATCCACAGTTGCATTGATAATTACATTAATTACGTCTGAAGTTGTAGATAAAAATTTACGAGCATCCACGCCGTCCCAATATTGATCTAATGTAAATTGTTCACCGTAAACTTTTACTACATATTGGACCATTTTATCCATATCCTCAGGACCTGGATTGTTTGGAATATCAGCAAGCTCAGGCGCCTGACGGATTAAACGAGCTGGAATGAATTCCGGTAAATGAAAAGTTTTCTTTTCCCCATCAATTTGTAAAGTTAGTTTCATAGCTATTCCTCCTCGTAGTTAATAAAAAGAGAGAGCTTTTGCTCCCTCCTACTTTCCTGCTGGTGGTTGTACTACAGGCTTCTCATACACCTTTTTAAACCAATTATCTCCCACAGCTTTTGTAAATGTAGGTTCATCAGCATCTGCCGTAAATTTGGGCCTATCGTCAAAATCACGCTCAATAAATGAACCTTTGAGTTTGGTTGTTTGGAAGTTAGGCTTATCCTTCTTCGTTTCGCCTTCTTCTTCCTCTTGTGAAAGCTTCCCTTTTAATAACCAAACATATCGATATTTTCCATTAGCCTTTAAGAAACGCCATCCGATTGCTAAATAAGGCTTTTCACCTTCGCGTCTCTCATCTAACACACCGTCTTTCACTTCTGGATACCCTTCAATATCTGCTTTGGTTGATAATGAAATACTACGAAGTTCAATCTCTACTTCTACTTCCCCATCAGACTCAGCAATTTCTGATTTTTTATTATCGCTCCACATAATCTCCGAAGCTACCTTTTTAGAAGTTTTAATCTTTACAGCGCCTTCCATTTCTTTCACTGCACTATAGTCAACACCTGTTGCATCATCTTTCAATAACTTGGCATAAACAAGGCTATCTACACCGACAGTTGAACTAATTTTAATCACTTCTCCGGCCATCTATAACTCCACTCCTTTTGCGAATCGCATCGCGTAATGAAAAATTTGTGTATCATCTTCATATAAATCAGCAACCGCATAACGTGAGAAACCAATACTTTTCATGATTTCATTTACTTTTTGATGGATTGCTGTTGTACTACCTTTTGACCAAATATCGATTTGAAATGTGATTTCACTTTCACTTTCTTCATTATCCGAAAATCCATCTGGTCTATTGTCTAGTTCAAAAAACGTAATACGCGGAAACTTTTCAGCATTTTTAGCTTTACGATAATAAACACGTCTTCCGCCTAATAAGGGAACAAGCTCCTGATTATTTTCAAGAGCTTGCACGATTTCAGGTCGTAAATTTATCATACATTCAACCTCATTTCATTCTTCAAGATGTCTGTCATAGCACGAATTGCTGCTTCTTTTGAAGAATGAAAACCTGGTTCTATAAATGGCTCTGCTGGCATTTTAGACGTTCCCCATTCTAAGAACTTTCCGTAGAAAAATGGAGAGCGATCTGCTTTATCTATCCCGATTTTAATCGTTTTTATGCCACCTTCCATTTTAGCTTTTGTAACTCGTATATTATCAGCTAGATGTTGTCCTGTACGCCACGGTTCACTTTTCGTTGCTCTTTTAGGACTATCACTTCTTGGCGCTCTTTCAGAAATAGCCTTTCGAATAGGCTCGCCGCCTGCTGCAAGGGATTTATCCTCAATCTTTTCTCCACGTAAACCCATTTGCTCTAATTCAGATATCAGGCGATCAAAACCTAAAAAATCAACACCATCAGCCATTCATTCCACCACGCTTCCACATGATTGATAAAGTGTGTTTTTCAGTTGGAATAACTGATACAATGTCATACATTACGTTCTTATATTTAATCTTCATATCAGCATTCACATCAGCACGATATCGGATTTCTGTTTCACCTTGAATTTCGCTATTAGCTGCCGCTGCTTCAAAATATTTTCTTCCCTTTAAAAAAATAAAAGAGCCCCATACAGTAAAGGAATCCTTGTAACCTTCTATTGGATCACCGTCCGGGCTCTTTGCTTCCTCGTCTTTCACTTGAAATGTAAGACGTTTATCTAATTTACCTGGATTCACTTGAATCACCACCACAATATTGCAACTGAACTAATATCGACTGCAAACTAAATGCTAATTGTTCAGCCTTTCCAACTGCTTCACGATTTTCATGCCAATGAGCAATTAAAATACGAGCTGCTAATTTAGCAAGCTCGCTCTTTAAATCTACATTTTTACTTGTAGCATTTTTAATATATATTCCAGCTGCTATTACGAAAGATGTAATGAGATCGTCCTCCTCATCCCCATCCACACGAAGATACTTTTTTGCTTCTTCTAATGTTAGTACCAAGAAGAACCCCTCCTACATCATTAAGCTTTGGCCGTAACTGTAATTTGACCATATACAACCGCTTCTGTATCCCATAACGTAACGTCTTCACGTTCAATTGCTCGGAATTCTGTTGTATTGCCTCTCCAAGCACTTCCACCCTCTTTTGTCATATCAAGCGATAACTGCTGTCTATCCCATAACACAACTGCTTCTTTCAGGTCCCCAATAATAAATGGTGCTTTACCATCTTTATCTGTAGCAATTGTCTTATTAGATAAAACAATAACTGGCTTTCCTGACAGTAACTTACGAGTTGGATTTGTTGGATCTGGTTGAAGAAGTGGACGACCATCCTTATCTTCTAATTGATCTAAGTAATTGAACCCATCTTGGTTTGTAATAATGTTTGCTACAGCCGAGAAAGCTGGGTCTAATGTGACATTTAATGCTGTTTTAATGCCTTTATAATCCTTTAAATCAACTTTTGTTAATTTGTTGATTTCTTGTAAAATTAAATAATTACGAGTTGCAATAGATTTCTTCGCAATCCACTGACGTAAATAAGCTTCTAGCGCTTGATCCGTATCATTTAATAAATCATTTGGTACAGGTAGAAATCCTGCATAATCCTCAATCACATACGGCAAACGATCAAATTGTGGTGAAGCAATTTCTTGCATTGCATTTGGGTTTCCATATTCAGATAATGGAGCGAAAGGTGTAGATGCTGCACGTTTTTCTAATGTGCGAGCTCCCTTATTCGTTGAAACAGGTTGCACATTTACATATTGCTCTAAGTTATCAACCGTTTGTTTTAATTGATTAATCGTTGTCGTAATATCTTCTGGAACAATATAACCGCCATCTTTACCTGTATTCTCAGATAAGGCCGCTTTGTATTCCTGCATAACGCTTGCTTCTTCATGACTTAAATTTTGACCACGGATAGCTTTCATAAATACTTCTTTGTACGATGAATCTTCATTTTTAACTGATGATGGGGGCAAAACTTTTGCTTGTGAATTTACAGGGTCAGAAACTTGAATTTGCATCATTGCTAGATAGTTATCCAATTCATTTTTCGCGTTTTTCGCTTCCTCAATTTTTGCCTTTGCATCCTCATATTTACCGCTGTTATTAAACTCTCCCCCCTTCGCTTTCAAATCAGCAACTTTCTGTCTTAATTCTTGTTCACGTTTATCCATTCGGTATTTCCTCCTTGTATTGGCACAAAAAATAGACCTATAGTTCTAACAGGTCTAGTGCATTTTGAATTTTTAATTGTTCATTATTGTCCTTCTTTGGAATAAATGGAGCTTTTGCAACTACTTTATTAGGTGTTTTTTGATATTTATCAAAGTAATCGCTCATACAAGCGGCAACTTCTTTTGCTTCCACAACTTCAATATCGAAGTATTTTTCAGCTTCTTCACCACTTAACCAAGTCTCAGCATCTACTAATTGTTGAATTTCTTCAATTTCAATGCCTTCTTTTAAGTTTTCTTTGTATACATTCATGATACCTGACTCAATATTGTCTAAGTCCTCTGCCATTTTACGAAGGTCATTTGCATTCCCTACACCAACAGTCCATGGTTTATGAATCATTAAGAATGCGTTAGAAGGAACGACAACACGATCACCGGCTAATGCAATTACAGAAGCAATAGATGCTGCAACTCCATCCACATAGACAGTTTTTTGCGCTTTATTACGCTTCAACATGTTATAAATAGCTAAACCAGCGAATACAGAACCACCACCACTATTTACATAGATATTTAAATTACTTTTATCATCCAACTGCCCTAAAATATTTTTCACATCATCCGGCATCACATCGGAATCGTCCCATTTCCATCCGGTATTGTTTATGATGTCACCATAAATGAATAGATCAGCTGAAGAATCTGTTTGATTTTTAATTGTAAATACGTCTTTAATCGTCCTCATCTCCCTTCTGTAAAACTCCTCCATTAGCTTTTGCCAATTGATATTCGTCTGCGATTTCAATAGATACATGGTTTAAGTCAACACGGTGTTTATCACCGTATTCCCCAATCCCGTCCATATCCTCCAGTTCCAACACCTGATTAATTGAAAATGCACCAGCATCTAACATAATTTTGTAGAATTCTGCTCGTGATTTAGAATCAGCACGTAATAAGCTTGTTAAATTAAACTTTAAGTAATATCGTTTTTGTTCATTAAACGAAAATGATTTATAAGAAAACTCTTCTTCATATTGAATAAGAATTGGACTCAATGTATTTTGAATAAAATCCAACGCTTGTTGCTCAATATTGGAGAAAGTAGCACGATCTAACTCATTAATCATGTGCAAAGGAATATTAAAGATATTTGCAATCTCGCCCTTATCAAATTTCATACCTTCAATAAATTGGGCATCTTTTAAAGGCATTCCAACCTTCTCAAATTCTAAACCAGCATCTAAAATGGCTATCCTTTGCGCATTATTTAGACCTGTATTTGCTTCTTCCCAGGCATCACGAAGTTTATTTTTAGCCTCTTTATTTAACGGTTGTTCTGTTTTTAATATCCCACTATGCGCTGCCCCGTTTGTGAAGAACTTACCTTTAAACTTTTGAGCTGCTTGTGAGCTCCCTATAGACTCTCTTGCAATTTGAATAGGAGGTTTCCCCCTTAAACCATCAGTAGACAATGTAGTAAGATGGATTATGTCATCATCAGGTATTTTTATAGGTGTACCGTCTGGCAAACTCGTAAAATACCATAGTTTATTGGTCTTTAAGTCCACAGTGGGCGTTGTAACAGCCGGATTTAATACCCATAATTCTTTTGGTCTTCCATCCACACCCCAATGAATATTAATATAGGCGTTTCCCCATGTATTACGATGTGTTTCAATTAAATGTTTAAATTTAAATGGGCTTTGATAAGGATTTGGTCTTCTTTCTAGAACAAACGATACTTGATGTGCCTTATCCCGTTCTCTTCCCTTCGCTGTCTTTTTAAATGTTTGAAACGGAAGCATCGCAACACTATTTGCAAGGATGTTAATACACCGATAAACCGTCGGAACACCTAAAGAGGACTCAACCGTTACCTTTTCACCGCTTGCGGCTTGATAGCCAAATAAACTTTTAAACCAGGGAGAAGGATTTTTTAAATCTGTCGTATCCTGATTTCTAAATAATTGCCGAAAAATCAAAAATTTCACCTCCCTTCTATCTTCTTATCATTACCACCCCCAACATTGTGAGAATAACCCCTAACAGATACCAGCCGTAAATCGGATTCATAAAAAAAGTCGTCCCAACAATAATGGACAACCCCGTAATCAATAGAATATCTTCTAAAATACTGATGAAAAATAATAAAAACCGCATGTCATTCCTCCTAGAATGAGAAATCTTGACTTAAAATATAGGAATTTAAGTCTACCTTACCAGAACCCAGCATACAACGAACATGTGAGTTAATGACAGCCGCAATCGGATCGATTCTTTCTGTTGCTTTTGACTTGTCCAACATAATATTTTCGTTCGCATCCTGTTTTGTTATAGCGTTACTCGTTGCCCAATTTAATACAGGATTGTTATTGTGGATGACTTTCTTTAAATACACTTGTTCTCTAAAATCTTTGGTAGGACCTGATAAAGTTGCCATCCCTTGGCGTATTTCTATCATCGTATACCCTTCCGCTTCCATGTCTTGCATGAATTGCGTTGCATTCCAAGGATCCGCACATATTTCTTTAATCTTAAATTTATGGTCTTTTTCCATATTTCTAATATGTGTTTTGATAAATTCATAATCAACTACCGCACCCGGTGTTGTGGTAATCCATTTTTGTTGTACCCACAAATCATAAGGCACTTTATCCGTTTGTCTCTTTTCAGCTAACGTATCTTCCGGCATAAAGCTATGACTTAACACGATATACTTATCATCTTTTTTAAACTCGAATGAAATACTTGTTAAATCAATTTTTGCTGATAAATCGACACCTACTATACATTCCAATCCTTTTAATTCGGATAATTCCACAGTTTCTTTACAATTTTTCCATTTTTGCATGTCCATGTACCCATTTTCTTTCATGTCCACCCAACGATTCATGTTTTTAGTCAGGAAATTCCGCATTTTTTCTGGGACATCTAATGCTGATTGCAATTCTCCTTTTAAGAAAGATTGTCCTTCTTCATAACTACATAAAATAGGATTCGCTTTCTCCCAGACTTCAGGATTCGTAATTTCATCATCCTTATCTAATTCATTAACCATGACAAAATATTCTTCGTTTTCAATATCAATATTAGGGTCCAAAATCTTAGAAACATATTGATACTCCACACGATAGCAAGGATGGCTCAAGTTGAAACCAGCTGTTGTAATAATCATCATGAGTGGATTCGGACGAGCGCCCGAACCTGACACCAGAACATCATAAATTTCAGAAGTAGGATGCGCGTGATATTCATCAATAATTCCGCACTGAACATTCAGTCCATCACCAGATTTCCCAGCATCTTTTGATAGCGCTGAAATAAAAGAATCCGTTTTAAGGTGTTCAATTTTCCCATACGCAATATTGAACTTTCCTTTTAAATCCTCACATCCATTCATTTGTGCTTTAATTTCATTCCAGACAATTTTACTTTGTTCTGTTTTCGTAGCGCCAATGTAGACTTCTGACATATTTTCACCAAATGCCATTGCTTCATAAGAGCCTACACACGCTAAAGATTGAGACTTTGCGTTTTTACGTCCAACTTGCCAATACGCCTTTTTAAATCGCCTTAATCCTGTATTACGATGAACCCATCCGTAAATATTGCTAAATACAAAAATTTGTATCGAATGTGGTTCAATTCTCTGACCTGCTAATTTTCCTTTTGTATGTTTAAAAAGAGACATCCACTTTAGGAAACGAAGTGCTTTTTCTTCCTTAAAAACATATGGAAAATCTTCAGATCCTTCACGCTCAATATCTCTTAAAAATCGTTTACAAGCCTGTTTATGCTTCTGACAAGCAACAACTTCATCATTTAGTACATCATCACAGTAGTCCAACATCCATTGTCTGATCATGTTATACGTCAAACTCCTTTTCTACCTTTGTTTTCGGACCTTGTTTACTATTTGGAATGACAATTTTCGCTCTTGCACTTGGTGTAAGACCAAACTCAACAGCCAAAGCCTTCATTTGTTCATGCAATTGCTTCTTCTTTGTAAGTAGTGGATGGGGAACTTTATTGGTTTCAGCTGCCTTATTTGTATATTCAACAAGAAGTCCTTCTTCTCGGATAATTTTGGTGCATTCAACATAGTCAGAGTAAGCATCGCAATACGTTGCTAATGCATTCACATCTATGTTTGTAATAACATCTAGCTCTAGTAATTCACCAGCAATCCGTCTAAATTCTTTCTTTGCAACTGAATCTAACCACGTTGGTGGTTTTACCTTGTCCTTTTTTGCTTGTAACTGTTTTTCGGCTTTTAATCGCTGCTCAATTTCATCTTTTGTCAATCGATTTGTATTACCTTCTAATAAATGCAAATGAATCGGTTTCTCTTTCCTTCCTATGTGAACCACCTCCCTCGGCTGAACCCCCTTTTATGGAATAAAACGAACTTTTTGCACGGAAAGCTAGGCGGCGGTCTCCAGGAAGTCGCCTTTTGCTTTTTCATGGTGGGGGGGTGCTTATGAATTTTTTCTTTCGAATTATTTTTTGTTTTTCTTCTCATCTTCTTTTGTTTTCTTGTTATGGCAAGCATGGCAAAGCGTCTGTAGATTAGTCGGTTCCAATCGTTTGGACCAATCAATACGAATCGGAATGATATGATCGACTACATCTCCTATCTTAATGATGTCATTGCTTCTACATTGAACACATAAGCCATGATCTCTACGATAAATAAGCTCACGTATATCCTTCCACAATCTTGAGTTGTAGAATGAACGTGAACTTTTGTTTCGAATATGTTTGTCATAATATCTTACGGTTTCTTTTTCCTTCTCGATATGTTTAGCGCAATACTTATCCCGTGTTAGTTCATTGCAACCTAATGACTTGCATGGTTTGAATGGTTTACTTGGCATTCATATCACCCCACAATAGGATGATTATGTTGAATGATTTCAGTATTGAAGCGCTTATTATCAGTAAGTACATGTTCAATATGAATGTAAGGACCTGACTTATGATACTGACCATCTGTCTTCCAATCAAAGCTAATCCTTACTTTCCCTTTAATCTCTTCACCTTTGTAATGAACTATTGGCACTGAATCTATATCTGAGAGTACAATTTGTAATAAAGGTTCGTTCTCATCTTTTACAACATTCATTTGTTTACAATCCTCTAGCATAGCGATCGTGCTTTGTTCACATGCAACTTTCATTAAAATCTCAATAGGTTCCAAACCTAATAGCAGTCTCGCTTCGTTGACACTTAGCTTCCCTTCTTCTATTTTCTTTTGTATAAGTTCAGCTCTCTCACTTACCATTGCGTTTCACTCCTTACTTACATACTTATTAAACTTGGTAACAATCTTCAATGTTACCAACGCTGGCCAAACAGGTGTGAAGATACAAATAAGAAATAGCGTTACGACAATCGTAATGATCTCTTTCTCTGATTCCCCCTCAATATCTTTCAATGACTTACGTAAAAATGGTTGCATACCAAAAGAAACATAAATCATACCTACAATAAGATAGGCTAATATCCACATCATAATTAACTACCTCCCAGCTTCTTCCTCAATCGTTTCATTTCATCCTCGATGGCCAGATTCTTTTTATTAATCCGTTCATGACACTTGGCTATGTCCGCTTGATGCTTACGAATCTTATCGTTCACATATGCAGCGACATGCTCATGTTCGCAATGAGGACATGTGAAGTAACACTTCTCAATGCGATTAGAAAGCTGTGCTACTTGTGGTTGCATATCATAATCTTTATTACAGTTGGAACAGTAGACTTGCATCTATCCTCACCTCTTTTAAAAGAATATTCCGATTATATATTTACAAATAAATACAAATCGTTATAATAGAGTTAACATTGCCATCAGGAAAAGTAATTCGCCCCCCAAGCGAGTTTCTTTTCCTTTTTTTATGGCTATTTTTCTAAGAATTCATCCACCGCTTTACCAAGCAAACTAATCATTGCTTCTCTCTTTTGCTTTGGTGTTGTATTATCTTGCATTTCGTTAAAGATAGGAAGTACCTTTTCTAATTTCTGTTTATCGATGCGTTCATTTACAAGGTCTTGTCCTAGCATTGCAATGAATGTACCAATTGCAACCGCTTGTTCTTGTTTATTTAGTTTCATTTGTTATCACCTCAGGTTAAAACCTTTCTTTAATTTCAGTAAACTCACTAACTTTTTTAGCTATTGCTTTACCATTTAAAATAACTGGAACTTCTATAAATAAAGAATCTTTTTTATTTGTAAGCCTACCCATAACCTTTTCTAACTTCTCTAACGCTTCCGCACATTCATTTGCAGCTTCAGTCACTTCTTTAATTCCTTCCAGTGCTTCGGTTGTATCAGCGCTGACCTCAATAATTAATTTGTTATTAGCCATTTTGTGAATCCTCCCCAGATTGTTTGATTTATCGTTGAACATGAGTTATATCAGCTTTCGTTGCTAACGTTTCTTCTAGCATATTGACTTTTCTATTCAATGCTTCTACATTCGTTGAAACATTAAGTAATGCTTGTTTCATACCATCATTATCTCTTTGTAAATCGTTAATACTTCTTTCTAAATTAGCAATTATTTTTGTTATAGATTCCATGCTCCATCCTCCTCTAAAATAAAAAATAGCACCCAAATGGATGCTTTAAGATTAATTATTTGTTTACAATTAAATTACGGTAAATGAAGTTTTATTCTTCTTTCAGCTAACAACCACGACAGACACTATCGGCAAACTTATCAGGTTTCCCTCATTCCATCTACCTAGGATGTTGTTAGCTCAAAGAAGAGCAAAAGCTCTCCTTCATAACGGGTATCATTCAATCATTACCATCTGCTGGTTTCGGATTTTATGCGCCGTCATTACGAACCGTTTAGAAATTTAAAAACAACATAGTGAGTTGTGTTTTCCGCCACTTCTCACAATACAAATATAACACGATAATTCCAAAACAACCGGTACATTTCCTGCCAAAAAGCGGTCAAGACTCTGCCAACTTTTTTCATAGTTTAAATTTTTCTACTGTATCTGTTAGCTCAACTGCCACTCCTAATAAACTTTTTTTCGTTCCTGTTTCTGCTTCTTTCTTTTTAATAAGCCACTCTGGATAATTCAATTCTTCTAGAAGGCTTCTAAAATACCTTGGATTTACTTGTAAGATATCAGGATTTTTCCCGTTAAACCTTCGATATTTAATTAGCGCTTCTAATAATTCTTCATTTAACATGAATTAGATTTCCTCCCCCTATATTCTACATTTATTTGTATTCATTATTTCATACTATGATTCCAGCAAATGAATTACCCATATGTTTAATTGTGTGTAACTGCCCCCTTCACCAAACCCCTTGGTATCATTGATTTCATTTCACTTTCTCTTTTGAGTTACACAGTACGAAATTTATGAGTAACTGTATAGATTTAAAAAGAAAAAAGCAATGATTAGATTTTAAACCTAGTCATTGCTTTATCCATTGCATCTTGGTTTACACCTATATAACGTAACGTGACCTTTTCTGACGAATGATTGAATATCTCCATAAGTAATGCTATGTTTTTCGTTTGCATGTACATGTGATACCCGTACGTCTTTCTCAACGTATGTGTTCCTATTTCATCTAATCNAATGGTCTCATTCATGCGATTGAAGTAACAACTGCGAATATAACAGATCGAGAAGGTGCTATCCAAATGTGTGAAAAGCATAAAAAATCATTGGACAAAGTGACAAATATACTTTGTGATGGTGGATATACGGGCCCATCATTTGCACAATCGATAAAAGAAACGATTCATTGTTCAGTTGAAATTATCAAACGCTCGGAACTTCACAAGTTTGTTGTGTTACCCAAACGCTGGATCGTAGAGCGAACTTTTGCTTGGTTGGAAAATTACCGCAGACTGTGGAAAAACTGTGAACGAACACTTGAAAACAGTAGACAAAGTTGCTTATTGGCAGGTGTGGCAATTTTATTGAAAAGATTCTAGACAGGTTCTAAGAGCAAAGGCCAATTTATAAAACGCTCTCGCTTTCACACGTCGATACGTACGTTCACTCATGCCAATTTCGTTATACACCATATAATCGCACACATCTTCGTCTTCTAAATAACGTTTAACTATAATGTCCCTCTGATTTTTTCCAGCTGTACTGTTTCCGAATCGATTTAATGCTTGTTCAACTCGAAATGCCATTTTCTCTAACCATTCTTCCCGCTTACTTTGTTGCATATTAGAGATTGCTACATCCTCTAACGGTTTGCCAACTGCATGTGTAGGACCATGCTCTCTCCTTTCATAAGAAGAAGTGACTTTCATTTCCTTACGCATCATTCCAAATTGCTTATATATACGTACACTTTCAAGAATACCCTCTACTTTCTCTTGTGTTGCTGCTCTATCGATTTTTGGTAAGAAAGATAATTGCTTCGTCATTCCAGACCACTCCTTTTATTTTTTATTGCTTTTGCCTTAACGCTCCACGTCTACGCTCATAACAAGGTCTATGCATCCCCATTAAATCCTCAATTTCACGCGTGCTAAAATTCTCTTTTGTTTTTTTCTTTTTTGCTTGTTTAGTTTGTTTTTCCCATTTACATAATTGATCTCTTAGTGCTTTCATTTTTCCATCCCCCTTACAAAATAAGAAAGAGGACACCATTTCTTAAAACAGCTTCATTGCTGCTCTAAAAATTGGTGTCCTCTAGTTTTCTAGCCGGACTATATTTATTTCATGATGCTAGGCTGTATAAAAAGATTTCTCCAAGCTTTATCTAGTCTTTCTTGCTCTTCTTTTTGTACAGCCTTTGTACGACGAGCGATTGCTTTTTTTAATTTCTTTTTCTTCATCTTATTCAAACCCATCACTCCTTCTCTTTAAACACCCTTACTGTCCATTTTCGGGCGTTTTAACTAATTTGATACCATTACATTCAAAAATAATTAAAATGTGAATTGTACCTATTTTATAAATTCCTTTCCCTCACAAAAGGATTATTTTATTAGGTTTTCTATGAATTATTTTCCTCTATCTCTTGGATTTCTTCTCTTATTTGACCGATTAATGAAACTACTGAACCGACCGCTTGGACCCAACTCCCCGTAATCACTATAAGCTGGCCATCCTCCTCATCGCCTTCCGAAATTTTCTCTACTTTATCCCGACTAGCTTTCAATTCATCTATTCCACCTATTGCCTGTAATGAATTACCAGTCGCTTGTAACAAATTCCCGATAATGTTATACGATTCATCTATATTGGAACTCTCCTCTATTTCCCCACCTATTGATGTAACACCACCTAATGCTTGTATCCAATTTCCTGCAATCACTAATTTTTTCTGTGTTTCATCTTCAAATTCTATAATGAGTCCTGTTAGAACCGTTACATTACCAATTGATTGGATTTCGTTCCCAATCAATTCAAGGGATATTTCTCCTTGTCCATCAGCTTCCAGACCATTCCCCGTTGCCTGTAATACATTCCCCCATACATTCAAGTCTTTTCTTAATCCGCTGTTCAATTTTTTTAAAGGTGTACTCCCAATCGCAGCAATAATTGTCCCTACTGCAACAAACCAAGCGCCAACTATCTCCTTAATCGGATCATCCATTCTCAATCTACTCCGTCATTAATTTAGTACTTACAGGATATGAATTGGCACAGCTTCATGTTAATGGCCTACTTCTCTCTCCCTTGGAGAAACAAGTAGTTAGCTTTTGCTAGCTGCTCTTTATTTGTAAGAAGCACTCAATTAACTGGACTAACATATAATATGCTGAGCTCCTTTCTTTATAAAATAGTCGTTATAAAATGAGACTCGTCACGAGAGCACTTTATTAAGTGCTCTTTTTTGGTTTTAAAATAAAACAAAATGAAATTTTTATTTTAAAATTCTTTATTTTTTATGTTTTACAATCCAGATCACAATCTTAGATCCTGTAAACACCTATAACTCTTGTACCTAATTTCAGCTAACAAGTTAATAGTTTCACCCTCCTCTCTGTCGTATAATGATATGAAAGGAGATGATTGCTATAAATAATGAATCTATAGTCCAACTAATTGAGTTTTTGAAATTAAATATAATACCGATTGCGGCCTTTTTAATCTCCTTAGCAACTTTTATAATTACGCTTGCTAACTTTCGGAGAAATAGAGCTAGTATTAAGTGCAGGCAACTCAGAGATAATTGGGTAGCTCTCATTCTTAAACCTGATAGAACCGATTTAAAAACACCGGATGTATATTGGCACAATGACTTTAGGGTAATTTTAGATGTTATTATTACCAACGAAAGTGCACTACCAATTTCCGTTATCGAATTCAATTTAAACAATAAGTTAAACTTTAATTCTTATAGTAAGCCCAATGATGAATATTCCATCACTACAAAGGCAGGAAAAGAAGTACATAATGGCGTCGTTTCATTTAGTGGAAATGAACATAAGCTAATATTTCCAATGAATGATACATGGTTAAAACCTGTAATAAATATTCCCCCATATACTTCCTTAAGGGGGCATTTATTTTTTCATTTCAATGAAAAAGATGATGTAAATATAGGTAATAATACTTTGAAAATAATTACTTCCAGAAAAACTTTTTCTTTTCAGGCAAAGATATCTGACAGCGTCCATTCTGTCCTTCCGCTACCAAATAAAATCCTTGAGGCTCGTGATGAAAGCTTTTTTTAAAATCATCCCTCAACTCTTCAATGTAGCTATCTAAATCTTTCTTTCTATTATCTTGAATGTAAATTTTAGTTGAAGCTAGTTCGCTCGCTATTGTTCTAGCTTCCTCTAATTTTTCTACTATTTTTTCAACCTTTTCTTGATTTTCCTCTAAACCAAGTACCAATAAATCACTCATAAATTTAATCCTCACTTTAATAGATTTTTTATGCAAAATAGCGTTTTGATTAAAGTTTCTTAACATACTCCCAAACGTCATCAATCTTTTCGTTTTGTATATCCAGCATTTCCTTATAAGTATTTAAACGTTTTTCCGAGTGCTTTAAATCCAACTTTATACAAATGATGTGACCAAACAAAATAAAGATGGCTATCCATAAAAATTGCTCCATTGCCTTCACCTCACTTCCATACAAGATAACGATTTTATTACGTTTTTTATACCAATAATACATCCTTTATTAACCTTTATTTTATGACTGCCCATTTCCCCTTATTATGAATTTATAAACAGGCTACAGCATAAGATAAAAAGTAATTGATAAAATCATGAGAGGAGCTTAGATATGCAACATAATCCACGTTATTATTATCAATGTCAAAGCCCAATGAATAGTATCTGGAATAACCATAATGCTCGAGAACACAATCGGAATCCTTATTGTGGAAATATGAGATTAACAGATTATGGAGCTAGACCATTTGTATTGAATATTAACCAAGCCACTAAACAAAACCATACTTACCGCACCGCTTTATGGACAGGGAAAAACTTACAAGTAACTTTAATGAATATTAATGTTGGAGATGACATAGGTTTAGAAGTACACCCTACAACTGATCAATTCATACGTATTGAAGAAGGTCGGGCAATTGTTCAAATGGGTGATAGCAAAGATAAATTAAATTTTCAAGAAATGGCCTATGATGACTATGCAATTATGATACCTGCTGGAAAATGGCATAATGTAATCAATACGGGGAATAGACCACTTAAAATTTACGCTATATACGCACCTCCAGTGCATCCATATGGTACAGTTCATGAAACAAAAGCAATTGCCATGTCTACTGAAGCAAATCGCTATTACTAATTAGAAATTATCTTTGTCTTAAACTAAATTATTGTTTAAATATTTCACAAAACGAAAGAAATACGCATGCAATCTCGCACCTTCTGTTTCAATGTAAGCTTGGTTAGAAGAGCGCTCTCCAAGGCGCTCTTAATTTCAAAATAACTATTTTGTTAGAAAGTTACTGCTTCTTTATTTAACTCTTGTCCCATTTTCAATAACAGATCACGTAAATGAGCGAAGTCGCCTCTATTGTCATATCCAGCCGAATAAGTATAAATTCTTGATTTACCTAGATTATGAGCTTGATACTTTTGATACTTTTTGGCTTCCTCTAGAATGAAGAAGAACGCTACGTTTTCCCATTCCTTTTCTACCCAGGCCATATCATAAGTTTCTACACCATAATGTTTGAAGTAATCATCGAAATCACCAATGAATCTTTCTTCTCCATCTGTTCCAGTAACTCGTTTATATTGCAATTCTTGAAACGAGTTTATTTCAA
This sequence comes from Bacillus sp. PPSBB_2, assembly GCF_045291115.1. NCBI lineage: Bacteria > Bacillati > Bacillota > Bacilli > Caryophanales > Bacillaceae > Bacillus > Bacillus sp. PPSBB_2. Next base: position 4,188,169 of record NZ_CP147983.1, read on the forward strand.
GTGGGCACTCTTCATCTAACCACTCATAACGTTGCTTAACTGCTTCCTTCTCATCTTGGTACCAATCTTCATGCTCTTCATCTACACAAAACTTTAAGATATCAGGATCAAAGAACGGTGAAATATCTTCACTATATGGAATGAAACGATCTCTTTTCTTCTGAACTACATGAAAAGCATCACATGTATATTGATTATCCTCAGCACCATCGTATTGTTTTTCAGCAAATAACTTTAAAAACTCTGCCTGCTTTGCAGTTAATTCAACCGTTACTTTTGTCATTTTTAATTCCCCCATTTTTTATTAAAATAACGCTTTTGTTATAAATCACCAAAACGTCGGAAACTGTTTATCGATAACATCCACAACAAACTGTTTATTACGTTGTAACCAATTCTGAGCTTGTTTTAATGCTCCTCTTTTTTTAATTACTCCCTTATCGATGAGAAGCTGCTGATTGATTTGAATATTTGCTTCCTTGTAATAGTGATGATTAATATGAACCTTAATCTCTAGCTGATCTTTTTCATTTACAAACCTAACTGTTAAGTTCCCAATCTTTTTAAATCTTGCAATATCTAAATGCACATCGATCACCTCGTTTTTATACAAAATTCAAATTTGGTCTTAATATCCGTTATCCTGGCGCTGGTGGTTCACTTCATTCTTTTTGTAGTAACCTTGTTCAATTTCTTCAAATGTGAATCCTAATTTCTTACCTAATCCTAAAAACGAGTACAATAATTCTTCATAAAGCTCAATATCTTGAGTTGCACGAAATTCCGATATACCTTCATATACATTGTTAAATTGATTGACTAACGTACTTGCCGTATAGACGTTTGCATTATGTTCTAATAATTTCAGGCTATATTCATTAGGATTAAATCCGATGCCATTCCCTAATGAAGCTATAAAATGAAATCCATCTACATACTCCATTAAAATAATTTCTTTTTCACTAGGTCCTTTATTGCTCCAATGCTTAAAGCATCTTGTTTCATTTGCAAGTTCTCCAATTTCAACTTGTAAAGCAAGGATCATATTGTAGAATAAATTTTGTTCCTCTAATCCATGCTCCTTAATGATTCTTGTATCCAATACCTCTTGCATTCCGAATATTCTAGTTAAGTTCATTTTTATTTCCCCTTCCTATTTAGCAAATCCCTAATCCTATTGGACGATTTGTTATTAATTCCTGATCAGCTTGGTCTATCACAAGGAGTGCAACCTCTGCTTGATGCCTCCTTAACGCTTTTGCCATCTTTGGCAAGCTCATACCTTGTTTCCACATTTCACGAAAACGAATTACATCTCTTTCATCCCAAATGAAGTTAGCTTCCTCTAAAGCGATGTAAATTTTTAATCTTGATTCCTTCATCGCTTCATGATTACTTGCTACGCTCATAAGCGAACCTACTTTCTAAAAATGATTATTTTATCTTTTCAGTAAACTTAGTATCCACACGATCAACTTTACCGTTTATCCAAACTGCAACTTGTTCACCGAATCCACTCATTGGTGGATTAACTGCTGTGACATTTCCGTCCTTCACTATTAAAAGTTTGTTGCTGCTAACATCAATTTCTATTTTTTTCATCTGTCCCTCTCCCTTTTTACTACCGCATGTACTCGACAACATCAGGTTTGAATCCACTTCCTAAGTAAATCCGCACCGGAATTATTTCTTTTTTATCCCTTGCTGCCTTACACAATTCTTCAGCCGTATCCCAATTAAAAAACTTATCTACAGCTCGCTGGAATCTCCAAATTGCCATTACATACTGTTCAAAGATGTCATAACGATCATCTTGTTTAGTTGTACGTGGTAACTCATCCGTACACTTTGCATCCTTTGGAACTTGGACACGTACATCTGCATATGTAACGCGTCCACTTCCTTTCTTTACGCTTGCTTTCATTACATCGAACTGATAAATTTCCGGTTCTACATCGAAAATATTGAGTTGTTTAGGCACTTACGATCCCACTCTTCTCAATAACGCCCAGCAACTTACTTGCGCCTTCCTTACTTAAAAACATGCGACCATCTAGCAATTCCATGTTTGATTCGGAAACTTCACCCGTTACAAAGCATGACTTTTCATGTTTTCTTAAAACGATGTTTTCCCCATCAACATGAAAATCTAATGATGTACCTTCCGCAATCCCCAAAGTTCTTCGTAACTCAACCGGAATTACTACACGACCTAGCTCGTCCACTTTTCTTGCGACACCTGTATTTTTCACAACTTACTCCCCCTTGTTAACTTACTTTTTGTTGTTGATTACGTTGTAACTCTTGCTTCATTGACTCGAATTTTATTAACCATGCTTCCCAGCGCTTATCATTTTCTTGTTGCTGTTGCTTTGCTACTTCACAATTACACCCTTCCGTTAGACCTACACCTGGATAAATTTCTTTACGAATAATTCCTGTATTACGGCATAATACACACATGATTATTCCTCCTTAGAAACCAATATCTAAATTTAAAATCCTTTTATCTGTCGTTGTTTTAAACACGATTGTTTCATCTTTTGATACTCCATTTAACAACCTACTCGCTAGTTTCGGATCATACTTTTGAAACAGCTGTCTGCTTGCTAAATTTGATGTAGTAATCGTTGTTTTATTTGCTCCTTGCCGTCCATTAGCAACACCGTAAAGTATTTTATGAACAAAATCGCTAGCTTCTCCGTTTCTATTCATAGAACCACTTTCAGCCCCTAAGTCATCAATAACTAGAAAATCCGCTTCAACCATCAAGCTAATACAATAATCCATCGTGTATTTCGACTCTTTATTTCGGAATGAGTCTTGTATCAAACGAATTAGTTTTTCTATCTCAACAAACAAGCAACTCTTCATTTCCTTGAATGCATATTCATCATTAAGAGCTTCACCATCAGAGATTGTCCAATAGTGTCTTACTAGTTCGTATAACATTGCATAAGCTAAATGACTTTTTCCTACACCTTGAATTCCTGCAATATAGACGTTTAGTGTTTCACCTTTTTTAATACGTTCCAAAATTGCTAAAGCTTTTTTCTTATTTGCTTTTGTTTCTGGACAATCCGTTTCATAGGAATCTAACCTTGATTCTGTAATTGATTGATTTTCGATAACACTATGTTTAAAAAGAAGATTCTTCTGCCGTTCTCTATTGATCTTCTTGTAGTAATTGTTGGCTTGCTGAAATAGGATTGAATCCTGCTGCTCCACTTTGCATCTTGGGCAATAAATCGAACCATCATTTTTATCAATCATCATTCTTACGGGCTTTACAGTTACTTGTCCGCCTTTACTGAATGTATGATTTTCGCAATATTCATCCGCGAAATCTAATACTGCAAGTTTTTCAAATGACTCCTGCATTTTTTGCATTTCTGTTCACCTCATTAAAATGGCATGTTTCCTTTAAATCCCGGAATATCTATGTGATTACCGTATTGTTGTTGAGATTCCTTACTCGGCTTTTCATTTAAATAACTTTCAAATTTATTTCCAAATAATGTGAGTGGTCTCAAGTATCCACACATTTCTGTATTGCTGATCCATTGTGAAGTTTTAGTATCAATTACTTGTTGGAAATGAGATAATTCGAACCCTTCTTTCCACCTTGCTTTGATTAGATCCTGTGTTTTTTTAGATGTATGTTTGTAATTGGTTTTTGCTTTCATGTTGAGATAATCAACAATTTCTTGATATGGAATAGATTGAGTGTTGTCCTGGATTATTTCAGGACTATGTTTTTCTTTTAAATCTTTATCTAAATCTTTATCTATGTCTGTGACTATAACGTGACCTGTCCCGTGACTGTCCTGTGACATACCCAATTTCAACTGTTTTTGTTTCGCTCTTTGCTTTTGTTTGCGTAATCTATCTTGTTCTTTAATTTGTTCTAACTTATCTAAACTCTGATGTTTTCCCCAATTAACAACATTAATGTAATGATTTTCATCGATATGAATCATTCCGAATTTTTGAAATGTGCTTAGTGCCATCCGAACTGTATTCAATGGTCTATTAAAAATAGTTGCTAGCATATCTTCCGTATAAGGTATATTTTCATTTAGAAAGATGTACCCACTTGCATTTATCTTTCCTGCTTGAGCTAATAACTTGACCCAAATGATTAGTAATGTATCTGCTTCTGGCATACTCTCAATAATTCGGATTTTTTCATCTTCAAACATGGTAGTTGAAAGTTTAATCCATTTTACGTTTACTTCAGACATATCCCTTACCTCCTTATGCAAACCGCAATATGTGCTTGTCCACTTTTGATAATTCGTTGAATTTCATAATACGGATAACCAACACTGAAATACTGTTTAATCATTTGTTTTAATTCTTCATTGCTTTCTGCTAAGTCCCAGAATTTATTAGGTAATAGCACTTGATATTCAATTAAATCCATGTACTATTTCCCTACTTTCCGTGATATACTGATAACAAGTGTTTTTTCAAAGGGACCCACTGTCATGGGTCTTTTTATTTTCTTCTACATCACTCCAAGCCCATGTTTTTATTGGTTTATAAGTTTTGTAATACAACCATGAACCGCAAACAATTACCATTGCGAATATAACTAACGATGTTGTATCTTCCACTAAATCACCTCCTTATTTATCAAACGGTAATTTTATCGAAAATCCGAAATTTAATTTTAACTAACATTTGCTCCCACCTTTTGTGCTTCCACCCATTTAAGAAAATCTTCCGCTTTAACACGTTTGCTTTTTCCGATTACGATTGTGGGAAAATCTTTTCTCTTCATAAGCGCATATGCAGACGATTTAGAAATGTTTAAAAATTCTTGTACATCCTCCGCCTTCATTGAGAATGGTAATTGCTTTATTTGGTACATGCTTTTCACTCCAATCATTTTTAAAAAATATAAATATGGATACACTATCATGTAGTGTCGCCTTCAATATGTAGTCTTCATGGCGACTTTAATTGTAAAAAAAAACTCCCTCACTTTATTAAATCGCTAATTGGTACACCATAAAGCTCTGAAAGTTTTTTTAATTTCTCTACTGATAAACCTGATTCACCTTTTTCAACATTATGATATGAACGTTTAAATTTCAGACCTAAAGCTTTTGAAACATAGTCTAAAGAGTGTCCATTTTCTTGTCGTAAAGATTTAATTCTTTGTGTATTTAGCATTTTAAGTCACCACCTTCAACTTCTAAATTTAGTATAACCAAAAGTAGCCCTCAAGGCAACAATTTATTTTTAAAAATTTATTTTTTATTTTTGCGTTGCCAATAGGGCTACTGATTGATACATTTAGACTAGATACTTTTTTACAAGTAGCGGGAAAGGATGTTATAGATGAATATCATAGGGGAGAGAATATTTGAGTTAAGAAAAGAAAAGAAGCTAACTCAAGAAAAAATAGGCGAAAACATTGGTGTTAGCAAACAAACTGTTTCTAAATATGAAAAAGGGACGAAAATCCCTTCGCGTGAGAACATTGAAAAATTAGCTGATTTCTTCAATGTACCCACTGACTTTTTGTTAGGGAAAAGTGATAGCACCATTAAAAGTAGCAATAATATAAAAGAAATATTTGAAAGTGACGAATTACATTGGGATGGAAGAAAACTGTCTCCTGACGAGATCGAAAGTGTCAAAGCACTTTTAGAAGTAGCTATCCAAAGAATGTTAAAACAAGTAAAAAAGGATTAGCATGAGGCTAGTCCTTTTTTTGGTTCCATTAGCTGTATGACTTCACTTAATTCATTATCAGTAATGAATCCTTGTTTATGTATTTCTTCCAAAGCACGAAGAGTATCATTTTCTGAGACCTTATCCCCCAATAAATATTTAATCATGGATTTTATTTTATCTTCCCCACTTATTAACAACACGAACTCCTCCATCCCAATAACTATATGATTTATTTAACAAGCTGTGCATTTTTGTAACTAAATTCAAAAATGCATATCCCCTAAAAAGTACTCAAGACGCTACCTATTGGTAGCGTCTTGAAAAAATAAAATTTATTTTTTAATGAGTTCCTGGATCAGCCATTAAATATGCTGTTTCTGCCTTACTCAAATGCACTTGTGAAGTATTTTTATTCTGTTCTACTGCTCCTAACAATCCCAAAACAAATACCATTGTAAGAATAATTTTTTTCAACCTACTTCACTCCCTCTTTAATCAATACACGTGTAATTAGATTTGAATAGAATACATTTCCATTATTTGCAAATTTTTCTAAAGCCTCTTTAAGAATCATTATATCATTTCTATCTATAAAAAATAAATAATATAATTTAAATGCAGACAAAGTTTTTCCTTGTCTTTTTAAGTTTTCAAAATAAGCTTTAGCTTTATCCCCAGATCCAAATTTAGCATTAAAGAATGCTCTTTCTGCTTCACCCACAAAATTCCAATCTATTTTATCTAAATTTATTCCATATTCAATTCGTAAAAAAGCTAATGTGCTATGTACTGCACGATACAATTTACTATAAGCAGTAATACCTAATCTTTTTATTAACTTTAAACTTTCCAAAAAGTACATTTCTGCCTGCAAAGGGTTTTCAAATACAAAAGATTCAGCTAAGCAACTCAATGCTTTTGCCTTTATAACTGAATCTTCTGGAGCTGATTTTATAATGCTATTACAAATGTCCCTGCATTCTTTTATTTTATTACTAAACAAATTTATGTGAGCCTTGCGATCATCATGTTGTAAATCCAAATGTTTTTTTATAAATAAATTTTCTACTAATGGTAAGTTTTGATCAATCTTTTTAGAATACGGGACCATAGCCATAAAATTACTACTATCATACAGTGCAAAGCCATGTAACATGTCTACAACTATTTGATAGTCAACATTTTTAGAGTAGGATAATTCATCTAATTTTTGTTGTAACTCTTCTCCTTCTAACTTGCTCAAATTTCTTTGATTGTATAAATCATACAAATTTAGATATTTGTTTATTTTCCCTTTCCTATCACTGTTAATATGTTTTTTAATTAATTTTTTCATCAATTGATACTCACCGACTGTTTGACAATAAGAAAGTGCTTTTCTTATGTTTAAATCACTCTCACAAACCAATATAAAATCTCTAATTTTCTTTCTACGCTCCGTCCAGCTTGGATACAAGTCGGGAGCAATCAATAAAAATGACTCTAACTTCATTTCTTTAATTTTTCCGTTTAATATCCTATTAAGATTAGTTCTATCAATCTCTGCTTTTTTAGCTAATGTACCAACGTCCAACTTAACATAATTGATATGTTCTTGTAAGTTCTCCATAAAGATCTGCATTTTAAAATTCCCTCCTAAATCAGAACCCAAAACACATCCCTTATTTCTCAATAGGAAAATGAACCATAATTCTCTTTGCTCTTACGAAGTATGATATACTATGTACTGACTCATGGAAGTTTTTCCCTATCTAGGTTAGGGTGAAATGTTATAAATGTGTGGCCTCACATTTATAACACCGTGGGTCTTTTTTATTCCTTTTTTTTATTAAATTCAGTTTATCATAAGATTTAAAATGTTCGTTCCAATTATAGTCAAATCATGTTGAGAAAGTTTTTTTCAAAAAATCTATTTTTTCACTAAGAATATTTTACCACCAAAAGAACGTTTGTTCTATATGTTTTCAAGTACTCTATCAGTTTATGTGACAATTACTATTATACAGACAAAATTCATGACATATATAGTCTAAAAATTCTCATGTATTTATACTGAAACTATGAATACATTTGGAGAAAATTTAAAAAAGTTTAGAGCAAGTCGTTCCCTTACTCAATCAGAGTTTGGTGAAAAAGTGCAATTAAGTCGTAGTCAGGTTGGCAATTTAGAGATTAATTATAATCAGCCTGATCTCGACACTTTGAATCGTATTGCATCATATCTAGGTGTATCTGTTGATGCTTTAATGGGAAGAACAACTACACCAAACGAGGAAAATATAACAAATGCTCTCAATGAGATTCAAACGGTTTTCGCAGGCCTAGATGAGTCTCATAGAGAGCAATTCTGCAAGCAACTCGTTTTATATGCAAAGTTTCTTAAAAATCATAACGAGCTGTTATGATTTGATTTTAGAAGAAATGTTTTCCAATCGAAACGGTAAAAATTAACAAATTTTCATCAAAAAAAAGAGAGCACTTAGCTCTCTTTTTTATATTCCCGTTCCTGGGTCTTTCATGTATCCGCTACCTGTACCAGGATCATACATACCCATTCCGCCACCTGGACCTTTTCGATATCCTCCGCCCGGATTCGGATCATACTTCAATTGATTACCACCTAAACCACCTGGGTCAAAGTTATCCCTTTTCATTTTCTCAAACCTCCTGGTTCTTTTCTCCATCCACCACCTGGGTCAGTTGTATATCCACCGCCCGGTCCTGGATCGGAAATACCCATACCTGTCCCTGGATCAGAAATCATCTTTGAACCACCAGGATCAGCAACTTTATGACCACCAGGTTCTTTTGTGAACTCTCCCATTTTTTATCCCCCTTTCTTTTTTGTATATAAATATTGTAGCTCACTTGTTCTATATCTGTAAATTTCCTTTTACAGAAATTAGGCTTACATGCTATCATTTTTTATACCACTACCACATATCACAGCTTGTATCTAGAAAAAGATTATGATGAGGTGAAAATCATGGCATACTTTCGTAAACGTGGTGAGAAGTGGTCTTTTACTATGGATGTTGGCAAAGACCCGCTCACAGGTAAACGGAAACAAATCACTAAAGGTGGTTTTAAAACAAAGAAAGCTGCTCAAGAAGAAGTGGCTAGAGTGACAAATGATTTAGCAAATGGGGATTATGAGAATAGTGATATTCGCTTTTCTCAACTCGTAGAAATCTGGATGCAAGAGAAAGAATCATCATGTAGACCTTCAACGTTGTATCAGTACAAACGTATTCTACGCTCGCGTGTCATGCCTGAATTTGCCGACAAGAGGTTATCTGATATAAAACCTCTAACAGTGCATAATTTTCACCAGAAGCTGCTTAAAGAGGGTCTAACTACAAAATACATTTCATCCGTTGATGTTATGTTAAAGCAAATCCTTGATAAAGGTGTAGAATTAGAAATGATTAACTCTAATCCTGCTAAGAAAGCAAAGCGGCCAAAAGTTAAAAAGAAAGCGCAAGCTAGTTGGACAGTTGATGAAGCAATGAAATTTATGGGGTATGCAAAAATACAAGGAAGCTACTATATTACATTTGTTTTAGCGTTGCATACTGGCATGCGTATCGGCGAAGTATTGGCTCTACAGTGGGATGATATTAATTTCGAAACCAAGACTATTCATGTACAAAGAACGTTAACGCTTGTGGATGGTAAGTATAAATTAGGTGAAACAAAAACTGAAGCATCTAATCGCATGATCCCAATGACAGAAGAATTAATGGAAGAGTTGTTAGAATATCGAAAGCACAAAAAGGAGAATTCTTTCGACCTATTAATTTGCACAAGAAATAAAAAAATCGTGCATCCATATACGATACGCTACCAAATGAAAGCTTTGTGCGAAGCAATTGGCGTACCGTATATTAGATTCCACGATATCCGAAGAACGTTTACAACTATTTTAATCGATTCTGGTGCAAATGCAAAGGTCGTTTCGAAATTACTTGGTCATACAAATGTTTCTACAACTTTAAATATTTATACTGATGTTTATGAAGAACGTCAAATTGAGGTAACTGAAATGCTAGGAAATGTACTAAAAAGTGGTCGAAGTGGTCAAAAAGTGGTCAATGAAGAAAAACAAGAGGGTTAAACCCTGCGGTATAAGTGATATAATGCTTTTATAGTGTAAGTTTTTTCTTTACACTATAATGAAGTCATCATAGTAAATAATATATAGAGTATCACGTTTTTCAAAAAGATGCTACATCGAAAGGAGAGATTACCATAAAAGCTGGTGGTATTGTTGTTGAATATAACCCTTTTCATAACGGTCATCTTTATCATGTGCAACAGACAAAAAAGTTAACACAATCCGATATAATAATTGCCGTTATGAGTGGTCCTTTTTTACAGCGTGGTGAGCCCGCACTCATTTCCAAATGGTATCGCACTAAAATGGCCTTAGCAAACGGCGTAGACCTTGTTGTAGAGCTTCCATACGTCTTTGCAACACAAAAGGCTGAAACCTTCGCAAATGGTGCTATTTCCATTTTAAATGCCCTACGTGTTTCCGAAATTTGTTTCGGTAGTGAGGATGGACAAATCGAAAATTTTTATAATACCATCTCCATACAAAAAAACGAAGAAGAGACTTTTAACTGCCTTGTAAAACAATTCATGGACGCTGGTAATAGTTATGCAAAAGCAACATCGGATGCTTTCTCACACATTTTAACATCTGAAAAAAACATAGATATGTCACAACCAAATAATATTTTAGGCTTCCAATATATGAAAGCAATTCTGTCACAAAATAGCTCTATACAAGCTCAAACTATAAAAAGATTTGCCTCTCATTATCACGATGAAACATTTAATGACCAACATATTGCAAGCGCGACAAGCATCCGAAAACAACTCTTTAGCGAAGAAGGATCATTTACAACAATTGAACCTTTTCTCCCACAGGCAACCACTTCGCTTTTAGCAAATTACAAACAAAACTACGGGATATTACATAATTGGGAACAATACTTTTCATTTTTTAAATATAGACTCATGACGATGTCTCCAGGGGACTTACGACATATATATGAAATAGAAGAAGGTTTAGAGCATCGTATTTTATCAAAAATACAAAACAGTTCCTCCTTCTATTCATTCATGGAAGCATTAAAAACAAAACGTTATACATGGACTAGATTACAAAGAGCTTGTACACACATTTTAACAAACACAACAAAAGAGGATATACGTAGCGCAAATATAGAACAACACGCGCCATATATTCGCCTGCTAGGCATGTCACAAAAAGGACAAACTTACCTTTCAAAAAATAAGAAAAAAATCGAACTTCCAATCCTTACTCATACAAAAACATTCGACCATGCCGCTTTAGATATAGAGAAAAAAGCAAACTCTGTATATTTCTCCATCATGCACGAACCGTTACGCACACAACTATTAAAACAGGATATAACACACCATCCTATTCGCTATGATGAAACAACTACAAAATTCCTATAAAAAACCTCTCTATTTCAGAGAGGTTTTTTCCTTATCCATCTTTTCTAAATATGTTAACGCATCATCCAGCGTATCCACTGGTACAATTTTCATTTTTGTTTTAATATCCTTTGCAGTCTCAAGTGCATCTTTATAGTTCGATTTCTCCGCACCTTTTTCATTTGGCGCAAAGAACACTTCAGCCCCAGCATCGCTAGCAGCCACCACTTTTTGATTTATACCACCAATCGGGCCCACTTCTCCTTTTTCATTAATTGTACCTGTTCCAGCTATTTCATGTCCTTTCGTTAAGTCTTCTTCCACAAGTTGATTATATATTTCTAATGTGAACATTAAACCTGCGGATGGTCCACCAATTTCATGAGAATTAATTTTCACTTTCGGATCGACCACTAATTCTCTTTCCGTAACGATAGAAACACCTATACCGACACGTCCATTCCCATTAGGAATCGTCTTTACATTTAAATTCTCTTTCAATTGTTTTCCATTTCTCATGTACTCAATACTTACAGCATCATTTTCTTTTTTCCCTGTCATATATTCAATAAATTGCTCCGTCTTTTCAAACGTTTTTCCGTCAACAGCTATAATAACATCACCAAGCTTAAGCTTTCCTTCTGACGGCATTCCTTTTGCCACACCAGCAACTAATACACCTTTATTTTCAAAAGATACTGAGCGATTTGCACGTTTATACGCATTATAAATTGCTGCATTTTGTGAATCTTTCATCGCATAATTTTGGCGAAATTGATATTCTTCATCACTCTCACCTTTTTGCAATATTTCTTCCGCTTTCGAAATATGTGTATATTTATTAAACTGTGCCGCTATTAAATTCACCACATTTGCTGGTCCCATTGAAACCGTAACAAGCATAAAATCACCAGATTCTTTCGTTCCACCCTCAACTTGAACATAAGGCTCTAATTTGGCAGCCATTCCTGGTTTTGTTATATAATACGGTAAACGTACGTAAACAAGTAACATCGCCAATATAACCCCTATTAAGATTGCATATATAAACCGAAAACGCTTAAACATTATGTTTCTCCTTCCACTGCTCAATTAATAAATAAATATTTGAAATATGTTTTTCTGCTTCTACTTCTCCAACTCGAATAATGTCTTCAATGTTTGTAAAAGCACGTGAACTAAATTGCTCTACAGCTGGTCGCATCATTAAATCCGATGCAATTTGCCGATTCATTACAAGCTCATGCTGCATAATTTCAATACTTTGCATGATTACGTCATAAATGGACGTAACATCGCCATTTACCTTAATTGGAGATACATCAACAGCGATAACAATATCGGCCCCTAACTCTTTCACAACCGATACTGGGATGCGATCAATGACTCCACCATCCACTAATAATCTTCCATCTATTTTTTCTGGTACAAACACTCCAGGAACAGATATGCTAGCCCTCACCGCATCTGCAACTGGCCCACTTGTAAAAACCACTTTTTCCCCCTTCAATATGTCAGTAGCCACAACAGCCGTCGGGATATCTAACTCTTCTAAATTTTTATTATATGTAAACATTTTAATCATATCTTTGACACGTTTTCCAGCAATAAATCCCATTTTCGGTACCGTGAAATCTAAATAATACTTCCGCTTAAAAACAGATGCCAATTTATACAATCTTTCAACGTTACTACTTGCCGCATAAAACGTACCTATTAGCGCCCCCATACTACTTCCTGCAATCATGTGAATAGGGATACCCGCTTCCCTTAAAACCTTTATTACACCAATATGAGCAAACCCTTTCGCTCCTCCAGACCCAAGTGCTAAACCAATCTTTGGTTCTTTCATTTTTCTCACCCTTTAATTTTTTTCATTCCTTTTTCATACTTATGGTCTAAATTCACTACGTATCCACGTATACTGAAATGAACGTTTTTTGGGACAAAGGGGGATTTACTTACATGTATGAAAAATGGAAAACCGCTTTCCTTACCATATCAACGCTATTTTTAACCTTTTCTCTTGTACTCCACCCCCAAGCCGCTTTGCAAGCTTCTATTCGCGGGTTAAATATATGGTGGGAAGTTGTATTCCCTTCACTACTACCGTTTTTCATCATTGCGGAACTTCTAATTAGTATCGGTGTTGTAAAATTTATTGGCGTTATATTAGAACCACTCATGCGCCCACTTTTTCGCGTTCCAGGGATAGGCGGATTTGTTTGGGCGATGGGAATGGCTTCTGGTTTCCCTGCAGGCGCCAAATTAAGCGCTAGACTACGAAAAAGCAATCTTTTAACTCAGATTGAAGCGGAGCGCCTCGTTTCTTTCACAAATTCTTCTAATCCACTTTTTATTTTCGGTGCTGTGTCTATCGGTTTTTTTAATAATCCGAAATTAGGAATTATATTAGCCGCTGCCCATTATTTCAGTAACTTTGCTGTCGGATTAATTATGCGTTTTTACGGCGATAATACCGCTTACAAAATTAATACACACACTACAAAAAAACGTCGCTTTCAAAACCCTTTTTTAATCCTTCACGAGACACGCTTACAAGAAAAAAGACCAATTGGTAAATTACTTGGGGATGCCATTGTTTCTTCTATTCAAACATTACTTATGATTGGCGGATTTATTATTTTATTCTCTGTGTTAAATAAAATGATTACTGTATTTCACATTACAGCAGCTCTTTCTTTTATTATGCAACATATTTTATCATTCTTCCAACTAAGTACAGATTTTAGTATACCTATATTATCAGGTATTTTCGAAATGACACTCGGAAGCCAAATGATTAGTCAAATAAATGAAACACCGCTCTTACAACAAGCTATGGTAACAAGCTTCATTTTAGCATTTAGTGGTCTTTCTATTCAGGCACAAGTTGCTAGCATATTAGCTGAAACAGATATCCGATTTAAACCCTATTTTTTCGCACGAATTATTCAAAGTATTCTTGCCCCTATTTTTACATTTGTATTTTGGACACCATTTTATGAGAAAGTGAGTTCTTTCTCGCCTATGCCAAAAGATATTCCTGTATTTTTATCCGAGCATCCTTCTATACTACATGAAATTTGGACATCTTTTATACATTATGGACCAATTTTCACATTATTTTGTCTATACTTATATGTTATTTTATTATTTTTGCGCACATATAAAGAAAAACCCCGTTCACTTTAACGGGGTTTGAAACTTTTCTTTTAAAGCACGTTCTACAATAGGAGGTACAAGATCTACTACACTTCCTCCATACCTCGCAACTTCTTTTACAATACTCGAGCTTAAAAATGAATATTGATTGTTTGTCATAATAAAAAATGTTTCAATATTTTCATCTAATTTTCGATTCATAGAAGTAATTTGCATCTCATATTCAAAATCAGAAACTGCTCGTAAACCACGTAATATTGCATTTGCATTACGCATTTTTGCATACTCTACTAATAGCCCACTATGCGAATCTACTTTTACATTCGGGATATCCTTTGTCGCTTCTCGAATTAATTCTAATCGCTCTTCAACTGAAAAGAATGGTTTTTTTGATGAATTGTTTAAAACGACTACGTACACCTCATCAAATACTTTTGCTCCCCTTTTAATAATATCCAGATGCCCAAGGGTAATTGGATCAAAACTTCCTGAAGAAATAGCTATACTTGTCATTCTGTCCCCTCACCTTCATACTTATAAATCGATATTGCAGTAACCCCATAATTCTCAGCTCGTACTTTTACAAGCCTTCCTATTGAATTAGGTAAAACTACATCATTACCATGCTCTGCCATAATTAATCCATCACTATGTAGCAATCCATGTTGATCCATTATACTAATTAAAGATACAATTTTTTGCTCTTTATATGGAGGATCTATCAATATAAGATCGAATGACATTTCACGTTTTATTAGCGCCTTTACTGCACGTTCAGCATCATTTCGATATACTTCAGCTTGTTCCTGTACTCTACAACTTTCTAAATTTTGATGAATTACTTTTATCGCTTTACTATCCCGATCAACAAAAATTGCTTTATCAATCCCTCTGCTCAAAGCCTCAATTCCAAGACCACCACTACCACCAAATAAATCAAGGGCGATACCACCATCAAAATAAGGACCTATCATATTAAAAATAGATTCTTTTACTTTATCTGTCGTTGGACGTGTTGTATTACCAGGAACCGCTTTAAGTGGGTGTCCTTTACATTTTCCTGAAACTACTCTCATCTGTTGTCACTACCTTTATTTCAATCTATCGAGCGATTATAGAAAGCCATTCCCACTTCGGTAACCGTTAACAAACCACATTCACCTAACTATAGGAAAACTCGGCCTCAAATAACCTCTCGTTATTTTTATGTATTCATCTCATCATTCACTAATATGAACCCAATATGTATATTAGTTCCACTTTACCTTTTTTATCCTATCACAAAATAAAAAAAAGAAAAATAAAAAGCCCAACATAAAATTTAATTTCATTATGTATATCTTCATTTAGATTGGACATAAATAATTATAACAACATCACCTTCGATGTTGTTGCCAACCGCGGAGAAGACTTACGTTTCCCCATAAGTTCTTCCTCCGGTTTCTCCTCTCCCTTTGCCTTCTTACTAGTACATGCTAGTATAAGAAGGGCCCTGCTATGCAGGGTTTTTTTTCTTTGTGTGCTTTTCATTTAAAAAGTGAAATGGTACAGTAAAAGAAAGAGGAGGAAAAGATATGATTCAACGCTTTATAGAACTTGGAGAAGGCTACTCTGATTTATATGAATTACTTGAAATTGCCAAAACAAATCAAGAACGTATAGCACATATGTTACAATTTGAAACGATAAAAAACGATAAAAAAGTATGTTCGCTTGTTGTAATATTAAAACCAACTACTACTGGTGATTTCCAACCATTATACATATGTCGTGAAGGCATTCCTGTATTTGAAAATAAAAAAAGTAAACGTGTCATTTTATTTGAAGAAACGGCGGAACAACTCGGAAAAAAAGTGGCTACCTTTACTGTAAAACCATCTACAACTTTCCCAGAAAAAGAACTATTTTTTAATCATTTAATTGGTATTTTACGAATGAACAATTTCATTCCTCCGATGAAATAACACGTTATTTCAAGTGAAAAATCCCCGGCTAAATTTAGCCGGGGATTTTTTCTATTAGCTATAATCGTATTCTTTTGCTCGATCAGGACGGGAATTTTCAAATTCCGTTTTTAAATACGGGCGATACGACTGTTCTATCTTTTTCACAAAAGGAAGTTTGTTCAACTTATGCATCATATGCTCAATTTGTTCCATATCACAATATACTACAGCATATTTTAATCGTTTTGATATGTAATGTATGTTACCATATTTCCTTAAAATCTTGGCATGTTTCAATGAATGTAAATAAACAATCATACTTTGTCGTTGCCCGAACATAATCTTCTCCATCTTCTCCTTTTAAAAACATATATTTTATATTCTATGAAAACCAATCAGAAATTTATAACATTACAGGACAAACTCTGTATACGTTTTCTTCCAACTTCTAAAAAACGGGGTACATCACCCCGTTTTTTTACAACCACAACCTCCACCACAGCCACCAGCATCAAAGAATGGATTTCCTGTTGGCACTTTAATGGAAGAAGACACTTCCGAACCGATTGCTACACTAACTTCGTCTAATAACTTCTGCAAAGCAGTTTCTGCTCTTTTAAAAGCTGCAACCTTATCATGTAAGTCCACAGAACGCTTTAATTCTCTCATTTTCATTGACACGGTAGTATAGTCAGGATGGTATTTTCCAAAACGCTGTACTTCCTCATACCGTTCTTTCATCGCTGTAAATTGCTGAATGAGCGTCTGAAGTTCCATATCTTCATGTAATTCTCTATAATACTTACGATAATCTTCTGCTATATCTGAACAGATAATCGCTTTTGCAAGCTGCTCTGCCTTATCTAATATTAATACGCTTTCTAGCGTCGCTACAATCATGAGAGACACCTCCGAGTATCCATCATACCACATTTAGATTAGAACTACTAATTGAAGTGACTTACTCAAAAGAAAGATATAATGAAACTATTTTTACACTATATCCGTACACACTTATACATTAATATGTTCCGCTATATTATATTTAAGAACATCCCACTTTCCACTATTTTGTTTCACATAACTAATACACGCATTTTTTAATGGTGTCTTAAATGTAATTTCATCTGGTTCTATGGCATGTAAAATCGCTTTTATCGCGTGTGAGTGAGCAACAATAATAATACGTTTGCCAAAATGAGTTGTCGCAACATCTTCTAAAGCAGCAAAGCAACGAGCTACAATCTCTTCATCTCGCTCCATACCTTCTACTTTACCTTCAGCAATCAACTCTCTAACAGCCGCAACCGGCTTCCCTGAAGCTTCTCCAAAATTCCGTTCAACAAATCGCTCATCTAATAAAATCGATTGTAATCCAACTGTCTTTGCAATTTCATTAGCCGTTTCTTGCGCTCTAATTAACGGGCTACTTATAATGATATCCCACGTTTCTTCTTGTAAAGCAGCTGCACTCTGACTCGCTTGCTTCTTACCAACTTCATTAAGCGGAATATCTTCTCGCCCCTGAATAATTTCTTGAAAATTCCAATCAGTTTGTCCATGTCGTACTAAACAAATTTCCGTCATGCTGCAACTCCTTTTTAAATAATCAACCTCTATTGTAACAAAAGTTCTGCATGACGGACATATTTTTCACTTCCAATTAGGTTGTATTTTGTTGCTTCATATACTGAAACATATCAATCATGATCGAAGCAACGGCCAATTGATTTTGAAACTTTTCCACTTTATCTGGTATTGTTTTTTTGAAATGTTGCATCGCCGCTAACTCAAAAGCCTCTTTTTCTTCAGGATTTCGTGTTAATTTTCTATACCAGTACGGTTGCTCTCTAATATAGCGAGATAAATCCTCATCAGCCTTTATAAACTCCATAATTTCTGCTCTCATCATCTTTCCCCCTAATCCTTTTGAAAGAAAAACGGGTTATTTTCTGAAGTACTTTGCTCTTGCTGCGTACGGTTACCTTGAAATTGCTGAATAACTTGTTGCACGCTCCCAATTGCACTCGTCACATTGGCTAAATGGTTCTGCATTTGTTCCACGTCCAACTTTTTAAAAAAAGAAAGCATTTGCCCCATCACATCAGCAGTTTTTTCCTCTTCAGTTCGATTATCTTTTTCTTTTTTATTTTCTTTTACCGAAGAAAACGCAGGCGCTCCATCCGGTCTATAAGTTGCCCATATTGGATCTTCTTCACCAAGTAAGTACCATTCTTCATAAAATTGTTGCCATGTTTTATGACCACTTCTAACCTCATGAACCATTTTAGGGTGATGGTTTACAAATTCTTTAAACTGTTGAACCGATGGATGTAACGGTCCTTTTGTTGTTGGCATAATCCTCACCTCTCCATGTATATCTACTATATAGTAAGAAAAAAAAGGCGCATGGTTCGCCTATTTTTAGACGATTCATGCACCTTTTTTTCTGCTATTTGCATACGGTCAGATTCCCACCTACAATTCAGTGAATACGAAGTAACTAATTTGGTGATGTTAACACCCCACCGCTTACAATTTCACTTTATTTTCGAATAAAGTTTTGTGTATAAAATTTATCGTATACACCAACACCTAATCCTGTAAATTGTTCATTTAATAAATTCTTTCTATGCCCCTCACTATTTAACCAACCTTGCACTGCCGCAATTCCATCACTATGTTGCGCCGCTATGTTCTCACCAGCAAGTTGAAATCCTACTTTCCCGCGCTGCAAACGATCTCCTAGTGTACCTAATGTAGGTGAGTCATGAGAAAAATAATTATTGTCTTTCATATCTTTACTGTGACCAACAGCAACATCTGCTGTTTCCTGATCCCATGTTAATAATGGTAATTTATGACGACTTCGAATGATATTTGTTAAATCAAAAATTTGTTGCATATTCCCATTTTCTACTTGTTTTATTTTTTCTGGAGTCAATGGTTGTTCTGCTATTAATTCACCTGAATAAACGAGCTGATACGGTCTTTGGCGTAATAAAGTTTCATCATCCATATAACGAACACCAACAAGCTCATGTGTAAATTGATCAAAATACAATTGCGCCCATCCATCTTCTACAGGTATTAACGGTTGTTCCATAACTTCGGTATCAGATAGCTCAAATTGATAACTATTTTTCCCTCTTTTTAATGAAATTTCATGCGAAAGCGGACTTTTTTTATATACTTCTTCATATTTTTCATTTATATAATAAGGTGGAACCTTAACTTGTTCACCAGCTGCGTATGCCGTTACAACTTTACGTTCAGAAACTCCAAATTGAACATACTGAGTTAAATCCTGGTTGTATACCCACCATTCATATCCGTATGCAGATGGCTCTATTCGAGAGGGTTCTCCCCACTTCGCTAATAAGTTTTCAGAGTCTTCACCAATCATATTTAAAACAGTGTCTGAGGAGTCTTCCTTAATTTGCTTTTTCTTTTTCACAATTTTATTTTCTTGCTTTGATTGAGATGGGGTTAATATATATTGTGAAACGAGTAATTTCCCGTATAAATCAACAGCTAAAATTAAAAATGTAATCATTACGATACGCAATAATTTCTTCAAACGATATACCTCCTGAACAAAACATAAAATTGAGATATACACAAATCCTTTTCTTTCTTTTTGTGTGTACCGTACTCTTTTCACTATATCATATTTTTGTGAAAAAAGTCTGGATTATCCCTTTTCTCTCAATATGAATTGCACTTTCTTATTATTCATACTATTATAAAAATAATGGTGTAACATTAAAAAAGGAGGTATTATATGCAATTTACAAATACGAAATTTAATGGAGCCGTCGTTGAATTAACTCTTTTAACTGAAATCATGGAAAACAACCACTTCGTACTTGCCGGACAGTGGGATTATGAGCGAGTTACATACGATTATAAATTTGAAATATTAAAGGATGTTTATTATTTACGAGTGCAAGGAGTTGCTGTTGAAGGTGACATTGGCAGTAGACAC
Organism: Bacillus sp. PPSBB_2; assembly: GCF_045291115.1. NCBI lineage: Bacteria > Bacillati > Bacillota > Bacilli > Caryophanales > Bacillaceae > Bacillus > Bacillus sp. PPSBB_2. The sequence goes on from NZ_CP147983.1 coordinate 4,208,428, forward strand.
GCTGAAGTAAAACTACTTCCCCCCTTATTAGGAAAACATTATTATCCTCACGGCGTTGAATATGGTGATGATGAGACTTTCCCAACGAATGTACTTCAAAAAAGCGAACAACTCCTACAAAATGTCGAAAAAGAGTTAAAAGAATTTCAAATTATTGATTAACAAAAACAAGCGCATCAATATGATGCGCTTGTTTTATTTCCCTTTCCTAAGAATGAATCGTTTTTTTTACTGGATATCCATAAATAGATCCATCTTTTACTTTAATCTCATCTTCCCAAGGAACCTTATATTTACCTTCAGCTAAATCTTTTACAAACGTATATGGATTTTCTTTCACCCCACCAGGAGTTGCTACATATCCTCTTGAACCTAGATTATATATATTATTTTCCAATCCCCATCCTAATCTAGCCTGATCTGCTAGTTCTGGATATACTTCAGCAGTAACAATCTCCCAAGGATTTCGATGTCCCTGTACTAAAGTAGTCCCATCAAAATTACATACTTGTCCTTCACCAAAGTAATAAAATACGCCATCATAACCCGCTAAGTTTACCGACAATGTATACATTAAATTCTGCCATGCATTTGAACGATTGGTTAGCATCCATTGTTCACTAACTTGTGTACTATATCCAGAAATACGAATTAAGACATTTGCACCTTTATAGGCCGCTTCACGAGCTACTTCAGGGAACATGCCATCATGACAAATACAAACAGCTAATTTACTTCCTCCAGGTCCATCACAAACAGGTAAGCCTAAATCTCCAGCTTTCCAAGGCTCGACTGGCACCCAAGGATTTAGCTTACGATACTTCAAAATCATTTCACCTTGTGGATCAATAATAACTGCTGTATTATATGGCTCTCCACCATCAGGATTTTTCTCCATTATTGAAAAAACACCATATACTTTAGATTCTTTACATGCCTCAGCAAATAAGTCTGTTTCTGGCCCAGGCACTGTGCATAAAAATTCTTCTGTAGTCCATTTTTTTGTATTGAGCCCTTGTGTACTATATTCAGGAAATACTATCAATTCTAAACCAGGGTAACCTGATTTGGTCGAATGAATTGTTTTTATGATTTGTTGAATTTGTTTATCAATGTCTGCACGCGATTCTACTACTGGTACTGGATATTGAATTAGTGCTGTCAAAAAACCACTAATCGGCTTTACCATACTTCCACTACTACCCATTTAAACTCCCCCTTAAAATAGTTCGTGTTTATTAAAGATAACAATATATATTTGTAACTCTCTAAAAAACTTGCACTACATATGGAATTATTACGCATGAAAGCTAGTAGTAAATTTTATCTCCACTTTTAGTACACGCCTACACTAACTTAACATAAAAAGTTAGAAAATTCAATCTTTTTAAGGTAGCTAAAAAGAAAAAGCGCATGGAATCCCGTACACTTTTTTACTTAATCTGTAAATACGGCGGCAATTGTTGCAACTGCTCCTTATCCTTTTCACGTTCTCTACGTGCCCATCTAAAGAATACATAGCCTATAATTGTACCGTACACTATTTCCTGGACAATTTTCATTATGATACCACCAGTTTGCTGATCTTGTACGACTGGCATCCAGTGCAAAAATTCTGGTCCCGTTATATTTAAATCTGATAAAGTGCCCGCTGGTACACATAGTTCCATCGCTTTCATCCAAGCAGCCGGATCCGTATACGTTGCAAATAACGGGGCTGTCGCAAAAATGATTAACGCACATGCAGGCGTTAATAATATGCCGTTAGCAAACATATAACCAAGTTTCTTTATATCACTTAACGTTTGATATTCTGGTAATGGATTTAACATCGGCCACCACATCATGATTGCTGTAAAAAACAATATAGCGAGACAAATAGGATGAGCTATTTGACTTTGTTTTACCGTATCAAAAACAACTGGTAAATGATAAAAAGAAAACAGGCCGTTAAATACGAATAACGCAATAAACGGTTTAGCAAATGCCTTTAATATAATTTGAACAAACTTAAAAGAAGTAATGTAACGATATAACCAAATTGGTATACCAAGCAACAGTAACGGTGGAACTGCAATATACATGACTGCCATTTCAAACATATGAGCACTAAATATAATATGGCCAATTAAATCAATAGGCCCTCCCTTTACAAAATACAAAAGAACAATACCAGTCGTAAAATAAAAAATTTGCTTCTTACTTACCTTCGTCGCATTTTCAAATCGCATTCTATATGGCCCAATAATTAAGAAGTACCCAATAAGAATCGAAAGCATAAATAATAAAAAGATTGGACTCCATAAAGCCTGAAAACCAAATATCCACAAGTTACTCATTTTCACACCTACCTTCGTAAGGTTATCTCATAATATGAAGAGGGAGCTGTGACAACACAAGCTCCCTTATTTTTCACTTTTCAAATCCACACGATTGTCATAAAAGCTAAAATTGTAATTAACCCTATTAGCAGACCAGAGTAAAGAAAGAAACTTGCTGCTTCATGTCCTTTATGACTCATATGCATAAAATAATACAATTGAAAAATTACTTGTACCACTGCTAATAGTAAAATAAACGGTACAGAGAAAATCGGACTAAAAGTTTTTGGATACGCCACCGCTACAAATGCAACTAATGTTAAAAAAATCATTAATGCAAACGTAATAACTTGATGCCTCATTTCCTCCGCACTTTTTCTCTTCCGATAAACAAGATCAACTTTAGGATTATTCGTTTGCTTTATCGCCATTGTTTATCCCACCATTCCCATTAAATATACTACAGTGAAAATAAACACCCAAACTACGTCAATAAAGTGCCAATAAATCGATGCAACATAAAACTTCGGTGCATTGTATAAATTTAGACCTCTCTTCACATTTCTAAAGATTAATGTTAAAATCCAACATAACCCAAACAATACGTGGAGTCCATGTGTACCAACAAGAGCATAAAACGCAGAGCCAAACGCACTACTTCTCATAGTATGCTTAAATTCATGTGTATAATGATAAAACTCATATATCTCAAATCCTAAAAACCCTAAACCTAGCAATACTGTTACTAGTAACCAAAGCTGCATTTTCTTAAAGTTAAAGTTTTTCATGTGATACATCGCATATACACTCGTTAAGCTACTCGTTAATAAAAGCATCGTCATAATGAAAACGAGTGGCATTTGGAACATCTCTTGAGATGTTGGTCCACCATTTGTAGAATTCTTTAACGCTAAATATGTTCCGAATAAGGAAGCGAACAACACTGTTTCGCCTCCAAGAAATAACCAAAAACCGACAAACTTATTTTTCCCTTCAAGGGTTGCTTTTTCAGGCTCTGCTGGAAATGTTTCATTCGTTAATTTTTCATCTACATGCATTATGCCTTGCCCCCCTTATCCTCTAAATCTTCTTTATGAATATGATACCCATGATCATCAATTACTGAACGTAGGAACATTGTGCCAAATGTAATGATTAAACCAATAATTGCTACTAATAACCAGAACTTATCTTTTCCGCCCTGCATATACATCGCACCAAATGCCGCTATAAACAATCCGAAAGAAATGACAAATGGTGAAAACGAAGGATTTGGCATATGAATATCACCAACTGGTTCCGCTGCTGTCATTTCTTTATTACCTTCACGTTTTTCAATCCAAAACGGATCTAATCCGCGAACAAATGGTAATTGTTTAAAGTTATATTCTGGTGTCGGTGCTGGCATTGTCCATTCTAATGTACGTGCATCCCACGGATCACGACCAGCTTTTTCTTTTGATACTGTCGTTTTAATTACATTGAATAGAAGAACAATCGTTCCAAGAGCCATAAACACCGCTCCGATGGAACTAATCATATTCCCCATTTCCAACCCTTGCCCTTCAAGATATGTGTAGTAACGGCGTGGCATACCAATCAAGCCAAGGAAATGCTGAATAAAGAAAGTTAAATGGAAGCCGATAAAGAATAGCCAAAACGTTATCTTTCCTAATGTTTCATTTAATACTTTATTAAACATCAGTGGCCAATAATAATGAGCTCCTGCAAGTAAACCAAATACAACACCGCCAACGATTACATAATGAAAATGCGCTACTACGAAATAGTTATCATGAAATTGATAATCAGCTGGTGCAGATGCTAGCATAACCCCTGTAACTCCACCCATTACGAATGATGGAATGAAAGCTACTGCCCACATCATTGGTGTCGTAAAACGAATACTTCCGCCCCACATTGTAAAGAGCCAGTTGAATATTTTGATACCCGTCGGAACCGCAATCGCCATTGTTGCGACTGAGAAAATAGCATTAGCAACTGGACCAAGTCCAACAGTAAACATATGGTGCGCCCATACCATAAATCCTAAAAATCCAATTAATACAGTCGCAAACACCATCGATGAATAACCAAACAATCGTTTTTTCGAAAATGTTGCGAAGATTTCTGAGAATATTCCGAAAGCTGGGAGTATAAGAATGTATACTTCTGGATGACCGAAAATCCAGAATAAATGCTCCCATATAATTGTATTCCCGCCCAATGCCGGATTAAAGAAACTTGTTCCAAATAAACGATCTAACATTAAAAGTCCTAATCCTACAGTTAACGGCGGAAAAGCGAATAATATAAGCGAAGATGTTACAAATGTTGTCCATGTAAACATCGGCATACGCATATACGTCATTCCTGGAGCGCGCATATTAATAATGGTTACAAGGAAGTTAATTCCTCCAATTAGTGTACCAATACCTGAGATTTGCAAGCCGAGTACATAGAAATCAACACCATGACCTTTAGAGGCTAAAGCTAAAGATGCATAAGATGTCCATCCTGCATCAGGTGCTCCACCTAAAAACCAACTTAAATTTAAAAATACTCCACCAAAGAAAAATAACCAAAATCCGAGTGAATTCAAAAACGGGAACGCTACATCACGTGCACCAATTTGAAGTGGTACAGCGGCGTTCATAAATGCAAACACGAGTGGCATAGCTGCGAGGAAAATCATTGTTGTACCGTGCATCGTTAATACTTGATTATAAGCATCCCCAACAAGAAAAGCGTTGTTAGGAATCGCTAATTGAAGGCGAATAAATAGAGCTTCTATTCCGCCTATTACAAAAAACAATCCACCTGCAATTAAATAGAGAATGGCAATCTTTTTATGGTCTACTGTCGTTAAATAATCCCATATGACAGCACCCATCCCCTGTTTTTTTGCTACAGAACTCACGTTTTCAACCTCCCCTTCGCGAATAGTCCCTCTTTACTTTTCAACTTTTAACGTTTGTAAGTATGCATTTAATGCATCAATTTGATCATCCGTTAAGTTGCCATATTTGCCAGTCATTTTGTTTCCTGGCTTCATATTTTCAGGATCTTTCAGCCATTTTTTTAAGTTTTCTTCATTGTTTTCGGCAATACCGGCAACCATATCGCGATCCGCAAAGTTTGCTAAGTTTGGTGCGATACGAGCGGAAGGTGGTCTACTATCATTAGATCCAACTGCGTGACAACCAATACAGCTTTTATTAAATATTTCTTGGCCCTCTTGCGCCTTTGTTGAAGCTACTTCTTTCTTCCCATCAATCTTCTTCATATCAGCAAGCCATTTTTTGTACTCGCTTTCATCTAAAGCTTTCACTTTAAATTGCATTAAAGAATGTGATGGGCCGCAAAATTCTGTACAAAAACCATTATAAGTGCCCGATTTATCTGCCTTTAACCACATTTTGTTCACATTGTCTGTATTTGTATCCATTTTCCCTGCTAAAGATGGAACCCAAAATGAGTGTTTAATATCGGCACCCTTCAAATTTAAATACACTTTCTTACCTGTGGGGATGACCAAATCTTGCGAAGTTACTATCTTTTCTGATTTATAAGAAAATTCCCACCAATAAAGATTCGCTGTTACATCAACAACGATAGTATCTTTATCAATATTCTTTTTCTCCATCGCACTTACATCAGCAAGTTTGAATGTATATGTAACTGTTGGAACAGCTAAGATTAGTAAAAGAATAATCGGAATAACTGTCCATATAATTTCTAGCTTGTGATTCCCTTCAACTTGCTCTGGAATATAATCTTCCTGACCTTTCTTTTGTCGGAAACGCACAATTACATATAAGAAAATAATAGTAACTACTAGTACTACTCCTACCATGATTGCACTCGCCAGTAGAAGTAAATCATATTGCATTTTTGCTACTTCTCCTTGCGGAATTAAAGTAGATTGAAAGGCTTTACCGCATCCCCCTAACAGTAAAGCCAGCAGTGAAACGAACGAAAGCAGTCGCCACTGTTTCTTCATACAAACAACCCCCACTTTCCTTGTGAATTAGATTGTACTTTATAGTTAAGTAAAGTAAATCTCAACGTAAAGAAATCCAATTATGTCGTTGTCTTAGAAGAATGTAACTACAATCATTGATACAAATAAGATTGTTAAATAATTTAGGGAATAAACAAACATTTGCACGGACCATTTGATGTCATCTTTCTTACGGAAGCCATAAAATCCTAAAACGATCCATCCGATGTTAAGCAGTGTTGCAATTACCATAAATGTTATCCCTAGTCCACTCATATAAAATGGTAGTGGTAATAAACATACTGTCCAAATCATAATTTGGCGTTTCGTAATTTCAAATCCATGAACTACAGGAAGCATTGGAATTCCTGCATTTCGATATTCATCAACACGTTTCATTGCTAATGCAAGGAAATGTGGGATTTGCCAAATAAACATAATTAAAAATAACATCCAAGCAATTGGATGGCCTAAAGATGGATCGATTGCTGCCCATCCAATTAAAGGAGGAACTGCACCAGATATACTACCTACAACAGTATTTAGTGTATACTTTCTCTTTGTCCATAAACTATATAGAACAACATATGTGAAAGCACCAATAAATCCCATTAAGACTGCCATTGGTGTTGTTAATAATAAAAATACAAAACCAAGAAGTAATATGACTAGTCCAAATGTAAGTGCAAATCCTGGTTTATACTTTCCAGTAACCGTTGGACGGGTCTTTGTTCTTTCCATTAATGGATCGATGTCTCGATCAATGTAGTTGTTTAAACAACATACCCCTGCCATAACTAATCCAGAACCAACGATTGTAAAGAATAACTTATCCAGATTGTCCATTACACTTAATCCATTAAAGTGTAATGCCAACCAAAATCCTGTAAATACAGTAAGTGTATTTGAGTTTACAATCCCCATTTTAACGAGTGCTTTTAAATCTTGTAACCGAGTTGTTTCCGGTACACTTGTAACAGCGGACTCATCATGCAGCTCACTTGTTGCATGGTTCATCACTCTAACCCCCTCTTAAAACTTTCATCTTTCTTTTTGCGCATATTTCAAATGAAATAATTCGCTTCTATATAGCAATATTATTACAGTAGAAACATTGTTAACCCATTCTACTACTAATCTACGCTCATACTCCAATATATTAAATCATATTTCCCGAACATTTTGTGAAGAAAACATGAACTTTTTGTGTCGAATATAAAAAACTTCATTCTGACTTGTCCTTATCATAACATGATGTTACCTTCTATAATAAACTATTTTGTCCTATTTAACACGTATTCTCCCCATTTCTTTTCAAAATAGCCTATTTTTCACCCAAAATTTTCCTTAGGAACCCTGTTTTTACACCTGTTTTCTCCCCATTTCCTTCCTCCTCCATTTCTTTGCTATTTTATTATTTTTTATATATCATAGGAACTAGCGCGTTTTATTCTATACATAATGGAATGAAAATATTTCGCAATAACTTCATAGCAGAAAGATGGTGAAAGAGATTGCAACGCTTTATTAAATGGTTAGCAGTCATTACAAGCCTTGATTTATTAATAGTTTTATTAGGAGGCGCTTTAGTTACAAAAACAGGTTCTGGTCAAGGTTGTGGTAAATCATGGCCACTTTGTAACGGTGAATTTGTTCCATCTAATTTATCAATGGAAACTATTATTGAACTTAGCCACCGATTAACATCAGGATCAGCTGGAATTCTTGTCACTCTCCTTTGTATTTTGTCCTGGAAATATTATAAACATGTGCGTGAAACAAAAACGTTAGCAATTTTATCCTTCGTATTTTTAGTTGCACAAGCATTAATGGGAGCAGCAGCAGTTGTTTGGGGCCAAATGCCCGCTGTACTTGCTATCCACTTCGGTATTTCCTTAATTTCATTTGCTTCTGTCATTTTATTAACGTGTCTTATCTTTGAAATTGACCAAAAATTTGATGCACGTTCACTTATTATGGACAAAAAAATGAAATTTCATATTTATGGTGTAACAATTTACAGTTATATCGTCGTCTACACAGGCGCTTTAGTACGTCACGAACGAGCTAGCTTAGCCTGTCCAGACTTTCCTTTATGTAGCAAAAACAGACCTATGCCAACTCAACTACATGAATGGGTTCAAATGGGCCATAGAGTTGCAGCGATGTTAATTTTCGCTTGGATACTATACGCGATGATTCTCGCTATTCGCCATTACAAACAGCAACCTGTCGTATATTGGGGATGGATCATTTCATTTATCCTTGTTACACTTCAAGCTGTAGTAGGAGTTTTAGTTGTATTTACAAACGCTAGTTTAGCGATGGCATTGTTACATTCTCTATTTATTTCTTGCTTGTTTGCTGTACTATGCTATTTAGTTATGTTAGGAACAAGAAGTAAAGTGAATGCAAAAGAAGCTGCATCAACTTCTAAACAAACAAAATAATATAAAACTAAAATTCCTTGCCGAATTGGCAAGGGATTTTTTTGCAATAAAAAAAGAGCTGTATTTACACAGCCCTTTTTTTATTTTAGTGATCTAATTCAATAAGTAAATCACCCGTTTGAATTGCATCACCATCGTTAACATATACTTTCTTCACTTTACCATTGAACGGCGCTTGAACTGTCGTTTCCATTTTCATCGCTTCTGTAATTGCCATAGAATCGCCTTTTTTCACTTCGTCGCCTTCTTTTACAACTACTTTAATTACCGTTCCTGGCATCGTTGCACTAATATGATTTGGATTCTCACGGTTTCCTTTCACACGTTGTGCAACTGTTGCTTTTACACTCTCATCTTTCACGATAATTTCACGTGGTTGACCGTTGAATTCCAAGTAAAGAACACGGTTTCCATCCGGCTGAGGTTCTCCAATTGATACTAGTTTAACCATCAATGTTTTACCCTGTTCAATTTCTACATCAATTTCTTCACCTAGTCTCATACCATAGAAGAACGTCGGTGTATCAAGTACAGATACATTTCCATAAAGCTCAGCAACTTTTTCATAATCCATAAATACTTTTGGATATAAAGCATATGCCACTACATCAAAAATCGTTACTTCGCGTCCAAGTTTATGGAATAATTCTTCTTTTAACGCTTCGAAATCTACTGGCTCTAGTAATTCACCTGGTCTTACTGTTAATGGCTCTTTCCCTTTTAAAATAATCTTTTGTAATTCTTTCGGGAAACCACCGTACGGTTGACCTAAATCACCAGAGAACATTTCAACAACAGACCCTGGGAAGTCCATCGCATGTCCACGCTCTAAAACATCTTGTTCTGTCAGATGGTTCTGAACCATAAATAATGCCATATCACCAACAACTTTTGATGATGGCGTTACTTTTACAATATCTCCAAACATGTCATTCACACGGCGGTACATTACTTTCACTTCATCGAAGCGATCTCCTAAACCAACCGCCTTCGCTTGTTGCTGAAGATTACTATACTGCCCACCCGGCATTTCATGCATATATACCTCTGTATGCGGCGCATTCATACCACTTTCAAACGGTGCATAGTATTTGCGTACATCTTCCCAATAATGAGATAGTTTTTCTAAAGAATCTATATTAACATCTGGTTGTCTTTCGTTTCCACCTAATGCATAGTATAGCGTGTTCGCACTTGGTTGTGACGTTTGACCAGCCATAGAACTCACTGCTACATCGACGATATCAACACCCGCTTCAATTGCCTTCGTATACGTTAATATACCATTTCCACTCGTATCGTGCGTGTGCAGATGAATTGGAATCGACACTGTCTCTTTTAATGCAGAAACTAAATCATATGCTGCATTTGGTTTTAGTAAGCCCGCCATATCTTTAATACCTAAAATGTGAGCTCCTGATGCTTCTAACTCTTTTGCTAAATTTTTATAGTAATTTAAATCATATTTACTACGCAGTGGATCATGAATATCCCCTGTGTAGCACATTGTTGCTTCTGCAATTTTACCAGTGTCTCGTACAGCGTCAATTGCAACTCTCATGCCTTCCACCCAGTTTAAGCTATCAAAAATACGGAATACATCAATGCCTGCTTGAGCAGAACATTCCACAAATTTTTGAATTAAATTATCTGGATAGTTTTTGTATCCAACTGCGTTTGAAGAACGAAGTAACATTTGGAATAACACGTTCGGCATTTTTTCACGAAGATCTAGTAATCGTTCCCATGGATCTTCTTTTAAGAAACGATACGCAACGTCAAATGTTGCACCGCCCCACATTTCCGCTGAGAATAGGTTCGGTAACATTCTCGCTGTTGGCTCCGCAATTTGATGTAAATCTTTTGTACGAATACGAGTTGCAAGTAATGACTGGTGTGCATCACGGAATGTTGTATCCGTTAAAAGTACACGCTTTTGATCCTGTACCCATTTTACTAATCCGTCCGCTCCACGCTCGTCCAAAATTTGTTTCGTTCCATTTTGGATTGGCTCTGAATGTTTTAAACATGGAATACGAGCATCTGGGAATATTGGTTTTTCTTTTTTACCTACCCCTGGGAAACCATTTACTGTTACTGTACCAATGTAATTTAACATTTTCGTTCCACGGTCTTTACGTTTCGGGAACAAGAACAATTCAGGTGACGCATCGATAAATGAAGTATCATATTCTCCTGATAAGAAGTTTTTATGTTTTACTACATTCTCTAGGAATGGAATATTTGTTTTAATACCACGAATACGGAATTCTTTTAAGTTACGTTCCATTTTTGCAGCAGCTTGCTCAAAAGTAAGTGCCCAAGTTGTAACTTTTACAAGTAAAGAATCGTAGTACGGTGTAATAACTGCACCTTGGAAGCTATTTCCTGTATCAAGACGTACACCAAAACCACCGCCTGATCGATACGCCATAATTTTTCCTGTATCCGGCATAAAATTATTTAGCGGATCTTCAGTTGTTACACGAGATTGAATTGCAAATCCATGTACAACTACTTCCTCTTGCTTCGGAACACCTACCATTTTGCTATGTAATGCATGTCCATCAGCTATTAAAATTTGTGATTGAACAATATCTACTCCCGTAATCATTTCTGTAATCGTATGTTCTACTTGAACACGTGGATTTACTTCAATAAAGTAAAACTCATCATCTTTTACAAGGAATTCTACTGTTCCTGCATTTAAATAATTTACATTTTTCGTTAACTTCACAGCAGCATCACAAATACGCTGACGCAGATCATCTGAAAGTGATACACTCGGTGCAATTTCTACAACTTTTTGATGACGACGTTGTACAGAACAGTCACGCTCGTATAAATGAACAACATTGCCTTCTTCATCTGCTAAAATTTGTACTTCTATATGTTTAGGTTTTTCAACGAATTTTTCGACGTAAACTTCATCATTACCAAAGGCTGCTTTCGCTTCTGATTTCGCTCGATTATATGATTCTCCTAATTCCTCACTAGTACGCACAATACGCATACCACGACCGCCACCCCCAAGGGATGCTTTAATAATAATCGGGTAATCATACTTTTCAGCAAATTTTTCGACTTCTTCTAATGAATTTACTGGACCATCACTACCAGGTATAACTGGAATTTGTGCTAGCTGCGCTTGTGTTCTTGCTTTCACTTTATCTCCAAACATATCTAAATGCTTACTTTTCGGACCGATAAAGATAATTCCTTCTTCTTCACAACGTTTAGCGAATTGAATATTTTCTGACAAGAAACCATATCCAGGGTGGATTGCATCTACATGATTACTTTTTGCAATCTCAATAATGCCTTCAATATCTAGATAAGCATCAATTGGTTTTTTTCCTTCCCCAACTAAATAGGACTCATCGGCTTTATAGCGATGATAAGAACCACTATCCTCTTTAGAATAGATTGCAACTGTTTTTAATCCAAGTTCCGAACAAGCTCGAAACACACGAATTGCAATCTCTCCACGGTTAGCTACCAATACTTTTTGAATACGTTGCAGCTTTGTCATGATTTTCCCCCTCTACTTTCCTACCACTCTAGAGATAAAATATATACACACCTTAAAAAGCGTGAAGTTCTTCACTTTCCACATTATATTATACTTAGAAAGCTTCACTTTATTTTTATCCATCATACCTTATTTTTTAACAAATGATAAGTTTTCTGTGCAATTTGTTTCACAAAAATAGTATAGCATACCTCTTCCTTTTCTAACAACTTAATTGTATATCACATTAAACTAAATGTGATATATTGTTTAACCGAAAGATATATTAATACATCACATTTAAAACTACTTAAAAATAAAAACACATTATGCTCTAAAGCATAATGTGTTTTTATTTTACAACTACAAGATGTGGTCCATTTTGTTCTCTTTCTTTCATTAGACCATTCTGTTGTTTCTCTTGTCGTTTCACGTGACTAGCAATATTGAGTAGTATCCCCATCGCAAGTAGATTAGCTAATAAAGAACTACCACCGTAACTGACAAACGGTAATGGTACTCCGGTAAGTGGTATTACTCCAGACATACCACCAACATTAATAAACGTTTGAACTCCAAACAAGCTTGCAATTCCGATAGCTATTAAACTTCCAAATGGATCTGTACACTTTTGTGCGACTCTAAATGATCGAATAATTATAAGCAATAAACAAATCAAAATGATTGCTACGCCTATAAAACCAAGTTCTTCCGATATAATTGCCATAATAAAATCCGTTTGTGGTTCTGGTAAATAACCATACTTTTGCACACTATTTCCTAATCCCCTACCATTAAGCCCTCCAGAAGCAATTCCAATAAATGAATTTACCAATTGGAATCCATCCTTTTGAGGATCATTAAACGGATCAAGGAAAACAGAAAAACGTGCCTTTTGATATGGATTTAATGCATAATTGCCAAGAAGATATAGTGCCGGAATCCATACTATAGAAGTTAAAGCAATTCGTTTAATCCATAAGTTAACCTGTACTCCCGAACAAAGGAACATAATTCCTACTGTTCCTGCAATTAACAAATCAGTACCTAAATCATTTTGCTTTAATATTAAAAACATGATTATACCAACACCAATGAGTACTGGACCTGACCCTTTGAAAACAGGTGTATTCGTTTCTTGTCTTTTCGCAAAAAAATGAGCTAATATGAGGATAACCGTTATCTTTACAAATTCCGCAGGCTGTATTCCAAATATCCATCCGTTTGCACCGTTTACTGACTTAGTGAAAAAGGCAGCTGCAGCTAATAAAGCAACACTAGCACCGTAACTCCCCAACAAAAAAATTCGTTTTCTCCAAACTTTATATGGGATAGTAGCAATAATTATTAATACTATTGTCCCAGCAACTAAAGTAATTAATTGTCTTTTAAAAAAGAAATTTGCTGGTTTATCAAATCGCGAAATCGCAACAATGGAACTAGAACTATATACCATTATTACCCCCAGCACACATAAGATAACAAGAGGAAGTAACAATGAATAATCCATTGATTTCCATACTTTTTTCATTTCATTTCCTCTTTCTGTTTCAATTTAATTATTGTTGTATTCCATATGTACATTGATTCTTCCTGCTTTATTATACAAATAAAAAGCTCAAACTAATTTAGTTTGAGCCCCCTTATTTGAACCCGTTATTGTTGTTTGTTTGTAAATGCTTCATGAAGTGCAGATAACTCACGTTCGAGCTCACCTAACATTGCTTTCCCTTGTTCTTCTGCAATAAGACCAAGGCGAACTGCAAAATCGACCTCGCGGGATAGTCCAAACATTTGTGTGTCTAACACTTCTTCATATAATGGACATTGCGGCATTGTAAGATGGTCCATTTGCACCTTAATAAGTCTTAAAATCTTCTCTGCATCCGCTTGTAGAAGGGCTAGTGCCTTTTCCTGATGATTTGCTACTGTCTCAGACGCCAAATTGATTCCCTCCGTTTCCGTCCTACTCTCCTCTATCCTATCTATTAATATTAGCGATAGTTTTAATAAATTGCAATAGAAACATTTTTTGTGACAACAGTGTCTAATACTATTATACTGAAAAGTGGGAGTATAACACAAATGGGGGAACAACAATGAGCGAAATTTTATTTATTAACGGAAAAGTACGTTTTCCAATCACTATTGATCCAACTGTTTGGATCTTTGATGATCGAAAAGTAGATTTGACAACTTACTTTGATGAAACTAGAGAAAACACGTCTGAACTAGAAACTTATTTAAAAAACACTTCAGAACATTGGGATCGCGAAATTCGTGATGGTGCCGCTTTTCCTCCAATACAACAAAGTGTGAAGAAATATAAAAAAGAACAGCTGATTACTGGAACATTTGGTATACCATTTCATCCATTCCTTGCTAACGCTGAAATTTTAGAGGACGCTACGCAAGTTGAAATTGAAACGGTAGATCATACAATGACACTTCCATTAGAAACTGTCAAAAATGCTATACTAGGCTTTTCAAAAGAAGGAAAACCATTAAAAGAAGACGGGCCTGTTCATCTCTATTTCAATGATGGATCTAATCAACAAAATCCAATCCGTAACATCCGTAAATTTACAATTATTTAAAGAAAAGGAGTGAGCTTAAGCTCACTCCTTTTTACAATAAATCTGCTGCTAGTTGAGCTAAATTAGATCGCTCTCCTTTAACAAACTTCACATGACCACTAATACGCTGTTCTTTAAACTTCTCTACAACATACGTTAAGCCATTATTATATTCATCTAAATATGGGTGATCAATTTGCTGAGGATCTCCCATCAATACAATCTTACTCTTTTCCCCTACCCTAGTTAATATCGTTTTCACTTCATGCTTTGTTAAATTTTGTGCTTCGTCAATGATAATGAACTGATCTGGAATACTTCTCCCGCGTATATAAGTAAGGGCTTCTACTTCAATCGAACCCATTCCAGCTAGAATAGCATCTAACTCTCCTGGCTTTTTCGTATTAAATAAATACTCTAGGTTATCAAAAATTGGCTGCATCCATGGTCTTAATTTTTCTTCTTTTTCTCCTGGTAAATAACCGATATCTTTTCCGACTGGAACAATTGGTCTTGCCACAAGTAATTTTTTATATAACCCTAAGTCTTCTGTTTGCATAAGTCCCGAAGCTAACGCAAGTAACGTTTTTCCTGTGCCGGCTTTCCCCGTTAACGTTACAAGCGGAATATCTTCACGAAGCAACAATTCTAATCCCATAATTTGCTGCACGTTTCGTGGTCGTATCCCCCACACTTGTTCATTGTGAAAAATAAGTTTCTTTACCTTCTTCCCTAAGTGATCCACAATGCCAAGCGCAGAACTAGAGCCCCCTAATGCATCTTTCATTACTACAAATTGATTTGGGTAAAAAGGATGATTCGCAATTTCAGATAGAGGCAATTCACCTTTCTCATAAAAATAATCCAATTGTTCTTTTGATATATATCCTTCTAAAAAACCAGAATATATATTTTCTACTTCAATTACGCGATCACTTAAATAATCTTCAGCCTTCAAACCAATTGCATCAGCTTTTACCCTTACGAGTACATCTTTACTTACTAAAATAACAGACTTCCCGTCCTCTTTTTCCTGTTCTTCTAAAGATAGATTTTTTGCTACAGCTAAAATTCGATTATCATTTGTTTTTTCTACAAAAATATCTTGTAGTTGCACAAATGAACGATGGTTCAATTCAATACGAAATGTTCCGCCGTTTTCTAGCGGGATACTTTCATGCAGCTTTCCTATTTCACGAAATTTATCTATTAACTTAGATACATAACGAGCGTTTCTTCCTACTTCATCCATATAACGTTTTTTCGAATCAACCTCTTCTAATACAACTGCTGGAATCACTACTTCATTGGTTTCAAATGAAAAAATAGATAAAGGATCCTGCAAAAGTACATTCGTATCTAACACATAAATTTTATCCAACCTGTTACCCCCTGACTCCACTTTTAAATTTGTAGAACAAGGGTTTCATCCATACAATATGGACGAACCATTGTTATAATTATATGTACCGTGTAAACGAGGTAGAATCGAAAATCATAGTCATTAAACCTTTTATTTATTCTTTATTCATTTCTATTCAATATATTACTTTTTATTATAATTATTAACGTTAAATCACAATAACCGACTACAAAAGTGAATAAACGAATTTCTTATTTAGCATCTTTATAATTCTCTTATCCCTACTAAGACTTCGTTATCCAGCTTTTTCGCTGCCCGAAGATCATATGTTTTTTCATATGTTGGTTCAATTGCAAGTTTCGCTCCATAAAACATAACATCACGCACTTCTTGCACCTTTACTTCTATTACAGTTAATTTTAGAGAAATACCTTCCATTCTATCTGTCAAAATTTCACCTGCACCACTTATAGAAAATACGGATTCATTCGCCATTATAGTCAATACCACACCTGTATTATGACGTATATTTTCCACAATACGTGAACGTTGATCTACTGCAAATCGAATACTAGTTTTACTCACTGCATACACCCAAGAAATAGCACTTACGTTAGGAACTTGTTTTTCGA
The DNA here is from genome assembly GCF_045291115.1 of Bacillus sp. PPSBB_2. Classification (NCBI taxonomy): domain Bacteria; kingdom Bacillati; phylum Bacillota; class Bacilli; order Caryophanales; family Bacillaceae; genus Bacillus; species Bacillus sp. PPSBB_2. The sequence goes on from NZ_CP147983.1 coordinate 4,225,284, forward strand.
AATCTGTCGTTGCTATCATAACAATACACTCTTTACGCAACGTTTGTACTAAATCCTCTGTTAAGGTAGGCTCTACTACATTCGCCATATTTTCACCTCCAAATATACTTGGTATATCCTTATCATAACTTATTTTTCGAATTGCGAAAATATTATTTTTTCCCACTATTATTCAAAAACATTATACTTCCATGATATACTTATACTGATAGAATTCGTATTGAGGTGACGAAATGAGAGTCAAATGTATGATTTGTGATAAAAAAGATATGTTAGATGATGAAAATCCTATGGCAAAAAAACTGCGTAATCGCCCTATTCATACATATATGTGCATGGAATGTTCGGAACGAATTGCAGAGCGTACAATGGAACGTCATGCAAGTGGTAATTTCCGATTGTATCGTGATAAAAAAATCGAAGATGATTGGTAAAATGTAAATAAGTCCTTACTCATATAGATAAGGACTTATTTATATTTTTCTGGTTCACGATTCATCTGATCCAAAAAACAATCAATGGCTTCTAACGGAAACCTTGCAGATTTCCGTTCTCCATTTATTTCATATGTAATTAAATACATTTCCTCGTTCTTTTCGACTTCCACATTTCTTAATTTATGTTCTTCATATACCATATTTTGAAATAACAAATATGTTTCTTTTGCAGCACTATCATCTGGACGTGCTTCCGCAACTGTTTTAATTGTTAACCAATTATATAGTGCATCTTGTACTGAACGCATGAAAACTCCCCTTTCTTATCCTGCTTTTTGTTGTTTCGCTTGACGCAAACGCAGTCTATAAATTCCAAGTACAATTGCCGCTACAACAAGTCCTTCTCCAACAGGTAAAAACACAGCAAAAAAGGTTAATACTGTGCATCCAATTGCTAATGATATATATATCACAATATTTTTTAGTACAGACAACTTTCTAGCAAACCCTAAATTATAAACGAGAGCACTTAATATAATAATCGTCCCATAAAGTAACCACATTCCTAACTCTGGATTTTCATCTACCTTACACAATTTTGCAAAAAAAGACATCCTTTCTAACACACTCTTCCCCCCTAGCAGTAAAATGCAATTTTCTTTATACACTTAATACAAGAGTAACTCGCAAAAAAAATACTGTCCACAAAAAAGAGTAAATATTCTAAAAAAATAAACAAAATAAAAAAACAACGCCCTTTATAAAGGGCGTTGTTTTTTTATTTTTACGCTTCAACAGATTTCTTTTTCTTAGCAGCTCTTTCGCGCTCACTCTTATCAAGAATCTTTTTACGTAGACGAATTGATTCTGGAGTTACTTCACAGAACTCGTCATCGTTTAAGTACTCTAATGATTCTTCTAAAGTCATTAGGCGTGGTTTCTTCATTGTTGAAGTTTGATCTTTCGTCGCAGAACGAATGTTAGTTTGTTGTTTCATTTTCACAACGTTAACTGTTAAGTCGTTCTCACGAGTGTGTTCTCCGACAATCATACCAGCATATACTTCTGTACCTGGTTCAACGAAGATTACACCACGGTCTTCAACTTGCATAATACCGTATTGTGATGCTTTTCCTGTTTCAAGTGAAACTAGAACACCTTGGCGACGTCCACCAACTTGTCCAGCGTGTACTGGTTGGTAGCAATCGAATGTATGGTTTAAAATACCGTAACCACGAGTTAATGTTAAGAATTCTGTTGTGTAACCAATTAAACCACGTGCTGGAACCATGAAAGTAAGGCGAACTTGACCGTTTCCGTTATTCACCATATCTAACATTTCACCTTTACGTGCACCCATAGATTCCATAATAGAACCAGTGTATTCTTCAGGTACATCGATTTGTACGCGCTCTACAGGCTCACATCTTACGCCATCAACTTCTTTAATGATTACTTCTGGCTTAGATACTTGTAATTCATAACCTTCACGACGCATGTTTTCAATTAAGATAGATAAATGTAGTTCCCCACGTCCAGATACGATCCACGCATCAGGAGAATCTGTATTATCTACACGTAAACTTACATCTGTTTCTAATTGTGAACGAAGACGCTCTTCAATTTTACGAGATGTAATGTATTTACCTTCACGACCTGCAAATGGGCTGTTATTTACAAGGAACGTCATTTGTAGTGTTGGCTCATCAATACGTAATAATGGTAACGCATCTTGATGTTCAACTGGACATACTGTTTCACCTACGTTAATGTCTTCCATACCAGAAACGGCTACTAAGTCCCCTGCTTTTGCTTCTTCAATTTCTTGACGTTTTAATCCCATGTAACCGAATAATTTCGTTACGCGGAATTGCTTCACGCTTCCGTCTACTTTCATTAAAGCAACTTGTTGTCCAACCTTCATTGTACCGCGGAATACGCGACCAACTCCAATACGTCCAACGTAGTCGTTGTAATCAAGAAGTGCTACTTGGAATTGAAGTGGCTCTTCGCTGTTATCAATTGGTGCTGGAATATGTTCGATAATTGTATCGAATAATGATTTCATATTCTCTTCTTGATTTGCTGGATTTGAATCTAAGCTTGCTGTTCCGTTCATTGCTGATGCAAATACAACTGGGAACTCTAATTGATCTTCGTTTGCACCAAGCTCAATGAATAAGTCGATTACTTCATCAACTACTTCATCTGGACGAGCGAAGTCACGGTCAATTTTGTTTACAACTACGATTGGAGTTAAGTTTTGCTCAAGAGCTTTCTTTAAAACAAATCGTGTTTGTGGCATACAACCTTCATATGCATCAACAACAAGTAAAACACCATCAACCATTTTCATGATACGTTCTACTTCTCCACCGAAGTCAGCGTGACCAGGTGTATCTAAAATGTTAATTCTTTTATCTTCATAGTGAATCGCTGTATTTTTCGCTAAAATTGTAATACCGCGTTCTCTTTCTAGATCATTTGAATCCATTGCGCGTTCTTCAACGTGTTCGTTCGCACGGAAAGTCCCCGCTTGACGTAATAACTGGTCAACAAGTGTTGTTTTACCATGGTCAACGTGGGCAATAATTGCTATATTACGTAAATCTTGTCGTTTTTTCAACATGTCCAACTCCTAATGTCTTTTTAATCCTTCTCTATTATAAGAGCGAAGGGGATACAATAGCAATTAAAATAAAAGCAAGAATGAAAATATAGTTGTATTCTTACTTTTGTGAAAGTAAAATGAGATTGGAGGGTGAAGAAATGGAACACATTCAATATCGCTTTTTATTAACTGCAATTATCGGTGTTATTTTCTTAATCGGTATCGGCATTATGATTGCTGAAAATAGTCCAATCGGTATTATTATTTGCATTATCGGCACATTTGTTACAGTTGGATACGGTTTTGTAACAAAAAGAAAAATGCGCAAATCACAATAACGCTAAAAAGTAAGAAGCTTATACACAGCCTCTTACTTTTTTTGTTGCTCTCATATAAACGATAACACTTCTTCATACACTCCTGGTTTTGCAACTAACACACTGCTCTTCTCTATGATAGAAAGTGGCGCTCCAGAGAATGTCGTCACCTTACCTCCAACTTCTTCTACAATTATCTGCCCTCCGCCAAAATCCCATGGTGATAATCTCGGCGTTACATATGCATCTATTCTTCCTGTTGCAACGTATACCATCTCTAACGCTGCACAGCCATATGACCTTGTGCCCCTTGCTTTCTTAACAAGTGCCATCATACTTTCCATATTAAGCAATGGATTATCTGTAAGCCATATCGCATTTAAAGCTACAATACCTTGCTCTACAGTTCCTTTTTCCAATGGAGGAATTGATATATCATTACAAAAAGCTCCAGATCCCTTGACTGCATGATATAGTTCATCATGCACTGGATCATATATAAGTCCAATCTTTCCGATACCGTTCTCATAAATCCCAATTGAAATCGCAAAATTTCTTTTTTGATGAACAAAGTTCATCGTGCCGTCAATTGGATCAATTAACCAAACAACCCCGTCAGAAGACGTTATCTCGTCTCCATAACCCTCTTCTCCTAAAATATTATGATTCGGGAATGTTTCTTTAATTTTCCCAATTAAAAACTGTTCTATCTCTCGGTCCATATTTGTAACTAAGTCAGCTGCATTTGATTTTGTTTCTATAATAAGTGCTTTTTTCATTGATGCCATTAAATGCTCTCCTGCATCCCGAATCCACCGTTTGGCGTGTGCATCGATGTCTTTCCATACTTCTTGCATGTTTAAACACTCCGATCTATACTGTTCACAGAAAAAACGAACCCTTTATAAGGTTCGCACCAACTAATTTTTTATACATATACTATTATTACGCTTCTAAACGAATCATTTCAAGTCTTAACACTTCTAACTTTTGTACACACTCTTCTTTTTTCTGGTTATCATCTTCCATCATCGCATCATATAAAGTTGCTAATTCATAATCTAGCTCCAAACGTAGCACCGGTATTCTCTTTTCAGCATCTGTTCTCTTTAACGCATTAATCACCTGTCTCATATTATTTGCCTCCTCCCAATATTCGTCTGCCCTCGGACTAGAATTAATTCAATTTTCTGATTTTTTGTTTTATACTATACTATGTTGGATAAATCATCTATGCAACAAAATTATATTTTTTTATTTAAATTTTTTTGTGCTGTTTTTTTTATGAATAGTACAAGCTATGCTAAAATAAAAGCAAAATAGGAGTTGGAGGAACAATCATGACAATACAAACATTCAAGTCAACTGATTTTGATGTCTTTACAGTTGATGGTCTCGAAGAACGAATGAGTGCAATTAAAACGAACATTCATCCTAAGCTAGAAGCTTTAGGGGAACAATTTGCAGAATACTTATCCAAACAAACTGATGAGAACTTTTTTTATCATGTTGCAAAACACGCACGCCGCAAAGTCAATCCACCAAACGATACTTGGGTTGCTTTTTCAACAAATAAACGAGGATATAAAATGCTACCGCATTTCCAAATCGGCTTATGGGGTACTCATGCCTTCATATACTTTGGTTTAATCTATGAGTGTCCACAAAAAGTTGAGACGGCTCATGCCTTCTTAGAACATTTAAATGATTTAAAAACAAATATTCCAAATGACTTCGTTTGGTCCATTGACCATACTAAACCAAGTGTGAAATTACATAAAACACTTGAAACCGAAGACTTACAAAAGATGATTGAACGATTAGCTACTGTAAAAAAAGCAGAATTATTAGTTGGTATTCATATATCACCAGAGGAGTTTTCAGCAATGACCAACGAACAATTCCTTGCTAAGATTGAATCTACGATGCAATCACTCCTTCCTTTATATGCACTTTGTAATCGATAGTAGAAAACGGACAATTTATATTGTCCGTTTTTAGTTGTTATCACATTATATCACTTCAGTTTTTATTTTTCAAAATATTTTTTACATTTTTACAAGCTTTTGTTCTTCGACTTCTTTTGCCCTTTGAATAGCACGATATATAGAGTATCCACTTACTTCTTGAAATTCTTTATCAATTTTCTTTTCTTCTGCTTTCGATGGAACAATCTCTTTAAAACGACGATATAAACCCATTAACTCTTCTCTTATAATTCCTTTTTCATAAGCTTTCTCAATCGCTTCATAAAACTTCACCATTGTAACCATTTCCTCATTTGACCAATCATAATCTAACGGATATTGATATTCCATTTCGCACCTCATTTATCATTTCTTCTTGTTTCATTATGCTATCTTAAAGAGAATATTTTATTCTTCATTATAGCCACTCTGCATTATACACTATTTATTCATTTTAATGGAATTGTCTTCCTCTATTCATTAGTTGAGGCTAACTATTAAACATACTCACCTTAAAAAGATTTTTTTCTATACATCTATAATTATTGGTGATATAATGCTTTTGTTTTATAGAAAATAAAGTGAAGCTACCATCTCAAAAACGATTTTTTGAATGGCAGAAAAACAAGCCTTATTCTAAAAAGGGCTACACTTTTTTAGAGCAGGATTATATAAAACAAATTACACTAAATATTATGAAGAAGAAGGGGTGTATAGATTGTCCCAATACGAAACACCATTGTTTACCGCTTTAGTTGAGCACAGTAAGCGAAATCCAATTCAATTCCATATTCCTGGTCATAAAAAAGGACAGGGCATGGATCCTACATTTCGCGAATTTATTGGGCATAATGCATTAGCAATTGATTTAATTAATATTGCGCCACTCGATGATTTACATCATCCAAAAGGTATGATTAAAGAAGCACAAGATTTAGCAGCAGCCGCATTCGGTGCAGATCATACTTTCTTTTCTATTCAAGGTACAAGTGGCGCTATTATGACAATGGTGATGAGCGTTTGCGGTCCTGGTGACAAAATCCTAGTACCACGAAACGTGCATAAATCAGTAATGTCAGCTATTATTTTCTCAGGTGCAAAACCGATTTTCATGCATCCTGAAATCGATCCGAAGCTCGGTATTTCTCATGGAATCACAATTCAATCTGTCAAAAAAGCACTTGAAGAGCACTCAGATGCAAAGGGCTTACTTGTTATTAACCCAACGTACTTTGGGTTTGCTGCAGACTTAGAACAGATTGTACAATTAGCACATTCTTATGACATCCCTGTACTAGTCGACGAAGCTCATGGTGTTCATATTCATTTTCACGATGAATTACCTATGTCAGCGATGCAAGCTGGTGCGGATATGGCAGCAACAAGTGTTCACAAATTAGGAGGCTCTTTAACTCAAAGTTCTATTCTTAATGTGAAAGAAGGCTTAGTGAATGTAAAGCATGTCCAATCTATTATTAGCATGCTTACAACTACATCAACTTCTTACATCTTGTTAGCATCCCTTGATGTTGCGAGAAAACGTCTTGCTACAGAAGGAACAGCACTCATAGAACAAACAATACAATTAGCTGAGCATGTTCGTGATGCTATAAATTCTATTGAGCATCTTTACTGTCCTGGAAAAGAAATGTTAGGTACAGATGCTACCTTTAACTATGATCCTACAAAGATAATTGTATCTGTAAAAGATTTAGGTATTACCGGCCACCAAGCTGAAGTATGGCTTAGAGAGCAATATAACATTGAAGTAGAACTCTCAGATCTATACAACATACTATGTCTTATCACTTTGGGAGATACAGAAAGTGATACAAATACACTTATTGCAGCATTACAAGATTTAGCAGCAACATTTAGAAATAGGGCAGATAAAGGTGTTCAAGTACAAGTAGAGATTCCAGAAATTCCAGTGCTAGCACTTTCTCCTCGAGATGCTTTTTATTCGGAAACAGAAGTCATTCCATTTGAAAATGCAGCGGGTCGTATTATAGCTGATTTTGTTATGGTTTATCCGCCAGGGATTCCAATCTTTACTCCGGGGGAAATTATTACACAAGAAAACTTAGAGTATATTCGTAAAAACTTAGAAGCAGGTTTACCTGTACAAGGTCCTGAAGATATGACATTACAAACATTACGTGTTATTAAAGAGTACAAGCCTATCAGTTGATAGGCTTTTTTTCACCTTTTTTCCTTTTCTTCATACGATACTTAAGAATGTAACGTATAGGTGGGGATACTATTATGATTGTAATAGGCCGTTCTATTGTACATCCTTATATTACAAATGAATATGAGCCATTTGCAGCAGAGAAACAACAAATTTTATCAATAATGGCAGGAAATCAAGAAGTTTATTCCTTCCGAACAGCTGATGAACTCAGCTTTGATCTCAATTTACGAGTTAATATTATTATCTCTGCACTAGAGCTTTTTCAAAGTGGATTTCAGTTTCGTACATTTCAACAATCCTTTTGCAACCCCCAGTATTGGAAAAGAACGTCTCTTGGGGGATTCGAGCTTCTTCCAAACATACCACCTTCTATTGCCATACAGGATATTTTCAAAAACGGAAAACTATATGGAACTGAATGCGCAACCGCTATGATCATTATTTTTTATAAAGCTTTACTATCATTGTATGAGGAAGAAACTTTCAATCGTCTATTTGCAAACCTTTTACTTTATACATGGGACTACGACCAAGATCTAAGGCTTATAACAAAAAACGGTGGCGATCTTGTTCCAGGTGACCTCGTTTACTTTAAAAACCCACAAGTAAATCCAGCTACGATTGAATGGCAAGGAGAAAATACAATCTATTTAGGAAATTTCTTTTTTTACGGGCATGGCGTAGGTGTAAAAACAAAAGAAGAAATTATTTATTCATTAAATGAACGACGAGTCCCTTACGCTTTTATTTCAGCTTTCTTGACCGATACTATTACCCGTATCGATAGTCGTATAATGAGCCAATACGCTTCTTCTAGTACACCACAGACCTCCATAAGCTTTATTCCGATTAGGGATGATGCAATCGTTGCAACAGTTGGTCATACAACTACAATTTATTAAAAAAGCGCCTACACATGTAGGCGCTTTTTCTTATTATTAAGCTTTTGTATGTTCTTTATGGTCACATTCGCAATGAGATCCACATTTCCCGTATAGTACTGTTGATTTTTCATCTTCAAAATGTCCAATTGTTCCTTCACATACTTGGCATACGATTGTTCCCATTTTCATTTCCCCCTGAGTTTCAATAGTAATCTATCTATTTATTTATCATTAAGCTTTCGCATTATCTTTTCTAGCACAGTCACAATTTGTTCCGCATTTTCCGTAAAGTACCGTCGTTTTCTCATCTTCAAAATGTCCGATTGTTCCTTCACATACTTGGCATACGATTGTTCCCATTTTTCATTTCCCCCTAAGTTTATGGTCCTAAAAACTTTTAGCTGTCCATTTCCTATCAATTATTGGGCTTTTGTATGCTCTGTGTGATCACATCCGCAAGATCCACATTTCCCGTAAAGTACCGTTACTTTCTCATCTTCGAAGTGTGCAATTGTACCTTCACAATCTTGACATACGATTGTTCCCATTTTTCATTTCCCCCTAAGTTTATAATCCCAAAAACTTTTTGTAACCGCTTAACTTTCTGTCTTTATTTTAATATGTTATACTTTTTACGTCAATAGGTTTTTAGTATAACACATTAAATATTTTAAATTTAAATTAGTATGCGATATTCAAATAAAAAACAGCCATATTTATAAGTACGACTGTTTCACATTAATTATTCTTCATATTCCGCATGTAAAGAAGTTGACGGAACTAGAAATTTGAAAAACTGAGCTAACTCCTTTGCTTCCTCTTCTGATCCTAATTTAAAAATCTCCTGTATATATTGAACATTCTCTACATCATCTCGTCCGAGTAAAGTAGACCTTCCTGTTTGCATACAAACAATGAGCGGCTTTCCAAAAAACATATTTGTATAAATAACACCAAAATCATAACGTGTATCATGTGTCATAAACCCTAAAAATCGTACCTTCACACTTTCATGCTCATCATACAATTTTTCAAACATTGGTTTCCACCTTTCTACATCACGTTTCATTAATAGTATATTAAACAAAACATGTAATACTCCTTTTAATTGTCAAAAAATTCAGTAGGATGTAGAATGATAGTATTCTACTAAGTTAGGGGGAACTTATATGCAACACGCCTTTATTACGCTTGTACCGAAATCCAACCAACAATCAGTTTCAATAGATGATATAAAACAACTTTTTCATTATTATAAAACAGTTACTTCTAAAACTGGTGCCCAAATTAATTACACGTATACAAATACCGCTTTTCCTTATGAAATTTTAGATACATCTACAACAACATTAAAACTTCAATCCAATCACGACCGGTATGACTCAATTTATATTGGTGTTGGTATAGAAAATGAACAATCTTTCATCCAAGTTTCTTTACCACCTAATGCAACATTTGGTGACAAAGGGAAAGCAAATGAATTTTGCCGTTTTTTAGCGAAGAAATTAGAAGGAGAGTTACAATTATTTAATGGAAGAACAATGTATTTTTATAAACGCTAATTTAAAAAATAGATAATATGCTTAAAAATAATATACAATTCGAACATGTAAGAAATAAAGCTTGCTTTCTTACGTGCAATACAAAATATGCTATTACATAGGCTAAATATAGAAATACGAAAAAAAGAATAACTTTATAATGAAACTTATCACCATTCGATAATGTTAATACAGTGGAAAAGCCACTCCATAGTAGTAAATGATAAAATATAACATGTAATATTTTCATGGAACCTTCTCCTTTGACATGCTCTATTTTATTAATATATGGGGTTACGTTTGAATCAATTACATATTATAGGATGATATATATTACCTTTGAAGTAAGTTAAGCCGGAATCATTTGTTAAAGTATTATATATTCATTCGACAAGTACGTTTAAAGACCTTGCAAGTCATTTGATGAAAATAAAAATAGCCCCTCTCTTACAATAAGAGAAGGGCTATTTACATTACTTAAATTATTTTACAATGTGAATTGGCATTCCAAGAGCAACTTCAGCTGCTTCCATTGTGATTTCACCTAATGTTGGGTGAGCATGGATTGTTTGAGCGATATCTTCAGCTGTCATTCCAGCTTCGATAGCTAAACCAATCTCAGAGATAATATCAGAAGCACCTGCACCTGCAACTTGAGCACCTACAAGAAGACCATCTTCTTTACGTGTTACAAGTTGTAAGAAACCGTCAGTGCTGTTTAATGATAATGCACGACCGTTAGCAGCGAATGGGAACTTAGATACAGTTACAGTCATTCCAGCTTCTTCAGCTTGTTTTTTAGTGTAACCAACAGATGCTAATTCTGGATCAGTGAAGCATACTGCAGGAATTCCGATGTAATCGATAGCTGATGCATGGCCACTAATTGCTTCTACAGCTACTTTACCTTCGTAAGAAGCTTTGTGAGCTAATGGTGGTCCAGGAACGATATCACCGATTGCATAGATGTTTGGTACATTTGTACGACATTGCTCATCGATTTCGATGATGCCGCGGTCAGTCATTTTAACTCCAACTTGCTCAAGACCGATTTCTTGAGTGTTTGGACGACGACCTACAGTTACTAATACGTAATCTGCTTCTACAGTTTGGATTTCACCTTTAACCTCAAAGCTAACTTTTACGCCAGTTTCTGTCTCTTCAACGCCTTTAGCCATAGCTTTTGTATGGATATTTACGTTACCTTTTTTCTGTAGAGCGCGTTTAACAACAGAGCTCATAGCTTTTTCGAAACCAGCTAAGATTTCGTCGCCAGCTTCTACTACAGTAACTTCTGTACCGAAGTTAGCATATGCAGTACCTAATTCCATACCGATGTAACCGCCGCCGATTACAACAAGTTTTTTAGGAATTTCAGGTAAGCTTAAAGCACCTGTAGAGTTGATAACACGTTTAGAGTATTTGAATCCTGGAATTTCGATTGGTGTAGAACCAGTTGCAAGAACAGCATTTTTAAACGTATAAGTTTGAGCTGCATCTTCAGTCATAACGCGTAATGTATTAGCATCTACGAAGTAAGCTTCACCGCGAATGATTTCAACTTTGTTACCTTTAAGAAGGCCTTCAACACCGCCAGTTAATTTCTTAACTACGCCGTTTTTCCATTCTTGAACTTTTGTAAAGTCAACTTTTACGTTTTCTGCAGTAATACCCATGTCATCAGAATGCATTGCATTCTCATAACGATGACCTGCATTGATTAACGCTTTTGAAGGAATACATCCAACGTTTAAGCATACGCCACCAAGGTTAGCTTTTTCAATGATTGCTACCTTTTGACCTAATTGTGCTGCACGAATTGCCGCAACGTATCCACCAGGACCTGCACCAACAACGACTGTATCTAATTCAATTGGGAAATCTCCTACTACCATTGTTATTACGCCTCCATTACTAATAATTGTGGGTCATTCAATAGACGTTTAATTTGGTTTAACGCTTTTTGAGCAGTTGCACCGTCAATTAAACGATGGTCAAAGCTTAGAGATAATGCTAATACTGGAGCTGCAACGATCTCACCGTTTTTCACAACTGGTTTTTCAGCGATACGGCCGATACCAAGGATTGCTACTTCTGGGTGGTTGATAACTGGAGTGAACCATTGTCCACCTGCAGAACCAATGTTTGTAATTGTGCAAGAAGCACCTTTCATTTCAGCTGGAGCTAGACGACCTTCACGTGCTTTACCAGCAAGATCATTGATCTCGTTAGAGATTGTGAAGATAGACTTACGATCTGTATCTTTAACAACTGGTACTAATAGACCTTTGTCTGTATCAGCTGCGATACCGATATTGAAGTAATGTTTATGAACTACTTCTTGAGATGCATCGTCTAAAGAAGTGTTTAACATTGGGTATTCACGTAATGCAGATGTTAAAGCTTTAACAACGTACGGAAGGTAAGTTAATTTAATACCTTTGTCAGCTGCTACTGCTTTGAACTTCTTACGGTGAGCAACAAGTTCTGTTACATCTACTTCGTCCATTAATGTTACGTGAGGAGCTGTGTGTTTAGAGTTAACCATTGCTTTCGCAATCGCTTTACGGATACCACTCATTTTCTCACGAGTTTCTGGATATTCACCAGCTAGGATTGGTTGTGCTTTTGGTGCTTCTTCTTTCGCTGCTGCTGGAGTAGCTTCTACTGCTGCTGGAGCCTCAGTTGCTGCTACAGTTTGTCCACCATTTGCAAATGCATCGATGTCAGCTTTTACGATACGGCCATTCTTACCAGTACCAGCTACTTTATGAATGTCTACACCTTTTTCACGAGCGTATTTACGAACAGATGGCATAGCGATTACGCGCTCATTTACTACTTCTGCAGTTGCTGCTGGAGTAGCTTCCGCTGCTGGAGCTTCTACTGCTGCTTCTTCAGCTTTTGGAGCTTCATCATGATCGTCACCTTTAAATTTAAGGTTTTCGTATCCAGGAGCATCAAATTTAATTAATGTATCTCCTACGATTGCAACTGTTCCTTCTTCTACAAGTACTTCAAGTACTTTACCTTTAACAGGAGAAGGGATTTCTACTACTGCTTTATCATTTTGTACTTCAAGAAGTACATCGTCTTCGTTTACTTCATCGCCTGGTTTAATAAACCATTTTACGATTTCACCTTCGTGGATACCTTCACCGATATCTGGTAGTTTAAATTCAAATGCCACGGAATTCAGCCCCCTGATTCATTTCATTATTATGGAATATGTACAAAAGAAACCAGCATGTGCTGATTTCTTTTGCACATGAAAAGCTAAAAATTAGAAGTTCATTACTTTGTTTACAGCTTCAACAATATCTTTGTGGTTTGGTAACCATACGCTCTCTGCTTGAGAGAATGGGAATACTGTATCAGCAGCTGCAACACGTACAACTGGAGCTTCTAAGTTTAAGATTGCACGGTCGTTAATTTCCGCTACAACGTTAGCTGCAATACCAGCTTGTTTTTGAGCTTCTTGAACTACAACTACGCGACCTGTTTTTTCAACAGAAGCGATGATTGTTTCGATATCTAATGGTTGAACTGTACGTAAGTCAACAACCTCTAAAGAGATACCTTCTTTTTCAAGTTCTTCAGCAGCTTTTAATGCAGCGTGAACCATAGCACCGTAAGCGATAACAGATACATCTGTACCTTCACGTTTGATATCAGCTTTACCTAAATCAATTGTGTAATCACCTTCTGGTACCTCTTGACGGAATGAACGGTACAATTTCATATGCTCTAAGTAGATAACTGGATCGTTGTCACGAATCGCAGAGATTAAAAGACCTTTAGCATCGTATGGAGTAGATGGAATAACAACTTTTAGACCAGGTTGTTGAGCCACTAATCCTTCTAAGCTATCAGCATGAAGTTCAGGAGTATGAACACCACCACCGAATGGAGAACGAACTGTTACTGGAGCAGTCCAACGTCCACCAGAACGGTAACGCATACGAGCTAATTGACCAGAAATTGAATCCATTACTTCATAAACGAAACCGAAGAATTGGATTTCTGGAACTGGACGGAATCCTTCAAGTGCAAGACCAACTGCAAGTCCACCAATACCAGACTCTGCAAGTGGAGTATCCATTACACGATCTTCACCAAATTCAGCTTGTAAACCTTCAGTAGCACGGAATACACCGCCGTTTACACCAACGTCTTCACCAAATACAAGTACGTTAGGGTCATTTTTCATTTCAACGCGTAAAGCATCAGTGATTGCTTGAATCATTGTCATTTGAGCCATGGCTTACTTCGACTCCTTTTCTTTGTAGATTTCATATTGTTCAGCTAAGTTGTAAGGCATTTTTTCGTACATGATTTCCATTAAATCAGTTACTTTTTGTTTTGGAGCTTGGTCAGCCTTAGCAATTGCTTGTTTGATATCTTCTTTTGCTTCTTCGATTACTGTCTCTTCAACTTCTTGAGACCATAGGCCTTTAGCTTCTAAGAACTTACGGAAGCGTACGATTGGGTCTTTTTGTTCCCATTCGTTTTCGATATCTTTTGTACGGTAACGAGTTGGGTCATCACCAGCCATTGTATGTGGACCGTAACGGAATGTTAAAGTCTCGATTAAAGTAGGGCCTTCGCCATTTACTGCGCGCTCACGAGCGAAAGCAGTTGCTGCGTATACAGCTAATGGATCCATACCGTCTACTTGAATTCCGTAAATACCTGCTGCTACTGCTTTTTGTGCTACAGTTTTAGCTGCAGATTGCTTTTCTACTGGAGTAGAGATTGCATAACGGTTGTTTTGAACAACGAAGATTGCTGGAGCTTTGAATGCACCTGCAAAGTTCATACCTTCGTAGAAGTCACCTTGTGAAGCACCACCGTCACCAGTGTAAGTAATTGCAACAGATTTTTTACCACGTAGTTTCATACCTAACGCAACACCAGCAGTTTGGATGATTTGCGCACCGATAATGATCTGTGGAGCTAATGCATTTACATTCTCAGGCATTTGGTTACCCATGAAGTGTCCACGAGAGAATAAGAATGCTTGGTATAATGGTAATCCGTGCCATACTAATTGTGGTACATCACGGTATCCTGGTAAGATGAAGTCTTCTGCTTCAAGTGCGAAATGACTTGCTAATTGAGAAGCTTCTTGTCCAGCTGTAGGTGCGTAGAAACCTAAACGTCCTTGACGGTTTAAAGAAATAGAACGTTGATCTAATACGCGAGTATACACCATACGACGCATTAATTCTTTTAATTGTTCATCAGATAATTCAGGCATAGCTGCTTCATTCACAACTTCACCGTTTTCATTTAAAATTTGTAATGTTTCAAATTGAGCTGCGATAGCTTTCATTTGCTCATCAACATTAAATAGGGTCTTTTTTGTTTTAGTACCCATTCCGTTCACCTCTTCCTCTCTTGAACCATATTCTGAAACGCTTTCACTGGCTATTTTCCAGTTTAAAAAGCGCAACGATGTAAACCAACATGTTTGTATGTCGGTTGAGAATAATTTTGTGTACCTAACAATCTGTACTAATGTTTTTTCAGAAACATATTAATACAATCTTGATCACGTTTTTTAGTTTACAACTATTCTAATTACGATGTCAATTACTTTGAATACGTTTTTTTATAAATAATATGCAGGTTTCTACTACACAAACGTGTTTTTATTTTTTACATCTGTATTAGTAAGCATTGACCTACTGTTATATTATTCCCTTTTTCACTTATTTTTTCTCTTAGAATAATATGTAAACGATTTAATTCTCTTTAGTTTTTCTCTCTTCGTAACAAAAATATACAAACTACTCTTCCTTTTTTAGGTAAATACCTATACATTTCTACCCTCTCTTCCATACATTATAGTAACCGCAGTATTAGCGGGAAATGATAAAGGAGGTCATCTCATGTACGGATACTCATATTGCTATCCAACTTGTTCATATCCTTCCTACGGTTATGGCGGTTCTTGTGGCGGGTCTGGACGCGGCTTCGCCTTAATCGTTGTGTTGTTTATTCTTTTAATTATCGTTGGTGCTGCTTGCATTCGCTAATTGTAAAACGAAACAACTATGGAAAGAAAAAGACGGCTTTGCCGTCTTTTTCTGTTTATCACATACATAACTACTCTATAATAGAACGATTTCCAAAATGCCTTCCCTTTCTTGCCGATGACTTTTTCCATCTCCTTTGGTAGACTAAAGAGGAAAGGAGAGATTACATATGCTTACAATGAAAGATGTTATTCGCGAAGGAGATCCTATTTTGCGCAACGTTGCAGAAGAGGTGTCCTTACCGGCAAGCGAAGAAGATACAACTATCTTAAAAGAAATGATTGAATTCGTAATAAATAGCCAAGATCCTGAAATGGCTGAAAAATATAGTTTACGCCCTGGAATCGGATTAGCGGCTCCGCAAATCGGTGTTTCAAAAAAAATGATTGCAGTTCATGTAACCGATGCGGATGGTACATTATATAGCCATGCATTATTCAATCCAAAAATCATTAGCCATTCTGTTGAACGTACATATTTACAGGGTGGTGAAGGCTGTCTATCTGTAGACCGCGAAGTACCTGGTTATGTTCCTCGTTATACAAGAATTACAGTAAAAGCAACTTCTATTAACGGAGAAGAAGTAAAATTACGTTTAAAAGGTTTACCAGCAATCGTATTCCAACACGAGATTGATCATTTAAATGGCGTTATGTTCTATGACCATATCAATAAAGAAAATCCTTTTGCCGCTCCTGATGATTCCAAACCTCTAGAGCGATAATAATAAAAAGGCGGAAGTTAATCTTCCGCCTTTTTATTATGAAATGGGTTCCATATTCACTTATAGCAATCCAGCCCACTTTAGTCCATGATATATACCGTCTTCATTAACATCCTTTGTCACATGATTTGCAAGTTTTTTCAAGTCTTCATGGCCATTTCCCATCACAATACCTGTGCCAACGGCTTCGATCATTTCTAAATCATTTAAGCCATCTCCAAATGCATACACTTGATCACGATTAAAACCTAACTTTTCAATGTATTTCTCAATTCCTTTTGCCTTAGAACCACCATTCGGAATGATATCCATTGAATATGCATGCCAACGAATAAAATGGAAATCTGGATAATGATTAATAAACTTTTCCTCTTCATTTACTTCACAAAAAAGTAGTGTTTGATAAATATTACGTTCCTCATAAAAATTAGGCTCATATGCTGGATGCTCAAAGTTTAAGCTTCCAAAGCCTTCTTTCACATAATCATGATATTCCACTGATGCTCTCATATCTTGATGGTCAAGATATACAAGTGGATATCCTTCTTGTTTTGCAAACTGAGTAAACTTATGTAAAGCATCTGGATGTAACGGATTATTAAATATTACCTCATCTTCAAAGACAACATATTGTCCATTAAAACTAACATAATTATGTATATCAAGTTCCTTACGAATATCTTCGAACATAAATGGCGCGCGCCCTGTCGCAATTGCTACATGTACACCTTTTTCTTGTAACTGTTTTACTGCATCTCGTGTAGATTGCGGAATTTTTTTATCATGATCTAATAATGTTCCATCAATATCAAAAAAGACAATTTTATCATTCATTTGTCAAAATCCTTTCTGAGACTCTATATTCCTATTTTGAATATCACTTTTCAAATTCTAAAAAAAAGTATAACATATTAAACATCTGTGAAGAAAGCGTTCCCTTTCTGACCTTATTTGTAAACTTTGCATATATATATTAGTAAAACATGTAGATACTTGTTCGGATGAATTTTCTTTTCCATTCTTCCTCATACTATACCTATAACTAACGGCTACTGATCGTTACTATAGAATAACTTTCACTGTATGGGAAAGGACAAGATTCACCATTCACTTTTGTCCTATCTCTTATATCAGAGATAGAGTTTTCACTAGTAATAGGCATGTTTAAAATAAGGAAAGGAAGGAGTAATCATGCTGAAGAAGCTGAAGAAAAAGCTCAAGCGTTATTTAAATGGTCTAGTCCGTAAAAAGACAGTCGCTTAAATTGTGCCCATTTCGGGCTTTTTCTTCATTCTCATTCGAAAAAACATGAAAATCGTGACTGTTTGCTTTATAATAAGTAACAGATAATGCAAAACATAGACAAGGAGAGGTTTTCCAAATGATTTTTAAAGTATTTTATCAAGAAAAATTAACTGAGGTTCCAGTACGTGAAAATACAAAAGTTTTATATTTAGAGGCTACGTCTGAAAAGGATGTTCGTACAAAATTAAATAAGTTCGCATATAATATCGAGTTTGTTCAGTCTGTTACTGGCGCTCATCTTGAATATGAAAAAGAAAACGCTGATTTAACATTAGCGGAAATCGTATAGCGATATGAAATTTCTAAAAAACGACCAAGTTGCTGTATTTGCTCTCGGTGGGCTTGGTGAAATCGGTAAAAATACATACGCTGTTCAATTTCAAGATGAAATTATTATAATTGATGCTGGAATTAAATTTCCAGAGGACGAACTTCTCGGAATCGATTATGTAATACCAGACTACACTTATTTTGTGCGAAACGAAGATAAAATTAAAGGGTTATTCATTACACATGGTCACGAAGATCATATCGGCGGAATCCCTTACCTATTACGTCAAGTGAACATTCCAATTTACGGCGGAAAATTAGCAATTGCACTCATCAAAAACAAATTAGAAGAACACGGCTTACTTCGTAAAGCAAAACTTTACGAGATTCAAGAAGATGACGTTATTAAATTCAAAAAAACGTCTGTATCCTTCTTCCGTACAACACACAGTATTCCAGATTCGTACGGCGTTGTTGTGAAAACACCTCAAGGTCAAGTTGTTCATACAGGTGACTTCAAATTTGACTTCACACCAGTTGGTGAACCAGCTGATTTAACAAAAATGGCTGAAATCGGTAAAGATGGCGTACTATGTCTATTATCTGATAGTACGAACAGTGAAGTTCCAAACTTTACTATGTCTGAGCGTCGCGTTGGTGATAGCATTCAAGACATTTTCCGTAAAGTAGAAGGACGGATTATATTCGCAACCTTTGCATCAAATATTCACCGCTTACAACAAGTTGTTGAAGCTGCTGTTGAAAACAACCGTAAAGTAGCTGTGTTTGGTCGAAGTATGGAAGCAGCGATTGAAATCGGACAAAACCTTGGTTATATTCGTTGCCCGAAAGATACATTCATAGATGCATCTCAACTAAACCGCTTACCAGCTAATAAAGTTGTTATTTTATGTACAGGTAGTCAAGGTGAACCGATGGCAGCACTTTCACGTATTGCAAACGGTACACACCGCCAAATTCAAATTATTCCTGGAGATACAGTTGTTTTCTCTTCTTCACCAATTCCAGGAAATACAATTAGCGTAAGTCGTACAATTAACATGTTGTACCGCGCTGGCGCTGATGTAATTCATGGGAAACTTTCAAATATCCATACAAGTGGACACGGTGGACAAGAAGAACAAAAATTAATGTTACGTCTAATTAAACCGAAGTACTTCATGCCAATTCATGGTGAATATCGTATGCAGCGTATGCACATGAACATAGCAAATGATTGTGGCATCCCTGAAGAAAATTGCTTCATTATGGATAATGGCGATGTTCTTGCTTTACGTTCGGATGAAGCTAGCGTAGCTGGAAAAATCCCATCTGGTTCGGTCTACATTGATGGAAACGGTATTGGAGATATTGGCAATATCGTATTACGCGATCGTCGTATCCTTTCTGAAGAAGGACTTGTAATTGTAGTTGTAAGCATTGATATGAAAGAATTTAAAGTTGCAGCAGGACCTGATATCATCTCACGCGGTTTCGTTTACATGCGTGAAAGTAGCGATTTAATCAATGATGCACAAACATTAATTACAACTCATTTAGAAAAAGTAATGGAGCGTAAAACAACACAATGGTCTGAAATTAAAAATGAAATTACAGACACATTAGCTCCATTCCTATATGAGAAAACGAAACGCCGTCCAATGATTTTACCAATCATTATGGAAATATAAGAAAAAGGACAATGCCATGAAGGCATTGTCCTTTTCTTTTCTCTTATCTTAAAAAGTGTTTAAATCGATCCACTTCATCGTCATGACCAATGACAATTAATATATCTCCTGCTTGAATATTCTCCGTAGCTCGAGGGGATACGATAACTTCTTTGCCTCGTTTAATTGCTACAATATTCAATCCAAACTTCGCACGAATATCTAATTCAATTAAAGAGTGCCCATCAATTTTTTTATTCGCAATAATCTCTACAATACTATGCTCATCTGAAAGCTCAAGGTAGTCTAGCACATTGCTTGATGCAATATTATTAGCAATCCTTTTTCCCATATCACGTTCTGGATGCACAATATGATTTGCACCTATTTTACTTAACACTTTTTCATGATAATCATTTTGAGCTTTTACAGTAATATTTTTTACACCCAACTCTTTCAAAATCAAAGTCGTTAAAATACTTGAATTTAAATTATCTCCAATAGCAACGACTACGTGATCAAAATTTCGAATACCAAGGCTTTTTAATACCATCTCATCTGTTGAATCTGCAATTACAGCATGCGAAGCTATATTTGCAAATTCATTAATTTTATCCTCATCTGAATCGATTGCCATTACTTCCATACCTAATTGAGCTAGTTCTCGGCAAATACTTCCACCAAAGCGACCAAGTCCAATGACAGCAAATTCTTTTTCTTTCTCACCCACGGGAATTCCTCCAATAACTTCAAGTACTATTTATTTTCAGTGTAACACACTTTATATGCGTCACAAAAACTATGATTAGCTCTTATTTTTGTTTTTGTATATAAAAATATTGTTGCAAGTAAAAAGCGATACCAACAAGTAGCATAGCAAATACAAATATATTTCCAAAAGAACTAAATGTTTCAAAAACGAATAATAATGTTTCTTGACCAAAAAAGGCAAATAGAAGCTGTGTGAATGCAAATAACAACGCCCATATGTAATGATGTTGATGGAATAAATAATGCGTTGCACCTAAAAAAGCAATAAACGAAAAGATAAAGATCCACCAATTTTCTAAAAATAGTTGCCAATTAGAAAATTGATATCCATTTACTAATATCGCAATAAGCCCGATAACTACCATCGTCGGCACACTCCAAAATAATGCCCGTCCTCTAAAGAAACGAGTGCCTTTAACATCTCCTTTTTCATGTGCAATATATGTTAGTACTACTGTGCTTATATACAAAACAGAAAGAATTGTTAAAACGATAATAAGCCAAAAATGTAATTGATAATATTCATGCTCTATATTTGTCACGATTGCAGCTAACATGCACGGAATTAACATTCCCGTCCAACCATCTACTTTTCTTTCATTCCAAAAGACCGTATTACCAATCCTTATTCCTAACAACATAAAAATAATGATACCCAATACAAATAACGTAGTTTTATTCCCTACTAAACTCGTTGAAAAAGCAATTAATCCAATAAATAAAAAGAGCACAAACCCATTCATAATTTCTAGTACAGGTGATAAATATCTCTTCACCCATTTGTATGTTTCGTCATATTCATTATTATCTACTAGACGATAGGCATAAAAACTTATCCCAAAATAAACCGCCGCAATAATAACATACGCATATAAGACGAAACATAAAATCGCACTGCTAATTTGCACGTAATTCCCCACCCTTTTTTCTATGTTTCACATTGATTTTACACACTTTTCATACTAAAAGTAAACATATATAAGTTAGTCAAATAATTAATAATGAGCAGTGGCTAAACCCCCTGCTCATTATTAAAACAGTACAATTAACTTTAATTCTTCCATTTGTATATAAATGTCTAAAATCAATCTATACGAGCGTTACTTACACCTCAGAACAAAAAGTTTTTTGGAACCTTCAAGAAAGTGGAAGTTTTATTTTCTATTCCCTTTCCACTTTACATATTGGCTTAAAAATGTAATTGCCTTTTCAATCACTTCTTCGTCTGGTTTTAATTTTGCATGATGTAAACCATATTCTGAATTTACTCCAAGCCAAAACATAAATCCAGGGATTTCTCGAAGCATATAACCAAAATCTTCACCCGTCATTGCCTCAGTACATGTAATAACATTCATATCAGTTTGTTTATGTACAAATTCCATAAACTCTCTCGTTAACTCTTCATGGTTATATACTTGATGATACATTGCTCCGTAATCTATAATCGCCTCACACTGGAAAGAAGCTTCGATACCTGCAACAATTGACTCAATTCTGCTTTTCACACGCTTCATTGATTCCACTGATAATGTTCGAATCGTTCCTTCTAAACGAGATTTTTCTGCAATAATATTTTGAACCGTACCACCAGTAATTTTCCCGATTGTAATTACTGCACTATCAAGAGGATTTACATTGCGACTAATAACGGATTGAAGCTGTGTAACAAGATGACTCGCTGCAACAATCATGTCATTTGCAGTATGCGGATAGGCAGCATGGCCACCTTTCCCTTTTAAATCAATATATAATTCTGAAGTATTGGCAAATAACAGTCCTTCTTTCGTTGCAATTGTCCCCACAGCGTATTCTGGTGCAATATGAAGACCAAGAATTATATTCGGTTTCCATTCTTTTAACTCTTCACTTTCTAACATAGGAAGAGCACCGCCTGGTCCTTCTTCTGCTGGCTGGAATAGAAATACAAGGTCATCATCTATTCTTTCGCTCACAGCTTTCGTTAGAAGGCCTAAACCGATTGTTGTATGTACATCATGGCCACATGCATGCATCATTCCTTCATGAATAGAAGCAAACTCGTATCCAGTTTCCTCTGTAATTGGTAAACCGTCTATATCTGCACGATAACCTATTATTTTTTCGGGATTTTTTCCATTTACTTTAACGATTACACCCGTTTTCCATGTCTTCACTTCCACAAATTCATGAGAAAGTGTTCCTATATAATCTAAAATATACTGTTGTGTTTTCCATTCCTTAAATCCGATTTCTGGAATTCTATGTAGATCTCTACGAATTTGGACAAATTTGCTTACTGTCATTTTTGCACCTCTATCTATAAAAAGCGTAAGAGCCCATTTACGCTCTTACGCTTTTTTTACTTTTTATTTCTCTGGGTTTAATTGACGAAGCTCTTGTTTAATTTCTGTTTTTGCTTTTGTCTTCTCATCAATTTCTTTGATTACACGTGCTGGAGTACCTGCAACAACTGTGTATGGAGGTACATCTTCTGTTACAACAGCTCCCGCTGCTACAACTGCACCTTTACCTACTGTAACACCCTCTAAAACAACTACATTTGCACCGATTACTACATCATCTTCAACGATAACTGGTTTTGCAGAAGGTGGCTCAATAACACCTGCAAGTACAGCACCTGCACCTACGTGACAGTTTTTACCGACTGTTGCACGTCCACCAAGTACTGCGTTCATGTCGATCATAGAACCTTCACCAATTACAGCACCAATGTTAATTGTTGCATTCATCATAATTACAGCGTTGTCACCAATTTCAACATGGTCACGAATAATAGCACCTGGCTCGATGCGAGCTTTAATACCTTTTAAATCAAGCATTGGGATTGCAGAATTACGACGATCGTTTTCTACAACGTAGTCAACGATGTGCTTATTATTCTCATCAAGAATTGTCTTAATTTCAGACCATTCTCCGAATAATACACCTGATTTTTTATTCACAAATGCTTGTACTGTTTCAGGGAATGTTACTTCTTTTAAATCCCCTTTTATGTATACCTTTACAGGAGTTTTCTTTTCACTTTTTTGAATAAACGAAATAATTTCGTTAGCGTCCATCATTTTCATTCTTGTTGCCTCCTAAATCCATTTATAATGTTACTCTACCAAACGAAAGAGCGAGTAGCAAGATAATAATCTTATTTTTCCCTTTGAATTTCTTCTATAATTTCTAAAAATGCTTGTACTTGCTTCAACTGCCTTGCCGAGTCACTTGTTAACAACCATGTTTCTCTCGTCAGTTGAACAGGTGTTTTATACATATTTTCCTGTACTTCCTTTAAAACAGTAGAAGGTAAAAGGGCATAACCTATACCATTTAAAACAAGTTGTTTACATGTTTCAATTTGGTCAACTACAATCGTTCGCTTAGGCGGATTAGAAAATAAACCATACCACCAATTTTGTATTTGTCCATAATAAGTCGAGTCACTTTTAAATTGAATGAACGGCCTATTTGTTTCTTTTAACATCGAAATATCTTTTATTTCTTTATCAACTAAATACAGTTCATCTTCAAATAATTGTTGCTTCTGACCTTTATATTCTTGTGTTCCCCTCAGTATAGCAACATGCACGTCTCCTTCATAAAACTGCTTTTGCACTTCACTACTCCATCCAGTAAACAGCGATATCTTTACAGAAGGATATTTATGCACAAACTTTTTCAAAACAGGAGGGAGCCAATATTGACCAATAACTGATGCAACAGCTATTTTTAACGTTCCATGAGTTTCCGTTCTGAAAACAGCCAGCTCACTTTTTATATCTTCTTCCCTTTGCAACATTTCTTTGGCATAATTTGCAACTTTTTCCCCTTCAGGTGTAATTGTCAATCCTTTTTGTGAGCGAATAAAAAACTTCATTCCCCATTGTTTCTCCATAGATTGTAATCGTTGACTCAGCGCAGGTTGGGAAACAAATAAACGTTCCGCCGCTTTTCTCATATTTGATTCCTGAGCTAACACAACCATCATTTGAAAATCATCAATTTGCAACTTTCTCCCTCTTTCCTTAGCTTCCATACACCTTATTTCAATAAGCTTTTCATCCTTAATTTATCCGAATGCTTTCATTCAGAAAATACAATTGTCCAGCGCAAACTTTCCTTATGTTTTATGTCTTTTTAAATATAATACATACACAAGTGATATGCACGAAAAAAAGTGACTTCTTCGTTTCTATGAAGTCACTTTTTTCACTTTATCGATTATGTTGCCTTACTTTCTTATTCAACAATTTTAAAATAGCCCGACGTGTTAAAATCCCCTCAAAATAGCCTTCTTCATTAACAGCGCAAATAAAAGGATGATCAATTGTCATTTCTAAAGCTTTTGCAAATGAATCGTCTAATTTAAGAACAGGTATATCTTCTTTCATCACCTGCTCTACTTTCATATCATCGAGCCTTTCAAACTCAATACGTTCTAATCCTAACATACCATCTAATATCATGGCAGTACTAATCAAACCATGTAGTTTATACATTGGATCTAAGACAGGTATCGCTGAATATCCAGATTTTACAAGAACAAGTAAAGCATGTTCTAAACTATTTCCAATTTGGACATGAGCTACTTTTTCCGATGAAATCATTAAATCCTTCACAAGAATTTGTTGAAATTCGTCTTTCGGAATACTAATCATATTACATCCCCCATTTTCCCTTTTTCCTGCTTATGTTCACAACTCTATTCACATTTTATGACAGCGTTTTCATATTATTATTTTGTCCTAAATTTATTTCAATAAAAATACAATCACACAGCTATTTTAGCATACCGCACAAAAAAAAGACTACCATTCCGGTAGCGCTTAATACCCTTTATTTTTTAATCTGTAAAATAACCTTGTGATTTTTTTATATTGCATCACATCTGTCTGTTTCAAACCATTCTCAATATCTGTAAGTTCCACAGCTAAAATTTCACTTGCGTAATTTTGCTGAAATAAAATATCTAGTAGTAAACTTTCTTCTTCCTTCGTTAAAACAACTTCCCTTTGCATATACCCCTCTCCTTACACTCGCATCGTTACTCTTATTATATAAAAAATTCAACCTATTTAATAGATGTAATATTCAGTTTTTATTAAAAGATATGTAACAATCGTACACATACAAAAAATCATTTCGTATATCGATTTGCATAGCTAAACGCCGCATAAGCATCCGGCTTAATTTTTGCAGTTAATCCCATCGCTCGAATTTTTTCTGTCATATCTAAAATAAATTCTTTTGTTAAGCCATCATTCCCAATGTCTAAATGAATTTCCATTATGAATCCAGCCCCATCTTGAGCATAAGGATGCAATAACTCCCATATTGTTTGTATATGAGTAGGCGTAAATAGACATGCGATTTCTTGACTAAACTGCGTTTCTAAATATATTTTCTCACGTAAGGTCGCTGGCTTATCTTTTACTGATCTATGGTGTAAACAACCCCAGGCACCTTTTCCAACACGATGAATATGGATTGCTGTAATAAACCTCGTATCCTTTTGATGCGCTTGCGAGTCTGTCCCAATGGATAATCGATACAAATTTCGCGGATCCTTTTCAATGAAACTACAAATACGGTTAAAGACCATATCAAAATTTAAATGTCTCTCTGAAACATTGTAAAATTTATGTGCACCGTCCACAGAGTCACGTCCTTTCAATTAGACAGACTTTTCGTATTCTCATTGTATGGGACAAAAACTAAAATTATAACTTCCTATCCTTTATTCGTTTCAATATTTCGAATTACAAAGTGACAAATTTGGCACGTATAAATTACATTTTGATTAGATTGAGCCGTTAATACATGAATAATCTCAGCAGAACTTTGACAATTAGGACAAATCACAACTGGTAAACGTTCCATACGATAACCTCCTAGTTATATTTCTCCCGCTATTTGCAAAACCCAGCGATAGTGAGAAGTTTAGCTTCACATATTCACCCGGTTGACGGGACTAATTATCCACATGGATAAGCAAACTTGCACGGATTAAATTTTCATTTTAATACCATTGTAGGAAAAATAAAAAACTTCTATACATTATGCTAGAAAGTAATAGAACTAAAAAAGGTACTGCCATGTGGCAGTACCTTTTTTATATGTATCAAGAAATGATATCGTAAATCTCAATTGCAACCATGTCGATATTATCGAATTGATATACTTGAGGTTTTTCACCTTGTTGATACACTTCTAACTCATACATTTCACTTTTATCGAAAAATTTCACGCTACATTTGCGCTCACCGTTCACTTCAAAATAGCGTTGTGCTACTTCACCGCTTTCAGCTTGTTCTTGTAGACTAACAAGTCGAGTTAAAATTCCTTGGAGTAGAGACATGAAATCTCTCCTTTCTCTGATCTTCCTACCAATAGGTTTTACAGCTATACTCATTCTATCCGTCATAACAGAAAAAATGTTCCACACTCTAGGATAAAGGTTATTGGCCAGAAACTCAACTAAAAATTTGTCGAAATGCGAAGGAAAAAACAGAAAGAACATATTTCTCCTTCATTATTGCGGTTTTTATACTGGAAGAATATAATAAAAAACAGAAAAAAGGAGGAATTACAATGAAAAAAATTGAGGTTTATACACAACCCGATTG
The DNA here is from genome assembly GCF_045291115.1 of Bacillus sp. PPSBB_2. Taxonomy (NCBI): domain Bacteria; kingdom Bacillati; phylum Bacillota; class Bacilli; order Caryophanales; family Bacillaceae; genus Bacillus; species Bacillus sp. PPSBB_2. Next base: position 4,252,633 of record NZ_CP147983.1, read on the forward strand.
TCCGCCATGTGTTATTGTAAAAGAATTTTTGAAGCATAATAACGTTGCATATGAAGAATTTGACGTAAAAAAAGACGCTGCTGCTCGCAATCGTCTTTTATACGACTATGATTCTTATTCAACTCCAACAGTCGTAATTGATGGCGAAGTAGTTGCAGGTTTTCAAATTGAAAAGTTACAACTACTACTCAATATAGAATAGGAATAGGTAAATACCTATTCCTATTCCTATTCTTATCCCGCTATTTGTAGGTAGTAAAACTCCCACCCACTGATTAAAAGTTTCACTTTATAATTGTTGCAACCTTTTTATTTCAGTTAAAAGTTCCTGACTTTCATGATATCCTGCTAACTTCCATTTATCTTGATCCCTTTTCAATGTTACAATTTGATATTGTCCACTTTTTGTCCGTTCATATACATATAAATTTTTATGTTCTTCATCATACGACATTTTCGTTTCTGAATTAAAAGAAAACGGTGCTTCTTTTGCCGGAAGTAAATATTCACCACTTTGTTTATCACTTCTGCTATTTTCATCTGTAAATACTTGAAGGAAATTATCTGTAAAATACGGTGATAACGTCTCTATCATCTTATTCATCGGCAAATGCTTCCCACGAATTGAAAACTGGGTTTCATAGCCTTTTTGTATCGTTGTAAATACTTCTTTCCGATCGACTTCCACTTCCTCTTTTCCTAAAACAGTCGTAACACTATAACCAACTAGAAAGGCAACACATACAAATAGAACAAGCCATATTCCATATTTCCTCATTTTTTCACCTTCCTTTTAAAAGAACTTGTCTTTGTAGTATTCATTGTAACAATGATTATGCAAAGAAAGGACAGATTTCGTTCGTAAAATCTTTACAACGATAGACAGCATTTTCATCACCATTTTCACTATTACCAATTTATGATAAAAACAAACAAAAAATGCACGAATCTCTTCGTGCATTAAAATAAAACATCTTCTTCATATAAATATTCATAAGATAAATCTATAAATAAAAAGTTGTCATCATCAATCGGGAAAGAAAATGTTCGTACCATTTCTCCCGTTTCAATATCTGCATATAAATCTGAAAGCCTCGCCTTATTCTCAAAACGCATTTTCATTATATTCTCGAGAAAATACGGGCGCCAGCTCCAGTTCTTCATATAATAATCCGGCATCACAATCCATTCTCCATCTTTTTTCATAACATTTCCTGATTGTTGGAAACCATCTTCATTACAAATAAATATACGAAAACTACACTGTGATACACTTTGACTAAATTGTAATAACCAATCATTTATATCTTCATTCTTTTTTTGTTTTGATAAAACATCGCCAATGCGATCGCGTAACATCTCTGTTAAATTATAAATTTTTTGTAACTTCTTCTTTTCATGCTGAATAAACTGATGACATTCATTACCTAGTCGCTCTTTCAAAACATTCGTTTCAATAAAATCAGGTAAACATTCTTTTAAATAATTACCTTGATAATATCTTCCGCCGTTCTTCCAAGCATATTGCAGTTGATAAAAAGCATCTATTTCTTCATATAATAAAGTTGCACCAATTCTTCTAGCAAGTAATGATAAAGAATATAAAATATCTTGATAAGATTGTAAAAGTGCTGTTTGCCTTAAGTTCGTTAAATCTACTTTTAAAATATCAGGTGCTAACACGCTAATACGCTCTAAATTACTTGTACCCGTTCCGACTTTATTAATCGAAATTTGAATACCATATGTACGATAATACATAAGCAAATGATTAAATTGCTCTATATCTTCTTTACATTCATGCTCTGTAATCTCTAAAACAATTTGTTTTAAATTTAAACCTTGTTCTTCATACCTCAATAAAAGTTGAAGCAAGCTTTCATCATCATCATTCATTAATACATTAGCATTCCGATGTATAAATAATAATAATTTTTGATCGCTTTCTAAATAACGATTTAAAGCTTTTTCTACTATAATATTATCCGCTTCCAGTTGAAATTCACTTGGAATCGAATCATCGTGAAAGAAAGAAGCTAAACTTTGTATGCCCTCTTCTGTTTGAATACGTCCTACTACTTCATATCCAATTACAGTATGCTCATCAGCACTAAAAATAGCTTGATAATAAGGAAGGACTTTATCCAAGTTACTCATTACATCTAATGCATCTATCAACGTGCTTCCCTCCCTTTACTTTTCAAAAATTATAACATGATATTTACGGAAAAATAATAAAAAATCCCTTCAGTTTTCCTGAAGGGATTAGAGGGGTAAAATGCTAAGGGGAATTAGCAATTCTACTATGAAGAAAAAAGAGGTCTTAAATATAACGTATATATGACCTCTTGTAAACACTTTTCTTTCATATGTCACAATTCCGTCACATTTAACCGTAAAAAAATGAATCAAACATTCATTTTTTTATCCCTTTTAAAATGGATATTGATGTAAATGTTGTCCTCCATCCATTGTCATGCAAGTTCCATTTATGTACGCAGCTTCATCTGAGCATAAATAATAAGCTAGACCAGCGATTTCTTCTGGCGTACCCAGCCTTCCAAGCGGAACACTTTGTATCGTACGCTTAGCCATTTCTTCTGAAATCCATAATTTATCAGCACCGCCCGTACGTTCAATTGGTCCTGGAGCGATAGCGTTAACTCGTATTCCATATTTACGTCCCCACTCAACAGCGAGCGTCTTCGTCATCGCTAATACTCCTGCCTTCGCTGCAGCCGAATGAATAACTCCTGGACCTGCATCCCATGCATATGTTGCTACCATATTAATGATATTCCCTTTTATACCTTTTTCAATCCAATATTTTCCGACAGCATGGCTACAGTAAAATGTACCGTTTAATACAATATTAATGACCGAATTCCAGCCATTCACGGATAAATCTTCTGCTGGACAAATAAAGTTTCCAGCTGCATTATTTATTAAAACATCAATTCGACCAAACTTCTCATCAATCTGTTCAATCATTTTCTGAATGTCATCCGTATTTCTTACATCCATTTGTACAGGTAATACTTGCCCTGGAAATTGTTCAATTTCCAACTTTGTTTCCTCTAGTTTTTCTTTTGTACGTCCTGTAATAACAACTCGTGCCCCTTCTTTTGCAAAGCGAGTCGCCATTCCTTTTCCCATTCCACTCGATCCACCTGTTATAATAACTACCTTTTCTTTCACATACATCCCCTCCAAAAAATGAATACACATTCATTTTATCACTTTATTTAATAGAAATCTTTATATTTTTAAACTTTTCTGATATTTTAATGTAAAGAACTTTCTTTTTATTCATTTTTTTCGTAATCTATACTAATTTTTTATTATGTAAAATATATTTTTAAATAAACTGAAAGGAGATTTGAGTAGCCTGTAAATGGAATAAAAACATTGAGGTATACTCATATTTTTATGACGCACATTACAAGAAGAAATTTTTTGAAAATTGGTATGCGTACTTGTCTCTATTCATTTATAACCAGTGGCATCGGATACTACTATGCTAAATATATAGAACCCCATTTCATTTCTTTTACACAGCACACATTAAAATCACAACTCATCCCAAAAAGTTTTCATGGTATGAAAATTCTTCAATTCAGCGATTTACATCTCGGATACTATTTCTCGCTTCAACATTTATCTCAAGTTGTTTCTAAAATTAATGCTGTAAATCCAGATATTGTCCTTTTTACCGGAGATCTCATTGATAATTATCAAACGTATACTGACACTCCTTTTGTCGCATCCATTTTAAAAAATATACAAGCCCCCTTCGGTAAATTCGCTATTTATGGTAACCATGATCACGGTGGATATGGAACTGAATACTATGAGCACATCATGCGTGAATCAGGATTTGAACTATTGCTAAATAGTGAAAAAAGAATTCGTCTAATGGATAATAGTGAAATTTCTATTTTCGGTCTCGATGATATACTACTAGGCAAACCAAAAATAGAGAAAACATTACAACATGCACGGCAAAATACTTATAACATCGTTCTTGTTCACGAGCCAGATATCGCGCCGCAAATTTCCAAATATCCAATCAACTTGCAACTTTCTGGTCATAGCCATGGCGGACAAGTACAAATTCCTTTTTTAGGTGCTATTATTACACCATCACTCGCCAAAGACTATATTGAAGGCTTCTATACGATGCAGGATTTAACTCTCTATGTCAATCGAGGTCTTGGAAGAACACGTGTCCCATTTCGTTTCATGTCAAAACCTGAAATCACAATTTTCACACTCCAACATTCGTAATAATTCGCCTATTTTCTTACATATCCTTTCTTGTACGCGCTCATCCATGTTTCGTTTACCATATGATAAAAGTGAGTCCAATAAAGGAGGTATGTTCATGTATCCATATTATCAACCAATTCCAGTCCGTTCAGCACCTATTGGTCCAGTAGGCGACTCACGCTTCTTCCCGTTTTTTGGCGTTCCCTTTCTAGCTGGAATTGCTGGTGGATTGCTCGGCGGAGCATTAGCTTTCGGCCCTCGACCATTTTATCCACCTTATCCACCACCTTTCCCGCCGCCAGCACCTTATCCTTGTTACGGTGGACCATGTCAGCAACCATACTATTACTAGGTTAAAGTAACGATTCTTTCAAATATTATTCTCTCAACGAGCCATCTCATTACACGCTTATAATAAAACTATTGTTTCTACTCATCCTTCCATTTTTGGAGCATATGAGTAGAAAAAAGTAAAAACCTCTTATGGACATAAGAGGTTTTTACTTTTTTTCATTATTCAGCGTCTGTATTTTGATACGCCATCTTAAACAACTTCACTTGGCTATCAATTTCTTCTGTACTACCATTAATAACATAATAGTAATCACCATCTTTATTTTGTTCACGTGTTTTCACATTATCAGCTAATGTAAGCTGTAAAATCGCCTTAATTCGTGCCTTCATTTCAATATCTAATATCGGGAAAGATATTTCCACTCGCTTCTCCATATTTCGCGTCATCAAATCAGCTGAAGATAAATATATTTTCTCCTCCCCATTATGATGGAAATAATAAATACGGCTATGTTCTAAATATCTTCCAACAACACTAACTACACGAATATTTTCACTTACATTTGGAATACCAGGTCGTAGGCAACATGTTCCTCGAACAATGAGCTCTACCTTTACTCCAGCTTGTGATGCTTCGTACATTTTTTTTATTAACGGTTTATCTGTTAATGAATTCATCTTAGCGATAATATATCCATTTCCATATTGCCTATGATAACGGATTTCTTCATCTATTAAATCCATAAATTGCTCTCTTATATCAAATGGAGCAACCGATAAATGATGAAAATGTGGCTTTGTTGTATAACCACTTAAATAATTAAAGAAATTGGTTGCATCGACCCCAAAATCTTTTCTTGATGTAATATATCCAAAATCAGTATATAACTTCGCTGTTGCATCATTATAGTTCCCAGTTCCCAGATGTACGAACCTTTCGATTTTTCCGTTTTTTCTCCTTACAACTAGCGTAATTTTACTATGTGTTTTCAAGTGACTGACACCGTAAATAACATGACAGCCTGCCTGTTCCAATTCTTTAGCCCAGTGAACATTGTTTTCTTCATCAAACCTTGCCTTTAATTCAACTAATACCGTCACTTGTTTTCCCTTTTCAGCCGCTATCTTTAACGCCTGAATAATCGGTGAATCACCACTTACACGATATAACGTTTGTTTAATCGCAAGTACATTCGGATCGTCTGCCGCATCACGGACAAAATCAACTACCGGCTGAAATGATTCAAAAGGATGATGTAATAAAATATCATGCTCAATTGCTTTTTCAAATACATCTTCTTCATCACCTAAATCTTGAGGCGGTTGCGGAATAAGAGCTGGATATACAAGATGTTCATATAAAGGAGCTAGTTTTTTATATAAAGAAAACAAACATGTCAAATCTAATGGGCCATCCATTATATATACATCTTCATCTTTTACTTCCAGAACCTCATATAATAACGCTAATACTCTTTCATCAATGTGTTCTTTCCCAACTTCTAAACGTACAGCAGCCCCCCACTTACGCTTTTTTAATTCTTTTTCAATTACCTTTAATAAATCTCTCGCACCTTCTTCATGAATCGTTAAATCTGCATTGCGTGTAATACGGAAACGAGTAACAGATGATACTGTATATCCCGTAAATAATTTATGAGTAAAGCTACTAATTACGTCTTCTAATAAAATAAATTTATGCTTTTGCCCTTCGCTCGGTAAAATTATGAAGCGCTCAAGTAATGAAGGAACTTGTACAATCCCTAACTTCGTCCTGTTTTCTTCTTCCGCTTGCTTCTCATCATATAAAAGAGTAGCCAAATTCAAACTTTTGTTTAATAACATTGGAAATGGGCGATATGCATCAATAGCTACAGGAGTTAACACCGGAAAAATTTGCTCGTCAAAATACTCTTCTATAAATTCTCGCTGCTCTTTCGTCAAATCATTGAATGTTAAACGTTCAATTCCCTCTAACTCAAGCGCTGGTAATACATAATTTTTAAATGTATCATATTGTACTGTCATTAGTGCATGGGCTTTTATCGCAATTTTATTTAATTGTTTTTTCGGTGTTAAGCCAGCTTTATTTTCTGGTTAATTAAATCCAGCACTCACTTGATCCTTTAATCCCGCTACACGTACCATAAAAAATTCATCTAAATTCGAACTAAAAATACTAATAAATTTCAATCTTTCCAAAAGTGGATTATTTGCATCTTGCGCTTCTTGTAAGACACGTTCATTAAATGCTAACCAACTTAACTCTCGATTATTGTAATAAGCTGTATCATTTAAATTTACTGCATTCCCCTTCAATAATTCCATTCTCTTCACACTTCCCCTTGAAACTTTTTTACTATAATTTAGTTAATTTCATTTTATCAAATTACAATATTACAAAGTGTAAATTTTTCGTAAAGACATCCGTACAACCTAATGTTTTAGTTCAAATAATAAATTAATATTCGTTTTTAATACTCTTTCTAACTGTTTTTTTTGTTTTTCAGCTTGTACTTTTTCTGCTAATGCCGATTGTTCACATAAAACTTTAAACGTTAATCCCTCTTCGCTTTCTGTTATAGATATGGTATCAATAAGCGATCGTTGCCTTACATTTAAAGTAGCTGAAAATTGTAAAACAGCTCCTAACAGGCGGATTTTTTTTTGTTCGCTTTTATCAAACCAACCTTCAAATGGAGATAAATGTTGTTTAAATAACATTTTTGATTTATACGATGCAATAAGCGCTAGCCTTACTCGATCTTTATGCATCATGCCATCAATTGTCTTATTCGCTAATAAATAAAACGTATGTAAACGGCTCGCTTCTTCGTCTATATATTTGCCTATATTAAATACTTTCGCAGCTTGATGGAACACTTCCCAGTCTTTTACTGTCATAGAAATAAGCCCTATTTCCTCAAGTTGTTTGCAAATTAATCTTCCATGTTTAATAAGTTGAATAACAAATTCCATGTCCATTTCGTATTCATGTGATAGTAAATGCAAACTTTCTTCAACTACGTTCGGATAATATGAAATCCCCAAATCTTTTGTCAACTCTTCATAGAAAACACCTTCTCTTAACCCTTTTCTACTTAATACAAATGCCGGTGCCTCTATAACATTAACAAGTGTATGAAATACTTCAACCGCTGGAATAATCGTATCTGCTCGATCTTTTGCTAATCCTTCCAATTTCTGAAGTTCTATGAACGACAATTTTTCCAATTCCTCTTTTACACTTTCAATATCATCTTCTTTCATCTTGTATAAATGTAATCCTGCTATAGGATAACATATTAAATTTTGATGGATTTTTACTAAGTTCCTAGCACTACCACCAATTGCAATAAGAGGCAATTTCTTATTGATTAACCATGGTAACGTTCGAAATTGAAACTCTAAATACTGTTGCATTCCCTCTAACTCATCTTTAGTAGGAATATCACCTTTAATAAATTGTTGCTTTAAAGAAAGTGCCCCAAAAGGAAAACTATGGTACTCTAAAATCTCTCTATTTCTAAAGTATGTAACTTCCGTACTTCCCCCACCAATATCTACCGTTATTCCTTCTGAAAACGATGTAGAATTCATAACCGCCAAGTATCCGTAACGCGCTTCCTCATACTCTGATAATACTCTAAGAGTAAAGTCCGTTTGTCCTTCAACAAGCTTTTTAATTTCCTCTTGATTCTCCGACTGTCTAATTGTTGCTGTTGCAACACAAAGTACATGATGCAACTGATGGAATCTTGTACTTTCTTGAAATTGAAATAATGTCTGTAATAATACTTCTATTCCCTCTTCATTCAATACACCATCAATTAAGTAATTCCTTAACCTAGCAACAACTTTCGTATTTTCAATCTCTTTATAAAAACCTCCATTTTGCTTTTCATAAATAACTAAACGCATTGTATTAGATCCAATATCTATAATGGCATACTGTTGTTTTAATATTTCTTTCAAACTTCTCACTCTTTCATTATCAAATTTCAAAAACATATTCTATTACTATTATACAAAATAGTTGTTTTTTGTAACAATATTGCTTTAATATTGAAAATATATACAATCACTTTTTGCGTATAATAAATACCTATTTTATTTATGGTATAATAATGAAAAATTGAAAGGAGATTCAATATGAAACCTTCACAACCACAATCTCAATTACAAAACCAACATTCTATTAATCGACTAGCTCAATCTATTTTCGTTGTGAATCGTCATGCTAAAGCAGCTACTAATCCTAAATATTTATACTGGTTAAAAAAGACAGCTTTAGAACGTTTGATTGCTGAAAAAAAAGCAATTAAAGAAGGATTGCATTTTTCTAGAAACCCACGTTTTAGCCAACAACAATCTGATGTCCTTATACGTTTAGGCGATTATTTTTTCCACATCCCTCCTACGAAAGAAGATTTTCGAATTCTACCGCATCTTGGTCATCTTGAATCCTCCTATCGAAATCCGAAAACAACCTTATCTTTAACAGTAGCAAAAAAAACACTTCAAGATTATATTGGTCCTGAAGCATTAAAACAAGAAAAAAAATTAAGTGAGCCTGTTCCATGGTATAGTCGTACTTATACAAAAAAATAAAACAGTTTGGCCAAGTGTAGGCCAAACTGTTTTATTTTTTCTCTTCTTTAATTTTAATATTTGCTTGTTTATAAAAAGCTACTTTTTCTGTATTATAAGACTTTGTAAATTCATTAAATTTATCTTTTTCTGACTCAATATCCTTATAAGATTGATTTACTACTTTTACTTTTTCACTAATATCTTTTAATTTAGTACCTTTATCTTGTAACATTGTATATAACTCTTTTTCTTGTTTTAAAGATTTGTTATAGCTGTCATACATTTTATTAAATGAATCGTGGCGTTTCTCATACGTGCTTTTCACTTTATCAGCTTGATCTTTCAATTTCTTATCTTCAATTTTCTTCACATACTTATCAGCTGACTTCACTTCTTCTTGCGCTTTATTTAAAACTTCTTTTTCTTTTGTAAGCACTTTTTCTCGTTCAGTTGTATTTTTCACTGCTTGATTCAGTTTTTCTTTAACAGTTTGATTATTATCTTTTCCTTCTTGAACAATCTGGTTATATAATTCTTGTCCTTCTTTCTCTAAAGTCTCAAGTTTTTTTGCATCTTCAAACATTGTTTTTTCTTGTTTAGCAGCGTTTTCAAACGCTACATATAATTCTTCTTCTGGTTTCGGGCCGAAACAACCGGCTAATAAAATCATTGATAATGTAGTTACAATTGCTAATTTACTATATTTCAACATCTCTTCCTCCTACTTATAAACGACCATCGTGTAATATAAAAAAGTTATAAAATATGTAATTGTTCTATACACTCGCATCTTTTTTACGAAGATCATTAATATTGTTTGTACAAATTATTACTTGATATTACATTATTCTTTTTGAATTATTTAGCAATTCCATATCCATCTTTAAGTATACTACTTCGTGTTTTTTAAGGCCTGTTCACACTATGTATTACTTTAATATCCACGGAATTTCACCTCAGTCTTAATAAGACTATAATAGTTCACCTGATAAAAGGTGATCGCTCCGCTCTCACGTCTATCATTCCCTTTCCAGCTTTCTATCAATTAATCTCTTTGTTCATTTTACACAGTACAATCGATATCTCGCAACAACTTACAAATATTCTTTTCATTTCCTAAAAAGGAAAAGTGTAGAGCTTGCTTTCCTCTACACTTTTAAAATAAAACACACTGTGCAAATTGCATTGGCACTACCATCATAATTATATGCTTATTTCATATATTTTTAAAGACTTTTATTACAAACGCGGCGTTTTTTTGTAATAAAAGTCAAAAAAATGTTACAAATAAAACATCTTCCTATCATATATCTTCAAATCAAAGCTTCACTCATTTTCCTGCAAATTTCTATACTGGTACAATTGATTTTGCGACTTTCTCAACAGTTCTTCAAACGTTTTTCCTTCTACTGGATAGCTAGCTGCTCCAAATAAAAGAGTGACACTGAGTAAATCACCTTCTATTTCACTTTCAATATTTTTCATTAATCGTTTTGTTATTGTTGATGTTTCATGACCATTATCAATTGCTACAATAACGTACTTATTTTCATCCCACTTTGTAACAACATCACCCTTCCGAATTGTCTTTACAATGGTACTCTCTAATTTTTGTACTAACACTCCCAACTTTTTTTCTTGCAACGTGTCTTTTAATCCTTCCCATTCTTTTACAGAAAGAATGTACACTGTAATATTACGAGAATCTCTTTCAGATAAAGCAGCTACTTTCCCAAAAAAATCAACAACAAAATCATTGCTTGCCATTCCTCCTACTTCCATACCCATACGCTCGTTCGCTCTTTTATCGTACCAATGTCCAAAATAATAACTTAGTATCATTTGCAATATATAAATAATAAAGACGGTATAAAATGATCGTGAATCCAGTTTTGCAATTACATCCTGAAGTGCAATCCATTCTGTAACTGCCACAGTATTGCCAAGCAATAATCCACTAATTTTCCCTTTATGTTTCATACTTTTCCCCCTTTTATACCAATATATGTTTCTATATCAATAATGTTTTTCTACAAAATAAAAAATGTACATATGCAATGTACATTTCTGCTTAAGCTTGTATACCTTTTCTACTCTATTTCATATATATAATATATAACTTTTATAGAAAGGAGTAATCTATATGCTACAAAAAGAGAATCTATCAGATGCTATGCGTTTACTAGCTGGTTTTCTATTATCATTAAAATTATTATTTACCTCTTTCGGGATACACTTTATTACAAACGATCAAATCGACGCTATTGTTAATGTTGTTTCATTTTTATTTATTCTATACTTTGGCTACAAAAATAACTATGTAGGAAAAAAAGGAATGGAGCAAAAGAAAATACTCAAAAAACACAACCTTCACTAAAAAAGGAACCTTTTGTACAGGTTCCTTTTTATCATTGACGCACAACAACTTCATTTGTTTGCAGTGGGCCATATGATATCTCTTTATCTTGAAATGTATATGTAGCCTGAAAGAATGTTTGTTTAAGAGCTTTATCTTTATTAGCTTTTATTTTACAACGTAGTTCCACCTTCTCATTCGGTAACAAATCATCAATTCGCCATCTAACAAGCTGGAATAAAAACTCACTTATCCCCTTATCAACTTTTAAAGAATTAGGAATATAAGCAAAGTAATCTCGAATCATATGACTTACAACAACTCTCGAAATCATTTCTCCCCCTTTATTTTCCACTTCAATTCGCATAATAAGTATGTCGTTTACATCGTAGGTCAATTCATACGAAAACTGTTCTGTATACATACTACCAATTTGTAATGTAACGGCTACTTGAGGAAATTCGTTTTCCTTTTTCGATCCGTCAATCCACAATACTGGTTGTAGCGGTATTGAATACTTTCCTGTATCCGAAATTCGTCCCCATATTTTCATAATATATATTCACCTCATTTCAGATGTAACATACACACAATGAATTCCCCAAATTACTAAAGCTTGCTACAAGCAATGTTTAATATTTCTCTTCCTTTTATCCTATTCGACAATATGAAGAAAAAACCATTTTTCATCTATTAACAGAAGGTGTTCTTTATGAAATTTTTTTACAATTTACTTCATTCCCTTCATAGCAATATTCAGTATGGCTCACTCGTTCTCTACTCATACGAAAGAATATTTTGACGTAAGAAAAAGTTTGCCTTATAGTCAAATTTGACTATAATATTCTTTATGGCATATCAGTGCACTTATGGAAAAGAAATTAAAATCAACTATACATTAAAATTTTTTATCCACTGCACTCAAAACTTAATATAGTTTACTTATTTCTAAAGGAGGGTTATATTTGGAAACTCAACCATTAAAAAAAGAAGCCAACAAGACAAAATTTGTTGTTGCTGGTTTACTGCTTGGTATATTAATGGCCGCAATGGATAATACAATCGTTGCAACCGCAATGGCAACAATCGTTGGAGACCTAGGAGGATTTGATAAGTTTGTTTGGGTCACATCAGCTTATATGGTAGCAACAATGGCAGGGATGCCTATCTTCGGGAAACTTTCTGATATGTACGGGCGGAAACGTTTTTATATTGGGGGCCTCATTCTTTTCTTATTCGGTTCTGCTCTTTGCGGAACAGCTTCAAGTATTGAGCAATTAAGTATTTATAGAGCTATTCAAGGGATCGGTGGTGGTGCCCTTATGCCTATCGCCTTCACAATTATGTACGATATCTTCCCACCAGAAAAACGCGGGAAGATGACAGGACTATTCGGTGCTGTTTTCGGGACATCTAGTGTATTCGGTCCTTTATTAGGTGCTTATATTACAGACTATATAAGTTGGCATTGGGTCTTCTATATTAATATTCCATTAGGACTTATCTCCTTTTTCTTCATTACTAAATACTACAGTGAGTCTCTAGAATTTAGAAAACAAAAAATTGATTGGGCTGGTGCTATTACACTTGTCATAAGTATCGTTTGCTTAATGTTCGCATTAGAACTTGGTGGTAAGGAATATGCCTGGAATTCTACTGTAATTATTGGCTTATTTACAACAGTAGTTATTACGCTTATTATTTTCTTCTTTGTAGAACGAAAAGCAACCGAGCCTATTATTTCGTTCCATCTATTTAAAAAACCTTTATTCGCAGCTAGTCAAGGAGTTGCCTTTTTCTATGGTGCCGCTTTTATTATCTGTACAGTTTATATTCCAATCTTCATTCAAGGCGTTCTTGGAGGTTCCGCCTCTAATGCTGGATTAATTTTAACACCAATGATGGTTGGTTCTGTAATTGGAAGTCAAACAGGAGGACAATTAGCTTCTCGAACAAGCTATCGTAACATTATGATGGTATCTGGTGTCTTCTTCGTTCTTGGTATTTATTTATTAAGTACTTTAACAATGGACACACCTCGTTTACTCGTAACACTATTTATGATTCTCGCTGGGCTTGGTGTTGGCTTCTCATTCTCAGTATTAAGTATGTCTTCTATTCACAAGTTGGAAATGCGGGACCGTGGTTCGGCGACATCAACAAACTCATTCTTCCGATCACTCGGTATGACCCTTGGTGTAACGATTTTCGGTACAATTCAAAATCATATTTTTACAGATAAACTAAACTCTGTATTCCCCCCTGAACTAGCAAAATTAGCTCCAAAAGGCGGAGACACAAGTTTCTTATTATCACCAGGCGCTACCGCAAAAATTCCTGCTGAAATATTAGCGGGTATTAAAGAAGCTCTCGCTACATCTATTGCGAATACATTCTTCTGGGCACTCATCCCGGCTGTACTAAGTATTATTTGTATTTTACTTATGGGAAATGAACGCCTCTTTACAGGCCCTAAAAAGAAAGAAAAACAAAAGCAAGTTAGTTAATATAAAAAAGAAGCGGCATATTCCTTTATGAAAAAGGATATGCCGTTTATAATTATGTATAAAGTGAAACTTTAATCAGTGGGGGGATGTTCATCCCCCACTGATTATTAGCCCACACCAATCGGGCTTTTACGGGCAGTTAATCCCCACCTAACTTCTTTGCTTCCGCTGAATTTTTGGGTGGGGATCTTACTGGATAAAGTTTTTATATACAGGAGTTGAGACAGCATGAGCATGAAATTAGTCATTCTCGGCTTGCTACTCGAAGGAGATAAACATCCATATGAAGTGCAGCATATTATGAAAGAACGACAAATGGATTGTTACATTAAATATGCTAAAGGATCACTTTATTACGCCTTCGAGCAATTAGAAAAGCAAGGGGCAATTCATATTACAAATGTAATTAGAGACACAAATCGACCTGACAAAACGATTTTTCATATAACAGAAGAAGGCAAAAAACTATTCCACACTTTACTATTAAAACAATTCGAAGCCAAAAACCAAATATATAAACCTATTTATTCAGCCTTATCTTTCGCTCACTTTAGCAATGATCACGAATTAGTTCCTATTTTAGAAAAAAAGAAAAACGATACTCTTCAATATTTACATACTATGCAAACGATATATGATTGTAATAAAGGAAAGGTTCCACGTGCACAACTATATATTTTGCAAAGTGTAATTGAGCATATTACAGTTGAATTACAATGGCTAAACACCCTCCTTAAAGATGCTATAGCAGGCCGACTTTCAGAAGTTGCTATAGATGAAGATTGAGCTATGAAAGAAGACATCCCTACTTCTTTCATAGCTCAATTTCTCTTTTCATACTGTAATATTATTAGTTACTCCAGAACACTAAAGTCAGAATACTAAGAAATAAAAACTTTAGAATTTTCTTATTTTAAAACAGTAGACAAAATTCCAAAAATTATGTTAAAATTTGTTTCAATATCATATCGCTTGTTAAATTCCTTTCAAAAGGAAAATAGGTACACGAAAGTTTTGTTTCGTGTTTAAAAGGGAAGCTTGGTGAAACTCCAACACGGTCCCGCCACTGTAAATGCTGAGATTTCTTTTTGGTGCCACTGTGAAAACGGGAAGGTAAAAGAAATTATATGAAGCATAAGTCAGGAGACCTGCCTGTTTTAACAACACTGATAGATTCACGGATGATGATGAGGTGTTAAAACAAAAAGGAAGGCTTATTTTCTATGTCTTTGTACTTTTTGTTATAGGTATTTCCTAGTAAACGGAAATGCTTACTTTCAATTAGGGAGGAATTTAAAATGGCAATTCAAACAAGTAACTTAGGTTATCCACGTATCGGACTACAACGAGAGTGGAAAAAAACATTGGAAGCTTTTTGGTCCAATAAAATCGATGAAGAACAATTTTTAACAACAATGAAAGAAATTCGCCTTCAACACGTAAAAGTACAGCAAGAAAAAGGGATTGAACTCATTCCAATTGGCGACTTTACATATTATGATCACGTTTTGGATACTGCCTATATGCTAGGATTTATTCCATCACGTTTTTCTGAGTTTACATCTTACCTTGATGTATATTTCGCAATGGCGCGTGGCTCTAAAGATCACGTAGCTTCCGAAATGACAAAATGGTTTAACACAAACTATCACTATATCGTTCCTGAATATGAAGAGGGATTACAAATCTCTTTAAAAGATAATCGTCCACTTCGCTTATACGAAGAGGCAAAACAAGAATTAGGAGTAGATGGAAAGCCTGTTATTTTAGGACCATATACTTTCTTAAAATTAGCTAAAGGCTATACACAAGAACAATTTCCTACCATTTTAAAACAGTTAGTTGCACCTTACGTACAACTGCTTTCAGAACTACATGCAGCTGGTGCACCAGCCATTCAAGTTGATGAACCGATTTTCGCTTCTTTAACTAAAAAAGAAGTTCAACAAGCAAAAGAAATTTATGAAGCTATTCGTAAAGAGGTTCCAAATGCGACTCTTCTTTTACAAACATATTTTGATAGCGTAGAAGAAAACTATGAAGAAATTATTACATTCCCGGTATCCGGTATTGGATTAGATTTCATTCATGGTAAAGAAGGTAATCTAAATGCTATTTCAAAATATGGATTCCCAGCTGATAAAACTTTAGCTGTCGGTTGTATAGATGGCCGTAACATTTGGAGAGCTGACCTTGATGAAGTTCTTGAATTATTTACAACGTTACAAAAACAAGTCCAAACGAAAGATATCATCGTTCAGCCTTCTTGTAGCTTATTGCATACACCAATCGATAAAACAGAAGAAACTCACTTATCGACTGAGCTGTTTGATGCGTTAGCATTTGCAAATCAAAAATTAGAAGAGTTAGTTCTTATTCATTCCGCTCTCACTCAAGGTACAGAAAGCATTAGTAATGAGCTGGAAACATATCGAAACGTACATCATACAATTCGTTCATCTGCTGCACGTAACCGAGAAGATGTCAAAGCAGCACGAACAGCACTAAAAGAAGAAGATTTTTCACGTCCTCTTCCATTTGAAAAACGATACGAATTACAACAAGTTGCTCTAGAGTTACCGCTATTACCAACAACGACTATTGGTAGCTTCCCGCAAACAACTGAAGTTCGTCAAACGCGAAAAGAATGGCGTAACGGTGTTATTTCAAATGAACAATATGAACAATTTATTGAAAAAGAGACAGAAAAATGGATTCGTTACCAAGAAGAAATTGGGCTTGATGTCCTTGTACATGGTGAATTTGAAAGAACTGACATGGTCGAATATTTTGGTGAGCGTCTTGCTGGTTTCTCATTCACTAAAAACGGTTGGGTACAATCATACGGTTCCCGCTGCGTAAAACCACCTGTTATTTATGGTGATGTAGCCTTTATTAACGGCATGACTATTAAGGAAACAGTTTATGCGCAAAGCTTAACAGAGAAAGTTGTAAAAGGAATGTTAACCGGACCTGTTACAATTTTAAATTGGTCCTTCGTTCGAAATGATATTCCAAGAAAAGAAGTTTCGTATCAAATTGCACTAGCTCTTCGTCACGAAATTGAACTACTTGAATCTTCCGGAATTAGAGTAATCCAAGTCGATGAGCCCGCACTTCGTGAAGGAATGCCACTAAAAGAAAAAGATTGGGATGCTTATATTACATGGGCAGTACAATCCTTCCTTTTAGCAACTTCTTCTGTAGCAAATGAAACACAAATTCATACTCATATGTGTTACAGTAACTTCGAAGATATTGTTGACGCGATTCGCGCATTAGATGCAGATGTAATTTCTATCGAAACATCAAGAAGTCACGGAGAATTTATTGATACATTAAAACATACAACATATGAAAAAGGCATCGGCCTAGGTGTATATGATATTCATAGCCCACGTGTACCGAGTAAAGATGAAATGTATAAAATCGTAGAACAATCTTTAGAAGTATGTGATCCTAAATATTTCTGGATTAATCCTGATTGTGGTTTAAAAACGAGAAGAACAGAAGAAGTTATTCCAGCTTTAGAACATATGGTGCAAGCAGCGAAAGATGCTCGTTCCCTTTTAAAAACAAACGCATAACAAAAATGGGTTATCCTTTTCTCAGGATAACCCATTTTTTATTCTTTACTTTCAAAAAAGAATTCATATTGTATTTTATATAATTCATCATCCGTTGGCTCTTCAAGAGGAATTGCTTGTAATACAACTGTATACTCACCATTTGGAATAGGTATTTGAAATTTATTAGAAAGAATACTCGTTATAACGATACTTTCATTTTCAACTGTAAAAGGAACCGTAATCGTTCTAACTACTTCTTCTTTTTCAATATGTTTCCCTGGGGTCACTTTCACTTCACAAGTATAATCAGAAAGTGCTTCAAAAATAACAGTTCCATCTGCCTTAGCATAACCTCTTTCAAAATCTTCATCAGTCCAATCTACATAAGGCTGCTCACCGTCATAGTTCATCAACATTAATTGCGAATAAGAAATCGTTAACTCCATAGTTCCCCTTCTCCTTCATTATGAAATATACAACTACTACTTCACTTCAAATTTTACTCGCGTACCATCTGGGTATTTATCTAACTTATTCCCTACCCAAGAGCCTGCTCCACGGTTATCCGCCGGACTTATATATTCAATATGTGCTCCTTTTCCGCCTTCCTTGCACATCGCCATTGGCCATTCATCACGATCATACCCTTTTTTTGATGGATATGGTGCTAACGACAATTTCCTTCTATCTGCAGCACCACCACGATCGATTGTACAAACTTCTGAATGCCCTTCTTTTATAGCATCCGTAATATGTTTTCCTGTCTCTGGATAACGTTCTTTCGGAAATTCTAACACTTGATCATACGTATTCGTTTTCTTTACACTTGTTTCCTCTGGCACAAGTACTTCATAAACTGCTACTAAAATAGACAGAATTGCGATAATTGAAATGATAATACCTTTTAATTGCTTCATGTATACCTCCATGTTTCTACCAGTTTCTTTTCCTCCGTTATTATAACAAACTTCTCCTGTATATGTTTTCAGACATTATTTTAGTTATTCCTTGCCATTCCGCCAAAAATTTTCATTTTTTCACTAATGCTGTAGAAAACTAATAGCCTTCCGACATTCTTTTTCAAAGGAAGTCCTCATAAAAGATTGAAATGATATATACGATACTTTTTGGGGAGGAAATATGATGGAAGCTACCTATAAAACGAAAGATGTCACGAATAAAACAGGCATCCCAAAACATATAGTTCGCAAATATAGTCAACTGTTAGAGGAACATGGTTATATGATTTCCAAAACAGCTGATGCTCGTATTTATAAACTTGATGATTTAAAATTATTGAAATCTATACACGAAAGAGCTGCTACATTACAAGAAGATATTTCAGAAACGATACCGATTATTTTAAAAGAAAAAGAGGCCCCACCTGTACCAGTTATACAAGATAAGCAAGAGATACAAACGAAAGAAAAAGAAGATGGGCGTAACTTTGAGGAGTTCATGTTAAAACTTGAAATGCTAGCTCAATTAAATGAGGCAATTATTCATCAAAATTCTACTTTAATTACACAAAATCGTTTAAAGGATGAGAAACTAGACGAATTGATGCAACAAGTTTATGTAAAAGAAGGCTCTCAAGAAAAAATGCTTCAAGAGTTAGTCGATCACGCCGCTCAAACAGATGCACTGCAAAAAGAAAAGATGGACTTATTAATGAATCATATGTATAAACGAGAATCCAAACAGGAAGAAAAAATGAATAAACTTGTTAGTCAAATTTATAATAAAGACAGTAACCGTGATGCACAGCTTATGCAAGTTATTCGAGAAATTCAAGAAACAAAAAGAATGGTTGCTGCCTCAAAAGAGCAAAGCTTCTTTCAATCATTTAAAAGTTTATTTAGCCGAGCAAAACAAGAAAAAACAAATGAATAAACAATATAAAATAAAAAGTTACCTTTCATCGGTAACTTTTATTCCTTATTTTGTACAGCTGGTAATATAATAATTGCTTCAGTGCCTTTTCCACTTTCACTCTTATATTCCAATGTACCATTATGCGCTTGTAAAATACTAAATGTTACCATAAGTCCTAATCCTGTCCCTTTTTCTTTTAAAGAATAATATGGTTGCCCAAGCCTTGCTAACTGTTCTTTCGTCATACCAACACCACTATCTTTAACTCTTATTATGATTGTTTCATCTTTTTGAATAGCTGTTACTTTTAAATATCCTTTATTTCCTTGAATTGCTTCAATACCATTTTTAACAACATTCATAATGGCTTGCTTCAATTTTGTCTTATCACCAATCGTATAAAGACTTTCTGAAATTTCAACTTGCAAATATACACCTTGCATCGCTGCAAATGACGACATAAGAGTGGTCATTTCTATTAATTGGGCTGATAAACAAATGTGTTCTTTTTTCTCAATTTGTGGCCTTGCTAAATTTAAGTAATCTGAAATAATTTGTTCCGCCCGATCCAATTCAGCTAATACGAGACGCATATAATCCTTATTCTTCACATCTTCCGTACTTTCTAGCAATTGGATAAATCCACGAACAACAGTTAGTGGATTTCGAACTTCATGTGCCACACTTGCTGCTAACTCACTTACAATATTAAGCTTTTCTGATTTTTGCATCTCTGTACGTAGCAATGCATTTTCATTTAAATATTCAGTTAAATACACCTGGAATACCATTGTCATGACCATGATAAGCGAGGCAAATATAAATCCGCTATATATTTGCGAAATATACGGTGTAAATCCTGTTTCCAAAAGAACATTAATCATGCCTAATACTAAAGAAACAAGCACATAAAATGATGAAATCATAAATGCTAAAATTAATTTCTTATCCCTTGAAAAAAGAGACCATTTCTTTGATAAAAATAGCGGAACTATCAATAAAAATATTACTTCTAAAACTGGAAGAAAGCTCATTCCCTTTAGTAACCATTCGTATGCAACAAAAATAACCGCTGGGATTAAACCAACAATCCCACCATATAAAAAACCACTGACAATTGGAATGGGATGAAAGTTATACCCACACACATTGCCAAAACAAATAGAGTATGTCATGGAGAGAACGAGCGTAACGCTAGATAAAAACATAATAAAGTAACGATTTGGCTTCGGAGGCATTTCTTGATAGCGATTTAAACGAATCGCTTCATATAAAAATAGTGGCAAAATTATGATGGCAATTTGAATCAATAAATCACGGATAAGCTCCATAACCTCTCATCCCCTATATGTATTTTGATATGATTATATCATTTTATAGGTGTATTTGTTTTAAAATTTTGATTTTTCTTAACATATTTGTTAATTCTTTGTTAACAACTCATAATAATTGTTACAGATTTTCGAAATGATTGTAAACCCTGTACCAAATTTCCTTCGTGCAGTATACAATGAATACGGATTACAAAGAAAATATAAAAATACTTTTTTAGACGGACAACTATAGCAAAATACAGCATATAATCCATACTATCTATGTTTACAAATAAGTGATCATTACTTTAGTAGGAGGAAGATAAATATGGCGGGTACTACGCTTGTTTTAAAAGAAGAAAATTTGGTTGTTCTAGAAAATGTTGAAAAATCAGTATATGAAGAGTTACAGCATAAAGCGGGAGAAGAAAACTGCACATGTGCTGTGAACGAATCAGTTGTTCACCTTGGCAAGGTATCCTCTGTACTCTGGAATGAAGATGAAATAGATTGGGAATACGGATATTAAAAAGTCGCTTATAGCGGCTTTTTTTCTCTTTTCTCTCTCTTTCTAAATAACATATACAAAGCGTAATCATAGAAAATATGATAAAATGAACTTAATTTTCAAACGGAAGAAAGGGAGATACAATGGAACAATTCATTAACCCTAGAGTGAAGGATATCCAAATTTCTGGAATCCGTCAATTCTCTAACATGATTCAAAACTATGATAATTTGATTTCTTTAACAATTGGACAACCCGATTTCCCTACACCTTCTCTCGTGAAAGAAGCGGCAAAACGGGCTATTACAGAAAACTATACAAGCTATACACATAACGCTGGTTTATTAGAATTACGTAAGGCAGCTTGTAACTTCGTAAAAGATAACTACGATTTACATTACTCACCTGAAAACGAAACCATCGTTACAATCGGTGCTAGCGAAGCAATTGATGTTGCATTCCGAACGATTTTAGAGCCAGGAACAGAAGTAATTTTACCTGCTCCTATTTATCCAGGTTACGAACCCATTATTCGATTATGCGGTGCAACGCCTATTTTTGTAGATGTTCGTGAAACTGGATTTCGTTTAACAGCTGAAGCGCTTAAAAATGCTATTACAGAAAAAACAAGATGTATCGTACTACCGTATCCTTCTAATCCAACTGGTGTAACTTTATCCACAGAAGAATTAAAAGATATTGTAGATGTTTTAAAAGATAAAAATATTTTCGTCCTTTCAGATGAAATTTATAGTGAGCTTGTATATGAACAAAAGCATACATCTATCGCACATTTCCCAGAAATGCGTGAAAAGACAATTGTCATTAACGGTTTATCTAAATCACATTCTATGACTGGCTGGCGTGTTGGACTTTTATTTGCACCAAGCTATTTAGCAGGACACATATTAAAAGTTCATCAATACAATGTAACGTGTGCTACTTCAATCGCTCAATACGCTGCAATTGAAGCATTAACAGCAGCTAAAGACGCACCAAAAATGATGCGCCACCAATATAAAAAACGCCGTGATTACGTATATAATAGACTCACTCAAATGGAATTAACAGTTGAAAAGCCAACAGGTGCATTTTACTTATTCCCATATGTTGGTCATTTGACATCTTCATCATTTGATTTTGCACTTGATCTTGTCAAAGAAGCGGGACTAGCTGTAGTTCCTGGAACAGCATTCTCTGAATACGGTGAAGGCTACCTTCGCTTGTCCTATGCGTATAGTATCGAAACTTTAAAAGAAGGCTGCGACCGATTAGAAGCCTTTCTAATGAAAAAAGCTAAGAGTTAAACTCTTAGCTTTTTTATGCATAATGATCACAAGTTTGACGTTTTAGTAATTTATGAGGAATAATGATACACTTTGCAGTGGATTCTGCATTCTCTACTTTATCAACTAAAGCTTTTGCTGCCTCATATCCTAGCTGATAAATATTCACATCAACTGTCGAAAGTGGAGGGCTCGCAATTTCTGATAATAAAGCATTATTAAAGCTTACAATAGAAACATCTTTCGGTACAACGAATCCTTTTTTAGAAAGAGCACTTAACACACCAAGTCCAATTAAGTCATCGGTTGCCATAATTGCCGTTGGCGGTTGCTGCAGTCCCATTAATTCCTCAACAGCTTGTTGACCACTTTCCCTCGAAAAATCAAAATGTAAAATATATTCTTTTGGTAATACAATGTCTGCTAATTTCAAGGCATCACTCATACCAGCTAAACGATCTCTCGTTACAAGTAAATCTGATCCACCACCAATGAACGCGATTTGCTTATGCCCTAATGAAATTAAATATTCTGCCACTTCTCTTGCAGCTGTATAATTGTCATTATCTACATATGTAATTTCATCTTTTCGATCATATGGTTTTCCTATTAAAACAAACGGGAAATTTTGTTCATGTAAATATTGAATAATCCGATCATTCTCCCTTGAATATAAAAGAATAATGCCACCAATTTGGCGTCCCTGTACCATCTTTACGACACCATTAAAAATTTCCTCTTCCGTTTCACCTGTCGACATGTAAAGCGCATAACCTTCTACGTGTGCAAATGAACTAATCCCTCTTATAACTTCTGGGAAAAATGGATTTTGAAAAGCTTTACTTGCAGAACTTGGCATAACAAGACCAAGTGTTTTCGTCGTTTGGTTCGCAAGATTTCTCGCATTTAAATTGGGATGATACCCTAATTCACTCATCACTTTCCTAACACGGCGCTTTGTCTTTTCACTTATACTTGGATTATCAGCAATTACACGAGAAACTGTTGATGGTGCCACATTCGCTTGCTTCGCCACATCTTTAATTGTAACTGTCATAAAAATCCCCCTCCTCTCATTTCTCTGCCATTTTTCATATATTTTATCTCGCACTCATTGCAAGTCATAAACTTTCATTTCTTATATCTTGCAAAACTAATCCTATTCTCCCTCTTCATGTATTGTAAGGGATATAGCTATTTTTTCCTATACTATAATATACTATTTATTTCACTTCTTTTCACATGTGATGTCAAATCTCTTTTCATCTCCCTATAAACTTATTTATAGGGAGATGAAAAGAAAAATGGGACGTAATGTCCCATTTTTCATCCTTTTGTACCTCCAGCTGTTAAACCAGAAATAAAGTATTTTTGTAGTGATAGGAATAAAATTGAAATTGGGATCGCAATTAACACAGAACCCGCTGCAAACGTTGTAAATTCATTACCGAATTTCTTCGCAACCATTTCATATAATCCAACTGCTAAAGTATAATTTTCTGGTGTTCGCAAAATAATACTCGCTAAAATGAAATCTGTAAATGGACCAATGAAAGTAAATAACGCTACAACCGCTACGATTGGCTTTGCAAGTGGCATAATGATTTGCCAAAAAATACGAAAATGCCCTGCTCCATCCATTCGAGCTGATTCATCTAGTTCTTTCGGAATCGTATCAAAATACCCTTTCATAAGCCATGTATTCATCGGAATAGCCCCGCCTACATAAATCAAAATTAATGCAAGGTGTGTATCAATTAATCCTGTTAATTGAGCTAATACGTATAAAGCAATTAACGCTGCAAAGTTTGGAATCATTTGCAGAATTAAAAATGTTAATAAACCATTTTTTCTTCCAACAAAACGATATCTCGAAAATGCATAAGCAGTAAAGCTAATTGCTAACACTGAGAAAATCATCGTTAAAACACTTACTTTTAATGTGTTTTTATACCATAGTAAGTAATTACTATTCTCTAGATCTAATAACTTACGATAATGATCTAACGTTGCATTTTGCGGAATAATACTTGATCCAGATAAACTATCACCCGGATTAAACGATGAGCCAATAATCCATAATAACGGATAGAAAATGATGGCACACATTACGAAAATAACTAAATAACTTAATGAGAGACGTAACATCTTCTGTCTTTTAATATTCATTTACATCATATCCTCTTCTTGGAATGATTTTGTTCTCTTAAATTGCCATAACGCAACTGTAATAACAATTAACGATAATATCATTGTAAGAGCTGCTGCTTTTCCGTACTGCGCTGAAGTCATCGTTAACTTATAAATCCATGAAATTAAAATATCCGTTCCACCTGCGTCTTGTCCAGCTACAGCAGGACCTCCACCATTAAATAGATAGATGATACTAAAGTTATTAAAGTTAAACGTATATTGCGTAATTAATATTGGCGCTGTTGCATATAACACAAGTGGCAATGTAATTTTGCGGAACTGTTGCCAAGCAGTTGCTCCATCTACTGTAGCCGCTTCATATAATTCTCCCGGAATCGATTGCAGTATACCTGTTGTCATCGCAAAGATAAACGGGAACCCAAGCCACGTTTGAATCATAATTAAAGCAATCTTCGCCCAAAATGGATCTGTCATCCAAGCAATCTTTTCAATTCCGAATAAAGCTAATACTTGATTGTTAATCGCTCCGAATGTTTCATTAAACATACCAGAGAAAACAAGAATAGATACGAATGCTGGAACCGCCCACGGTAAAATGAAGATTGTTCGAATAATCGCCTTTCCTTTAATACCGGGCTGATTTACGATAATCGCTAAGAAAATACCAAGTGCAACTTGTAATGTTGTTGCAACGAATGTCCAAATGACAGTCCAAGAGAATACACTTACAAATGTCTCTCTCCACATCGGTAAAGTGAAAATATCAATAAAGTTTTTAAAGCCCACCCAATCTACTAATTTAGCTGGAGGAGAATGATATAAATCATAGTTTGTAAATCCAATTAAAATTACGAAGATGATTGGAAATACGACAACAAAGATAAGTAGTAGAAAACCTGGTGAAACCATTAAATAAGGAAAACCTTGATCTAACAAATTACGATATTGCTCTTTTACAGAATTTAACGGTGTTCCGCTATCACGTTTCTTTCCATTTTGGTATGCATCATATAAGTTAAATGCATATATGCCTAGCCCAAAAGCGATAACGATAAGGGCCAAGATTCCTTCTACTAATAGAAAGACAGAATGGTCACGTGGAACTTCTGTACCAAGCGTTACAATACCCCATAATCCCATATTTAATAAATCAGCAAAGGCTACAATAAAAGAACCTGTTAATACTAGAAAAATAAGACCTTTTACAAATTGTTTATTATACATTTGGCCCACGCCTGGAATGATTGATAACATGGTTGCCATTTTCCTATGCTTTGAATGGTTTAACCCATTTGCTGGTTCCATAGATGTTTGCATGTTCCTTCCCCCTTTTTTCTTCCTACATGGAAGGGAGAGAATTCGTGCCTCTCATATTAGAGGCACGAATTTCACCTTATTTTTTCTTGTTATGATTTGCCTCAATATTACCTTTAATTTGTTTCACTGCACTATCAAGCGCCGCTTTTGGTGCCTCTTTATCTGTAACAACTAATTGAAGCGCATCTCCAGCTGGTTTCCAAACTTCTTGCATTTCTGGAATGTTTGGCATTGGAATTCCATTTTCAGATTGCGTTGCAACTGCTTTTGCAGCTTCGTTATCTTTAATAATTGGATCTTCCATTACTGATTTTACTGGAGGAATTTCTTTTGTTTTCTCAAATCGAATTTTTGCGTTTTCTTCATTTGTTACCCACTCAGTGAATTTTGTAGCTAAATCATTTTGTTTAGAGAAACTTGTTACATGCCATCCTTTAACCCCAACAAACGTTTTCATTGGTTGACCATTTGGTAATTTCGGCATTGGAGCAACGCCATAATCAATCCCGTTCTTTTCCATTGCTTGGAACGCCCATGGGCCATTCATGATAGAAGCTGCTTTTCCTTCATTGAATAGTCCATCAGCAGCAGGCCCACCTGATTCACCGATAATACCTTTTGGGAATAATTTTTCCTTGTACCATTTTTGAAAATATTCAGCACCTTGTACTGCTCCGCTATTATTTAATCCAACATCACTTGCATTTGGCTTTCCATCTTTTTCACCAAATACATAACCGCCCATACCTGCCATGAATGCATTAGCAAAGTAGAAGTTATCTCCTAATGCTAAAAATCCGTACTTGCCATCTTTCGTAAATTCTTTTGAGAAGTTAAACAGCTCGTCCATCGTTTCTGGCGCTTTTGGCATTAGTTTTTTATTGTAAATAAAGACTGGTGTCTCAATTGCTTTTGGTAAACCATATAATTTTCCATTATATGTCTGTGCTTCTATTGATGAATTAGTAAATTTACTCTTTACAGCATCATCTGCTTTCACTTCAGAAAGTAAACCTTCTGTTACTGCATTTCCGATTTGATCGTGTGGCAATGTTACAACATCTGGTCCAGTCCCCGCTGGCCCATCAAGGCGTAACTTCTTCACTTGATCTGTCATTTGCATTTCAACAACTTTTACTTTTACTTTATATTTTTCCTCAAAGCTTTTCACTGCTGGTTCTAAACCAACACCTTTTTTATCATCTTCCCAAACAAGAAGATCATAGTCTTTTTTCGCTTTACTTTCCTCTTTTTTCCCTGAATCTTTCGGCCCACATGCAGATAACATACCAATAGATAATGCTGAAACCGTTAATAATGATAATGCTTTCTTCATCCCAAAAACCTCCCTAAATTGTCTATGTACCTCAGTAACTGAAAACGTTTGCATTTAATAGTTTAATTGAAGCGCAAACAATATCTCAATCCATGAAAACGTTTGCGCTATTTGTCTATCATTATACATTCTTTTATTCATTTTGCAAATATTAATTTAAAAATTATGTCATTATACTCTTTATACATTGACTTTATATGAAATGAATACTACTCTTATAAGCAATATTAAAGCTACAAGAAAGGCAATCGTTTGCAATATAGGCTTTATTATTACACTTAAGGGAATACTATGTATAGAGATATTGAAGGGGGATTTTCTATATGTTTAAAGAAGCCATTTATCATAGGCCGAAAGATAATTATGCATACGCTTATGATGAACAAACAATTCACATCCGAGTACGTACTAAGAGAGATGATATTCAAAGCGCCGATCTTATTTACGGTGATTCTTACGAATGGAAAGACGGGAAATGGATATCAGCAAGTACACCCATGAAAAAAACGGGTTCTACTGCATTATTTGATTATTGGTCCATTTCAATCGAACCAAAATTTAAGCGCTTACGTTATGGGTTTGAATTAAAATCTGAAACAGACACTCTTATTTATGCAGAGCGAGGATTCTTTTCTAGCATTCCAAATGATGATGTTGGTAACTTTTTCTGTTTTCCATTTATTCATGCAGATGATGTATTCAAAGCACCATCTTGGATTAAAGACACCATTTGGTATCAGATTTTCCCTGAGCGATTCGCTAATGGCGATAGTACGCTGAATCCAGAAAACACCCTCCCTTGGGGAAGTGCGAATCCAACTCCAACTAACTTTTTCGGCGGAGATTTTTCTGGTGTTATTCAAAACCTTGATTACCTTGTTAAGCTTGGCATTTCCGGAATATATTTCACACCTATTTTCAAAGCTCATTCAAACCATAAATATGACACAATTGACTATATGGAAATTGACCCACAATTTGGGACGAAAGAAACTTTTAAAGAGCTCGTTGAAGAATGTCATAAGCACGGTATAAAAGTAATGCTCGATGCTGTGTTTAATCATAGTGGATACTTTTTCGAGAAATTTCAAGACGTACTAGAGAATGGTGAGAAGTCCGCATATAAAGAGTGGTTCCACATTCATGAATTTCCGATTATAACAGAACCACTTCCAAATTATGATACTTTCGCCTTTACACCGTATATGCCAAAATTAAATACAGCTCATCCAGATGTAAAAGAATACTTACTTGAAGTAGGACGTTATTGGGTACGAGAATTCAATATAGATGGCTGGCGCCTTGATGTCGCCAATGAAGTCGATCACAACTTTTGGAGAGAATTCCGAACTGAAATAAAGACACTAAATCCTGAAGTATATATTTTGGGAGAAATTTGGCACGATGCCCTTCCGTGGCTACAAGGCGATCAATTTGATGCTGTCATGAGCTATCCTGTTACAAACGCTCTACTTTCTTACTTTGCTAACGATTCCATTAAAGCAAGTGAATTCATGAAGCAAATTACAGAATCTCTACATTCCTACTCTATGAATGTAAATGAAGCAGCATTTCATTTATTAGACAGCCATGATACTCCAAGAATTTTAACAACATGCAACGGAGATAAAAATAAGTTGAAATTGCTCTATGTATTCCATCTTTCTTTCATCGGCTCTCCTTGTATTTATTACGGAGATGAAATTGGTATGGATGGCGGCATGGACCCTGATTGCCGTAAATGTATGATTTGGGATACTAAAGAACAAGATCATGCATTATTTACCCATATACAAACATTGATTTTATTACGGAAACAACATAAAGCATTTGGAGGACATGGTACTTTTCAATTCATCGAAGCAAATGATGAACATAATTATATTTCTTATACGAAAACATATGAGGATGAAACTATCTTTTTCGTTTTAAACCCTACTAATAGTGAAGTTACAGTTTCACTCCCTCTTCATGTTACTGGTAAGAAAATAATTAACATTTATACAAACGAAGAATTTTCAGCAGAAGCAAGTGTATTACAAGTTACACTTCCTCCATATGGATTCTCCATATTAAAATGGTAATCCAAAAAAGCCTTATGCCAAGTTTGAAGTGGCATAAGGCTTTTTCTTATTTCAATTTGAACACTATCGCTTCATACGGACGTAATGGAATGTTATCTATTGATCCGATTTCTACATCGTAATTGTGTATAAATAACTCTGATTCACTATAACTAATATCCTTAGGCATTTCAAATACACTTTCATCCGCAGTAAAGTTTGCAATGACAAGTAGTTTTTCATCTCCATATGTTCTTACATAAGCAAAAATAGAAGGGTCATTATCTAATATTAAATCATATGATCCATACACAACTATTTCATTATTTTTGCGTAGTTCAATTAATTTCTTATAGTAATAAAAAATTGAACCTTCATCTTGGATTGCTTGTTTCACATTAATCTCTTTATAGTTAGGATTTACAGTAATCCAAGGTTCACCTTTTGTAAATCCAGCGTGATTCTGATTATTCCACTGCATCGGAGTTCTAGCATTATCACGACCCTTTATATAAATAGATTCCATTACTTTTTCTATATCTTCACCATGGTCTATCACTTTTTCTTTATACATATTTAACGTTTCAATATCTCGATATTCATCAATTGATTGGAACCGAACGTTCGTCATTCCGATTTCCTCTCCTTGATAAATATATGGCGTTCCTTTCATCATATGAAGAACTGTCGCTAACATTTTTGCTGATTCAATGCGATACATTCCATCATTACCAAAACGAGATACAACGCGAGGCTGATCATGATTATTCCAATAAAGGCTATTCCATCCGGTATGCTCTAATGCTTTTTGCCACTTTGTTAAATTCTCTTTTAAAGTAAGAAGTGAGCATGGTTTTACATCCCACTTTCCACCTTCTCCTGAATCTAAATCCATATGTTCAAATTGGAATACCATTTGCAATTCTTTTCGTTCTTCTCCAGTATACAATTTCGCTTCTTCTGTCGTTACACCAGGCATTTCACCAACCGTCATAATATCATAATGCGATAATACTTCCTCATTCATTTCATGTAAATATTTATGAATGTTTGGACCGTTCATAAAATGCTTATGACCTGAAACATACCCCTCTTCTTCTGTTTCAACAGCTGGTAATCCCTCTTCTTTAGAAATAAAATTAATAACATCCATACGGAAGCCATCAATTCCTTTTTCTAACCAAAACTTCATCATTTCATAAACATCTTGTCTTACCTTTTCATTATCCCAATTTAAATCTGGCTGTTTTTTAGAAAACAGATGTAAATAATATTCATCTGTCATTTCATCATACTGCCATGCTGATCCACTAAACGCTGCTCCCCAGTTATTCGGCTCTTTTCCTTCTTTTCCAGGGCGCCATATATAGTAATCTCTATATTTATTATCTTTTGATTTACGTGATTCAATAAACCAATTATGTTCATCCGAAGTATGATTAACAACTAAGTCCATCATAAGTTTCATATTACGTTCATGCATTTCATGTAATAGCTCATCCCAATCTTCCATTGTTCCGAACTCGTTCATAATTTTACAATAATCGCTTATATCATAACCATTATCATCATTTGGAGATTCATAGACTGGTGATAACCAAATCACATCAATCCCTAACTCTTTTAAGTAATCTAGCTTTGAAATAATCCCTTGAAGATCTCCTATACCATCACCATTACTATCCATAAAGCTACGAGGATAAATTTGATATACTACACTTTCTTTCCACCATTGTTTTTCCATTATGCTACCCCATTTCATTCATCATTCATTTTTCTCTTTTTTAAGGCGCAAACGTTTTCATTAATGAATGATAACAGATTCTATCTCAATTTAAAATAGCGGTTACAATTTTTATTGTTCTTTTTCTAAGAAAACATATGAAAACCACTAATAAATCTCCAATAAATGAAAACGTTTTATTTTTTTATTTATTTTTTGAATCTATTCGTTTATAATGAACTCAAAGAAAACGTTTGCATAATTATTTCTAGGGGGAAATACCATGGCAGAACTTAAATTAGAAAACATTTATAAAATATATAATAATAACGTAACAGCTGTAACTGATTTTAATTTACACATTCAAGATAAAGAATTTATTGTATTTGTCGGTCCTTCTGGATGCGGAAAATCTACAACATTACGAATGGTAGCTGGACTTGAAGATATTTCAAAAGGCGAGTTTTCAATTGATGGTAAACTAATGAATGATGTTCCTCCAAAAGATCGAGATATCGCTATGGTATTCCAAAACTACGCTCTTTATCCACATATGAGTGTATATGATAATATGGCATTTGGATTAAAACTTCGAAAAATACCAAAAGATGAAATCGATCGTCGTGTGAAAGATGCAGCAAAAATTTTAGGACTTGAACAATATTTAGATAGAAAACCGAAAGCATTATCAGGTGGACAGCGCCAACGTGTTGCTTTAGGTAGAGCAATCGTTCGAGATGCAAAAGTTTTCTTAATGGATGAACCATTATCAAACTTAGATGCTAAACTCCGTGTTGCAATGCGCTCAGAAATTTCTAAGCTACATCATCGTCTTGGAACAACAACAATTTATGTAACACATGATCAAACAGAAGCAATGACTATGGCTTCGCGTCTTGTCGTTATGAAGGATGGAAAAATCCAACAAATTGGAACTCCAAAAGAAGTATATGAAACACCAGAAAACATTTTCGTGGGTGGATTTATCGGCTCACCAGCTATGAACTTCTTCCGTGGTAAATTGACTGAAACCGATTTCGTTATAGACAATACTATAAAAATTAAAGTATCTGAAGGAAAAATGAAGATGCTACGTGAACAAGGCTATGTAAATAAGGAAATTGTTTTAGGTATTCGTCCAGAGGACATTCATGATGAACTACTATTTTTAGAAGCTTCACAATCTACTGCCTTCACAACAAAAATTGAAGTTGCTGAGTTATTAGGTGCTGAATCCATTTTATATATGAAACTTGGGAATCAAGATTTTGCGGCACGTGTAGATGCAAGACATACGTTTTCACCTGGTGACCAAATTAAATTAGCATTTGATATGAATAAAGCGCATTTCTTTGATAACCAAACTGAACAACGTATTCGCTAAAAAATTTATCTTTACTATACACATACAAAAAAACCGTCCACATATATTGAGGGCGGTTTTCATTATTATACTAGGGCTTCTACTGTATGAAATGATTGTCCTTTCGTGCTAATAATACCGAAAATCGGTAAATCACTAAGCACCACTTCTTCTTGCTGTTTCATAAAAGATGACGTTAATTGTTTTATCTCTATCCAAACGTCATTAATACAAAGTACATTGGAATCGTTCTCTTGTTGGCGAGAAAAAATAGAATCTATTTTATATAAACCAGCATTTTGAAAAAGCATATCAATGCGACTGAATGCATTCAAAGTAATGCTAATAACGCGTTGCCAATCTCCTTGCTTTCCCATATCATAGGATACAAAAAGTGCTTCTCCGCCTAGATTCATAATTTCCTCCACTGTTGCTTGTCCACTCTCTTGATCAATGTCCGTCACAATAACTTTTGCGCCTTGTTTAGCCAACAAAAGAGCTGTATTACGTCCAATACCGATGCCACCGCCAGTTACGATAGCAACTTTTCCTGCAAGCTTCATTTTCATTACCCCTTCTATAAGTCTTACCGTCATTCAGTATACTCCTTTATAAGATTAATCTGCAAGCAAGAAAAATTGCTATTTAATTTGTAAACGTTTACTTTTTATCCTTCTTTTTTCTTATTATTACGCTGATCGAAAACTAGACCGATAAAAATGAGAATACCCCAAAAAATTATGCTACCTCCTGTCATTTTAACTTCCCCCTTATTATATAAAGTGAAATTTTACTCAGCCCCAATATGGCGGAATAAAGATATTATTTTTAATTATTATATCATTTTCTTAATTTTCAATCTATTATAAATAGAAATAATACATTTTGGCTTTTCCTTACTGTAAACATTCCCCATATACTTATAAAATCAAAAAGACCCTTTTATATATAAAAAGGTCTTTTTTTCATTATACAAGACTTATTACTTTCGTTTTTGTAATTAAATCCTGAAAACCACAATTATCTTTGCGAAACAACATCATATATACATTACATATTAATGGAATTCCTAATAGCAATACGTTCGGTAATAACACTACAAAAAATCTTATAATTAATGTTTGCAATGTTAGCTTTTCACTCTTCAATGAAATTAGTTTTATTCTCGTTATCTTTTTTCCAAGTGTAACACCGTTCCAAAGAAAGGGTAATACAATAAAATATATCGCCATTAATATGAAAACTACTGCAAAATCATATCTAAAATCACCTAAGCTTATATTAAAGCGCTTAAACATAGCACTATAGTTTCCGGTCATAATAGCTACTACTGCACCATACATAACCGAGATTAAAAACATGTCAATTAGGGAAGCACCTATGCGATTCATTACAAGCGCTGGACGATGCATCTTTAACTTCATTTTATGTCGACTCCTTCATATCCTTCTTTACCCGTCTCATCGTACCACTTCTAAAAAACATTGTAAACTAGCGTTTCTCTTACTTTTCTTGTACAATTTGTTACAATAGCATTATAAAGGAGGTTCCCATATTGAAAAAATGGATAATCCTATTCGTCGCCTTCCTATTAACTGGTTGTGCAGGAAACACAAGTCACTTAACTTATATGGTTAACGATGAATACGAACTCATACGTACTTCTGGAAATGCATTTGAACTTTTCCCCTCGCAAGATGCTGTATATGCCACACAATACATCCCTGCAAAAATTACAGACATTGCTTGGGATGATAAATACATTATTGCAAAACAAACTGAGGAAAAATCAGATCCAAATAACCCTGACGCAGCAATTGCAAATAAAAAAAGTGAACATTATTGGATTATTGATGTAAAGCACAATAAACGTTTCGGTCCCTACAATGAAAAGCAATTTAATGAACAAAAAGATGCGTTTAAAATTAAGGTGCCTTTTCAAAATGTAGATTCATACATAAAAGAAATAAAAAAACAGTCAGCATAATATTTGTATGCTGACTGTTTTATCTTACATTATTTTAGTGAGATGTTAAACGTTTGTGGCTCTTTTACAACATCTTGTGTTTCTGAATCTCCTGCAAGTAAATCATCAGTTGTAAACTGAATATCCTTTACCTTGTCTTTTCCATCGTCAAGTATTAAACCAATAATACCATCTCTTATTTCACCAGGCTTATAGTCTTCTCTTGATACATTTTTTGTACCAACTAACGTATCTTCGTCATATAAAAAGTTTTGAGTGGCTACTTTAAAATGTTGCTTACCATTAATCATAACATCATTCATAGAGAAAAATTGCATATTTTTATTTCCGCTATTCTCCACTTTATATGTAATCTCAACGTAACGAATTGTATTACTAATCTCTGTTCCACTTAGCGATGCATATAATTCTGCATCTTCTTGGCTTACTTTATCCCCTAATCTACGTTTTACTTCTTCAGGAGTTAGTGCCGTATATACTTTCAATGTATTTTTTGCCTTTTCACTCATTTGTGATAAAGAGATTACTTTCACATCTTGTACGTGAATTTTCATTGGCGCTACTTCAAATGTTTGATTCACAGAATGCATCTGCTCTAACTTGAAAGTACCCCATCCTGTTTCTTTCACTTTTTGTCCTACTTTTTTCAGCTCACGCCCACCATATTCTTTCGTTTCAGGAATAGATTCTTTCTTCTTCGGTTCAGCTTTCTTTTCTTCTTGATGGAAGCAACCACTTAACATAAGAAGAAAACTACATAAAACAAAAATACTTTTCCATGCTTTCATCATTTCATTTCTCCTAACGCTATCATTCATGAATATAAAATTAGTCCCTTGCTTTGTAAACTATAGAAACAATGACAATTCCACAAAATGAACTTGTCAATCCAGATACTATTATACCTCCAATTTGGAAAATATGAAAATAGGGATCTAGGAACGCATGCACGATAAATATAAAAGCTGTCACAATGATTATCGAAACCCAATACTTTCTTTTTTCTAAAGCTACAATCATATCTTTCCCTGTTTCATCTTTATACTTCCATAGTACGTATAATAGCAATAATAAGCCAACACATGTACTCCCATGTTGCATATATTTATGAGGGTGTTGCAAAACTCATAAATATCCAAAAATGAATGCATAAAGAAACCCGTTTTCCTGGAAGAATGATAGTATCCTAAAACTATCTCCAGAAAGGACGGATTTACTAGTATGATAACCAATTTTGATCAAAATCAATCCATTTTACAAATTTTATTTGCCTACGTAGACAGTTTAACCATTGGAGGCGTTCCGCCTATGACAGGCCGCCCACCCATCTGTAGAAAAGCTTTACTCAAATGTTTTTTTATAAAAACGGTATTCCAGATCAATTCATTACGTAAGTTAACTCGTTTTTTACATCAATATCCTTCATTTCGTGTATCTTGTGGCCTTTCGCTTGTTCCTCATATATCTACTTTTTCACGTGTAGGCACTTGGTTTCGCAACGAAGAAATTCCGTTGCTTCATAAACAAATTCTTCAAGAAAAGAATTTAGGGTTAATTCCGTGCGTTTTAATTGATAGTACAGCCTTACGGAGTAGTTTATATGATTCTCAAGCGAAATGGGGAAAATCTACTCGCTATGGTTGGTATAAGGGATATAAAACTCATGTCTGTTCTACACCAGAAGGTGTTATATTGTCGTATGCATTTACAACCGCAAATGTACATGATAGTAAAATAGCTCCTGCATTGCTTCGGGATATACAAAACCAAAATGTGTTATTTTCCGTTGCAGATGCCGCTTATGATAGTCAGCACATTCATGAAATTGCCGGAGCATGTGATATCTTTGCGATCAATCCAATTAACCCGCGTAATAGCGGACCAATCAAAAGTACACATCGTCGTGTAGTGTCTCATTTTCTACAAACTACCTTTGGCAAACAGTTGATGAAAGAGCGTGGAAAAATTGAACAACAGTTTAGTCATCTCAAAGATAAAGGGCTGGAACAGCCACGTTGGTATGGTCAAAATCGCTATCTATTGCATGTTCAGCTAGTTTTTCTGATTCATAACATTGCATATTTATTTTAGTTTTGCAAC
>NZ_CP147983.1:4292408-4903129 GCF_045291115.1 Bacillus sp. PPSBB_2
GAGGGTGTTGCAAAACTCATAAATATCCAAAAATGAATGCATAAAGAAACCCGTTTTCCTGGAAGAATGATAGTATCCTAAAACTATCTCCAGAAAGGACGGATTTACTAGTATGATAACCAATTTTGATCAAAATCAATCCATTTTACAAATTTTATTTGCCTACGTAGACAGTTTAACCATTGGAGGCGTTCCGCCTATGACAGGCCGCCCACCCATCTGTAGAAAAGCTTTACTCAAATGTTTTTTTATAAAAACGGTATTCCAGATCAATTCATTACGTAAGTTAACTCGTTTTTTACATCAATATCCTTCATTTCGTGTATCTTGTGGCCTTTCGCTTGTTCCTCATATATCTACTTTTTCACGTGTAGGCACTTGGTTTCGCAACGAAGAAATTCCGTTGCTTCATAAACAAATTCTTCAAGAAAAGAATTTAGGGTTAATTCCGTGCGTTTTAATTGATAGTACAGCCTTACGGAGTAGTTTATATGATTCTCAAGCGAAATGGGGAAAATCTACTCGCTATGGTTGGTATAAGGGATATAAAACTCATGTCTGTTCTACACCAGAAGGTGTTATATTGTCGTATGCATTTACAACCGCAAATGTACATGATAGTAAAATAGCTCCTGCATTGCTTCGGGATATACAAAACCAAAATGTGTTATTTTCCGTTGCAGATGCCGCTTATGATAGTCAGCACATTCATGAAATTGCCGGAGCATGTGATATCTTTGCGATCAATCCAATTAACCCGCGTAATAGCGGACCAATCAAAAGTACACATCGTCGTGTAGTGTCTCATTTTCTACAAACTACCTTTGGCAAACAGTTGATGAAAGAGCGTGGAAAAATTGAACAACAGTTTAGTCATCTCAAAGATAAAGGGCTGGAACAGCCACGTTGGTATGGTCAAAATCGCTATCTATTGCATGTTCAGCTAGTTTTTCTGATTCATAACATTGCATATTTATTTTAGTTTTGCAACACCCTCATTTATACAATGGAATACTGCGTAATTCAATTTGTAACAATGCTATTTTCATAACGAAATAGCCTGTATTATGAGTAAATGCATCCCAAACAACATGCGTGAGCATACCGAATAATGCAGAATAGCAAAATACAAAGAATTCTTTCCAGGTATGTAGCCCCCACCTCTCATCTATTGCATATGAATAATAACCAGCAAACGGTTTAGGCAAATGCGTTATAAACGGCTTTTTTAAAATGTAATGATATATGTATGCGATTAGAAATACAAGCGGTAAATTTAAATATAAGAACCCAAGCCATGTATGGCCAATAACACCATAGGGTCTAAAGTGCAAAAAATATTCAAAGTCAGGCGCCATACTACCTAATATAAGAGCCGTTACTGAAATATGTTTAGAATGCTTTTTCGCAAAAGGAAGAACTGCTGCTGGATGTGCAAATGTAAACGGCATACTTTAACTCCTTCTCACATTTTCAATAGAATACCATATATCATAACGAGAGAATGGATCTCCATGCAATATTTATTTTCACATTGGAATATGATAGTTTAAATGATATAATCCACATAAAATATTCAGAAAACAAGAAGGGATTCAGGTGTCATTAACACTTGTATTTGCTGCCTTTTTAAATTCAAAATCCGTTATGAATTGAGGTTTATATATTGATTGACGTACCCTTTTTACAAAATGTCACATTAAAAAAAGAAAATATCCCTAGTTTTTCCGCATATCCTTACTGCTTACCCGCTATTCGAACATTACAATCACTAGCTTTCCATCCAAATGTAACATTCATTATTGGAGAAAACGGAACAGGTAAATCAACATTACTTGAAGGAATTGCAATTGCGTTAGGTTTTAACGCAGAAGGTGGAACGAAGAACTTCCGCTTTAGCACAAACGATTCCCATTCATCTTTACATGAATACCTTCGCATTTCAAAAAGTTTCAATACACCAAACGACGGTTTCTTTCTTCGCGCTGAATCATTTTATAACGTTGCTTCTTATATTGATGAAATAGATGCTGATAGAGAAGCACGTGGGAATCCGGTTATCAACTCTTATGGTGGTATCTCACTACACAAACAATCACACGGTGAATCATTCTTCTCATTATTTATGAACCGTTTTTCAGGACAAGGTTTATACATTTTAGATGAGCCTGAGGCAGCTTTATCACCAATGAGACAACTTTCCATGCTCATTCGAATGCACGAACTAGCTGAACAAGGTTCACAATTTGTTATCGCGACGCATTCTCCTATTTTAATGGCTTATCCTGAATCCACTATATATTCTTTAACACAAGAGGGAATTCACGAATCCACATTAGAAGAAACTGAGCATTACCAAACGACGAAACTTTTCTTTGAAAATCGCGATCGATTATTCCATCATCTATTTGAGTCGTAAAAAAAGAAGCAGCAATAGCTGCTTCTTTTTTATAGTGCTTCTATAAATAAGGCAACCCCGATACCGCCACCGACGCATAAAGAGGCAATTCCTTTTTCTAACCCACGTCTTTTTAATTCGTGAATTAAACTTACTGTAATACGAGCCCCTGTACAACCAATTGGATGCCCAAGTCCTACGCCACTACCGTTTACGTTCACTTTTTCACGGTCTAAGCCTAACTCTTTCTCTACAGCTAAATATTGAGCCGCGAAAGCTTCATTAATTTCAAGTAAATCTGCATCTTCCAATGACCAATCTACTTTTTCTAAACCTTTACGAATTGCTGGTGCTGGTCCAATACCCATAATTTTTGGATCTACTCCAGCTACTGAATATCCAACAATTCTAGCTAACGGTTGTAAACCTTTTTCTTTCGCTTTTTCTTCGCTCATTAATACTAGAACTGCACTCCCGTCATTAAGGCCAGATGCATTTCCAGCAGTCACTGATCCATCTTTACGGAATGCCGGCTTCAATCCAGCTAATTTTTCAGCTGTAATATCTGCACGTGGATGTTCATCCTTCGAAAATACAACTTCTTTTCTACGCTCTTTTATTGTAATAGGAACAATTTGATCGTCAAAGTATCCAGACTCGATTGCCTTCAGTGCCAATGTATGACTGCGAAGAGCAACTTCATCTTGTTCCTCTCTTGTAATTTCATATTGTTCAACTAAATTTTCCGCTGTTTCACCCATCATAATATGGTGAATCGGATCTTCTAACACTTCCCACACCGTATCACGAATTTCTCCGTGCTGTAGACGTTGTCCCCAGCGGTGCTGTTTCAATGCATAAGGGCTCGAACTCATCGCTTCTACCCCACCTGCAACAACAACATCACTTACACCTAATTGGATTTGCATTGCAGCTGACATAATTGCTTGCATACCTGAAGAACATTGACGTTGGATTGTATATCCCGTAACTGTGTCAGGAAATCCTGCCGCTAATGCAGCTGTTCTCGCCGTATTTGCTTCATCAGTTCTTTGAATACAATGACCTAAAATTACTTCATCAACTTCATGTGGTTCTACCCCGCCTCGTTTTACAGCTTCCTGAAGTACAGGAACAGCTAATTCTACTGGCGTTACATTTTTTAGCGCTCCTCCAAAAGTTCCAATTGGCGAACGAA
The DNA here is from genome assembly GCF_045291115.1 of Bacillus sp. PPSBB_2. Taxonomy (NCBI): domain Bacteria; kingdom Bacillati; phylum Bacillota; class Bacilli; order Caryophanales; family Bacillaceae; genus Bacillus; species Bacillus sp. PPSBB_2. The sequence goes on from NZ_CP147983.1 coordinate 4,296,005, forward strand.
CTGCAGCTGTAATAACAACATTATGCATTTTGCACTTGCCCCTCTCTTATGTACCCTAGTCAGTTTTTAGGTGAAATTCCATAAGATGTATATCTATAACTATCATACTATAAACATACTAAAAAATCAAAATATTTAATATAATAAAAATAGAAGGAATTAACCTTCTATTCTGTCAGCGCATATAAAAACTTTTGTAAAATTTTCTCTGTCGTTTCATTCAATTTTGGCAACTTATCTACTGGAAAATATTGAAGTTTTAACCCTTCATGATCGAGCTTTAATTCCCCGCTCACATGATGTGCCTGATACAGATGAATAACATTGAAAATTTCATCGCCATTCGGATAACGGAAATATACTTCTTTTCCAGATAGAACACCAAGAAATTGCATTATTTTTGCAGTTAACCCCGTTTCCTCAAATAACTCTCTACGTGCAGTTTCTTCTGTCGTTTCGCCCAGTTCCATCGCCCCACCAGGTACACCCCAATCATATGTATCTGAACGATATTGAAGCAATACTTCTTGATTATCGTTTAATATAATAATTGCTGATCCTACGAGAATAAGCGGCCTTGTACCAACGACTTTTCGTAACTCTTCAATATACCCCATATGTAAATTCCCCTTTCCCTAACCTCCCTTATCATAACAAAATTTTGCTCTTTTTGTTCATGTAATTTTAAAGAAAAAAAGAAGCTTTCGCCTCCTTTTTTTCACCTTTATTTCTTAAAACTTTCATATTTTACAGCTTCAAAAGCTTCCTCAATTTCATCATTACGATAATGGACATATGTAAAACGCCCCAATTCTACTAATCTTGCTATTTCCTGTAACGCTTTATGCTGCTCATATGTTTCTTTCAGCTTAATATGTACATAAAACTTCATTAACGGATGTTCATATAAAGGTTCTCCCACCTCTACATATACATCTTCCACCCCTTGTACAACTCTTACATAACTCGCAAATTGATAAAGTGCTTCTCTGTCTGAAACGATTTTTAATGTATACATATATTCTCCCCCTTTCCTTTACTATATCAAAAAGATGATCACACTACGTTATAGAACTATGAAATTTTTTCGACTTGTCATCTATATATTCAATAAAGAAGGCGTTTATCCATACATGACATCTTTTTCCCACATATATTATAGGAAGAACTTTTTTCATTTGAGGTGTTCCTTATGGATCCATACGTCAATATATGTATTTGTATTACTCCCGGCGCCGATATTTCTGATGACCGCATCGCAAAAGATTTAGCTGTTGCAGAATCAATTTGGCACCCCATTACATTTCAAATTCAAGAAGTAATTGTATTAAATGAACTTTTCCGTTTTTTTGACCGTGAAATCAGTTATAAAAATTCCATTCAAAGTCAAGAAAAGCTGGCATCCTTTTTCCAAACATGTGTAAATGAAGCTCCTGAATGCGACCTTTATATTTGTTATATTGGCAGTGATTATTTCAAAGAAACAGCAGTAATTGCCTGCGCTTACTCTTTAGCAAAACAGCAACAACTTACAGGATATATCGTTTTAACAAACTCAGCTGCTCCTATGAAAAATATATATACGCTCGCTCACGAAATCGGTCATATCTTATTTACAAGACGTATTCACGGAAAACTTACTCATGCAGATCCTCATTCCCCAACTGGCTCGGAGCACCATCCTTCTCCAACCAATCTTATGTATCCGATAGTCCCTCGTCCAGAAAACGTTCATATTCATTCCTTATTAACAGCAGAACAAAAAGCGCTCTCTTTACAAAGCTCTTTATTACAAAGAAAAAAACAGTAACCCTCATGTTACTGTTTAAAACGACTTATTCCAATCAACAAACCAAATCCCGGCTGCTAGAAATAAAAATAGACAACTAAATGTAAATGTAATCCCTCTAAAAATCCCTATATAATATTTCTTTGGAAATAATTTTTGGTGTATCCAGAGCAGCCCTTTTCCAATAAAACCGAAGAACAGAATATAACCCGATGTGTCATCTAATAAAGTATCGAAATAGTCATCATGTACCTTTTTCAAAAAGGTAGTATAGAGCCCAAAAATCGTTAAACCTAAAAACACAATAGACAATATACCTAGAAATATACTTTGCATATTCGTTCCCCCCTTGATAAAAAATTCAGTTCGTTCACTTCACTATTAGTACAAAACTAGCTTACAGTTTTTTCCTCTTCATTTTTAAAAGACCATCTCATTAATACATATAAACTTCCGTACAGAAGTAAAGGCTCTAACATTCCCCAATATGGGTTTTGCTTCCCTAATTCTTTAAATACAAACATAATTAATAACGGTATGATAACAGCTAATATTCCAATCCATCCAAGTATGTACGCTTCACCAATTAGCAGTACTAATAAGATTATTCCAGCTAGTATATAACTTTGCATTGTAGTTAATTGCAATACAGGTGTCCCGTACCATTTATTCATAAACATTAATAACACTAATAATAAAATAGGTATCATTACTATTACATAAATAATTCCAAACTCTACTAATTTACTTTTAAAAGAAGACATTCTAAACGCAAAAACCGTTCCAATAATTGTAATAATTAAAACGATAGGATAACCAATTAACTGTACATTTGTTAACGTAAATTGTTGATTCGAATTTCCAAATAAAATATTGGTTAGTAACCAATACCCACCAATACCAATAATCATTCCTAAAACACTCTTTATACTTCCGCTTTTATCCTTCTCCATCTCTTTCGCTAATTCTTCCGCATACTCTTTTGGTGAGTCACCAAATATGTCCCTTACCGTCTTTCCCTTTTTTTCACCTTCTATTAAATGAAGTTCTGCATCTTCTAGAAAGGCGTTCACCTCTTCTTCTTTAATCCCTTTTGTTATTAAATATACTTTCGTATCGATTAAAAACTTTTCTCCTTCTTTAGAAACATTCATTATAACCCCTCCCTTATTTAACCATTTCTCTTCTATTCGTCTTCATCATAATTTCAAGGAAAATTAAAATAAACAAACTTCCGTATAAACATATAATTTGAAATAGCATTGGCATAAGATCTTCCGATGTAAATGTTTTAAACAGTAACATAATAGAAAGTGGAATGATTAAATATAAGTTTTTAAACCATCCTTCAAAATATATATTTATCGCTACTGTGATCATAAAAATCCCACCAGCTACTATATAACTTTGGACTTCGGTGAATGTGAGCATTTTTGTAGGATATATCACATCTAATATCGTAACAGCTCCTAATAAAAACAATGGAGCAATCATAACTAAAGACCACATGGAAAACCATGTTTTTGTAAAGCTTGTGACGAAGGTCATTTTGCGAAGTAGAAAATTAGGACCTATAACAACTAAAATCAATGAAAAACTGTAACCGATACACTGAATAAGTGAAATCTGTAACATTCCATGATTCACTATTAAGATAGAAGCAATAATCCAAAACGATACGATATTCATTACTGTAAAACCAATTTGCTTCCACGTTTCCTGTCTATCTCTTTCCATTACTTTGACAAGTTCATTTGCATATTCTTTCGGTGAGCTTCCGAAAATATCTTCTACACTTTTCCCATCACTCTCCCCCTCAATTAAATGGAGTTCCGCATCTTCTATAAAATTTTCAATATCGCTTTCTTTCACACTCTTTGCCGTCAAAAATAATCTCATATCTAACAAAAACTTTCGCGCTTCACTTGATAGCATTATTTTCTCCTTCCCTTCCCTTCAAGTAGACGTTCTACACTACTTTGCATCGTTTCCCAGCGATCCATAAATTCATCAAGTGCTTCCTCGCCTTTTTCTGTTAATGTATAATATTTTCTCTTTGGACCAGATGGAGATTCCTTCATTACGCTTGTTATTAGTCCTTCTTTTTGCATTCGTATTAATAACGGATAAATACTTCCCTCACTCGCCATTGTAAAACCATACTTCGCTAGCTTTTCACTCATTTCATAACCGTATATTTCGCCTTCAGAAATAATAGCAAGTAAGCATCCTTCTAAAATCCCTTTCAGCATTTGACTTGTCGACATAATTCAAATCCTCCTACTATCTTGCTTTACAAGATAGATAAGCGTAAGTATCTTGCTTTACAAAATAGTATAGCAAAGACTATTTTGCAAAACAAGATAGCTAACGATATTTTTTCCAAATGTTTGCAGGAATTTCATTATAGCTTCTCTAAATAGAGCACTATGAAAACTTTATTATGAAGGGATGTTTTTCATCATGGTTACAAATCGAGTTGTCTTTTTAACAGGTGCTGCAAGTGGCATTGGTTATGAAATGGGAAAGGCTTTTGCAAAAGAAGGTGCAAAAGTTGTGATTACCGATCGGCTTGAAGAACGCGCAAAAGAAGCTGCTGAACAATTACAAAATGAAGGTTTTCAAGCTATCGGTTTAAAATGTGACGTTACATCTGAAGAGGAAATTACAGCAGCAATTTCTCAAACAGTTGATCATTTCGGTTCATTACATATATTAATTAACAACGCAGGAATGCAACACGTTTCACCCATTGAAGACTTTCCAACTGAAAAGTTCGAGCTACTAATTCAAATTATGCAAATTGCTCCGTTTATTGCAATTAAGCATGCCTTTCCGATTATGAAACAACAAAAATATGGTCGTATTATTAATATCGCTTCTATTAACGGCCTTGTCGGGTTTGCTGGAAAAGCTGCCTACAATAGTGCAAAACATGGCGTAATTGGATTAACAAAAGTTGCCGCTTTAGAAGGTGCTACGCATGGTATTACTGTTAATGCCCTTTGCCCTGGTTATGTTGATACCCCCCTTGTACGTAATCAACTACAAGACTTAGCTACTACACGAAATGTACCACTTGAAAATGTTTTAGAAGATGTTATTTATCCACTCGTTCCACAAAAGCGCTTATTACAAGTACAAGAAATTGCAGATTATGCGATGTTTTTAGCGAGTGAAAAAGCTAAAGGTATAACTGGTCAAGCTGTCGTTATCGATGGTGGTTATACCGCTCAATAAAAATAAAGTTTGCTCAAGAAGAGCAAACTTTATTTTTTATCCCGAGGATCTTCGTACTTTAGTAATTGCCGCGGGAGCTTCTCAATTGCAACAATTACCCCCTCTAATTTACTTTCAATACGGTGGAGTAAATATAATGTTACAACAATTGGAAACCCTACATTACCTATCATCTTGATCCACTCTTCCACCCTCTTCCCCTCCTTTCATTATATAAGTAAGAGAAAACACTGCATTTAGGCATAAAAAAACAAGCTATTATGTATTAGCTTGTTTTTCAAATAATGATGCAATTTCTCGTTTATAGTCCCCGCGTATAATACCTTTCTCAGTAATAATTCCTGTAATTAATTCATTCGGCGTTATGTCAAATGCTGGATTATAAACATCCGTTCCAATTGGTGCTACTTGTTTTCCAAAGATTTTCGTAACTTCTGTTTCATCTCTTTCTTCAATAATAATTTCGGCTCCAGTTTCTTTCGTAACATCAAATGTTGACAGTGGCGCAGCAACGTAAAATGGGATATTAAAGTACTTTGCTAAAATAGCTAAATTCATTGTCCCTATTTTATTGGCTGTATCTCCATTTGCGACAATTCGATCCGCCCCCACAATAATTGCGTTTATTTCTTTCGTTTGAATAGCATGAGCTGCAGTATTATCTGTTATAAGGGTCACATCAATATTTGCTTGCTTCAATTCCCACGTCGTTAAGCGACCACCTTGTAAAACTGGTCTCGTTTCACACGCATATGCATGTAAACGCACACCTTTCTCTTTTCCAATATAAAAGGGAGCTAATGCAGTTCCATATCTGGCAGTTGCGATACTTCCAGCGTTACAGATTGTTAAAATATTATCGCCATCTTTAAAACATGTTAACGCATATTCCCCAATATTTCGACACACCTCTTCATCTTCCTGTTGAATGCGAAGCGCTTCTTCTTCTAATATTTTTTGTGCTTCTTTTATTGTAGTAATCTCTCGAATAGATTCTCTCATACGATCAATTGCCCAAAATAAATTTACTGCCGTTGGGCGTGATGTCCCTAAATAGTTACAGTCTCTATTAAACTTCTTTTGAAATTCTTCGATATGTAAAGTATTATATTTTTTCGCTGCAAGCGCCAAGCCAAATGCAGCTACAATTCCAATTGCAGGCGCTCCACGTACTTCTAACATTATGATACTTTTCCAAACCCCTTCAATAGTCGTTAATGTTTTGTATTCTGTGCTATGTGGCAATTTCGTTTGATTTAATACTGCAATTGCATCACCTTTCCAACTTACAGATCTCGGAACAGTAACAATTGTACTCATGCTTTTACACCCCTTGAAACTGTCTGTTGAAATAATGTTCGAAACAGTTGAATATCAGCACTTTTAGATTCATATTTTATTAGTTCTTTTCCTAAGGATAGCGCTTGTTTCTTAGCTTGAATTCTTGTTTCTTTATTTTCTATTTCATCTAAATCTGCTACATGAGCTAAACCAATTGTTCTACGAATTAGTTCACATCCGGCAAATCCAACAGCATCAGTAAAGATATTTTGCAAAATAATTGGTAACCATTGTTTTTCTTTCGTATATGCTTCTACACCTTCCCCAATCCATAACTTTGTAAAAGTCTCTACAAAATAACTCCACGTCTTTTCTATATGAAAAAATAGTACACTTCTCTTTTCTTCTTCTCTAGATAAAGCATTTAATAATAGATTTGCAATAAATTGACCTATATCAAATCCAAATGGGCCATATGTCGCAAATTCTGGATCAATCACTTTCGTTTCAGAAGGTGACGAAAAAATACTACCAGTATGTAAATCACCATGAATAAGAGTTTCTTTTCTTGTTAAGAACTTATATTTATATTGTGCTACTTTTAGTTTTAAAGTTTTATCACTCCAAAGTTCATCAACCACGAGCTGTAAATCTGGCTCATAATCATTTGTATCATAATGCCCAAAAGGATCTGTAAACACTAAATCCTCTGTAATTTTACATAGGTCCGGATTTACAAAGGTACCTTCTAGTATCCTCTTCTCTTCTGACTGTAAACCAAAATCTGAAGTGTAAAATAAAACATGTGCTAGAAAACGACCAATATGCTGGGATAAAAGCGGATATTCTTCTCCGTCTATTAATCCTTTTCTTGTAATTGTTAGTCTTGATAAGTCTTCTATTACCGTTATCGCTAACTCTTCATCATGACTGTACACTACTGGAACATAATCCGGTACATACTGCGCAAAAATTTGTAATGCCTTGCTTTCAATCGTTGCTCTTTTTATAGACAATGGCCAGCTTTCACCAACTACTTTAGCATAAGGCAGTGCTTGTTTTATTATAATGGATTTCTCTCCATCATCTAATTTGAACACGTAATTTAAGTTTCCATCTCCAATTTCATGACAAATGACATTTGCCTTCTCTTCAAAATAACCATGATCTTTCGCATATTGTACAGCTGTTATTTCTGTTAATGAATAATATCCCATCGTCTTCTCCCCCTTTTTAAATTCAGAGGTTTTTCTAACACAGAAAAACCTCTTTCCACTAAGAAAGAGGTTTGAAGTTTATCTTCTCCCCTCTTATCTGCCAGAAATTTTTACTTTCTGCTGGAATTAGCACCGTGCCTTTTGGCGTAATAAACGCCCCATTTCACAATGGTATTACGGTCGGTTGCTGGGCTTCATCGGGCCAAATCCCTCCACCTGCTCTTGATAAGAGTTGTATAATTTTTTGAATTTTTAACTTTATGTTGATGACTATACCAAGAATAAAAATCACTTGTCAACATTTTATTTGTATAATTCTGGACGACGATCCGCAAAAACTGGAATTCCTTTTCGTACTTCTCTAATTTTCTCGAATACAAGCTCTCCAAATAAAATTGATTCCTCTTCATTCGCCTCTACTACAACTTCACCCCAAGGATCCACAATTAAAGAATGACCTGCAAACACATTATTCGGATCCTTTCCTGCTCTATTACACGCAACAACATAACACTGATTTTCAACTGCTCTTGCTTGCAATAGCAAACGCCAATGTGCTAAACGAACTAATGGCCATTCTGCTACAACAAATAATACTTTTGCCCCTTTAGCAGTATGAACACGCATCCACTCTGGAAAACGAATATCATAACAAATTGTTCCAGCGCATTCAACATCATCTAGCTTAAATTCGCCCGTACCATTACCAGCTATTAAATATTTATGTTCATCCATAAGCTGAAATAAATGTACTTTACTATATTCGTTGACTAACTGTCCTTCATTATTTACAACATACATCGTATTTGTAACGCCTTGCTCTGTTTGCTTTGCTATGGACCCACCAACAATATGTATATCATATTGCTTCGCCCATTCTATTAACTTTTCTTTCGTTTCCACTCCATCCCTATCTGCAATTTCAGAAAGTCTCGTTAAATCATATCCTGTTGTCCATAGTTCTGGTAAGACGATAACATCTGGCCTTTCCTTCATAGCTTCACTTATTTTATTTTTAGCATTCTCAATATTTTTTTCTACATCTCCAAAAACAATATCCATTTGAATACATGCGACTTTCATTTTTTCAGCCCCATTCTTATTTTTCTCTTTACAAAATACTGGAAAGATTATATCATTTGTCACTAGAATTGTAACAACTTTCAAAAGAGGTGGAAAGTATGAAATTATTTCAACCTTCTGAGATAGTAACATCATTGCCAACACAATTTTTCGCTTCACTTGTTGCAAAAGTTAACAAAGTCGTTGCAGCTGGTCACGATGTTATTAATCTAGGTCAAGGTAATCCAGATCAACCAACACCGCAGCATATCGTAAAAGCTTTACAAGATGCTGCCGAAAAGACCATTCATCATAAATATCCGCCATTTCGCGGACATGAAAGCTTAAAGGAAGCCGTGGCTACATTCTATAAACGTGAATACGGCGTGGAATTAAACCCAAAAACTGAAGTTGCTATTTTGTTTGGAGGGAAGGCTGGACTAGTAGAATTACCGATTTGTTTTACAAATCCCGGTGATACGATTCTCGTTCCGGATCCAGGTTATCCAGATTATTTATCCGGGGTTGCTTTAGCAAAAGCACACTTTGAAACAATGCCGCTTATTGCAGAAAATAACTTTTTGCCAGATTATACGAACATTGATGACTCTATTGCAGAGCGTGCAAAATTAATGTTTTTAAACTATCCAAATAATCCTACCGGTGCTACTGCATCAAAAGATTTTTTTGATGCAACCATTCACTTTGCTAATAAACATAATATATTAGTTGTTCACGATTTTGCTTATGGCGCTATCGGATTTGATGGTCAAAAACCTGTTAGTTTCTTGCAAGCAGATGGCGCGAAAGATATAGGAATTGAAATTTACACATTATCAAAAACTTTCAATATGGCTGGCTGGCGCATCGCTTTTGCTGTAGGGAATGAAAGTGTGATTGAAACAATTAACCTATTACAAGATCATATGTATGTTAGTATATTCGGTGCAGTTCAAGATGCTGCTCGAGAAGCGCTATTAAGTTCACAGTCTTGTGTAATAGACCTTGTAAATAGTTACGAATCTCGAAGAAACGCTCTTATTTCAGCCTGTCACTCAATTGGTTGGAATGTAGACATTCCAACAGGATCATTCTTTGCATGGCTTCCCGTTCCAACAGGATATACCTCTGAGCAATTTTCTAATATTTTACTAGAAAAAGCACATGTCGCAGTTGCTCCTGGTGTTGGATTTGGTGAGCATGGGGAAGGGTATGTCCGTGTTGGTCTCTTGCATACAGAAGATAGATTACGAGAAGCCATTAATCGAATTGATAAATTAAATTTTTTCAAAAAGTAATTGACAACACGAAAAATATCTGACAAAATTCAGTTATCTTAAAAATTTAAACATTTCTAAATACTTCTTATCAAGAGCAGGTGGAGGGACGAGCCCGACGAAACCCGGCAACCGATCTACAATTGTAGACACGGTGCTAATTCTCGCAGCATTACGCTGACAGATAAGGAGCTGGTTGTAAAAAAACCTCTCCTTAGCTGAGAGGTTTTTTTATTTAACTAGGAGGTTATAACAATGAGCGGAATTATAGCGACGTATTTAATCCATGATGATTCACATAACTTAGAAAAAAAAGCTGAGCAAATTGCACTCGGTTTAACAATTGGCTCTTGGACTCATTTGCCACACTTATTGCAAGAACAATTAAAGCAGCATAAAGGCAACGTCATTCATGTTGAGGAATTAGCTGAACATGAACATACCAATTCGTATTTACGTAAAAAAGTAAAACGCGGAATTATTAAAATCGAATATCCGCTATTAAACTTCAGTCCAGATTTACCAGCGATTTTAACGACTACATTTGGAAAGCTATCACTTGATGGCGAAGTAAAACTAATTGACTTAACTTTTTCAGACGAGTTAAAAAAACATTTTCCTGGTCCAAAATTCGGGATAGATGGTATTCGAAATCTTTTACAAGTGCATGATCGTCCCCTTTTAATGAGTATTTTTAAAGGAATGATTGGACGAAACATTGGGTATTTAAAAACGCAATTACGCGATCAAGCAATTGGTGGTGTAGATATAGTAAAAGATGATGAAATATTATTTGAAAATGCATTAACACCCCTTACGAAACGCATTGTATCTGGAAAAGAAGTTTTACAATCTGTCTACGAAACATACGGTCATAAAACGTTATATGCCGTAAATTTAACAGGGCGAACTTTTGATTTAAAAGAAAATGCTAAACGTGCAGTGCAAGCTGGAGCTGATATTCTATTATTTAACGTATTTGCTTACGGACTAGATGTACTACAATCACTTGCAGAAGATGATGAAATCCCAGTTCCTATTATGGCACATCCTGCTGTAAGTGGTGCTTATTCAGCATCCAAGTTATATGGAGTTTCATCTCCATTATTACTTGGAAAGCTACTACGTTATGCTGGGGCTGACTTTTCATTATTCCCATCTCCATACGGAAGTGTTGCGCTAGAAAAAGAGGAGGCTCTTGCTATCTCAAAATATTTAACTGAAGACGATGCATTTTTCAAGAAGAGCTTTTCTGTTCCGTCTGCTGGTATTCATCCTGGTTTCGTTCCCTTTATTGTACGAGATTTCGGTAAAGATGTTGTTATTAATGCTGGCGGCGGGATACACGGACATCCAAATGGAGCGCAAGGCGGCGGTAAAGCTTTTCGTACTGCAATTGATGCTACTTTGCAAAATAAACCACTCCATGAAGTAGACGACATAAATTTGCATAGTGCACTACAAATATGGGGAAATCCCTCTTATGAGGTGAAATTATGAGTATTCAAGTATTTTGTGATTTCGATGGCACGATTACAAATAATGATAACATTATGTCCATTATGGAAAAATTCGCACCACCAGAAGCCGAAGAAGTAAAGAATAAAATTTTATCACAAGAACTATCCATTCAAGAAGGTGTTTCTCAATTATTTCAATTAATACCTACTAATCTGCACGATGATATTATTCAATTTTTAATAGAAACTGCTGAAATCCGTAGTGGTTTTCATGAGTTTATACAATTCGTAAAGGAAAATAACATTTCTTTTTACGTGATATCAGGTGGAATGGATTTCTTCGTCTATCCACTCTTACAAGGAATCATTCCAAAAGAGCAAATTTATTGTAATGAAACAGACTTTTCAGCAGAGTTTATTACAGTTAAATGGCCTCATTCTTGTGATGATCATTGTCAAAATCATTGCGGATTATGTAAATCATCATTAATCCGTAAATTAAGTGATACAGATGACTTTCATATTGTAATTGGAGATTCTATTACTGATTTACAAGCCGCGAAACAAGCTGATAAAGTATTCGCTCGCGATTTTCTTATTACAAAGTGTGCAGAAAATCATATTGCTTATACACCGTTTGAAACATTTCAAGATGTGCAAGCTGAATTAAAACTTTTGTTTGAGGTGAAGGCATGAAACAACTTTTTCGTCAATGGTATGACTTAAGCGAGATAAAAAAAGAGTTAACAACACGAAATTGGTTCCCAGCAACAAGTGGTAATATTTCTATAAAGGTTAGTCATGAACCACTTACTTTTCTTATTACGGCAAGCGGTAAAGATAAAACAAAAACCACTCCAGATGATTTTCTATTAGTAGATCATGTAGGAGTTCCCGTTTTAGAGACTGAATTACGTCCTTCAGCAGAAACAATATTGCATACACACATTTATAACAATACGAATGCCGGTTGCGTACTTCATGTTCATACAACCGATAATAATGTCATCACAAATTTATATAGTGATGCAGTCACCCTTCAAAATCAAGAAATTATTAAAGCACTCGATATTTGGGAAGAAGGTGCAACAATTCACATTCCTATTATCGAAAACCATGCCCATATCCCAACGCTTGGAGAAAACTTCCGAAAGCATATACAAGGAGATTCGGGTGCAGTATTAATCCGTAACCACGGTATTACTGTATGGGGCCGAGATAGCTTTGATGCAAAGAAGAGATTAGAAGCTTATGAGTTTTTATTCCAATTTCATATAAAACTATTATCAATTCAGGGAGGCGTTTCTAATGGCGCAAATTCGTATTCATGAAGTAAATACTCGTATTGAAAATGAAGTGGAAGTATCTAAATTTCTACAAGAGGAAGGCGTTTTATATGAGAAATGGAATATTTCTAAACTTCCTACTCATTTAAATGAAAATTATTCGTTAACAGATGAAAACAAAGCTGAAATATTAGCTATTTTTTCAAAAGAAATCGCTGATGTTTCAGCACGCCGTGGTTATAAAGCACATGATGTAATTTCACTTTCAAATAGCACCCCTAACCTTGACGAATTATTAATTAATTTCCAAAAGGAACACCATCATACAGATGACGAAGTTCGCTTTATCGTCAGTGGTCATGGCATTTTCGCTATTGAAGGTAAAGATGGGAAATTCTTTGATGTTGAACTTGAGCCAGGCGATTTAATATCTGTTCCTGAAAATGCAAGACATTATTTTACCTTGCAAGATGATCGCCAAGTTGTAGCTATTCGTATTTTTGTGACAACTGAAGGCTGGGTTCCAATCTATTAAGGTAGTTAGTTGAATAAAAGGACTTGGACCCCCTTTTCCAAACTTTTATTCACTCTACATATATACATCCTCCTATGGAACAGGCTTATTTCATTTTGAAATAAGCCTGATTTTTTATTTACTTGAAAGTACCATTTCATCACAAATTTAACACCTTGATTTTTCAAGTGCATTTTTCGAACATTTTTTGAACATTTATTGAATTTTTTCTGAAAATTCTGTTTTATGTGTGATATACTACAATTAACTAAGAAGGAAAATAATATCGCAAACAGAGGGGGATAATCATGAGCTTACTTATCGCACTTATACTTGGAGTTACATGTGGAGCATTTCCTGTTATTTTAGGAGCTATTATGGAAGAGTTAGAAATTGGTGTTTTAGGATTTGTCGCATCTTGTGTAAGCGCTTTATTATTTGGTTTATTCGGCGCTATTCCTGTTTCAATTCTGTGTGCTTTTTATATAATACGCCATGCTCGTACAAAACAATTTGGTCCTAATCATATCGCACAAATTATCCCATTCCCGGTTGAACGATGCCGCCGGGCTTCTAACTTATAATTATAAAAATTAAAGATGACTAAATAAATAAAAGTCCTCATTTGAGGACTTTTATTTATTTTCTTCTAGAAATTGAAACAATTCTTGTAGATGTAGGGCATCTTCACCATAGCTAATAGATACATAAAATATGCCGTCAATCTCAGCTTGCATATAAAGATCCACTCCATCACGATCATATTTCAATGCTAAATAAAACTCCATTTCTTCTAACATCTTTTTTGAGGTTCGAATTACATAATGCCCCTTCTCATCTCTTCCATATTCAAATTCTGGTTCAAAATCATATTTTTGTTTAAAAGCTTCTTTTTGTTTTTCATTAATTTGCATACAAGTAGCTCGCTGTACAGTATCAATCATCTCATCAAACTTTTGAAGGTCCACCTCGTTTACCCCCTTATATATTTTTTATATAGTACTTGTGTTCCACTATTTTCTTCGCCATCCTTAATTAACTCTTCATACAATTCTTTCGCCAAACTTAAGCCTGGGACTGGTAATTGTAATTTTTCTGCTTCCTCTAAAGCAATTTTCATATCTTTCATAAAATGCTTTACATAAAATCCTGGCTCAAAGTCTCCTTTTAACATTCGAGGAGCTAAATTACTTAATGACCAGCTACCTGCTGCCCCTGTTGAAATACTCTCTAACACTTTATCTGGATTCAGTCCAGCCTTCTTCGCGTAAGCAACAGCTTCACATACTCCAATCATATTGGAAGCAATCGCAATTTGATTGCACATTTTTGTATGTTGTCCACTCCCAGCTGGTCCTTGTAATTGAATGTTTGTTCCTAACTTTTCAAGTAAAGGTAAGCATCTATCATATATTTCTTTCTCCCCACCTACCATAATTGCGAGTTTTGCCTCTTTCGCACCAACATCTCCTCCTGAGACAGGTGCATCTAACGTATATATATTTTTGCTTTTTGCAACTTCATTAATCCGTTTTGCTAAAGTAGGTGTAGATGTCGTAAAGTCAATTGCTATCGTACCTTCTTTTGCATGTTCTATAATTCCTTCTATACCAAAATACACTTCTTCTACATCATGTGGATATCCAACCATTGTCATTACAATATCAACTTGCTTCACTAACTCTTTTGGCGTATTACACCAATTTGCACCATCTTGCACTAAAGAATCTGTTTTTGCTTTCGTTCTATTATATACATATACTTTATGACCATCTTGCATTAAGTGATAAACCATACTTTTTCCCATTACGCCAATCCCAATGAAACCTATTGATAAAGTTTTATGTTCCATTTTCTCATCCCCTTTGTTCTAATAAATCATTTACCATCTTTCGGAACTCTTTATTAAAGTCATCATCCATACTATTTTTCACATTTGAAAATAAAATAACAAAAGTTCCTTTTTCTTTATTAAAATTATTGAAAGTGTTCCAACCAGATAATACACCATGATTATGAAAATAATCTGGATATATATAAAAACTAAATGCATATTTCCGTTCTGCTGAAGGTGAAAACATTGCCTGTATACTTTGTTCAGAAAGAAGTTTTCCATTTATAATTGCTTCGTCTAATTTCTTCATATCTCCAACTGTCGTATACATCTCACCACAACCATATAGCCAATCCATGCCTAACTTCTGCGCTGGTACAAGCTCTTGATCTTTTTTCACATAACCCTTTGTAAAATTTTTATCTCCAGGTACCATATTTCCCATACCGGATTCATGCATATCTGCTTTTACAAATATGTTTTCTTTTATGTAATCTCCTAAAGGTTTTTTCGATATATGTTCTATTATATAAGCAAGCACCATATAATTATAATCTGTATATCTCCAACCTGTTCCTGCAGGAAATTCTAAATTTTGACGTCCAATCCAATTAATTAATTGTAAGCGGGAAGCCGCATTAATATTGCCTTTTGCGTGTTCAGGTAAACCAGAGGTATGCGTTAATAAATGATATAGCGTAATATTTTTATTCTCCGGAAATGAAGGAATATATTTATTTACATTATCTTGAATATTCAATTTCCCTTGTTCTTGCAGCTGTAAAATAGATGTGGCAACGACTGTTTTCGTAATAGAACCGATACGATATTTTGTTTGAGGCGTATTTTCTATTTTATTTTGAACATCAGCATACCCATATCCTTTATTCAATATAACATGCTCTTTATCTGTTACCAAAACTGTTCCATTGAATTGCTTTCCGACTAAATATTGATCTAATTTTTGAGATATGCTAGCATAATCAATTTGTTGCTCTTCTTTTTCTTCTATATTCCCTTGTACTTCCGATTCAATAGTAGGATTCACTTTAGTTGTTAATACAGTGTTTTCCTTTATATTGGGGCTAACAAGAAAATAGTATACTCCGCCGCCAACTATAGCAGACAGTGAAGCCACCACCATTACTTTTTTTATCATATTAATCCTCCATAATTCCTTCGCTAAAAATTGTCCCCCTATTCTATTATCAAACAATAAAAAAAAATCGCAACAATTTGTTGCGAAAAATCACATTTTTTCTTTTCTATACACACATACTTGATTCTTTCCATTTTTTTTCGCTTCATATAATGCAATATCCGCTCGTTGCATTAATTCTTCTCTTGTAGTTCCTTGTTCATATAACGCAACTCCAAAGCTAGCTGTTAACTTCGAAATTCCAGTGAATTGCTTTGTTTCAATGAAGAATCGTAATGATTCCGCAACTTGAAATGCTTCCTTTTCTACTGTATTTGTCACTAATATAATGAATTCTTCCCCTCCCCATCTTGCAAATACATGTTGCTGCTCCACTTTAGATTTCATAAGCTCTGCAAGTTGTATTAATGCCAAATCGCCAAAATCATGACCATATGTGTCATTAACTGTTTTAAAATTATCTATATCAAATAAAATAATTGCTATTTTCTCATCATTACGTATTACCTTTTCCCATTCTACCTCTAGTATTTGTTGAAACTTTAAACGATTATAAATCTCTGTCAATGAATCTATCATAGCAAGTCTTTCTTGTTCTTGATAGATTTCATCTAATTCTGTAATTTCCGTGCACTTTACAATAAATCTTGATAAATCTTCTGGCAATGGTGTCGCACGTAATAGAAAAGTAGATACTGCCCCTTCATAATTTGACATCTTAATTCTTCTACCGCTTGATAAAGTATCCTCTAGCCATGTTATATCATGCGTCGTCGAGTAGTATCCATTTTCTCTAATAAAATGTTCAGCAAATACTAAATGTTGCTCGCGATAGGCAAACAAATTTTCATATCCGAAAAACGTTAAAAAATTTGTATTACAATCAACAATTTCATCATCTTCTACTATAAATAATAAATCATTTTGAAAATCAAACATCGTTTGAAGCAGTTCCTGTTGTAAACTAACTTGCCTTACCAAAGAAAGTTGATACAAACTCTTATTCACTTCTTCTAACACTGCTTGCGGAGTTACAGGGGCTATTACAATATTACGTATTCCTAATGCAAGTACATCTGTAAATTCTTTTGTTATTTGTTGATCCCAAATGACAATGAATGTACTTTGCGAGGTATACATATTCTTTATATATTTTATTTGAGAATAATCTGTTACATACATAATTATAATGTGCGGTTTCGTTCTTTGAAATAATAGTTCGCCCTCTTCAAAACTATTTGCTATAAACATACATTTTGGATGGATATTTTCTATCGTTTGTTGATGTTTACATCCATTTTCTATATAAAGGACATTTAACTGCAGATCTTGTAACACATTTTGGAAAACCGTATTCTCTAATAAAAAATGTAGTATGTTCATCACTAGTCTTCACTCACTTCATATATCTTGTTCTACTGAATTCCTCACAAATATTTTTAAAAGACTGTTCTCCAATAAACTTTAATTTGTGAGAAATACATATTAACAAGCTAATTGAGAATGTTATCTTCCCTTTTCACTCTATAAATTCCTTTTTTAGTGTATGATTATAGGAATTATATCGTTTGTATGAATGCCCTAGCTTATTTCTTAAAACTTGACAATTAAAATAAAGATATTATATTCTTAAATTCGATAACTTACAAAATGTAAGTAATATACATTACGTTTTCCCGATAATTTTATATACAATTTGGAGGATATATTATGACAAACGACAACTTTTTTAACGTTCTATATGAACGCACATCTACACGTGCATTCAACCCAAATAAAGAAATCTCATCTACAGAATTACATGAGATTTTAAAAGCAGCAGCACAAGCACCTTCCGCTTGGAACTTACAACACTGGAAATTCCTTGTTTTTCAAGGTGAAGATGTACAAAAACGATTACATCCAATAGCTTATAACCAACAACAAATTCTTGATGCTTCTGCAGTAGTCGCTATTTTAGGTGATTTAGAAGCTTATAAAAATGTTGAGCCAGTATATGGTCCAATTGTAGAACAAGGATTTATGAAAGAAGAAGCAAAAGAACGCTTAGCTAAAAATATTGAATCTGCATATGCTCGTGAACAATTCCCAAGAGATGCTGCCTTTTCAAATGCATCTTTAGCAGCAATGCAACTTATGCTTGCAGCTAAAGCAACTGGTTGGGATACTTGTGCTATTGGTGGCTTCAATCCACAAGCACTGACAGACGAATTTAACGTTTCATCTCGTTACGTTCCAATTATGCTTATTACAATTGGTGAATCAACTTTAAAAGGCCACCCTGCACCTCGCATGAGCGTAGAGCAAGTGAGCGAGTGGGCAAAATAATAAAAAACGAAGGCAACTACATTGCCTTCGTTTTTTTATTCCCTGTCATACTTTTGTAATATTACTACAAATCATTCGACATTTATACTTATGGAAAAGTATATTCTATTCCCTTCTCATAAATAAACGTGACGTTTCGTGTCGAATTTTGTTAAGACGTTGAAATATACCCGTGTATTTTTGTTACAATTGTGATACAATGATAACAAATAGATAACAAGAGAGGGATTTTCATTGAGTTCATACGGAAGCTTTATCGCACTTTTATGTTACATAGTAACTGTACTGCTTCTATATTTTATTGGTGATGCCGCAAACATCTCCATTTTACAATTTCCAAAAGAAGAAGCATTCCAATTAGAATCAGAAAAACATACTGCACGATCCATTGTACCACTACTCCTAGCTCTTCCTGTATATATCATCGTTTTATATAAAAGTAAAAAAGTGTAAAGGCTACCCATTTCATTTATTTCGGTGGTTTTTACATTTTTTTGTTATATTCCCCCTATTTTAAACATCATTCCATACTAAACACCCAGCTAGTCATTTAAAATGAGAAAATCCCCTAGAAAAAATTCCACTCTCTGTCCAGTCACTAACTACCGAACTTACATAGATTATAAGTGTGAAGGGGGTGATGAGGATTATGTTTGGATCATTTGGATGCTGTGATAACTTTAGAGAATGTCATCATCATGAAAGAGAGCGCGACCATCGCGAGAAAGAGAGAGAGAGAGAGGTTAGACCACAACAACCAGCTGTATGTAACGTACTTGCTAACATTTCAGTTGGAACAGAACTTTCTCTTTTAAGCATTAGAGGTAACGGCACATTCAACAATGTTATTTTTGAAGGTTTCGCTAACGGTGTTGCTCTTTTCTCTGCTTTAGCTCGTAATAACAAAGACAACAAAGATAACAATAAAGACGATAAGAACAATCAAAATCGAAATACTTTTACTGGTATTTTACGTGTATGCCCAACTGATATCGTTGCAATCGCTATCTAATTCTGTCTCTTATCCTCGATAGTAAGCAAATAAGATTTACTTTTCTCATAGAAAAAACCTGAGACCGATTTCAAATCGACTCAGGTTTTTTTATTAATTATATGCTTTTAACTAGTTCAACAACTTCTTCAGCAGTTGACATCATTAATGCTTTTTCTGCTAATGTTTCCATTTCTGCTTTTGACAACTTGCTTAGCTGTGTTCTTGCAGGAAGAATAGATGTTGCACTCATACTGAACTCATCTAAACCTAATCCTAATAATAATGGGATAGCAAGTGAATCGCCCGCCATCTCACCACACATACCAGCCCATTTGCCTTCTTTATGAGCAGCATCGATAACCATTTTTACAAGACGTAAAATAGATGGGTTATATGGTTGGTATAAGTATGATACTTGTTCGTTCATACGGTCTGCAGCCATTGTGTATTGGATTAAATCATTTGTTCCGATAGAGAAGAAGTCAACTTCTTTCGCGAATTGATCTGCTAATACTGCTGAAGCTGGGATTTCAACCATCATACCAACTTCAATAGAATCAGAAACAGTTGTACCCGCTTCTACAAGTTTCGCTTTCTCTTCTAATAAAATCGCTTTCGCTTGACGGAACTCATCAAGAGTTGCAATCATTGGGAACATAATTTTTAAGTTACCGTATACGCTAGCACGAAGTAATGAACGAAGTTGTGTACGGAACACATCTTGCTCATCAAGACATAAGCGAATTGCACGGTATCCTAAGAATGGGTTCATTTCTTTTGGTAAATGTAAGTATGGAAGCTCTTTATCTCCACCGATGTCAAGTGTACGAACAACGACTGGTTGACCTTCTTTTACACCTTCAAGAACTGCTTTATACGCTTCGAACTGCTCTTCTTCTGTTGGAAGATTGTCACGGCCCATGTATAAGAATTCTGTACGGTATAAGCCAACGCCTTCTCCGCCATTATCGATAATACCTTGTACATCATTTGGTGTTCCGATATTTGCAACAAGCTCAACGTGATGTCCGTCACTTGTTACAGTAGCTTGGTCTTTTAATTTAGCCCATTCAGCTTTTTGCTCTTCAAATTTCGCTTTCTTTTCTTCAAACGAACGAAGAGTTTCTTCTGATGGGTTTACAATTACTTCTCCATCTAAACCGTCAATGATAACGATATCGCCGTTTTGGATTTTCTCCATAACAACTTTTGTACCAACAACAGCTGGAATTTCCATAGAACGAGCCATAATTGCAGAGTGAGATGTACGTCCACCGATATCAGTAGTGAAACCTTTTGCATACTTACGGTTTAATTGAGCTGTATCAGATGGTGTTAAATCTTCAGCAATGATGATTACCTCTTCAGAAATTGTACCAGGATTTGAGAAGTTAATTCCTAGTAAATGTGCAAGAACGCGTCTTGTTACGTCACGAATGTCCGCAGCACGTTCTTTCATATATTCGTTATCCATGTTTTCAAACATAGAAATAAACATTGATGCAACTTCATCCATTGCAAATTCAGCATTTACTTTTTCGCTATTTACTTTATCTTTTACTGGGTTTACTAGTTCTGGATCATTTAACACTAATAAATGTGCTTCAAAGATCGCAGCTTTGTCAGCACCTAGCTCAGCAAATGCGTGGTCCTTAATAGCTTCTAATTCAGTTTTTGCTTTCTCAAGCGCAGCGTCTAAGCGTGCAATTTCTGCAGCTTCGTTTGTAATTGATTTCTTTTCGATGTTAAATTCAGGATTTTCAAGTCTGAAAGCCTTTGCAATAGCAATCCCACTTGATGCAGCGATCCCTTGAATGTTAAGAGTCATTATTCTCCTAATCCTTCGTTTTTCATAGTTTCTTCGATAGCTGCTAGTGCTTGAGCTGCATCATCACCATTTGCAGTGATTTTAATTTCTGCGTTTTGTTGAATGCCTAAAGACATAACGCCCATGATTGATTTTAAGTTAACGTTCTTTCCGTTATACTCTAAGTTAATGTCAGAACCGAATTTGCTTGCAGTGTTTACAAGTAGAGTTGCTGGACGAGCATGAATTCCTGAGTCGCTAGTTACTTTAAAGATTTTTTCCATGATAATTTATCTCCTTTAAATTACAGTATTTTTTAGTTGTATAGACGTGAGTACTACATCATCTATTGTATATAATAGGCGATGTTCGGTCAACCACATCGCCTATTATAATTATAAACATTTTGCGTCAAATTCCTACTGAATGTCAATAATAGCGGTTTCGCCCTTCTTAACATTTCCATCTTTTTTCAATTCGACTTGTTGCCCTTGTTGTAAGTTTGTAAAGACAATTGGTGTAATGATAGATGGTGCATTTTCTTTTACAAATGCAAGATCTACTTTTAATAATGGTTGGCCTTGTTTCACCTTGTCGCCTTGTGCTACAAGCGCTTCAAAACCTTCACCATTTAATTTTACAGTATCAATACCGAAGTGGATTAAAATTTCTTTTCCTCCTTCAGATTGAATACCAATCGCATGTTTTGTAGGGAATACATTGACAATCTCACCGTTCACTGGAGAAACTACTGTTCCTTCAGTTGGCTCAATTGCAAATCCGTCTCCCATCATTTTTCCTGAGAATACTTGGTCAGGCACTTCTGTAATTGGTAAGATTTTCCCTTCGATTGGTGATACAATTGTTTCATTTTCATCAACTTTTTGAGGAGTTTCTTCCACTTTTACAGGTTCTTCTTTTTCAACATGAGGTGTACGACCTGACATAATATCATGAATTTGTGATTTTAATGTGTCAGATTTCGGTCCGAAAATAGCTTGAATGTTATTTCCAACTTCAAGTACACCAGCTGCTCCAAGTTCTTTTAAGCGGTCTTTGTTTACATTCTTTTGTTCGTTAACTTGAACACGTAAACGAGTAATACAAGCATCTAAAGAAGCAATGTTTTCTTTACCACCAAGTGCTACTAATACTTCACGAGGAAGTTCGCCTGCTTCTGCTTTTCCTGCGCCGTCATTTGCATTTGCCACTTCACGACCAGGTGTTTTTAGATTCCATTTACGAATTGCAAAGCGGAATCCGAAGTAGTAAATAACTGCTAGTACAAGACCAACAATAATTACCCACCACCATGCTGTACGGCCTGGTAGTACACCGAATAATAGGAAGTCAATTAAACCACCAGAGAATGTCATACCAATTTTAACACCTAAAATTTGCATTGTCATAAATGATAGACCAGCAAATACAGCGTGAATTCCGAATAATACTGGCGCTACGAATAAGAATGAAAATTCAAGTGGCTCTGTAATACCTGTTAAGAAAGATGTTAATGCTGCAGAACCTAAAATACCTGCTGCTAATTTTTTATTTTCTGGACGTGCTTCATGGTACATTGCTAAAGCTGCTGCTGGAAGACCGAACATCATGAACGGATACTTACCAGTTGTAAATGTACCTGCTGTTAATTCTACACCGTCTTTTAACTGTGCCATAAAGATTTTTTGGTCACCACGGATTAATTCGCCAGCTGCATTTGTATACTGACCGAATTCGAACCAGAACGGTGAATAGAAAATGTGATGTAATCCAAATGGAATTAATGAACGTTCAATTAAACCGAATATAAATGCTGCGATTGTTCTATTTGCATCAATCATTTGATGTGAGAACGTGTTTAAGCCACCTTGAATGTATGGCCAAACGAAGCACATGATAATACCTACTATTAAAGAGAATGTTGCAGTTGCGATCGGTACGAAACGCTTACCTGCAAAGAAACCTAAGTATGATGGTAATTCAATGTTGAAGTATTTATTATAGCAATATGCCGCTACTATACCGACGATAATACCACCAAATACCCCTGTTTGTAGCGTTGGAATACCTAATACGTTTGCATACGCTGGATCTGCAAATCCAATTTTTACTGGGTCTGCTCCAGAACTTGTTACTTTCACTAGCTTATCTACTTCTAAGAACACACTCATCGTTTTGTTCATAATTAAGTAGCCGACGAATGCTGCTAAACCAGCTACTCCGTCTCCACCAGCTAAACCAATTGCTACCCCAACTGCGAATAATAATGCAAGGTTAGCGAAAATAATATCACCAGATTGTTCCATAATTTTTGCAACCATTACGAACCAATCTGCTTTTAAAGCAGGAATAACATTTGTTAACTGTGGATTTTGAAATGCATTACCAAATCCAAGTAAAATACCTGCCGCCGGTAAAATCGCTACTGGAAGCATTAACGCTTTTCCGACTTTTTGAAGAACACCAAAGATATTCTTAAACATGGAAACCCTTCCTCTCTTATCTATATTGATACCTTCCGACAAACGCCAAAAAGACATGAGGAAAAAAAGATAGAACGATAGCTATACAAAGGGTAGTATATCCCTTTCTCTAGCTTACATTCCTTACTTTTCTCCACTCATGCCTGATCGAATCAGTAACACGTGTCAAAAATAGGTTTACGTATAAGTTCACTATAATTAAGGCAAACGTTTTCGTTACTCACCTTAATGTGTTTGTCGAAATTTGTATAACTTTGCAATAGTTATTATACATAACTATTGTAAGCGATTCAATCATTTTTTTTAACGTTTTCATTTTAGACAAAAATATATGACTTTTTACACATGCTCTGCCTTTACTAAGCGTTGCAAGTGCATCGTTAAATAAATACTTTCAGCTTCATATACAGGTAGTTGCAACTCTTTTTGCATGACCTTAACTAGCTTCCAAGCCAAGTTATAGCAAACTGGATACTCCGCCTTTAATAAATCAGCAAAACTTTGCGATTCCTCTACTTTTTCTCCTTTTTTCACCCTCTCAATAGCATATTGAAGATGACGAATAAGACGTAAATAATGAATGCTCTCTTGATCTAATGTAATTTGTAAGTTTGTCTCAATTAAAGATACAAGTTGTGCAATGAGACGGGAGTTTTGATTAACTGAAGATAAATCAGAATTTGTAAGCGAACTGTAAATGTGCAGTGCAATAAAACCAATTTCTCCTTCAGGCAATGTAATTTGCAAACGAGAATTTAAAAGTTCTACAACACCTTCCGCAATTTCATATTCCTCTGGATAGAGCATTTTTGTTTCAACTAAAAAAGGGTTATCAATTGTAAGTCCTTGTTTTAACCTTTTAATCGCAAATGAAATATGATCTGTTAACGCAATATGAATATGTTCATTTAGTGGAGATTTCGCTTTTCCTTGAATGTACAGCATAATATCGTTCATCAATTCAATTAATTTTTCACTAATATGCGGCACTAATAATTTGTATTGTTCACGATCACGTTCATTTTTTAAGACAAACATTTTTTCGATTTGTTCTTGCTCCAATACATCTTTCGCTTTTTTCCCAAATCCAATTCCTTTACCAATCACTACTACTTCCTCGTGTTCCGGATGGCTAGCAATGATGACATTATTATTTAAAACTTTTTTAATTTCTAGATAATTACTCATATAACACCACCCTCGTACTTAAATAGCCTACTTTTATGTTACAGAATATTCTTCTTTGTCGTCAATGTAAAACATCTGCCATTTAATAAAAATTCATTTTTTAGACATGTTTATATATGATGCGTATAATGTAAGAGCAACTGTACATAGAAAGGAGATAACAGCATGATTAAAATGTTTGTAAGTGATATCGATGGTACAATGATGCAACACGGAGGTCTTATTGATGAACAAGATGTTGCGGCACTGCGCAGCCTTGCCGAACAAAATGTTATTCTTTGCTTCGCTTCCGGAAGACTTGATAATGAAATTGCAGACTTAATGAAAGCTGTAAATACAAATTTTCATCGTATTAGTGTAAATGGTGTTTTTGTATATACACATGAAAATAAACAACTATTATCTGCAACTTTTGATTCCAGCATACTTCCCGATTTGTTAGCTATGACGAATGAAGAGCCTTATTTCCGTTATGTAAGTGATGAGCATAATTATTACATTGAAGAGAAAACACCTTTTATTCAAGAACTTGAACAACAAGTAACTATGACTTCTGTTGAAGAACCAAACTTACTACAGAAGATTGATGATACAATTTTCCCAAATAAAATTTCTGTCGGCGGAACAAAGGAGAGCTTACAACTCCTTCAGAAAAAAATTGATGAAAAATTCCACGGGAAAGTTAGTACTTTCATCTCAGCAGAACAATGTTTAGATGTAATGCCACCGAATGTTAGTAAAGGCTCTGCCATTTCTGTTTTATTAAATGAGTTTCAAATAAAACCTGAGGAAATTGCTTGTATAGGGGATTCTTACAATGACATTCCTATGTTTTCTTTAACTCCTCACAGTTTTGCTATGTCACAAGCAGATGATGCAGTAAAAAATCACGCTCACTATGTAGTAAATCACGTCAAAGATGCTGTTAACCACGTAATTGCTCATAATAAAAATACGACTCATTCCTTATAAGGATGAGTCGTATTTTTATTTCTTTACATGTTAACCATTTTCAATTCCACTGTACTTCACAAACTGAAATATACTATTTGTTACGTGCGATATTCGTAATAAATTTATAACGATCTCCACGATAAATACATTTCACGTACTCTAGCGGTACCTCACCTTCTGAATATGACCATTGACGCATTACAAGTACAGGCGCCTTTTTAGGAATATGCAGATGTTCAGCTTCATTTTCCGTCGCAACGGAAGCTTCAATTGACTGAGTAGCGCTAACAAGTTTAAAGCCCAGTTTTTTCTCTAAATGTTCATATAAAGATTGTTGCAATATCTCTTCGTCAATATCTTTTACAAGAGCTGGCGACAAATATGTCGTCTCAAAAGCAATCGGTTCATCATCAGCTAAGCGAATACGCCTCACTTCATAAACCGATTCCCCCTCCTGTATTCTCAACCGGTCTGCTATTTTAGCAGTAGCTGGAACTAGGCGGAAACTAAGTAATTGACTACTTGGGTTCATCCCACGAGAAATCATGTCTTCTGTGAATCCCGTCATTCCTTGCAATTTTTGTTCCACTTTCGGAAGTTGGACAAATGTTCCAATTCCACGCTTCCGATATAAATAGCCTTGTTCCACTAAATTATTAATCGCCTGTCTGATTGTCATTCGACTCACTTCGAACTTATCACAAAGTTCATTCTCAGATGGGATTTTATCTCCCGGCTTCCATTCGCCGTCCTCAATTAGCTGTTTCACCCACTCTTGAATCTGATAATAGATCGGAAATGGTGAATACTTGTCGATGTTCATCAGCAATCGCCTCACTGCATAAAGATAGAGCTTCTTGATCAGCGATTACGGTTACATTCGGATGACGTTGTAAAACTGTAGCCGGACACTCTTCACTATATTCACCTTGCAATAATTCTTTAACAGCTTCTGCCTTTTTAGAACCCATAGCAACAAGTAGAACTTGTTTCGCTTTCATAATGCTTCCAATTCCCATTGTAATCGCATGAGTTGGCACATCTTCTTCTTTTTCGAAGAAGCGAAGGTTTGCTTGGCGTGTAGATTCTGTTAATTCAACAATGTTTGTTGGAGAATTAAACGGTGTTCCTGGCTCATTAAATCCGATGTGACCGTTTTCACCGATTCCAAGAATCTGTAGGTCAACTGGGTTAGCAGCTAGAATGCTCTCGTAACGTTTGCACTCTTCCTCTAAATCACTTGCCATCCCGTTTGGTACATAAGTTTGTTTAAATGGAAGATGATCAAACAACTGTTCTTGCATGAAATAGTGATAGCTGTTTTTATCTTCATGTGGTAAATTTACGTACTCATCTAAGTTTACAGTGGTTACACGGCTTGTATCAAGTTTATTTTTTCGCATTTCTGCATAAATACCTAATGGAGAGCTTCCTGTAGCCATTCCTAATGTTGGATTTTCTTTTGTTTTTACAACTTCTTCAATTAATTTATAACCTGCTTCTGCTAGTTCTTCTGGAGTTTTTACAACAAGAATATTCATTTAATTACTTCCCTTCCTTCATATGAATTCCTAAACGAACCGTATCATATACATGTAAATCTTCATTCATCACCACAAAGTCTGCATCTTTTCCTACCGCTAATGCACCTTTATTATTTAATCCAAACTCTTCTGCTTGGTTAACTGATGTCATCAGTACTGCATCTTCGATTGAACAACCTGTAAATTCAATTACATTTCGGAAAGCTTGATCCATTTTTAGAATACTACCAGCTAACGTTCCATCTTCTAATCGAGCACTACCATCTTTTACATGTACTGGCTGTCCGCCAAGCTCATATAATCCATCTTCAAGACCTTTTGCACGCATTGCGTCAGTAATAACACTTACTTTTTTTGGTCCTTTTAACTTATATGCTAATTTCACCATATCAGGGTGAATATGAATACCATCTGTAATTACTTCAACCATTACATCTGGATTTAATAACACATGACCAACAACTCCTGGTTCACGGTGATGTAATCCACGCATTTGATTGTATAAATGTGTTGCATGTGTAATTTTTCTATTTTTTAGTTGCCCATCAATTGCATCTGTATGCCCCATTGTGCCAACTACACCAGTTTCAGCAAGATATTGTTCAAACTCTAATGCTCCCTCTTCTTCTGGTGCATATGTTACTAATTTAATTAAATTCCCACTTGCTTCTTGCCATTGTTTAAATTGCTCAATATTTGCAGGAACGATATGTTCCAGTGGTTGTGCACCTGCACGTTTCTTTGAAACATAAGGTCCTTCTAAGTGAATATATTCGAAATGCGCTCCTTTTTCTTTTGCTTCTTTTGCAGCAGTTAACGCTGCTTCAATTGCCTCTGGAGCTTGTGTCATTGTTGTTGGGAAGTAAGTTGTAACCCCTTCTTTTAACATTTCTTTACCTAGAGTTACTAACCCATCGCTATTTGCATCCATCGCATCAATATCGTATCCACCATGAATATGAACATCGATCATACCTGGAATTACAATCTTCCCTGTAGCATCAAAAACAGTTTCATTTTCTTGTGGTACATATTGAGCCATCAAACCAATTTCTTTAATGGTTTCTGCGTAACGAATAAATCCGTTTTCCACTATTTCTTGACCTGTGTAAATTTTGGCATTGATGACAATTTGCGTTTTCATTTTCATCGATCCTTTCCCATGAATTACCTACTTGTTATTATTACCTTATTCGCCTAGTTCCATCTTAATATACACACGAGTAGTTGTCTATACATTCTAATAAAATTTCCTTTTTATTCAACAGAAAAGGAAATTTCTTACGTCTCTTATAATTATAATATATATTATTCATTTTTCCAAAAAGGGACAGTATCGCCCCCTAATATAGAAATCACTTCAATAATGGCATTAACCCGCTAGACTCTAACATAATATGTTCACCATCTGTTTCCATTTCTACTGTACTTTTATTCGTTCTATATACCATTATACCGTGCCTTTTTAAGCGTTTCACTACACTTTGGTGAGGATGTCCATACGGATTACTACTCCCGTACGACAAAATAGCAAACTGCGGTTCCACTTTTTTTATAAACGTTTCACTTGTTGAAGTATATGAGCCGTGATGCCCCACTTTTAACACATCTGCATGGACATCAAATTGTTTTAATATTTCATGTTCTGTCCGTACATCCGCGTCACCCATTAATAAAAAATCCGCTTTTCCATATCGCACCTTTAAAACAATTGAGGATTCATTATTTTCATCTTTTGATTTCCCGTTGTTTAATACTTGTATAGAAACATGTGGATCCAGCGGTATATATTGTCCTTCCTTTACTGAAACGAAAGGTATCCTTCTTTTTTTTATATTATTCCGATACGTATGATAAGTAAGAGAACTATATGTTTTTCCGCTATCTAATATAAGCGATACTGGCATTTGCTCTACAATTGGAATTACCCCCCCTATATGATCCATATCGGGATGCGTGCTGACAATTACATCTAAATGATTAATCCCTTTCTCAATTAATTTCTGAATAATAACCTCTCCTGCTTCATAAGGTCCTCCATCAATTAACATTGTTTGTCCATTTGGCATTATAATAAGTGTTGCGTCACCTTGCCCCACTTTTAAAAAGCTCACTTTCATTTTACTAAGATGTTGCCGATGCATATGCAAAGGAGACGTAGTATGAATGGAAATCATATACCTTTTAGCTGATGCGCTATTTAAAGAAAAACATAATAATACAGAAACTAATAATAAAATAATCCGCATACCTCTCATAACTCGTCTCCTTTTTTCATTTAGTATGGCACTGTAAATAATTGATATACAAAAAAAGCTTAGCAAAATGCTAAGCTTTTATTTCGATATCTCTTGTAAGGAACCGAAGAATAAATCTGCTTCATTCATTTGTTCATTCTCTTCAGAAAGCGGTGGTAAATCATCTAATGTTTTCAATCCAAATGTGTCTAAAAATTCTTTTGTTGTTCCGTATAAAATAGGACGCCCTGGTCCTTCTGCTCTTCCCATTTCTTTTATAAGTAAATGTGAAACCAACGTTTGTAACGCCTTATCAGTTTTAACTCCTCTAATCTCTTCCATTTCAGTCCTTGTGATTGGTTGGCGATATGCAACAATCGCTAACGTTTCGAGGGCAGCTTGTGAGAGTGAAGCAGCTGTTGGTGTATCTATTAATTTTTGATAATATGAAGCATGTTCTTTCTTTGTAGCAAAACGATATACTTTTGCATACTGTACAATTTGCAAACCACGGTTTGCACCTTCACATTCTTGTTGCATTTCTTCTAAAATATTAATTGCTTCATTCATTTCAATTTCAAGAACTTTCGCTATTTGTTCTGGATAAATCCCTTCATCACCAGAAACAAATAAAAGGCCTTCAATAATTGACTTTTGTTCTTTCCTATCCATTTCACGAGCTCCTTCCTTCTATTTTCTCATAAAAATACACATCAAAAAACCGAATCACAATTAATGCGTTCGGTTCAATATTTTTTCTCTTGTTCCAAACGATACATTAAAACATAGCATGAGATAAAATGTTGCTATCCCATTTTCACATACTTGCTCTATGCAGATTTATTAGAGCTTGATACGAAAATTTCATCAAAATTATGTTCTTGCTCAATTATGATTTGTTGATTTTTCATAAGTTCCAGAACTGCTAAAAATGTTACAACCATTATTTCACGTTCATCATCAACAAACAAATCATAAAAACTTTGGCGACCACCCTTTATTTTTAACTGTTTTAAAATATCAGTCATTCGCTGTTCAATTGGTATTTCTTGACGAGTAATACGTGTTGTTACAGGTTTTTTTGCCTTTTTACGGCGCATTAATTTTTGAAATGCTGCTAGCATATCATATAACGTAACATCAAGAGGTAAGCTTGTCTCCTCTTCTTGTTGCAACGATGTAAAGTCAATTGGTGGACGTGTATATAGCTGTGCTCTTTCTTGTTCTCTTTCTTTTAACTCAGTAGCAACTTGCTTATATTTCTTATATTCAATTAACCTCTCCATCAATTCTTGACGAGGATCATCTATAAAATCATCACCGTTATCAAGTACATCTTCTTCATGTTTCGGCAACAACATCTTACTTTTAATTTGTAATAACGTTGCAGCCATTACTAAATACTCACTTGCAACATCTAATTGAAGTTCTTTCATCGTATGCACATAAGATAAATATTGCTCTGTAATATCTGCTACAGGAATATTATATATATCAATTTCATAACGATGTATTAAATGTAACAATAGATCTAACGGCCCTTCAAAAGCCTCTACTTTAAAATTATATTGCACAAAGCATCCCACCACATTTTTTCTATAACAACATAAGTATAGAGCATACTCATGTTCTATCCAACCTTTTTAAGAAATTTAATTAAAAATAGACCGATGCCTATGTCATCATGCCCACCACTTCATATGATAACAGTGTAGTAAGAACAATGTAGGAGGTCAAAAAACTATGGGTCACGTTGATTGTGGTTTTAGCGGTGGGTTCGCATTACTTGTTGTACTGTTTATTTTACTAATTATTGTAGGAGCAGCTTGCTTCTGCTAATATGAACAATAACGGCTAGGGGGAAACCTCCTAGTCGTTTATTGTTCATATTTCTATGATACACTTATATGTATAACCGTTAGATAGGAGCGAGAAAACATGTATCCTACCGAATACATACAATTTTTAATTCATTTCCATGGAGATTATGACTATTTTGAATGCCACGAAATACTAGAAGAGTATTGGAAGACAAAACCAAGAGGTAATCGTGATCATTACTTAGTTGGTCTCATTCAAATTGCAGTTTCTTTATACCACCAAAGACGTGCTAATTGGAATGGTTCTACAAAAATGATGAAAAGCGCAATTACAATTTTAGAAAAAAGCGGTGTGCCTTTACAACGTTTAGGAATTAATCAAGTACAACTTCTTTCCTTGCTCAATGAAAGATTGCAATCTATCCATAAAAAAGAACGTTTTGTACCTTTATTTTTACCCTTATCAGATTCATCGTTAGAGAAGCAGTGCATAGAGTTATGTCAAAAACAAAACCTCTCTTGGAAAGACTTGAATGCTATCCCAGGTGAATATATTATAAACAAGCACACTTTGCGTGATCGCACAGAGGTCATTACTGAACGAAACGAACAATTACAAAAAAGAAAGCAGAGATAATAAACTACTTATCTCTGCTTTCACGAATGTATATTTTGTTCTAGCCCTTTACATTTTTCGCAAAAACTTGCTGTTTGCTCATTTCCGCAAATTGTAAACTCAAGAAATTTACTCTTTAACTCTTGAACCATCTTCGTCCCAATCCCCACATGACGGTGAGACGGGTTCACACTCAAATGCTGAATTTCTAATACTTGATTCTCTTTTTTTACAATCCCCATTATTCCAACAAAATCTTCATTTTCTTTCCACAAATACAATTGCCAATCATCTTTTGCTTCATATTCTTTCATTGTCAATTGTAATGTTTTCACATCTTTTTCAGTTGGCATAAACGAAAGAAGCCCCATTGCAATTTTTTCATAACTTTTTTTAAAACGAATTAACATAACCCTTATCCCTTCTTACAAAAGTTACAAACTAGTAATCCCCTCAATCACTCTTTTCATATCACATTCATTTTACAATATTTTCAACAGAGTGAGAAGAGTCTAAAACAACTTGATAATCATACAAAGCGAAAAGAAGAAAGTCAAATCTATGTTTCAGCACTATTCCTTTAATAAATAGAGTTAAAAAAAGAAAATTTTATATGGAATGGAAAGAAACATATCATTCAACAGCACTTCATTTATAGTTACTCTAAAGCAGCACAATTCTAGCAAAATTAATATAACAAAAAATATTTATTGAAACATATAATGTAATGTATTCTATGTAATTGGTTAAAGGTTTGTTCTCACAAGCAATATATTTTAGCAACAATACTACTTGTATGATGAGCTGTAGAAGTAGTACTCAATCTCATTAAAAATAAAAAAGAGAGCAAAAGCTCTCTTTTTCCTTACCTTATTCTTCCCAAACTTTAACTTCTTTCATTACATCGCCTTGACGCATTTTTAATACTGTTTCAATACCGCTTGTTGCTTTACCGAATACAGTATGAACACCATCTAAATGCGGCTGTGGCTCATGAACGATAAAGAATTGGCTACCGCCTGTGTTACGGCCAGCGTGAGCCATAGAAAGTGATCCTACAAGGTGTCTATGAGGGTTTCCATCAGTTTCACATGGAATAGAGTATCCTGGGCCACCTGCACCTGTACCTGTTGGGTCTCCACCTTGGCTTACGAAGCCAGGAATAACACGGTGGAATGTAACACCATCATAAAATCCTTGCTCTGCTAATTTTTTAAAGTTTTCTACTGTTTTCGGTGCTTCTTCTGGGAAAAATTCCAAGTCGATTTTTTCACCGTTTTCCATTAATATGTATCCTAAAGTTTTCATACGTATATGTCTCCTTTCAAGTATCTCAGCACTATATTACCACATTCATGACTAGAAACAAAAAGAATCCGACAATCTAGATACTTCTTTTTTGAAATGTGGAAAAAGCTAGGTGACAAATAAGAAATATATACTATAATAACTTTGTTGCCCGAAAATTTTAGAAAGAGAAAGGGAGCGATTTTTCGTGAAAACGAAATTACTAGCTCTGCTATTAGCTGTAACGGTATTTATGATGCCAACAGCTTCGTTTGCAGACATCATCGAGGGAGAATCAATTGTTACATTAGGAGAGAACTTATCTGAACAACAAAAACAAGATCTGTTAAAAGAAATGAAAGCACCGAAAGATGCTACAATTATTACTGTATCTAATGCGGAAGAACATAAATTTCTAGAAGGCATTGTTCCAAAAGCACAAATTGGTACGAGAGCAATTTCTTCTTCTATGATTACATACACAAAACCAGGATCTGGTCTTATTGTACGATCAAAGAACATTAACTGGGTAACAGATGCAATGTACACTAACGCTTTGATTACAGCAGGTGTAAAAGATGCAGAAATTCAAATTACTGCACCTTTTAAAGTTTCAGGAACTGCAGCTTTAACTGGATTAATGAAAGCATACGAAACTGCGTCCAATAAACAAATTCCTGAAGAAGTTAAAAAAGTAGCGAATGAAGAAATGGTACAAACAGCCCAGCTTGGTGATAAAATTGGTGAAGAAAAAGCAGTTCAACTTGTTGCAAAAATTAAAGAAGAAATTGCAAAAGAACAGCCAAAAACAACAGAAGATTTACGTTCATTAATTAAAAAAATTGCTGATCAACTCGGCATTACATTGACAGATGAACAGTTAGATAACTTAGTATCGTTATTTGATAAAATGAAAAATCTTAATATCGATTGGAATCAAGTTGGTAGTCAATTAAACAAAGCAAAAGAACACGTTTCTGCCTTCTTAGGTTCTGAAGAAGGACAAAGTTTTCTAGATAAAGTGAAAGATTTCTTCTCAAGTATCATTGATTTTGTTAAATCTTTATTCAAGTAAAAAAGAAGCCCGCCAGTGACGGGCTTCTTTTTTTATACAAGTAACGGTAATTTCATAACAGCCTCTTCAACCGAACGCACTATATGATTTGCTTTCTCCTTTACATATGGATGGGCATGATGAAGAGTAAATGAATGCGGGGTTACTTCAAACATAGAAATATCATTGAAAGAATCTCCAATACAAGCAACTTCATTTGCTTCAATTTGCAAATGGTCCATTAGTCGCTTTAGAGCACTCCCCTTACTCACGCCTCTTGGCATAATATCAACATAGCGTTTACCTGATATAAAAACTTCCGCTTCGCCTTGAAACATATCTCGTAGCTCTTGATCTAACGTCACAATTTTCTCTTCTTCTCCAAAAACAAACAATTTTGCAGGGTGTACAGTCTTACCAAACTCTTCTTCTAACGCTTCAATTTCAGCGATATGCACGCCCATATACGCTTCAAAATTATGGTGATGTTCATTCTTCCTTTTTGTATATCGCTGCTCATTTGCACAAACAATATCCGCTAGTCCTTTTCTATGTATATATCGATATATTTCCTGGGCAACCAGATTTTCAAAACTCGATTCATGAAATAAATTTCCATCCGGAAGCAACATTGTCGCTCCATTTAAGCCAGTTGTGTAATATGGGAATGAAAACCTTTTTACAACTTCATCAATTCTGTGTGTAAAGCGGCCAGAGGCAAAACAAATATTTGTCCCTTTCTCAGCTAACCAACACAGCGCACGTTCATCTTCTTTTTGCATATGATTCACATCGTAAACGAGCGTGTCATCTAAATCACTTACAAATAATTTAATCATGTCCTCTTCCCCTTCCATACACAATATCTACTCTAAGTGTACACAAAAAATGTTTGATTTTTGTTAAAAAATAATAAATTTTTGCTAAAAAAAAATAAACGGGTGTATAATCCCGTTTATTTTTGTCTTTTTACATTTTGAGGTCTTACAATACTTGGTCTTACTTTTAAACTAGACATCGTTGGACGGAGTAAAATTTTTGTTAATGCGCCCCAATCAAATGGTAAAAACGGCCATAAATAAGGTGTTTGTAAACTTTTTATAGACGTTAAAAATAAAATTAATATCGTCATACCAATTACAAATCCCATCTCATGGAAGAGGCCTGTTAAAATAATAACAAACAATTTCCCAACCTTATTCCCTAATCCTAATTCATAACTCGGTGTTGCATATGCACCAATCATCGAAACTGCTACATACAAAATCACTTCTGGCACAAACAAACCTACATCAATTGCAATTTGACCAATTAATATAGCGGAAATCAACCCTGCTGCAGACGATAACGGCGTTGGAGTATGAATGGCTGCCATCCTTAAAAACTCAAGTCCGACCTCTGCCATTAACACCTGTAATAAAATTGGTAAATGCGTCATCTTAGTCGGTCCAATAAAAGCAAGATTTGCTGGCAAAAGAGTTGGATCAAATACAAACACTAACCAAAATGGTAATAAAAATAACGAGAATATAACACCTAAAAAGCGCACCCAGCGTAAAAATGTACCGACAGCTGGATTTTGTCTAAACTCTTCCGCGTGCTGTAAATGATGAAAATATGTTGTCGGTGTAATCATAGCACTTGGCGATGTGTCAACAAGTACTAACACATGTCCTTCTAGTAGATGATTTGCTGCTACATCTGGCCTTTCTGTATATCGAATAAGTGGGAATGGGTTATAGCTTTGCTTTACAACAAATTCTTCTACTGTTTTATCCGCCATCGTAATTCCATCTACATCGATGTTATTTAATTCTTGTTTTATAATCTTTACTAAATCTGGATTTGCAACATCTTGAACGTATGTAATACAAATATCCGTTTGTGATCTATCTCCTACTCGAACCATTTCATTTCGAAGACGTGGATCTCGAATTCTTCTACGGATTAATGCTGTATTTACAACGATATTTTCAACAAATCCATCCCTTGCACCGCGTACTACCTTTTCGGTATCTGGTTCTGTCGGCGTTCGCCCTGGATAACTACGAACATCGATTGCGAACGCTTCCGTTTCACCTTCCACAAATATCACGATCAGTCCTGATAATACTTGGAGCATTACCTCATCCATCGTTTTCACTTTACTTACTTGTTGATGGATTAAGCGATTCTCTAAAAGCTTCACTGTATCTTCTTCTACATCCCTTATCTCATTTGTATCCACCGCTTCTTCTAAAATAGGGATAATATAATTTGTATCACAAAGTCCGTTTACAAATAACACACCAATTTCTTTATTCAAAATTTGAAATTTACGAATACCAACATCGTATGTAACGCCTAGTCCAACTGTCTGCTTTAAATAATTTTCATTGTCACTTATGAAAGTTGATATAGGGATATCCACTTTTTTAGGCTTCGTCATAAAAACCACTCCTTTCCAAAATTAATTGAATTGCTTTCTTCGTAATAGGTGATCCCCTCTCCCATTCATCATTTCCACACATCTTACCAATGTCACCGACTCCAACGATGACAGGAACATTCAAGTCATCTAAACAATAAATTGTATCTCCGCTAATTCTGCCAATTTCACCATCTGGAAGTCCAAATTTATCAACACCGTATTCGGTTAAATTCCCGTTCCGATCTACACTTACACCTACACGTGCCCATTCCCAATGATGCGTATTAGACGCTACCGCTAAAATACCGAGCACATCAATTTGTTTATGGGTAGCCACATATTTTAAAGCCTTTTCACCAGATCCTTCTCCAATAAATCCACTGTCATCAAACATGACAAATACAGGGTCATATGGCGTTTGCATAATAAGCTCAACAACTTTTTTCCCTGTCAATTTGGTTGGATTACTTTGTGATGCTGAAATACACCTTCCCCCAAATTCCTTCGTTAAAAGCTCAATTGTCCGCTTTGCATATTCATCTCCATCTGTGACCAAAACAACCCTTCGTCTCATTTGATTTATCCTTTCGGTTTACATATAAGTGCTATAAAAGACGAAAACAATATCGCTGCGGAAATGCCCGCAGACGTTAAACTAAACATGCCAATACCAATTCCTAAATATCCATGTTTTTCTGCTGCATGCATTGCTCCGTGCAATAGTGAATGTCCAAAACTTGTAATAGGGACTGTTGCTCCAGCACCTGCAAACTTTATTAGTTTATCGTACAATCCAAATCCATCTAAAATTGCTCCGATGACTACAAAAGTTGCCATTAAATGAGCTGGTGTTAACTTTACGAAATCTAACAATAGTTGCCCAATTAAACAAATAACTCCACCTACAAGAAATGCATATATAAAATCCACAATTCACTCTCCTTTAACTCTCTCAAATACGACACCATGTGCAATTGTTGGAATCGTTTCCTTCTGTTGCATCATCATCGGGCTTAATAATGCACCAGTCGCAACGACAAAAATTCGTTGTAAATTCCCTTTTTGCATCTCGTGTAATAAATGACCATATGTGACAACTGCTGAACAAGCGCAACCACTACCACCTGCAAACACTTCCTCTTGACTTGATTCATAAATCATCAATCCACAATCATTGTATATATGCCCAAGATCATAACCTTCCTCAAGTAAAAGTTGTTTCGCAATCGGCGTCCCAACAGCTGATAAATCACCCGTAACAATCAAATCATAATCATCGGCACTTCTTCTTAAATCTTCAAAATGTTGTTGAATTGTATGAGCTGCTGCTGGAGCCATCGCTGCTCCCATATCCAAAGGATTTGTGATTCCTAAATCTTGCACTTTTCCAATTGTAGCCGACGTAATTTTAATTGCACTTTTTTCATTGCTAATTAATATAGACCCTGCACCAGTCACAGTTGAATTTGCTGTCCCTGGCTTTTGTCCACCGTACTCTGTTGGATAGCGAAATTGTCTTTCAGCCGTTGCATTATGACTACTTACTGTAGCTAAAACACGATTTGCAAATCCACCGTCTATAAAAGCTGAGCCAACTGCTAAAGTCTCCATAGACGTCGCACAAGCGCTAAACATTCCTAAAAAAGGAATGCCCCATTTACGCGCAACATAATTTGCTGTCACTGTTTGATTTAATAAATCTCCCGCTAAAAAGAAATCAATTTGCGATGTTTTTATATTCCCTTTTTGCACTGCTTGTTGAATTGAGTCTGACATTAATCTTCGTTCGGCAAGCTCCCAATTTTCTTCTCCACAATGCAAGTCATCATATGAAGTATCAAATTTTTTCCCAAGAGGGCCCTCAGCTTCTTTCGGACCGACAGCAGTACCCGTTGCATTCACATATATATCATTTTGAAATACCCACGTTTGTTTTCCGGTCAACCTCATACTAGCCCCTCCTTTAAGACATAAAAATTTTAAAGGTATACCTTATTAACCCAATGATATATGCACCAACAACCCCAAATACAATCACACTTCCTGCCAGTTTAAACATATTTGTAGCAATCCCTAGAACAACCCCTTCGCTCTTATGTTCTAAGGCAGCGCTCGCCATAGAATTTGCAAATCCTGTTACCGGTACCGCTGATCCTGCTCCAGCAAATTGACCGATTTTATCATATACACCACACCCTGTTAAAATCGCGGATAATAAAACAAGGGTTGCAACAGTTGGGTTTCCTGCCTCTTGTTCACTGAAGTGAAAATAATGTATATAAAATTTCATCAATACTTCTCCAACTGTGCAAATGAGTCCACCTACAAGAAATGCTTTGATACAATTTAGTAAATAGTTTGGCTTTGGATGATACTCCTTCACTTTATTTATGTAATCATCCTTCAATTTCTGACTTGTCATTTATATACTGCCTCCTACTTTACGAAATAAATCCAGTGAAACAACGATCCTATTACTTTCCCAAGTACAAGAGCAACGAGTAAAACAATAATCTTCCCCTCTACCCCTACTCGTTTCGCTAAAATAGGTAGAACATTTAACACCTCTGTTAATGCCGCAGCAAGCATTCCGATGAATGTGCCACAAAATATCCCTAATATAACGAGCCAATATTGCGACGTTTGAAATGTAATGTTTTTCAAACTGCACCAAGCCCCTGTTAAAGTACCTGCAATGACTGCCCACTCAAAATATTGAATATGCTTTCCACTTCTCGTTAATTGAGCTAAACGGGGGATTATACCAAGTACAGCTAAAAATGCGACATATCCGCTACCTACCGCAATCCCTCCAGCTAAACCAATTAAAATAACAAATCCAGACTCAATCATCGGCAAGTTGTTTCATATTATCCTTGTTTTCATTAACGATTACATACTGATCAAGTGACTGTTGGTATTGAAACATCTCAACTTCTAACGGACTCGGCTCTTCATTAATTCGCTTTTGAAATACATGATTAAAGAATAAAACCATCCCTAAGCCAAGACCTAAAGAATAAGGAATTTGAAATAAAAGTGGTTGTGCATTAAATTCTCCAGTAATCATGTAATATAACCGTTGATGTACTTGTTGCATACTTACATCTTCATGGAAATAAATGATCGCAAGGGCCGCTCCAATGAACAGTAACAGCCATACAAGCCCGAAAAAAATTGGGTGTGTCTTCTTTTTTTCGTATATAATTTCAACAAGAGTTTGTCCAGAACCGAGTAAATTAATTTGTACGTGAGATGCTTTCTGTTGAATAATCTCAATTACTTTCATAACATCAATTACAACATGCGTCTTATCATGCGCTGTTATTTTGTAAACTATCTCATTTTGTAACAACTCAACTACGGAAGAATCTCCGGCAAGTTGAGCAACATCGCCCAGCTTTACTTCATAAGTAGGAGAAACTTTTAAACGATTGCGCATTTTAATATAAATCGTTTGTTCCAACTTTCATTCACCCCTTCACTCTTCCTCGTAGTTGTAGTATGGTTATTGAATTTTTTTCTAATACAATTTTTTCATAAAAAAACATCTGCACCATTTCGGTACAGATGTTTTTTACTTATGCCTTTTTCTTAAATAAGTTTGCAATACTTAATGCAAGCCCTCCCCAAATGACTACTATTCCAATAACCATCATCATAATCGCTGATCCACTCATTATGAAACACCTCGATCTTTCCATTCTTTTTCAAGCTTGGCAGAATCCGAATGAATTTGTGCATCCCATTTTTTCAGGCCAATGATTATTGCAACTATGAGGAATGCTGCTGCTATCGACCAACCATACGTTACAACAAACTCAGTCGGATAATCTCCGTAGTTCTTTTTAATATTTTGGATTGTACCATCAATTAGCATATACCCTAACATAAGCGGAGTAATAACGAGTAAACTCACTCTCCAAAACGTTCCTAATTTAATATCAGATACAAAGTTTGCATGATTTTGATAAACTGGTAAACGGCGTAAAATGAGCCCTATCGTAACTACTTCCGCAAGTGCAATTGTAATTAATCCGAAATTATTAGCGAAATAGTCGACAACATCTAAGAACATAAGTCCACCACGTGTTGCAAAAACAAGAGAAACTAACACGAGAAGGGTTCCCATAATTCCAATAGTTTTTTCCCGACTTAAACTGAATTTTTCAGATACAGCGGCAAAGCATACTTCCGCGAGTGAAATAAGTGATGTAATTCCAGCAACCGTTAACGATAAGAAAAATAAAACACCAAACAACGGTGACATCGGCAATTCATTAATAATTTGGGGAAATACTACGAACGCAAGCCCAACGCCAGCACTTGCTACTTTATCAACCGGTACTCCCATATTATTTGCCATAAATCCAAGAGCTGCAAAGACCCCAATACCTGCTAATAATTCAAATCCTGAGTTTGCAAATCCAGTAATAAAGGCATTATTTGTTGTATCCGAGTTTTTCGGTAAATAACTAGAATACGTAATCATAATTCCAAATGCTAAAGATAAACTAAAGAATATTTGACCGTAAGCAGCAAGCCATACTTTCCCATCAAAAATACGACTCCAATCTGGTTTAAAGAATGCATCTAGTCCTTGCATAGCACCTTCCATCGTCACTGCACGAACAACGATAATAAGGAACATAACAACTAATAAAGGAATAAATATACGGTTAACAACTTCGATTCCTTTTTTAACTCCTTTAAATGCAACGCCAAGCACAATAATCCAAACGAGAGCTAACGGAATTAATACTTCTGGTACAAGTCCTCCAAATTGTCCTGGCTTATCTGCAACATGTAAGTACTCTTTAAATAAAAATGATTGCGTGTCTTTTCCCCATGCTCCAGTAATTGCAAAGTATGTATACGATATAGACCAAGCAATAATCACTGCATAATATGTTGAAACAATAAATGTTACGCACATTTGCCACCATCCAATAAATTCTGCACGCGGGCTAATACGGAAAAATGTAAGTGGTGCTGAGCCACGATGACGATGACCAAGGGCAAACTCAAACGCTAACAATGAAATACCAGTCGTTAATAATGCAAATAAATACGGTAAAAAGAATGCTCCTCCTCCATTTTCATACGCTGTATAAGGAAAACGCCATATGTTTCCTAATCCAACGGCAGATCCGACCGCTGCGAAAATAAATCCAGCTCTCGTTCCCCATTGTTGCCTCGTTTCCATGTTTCCTTCCCCCTCGTAGAATATAGTTTAGATCAGTATTTCTGCTTTCTAATTACCCTGATTTTAAAAAAAATAGATAACAAGATTCCTTACGGAATTTGTTTCGATATTATTGAATTTCCCAGATACAATGGATGTATGGAAAGGATCCATCGGGAATTTGCTCATTTCCCCTGTAGCTCTGTCTACGATAAAAAGTCTGTTACCCGAGCCATTGCTATCACTACCAACACACTAGCTGTTTCGATAACTGATTGGGCTTTTGGATAGTAGTTCAAAAGGTAGCNATCTGGAAATTATCAGTCTGAAAATACGCCCTTAACCAAACAAGGCAATCGTTATCTTCGCTATTACTTAGTTGAGGCTGCCAATTCAGTAAGAAGATATTTGCCTGAATATCAAGCATTTTATCAAAAGAAATACAAAGAAACACCCAAACATCAACACAAAAGAGCCATCGTCTTAACCGCAAGAAAATTTGTGCGTCTGGTGGATACGCTACTACGTAACCATCAACTCTACACGCCACCAAGGAGCGTGATAGAAAAATAACACTTTGTTATTGACGCAATCTTGGAAACGGCCCGAAAAAATTTCATTTTTGGTCGGGTCTATTTCCGTATGCTGAAAAAATCGCACCTAGAAAAAATCAGTCTTGTTTTACTCTTGACTTATTACCACTAGACTTTATGACAAGTTCATACTTGGATTATATTTTAAATTTACTAAATTATCAATAAATTCTGTTAATTTTTGCGAAAATTAACATCTCTCTCCTATTAACGGCATAAAAAAATCGAATAGACAATTATTCGTCTATTCGATCTTTCATCTGTTTTAATATTTTCTTTTCAAGTCTTGAAACTTGTACTTGCGAAATGCCTATGCGCTCGGCTACTTCTGACTGTGTTTGATCTTTATAGTAACGCAAGTATACAATTAAGCGCTCTCGTTCATCTAGTTCTCTAATCGCTTCTTTTAAAGCAATTTTATCGAACCATTTCGTTTCAGATTGATCTGCAATTTGATCTAAAATAGTGATTGGATCTCCATCGTTTTCATATACAGTTTCATGTATAGATGAAGGGGCCCGGCTCGCTTCTTGTGCTAGAACAACTTCCTCTGGCGTTAGTTCTAGTGCCTCTGCCACTTCATTAATCGTTGGAGCCCTTCCGAATTCTTTCGAAAGCTCATCTCTCATCTTTCGAATTTTGTTTCCTGTTTCTTTTAAAGACCTACTAACTTTCACTGATCCATCATCACGTAAGAAACGTTGTATTTCACCAATAATCATTGGAACTGCATATGTTGAAAATTTCACGTCGAAAGATAAATCAAATTTATCTACCGATTTCAAGAGCCCAATACATCCAATTTGAAATAGGTCGTCTGGTTCGTATCCTCGATTAAGAAACCGCTGTACAACCGACCAAACGAGGCGCATATTACTTTGAACGATTGTATCTCTCGCTTGTTGATCTCCATCTTGACTTTTTTGAATTAACGCTTTTAGCTCGTGGTCCTTTAACTGAGGTTTCTTCTTCTCATTTTTGACCTCTATGTCCATAGGCTATTCTCCTTAATTGCATAGAGCGTTACTATTTGATAAGTATTTTGTCAAATGGATTGTTGTCCCGAAAGATTCGTTTGAAATAACTTCTACTTCATCCATAAAATTTTCCATGATAGTAAATCCCATTCCGGAACGCTCTAATTCAGGTTTAGTTGTAAAAAGGGGTTGTCTCGCTTCATCTAAGTTAAAGATTCCAATCCCTTCATCTCGAATCGTGAGTTTCACCATTGCTTCTTCCAAAATTACAGAAATATAAACAATACCTTCTGCATTTCCTTCGTATCCATGAATAATTGCATTTGTAACCGCTTCTGACACAACTGTTTTAATCTCCGTTAATTCTTCCATCGTTGGATCTAGTTGTGCAATGAAAGCCGCCACAGTAACGCGAGCGAACGATTCATTTTGACTTAATGCTGAAAATTGAAGGTTCATTTCATTTCTCATCTATGCCACCCCCAACGTCGCGAGCGCGTGCGCTTCACTTTCTTCTAAGCGAACGATTTTGAATAAGCCCGACATTTCAAATAAACGCTTAACAGGCGGTGAAATTGCACAAACAACCATTTCTCCACCTAATCCCTTTACGTGTTTATATCGGCCTAATATAACACCTAGACCAGAACTATCCATAAAAGATAAGTTCTCTAGGCTCAAAACAATATGATGAACACCATGTGTCTCAATCATATCTGTTACTTTCGTTCGCAACTCTTCAGCCGTATGATGATCTAATTCACCCTCTAGTCTCACACATAGGACGTCACGTTTTACTTCTAATTGCATGGAAAGACTCACACGATTTCCTCCTTATGCTCAAACTTTACTTATTCACATACATAAAGATTTTCGTGATACAAAATAAGAATCCTTCCTGCTGACAAAAGAAGAACTATTTCGTCATAAAGTGAAACCTTTCAGCATTATTCACTTATATACGAATAGAAAAGCGGCAAAATATTTGCCGCTATTTTGATGTTGAAAACATCCCAAAACTTCTTTTAAATAACTCCCACCAGCTCGCTGCAGCAACATCTTCTTTTGCTACAATTGTTTGTTTTAATAAAACATCTTTATCTTTTTTAATAACAAGTGTACCAAGCGCGTCACCTTTTTTAATCGGCGCTTTTACTTTCTTTTCAGCAATTACTTCTTGTTTTACCTTGTCCATATTCTCGCCCTTCTTCATAAGAAGAGAAACATTATCTGACGCAACTAAATCTACTTTTTCTTTTTTCCCTTTTCCTACTTGAACTGTCT
This sequence comes from Bacillus sp. PPSBB_2, assembly GCF_045291115.1. Taxonomy (NCBI): domain Bacteria; kingdom Bacillati; phylum Bacillota; class Bacilli; order Caryophanales; family Bacillaceae; genus Bacillus; species Bacillus sp. PPSBB_2. Next base: position 4,340,885 of record NZ_CP147983.1, read on the forward strand.
TAATTTTTTCGCCGCGCGTATACAATTTCTTTGTCATATATTGTCCAAATGCATAGTCAAGAAGCTTCGTCACTTGGTTGTTCCGTTCTTTTGATGTTGGTGCTCCCATGACAACTGAAATGACACGCATGCCATTTTTTTCAGCCGATGCTGTTAAACAATATTTCGCTTCTGTCGTAAAACCTGTTTTTACTCCATCTACGCCAGGATAAAAACGTACTAGTTTATTCGTATTAACGAGCCAAAACTTTTTATCCGTATCTTCACGTAAATAATCTTCGTACTTACCTGTGTATTTACGAATAAGTGGATACTTCATCAATTCTCTCGCCATTATAGCCATATCATTTGCTGTCGAATAATGGTCTTTGGCCGGAAGACCTGTTGGATTTTGAAAATGTGTATTTTTCAGCCCTAAATCTTTCGCCTTTTTGTTCATCATATTTACAAATCCTTCTTCTGAACCTGCGATGTGCTCGGCTACTGCAACAGATGCGTCATTTCCAGATGCAATTGCAATACCCTTTAACATCTCATTTACAGTCATCTCTTCCCCAGGTTCTAAAAAGATTTGCGATCCACCCATTGAAGCTGCATGTTCACTCGCTCTAACTTTATCGGTCAGTTTTAATTTTCCTTTTTCAACTTGTTCCATAATTAAAAGCATTGTCATAATCTTTGTCATACTAGCAGGTGGTAATTTTTCATTTGGGTTTTTATCAAATAAAACTTTACCTGTATCTTGCTCAATTACGATTGCTGACGACGCTTGTTCCGCTAACTTCGGCGTTGTTTCTTCTGTTTTCTCCTGCTTCGTTTTTTCAGATTGCGCAAAACTCACTGAAGTTCCAGAAAGCAATAACATGAAACAAACAAGTATTCCAAAAACTCGCTTCATGACTAACCCTCCATTCTATATCAGACCTATTTTTTCCAATTCTCCTTTTTTTAATACCAATTTTTTCTATTATTTTCAGTTGACAAATACATTCGTCCCCTATATTGTATTAAGTGTATTACATATAGTAGTACACTTAATACATATGAGGAAGGAGACATTGCTCTTGCATATTCAACTTGACCCAAGAAGCAACACTCCGATATGGGAACAAATTGTTCAAAATATAAAAGAACTCGTATTGAAAAACATGTTGGCTCCAAGTGATAAACTTCCTTCTGTACGCGAACTCGCTTCTTTACTCGTTATAAATCCAAATACAGTGAGTAAAGCGTATCAAGAGTTAGAGAGACAAGGAATTATTGAAACGTTACGAGGAAAAGGAACATTTGTATCCCAATCGATTACCCCAACATTAGACGAAAGGAAAATCGCTATGGTTGAAAAGCAATTTCATCAATTACTATTAGAAGCCTCTTATCTTGGTATTACGAAAGATAAAATTCATGATTGGATAGATTCATACTATAAAGAGATTGGAGGGAATACGGATGTTGAAAGTGACAAGCTTGAAGAAAACAATTGATAATCAAACAATTTTAGACGATGTTTCTTTCACATTACAAAAAGGTAGTATCGTCGGATTACTTGGAAGAAACGGCGCGGGAAAAACAACTTTATTACGAACGATGGTCGGCATTTTAGACCCAGACGAGGGAACTGTTACATATGAGGATATCGACATCCATAAAAATCCTGAAACGAAACAAAAAATCGTATATGTTCCGGATTCTACTAACATACTGAACGGTTATACAGTAAAAGAAATCGTGAAGTTTTATAAAGCAGTTTATACAGCATTTGATGAACCATATTTCTACGAACTACTAGAACGTTTCAACTTACCAAACAAACGAATTCGTAGTTATTCAAAAGGAATGAAAGCACTGCTTGCCATCATTTTAGCTGTTGCTGCAAAAGCAGAATATATTATTTTAGATGAACCAACAAACGGACTTGATCCTATCGTTAAAAGACAGATTTTACAGTTTCTCGTTGGAGAAGTTGCAGAAAAAGAAATTACCATTTTCATCTCTACCCATCATTTAGATGAAGTGGAACAAATTGCAGATACAATCATTATGTTAAAAGGACATACTGTAGCATCTATTACGTCACTAGACGATGCAAAATCACAATTTGCAAAAATACAAGTAGCTTACGAGCGTTCATTACCTCAAAAACTAGAAAACTTAAGCAATATTAAAATATTAAATCAAACAGGAAAAGTGTATACGATTTTAATTGAGGGAAATGTGGCTACAACACTGGAGAAGTTTTATAAAGAGCAACCACTGCTCATTGAAGAATTAACAATGTCACTTGAAGATGTCTTCGTTACGACACTGGAGGAGGATGGATATGTTTCATAAAGCGTTGTGGATGTGGAATTGGAAGCGCGGGAAATATGCTGCGTTACTTTTTCTCTTCAGTTCACTTTATCTTCTATCTCTCGGATACTATAGAAGTGCTCAGATGGAACTCGATAAATATTACGAATTACAAGAAAAAGGGAAACAGTATTATTATTTTTATACCTTTTCTTCAGGAGAAGGTAATAGTTTTTGGTTAACTGTTCTTATCATTGCTTTAGCCTGCTTATTGATAGGATGGGAACGTAGCAACCAATCTAATACACTACTTATGACGATGCCATTTAAAAGAAAACATGTTTTCTTATCTAAATGGGCTTTCGGTTCTTTCTGTATTGTGAGCTCGTTACTTATAAATTGGATTATTATGTATGTTATTTATAGAACAACTATCCATTTTGATTATCAATCATTTAGTCCATTTCACCGATACTTTCTTTATGCAATAGAGGGTGTTGCAAAACTAAAATAAACATGCAATGTTATGAATCAGAAAAACTAGCTGAACATGCAATAGATAGCGATTTTGACCATACCAACGTGGCTGTTCCAACCCTTTATCTTTGAGTTTACTAAACTGTTGTTCAATTTTCCTACGTTCTTTCATCAATTGTTTACCAAAGATAGTTTGTATAAAATGAGATAATACACGACGATGTGTACTCTTATTTTGTTCACCATTCCTAGGATTGATTGGATTCATGGCAAAGATGTTACATGTTCGTGCAATTTCATAAATACGTTGACTATCGTAAGCAGCATCTGCAACGGAAAATAACACATTTTGATCTTTTATATCCTGAANCAAGATACACGAAATGAAGGATATTGATGCAAAAAACGTGTTAATTTGCGTAAAGAGTCAATTTGAAATACAGTTTTCAAGAAAAAGCATTTCAGTAAGGCTTTTCTACAGATTGGTGGGCGACCTGTCACAGGCGGAACGCCTTCAATAGTTAAACTGTCTACGTATGCAAATAAAATCTGTAAAATGGATTGATTTTCATCAAATTTGGTTATCATACTAGTAAATCCGTCCTTTCTGGAGATAGTTTCGGTTACTATCATTTTTCCAGGAAAACGGATTTTTTTATGCATTCATTTTTGGATATTTATGAGTTTTGCAACACCCTCTGCAATAGTTTCTTATGTTGCAGTCTATACAGCTGCTCTATGTATCGGTACTTTTACTGGAAGTATTGTTTCACAGGTCATTTTTTGCATTCCATGGCTACTAATGGGCCTTACATTTATTCCACTAGTGTACACTTTTACACTAAACCATTTAGGGGCTACCGATACTAAAAATAATAAATTAGATCAACAACTATATGAAATCAATCAAAAAACAAATATAGTTGTACCAATATATCGCTTTTCTATTGATTATAACTATCAGCCAGATTCTCGGAAGAGGGACAACGATCCAACTACTTTAAGAAATCCAGCATCTCACGTATATTATTCAGCCAAATCAATGTTAGTCCCTATTTTCTATACAATATTTTATTTACTACTTGGGACATATTTATATGTGCGTTCACCAAATGAAAATAGTCAAAGGATATTTATTTTCCAAAAACATTTAAAAATATGTATATGGGGGACAACCATTTACTTTTCATTACTAGGTGGCTATAAAATCAATCAATTTTATTTCTTACCTAACTACTATATCAGTTTGTTTCTCGCTGGAATCATTACTTATGTTGTATTATCACGCCTAACAAATTATAAAGTTTTTTAAAGGAGAGATCCTATGTTTCAAAAAGCACTGTGGCTAAGAACGTATCAACAAAGTAAATATGTTGTATGGTTATTTTGGCTCGTCAGCTTCTATAGTTTGTCATATAAATACTATATGACTTCTATTCAACAGCAATATTTTCTAAATATGAATAAAAAATGGAAAGCTATATATCATTACAGTTTTGATTTAACACTTCTAGATTCTATCATGCTGTTAGGTAGTTTGCTAATCATTCTAGCTTGTACGTTAATTGGATGGGAAAGACAAAATAACACTAGCGACTTGTTATGGTCTATGCCCTTTAAACGTTCGCACCTCTATATAACAAAGTGGTTGTTTGGAATCTGTAATATCGCGGCTGTTGTCGTTTTAAACTGGGGACTATTTGCTATTATGAAAAAGTTGACTTTTCATAATAAATATCAAGTATTCTCCCCCTTTCATAGTTACTTTATATACATGTTAATTGTATTAATTGCTATTTATACACTTGCCTTATGTATAGGAACAATCGCTGGAAATGTGATATCGCAAGGATTTCTTACTGCAGCTATATTAATCTTCCCAGTGTTACTTCCATCTCTAATATCAGGAGTTATTGCTGTTCACTCGAATGCCGACTTTCATGAGAACAATGGCATTATACATGATGTTATGGAAAACATACGTATTTCTAGTCCAGCAGAAGATTTTAATATTTACTTTAATTATGATCCACAAAGCGCTTATACTGATCAAAATGGAGTGCGTCATAACGAGCCAAACTTTACAAAGATTCCACCGGTCAAAACATTGATTGGACCTATTGCACATATCCTTATTTTATTACCACTCGGTATATATTTATATGCCCGTTCAGTCAATGAGCGAAATGGTAACTACTTATTATATCCAAAACTACAAAAAGTAGTTTTAGCTTGTGCGATTTTCTTTGGTGGAATCATCGGAGGTTTAATACTAAGTCATGAGCAGTCATTGTCTAGCTTTTACATCGGATTTTTAGTGACTAGTTTCATTACGTATTTCCTCCTACCTAAAATATTAAAATGGAAAGTCTCTTGGAATTTTAAATAAAATAACCTCCTCTCGATGAGGAGGTTATTTCACATTCTCTCTCCTATCCCCATACACCATCTCTTCTTTCATCCCAAATCCATCACCATTTTGCACAATTTGCTCTGTCGGGGCAACTACACTTTCAGCAATTTTCCATTCCCCACGCTCTTTTACGAATACTTGTAGAAAATAGTTCATGCCATCTAATTGATATGCATTTTCTTTTTTTACATTATAGTGAATCGCAATGTAGTACACTTGAATATTTTCTTTTCCTATTTTTGATACGTATTGCGATAGTCTCGGTATATAGAGTGCTGCTTTCTGAAAAGATAGTTGCTTCGCTTTAACAAGCGATGAACTTGTTACATTACGTAATGTGTCCCGATTACGAATATTATCGCTATGGTGGAATAATACTGCGTTTTGCATAGAACGAACCCATAATTTTGAATATAAGACTGTATTATCGTTTTCGATGTACTTCACTTCTTTTCGCACCACTTGGATAGGCGTATCTGCGTACGTGAATGTTTGAAAATAGAAAAAACCACCAAATAAAATGGTAAGTGCAGCAATATATTTCATAATCTTTCCTCCGATCTTTTAATTAAAGTATCGGAGTTTCAAAATATTTTTATTCAAAAGAAAAAGGATAGGAATGCTTTCGCTTCCTATCCTCATTTATTATAATACGCGGCCAAATAGTTCTAAGACCATTTCTATTTCTTGGTCGCTCCAACCTTTAAATCTCTCTTTATAATATTCTTTACGCACAGCTTCAAGTTTTTCAGTTACTTCTCTTCCGTGCTCTGTAATTTCTAAGTACACGATTCGACGATCTGAATTAGAACGTTTTCTTTCTACTAATCCTTTTCGTACGAGACGATCTGTAACAGCTGTAATATGACTGGAGGTTACGTTTACTTCACTCGCAATTTGCGAAGCCATCTGTGGACTCTTTAAAAATAACGCACGTAATACAGAAAATTCATTATATGGCATATGTTCTGCAAAACGTGTATTAATATCATTTTGTAATAAACGTATCATTTTTCGAAATGATGCAGATAAATCTAAAATCAGTGTTTCTCTTTTTTCGTTCAATAGCCTCGTCCCTTTTTTATCATATTTACACATATTATAATCTATAAATACCTATGTTGTATATGCTTTCTTTCCTCAACATTCTCATTTATGTAACTTTTTTCATATAAATTTCTTTTTTGTTCACACATATACATATAAAAAGGATGGTGATGGAAAATGCAGGGTGGAATGAATCCTTATTTACACAACGTACGCACAGCTAATACTGGTAAAGAAGCTACTATTACTGTACAAGGGGAAGGCGTCGTTAAAGCAAAACCGAATGTTGTTATATTAACGCTTGGCATTCGAACAGACGATAAAAATGTAAAACAGGCTCAAGAAGAAAATGCAGTGCAATCCAAACAATTGCTGGATGCACTTAAACAGCTTGGTATTGCCGATAAAGATATAGAAACGATTTCTTATACGATCACTCCTCAATACGAATATGTAAATGATAAAGCATTGCTACAAGGATACCGCGTGGAGCATTTGTATGAAATTACCGTTTTAAATGTACAAAAAGCTGGGGAAGTATATGATATAGCCGTTTCAAATGGTGCAAATGTAGCAAAAGGTTTACGTTTCCGAGTATCTCATCCAAATAAATATTATGAGCAAGCTCTCATTCAAGCTCTGCACCAAGCAGTAGAAAAAGCTCGTGCTATTGCGAGTACATATAATTTAAATATTAATCCTGTTCCCCTCTCATTCGTTGAAGAATCTGCCCAATTACCAAGGGAGGTTACGTCTTATGCTACTTTACATGCACAAGCAGCCCCGCCTATTCAATCGGGTGAATTAGAAATCATTTCATCCATACGGGCTATTTTTACGTATTTATAACGAATTCTCTTTACAAGTAAACGTTATCATTTTACTTGTTGTAAAAACATGATGTTCTGATATAATAAAGAACGGTGAGCTCTTACAAAAGAGATATCACGGGTGGGAGAGGGATATGAAAAAGAAGGTTTAACATGAAAGGAATACTTGAAAGAACATTTAAATTAGGTTTACACGAAACATCACCAAAACAAGAAGTTTTAGCTGGAGTTACGTCATTTTTCACAATCGTATATATTATGATTGTAAATGCGTCAATCTTATCAGATGCTGGCATTCCTCTTGAAGCTGGAATTTTAGCAACTGTTTTTAGTTCATTTGTCGGATGTCTACTCATGGCATTTTGGGCAAATGCACCTGCTATTCTTGTCCCGGGTATGGGTGTAAATGCATTCTTCACGTACACAGCTGTGCATACACTTGGACTAACTTGGCAAGAAGCATTGGCTGCTGTCTTTATCTCTGGTATTATTTTTGCAATTGCCGCTTTTACACCAATCGCTCGCGTGCTATCAATATCAATTCCAAAGTCATTAAAGGAAGCGATTACTGTCGGCATCGGATTATTTTTAGCGTTTATCGGATTGCAAAAAGGTGGTTTAGTCGTTTCGAACCCAAATACTGCTGTGGCAATGGGGAAATTAAGTAATCCTGTCGTTCTTGCGACATTACTTACTCTTATCATTGCACTTGTATTATTTATTCGTAACGTACGTGGAAACTTTTTATGGACGATTGCAATAGGAACTGGTATCGCATGGTTATTTGGTCTTGTGGATACGAGTCAAGTGGGAAATAGTTCATTCTCATTCGCTAATTACGGTGATGTGTTTGGAGCTATGTCATTTGGGAAACTTTCTTCCTTACCGTTTTGGATTGCAACATTCTCCTTAAGCATGGTGCTTATTTTTGAGAACATGGGACTTCTGCACGGTTTATTAGAAGATGACCGTAAATTCCCACGTGCTTACCAAGCCAATGCAATTTCAGCAATGACATGTGGTCTATTTGGCACAAGCCCTACCGTATCAACAGTAGAAAGTGCCGCAGGTATTACTGCAGGCGGAAAGACAGGTCTGACGTCTATCGTTACTGGGTTGCTATTCTTTGCATCACTGTTTGCTCTTCCATTTGTCAAATTAATTCCTGATAGTGCCATTGCACCAATCTTAATTATTATTGGCGGGCTGATGATTACAAGCATCCAACAAATTCCTCTGAATGACTTTTCAGAAGGATTTCCAGCATTCTTAATTATCGTTATGATCCCGCTCACATATAGTATCGCTGATGGCATTGCGTTCGGATTTATCGCTTACCCTATCTTAAAAGTTGCTCTTGGAAAGCGTAAAGAAGTCGCACCATCTATGTATATCATTACATGCTTATTCTTAGCTATGTTTGTATTACATGCTATTGGTTAAAAAAACACCGAGGAAATCCTCGGTGTTTTTTTACTTAAACCATCCTTTTTTATAAAACCAGGCCATCATTCCGCCGCCAATTAGTGCCATGATAAGTAGACAAATAAAATAACTATATTGTCCACCAAGCTCTGGCATATGCGTAAAGTTCATTCCATATACTCCCGCAATAAATGTTAATGGCATGAAAATAGTCGAGAATACAGTTAATGTTTTCATAATGTTATTCATATGATGTGAGTTTAATGAAAAATAACTATCCCGAATATCTGCTGTTAACTCTCGACTTGCCTCAATCATTTCTGTTAGTTTAAGCAAATGATCATGTATATCTTTAAAGTAAATTTCATGATCGCTTATACCATAAAAACGAGTCGAATTTAAAATACGATATAATAAATCACGCATTGGAATGATTGTACGCCTTAGCTTTGATAAATCTGCACGTATATCAAATACCTCTTCTAATACGCTTCCTGCTGTCTCCCCGGTTAAATTATCATCAATTGCATTTAAATGATCCTCAATGTAATATACAGGCGCAAAATAGTCATCTACAATTTGGTCAATAATTGTATGAGCTACGTGTAAAGGACTATTTTTAATACGCTTCTTTTCTCCAAGTGTTTTCCATACTCTTTCGATTGCATTGTTATGAGAAAAGTGGAAAGAAACAATATAACGATCACTAATAAATAAATCGATTTCGTGCGGTTCTAGTCCATCTTCCCCAAATGCATGAAGAACTAAAAAGTTATATCCATCATAAAAATCAACTTTTGGCCTCTGTACGTATTCTATACAGTCTTCAATTGCAAGGGGATGGAACTTAAAATGGTCCTGCAGAATATATGTATACTCTTCTTTCGTTGGCTTATATAAATCTAGCCAATACCATACAATATGGTCTTTCTTTGTTTCTTCTAGAGAAACATCATATAATACTTCATCTGTTTTTGTTACTGCACAAATTCTAATCATAATTTCACCCATTATTATTATAAACAAAAAATAGTAAAAAAAGCCAAGGAGAAACCTCCTCAGCTTTTTTTATTACTTCGTTACGATACCGTGTACTAAAGTTGGTGCATCTACGTGTTCTTTAGAGATCTTCATGTTCTCATAAATTTTCGCTTTTACATCTTCAACATTTTCGCGGTTTGCGTAAATTGTAACGAGAGATTCACCTTGCTTCACGCTATCGCCTACTTTTTTGCGCAGCATTAGACCAACTGCTAAATCAATTTCAGACTCTTTCGTTGCACGTCCTGCTCCTAAAAGCATTGCTGCTGTTCCGATTTCGTCTGCAACGATTTCTGATACATATCCGTCTTCTTTCGCTTCCACTTCAATTTTAAATTGTGCTTGTGGCAATTTAGAAGGGTCATCAACAACAGATGCGTCACCGCCTTGCGCTGATAAGAACGTTTTAAATGATTCTAGCGCTTTTCCGTTGTTCATTACTTCAATTAGCTTTTCACGTGCATCTTCTAAAGATGAAGCTTGTCCAGCAAGGTACACCATTTGACTTCCAAGTGTTAAACATAGCTCTTCTAAATCTTTCGGCCCTTTACCTTGTAATGTATCAATTGCTTCTTGAACTTCTAATGCGTTACCGATAGCTTCACCGAGTGGTTGACTCATATCAGAAATAACTGCCATCGTATTACGACCAACGTTATTACCGATACGTACCATTGCTTCTGCTAAACGTTTTGCATCTTCATCCGTTTTCATAAATGCACCTGCTCCAGTTTTTACATCAAGAACAATTGCATCTGCACCAGCAGCAATTTTTTTACTCATAATCGAACTTGCAATAAGCGGAATTGAGTTTACTGTTGCTGTTACATCACGAAGTGCATATAGCTTTTTATCAGCAGGTGTTAAGTTACCACTTTGGCCGATAACAGCGATTTTGTTTTCATTTACAAGACGCATGAATTCATCGTTTTCAATTTCCACATGGAATCCTGGAACTGCTTCTAATTTATCAATTGTACCACCAGTATGTCCTAAACCGCGTCCAGACATTTTCGCTACTGGTACATCTAAAGCAGCTACTAATGGACCTAATACAAGTGTCGTTGTATCACCAACACCACCTGTTGAATGCTTATCTACTTTTACACCTTCAATAGCCGATAAGTCGATTGTATCACCGCTATTTACCATTGCCATCGTTAAATCAGCACGCTCTTGATCGTTCATATCTTGGAAGAAAATTGCCATTGCAAGTGAACTTACTTGATAATCAGGAATATCACCATTCGTATATCCTTCAACAATAAAGTTAATTTCTTCTGTCGTTAATGCATGTCCGTCACGTTTTTTTGCAATTAGGTCCACCATTCTCATTGTGAAGTCACCCCTTCATTTGTTTTACGATTGCTTTTACTAATGCTAAGAAGTTAGCTTTAACACGTTCTGTCGTTTCAATTACTTCATCGTGATGAAGTGGTTGATCTAAAATACCAGCTGCCATATTTGAAATACAAGAAATACCTAATACTTTCATACCAGCATGACGCGCTACAATTACTTCAGGTACTGTTGACATACCAACTGCATCTCCGCCAAGTGTACGAAGCATACGAATTTCAGCAGGTGTTTCATATACAGGACCTGTCATTCCCACGTATACACCTTCTTGTACTTTAATATTTAAGTCTGCTGCAACTTGTTTCGCCATTTCGCGAAGTTCTACTGTATATGATGTAGACATATCAGGGAAACGTACGCCCATTTCAGAATCATTCGGTCCGATTAATGGATTCGTACCCATGAAGTTAATGTGGTCTGAAATTAACATAAGATCGCCTGGCTCAAATGATGTATTTACACCACCAGCTGCGTTTGTTACAACTACTGTTTCTACACCTAGTTCTTTCATAACACGAACTGGGAATGTTACTTTTTGCATGTCGTATCCTTCATAGAAGTGGAAACGTCCTTGCATTGCTACTACTGTTACACCTTGAAGTGTACCAAATACTAGTTGACCTGCATGGCCTTCTACAGTTGATACTGGGAATTCAGGGATTTCACTGTACGGTACTGTTACTGCGTTCTCAATTTCGTCTGCTAATACACCTAGTCCTGATCCAAGGATTAGTCCTACTTGTGGTGTCTCTTGAAATTTCTCTTTTAAGTATGAAGCTGATTTTGTAATAAGTTCACGATTCATTTGTTTATCCCCCTATTTCTTTAGCTCATTTAAGAAGCTTGTTCCGTATTCTGGCATTTTCACACCGAAGTTTTCTGCTACTGTTGCACCAATATCAGCAAATGTTTGACGAAGTGGTAACTCTTGTCCGCCTTCTTTCATGCTTGGGCTATATGCTAATAATGGTACATATTCACGTGTATGGTCAGTACCAGGGTGAATTGGATCATTACCGTGGTCTGCTGTAATTAATAATAGATCATCTTCTTTTAGTTTTGCGAATACTTCTGGAAGACGTGCATCATATTCTTGCAGAGCTTCTCCGTATCCTTGTGGATCACGGCGGTGGCCGAATAATGCATCAAAGTCAACTAAGTTTAAGAAGCTAAGACCTGTAAAGTCCATATTTAATGTATCTACAAGCTTATCCATTCCATCCATGTTAGACTTCGTACGAAGTGATTCCGTTACCCCTTCGCCATCATAAATATCAGAGATTTTACCGATAGCAATTACATCGTAGTCACTATCTTTTAATTCGTTCATTACTGTACGGCCGAATGGTTTTAATGCATAGTCATGACGATTTGGTGTACGTGTAAAGTTTCCAGGTTCACCAACGAATGGACGAGCAATAACACGACCTACCATGTATTTCTCATCTAATGTTAATTCACGTGCAATTTTACAGATTTTATATAACTCATCAAGTGGCACTACTTCTTCGTGTGCTGCAATTTGCAATACGCTATCAGCAGAAGTATAAACGATTAAAGAACCTGTTTCCATTTGCTCTTGACCAAGTTCATCAAGAATCTCAGTTCCAGAAGCTGGCTTATTACCGATAATTTTACGGCCTGTTTTTTCTTCTAATTCATCAAGTAATTCTTTCGGGAATCCTTCCGGGAACACTTGGAATGGTGTATCAATGTAAAGGCCCATGATTTCCCAGTGACCTGTCATTGTATCTTTACCAGTAGATTTCTCTTGCATTTTTGTGTAATATCCAAGTGGTTTCTCTACTTTAGAGATACCTTTCATTTCTCGAATGTTACCAAGACCTAATTTCACCATGTTAGGCATTTGTAACCCACTCATATGTTCAGCAATGTGACCAATTGTGTCAGATCCTAAATCACCAAATTGCTCAGCATCTGGTGCTTCACCGATTCCCACAGAGTCCATTACGACTAGGAATATACGTTTATATTTATTCATAACTGCGACCTCCTATAAGTTCAGTTCTACTTCTTGTAGTATGTTCAAAACGCTATAAAGTGAAACTGTTATCAAAAAGAATTCTCATTGTCAAACAGTACTTCTTTAAATCATTTTCTAACCTATTTCGTTTACTTGAAACGATTCAAAAACATTTCTAGTTTTTTCTAAGTCAGATGTCAGACATCTGATACTGATATCATAACATGTTTACGCTTTCTTTTTAATACATTTTCGTAGAATTTCTCATTTTCTTCACACTTCTATTGTAATCCATTCTGCAACGAAGTGCTAATTTTTTTATGATTTATTTCTTCATAAAAAATAAAAAGTAGCTCTAAAGAGCTACTTTTTATTTTACTTCTATTGTTTCCTCTTTATGTTCATGCAATTCGCCTTTTCTTACATGTACTTTCACTTTGTAAGCACCGTTCTCTTTGAAAGTATGTTTCGTTTCATACTCTCCTTTATTCCCTTCTTTCGCTGGAATAAATTCGTGTTTTTCAACACCATCTTTCCAAATCTCTAGTTGTACTTCAGCACCAGTTAGGGCTTCTTCTTTTTGTTTTAAATGAACTTTCATTGTAGATTCAGCATTTGCCTTTATGTCTCCAGCCATAAGATGGATCATTGTGTCACTTTTATGATCTCCATGTCCTGCACTGTGATCACTATTTTCTTTTTTCGCATCTTCTACTTTCGCATTTCCTACAGCAACTTTCACTTCTGGCATAACGTGCATTTCACGTGCATTTGTGTGAGCGATAATATGGTATACTCCATCCGTTTCGAATGTTTTCTCTACTGCATAAACACCTTTTCCTTTATGCTTACCATCTAACATCTCGTGCTTTTCGTCGCCATCTTTCCAAATTTCAAACTTTACATCATCGGCATCCGTTACTTTTTCTTTCCCTTGTGTAACAAGTGCTTGTACTTCTGTTTTTTCACCTGGTTTAATTTCTTTCGGATTTGTTTGGACTGCTACTTTTACAGCTTCAAGTTTCTGTTCTTCTTTGTTTGTATTACAGCCAGCCAACGCTAGCATCGCGATAAATAAAGTTATAATCAGTTTTTTCATCATCATTTCCTCCTTTATACTTTATTTAGTATAGAGGAAATACATTGTAATATTCCAGTCTTCTGCTGAAAACAATATACGAAATGTTTGTGAAGTTTCTGTGAAACGGTCTTCCCCTCTTAATCTATGAAAAAAAGAGCATAGTAACTATGCTCTCGGATGAAACTGTTTATATACATCTTTTAATCTAGTTTTTGAAACGTGCGTATAGATTTGCGTCGTTGAAATATCTGCATGTCCAAGCATTTCTTGTACAGCACGTAAATCTGCTCCATTTTCTAATAAGTGCGTAGCAAACGAATGACGCAACGTATGAGGTGTAAGCTCTTTTTCAATGTTTGCTTCTTTCGCTAATCGTTTTAATATTTTCCAAAATCCTTGTCTTGATAATCGATTACCATGATGGTTTAAAAAGAGTGCATCTACTACTTTTTTCCCCATTAATTCTCTTCTTCCTTTTTCAATATACTTTTGAATCGCTTCCGTTGCTAAACTTCCTAGTGGAATAATTCTTTCTTTATTCCCTTTCCCTATGCAACGAACAAATCCCATCGTTAAATGTACATCTTCTAAATTGAGTGTAATCAATTCTGAAACACGAAGTCCTGTCGCATACAGTAACTCTAGCATCGCCTTATCACGAATACCAAAAGCACTTGTCATTTTTGGTGTTTGAAGTAACGCCTCTACTTCATCAACTGATAATACTTTTGGTAATTTCCGTTCCCCTTGTGGCGTTTCAATATGTACGGATGGGTCGTGTTCTACCGATCGTTCACGAAGTAAAAATTGGTGGAACGAACGAATTGATGCGATATGACGCGCCAATGTTTTCGAAGATTTTCCGTTCTCTTTTAAATACTGCAAAAAGTTAACAATGTGTAAACGGGTCACTTCATGAAAAGTTTTCGTCTGTTCCACATTTTGCAAATACTTTACGTAGCTTTTTAAATCACGTTCATACGATACTACTGTATTCTTTGCTAATCCTTTTTCGACAACCATATAATGAATAAAATCTTTTAATTGATCTTCCACTCTACACTACTCCCCATTTTCATAGAAAAACATCATTCTATTTACGAAAGCATCCTTTGCCGGTTCTTCATTCCCTGATACTTTTTCTACAGTCTCTTCTTTAGGTTTTTCATAACGATGATAGCTTTCATATTCTTCATTTATCCATAGTATAGCGAAATAAAACAAAATCGTACAACTTGTAAATAATAAAAATACTTTTATTCCATCAAAAGTTAATTTTAAAGCTCGGCGCATTGTAAATTCCTCCAAAATATAAGTTATTACAACATATGCCAAGCTTTCACCAATTTATACCTTATTCAAATAAAAAACCTCTTCCTAGATAAATAGGAAAAGGTTATTTTTCATCCGTTTCATTTTCTTGACAATTTTTACAAATCCCATGGAATGTTAAACGATGATCTTTCACCTTAAAGCTCCAGTCTCGTTCTACTTTCCTTTCCACTTCACCAAGTAAATCTTCTTGTATTTCTTGTACAGCACCACATTGTGTACAAATCAAATGATGGTGGAAACGCTGCGCACCTTCTTGGCGTAAGTCATAGCGTGAAACACCGTCTCCGAAGTTAATCTTATCGACAACTTTTAACTCAGATAATAGTTCTAAAGTTCGATAGACGGTTGCTAATCCGATCTCTGGCGACTTTTCTTTTACAAGGAGGTAAACATCTTCTGCGCTTAAATGATCTTCTTCATTTTCTAGCAGCACACGAACTGTTGCTTCACGTTGCGGTGTTAATTTGTAGCTCGCTGCATGTAATTGCTTCTTAATTCGTTCAATTCTTTCTTCCATTCGGTACTACTCCCTCCTCGCCACTCTTACACCATTATATCAGAAGAAGGGCTTCTGTCAAAAGAAAAAACAATAAAAACAAATTGATAATTATTCTCAAAAAGTATTTATTTTTTATTAATAGCCTCAACGACTTCTTTCATTAAAACTGGTGATGCGTAAGCCTCCACACTAGAAGCAAGTGCTAACACCACTCCAATTACGAGAAAGAAGCATGTATAACGGATTAATAATGGTAATAGTGGCTCGGTTATTTTTCTAATAAATTGATGCCTAATCATCCGTAAAGAAAAACTTGCAGCAATGGTTGTCATAACGAGAAAGACTGGAATGATAATTAAATTTTGTGGCAAAACAGATACAAATGCTAATAATAGTCCATTCCATCCATGCTGACTTACTAAAAAACCAACTGTAAATCCAACGACAACTCCTTTTACAAATAATAAAATAAAAATAAGTGGTAATCCAATAATTGAAATTCCTAAAATCCAAATAAATCCGATGTATTTTAATTGCGAAAAGTAACTTTCTCGAAACATTTCGCCCGCAATGGCAAATTCTCCTTTAGAGACTTGTCCAAAAAAACGTTGTAAATAAAATGATAAATCTTGTTTTTGATTGATTTGTAAACTATTCACGAGAATGGCTCCGAATATTACTCCCATCAATAATAAAACAGCGTTAAATATATATAATGAAGAGTTTTCCTGTATGTGAGACATTACACGGTCTTGCCAATTTTTTCGCCACATTTTTCTTCCCTCCGTTCACACTCTTATTAAAAATGTATGAAAGAAAGAAAAAAGTATGACGAATTAACATTGAAATTCCGCTCTACTTTGCTAAACTAAAAAGTAGAGAATAGGAGGGATTTCTCTTGAAACCATTATTATTAGATTTTCCAACATTATTTCAAACTGAACGCTTGCAAGTTCGTAAACCATTTCCAGGTGATGGTGCAGAAGTATATGAAGCAATCCAAGCTTCTCTAGAAGACTTAGTACCGTGGATACCAATTAACGCTGAAACAGAAGAGAGTGCTGAAGAAATTGTTCGCGAAGCTCACGGACAGTTTTTACTTCGTGAAACACTTGATTTTCACTTATACGATAAAGTATCTGGTACATTCATCGGAGCAATTACACTAAAGCCTGAAAACTGGGATATTCCAAAGTTTTCACTTCACTTCTGGCTACATAGTGCCTATACAAAACAAGGCTATATGACCGAAGCTGTTAAAGGTGCAATTCAGTTCGCCTTTGATAAACTAGGCGCTAGAAGAATTGAAATTCGTACTGATGCAACAAATATAAATGCATGTAGCTTAGCAGAACGTCTAGAATTCATTCTAGAAGGGACAATGGAAAATGATTTCCTAGCACCAGATGGTAGCTTACGTGATGCACGTGTATATGCAAAAATCAATTAAAAAACACTCGCCTTTGGCGAGTGTTTATTTTTGTAGTTGTAAATATTGTACTGCAAACATCGTCTTCGCATCATGAATACGAAGATCTTTCATAAGAGTAATCGCTTCTTCTAACGATACTTCCATTAATTCCACAAACTCATCTTCATCTAACTCAGCTTTATTTTCTTTTCTTGTCAAACCTGTCGCTTTATATACATATAAAATTTCATCTGCGAATCCTGGAGATGTATAGAAAGAAGTAATGAGCTCCATATTTTCACATACATATCCTGTTTCCTCTTCTAATTCACGAACTGCTGTTACCTCAGGTTTTTCACCAGGTTCTAACTTGCCAGCCGGAATTTCTATAATCGCCTTTTCAAGTGCTTTACGATACTGCTCAACAAGCACAATTTTCCCCTCATCAGTAATAGCAATAATAGCAACTGCACCAGGGTGATTTACAATTTCACGTTTACTCATTGCTCCATTTGGTAATACTACATCATCAACACGAACTTTTATAACTCTACCATCAAAAATTGGCTCAGTTTTTACTGTTCTCTCTGCAAGATTACTCATACTACTTCATCTCCCTGTTCTATTTCCTATTCTTTCCTCATACATTTTACCACATTGAAAGGAGCGTGATAGAAATGAAAGTTTATATTTTACCAAATCGCGTCACTTTAGTCGGAAAAGCATGGCAAATTCGCCATAAGCTAAAGCAATATAGCAAAGAGTATACAACTGTACAAGAGTGGATTACAGCAAATAAAGTGAAACATTAATCATGCTTTTACGGGCAGTTAATGCGAAGCGGAAAGTAAACGTTTGTCAACCTCTTTTCCCTCTCGTACAATAAAGGTAAGGAGGTTGACCTATGAAAAAACGTCAATTAGGAAACTCAGATTTGTTTGTTACAGAAATGGGCCTTGGCTGTATGTCTCTCGGTACATCTGAAACAGAAGCTATGCATATTATCGATGAAGCGATCGATTTAGGAATTAATTTTTTTGATACAGCAGATTTATATGATTACGGATTAAATGAAGAATTTGTTGGAAAATCCTTGAAGGGAAGAAGAGACCAAATTGTACTTACAACGAAGGTTGGAAATCGTTGGACAGAAGAAAAAAATGGCTGGTCTTGGGATCCTTCTAAAGCTTACATAAAGACTGAAGTAAAGGAAAGTTTACGTAGACTTCAAACTGATTATATTGACCTTTACCAACTTCATGGCGGAACAATTGAAGATCCAATAGATGAAACAATTGAAGCTTTTGAAGAATTGAAAAAGGAAGGTATTATTCGCCATCACGGTATTTCTTCTATACGCCCAAATGTCGTTCGTGAATATGCAAAACGCTCAAACATCGTTAGTGTACTAATGGAATATAACCTTTTAAATCGTCGTCCAGAAGAATGGTTCCCCCTTCTAAATGAACACCAAATTAGCGTCATTGCCCGCGGGCCACTTGCAAAAGGAATTTTAACTGACAATAATGCAAGAAAGATAGAAAGAGTAAAGGAAAAGGATTATCTCTCTTATTCTTACGATGAATTACATGCAACTCTAGCAAGTGTAAAAGAAATAATTGGAGAACGCTCTTTAACAGGAACAGCTATTCAATATTGCTTACATAATAAGACTGTTGCAGCTATTATACCTGGTGCAAGCTCTCTTCAACAATTACAGGAAAATATACGAGCTAGTCAACAGTTACCTTTAACGAAAGAAGAATATATACAACTTCAAAAGATTGTTAAATATGACACATATGCTTTGCATCGTTAAAAATATCGAATTACCGATAAAACAGAAGACTGTCTCCAGTATTAGGAGACAGTCTTTTTTATAACGTATCATATTTATCAGGATTCGTTCCTACATGTAAATCACGATTCAACGTGTTAATTTGACGTATCTCTTCTTCAGTTAGTGCAAAATCAAAAATAGTAAAGTTTTCTTTAATACGAGATGGTGTAACAGATTTAGGAATTGTAACAATCCCGCTTTGAATATCCCACCTTAATATAACTTGTGCAGGTGTTTTTTCATATTTGTTAGCAATAGCCTGAATGATTGGATGCTGGAATACTTCTCCGCCCCTCATTAACGGACTCCATGCTTCCATTTGAATTTGCTCATCTTGACAATAATTTCGCAACTCAAATTGCGTCAACATCGGATGAAGTTCCACTTGGTTTACCATCGGCTTCACTTTGCAATTTGGTAATAATAGTTCTAAATGATGTTTATGAAAATTAGAAACACCAATCGCACGCACTTTACCTTCTTCATACAATTTCTCTAAAGCTCGGTACGTATCAACATACTTCCCTCTTACCGGCCAATGTATTAAATATAAATCTACATAGTCCATTTGTAATTTTTTCAAACTCTTTTCAAACGCCTCGAGTGTCTCCTCATATCCTTGATCGTCGTTCCATACTTTTGTTGTAATAAATATATCTTCTCTTGGAATTCCTGATTCACGTATCGCCTCTCCGACACCGCTTTCATTTTCATATACAGTTGCTGTATCAATCGAACGGTATCCAACTTCTAACGCTGTTTTTACTGCTTGCTTTACTTCGTCTCCTTCTTTCGCTTTATATACGCCTAGACCAATCATCGGCATTTTCACGCCATTATGAAGTGTAGTTGTTGGAATATGCACAGTCGTCTCCCTTTCATTGTTACATTTTTTATAAGCCACAATTTTATTTCAACAAGATTCATCCCAAAAGTCAAAACATACGTACAGTTTACATAACACTTTTATATAGCTAAAAAATAGCGTGAACTCATTCATTCACGTTATTTTTTCTCCATTCTTTCGCTTTTTCATCCACATTGCGCACAAACTCATTTTTTCCTTCCATATATAACGCGCCATCATATGTATACTTTTCGGCTAATTCTTTCTTTAAGGTTGCATATGCCTCTGCTTCTTCACAATGAGCCATCATATAATCACGAAATGCTAAATGCCTTACTATCTCTGGATTTCCTTTTTCAAACACGTGTAAATGATACGAGCGTTTTTCTTCAGTTCCATGAATAAAATATCGGCGTCTTGAAATACCATTTTCCCCTTTTACGATGTAACCAAGCTCTATAAATCGTTCATTCCACCCATCTACTCTTTCGATATTTTCTACTTCCATGATCATATCAATAATAGGTTTAGCTGCCAGTCCGGGAACTGACGTACTTCCAATATGATGAATTTTTACCGTTTCTGGCATCGCTGATTTTAATCTTTTAGCCTCCATTTGAAATTTTTCACTCCAATGGTTTTCATGTGGAACAACGACAATTTTTCTCATTCTAACTCCCCTTTTCTTACAAGCTCGTCAAAAAATGATCAGTGGTATTTCACTGATCATTTTTTTATTATTTAAAGTCTTTCCAAGTAAGGTTACTTTCACTTAGCAGTTCTTCAAATGATTTATTCTTTTCACGTTCTTTTTGTTCTTGGCGCTTTCTTTCCAGTTCAGCTGCCTCTTTTTCCTCTTCCCTCACTTGCAACTCTTTCTTCTTACTCTTTAATTGTTGCATGAGTGAATCATTTAATTGATCGCCTAATGTAAGTGTTTCTTTCTTTGGTTGATTCACTTGTGATTGTCTTTGCATTTGTCTTTGTCTTTGTTTCTTTTTCTTCATGCTACTCACCTTTTACTTTTTTCTCCATTATAGTAGATACACAATGAAATCGACAATAAAAAAGGGTCTTTACTCTATTATTCACTTTTTGTAAATATGTTAATTTTTCGAAAAGACTAAATTTTTATGTAGCTATAATCCTATGAATCTATTAAAATTATGTCGTATGATGTCAGATTATAAAAAAGGAGAATTATATTATGTGGAAAAAAATTATTCCTGCCGTTGCTGTTTTAAGCACCATTACTTTTTCAAGCGTATTTGCCGCTCCCCCATCTCAGAATCCAGCTGAACAAAACCGCTACATAGACGTACAAATGCTTGGTATTAATGATCTCCATGGACAACTAGATACTGTTAAAAAAATCAATAATAAAGAAGCTGGTGGCGCTGATTACTTAGCTACTTATTTAAAAGAACATAAAAAACAAAACCCTAATACACTTCTCGTACATGCTGGTGATATCGTCGGAGCTAGTCCACCAGTTTCAGCATTATTACAAGATGAACCGACGATTGAATTTTTAAATGACTTAAAATTTGATGTCGGTACAATCGGGAACCATGAATTTGATGAAGGCATTGATGAAATGAAACGCCTCATTTACGGTGGATATCATGAAAAAACAGGAAATTTCAAAGGGGCTAACTTCCCCTATGTAGCTGCTAATTTCTATAACAAATCAACTGGCCGCTTATTTTTACCACCATTTACTGTAAAAATGGTAGATGGTGTTCCTGTAGGATTCATTGGGGTTGTTACAACTGATACACCAAATGTTGTTATGCCTACGATGCTTAACAATGTACAAATTACTGATGAAGTAGAAGCAATTAATAAATCAACACAACAATTAAAACGCCTCGGCGTTAAATCTATCGTCGTTCTTGCTCATGTCGGTGGAACAACCGATGAGTCTGGGGTAACAAATGGCGACCTTACTCGAATTGCAAATGAAACAGACCCAGAAGTTGATGTTATCTTCGGTGGACATAGTCATACGTATGTAAATGGTACAGTAAATAATAAACTAATTGTCCAAGCAAATTCATATGGAATGGCTTTCTCAGACGTCGATGTAACAATTGATCGTAAAACAAAGGATATTGTAAAGAAAAAAGCTGAAGTTGTTACAACGTATCATGAAGGTGTAGAACCTGATAAACAAGTAAAGAAAAAACTAGATCAATATAAAGAAAAAATCGCACCACTTGTAAATGAAGTGGTCGGAAAATCTACAGCACCTATCGACCGTAAACAAAATGATGCTGGTGAGTCCACTCTTGGAAATTTAGTTGCCGATGCTCAGCGTCAAACGATGCAAACTCAAATCTCCCTCATGAATCCTGGTGGCATTCGTAATGACTTAGATGCTGGTGATATTACGTGGGGTGAGTTATACGGCATTCAACCTTTTGGAAATCAATTGATTAAAGTAAATTTAACAGGTCAAGACATTCGCGATATTTTAAATCAGCAATGGCAAAAGGGAACAACAAGAATGCTTCAAATTTCAGGTATTCAATATACGTGGGATGCAAATAAACCAAACGGTGAAAAAGTTACAAATATACGTTTAACAAACGGAGAAGAATTATCTCCATCTACAACGTATAGCGTAGTTGCAAATGCCTTCTTAGCTTCTGGCGGTGATGGATTCGTATCATTTAAAAATGGTAAAAATGCAGAAACTGGGCCAAACGACTTTGAAGCGTTAGTCAATTACGTAAAACAATTAAAAGAACCAATTCAGCCAGTTATTGATGGAAGAATTCAAAAAGTAAATTAAGTGTTTCTCTAATAATAAATTTCATTTTTCACGCATAAAGGATTTGTACTGGTCCTCTATTTTATACGTAATATACATCATAAAAAGGATACTCGTTCTTCTAATGAACACAGTATCCTTTTCTTTAGTTATCAAAATGTGATGTTTTGTCAACTTCATATTGCTGTAAAAATTGTTGCAACGCCTCTTCTACAAGTTTAGATTTTTGAATTCCTTTCGATTCTGATATAAGGTCCAATCTTGCTAATATTTCTGTATTAATAGAAAAGGTCCGTCTCTTTTTCTCTGTACTTTTACTCACAATTGGTGCAATTACTTCTTCTCTTTTTCTTAATAACTCATAAATGCTTTGTAATTGCTCATAAATTAATAATTGATAATCTGTTTTCTCATATTGAAGGGCGGTCGCTTCTTGGAGTTGTAAGTGACGTGGTTCTTCTCCATCTCCTACAAAAATACGTTTCTTCTGCTCTCCATCATATTCGTATCCAATCAATCTTAATTTCTTCGATAATGTATACGGGCTTATTTCAAGACGTTTTGCTATAATAGCGATGGATTCACGTCTATTTAAACCATCTATAATTTCTCCAATCGTCACAATTTCCCTCCTCCCGTGTTGAAATGACACTAGTATGGTATGTTACAATGATTTTCTAACAGTATATGCAAAATGAATAGCCTGTGCGATTCATACGATTTCACAAAAGGAGGTTTTCAATATGCTTTTTCGTAGCTACACCCCTCAGTTCTATAACGAAAACAAACAACTCATTCCTAATAGTATCGCTACGATAGAAAGCGTTATGATTAATAATCGAAAACAAACTCTCCTTATGCGTGGACAAAACGTAGAGCAACCTATTTTATTATGCTGTCACGGCGGACCTGGGATGGCACAAATCGGATTTATTCGCCATTTTCAAAAAGAATTAGAGAAGCAATTTATTGTTATTAATTGGGATCAGCGCGGGGCTGGTAAATCCTTTTCAATGAAAGATTTCGGAGCAAATTTCACAATCGAACAATTCGTTTCCGATGCAAAAGAAGTGATTCAATATGTACTTAAAAGGTTCAACAAACAAAAACTATTTCTCGCTGGTCATTCTTGGGGAAGTATTATTGGGCTTAACATAGCACATCAATATCCAAAGTATATCGAGGCTTACATCGGTATTGGGCAAATTGTACATATGAAACAAAATGAAGAATTGCTATATCAACATTTAATTCATTCTGCAAAAAAACATGATCATAAAAAAGCATTAGCTTCCCTTTTAAAATTAGGCAAACCACCATTTTTAGATACGAGACGTCTCATTATTCAAAGAAAGTGGCTTGGCACATTTGGAGGCGCAATCCAAAACGGATCTTCCTTTTCTTTCATACGAAAAGGTTTCTTTTCTCCTGAATATACGCTATTAGATTGGTTCAAGTTTCTCGCAGGAAATTTAAAATCTGGTGTTTTATGGGAAGAAATGCTGACAATCGATTTCTTTTCTTCTATTTCAAGTTTATCTATTCCAGTTTATTTTTGTTCTGGTCGCTATGATTATCAAACTCCTTATGCACTCGTTCAGGAATATTGCGATATTATTGAAGCGCCTATAAAAAAGATGATTTGGTTCCCAAATTCAGCACATTCTCCTGATTTAGAAGAACCAGAATTATTCGCTAATTCTTTACAATCAATTAAACAAGAGCTAGCTTTTCAGCATTAGTAACAAAAGGCTCTTTTACATTTCATAGAAAACATTTTATAATAATATGTCGCAAGCATGTATAAACATAGCAAAATGTTTCATATTTACTTGTCTTAACAGAATAAAAATTTAGGGAGATTACATTTATTATGAACGCTGTACTCGTCGCAGTAGCAATTATGCTATTGCTTAGTTTGTTACGTGTCCAGGTCATTGTCGCCATCATTGTTGGAGCTTTAACAGGCGGACTTATCGGCGGACTCGGTATTTCAGAAACGATTAACACTTTTACAACTGGTCTTGGAAACAGTGCTCCAATCGCTTTAAGTTATGCAATGCTTGGTGGTTTCGCTATTTCCCTTTCCAAAACAGGACTTCCAGATGCTATGATTCAAACTGCATTAAAATGGATTGGCAATGAACAAGACACGAAAAAACAAGTTTATTCTAAAATACTTATTTTATTCATTATTTTAACGATGGCTTGTTTCTCACAAAATGTGATTCCTGTTCACATTGCTTTCATCCCCATCTTAATTCCAGCACTTTTAAAAGTATTAAATGAGCTGAAAGTGGATCGCAGACTTGTCACATGTATTATTACATTTGGATTGATTACTCCTTATATGTGGATCCCTGCAGGATTCGGAAAAATTTATCATGACGTATTACAAACCAACGCTGCGCAAAGCGGCCTTACATTTGATGTCACACTTATTCCAAAAGCAATGACTATTCCAGCAATTGGTATGATTATTGGATTATGTGTAGCGGTATTCATTACGTACCGAAAACCTCGTACGTATGAAACAGAACAAATTCATACTACCGAAAATGAAATCGTTCCCTATACAAAACGTAGCATTACTTTCGGTTTATTATCTATCATTGCTACATTAACTGTTCAATTAACAACAGAATCAATGATTTTCGGTGCTTTAGCAGGTATTATCGTCTTATCAGTTAGTGGCAGTCTACCACTTAAAGAAGCAGATGCGATATTAACAAGCGGAATGCGTATGATGTCCTTTATTGGCTTTGTTATGATTGCTGCCGCTGGATTCGGCGCTGTTCTTCGAAAAACAGGACATGTTGAATCTCTAGTGCAAACGAGTGCACATATAATTGGAAATAACAAACCACTCGCTGCATTTCTTATGCTCGTTATTGGACTTCTCGTTACGATGGGAATTGGTTCATCCTTTTCAACCATCCCTATCTTAACAACCATTTTTGTACCTCTTTGCATTCAGCTTGGATTTAGTCCAATGGCCACAATTGCAATTATCGGTACAGCCGGAGCACTAGGTGACGCAGGATCTCCAGCATCGGATAGTACCCTTGGACCAACATCCGGTTTAAATGCTGATGGTCAGCACCATCATATATGGGATACATGTGTACCCACTTTTCTACATTACAATATACCGTTACTTATATTTGGCTTTATTGCCGCAATTACATTATAAAAAGGTGCGTATAAAACGCACCTTTTACTTTTTTATTTTTCCTTTTAATTGTTGAAAAGCTACTTTTCCGTTATCTTTGACATAGCTTTCAATTGTCGGTAGTGATGAACCTATCCATTCACACTCTATACTCCCATTCGGTCCAACAATTTTTAATTTATCTGGTATATGTATATTTAGAAATCTCGCTGACCGAATTAACTCAATAGCAATCTGATCACTTGAGGCTACAATTCCATCTATATACGGATTGTTTTGCAATAATGTAATAAATTGTTTATTTGTATACCCTTGTACACATTCTTCTCGATAAGAGATTCCTTCATCCCAAACAGCGTCTAAAAACCCTGCTATATGATCTTCCATTTCTTCACTTTCTTCTCCCTCACCGAAATATGCAAGAAAATGACACCCTTTCTCTTTTAATAAAGAAACAGCTCTCTGTCCACTTTCATAATAATTTCCATGTGATTGTTGCTCATCGATCACAACAAACGGAAATGGAATTTCTCCTACACTTTTAAAAACTGCTCTCGTCAAAATAACACCTGCAATGTTATTTTGCTTCAGCATATGTATGTATCTATCTTTATTCTCTATATTACAAATAATGATTTGATAGCCTTCTTTATATGCTATTTCCTCAATACAATGTAGCAAAGTGATGTTTGATTGGTTACATAAATTATCTACAAGTAATGCAATTATCGTTGAATTCTCTTTAAATAGTGGCTTCGCTGCACTGTTTGGCCTATAACGTAATTCTTCAATTGCTTCCTTTACTTGTTTTACTGTGTCCTCATGAACGTATCCTTTTTCATTAATAACTCGTGAAACGGTTGCGACTGAAACACCTGCCAATTTTGCAACATCACGTATAGTTGCCACATCGTCACCCCTTAATATGGTAATAGATTACAATTTTACGGTAACCTAAATTACACTATCCGTCAAGATTAATAACTCACATTTCTGAAAATTGTTACATCATTTCACTAAACGATACTCCAACTGAATTTCATGTAAAATTGGGATATTATCATATCCCATACGTGGAATTTCTTTCTTTATTTTTCGTGCCTCCTCTACCGTATTCACATATAAATTAGTCATTACAAAATTACGTTTTTGGTAAAATCGTAACGCATTCATATTATCATTTGTTGTAATAAGCAAAACCTGTCTGCACCGTTCTTCTTCTGCAACTTGTAATACACAATCCACAAGTTTCGTCCCTATTCCTTTTCTTTCTTCAAAGCTATCTAGCGATACAATTTCGCATATATTTCCGGTCACTTCATACGTTATAATTCCGATTATTCTGTCATCTGAGAGCGCAACAAATCCTGGCAACTCTTCTAATTGATGTCCCTTACCACGTGAAACCATCAATGAACTTCCCCAGTTCTCACACATAAACATTCGGATTGTTTCTTTCATCGCTGGCGTAATTTTTTGTATATGCAGCATTTCCTATTTCTCCCCTTTTATATCATTGTGATACAATATAAGTGTATCACATGTAACGGTATTTGGAGGATGAGGTAAAGTATGAAACGTTTTTTTGCAGCATTGTTTACTATACTAGGTGCAATAACTGCCCTTGGGATTTTCTTTACAAATAAAGTGATGTACTTAAAGAAAAAAACAGAGGAAGAAGTACTCGAAAGAGAAACGAAAAAACATTTTCGTATAGAGGATTTTGATGCTCTTCATAAAGAAGAAATTCATATCCCTTCACAATTCGGATACGACCTTCACGGATATTACATTCCTGCTGGTCATTCCACCAATAAGTTTATGGTTTTTTGCCACGGTGTAACTGTAAATAAAATAAACTCTGTAAAATATGCAAACTTATTCTTAAAAAGGGGATATAACGTCCTCATTTACGATCATCGTCGTCATGGTAAAACTGGCGGAAAAACAACAAGCTATGGATACTATGAAAAACATGATTTAAAATCCGTAGTTGACTGGCTAAAAAACCGTTTTGGCACCAATATTACACTTGGTATTCATGGTGAATCTATGGGAGCTGCAACACTTCTTCAATACGCAGGACTTGTAGAAGATGGTGCTGATTTCTATATTGCAGATTGTCCTTTCTCTGATTTTCGCGGACAATTACAGCACCGTTTAAAGGTTGAATTCCATTTACCAAAATGGCCTTTATTACCTTTAGCAAACGCATTTTTGAAAGTTCGTGACGGTTATACAATTCGTGAAGTTTCACCAATCGACTGTATAAAAAACATTAACAATCCCGTTCTCTTTATTCATAGTAAAGATGACGACTATATTTTAGCTGATATGACAAAAGCGTTATATGAAGCGAAAGAAAATAATAAGCAGCTTTATATTGCAGAACACGGTGCACACGCTTGCTCTTATAACGAAAATAAAGAAGAGTACGAAGCAGCCGTCGATCAATTTTTAAACACATATGTGAAAGAAACAAAAAACAGGCTTGCATAAGCCTGTTTTTTATTGCGCTAAAACGTCTGTAACTTGTTCCATATTTTCAGAAATCCATTGCATTGCATCATCTAACGTTGGGAATTCTGTCGTTTGAAATGTTACTTCATCTTGAAGTAACCAAACATCCTTTGCCTCTTGCCCTACACCTGCAATGGACCAATGTAACAAACTATATGGATGATTATCATTCAAAAATGATGCCCACGTGCGCTCATTTGCAATGTTTCGTAATGTATGTAATTGTTTATCCATCTCTCGTCACCTTACTCTAGTCAGTTATGAAAACTATTATAACACTCTCTTCTTTCTCAAACAAAGTGCTCTTTTTATATTGTCAAGCACTTCCCTTGATTATATGATGAAATTAAGCGTTTGGGAAGGAGGGATAACGTTGGCAAAAGTACAAATTAAAGTAAATGATAATGGCTCTTTTCGCGTTACAGGGGACGTGGAATTAGTCGACTCACAAGGGAATGTATTCCCAGCAAAACCGGCATTTTCTTTATGCCGTTGTGGTTTATCAAAAAATATGCCTTATTGCGACGCTTCGCATAAAGGTAAATTCGAATCTGTTGTTAGAGCACCAGAGGCAGAATAATTTTACATGTGACATGCACATTTTTTTGTGCATGTTTTTTCTTTTTAGCAACTCCGTTATATCCCTTCTCCTTACAACATTTCTAATACTTTTATTTCCATTCCAGCCTGCATATATTTTCACACAATTCTTCACATTCGAATATTTTTTACTAGCCTTTTATTTTTTTTGTGCTATAATTTGAGCAAACAGCATCCTTCGGGGTCGGGTGAAATTCCCAACCGGCGGTGATGAAGTGAAAACTTCTAAGTCCGTGACCCGTTTTCAACTCGAAAACGGTGGATCTAGTGAAACTCTAGGGCCGACAGTATAGTCTGGATGGGAGAAGGATATGTTTCTAGTTTTTTATATAGTGAATACACTTTTATTTCAGTATGCATATTTTTAAAGATTCATTTTGATTCTTTATATATGTTTAATTTTCTATACTTATTTTTTATACTGAAATAAAAAGAGACAACTAGCGTTTAAAAATTCGATATTTTGCTAGGTTTTTTCCTTATGCAGAAATATCAATTATCGTTAGGTTTCTTTCCTATGCTTTCGTATTCAAACTATATTTCTAGAAATCACGTCTCCCAAACCCCAAGGATATTAAATCCTTGGGGTTTTTTGATTTTTTTAGGAGAGGTGAAGAAAATGACAGATCAAGAATATATGAGGATTGCCCTGCAGTTAGCAGAAGGGACATCAGGACAAACAAGTCCAAATCCTATGGTTGGTGCTGTTGTTGTAAAAGATGGAAACATCGTTGGTATGGGGGCTCATTTACGAGCTGGTGAAGAACACGCAGAAGTTCATGCCCTTCAAATGGCTGGTCAGAACGCCAAAGACGCTACCGTTTATGTAACACTGGAACCGTGTAGCCACTTTGGAAAAACACCACCTTGTTGTGAATTGCTCATCGAAAAAGGAGTTAAGCGTGTTGTAATTGCTACTCTCGATTGTAATCCGCTCGTTTCTGGTAACGGAAAAAGAAGATTAGAGGAAGCTAGAATTGAAGTAACTACCGGTGTTCTTGAAGCAGAAGCAGTTTTATTAAATCGCTACTTTTTTCACTACATGAAAACGAAGCGCCCTTTTGTAACAATCAAAACAGCGATGAGCTTAGATGGAAAAACAGCAACTGTAACTGGTGAAAGTAAGTGGATTACAGGTGAAGAAGCACGTGCTGATGTTCACCAATATCGCCATACACATGATGCAATTCTTGTTGGAGTGAATACAGTTATAGCTGATAATCCTCATTTAACAACAAGAATTCCAAATGGTGGGAAACATCCTATTCGCGTTGTTTTAGATACCCATTTACGAACGCCACCATCTTCTCATGTTATAACAGATGGTTTAGCACCGACATGGATTATTGTCGGTAAGGATGTAAAGAAAGAGAAGATATCTTCTTATGAATCTAAAAATATAGCTATATTCCAAATGGAAACGAAGCATATAGAAATCGAGGACCTTCTTTCCTTTCTTGGAGAAAAACAAATTCTTTCTCTATTCGTTGAAGGTGGCCAATCGATTCATGCAAGTTTCTTAAAAACAAACAATTTTAATGAAATTGTAACCTATATAAGCCCGAAATTAATTGGTGGGAAAGATGCTCCTACTTTATTTGGAGGAAATGGTTTTTCAAAATTACAAGATGCGCTTTCCTTGAAAATTCAAGAGATGAAACAAATTGGTGATGATATAAAAATCGTTGCGAATGCCCGAAACGAGGTGACAAAATGTTTACAGGAATTGTAGAAGAATTAGGAACGATAGCAAACATGCAACAAAGTGGAGAAGCGATGAAATTAACGATTCATGCAAAGAAAATTTTATCAGATGTTCACTTAGGTGATAGTATCGCGGTTAACGGTATTTGCTTAACTGTAACAAACTTTACAACTACTTCATTTACAGTTGATGCAATGCCTGAAACGATGCAGTCGACATCACTTCGCATGCTTAAACCGCACTCTAAAGTAAATTTAGAGCGAGCAATGGCTGCAAACGGACGATTCGGTGGACATTTCGTTTCAGGACATATTGATGGAATCGGAACGATTTTAAATAAAAAACAACATTACAATGCCGTCTATTACAAAATAGCAATTTCTGATGACCTGCTGCGCTATTGTTTGCAGAAAGGGTCCATTGCTGTTGATGGAACGAGTTTAACGATATTTGATATAGACGAATCTTCCATAACGATTTCACTCATCCCGCACACAGTAAGCGAATCTGTCATTGGAGAAAAAAATGCCGGAGATATCGTAAACATTGAGTGTGACATGATTGGTAAATATATCGAACGCTTTATTACTAAACCTACAAAACGAGTAGGTTCAATGACCGAAAACTTTTTACAAGAAAACGGATTTCTATAAGGGGGAAGCACAATGTTTCATCGTATTGAAGAAGCTCTAGAAGATTTAAAAAAAGGTAAAGTCGTTATCGTATGTGATGATGAAAACCGAGAAAATGAAGGCGATTTTATTGCTTTAGCAGAGTACATTACACCAGAAACAATTAATTTTATGATTACACATGGCCGTGGTCTCGTTTGTGTACCGATTACGGAAGGGTACGCAGAACGTCTACAATTAGAACCAATGGTATCTCACAATACAGATTCACATCATACTGCGTTTACAGTGAGCATTGACCATGTCTCTACAACAACAGGGATTAGCGCTCACGAACGTGCAACTACGATACAAGAATTGTTAAACCCCGCATCAAAAGGCGCTGATTTCAATCGACCTGGACATATCTTTCCATTAATTGCGAAAGAAGGCGGTGTCCTGCGTCGTGCAGGTCATACAGAAGCTGCTGTTGATTTAGCGAAGCTATGCGGTGCCGAACCAGCTGGAGTTATTTGCGAGATTATAAATGAGGACGGCACGATGGCACGTGTACCTGATTTAATAGAATGCGCAAAACAATTTGATATAAAAATGATTACAATAGAAGATTTAATTGCTTACCGCCGCCATCATGAAACACTTGTGACGAGAGAGGTGGAAATTACATTACCTACAGATTTCGGTACTTTCCACGCAATTGGCTATTCTAACTCATTAGATACGAAAGAACATATCGCACTTGTAAAAGGTGATATTTCAATAGGTGAACCGGTACTTGTGCGTGTTCATTCTGAATGCTTAACAGGAGATGTATTCGGTTCACATCGCTGCGATTGCGGACCACAACTCCATGCAGCACTTGCTCAAATTGAGCGTGAAGGAAAAGGTGTTCTTCTTTATATGAGACAAGAAGGAAGAGGCATTGGGCTTCTTAATAAGCTTCGTGCTTATAAATTACAAGAAGAAGGATTCGATACTGTAGAAGCAAATGAAAAACTCGGCTTCCCTGCTGATCTTCGTGATTACGGTATCGGAGCACAAATATTAAAAGATTTAGGTTTACAAAGTTTACGATTATTAACGAATAACCCAAGAAAAATTGCTGGCTTACAAGGTTACGATTTAGAAGTAGTCGAGCGTGTACCGTTGCAAATGCCAGCAAAAGAAGAGAATAAATCGTATTTACAAACGAAAGTAAACAAATTAGGACACTTACTAAACTTATAATTAAAGGAGAGATTTATTATGGTATTCGAAGGTCATTTAGTTGGTACAGGATTAAAAGTTGGAGTTGTTGTTGGACGTTTTAACGAATTTATTACAAGTAAGTTACTTGGCGGCGCTTTAGACGGATTAAAGCGTCACGGTGTAGAAGAAAATGATATTGATGTTGCTTGGGTTCCTGGTGCATTTGAAATTCCTTTAATTGCTAAAAAGATGGCTAGTAGCGGAAAGTATGATGCTGTTATTACATTAGGTACTGTAATCCGAGGTGCTACAACTCACTACGATTACGTTTGTAATGAAGTAGCAAAAGGTGTTGCGTCTTTATCACTACAAATGGACATCCCAGTTATTTTCGGCGTATTAACGACAGAAACAATTGAACAAGCGATTGAACGCGCAGGTACGAAAGCTGGTAATAAAGGATATGAATCAGCTGTTGCTGCAATTGAAATGGCTCACTTATCAAAACAATGGGCATAAAAAAAGAGGCTGCGGCCTCTTTTTATTTTTTTACCTTTTTTTGTACATCTTTTATTAATTCATTCATCGTTTTTCCTTCTGTTTTTATATGAAGAGCTTGTGCTGTTCTCCATACATTCTCTCTTTTTTTCGCTTCTTCTATAATAGTAATTTCTTTTCTAACTTCCTTTAAATCTTTTCCTTCCGTTTTCAATCCAAAATGTTCAGCTTTCGTTCGAAAGTGTTGTTCGATTCTTTGTTGCATCTCTTTTTGTTCAGGATTTTCAGCAGCCTTAACTGGATCAGAACTTATTGCTTTTATTAAAATTAAACAAGTCATAATCGCTAATATGTATTTGTACATGTAAAATCCTCCAACCCAATATAAATTACATATTTACTATGTACAACTAGGGCTTGGAAAATTCGTCCACAAAAATTCTTTTTTTCGCTCAAAAACCAATAATATCAAGCGTTCACAACTATTTATTACATTTTATTTACAAAAAAGCAAACTCTTTTACAAGTTTGCTTTTTCATCTATCTTATAATGCACATTCTTCAATCTCAAATCCTAAATCTGCAATCATACCCCAGTCCGCAGTCGGCTCTTGTCCAGCTGTCGTTAAGTAGTCCCCGACAAAAATAGAATTTGCTGCAAATAAACCGATTGGCTGTACAGAGCGTAAATTGATTTCACGTCCTCCTGAAATACGAATTTCTTTTGTTGGGTTTACAAAACGCATCATTGCAAGTACTTTTAAACATTCTACTGGCGTTAACTCTTTTTGCCCTTCAAGAGGTGTCCCCTTTACAGCAACAAGGAAATTACAAGGGATAGAATCTGCATCTATACGTTGTAATTCAAATGCAATTTCAGCACGCTCTTCAATTGTTTCTCCCATGCCAAAAATCGCTCCAGAGCATGGTGAAATACCAGCTTGTTTTGCTTTTTGAACTGTATCAACACGATCATCATACGTATGAGTTGAACAAATACTATCGTAATTATTTGCATGTGTATTTAAGTTGTGGTTATAACGGTGCACGCCTGCTTCCGCTAAACGTCCTGCTTGATCTTCATTTAAGAAACCTAAACAACAACAAATCTTCAAGTCTGTCGTTTCACGAATTTCCTTAACTGCTCCAATTACGTGATTTACCTCTTTATCCGTCGGACGACGACCAGACGCTACAATACAATATGTACCTGCTTTACGGCGTATTGCTTCATGTGCCCCTTCTACAATCTTCTCCTGCGTTAACCATGCATATTTATCAATCGGTGCTTCTGAAATAATAGACTGTGAGCAATATCCACAATCTTCAGGACATAATCCAGATTTCGTATTAATAATCATATTCAATTTTACTTTCTTACCAAAGTGATGATGGCGAATAATGTAAGCTGCATTCATAATTTCTAAAACTTCTGTATCATCAGCTTCTAATATCGCTATTGCATCTTCTTTCGTAATCATTTTCTCTTCCACTACGTCGTATGCAAGTTTTTTCCAATCCCTTTTTGTTTGTACTTGTTTCATTTCATCTCTTCCCCTCTTTTGTTATATGTATAAATAAAGCATGATACGTTGCCATTATCCCTTCATTTCCCGTGAAGTCTCTTTCGTATATGCGTAGCATCGCACGAAAGAGTGAGGGACTTTGACAATATGATCCTTCATTGCTATTAGTTGCTCCTACTTTTCGAATAGAATGCAGAAACTCCTTAACTTCTGTAAAACTCTCTATGTAACATGTTTCAGAAACATGCACATCCCCTGTTTCTATCTTACATATATGAAGGAACTGATCTTTTGAATAAAAACGTTGACCAATCGATAT
Organism: Bacillus sp. PPSBB_2; assembly: GCF_045291115.1. Classification (NCBI taxonomy): domain Bacteria; kingdom Bacillati; phylum Bacillota; class Bacilli; order Caryophanales; family Bacillaceae; genus Bacillus; species Bacillus sp. PPSBB_2. The sequence continues at coordinate 4,375,699 of NZ_CP147983.1, forward strand.
TTCATTTTTTATATTTCTTTCTTCTTTCGCACGTTGGAACGAAGCATGCAATTCTTGAAATGTTTCATGTCCAAACGTTGAAAAGAGTAATATCCCATCTATAGACAAATGTTGAAATAAATTTCTTAACACTTGTTGAAAATTATTTAACCATTGAAATGTAGCATTTGAAATAATGACATCATATGATTCTTCTAATCGTAATTGCTCAATATCTTCACAGTGAAACGTTACATTTTTTACATTTTGTCTAGTTTGCGCAATCGCAATCATACTTTCAGCAAAATCAACTGCTGTAATATGTGCTTTCGGAAATAACTTTGATAATTGTTCTGTTACATACCCCGTCCCGCATCCCAGTTCTAAAATACGTATTGATGCCGTTTCACTATATCGTTCCTTTAAGATTGAAAGTAATGAATGTGCCATCTTTTTTTGTACATTTGCATATCGATCGTAAGATACGGCTGCCCCATTAAACCGTTTTTGTAGTAACGTTTTGTTGATCATGTCGTATCCCCTCTACAAATTGAATTATCTCATTTGCACAATATTCAAAATTCGTTACACATAATGCATGCCCTGCTTCACTTACTACTTTCAGCTCGCTGCTGCTATTCTCCGTCATACTACGTGCCGCAGACAATGGGCATATTACATCCTGTTCTCCGTGAATAAGTAGTATAGGTACTTTAATTTCTTTTAGTTCTTCTCTCATATCTGTTTCTATTAAATAATCCAAACCTAGTTGTAAAGACTGAATAGAATCACCTTTAAAACGGTCTACAATGTCTTCAAAGTTTTTATTCCCTTTTAGCTCATCTTTCGTAAACATATTTTCATAAAACCGCTTGAGCGTATCTTCTTTCCTTCTCGCCAAATTCCTTTTCAGCCGTTCTACATGCAAAGCATTCCATCCATTACTATAGTCGCTCGTATTTGTAAATTTAGCAGTCCCACCAATTAATACGATGCCTTTTGCCTGAATCTTTTTATAAGCTTCAACTGCTGCTAACGCTCCTAGTGACCATCCAACTAAAATTACGTTGGCGTTATGCGCTACATCTATAATTCGTTCCGCAAATTCACTTCGTTCTTTCACATTACGCCAATCTACGCATTGAACAGGATATCCTTTAAAATACGGAAGTACTAAATCCCAAATATTCTCTTCCATTCCCCATCCGGGGATAAAAATAATCTTTAGCTCGTTCATACGAAAATCTCCTCTTCTTTCGCAATGTGAATAATTCGGTCAATAGCCCATTTTAAATCAGCTATTGTATGTTGCGATGTAACTGCAAAGCGAATTCGAGAACTATGAACCGGCACAGTTGGCGGACGAATTGCAATGGCCGCAATCCCTACCTCTTGCAACCTTTTACTAAATCGTAAAGCATGTTCATTTGAACCGACTACAATCGGTACAATATGAGTTGAACTATTCCCAATATCAAAACCAACATCCCTTAATTTAGTTCTGAAGTATTCTCCGTTTGCTATAAGGTTCTCTCTTCTTTCGTTATCTTCTTTTACAATTTCAATTGCTTTTTGCACTGCTCCTAACGTACTTGGTGGTAAAGCTGTAGTAAAAATAAAGCTTCTCATCATATTTTGTAAATACTCTATATAAATTTCATCACCTGTCAAATACGCACCATAACACCCTAAAGCCTTGCTAAACGTCCCCATATGTATATCAATTTTTTGAGCAAGATTTTTTTCTATATGAGATAACCCAGCTCCGCCGATTCCATATATTCCACTCGCATGTGCTTCATCGACTATAATGATTGCCCCGTATTTCTCTTTCAGCTGTACTAAATCTCTTAGAACCTGTCTGAAATCTATGATATAATCTATACAAAAAAGGATGTTTCCTAATGATACATGATTATACCAGTAATATTACTCGTAAACAGTTTGAACTGATTCGTGAAGATTTAGAAAATGCACGGAAAACGACGCGCCCACGCACAGTTGATTTGTACGAGGTATTCTGCGGTGTACTATATTTGCTTACGACAGGTTGTCAATGGCGTAATCTGCCAAGGGACTTTCCAAACTGGAAAACAGTCTATTCCTACTACCAGATTTGGCGGAAAGTAGACGAGAATGGCATAAGTCTTCTTGAAAAAGTGCATAAAAAAATTGATCGAAACCTATCGTGAACAAGAGGGGCGAAAAAAACAGACAAGCTTCTGCATCGTAGATGCACAAAGTGTAAAAAACACATGGATAGCGAGTGAAAAAGGCTACGATGCGGGAAAGAAAGTATCAGGAATCAAACGACATATCGCTGTAGACACCAATGGTCTCATTCATGCGATTGAAGTAACAACTGCGAATATAACAGATCGAGAAGGTGCTATCCAAATGTGTGAAAAGCATAAAAAATCATTGGACAAAGTGACAAATATACTTTGTGATGGTGGATATACGGGCCCATCATTTGCACAATCGATAAAAGAAACGATTCATTGTTCAGTTGAAATTATCAAACGCTCGGAACTTCACAAGTTTGTTGTGTTACCCAAACGCTGGATCGTAGAGCGAACTTTTGCTTGGTTGGAAAATTACCGCAGACTGTGGAAAAACTGTGAACGAACACTTGAAAACAGTAGACAAAGTTGCTTATTGGCCGGTGTGGCAATTTTATTAAAAAGATTCTAGACAGGTTCTTAAATACGCAGTATCACCATCCATACTAAAAACGGTATCTGTTACGATTAATTTCCTTTTTTCAGGCGAAGCCATTTTCAACAGCTTCTCTAAATGATCCAAATCATTATGACGATACCTTTTATGCTCTGCCCCGCTTAATAGGATTCCATCAACAATACTTGCGTGATTTAACTTATCACTAAAAACAATATCGTGCCGAGAGGCCAAAGAAGATATGGCACCTATATTTGCCGTATACCCACTATTTACAATTAAAGCTCTTTCAGTACCTTTCCAGTCACATATGCTTCTCTCAACCTCTTCATATAATGGATGATTTCCTACAACGAGACGAGAGGCAGTCGCTCCAGTTCCATATCTTTTTGTACAGGCAATAGCAGCTTCTTTTAACCTTTCATCTCCAGCTAACCCTAAATAATTATTTGACGCTAAATTTAACATCCTTTTTTTATCTCGAATAAGCCAAGTCTCTTCTGCCTTCTCTGTTACATGCAAATCACGATACTGCCCTTGCTCATGTAATTGTTGTAATTTACATTGAAGGTGCGCCCGCCACGTTTGATTCATTTTGGATAAACTCCTCTAATTTTGAAATCATAATATGTTCTTTTGCAGATTCTAATACTTCTTCTTTCGTAAACTCACCTTCAAAGAATGGTAATAATCCTAAAACTGGTACCCCGCTCAGCTCTTCAATCATCTCTTTATTTTCTTGCACTCTTTCCATTTCACATTCTTTGCAACCTGATAAAATGACACCCGCTACGGTTAAGCCATGCGCCTTTGCGTAAGCAATCGTTAACACTGTATGATTTACTGTTCCTAATATAGGACGAGCTACTACAATAAGAGGCAACTGTAATTCTTTTGCAAAATCAATTACTAAAGCATCTTCTGTATATGGGACAGCAAGCCCACCTGCCCCTTCTACAAATAAGCTATTAAACTCTTTTAATAGTTCATTATAGTAATCAGTAATTTCTTTTAACTTTACTACTCTTCCAGCTCTTTTCATGGCAAGTCTCGGAGCAAGTGGTTCTTCAATAGAATAAGGGCAAATTTCATTTTCTTGTGTCGGCACACCTGATAATGCTTTTAACCTTGCCGCATCTCCCTCAGGGTTTGATGCAACATGCCCACTTTGCAACGGTTTATATACTCCGATGTTATATCCCAATTCTCTAAATACACCGGCTAATGCACCGGCAACGACAGTTTTCCCCACTTCAGTATCTGTTGCTGTTATAAAAAAACCGCTCATTATTCTCCCTCCGTAACATCCGAGATTGCTTTATACAAAATACGTAACATATCATCAATCTCCTCAATTGTAGAAGCAAGAGGTGGCATAAATACAATCGTATTACCGAGCGGTCGTAAAATCATACCCAGCTCTCTTGAGCGTTTACATACTTGAACACCGACTCTCTCTGTCCAGTCAAACGCTTCTTTCGTTTCCTTATTCTTCACAAGCTCAATACCAACCATTAATCCGCACTGACGAATATCACCTACATGTTTATAAGCAAAGAGCTTTTCTAATTGCGCTGCCACATAATCCGTTTTACGTGCCACTTCTTCTATTAAATTTGTTTTTTCATATAGTTCTAGATTCGCGATTGCTACGGCACACCCTAACGGATTGCCTGTGTAGCTATGTCCATGGAAAAATGTTTTTTGTTCTTCATATTCTCCTAAGAAGGCATTATATATTTCATCTGTCGTTACCGTAACTGCAATTGGTAAATATCCACCTGTTAAACCTTTCCCAGCAGTTAAAATGTCTGGCGTCACATTTTCATGTTCACAAGCAAACATTTTCCCTGTACGCCCAAATCCAGTTGCTACCTCATCTGTAATAAATAATACATTGTACTTAGTACATAAATCGCGCAGTCCTTTTAAATATCCTTTTGGCATTGTAATCATCCCGCCAGCACCTTGCATTAATGGCTCTACAATGATGGCAGCTACTTCTTCATGCTTTTCTTTCAACAATTCTTCCATTTCTTCTAAATGGCTTTTTACAATTTCCTCCTTATTATTTCCGTAAGGAGAACGATATGTATATGGATACGGCATTTTAATCGCATCAAATAAGAGCGAACTATACACTTGGTGAAACAAGTCTATTGCTCCTACTGAAACAGCTCCAATTGTATCACCGTGATATGCTTCTTTTAATGTAACGAATCTTTGTTTCTTTGGTTTCCCTTTATGCTGCCAATATTGGAAAGCCATCTTAATTGCAATTTCAACAGCGGTAGAACCTGAATCAGAATAGAATACCTTCTTCAATCCATCTGGTACAACCTCAATAATTTTTTCTGCTAATAAAATAGATGGAACGTTAGCAAGTCCTAGCATAGTAGAATGAGCAATTTTATTTAATTGCTCACGAATTGCTTCATCTAATTCCGGTACTTGATGTCCGTGAACATTTAACCATATAGATGAAACACCATCCCAATATTCATTACCATTTACATCGTATAGCTTTCTTCCCTCTCCACGTTCAATAATGACAGGATCTTCTTCTAAATAATCTTTCATTTGTGTAAATGGGTGCCATACGTAAGCTTTATTTTTCTCTGCTAATTCTTCATATGTATAAGATGATTTTTCAATCGTTTTACTATTTATTGTCACAATTGTCACCCCTAATGTTAACTTGTTTATAAACAAAGTTAACATTAAATCTGAATGACTGTCAATTATTTTAAAATCAAATAGTTCTTAAAAAAGAACAACTTATCATACGATAAGTTGTTCTACTTTCCATGCTGTATCTTTCCAATTTCTAAAATAATTTCTTCATCTTTTTTTCCCTCTGTATTAATTCCAAGCTGCTTCGCATGCTCAATTAATAAATCATGACGCTGCTCAAATCTAGCCTTATTTACTTCTTTCGTAATTTCTTCTTTTGTTTTTCCATCACTAGAAACCCCTAGTTTCGTAGCTGCTTTCTCCATCGACTTCTTCTCTTCCGCTTCTTTCGCTTTCTTCACTTCTGACTGCTGTACTTGCTTTTTCTTCGCTTGCTCTGATTCAGCTGCAAAAGCTGTGTAAATGCCAGCACTTCCGCCAATGACTAGTAAGGTGGTAAAAAGAATTATTTTTTTCTTCACTCTTTCCTCCCCTTTCAAATTCATTATAACGCACATTTTTTAGTGTTAAAACCTATCTCCTTTATTTCCCTAAAAAAATATCACATATTTTTATTGACATGTATGATGAATATATGATAAAAATTTAACTAACATCATATGAATCGGCGTTGATAGGATTTAGTAGTATTTCGATTTCTGATTTCAGAGAGCTGGTGGTCGGTGCGAACCAGTACAGAGCGAATTATGAATTACCCCCTGGAGCTTCTTTTACGAAACGTAAGGAGTAGTGAAAGACGGTTATAGACCGTTATGTCTAAAGAGTGGTGAAACGAAACTGTTTCACAATTTAGGGTGGTACCGCGAATTTTTCGTCCCTGCATATATTGCAGGGGCGTTTTTATTTTATAAGCGCATATCATATGACCCTTTATTTTGTGATACATTCATTTCACAAGCTAGGGTGGTACCGCGATTTCTTCGTCCCTGCATAATTATATGCAGGGACGTTTTTTTATCCAATCATTTCCGTATCATATAGAAGGACTAACAATTACCGGTAATTTGTCACAAAATTCTAAATTTTAGAAGGAAATATACAATATTGGCGAATTTTATATAAAAAAGAGCTATTTCACATTACTTAGGAGGGGAAAACAATGGTTTCAAAAATTGAGTCTGTTCTTTTAACAATTTTTATCTTTTTCTGTATTGGTTTTAGTGTTATTCAATTAGAAGTTTCACCACACATCCCAATTTTATTTGGTATCGTTCTTTTATTAGCATTTGGATTCTTGAAGAAAATCTCTTGGTCTACTATGGAGAAAGGGATGATTAGTAGTATTTCAGCTGGCATTCCATCTATATTTATTTTCTTACTTGTAGGCGTATTAATTAGCGTTTGGATCGCAGCTGGAACTATTCCCACTTTAATGGTATACGGCTTCCAACTTGTATCTCCAAAAATTTTCGTTCCAACTGTTTTTGTTGTTTGTGCAATTGTTGGAACGAGTATCGGTAGTGCATTTACAACTGCTGCAACTGTAGGACTTGCCTTTATGGGAATGGGTACTGCCCTTGGATACGATCCAGCTCTTATTGCTGGTGCAATTATTTCTGGTGCATTCTTCGGAGATAAAATGTCTCCTTTATCTGATACAACAAACTTAGCGCCTGCTGTAACAGGTGTAGATTTATTTGAACATATTCGTAACATGCTTTGGACAACAGTGCCAGCTTTCATTATTGCTTTTATCGCATTTTTCATTTTAGGAAGCGGATCTGGTGGAAACGTTGATTTCTCAGCATTTATTAACACACTAGAAAAAAATGCAACGATTTCTATCGTTACACTGATTCCTATTTTATTACTGTTCCTATTCGCATTTAAAAAGGTACCCGCAGTTCCAACATTACTTGCAGGAATTGTGGTAGGGATTATTATTCTCTTTATTTTTAAACCTAGCACTTCTTTAGCTGATTTAATAAAAATTATGCAAGACGGTTACGTTTCTAAAACTGGTATCAAAGACATTGACAGCTTATTATCTCGCGGTGGCCTGCAAAGTATGATGATGTCAATTGCTCTTATTTTCCTAGCTCTTTGTATGGGAGGATTATTACAAGGAATGGGTATTATAGCGCAGCTGATGAATATTATCTCTAGCTTCGTAAAAACTAGTACACGCTTAATTATTTCTACTGCTTCAACTGCAATTGGTGTAAACTTCTTACTTGGTGAGCAATACTTATCTATCGTTTTAACAGGACAAGCATTCGCTAATAAATACGATGAAGTCGGTTTAGAACGTCGTAATTTATCACGAGTATTAGAAGATGCTGGTACAGTAATTAATCCACTCGTACCATGGGGTGTAAGTGGCGTATTCTTAACAAACGTTCTTAGCGTTCCAACATTCGATTACCTGCCATACGCAATCTTCTGTTTAGCTTGTCCAGTCGTAACCATTATCGTCGGTTTTACTGGATTCGGTCTTTCATGGAAAAAAGAAAAAGCAGTACCAGTTTCATAATATAATAAAAAGGATTACCAAATCGGTAATCCTTTTTATATTTCTCGACTATCTATTCGCTTTCTTTCTTCTAAATAACATAAGTAATCCCGCTCCAACAAACGCAAGACCCGCTCCAATTGTAGAAGCAATACTTGCACCTGTTTTCGGTAAATCACGTTCATCTTTTTCAGCTTCTTTATTTTCACTTACAGTTGTTGTTTCTTTTGTATTTTGATCATCTGTTGTAGTTTGTCCAGATCCAGTATTGTTTCCATCTTGCTTTGGTTCATTACCATTATTACCTTCTTCTGTTGGTGGTGTTGGGTTTTCTCCATTACCTGTTGGCGGTGTCGTTTGGTTTTCTCCACCACCTGTTGGCGGTGTTGTTGGATTTCCTTCACCAGTTTCTTTATCATCATTTTTCTTCGTTATATCAATTGCATATTTCGCAAATTGATTTTCAGATGGTCCAACATATGAAATCTTTCCATCTTTCTTTATATACTTTTGTGCATTTGGTGAAGAATCAAATGTTGTATTTAATTTATCTGCAACAATCGGTTTAAATGTCCAATTTTGATCAGCTGCTGGATCAATATCTTTTATTTTTTGCATATACTTCACAATGATTTGACGTGTTTCATCTTGTGATTGGTATACAACTTCCCCTTTACTTACACCTGGGAACGTTTGGCTACTTCCACGATAGTTATTTGTAGCGACGATGAACTCTTGATTGTCAGCTACTGGCTTACCTTCATATGTCATATTTACAATACGATTAGCATTTGCATTTACAACTTTTCCATCTTTATCGTATTTCGCCGGTTGTGTTACATCAATTTCGTATTTTAAGCCATCTAAAATATCGAAGTTATATGTAGGATAGCCTATATTTACTAACGGCTGTTCTTCTGTTTTCTTTGGATCAATTTGATTAAACTGACCTGCAGACATTTCAAGCCATTCTTTCACTTGTGCCCCATTTACTTTTACAGCATATAACGTATTTGGATACACGTATAAATCTGCAACGTTTTTAATTGCTAACGTTCCAGCTGGAATATCAGTATAATATGTCGCACCGTTTCGGCCACCTGCTTTAAATGGTGCTCCTGCAGATAAAACTGGAATATCTTTAATCTTTTCGTATTCTGGTTTTTTAAGTTCTTGTTCTACATACCATTTTTGCGCATTTGTCACAATTTGTACGGAAGGATCATCTTGTACTAATGAAAAATAACTATTAATTGGTGCTTTCGTTTTACCTACATGTGTATTTACATATTCGATTGTCTTTTCATGTTCATCTTTAATTTCATTAACTAATTTTTGATCAGATGCTACTAATGGATTACCTTTACTATCAGCAATCGGACGAAGTTGCGGCTTAGACTGATCTTTTTGCACTTCCCATTTTCCGTTTACCTTTTTCAATTGCATATCAATAATACCTAAGTTACTACCAAAAACACCCGGCATTACAACTGGAACACCATTAAATACATCCTTCACTTCAGTATGTGAATGTCCCATTAATACTGCATTTACGCCAGGAACTTCTGTCGCTAAATAAAACGATGAATTTTCCATTCCTTCGTTGTATCCACTCTTATCAACACCTGAATGCGCTAGTGCAACTATAATATCCGCACCTTGCGCCTTCATTTCCGGAACTAATTTTTTCGCTGTTTGCACAATATCTTTTGCTTTTACTTGTCCTTCTAAATTCGCTTTATCCCAATTCATAATTTGTGGTGGAACAAATCCCATTACACCAATTTTCACTATTTGTTTTTGGCCTGCTTCATCCACTACTTCTTTCTCTAAAATATGATATGGTCTATCAAAGTAATGCTCGTCATTCTCATCATTACCATCATGGTCATCTCTGTAGACATTCGAGTTAATAACCGGAATTTTTGCTTTACTAGTCACTTCCTTTAAATAATCTAAACCGTAGTTAAATTCATGATTCCCAAGAGAGATGACGTCATACTTCATTAAATTCATTACACGATATAATGGATGTGTATAACTAGGATCCACACGATTCTTCGGATCTTTTATTTTATTCGCTACATAATCCCCAAGCGGTGTCCCTTGTAATGCATCCCCATCATCAAATAGGACAGAGTTTTTCATTTCTTCACGTGCTTTATTAACGAGTGTTGCCGTTTGTACAAGACCTACTTTATTATCTGTTTTCGTTTGATAATAATCGTAATTCATTAAGTTAACGTGAATATCTGATGTTTCTAGAATTCGTAAGTTAACTGTACTCTCCCCAGTGTTCTCATCTGCATGAGCTGTTGCTGGCATTACTTGCGGTGCCATTACACCAATCGCAAGAGTTGCTCCAGCTAGCATTTTTTTTGACTTTTTCACAAAAAATCCCCCTTATACAATTACCAGAAATAATGAAATGAATCCCTATCTGTCTCTAACCACATACCTTTTTTCTTCTATTAGAGACAAAATTTTCATTTCACCCTGCGCTAACGAGTAGTCCCCTTAAACGCCCGATTGATGAAGACTAACAATTAATAGGAAATAAAGCTCCCACTCATTAAAGTTTCACCTTATCTGACATTATCATATATAAAGTTCTTTCCTATCGTCAATATTTTTTGACAAACTTCAACAAATTTTCTGTAAAGTTATTATAAACTTTTCATAAACATATAATATGCCCTTACATTGCTAATACTGCTGAATATGATACAATTACCAATTACAAGGAGGATGAATTTATGAAAAAAGTCATCTTAACAATTGTTTGTCTCCTCCTTCTGATCATTTCTTATTCTTATTTTGAAAAGAACGACGAGACAAAACAAAATGAATCTGAAGAAAAAACAGAAAAAACATCTGCCCCAAATTGGATTGATAAGCAAACAAACGAATCTTTTTATCATCTTGTATTAGGTGATTCACTCGCTAAAGGATATGGATCGACACAAGGTGGGTTTGCTGAATTAGCTTCTAAGCAAATAGAAGCACAAATTCACAAACCAATTACAGTAGAAAACCTTGGGGTAAACGGTCTTACAACAGATCGTCTCGCTAAAAAAGTTCAATCAGAAGATGTAAAGGAAAAAATTAGAGCAGCAAATATAATTACAATTAATATTGGAGGAAATAATTTATTTCGTTTAAATCGTGATGTCGGTGTTATAGATGGTATAAAAATGTTAAATAAAGAAAAAGCCCATTTTGAAGCGGATATAAAAAGTATTGTAAAGACAGTTCGAGATCAAAATCCGGATGCTTTACTCATTCTCTCAGAACTCTATAACCCGTTACAACTCGATGACTCCATCGCAAGTTATGCAGATATGTTTTTAGATGGCTGGAATGAATCTGTTTATTCCATTTCCAAAGCAAATCAACCATCTATCGTTTTACCAATTCGCAAATTAATATCGAATGATAAAAAAGAGTTATTATTTGACCAAGTACACCCAAATGATAACGGCTATGCAATTATTGCCAATACATTTACAAAGCAAGTGTTATCCTACAAATATTAAAGCGACCATGAAACAATTCTATTTTTATAACATGTCTTTTTTGTTACAATGATAGTGGAAGGGGGCCTTTATATGGAATCACGCGAGTGGGAACGTATTGTTGATCATCTTCTTTCGCTAGTGCCTCTTTTTTATCGCAAATTTATGCTTCCTGGAGAATTTTCTTCTCAAAGACATATGCCGCCATCACATACACAAGTATTACTGCTTTTGCATGAAAACGGCACATTAGCAGTTTCCGAAATCGGCAAGCGGCTAGCGATTTCACGGCCTAACATGACACCTCTATTAAACAAACTTATTCAAGAAGAACTAATAGAGCGTCATTATAGCGAAAAAGATCGACGGGTCATTTTAATTTCTCTAACAGCTGAAGGGAAATTATTAGTAAATCAGTATCAGCAATTCATTTTAGACAAACTAAAAGAAAATTTCCAAACATTATCTGAGGAAGAGCGCGAAAAGCTCATTCATTCTCTTCAAACCATTCAAAATTTAATTTTGAAAACAAACGTATAAAGCTGCTTCTAAATAGAAGCAGCTTTATGATTCGTAATAATTACCATAGTACACATTGGAATATGGCCATGTTGTTAAATATGGTTTTTTTTCCTGTGTAGGCTGTTGTTGTGGTAATTGTGGTATTTGTGATAATTGCTGTAATTGTTGTTGCCGATATAATTCGTATTGTCTACTCGTATCATAAACCGGATAATAATTTACATATGGATATACTTGAGGTACGTAATAATAATACATTATCCTCTCCTCCTTTTTCTTAAACATATTCAAAGGAGAAAATGGATGTGACATTGTTTATAATTGTACAAGTGGTTCTCTCACTCGTTTCTTCCTTTTCTTCAAGCGTAACTTACGGTTCTTTTCGTATAAATAATGCACAACGAAATACGAAATGAGACCAAACACAACTCCTAAAATCGTCATTCCAATTAATACATACACTTCACTTTGTAATAAGCTCTTTAATATCGTAAAAATGTGACTTGAAAACAAGTCCGATATCGTAAATGGTTCATGATGAATTTTCTGTACATGAAATGGATAAATCATTTTTCCTAGCGCATACGCAAGCGGAAATAAAAATACTGGGAGAAACGATATTTTCCCAATAATATTGCCAATAACTGCCGCAGGAAAAGATCCCTTTGCTAACCTGACGACTGGATAAAATATTACATATACGAGCGATGCCGTATAAATGACTAACATTTCTAAGCCGAATCCTATAGCAAACCCTAACGATACTTTCTTTGCGCCTTCTGGCGATCGAAGCAACTTATAATATTGAAACTTTAATATTCTCCACATCCGCTGAAAAAACGAATATGTTTTCTTAGTTGTTTTCACCCTCATCATCTCTTTAACTATATTTTTATATGTAGTATGTCCTTACACACTCTGAAAAACAAATTTAGTTTTCTCTTTTATTATAAATGATATCGAAATGGTTAACTAAATATACATATGACATTTTAATATAAAAAAACCTCCCTTTTAGGAAGGCTCTTCTACATTTTTAAATAAACTCACTAATAACGCTTTTTGAGCATGCAATCGATTACCAGCTTGCTCAAAGACGATAGACTGCGGTCCATCTATAATTTTTCCTGTTACTTCTTCTTCACGATGGGCAGGTAAACAGTGTAAGAAACGATATGTTTGCTTCGCATGCTTAACAAGTTCGTTATTGATTTGGTAAGGTTGAAATAAAGAATATTTCTCTTCTTCGCCCTCTTGCCCCATGCTCATCCAAACGTCAGTATAAATGAAATCAGCTTCATTCACCGCTAATTCAGGATCATGCAAAACTTCAATTTCAGCTCCTGTTTCCTTGGCAATCGCTAACGCTTTTTTTACAATCTCTTCATTCGGTTCATATCCTACAGGCGTTGCAACAGTCATATGCATTCCGACTTTTGCACTCGCTAGCAACAATGAATGACATACATTATTTCCGTCACCTACGTAAGCCAATTTTATTCCTTTAAATGTATTTGTTTCTTCATATATTGTCATGAGGTCTGCCAATGCTTGACAAGGATGATGATCATCCGTTAAACCGTTAATAACAGGAATACTCGATTCTTTTGCAAGCTCTTCTACATCCGCGTGCGAGAATGTACGTATCATAATCCCGTCAATATACTGCGATAATACTTTCGCAGTATCTGAAACAGTTTCTCCTCTTCCCATTTGCATCTCTTTTCCACTTAAAAACATACCATGTCCCCCGAGTTGTACCATTCCCGCTTCAAAAGATACACGAGTACGAGTTGAATGCTTATCAAAAATAAGCCCTAATATTTTGCCTTGTAATAAAGGCTCTTGCTTATTCTTTTTTAAATATATAGCGAACTCAATTAAAGAAATAATTTCTTCTTTCGTTAATTCTTCTAGTGTTAAAAGATCTTTCGTATTTAATTTCGGTACTTGTACAGTTGACATGAAACTTCCCCCTTATATGATTGATACGTTTTTTGTACAAACTACTTTTTTTATTATATATACTGCCTGTTCTAACTCTTCATTCGTGACAATGAGTGGCGGTAATAGTCTTATAACATTAGGGCCTGCTTGTAATACGAGAAGTCCTTCGTTTTCTAGTTGTTCTATAAAACTTGCAACTTCATGCTTACACTCAATCCCAATCATAAGCCCTTTACCACGTATATTTTGAATACATTCGACATGCTGTAATTCCTCTTGCAACTTCTCTAATACGTACTCGCCTTTTTCTTGTACTTCTTTTAAAAACGATGGTTTTTTACTCACTTGCAATACTTCTTTCGCTGCAGCCATCGCGATGTAATTCCCGCCAAAAGTTGAACCGTGTGATCCTGCAGTAAACGACGTTCCGAGCTCTTTCCCGCCAATCATCGCTCCGACAGGAATCCCATTCCCAAGTGCCTTTGCAACGGTAACGATATCAGGCTCTATTCCCACTTGTTCATAAGCGAATAGTGTTCCAGTTCTTCCTATCCCCGTTTGTACTTCGTCTATAATAAATAAGGAACCGAACTTATTACATAATGTTTCAATCTCTTTCAAAAAAGATAGATCAGCAGGTATTACTCCTCCCTCTCCTTGAACTACTTCTACCATTACCGCCGCAACTTCTTCATTCATTACTTCCTCTAATGCTTTAATATCGTTAAAAGGGATGTGTAAAAAAGATGGAAGTAATGGACCAAATCCTTCTTTTACCTTATCTTGGCCTGTTGCACTCATCGTTCCAAATGTTCTACCGTGAAAAGACTGCTGGCATGTTACGACGAGAGATTTTCCAGTATGCTTACGTGCTAACTTTAAAGCCGCTTCATTTGCCTCTGCCCCACTATTACAGAAAAACACATAATCTAATGCTCTATTTTCTGTTAATAATGACGCAACTTCTTCTTGTAAGCTGTTTGTAAACAGGTTAGATATATGCCATATATCATCAAGTTGCTCTTGTACACCTTTGAGAACAGTAGGGTGACAATGTCCTAAATTACATACGCCAATTCCTGATGTGAAATCTAAATATTCCTTACCGTTATTATCAATAACTTTCGTTCCAGTTCCCTTTACAAACTCAATAGTTCTTCTGCCATACGTTTGAAAAAGATGACTCGTCATGCAATACTCACGCCTTTCGTTACCGTCGTTCCAATACACTCTCCCGTAACCTCAGTAAAATCTTTTGTACCATTCACAATACTTATCTTTTGCACTCCCATTTTTAATGATGCTAGTGCCGCCTGTACTTTCGGAATCATCCCACCTGTAATAACACCTGTTTCTATAAAAGTTGCAATTTCAGATTCATCCGTTTCCTTTACCAAATTCCCTTCATGTAATATTCCATCTACATCCGTAATAAAAACAAGCTCTTTTGCCCCTAACGCGGCCGCAATCCCAGCCGCAGCATTGTCCGCATTTATGTTATAAATTTCATTACCATTTACCCCGATTGGAGCAATAACAGGAATATACTCCATATTTATTAATCCTTTTAATAAAGCTGTTTCTACATAACTTACTTCCCCTACATATCCTATCTCTTCGCTGACAGGTTGAATTTGAAGTAAATTGCCGTCACACCCTGAACAACCTACCGCAAGTAAATTATGCTTTTGTAAATTCATTACGAGTTTTTTATTCGTACTTCCGCATAGCACCATTTGAACAACATCCATAACTTCTTTTGGTGTTATCCGTAATCCATCTCTTTTTTCTACGTTGATGTTACAATCTTTTAATTTGGCATCAATTTCTGGTCCACCACCATGAACAATCACTACTTTATACTTCTGTTGCAATTTCTTTATACATTCAAAAAACACATCATTTAATTGATTCAACATACTACCGCCGCATTTCACTACAATATAATCGCTCATCTTCTCTCTCCTTATGTACGATAACAAGCATTTATTTTCACATATTCATAGCTTAAGTCACAGCCCCAAGCTGATCCTGTCTCTTCACCTAAGTGTAAGTACACATTAATGACTATTTCATCTTCTTGTAACCTCTCTTTCATTTTTTCTTCAGAAAATATTTGAGGCTCACTATTTTTTAATACCGATATAGATTGAAGAGTAATGTCAATTGTGTTCGGATTAATAGCTACTTCACTTTGTCCAATACTGCTAATAATTCGCCCCCAGTTTGGGTCTTCACCATGTATTGCTGTTTTCACAAGACTCGAACCGACTATTTGCTTTGCAATTTTTTTTGCCTCTTCATTCGTTTGAGCTCCTAGCACATTTACTTCTATTAACTTCGTAGCGCCTTCACCATCTTGCGCAATTTTTTTCGCTAAATCTTCACATACCTTCTGTAAAGCACCTACGAAAGTTTCCCAATCTGTATGTTCCATATTTATCGGCCTTGTTTCTGATAATCCACTTGCCATAACGATGACCATATCATTCGTAGAAGTATCTCCATCCACCGTAATTTGATTAAATGTATGATTCGTTATTTGTGATAACGCTGTTTGCAATACGTTATGCTCTATATGAGCATCTGTCGTAATAAAACTAAGCATCGTTGCCATATTCGGATGAATCATCCCTGAACCTTTTGCAACACCCGCAATCACCACTTTCTTCCCATCAATAATCATTTCATAGCAAGTTTCTTTCGTGATAAGATCCGTCGTTAAAATTGCTTCAGAAAAAGAATATGCTTCACTTTCTTCCTTCGTCGGTATAAGAGTTGCAACCCCCTTTCGGATTATATCCATCGGCAGTGGAACACCAATTACACCTGTTGAAGCTACTGCAACGTAATTTTCTTTCATCCCAAAATGTTCCGCCCCTAACACGCGCATCTCGTATGCGTCTTGTAATCCTTGCATTCCAGTACAAGCATTTGCATTTCCACTATTAACGATAATTGCTTGTAACTTCCCTTCTGCCGTTATACTATCCTTCGTTACTTGCAAAGGGGCTGCTTGTATTTGATTCGTTGTATACACAGCGGCACATGATGCTGGTACGTCACAAACGATTGCCCCTAAATCCTTTTTCTCCTTTTTCAGACCATTTACAGTACCAATTGCCGAAAAGCCTTTCGGCGTTACAATTGAACCATTTTCTAATTTTGTAATAGACGCTACTTTAATCATCATGTCCCCCTTATAGATAAAGCGGCATATGTTGTAAACCTGTTGTCTCTTCTAGTCCCGCTATTATGTTTGCATTTTGAATCGCTTGCCCAGCCGCGCCTTTCATCATATTGTCTATAACAGAAACGACCGTAACTCTTTCAGTTCTTTCATCGTAAGCTATGCCAATATCACAATAATTTGAGCCTCTCACTTCTTTTGGACTTGGAAATTTCCCTTGCGTACAAATTCGGATGAAAGGCGATTGTTCATACGTTTCTTCATACAATTTTTGAAGTTGCTTTATTTCCATCTTTTGTTTTACTTTTGCATACAGTGTAATCATAATTCCTCGTGATATCGGTATTAAATGTGTGCTAAATGTAATTGGCTGTGATTCACTATTCCATTCTGTAAGCATTTGCTCAATCTCCGGAACGTGCTGATGCTGGTTTACTTTATAGATATGTAAGTTATCGTATAGCTCAGGAAAATGAGTCATTGTTGTTGGTGTTTTTCCTGCTCCTGATACCCCTGATTTCGCATCAATAATAATTGAATCTTCTTCAATCATGCTACTACGTATTAACGGCGCTATCGCTAGCAATGTGGCTGTAGCAAAACATCCTGGGTTTGCAATTAAATTTGCCTTTTGAATCTCAGTCCTTTTCCATTCACTTAACCCATACACTGCTTTTCTAAGAATTTCTTCTTTCGCTGCTGGCCTTTTATACCACAGTTCATATGACGAAGGATCTATCATACGAAAGTCTCCAGATAGGTCAATTACTTTTAAACCTTCTGCTACTAACTTGGGAGTTAACTCCGCCGATACTCCTGCTGGTGTTGCTAGAAATACGATTTCTGCTTCTTTCCCTATTGTCTTCACATCAATTTCTTGTAACGTATGAACGAGAACATTTCGAAGATGCGGATATACATTTGTTATACACTCACCAACTTGCGAAAAAGAATGAAGAGATGCTATCGAAAAATATGGATGTTGTTCTAATAAACGAATTAATTCAATGCCCCCATATCCAGTGGCTCCAATAATTGCGACTTTCATAAGTTCCTCCTCAAATCGATTCTTTAAATTAAGTATGATTATAATATTGTATATTTATAGAGTCAATTAAATATTTATAAATTTTAAAATCTAAAAAAACTTAATTTTATTAGAAAAATAATATACTCAACCGAATTTTTATACAAAAATAGTGCATAGTAGTTTTTTTATTTCACTTCAAGTACAATAAAACAATACATACGTACATACAGGCGGGGAAAAATATGAACGAAAAATTAATTGAGAAAATGATTATAAAAAGTTTTCAGCAATATCAATGCAGTCCAATATCAAAAGAAGATCAGGAAATGCTAGTGAAACATATTCAAACGGTGACTCATTCAAATATTGAAATTGATTTATACGAGGAGATTGAGGATATTGTTTATGATTATGTAACTGGAAAACAATAAAAAATAGGAGATTTCCATGTGGAAATCTCCTATTTTTTACTTAATGATTTACCTGCTACACGTTCAAATAAACCTGGGAATAAAGCATAAAGTTTTGGACCAATTCCCATCCACTTCGGTAAGTTTACTTCACGTTTTTTCGTGTGCATCGACTTTACGATTTGTTCTGCTACGTATGTTGGTTTTAACATGTAACGTCCCATATTCTTTACATATGTACCAGATTGATCCGCTATTTCAAAAAAGTTTGTATCTATCGGACCCGGATTAATTGCTGTAACATAAATATCTGTATTCGCTAATTCCATGCGTAAACTATTCGTAAATCCTAATACAGCATGTTTCGTTGCTGCATACGCACTTGATTTCGGAGTTGCAATTTTTCCGGCAAGTGAAGCAATATTAATAATATGTCCTTCGTTCTTGTTTACCATATAAGGTAGTACCGCTTTCGTACATGCTACTAATCCAAATACATTTACTTGGAACATATCTTTTACTTCACCCATTGACGCATCTTCAAACGTTTTAAAAATACCAAATCCCGCATTGTTTACTAATATATCAATACGTCCCACTTCTTGTAATACCTTTGAAAAAACAGACTGTACTTCCATCTCTTCACTTACATCTAATACATAATAATAGCAAGGCGTATTATAAGTTTCTTTAATTTTGTCTACTAACGCTTGTAGTTTCTCTTCTGTTCGAGCCATTAATACTGGAGTCGCTCCCTGTGCTGCAACTTGCATTGCAACTTGCTCACCAATCCCACTAGAAGCACCTGTAATGACGATTACTTTATTTTGTAAACGTCCTGTCATTGCTGTCACCTACTTTGCATAATAAATCAATTGTTGCGATGACTCATCAATCATCACTTGTTGATTATATGCTAAATAGTCCAATTGTCCAACCGTTTCTGAAATAGTAAGTGGTAATTGTTCTTTATATAATACCGGAAATAGTTTTACACATACTTCAAATGCTGTCATTGGTTTTTCCTTTAATAACTCAAGCACTTTAAAAGCACGTGTTTCTTGCTTTTGTAATCTCGTTTCAATAAGTTGTTTCACATTTAGAACATCTTCCCCATGCCCTGATAAAATGCGTGAAATATTCATTTCGCTTAAACGCTGTAATGTTTGATTATATTGTAGTAATGGGCGTGCCCGCTCTGTTTGCCCTTCATATGGCGGTTCTAGTATTGGATTCGAAGAAATATGACTAATGAGAGCATCTCCACCAATTAATATTCCATCAGATTCTCTATATAAAGAAATATGAGTAGAAGCATGACCTGGTGTTTCAAGTACTGTAAATCCAGGCAAAGAATCAATACGATCTCCTTCTCTCACAGTATGCGTTAACGATCTATTACAAGAATATTTAAGTGTCCTCGTCGTCAATAACGACTCGTCTTTCAAAAATGCTGCTGGCACACCAAACTGTAAGGCCGTCTCTCTAAAAAATTCATGATACCGCTTTAAAAATTCTGGATTTTGTGTAATCCAAGGCTCATTCCAAGGATGTCCAATAATATTCGTCTTCTCAGAAAATATATTTAAAAGTCCACAATGATCTGCATGATGATGCGTAATGACTACTGTTTCAATATCTTCTATCGTATGTCCTAATGCACCTAATTGACTTTCTAACGCATTCCTTGCCTCTTCTGTATTCGTCCCTGTATCAATTAATGTTAATGTCTCCCCCTCAACTAAAAACACATTCACAGTTTCCACTGCAAATGGTACAGGAATCTCCATTCGGTGAATCGCCGTCATGCTTAGCCCCCCTGTCTCTTTCCGGTTCAAAAATGAATACTTCTTCAGTTTACAACTTCTATATATATTTGTCATTATTTTCAGATAAAAAGAGGTGTTTCCTATAAAAAAACGAATGTATGTACATTTATAAGAATTTCTAACCAAAATTAAAGGAGGAACATCATGTCTATTCAAAACATTTCCTTTCTCGGTGCAGGCTCTATTGCCGAAGCTATTATTGGTGGCTTGTTACATGCAAATGTCGTTAAAGGTGAACAAATTACTGTAAGTAATCGTTCTAACGAGACAAGATTACAAGAGCTACATAAAAAATACGGTGTCAAAGGTACTCATAATAAAAAAGAATTACTTACTGATGCAAATATTCTTTTTCTAGCAATGAAACCAAAGGATGTTGCAGAGGCGCTTACCCCTTTTAAAGAATACATAAATAATAACGTGCTTATTATTTCATTACTAGCAGGTGTTTCTACTGACTCAATTAGAAAACTACTTCAAAAAGACGTTCCAATTATTCGTGCAATGCCAAATACCTCCGCAGCCATTTTAAAATCAGCTACCGCTATCTCCCCTTCAAAACATGCAACAGCGGAGCATATTCGCACTGCAACATCTTTATTTGAAACGATTGGTCTCGTCTCTGTTGTAGAGGAAGAAGATATGCATGCTGTCACTGCATTATCCGGAAGTGGACCTGCTTATATTTATTACGTAGTGGAAGCTATGGAAGAAGCTGCAAAAAAAATTGGTTTAAAAGAAGATGTTGCAAAATCACTTATTCTTCAAACGATGATTGGTGCTGCTGAAATGCTAAAAGCAAGTGACAAACACCCTTCTATTTTGAGAAAGGAAATTACTTCTCCTGGTGGAACTACCGAAGCAGGTATTGAAGTATTACAAGAACATAAATTTCAACAAGCACTTATTTCTTGTATTACACAGGCAACGAAACGATCACATAATCTTGGAAAAACATTAGAACAACTAACAAAAGAAAAATAGAAAAAGGAGCTCAAGTTTATTTGAGCTCCTTTTTCTATAATTACACTTAGTTATTGTTCTTCCCAAAAATCTCTTCTTGCAGGCGACGACCAGTCGGCGTTGCTGCAAGTCCACCTTCTGCTGTTTCACGAAGTGCTACTGGCATCGTTTGTCCGATTCTAAACATTGCCTCAATTACTTCATCACATGGAATTGTACTCGTTACACCAGCTAATGCTAAATCTGCTGAAATCATCGCATTCGCAGCTCCTGCTGCATTACGTTTTACACAAGGTACTTCTACAAGTCCTGCAACAGGATCACACACTAAACCAAGCATGTTCTTTAATGAAATTGCCATCGCTGTAGCTGCTTGATCTTGTGTTCCACCAGCCATCTCAACTGCAGCTGCAGCCGCCATTCCACTTGCTGAACCAACTTCAGCTTGGCATCCTCCCGCTGCACCAGAAATACAAGCGTTATTCGCAACAACCATACCGAAAGCTCCTGCTGTAAATAAGAATTCAATCATTTCTTCACGTGTAGGCTGCAATTTTTCTCTTAGTGCAAATAGTACACCTGGCACTGTTCCAGCAGAACCTGCTGTTGGTGTTGCACAAATAATTCCCATCGCTGCGTTTACTTCATTTGTTGCAACAGCTTTGCTTACTGCATCCAAAATCGTATCTCCAGATAAGCCTTTTCCGCTCTTCATATACGCTTGAACTTTTACAGCATCTCCACCAGTTAAACCAGTTGGTGATTTCACGCCGCGAATACCACGTTCTACTGCTTGCTCCATCACGACTAAGTTCTTTTCCATACCAGCAATTACTTCTTCACGTGAAATACTTCTTGTTTCCATTTCACATTGAATCATAATTTCTGCGATTTTTACATTTTGTTCTTTAGCTTGCGCCACTAGTTCCGCTGCGTTCCGAAACATGGTGTGTCCCCCCTGCAATTATTCCATAATAGTTACTTGACAAATATTTTGTTGCGCTTTTATTTCTTCAATTACTTCATCTGCTAATAATTCATCTGTTTCAATGACCATAAGCGCTCTTCTTCCTTTTTCTTTACGAGAAACACTCATTGTGCTAATGTTAATCTCATGTTTCGCAAGGATTGAAGCTACCGCTGCAATAGCACCGAAGCGATCGTTATTTACAATAAGTAGTGCTGGGCTCGTGCCTGATAATTGAAGATCGAATCCGTTTAATTCTACAACTTCAATTTTACCGCCACCAATTGAGCAAGCAACAACTTCAATTTCATCTTCACCTTTATACAAACGAATTCTCGCTGTATTTGGGTGAGGTGCATTGGCATCTTCTTCAATGAATTCCACTTCAATTCCGCGCTCTTTTGCTATTTCTAGCGCCTCTGGAATACGTAAGTCATCTGTTTCAAATCCTAATATTCCACCGATTAGTGCTACATCCGTACCATGCCCTCGATACGTCTTTGCAAATGATCCATATAACGAAATGCTTACTCTTTCTGGTTCATGACGAAACAGCTGGCGAGCAACTTGCCCCATTCTTGCTGCGCCTGCTGTATGTGAACTTGATGGTCCAATCATAACTGGACCGATAATATCAAATACTGAGCGATACTTCATCATAACTCCCCCTAAACCTCTATGAAAAAATTTATTCTACTATTCTATTAAGCTGCTACATCTGTCGCTTTTCCAGTTGTACCACGAATTTGTTCTGCTGTACGAATTGGATAGTTTTTGAATAAAAGTAATCCAATATAACCTGAAATAATACCAGTTATCATAATACATAAGAATCTTAGCATTATTTTCATTTAAAAATGATACAAGATAATCCAGAATAAAGTCTGGTAGCAATCCAAAGTTTAACACAGAAGTCATTGCAAGCATAGCATAAACAAGTGATATAACCATTGCTAATGCAACTAAATTTGCACCCGCTATTCCGCCTAGACTACCTGCTGATGTTCTGAACTCTTTTAAAGAGTGGTGTACCAATTAAATCTCCACTACCTTATTAATAAAAAGCTTCTACTAAGGAACTCGCAATAGCTACACTTGCTAATCATATCGTTTAGCTAAAAAGTGAAAAAGACTTATGACAAATAATAGTAATATCTTTCCTATTATAATTCTCGTGTTACTCTCTCATGATTTAGTCAACTTCACTTGTTACGATAATGACTAAAATACATGCGACTTATCATAAATTATAATCTGCCCTCATTATAGCTTGTTTTTTATAAAACGCTTACTTTTGTTGAATTTTAAAAGTTCTGAATAAAAGTCCATTTCTGCTATTTGTATCACTTGTATGTCATCTGACTTATATAACAGTTTTTCTAAATAATCATTATTTCGTATTTTTATCCTATATATTCAAACCATCCTAATTTTCTGTATCATCCAAGTATAAGTATAAAATAATAACAGTTTTATTTTTAAATTTTTTTAGACATAAAAAAATGGTAATCCGCTGTTACCATTTTTTACAAAATAATTATTTTTCTACTGGGAATGATTTCAAATCTGTCGCTATTTCTGTATTAGAAAACAACTCTCTAGCCTCTTTCAATAATTCCTTATATGTATCTCCTTGATAGCGAGAACTAATGTGAGTTAATATTAGTCGCTTCGCATTTGCCTGAAGTGCAATGCTCGCAGCTTGCTTAGATGTAGAATGAAAATAATCATACGCTTGTTGCTCATCTTCTGCTGCGAAAGTCGCTTCATGGACAAGTACATCTGCATCTTGCGCAAGCTCCCTACTCGCTTCGCAATATCGCGTATCACCTAAGATAGTAATAATTCTTCCTTTTTGAGGTGGGCCGATAAACTCATTTCCATTTAATATCGTGCCATCCTCTAATTCAACTACTTCACCATCTTTTAAACGTTTAAAGATTGGACCTGGTTTCACACCCATCTCAAGCAACTTATCAACTAAAAGAGCACCTTGTATATCTTTCTCTACAATACGATATCCAAAGCATTCTATACCGTGTGACAATCTTTTCGTTTCTACATAAAATTCATTATCTTCAAATACGGTACCTTCTTCTGTTATCTCCACAACTTCAAGTGGATATTTCACATGTGTCGTACTTACCGATAATGCCACTTCAATAAATTGTTTAATTCCTTTCGGTCCATACACCGTTAAAGGCGTAGTTCCTCCTTGAAATGAACGGCTACCTAATAAACCAGGCAATCCAAAAATATGATCGCCATGTAAATGCGTAATAAATATTTTTTCAATGCGGCGCGGACGTACAGATGTATGTAATATTTGATGTTGCGTGGCCTCACCACAATCAAATAACCAAGTTTGTCCTCGTTCTTCTAACAATTGTAAAGCAATTGCTGAAACGTTCCTTCCTTTTGAAGGAACACCTGCACCAGTTCCTAAAAATACAAATTCCACTTTCTTTCCTCCAGCTCTAAATATACTCTATCTCTCATCTTACGGAATGTTATTTCAAATGGCAAATTGAATTTACATAACCAAACATCTAGACAACTATATAACACGAACGTTATACTCAAAAAATTTAGCTATCGTTCGTGTTTTGTGTTAAAATAATTATACTACATTTTAAGGGAGCGTTTTATTATGAAAGAAGTATTTCGTTTACAAACTGATTTTTCATCTTCATTTGATCGCTGGGTAAGTTCTTTCGTGTCTGATCACCCAGCACAATTAGAATGGACAACTTTAAAGGAATTAATCCATGAATATACAACATCACATACAAATGATACGTTACCAGCATATATTTCTTCAGCTTTAACATATTACGCCCAACGCGTTTCAACTACAAACAGTTCAGAGATTGTTATTTTTGAAAACCCTACAATCTCGTAATCTATAATAAAAAAGCACTGGTTACAGTGCTTTTTTATTTATACTTATTTAACAAATGATCATATTCCATCCAAAAGTCGGTATACATACTTCGCTCAAACTCATTTAAAATTATCTTTTCACTTGATTTATTGAATAATTCTTTTGCCTGTAGCGCAAAAGAAACAATTTGTTTTCTATATTCATTTTCATTTACTTCTATATGAAGCCCTTCATAGTATATAGCCTTTTGATTAGTAGAAATAACTTTGACAAAATCCTTTAAAACCACATTTTCACCTATATGGTTTATAGTCCAATGAATTGAAATTGGGCATCCTAACATGAGCATAGTGCCACATCCGTGCAAAATAAGCCCCTCTTCATTTTCAATATCACAAATATATTCTTTATCTAAAGTTCGTAACAGAGCTAAAGCTGATTCACTTATTCCCCATTCCTCATCCATACCTGTTTGTGTAATAATCGTTCCATCCACATTTAAATAAATTTCCCCGTGAGAACATAAATCTTCCTGCTCATTAAACAACCACTTTTGATTCTCAATATTTATAATAAAATTTTGTGGTACCATTACAAATTCCCCTCGTAGAATATAGTTTAGATCAGTATTTCTGCTTTCTAATTACCCTGATTTTAAAAAAAATAGATAACAAGATTCCTTACGGAATTTGTTTCGATATTATTGAATTTCCCAGATACAATGGATGTATGGAAAGGATCTATCGGGAATTTGCTCATTTCCCCTGTAGCTCTGTCTACGATAAAAAGTCTGTTACCCGAGCCATTGCTATCACTACCAACACACTAGCTGTTTCGATAACTGATTGGGCTTTTGGATAGTAGTTCAAAAGGTAGCCCCCAAAAGTTGTCATTGTATTCTCGTAGGCGAGGTTGTGGTTACGCAATGAGCTTCTGGGAAATCCCATAGTATCGAAGCATATTCCAAATAACCAATGAAAGGAGGTCCTTCCAAATGAACTTATTTGTCGGATTAGATGTCNGTCTGAAAATACGCCCTTAACCAAACAAGGCAATCGTTATCTTCGCTATTACTTAGTTGAGGCTGCCAATTCAGTAAGAAGATATTTGCCTGAATATCAAGCATTTTATCAAAAGAAATACAAAGAAACACCCAAACATCAACACAAAAGAGCCATCGTCTTAACCGCAAGAAAATTTGTGCGTCTGGTGGATACGCTACTACGTAACCATCAACTCTACACGCCACCAAGGAGCGTGATAGAAAAATAACACTTTGTTATTGACGCAATCTTGGAAACGGCCCGAAAAAATTTCATTTTTGGTCGGGTCTATTTCCGTATGCTGAAAAAATCGCACCTAGAAAAAATCAGTCTTGTTTTACTCTTGACTTATTACCACTAGACTTTTATAAAAATATTTATTTTTCATATTATTTATAATCAATATCATACATTTCATCCCACATATCTATTATAAATCCGTTTAATATTTTAAAAACACAGATAAAAAAGATATTGACACTACAATTTTACAGTGCTAACATTCAACATGTAATTGAATATGGTCTCTGTTAGGTGAGGCTCCTGTATAGAGAAACGCTGCTGCCCAAAAATGTCGAGAGACGCCAATGGGTCAACAGGAAAGGTCGGAATGAAGGCCTTTTTTAATGTAGCTGGTTTCAGTACCTATGCTATACAGTGCTAAAACTCAACGAGGGAGAGGTGCATGTATTTTGTCATACACAAAAACTGTTTTTATTTATGTCTACTAACAGTCTTTGTTGTGGACTCTTTTAACTGCGAATTCAGACCTTTACTCGTTTTGAGTAAAGGTCTTTTTACGTCTATATGCACCTTACTATGAAACAAACATAGCATATTCAGAAACTACTAAATTGTACGGAGGTGAGGAACAGTTGGCAATTGATGATTCGGCCCAGATACCCATACGTTTTACATTCATATTTCATCATGTAGGTAGGAAAGAAACTGTTCCTCACCATTTCAAATAGTTAGGTAACAGATTGTTTCCTCCTTCATGACAGAGGAGGAACTACCGATGTTTAATTTACAAAGACAAGAAACAAAGCATGCTTATGAGCAAGATAGCATGAAAACAAATAACGAATTATTAGTGGAGGTTGCAACACAAGATGTAAGCTCTGCGTTAAAACTTTTAGAAACAACACAAGATGGATTATCTAAACAAGAAGCGTCTCGTAGACTTTCTTTATATGGTCCGAACGAAATAGCTCATAATAAAATGGCACCGTGGTACATTCAATTTCTGTCGGCATTTAAAAATCCATTTATTTTCGTTTTATTAGCTCTTGGAGCACTCTCCTTTTTCACTGATGATATGCAAGGAACAATTGTCGTATCTGCAATGGTACTACTTAGTGCAACAATTCGGTTTTCCCAAGAATTTCGTTCTCAAAAAGCTGCCGATAAGTTAAAGGCTATGGTTCGAACAACTGCGAGCGTATTTAGAATAAATGGATTTGTACATGAAACAAAAAATGTAACGAATTTAAATCGAAATTACACAACAGAAATTCCAATTGAGGAACTTGTACCTGGCGATATCATTTCCCTTTCAGCCGGTGATATCGTTCCAGCTGATGTGCGTATTGTATCCGCTAAAGATTTATTTGTTAATCAATCTTCTTTAACAGGGGAAGCACTTCCTGTAGAAAAATACGAACACTGCTACCATACAGAAAATAAGCATATCTTACCGACAAACATGAAAAAAAATTACAATCCACTCGATATGGAAAACCTTTGTTTCATGGGAACAAATATTGTAAGTGGTAGCGCAAAAGCTGTTGTCATCTCAACAAGTACCGATACGTATTTCGGCTCTTTAGCCAATAAGGTAATTGGAAAGCGTGTAGAAACAAGCTTTGATAAAGGTGTAAACAAAGTAAGCTGGCTCTTAATTACATTCATGCTTATTATGGCACCTATTGTCCTTCTCATTAATGGATTCACAAAAGGTGATTGGCAAGAAGCTTTCTTCTTCGCTATTGCCGTCGCTGTCGGCCTTACACCTGAAATGTTACCGATGATTGTAACTGCTAATTTAGCTAAAGGTGCCGTTAACATGTCTAAACAAAAAGTAATTGTAAAACAGCTAAATTCTATTCAAAACTTAGGTGCTATGAACATTCTTTGTACAGATAAAACCGGAACTTTAACAGAAGATAAAGTTGTCCTTGTTCGTCACTTAGATCCCAAGGGAAATGAATGCAATCGCGTCTTGCAATTTGCCTATTTAAATAGTTTCTATCAAACTGGATTGAAAAATTTAATAGATAAAGCTGTTATTAAGCATACAGAGGAAAACAATACATTTAATCCATCAGCTTTTCAAAAGCTAGATGAAATTCCATTCGATTTCGCCCGCCGGCGTATGTCAGTCATCGTAAAGGATATTTCAGGTGAACATACAATGGTTTGTAAAGGTGCCGTAGAAGAAATTTTATCAATTTGTAACTACACTGAAGTGGATGAAAAAATCGTTCCACTCACCGAGGAAATACGTTCAAATGTCAAAAAACTAAGTGAGACACTAAATAGTGAAGGTATGCGGGTTATTGCTGTTGCTTATAAAAAAGATAGAAGAATAAATGATACAGAGTACGCAGTAAAAGACGAAACTGATATGATTCTCGCTGGATATATCGGCTTTTTAGATCCACCGAAACCATCTGCAGCAGCTGCAATTCAAGCATTACAAAAACATGGTGTACAAGTGAAAATTTTAACTGGCGATAACGAAATTGTTACAAGAAAGGTTTGTATAGAAGTTGGATTAGATATCTGCGAACCAATCCTCGGTTACGAGATTGATTCTTTACCAGATAAAGCATTAGCAAGACTTGCCGAAGAAACGACTGTATTTGCGAAGCTTAATCCCATGCAAAAATCTCGTATTATACACGCATTACAAGGAAATGGACACACTGTAGGTTACATGGGAGACGGCATTAACGATGCTGTAGCATTACGTGAAGCTGATGTCGGAATATCCGTTGATACTGCTACTGATATTGCGAAAGAAGCTTCCGATATTATTCTACTCGAAAAAAGTTTAACTATATTAGAAGCAGGGATTTTAGAAGGACGTACTACATTCGGAAATATTTTAAAATATATTAAGATGACAGCTAGCTCTAACTTCGGTAATGTGTTTAGCGTGTTAGTAGCAAGTGCTTTCATTCCTTTTTTACCGATGCTTGCCATTCATCTTTTAATTCAAAACTTACTTTATGATATTTCACAACTTTCTATTCCATGGGACAAAATGGATAAAGAGTTTCTAGAAAAACCACGAAAATGGGATACTGCAAACTTACGAAACTTCATTATTTGTATCGGCCCAATTAGTTCTATATTTGATATTATCACATACGTAGTCATGTGGAATGTATTTGGTGCAAATACATCGAGCGAGCAATCATTATTCCAGTCCGGTTGGTTTGTCGTTGGATTGTTAACACAAACTTTAATTGTTCACATGATAAGAACACAAAAGATTCCATTTATTCAAAGCACTGCATCAACACCAGTCGTTTTATTAACCGCTCTTATTATGGCAATTGGGATTTATATTCCATTCTCACCACTTGGTACAGCCGTTGGTTTACAAGCATTGCCACTTAACTATTTCCCTTGGTTAGTAGGAATACTATTAGGCTACGCTTTTTTAACACAATTCCTGAAAAAGCTTTATATTAAAAAGTTTCATAGCTGGTTGTAAAAATAAGAATGAGTGGGTATCCCCCGCTCATTCTAAAAAACATAACACATATTATATATGGAGGTGACCATGATGGTATGGTACGACATTGTATTCAGGTTAGTTATAGCAATTATTGTAGGAGCTTGCATTGGAATGGAAAGACAATGGAGACACCGAATGGCTGGGTTACGGACAAATGCTCTCGTATCACTTGGTGCCTGTATAATAGGAAAGGTGTCATGATTTTACTACTTCATGACACCTTCTACATAAACTTATTTTCTAACTTTTGTTGAAACGACTTCTCTTGCTTACGTAGTAGTTGACTACCTCGTTGTAAAATCGGTGTTCCATACTTATCGTTAATTTGATCAATGACAGCAAGTAGTGGTTCTTTTTTCGCATCCTCTTCAAATGAAAATAAATCTAATTGTTTCACCGATTCTGTCTTCCACTCTATTTCAGTAGCTGTAACACCTAGTAAACGAACGGAATCACCATCCCAATGTTGCTTCCATAAACGGGATGCTGCTTGAAAAATATCGCGTTCTTCCCAAATTGCATTTTTCAATTGCTTACTCCGTGTTACTGTTCGCCTATCATGGTATTTAATCATAATTTGAATATTATAGCTGACAAGGGTTCGCTTTTGTAATCTTTTACTCACTGATTTTGATAACCGTTCTAACATATCAAGTAATTCTTTCTCTTCATCCATATCCTTTGAAAAAGTCATCGAGTTACCGACACTTTTATGTTGGCCCATTTGACTCGGATCCACTTCCCTATCATCCGTACCTTTTGCACGCTTTTGTAAATCAATACCGTGCTTGCCAATTTTAGCGCGAATGATATGCTCGTCTCCCTTCGCTAACTGTTCAATTGTATGTATATGAATTTCATTTAATTTTTCAGCTGTTTTTTCTCCAATCCCATGCATTGCTTCAACTGAAAGTGGCCAAATCATTTCTGGAATATCACGTTTTCGAAGTACGGTAATACCGAGAGGTTTTTTCATATCAGAAGCTGTTTTTGCTAGGAAAAGATTTGGAGCGATTCCGATACTACACGGAAGCTGCAACTCTGTTAATAGTGCTTGTTGAATCATCTTTGCTATTTCAAGAGGCGAACCAAGTGCGTAGCAATCTGTAATATCTAAATATCCTTCATCTATTGAGACTGGTTGTATCTTTTCTGTAAAACGAGAAAGGACTTGAAACATTTGAAATGAAGCTTCGCGATATAATGTGAAATTAGGACGCCTTACAACTAATTGCGGGCATAACCTTTTCGCTTCCCAAAGGGGCATCGTCGTACGTATTCCGTATTCTCTCGCCTCATAACTACATGTTATAATAATTCCTTTTCTCTCTTTTTCATTTCCAGCAACCGCTAATGGCTTTCCTTGTAATGATGGATCATGAGCAATTTCAACAGATGCGAAAAAGCAATTCATATCTACATGTAAAATAACACGACCATTTTTCGGATACATTTCTCGCATAGTACTCACTCCCTAATCAGAACGTTCGTTCTTTTATTATATCAAATTTTGCACAATAGTTATAATAATTACTTGTTCTTTTTTATAATCGATATAAATCGAAACTTTAATCAACTCTCACTAATCGGACTTTTACGGGCAGCAGGGCCCCCACCTAACTTCTTTACTTTCGCTGAATTTTGAGGTAGGGGTCTTACTGTCCGGCAAATAGCGGGATAAACTCAATTATACATTCCTTGTAGTTATATTAATCATTGCAATTAATTATTTACTACTTCCGATTTTCAATATGAATACGTTAGGATTATTCCTTCGTCTAGTACATGTAGCAACAACGTATATACTTCCATAGGTTTTCTTATATTGGCTTATACGTCTTGTCAAAGCAATCGAATCAAAATAAAAAGCGTGTAAATCACAATTGATTTACACGCTTTTTCTATTCCATTACTTCGCTACTTCTTCAATAATTGCAACAACTAATTCTGCTGTTTTTGCTAATTCTTCAACAGGAATCTTCTCGTTTGTTGTATGAATTTCTTCATAACCAACCGCTAAGTTAACTGTTGGGATACCATGTCCTGCAATTACGTTTGCATCACTTCCGCCACCACTTTGGTGAAGAGAAGGTGTACGACCAATTTTTTCAGCTGCACGTTTTGCAACTTCTACAACGTGATCGCCATCAGCAAATTTAAATCCTGGGTACATAACGTTTACTTCAACGTCTGCATGACCGCCCATTTCTTTTGCAGTTGTTTCAAATGCTTCTTTCATTTTCGCAACTTGTGCTTCCATTTTCTCATTAATTAAAGAACGAGCTTCTGCAAAGATTTGTACATGATCGCAAACGATATTCGTTTGTGTACCACCTTCAAAACGTCCAATATTTGCAGTCGTTTCAGAGTCAATGCGACCAAGTGGCATCTTCGCAATTGCTTTCGCTGCGATAGTAATTGCAGATACACCTTTCTCTGGCGCTACACCAGCGTGAGCTGTTTTCCCGCGAATAATTGCGTTCACTTTCGCTTGTGTTGGAGCTGCAACAACGATTTCACCAACTTTTCCATCGCTATCTAATGCGTAGCCATATTTCGCTGTAATACGCTCACGGTCTAATGCTTTTGCACCAACAAGACCTGATTCTTCTCCGACTGTAATAATAAATTCTATTTTACCATGAGGGATATTTTTCTCTTTTAAAACACGGATTGCTTCGAACATTGATGCTAATCCAGCTTTATCATCCGCACCTAAAATTGTTGTACCATCTGATACGATATATCCATCTTTAATAGAAGGCTTAATTCCATTACCAGGAACTACTGTATCCATATGAGAAGTAAAGTAAATTGTATCAACACCATCTTTTGTTGCTGGTAAAGTACAAATTAAGTTACCTGCACCATGACCAGTTACAGCCATTGTGTCATCTTCAAATACTTCTACACCTAAATCTGTAAATTTCTTCGTTAATACTTTGCAGATTTCTGCTTCAAATTTCGTTTCAGAATCTACTTGTACTAATTCCATAAATTCATTTACTAAACGTTCTTGATTAATCATAAGACTGCGCCTCCTGCACTACCATTATGTATGTAACACTATTAATTATAACAGAATTTCGCAAAAGTTTCGAAATACAAGACAAAAAACAGATGGTTTACATGTCTAGATAACCATCTGCTTTCTATTACTCATTTAACAATACCCAGCGCATATGATCTTCCCACACGCCATTTACCATTAACATCTTCCTAGACACGCCTTCATATTGAAAACCTATCTTCGTTACTACTTGTATAGATGCTAAATTACGAGGCATAATCGGAGCTTCTATACGATGTAACTGAAATTCCCCAAAAGCAACTTGAATTGCTTTTCTAAGCGCTTCTGTCGTATACCCTTTGTTTAACTCTGCTTTATCTAATTTATAACTGAGTACACAAGATTGATAAATGCCACGAACGATTAAATTAAATGAAATACACCCAATTATTTTCGTATCATCACCCTTTTTAAAAATCCATAGTCTGATGATTTTCCCTTCTTCGAACTCTTTTCTATCCTTTTGCAACTTTTTCTTTTGATAATCTAGCGTAAAAAAATCATCCGGTCTATACTCTTCCCAAGCTTTTAAAAATTCACGATTTCTGTCGTAATATTGAAGAACTGTTTCAGCATACGACTCATCAATTTCCCTTAAGTATAAACGATCTGTTTCGTATATTTTCATCATCGTATCTCCATTCTTCAGCTTGCCCAACTAAAAATTAACAATATACCCTTTTACTATATTCTCTATACACACTCAAATTTCCTGTTATATTTTGCAATCCCCTCCCGAATTTTGTCCTCACTCTCCCCTTGTCCATAATTTCATTTCTCGTTACAATGAAATTGTACTGATTTGCAAGGAGGTATAACGATGCATAAAAAAGCTCAAAAAGTTATGGTTTATGTGATGCTGATTTCTATGCTTGTAACAACATTACTTGCTGGCGCGAGTATGTTTTGGTAAAAAGGGCGATGTGTTCGTCCTTTTTTTACTTTTTACACATGACAAAATAAACCATCTCGACATCGAGATGGTTTATTTTATATAAAACACAATCGCTACAATACTAAAGGAAAATGACATTACAAGTGCTATTACAAAACTTGTATATTGTTTCTGCTGAAATGCTCCAATAACAAAAGTTAGATTAAGTAATGCCATACATACAATCGCTACAAGATAAGAACATATATTAAAAGTTGCCAATATGAATGTAATAACAAATAGAAATCCCATAAAAAACTGCATATACGAAAGTTTTGGATTCAAGTACATATGAGCAACCCCTTTATCTAATTTTATCTTTCTATATTCTCATTAACGCACGGTTATGTACACATGTCAAGACAACTTATTATAATAGAAAAAGCCAACCTTTTCGTTGGCTTTTTCATATGCAACGGCTCCTTTTTCTTTTGCCAATTGCTGAAATGATTTTTTCGATTTCACAATCCATACTTTCGTTCCAATTGGAATGCGATCAAACAAATATTCCACATCGTTTTTCTTCATTCTTATACACCCTTGTGAAATATACTTTCCAATTGAACTCGGTTGGTTTGTTCCATGTATTCCATATTTACTTCCATCAGTTCCTCTTGCATTAAATCCAATCCACCTTGACCCAAGTGGATTTTTTGGCGATCCACCTGGAATATCCTTCGCAATGTAATACGGATCCTTTGCTTTCATTACAACATCAAAAGTTCCTTCTGGAGTTAATTCATTCGTTTTCCCTGTCGCTACTGGAAAAACCTTTTGAATCTTTCCATCGTCAATGTAAGCTAATTTATTCGTTGCTTTATTTACAATAATAAAAGGATCTCCGGCACGTGGATTATCCCCAAGAGGCCAAATCGGCAATAAAGAAAGACATAATATGATAGAGAGAAGATACGGCATAGATAATTCCTACCTTCTATATAAGTTCTTTTATATTATCCTTTCCCTTAAAGCGACTTTTAATGAGTAAATATTGTTCCATTTCATACACAAGTTGAACAAGTTTCGCACGTATCTCAAATTCTTCGCGTGTAGCTGGCAATGGCATGTCTCTAAATAATTCCCTCATTTCTTGAAGCTGCCTTAAGGAAATAACGCCAGTACTCTCAGGGCTAATAGCATTACCAATGTTTTCAACAACATCTGCAATCATGTCAGCTTGTTCATATGTCCACGATAAAGAAGCTGCTAGTGGTATCATTCGCTCTAAAATTTCGAATTGTTGCATACGCATATTAAAATAACGATAGTAATAATCATCTTCTCGCATAAATGCATTCTCAAGTTTTTTAAACGATAAATCTCTTGCTTCATTTAACATATTCTCGGTTTCGATGAGTTCTGCTCCACTCCAACTACTTTCTCGATTTCGTAAATACACAACCATTTCAAACAAAATCGTTTTAAAATTACTCTCTATTTTATCCTGATACTCTTTTAGCTTATTTTCACTACTCGGCATATACATATTTACTAATAACGCCACACTAATCCCTATCGTTAATATAGCAATTTCATTTCCAACTATAAGCCATGTAATTTGCTTCAATGAATATAGATGCATAACAATAACTGAACTCGTGACAATACCTTCTTGAATTTTAAGCATTACTGCAGTCGGAATAAATGTAAGTAACAATATGCTAATTGCAAGTGGTGTATAGCCGATTGTTTCAAAAATACAAAACGCGAATACCATTGATAATACACAAGCTAGAAAACGATGTAACGACACTTGAAGCGATTTGCGCTTCGTATTTTGTACACATAAAATAACTAAAATACCTGCTGAACTATAAAATTCCAACCCTAATAACTGAGCAATAAAAACTGCCGCGCCTGTCCCTATTGCTGTTTTTACTGTACGGTATCCAATTTTAAACATATCATTACTCCTATATGTATAAACGTATTTACAGCTAGTATAAAAAAAGGATGACACAATGTCATCCTTTTCTACTTATTATTCACATAACCTTTTCATATTACAATATTTTTTGTAAAAATTGTTGCGCACGTTCACTTTTCGGCGCTGCAAAAAATTCTTCTGGCGCACTATCTTCTACAAGCTTTCCTCCGTCCAAGAAAAGAACACGATCTGCCACTTCTTTTGCAAAGCCCATTTCATGTGTAACGATAGCCATCGTCATTCCTGTCGTAACTAACGATTTCATAACTTCTAACACTTCTTTCACCATCTCTGGATCTAGCGCCGATGTCGGTTCATCAAATAACATAACTTCCGGTTCCATCGCTAACGCTCTTGCAATTGCTACACGTTGCTTTTGTCCTCCCGAAAGACGATTTGGATACGTATCTTTTTTATCTACTAATCCAACCTTTTCTAAAAGTTTCTCAGCTTTCTTTTCAGCTTCTTGCTTCGTTACCCCTTTTACATTGATAGGAGCATACGTAATATTTTCTAATACAGTCATATGAGGAAATAAGTGAAAATGTTGAAATACCATACCGACATTTTCACGAACATGCATAACATTCGTTTTCGGATTCGTTACTTCTTCCGTCCCAATCCAAATGTGACCATCCGTTGGTGCTTCTAACATATTCATACAACGTAAAAATGTTGATTTTCCTGATCCAGAAGGCCCTATAATTGCGACTACTTCCCCTTTTTCAATTGTTGTTGTAATTCCTTTTAATACTTCGTTTTTACCAAATGATTTATGAAGGTTTTCAATTTTAATCACTTTTCTTCATTCTCCCTTCAATTGCCTTCCCGACTAATGTAAGAATAATGACTAACATATAATAAATCAGTCCAACAAAAAGTAATGGTTCAAGATATTTAAATGTCTCACCGCCTACAATGTAAGCACGACGCATTAAATCAGTCGCGCCTATTACTGTTACTACAGCCGATTCTTTCGTAAGTGTCGCAAATTCGTTCACAAGCGCTGGTAATATATTTTTTAATGCTTGAGGGAAAATAATATTTTTCATCATTTTTCCGTACGGTATCCCTAAAGCCATTGCTGCTTCTGTTTGTCCTTTATCAACCGCTTGAATACCAGCACGAATTACTTCTGACATGTATGCACCTGAATTCAAGCTAAATGCAAGTACAGCAGCTAAGAATGCTGGTATTTCATAACCAATTATTTGTGGGACGCCGAAATAAATAATCATTAATTGCAATACAAGGGGTGTACCACGAAAAATTGATGTATAAAAATCTGCTGCTATATTTAATGCTCGTATTCTAGCAATTTTACAAAGTGCTAATAGCGTTCCTAAAATAAATCCTGCTAAAGCTGATACTGCTACAATCTTCAAAGTAACTTCTAAACCTTTTAGTATATATGGTATCGAAGGCGTAATCGCCGAAAAATCTAAGTTCATTCTTTTCATTCCCCTCACAGAAAAGTGAAAGGCAGCTTATTTTCCGCTGCCAAACCATTTCTTCACTAATTTATCCATTTCTCCATTTTCTTGCATTTTTTTAATTACTTTATTAAATTCTGCTGTTTTATCACTGTTTTTCGGAAGGGCAATTGCTGCTCCAACTTCTTCTGGTGCTTCTTTAATTTCAATTCCTTGTAAATCTTTCATTTTCTCTAAATAATTTTTAGCAACTGTGTCTTCTATAATTGCAGCGTCAAAACGACCAGCTTTAATTTCTTGTACGATTTCTGGTATACGGTCACGTCCCTCAACTTGGAAATCTACTTGTTTTTTAAATTCTGCTGCTTTCTCTTCTTGAATAGACCCTGTTTGTACCCCTACTTTTTTCCCTTTTAAACCCTCTACAGATTGAATGTTAGAGTCCTTTTTAGAAACGACCATGTTTTTCGCAACAAAATAAATATCTGTAAAATCAACATTATTTTTACGCTCTGCAGTTGGCGTCATGCCTGCCATTACGAAATCAACTTTTCCTGAACTAAGAGATGCTAATAAACCACCAAAATCCATATCTTTCACTTTCACTTCATACCCAAGTTCTTTTCCGATATATTTAGCAACATCAACATCAAAGCCAATAATTTCATCGCTCTTTGACGCATCTACATATTCATAAGGTTTATAATCTGCTGAAGTTCCCATTACGAGTACTTTTTTATTTCCTTTTGTTTCTTTCGATTCCTCATTACTACAAGCGCTGAATATACTTACAATTAAAATAAGTGCAAACGATATTGATACTAACTTCTTCATCTTTCTTCCCCCTAATAATGTATATTTAAAAGTTTAATAGAATATTTATTCGATGTTTGTATTGTATCAGCACTTTTATTTTTATGCAATATATAAAATAAAAATAAATAAATAAACAATACAAACGCTGTTTGTTATGTATAAAATGATGCATAAAATAACATAACTATGCATATCTCAGAAATTTTAATAATAAATAAAAAAGGCGGCACATCCACTTGATTGTGGACGTGCCGCCTTTTCTCTTATTTTTTATAGTTCTTCACAACTCTCTTCGAAATATGATTGTAGTTTCGCAATAACTTGCATCGGTTCATGACCTTCAATTTCATGACGCTCTACCATCGTTACAATTTTTCCATCTTTTAATAAAGCAAATGATGGAGAAGAAGGTGGGTACCCTTCGAAATATTCACGCGCTCTTGCTGTCGCTTCTTTATCTTGACCTGCAAACACCGTTACAAGGTGGTTAGGACGTTTATCATAATGTACGGAATGCGCAGCAGCAGGACGAGCAATACCACCTGCACAACCACATACAGAGTTTACCATTACAAGTGTTGTTCCATTTCTTTTAAACGCTTCTTCTACCGCTTCCGGCGTCGTCAATTCTGTATATCCAGCAGAGACAATCTCTTCACGCGCTTGGCGGACAACATCATTCATAAAAAAGTTAAAATTAATCACTCTTTTCCCTCCTCTAAAACTACCTATTTGTATCTTACCAGTTAATGTTTATGAAATACAAGTAAGTTTACTTGTATTTAAGTATAGAAAAGGTGTTAGAGCTCTTGCTCTAACACCTTTTCTTTAATGACCACGATGTTTTTGCTTTGCTTTTTGTACTTTCATTAAACGTCTTCTTTCTTTTTCAGCTTCTCGCTTCTCTTTAGACTGCAGTTTCTTTTCTTGTTTATGCAATTCATAAGATAAACTAATCGCCTCTTGCGCCTTAGTAAAACGTTTAATAGTTGTTTCTTTTGCTGCTTGTCGTATGATACGCTTTATGTTTTTAGGACGCTGTTTTTCTTTAACTTCTACACCACATTTTGCAAAGTGCTGAAAATGCTCTAAAAGTGAACCATTCACAAACATAAGCACTTCTTCATCTGACGGTTCCGCCCCAAAAATATACCTCGCCCCATACAATTTCCCTTTTTCTTTACATGTAATGATTCCAACAAAAAATTGGCCATCGTGATATACTGTCAAATCCATTGACAGCCCCTCCTTTAAAAGATTAGAAATACGGGACATCCCGGAGGGGAAGGTTACTGACATGAAATCATGCGTCTGGACTACCAACCAGAGCTGTGTTTTTGTATTTCTTTCACTATTATTATATCTTTTTTTCCATAATCTTCATATATTCAGCAATCATTTTTTTATGCGATCCTACAATATAGTCAGGTAGTTCTGTTACTGAAAAGAATTTAAGCTGAACTGCTTCTTCTTTATTCATAACAAAATCCCCTTCGTATTCATCCGTATAATAGGCGGTTGTTACAGATTGAAATTCATCACCGTTTTCTAATTTTGTAAAGTAGTTCGCTCCAGAAAATACATTGATTAGTCGCAAGTTCTTCACTTTTATTCCTGTCTCTTCATATACTTCACGATAAGCTGTTTCTTCTGGTGATTCACTAAGCTCCATTAGCCCGCCAGGTAGCCCCCATTTTCCGTACGGCTCTGTCCGCTGCTGCAATAAAACATATCCATTTTCATTTATAACGAGTACAACAGCACCAACTAAAATTAAAGGGCGATGACCAACTATTTTTCGTAATTCTTCTACATATCCCACCGTATCGCCTCCTTTTTCGTTGTCCACACTATTGTATCATATGTACGAAACGACAAAATGCGTATATTTTTCATTTTTTTAACAAAATATTTATTTTATGTGATTCATCTACTGTAGCTAACATAATAGATTCGACTTCTGTACTCTCCTCTAGAAATTCTCTCGCCCACGCTTCTGTTTTTCCTAATAATGCAAGAACATCTTTCTGTATCCTCCCATCCTTTACTAATACAAAAGAAACTGGAGATTTTTTTCCCGCCACTTTAAGATCAAGCCGCGAAACTGCTTCATATTCTGGATACCGAAATATAGAAACGACACCGTTTGCTTCCCATAATGCTAATTTAATCGTTTGAATATCGCTCACATTTCGCATACGAAGTTCCGAAAACAAATATTCCAAGGTAATTCTCGCCTTTTTCAAATTGCTAAAATTAATGGAACCATTGTGTATAAGAATAATAGGTGCAGGCTCTAAAAAACGTCTCCATCTATCCCATTTCAGCATTAAAACTGAGCTTATAATATGAAGTACAACAAGTATGAACGTTGTAATCATCGATCCCAGTAACCCTACTTTTTCATCAGACAATGCGTTAGAAATATTCCCACCAAGCAATAACACTAATACAACATCTAAAAAACGAAGTTGTGCGATAGACCTTTGCCCCATCGCTTTCGCAACTAATATTAAAAATATGTATGCTATAATAGCCCGAATAACCCATTCACTATTAGAAAGATGTCGTGCTCCTTCAAAAATATGCATATGCATCACTTTGCACTCCTTACCCGTCTCAAACTGCTATCCTGTTTTAGTTTGCAACGTTTATGAGCATATATGTAAAAAAGCTGGTTCGTTTAAAAACGAACCAGCTTTTTTTACTTAACTGAAAACATATATTTTTTATACGTTTTCCGTACCGATAATATGAGCCCCATCATAATCATATTTGAGAATAAGGAACTTCCCCCATACGATAAGAAAGGTAATGCAATACCTTTTACAGGCATTAACCCAACGATCATACCGATGTTTTGGAATATTTGAACTGTTAATATACCGATAGATCCAGCGCATAATAATGTACCAAATAAATTATCAGCGGAATAACCAATAATAATTGTTCGATATAGTAGCAACAGGAACAAGAAGACAACTAACGCTGCTACGATAAATCCACCTTCTTCGGCAATTGTAGCGAAAATAAAGTCAGTATGCTTCTCTGGGATATAGACGCTTCCTCCACCGTATCCTTTACCTTCCATACCTCCACTACCTACAGCTAGAATCGATTGCTGTGTTTGATAGCCTTGATCTGTATGTTCAAATGGGTCCAACCAACCTAAAATACGTGACTGTTGGTGAGGTTTTAGTAATGTAACTAAATTATTATAGAAAAAATCCTGATACTTAAAGTAAATAAACATTAACACAGATAATATCGTCACCGGAATAACTGTGCATATTGCTATCAATTTCTTCTGAATACCTGACATAAATAAAATACATGCAATAGCAGCAGCATATAAGAACACCATACCTGTATCCGGTTGGCTATATACAATTGCCGTAGGAGGAATAGATACTAGCATAATCTTTCCTACTAATATTAAGTCTGTTTTAAATGTTCGAACCATATGCTGTGCATTATGCTTTACGGCTAAATTTGCTACTAACATAACCAGTGCAATTTTGAAAAACTCTGACGGCTGAATAGATCCAATTAGTGGAAATCTAAACCATCTTTTTGCTCCTAGTATCTCCGGTGTAAAGGTTGAAACCGGTAATATTTTTAGTAGAATAATTGACAAAAACGTTGCAATATACAATGGCCATGATAATTTTTGTAGCTGATCTGAATCAACACTTGCAACAAGAAGTAACATTACAATTCCAATTATGTAGTTAATACCTTGTTTCAAAGCAAAATTCTCCGCCCCATATTGGCCAGTTTGCTGACTGCTATATATAGCAGCTATACTCGTCACACATAGTGCACACAAAATTAAAATTAATTTTACATCTAAACTTTTTAGAAACTCGGTACTTCTTTTCATGACATCCTCCTGAAACATTGTTACGGCAAAAATAAAAAACCAGGAGTCAACATTCTTCATGTTTTGACGACTGATTACACATTATCTATAAAACACTTATATAGAATAACTCTCTTTTTCATACAATACAATATATTATACTACAGTTTCATCAGTAAGATTTGCCAAAAAAATTATTCTTTTCTTATTTTATATCCATATACCATATATCAGCAATGTATTTTCGTAAATTCCTAATACATAATCATTTATTGTAAGATTACTGGGAAAGGTATTTATACATATAGTAGGATGTAGATGAAGAAATAAGATAATAAAAAGCTCGCATAAGCGAGCTTTTTATTAATATACAGATGTATTATTTTCTGACATGTTTTCTAAAATTTCTTTAACACGCCCTAAGAACTTACCACAAATTAAACCATCAAGTACTCGGTGATCAAGTGATAAACATAAGTTAACCATATCACGAGCACCGAACATACCGTTATCCATAATTACTGGGCGCTTTACAATTGATTCAACTTGTAAAATAGCCGCTTGTGGGTAATTAATAATACCCATAGATTGAACAGAACCGAATGATCCTGTGTTATTAATTGTAAATGTTCCACCTTGCATTTCGTCTGCTTTTAACGATTTCGTACGTACTTTTCCTGCAAGTTCTGTAATTTCACGAGCGATACCTTTAATTGTTTTCTCGTCCGCTTGCTTAATTACTGGTACAAATAGTTCTTCCTCTGTTGCAACAGCGATAGAAAGGTTAATATCTTTCTTCTGAACAATTTTATCGCCAGCCCACATTGAATTAATTTGAGGATACTCTTTTAACGCTTGTGCTACTGCTTTTACGAAGAAAGCAAAGAACGTTAAGTTAAAGCCTTCACGCTTCTTAAAGTCACCTTTAATTGAGTTACGGTATGACACAAGGTTTGTCACATCTACTTCAATCATCATCCAAGCATGTGGTGCTTCGTGTTTACTACGTAACATGTTTGCTGC
Organism: Bacillus sp. PPSBB_2; assembly: GCF_045291115.1. Classification (NCBI taxonomy): domain Bacteria; kingdom Bacillati; phylum Bacillota; class Bacilli; order Caryophanales; family Bacillaceae; genus Bacillus; species Bacillus sp. PPSBB_2. The sequence goes on from NZ_CP147983.1 coordinate 4,418,616, forward strand.
GATTGCTTTACGCACACCTGTTACTGGAATTTCGATATCTCCAGGCATTGTAGGTACAGAAACTGGTTTCGCAGCTTCTACTTTTTGCGCTACTGGTGCTGCTTTTGGTGCTTCTGGGCGAGCTTCTACTACTGCCGCTACAGCTTCCTCTTTCTTCGCCGCACCTGCTTGTGGGATATTTCCAGATTCCACTAGCTTTAAAATATCTTTACGAGTGATACGGCCGTTTGCTCCCGTACCTTCTACTAGATCTAAATCAACGTTATGCTCACCCGCAAGCTTTAACACAGCTGGTGAAAAACGTGGTTTTCCATCAATTGGTTGTTTTACTTTCGGTGCTTTTTCAGACGTAGCTACTTCTGCCTTTGATTCTTCTTTAGTTTTTTCCTCAACAGCTGTTGCTGCTACTTCATCTGCGCCTTCTACTTGAATCACACAAACTACTTCACCTACAGCTAACGTATCACCTTCACCAGCGATTAACTCTTTCACAACACCCGTGAAAGAAGATGGTACTTCAGCATTTACTTTATCAGTCATTACTTCTGCAAGCGGATCATACTTATTTACGTGATCGCCAACATTAACGAGCCATTTACTAATTGTGCCCTCTGTAACGCTCTCCCCGAGCTGAGGCATTGTAATATTTTCTACAGCCATGTATAGTCCCCCCGATTAAAATTCCGCAAGTTCACGCATTGCTTTTTCAACTTTATCTGGATTTACCATAAAGAATTTTTCCATTGTTGGTGCATATGGCATTGCTGGAACGTCTGGACCTGCAAGACGTGCGATTGGCGCATCTAAATCAAATAGACAGTTTTCAGCGATAATTGCTGCCACTTCACTCATAATGCTTCCTTCTTTATTGTCTTCTGTTACAAGAAGAACTTTACCTGTTTTAGAAGCTGCTTCAATGATTGCTTCTTTATCTAATGGATATACAGTACGTAAATCAAGAATGTGTGCAGAGATGCCATCTTGTGCTAACTTTTCAGCCGCTTGAAGAGCAAAATGAACACATAATCCGTACGTGATAACTGTAATATCATCACCTTCACGTTTTACATCTGCTTTTCCGATTGGTAATACGTAGTCATCCTCTGGTACTTCACCTTTAATTAAACGATATGCACGTTTATGTTCGAAGAATAATACTGGATCTTCATCACGAATGGCTGCTTTTAATAAGCCTTTTGCATCATATGGTGTAGAAGGGATAACGATTTTTAAACCTGGTTGGTTTGCAAACATCGCTTCTACAGATTGTGAATGATACAATGCACCGTGAACACCCCCGCCAAATGGTGCACGAATTGTAACTGGACAAGTCCAATCATTATTAGAACGATAACGAATTTTTGCTGCCTCAGAAACAATTTGGTTTACTGCTGGCATGATGAAATCAGCAAACTGCATTTCAGCGATTGGACGCATACCATACATTGCCGCACCAATTGCTACCCCAGCAATTGCAGATTCTGCAAGCGGTGCATCAAGCGCACGATCTTCACCAAATTGATCATACAAACCGTGTGTCGCTTTAAACACGCCACCTTTTTTACCAACATCTTCTCCTAAAACGAATACTTTCTCATCGCGTTCCATTTCTTCGCGCATTGCTAATGTAATAGCATCAATATAAGACATTACAGCCATGAAACGTTCCCCCCTATTCTGCGTATACGTGCTTCAATGCATCTTCAGGTGCTGCATACGGAGCATTTTCTGCATATTCTGTTGCTTCATTTACGATATGCATAATTTCGTCTAACATTTGTTTTTCCGATTCCTCAGTTAATACACCAGCTTCTTTTAAATAAGCCGCGAATGTTATAATTGAATCTTTTTTCTTTGCTTCTTCTACTTCTTCTTTATCACGATAAACACGATCATCATCGTCACTAGAATGTGCTGTTAAACGATATGATACTGTTTCAATTAAAGTTGGGCCTTCACCACGACGACCGCGATCTGCTGCTTCTTTTACAGCTTTATATACTGCAAGCGGATCGTTTCCGTCTATTGTATATCCAGGCATACCATAACCAATTGCACGATCTGATACGTTTTTACATGCTAATTGTTTTTCAACTGGAATAGAGATTGCATATTTGTTATTTTCACACATAAAAATAACAGGTAGTTTGTGTACACCAGCAAAGTTTGCCCCTTCATGGAAGTCACCTTGGTTTGAAGAACCTTCTCCAAATGTAACGAACGTTACTAAATCTTTCTTCTCCATTTTTCCAGCTAATGCAATACCAACTGCATGTGGTACTTGCGTTGTTACTGGAGATGAACCTGTAACAATACGATTTTTCTTTTGACCGAAGTGACCAGGCATTTGACGACCACCAGAGTTTGGATCTCCAGCTTTCGCGAAAGCAGACAACATAAGCTCTTTAGCTGTCATACCAAATGCTAGTACAACACCCATATCACGGTAGTATGGTAATGCATAATCTTTCTCTCTATCAAGAGCGAACGCCGCTCCAACTTGTGCAGCCTCTTGTCCTTGACAAGAAATTACGAATGGAATTTTACCAGCACGGTTTAATAACCACATACGTTCGTCGATTTTACGTGCAAGTAACATCGTACGGAACATTTCTAATACTTGCTCATCACTTAAGCCAAGCTCTTCATGGCGCTTTTCTTTTACTTCTGCCATTTTTCATAACCTCCTAAATCCACATTTTTATGCGTGTAACGCTCTTCCATCTACAGCAAGTGCAGCTTCACCAATCGCCTCAGATAATGATGGATGCGGATGAATTGTATGTGCTACTTCCCAAGGTGTTGCATCAAGTACTCTTGCAAGACCAGCTTCAGAAATCATATCTGTTACATGTGGTCCAATCATATGAACACCAAGAATGTCATTTGTCTCTTCATCAACTACAAGTTTTACGAAACCATCTGATTCTCCGTATACAAGTGCTTTTCCGATTGCGCGGAATGAGAACTTACCTACTTTTAACTTATAGCCTTTTTCTTTTGCTTCTTGTTCTGTTAAACCGACAGAAGCAACTTCTGGACTGCTATATACGCATTTTGATACCATAGAGTAATCAATTGGTGTAACTTCTTTCCCTGCAATATGTTCTACTGCAGCAATTCCTTCATGAGAAGCAACGTGAGCAAGTTGCAGGCCACCGATTACATCTCCAATTGCGTAAATATGCGATTCTTTCGTTTGATAAAACTCATTTGTTTGAATGTATCCTTTTTCCACAACGATATCTGTGTTCTCTAAGCCAATATTTTGCGTATTCGCTTGTCTTCCTACAGATACAAGCATTTTTTCTGCTTTAAATTCTTTATTTTCACCGTTGTGTTCAGCTTGGATTGTTACTCCATTATCTTTTACCAATGTTTCTGGTAATACTTTTGCACCAGTTACCACTTTAATACCTTTTTTCTTGAATAGACGTTGCATTTCTTTTGAAACGTCTTGATCTTCTAGTGGTAATATCGTTTTCGCATACTCTAATACTGTAACTTCTACACCGAAGTCAGCAAGCATAGATGCCCACTCAATACCGATTACACCGCCACCAACGATAATAATCGAACTAGGAAGCGTTTCCATTTTTAGAGCATGATCTGAAGACATTACGTACTCTCCGTCTAATTCTAAACCTGGTAATGAATTTGGACGAGAACCTGTTGCAATAAGTACATTTTTTGGAATTAACATTTCATTCTCTTCTCCACTTGCAAGTTCAACTGAAATTGTCCCTGGCATCGGAGAGAAAATAGATGGGCCAAGAATACGGCCAATACCTTCAAACACATCAATTTTACCTTGTTTCATTAAATGTTGAACGCCTTTATGAAGCTGCGTTACTATCTTCTCTTTACGCTCTTGTACTTTCGCAAAGTTTAGTTCTACATTGCTTGCAATAACTCCGAACTCTTCGCTTTTTTTAGCAGTTGCATATACTTCCGCACTACGTAAAAGAGCTTTACTAGGAATACATCCTTTGTGTAAACAAGTACCACCAAGATTTTCTTTTTCGACTAGTGCAGTTTTTAACCCTAGTTGTGATGCACGAATTGCAGCAACATATCCACCAGTACCGCCGCCAACGATGACTAAATCATATTCTTTTGCCATTATCTCAACCCCTAGCTACCGTTTCTTTTTCACGTACAACGTATTCTTTTGGAGCTTCTTCTTCACGTAATACACGAAGTGCTCCTTCTGCTAACGCTTCTAACTCATCTTCGCCTGGATGTACGATAACATCTGCAATCCAGTCCACTCGCTCTTTTATTTCATCGACAAGAATTTTACTGTATGCCAGTCCACCAGTTAATACGATTGCATCGATTTTCCCGTGAAGTACAGCGCTAGCTCCGCCAATCTCTTTTGCAACTTGATATGCCATTGCTTTATAAATAAGAGTTGCTTCAGGATCACCTTTTTCAACCATTTGCTCTACTTTAATCGCATCATTTGTACCGATTAAACTTACAAGTCCACCTTGTCCGACAAGTTTTTTAATCATTTCATCACGGTAATACTCACCAGAGAAACACATTTCTACTAGTTGCCCTACTGGTACTGTACCAGCGCGCTCTGGACTAAATGGTCCTTCTCCGTTTAAACCGTTATTCACATCGATTACTCTTCCTTTTTTATGAGCACCAACTGTAATACCGCCACCCATATGTGTAACTAATAAATTTAAATCCTCGTATTTGTGATTTAACTGTTCAGCTACTTTACGAGCAACTGCTTTTTGATTTAATGCATGGAAGATACTTTTGCGTTCCATACCAGCAATGCCACTTATACGAGCAACCGGCTCCATCTCATCTACAACGACAGGATCTACAATGAATGCAGGAATGTTTAATCCAGAAGCAATTTCATATGCTAAAATGCCTCCAAGGTTTGAAGCGTGATGACCGCTAAAGCCATTTTTCAAATCTTCTAACATCGCATCGTTTACTGTATACGTACCGCCTTCGATTGGACGAAGTAATCCACCACGCCCACAAACAGCGTTTAATTTTGAAATGTTAATACCATGAGAATGTAGAACTTCTAAAATCGTTTCTTTTCGAAACTCATATTGGTCGATAATTCTCTTATATTTTCCAATCTGTTCTACGTCATGACGAATCGTTTCTTCTAGAACGGGTCTTTCATTATCAAAAACACCAATTTTTGTGGATGTACTACCTGGGTTAATAACAAGAATTCGATTTACAGACAATGTTGCTACCTCCACTAATAAATTCAAAAGGAAGTGGAAACCTCATAAGAGGTAACCACACCTTTTGTAAAAGTTATATATGAATGATTAGCGACGGCTAATAATATCGTGACCGTTGCGTAAGTAAGTGCTACGAGAATTCTTCAAGCTTGCAATGCGCTCTTCAGCTAGACGATCTGCCGCTACATAAGTTGCTATGCCATCGCGTTTTGAAATTTCGATTACTTTTGCAATCGTGTCATAAATAGACTCAACACGTTTTAGTGCACGTTCTCTATTGTATCCATATAATTCGTCTGCTACGTTAATTACGCCACCTGCATTAATTACATAATCTGGTGCGTATACAATACCCATTTCATGAATGATGTCACCATGACGATCTTCTTTTAATTGGTTATTTGCAGAACCTGCGATTACTTTTGCTTTAAGTTGTGGAATAGTTTCATCATTAACTGTTGCGCCTAGTGCACATGGTGCGTAAATATCGCATTCAACACCGTAAATTTCATTTGGTTCAACTGCTGATGCACCGAATTCTTCTACAGCACGTTGTACAGCTTCTTTATTAATATCTGTAACAATTAATTTTGCTCCTTCAGCGTGTAAATGTTTGCATAGGTGATATGCTACGTTACCAACGCCTTGAACAGCAATTACTTTTCCTTCTAAATTGTCAGTACCGAAAGCTTCTTTTGCAGCTGCTTTCATACCACGGTAAACACCGTATGCAGTTACCGGAGATGGGTTACCAGAAGAACCGAATGATGGTGAGATACCTGTTACAAAGTCAGTTTCTTCATGGATAATATCCATATCATCTACTGTTGTACCAACATCTTCAGCTGTAATGTAACGTCCGTTTAGTCCTTGGATATAACGTCCTAGTGCACGGAACATTGCTTCGCTCTTATCTTTACGAGGATCACCGATAATTACTGTTTTCGCACCACCTAAGTTTAAACCAGCTGCTGCGTTTTTGTATGTCATCCCTTTTGCAAGACGCAATGCATCTTCAATCGCCGCTTCTTCAGAATCATATGTCCACATTCTTGTTCCACCAAGAGCCGGTCCAAGTGTTGTATCATGAATTGCAATAATTGCTTTTAAACCAGATTCTTTATCTTGACAAAATACTACTTGCTCATAATCATATTTTTCTAAGTATTCGAAGATTTCTAATGTCATTGTCGTTTCCCCCTAATGTTTTACCCTTTTTGGTTTATTTTGAAGCAGTCGCAACTGCCAATGCTAATGAATATACTTTTGTTTCTGCTGAATCAGCACGAGATGTTAAAACAATCGGTGCTTTTGCGCCAGCAATCATTGCTCCTACTTTTGCATCCGCAAAGTATACGAGTGATTTATATAGCACATTTCCAGCTTCAATCGTTGGGACGAGTAAAATATCTGCCTTACCTGCTACATCACTTACTATGCCTTTATGCTCTGCTGCAATTTGTGATACTGCATTATCTAAAGCAAGTGGTCCATCAACGATACAATCTTTAATTTGTCCGCGGCGATTCATTTGTGTTAACATCGCTGCATCAATTGTCGCCTGCATCGCTGGATTCACAACTTCTACTGCTGCAATTGGTGCCACTTTTGGCAAGTCGATTCCTATTGCCCGGGCAACTTCTACAGTATTTTGTATAATAGCAGCTTTTTGTGTTACATCAGGTGCGATGTTCATCGCTGCATCTGTAACGAAAATAAGACGATCGTAATTTGGAACTTCAAATGCTGCTACATGTGAAAGTACGCTACCTTTACGTAGGCCCCACTCTTTGTTTAACACAGCCTTCAAAATATTCGCTGTTGGGATGTTCCCCTTCATAAGCACGTCTGCTTCACCATTTCTCACAGCTTTAACAGAAAGTTCTGCAGCCTCTGCACTAGACATTGCTGCAATCACTTCAACATGTTCTGAAGTTTGTAAACCATGTTCTTGTAGCATCCCCATTATTTTTTCTTGATTTCCATATAGACGAAATTGAGCTAACTGTAATTTAATTGCTTTCGCTACAGCTTCAATTACTTCATGATCTTCAGCTACTGCTACAGCTACAGTTTTTTTAGGCTGCCCTGCTGCTTGATCAATTAAGTATTCTAACTTCATATTTTGTAATCAACCCTTTCCGTCGTCCCTCGTCTATTTATAAAGCAAATACCGTGCCAACTTTTAAAAGTGGTCTTACCAATAATGAAAACGCATTCAAAATGCAGTAAAATCAATACTTTGGAAAATAACAAAAGATTCTGTCTTATTTTGTCGCTTTTTGTATACCATGCAATAAATTGCACGGTACGCAATTTATTGCATGCTATTTTTTGCATGGTCATACTTTTCTAGCTTGTAATATAAATTTCGAACGGAAATTCCTAACGCTTTTGCAGTTTGCGTTTTATTCCCATCAAATCTCTCCAAATATTCATGAATAATATTCCCTTCAAACTCTGTCACTAAATGTTCAAGTGGCTTTTCTTCTAATTCAGGTAATAAATGAGATTGCTTTGACTCCACCTGCTCTTCGTTATGTAATGGCGGTAAATGGTGTACATCAATATAGGTCTCGTTATAATTCATAAAGATAATAGCTCTTCCCAGAATATTTTCAAGTTCCCTCACATTCCCTGGCCATTCGTATGATTGTAAATATAAAATGGCTGAATCAGTGAGCCCTTCTACATTACGACCGTAATCTTGATTAATTTTTTGAATCAATCTGTCCGCAATTGTCGGTATATCTCCTTTACGTTGACGAAGAGATGGAATTTGAATTGGGATTTTATTTAATCGATAATATAAATCCTCCCTAAACTTCCCTTCTAGAATAGCCTTTTCTAAATTCACATGCGTCGCTGCAATTACTCGAACATTAATAGGTATCGCTTTCGTTCCACCAACTTTTACAATTTCTTTTTCCTGCAGTACACGAAGGAGTTTCGCTTGTGTATTTGCAGATAACTCCCCTATTTCATCTAAAAAAATACTACCGTTATTTGCTTCCTCAAAGAACCCACGTTTCCCGCCTCTTTTCGCTCCAGAAAACGCCCCTTCCTCATAACCAAATAATTCACTTTCTAACAACGTCTCCGAAATGGCCGCACAGTTTACACGGACGAACTTATTGTATTTTCGATTACTTCCATTATGGATTGCATGTGCAAACAATTCTTTACCAGTCCCAGATTCACCGCGTAACAGTACTGTTGCTGGTGTATTTGCTCCTAGCTTCGCCTGTTCGATAGCTGCCGTTGTTTCATCTGAATTCCCGACAATATCATCAAATGAATATTTCGCTTCTAATGTGCGAATAATTTGCCTTGCTCTATTCAATTCATTTGTTAACTTTTGAATTTCCGACACGTCACGGATAACGCCGACGCTTCCTTTCAATATTCCATCCACAATGACTGGTGCCACGTTTACAATTACATCGCGCTTTTTTTGCCCAATCTTCATATGTATTCCGCGCACCGCACGACGCGTTCGAAGTACTTTCATATGCATACTTTCGCCTTCTACAATATCAGTTGTAGCAGGCTTCCCAATAATATCTTCTTCTGTTAAACCCGTTAATTTCGTATATGCCGGGTTAATGACTAAACCTCTTCCTTTTTCATCCACAACCGAAATTGCTTCTTCAGATGAGTTAATAATTGCCTCTAATAGTGTTTGAATTTCCTTTAAATCTGTAACTTCTTCCGCTAAATCTACAACTTCTGTTATATCTTTAAAAATTGCAAATGCCCCTTGTACCTCTCCGCCCTCTTTTAATATCGGTATACGCGTTGTAATAATTTTCTTTCCATTCTCTAATGTTAGTTCATAATTTACTTCTATTTGTTTCGTACGTATAATGCGAAGTAATTTACTAGTTGGAATGACTTCTAAAATATATTTTCCTATCGCCTCTTCTTTTTTATATCCGATAATACGCTCTGCACTTTTATTAAAAAGACGAACTTGTCCCTCTCGATCAATTACGATCATGCCATCATGTGTAGAATTTAAAATTAATTCTCCTTGTTGCGTTTGTTCCTCTAATCGCCCAATTAGCCCTTCCTTCTCATGCGCTAATCCTGTAACAATTTTTGCGATATCACCTGGTATAAGAAGAGTGTCTTTTTTCTTTTTTTCCAATAAAACCTTATGCACATCATCTTCACCTGTCATATCAAATATTACATCGATATGCATAGAAAGAAATGGAGTTACACTTTCTCCAATTGCAATCCCGTATTCCTTAGCAATTTGTAGTCCTTTTGCCAACGGATTTATATCAATAATCCCTATAATTTGAAATATATTCGAACTTTGTAACAGATTCAGCAGTGCGCTCCCGCCTTCACCTGCACCAACAATTAATACTTTTTGTTTCATATATCCCACTTCCTCTCGAAGTAACTCTGCAAATTTTTTCACACTTTTATCTTACTCGTTCAGCACCCTCTTGACAAACCCCCTTTCCCTATAACATCATTAAAATATACGAAATAATCTGAAAAGGAGCGTTATGTATGCAGCGTTACGTTGCTCTACTATTAGCACTCATCCCTATTTCATTAGCTGTGTTTGGTATAAAGTTAATGAGAGATACTGTATTCGGGATTCTATTTCCACCAATCTCTATACTGTGGTTACAATTTTTAATCGGCGCTCTCTGCTTCGGGCTCGGGTTTTATATCTTCGGTGGCTTCGTCTTGCACCGAGACCGTAAACGAAATAAAGTACAAGCTCGCTTTAGAAGATAGGAATGCCCCACTATTTATAAATAAAAAAATGAGACCGTTACACGCGGTCTCATTTTTTTATTGGCATTAACGTTCTTGCCGTTTCAGGGTAATCAGTAATAATCGCCGATATATTCATATCAAAATATTTACGCATAAGCGTTTCTTCATTAATTGTATAAGGGCGAACCTCTACACCACTTTCCATCGTTAGTTCGGCAATAGCATCTTGAAGGTAACGATAATTCGGATGTACTGCTGTAGCCCCCATTTTTTTCGCGTATGCCCACGGACTATGCAAACCTTCGCGATATAAAATTGCTGTTTGAATATCAGGAGCCATCATATGGCACCGTTTCATACTGTAGTGATTAAACGAAGAAAATATAACACGATCCTCTAGACTAAATTTCCGCACAAGCGTTATAACTTCTTCCTCTAAACCTCTGTATGGAATTTTATTATTTTTAAGTTCAATATTAAGTAGCAAACTCGTTTGTTCAAGCCATTCTAATACCTCTTCTAAAAGTGGTATTTTACAAAAACCTACTTTATCACCAAATTTATAACTTGCATCTAACTTGCATAAGTCCTCATATACATAATTCCGAACCGCGCCTTTTCCATTTGTTGTCCGGTCCACCGTTTCATCATGAATGACGACAACTTTTCCATCTTTCGTTAATTGAACATCAAGTTCAATTCCATCCGCTCTAAAAGACTCAGCCGCTTCAAATGAAATCATTGTATTTTCTGGGTACGTTCCAGCCGCACCACGATGTGCAAATATAAGAGTCATCCTCACTCCCCCAATCTTATGCTATACTATACGAAAAAGGAGGTACTTCTATGAGACCATTACAAATCTCTCCAGATACTGCAGTCCGCTTATCAAAAGCACTAGGTGTTCCACTTGAACAACTCATGCATATGCCGCAGCACATTTTAATTCAAAAGCTAGTTGAATTAGAAAAACAAAATAAAGACGAAGAATAATACAGTCCTGTTTTGCAGGACTTTTTATTATTTTCTATTATATCACGGATGCCTTTCCTACTAAAATCCTTTAACAGATGTACTACGATGTGATTTAGCCGTTCCTTCATCATTTAATAATGAATCACATCTTTTCTTTTTTTGTTACACGTCATAAAGAAAGCAGACTATTTATTTATAAGTCCCCATTGCGTTCTAAAAACACGATCATAAAAAAACTAGAAGCCCTTTATATTATTTTTTATTGAACGTGCGGAGCATCCCCTGATTCGTATAGTTCTTTCGCTTTTCCCTCCCCGAATGTAGTTAAAATATAATGTTGCTCTTCTAACGCATCCATTGCTCTAGTTACTTTACAAACGCTATCTTCTTGAGCATCCGAGAAATAATTGTGATCTTCTACAATTTTACTAAAATCTTTTTTCGCCCATCTATCAGCAATTGCTAAAAGTTCATTTTTCTTCGTAAAGCTACTCTTATTTATAATTTCTTTTAATTTTTTAGCATTACTTTGAATCATTGGGATAGAGCCCGATTTTCGTTCTGCCACCACTTTTTGATGAGTCATGCGATGCATCGCTGTAATGACTTCGCTTTCAGTAGAATTTTCAGTAACATACACATCAACAAAGACCCCATCCACCTCTCTACCTACTATTGTTTGGTCTTCTTTTTTATCTATTTGAGCGCTCACTTCTTTATCTACTGGATTATCTGCAAGTTCTAACATTCCAAATGTAACTGCAATAGCAAGAACTCCCATAGCTGCTACTATTCCTAGCCAAGTTGAAATTTTATTTTCCATTCCCCTTCTCCCTATCTATATCTATTTTATTGCCTTATAAAAAACTCACTTACATGTAATATTACTGAAAATAGGTTTTATTTTCCACACTATCAAATAATCTCTTTTTCTCAACAAAATAAAAAGACCAACGAATTATAGCATTCATTGGTCTTTCATTAAAAAGTTTATTGGCTTTAAATTTGATATCGAGTATCAATTTCAAGAATTATTAAGCTTTACTAAAGCTTAAATCCCTTACTACTTTTACTCTCAACTAGCTTTATGTTCAAGTCTCAGCTTATCCGCAACCATTGCGATAAACTCAGAGTTCGTAGGTTTTGCTTTTGACATGGATACTGTATAACCGAATAAGGACGAAATAGAATCAATATTCCCACGGCTCCAAGCTACTTCAATTGCGTGACGAATTGCGCGCTCCACACGGCTTGCTGTGGTATTATATTTCTTTGCGATATCTGGATACAATACTTTCGTAATCGATCCTAATAATTCGATATCATTGTATACCATGGAGATTGCTTCTCGTAAATACATATATCCTTTAATATGAGCGGGTACACCAATTTCATGAATGATACTCGTAATACTCGCATCTAAGTTTTTCGGTTTTCCATCTACTGTTGTTGCTGATCGGAATGATGGTAGTGGACGCTTAATCATAGCGTTTGCTTTACCACTCACTTGACGAATATGACTCGTTAAATTCTCCATATCAAATGGTTTTAATATGAAATATGAGGCACCTAAGTCAACTGCTTTTTTCGTCACATCTTCTTGCCCGAATGCTGTCAACATAATTACGCTAGGCTGTTTTAACCTTTCAATATGTCGCATTTTTTCCAATACAGCTAAACCATCTAAGTGTGGCATAATAATGTCTAAAACGAGTACATCAGGTTGCTTATCTGTTAATAAGTTTAAACACTCTTGACCATTATAAGCAGTACCGATTACTTCCATATCATCTTGAGCGGCTACATAGCTCTCTAACATTGATACTAATTCTTTATTATCATCCACAAGACATACTTTAATTTTCTCCACAGCTTTTCCTCCCTTACCGAATCGATTCTCCGACATGTGTATCCTTCTAGGCTACATGAATTGTTCGACAATTGTGTGAAAATTCCCTTTTAAAGTTTCTTACTTTCCGATAAAATCACAAAAAAATATGTTTATCGTTCATTTATTCCCTTTCGCAACACATTCCATCATAGAAATACAACGAAACGTTCAACCCTTTCCTTTTATTTTACAACAAAAAACACCTCTTGCGGAGCTTTTACAAAATTTCAACGAATTTTTCAACAGAAAAAGCGAGCTAATAATATATATTAGCTCGCTTTTTTCTCTTGATCATAAATATTAATTCCAGCTTGATGTAACATCCATTCAATATGAACACCATATCCTGATGTTGGATCATTTACAAATACGTGTGTAACAGCACCAATTACTTTTCCATTTTGTACAATTGGACTTCCACTCATTCCCTGTACGATACCGCCCGTTTTCGCTAATAGACGTTTATCTGTTACTTTTATTACCATACCCTTTGTGGCTGGGAATTTTTGTTGCACTGTACTAACAACTTCAATATCAAACGCTTCTACTTTATCTTGATCAATAACTGTTAATATTTTTGCCGGTCCTTCTTTTACTTGATGAGATAATGCGATAGGCATCGCTTTATCCATTATACCGTTTTTCATATTCGTATTTAATTTTCCAAAAATACCATATGGACTATTAATTGTAATATTGCCAATCACTTCACGGTCTGGTGAGAATCTTGCTAATTTCTCCCCTGGATTCCCATGACTACCTCTTTCAATTGATGTAACTGTCGAGCGCATAATTTGTCCATCTTCGACTTGAATCGGCTTTTTCGTATCATTATCAGAAATAACATGACCAAGTGCCCCATATTTCATAGAATCTGGATGAACAAATGTCATCGTTCCAATTCCAGCTGCCGAATCACGGATATACAAGCCAATTCGATAAGACGATTCACCGTTGTCTTTTTGTGGAGTTAGCTTCGTACGAATATATTTTCCATCTCTTAACAATACAAGATTAAGCGGTTCACCTGTTTCTCCACTATTATGAATAAACGGTGCTACATCACTCATTCTTTCAATTGTTTTACCATTAATTTCAGTAATCATATCTCCAATTTGTACACCTGCTATTTCACCAGGAGATATTTTACCTTTTTCAGTTTGAATTAAATGATGGCCTACAACAAGTACACCTTTTGTATTTAATTTCACACCAATTGATTGTCCACCTGGAATCACTTTAAAATCTTTTAACACTTTCACATTTACTTTTTTCACTGGAAAACCAGCAAGCTGAAATACCATATCAGCTTCACCATTTTGATGAGAATTTACCATAAGTCCTTGTTTTTGTTCATTCGAACTCACTGTAAATACATGACGATTTGTGGATGAAGCTTTGAAAACTGGTAATGATGATATTTCTGATTGTTGTCCTTCAAAAACAACAAGTTGTTTCGGTGATGAAATAAACGTTCGAAGCGGTTTAAAACATCCAATAAAAACTAAAGAAACAAGGAGACAAAGACCTATTATTTTTCGAAATTTTTCTAATTTCAACTTGTTCACTCTCCTCGCTCCTACCCCACATTCAGCCTCTTGGCTTCACTTTTTAATCTCTCCTTGCAGTGCTTTATTTATAACCGGAAGAATTAAGAAATCGTCATTTGAGAAAAAAAGCTATCCATTACTGGATAGCCTCTGCTGTCTGTTTAAAATGATGTGCTTGCGTAAGTAATTCTTTCGCATGCTCCGTCGTTAAATCTGTGATTTCCACACCAGAAATCATTCGAGCTATTTCTGTTACTTTATCCTCCATAGTTAAAACAGTAACTGATGTAATTGTCCGATCATTCGCTACTTGTTTTCGAATAAATAAATGTGAATCTGCCATTGAAGCTACTTGAGGTAAGTGCGTAATACAAAGTACTTGCGAGTTTACTGATACTCGATAAATTTTTTCCGCAATAGCCTGCGCGACCCGGCCACTTACACCCGTATCCACTTCATCAAAAATAACAGATGCAACTCCTTGATGCTTAGAAAAAATGCTTTTTAAAGCTAAAATGATACGAGATAACTCTCCGCCAGAAGCAACCTTTGAAAGTGGTTTTAGCGGCTCTCCTGGGTTCGTTGAAATATAAAATTCCACATGATCGTAACCATCCGCCGTAAGTCTTACCGGCGCACCTTCCACAAGGGGCTCTTCTGCATTTCCTTCTCTCTTCATAATTCTCACTTCAAATTTCGTTTTTTCCATATATAATTCTTTTAATTCCTGATGAATTGCATTTGTAAGGTGTTCTGCAAGTTCATGACGCATATTACTTAACAACGTTGCTTCTTTCAGAATAACACTTTCTAATTCCTTCAACTGTTTCTTCGTCGTTTCAATATGAACGTCTTTATTTTCAATCGTAAAAATTTCCTGTTCAATTTTATCAGCATACGCTAAAATCTCTTCTACAGTATTTCCATATTTTCTCTTTAGCATACGAATTTCATTCAAACGTGTTTCGATTTCATCTAAACGATTTGGATCATATTCCATCATATCGAGCTTTTCTCTCAGTTGATAGGCAACCTCTTCTAATAAGTAATAGCTATTTGCAATTGAATCATGATTTTCCTGATACACTTCATCTAAATGTGTAATACTTTCCATTTGCCCCATTGCACTTCTTACATTATCTAACCCTTGTCCGTCGGCACTTAACGAACGATATGCATCACCTAACGCTTTATAAATCTTTTCAAAATTAGAAATTTGCAATCGTTCCTCAGTTAATTCATTTTCTTCATCCATCTTTAAATCCGCCTTGCGAATTTCTTCATGCTGAAATTGAATTAAATCTAAGCGATGTGCCATTTGTTGCTCATTTTCACTTAACGATTTCAATTGTTTTTTTAATTTTTCATAGTCAGCGTATACGTTTTGATATATGTCTAATTGTTTAACGATTCGATCCCCATCAAAGTGATCAAGCATAAACAGATGTCGTTCTTCATTCATTAAATCTTGCGTTTCGTGCTGTCCATGAATATCAACAAGTGTTTTCCCAATTTCTTTTAATATGCTAAGTGTAACAAGCTTCCCATTTACACGACATACACTCTTCCCGTTCGCAGCAATATCACGCTTTAAAATAATCATGCCATCTTCTATTTCTATATCTAACTCTTCTGCCTTTTCAATACATGGATGCTTCTCATCTTCAACATAAAATAGCCCTTCAATCTCAGCCTTTTCTGTTCCATATCGAACAAATTCTGCTGACCCACGGCCACCTACAAGTAAACTAATTGCATCAATAATAATCGATTTTCCGGCCCCTGTTTCACCGCTTAAAACCGTTAAACCTTTTTGAAAAGAAATATTTAATGCTTCAATAATAGCAAAGTTTCTAATCGATAATTCCGATAACAATGCCCCATTCACCTCGTTATAAAATAATCCCTTACTAAAGGATTTTCTCAGTTCTTCATTCAAATAATCATGCTATATATTTGTATGTATATACTCTTCTAACCCGCTTCATTGTACCAAACATTTGTTTTACGGGTCAATCCATCTATTTTCTAACTTTATGCAAACAAAATATTATATTACAATTGAAAATTCATATTTTTAACCAATAAAAATATCTTGTTCACTTTCCACTTTACGATGGAAAGCAAACAAGATTTTTTGTTACAACATATTTAAGAAACGATCAGAGACAACACCTGTATCGTCAGGTGTACGGCAAATAATTAAGCAAGTATCATCACCACAGATGGTTCCGATGATCTCATCCCACTCTAAATGATCAATAAGTGCTCCAAGTGAATGAGCGTTACCAGGCAATGTTTTTAGCACAAGCATATGTCCTGCCGTGTCTAATTTTACAAATGAATCCACTAGATTTCGTTTTAATTTTTGTAACGGGTTAAATCGTTGATCTGCTGGCAAGCTATATTTATAGCGCCCATCATGTAATGGCACCTTCACTAAGTGCAGTTCTTTAATATCGCGCGATACTGTTGCTTGCGTTACATTAAATCCCTCATTACGTAAAATATCAACTAATTCATCTTGTGTTTCAATTTCTTTGTTTGCAATAATTTCCCTGATTTTAATATGGCGCTGACCTTTATTCATACATTTGCACCTCACACTATCTCTTACCATAGTTTAAACATTGGTATACTTCACTTATTTATGTTAACTTATAATTCGTTTCTTGTACACAATTGTTTTTACAATCATTATACAATTACAGCAAAAAGAGGAACAACATATGTTATTCCCCTTTCCCTTTTTGTTTTAGAACTTCATGCGCTTCTGTAACAACTTGCTCTATAGAAATCGGAGAATGATTTTCGCCATTCTCACGTTCACCATGCCATTTCAGATGAATTAAAAATTCAATATTACCATCCCCACCCGTAATTGGTGAGAATGTTAAACCTTCCACATCATAGCCTTCTTTTAAAGCAAACTCGACAATCATTTCTACAACAGCTTCATGTACTTTTCTATCGCGAACGATACCTTTTTTCCCAACTTGCTCTCTTCCAGCTTCAAACTGCGGTTTAATTAACGCTGCTACATCTCCGTTAGGCATAAGCATTGTTTTTAAAACTGGCAGTATAAGCTTTAATGATATAAATGAAACATCAATACTTGCAAATTGAGGTAAACCACGTTCTAAGTCTGCTGGTGTCACGTAACGGAAGTTTGTTCGTTCCATTACAACAACACGCTCATCTTGACGTAATTTCCACGCTAGTTGATTGTATCCTACATCTAATGCATAAGATAATTTCGCTCCATTTTGAAGCGCGCAATCTGTAAAGCCACCAGTTGATGAACCAATATCTATCATAACTTTATCTTGTAAATCAAGATGAAATGTCTCTACTGCCTTTTCAAGTTTATAACCACCACGACTTACATACGGCATAACTTGTCCCTTCACCGTAATCTCAGTATCTTGCGAGATTTTCTCTCCTGGCTTATCAAGTCTCATCTCATTCGCATATACGAGTCCGGCCATAATGGCGCGCTTTGCTTTCTCACGCGTTTCTATAAGTCCTCGCTCTACTAATAGTACATCTACTCTTTCTTTTTTTACGCTCATTTGTTACGCCCTTTTTTGTTTTGATGGAATCATTGTATGAATACGGTCTACAACAGCATCTGTCGTTAAACCAATTTCTTCTAATAATTTTGTTACACTCCCGTGCTCTATGAAGCGATCTGGAATACCCATTCGTTCAACTAATGCACTATGGTAACCATTTTCAGATGCAAATTCAACTACTCCTGTTCCAAAACCACCGATTAAACAAGCTTCTTCAATCGTTAAAATCGGTATATTCTTTCCTAGAAGATCATGTAAATATGCTTCATCCATTGGTTTAATAAAGCGAGCATTCACTACTTTCACTGAAACCCCAGCTTTTTCAAGACGCTCAGCTGCTTCCATTGCCATTGGTATTGTCGTACCAAACGTTAAAATAGCTGCTTGTGTACCCTCTTTTAACGTCTCCCACGTACCGATTGGAATCGCCTTTAATTCTTCATCCATATGAACGCCAAGTCCATTACCGCGCGCATAACGCAATGCGATTGGTCCATCTTCATATTGCATCGCCGTATAAACTAAATGTTGCCCTTCATTTTCATCTTTCGGCATCATAAGCACCATATTCGGCAAGTGACGTAAGAATGAGATATCAAATACGCCTTGATGCGTTTCACCATCTGCTCCTACTAATCCCGAACGATCTATTCCGATGAAAACATTTAAATTTTGGCGGCATATATCATGAACAACTTGGTCATATGCTCTTTGTAAAAATGTTGAATAAATCGCTAAGAATGGCTTCATTCCTTGCGTTGCCATACCTGCTGCCATTGTTGTAGCATGCTGTTCTGCAATACCTACATCAATCATACGATCTGGGAATTCTTTTTGGAATTTCTCAAGTTTTGATCCAACAGGCATTGCAGGTGTAATTGCTACGATACGCTCATCTGCTCTCGCTAGCTTAAGTACTGTTTCACTAACAACAGCACTCCATGCTGCTGCAACTTCTTTCGGCTTAACGAAGTCACCTGATTCAATTTTATAAGGTCCTGTTCCATGCCAAGTTCCAATAACGTCACTCTCAGCCGGTTTATAACCTTTTCCTTTTTTCGTAATAACGTGAACGAGTACTGGGCCTTTTGTTTTCTTTGCATATTGCAACGTTTCGAATAACTTTTCATAATCATGTCCATCGACTGGACCTAAATATGTAAAGCCTAACTCTTCGAAAAATACACCAGATACTAGTAAATATTTAAGACTATCTTTTATTTTCTCTGCTGTCGCAGCCACTTTCCCGCCAACTGCTGGGATTTTCTTTAATATATACTCTAATTCATCTTTTACCCAGTGATATTTTCCTGCGGTACGTAAACGACCGAGCACATTATGAAGCGCACCAACGTTTGGTGCAATTGACATTTCATTATCATTCAAAATAACAATCATGTCTGTTTTTTCATGTCCAATATGGTTCAATGCTTCTAAAGCCATTCCGCCTGTTAAAGCACCATCTCCAATAATTGGTATAACATATTCTTTCGTTTTCTTTAAATCACGTGCCAGAGCCATTCCCATTGCAGCCGATAACGAAGTCGAGCTATGACCAGTTTCCCATACATCGTGCTCACTCTCACAACGTTTCGGGAAACCACATAGACCTTGATATTGCCTTAATGTACCAAACTCTTTCGCGCGTCCAGTTAAAATTTTATGTACATAGGATTGATGTCCTACATCCCATAAAAATTTATCTTGCGGGCTATCAAATAATTTGTGCAGAGCAATTGTGAGTTCTACTACACCTAAATTAGGTGCAATATGTCCACCTGTTTGAGAGAGCTCTTCAATTAAAAACTTACGAATATCCTCACTCAATCCCTCTAGTTCACTGATAGACATATCTTTCAAAAAACTAGGGTTTTGAATTTGCGTTAGATCCACATGGATCACTCACTTTCATTTCATAATCTGTCAACATGTCAAATATTATAAAAAACATTTACACAAAACAAGAAATTCTCTTTTCTATTTTTCGTCTTGTCCCGCTATTAACCAGTCTATTGCGCCTTAATCCTATTATAAACCATATTTCTTCAGGCGATGAAAAAAATAGCCGCTAACACAAAGTGATAACGGCAATGTAATCTACATATATTTTTGCCAATAACAAGAAAAGAAAAACCTTTTCCTACATTTATATCATAAAATGATGAATGACTCAACAAATGAAAACGCTGTTATATTAGTTATTACGTTTTGCAATCAAATCGCAAATAGATAGTAAATATTCATCTTGTAATTGCAAGGAGCTAATCGCACCTTTTGCTTCTGCAATTGTTTCTTCTAAAATATCCTTTGCTCTATCTACAGTAAACAACGTCGTATATGTGCTCTTTTCATTAGAAAGATCGCTACCAATCGGTTTTCCAATCTCTTCTTCAGTTCCTTCGACATCTAAAATATCATCTCGAATTTGGAAAGCTAGACCGATATATTTGGCAAACGTAAGCAACTTTTCTTCTTGCTCTTCTGTCGCATCAGAAAGTATCGCACCCGCAAGTACAGCAAATTCAAGTAGTTTTCCGGTCTTATGTTTATGGATGTACTCCAATTCATCAATCGTAAGGCGTTTCCCTTCCGCTTCCATATCTGCCACTTGTCCGCCAACCATTCCTTCTGGTCCTGCTGCTTTTGCGAGTTCAAGTACAAGTCTTACTTTTTTTTCAGCAGAAATTTCTTTTTGCTCATATGCCATAATAACTTGAAAAGCGTATGTCAATAAGCCATCTCCTGCTAAAACTGCCATCGCTTCACCAAATACCTTGTGATTTGTGGGCTTTCCTCTTCTTAAATCATCATCATCCATACAAGGTAAATCATCATGAACTAACGAATATGTATGAATCATTTCAAGAGCACAAGCTGCACCTACTCCAAGATTTCTTTCTTTCCCAAACGCTTGTAATGTTGCAAACAAAAGTAACGGGCGGAGACGTTTTCCACCCGCTTCCAAAGAATATGCCATCGCTTCACGAAGTACATTTGGACATTGTAATCCATTTGCATAGCTTACAAGTTTTTCTTCTACGAAAGTTTTACTTT
Source organism: Bacillus sp. PPSBB_2 (assembly GCF_045291115.1). NCBI lineage: Bacteria > Bacillati > Bacillota > Bacilli > Caryophanales > Bacillaceae > Bacillus > Bacillus sp. PPSBB_2. The sequence goes on from NZ_CP147983.1 coordinate 4,439,635, forward strand.
CTTTCAAAAAAGTATCAAAAGCAATCGTCACTATGCTTCATCTCCTAAAGCAGTAAACGGTTCAAGCTCTCCATCTTCCCCAAGAATAACTGCCATTTGTTCTTGTACATTCTTCAGCTTCTCATCACAAAGCTTAGATAATTCCATACCTTCTTTAAAATAAGAAATCGCTTCTTCTAAAGGTACGTCACCTTGTTCTAGCTTAGAAACAAGATGCTCAAGTTGCGAAATTGCCTCTTCAAAGCTTAATTTATTTTCCATTATTCAATTCACGCTCCTCTATGCCTGATACGCTACAATCTAGTATTCCATCTTGTAATTGAACTGAAACAGCATCTCCAAGGCTTACATCTTTCACACTTTTTAACACTTGCTTCTCTTCATCATATACAAGCCCGTACCCTCTCATCATTACTTTAAGCGGACTTAACGCTTCAAGTTTTTGAGCAGCTCTTACAAAGGCAAATTCTTTCGTTTGAAGTAACGTTTGCATTTCACGTTGTAATTGCTTTTGCAACGTTTCCACAGCTACCTTCGTTTGCATAATTTTTTGAGATGGGTGGTGCTTCTCTAAATAAAATGAAAGTTGCTTTAACTGATTCACCTTTTTATCAATATAGCGCTCTTTCGCTAAAACAAGCTGTTCTAGCGCTCTATCTAATTGCTCTTCCTTTTGCTCATATACTTGTCTTGGATAACGGAACGCATACGATTTTTGCAACACTTGTAGTTTTTCTTCTTTTTTATGTACTAACTCTCTCATTGCTCTTTGCAATCTCAGAGTTCTTTGTAATACCTTTTCTTGTAACTCTATAATGTTAGGTGCTGCCAGCTCAGCTGCTGCGGTCGGTGTTGGCGCGCGTAAATCCGCAACAAAATCTGCGATTGTAAAATCCGTTTCATGGCCTACTGCCGAAATAATAGGGATTTCACTCTTAAAGATTGCTCTTGCAACCATTTCCTCATTGAAAGCCCATAATTCCTCAATAGAACCTCCACCACGACCAACGATTAGTACATCTATCTCTCCCATTTCATTCGCTGTACGAATCGCTTGTACAATCGAGGGAGCCGCTGACTCCCCTTGTACAAGTACCGGAAATACAATAACATTCCCAATTGGATAACGACGTTTAATCGTTGTTATAATATCACGAATCGCTGCTCCTGTTGGCGACGTAATCACACCTATTGTTTTAGCGTAAGGAGGAATCGCTTTTTTATAAACTTGAGAAAAAAGTCCTTCTTCTTCTAAACGAACTTTTAACTGTTCGTACGCTAAATGTAAATTTCCGACTCCGTCAGGCTGCATGTCTTGAATATAAATTTGATAAGAATCACTCGCCTCGTAAACAGAGATTTTCCCTTTCACGAGTACCTTCATCCCATTTTCCGGTTTGAATTTAATATTACGATTATGGCCCGCAAACATAACCGCTGCGATTCTTGCATTTTCATCTTTCAATGTAAAATACATGTGGCCACGGCTATGATTTTTAAAGTTGGAAATTTCACCTTTTAACCAAACAGACTGCAAATGCGGATCATATTCTATTTTTGTTTTTATATAGCGTGTTAACGCTGTAACGGTTAAATATTGCTTCTCCATTTCTCTCTCCTCATAGCCGACTCAAATTATTTACAAACGACACCTGCACGTTTGGCAGATTCAACAGTATTATGAAGAAGCATTGTGATTGTCATTGGACCAACACCCTTTGGCACAGGTGTAATGTAACCCGCAACATCTAACACGTTGTCAAAGTCAACATCACCACAAAGTTTTCCTGTTTCTAAACGGTTAACACCAACGTCAATTACAACCGCCCCTTCTTTAATATAATCCGCTGTTATCATTTTAGGTCGTCCAACAGCTACGATTAAAATATCAGCTAACTTCGATAACTCTTTCATATTTTGCGTCTTAGAATGACAATATGTGACAGTGGCATTTTCATTTAAAAACAATTGCCCTACTGGTTTACCGACAATATTACTTCTTCCAATTACTACTACATGTTTTCCAGAAATATCAAGATTTGTTTCTTTTACTAATTCTACAATACCATGCGGTGTACATGGAAGGAATGTATCTTGTCCCGTCATCATACGTCCCACGCTGATTGGGTGAAATCCGTCTACATCCTTTTCTGGTGAAATTCTTTCAATGATAGCTTTTTCTTCAATATGTTTTGGTAAAGGTAATTGCACTAATATGCCATTAATACGGTCATCGCCATTTAAGCGATCGATTTCAGCAAGCAAACGTTCCTCAGTAATTGTTTCAGGAAGTTCAATTAGCTCTGAGTAAATCCCTACTTGTTCACAGCCTTTTTCTTTTCCTTTCACATAAGAACGAGATGCTGGATCTTCTCCAACTAAAATAACTGCTAATCCTGGTACAATACCTTGCTCTTTCAACTTCACAACTTCTTCTGTTAATTGTGCTCGTTTTTTCTCCGCAACTTCATTTCCTTTGATGATTACTGCTACCATTTTAAGATTCCCCCTTAAAGAATTTACAGTGTATCTTTTATATTAGATAAAACGCCGTTAATAAAACGACGAGATTCCTCATCCCCAAATGTTTTAGCAATTTCAATTGCTTCGTTAATTGTTACGTTGTGTGGAATTTCTTCCATGTATTTCATTTCATACACAGCTACACGTAAAATACTGCGATCAACAATACTAATACGCTCAAGCTTCCACTTTTTTAAATTTTGACGAATCGCTTCATCGATTGCTTCTTTATTTTCTACAAAACCTACTACAAGTGACTCTAGAAACTCATTTGTTTCTTCGCCTTCATCTAGCGTGTTTTCCACTGCTACTTTCGGTTCTAATTCACCTGTAATATCCATTTGGTATAATGCTTGCATTGCTCTTTCTCTAGCCGTCCTACGTTTCATTGTAACTCTCCTTTATGCTTCAAGTCTTTCCTTATACTTTGTTATATTATTATAATTTATAAGCCGTCAATTCACTTACTCTTACAGTTTTCATTGATTTTCCAACCTTATAATACAATGATAATAACACAATTTATCGTTTCACACACGGGTTACAAGGCTGAAAAATAATAAAAAGATTAACTTCAAGTTCCATATCTTATCACAATGTACGTTTTTTGGAAAAACGAAACATTTTCTTGTTTATTTCTTATTTTTTGAAATAGTATAATAATTAGAGGGTTGTAATTTGTGAAGAAATGAAACGATAAAAAAGATGCCTATGTTACTAGGCACCTTTTCATTCTTACACTGGTTCGATTTCTGTTTTTTGTGTTTCGAATGTTACGCCAACGATGTGAACATTCACTTCTTTTGGCTCAAGTCCTGTCATTGTAAAGAGTGCTTGGCGAATATTGTCTTGAATCTTTTGTGCAACAACTGGAATTGCTACACCAAAATACATTACAACATAAAGGTCAACGATAATATCTTCGTTTGCTAATTCAACCTTTACACCTTTACCATGATTTTTCTTACCTAACTTCTCAACAACATCTGTAGCAAAATTACCGCGCATTGCCGCTACACCTTCTACTTCTGCAGCTGCAATACCTGCAATTACTTCAATTACTTCTGGTGCAATTTCTACTTTACCAAGAGTTGTATCTTGACCCATATCTAACATATGTTCAGCCATGAAAAAAACCTCCTTTAATGTATCACTGCGTCACAAGTTCATGCTCTTCCAAAAATTTCGTATTAAACTCACCTTTTACAAAATCAGGATGATCTAGCAATTGCAAATGGAACGGGATTGTTGTATGTACGCCTTCAATGACAAATTCACTAAGTGCGCGCTTCATTTTTGCAATTGCCTCTTCACGTGTTTTTCCGTGAACAATTAATTTAGCAACCATCGAATCATAGAAAGGTGGGATTGAATATCCCGGATATACAGCTGAATCGACGCGAATACCAAATCCTCCTGGTGGTAAATACATTTCTACTTTACCTGGAGATGGCATAAATTTTTTGGCAGGGTTTTCCGCATTAATTCGACATTCAATTGCCCAACCATTAAATTGTACTTCTTCTTGCTGTAACGATAACTTTTCTCCTGAAGCAACAAGAATTTGCTCTTTAATTAAGTCCATTCCCGTTACCATTTCAGTAACCGGATGCTCAACCTGAATTCTCGTATTCATCTCCATGAAATAAAAGGTTTTCGTTTTATATTCATAAATAAACTCAACCGTACCAGCACCTGTATAATCAACCGCTACCGCCGCTTTAACTGCCGCTTCACCCATCTGCTTGCGAATATCTTCATCAAGTGCAGGTGATGGACTTTCTTCTAATAGTTTTTGCAAACGGCGCTGAATTGTACAATCACGCTCTCCTAAATGAATGGCATTTCCGTGTGTATCTGCCATTATTTGAATCTCAACATGGCGGAAATCTTCAACGTACTTTTCTAAGTATACACCAGGGTTCCCAAAAGCGGTACTAGCTTCTTGCTGTGTAATTTGAATTCCTTTTATAAGCTCTTCTTCATGGCGTGCAACACGAATACCTTTTCCGCCGCCACCTGCAGTCGCTTTAATAATAACTGGATATCCAATTTGATTAGCAAGCTCGATCGCTTCTTCGGTATTTTTAATAATCCCTTGTGAACCTGGTACAATCGGAACCCCTGCTTCTTTCATTGTATCACGAGCAACGTCTTTTGTGCCCATCTTTGAAATAGCTTCTGGACTTGGACCGATAAAAATCAAGTTACATTCACGGCATAACTCTGCGAAATCTGCATTCTCTGCTAAAAATCCGTATCCCGGATGAATAGCATCGCAGCCTGTTAACTTCGCAACGCTAATAATGTTTGTCAAATTTAAATAGCTTTCTTTCGAAATCGTTGGTCCTACACAATACGCCTCGTCTGCAATCTGTACGTGAAGTGACTCTTTATCTGCTTCTGAATAAATTGCAACTGTTTCAATATCCATTTCTTTACAAGCACGAATAATTCGTACAGCAATTTCCCCACGATTGGCTATTAATACTTTTTTTATCATCACAAAGACTCCCTTATTACGCTTTTACAAGAAATAGCGGTTGTCCATACTCAACAAGTTGTCCGTTATTAACAAGAATTTCAACAATTTCGCCCTCTACATCAGCATCAATTTCGTTAAATAACTTCATAGCCTCGACAATACATACGATAGAATCTTTCGATACTCTATCCCCAACACTTACATATGGAGGGGTATCAGGCGAAGAAGAAGAATAGAATGTACCTACCATCGGTGATGTGATTTTATGTAGGTTTTCATTTTGAACAGTCTTCTTCTCTTCTTGTTTTGGTGCTTCTGCTTGTGCTGCTGCTACTTTCGTTTCAACTTCAACAGGCGCTACTGGTTGCATAGCTTGTTTTGCTGCAGGTGCTTGCACAGCAACAACTTCATTACCACGCTTTTTCATTTTGATTGTTGTACCGTCTTTTTTGTATTCAAATTCATCAATATTAGAGCTATCAATTAATTTAATTAATTCGCGAACTTCTTGAATTTTAAACATGTAAAATCCACTCCCATACTCTTGTTTGTCCCGTTTTTACAGATTCTCGTCACGAAAACTAGATTGACTGTAAAAATACGATGTACTCTATTAGAAAATATATTTCATTAACTAATAGAAATATTTACTATTTCCATCTTACGATAAATTTTTTAAACATTCCAATTTATATTTCTTTATAATAAATCGAAATTCCTGTAAAAATATTATTCCAATAAAAAATTTAATACCTAGTAATAATACCAAGTTTCACATGAAATTGGCAAGACCACTTCTAAAAAAACATTCACTACTTTTTCAAAACGTTACACAGCAAACATGCCATTCCCTCTCCACTCTTCACCACACCTATAGTCAATAACATATTTTTACCAAATATTATTTTTTTGTTTACACGCCGTTCATCATTCCTTCATATAAGAATAGTATGTTCAAAGTGTAGAAAATATATTGTGTCGAGGTGTGGAAATATGATATGGCTCATTCTCTTTTTACCTGCTGTAATCGTTTGGGCATGCGTTCTTTTCATCCACGTCAAATCCGGAAAAAGTAATCATCAGTACCATGAACCACTAATCTTTTACTCACAACGTATTTCTCCGTTCCGAGTTGAACATAGTAAAAATAATTACAAAGACGAAATAGAAAAAAGCTATCGAAAATGATAGCTTTTTTCTATTCACACGTACTTACATACTCTTTTTACTATTTGCATACCCTTTGCTTAGTAAAAGATAATAATCCGCAGGGAAATCCCTACGGATTAAAGTTTCACTTATTTCGCTGGTGGATCAAATTTCACACCTACATCTTTTGATCCGCCTTCACTTCTTACAAGTTGAATAATTTTATTTGCTTCTTTCTGTGAATGTTTTGCCGCTTTAACCGTTACTCTAATATCAGTACCATCAGCTCTTACAAGAGCATCTGGATATCCTCCTTGAGATTTAATTACTGTCTCAAGTAATTCTTGCTTCGTTTCCATTGTAGTGATTGCATCAAAGTTATCTTTCGCTTTACTCTTTTCTGTCGCTGAAGATTTCGAAGAATTCATCACTTCTTGTAATTTTGCTTTCTCTTCACTACGCTGATCTTCCATTTGCATACGTAAAGCTGTGAAATTCTCATCACTTGATTGAACTGATACATTGCCCTCTTTTTTACTTGTTTCTTTTTTTGCATTTTCTTTTTTGTCTGTTTCTTTATTTGTTGTTTCTTTGCTTGTATTTTCTTTTTTCGGAGTTTCTTTAGGCGCTTCGTTTGTTACTGCTTTATCAGTACCTTGTTTTTCTTGTCCAATCTTTTCACCTGTTGCTGGCGATGCTGTATTCATTTTGTCAGGAGTTGTCACGTAATACACAGATAGTACAACAACTAAACTTAACATCGTTAATAGCCAAACTGTTTGTTTTTTTAACACTTTATTTCCTCCCTATCAATTTTTCGGTGAAACTGAAACGCGATGGGCCGGTACATCTAGCAGCCTTATCACAGCTTCTTTTACCATTGCTTTAACTTGTATATTATCCACTCCCTTTGCTACGACAAGAACACCACGTACTTTCGGCTTCTCTGTTCGTAAAACAACAGGAGTTTCTTTATCCCCTTCACGTATAATGACAGTCTTTTCATCAAGAGACTCGTCCTCTACTTCTCTCTTACCGCCTGTTTTATCTGTTTCACCTGTTGTTTGTGAGCGTTTCACTGTATTTTTTTCTAAAATTTTTTCTTCAGATGAATCCAAATTCACTTTAATCGTTACGTCTTTTACTCCTGCTATTTCTTCTAAAGCAGTTTTTAATTCTTGTTCATACGCTTTTTCATATTTTTCTACATTTGACATATTATCATTATTTTTTTGTCCAAAAGTTGGTACATCTTTTTCCTGGTTTTGAGTTTTTTGTTCTTTAAATACAGGTACTTCTTCTTTTTTACTTGAAAAAAAACTACTAGAAAACATAAGCAACATTCCAAGTATGAGTAGGACAAGTAAGAACTTAGGTGTTACCTTTCTTCCCTTCTCATTACTTTCTTTTTCATCTCCATTCAATAAGTTTCGAAAAAATGAGAACTTCGAATTTTTATCTTTATTGTCCATTTACTCTACCTGTCCTCCCTTCCATTTGAACTTGGATTTGTTTATTCTCTAGTTGCCACCTGCTTGAAAAGAAGTCTTTCATTTCTACATTCGTTTCCTCTACTTTTTTCGGTGGTTCTTTCGTGTTAATTTCAACTGGTTTTACTGTTTCGATTGCATCATTTTTACTACGTTCTTTTTCTTTTAACGTCACAACAACAGATTGAATATCTTTCGCTGACTTTACTTCCGCTGTGCTTTCCGCTGCGACTATTTGTATTTCAGAGACTGACATACCATACTGTTTCTCAAACTCTTTTCCTACTTCTTTTTTCATTTTGGTAGCCATCTCTTCTAAACTATATGCACGTGTTAGAGCTTGTATTTCTTTTTTCTTCGAATCTATTGAATTTTTTACAGATCCTTCTGCTACGTACTTTTCTTCATTAAAATTTGCAATTACTTCATTTACATCTGTCTGCAATAGTTTAAAAAGAGGTGTTAAAATTAATACGACTAACAAAAGACTTACAACGAATTTAACGTATTTTTGCAAATTCGAATTTGGAAGAATAAGATGAAGCATTGTCGCTAAGAGCAAAAAAACGATAATATTTCTGATCCACTCTGTAACAAATTGCATACTCTTCACCTCCTACCGCATCATAAGTGTAATATTCCCCGCAGCAATAATAATTGTAATACTTAAAAAGAACATAAATGATACGATAGCTAAGCAAGCAAATACGTAAATGATGCTTCGTCCAATAATGTCTAAGCATTGAATAATTGCTCCGCCGCCAACCGGTTGCAATACTGCTGCTGCGAATTTATAAATAAATGCGATACAGAAAATTTGAATCGCTGGAAAAGCAACAATTAAACATAAAATGACGAGCCCAATAATTCCGACTGTGTTTTTCAATAATCCTGATGCGCTAATAACAGTATCTGCCGCTTCTGTAAACATCCTTCCGACTACTGGAATGAAGTTCCCTGTTACAAATTTAGCAGTTTTCACAGCTATTCCATCAGCAACAGCTGTTGCTGTTCCTTGTACAGATAATACCCCTAAAAAAATCGTTAAAAAGATACCGATAATCCCAACGCTAACGTTTTGCAGAAGCTTGGACAATTTCGTCACTTTATATTGATCACTCATTGTACTTACAATACTTAATATCGTTGCCAGTAATAAAAGCGGTAGAACGATATAATTCATAAGAAGCCCGCTTGTATTCATTAAGAAAATGATAATCGGATGAAAGAAAGATACAGATACAACCCCGCCACCAGTCGCTATAAGCGCCAATAAAATTGGCAATAGCGCTAATATGAAATCTACCATTGTTTGTATCGTTTCTCTTGCATATGTCATAACGACATAAAAACTATTTAAAGCAAAAATAATAAGTACCATATATACAACAGCATCAGCAATTTTACTTACACTACTTTTTGAAAAAGCGGATTGCAGTGATTGCAACAATGCACTAAAGATTGTGAGCATAATGAGTGTGCCAAGCAGTTTTCCATTAGCTGCAAGCTCATGAAATAAATATTTTAATAACCCTATCATCCACTCTTTTAGAGAGAATTCTTTTTCTCCCTTTACAAACTCCATAAAACTCCCTTTTTGACTCTCTGGCAAATAGCCTCCATATTTTGTAACAAGCCCGTCCCAAAATTGCTTCACATCTTCAATTCCGAGCTTATCCAATTGTTGATCAACGACGTTTGTTTCTACAGGAGAAGCTTGTACAACAACTGGTAAAGAAAAGAAAAGGAAGCAAGCAAATAGCAGCTTAGCTCCAAACCTCCTCAACATTCACTCCCCCTTATCCCGTCGGTAAAAATCCGAGAATAGTTTCAATTACAACCGTCAAAATAGGAATTGCCATAACGAGAATTAAGATTTTCCCAGCAAGTTCAATTTTCGAAGCGATGGCACCTTGACCAGCATCTTTTGTAATTTGAGCTCCAAACTCGGCAATATAAGCAATTCCAATAATCTTTAGTAACGTTTCCACGTAGACGTTACTAACTTTCGCTTCACTCGCAACTCTCTCAATCATTTGTAAAATAGAATGAATTTGATCGATTAAAATAAGAAACATCACGCTACCTACGAACACAATAAATAAAGATGTAATACTAGATTTATGCTGGTTCAAAACAGCAGCTAAAAACGTAGCAACGAGGCCTAATCCGACAATTTGTATAATTTCGATTCGAACCGCCTCCTTTACTGGAAGAGAAAGACACTTTTAATCTTGTCGAATAGCGTATTAATTAAAAATGCAACATGAAATAAAATGACGACAAAACCGACAAGGATAACCCAATTTGCAATATCCTCACGCTTCAATTCTTTTAGTACAGTATGAATGAAAGCTAAAACAATGCCGATTCCGGCGATTTGAAATATTAATCCAACATCAATGGACATCGCCTTTCTCCCCCCTATAGCAGTAAAATTACAATAAGTAGCCCTGCTAGTACCCCTAAGCTCTTAATCATTTTTTCGTATTGCAGTTGTAAAGCTTTCGCTTCCTCTTCTTCTCTCTCCAAATGTGTAATACATAAGCGAATATGTTTTTGTTGTGATTCACGATCATGTTGCCCTAGCGTTTCACCAAATTGCTGCAGTATTTCATACTCGGTTTGTTGAAAAGCCGTCAACTTCCAATTCTCTTTCAAACTATCTATCCAAGCTTCCCTTACTGTTTGTTCTCCACTTTCTAGTTTTTTAGCGAAACTTTGAAATATCCAATTTAATGGCTTTGGCATTTGTTTAACTAATCGCTCGGCAGCCTCAGATAAAGGTGTGTGTCCATACATAATTTCTGCCTCTAATGATTGAAGTGCTGATTTTAATAACCTAAGTTGCCTCGGTCTCTCACTGTATCTTTTAGCGTACGAAAACCCGAAAAAGGTGCTGACCGCAACGATTAACACTGCACCAAATATTTTCACCATACGCCCTCAGCCTTTCTATTTGATAACACTGGTTTTCCATATTTATCTTTCACCTGCATAACCGTTCCTGGACCCCTCGCTTTTGACAACTCCACAAACCTATCAAATATACCAAGCTCTAGCACTGCCTTGAGCGATGGACGTCTCACAACATCCTCATAGGAAAATCCGTGTGCGCTTATAAAAAGCTGGACACCTGCATGCACTGCCTCCATAATTGCTTCACTATCTTCTTTACGGCCAATTTCATCTACGATCAAAATATCAGGACTCATAGAACGAATCATCATCATCATTCCTTCTGCCTTTGGACATGCGTCTAACACATCGACTCGGGTACCAAAATCATATTGCGGGATCCCTTTCACACAACCAGCAATTTCTGACCGTTCATCAACGATCCCCACTTTACAGGAAGGAATTTCCGAAGCACTTACCCCTTGACTCATGCAACGTGCTACATCTCTTAAGAGTGTCGTTTTTCCCGTTTGGGGAGGGCCAATTACCATCGTGTTTAACCACCTTTTTTCATACAAATATGGCAAAAGCGGTTCAGCAATCCCTATTTTTTGACGAGCAATACGAATATTAAAGGAAGAGACATCACGAATCATTTTCACTGCGCTTTTTTCTGTAATGACTTTTCCTGCTAACCCGATTCTATGCCCTCCGCGAAGCGTCGCATACCCACGTTTTAATTCCTCTTCCATCGTATAAATTGAGAATTGACTTAACTTATTCAATAAGTAAATAGCATCCTCTGCAGTAGTGATATAGTCATAAAAAAACACCTTTCCGTGTGCAATACACTCTAGCGGCCTTCCAATTCGAACACGAATTTCCTCTAAAGCATCGTATTGCTTACATTCTTCAATTAAGTACTTCATCGTTTTTGGTAAAACTTCTAATACCTCTTTCATCGGCTTCTCCCCACTATACTCGACTTACTATTTCAGTAATGCGATAAAAATACAGCAAATTCCAAGCGCTAGAAAAAAGAGCTTCAAGAAAGAAATTTCACTTGCTACACTCGCTATCCCAATTGTCATTGTTAAAATTAATACGGTAGGTCCAACAAACGCCAACATACCATTTATAAACAACGCTTTCTTCGCATCATTCACATAAAGCATAAGCAAAGCAGCAAATATCTCCGCACTACCTGAAAATAATCGAAGTGCCCCCATAACAAGCACGGATGTTTCCATTGCCGCTAGCCACTGTTTCATTCTTCCACCTTCTCCCGTAACAGTTACTAACTTCGTATTCTAAAAAAGAATATATTTGTACAACCATATGCAGAGGTTGTCTATTTCAGAAGTAAAAACATAATTTTTCTCTAAATTCCGAATTACAATCTGAATATTCATATTATTTCATGGTATATTATGGTATATTTAGTTTAAAAGAGGTTTAAACCATGCAACACGTCACTTTATTACCACTAGATTTATGCCATACAAATGTGATTTTCGAGCTATCAAGTGATCCACATATAAAAAATGCATTGGGAATAACGGTAGAAAACATCGAAGACACGAAAACATTTCTTCTTTTCGCAATAGAAGAAGAGCGTCAAAAGAAATCCTTATCGAGAATGATTGTGAATGAAAAAAATGAAATAATTGGCCTCACCACACTTAAACATATTAATAATGAAAAAAAGCAATCTCACATTGGTAGTTGGCTCGGCTATCCGTACTGGGGAAAAGGCTATAACGAGGCTGCTAAAAAAGAAATCTTTAAAATCGCCTTTTTAGACTTACAACTTTCCTACGTATTTGCTGGTGCTAAAACGAATAATATCCGCTCACTAAAAGCACAAGAAAAACTACCTTATATTTCATTGCATGTGGAAAACAAGTTTCCAGACGAACACGCTGCACTAGAGAAAGAAGTAAAGTCACCTTGCTCTCTGCATGTCGTGTCACGTAAAAATTTTTTAAACTGGTTGAAATTACAAAATGAGGAGGAAAAATATGAAGGCATTGAAAATTAGTTTAACCGTTGTAGCAGAATTAGCTCTTATTTATCTTTTTTCATTATTAGTCGGTTGGTCATTTATAGAGACCTTTTTCCTTGGTAGTTTAGCAATATTTGCAATTATGTGGTTAATTATTATGAGTAACCATAGAAATAACATTACAGATCACGCAATAAGTAAAACATTAACTGGCGTTGAGACTGGCGAAATAAAACCATTTCAAATTGTTTTGACTCCATCTATTATGGGTACTCTTTCACTTGTTTTAGTCAGTTTTATAATAACAGCTATTTACTATCTACCCTATTTCCTATAAAAAAAGCACTCGTGAATTATCACGAGTGCTTTTTTACTATGCACGAGAAACGTATTTACCTTCACCAGTGTTGATGATAAGCATTTCGCCTTCGTTAATGAAGATTGGTACTTGTACAACAAGACCAGTTTCTAATGTAGCTGGTTTTGTTACGTTAGAAGCAGTATCACCTTTAATACCAGGCTCTGTTTCTGTAACTTGTAATTCAACTGTGTTTGGAAGTTCAACACCAAGTACTTCGCCTTGGTAAGTCATAATTGCTACTTCCATGTTTTCTTTTAGGAATTTAAGCTCGCGCTCGATTTGTTTTTCACCAAGTTCGATTTGCTCATAAGTTCCGTTATCCATAAATACATGAGCCTCACCGCTTGCGTATAAGTATTGCATACGACGGTTTTCGATGTGTGCTTTTTCTACTTTCTCACCTGCACGGAATGTTTTCTCTTGAACAGAACCTGTGCGAAGATTACGTAGTTTAGAACGAACGAATGCAGCACCTTTACCTGGCTTTACGTGTTGGAAATCAAGTACTTGCCAAAGGGCATTGTCCACTGAAATTGTTAAACCTGTACGAAAATCGTTTACTGAAATCATGTAAAAAAATCCTCCTGTGTATTACAAAATAATAAGTTCTTTTGGTGATTTCGTAATTACTTCATTACCTTCACTTGTCACAATGATATCATCTTCAATACGTACGCCGCCAATACCTGGAATATAAATACCTGGCTCTACTGTTACAGCCATACCTGGTTCAAGTACTATATCAGAACGGAACGCTAAACCTGGTGCTTCATGGATTTCAAGACCTATTCCATGACCAGTAGAGTGTCCAAAGTATTCACCATATCCTTTTTCCGTTATGTAGTCACGCGTTAGCGCATCAGCCTCGCGACCTGTTAAACCAGCTTTAATACCGTTCACACCACGTAATTGTGCTTCTAAAACGATATTATAAATTTCTTTTAATTTATCAGATGGTTCACCGACTGCAATCGTACGAGTAATATCAGAACAATATCCTTTGTAATAAGCGCCGAAGTCTAATGTAACGAAATCTCCTGTTTCTATCACTTTTTCAGATGCCACGCCGTGCGGTAATGCCGAACGAAGACCTGAAGCAACGATAATATCAAACGAAGAAGATGTTGCTCCTTGTTTTCTCATGAAAAATTCAAGTTCATTTGACACTTCAATTTCAGATACTCCCGGGCGAATGAATGATAGAATATGCTCAAAGGCAGCATCTGCAATCTGTGCAGCTTCCTTTAATATCTTAATCTCTGAATCAGTCTTTATCAAGCGTAACTTTTCTACAAGTCCAGAAGTCGGGATAAATTCAGCATCAATCGCTTCCTTATGCACTGAATAAGAACTATATGTAAGAGTATCTTGCTCAAAACCAAGTTTTTGAATTCCAAGCTCTTTCACTTGCTTTGCCACTTCATCAATGATCAATCCTGCGTGCTGTACAACCTCATATCCAACCGCTTGTTTACTTGCCTGCTCGACGTAACGGAAATCTGTAATAAATTGAGCACGATCTTTTGAAATAAGAACAACGCCTGCTGTTCCTGTGAAGTTAGCCATATATCTACGACTATGTTCATTTGTTAACAAAATACCGTCAATGCCAGCCTCATCAAATGCACTTCGTAATCTTTCAATTTTCTCCATTACTTTATGCCTCCCTCAATTTCTCCATTAATGCAAATAACGCTAACTTATAGCCATAAAAACCAAATCCTACAATTTGACCTGCACAAACAGCTGCCGTCACAGATTCATGACGGAACGATTCACGCTGATGAATGTTAGAAATATGTACTTCAATAACAGGAATCGAAATGCTCGCAATGGCATCACGAATCGCATAGCTATAATGCGTAAATGCTCCCGGATTTAAAATGATCCCTTCATATATATCTTCCGCTTCATGAATAATGTCGATAATGGCACCTTCATGATTCGATTGGAAACATTCTAACTCCACTCCCATTGTTTCTGCTTCTTGCTTCATATCTGCTTCAAGTGTCGCTAGCGTGCCCTTTCCATATACATTTACCTCACGAACACCGAGGCGATTTAGGTTAGGACCGTTTACGAGGAGTAACTTTTTCATATTCTTAAAACTCCTTAATATTAAATATCTATACAATATTTTAACATAGGAGTTACTTATTTGAATAGTTCGTCTTCTCTTGCCCTTCTTGTTCTGCTTTATTGCTATTTACTGCGTAAGAAACAGAATATGCTATAAACACACCATACAATATAAAAATACATATTGTCGTCACAATTGTCTCTTTTGGTAAATGGAGCGCACTTTTAATAACAGGAGCCATTAAACCCATCCCCAAAAACAGTAGTGCCCACCAAAATAGCCCATAAATAATTCCCGCTATAATCCCTTCAAACTTCGCAAAAAATGCTTTATACAAAAAGGCGATCAAAATTGAAAGAAGTCCCATACACACTATTCCGAACACATTGCCCCATACACCCTCTTTCCAACTTCCAAACGCAAATGGTAAAAGGAAATAATTCGGTCCCGCCTCCGTGAATGAAAATATATGAAGGAAATACCAGATCCCGCCCCAAAAGATTCCACCAAACAAACCAATCTGCACAAAATTCCTTGTTCCTAATTGTTCTTGACTCACATCGACACCTCCGCTCAATAGTATGCCCGAAACTATTTTGAAGCATGTTTAAATCCTGCGAAATTTGTCTATAAAAAGAATAAGAAATGTCCGACTCTCATAACATTTTCCCTTGTCATCTACTTGTATTTGCCGATAAAATAAAGGAAACTCGGTGATTGTCTTATTTCAAAACGACAGAACCCAGTATGACAATTGCCTCTTTTTCTACATAAGAGAGAAACAAATACAGGTTGGTGTTAACATGGCAGAAGAGTCAAAACAAATATATGGCGGGCAAGCGGTCATAGAAGGAGTTATGTTTGGCGGTAGAGAATATACTGTTACAGCGGTTCGTCGTAAAGATAAATCGATTGAATTTTATCGATTACCACGCGTTCGTAATAAAGTACTATCTACCCTAAAAAAAATTCCATTTTTACGAGGGATTGCCGCTATTGTGGATGCAAGTGCGAATGGAGCAAAGCATTTAAACTTCGCTTCAGAACGATTTGACGTCCACCCAGAAGATGATGAACAAATTGCAAATAAAAAAGAAGAACAATCAAAATTAACGATGGTATTAGGAGTTGCAGCTGTTGGCGTTTTATCTTTTATATTCGGTAAAGTCATTTTCACAGCAGTTCCTGCACTATTAGCTGAATTAACGAGACCGATTTTCCCATCTCATACTGGGCAAATCATTGTCGAAAGTGTCATTAAGCTCATGCTATTATTGAGCTATATATACTTTATTTCTTTAACCCCACTTATTAAGCGGGTATTTCAGTATCACGGTGCAGAGCATAAGGTAATCAATGCTTACGAGAATAACCTTCCTCTGACTGTAGAAAACGTTCAAAAGCAAACTCGTCTCCATTATAGATGCGGCAGTAGCTTTATTATATTTACAGTCATTATTGGAATGTTCGTTTATTTCCTAGTCCCTACAGATCCTCTTTGGGCACGAGTTATAAACAGGATTTTATTAATTCCAGTTGTACTTGGTATTTCTTTTGAAGTATTGCAATTTACAAATCGATTACGAGATATTCCCGTATTACGCGTACTTGGATATCCTGGATTATGGCTACAACTATTAACAACGAAAGAACCAACAGATGATCAAGTGGAAGTAGCAATTGCATCGTTTGAAGAATTATTACGTTTAGAGAACAAACAATAATTATTTAAAAATGGTGTTCAACTCCTTTCCTCATCGTTAATATACTAATTTCAATATATGTTTTTAGGAGGTGTCCCTTATGAACGGTCGTTCGTTTACTTTCGCTATATTTGTGCTTATTATCGGATTGGCAATATTCGGCCTTGTTTCATCTGTTATTACAAATCCCATGGGTGTATTAAGAAATATCGGGTACATGTTACTTGTTGTCGGTATCTTTTACTTGCTATACAAGATGTTTACAAATTCCAGTGGTTCCGCAAATTCGCAAAGCTCATATAAGCGTGCGGCAAAACAATCGAACCGCAAACATGGGAAACAAAATGTAGCACCCCTAGGCAATTCTTTCTTTAAGTCAAATACTTCTAATGACAAAAGTAAAAAAGGGAATTCTTCCACTTTGAAACGAAAAAGAAAACAGTCTCATTTAACTGTCATTGAAGGCAAAAAAAGCAAAAAGAAAGACCGTGCTTCCTTTTAGGAAATACGGTCTTTTTTTATACTTTGAAGCACTTCTTTTAAACTTTTCTCTCTCATACTTTCAATTCGAAGATGATGATTTTCAAACGGTAAATTCCGTGTCACATCATTAGGTACCACAACGCACGTTAATCCCGCTGCAACTGCTGCTCTCAATCCATTTAATGAGTCTTCAAATACAACAGCTTCAGATGGCTTAATTCCTAATTCTTCTATTGCAACTCGATAAAGAGCTGGATCTGGTTTTACCTTCTCAACATCTTCTCTCGTTTTAATTACTTCAAAATATTCTCGAATTTGTAGCTCTTCTAAAAAATGAATAACCCATTCTCTAGAAGAACTAGAAGCTAGTGCGATTTTTAATCCCATTTCTTTCGCTTCTTCTAAATATTCTTTTACCCCGTCACGAGCTTCTGGTATTCTCATTTTCTCTTTATGTAAAGTTGCCACTTTTTCTTTTAATACACTTTTGTTAAACTTCTCTTTTAATTGATCATTTAAATATGTATAAAGTACCTCATCTGTTGTTCCAATGCATTTCGCAAATTCCTCTAAAGGTAGTTCCCCGCCGTATTCACGAACAGCATCTCTGAAAGAGTGAAACCATATCGTTTCTGTGTCCACAATTAATCCATCAAAATCAAAAATAATTGCTTTCATAATTCTCCCATCCTTTTCGAATTGAAATAAAAAAGGAAACGCCATACGTTCCCCTTAATTACTTTTCTCTTCATTTGCTCTTTGAACACCGCGAAGCGTTTCCACTCGGACCGCATCTTGTTCAAAGTATTGCACTAAATCACCAATGCGATCAATCGCTTCCCAACTTAAATGATGTTCAATTCCTTCTACATCATTGTAAATTTTACTTTCATCCACACCGATAATACGCATAAATTGCTCTAGCAAGTCATGACGATATACGAGACGTTCTCCGATTTTTTTACCTTTTGTTGTTAATACAAGCCCTCTATATTTTTCATAAATTAGATATTCATCTTTGTCTAATTTTTGCACCATTTTTGTTACAGAGGATGGATGTACACTAAGCGCTTCAGCAATATCAGATACGCGGGCGTAACCCTTTTCATCAATCAACAAATAAATTTGTTCAATATAATCTTCCATACTAGGGGTAGGCATCGGTTTCCTCCATCCAAGTTCATTTTGCTTATTCCGTACGAAGCAATCAATAAAATGATACACCAGAAAGAATAACGTGACAAGTTGAAAACGAGCCTAAATATATAAAACAAAAAAGAATCTGTATTTGCATACAGACCCCCCTTAAGTAAAATATTGTATTTCTGCATTAGGAAAAAACTCATTTATATAACCTCTTATCGTTTCTTCCAATACTGCTGCATCATCCTTTTTATATACATATTTTCCGATGCCATATCGTCCCCATTTATACTTCCGCTTCTCTTCATCCATTTCAAGCTTCGTATTTGGATAACGCTCTTGAATAACCTTTTTCGCTGGTTTTGTAAAACGATGCTGAATTAATTCAAACGTTAAATTTGGTATCGTCATATCCTTCAGCGCATTGTACAGTCGCTCAAATAGTTCACGGTATCCTTCTTCCCATCCTTCATGCATATAAAGTGGCGCAACTATAAAACCAAGTGGATAACCCGCGCCTGCTACTTTACGAGCAGCTTCAATTCTTTCTTCAAACGGTGATGTCCCTGGTTCAAAATTTTTAATTACATACCGTGAATTAATACTAAACCTGAAACGCGTTTTCCCATTATGTTTTGCATCTAACAAATGATCAACGTGCGAATATTTCGTAACGAAACGCAAACGCCCATGCTCACTTTCTCCAATAAATTCAATCGCCCTCTTTAATGCATGTGTTAAATGATCAATCCCAACGATATCTGATGTACAAGCAGCTTCAAACCTTGTGATTTCAGGTGCTCTTTCATCCATATATTGCTGTGCCTTCTCAAATATTTCATCAAGATTCACATACACGCGAACGTAAGGCTTACTCCCAAGTGTCGTTTGCAAATAACAATAATGACAATGTCCCATACATCCTGTTGCAAGCGGAATTGCATATTCAGCTGACGGTTTTGAAGTATCAAACTTTAATGTCCTCCTCACCCCAACGACAAGCGTTGCTTTTGCATTACGATACTTTTGTAAATCATTTTCACCCGGCAAATTCCGAATTTGATTATGGGATGTCGTTTCACGAATTTCTAATCCCATCTTCGTAAACTTCTCATAAAGCTCTTTTCCAAGTGGATATTCAAGTGCCTTCGGTTCAAAGTACACGAGTTTTGGCATAAATGGTTTCATACGCTTCCCTCCTCTCGTTAGTATGGGAAACATTGAAAAATTAACACTCATTAAAGTTTTCCACTTCAGTAACTTGCGTTGCAAGTTACTGAATGTTATAATCCGGATAACAGCTACCTTGCAACGCAAGTTACCTGAGTAAAAGGTGGTGAAATCATGCACAGCCAAATGTTAAAAGGTGTACTAGAAGGTTGTATCCTATACATCATTTCACAAGAAGAAGTGTACGGATATGAACTGAGCACAAAATTAAATAAACATGGCTTTACATTCGTAAGCGAAGGAAGCATCTATCCGTTATTATTACGTATGCAAAAAGAAAAATTGATCGAAGGCACATTAAAAGCTTCCTCACTCGGTCCAAAGCGAAAATATTATCACATAACCGATAAAGGATTAGAACAACTTAAAGAATTTAAACAAAGCTGGGGAATAGTTTCTACTACGGTAAATAACTTATTACAGAGGGAGTGATAGGGATGAATGCACAAGACATGATTGAATTGAATAATAAAAAACGTGAGCTTCTAACTTCCGAAAACGAGGCTGCTTATGGTGATATGTTAGTATATCTTCGAATATCAAACGTACCCGAGCAACAAATGGAAGAACTGTTACTAGAAATATTAGATCACCTCATCGAAGCACAAGCAGAAAATAAAAACGCTTATGACATCTTCGGAGATAATTTACAATCTTATTGCGATGAACTTATATCAGCTTTACCAACTCAAACAAAGTTAGAAAAAGCCTCTTTAATTGGATTTTCTATTAGCTTACTTCTTGCTATACAGTTTGGCATAAATGCAATTATTTCATTTTTTATGTTTTTCTTTGAAAAAAACAATACATTATCAAGTCCGCCTTTTAGCATCCTTGGAACTACTTTGTCCGTTTCAATAATTATACTAGGTATACTATTTATTTTATATTTATTAAAGCGTTACTCCTTTAATCAGAAAATGAATTGGAAAAGAAGAATTCTATTTGGATTCGCATTTGCTACTCCATTTTGTTCCGCTGTATTCTTAAATATTTATTTCCAAAAGCAACCTTACCTCATTTATCATCTAAACTTTTGGCAAAATGCTTTAATTGCTATCTTATTTTTTATTTTATATAAATTACTATATAAAAAATCAAATTTTTAACAGCCCTTCAAAAGGCTGTTTTTTCTTCTGTCTAATTTTACAAATTGAAAAATTTCATAAAGAAAATAAGAAAAATGCAAAATAATTAAAGTTAATTGTTGACGTGATGCTTTTATTATCGGTATCATAAATCTTCGTGAGCAATTATTTTTCGTTATACGATTTTTTTATTATTACTGAATTTTTGAGAGGAGAAATTAGATGTCAGTTAAGAAGAAAACGCAAGTACGCACCGGCAAAATGGTACGTGAACTAATGTTAGCAGACGAAGATGTAAATGCTTCGCTAATTATGGTATATAGTGAAAACGGTGTAAACGCAGAAATTAAAATCGAGGGCTTAACGCCGAAATGTAACGAAGAATTATTTTTGAGCGGAAACGTGGATTGGAACAAGAATGTTATTTATAAAATTGTTGATTTCACTGGAAACGCTGAAGTTGGTAAAGTTACATTAACAGCGATGAACAAAAACAATGTGTCTCTAGAAATTGAACGCGTTATGTGGAGTAAAGAAAATAAAGAAGCTGCCGAGCAAGAAGAAACACAGGTAGAAGCAGCACCGAAAAAAGAAGTAGTTGTAGAAGCTCCAAAAGCAATTACACCTGCTCCTAAGCCTGTTACGCGTGTGGAAACACCTGCTATGGCACCTAAGCCTACTCCGGTACCGACACCGAAGCCAGTAAGCGTAGAAGCAGCTGTAGAACTAGTTACTCCAGCGCCTGTGAAAAAAGCAGTCCCTACTCCAGTTACAAAGCAAGAGACAGCACCGATTGCTCCTGCAAAACCGAAGCAGCCTGCTTTGACTGAAACAAATTCAAAACTACAAGAAAATTATGTTAAACTCGTGAAAAAGACAATTGAAGTTTGTCAAGATTACGAGCTTGGCATCGACATAGATGATTCTATTGAAAGCTTAAAAGAAGAACTACAAAGCCAAGGTATTAGCGTTACATTTGACAAAGAAATTATGGACGTTGTAAGTCGCCTTCGTTCTTTACAAGATAAAGGAATCAAAGTAGAAAAAGTACTTAATTTACTATAAAAAAATAAGAGGTGGCAATTGCCATCTCTTATTTTTTATAATTCCACTCATTACTTTCATACTTTTCTTTCGCTAACGTTTGAACTTCATGTAACTGTTCTTCTGTTAATTCATATGGAACAAGTTCTACATCCAATCCTTTTTCAAAGCCAACTTCAAACGCTTTAATTAACTGTTCTATCGTAAATGTACGGTCTGTTAATTCATTAATTGCTACTGCTTTAGAAGAGAACATACTCTTCATACGTTCCTTCACACGTTCATTTGGGAATAAAAATAGATCATATAGTTCATCTAAATCAATTTCTAATGGAATCGATCCATGCTGTAAAATAACACCTTTTTGACGTGTTTGAGCACTACCAGCAATTTTTCGTCCTTCCACTACAATTTCATACCAAGATGGTGCATCAAAACATACGCCTGAACGTGGATTTTTTAAATTTTCACGATCTGCTTCTGTTTTTGGAACTGCATAATAGGCTTCTAACCCTAATGCCTTAAAACCATCTAATAAACCTTGCGAGATAACACGATACGCTTCTGTAACTGTTTTCGGCATATTCGGATGATCTTCAGACACAATAACACTATACGTTAACTCTTTGTCATGTAGTACACCCCTGCCGCCTGTTTGACGACGAACGAATCCATATTTCTTTTCGTTAACTACATCCATATTAATATCTTTTTCAACACGTTGAAAATACCCAACTGTTAATGTTGGTACTTCCCATTCATAAAAACGAATTGTTGGTGGCATTTTCTTTTCACTTTGCCAATTTAATAAACATTCATCTAACGCCATATTAAATGCCGGTGAACATTGACCAGAGTTAATATAACACCATTTTTCTTTTCCCATCCTGCACCTCATATAACCAATTATTTTTCACATTCTCTAGTCTACCAAATTCGACAAAATTTGTGAAAGAATACGAAATTTCTTCTTATATGCAAATGAATCTGTTGCATAAATACATAAGGGCATTATAATATTGAAAGTAGGATAAGAAAAAAGGGAGCGATAGAATCGTGTCAACAACTTGGATTATTTTATTAGCCGTAATCGTAGCATTTATCGGCTACACTGTATGGATGTACTTCTATCAGAAAAAATTAATTAAAACTCTTACAGAAGAAGAATTTCGCGCTGGCTACCGTAAAGCACAGCTTATCGATATTCGTGAAGCAGACGAATATAACGCAGGGCATATTTTAGGTGCACGTAACATTCCGTTATCACAAATTCGCCTTCGCCATAAAGAACTTCGTCAAGATCAACCTGTTTACTTATATTGCCAAAGCGGATTCCGTACAGGTCGTGCAGCGCAATACTTAAAAAAACAAGGCTACAAAGATTTCTACCAATTACAAGGTGGATTTAAATCTTGGACAGGCAAAATTAAAAAGAAATAATAACATACAAAAAACTAGCTGAATAAATCAGCTAGTTTTTTCATTTCATCTTATTCGCAATGTATAATAAATTCTGCTTGATTACCTTTTCATCGTTCTCTTCTACATTCCGATACAGCAGCTGATATTCAATTCCTTTCTCTTTCCATATAAGCGTAGCAAATTCGTCACCACGTTCATAATCATCTTTATTTTTAAAATAAGCAGACGTTCCATTATTCAGTTTCATTTGTTCTTGAAATCGCTTCTCTTCCATAAGATCTGGAAAACTATAAGGAAAGTTCGCGACATTTAACTCAATATACTCATTTCTACCTGGCTCCTTCTGTTTATATTTAATCGTTAAGACAGCGTTCTTTTTCCCAAGCGTTCTTACTTCACCCTTCACATCACTTGTAATGTCGTACGGTAAAAACGTTGGAACTTTAAACTTCACCGGAAAATATTTTGGAAGTTCCTTTAGCGGAATAGGATCCGTAACACGATCCATAGCTCCTCCTGTTGTTCCCACAAAGTGTTTTTCTTCTTGCATCGTTTGCTGAAACGAACACGAACTAAATACAAAACTAGAAAACACGAAACAAATGATTCTTTTTTTCAATTTGTTTCCGCCCTTTCATACCGCTCTCTTAACGAACGAAGCGTTGATATGCTCTTCATATTCGCTTTGTCATCAAACTCCACCTTTGAAAACTTTCTACGTTATTCTCACACATTTTGACAACACTTTTTGCAAACAAAAAAGACCCCTATCATTCTTACGCCCAAGTGAAAAGGTTACGCGAATAAAAAGAAGTCTTATTAATACCATAGTTTGTGAAAAGCTTTTCAGGTCAAGATTTTTTCTTTCTTATTATTTTCCCTTTATAATAAGTGAAAGAGGTGATACATATGGCCAATATAAAACAAATTGCTAAAACTGCTGGTGTATCGATATCAACTGTTTCTCGTGTCCTGAATAATCACCCTTACGTAAAAGAAGAAAAGCGTAAGCGTGTTCTAGATGCTGTTGAAGAATTAAACTACGCAAAAAATATAAATGCTGTCCATTTAATAAGAGGGAAAACATATACAATTGGCGTTATGCTTCCTTTCATTAACCTCCCCTACTTCAGTACCATTATTGAAGGAATCGGTAACGAAGCATTATTAGCTGGATATCACATTAATTTATGCCAAACAAATTACGATAGCCTTGAAGAAATTCGTGTTCTTGAAATGATGAAAATGAAACAATTTGATGGGATGATTATTTGCTCCCGAACGAGCTCTTGGGAACAAATCGAACCTTTCGCAAAATTTGCCCCTATTATTTCATGTGAAAAAATGAAGCATCCCCTCATTTCATCCATCTACGTAGATCATTATGAAGGTTTCCGTCTTGGTACTGCCTATTTACTAAGTAGAGGCCATGAAAAAATCGGAATTTGTTTAGCAAGAAAAACAAGTGTAAATTCCATGGAGCGCGAAAAAGCGTTCGCCGATACACTTCGTAACGAAGGCAAAACGTTGCATCCTGAATGGATTTTCCACCAATGCTATACAATGCAGGACGGAGCACAAATACTCCATCGTATTTTAAATATGAAAAATCGTCCAACTGCTATTTTCACAGCGAACGATCAAGTTGCAGCTGGTTTATTAACAGAGGCTCGAAAACATGGTATTCGAGTACCTGAAGACCTTGCTATCCTTGGATTTGATAATCATGAAATTTCAAAGGCATTAGAAATTTCCACAATTGAACATCCCGGTCTCGCAATGGGCTCACATGCTTTTTCTTTATTCCATAAGCAGATCCAAAGCGAGCAAATTGTCGGCAGTGCAAAAGAACTTTCATTCCATTTAATTGAGCGAGAGACTGTCTAAAAAGAGCGTTACTTATAACGCTCTTTCTCAGCTCTTCACCTATTGACTTTATATTTCCCATCTCATATAATGAACCTAACGAACGGTAGGTAGGGGATGAAAATGACAGCAAACCGCATTAAAGCTGTAGCACTTTCTCATTTCGCACGCTACGGCTATGAAGGAACTTCATTGGCAAATATTGCTCAAGAAGTTGGGATTAAAAAACCATCGATTTACGCACACTTTAAAGGAAAAGAAGAGCTATATTTCATATGCTTAGAATCTGCTCTTCAAAAAGATTTGCAGAGCTTCACAGGCGATATCGAAAGCTTTTCCAATTCGTCCACTGAAGAATTGCTTTTAAAATTATTAAAAGGGTATGCAAAACGATTTGGTGAAAGTGAAGAATCAATGTTTTGGTTACGAACTTCTTATTTTCCGCCTGATGCATTTCGCGAACAAATTATTAATAAAGCAAATGTACACATTGAAAACGTCGGAAAACTTTTATTCCCTGTATTTAAAAGAGCAAGCGAACAAGATGAGCTGCATAACATTGAAGTAAAAGACGCCTTAGAGGCTTTTCTATGCTTACTCGACGGTCTTATGGTTGAACTACTATACGCAGGTTTAAATCGTTTTGAGACACGTTTAGACGCTTCTTGGAAAGTATTTTGGCGCGGACTTTCAAACTGACGGATTGCTCCTTTGCAATGCGTCGTTTTTAAGCCCTTTACCTAACGACTGGTAGGAAGGAGAAATGACATATGGCATGGATTTATGTAATCATCGCTGGTATTATTGAAATCTTTTGGGTGATTGGACTAAAAAAAGCAGAGGCACCACTTGAATGGGCTGGTGTTGCTCTATTAATTACAATTAGTTTCGTCTTATTATTTAGAGCTTATAAAGATTTACCTGTCGGCACTGTATACGCAGTCTTTACAGGAATTGGAGCTGGTGGAATTGTTCTTACAGAGATTTTCATCTTCGGAGAACCTTTCTCTATCGTAAAAGTTTTATTAATCGGTTTAATCTTCTTCGGAGTAATTGGTTTAAAACGAGTAACAGAAGAAAAAGAAGCGAAGGAGGCCGCATAAAATGGCTTGGGTATTTTTAATTCTAGCTGGTATTTGTGAAATTATTGGTGTACTCTTTATGAAAGTAGCCACTGAAAAGAAAGGCTGGGCACCAAAAGTTATTTTAATCGCTAACTTCGGCGTAAGCTTCTTCTTCTTATCTCTTGCGATGAACACATTACCGATGGGAACTGCTTACGCAATTTGGACTGGAATCGGAACTGCTGGAAGTGCACTTCTAGGCATTCTCATTTTCCGAGAATCAGCGGATTGGCGTCGTCTTGCTTTCTTAAGCTGTATTCTATGCGGCGCTGTTGGCTTAAAACTATTAAGCTAACGTGAGGTGAATGTCATGTGGAAAGAAAAAGGAAAGAAAATATTAGCATGGATCACACTTGGTATCCTCATTCTATTACAAATAAGTTTTCATATAATAGAATCATTGTTTCATAAAGTATTATCCATTCTCACATTCCTTCCTAACATGACACTTGAAATTATATCGATTGTTTGGTCCATTATCGCCTCCATTGCAATCGTCATTATATGGAGTATCGCCAAACTATGGAATAAGTTATTTAAAAAGGACAGTATTTCTGAAAAAGAATAACTGTCCTTTTTTATATTCATTCAGACTTTCTGTAGAAGTTACATGTGATAAGACAAAACAGACCAATTATGGCAATACTTATACCAACCCCTTTATGTAAACTTGGAAATAACAGTGGTATATCCGAGTAAACATTTGCTAATATGAGGCCGATTGAAAATAAAAATATTCCTATTCTATATAACCATTTTCTTTTGTTCATCATTCTCCCCTCCTAACATTTTTCATATACTCCTTTCTTTTGGACATACTACCTAAAAAAGGAGTGGATAATATGCAAAATTCTATACATAAGCAAATTCTATTTTTATTTTTCCTATTTCTTATTCTCGTTATCGTTTTCAGCTTTATATTACATACTCCAAAAGATGTTGTACCGAGTAACCTCTCTGTTTATAAACTTTTACTTTCCTATTGTCGTTATTGAAGAAGGTGCCTTTTATAGGGCACCTTTTAAAATTCTCTCTTCTCATACAATTTCACTGAAACGAAGATAGATATTATAAACATGCATATTGAACTAATGAATAACACGCTGTTATATAGTTGAATTTGTTCTAGGTTGATTCCAAAGAAAATAGAAGAAACGGCCATAGGTGCTATTAGTATAAAAATCGCAATAAAAATAGTTTTTTTATAGGCCAACCAAAACGATATCGGTAAAACAAAGCTTAAATACACTAAAATAAAGCTAATACTAGCAACCATTGTCGTTTCAATAAATTCAAATAGGTTAACCCCATTCTTCATTCCCATCGTAAAACAACCGACCATTACACTTATAAAAAGAATAATAATTGCTACTATATATTTTGCAAATACAATATGTTTTTTCAATATTGGTAAACTATTTACTATAACTTCACTCTCATTTTTACTATCTGCTTCAAATGTTTTTACTGTTGC
Source organism: Bacillus sp. PPSBB_2 (assembly GCF_045291115.1). Classification (NCBI taxonomy): domain Bacteria; kingdom Bacillati; phylum Bacillota; class Bacilli; order Caryophanales; family Bacillaceae; genus Bacillus; species Bacillus sp. PPSBB_2. The sequence goes on from NZ_CP147983.1 coordinate 4,467,203, forward strand.
CCCAACTGTAATAATTACTGACATAATTATGAACAGATTTTCCGTATCTGTTAAGGCCATATAAAAGAAAACAGGATACAGTATGTACCAAATTAAAAATTTCCATTGAATAATGAAATCTTTTAAAATTAGTTGCTTGATCATGTATTACCCCTCCTAATATGAAAATGCTCCTTCTATAACTCTGCCTCCTGAAACATTTTCATTGAGAGAAACATTGATATGACTATACTTACTAACACTCCAATACTAAGAACACCCATTGCTAGTGTAGCCTCTTGAGAGTGAAGTACTTTTAACATAATTGTTTTATCACCAAAAATATTGCACATAAGACCAATCATACCCATTAAAGGAAAAAGCATAATCAAATTCAAGACAGTAATAACTTTATATCCCCCAATGTAATTAGTCGGTATCGTTACTGCACAATAAATCAAAGTTGCTACTATCGCTGAAAACACTGCATATCCAGGCATGACTATATCCCTGTCCAATAAAATATTTCCTAATATTACGACTATAAAAGTTACACTTAAACCAGCCATAATAAATAATGTGCTTGAAATATATTTAGCTATAATTATCTCTTTTCTCGTTATAGGTAAACTCACTAATACTTTTTCCGCTTTACTTTTCTCGTCATAATAAAAAGAAATATATATAATCGTACTACATGTTATAAATATTCCTATTGCAATCCCCATTGGTTCGACGGAATTCTTAAAAATAGATAAAATAGGGATTAAAAAATAGAAAGGAAACATCTTCTTCTGTAAAAAAAACTCCTTCAAAATCAACTGTTGCATATGAATTCTCCTCTCTATAAATCACGCGTTTCATAAATTTTAATTGTAAGAAACATAGAAGCGATATAGGCACTAGCTAATATCATTCCTCCAACCGTAAATACACCAATATGTACTGGATTCATAATCCACTCACTGAATGAAGATGTTGTTTCATTCAGCCCATCACTAATAAATATCCAAAGAAGTACACCAATCCCCATTGCTGCCGCTGATACTATACTTCTCATGCCTTTTGATTTTGTACCATAATAACTAGGAAAAAATGTCGCCACAAATACTACAGAATAAATCACTCCACTTACCACTACATACCATGAAATTTCAATATAAAAATTAGGATGGTATACACCAATATCATCAATAACAGCAATACCTCTTAAAAGGAATACAATTATCATAGTTGAAACCATGGCACCGACAATAAATATTGCACAGGAAATATATCTAGCAATAATGATATCCTTCCGACTTACTGGTAAACTATTTATAATAATGTCACTTTTATTTCTTTCATCCATAAAGGTTAACGTCATAACGGAGGAGAGGGTTATAAATAGACAACTCATCGGAAATAAAAATTCACCACTTGGCTCTAACATAAAAAACAAAAGAGGCATAACAAAATTCACTAACCACATTACCCGAAAAAAGAACAAATCTTTATATACAAGCTGACGCATAAGCACCTCTTCCTTTCGCGGTGTAAACGATAATATCATCTAATGTAGGCTTTTCTAGTACAACCTCATTTCCAAACCAATCTATGATTGCTTGTTTATCATTCGCTAAACCTTCAAAACCAAACTTATTTTTTCGTAATCCAACAAATAGTTCTTTTCCTTCTCAGTCTAATAAATCATTACTTCCTTTTACGATTACGTAGTTCTCCATTAAGTCTTCTTTTTCACCAGTAAATATAATTTCTCCATCATTGATGAACGTAACATAATCTGCAATGCGCTCTAAATCTGTTGTAATGTGCGTTGAGAATAATACGGATACTTCATCTTCCATTACAATTTCTTGCAGCATATCAAGTAATTCACTTCGAACAACTGGATCTAACCCTGCTGTCGGTTCGTCCATAATAATAAACTCTGCGTGGTGCGAAAGTGCGATGGCAATCGCAAATTTCATTTTCATTCCTTTTGATAATTCTTTAATTTTTTTATACTTCGGAACTTGCAATCTATGCATATACGATTGATACTGCTCTTCGTCCCACTTTTTATATAACGGTGCAATAATACGCTTCATTTGTTCACACGTTAAATCTTCGTAATAATGATTTTCATCATATACAAAGCCGATATTTTGTTTTATTTCCTTTTCAGCTTTCTTATTGTCCTTGCCAAAAATTTTTATATCTCCGTTATCTTTTTTAATTAAATTCATAATCATTTTGATTGTCGTACTTTTCCCGGCCCCATTCGGTCCGACAAACCCCATAATATATCCGCGTGGTAACGTAAAACTTATATTTTTCACTGCGAAACCTTCATAACTTTTACAAACATTTTTTAACTCTAACATCTCTCTCATTCCCCCTTATATAAAAACGCAATCATCTGCTGTAAATCTTCAAGTGAAAGCTGCAACGCTTTACTTTCATTCACAATCTCTTCCGCTTTACTTTCCAATAGGCGAAGCCGCTGTTCTTTTAATAGTTCATTATTTTTACGTGAAACATAAGTCCCCTTCCCAGCAACAGTTTCTATATATCCTTCTTTTTCAAGCTCCTCGTATGCACGCTTCGTTGTAATGACACTAATTTGTAATTCCTTCGCTAAGCTACGAATAGACGGTAATTGATCTCCACCCTTTAAACCGCCATTTAAAATAAGCTGGCTTAATTGTTTTCTTATTTGCACATAAATAGGGTCTTGGGAAGAATTCGAAATAATAATATTCATGTTTTCCTCCAGTGTGTGTATATACTGTGTATACCTTATATATACAGTATATACACAACATCCTATTTTTGGCAAGAAAAAAAGACCAACATTTTCCTGTTGGTCTTTCGTATATGTATCACTTTTCAAAGCGATCTAACATCTCGTCTCTCATTCCGAAACTTACTACTGCAATTCCTATATACATAAACAGAAGGAATGCCGGATGAACTGTATTGTACCAGCTGCTGTCAACAATTAAGTAAATCGTTAATGCCACAACAAGAACAAACGCTAAGATAAACATATAAAAGTGTCTTGTACTACCCATGATAAACTCCTCTCTTCTCACTTCACCATTCAACAGTTTATTTTATCGAATAATTCGATATGACTCAAGGTTAACTTTCTGTTATGTAATCAAGTTCTACCTTTACAATGTCCTCACATGCTATTGAAATGATTGTTCCTTGTTTATCAATCGCCGTCACTTCTCTATTATCCATTACACGATTTGCTACTCTTTCTAATACTTTCCCTTGGTCTCGATAGCAAAATTCTTTTACATCTTTAATTGTTTCTCCATTTTCTAAATGGTATACCATTCTATAACATCGATATCCCACACTTTCACCCCCGTCTTGTTCGTTTTTTCACATATACATAAAAATGAGTAATCTTTGCCTCATCACATCTTCTTAATTTCAATAAAATTCTAACAAAAATAAATACTTTTATCAAACCGACTTTTTCAACAAAACTACCTATAAAACTACACCTTTACACCATTAGGAAACAAAAAACATATTTTTTTAACATTTTCTTCACTATTTCTGCATAAAGTGAAACTTTATGCAGTGGGGATTTTTGTTCATCCCCACTGATTATTAGTTGAACCAATCGGGCATTTACGGACAGTTTATCTCCCACCTGGCTTCTTTGCACCAGCTAAGTTTTGAGTTGGGAGTTTACTGTCCGTTAATGCGGGACAAATTATCCATACAAAAAAAGAACCCGCCTCAGCGAGTTCTTCCTTTGTTATTTTAATCAAACTTGTACAGGAGCTGGCTTCGCATAACGTAAAACTGGTTTACGTGCAGCCATCGTTTCGTCTAAACGTTTAATGACTGTCGTATGCGGTGCTTCTTGTACAACTTCTGGATTTTCTTCTACTTCTTTAGCGATTTGAATCATCTTATCAATGAAACCATCTAATGTTTCTTTTGATTCTGTTTCTGTCGGCTCAATCATAATACATTCTTCCACATTTAATGGGAAGTAAATTGTTGGTGGATGGTAACCGAAATCAAGCAGGCGTTTTGCGATATCTAATGTACGTACACCAAGTTTCTTTTGACGACGACCTGATAATACAAATTCATGCTTACAATGTCTATCGAATGGAAGATCGTAGAATGGCGCTAATCTTCTCATCATATAGTTCGCATTTAATACAGCATACTCCGTTACTGCACGCAAGCCATCTGGACCCATAGAGCGAATATACGTGTATGCACGAACGTTAATTCCGAAGTTACCATAGAATGGTTTCACACGACCAATTGCTTCTGGACGGTCGTAGTTGAAGTGATAACCATTTTCCGTTTTCTCTAAAATCGGTTTTGGTAAGTACGGAATTAAATCAGCTTTCACACCTACTGGACCAGAACCTGGGCCACCACCGCCGTGAGGACCTGTAAATGTTTTATGAAGGTTTAAATGCACAACGTCAAATCCCATATCTCCTGGGCGTGCTTGGCTTAATACCGCATTTAAGTTTGCACCATCATAGTATAATTTACCGCCTGCATTATGGACGATTTCTGCCATTTCTAAAATATTTTCTTCGAATAGCCCTAATGTATTAGGATTTGTTAACATAAGTGCTGCTGTTTCTTCGTTTACAACACGTTTTAAGTCTTCTAAGTCAACAAGGCCATTTTCATTTGATTTTACTGTAATTGTTTCAAAACCAGCTACAGTTGCAGATGCTGGGTTCGTTCCGTGAGCAGAGTCAGGCACAATTACTTTCGTACGGTTAAAGTCACCATTCGCTTCATGGTATGCACGAATTAACATTAAACCTGTCCATTCTCCATGTGCACCAGCTGCTGGTTGTAAAGTAACAGTATCCATACCTGTAATTTCAATTAAATGCTCTTGTAAGTCGTACATTAATTCCATTGCACCTTGTACTGTCTTTTCATCTTGCAGTGGATGAATATTTGCAAATCCTGCGAAACGAGCTACACTCTCATTAATTTTCGGATTATATTTCATCGTACAAGATCCAAGTGGATAGAATCCAGAATCAACACCGTGGTTACGGTTTGAAAGTGCTGTATAGTGGCGCATAATATCAAGTTCAGATACTTCTGGTAGCTCTGCATCTTCTACTCGAATATAATCGCTCTCAAACACATCTTCTAGTTTCACTTCTTCTACATCTAATTTGGGTAAGCTATATCCTATGCGTCCTTCTTTACTCACTTCAAAGATAAGTGCTTGGTCTTGGTTCTTCATTGGATAGCCCCCATTTCGTTTACAAGTGTGTCAATTTCCTCTTTTGTACGAAGCTCAGTTACTGCTACAAGCATATGGTTTTCATGCTCTTTATAATCACGGCCTAGATCATAACCACCGATAATATTCTTTTGTAATAATGCATCGTTTACTTCTTTCACTGGACGTTTGCAATCTACAACAAACTCATTGAAGAATGGTCCAGCAAATGTTACTGTGAAGCCTTTCGCTTCAAATTGACGTTTTGCATACTGTGCTTTAGAAATGTTTTGACGTGCCATTTCTTTCACACCTTGTTTGCCAAGTGCCGTCATTGCAACAGAAGCTGCTAATGCATTTAACGCTTGGTTTGAACAAATGTTAGATGTCGCTTTATCACGACGAATATGCTGTTCACGTGCTTGTAACGTTAATACAAATCCACGTTTACCATCTGAATCTACAGTTTGTCCAACAAGACGTCCTGGAATTTTACGCATAAATGCTTTCGTTGTTGCAAAGTAACCACAGTGCGGTCCACCAAACTGCGTTGGAATACCGAATGGTTGTGCATCACCGATTACAATATCAGCACCAAATTTCCCTGGTGGTGTTAATGCGCCTAATGATAATGGATTTGAAGAAACGATAAATAATGATTTTTGTTGATGAACGATTTTTTCAATATCAGCTAATTTTTCAACTTGTCCGAAGAAGTTTGGATATTGAACGATTACACAAGCAACTGTATCATCTACTTCACTTTGTAATACGTCTAAATCTGTTACACCATCTTTATGATTAATTTCAACAACTTCAAGATTTTGACCTTTTGCATACGTTTCAAGTACTGCTCTTGATTCTGGATGAACCGCGCTAGATACAAGAATTTTCTTTTTGCGAGTATGGCCAGCTGCTAACATTGCCGCTTCAGCTAAAGCTGTACCCCCGTCATACATAGAAGAGTTTGCTACATCCATTCCTGTTAATTCACAAATCATTGTTTGGAATTCAAAGATTGCTTGTAATTCCCCTTGTGAAATTTCCGGTTGGTATGGTGTATAAGCTGTATAAAATTCTGAGCGAGAAATAACATGATCTACAATTACTGGAGCATAATGATCGTATACGCCTGCTCCTAAGAAAGAAGCGTATTCTTTTAAGTTAGCATTTTTACTAGCCATTTGAGATAGCTCTTTTAAAAGCTCTGGCTCTGATTTTGCTTCTTTAATTTTTAAATCCCCTTTAAAACGAACACTCTCTGGAATATCAGAGAATAATTCATCGATCGTTTGAACGCCGATCGTTTGTAACATTTCTTTTTTGTCTTCTTCTGTCATTGGAAGATAACGATGCAACATGAAATCTACCCCTCTCCCCGTTACTTTGAACGTTTGTAAAATGGTGTTGGAACAACTACTGCTTTGACGCGTTTATTACGAATTTCAATTTCTACTTCTGTATCAACTGCTGCGTATTTTACATCAATTAGTGCTAAACCAATGCTTTTCTTTAACGTTGGAGATTGTGTACCACTCGTTACTTCCCCAATTTTTTCTTCACCAATAAATACAGGGTAATGCGTACGAGGAATTCCACGTTCGATTACTTCGATGCCGACTAATTTACGAGGCGCACCGTTTTCTTTTTGCTCTTTTAACGTTGCTTTTCCAAAGAAGTCTGCTTCTTTATTTGTTTTTACCGCAAAGCCAATTCCAGCCTCAATCGGTGTAATATCTTTTGATAATTCTTGTCCATAAAGTGGTAATGTTGCTTCGAATCGAAGTGTATCACGAGCACCTAAACCACATGCTTTTAAGCCCTCTTCTGCTCCAACTTCAAGAAGTTTCTCCCAAAGTTTTGCAGCATCTTCACTCTTACAGTAAATTTCGAATCCATCTTCACCTGTGTAACCTGTACGAGATACAAGTGCTGGAATTCCGTCTACAAGAATATCGTTTTTAAATTTAAAGAACTTAATTTCTTTCAAATCTTCTGACACAACTTTTTGTAAAATGCCTTCTGCTTTTGGTCCTTGAATTGCAAGCTGTGCAACTTCACTAGAAACATTGACTACTGTCGTATCGCCAATTACATGACTTGCTAACCATTCGTAATCTTTCTCGATATTTGATGCATTGATTACTAATAAATAGTCTTCTTCACCACGTTTGTAGATTAATAAATCATCTACTGTACCACCATTTTCATAGCACATAGCTGTATATTGTGCGCCCCCTACCTTTAAGGTAGATACGTCATTTGTAACAACACGTTGTAAAAATGCTAAACTATCTACACCTTTTACTTCAACTTCTCCCATATGAGACACATCGAACAAACCTGCAGCTGTACGTACAGCTTCGTGTTCTTCTTTAATGCTTGAAAATTGAACTGGTAATTCCCAACCACCGAAGTCGATTGTTTTCCCACCATACTTCGCGTATACATCAAATAACGGTGTACGTTGTAATGTAATCATGCTCTCTCCCCCTTATGCTTTGACAAATCAATAAAAGTTGCTTCCCTTTTCTAAACATTTTCATTCTGAAAAGATAGGATATACGGAATCTCATTATATTTTTTTATGAAAGCGTAAATAAAAAATCACTTTCTTGGATAAAATACGAAAGATTCCACACATTTCACACCATTATCCTAACATCATTCGCTATATTTCATCAATATTCTAGCATAAAAAATAATTTAGAATTTTTTATGTTAAAACACAATAAATACAGCTTTTGAGATTTAATACTTTATTATTGTCTATCATATAGCCTTTAATAACGATAATTATGCCTTCTTTTAAGGCAAATCATCATACATTAAAAAATAATTACTTTAGTTTATAAAAGGTGGGAGAGTTGTAATGAATGTCGATATTTCCGTAGATCGGACATGGCAAAACAATTTTTTAAATAGAATTGACGAAGATGGTCCTTGGACAAACTGGGATTTATATCACTTAGCTTATGAAACAGAAAAATCGTTACTTGTTCCTACTTTTGATGGACTACAAGCACCGAAACATTTATCCCATTTCACACCGCTTCCGCATCAATTAGAAGTCGCTCAAAATGTGATTGAACAAATGAACGGTAAAGCGATTCTAGCAGATGAAGTAGGCCTTGGAAAAACAATCGAAGCTGGACTTATTTTGAAAGAATACATGGTCCGCGGGCTCGTGAAAAAGGTACTTATACTTGTCCCAGCTTCTCTCGTATCACAATGGGCATACGAACTGAATACAAAGTTTTTCATTCCAGCTGTAGCCCAAAAGAAAAGCTATTCATGGGAACAAGCCGATGTGATTGTCTCCTCAATTGATACTGCAAAACGTTCACCGCATCGTGATATCGTTTTGAACTTAGAATATGACCTTATTATTATCGATGAAGCACATAAACTTAAAAATAATAAAACAAAAAACTATGAATTTGCACAGCGATTAAAAAAGAAATTTTGTTTATTACTAACCGCTACTCCTGTTCAAAATAAGATTGATGAAATTTTTAACCTTGTTTCTTTATTAAAACCAGGACATTTAGGCAATCAATCCAACTTTGAAGAATATTACGCTTCCAAAAATCGCTCAGCCGAATCAGATGAAGACTTAAAAGCTCTCATTAATAAAGTAATGGTGCGAAATAGACGACATAATACCGGTATCGATTGGCCGAAGAGACATGTACGTACAATTTTTGTTGAGTTTAATGAACAAGAACAAGCTCTATATAATGATATCGAAAATTGGCGAGGACAAGACGCCTTCACATCTGCTTTCTCATCGTTAACTTTAAAACGGGAAGCATGTAGTAGTCGTGAGGCTGTTTACTATTCATTGAAAAAGCATGTAGAAAAAAGACAGAAAGAAAACGAACATTATATAAAAGATCCACATATCGATGTGCTAATGGACAAAATTAATCATATTCCTTTCAACTCAAAAGCAAATAAAGCTCTTGAGCTTATAAAAGAAATTGACGATAAAGTCGTTATCTTCACAGAATATCGAGCGTCACAAATGTACTTACAATGGTTTTTACAACAACACGGTATTTCTTCCGTTCCATTCCGCGGCGGGTTTAAACGCGGGAAGAAAGATTGGATGAAGGAGCTTTTCCAAAACCACGCACAAGTATTAATTGCAACTGAAGCTGGTGGTGAAGGGATTAACTTACAGTTTTGTAGCCATATGATCAATTATGATTTGCCATGGAATCCAATGCGTCTTGAACAAAGAATCGGGCGTATTCACCGTCTCGGTCAAAAGAATGATGTTCATATTTATAACTTAGCTACAAAGCATACTGTTGAAGAACATATTCTGAAACTGTTATATGAAAAAATCAACTTATTCGAGCGTGTTATCGGTGAACTCGATGAAATTTTAACGAGAATTAATATGAAAAACATCGACGCGCACATTCAAGAAATTTTCGCGCAATCAAAAAGCGAAGGTGAAATTAGAATTAAGATGGAAAACTTAACATCTATTATCGACTTTGCGAAACGAAATGAAGCTGAGGTGCAGGGCTATGCAGCAACATGAAATTCATAATTACTTATACAATTTCTTTGAGGCGAATAACTGTGAAATTTTAGAACGTTCTCCTCATTTATTAGATGTACAGTTAACAATTGAGATGGATAAATTATTAATGAATCGCCCTTTTTATTGGCACTATCTTGAGAAAACAGGAGGCGTACCGAATCCGATGCGCCTTACTCTTATTACAAATCCAGAAAATGAAGAAAATGATGGTGAGCTTATTCACTACGGTTCACCACGTCTACATCAAATTTTCCAAACGACAAAAGAATTAGGCTCATACATACGTTTATATGAGGATGTAAGGCATAATGGAGCAACACATACACCGCTCCACCCTTGGCTCGGTATTAATATAAAAGTTTCCTATCAATGTGATCGAAAAAAAGACATCCTTCACTCGATTGGTATTCATCTCATTTCTGGAACAATGATGGCAAACTTTCATGAAACATTAACAAACATTAAACTTACACCAAAAATACCTGATTTTTGTTTTACGCTCTCGCCCATCATTAAACCTCAAAGTGGTTTACAACGCATAGAAGACGCTTTAAAAAATATAATTGCAGAAGATGACCATACGTGGGCAAAAGAAGCAAGAGTGCGTTGGAATCATGATTTAGACCTTTTAAACCGTTTTTATGAAGAAAGTGACGAACTTCCTGAGAGCTATGAAATTGAAAAACAAGCTCTGCAAGAACAGTATGAACCACGTATTACAGTGCAAATTATTAACGGTGGACTCTTTTATGTTACCGCGAATCATTTTCTATCAAAATAAAGCTCCTTCTGCTTTAGAAGGAGCTTTATTTCGAGTTACTCTCTATCCTCATTACGCTCTTGTTGTTTTTGCTTTGCCATGCGTTTTTGATACGCACGATCCTTCGCGCTCACATGATTTGCATCAGTTGGAAGATTTTCTTTCGAACGTCCAATTCCATTGCTCATCTTTCCCACTCCTTTTTACGTTTTTCAGAATACATGTTTATTTTCAGCTAGAGTGACAATCCTTATACAAAAAAATAAGAGCAGCCATTGGCCACTCTTACTCGCTCACATATTTTTGAAACATATCATGGATGCCTTTATTTACTAGGTTCGAGATCTGCTCGTCAGATTTATTCGGATAACGATCACGCAATCTGATAGATGCCTTCACCATTAAATTTTCTAATACAGAACGGCCACCTTCTCCATAAATAATTTCAGCATATTTAACAAGCCTTCCATCCTCTACTGTTGCTGGATTATGATTGAAGAAAAATTTACTCATTGTCTCCACCTCTCTCTTTTGATAACGTTTACATTTATATAGATTATTTATGTTATTTATTTCACAATATTGTATGCATGTATATTTAATTAGTTTCATTATAAAGCAACATATCGATAGTAAATATGTGATTTTCCGTCCATTTTGTGAACAAATTAAAAATGAAAGCGTTTCCTTTATTATATACTAAAAAAACTTACTACGCTAGGGGCAATTTTTTTCAATCTACTAACCCCTCGAAAATTGATATATTTTTTCTTTTCCCATTAAACCCTTATACAATTTTCAGAAATTATATTATAAAATATATGTATGACTTAAGGAGGCTTTGTATGAATCAAAATAAAAAAGCTATATTAGATTTTGTCTTTTATCTCGTAATCCCATTCCTCATTTGGAAATTTGCAAAACCTTATATCGATCCTTATTACGCGATGTTACTTTCCTCTGTTCCGGGGATTATTTATACACTGTATACCTTTAAAAAAGAAAAACAGTTTAACGTGACAGGGTTCTTTATTTTAATTACACTCATTTCTAATACAACGGTAGATTTATTATCTGGGTCAGCTGAACGAATGTTGTGGAATGATGCATATTATCACATCGTACTCGGTATTATCGTCATCTGTACAATTTTCATAAAAAAACCACTCATGTTATATTTCGCTGCGGATATTGCAGCGCTGCAAGGGCATGACCGTGATAAAAGTCGTGAACTGTATCGTGATAGTCGTATCTATCCAGCATTGCAATATTTAACGCTCTTTTTTGGTCTACAATTCATATTAAAAAGCTTCTTAAAAATTTATTTCATCTCTGTTTTTGGTGTAGATGGCTATGGTGAAATGAGAGCGATTATGACCGCTGTAGGCTGGGGCATTTCTATTTGTATCGGAATAGGATTTGTATGGGTGAACAATAAAATACATGCCGTTACGGAAGAACAAGAATCCGTGCAGTAAATAAAAATCCCCTAGTGTAATACGACACTAGAGGATTTTTGGTTTGCTAAACATATGACTAAAATTCAACTTGATTTTTTTCTTTTACTTTTTACATTTCGGTAAAACAAAGCAGCACTCAGCGGCATAACACCAAACCACTTATTCATAAATGGCTCTTTTTCAGCACGGCGTTGTTCTTTCTTTTGTTTTCGATCTTCTTTTGGAGCATCCATATACGACACAAACTGTTGCGTCACAAAGCGAACATAATCATTAGTAGACATATTATCATCACCTCTACTTGATTAGTATGTCCACTTTTTTATACATTAATCTTTTCCTTTAATTCATTCATAATTTGCTTTACAGACTTATTCGTCGTATCAATATGTATATGAGCCTCTTCATAATAAGCTCGGCGTGATTCAAATTTCGTTACAAATGCATCTATATCTTTCTTTTGAAATAGTGGACGTGTCGTATCTTCACGAAGCCTTTCTGCAATTACATGCGGATCGCAATATAAATACACGACAGTTCCGTTCTCTTTCATCCACTTGCGATTTTCCGCTCGTTCAATAATTCCCCCACCAGTTGTAATAATGACATTATGGACTGGTAGCGCACGTAACATTTCACTTTCATATTCCCGAAAAGCCATTTCGCCTTCTTCGGCAAAAATATTTCGAATTGCCTTCTCTTGCTTCTCTTCGATTTTTTGATCAGTATCTACAACATCCATTTGAAGTTCTTTACTTAACGCTTTTCCAATTGTTGTTTTCCCTGCTCCCATGTAGCCGGTTATATATATAGATTTCATTTTCTGTCCTCTCAATCGTCATTTATTAATTGTTATTATAACGAAAGATGCTACTTTGTTTAATAAAAAAACGTTTTGTTCTTATACTATGAAGAACAAAACGTAACACTCGCTTTTACTTATAAGTACCTCTTCTCACCCACTGCGTTGCAATCCATTTCTCACCTTTCGTTACAGGTGCTCCTCCGTGTAACGTAAGCTCATTTAGTGATTGATCTTGATAAAAATACTCAAAGTATACTGCCATTCCCTTTCTAGGGTGTACAGAAAGATTTAATTTCGGGAAGTATGTTTCCCCGCCTTCTTCTACATCATTTAAGTACATTACAAGCGTACTAATACGATTATTAGCAGCTGATCTACTATATTCCGCAAAATAATCATAGTGGGCTTTATATTGTTGATCCACTTCATAATTTAAAATGTGTAATCCTTCACCATGCGACGCAGGAACATTCATGATAGATGAAATTCGTTTTTCAATCTTTGAAGTAAGTTCATTGTCTTCCAAAAATGCACCGCTACTTGTTCGAATATCATTTACATCACGTGATGAACCAACTTTAGAACGCTCCATTTTATTTTTAGACATTTCAATCAATTCACCACACTCTTCATCACTTAGTACATTTGCTAATACGACAATAAGAGGTTCTTCGAATTTTGAAATAATGTGTATTTCTCTATCTTCTGTCATAATCGTATTTCCTTTATGATCAAAAATAGTTTGTTCCTTATTTTCACCTATTTGATTGTTGTTTGTCATTTCCCTATTCTCCCTAAAAATAATGATTGGATAGCATGAATATATCATATTCTTTCTACCTTTCTCTTTTTTGAGAAAATTTAAACTTTTAATCATTATATTTATCCATTTCTTCTAAAAAATCAATTCAATTTACAATAGAAAATCCCGGTTTATCTCCATATATTTCACATATTATCCTTCTATCCAATCCACTATTTTTCCATCCTTTTTTCTATACCGAAAACCCACCGTATAGAAAGCTTCCTGTTTGAGTGTGCACTGCAACGTAACGAGAATTAAATCATTTTCAAAGACATAATTTCCACTCGCTTCTCCCTTTTCATACTGAAAGAAAAATGTACCTTCTTTTTCTTTTTGCTGTAAATCTTTTTTTATATCTGTAATAGATCGGTTAAGTAATTCATCCAATAAAAACTTTTGTTCTATTTCTATATAAAAATTTTTATCTGTAAACAACATATTTGTTTCGTATATAAAAAAAGAAGTTAATAAAATAAGAAAGATAATAGTTCCAGGCATTGTAAATCCATTTTGCTTTCTCATACGTTTATTCCTATTTCGCTATATCGCATAACTACACCTTCATATATTTTCCCACTAGTATCTTTTACATTTATAATGAGTACATGAGGTGTTAGTTTGTAAGAAACTGTTCCAATATTTTGTAAAACAACTTCCCTCCCGCGCCTATTTACCTTTCTTATAAGACGACTATTCTCTTTTTCATACGATACTTCACTCCCATTACGCGATCGGAATCGTAAAATACTTTCTCCATTTTCAAATGCTAGCTGTTCTCCAGATGATACTTCACGAAACTCCAATTGCATTTGCCCTAAATACACATCCCACTCCCAATCATTTAATCCTTTTGACTGTTTATTTCCCATTTCAATGAAATGTAGGCGGGGAAGGAGCAAAAAAAATATTGATAATAGAAACAGACATACAATCATTTCTATTAATGAAAAACCAAATTCTAATTTATTTTTTCTCCTACATAAAAGCATTGTTCCATCATTCTGTCTTTCACATCTCTCCACATGGTACAAACTTCATTGCCTCCCCAATATGTGTAATACACAATTCCATTTATATTCTTTTCTATTATTCGCTTTTCTTCATTTCCATACATATATATAGCTGCTTCTTTTTTTAATAATCCAGATGCCTTATAACGAATTTGTATATTTTTTCTTTCTTGCATAACTAATACTGTTTGCGGTAGTAGTAAAGATACAGCCATCATTAAAACACTTAACGATACAATCATTTCAGCCATTATGGATCCTTTTTGACATTTCACGATACGTAAATCTCCCTCTTCCAAGCTGAAATACAATTTCATATTTATAATTTCTATACGAAATTATAATCGTACCACCTCTATTAATATTTCCACTTGGATTATATGTCATCGGATTTGGAAACGTATGCAAATCAATTTGTATATCTTCTTCATACTCTCGCTTGACGATATAATACTTTGTACCTGACTCTTTTATAGCATACATATTTCTATCTTTATGCCAACGTAATGTATAGTGCTTTTGACGGTTTATCGCTAATTGCTGCATATACAAAATATCATTTGAAAACTGCCTCAAAAATTGTTCAACTTTTTGTCGCTCGTATAAGGAATGCACGCTAAAATACGTAACTATACTTAATACAGAAATAGCAAATAAAACGAATAACATTTCTAAAAAAGTAAACCCCTGTTGTTTCACAATGCCCTAATTGATACTGCGCCATCATCTGAAATATGAATAGATTCGCCATTCGGGCACTTATCAGTTGTAATATACTTTTCATCTGTCAGTTCTTTTAACGATGGAATTTTATTATGTTGTAATTGATATACTTGTATTTGCGCTTCTATAGCTTTCACGTAAGCTGCACACCCTTTTCCTTGGACCGATGAGCGCTGTGTAACTACATTCGGAATAATTAATAGTAATAATATAGTTATGACAACCATCACTAATAGCATCTCTAACAGAGTAAATCCTTCCTCATTCTGCATACAAATGCCCCCTAAATAGAATTCATCATTTGAAACATCGGCATAATCATCGCTAAATACATAAGGACAACGATTCCTCCAATACATGTAAATAAAATAGGCTGAATGATAACTAACATATGTTTAATTTTCCGTTCCATCTTTTCCATAATAAGATCGCTATAGTCACCTAATTCAATCCCTAAATTGCCGTTTGCTTGTCCATGCGTAATAACATAAGAAAGTTCTTTCTCGTAATACCCACTTTTAGCAATGATAGATTGTAACTGTTCTCCTCCAATTAATTGTCTTTCAATCCGGCTCGCTTCATATTTAAAGAACGGATGATATCTTTGCTCCATCATTATTGTTAAAGCTTCACATACTGATAGTCCACCATTTAATAAACCACTCAACTGAGTAGCAAAATAATGTGAATGCTTTAAAATAAGAAATGTTTTGATGAGGGGAATACGAAGCATAATTTTTACCTGTCTAATATGTGGAAGTTTCCTAAAATACAACATGTATAAAATACCTCCAATAATAACAGTTAAAATAGCGACTAAAATAATGTAAGGTAGCAGTTTTATTGCACTTAAAATTTTTTCTGTAAGTAGTGGTGTATTAGAACCGAACGAACTATAAACTATTTCAACCTGAGGTAATAAAATGAGTTTAAAAATAAAGAGCATGATTAGTAGAAAAAACATCAAAAACATAGGATACTGCATTATTTTCATCATGTCTCTCCTATACTTATCTTTCTTATAAAGAAGTGCACTTCCTTGTTGCAAAGCAAAAGAAATATCACCATGTTGCTCGGCATAAAATAAATAACTTAACATGTCCTGATGAAACTTTAACTGATGAAAAGAATCGTGTAGACTTTTCCCATCTTTTAACTCCTCAATCATGCGCTGCAATTGTACTTTCTTTTCTACAGGTAATTGAAACTGTAAAAATTCTAGTGCTTGTAAAAGAGAGTAGCCTTTTTCTAATAATTCTCCTAAACGTTTCAACAATACTACTTGATCACTTAAACTCCAAGTTTTCTTAAACATAAACATCTTCTTCTAAAAAACCTAAAGCATATCCTTTTCGTATTGATGATTCTAAAGTCTCATGTTTGTAAGTAACACATTCTCCATCAGCTTCTTTAAGCGCTTGTTTTAACTCATATCCATATAGTAGCTCATAAATGCTAGCCTGCCTTACTTGCCTCATTGATTTACATAAAGTTGAGCACTTTCCTCTGCAAAACGGACACTTCAATTCGACAAGTCGCTGTGCAGCTACAGCCAATAAAGACTGTTCAATCTCTTGCCTCGTTATACCATAATCTATGAAACGAATGATTGCTCCTTTCGCATCATTCGTATGCAGCGTTGTCATTACTAAATGTCCTGTCAAACTTGCTCTTATAGCTATTTTTGCTGTTTCTTCATCACGGATTTCACCGACTAAAATAATATCTGGATCATGACGTAAAATAGCCTTTAATCCTGTTTCATATGTGAGACCCGCTTTTTCATTTATTTGAATTTGTAATACATCGTCACTTCTTTTTTCAACCGGATCTTCAAGTGTAATGATGCGACGTGTTTTCTTTTTTCTAATTACCTCTAATAATGCATACATTGTCGTCGTCTTCCCAGATCCAGTCGGTCCAGTAAACACAAGTAGCCCCTGTGAATAGCGTAAAAACGAGAGTAGTTTTGCTGCCGTACTTGGAAATAACGAAAGATGTGATAAGGGCTGAACAGATGCTTGTAAATGAAGACGAATAACAAGACTTTCTTGATATACTGTTGGAAGTGTGGAAAGGCGTAAATACACTTCTTGTCCATCAATTTGCAAATACAACGAACCATTCTGTGGCTTCCGTTTCTCGCCTATGTCCATAGATGCTAAAAATTTGAAATGTGAGACAAGTTTTTCTCCAAACTCCTTTTCAATACACTGTATCGTCATTAAATCTTTTCCTATACGTAGTTGCACCGCTACATCCTTCTGCCGGGGCACAATATGTAAATCTGACGCTTGTACCCTACACGCTTCTTTTAAAATTGCATTCGCAAAAATTTCAATCCCATTCATCACTTTTCCCTCCTCACTATGTATATAGCATGAAAACATGCGCAATAAAAATTTGGACTTTTGTATTTTCAATAGAGGAAAAAGGAAAAATATGTTTGTGAAATTATGAACAATTTCCGAATTATTGTCTGAAATTACCTATACTCATGTTTATCTGTATTATAATGTTATTATCTTGGATAAAGTGATAAAGGTGGAGATCCTCATGGAACAAGCTTTAAAAATTACAGGTGTATTATCTGACCCAACTCGTTATTACATTTATAAATATATTTCGCAAAAACATAGTTACGTAACGGTACAAGAAATTGCAGATGAGTTTGACATTCATCCAAACGTAGCGCGTTTACATTTATCTAAATTAGAAGATGTTCATATGCTAAAATCGGAAACGAAGAAAACTGGAAAAGGCGGACGACCGAGCAGATTGTATGTCTTATCTGAAGATGTTATCCAATTACAATTTCCATTCCGTGATTATCAATTGTTAGCAAGAATCGCATTTAATTCTTTACTTAGCCTTGGCGCTGCTGGTGAGAAAGCGCTATACGAAACGGGAAAACAATTCGGAGCTGAATTAATGCAACAACATATGCAACGTTTAAATGTGAGTGAAGATGCTTTAACAGTGGAACAAAAAGTTCAAATTGCAAAAGAAGCTTTCTCAACAGCTGGCTTATCACCTGCATTTGAATTAAGTGCAGATGGAACAAAAATTTTCTATGATGTACACAATTGTCCATTTAAAGAAGTTGCTGTTCATCATCCAACTGAAATTTGTAACATGCACGGAGATATGATGAAAGGAATTTTTGAAATCCTATTCCCTAACATGGAATTAACTCGAAATGATAGTCTATTAGATGGATGTAAATCTTGTAATTATAAACTAACAATTTAATTTTTCATATAAAAAGAAGCCAATAATAATTGGCTTCTTTTTATATGAACGAATATTTACAATAGTAAGAAAAATAAACTATAATGAGGTGAGGTTTACTTTTTTTAGAAAAGGAGGGAGATGGCATGGAGCGCATGTTTCGCGTTCTCGGCTTTTGGACTGGAATTTTCTCGGTCATGTTTTATGTAGGGGATATGCAACCGGCCGCACTACTATTTTTAGGACAAACAGGTTTCTTCGTACTTTTAAGCTATTTAAAATTAACAGAGCGTATGTATATATACGTATTTGGGGCATATTTAACTGTTTTCTTCATAGGATTTACATACTACACGACATTCTTACTTGTGCCTGGGGCTGGACATTAAAAGATGGCATTTTGCCATCTTTTTTTTAATTCCGGAATTTCCTAGTTGACTTATAGGTTTTATTACCTTATATTCTATATAACAGATTGGAATTAGGGGGAATCAACATGAATACACTGCTTGTCGGAATTAACGTTGCAGTCATGCTCATCTTAGTTGGCGTATTATATTATATGCAACGTAAGCATGTATCTTTTAATAAACGTGTATTTACCGCTTTAGGAGTCGGAATTTTATTCGGTCTTATATTACAATTTATTTATGAGCCAACTTCTAAAGTAATTATTGAATCAAATACTTGGTTTGGCTTAATCGGTAACGGTTATGTAAAATTACTTCAAATGATCGTTATGCCACTTATTTTAGTATCTATTATTTCAGCATTTACAAAATTACAGTTAACGAAAAACCTTGGTAAAATTAGTGGCCTTATTATCGGTATTTTAATTCTTACTACAGGAATCGCTGCAGCTGTCGGTATCGCTGCAAGTGCAGGATTTGATGTATCTGCAACCGGCCTACAACAAGGTGATGCAGAATCTGCTCGTCTGAAACTAGTTGAAGAAAGATTTACTTCTATTGAAAAGACAACAATTCCAGATAAATTATTAGAGCTATTACCTACAAATCCGTTTCTTGATTTAACAGGCGCTCGTCCAACATCAACAATTTCTGTCGTAATATTTGCAGCCTTTATCGGCATTGCCTTTATAGGTGTAAAACGAAAATATCCAGAACAAGCAGAGCTATTTAAGAAAATGCTTGATGCTGTATATGCAATCGTAATGCGTATGGTAACATTAATTTTACGCCTTACTCCATACGGCGTATTAGCTCTTATGGCAAAAACAGTTGCTGGTAGCGATATAAATGCTATTTTAAAACTTGGTAACTTCGTGTTAGCCTCTTACGTAGCACTTATCGTAATGTTTATCATTCACTTATTATTAATTGCATTGTCTGGTTTAAATCCAATTCAATATTTGAAAAAAGTGT
This sequence comes from Bacillus sp. PPSBB_2, assembly GCF_045291115.1. Lineage (NCBI taxonomy): Bacteria > Bacillati > Bacillota > Bacilli > Caryophanales > Bacillaceae > Bacillus > Bacillus sp. PPSBB_2. Next base: position 4,487,146 of record NZ_CP147983.1, read on the forward strand.
TCCCTGTACTAACTTTTGCATTCACATCTCGCTCTAGTGCTGGTGCGATGCCATTAAATATTGAAGCGCAAAAAGAAAAGCTTGGTATTTCCGAAGGAATTGCAAACTTCGCAGCTTCATTTGGGGTATCTATCGGACAAAACGGTTGCGCAGGTATTTATCCAGCAATGCTTGCAATGATGGTCGCTCCAACTGTTGGAATTGATCCATTACAACCACAATTTATTTTAACTTTAATCGCTGTCGTTGCTATTAGCTCATTCGGTGTTGCTGGAGTTGGTGGCGGTGCAACATTCGCAGCTTTAATCGTACTATCTACAATGAACTTACCAATCGGTATTGTTGCTCTAGTTATCTCGGTTGAGCCATTAATCGATATGGGGCGTACAGCTCTTAACGTAAGTGGTTCTATGACAGCAGGTCTTATTTCAAGTAAATGGCTTGGTGAATTAGATCAAGATACGTACAATCAAGATGATACAAAAACTGGTGAAATTGCTTCATAATGAAAAAAAGACGCTAACATACAATTGTCAGCGTCTTTTTATTCCGTTCCCTCTTTATAGATTTTATCTTGAGAATTATCACTCCAAGTATTCTTCTAGTTGCTCTTTTAACTCTTCCTCAATCTCATAACAAGATTCATCAGCGAGTTCCCCTACTTTCCTACTCCCCAAAATGTTTGATTGAATTGGCATTCCTAAAAAAATTCTTTCACATTTCCAAATTGGAATATTGTGAAATCCAATCATCTCTTTTTCTTCATCTAATATAGCTATAGCAACTGATGAATAATAACCCACCTCAAAGGGATTCTCTTTTTCCCTTGCAAATCCCATATCTAATTCCATGTGGTTTTCTATGTGAGGGTGTTGCAAAACTAAAATAAACATGCAATGTTATGAATCAGAAAAACTAGCTGAACATGCAATAGATAGCGATTTTGACCATACCAACGTGGCTGTTCCAGCCCTTTATCTTTGAGATGACTAAACTGTTGTTCAATTTTTCCACGCTCTTTCATCAACTGTTTGCCAAAGGTAGTTTGTAGAAAATGAGACACTACACGACGATGTGTACTTTTGATTGGTCCGCTATTACGCGGGTTAATTGGATTGATCGCAAAGATATCACATGCTCCGGCAATTTCATGAATGTGCTGACTATCATAAGCGGCATCTGCAACGGAAAATAACACATTTTGGTTTTGTATATCCCGAAGCAATGCAGGAGCTATTTTACTATCATGTACATTTGCGGTTGTAAATGCATACGACAATATAACACCTTCTGGTGTAGAACAGACATGAGTTTTATATCCCTTATACCAACCATAGCGAGTAGATTTTCCCCATTTCGCTTGAGAATCATATAAACTACTCCGTAAGGCTGTACTATCAATTAAAACGCACGGAATTAACCCTAAATTCTTTTCTTGAAGAATTTGTTTATGAAGCAACGGAATTTCTTCGTTGCGAAACCAAGTGCCTACACGTGAAAAAGTAGATATATGAGGAACAAGCGAAAGGCCACAAGATACACGAAATGAAGGATATTGATGTAAAAAACGAGTTAACTTACGTAATGAATTGATCTGGAATACCGTTTTTATAAAAAAACATTTGAGTAAAGCTTTTCTACAGATGGGTGGGCGGCCTGTCATAGGCGGAACGCCTCCAATGGTTAAACTGTCTACGTAGGCAAATAAAATTTGTAAAATGGATTGATTTTGATCAAAATTGGTTATCATACTAGTAAATCCGTCCTTTCTGGAGATAGTTTCGGTTACTATCATTTTTCCAGGAAAACGGATTTTTTTATGCATTCATTTTTGGATATTTATGAGTTTTGCAACACCCTCTATGTATAAACGTGAATACTCTTTATGCAGTTTAAGTGATATTCGCTCTATTCCCTTCTCCATACATTGAATGTTCTCTTTTAACTCCAACGTAAACTCCTGTTCTTTATATTTCATTTTCGCCTCCTTAAACATAGAAAAAGAGAATACAATAACATATCCTCTTTCCTCAAATATATTTCATTATCTCACAGCCCGTCCTTTTCACAAATAACCATTTTGTTCGCACCATTTATGAAATTGTCCTACGTCTACTCCAACTAACACGATATCCTTTAGCTCTACATCAATGACTTGTTCTCCAATTACAATAGCAAACTGCGATGCTAATTTTGTCTCGTTTTTCTTTACAATTCCAATTCGGTTCCGATGCGGTCCATCTTTTATATATGCTTTTTGTCCTACAATATCAAAGTTCAAAATTCTCACCTCTTTTACTGCGCTCAAATTGGAAATACGATCTCCACCTCGGAAAATTTCCTTTCATTGCACTATTTCTCTATATATATGACGAAACAATAAAAGAGTCCTTCCTTCTTTACAATTATTTTTTCTTTGTTTCATTTTTGTGATTGAAACGTAAAGTTTATAATAAAATACACTTGGAAGCGCTTTCTATGTAATTTTTTATGTTATAATATATAAGTAGAACTTCGTAAAGAGGGTTAAAAAATGAATACAAAAATGATTAAAAAAGTAATTGAAGCATTAAAAGTATATGGCTTTCAGGATGTATCATTCTGTGACAAAACGAAGCAATTTTTATTTCATAACGAAACCGATATTATGAGCGGCTATGCAGAAATAACATATAGTAGTCAATTTGAAAAATTCAACGTACAAATTCATCCAATTGAAACGCATCACCAAGCAGAGTTACAAGAGATTGAAAGACATATACAAGCTTGTATAAGAAAAGTGGAATATTTAAACGCACTTCTTACCGGGCAGACAAAACTAGATGATAAAATTATTATTATGTAAAAAAAGAACGTGATCCAATCACGTTCTTTTTTCATTATACGTTCATCTTTTCCTTTAGTTGTAATCCTGTAACAGATTCTAATACATCCATCGATTCTCCAAATGTCATATCAAAAATTGTCTTGTCCTCTATGTATGGAAACTGTCTGAAACGCTTTTCTAACACCTTCACAGCATCTGATGTAAAGTTTGCACTATCAATACCAAATTCTGTTTCAAGAAGAACGATCCAATCTAACACATGAAAACCTAATCCATTGACGAATGAAATCAATTTTTCTTCTGGGTTTGAAGATAAGAATACTTGGCGTTCCATCTCACTAAAAAGTTCTTCTCCTAAGATTTCAGCTAACTCATCATCATGTTCACGTTCAACAAGTTCTTCGTAGCCGTAATCATCCACAAGCTCTTCTACTTCTTCACTATCCTGACAAAGCAATTGACTAAGAAGTGCCTCTTTCTTAAATTCACTATTTTGTACGACTTCTAAAAAGCTCGTTTCCCATCCATTTTCTAATTTCATATTATGTACTCCTTTATATACGTTTCTTATCATCACTGTACCCAAAAGATCACTTTTATAACCTTTTAGGTAGTTACTATTATTTCACATGATTTATAACATAAGATGCAAACTCAGCTACATCTCCTTCAAAAATATTTATTTCTGGCAAGTGATAGAACGTTGTTTGGAGCGGGTTTCCTGCATGATATACATATATCGTTTTCTCTAGTGCAATCGCCATTCCAAACTCTGTATGGCTCCCGTTTCCGCCATCTAATATAAGTAAAAATACATCCGCTTCTTTTACAGCATTTTGTTCTGCCTGACCAATTTCTCTTAATTGTTCTTCATTCGCTGCTCTTTCATTTTTGGTCCAATCATATGTATGGTGCCATCCTGCATGTTTCAGTTCATTTGCTACGGAACGTACAAGATGTTTATTTTGGAAACCTGAGGCGATATAAAAATTCATTTATATACACTCCTTCATTATGTATGGGGAAACTCCTTTTTAGCGTTATTTGTTATAGCTACAATAAAGAACAACTTCAAAAAAAATCCCCATCTTTAAAACTTATTTGCGTTTAAATGATGGGATGCTTCATGGTCTTCTTTTATTTTTTGTTTTTTATAACTTTCATCAGCTAACATTTCTAGTTCAGCTGTTATCTCTGACTTTTCAAGCTCTCTTTCTTGCGAAAATTTCCTTGAAATATAAACAATAACACTACCAACGTACAACACAAAGCATATAATAAGTGCAGTATTTTCATAGAGACTTAGCTCCAACACAGTCACTCCTAATCCATTCGTATTTTCACGCCTCATTAATTGGAATTTCCCTATTAACCCATTTGTTATCCCGCTATTTGAGGGCAGTAAGACTCCCTCCTCAAAATTCAGTAACAGTAAAGAAGTTAGATGTGGGATGCACCCAACTGATTAAAGTTTCACTTTATTGTAACATAAAAATATCAATTCTTGGAATCTTTCACCCTACTAAAAGAGGCATGATTGTTTCATCATGCCTCTGAAATATTTTGAATGATCGTTTTAATTGCTTCTTTTCCATTATATTTTTTTAGTGCTGTTTTATACTTCTCATTATTTTGACTTAATTCTTCGACATACTTTATAAGAGATTTTACATTTACATCTTCTTCATATAATACGGAGGCATATCCTTGTCTTTCAAAGGACTCTGCATTTAATATTTGATCTCCACGGCTTGCAAATTTCGATAATGGAATTAAAACCATCGGCTTTTGTAATGTTAAAAATTCAAAAATTGCGTTGGAGCCCGCGCGTGAAATAACAAAATCTGTTACCGCTAATATATCTGGCAGTTCTCCATGTACATATTCAAATTGTCTATATCCTTCTTTATTTTGTAAACTTTCATCAAGGTTACCTTTTCCGCAAAGGTGAACAATTTGATATTTTTTCAGAAGTTCTGGTAACGCGGATCGAACCGTTTCATTAATTTTTTTTGCGCCCAAACTTCCTCCCATGATTGTAATAACTGGCTTTTTACGTGAAAAGCCTAAAAATGCTAAACCTTTTTCACGATTTCCCTTTAGTACTTCTTCACGTACAGGAGATCCTGTATAAATTACTTTTTCTTTCGGTAAATGTTTCGCAGCTTCTTCAAATGTAACAAATATTTTCGAAGCAAAACGAAGCGCAATTTTGTTTGCTAGTCCTGGCGTCATATCAGATTCATGTAATAAAACTGGTACTCTATTTAGCCATCCGCCAATTACGACTGGTACAGATACGAAACCGCCTTTTGAAAAAATCACATCTGGTTTTAGTTTTCGAATTCTTACATACGCATCCATAACCCCCTTCATTACAAGAAAAGGATCTTTTATATTTTTTAAATCAAAATAACGACGTAGCTTTCCACTCGAAATACTATAGTAGGGAATGCCTTCCTTTTCTATAATCGTTTTCTCAATACCTTGGTGAGAACCAATATAAGAGATATCCCAGTTGTCTTCCTGTAAATATGGGATAATGGCTAAATTAGGTGTTACATGTCCTGCCGAACCGCCACCTGTAAAGACTATTTTCTTCATACGTCTCCCCCTTCTAGACTATAATACACTAAAATATCTTGCCTCAGGGTGAGAAAATACCATAGCCGTTACGGACGCTTCTGGCTCCATCATGAATCCTTCTGTTAATGAAATACCTATTTCCTCTGGATGAATTAAGCGAAATAGCTTTTCTTGATCTGCAAGTTCTGGACACGCCGGATAACCAAATGACACTCGTATTCCTCTATATTTCGTACGGAAACGTTCTTCCATCGTCAGTTCAGGTGAGTCCGGAATGCCCCAGCGGTCACGAATGAGCATATGTGTTTTTTCAGCAAGTCCTTCCGCTAATTCAAGCGCTAACGATTGAATGGCATGACTACGTAGGTAATCACCTTTCGCCTTCAACTCTTCAGCAATATCCCGAACTCCTTCCCCAACCGTAACAGATAAGAAAGCAACATAGTCCATCTCATCTCCTATTGGGCGCAAATAATCACCTAAAGTACGATAGGGAGCCTTTCCTTGTCTAGGGAATGTGAAACGCTCTATAACACGCGTATGATCTTCTGGATCATATATTACAATGTTTTGTCCGTCGCTTTGCGCTGGGAAAAATTGATACACTGCTTTCGGCTTTAACCAAGATTGTCCTTCCTGCAATAATTCATCTATTAAATCATTTAATTCATGTGCTCTCTTATCTCCCTCTTTCAAAAGCTTCTTCACATTTCCTTTTAATCCAAGGTGATGCCCAAGTAGCATTTGTCTATTCAGAAATGGTGCGAGATGAAGGGCGGGAACATCTCGTAATACAATTCGTTTTGTTGAATCAGGCACCATAACCTCTGATTTTGGTAATGGCTCAATTACTGCTGGAATTTCTACTTTCTTCTCCTCTTTTTTTACGATATGAAGATGACGTTCTTTTTTATCCTGCTTCATCTTCTCACGCTCTTCTTCTTTTTGAAGCTTATTAATAATATCGAGCCCCGTCATCGCATCACTCGCATAACAAACGAGTCCTTTATATGATGGTGAAATCCGATTATCTGTAAACTTTCTCGTTAACGCTGCACCACCTACAACAATGGGCACATCAATATTTGCCGCTTTTAAATCTTCAGCAGTCGTTACCATTTGTTGCGCTGATTTTACTAATAAACCTGAAAGGCCTATAATGTCCGGCTTCTTTTCTTGTACTTCTTGAACAATTCGATCCGAACGTACATTAATTCCTAAATTAATAATCTCATATCCGTTATTCGCTAAAATAATTTCAACGAGATTTTTCCCAATATCATGCACGTCACCTTTTACAGTTGCTAACAATACTTTCCCTTTTTTCGCACTATCACTAGATTCCATATGTGGCTCTAAATAGCTTACAGCGGCTTTCATACTTTCGGCACTTTGCAATACTTCAGCAACAATAAGTTCATTATTATTAAATAGTCGTCCTACCTCGTCCATCCCTGTCATAAGCGGACCGTTAATAATATCAAGAGGTTTTCTTCCTTCTTCAAGTGCAAGACTTAAATCCTCGTGTAATCCTTGTTTCGTACCTTCTACAATATAATTTGCTAGTCTTTCATCAAGCGTTAACGTTTCTTGCACAACGACATCTTTCTTTTTAGCAACTCGGTAAAATTTTGTAAATTCTTCTAACGTCTCTTTCGTCGTTTCAAACAGTAATGCATCTGCAAGGCGTTTTTCTTCCTCTGGAATCGACGCATAGCGTTCTAATTTTTCCGTATTCACAATCGCGTAATCTAATCCTGCTTTCGTAGCATGGTATAAAAAAACTGAATTTAATACTTCACGTCCAGCCGGTGGTAAACCAAATGATATGTTACTTACACCTAAAATCGTTAAACACTCTGGTAACGCTTCTTTAATAAGGCGAATTCCTTCTATAGTCGCTGCCGCTGAGCCAATATATTCTTCATCACCTGTCCCTACTGGAAACACAAGTGCATCAAAAATAATATCTGACGGGCGTATCCCATACTTCTTTGTAAGTAATTCATAGCTTCTTTTCGCAATTTCTATCTTTCGTTCCGCACTAACCGCCATACCGTCTTCATCAATTGTTCCTACAACTATAGCGGCACCATACTTCTGAAGAAGCGGTGTCACTTTTTTAAATCGTTCTTCTCCATCTTCTAAATTAATTGAATTAATAACAGCTTTTCCTTGAATATAAGTAAGAGCTCGCTCCATCACATTTTCATCTGTTGAATCAATCATAATCGGTACTTTTAAAACTTTCGTAACTTCTGCTAAGAAGTTTTCCATATCTTCTATTTCATCGCGATCAGGATCTGCCATACAAATGTCAATAATATGAGCATTTTTCTTCACTTGCGCTCTTGCCACTTCAGCAGCCTCTTCAAATTTCCCTTCTGCTACTAAGCGTTTAAATTTACGTGACCCAATAACATTCGTTCTTTCACCTACAAATAACGGTCTCATAGACTCATCATATTGCAGTGCTTCTAATCCACTAATTCCATGTCCTTCTCTCTCATGATGGTCACGAGGCCTAAGAGATGCTAGCGCGGATTTCATTGCTTTTATATGTTCTGGTGTCGTGCCACAACAACCACCAATAATATTAACCCATCCTTCTTCAGCAAATCGCTTCACCTTTTCAGCAAGAGAAGATGGAGATTCATGGTAATGTCCATCTTCATCAGGAAGACCTGCATTTGGATAACAAGAAATGTAACACTCCGATAAATCAGATAGTGAACGAATATGGTCCCTCATAAACTCCGGACCAGTCGCACAGTTTAACCCAACAGATAATGGTTTCATATGTTCTACTGATAAATAAAAAGCTTCAATTGTTTGCCCAGCCAGAGTCGTTCCCATTGGCTCAATCGTTCCTGAAATCATAATAGGAACCGTTTTTTTCAGTTCTTCAAAAGCGGCTTGAATTCCAATATAAGCTGCTTTCACGTTACGCATATCTTGACTCGTCTCAACGAGTAATACATCAACTGCTCCTTTTAATAATCCTCGTGCCTGCCTTGTATAAGCCTCAATCAATTCTTCAAAAGTCACACCACCTGTAACACTAATTGCTTTCGTTGTTGGTCCCATCGCTCCCGCAACATATACTTCCTTCCCGCTTTCTTTAACAGCTTGCTTCGCCAAAAGTGCTGCCTTTTCATTTAGTTCTTCATCTAAATGAGACAGATCATAATCACTTAGTACAATATTCGTTGCCCCAAATGTATTTGTTTCAATAATATCCGCTCCAGCTTCAATATAAGCTTTATGAATCTTTAAAATAACGTCTGGTCTTGTTTCCACTAAATATTCATTACAGCCCTCGTACTCTTCTCCTCCGAAATCTTCAGCAGTTAAATCCTCTTGCTGAATCATTGTCCCCATTGCACCATCTAATATTAAAATGCTATTTTTTAATTTTTCTTCTATACACTTCATCAATTAATACCTTCTTTCACTTCTTGCTTTTCTCTTACATATTTAACAAGATGTTCTGTAATTTCATACTTTAAAAATGGTGTAATAAGATAAATACCATTAAAATATTTCATCGCTGCGTCGACCAATTCTTGTGAAATGCGGATCCCTTCCTCAATTGCTGCCTCTTTCGTTTCATGTCCATCCATTCTCTCTCTTATTTCTTCAGGAAGAGTAATACCCGGCACCTCAAAATGAAGAAAATCTGCATTCCGCTTACTTACTAACGGCATAATTCCAATAAAAATAGGTTGTTCCAAATGCTTTGTCGCTTCATACACTTCTTCAATTAACTTGATATCGTAAATTGGCTGAGTTAAAAAATACTCCGCTCCAGCATCTATTTTTCGTTCCATTCGCTTAACCGCTGCTTTTAAGTGCCTCACGTGAGGATTAAATGCGCCGCCTACAGAAAACCTTGTCGCCGGTCCAATTGATTTCCCTAAAATTGAACGTCCATCGTTCATTTCTTTAATCATTTTAATAAGCTCAATAGAGGATAAATCATATACAGAAGTGGCACCGGGAAAATCACCAACGCGCGCTGGATCACCAGTTAAAGCTAACACTTCTTCCATCCCTAACGCCGATAAACCTAACAAATGAGATTGTAGTCCAATGACGTTATGATCTCTACACGTTAAATGCGTCAATACTGGGATATCATGCTTCGTTAATAACGCACCCATCGCCATATTAGAAACACGAGGCGATGCTAATGAATTATCTGCTAGAGTAATAGCATCTGCTCCCGCTCTTTTTAACGCTCTTGCTCCTTCAAAAAAACGCTGTGTATCTAACGTTTTCGGTGGATCTAATTCCACTACAACTGTCGTTTGTTTTTTCGCTTTCTCTGCTAGAGTGACGTGAGCCTTCGAACGTTTCTCATGCGTATGAACGACTTTCGGCCTTTGAATCGTGTCTTTTTCTATTACAGGGGTAATATTCGCAACAGCGCGCTTCATACTTTGAATATGTTCTGGAGTCGTACCACAACAACCACCCAATAAACGAATACCTTGCTCAATAAATCTCGGTGTCATCGCTTCAAAATAAGCTGGGCTTCCCTCATATACGTAACGTCCATCCACATAATTCGGGAGGCCTGCATTTGGGTATGCTGATAAATAGCCATTTTGAGGAATCGATATCATTTTGAAAGCTTCCGTCATATGAAGCGGCCCTAGTTGACAATTCAATCCAACAACATTTGCACCGTAATCTATAAGTTGCTTTAATATTTCATTGACATCATTTCCATTTTGAGTCGTACCTGCTTCATGTAACGCTAATTGCGCAACAATTGGAATATTCGTTTGCTTACGCAATACTTTAACGGCATGAAGTAATTCAAATTCATCGTAAAAAGTTTCTAATAGTAATCCATCAACCTGTTCTTCTAGTAAAGCCCCTGCCTGTTCAAGTAACATAAACTCTCTTTCCATATCAGTCGTTGTAACAGCTCCGATATGTTTCATACCACCAATTGTTCCTAAAATTGCATTTTTATCTGTCACAGATGCTTTCGCCAGTTTTACTGCCGCTCTATTAATTTCTGTAACTTGATTTTCTAAACCATACATACGTAATTTCGCCTCATTTGCTCCATACGTATTCGTTTGAATTACATCTGCTCCAGCAGCTACATATTGTTTATGAATCGATATAATTAAGTCTGGATCAGATACATTCAATTCTTCAAAGCTACTTTGCAAACCATGTGAATGCAATAACGTCCCAACCGCACCATCACCTATTACAATTCCTTTTGATAATAAATCTAGTAATTTCACGACTCTCCCTCATTTCTATCAATATAAAAACCCCCTCTTCACTTTGAAGAGGGGGACATAATCGTTCCTCCTCTTATTATGCAAAACATTCGTTTTGCAGGTATTAGCACCGTTTCAAACATTTCGTTTGAAGGTTGCCGGGTTTCACAGGGCCTTTCCCTCCACCGCTCTCAATAAGAGTTGTCTTTATTATTTTATTTATGTAGCTAAAAGGAAATGCGTTCCCCTTTTAACAATGTTTGTTAATTTTTTAATAAATTTAGCATGCACAAAAGTAAAAGTCAATGACACTTGCGGAAAAATAAAAATTATTTAAAATAAAGTTGCAATTCAGTTATATTTTATTGTAAAGTTAAAAACATAATAAAAATTTCATACGAACATTCTTATCTAGAGAGGTAGAGGGACTGGCCCTGTGACGCCTCAGCAACCATTAACATTTTGTTAATAAGGTGCTAATTCCAGCAAATTGTGAAAGATTTGACAGATGAGAAGAAGACTCTATTCAAACCGAAAGCCTTCTTCTTAGAAGGCTTTTTTTATTTTATATTCACTTAATGTTTCAATTTAAAAAGGAGGAATTTTCACATGTCAACAATCGAAACAAAACTAGCACAAATCGGAAATCGCAGTGAAACTACAACTGGAACGGTTAATCCACCAGTTTATTTCTCAACCGCTTATCGTCACGAAGGAATTGGTAAATCTACTGGCTTTGACTATTCACGAACTGGCAATCCAACTCGCGGTCTTTTAGAACAGGCGATTGCAGACTTAGAATATGGCGAACAAGGTTATGCCTGTAGTTCAGGGATGGCGGCTGTTCTCCTCGTCCTTTCTCTATTCCGCTCTGGAGACGAACTTATTGTATCTGAAGATTTATACGGGGGAACGTATCGATTATTTTCTGAGCATGAAAAAAAGTGGAATGTTCGATGTAGATACGTAAATACACAGTCTATTAAACAAATTGAGCAAGCTATCACAACTGAAACGAAGGCTATTTTCATAGAAACTCCAACTAATCCATTAATGCAAGTTACTGATATTGCTGCTGTCGCAACTGTAGCGAAAAGGAACGGACTACTTCTTATTGTAGACAACACTTTCTACACACCTTATATACAGCAACCATTAACAGAAGGTGCTGACATTGTACTTCATAGCGCAACGAAATATTTAGGGGGACATAACGATGTACTAAGCGGGCTTGTCGTTGCAAAAGGAAAGGAACTTTGCGAGGAAATCGCTCATTATCATAATGCATCAGGTGCAGTTTTAAGCCCATTTGACTCATGGTTATTAATTCGCGGTATGAAAACGTTAGCGCTTCGCATGAGGCAACATGAAGAAAATGCGAAAGCAGTTGTTGCGTATTTAAATGATGAGGACGGGGTGACAGATGTATTTTATCCAGGAAGAGGTGGCATGATCTCATTCCGCCTTAAAGATGAAGCTTGGATTAATCCATTCTTACAATCTTTATCCTTAATTACATTTGCCGAAAGTCTTGGTGGTGTAGAAAGTTTAATGACTTATCCAGCAACGCAAACACATGCTGATATTCCTGAAGAAATTAGAACAGCAAACGGCGTATGCAATCGTCTTCTTCGATTCTCAGTTGGCATTGAAAATAGTAACGATTTAATTCAAGACTTAAAGCAAGCCATTAAACTCGTAAAAGAAGGTGTAAGAATATGAGCTATTCTATAGATACACTCTTACTACACAACCAATATAAACACGACTCGCAAACAGGCGCTGTGAACGTTCCTATTTATAATACATCAACTTTTCACCAGTTTGATGTAGATACGTTCGGAAAATATGACTATAGCAGGTCAGGAAATCCAACTCGTGAAGCTCTTGAAGATATCATTGCTTTATTAGAAGGCGGAACAAAAGGATTCGCCTTTGCATCAGGCATTGCAGCGATTTCCACTGCATTCCTCCTTCTTTCACAAGGTGATCACGTACTCATTTCAGAAGATGTGTACGGAGGCACTTACCGAGTGATAACTGAGGTACTCTCCCGTTACGGTGTTTCACATACATTTGTTGATATGACCAATTTAGAAGAAATAAAACAAAACATTAAACCAAATACAAAGCTCTTTTATGTAGAAACACCTTCTAACCCACTTTTAAAAGTGACAGATATTCGCGAGGTTTCTAAACTCGCAAAATCTATTGGCGCTCTTACTTTTGTTGATAATACATTTTTGACACCACTATTCCAAAAACCACTTGAACTTGGAGCTGATGTCGTTCTTCATAGTGCTACAAAATTTATTGCTGGTCATAGTGATGTTACTGCCGGATTAGCAGTAGTAAAAGATTCAGAACTCGCTCAAAAGCTTGGATTTTTACAAAATGCATTCGGTGCTATTTTAGGACCTCAAGATTGTTCTCTCGTACTTCGCGGTCTAAAAACATTGCATGTACGCCTCGAACATTCAGCTAAAAATGCCAATAAAATCGCACATTATTTACAAGAGCACTCTAAAGTAAAAAATGTCTATTATCCGGGATTACAAACTCATCTCGGATTTGATATTCAACAATCTCAAGCAACATCAGCTGGAGCGGTCTTATCGTTTACTTTGCAGTCAGAAGATGCACTCCGCAAATTTTTATCAAAAGTAAAATTACCTGTTTTTGCAGTTAGTTTAGGAGCTGTAGAGTCAATTCTTTCTTATCCAGCAAAAATGTCACATGCAGCACTGTCGCAAGAAGCTCGTGATAAAAGAGGAATCTCTAATTCATTACTTCGGTTATCAGTCGGTCTTGAAAATGTTAACGATTTAATATCCGATTTTGAAAATGCCCTTTCTTATGTAGAAGAACCTGTAAATGCATAGAGAAAAAGAAGATATGAGATTAGGTTTTCATATCTTCTTTTTATGCGGTTTAGTTATATTCATTTGAATTTCTTCTTTTCTTATAGTCCATAAAAAATAAAAGTATATCATCTATTTCTAAATAATGGATTAATTGATATATTAAGAAATAAAAAGGGGTGAAAATAATGGATACTTGTGCAGATATTTTAATCGTTATCGATTTACAAAATGGCGTATGTTATAGCGAGGAGCATTTATTTGATTTACAGAACTTACTAACAAAAGTAAATAAAAGAATTTCTTCATATAGAAAATTAAATAAACCAATCCTTTTTGTTCAACATTGTGATGATGATTTAGTACCCGAGAAAGAACTTTGGGCTATTCATACCGATCTAGATGTTCAAGAACAAGATTTTTTTGTAAGAAAAACACATGCAAATTCATTTTATAAAACAAACTTAAAAGAAATTTTAGATCAATTATCTGTAAATCGCATTGAATTTTGTGGCGCCCAAACAGAGTACTGTATGGATGCAACGATTAAGTTTGCCCACGGACTAGGATACGAAAACTTTATGGGACAGAAAACAACCTCTACGTTGAATAATCCTTTTATGTCCGCAAAAGAGACAATTGATTTTTATGAGAACATATGGAATCACAGATTTTTAACGTTGCTAAAAGATGAATTTTAGAATAAATGACTAATGACTTGATCATCCTAAGATTTATCAGCCGTAATCAAATATTTCATTATCACCATAAAGAAGCGAATGACATTCAGCTTCTTTTCTTTTAACCTGTTTTATATTCTATATATATCATTATAATTCCTTTGTCATATTATTTTAAAAATTTCGTATATTCATTTGAAAGAATAAGAAAATCATGATAAAATTGTGTTACAAATATATCTATATCTTTCAATTTTTAAAACGCATCGAAATTTTCACCCAAAAATGTCATTTTACAAAAACATGCTAATTTACCTATTTTATTTACATCCGGGTCTCTTTTCTTACAATTTCTTTACTTTAGGACTTTTTTTCTGCAACAACTATTTTCTTTTCTTTAAATTTTTGGTATGTATAGTATGGTATAATAGCTCACACGGAGGTGGAAAAGAACATGTTAGAAACCTTTCAAAAAGAATTAGAACTATATGAAAGTAATGCAGAATTATTAAAAGTGCTAGCTCATCCTGTTCGTTTATGTATCGTAAAAGGATTAATCGAGCGCGGTCCAAGCAACGTTTCTACAATGTATACTGGCTTAAACATGCCACAATCTACAATTTCACAGCATTTAGCAAAATTAAAAAGCGCTAAAATCGTTTCTAGTGAAAGAAAAGGATTGGAAATTTATTACAAAGTAGAGAATGAAACAATCATTCAACTCGTTCGTGTATTATTAGGTTAGGGACTAATAATCGCAGAAAAAGAACGTATTCTATATTTTTTATCTCATATCTTTAATATAAATATATATCATGAGAGGAAATATATAATACTACATAAGTCGTATTAAAAAACAAGACACAGTATATACTGTGTCTTGTTTTTTATATTGTTACATACTGATCCAAATGTAAATGTTGCATATCTTTTGTATGTATAACAACATCAAACGAACTCCCTACTCCTCCATTTAAAATCATAGAACGAACTGCTCGATTTTGTTTTTGCGTTTCAGAAAAAGGATTCGTATCTTGATGGCTCGTAAGCTGTTCTAATATTCCTGCAGCTAACAAGAACTCAGATTGTTTCTTATGCCATACTGCACTCATTCCTTGCATACTAAACATCTCCTTTAGCTCGTCCCAATGAACATGAGTAGTAAGATCCATTTCACCTGGATGCGCTAGTGGGTTACGCATTAGCTTATGCTGATAATATCCTCGCAAACTTCCTTCGCGGTGTGCTGGATGCATCCATTCTTCTTTTGTGTATCCGTAATCAACTGTAATACATATACCTTTTTGAAACCATTTCGAAATTTCTTTTATATACTCCTCCATAACAATTGGTACTTCAAAACGTTGCCCTTCAGCAATATGAATATTATATTTCAATAAATAGCGACCAATTCTTTTATTTAACGGCCTACATACTTCTGAAAGGTTTCCTTCCTCTGTATATGTAATACGTACTTCATACAATATACCATTTCTTTTCTCAATTACTTCAACAGGAAATGCATCAAACAACTCATTCGAAAAAAGAATTCCCTCGAAAGAATCTCCCATTTCACTATAGGAGGTATAGTACGATACATTAGAAAATGAGCCAAGTTGCTCCTGCTGTAATTTCCTATGAAAAGGGCTCACTTCAATCATTGAATAGTTTAAATTAATAAAGGTGTTTGGAGATAATTGCTTCCATTCTTGTAAAACATCATAGGCAAACTTCCCTGTTCCCCCACCAACCTCACAAATATTCGAAGCAACTTCACCATTTTCAACAAGACGAATAAAAAGTTTAGCAAAAGTTTTTGCAAAAACAGAGGATACATTGCTACTTGTAAAAAAATCCCCTTGTCTTCCAATCTTTTCACGTTCTTTCATATAATATCCATGACCCTCCGTATACAATACAAGGTTCATATACGTACTATATGAAATTGAATAATCCTTTTCTTTCCCCATCCATTCTCTTAAAATGAGCTCCATTCCCATAATGACTCCTTATTGTAAAAACGGATTATTTTCTTTTTCAAAGCCAATGCTTGTTTCTGGACCATGTCCACATAACACCGCTGTTTCATCTGGTAATACAAATAATTTCTCTTCAATACTTCCAATTAATTCAGCAAAACTTCCACCAGGCAAATCTGTTCTTCCAATGCTCATTTGGAACAATACATCTCCTGAAAATACAGCATTCGCTTCTTTAGTATAATAAGAAATACTTCCTGGAGAATGTCCTGGTGTCTCAAAAATTTCAAAATTAAATGATCCAATTGTTAATGTACCTTCTGCATCAATAATATGATCCGCTGGTTTTGCTGTAATACTGCGGTTCATCATAAAAATTTGAGAGCCGTTTACAGTTGCATCTCCTAACCAATCTGCTTCTTCTTTATGTACGTACACAGGAATATGAAAAGCGTCTCTTACGGCATCAACAGCACCGATATGATCAAAGTGAGCATGTGTTAATAAAACAGCCAATGGTTTTAATTGTTTTTCTTGTAAATATGTAACGAGCTTTTCACCTTCATGACCAGGGTCAAAGATAATGCACTCTTTTTGATCGTTCATTAAAATATAAGCATTTGTTTGTAATGGGCCTAACGGCATTTGTATCCATTTCATATGAAAATCTCCTCCAGTTATTAAACTTACTTTTAATGATACAACATTTCTTTCTCTGAGGAAAAGAAAGGATGCTATCTCGACAATCATTTTTAAAACATGTACAATATAAAAGAGTAAATATTCCAAAAACTCATAATAAGAAATGGGTAGACAGAGGAGGATATTGTATGGGCCTTGTTATTATTTTTACACTTGTCACTCTGTTAGCTGTATTTGCTACGCTTAGAACACTTCGTGAAAAAAACTTTTTCGCGAGCGGCTTTGCAATTGCAACTGTACTCGTTTTCGGATGGTTTACGATCATGACTGTTCTATATAACGGGTATCCACCAGCAGCTTAATTCGTTTACACTTTATTCTTCATCGAGATTTTACACAAAAAGAGGAAGGGTTCCCCCTTCCTCTTTTCATATTTCACAACTTATATCATCTTCGCTTCGTATTTGTGCTTTTTTACAAGCCAAGCTCCTCCGATAACACCTGCATCATTACCAAGTGTTGCAATAGCTAACTTCGTGCTCTTTACAGCACGTGAGAAAGCGTATTGCTCGAAATAGCGTTGAATTGGTTCTAATAACGCATCTCCAGCTTTAGACACGCCTCCACCAATAACAATTTTCTCTGGGTTCAATGTACTAGAAAGGTTCGCTACAGCTAATCCTAAATAAGAAGCTACTTTTTCTACTACTTCACCTGCTAATTCATCACCTTGTCCAAGTGCTTCAAAGACATCTTTTGATGTAATACGTCCTTCTTCAGCTAACATAGAACGCAACATGCTCTCTTTATTAGTCTCTTGTATTTTTTGCATAGCAACACGTACAATACCTGTCGCAGATGCTACTGTTTCTAAGCAACCAGACTTCCCGCAATTACATGGGAAAGCATTTTCTGTAACGACTGTAATATGTCCAATCTCACCAGCAGCACCACTCACGCCGTGTACAATCTCACCATTGGCGATTACACCACCACCAACGCCCGTACCAAGTGTCATACAGATTAAATCTTTTGCACCTTCACCAGCACCTTTCCACATTTCACCAAGCGCTGCTAAGTTTGCATCATTATCAATAACAACAGGTAATCCTGTTTCTACTTCTAATAAATCTTTTAGCGGATAGTTTTTCCATCCTAAATTAACCGCTTCATAAATCATTCCAGACGCCACATGTACAGGACCAGGAGCTCCCATACCAATACCAATTAATTTGCTCTTCAATTCGCCTAATTCTTCTAGCTTTTTATCAATTGCTTTCGCAACATCAAGTGTAATATGTTTTCCTTGCTCACCTGTATTCGTAGGGATTTCCCACTTATGTAAAATTTCACCGTATACATTAATAAATGCTAATTTAATCGTTGTACCACCAAGGTCAACACCAACTAACCATTTCTCTTCCATGTTGCTTACCTACCTTTATCTAATTCTTATTTAGCTCTTTTTGAATTTCTTGCTTCAATAAAAATAAAGCTGTTTGATAGTCTTGTGGATCGATTAGCTGTGATTGATTTAATTCACGCAATTCATCTTGCATTAATTGTAAATCTGCAATTCGATCTCCCGTATAAATAATCGTACCAAATTTCTTTAGCAATTGCTGAATATCATAAATAGATACCATTTCATCACCCTCTATGCTCACTTACTATAAAAAATTATAATAAGAAAACGTTCACATATTTTATTATAATCAAGAAGAAAAAGTCTCGTCAATTTTTATTTGTCTATACAAGCTTATTTATAAGCAGTGTTCCTTTTTCTGTAATAATTTTTTCTATATTTTTATCAAATGGCTCTACTGGAATGTGTTTTACCATTTGAAAATCATACGCTAATGACAGCGTTTTCCCTTTATAATGCACGAGATAACGATCATAATAGCCACCGCCGTACCCAATTCGCTCTCCTCGTTCTGTATAAGCTACGCCCGGCACAATTTGAAGATCAATTTCATCCATATTCACTTCTTCCGTAAGCCCAGGAATCGGTTCACGTAAATTCATATACACCGTTTCTAATTGATCAAAATTATTAATTTGCCGGAAGGACATCGTTCTAGTTCCTTTATTACACTTAGGAACTACAACTTTCTTTCCTTCTTCCCAAGCTTTTTCGATAATAGGATATGTATTCACTTCATTTTCCATTGAAAGAGTAATTCCAATTGTTTTAGCTTCAACCCACTCTTTTTGCGCATACAACGAAAATGCAATCTGTTCTGATAAAGTTGTATACTGTTCTTCTGATAAAGAATTCATGTGTTCTATTATTTGTTTACGTAAACGTACTTTCTCTGCTTTCACACATTCTCCCCCTTACAGTGACACTTTACTCTATGCTGATAGTGTATCACTTTTAACATAGGAATCGAATAAAAAAAAGAAACAGTAGGAAAATATTCCTACTGCTTACTTTGTTTCACGGTGTAACGTAGACTTCTTGTCACGCTTGCAATACTTTTTAAGCTCGATACGCTCAGCGTTGTTACGTTTATTTTTCTTTGAGATATAGTTACGATCTCCGCATTCTGTACATGCTAGAGTAATATTCACACGCATTCTTATTTCCCTCCAGTACTAATAACTTAAATCAGACTATACTATAATACCACTTTTAAAATAAAAATTCTACACCTTTTGATATTGTCTAATTTTTTCTATAAGATTTTTCATATTTTCCCTTGCTATTACTGGGTTTCTAGCATGTGAATACACCAAAAATTTTGGTTGTTTTGTGTCAGAAACGATATAAGACCACTCTTTTTCAGTATATTTGAACTGTACTCCTTCAAATATACCTTCTCCCTTCCTTTCTATATCATCCAATAATTTCCTCATAATTTCCCCTTTTTCATTCCATGAACATACCACTTCATCATAAAGTAAATAGAGCGGAGGTGATTGCTCTACTATGCTGAGAAACGTTTTTCCTTGCAATGCTATTAGCTCGAATAATTTTCCAATCCGATATAAAATATCTCGCTTCCACCTTACTTGAAACGACTTTCTTTCATCCTGCGTATAAAATAGAAGATAACATTCTCCTAACTTCAAAGACATTGGGTAAATATTTCCTGTCGATTCGAGTAAGAAATCTGGAATATCTACCTCTTCCAAATCTGTACCTTGGTAAATATTACTATGTTTATCGTATAACTCGAAATGATTTCCTTGCTCAGAAAACATAAGAGCCATATTCGCTTTACTTGATTTCATCAAAGCTTTCACATGATCTTTTTGTTCGCTTGCATAAATCCATGTAACTGTACAACCAAGTCTTTGCAGAAAGAGCATGAGTAAATGTTGCAACGTATCATTTCTCTTATTAATAAGAAGATGAAACTTCTGCATCTGTATTTTCTCGATATCAATATGCTCCAATATAACTTCTATATACTCATTCATAGAAACATGAACGAGCTTATTACGCCCCATTTCTTTCTCATGCACGTAATAAAACAATTCGGACATATATACTTGTTCTATCTCTTTTTGCTGCTTATACGTTAACGGCATGCCAGCTTGACCGTATAACTTTATAACAATCTCATTCTCATTCTCCACTTGAATGAAAACACCACCTGCACATTGCAACTGGTGAACACTATATTGAAAAAGTGACTCGTTCATTTCTTTACATTCCATCGTATGAATCCCTATACCATGAATAGCATGTAAAAATAAATTTTTATAAGAGGTTGTTTCTATATTTTCTTGACTTCCAATTAATATACTTTCTCCTTTTTTAAAAAGAGAACCATACGCCATCGCAATCTTCACGATAAACTGGGGAGTAATTTCAACATTCCCTCTTCCTACAATGCGGCTTTTTTGTAACCACCCTGCACTCATTTCACTCTCTTGAATACCAGCCGCTCCTACTATCGAATGACTATCAATCGCCTTATAAGGCCATAGTTTTCCTTTTTGCTTAATTACCGTACTTCTTCCGATATGACAGTGATCCGCTACAACACTTTTTTGAAACAGTGTAACATCATCTTCAACTATTGTACGCTCTCCTATTGTCGTTTCTAATAGTTCACAATACTTCCCAATGTGGGCATTTGCAAAAACAATACTTTTTTGCAGATGAGAATAATTTGAAACGATACTATTTTTCCCAATAATAGAATATGGCTCAATTACAGCTCCTGTACCAATCTTTGCTCCTTCTCCAATAAAAGAGGGGCCATGAATTTTCGTCCCTTTACCAATCGTCACCCCTTCTCCCATCCATACCATCGGTAATACTTCTGTATAAGGAATAGGTACTTGTAACTTTTTCGTTAACAAATCAAATTGTGCTTGTCGATATTGATTAAATGTGCCGATATCTAACCAATAACCTTCTGACAAATATGCGAATAACACATTTTTGTTTGCCAATAACGGAAACACATCATGACTGAAATCAAAAAATTGCCTAGGCGGTATGTAAGAAAAGATTTCTGGCTCCATAATATATATGCCTGTATTCACAACATTAGATACTACCTCATTCCAGCCCGGCTTTTCTATATATCGTGTAACCTCCTGGTCTTTATTCATTACAACCAATCCAAATGAGAGTGGATTTTCTACTTCTTTCACAAACATTGTTACCATTCTTTTCTTTTGTTCATGAAACCTAATTCCTTCTGATAATTGAAAGTCAGTTAATGCATCCCCGCTTATCACAACAAATGTTTCATCTAAAAATTGTTCTGCTTGTTTAATACTCCCTGCTGTGCCAAGCGGAGGAGAGTCTTCAAAATAATACAAGTTAACTCCCCATTTACTACCGTCACCAAAATATTGCTTAATAGTCGTACTCATATATTGAACAGTAATTGCAATTTCACGAATACCATGCTGGCGTAATAACTCAATATTATATTCTAAAACTGGTTTTTCTAATAATGGTAACATCGGCTTTGGAGTATTACATGTTAATGGTCTAAGGCGCCTTCCTTTTCCTCCAGCTAAAATAACCCCCTTCATATACTTCAGCCTCCACTTATATAATGTTCAGTAACTCCATATACCATATGTATATTCCCTATCCCACATGAACTAGCAGCATAAACTTGATTAGTTAAACACATCCTCATTTAGAAGACTATATAATTAAATTTCTAACCTATAAAAACGTACATTTCAAACAACAAGAAAGCGCTTACTATAAATTGGTAAATAATACTTATTAACGACAAACATATATACTAATTTTTCCATTACATTATGATACATCTTATCATCATAAACTAAAGGAAACAACGAGCTTTTTTTCCTACTCATTCAATAAATAATGCTTTCCTTTTACTAAATAAAAGACATTTTCAGCAATATTTGTAATATGATCTGCTACACGCTCAATATATCTCGCGACAAATGATAATTGTGTAATTTGCGTAATTGCTTCTGGTTGTTCCGGAACTGAAGATATAAACTCACGAATTGCTTTTCCATATATTTCATCAACGGAATCATCCATTTCAGCAATTTGTTTCGCAAAAGTTAAATTTTCTTGTTCATATGCTTCTAACGCTAAATGCAACATCTCATTTGCAACCGCAAACATTTCATCTAGGTTGTGCAAACTAACAGCCACTTCTTTTTCCCCAAGACGAATTGTAGCCTTTGCAATATTAACAGCATGATCTGCAATGCGCTCTAAATCTGTCGCTGTTTTAATTGAAATAAAAATCCTTCTTAAGTCACTTGCTACAGGTTGCTGCTTCGTAATGAGCATAAGCGCAAGATCGTTTATTTCCTCTTCTAAATTATCCATGCGGTAATCACCATCAATGACCTCTAACGCTTTCTCTACATCCCTTGTATGCAGACCTTCCATAGCAATCAATAAAGCCGCATTTGCTAATTCTCCAAGCTCAATCACCTTTTGCTGTAACGCTTTTAAATCACCTTGAAACTGTTCTCTTACCATTTTTCTTCCCCCTCAATATTATGTGCCATTATATAAAAGTGAAACTTTAATCAACCCTCATCAATCGGGATTTGATAGGCAGCAAGATCCCCTCCCTAACTTCTTTGCTTTCGCTAAATTTTAAGGTGGGGGTCTTACTGCCCGCAAATAGCGGGGTAAATCTCCTACATAGCCTCTTACGCTTGTAATAAACCTTAAGATAAGGAGAAGTATTACTTCTTTATTAACAGTAAGATAAAATAAGAAATGCCCTCTGTTAAGAGGGCATTTGCTCTTAGCTTTGAAACGATATCAACCAAAGCGACCTGTAATATAATCTTCTGTACGCTTATCTGAAGGAGTCGTAAATAATTTGTTTGTATCTGTATACTCCACAACTTCCCCGCTTAAGAAGAAAGCTGTTTTGTCTGAAATACGCGCTGCTTGTTGCATATTATGCGTTACGATAACAATACTAAAATCTTTCTTTAGCTCTTGAATCAATTCTTCTACTTTTAATGTTGAAATTGGGTCTAATGCCGATGTTGGCTCATCCATTAAAATAACGTCTGGCTCAATAGCTAAGCAGCGTGCGATGCATAGACGCTGTTGCTGTCCACCAGATAAACCGTATGCATTATCGTGCAAACGATCTTTTAACTCATCCCAAATCGCTGCTCCACGTAAACTTTTTTCAACAATTTCATCTAATGTCTTTTTGTCACGAATACCATGGATTTTTGGACCGTATGTTACATTCTCATAAATAGATTTTGGAAATGGATTTGGCTTTTGGAACACCATTCCTACATGCGTTCTTAATTCTTCAACTGGATATGATTTATCAAATATATTGCGTTCTCTATACTCAATTACACCTGTAGTTCGAACGATCGGTACTAACTCTACCATGCGATTTAATGTTTTTAAGTAAGTTGATTTACCACAGCCACTTGGACCGATAATGGCTGTAACTTCATTCTCATGAATACTTAAATTAATATCTTTTAAAGCATGGTCTTCCCCGTACCATAAATTTAAGTTTTTCGTATCAAATACTACCTTCTTTGGCGCAGTCTCGATTTTCTCTTCGTTTTTCACCTGTACATTTACTACTGTTGCTACCATTTGAATTCCCCTTTCATCCACTTCCAACTTATTTTCGATTTCGTAACCATAAAACAAATATATTGATAAATAGCAACAAACCTAACAAAACAATCATCCCAGCTGCTGCTACATACTGAAATTCTTCTTGTGGCCTACTCATCCAATTAAAAATTTGAATTGGTAGAACTGTAAATCTATCAAACATACTAAATGGAACATAATTTGCAAACGCAAGTGCCCCAATAACTAATAGTGGTGCAGCCTCTCCAATTGCTCTTGATATCGCTAACGTACAGCCCGTTATAATCCCTGGGAAAGCATATGGCAATACAATTTGATACATCGTTTGCCACTTCGTAGCACCTAATCCGTAAGAACCCTCTAATAAAACACTTGGTACTGATCGAATTGCTTCTTGACTCGCCACAACAACTGTTGGTAAAACGAGTAGACTCATCGTCAATGCTGCTGCAACTATACTCTCTCCTAAATGAAGAGCATATACAAAAATAGTTAAACCAAGCAATCCAAATACAACAGATGGTACTCCTGCTAACGTTTGATTATTAATCTCTATTATTTTTTTAAATAGAGATTCCTTCGCATATTGCTCTAAATAAAGTGCTGTTCCAACTCCAAATATAAAAGAAACAGGTATAACAATACTCATAAATAATATTGTCCCTGACAAAGCTGCAGCAATACCAGCTTCTTTCGGATTACGTGAAGCGAAATTTGTAAAGAAATCTATTGAAAGATAACTTATACCTTTTTCAACAATTTGAAACAGTAACAAAAACAAAATTACGATTGAAAATAAAATTGCTATATAAAATAACAATTTGTAAATTCGATCTTTTAAAAAGCGTGATGCCATATTTTTTTGTATTTTTTTATGATTCAACATTCGCATATTATGTCATCCTCCTAAAACGGCGCATAATTGACTGCGAAATGATGTTCATAATAAAGGTAAACAAAAATAACGTTGCGCCTACAGCATACATGCTGTAATACGTAATCGTTCCATGCGGAGCATCACCTAAACTTACTTGCACAATATAGGCTGTTAACGTTTGAATAGAATGTGTCGGATCAAGCGATACATTTGGTGTGGATCCTGCTGCAATTACAACAATCATCGTTTCACCAATCGCACGAGAAGCTGCTAATATAATTGCTGCCATAATCCCTGTAAAAGCGGACGGAAACACCACTTGTTTTACCATTTCAAACCGCGTCGCTCCGAGTGCTAATGAAGCTTCTTTCGTCCCTTTCGCCACAGCTCTCATCGCATCTTCAGATAGAGATGCAATTGTAGGCATCATCATAAATCCGATAACGATTCCTGGACTAATCGCATTAAAAAACTGTAAATCTGGTATAATCCTTTGTAAAAGCGGTGTAACAACTGTTAATGCAAAAAAACCATATACAATTGTCGGGATACCTGCTAATAGCTCTAACATCGGCTTTAATATTTTCCGTGCACTATTTGAAGCATATTCGCTTAAAAATACGGCACACGCTAAACCGATAGGAATTGCTACAAACATAGCAATTGCTGTTACAAGGAACGTTCCACATATAAGTGGTAATATACCGAATTTAGGGTCTTCAAAAAATGGTAACCATTCTTTCTCCGTCAAAAAGGAGTATAATGATATTTTTTGAAAAAACATGATTGTTTCATTAGAGAGCGTAAAAACAATGCCAAGTGTCGTCACAATAGAAACACTAGCAATTATTTTTAGTAATAAAGGTACTATTCGATTGATTCGCTGCGTTTTTTTTCTTTGTTTTGTATTTCTTTCAATCAAATGTTGTACAGAAAATGTAATTTGACTTTTGTCATTATGAGCCAAAGATGAAAACCCCTTTCCACCCTGACATTACCTTTTTATTTCTGTTAACATACGCAGCTGTTCATTGTATTTTTCTTTTTTTAATTTTACATACCCGACCTCTTCAGCGAGGTTACCGACATGCTGAATCATAAACTCAACATAGTTTGCTACATTCATTTTATTTCGGATAGATGCATTATTCACATAAGTAAGTAGCGGCCTAGATAACGGCTTATACTTACCTGATTGAATGGTCTCTTTCGTCGGAAATACACCATTTACTTTTATTGCTTTCACCTTATCTCGATTAGCCATATAATAAGCATATCCTACAAAAGCAATGGCATGTTTATCATTCATTACCCCTTGCATAATAACTTGATCATCTTCAGACAAAGAGACTTTTTTTACAATGCGATGATTTTGTAAGATGACATTTTGAAAATAATCATACGTACCAGAGTCTACGCCTGGTGCATAAAACTTCACTTGTTCACGTGGCCATGTTGAATGAATTTGTGACCATCGCTTCTCTCTTCCATCTTCACTCCAAAGTAGTCGTAACTCGTCTACTGACATATCGTCTACCCATGTATTATGGCGATTCACAACAATCGTAAGACCGTCGTTAGCAACCTCAAAAGGTGTGAACTGAATAGAGTTTTTCTTCATTTCATTTTTCTCGACTTGTTTCATTACTCTCGAAGCATTATTTATATCTACTTCTCCTTTACTGAAACGATTAAATCCTCCCCCAGTTCCAGAAATACTGATGGAAATTTTCACGTCTGGATGCACCTTTGTATATTCCTCCGCTACTGCTTCTATAATAGGAAAAACCGTTGAGGATCCATCAACTCTCACTTCTCCCGTATCATTTAAAGCAAATGCAGTAGACATTTCAAAACAGAGGAACCATATTGATAATACGAAAACTTTAATCGGTGTACGCATCCATTTCACGTGTTCTTCCTCCTAGAAGTAACCGGAAATAACAGGATTACAGATATAAGAATACTGCTAAACTATTAATTCGGTTTTAATTGTTTGTAAAAGTTTTGTAAAGTTCCACATAAATCAACATATGGTACAATTTTAATTCAGTAGTAGCTATTCATTTCCTCTGACGATTTCCCTATAAAATATTTATCCCCTATCCCACCATATACAAGTATCATTTATACGGCCGCGTTTTTTTCAATGTTGTATACTTGTCCACATTTATTACACGATATGCATAAACCATAAAAAAAAGCACACTATCTTTTCAGATAGTGTGCTTTTTTACAACTTTTTTATTCATCATCTTGCTCTTTATTTTTATTGTCTTTATCATCTTTTGGAGCTTCACCATTTACTTCTTTGTTTTTCAAATCAAAGTAAGCGTCCATAATTTCACGACCAATATATCCATTAATACCAGTCTTATCATCATGTACCCACGGAACGACAACAGAGAATGCTACTTCTGGATCTTCAAGTGGCGCATAGCCTACTAATGTTAAGTTATATGTTTCCACACGTTCACCGTTTGCCTTTCTACCAATCTCTTTATCTCCGCCATACACAGTTTGCGCGGTACCTGTCTTCCCTGCCGCTTTATATTTTGCACCTGTAAAGTATTTTGTAGCTGTACCACCTGAATCATTATAAACTTGTCTAAATCCTTCTTGAACACGTTTAATTTGCGATTCTGGCATATCAACACGATTTAATACTTTCGGTTCCATAGATTGAACAACTTTCCCAACTTCATCCGGTTTCACTGCCGGTTGACGAATTTCTTTTACAACTTGTGGTTGCATACGATATCCGCCATTGGCAATCGTCGAAATATAT
Organism: Bacillus sp. PPSBB_2; assembly: GCF_045291115.1. NCBI lineage: Bacteria > Bacillati > Bacillota > Bacilli > Caryophanales > Bacillaceae > Bacillus > Bacillus sp. PPSBB_2. Next base: position 4,514,695 of record NZ_CP147983.1, read on the forward strand.
TGCGCTAATTGAAGCGGTGTATACGTATCATACTGTCCAATTGATAAATCTAGTAAGAAACCTGGTTGACTACTTCTACCCATCTGACCAGCAGATTCATTCGGTAAATCAATTCCTGTTTTTACACCAAGTCCAAACTGTCCGAAATAATAACGCATCGTATCAAATGCTTTTTGAGGTATATCTAACGTACCACCTCTCACATACTGAACACCGGCGATATTCATCGCTGTTTTAAACATATAAACGTTAGAAGACATTTTTAAAGCTGTAAGGTCATTAATGTATCCCATCGTTTTCCAAGACGACTTCGTAGGTGTACCTTTTAATTTAATTGGTTCATCCAATTGCACCGATCCTGGTTGAATCGCACCAGTTTGATATCCAGTAAGTACTGTTGCACCTTTTACAGTTGATCCCATCGGATAAGAACTTGTCATGGTACCTAATGCAAAGTCATTTACTTTCGTTTGACCATCTTCGTTAACTAATTGTTTCCCCGCCATAGATAAAACTTCGCCATTTTTTGGGTTCATCATTACAACGAATGCGCGATCTAAAAGAGGTTCGCTTCCTTTAAACCTCATTAAATTCTTCGCAAGAATATCTTCCACGCGCTTTTGTAATTCCATATCAATTGTTAAGTTCAGGTCATTACCACTTTGTCCTTTTGATACATTAATCGTTTCTAAAATATTACCGTTTTTATCTGTAACATTTCTAACTTCTGCTTTCGTACCGTGTAGGCTATCTTCATACTGTTGCTCAAGATAACTTTTTCCTACTCGGTCATTTCGATTATAATCACGAACAAGATAGTAATCTAGTCTTTCTCTAGGTAAACCTTCATCAGATGTCGACACCCCACCAAGTACACTTCGGAATAAATCATCGTACGTATATTTTCGATCCCAATCAACATTCGTATCTACACCTGGTAATGCTGCTAAGTTTTCACTAATAATCGAATATTCCTTTTCTGTAGCATCCTTTTTAATAACTTGAGGTGTCATTGCATATCCGCCATCCATCTTACTCTTAATCGCTAGTATTTCTAGATCTTTTGCGGATAATTGATTAACCTCTTCTTCTGTTACACGACTTCGCTGGCGCTCGTCTAATTCTTTATCATCAATTTTTTTATCTTTAAACTCTTGACGATCTTTATTCGTAATTTTTTCTTTAGCTTCCTCTTTATGCATAGCAAGCCAATAATCCTTTTTATCGCGATCCGTTAATTTATCTGTCGGTACTTCAATCAAATCTGCTAGCTTTTTCGCTGTTTCTAAGCGATCTTCTGCAGTTGATCCTTTCATTTTTGTAAATGTAATAGTACGAATGGCTACATTATCTACTACAGCTCGCCCATAACGGTCAAATATTTTCCCACGCGGTACAGGATTACTTATCGTTGAGTTTTCTTTCTTCTCCACTTCATTCTTATATTCTTCACCACGAACAATTTGTACATATCCGAGCCTTACAATAACCGCGGAGAACATTAAAAACACGCAGAAAAACAGCACGTTTAACCGAAAAGGAACGTGGGTCTTTTTCTTATTTTGCTTCTGTTTCTTGCTCATACAAACCCCCTCTACCAACAGCTATGTAATGTGAAAGGGACACCTTCATACAGGTGTCCTCACTGCTGTCTTACATCTTTTTCTATTCTAGCATAAAACAAACGAGAAGTTAACCTTCTGGTTCAGTTTGGTTTTGCGCGTTCCCTTGCGTTACAACACTTGCTTTACTCGCATTTCTCTCATCATATTTGACATTTTTAACTGCAAAATAAATAAGAAAATGTCCAGCACCTAAAATACATAATAAGTAAGGTAAACTTTTTTCAGGTGGAAAGAATAGTACAGCACATAAAAAACTTAAAATGGAACAGATTCTTCCGGCGTTTAACCACAGCTCCCGAACAACGACATATTCCACACGCCATTCTCTCGCATTTTTCGCTCTACCAATTACGTCATATGTCATTGATCCGTACGGAACAAGTAAAATAGGATATGCAATTGCAATACATGCCGCATAAATAAGTAATTTCGTGTATGTAACATTGAAAATAACTAAAAAGACGACAGCATATAAAATAATGCCTCCAAGTAAAATTGCTTTTTTTCGCCACTCCTTCTTTAACATACGAGCAACTAAGTAATAACATACAAAGGATACAGCAGAGTTCACTAAACTGTATTTCCCTAATGCAAACTCACTATTAGTTGCTAAATAAACATATACTGAAATGACAAAAATAAACGTTCCTTCTCTCAATCCTTGGAAAAAATGAGCTCGTGTAATCTTTCCCCAATTTTTATCAATCCGTCGTTCTTTCAATACTTGCACGATTTCATAACGCCCTTCACATTCTCTTTTAGATAAAAAGAAGCTTAAGACGACAGCAATTGCAAATAGAACTAATGAAAGAAAGAATATAACAGTATAGCCACTCCATTTCTCCATACGTGAAATTGTGTATCCTGCTGCTATCGGTCCAATCATTCCAGAGAAGGATGTAAGAAGTCCAAGAAACCCATTAAAGAAATCTCTTGTTTCTGGTTCTGTAATTTCAAATGTCAATAAGTTAAAAGCCAACCAGTAAAAACCGTATCCTACTCCTAAAAGAGCCCCCATTAATAAAATATACTGAGAAGCACTTTTCCCTGCTACTAAGACAACAATAAAAAAAATTGCGAGCGTCCCTACTCCTATTCGTAATAAAATCGAACGATCGATACGTTTCGCTAATTTTCCCCCTACAAGAAATGTGAGAGGCTGTAATACCACGCTGGCTAAATTATACAAGCCAAGATTCACATAATTTTGTGTTTGTTTCCATAAATAAATATTTACAAACGTATTCGATAAAGAAATTGCGAGCGTGTATAAACCTCCTATAAGGAGCAATAACACTAAATCCCGATTCACTTCAACGTCACCAATTATATGTTTCCATTTCATACACAACTCTCCTTTACTTCATGTTCTAGTCTTCCAAAGACAAGCCCAATTATGTAAAAGGAAAGCATAGAAAAAAGCTAGGAGCTCTCCCCTAGCTTTTTCTATATTATTACGATTATTTTGCTTCTTGGTAACGTTTTTCAGCAGCGTTCCAATCTACAACGTTCCAGAATGCGCCGATGTAGTCTGGACGACGGTTTTGGTAGTTTAAGTAGTAAGCATGCTCCCAAACATCTAAACCGATAACTGGAGTTTTACCTTCAGTTAAAGGAGAATCTTGGTTTGGAGTGCTTGTTACTTCTAACTCACCATTGTTTACTACTAACCAAGCCCAACCAGAACCGAAGCGAGTTGCGCCAGCTTTTGCGAATTCTTCTTTGAATGCATCGAAGCTACCGAATTTTGCTTCAATTGCAGTTGCAAGTTCACCTACAGGTTGTCCTCCGCCGTTTGGAGATAGGATTGTCCAGAAGAATGTATGGTTAGCATGTCCGCCACCATTGTTACGTACTGCTGTACGGATTGCTTCTGGTACTTCGTTTAAGTTTGCAACTAATTCTTCTACGCTTTTGTCAGCTAATTCTGCATGACCTTCTAAAGCAGCGTTTAAGTTTGTAATGTACGTGTTGTGATGTTTTGTATGATGGATGTTCATTGTTTCTTTGTCAAAGTGAGGCTCTAAAGCATCATACGCATAAGGTAAATTTGGTAATTCGTGTTTTGCCATTGTTATATTCCTCCCAGTTTATGTATTGCCACTTAAGTGACATACAACTTCATTCTACCCTAATTGCCATAGGGTGCAAACAAATAAATCACATTGTCTTGCTATCATTAAAGTAGCAAAATTCCCACTTCTTTTCAATTAAAATGCTCATATATTCCGTAAAAAAAGCTTCCTTCTACAAGGAAGCTTCCTGCTAACATAATAAACATGCGAAATGGATATGGACCCTGTAGGACTCGAACCTACGACCGGACGGTTATGAGCCGTCTGCTCTAACCAGCTGAGCTAAGGGTCCACAATTATGTATGTAACAACATATCAAATAAAGGAATTCCTATCGGATATGCTCTTTAAGAAATGTAAGATAAATTTACCATATAGAAAAGAAAAGTGTCAATTGTATTTTTCTTATTTAAAAGAAGAAAGTTAATAAAAGAAATTTAGTTATCTCTACTATATGTAAATATAATATATCTTGAGATTCTCTAGATTCCTACGTTACAATGATTTTATACATACATAAAGGAAGTGAATCTATGTCCATATTTACCCAATTCGTAAAAAGCATATACTCGCCTAAAGATATGGCGCTATTCCGTTTTCAAAAAATCGGTAAAACCATTTTGTATATTATGCTACTTTGCTTAATTACTACTATTCCAAGAACTTTTTTGTACGGTAGTTTTATCCAGGATGGTGTTGGCATGGTAAATCAAGTCATCGATAAAGATTTACCTGATTTTAAAATCGAAAATGGCGAACTAAAAGCTGATATTGATCAACCTATTGAAAAAGAAGAAGGAAATACACTTTTCGTATTTGATCCAAATTCAACAGACCTAGAAAAATATCAAAATAAAACAGGTTTATTTGTTTTAAAAGATAAAGTAGTCTCTATGGGAAATGGTCAAACACAAACGTATTCTTATAACGATTTGTTAGGTGCATCTCTTGAGAAAAAAGATCTACAAGAATTTATTTCTTTATTCGATAATATTTATCCAATTTTATTATTTGTTATTGGATTCTTAGTGTACCTATTCCAATTATTCATAACTTTTGTAGGCGTGACTTTACTTGCGTTCATCGGTTCTGCTATGAGCGGTCAACGTAAACTATCCTATAAACAAGTTTGGACACTAACTGCATACAGCTACACAATTCCAACAATCTTCTTTATGATTATGGATGCATGCAAGATTGTCGTACCTGGATCAACATTCATCTATATCGCAGTTGTTTTAATTGTTCTGTACTTAACAATTAAAGAAGTTCCAAAACCGAAAGAAAAATAAGAACGAAAAAAAATGCCTAAATAGGCATTTTTTTTTTGGACAAGCATATATTCCTAGCAAAGGAGTGAAGAATATGAAGAGATTAGGTATATTCCTATTCGTGCTTGTTCTCGGTTATATATTTTATTACGATATAAAAATCGGTACTTTACCGATGTTAAGTTCATATAAAAAAACAACTGCTGCTCAAACAATTAAAAAAGAAAACACAGACAGTCAACAAAATAAAGCGAACAAAACAGAAAAAGAAACGGATGTATCTTATAAAACAATTGAAGTAAAAACTGGTGAGACAGTTCTTTCTATTACAGAACAAATTAACAAGAAAAAAATTCCTTCCATAGAAAAAGTCATTGACGACTTTAAACAATTAAACAAAAGTACATCTGCTACAAAAATACAAATTGGAAAGTCTTATAAATTCCCGTTATATCAATAAGCTATCACTTAATCCTTGTCAATTACATAAAGGCGCTGATACAATAGTAAAAGTGAAACCGAGTACTTCGGTTTCTATAGCCCTATATCACGTATACTATCATTGATATGAGGGACTAAATAAGAAACTTCTTTTATAAGGAGAGCGATCTATTCGTGAATGAAATGACTCATCGTACAAAAACACGTCCAGTTAAAGTCGGTAATTTAACAATCGGCGGTAATAATGAATTAATTATACAAAGTATGACAACAACAAAAACACATGATGTTGAAGCAACAGTTGCTGAAATCAAGCGTTTAGAAGAAGCCGGCTGTCAAGTCGTCCGCGTTGCCGTTCCAGATGAACGCGCAGCAGATGCTATTGCTGATATAAAAAAACAAATCAACATTCCACTTGTTGCTGATATTCATTTTGATTATCGCCTTGCTTTAAAAGCAATTGAAGGTGGCATCGATAAAGTACGTATCAATCCAGGTAATATTGGTCGTCGCCATAAAGTAGAAGCTGTTGTAAATGCAGCAAAAGAGCGCGGTATTCCAATCCGTATCGGTGTAAACGCTGGTTCATTAGAGCGACACATTTTAGAAAAGTACGGGTACCCAACTGCAGATGGTATGGTTGAGAGCGCGCTACATCATATTAAAATTTTAGAGGACTTAGATTTCCACGATATTATCGTATCTATGAAAGCCTCTGATGTTAACTTAGCAATCGAAGCATACGAGAAAGCTGCTCGTGCTTTTGATTATCCATTACATTTAGGTATTACAGAATCTGGAACATTGTTTGCCGGAACTGTAAAAAGTGCTGCTGGTCTTGGAGCAATCTTAAATAAAGGCATCGGAAATACACTACGTATTTCATTAAGTGCTGATCCAGTTGAAGAAGTAAAAGTTGCTCGCGAATTATTAAAATCATTCGGTCTTGCGTCTAATGCAGCAACACTTATCTCTTGTCCAACTTGTGGTCGTATTGAAATCGATTTAATTAGCATTGCTAACGAAGTGGAAGAATACATCTCTACACTTCAAGTACCAATTAAAGTTGCAGTACTTGGTTGCGCTGTAAATGGCCCTGGTGAAGCTCGTGAAGCTGATATCGGTATTGCCGGTGCACGTGGAGAGGGATTATTATTCCGTAAAGGGCAAGTCGTTCGTAAAGTGCCAGAAGAAACAATGGTAGAAGAACTGAAAAAAGAAATCGACGTAATTGCTGCTGAAATGGCTGCTGAACGAGAAAAAGAAAAAGAGACACAAGAACAATAAAAAGAAGGTTGCCACAATATTTGTGAGCAACCTTCTTTTCTACGTAAAAAAGCTCGTCAGTTATATAACCGACGAGCTTTTACTTTGCACATTTTGGACAACGACCATATATTTCAAACTTATGACCCGTTACTTCATAACCGGTAAAATCTTTATTCATAAAATCCATTGGGCAGGAAGTAATCTCTTTCGTTCCCCCACAATCCAAACAAATAAAATGATGATGATGTTCCATAATAGAACAAGTAAAACGAAAATGTTTTTCACCATTTAATTCCGTTTGTTCTAAAACACCAATCTCAGCAAAAACTGTTAAGTTACGATAAATCGTATCAAAACTAAGCCCTGGATAATCGTCCTTCATATGCTCTAAAACGTCTTTCGCAGTTAAATAACGATTATGTGCTGCAAATAATCTGAGCATCTCTTCTCTTTTTCCAGTATGTTTATATCCTTTTTCTTTCATTAGGCGTAAAGCTTCTGTTAGATTCATACCTATCCCTACTTTATGCAGTTTTTTTCTTCTTCCATAAAATCGCACCGATTAAAATAAGAACTGCTATCATAACAATTGTACCACCTGGCGCTAGATCAAGTTGATACGAAGCAAACATTCCACCAATTACTGCAATTTCACCAAATAAAATGGAAAAGAAAATTGTTTGTTTAAATCCTTTAGCAATACGAATACTTGCTGCAACTGGTAACGTCATTAATGATGATACAAGAAGAACCCCCACTACACGCATTGATACTGCAATGACAAGAGCAACTAATATAATGAAAATAAAGTGAATCCATTTCGCTCTTAAACCAGTTGATACTGCGTATTCCTCATCAAATGATAATAGAAACAGCTCTTTATATAATAAAATAATTGTCGCAACAACAACAATTGCTACAATCCCAATAATAATTAAATCTGTACTTGTTACAGCACTGACACTACCAAATAAATAACTAAATAAGTCTGTGTTAAATCCATTTGCAAGTGAAATGAAAATAACTCCAACCCCCATCCCTGCCGAAAGGATAATTGGAATTGCTAATTCTTGATAGTGCTTATATACAGTTCGTAACTTTTCGATTAGTAGCGCTCCACCAATCGAGAAAATCATCCCCATATATAAGGGGTTTAAAAATCCACCTGTAAAAATGGTTTTTTCAAGTAATAAACTTGCTGCAATACCCGATAACGTCACGTGACTTAATGCATCCGCAATAAGAGATAAACGACGAATAACAACAAACACACCAATTAGCGGTGCAACAAGTCCAATTAAAATACCAGCGTATAAAGAATTACGTAAAAAGTCATATTGTAAAAAATCTTGTATCATTATATCCTCCCGTGATGCTCATGTTCGTGTTCTAAACGATGAACATGATGTCCATATAAGACGGACATTTCTGCATCTTCTAACTCTCGGAACTTCTCTACATTTCCATGGAAATGTAGATGTTGGTTTAGGCATGCAACATGTGTTACTTTTTCGGTAACAGCTCCCATATCATGAGTAACAAGAATTAATGTGATCCCGAGCCTTTTGTTTAAATCCTCTAATATTTCGTAAAAACTTTCCACATTTTTTACATCAATTCCAACAGTAGGCTCGTCCAAAATAAGCAATTCAGGATCACTAACGAGCGCACGAGCAATAAATACACGCTGTTGCTGTCCACCAGAAAGCTCTCCAATGTTACGATCTTGAAACTCACTCATCCCTACATCAGCAATTGCTTTTTCTACCTTTTTCTTATCCTCTTTTGTGAAAAAGCGAAAAAGCCCTTTTTTCGAAACAAGTCCCATTGACACAACTTCAGAAACAGTTGCTGGAAAACCAGAATTGAAACTATTTGCCTTTTGGGATACATAACCAACTTTGTTCCATTCCTTAAACTTCTTACTATCAACGCCAAACACGCGAATGCTTCCTTCTTTTGGCTTTAAAACACCTAATAAACACTTAAGTAAAGTTGATTTACCTGAACCATTCGGTCCCACTAAACCTAAAAAAGCTCCCTTCGGAACTTGCAAATTAATATTTTCTAACACATTCCGATCTTCATATCGGAATGTTAAACCTTCAATTTCTAATATATTATTCATAGCATCTCACCTATTTTAATTCAGAATGATTCCGATTTATATCTATTTGAATTATAGTACAGCTTATTATAGTTGTAAACCAATCTGCCTAAAATATATCTATTTTTTCAAGAAACCTTACTATTATAACAAAAAGCAGAGAAAAATTCTCTGCTTCCGAAAAATATTCCTATAAACTTTTTAGTGAATAGCCGATTTAAACTTACCACCATTTGTCTCTTGCGTGCTCATAATCGTAACAAATGCATTTTCATCAATTTCATGCACAATTGATTTTAACTTCGTCACTTCTAGACGCGTTACAACTGCATAAATAACTTCTTTTTCTTTATCCGTGTAACCACCTTTCGCTACAAGCTTTGTAGTTCCACGGCCAAGACGATGCAAAATCGCGTTTGATACTTCCTCATATTGATCAGATACAATTAAAACCGCCTTCGTTTCATCTAGCCCTTGAATTACTGTATCGATCGTTTTAAATGCGATATAGTACGTCATAACAGAATACATCGCTTGTTCCACACCAAACACAAATGCTGCCCATGCAAAAATAAATAAGTTCACAAACATTACGAATTCACCAACAGAGAATGGTAATTTCTTCGTTAATAAAATCCCCATAATTTCAGTTCCATCTAGCGATCCACCATGACGAATTACAAGTCCTACACCAAGACCTAAAATAAGACCACCAAACACTGTCGCTAAAATAGGTTCTGTTGTAAATGGCGGTACCGCATGTAACGTTGACTCAATGAAAGCTAACGCTACAATACCAAATGTCGAAGATAACATAAATGTTTTTCCAATTTGCTTATAACCGGAATACATAAATGGGATATTGAGAACAACGACTAAAGTAGAAAAACTTAACCACCAAATGTTAGGAGTAAGATAATCTAATATAAGAGAAATACCAATAATTCCACCATCAATAATTTTATTTGGCATTAAAAATAGTTCAATTGCTACCGCCGCGCATGCTGCTCCAAAAATAATCATAACTAAACGATAAATGAGATGAATAACACTTTCTTTTCGATGTTGCTTTTGCTCCATAAGTCCTCCCTTTACTCTTTTTCTGTAGTTTTGTCCTTATATTATAACATACGCTTCTTTTCCTCATGAAAAAGAAACTCCACACGAATATGTACAAGCTATATGCTCATATATTTCGATAGAAGAACGCGTGAAGGAGGATAATAAGATGAACCTCATTAAACAAATTGTTAATAAAAAATTAAATCATATTTCTACAAAAGAGCTATTAAAATATAGCAAAGAATATGAAGTTCCCATTACAGCCGCACAAGCTGATCAAATCGTTTTACTTATGAAGGGTAAAAATATTAATATTTACGATAACAACGAGCGACTAGAGCTTTTAAAACAAATCGCAAAAGTAACTTCCCCTGCCACTGCCCAACAAGTAAATACATTATTTCAGCAACTACTAAAATAAGGAGGGGATTTCCCCCTCCTTATTGCGCTTTAATTTTTTCAAGAAGCCCTTCATCAAAAGTGCCGTTTTTCAGCATTTCGATTTCCAATTTGTATGGTGGCTTCTTATCTTTTTTATCTTCCCCTACATACGGTGTTTCAAGAATTTTTGGTACATGCATTAACTGTGGATGATGTACAATGTGATGCAATGCTTTATACCCAATGTGACCAAATCCAATGTTTTCATGACGGTCTTTTCCTGCTCCGCGTACATTTTTACTATCATTAATATGAAGTACTTGTAAACGATCTATACCAACGATCTTATCAAATTCGTTTAATACGCCGTCAAAGTCATTTACAATATCATATCCTGCATCGTGCGTATGACACGTATCAAAGCATACAGATAGCTTTTCATTATATTTTACACCATCAATAATTTTTGCAATTTCTTCAAAGCTACGACCGCATTCTGTTCCTTTTCCTGCCATCGTCTCTAACGCAATGTTAACCGTCTGTTCTGGCGTTAATACTTCATTAAGCCCTTTAATAATTTGTTGAATACCAGCATCTGCTCCAGCACCAACGTGCGCTCCTGGGTGAAGAACAATTTGTTTCGCTACACCTAATGCCGATGTTCTTTCAATTTCCATGCGAAGAAAGTCTACGCCTAATTGGAATGTTTCTGGCTTCGTCGTATTCCCAACATTAATAATATACGGCGCATGGACGATAATTTCCTCAATTCCGTTCAGCTCCATATGTTTTCTTCCTGCTTCTATGTTCAATTCTTCAATTGGTTTTCTTCGTGTATTTTGCGGTGCACCTGTATAAATCATAAACGTTGTTGCACCGTATGAAACAGCCTCTTCACTTGCTGCTAATAACATTTTCTTACCACTCATGGAAACATGAGATCCAATCTTTAACATACAATCACCTCTTCAATATACAATAGATATAATGATAGCATAATTTGTAGAAATATGTAGTGAATTGTTTGTTCACAAAAGACGCACTACACAAATTCATATGACTATTTAGACAGACTATACTCTTCATTTAAATTAGCGGGATTAAAAAAAGATAAGGGAAACCCCTTATCTTTTTTTATTGCTATATTTTCTCTTCACTTTGTCACGCTCTGTTGCAAGTTTACGTTTATAGTTTGGTTTTACTTTTTTCGGTTTTTTAATAACTTTCGTTGCCATAACATCAAGTTCGTCATTTGGTTTTTTACGGCTCTTACGACGACGACGCTCACCTAAATCTGCCCACTCATCTCCACGTAAATCTACATGTTTAAACTCGATATGACGTTGTTTTTCTAAGCTATCTAACGCTTCTTCGTTTGCTGGATCATAAATCGTCACTGCAATACCAGAATGCCCTGCACGTGCTGTTCTTCCAACGCGGTGAACGAAGAAATCTAAATCTGATGGTAGCTCATAGTTAATAACATGGCTAATCCCTTCAATATCAATACCACGTGCTGCTAAATCAGTCGCAACAATATATTGGAATTCAAGGTCACGAATTTGTTTCATCATTTTTTTACGATCACGTGGTGATAAATCCCCGTGAATTCGTCCAACTTTTAAGCCACGTTCCATTAATCCATCAGCAACTTGGTCTGCCATCTTTTTCGTATTCGTGAAAACAACTGCTAAATACGGTTTAAATTGAAGTAGCATTTTATGCACTAAATCAATTTTATTACGATGTTTAGAAGGCACTAAATAGTGTTCAATGTTTCCAGCTGCAACTTGTTTTGGATTGATATGAATATGCTCTGGATTCTCCATATATTTCTTCAGAAACGGTTTTAGTTTTTGAGGAATTGTTGCAGAGAAAACTAACATTTGCAAGTTTTTAGGCATGCGTGCTGCAATTTTGTCTACATCATGAATGAATCCCATATCAAGCATTAAGTCTGCTTCATCGACAATAATCGTATTTGCTTTATGAACAAATAACGCTTGTTCTTCAACTAAGTCTTTAATACGTCCTGGTGTCCCAACTACGATATGAGGTTGTTTTTTCAATTTCTCAATTGAACGTTGTTTATCAGTTCCACCAATTAAACAACGTGCTGTAATCATTTGGTCTTCCGCACAAAACTTTGTTAATTTCACGATTTCTTCGTAAATTTGTTGTGCTAACTCACGAGTAGGCGCTGTAATAACAAGTTGTACTTCTTCACGACTTGCATTAATTCTGTTTAATGTAGGAAGTAAGTATGCATGTGTTTTCCCAGAACCTGTTTGGGATTGTCCAATTACACTTACACCTTTTTTCACGACTGGGAAAATTTTCTGCTGAATTCCTGTCGGCTCTGTAAAGCGTAGTTCACGAACTGCATCTATTAAAAATGGTTTAAAATCATACTGTGTAAAAGTTTGTTGTGTCATAAGTTACACCTTCTTTCTAAAATTTCTACTGCGCGCACAAATCAGTCAAGTCTACATTATATCGAAATCTACAAGTAAAATCCATCTTTAGTTTAGGTTTTCACTTCAAAAACTAACCTTCTTCCCTTTTATTGCATATTGTATGTGTATATACCTAACTGAAGAAAGGAGGATTTCTCACATGTTTCCGAAATCCCCTACAAGGCAAATGTATCCGAATCCAGGGCAGCAACCTTATACACCATATCCAATTCCACAACTACCACCAATGGCACAAAAAAAGAAAGGTTTTCTTGCTAAGCTTTTTAAAAAACACGATCCAACCGAGCCAGTTATGCAAATGGTTCCACCTTACCGACAAATGGAAGGGCAACCAATGATGCATCAGCAACCACCACCGCCGCAATATCATCAGCAATATCCGCAGCAATACCAGCAACAATATCCGCAGCAACATCCTGAGCAAATGATACCGCCTCAAATGTATGAATCAAATGAAACGCGCGGCGGCTCAACTACAACTGCGGCAACAGCAAGCAGTGGCATCGGCAGTTTTTTTTCGAACTTAATTTCGAATCCAACTAATATGATAAATAACATCGAAAAAGTATCCCAAGTCGTTCAATCTGTAGGTCCTGTCGTCGAACAGTATGGTCCTATTATGCGTAGTCTACCAAGCATTGTTAAAATCCTCACCTCTGGAAAAAGCACGGAAGAAAATCAAACGGAAAATGTAACAGCGCCAGTTGAGGTAGAAAGTCCGCCTCCTGCACCTCAAAAAAAGAAACGAAAACGAAAGAAAATAGTGATTGAACCTGTAATAGAAAAAGAGTTACCGAAAGAACCAGTTCAACAAACAGCAACAAAACCAAAACTATATGTGTAACAATCCTTTGTTTTCTATCCACTCCTCCTTTATAATGTAAAAGACTATGCACAAAAGTATCCCTTGTTTAGAAGGAGAGGATTACTCATATGAAAATTGTTAAAATTTCCCCTCGTGGTTATTGCTACGGTGTTGTCGATGCAATGGTAATTGCACGTAACGCCGCATTAGATAAATCATTGCCGAGACCCATTTATATTTTAGGTATGATTGTTCACAATAAACATGTTACAGACGCTTTTGAAGAAGATGGAATCATCACATTAGACGGTCCAAGTCGCTTAGAAATTTTAGATAAAATTGATTCTGGTACTGTTATTTTCACTGCACACGGTGTTTCTCCAGAAGTTAAACAACGCGCAAAAGAAAAAGGTTTAACAACAATCGATGCTACTTGCCCAGATGTTACCAAGACGCATGACCTTATCGAAGCTAAGAAAGCGGAAGGGTATCATGTCATTTATATCGGTAAAAAAAATCATCCAGAGCCAGAAGGCGCAGTTGGTATTGCACCTGACATCGTTCACCTTATCGAAAGAGCCGATGATTTAAAAACATTAGAAATCCCAACAGATAAAATTTTAGTAACAAATCAAACAACGATGAGTCAATGGGATGTTCAACATTTAATGGAGGACATTCAAAAAAAATTCCCAACAGCAGAATTCCATAAAGAAATTTGTTTAGCAACTCAAGTTCGCCAAGAAGCTGTCGCTAAACAAGCTGATGTTGCAGACTTAACAATTGTTGTTGGTGATCCGAAAAGTAACAATTCAAATCGCTTAGCACAAGTATCACAAGAAATCGCGGGTACAAAAGCATATCGAGTTGCTGATGTAAGCGAAATTCAATTAGAGTGGCTACAAGGTGTAGAAAACGTAGCTGTTACAGCAGGTGCTTCTACTCCAACGCCAATTACGAAAGAAGTTATCGCTTTCTTAGAGCAATATAACCCAATGAATCCCGCTACATGGGAAAGAGTTCGAAAAGTACCGTTACAAAAAATATTACCTCGCGTGAAAGTGAAAAAAGAACAATAATAAAAACCGTTGCTTGCATGAGCAACGGTTTTTATTTTTCTTATACAAATATAAATGGATCTGTATGTAACTGCGAAGCATGAATGTGTACATTGAGTTTCTTTGCATCCACTTTTTCTTGTAATTGCTTTTGTACACCTTGTTTCATTACTTTTTCAACATTATGTCCTGGGTCAACTATATTTAAACCGAGCATCATCGCATCATGAGCAACATGATAGTACATGTCACCAGTTACATATACATCTGCTCCTTTAAATTTCGCTTGGTTTATATATTTATTACCATCTCCACCAAGTACAGCTACTTTACGCACTTTATCGTCTAACTTACCGACAACTCTTGCGCCCTTCACGTCTAATGATTGTTTCACATGTTCTGCAAATTGACCAAGCGTCATTTCTTCTTGTAAGTATCCTATTTTTCCTAGGCCTAACGTTTCACCTTTATTATCAAGCGGATACACATCGTATGCTACTTCTTCATAAGGGTGCGCCGTTACCATTGCTTTAATCACTTTCCGCTGTAATGAAGCTGGAATAATCGTTTCGATTCGCACTTCTTCTACACGTTCTAACTGTCCAGTTTCCCCGATATAAGGATTTGTCCCCTCTTGAGGTACAAATGCGCCTGTACCCTCGCTACTAAACGTACAGTGGCTATAATTGCCGATATGACCAGCACCTGCGTCTCCTAATGCATTCCTTACTTCTTCTGCATGAGTGACTGGCACAAACACAACAACTTTTTTCATTTCTTCTGCATATGTCGGTGCCAAAACTTCTGTATTTTGCAATCCTAACGCCTCAGCAAGTAAATCATTTACCCCGCCCTTAGCAACATCCACATTTGTATGCGCTGCATAGATTGCAATATCATTTTTAATACACTTTTCAATAATTTTCCCATACGCCTTATCTGTATGAATCGCTTTTAACGGGTTAAAAATTAAAGGATGATGAGCAATAATGACATTTGCCCCTAATTGAATTGCTTCATCCACAACTTCTTCCGTTACATCTAACGCAATCAATACGTGCCGCACGGGTTTATTAAGCGCTCCAATCTGCAGGCCAATCTTATCTCCTTCCATCGCCAAATGCTTCGGATACATACTTTCAAATAAAGAAATAATTTCATGGCCATTTGGAATTTTACTCATGATAAAACCTCCCCTATCATTTTCATTTTCGCTTCTACTTCCCCACGCTTCGCTTTTGTTTCTTCAGAATCAGCTGCACGTTCTAACTGTTTTAAAATATTTTGGAAGTTTTTTAATTCTCCTTCCCATTTTTCAACGAAGGCTTCACTTTTTTCTGTTATTAAAAATGGTCCCATAAACAATTCAGCTTGTTTATTTTCAGAGTAAGGCGCTGCAACATTTCCTCGCTCCCCTACTAAAATTTCGTAAATTTTCCCATCTTCTTTTACGATTTTTTCATGGATAAGCTCCCAACCATTCTCAATAAACCATTCACGAATATGATGCGCTGCAATATTAGGCTGTAAAATTAAACGTGTTACACCTTCTAATTTTTCTTTACCACTTTCTAAAATGTCACGAATTAACGCTCCGCCCATTCCGGCAACCGTAATTACATCTACTTCTCCTGGTGCGATAACAGCTAATCCATTCCCTTTACGCACATCTACTTTATCCTGTAAACCACTTTCAGCTACAGTTGCTTGCGCAGAGCGAAATGGTCCATCTACGACCTCTCCTGCAACTGCTTTTGTAGCAATATTATTTATAATTGTATAACACGGTAAATACGCATGATCCGATCCAATATCAGCGACTGTAGATCCTACTGGTATTTCACGTACAACTTCTTCTAATCGTTTTGAAAGCTTTACTTCATTCATGTATTTCCATTACTCCTTCTCTTGTCAGTCTGTCTCCATGATAATGAATTTATAGTAGTTGTTGCAAGCCCATAACAACAATTCACTGCTCTATCATTCATCGTATTTTAGAAAATATAGAAAAACAAGCCCTTTGCATAAGCAAAAGGCTTGTCATACGGAACTTTATTTTTTCTTCGATAACCAATCAGCTACTTTAGCGGCTTGATCAGCTGGAACTATATTGGCAGGCATATTGCCTTTTCCTTTCGAAAGAATTTCTTTAATTTCATCCTTTGAAAGTTTCCCACCAATTTTTTGCAAGTTAGGTCCAACTGCCCCTTGTAACTGATCACCATGGCAGCTCGTACAACTTTGCTTCACAATATCTTCTGGTTTTGATGCCGTTTGTGCTGGCTTCCCGCCATTTTTTGCATCAGCTAACTCTTTAGATTTATTTAGCCCCTGAAATGAAAATACAAACATAACGATAATACCCAATGCTGCAATAAGAGCGAACGGAATCAGCGGATTACGTTTCATATCTCTTCTCCCCCTTCTATATCCCTAAATAGTTAGATGATTCAGTCATTTCCATTGTACTTGAAAACGCTCTATCAGAAAAGAGTAAACTACCACTTGTTAAAAATATTCCATAAATTCAGTTTATTGTTTTTTATTGTCATATCGCTTATTATTTCGATAATTATTAACGTTTCTCATCATATTTTTCGCTTTTCTACATATATTTTTGTATAGAATAAACAAAATTAATCGAAAAATCGAAAAATGAGCATTTGCAAATCAAAAGACAATTCTGTAAAATAAATTACAAGAAATTGTAATCGTTGCCGATAGCTAAATTTTAACAAAAATTAACAAAATAAAAAAGTTTACTTCACAATGGTGAAGTAAACTTAAAAAATAACCTATTCTAAGAAATCCTTAAGACGCTTACTACGGCTTGGATGTCTTAATTTGCGAAGTGCTTTTGCTTCAATTTGACGGATACGCTCTCTCGTTACGCCGAATACTTTCCCAACTTCTTCAAGCGTACGAGTTCGTCCATCATCTAAACCGAAACGAAGACGTAGAACATTTTCTTCACGATCTGTTAGCGTATCTAACACATCTTCTAATTGTTCTTTTAGCAATTCATAGGCTGCATGGTCCGCAGGCGATGTTGCTTCTTGGTCTTCAATAAAGTCACCTAAATGGGAGTCATCTTCTTCACCAATTGGTGTTTCAAGAGAAACTGGCTCCTGTGCAATTTTTAAGATTTCACGTACTTTTTCTGGAGCAAGATCCATTTCTTCACCAATCTCTTCAGGAGACGGTTCACGACCTAAATCTTGTAATAATTGGCGTTGTACACGAATTAACTTGTTAATCGTTTCAACCATATGAACTGGAATACGAATTGTTCGCGCTTGGTCTGCAATGGCACGTGTAATAGCTTGGCGAATCCACCAAGTTGCATACGTACTAAATTTGAAACCTTTACGATAATCGAACTTTTCAACAGCTTTAATTAGACCCATATTACCTTCTTGAATTAAGTCTAAGAAAAGCATACCACGGCCTACATAGCGCTTTGCAATACTTACTACAAGACGTAAGTTTGCTTCTGCAAGACGACGTTTCGCTTCTTCATCGCCTTCTTCAATACGCGTTGCAAGTCGAATTTCTTCTTCTGCAGATAGTAAGTCTACACGACCAATTTCTTTTAAATACATACGAACAGGATCGTTGATTTTAACCCCTGGTGGTACACTTAAATCATTGAGGTCAAACTCTTCTTCTGTTTTTGAAATTTGGCGATTATTAGGGCCTTCTTCGTTGTCATTATCACCAACTAAGTCAATGCCTTGTTCACCCAAATATTCATAGTATTCATCCATTTGATCGGATTCAATTTCAAATCCATTCATGCGTTCTGCAATCTCTTCATATGTAAGAACGCCACGTTTTTTTCCGAGCTCAGTGAGTTGTTCTTTCACTTGCTCAAGGGTCATTTCAGTTTCAATTTGTTTAGAACGAGCTGGTTTGTCAGCCATCTGTTCCCCTCCTTACGCGAGATACAAACATTCATTATACTAAAACTTTATCAAAAAAGCTATTTTCTCGCTTTTTGATTTTGTAAATATGCTACATAATATTTAGCAGCCTCTACAGGATCTGTTTTTTCCATTTGTTTCACTTTAAAGATGATCTCCATCTTTTCAAGTTTTTCCTGATGCCGTCTAAGCGTCTCCAAATGGCCTTGTAACACTTCTTCTGTGTATTCTGGATTAATAAATTCATCCGTCGAAATATCAGTGATAATATTTTTCAACTTTTCATCAGAGAGCCAACTTAAAAATGTTCCGACTGAAGGTTCATTTCCCTTTTCATAATATGCGTATAGTTCATATAAAATCCCTTTATGTTCTTCTGTATGAAAATCTTCTATATGGGATTCCATACGAACAGCTACTTCTGCACTTTGCAACATATGGTAAATAATTTCTCTTTCCGCTCTTTCAAAACCTGTTAACTTCGGTTTTGTTTGAACGACTTGAGACGGTTTAGCAACCTGCTTTATTTGTTTTTGCTGTACCTTTTGTTCTTTGCGATATTGGTGCAATTGATTCAAAAGTGTTTCCATTGAATACGAAAATTCTTGCGATAATGACTTCAAATATGACTCTGCCTGCATCGCATCTTGTAACAACGATAACTCTTTTAAAACACTTTTCACATATTCTTCTTTGCCAGACTCATCTTGCAAATTTTTCCCTAAACGCAAATAATTTATTTTAAAACCAACAAAACTCACACTTGATTTCACAAGATTTTCAAAAGCAGTAGTCCCATATTGTTGCACATATTCATCAGGATCAAGCTTATCTGGCAAGGATGTGACTTTCACTTGGCAACCAACTTTTAGCAATAATTGCCCTGCTTTCATCGTCGCTTCTCGCCCTGCTTTATCACCATCATAGCAAAGAACAACAGTTTCAACGTTACGTCGCAGAAGTTTTGCTTGTTCTTCAGTTAAAGCTGTTCCCATTGTCGCAACAGCTTCTTCCACACCACTTTTTACCGCAGCTAGTACATCGGCATATCCTTCGAAAAGAACCACTTGCCCACGCTTTCTAATAAATGGTCTTGCTTGGTGGAAGTTATACAACAATTTACTTTTGTGAAAAATCGGTGTTTCAGGACTATTTAAATATTTCGGAGTGTCATCTCCTAACGCCCTTCCACTAAACGCTATCACCTTACCTTGTAACGTATAGATCGGGAACATAACTCTTCCACGGAAGCGATCATAATGACTACCATCCTTCTCACTTCTTATTAGAAGGCCAGCTTGTTCCATAGTAGACAGCGATAAACCTCTTTTTTGTAAAATTTTCGTCGCTGCATCCCAAGCAGGTGATGCATAACCAATTTCAAACTTCTCAATCATCTCTTTCGTAATACCACGGTTTAATAAATATGAAAGTGCTTCATTTCCCTCTTCCGTATTTACTAATAAATGATGATAATACTTTTTCAATAATTCATGAGCTTGTTGCATGATGACAGTGTCATCAGATATGTCTTCTTGTTGTCCTTGTCCTGATGTGTACTCTGCAACCGCAATTCCATTTCTTTCGCCTAGCTTTTGAACAGCCTCGGTAAACGCCAGTCCTTCCATTTTCATTAGAAAGGAAAATACATTTCCACCTTCTCCACATCCGAAGCAATGAAAAATTTGCTTATCAGATGAAACAGAGAATGAAGGAGAATTCTCACCATGAAATGGACAAAGGCCGAAATAGTTACGCCCCTGTTTTCTAAGTTGAACGTATTCACCAATGACTTCTACAATATCGGATGATGTCCGAATCTGTTCAACAACTTCTTCGGGAATTCTGTTCCCCATAACTCCATCTCCGTGTCGTATTTTGTATTCGATATAAATTAAAAAATTCCTTTATAATTCGACAATATTTTTCTAAACTTGTTAGAAAGTGTTGCCGATTACATTGTATAAACGATTTTGAACCTTTCCTATAGGTCCTTTATCTGCATAAATCGCATATACATACTTGCTATATAAAATTGTATACATTTGCTCATCTGTTACAAATGTATCTCTTAGAAACAATACATATACACCTTTTTACAA
Source organism: Bacillus sp. PPSBB_2 (assembly GCF_045291115.1). NCBI lineage: Bacteria > Bacillati > Bacillota > Bacilli > Caryophanales > Bacillaceae > Bacillus > Bacillus sp. PPSBB_2. The sequence goes on from NZ_CP147983.1 coordinate 4,535,291, forward strand.
GAAGAGTAGCAAGCCACATATACTGTTTGATCTTGAGATCTGTAACTTTTTCATGTTGATCCATATAACAATCAACTCCATTTTGTTCAGTATCTACAATGATCCAATTGCCTTGCTATTTCCTTAAAGGATGAGCATATGATGCGACAAACAAAATTCCGACATGAAATTCCGCTCCAACTTGCACAATTTCAGCCTTCACGGGATATACATCTACACCAACTAATATGTTGTTGATGTTTTGCATATTTCTGTATTCTACATCCCTTCTGTGAATCCTTCCATAATGTGCGTTTTCTTGTATAGATTTTGTCGATTTAACGTAATTACATGTCTTTTTCGTAAATCCTATCCCTAGTTTATTCTGAAAAATTAAAGTCTAAACGTAAAATATAGGTTTTTATCACAATTTTTTATTATAATATATTTTCTTCAACTACGCTACATATCCCTTTATTTTTTCATCTTACATTTCAGGATGACAAACTCACACCTTGAATATACTAAAAGACAAAGGAGTATAAGTATAACCATTACACTACAATCTATTACAAAATCCATAGGTATCATATTTCACATGAGCGAAAAAAGCACATTCACCTTTGGTAAATGTGCTAAAACATTTTTTGGTTTTGCACTGCATTCACAATAATATTTGCTGTTTCTTCAATCGCTTTATTCGATACATCGATTACTTGGCAATTTATTTTACTAATTACTTCCTCAAAGTGATCAATTTCTTCTTGAATACGATTAATATTTGCATATGTTGCTCCATCACTTAATCCAAGTGATTTTAATCGTTCTTTTCGAATATGATTTAACTTATCTGGCGTAATTTTCAAACCGAAACATTTTTCTTTTGCCACTTGATATAGTTCTTCAGGTGGGTCAACTTCTGGCACGAGTGGTACATTCGCAACTTTCAAGCGTTTGTTATGAGCTAAATATTGGGAAAGTGGTGTTTTTGATGTACGCGAAACACCAATCAACACGATATCTGCTTTTAAAATACCTCGTGCATCTCTGCCGTCATCATACTTCACAGCAAACTCAATCGCTTCAATCTTTTTAAAGTATTCTTCATCTAACCTACGGACAACACCTGGCTCATATCTCGGCACTTGCCCCGTAATTTCTTCAATTTGATCAATAAGAGGGCCGATAATATCGTATGCCTCTACCCCTTCTTTTGCAGCCTCTGTTACTAAATACTGGCGCATATCAGGCTTAACTAACGTAAAACATATAAGTGCTTGATTACTCTTAGCAATCGAAATCACTTCTTTTAATGTCCCTGTATCTTCTACATACGGTACACGTCTAATATCAGGAGCAAACGGGAATTGCCCCATTGCTGCTCGAACAACCAAATCAGCCGTTTCTCCTACAGAGTCAGATACGACATATACGATTTTATTATCCATTACATTACCTCACTTTAAACAAATTACACTTATTCGTTATTTACTAAATTTACAAACGCACGTGTAATATTTGTTTTTGTAATTCGCCCAATCACTTCTAAACCTTGTTTCGTATCTTTTACAACTGGCATTGCATCAATCTGTCTTTCTATTAATTCCATCGCAATATCATATAAAGAATCCTCTCTACGACACATCGCAATGTTTGGCATCCTTGTCATGATAATATTAACCGGAAGAGAGGTTAAATCCTGCTTTCCTAAGCTCGCTCTTAATAAATCTTTACGAGACACAACACCAACTAATAGAGTCATCTGATCTACAACGAACAATGTACCAACGTCCTCTAAAAACATCGTACAAATTGCATCGTATACGGAAACATTTTTATCAATTACAACCGGTCTAGATTGATAATCTTGTACTTTAATTTTCTTAACAGCTTCAGATAATAGCTGCCCCCCAGTTTTACCCGTATAAAAATAACCTACGCGTGGACGTGCTTCTAAATAACCAGCCATCGTTAAAATTGCTAAGTCTGGTCTTAGCGTCGCACGTGTTAGACCCAATTGCGCTGCAATTGATTCCCCTGTAATAGGACCGTGATCTTTTACAATCTGAATGATATGTTCTTGCCGTTTATTCAGCTCTATGATAATCACCACCTTTAATGCACAACGAAAAAAGTTATACTATCTCTTAAATATTATATACTAAATATGCTATTCGAAAAAGAAAGTATGTAAAAAGGACCGTATACGGCCCAAAATTATATTTGAAACTTATCAAGTTGTTCTAAAAAACGTCTTGATTTCAAATAACTTCCGCAATATTCATCATAATATGTATTCAATACTAAACGCATTTGTTTTTTTGTGCTATCCTTTACCGATACATTTCCGAGCCTATGTAAATCGAAATGGAAGAAAAGGCGTAATAATTTATGAACAGCTTCTCCTACCGGTATACGATATGGGTCTTGCTCTGCATGACGTGAGCACAGAAAACCGCCTTCCCTTACGGAGAAGGCGACAAAGTCTGTTTCTTGATGACAAATCGCACATGTATCAAAGTACGGGTGCATCCCTAATACCGGAAGCATTTTCGTTTGATAAATTAATGATAATACTTCTGGATCAACACCCTCACACATATAATGCAACGTTTGATATAACATTTCAAATAAATACGGATTATGTTTTTTATCTTCTGTTGCTTTATCAGTTAACTCAACAATAAATGATGCATAAGCAGTTAAAAATATATCCTCGCGAATTTCTTTCATAGTTGAAATAATCTCGCCTTGTTGCAATGTTCCAAGCCCAGATCCCATTTGAATTAGAAAATGGCCATGTGTCATTAATTGCGACACAGATGCTAATCGGCTTTTCGGTTTTTTTGACCCTCTTGCCATTGCACTTACCTTACCAAGTTCTCTTGAGAATATTGTAACAATTTTGTTCGTTTCTCCGTAATCTGTCGTACGGATAACGATGCCCTCAACTTTTTGAAACATGTTCGTCACCATCCAAGGTTTGAACAAAACGGGTCAAGAAATTGGAGAGTCTAGATGCGCTAGCTCCTCTTCATGTTGATCCATCTCATCGTTTACGTCTTTTTCCATTTCTTTCAAAAGCAAGTACGTTTCAATGCTTCCTGTTTTGGAGAAAAACTTCCAGGTAAAATCTAGCATAAGAATCCACCTTTCTCAATAAGCGTAGCCTATAAACCAATTTCCTTTGTTGTTATTAAATTGACCCATTTTGTCCATTTTCATGTAAGAAAAATTTTTCCTAATTTATCAAAGTTCATAAAAACCAATAATCAGTGGATGAACCAACCATCCACTGATTACAACTTTACTCTATTTTAGTACTCATCCTCGCGGAAACCTAGGTCACGAAGCTGAGACATTTTATTACGCCAATCTTTTTGCACTTTTACCCATACTTCTAAAAATACTTTAGAACCAAGTAGCGCTTCAATATCAAAACGAGCTCGCTTACCAACTTCTTTTAACATTTTCCCTTGTTTTCCGATGATGATTCCTTTTTGTGATGCACGTTCAACAACAATCGTTGCATTTATATAAACTGCCCCGCCCTCACGCTTTTGAATCGCATCGATAACAACAGCCACAGAATGCGGCACTTCTTCACGTGTTAAATGTAGTACTTTCTCACGAATAAGCTCTGCAATAATAAATCTCTCCGGATGATCCGTTACTTGATTCTCTGGATAGTATTGTGGTCCTTCTGGTAAATACTTTTTAATTGTTCCAATTAAAGCGTCCACATTATTACCGTCTAACGCAGAAATTGGTACAATCTCTGCAAATTCATGTAGTTTACGATATTGATCAATTAACTCTAGTAATTGCTCTGGATGAAGTTGGTCAATTTTATTAATGACTAAAAATACTGGTTGTTTCGTTTCTTTTAATTTCTCAATGATGAATTCCTCACCACGACCAAATCCTTCAACTGCATTAACCATAAACAGAACAATATCAACTTCTTTTAATGTCGTTTGAGCCATCTTTACCATGAAGTCGCCTAATTTATGTTTAGGTTTATGTATTCCTGGTGTATCAATGAAAATAACTTGTGCATCATTTTCTGTATATACACCTTGAATTTTATTACGAGTCGTTTGTGGCTTATCACTCATAATAGCAATTTTCTGGCCAATAATACGGTTTAAAAATGTAGATTTTCCAACATTCGGTCTGCCAATAATAGAGACAAAACCTGATTTATAACCTTTTCTATTCATGTAAATCCTCCGCTAAAAATGCTCCTGGTAACAATTCTCCGACTGTCGTCTCCTGAACGTCACCATGTAAGTTTGATAAGTATACTTTCGTATCCTGTTTACATAATTCTACCATAACTTGTCGACATGCTCCACAAGGAGGTACTGGGCGCTTTGTATCTGCTACAACCGCAATGGCTACAAATTCTTTATCTCCTTCAGAAACCGCCTTAAATAAAGCTGTTCTTTCAGCACAATTACATAAGCCATATGATGCATTCTCAACATTACATCCACGATATACTTTTCCACCGCGCGTTAATAATGCTGCACCTACTTGAAATTTAGAATATGGTACGTACGCTTGTTTACGCGCTTCGATTGCTTCTAGAATTAATTGTTTACTATTCATATTCCCGCATCCTTCCTGTTCACAGCTATGAAGAGATACACTCTCTCATTAAAGGCCCTTACAGCACTTCCAAAGCTTAATAAAAGCTTCGGAATGCAACTATACCATATACGGTAAAAAGATAATAGCACCAATTATAACAGCTATAATTGCAAACAATAAAACCGCTCCTGCCGCAACATCCTTTGCAATTTTTGCAAACGGATGAATATCGGCAGTCGCTAAATCTACCGTTTTTTCCACAGCCGTATTTACCATCTCTAAACTCATTACACTCCCTATTACAACAAGTAATATCATCCACTCTATTTTCGTAATATGGAAATAAAAGCCGCAGCATATAACAATGACTGCGGCTAAATAATGGATTTTCATATTTCGTTCATGACGAAAACAAAAGAATATACCAGCTATAGCATATCCAAAACTATCTATAAGTTTTCCTTTTTTCATCGTCCTAATCCAAAAGCTTCTAAAATTTCTTTTTGTCTTCCGAACATTTCTTTTTCATCTTCTTCTGTCATGTGATCATAACCAAGTAAATGTAAAAAGCCATGTAACGCCAAAAATCCAAGTTCACGATCGAAAGAATGTCCGTACTCTTCAGCTTGCTCTTTCGCCCTTGGAATAGAGATAATAAGATCCCCTAACATGCGCGGCATCTCTGCACCAACAATCTCCATTTCTCCTTCTCCCATCTCTTCCATGGCAAAGGATATTACATCTGTAGGTTGATCTTTATCTCGGTAATCACGATTAATTTCTCTAATGCGCTCATTATCTACAAATGCCACCGATACCTCCGCACCATCCTCGATATTTTCCATTTGAGCTGCTTTTTCTAACACTTCACGAATTAAACTCATATACTCTTCTTTTACTTCTTCTGTTTCATCAATAAAATCAATTAACAAACTCATTCTTTCTCCTTTTCTTCCGGAGGTTCCGGATATGTAATACGCGAATGAAAAATACCATTTAACGTTTCACACAACGTTTTTCCAACGATTTGTAGTTCCTTAAACGTCAAATCACATTCACTAAATTGACCGTCTTGCAGTCGATCTTTAATAATACTTTGCACCAAATTATTAATTTGTTCTGGCGTTGGGTGATTCATAGAACGTACCGCAGCTTCTACACTATCAGCAATACCAACAATTGCCGATTCTTTCGAAGTTGCTTTTGAACCTGGATAACGGAACATCTCTTCTGTATATTTTTCTTTATCTTCTTTAATAGCTTTATAATAAAAATATTTCAGTAACGTTGTACCGTGATGTTGCCCAGCGATATCAATAATTTCTTGTGGAATATGATATTCTTCGAGCATTCTTACTCCATCCGTTACGTGAGCAATTATAATATCTTTACTTGTTACAGGATCTAATTTATCATGCGGGTTTTCAATTCCCATTTGGTTTTCAATAAAGAATTGCGGTTGTACTGTTTTTCCTACATCATGATAATATGCCCCTACACGCGCTAATACACCATTTGCCCCGACTGCTTCACAAGCAGCCTCAGAAAGATTCGCTACCATTACACTATGATGATATGTCCCTGGCGCTTCTAACAAAATTCTGCGTAAAAGTGGATGATTTGGGCTTGATAATTCCATAAGCTTCATACTTGATACGATTCCAAGTCCACTTTCTAAATATGGTAAAATCCCCATAGCCAAAACGGATGATATAATCCCTGAAAGTGAAGCCATTAATAATTGCGTACCAATTTCAAGAGGCGAAAAATTCCCATTACGTAATAATAAGAGCGCCGCCAATACGACTACATTTAATACAGAAACGAGTATACCAGCTTGTAAAATCATTGTACGACGATTTTTTTCTCGCAAGAAAATACTAACCGATAACGAACTTAACAATACGTAAATCCCTACACTATAATTTAATGTACTCGTTACTCCTTCATTAAACATAATACTTCCGCATACAGAAAAAATCATACTCGTTAAAAAGACAAATCGATCACCAATCATTAGTTTTACAAGTATTGTTCCCATCGCAACTGGGACAACATATGCAATCCCTGCGTATTCAAGTTTTTGAAACAAACTAATGATTTTCATTAAGACGATTGTGATAGACAAAATTGTAATATACGCTAAAACATACGGTCTATCTTCTCTTTTTCTCTTTAAAAATAATTCAAATTGTTTATGCATAAAGTATAGTAACACACCAATGAGTACCGCTAATCCAACATAAGGTTGAAAACCGTTCCCTTTTTCTAACAAACCAACTAATTTCAACTGATTATACACATCACTTGAAATTGTTTCACCTTCTCTAACAAGAACTTGTCCTTGAAGAATATAAACAGGTGGAACTAAATCTTCCTCTGCTTTTCTCTTCTCTTTCGTTAAGATTGGGTCATAAAAATAGTTAGCTGAAATTGCATATCTTCCTAGCGCCTTAATTGATTCTTTTAAACCATTATCAACATTAACACTATTCATCTCACTTACATATCGTTCTTTCGCATCTTTCAATTCGTCCATTTTAATATGCTCAGTCATGATACTATTAATCGCTGTGACCGCAGCATCTTTCGCTAATACTAATTGGCTCGGATCTGCATTAATCAAATTCAGTAAGTTTGAATCAGATAACTCTTTCGTTAAGTCAGCGGGTAGTTTCTTTTTTAACTTGTCCACTTTCTCAGCATCAGTCATCTTTTTTTGATCATCCGGTCCAACAGCTTTAATCTCTTGCACCACTTCATCCACTTTAGCAAAGACGTCATTCACAATATCAACTTTGTTTTGTTTATACTCACTTTTATATGTATATTGATCTTCAACTTTTGTAGCGGCTTCTTTTTTCTTTTTATCCGTTGTAACTTTATCTTCAATTTTTATAGGAGAATGGATTGTCTTTTTCGCAATAGAATACATATTAACATCTAATTGTTCTGGTTTTACATTATTCATAAGCGCAAAAAACAGCACTGCTCCTAACACAACGTAAGAAATCCAACTTAGTTTTTTCGAATGTTGTAAATTACGAAACCACTTAGAAATTTCTTGAGATCTTGACATGATTTCAATACCTTCTCCTCTCCAGAAATAAAGTGAAACTATTTATAGCTTTCATTTCTTCTACCAAACGATACTTTGAGGCAATATTTTATACACTAGTACCAATAGTTTATTTTCCTTATCTTTCATGATAGTAAAAAATATGACGTTCGCCAACCTTATCATACAAAAAGAAATGATCCTGACAAATAGGATCATTCCATTTTATCATATGCCTCAATAATACGTTGCACCAATGGATGTCTCACAACGTCCGTTTGTTCTAATGTAATAAATGACAGACCTGATACACCAGATAAAATATTAGCAGCTATAGATAGCCCTGATTTTACCCCTTTTGGCAAGTCTACTTGTGAAGGGTCCCCTGTAATAACCATTTTAGAACTAAAACCTAATCTTGTTAAAAACATTTTTATTTGAGCACCCGTTGTATTTTGAGCCTCATCTAAAATAACAAATGAATCATCAAGCGTACGCCCCCTCATATAAGCAAGCGGAGCTATTTCAATTACTCCTCGCTCCATCATACGCTGCGTATATTCTTGTCCAAGAATATCATGTAAAGCATCATATAACGGGCGTAAGTATGGATCTACCTTCTCTTTCAAATCCCCTGGTAAAAAACCTAAATTTTCTCCAGCTTCTACAGCAGGTCTTGTTAAAATAATTTTCTTTACATATCCTTGTTTTAAAGCCCTCACAGCCATTACTACAGCTAAATATGTTTTTCCAGTTCCTGCAGGCCCTATCCCAAAGACAATATCATTCTTCTTCATCGCATGAATATATCTTCTTTGCCCCATTGTTTTTACACGAATGGATTTACCTTTTGCAGTCTTGAAAATTTCTTCCTCATATAACTCTTCAAATTGAGCAATTTTCCCTTGTTGTGCAAGCTGAATCGCATACGCAACATCTCTCTCTGAAATTGATATACTTTTACGAATTACAACAAGTAATTGCTGTAAGATTTTTTCTACGAGTGCCACCGTTTCAACTGCCCCAGATACATGAACAGTTTCTCCTCTAGTTACGATCGATACATTCAGTTCTCGTTCAATTACTTTTAAATGCGCATCATTAACTCCAAAAAGAGCGATTGCTTCGTTAGCATTTTCCAATTGTTGGTTCATTTCTACTAATTGTTCTGCCATTACTCAGTCTCCTTGAATATCGGATTCGGATATTGGTTGTGGCTCTGCAATATTTTCAACCACAGTATAATGCAATGTGACTTTTAGTTGATCCGCCTCAACCTCTTTACTCAAAATCTTATCACTTACAATCATAGCATGTTCATCCAATTTTTTCTTTAGTTCTTTTTCGGCCATCTCCTTCGCTACTTTCAGCGCTTGCTTTTCTGTATATTCTCGATTCGCTTCTTCTTCTTCTCTCACAACATCTTTTTCATATGCAATCGGCAGTGTAAAACCAAATAATTTCACATCATGCTTTACACTTTCAGTACGAGAGCGTTTATACTTATCATGCTGAAATCCCCATATTTTTATTTTCGTATCCCCGAATTTAAGAAAATGTTCATTGTATACATTACCAGTATACACTTGGAATTGCGTCTTTAACGGGACATCCACCTTAGATGTATACCACGTTTCGCCATATACAATACCTTTCGCTGAAACAATCGTCGGACTTTCCTCATTACCATATATTCCCGATACGAGAATCTGTCCTTTTTCTACATGATCATTTTTCAGTACAACCGGCTTTCCAACTTCTACAAACGTTTTTGTAATAATCGCTTCTTTTTTTGCTACTAAATTTTGTGGCCTTTGTTCCTTTTCTTTCTTCGGTTCGTTTTTTTCAACAATTTTAAAATGATAAGTCGTTCCCCTTACTTCTAGTCCCGCCCAAGTAATGGCATTAATATTATCTGTCAAATGGCGTTGCACATCTTCTACATTCGGCATTTGAAATTGTAGTTTCCCTTTTTTAATACCCATTTTATCCAATTCTTTCATCAATATATATTCTGTTTCAGGTTTAGCTCCTGTAATTTCAATTTTCCAAACCATATTTGACATTGCAATCACACCAAAAAAGAAAATTAAAAAACCAATTAAAAATCCACTGTTTTTAATTAAACGTTTATTCCAAAAAGGAAAACCATAACGTCCAATAAAATATAATTTACATTCATTTTTTCTATAAATTGGTTTTATTTTTTTCACATCGCGTAACAACATACAAAAAACTAACGTTTCATCAGCTATCTTTTTAACATCCCAAACTAATAAATTCCTCCGTACACATTCATTAACAAACCGTTCCGCTCCTCTACCTTCAATTCGCACTTTTACATATCCAAGCCACTTTATAAACCATTTATTTTTCATTTACCACCTTCACTACCTTTCTAAAAGTAGATATACTACTTTTTATTTGAAGCATTAAAATAGCTCGTACTAAAATAAAACAGAGTAAAACTGTAATCAGTCTCTATCAACGGAACTTTTACAGGATAAAGAAGAAAAACTTCACAAATGGAAGTTTCACTTCAATCACCTTTTTTTTCATTTTCTAAAAATGTTACTTGCTCAATTATCCCCTCGAGTAAAAGCTCTTCTGGAAGAATCGTTTTAATAACAAAGGATTGTCCTTTAATTAATAATTGACCGTGTTTTAAAAGCAATCGCACTTCTTTATCTGAAAACACTAATAACCCCCGATGATTTTCTATATAAATATGTATTTGCCCAACAAGAGTAATCCGAGGTAGATCCATTAATACATCCACTGGTAGGTCTACTTGTTTTGTCAACCAATTTTTCATTTGTTCTAATTTCTTCATCTCGAAAGACCCCCTCTCATCCCATATATATGTATTTCTTCACAAGTGCCTATCGTGTTATAACGACTTCACTAACATAACTATATTCTGCAAGAGTTCATATCATGTTAATTAAAACAGTCGCTATATGAAATCATATTTGTCAGGACAATGATGGATCAGAGGATGTTACCTTTAATAATAGAAGTATTAATACAAGAATATGCGCCCCTACAGGATATCAGTACAAGTTACATTAAGAAATTGAGCCTAGCAAGAAGTTGGAAACTTGAAAAAACCTGTTACAATTCGTTCTGGACGTGACATACTGACCATAGAATAAGTAGTTGTCATTCATTAGACAAATGAGATAAAATCCGAAAAAGGAAATTGCTCCACTCTGAATTTTGCGGTGTAAGTAAGAATATTTTATAGGTGGTTGTTATATGAATTTCAAAAAAATATTAGGATTCATTAAAAAACAAAAAAATGAATTAATAAGCGAGGAAATACGAAAGGAAATTGGATTTAGTCAAGAAATTTTGAATGTTATAAAACAAGTTACTAACAGCAGCATCCAGCCCTTTTATGCAACTGATTCAAAATCTAAAATAGCCGGAGTCTCTTTCGTTACCTTTGAGGATTCTGCTGAACAGCAAGTTATAAAACTTCAATCTGAGGTTCAGAAACTTGGATACTTAGCTTTTATTTGCGAAAGAAGTTTTAGTCAAGGAAGTAAGAGTGAGTGTAGAATTGCAATTACACAAGGAAATGACCAATTTGATATCCTTACAATCCAACAAACAAATGGCGTTAATTACGAAGTTAGCAATATAGATGTTATTTTTAAACTAAGAAAATGGAATGATCGCTATCCTTTTATCATAATCGGTGCAGATCATGACTGGGTTGATGCCATTTTTAGCGCGTTACCTACAGACGAAGAAATGCAATCTTTCGCGCAAGAAATGTATGAATTTTGTTCAGATATAGTGGAACAAGGAACAGAAAGCATTGAGGAGTTAGTCGAAGAAATTAAGAAAACGAAAAAGCTTTTTTTATGGTGGGATTAATCATAACTAAGGCCGTTACCTTTTTTTACATACCAGAGGCGTTTCTACCACTTACAGAAACGCTTTTTAAGCAATATAGCGTTTTTCCTTAATAAGAACAATAAAAAAACGTCTCATACGAAATGAGACGTTTTTTTATGCTAATAGCTGGATAACCAGCTTATTCACAAGTGATCCGTCTGTTTTACCTTTTACTTTCGGCATAACAGCAGTCATCACCTTACCCATATCTGCTTTAGAAGTCGCACCAACTTCAGAAATAACTTGCTTGATTACATCAACTAGTTCTTCTTCAGTTAATTGCTCTGGCAAATATGCACTTAAAATCTGAATTTCACTTTGCAGTTTATTAACAAGGTCTTCACGACCAGCTTTTTTAAATTCAAGGAGGGAGTCCTTATACTGTTTTACTTCACGAGCTAAAACTGTTATTTCCTCTTCTTCAGTAAGAGTATGTTGCAGTTTAATACCTTCATTTTGTAAAGCAGCCTTAACCATACGAATAACGGTTAATTTTTCTTTTTGTTTATTCTTCATCGCTTGTTTCATATCATCGTTTAAACGACCGAGAAGACTCATAACTTACACCCTCTCTTAGAATTTACGCTTTCTTGCCGCTTCAGATTTCTTCTTACGTTTTACACTTGGTTTTTCATAAAACTCGCGCTTTCTTGCTTCAGCAAGTGTACCAGTTTTAGAAACCGATCTTTTAAAACGGCGAAGTGCATCCTCCAAAGACTCGTTTTTACGAACGACTGTTTTTGACATTCTCTTTCCCTCCCTCCGAAACATCACACTTACATACTAACTTCAGCATGCAAAAAGAAACACTTCTTCAGCATGTCTTTTACGATTATAATACATTTTATCACTTCAGGTCAACTATTTGGCAGAATAAAAGAAGAATAGAAGCATTTCCTTTTCAAAAGTTATACAAATAGCTAGTATCCTTCTTTCATGAAGACAACTATATTTTTATCATTTCAACTTTTTTCATACAGGGATGCACGAAATGCCTCTCCACCTTCTAGTACTTAACCGCTTCAAATAAAGAAAGCATGCAAACCGTTTCCGGTTGCACGCTCTTTTTTATGCGCTTGCTGATTCTTTTTTCACATCATCTTCAAGAACACGAACAAATTGCGCTTCGTTATATGGATAACCAGCTTTCGTAATTTTCACTTTCACTAGCTTACCAATTAATTCTTCTGATCCTTCAAATACAATTTTCAAGTAGTTATCTGTATACCCTACATATAACCCTTCACGGTCGCCGTCTTTAAATTGCTCTTCTGGAATGATTTCAAGCACTTCACCTTCAAACGCTGATGCATATTCTTTCGCTAATTGATTAGATAGCTCAATTAAACGATGAACACGATCATTCTTCACATCTTCAGGAACTTGATCTTCCATGCGTGCTGCAGGTGTTCCTGTACGTTTTGAGTAAGGGAACACATGTAACTCAGAGAAGCGGTTCTCTTTAATGAAATTGTATGTTTCCATGAATTCTTCTTCTGTTTCACCTGGGAAACCAACGATTACGTCAGATGTAATCGCAAGGCCTGGTAACGCTTCTTTCAAACGATCTAAACGCTCTTGGAAGAATTCCATCGTATATTTACGACGCATACGTTTTAATACAGTATTAGAACCAGATTGCAACGGAATATGCAAGTGACGTACAACTACTTCAGATTTATCTAACACTTCAATTACTTCATCTGAAATTTGACTCGCTTCAATAGAAGAAATACGAAGACGTTTTAATCCGCCTACTTCCGCTTCCATATCACGAAGTAATCCAGCTAAGTTATAATCTTTTATGTCTTCGCCGTATCCACCTGTATGAATACCCGTTAATACGATTTCTTTATAGCCTGCATCCACTAATTGTTGCGCTTGTTTAATAACTTCTTTTCCATCACGAGAACGCATTAAACCGCGCGCCCAAGGAATGATACAGAATGTACAGAAGTTATTGCAACCCTCTTGTATTTTTAAAGACGCACGTGTACGATCCGTGAAATAAGGTACATCAAGTTCTTCGTACACACGTGTTTTCATAATATTGCGGACAGCATTAATTGGTTGACGCTCTTTACGGAATTCTTCGATGTAACCTAACATCTTTTCACGATCCTGTGTACCAACTACAATATCTACACCTGGAATCGCCATAATTTCAGCTGGAGATGTTTGTGCATAACATCCCGTTACGCAAATAACTGCATCTGGATTTTGACGCACAGCACGTCTGATTACTTGACGGCTTTTTTTGTCCCCAGTATTCGTTACTGTACATGTGTTAATAACATATACATCAGCTTTCTTTTCATATTCTGTTCTTTCATAACCACCTTGTTTAAACAATTGCCAAATGGCTTCTGTTTCATAGTGGTTTACTTTACAACCTAACGTATGGAACGCAACAGTTGACATTGATCATCACCCCATCAATTCAAAATGATACGAAGCAGCACTTAACGCGTATAACGGCGCCGTTTCTGTTCTTAAAATTCTTGGTCCTAAACTACATGGTACAAATTTATGTTCACGAAGCGCTGTAATCTCTTCCTCAGCTAAACCGCCTTCTGGGCCAAATACAATCAATAGCTTTTGACCTGGTTTCATTGTCGTTAAAGCTTTCGCAAAATTAGATTTCTCGCCTTGTTTTGCTTCCTCTTCGTAAGCAACAAGACAAGCATCATACTCTCCACTCATTGAAAGCAATTGCTTAAATGATGCCGGAGCATGTACTTCTGGAATTTCACTTCTATGTGATTGTTCCGCAGCTTCTTTCACAATTTTTCTTAAACGCTCAACTTTTTTATCAGCTTTTTTCGCATCCCATTTTACGATAGAGCGAGATGCTTGAAATGGTAAGAATGCAGCTGCCCCAAGCTCAGTTCCTTTTTGAAAAATTAACTCTAGCTTGTCTCCTTTTGGCAGTCCACTTGCAATCGTCACGAAAACAGGAAGTTCACTTGACGCCTCTACCCATTCTACAATAGCCGTATTAATAAATTCACTGGTAATTTCATCAATTGAACATACTGCTGTTTTTCCATTTACACAGCAATAAATATGATCACCAGCTGACATACGCATCACTCTTGCGATATGATGTACGTCATCACCTACAATGCGAATACTTGTCTCATTTACATATTTCTCTTCTACAAAATAACGTTGCATATAATCACCTTAGTAGAGTTTCGTTCCTTTCGTAAGTCAACACTTACGAAAAGAACGAAACGTTATCATTTTTCATATAACAAACGGCAAGTCCCTCACCTTATAGTGAGAGACTCCCCTTTTCATTATAGACTAAAATCTATATTACGCATTTCGTGCAATAATTGCTACCCAATCTTCCATTCGTAACACTTCTTCAATTGTAAATCCAGCTTTTTCTAGCGCCTCAGAAATTACTTTTTCCTTCGCAGCAATAATGCCCGATGTAATAAATAATCCACCTGACTTCACAACTCTTGCTGCATCTTCAGGGAATAATAGAATAATTTCTGCTAATAAGTTAGCTACGATTAAATCAACTGGACCTTCAATACCTTCTAAAAGACTATTTTGTCCAACAGACACGATATCATCTGTTTTATTTAAACGTACATTCATTTCTGCACTTTCAACCGCAACCGGATCTAAATCATACGCTTGAACAGAAGACGCACCTAATTTTGCTGCTGCAATACTAAGTACACCAGAACCTGTTCCTACATCAATAATGTTGTCACCTGGCTGTACTGTTTTTTCTAAAGCACGGATACACATCGTTGTTGTTGGATGAGTTCCTGTACCAAACGCCATACCCGGGTCTAATTCAATGATTTTTTCATCAGGAGAAGATGGTGTATATTCTTCCCAAGTCGGTACGATTGTGAATGTATCAGAAATTTGTACTGGATGGTAATATTTTTTCCAAGCAGTAGCCCAATCTTCTTCATTGACTTCGTTAACGGTAATATTTCCAGTACCAATTTCGATGTCGTAAGATGGAAGCACATCAATAGATGATTTTACACCTGCAATCGTTTCATGTAAAGAATCCGTTTGCGGGAAATACGCTTTTATTAATACACCTTCCGCCGGATATTCATCTGGGTTCAATGCATAAATTTCACCATATTGTTGCTCGCGCTCTTTCGTTAACTCCGCTGGATCCTCAATCGCAACTCCACTAGCACCAGCTTCATGTAAAATATGAGAGACAGCTTCTACTGCTTCTTCTGTTGTATGAATACTAATTTCTGACCATTTCACAATTTACCAACTCCATTTTTTATTTCCATTATTCCCCTTTGAAAGCACGTTTAAGCTTTCCGAATAAACTATCATCCTGCTCTTCTTGTCCTGCAAATTCACGTAATAAATCTTTTTGCTGTGAAGTCAATTTCGTCGGTACAACAACACGAACGACTACATATTGATCTCCTTGGCCGTATCCACGTACATTCGGAGCACCTTTTCCTTTTAAGCGGAATTCTGTTCCAGTTTGTGTTCCTGCTGGAATTTTCAGCTTCACTTTACCATGAACAGTAGGAACTTCCACTTCATCACCAAGCGCCATTTGCGCAAATGTTAATGGCATTTCGCAAATAATGTGATCTCCTTCACGCTCGAAGAATTCATGATTTCTTACATGAACGACAACATATAAGTCTCCTGCTGGTCCGCCATTTACGCCGGCTTCACCTTTTCCAGACACTCGAATTTGTTGACCATTATCGATACCCGCTGGAATTTTAACATTGATTTTTTTACGTTTACGAACTTTACCTGAACCGTGACATGTCGTACATTTTTCTTTAATAATTTGTCCAGTTCCTGAACAATGACCACAAGCTTGACGGTTTACGATACGACCAAACGGTGTGTTTTGTTCAACACTCACTTGACCAGAACCTGAACAATGTTTACATGTTTCTTTTGAAGTTCCTGGTTTTGCTCCACTACCTTTACAAGTATCACATGGATCTTCTACTGGAATTTCCACATTTAATTCCTTACCAAAAATAGCTTCTTCAAAATCTAAAGTGACTTGATATTGTAAGTCAGCACCTTGGCGCGGAGCATTTGGATCACGACGTCTGCCGCCGCCACCGCCAAAGAAAGAACTAAATATATCTTCAAAACCGAAGCCACCGCCGAAGTCTCCTCCGCCGCCAAATCCACCGAATCCTTGATTTGCACCAGCATGACCAAATTGATCGTACTGCGCACGCTTTTGATCATCACTTAACACTTCATATGCTTCTTGTACTTCTTTAAACTTTTCAATTGCATTTTCTTCTTTGCTTACGTCTGGATGGTATTTTTTAGCCAAACGACGATACGCTTTTTTTATTTCATCTGTTGAAGCGCCCTTGCTAAGTCCAAGGACCTCATAATAGTCTCGTTTACTCATAAATTTACAACCCCCGAATCTTTCACATAAACGTAATTTTAACACCGAAAGAAAGTGCTTTGCAACAAAGTTTCCTCACTTACAGTATGCAAAGCGAAAAACTTAAGATCCTCACACATCGCTTCTCATTCGTGAAAAAAGCCAAAGTCAAGGCACGCTTGACTTTGACTTTTTGTCATCTTACTTATTATGTTTACAGTTGAATTACTTGTCTTTTTTTACTTCTTCAAACTCAGCGTCAACTACATTGTCTTTCTTCGCGCCAGCGTCTTGTGCACCTTGCGCACCTTCTGCTTGACCAGCAGCTGCTTGAGCTTGCTCGTATAATTTAACAGTTAATTGTTGTACGATTTCTTGTAAAGCATCTTTTTTCGCACGAATTTCTTCAAGCTCGTTTTTCTCAATTGCAGCTTGTAATGCTTCTTTCGCTTCTGTTGCTTTTGCAACTTCAGCTGCATCTACTTTACCTTCTAAATCTTTTACAACTTTGTCTGTTTGGAATACAAGTTGGTCAGCTTCGTTACGAAGTTCAACTTCTTCCTTACGTTTTTGGTCAGCGTCAGCATTTGCTTCCGCTTCTTGTACCATACGTTCTACTTCTTCATCAGAAAGACCTGAAGAAGATTGGATTGTAATAGCTTGCTCTTTGCTTGTTCCTAAGTCTTTCGCACGTACGTTAACGATACCGTTCGCATCAATATCGAATGTTACTTCGATTTGTGGAATACCACGTGGTGCTGGCGGAAGGTCAGTTAATTGGAAACGACCTAACGTTTTGTTGTCAGCTGACATTGGACGCTCACCTTGTAATACGTGAATGTCTACTGCTGGTTGATTATCAGCAGCTGTCGAGAATACTTGTGACTTACTTGTTGGAATTGTAGTGTTACGCTCAATTAATTTCGTGAACACGCCACCCATAGTTTCAATACCTAAAGAAAGTGGAGTTACGTCTAATAATAGAACGCCTTCTACATCTCCAGTAAGTACGCCACCTTGAACTGCAGCACCTAATGCTACAACTTCATCAGGGTTTACACCTTTATATGGCTCTTTACCAGTTTCACGTTTAATAGCTTCTTGTACAGCTGGGATACGAGTAGATCCACCAACAAGAATAACTTTATCTAATTCGCTTGGAGCAAAACCAGCGTCTTTTAATGCACGACGAGTTGGCTCTAATGTTCTTTCAACAAGACCTGCTGAAAGCTCTTCGAATTTCGCTCTTGTTAACGTTAATTCTAAGTGTAATGGACCAGCAGCTCCAGCACTAATGAATGGTAATGAAATTTGAGTTTGTGTTACACCAGAAAGATCTTTTTTCGCTTTTTCAGCTGCATCTTTCAAGCGTTGAAGCGCCATTTTATCTTGGCTTAAATCAATGTTATTTTCTTTTTTGAACTCAGCTACTAAGTGATCGATGATAACTTGGTCAAAGTCATCGCCACCAAGACGGTTGTCACCAGCAGTTGAAATAACTTCGAATGTGCCGTCTGCTAACTCAAGGATAGATACGTCAAATGTACCGCCACCTAAGTCATATACTAAGATTTTTTGTTCTTCGTCTTGTTTTTCTAAACCGTAAGCAAGTGCTGCTGCTGTTGGCTCGTTAATGATACGCTCAACTTCTAAACCAGCGATACGACCAGCATCTTTCGTTGCTTGACGCTCTGCATCGTTGAAGTATGCAGGTACTGTAATAACAGCTTTCGTTACTGTTTCACCTAAGTATGCTTCAGCAGAAGCTTTTAAGTTTTGTAAAATGATGGCAGAAATTTCTTGAGGTGTATAATCTTTACCTTCAACTTCTACTTTGTAGTCTGTACCCATATGACGTTTAACAGACATGATTGTATTTGGGTTTGTAATTGCTTGGCGCTTTGCAACTTCCCCAACTTGACGTTCTTCATTTTTGAAAGCTACAACAGAAGGTGTTGTACGGTTCCCTTCTGGATTTGGGATAACCTTTGGTTCTCCACCTTCCATAACAGCTACACAAGAGTTTGTTGTACCTAAGTCAATACCGATAATTTTACTCATGGCGAATCCTCCTAGTTTTATGTAAATTATTGATTTACTTTTACCATTGATGGGCGAATCACACGGTCTTTTAATTTATAACCTTTTTGGAATTCTTCCACAACCGCGTTTGATTCAAATTCACTATCTTCCACTTGCATAATAGCTTGGTGTTCATTAGGATCAAACTGTTTACCAACAGCTTCAATCACTTCCACACCTTCTTTAGTCAGCGCTTCTAACAATTGACGATGCACCATTTCCATACCTTGTAACAAGGATTTCGTTTGCTCATCAGTCGCTTCCACTTGCATTGCTCTTTCAAAATTATCAAGAGCTGGCAAGATGTCTGAAACTAGACTTTGTGCTCTATATTTTTCAGCAGCCTGTTTATCCATTTGGACACGGCGCTTATAATTTTCAAAATCAGCTTGTAGACGTAATGTGCGACCTTCTGTTTCCGTTAGTTTCGCTTGTAACTCATCTACTTTTTCTTGTAAAAGAGCAGCCTCACTTTTTTCTTCTACAGTTTCTTCACTGTTTTCTGGCGTGACAGCTTCTTCAACTTGCGCTTCTTTTACTTCTTCTACCACTTGTTCGTTACGCTCTTCCACAATATTCACCTCCTTAAAAGGTATTAGGTATCATGCATAGCATGATTACCTAAGCATTATATATTACACACAGCAATGAAAATTTCATCACTTGAGCGAATGTATTACTCTCATTTACTTTTTAAGCCCATCAGTAAATTGTCTCGTAAATAACTGTAACAAACTAATTACACGAGAGTATTGCATTCTCGTAGGACCTAAAATAGCAATTGTTCCAAGTTGCTCTTCGCCGATCGAATATGTTGCAGAAATTAAACTACAATCCTCCATAGCCGTCGAAGAGTTTTCCCTACCAATTTTCACTTGAATCCCGACTTGTTTATGACGCAAAATGTCATAAAATTTGGCTTCATTATCAATCATGGTAAGTAAAGATCTAACCTTTTGAATGTCATGGAACTCTGGCTGCGAAAGCATATTTGCTTTTCCTCCAAAGTATATCTTTTCCGATAACGGAACTTGAAATGTACCATCCAACATTTTTATTGCACTATCGTAATTATGAACATACCCACGTAAAACTGTAACAATTTCCTTAAAGATTTTATTATGAAGTTCTTCCATCGGTACGCCAGATAGCTTTTCATTTAAAATATTAACCATTTTTTCTAAATCTGATAAATCAACAGATTCCGGAACGGTAATCGTTTTACTTTGTACATGCCCTGTATCGGTTACAATAATAGCGACTGCAGTTTGACGATCAAGCGGCACAATTTGTACATTTTTAAGTTTATTTGTACTTAACTTCGGTCCAAGAACAATTGCCGTATAATTCGTAAGTTCTGATAAAATTTGAGCAGATTGCTGTGCAATTTTTTCCGCTTCAAAAATTCTTTCAGCAAATAAATCTTTAATTTGTACAATTTCAGCGTTCGGTAAGTTTTGCGGCGCTAAAAGATGGTCTACATAAAATCGGTAGCCTTTCTCAGAAGGAACACGTCCAGAAGAACTGTGCGTTTTTTCAATAAAGCCTAATTCTTCTAAGTCCGCCATTTCATTTCGAATAGTAGCTGAACTAAATGTGATTTCATCTTTTTTAGCCAACGTTCTAGACCCAACGGGCTGCGCTGATCCAATAAAGTCATCAATAATTGTTTGTAAAATTAAGAGCTGACGTTCCGTAAGCATCTCATCATCACCTCTGTTAGCACTCTTTGTCTTCGAGTGCTAAATCTATTAATAACTTACCAAAATTGACATTCAATTGTCAACGGAAACGTCACGAAATAATGAAACTTTTTCACGCCTATAGAACATTTAATTAGTCAATCAAAAATGATTGGAATACTTCATTCCCTAATAATTTTCCTTTTCGCGTTAAACGCACATGTCCATCTTCCTCTTCAAGCAATCCCTGCTCTTGGTTGCTTTGTAACTGCTTCGCGAAAACTTGATCCATCTCTACATTAAATTTATTGCGGAACGCCGTTTTAGAAACACCTTTTGTTTTTCGAAGCCCTAAGAACAGCTCTTCTTCCATTCTTTCTTTCTCCGTCACTTTGTGAACATCTAAATACGGAAATCCTGTTTCATCAATTTTATTAAAATATTGCTTCAGGGGACCAACATTTTGAATACGTTCTCCGTTCACATAACTATGAGCTCCAGCTCCAAATCCATAATACTCTTCATTATTCCAGTATGTGAGATTATGTCTACTTTTATTGTCACCTTTTGAGAAATTACTAATTTCATACTGGTTATAACCGTGTTTCTCCATTTCATCCATTACTATTTCATACATTTTCGCTTCATGGTCTTCACCCGGAAGACGTAATTTCCCTTTGTTCATTAAGTTATAAAACACTGTTTTTGGCTCCACAATTAATGAATATGCCGAGAAATGTTGTACACCAAGCGTAAAAGCAATATCTAATGTTTCTTTTACATCTTCTATCGTCTGTCCTGGCAAAGCATAAATAATATCTACATTAATATTTTTAAAGCCTACTTCCTGTGCCTCTCGAATCGCGAGGAATGCATCTTCCCTCGTATGCTTGCGCCCGATCTTCTCAAGAAGTTCATCACGGAACGTTTGCACACCAAAACTAATTCGATTTACTCCACCTTCTAGCAGTACATTTAGCTTCTCTTTCGGTAGATCTCCTGGATTCGCTTCAAATGTTAATTCACAATTCGGGGCGAACGGACGCAAATGACGATTAATAATCTCGAGTAATTTTTTTGTCTGTTCCATATTTAACGCTGTCGGAGTTCCCCCACCCACAAAAATCGTTTTCATACTATCAAATGGAACTTTTTGAACCGTATTTATTATTTCCTTCTCTAAATAATCTAAATATTGATCAACCGGTTGGCGTTCAATAAACACTTTATTAAAATCACAATAGTGACAAATGTGCTGACAAAACGGAATATGAATGTATGCAGCTTGTACCAAATATAACTCCTACCTTTCTAAAAAGAAAACCTCCGCACTCCGGAGGGTTCTCTACTTCTCTAACGTATTACGAATTTGTTCCATTCGCATTTTTCCCCAATCATACATCATTTCAACGATCGGTAAAAGTGACATGCCTAGTTCCGTCATATAATACTCAACGCGAGGAGGAATTTCGGGATATACTGTCCGATCAACAATCCCATCTTCCATTAACTCTTTTAATTGGTTCGACAAAACTTTATGAGAAATGCTTGGGAATAACCGTTGTAATTCACTGAAACGATGCGGCCCTTCCACACCAAGATGCCACAGTATCACAACTTTCCACTTTCCACTAATAATAGAAAGCGTCAATTCCTTTTCACAATTAAAATTACCATTTTGTATTTTATCTTGAATATCTTTTCGAATATTTTCGGACATTAACAATCTCCTAACTCTATATGAACTAAAAAGCTCTCTCATTATTGTAAATGAGAGCTGCTCAGATGTCTAAAAAGTAATTATACAGAAAAAAGAAGCCGCACAAACGACTTCTTTTTTATTTCAAATATTAGTTGTCATCCATTTTCAGTACAGCCATGAATGCCTCTTGCGGTACTTCTACAGAGCCAACAGACTTCATACGTTTTTTACCTTCTTTTTGCTTATCAAGAAGTTTACGCTTACGAGAAATGTCACCGCCGTAACATTTTGCAAGTACGTTTTTACGCATCGCTTTAATTGTAGAACGTGCTACAACTTTATTTCCGATAGTCGCCTGAATTGGCACTTCGAACTGTTGTCTCGGAATTAATTCTTTTAATTTCTCTACGATTACTTTACCACGGTCATACGCTGAATCACGGTGTACGATAAATGATAAAGCATCCACTTGTTCATTATTTAAAAGAATATCCATTTTCACAAGTTTAGATGGTTTATAGCCAATTAACTCGTAGTCAAATGATGCATACCCTTTCGTATTTGATTTCAATTGATCAAAGAAGTCATATACGATTTCTGATAACGGGATTTCATATGTTAATGTAACACGCGTTTCATCTAAATATTGCATATCAATAAACGTTCCACGTTTACCTTGGCAAATCTCCATTACAGCTCCAACATAGTCATTCGGAACCATAATTGAAGCCTTCACAAACGGCTCTTCTACACGATCGATAGACTGTGGATCTGGCATATTAGATGGGTTATCAACAATAACATCTTCACCGTTAGTTAAATAAACTTTATAAATAACGCTTGGCGCTGTTGTAATTAAGTCAATCTTAAATTCACGTTCAATACGTTCTTGAATGATTTCCATGTGAAGAAGTCCTAAGAAACCACAACGGAAACCAAATCCTAGCGCTTGAGATGTTTCTGGTTCAAACTCAAGGGCAGAATCGTTTAACTCTAATTTTTCTAATGCATCACGTAAATCGTTATAACGAGCAGAGTCAATTGGATACAGACCACAGAATACCATCGGGTTTAACTTACGGTAACCTGCTAACGGCTCTGCAGCTGGACGTTTCGCATGTGTAATCGTATCACCAACGCGTGTGTCACCAACATTTTTAATCGATGCTGCTAAGAAACCTACATCACCTACCGTTAACTCGTCACGTTGCGTAGTTTTCGGTGTAAATACACCTACTTCTGTTACTTCAAATTCTTTACCCGTTGCCATCATACGTACTTTATCGCCAACTTTTACTGTTCCATTTACAACACGGATATAAGCAATTACACCGCGGTATGGATCATATAAAGAGTCGAAAATCATACATTGTAACGGCTCTTCTGAATCACCCGCCGGAGCTGGTACTTTTTCAACAATTTGTTCTAAAATTTCTTCAATACCAATTCCAGCTTTCGCAGAAGCAAGTACCGCTTCTGATGCATCTAAACCAATTACATCTTCTACCTCTTGACGTACACGTTCTGGATCCGCACTCGGTAAGTCGATTTTATTAATAACTGGTAAAATTTCTAAATTATTATCAAGCGCTAAGTATACGTTTGCTAACGTTTGCGCTTCAATACCTTGCGCTGCATCTACTACAAGAATCGCGCCTTCACAAGCCGCTAAACTACGAGATACTTCGTACGTAAAGTCGACGTGTCCTGGTGTATCAATTAAATGAAGAATATACTCTTCACCATCTTTTGCTTTATAGTTTAATTGTACTGCGTTTAATTTGATTGTAATACCACGCTCACGCTCTAAATCCATAGAGTCAAGCAACTGAGCTTTCATTTCACGTTGTGTTAACGCGTTTGTTTTCTCTAAAATACGGTCTGCTAACGTTGATTTTCCGTGGTCAATATGAGCAATAATAGAGAAATTACGGATTTTGGACTGTCTTTTTGCTCTTTCTTCTTTATTCATCTATATTCTCAACTCCTAATAGTCTCGCCAATATACACTAGCACTGATTATATCAATAGAGCAACAAAGATTCAATGAAAACTCGTGCTGCTTACGATACAAATCATTCTATCTATATCTTATGCGAATAAACCATAAGAGACAAACCCTTTTCAAATTTTAAAACGGCTGTCTTACAAACCAGTAAAACAACCGCCTCCCATGTTACTCTTAGCTAAAAATTCCTTTTATTTTCCCAACAACGATATCCGTTCCGAACTTCGTCATTTCATAAGCTACACTTGCTACTGCCATCCCAATTCCTTCTACAACATTAAAACTTCTTAAACGTTCTAACTGTTGTTGTTTTTCTGAGGCCGAAAACGAGCTACCCAAAATTTCTGATTCAGCACCTGTACTTTCTGTCCCTGTCATATGAGCTATTTGTTCATATGACAATTGCTGATAACCTTTCATACTTTTCAAACCATGATTAGCAAGTGCCACTCCTGCTATCATCATAAGTAAACATAAAGCCACACTACATATACACAAAAGCGTAAAGCGACTCAAACGATAATCATCTGTTCCCCTCAATGTGTATATGCTCCCGTATTATCTTGATCAATTTGATGATGCAGCGCCGCATTTAAACCACTCGCTATTACATTCGCCATATCCTCAATAAAAGTATCTACTTCTTTTGGGGTTACCATTAAATTATGACCAAGAGGAGATAGCACTTCATAAATCAGCCTTCTTTTTTCTTCTTCTTCCAACGTACCAACAGCACCTAAAAACATATTTCTGCTCTTTTCATCCGGCATATCTTCTTCTGTTAATTTTTTCTTTTCTCCAAATGAAAATCCCGCTGGTAACAAAGATCGTGAAGGTTTATTTCCTTCTTTCATCTCTCGGCCGAAATGTTTCAAAATAAAATCAATCGTATCACTTGTAATCGAAACAGCATCGACCACAGTCGGAACACCAATTGCGATAACAGGGATACCCAATGTGTCTTTACTTAGTTCTTTACGTTTATTCCCAACCCCCGATCCAGGATGGATTCCAGTATCAGAAATTTGTATCGTGCTATTTACTCGTTCAATAGAACGGGCAGCTAATGCATCAATTGCAATTACAAAGTCCGGGTTCGTCTTCTCAATAATCCCATAAATAACATCGCTCGTTTCGATCCCTGTAATTCCCATTACCCCCGGCCGAATTGCACTAACAGGCCTAAACCCTTCTTCTACACTTTCAGGCTGTAATTGAAACAAATGTCTCGTTACTAATACATTTTCTACAACTATCGGTCCAAGAGCATCTGGTGTTACATTCCAATTCCCAAGACCTACAATTAAACAGCTTGCTTCTTTTGTAACTCCAACCTCTTCTAAGAAACAAGAAAATTCTTTTGCAAAAATACGCTCCACTTTTTGTTGAAGTTCTGTATCTTGCTGACGTATCCCTTGTACTTCAAGCGTTAAATAATTTCCAGGTTTTTTCCCCATCGCTTCAGAGGCAGCTTCATCAATTGTTACTTTTGTAATTATAGTCCCCTCTTCTTCTCTCTCTTTTACAATAACTCCCTGTATCCCTTTTTGTTCTTCTTGGCTTTCTTGCAACATTTGATGAGCTTCTACAGCAAGGTCAGTTCTAATGCTATATTTACTTAAATCTAATGGTTCTTTCATCGTATCTCCTCCGTAATTCATAGTAAATATCGTTAGATTTCCCAAAGTTATATAAGGTCATTCTTTCCTTTACGTGAAATTTCATGGATATACTATTGCAATTCTCTTCACCGTTTGATAGAATATCACTTGTTCTATGTAAGAATCGAGTCATTCGATTGCACCAGGGAGGTGAAAAGTATGGCAAACATCAAATCTGCTATCAAACGCGCTAAACTTAGCGAAGAGCGTCGTGCACATAACGCTTCTATCAAGTCTGACATGCGTTCTGCTGTTAAAACTGTAGAAGCTTTAGTTACTAATAACGATCTTGAAAATGCTAAAGAAGCTTTCAAAACTGCTTCTAAAAAACTTGACAAAGCAGCTCGTAAAGGTCTTATCCACCAAAACGCTGCAGCTCGTCAAAAATCTCGCTTAGCGAAACAAGTAAACGCGTAAGGCGTTTAAAAAACGATCCATTTGGATCGTTTTTTTATATACAAAAAAGTTCATGTACTTAGTACATGAACTTTTTTGTGTCATCACATATGATTTAATCGCATTAAGAAAAACTCGAGCACAAGTTTCTTATCCATCTTTCCCGTCTTCATACTATAATCAGCTTCCGCTAATTCTATAATCACTTTTTTTAATTCTTCAAAAGAGAAAAACTTCGTTTGATTCATTGCCAACTTCACGCGATACGGATGTACACCAATATGAGACGCAATTTGATTTTGTCCATAACCACGTTGCTGTAGCTCTTTCACTTGATACAACAAGCGGAATTGACTCACTAATAACGCAAGCAATTTAATCGGCTCTTCCTGCTGCGTAAATAATCCATCCAAAATTTGCATTGCACCTGCAATATCTTTTTTCACCACTTTTTCTGTCAAAGCGAATACATTTTGCTCAACGGATTTTGGCACAAGCTCTGCAACAAGTTTCGTCGTAATCTCTCCACCCATACCAACGTATAACGTTAACTTGTCCATTTCCTTCGCCAACATTGTTACATTACTTCCCACAAGCTCTAGCAACAAACTAACAGCCGCGTTATCAATATGCACATGCACTTCATCTGCACGAGCAACAATCCATTTCTGAACATCCTGTATTTGCATCGCATTTGCTTCTACTACATCTGCTGTTTTCTTTAATAGTTTTGTAATTTTTTTTCGCTCATCAAGTTTTTCGTAAGGCGCAACAAAAACAAGAATAGAAAATGGAGAAGGTTCACCAATGTATTCTTCTAAAATTTTTATATTTTGCTCTAACTTTTCTTTTTGCGAAGTCAAAAATAACGGTGATTTTATTAACAGTACTTTCCGTTCTCCGAAGAAAGGAAGCGTACGCGCATCCTCAACCACATCTTCTAAATACGCTTCTTCTAAATCGTATGTCACAACATTAAACTCTCGATCTTCTTCTTCAAGTGCTTCTGTCGTAATAAGCTTTATCGTTTCATTTATAAAAAAAGCTTCCGTTCCATATAGTAAATATAACGGAGCAAACTGTTTCTTTTTAATTTTTTTATGTATATCACTCATACTTTTTCCTACTCCCTAACTTGGCAATATATATTTATACTAATGCCCTAGCTTTTGTTTTACAAGTACAAAGGAACAGGCTTTATAACCCGTCCCTTTATTTATATTAAACGCCACGCAATAAGCCCCGGGTTTCTTATTGGTGTGCGGTAATCACCTTCCCTTTATTATTCGCAATAAAAATTTGAGTATAAGTGCCAACTGTTAACATGCTTGGAAACGAAAAACTCACATTACTTCATGATTTAAAAGTAGCAAAAAAGCTCGTTTTCTCTTCATATGGAAATTGTAGATTTTTTTCTGACAATATTTTATACTAAAGTGGAATGTTGGGGAGGGATTCTAAATGAATGATTTTGAACAAAACGTTCAAAGTAAACGCAATGACGCTATTGATTCAGGGGTAGGATTTATCGTCTCATTTGGTTTTTTCGCAACACTTTTCATCATTGCAACTGTTATTAAATTTATCGGTTCTTAAAGACTGCCACTTCATGGCAGTCTTCTCTTTTTCATCTATTATGTGTTTTATCATATGTGATTTTACTTTTAAAGGTTCCATTTTCCCCTTTAAAAACATAGGAAATAGCACCTTGCTTGTCCGTGCGCCATATCGCACTCCCCATCTTCTCAAAACGCTCTATCACTTCTTTATGCGGGTGTCCATACCTATTCTGCTTACCAACAGATATAATCGCTACACGAGGCTGCATGACGTTCAAAAAAGGCTCTATAGATGACGTATTACTCCCATGATGAGCAACTTTTAAAACATCCACTTGTAAATCTGGATATGCCTCTACTAAAATCTTTTCCCCTTCTTCTTCCAAATCGCCTGTAAATAGCCACTTCAACCCTCCAAATTTTTCCCATATTACAATTGAAGCGTTATTTTCGCTTTTTTCTTTTCCTTTTGGAGCTAAAACGAAAAATTCCGCTTCATTTACACTCCAACTCGCCCCTTCCCCCACTTCAGTTATTTTCATTTCCTTTTCTAATGCCTGTTTCTTGATTACTTTTTCTAATACTGCATCTTTTCCCTTTCGGCCAAATACCACTTCTTTTACAGGTATATATGATAATAATTCTTGTGCAGCACCTATATGATCTGCATCTCCATGCGTTACGATTAATTTATCAATTGTTTTAATACCTTCTTTTTGTAAAAAGGGTATTAAAACATCATTCCCAACAGAAAATTCATGCTTTTTTTGTTGCCATTCTTCCTTATTCACACGAAGCGTTCCACCTGTATCAATAAGATAAATCCCTTTATCATACGGAAGGCGAATTAATATTGCATCACCTTGTCCAACATCAATAAATGTTACACTTCCGCTTCCGCTTCCTCTAAAATATGGATATATATAATGACATGTGCTAATAAAAAGAAATACACTTGCAACTATACAAACTATTTTTTTCGGCGCTCTCCGTTCCCAAACCATCAATATGCTGACAATACTCGCGCAATATACAGCTACAAGATTGAGGGGCGTTTCCCCGAAGATAAGCTGGGTAAATGGTAAACTTTCACAATAACTTAGAAAATCATTAGACATACTCAAGCCTATTGATAATACATCGGCAAATCCTTTTGCGAGAAACGGGACAATTGGCATACACAGTAAAATAATAATGCTACATGGTAATACAATGATAGATAAAAACGGAACGTATAAGAGATTGAGGAGAATGCTATATGGAGAAAAATAACCAAAGTGATATAACAAAATCGGAGTACTAACGAGCTGTGAAATGATAGAAATATAAATAGAATTCTGGATTACTCCGTTGCTACTCCCTAACAATAACGGAGCAGACAAAAGTAAAGCGAAGCTACCTACAAAAGAAAACTGAAATCCAATATTAAAAACAAGATAAGGGTCATATATAAGCATGCATATAGCTGTTACACTTAAAGCATCTAAACTAGACAAACGAATCGAGCACATAAAAGCAATCAACATCAAAACTCCTGTTATAGAAGCTCTTATAACAGAGGGTGACGCCCCTGCTAAAACCATATACAAAGGAATACAAACGATAAGGCAAATTGTTGCTACCTCCCTTGTCACACCGCTTCTTAGCAAAATAAAATATACTATTACCATCAACAATACAATGTGCGAACCTGAAATTGCTAACAAATGTACAAGACCAAATTGTTGATATTGCTCTTCCACTTCAAACGTCATTTGTTGTCTATCACCAAATATTAATGCATTCATAAAAGCACCTGATTGCTCTGGAAACATTTCTGTAACTTTCGAGATTGCTTGTTGCCTCAAAAGAAGAATCCATTGCGTGAGCGACAGTGATGTTTTATAGCATTCAGAAATATATGTAGCCTCAAATGTGAAATGAATATGTTGTTTGTATAAATAATCACGGTAATTAAAACCATGAAAATTCCGAGCTGTTTCCGGTTCTTTCCTCTCACCCTCGAATACACATGATATCCCTGCGTATAATTGTTGCATTTTTTTCTTTTCCAAGACTGATTTGATTCTATAACTTAACTGCACTATATTTTTATTCTGATCTTCAAATTGAAAAGATAGGCGATCCCCATTAACAAGCGGTGTGTTTTGTATAACCCCTCTTGTAACTGCATAGGGCTTCCCTAGAGGCTTATTCCATACTTGAACATAGGAAGTATATATAACGCTACTAAAGCACGCTACAATACAAAAAATGAAGGTTTTACGCGAAGTGCGATATAAACAAAAGAAAACATTTAAAAAGAGGCAAAAAACTATCAATAAAAGTGACGATGAAAAGGCAATTGCAACCCCTATTATAAACGAGATTGCAACATACCCCCATTGTTCTTGCAACTTATACTCACTCCTTATAGCATCATTTTTGCTTTCGTGAATACATGCCGTAATTCTTCTATTGATAAATTATCTTTTTCTAAAGACGCAAATAATTCTTTCAACTCTGTATAACGTTTTTGATCCTCTAATGCAGCAATATCATATTCTAGCGGAACGTGTTTCACTGTTACATTCGCTTGTTCAAATAACTCTATGGCGTATGGATGATTTTTATAATCCTGCGCATAATAAACCGCTGTAATACCACTTTGAATAATTGCCTTACAACATTGTAAACAAGGGAAATGCGTAACGTAAATTTCTGCTTCCTCTGTTTTCGCACCAAACTTGGCACATTGTAATAAAGCATTCATTTCGGCATGAATTGTCCGAACACAATGATTATCGATTACGTAACAACCATCATCTATACAATGTACGCCACCTTTAATTGAACCATTATATCCACCAGCAATAATTCGTTTATCGCGAACGATTGTCGCTCCTACCGCAAGCCTTGTACATGTACTACGCAAAGATAGTAGATGGCTTTGCGTCATAAAATATTGATCCCATGAAATTCGTTCCATATTTTTCACCTACTTTTTTGTCTACTTGTAGTGTAGCGAAAGAAGAAAAACTTCGTCAATCTTTTACGGAATAATAATTTGATCTTTTATCTTTTCAAGAGACTTCGCACCAATCCCATCAATCTCTAATAAATCTTCTATTTTCTGAAACGGACCATGTTCTTCTCGATATTTCAAAATACTTTCTGCCTTTCGAGAGCCAATCCCTGTAATTTTTTCTAGTTGTTCTTTCGCCGCTGTATTTATTCGAATCTTGCCATCTTCCTTAGAAGAAGTAAGCACCCCTTGTTCTGATTCATTTTTACTCGGTATATAAAGAAGCATTTGATCTTGTACAATTTGTGCTAAATTCACTTTTTTCATATCTACTTCTGATAAAAAACCACCAGCCTTTTGAACCGCATCCTTTACGCGATCTCCTTCCTTCATTTCATATACCCCTTCTTTACTAACCGCTCCTTTCACATCAATTATAATTGTTCTTTTCTGTTCCTTTGTATCCGATATTTTCGGTTTACCCTTTTTTTCGATTTCCTTCTCTTGTACATTCATTGTAATAGGCGTTCGTTCTACACTCTGATTCGTTTTCCAAAAAACAAGAAAAAGTAAAGTTCCAATAATAGCTACTAAACCTAACCACTTTTTCGGAAAATCCCACATCATTTTACACCTCTAATCATAAATTTATAACATCATTCATATTGTTTAGGAGAAAGCTGTTACGAAGGAGGGATGAAACTTTGAACATAGGAATTATAGGGACAGGAAACATGGGGAATATACTAATCGATGCATTTTTAGAAACCCGTGCTGTCAAACCTTCGTGCCTTACAATCATTAATCGGACGCCTGCAAAAGCATATCATATAAAAGAAAAATACCCTTCTGTTCATATAGCAAAAACAATCCCGGAAGTAATCGAACAATCACAACTTATTTTTATTTGTGTCAAGCCGATAGATATATACCCTATCCTAAAAAAATACGCTGAACATTTTTCTGATGAAACGTGCTTAGTTTCTATTACAAGTCCAATATCTCCATCACAATTAGAGACTCTCGTACCTTGCCACGTCGCGCGTATCATTCCAAGTATCACAAATCGCGCGCTCTCTGGCGCCTCACTATTTACATTTGGAGATAATTGCTCTGAAGAATGGCAACAAAAACTACTTCGTCTATTCAAAAACATTTCTACACCTCTTGTAATAGAAGAAGATATAACGCGCGTTTCATCTGATATAGCAAGTTGCGGTCCTGCTTTCTTTAGTTATTTACTACAATGCTTCATTAACGCTGCTGTAGATAAAACAAATATTACACACGAAGAGGCTACTACTTTAGTAAGTGAAATGGTCGTGGGGATGGGGAAATTACTTGAAAAAGAAATCTTCACATTACCTACCTTACAAGAAAAGGTTTGCGTGAAAGGCGGCGTTACTGGGGAAGGCATTCGGGTTTTAGAAGAGCACGTTGGAGATATGTTCCATAAGTTAATCGAGCGAACACATGAAAAATTTGATGAAGATTTAGAATGCGTTGATCAGCAATTCAATAAACACACATAATAAATACGTCATTTTCATTCCAAATCCTTTTTATAAATACTTACTTTTTTACAATACATTTTCACTTCAACTACTATTCCCGCACTTTACTCATACGATCTTCAGATTATGCTAGAACTAAAAATACATCTTCTTTATAAAACAAAAGCAACCTTCTCGGTTGCTTTTGTTTTATCCGTTTTTCTTCGCCATGAAGAAAATACGCTCTGTTTGTTCTGTAACTTCAAGTCGCTCAAAATCACCTGTTACACGAAGCACTGTAAAACCTGCTTCTTCAAGCCATTTCGTTAACTCTGCCACTTGATATGCACGTTGCACGTGACATTCGTCAAACCGATGGTACACATCTTCTTCCGGATCTTGAACAAAGAATGTTAAATCATGCTCTACACTATTTGATTCTTCACCAGGGAAGCAATTCCAAATAAGAGATATTTCTTCTCCATTCACTGTATACGTTTCATTTTGAAATACATGATGTATTTTATATAAAGAATGTACATCAAATAAAAACAAACCATCTTGACGTAAATGGTGAAATACTCTTCTAAATGTTTCTTGTACTCCATCTTCTTGCAATACATAATTTAATGAATCACAAAAGATGGTTACACAATCAAACTCACCTGGAACATCAAGCTCTCGCATGTCTTGTTGATAAAAAGGAATAAAGTATCCCTCTCCTCCTAGTTTTTGCTGAGCGACTGTTAACATTTCTTCTGAAAGATCGACACCTATTAAATCGTAACCCTTTTGCACAAGCGGCAGGGTTACATTACCCGTACCGCATGCTACATCAAGAATTTTTGCCTCTTTCATATCTGCCTGCTGTAAACTTTCCTCTGTAAATTCCACCCATTTATCATAAGGGACATCATTCATTAGTTCGTCGTACAACAATGCAAATTGTTCGTATTTCATTGGCCTAACTCTTCTGTAATATCTTCACGTGGCACATCGCCCCATAGACGCTCTAAATTATAGTGATTACGCTCATCTTTATGGAATACATGAGCAACTACATCTCCAAGATCAACTAATACCCAACGTGCTTCGTCAAACCCTTCCATACGTTGTACGTCGATTTGGAACTCATGTGCTTTTGATTTAATTTCACGTGCAATTGCTTGCACTTGTTTGTCTGAATTCCCGTGACAAATAATGAAATAATCTGCAATTGGTGAAATACCTTGCATATTTAGGACAACCATATCTTCTGCTCTCTTATCATCAGCTGCTTTTGCCGCTAATACTAATAAATCTTTATCGTTCATTTACTCATTTCCTCCTTGATAACTGCATTGTATGTTTGGAATGTTAATGGATAAATCGTCTGATCTTTTTCCATTAAAAATTGAATTGTTCTCTTTAACGCAAATAATAAAGCTTGATTTATATCCGTATATGCGAGTTTACGAGCCTCTTCCACTCCTGGAAACTTTCGCCCAGGTTCAATGTAATCAGCTACATAAATCACTTTATCTAACATCGTCATATTCTCATGACCACTTGTATGATATGTAATAGCTTGCAAAATTTCAGAATCCGTAATGCCTACTTCTTTTTCTACTAAGTATGCCCCAACAGGTGCATGCCATAACTCTTTGTTATAGCAAAGTAAATCTTTCGGCAAATCTTCACGTTTAATAATCTCTTCCATCTCTGAAATCGCTCTACATTTCGCATAATCATGGAATATAGCTGCCATCTCTGCTTTTTTTTCGTCCACACCGTATAACTTAGCAAGCTCAATCGCTGTCTCCATTACACCAATTGTGTGTATATAACGTTTTTCATGCATTTGTTGTTTGACAATATGCAGTGCATTCTCACGATTCATACAACCCATTCCTCTCGATATATACCTGTACTTTTTCGGGAAGTAAATATTTACACGTTTTCTTCTCCTTATATCTCTCACGTAATAAGGATGAAGAAACTGCAAATTCCGGAATTTCCACTGTAGTAATCTTATATGGTGTATGCAATGTATACCCAGGTCTTGCAACTCCAACAAACGTTACAAGATTAAGTAAAGCTTCAATGTTATACCACTTCGGTAAATACTCAACCATATCCCCACCAATAATAAAGTGAAACTGCACATCCGGATACTTCTTCGTCAATTGTAACATAGTGTCATACGTATAAGATGGGCCCTTCCTACTTAGCTCTTCTAAACAAATAGAAAAGTGCTCTTCTGCCTCAGTCGCGAGCTCTAACATATGTAAACGACTTTCTACACTTGTAATATTCCGCCCTTGTTTATGTGGCGGAATCTGGTTTGGCAAGAACCATACTTCTTCCAAGTTCAAAGCGTGATATACTTCATTTGCAATTAGCAAATGTCCATAGTGAGGCGGATCAAATGTACCGCCAATGATGCCAATTTTTCTCAAAAGAAACGCCCCTTCCTTTTACATACAGCAACTCTCCTCGGTTAGGAATGAAGAGAGTTGCTATTAATAAAAGTTCAATTGGTTTCGCTCTCTACATCATTACGCATAAACGATAAAAATAGCGCATGCTAGTCTTTTTATCGAGGAAGCTTAATTTGTTTATTTTCTCTTGATTCTTTGTATAAAACGATTGTGCTTCCAATTACTTGAACGATTTCAGCACGTGCACCTTTTGCAAGTTCTTCCGCAACCTCACGGCGATCAAATTCACAGCTTTGTAATACACTTACTTTAAATAACTCACGAGCTTCTAAAGTATCTGCGATTTGTTTAATCATATTTTCATTTACTCCGCCTTTTCCTACTTGAAAAATTGGTGTTAAATGATGTGCTTGTGCACGTAAAAATCTTTTTTGTTTTCCTGTTAACATATATGTTAGCCTCCAAGCTTTTCTATAACTAATTGTTTCATTCTCTCGATATTTGGCGTGCGTCCTGTCCACATTTCAAATGCAAGTGCTCCTTGATAAACAAACATATCAATACCATTTTGAATGATTGCACCTTGCTCTTTTGCCTCACATAAAATTTTCGTTTCAAATGGATTATAAATTATATCTGATACAATCGTTCCTTTTTTTAACGAACAAATTTGTAATGGCGTATGTTCTACGTGTGGATGCATACCTATCGTTGTCGTCTGAATGATAATATCATAATTTCCTTGTTCTTCTGTCGCTTTTTCTAACGACAAAGCAACAGAATTAACATCGGCCGTACGTGCAGCAATAAGTTCCTTCGCCTTATCTACTGTACGATTGGCTACATCAATCTCTTTTACACCTACATCAGCAAGAGAAAAATAAATAGCTCGGCTAGCACCACCTGAACCAAGTAACAAAATACGTTTCCCTTGAAGTGGTTCATTACTAATTGACTGCAACGCTCGAACAAAACCAATCCCGTCTGTATTATAGCCAATTAATCTTCCATCCTTATGAACCACTGTATTTACTGCACCGATTTTCCTTGCCAATGGGTCAATCTCATCCAAATACTCCATAATAGCAACCTTGTGCGGAGTTGTTACATTAAATCCTGAAATACCTAATGCTTTTAAACCTCTTACTGCTTCCCCTAGCAATTCCTCTTCAACAAGGAACGCATGATAATGGGCATCCATATTCAAGTGTTCAAATGCATCGTTATGCATAACGGGTGATAATGAATGTCCAATTGGATTTCCGATTACACCATATAATTGTTTCATAAATCCCTCTCCATATTAAATTAAAGATTTACGTAGTGAAACACTTACTCCTTTTGGTACGTGTGCAACAATTTTTGCTCCTGGTTCGTTCACAGTAACCCATCCTAATCCAGAGAATACAACATCCGTTTTAGGTTCACGAATATTAAATTCGTATTTCACTAGCTCAGGCATATTTGCTAATTCTTCTGGCGTTGGTGGGCTTAGTAAATCCCCGGCATGATTTTTATATAATTCATCTGCTTTCTCAAGCTTTGTACGATGGATTGTTAAGCGATTCGAGAAGTGACAAGTAAATGCACGACGACCACCACTTACATAATCAAAACGTGCCAATCCACTAAAGAATAACGTTTGTTCTTCATTTAATTGGAATACCATCGGCTTAATTTCTTTTGTTGGTGTAATAAGCTTTAAGCTTTGCTTTCCAACATAATGAGCCATTTGGTGGTGGTTAATAATACCTGGCGTATCATATAAAGAAGACTCTTCGTCCAATGGAATATCAATTAAATCAAGTGTTGTTCCTGGGAAATGAGATGTTGTAATTACATTTTCAGTCTCATCACTAAATTCTGTAATCATACGATTAATAAATGTCGATTTCCCTACATTCGTACATCCAACAACATAAACATCTTTGCCGCCGCGATAATACTCAATAGCATCTGCTAATTCAGCGATTCCTTGTCCCTTCGCTGCACTAATTAAAAAGACATCTTCTGGTTTTAATCCTAGCTGCTTTGCACTATAGCGCATCCAATGTTTTACTTTATCATGTTTTACTGACTTTGGAATTAAATCAGCTTTATTTCCAACAAGTAATACTTTATTATTCCCTACGAAACGATGTAAGCCAGGTAACCAGCTACCATTAAAATCAAAAATATCTACAATTTTGACTACTAATGCATCTGATTTTCCAATTCCATTTAAAATGCGTAGGAAGTCATCATCTGTTAACGATACATCTTGAATTTCATTGTAATGCTTCAAGCGAAAACAACGTTGACAAATAACTTGTTCTTTCTCTAAAGATGAGGCAGGAGCATACCCCACTTCGTTTTTATTTTCTGTTTGAATTTCTACACCGCAACCAATACATTTAATTGTTTCAGTCAAACTTTATTCCTCCCAGTTAATTAAACCTTTTTTCTTCATATTTTTCATAATTCTTCGTTCAATTTTTCGATTAAAGCGCGTTACTAATCCGTCCGTTTGTGCTACCGGTACAACTAAAATTGTATGAAGGCCTACTCGGTTTCCACCAAGCACGTCAGTCAGTAACTGATCTCCAATTACTACAACTTCATCTGGCTGCAAACGCATCTCTTGTATCGCACGCTTAAATGCGCGAACAAATGGTTTACGTGCACTATGAATAAATGGAATACCTAATGGATCAGCAAAATCTTTTACACGTTGCTCATTATTATTTGAAACGACCGTTACTTGAATGCCTTGCTCTTTCATTTCCAAAAACCATTTTTCAAGTTGCGGTGTTGCATTGGGACGATCCCATTCAATTAAAGTGTTATCTAAGTCAGTAATAACACCTTTAATCCCACGTTTTTTTAAATCTTCTGGTTGAACATGATATACATTTTTCACATATTCATTTGGTAAAAATAGTTTCAATTTCTTTCACCTCTTTGAGGATTTTTCATAAAATTTTTCGACAACATTTTTCGATATATAACCTGTGGATAAAATTGTACACATTTTCCACATTAATTTTTCAGTTAATTTGGAATTTACTAACAAACTATACACACTTTATCCACCTAGGTATGTGGATAACCACTCGTTTGTGACTGTCATATTTTTTTGGTACATTAAATGCATCAACGAATCAATCCTTATATTATTAGGAGGTGACTCACCTTGAAAACAAAACATATGGAACAGTTATCCACTGAGTTACTCACTGAGTCTTATTATAAAGCAAAAGAACTAAAATTAAATCCCGACTTCATTTTACTTATAAAACAAGAAATCATTAGACGCTCATTAGAGGACAAGCTTGTCAAATCATCTTGATTACATATAAAGTGAAAGTTTAATCAGCCCTTACCAATTAAACAGTTAAAGGATAATTTATTGGATGCCCTGTAAAAAGAGCCATCCTACGATGGCTCTCGAATAAACAAGTACTCCCATCTAGGGGATTTCATCATTAAGTATCTTTGCCCATAACTCTTACTTACGGTTATAAAAGCTTTTCTTTATTTATGAGCTAAGCGAGTAGCTATTTTTTCACCAAGACGAAGCTCTTGTCCACTCTTTAATTCCTGCACTACTTCTATCATATCTTTTTCAAACAATAACACAACTGTTGAACCAAATGTAAAGTATGCCATTTCTTCACCTTTTTGAACAGTGTCTCTCTCATGCAAAAGCTCAATACTATTAACAAACATGGCCCCTACTTTTACAAGAGCCATATGCTCGCCATCACTGCTTACTTCTGTAACAGAACGATAATTTTTTGACAGTGGTTCTTTCCCGTATTCCATACCAGCTGCATTTACCGGATATGATTTTCTACCGAGTACAAATCTTTCAGTCACAGAACCAGAAAGCGGACTATGAATGCGATGATAATGACTTGGACTCAAATAAATTACCATATATGTACCGCCTGCATATCGCGTTGCACGTTCTTCATTACCTAGCATATCCACAATTGAATAGCGCTTTCCTTTAATATCAAATGTTTTTGTATCCTCAATAGGACCATGATCTGCAAAAACACCATCAACAGGACTAACGATACTCGATGCATCTGTATCAATACTACGCTTTCCTTCTTTTAGCTTACGCGTAAATAATTCATGCAATGTTCTATATTCCTTCAAACCCTTTTCCATCTCATCTTGATTAATTTGAAAAACTTTCGCATACGATGGAATAATGATAGAGCTCAAACGAGATTGTGCAAATTTACGTAATATATAAGAAGTAAAGCGACCATTTGTAAGTTCTATCATAAGTCGATATAATGTACGTCGCAAATTGCGAAACCCCCTAATCAGTCTATAACTTTAGTTTTCCCTTCTTTTCTTTCTATATCATATGTAAAATTGGTTCTTATTCCCACATATCATATAAAGCAGCCTTATTATATATACAGAAAACTAAGTATGGTATTATTCTTAAATTATTTAGCACCTTCTAATATTACAGATAGAATCCGTCATTTTCAACAGTGAACATGTATTTCTTCTTAGCATAACGCGTTTTCTTTTCTTATTTACAATAAGAAAAGCAGCCCATTTTAAATATGGCTGCTTCTAATACACTTTACTCTTTCGCTTTTTTCTCTTTCTCTGCCCTGACAAACTCGTGGAACATTTTCATTAAAGCACGCTTTTCAATCCGTGATACGTAGCTTCTAGAAATACCAAGCGCCTTAGCGATTTCCCGCTGTGTTTTCTCCTTATCTAGCCCAAGTCCAAAACGTTTCACAATCACTTCTTTTTCTCTTTCGTCTAAAATATCGATATACTCTTTAATTTTTTCTAACTCCATACTAAGCTGAATCATATCAATTACATCTTCAGACTCTGATTTTAATATATCAATAAGCGATATTTCATTGCCCTCTTTATCTTGCCCGATCGGATCATGAAGTGAAACATCTTTTTTCGTTTTCTTTAGTACACGTAAATGCATCAAAATTTCATTTTCAATACAGCGTGCTGCATACGTCGCAAGCTTCGTTCCCTTTCCTGCAGAATAGCTCTCGATCGCTTTAATGAGCCCAATCGTACCAATTGAAATTAAATCTTCTGCATCTTCTCCTGTGTTCTCAAATTTTTTAACGATATGAGCTACAAGCCGTAAATTATGTTCAATTAAAAGATTTCTCGCTTGAGCATCACCTTGCTCCATTAACTCTAAGTACTTTCTCTCATCATCTGATGATAACGGCTGCGGGAACGCATTATTCTTCACATAAGAAACAAAGACAAACACTTCTCGAACCATATATCCAATTGCGGCGAATAGACTCAAACCTTTCACCTCCGCCAAAATAGTGGTCTTTATTATGTGTATGTGGGCGTGAGGTTGTTTGTGTCTGTACAGTTTATTTATAAAACTCAACACTTCCAACATTTAAAATATTTTATTGTTATATTATAATTATATAAAATTGTTATTTATATATGAATATGCTATTAAAGTCTAGTGGTAATAAGTCAAGAGTAAAACAAGACTGATTTTTTCTAGGTGCGATTTTTTCAGCATACGGAAATAGACCCGACCAAAAATGAAATTTTTTCGGGCCGTTTCCAAGATTGCGTCAATAACAAAGTGTTATTTTTCTATCACGCTCCTTGGTGGCGTGTAGAGTTGATGGTTACGTAGTAGCGTATCCACCAGACGCACAAATTTTCTTGCGGTTAAGACGATGGCTCTTTTGTGTTGATGTTTGGGTGTTTCTTTGTATTTCTTTTGATAAAATGCTTGATATTCAGGCAAATATCTTCTTACTGAATTGGCAGCCTCAACTAAGTAATAGCGAAGATAACGATTGCCTTGTTTGGTTAAGGGCGTATTTTCAGACTGATAATTTCCAGATTGCTTGATTTTCCAGCTTAATCCGGCATATTTAGCTAGTTTCGTTTGGTCTTCAAATCGTTGGATTTGTCCGATCTCAGCTAGTAATCCAGCAGCATACACTTTTCCAACACCAGGAATACTCGTCAAGCATTGGTATTCTGGTAGGACCATTACGAGCTGTTCAATTGCCTTATCAAGGTCTTTGATACTGGCTTCGAGTGCACGAATTTCGCGAGCAAGAATACTCAGGATAATATTGATGGATTCTTGAGCGACTTCTCCTAAACGATAAGACAT
The DNA here is from genome assembly GCF_045291115.1 of Bacillus sp. PPSBB_2. NCBI lineage: Bacteria > Bacillati > Bacillota > Bacilli > Caryophanales > Bacillaceae > Bacillus > Bacillus sp. PPSBB_2. Next base: position 4,576,371 of record NZ_CP147983.1, read on the forward strand.
AGTAATGGCTCGTTGAATCGTTTTCGCTAATCCTTCTGGATTTTTAAACCGGCCGTTACCTTTTTCTTGAAGCAAAGAGGCGAAATCTGTTAAAGGCATTTGAGCTAATTCTTCTAACCCATAATCTTCTGTCATTAAAGCGATTAAGGTAGCTCCAAATACAGAAGAAGGAGTTTCGCTATTCTTTAACTCACGCGTGAGCGTGTTGCATTTGTAAGTTAAATTTTCGAGAAAATGTTGTTTCGTTTCTACAAGTTGTCCAATTAATTGGTAACGTGTGCGAGTTAAACGTTGAAGAGCCATATATTTCTCTTCTTTAATGGGAGACGTAGTGAATCTTTGGATTCTTAAAAAGTCAGCGATTCGCATCGCATCATTTTTATCTGTTTTATCTTCATCAAATATTCGACTGAATTGCTTGATGCGAAAAGGATTTTCGATGGTAACGACGGTATTTATACGCTTTAATTCTCGATCCTCATTAAAAAATGTAGCAGGATGAAAGCTGTACATAGAAGTTGACTCCATGCCTATGACGATTTGAGAAAACGAGTACACATTTTGAAATTCTAAAATTTTTTGTTTAATTTGATGAGCGCCTTTCACGTCATTTCCGAGACTCGCTTCAAGAAGAATTGTCAATTGGTTATCGTCTGATAAAAAGCACACATCTAGTTTCTCAGAGCTGACATCTAATCCGACAAATAAGTTCATTTGGAAGGACCTCCTTTCATTGGTTATTTGGAATATGCTTCGATACTATGGGATTTCCCAGAAGCTCATTGCGTAACCACAACCTCGCCTACGAGAATACAATGACAACTTTTGGGGGCTACCTTTTGAACTACTATCCAAAAGCCCAATCAGTTATCGAAACAGCTAGTGTGTTGGTAGTGATAGCAATGGCTCGGGTAACAGACTTTTTATCGTAGACAGAGCTACAGGGGAAATGAGCAAATTCCCGATGGATCCTTTCCATACATCCATTGTATCTGGGAAATTCAATAATATCGAAACAAATTCCGTAAGGAATCTTGTTATCTATTTTTTTTAAAATCAGGGTAATTAGAAAGCAGAAATACTGATCTAAACTATATTCTACGAGGGGACATTATTCATGATTACATTAGAACGATTATTAAATGTAACAATTTATTTAGGGGTATTTTTACTTTTCATTTCGTTCATTACTTTTGTTATTAAAAGAGGGCCTGATTTATTATTTTTTCAATTTGGAATTTCTTTATTTTTTGGAGCTCAAATTATAACTGGAATAAAATTTTTTCATAACTATGGTTTCTCGTTTCACTCAAAACTAGAACTACTTATCTTTATTTTCTATGTAATTGGAATTATTACATGTATACTATTGTTCTTTCATTTTCAAAATCTGTATCGAATTTTTTTATTAATTTGTAGTTTTTTATTTTTAACTGGATCCAATTATTACTTTAAAGAAACATTAAATTTTAGTAAAAAAATTCCAAAGCAACATAAAACTTTTTTAAGTACACAAGAAGACTCTTTTCCAAAAGAAGTCCGTAAATTTTCAGAGGATTACAATAATATAATAAGGAATGACTTTTATGAAATACCGATGATTCCTACTGAATTACAGATTACAAGCAAAAAAGATTCTTCACATAGTACATCTTTCTTAGTTGAACTTCATAATAGCGAGAATGAAATTACTGATGACTCTGTACAATTAACTCCATCAGACCGTTTTTATGTGCTGTTAAATACACAAAAAACAAAAATATCAAAAATAGTATATGAAGGGCAGAATTTTTTCACATTTACAGTCACACTAAAGGCTCTTAATTTACAGCAAGAACCAGAAATTCATAATATGTTTTTAGAAATAGATAAACGTAGAGCGATGAATCTTCTTAATTTTGAAATTAAAGCCCATACTAAAGAATGGAAAGTAATATTTAAAAGTGATAGTTCTCATTCCAATCTTCCTATCACATTTACTTTTGAAAAGCGAACAGGCAAATTATAAAAATAAAAAGAGTTATTTTCTTTGAAAAATAACTCTTTTTATTTTACTTACTCCAAATCTTTCTCCCCGCTTGGGCATCAATATAACGAATTTCCCGACTACAATCAAAAGGTTCTTTATGTTTTTCATCTGTCGTTTGTTTGTACAGTAGTTTGTATTTCGTTTCCTCTGCATCATGATCTAAAAACCATTCTAATTTAACTCGGATAGCCGCTCTGTATATTTCTAACGCTTTTTCTTTTATTAATTTTGGTGTTGTTTCATATGTAAGTAATTTTTTTATAAAGTTGCTAGACTCCCCCGAGTAGTGCATAACAGCACCATTTTCTGCATTGATGTTGATCATAAATTGGTTATACTCTGCCGGAATATCATTTATATATACAGAAAAGATAAATCTTTCAATCCCATCTTCTGCTTCTTCACGTTCCTCCCAAAGACGCAGATATTGTTTGATATCTGGAATAACTCGTTCTAAAAATTGAAGTGCTTTTTGTAAACATTCCTCTCTAGACAGTATTTGCTTTACTTCTTTATCATCTGTCAGTTTTATAAAACCAGTTAATTCATTGGTTAATTTATCAATTGTAACGCTAACTAAATTATTATATTTCAACATCGGTAAATGCTTTTTAAAGAATTCATTCATTAAATATGGATTCTTTTCTTCTTTCTGTTTTTGTAATTCCTCTTTCGGAACAAATTTCATCCTTATTTCATCATCATTTTCCGTCTCATCTACTTTTGTAAAACCTTCTTTATTCCAGTCAAATAATTCGAATATGTCACCTCGTTCGTTACCTTTTCTCGATTTTCCAACAGCTACAGCCGAAGGCAATTTATAATGATCTGGCTCATATAAATCTTTACCTGTACTTGCATCAATAAACGCATGACTAGGCTCTGGTTCATATACAAGATGGTACCCTTTTACTTCTTCCCCGCTTTCATACTCACATGAAGAGTATGTTAAATCTATAAATACAAGTCTCATATCTTGTCTAGCTTTCAAATTTTCTAAAACGATATTCTCCTCAACAATTTCACTTGGCCATAACGGTTTTTTCTCTATAGCTTTTTCTCTATAGCTTTTTGTCCATTGTAATGAAATTGCACAACATTACCTGAAGGGTTCACTCGCACAACGCACCCTGTATTCGGCAATGGATAGCTATTCACTTCTTGCATATAATTTACTTCTTTCCAACCACGCCTGTCGTCCTTAACCGTTACATATGTATAGAATTCATATCCTTCTTTTGTATATTTTTTCAAGAACGCATTTGCAATCTCCCTTGCCTTCTTCTCCTCTATCGCTTCCTTACCACTTGAAAAAGAATTTTCATCATCTATCCTAAACTCAATTAAATTACCAGTATGTCTATTCAATGTAATTTGTATCGTTCTCTCCTGATCCTCTTTATGCTCCCACCATAATAGATGATACGGGTCATCAACCCCTTCTTGATCATCTACAACAAGACTATATTCATCTGGAATGTTAATAATATGAGCCACTCGCTCTTTTCTTTCTTTATCTTTTTGATTCATCATACCGCTCCCTTTATTACATTTTAAGGTAATTATAACAAACAAAACCAAAGAACTATAAAAAAAAGACTAGAGATATCTCTAGTCTTTTACTTCGTCTCACGATGTAACGTTACTCGCTTTAATCGTGGACAATATTTTTTTAGTTCGATGCGTTCTGGATTGTTTCGTTTATTTTTTTTAGAAATGTAATTACGATCGCCACACTCCGTACAAGCTAATGTAATATTTACACGCATATTTAATTCTCCTTTCTTTCAAAGATTGCAACTAAAACGTAATGATTACGATTTATATATTATAAAACTTCATTCTATTTGTCAATTGCAAAAACAAGAAGATTCCATTTAGAATCCCCTTGTTTTTTATAGTTAAATAAATTTTGTCCCGCATTAACGGCCAATAAGACCCCTACTGATTTAAAGTTTCACTTTATTAAAACGATTCGTATGTAACAAACTCACTAATCGGCTTTCGATATCCTCGTGGACGAGTTTTAGTCGTATCACTTTTTCCTATCGTAATCATTAAAACAGGTACTATATGCTCCGGCATATTTAATTCACTTTGTACTGCTTTTTCATCGAAACCAATCATTGGACATGTATCATAGCCATAATATTTAGCTGCGTACATAAAAGTCATCGCGCTTAACGAAGCATTTCTAATCGCTTCATCCTCCATGAAACGCTCTCCTTTTCCTTCATATAAACCTTTCGTTTTCCTAATTGTATCTTCATATTCACATTCATCAATCATCTTTAAAACTTTCATGCCGAAGTAAATATTTTCAACATTTTGGTATGCTTTTTTATCACCACAAACGAACACTACCGCTGATGCACTCGATACTTTATATTGACCGAAAGCTAATTCTTTTAATCTTTCTTTTCGCTCTTGATCACGAATTACAACATAATGTGTGTGCTGCAAATTATAGCAAGATGGAGAAAGCTTAGTTAACTCAAATATTTTTTTAAAATCCTCATCAGGGATTTCTATACCTTGTATAAATTTCATTGCAGAACGTCTAGCAATTGCTAATTCTTCAAAGTTCACCATATATCCTCCTCAATAACCATAAATTTAAATATACATTAATTTATACAAATAGATAAATCAAATAAAAACACTTTAAATCCGAATAATAATTATGATTAACAGCAAAAAAGACAAAAAGCTGAAACAATTAGTTCATACGAAATTCACACGAATCTATTACTATAGAAACTGTACATAGTGAACTTATTAACAATCACGTTTATTAATATAAAATCTTACTCGAAAGGAGTTGAAAGTATGAAAACTAAATATCGCTTTATGATCTCATCATTTGCTGCTTGCGCTTATATGATTTGGTATTTAGTATAATAACGACCTCACTTGCAAATAGGAAAAGGTGTGTATATAAATGGAATATAATCAATCAACAGTTAACTACTGGAAAGCTTTTGTATTACCATATACATTTGCTTTAGAAGAGTTAAAAACTAAATTTGAAATTATGAACCGGGAAGCTCAATTTCTAGAGGATTACAACCCGTTTGAACATATAAAAACAAGACTAAAACAACCTGAAAGTATTATTAAAAAACTAGAGCGCAAAAACTTATTACCAACAGTTGAAAATGCTCAAACACATTTACAAGATATTATTGGTATTCGTATTACATGTTGCTTCGTAGAAGATATCTATCATTTGAAAGAAGTCATTCAAAAACGCGAAGATATGGAAGTCATAGAAGTAAAAGATTATATCGCTAACCCAAAACGAAACGGATATAAAAGTTTACACATGATCATTAAATACCCTTTATCACTAAATTCTGGTACAAAAGATGTATTTGCAGAAATTCAGTTACGTACACTGGCAATGGACTTTTGGGCAAGTTTAGAACACAAACTTTATTATAAATATGAAGGGAAAATACCGGAGTATTTAAAAGATGAACTACATGATGCAGCAATGAAAGCTGAAGATCTGGATAATAAAATGGCCACAATTCGTCAAGATATTGATGATATTGAGGCATGTTCAAATCAAATTATGCTACCACTATAAAAAAAGGTTCTCGCCAATGAGAACCTTTTTTCTATCATTTTTGGGAAGTACGACTCCACACTTATTAAAGTTTCACTTTATTTTTTCTCTATCGTTCGAACCTCTTCAATCTTCCATTTATCATCTTCTTTCCCAAGAGCATACTGTACTTTCTTTTGAAGAGTGATACTGTCGTCTACTTCCTTTTCTTTCGTTTCAACAATAACATACCCTACTTTACTAACTTTCATATCTATATGTTCCAATTCAATTTTCTTATTTCCCTTTTGAAATGCGGCTTCTTTTTGTGTTTTTAAGTCTTCAGCACTAGGCATCTTCTTTGAAAATAACTCCATATGTTCTGCAAGATTTTTTTCATTCGTCGTTCGCACAAATGTATGAATAACATCTTGAATAGATCTCTCTTCTTCTTTTGTTATTTGTACCTTTTCCTCAGTTTTTTTAGTAGTAGATTTTTGTTCTACGTTATTCTCTTCTTGTTGACATCCAACTAGTAGTACTACAAACACTAGAAGGAATCTTAATTTCCTAAATAACTTTTTCATATTCCCAACTCCTAAAAAGAAAAGTGAGGCATTTCGCCTCACTTTCGCTCTTAATTAGCGTCTTCCTTTATTCGGATCGCCACCGCCAACAATATCAAAGACACGTTTCGCTATATTTGTATTCTCTTGAACGCCAGAGAACAAGTATTTACCTGGACCAAATGCATATACGTTCACATCTTCCCCTGTATGTCCACCCGTTGTCCAGCCTGTAACCGAGCGCTTATTGAAAATATCTTCAATTGCATTATCAACCTTTGTTACATCTTTTGACGGAGCTATATCATTTACAGCTTGAATTTCTTCTGGAGTTAATTGTAAATCAATATACTTTTTCAATGTTTCTTCTACATTTGCACCTTTTGCAATCTCATTTGCCATAAAGTCTGGTGTGCGCTTTGCAGCTTTAATTGGTTCTACTTTAAAGTTATACTCGCCATTGGCACCTAAAGATAAGCCACCAGTAGCGTGATCTGCCGTTGCAACAACTAACGTATTTTTATCTTTTTTCGCAAACTCAATCGCTGCTTTGAAAGCTTTTTCGAAGTCTTCCATTTCACTCATTGCACCAACAATATCATTATCATGTCCAGCCCAGTCGATTTGACTTCCTTCCACCATTAAGAAGAAACCATTTTTATTTTTGTTCAAACGCTCAATTGCTGCATTAGTCATTTCTTCTAATGAAGGTGTTTTCTCATTACGGTCAATCATTTTATCTAATCCACCTGGTGCAAATAAACCAAGAATTTGGTCATTTTTATCATTTAACAATTGATCTCGATCCGTTACATAGCTATAACCAGATTTCTTAAACTCTTCTGTAAGATTACGATCTTTTCTAACAAAGTTCTTTACGCCGCCGCCAAGCATAACATCTACTTTATGCTTCCCTTTAATTTTCTCATCAAAATAATCATTTGCAATTGCGTCCATATTTTTACGGCTAATGTCATGCGCACCGAAAGCAGCTGGTGTTGCATGTGTAATTTCAGAAGTTGCAACGAGTCCCGTTGATTTCCCTTTTTCTTTCGCTTGCTCAAGAACTGTTTTCACTTCCGCTTTATCATTATCAACTGCAATTGCAGCATTATATGTTTTAATCCCTGCTGACATAGCTGTTGCTGCCGATGCAGAGTCTGTAATATTTTCATGTTCATCTTCTGGGTATGTTTTTTGTGTTCCTACAAGATGCTTATCAAATTCTGTAGATTCCATTTCAAAGGTTTTTGGATTATCTTTCATATAACGGTGAGCCGTCATATATGAAGGACCCATACCATCCCCAATTAATACGATAACATTTTTAATCTTTGCATTGCTTCCGTTCTCATCTGCATTAACCTCACTAGAACGAGTAAAATTCCATGTTGCTACCGAAGTAACTGCTAATGATGCCACAACTGCAAATGGCCATGCTTTTTTCACAAACTTTTTCACTGTCTTGTCCCCCTAATTAGGTTATTCATTTCCCACTATCAAATTTAACGGAAGACTATTAAGAGAAAATTAGCTGTATGTAATTTTTTTGTTAACTTATGTAAATATCAGTTATAATTTGTATAACTTTGTCTTTTTGTATCAATCATCCCGCCCTTTACAATTTAAATATAAACAAGTTGGATTTCATTTAACGTAAATCTCTTTTTTACATTTTGACTCTATTTTTATGAAAATAAATAGAAATGCGGTGAGCCTTTATGAAAATAGTAAAGCTAAATGAGTCTTTTATTTTTGAATTACTTAATCTTTGCAAATCTGTTGGATGGTTACACGATGAAATTTTTATGAAAAAACAATTCGAAATGTATCTTTCTATCGGCACACTTGTAGGTTACATTCATGAGAACAAACTCATTGCGACTGGAGGAGTATTTCCCTTTACAAGTAACTTCGCTTCCATTGGTATGTTAATCGTTCACCCTAATTTTCAAGGACGCGGAATAGGGCGCATGTTGCTAAATCATTGCTTGGAACAAATTCATCCAAAACAACCCATTGCACTTATTGCGACAAAAGCTGGCGAACCTCTATACACATCATGCGGATTTCAAACAGCAACAACGATTCATCGTTTTGAAAAGCAAACTATTAAGACGTACCCTTCTCACTTACAACAAGTACAAGAAGAAGACCTTATATCTCTTACTTCTCTGGATCAAATTGCAACTGGTATGAATCGTTCTCTACTTTACTCTTTGCTATTACCAAGGGCTGTACACTCTTTTAAAATTGAAAGAAATAACTGTATAGAAGCTTTTTCATTATGCATACAAAAGGGCAATATATTATGTATCAATCCACTTATCGCCAAGCAAGCAGAAGATGCTATTCAATTATTAAAAAAGATATGTGAATGTTGGAATGGTATAGTACGAATTGATGTCCCACACTCACAATTTACATTTCGTAAATTTCTTCAAACAGAAAATTTCCAAGAAACGCTCCTTTCACCTCTTATGATAAAAAATGGTAGCCGACTTCCTGGAAATCGTAATATGCTATTTGCTATGATAGATACAGCGTTATGTTAGAAAGGAGACACCTAATTGAAGCGATTTAGCTATTTTATGGTAGGTTGTCTTACTCTTACACTATTAGTAGGATGTAGTGCAGCAGAAAAGCCAGTAGAACAAGTAAAACAAGTTAAAAATACAATTACAGCGAAACTAGCTACCGAGGAAAAAATGGTAGAAATAGATGGTCAAACCATTTACTTTAAAAAGATTGGTAATGAAAAACCACCTTTACTTATGATTCATGGCTTTGGAGGGTCATCAGATGGTTTTCAAAAGATTTACCCCGATTTAGCAAAAGATCATACAATTATTTCTGTAGATGCTTTAGGATTCGGGCGCTCATCTAAGCCAATGGATTTTTATTATTCTTTTCCAACTCATGCAAATTTGTATTATAAATTAATGAAAAAACTAGGGTATGATTCATTCGCAATACTGGGGCATTCCATGGGGGGAGAAATTTCTCTAAATTTAACATATTTATATCCTGAAGCAGTTACTCACCTTATTTTAACTGATGCTACAGGTGGCCCTCATACATTCGTTACTAAACAAGGCTCACCAAAACCACAATTGTCGACTGATTTAAATGCAGTTTCTTCTATTACAGATTATGATGAAAGCAAAGTGAAATTCAAACGTAATGATGAAGAGCATTATAATAAAATGAAATTATGGCCTAGACGTCTTAAAATTAATGCAAATGAAATAAAACAGCCAACTTTAATTATATGGGGCAGAAATGATAGTAGCGTTTCCTGGAAAGAAGGAGAAACGTATCATCAATTCTTAAAAAATAGCACTTTACATATTATTGAAAAAGGTTATCATGCACCATTTCGCCAAGAACCACAAGAATTTGTCGGGTATGTAAAAGATTTCTTTAAGAACAATCCGATCAAAGTTGAAAAATAACATAAACGGGTATCTCATTTTGAGATACCCGTTTTCATATATTAAGCAGCTTGCTTTTGGCGTTTTTGAGTTTTTGATCCTAATACTTTCGGGATAACAAAGCCATCCATTCCAAATTTCCCAGCGTTCATACCGGAAACAAGAACAAACATAGATAAGATAACCATCTCAGGGTTCACACCAATTGACCCACTAAACATATAGGAAAAGTTCATTACAAGACCAAAAAAGACCGCTGTTTTTGTTAAACAGCCTACAATTAAACCAATTCCGACTAAAATTTCCCCCCATGTTACAAGTGTATTAAACAAATCTACATTTGGAATTGCAAATTCTTGTAAGAATGATGCCCACCAAGATTGAACAGCCGGTTGTGCACCTTTAGATTTTTCAATTGCACCTTGCAAATAACCTGTTGCATCGAATCCTTTTCCTTGTAGTTTACCGATTCCAGCCATTAACCATGTGTAACCAAGATATACTCGAATTACTGCTAATACAAAAGAAACTGCTTTGTTTTCTCTTAAAAATTGAATAACCATATCTTCCTCCTAAAGTTGTAATTAAGTTAGTTACAGATAATACAATAACATTAGTTACTTATTTTTAAAACGTTAATTATGAATAATTTATGACATGCGTATGAAACATTCAAAACTAACGTTTATATAGTAACTTTTATTACCTGTAAAAACTTGAACATATCATACCACAGGTGATAATCATTTTCATTGAAAAAAATGTAAAAAAATTGTGAGTTAAATGTGAAACACGTTTATTCGAATATAGAATAAACGTGTTTCACACTAATTATAGAATCGAAATGTATGTGTCTCCTCATCAATTAAACTCGCTTCTTGAAACGCTTCTTCTAACGTTTTCCCATGGTTAATAACCCCATAAAATAAGCGTATAGTAAACATAAGTGCTGCATTTCCATCTACATAATCAATCGATCCAATATATGATTTCGCACCACTATGTAAAAAAGATTTTGCTAGATTTTTCTCCCCTAACGTGCACCCGCTATTTACAATATGTGTATTATGCAATTTTGCATATTCATAAATTTCTTCTGCACCAAAATACCCTCTCGGTTCATCTTGTTCATATACTTCTTCGCCTAACTCTTCCATGACAAACTTCCCTTCTTCACCATGAAAGCAAAAAATAATATAATTAACATCGTTAAATAAGTTCTTTCCAGAAAGAACTCCCACAAAATCTTTCGGTCTACCAATCCAATATGTCACAACCCTTGCACCAAAATATTCAAGAGATGCTCGGATTGATTGCGCCTCTAAATCCGAATTAAAACCAACTACTAATGCAATATTCAACATACAATCCCCATCCTATAATCAGCCCTTGTCAATCAGAATTTTCTGGGATAAATCCATTTCATATATACCCGTTTCTTTCAAAAAATCTGATCTAGTTAAAACGACTTTCTGTAAATATTGCCTATATGCTGTAATTGTTCCATCGTGGGATACAATGCAAATTCTTTCAACACTCAGTTCATAACACCAAAGAAGAAATTCATCTACTATTTGCTGAAAACTATTCTCTGAAATAGTGTTTATACCTTCCTTCCATAACTGATTATTTGAGCTTTTCTCTATCGAAAAATGCGGAAATAACTTTGTTATCATTCCCTGATCTACTATATAATCGCACGGTAATGTTCTCGCTTCTTCTCGATAAGGAAAAATACGCGGAGATACATATGGATGAACGATTTTTTGACAAGCAACTTTCGCACTCCATATTGTCGCCGTTTGCAAAGTTCTAAGTGTAGGACTAGCAATTAATATATCCGTCTCTTGTAATGGCACATTGCATTGAAGTAATTTAGCCTGATTCCTTCCTTCATCCGTCAATGGCGGATGAAGCACTTTTAAACTTGATGGCAAATCCCTTGTATGTTCTCCTTCCCCGTGCCGAACAAAGACGATTTTCATCCCCTTCCTCCTCTCATTATGAAATCCTCTTACATATTTCTTCCCTATCTCATACTTTATTCCTGCTATATGAAAACCAATATGTAAAAAACTTTTTACACAGAAAGGAGAATTACATATATGAAATGGATAATTTTCTTTATTGGAATGATTGTATGGGGATATATAAACGGCTTCTTTAGTAGTGATAAAACTGCTAATCCTTGGATTACAGATGATGAACGTGAAACAAAAATTAAGCAAAAAGCAATTACGGCAAGCTGGTCCGGTGTTTTTATGTTTTGTACCATTAGCCTCTTAAATAAATGGTTAGGTTTAAGCACAAACGATAAATCACCGTACTTACCAGACACTATCGCAGCTATTTTAAAAGAAAATGTAGAGTTACAAGTTTTACTCATGCTATTTGTTATGTATGGAATATTTTACTTACATTATCGAAGAAAATTAAGTGCCTAACTTCTAACTCATGATTATCCTCCTAAATGGTTATAGTAATCATGACAAAATGAAAGGAGAGATATAAACATGAGTAACTCGAATGAATTTTTAGATACACTACATGAAAAACAAGCAAAAGATGAACAAAATAGAAAGCGCCAAGGGAACGGAAACCCAGCGAAAAAAAAGCCAAATAAAACACATAAATAACAATTAAAACTGCCTAAAATGATCTTTTAGGCAGTTTTTTTATTCTTCTTTCACCGAGATAACATTTCCCCAATTCCATTTCTCATAATACCACGCTGGTACATCTATATTTTCAATCCACTTCTTTTCCTGCTTCCGATCTTTATGAGCAAGCCATACATCCGCTTTCTTACGGTCTGAACGTATCCAAATTAATTGATTACTCTTCTTCATGAAGATCGGGTGGTAATCCCCTTGCTTGTTCGTTTTCTTTGTGATTTGATGCTGTGCATTACTTGTACTATCGACCTCATATAAAGATGGTAGTGGCCTTTTTTCTGGTGGAGTTTCTATCCCTGCCTCTTTTGCTCGTGAAACGATAATTACTCTATCGTTCTTCCATACAAAATCCCAATCAACATATCCTTTCGGCGTAAATATGTTCTGCTGAAGTGCTGGCAATTCCTTTACTTTTAAATGTTTATTTTCTAATGCAACTCTTCCGCTCCCTTCAATATAAGCTAATATATTTTTTGATGGTGCCCATTGAAACCATTGTGCGTTTAATAACATTTGATCTACTTTTTCAAACCGACTGCCGTCTGCACGAACTAAGCAAAGCGTATTACTATCAGCTGACCATGAAGCTGTCGGTACTGCTAAAAATGAAATCCACTTTTGATCTGGTGACCACTTAAAGCCACTTGCTACTAGCGCTAGGAAATCATCGTGTTCATTTGGCAATGCATACAAATGCTTCATTTTGTGAGGATTCATATGTGCATCTTTTTGCACTTCATATAGCTGAGCCCCTGTCCATCCTGTTGGAAGTAAGTGCGCTTCAGAGGATACAAGAAAGTTCTTTCCATCGGGGTACCATGCATAATCCCCTACACCAGCCGATACATTTTCAAAATCTGCATTCTTTTTTTCTACATCAAATGTATTTAATGTACCTGTAAATATAAATGCAATTATATTTTCTGTTGGTGACCATTGATAATTCGATGCTTCTGAGTGAAACGGCGTAACTTTCTTTCCATCTTTCAGCCGATATAACTCAAGAATACTTTGTTTCTTCCCTTTTACATACGCTAGCCATTCCCCATCATATGACCACTTCGGCCCTGTTATGTACTCTCCTTTTGTAATCTGTATTTCTTTCCCATCAACTTTAATCCAAAGATTATGATGACGAATAAAAGCAACTTTCACACTATTATTTTCTGCACTAGTAATAGTGATAGAACATAAAAACATAAACAACACTACACTACTACTTACTATTAGCCTTTTCATACCATCACTCCATTTCCCTCATAGCATTCCTCACTTTATCCCTACAATATGTGAAAAATATCGATTCGACATAATCAGAAAAAATTTCCCAAGAAATTTTCAATCCATAGAGGATTGGTATGAATTATGTCGAAAGTATAGTTTAGCCAACATTTATATGTATAATTTCTAACTAAAATGCAAGATTTTATTTCTGAATATTGGCACTTTTATTAGGGGGAGTATCAATGAAAAAAACTACATCTACACTATTAAGCATGGCGCTTGTCTTTTCTAGTTTTGGAGCTTTAAGTGCTCATGCTGAATCACTACAAAAGGAGAAGCAATTTAGTCCACAATTAAAAACAACGATTGAACAGTGGGGAGAACATAAAATCGCTCAAAATGTTGAAACGAAAACAACAAAAGAAATATCAGTAATTGTAGAATTACAACATGCACCTCTCGCTGCTCAAAGTAATATTCAGCATGCTCCAGATTTACAAAATAGTAATGCACAGTCTTATCATGCTGAGCTCAAAAAAGCACAAGAAGATACGACTAAGAAAATAAAAGAAAAAGCACCTGGTGCAAAAATTAAAGAAGTGTATAATACGTTATTTTCCGGATTCTCTATTTCAATTCCTGGAGATCAAATTACCTCTCTTGCCTCTTTACCTGAAGTAAAAGCAGTCTATCCGAACTTAACATATAAATTACATGAAACATCAAAAAGTGCTATTAACGAAGAAGCACCAAATATCGGTGGACCGACAATTGGTGCACCTGAAGCGTGGAATTTAAAAGATCCATTTGGCAAACCGCTTGATGGAAAAGGCATGAAAATAGCCATTATCGACTCTGGCGTAGACTATACACACCCTGACCTAAAGGCAAATTATATCGGTGGATATGACACGGTTGATGAAGATAACGATCCAATGGATGGTAACGTACATGGTACTCATGTAGCTGGAATTATTGCGGGTAACGGAAAAATCAAAGGCGTTGCTCCAAACGCTTCTATTCTAGCATATCGTGTAATGAATGACGGTGGAACTGGTACAACAGATGATATTATCCAAGGAATTGAGCGAGCAATTCAAGATGGTGCGGATGTGTTAAACCTCTCCCTTGGGCAGGATTTAAATGTACCTGATCAGCCTGTAACATTAACGTTAGAACGAGCAGCGAAACTTGGTGTTACTGCTGTCGTTTCAAATGGAAATGACGGACCAAAACCTTGGTCTGTTGATGCTCCCGGTAACGCAAGTAGTGTCATTTCTGTTGGAGCATCTACGGTTTCTATCCCGTTTCCAACATTCCAAGTAACTGGTTCCAGCAAAACATATCAAGGGTTACCATTATCAAAATCCGATTTTCCAATAGAAAATGATTCTCCTCTTGTATATGTTGGTTATGGCAATCCAAGTGATTATGCAAAACAAGATGTGAAAGGGAAATTCGCACTTATTTTACAAGGTACTTCTAGTACATTAGTAAAAGCAGAACAAGCGAAGCAAGCTGGTGCACTTGGTGTGTTATTAATCTCTAGCGAAAAAGAAATTAATATGATGCCGGAATATTTTTCACGTGAACATCTAGCTGTCCCAGTAATGCAATTATCAAATACAAATGGGGAAGAATTAAAAACTTTAATTACAAAACGAAAGAAAAATATAAAAATTGGACAACCAAAGCAAACAGAACTTATCGGTAACTTTAGTTCAAGAGGACCATCACAAGGAAGTTGGCTAATAAAGCCTGATGTTGTTGCACCTGGAGTACAAATTACTAGTACAGTACCGCGAGGCGGCTATGAATCGCATAACGGAACAAGTATGGCTGCTCCGCAAGTAGCTGGAGCGGTTGCCCTCTTGCGTCAAATGCATCCTGATTGGACGACAGAACAATTGAAAGCGGCTCTTGCCAACAATGCCAAAACATTACATGATGTCAATGAAAATACATACCCTGTTATGGCACAAGGATCTGGTTTAATTAACATTCCGAAAGCAGCTCAAACAAATGTATTAGTAAAACCTAACAATGTCAGCTTCGGTCTTATTAAGCCCAATAGCGGAAAAGTAAAACTGACGCAAAATGTTACATTACAAAACCTTTCTAGTAAAAAGAAAAGTTTTTCAACTCGTGTGGAATTACTAGATGCAAACACAAAAACAAAAGTAAAAGCTTCTGTCCCTTCATCGATTAGCATTCAACCGAATAGTAGTACCGAAAAACCATTTACTATCACTGTAGATAGCTCACTACAACAAGGTGTGTATACTGGAAATGTATATGTAAAAGAACAAGGGGCAAAAGAAGAAATTCGAATTCCATTCACATTTAGTATCGATCCTAAAGATTATAAACGTATCGATGGACTTGAAATTATTAATTCTACTTTTAGCCCAAATGGCGACCACGTACTAGATGATAATCTCATCAACTACTATTTAGTTGCGCCTGTGGATGATATCACATTGCATGCAAATTTAGTTACGAAAGAACGTGTAACGTATCAAGGGATTATCCATCAAGCTAAAAATGCAACTCCTGGGTATAAACCTTTCAAATGGAATGGTACAAAAGCAGATGGCACTCCTTTAACTGATGGGCTATATCAAATTGAAGCAGTTGCTTCTAATTCTGGCGGGGAAACAAAGCAAACAGCTGCTGTATTTCTTGATCGAACTGCACCTAAGTTAACACACGAGGTTGACCAAGAAAATCTCGTAATTAGAGGAAAAGTTGATGATATTCTACTAGATTGGATGTCAGAATCTGGTTGGATAGCACCTGGTATTCCAGTGAGAATGCAATATGAAATTAACGGAAATGGTGTATGGGAACAGGCATTCCTGAACCCTTGGGAGAAAAGCTATGACATTTATTTCGATCGCACTCAATTACAAGAAGGAAAAAATACTATTCACATTGTAGCAACTGATGCAGCTGGCAATACCTCTAATTTAACTGTTAATTTAGAAGTGAAATAAAGTAAAATTTTAATCAGTGGAGATTTCGTTCATCCCCACTGATTATTAGCCTTCACCAATCGGGAGTTACGGGCAGTTAATCTCCCATCTCACTTCTTTGCTCCAACCGAATTTTGAGGTAGGAATTTTACTGCTCATTAACACGGGATAAAAAATTTTTGTTGACAATTTTTTTAATATAGTTTTATAATACAAAACATAGTTTAGTTGAACGAATTATATATCGGCTTTGAAGGAATACTAGTAGCGACTTATATCACTGTCTCAGAGAACTGATGGTTGGTGCGAATCAGTACATATACAAGCGTGAATTACAATTCTGGAGCTTCTTTCCCGTAATGCTTTTTATGCATGAAGAGAAAGACGGATCTTTCCGTTATCGTAAAGTGAGTGGTAAACAATTAGTTGTTTACAAATAGGGTGGTACCGCGATTTTTATCGTCCCTATCGGATTTTCCGATAGGGACTTTTTTGCGTCCATCCTCTTACACAATTTCATATATACGCGTTGAAAGAATCGCAGTAGTATCTTATATCCCTGTTACAGAGAGCTAATGGTCGGTGGAAATTAGCACATATATAAGTATGAATTACAATTCTGGAGCTTCTTTTTCGTAGTGCTTTTATGCATGAAGGAAAAGACGGAATTTTTCCGTTATCATTAATTGAGATGTAAGTATATTTTCACTTACAAATAGGGTGGTACCGCGATTCTTTCGCCCCTATCGGATTTTCCGATAGGGGCTTTTTCTATTTCTCACAGAAACAGATGTTAAATAATTCCGAATCTTATGATAAAATTTTATAAGCGCTTACAAATAATGAAGGGAGGTGATACAAGCTATACGAAATCGATATTCAATTTTATAGAAAAAAAGGAGGATGTCTAAATGACAAAGAAAACAGAAATTCCATCGCATTTAAAACCATTCGTATCCACACAACATTATGATCAATACACACCGGTGAATCACGCTGTGTGGCGTTACATTATGAGACAAAATCATAGCTTCTTAAAAGACGTTGCTCATCCAGCCTATGTGAACGGACTACAATCATCTGGTATTAATATAGATGCAATTCCAAAAGTAGAAGAAATGAATGAGTGTTTGGCACCAAGTGGCTGGGGCGCTGTAACGATTGACGGACTTATTCCCGGCGTAGCATTCTTCGATTTTCAAGGACACGGATTACTACCGATCGCAACAGATATTCGGAAAGTAGAAAATATCGAGTACACACCAGCTCCAGATATCGTACACGAAGCTGCAGGACACGCACCGATTTTACTTGATCCTACATATGCAAAATATGTGAAACGTTTTGGGCAAATTGGTGCAAAAGCTTTCTCTACAAAAGAAGAACATGATGCATTTGAAGCTGTTCGTACATTAACGATAGTGAAAGAAAGCCCTACTTCTACTCCTGATGAAGTTAAGGCTGCTGAAAATGCTGTAATTGAAAAACAAAACTTAGTTTCTGGTTTATCAGAAGCTGAACAAATTTCACGTCTTTTCTGGTGGACAGTAGAATATGGATTGATCGGAAATATAGATGATCCAAAGATATATGGTGCTGGTCTCCTTTCTTCTGTTGGCGAAAGCAAACATTGCTTAACAGACGCTGTAGAAAAGGTTCCATTTTCTATCGAAGCATGTATAGGGACAACTTATGACGTAACAAAAATGCAACCACAACTATTTGTTTGTGAATCCTTTGAAGAATTAACAGATGCGCTTGAAACATTTTCTAAAACAATGGCCTTTAAAACAGGTGGAAAAGAAGGTTTAGAAAAAGCAATTCGCTCTGAGAACTATGCAACAGCTGAGCTAAATAGCGGATTACAAATTACAGGTACATTTAGCGAGACAATTGAAAACGATGCAGGTGAATTAATTTACATGCGAACAAATTCGCCAACGGCATTAGCACTTCATAATAAACAGTTAGCGAATCATTCTACTTCTGTACACAGTGACGGATTTGGAACACCGATTGGATTACTCACTGAAAATATTGCATTAGAAAATTGTACAGACGAACAACTACAATCATTAGGAATTACAATTGGAACTATCGCTGAGTTTACTTTTGCAAGTGGTATTCATGTAAAAGGAACAGTAACAGATATTGTAAAAAACGATAAGAAAATTGCTCTTATTTCCTTTATCGATTGCACAGTTACTTATAACGCCCGCGTTTTATTTGATGCTTCATGGGGCGCATTTGATATGGCTGTTGGCTCACAAATCACTTCAGTATTCCCAGGTGCCGCAGATGCCGCAGCATTTTTCCCAATGGATGAAGAAGTTCACGAAATTCCTGCTCCACTTGTACTGAATGAACTTGAACGTATGTATCAAACAGTTCGAGATATTCGAAGTGAGGGGATTTTACACGACGCGCATATCGATCAATTAGTAGCAATTCAAGAAGTATTAAATAAATTTTATGCGAAAGAATGGTTACTGCGCCTTGAAGTATTAGAGTTACTTTTAGAGCATAACAAAGGGCATGAAACATCGGCAGCATTACTACATCAACTTTCTACTTTCACAACTGACGAAGCTGTAACACGCCTTATTAACAATGGTCTTGCGTTACTTCCAGTAAAGGATGTGAAAAATGATGCTAAGATTAACTGAAGAAGAAGTTCACGAAGAATTATTGAAGGTAGATAAATGGATGGTAAAAGATGAGAAATGGATTGAACGAAAATATATGTTTTCCGACTACTTAAAAGGAGTCGAATTTGTCTCTGAAGCCGCCAAACTATCAGAAGAACATAATCACCATCCATTTATCCTTATCCAGTATAAAGCAGTTATTATTACTTTGTCATCTTGGAATGCAAAAGGTTTAACGAAACTAGATTTTGAGCTTGCAAAACAATTTGATGAACTATTTTTACAAAACGAAAAAGCAATTATAAGAAAATAAAAGGAGAAGCCTTTTTAGGCTTCTCCTTTTATTTTGAAATGGATACAATGTCCAAATGGATCCTCGACTTGTAATATTCCATCTTTGTACGTAGCAATCTTGCCAATATTTTTTAAGCTTTCACATACTTGCTCTTTTTGTTTTTCATTCGCTAGTACAACTGTGAAATATTTCAAACCAACAGAACCTGGCATTTGCGGTGGTACCCCTTCACCTTGCCATGTATTTAAACCGATATGGTGATGATAACCACCTGCAGATACGAACAATGCTCCATTACGAGATGGAATCGTTACTTCAAAACCAAGACCATCAACATAGAAACGTTTCGCTTCCTCTAAATCAGCTACATGAAAATGAATATGCCCCATCACAGTACCAGCTGGAAAGCCATTCCATGTACTTCCTTGCTGTAATAATTCTTCACCAGCTAACGGGTTACTAACAAATGGGAGTTCTCCATTCTCATCACGCCAAACTTCTTTTTGTCGATCATGATAAATTTCAATCCCGTTTCCATCTGGATCAGCTAAATAAAGAGCTTCACTAAAGTAATGATCGGCTCCGCCATGTAGTGGATATACCATCTCTACAAGATGACGAAGAACATTCGCTAAATCCTGTCTACTTGGTAATAAAATTGCGTAATGATATAACCCTGTTCTTCCTCTTTGCTTCGGAAAAGCTTCTTTCTTTTCTTCAATGATAAGAAGTGGTTCATCATTTTCATTCCCAAATGTAACGACTGCTTCTTCTTCTCTTAGCACCTTCATACTTAGTACTTCCGTATAAAACTCTAGTGATTTCTTTACATTAGATACGTATAAATGAACAACATCAAGTGTTGTATCGGGATGAAGTTGAAAACTCATCTTGTTAGCCCCCCCATTTAAATTAGTTCTTCTTTGACATTTTTTCTTTTAAGAAATTATCTACAAAGCCATCAGCTTTTGCAACAAATAAGTATGCACCCATTGCTAATAATGCAAGTTCTAATTCGAAACCAGGATTTTTTCCATCTCCCAATAAACCAGCTGACCATTTCACTTTTACGATTGCTCCAACCATAACAAGTGCAAATAATAATCCAATATATCTTACACCTAAACCTAGAATTAATAATAGACCTCCAACTAATTCAAACGTTGCTACACCGTATGCAAGTCCTCCTGGTAAACCAATACTTGTAAACCATCCTGCAATATTGTCAATTCCTGATTGGAATTTTGTTAAACCGTGCATGAAGAATGTTACCCCTAACACGATACGAATAATTAAGTTACCAATATGTTGATTCATTTCATTCTCTCCTTTATAGTTTTCTTATACAAAACTTTTATTTACATTACAAACATACACTAATTTTTTTTATTCGTCAATTCATTTTCACTGGGAAAAAATATATTTTTTTTGCTATGATACAAATAGTTGTTTACAAAAAGGAGCTTGATTTTATGAATATTGGTTCTGCAATACGTGAAATTCGTCAACGTAGAGGCATAACAATTGCACAAATTTGCGAGGGAACAGGTCTTTCTAAAGGATTTATGAGTCAGGTTGAAAATAATAAAACATCACCATCTATCTCAACTTTAGAAACGATCTCCAATTTTTTAAACGTTCCCCTTCCCTATTTATTGTTAGAGCAAAAAGATCGATTAAAAATTGTCAAAAAAGAAGAACGGAAATACAGTGTATACGGCAAAGATGAGCAAAGAATTGAACATGTTGCGGAGCAAGGGGGCCTTCGCCTATCTTTAGTAGAAATCCCTACTGGATTCCCGAAAGAAAATTCACCAAATGCCCATGAAGGGGAAGAATGTCACCTTGTATTACGCGGAAAATTAGAAGTTCAGCACGGTGAAGATATTGCAATTGTAGAAGAAGGTGATTCTTTCTCATGGAATGCATGCGTTCCTCATATTGTTCGTAATATAGGAGAAGAAACTGCATTATTACTCATCTCTAGTTATGCAGAAAATCGAAAACGTGTTTACTAAATAATAAAAAAGAAGCCTGTTAAACAGGCTTCTTTTTATCCCCTTATAATTCCATAACTTGTCCCAACTAGTACAGTCTTCTCATGCTGATTGCGATAAACTGACTCGATTGAAACTTTTTTATAGCCTTCCATTTGCTCAACATTTGTTAAAGTTAGTTCACAAGTGATCGTATCTCCTGTGAAAACTGGTCTAATAAACTCACTTACTAATTCTCTTGCTATGTAATGTAACTCTTCTCCCACTTTCGTCCCAATGCTAGCAGTCAATAAACCATGAACCATTAATCTTCCATTTTCATCGTATTCCACATGGTGTCTACCTTTATCACCGGTAATATTTGCAAATTCAAAAACTTCTTCCTCAGTAAATCTTCTTTCATATTTAAATACATCCCCAGCTTTTACACTCATTTTTATCCCCCTAATAATAAACAGAATTTTCTTTTATTTTATCATAAAACGAGCCTCAATCCATTCTCTATTATCAAAAGTCTCAAAATTACCTCGCTATACTTTTTTACTTTCCATTCATTTATCGGTGACCATCTCTTTTTGCGACTTGATATCCATAATACGCACATGTTCCATTTCTCGATAGCTCTCTAACTTCAAATCCACAGCTTCTATAAAAATCAAAATTGTTCGCTGATGTATGCGCAAACCAATCACCGTGGGGGAAGTTTTTGCAGGCAAAGAGCTACAAGCTTCTTACCTAATCCCTTCCCTCTATATTCACACTTCACAACTAAATTTACTATGTTCGCAATCATAATTCCATCAGAAATGACTCTAACCATCGCAATCATCTCTTCCTCATCCCAAATTGTGAAAGCCCATGTTGAATTTTCGAATGCTATCGTAAATTTTTCAATTTGCCAAGAAGGGATATTATCATTACTCCAACCGGCATCTTCAAATAAAGCTTTAATTGCATATGCTGGTACACTACTCGTTCCCTCACGAATAATAAGTCCATTATGATAAATGTACATGTAACCCCTCCCTTTATTTTCATATACCATTCTTCAAAAAATGCAATTTACCTTTAAAAAAGTAATTTTTTCATCCAACACGCTTAATAGAATAAACTAGAGCATCGATTCCATGAAATGACGTTGTTTTCTCGTAGCTGAGCCCAGTTTTTCTAGCAACAAATATTGAGGCGGGATGATTCGGATTAATAAGAGAAATTAATTTATTCATTCGTAATGCTTGGAAACCATAGTCACGAAATGCTGCCGCCGCTTCTTTTGCATACCCTTTTCCCCAATACTGAGGAAGTAACCAATAACCAATTTCAATTTCCTCTTTTCCATCTATTTTCTGCTTTACCAGCCCTGCATGACCAATTCTTGTTCCCGTTTCCTTTTCAATCAATACAAATAAACCGAGACCGTTTTTATAGCTAGGAATCACCCATTCCTCCAGACTTTTTTTACACTGTATATATGTTTTTAATGTCCCATTTCCAATATAACGCATTACCTTCTCGTTCCCCCATAGTGAAGCGTAGAACTGTAAATCATCCATTGTATATTTGCGAATTTGTAAACGTTCTGTATGAAACATGCTGGCACTCCTTTCCACTAATTTATTCTTCATTTCACGATCATGTTTTGTATGTATACGGTATGTTACTATTTATTATAAAGGAAACTTTAATCAGTGGGGAATTTTGTTCACCCCACTGATTATTAGCCTTTACCAATCCGACGTTTACAGGCAGTGGATCTCCCGTCTAACTTCTTTTCTTTAACTGAATTTTTAGGCGAGAGTCTTACTGCCTGGAAAATAGCGGGATAAATGAACCAATGATAAAATACAGAATATTCATTCTAAATAACTAAAAAAAGCAGTAGACAAATATTGTCCACTGCATCCATATCATAACTAGCATAAAGAAAACTACAATTGAGGGGGGTGTAGGATTTTCAAATATACTAGATACTTATCCCGTTCTAACGGGCGGTAAACTTTCCAATTGTTTCAAGTGAAAAGTTTACCGCACATAAGAACTTCCTTCGTTCATTAAGATAGTATTGCTAAATAATCATATACACGCTTAGATTTCTCTCCACCCATTCGTGCATGTTGAAGAAGAGAAATACCATGAGGGCCAGATGCACGCAATGCTTCTGGTTGAGCTACTAAAATAGCTTGTACAACTTCTAATTCACCAAGCATAGCTGCTGCAAAAATATCCATCCGAGCACCCTTTTCTAGTAAATAAAGAGCAATATCTTTACGACCTACATGTGCCGATGCGCCTAACGCACTTTCCCAATCTGATCCACCCCAATTATAAGAGGCGTGAAGTAAGCTTGGTGATTCAACCAATAGCTCTTGTACTTTCTCTAAATTCCCGTGAGCTGCCATAACAAATTCTCTTACTAATTCCGTGGTAATACGCTCTTCTGTTTGCATCGCTCTTCTCCCCTTTTAGAAATTCGTTTCGGTGTAAAAAAAGGCTTGTCACTTCCTTGAAAAATATCTACATCTATGCCAAATACATGTTGAAACATTTCATGGCATAGTACTTCTTCTGGTATACCATCATACTGAATCTTTCCTCGCTTTAATACAAGTAAACGATCGCTATATTGAGCAGCTTGGTTAATGTCATGTAAAACCATTATAATTGTCATTCCAAACTCCTCATTTAATCGTTTCACAAGTTCCATTACTTCCAACTGGTGAACGATATCTAAAAAGGTTGTTGGTTCATCCAATAATAAGACATTTGTACGTTGCGCTAACGTCATCGCAATCCAAGCACGTTGCCGTTCCCCTCCTGATAAAGAATGTAAAAGACGATATTCATACCCTTCAAGATTTGTAACAGACAATGCCCAATCAACAATTTCTTCATCTTCTTTATTTAAGCGGCTACTCCATGATTTATGTGGACCTCTTCCGAACTCAATTAGTTCTTTCACTGTTAAATCTAATTGATGATCATGCATTTGCGGTAAC
Organism: Bacillus sp. PPSBB_2; assembly: GCF_045291115.1. Taxonomy (NCBI): domain Bacteria; kingdom Bacillati; phylum Bacillota; class Bacilli; order Caryophanales; family Bacillaceae; genus Bacillus; species Bacillus sp. PPSBB_2. The sequence goes on from NZ_CP147983.1 coordinate 4,600,760, forward strand.
ATTGCTAATTGCTTCGCTACATCAGCACTCTTCATCATATGAATATTTTTCCCATCTAAAATGATGTCCCCTTCGCTTTGTTTCAGTAGCCTTGCTATTAAACGAAGCAAAGTAGATTTTCCCGATCCATTCGGACCAATTAAACTAACGATTTCTCCAGCCTTAATATGTACATTCATATTTTGCATTTGAAATCTTTCAGAGTGTGCGTAAAACACTTTGTTAACGGAAATCACTTTGTTTTCCTCCTCTATGAATTAAATATAAGAAGAACAGACCACCTAAGAAGGACAGTAAAATACCAACAGGCAATTCGATTGGGTCAAACCAACTTCGAGCTATTGCATCCGCAAAAACAAGTAATACCCCGCCGCCAAGGCATGATAAAGGTAGCAAATATCTATAATCATTTCCAACTAATAAACGTAGCATATGTGGTACGACAAGACCGACAAATCCAATAAGACCAGACACACTTACTGCAATTCCAGCTAATAATGTACTTACTACGATTAAATAAAACCGACTTTTTTCCACATTATGTCCTAATAACTTTGCCATTTCATCTCCAAGCATTAACACTCGAATATGCTTAATACCAAAGAAAGCTAATATAATGGCGAATATTGCATAATAAATAATCATGTTTAAATGTGCCCAACTTACACCACCAATACCGCCCGCTAACCACGGTAACACCGATTGTACTTTGTCACTATGTAATAACATTAATGCTGACGTTGCTGCACCAATTAATGCATTGATCGACACCCCTACTAAGACGATTCTTGAAGGTGGTGCCCCTTTTTGCCATGATAAAGCATAAATAACCATCGCTGTTATGAAAGCTCCTAAAAACGCCCCTAGTGGTAAAAAAGCTAGATGCTGTGGGAATAAAATCATGATGACAATTGCTACAAGGCCTGCTCCAGATGAAACTCCGATAATACCAGGATCTGCAAGAGGGTTTCTCATAACCCCTTGTAGCAGTGTACCAGATGCAGCTAAACATGTTCCTACTATAAACCCAATAAGCACTCTCGGTATGCGAAGATCCCATACAATTCGATGAACTGTCGAACCTTCCTCTTGTATACCTGTTAAAATATCTCGTATAGAAAAGGATAAACTTCCTGCGAAAAGACCGTACAAGAGACCTAGGATTGTTAATATAACTAAAGTAACTGCTATTATCCATCTTTTTTTCGCAAAAGGATGTTCCTTTTCTCTTACTACTTCACTACTTTCCATACGTATCATTTCCTTACATCTTGTATACTTTTATACATAAAATCCATTGCTTCTGTAACTTTTGTACCAGGATTAGATCCAAATAAATCAGGTGGCAAAATAACTACGCGGTTTTGTTTTACTGCCTCTAAATTTTTCCACGCTTCATTTTTCATCATTTCGCCTTCGAATGCTTTTTTCACACTTTTTGGATCTCCGTGTGTAATTAAATAAATCACATCTGGATTCGCCTCAATAATACGTTCTACACTTAGCTGTGCATATTGCGGATATTCTTTCGTTTCTGGAAAATCAGAAGCAATATTTTTTCCGCCTGTTTTTTCTAAAATATCACCTGATAAAGATGTTGGTAATGCCGCTAAATAAGTACCTGGTGCGCCATACACTAGCAATGCTTTCACATCGCTCTTTTTCTCATATTTCTTCATTTGATCATTCATTTTTTGATTAATTTCTTTTGCTTTATCTTCTTTCTTCATTACCGTTCCATATAATTCAATATTCTTTTGAATATCTTGTACAGAATTCGCAGAAGAAATGATAACTTGCGTTCCTTGTCCTTCAACCGTTGGCACATTCTTTTGGAATCCATTGTTAGCAACAAGTACATCGGGCTTTAAACTAGCAATTTGCTCAAAATTCGGTTGATGTGCATTCCCAATTACTTGTGCTTTCTTTAACTCCTCTGGAAGAGTTAATTTCGTATCCGGGCGACCTACTATTTTTCCACCTAAAGCATGAATAATATCCATGTCCCCCATACTTAATGTTGCAAAATTTTCTGGCACTTTATCGAATGTTACCTTTCTTCCTGATAGGTCGGTAATTTCGATTTTCTCTTTTCCTTTTTCTGTTTTGGTTGCAGACGCTTTTTCGTCCCCTTTGGCACTGCAACCTATTAACAAGAAAAAAATAGATAAAATCGCTGTAAATAGCGTAATAGATTTTTTCATTCCTTCACCTCTAATTGATAATGATAATCATTAACCACTATTCTACTTTAATTGATAAGGATTATCATTGTCAACACGAAACGCATACATTTTTCTACAAAAAACAAAAAGCGTGACAAAAAGATTTTTTCTTTTCGCCGCGCTCTAGTTAACAATATTATTCACATTCATTTTCCTCTAGCTGGTCACGCATCACTTTCACTCGCTGAAAGAAAAAGAACGATAAACTTAAAAATATAACGATGCTCCCCATCATAACAAAAAATTGGATTGTCTCTTTTGCTCCATTCGGAATCAACAAGCCAACCATTAACAATGTACTTACAGCGAGAAGAATTTGTCCGAACCGAGTATAGTCTTCTATTTTTCCTTTTAATTCTTTCATTATATTCTCACTCCTCCATTTCACTGTATCATATTCTATGAAACTGAAAGACCAGTAAATACAGCCATTCTGGGAGATGTTTTCCAATAAAAAAAGAGCCGCTTTACTGCGGCTCTTTTGTAATCATTATTCACCTTTATATGCTTCCATATAAATTTCTTTCAGTTCTGAAATAAGCGGCAACTTTGGATTAGCAGTTGTACATTGATCTTCAAAAGCTCTTTCTGCTAATACTCCAACAACCTCTTCAAATTGCTCTTTATCTACTCCTTGTCCTGCAATACTCATATTAATATTTAAGCTTTTTCCAAGCTCAATAATTGCTTTGACGAGTGATTCCACCCCTTCTGCTGCCGAGCTTGCTGGAAGCCCGAGCATTCTCGCTATATGTGCATATCTTTCATCTGCCACAAAGTGCTCATATTTTGGGAACAATGCGTGTTTTCTTGGCTTAATAGCATTATAGCGGACTACATGCGGCATTAGAATGGCATTTGCGCGTCCGTGCGGAATATGGAATTCTGGTCCAATTTTATGTGCTAAGCTGTGATTAATACCGAGGAAAGCATTTGCAAATGCCATACCTGCAATTGCAGAAGCGTTATGCATTTTTTCTCTTGCTTCTTCATCATTTCCATCTTTATATGCTCTCGGTAAATATTTGAATACGAGATCAATAGCTTTTAATGCTAATCCATCTGTATAGTCATTTGCCATAACAGACACATACGCCTCAATTGCATGTGTTAAAACATCCATACCAGTATCTGCTGTTACATGTGGTGGTACTGTCATTACAAATTGCGGATCAACAATTGCTACATCTGGTGTTAATTCATAATCTGCAAGCGGATACTTTATATTATTTTTCTTATCTGTAATAACCGCAAATGGTGTCACTTCTGATCCCGTTCCTGATGTCGTTGGAATCGCAACAAACTGCGCCTTATTTCCTAATTCCGGATATTTACATGTACGTTTTCTTATATCTAAAAACTTCTGTTTAATGCCATAGAATGTCGTTTCTGGATGTTCATAGAATAACCACATTCCTTTTGCTGCATCCATAGCTGAACCACCACCAAGTGCGATAATTACATCTGGCTTAAAGCTTCTCATCATTTCCGCACCTTTAAAAACAGTTTCATCTGATGGATCTGGTTCGACCTCAAAGAAAACTTCAACTTTCACATCATTTGCATGCTTGTTTAAATAGTGCGCGACTGTATCGACATAGCCATGTTCAACCATTCCAGGGTCCGTTACAATAAATGCACGTGAAATGTTAGGTATATTTGCTAAATAAGCTGTAGCATGTTTTTCAAAATAAATTTTTGGTGGCAATTTGAACCACTGCATATTCTTTTTTCTATTTGCCAGCCTTTTTATATTTAATAAATGAGTGGCTGTTACATTTTGGGAAACTGAATTCTTTCCGTATGAACCACAACCAAGTGTAAGTGATGGAATAAATCCATTATATATATCACCTATTCCACCTTGTGATGAAGGTGCATTTACAATGAGACGGCAAGCTTTCATACGTAATCCAAATTGCTTTTGCACATCTTTATTTGTAGAATGGATAACTGCTGAATGTCCTAAACCACCGAGGTTCAACATTTCTTCGCAATATGTAAATCCTTCTTCTAATGAATTCGCCTTCACACAAGCTAATACTGGACTCAGTTTCTCACGAGATAACGGATATGCTGCTCCGATACCTTGAATTTCAGCTACAAGCATTTTTGTATGTTCAGGAACAGTAATCCCAACTAAATCGGCAATATACTGTGCTGATTTCCCTACAATATCACTATTTACTGCACATGTATTTTCATTTATAACAAGCTTTTCTAATTTTTTTCTTTCTTCTTCTGTTACAAAGTAACAATTGTTTTCAATCATTTCTGTTTTAACATCATCATAGATTTCTTTATCGACAATGATTGCTTGTTCCGATGCACAAATCATACCGTTATCAAATGTTTTCGATAAAATTAAATCATTAACAGCTCGTTTTACATGTGCTGATTTTTCTATATAACACGGTACATTACCAGGCCCAACGCCTAACGCTGGTTTTCCAGTAGAGTAAGCTGATTTCACCATACCAGCGCCTCCAGTTGCTAGAACGAGTGCTACACCATCATGGTTCATTAATTGTTTCGTCGCTTCAACAGACGGTCTTTCAATCCATTGAATACAGTGTTTTGGTGCACCAGCTTTCATCGCTGCATCATATACTGTTTTCGCCGCTGCCACAGAACATTTTTGTGCGGAAGGATGAAACGCGAAAATAATTGGATTTCTTGTTTTTATCGCAATTAACGCTTTAAACATTGTTGTCGACGTTGGATTCGTTACTGGCGTTACCCCAGCTACTACACCGACAGGTTCCGCGATTTCTATTATTTCTTCATGAGAATCTTCGTGAATAATTCCTACCGTTTTATCTTGCTTTATACTATGCCAAATATATTCAGTGGCAAAAATATTTTTAATGCATTTGTCTTCATATACACCACGGCCAGTTTCTTCAACTGCTAATTTTGCTAGCGGCATATGTTGATCAACACCTGCTAATGCCATTTCATGAACAATGTTGTCAATTTCCTCTTGTGTAAAACTTTCTAATGCTTGTAAAGCTTGTTGACCATTATTTACTAGTGTATCAATCATCTTTTTTACTTCCTGCATTTCATTTACAACTTTCTCTTTGACTACCATGTAAATTTCCTCCTATTCTACTATCACGGTCCCTATATGTCCCTATAGGTCAAAATAAGTCCCAATTAACATAAAAAAATAGAGATGCTTTCCTACATGAATTTCATTGTTTGTGAAATGTTTCACAAGTTTGTTCGTGAGTAACATTTCCTGAATTCAATATACATGAAATCATTTCGTTTGTGTATGTCTATTTTGTGAAATGTTTCACAAAATAATGTAATAAAAAAACGCACTGCTCTATATTAGCAGTGCGTTTTTTTATTATGCTAGCGCTTGTGCTAAATCTTCAATTAAATCTTCACCATCTTCAATACCGACAGAAATACGAATTAATGTATCTGTAATTCCTAATTCTTTGCGGCGATCAGCTGGGATTGATGCATGTGTCATTTGAGATGGAATAGAAATTAAACTTTCTACTGCTCCTAAACTTTCAGCCAGTGTAAAATACTGCAATTTCTCAAGTACTTTATTTAATGTCTCTTCACTATCTACATCAAATGAGATAATAGCACCAAAACCATTTGCTTGTTCTGTTGCTAATTCGTGGTTTTGATGTGATTCAAGACCTGGGTAATATACTTTATTTACTTTTGGATGATTATTTAAGAACTCAGCAATAGCGCGTGAATTCGTTTCATGTTCTTCCATACGAATTCCTAATGTTTTTAAACCACGAAGTAGTAAGAAGCTATCTTGCGGCCCAAGAATACCTCCTGTTGAGTTTTGTACAAAGTGAAGATCTTCTGCTAGTTGTGGGCTATTTACAACTACTAGACCTGCAACTACGTCACTATGACCTCCTAAATATTTCGTTGCACTATGAAGCACAATATCTGCTCCTAAAGAAATCGGCGACTGCCAATATGGCGTCATGAATGTGTTATCAATAATTGTTAATAAGTCTTTTTCTTTAGCAAGAGTAGATATTTTCTTAATATCAGTAATTTTTAGTAGTGGGTTCGTTGGTGTTTCCACATAAATTGCTTTCGTATTTGGACGAATCGCTTCTTTAACTTCCTCTAAGTTTGTTGTATCTACAAATGTATGTTCAATACCGAAACGGTTTAATACTTTTGTAATAACGCGGTATGTTCCGCCATAAACATCATCTGTTAAAATAACGTGGTCACCTTTTGAGAACAACATAATTGTCGCTGTAATAGCAGCCATTCCTGAACCAAATGCAAATCCAGCATGCCCATTTTCTAATACAGCAATCATTTCTTCTAAAGCTGCACGTGTTGGGTTACCTGTACGTGAATATTCATATCCTTGATGCTTACCAACTGCTTCTTGTTTGTACGTACTTGTTTGATAAATCGGTACGTTTACAGATCCAGTTGAAGGTTCTCCTATGCGAATACCATGAATTAACTTTGTCTTTGCTCTCATTTTTTATTCCCATCCTTTGTATATGTCTTTACTTAAATAGCGCTCACTGCTATCAGGAAAAATGGTTACAATATTTGTACCTGGTGCTGCCTTCTCTGCCTCAAGTAAGCTCGCATGAAATGCTGCTCCTGAAGAGCTCCCAACGAGAAGTCCTTCTTTTTGCGCTAATTCTTTCACTCGTAAAAATGCATTTCGATCAGAAATCGTATGAATTTCATCAAAATAAGATGTCTTCAAAAATGGCGGGATAAATTCCAGTCCAATTCCTTCGGTCTCATGTGAACCAGCCTTACCACCATTTAAAATAGATCCTTCTGGCTCTACGATAACTGTTTTAATACCTATATTTTTTTCTTTCAAATAAGATGCAGTCCCCATAAATGTACCGCCAGTTCCTGCTCCAGCAACAAATATGTTAATCTCTCCATTCAATGCGTCCCACAGTTCAGGTCCTAATGTTTTAAAATATGCACGAGGATTTGCCTCATTTGCGAACTGACTTGGAGAGTATGAATTCGGTATTTCATTTACTAACTCTTTTGCTTTAGCAATTGCACCGGTCATTCCTTGCTCAGTCGGTGTATGCACTACCGTTGCACCTAGTGCTTTCATTAATTCTTGTTTTTCAATACTAAATTTCTCTGGTACACAAACAATAACACGTAAATCATGCTCTAATGCTGCAAGTGCCAGTCCAATACCAGTATTCCCAGCAGTCGGTTCAATAATTGTTCCACCCTGGGTAACAAGCCCTTTTTCTAGCGCATCTTCGATTAATTCTCTTCCTAAACGATCCTTAACGCTTCCGCCTGGGTTATAAAATTCAAGCTTTGCAAATAAACGGACCCCTTTCGGAAGTGAAAAACGAGTAATTTCTACAATTGGTGTATGACCAATTAACTCATGAACTCCACGATATACATTCATCGTGTTCTCCCCCTTGTTTGCCAATAAAGAAAAGGCAACTGTATGTATTTTCTTTATATGAGACAGTTGCCTTTTTGTTACATTACTTTAACTCTTCTAACACTTTTACGATAAAGTTTGTAGAATGAAGAGCTGCTTGATCTAAAAACTGATCAAATGAAACATTTGATTCTTTACCAGCAATATCAGAAAGTGCGCGAATGATAACAAACGGAATTTCATATTGGTGGCATACTTGTGCAACAGCTGCCGCTTCCATTTCTACCGCATAAAGATTTTCAAATTTATCACGAATTGCTGCAACACGGTTCGGATCACTCATAAATGAATCACCTGTTGCAATCATACCTTTTACAACTTGAATATTTTCTTCAGCCTGCATACATTTCTCAGCTAATGCAACTAACGCCTCATCAGCTTTAAATCCAGGCGGCATTCCTGGTACTTGACCATATTCATAGTTAAATGCTGTTACATCTACGTCATGGTGACGAACTTCAGTGGAAATAACTACATCACCAACGTTTAGAGAATGATGGAATCCACCAGCTGAGCCAGTATTAATTACTTTTTCAGGCTTATATTTTTCTAATAAAATTGTCGTTGACATCGCTGCGTTTACTTTACCAATACCAGACTTTAACAAGATTACTTCATGCCCTGCTAATAGCCCTTTCGTAAATTCACAACCTGCAACCGTTTCTGTCTCTGCTTGTTCTAATTTGTCACGTAAAATACGTACTTCTTCTTCCATTGCTCCAATTACAGCAATTCTCAATCTAATCCCTCTTTCTATTGCTTAGTTGCCTCCATTACCCAAACGAAATGATTTAATCTCGTGAACGTTACATGGAAGCCATTGTTTTCAAAAATAGTCTGCATAACTGGAATACGTGTATAGTATTCCGTTTGCAAATCGTTTGCTAACTGGTGGAAACCTCTTTCTTTTGCTGTTTCAACAGTTTTATCATATGCATCTTGATCTGCAAATATCGTATCAGCAAACACTATTTTACCACCTTTGTTTAGCAATTGACTATACTTCGCAATTGCTACATTTTTTTCATCATCTGTTAAATGATGAAATGCATAGGTGCTTACAATGGTATCAATTGAATTTGGAACTTCAAACGAAAGAAAATCACCCTCTGTAATTGAAAATTCTTTTGGCAATTTCTCTTTTGCAATCATGCGCATTTCACGCGACGGTTCTATACCGTAAACTGTGCGGCCAGCAAGTAATAATTTATTTGTTAAATTACCTGTACCGACACCAAATTCTAATACATTACCAAATGACTTGTTAACTACATCCTCTAGAATGTCCTCATAATGGGCGAAAACTTCTTTATATTGTATATCTTCGCCTTGTACAAATGAGTCGTACGTATGAGCCCACTCATCAAATAAACCATTAAATTCTGTACCCATAAAAATCCCCCTTTTTCTTATCGGTTTTATCAGTATGATATTCCCTCTTTCTAAAAATGTCAATTGAAATGTACATGGTATTTCCTTCTTTTCTTTGTTACACTATAGTTGATTACATAGGAGAGGGGCCGTCTTCATGTCATTTACCTTTGAAATGTTAGAAGATAAAGTAGAGTTTTTTGAAGCGGGAGACTTAGCTTCTTTAGAACGAAAAATTAGTGAACAAATTGATAATAATAAAGCACTTATGCTTGAAGTTCATCACATCTCTCATCAAATGGTTATGGATCCTGAAAGCAAAAGACCGTATTATAGCGCGGTTGTTCATTTTAAATTAAAGAAATTGCGTTAACAAAAAAGAGAAGCTCCTAAGGAGCTTCTCTTTTTTAGTTTAGAGTTTGAACAAGTACTGGTTTCCAGCCCTCATTGTCTACCCAATCAATATTTACGTAATATCTTTTCCCACTTTGCTTATCTTGAACATCACCATAAGCTTTGCTCTTTCCAGTTTTGTCTCTTCCAACAAAATGGAATACTAATTGCTCTTTCGGTATCTCAACACCTGCAGCAATTGCACTTTGCATCTCATTCCAATCTGATGACCCTTGTTTAAACGTCATCGCCGGTGATGAACCTTGTTCTGTTCCTACAGCTTTCCAAGAAGGTTTTGTGTAAGCCTCTTTTGCCTTAGATACAGTTTTTTCAGCTGATACTTTCTCGTTAGCTTTCGCTTCTTCTTCAGCTTTTTTCTGTTCTTCTTCAGCCTTTAGCTTCTCTTCTTCAGCTTTTTTCTTAGCTTCTGCTTGCTCTTGTTCTTTTTCTTTTTTCTTAGCAGATTCTTTATCTTCTGATTTTCCAGCTTTCTCATTCTTTGTTGTTTGTTGAGAGACTTTCTTATCAGTAGAAGATGCTTGCTCTTTCGTACTAGGAACGAACAATTGATATGCTACAATAGCTACTAATAGTAATACAATAGCGATTGCAATATTTAAAACACCGTTTTGACGACGTTTTTGTTGTTTCTGTTGGAATCTTGATCCTCCTGCCATTCTCCAAACCTCCATGCAGTTTTTCCTAATTGCTATTGTAACATTAAATCTAGAAAGGTTGAACATTTACAATGATATTTTCATGAAATGAAGACATTTCACTATAAATTGCAAGATTACTTTTCATTCTCCAATTGATAGATTGCTCCCACCATATCTTTAAAAATAGGTGTAACTTTATTCACTTTGCTATCAGTCTCTAGATCAACAACAACTAAAGCATATCTTGGATTCTCATACGGAAAATAACCTGCAAACCAGCGATTCACCCTCGTCCCTTTCCCCGTTTGCGCTGTCCCGGATTTTCCAGCGACACTTAGTGGCAACGAACGGAATGCCGTTCCTGTTCCTTTCTCCCTTGTTACAACGCCTCTTAATAACTCTTGTAATGTTTTCACTGTTTCATACGAAAGCTGTTTTCCATTTAACGTATGGCTCTCAAATGTAAAAAAATCCGCTCCATTTTTATATACTATTTTTTCAACAGCTTTCACTTCCATCTTTTCTCCATTCCTCGCAATCGTCGCCATCATATTGGCAATTGCTAGAGGTGATATACGTACATCTTTCTGTCCAATCGCTGTTTGTTCTACCGCTTTTTTATTACTTTTATTTTCTTCATTTCCCCAAATAGTAGTGCCTTTCTCTTCTGACATTTGCTCAAAATGAGGTGTATGAAATACAGAACCTTTCCATCCAACCTTTTCATTTGCTCCTAGAGCTGCTACGTATGTTTCTAACACCGTCCTATCCTTTTGTAATAGCTCGTTACCTAACTCGGAAAATGTCCTGTTACAGCTCCTAGCAAAGCTCTCTTTAAAGTTAAGCGTACCCATCCTAACTTGCGGGTCGTTTTCACCATATAAATCTTTATTACAGTTAAATGTCCGATTAAACAAATTTACTTTTTGATCAATGACTGCAGCTGCAACTACTGTTTTAAAAACAGAGCCTGGAAAATGTGGCGTTAACATTTGATTTTCAAGTGTAGTTTTATATAAATTCTCATCCCTTACTTGTAAAGACGGCTTACTAACCATCGCTAATATTTCATTTGTCTTTACATCAAGTAATACTAATCCCCCCTTCTTTATTTCGTTTGCTTCAATCACTTCTTCTGCTTTTTGCTGCAACTCTTTATGTAAAGTAGTTTGAACCCTAACTGGATAAAACGGATTTCCTGGTGAAGTGTATTTCGCTTGCTTTCCGAAAATTGGTTCTCCTTGCCGATCTACTTGATATAATACTTTTGCCTCTCCATCAGTCAATAGAAATTCATCAAATGATTGCTGTAATCCTGAAATACCTATCGGCGTTTGTTTTGAAATTTTTTTCAATTCTCCATATCGCTTTTGAAACTCCCTTTCGTTCTCCCCTACATCACCAATTAAATGACTGATTTCTCCAGTTTGTTTTAATCGCACTTCAGCTGCTACAATACCTAATACATGTAATTCATTTACCTTCTCCATCTGCTCTCGTGTCACTCGAAATGGAGCAGTTTCTCCTTGTAGGGTAAATGCATTTTTGTTATTTTTCATTTGTCTTCTAATCTCTTGTCTCGACACACCAATGATATGCGCGATTTTCTCTAACATGTCATTTTTTATTTGTAAAAATGGAAAAATAATTAAAACAGGATATTTTTCCTCACCTATTTCTTTACCATTACGATCTATAAACTGCCCACGTCCATCGTCTACTGTAATGGATTGTGTACGTTGCGTAACACTTTTTTCAATTAAATTTATTTTGCGATCAGTAAATGATTCTGTATCTATAATTTGAATTTGGATTAAACGACAAAGCAATACAAACATAACGCTCATAAAACAAATTAAAACAATTGTAATTCTCCGTTTTATTTTCATAAAAAAACACCTCGTCTATTGTAGTTTAGACGAGGTACTATTTTATTTATACAAGCTCCAAAACAAAAATAGATATTATATAAAGCTATTATTGTTTTTTTGGCTTCTCTAAAAATTTCGTAAGAAGCGATTTAAATTCAGTTTCATTCACTCCAGTGTTTTTAGCAACTTCAATTACAGTAGTTGTTACATTAGCCGCTATTTTTAAATAATCCTTACTAAGATTATCCATTTCATTTCTTTTTTCTTTTGCATTCTCAACTGTTACAGAATCAATACAAGTAATCATCTTATCTACAATATGTAAATAATTATTTTGTGCATCTATTATTTTTTGAATATCATCTTTATTACTTACTTTCGATTGTTTTAAATATGTATATGCTTGATTCACTTCATCTTTTAAAATTTTATCATTATTCTTCGCCTGTTCTTGTAACATATTCTTCATATCATCTATTGTTTTTTGATCCATCGAATCTCGCAATAAATAATCTGGATTCCCAATTGCGTAATCATACTTAATCGTTACATCTTGAAATATTTTCATGACAATTGCTAATTGATACGCTACATCAAAATCATTAAATTCCTTTTTATCTTGTGGATTTTCTAAGGCTTTTGAACTCTCAGTTGCTTTAATATCCTTTTTTTCTTCTTGCTTTACTTTTTCTCCCTTTGATGATGTAGTTTCTTCATTCGTTCCGCATGCAGCAAGTCCTAATATGGAGATACTACAAACCAATCCTGTAAAGATTTTATGTTTCATAATTAGCCCCTTTTCCCTTTTAAAACCTATGGTCTCTAATTATGATATCAAAGCTTAAAGTGTTTTTTTGACATTTTTTGTCGAATCACTCTAAGGTTTACACAATTTTTTTCATTCTACAGAAAAAAAAGATTCTCCCGATAGGAGAATCTTTTTTTTATTTTACAGAGACAATCTCTACTTGCATTTCTCCACCTGGTGTTTGGATTGTTACTTTCTCACCAATTTGCTTACCTAATAAGCTTTTTGCGATTGGAGAATCGTTAGAAATTCTTCCTTCGAATGGATCAGCTTCCGCGCTACCTACGATTGTGTACGCTTCTTCATCTCCGTTTGGTAATTCTTTAAATGTTACTGTTTTACCTAATGTAACAACAGTTGATACTTCGCCAGTATCTTTAATGATAACTGCATTACGAATCATATTTTCTAATTGTGTAATACGTCCTTCTACGAACGCTTGCTCATCTTTCGCTGCATCGTACTCAGAGTTCTCAGAAAGGTCCCCGAAGCTACGTGCGATTTTAATACGTTCTACTACTTCTTTACGTCTTACTGTTTTTAATTGCTCAAGTTCGTTCTCTAGTTTTTGCTTACCCTCTTGCGTCATAGGGTATGTTTTTTCTGTTGACATATTTTCCACTCCTTTTATATACCAATCCCCCGAAAAAAAGAGGAGTTCCATATGAAAACTCCTCCGCTTCCATTGTTAGCGGAGGTTTCTAGTACCCTTGCACTAGCGGAGTTGTCACATACAACCCCGTATTTCCAATTCTTCTTTATATAAAGAAGATATGTATGGAAAGTTGATATAAATATGCCCTCACCTATATATAGATGAGGTTGCATGTTTCATTGTATTCGATAGGAAGGGAAAAAATCCCTTCCTACCGTATATCTTTTACTATGCTATTACAAATTTACTTTTTGTTCAAGAATTGTTGCAATTTTTGTCACCATAATATCAATTGCAACGTGGTTTTGTCCACCTTCAGGGATAATAATATCCGCAAATTTCTTAGAAGGCTCAATAAATTGATTGTGCATTGGACGTACAACATTTACGTACTGATCAATAACTGAATCCATCGTACGACCGCGCTCTTTAATATCACGCTGCATGCGGCGCAGAATACGAAGGTCAGCATCCGTATCAACGAATAATTTAATGTCCATTAACTCGCAAAGACGTGGGTCTTCTAAAATAAGAATTCCTTCTAAAATAATTACATCTTTCGGCTCAACTGGAATAATTTCTTCTGAACGCGTATGCAATGTATAGTCATATACAGGCTTATCAATTTGCTCATATGCAAGCAACTGCTGCAAATGTTCAATTAACAGATCATTATCAAACGCAAGCGGATGATCATAATTTGTTTTTAAACGCTCTTCCATTGGTAAATGGCTTTGATCTTTGTAATAATAATCTTGCTCTAAGATTAAAATAGAATGACCTTTAAAATGGTCAAAAATCGCTTTCGTTACACTCGTTTTACCTGATCCCGAACCACCAGCAATTCCAATTACAACAGGCTTATTCGTCCCCATTCGACTATCACTCTTTCTTATTGAAGTATGCTTTTGCGCATCATATTATTCACATACACTCGTTGATCCACTTTGAATTTCACGATTTGCAACGGATGTCTCGCTGCATCTAATTCGTTTCCATCCTCATCCCAAATTTTCTCCACCGTTTGCGTAAAGTTTTCTATTTCTGGTCCAAAGAACTCCACTTCATGTCCTGGTTTGAAATGATTACGTTGCTCAATCGTTACGATGCCCGTTTCTTCATTATAATCTAACACTAAACCAGCAAAATCATACGTTGTTTTCTTACTATGATTTCCAAACATTTGCTCTTGATGTCCTGGAACCCCTTCAAAGAATGCAGGAGCTGTATCACGATTTGCACATTTATCAAGCTCATCTAACCATTCTTGTTTAAACTCAAAGTTATCTGGATCCGCACAATAAGCATCAATTACTTTACGATATACAGTTGCTACAGTCGCTACGTAATGGATTGATTTCATACGTCCTTCTACCTTTAAGCTATCGATTCCGATTTCAATCATTTTCGGAATGGATAAAATTAAATTTAAATCTTTTGGACTCATCGCAAAGTGAGCATCTCCTTCTTGGAATAGAGGAAGCTCTTTTGCATCTTTATGTTGTGATACTGTTTGAACTAAATCATAATCCCAGCGGCAAGATTGGCAACAACCACCACGATTAGAATCACGCGCTGTCATATGGTTACTTAATGTGCATCTTCCTGAATATGCGATACACATTGCACCATGTACGAATGCTTCAATTTCAATATCCACTTTTTCTTTAATTTCTTTCATTTCTTCATAGCTTGCTTCACGAGCTAATACAAGACGATGTAAACCTTCTTCTTTCCAATACTGTGCTGCTTTCCAGTTGGATAGTGATTGCTGTGTGCTTAAATGCACCTCAACAGAAGGCGCTACGCGTTTACAAGTCTCAATGATAAGCGGATCAGCAACGATAATTCCCGTTACGCCAGCTTTTTCAATCCCTTTTAAATATTCCTCTAGCCCGTCCATATTTTCATTATGCGCAAAGATATTTGTTGTTACGTATATTTTTGCTCCATACTTCTTTGCAAACTCAACGCCTTCTGCCATTTCTTCTAGCGTAAAGTTACCTGCATTCGAACGAAGACCAAATTCTTGTCCACCTAAATATACAGCATCTGCCCCGTAATGGATAGCTACTTTTAATTTTTCTAAGTTACCCGCAGGGATTAACAGTTCAGGTTTCTTCACAATAACACGTTTGCCATCGATCACTCGTGAAATTTCTTGTACAGTCATTTCCTACACCCTCCTCGTTTAGTAAACCGTTTCTTTAAAGAAGAATCCTGTATCTAACGGACGATTTACTGGTTGCATTTCTTCTATTTCTTTATATAGATCATCTTTCACGTCATAATATGCATCACGATCTTCTACGCATAAATCAATCGCTTGACGATATTTCTTCGTTACTTCAATAATGTATTCAGAGCTTTTTAGTACACCGTCGATTTTTAAGCTATCAACTTCAGCTTCGATTAGTTCCTCTAATTCATCGATGAAACAAATATCGTTGGGACTCATAATGTGAGTACCATTTTCATCTTCATAAATTGGATATTTATTGTTACGCTCTGGGTCATATAAGAACATATTCTCTTCATATTTTTTCTTTTCAATGTCAAGATTACGTCCTTGATACTCAAAGTAGTTTCCTACTAATGAACGCTTCGATTGGAACATACAAGTCATACCGTGAATTTGTACTTCTAGTTCCACTTCAGCATTTTCTTTTAAATCAACAATTTCATCTAAGCTCAGCTCACGAGCTAATACAGCGCGCTTCGCTCCTCTTTGTCCCCAGTAGTTACAAGTGAACCAGTTTGTTGCTGTCGTTTCTGTATTCCAGTGCAACTGCATATTTGGTGCTACTTCGCGAACAGCCATTAATACCGCTGGATCTCCGAAAACAATTGCATCTACATTTACTTCGTTTAAAAATGAAACGTAATCTGTTAATTCTTCTACTTTATCGTTGTGGAACATAGCGTTCATGGCTACGTATACCTTCACACCATTTTCATGTGCAATCTTCACAGCTTGTTTTACATCTTCACGTGAAAACTCTCCTGCTAAACGTAAACCAAACTTTTGCTCACCGATCATTACCGCATCTGCTCCTGCTTTCGCAAGTTGTTCGATATCCGCCACCGCTCTTGGCGTTACTAACAATTCAGGTTTCTTCATACCTTGGTCACCCTCTCTTTTTACTAACAGCTACTCCATCACCAATTGGGAAAATCGTTGTATCATATCCTTCATGGTTCATAAGCCACTCATTGTACGTCTTAATACGACGGATTAAACCACGTGTACGTCTGTTTTCAATTTTCTCTTTTGTCGTTACAAGACCGTGGTACATAACATTATCTGAAATAATTACGCCACCAGGATTTAATAACGGTTCATATAAGTCAAAAAAACGACGATACTGTCCTTTTGCTGCATCAATAAAAATAACGTCAAATGTCCCGTGTTCTTTTACTTGTTCACCTGTCTCTAACGCATCACCGTAAATAACTGAAATACGATCTGTTACTGGGGAACGTTCTATATATTCAAGTGCTTTTTCATATCTCTCACGATTGCGCTCAACTGTCACAATACGTGAATTTGGAATAGCTTGCATCATACGAATACTAGAATAACCGATTGCTGTTCCAAGTTCTAAAATGCTTTTCGGTCCAATTAAACGTAAAAATTGCAGCATAAATTCCATTCCAAGTCGATCCATAATCGGCACATGATTTTCTGTTGCATATTCTTCCATTTCAAGAATTAATTTATCTTTCGGATCAATAAATGATAATAGGTACTCGTTAACTGCATCCTCCATAAATGGTCCTCCTTATTTACATGGAGAAGTGCCTCTATGACGTCTTTTCACACATAGAATGCAATAAAAATACAAGCCAGCTTTACCCTTAGCTTGTACGTCCCGTTTTGATATTAAAAACGATTCTTCTGCCAGTTTTTAACCCGATATATTTTACCACAAAAAAGAGGGATGTGCGACTTTTTTCGCTATCCCTCCCCATTTCACTGTTTTTTCGTAATGTATTTTTGCTTTAATGCATTATGCTCTTCTAATGTTTTCGCATAATACACTTCACCACTTGGTGCAGCTAAGAAATAATAATAATCTGTTTGCGCAGGTTCTAACGCAGCTTCCACTGAATGTTTACCAGAGTTTGCGATCGGCCCTACCGGCAATCCTTTTACAACATACGTATTATACGGTGAGTTGACCTTTAAATCTTCGTATAATACACGTTGTTTATGCTTTCCAAGTGCATATAATACCGTTGGATCCGTTTGAAGCGGCATACCTTTTGCTAAACGATTATAAAAGACACTAGAGATCTTTTGACGATCTGTAAAACCAGTTGCCTCTTCTTCAATAAGTGAAGATAATGTTAAAAGCTGATGAACATCCCAATTCTTCGCTTTCATTTTCGCCTCATTTTGAACAATGATTGCATTTGTTTTCTCAAGCATTGGAATTACAATTTCTTCTAACGTCGTATCTTTCTTATAAAACGAATACGTTGCAGGATATAAATAACCTTCTAATGGGTATTTAATATTACTATCAAAGATTTTATCCGTTAATAACTTCGGATACTTTTGCTGCATTTTTTGAATAAATGCTTTATCGTTTAATTGACGCGTAACATCATCTTTATTCCACTTTAGTTCTGTCGCAATCGTTTCTGCAATTTCAGTTACTTGCGCCCCTTCTTTAATCGTCACTTTATAAAGAGCTGGACGATGCACGTTGCCAGATGACATTTGTTCGATCACATCTTCAGCATTCATTGAAGGATTTAATAAATATGTACCTGCTTGTAAACTTTTCGATTTAGCCTTTGTATAAAAACTAAAAACTGTACCGTTTTTTACAGCGCCTTTTTCTTCTAAAATTTCTCCAATTTTACTTGTAGATGATCCTTTCGGAATTTCTACTTCAATCTCTTTTTTATTCCCGCTATCAACTGGTCCTAATGCGGATGAAATATACGCATAGACTGAACCACAAACTAAAAGCAGTGCAATAATCGAAAATAAAAAGATGCGTCTACGCTTCTTTTTCACTTGATTCTCTATCAAAACATTTCCTCCTTACTTAATTGTAGACCGTATGTACACCTTTCTATACAGCACGATGTAAAAACGCAACAAATTCACTTATCTTTTTTAATTGACACTTTATTTTTCTACAATCCGTCTCATTATACTACAAAGACTTACACAGTTTCGACAAAAAATCTTTCATTTTACATATAAATACAAAAAAAGATGGACTGTATGTCGTCCATCTTTTCAGTACTTATTATTCAGCTTCTTGCTCATCAGCAATAGTGTTAAACGTTTCTTGTACCATTTCCCACTCTTCTTCTGATTCGATTGGAAGTAAAACTCCGCCCTCTTCTTCATTTTGCTCATAAGCCATTGCATCATAAATTGGGTCTCCATCTTCATCTACTTCACCGATTGGAGAGAAGATTACGTATGATTTTTTACCAAATTTGTCAGCATCAAAAGTGAAAATAATTTCACATAAATGTTCGTTACCTTTTTCGTCTACAATTGTAATTTGACGTTCTTCCATTTTGGTCACCTCTTATTTTCTATCTAAAAATCCTTGTAAGATTACGACTGCAGCCATCTTATCGATTACTTGTTTTCGCTTCTTACGACTTACATCAGCTGAAATGAGTAGACGTTCCGCTGCCATTGTTGACAAACGCTCGTCCCACATTACAACGTCTAATTGTAACAGCTCTCGTAGGTTTTCTGCAAATTGTTGGCACGCTTCGCCACGTGGGCCAATTGTACCATTCATATTTTTAGGTAAACCTACTACTATTTTGTCCACATTGTACTGCTTTACTAACTCAGAAATACGATCAAAACCAAAGTGACCTCGTTCTTCGTTAATCTTAATTGTTTCTAATCCTTGTGCTGTCCAGCCCATTTCGTCGCTAATTGCAACTCCGACTGTTTTTGTACCTACATCTAAACCTAATATCCGCATAAACTACTCCTCACGATGATGTTTCAAGTAAGACTTCACAAGCTCTTCAATTAACTCATCACGTTCAAGCTTGCGAATGATGCTACGTGCATCTTTATGGCGAGGTATGTATGCTGGGTCTCCACTTAATAAATAACCGACGATTTGGTTAATCGGATTATAGCCTTTTTCTTGAAGTGCATCATACACAGTTAAAAGTACATCATTTACATGGACACTCTGTTTTTCATCTTGAATGCTAAACTTCATTGTTTTATCAAAACCGTCCATTTCAAGCACCTCACTTATATAGTAAGTATAGGGAGAAGAACTTCTCCTCTCCCTACCATTGTACACTACTATCTCTTTATTTTGAAACAGATTTAACGTACTCTTGTACAAATGCTAAAGCTTCTTCGACTTGAGCTGGGTTTTTACCGCCTGCTTGTGCCATATCAGGACGGCCACCACCGCCACCGCCGCAACGAGAAGCTACTTCTTTCACAAGTTTACCAGCATGGTAACCTTGGCTAATTAAGTCTTTCGTTACACCTGCTAGGATGTTTACTTTATCGTCATTAACAGACGCTAATACAACAACTGCTGACTCTAATTTATTTTTCAGATCATCCATCATCGTACGTAAGTTGTTCATATCTGCAACATTTACTTTCGCTGCTAATACATTCACACCATCAACTGTCATTACAGAATCAGTTAAGTTTCCAGCTTCGATATTGCTTAATTTCGCAGCAAGAGATTCATTTTCTTTTTGCAGTTGTTTCACTTCAGCAAATAGACCATCAACTCTTGTTAAAATATCTTTCGGATTTGTTTTCATTTTTCCTGCTGCTTCTTTTAATAAACCTACTTGATCGTTCATTAATTCGTATGCAGACTTACCAGTTACTGCTTCAATACGACGAGTTCCTGCACCAATACCAGACTCAGCAACGATTTTGAAAATACCGATAGAAGCTGTATTATCAACGTGACAACCACCACAAAGCTCTAAGCTGTAATCGCCAACTTGTACAACGCGTACAACATCTCCGTATTTTTCACCGAATAATGCCATTGCGCCCATTTCTTTCGCTTCTTCGATTGCTTTTTGAGAAATCTCAACATCAATACTTTCCCAAATTTTTTCGTTTACCATACGCTCAATTTTTTCTAATTCGTCAGCTTGTACTTGACCGAAGTGAGAGAAGTCAAAACGTAGACGTTCAGAAGTTACAAGAGAACCTGCTTGGTTAACGTGTGTTCCAAGTACGTCTTTTAATGCTTGGTGTAGTAAGTGAGTTGCTGTATGATTTTTTACAACGCTACTACGGTTTTTCGTATCGATAATAGCTTTTACAGCCGCATCTTTCGTTAATGTACCTTCTTCAACAACAACTTTATGCAAGTTTTGGCCGTTTGGTGCTTTTTGTACGTCTTTTACAAGAACTTTCACACCATCTGCAAGAAGGTAACCACGGTCTGCAATTTGTCCACCGCTCTCAGCATAGAATGGTGTTACATCAAGAATTAACTGTCCTTCTTCACCAGCTTGTAAGCTGTCTGTGTATTCGCCGTTTTTCACAAGTGCAACAACGTTACTTTCTGTTGCAACTGTACCGTAACCAACGAATTCGCTCGCTACTTTAATTTCTCCAAGGACACCACCTTGAACTTGCATAGAATCAACGTCTTGACGAGCAGCACGTGCACGCTCACGTTGTTTTTCCATTTCATTTTCAAAGCCTTCATGATCAACTGTCATGCCAGCTTCTTCTGCATATTCTTCTGTTAATTCAATTGGGAAACCGTATGTGTCATACAGACGGAACGCATCTACTCCAGAAATAACAGTTGTTTTTTCTTCTTTTGCTTTTGCAATTACTTCAGCTAAAATCGCTTCACCATCATGAAGTGTTTCATGGAAACGCTCTTCTTCGTTCTTCACAACTTTCGCAATGAAATCTTTCTTTTCAAGTACTTCTGGATAGAAGTCTTTCATTACTTCTCCAACAACCGGTACTAATTCAAACATAAATGGACGATTGATGTTTAATTTCTTCGAATAACGAACAGCGCGGCGTAATAAACGACGTAATACATAACCACGGCCTTCGTTAGATGGAAGAGCACCGTCACCAACAGCGAATGTTACTGTACGGATATGGTCAGCAATTACTTTGAATGCCATATCTTTTTCTAAATCGCCATTACGATATTTTTCACCAGAAATTGTTTCTGTTGCACCAATCATCGGCATGAATAGGTCTGTATCAAAGTTCGTAGGCACATCTTGAACGATAGATGTCATACGCTCTAGCCCCATCCCTGTATCAATGTTTTTCTTAGGAAGTGGTGTATATGAACCGTCTGGATTATGGTTAAATTGAGAGAATACAAGGTTCCATACTTCTAAGTAACGCTCGTTTTCTCCGCCTGGATATAATTCTGGGTCACTAAAGTCATTACCGTAAGCTTCTCCGCGGTCATAGAAAATCTCTGTATTCGGTCCACTTGGTCCTTCACCGATATCCCAGAAGTTTTCTTCTAAGCGAATAATACGCTCTTTGG
Source organism: Bacillus sp. PPSBB_2 (assembly GCF_045291115.1). Classification (NCBI taxonomy): domain Bacteria; kingdom Bacillati; phylum Bacillota; class Bacilli; order Caryophanales; family Bacillaceae; genus Bacillus; species Bacillus sp. PPSBB_2. The sequence goes on from NZ_CP147983.1 coordinate 4,622,722, forward strand.
GAACGCCCATTTTCTCATTCCAAATTGTGAATGCTTCTTCATCTTCTGGATGGATTGTAACTGATAGTAATTCTTTATCGAATCCGATCCATTTGTCGCTCGTTAAGAATTCCCAAGCCCATGTAATTGCTTCTTCTTTGAAGTAATCACCAATTGAGAAGTTTCCTAACATTTCAAAGAATGTATGGTGACGAGCTGTTTTCCCTACGTTTTCAATATCGTTTGTACGAATTGATTTTTGAGCATTTGTAATACGTGGATTTTGTGGGATTACACGTCCATCAAAATATTTTTTTAATGTAGCTACACCACTATTAATCCATAAAAGAGATGGATCTTCATGTGGAACTAGTGATGCACTAGGTTCTACTGCATGTCCTTTTTCTTGGAAAAAGTCTAAAAACATTTGACGAATTTGTGCGCCTGTTAGTTGTTTCATTGTATTTTCCTCCTTAAATATAAAAAACTCCCGTCCCTATAAAAGGGACGAGAGTTAACTCGCGATACCACCCTAATTATGAATTGATTACAATAACAATCAATTCATCACCTCATGGTGCCGTAACGTGGCAAGACGGCAGTGATTAGCTGCTCTCAGGATTAGCTTTCTGTTACCCTTCATCTAAAGCTTCTTTCAGCCATATGGAAGCTTCTCTCTATAAATGGACTGTAACGTACTTGTTCCGTCATTGATTTAATGTATTATATGACTAAATATAATAGAATTCTCTTAAGTTTGTCAATGTAGATAATCATTTATATTGTATTAATTGCTTATTAATCATAGGTATTCTACTATTCATTCTTAACAGCCTTTTCATATATTATGCGTTTATTAACAAATCGGAATCTCCTTACAAGAATGATTTATAAAAATTTCTAAATATTACTTTTTTTGCTATAATTAAATTATTGTTAATAAAATAAAGGAGCGATCACAATGACAACCTTACTTAGCAAAGCTAAAAACATATTAGCGACTGACGAAACGATATTATTTTACGCAGCATGTTCATTAGACATATTTATTTATCGTTCCGTCGCAAGGCCAGGATTGCTAATTTTAACGAACAAAAGACTATTCTTTTATGGGCCAGATGTAAGTAAGAATCCAATATTTGAAGAGTACTCTTTCGCAAAAATTTCTAATCTAAAAGAACAAAAGCGTCTTTTCAACAATCAAATTATATTTATGTATGATAACGAATGGAAAAAAATAAAACATATTCAAACAAATGATGTGAGCTCCCTCGTTCAAAAAATACACGAGCAACTTTCTAAATAAATATATGATTAGCCCTCTATTTCTTACATAGAGGGCTTCTATACTTACACATCTTCTTTTTTCAAGAGCGGTCTCACATGAACAATGACAGTGCGAATAACTGCTAAAATCGGAACCGATATTAGCAATCCTACAATCCCAGCTACCTCTCCCCCAACTAGTAAGGCAAGCATAATAATAACGGGATGCATACGAAGTGACTTACCAACGATGTAAGGCGATAAAATGTTACTCTCCACAAATTGCAAAATCGCAATCGTGATCCCCGCCTTAATAAGTAAACTCGTTGATACTGTTGCTGCAATCATTAACGTCGGGATCGCTCCTAAAATAGGACCGAAGTATGGGATTATATCCGTTACCCCAATAATAATGCCAAGCAATAATGGATATTTCATACCGATAAACCAAAAAGAAAGAGCTGATACTCCCCCTAATACTAAACAAACAAATAACTGTCCTCGAATATAGCTTCCAAGTGACTTATCAATTTCTTTCGCAAGCATTTGCCCCGTACCTCGCCATTTACTTGGGACTAGTTTCCAAAAGATATGATAAAACTCACCATAATCTTTTAATATGTAAAATACAATGAACGGTATTAAGAAAATAATGAGCAATGAATCGAGTACACCACGAGCTGTACTCATCACTTTATTTAAAAGCGCTTGAATCTTCGTTTCCACACCCACAAAAAGTTGTTTCACCTTTTCATGAATGAACGAAGGGAAATTCGCAGTTTGTTCTGTAACGCCATCCATCCACGAATCGTACATCTTTGTAAACTGGGGAAATTGTTCATTAATCTCTTGTAACTGTTTAATAACGACTGGTGTTCCTTTATAAATCCCATAACCAATTCCGCCAAAGAAAAGGATATAAATGAGCAAAATGGCAAGTGTACGAGGCATCCCTTCCTTATGAATTTTTTCAATTAAAGGGTGCAATAAATACGCAATAAAACACGCGATAAGAAACGGCGTGATTGCTACTTTAAATACAAAAATAATCGGTGCCCATAGCGGCTTAATTTTTAAAAAGACGAGCAGACAAAGAAAAACAAGTAACAATAATCCTAAACGATATATCCAAATGATTTTAAGATTCTTCACATGAAAAACCTCCTCCACCTTTATTTTGAAAATAAATGGGGTAGGTTATGTGCGAAACTTTTAAAATCTTTTCATACGGACCATACTGTTTTTTAAAGACGTACATATAAATAACATAACAAGGACAACCACCCCTGAGAATACAGCATGAATTAATATAATCAGGAGGGCTAATTATGGTTTTATTTATGCTTGGATTATCAGCACTTTTTATGATTCTTGAATGGATTTGTATCGGGTTCGGTATTTGGAAGGGGTTCTTTATTCATTCCTCACGTAAAGAAAAAGCGAAGCAATTATGGCAGTATGGAATACTTGGCGTTGGCTGCTACGGTCTATCTTATCTTTTCTCAGAGATCGGACTTTTTTATTTGCATATGGGTGCATAAAAAAACTCCCTTGTCTACAAGGGAGTTTTTCAATTTATCGAAATGATTATAAGTAAGACTTAATCATCTTACGTGCTTTTTTCATATTGCGTTTTGAAAATACATCTTGTTTACGAGCATATTGATATGCTGCAGCTCCAACACCTAATGCGATTAATGAATTGCGTAGATTCAAAGTAAATCCCCCTTTTCGTTATCCGATCGTTCTTTCATTCTCATCAAATAAATCATCAAGAGAGCTTAATGAACCATCTTCCTCAACTTGATGTGTATGGATTTTCCCCTTTGAAACCGATAATTCGATATAACAATTCCAGCAATAAAATTGGTTGACACCTATTTTTCCAATGTCTTTCCCTTTGCAATTTGGACAAATGAACATATGGCTTTCATCTCCTTACAGTCTCCCAGATTCTATTCGCCATTATGTCCAAACTGCATTCATTTATACATTACTGGAGCCTTTCAACGCTATGCGTTTGAAAGTTTCACTATATAATTTCACCTTGTTACATGAAATCATACGGTGAAATGTTTTCCACGTCCATTTCCTCGCCATTAACTGTGACCATCTGTACTTCTCCTTGTGATTCTTGCAAGCGACTAGCTAAAGTTGTTTGACGCATTGCATCATCAAGGCGATTTACACCAGATTGGAAAGCTGCTTCCTCCCCGCAAATAATAAGGAACTTCTTACTTCTTGTAATACCCGTGTAAATTAAATTACGACGTAACATACGGTTGTAACTTTTCACGATTGGCATAATAACAATCGGAAATTCACTACCTTGTGATTTATGAATGGAACAACAATATGCATGCGTAATTTGATTTAAATCGGGCTTCGTATACGTTACCTCAATTCCATCAAATGAAACGATAATCATATCTTGTTGCTCAACGTTCTCTTTAGCATAAAACACCGAAACAATTTCCCCAATATCACCATTAAACACTTGGCTCTCCGGCTGATTCACGAGTTGCAGTACTTTATCGCCTCTTCGGTACACAACATCACCGTAAGCAATTTCTTTACTCTTTTCCCTCTTCGGATTAAATACTTGTTGCAGCGCTTCGTTTAATACATTAATACCAGCAGGCCCGCGGTACATCGGTGCTAATACTTGAACATCCCTTGCACTAAAGCCTTTTGTTTTAGCATTTTCGCAAACTTTTTTCACAACCTCAACAATTTGAGCCCCTGTACAGCTGATAAACGAACGATCTTTTTTGTTTTGCGCTAAATCTGGTGGTAGAGTTCCATTTTTTATCGCATGGGCAAGTTGAATGACTGATGAGCCTTCCGCTTGACGATAAATTTCAGTAAGCTTCACTGTCGGAACTGCGCCTGCATTTAATAAATCTTTTAATACTTGTCCAGGTCCTACAGATGGCAACTGATCTTCATCACCTACAACGATAACTTGAATATTCGTCGGCAACGACTTAAATAGCTGATTTGCAAGCCAAATATCAACCATTGAGAACTCATCGATAATAAGGAGCTTACCTTGGACAGGATCCGTTTCATTACGCTGGAAAGATCCTTCTGGCGTCCAACCAAGTAAACGGTGAATTGTGCAAGCTGGAAGTCCTGTCGATTCACTCATCCGCTTCGCTGCTCTTCCTGTTGGAGCTGTTAATAGTATTGGAAATGGATTATCATCACTGTATTCATTCGGATTTAACGATAATCCGTGAAGTGACGCATACATTTCAACAATCCCTTTAATAACTGTTGTTTTCCCTGTTCCTGGTCCACCTGTCAATAACATCATCGGTTTATGAAGTGCCGTTTGAATTGCTTCTTGCTGAAACGGTGCATATTGTACGTTCAGTTGTTCTTCAATTTCACCTAACGTTTTTAACACTTCCGCTTCTGGAAATGAAGGTGTTTCTTCTTGATTCATAAGCCTGCGAATAGACTTTACAACACCTTTTTCAGAGTAGAATAACGTCGCTAAATACACTCGTTCTTCTTCTATGATGACTTTCCCTTCACTTTGCATCGTTTCAATACAACCTATAATATCTTCCTCAGTCACTCTTCCTTCTTGATTGTTTAAAAGTGACATCGTTTCTCTTACAAGTTGATCTTTCCTCATATAAACATGACCAAGTTGTAATGAGACATTCTCTAATGTGTAAAAACATCCCGCTCGTACACGGTCGTCATGATTACCCGATATCCCTAACGCACGCCCTATATCATCCGCTCTTCCAAAACCAATCCCGTCCACTTCTTCAATAAGTTGATACGGATTATTACGAATCACTTCTAATGTCATCTCTTTATATTGCTGGTAAATCTTAATAGAAAGTTTCGTTCCAAAACCGTAGCCATTTAAAAAGCTCATTACTTTCTCTAATCCTTGATGTTCAACAATTGTCTCATATATTTCCTGAGCCTTTTGTTTATTAACAACACCATTTAATGCCTCAGGGTCATCCATAATTTTAGAAATAGCATGTTCTCCGAGATGGTCCACAATTTTTTCAGCTGTACGCTTTCCTATCCCTTTAAATAAATCACTCGCTAAATATTGCACCATACCTGCTTTTGTTTGCGGCAATTCTTTTTTAAATGTTTCAACCATATATTGTTTTCCATACTTTGGATGGTCCTTAAAATGACCAGTCAATGTAAACACTTCATCTTCATGCATGCGGGGAAAATGACCGTTTATCATTACTTTCTTTTCGTCATACGTTTCATTCGTTTCAATGACTTTCATACTGACAACGGAATAGAGGTTTTCTTCGTTGTGGAAAATGGTATGAAGAACTTGCGCTTTTATAAACTTTTTCTCTTCCTCAAACAAATCCATTGCATGTTGATTTCCCATCTTTCCTCTCCTTTCCGATATTTTCACTTTAATGAGCAGTACATCCCCCACCTTTTTAGATGAGGGATAACTACCCATTAAACTATATTTTTATCTTATTCAGCTTCTTGCTCTAATAAACGAACGCCATTACCCGCTAAAAAGTGATCTGGCTGAATTTCAGTTGCTTTCTTAAATAAAGCGAGAGCCTTCTCATTATTTTCCTCAAATACGTACGCAACACCTAAATTGTAATACGCATCTGCATGCTCTTCATCCATTTCTAATACCTTTTCAAAATAAGGTTTCGCCTCTTGAACATGTTCTAATCGCGCGAAGCAAAGTCCGCACTGGAATACAGCTTCTACATCGTTTTCATCTAATTCTGTTGCTCTTTGTAAGAATGGTAGTGCAAGACGATCATTTCCAAGCTGTACATGTGTGATACCTAACATAAATGTTACATCAGCTGATTGTAATCCAGCTTGCATTGCTTGTTCAAATACAGCTTTCGCCTCAGTAAATTGCTCTTGGCCATAATATACATTTCCTAAACCATAATAGGCAGCTGCAGATTTATCATCTAACTCTAGTGCGCGTTTATAAAATAAAATCGCTCGCTCGCTATCACCTAATACGTCTAATAAATTTGCAAAATTAATGTATCCAAGCGCATCTTTCGGATTTTCTTCGATTGCTTCTGTAAAATTTTTAGCTGCTTCTTCCCAGTTTCCTTCTTGCATATATTGAATACCTGTTTCAAGTTTGTTTGACATGTCCTTCACCTCTACAACAAATTATAACAAAGAATGTATTTTCCAAGCGAACGAAAATTCGCTTTATGTAAAAGAAACCTCTAACCGCTAATCGGCAGAGGCTTCTCGTTTATCCTAAATAATCCAATTTCTTACCACTACGGTATACTTCATCAATTGTAGCACCGCCTAAGCACTCATCTCCATCATAGAAAACGACTGCTTGTCCTGGTGTAATTGCACGAATTGGCTCATCACAAAGAATACGAACTGTATTTTCATCAACGATTTGAACCGTTACTTTATTGTCTTCTTGACGATAACGGAATTTCGCCGTGCACTTAAATTCTGTTTCTTTTTCTTTGTTACTTACCCATCCTACATTCGTAGCAATAACTTCATCACCATATAGAAGTTCGTTATGGAATCCTTGATCAACATATAAAATGTTTTCTTTTAGATTTTTCCCAACAGCAAACCATGGATCACCATTACCACCAATTCCAAGGCCATGACGTTGTCCAATTGTATAATACATTAAACCGTCATGCTTCCCTTTCACTTCACCAGATAATGTTTGCATTACACCTGGTTGTGCCGGTAAGTAGTTACTTAAGAAATCTTTAAAGTTACGCTCACCAATGAAGCAAATACCTGTACTATCTTTTTTCGCCGCTGTCGCTAAGCCAGCTTCTTTCGCCATTTCACGAATTTGCGGTTTCTTTAATTCACCTAACGGGAACATTGTTTTTGATAATTGCTCTTGGCTTAATTGATTTAAGAAATATGTTTGATCTTTATTGTCATCAACGCCGCGAAGCATTTTATATTCGCCGTCCATATAAGCAACGCGTGCATAATGGCCTGTTGCCACATAATCCGCACCAAGCGCAATTGCATGCTCTAAAAATGCTTTAAATTTAATTTCTTTATTACACATTACATCTGGGTTTGGTGTACGACCAGCTCGATACTCATCTAAGAAGTACGTAAATACTTTATCCCAGTATTGTTTTTCAAAGTTTACTGCATAATACGGAATACCAATTTGGTTACACACTTCAATTACATCATTGTAATCTTCTGTTGCTGTGCAGACACCATTCTCATCTGTATCATCCCAGTTTTTCATAAAAATTCCGATTACATCATAACCTTGCTCTTTTAATAAAAGTGCTGCTACAGATGAATCGACGCCACCGGACATTCCGATGACAACGCGTGTTTCGTGAGGTAGTTTGTTCATCATGTCACCTCCCATGCTAATTTTGTGTTAATCGCTTCACGATTTTCACTGTTTCGTACGCCGCTTTTTCAATTTGCTCTTTCGTATTTCCAAGTCCAAAACTAAAGCGTACGGATGAACGTATTTGATCGGAGTCTTTTCCAAACATCGCTACTAATACATGTGATGGATCAATCGAACCAGCTGTACAAGCAGAACCGCTTGATACTGCAATGCCAGCAAGGTCTAAGTTCACAAGAAATGGTTCAATGTTCATTCCTGTAAAACTTACATTAAGTACATGCGGTAAGCGATGTTCTAAGTTTCCGTTTACCTCGAAAGTAATGCCTTCATTTTTGAAGACAGATACCATTATATCTTTAAACTCTTCATATTGGGCATTTTTTTGCTCACGAGTTTTTTCAGCTATAAGAATTGCATGCTGAAGCCCAGCAATACTAGGCACATTTTCCGTACCAGCACGGCGTTTTCTTTCTTGCTCTCCGCCTATTAATAACGGTTCAAATTTCACATTTGCACCAGCGTATAAGAACCCTACACCTTTTGGCCCATTAATTTTATGTGCTGAAATTGATAATAAATCAATTCCAAACTCTTTCACATTAATTTCTACTAAACCGTAAGCTTGTACCGCATCTGTATGGAAATAAGCTTGATGATCTTTTAGCAGCTTTCCTATTTCCACAATTGGTTGCATTGTACCTACTTCATTATTCCCAAACATAACAGATACAAGAATCGTCTCTTCTGTTAATGCCTTTTGTATGTCAGAAACTTGAATGCGCCCTGTTTCATCGACAGGTAAATATGTCACTTCAAACCCTTCACGCTCTAACAATTCGCACGTATGCAAAATCGCATGATGTTCAATTTGCGTCGTTATTATGTGGTTACCTTTATGACGGTTCGCACGTGCTACACCTATAAGCGCTAAATTATCAGCTTCTGTACCACCGCTCGTAAATATAATTTCATTCGGATTCGCATGAATGCTGCGTGCACACACTCGTCTCGCCTCATCTACTGCATGGCGCGTTTGACGTCCATAAAAGTGAATACTAGACGGGTTCCCGAATATTTCTGTCATATATGGAATCATCTTTTCGACCACTTCTGGGTGAGTCGGAGATGTCGCAGCATGATCTAAGTAAATGCGTTCCATTAAATCTCCTTCTTTCCAAATCGTTTCACAAGGAATTAAATGTAAAACATATAGCCCCCGTGATTTTCTTCCTCATAACGTACTAAATCTTCTAACGTTGTACTATCTAACACTTCTTGTACCGCATCACGAACACGCATCCATAACTGGCGTTGTGCTGGTTCTTCTTCTTCTATCATTTCTACAACACTAATCGGCCCCTCTAATACACGGATTACATCCCCAGCTGTAATGTTAGCCGGTTGATCTGATAGTACATATCCGCCATATGCTCCGCGTGTACTCTTTACTAGACGCGCGTTACGAAGTGGTGAAATTAATTGCTCTAAGTAATGTTCCGATAAGTCATGTGCCTGCGCAATTGATTTTAATGAAATCGGACCTTCACCAAACTTTTTTGCAAGATCGATCATAATTGTTAAGCCGTAGCGGCCTTTCGTTGAAATCTTCATCTATTTTGCACCTCTTTTCAAATTTTCACTTCTATTGGTTATATCTTATTTATAAAAGAACACAATTTAAAATCCTATGAAATTATAGCATAATATAGTATTATAAGAAATTTCAACTTGTGTATCAAAATGATAACATAAAATCACATTGAAAAACTCGGAAATTATTACAATTGAAAGAAAAATGAAAATATTCGTATTCATTTTTCCCATAAAACAGCATCCTATTTCAAATTCCGTAGAAAAAAATGATACGATAGAACGAGATTATATATTAAGGGAGACGGTCCAAATGAAACAACCACTCGCACATCGAATGCGCCCTACAAATATTCAAGAAATTATTGGGCAACAACATTTAGTTGGTGAAGGAAAGATTTTATGGCGAATGGTCCAAGCCAATCATTTTCAATCTATGATTTTATACGGTCCTCCAGGTACAGGAAAAACATCCATTGCCAGTGCAATTGCAGGAAGTACCGGTACCCCGTTTCGTCTATTGAACGCTGTTACTCACAATAAAAAAGATATGGAAGTTGTCGTACAAGAAGCGAAGATGCATCGACACCTCGTTTTAATTTTAGATGAAGTTCACCGTCTAGATAAAGCAAAGCAAGACTTTCTATTACCTCACTTAGAAAGCGGACTTCTTACTTTAATTGGTGCTACGACAAGTAATCCATTCCATGCAATAAACTCCGCTATTCGAAGCAGGTGTCAAATTTTCGAATTACACGCACTAACAGAAGAAGATATTTTAATTGGGTTAAAAAGAGCTTTAGAAGATAAAGAAAAAGGCCTTGGAGAATATGCAGTAACGGTAACAGATGAAGCACTACATCACTTTGCAAACGCCTCTGGTGGTGATATGCGTTCCGCTTATAACGCACTTGAGCTTGCTGTATTATCTAGCTTTACTACAGACGATCAAGCGGCTGAAATCACACTCGAGATTGCAGAAGAATGCTTACAAAAGAAGAGCTTCGTCCACGACAAAGGCGGCGATGCTCATTATGATGTATTATCAGCATTTCAAAAATCAGTGCGCGGAAGTGATGTAAATGCAGCACTCCATTATTTAGCACGCCTTATTGAAGCAGGTGATTTACAAAGCATTGGCAGACGCCTTCTTATTATGGCTTATGAAGATATTGGACTTGCTAGCCCACAAGCTGGACCACGTACACTAGCTGCAATTGAATCAGCTGAACGAGTTGGATTCCCAGAAGCACGCATCCCACTTGCAAATGCCGTTATCGAGCTATGCTTATCACCAAAATCAAATTCAGCTTATAAAGCACTTGATGCTGCATTACACGATTTACGCAACGGTCAAACAGGTGACATTCCAAGCCATTTAAAAGATAGTCATTACAAAGGCGCAGAATCACTTGGAAGAGGCATTGGATATTTATATCCGCACGACCATCCAAACGGCTGGGTAAGGCAACAATACTTACCTGATAAAATAAAAAGCAAGCAATATTATAAACCGAAAACGACAGGAAAATTTGAGCAAGCACTTTCTACTGTTTATGAAAGATTACAAACTTCGAATAAAACGAAAAATAAAGGGTAACATAAACGAAAACGTCACCATTATGGAGGCTTCGCTTATGAAAACACGTCAAGATGCATGGACAAAAGAAGATGATCTCCTTTTAGCAGAAACTGTTTTGCGACATATTCGCAGCGGAAGTACACAAATAAAAGCGTTTGATGAAGTTGGCGACGCTTTAAACCGCACTTCCGCAGCTTGTGGCTTTAGATGGAATGCTGAAGTAAGACCGAATTACGAAGATGCGGTGCAGCTTGCAAAAAAACAACGTAAAGAATTAAAACGTTCTGAAGCTAATATAGAAAAAGATCGGTTCACGAAAACGAAACAACTCGTAATTGACGCCGATTTTTCAGAAGATATTACGTCAAGTAAACAAGATCTTACAATGCAAAATGTCATTTCATTTTTACAAAATTTAGAACATAACAATCCTTCACTTGCAAAGTTGCAAACTGAAAATGATGTATTACAAGCTCAACTCACCTCTCTGCAAAAAACGAATCATGAACTTGAAACGAAATTAGCAGTACTCACAAAAAAACAACAAGCAATCGAAGAAGATTACGCGATGCTTGTTCGAATTATGGATCGTGCTCGAAAACTTGTTTCAGTCGAAGAGCAAGAAGAGCAAATTGCCCCAATTTTCAAAACCGATCAAAATGGGAATTTAGATATTATTTATTCTGCAGAGAATTAAAAACAGGGATGTCACTTTTTTAACCGAGTGACATCCCTGTTTGTTTTCGGTGAACCATATATAGATATCGGTAAATGAAATTATATTAACGGTTTTTCGAATATATCTATCACAACTTGCAATATATCAACGATTTTTCAAATTTATCTATCACAACTTGCAATATATCAACGATTTTTCAAATTTATCTATCACAACTTGCAATATATCAACGATTCAATAAAGGATATCGATTTAACGACAAAGATTGACAATAACATTCCTCCTTGTCATACAAGGAAACTCCTACAACAGATTAGATATTTTTTACTAAAATGTTATTATAAACATATACCTTTAAAGGGAGATGGTTGCTATTTCATTAATAATCTTCAAAATAACTCTTGGCCTTCTCGTCCTAACTTTAGCTCTTTTCACCATTAACAGTCTAAAAAAGACATCCGCCTATAAATCAGATAAATATGATTATTGCTTACTAACCTTACTTACATTTGAACTAGTAGTGATGCAAATATTCATATTTCTTTAATACATATAAAAAAGCATATATCCAAAATGGATATATGCTTTTCTTTTATTCTTGCCCTACACGTTTCACTTCTACGTTTTTAATGCGTTCACGTACAACGTGACTTGCCATAATTAAGCCTGCCACAGATGGTACGAATGCATTTGATGAAGGCGGTAGTTTCGCCTTACGAATTTTTGCATTCTCGTCTGGTACAATTTCTTTACGTACTTCTTCACGAATTACGATTGGGTTTTCGTCAGAGAAGACAACTTTTACACCTTTTTTAATACCCTCTTTACGAAGCTTCGTACGAATGACTTTCGCAATTGGATCTGTATGTGTTTTAGAGATGTCCGCAATACGGAAACGAGTTGGGTCCATTTTATTTGCTGCACCCATACTTGAGATAATTTTAATTTTACGACGTAAACATTGTTTAATTAAATGAATTTTGAACGTAATCGTATCAGATGCATCCACTACGAAGTCTAAACCGTACTTAAAGAACTCTTCATATGTTTCATCTGTATAAAACATTTCTAGTCCAATTACTTCACACTCTGGGTTAATGTCCGCGATACGCTCTTTCATTAATTCTACTTTTGAACGTCCTACAGTAGATACTAAAGCGTGAATTTGACGGTTTACATTTGTAATATCTACAACGTCTTTATCAACTAATACGAGACGTCCTACGCCAGAACGCGCTAACGCTTCAGCTGCAAAAGAACCTACGCCGCCAATTCCTAAAATACCGACTGTACTATTTTTTAATATTTCAAGTCCTTCTTTACCAAAGGCTAATTCATTACGTGAAAATTGATGTAACATTCAGCTCTACACTCCTATTACAAAAATGGTCTACCATGTATTCTAGCGTTTTTCCGACTATTTGTATAGAAAAAGTTATAGAATTCCTAAAAATACATATTTCGAGAATGAAAACATAGACCAGAATTTTATTTCTTCCTAAATACACGTTTAAAAAGGAGGATTTAGAGAACCGAGCAGATTGAGGCGCTGAAGCCAGGAGGAGCGCAGTGTAGAAACACTACTCGAGCACCGGACTGGCGAAGCAACGATGGGATGCGACAGTTATCTAAACCGGACTTTTTAAACAACCTCTCAAAAAAAGTCTAGACGGTTATAGTATAACCATCTAGACCCTATTCTTACTTCTCTTCTTTCAAGCTTAATTTTAAGTTCAGTTCTTCAAGCTGCGCTTCTGCAACTGGGCTTGGAGCTTCTGTTAATAAGCAGCTTGCGCTTGCTGTTTTCGGGAATGCAATTGTATCACGAAGGTTCGTACGGCCTGCAAGTAACATAACAAGACGATCTAAACCTAATGCGATTCCGCCGTGTGGTGGTGTACCGTATTCGAATGCTTCTAATAAGAATCCGAATTGCTCTTGCGCTTCTTCTTGTGAGAATCCAAGTGCTTTGAACATTTTTTCTTGTACGTCACGCTCGTAAATACGAAGTGATCCACCACCAAGCTCATAACCGTTTAATACAAGGTCATATGCTTGTGCACGTGCTTTTTCTGGTGCTGTTTCTAGTAACTCAACGTCTTCACGGAATGGCATTGTGAATGGGTGGTGAGCTGCGAAGTAACGATCTGCATCTTCATCGTACTCAAGTAGTGGCCAATCAGTTACCCATAGGAAGTTAAATTTACTTTCATCAATTAACTCAAGCTCTTTACCTAGACGTAAACGAAGTGCGCCTAAGCTATCTGCAACAACGCTCTTCTTATCTGCTACGAATAGTAATAAGTCGCCAGCAGTAGCTTCTAATGTGCTCATTAACACATTTGCATCTTCTTCACCGAAGAATTTCGCAATCGGTCCTTTTAGTCCGTCTTCTTCAACTTTAAGCCAAGCTAGACCTTTTGCACCGTATACTTTCACGAATTCAGTTAATGCATCGATGTCTTTACGAGAATATTTACTTGCAGCACCTTTTGCATTAATTGCTTTTACTTGTCCGCCGCTTTCTACAGCACTTGTAAATACTTTAAAGCCACAACCTGCAGCAAACTCAGATAAGTCTGTTAGTTCCATTTCAAAGCGTGTATCTGGCTTATCAGAACCGTAGCGAGCCATTGCATCAGCATATTTCATACGAGGGAATGGTGCACTCACTTCTACACCTTTTGCATCCTTCATAACTTTCGTCATCATACGCTCCATCATATCTAAAATTTCATCTTGTGTTAAGAATGAAGCTTCGATATCGATTTGCGTGAATTCTGGTTGACGATCCGCACGTAAATCTTCATCACGGAAACAACGTGCTACTTGATAGTAACGCTCAAATCCGCCGACCATAAGAAGCTGTTTAAATAACTGTGGTGACTGTGGTAATGCATAGAATTCACCATCATGTACACGACTTGGCACTAAATAGTCACGAGCTCCTTCTGGCGTGCTTTTCGTTAAAATTGGTGTTTCTACTTCTAAGAACTCTTCTGTATCTAAGAAGTTACGAATTGTTTTTGTTACGTCGTGACGCATTTTGAATGTGTTGAACATTACAGGACGACGTAAGTCTAAATAACGATATTTTAAACGCACATCTTCTGATGCATCTGTATCATCAGCAATGATAATTGGCGTTGTTTTCGCTGCATTTAGTACATTTACTTTTGTTGCTTGTACTTCAATACGACCAGTTGCCATATTGTCATTAATTGCGCCTTCACCACGTTCAACAACTGTACCTTCTACGTGTAATACGTATTCGCTACGAATTGTTTCTGCTACTTCTAACGCTTCTTTTGATGTTTCTGGGTTAAATACAACTTGTACGATACCTGTACGGTCACGTAAATCGATAAAGATTAATCCACCTAAGTCACGACGTTTTTGTACCCAACCTTTTAATTGAACTGTTTGTCCAACAGCTTCTACTGTTACTTTTCCACATGCATGTGTTCTTTCAGCCACTGTAAGTTCCCCCTATATTAATTTCTCTGCTACGTATGAAGCAAATACATCTAACGCTACTTCTTCTTGTTCACCTGTTGCCATATCTTTTAAGTTAATGATGCCTTTATCTAGCTCATCTTCTCCTAATACAGCTACAAATTTCGCCTTTAGACGATCTGCTGATTTAAATTGTGCTTTCATTTTGCGATCTAAATAATCTTTTTCAACTGACAATCCAGCTTTACGAAGATCGAACGCAACTTTTGCAGCATGGTCTTTCGCTTTTTCGCCAAGCGCTACAACGTAACAATCAATGCTATGTTCAAGTGGTAATTCAATGTTTTCAGCTTTTAGCGCCATAATTAAACGTTCAATACTCATTGCAAAACCGATACCTGGCATTTCTGGTCCACCGATTTCTTGTACAAGTCCGTTATAACGGCCACCACCGCTTAATGTAGTGATCGCACCGAAACCTTCTGCCTCACTCATAATTTCAAAAACAGTGTGTTGATAGTAGTCTAAACCACGCACTAAGTTCGGATCTTTTTCAAATGGAACATCCATCATCGTTAATAGTTCTTGAACTTTGTCATAGTATACTGCTGAATCTTCGTTTAAGTATTCTGTAATAGATGGTGCTGTTCCCATTAATTCATGGTTACGGTCCTTCTTACAGTCTAAAATTCGAAGTGGGTTCTTTTCTAAGCGAGATTGACAGTCAGAACAGAATTCGCCGATACGTGGCTCAAAGTGTGCGATTAATGCATCACGGTGTGCTTGACGGCTCGCTGCGTCACCTAAACTGTTTAATACAACTTTAATATTTTTTAAGCCCATGCCGCGGTAAAATTCAACAGCAAGTGCAATTACTTCTGCATCAATTGCAGGGTCATTACTGCCGATTGCTTCGATACCGAATTGTACGAATTGACGATAGCGACCTGCTTGTGGTCTTTCATAACGGAACATTTGACCGATATAGTATAATTTCGTTGGTTGTGTCGCATCACCAAACATTTTATTTTCAACGTAAGAACGTACAACAGGTGCAGTACCTTCTGGACGTAATGTTAAGCTACGCTCTCCACGATCTTGGAATGAGTACATTTCTTTTTGTACGATATCTGTCGTATCACCAACACCGCGTAAAAATAGCTCAGTGTGTTCAAAGATTGGTGTACGAATTTCTTTATAATTGTAACGACGGCAAATTTCGCGTGCTTGCCCTTCGATATACTGCCATAACTCAACAGTGCCTGGAAGAATATCTTGCGTTCCGCGTGGGATTTGAATAGACATATTCAGTTCCTCCTCAAATTGTTTTAATCTTAATAAAAATAAAAAAACTCCCGCCTCTACTGTTTAAACAGTAGGGACGAGAGTATTATACCCGTGGTGCCACCCTAATTGAAGCACGTATGCTTCCACTTTTTTAATAACGCTTAAATATGCGTTCATCCCTACTAAGCATATATGCCGTTCAAGTTGAAACCTCTAGAGTGTCATTCAATCAGTCATCATGCAGAAATGTTTTCAGCCTAAGACATTCCTTCTCTTTCCATGTGTGTCTCATCTACTCTTCTCTATCAACGGTTATATTCATATGTAAATATAAAATTACTATACGTTTGTTAAGTAGGATTGTCAAGTGCTCTAAGAACGTTCAATCTGCTTCTTTAAACGCTTTACATCTTGAAGAGAAATCCCAAACTCCGAAGCAAGCTCCATTGAAGTATTGTTTTGCTCTTTTGAAATAAAATCATGAAAATTCACGTTAAACAGTTGATTTGCACCATTTGTAACAGAATGCCCTTTTTCATTCATACGCATACGTATATCCCTCACATTCAATATGGATGTTTTACTTTTTATTGTTCCATATTGATGAGAGAGTTATACATAACCGAAACTGCTATTGATTCCAAATAAATGAACAAAACATACAACAATGTATAAAAAAGAGAGGATTATATAACCCTCTCTTTTTTATGAACACTATTTACTTTCTACAATTAAGGTCACCGGACCATCATTGATTAAAGAAACGTCCATCATTGCTCCAAACTTCCCTGTTTCCACATGTAATCCTTGTTTACGAACTTCTTCATTAAAGAAATCGTATAAACGCTCTGCATAATCAGGTTTCGCAGCATCCATAAAGTTTGGACGTCTGCCCTTGCGGCAATCTCCGTATAATGTGAATTGCGAAATAGATAGAACTTGTCCTTCTACATCAAGTACAGAATGATTCATCTTTCCGCTCTCATCTTCAAAAATACGTAAGTTTGCAATTTTTTCCGCAATGTAAGTTGCATCTTTTTCTGTATCTTCGTGCGTAATGCCAACTAGTAATGTTAAACCGAACGGAATTTGTCCTACGATCTCACCGTCTACTGTGACAGACGCTTTCTTTGATCGTTGTAAAACAACTCTCATCTTTCTACACTCCCTATTAATGCATCATGCGTCGTACTGCATAAATTTCTGGAACGCGTTTAATGCGTTCTACTACTTTTTTCAAGTGTTGTAAGTTACGAATCGAGATTGACATATTAATTGTTGCCATCTTATTACGGTCACTTCTACCAGAAACAGCTGAAATGTACGTTTTCGTCTCTGTAACAGCTTGCAGTACTTCATTTAATAAACCGCGGCGATCGTAACCTGAAATTTCAATATCAACGTTATACTCAATTTCTTTTTCAGGGCTACCTTCCCACTCTACCTCTAATAATCGTTCTACAGCTTCTTCTGTATGAACATTTACACAATCACGGCGGTGAATTGATACACCTCGGCCTTTCGTAATATACCCAACGATATCATCGCCCGGAACTGGGTTACAGCATTTCGATAAACGGATTAATAAATTATCAGCACCGCTTACCTTTACACCAGAATCCCATTTTCGAATTTTCATCGGTTTACGGACTTCTTTAACTTCAACAATTTCTTCTTCTTCGCGTTGTTTGCGGAACTTGTCCGTTAGTCGCGTAACAATTTGCGAAGCTGTAATTCCGCTATATCCAACTGCTGCAAACATATCTTCTTCATTTGCAAAGTTAAATTTCTCAGCGACGCGTTTTAAGTTATCCGGCGCCAATACTTCTTTCATCTCATACTCTAGACCACGTACTTCCTTTTCAACAAGTTCACGGCCTTTTTCAATATTTTCGTCTCTACGTTGTTTCTTAAAGAATTGACGAATTTTATTTTTCGCATGAGATGTTTGAGCAAGTTTTACCCAATCCTGGCTTGGGCCATATGAATGTTTCGACGTTAAAATTTCAATGATGTCGCCTGTTTTTAATTTATAATCCAGCGTCACCATTTTCCCATTTACTTTTGCACCAATTGTTTTATTCCCAATTTCCGAATGGACACGATACGCGAAATCAATTGGAACAGATCCAAGTGGTAATTCCATTACATCGCCTTTCGGTGTAAAGACGAATACCATGTCAGAGAATAAATCAATTTTTAATGACTCCATAAATTCTTCTGCATTAGAAGCTTCATTTTGCCATTCTAATATTTGACGGAACCATGTGAGTTTCTTCTCTAATGTACCTGTTGTTTCTGCTGTTTTTCCTTCTTTGTATGCCCAGTGTGCCGCGATCCCAAATTCTGCAATTTCATGCATTTCTTTCGTACGAATTTGCACTTCAAGTGGATCACCTTTCGGTCCAATTACAGTCGTATGAAGAGATTGATATAGATTTGCTTTTGGCATTGCAATATAATCTTTAAAACGACCTGGCATCGGCTTCCAGCACGTATGAATAATTCCAAGCACCGCATAACAATCTTTAATACTATTTACAACGACACGTACAGCTAATAAATCGTAAATTTCATTGAACTGCTTATTTTGCAGTGCCATTTTACGATAAATACTGTAAATATGTTTCGGTCTTCCAGAAATCTCAGGTTGAATTGCAACTTCTTTTAATTTCTCACGAATACCAGTCATTACTTCGTCTAAATATTCTTCACGTTCTGCACGTTTACGCTTCATTAAATTTACAATACGATAATATTGTTGTGGATTTAAATAGCGAAGTGACGTATCCTCTAGCTCCCATTTAATAGTACTAATTCCGAGTCTATGTGCCAAAGGTGCAAAGATTTCTAACGTTTCATTCGCTATGCGACGCTGCTTCTCTTGAGGCAAATGTTTCAATGTACGCATGTTATGAAGACGATCAGCTAGTTTAATTAAAATAACTCGAATATCTTGAGCCATTGCAATAAACATTTTGCGATGGTTTTCTGCTTGTTGTTGTTCGTGAGATTTATATTTGATCTTCCCAAGCTTTGTAACGCCATCAACAAGCATAGCAATTTCTTTGTTAAATTCCCGTTCAATATCTTCTAACGTAATCTCTGTATCTTCCACTACATCATGTAAGAAACCTGCTGATACCGTAGCTGGATCCATGTGTAAATCAACTAAAATACCTGCAACTTGAATCGGATGAATAATATACGGTTCACCCGATTTTCTATATTGTTCGCTATGCGCATCACGTGCATATTCATAGGCACGTGCCACTAGCTCAATATCTTCATCCGCTAAATATTGACTTGCTTTCTCGAGTACCTGTTCAGCTGTTAGTACCTGCTCATTTGCCATCGAATCACCTTTTATTGAAAATTGACTTTATCTTTATTTAATAGAATAAATTATATTCTATCATTATAACCCAATGATTGTGAATTGTGAAAAGGAAAAGATTTTACTGACATTTCACCATAATTTTTTGTTCAATTATACAAAAGTACCCGCTCCTCTCCAAGAGATTCACGGGTACTTTTTATCACCGTAGTTTTACCTATATAGTGATTAGTATTTTTCTAATACTAATACATCGTAACCATCTAACATTTTACGACCATCTAAGTAAGTAAGTTCTACTAAGAATGCAATTCCTGCTACAACTCCGCCTAGCTCTTCAACTAACTTAATTGTCGCTTCGATTGTTCCACCTGTAGCTAATAGATCATCTGTAATTAATACGCGCTGACCTGGCTTAATTGCATCTTTATGGATTGTTAAAACATCTTTACCATATTCTTTACCGTAGTCAACTGTAATTACTTCACGTGGTAATTTTCCTAATTTACGAACTGGCGCAAATCCTACTTCTAACGCATAAGAAACTGGGCAACCGATAATGAAACCACGAGCTTCTGGTCCTACTACAACATCGATATCTCTTTCTTTTGCGTACTCAACGATTGCGTCTGTTGCTGCTTTGTATGCTTTACCGTCATTCATTAAAGGTGTAATGTCTTTAAACACAATACCTTCTTTCGGATAATCCGGTACAATTGCGATATGTTGCTTGAAATCCATATTTCTGAATCCTCCTCAGATCTAAAAGGTTTGTAAATACAAATCCTTTACCCTAACTGTTCTACTTCTTTATGATTACGAATCGTTTCAAACCATGTATATAGTTGCTGATATGTGCTATAAACCAATTCTTTTTCTAATTGTAAGTGGTTCATTTTCTCACGATATGTGTTCGATTCAATTAAATCACGCTTTTGTTTTTTGTCTGCCATAAAAATGACGCCATCTTTTATTGTAACAAATTCTAACTCAAAAAACACCTGTGTCATGAAATTTACTGTATCTTTTGACCAACCTTTATGACGACATAGTTGTTCTCCATATTGTCTTAAAGAAAATGGTGTTTTTTGGCTTAAGAAAGAATAGTACCATTTAAAGTGTTCTCTCGTCGGAACTGTACTAAATAAGTGGTTATTCTCTTGATAAAATAGCGTATAAATTCGTGCTGGGAATCCTACCTTAAATAGCTCACGTAATTCATCTGTTCCTTTTGGTAAATCAAGTAACACGATATATTGATCATCTAAATGCGTTACTTCTGAAGCATGCATGAGCTTTTCTTTATAGCTCTCTAAAGAAAATTTATTCAATACCTCTTCAGAAAAATACACCATTGTTATTTTTTCTTTCGGAAGTTCTGCTAAATTTGCTTCTGCATTACGCATACTACGCCAATCAAATAATTGCCACGCCTCTACAGCAATATCTTGTACCATTAATTGTGGCTTCTTAAAATTATTCCATTCATTGATGGATGCTTCTCCTATTACAGATACTTTTGCAACTGGAGAGATTTCTTTCGCATATGCACCAAAACCAAATCCAATTGTATCCAGTGTTGCTTGTCCATCACGAAGAGCCATTTTTAAATGAGAGCCATCTGATCCGATCGCGCGAATACTTTCTAACTCTGCATCTTTCACTGCAATACGTGGTTTCGGATTTCCAACACCAAACGGGGCTAGTTTTTGCATATCTTCAATTGCCGCTAGTGTTACATCCTCTACTTTACAAAAAACATCAACTGCTGTAATTGGAATAAAATCTTCTTCTGTTAAAATTGCATCTGCTTGTTCATTTAAGCGGCGACGTAATTCATCTACATCATTCATATGTAGCGTCATTCCCGCTGCCATCGGATGCCCTCCAAAGTGTGGCAATAACTCTCTACAATCTGATAAATTTGCAAACAAATCAAATCCTGCAATACTACGCGCTGAGCCTTTTGCTGTTTCTTTTATAGGATCAATGCATAATACAATAGTCGGACGATAAAAACGTTCAACTAATTTAGAAGCGACAATCCCAATTACACCCGGATTCCAACCTTCTTTTGCAAGTACTAACACTTTGTTTTCTTCTGGCGGAAAGTTATTTTCAACTTCAGCGATAGCCTCTTCTGTAATTTGCTTTACAATATCTTTTCGCAGTTTGTTCAGCTCATCAATTTCTTCGGCCAACTCTTTCGCTTCCTCAGGATCATCTGATAATAAAAGGTGTACAGCCGGCGTTGCATCTTCTAAACGCCCGACCGCATTAATACGCGGTGCAATTGAGAAGCCAATACTCTCTTCTGTAATTTCACTTTGCGAAACGTTAGCAACTTTAAACAATGCCTTTAAACCAATATTTTTCGTCATACGCATATGTTTTAAACCGCGTTTCACTAGCAACCTATTTTCACCATGAAGTGACACTAAATCAGCTACTGTACCGATTACTGCAATCTCTAATAAATGTTCTGGTACACGGCCTAATAGTGCATGCGCAACTTTAAACGCAACACCTACACCAGCTAAATAGTGAAACGGATATACACCGCCATCTAATTTCGGATGTATAATCGCAAGTGCTTCTGGCAATTCTGGCGGTGGCTCATGGTGATCTGTAATAATTAGATCTATTCCAAGCTCTTTCGCTACATTCGCTTCATGTACTGCTGCGATGCCAGTGTCGACAGTAATAATCAGTGAGAACCCTGCGCTATGCGCCCAACGAAACGCTTCTTCGTTCGGCCCATACCCTTCTGTAAAACGATTTGGAATATAAAATTCTACTTCTGCACCTAATTCTTGAAGAGCAAGATATAACACAGTTGTACTACTTACTCCGTCTGCATCGTAATCACCAAATATTAATATTTGTTCTCCATTTTGAATCGCCTTATTTACACGTTCTACCGTTCTATCCATTCCTTCTAATAAAAATGGATCATGAAATTCTTGATTTTCTGTATTTAAAAAATCTAAAATCTTATCTTCTGTATCTAGTCCTCTACCGAGGAATAATGAAACGACAAGTGGCGATAACTGTAATTTACTTGCTAATTCACTCACTCGTTCGTCATTATATTCTTTTTCTTTCCAACGCGTCTTCGGTTGTAACACGAAATCACCCCTTAACCTGTTCATTATACAAGACAGATTAAGGGGTGACAATATAATGCAAACTACGATGCAATATCTATATACTAAAATGTTAATGATGTTTAATTTGGAGAATACGGATTTATATGTACGAATACATTTTGTACATTATCTTGTTTCATAAGTATTTCTTTCACATGTTTTCCAATACGGTGTCCTTCTTCTACAGTAATGTATGGATCTACAGACACTTTAATATCGACAATAACATAATGACCATGCTCCCGTGCATATAAAGAACCAATTTTTTTCACACCATCTACTTGAAGGACTGCTTCTCTAAGCGGAATAACATCCTCCTCATGAAGAACATGGTCAAGCGTTGCATGAATTGCTTCCGCTCCAATGCTCCATGCCATTTTTACAACAAGAAGCGAAACAACTACTCCTGCAATCGGATCAGCATATACAAGCCAGTCTATACCAAGCTTACCACCGAGTATAGCTGCACAAATACCGATTAAAGCTGCAATTGAAGAAAATACATCCGAACGGTGCTCATATGCATTTGCAATAATTGCATCACTATTTACCCTTTTCCCTAATCGGAATTTATATTGAAACATTCCTTCTTTCACGACGATTGAAAGAACAACAGCAAAAATCGTAATTCCTTTCGGCGGTTCTAGTTCTTGCGAAAAAGCTTTTATAGATGAAATCGCGATTTCAAGTCCCACAATAAATAATAATACCGCAACAATAATCGCTGAAATCGATTCCGCTTTACCATGACCATACGGATGATCTTCATCAGGTGGCTGCTTTGCCGCTCGCAATCCAAAAAGTACAGCTAGCGAACCAATTACATCTGATGCAGAATGCACCGCATCTGCTAGCAGTGCTTTACTGTTCCCAATATAACCAATTACCGCCTTTACAATTGCTAATATAATATTACCAACGATCCCGACAATAGCACCAAACTCGGCCTGTTTAAAACGTTCATCTTTTTCCATAATTAAAATCCCTTCTTTTCTTAACCTATCTTTTTATTTTAACAAAAACAGCAATAACACCACCACTTTCTTCCATCTTCTTCCCATCAAAAAGTTGCTATCTTATTGTATCCACAAACGAAAAAAGAGATGCCTCATAATAAGGCATCATCTTTTCTATACTTGCGGTTCAGATTCTACTTTCTCAACCTTCTTCTTGTTTTTCCCCTTTTTCAAACGACGGTTTTCAAGCATTAACCAAATTTGAGAGGCAACGAAAACAGAAGAGTACGTACCTACTATTAATCCAACAAGTAACGCAAACGAGAAGTTACGTAGTGACTCACTACCGAAGATAAGCAGTGCAATTACTGGGAATAACACTGTTAATACGGTGTTAATCGAGCGACCAAGCGTTTGGCGAATACTTGCATTTACGATTTCTTCTAGATCTTTTATATCGCGCACTCGTTTTTTCTGTTTGTATAATTCACGGTTTCTATCAAATGTAACAATCGAGTCATTAATAGAATAACCGATGATTGTTAGTACTGCAGCGATAAACGTTAAGTCTACCTCTAATTGGAAAATACTAAACATAACAATCATAACGAATGCGTCATGTAATAATGCAAGTACTGCAGATAGCGCATACGTAAATCGGAAACGAATACTTACGTATAAAATGATAACCGCAGAAGCAATCAGTACAGCGATAAATGCATTTCGTGCAATTTCTTTACCGATTGTCGGTGAAACTGTACTTACGTTTGGATCTGTACCATATTTATCGTGGAAGAATGTTTTTGTTTTCGCAATTTCATCTTTTGATAAAACACCTAATGTACGAACTGCGAAACCTTTATTGTCATCTCCAGTCGGTACAATATTTTCTTCCTTCACATCAATGTTCAATTCTTTAAAATCTTTATGAACATCAGACACAGTAACGGCTTGTTTTGATTGCAAGTCGATACGTGTACCACTCGCAAAGTCAATACCAAGATTCAATTTGAAAATTGGTAAGATAATTGCACCCGCAATTACAACTACAATCGAGAAGATAAGGAATTTATGACCGATATTTACGAAATTAATACGATCAAATCTCGTTGGCGGATGTACTACACCTTTTGTTAATGGAATAATATCCTTTTGTTTCACACCAAAATATCCTGGTTTTTTATCAAAGTAACGGCTCTTTACAAGTAGACCTAGTAAGAAACGAGTACCGAATACGTTCGTAATAAAACCAACCAAAATACTTACGATTAAACTTGTTGCGAATCCTTTTACAGAGCTATTACCATAAACGAATAACACACCAGCAGCTGCAAGGGTCGTAACGTTCGCATCTAAAATTGTTGCTAATGAACGATGGTTACCAGCACGGAATGCCGACATCATGGACTTACCGATTTTCAGCTCTTCTTTCAGTCTCTCGTACGTAATAATATTCGCATCAACTGCTATACCTACTCCGAGCACTAACGCTGCAATACCTGGTAATGTCAGAACTGCATGCATCCAGTTAAAGACAAGTAATGTAACGAAAATGTATAAACCTAACATAATAACCGCTACAAGTCCTGGTAAACGGTAGAATACAAGCATAAATAAGGAAATAAGAGCGATACCAATCGCACTAGCGAAAATCGTTTGCTCTAACGCTTGCTGACCAAATTTCGCTCCAACAGATGTTGAATACATTTCTTTTAAATCAACAGGAAGTGCACCTGCATTTAATAAAGATGAAAGTTGTTTCGCACTTTCAACTGTAAAGTTTCCACCTACGATAGATACTTCAGCTTGGTTAAATACTTGACTTACTGTTGCCGCTGATAAGAACTTCGGATTCGGTTTTGCGGATTCTGCTTTATACGAATCTTTTCCTTCTTCAAAGTCAAGCCAAATTACCATTAAATTCGTTGGTGGTGGCATTTTTGAAATCTTTTCAGTTACTGCACGGAATTTTTCAGCGCTTTTTAGTGTAAGACCTACGCTCGCACGGCCTTGGTCATCAAATGTTTGTTTCGCTCCGCCGCCTTTTAAATCCGTTCCATCCATAAGAAGGTTATCATCCACATCACGGAATGTTAATTTCGCTTGTGTTGATAACATTTCACGTGCTTTTTGCTGGTCTTGTACACCAGCAAGCTGTACACGAATTCGATCTTGCCCTTCGATTTGAATGTTCGGCTCACTTACACCGAGAACATTGACACGATTTTCAAGAGCACCTACTGTACTTACAAGTACGTCTCGATCGATTTTATCACCTTTTTTGGCTGGTTTTACTTCATACAGAATTTCAAAACCACCGCGAAGGTCTAGTCCTAGACTAATTCCTTTTGCTATGTCTTTTCCTGCCGCACCAATTACTCCACCGATTAATAAGACGATGAGGAAAAAGGCGGCAATTCTTGTACCACGCTTTGCCATATGTACCCTCTTTCTGCTACTAACACTTTCAATAAATCTTTTACGATTCACTGCTATACGTGTGCATACGCCTAGTTAGTAGACTTCCTTTCTATAATTTTTGCTAGTTCATCACTAGCTGTATAGGTAAGCTTTTACACTACCTACACTTTCATCATTTATTTTCCTCTTCACTACCTCCTTTATATATAATCTTAGACATAATTATTTCCTCTTTATCAATACATATCATTATACTGCAAAAGGAAGAACAAACCAATTGCAGTCGGTTATTTATTTTCGTACTCATCAAATGACCAAAGCGGTGCTTGGTACGCTTCAACAGTTAAATATGTCATATATTCATTAGTACTTACTGTTAATACGTCATTAACTAATTCATACAATCTAACATCGCTGTCTATCTTCTTCCACTTTTTCACTTTGAGAAACTTCCAAATGTCATCATCTGTCACTCGGTCGTAACCGAACATTTGAAACTCCTCTACTTTACTTTCTAAAACGACTTGTAACTGTCCGCGGTATGATTCTACCAAAGCCTCTCTATCTAACATTTATAACATCTCCTTCTTATTTCAGCACGAAAAAGTCGCTTTAATCCCGCTCTAATGGACAGCAATAACTACTTTCAAGAGCACTATCATACTTCACTCTCTTAAATGCTTGTCATTCTTGTCTCGTACGTGCATATAAATTATTGTAAATCATTCCATTGATTTTGAGAAGGTAGGAGAAGAACATGACGAGACAAAGCTTTTTAAAAGGCGCATTTATTTTAATGATAGCCGGCTTTATTACAAAAATACTTGGCTTTATCAACCGCATAGTAATGGCACGTATTTTAGGAGAAGAAGGCGTTGGTCTTTATATGATGGCCGTTCCTACATTCATTTTAGCAATTACATTGACACAAATTGGTCTTCCTGTCGCAATCGCAAAGTTTGTAGCAGAAGCGGAAGCTGTAAACGATAAACAAAGAGTTAAAAAAATATTAACCGTATCACTAGCTGTTACATCCGTTATTAGTATCATTTTAACAATCGGAATTATGTTCCTCACGCCTATTTTAGCAAAAACATTATTAACCGACGAAAGAACGTACTATCCATTAATGGCCATTTTGCCCGTTGTCCCGGTTATTGCTGTTTCTTCTGTTTTGCGTGGTTACTTTCAAGGGAAACAAAACATGAAACCTAGCGCTTATGCGCAAGTTCTAGAACAAGTCGTCCGCATTACCATTATCGCTATATGCATCCAGTTATTTTTACCTTACGGCATAGAATACGCTGCAGCCGGCGCTATGTTATCAGCTGTTCTCGGTGAAGTTGCATCCTTATTATTTTTACTCACGTTATTTCAGCGAGAAAAACATTTATCAATACGCTCTGGATTTTTCACTACTGTAAAGGAAAGCAAAGGGACATTTTATTCTCTGATGGATATTGCCCTTCCAACTACAGGAAGTCGTTTAATCGGCTCCGTTTCATATTTTTTTGAACCTATTGTCGTTATGCAAAGCTTAGCAATCGCTGGTGTCGCTGCTTCTGTTGCAACCCAGCAATACGGTATATTAAACGGTTATGCATTCCCGCTTCTATCACTACCCGCCTTTATTACATACGCTCTTTCTACAGCGCTCATCCCTTCTATTAGTGAAGCAATGGCAAAAAGACAACATAAATTAGTGGAGCACCGTTTACAACAAGCACTTCGAATTTCATTAATTACCGGCGGATGGTCTGTCGTTATATTATACGTATTCGCTTCTCCTGTTTTAACTCTTATGTACGGATCAGACAGCGCAACAGCATTCATTCAACTTCTTGCGCCTTGCTTTTTATTTCATTATTTCCAAAGTCCACTTACCTCTGTTTTGCAAGCTTTAAACTTAGCAAGGGCTGCAATGATGAATACATTTATTGGTGCCATCGTGAAATTAATCGTTATTTTTGTACTAGCATCAAGGCCAGAATTTCAAATGATGGGGGTTGCACTTGCTATCGCCGCAAATATTGTAACAGTAACATTTCTTCACTACGCTACTGTTTTAAAAAAGATTACATTTACCATTTACGCAAAAGACTATATTTTCGGCGGACTTGCCATCGGTATCGCAGGCGCCTTCGGTTTTTATCTTCATAAATATATTATTTTCTCTCATTCCCTTGGCATACAAACATTATGGGAAATCACTTTAACAACAATTGTTTATATCGTACTTCTCTTCACTTTCAAACTCATTCGAAAAGAAGAGTTAAGTCGTCTCCCTATCATTCGTAAACTTTCATTTTTGAAATAAGATGAAACTTTAATCAGTGGGGTAATCTCCACTGATTATTAGTTAAACCAATCATTCTTACTCTTTCAAAGGATAAATCTCTAATTTTCTTTTACATCAACAAAAAATTGTCCGTTTTGAAAACTACAGTATAAAATTTGTGTTACATCGTTATAACCTAAGTTTTTTAATTTCTCAATAAGCCATTCATCTGTATGCTCAATCATTTGTAAATGACTAGATTGAATTTCTCCATCAATAATAAGAGGAAGCGTAAACTGTAATGTATCTTGTTTATTTTTTTGTTTTTGAAAGACAGATAACTTCCCAGACGGTTCCAAAATAGCATATTCTACATCCCGAATATCTCCAACTCCTTGTTCCCTTAATTGCATCATTAAATCATCTATATTATACCGTTGCTTTCTCATCTTCTTTTCATCAATCTTCCCCGCGTTTACAAGAATAGCTGGCTCACCTTCTATTAAATGCCGAAAGCGTTGATACTTTAGGGAAATGACTGACAAAATAATTTGGATGCACATAAGAAAAGTCATCGGAACTAATTGATGCCAAAGTGATTTATCGGTATTTTCAATTGCCACTACGGCCATTTCTCCAAGCATAATAAATACGACTAAATCTAATACACTTAGCTCTCCTATCTCACGTTTACCCATAAGACGAAAAATAATTAAGATGATGATATACAAAAGCATTGTCCGTCCAATTATTGATATCCATTCCATTTCTACATCTCCTTTTTTACGTATAGACTCCCCTATAAAAAAGAAACTAGTCTAACTTGGGCAAAAGGAAAATATGCTTGTATTAAAAAGGAGGAATGCATAAATGGATGGAACGAAAAAATTATCAACTGCAATTGGCTTCGGCATTGTTACACTACTAATTCTCGCATCTATTACTAGTATGATTATGGCTCTTTTATTAAAGTTTACAAATATAAATGAAGGGACATTAACCGTTACTATTTTTATACTCGCTCTTTTATCTATGCTTATGTCTGGATTTACTGCCGGCAAAAAGGCTCAAGGAAAAGGTTGGCTAGTAGGTTTCACAACAGGGCTCACATTCACTATACTCGTCTTTCTAGTTAACTATTTAGGCTTTTCTCAAACCTTATCGAACTCACAATTACTTTATCAATTAGCATTAATGGGGGCGAGTACACTCGGTGGTATTTTCGGTGTAAATATGTCAAAGCAAAGTAACTAAAAAAGGCCCTGCACATTTCATGCAGGGCCTTCCACATTAGTTTTTCACAACTTCACGAATCGCATTGCGATCGAAAGTTAAGTGTGAACCACCAGATTTAATAACGATTTTCGTCTCATCTACTGATTCGATTGTACCGTGTAAACCACCGATTGTTACGATAGCATCACCTTTTGCTAACTCACTTTGCATTTGAGCAACTGCTTTTTGACGTTTTTGTTGCGGGCGAATTAATAAGAAATAGAAAATCGCAAACATCGCAACGATCATAACGATATTCATCATACCTGCATTCATCTTTTGTTCCTCCTTTTAAATTATGTATTAGAAGTTTTTAGCATTCGGTTTATTAAAGCCATACTGTTCAAAGAACTCTTCGCGGAAATCGCCAAGACGGTCTTCACGAATAGCTTGTCTCACCTGCTCCATTAAGTTTAACAGAAAATGAAGATTGTGATAAGACGTTAAACGAATTCCGAACGTTTCATCACATTTCATTAAGTGACGAATATACGCACGTGAGTAGTTTTTACATGTGTAGCAATCACAGTTTGGATCAAGCGGACCGAAGTCTCTTGCGAATTTCGCATTTTTTACAACGAGTCGACCTTCACTTGTCATACATGTACCATTTCGAGCGATACGAGTTGGAAGTACGCAGTCAAACATATCAATACCACGAATTGCACCATCGATTAATGAGTCAGGAGAACCTACACCCATTAAGTAACGAGGCTTATTATCTGGAAGAAGTGGTGTTGTAAACTCAAGTACACGGTTCATAATATCTTTCGGTTCACCAACAGATAAACCACCTACAGCGTAACCAGGGAAGTCCATTGAAACAAGGTCTTTCGCACTTTGACGACGAAGCTCTTCGTACTCCCCGCCCTGTACAATACCGAATAAACCTTGATCTTGCGGACGTTCATGCGCTTTTAAACAACGCTCTGCCCAGCGGCTCGTACGCTCTACAGACTTCTTCATATATTCAAAAGTAGCCGGGAATGGCGGACACTCATCAAATGCCATCATAATATCCGAACCTAATGCATTTTGGATTTCCATCGCTTTTTCTGGTGATAAGAATAATTTATCTCCATTTAAGTGATTACGGAAGTGAACGCCTTCCTCTTCAATACGACGGAAGTCACTTAAACTGAATACTTGGAAACCACCAGAGTCTGTTAAGATTGCACGATCCCAGTTCATAAATTTATGCAAGCCGCCTGCTTCACGAATAATTTCATGACCTGGACGTAGCCATAAATGATACGTATTACTTAAAATAATGCCAGAATCCATTGCTTTTAATTCTTCCGGTGACATTGTCTTAACTGTCGCAAGTGTACCAACTGGCATAAATGTTGGTGTATCAAATGAACCGTGCGGTGTATGCACACGACCTAAACGGGCACCCGTTTGTTTACATGTCTTAATAAATTCATAACGAATTGCTGTCATAACTTACTCCTTTTATTTGTTTCTCATTTTAGCGTGAGATGCAACGAACATTGCATCACCGAAGCTAAAGAAACGATATTTTTCTTTTACTGCTTCATTATAAGCATGAAGTACATTATCTCTATTTGCAAATGCACTTACAAGCATGATTAATGTTGATTTCGGCAAGTGGAAGTTTGTAATTAAACCATCAATTGCTTTAAATTCATATCCCGGATACATGAAAATATCTGTCCATCCAGAAGCGGCGCAAAGCTTACCGTCATGATCTGTTGCAATTGTTTCTAACGTACGAGTTGATGTCGTACCTACAGTAATAATACGTCCACCATTCTCTTTCACACGATTTAATAATGCCGCTGTCTCTTCAGACATATGGTAATATTCTGCGTGCATATGGTGTTCTTCAATCGTGTCTGCAGAAACTGGTCTAAATGTTCCAAGCCCTACGTGAAGTGTAATGAATGCCAACTGAACGCCTTTTTGCTTTAACTTCTCAAGTAACTCTTCTGTAAAGTGAAGTCCCGCAGTCGGCGCTGCTGCTGAACCGATTTCTTTCGCATATACTGTTTGATAGCGATCGCGATCTTCTAGCGTCTCTTTAATATATGGAGGAAGTGGCATTTCCCCAAGTTCATCTAAAATTTCATAGAAGATGCCGTCATATGAAAATTCAAGGTGACGTCCACCTTGATCTG
Source organism: Bacillus sp. PPSBB_2 (assembly GCF_045291115.1). Classification (NCBI taxonomy): domain Bacteria; kingdom Bacillati; phylum Bacillota; class Bacilli; order Caryophanales; family Bacillaceae; genus Bacillus; species Bacillus sp. PPSBB_2. The sequence goes on from NZ_CP147983.1 coordinate 4,654,488, forward strand.
CAGTTCCTGTGCAAGTTGCTTTTAATTTCCCTTCGCCAAAAGAGATAACAGTTCCTTCTTTTACACGTTTCGCTGGCTTTACAAGCGTTTCCCACTTATCGCCTTCTTCTTGTTTTAAAAGAAGTACTTCAATGTGCGCGCCTGTATCTTCTTTCACACCGTGCAAACGAGCAGGCATAACTTTCGTTTCATTTAAAACTAAGCAATCCCCCTCATGTAAGTAAGAAAGAATGTCCGTAAAATGTTTATGCTCAATATCACCTGTTTCACGGTCTAACACCATTAATCTTGATGTTTCACGATCTTCTAACGGGACTTGTGCAATAAGTTCTTCTGGTAAATGAAAATCAAACAGATTTATATCCATAGCTATATCCACCTATTTCTTATTTAAATCGATTTATTATATACATAATAAAAGATAATACAATACTTAACACAATACATGTAATGATAGGAAAATAAAAGGTAACGTTTCCTTTTTTCACAAAAATATCGCCTGGAAGCCTTCCAATGAACTTCCAAGCTAATCCAACAACGATGAGTAAGATCCCGGCTGTAATAAGCAGCTTTGGCATCTCCGTCATACTTTTGGTATCTCCATTCCGAAATGTTCATACGCAAGCGGCGTTACAATTCGGCCCCTTGGCGTTCGTTGTAAAAAACCAATTTGTAATAAATACGGCTCATACACATCTTCAATCGTATGAGATTCTTCTCCAATTGTTGCTGAAACCGTTTCTAATCCAACTGGACCGCCACGGAATTTCTCAATAATACCAAGCAGTAATTTATGATCAATATGATCTAGACCTAATTTATCTACTTGCAGTAGCTCTAATGCCATTTGTGTAATTTCCATCGTAACCGTTCCGTTACCACGAACTTGCGCGAAATCACGTACACGTCTTAAAAGACGATTCGCAATACGAGGTGTACCACGAGCACGTCTTGCAATTTCTAATGCAGCTAACGAATCGATTTCAACTTCAAATACTTCTGCTGTACGTTCAACAATCGCAGAAAGCTGATCTACTGTGTAGTACTCTAACCTTGAAAGTACACCGAAGCGGTCACGAAGCGGTGCCGATAATGCTCCAGCACGTGTTGTTGCTCCAACTAATGTAAATGGCGGTAAATCTAGGCGTACAGAACGTGCTGAAGGCCCTTTTCCAATTACAATATCAAGGCAAAAGTCTTCCATCGCAGGATACAATACTTCTTCAATTGATCTATGCAAACGATGAATTTCATCAATAAATAATACATCCCCTGGCTGAAGCGCTGTTAATACAGCAGCTAAATCTCCTGGTCTTTCAATTGCGGGACCTGAAGTTGTTCTAACATTAACGCCCATCTCATTGGCAATAATATTCGCAAGCGTCGTTTTACCAAGACCTGGTGGTCCATATAAAAGCACGTGATCTAACGTTTCTTCACGCATTTTCGCCGCTTCAATAAATACTTCTAAATTATGTTTTGCTTTATCTTGGCCAATATACTGACGGAGCGTCTGTGGCCGTAATGAATATTCTAAATCCGCATCTTCATATGCAGATTCCCCTGAAAGGAGACGTTCGTCCATTATACTCACCTCTTACCATTTAGTAAAAGACTAAGTGCCTTTTTAATATACTGATCCGTCGTTAATGATTCTTTTAATAACTCTGGTACAACACGAGAAACTTCGCGTTCTGCGTATCCAAGTGCGCGCAGAGCTTCCAGTGCCTCATCAAGCTCAGCTGATGAACCTTTCTTCTCATCAAAACGTTCTGTGTCTGAGAATAAATCAACAAATGCATCTGGTACGACATCTGCTAGTTTTCCTTTTAAATCTAAAATCATTTGGCGTGCTGTTTTCTTTCCGACGCCTGGGAATTTCACTAAAAACTTCTCATCTTCATGCTCAATCGCTTGAACGACCTGTCCTGTTTGACCAGAAGCTAAAATTGCAAGAGCTCCTTTTGGCCCAATGCCAGACACGCCTAACAACTTTGTAAATAATAAACGCTCTTCACGTGTTTTAAACCCGTAAAGTGCCATAATATCTTCTCTTACATAATGATATGTATAGACACGGATTTCTTGCTTACTTCTTTGAAATACATACGGATTCGGTGTGAAAATTTGATAACCAATTCCATTATGATCAATTACGACATATTCCGGCCCTACATACTCCACGTAACCTGTAACATATTCAAACAAAATACGATCTCTCCCTCTTAAATCATGTATTCCATTTTAACATATTTAATGATAGAAAAGCGAGACTACCCCAACAAATGTTCTCCACTTGAAACTTCTGTTATTTTCCATTGACAGAAAGGTTAAAGCACCTTAATATACAGAAGTCGATAATGATTATCAATACTAATTAAAGGGGTTACATCAGGATGAAACGTAAGCTATTTATTTTATTTACTATTATGCTCGTTGTTCTTTCTATCGTTGGCTGTTCTTCTCAAAAAGAAGAATCGAAGGCAAAAGAACAACCGAAAACAAAAGTTGTAAAACATGCTAAAGGTGAAGCTACAATTCCAGTAAATCCAAAGAGAATTGTTGACTTATCTGGATCAACAGAAGAACTATTACTTCTTGGACACAAACCTGTTGGTACAGCAAATACATATAAAGATAAAATCCAAAATCACTTAACAGACAAGTTAGATGGAGTAAAAGCAGTAGGTTGGTACTGGGCACCTAAAGTTGATTTAGAAGCTGTTACTGCTTTAAAACCAGACTTAATTATTTTAAACAACCGTCAATTAAAAATTTATGATCAACTAGAAAAGGTTGCACCTACAGTTGTTCTAGAAACAAACTTAGAAGACTGGCGTGGTAAGTTTAAAGAAGTAGGTAAGCTATTTGACGAAGAGAAGAAAGCAGACAAATGGATTGCAGACTACGATAAGAAAGCAGACTCTTTATCTAAAAAAATTAAAGAGAAAACAAAAGATGAGAACTTTATGTTCGTTGCAGTTACACCACAAAACTTCCGTGTATACGGTAGCTTCGGATACGGTGACATCATCTTTAATGACTTAAAACTTCCAGCAACAAAAGGTACGGATTTAAAACAAACGATGGCGCAAGTATCACTAGAAGGTCTAGTTGCATTCCAGCCTGACCAAATGTTTATTGTAAACTTCGGCGGCGAAGCTGATAAAGTTTACGAAGACTACAAAAACAGTGCCGTTTGGAAAGACAATAAAGCAGTTAAAAATAATCACGTATATGAAGTATCAAATGAAGTCTTCAATACGAAAGCATTCAATCCAATCGGAAAAGATATGCTAATTGATGAAATCGCAAAAGAAATTTTAGCTAAAAACAAATAAGAAAAAAAGCAGCTCACCATGAGCTGCTTTTTTTCTTACTTTGAACTGCGTATTGCTTCATTTTTTCAATCGTCTTCACAAAACCTTCTTTTGATTTAATACGAATGCCACGTTTCAATTTCGCACGTTCATAGCTCTCAAGCTTTTTCATATCAATTTGAAAGAAAGAATGGATCGCATTATCACTTTTCGGTACACCTTTGAAAATTTGTAATATCCCTTCCTCTGAAACACCAAAATACCCGCTCGTTTTCAATAACGGAGAAATATCATCAACTTTCTTTTGCAATACAATTTGTACATCATCACGATCAACGAGCTGCCATTCTTTATACTGCTGTAAAAACTTTTCTAAATCCGTCACTTTTTCTGTAAGTATTTCTTCGCTTACTTCGCCATCAACATACATACGCTCTAATAAAATTGTAACCTCAGGTTCTTTTTTCGTTACTTCTGGTACTGGCCCTTCCGCCTTCACATTCGTTCCATAAACGAAACAAAACATCATAACGAAAGCTTGCATCGCAATCAGTATCCATTTCATTTCCGTTCACCTCTTTTAGGCAAGATCATACTTTCATTAGTAGTTTTTCCGGAAATGGGGGTTTTATCCACATTACATTTCTTTCGAAAAATAAAAAAATACAGATTAGGATTTACCTCATCTGTATGTATCATTTACTTTTATATAAAATGAAAGACGCCTGCAAAGCAGGCGTCTTGATGCGTTTACGGCGAGAGACCAGGCGACCACATTCGCGTGTTTAGCACTTAAGCATATCTCTCGTCTTACGTAAATTAGCTCATCGCTTTGCTAATATAACATTAATAAAGTATAAGTGCAACATGTTTATAAAAATATTTTATTTCCTCTTTCATCCAAATTATTTTATGTAAATTATAAATTGATAATTGCAATATATATGTTACAATTAATGTGACAGCGAAATCATAATAAGCAGGGGATGAATATTATGAAAAAAATAAAGGATGAACGCCTCATTCTTCAAATGTTAAAAAACATACGTATTGTCTTTCTTTTTCAATACATTGGCGTAGTTGGAATTTTAGGCTATATCGGATTCACTGAAGGCATTGATCAAATTACGAAATCTCCATTGTGGCTATTATTTATGTTTACAAGTATTTTACTTGCTTATTTACAGTTAAGTGTTTCAATCGATGTAGAAGAAGGCGAAAAGGAAATACAGTTAACTCCTTATTACAAACTTGTCTTCCGCTCCCTTATTGTAGGAATCGTTATGGCTATTATTTATATTATTTTCAGTCCAGAAAGACCACTGTTTGAAGCTATTTTAACAGGTAGTATTCTTTTCATATGCTTTTTAGTTTCTTACTCCGTTAGTTATTTTATTAAAAAACGTCGTTTACAAGACAACGATGAATAAAGAGGAAGGGCTCACCCTTCCTCTTTTGTTTTGTTATCGCACTGTACCAGTTAAACCGTAACGAATGTCTCGGAACATATTCACTATGTCACGATTAAAATCGTTTGTAACTGTACCGTTACGTAGACGCGTACTCATTGCATCGACACGAGTAAACATATCATTTCTTACAGAAACATATACGTTTCTGTTTCCAACTTCATTTGCAACAGCTTGACGAATTTCGTTAGCCATCGCCGTTTCATTTGTCACTGTGTTACGTGGTTTTACCGCAATCGCTACATCGTTTCCATATACAACTGTAGACACACGGTCTACGTTATTCATACGTTTCACACGATTTGTTATTCTTTCAGCTGTTTTACCATCATTGTTAATGTATGAATTGTTCATTGTAATATTACGAGTTGGATGCGGATTAGCAATTTGTCCATTGTAATTTACATCTCGATAATAATTGTATCCTGTATCGTTACGACCATTTCTATATGTTACATAATCTGTATAACGATCATTACGCGTCACATTATCACGATACTGGTGTGTATCATTATAAGATGTACGCTCGTAATTGTAGTTACGTCCATCCATTGCATTGTTTTTTGGTGTACCACATGCAGCTAATGCACTAGTAACTAACAAAGAAGCAGCAATCACTTTTACTTTCGTATTCAATACAAAAACCCCCTCTGTTAGAATGAGCTTCTCTACTGAAAAGCTCCCTCTTATGATGAGTAACAGAGAAGGTTTTTACACTGTTAATATTTCACTAGGAATTTTCTAGCACTTCATAAAAAAACTTCATTTTCTTAATTAACAGGAATGTAAAAAAGGCGGGAATACTCCCGCCTTTTTAAACTTCTTCTTCGTCCTCTTCTTCTGAAACGGGCTCTCCAAATACATTTGGTGGATCTGGTTGATAATACATCGTTCCTGGCTGTGGTGCATATGCAGACTGAGTTGGTTGATAATATAAAGGATTCGCATATTGCGGACCGCCTGGTTGTGGACTATATAGTCTACTTTCTCCTCCGCATCCACAATCTTCCTCACCCTGCACAAGCGGCGGCATATTATTATTATCCATTGGCATCATATTCGGATTTGGCATAGACGTATATTGCGGTCCAAACGGCGCTCCTTGCTGATATGGCATTTGATATGGATTTTGTTGTTGATAATACGGATTCGGCGGCATCATGGGCTGTTGATACGGCATCATATTGGGTGGTTGATTGTTATCCATAATTGGCATCATATTCGGCATTTGATTGTTATCCATAATTGGCATTATATTCGGCATTTGGTTGTTATCCATAATTGGCATTATATTCGGCGGTTGGTTGTTATCCATAATCGGCATCATATTCGGCATTTGATTATTATCCATAATTGGCATCATATTCGGCATTTGATTGTTATCCATAATTGGCATCATATTCGGCATTTGATTGTTATCCATAATTGGCATTATATTCGGCATTTGATTGTTATCCATAATTGGCATTATATTCGGCATTTGATTGTTATCCATGATTGGCATTATATTCGGTGGCTGGTTGTTATCCATGATTGGCATTTGAATATTTGGCGGTATGACTTGTGGAATAACTACATTTTCTTTCGATACATTTGGCGATACTATATTCCCTACGTTTTCTTTCTTCACTTGTGGTGACACTATATTCCCTACATTTTCTTTTTTCACTTGCGGTGACACTATATTCCCTACATTTTCTTTTTTCACTTGCAGTGACACTATATTTCCTACATTTTCTTTCTTCACTTGTGGCGATATTATATTCCCTACATTTTCTTTCTTCACTTGCGGCGACACTATATTCCCTACATTTTCTTTCTTCACTTGCGGCGATACTATATTGTTTTTTTTCGTTTGCGGAGAAATGATATTGTTAGGTTTCATTTTACTAATTTGAGGAGCAATTAACTCGCTTCCTTTTTTTATTACATCTGAAATTTTATATTCTTTTTTCGGTTTTATTGGTGGTTGTGGCGGCTGCGGTAATACATTTACCGAAAACTTCGTGTTTTCTTTTTCCGCCGGTTTTTGTTTTTCTATCACAGGTGGTTTTTGAATAACAGACGGTTTTTCAACTGGTTTTTCTTTTTGAATTGGCTGTTCTTTTTGCACCTCTTTTTGCGGTTTCACCTGTACTTCTTTTTGTGGCTTTACCTGCATCTCCTTCTGTGGTTTCACCTGTACTTCTTTTTGCGGCTTTACCTGCATCTCCTTCTGCGGTTTTACTTGCACTTCTTTTTGTGTTTGTTGCATAGCTGGCTGCTGTGTAATTGGTGCTGATTGATACGTAACTTCTTCTTCATCTTCTATTCCAAGCGGAGTTGGTGTTGCTGCAAATTCTTTTTGCTGCACTTCTTTTACGTATTGCTTTGGAGGCGCTGAACCTGCTCCAGCCTGTTGTTTCATGTGAACACTCTTGGATGGCACTTTAATTTTCATACCTGGCATAATTAAATCTGGATTACTAAGTTGTGTATTTGTTTTTTTCAACGTGTCAAAATCCACTCCGTACTTTTTCGCAATTTTCCAAAGGGTATCCCCTTTTTGCACGATATGAATTTTCAAATTTTCCCCCTCCTGTATAACTTATCTATAAGTAACAAATCTCATGAAGTAACTCTTTCTAAATAACATTAACTTCTTTTCACTTTTATCACTTCTTCGATTTTCAATATCATTCGAAGCGGAATAAGCATAAAGAACCACAATGATTTCTTCAAAACAATGTATGCCCATTTCGTTCCCGTTATGATTATATGTATGAAAAAAAGCAACGAGAATACCGTTGCTTTACACACGCTCTAACATACGATTTAATGCAAAAACCGCTTCTGTCGTTACTTGTTTATCTACGCTAATAACGTTAATTTCTTCTCCTCTTTCTATCGTTTCAAGTGCCCATAATAAGTGAGGCAGATCAATTCGGTTCATCGTTAAGCACGGACACATAAATGGATTAAGTGAAACAATTTCTTTATCTGGATGTTGCTGAATAATTCGGTTCACTAAATTCATTTCTGTACCAATCGCCCATTTGCTACCAGATGGCGCTGATTCAATCATATCAATAATATATTTCGTTGAGCCTGCATAATCTGAAGCAGCTACAACTTCATAGCAACATTCTGGATGTACAATAATATTCATATCAGGATGATTTTTTCGTACGCTCTCAATGTTCTTCACTGTAAAATTTTGATGAACAGAACAATGCCCTTTCCATAAAATCACTTGAATTTCTTCTATATCCCCATCGTACTCTAATGAATCTGTGTGTGGGTCCCATACTGCCATTTTATCTAACGGGATACCTAAATCGTACGCTGTATTTCTCCCTAAATGTTGGTCTGGTAAAAAGACAAGACGTTCTTTTTGAGTAAACGCCCAAGATACCATTTGCTTTGCATTAGAAGATGTTACTGTTGCTCCTCCGTTACGACCACAAAACGCTTTAATTGCAGCTGTAGAGTTCACATATGTTAACGGAATCATCGTATCTCCAAATAATTTCGTGAGCTCTTTCCATGCTCTTTCTGTTTGTTCAATATCTGCCATATCCGCCATCGAACAACCTGCACGCATATCTGGTAAGATGACAACTTGATCATCTGTCGTTAACATATCTGCTGTTTCCGCCATAAAGTGCACCCCGCAAAACACAATATATTTTGCGTCTTTATTGCTCGCTGCAACTTGCGCAAGCTGAAGTGAATCCCCTGCTGCATCTGAAAATTGTACCACTTCATCTTTTTGATAATGATGCCCTGGAATGAATAACATTTTCCCCATTTTCTCTTTAATTTCACGAACACGCTTTTCCATATCTTCCGTTGACATCGTGTAATAACGCTCTGGTAACATCGTTTCAATTGGCTGTACTTGTTCTAAAATACTCATATACGTTTCTCCCCTCTAAGCCACTTTCCTTATCCTTCAATATTGAAACTAATATCAAGTGCTTTCACTGAATGTGTTAACGCTCCAAGTGAAATATAATCTACCCCTGTTTTTCCGTATTTCGGTAAATCTTCAATTGTGATGCCCCCTGAAGCTTCTGTAACGATAGCGCTTGGTACAATTTTTGAAAACTCCCGGATTTCATCTGGCGTACGATTATCGAACATAATAATATCAGCACCAGCAGCGACAGCCTCTCTCACCTGTTCCTCAGTTTCTGTTTCTACTTCTACTTTCACCATATGTCCTAACTTCTCTTTCACTGATGTAACAGCTTTTGTAATAGAACCAGCAAACGCAATATGATTGTCTTTAATCATGACACCATCATATAAACCGAAGCGATGATTAAATCCACCGCCGCACACGACTGCATGCTTATCAAACATACGTAGTCCTGGCATCGTTTTTCGCGTATCACAAATGCGAGTATGACTGCTATCTAAAGCAAGAACCGCTTTACGCGTCATCGTCGCTATTCCGCTCATACGCTGAATAACATTTAATATAACGCGCTCTGCTGTTAATAACGATGCAATTGGACCTTGCACAGTTGCAATGATTTCGCCTTTTTCTACAAGGTCCCCATCTTTTTTATGAAGCTCTACTTCAATTCTCTCATCAATTAATTTAAATCCTGATTCAATTACTAAACGTCCTGCAAAGACCCCTGTATCCTTCGCAAGAAACGTTCCTTTCGAAAGCAAGTTATCTGGAAAAATAAGCTGAGATGTTACATCTCTTTCCCCTATATCTTCTAAAAAAAATCGATTTAATGCTTCTTTAACTTTTATCGTGTTCATAAAGCCCCTCTTCCCCTCATCACACAAGTTGTCGTTTTCTCTTTACTCGAACAATCTCTTTCTTTCCTATATTTCTATCTGGATAATCACTCCGGTAATGCCCGCCAATACTTTCTTCTCTTTGCAAGGCTGACACAACTATAAGCTCACAAACCGTTAACATATTAATAAGCGTTATCTCTTCATTCGTAAGAACATCATGTTGTAATATCATATTTCGAACACCATACTTACTAAGCCATCTCTTCGCATAAGATAAACTTTGCTCTGTTCGCACAATCCCAACATATTTCATCATGCATTTTTGTATTTCTTCTTTCGTCGGTAAATGATTCAGAACGATAAACTTTGCTTCCTTTTCGGCTAGCATGTTCACCTTTTCTTTTGTCTCTCTAGATAAAATGTGTCGTCCGATTCTTTTTCCAAACACAAGACCTTCTAATAATGAATTACTCGCTAATCTATTTGCACCATGAACCCCGTTACAAGCTACTTCACCGACTGCGTATAAGTTCGGAATAGACGTCTCTCCATCACAGTTCGTTTTCACGCCGCCCATGTGAAAATGAGTACCAGGCACGACTGGAATACGTTTTTTATTTATATCGACTCCATTTGTTTTACATATCGATGACACGGTCGGAAAGCGTTGTTCAAAGTTTTGAATCATTTCGATGTTTAAGTACACTTTTTCACCCGCAAGTAGCTGTTCATGAATAGCCCTTGCGACTACATCACGAGGCGCTAAATCCTGTTCGGAATGTATATCCATCATAAAACGCTGCCCTTTTCCATTTATAAGGACAGCTCCTTCTCCGCGAACAGCTTCGGACACAAGACCAGAACAACGCCCACCCGCGTATAACATCGTCGGATGAAATTGTATAAACTCTAAATCTACAAGCTCTCCGCCTGCACGGTACACCATTGCAAGTCCATCGCCTGTAATCGTCTCATCATTAGAAGTAAAGGCGTATAAACCGCCAATACCGCCTGAAGCTAACACCGTATAATCTGCATTGTAACGTTTCAATTCTCCTTTATTGTTGCGAGTTAAAGCCCCAACACATTTATCTTTTTCTATAATAAAATCGAGCACCATTTCCTGTTCCACTACCGTAACGTATGGAGCTACTTCTTGAATAAGATGCTCTAATAAATTCTTTCCTGTTGCATCGCCACCTGCATGTAAAATACGACGTTTTCGATGCGCTCCTTCTTTTCCAAGATGAGGACCTGTTTCATCTCCATCAAATTTCATTCCATTTTCAATAAGGTTATTAATTTCTTTCGGTCCTTCCTCGACTAAATAACGGACCACTTCTTCATTGTTATAATGACACCCTGCTACTAGCGTATCTTCAAAATGATCATTAGGATTGTCGTATGTAGCTACCGCTGCGGCAATTCCACCTTGAGCTAAATGTGTATTATTATTACGTTTCGTCTCCTTTGTGATAATAATCACATTCTTTTCGTGACAAATCTCTTTTGCAACACGAAGTGCCGCAACGCCACTTCCAATAATTAAGACATCTGCGCTTGGCATAATTGTTGCCTCCTACTTTACACTTTTCAACTGTCTTGACACCTATATTTACATAGTTTTAAAATAATGACAAGAGTTTTTTTATAATTCTTATTTTCACTACCATTTAAAAAGTAAAAGAAATGTAACTCTTACTAGAGAGAGGAACTTACATGATGATATATCTTGACTATGCAGCTACTACACCTATGAGCGAGGAAGCGTTACAAACATATATGAAAGCAGCATCGCAATACTTCGGAAATGAACAAAGTTTACATGATATTGGAGGAACGGCTTCTTCTTTATTACAAGTTTGCCGAAAAACATTTGCGGAAATGATTGGAGGAAAAGAACAAGGAATATTTTTCACAAGTGGTGGATCGGAATCGAACTATCTTGCAATCCAATCACTTCTAAATGCCCGAAATAAGAAGCATATTATTACGACACCTATGGAACATGCATCCATTCGAAGTTATTTTCAATCCCTAAAATCAAAAGGCTATACGATCACTGAAATTCCTGTTGATAAAAATGGACTCATTTGTTTAGTAGATTTAGAGGCAGCTATTACGGAAGATACTGTGCTAGCAAGTATACAGCATGGAAACTCTGAAATCGGAACCGTTCAAAACATTACAGAAATCGGGGCACTTTTAAAAAAATATAATGTTTTATTTCATACGGATTGTGTGCAAACGTTTGGTAAACTGCCTATCCATGTTTTTGAGATGGGGATTGATAGTCTTTCTGTTTCAGCACATAAAATATACGGACCAAAAGGTGTCGGCGCTTGCTACATAAATCCGCAAACTCGCTGGGAACAAGTATTTCCAGGAACTTCTCACGAAAAAGGATTTCGCCCAGGTACAGTGAACGTTCCCGGCATCGCATCTTTTTTAACAGCTGCTGAAAATATATTAAAAACTCAATGGGAAGAAAGTTTACGTTTTAAAGAGTTACGATCCTACTTTTTAGAGCAAATACAAACACTTCCGCTAGAAATTGAAGTAGAAGGTCATTCTACTTCTTGTTTACCACATATTGTTGGGGTTACAATAAAAGGAATAGAAGGTCAATATACTATGCTAGAATGTAATCGCCATGGTATCGCCATTTCCACCGGAAGTGCTTGCCAAGTCGGTAAACAAGAACCTTCGAAAACTATGCTTGCAATTGGAAAAACGTATGAAGAGGCAAAACAATATGTCCGCTTCTCTTTCGGACAACAAACAACGAAAGATCAAATTGATACTACTATTCATGCACTACACACAATTGGAAATCAATTTTATAGAGGTGTTAAATCATAATGAAACAAAATGAACAAAAAAAGATTTTAGGTGAAGAAAGACGACAGCTTATCCTCCAGTGGCTTCTTGCTGCAAATGAACCGTTATCGGGGAATGAACTATCGAAAAAGACGAACGTAAGTAGACAAGTTATCGTGCAAGATATTTCCTTGCTTAAAGCACGAAACGAACCAATTATTGCAACTGCTCAAGGCTATTTATATTTAAAGCCACAAGAGAAACAACAAACTTTTGAACGCGTAATCGTATGCCAGCACAAACCAGCAGAAGTACGTCAAGAACTTACAATGCTTGTTGACCACGGCGTTACGATTAAAGACGTAAAAGTTGAGCATCCTGTATACGGTGACTTAACAGCATCCATTATGGTAAGCAATCGCTTTGATGTAGAGCAATATTTACAAAAAATCGAAAACACAAACGCTTCCTATCTATCGCAACTAACAGATGGTATTCACTTACATACAATTGAAGCAGATTCTAAAGAGAAGTTAGATGCTGCTTGCGAAGCTTTAGATAAAGCAGGATTTCTCGTTTATTAATGTAAAGCACAGAGTTTTTATCATTCTCTGTGCTTTTTTAATGCTATAATATTGTAATCAATCGTAAAGGAGATCAAATATGGGAATTGAACTCGTTCACTTTAGCATTGGGAAACCGAAACAAATGAAATATAGCGAAGATAAAGAAATGATTACCGGTATATGTAAAGAACTTACCGAAGAAGCTTTCCTATCAAAAGATGGCTTCCTTGGTGATGATGTAGCAGATTTAAAACACCACGGTGGACCTGATCGCGCAGTTTGTGTGTACTCACACGAGCATTACGCACTATGGGAAAAAGAATTTCAAACAACACTTCCAGCTTCCGCATTTGGCGAAAACATTACCGTAACAAATATGTTAGAGCATGATGTTTGCATCGGAGATACATACAAATTAGGTGAAGCGATTATTCAAGTGACACAAGCGCGCGTACCTTGTAGCACAATTTCAAAACGCCTTGGCATCCCTGGCATACTGCCGCGTATTGTAGCAACTGGATTTACTGGCTACCTATGCCGCGTTCTTCAAGAAGGTACTGTACGTAAAGATTCAAAAATTACATTACTAGAACGTCCATCAAGCAATGTTTCTGTTTTATTCTCTAACGAAATTTATTTTCATAATAGAAAAGATAAAGATGGCATCGAGAAGATTCTTGCTGTTCCAGAACTAGCTGATATTTGGCGTGGTCAATTAGAAGATCGTCTTGCGAAGTTGAAATAAAGTGAAACTTTAATCAGTGGGGGTTTTGTTCATTCCCCACTGATTATCAGCCCGATCCCCTCATAACTTCTTCACTTTCGCTGAATTTTGAGGTGGGGCTCTTACTGCCCGGCAAATAGCGGGATAAAGAATCCCACCTTCTGCAGGTGGGATTTTATTAATCTATTAAAAAATATATTAGGCAATGAAATGATATTGACGATTAGACAAATACCAACATTCCATCTACATCTTACAACCAATAAGAAGAATAACTCCCCAGCACAGTAACAGAAAAACCGAGTGCTTCAAGTTCCATCGTTACGCCTGGCAATAATACGTCATCGTATGCTTTATCGACATCGATTAAGAAAAAGTAATTTCCAAGACCTGTTTTCATCGGACGCGATTCGATTTTTGATAAGTTTAATTTTCTCCATGCGAAAGCTGATAACACTTGATATAGGGCACCTGCATAATCTGCAGGTAACGTTATCATAAGCGTCGTTTTCTCTCCGCGGTTCTCTCCATTATTCGGGAGTACTGCTTTCTTTTTCTTATGGAGTACTAAGAAACGTGTGTGATTATTTTTATGCGTATGAATACTACGTCTCACAATTGTTAATCCGTATTTTTCTGCAGCCGCTTCATTTGCAATAGCGGCAATTTTCTCTTCAGGATGTTCTTTCACATATTGTGCAGCAGCACTTGTAGATGTCATATCTCGAACAGTTACTCCTTTTAATTCTTCATTTAAAAATTTATGGCACTGTGCAATGGCATGCGGATGAGAATGCACTGCATATACTTCATCCCACACTTCTGCATACTGCGGATGTACAAGTAAATGCTGCTGAATTGGTACTGTAATTTCTCCTACAATGGAAAGCGGCTGCTCATGTACAAGGTAATCAACCGTTATATTCACTGAACCTTCTATTGCATTTTCTAACGGTACAACTGCGAAGTCTACATTTTCATTTGCAGCTGCATCTATACAATCTGGAATCGTTCGATACGGTACATGCTCTGCTTCCGGAAAAAAACGACTCACCGCCATATTTGTAAATGTTGCTTCTGGTCCTAAATATCCTACTCGAATCATCGTCTTTTCCCCTCTTTTTCGTTTTCTTACTGTTATACCATACTTTTTTATATTCTTCTATGTAAATTTCGAATATTTAAAAAAGACTAGCATTCGCTAGTCTAAATGTTTCTTATACTCTCTTTGAGCGAAGAAGAAATAAATGATACATGCTGCGATATAAAACAGAATGAACAAACCTACTTTTCTTAATGATCCATCCATAAAAAGCGTATTATGAAACGTATATAATGCAACTGCACTATGCATACTCCCTACTATAATTGGCGCAAAAAATAGCATACATAATTGCCAACGAGAAATTTTCCATACTTCTTCCTTCGTCATTCCAAGTTTAGAGAGTGCACCATACTGCTTTCGGTCCGATGCAATATTATGGAACCATTTAAAATACACGATACTACATGAAGTGAGAAAGAATAATATACTAATAAATGAGCCTACAAATAGAGTAATATCGCCGCCTTCTTTCATATTTACATACAACTCCATATTGCTTCGAAATGCATTATTATTATCTTGTTTTATATGTCTCCGTAAATCTTCATTTAATTTCTTCGTATTTTCTATATTTGATAATGTGTAGCCTCTATATATCATTTTTTCAGAATCAGGAACCTGATTTGCTATACTGTCAAAATCTTCATCATTCATAACGAAGAACAGACCATTAATGTACGAAGGGTGATGGTTAAATTGAACCCCTTCTTTTTGACCGTTAAATACGAATTGATATGGTTGATTCATTACTTGCAATTGAATCTCTTTTTGATTATACACATTCGAATTATTGTATTTATTATAATAAACGAGTGTCACTGTACCTTTTTTAGGACGATACGTTTTCTGTTTTTGTTTCCTTGCTTCTTGGTTATATTCACTTTCTTTTATAAGCGGTACTATTGTTGTTTCTCCCTTATTAGACTGAAAGGATGCATAAACTCCAGCAAAACTCATATATTGAAAATCATCATACTCATATTGATGCAGTAATTTTTCAACCGCACCTTCCTCAAAGACTTCATAAGTAGAAATACCTTTTTCTATGTACGAAAACGAGTGTACCCCTCCAGTTCGCCACATATCTTGCATGCTAGAAAAATATAAGAACACCGTACCTGTTGCTGTAACTACAAACGTCGTTGCCATAGACATCAGAAAGAAAAAGCGACCATTTTCCTTCATTCGATGTGACAATTGATTCACTATAAATAAATACGGATATGTATACATAATCTTTTTATTTCGCTTTATCATTTCTAACACTTGGGTAGCTCCATGTGTAAAAGAAAAGTACGTTCCAAAAAAGACAAGTATAGACACAGGGAAAAAGTATATTGCTATCGTAGTCATCGTCACTTGTAGCGCCAACGCATACCCGCCCACTAAACAAGCAAAACCGAATAAACAAAGCCACTTTGATGTTTTCTTCTCTTTTTTATCTGTTCGAAATTCTTTCAATAACCGAATGATTTTTATATTCCATATACGTAAAGCACTTATAAAAGATAACAAAATAAAAACAACCATATATGTAATAAATGTTACACCAATCGCCCTTACGTCAAATATGACAGGGAGTTCTTTCGGAAGCCCCAGTAACATACTAAATACCATAAAAAAGAGTTTTAAAAATATCATACCGAGCACAATACCGAAAATATTCGCGAAGACCCCGATTAAAATTTGTTCGGTCATAATCATTCCTATTACGTTAGATTTCGTTGCTCCCATTAACATATATAACCCTAATTCTTTCTTACGTGCTTCTATGAAAATAGAAGTAGAGTACAAAATAAATATGACGAAAAAAGAAATGATTATAACATTACATATGATAAGTCCCCAACGTACGTTTTGATACCACACCGTCTCTTGCATATACGGATGCACAATGACAGACATATATGCGTAAGAAGCAAATATTGCAAAACAACTACTTAAGAAAAACACTTTATAATTACGCCAATTCCCTTTTATATTTTGCAGCGCTAGTTGCCAAATGTTCATCTATCGTCCTCCTGTAACTTACTACATAGGCAAAAAGCTAGAGGTTCCCCTAGCTTTTTACGTGTTTTAAATATCCTCTTTGCGCGATCATAAAGTAAATGGCAGAAGCTAAAATGTATGCTCCAATTACAAGCGCACCTGATTTCCATAAATCAATATAAAGCATTTTCCCTAACGTATGAAGAGCAACTCCACTATGAATGGAACCGATTAAAATTGGGATAAAGAAGATAACTCCCATTTGTCGAATCGCAATTTTGCGAATTTCTTTATCTGTCATACCGATTCTCTTTAACGATTTAAATTGAATACGATCTTGTTCTTTATCGTTAAACCATTTAAAGTATGTCATACTACAAGCGAAGAAGAAGAACAGTACCGCTACGAAGAAACCGATGAACATTGTAATTGCTCCACCTTCTCTTATATCCTTATACGCAAACACTGAATTTCTCAATTCTCCTTGCTTTTCTGGTGCAATTTCATTTTTCAAATCTAATACAAGATTTTCTGTATTTTTCCAATCCTCGATATAATAACCGTAATATTTCGTCTTTTCTTCATCTGGTACGAGTTTTTCATATTTCTCAAAATCTTGATCATTTACAATAAGATATTCACTATCATTAAAAACAGAATACTGCGTTGGATTATTTAATTGAACAGACTGCTTTTGCCCGTTAATTGTAAATTCATACGGTTTCGTACGATCTATCTTCATCAGTTCATTTGACATATCAACCATAACCATCGTTGCACTACCTGGTGCATTATGAACTTCTGTAGGTTGCTCTCCCTTTTGTTTGCGCACTTCTGCATTATATTCTTTTTCTGAAATAATCGTCATCGGTACTTCATGTTCACTATTAAACAACGTTATTTTCTGTGTTGCCGGTAGTTTAACGTAGGTTACTTTTCGCGCATCTTCAAACCCGTGTCTCTTCACAAGCTCCTGTACCTTTTCTTCATTAATAAGATTATGCGTATTTAACCCCTTTTCCTCATATGAAATAGCATGTGGTGTAAGTTCTACCGTTTTCGCACTCATATTTTCAAAATATACGTACAGTGTACCTACTGCTGAAGATACTACCGCCGTAATAATAGAAATTACAAATAGAAAACGAGCATTATCTTTCATTTTATAAATAAGATTGCTAAGAACAAACATATTTGGATACGTATAGAAAGATTGCTTTCTTTTTTGTAATGCTTTTAATACAACTGTACTACCTTGTGTAAATAATAAATACGTTCCGCCAATTGTCAGTCCTACCACCGGTAAAAAGAGGATGAGGAAATTCAGAAACGTTACTTGGAAGCTAAGTACATATGCAGCAATAATACATCCTATACCAACTACACATAACCATGTAAATGCAAACGGCTCTACTTTTTGCTTTCTAGCTTCTCTTAATAAATCAATAATTTGCAAGCGTCCTACTGTCCAAACACTAAACAATGATAGGATTAAAAATAGGATAAAGTATACGCCTGCTGTAATCAAAACCGCTTTACTATTCCATACGAGTGGAAGTGTCTTATCTATTTTCAATAATACGCTTAACGCTTGGAAAAATAATTTTGAACAAAGCATTCCAATCCCAACACCAATTACAATTGCAATACTACCTAACATCAGTTGCTCTAATATAATCATTCGGCCGAGCTGCGATTTCGTTCCGCCTATTAATGTTAGTAGACCAAACTCTTTTTTTCTTGCTCGTAAAAACGTTGAATTTGCATATAAAATAAAGAGTGCCGAGAAGATGACCACAATATAATTCATCGATTCTAATCCTTTTGTGATCATCTTTCTCATACTAATATTACCGCTTACGACATCTGGATGATAAATAAAAGAAGCATACATGAAAAATACGACAATCGATAAACAACTGCTAATAAGAAACGCTTTATAGTTACGCCAATTTCCTTTTACGTTATTAAGCGCGAGCTGGCGAAAGTTCATGATATTCTCCTCCTAGCATCGCAAGTACGTCCAGAATTTCTTGGAAAAAGGCTTGTTTCGTTCTTCCTTTATGTATTTCCGAGAAAATTTCCCCATCGCGTATGAAAAGGATACGTTCACAATAACTAGCCGCTACTGGATCGTGCGTAACCATTGCAATCGTTACTTTCTTTTGCTCGTGTAAATCTTGCAGAGCGCCCATTAGCGATTTCGCTGACTTCGAGTCTAAGTTTCCAGTTGGCTCATCTGCTAAAATTAACGTCGGTTCATGAATGATTGCTCTCGCTGCTGCTGCACGTTGTTGTTGTCCCCCAGATACTTCGTATACTTTTTTATTTAAAATTTCTTCGATGTTTAAAAACTTCGCAATTTCCAGTACTTTCGCATCGATTTCATTTACAGATTTCTTCGCCATTACAAGTGGTAAAATAATATTTTCTTTAATGGATAACGTATCAAGTAAATTAAAATCTTGGAAGATGAATCCTAAATGTGTACGGCGAAACTCCGCTAATTTTGCAGCACGCATTTGATTAATTTCTTCACCATTTACAAGCACATGACCTGAAGTTTGCTTATCAATTGTTGCTAATAAATTTAAAAGCGTCGTTTTCCCGCTTCCTGAAGGACCCATAATCCCTACAAATTCGCCTTCTTCTATTTTAAAATTTATATCATTTAAAGCAGTCGTCGCTACTGAACCTTTTGATTGGTACACCTTCGTTAATCCTTTTACTTCAAGAACAATCATTTCTAATCCCCCTACGTGTTTTCTTCTTACATTTACTATAAGAAAAATAAGAAAAAGAAACGAGTGATTTCCCTTACAAAACGTTTTGTTATCTTACAGTTTTGTCATTTTTCTCATCAATGTATGATATTCTTCATCTTTTGCAAATTGGAACGTGAATGTTGTCCCTTCTCCTTCAGCCGATTGGACATACATTCCATGATGTAAATTATCGCAAATTTCCTTCGTAATATATAAACCCATTCCAGTCGCTTCTCTCGTTTTACGGCCATTTACCCCCGTAAAGAATGGATCAAATATGCGCTTTACATCTTGCTCTGGAATACCGATTCCATTGTCCTTAATATGTAATAACACCTTTTGGTCTTTCTCTTCAATTTGAAATTGAATTTCCTTTTTCTCTGCTTCTGAAATTTTCGTATACTTAATTGCATTTACAACGATTTGACCTATAGCAATACTTAGCCATTTTCTATCAGAGGCAACCATACAAGTATCTTCTTCAAACATCACTTTCGGAAATACAGACGATTGAATGAAGGATTTCCGATTTTCATTAATAATACCTCGCACGACATCTATAACATTTACTACTTCTACCTTATAATCTTTCGCAAACTGCTCTAGTCTTGCCATATGTAACGCTAAATCTAAACCATTTAGTATACGATTATTTTCTTCACGAATACTTTCAACTGTTGCTCTTGCCTCACGATGCTCTTTGCCAAACTTTTGCAGCAATAATTCAATAACAGATACTGGTGTTTTCATTTGGTGAATCCATTGGTTCATAAATATCATTTGCTGTTGCTCTTTCGCATGCTGTTTATGAACTTCATTCATATATTGCTGTCTTAATAACGTAAAAGATTCAACGACCATTTCTTGCTCTGATGTATAAGATTCATCAATAAGTAAAGAGTCATGTAATGTATTTCCACCAGTAACATACTTTTCGATCCTCTTTAAAAACACACTTCGTTTTCGGTAATCGTAAATGAGGTATACAGTAAACACAACTGTTCCTAATAAAAGTCCATATAACCACGTACTCCAATCAATGGATCGCTTTTCTAAAAGACTTTGCAACTGTAAAACGAGCCCAAATAAACAAAGGCTAACAATATAAGAAAGAATTAAAGAAAAGCGGTCCATGAGGTAATTTTTAACCTTCATGCCCTTCGCCCCACTCCGTAAGAAGCGCATAACCATATCCACGTTTCGTTACAATTGCATTTTTAATGCCTAACTCCTCTAGTTTCTTCCTTACACGTTTTACATTTACGGTTAATGTATTATCATCCACAAATGCTACTTCATCCCATAGAGCTTCTAACAGTTCTTCGCGCGTTACATATTGATTCACCTGTTTCATTAAACACTCTAATAAGTAAAACTCATTTTTTGTCAGTTCAGTTTGTTGTCCTTGCCACTCAACAATATGCTGAGACGGGAATAACAACAGTCCATTTACACCTAAACAATCACTCTCAGCAGCAGAGGCATACTCTCCATAGCCACGGCGAAGCGCACTCTTCACCTTTGCCATTACGATATCTAAATGGAATGGCTTCGTAATATAATCATCGCCGCCATTTTCAATCGCCATTACTTGATCCATTTCCCCTGTTCTTGCAGAAACAAAAATAATCGGCGCATTCGATACAGTACGAATTTGACGACACCAATAAAAACCATCAAAGTACGGTAAATTAATATCAAGTAACACAAGATGAGGATTTATTTTTACAAACTCATCTTTTATATGACGTAAATCACTTGCTCTAAATGATTGATAGCCATACCTTTCTAAATGCTCCTCTAATATTCCCGCAATTTTCTCATCGTCTTCTACAATTAATATTTTATACATGTTCTTTTTCTCCCCATAAAAGAATTCTTCTACATTTACTCCTTTTTCCATTATAAATTGAAAATTTAATTAGTGGGGATTTTTTCCTATATAAATCCGATTTTTACGATATAAAAAAAGACTGCCGTATTTCGGCAGTCTTAATCGATAAATTCAAATTCATATTCAAGAATTTTTACAATATCTCCGTCTTTTGCACCACGTGCACGAAGCGCTTCATCAATACCCATTCCGCGCATTTGACGAGCGAAACGACGTATAGATTCATCACGTGAGAAGTCTGTCATCTTGAATGTTTTCTCGATATCGTAACCAGAGATAACAAACGTGCCATCACTTTCACGTGTAATTTCAAATTTAACACCTTCAGTATCAAATTTGTACATTACACTTGTATCAGACTCATCCGCAACTTCATGTATTGGGAATTCTGGTGTTGTTTCTATTAAGTTTGCTACTTCAAACAGTAAGTCACGAACACCTTGTCTTGTTACAGCTGAGATTGGGAAGATTTTTACTTCGTCTCCCACTTTCTCTTTAAATGCTTGTAAGTTTTCTTCTGCATCTGGCATATCCATTTTGTTTGCAACAACAACTTGTGGACGCTCAGTTAAGCGAAGATTGTATTCTTTCAATTCATTATTAATCGTTACGTAATCTTCATATGGATCACGGCCTTCTAAACCAGACATATCAATAACATGCACGATTACACGTGTACGCTCAATATGACGTAAGAATTGGTGTCCAAGTCCAACGCCAGCATGTGCGCCTTCAATTAGTCCTGGAAGGTCAGCCATAACGAAGCTGCGGTTATCACCAGTTTCAACAACACCAAGATTCGGAACGATTGTTGTGAAGTGATACTCTGCAATTTTCGGACGCGCTGATGATACAACAGATAATAATGTAGATTTACCTACACTTGGGAATCCAACAAGTCCAACGTCTGCTAGTACTTTAAGTTCTAGAATGACATCACGCTCTTGACCTGGTTCCCCGTTCTCAGCGATTTCTGGCGCTGGGTTCGTAGCTGTTGCGAAACGTGAGTTACCACGGCCACCACGGCCACCTTTTGCAATTACAGCAGTTTGTCCATGCGTTACTAAATCGGCAAGAATTTGACCAGTTTTTTCATCTTTTACTACTGTTCCTGGCGGAACCTTTACAAGTAAATCTTCAGATTTACGTCCGTGCTGACCTTTACTCATTCCGTGCTGACCGCGATCAGCTTTGAAATGACGTTGGTAGCGGAAGTCCATTAATGTACGTAAGCCTTCCTCAACTACGAAAACAACATCTGCACCTTTACCGCCGTCGCCACCTGCTGGGCCACCTTTAGGAACATACTTCTCACGACGATACGCAACCATACCGTTACCACCGTCGCCGCCTTTTACATATATCTTGACCTGATCTACAAACATTATTTCACCACACTTTTTTCAATTGGTTGTAATATAACTGAGACTTCTTCGTCTCGCACTGTATAAGAAATGGAATACCATTTATTGTTTTGGGTCGCAAGCCAATTCTGTAGTTCTTCTACACTCGTTAGCTTACCACGAAAATCAAAAAAGAAACGAGCATTCTCCGCGTCACATTCAATTGTGATACAAACATAATTTTCAACATATACGTCTAAACTATGCTGAAGCATTGAGAAAAATTGATTCGTCCATGTACATACAGTCTCATCCAAGTGAGATAAGTTATGTAATTTCCCTAATACTTCGTACTCCAATAAGCACGGCTGCTGTTTCCAATTATATGTTAAAATCCACTCTGAAAATAAAGGCATTGATAGCCCCATCAGATTGGATTCTTGTCTCGCTTCTTGGACAAAACGATCGATGAGACTATGAATTTCTTCCACTTTTCCAAGTGAAAGGTTTCCTTTCACCATCTGCATACGATTGAGCCAATCATGTCTTGAATGGCGCAATGCATCTATAATTGTCCATTTTTCATTCATTTAGATACCCCTTAATATAGAAAAACTCTAACCTGCACTCAGGTTAGAGTTTTCCGTGAGTTCTTATGCTTCTTGAGCAACAGGATATACGCTCACTTGTTTGCGGTCACGGCCAAGACGCTCAAAGCGTACTACGCCGTCAACTTTCGCGTATAAAGTGTCATCGCCACCACGACCAACGTTAACACCTGGATAAATTTTTGTACCGCGTTGACGGTAAAGAATTGAACCACCTGAAACCGTTTGACCATCTGCGCGTTTAGCACCAAGACGTTTTGACTGAGAGTCACGACCGTTCTTTGTACTACCTACACCTTTCTTAGATGCGAAAAACTGAAGATCTAATCTTAACATACGTTACACCTCCTGCACTTTTTCTATTAAACGGATATACTTTCCGTAATCAAGTTCGATCGTCTTAAGCGAAACAACTAATCCTTCTAAAAGGGTTTGTGCTTTTTCTGCTGCATGAACGTCTAAATCATTAGGCAATTCATACGTTAAGAATCCGCCATCACTTCCGAGTTCAATAGTTGCTTGCACATTACAAAGTTCTTCCACTGCATTTATAGAACCAAACACAACCGCTGTAGTTCCAGCACAGACAAGGTCTTGTCCATGTGGCGCATAATCGGCATGTCCAGTCATTTTAAATGATTGGATACTTCCTAATTTCGTGCGACTTATCGTAATTTTAATCATGTTAACCAGAATTAAGCGTTGATAGCTTCAACAACTAGCTTAGTGTAAGGTTGACGATGACCTTGTTTCTTACGATTGTTCTTTTTCGCTTTGTATTTGAAAACGATAATTTTCTTAGCGCGACCTTGTTTTTCAACTTTCGCAGTAACTGTTGCACCTTCTACAACTGGGCTACCAACTTTAACGTTTTCGCCACCAACGAAAAGAACTTTGTCAAAAGTAACAGTTTCACCAGCTTCAACATCTAATTTTTCAATGTAGATTGCTTGACCAGCTTCAACTTTAATTTGTTTTCCACCTGTTTCGATAATTGCGTACATACTTGCACCTCCTCTTAATTACTAAGACTCGCCAAAAACGAGGTAGACATAAATGCCTTTAGGGAACCTGTCTTGTGCGGTTGTAGCATATAGCCGTTTAGGTGCTATAAACTATAACATAAAGATGTTACCATAATTCATTGAGTATTGTCAATGAATCTTCTACTAACTATTTTTTCCGTTCTACAATTTCTTTTTTACTTCCAAAACGGATAATAGCGTACTTTTCGATAATATCATCTTTGAAATAAATTTCAAATGGAATATTTTTTTGTAATTCTTTTTGCAAAAATTGTTTTTGCAGTTCTTTAGGCGCAGCGATTAATACCGCTTCATCTTCTATATTGCCATATGTGATTAGTTCTCTCTCTAACTCATACGCAATTGTTTCATGCGACATCACATAACCCGTCGCTTTGCAAGATACACACTCTTCTAGTAATACGTCACGTAAAGAATGTTTTTTACGTTTTCGTGTCATCTCCAAAATTCCTAACTCAGTAAATCCAAGTATTCTTGTATAAGTACGATCATCTTTCATAGCAGCTATGAGACATTCTCTTACCTTTTCTTTATCTTCTCTTTTTTTCATATTAATAAAATCAATTAATATCATACCACCAATATCACGAAGTCTTAATTGGCGTGCAATTTCTTCAGCTGCCATCTCATTTGTGCGAAGTACTGTATCTTGTAAATTTTGTTTTCCAGTAAACTTGCCCGTATTCACATCAATTACAGTCATCGTCTCCATTTGCTCTACAATTAAATAAGCACCATTTGGAAGCCACACAATTTTTTGGAGTGCTTTCTCAATTTCACGCTCTATTCCAAAATGGTTAAACATCGAAGACTTTTCATTATAAAAAGATACTTTTTCTTTTCCAACTTTGTCTTCTAACTCTTTTACTATACTTCTTGTATCTACAACTACTTTTTCAATTGTTTCAATTGGGTTCTCTTGAAATACACGATCTAAAAAGGTCGCCGGTCGATGAAGTAATAACGGCGCCTTTCCTTGATCCTCTTTTCTTTTTAACTCTTCATACAACTGTTGTAACCCTTGCATTTCAGCTTGTATTTCTTCAATTCCCCCTTTTTCAGAAGCAGAGCGGAAAATGTAACCTCCCGTTCCTTCTACTTCAATTTCAAGTAACTGTTGTCTTCTTTTATTATTTTTTATTTTCCGAGAAACAGCTCGCATCTCATCAAACGGCATATAAACGACATATTTCCCGGTAAATTCTATATTCGCTGTCAATTTAGGCCCTTTCGTATCAATTGCCTCTTTCACAACCTGTACGAGTATCGCTTGCCCTTCATGTATACGATAAGAAGGTGGTACATCATCGTATGAAAGATACGCATGTTTTTCTAAACCTATATTTACAAAAGCTGCGTTCATTCCAGCAATTGTTCTTACGATACGTCCAACATAAATATGCCCAACAATCTCTTGCTCTTCATTACGTTTCCATAAAAACTCAACAATCTTTTTCTTCTCTTCAATTGCAACGCGCTTTTCCGAACCAGCGTAATTCACATATAACGTTTTCAAAATTATTTCCTCACTTTATAATCTTCTTTGCTTTTACAATAATAAAAGGTTAGTGCTATCGTCAACACTAACCGATTAATTCTTCAACTGATGAAGTTGTTCGTTTTTCAGTAAAATATGCATAGAGCAATTCATTTTCATCCAATGTGTAATGCTCTTTATATTTTCCACGGACGATAATAGAATGCTTATATCCTCTACGAAATTTTGTGAAGATCGTATATAAACGATCTTCCGTTTGCACTTCAATAGGTGCAATCTTTTCGATTCCTCTTTTATTTCCATAATAACGTTCTAATAAAAAACGCATAAATGCATACCGTCTTTGTTTCCACTCTTGATATAACGACACTGCCAAAAATATGAGTAGTACCCACATCATAATATTGTTACTATTCCAGAGCAACTGCCATCCTAATATTACACCAAAAAAAACACATGACAATTTCATCATCTTTTCATGTGCTTGTAAATAAGGAAAACGATATGATAGTATAT
Organism: Bacillus sp. PPSBB_2; assembly: GCF_045291115.1. Lineage (NCBI taxonomy): Bacteria > Bacillati > Bacillota > Bacilli > Caryophanales > Bacillaceae > Bacillus > Bacillus sp. PPSBB_2. The sequence goes on from NZ_CP147983.1 coordinate 4,680,894, forward strand.
TAAACAATACTTTCCCGCCATCTAACGGCCAAATAGGGAGTAAATTAAACGCTAAAATAATTATATTATTCCACATGAAGAAATAATATAAATCTGCATTCAGCCAACCAGCTTTGAACAACATATAACCTACCAGCATCATCCAAACATGTTGAATCGGTCCTGCAATTACGACAACAAGTTCCTCTTTCAATGACTTATTACCATGTTCCTCAAGCTCGGCAACGCCACCAAACGGCAAAAGCTGAATTCTTTTTATACGCCAATTATAGTGTGCTGCTGCAAAAGCATGCCCAAGTTCATGAATAAGAACAATACAAAATAACAGTAGTAACTCTTTAAAACGCGCAGTAAAAATACCAATGACAATAATAACCCAAAATAATGGATGCACGGAAATTTTCGTTAAAACGTCCCTATATTTAATCAAATGATATCACCTGGATCGGATCAATAAATTTCTCATTCTTTTTTATCGCGAAATAAAACTTTCCATTTTTATCATTTGTATCATTACTCACCGTTCCAATTTTTTGTTTCTTTGAAACGTAATCATATAATTTCACTGACATATCGTTTAAGTTTGCATACCATGACTCCGTACCATCTGCATGTTGAATTTGAACTGTATTTCCAAGTTCCTCTTTCTTGCCTGCAAAAACAACTAACCCTTCATTTACTGACTCCACTTTTGCATTTGTAGCTGTTTGGACAAATACACCTTGGCCATTTTTTTGAAACCCTTGCATTACCTTTCCAGAAGCAGGAATTGCATAATCTTTTTGCTGAATACTTCCTTCTTTTTTCTCGTTCGGCGAATAGAATACAAGCGGTTTTCCAAATTGCTTTTCGTACCATTTCGCTACAGTAGCAAACTGAAATTCCTCTTTCATCACTTTTTCTGTAACAGCTTTAGCTCCATTGAATGAAGAAGGAGCATTCTTATATAAAATAGCAACCGAAAGAACTAATATTGCTGATAATAAAACTTTGAAGAAAAAGACTTCCTTTCGAAATAAAGGATGCATTTCCTTTTCTCCATCTTCAATAAATACTGCTTCACTATCAAAATTCCCTCCGTTAAAATACTGCTCTTCCTCCATCCTTTCTTGCTCGGCCTTCCTTTTTGCAATCCGCTTTTTAATTTCTTCTACGCGTCTATTCTTCATACTGTCTCCTTTCTTTCGTTAAGCTAATTTCATTAAAAACAGTTGTATACAGTTTGTACATATGTATGAGCTAAGAAAGAAAGATATTCGTGTGAAGAAAAAAAGAAAGCACCTCGCATATGTGCGAAGTGCTCTTAACGGATTCCAAAGAAGTTTTTCACCTTTGCAAATACCGATACCTTTTCTTGTTCAAATGCTTGTAATGGTACATTCTCACCTAACAAGCGTCTTGCAATATTACGATAAGCCAACGCTGCTTTTCCGCTTGGTTGCAACGCCACAGGTTCACCTGTATTTGTAGCTCGAATAACTTCATCGTCATCTTCGACAACACCAAGAAGCTCGATTGACAATGTACGTACAATTTCATCAACATCTAACATATCCTGTTCATGAAGCATATGACTACGTACACGGTTAATAACAAGTTTGGGTGGTTCAATATCCTCTTTTTCTAAAAGCCCAATAATACGATCCGCATCGCGCATTGAGGATACTTCTGGAGTCGTAACAACGATTGCTTTATCCGCACCAGCTACCGCATTTTTAAATCCCTGCTCAATCCCCGCAGGACAATCGATTAATATGTAATCATAATCTTGACGTAATACTTGTATTAATTCATCCATTTGTTCAGGTGTTACCGCTGATTTATCACTCGTTTGTGCTGCAGGTAATAAATAAAGATCATCAAAACGTTTGTCTTTAATAAGAGCCTGAGGTAAACGGCAACGCCCTTCAACGACATCAACAAGATCAAATACAATACGATTTTCCAGCCCCATTACTACGTCTAAATTTCGAAGACCGATATCTGTGTCAATTAAGCACACTTTCTTTCCAGATAACGCTAGGGCCGTACCAATGTTCGCAGATGTAGTAGTTTTACCTACTCCGCCTTTTCCAGATGTAATTACTATTGCCTCTCCCACAGCTATACAATTCCCCTTTCTAACTTTGTTAAATTAGGTCTAAGATGAGTGAGAAGTTGCAGGCGATCGACAACAATGTGATTGTTCTCATTAATATACGCACATTCTGCCGCCTCCGCTCCGTCTTCTTTCTCTTCCGGAGCCCGCATTGCCACATCACTAATTCGAAGTTGCATCGGGTTCATAACAGATGCAGCGATTACAGCATCCGAATCCCCATAATACCCAGCATGTGCAATTCCTCTTAATGATCCTACGACAAAAATATTCCCCCCAGCGATAACCGTTCCGCCTGGATTAACATCTCCAATTAACAACAAATTTCCTTTTACATGTAAAACTTGTCCAGAGCGAACAATTTTGGAAATAGGGACAATTTCTGTTTCTTCTTTCCAAGCTATTGCTTCTGCTTTAGTGATAACATCACTTTCAATTGAATCCACAACAAGATTCTTTTTATTACGAATTAACGTACGAATCTCTTCTTGTTGGACTTCTGTTAAATAACGATTTCCTACTTTCACATGCACTTCAATTAAAGAGCGCCCATCACCATCGTAGTAATGTGTAGAAAGTTTTTCGTCTAATTCCATCAATAATTCTGAGAATGAACAACAATCATCTAAATGAAGCGTTATCCCATTTTTTGTCCCTTTTATCGTTACATTTTGTTGCTTTTTTTCTTCCACTAAAGTTCACCCCACCGATTCAATTCGACATAAAATTAGAAAATCCTTTTTTCTTTTTCTTCCATCGCTTTTGAAAGACGCACTATATATCGTCTCAGTGGGAAACAAACTATCAATAAGAAAATAGCATTTAACAATAAAGTAGAAAGGAGACGATCTGTGAAAAAGACATACGCTGGCATATGAGTACGTCCTAATAAAGTTAAGAATCCATACACATAATACTCTAGTGCTACAACGCTAGCTAATATGATAGAAACAACAATAAATAAATTCAATTGTAGTACTTTCATCACACTATATACTAAATAAGCTAAAATCGGATAAGCAAAAATATATATCCCGACAAGTTCTGTGTATACGGTATCAAATAAGAAGCCAAATAATAGTCCGTAATAAATCCCTTGGACCGGACTATAATACACTGTAATAAAACATAAGACGATTATAAAGAAATGCGGTGCTGCTATGCTGTCTTTCCAAAATACATCCGTTGGAACAACAGTAGCAAACATATTTTCAAATAGAAACACAAAAAGGAGCAAAAGAGGAAGAGCTGCTCTTTTTAATATCTTCATCATCTCTTCTTCTCCTCCTATTCTAATGGCGCTGAAGGTGTTGCACGTTTAGCAACCGTAATATGCTCTACGTCATTTAAATCAGCGGCAGGTTTTACATAAGCTGTTTTTGTTAAGCCATATGCATCCGGCTGAACTTCAACGATTTTTCCAATTACAAGACCTTTCGGGAAAATATCACCCAGTCCAGATGTTACAACTAGTTGATCTTTCTCTACCGGTGCATCAGAGCCAATCTTTGTGAAAAGAAGTAATTGCTTTTCTTTGTCATAACCTTCAATCAATCCAAAGATTTTCTCTTGCCCTTGTACAATAGCAGAAACGCGATTTGTTCGGCTCATAGAACTTAGTAATTCTACTGATGATGTAAACTGAGATACACTTTTCACTCTTCCAACTAACCCTTGTGAAGTTACTACAGCCATATCTTTTTTAATTCCTTGCTGTGCCCCTTTATCAATTCCAATTAAATCGTACCATTTATCTGGATTACGAGAAACAACAGTAGCTGGAATTTCAGTATACCCGCTATTTAACTCTTTTTTACCAGTTAGCTCTTGTAACTTCTTGTTATCATCTTCTAATTGTTTTACTTTCCCTGATAGACCTGCATAATTATCTAATTTTGCTTTTAATTCTTTATTCTCTTCATACGTGCGCTTTACATCCTCTACATTTTCGAAGAATCCAGCTACGTATTTCGCTGGCTTTTGGAATACACGTTCTACAACACCGACAGTATCTTTAACAAACTGCTCTGGCCATGTTAAACTGTTCCGTTCTTTCAATGAGATTCCAATCAATGCCACGAGAAGAATAATACTAACCAACAAAACAATTAATCTTTTGTTTAAGAAAAACTGTGGCACGTTCACACCCTCTTAATTTCACTGATTTTTATTTTGCAATATTATCGAGCAGCAGTTTTGAAAAGATCGATATTGTCTAATGCTTTACCTGTTCCAATTGCTACGCAATCTAATGGATCTTCTGCAACAAGAACTGGCATTTTCGTTTCTTCACTAATTACTTTATCTAAATTACGTAGTAATGCCCCGCCACCTGTTAATACGATACCGCGGTCCATAATATCAGCCGCTAATTCAGGTGGAGTTTTTTCTAACGTATTTTTAACTGATTCTACAATCGCATCTACTGTATCTTTTAATGCATCTGCAATTTCTTCTGGCTGAATTAGTACTGTTTTTGGTAAACCACTTACTAAATCACGACCGCGAATTTCCATAGGCTCGATACCTTCTGGCTCACCTGCAGAACCAATTTCTAATTTTAATGCTTCAGCTGTTCTTTCACCGATCATTAAGTTATAGCTTTTCTTAATGTACTGAATGATTGAATCGTCCATATCATCACCAGCAACACGGACTGACTGGCTTGTTACAATACCACCTAGAGAAATAATTGCAACTTCTGTTGTACCGCCACCGATATCAACAACCATACTACCAGTTGGTTCCCAAACAGGTAAGTTTGCACCAATTGCTGCTGCAAATGGCTCTTCGATAGGATAAGCATCACGAGCACCCGCTTGACGAGTCGCATCGATTACTGCACGTCTTTCTACAGCTGTAATACCAGATGGTACACATACCATTACATACGGCTTACGTGAGAAGAAACCGTTTGATTTTTGAGCTTGTTGAATGTAATATTTCATCATTGTTGCAGTTGTTTCATAATCAGCAATTACACCGTCTTTCATCGGGCGAAGTGCCACAACGTTCCCTGGTGTACGACCAATCATTTGTTTTGCATCGCTACCTACAGCAACGATTTGTTTCGTATCAGTTTGTAACGCAACTACTGAAGGTTCACGTAAAACTACACCTTTTCCTTTTACATATACAAGCGTGTTCGCAGTTCCTAAGTCTATTCCAAGATCGCGAGTAAATCCACCAAATCCAAACATATTATTTATCTTCCTTTCTTGTTTTCACGGACTCATTTTTTCTTACTTTATATTATAAAAACAGTACGTTTTTTATATCTTTATCCTTTTTGTAGATAAATTTCTACAAAAAACTCATAAATCACATTATAAAACAAAATAAGTAAAAAGCATAGTCTTAAATATGACCTTTTTCCTTTAAACTCACGAATTTATGGTCACCTATTATAATATGATCAAGCACATATCCCAACAAAAAAGAGCAAGTTATAGAACTCTATTATTTCTTTAAAGAATCCCCTCTAGAGACAATCTGTATAGAGCTTTCTTTTTACGCCCTTTTTGTAAAAATTGTGCTAAAATTAATACAACGTATTCTTAGAATTAAATCATCCTTAGAATAGAAGTAAATTCTTTTAAAACATTTAACTACAAAATAGGAAGAGGTGGACATATGAATTTAGAGTCTAGCGAAGATACAATAAAATTCGTTAAAAGAGAAGTTCCCATATACCGAATGAAAGGCAATGAATACATTTCAGATAGTCGATATATAATTGGTCTTCTGATAGAAGATGAAATTGTAATCCCTCACCCAGTTACAGACTTCCTTGATAAAAATTACTATAATGAATCAGGTTCAATAAACAGCGAAAAGGCAGTTGCAGATACCTTGGTACAATTTCTCAACTATATACTCCATCAAAAGAACAGTGGTCATTCAATATTTAAAAAGATAAGAGGCATCGCTGATTTAAAATTATGCCATATGGAAACTTTCCTAGAATATTGTGGAGAAAAAGGAAACCTACGTGATACTGTTAAACGCAAAGAATATTACCTTCTACACTTTTATTACTTTTTTGGAATCCAAAAAAAAGTTTTAAAGAATACACCTCTGATAAATAGACCAAGCCATTCCAACAATTTAAATGGAAACAAATCATATAGACAAACAAGTACCTTCAATGTAAATCTCTATTATAAGAAGCCCAAACAACAAGACTATGACGTTGACGTAATTAAGAAAAAAGATTTCCTAACCCAAAAGTGGACAACACCACAAGAAAAACAAGCCATACGTTTAAAAATAATAAGAGAATTTTTAATGCTAGCGAAAATAGAATTTCCTCATATAGCATTTGCAGTTTGCTTACAGATATTCGGTGGGTTACGTGCAGCCGAATGTATGAACCTTGATATAAACTCTGTACTACCCCAAAACAACTCACAATATGGGGAAAAAGGAATAATTTTAAAAATTAGAGATAGGCAACCAAATTTATTTCCTTTATATTCTCCTCAAAGTAACAACCAAGTGAAACGTCCACGGGATCAAGCTGTTTTACTAGATCCACTTGTTCCTTACTTATACAAAAAACATTTAGATTGGTTGAATAAAAAGCATCGTTCCATGAAAGGGAAAAGTAAGTTTAAAAGTAATTTAGCTTTATTTATTAATAGTCGTGGGGAAGCGATGCAGACCCATACTTACCGAAATACGTTCAATAATTTGAAACGCTTTTACTTAGGAATGTTAAAAAATACAAATGGACGATATGAAGATTTTAAAGAGTTTCGTGAGACAAAATGGAGTACACACATCGGACGTGGTGCCTTTACCAACCTTTGCTTAGATGCTGGCTACAGTGCTGTACAAACTGCTATCTTAAGAGGAGATAGATCACCGCAAGCAATGTTAGACTACACCGATATTTTAACTGCAACAAGTAGTATTATACGCGCAATAGATATTATATCCCCTAAATCTATTGATTCATCCTATGAATTTGAAGAGATCGAATTGAATAAAACATGGAAGGATGTCATGCACTTTGCTAATCCAGATAACCGACACACAGAATTTACAGATTAAAGAAGCTGTAATTAGTAGTGATCAATTTGCAGAAAGAATCGGCTTAAATCCATCAGCACCTTTTTTTTCAAAACACCTGTATACACAAACACTAAAACAATTAGCCACTGCAAATATTCTAGATGTTTGGGAGACAAACGATACAAAACTTTTTCTAAATCAACATGAAGACTCTGCCTACCTAGAAAAACACATGTCTGGTAAACAAATCATGGATAGCTGTAATATTTCTCCTCAAACATTAAGAAAGCTATGTAAAACACATAATATTCCTCTCCATAAGTTCAACACAATATACAAAGATATTTTTATTCCACTAGAATTCATTGAAAAGTATATAACCGATGATAAATACATTACTGGATATGATTTATTAAGAATAAGCTCTATAGATAAAAAATCAAAAAAATTTTTCCCACGCCGGGCATTACTAAGTGTGATTAACAACATTCAAAAATACAATTTAAATAACTTATTGGGTTACAAGGAACTTACAATACCTTTATATTTCAAAAATATAACTCAACCTCAACACCATGTTTTTCTTCGTAAAAAAATCATTCATTTTTTTGAACAACATGTGAGTATCAACAAAGTATTACATGAATTATCTATGGGGCGCAGTAACTTAGTCACCCTCTTGCATCACATGAATATAAAAATACATACGCTTTATGGCAGTAGCCACGATGGCAAATTTATTTCAAAAAACGATTACCACTACTTACAGACGTATAGAAAAGGAATTACTAGTGGAGGGAATGACAGTTACGCCCAGCGCAATAACAAATATATTGAGTATAGGGAAAAATATTATACAAAGAAGCAAGTAATGAATTATCTTTCACTCAGTAGTGATTACATCAATACTGTATTAGATCACTATGACATTAAACCCGTAGAAATATTAGAATATAAATTCAATACAGATAAGCTAAGTTTTATTTACTTCTTTTCAAAAGATGAGATCCATAACTTAATCGAAAAACAAACGCTTCTAAAACGTCAATATACGCAAGAACATTACACAATCCAGGAGATTAAATTACTTATGGACAAAAATGGTTCTACTACAAATTTTTTGTATTCCTATATACCAAAAAACAATATTCAGCCTACTGAATGTCCCTCTTTATTAATGGGTGTATTAAAAAGATACAATGGCAGTAAGAATTTATTTCGAAAAGAAGATGTTCACCAATATTTAATAAATCGTAAAAACAGTAAAAACCTAATTAGTATCGAAATGGACGACCCTTTTAAAGAGTTCATTTACAAAACAGAAACACTTTTACAAATTTCTTTTTCAAAAAAATTAATACGAACTAAAGATCTATGGCTTCAATATGTTCGAAAACAATTACACGCTACCAGAAGTTCAAATATTAGCATTTACATTAACCAACTCTCAAAAACAAGTTTCCATTTAGCAGATTTATTAACTAAAGAAATCTATAGTTATTCTGCGTCATCCTTAAACAAATTATTTTTTGAAGAAAACTCAAACATACCTCGTACTTACCAGCGCATCCTATATCATTTTTGCCGAGAAGTTTATGCTTCTATTTATGAGGTTACACAAAAACCACCTTACACACTGGACAAACTTACTAATCCTAACCATTTTTTAAATCAACGTGATGTAGACTTATCTAGATATACCTATGAGGAGTACAAAGATTTATATCGATTTGTCAATGACTTATCAATACACAAACTTACTGCAATTCAAGATGTCGAATCTTTTCTTAAGGGAAACAAATACTGTAATTATGACAGTTATTGGTTATACATATTAATACAACTTACAAATAATTGGCGCCATGCAACAGTTATAACTCAAATTCCAGAAGTAGACTTATCGAATACCTCGATTACAGACCTAGATTGGTTAAAACAAAATAACCCTTCCATAGATGATGCTAACTCTATAATCTTCCAGGTAGGTCGTTATGTAAAAAAGATTCACAAAACTGGCGCAGACAGCATTTTTCGGATTGCTGATCCTTTAAAAATCGCTTTTGCAACAGCCATAAGTATTTGTCAATTACGCGTAAATGCTTATCATATCGTTGCTCCAAGTCCAAATCAAAAAAACACATCACCTAAGAGTATTCCAAAAAATGTAGGTGCTTTAATATGGATTAAAACTCGTTATATAGTTCAACCGAGACATACAATACATAAAGTCTTTTTTAAATATTTCAAACATGAATTTAAATTTTCTAATCGAAAAATGAATCGTACGCTTACTACTTTGATTTGGTCTGTATTAAGATCTTTAAACGCCGCTAAAGTTTCAAGATCTCACTTTAATGAAGATTCAACAATGCACTACATTAAATTAGATGAGAAGCAACTTACTCATTTAATAGAGCAAATCTTTGAAAGAAGTTCCTTCGGCTATATAACTCAGCTATTAACTAACAAATTATTTGATGGATTAAACATTGAAAAAAATGTAGAAACACAAAAAATGCTAGCGTTAACAAAGAAATTTGGTGATGTTCAAAAAATAGAAGTCTCTTCTGGTCTCATAGATCGTCTAGCAACTGAACAATGGGAAGTTATAGATGTAATAAACGGCTTAAAAAAAGAGGAAATTCAACATCTCCTCTCTGAAGCAATGGCCAATACATTATATTCTAAACAAGAATATTACCAGTGTGTCTTTTCCAGATGCAAATATGACGATATAACCAGTAATAGAGACTGCACCTGTTGTCCCTTTTCTATTGTTAATGTATTTGCCTTATCCAATTTAATGAACACGTATCTCAAAGGGATCCATCATATAATTTCTCATTTTGATAGTGCTAAAGAAGGAGAAAAGAAAAAAATGGCCAATCATTTCTACTTGCTCTGGCTACAAGTTCAATCAGCTAAAGTACAGTTTGGTGATTTAATATATGATTTTGTTGAAGGTGGCAAAGAAAAATTCACGCTCCTTTCTCAACAATTACCAAAGACTAAAAAATATTTGACAGACGGAATCTATTAAATACAATTTCGTAATGAAGGAGGATTCGCTTGTTAAAAATTAATCATAAAGTTTTAGAAGACCTTTCAACCCCTGATAATGTATTTGATATTAATGAAAATATTATAGAGGCTCAACAATTATTTAACGAGTATTTCGATATAAAATCTTTTAACCAAACAAAGGATTTCGAAAGTAATATCTGGTCATTCACTGAATTAATCAATGGCCAAACTTATTATTTCAATTTTGAATCTTTTCAACCATTGCTTGAGTTTAATAGTAATTTAGTAGTTAATGAATGTATACTAGCTTTAAAATGTTGGATTATTTTACATTTAGATTCTAAATCCCCCTCGGTAACCTATAAACTTTTTAGTAATTTATACTCTATTTGTCGACTAACAAAAGGGTTTCAAACGAACTATGAAAATTTAATCCAATTAATTAACTCCGGTAAAGTCTATAGTAGAAAAAACTCTAGAAGTAATGACTATGTAACCAAAGCTGTGGCTCCCGAAACCATACTACGCTTTATAAATAGTTTTCTTAGCTTTTCAAAATTTTATACAGATCTCCCTATAGATCCGTATTACATTCAGATACTAGAAAATGAAAGAGCTAAAATAAAATCATCTACAAGCAATCGTGATTTGCCTCCACCAAAAGATATCTTAGTCTTTAAAGACTGTATAGAATATTTTTTTATAACCCATCAAGATCAGATAACAGAAAAATTAAAATTCAATAAACTGACTAAATTCTTTCCAGTCATCCTATGGTGGGATATAACATCCATTATACCAATGCGCCCTAGTGAATTTTGTTTAATTAAGAAAGATTGTCTCTCTCTTACAGAGAATACCCTAACTTTCCCTCGTCTTAAGCAAAGACGGAATAAAAAAAACAGAACTGAACTAACATATGACACATTACCAATCCCAAAAGAATTAAACGGGAAAATTACACAATACTTACAGCTAACATCAGAATATGAATCTTCCGAATACCTAATATCTTTCGAAGCTTTTAAGGAACTAACATTAAAGAATATAAAGAGCTCTATAAACTATGAACAAAAAATATTCACTCGAGAATATTTACAAAAATTAATTGAATGTTTTTATATGGAGGTTATTAAAGAGGAATATAACTTAGAGATTAACCATCAACTTAAACCCGGTGATTTGAGACATATAGCTATCATATCACTAATGATGCAAGGATATGACCGAGTCGAGATTGAGAGACTGGCAGGCCACTTTGACCTTAACACACAATATTCTTATGGGAACCATATGAAATTTTGGATTGACACAGATATACAAAGATTAACAAACCAATTTATATTACAAAATACAGAGAACTTCGTGTCACCACATGGTATTCAAGAATATGAAAAACTATATGATGACATTGCTTATAGTGAATGTAACACCTACAATCGTGATGCATCCAGTAATTTTATCGAATTGAACCTGGGTTATTGTAAAGATAAAACAATGCCCTGTCCCTCATTCAATTGGAACTTTACAGGATGTTACTTCTGCAAACATTGGGGTATATCACTACATGAGTTACAAGAAACACGAGAATTAATTATTACAGAAATTAGTGTAATTTATAAAAATATCCAAAAAAAGATTAATTACTTAGTAGGGCTATATAATTTACACCATTTAGATGAATTCGGAAAAATTAATCCTCAATTAAAAACTGAGCTAAGGACAACGTTTGACAGAATAGAATACGACAAAACTTCTATTGCAAGATTACAATACCTATTAGGAGTGGAGATTGATGAACTCAAATAAAGGACCCGGCAGACCAAAAAAATATGAACTCACTGAAAAGCTTAAACAAGAGATACTATATTTACTTAGAGTTTATAACCAAAACCACAACCCTTACCCTCAAATAAAATATAAACATATTTGGGAATATGCTACTAACCTTTATGAACAAGGAACATTCTCTATCAAAACAAGCTATGATTTTTGGAAAAAGAAAGATCGTATTGGCCGTCAGTTAGTCGATACAGTTAATGCTATACAGTCACAAAAAGTTTCTATTTCTCAATCAATAGAACTAGACTTAATTGATATTAAAGAACTGATTGATAAGTATGGTGGGAAAAACAAAGATTTACTGTGGGAGTATTTAGAGCCTTATGATAAACATTTGTACAATATTGCTTCAAGAATTAAACAATTGGAAGATAAAAATAATAAATTACAAAATAAATTAAATAAACAAGAATTGACCATTCAGAGTCTAAAACAAAAAAATTATAGAATTCAAAAATCATTATTAGCCATGTTTACCTATAGTAACAAAGAAAATGAACTCGTAAATATGCTAAATACAGGTAACTCTAAATCACATATCATAAACTTAGCATTACACGACACATTTGAAAATCCAATATCATTTATCCAAGAATTAGAAAAGCATTTAAAGCATCAAGCTAGACAACATTTGGATCCTTCTAAAGTAATCCCTTTACATCCAATCAATAAAAGTCAAGACAATACCCCAGAATATGATTTATGAAACAGATTCAATATATTTGCTTTATTTCATTGTTTATAGTTTTTAAAGGAGTCTGTTATTGGTCTTATGCCTGTCAAGTAGACATATTCAAAAATACTATGCAATCAGTGTGCTCCGATATTCAATTAGTGCACACTGATCTAGATTTTTCTGAAATCGTTCATAAATATAGAACCAAATATAATCCCCCACAGCTCGATAGAGATCGTTTTCTGTTTTGAAGTGTGCAAAGAACGATTCAATGCATGTTCAATGCATGCATTATCTAGGCAATTTCCTTTGCGAGAATGACAACCTATTATCCCCTAATGCCTTCATTTGATTATTGTATGTTTTAGATATGCACTGAAAACCTTGATTTGAATGAAGAATTACTTCTTATACCGCCCTTGTTGTAGCCAGTTTTTCGACAATGCCACTCACCAACTTCAGATCATTTCGTGTTGATAGCTCCCACGCGACAATTTCATCATTAAACAGACTTGGATAGCAAACAGATCATAGAAACGATCTCCAAGATTTAGATAGGTTATATCTATAACAGTAACATAATGACGGTTCGGTTGATTCGTTTTAAATATACGATTGAGTCAATTTGGTCTGTAATTCGAAGGAAACGCCGCTTCACATGCCAAGTGAAGAAGATGTGCCAAGTTCTACATGTATCCCGAAGCGGGTATTATAGATGGCGAAATCACACCAAAAGTCCCAAGCAAATATCAAGGGAACACTTAACTAAAGAAATACATTGTATTTTTCTAGAGCCACGTTGTTTATATGGAAGCCCGAAGGTAACATCTGTGTTACGCCAAAAAGGAAAGTATATTTCACAAAAAACAGTGACCAGAATCATAAAAGAACAAGGGTTACAATCAAAAACTATAAAAAAAGATAAAGCTACTACAAATTCCAAATATTCTTATCCGATACATAACAATATGTTGGATCGTCAATTCAAGGTAGAAACGCCAAATCAAGCTTAGGTAGCTTATATTATTTATATACCGACGAAAGAAGTTTAGTTTATTTAGCAAGTCTGATGGACTTGTATTCTAAAAAAATTGTGGGTTGCCATGCTAATCCAGGGTATTTTTTGTCCGATTTTAAGACAAATTCATCAGTGCTTTTATACAGATGCAATGTTATCCTTAGACATGTAACTTGTAGTTACATGCAGTTTCCCTAAACAAGTATCCTGTAGGCCCTAGACTCATTCTAGGGCTTCTTCCCATTTATCTAGAGTGATATCTTGTGTACTTCCCTCCCTTAATAAAGTACTCAGATGGATACTTTCACTCTAAATCCTTATTTATTTTTTCAATTCTAAATACTGAAGGTATATGAGGTTGCATTCTTATATTTGACTCTTCAATCGCTACTATATACCGCGGATTTAAAGCAACTTGCATTTCGTTTCCTGTTTCCACATCTATATGAGGTAACACAACAAACGTATTAAGAAATTCTCCCTCACCATTTACAAGTGTCTTTCCAATGAGGGAACCAAGCTGAATCGATACAATATATTCTTTCCCATTTGATAAAATAATTTTAGCCAAACTGTCCATCCGTATCCCACTCCTCACTTTGTCAAAATAACCAATTTATCATATATTTTCTATATACTTTATATGCCCATTTTTCATATCTATGCCTCTTTCTATAAAAGTACATATGGACGTAAAAAGAGAGCGACCAAGGGAATGGCTGCTCTTGCATCATTTATATAGAAAGGAAGGTCTTTGGAAAAGCACTATCAATAAGTGTTGTCCGATGCTTCATTATATGCTTATTCTTTAAAAAAAGTTCTAGACAACACATTATTTTTGGTTTTAAAAACCATTTTTCTACATATACTAAAAATGGTTGGAAAACTGACGCTGTCTACTGTTTATTTCAGACCCTTAACTTAGTAAGCAGTTACAATCCATCTGTTTTCCTCCAACATTTCTTTCAGAAGGGTGAAGAATGCGAATGGGTATCCCTTATCCCGAAATTAACCTACCACACATCTATATCTTTGCATTCTTCATTCCTTCATACATCTCTTACCACCTTCATCCATCACCCCATTATAAATCCTATAAAAAAGAGGGTTCTGGTGCAAAGAATATAATACTTGTGCAATGAATTTTTAAATCTTGGACATACTGATACTATTACTCTACAAAGGAGATGTGATCAGTATGAAAAAGGACAATTTGTTTAAATGGAAGCATTACCAACCAGATATCATTCTATTAACTGTTCGTTGGTACCTGCGGTACAATCTAAGTTTTCGAGATTTGGTGGAAATGATGGAAGAAAGAGGATTAACCTTATCCCATACAACGATTATGCGTTGGGTCCATCAATACGGACCGGAACTAGATAAACGGATCCGACGTCATCTGAAACAAACAAATGATTCCTGGCGAGTGGATGAAACATATATAAAAGTAAAAGGGCAATGGGTGTATTTATACCGTGCTGTTGATTCTGAAGGAAATACGATTGACTTCTATCTCAGTAAAACTAGAAATCATAAGGCTGCAAAGCGATTCTTTAAGAAGGCTTTGCAGTCTTTCCATGTCTCAAAACCTCGTACAATCACAATTGATAAAAATCCTGCTTATCCAGTTGCCCTCACTAAATTAAAGAGCGAGAAAAAAGTGCCGTTAGGCACTCAAATTCGGCAGATAAAATATCTAAATAATGTAGTGGAGCAAGACCACCGGTTCATTAAAAAACGTGTACGCTCTATGTTAGGATTTAAATCTTTTGGCACAGCTACATGTATTCTTGCAGGAGTAGAAGCCATGCATATGATAAAAAAAGAACAGGTTGATTTACGGGATCAGTCTGTTCAAAATCAAAAAGAATTTATTTATCAATTATTTGGATTAACAGCGTAAAGAATGATTCCAGTAGGAATCTTCATTATTTCTTGGGACTGTATCCTTATCTTTGCACCAGAACCAAAAAGAGCACCTCAATAATAAAAGTGCTCTCTTCTAGTACAACTTGTACTGCATGTACCTATTATTAAAAAATTACCCTAAAAACGTAATCTAACATTATGTATTATTTAGCCCCTCTTTCAACCGCTAAGCATATATGTTTAACTTTCCCGGTTATACATTCATGTCTAAAACTTAGCGGCTGAAAGAAGAGCAAAAGCTCTTCCGAATTACAATGGATGCCCGTAAATCTATTTATACATATATTGTAAAAGTGGTTTCCACCATCATTTACCTAATTTAAAATACCATACAATCCTATATTCAACTATCTATTTTTTGTCCTTTATTAAAGAACACTTTTCTCTCCTCGCTACAAGTCCTGCATGTTAAAATACATATATCCTAATTAAATTTCTGCGAGGACGTAAAAACTCACTTGTCCTCCTACTCACTTCCAGAGCTACATGACTTGTCTTATACAGACCATGTAGCTCTCTTTTTTATAGCAAGCTATAGACTTATCTTGCACATTAGCATTCTGTGAGAACATACGAAAAAATTATAATTTTTTAATAACTTTATCCCTATTTTTTCTTTTCCTCCTTACATATAAAAATAACGATTACATTCTTATCACCATTATCTGAACCTCATAATATAATACTATTGATATAAATTACTTTTAAAGGATGAATAACTATGAAGTTCAAAAAATTACTCTTAACTGTCTTATGTTTCTCATTATTCCTAATTATACCCTCGATTAGCGTGAGCGCTCAAAAAGGACAACCTATCATTTCTGATAAAAATACAACGAATCACTCTGTCTCTATCTCTCCTTTCTTTCCATCCATCCTTCCCAGTTTCCAAAAACTGCACACACCATCACCGGCGAATCTTCCTCAACAACTTATCATCGTCCAAACTTCCGGCAACTATAATCAACAAGAAGCCGCCAATATGATACAGCGTATTAGCAACATTGATAGCAAAACTCTATATGCTCTTTACCATAAAAATATTCGTATTAAACTCATTAACTTTCCAATCACTTATTTACCCGAATATTCTTATTTAAGAGGGCAAATCCCTAGAGGCTGGGAAGGTACAGGCTATACCTGGGACTCTGTTCCAGGTATTGGCGGGAATCCTGTTGTTGCTCGTATAGGATATAGTAATTACGGTAATATGCATACTTCAATCAATCTTGAATTACACGAAACAGCTCACGCTATTGATCGNGTAGGCAAATAAAATTTGTAAAATGGATTGATTTTGATCAAAATTGGTTATCATACTAGTAAATCCGTCCTTTCTGGAGATAGTTTTAGGATACTATCATTCTTCCAGGAAAACGGGTTTCTTTATGCATTCATTTTTGGATATTTATGAGTTTTGCAACACCCTCTTTAATGATTATTTCTAATAGTTCTTCATTTAACATGAATCACAATTACCTCCCCTTACAGTTTATATTTATGTATATACACCATCCGATTTCTCGATACCTGCAGTTACCCATATCTTATATTGTGTGTAACTGACGCCTTCGCTGAACCCCTTGGTATCATTGATTTCATTTCACTTTCTCTTTTGAGTTACACAGTACGAAATTTATGAGTAACTGTATAGATTTTAAACCTAGTCATTGCTTTATCCATTGCATTTTGGTTTACACCTATATAACGTAACGTGACCTTCTCTGACGAATGATTGAATATCTCCATGAGTAGTAATACTATGTTTTTTGTTTACATGTACATATGATACCCATACGTCTTTCTCAGTGTATGTGTTCCTATTTCATCTAGCCCAAATTCTTCTGCAGCTATACTTAATATCACTTATATGCCATGCTACGACCGGTTGGAAGATTCTTCCCCTGTCTACTTTGCAATAAATACTCACTATCTTCTCTTTCTTCAATAAACCATTTGAGTTCTCTTTTCAATGCTGCAGTAATTTGTATTCGTTTCTGTTTCCCGGTTTTCTTTTCTCTTATAGATATATGACTATCTTTGACATCCCCTACCTTCAATTTCAAAATTTCCGATATTCTCAAACCTGTATTGATTCCCATAATGAAGAGAATGTAATTACGTAAGCTCTTTTCTTTAAAATACTCTTTTAGCTGCTGTATTTGCTCTGGATTACGTATAGGCTGAACAAAATTCATGATTCATTACCTCCCGTTTCTTCAGTCTCATAAACTTCTAATCTAAGAGCAAAAGCAAGTTTATAAAATACTCTAGCCTTAACACGTCGATACGTACGCTCATGCCGATTTCGCTATATACCATATAATCACATACATCTTCATCTTCTAAATAACGTTTAATGATGATGTCTCTTTGATCCTTTCCTGCGCGCCCATTACCCAAACGACTAAGAAACTGGTCAATACGAAATGATGTTTGCTTAATCCACTCTTCTCTTTTACTTTGTTGAATATTAACCATCGCTACATCATTTGTAGGTCCATGATATCTAATTTCATAAGAAGGAGTGACTTTCATTTCTTCATGCATCATTCCAAACTGTCTATATAAACGTACATTTTCGAGAACACCTTCTAATTTTTTCTGCGTTGCTATTCTATCAATTTTTTGTAAGAAAGATAATCATTTCGTCATACAAGACCACTCCTTTTTATTACTTTTGTCTTAATGCTCTAAGTCTACATTCATAATGCGAACCACGAACCCCTATTCATTCTTCAATTTCACGCATACTTAATTTTTATTTTCCACTTGTTTTCCCCACTCATGTAATTAATCCTTTAGTGTCTTCCTTCCCCATCTCCCTTCCAAAATAAAAGAGGCCACCATTTCTTAAGACAGCTGCAATTGCTGTTTTAAAAATTGGTGGCCTCTAGTTTTTTAGCCAGACTCTATCCAAATTCCATTTATTTCAAATAACCAGTTCGTACAAAAATATTCCTCCAAGCCTTATCAAACTGATATTTTTCCACTACCTTCGCACGACGCGCAATTGCTTTTCTAATTTTTCTTTTCTTCAAAGCTTTCATTCTTCTACCCTCACTTTACAACAGCATTTTTATTTTATGGTTTTTAAAACCATTTTTCTCCCTAATTAAGAATAAATCATTTAACTCCGAATATATTATAAACATCTCCCCTTCAGGAGAAATCCCATATTTGAGTCACCATCGAAGTTAAGCACTTAGTTTTACTAACTTGCTCAACTTTGGTTATTTTAACCAAATAATTCGATTACCATACATAAAAAAAATACAATCAACCATTACAAGGAGGATTTAATAATGAACGGTATTAAGCAGAAAAACCTCTTTACTAACAATACTGACTTTTACATTTTACTTGGTGATTATACAGATATTGTAAGCTATCACGAAACATGGAACGATGCCACAATAACTTTAAGGTCTATTCATATCTCTGATAGTAGCTGGACTTCCATTTGGATTTTGAAACCAGGTGAAACCCTTTCAGGTACTTACATAAATGCTCCCCACGAGGAACATAGGGATGTTTCATATAGATCATAAAAATCCCTTTAATTCGATTGAAAACATCATAGGTGTTAAATAAGATACTGAATTGTTATATAACAATTCATATTTCTAACTCATTCAGTAGCTCACCAATGCCTTCCTAAAACAGGTTTATTTTTCATTCTCAAATTCTTAATTTCTACCCGTCTATCTTTTCATGACCGATTAACAAAATCATCGTTCAACATTAGGTATATATAACCAAACACTCATGACTCCCTGGTATAAAAAACGGACTCATGTGCATACTGTAAACACCTCCTTTAATCGAGTTTTTGTTATTTCGGTCACCCTTTTGTTTAAGCAGTTAGCTTTTGCTAGCTGCTATTTTTTGGTTCTAAGAACCAATCACTCCAGCATACATATACTATCTTGAATCCTTACTTTCCTAATTATTCCTTGTTCATGACTCACACACATAAACATAAATAAAATGGTTTAAGGTTTCATAAGCGAGCACTCTGGCACAAGTGCTCGTTTTTATTAAATAACTATCCTTGCTATTGCAATCACTATTGTTATAAGCGACATTCCTATCAAATATGCTGTCCATGAAACGGATTAAATCCCATCATCTTTCATCACCTGCCTTTACTTCCGTGCGTGATAGGTAAGGCTTTGATATTATTTCCACCTTTTCCCCCACCTAACACCGTACGTGTCAGTTTCCCGACATACGGCGTCCCATCTTATCCTTTTATACTAAAAGCAACTAGATTACAAATAATGTTGTACTCACCAACGTATTAATTCCCCTTTCTTATGAAAGGTCACATCATCTTACTCGATCCTGTGAGTTACATCTAATTGATTTAGTCTTCAACGAACAAAACTAGGGACTATCCCTCCACATTCATTACATGATTCGTCGGTACTGTGTCCCCACCTTCACAAGAATAAAGCAATTTCGGTTCGTTAGAACCTTATATGCACCTGTCTGCTAGTAGGCGTTTGTGACAGTTTCTTGCTTACCACGTTCCGATTGATTTAGCTATACATGTATTCTTAGGTGCTTGCTGTAAGCCTGTTATCTTTACATCCTCATCGTTAGATGTTCCGAAGTTCATATTATTCAATCTTACTTTTCGGTAGATAACGTCGTCATTGACGACATACACATTTCTAATGTATTAAGCGTTTAGACCCATACATTCACATGTTCGTCAGTCCTTTTTGGACATTCTCACCATAGATATTTTGTAGCATCCCGGCCTATCCATCACCATATGATTTCTCACTTAGGTTTTGTTCAGCCGACTTCACCTAGCTTCATACAATTTATGACTACTCTCACGCCTTGCATGTAGGAGTATCAGATAAGTAGTTTCAGCTCAACCTGACGGCTTTCATTCCTACTTTCAGCCAATCAGTTGTTGCTATCAAATTGATAACCCTCCTATTTCGTATATACACACTTATAAGGAAACGTGTCGCACAAATAAAGCTTTTGTTTGATTGTCATCCGCCTATATTAGGATTGATACATTCCCACATGTAATCATCAAATTCAATCTCTACGTTCTTAATAATTTCGCCCTTATAAATTTCAACATCTTGATTAAATTCCATACCACGCCCAAAAATATAAATTTTTATATCTACGTTGTATTCTTTAGACAAGGTTACTAATAGAACTACATCTATTTCCCAAGCCGCTTTATAACCTTCCAGTATACATATCTCTAATTTGTCTTCATCATCTACAAAATGAAGTGAGTTACATGAATTACTTATTATTAGAAAATCATCCTAAAACCTAATTTTAAATTATATATTATTTAACTTCTCTTCCAAACAAACATACGTTTAACTTTCCCAATTATATATTCATGTCTCAAACTTAACCGCTGAAAGAAGAGCGCAAACTCTTCTGCTACTTCAACACTTTTAATTCGCTAACCTCGTCTAGAAATAAGACATCAAAATAAAACTGACAAGTCTATAATTCTCCCCCTTCATTCATACAAAAATAAAAAATAGAGAGCCGATGGCTCTCCTTCCCCTAATATAAAAATTAAACAACTATCCTCTACTTCAATTCTTATCCCTATAAGAGGGGATCCTAAAATAATTAATAAATAGAACAAAAAATAGCCAGTGTACCCTCCGATAGTAATCTTCATTCCCCTACCCTTCACTATGTATACCTAAAATTAAAGCTTCACGATTTAATACATTTATTGATTAAAAAAACATTTAAATCAATATAATCAACTTAACGACACAACAGATATATACGCAGCTCATATTTTAAATTAAGATAGGGCAAAAGTGAGATACATGATTATTTTCAATGCTAATATAATTTCGCCCTATATTTTTTATTAGGATAAGAGTACTTCAATTCCGATAATCTGGCCGCATTCTACTAAGCGTTTTGTTACTGCAATATCTTCACGGCTCGGCGTGGGATCTCCTGAGGGATGGTTATGAAGACATATGATAGAGGCTGCTGCACGACGGAAGGCTTCTTTAAAAACTTCCCTCGGGTGTACAATTGACGTGTTTAAACTTCCAATAAAGATCGTTTGCCTATGTATAACTTGATTTTTTGTATTTAAATATAAACATATAAAGTTCACGTAAATACGAAAAATTACAAAACAAAAGAGCACAGCGTGTATAAGTAGTGCTACCAACACTCTTATACCGTTCACCTGAGCTGACCAGGTAAACACTTGCTATACTCTCATGAGTTATTGTACATCATGCAGGGTCTATTAAGCAACGTTTACCATATTATTGGTGACGTTGCTTTTTTGTTTCCAAGAAGGAGACATATAATATGGAAAAGAAATGCATAGATGTTATAGCAAGTGAAGAATCATTCCGTAACTTATCACCATTTATAGAATTAGAAGAATTGAACAAAACTATACGTACATATAGAGACATTATCCGTATGTCTATTAAGCGTACCGATGTACAATCTAAACTAATTGAATTACTTGAAATTTTAAAGCGCCACAGCTGCAAATATGTAGGCGTTAGTTTCCTTTGCAAAAATTCAATTGCTGACATGATAGGAGTTTCATATAAAACTGTACAACGTTTAATGAAGAAACTTGTGGATCTAGAGATGATTCAGCAAGTAGCGATGAAACGTAAAAAAGATATGCTTCAAACTTCTAACGCTATTATCATTCAACCAATTGTGGAAGAAGTGTCCAACAAGGTAGATGCAAAAAGTCCTACAAAGTGTCCTACCATTAAAACAAAACCTGTTTCCTTAAAACAAAATATAAAAGATATAAACAAACGTAATAGTAATGAGAATAGCAATGCTCTAGAAGAGAATATTGAACAAGCTGATTTTGTTGCTCACTGGGTACCAGAACGTTTTGTTTCTTTAGTTAACTCTTTTCACAGTGAATCTAAAACAATTCAAGAACTGTGGAAGGTCGTAAGACAGTGTAATAAAGTTACAAACTTCTCTACAGGTGATAAAGCATTTACTAAAGACCAAGAACTTACTATTGGCTTAAAAGCTATTAAAGAATTTGTTATGAAGATTAAATCCGGAGTAAAAATGAAGAAAGGTAAATTCGCTTATTTCAACGGGATTGTAAATAACTTAATGGACAAGTTCTACTTTGATAAAGAGTTTATGGGAGCATAACCCCCTAAAAATACGAACAAGCGTTTGGTTTATTCTCAATGTCTTGGTATCATATGGTTAGATATTCCATGCATAAAGTGAGGTATACACCATGAAACCATTAACAAGTAGACAAGCTGAAATTTTAACTTTCATCCAAGAAAAAGTAGTAGAAAACGGATATCCTCCCACTGTTAGAGAAATTTGCCAAGCAACCGGACTCGCCTCTAGTTCTACAGTACATATGCACTTAATACACTTGGAAGAAAAGGGATATATCCAACGCGATCCATCTAAACCACGTACAATAAAAATTTTGAAAGGAGGATTTATATGATAACGAACCAGGTAGCATACGACAAAAAACTATTAGGAAACAAAATCGAAGGAACATTTAAAGAGGTTAGTTCTTTATTAAGGCTACATGATTCAAGTGAAACTATGTATATTATGGGAGATTGGCACGCCTTTAATGACTTCTGGTCAAAACATGCAGACCTAGCGGAAATTTCTTTAGAAGAAACTCAAGAGCGCCTTCAACAAGTAACGGATTTACTTGAACGAGTTAAAAACCTCTAAAAGCGAAATTAAACGTAATATTTACAGTTGTTGCATGAAATTGGTATGATTTAGGTATTATACCAATTTAATTTTAAGGAGTGGATTTTTTGTTAAACGCATTAGAAGTGATACTATTTCTAGTATCTATTGTGTCAATTATCGTTCTAATTATAGGTTTATTCATGCCTAAAATTGTATTAAGAGGAGAGAAAATCAATCGTTTACGAGTAGTAAAAATTTATCTTTCTACAGCTCTAATTTCATTTATTGTATGTATGGTTTGTATCAATTTAAATCCTGATCGCAAAGATTCTAATAACCAAGACAAAAAGACAGTCGCTACAACTACTGCATCTAGCCAATGGAAGAGTAAAATTACAGAGATAGCTTCAAGTAATAAAACTCCAAATGAAAAATTTGATGAAATTAGTAGATATGCTCATAGTTATAAACCAACTAAAGATGAAATTAAGACTTTTGGAGATGAAATCATTAAAGAATATACAAATAAAACATATATTAAAGATGTATCTAATCATGAATACATGCTCACAAATATCTTTAAATCTGAAGTTGTTGAGAGAAATGCATCCGAAAAGCCATTAAAAGATTTCGCTTTCGACTTCTGGCAAAACTCTAAATACAACTACCGTGGTGTTGAAAATGCAACAAGTAGCGCAACACAAGCAAATGAACGTCAAATGGATAAAGCTTTAGGGAAAATGAACAAATAATGGAGGGACTTTTGCATGAGTTATGACACGATTGCATCGCTACAGCGTATGCAACAATTAGAACAAGCTCAAGCTTCATCTGGTAAACGTTTAGTTCTAAAAAGAGTTTATGAATCAGATAAGATTTCTGCCCTTATTCTCGTTCTCTGTCTCATTGCCATTCCATTTACATTGTGTATATCCCTTTTAGTGGGATTAATTATCTATTACATTAGGGAATTCAAACGCACAACTTATCTGGTTAAAAATGTTGCTACTGGAGAGAAATTCAGAGTGGATAAACAAGACTTCAAACAGTATAAGAAGAATTTTAAGAAGAAAGAAAAGCAAGTTAGAAGAATTTCTGATTTATAATAAAAATCCCCCTCTAAATATAGAAGGGGATTTTTTAAAATATATGTTGGAGAACTCTTTTTCGATAGCACTACATCACCTAAGTAACAATGTAGTAGAAGTTTAGAACAAACAGTGCGCTATCAAAAAACAACATGTAAAATATACAATATTTAAATGTAGAATGTCAATATACTCTTATTTAATTTCTACATAATAAGAACTAGCTGTAATATAAAACACATTACCTCTACTATTCTTCACTTTATATTGCTGCGAGCCATTTACAGATACTTTATCAATGATTGTAAATCCTAATCCTTCATCGACAGTTCCTGCTACATCTCTATCAGCTCAGGAAGCTTTTGAATAGAATCGTAAATCATTCACTTTAGAAACCACACACTTATGATAGAAGTATCCACTATACTTTTCATAATTGTATCCATATTTCATATACGAATGCAGCCATACCAAAAACATTCCATCTAGTTCACCAACTCAGTATACTTTCTTGCAAATTACAACCATTTGACTACATAGACTCATACTGCGTGAGGAAAACATCAACAATTTTCTTTACCCCAAAGAGTACCTTCTCCTCACTCTGAAGGCGCTCTTTATTGTGACATTCCCCGCACCTCACCGTCGTTCGATGAGGCAACTACAACATATAATTTTCTTTTTATCATTTTACAAATGATAATATTTCCCTACAAATTTAGTAATAGATTGAAAAGCATTTCTTGTATCAAAAATAATTTTCGCATGATTAGCAATCTGCTGATATTCAAAATCTGTATGATCTGTAGCTAAAAGAACCAATTGAGCGTTNCCTACACGTGAAAAAGTAGAAACGTGAGGAACGAAATATAAACCACAAGATACACGAAATGAAGGATATTGATGCAAAAAACGTGTTAATTTGCGTAAAGAGTCAATTTGAAATACAGTTTTCAAGAAAAAGCATTTCAGTAAGGCTTTTCTACAGATTGGTGGGCGACCTGTCACAGGCGGAACGCCTTCAATAGTTAAACTGTCTACGTATGCAAATAAAATCTGTAAAATGGATTGATTTTCATCAAATTTGGTTATCATACTAGTAAATCCGTCCTTTCTGGAGATAGTTTCGGTTACTATCATTTTTCCAGGAAAACGGATTTTTTTATGCATTCATTTTTGGATATTTATGAGTTTTGCAACACCCTCTTTATATTTAATTACCACATATACACCATTACACTTTGTTTCCTTTTGAATCATTTAAGTTCACTCTCCTTATAATGATTAATCCATGTAGCAATCTTCATTGTTAATAAAGCAGGCCAGAATATTGCTAAAAGAAAAACCAAAAATAAAGATGACATTAGAATTATATATCCATGCTCCTTATCCTTTTTAATTGCTTCCCTTATGGCTGAATAAATATCTAACGATGCATAAACCATACCTACTATTAGATAAGCTAATAACCAAAGCATTGTCATACACCACCTATATAATTATTTGCTTTCTTCCAAGTCTCAAACTCTTCTTTAGCAAGCCCCAAGCCTTTATCTAACCATTGCAACTGTATCTTGTTTTGTTCCACAATCTCAGAGCTAGTTTTAATTGTTACTACAATCTGTTCTCTTCTAGCCTCTTGTTCTTTAATCCACGCATCCATTTGCTTTACATATATCTCATCTGGACTCATTTACTTAACACCCTCCTTTTTAAATGCAACACGTTTGCGCTTATCTTTACCTAGATAACCTCAAGAACTCTCTCATGCCATCTACAACCTCTTTATCGTTTTCAACAAGCTTACCTTTAACATAGATATCTCCATTGCTTTTCAGAGATACCATTTCTTGTTCACCAACTTTTAAAATGATACTGTCCTGTGAAGTATCTCTTGCTAACTTATTCAAATCTCCATTATGCAACGTTAAAGTCATCTCTACACCACCTATATAATTTTTACATAATAAAAAAACACTCCATAAGGAATGCCTCTTCAATCCTTTGCAAACAATATTGTTTAAAAGGAGCATGTTATGAAATTCTCACAAATACTAATCATTATCTTTGCTGTTATCATTATTATATGGATATGGTTTGTCTAATTAAAAAGAGCAACCGTGCACCAGTTACCCTTTCGTCAATTTCTTATGTTATTACTATAATTCATATTTTCAATAGTTTCGTTTCCCTAAAAGTACCTTCCCTAAAAGTAACCTTACAGATCATCCACAAACTTGATTATCTTTCTTACTTCGGCATGCTTACGTTTAATGTAATTTGGACTATAATTCAAATCACATGCAATTTGTTCTAATGTCATACCATATATGTATTTCTTTACAAGTATTTGATTATCTAGCCCTTTAAACTTACTAATCAATTCCATAAGGTCATACATGGCATTCATTTCATTTGCTAACTCATATTCAATTGCTTCAATACGTTCTTCTACTTTTGCACCTTCCGATTCAACAGTTAAACGTATCTCTCGCAAATCACCACTGACCCAGCGTTTTAATTCAGCTTTTGTTTTATCTAAGTTGTAATCTAAGTATGCAATTCTTTCTTCTAATTTCTGATAGTCTTTCAGCCAGTCAAACAAATGATGATTCACCTACTTTCTATAAAAAACAACAAATCTCTTAAAACACGTTTATTTTCCTTTCTGAGACGCTTTAAAACTTGTACATCTATTTGTATTCAGAAAGAAATAAAACTTCAAATCACTATGATTCTGACGGTCATTTTCATATCGGAACATGTCGATTAGATTCAAACATTGCTTTTATTCCATATCATTAATTTTTAAAACAGAATGACTAGTATCTTGATAATCTAATTTCTCTTGATCCATTGACTCCACTTTTTTCTCAACCAACCTTTGGAAATCATCACTGTTTGCATCTTCTGGTATTTCAACTTCAACAAGAGCTTTATACGTTTTCGTTACTTCCACTTCTACTTGATACTTTTCCATCTTTATACCCCTCCATTTTTTAATAAAATTCTAATTGTATTAATATCCTGAGCCGAAGCCCAGGACACATTTTTATTCAGCAATCGTTTCTTCATCAACAATCTTCAATTGCCCCGGAGCAACATCATTTGTTCCATCAGGATTAACGTTATACTCGACACCTTCATGTTGTTCTTCGTAAAACTCATCAATCGACATTTGCGAAGGTTCTAGAGTAATAGAAACATTTTCACCCGCGAATGGATAAAGTTTATTAATTTTATCTTTCGTATCGCCTTTTACATTGAATTTAAGAACGGTCTTCTTGCTATCACGTTGAATAGAAACAAATTCAGCACCAATTGCTTCAACATCGCTTTTTTCCACAGTTAGATGAACAATAGTACCTGGCATCTTCAATAACTCATCAGCATGTGGTAATTCATCACTTAATACGTGGAACATCAAAACTTCCTTTTTATCATCTTTTTGCATTTTCTTAAATAATACGTTCAATTGAATTTTAGTCATGGTTTATTTCTCCTTTAATTGTTTTAGGTTTCATCAGATAACGCCCTTCTTCAAATACTCACGAGCCATATATAAGAAATGATGATATATGTAATTACCGGTTGTAGTTGGCTCAATAAATACCGTTGAAAATCCATATCGTACTTCAAATGTTTTTAAACTACCAAGTAACGCTTCTGGTTTGTATTGACTTATATACTCACCTTTTAATATTTTTTGATAGCCTTTTAAATCTTCCACAAGAAGAACAAATGGATGTTTAGCAGCACGAATCAATTCATTTTCAAATCTCGTACGATCTTTAATTGATTGAACCAATTCATCTACGCCATTTTTACGTTCTACCCCAGCACTTAAATAAACATCTCGTGTAATGCCCATTTCAGGATTTTTAGGAATTACCGCTGAATAATCGGCTGTATCAATTTTTCTAAGTCTGAATTTAACATCCTTTTTACGGAAATAATCAAGTACATGTTGGTTTTTCTGTTCCCTTGTATCCACCATGATTTCTAATGTATCCAGGATTTCCTTTAACTCTTTTTCTGAGTATCGATAATGTATAGCACTCATATTTATCGCTCCAATAACTCTGGATTTTCGTAAATATTTCCGATGACTTCAATCTCTGTTGCTTCGTTAAATATCGACCATCCGTTACTTCCGTCTGTCTTTTCAAACAGAAAGGCACATTCTATAAACTTAACTATTCCTATTTCGTCAATGTCGCATCCTGGCGTAACGCTATACATATGAACAATATCCCCTTCATAGATCTCCTTACCGTTTTTGTCTTTTAATCCTGTATATTGCTGTGGATCTAAACACACCAACCAATTATCATCTTCATTATTTAATATCCACCAATTGATGCCATCTTTTGATATACATTCGCTATAAACCCAATCCGTTCCATCCCAAGCACGGAATTTTATCTCTCTCATTTTCATGCCCCTTTCTTAAAATAAGCCATCGCACGATTATATAAATTCAATGAAAGCTCGTCCGTTAATTTATTTTCATAGTTAGCCACAGATTCTTTTACATATAACCAACCGTTAAGTGAGAAGTTTAAAGTTAATTCC
Source organism: Bacillus sp. PPSBB_2 (assembly GCF_045291115.1). Lineage (NCBI taxonomy): Bacteria > Bacillati > Bacillota > Bacilli > Caryophanales > Bacillaceae > Bacillus > Bacillus sp. PPSBB_2. Next base: position 4,709,861 of record NZ_CP147983.1, read on the forward strand.
ATAACTAACCTTGCTGCAACTTCATCATGATTAAACCAATCATTTATTTTTGGATTCATGTCTTGCTCAACACCGATAAAAAAATTAATAATTTTATCTATCGTTTGTTTTACTGCATGATCTTGGTCTGAATAATTACCTTGTAAATATTTAATAATCCGTAGCTTGTATTCTTTAATAACCGATTCAATTTCAGGAGCAACCTTTTCAGGATTCTCAATATATAAATCACTTCCATCAAAAACGAGCTTCGCTCCCATCGATTGAACATCAGCACATATTTGTTTTGGATGCATTCAATCACCTATTTCAAAGTTAGTCCAAAAATATAAAGTTTATTATTATTTGATTTCTTTAATACAAGACCCATATTTTTTAGGTTTTTATAAAAAGTTCTTGTACCAATGAACGAAACTTTAGTTAAACCAAATGCTTTCATACAAGCTTTATAAAATAATTGGGCTTCAATTTTTTTATCGATAGCAACAATACATCTTTGTTGAATAAATTCATCTAGATTTTGCGGTTGATTCACTTTTTCAAGATGTTCCATATCACAATCCCCTTAAAAGGAGTTACTGAAGTTATTGAATGAAAATTTTCGATAACTCACCAAAAACCAGTCATATCAATGGTTTAAAGCATATTGAGTTATCAAAGTTACTAAAGTTATCCATTTTTCTATTAAAGGCTATATATTATATATATTTTTTTATTTATTTATTTTCTTAAGAGCCGATATAGGAAACTCAGTAACTTCAATAACTATTCATCTATAAACATTGTTATATCAACGTTTATAAGAGTTATCGAAAAAAGCAGTTCAGTAACTTTAGTAACTATTATCTAAACTTTTTTCCTATTGATTGCAGTTACATTGTGTTTTTCTTCTTTATCTCCAGTTGAGAATAGATTTGCTCCCGCAAATTGATTTAATGTAATTCCAGTAATAAATGTTTTATTACCTGTACCCTTTTCTTTCTTAAATCCACGAATCTCTAATTGACGATAAAAGGCACGATTCTTTAAATCCATTTCATTATTTTGATAGCACCACTTGGTATAACTTTCATAAAGTGATTTCGCTTCAATTTGCGCCGTAGAATGAACCGTACAATTTTCATCAATAAATGGTCCTAATATATCCATGTCTTCACGATATTCGGCTGTCGCTGCCTTCACGGCTTCAGGAGCATGCAATCCTTCGGTCTGCCACTTCATGCAACCTTCAACAGCCCACCGTAAAACTCCAGGCATCTCTTTTGCTAATTTATCAGGTAGATCATAATCAATCTTGTCTTTTGGGATTGTTACGGTAAATGGAATAAGCATAATCCTTCTCCATATACCTTCATCCGAACCTTTTACAATCGGCTTATGGTTGGTAGTGAAGAATACTTTAAATTCAGGTGTAAACTCGAAATATTCCTGGCGTAAGAAACGAGCTGACATCTTTTCTCCACCGGTGATTTGTTTAACCAGAGCTTCAGATAATTGTTGCCCCTCTTCACTCTCAACGGCCGATACAAAACGCGCTCCATCTAATCTGGCCACATCGTTATTGATTCCTGAATCATTTCTCTTTTTCAAGAACGTGTCACTGTTTGTCTGTCTTCCATAATCACCGAGTAGATCCTGGATGATATTAATAAAAGTAGATTTACCATTACGGCCATTACCGAATAAGAAAAACATTACTTGCTCTTTGGTTACACCGGTTAATGAATAACCAATTGCTTTCTGCAGGTAATTTATTAATTCATAATCCGCTTCACCTGCAGGTGTTTTAAAAATACTCTCCAAGAAAGCTTTCCAGTTTGGACACTCAGCATTTCTGTCATACTTGATTGGAGAAATCTTTGTTAATAACAAGTCACGGTCATGCGGTAATAATTCACCTGTTTTTAAATCGATAACTCCGTTATCACAGTTAAATAAAAAGTTATGAGAATCTAATTCTTTCTTTTTCACTGATACCATAGGTCTCACATCCAATATGCTATTTATTCTAATTGACCGTCTTTCACATTTCTTTGCCCAATCATGTAATAACTTTGATTGATATTTATCTTCTGTAGCCTTCGCTTCTCCATATATGGCCCTAAGTGTTTTAGCCGTGATAGCTTCAATCTGTCTCTTACTATCCTCATGCCAATGTTTACCGTTCCATATAAGCCATTCCAATTCATTACAATAACGAACATTCTCGCCATGATAATATGCAATACGTTCTGCATTTCCTAGCTCAGTTAAATGAAACTTTGGTGCTTCATCAATAATTTCCTCAGTATCTTCAATTGAGTTATCGGATATATAAACTTCATATTTTTTCTCTTCGGGCGGTTCATAATCAGCTATTGTGGAAGGAGTTGAAAGAATTGCTGTATCAATTGTCATTTGGCCATATGTGCGGCCATCACTTGAATGTGGTTTATCCCACTTCTCACGAAGTAAGGAAGACTCTCTAAACATCGAATCCATCTTTGCAGCATCTTTATCCGTCCAAAATGCTAAATGGTTGCATAAAGCCATATCAGTTGAAGAATGATCTCCGTTAATCAACATACCCTGGAATAAATCTTTAATGGCTGCACCGCTTTTACTATCAAACATTCGCTCCCATAATTCTGCATTCGATAAACTAGTAATATCTTCTCGTTCGAATGAAGTAGTGCTTTGTTTCTTTTCTGGCTTTGGCTTTTCTTTCAAATACTTCTCAAATAAAACTTTTAATTCTTCTGTTCTATCTTCCACAGGAACTTGATCCAAGCAATCACCGGTGAAAGTAAAATAGCGTCCATGTCTGTACACTTCTAATCCGATATCAACATTTTTCCGTCCTGTACCTGGTCCTTTTAATGGTAGCTTACCTTTTGCAATAATGTGGATGCCATCACCACTTGGTGAATATTCCGTGTAACTATTTACGATTTCAATAACATCCTCAGCTAAACTTGTAAGAGCACCTTCCTGAATACAATGGTCAATATCTATTCCAATGAATGGATCATCCTTTGAAAACATGAATCCAATTCCGTCATAATCTCCTTGTTCAAAGAATTTTATGATCGTTGGGAACGTTGACCAGCTCCGTTTATTATTCGATTGAGCCATTTCCCCATTGATTTGATAAGGAACTTTTGTTTTCTTACCATTTCTTACTTCTGACCGCCATAAGATCCAATGAGGAGTATTTTTAAGCTCTGCCGGTATTTGATTAAATTTATATCTCATTTGATTTTCTCCCTTTGGAAAAGGGAGCCGTTAGTAGCTCCCTCCTATTTGAATCTTGTTAATTAACTTTTAGAACGGAACATCCTCATCCGAAACTGTAAATCCAGTACTTGGAGCCGATGCTTCTGATTCTTTAAATCCATTTACTTGTGGATATTTTTTACCGTTATATTCACGCTCACCTACTACTACACGAAGATGTTTATTTAAAAGTGTATCTGCCCATTCTTTATAAGAAGCAAACTTCATTCCTGTTGGAAAAGCTGCCGCTTTAGAAATCGCTTGTAATCTCCACATTGATTTTTTAGTTACAACAAAATTATCAAATAAGAGCTTCTGTCCTTGGAATGCCTGGTCTACATCACTACGAATTTCATAATCCACAACAATCATGTTGTTTCCAGATTCAGCGTTTTTTAATTCATAATTAACAACTATTACCTCATATTCTCCTGGCTTAACTTGTTCAAATCCTTTAGCTTGTTCATGATCTACTGTAAACATTATTTTTCCTCCTTGTTGTTAAAAACTTGTAATCTATCTAAAGCAGCATTTAAATATTTAAGATTGAAATCTTGAAGTTTTTGTTTTGTTTTAAACTCAATTTCATCTAGCATCTTCGCTGCTTCATCACTGGATTCAACAATTTCTATAATTTTTGCAATAAGAGCATTTCTTTCATTCTCTTGCTCCGCTCTTACATCCACACCAAGTTCTAACCATTTATAAATGATTGCACCATGCTCTGGCTTAATTAATTCACCATTTTCATTTATTAAATTAGAATTATCTTTAGTTGGGGTAGCTGTATGATTTTGCTCCATACGTAGAACAATCATGAATTCGTACTCCAAATCATCTTTCTGAATTGGTTTTAATCCTAACTTACGAATTTGAAGCTTATCATTATCATCACGCTCAGCTTGATATTCTTGTTTAGTACGTAACGTAGCGATAATATGAACATCATTTTCTGTAAGTGATTTAATGAACTCTTTAATAACCGGCTTCATTGTTTTCCAATCTTGAAAACGCCCACCTAAATCTTGCTGCTGGTCCAAGATACCTCCGATACCTTCCCAAGCATGTGAAAGACTATCTGCAATAACAACCTCACAACCACTTTTCTTTAATAATTCAATCGCTTGTTGGTATCGCACTGTAGAATATGGTGCATCAAGTTCTACATATTTAAAGCTACCAATCTTGTAACCTTTAATTGTATTGTTCGCATAAAGAAGTGAGCGTTTGTGCTCCGTATCAATAACACCAATCTTCTTCCACAATACTTCTTCTGGTAAATCAGGATAAGCTTCTTTCATCATTCCATATGCCAGGATTAAAGAAGTTAATGTTTTACCTCCGCCACTTGCACCGAATAATGCTATACAAGCTTTCAGTTTTTCACGTTGTGCATCGGTTACTTGCAACATATTTATACCTCCACACTATAAGAGATAAATTCAGGTTTAACCGTAATCCCTGGAACAATTTGTCCATTTTCATCCACAACGACTTTTTCTTCACCGATTTCTACAATCTTTAATTTCTTCTTAAAATCAGCCCATTTGACTTCTGTTTTTAAGCAATCATCAAGCTCGTTTTCAATGGCATATTGAAGTACCTGGGCTTTATCTTTTTGCTCCGGCGCTTCACTACTCTTACGAGTTTTTGATTTACCATAAGGCGTACTAATTGTTTTCTGTTTTGGATCCATTTCAAGCTGTTCCATATGATAACGTCGGATATGAGTTTCAAAGAATGAAATATCATTGTGGATGGGTTTCAATTCACTTTGCTCCCATTGTGTAATGCGATCACGTTCAACATTTGCTAGTGTTGTAACTTCTTTTTCTTGCGCTTTAAGTGCTGAAATTTTACGGAATGCCCAGTTCAAACTATTAATATCCGTAATTTCAAACTGTTGCTCTGCATCTTGCAATTGGTCTACTTCTAATAATTCATTTTGTTGTAATGCATTCATCGATATTACCTCCAAGTTTAGTTTTTAATTTTTCTAAAGTATAAAGAGAGAAATAAATCACATGGTCACTAATAAACGAAACTTCATAAGGATAATCCTTTGATTCACGTTTTAGTATTAATGGTTTAACCTTTGATTCATCCAACAATGATTCCAATACTTCATTACTGAGATGAACCTCTTTTCCACGAACACTGATAATGCCATGTTCATTTCGTGCTTCACGAATAGCTTGTACAGCTTTAGCAACTTCTTTAATACTCATTAATATGTAACCTCCTAATCTATAAGTTTGGAATTTTACGAGTCGCACCAGTAGTTCGATGAACCAAATGCATTTCTCCATTTACTTTCTTATAAATCAACCAATCCTCTGAATTTAAATCATGTGATTGAATATGAATCTTTTCACGTTTGTTTGGCTTTTTACCGTTCTTCATGTTTGTCCTCCTTAATCATCATTGGAGTAAGTTCAAATGTCTTATCAACAATACTTTTTATATCAATCGTTAATTCTTCAAAGGCCTTATTTTTTCATTGTAAAAGCCAACTACAATACTTAACGGCTTTACAAATTTAACAATGCAAGGTGTACTAATTTCTGTACGTCTGCTGTAGTTGTATTTACTCAACCAATATGCAGTTCCACTTTGAATGTTTTCCGTATCAAATTGCGGTTTATTTACTATCATGCCTTTCACTCCTTTACACAAAGTCAATTCATGCTATAATGACCTCAACATGTGTTTTTATTAGACCGTCAGCCCCAACTGGCGGTTTCTCTTCAATGTTCGCTTTCCTAAGAAAAATGTTCTTAAATTTAACGGTGTATACTTAGGATTGATTTTGAGAAATGCTTCATTTTTCTTTTTATTCACTGTGGATTTCCCCATCTCAAATTTCCTTGCAATTTCTCTTGTCGTATATCCCTCACCCACGTGCAGAATGATTAATTTTTCCTTTTCTTCTAGCACGCTTGTTACTTCTTCAAATTCAACTGATAACAGTGCTTCTTCTTCCACATTGATAGGAGAAACTGCATAAAATTCATTTACTGTTTCTTCATCTCGATGCAAATCAATTGAATGAATATTGATTTGATTTTTCTCCTCATGACTCACTTTTCTACTTACTTTAAAAGGCGTTCCTCTCATATGCAGTTCATCACTCATTGCCCATTTCATACCTTTCATACCTTTCATACCTTTCATAACATATGCATTAAAGGTTTCCGCTCTCCCTGGATCATATTTCACACAACAAGCCCATAAGTGCATACGACCAACTTGAATTAAATCGTCCAACTCCATGTTGTTCATTTCTGCAATTTGCTTGGCTCTTAACATACTTCCAAACCTTTGTTTAATTGCCGCTATCACTAAATGTTGTTTCTATTCAAACAACTCTTCAGGTGTCATTTTCTTTTACCACCCTTTCTTTAATTATTGAACTTGATAGCATTCAACTTCGTATTCTTCTGTCAAATATTGCTTTAAATTCTGTTCAAGTACAACATCGCAATCAAACACAAAGTAAGTTTCATCTTTCATAATTTCATTACCATAAAAATCTTCAATTGGATAATCCGGTTCCTTAACCGATTCCTTTTCAGTGATGTCTTCCACAAATATTGCATCGATATTACTTAAACCAATGTGGAATGGAATTTTCTCATTAGCACCTGCATATTCGATTTTTGTTAAAGAACCAAACCCATTTTTAAATGTTGCAAATTCCTTAGCTGTAAAGCTTACTGTTGCTCCTGACTTAAAAATAACCGTTACTTCCTTCAATTAATTCACCTCATTCATTTTCTTTTCCATTTCAACCCACTCTTGCGGAAATACAATCTTTCCATCGAGTGCATGAATTACAGTAAAATCATCTTCATCGCAAATTCGAACTTCAGGGAAAATACACTTTTGTAAATTTACGTAATTCCAAGTTTCTTGTGCATTTGCAAGGTTAACCGCTGGACAAAATTCTCCGTCTTTCTCAATAAAGCAATAACCTTTGAACAATTAACTCACCTCCCTTCGATTTGAAACCTTACGGTTCATTTCCCTTAATTGACACTTTGCTTCTAATTCAGTAATGAGTAATAACGCTGGACTATTTCTCATTTCTGCACATCTTTTTACAACATCTGATGCTTTCATTAATTTACTTGCGGATAATACTCCGTTCATGATTGGTCACCTTCCTTATATAATTTTTCTTTACGTTCTTCTTCTAAAATACGAGGGATAGATGTTTTCATGAAGAATTCCACCATTCTTAACTTTGTTTCTTCACTTGGTGGATTATCCAATACAGTTCGTTCCATTAACAGCACCATCCATCTCCGAAACTTCATGTTTCATGAAGTTAGTTGGTAAAAAAATTTCTTCAATACCTTTTCCAAGTTTTTGAGCGATCAAGAACATTTCATTGGCTTTAAATTGGGTAACTCCATGCTCTTTATTAACATATGTTCTTTTATCAGTTCCTATTAAATCAGCCATATCTTGCTGCGTTAACCTGTTATACATACGCAATGATACTAGTTTTTCTTGCAAAATAATCCACCTCACTTTCAATAACTTCATATTACATGAAGTTATGACATAATTCAACAATTATTTTCATATTTTATGAAATTTATTATTTATTTTCTTGTTATATGAAATTTTTAGTTTAAAACTTCATGAAATATGATATAATAAAGTAAGAAAGAAGGTGAAACTTCATGAAACAAGATGTTTCTAAATATGTTGGTCAACAAATTAAAAACTTTAGGAAACTAAAGAAAATGACACAAAAAGAATTGGGTTTACAAATAGGAAAAAAACATAATACAATTTCATCTTATGAAAATGGTACAAATGAACCTGAGCAAGATGTGCTCTTCGCAATTGCACAAGCATTAGATATATCCATTAATGATTTGTTTCCGCCTACAAATGAGGTGTATAAAGCTAATAATCAAATTATTTCTTTAGTAAATGAATCTGATTACACTTATTTCCCAACTTCAATTTCAGCTGGTTTACCTATACAAGTTGACGGAATGACAGAAATGGATTTGGAAACTATACGTATTCCTGATTCATTAATGGGGAAATGGGCAGGTAGAGAAGATATTTTTATGACTCGTGTTAATGGTGATTCAATGAATAAAGTCATACCTCACTCTTCTTTAATTGCCGTAAAAGAAGTGACATTAGAAGAACTTTATGATAATGACATGGTTGTTTTTAGTAATGGGTGTGATTATTGTGTAAAGCGTTTCTTTAATGACAAGGAAAATAAACGGTTAATATTCCGACCAGACTCTTATGATAATTGTTTCTTTGATTACACAGTATCTTACGAAGATGCCGCTAATATAAAAATACACGGTAAAGTAGTAATGTACTTAGTTTCATTAGACTAATACAAAAGGTGATTAAATCCTTAGCGCTAGGAATTTAATGGACAGCCCGTACAGCTGTCCTATTTTTTTAAAAGGAGAGATAATAGTGACTGTTGGGATTTATATAAGAGTAAGTACAGAGGAACAAGCACGAGATGGTTTTTCTATCTCAGCTCAACGCGAAAAATTAAAAGCATATTGTGTAGCACAAGACTGGGATAATTTTAAGTTTTATGTGGATGAAGGTGTATCAGCAAAGGATACGAATCGACCACAATTAAGTATTTTATTAAATCATATTCAGCAAGGCTTAATCACTACTGTTCTCGTTTATCGTTTAGATCGTTTAACTCGTTCTGTTATGGATCTGTACAAGTTACTTGATGCATTTGATAAATATAACTGTGCTTTTAAATCTGCAACAGAGGTTTATGATACTTCTACAGCAATGGGAAGAATGTTCATTACAATTGTTGCTGCACTTGCTCAATGGGAACGAGAAAATTTAGGTGAACGTGTAAGAATGGGTCAATTAGAAAAAGCTAGACAAGGAGAATATTCAGCAAAAGCTCCTTTTGGATTCGATAAAAATAAACATAACAAACTTGTAATAAATGAGATTGAAAGTAAAGTGGTTTTAGATATGGTAAGAAAAATTGAAGAAGGTTACTCCATCAGACAACTCGCCATCCATCTAGACAGCTACGTTAAGCCTATAAGGGGCTACAAATGGCATATACGTACCATATTAGATATTCTTTCTAATAACGCCCTGTACGGAGCTATAAAGTGGTCTAACGAAATAATTGAAGGTGCACATGAAGGAATCCTTACTAAGGAGTGGTTTATACAATTACAAAAGATATTATCTAGCAGACAAAACATTAAAAAGAGACAAACACATTCAATTTTTATATACCAAATGAAATTAATATGTCCTAATTGTGGGAATCGTTTAAGTAGTGAACGATCCAGATATTACAGAAAAAAAGATGAGCAACATGTGGAGTGTAATCAATATCGATGCCAGTCGTGTGCACTGAATAAACTTACAACTAAACCTTTTGCTACTAGTGAAAGAAAGTTAGAAACTGCATTAATGAATTACATTTCAAATTTACAGTTTAAACAAGTACCTAAAATAAATAATGAAAATAACGAATTAGAAATACTAAAAAAACAAATAAAAAAAGTGGAAAAACAAAGAGAAAAATACCAAAAGGCTTGGTCAAACGACTTAATGACAGACGATGAATTTACAGAACGGATGAATGAAACAAAAATACTATTGAATTCTGCCAAAGAAAAGTTACAAACTTTAGAGGTGAATAACCATCAAGAGATAGATGTAGCTGTGATAAAAGAAAAAGTGAATAATATCAAAAAGAATTGGTCTCATCTATCTCCTGACGAAAAGAAACAATTTATGAGCATGTTTATAGAGAGTATCAAAATTGATAAAAAAGATGGAGTAACAGAAGTATTAGATATAGAATTTTATTAGTGTTTATGTTACATTTACACAAACAAAATGCTCTTGTTGTAAAAAACGCATTTCTTCCATCATGTATTTCGCACAATCTTCTGGACTTCGAATACTATATCTATTTTGATATTCTAAACGTACCATTCTTCTGCCTAGTTCAAAGGCTGCCATAAGTTGCGATGCCTTTGAAATCCCAATACCATGTATACTAATTAGCTCTTCTAATGTTGCATCTTTCAACATACGTAAGCCATCAAATTGATGTAAAATTTTATCTGACAACTTTAAAACTGTTTCTTCTTTAGAACCTGTTCTGAGTAACACTGCGAGAAGCTCTCGATTTGATAAACTTCCAGCACCTTCTAACAATAAACGCTCCCGTGGCTGTTCTTCTCTTACAACATCACGAATACCGTTCATCTCTCCACCCCTTTATTTGTTCTCTCAAAGAAAACCCCATGCAATTTTACGCATGGGTTACATCAATATCAAATTGTTTTAATTCCCGAACGAGACGTGCAATTGGTAAGCCAACTACACTATAGTAGTCCCCTTGAATATTTTGAACGAAAATAGATCCTTTACCTTGAATCCCATAACTACCGGCTTTATCAAGAGGTTCTTTCGACGCGACGTATGTATCAATTTCCTCTTCTGTTAACTCCCAAAATGTAACTTCTGTACGCTCATAAAAAGTAACCGTTTTTTCTTTTGCTATAATCGCAACACCTGTATACACTTCATGTGTTTTCCCTGATAGTAATTGTAACATCTCTTTCGCCTCATCCTCATTAGAAGGCTTACCAAGAATACGCGATTCATATGTAACAATTGTATCTGCACCTAACACAATGTGATCACTATTATTTTCTGCCACCGCTGATGCTTTTTGCAAGGCAAGCGACATTACAATATCAGAAGGCGATGAATATGCACCAATTGTTTCCTCTACTTCACTTACAACGATTTCAAATGGCACACTAGCTAACTCAAGCAATTCCTTCCTCCGAGGTGACCCTGAAGCTAAAATTATTTTTCTCATATTTTCTCCTTCCTTTCTCACATGAAGCAGAACAATTTATATTAATCGTATCAAAGGAATAGTTTGCCCACAAATGAAAGAAATATTAATTTCTCTAACTAAAATAACACTTCTTTATTGCATACGATTATATTCCTGTCATAGAGAAAGCACTTTGCTCTAAATTCAAAAGAAAAGAAAGAAGTACATGTACTTCTTTCTTACTCATTTTATTATCCTATCATTTCACTTTCTACGAAACAATTTTTTCATACGAGAGTAAACCATCAATAATAACTTGATTTAATTTCGCCAAAGATTCCTTATCCATCTTCCCATCTTTTACTGTTTGTACAGCTACCGACGTATACATATACAGTTTCTTTGCTTCTTCTTGTTTCATACTTTTCCCTTCTTTTTCAACCTTTTTCCATTCTTTTTCAATTGCTTCTATATCTTTTGCGCTGCTTTTTCCACCAACTTGTACGCTAGAAGCATATTTTGCTAAATGAGTGTATAATGGCTGCACTTTTGTTAAAAATGTCCCTACTTCTTTATCATCTTTCAGCAATGCTTTATCTGTTATATCCCAGTTCTTTTTTAAAACGGAGACACCATCATTTTTATACTTAGTCATTAATTGATTTATAGACTGTTCATCGCTAGCAATACCAACAACTATTGCATACTTATCACCGCTCGGTCTCAAAGCACCAATGCCCCCATTGCCTTTCCATTCTTCAAGAGCTGCCTGTCCCTTTTCTTCAGAAGAATAAAGCCCCCCTTGAACAAAAAATAATTTCATCGGATCCAATGACGTTCCTGCCTGTGCTTTTTGTTTTTCTTCTTTCGGTGCTGGTGTTTGTTCTGCCGTTCCACCCACCTTTGATTCTCCATTTCCAGTCGGCCTTGAAGCTGTCACTTCACTTCCTCCTGTCGTTCCTTGTCCAGTAAGTAAATGAAGCATCCCCATTCCAAACGCCGTACCGATAATGATTGCAGTTGCAACGATTACAATTAATGTATTACTCCACTTCTTTCGGTATTTTTCCACAGACATTGATTTCGCTTTTTGAAACGGAACAACATTTTTCGGTCGTTCACTTTCTACTACCATCCATTCAAATTCATCTTTCTTTTTTTCCTCATACTTCGCTTCTGTTCCATTCACTTTCACTGAGATCGTTCGTGATTGCTTGTCCATACACTCACACCTCACCTCTTATCGTTGTCCGCATCATATCATATTCATTCCATAAAAAAACGAGATATTTGTCAGAGGAATTCGCCAAATAACCCTATATATTTATCTTATATGTATGCATTTGACTTCATTTGTAGAACAAAAAAACTAGATAGCAAAGACTATCTAGTTTTTCTCGCGAATATATTTTCGTACTTCAGAAATGAAATAAAGAGAACCTGTTATGATAAAAACATCATTTTCTGCTATCATTTCAACTTTTGTATCAATTGCCTCTTTCCAATTTTCAAAAACTAATTTTGATTCTTTCTGTGAATATGATGCAAGCTTATCAGCAGAAATAGCACGATCAAAGGCGAATGTTGTAAAAATAATTTCATCTGCAATGGTTTCTAATTGGCCTACCATGTTATGTAATTGTTTATCACCAAGGGCAGTAAATAACACTATTACATTTTTATCTTTGTAATGCGCTTCTACTGTTTTCACAAGGCTTTCGATACCTTCTGGATTATGAGCACCATCTATAATAATATCTGGATTACTTTGCAGTTTTTCAAAGCGCCCCACCCAATACGCTTCCTGTAATCCAGTTCTTATTTCTTCTTCCTCAATTAAAAATGATAAGTATGTTTTTACATACATGACTGCCATAAGCGCAAGTGCTGCGTTTCCTACTTGGTGGCTGCCTTTCATTGTGATTCGCACATCTTCAAAAGAGGCGAAAGGACAAGTGAAATCGAACTGTTCTCCATCTTCACTAGACTGTTTATGTAATGCTGTAAAATGGTTGCCCATCTCGTATAAGTTTGCATGATTTTCCTTTGCAACATTTTGAATGACTTGCAAAGCTTCTTCATCTTGTACACCAGTAATTACCGGCACGCCAGACTTAATAATCCCCGCCTTTTCATATGCAATTTCTCCTAGTGTATTTCCTAAAATATGCATATGATCGTGACCGATATTCGTAATAATCGTGAGAACAGGGTGTATAACATTGGTAGAATCAAAACGTCCACCAAGCCCTGTTTCAAATAAAACAACATCACAGAAATTGAATTTGCCGAAATAGCAAATCGCCATAACAGTAATAATTTCAAACTCTGTCGCTTCCCCTAAATCCGTTTCATCTAGTTTTTCCACGACTGGTTTTACCAGCTTTACAAGTTCAGTAATCTCTTCGTCTGCAATTGGTGTTTCATTCACACTAATGCGTTCATTAAATGATTCGATGTAAGGAGAGGTAAACGTTCCTACCTTATATTTCGCGCCTTCTAACATGTAACGCATATATGTTAACGTTGAACCTTTTCCATTTGTACCAGCAAGATGAACACATTTTATATGACGCTCTGGATTTCCAAGTTCTTCTAACATCCATCTCATTCTTTCTAATCCTGGCTTAATTCCAAATTTCAATCGGCTATGGATCCACCCTATCGCTTCTTCGTATGTATGTATCACGTATGTTTTTCCCCTTTCAAAAGACAACTTTCATAGTTCTATTATACGCAAAGAAAAGAGACTCACCAATATAGTGAGTCTCTAAAAACATTTTTACTTTTCAAGATCTGCTAGACGTTGACGAACTGCTTCGCGTTTTTCTAGGTAATCTTGCTCTTTCGCACGCTCTCCTTCAATAACCGCTGCAGGAGCTTTCGCTACGAAACCTTGGTTAGAAAGTTTCTTCTGTACACGTTCTACTTCTTTATCGAACTTCTCAAGTTCTTTCTCAAGACGAGCTCTCTCTTCATCAAGATTGATAAGATCAGCTAACGGTAAGAATAACTCTGCACCTGATACGATTGCAGTCATTGCCTTTTCTGGCGCTTGTAAGTCTGTTTGAATTGTTAATTCGCTTGGGTTACAGAAACGCTCAATGTAAGAGCTATTTTTCGTAAGTTGAGCAAGTACAGCCTCATCTTTTGCTTTAATTTGCATTTGAACTTTTTTGCTCATTGGCGTATTTACTTCTGCACGGATGTTACGAACAGAGCGAATGATATCAACTAGAAGGTGCATTTCTGCCGCAGCCTCCGTATCTTGTAAATCTTCGCGAACTGTTGGCCACGCAGCTACTGTAATAGACTCGCCTTCATGCGGTAAATGTTGCCAAATTTTCTCTGTTACGAATGGCATGAATGGGTGTAATAGACGCATTGTTTGATCTAATACGTAAGCTAAAATAGAACGAGTTGTTTTCTTAGCTGCTTCATCTTCACCGTATAGTGGAAGTTTCGCCATTTCAATATACCAATCACAGAAATCGTCCCAAATGAAGTTGTATAATGAACGACCAGCTTCACCGAACTCATATTTATCCATGTTACGTGTTACGCTTTCGATTGTTTCGTTTAAGCGAGTTAAGATCCACTTATCCGCAACTGATTTTTCACCAGTTAAATCGATTTCTTCATACTTCATATCATCCATGTTCATTAATACGAAACGTGATGCGTTCCAAATTTTATTAATGAAGTTCCAAGTAGATTCTACTTTTTCCATGCTGAAACGTAAATCTTGACCTGGTGCACTTCCTGTTGATAAGAAGAAACGCATTGCATCTGCACCGTACTTCTCGATAACATCCATTGGGTCAATACCGTTACCAAGAGATTTACTCATTTTACGACCTTGCTCGTCACGAACTAAACCGTGAATTAATACATCTTTAAATGGACGCTCGCCTGTAAACTCTAAACCTTGGAAAATCATACGAGATACCCAGAAGAAGATGATATCATAACCCGTTACTAGTGCATCTGTTGAATAGTAACGTTTGAAGTCTGCTGAATCTTCATTTGGCCAACCAAGTGTTGAGAATGGCCATAACGCTGAACTGAACCATGTATCAAGTACATCGTTATCTTGATTCCAGTTTTCAATATCTGCTGGTGCTTCTGTACCTACGTATACTTCACCAGTTTCTTTATGGTACCAAGCTGGAATACGGTGTCCCCACCATAATTGACGAGAAATACACCAGTCATGAATATTTTCCATCCAACGTAAATATGTGTTTTCAAAACGCTCTGGTACGAACGTTACTTTTTCTTCTTCTTTTTGTTGAAGCGCTACTGCTTTTTCAGCAAGTGGAGCCATTTTTACGAACCACTGTGTTGATAAATAAGGCTCAACAACTGCACCGCTACGCTCACTATGACCTACTGAATGCATATGTGGCTCGATTTCTACTAATACGCCAGCTTCTTGTAAGTCTTTTACTAATTCTTTACGGCATTCGAAACGATCCATACCGTTATACTTACCAGCTTTTTCGTTCATTGTTCCATCTTCGTTCATTACTAAAATGCGTGGTAAGTCATGACGGTTACCTACTTCAAAGTCATTCGGGTCATGAGCTGGTGTAATTTTTACAACGCCCGTTCCGAAATCTTTTTCTACGTACTCATCAGCAATAATCGGAATCTCACGGCCTACGATTGGAAGTGTAACTGTTTTTCCGATTAAATGTTTGTAACGATCGTCTTCTGGATGAACTGCTACTGCTGTATCACCAAGCATCGTTTCTGGACGAGTTGTCGCAAGACGAATATGACCAGAACCATCTGTTAACGGATAGTTCATATGGTAGAATGCACCTTGAACTTCTTTATGAATTACTTCAATATCAGAAAGAGCTGTACGTGTAGCTGGATCCCAGTTGATGATATATTCACCACGGTAAATTAAGCCTTTTTCGTATAATTGAACGAATACTTTATTAACCGCATCTGATAAACCTTTGTCTAATGTGAAACGTTCACGAGAATAGTCTAGTCCTAAACCAACTTTCCCCCATTGTTGACGAATGTGAGAAGCGTACTCTTCTTTCCACTCCCAAGCTTTTTCAAGGAATTTTTCACGGCCAAGATCGTAACGTGAAATACCTTCTTCACGAAGTTTTCCTTCTACTTTCGCTTGTGTTGCGATACCAGCATGGTCCATTCCTGGAAGCCATAGTACATCGTATCCTTGCATACGCTTCGTACGAGTTAAAATATCTTGAAGAGTTGTATCCCAAGCATGACCTAAGTGTAACTTACCAGTTACGTTCGGAGGTGGAATTACAATTGTATACGGTTGTTTCTTCTCGTCTCCTGTTGCTTCAAAATATTTGCCTTCAAGCCACCATTGATAAAGGCCTTCTTCAACGGACATATGATCATATTTAGTTGGTAAATTCTGTTCCGTGTTTGACATTATTTTCCCTCCTTAAAATAAAAAATGTCCCTCATCCAAAAAGGACGAGGGACATCGCGGTACCACCTTTATTTACAAACAAATTCATAATTTGCTTATACTCTTAATTTGATAACGGACAAATCCGTCTTTTCCTAATAAGAACTATTCTGTTCAGAAAAGATGCTCCAGGGCTACCTTCTAACATAACTATCTAGAGAATCTCCCAGCTAATGATTCTCCTCTCTGAAGACGTTTCATGTTATACTCTTCCCCTTCAAGGCATTTATATGATTGTTAATTATTATATACAATAGTGTAAAAAACGAAACCTTATTCGTCAAGATAAATTTAAAACTACAGCTTTTCGTGCCAAAAAGAAGATAAGTAGAATCCTCTACTTATCTTCTTTACCACGCTATTTGTGGGCAGTAAGACCTCCACCTCAAAACTCAGCTGAAGCAAAGAAGTTAGATGGGAGCCCTGCTGCCCGTAAACGCCCAATTGGTGAAGGCTAATCATCAGCGGGGAATGTTTACTTTATCCGTTCCCTTGCTGGGCAGCTTGTAATTGTGACAGGAAATATTCTATATTGCTAACGAGCCAATGCGATTGTTGCAAACTCTTTACTCCGCGCAGTTCATTTTCCTCGTTGCGATTATCTCTTCTTTTCTTATAAGACTGGATTTGCCGAATAAATTGTGATGGATACGTCATATACGCAAACATAAGTAGTTGCTCTTCTTTCGTAAAAGGGAAATTTTTTTGATACATTTGAAACCATTCAAACCGATCACTTCTTGCGATTGGATATGTGTTTAAAGACCGTGAATAAAAACCTACTATATCTTGCACAGGCGTTGCAAACTTCGATTTTTCTAAACTAATAAAATAGCCATTCCGCTCATAGTCAAATAAAAAATGATTCAGTGACACATTACCATGCACAAAAGTAATACGCGTTTTCTCTTTTTCTTTCATCGCATCGTTCCACTCATTTAATTGCTTCGTTGCAAATTCACGCGCTCTCATTACATGATGATAGTACGTACAATATTGCAATTCAAACGGGGACATATACCATTTTGATTCAGATTCTACGAGAAACTCTTCTAACATCTCACCATCATTTTCCCAACGATCGGATATACTTGTATAATGTTTTTCTAAATCTTCTTCCGTATACGTTTCTTCCTTCACAGTTTTTTGATGCAACGTTCCAAGTGTCTGAAACATTTTATGGTATTGATCATTGTCCTCACCGTTTCCTTCTGCACGTTCTAACCAAGGCATTAAATAATAATTATACGTCCCGTCACTTAAAATATAACTTCCATCCGTCGCATGATATATAGGTACATAATTTGAAAAACCTTTCTCCTTCAAATATTGAATATGATGCAGAAAGTTATTCCGCTCTAACTTTCTGCCTTCTATTTTCTTGAGTGCATATGGACCTTGATTCGTATAAATTTTCATTACATTTCCGTGCTCTTCCATATGCTGCGTATCCAATCTATATTGCCTCACGATAGGTTCATAGTGATTTCGCAACTCAATATCCATACGAATAACCCTTTCTATTCAAAACATAGCCTCTAAGAAAGGAAGTGAGTGAAAACACTCACTTCCTTATTTCGCCTTTACCCTTGAAACGGGAATATAAATAATTTGCCCCGTATTTAAAAATATATCTTCTGTTTGATTGACACGGTATAAATTTTGTACAGACGTTTCATAACGGTCTGCAATAGATTCAATTGTATCCCCTTCTTGCACGAAATACATTCTTAACTTTGTAAATTCTTCTTCCGGTTCTTTCGTAAATAGTTTTGTTAAATAAAGCGCATTTTCATCTCGCTGTGAGTACTCTTCTTCTTGTTCTTCCTGCTTTTTCGCTTTTTCTTTCTTGAAATCTTTTCGTCCGAACAGTTCAAATTGCGGCGTTGTTTCTTGCTCCTCTTCACGTTCCACAAATTCATGTTCTTCTATTTTCTCTTCTTCTAATTCCTGCTCTTTTCTTTCCTCTAATTGGAACGGTTCAAACGCGTAATCTTCCCACTCATCTGATTCCTTATATGCTGGTTCTTCTACATGCGGCGCCGGTCTATTTTCATCCTCTTGCGCTGAATCTTCTTCTAACTCAGCATACACCGTTTCTTCCTCTTCAACTTCATCCTCGCTTCTCTCTTCATCACACAAACCGGTAATAGATATATCCGCTAATAATTGTAAGCAACCATTTTCCTTTAATTCATAATCAAATTCCTCGATTGATACATATAGCTCTTCAATTACTTTCACTCGATTTCTCGGAATTGATATTTCAAGTGGAAAGGAATGAACAAGTTCATTAACCCCATCTTCTCTTGTTTCTACATAATCAATTGACTTTGCTGGCGATAGTTCTCTTAATGAATACGCGGAATCATCTTTTCGTGCAACATACTCTCCCGTTAAATCTAATTGTCCTCTCACGATTACTTCATGATCAAGCTCTTCTATCTCAACGTCTGGATCTAACGAAATTGACAAAAGTTCTTCGACTTCCTGTCCTTTTTGGAACCACACAGATTCTTTTAATGAAAATCGTAATGAATGATCTGTAGCCACTTCTTTTCCCCCTCCCAAACTATATGTCATTACAGATTTATGTGTGGGAAGCTTACTTTATGAATAAAAAAAATCGCTCCCCTTATGGAGAGCGATTTTCTCTAATACACTACGCTTTTAATTTTGACATTGCAATTTCAGCTGCTGCAATCGTCGCTTCAATATCTGCATCACTATGTGCTGTCGATAAGAATAAACCTTCGAATTGAGATGGTGGTAAGAATACACCTTGTTCTACCATTTCACGATAGTAAGCCGCAAAGAATTCTAAGTTTGAAGATTTTGCTGCATCGTAATTAATAACGGGTTCATCTGTAAAGAAAATACCAATCATAGAGCCTGCACGGTTAATATGATGCGGAATGCCATGTTTTTCAGCTGCTTTACGTAATCCAGCTTCTAACATTTCAGCTTTACGCTCAAATTCTACATATGATTCTGGCGTTAACTGTACTAACGTTTCATAACCTGCCGCCATTGCAAGTGGGTTACCTGATAAAGTACCAGCTTGGTAAATCGGTCCGCTTGGCGCAACTTGGCGCATAATTTCCGCTTTACCACCGTATGCTCCTACCGGTAAACCACCACCGATTACTTTACCTAGGCATGTTAAATCAGGCGTTACGCCATAATAACCTTGGCCACAATTATAAGCTACTCGGAACCCTGTCATTACTTCATCAAAAATAAGCAATGCACCGTTTTCTTCTGTTACTTCACGAAGACCTTCTAAAAATCCAGGCTGCGGAGGAACGACCCCCATATTTCCTGCTACTGGTTCTACAATTACACAAGCAATATCATCACCGAATTGTTCAAACGCGTATTTTACGCTTTCTAAATCGTTATAAGCTACTGTAATCGTATTTTTCGCTACACCTTCTGGTACACCAGGACTATCTGGTAAACCTAAAGTCGCCACACCAGAACCAGCTTTAATTAATAACGAATCACCATGACCGTGGTAACAACCAATAAATTTCAAGATTTTATTACGACCTGTATAACCACGAGCTAAACGTAGTGCACTCATTGTTGCTTCCGTTCCAGAGTTAACCATACGCACAATCTCAATTGATGGCACGCGCTCAATAACAAGTTTTGCTAATTTATTTTCAATTTCTGTTGGTGCACCGAAGCTTGTACCTCTTTCAGCAACAGATTTTAACGCTTCTACAACACGATCATTTGCATGACCATGAATTAAAGGACCCCATGATAATACGTAGTCGATGTATTCATTCCCATCGATATCATATACTTTAGAGCCTTTTCCACGCTCCATAAACAACGGATTCATCCCAACAGACTTAAAGGCACGAACCGGGCTATTTACGCCACCAGGCATTAAGTCTTGCGCCTCTTCAAACGCTGCAATTGACTTATCAAACTTTTTCATTATTTAGCGCCTCCTTCTTGTAACCATCTTGCTGCATCTTTTGCATGATACGTAATAATTAAATCTGCCCCTGCACGTTTCATACTAATTAATTTTTCAAGAACAACTTCTTTTTCATTAATCCAACCATTTTGCGCTGCCGCTTTAATCATCGAATATTCACCACTTACATTATAAGCGACAACTGGTAAATTAAAGTTATTTTTCACATCACGAACAATATCTAAGTAAGAAAGAGCTGGTTTTACGATTAAGAAATCTGCACCTTCCATTACATCTGATTCTGCTTCACGGAATGCTTCCATACGGTTTGCCGGATCCATTTGATATGTTTTACGGTCACCAAATTGCGGTGCACCGTGCGCAGCATCACGGAATGGTCCATAAAATGCTGATGAATATTTCACAGCGTACGACATAACTGGCACGTGTCCAAAACCATTTTCGTCTAATGCATGACGAATTGCTGTTACGAAGCCGTCCATCATGTTTGATGGTGCAATAATGTCCGCTCCTGCTTTCGCTTGACTTACAGCTGTTTTCGCAAGAACTGCAAGAGACTCGTCATTTAAAATAATCCCATCTTCAATTACACCGCAATGGCCATGGCTTGTAAATTGACATAAACATGTGTCTGCAACTACTACTAGCTCAGGGAAATCACCTTTAATTTGCTGAATAGCACGTTGTACAATTCCATGATCACAATATGCTGATGATCCAACTTCATCCTTTTCAGCAGGTAAACCAAATACAATAACAGAACGAATACCTAAATCAACAACTTCTTGCATTTCAGCTTGCAATAAATCTAAAGACATTTGATATACGCCCGGCATAGAAGGAACTTCATTACGAACATTTTCACCTTCTAATACAAAAATAGGGTAAATAAAATCTTCCGTATGTAAAAACGTTTCACGCACAAGTGCACGCATGCCCCCGCTTTGTCTTAAACGACGATGACGATTAAATTGTAAAGAGTTCATAGATTTCTATCCCCATTCTTTCATTTTATAGATTCACAAACATATTGTAGTAATGCTTCTACAGTGTACTCTTTCGGCACAATAACAGACGGAAAATAAAGACTTGCCTCTTTTTCCGTAATAGGTCCTATACAAGCAATTGTACATTTTTTTGTCCATTCTCTCCAGTTTGTACCCTCAAGTAAACGAACAAAACTAGTAACAGTTGAAGGGCTCGTAAATGTAATAATGTCTACTTTCCCTAACTTCAATGCTGCTATAAGCTCTTGCTTTTTTTCTATATTCACTTTCGTACCGTATACGATTAGCTCATCAAGAGAAACACCAATTTCCCGAAATGCAACCGGAATTATCTCTCTTGCTAAATTCCCTTTCGGAAATAAAATACGTTCGTTTCCACTTAATTCTTTTAGAAACTCTTCTGCAAATGCTTCTGCAACAAATGAAGTCGGAACAAAATGAACTTGATAGCCCCTTTTTTCTAACTCTAATTTTGTTTTCACACCTACCGCAGCGATTTTAATGGTTAGTGGTAGTTTCTTTTTTAAACTATCTAGAAAAAAAGCTACACCATTTCTGCTCGTAAAAATAACCCAGTCGTATGAATGTAGCTGCTCTTCAATATGTTGAATTTGCCTATGAGACATACCTTCCATACGCAAAAGCGGAATTTCCAATGGAATTCCGCTCTTTTCTTTCACTGCTACACTCATTTGTTTCGCTTGATGCTGGGCACGTGTAATCAATACCGTTTTTCCAGCGAGAGCGTTCATATTTATTGTTGCTCCTTATTTGCAGCAAGAATGAGTTCTTTGGCGCCTTGTTTAATTAAACGGTCCGCGGCCTCTAACCCTACTTCCTCAGGATTAGTACCCACTACTGTCTCTTTTAATAAAACAGAGCCATCCATAGAGCCGACAAGAGCTGTTAATTCGATTGCATCGTTTTCTGTAAGGGTTGCATATCCAGCAATTGGAACTTGGCATCCACCTTCAAGTTTATGAAGAAATACTCGCTCCGCTGCCACTGTTCTTTCTGTTATCGTATCATTAATATGCGCTAACAACTGCAATAAATCCTTATCATCCTCACGACACTCAATCGCTAATGCACCTTGTCCTACAGCAGGTACACATAACGTATCATCTAAATGTTCTGTAATAACATCATCATCCCAGCCCATTCTTTGTAATCCAGCTGTCGCTAAAATAATCGCATCGTAATCTTCTTCTTTTAATTTACGTAAACGTGTATCGATATTCCCGCGAATCCACTTCACTTGTAAATCTGGTCTCGCAGCGAGTAGCTGTGCACTACGTCTTAAACTACTCGTACCTAAAATAGCACCTTCCGCTAATTCTTTAAACGATGCTCCATTTTTTGAGATAAAAGCATCACGAGGATCAACACGCTTTGGTGTACAGCCAATCATTAAACCTTCTGGAAGTACGGCTGGCATATCTTTCATACTATGTACAGCCATATCGATTTCTTTCGTAAGTAACGCATGCTCAATTTCTTTAACGAACAAGCCTTTTCCGCCTACTTTTGAAAGAGTAACATCTAAAATAACATCACCTTTTGTGACAATTTCTTTCACTTCAAATTCATATGGTAGACCTAGGGCTTTTAACTGATCAATAAACCAGTTTGTTTGCGTTAATGCTAGTTTACTCTTTCGTGATCCTACAATAATTTTGCGCATAATTCTCTCTCCTCATTATAAATACCAAAAGTGGAAATTGGACAAACTGCTTAATAGAAAAATGTTTACTAGCATTACGAGAAACGATCCGATATTCCACTGTACAATTTTCTTACCTTGCAACACATCTGCCGCTCGTAAATATAAACCTGTGCAATACACAAATAGAACGACAAAAGATCCGATTACTTTCGTATCATACCAATGGAAATTATCCAATTTTGTATATCCCCATATACATCCTAATAAAATTGCTAGTAAGAAAAATGGAACAGAAAATAAATTTAATCCGTAAGACATAGATTCTAGCTTCGGTAAATTCCCTAACCTTCTTAATCTCGCATTCCATTTTTTCTTTTTTAATAGGCGATATTGCAATAAATACATAATAGAAAAAATGAACGATACAGTAAACGTTGCGTAAGAAATAATTGCCATACCGACATGCACGTATACAAGTTCTGAAACTAATTGTTCCGCAAGTACTGGCGACATCTTTCCGAGCGGTGTAAAAATAGAAAAAGCGCTTACGCCAAATGCTACAACATTTGTAAAAAAGACTAAAAAGTCAATTCTCATAAATCGATTAATAACTAACGACATCGTAATCAATAACCAAACATAAAAATAAATCCCTGATAATAAAGTTAAAATAGGATTCGTTTCTGAATCTGTAGCTCTAAGCAACATAAAAATAGACTGCAGGACCCATACAATCGCAAGTAACCAAAAAGCAAATCGGTTCGCCTTTCGGTTACTTTGGAAATAATCTATAAAATATAAACTAATGCTACAAGCATATAAAATAATTGCAATATGATAAATAATACTGTTATTTAAAAAACTCATCCGATCATCCTTCCAAATTATAAAGATGGAACGGATGGTGTCCACACTCTTTTATGTTCTACTTCTTCCGCACGACTCTCTACTTCTTCCGTTTCTAAATCAAAAATCTTTGCAAATAACGCTAATTTTTCGCTCGCTCCCTCTTCAGCAGCTATTTCTTTCGCTACTAAAATTGGGTCTTTTAATAATTGATTAATAATACTTTTCGTATGCTTACTAATAACTTTTTTCTCACGATCACTAAGGTTTGGTATTTTTCGCTCTAGGCTTACCATCGTTTCACTTTGGATTGCAAGTGCCTTATCACGAAGAGCTGATATTAATGGAACAACACCAAGTGTACTTAACCACGTTTTAAATAGAACAATTTCCTCTTCAATCATAAATTGAATTTTCTCTGCCTCTTTCAAACGCTCAGCACGGTTTGCCTCCACTACTCCTTGTAAATCATCAATATCATACAAGAAAGAACCTTCTAGCTCATCAATCGCTGGATCAATATCACGCGGCACTGCAATGTCAACCATAAATAATGGACGACCAGAGCGCATTTTCTCCACCTTTGTCATCATCTCTTTCGTAATGACATACTCAGATGCACCAGTTGAACTAATTAAAATATCTGCTTCTAATAATGCACATTGTAATTCGCTTAACGATTTTGCATGTCCCATATATTTCTCAGCCATTACTTCTGCTTTCGAAAGCGTCCTATTCATAACTGTTACTTTACGAGCACCACTTCCATATAAGTTTTGTAGTGCAAGTTCGCCCATTTTACCAGCACCAAGAATAAGCACATGACAATCTGTTAACTCGCCAAATATTTTCTTTCCAAGCTCAACAGCAGCATAACTAACAGATATCGCACTTTCACCAATTGTTGTTTCTGAGTGGGCACGTTTTGCTAATGTAATGACTTGCTTAAACAATTCATTAAAAATTGTGCCTGTTGCTTTAACTTGTTGCGCTTCTAAAAAGCTATCTTTTATTTGACCTAAAATCTGTGTTTCTCCGACTACCATTGAATCTAAACCGCACGTTACGCGGAATAAATGATCTATTGCGCCATCTTGTTCAAAAATAGTTAAATATGGCGCGACTTCTTCTATTTCAAGCTGAAACCAATCAGCTAAAAACTTCTTAATATAATACCGTCCCGTGTGTAATTGATCGACAACAGCATAAATCTCAGTGCGATTACAAGTTGATACAATGACATTCTCTAACACGCTCTTTTGATTTTGTAATGTAGTCATCGCTCGCTCTAGTTCTGCTGCCTGAAATGTGAGTTTCTCACGAAATTCTACAGGGGCTGTTCGATAATTTACACTAACAACAAGAATATGCACGCAGCATGTCCCCCTTCACCCGTTTTATCACTTTATCTACTATCATAATACAACTTTCCTCTTATGAATCTGACAATCGTGTGAACAACCGATTATTTTTTAATTATTCTCCGTATGTAATACAGGAGATTCAGTAACACTAATAAAAAAAATTCTACTTTATAATGATTATAAATTAATAACTCTATTTGTACGTTACCAAAAAAAGCCCTCATAATCAAGTGATGGAAACTATTCCATATAAATTATAACATCATCTTCCCTATCTTCTTTCATCATGAAGGAAAATATGTATGATTGTTCCAAAATGTAACAAAGACTTTCTCAATACAATGTATTTGACATTGCATTTCTTTTTCGTTATATTAGTTTTACAAAATTAAATTGTGCACAACTTAATTAGAAGGGAGTTATTTATGACAGAAGACTCTTTGTATCTAGATAACCAACTTTGTTTTTCTATTTACGCCTGCTCTAGAGAGGTTACTCGTTTTTATCGACCTTATTTAGAAGAAATGGGTATTACGTATCCCCAGTACATTACTTTACTCGTACTATGGGAGCAAGATGGACTAACAGTAAAAGAAATTGGAGAACGTCTATTTTTAGATTCTGGTACGTTAACACCTATGTTAAAACGTATGGAATCATTAAAACTTGTAAAACGTGTTCGTTCCAAAGAAGACGAGCGAAAAGTTTGTATTGAATTAACAGAACAGGGCAAAGATTTAAAGGAAAAGGCTTGTTCATTACCGACAACGATGGCTACAAACTTAGGAATTACAGAGCAAGAATATCGCTCTTTATTAATTCAACTAAATAAACTGATTGACACAATGAAAACAATTAATGATGGAAAAGGGGAATAAATATGGATAAATTATATACTGCTTCAGTAACAGCAACAGGTGGAAGAAATGGGAAAGTAGTTTCAGATGATGGCATATTAAATCTTGATGTAAAAATGCCGAAAGCACTAGGTGGTGCAGGCGGAGAAGCAACAAATCCAGAACAACTATTTGCAGCTGGTTATGCAGCTTGTTTCGATAGTGCATTACAACTTGTCATTCGTACAAAACGTGTGAAAGTAGAAAGTACAGAAGTAACTGCTCACGTTTCTATCGGAAAAGATACAGATGGTGGTTTCGGCCTATCTGCTGTACTTGATGTACATGTGGCTGGCGTTTCACATAGCGAAGCACAAGAACTTGTGGAAGCGGCTCACGGTGTATGTCCTTACTCGAAAGCAACACGAGGAAATATTGAAGTTACATTAAACGTACGCTAAAAAATTTAGCAAAACAAAAACGCGCGACATTCGTCACGCGTTTTTTGTTTTTGTAAATTTATGAATTGCTTTCCACGCTTCTTCTTTTCCAAGTCCTGTTTCAGAAGAGAATAGAACAATTTCATCGCCAATTTCAACAGCAAGCGTTTCTTTTACAACTTTTAAATGCTTTTGCCATTTCCCTTTCGGAATTTTATCGGCTTTCGTCGCAATAATAATTGTTGGGATTTCATAATGCTTTAAGAAATCATACATCATCACGTCATCACTTGTTGGTTGGTGACGTAAATCAACTACTAATACAGCTGCGTCTAATTGTTCACGCGTTGTAAAGTACGTTTCAATCATTTTCCCCCATGCAGCGCGCTCCGATTTAGATACTTTCGCATATCCATAACCTGGAACGTCAACAAAGTGCATCATCTCATTGATTAAGAAAAAGTTCAGCGTTTGCGTTTTTCCTGGTTTAGAAGAAATACGTACTAACTTTTTACGATTTAAAATTTTATTAATAAAGGAAGACTTCCCCACATTTGAACGACCTGCTAATGCAATTTCTGGTAAATCACTGTCTGGATATTGTTCTGGTTTAACAGCACTAATTACAATATCTGCTTTTGTTACTTTCATTGTTTCACTCCTACTAATGCGTGCTCCAATACTTCATCTAAATGAGATGCAAGCACAAACGTAAGGTTTTCTTTTACGCTCTCTGGAATATCATCTAAATCTTTCTCGTTTTCTGCTGGCAAAATAATTTTTGTTAAGCCTGCGCGGTGAGCACTTAATGTTTTTTCTTTTAAACCACCAATTGGTAATACACGACCACGAAGTGTAATTTCACCTGTCATACCCACTTCTTTACTTACAGGAATACCTGTTAGCGCAGAAATAAGTGCCGTTGCCATCGTAATACCTGCTGACGGTCCGTCTTTTGGAACTGCTCCTTCTGGAACGTGAATATGAATATCATTTTTCTCATGGAAATTCGGATCGATCTGAAGCTCTTCTGCACGAGAACGTATATAACTAAACGCAGCTTGTGCTGATTCTTTCATAACATCCCCAAGTTTCCCTGTTAAAATTAGTTTCCCTTTTCCTGGCGCTACAGAAACTTCAATGGCAAGTGTATCGCCGCCTGCTGCTGTGTAAGCTAGACCTGTTGCCATACCAACTTGGTCTGTTTTTTCAGCTTGCCCATAACGGAATATGTGTTTACCAAGTAAATCAACAATCTTTTTCTCTGTCACAACGATACGTTTACGTTCTGCTGTAACGATAATCTTCGCTACTTTACGGCAAACTTTTGCAATTTGGCGCTCTAGCGTACGAACACCAGCCTCACGTGTATAATAACGAATAATCTCAAGCAGCGCTTCATCACGCACTTGTAAATTACCTTTTCGTAAGCCATGTTCTTTTAATTGTTTCGGCAATAAATGCTCACGAGCAATGTGTACTTTTTCAAGTTCTGTATAGCCAGCAATCGAAATGATTTCCATACGGTCAAGTAATGGACCTGGAATACTTGAAAGTGTATTAGCAGTTGCTACAAACATAACTTTTGATAGATCATATGGCTCTTCAATGTAATGATCACTGAAGTTATGGTTTTGTTCTGGATCTAATACTTCAAGTAATGCCGCTGATGGATCTCCACGGAAATCGTTAGACATTTTATCAATCTCATCTAATAAGAAGACTGGATTAACTGTTTTCGCCTTTTTCATACCTTGAATAATGCGTCCTGGCATTGCTCCAACATATGTACGGCGGTGACCACGAATTTCAGATTCATCACGCACACCACCAAGAGATACACGGACGAAGTTACGATTCAATGATGTTGCAATTGAACGCGCTAACGAAGTTTTGCCGACCCCAGGAGGGCCTACTAAACAAAGGATAGGTCCTTTTAATGAATTCGTTAACTTCTGTACAGCTAAATATTCAAGTACACGCTCTTTCACTTTTTCAAGACCGTAATGATCGTTATTTAAAATCTCTTCCGAATGAGCAAGATCAATTATATCTTCTGTTGCCTCTGTCCACGGAAGCGCTAATAACCAATCAATATAATTGCGAATAACACCACTCTCCGCAGAACTTGCTGGTAACTTTTCATAACGATCTAATTCTTTCAGCGCAGCCTTCATTGTTTCTTCCGGCATTCCTGACTGTTCAATTTTCTCACGAAGTTCTTCTACTTCTCCGCCCTTGCCTTCTTTGTCGCCAAGTTCAGTTTGAATCGCCTTCATTTGCTCACGTAAGAAATATTCTTTTTGCGTGCGCTCCATGGAACGTTTCACTTTTTGCCCAATTTTCTTTTCTAGGCTAAGTAACTCTTGTTCATCTTGAATAATTGAAATAAGTGTTTGTAATCGTTCTTTTACAGATACAATCTCTAGAATCTCTTGTTTCTGCTTCGTTTTAATCGGCAAGTGAGAAGCAATTAAATCAGCTAATCTCCCTGGTTCTTCCACATCAGCTACCGTTGCAAATGTTTCATTTGAAACTTTTTTCGAGACTTTAATATATTGTTCGAAATGCTCCAGTAACGTACGCATAAAAGCTTTCTCTTCTAAATCATCTTCTACTTCTTCAGTTACCGTTTTAATAGACACTTGTACTACATTTTCTTCTTCGATAAACTCTATTACTTCTGCTCTATGTAAACCTTCCACAAGGACACGAAGCGTACCGTTCGGCAATTTTAACATTTGCTTCACTTTCGCCACCGTACCTACACTATATATGTCATCTTCTTTCGGATCATCGATATTCATTTCTTTTTGCATTGCTAAAAAGATGATATTTTCATCCATTGCCGCCTGCTCTAGTGCTTGTATCGATTTATCACGTCCTACATCAAGATGCAAAACCATCGTTGGATATACGAGAACGCCTCTTAATGGTAGGAGGGGCACGATTCTTTCGTTCGTATTCATACTAGACATAGCACCTCCATAATAAATTAAACTCCTGTTCAACTATTTTATATTACAATACACCTAGATGCAATTGCTGAGATTCCGCGCAATTGTAAATAGCTTGTTTTTCTACCTCACGAAAAGAAAAAAGACTCCGATTAAGCATACAAACTTAAACGAAGTCTGGCAAATTTTATTATTGTTTATTTTTACATAGATTGTGCATCTGTTTCGTCTACGTGAGTATGTACATCTAGCTCTCTATGCATATTTTCTTGCATAAACGTTAACTCAAATACTTCTTTTAACTTACGGACAGGAATAATTTCAATTCCCTTGATCGTATACAAAAATGGTTGCATATTTTCAGCAGGAATAATGACTTTCTTAGCTCCCGCTTTTTTCGCAGCTTTTATTTTTGCGTACACGCCACCAATAGGTTTTACTTCTCCGTGTATACTTATTTCCCCTGTCATCGCTACTTCATTATTTACATACGTGCGGTGCACCGCAGAATATACACCTGTTGCCATAGCGATTCCTGCAGAAGGTCCATCAATTGGGATACCACCTGGAAAATTAATATGTATATCATATCCTTCTGGCAACACATCTAAAGAACGAAGTACTGTTAATACATTATCAACAGAGCCTTTCGCCATACTTTTACGACGAATCGATTTCGTTTGACTACCAATACTTTCTTCTTCCACAATTCCGGTAACATTTACCGATCCTTTATCTTTCGCCTTGATTGCTGTTACTTCAATTTCTAATAACGCACCTGTATTTGGTCCGTATACAGCAAGACCATTTACAAGACCAATCCTTGGAATCGGATAAATGTGCTTTTCATATTTCGGTGTAAGCTGACTTGAGTGAACAACCCACTCTATATCTTCATCCTTAATGAAAGAACGTTCTTCATTTATCGCCATACCAGCAGAGATTTGCACGAGATTAATCGCTTCTCGTCCATTCCTTGCATACATCCCGATCATTTCAATACCATTTTCACCTATTTGCATTTCCACTTTTTCCGCGGCATTTTTCGCTACTTTTTGAATTTCTTCCGTATCTAATTCACGGAAAAATACTTCTAAGCAACGTGACCGAATAGCAGGAGGAATTTCCTCTGGCGAACGTGTCGTTGCTCCAACTAAGCGAAAATCTGCCGGTAAGCCTTTTTGGAAAATATCATGTATATATGTTGGGATCATCGTATTTTCTTCACTATAGTACGCACTTTCTAAAAATACTTTTCGATCTTCTAACACCTTTAACATTTTATTCATTTGAATCGGATGGAGCTCGCCAATCTCATCAATAAACAAAATACCACCATGTGCATCTGTTACAGCACCTTTTTTCGGTTGCGGAATACCTGCTTGCCCCATCGCCCCAGCACCTTGATAAATCGGATCATGCACCGAACCTATTAAAGGGTCTGCGATACCACGTTCATCAAACCGAGCTGTTGTCGCATCAAGTTCAATAAATGTTGCATTCGTACGAAATGGAGATTTAGGATTTCGTTTCGCTTCTTCTAATACAAGACGTGCTGCCGCTGTTTTCCCAACACCTGGCGGGCCATATATGATTACATGTTGCGGATTCGGACCACAAAGAGCCGCTTTTAACGACTTAATTCCGTCCTCTTGCCCTACAATATCTAAAAAGGTTGTAGGACGCACCTTTTCTGCTAGCGGCTCTGTTAAAGAAATCTCACGCATTTTACGAAGCTGTTCTAATTCTTTTTTCGATTCTCGATCAATTGAAACTTTTTGTGTTCGTTGATTTCGAAGTAAATGCCAGAAATACAATCCGACAATTACACCAAAAACAAGTTGAACAACTAAAAATATATTTGTCCAGCTCATTATTTATTTCCTCCCGCAATATTTTATCTCTTAGTATTTCCGCGGAGGAACGTAGCTAAACATAAAGAAAAACAGCAATTATAAAAATTGCTGTTTCCCTTTCGCATTATGCAGATGTTTTTGTATCAAGTACAGTACCGTCTTGTAACACCAATTTTGGCGGCTCATTATCAGCTACTGTTTCTTTTGTAAGAATACACTTCTCGATATCTTTACGAGATGGAAGTTCGAACATTACATCAAGCATTAAGCCTTCAATAATAGAACGAAGTCCACGAGCACCCGTTTTACGTTCAATTGCTTTTTTCGCAATTTCGATTAGTGCACCTTCTTCAAACTCTAACTCAACATCGTCAAGCTCCAATAATTTTTGGAATTGCTTAACAAGTGCATTTTTCGGTTTCGTTAAAATATCAACAAGAGCATCTTCATCAAGTGGCTCTAGGTTCGCAATAACTGGAAGACGACCGATAAACTCTGGAATTAAACCAAATCTTAAAAGATCCTCTGGTAATACGTGAGATAAAACATGCTTCTCATTCACATCAGCATTTTTCTTCTCAGAACCAAATCCAATTACTTTTTCACCAAGGCGACGTTTAATAATCGGCTCAATGCCATCAAACGCTCCACCACAAATGAATAAGATGTTCGTTGTATCAATTTGAATAAACTCTTGGTGCGGATGCTTACGACCACCTTGAGGTGGAACGCTTGCTACAGTACCCTCTAAAATTTTCAGAAGTGCCTGCTGCACACCTTCACCAGATACATCACGTGTAATTGATGGATTTTCGGACTTACGTGCCACTTTATCAATCTCATCAATATAAATGATTCCTTTTTCCGCTTTCTCTACATCATAATCAGCTGCTTGAATTAATTTTAGTAAGATATTTTCTACATCTTCCCCAACATATCCAGCTTCTGTTAAAGATGTTGCGTCCGCGATTGCAAATGGAACATTTAAAATACGCGCTAAAGTTTGTGCCAGTAATGTTTTACCACTACCTGTTGGCCCGATAAGTGCGATATTACTCTTCGCTAATTCTACATCATCAATTTTGCTGTTAGAATTAATGCGTTTGTAATGGTTATATACCGCTACCGCTAGTGCTTTTTTCGCGCTATCTTGCCCGATGACATACTCATCTAAGATTTCACGAATTTCTACCGGTTTCGGTACATCTTTGAATTCTACTTCTTCGTCCTTCGCAAGCTCCTCTTGTACAATTTCAGTACAAAGTTCGATACACTCGTCACAAATGTAAACACCTGGACCTGCCACTAACTTTCGAACTTGCGTTTGTGTTTTACCACAGAAAGAACATTTTAATTGCCCTTTTTCATCATTAAATTTAAACATATTTTCACACCCCTTACAAAGTGCTAACCTCTTGCCTTCGTATGTACACGATAAATGTATCGTATGTAAATACATATTATGTCACTACGTGGCGAGAAATACAAATAATATGACTAGTTATGTACAAATAAAAAATTTTTAAAACTTTTGAAATATGTATATTCGACTTGTAAAGGAACTTTTCCTTCTCCATCGAAAAGTTTTATAAATATATTTCTATATTTATAAAACAAGGCACGATTTTAATCGTGCCTTGTTATTTTATTATGCAGCGTTTTCTACTAAGAAGTCTACAGCTTTACGCACTTTAAGATCTTCAGCTAAAGCGTCTACGCTTCCAAGAGCTTGCTTGATAGCGTCTACTGGCATACCGTACATTTCAGCCATTTTTTCAACTTCTGCAGTTACTTCTTCTTCAGTAACTTCGATGTTTTCAGCTTCAATGATAGCTTCAAGAACAAGATTGATTCTTACACGTTTTTGTGCATCTTCTTTCATTTGCTCTTTTAATTTGTCAGCATCAGTACCTGTGAATTGGTAGTAAAGCTCAAGGTTCATACCTTGTTGGCCTAAACGTTGCTCGAATTCACGAACCATACGATCTAACTCAGTGTTGATCATAGCTTCTGGAATTTCGATTTCAGCGTTAGCAGCAGCTAATTCTACTACTTCGTCACGTACTTTGTGCTCAGCTTCGTGCTTTTTGCCTTCTTCTAAGTTTGTGCGAAGTTTTGCTTTTAATTCATCAAGAGTTGCAACCGCTTCGTCTGCTTCTTTAGCGAACTCGTCGTTTAACTCAGGAAGTTCTTTTGTTTTGATTTCGTGAATTGTTACTTTGAATGTTGCTGGTTTGCCAGCTAATTCAGCAGCATGGTACTCTTCTGGGAATGATACTTCAACGTCTTTAGACTCACCAGATTTAAGACCGATTACTTGCTCTTCGAAACCTGGGATGAATGTACCAGAACCGATTGCTAGAGAGTAGTTTTCGCCTTTTCCGCCTTCAAATGCTTCGCCATCAACGAAACCTTCGAAGTCGATTACAGCTGTATCACCGTTTTCAACAGTTCCTTCTTCTTTAACAACTAGTTCAGCTTGACGTTCTTGTAAAGATTTTAATTCGTTCTCTACATCTTCGTCAGTTACAGTTGTTTCAACTTTTTCTACTGCTAAACCTTTGTACTCACCTAATTTAACTTCAGGTTTCACTGTAACTTTTGCAGTGAAGATAAGGTTAGCATTTTTTTCGAACTTCTCGATGTCGATTTCAGGATGATCAACTGGGAAGATACCAGCTTCTTCAATCGCTTCACCGTATGCTTTTGGTAAAATGATATCTAAAGCATCTTGGTATAAAGATTCAATACCAAAGCGTTGTTCGAATAATGGACGAGGCATTTTTCCTTTACGGAAACCTGGTACGTTAATTGTTTTTACTACTTTTTTGAACGCAGCGTCGATAGAGTTGTTTACTTCTTTAGCATCAACTTCGATTGTTAAAACGCCAACGTTACCTTCTAATTTTTCCCATTTTGTAGACATTTATTCTTTCCCTCCAACTATAATAATGTATGCACATACCTCTATAGATTAAGATCTTCATTATCTCTTTTTTGAAATAACAAATACACAAATAATCCTCTAGCAAAAGCTTTCAGATATAATGTTCCAATCTACTAATTGCCCAGAAGACAACTACGGTATATTTTGTTCGAGAATAATATGAAACATATTAAGTAAGAGAATTACACTTCTCTTCTCTTACAAACAGGCAGTTTTCTGCCTTTTGCAACCCTTACATTATAACATAGAATATGCTCGTTTCAAGAACTGAACGATTCTTTTTCATAATTATACGGGCAAATATCCTTCTCTTTCAACACGTAATAACCATTGATAGGCAATATGAAACTCTTCCAATTCGATATTGTATGCTGCCATAAGCTCTTCTTCATCAATAGCCAATCCGAAACGCTTTCTTCCAATTCTCTCTAAAACAGCTGACCAAATCTCTTCTTTATCCATTAATAGAGCGAATGGGAAAATGCTAATTTGCAATTCTTTCCAATATGTAACCATCGCTTCAAATATATCGGGATAATTTTGCTCTAATCGACTTGATAATTTATGTATAATGTTATTGGATTGCTCCTCATTATGACCTGTAAATGCTGGAATTACCTTAATCGTATTCCCAAACTTTTCTACCTCTATTTCCTCTTCTACCTGACTTTCTATCATTTTATACAAAATAGAAGTTTTCAAATAGGGGTGTTGCTCTTCATCTATTAAAAATTTCTTTAAAATAGGTAATGCAAGATCTAAGTCTTTTAATGAAAGTCGCTGAATCGCTCTTAGCTTCTGTCCAAAGTTTTCTCCAAAAATTTCATTAGTAAACTCATTCAACTCAAAATTTGAATCCACTAGCGATGCGTCTCCCTCATTTAGCATACCTTCTGCAAATAAAGCAAGCTGCGCTAATTTTTCCTTTTGATCAGGCATTATATCTTTCGTTTGTAAAACCTTTTCAACAGTTTCAATAACACCTTCATAATCATTTGTTTGAACTAAAATAGTCACGTACGTTTCAAGAATATCACCAAATAAGACAACTCCTGTTTTAAGCAACTGTTCACATTTGTCTTTCGCTTCTTCCATACGTTTTAATTCGAGTAAACAAATAACTGAAGCTAATTCCGTTTGTTCCGTTTCCGCATTATACTGACGTAATATTTCAAAGCAGCGCAATGCATCTTCGAACTTCCGCTCTTTCAACGCTAAAAAACCTTCATCAATATAGCGCTCTGATAGCTGCGGAAACAATACGACCGTATTTTCTTTTTTATCCATACGTCCGCCTCTTTTTCTTGATTTTAATTATGTTCAAAGTAAATATATCAAATGCGTAATGAGAACACAACATCCCCAAATTATTTGTTTGAAATATGAAAATATTTAATTTTTACATTCCAATACGAATAAATCTCTACTAAAAATTAAAATTGTACAAATAAAAATCCCCAGCAACAAACGCAGAGGATTCATCATTAATGGAAAGCTTTTATAATTGTGGGGTATATTACAAGGGTAATAATTTGGAGAACAATAATTGCCATAACAATCATGCTAAAATAGAAGATTGGCTTACTTCGCTTCATTAAAAACATAATAATAAGCATCGTACAAGCAAACAAACTTAAGAAGAACAAACTTGTTGTCGAACTAAGTATACCACTTGGGACAAAGAACAATAACACTACACTACAAGTACCTATAATTCCAAATAACCATTCCATTCATTCACTCATTCCCTTTCCCTCTCATGGCTGTTTTCTCTAAGCAATCAAATGTTTCACAACATCAACTACATACGTTAATTTCTCATACGCTACAAATCCAAAAGCAACCGTTAAGCCCGTTACAACTAATCCTTTCATCATTTCTGCCTCCTCGTTTTATCGTTGTTATCTTCATTATAAAAGATTAGCAATTTGTTACCATCGAACTACCTTACAGTTACCTTACAGAATTGTAAGATTTCAAAAGAGGATAGAAAAACACCTCACATAGCTTGAGGTGCTTTCACGGAATTTCTCTATAATCACTTGCAAAATTAACTTTTTTCTCTTGGTTATTTTTCGAAGAATCCAATCTTAAACTAATAGATTTACTAAATAATTTAGGATCAAAATAATTATTCATTACTTTTCTTAACTTACCTTCAGATATTTTCGTATTACAAGAAAACAAAGGATGAAAATCATGTTAATATATTTTTGTACAATTAAGAATTTAATTTACAAGGGGGATTATATATGTTTAAAAAAATGGCCGCAGATGTATTAGGACTAAGCGATGTAGGTTCTGTTATTACACCTAAAGACTATGATAAGGTCGATGCCGATGATTATGTAATGCATGAAGATGGGGAGAAAATTTACTTTCTAATTAAATCGAAATCAGATGAATATTGCTTCACAAACAAAGGGTTAATTCACTTAGACGGTACAAGCGCAACAAGTAAAAAACGTACACTACGCCGCTTTAGTTATAGTAAATATCAAATTAAAAACGTAGCACTTGAAACTGCAGGAACGATTGATTTAGATGTAGAAATTAAGTTTCAAATGGGCGATGAACATTACTCAATTGATGTTCATAAAAAACATATTGAAGAATTAAAAGATTTATATAAGACTTTACTTAAAATCGAAGAAATTTCATACGACAACGATATTACATTACAATATGCACATAAAAGTTTAGATATGGCATCTAATGCCTTTAGCCGCATTTCAAACGCACAAGTAAATTTAGCAGAGCAATTTAAAGAAATGAACGAGATTGCCTTTAACTGGCTTGTTGATACGAAGAAACAATATAATGTGAAAGATTATGGTTTTGTATTTGAGAAGTTTATTAATAGCTAAACAGAAAACCTTGTTATCAAAAGATAACAAGGTTTTTGTAGCGTACCAGGAGAGATTCGAGCTCCCGCTCCGCCCATTTCCGTACTATTTTATATATTTTGATCGCAGTCTTAATATATCTTCTCCTTCGCGAATGCCTGCCGATCCCTTCCTCACATTTTTTACGATAGTCCAATTCGGGTTAGTTTCATCACCGATGTTCTGTACTGTAAAATTGCCATCACCATATTTTCGGTGACCTTCTGCCAATTTCTCCGTTAAATCGTTCTCATTTGATCTCGCCATCTTTGCGCCATCTCCCTTTTTTATACGACCTTCTTAAACCATCTAACCAATCACAGGTCCAGTCAATTGGAGATTCTCGTTTTCCGCTTCTATTAATTGTAACACACTCACAGGGATAAGTTCCGATAACTGCTGCTCAATCGTACTAGAATGGTAAAGAGTTTTATAATATTGTAAGTAAACAATTAAGAGAATCTGGATATGGATTTGAGTTCCATCATAAACCTATTGATTCTTTAAATTAAATAAGAGGAATAGGGCGCATAAATGGTCCTCTTTTTATTTAAGAAAAAGAAGTACATATGCAACTGCTTAATATCAAAGGAAAGGTCGCAAATATTAAGCATGAACTACACTTATAACCCAAACAAAAAACCTTGTTATCAAAAGATAACAAGGTTTTTTTAGCGTCCCAGGAGAGATTCGAACTCCCGACCGTACGCTTAGAAGGCGTATGCTCTATCCGGCTGAGCTACTGGGACATGGAGCGGGTGAAGAGAATCGAACTCTCGACCAGAGCTTGGAAGGCTCTTGTTTTACCACTAAACTACACCCGCATATGTTATTTTCTTTTCTTCGTTAGCGCCGTTGCCCTATCGACAATATTTATTATATGTATAACCACACATAAAGTCAACACCTTTTTTAAAAGAGGATAAATTTTCTTATCCTCTTTTAAAAACTGCCTGTTCAACTAGTTGTCCGTCTAACGTTTCAAAACGAACTTCCATTTGATTTTCATCCATTTCTAATAAAGCAAATGTCTTTTCTACACGCTGACGTGGTAATAAAATACTGCCTGGATTAATAAATAAAACGCCCTCGATTAATTCCGCACCTAATACGTGAGAATGTCCGAAGCATGCAACTTGCGCTCCCACTTCTTCAGCATGGTACGCTAGCGTTTGTAATGTCATTTTCACATTATGGCGATGTCCATGCACAACTAAGAAGCGAATTCCATCTACATCAGTTACAATTTCATCTTGAAAGTTAGCATAATCACAGTTTCCTTTTACAACATGGAAACCTTGCAGTTCTTCATGAGCAGATGTTAGCTCTGAATCACCGCAATGAATCATGATATCTACTTTCCCTTCATACTTCTCTTTCAACTGCTGTAATTCCTTCACAGAGCTATGACTATCGCTTACGATTAAAGCTTTCATCATTCTCTCTCCCTTATTCTCCTAAAAACCATTCCGGGATTTTTTCTTCTAACTTACGAAGAGCACGTCCGCGGTGACTAATAGCATTTTTTTCATCTGAACTTAATTCCGCCATTGCTTTTTTATACTCTTCCACATAAAAGATCGGATCGTATCCAAAGCCATTTTCTCCGCGGCGTTGTTCTAAAATAAATCCTTCACATGTCCCGTTTACAATGACAGGCTTTTTATCACCTTCAGGGAAAGCTACTGCTAATGCACAGTAGAAGCGAGCTTTACGCTTATCAAACGGTATTTCATTTAATTCTTGTAAAACTTTATCAATATTCGCTTGATCATCTTTTGGCTCTCCAGCAAAACGAGCTGAATACACGCCTGGTTTCCCGTTTAACGCATCTACAATAAGACCTGAATCATCCGCAATTACAATTGCATTCGACTGTCTACTCAAACTATCCGCTTTTAAGATCGCATTTTCTTCAAATGTTTCACCAGTTTCTTCGACTTCTTCAATATGAGGAAAATCGTGTAATGATTTCACTTCTAAATCAAATCGCTCAAATAACTCAGCAAATTCACGTACTTTCCCCATATTTTTTGTCGCTACAACAACTTGTTTCATACTTTCCACCTCTACTCTATATGAGATACGATGTCACCTAACGCTTCTTTTTGCATATCAATCAGTTGGAAAATGCCTTGTTCTGCTGCATCAAGTAATTCATTTAACTGCGCTCTACTAAACGTCGCTTCTTCTCCAGTTCCTTGCACTTCAACGAACTGACCTTTTCCAGTCATAATTACATTCATATCAACGTCTGCTTTAGAATCTTCTGCATAGTTTAAATCTAAAACAACACCTTGCTCTTCAACAATTCCTACTGATGTTGCTGCTAAATAATCTTTTACTGGAATTTTAGATACTTTTTCTGCTTGTAATAATTTCTCGAAAGCTAATACCATCGCTACATATGCACCTGTAATAGAAGCTGTTCTCGTTCCACCATCTGCTTGGATGACATCACAGTCAATCCAAACTGTTCTCTCGCCAAGCGCTTCTAAATCAACTACCGCACGTAATGCTCGTCCTATTAAGCGCTGGATTTCCATTGTACGTCCTGTTACTTTCCCTTTGCTTGACTCCCTAATTGTACGTTGTTCTGTCGCACGTGGAATCATCGCATATTCAGCTGTTACCCAGCCCTTTCCTTCTCCACGCATAAATGGCGGGACACGCTCTTCAATTGTCGCTGAGCAAATTACCTTTGTATCCCCAACCTCAATTAACACTGATCCTTCTGGATGTTTTAAATAATTCGTATGAATATGTATATGGCGTAATTCTGTTTTCTCTCTACCATCTACTCGCATAAAAATAACCTCCTCATAACTACTTGTTAGTATAGCCAAATTTAAATGTATGATATGTATACAATAAAAGAAGAGGAACCCAAAAAGCAATTCCTCTTTCTTACTTAAGTATATCAAATTATTGACGATTAAAAACTACCTGTATTCACGTTTTCTGGACGATCTACAGGTTTTATTAACTTTCCGCCCTTTTCATCTATAAGATTTGCTTTTCCATTCACTTCAATAGAAATATTTTTCACACCTTTCTTTTCTGTTAAAGATAAAACTAACGACTTCAATACGTAATTTGAGATCATATTTTTATCTGGGTTTACAAATATATTTTCATTAAAGTTTAATGTAAGATTTCCGTCTTGTAATTTCGGATTCGTAATAAGCTTAACGCCTGGATTAAAATCATTCAGGAGCGATTGATGGATCGGACCTTTTACAAGTTCATCTATAATTGTTGCATAGTCATTTTCTTTACCTTCCGCAACGCGGCGTGTGACTGGTACGTAGTATTGCTGTTTATTATTATTTTGCGCCATAAAATACAGTGTGACTGGTTTTGTATTTGTTACATCTGCTACTTGTTCATCATCGAAGTTAATACCATTTGCACGGCTCACTCCTTCACCAAGCGGTGTACCACCAACCGGCATCTTTGCCAATTTCTCACCATTTATTTGGAACTGCACTTGTTTTATCTCTGTAAATTGCGTCAACGTCCAAGCTATAGATTCAACGATTTGACGCTCTTCTTCTTTCGCATAGTTTTTCATTTCTTTAGAGAAATCAATAACTGCCGTTCCGTCCTTTTTCAAATCTAAGGTCATCGTTGTATTCGCCGGAATGACTGCACGAAACCCATTCGGTAATAAATTCGTTACCGGTCCATCTTTCACAAGGTATTCTAACGTTTGCTTCACAGTCTCATTTGCTTTCGGAGTAGGTATAGCTAACGTTTGTGGTACAACATAACCATTTTTATCAACAAGGTATAGTTCTCTATTTACCATTTGCCCTTGCTTATCTTTTTTAGCTACTTCTTTCTTCCCACCCTCTGTATACGTAACTTGTTTTGGCGGATCAATTTGTTCAGTTGCTTTCTCTTGATTTATAAAGCCACACCCTGTTAGTAAAACAGCACTCACAGTAGCACCAACAACCCATTTAAAAGTGGATTTAGGCATGCCATTCCCCCCTAAAATCTAAGTTTGTACTATTATGTATACGAGCTGTTTCACGTTTTAGAACAAGCTGCGCCTCTTATAAATTGAAACTTTAATCAACAGGGGTCTTACTCCCCAGCAAATAGCAAGATAAAACAAAAACTCCTGATTTCTCAGGAGCTCACTTATATAAATTCTACTATTATTCTTTTTCTAAATGAATATGCTTCACATTTTCAATCGGTTGACCGAACCATTTTGATGCAATTTCTTTAAACAAGCCTATTTTTCCTGTTGTTAAGAAGAGATGATCGCTTTGTTCTTCTCCTTCATTCAACATTTTACTATGATATAAGATTGTACTTACTTCACGTGCTGTTTCATCACCAGAACTAATTAGTTGCACTTTATCTCCCATTACTTTTTTAATAACAGGTCCTAAAATCGGATAATGTGTACACCCCAATATAAGTGTATCAATATCGGTACTTTTCAGTGGTTGCAACGTTTCTCTTACAACTTCATACGCCATTTCACTTTCGAAATTCCCACTCTCTACAAGTTCAACGAAAGGTGGACAAGCTAAACTTTCTACCATAACACGGTTATTAATAGACTTTAACGCCTCTTCGTATGCACCACTTTTCACCGTTCCAATCGTTCCAATAATCCCAACGTGATACGTGTTTGTCACTTTTAAAGCTGTACGTGATCCTGGGTGAATAACTCCTACTACTGGAATTGGTAATTGTTTTTGCATCTCTTCTAATACAACTGCAGTTGCTGTATTACACGCAATAACTAACATTTTAATATTTAAATCTAGTAAATGCTCTGTCATTTCCCACGTAAATTGACGTACTTCTTCTCGAGAACGTGGACCATAAGGACAACGTGCTGTATCTCCTAAATATATGATACGCTCTTTCGGCAACTGACGAATTAATTCCTTCGCTACTGTTAAACCGCCAACTCCTGAATCGATAACACCGATTGCTCTATTCAACTTCATCACCCGTTTTCTCATTCATCATCTTTTATGTTTATCATTATATTTTACACACTTTAAGTTCGCTCACTTCAAATGCTTCTGTATGAAAATTTTCATTTTCCCATGTATAGACTAGGACCTTTTTTATTTTGCTCCTTTTTTTCGTAATTTGCAAGACAGAAAAATAACCGACCTTCTATAAGAAAGTCGGTTTCTTCTATATAAAGTGCATATTCATTGCTCCATCTTTTTTTGAAAAGAAGACATTCCCATTAATAAGAAGAAATGAGCAGCAATTAAAATGACGATCAAAATAAAATTCAATCGATAACTATTTGTAGATTCCATAATTTTGCTCGCTACAGCTGGTCCAAATGCCATACCGAAAAAGTTAATTAAATTATATAAACCAAGACCGACTCCAACTTTAGCTGGATTTAATGTTTTCGGGATAAATGTGTTTAATGATACTTGAATTGCCGAATAACTCATAAATGTTAAAATAACCGCAAATAAAATAAAGAGTAAGTTCCCGTCCGGAATAATCCCTAAAATTAAAAAGCCAATGATCATAACTACAGAAGCTACATACATCATCTTCACATTCCCAAACGAAGGAATAATCTTTCCGGTAATAAAACTAGATACAATACCAAAGAGAGATGCAATAAACAATACAATTCCAATAACG
Source organism: Bacillus sp. PPSBB_2 (assembly GCF_045291115.1). Classification (NCBI taxonomy): domain Bacteria; kingdom Bacillati; phylum Bacillota; class Bacilli; order Caryophanales; family Bacillaceae; genus Bacillus; species Bacillus sp. PPSBB_2. The sequence continues at coordinate 4,752,834 of NZ_CP147983.1, forward strand.
AATGGAGACAATCCATGTCCTCTTCCTAACAGTAATGGTAATAATAATAAACTAGCACATAACGCCACATTAATGATAAATCCGACCGCTATTAAACGAAGTAATGGTTTATTTGTAAATAACTCAATATCAATAAACGGCGACTCTGTTCTCTTCATATGAGCCTTAAATAAAAATAGAAAAACAACAGATAACACAAAAAGCCCACTATTAATATTAACTCCTAATAAAATGGTCGTAATCAATACAAATAATAAAACTGCTCCAATGAAATCAAAGCGAAACACTTCATCTGTATGTCGCGCCTCTTCTGGCATAAATTTTACGAGTAAGAAAATACCAATCATTGAAATAACCATAAATAAAAATAAATACGGCCACCCTAACGTATTTGTAATTGCCCCACCTACTAAAGGTCCAATACCAACCGCTAATGCAATAGAAGAACTAATCATTGCTAACGCACCTGGTTTTTTAGCTGGAGCAACTAATTTCGCCACCGCAATCATACTAAGCGCAATAAACGCTGCTCCCCCGCTCGCCTGCACTAACCTTGCGAAAATGATAATTTCATAAGATTGATTCACAAATCCAACAATAGAACCAGCTACAAATATGATAATAGAAATAATTAATAGTCTTTTTACACTGTAACGATCAGCCAGCTTTCCATATATTATCGAACCAATACCGACAACTAAGGAATACCCTACTACAACCCAGCTTACTTTCGATTGACTAATTGATAAATCATTGGCAATATCCTCTAGCGCTACATTAAATAACACAGCGTTCATCGGTCCTAACAAAACAATAAAACATAATGTAAAAACAAACCATTTCGAATGGTTTCTTATATCTTTCCCCATGTGTAACACTCTCCTGATTGCAATTTTAAAACTGTCAAACTATAGATAAAAAAATGAAGTTATTTAAATGTTGTATCACCACTAAATAACTTCATTAAATGTGTAAAAGTTGCTAATTTATCGCGCGATAAAGTGAAACTTTAATCAGTGAGGTTTGTGTTCATCCCCCACTGATTATTAGCCCTCACCAATCGGGCTTTTACAGGCAGCCCAACCCCCACCTAACTTCTTTGCTTCCGCTGAATTTTGAGATGGGGGTCTTACTGCCCGTTAATGCGGGGTAAATTGAATTCGAAACGAAACACGTATGTTGTTCGATATTCATGGAACTATCATAGTTTCAGCATTACAGTTTGTCAATGAAAAAATATACAAAGTAAACTAATTAAACCTTTTTAGTTTACTTTGTTCAAAAGTTATTATACACTAATTTCGAAGCCGATATAAGGAGGACTGGCATGATTATTCAAATTTACATTTTTTAACTTAATAAAATGAAACGCATACAGAACTTTTATATAGAAGAGACATTATAGGAGGATTATGATGAAAAGAAAAATGTTAGTTGTATTAACAAGCGTAGAAAAATATCCAAATTTAAATAGGGCTACCGGACTTTGGCTTGGTGAAGCTGTACATTTCGTAAAAAAAGTAGAAGAAGCGGGTTACGAAGTTGATTACGTCAGTCCACAAGGCGGTTATACACCAATTGATCCACATAGTTTAGCAATGGCGGAGAGCATCGATTGGGAATGGTATCAAAAGAAAGAGTTTATGAATCGCCTCGGTTCTACAATGAAACCAAGTGAAGTGAATCCAGAAGACTACGCTGTTATTTATTACGCAGGTGGCCACGGGGTTATTTGGGACTTCCCAGAAAATAAAGAACTTCAAAATATTAGCCGCAATATTTATGAAAACGGCGGAATTGTTTCTTCCGTTTGTCATGGAGCTGCTGGTTTATTTCATATTACATTAAGCAATGGGGATCGTTTAATTAGCGGTAAGAAGGTAACAGGCTTTTCAAATGAAGAAGAAAAATTAGCTGAATTAGATCAATTCGTTCCATTTTTAACAGAAGATGAACTCATTAAAAATGGAGGACTTTACGAAAAAGCCGCGCAACCGTGGGAAGCTTATGCTCTAGAAGATAATCGTGTTATCACTGGTCAAAACCCAGCTTCAGGTGGTCCAGTAGCCGAATTAGTATTAAAGCAGTTGCAAAAATAATATGTACTAAAAAAGCAGATTCTCCTCTATTAAGGGAGATCTGCTTTTTTACGAAATCATTTGCAAAATAGCAATAACTTCTTTTTCAATTTCAGAATCATCAATTGCTTCTATATACTCTGGTTTAAAAAGTTGATACTTCTTTAATTGATAAAAATCAAGTATCGCTTTCTTTAACGTAATATCGTACTGAATACAAAAAGAATGATCTATAATACGTCTTAACATCACATCATCTTGTACCATAAATAATTGTGCATTCATTTTATTAAAATAACCTTGTTCCATACCCGCTTCAAAAAACATTTGCAAATTATGATTACGATTTTGTTGGGCAGCGACTAATTGATCCGACAAATGCGGATATGCTTCTTTCAAATCTTGCAAAAAAACATCCGAAATATATGTCACACATTTTAAAGAATGGATAAACGTCTTTTGGAAACGTTCTGTAAATGACATACTTTCATCTTGATTATCCGCATCACCTTCGAGTAGATAGTTCATGAAATCCTCTACTACCGCCTCAATAATTTCATCTTTCGAAGAAAAACGTTTATATAAAGTAGCTTTACTAATATCCATATATTTCGCAATTTCATCTATTTTCAATTGGCTAAAACTTGTCTTTCTAATAATGGGCTTTATTTTATTAATATAAGTATTTGCACATGCGACTTTTCTCATTTAAAAGAGCCTCCCCTTTTGTCCATACAAAATAGTATAGCAAATTCACGAATGATTATAAATGAAGTTATTATACTCATTATGCCTTTTTAGTTTATTACATTTTCATATACTATACATAAAAAACTATAATCAATTATTACCAACTGGACGGTTACAAACCAATTTTGAGGCGGGAATTTTAGAATAAAGTGAAACTTTAATCAGTGGGAGTTTTGTTCATCCCCCACTGATTATTAGCCCTCACCAATCGCGGTCCTACTACCTGGAAAATAGAGGGATAAAAATACCCACTACCTTTGTTAGTAGCGGGTATTTTTTCTATAATTTATTTACAGCCCTTTTTATAGCCTTACCTATTTCCACGCTAGACTGTGGATTTTGTCCTGTAATTAAATGACCATCTACTACTACATGCGGCGTAAAATTGGGGGCTACATAAAACAAAGCTCCTTCTTCTTTCAACTTACTTTCTAGCAAAAACGGAACGCGCTTTTCTAAATGTACAGCTCTTTCTTCATCGTTTGTATAACCTGTTATACGCTTACCCGCAACAAAAAACGAGCCATCCTTATTTTCACACCGACTAAAGAGCTTACTCCGTGACAAACAGCCGCTACAATCCGGTTATTGTTATACATATTCTCAATCAAATTTGCTACATATGGATTACCTGGAAAATCTACAATCGCCCCGTGCCCACCACCAAATAAAACCGCATCATAATCCGAAAAATGAACATTTGAAATCGGCCTCGTATTTTGCAATAAAGAAGCTACATGCTTGAATTCGCGAGGTATACCATTCGGAATAGACACTCTATCTATAGGTACTCTCCCACCTTTTATTGACACAATATCAACATCAAACTTAGCCTTTTTTAATACATGATAAGGAGCTGCGAGCTCTTCAAGCCACAAACCAGTCGGGTGTCCATTCATATCATGAGCACTTGTTGAAACTAACAGTATCCTTTTCAACATATCCCCTCCTTATTACCTATTTATGTATGAAACGTTTTTATCATTCATATAGCAAGTGAAGCAAACAAAAAAATAGCCGACTTTTATATAAAAGTCGGCTGCTTTCTTATAATTCGAGCTCTCCCATACGAAGAAGCTCCACAACTGCTTGTGAACGTCCTTTAACCCCTAGCTTTTGCATTGCGTTTGAGATGTGGTTGCGAACTGTCTTTTCACTTATAAAAAGTTCACCTGCAATTTCCTTCGTTGTTTTATCTTGAACCAGCAATTCAAATACTTCTCTCTCTCTCTTTGTGAGTAAAGGTTTAGATTGATACGCTTTTTCCTTCAACTGGTATAACCCTCCTTGCTTAAGCCAGAGCTGTGTATGTGTAAGTTGGGTGTTTATTTAGTCAAGATATTGTATGAACGAAATGTGCAGGTGGTGAATGAAAATGGGCTTTATTTCCTATGTTATTTTAGACTTTTATACAGTGCGTACACTCTTTTTATCCACTTACTTTCCAACGCGCCATATTTGTTCTAGCAATATACTTACAACCGTACCTACGAATAAACCATTACCGAATATATATTGCATAACAGACGGCAAGGATTGGAGTGCTCCAGACGGTAAAAACATAACGCCGCTGCCAAATAATACTGCAACGCCTAAAATCGTCACATTCCTTTCACTCATCGGCACTTGTTTTATATTATTAAATCCAATTCCAATTAACTGTACGAACGAAGCCATTAAAACAGCCGATGCGACAGCTGATGGTAAAGATGCTAAGTAACGAATAATACTTGGAAAAAGAGACATTACGACTAGTAACGCACATGCCATTAAGAACGATCGTATATACTTTTGTTTTGTTAAACGTATAAATCCTGCCGTTGCTGGTAACGGAACGACACCTACAGTTGAAAATACAGAAGAGATGATATGCGAAATCCCTCCAACCCATGTTCCATCTTTCAACTGTTTTTGTTCAATAGTCGCTTTATGAATAGTTGCTTGATTAATTGCTATAATAGCTGCCACCGTATTCGAAACTAAAATACATACCATAACAAAACTTGATACAGCCATACCTGTATTCCATTTTGGAAGTCCCCAAGCAAATATATGTGGAAGTTGCACAAAATGAGTTACTTGAGATGGGATTGTCACTTTTCCTGCAATGAGAAAAATAACCCACCCACTAATTAATCCTATTAAAACTGCATAACTTTTGACAAAGCCTTTTCCAAAATTAGATAGTATAATAACGAACAGAAATATACTAAACGCGATCATTGCTGTAAATCCGTCGATTTGAGAAATAGTAGCTGTAATTCCTAACATTCCTTTTAAAAATACACCACTTAATTGTAAACATAATAAAAGTAAAAACGTCCCTGTCACAAGCGGCGTAAATAAAAATAAAATACGTCCTATAAAACCAGTTACTCCTAATCCTATTAGAATAACACCGGAGATTATCATTCCTAATTCTAAAATTTGCAGTGTACTATGTAATTGATCTTGTCCGGCCGTTGCATAAGCAAGTACGGTAAATACACCAACCCAAGATCCAGCCGGCCCATCCGCAATTGGCAGTCTATGCCCAAGCCATCCTTGTAAAAAAGAAGATATACCAACTACAAAAAACGTACGCTGCATTAAATAAAATATTTCTTCCGTCGTAAGATGAAATAATCCGCCAACGACAATTGGTAGTGCGATTGAATTTGCTAATAAAAATATAAGCCATTGTAAAGTTCCCATAATATGATTTTGGTTATGTTGATTGTCCAATTTTTTCATCCCTTCTAGCTTTCCTATAAAAATATATTGTAAGAATAAAAAAGAAGAGTTCTATACTCACCATTAGAACCCTCCTCAAAATATTTAAACGATTCTTCTACACAAGATTATTTAATTCCACCTCATTTAAACTTCCAACAACAATATTTCCTTTATACACGACTAAACGTTTTTCTGTTTGACGTGCTACTGCTTCAGCAGCGCATGTCGCATTCGTCAAAACAAAGCTCGCTTCATCCCCTACATTCGGCCATACTCGTTTCCCTTCCTTATTTAACGTTTCTTTTCCTCCTGTAATAAAGCGGAGTGCTTTTCCTAAAGACCTTTCGTCACTCCACCCAAAACGCTCTGCTAATCGATTCGCCTTTTGAAGCATATCACCTGTTCCAAACGGTGACCAATGATCTGTAATGCTATCATTGCCTAATGAAACCTTAACACCTTTTTTATCTAATAACGGAATTGGGATTACTTGTTTACCAATTGGCACTGTTGAAGTAATATCAATATTTACATTTGCGAGTCTTTCTGCCACTTCTTCAGCCTCTTTATCAGTAACACCACCAAGTCCAAGTGCATGACTAATCGTTACACGGCCTTGCCAATCTCTTCATCGTAAACGTTCCAAGATTATTCGCATCGTGCAAATGAATATCAACATCCGCATTAAATTCGACTGCGATATCCATAATTGTATGTAATGACTTTTCAATGTCATTATCCACTGTAGCTGGATCTACTCCTCCGACTAGATGAGCACCCATACGCATCGCATCTTTCACGAGTTGCACAGAATTACTGCGCAATAATCCATGTTGCGGAAACGCAACAATTCTACTAGATACTCGATTTTTATATGTTTCTAATGCCGCTAACGTCGCCTCCAAATTACCAAGCCCAATAATTGGATCAACATTACAATGCGTTCTAATATTCGTTGCACCATTTTGCAGTAGTAACTCTAGCATATTTTCCGCTCTATTTTGGGCAGTCGCTAATTGCTTTGGTAAAATTTTTTCTTCTTCATTAAAACGTGTAAAAATACTTTCTGCTGGCATACAAGCTTTCCATGGGCCACTATAATATGTTTTATCAATGTGAATGTGCATCTCTTTGAAAGCTGGCAACATTAATAAGTTCTTAGCATCAAAAGTTACTATATCTTCCTCTTGAACAATCCCTTTTATAATTTTTTTAATTCGACCATCTTCAATAAGTAAACTGCATAATTCTGTTTCTGTTTGTGAAATTCTCTCTTCTTCATATGTATATCCTGATTCAAGCATTACGTTAGTCAACCAATATACTGTCATCTCTATTTCCCCACCCTTTATTAAAAATCACCTCATAACTACAAGTTTAATATCCACTGAAAATTAAGACAATTAATACGATCCCTTCTCGCAAAAAAATGTAATACAACCCCATAGTCTTCTCATAAATTTCCATATAGAATAAAAGTATGCAGTTTGATATAAAAAGGAGTTGATTGGAATATGTCAAAAAAGTTATGTAAATCCGAAACTGATAAAATGCTATTTGGTATATGTGGTGGTTTAGGAGAATATTTTGATATTAGCTCTACTCTTATTCGTATCATTTGGGTTATTGCTGTTTTATGTTTTGGGACAGGATTTTTAGTTTATTTCATTTGTTTATTACTTATGCCACGTTCGTACTAACGGCATTATTTCACATACTTAAGAAGAGCAAATCACCTATAGAATCCTATAGGTGATTTTTTCATGAAGAATATTTCATCGTTAAATGTAATACCGCCACTTCTTCTTCTTCATTTTTATAAATATGCTTCTTATTCGCTTCAAATTGAATGGAATCAAACTCATTTAATTCGTATACATCATTCTCCACTTGAATAGACACTTTCCCTTTCATTACCGTTACAAGCTCAATCGCACCTTCATGATGAGCTTCTGGCTCATATATACTATTTGATCGTAAACAAGCACGGTGCATTTCCATCCCTGTTTCTTTCGTATAACGGAACATCGTTTCTAAATGCCACGCTTGTCCTTCATCTACTGCAAATCCTTCTCCACAGCGTGCAACAGCTACAGGTTCTCCAACAACCATTAATCTGGATAAAGGAATTGATAACCCTTTCGTTATTTTCCAAATGACAGCTAGTGTCGGATTTGTTTCCCCTCTTTCGATCTTTCCTAATGTTAATTTACTAACTCCTGTTTTATGGGCTAATTCTTCTAAACTTAATTTCTGTTCATTTCGAATTTGTCTCAATAACTGTCCAACTTGTTGAATGACTTCTTTCGTTTGCATATCTTCATTTTCTTTCATATATAAAACCACCTCAAAGTATAAAATAGTTTACTTTTAATAATTAAAAGTATATCATACTATACATAATTATTTATTTTCGAAAGGAGTGCTATACTTCATGCGCGCAATTTTATTAGGTCTTTTATCATCGGCCTTTTTTTCTGCAACCTTTATTATTAATAGAGCAATGAATGTATCTGGAACGAGCTGGGCTTGGACAGCTTCCTTCCGTTTTTTATTTGCTCTTCCTATTTTATTCCTTATCGTTTTATTTCGCAAAAACTTTAGGGAATTATGGGAAGAGTTAAAAAAACATCCATTGGCATGGATCGGATGGGGTTCTGTTGCCGGTATTGGTTTTTATTCTTTATTAAGTTTCGCAGCTGTCTTTTCTCCAGCTTGGCTCGTTGCTGGAACTTGGCAAGTTACGATTTTAGCTGGTTTACTACTATCACCACTATTTTTCGTGAAAATAGAAACAAAATCAGGTACGAAACTTGTACGCGGAAAAATTCCACTTCGTAGCTTATATGTTGCATTATTTATTTTACTTGGTGTAATTTGTATGCAAGCAACTGCCGCAGGCCATATTACAATGACTCAGTTCATTTCAGGTTTTTTACCTGTCGTATTAGCCGCTTTCTTATATCCGTTCGGTAACCGAAAAATGATGGAGCTTGTTGGTGGACGCCTTGATACATTCCAACGTGTATTAGGAATGGCAATTGGAAGTCTTCCTATAACAATCTTGCTTGGTATATACGGATTTTCTACTACTGGCATTCCAACATCCAACCAAATGCTTCAAGGATTTTTGTTAGCGTTATGTTCCGGCGTTATTGCAACGATGACATTTTTCTTTGCTACTGACTTAGCAAAAGATAACCTCGCTCTACTTGGAGCTGTTGAAGCAACACAAGCTGGAACGATGGTCTTTACCGTACTTGGAGAAATCATTTTCTTAAATGGTTCACTCCCTGGAGGACTTTCTCTCATCGGAATGATTATTATCATGTTAGGAATGGTTGCAAATAGTATTTTAAACCGTTCTGTTCCAGTCGTTAAACAGAAAAAATCGGCATAAAAAAAGGGTATGGTTCTATAGAGATGAACCATACTCTTTTTTATTGTCCCCCTATTTCGCCTTATCAGAATAGTATTTCATTGGCTGTTTATACTAAAACTTATGTTATAATACGTTTCATGCGCATTAATAGGAGGTAAATTATGTTAAAAAAAGCAATCGCTGAATTTATTGGTACATTTGTACTTGTATTATTCGGAACTGGAGTAGCTGTCACTGGCGGCGGAATTGAAGGAATTGGAACATTAGGAATCGCTATGGCTTTCGGCTTATCTATTGTAGCTATGGCATATAGCATCGGAACAATTTCTGGATGTCACATTAACCCAGCAGTATCAGTAGCTATGTTCATCAACAAACGAATGAACGCTATGGAACTTTGTTATTATGTATTAGCTCAAATTTTAGGTGGTTTATTAGGAACTGCAACGTTAGTAACAATTTTAAAATCTGCTAAAACACCTTTAGATAATTTAGGACAAAATGGTTTCGGAACTCTTGGTTTATCTGGAGCATTTTTAGTTGAGTTCATTTTAACTTTCGTATTTATTTTAGTTATCGTTGCTGTAACAGGTAAAAAAGGAAGTTCTTCTTTAGCTGGACTAGTAATTGGTTTCACATTAGTTTTAATTCACTTATTAGGAATTCCGTTAACTGGAACATCTGTTAACCCAGCTCGTAGTATCGCACCAGCTTTATTTGTTGGTGGAGAAGCACTTTCTCAACTATGGGTATTCATCGTAGCACCAATTCTTGGTGGTATCTTTGCAGCTATCGTAGGTAAATTCATTTTAAATACTGAAAAATAGAATTTTCAATATTTCTGAATAAAAAAATGCGAGCCCTCATTATGAGGAAGCTCGCTTTTTTTATTCTTTCATTTTAGACTTTAAATTTGTAACTAATTGATCTACCGTTACATTTGCAAGTACGTTTTCCATCGCTTCTTGCGCTTGCATTAAAATAATTTCTAATACTGATTGAATATTAGCTCCTACTGGACATTCAATGTTGGGATTTTCATGGAAGGAAAATAGTTGTCCTTCTTCTACAACTTCCACTGCTTTATATACATCAAGTAATGTAATTTCTTCTAAATCTCGAGCAAGTGTCGTACCACCTTTACCAGCTTGTACATCAACAAGCCCTGCTCTCTTCAACATTCCTGTAATGCGACGAATCACAACTGGATTTGTATTCACACTACCGGCAATCCATTCAGAGGTACAGCGAGAGTTTCGATCTATCGCAAGTAATGTCAGCATATGAACACCTACTGTAAAACGACTACTAATCCCCATCTGCACACCCTCCTTTTTATTCATTCTATTAAAAGACGACTCTTATTATTATATACTATTTTTAATTTATACATAAAGAAAAAGCATGATTTCAATAGGAAATCATGCTTTTCTCTCATTATTGACGCTTTATAAATTTCGCTAAATCTTTAAATTTCACTTTATCTGAGTAATTCATTACGCCGTTTACGTAAATGCGGCTTGTAACAGCATTTAATACCGCAATTGTCGCCAATAAGACTGCTAATGTTATCGTAATTTCTAGCATACCTGCTTCACCAGCTACAATACGTGAGAAGGTAACCATCGGTGTAAAAAATGGAACGTAAGAACTTACAACAACGATAGTACTATTCGGATCACTTAATGATTTAATACTAATAAAGAATGCAGCCATAATTAAAATCATTACCGGGAAAGATACAGCTTGTAAATCCTCCGTCTTAGACACGACAGCTCCAGCAGCAGCATACATCATCGCATAAAGTAAATATCCCGTAATGAAATAAACAAGAAACATGCTGATAACCTTTGCATCTAATTTCGTAAAGTCAATTGGAATACCAAATAGTGAGGCACTTTCTAAATCGACCCAGCCTAACAAATATGGAATAAGATAACCACACGCCAATATGACAAGTTGCAATAACGCCGTTGAAACAACCGCTAAAATTTTCGCATACATCATCGTAAGAGGCTTCACTTTCGGAAGCATTACTTCCATTACACGTGACGCCTTTTCAGATGCAATATTCATTGCGATTGTATTTCCGAACGCTACAATAAACATATATAAAGCAAATGTAAAGAAATAGGCAATTCCGAAAGAAGATGTACGATCTTTTATCGCTTCTTGCTTTACTTGAATTTCTGTTTGTAATTGCTGTGCAATTTCTGGTGAAACATTATTTTTGGCAATCGTCACCATCGTATATTGTTGCTTTAAATATCCTGCCATAATTGCAGAAGTTGCTTGGCTTGGAAATCCATTATACATATATGTAATCGATGGAGCCCCACCCTTTTCCGTCACATGGAATAGACCATCTAAATCGCCTTCTTCTACTTGCTTATGCAGTTTATCAAAATCATCCTTTGAATCAATTGTTATTTTTGCTGATGGCAATAGCTTATTTAGCTCATCTTTTTGTACTTTATATGTGGAACTCTCTACTACAACTGCAATTTTATCTTTATCCTTATTTTTATCATCGCCTGAAGTAAAATGATTAAATGCAAAAATCCCAAACACAACTAAAAATAAAATCGCACTCGTAATTAATGATTTCTTAGATAAAAACGCTTCCCTAAAATAAAATGAAAATACGTGAGAAAATTTACGCATCGTTATTTCGCCCTCTCTACAAAGATTTCGTTTAACGTCGGCTCTAACATTTTGAATTGTCGTAAGCTAACACCTTGCTCTTGCAACTGTTGCAAAATCTTGAGAGCTTCCGCATCGTCTTGTACTTTCACATAAAGAAGGCCTTGTTGTTTTTCATACGATACATGTATAGCTTCTAATCCCTTTTCATTCTCTACTGTATCTTCAATCGTTAAATTACGGAAACCGTATTCTTTCTTAATATCACTTAGCTGTCCTTTTACGACTGCTTCACCTTTTTTCAAAATACATACATGTTGGCAAAAAGCCTCTACTTGTTCCATACGATGACTTGATAAAATAATCGTCTTTCCGCTCTGTACTTGTTCTTCAATAATACTAGCTAGCATCCCAGCATTAACTGGATCAAGGCCGCTGAATGGTTCATCTAAAATGAGAAGTTCCGGATTATGAAGAAGAGCAGCAATTAATTGTATTTTTTGCTGATTCCCTTTTGAAAGCTCTCCAGCCGTTTTAAATTTATATTCTGGTATCGCTAAACGCTCTAACCAGTGATCAATAGCGTGATCCACTTCTTTCTTCGACATTCCTTCTAATCTACCAAAATATCGCAGCTGATCTATTACTCTACTTTTTGTATATAAACCTCTTTCTTCTGGTAAATACCCAATTGTTACACCACTATTTCCAAATGCTTTTCCATCCCATGTAATCGAACCTTCATTAGGCGTTAATAATCCGAGAAGCATTTTGATTGTTGTTGTTTTCCCTGCACCATTTCGTCCAAGTAACCCTAGTACTTCACCTTTTGGTAACGAAATTTGCAAACCGTTAACTGCTCTTGATTCCCCAAATTGTTTCGTTAAGTTTTGAATTTGTAAACTCAAGTATAAAGCCTCCCCTTTAGTATCATTCGTACTCTCTTTCAAAGACTATGTTTATTCAAGACAAAATATAGCACCACGCTTCATTCTCTTATATGTAAACATCGTCATGAATCCATCATTTGTTCTATTTAGTTAAAATTGTAAATAAAAAAGTTCTTTTTGTCAATTATAATTGTCATTACGACAATAAAACTTGTCAAAACAACTATTATTATTTTGCTCATCTTTCTAATATAGGACATACTACTATATATACAAAAGACAATATGCAAATGTTCATATAAAAATATTATATTTTAATATATAATATAAAATGATTTTCTAACATCAAGGAGGATACATATGAAGATGAAGAGGGGCATTACCACTTTATTATCTGTAGCGGTTCTATCTACATCACTTGTAGCATGTTCAGGAACACCAGAGAAAACAGTGGCGAAAGAAGAGAAAGTAAAATTAACAGAACAACAATTAATGGCTGATTTATGGTATCAAACAGCCGGTGAAACGAAAGCACTTTACTACCAAGGGTACAACATTGGTCAATTAAAGCTTGATGCAATTCTTGCAAAAGGGACAGAGAAAAAACCTGCTATCGTGCTTGATTTAGACGAAACTGTTTTAGATAACAGTCCTCATCAGGCAATGAGCGTAAAAACAGGCAAAGGCTATCCTTACAAATGGGATGATTGGATTAACAAAGCTGAAGCTGAAGCCCTTCCAGGCGCAATTGATTTCTTAAAATATACAGAGTCTAAAGGTGTAGATATTTACTACATCTCAAATCGTAAAACGAATCAACTAGATGCAACAATTAAAAATCTTGAGCGTGTAGGTGCTCCTCAAGCAACGAAAGAACATATATTACTACAAGATCCGAAAGAAAAAGGAAAAGAAAAACGCCGTGAACTCGTTTCTCAAACCCATGATATTGTCTTATTCTTCGGTGATAACTTATCTGATTTCACAGGTTTTGATGGAAAATCTGTAAAAGATCGTAACCAAACAGTAGCAGATTCAAAAGCACAATTTGGTGAGAAATTCATTATTTTCCCGAATCCAATGTATGGCGATTGGGAAGGCGCTTTATATGATTATGATTTCAAAAAATCAGATGCAGAAAAAGATAAAATCCGTCGCGACAACTTAAAATCATTTGATGTAAAATAAAAGAGGATGGCATTCGCCATCCTCTTTTATTTTACTTTCTCTGTTAAAGGCAAGATAAATACTTCCACACGTCTATTCTTTGCCTTTCCTTCTTGTGTATCGTTTGGAGCAATTGAACGGTATTCTCCGTATCCAATCGCACTAAATTTTTCTGGTTGTAATTCTTTATTTTGCAGTAATACTTGCATAAAATTAACTGCCCGCTGCGTACTTAATTCCCAATTCGACGCAAACTGCGCATTGGCAATAGGGACATTATCCGTATGACCCGATACTGTAATTTCACGAGGTGACGCTGAAACAAGTAAGCTAGACATCTCTTTTGCAATCCCTAAAGATTCTAATTTCACATCTGCTTTCCCCGAATCAAACAGTATATTTTCTAATATTGTCACCATTAATCCCTTTTCAGTTAATTTAGTTTGAAAAGAAGAAGATAATTGTTTTTCATTAATATATTGATCAATCTTTTTTTGTAATGCTTTCAATTCAGCCATCTCTTTTTTTTCTTTAGCTCTAGCTTCTTCTTGTTTTTTTGCTTGTTCTGCCTCAAGGCTACTTGCTGATAATTCTTTTTCATCATTTGGCTTTTGATCACTTAAAAATTCTTTGTTACCTGTTCCCCCAGCTAATTCACTTCGAAAAGCAACTGCCATCTGTTTAAACTTCGCAGCATCTATACTACTCATTGCGAATAAAACGATAAACAATGCAAATAACAACGTTAACATATCAGAATATGGGATTAACCACGTTTCATCGATATGCTCATCATGTTTTTTCTTTTTGCCTCTTCTATTTTTCTTACTCCGCATTTTTTTCTGCTCCTTTTTCTAGCTTTTTACGCTCAGTTGCAGAAAGTGCACCTAAAATGCGGTTCTTCATAATAAACGGATATGTACCTTCTTGTAACATTAATAAACAATCAATGATTAAACGTTTTTTCTCAATTTCAGCTGAAGATTTTTGCTTTAACTTATTTGCAAATGGATGCCATAATACGTAACCTGAAAAAATACCAAAAATCGTTGCAATAAACGCACCAGAAATAGCATGACCTAACTTTTCAATATCAGTTAAGTTACCAAGCGCAGCTACAAGACCGATAACAGCACCTAAAACTCCTAATGTCGGTGCATACGTACCAGCTTGTGAAAAAATAGCAGCTCCCTTTGCATGTCTTTCTTCAATTGCCTCTAATTCAGATTCCAAAATCTGCTCTAAATCTTCTGCGGATACGCCATCAATCACAAATTTCATACCGCGCAAAAGAAATTCATCTTGAATTTTGTCTAATTGTTGCTCTAAAGACAAAATACCGTATTTTCTACTTTCAGATGTCCAATGAACAAATAATTCTAGCAACTGTTCATAACTTAAATCCTTTTTATTTGAACCAAAAAGAACTTTAAATAGTTTTGGAACCCTTTTTAGTTGATTCATCGGAAATGCAATACATACTGCAGCAAATGTACCGATAAAAATAATTAATGCTGCGGCAGGATTTAATAAGGCTGTTATGTCAGCGCCCTTGACGACCATCCCTACTACCACTGCTACAAATCCTAAAATAAGTCCAATAATTGTTGCAAAATCCATTCCCATTCACTCCTAGTCTATACAAGAAGTTCTTTATTCTCGATAATCGCTACATCTTCTTATGTATATATATTACATAAAAAATGCAAATCATGAAAGATAAGAAATGAATTATATAAAAAAATACTACAAATTCACACATTTTCTGACATTTTCTTTGCATTTCTATTACGTTATGACTCTTATATTCCTTTTCCAACAAACTAGATTTATAATAAAAAAACAATACACATTTTATGAAGAAGGGACTGTGATTACAAGGCATCATGAAAAAGATAATAATTATTTCTGCCACTACTATTGTAATCGGGATCACATCTTTCGCTTACTTTGGTTCTAAAACACCACTACATAATGAAGCAAAAGCTGTCGAAAGTCAAAAGCATAATAACCATAAAAAAGAAGAGATTCCTGCTTTTCCAAAAGCTGATCATAATGCAAAGAAAATAGACAATGACTTTTCAGTTGTAACAAATCCAAAATCTAATCTTGTCTTAATTAATAAACATCGAAAACTACCAGATGGATACATTCCTGAAGACTTAACGAGACCAAATGTACCATTTATTAGTCCAAAAGATAAAGAAAAAACATTGCTGCGCAAAGATGCTGCCGAGGCACTTGAAAACATGTTCAAAGCTGCGAAAAAAGAAGGGCTTGATCTTACAGCTGTATCTGGTTATCGTTCATACAAACGCCAAAAATCGTTGCATGATACATACGTTAGACGTCAAGGAAAAGCCGAAGCTAATTCGGTAAGCGCAATTCCTGGTACAAGTGAACACCAAACGGGTTTAGCAATGGATATTAGTTCAAAATCAGCTAAATTTCAATTAGAGCCTATCTTCGGAGAGACAGCAGAAGGAAAATGGGTCGCGGAACATGCTCATGAATTCGGTTTTGTCATTCGTTACTTAGAAGATAAAACAGATACAACAGAATATGCCTATGAACCATGGCACTTACGCTACGTTGGTAATCCATACGCTACATACCTATATAAACATCACTTAACATTAGAAGAAGCGATGGAAGACAAAAAATAAGAGAGCAAATTGCTCTCTTATTTTTCTTTCACTCTATTATTGTAGTAATTTCTTCTTCCATTCTTCAGGCCATGGTTCGCCTCTTCCTGTTTTTTTCGAAGCTTGAACCATCATTCCACGACCTACTAAACAAACCTCTCCTGCTGCATTCTTCACCATATAATGTAAATCTAAAGAAGAATTCCCGACCGATCCTGCCTTTACATACACCTTCAGCTGTTCATCAAAATATATTTGCTTAATAAAATTACATTGTAAATCCGCAACAACGATCATCGTTTCTGATGATGCATGTGTCCACTCTTGCATAAATCCAAGTTCTTTAAACAACGCAATACGAGCTTCTTCAAAATAAGTAAAAGCAACGACATTATTTACATGTCCAAACATATCTACTTCACCAAAACGAACCTTTACAGGGTTGTAAAACGAAAAACCACTTTCCCATTGCTCAAAGTCTTCAATATAAGAAATCCTCTTCATTGTTATCTCTCCTTTTCACCTTGAAATAAACAGAATAAACAGAAAAATACAGTTATAAATATTGCCTCTTCGATATGAAGAGGCAATATTTATTAATAGTTATTATCGCTACCAAAGAAATCTTTGAACGATTGAATTGTTGTATCACGGTTTAATGCCGCAATTGAAGTTGTTAAAGGAATACCCTTCGGACATGATTGCACACAGTTTTGAGAGTTACCACAGTTTGCTAGTCCTCCATCTCCCATAATTGCACGTAAGCGATCTGCTTTATGCATTTCACCCGTTGGATGTGAGTTGAATAAGCGAGCTTGTGATAACGGTGCTGGTCCAATAAAGTCAGACTTACTGTTTACGTTTGGACATGATTCTAAGCAAACACCACATGTCATACATTTTGAAAGCTCATAAGCCCATTGACGCTTTTTCTCAGGCATTCTTGGTCCTGGACCTAGGTCATACGTACCATCAATTGGAATCCACGCTTTAACGCGTTTTAGAGCATTAAACATGCGACTACGATCAACTTGTAAGTCACGTACAACCGGGAATGTCTTCATCGGTTTTAAGCGAATTGGTTGCTCTAATTGATCAATAAGTGCCGTACATGATTGACGTGGTTTTCCGTTAATCACCATCGAACATGCACCACATACTTCCTCTAAGCAGTTCATATCCCATGCAATCGGAGTTGTTTGGTTCCCTTTTGAATCAACAGGATTACGACGGATTTCCATAAGTGCTGAGATAATATTCATATTCGGACGATATGGAATTTCAAACTCTTGGTCAAACGCTTGCGCATCTGGCCCGTCTTGTCTCGTAATGATGAGGCGGATTGTTTTCTCAGACATGTTGTTTATCCCCCTTCTCTTCACCCTTAGCAGCTACATCGTGTTTTGAAGAATAATCACGTTTACGCGGTTTAATTAACGAAATATCAACGTCCTCGTAATGGAATGCTGGTGCATTTCCTTCTCCCTCAAATTTTGCCATCGTAGTTTTTAAGAAGTTTGCATCATCACGATTTGGGAATTCAGGTTTGTAATGCGCCCCACGGCTCTCATTACGGTTATATGCGCCAATTGTAATAACACGTGCTAACTCAAACATATTTGCAAGTTGGCGTGTAAATGAAGCACCTTGGTTACTCCATCTTGCTGTATCGTTAATGTTAATACGTTTGTAACGAGCCATTAATTCTTCAATTTTCGCATCTGTTTCTAATAATTTTTTATTTTCACGAACTACTGTAACGTTATCTGTCATCCATTCTCCAAGCTCTTTATGAAGAACATACGCATTTTCGTTACCATCCATCGTTAAAATATTGTTAAATTTCTCTGTTTCGATTAATTCATTTTGCTCATATACAGTAGATGAAACAGCATCAGATGATTTAGAAAGACCTTTCATATACTCAATTGCGTTTGGTCCTGCTACCATACCACCATAAATTGCTGATAATAGTGAGTTCGCACCAAGACGGTTACCACCGTGCATAGAATAATCACACTCACCTGCTGCAAATAAACCTGGAATATTTGTCATCTGTTTATAATCAACCCATAGTCCGCCCATTGAATAGTGAACAGCTGGGAAGATTTTCATCGGTAGTTTACGAGGATCATCCCCTGTAAATTTCTCATAGATTTCAATAATTCCACCTAGTTTAATATCTAGTTCTTTTGGATCTTTATGAGAAAGATCTAAGTACACCATGTTTTCACCGTTAATACCTAGTTTTTGCTCTACGCAAACATCAAAGATTTCACGCGTTGCGATGTCACGAGGTACAAGGTTTCCGTAAGCCGGATATTTTTCTTCTAAGAAGTACCATGGTTTACCATCTTTATATGTCCAAACACGTCCACCTTCACCACGTGCAGATTCACTCATAAGACGTAATTTATCGTCTCCAGGAATTGCCGTTGGGTGAATTTGAATGAACTCACCGTTTGCATAATATGCGCCTTGTTGATATACAGCAGAAGCTGCTGTACCTGTATTGATAATGGAGTTTGTTGATTTTCCGAAAATGATACCAGGGCCCCCTGTTGCCATAATCACGGCATCTGCTCCGAAACTTCTAATCTCCATAGTTTGTAAGTCTTGTGCAACGATTCCTCGGCACACACCTTCATCATCAACAACAGCTCGTAAGAAATCCCAACCTTCATATTTCGTTACAAGTCCTGCTACTTCGTGACGACGTACTTGCTCATCTAATGCGTAAAGTAATTGCTGTCCAGTTGTTGCACCAGCAAATGCTGTACGGTGATGTTGCGTTCCACCAAATCGACGGAAATCAAGAAGTCCTTCTTCCGTACGGTTGAACATAACACCCATACGGTCCATTAAATGAATGATACCAGGTGCTGCTTCACACATTGCTTTAACTGGTGGTTGGTTCGCTAAGAAGTCCCCACCATAAATTGTATCGTCAAAGTGGATCCATGGAGAATCCCCTTCACCTTTCGTATTTACGGCACCGTTAATTCCGCCCTGAGCACATACAGAATGTGAACGTTTTACTGGTACTAAAGAAAACAGTTCAACATTTACTCCTGCTTCTGCCGCTTTAATCGTTGCCATTAAGCCAGCCAAGCCACCGCCGACTACTATAAGTTTCCCTTTCATGCTCTCCCACTCCTTACTGGTTTGCTAGCTGTGGATCGATGAACGCTAATAATGCACTCACACCTACATAAGATAAACCTAAGAAAATAGCTAATGTTACATAAGTAGAGATTCTTTGTGAACGTGGAGATACTGTAATTCCCCAGCTGATGCAGAATGTCCATAGTCCATTTGCAAAGTGGAAAATTGTTGAAACAACACCAACTAAGTAGAATGCAAACATAGCTGGATTGTTTAAAATATCTGCCATCATATCATAGTTTACCTCTTTACCTAACATTGCTTGAATACGAGTTTCCCAGACGTGCCAAGAAATGAAGATCAGCGTAACGATACCTGAAATTCTTTGGAAGACGAACATCCAGTTACGGAAATAACCGTAAGAAACCGCATTGTTCTTAGCTGTAAATGCAATATATAAGCCATATATAGCATGGTACAGTATCGGTAAAAAGATGATGAAAATTTCTAGCGCATACCGGAATGGAAGGAGCTCCATAAAGCCTGCAGCTTTGTTAAAAGCCTCTGCTCCTCGTGTTGCAAAGTTGTTTACAATTAAATGTTGCGTCAAAAAGACACCAACCGGGATGACCCCCATTAATGAGTGCCACTTACGAAACGTATACTCGCGGCCTTTCATGTCCCCATTACCCCCCTTGAATGTTTGACTGCTGTTTTCAGATTAGTTTATGACAATAATGTTTTTTCACTATTGGCATAAGAAAAACTGAAAAAAATTATTCGAAATATTTCAGCATAATTTGATACCAAGTTCATTTTACTCCTATTTTTGTCGAAGCGTCAAGAAAACGTATACATAATTTGCATATAATTTGCCAATTCTTTTTTTCTTCTTATATATTCAGATTTTCCTAAAGAAAAATCTGTTTTTATAAATGTGAAATGTTATATAATAATCCCTATAGAAAGAGGGGAATATTGTGAGTAAAAATACAATCGATACAACATCTTTAGAAGATGTTTCATTGAACGCCTTCGCTTATGAATTGCTACGTGAAGAATTACTACCTGATTTAATCGGCAACGATTTAGATGGTATTTTATACTGGTCTGGTAGAAACCTTGCAAGAAAATATCCGCTAGAAACAATTGAAGAAATCATTCAGTTCTTTGAAAAGGCTGGCTGGGGCACTTTAAGCATTGTTGAACATAAGCGTCGTGAAATGCAGTTCCAACTTAAAGGCACACTCATCGCAGAACGTCAAAAACAAAAACGACATTCTTCTTATCAACTAGAAGCCGGATTCATCGCTGAACAAATCCAAAAGCAACGGAACGTCGTTGCAGAGTCATACGAAGAAAAGAAAAAACGTTCTGACTCTATTACATTTCTTGTAAAATGGGATATAAAAGATCTCATTGAAGTGTAAGCATTACCTACAGTCAACTAGACATATCAGTTTAGTTGACTTTTTTGTATTTTCATTCAGATGAGTTTATTTTAAATCTTCAGAAATTATACCAAAAAACAGAAGACGTTGTAAACTACAACGTCTTCTTATCTGTTAAATACGTATAAATCGTCTCCGCGACATTTTTCGGCATACCCGCTTCGACAAATTCCTCTATAGAAGCTTCTTTCATCTTCTTTAATGAACCAAAATGTTTTAACAATACCTTTTTCCGTTTATCACCGATTCCTGGAATATCATCCAATGCTGATTGAATGACAGATTTCCCATGTAATTGACGATGGAATGTAATCGCAAATCGATGCACCTCATCTTGAATACGCTGCAATAAATAAAATTCTTGGCTATTTCTCTCAAGCATCACAGGTTCCGGTGGATCCCCAATAATTAAATGGGAGGTTTTATGTTTATCATCTTTTACAAGACCTGCCATCGGAATATATAATCCGAGCTCATTCTCTAAAATATCACTTGCAGCCGCTAGATGGCCTTTTCCTCCATCAATAATAATCAAATCAGGTAAAGGTGAATTTTCTTTAAGTGCCCTTGTATAACGGCGCCTCACAACTTCTCTCATAGACTCATAATCATCTGGCCCTTGAACCGTTTTAATTTTATATTTTCGATACTCTTTCTTCGCCGGTTTCCCATCGATAAAAGCAATCATTGCAGAAACGGGATTTGTTCCTTGAATATTTGAGTTATCAAACGCTTCAATACGATACGGCTTTTCAATCCCAAGCTGCTTCCCTAAATGATCTACCGCTTTAATCGTTCGTTCTTCATCACGTTCAATTAAGTAAAACTTCTCTTCAAGAGCAATCTTCGCATTTTTATTTGCCAATTCTACAAGGTCTTTTTTCTTACCACGTTTCGGCTGCGTCGCTTCCACTTCTAAAAAGCGCTCTACTAATTCCGAGTCTATACTTCCTGGAACGACAATTTCCTTCGGCTTAAAATGACTACTGTTTTCATAAAATTGGCCGACAAACGTTAAAAAACCCTCTTCTGGTTCATCGTAAATTGGAAACATAGAAACATCACGTTCAATTAGCTTTCCTTTTCGAACGAAGAAAACTTGAACACACATCCATCCTTTATCCACTGCATACCCAAACACATCACGATCCACTAAGTCACTCATAATCATCTTTTGTTTTTCCATAATCGCATCAATATGAGCAATTTGATCACGCAACTCTTTTGCACGTTCAAACTCTAGTTTCTCTGAGGCCTCATACATTTTTATTTCTAGTTCTGAACGAACTTCTTTATGTCCACCGTTTAAAAACTTAATAATTTCATCTACAATTTCTTTATTTTGTTCTTCCGTCACTTCTTTCACACAAGGCGCTAAACATTGACCCATATGATAATACAAACAAACTTTATCTGGCATATTCGTGCATTTCCGAAGTGGATACATACGATCTAGCAGTTTTTTCGTTTCATGAGCAGATTGTGCATTTGGATAAGGACCAAAATATTTCCCTTTATCCTTTTTTACGTTTCGAGTAATGAGTAAGCGCGGTTGCTTCTCCGCCGTAATTTTAATAAAAGGATATGTTTTATCATCTTTTAATTGAATATTATATTTCGGATCATATTTTTTAATTAGATTTAACTCTAAAATAAGTGCTTCTAAATTCGAAGAGGTTACAATATATTCAAAATCAACAATTTCTCCTACAAGCCGCAGTGTTTTCCCATCATGTGAACCAGTAAAGTACGAGCGCACACGATTTTTAAGCACTTTTGCCTTTCCGACATATATAACCGTTCCTTGCTTATCTTTCATCAAATAACAACCAGGTTGATCTGGTAAAATAGCCAACTTCTCTTTCAAATGTTCGTGCACTCGTCTCCCTCCATTTCTACATACTTAGCATTTTTATTTTCCCTTGAAAACATACTATGCCCAAACACCCAACATACGTTCTTTTATTGTAACGGAAAGACTGTAAAAAAGAAAATAAAAAAAGCTACCAAATGGTAGCTTTTTTTATTTTAGAAGTGTTTAGAAACTAATTCTACTAACGCTTCTTTCGGTTTGTAACCTAACGCTTGATCAACTACTTTACCGTCTTTTAATACGAAAAGAGCTGGAATGCTCATTACTTCGAATTGACGAGCAGTTTCTTGGTTTTCATCAACGTCTACTTTTACTACTTTTACTTTTTCGCCTAGTTCTGCATCAATTTCCTCTAATACAGGAGCGATCATTTTACAAGGTCCACACCAAGGTGCCCAGAAATCTAATAATACAACACCTTCGCTAGTTTCTGCTGCGAAGCTTTGGTCATTTGCGTTTACAATTGCCATTTTATTTCCTCCTTCAAGTATATTCTACCAAGAGTATATCATTAACTTATATACGTGGCGAATAATATGTATCGTTATGTATTGTAACAAAAAAATGTTCCTTTATACTATATAAAAATACGGATTAAATACTAAAAAGATGAGAGACAGGGGATCTCTCACCTTTTTCTATATATAGGGGTACTTCACTTGGAACTCAAGGGTACTTAAATCATGAATGTACTTTTAACTTTTTAAACTCTTCTGTTAAAAGAGGTACAACTTCGAATAAGTCACCGACAATACCATAGTCAGCTACTTTAAAGATACTTGCTTCTGGATCTTTATTGATCGCAACGATTATTTTTGAGTTAGACATACCTGCTAAATGCTGAATCGCACCAGAAATACCACATGCAATGTATAAGTCTGGCGTAACAACTTTACCAGTTTGACCAATTTGTAATGAGTAATCACAGTATTCAGCGTCACAAGCACCACGAGATGCCCCAACAGCGCCGCCTAGTACGTCTGCTAACTCTTTTAATGGCTTAAAGCCTTCTTCACTCTTCACACCACGTCCACCAGCGATAATAACTTTTGCTTCAGAAAGATCCACACCTTCTGCTGTTTTACGGACAACATCTTGAATGATTGTACGTAAATCTTTCACATCAACTGTAATAGAAGATACGTCACCGCTGCGAGACTCATCTTTTTCCAGAGTTGCAATGTTATTTGGACGCACTGTCGCAAATAAGATGCCGTCTGTTACAATCTTCTTCTCGAATGCTTTACCAGAGTAAATTGGACGAGTGAAGATAACATTTCCACCTTCAACCTCTAAAGCAGTTACGTCAGAAACTAAACCAGCTTCAAGCTTCGCTGCTAATTTTGGTGATAAATCTTTACCAAGTGCTGTATGTCCAAAAACGATACCTTCTGGATTTTCTTCAGCATGTACAGCTAAAAACGCTTGTGCATAACCATCAGATGTATATGATTTTAATTTATCATTTTCAACTGTCACAACGCGATCTGCACCGTAATGAATCAATTCATTTGCAAAAGAGGCAACGCTGTCTCCAATTAGAAGACCTACTACTTCACCGCCTTCTGCAATTGTTTTTGCTGCTGCTACCGCTTCAAAAGAAACGTTACGTAGCGATCCATCACGAACTTCACCCATTACTAATACTTTACGAGCCATAGATTTTCCCTCCTGCATATATAATTTCGTATTTTATTAGATTACTTTCGCTTCTGTATGGAGCAACGATACAAGTTCTTTTACTTGATCTTGCAGCTCGCCTTGTAACACTTTTCCTGCATCTTTCTTAGGAGGCAAATAGATTTCAATTGTTTTTGTCTTTGCTTCCACATCATCTTCTTCTAAATCTAAATCATTTAATTCTAATTCTTCTAGCGGCTTTTTCTTCGCTTTCATAATACCTGGAAGCGATGGATAACGCGGTTCATTTAAACCTTGCTGTGCTGTTACTAAAACTGGTAATGAAGTTGCAATCACTTCTGTATCACCTTCAACATCACGCTCAATCTTCACATTTGTACCGTCAATTTCAAGTTTTGTAATTGTCGTTACATACGGAATATTTAACGCTTCAGCTACGCGTGGTCCTACTTGTCCAGATGCACCATCAATTGCAACGTTTCCGCCTAAAATTAAATCTGCATCTTTATCTTTTAAATATTCAGCAAGCACTTTTGCTGTCGTGAACTGGTCACCATTT
This sequence comes from Bacillus sp. PPSBB_2, assembly GCF_045291115.1. Taxonomy (NCBI): domain Bacteria; kingdom Bacillati; phylum Bacillota; class Bacilli; order Caryophanales; family Bacillaceae; genus Bacillus; species Bacillus sp. PPSBB_2. The sequence goes on from NZ_CP147983.1 coordinate 4,777,733, forward strand.
TCTACATCATCTTCAATATTAATTAATACAGCTTTATCACAGCCCATTGCTAATGCAGTACGAAGTTCTTTCTCACTATCTTCGCCACCAACTGTTACAACTGTAACTTCTCCACCTTGTGCGTCTCTTACTTGAATTGCTTCTTCAATTGCATATTCATCGTAAGGGTTGATGATGAATTCCGCTTCGCCATCGTAAATTGCACCGTTTTTAATTACGATTTTTTCTTCTGTATCAAATGTTCGTTTCATGAGTACGTAGATGTTCATTCCATTTACCCCCTTGTTTTTCAGAAAGATTCTATCAATTTTAATTTTCTGTTAATTTATATTAAAAAATAATTGAACTACCTGCCACTAAATGAAGGTTTACGCTTTTCTAAAAATGCAGCTACACCTTCTCTTCCATCTTCACTCGTAAATACTTCACCAAAAATCTGTGATTCACGTTGTACACCTTCATAGTAATGAGACGATTTTGTCGTTTGCAATAACTCTAGTACAGCACGAGTTGTTGCTGGACTTTTTCCAGCAATTTGTTTTGCAACTTTAAGCGTATCATCTAAAAGAGATTCTTCAGAGAACAATCCGTTAACAAGTCCCCACTTTAATGCTTCTGCACCAGTAATTGGTGTACTTGTTAACATCATTTCACAAGCTTTCGCTTTCCCAACATAACGTGGTAAGCGCTGTGTACCTGCAAAGCCAGGAATTAATCCAAGTGTTAATTCAGGTAAACCAAGTTTTGCACTTTCAGTTGCAAAGCGCATGTGGCAAGACATAGCAAACTCAAGGCCGCCGCCCAGTGCCGCTCCATGAATTGCCGCAATAACTGGTTTTGAACATTTTTCAACACGCTCAAACGTAACTTGTCCAAGCTGTGCTAATTCTGTTGCTTGCTTCGCTTCAGTAACAGATGTAAATTCTTTAATATCTGCTCCCGCTGAGAAGAAACGTCCTTCACCGTGAATAACAACAACACGAATGTTATCATCCTTTTCCACTTGATCAATTAATTCAGTAACGTCATGCATAACTTGTGAAGACATCGCATTCGCTGGTGCGTGATTTAATGTCGCCACCGCGATATGATCTTCAACTCTTACAGATAGGAATTTCAACATGATCCCTCCCATTATTGACGATAACCACAAGCTGCAATAAGTAGCCCGTGTACCGTTTTTGAAAGTGCGACCAGATCATACTTATGATCGCTCATTACCCAATTGGTCACTACTTCATCTACTGTTCCAAAGATCATTTGTCTTGCCACGCGAACATTTAAATCTGCTTGAAATTCACCTTGTTTTATACCAGTCTCTAAAATCTCATCCATAACTTGTAAGTAGCCTTTTAATACTTCATTTATTTTAAGGCGCAAGTCTTGATTGGACTGCCTCAGCTCTAATTGCGTAACGATAGCAAGAGGATCATTTTGCGACAACAGCAAGAAGTGCGTTTCTACCAACATGAATAACTTCGATACAGCGCTTTCAATTCCTGCTGTTTTTTGACGAATTGTTTCGACAAATTCTCCCATCTTCTCTTGGAATAAGGATATTAATATATCTTCTTTATTTTTAAAATATAAATAAATCGTGCCATCAGCTACCCCAGCTTGCTTTGCGATTTTAGAAACTTGCGCTTGGTGGTACCCATTCTCCGCAATCACAATGACTGCCGCATCAATAATTTGATTGTATTTCGGTCTATTTTTCTTCACTTTACTGTCCCCTTCAAGAAGATGACTGAATGAATAGTCATTCATATTCTTATAATACTGACTATTTAGAAAAGTGTCAATCCTATTTTTTCAAAAAGAAAGGGCCTTAGCCCGTTTGCTCATCCTCATTCTTTCTCTTCTCTTCATCTATTAGAACACGGCGTAAAATTTTCCCTACTGTCGTTTTTGGCAATTCATCTCTAAACTCATATACTTTCGGCACTTTATAAGCCGCTAAATATTTACGTGCAAACTGATTTAATTCTTCCTCAGAGCACTCCGTACCTTCTTTTAACACAACAAATGCTTTAACTGTCTCTCCTCGGTACGGATCTGGAACTCCAATTGTCACTACTTCTTGCACTTTTTCATGCTCATATAATACTTCTTCAACTTCACGAGGATACACATTAAATCCACTCGCGACAATCATATCTTTCTTGCGATCTTTTACATAGAAGAATCCATCTTCATCCATGTAGCCAACATCACCTGTATGGAGCCAGCCATCTTGCAATACAGCCGCTGTTTCCTCTGGCTTATTCCAATATCCTTTCATAATTTGAGGGCCTTTCACTACAATTTCACCTATTTCTCCTGGCGGTAATGCCTCACCAGTTTCAAGCGACATAATGATTGCTTCTGTATCTGGCCACGGAACTCCGATGCTACCTGGCACTCGCTTTTCCCATAAAAAATTACTATGTGTAACCGGAGAGGATTCTGTTAAACCATATCCCTCTACTAGTTTACCACCTGTAACTTTTTCGAACTTTTCCTGTACTTCTACTGGCAGTGGTGCTGATCCACTAATACAAGCACGAATAGAAGAAATATCGTATTCTTTTAAAAGCGGACTATTTAAAAGAGCGATATAAATAGTTGGTGCCCCTGGAAACAATGTCACTTTATGCTTCTTAATCGCTTCAAAAACCATTTTCATATCAAACTTTGGAATAAGGACCATTTTGTATCCTTGCATAATACTTAAATTCATAACAGCTGTCATACCATAAACATGGAAAAATGGAAGAACCCCAAGAACGACTTCTTCTCCTTCTTTGCAATTATATAACCATTGAACTCCCATTAACGTGTTAGAGACGAGGTTTTTATGCGTTAACATAACTCCTTTCGGAAATCCGGTTGTTCCTCCTGTGTACTGTAAAAGAGCTAGATCATTTTCAGGATCACAAGGCACCTCAACATCCGTATTCACTTCTTTTTCTACTGAATTCCAAAGATGAATCGTTTCACTCTCTGATACTTTCACAACTAAATTTGACTGTTTTTTCTGCACAAATGGATACAATAGATTTTTAGGGAATGGTAAAAAGTCCGCAATACGAGTTACGATAATATGCTTAATTTTTGTAGCAGATTGAACATTCGTTACTCTTGGAAACACTAAATCGAGACAAAGAATTACTTTTGCTCCCGAGTCATGAAGCTGATATTCTAATTCTCTTTCTGTATACAGTGGGTTTGTTTGTACTACGATACCTCCCGCAAGTAATGTGCCGTAATAACCAATTACAGCTTGCGGACAATTCGGCAACATAATAGCAACTCGATCACCCTTTTCCACACCGAGCTTTTGAAGATAATTTGCAAACCTCTTCACCTTATCATGGAAGTCCGAAAACGTAATATCCTTCCCTAAAAAGTGAAGCGCTTTCTTTTCTGGGTAGCGAGATGCCATCTGTTCTACATATCTATGAAGCGGCTGAATATCATAAGAAATCGTACTAGGAATTTCCTCTGGATAACTTTTCAACCATGGTTTTTCCACCTTCATTCCCCCTTCAAATATATAAAAAATAAATGAATGTTCATTCATGATGGTTATTTTCATTTCATTATATTATAGTCACCATAACGTTACAATCATAATATTCTGACTTTTATATAACTATGCTTTACTTCATTAACTTCTTATTATATGTAGAAACTCTCTTACTCTTAAAAGAGTAAGAGAGTTATGGCTTAGCTCAATCTTATTATCGTTAACACTGCTCCTGGAGTAGTTGTTGATAATGTTGCGACAGCTAACAAACCAAATAATTGCAAGCTAATAGCATCTCCTGCTGCAAGAGTTGTAATGATTGTTGCGCTAAATGATGTGGTCGCTACAGCAGGAGAATTGATTGTTCCGGCAAGTGGTGCTCCATTGATTGTAATCCGTGAACTAACTAATAATGAAGCCGTTATATTAATCGAATATGAAATATAGTAATTTCCAGCATTTGCAACCGTAAATACTGTATTTCCCCCGGAAACCGTAATACCTGGACCAATATTTTGATTATTCGGAAGCGGGACATTCGTTCCACCTAGAAGTACTGATATCGCTGTTCCTGAGGTATTATTTGCAAATGCATATGTCGCCGTGATACTTGTACCTGTAGCCCCGGTTGAGCCTGTTGCTCCTGTTATTCCCGTCGCTCCCGTTGGACCTGTTGGACCTGTTGAGCCTGTTGCTCCTGTTATTCCTGTCGCTCCCGTTGGACCTGTTGAGCCCGTTGCTCCTGTTATTCCTGTCGCTCCCGTTGGACCTGTTGAACCCGTTGCTCCTGTTATTCCCGTCGCTCCCGTTGGACCTGTTGAGCCTGTTGCCCCTGTTATTCCTGTCGCTCCCGTTGGACCTGTTGAGCCCGTTGCTCCTGTTATTCCTGTCGCTCCCGTTGGACCTGTTGAACCTGTCGCTCCCGTTGGGCCTGTTGAACCTGTCGCTCCCGTTGGACCTGTTGAACCTGTCGCTCCCGTTGAACCTGTCGCTCCTGTTGAACCCGTTGCTCCTGTTATTCCCGTTGCTCCCGTTGGACCTGTGTCGCCTGTCGCTCCCGTTGGACCTGTTGAACCTGTCGGACCAACCTTAGGAACTGTCCCATCGCAACTAAAACAGCATGAATCAACATGTACACCATTTTGATTATTACACCCACAATATCCATTTATGTTATTGCTCCATGAAGACATGTTGATCACTTCCTTTACATTCGATCTTTTTAGCGCAATCACCGAATTAAAAAACACCTATCTAAATAACAAAGAAATACTTTGCCTAGTCGGGGATAAAACACAGATTTCCTCCATACATTCTAGTAATTATTACATGCGATTCTCACTCCTTTTGCTTGTACTTTCGCCCCCTCTCCACAGATTATTAACCATACACATTACACTTTCGTACACAGCCAAGTTCCCATTTAAACTTTTCACATTCGCCAATATTTTTAGTAAAGAGACTTACTCTCCATAAAGTGAAACTTTAATCAGCCCGACTCCCACCTAACTTCTTTGCTCCATCCAAATTTTGAGATGTGAATCTTACAGCCGGACAAATAGCGGGATAAATAACGACTATAATATATAAAAATTCATATAATTTGTTATTTTTCGTCAAAATTTTAAAAATATATTGACACTTAAAATATCCTCATAGTATGATTTGGGTGCTGTAATTGATAACCATTTTCACTTATGGTACTAGTTACAAAAAACACTTAATTTGGGGGCAGAAGATGAAGAAAATTCTCAGTATTTTCATAGTAGTTCTTTTATTCGCTGTTGGATGCGGACAGCAAAAAGAGGAGAAAAAAGAAACAAAAGCGGACAATAAAAATCAAGCTATAACAATTAAACACGCTGAAGGGGAAACGAAGTTAGATAAACCAGCAAAAAAAGTAGTTGTACTTGAGTGGGTATATTCTGAAGACTTATTAGCACTTGGTGTTCAGCCAGTAGGGATGGCAGACATTAAGAATTATAATAAATGGGTAAATACAAAAACAAAACCGAGTAAAGATGTTGTAGATGTAGGGACACGTCAACAACCAAACTTAGAAGAAATTAGCCGTTTAAAACCAGACTTAATTATTACAGCTTCATTCCGTGGTAAAGCAATTAAAAATGAATTAGAGCAAATTGCACCAACAGTTATGTTTGATCCATCAACAAGCAATAACGATCACTTTGCTGAAATGACAGAAACATTTAAACAAATTGCAAAAGCAGTTGGAAAAGAAGAAGAAGGTAAAAAAGTATTAGCTGATATGGATAAAGCATTCGCTGATGCAAAAGCAAAAATTGAGAAAGCAGACTTAAAAGATAAAAACATCGCAATGGCACAAGCATTTACTGCTAAAAACGTACCAACATTCCGTATCTTAACTGACAATTCTTTAGCTTTACAAGTTACAAAAAAATTAGGTCTAACAAATACTTTTGAAGCAGGAAAATCTGAGCCAGATGGTTTCAAACAAACAACTGTAGAATCATTACAAAGTGTACAAGATTCAAACTTCATTTACATTGTAGCGGATGAAGATAACATTTTTGACACGCAACTAAAAGGCAACCCTGCTTGGGAAGAATTAAAGTTCAAAAAAGAAAACAAAATGTATAAATTAAAAGGCGACACTTGGATTTTCGGTGGTCCTGAGTCTGCAACATCTTTAGCAACACAAGTAGCAGATGTAATGACAGCGAAGAAGTGATTACACGATGAATAGCCTAAAACATACACTTCGAGCAAGTCTTGTATTCGGAGGAGGAGCAGCTCTCTTGCTCCTCCTTTTCTTTATTCATATCGGACAAGGTCAAGCAAACATTTCCTATAGTATGATTATTGATGCTCTTATCTCACCGAACCAATCGCTAGAACATCAAGCTTTAATCATGCTTCGATTACCTAGAGCTGTAATTGCCATTTTAGCTGGAGGCGCTCTTGCTGCATCAGGGGTTATTTTACAAACGTTAACGAAAAATCCACTTGCTGAATCCAGTACAATGGGTATTCACTCTGGCGCATATTTCTTTCTAGTAGCGGCTACAATTTTCTTACCGAAAGATTTACAAATTAATTCTCTTCTGTTCACATTTATCGGTGGTGCTATTACTGCTTTATTTGTATACCGTATTTCTGGTGGAAAAAAGGGAACCCCACTTAGAATGGCATTAGCTGGTATGGTCGTTACATTAATGCTCTCTGCCTTTACCGGAACGATGCAGCTTTTCTATGAAAATGAAACAGCTGGTTTATTTTTATGGGGAGCTGGCTCTCTTATTCAAAATAACTGGGATGGCGTTCAATTTGCTTTTCCATTTATCATTATTTCTTTCCTAGTTTTACTATTTATGTCTCGTAAACTCAACATTCTCTTACTTGGTGATGATGTTGCTATTTCTCTTGGTGAAAAAACAGCAGTAACACGTCTTATCGCCTTCATTGCTGCAATCTTTTAACAGCAGTAATTGTTACTGTTGTTGGACCAATTGGCTTTGTCGGCTTAGTTGCACCTCATTTAATGCGCCTTATCGGATACCGTCAACACTTTACTCTTCTTCTCTCTTCTTTCTTATGGGGGGCAGTATTATTGCTTGGAGCAGATGTTGTCGGTAGATTAATAGATCCAACCGGTGCAGAACTTCCTGTTGGGGCAGTCACAGCAATGATTGGATCTCCTTGGCTTATTTACTTAGTGTATCGAATGATGAAGTCGAAACAATATATGAATGATAACGGTGCGAATGCAGCTGGAGCTAGTTCCCGCTATTACTCTTATAAAAAGGTAATCATTATATCTATCACACTTTGTATTGTGACGATTGCTCTTGGTGTTACAATCGGTAGTAACGCTTATATCGAAAGCATTACTAATGTTATATCAGGTCAATTAACACAATTTGACAAAAATATGATGATGAATCTTCGTTTACCAAGAATGCTCGTTGCTGCTATTGCTGGCGCATGCCTTGCAATAAGTGGGCTTGTTTTCCAAAGTATATTACGAAACCCACTTGCCGATCCTTCTATTATTGGTATTTCATCGGGAGCTGGTGTCGGTGCTTTAACGATTATGTATGTCTTTCCTGCACTTCCTGGTTTCTTCCTACCAATTGGTTCATTTATTGGCGGACTACTTGCAGTTGGAATTGTCCTCTTCTTCTCTTGGAAATCAGGATTTAGTCCAACAGCTCTCGCTTTAATAGGGATTGGTATTTCTGCACTTGGCTCAGCAATTATTCAAATCTTTATCGTTAGAGCCAATTTGAATGTTGCCGCTGCTTTAACATGGTTATCTGGCAGTACGTATGCAAGAGGGTGGAATCATTAGAAAATATCATTCTATATCCATCTCTAATTCTTGTATTCATTATCTTTTTCTTAATAAAACAACTTGACGTTCTCGTACTGGGAGACGATTTAGCAACTGGACTTGGGCAACCAGTAAATAAAACACGTCTTGCTCTAATTGTGCTAGCGACACTACTTGCATCAGTAAATATCGCTGCTGTCGGTACAATTGCCTTTTTAGGCCTTGTCGCACCTCACTTAGCAAGAATTGTTGTTGGTATGAACCATCAAAGACTATTCGTTTGTTCAGCACTATTTGGAGCAATCCTTCTTTCTGTTGCTGACTTACTTGGACGTACAATCGCATATCCGAAAGAAATTCCTTCTGGCCTTGTCGTTGCTGTACTTGGAGCACCTTATTTCTTATGGTTGATGAGGAAGAGTGGGAAGAAAGTTAATTAAAAAGGAGGCTTCGTTTTAGAAGCCTCCTTTTTATATACTAAATAAAGTGAAACTTTAATTAGTGGGGGGGTTCTTCATCCCCACTGATTATTAACCCAAACCAATTGGGCTTTTATGAGCAGTGGATCTCCCACCTAACTTCTTTGCTCCAGCCGAATCTTGAGGTGGGAATTTTACTGCAGGTGAATAGCGGGATAAATTACTCTGATCTCACTAATTTCACAGATTTAGTCCCTCCCATAAACTCATGATGTACAGTTAATGTGTTCTCCTCAAGTTTCAAATCAACCTTCTGTTTTCTTTCTCCCATTAAAAATACAAGCTCTATGGAAATAATCCCTTGGTCCACACTTAATATTCGAAAGTCTCCTATAGTAGTCCCTTTCCCAAAAATATTATGTTCCATAAATTCTCCGCCTGTTTTCTCACTATTAATAGATTCTATTTCCAACCCAACTGGCCTGTCTGTACTTTCTGATGACATCCAAGACCCCTTTAACTTTCCAATATCAGCCTCTTTTTTCTTTTCATTTTTTAACTTTTCATTTTTTAACTCTTCCTCTTTTTTCTTAACTTCTGCTTGTTGAGTTAGTAAGCCATCTATTTGCTTATTCAGCTCTTCGGCCCGTTGATTTTCCGAAATAAATTGTTGATTTTGGCCAGTATCGTTAACAATTTTATTTACTATCCCTTTAGCCTCTTCATACTTTTTATCATTCTTTAACTTCTCTGCCTTTTCCAATTGACCTATATATTGACCTTTTAACTCTTTATGCTCTATGAGCGAATCTTTTTGTTCTTTCGCTTGACTTTGAAGGATTGCGGAACCATCTTTCATCTTTTCTACTTCTTGAAACAAACCTATTGCTTGTTCTATATTTCCACTCGATTTCTCTTTTATCGAACTTATCATCTTAGTAGTTTGGTCTTTTAATACCTTTGCTTCTTTATCATCCTTTTTCTCTTCTAATGCTAGCTCAAATGATGCTACTGCCGTGTCATATTCTTTACTCGCTAACGCCAATTTCCCTTGATCCATTGCTTTTTTATAGGTTTCATTGCTACATCCTACCATTAAAAATAAAATTATGATTCCTAAAATCAATCTTTTCATAATATCCCCCTAAATTAATATAATTCTATATACACTAAATAGTATCATAAAATTTATATATAAAATTTTAAATACCATCATTAAAACATAAAGGGAACTTGTCATTTCTTCTCGAACTTAATCTATGAACATAAGTAGAGGGGGATAACAATAATGTACCAAACAATTGACGGCTTCTTGCAATCATGGACATACGAAGCAGAGTCTACTCAGAAAATGCTTGATTCATTAACCGATGCATCTTTATCACAAGAAATTGCACCTGGACATTGGACGTTAGGAAGAGTCGCTTGGCATATCGTGACGGCAATTCCTGTTATACTATCTGGCACAGGGCTAAAGTTTGAAGGAGAAACGAAAGATTATCCTGTTCCAACTTCTGCAAAAACAATTGCAGATGAGTACCGTAAAGTGAATGCGGCTTTTGTTGAAGCACTTCAAAGCGAATGGACTAATAAAGATTTAGCAACTATTAATGACTTCTTTGGTCGCCCTATGCCGAATTCTATATTTTTAATGACACTTATTAATCATCAAAATCATCACCGCGGGCAAATGACGGTTTTAATGCGACAAGCCGGCTTAACAGTTCCTGGCGTATATGGCCCCGCAAAAGAAGAATGGGCTGCGGCTGGAATGGAAGCTCCTAAAATGTAACGACAAAAAAGACAAGGTGTTTACACATCTTGTCTTTTTCTGTAACTTGTTTCATGTGAAACTATTTTTTCTAAATGGTTGTTTTATGGAATATATAGGTTAAAATGAATACATATTACGAAGAGGGGTAACCAAATTGAATACAAAAAATAAAAAAATAGCTATGGGAACTATTTTACTAACTTCTATTATTGGAGTTATTAGTATATCTCTTTATTTCACCTATTATGGTACCCCTTGGGGAAAACAAACAGCAATTACGGAATCAAAAGAATATATTACAAAATACTTCGATTTAGATGCGGCAGTCAAAAATACTTCTTACGATGCTAAAATGAATAGCTATGCGATCTCCTTTAAAACAAGTACCGACGGAGAGTTTACTATCGAATATAAAAGTCCAAATAACTTTAACATTTCTCCAGGAGTACAAGATTATTTAAGTAAACACTCTAAATTTACAGAGTAGTAACGAAGCATATATATACAAAAAAGGAGTTAGTATAACACCAACTCCTTTTACGTATTCTTATCATACTGCTATATCTTCCTTCTCTATATTTTTAATGCCGTAATACGCAATCACAACTCCAATTGCTGCGAGTGCTAGTTGAAGGGGAAGAAAAGTTGCTGTAGAAAACTCTGGGTTGCCATTCATTGCAATTGTGACAACGATAAGAGATGAAACAATTGTAGTTGGCACGGAACGTTTACGCATTCCGAAATATAATGGGATTAAACTCATCCCCGCAGTTGCAATGGCCAAAGGAACTAGTTTTATTCCTTCTTGCATCAATTGATCTACTGTAAATGAATTAGGAAGAATTGAAAAATAGCTATCTATACCAAAGAAAACTCCTACTACTAAAATGTTAGATACAATAACTGTTATAAATGTTACTATTGCTGCAATAGCCAACTTACTAGCCATCATTTTCTTCCGATTAATAGGGTAAGAAAACATAAGTAGTATTGTTTTATTTTTATATTCACCAATTATTAGCCTTGCGATTAATACACTACCAAAAACAATAAACGTTGCTCTTACTATTGTGCTAGCCATTAACAATATCGTCTCTGGATTCCTTATTTCTGCATCACCTTCTACTTGAGCAATGATGCTCACAAAGATCATTAATGCCAGTATAACAATATTTGCAATAATTGCTCTCTTCACGTACCAACCAAGCTTAAACTTTTTCAATTCTAGCTTCATTAAATGTAGCATGATAGTGTCCTCCTTCCTCCTAAGATTTAATCAATATAAATGACTCCTGTTTCACTTAAAATCTTCGCTTCATTTTTTGCATCACCAATCGTTCCTACTTTTATTTTTTCTGTATTTTTATCTTTCTTAAGTCCTTTTAAATCTACTATTACGTCAGCCGAATTACTTTTAGCCATAAGCTTCAATGATGCCGGGACACCTTTATACCGTACGCCAATATCCCCTGATTTTGTTTCTATAAATAATGATTTTCCTTCTGTCATATCTTTCAGCAATACTTCCCCAGATGTTGAAGTGATGTTCATATTTGAGTTACTTACATTTGTTATATAGTTATCACCAGTCGTAGACTTTATATTTAATTCTTGTACTGAACTATCTTTTACAACTAACTCTCCACTTTGCGATATGAATTCACCTTTCTCGGCTGATAGTCCTACAATCATTCCATCCCCAGATTTGCCTTTCGTCATGATACTTTTTACTACTAGATCTCTTATTTTCACATCACCCGATTTATTATTTACTATAATTTTATCTATCTCTTTCTTCGGAATAGCTATACATATACTATTCTTCTTCCTAAACGTAAAACCATTAAAAAATTTGTTCGCCTCTTGTTTTTGCTTAACCATAATTTTATTTTCATCATTTTCTATTTTGACGGGATCTATCTCTTTATCTGCTTGTTCACCTTGAGCGGAAATTACTATTTTATTAGCGTCTGTACTTTTAAATTCAAGATTCCAGTTTTCATTGTCTACTTGTATTTCTTTTATATTATTTATCTCAAAAGACTTTTCTTTCTTAAAATCTTTCCCCTGAAACACCTTAATACCAAAAACTACACTAGCAATTGTAATGAATAATATTGCAATTACTATTATTTTTTTCACCAGTCATACCCCAGTTCGTTGTTGTTTTAGGCTTGCTTCACGCCACATCGATCTTGTCGATTTTACGAAACGATAGATAACTAATGAAAATTCCTAATAAACAGAGCACGATTGGGATAGCTATAAAATCAAACATACTTACTTGACCGTTTCCAGGACCATAGTTACCACTAATCAGCAAGCCAATTATTACTGCTGAAGTAATCGTTGTCGGTGTCGATTTCTTTCTCATTCCAAAAAATAAAGGAATTAAACTTATACCAGATATCATAAATGCACTTATAATAGTACCTGGAACGATAGCTATTATTTCACCTATCGTAGCAGGTGTTTCAATCAGTCCCATCATTGGACTCACAAAATATACGAGCAAGCTAATAATGAAAGTCGCGATAATCGTGCTCACAAAACAAAAACAGAAAACAATTGTTAATTTCGCACTCATTAGCATTTTCCTTTGTAGCGGATACATAAATGATAGTTGTATCGTTTTGTTCTTATACTCATCAATTACTAAACGTGATAAAATGACTGAACTAAAAATAATGAATGTTATCCTAATAAAAATATTTACTAAAGCCATGTTCTGTGTGAAGTCAAAGAAGAGCACGTCTCCCTCGGCTTTCATTCCCCATGCCATAAGGCTTACTGCAGCGAAAATTGCTATAATACAAATTGCTACACTTTTAAAGTAACTAGATAATTGATGTTTCTTCCATTCGAGCTTCATTAATTTAAACATATAAACCACGCCTCCATTCTTTATATACCTGTCTCTACGCTGCTAACATTCTAATTCCAGCAGTAACGAAGCTTAACATTCCTATCACTAGTACAATGAACAACCATTTCCGCTCTGGTTTTCTATAATATAAAATTCCACTTATTAGCATTACGATAAATCCACTTACCAGGTTCAGCCACAGTCCATTAAGCATGAATACCTTCTCCATCCATTACATTTAAGAAATATTCCTCTAAAGAACTATGTTTCTTATTAATACTTTCAATTTCCACATCGTTCATAATAAGTGCTTTTGAAATGGCTTGCTGTGTCACCGCCACTTCATAAACCCGAATCATGTTTCCACTCATTATTTTGTAGTTTTTTATACCAAGTTTATCTTCTAAAATATAAGCTGCACGCTTCACATCAGGAACAGTAATTTCAATGTACTCTGTTTGTTTTCCGTTAATACTCTTCATTGAAACTTCTTTTATTAGTTTTCCATTTTGAATGACACCAATTGTATCCGCCATTAATTCCATCTCACCTAAAATATGGCTAGAAACTAATAATGTAATGCCATATTCTTTGCAGAGCATTTTAAATAAGTCTCTTAATTCTTTAATACCAATTGGATCTAAACCGTTAATGGGTTCATCTAAAATGAGTAATTCTGGCTTTGTTACGATTGCCCTTGCAATACCGAGTCGTTGTTTCATTCCTAATGAAAAATCTTTTACTTTTTTATTATCTATACCTTGCAGCTTCACTAAATGTAAAGCATGGTCAATTTCATTTCTATCGTAATAGCCCATATATTCACAATGTAATTCTAAGTTTTCTTTCGCCGTTAATTTATCATAAAAGATTGGGTATTCAATAATTGTCCCCATTCTCTTTAATACTTCATAAGATGTATCTGTTAACTTCTCACCGAAAATTTCAATCTCACCGCTCGTCGGTTTTATTAAATTTGTAATCATTTTCATAATCGTTGTTTTACCAGCACCGTTTGGTCCTAAGAAACCGTAAATTTCTCCTTTTTTCACATGCATGTTAACACCGGAAATAACTTCTTTCCCTTTAAACACTTTCGTTAACTGATTTGTTTTTAATATATATGTCATGTTACTTTCCCCTTTCGCAATACTCTATATTTCTATAATAGACAACGGAAATCTCTTTTTTCTTACCCGTTTCTTACAAATTCCTTACGCTGAAAAAAAAGCTTGTAGAATCTACTTCTCTACAAGCTAAAACTGCATCTTTTTTAATGCAACTGTAAAAATTGTTTTTTCATACGGCTTACTAGAAAGATGAATTTTTCCATCCATCGCTTCCACAAGCCTTTTCGTAATCGTTAACCCTAAACCGCTCCCTTGGTACAATCTATTTCTTGAATCTTCAAGTGTGTACATACGCTCGAACACTTTATCAATATGCGATTCATCAATTCCTTTTCCTGTATCCCATACGTCTATATACACATTCGTTTCATCATCTCTTAACGTCATACCAAGTGTCTTTCCATCGTCTCCATATGTAATCGCATTTGATATTAAATTGTTCAATACCCTGCCTAATACTTCTACATTTCCAAGTGCATATATATTTCTTTCCGGTATATCAATATGAACATGAAAACCTTTCGATGTTACTAAATCATAAAAAGATAAAATCTTCTCACGACAAACCTCATTCATATTTACTTTTGTCATCTCGATTGCCTTGTCACCAGATTCTAGTTTTGCTAAATCAAAAAACTTATGAATCAGTTCCATTACTTCTAGTGTTTTCACATGCACCTTTTCAAGTAATATTTGCTGTTCTTCTTTATTCATCGTTTTGTCCTTATTTAACATTTCTGTATATCCAAGAATAACTGTTAGTGGCGTCTTTAAATCATGTGAAATATTTGAAAGCATTTTTCTCATCGAAATTTCTACTTTTGCATGATCTGCATTCGTTTTCTGTTTTGCATCTAATAATTGATTAATTGCCACTAATAATTTTTGCAATTCTAGATCATCTGTCATAACGAGTAACTTCTCGCCCGTTTGTACATTTACAATATTTTCTAACTTTTCATATGTGTATCGTAAATTTTTACTACTATTTTTTCTCATTTTATATTGTATGTAAATGACACATAACAATATAAAAATAATACTTATTAACAAATTGACCATATTACATCACTTCCAACTTATAGCCGATACCCCATAACGTTTTAATATATTCTGGATTAGATGGATCACTTTCGATTTTCTCACGCAACCTTCTCATATGAACATTAATAACGTTATCGTCACCGTAATACTCTTCGTTCCAAATTAGTGTATATATTTGTGCTTTTGTAAATACACGATTTTGATTCTTTACAAACAATTTTAGAATCTCAAATTCTTTTAAAGTAAGTTTGAGAGGCTTCCCGTTTTTTTCTACAGTAAAATTAATTGGATCAATCGTTAAATCACCAATTTGAATCATCTTTTCTGTTGTTTCTGTAGCCGAATATTTCGTAGATCTTCGAATACCTGCCTTTACACGTGCAGCTAATTCAATCATAGAAAATGGCTTACAAATGTAATCATCTGCTCCAAGTCCTAATCCAACAGCTTTATCAACATCTGTATCTTTTGCCGACATCATTAAAATCGGAACAGCACTTTTTTCTCGAATGATTCGTACAACCTCTAAGCCATCTAGCTTCGGCATCATAATGTCGAGGATAATCAAATCAAATGAACCTTTTAAATATGTGTTCACGCCTTCTTCTCCATCAGACGCAATTGTTACTTGAAAGCCCTCTTTTATCAAATACTTTTCCACCATCTCTTGAATTGAGAGATCATCTTCAACTAATAAAATATGATGTGACATATGTCTATCCCCTTTTTACAAACGTTAAGAACTCAATTGTATCGTAACTACTACAGACTGGAAACAAATATATGAATTTTCAAACCAACTTCCCTTCCTTCCTTAACAATGATATGATGAAATTCACTATGATTGTTCATAATTAACTTTATATAAAGGAGACTTATCATGTCAGAAAACAAAAAAGTAAGCTTAGCTGATTTAATGCGTGAACAACTTGCTAAGAAAAAGCAAGGAAATGGAAATGGTCAAAATGCAAAAAATCAAAGCCAAGAAACAAAAAAACTACAAAATCAACAAACGAAAAAGACAAACAACCAACGTAGACGTACAGGTGTGTAAATGAACGGACAAAAACGTTCTAATATCGCACCCGGTCTTGAAGTTGATATTGTATTAAAACAAGATCAACGAACAGGTAAATTAACACGTGGCATTGTAAAAGATATTTTAACAAACTCCCCTTCCCATCCGCATGGCATTAAAGTGCGATTGCAGGACGGACAAGTCGGTAGAGTACAAAATATCGTTCAATAAGAAAAGGAGCTCAAGTAAACTCGAGCTCCTTTTCTTTATTAACCTTTAATTTTCTCGATGAAAACTACTTTTAAATAGTCTCCTTCTTTAAATTGATCAATGGTACGGAAATCTTCTGGTAAAGAATGTTCTTCTAATATTTTATATTTGCCATTCATTTCTTTAAAGGCTGTATCGATAAAGCCTTTAAACTTTTTCATATCGAATGCGCTACAATTTGTAGAAGCAACGATAATTCCGTTATTTTCTGTAATGGCAATTGTTTCTTTTAATAAGTTTTTATAATCTTTCGCTGCACTAAATGTATATTTTTTTGATCGGGCGAAGCTTGGAGGATCAAGTACGACCATATCAAATTTCATCTTTTTCTTAGCTGCATATTTGAAGTAAAGAAATACATCTTCTACAATAATATCTTGTGCTTCATAATCAACTTCATTTACACTAAACTGCTCAATCGTTTTACTTAAACTACGATTTGCAAGGTCGACACTCGTCGTTTTACTCGCTCCACCAAGCGCTGCAAATACAGAGAAAGCACCTGTATAAGAGAACATATTTAACACAGTTCTTCCCTTCGCATATTTATCACGAATTTGTTTTCGCACGTTACGTTGATCTAAAAATACGCCAACCATCGCTCCGTCATTTAAATAAACAGCGAAGTTCACACCATTCTCTTTTACGATAAGCGGGAACTCACCGCGCTCTCCTGCTACGAAATCATCGCCTTCAATGTATTTCCCTTTCGTATCAAAACGCTTTTTCTCATAAATACCTTTAAAGTTTGCTACTTTTTGAAGAGCGGCTATAATCTCATCTCTGAAAGTGTAAATCCCTTCACTATACCAACTTACTACGTAGTAGCCATCATAATAATCGATAATTAGTCCTCCAAGACCATCACCTTCACCATTCACCACACGGAATGCTGTCGTATCACTTGATTTGTAAAATTGCTTTCGTTTATGTAAGGCAGATTTGATTTTACTTTCAAAGAAAGATTGATTAATTTGTTCACTCTCTTTTCTCGTTAAAATCCAGCCATATCCTTTATTTTGTTTTCCATAATAACCTTTTCCGACAAAGTTGTTCTTCTCATCTACTACTTTAATGATTGTTCCTTCTTCCTGAACATCATTTAAATTTTGAATCGCATCTTTTAAAATAAGCGGATATCCACTTTTAATTTCTTTTATAAATTTCGGTTTTATTTTTACTGTTACTTCTGATCGCATATAATAACTTCCTTTCCATTTGCATGCTTTCTCTACAGGAAGCATTTAAAAAACGAGACTGAAAAAACAGCCTCGTTTCACTATACCATATTATTGCTTTGCTAGTACAACTAGCTCATTCTCGCACTTAATCGCCACATATTTACTACGTTTTGAAATGAAAATCTCACTGTCCAAAATAATAGAAAAAAACTTATATATTTCACATTTATCATTGACAATGATAATGATTTTCATTATCATTTAATGTATATGAGTTCTTGAAAATATAGCTACATTTATAGGAGGAATAAACATGATTATTGTTACAAATACAGCTAAAATTACAAAGGGAAATGGACATAAATTAATTGAGCGTTTTAATAAAGTAGGTAAAGTTGAAACGATGCCAGGCTTTTTAGGTCTAGAAGTTCTTTTAACGCAAAATACAGTTGATTATGATGAAGTAACAATTAGCACTCGCTGGAATGCAAAAGAAGATTTCCAAGGTTGGACAAAGAGCGCTGCATTTAAAGATGCTCACTCACATCAAGGCGGAATGCCAGAATATATTCTTGATAATAAAATTGCTTACTATGATGTAAAAGTTGTACGTATGCCAATGGCTGCAGCACAGTAAAAACAGTCCTTTTTTAAAGTATAGAATATGAGAAGCGTTACCTATCACTTCTCATATTCTATACTTTTTTCTTTAATTTCTTTTTACTAATTTTGCGTGTACAACTAGCCTTCCAGCCTCTGGATCAAGCGCATAATCACAAGTAGAAAGTGTTACGATTTCATCATTAGCCGTCAATTCCGTATCCGTTTTGTACAGTGATTTTTCTTGAATTTCCTTTAAGAACGATGTATATGCTGCATCATTTTCAAAATCCGTTTCAATGTAATAAAAGTCCGTTGTTGTCGTGTATACTGAAAAAACTTCCACGTCGTATCCTTCAAATAATGTATCGTAATATAATTTACGATGAGACATAAAAAAGTCTTCATCCAACATCTTTTTTAAACTACCAAACATAGAACCGTCTTTCATACGATGGCCATATAAAATCGTATTTCGATTTTGAGATTTCACATCATTACGATGGTCCATAAAAATGCTTCCCGCTCTCATATCTTCACCTTTATAATTACGAAATAAATAGTAATCATTATCTTTTGCTTGAACGATTGGATAATTAATTTGTGTATCATCCATCGTAATCCATCCGACTATCTCTGGATTAATTTTCTGGAGATCCTGAAACTGTTTACGTACCTCTCCATCTTCTGATTTTTCTTCCATTGGACTTCTTTTATAAATATGTTGTGCCTCAGCCATTACTTTACGATTTTCATAATAATCCATGAAAATCCCGCCCAACTCATAAATTGAATAGAAAAAGATTCCTAAAAACACAATTGTAAGTATGCGTTGAAAAAAAGAATTCTTTTTCCGTCCTTTCTTACTATTCAAATTATCACCTCAAAACGGATTATGCTCAGCCTTTAGATTCCCATAGGTACCATGTACAATCCGGTATCTTCATCCTGCTTTACAATGACATCTACACCATATATTGCTTTAACCATTTCTTCTGTTATTACATCATTAGGAATACCTTTCGTAATGATTTCTCCATCTTTCATAACGATAATATGGTCGCTATAACGAATGGCTTGATTAATATCATGTAATACCATTACAATCGTTAGTCCATGCACTTCATTTAACTCTTTCACTAACTCTAATATTTCTAACTGATAGTAAATATCTAAATATGTGGTCGGTTCATCTAAGAAGAGCATTGGTGTATTTTGAGCTAATGTCATCGCGATCCAAACTCGCTGCCTCTCTCCACCAGATAAAGCATAAATTGGCTTATCACGCTTACTTTGTAAATTCGTACATACTAGTGCACGCTCAATCGCTTCTCTATCTTCATCTGTTTGCGGAGAGAATATATTTTTATATGGCATACGCCCGAAGCTTATTAGCTTTTCCACTGCAATATCTGCTGGAGCCTCATTTTGTTGATGGACAACCGCTAGCTTTCTAGCAAACTCTTTCGGTTTATATTCACCAATCGCTTTCCCATCAAGTATTACTTCTCCACTGCTAGGAGCGTGGTTTCTAGACATGACACTAAGTAATGTTGATTTCCCACATCCATTCGGTCCAATGATTGTTGTAATTTTCCCAATTTCTATTTCACCACTAACAGACTTTAAACGATTTGTTACGTTATCGTATGAAAAGGTTACATTTTTAATTTCCATGAACTTTATCACTCTTTCTAAGCAAAAATATTAAGAATGGACCACCAATAACCGCCATAATTGTTGCTGCTGGAATTTCGTTAGGTGGCACAATTAACCTTCCAATTGTATCTGCCGTCAAAATTAATAACGCCCCTGCAAGAGCAGAAAATGGAATTAATACTTTATGGTCTGAACCGACTAATTGTCTTGAAATATGCGGAACTAGTAATCCTACAAAAGCAATAACACCTGCAATCGCTGTTGATACTGCCGCTAAGAGTACTGCAATGGCAGAAATAATAAGACGAACTCTCGTCACGTGCAAGCCTAAGTTTTTCGCAGTCTTATCTTGTAGCGATAATAAGTTACACCAAGCTCCTACGAACAGAGCAAGAATAAGACCAATCGTTCCATAAGTCACCATTATTTCTACATCGCCCCACGTCTTCATTGTTATGTTAGAAGTCGTCGTTTGCTTAATACTCTTAATAAAATACCCACAAATCGTAACGAATGATTCATTTAATCCAGTAAACATTGCATTAATGGCAATACCAATTAAAATAATGCGAAGCGGGCTTAATCCTGATTTCCATGAAAACGAATAAACGAGATAACATGCAAGCGCACCACCTAAAAAGGCGAATACGGGTGTCCAGAAAAAGAATTGCGGGAACAACGTAATAATAACGAGTGTCATAAAACTTGCTCCTGAAGATATACCGATTACCCCAGCATCGGCGAGTGGATTTTTCATAACAGCTTGAAAAAGCACACCTGAAACAGCGAGAGCCGCTCCAGTGAACAACGCAATAATAATACGCGGGAAACGTAAATCTTTAATGACTTCAACATCTTCATTTCCACCTGTAAATATCCCTTGTACAAGTTCAACAATACCTACTTCTAAACTCCCTTTCATCGCTGACAATGATGTCATAACAATAAGCAATGCAGTAACAATGAGGAAACTCCAAGTTTTTTTATTCATTCTACTCTTCCTTTATATTAAAATGCATCACGGATACATCATTTTTTTCAATTCATCTAACGCTTCAATTGCTGCTAAATTGCCTGTCGTTCCAAATAAACGCTCTTCTAAATCGTAAACACGGTTATTTTTAACCGCAGCAAAGTGTTTCCAAATATCATTTGTTTTAAATTCTTTATCAAACATTTTTACAACTTCATCAGGCATACCATGAGCTGCTCGTAAAATAATATCTGGATCAGCTTTCTTTAAATACTCTGTATTAGAAGCTAAATATTCTACTTGTTCACCTTGCACAATATTTTTACCACCTAGTTGTTTCACTAAATCTCCAATATAAGAATGCTCTGTTGCTACTAAATAACTTCCCGGCACACCTAATAAAACAAGTACTGTCGGTTCTTTCTTTCCTTTTACTTCTTTTTGAATGCTAGCAACCTTTTTATCTAATTTAGTTACTACTGCTTCGGCCTGTTTTTCACGCCCATATTTCTTACCTAAATGGCTAATAGAACTTTGCATATTTTTCAAACTCGTTAAATCTAAAAAGTTTGCTTTCATACCCACACCATCAAAAACTGGCTTTAATTCATATTCAAGTGTTGTCACAGATAACACTTCTGAAGGCTTTAATGACTTTACCTTTTCCATATCTGGACTCATTGGATTCCCAACTTCAGGTAAACCTTTATATCGCTTCGGTAAAGTTTTAGAGCTTGTTGGAACGCCAACTAAATCTACTTCTAACGCATCCATAATTTCAGTAACAGCCACTGTTGTTGCAACAACGCGCTCTTTACTCTCACTCTTTACCTGCTTTGCTGTTTCTTTTTTTGGTGATGAGCACCCGGCTATACTCATTAACAAAATGATAGCCATTAGTACACTTGCAATTTTCTTCACTCTCAATCACCACTCCTTTCCATACAATATGAAACAAGTCTTGATACACGCGAATATGCATCAAGACTCCAAAAATTACAATCTACCTGCTCTATATTTACGAATTAGTAAAGCAAGTGAACCTAGCAGTAACACCATGTATAAACCAAGTTGTGCTGTATCTGCAGTTTTTGAGTTTTTCTCTTTTTTTGAATCATTTTTTGTATCTTCTTTTTTCTTCTGACCATCTGCATTTCGGTTAAAATCAGGAGTACCTACTGTTTTTACATTATCTACTTTCGGTGTAGTCACTGGATTTTTCGGTTCATTTTTCGGTTCCTCTTTAATAGTTCCTAACGCGCCGATATTATTTGTATCAAATTGAATTTGTACATCGTAGAAATGATGGTAGTTCATCTCATCGATGTCTACCTTTACTTTTGCATTTAATTTTTTAAATAGATCTTCTACTTCAAACTGTACTACTCGCGTATTTGCATTTTTATCTTCGCTTACTACTTTCGCATCAGCGAATAGTTCCTTATTTTCCGTTTGGAATTTCGTAATCCACGCACTATTTTTCAGCGTCATCTCAATGTATTTTTTACCATCTTTTACGATTAATTTCGCTGGATTTACAACATAGTCATGCATCTTTGAAATCTCATCTGTTTTATCTTTTAATACTTTAAATGTAATATCATATTGGCCATCTACTAAATTTTTCGGATCAACTATTACTCTCGGTTTATTATTTTCATCTTGGTTGTTGTTTCCACCTTGGTTGTCGTTTCCGCCTTGGTTGTCGTTTCCACCTTGGTTGTCGTTTCCGCCTTGGTTGTCGTTTTCACCTTGGTTGTCGTTTCCGCCTTGGTTGTCGTTTCCGCCTTGGTTCCCTAAAGCTTTAATACTGTCTTGATCAAATACAAATTGAACATCATAGACATGGTGATAATTCATTGAATCAATATCTACTTTTACTTTTGCATTTAATTTTTTAGACAAATCGTTTACTTCTACTTCTACTACTCTTGTATTTTGTTCTTTATTTTCACTTAACACTTTTGCATTAACGAAAGAACCATTTTTCTCAAATTCAAATTTCGTAATCCATGTACTATTTGTTAATGTAAACGATACGTATTTCTTACCATCTTTTACTTTTAATACACCTGGGCTTTTTGTGTATGTGTTCATCATTGAGATTTCATCTGTTTGATCTTTTAACACTTTAAAGCCAATTCTGTATTCACCATCTTTAAGAGCTTTTGGATCAATTGTTGTGTTATTATCTTGGTTGGTGTTTTCACCTTGGTTGGTGTTTCCACCTTGGTTGGTGTTTTCACCTTGGTTGGTGTTTTCACCTTGGTTGGTGTTTTCACCTTGGTTGGTGTTTTCACCTTGGTTGGTGTTTCCACCTTGGTTGGTGTTTCCACCTTGGTTGGTGTTTTCACCTTGGTTATCTAACGGCTTAATGCTACCTTTATCAAATGCAAATTGAATATCGTAAAAATGGTGATAATTCATTGAATCGATATCTACTTTTACTTTTGCATTTAACTTTTTCGATAAATCTGGTACTTCTACTTCCACTACGCGTGTATCAGTTTTTTTATCTTCACTTATTACATTTGCATCAACAAACGAACTATTTTTCTCAAATTCAAATTTTGTAATCCAAGAACTGTTCGTTAACGTAAATGATACATACTTCTTACCATCTTTTACTTTTAGCACACCTGGACTTTTTGTATATGTGTTCATCATTGAAATTTCGTCTGTTTGATCTTTTAATGCCTTAAAATTGATGCTGTATTCACCATCTTTAATTGTTTCAGCATCTGGTTTTTTATTTTCATCTGGTTTTTCTACTTCCGGTTTTTCTACTTCTGGTTTTTCTGCTTCCGGTTTTTCTACTTCTGGTTTTTCTACTTCTGGTTGTTTCTCTTCATTTTTAATTTGTTCAAGTTTATCTTGTTCAAATAAAAGTTGTACATCATGCGTTTGCTTATAATTTCTTGATGCCATTTCGATAAATACTTTTGTATTTAGTTTTTTAGATAAATCGTTTACTTCAAACTCTACTACTCTTGTATCTTTTTCCTTATCCTCACTCACTACTTTTGCATCAACAAATGCGCCATCTTTTTCCGTTTGGAAATTTTTAATTAATGAGCTACTTTTTAGTGTTACAATTGCTTTTTTCTTACCGTCTTCTACTTTTAATACTCCTGGATTTACCATGTAACTATTCATCTTAGATTCTTCATCTGTTTGATCTTTTAACACTTTAAATGGAATGCTGTACGCACCATCTGTAATTGTGTTAGAATTTGGTTGTTGATCTGGGTCAGGCTTTTGGTCGGGCTTCTGACCTGGATCGGTAGTTTCATTTGGATCTGGCTTATTAGCTGGGTCCTCTTTTTCATTTGGTTTTTCTACATGAATTGGTGTAATGCTATTTTGATCAAATGCAATACGAACGTCGTACTCATGATGATAATTTAAAAAATCAATATCTACTTTTACTTTTGCATTTAATACCTTTTCTACATCTTCTACATCAAATTTTACTACTCTTGTATCTTTTTCTTTATCTTCACTAATTACATTTGTCGCAACTAGCTTACCTGCTTTTTCTGTTTCAAACTTCGTAATCCATGAACTATTCGTTAATGTAAAGGATACTTTCTTTTTCCCATCCTTCACTTTTAAAGTTCCCGGACTTACTGAATATTGATTCATCATCGATTCTTCATCTGATGTATCTTTTAAAACTTTGAAGCCAATTGAATATTCACCGTCAGCCAACTTGGTAGCTGCTTGAACTGCAAGTGGTTGTAATGTTGATACGAATGTAAATATCATTAAAAACATAGCAACAATAATTTTTGTATACCTGTTCAATGGAACGACTCTCCCTTTTGAAAATTATTTAATACTGTTCCCATCAAATACAAAGCGAATATCATACGAAGCATTATAATTAATAATTGGAATATTAATTTTCACCTTGCCATTTAGTTTTTTTGACAAGTCAGCAACTTCAAATTCTACAACTCTAGTATTATCTTTTTTGTTTTCACTTAACACGGTTGTTTCTACAAATTGACCATCTTTTTCTACTTGGAAACTTTTAATAGAAGCACTATCTTTCACTTTAAATGAAACATATTGTTTTCCATTTTTAACTGTTAATGTTGCTGGGCTTTCAAAATAACTATTCATTCTAGACGGTTCATCTTTATCGCCTTTCCATACAGTAAAAGCAATATTATATTTTCCATCAGCTAGTTTTGTAGCAGCCTTTGCATCTTGTAAACCTAGTGTTGCGATAAATGTAAATAAAACAGCAAATACGGCAATAATCATTTTAAATTGTTTAAACATATATTCATCACCCTTCAAAAGATTTATTTACTCAAGTTCACTTTACGAATTAAGAAAGCACCTGAAATAAGAATTAACGCTGCAAACAATCCAATACGTGCTTCATCGCCTGTTTTTGGGTTATCTGTTTTTTCAGCTTTTCCATTTTCATTTTTTGTTTCTTTGTTCACTTCTTTAGCTGTTTCCTTACTCTCTACTTTTGCTCCCTCTTCTTTTACTTGTGTATCTGTTTTCGCTTGATCATTATTTTTTGTTGTAGCAGCTACGCCATTATCGCCACCTACAGCTTTTACATTTGCATCAAATGCAAAACGAATTGTGTAGTGGTGGTCATAGTTTGCACTTGGTACAACAACATGAATTTTTACAGCTGCCGGTTTGGATAAATCATCTACTTTAAACTCTACTGTTCTTTTATCTGCCGATTCATCTTTACTAACAACTTTCGCATCAACAAAATTTCCGTTCTCTGGTGCTTTAAATTCTGTAATCCAAGCACTATGATTCATCGGAACTTGTACTCTCATCTCACCGTTTTTCACTATTAATTTTGCTGGCTTTTCAAAATAGTCATTTGCCATTGAAGCTGAATCATTTTCCGCTTTTTGAATTACGTAATTAATATCGTAAGTACCATCAGCTAGTTTTGCTGAAGCATTGCCGTATGGCATTACAAGAAAAGCTAGCATACATACGAACGTTATAATAAAAGCGGGTAATACAGAAACCTTTTTCATTTTTCTTGTTTCCTCCTTGGTTATCTTTCATTTCACTTTTCCGAAAATGATAATTATTCTCAATTCATAAGAAAAAAATAATCTCTTCTACCTATTATTTAATTAGCATTCTTTTATGTAACATAAGCATTATTGATTATCATTCTCAATGTAAGTCAAAAAAAATAAACTTTCTCTTCTCCTCTTCTTTCACCTCTTCCCATAACAACACTATAGTTATAGAAACCCCGTTTCCCTCACTTCCCTTCCAATATTTCCACAACTAAGTCAATCTTAGCCTACTCATAAATTTTTTGTCAACTATATTACGTATAAAATTTTTAATATCTAAATTTCTCTATATGCGGCTTTTTTTACAAAAAAAGAGACTTTCTATTATAGAAAGCCTCTTTTCTCTATTTTTCTACAGCAATTTCCTGCTTTTGAAACTTAGAAACTATATAACCAAATCCTATACCGATTATGCCTGGAACTAACCAACCAATTCCTACACTATATAATGGAATCTTATCTAAAATAGGTGCTAGCGCTGCAATTTGAAGGTTTGCATTGTGTAACCCATCAAAGAAACTTATTGCAAATGCTCCTACAATCCCGCCCACATACATCGCTAATGGAAGACGAACGTAGTTTTCAACAAGTGATAATACGATAAGTACGATTCCAATTGGATAAATTGCGATTAAGATTGGTAATGCTAATGCATTTAACTGAGTTAACCCAAGGTTTGCTACCATAAATGCTAATACACAGAAAATGAAAACGACTTTTTGATAAGAAAGCTTTGGTAATAAAGAAGAGAAGTAATCACCACAAGCTGCAACAATACCTACAGAAGTTGTTAAACATGCTGCTGTAATTGCGATCCCTAGTAATAAAGTTCCGTAGCTACCAAATAAATGATTCACGACATTTGTTAAAATAATTCCTCCGTTTGCGCCCATTCCAAGTGACACACTAGAAGCTCCAAGATAAGCAAGTGCTAAATAGACAAGTAGTAGACCTAGCGCTGCAATAAATCCCGCAAAGATTGTTACTTTTGCAATACTGTTTTTATTTGTAATGCCTTTTTCTTTTAACGCATGAATTACAACATTTCCGAATACCAGTGCTGCAAGTCCATCTAAAGTTAAATATCCATCAATAAATCCTTTAAAGAGAGGAGCACTATACGCTTCTGTCGGTGCACCAAATTCTCCAATTGGTGTAATAAGTGCTTTACCTACGATAATTGCAATAACAGCTAATAATATTGGAGTTAGCACTTTACCAATACGACCCACTAATTTCGAAGGGTTTAAAGCTAAATAGAAAGTTACGGCAAAGAAAATGAATGTAAAGATAACAAGTGGATACGATTGACCAGCTATGTCACTTGGTAAAAACGGTGCGACACTCATTTCATAAGCAACAGTTCCTGTACGCGGCACACTTACGAATACGCCTAAACATAAATAAATTGCAGTGATAAAAACAAGTGCGAATATAGGGTGCACACGCCCTGCTAGCTCATTTATATCTCCCTTTAAAGCTATAACAATAACTCCTAATAAAGGTAATCCAACACCCGTTACGATAAAACCAAACAATGCGATCCATACATCTGTTCCAGCCCCTTGTCCTAATGCTGGTGGAAAAATCATATTACCCGCACCGAAAAATAGTGCAAATAACATTAAACTTATTGCAAACATCTCAGAAAACTTTAAAGATGATTTCATTTCTACTAACCTCCTAAATAATTATAAATTAACAAAATATTCTGAATTGAAATCCGTCACATATCCTCTTTCAAGCATACTTCCCCGTAAAAGAACGCAAAAAACACCCGTCCCTAACAAAGGGACGAGTGTTGAAATCGTGGTTCCACCCTTATTCTAATAAAATGAATTTATAACGAAATAAGCTCATTTTATAGCTCGTGTAAATTGATAACGGTTTTATCCGCCAAGAATTACAATGCATCATGTATGCAGTTCACTCTTGAAGTTTAGAGGTGGTAAGCTTGTCTTTTCGTATTAGGAAGCTCACAGCCTAAGGCTTCCCTCTCTGAGAATCGTAAAATACAACTCATGTCCTCATCATTACTTTTATAAAATATCTTGTCGAAACTTGTTGTTTTTTATTATATGGGCTATTTTTTAAAAAATCAATAGTTTTATTTTTTCTGACAAAAAAATATAGGGAGAAAATTTCCCCTCCCTATAACTGCCCTATTAAAATTTCTAACTCTTCAGCTGTAACGCTCCGCCACTTTCCAACTTCAAGCTCATTTAGCTCTATATTCATAATGCGTACTCGCTTTAGCTTTATTACAGTAAATCCGAAAGCACGACTCATTCTACGAATTTGCCTGTTCATTCCTTGCGTTAAAACGATACGAAATGTTGATTGATCGACTCTTGTCACTTTGCACGGCTTCGTCATTCCATCTTTAATCTTTACACCGCGGGACATCTCATCAATAAACCAGTCCGTAAAAGGTTTATCGACTGTGACAACATATTCTTTCTCGTGCTCATGATCACCGTGTAAAATTTGATTCGCAATGCCGCCGTCATTCGTTAATAAGATAAGTCCTTCCGATGCTTTATCTAATCGCCCAACTGGAAAGATTCGCTCTGGGTAATTGATATAATCAATAATATTATCTTCAATATGATCGGCTGCTGTACAAGTAATTCCGACTGGTTTATGAAATGCGATATACACTTTTTCTTTCTCTTCTTTTACAATAACTTGCCCATCAATCGTTACCCTATCACCATCGCTTACGAGTGCACCGTGCGTACATATTTCGCCGTTAATAGCCACGCGTCCAGCTTTAATGAGACGATCTGTTTCACGTCTGGAGCATGATTTTGCTTCGCTTATGTATTGGTTGATTTTCATGTTCTATTCCTTTTCACATATATTAAAAGCGTCAATCTATGGCAATATCATTCTGCCACGATTGACGCTTTTTCACTTCGCAAAAACAACTAAATAAATAACCCCAATCACCAAAAATATTCCACAACAAGCTAACAATACTTTTGCAAGTTTGTCCATAAACATATAATGGTTTCCCCTTTGTTTCGTTGTTTTCTATTTTAATTCGACAACTGTTACGCCTAGGCCTCCCTCGCCCATGTCACCGTAACGGAAGGTTTTTACACCGCGATGCTTCTTCAAGTAATCTTGTACACCTTGGCGAAGTGCTCCTGTCCCTTTACCGTGAATGATTGATACGCGAGGATAGCTTGCAAGCTGGGCATCGTCTAAGTATTTCTCAACGCGCGCCATTGCATTTTCAAATCGTTCACCACGAAGGTCAAGTTCTAATGAAACGTGATAGTCTCTACCTTTTACCGTTGCAACTGCTTTTTTCTCTGTTTGCTTCGGTGTGTTAATGTATTCCATATTAGATTCTTTCACTTTCATCTTCAGAATACCGATTTGTACGCTCCACTCTGTATCGCTTACTTTTTCAAGTAGTTGACCTTTTTGACCGAACGTTAATACTTTCACTTCATCACCTGCACGTAACTGTTGTTTCGGTGCAGTATTTTTCACATTTACTTTTTGTTTCTTAACAAGCTCTGGCGCTGCGCCTTCTAGACGACTCTTCGCTTCAATTAGCTCGTGGTCTTTCACATTTGCAAGCTGTGCTTTACGCAATTGACGAAGTTCTTGAATAATGCCTTCTGCTTCTTTCTTTGCAGCTTCGACTTTTTCTTCTCCTTCTTTTTGCGCTTTTAATAATCGTTCATCGCGATCTTCGTTAAATTCAATGATTTGACGTTGTAACTCACGATGAAGTTTCTCAGATTGTTTGCAAAGCGCTTCTGCTTCGTTCCAGTCACGCTCTGCGTTCTTCTGGCTTTCTTCTAACTTCGCAATCATATTTTCAATTTTATTCGTATCTGTACTAATGTGATTGCGTGCTTGCTCAATAACGCGATCAGATAATCCAAGACGTTTCGAAATTTCAAAGGCATTACTACGGCCTGGTACACCGATTAATAATTTATAAGTTGGACTTAATGTATTTACATCAAACTCAACACTCGCATTAATAACTTGCTCACGGTTATATCCGTATGCTTTTAATTCTGGATAATGCGTCGTTGCAACAACGCGAGCACCGCGATTACATACTTCATCTAAAATTGAAATGGCAAGTGCAGCCCCTTCTTGCGGGTCTGTTCCAGCACCTAATTCATCGAATAAAACTAAGCTTTCAAAATCAGCTTTTTCTAAAATATCAACGATGTTCACCATATGTGAGGAGAACGTACTTAAACTCTGTTCAATCGATTGCTCATCACCGATATCAGCAAAGATATTTTTGAATACACAAATCTCTGACTCATCCATTACTGGAATGTGAAGGCCAGATTGCGCCATTAACACACAAATACCAACTGTTTTCAGCGTAACTGTTTTACCACCTGTATTCGGTCCTGTAATAACAATTGTCGTGAAATCTTTACCTAACATAATGTTATTTGGCACGATTATTTCTGGATCGATAAGCGGATGGCGTGCTTGTCTTAAGTCCATGTAACGCTCGTTATTTACAATCGGCTTTGTCGCTTTAATTCGCTTCGCATAAAAAGCTTTCGCAAAGATGAAATCAAGATTTGCAACTACTTCTACGTTTGATAAAACGATATCCGCTTCTACTGCCACTTCTTCTGTTAACATTAATAAGATGCGTTCGATTTCTTGTTTTTCTTTCACACGTGCTTCTTGCAGTGCATTATTTAATTCTACAATGACTTGTGGCTCAATAAATAACGTTTGTCCAGAAGCCGATTGATCGTGAACAATACCACCATATACGCCGCGATATTCTTGTTTTACTGGGATTACGTAACGTTCGTTACGAATCGTTACAATCGAATCAGACAGCATCTTTTGCGCGTTTGAAGAGCGCGTCATATTTTCTAACTTTTCACGAATACGACTTTCCGCAGTACGAATTTGAGTACGAATACCACGCAGTTTATCACTTGCGCTATCGACTACTTCACCGCCGTCACCGATGCAATTTGTAATTTTCTTTTCTAAATCATATAAAGATACAATTTGAGCGACGTGAGTTTCTAAAATCGGAAGCTCGACACCGTTATCAGCCATATCTTCAATGAAGCGTTTCATATTACGACTACCATACATCGTATTTGCAATATCAAGTAATTCATTTGGACTTAACATACTCCCAATTTTTGCACGCTTCACATTTGAGCGAATATCCGTAATACCACCTAATGGTGCACTACCTTTTAAACGAATAACTTTCGCTGCTTCATCCGTTGTATCTTGCATTTCTACAATTTCTTCAAAATCAGTGCTCGGCACTAAATGCTTCACTTTGTCACGACCAAGTGAAGATGCTGTATGTTCAAGTAATTGTTCTTTTACTTTATTGTATTCTAATACACGCAACGTTCTTTCTAACATGTTGCAGGTCCCCCTTGTATTACTTATTACGTTTAATATAGTCTAATAAACGTTCAATATCCCACGTGTTAATCACGTTATCTTTTTGAATCCAACCTTTACGTGCTGCTGCTACACCTGTTTCCATATCTTCTAACATTTCAAGCGTATGAGCATCCGTATTAATCGCTACTTTCACACCAGCATCTTGTGCTTGTTTTAATAATTTCGCGCTTAAATCTAGACGGTTCGGATTCGCATTTAATTCTAAAACTGTATTTGTCTCTTTTGCTAGTTCAATTAATAAATCTGTATCTACATCATAACCCTCACGACGCCCGAGAAGACGTCCTGTAGGATGGGCAATCATTGTGACATGTTTATTCTCAAGTGCAGTACGTAGACGCTTCATAATCGTTTCACGGTCTTGTGAGAAGCTAGAGTGAATCGCTCCAATGACATAATCTAATTCTGCTAATACTTCATCATCAAAATCAAGCGAGGCATCTGGTAAAATGTCCATTTCAATTCCGCGTAAAATTGTAATGTCTGGATACTTTTCATTCATACGTTCAATTTCTTTCGCTTGCTCACGAAGACGCTCTTTCGTTAAACCGTTCGCCACTTTCAAATATTGCGAGTGATCAGTAATCGCCATAAACTTATATCCACGAGCACGGCACGCTTGTACCATTTCTTCAATAGAAAAAGCACCGTCACTCCAAGTTGTATGCATATGTAAATCACCTTGTATATCGGAAAACTGAATTAAGTTCGGATACTCTTTAATTAATTCAATTTCTTTTCCATCTTCACGCACTTCTGGCGGAATAAATGGCAAACCGAAATGAGCAAAGAAGTCTTCTTCAGTCTCAAATGTTTTCACTTCACCTGTTTCCAAGTTCTCTACACCGTACTCACTAATTTTCTCGCCTTTATCTTTTGCGATTTGACGCATTTTTACATTATGGTCTTTTGATCCTGTGAAATGGTGAAGAGTTGTAATAAACTCTTCTGGTTTTACTAAACGGAAATCAATTGAAATATCATATTCATATTGAAGACGGACAGAAACTTTCGTATCTCCACTTGCTATTACTTCAATCATATTATCAAATTGTAGTAAATGCTCACGTACCGCTGCTGGTTCTGTCGTTGCAATGATAAAATCTAAATCTTTCACTGTTTCACGAACACGGCGCAAACTACCAGCGCGAGAGAAACGAATTACTTCAGCAATATTCGACAATTTCTCCTCTATTTCCCCGGCAATAGGCAATACCATCGCAATTGGTAAACGCTCTGGACGAGAGCCTACTTGATCGATTGCTTCTAATATTTTCTCTTCTGTCTTCTTACCGAAACCTGCTAAAGCTTGTACTTTATTTTCCTCACAAACAGCTTTTAGCGATTCCATATCAACAACACCAAGTTCTTTATATAACTTAGCTACCTTCTTACCACCAAGTCCTGGTAGTTTTAATAACGGCAATAAGCTACTTGGTACTTCTTTTTCAAGTTCTTGTAATACTTCAGATGTTCCCGATTCTATATATTCTTGAATAACGGCTGCTGTTCCTTTTCCGATGCCTGGAATCTTTGTGAAATCTTCAATTTCAGAAAGACTACGATCATCACTTTCTAACGCTGCTGCCGCTTTACGAAATGCAGATATTTTAAATGGATTCGCGCCCTTTAATTCCATAAAAAGCCCGATTGTCTCTAATAATTTGATCACTTG
The DNA here is from genome assembly GCF_045291115.1 of Bacillus sp. PPSBB_2. Lineage (NCBI taxonomy): Bacteria > Bacillati > Bacillota > Bacilli > Caryophanales > Bacillaceae > Bacillus > Bacillus sp. PPSBB_2. Next base: position 4,810,685 of record NZ_CP147983.1, read on the forward strand.
TTTTTTATTTACTTTCATCATTGTCCCGCCTTTCTTTCATAGAAAAAAACTTCTCTTTCCGAAAAAAGAGAAGTTATACTCTGCTACCTGTCTGCCATAGTTCCTTCACCTTTTCAGAGAGAATCGGTGTATCGTCTACAATTATTTTGCTAATTGATGATTGTTGTAATGGTGTTTGTAATTGTTCAATCGGAAGAATGTTCCCAATGATAATTAAGACAAACAAAATAATATATACTTCTAAAAATCCGAGGATTGCCCCCGCAAACGCATTTACTTGCTTTAAAACCGGTATTTCTGCAAACATATTTAACAAATTACCAAGTAATGAAAGTGCAATTTTAGTGATAATAAACAATATGATAAACGCAAGCGCTTGATAAAATACTGTCTCAATATTATTTGCATCAATCCATTCTGGAACAGATACGTTTTTATCAAATGGATACGGAATAAATTTCGCAAGTGCTGGCGCTAAATCTTTACAGTACCAGTATGCAACAAGGTATGCGATAATAAAGCTTGTTAACTTTACAAGTTGCAGAATAAACCCTCTGCGTAAGCCGAGGAAAAATCCCATAACAAGCAGTAAAATGATAATAATATCAATCATGTTATTCCATTCCTTTTTTTGTCATACTTTCTTTCAATTTCTCATGTTCTTCTTTTAATTTTATGTAATCGTGTATGACGTTTACCGCCGTCAATACCGCTAGTCTACTCGTGTCAAGCGAAGGATTCTTGGCATTGAGTTCGCGCATTTTATCATCCACAATCGCTGCTACCATGCGGATATGACTTGTACTTTCATCGCCAACAACTGAATATTGCTGACCATAGATTTCTACATTAATTCGACTTTTCTTTCCCTTTTGTTGTGACAACTCACCGGCCTCCAATCACGTACAGAATCCTAAAGTTTATCATACCATGAACCTTCATAATATGGAAACAGAAAGAACAATCCGATATGATAAAAATAACAATATAAAAAAAGGGGCGACCATTATGTCAAATTCTATCGTAATTCAAACAAATTCTACAGTAATTGAAGACATGAAACAACAATATAAACATTCGCTTAGCTCAAAAACTCCGCAAGGCGGAATCTTCATGGCAAAGGTACCATCTTGCACGATTACAGCGTATAAATCTGGAAAAGTAATGTTCCAAGGAGGCCGCGCTGAAGCAGAAGCTTCTCGTTGGCAAACTGTCTCTCAAACAACGAAAACAGCTGTAACAAAATCTGTCGATTCCCATCGTTATGCGCCTCCTGCTTCCATCGGTACAATGTCTATTGTAGGGTCTGATGAAGTTGGTACGGGAGATTTCTTTGGACCGATGACAGTCGTTGCTGTATATGTGGATGCAAAGCAAATTCCACTACTAAAAGAACTTGGTGTAAAAGACTCTAAAAACTTAAATGACGATCAAATTACTGCCATTGCGAAACAACTTCTACACGTTGTTCCTTACAGCTCCCTTGCCCTTCATAATGAAAAGTATAACGAGCTATTTGATAAAGGAAACAACCAAGGTAAGTTAAAAGCTTTACTACACAATAAAGCTATTACAAACTTATTAGCTAAAATGGCACCTACAAAACCTGAAGGCGTCTTAATCGATCAATTCACACAACCTGATACATACTATAAATATTTAGCAAAACAAAAACAGGTACAGCGTGAAAATGTTTATTTCGCTACGAAAGGTGAAAGCGTCCATTTAGCAGTAGCCGCTGCTTCTATTTTAGCTCGCTACTCATTCGTAAAACAATTTGACGAACTAAGTAAAAAAGCTGGTATGCCACTTCCAAAAGGTGCTGGTAAACAAGTTGATATCGCCGCTGCTAAATTAATTCAAAAAGTAGGTAAAGAAAGATTACCTGAGTTTGTAAAACTGCATTTTGCTAATACAGAGAAAGCGTTTCGCTTATTGAAATAGTATCGACAAAAACAGGGGCTTACAAACTCCTGTTTTTTGTTTCACCCTACTATTGTCCTTATAGCTTTGTTATAATTATAATATACAGATTATTCTAACATAGGAGGGGATTCCCATTGCTACTTCTACAAATGATTCTAAATATTTTACTAGGTGATCCACACGAAAGACAGTTTGAAATTAGAGAAAACATTCAGCTACTAAGTGAACAACCAGCGTTCAACGATTTAATAGAGCGTTATGGCCGATCTTTCTTATTAAACTTTCGGATTCGAAGATTTATCGGAAAACACGATGCCCGCTCGTTAATACATAATCCAGCAAAACTACAACACTTCTGTGAGGAACTTGAATGTATGATTAGAAAAAGGAGGTATTTCATATGAACGCTGTAAAAGTTAAAAAGGTATTATATGTTTTCGTACACCTCGTAGGTCCACTTTCTTACTTCACTATTTCTACCATTTGGGGCGCTTTTTTCACTACTAAATCTACATTCGAAAATATCTCTGATAACCTCGGCGTGATAGCCATCTATTAAGTGTTCATGAGTTTACTGCGGTTTTTCTATTTAGATCGATTAGACAAAGACATAAATAAGATTACAAAAGAAATTAACGATAATAGGATGTAACACATAACAAAGGAGAGCCCTTAAGACTCTCCTTTGTTATGTCAACTTCGTTTCTGCTTCTTATTTGATGAAGATACTTTATGAGAACCTGTTTCATGTGTCGTCGTTCCTTGTCCTTCAACTTCTGGAGAACCTAGGCTTGATCTTGAATGATCTTTTTTCACTTTTTTACTCATTTACATTCACCCCTTCGCGTTACTTTTTGCTACGGGGTCATAAACTATGCAAACAAAAAAGCGAGAGGAAATCCTCTCGCTTTTTTCATATTTTAGAACTCAGAAGAACCTGGAGTTCTTGGGAATGGAATTACGTCACGGATGTTAGCCATACCAGTGATGTACATTAGGAAGCGCTCGAAACCTAGACCGAATCCAGCGTGTTTTGTACCGCCGTATTTTCTAAGTTCTAAGTACCACCAGTAGTCCTCTTCGTTCATACCTAATTCTTTAATTCTGTCTACTAAAACGTCCATTCTTTCTTCACGTTGACTGCCGCCGATTAATTCGCCGATGCCAGGAACTAGAAGGTCAGTAGCAGCTACTGTTTTACCGTCGTCATTTAAGCGCATGTAGAACGCTTTAATGTCTTTCGGATAGTCAGTTACGAATACAGGGCGTTTGAAGATTTCTTCTGATAAGTATCTTTCGTGCTCTGTTTGTAAGTCAATACCCCATTCTACTGGGTATTTGAAGTCAGCACCTGATTCTTGAAGTACTTTAATTGCTTCTGTATAAGTGATGCGACCGAAGTCAGAGTTGATTACGTTGTTCATACGCTCTAGAACTGTTTTATCAACGAAGCTGTTAAAGAATTCCATTTCTTCTGGTGCATGCTCTAATACGTATTTCATTGCATATTTCAGCATATCTTCTGTAAGGTTCATTACGTCACCTAGTTCAGCGAATGCAATCTCAGGCTCAACCATCCAGAACTCGGCAGCGTGGCGAGTTGTGTTTGAGTTTTCTGCACGGAATGTAGGTCCGAATGTGTATACATCACGGAATGCTAATGCATAAGCTTCAGCGTTCAGCTGTCCACTTACTGTTAAGTTTGTTTCTTTGCCGAAGAAGTCTTTTGTTTCATCAACTTGTCCGTCTTCGCCTTTTGGTACGTTGTTTAAATCTTGCGTTGTTACGCGGAACATTTCGCCTGCACCTTCTGTATCACTACCAGTGATGATTGGCGTGTGAACATGTACGAATCCACGCTCTTGGAAGAATTGGTGAATCGCAAATGCTGCGATAGAACGTACGCGGAACGTTGCAGAGAATGCATTTGTTCTTGGACGTAAGTGAGCGATTGTACGTAAGTATTCAAACGTATGACGCTTCTTTTGAAGTGGGTAATCAGAATCTGATAAGCCCTCGATATCAATTTTTTCTGCTTTAATTTCAAATGGTTGCTTCGCTCCAGGCGTTGCAATTACTTTACCTTCTACTTTAACTGAAGAGCTAAGTGGAAGTTTTGCAATTTCTTTGAAGTTATCTAATTCTGTATCGAAAACGATTTGAACGCTTTTGAAGAAGCTACCGTCGTTTAATTCGATGAAACCAAATGCTTTTGAATCACGTAAGTTACGAATCCACCCTGATACTTGTACTGTTTGACCTGCGTATTTATCTGTATCTCTATACAGACTTTTTACTAATGTGTTTTCCATAGTGAAATTCTCCTTTGCTCATATATTTAAATACAAAAAAACCTTTCATCCATAAAGGGACGAAAGGTTAAACTTCGCGGTACCACCCAATTTGTCATAAAGACCAACTTTAACTCGTATGTAATACATACTTCCCAGTTTGTAACAGGCCGGATTCCCGTCTAAGTCTACTCTTGAATACAAGATTCAATTTCGGTTAGCAACTCCAAGGTGTTCTTCACATATACCGCCTCATCAGGCTCTCACCGTCCCTGACTCGCTTTGGATTATAGTATATACTACTTTTCCTTATCATCGTCTTTCATTTTGTTAAACTAAAATTAATGTACTACATTCGAGAGAAAGATGCAAGGTGTCGGAAAATATATGAGCGATTTTTGTAATATATCGACTTACCGATAGTATCCGACAACTAACCCAATAAAAAAATTGCCGGAATGAATCCGGCAATTTTCTAATTACTTACGTAACTCCGCACCGAATTTCTCTTCTACCGTTGTTAGTACACGGTTATGTGCTTCTGTTACTTCTTCGTCTGTTAATGTACGTTCTGCATCGAAGTAAGTCATAGAGAATGCAAGTGATTTCTTGCCTTCTTCCATTTTTTCACCTTCGTATAAGTCAAATAATGTTACATCTTTCAGAAGTTCTCCGCCAGCTTCAGCAATGACTTGCTTCATTTCACCAGCTTTTGTTTCTTTTGTTACTACAACAGCCATGTCACGTGTCATAGATGGGAAACGTGGAATTGCTGCGTAGTAAGTTTCTTCAGCGTCTGCACCGAATACTTTTACAAGAGATAATTCAAATACGAATGTATTTTTCACATCTAATTGTTTTTCTGCTTCTGGGTGCAATTGACCGATGAAACCAATTACTTCGCCATCTAATACGATGTCAGCTGTACGGCCTGGGTGCATACCTTCACGTTTTGCTGGTGCATATGTGATTTGGTTTGCAACGCCAAGTACGTCGAATAGTCCTTCTAGTACACCTTTCACAACGAAGAAATCTACTACTTTCTTCTCACCTTGCCATGCATGGTGAAGAGCAAGACCTGTCATAACACCTGCAAGATGTTGTTCCTCTTTCGGAAGTTCTCCTTCTTCTGTCGGTAAGAAGATAGAACCTACTTCGTATAAAGCAACGCTGTCGTTTTTACGAGCGACATTGTATGAAACTGCTTCTAGTAATTGCGGTACTAAGCTTAAACGAAGTTGGCTACGTTCTTCACTCATTGGAAGCGCAAGACCTACAGGCGCCTTTTCGTTTGGCTCAACCATATATTGTTTCGCTTTGTCAGCGCTTGTTAATGAATACGTGATTGCTTCATATAAACCAGCACCCTCTAAGAAGCGGCGTACTTTACGACGTTTCGTTTGTGCTGATGTTAATTTACCACGAGTCATCGTTCCAGAAGGTAATGTAACTGGAATGTGGTCATAACCGTATAGACGGCCCACTTCTTCTACTAAGTCTTCTGAAATTGTAATATCAGGACGACGTGCTGGTACATTTACATGGAATGTTCCTTCTACTTCTGTGAATGGGAATTTCAAGTTTGTGAACATTGTACCCATTTCACTCGCAGAAATATTTGTACCTAATACACGGTTTACTTTTTCAGCAGTAACAGATACTGTACGCTCTTGTACTTGTAAGTTGTCAGCTTCTACTACACCTTCAAGTGCTTCACCGCCAGCATATTTCGCCATTAAAGCAGCTGCGTGTTGAATTGCTTCAAATGTACGTGTTGGGTCGATTCCTTTTTCGAAACGTGCACTTGATTCACTACGAAGACCTAAGTCTTTTGATGTACGACGTACTGTTTGACCTGCAAAGTATGCAGACTCAATTAGAACGTTTACTGTCTCATTTGTAACTTCAGAATCCGCCCCGCCCATCACACCAGCAACAGCTAAAGCTTTCGTGCCGTTTGTAATTACAAGGTGGTGGCTTTGTAATGTACGCTCTTGATCATCTAACGTTTCAATTTTTTCGCCTTCTTTTGCAAGACGAACAACGATTTCTTTTGAACCTAATTTATCGTAATCGAATGCATGTAACGGTTGACCGTATTCCATTAAAATGTAGTTTGTAATATCAACTACGTTGCTAATTGGACGAATGCCAGCTGCCATAAGACGAGTTTGCATCCACATTGGTGATGGACCAATCTTTACGTTTTTAACCATTTTTGCAATGTATAATGGGTTTTCTTCTTTCGCTTCTACACTTACAGAAATATAATCAGAAGTTTTTTCTGCTGTTTCTTGTAAGTCGATAGCTGGAAGTTTTACTTCGCGGCCATAAATAGCAGCTACTTCATATGCAACACCTAACATGTTTAAGCAATCTGCACGGTTTGGTGTTAAGCCAAGCTCAAGTACTTCATCGTGTAAGTTTAAAATTTCAAGTGCATCTGCACCAACTTCAGCGTCACTTGGGAAGATAAAGATACCATCTGCGTATTCTTTTGAAACTAACTTTCCATCAATACCAAGCTCTTGAAGAGCACAAACCATACCGTGAGAAGCTTCACCGCGTAGTTTTGCTTTTTTGATTTTGAAGTTACCAGGAAGTACAGCTCCAACTTTTGCAACTGGTACTTTTAAACCTTTTGCAATGTTAGCAGCTCCACAAATAATTTGAACTGGCTCTTCTTCACCGATATCGATTAAGCATTTGCTTAATTTATCAGCTTCTGGGTGTTTTTCACATTCTAATACGTGACCAACTACAACACCTTTTACACCTTTATTTAATACTTCAACGCCTTCTACTTCAATACCACTTTTCGTGATTTTGTCTGCTAGTTCTTGTGCTGTTACATCTTTAATATCTACATACTCTTGTAACCAACGATATGATACGAACATACTTATCCTCTCCTTCCCTTACGCTCGTTTGAATTGTTGTAAGAAACGTACATCATTTGTATAGAAATGACGAATGTCATCTACTCCGTATTTCAACATTGCGATACGCTCTGCGCCCATACCGAATGCGAAACCTTGATATTCTTTTGAATCATAACCAGCCATTTCAAGTACGTTCGGGTGAACCATACCTGCGCCTAGAATTTCAATCCAGCCAGTTCCTTTACAAGTGCCGCAACCTTTGCCATGACACATCATACAAGAAATATCCATCTCTACAGATGGCTCTGTGAATGGGAAGAAACTTGGACGAAGACGGATTTCACGATCTTCACCGAACATCTTTTTCACGAATACTTGCAGTGTACCTTTTAAGTCACTCATACGAATGTTTTTATCAATTACAAGACCTTCAATTTGCATGAACTGATGTGAATGCGTCGCATCGTCGTCATCACGGCGATACACTTTACCAGGACAAATAATTTTGATTGGGCCTTTTTCTTTATTATTTTCCATCGTACGTGCTTGCACAGAAGATGTATGTGTACGTAGTAACGTTTCTTCTGTAATGTAGAATGTATCTTGCATATCACGCGCTGGGTGATCTTTCGGTAAGTTTAGTGCTTCGAAGTTGTAGTAGTCTTTTTCTACTTCTGTTCCTTCAGCTACTTCATAACCCATACCGATGAATACATCTTCAATTTGTTCAACAACAGCTGTTAACGGATGGTGGCAACCTGTTTCAACAGGACGACCTGGCAATGTAACATCAATTGTTTCAGTAGCTAGTTTCGCTTCGATTACTGCTTTTTCTAAGTTACTAATTTTGTCTTCTAGACGCGTTTGAATCGCTTCACGTACTTCATTTACTAATGCTCCCATACGTGGACGCTCTTCTGCTGATAATTTTCCCATGCCGCGTAATACTTCTGTAATTGGGCCTTTTTTTCCTAAATACGCTACGCGTACGTCGTTTAAGCCCTTTAGCTCTTTCGCTTCTTCAATAAGCTCTAACGCTTTTTGCTTTAGCTCTTTTAAACGTGCTTCCATTTTGGAACCCTCCTAATTTTAAAAATAAAAAAACCTCGCTCCCAAAAAGGGACGAGGTAAATTCGCGGTACCACCCTAAATTGACAGAACAAGTCTGCCCACTCATTAGTTATAACGATCAATTCTGACCGGAACGCCTTTACATATACATGGTCCTGGCGTCAACTCCAGAGGTGAATTCACTTCCGTCTACCATAAGAATGCTTTCAGTCTACGGCACTCTCTCCCTATATGGCGATTTTGTAAGTTACTCTTCTCTATCAACGTTTTTCGTTATTTAACTTTTAATATAATGTACTTCAACTTATTATAAGAAGTTTTTTATTTGTTCGCAACCGGGCTTTGCAAATAATACGTTAAAATCCCTGCTGCAACCGCAACATTTAATGATTCTGCCCCGCCGTAAATCGGAATATACAAGTTTTGATCCGTTTTTGCAAGAATTTCTTGGCGTACGCCATTTCCTTCATTTCCTACAATTAATGCAAAACTGCCAGCCGGCGTTACTTCACCATACGGAACTCCATTTTCAAGAGCTGTTCCATATACAGGAACGTTATTTTCTTTTAACTTGTCTACCCATTCTTCTAAGTTCCCTTTTACAATTGGCAAGTGGAAAATAGAGCCTTGTGTAGAGCGGAGTACTTTACTATTGTAAACATCAACACAACCTTCTCCAAGCACAACGGCGTGAATACCAGCTGCATCAGCTGTACGAATAATTGTTCCTAAATTACCTGGGTCTTGCAGGCCATCTAATAAAAGGAATTTCCCATCAGTAAGAGCTACTTCTTTCTCATGCTTCTCACAAACAGCAAATACACCTTGCGTCGTTTCTGTTTCACGAAGTATTTTTACAATCGCCTCAGGTACGATGTACATTTCCACATCATTAACTGTCCAATCTTTCGGAAGGTCTGTCTGATCTGAAACGATAAGTTCTGTTACAATCCCTGTCTTCAAAGCTTCCTCGACTAAGTGGAATCCTTCTACAAAAAATAAACCTTTTTTATCGCGTTCTTTTTTCGTTTGCAGCTTTTTCCACTGCTTTACACGCGGATTTTGTACTGAATCAATGTTTTTCATAATATGTATTTCCCTCTCTTCTTGTCTTATCATTATAGCCTATTTTTCATACATATTTACATAAAAAAGAACAAAAACTAACGTCAGTTTCAATTCTGAAGAAGAGGTGAAAGCAATGAGTTTTAATTTACGCGGTGCCGTATTAGCGAATGTATCTGGAAATTCACAAGATCAATTACAAGAAACAATCGTCGATGCAATTCAAAGCGGTGAAGAAAAAATGCTTCCAGGTCTTGGCGTTTTATTTGAAGTCATTTGGAAAAACGCTGATGAAAATGAAAAGCACGAAATGTTAGAAACACTAGAGCAAGGATTAAAAAAATAAGCAATTTGAAAATCACCTTTGCATAAGCTAAGGTGATTTTTTTGCAGAAAATTTTTTTCTTCTCCTAAACATTTCTACTTTACTAACGAACTATGATGGAGTACAATGTTCAAAATACATTTAAACCGATCGATTTTTCTTCATATACACCATAAGATAAAAGGAGTGAATGTTTTATGCACCGTATTACGCTTGAACAAATTTTTAAACACCACATTACACAAAAATACGTAAACCGTTCTGGAATGGTCCACGCGATCGCTGTCGCTTACCATGCGTTTCACCTAGCCAAAAAGCATCACGCCTCAGTCGATGCTGCCACAAAAGCTGGCTTCCTTCATGATATCGGACATCATACGTGGTACACAGGCGGCGAATGGGATTATGACTTATATAAAAAGAATGATATCCATGCAATTAAAGGCGCTGAAAGAGCACATAAATTACTTATTAGATTGGGAGAACATCCAAAACTAGCAAAAGAAATTTCTATTGCAATTCTTCTTCATACAGATTCTTTCTTAGTGGAACAAGAAATTGAAAGAACATCTCTTCAAAATATTATTAAATGGGCAGACGAAGCAGATGAAGAACCGGGCGGAGCGCATCATTATCGAACAATTTCTTATGAAAAAGCACTTAAAGCAATTCAGCAATTAGATCGATTGGTAGAGCGTGAATTGCAAATAGAGCAAGCAAAATTGAATAACAAGACAGAACATAGTTATCAATGAGAAAGAGGCATCACTACAGGGTGATACCTCTTTTATTATTTTATGGAAAATACACCTTTATATGTAATATTTAAATATTACGCCTGAAAACAAAATCCATTATTCCAGCTATGTTATTTCATATTATGAATAATATGTTAGCATTCTTAGGATAAAGAGAGGTATCATGATGATACCTCTCTTTACTCTTTTTATAACAACTTCTTTATACTAATTTTAATTTCTTTAATTGTCTTATTAGCGAGGATAAGTGGATTACAAGCACAATGTAAAAGTATACACAACATAGGGGACTACTGGGGGGTATTTTCTGGGTTCTCATGTCTGCAGGTGATTCATTCTATATCTAATTGAATCCTTGTATAAGAAAACAAAAAAGCAGGGAAATTAATTCCCTGCTTTTCTATTTGGTTTATTGCCTGATTGTAAGAAGAACGATAACACCCAAGCGATACCTGCTAGTATCGTTGCGATTAAGAAGGCATCGTTAATACCGTTAATTGCAGATAGCTTTGAAATTTGTCCATATAATAGTTGTGCACTCATCGCGTCTCCTGCTTGAGCTGATCCAGCTAAGGCCGCTAAGCTTTGACCCATGCCGTGTACTTTATCAACTAAAATTGGGTTTGATGTTGTTAACATGTTGCCGTAATCTGCTACGTGAGCAGTCGTTTGTTGCGTCATAAGTGTAATTAAAATCGCTGTTCCGATTGAACCCGCTACTTGTCTTGACGTATTTTGCGTTGCTGTACCGTGAGAAATTAATTTCATCGGCAGCGCGTTCATACCAGCTGTCATAATTGGCATCATAATGAATGACATACCAATTGAACGTATAATGTAATCCGTCATAATAACGCTATACGGCGTATCCATCGATAATTTTGTAAATTCATATGTCGCATACGTCGTAATCGCCAATCCAATTATCGCTAATGGACGAATGCCATATTTATCGAATAATTTACCCGCTACTGGTCCCATGATCCCCATAATTAATGATCCTGGAAGAAGTAGTAAACCAGATTCAATTGGCGTAAAGCCACGAATGTTTTGCAGATATACTGGAAGCAATAACATACCTCCGAATAATGCCATCGTAACGATTGCGTTAATTACTAAAGTAAAAGTAAATACTGGATATTTAAATACTTGTAAATCAAGCATTTTATTGTCCGTTGTTAACTCTCTCCAAATAAATAACGCTAAACCAATTACACCGATAATAAGTGAAATAACAACTTCTGCACTAGTCCAACTATTATTTCCAGCTTCACTAAATCCGTACAATAAGCTTCCTAGTCCAATACTTGAACTAACCACACCGAATATATCTAATTTCGTTTTAGACACTGGCTGAGCTAGTGTAAAGAATTTTAAAGATAGGAACGTAATAATTAAACCGATAATAAACATCGCATAGAACATTAAGTTCCAGCTATAGTTTTCAATCACCCAACCTGTTACAGTTGGTCCGATAGCTGGTGCTAAAATCATTGCTACACCTAGTAATCCCATCGCCGCTCCGCGTTTATGAGGCGGGAATAACGTCATGAAGATATTCATACCAACCGGCATTAAAATACCCGCACCAACAGCTTGAATTACGCGACCTGTCATCATCATTGTAAAGTTTCCTGAAGTAGCACAAATGATAGATCCTACCGTGAAGAATAACATTGCTGCTACGAATAATTTACGATACGTAAATCGTGAAACTAAAAAGGCACTAATCGGTACTAAAATACCATTTACAAGCATGAAGCCTGTAATTAACCATTGTGCTGTTGAAGTTGATACATTAAATTCATTCATTAACGGAGGTAATGCAACATTAATGATTGTTTGGTTTAAAATAGAAACGAACATGCCTAGAATTAATACAGCTACAACTGCTTTTACGTTCACATTCTCTACAGGCATAGACATTTGTTTTTTCGGCACTTCTTTTTCTTGTTTTACTTCTTCTTGCTTTCCTGTTTCTAACTCAACTACATTAGAAATTTCCGATTCTTGCTTTCGTTCAATTTCTTTCTCTTCTGTTTCAACTTTACTTACTTCTATTTTACTTACGGCTGGGACTTGTTCTTCTCCCATTTTCGTTTTTTTCTTTCGTAAAAGACGATTTACAAGGAAGAAGACGATTATACAAAATAGTGCATATCCTACAATTACAATTGAGGACATCTCATCTCCCCCTTACTTATGAATACGAACTGTCACATTCATGCCAGGAACAATATTTACTGATTTGCTATGATCTAAAGAAATTTTAACTGGTACTACTTGTGTTACTTTCGTATAGTTCGCTGTTGCGTTGCTTGATGGCAACATAGAGAATGTATTCGCTGTTGTTAAGCCAACTTGTTCTACTTTTCCTGTTAACGTTGTATCTGGGTATGCATCTACATACACATCTACATCTTGACCTTTTTGAACATCATCAACATCTGTTTCTTCAATGTTTGCTGTTACCCATAAATTGTTCATATCAAATGCATAAGCAATCGGGCTACCTGCTCCAACGAAAGCATTTGTTGTCGCGTTTGATTGTACAACTGTTGCATTTTGTGGAATTGTTACATCTACTGTTTGTTCTCCATTAGCTGCCGCTACAGTAACAGTACCTAATTTATCGTTCTCATTATAATTTTTTCCTACTTCAGCTTTCCAGTCAGTTAGTTTACCTGCTACTGGTGAAGCAACCGGAATTACCTTTCCATCAATCTTTGCATTGTCTGTTTTTAAGTAATTTTCCGTTTGATTGTAATAGTAATAACCGCCAATACCGCCGCCAACTAGTACAATTAATGTGATAATGTTGATAATTACCATTCTTCGAAACTGATTCATTGCATTCCTCTCCTTATATCGCATATAATTTTTTTCTAAACTATTTATGTCCTTATTGTTTAGATTGTTTAATTGTTAATTATATTAACCTTTTAACAAAAAAATCACACCATCTGCAGCGTAAATCGAAACTTATCTACCTGCGAGCGGTGCTGATTTCTGAAGGACTATCGTTTATAATTATAAATAATTATTTTGAATCTACAACCGACAATTTACGTATGAAATGTTGCTTAAACAACAATATAATACCAATATGTTGTTTAAGTATAGAAAATTAAACGAGGAGAAGGAAAATGTCTATTAAAAATACAAATGATCCACGTGTAAAGCGAACGAGACAACTCATTCAGGATGCTTTTGTCGCTTTAGTAGGCGAAAAAGGCTTTGAAAATGTAACTGTTCAACATATCGCAGAACGCGCTCCTGTAAATCGCGCTACATTTTATAGCCATTACCATGATAAATATGACCTATTAGACAAAAGCATTGAAGAAATGTTAGAGAAGCTAGCAGAAGTAATTAAACCGAAAAATAGAAATAAAGAGGATTTTCAACTTACATTTGATTCACCTCATCCTACATTTTTGGCTTTATTCGAACATATCGCAGAAAATGTAAACTTTTATAACGTTATGCTTGGGGATAAAGCTGCCGGAAACTACTCTTATAAAATGATGAAAACAATACAAGTGCATTTAACATTAAGCTTGTCTATTTCACAACCAGATGATGAAGATCTTATGGTTCCTCGTGATATTTTGATTAGTTATGTGACAGGGGCTCACATCGGAATGATTATGTCATGGTTAAAAAAAGGAATGATATATACCCCACATTTTATGGCGATGCAATTAACTCGTTTAATTATTTTAGGTGCTCATACTGCAGCGGGATTAGAACGGCCTTTTTAAAACATAAAAAAGCGAAGGAGAAGCTCCTTCGCTTTTTCTATTAATTAAATGTAATGTTATGTACAGCCTCTTTATCAAGACGTTTAATAACTTCTACAATTAACTTCACTGCATTTTCATAATCATCACGATGTAACATTGCCGCATGAGAATGGATATAGCGCGTTGCAATTGTAATTGCCATAGAAGGAATACCATTTACAGCAATGTGAATCGCACCCGCATCCGTTCCTCCGCCTGCTACTGAATCATATTGATACGGGATTTGTAATTCATCAGCAACATCAACTACGAAATCACGTAAACCTGTATGTCCAATAACAGAAGCATCATATAAAATGATTTGTGGTCCATCGCCCATTTTACTTTGTGCTTCTTTTGACGTTACACCCGGTGTATCTCCAGCGATACCAACATCTACTGCGAACGCGATATCTGGTTTAATATAATTCGCAGATGTTTTTGCGCCACGAAGACCAACTTCTTCTTGTACAGTTCCAACGCCATATACAACGTTTGGATGCTTTTCATCTTTTAATTGTTTTAATACGTCAATTGCAATTGCACAACCGATTCGGTTATCCCATGCTTTTGCAAGTAACATTTTTTCATTCTTCATCACTTGGAATTCAAAGTAAGGTACAACTTGATCTCCTGGTCGTACGCCCCACTCCAACGCTTCTTCTTGGCTAGAAGCACCGATATCGATGAACATGTCTTTAATTTCAACTGGCTTTTTACGAGCTTCTGGAGGTAAAATGTGCGGTGGTTTTGAACCAATTACACCTGTTACATCTCCTTTACGCGTTACAATCGTCACGCGTTGCGCAAGCATAACTTGTGACCACCAGCCACCAACCGTTTGGAAGCGAAGGAAACCTTTGTCATCGATTTGTGTAATCATAAATCCAACTTCATCTAAATGACCTGCAACCATAATTTTCGGGCCGTTTTCTTCCCCTACTTTTTTCGCAACTAAACTCCCTAAATTATCAGTAGAAAGTTCGTCCGCAAACGGCTCGATATATTTCTTCATTACTTCACGTGGTTCACGCTCGTTACCAGCAATACCACGTGCATCTGTTAATTCTTTTAGCATTGTCAATGTCGCGTCTAATTTTGTCATTGCCAACACCCTCCTTTTTCTTCAGTCAATTCATTATACAATAATTAAATTGAAATATTCAAAAATTAAATTAGTATCCTTGTGTTTGACGCTGATGATTTACTTCATTTTTATCTAAATATGCTTTTTCAATCTCTTCTTGTTCAAATTCAAGTGCTTGTCCAAGTCGAAGATAGCTCGTAAATAATTCAATATAATTTGTAATAGATGGTTGATCTGTAAAACGAATTACTTTCGCATATGTGTCTAAGAAAATTTCCACTTGTGTTTTATTCGTCTGTGCACATTTATAGAATAGGAAGTTTTTATCAATACCTAAATCAATTCCGATTGATAAAATAAAATGCAAACCATCTACGTATTCTTCTAATATTACTTCACGTTCTGATGCTGGTTTGTTGCTCCAATATTTAAAACAACGTGTTTCATTTGCAAGTTCTCCAATTTCTACAAGAAGAGCTAACATTTTTTCTTTTAATAATTTTTTCGGTTGTAAGTCATGTTCTTTTGCAATACGGTCATCTAATTCTTTTTGTAATTTAAATAGTTGTAGTAAGTCCATTCTATTGTCCTCCTCCAACATCGCATTTTACGCAACAATGTTGTTTCATCTCAAAGTTCATTATTATGTTTCAGTTCTTATGAATAAGTCAGCTATCTAACTCTTTATAAAATAGCTTGTCCTTAATTTACAAATACGTTTCAGTCATCGCTCTTAAATTGTTCATCTGATGAAAGTTCCATATCATCTTTCCATTATAGCAGTGTCGTTTCAGCTAGGAAAGATACTCTTCTTTCCAAACGGGCAGAATTGAAAAAAGCCAGGAGTATTCTCCTGACTTCATATGTATATTCTTCTATACTGCTATAACTTTTATATTGATTTTGTCATATTGATAACAACATAGCCGTTAATCTTTATAATTTCTTTCACTTCTAACTTCTATTTGAATACAAATAAAAAAACCTTAGAAGAAAATTCTTCTAAGGTTTCAACTAATTAATTAGTTAATGTTGTTTTTTGCAACTGTTGCTAATTCAGCGAAAGCTTTTTCGTCATGAACAGCTAAGTCAGCAAGCATCTTGCGGTTAACTTCGATGCCAGCATTTTTAAGACCGTGCATTAAGCGGCTGTAAGAAAGACCATTCATACGAGCTGCTGCGTTGATACGTGTAATCCATAATTTACGGAAGTCACGTTTCTTTTGACGGCGGTCACGGAATGCATACATTAGAGATTTCATAACCTGTTGGTTAGCAACCTTGAATAATGTATTTTTTGAACCGTAGTAACCTTTTGCTAATTTAATTACTTTTTTACGACGTTGACGAGTAACTGTACCACCTTTTACTCTTGGCATAATATTACCTCCTAATTGTTCTATATATCAGCCGAACTTATTTTAAGTTGTCAAGCATTTGACGAATGCGTTTGAAGTCACCAGCGCTTACTACACCAGCTTTACGTAGTTTACGTTTAGCTTTTGTAGATTTGTTAGCGAATAAATGGCTTGTGTAAGCGTGAGAACGTTTCAGTTTACCTGATCCAGTCTTTTTGAAACGCTTTGCAGCGCCGCGATGAGTTTTTTGTTTAGGCATAGGTATTTCCTCCTCTATCTATTACTTATCGTTTTTCGGTGCTAAAACTAAGAACATACTGCGTCCTTCCATTTTAGGCTTAGATTCAACTGTACTAACTTCAGCACAAGCTTCTGAGAAGCGATCTAAAACACGTTGACCGATTTCTTTATGAGTAATGGCACGTCCTTTAAAGCGAATTGACGCTTTAACCTTGTCGCCTTTCTCTAAAAACTTGATAGCATTACGAAGTTTTGTGTTAAAGTCGTGTTCATCAATTGTTGGACTTAAACGAACTTCTTTCATGCTAATTACTTTTTGATTTTTGCGCTGCTCTTTTTCTTTCTTCTGTTGCTCAAAGCGGAATTTACCGTAGTCCATAATGCGGCATACTGGCGGTTTCGCATTTGGAGCAACTAATACTAAATCAAGATTAAGATTTGCAGCTAAGTCTAAAGCGTCATTACGAGACTTGATTCCAAGTTGATCGCCATTTGCGCCAACTAAACGTACTTCACGTGCACGAATTTGCTCGTTAATCATCATATCCTTGCTAATAGTAAGCCACCTCCAAGGTTTTCTCAGAACATATTTTGTAGTCATAGAACCCGAACAAAAAAAGTGCGGGCATACGACACCCACACTTGTAAAATCTTAAGTAAGAAATACATTTACCTGTTAACTGCGAATGCGTCCATCAGGTGAGAAGCGGGTGCTTCTACTTGTTCCACAAAACAATATTCTATTATCCTTGATGAGTTTATCATAGGACATGACGTCTGTCAAGAAGACGCGATGTGTTTTACTAACAACAAGAAATATTGTAACAAACAACTAACATACTTGCAATACTTTTTTATGATAAGTGTTACATGGTTATTTTTTCTAATTTTTCTCAAGTATATTACATAAAAAAGCCGCGGTATACCGCGGCTTTTTCTTATCGTTTTCCTTCTATCATGTCAACAAAAGCATCTAATGCGATTGTTTCTGATTTTTGTTCACCATATTTACGTACGTTTACGCCGTTTTCAGTTACTTCATTGTCACCTACTACAAGCATGTACGGAATTTTTTGCATTTGTGCTTCACGGATTTTGTAACCGATTTTCTCTTCACGAGTGTCTAATTCAACACGGATACCAGCACGACGCAATTCGTCTTGTACTTTCTTCGCATAGTCTAAATGTACTTGCGGAGAAACTGGAATTACTTGTACTTGAACTGGAGCTAACCATGTTGGGAATGCACCTTTGTATTCTTCAATTAAGAAGGCTACAAAACGTTCCATAGTTGATACAACACCACGGTGAATTACAACTGGACGATGTTGTTTACCGTCTTCACCAACGTATGATAATTCAAAGCGTTCTGGAAGCAAGAAGTCTAATTGTACAGTTGAAAGTGTTTCGTCTTTTCCAAGAGCAGTACGAACTTGAACGTCAAGTTTTGGACCGTAGAATGCCGCTTCACCTTCAGCTTCATAGTAATCAAGACCCATTTCATCCATAGCTTCTTTTAACATACCTTGTGCTTTTTCCCACATCTCATCATCCGCATAATACTTTTTAGTATCTGCTGGGTCGCGGTAAGATAGACGGAATGAGTAGTTCTCTAAACCGAAATCTTTGTACACTTCTAGAGTTAAGTTTACAACACGTTTTAACTCTTCTTTAATTTGATCTGGACGAACGAAAATATGCGCATCGTTTAAAGTCATTCCGCGTACACGTTGTAATCCAGATAACGCACCTGACATTTCATAACGGTGCATTGTTCCAAGTTCCGCAATACGGATTGGTAATTCACGGTAGCTGTGAATATCATTTTTATAAACCATCATATGATGAGGACAGTTCATTGGACGAAGAACTAATTCTTCGTTATCCATTTCCATTGATGGGAACATGCCATCACGGTAGTGGTTCCAGTGACCAGAAGTTTCATAAAGCTCTCTGCTTCCTAGTACTGGAGTATATACGTGATCATAGCCTAAGCTTGCTTCTTTATCAACGATATAACGCTCGATAATACGACGAATTGTTGCACCCTTTGGTAACCAAAGTGGTAAACCTTGTCCTACTTTTTGGCTATTAGTAAATAGTTTTAATTCTTTACCTAATTTACGGTGATCGCGCTCTTTCGCTTCTTCAAGCATACGTAAGTGCTCATCTAATTCCGCTTTCTTAACAAATGCAGTACCGTAAATACGTTGTAGCATTTTATTATTGCTATCGCCGCGCCAGTAAGCACCCGCAACGCTTAATAATTTAAATACTTTAATTTTCCCTGTAGATGGAAGGTGAACACCACGGCAAAGGTCGAAGAATTCGCCTTGCTCATAGATTGAAATAACTGCATCTTCTGGAAGATCGTTAATTAAATCTAATTTTAACTCATCGCCGATTTCTTCAAAGCGACGAATTGCTTCTGCACGTGGTACTTCATGACGAACGATTTCTAAGTTCTCGTTCACAATTTTTTGCATTTCTTTTTCGATTTTCTTGAAGTCTTCAACTGTAATTGCTTCTTCCATATCAATATCGTAGTAGAAGCCATTTTCAATTACTGGACCAATGCCGAGCTCAACCTTAACATCTTTATATAAACGTTTTAACGCTTGTGCTAAAAGGTGGGCTGTTGAATGGCGTAAAATATATAGGCCATCTTCAGAATCTAATGTAATGATAGAAACTGCACCATCTTCTTCGATTGGTGTAACAAGATCGATCATCTCATCGTTTAATTTTCCAGCTACAGCTTTTTTCTTTAAGCCTGGGCTAATAGAAGCTGCGATTTCTTCAGTTGTTACGCCTTTTGGAAACTCCTTCACAGCTCCATCAGGGAAAGTAATTTTAACTACATCTGCCATCACTGGTCACTCCTCTTTTTCTCAAAATAAAAAACACTCATCCCGTAAAAAGGGACGAGTGTTGAATTCGTGGTTCCACCCTTGTTCCAATTAACATAATTGTTAATTGCTCAAGTTCAACATAACGGTGTTGTCCGTTAGCAATTACTAGAAAACCGTTCACTGCTAAAGTTTAGAGGTGGTAAGTAATAATCCCGTACTAGGAAGCTCACACCCTAAGGCTTCCCTCTCTGAAAATCGTAGAAAACTACTCATGTCCTCATCATGACATTTCAATATATTTCATTTATGTAGGTAATTATATGCTCAAAAACTTAGAAAATCAAGGGCGTTACCTTTATTTTTTAAATTTTTCACATTGCGCTCAAAATCATGTAATCCATGTAATTGGACCCGTTCTTGGAACACATTTCGCAAAGTAATTATCATATTATGGTCTTGTTCTTTCGTATATAAATAAATCTTTTTGGGCGAAATAGAAAGAAGCGGCGCAATTACTTTCGTATCAATATATACATCATTTTGCTTTAATAATTCCTCATCTATATATTGGACCAACTTCTCCTGTTTTAAACGTCTACCTTTATCATCATAAAAGATAAAGCTTTCATCAAAAATAAGATGCACGCAAGACAAACGTGATTTACGGCTACTTACTTGTTGCCGAAGCGTCTCAATGAACATTTGGTATTCTTGCTCCATCTTATATTCATCAATTGCCACTTCCGCAAGTTTAGCCACCATTTCCCTATATGTACGAAGACGAAAACGGATATATGATGAAAACGAGAATGAGAGCGGATCACAAAGCCAATTATTTAAAGAAGACTTAATATATGACTCAAATGCGTTACGCGTTAAATCCTGAGCTACACCTTTTCTTTTTCCCTTTAAAATCTCATGTGCCATGTGCAATATTTGATGACACTCTTCTTGTTCTTCATAAAAAAACTTTTCTTTTAAAATCGTATAAATCCACTCATTTTGTTTCACATTCACAATGAAATACACCATTACTGGCAATAAGATCTTTTCAATATAATTCGATTCACGTACTGGTATGTGAATCACCACTTTTTGTTCCTGTAAATACACACTCGTTTCCTTATATAACACTTCCGCTCTTTTCAGCAATTGTCTATATACGTGCATAGCATCATTTTTTTCTTCGAAGCAAATTTCAATCACTTTTGTCCCCCCTTTTATCCCCGCTCTAAAGGACTGTATCTATACGTTACAAATCCTATAAGAGTCCGTTCCACGTGAAGTTCACTCTTAGTAGAATTACATTTCCTATCGTTAGAAAATCCACTCAATATGGCTTGCTAATTTTATATATATTAAGGGAGGGAGAAAAAAATGATACAAGCTACTATGAATTTTTATTGTATACTTTACTTATCAATAACAGGGGTTATCCGAATGTTTGAATATAAATTCGTAAAAGTCGAACCACATTGGGGGTTCACTCGCTCAAAACCAGCTGAAGACTACCAAGAAATTATTCAAGAACATGCTAGAAATGGCTGGAGGTTCGTACAGATTGTTGCCCCTACGATTGGCAGTTCTGGACAACCTGAATATTTCGACCTCATATTTGAAAAGAAAATATCACTATAATACAAAAGAGCAAGCTTCTCAGCTTGCTCTTTTACTTATGACGACGGTTTTTCCCACCAATCGGAATTGGTTTCGCTAAATATTTAATTCGTTCCATAATACGTGCTGCCTTCATTTCTTCAGCCTCGCCACGCTGCGTATACGTTAAATGGTGTTCCAGTTGTTTAAAATCAAAATTAGACGTAAAGAACGTCGGTAAGTTTTCTAACATACGGAATTGTAAGATTGCACCGAGTACATCGTCACGGACAAAGCTTGACATCGCTTCTGCCCCGATATCATCTAACATTAAAACTTGTACGCGTTTAACCGCATCAATCTTCTCACCAATCGAATTATCTTGAATTGAACTTTTAATTTCACGTAAAAATTCCGGGAAGTATACGAGCATCGAACTTATTTTCTTTCGAGCAAGCTCGTTCGCTATTGCTCCTAACAAATACGTTTTTCCTACACCAAATTTACCGTACAAATATAAACCTTGTGCTTTTTTACCTGGTTCATATGTACTTAAAAATTCATTCGCTGCACCAATCGCATCGATACGTGCATTTAAATCAGAAGGATCTAAGTTTTCCATAGTTGCCTGTAAAATATCCGTTGGCATATATACACTTTGAACAAGTTTTTCATATTTCTTTCTCTCGTCATACGCTACTTTTCTAACGCAGCGATCGTATTGAATATCAATCATCTTCCCTTGAATAACAAGCTTTGGCTCGTACCCTTGTAGCATATTTTTACATGAGCCTAAATCCGGACAATCCACGCAACCTACACTTTGTCCAATATATTCATATAACTTAACAAGACTGCGCTCAATCATAGAAGTCGTTACTTCACCCTTATGTTCGTCTATAAATTCTTTCACACGCGGATGCGCCATTACTTCTGCCTTTAATACTTCATATCTATTTTTAAAGTTTTCATTTTCCATTAATTTTGCAAATGAATTTTGAATATGCTCCATTTTCTCACCTCAAAGAGCGTTCATTCTCTTCTATTAATCACGCTTATATTTTTTTAACACTTCTTCTAGTCGTTTTCTTTCATCTTCTAGCGTACTTGCATCTTTTTCTACACTTACATCTTTCTTCTCTGTTTCTTTCTCTTGTTCTTTCGGCTCTTCTTCCTTAAGCCAATCTGGCACCATTTCTTTCCGCACCGTTTTCTTCGCCGTACGGCCTTTTTTCTTCGTCTCAGCCCACTCTTGATACTGACGGTTCTCTTCTTTCGCTAACGCCATCGCGTCCGCTACTGTACCGACCTTTTTACGTGCCCAATGCCCAGCAATCTTCTCGACATACGTTTTCGCAAGTTTCATATCTGAGCGTAGCATAACGTAATAAATAAGTACATTCACAACTCCTGGTGTCAATTTTTGATTAATCATGACATCTTCAACGATCTGCAAGTCCGCTTTCGTTGCCTCTGCACCACCAGAAATCTCTTTCAATAGTTGTTTTGGTGAGATTTCCTCTAGTTGCTTTATTAGCATCTCCTCTTGCGATGAAGGCTCTTTCTCTTTCATCGTACGTGCAGCATGAGGCTGTACTCTTTCACTTAATACCGGTAATGCTTGACCATTTTCAAATTGATACCAATCGCGCGCTCCTTTTCTAAGCCTCTCCATATCAATTGTTTGCATCTCTGTCACTGCACCAAGAACGATATTTTGCATCGATAACACATCTACACCATACACGTAAGCAAGTGTTATAACGCAGTCTCTCACTTGATCTGTAATCGCCTTTTTAGGAACAAGAGCGGACAATCCATCTATAAATAAAGAGAAATCAAAGAAATCATTCCAAACTTTCGGAGCGTCTCCCTTCTCGTTACTTGGCATAGTTGTCGTTTTTGGAATACGAAGGTCTTCTTGCGCATGCTCAAGCTGTCCTGGATTAAACGAACCAAACACATCATTGAAAGAACGCGTAACATTTTCATAAGAAGCAAAATCAAATTCTTCTTCTAAGAAATATTGCTTTACTTGATTATATTTTGTCCTGCTCAATCGATTGTATAAAAAGATACTTAAAACAATATCATCAAAAAACTGCTTCGGAGATAAAGGTGGTTGCAACTCATATATGAACATTCGAATATCTTTTTCTTTCTTAATATATACCTTCAAAAGCCCAATTGCCTCTAACTTTACTCGTTCCTCATATACTTCAGGAAGTTGCATTTGCATAGTCACCATAAGGGAATGATGCGTATTCTCTTTTCCAAATACACGATCTTGCTCAAGCTCTCCCCATAGTGTCATGTATAAGCTAAAAGCTCTACTACCTATTAACGGCTGATACAACATCGTTAACACTTTTCGGTCGTAATTGTGCAGTAGTCCTTTCGCACTTACTTTATAACGATCAATCGGCAATAGCTCCATCCATGACTGTTTTTCCATTCTTGCTTTTCCTTTCTCTCATCCAATCTATCCTCTACTTCATTCGTTCTATCTTCATTATATAAATTCTTAGTGAAAAAGAGCTATTAGCTTGCGCTTCTAGCTCTCTTATCCTATTACTTACGGTATGTAAAGAGAATAAAATACAACTTCTACTCTCTTTCTTTTTGCAGTATATCTTTTAATTCTTCAATAAATACATTTAAATCTTTAAATTGACGATATACAGAAGCAAAACGTACGTAAGCAACATCATCAATATCGCGAAGTTCTTCCATAACAATTTCACCAATCATATCACTTTTCACTTCTGATATACCTAAATTACGCAGTTCACGTTCCACGCTTTGTGTTACTTCTTCTAATTGTCTTAAAGATACTGGTCTTTTTTCACACGCTTTAATTAAACCGCGTAAAATCTTTTCTTTATTAAACTCTTCTCGTGTGCCTTCTTTTTTTACAACGATAAGAGGTGACTCTTCTACCCTTTCAAAGGTCGTAAAGCGACTTAAGCAGCTTTCACACTCTCTCCTTCTTCGAATAGAGCGCCCCTCGTCTACCGGACGCGAATCTAACACTCTTGTACCATTATGAGAACAGGATGGACAACGCAATTCATTCACTCCTTTACACTATACTCTTTATTTTTCTCTACTCACTTCACCTAAAATATATATACAATATTATATAACTCATTCTAACTCTCTTACCACTTTAAGTTCCAGCGCATCACTTTATCATCTCATCCTTAAAAATAAGATGGTATATAGGGCACTACCTCATTTGCAAGAGTCCAATTTATTCAACTAACGAGTACGTTATATTTTCCCTTTTTTATAAACTAAAAAAGAGGTGCATTATACACCTCTTTACATTTTAAATCAATTATGTTCTTTTTTAAAGAGCTTTTGTTTCTCTCTGCTTAATTTCGAAGCTACCAGTGCCTCGAGGAAGCTCGATGCTCTCACGCGTTTTCGCGTTTAAACCCTCTGCAATATATTCTGCAGCAACATTTGGATCAATACGATCCCCACAAGTATAAACATCAATACTTGCGTAACCGTGCTCCGGAAAGCTATGAATTGTTAAATGTGATTCTGAGATAATTACTACTCCACTTACACCTTGTGGTGCAAATTTATGGAAAGCAACCTCACGCACTTCAGCACCAGCTCTTAGTGCTGCATCCACAAATAATTGTTCAATATACGGCATGTCATTAAGCTTGTCGAAATCGCAATCCCAAAGTTCAGCGATCACGTGACGACCCATCGTATCCATAGTATCCATTCTACAGTTCCCCCTTGTAAATTTATTCTAACTGTTCGAATTGAAAACTAATTTGCAATTTGGCTTGCTCCACTACCACGGGGGAAAGTTAGTCCAGAGAGGTCCTAACCCTTTAAGTAGTGACTACGTACCTCAGCTCTTAAGTTTACGAGTGTTAGTATACTTTGTTTATTTTCATTTTGCAACAACAGTTTTTTCGATTTTCTGTCATATTTTCCTCTTTACTTTTCCCTAAAAAAAATAAACGATTCACAAATGCAGTAATCACAACGTTTCGTGGTATGTCCACTTTTTAAAATATACTTATATAATTTTTTTCCTTTTCAGAAAAAATTAAAAAAAGAGGGCAAATATTGCCTTGCCCTCTCCTCCCTTATTCACTTAAATGTGTTGCACATTTTCTTGTTTCGCTAACTCTTGAACAACTAACGTTACAAGATCTACAACACGACGAGAGTAGCCCCACTCGTTATCATACCAAGCAAGTACTTTCACTTTACGATCACCCATTACCATTGTAGATAAACCATCGATAATAGCTGAGTGTGTATTTGTATTAAAGTCGATAGATACTAAAGGCTCTTCGCTGAATTCTACAATACCTTTTAACGCACCGTTTGCAACAGTTTTGAATGCATCGTTAATAGCTTCAACTGTCACATCGCGTTTTACATCTACTACTAAATCAACAAGAGACACGTTTGGTGTTGGTACACGAAGTGCCATACCATGAAGTTTTCCGTTTAAATGTGGAAGAACTTTTGCTAGCGCTTTCGCAGCACCTGTCGTTGTCGGAATGATTGATTGTCCGCAAGCACGTGCTCTTCTTAAATCTTTATGTGGGTTATCAATATTTTTTTGGTCATTTGTATAAGCGTGAACTGTCGTCATTAAACCGTTTTCAATTCCAAACTGCTCATCTAACACCTTCACAACAGGCGCTAAACAATTTGTTGTACAAGATGCATTTGAAATAACAGTATGTTTTGTAATATCTAATTGGTCTTCGTTCACACCAACTACAATTGTTACATCTTCATTTTTACCAGGCGCTGTTAAAATAACTTTTTTCGCTCCAGCTTCAACGTGAAGAATTGCTTTTTCTTTCGAATTAAATTTACCAGTTGCTTCAATTACAACTTCAACACCTAAATCTGTCCAAGGCAATTCCTTTGGATCGCGGTTGTTTAAAAGGCGAATCATTTTTCCATCAACTAATAAGTGATCTTCAAATGCTTCTACTGTTCCGTCAAACTTGCCATGAACTGTATCATATTTAATTAAGTGTGCTAACGTTTCAGATGGATAGCTTGCATTGATTGCTACAATTTCGAATGCGCTTTCTTTTATTGCTTGACGAAATACCATTCTCCCAATACGTCCAAATCCATTAATTGCCACACGAGTCATAATATGTTATCCCCCTTGAATGCGTTATACTATTTATCTCCAATCCCAATAATAGTATAACACAAAAAGGGGATATGTCACTAAGCATTTTCATTAATTTCACAATTTTTTAGTCAATAATGTTCCACTTTTTTAAAATTACCTGCAATTGTGTTTTCGTTCCCATAATTGTGCCATCATTATTTATCACTTCATCTGCATTTTTCATTTTTTCTTCTAACGGCATTTGAGATTGAATACGAGCTGTTGCTTCTTCTTCTGAAAAGTTATTTCGTTTCATTAAACGTTCTAATTGCGTATGCGGCTTAACCGCTACAACTAAAATGCGGTCAACGAGACTTGTTAATTTGCTTTCAAATAAGAGAGGAATATCTAACACAACCGCTTGCATACCTTCTTTTATGTACATTTCCTTTTGCCTATTCATTTCCTCACGCACTGCAGGATGAACAATTTTATTTAACTGCAATCGTTTTTCTTCGTTATAGAAAACGACACTTCCTAGTTTTGGACGATCTAATTCTCCATCTTCTTGTAACACTTCCGTTCCAAATACTTCTACTATTTTGTTATATGCTGGTTTTCCTCGCTCTACAACTTCTCTTGCGATAATATCTGCATCAATAACTGGTATGCTCAGTTCACGAAACATTTCTGATACCGTACTTTTTCCGCTTGCAATGCCTCCCGTTAATCCAATTACTACTGTCATAATAATCCTCCTCATAATAAAAGGCGCGAAACTAATGTTCCACGCCCATACTTACATTTTCCAAATTCCAATAATGATGAGTAATACTCCAGGCAGGAATGTAAATTTTTGTAACCACTTCATATTTGATAAAACCGTTCCAAGTTTCATTCCAATAAATAAAAACAAAGAACTCATAACTGCAACTAATATCGCCATCATAGCGGGTGCATACCCTAATAAAGATGCACCAATTCCGGCACCAAATGAATCTACAGAAAGAGCTATACCAAGAAGTAATGCTTCTCCTGCAGAAATGGTGCCTGATTTATCAAAATCTGCAACAGTCGGTTTCCGTAAAATTTGAATCACTAGGCCTAGCGAGGCAATCTCTAATTTCCAGACCTTCTCCTCTTGCTTCGGTTCTTCTTTTTTCTCACTTCGAAAAAATTGATATAATACCCAAATCCCTATTCCAATAAGAACAAGCCCACCGATACGCGTTGCGATAACAGGTGAAAATACTTTCGCGATCATATGTCCAATTCCCATTGAAACAAGCATAACAGCCGCTGAACACATTCCGATAATTATAATTGATCTTAGTGGAATTCTTACGCTTCTTAAACCATATGTTAGCCCTACACTACAGCTATCTAAGCTTAATGTAAAAGCTAATAAAATAAGAGATAAATAAAGGTACATCGGTAAGCTCCTCCCTTATACATAGCTCTGCTGTATGTATATGACAAATGCCTATCCGATGTTATCTCTTTTCTATATTCTAGGCTGACAAATTGGGCAGTAATGCGTTCCTCGCCCGCCAACAACTGTTTTTTCTAATATCGTGCCACAAGTTACGCACGGCTCTCCCTTTTTCCCATATACATTTAGGAGTTCTTGGAACGAACCAATTTGCCCCTGTGAGTTGATATACGTCCGAATTGTACTTCCGCCACGCTTTACTGCTTCGCCTAACGTTGTAACGGTAGCCTCATAAATTCGCTCAATTTCTTCTACTGTTAAAGACGAAGCTTCTCGTTCTGGATGAATTTGAGAACGGAATAAAACTTCATCTACATATATATTTCCAAGCCCTACTAAAAGACGCTGGTCCAGTAGCACAACTTTTATTTTACGATTTGTCTTTTGTAATCTTTCTTGTAAATACTGCGGTGTCATTTCAGCATCAAATGGCTCCGGACCTAAGTCAGCAAGAGGCATTTGGTTCATTTCTTCACCTTTCTTAAAGAGATGCATCGTACCAAACTTTCTCACATCTTTATAATGTAATTCCGTTCCATCTGTAAATAAGAAACGGACGTGCGTATGTTTATCAATCGGCTCATCCTCTTGATGTAATAAAAACTTACCTTCCATACGCAAATGTGAAACAATGACATAATTCGTTACATATAAAAGCAAAAACTTTCCTCTTCGCTTTATATTTTCAATCTTCTCGCCTTTTAGCATTTCTTTAAAGATTTCTGCATCATCCGGTCGTTTCACTATTTTTGGATAAGTAACAATAACATCTTCAATCGTTTTTCCTGTTACAAGATTTTCAAGTGTCCGTCTGACGTTTTCAACCTCTGGTAATTCAGGCATTTCATCACTTCCTTATTTTGCGTCGTACCAAGTTGGACCGTAAGAATAATCAACTTTCAGCGGAACTGCAAGTTCAATCGCATGTTCCATTACTTCAGGTACAAGCTGCTCTAATTTTTCGATTTCTTCTTTTGGTGCTTCAAATATTAATTCATCGTGTACTTGCAGAAGAAGACGCGCTTGTAATCCTTCTTCTTCTAAACGATCTGCCATAATAATCATCGCTTTTTTAATAATATCTGCTGCAGTACCTTGAATTGGTGTATTCATCGCTGTACGCTCAGCGAAGCTACGCAAGTTAAAATTACGACTCGTAATTTCTGGAATATAACGGCGACGATTTAATAATGTAGCTACATATCCTTTTTGTTTCGCATTTTTTACGATGTCCTCCATGTATTCTTGTACACCAGGGAAACTTTCTAAATACTTTTCAATAAATTCCGCTGCTGCTTTTCTTGTAATTCCTAAGTTTTGTGAAAGACCATAATCACTAATACCATACACAATTCCGAAGTTAACAGCTTTCGCTTGTCGTCTCATATTTGAAGTTACTTCATCTTTTTCAACGCCAAATACATCCATAGCTGTTTTCGTATGAATATCCATGTCATGTTGGAACGCTTCAACTAGCCCTTTATCATTTGCAATATGAGCTAATACACGCAGTTCGATTTGTGAATAATCAGCCGCATACATAATCCATCCTTCTTGTGATGGAACAAATGCCTGACGAATCTTTCTTCCTTCTTCTAATCGAATCGGGATATTTTGCAAGTTCGGATCCGTTGAACTTAATCGACCTGTTTGCGTTAACACTTGATTAAAGCGAGTATGAATTTTAGATGAATCTTCATGTACAACTTTCAGTAAACCTTCAATGTAAGTTGAATTTAGCTTCCCTAATTGACGATAATGTAAAATATTTGGAATAATTTCATGGTGATTCATAAGCTTATCTAGTACATCAGCTGACGTAGAATAACCTGTTTTCGTCTTTTTAATAACCGGTAAGTTTAAGTTCTCAAACAGAATAACACCAAGCTGCTTCGGTGAATTAATATTAAATTCTGTTCCCGCAAGCTTATAAATTTCCTGTTCCATTTCCTTTAATCTACCCGCAAGTTCTTCTCCCATATTACGAAGACGCTCTGTATCAACTTTTACACCCTTTACTTCCATATCAGCTAATACACGTGCAAGCGGCAATTCTAACTCTGTAAACAGTTCATATTGCTCATTCTTCTTTAACTCTTCAACGAATGTTTGCTTTACATCATATAATACATGCACTTTACGAGCCACATGCTCCGCGACTACCTTTAACTCTGGAACAGCACGCTTCGCACCTTTTCCGTAAACTTCTTCATCTGATTTCACAGCATGCGTTTCTTTCATTTTCGCTACAGTACGGAAATCTTTATCTGTATCAGCCGGGTCAAGTAAATAAGCAGCGATTAATAGATCAAAGTCAATCCCTTGCATATCTATCCCATTCCACTTCAGTGCAACAATTGCACGCTTCGCATCAAATGTATGCTTTCTCATCTCTCCATCTGCAAGCCACTCTTTAAAAGCATCTGACTTAAGAGCAATGTCTGTCTGAATAAAGTAACATCCATTTTCATTTTGAATACCGAAACCTTGAATGTCTGCTTTATGATAGTTATCTTCTTGTACTTCAACGATAAGCGCACTATCTTGCTGAAGCATTTCTTCTGTAACTTCTTCCACAATATCAAATGTAATATCATCTAATTCAGCTGGAGCTGTTTCTTCTGGCGTAACGCCTAATTTATTTAAAAGAGATGTAAATCCTAAACTCTCGAACATTGGAATGACATCACTTGCTTCATATCCTTTATACGCCATATCATCCACATGAACTGTAATCGGCGCATCTGTAATAATAGTTGCAAGATCCTTACTCATAAGAGCTTGTTCTTTATTTTCTTCCAGTTTTTCTTTTAATTTCTTCCCACTTACTTGATCTAGATTTTCATACACTTCTTCAACCGTTCCAAACTGTGTTAACAATTTAATCGCCGTTTTTTCACCAACTCCTGGTACACCCGGAATATTATCTGATTGGTCTCCCATTAAACCTTTCATATCGATAATTTGCTTTGGTGATAAGCTGTATTTTTCAAATAAAGCTTCTTTCGTATATTCATCCACTTCTGTAATCCCTTTTCGCGGAATACATACAAGCGTGTTATCAGAAACAAGTTGAAGTAAATCTTTATCTCCTGAAATAACTTTTACACTCGCCCCTTGCTCACTCGCTTCTTTCGCTAACGTTCCCATGATGTCATCCGCTTCATAATTTTCTAATTCATAACGCGGTACATTGAACGCATCCAGCATCTCACGAATAAACGGGAACTGCTCTGATAATTCAGGTGGAGTCTTTTGACGTCCTCCTTTATACTCACTATACGTTTTATGACGGAACGTTGTTTTGCCTGCATCAAACGCCACTAACATATGAGTTGGCTTTTCTTCCTCTAATATTCTCATTAACATCATTGTAAAACCGTAAATTGCGTTCGTATGTATACCTTTGTCGTTATTTAAAAGCGGTAGTGCAAAGAAAGCACGATACGCGATATTATTACCATCTACTAATACGACCTTTTTTTCCAAAATTGAAACCTCCCCATACAAATTTGAAATGATTTTTTTCACAGAAAAAAACCGTTCCTTTCCTCTCTCTATATTAACATGACTAATAGAGAGAAGAAAAATAACGGCTATTTTCTTTCATATATAAAACAGACTTATATTGGCATAAAGGGAAGTGACGAGAACAGCTTAACTATTCTCGTCCAAAATTACTCCTTGGATGAAGGGGTTTTCATGTATTATATTAACAGAGCTTTATTAATATTTAATTAAGCCATTGTTAATATATTGTAAACATCCTTCATCCTATTTTTCAGTTGCTGATTTCGGTAAAACAACTGTAAACGTTGTCCCTTCTCCAACTTCACTATCTACTGTAATCGTACCTTGATGCGCCTCAACTAAATGCTTTACGATCGACAATCCAAGGCCGGTACCACCAGTATTTCTACTTCTTGCTTTATCCACCCGGTAGAAACGTTCAAAAATACGCGGAATTTCCTCTTTACTAATACCAATTCCAGTATCCGATACTTTTATATAAGCATTATATTTATCTTCCGCTAACTCTACTGAAACAACGCCTCCAGCCGGTGTATATACGATTGCGTTATTAATTAAATTAATAAAGATTTGTTTCAAACGACTTGGATCTCCAATAACAGAGGCACGTTTTAATACATTAACTTGTAAAGAGATTTCTTTTTCTCCTGCTTTATTATCAAGTACCATATGAATATCTTCAAGCAGCCCCTTCATATCAACGGTTCCCATATTTAATTTAAATCCTTGTTGTTCGATCTTCGACAAATCTAATAAATCTTCAATTAATCCTTGCATGCGCTCACTTTCTTTTAAAATAATGTGCAAGAAATGTTCGCAGAATTTTTTATTATCCATCGCTCCGTCTAAGAGTGTTTCTGAAAAACCTTTAATAGAAGTAATCGGTGTCTTTAATTCATGAGAAACATTCGCTAAAAAGTCTTTTCTCATTTGTTCTAATTTCTTTAACTCTGTTATGTCATGGAATACGAGAACAATCCCTTTCCATTCATGGTTTGTCCCGATAATCGGCGCTCCATATACTTCGAAATGCTTCCGTTCAATTCCAAGTGGCAATAACATTTGTTTACGCACTTTCACTTCTGTCATAAAGATTTCTTCTACAAGCTCAATAATTTCTGTATGATGAAACGATTCATAATATAAGCGATCTAAATATTCTTCATCTGTTACGTGGAAAGTTTCCTTATAAGAGCGGTTTACAAGGTTTATATATCCTCGGCTATCAATTAAAATCATTCCGCTTCCCATATTTTCAATTAACGTATGCAGACGATCTTGCTGCATTTCTTGTTCAAGTGTCATCTCTTGTAAATTTCGAGCTAAAATATTAATCGCTTTACTCAGCATCCCTGTTTCATCCGAATGACTTTCGTATGCACGTGCTTTATAATTGCCCTTTGCCAATTCAATTGCAACTTTCGTAACCGATTCAATTGGCCTAATATATTGCCCTGTAATTTTCATACCTAAAAATACAACTACGAGACAAGCAATGACAAATCCGATAATTAATAATCCCCACGTTTTTTGATGTACGTCTCTTAAAGGATCAATTATACTTTTCACCAAAATGTATCCTTGTTTTCCTTCTACATCTTGAACGAACACCGCATGATAAAATTCATTCTTTCGATCCGTTTCTTTCGTAATCACTTTACTTCGTTGTTTTGCCACTTCCGAAGAAAGTTCTTTAATCGTCTCTGGACTAAATGCCAATTCTTGTCCTTTTCTATATTGAACTTTCTTTTTTTCATCCAAAAATACGATAGAAGCTGGTATTTTTTCTTCTAACTTTTCAAATACGTATGGGTTTTTTAAGACATTATCAAAACCTTGCTCTTCTGCTAACGTCGCAACATACTCTGTCTCTTTTACCATTCTCTCTTTAGCATGATCTATATAGTAGTTTTCAAACACAGTTTCTAGTAATAAACCTAGTCCAACTAAAATAAATACAATAAGAGAAACAAATGTAAAAAGAAGCCTGGAACGAAATTTATTCATTCCCTTTTGGCTCCTCTAATTTATATCCTAAACCACGTATCGTTTTAATGTACGTCGGTTTTTTCGTATTTTGTTCAATTTTATCGCGCAAATGGCTAATATGAACATCAACAATTCGTGTATCACCAGCAAAATCGTAATTCCATACAGCACTTAGTAATTGATCACGTGTCAACACGCGACTTTTATTTTTCGCAAGATACACAAGTAGTTCAAATTCTTTTGGTGTTAATTCAAGCTTTCTTCCTTGGAAATAAGCCTCATAAAACTCCGGTAAAATTTTAAGTTCTGCAATTGTGATGCTATCTTCATCTGGCGCTTCTGCAACTTGTTCTTCTTGTTGTAATTTCGTACGGCGCAAAATCACCTTCACACGAGCAACAACTTCTCTTGGACTAAATGGCTTTGTCATATAATCATCTGCCCCAAGTTCAAGGCCTAGCACCTTATCAAACTCATCATCTTTTGCCGTTAACATTAAAATCGGCGTCATAACGCGCTGCAATCGTAATTCTTTACACACTTCCATACCATCCATTTTCGGAAGCATTAAATCTAATATAATTAAATCTGGGCGTTCTGTTGTCGCTTTTTGAAGCGCCATTTCTCCATCCATCGCTGTTATAACTTCAAACCCAGCTTGTTGTAAATTAAATTCGATTAAAGTTAAGATAAATTCCTCATCATCAACTACTAAAATACGATTGTTCATTCTTTTCCTCCAAGTTATAGACTTGAAACCTTCTTCATCCTAGTATTTTCCCCGTTATTCTCATCATACTAGAAAACAAGGTCCCTCTCAATATAATTGTCTATTCATGGAGATCGTTTGTGTAGAATTGAGAAAATAGAAGTAATTACGATTCATCTGCAACTACACAGGATTTTGCCAAACTTTATAGATTGCCCTCTCTTCTTTAAAGCTCACTTCCGTATGAACTATAAAATCTTGATTTTGTGCTAGGAAAAACGAAAGAGCATACGCTATTTTATAATCTGGTGTTTCATATCCATCAAATACTCTCCCGTACATTTCATTCGCAACCCCGTCTGCCCACACTTCAGCTTCTCTTACCGTTTCAAAGATCACGTCTTCTCTTTTCCACCTTACCTAAAAAACCACTCCTTTAATTGACTTCAATTACCGATAATTATATCATTAATCTTAATATATAAATTAATAATATACGGAGGTCTATTATGCGACTAATACTATCCATTCTATCTTTAGCAGTCACATGTATCCTTGCTTTTAACGCTCCGAGCTGGGATACGATTAAAACGGGGTGCTCAGAATTTGCTGAAGGGTTCAAAGAAGGGTTCTTCAACTAAAAATAGCGCTAGCATCCTTATGAAAGGTATGCTAGCGCTATTCATATTTTCATCTTTTTAAAAATTATCTAATGCTTTTTCCATAATAGAAACTGATTTAAAAGGTGGCGTTACTGTTAATGAACCTTTCACAACAGTTTCTCCTTTTTCATCATGAGCAGATACAAGCATATCAATTGTATGTTCCTCCTCAGAAACAGCCACAACTTCAAAGTGGATTTGTAACGTTTCATAATGGTGAACATGTTTCACGAATGTAAGGTCCTTTCTCGTAATATGACTTCCTGGACCCGGTAAATATTTCGTAACCGCCGTTGTAATCATTCCCGTTAGCATAATGCTTGGTACAATCGGCTTTTCATACGGAGTTTGGGATGCGTAATCATGCTGAATATATAATGGATTGGCATCATTCGTTAACCCTAAGTACAATAACAAATCTTTATCCTCAATTTTTTCAGTGATAGATAATTTCTCTCCTACTGTAATTTCATCCATTTTACGACCAATTTGAACTTTTTTCTTTAACATGTTACAACCCCCTCCGATTTTTTCACCTTATTATCCTACTAAAAGCGATACCTTATCCGAAATTTACTATGATGAGGGCAATGTATAGTATAAATCTACAGTTTCATTATAGGATATTACAAATGATAGCGTTTTCATATTATTTCAAAAAAACAATTCGGTAAATAGTAGAAAAAGATTCGGAATCCCGAATCTTTTTCACTACTATTCAATTATTAAACAAGAACTTTCATTACATTACGTACAGATTCTACAGAGCGATCTAACGCTTCTTTTTCATCTGCAAGAAGTTCTAATTCAATAATTTTTTCAATTCCGTTACCACCTAGAATTACTGGTACCCCTAAGTAAAGGTCACTATAACCATACTCACCTTCAAGGTACGCAATAGCTGGTAATATACGGCGTTGATCTTTTAAGATTGCTTCTGTCATTTCAACTAAAGAAGCTGCTGGTGCGTAATATGCACTACCGTTTCCTAATAAGCCTACAATCTCACCGCCACCTTTACGTGTACGTTCTACGATTGCTTCTAAACGCTCTTTCGGAATTAACGTTTCTAACGGAATACCGCCTGCATAAGAATAACGCACAAGAGGTACCATGTCGTCACCATGTCCGCCAAGAACAAATCCTGTAATGTCTTTTACAGAAAGATTTAATTCTTGTGCGATGAATGTACGGAAACGAGCTGTATCTAATACACCCGATTGGCCGATTACACGCTCTTTCGGGAATCCCGCTTCTTTAAATACAGAATATGTCATTGCATCAACTGGATTTGTTAACACAACAATAATTGCATTTGGTGAATGTTTTGCAATGTCGCGCGTAATACTTTTCATAATTTTAGAGTTTGTTGCTACTAAGTCATCACGGCTCATACCAGGCTTACGTGCAATACCTGCTGTAATAACGACAACGTCAGAATCAGCAGTATCTGCGTAATCCGATGTTCCAATAATGTTAGCATCAAAACCTTGTACTGGGCTCGCTTCTAACATATCTAACGCTTTCCCTTTTGTTGGATTTTCCAGTTGTGGAATGTCCACTAATACAACATCTGCAAGTTCTTTTTGTGCTAATAAGAATGCCGTTGTTGCTCCTGTAAATCCTGCACCGATGACTGAAACCTTCTTGCGTTTGATTGTCATAATTTACCCCCCGCTTTAATTATGCGTTTTTGATTATCGCTACATCCATGTTTTTAATAAGTTCATTAGCGAACTCAGAACATTTCACTTCTGTTGCACCTTCCATTAAGCGTGCGAAATCATAAGTTACTACTTTTGAAGCAATTGTTTTCTCAACAGAAGCAGTTACTAATTTCGCAGCTTCGTTCCATCCTAAGTGTTCTAATAATAATACACCTGAAAGAAGAACAGAAGATGGGTTTACTTTATCTAAACCTGCATATTTTGGAGCTGTACCGTGTGTAGCTTCAAAGATAGCATGTCCAGTCACATAGTTAATGTTTGCACCAGGTGCAATACCAATTCCACCTACTTGTGCAGCAAGTGCATCAGAGATATAGTCACCATTTAAGTTCATTGTTGCAACAACATCGAACTCACGTGGACGAGTTAAAATTTGTTGTAAGAAGATGTCTGCAATAGAATCTTTTACGATGATTTTTCCAGCCACTTCAGCGTCTGCCATCGCTTTATTCGCTGCATCTTTACCATCTTTTTCAACAATGCGATCATATTCAGCCCAAGTAAATACTTTGTCGCCGAATTCTTGTTCCGCTACTTCGTAACCCCAGTTTTTGAAAGCACCTTCTGTAAATTTCATAATGTTTCCTTTATGAACTAATGTAACAGAAGAACGTTTTTCGTTAATTGCATATTGAATTGCAGCACGAACAAGACGCTTTGTCCCTTCTTCTGAAATTGGCTTAATACCAATACCAGATGTTTCTGGGAAGCGGATTTTATTAACACCCATTGCTTCTTTTAAGAAAGCAAGAACTTTTTCTGCTTCTGGAGATCCTTGCGCATATTCAATTCCAGCATAAATGTCTTCTGTATTTTCACGGAAAATAACCATATCAGTATCTTCCGGACGTTTTACAGGTGAAGGAACACCTTCAAAATAACGAACTGGACGTAGACATACATATAAATCTAATTCTTGACGAAGTGCTACGTTTAGAGAACGAATACCACCGCCAACTGGAGTTGTAAGTGGACCTTTAATCGCGATTAAATATTCACGAATTAAGTTTAAAGTTTCTTCTGGTAACCACTCGCCTGTTTGGTTGAATGCTTTTTCCCCTGCAAGCACTTCTTTCCAAACGATTTTCTTCTCACCATCATAAGCTTTTTCAACTGCTGCTTCTAGTACGCGAGATGCAGCTGCCCAAATATCAGGACCAATTCCATCTCCCTCGATAAACGGAATAATCGGATTGTTTGGTACATTCATAACACCATTAGTTACAGTAATTTTTTCACCTGTCGTCAATGTGATAACCCCCATGTTTGAAATTTCATATGTATGAAACTGAGGGAATAACCCCTCAGTTCAAACCGTTAGTCAAATTAAAATATTCTAATCATTACATCTTTCCGAAAAAATCAGACTTTTGAAAGCGTATTTTCACTATCAAAATAGTGTTATTCGCTTATCGTTGTGCAATTGGAACATACACTTGATGCGTTGGTCCATTATAATCAGCACGCGGACGAATTAAACGGTTGTTTTCATATTGTTCTAGAATATGAGCTAACCAGCCTGACATACGGCTAATTGCAAAAATAGGTGTAAATAAGTCATGGTCAATTCCTAAACAATGGTATACAGAAGCTGAATAGAAATCAACATTTGGTGGAAGACCTTTTTCTTTTGTTACAATGTCTTCAATTTTGATAGACATATTATACCATTTCTCTTCTCCTAAAAGCACGCATAATCTCTTAGACATTTCACGTAAGTGTTTTGCACGTGGATCACCCTGCTCATACACACGGTGGCCAAAGCCCATGATTTTCACTTTATTTTGAAGAGCATTATGAATATATGACTCTACATTTTCTTCTTCACCAATCTCAGTTAACATCTTCATTACATTCTCATTTGCCCCACCGTGAAGAGGACCTTTTAATGCACCGATTGCTGCTGTAATACCAGAATATACATCTGAAAGTGTAGCTACGCAAACACGTGCAGTAAATGTAGAAGCGTTTAACTCATGATCTGCATGAAGTACAAGCGCCTTATCAAAAGCTTCAATTTCAACTTCATTTGGCTCGCGATCATTTAACATGTACAAGAAGTTTGCAGCTAATGATAAATCCTTTCTTGGCTCAACAATATCTAAACCTTTACGGATTCTCGCGTAAGCAGCAACTAAAGTTCCCACTTGAGCCTGTAATTTAACCGCTTTCAAATAATTGGACTTTTCATCCATAATTTCAGCGCTCTCATCGTATAATGATAGCATGGAAATTGCAGTTCGTAAAACAGACATCGGATGTGCAATTTTTAAATCTACTTGTTTCAAATATGTTAAAATCTCACCTGGAACTTTATAGTATTCAGATACAATTTCATTAAATTCCGCTAGTTCTTTTTCATTAGGAAGCTTGCGGTGCCATAATAAGTACACTACTTCTTCAAACGTAGCATTCTCAGCTAAATCATCAATATTATACCCAACATAAGTTAATGTATCATCAATAATAGAGCTCACAGATGATGTTGTTGCTACTACCCCTTCTAAACCTCGAATAACAGTCATGACATTCTCTCCTTTTCCTGAAAATTCTCCCAACCTTGCTCCTTATATCTATTTGCTCCCCTTATGAATTATGAACGCCCGTTCACTCTTTAGGCAAGCAAAATGCACGATCATGCAAATTTGTTGCGGTGTTCCCCTCTTATTGTCCATTGTTTACATGGAAAGCATGAGCGTGAATGTCTCCCCGAATCCTCACGCTCAAAACAACAAGTTAGTGAGGAAAATAAATTCCGAAGAGTTTTATGTTGTTTTTATTTTATCTGGTGTAAAGTCTCTGCTGTTATGTAACTTTTCAAAGTTTCTAATCCTATTATAAACAATTATCTGACTTTTGTGAACAGAAAGAATTCAAAAATTTTATATTACTATAAAATTCCTCATTTAAACATTTGTATAATACTCATAACCGCATAGGCAATTCCAGCCCCAATTAACGGACCAACAGCAACCCCATTAAATAACGCAACCGCTATAATTGTCCCAAAAACAAGCGCAGTTGTAATATGAGGATCCGTTGTCAACAATTGTACGCCGCCTTTCGCTAACAAAGCGACCGCTACACCTGAAGCTAAAGCAATCCACGCATAATACGATTTCGCCGCTTCTCCAAGTTGTTTAAAACCTATTTCCCCCGTCGCAATCGGTACGAGCACCGCTATTGTAATGACCGTTACACCTAGGTTAATTCCTTTCGTTTGTAAATAAGGAAAGACCTTATCTCCTAAAAACGTAAACTTCAATAG
The DNA here is from genome assembly GCF_045291115.1 of Bacillus sp. PPSBB_2. Classification (NCBI taxonomy): domain Bacteria; kingdom Bacillati; phylum Bacillota; class Bacilli; order Caryophanales; family Bacillaceae; genus Bacillus; species Bacillus sp. PPSBB_2. Next base: position 4,850,418 of record NZ_CP147983.1, read on the forward strand.
AAATAACACACCAATAGCTACAGTAAGCGATTGGTTTTTAGCAATAAGTCCTATAATAAGTAGTATGAATAAAAATAACGTTGACTGACTAATCATGTTTGCACTTCCTTTCTGAAAATAATGAACTCATTTCCAAACAAAAATACCTTTAAACCTATCGTTATACATGCTATATCGATGCCTATTCAACATGAATCACTTCATTTTTTATGTATTTTAAAATGAAAAACTGAGACTTTCACCATCAAAATTTAAGCATGTATACATTTTAAAAAACGGGCGTCTCTTCTTTCTTTTCTAATTAGAAACAGGTAAAATAAAAAGAAGAGAAAATGAAGTTTTTACCATATAGTAGAAGCATCAACACCAAGCTTTCACAGTCACTCACATACTGAAAAAGCAAGAAAAATCCATCATTCCACTATAACATAAAGTGAAACTTTAATCAGTGGGGCATTTTCCACTGATTATTAGTTGAACCAATCGGGCTTTTACGGGCAGTTTATCTCCATCTAACTCCTTTGATCCAGCCGCACTTCGGGTAGGAGATTTACTGCCCGTTAATGCGGGGTAAAGTGAAACTTTAATCAGTGGGGCACACTCGTTATAAGTTGAACGAATTAGGATAATCCAAATTGGAATGGGAGGTATACATCTTTGAACCGAAACTTACTATATATGATATTGCGACTCATATTTGTCATTGTAGCAACGGTAGCTGGGTTCTATGTATTACTATACATGTCAGGGCTTATCTATCCTTTTATTATCGCTTTTGCATTTGCTTATTTGATTAATCCTGTCGTCAATTTCCTTAATCAAAAACTACAATTTCCTCGCGCACTAGCAGTACTCGTTAGCTTAATTCTCGTATTTGGAGCTATCGTTGGACTTGTTACATATCTTGTGACTGAAGCAATATCTGCCACAACATACTTACTACAACTTGTTACAGTAAAGTTTCCAGATATCGTTACATTCGCTCAGCAATTTGCACTTAATCATATTATGCCTCTCTACGATGATTTAATCTCTAAATTTAATCATCTTGGAGAACCACAGCGCTATACAATTACACAAAACATTCAAAACTTAGGAACAGAGGCAACAACACAAATGAAAGAACTTTTAACCGCCATTATAAGCGGGTTAACGAATTTCATTAGTGCACTGCCAACAACTTTAACTGTCCTTGTATTCATTTTATTAGCCACTTTCTTCATTAGTTACGATTGGCACCGTCTTGCTCAAAAAGCAAGAAAATTACTACCAAATCGTGTACATGGCTACGGAAAAACTATTTTTGTCGACTTAAAAAAAGCTTTATTCGGTTTTGTGAAAGCACAACTTACACTCGTATCTATGACAACTGTTATTGTACTGATCGGACTTTTAATATTACGCGTACCATACGCCATTACTATCGCGATTATTACAGGAGTTGTAGATTTACTACCATATTTAGGAACAGGCGCAGTCTTTGTTCCATGGGTTATATACGTATTTTTCACTGGCGATACCGCATTCGCCATTGGTCTTCTCATTTTATACATCGTCGTGATTGTCCAAAGACAAATTATGGAGCCGAAAGTACTTTCATCTAACATCGGTCTCGATCCATTAGCAACACTCGTCGCTCTATTTGTCGGCTTTAAACTTTTTGGGTTTTTAGGATTAATCATCGGTCCAGTCACCTTAGTACTACTCAATACATTACACAAAGCTAATGTCTTCCATGACTTGTGGAAATATATTAAAGGTTCACCTTCAAAATAACAGTTTCTAATTCATACACAACAAAAAACTTACATGTAATCAGTGGGAAATTCCTACTGATTATTCCTTGTACTTATTTTTCATGCTCATTACATAAAACAAGAGAATTGCACTCAAAAAAGATAATTCTCTTGTTTTTTTGCATGAAAAACGCATATTCCGTGGTGTTTTTACATATTTATTCTATTTATTTTATAATTATCATTTACATTTATTACTTTTTATGTAAATGAATAAATATACAAAACAGCATGAAATAAGACTTCAACTAACAATCTCCGCCTTTTTATATGAATTTTTTACACCAATCGTTCCTCTATATAAGAAAGCAAAACTTTAATTTAGCAGTGTTTCCCTCCATCTTATTCATCTAAATTAATAGCACTAAAAAATCACAAGTTTAATCGAAGTACACACAAGAGTTCAAACGAAAATTATATAGCAAATATAATAAGCGAACGTTTTGTTCATCCCCACTCATCATTCGCCCCACATCAAACACTTACGAGCATCCCAGCTTTGAGATAGAAATTCCCCACCCCCAAATAACGCGGTAAAGCAAAGCTTCAATCAGAAAGTTCCTCCCCTCTTACAAGACAAAAAAATAGCACTTAGATCGTTATAATCTAAGCGCTACTTCTGAATGATAATAGTAGAGTTCTTTCTAAACTTCCATTCCATCCACTTCATAACAAGCGGCTTCAATAAAGCTCTCGTAATAGGGATCACGCAGATAAACCCTAGCACATCTGTCACATAACCAGGAAGCACTAAGAGAATACCTCCTACAAATACAAAAATACCATCTAGTACTGCCTCACCTGGCATTTCCCCTCTATTCAACTTAGATTGAATCTCTCCAAGCACTTTAAATCCTTGTCTTTTCGCCAAATACACACCTACTACACCTGTAAATACAATCATAGCGAACGTAGACCATAAACCTATTACATGACTTGATCCGATTAAGACCGTAATCTCAATCGCCGGTATTAAAATAAACAAGAATAGTAACCACTTCATAGTTCTACACCTCTCTCACAACTCACTTTTAACACCCTCACAACGCCTATATACATCATATGAAATATAATACCCTTTCATATTAAAACCCATAACAAACAGCTTTTAAAAGCAATTCTAGGCGTTTTAAGCTAATTCTATCTCGTTTTTGTGTAAAAAAAAAGAGAAGGACTCCGATCCTTCTCTCCGTATTACTTATAGCACTTCCGCATGTCCATTATAAACAATTCCGCGTGCTGCATCAACTGTTACTTCTTGGCCATTTTTTAAAGTTGCTGTTACACCGTTTACACCAACGATAACAGGAATACCGATTGATACGCCCACAACAGCAGCATGGCTTGTTAAGCCACCTTCTTCTACAACTAAAGCAGCAGCTTTTTCGATTGCAGGAATCATATCTTTATCAGTGCTTGTTGTAACAAGAATATCACCTTCGTTTACGTTCGCTACAGCTTCAGCAGCTGTTTTTGCTACAACTACTTTACCTTTTGCAGCTTTACGACCGATTCCTTGTCCTTTAGCAACTTCTTCACCAACAACGTGGATTTTCATTAAGTTTGTTGTACCAGTTTCAGCAACTGGAACACCAGCAGTAATTACTACAGTATCTCCAAGGCCGATTAGACCTGCATCCATACCTGTTTGAATTGCTGTATCTAACATTTCATCAGTTGAAGCTGCGCGCTTCTCAGCCATAAATGCTTGTACACCCCAAACAAGTGCAAGACGACGTCCTACTTGCTCGTCAGATGTTACAGCTACGATTGGAGATTTTGGACGGTATTTAGAGATCATTTTCGCAGTATGTCCACTTTCTGTTGGAGCTACGATTGCAGCTACATCAAGAGCAAGTGCTGTATGCGCAACAGATTGGCTAATTGCATCTGTAATTGTTGGAGTGAACTCTTTAATACGTTTTTTGAACATATCTTCGTATTGTAATGATTTTTCAACACGTACTGCAATGTTAGCCATCATTGTTACTGCTTCTACCGGATATTGACCAGCAGCTGTTTCACCTGAAAGCATGATTGCATCTGTACCATCGAAGATTGCGTTAGCTACGTCACTTGCTTCCGCACGAGTTGGACGTGGGTTACGTTGCATAGAGTCTAACATTTGTGTCGCAGTAATAACTGGTTTACCTAACACGTTACATTTTTTGATTAGACGTTTTTGTACTAATGGTACTTCTTCTGGTGGAATTTCTACACCCATATCACCACGAGCTACCATTAAACCGTCAGAAACTTCTAAGATTGAATCGATGTTGTCGATACCTTCTTGGTTTTCGATTTTCGGTACGATTTGGATGTATTGAGCGCCATGCTCTTCTAATAATTCACGGATTTCTAATACGTCAGACGCTTTACGTACGAATGAAGCTGCGATGAAATCAACTTTTTGCTCGATACCGAAGATGATATCTTTTACGTCTTTTTCAGTGATACCAGGAAGCTTAATGCTTACGTTTGGTACGTTAACACCTTTTTTATTTTTTACAGTTCCACTGTTAAGAACTTTTGTACGGATGTTTCCATCAGCTTTTTCGATTACTTCTAGTTCGATAAGACCGTCATCGATTAGAATGCGAGAACCTGGGTCTACATCGTCATAAAGACCAGCATAAGATACAGAGAACTTCTCTGCAGTACCTAATACTTGCTCAGTAGAAAGAACTACTTCTGCACCTGTTACAAGCTCAGCTTGTCCGTCTACGAAGTCGTGAGTACGGATTTCTGGACCTTTTGTATCAAGTAAGATACCAACTGTTTTACCAGTTTTCTTTGAAGCTTCACGAATGTTTTTAATACGAGCTCCGTGCTCTTCATGGCTACCATGAGAGAAGTTTAAACGAGCAACGTTCATACCTGCTTCAATTAATTGCTCTAATTTTTCAATACTTTCACTAGCAGGACCTATTGTACATACAATTTTAGTTTTACGCATATTGCACCTCCGAAAATTATGAAACCGTTCCCAAATATCCGACATTACGCCGATTAGATGGATAATTCTTTAGATAATTGATACATATCTTTATCGATTGTATGCTTTTGAGCTAACGCTTCGATAATATCATGATCAACAAGTTTGTTATCTTGAATACCTACACAACGTCCACCTCTACCAGCAATTAATAATTCAACTGCTCTTGCGCCAAGACGACTTGCTAATACACGGTCTTGTGCACTTGGTGATCCGCCACGTTGTACGTGACCTAATACAGTTACACGAGTATCAAAGTTTGTTGCTTCTTCAATGTGCTTACCGATGTCAATTGCACTTCCAACACCTTCAGCTATAACGATAATACTGTGTTTTTTACCACGTTCACTACCGCGCTTCAGACGAGCGATAACATCATCCATGTCATACTCTTCTTCTGGAATTAAGATTGTTTCTGCACCATCAGCTAAACCAGCCCATAATGCGATATCACCAGCGTGACGTCCCATTACTTCGATAACATATGTACGTTCATGAGATGTAGCTGTGTCACGGATTTTATCAATTGCATCAATAACAGTGTTTAAAGCTGTATCGAAACCAATTGTGAAGTCTGTTCCAGGGATATCATTGTCGATTGTACCTGGTACACCAACACATGGGAATCCTTGTTCAGTTAATTTTTTAGCGCCTTGGTAAGAACCATCTCCACCAATAACAACAAGTCCTTCGATACCATGTTTCTTTAATTGCTCGATACCTTTTAGTCGTACTTCCGGGTCTTTAAACTCAGGACATCTTGCTGTATATAATTTCGTACCACCGCGGTGGATAATATCGCCAACAGAACCAAGTTCTAATTTTTCAATGTGACCAGAAATTAATCCAGCGTATCCATGGTAAATACCATATACTTCAATATCATGGAAAATCGCTTTACGAACAACTGCACGAATGGCAGCATTCATACCAGGTGAATCTCCACCACTTGTTAATACACCAATACGTTTCATTTGTACTCACCTCATAAAGATTATTTGCCTTATAATAAAATAACACGAAAAAATATAAAAACACAATGGAGAAGATGTGTCTTTTCATAATAAAAACGTGCATTCGCGAAGAGGAACGCACGCTTTTCTTATTTTATCCCAATGGAAGCGTTTGAAAACGAAACTTGCCCAATTTTCATATATTTTTCATAACGTTTTTCGATTAATTCATCTTTCGAAATTCCGTTTAATTGTTCAAAAGTTTTTCTAATCATTAAGTCTATATTTTCTGACTGTTTTAAAAGATTACGGTGAGCTCCACCTTTTGCCTCTGGAATAATTTCATCAATTACACCTAATTCTTTCAAATCTGCTGCTGTAATTTTCATTGCTTCTGCAGCTTCCTTTGCTTTTCCTGCATCTTTCCAAAGAATTGCCGCTGCACCCTCTGGTGTAATAACAGAATAAGTGGAATTTTCTAGCATATGAATGTAATCTCCTACTCCAAGACCTAGCGCACCACCACTACCGCCTTCACCGATAACGATACAAATAACTGGTACCGTTAAACCTGCCATCTCAAATAGGTTGCGGGCAATAGCTTCACTTTGTCCACGTTCTTCAGCTGCTTTACCAGGATAAGCTCCCTTCGTATCGATGAAACAAATAATAGGACGATTAAACTTTTCCGCTTGTTTCATGAGACGCAGTGCTTTTCGATATCCTTCTGGATGAGGCATTCCAAAGTTACGGCGAATATTTTCTTTCGTATCTTTTCCGCGCTGATGCCCAATTACAGTTACAGGCATCCCTTTATATTTCGCAATGCCGCCGACAATCGCTGCATCATCGCCAAATAGACGGTCTCCATGACATTCGAAAAAATCAGTAAATAAGTGCTCAATATAATCGAGCGTTGTCGGTCGTTCTGCATGACGAGCAATTTGAACACGGTCCCATACTTTCAGATTGCCGTATATATCTTCCTCTAAATTTTCTAGCTTTTCTTCCAAAATACGAATCTCCTCACTGAAGTCCATCTGGCTGTTTTTCGTATAGTCTTTCAGTTCACGAATCTTATTTCTTAGCTCAACAACTGGTTTTTCAAATTCTAGCTCTGCCATACAGCCATTTCCCCTCCTTGATGAACTTCTAAAATCTTGCGAAGCGATTCTCTCATATCATCACGATGCACCACCGCATCTAATTGACCATGATCTAGTAAGAATTCTGCCGTTTGGAAATCTTCTGGTAGTTTCTCACGCACCGTTTGTTCAATTACACGTCTACCAGCAAATCCGATAAGTGCACCTGGTTCTGCAAGATTATAATCACCAAGTGAAGCGAAACTCGCTGAAACCCCGCCCGTCGTTGGGTGAGTCATAACAGAAATAAATAATCCTCCTGCATTACTATGCTTTTTCAAAGCTACGCTTGTTTTTGCCATTTGCATTAAACTTAATATACCTTCTTGCATACGGGCACCACCCGAAGCAGTAAAGATAATAAATGGAACTTGTAAGTCGTACGCCTTTTCAACCGCACGGGCGATTTTTTCTCCTACTACAGAGCCCATGCTCCCCATTCGAAAACGAGAATCCATTACTGCAACAACAACAAGCATGTCATCAATTGTTCCTTCACCAGTTACAACCGCTTCGTTCAATTCAGTCTTCTTACGATCGCTCTCTAGTTTCTCTTCATAACCTGGAAACTCGAGTGGATTTAACGAAACCATTTCTTTGTCATACTCACGGAATGACCCTTCGTCCAATATACTATCAAGACGTTCCCATGCATTCATAGGATGATGATATCCACAATTCACACATACTTTTAAATTTTTTAGAAGTTCTTTCGTATACATGATTTTTTTACATTCCGGACATTTTGTCATAACGCCATCTGGTACATCTTTTCGTACTTGTTCTGAAGGTATTGCAGCGTACTTTTTCTTTTTCACGAATAAATCTCTTAGCACAATTTGACCCCCTTCGTTGAGAGCTAAGGTTAGCGTAAGAAGAAAATGGGGCTAACACCAAAGTTTGATGTTAGCCTTATCTTCTCAATCTGTCTAATAACCTCACTCTTTACGTTTAACTTTAACCGCTACGCGGTAGAATGTTTGTCATAACGTGTCATGGTCATTTCGACAAATTTTATACATTACGAGTGAAACTGTATATTCTCTACTAATTCATCGTAAATTTTTAGTGCATCATTTTCTTGTTTTTCTTCCAAAGTAGCATAAAGCTTTCTATACATATCGATAGAATCTCTTGAAACTTTACAAGAAAGAGTTGCTACGTAATCATTTACGATCATCCAAATGCGATATAGTAAATAATTATCGACTTGTTCAATAAGTGTTTTAAAGAACGTTTGATGAAGCGTTGGGACTGAGCTTTCATTTCCTTCAAGTACTTGGTGTAATCTACTTAGTACTTTAGAAAACGTTTCTTTCGGTAAATTACATACAATTCGAATCATATCTTTCTCAAGTAATCGTTTCGTTTGTAATAAATCACGAATTGTTTTCTCATCTTGCAATAAGAACGGAGCAATTAATTGTACAAGACCGTTATCATAAAAGTTTCGAATAAACGTCCCTTCACCACGTCTCGTTTCAATCAATCCTACCAGTTCTAAAGCACGCAATGCTTCTCTTACAGAGGAACGTCCTACGTTTAAGCGTGAACTTAACTCACGCTCAGACGGCAAACGATCCCCCGCCACCAAACCATCCTCTTCCATAATGGAACGGATTTTTTTTACAATTTCGAGATATACTTTTGTATTTGATGATGTCAATGGAAATTCCTCGCTTATTCTTTACCAATCAGCGCTAATTGTTTTGTTTTTTCAGCGATCTCATTTGGATCTACTTGACGGCGAGCTACTCCTGTCTCCATTGCTGCTTTTGCAACGTAAGCCGCTACTTGAGGCGCTACACGCGCGTCAAATGGTGCCGGAATGATATAGTCTGCATTTAACTCATCTTCTGCTACAAGCTCAGCAATAGCCTGTACAGCTGCCATCTTCATTTCTTCGTTAATTTGTGTCGCATGTACGTCAAGTGCACCGCGGAAAATACCAGGGAACGCCAGTACATTATTTACTTGGTTCGGGAAGTCAGAACGACCTGTTCCAACAACAGCTGCGCCCGCTGCTGTTGCCAATTCTGGCATAATTTCTGGAACTGGATTCGCCATTGCAAAAATAATCGCATCGTCATTCATTGTACGAACCATCTCTTCTGTTAATGCACCTTCTGCAGATACACCAATGAATACGTCCGCACCTTGTACAACATCAGCTAAAGAACCTTCTATACGATTCTTATTTGTATATTTTGCAACTTCATCCTTCACCGGATTCATACCTGTAGGACGACCATCATAGATTGCGCCTTTACGGTCACACATAATAATGTCGCGTACACCATAGCGATATAAAAGTTTAATAATTGCAATACCTGCTGCACCTGCGCCATTTGCGACAACTTTAATGTCAGACATTTTCTTTCCAACTAATTTCAGTGCATTTACAAGACCTGCTACTGTTACAATAGCTGTTCCGTGTTGATCATCATGGAAGATAGGAATATTTGTTTCTTTTTTCAAACGCTCTTCAATAATGAAGCAGTTTGGTGCTGCGATATCTTCTAAGTTAACGCCGCCAAAAGTTGGCTCCATTAATTTTACAGTTTCAACAATTTTATCTACATCGTTTGTATTTAAGGCAATTGGGAATGCATCTACACCAGCAAAGCTCTTGAATAATACAGCTTTACCTTCCATTACTGGAAGAGATGCTTCAGGTCCAATGTTACCAAGACCAAGTACAGCTGTTCCATCTGTCACAACTGCTACCATATTTCCCTTCATCGTATATTCATATACCTTACTTTTATCGTCATAAATTTCTTTACAAGGTTCTGCAACCCCTGGAGAATATGCAAGACTTAAATCTTTTGCATTTTCTACTTTTACTTTTGATACAGTTTCTAATTTTCCTTGATGCACTTTATGCATGTGAAGTGCTTCTTCACGAAGTGTTGACAAACTATCCACTCTCCTCAAATTATTCTTGCTGATATCAATTTCTCCAAGTGGTCTGACCACGAACACTACTACTATAATAATCGAAGTGTAGGGAAATTGTCCATTATATTTTCACAACTACATTTTCTTCCCCGACAATTTCACGAAGTGCTCCTAAACATTCTTCACTTGGATGAATCGATAAACTCCGAGATAATTGTACCATTTTATGTTCCTTTTCATAATAAATTAGTACTTTCGCAAAACCTGAATAGTCGAACAATATTTTCGTAACCTGATTTAAAAGCTTTTTCTCATACTGAGACGGCAATTTCACGTAAACAGATGCGTCTTTCTTTTCTTCATAAACATCCATTTCCTCTAGCGGATATAGTCCATTTACAATCCATTGCAGCTTATGATTTCTTAGCTCAATCGTACCGTCAACTAAAACAATTGCTCCTTCTTGCAACTTATCCGAGAAATGTATATACGTTTCCGGGAAGAGGACTGCTTCCATTTCATCATTTTGATCACAGAATGTAATAAATGCCATCTTTTGAAACTTTTTCGTACGAATCACTCTCACACTTGTTATATACACAATAGCTCTTTGTACTTTTTTCTTGTGTCGCATCGCCTGAGCGAGAGATGGAATTTCTAATTCTTTTGCTAACTTCACATATTGCGCTGTCGGATAACTTGATAAATAAAAGCCAAGCGCTTCCTTCTCTTTATTTAGTTGTTCAATAAAAGATAACTCTTCTCCTTGTACATATTTTGATTTTGGAACAGCATCTCCTAAATCACGTGCGAGATTCGCGTACTCTAACGCCCCTTTAATACTTTTCCATAAATTCGTTCTCGAAACACCAAAATCGTCAAAACATCCCGACCAGACGAAAGCTTCTAAATTACGCTCCGTTACGAACTTTGACGGCATACGAAGACAAAATTCAAATAAATCTTCGAACATTTTTTTCTCTCGTTCTTCTAATAATGCCGTCACTGTAGCCATTCCAATATTTCGGATCGAAAGTAAACTGTAACGTATCGCATTCCCTTCTATTTGGAAGTTGTAGCCACTCCTCTGAAGAGACGGTGGCAAAACGTGAAAACCTTTCCGCTTCGTTTCTCGTATATACTGTACAATCTTATCTTCATTTCCAATTGCGCTTGATAATAATGCCGTCATAAATTCCAGCGTATAATTCGCTTTCAAATAGGCAAGCTGATATCCGATCATACTGTAAGCTACAGCGTGACTTCGGTTAAAACCGTAATTCGCAAATCTTACAATTAAATCATAAATTTTCTCTGCGGATGTCTCATCATAACCATTTCGCAAACATCCTTGGACGAAATGCTTACGTTCCTGATCTAAAATATCACGATTTTTTTTACTCACCGCACGGCGCAGTAAATCTGCTTCTCCGAGCGAAAAACCAGCTAACTTCGATGCAATTTGCATAATTTGTTCTTGGTATACAATGACGCCGTATGTTCTTTCTAAAATTGGCTTTAAATCCGGATGTAAATATTCAATTTTTCTTTTTCCATGTTTCGATTCAATAAAAGTCGGTATCTGTTCCATCGGTCCTGGTCTGTATAACGAGTTAACAGCTACGATATCTTCAAACTCATTCGGTTTTAACCCGCGAAGTACATTTCGCATACCACCCGACTCAAGCTGGAATACACCTGTTGTATCCCCTCTCCCTAATAATTGGAACGTCTTTTCATCTTGAAGAGGTAAGTTTCTTATATCGATTTCTTTCCCTGTTTTGTTCGCGATAAATTTTATAATATTTTCAAGTAACGTTAAATTACGTAATCCTAAAAAGTCCATCTTAAGCAAACCAAGTTCTTCTAGCGCATCGGCTGGATATTGCGTAACATAAACATCGTTATGTCCTTCTTGAATTGCTACACTTCCTGTTAGCGGTTCTTGACTCATAATAACACCAGCCGCATGAATAGACGTATGACGTGGTAAACCTTCTACACGTTTTGCGATTTCAAATACACGCTCATGCAGAAGATTCCCTTGTATAAACTCACGAAGTGATTGTGATTCTTCATATGCATCTTTTAACGTTATACCAAGCTTTGATGGGATAAGTTTTGAAAATATATCAATATCTCGCGGCGGAAGCCCCATTACGCGGGCAATGTCTCTAATTGCCGCTTTTGCTGCAAGCGTACCAAACGTTACAATTTGCGCAACACGGAGCTGACCGTATTTATCTTTCACATAGCGAATCATCTCATCACGTCTTACGTCTGGAAAATCAATATCAATATCGGGAAGCGTCACACGTTCAGGATTTAAAAACCTTTCAAATAATAGATCGTATTCAATTGGATCAATATCTGTAATTTCTAATACGTATGAAACGAGTGAACCAGCTGCCGATCCACGACCTGGTCCTGTTAGAATATGATTTTCATGTGCATACTTCATAAAATCCCATACGATGAGGAAATAATTACTAAATCCCATACGAGAAATAACATTTAATTCATGATCCAAACGCTTTATATGCACTTCTTTCGGTTCACCATATCGTTTCCGCAAACCTTCTTCACAAACACGACGCAAATATATATCACTCGTTTCATTAGACGGAACAGGAAATTTCGGAAGTTGATTTACATGGAACGGTATTTCTACTTGGCAACGCTCTGCAATTTTTATTGTATTTTGGATTGCTTCCGGCGCGTGGGAAAATAGTGCTTCCATTTCATCCGATGACTTTAAATAATACTGATCTGTTTTCAGCCTCGGCCTATCTGGATCAGTCATTTTCGTTCCACTTTCAACAGATAGTAAACATTCGTGAACAAGCGCGTCACTTTGATTGATATAGCGCACATCGTTTGTTGCAACGACCGGAATATTAACCCTACTAATAAATTCAGGTAGTTTCTCTTGTAAAAGCAACTCATCTTGAATCGCATGATGCTGCAAACTCATATAAAAATGGCCAAACATATTTTGATACGTGCGAGCTACTTCTTCAGCCTGACTCTCATTGTCTTCTAGTAATAATTGCTCAATTTCGCCATCTTTACCTGGTGAAATTGCAATTAATCCTTTCGCATAATGCGCAAGCCACTTCTTAGGAATACCTTCTTTGGACTTTGTCATAATACTGCTAGAAATCTTTAATAAATTTTGGTAGCCTATTTCATTCTCAGCAAGTAATACAAGCGGATAAGACCTTTCTTCTTCTTCACTAAAAATAGAAGCGGTTAATCCAATAACAGGCTGTATACCATGTTTCTTACATGCTTTATAAAACGGAATAACGCCATACATAACATTTTCATCCGTAATAGCCAGCGATGAAAAACCGAGTTCTTTCGCCCTGACTACAAGCTCATCAATTTTACAAGCACTTTTTAATAAACTAAAAACGGTTTGACATTGTAAATGCACAAACTTCACTGTTGTACCCTCTCTTTACCTATTTGACTACTTTTATTATAGGTGATGAGGAAAGCGGAAATCAAAACATACTTCTTATACTTTGTCCATATATATGAAGAAGAAAGGGGAATGACGATGGATGTAAGAGAACATACTTTTTTCTCTCTGCTTATTATTAGTTATTTTATTGCCTTTGGGGTTATACTTGGCGGTTCATTAATTGGTGGATTTGGTGCGTTTCTTATCGGAAAACCAGCTCTAACTTACATTAATCAATTCGCCCAAAATTTAAGAATTTGGGCACTCGTTGCAGCAATCGGCGGAACATTCGATACCTTTTATAGCTTTGAAAGAAGTTTCTTTGGCGGAGATATGAAAGATATCGTAAAGCAAATTCTCCTTATTTTTTTCGCAACTGGTGGTATGCAAACAGGTCTCATTATTATTAAATGGCTAACGCAGGAACATGTATGAGAGTACCAAGTGCCAATACAGCAAAAAGATGGTACTTAGTATTAGCTGGGGCTGCTGTTGGAGGCGTGTTGAGCTGGTTTATTTTTTTGTACATATACGGTGTTTTTCAAGAAGAACAAGCTAGTAAAATAGCAGAACAAAGAGAAATTATAGAAAAACAAGAAGCAAAGCTCCACGTCCTTCTCGAAGATCAAGAAAAATTGAACACTGAAAATAAACGGCTCTTAACCATTCAAGAGATTAAAATAAAACTTATCAATCGAGAAAAATACGATTTAGACAATCTCACACTCGAAAATATGACTACATCTATCCATAATGACCTCCAACATCTTTTAACGAAAAACATTCAAAGTATCGCAAAAAATAAAGACCTACTTAAAAAGGTAATCGAAAATAAAACGTACAAACATTACGATCGGCTATACCGTTTTAAAGTCGATACAATATCTTTTGATACAGTGCTTGAAATTAGCATTACTATAGAGAAAGAAAAATAAAGAAGGAGGGCTTTAGCGCCGCTCCTTCTTTTCGTTCTAACATATAGTCTCTTATTTACAAATCTCACGTAAATCAGCAAAAAGACGATCCGCTTCTTCCCAAGAAGATGCCTTCGCACCAGAAGCCATCGGATGCCCCCCGCCGTTATATTGCATTGCTAATTTGTTTATAACTGGTCCTTTTGAACGAAGACGAACACGAATTACGTCGTCTTCCTCTAAAAATAGAACCCACGCCTTTAATCCATCAATATTGCCAAGCGCTCCAACAACACCAGATGCTTCAGAAGGAAGTACATCAAACTCTTCTAATACTTCTTTCGTTAATTTAATGTAAGCTGCTCCTTCTTCTACCATCGTAAAGTTTTGTAAAATATAACCGTTTAAACGAGCAATTTTTTCTTTTGTCTTATACATCTCATTGTATAAATCTGTGAATTTCACACCCATGTCAACAAGCTCACTTACGTAACGAAGTGTTTTTGCTGTCGTATTCGGGAATAAGAAACGACCTGTATCTCCAACAATTCCTGCTAAAATAAGGCGGGCTGCTTCTTTTGTTATTTTTAATCCTTTATCTTTTCCATAGTTATAAAACTCATAAATCATTTCACTTGTAGAACTCGCTGTCGTATCTACCCACGTAATATCTCCATATGGATCTTCATTTGGATGATGATCAATTTTAATTAACATCTTCCCTTTTGTATAGCGTTGATCGTCAACACGTTCTTGATTCGCAGTATCACAAACAATAACAAGCGCATTTTCGTATACACTATCTTCAATATCATCCATTACTCGTAAGTATGCTAGTGACGGTTCATTGTACCCAACCGTATAAATATTTTTCTCTGGAAACGATTCTTGTAGAATTGTACCAAGACCACCCTGTGAACCTAACGCATCTGGATCCGGACGCACGTGGCGATGAATAATAATTGTATCAAACTCTTTAATTGCTCCTAAAATTTGCTCATGCATATGTATAATCTCCTTTTTAATCAACTTCTTCACTTTATCCTCCATTATAACGGAAAGTATTTCATACATGCGAACAATTGCTTTATAATAAAAGTTAGAAAGTTTAGATATTTCTTTTTCTTTTCTATTATTTTTCACAAAGCGATGGGAGTGTTCATTATGCCAGTATTAGTCTTCTGTATTATCATCTCATTTATGTTGTACCTCTTTTACAAAACAAAATACTTTCGTACAAACCGCCCAATGGAGAAAGGTTGGCTCTCAGGAAAATCCGCAATGGCACTCGGTTCATTCGTTTTATTTTTCGGGATAAACCAATTCTTTTTAGAACTTTCAACCGCTCGTATTATCGTTGGTGTTTTATTCGTTCTATTTGGTAGTGCAAGTGTATTTAACGGGTTTCGCCAATACAAACATTTCTTGCCATTAGCAGTTAAAGAAGCTGAAGTCTATGAAGCAACGTAAAAAAGCATCAATATTGTGATGCTTTTTTACGTCCCTTAACTTTCAAAATCATATACGCAACAAACGCAGATGGTATATTAAATGGGTTCCCTTGTACGTGAAAATGTAATTGTTCTTCTCCAAAAGACATTTTTTCATATAGCTCTCGCTGAGATAATCCTGTCTTTTCCTTTTTTTCATGTAAACCTTGTAAATATAAATATTGAATCGGTATCATTACAAGAAAGTAAAATAGTGCGATACTACCAAAAAAGAGTACGGCTGACGACATAATGCATACCACCTCTCACGATTCCATTTTCTTACAATATAATCATAACACAATATACAACTGAATTGAATTATTATTCCGTCTTTTCTCACATTACTTTTCCACTCCATCCCATACATATTTCACTAAAACTCCCATCTAAAATCATGCCTTTCAAATTTAAAACAACAAAAAAAGATGGAACAAATCAAAACGATTTGTTCCATCTTTTTATTTATCGATTAACTGAACCATAAGTAATGCTTTTCCAACAACATTACCTTCATGATGCACCTCTACATCGACCTTACCAAATTTACGTCCAATTTCTAATACTTTCGGATGAACAGATACAACATTATCAATTTGAACCGGCTTTACGAAATAAATCGTTAAGTTTTCAACAATTAAATCGCTTTTCTTTTGCGCACGAATGACGCGATTTGTCGCTTCTGTCACAATTGTTGCAAATACACCGTACGATAACGTCCCGATTGAGTTCGTCATTTGCGGCGTCACCGAAAATTGATATAGATGCTCATTCTTCGCTTCTTTTGGTGTCATAAATTGATTCGTTACAATATCATCAATGGTTTCTCCAACTTGTGGCTGACGTTGAATCATTTGCAGTGCCTGAAGTACATCTTGACGGCTAATAATACCTTGCAGTTTGTTTCCTTCCTCAACGACAGGAAGTAATTCAATTCCTTCCCACACCATCATACGTGCCGCAGCTGCGACAGACATTTTACCGTTCACTGTAATTGGGTGTTTTGTCATTACTTTATCAATTGGTGTTTCTTTCGCTACTCCGATCATATCTTTTGAAGTTACGATTCCTAGTACTTTGTTACTTTCATCGACAATTGGATATCTTCCGTGCATTGTCTCTTCGTTATATGCATGCCATTGCTGTACTGTATCACTCGGCTTTAAATATAACGTTTCTTCAATTGGCGTTAAAATATCTTCAACGAGTACAATTTCTTTCTTAATAAGTTGGTCATAAATTGCACGATTAATTAACGTTGCGACCGTAAATGTATCGTAGCTACTTGAAATGATCGGCAGCTTTAATTCGTCTGCTAATTTCTTCACATGATCTTCCGTATCAAAGCCGCCCGTAATTAATACAGCGGCTCCAGTTTCTAGCGCTAATTCATGTGCATTGGTACGGTTACCAATAATGAGTAAATTCCCAGCTTCTGTATAGCGCATCATCGCTTCTAACTTCATAGCTCCGATTACGAATTTATTTAATGTTTTATGTAGTCCTTCTCTGCCCCCAAGTACTTGACCGTCGACAATGTTAACGACTTCTGCATATGTCAGTTTTTCGATATTCTCTTTCTTCTTTTGTTCAATTCGAATTGTTCCGACACGTTCAATTGTACTAACATATCCTTTATTTTCTGCATCTTTAATTGCACGGTAAGCGGTCCCTTCACTTACACTCAAATCTTTCGCAATTTGTCTTACAGAAATTTTATGGCCTACTGGCAGGCTATTAATATGTTCTAAAATTTGGTTATGCTTGGTAGCCAAATGGTTTCACCATACTTTCTTTTCCCTAAATTCTTCATGTGTTGTACTTTCAGTATACTATATTTTCAAAACTGTTACACTCTCTCTTTGCATACCTGTACTATTTTTTTTATAACAAAATGACTCTTACATTCCACCAGTCATTCTATTACAACAATGTAATGCTATTGTCATCTCATTCGATAGTTCGTCCACTTAATTGCCTATACAATTAAGACAAGAAATAAAACAAAGGAGCGAACACATGATGAAAAAATTTTTAGAGGTTGTAGGTGCTGTATTTTTAGCTTTCGTAGATGGGAAAAAAGTTGCAATGGAATTGAATGAAACACCTGAACAACCACGTACCAAAAGAAAAGAATCACCAAAACAAATACAAGCATTAAAAGCTGTCCTACACACGTAAAAAACCCTTCACTTTTCTTTTCAAATGAAGGGTTTCTTTTCTATAGTGTAATACTTTCTCCAGCTTCTAATACTTTCCCTGTACAATTTTGTAGCTTTTCTACAAATTGATATGGATCTTGTTCAATAACTGGGAACGTATTGTAATGCATCGGTACAACAGTTTTCGCATTAATCCATTTTGCCGCTAGTACAGCATCTTCTGGTCCCATTGTGAAATTATCACCAATTGGTAAAAATGCTAGATCAACTTTATTTAATTCCCCAATTAACTTCATATCAGAGAATAGTGCAGTATCTCCTGCGTGGTATACAGTTTTCTCTTCTGCTGTAAATAAAATACCTGCTGGCATACCTGTATATGTAATCGTCTTATTTTCTTCATCAATATAACTAGAGCCGTGGAATGCTTGTGTAAACTTCACTTTTCCGAAGTCAAATTCATGTGAACCACCAATATGCATCGGGTGTGTATTTACACCTTGCCAACTTAAAAATGTTGCTAGTTCAAATGGCGCTACAACAACTGCATTATTTTTCTTCGCAAGTTCTACTGTATCTCCAACATGATCACCGTGTCCATGCGATAAAAGAATTGCATCCACTTTTACATCTTCAGTTTTTAAATCTGTTTTCGGATTACCTGTTAAAAACGGGTCAATTAAAATAACTTTTCCATTCGCCTCAATTTTCACAACTGAATGTCCATGATAAGATACTTTCATTATTACATTCCTCCCCTGTTCACATTCTCACTTTGTATTCTACATGATTTTTCAATTCCCTGTCTTTTCTAACATCTATTTACTTGTCATAACGCTTTCTTCCGAGTTAAAGTTATATTTGTAATTAAATATCTCGGGGGTGCCAATCGATGAATGCTAGATTAGAAAATTTAATGCAATGGCTAAAAGAAAAAAACGTAGAAGCTGCGTTCTTAACTTCTACACCAAACGTCTTCTACATGACAAACTTCCACTGTGAACCACACGAAAGATTACTTGGTATGTTTGTATTCCAAGAAAAAGAACCTATTTTAATTTGCCCTAAAATGGAAGAAGGTCAAGCACGTAACGCTGGCTGGGCACATGAAATTATCGGATTTACTGATACTGACAGACCATGGGATATGATTGCAAAAGCAATTAAAGACCGCGGCATCAATGCAAATGCAGTTGCAATTGAAAAAGAACATTTAAACGTAGAGCGCTACGAAGAATTAACGAAATTATTCCCAAATGCAGCTTTCAAATCAGCTGAGGAGAAAGTTCGCGAACTTCGTTTAATTAAAGATGAAAAAGAACTTTCTATTTTACGCGAAGCAGCTAAAATGGCGGACTATGCTGTTGAAGTTGGTGTAAATGCAATTAAAGAAAACCGTAGTGAACTAGAAGTATTAGCAATTATTGAACACGAATTAAAAACAAAAGGCATACATAAAATGTCATTTGATACGATGGTATTAGCAGGTGCGAACTCAGCTCTTCCACACGGTATTCCTGGCGCAAACAAAATGAAACGCGGCGATTTCGTACTATTTGATTTAGGCGTAATCATTGATGGTTATTGCTCTGATATTACACGTACAGTAGCATTCGGTGAGATTTCTGAAGAGCAAACTCGTATTTACAACACTGTACTTGCTGGACAACTACAAGCAGTTGAAGCATGTAAACCAGGTGTTACACTTGGCGCAATCGATAATGCTGCTCGTTCTGTTATCACAGATGCAGGTTACGGAGACTTCTTCCCGCACCGACTTGGTCATGGACTTGGAATTAGCGTACACGAATATCCAGATGTAAAAGCTGGTAACGAGTCTCCATTAAAAGAAGGTATGGTCTTCACAATCGAACCTGGTATTTACGTACCAAACGTAGGTGGCGTTCGTATTGAAGATGATATTTACATCACAAAAGACGGATCAGAAATTTTAACGAAATTCCCGAAAGAGTTACAATTTGTAAAATAATAAAAAAGGCAGCGGGAGTGCTGCCTTTTTCTATTTCCCTACTATTTCAAATTTCTCTACAATCATTTTTGCTGGATAACTTTCAAGTATTTGAGAAAACCATACTTTTATTTTATCCCCTGTTTTTAACTGTTTATATGTGTCTTTGTCCTTAAAGCTCAAGACTATATGTGCTGGATGCTCTTTATTCATTTGTTGTTCTATATAATGTTGCAACTCTACTTTTGTTTCAAACGTTTTATCATCGGCAAAAAACACCGTGTCATTTCTTAATATGATATACCCTTCTTTAGGTACTTCTTTTACCGTTACTTGCTCTACTTGTTTTGTATCACACGCTGATAATACGACTAGAAATACACTTAAAAACATAACAATTTTCATATGCCTATTCATTTTTAACTCCTTACTCTAGGCTATTTCAAATTTAGCACCATCTTCTCCTCATACTTATCATCCCATTTAATCACAATCTCTATTGGTTCATCTTTAGAGATAGGCGCGCAACTTACACAAGAAGACTTCATTTCAACCTTTTCTCCTCTATGAACTTCTGACGTTTGTGTCATTGTACTAAAGGCTCCATTAATAGCAATCTCTAAGTTTTTAAATTCTGTCTTTCCATCCCCGCCCTTATATTGAAACGTAAACATCCCATCTTCACTGTCATCCTTAATATGCCCTTTATATTGTCCAGTCCAACTTTTGCTCTCGCTAGAAAAAGTAACATACGAAATGGAACAGCTTCCTAAAAAGAAAATACTAATGAAAAAGAATAATGCTCTCTTCATAATGCCCCCTCCATTCAAATGCACTTATTTATTGTCTATTTCTTCCTCTTATTATATTATAAAAATACAGAATTTTCTAAAAAAGGAGGTTTATATGTTACAACAACAGTTAGAAGAAATTCGTAATAATAATTACATACTGGACAACACAATTAACATTGATTCTTTAAGTTCCAATATGCTTGAGCACATCGGTGTTACCGATAGCTATTTAAGAGACAAACTTATTTACTCTACTTTTTATCATCTCATCAAAAAAGACTACATTTCACATACACACTTACAGAAATTATTATTAGAAAGCATTAGTGAAAAATATTTATTGTATAAGATTCATTCGGATGACGAAGATGCCGTATTTACCCGAGCATTTACAACATTATTAATTGCCCTCATTATAGATGCAGATACAAATCATAATTTCTTATCACAGAATGATATTTTAACTGTAAAAGATCAATTAATTCTATATATGAACAACGAGCATGATTTCCGTGGATATGTCCAAGACCACGGCTGGGCACATAGTATCGCTCATGCTTCCGATACATTTGAGGCGCTTGTGAATAGTCCTAAACTGGAAACTTTATATTACGAAGAAATATTACAAACTTTATTAAACAAAGTTTGTGTTCATTCTATTTACTACAAATATGAAGAAGATGAACGTATCGTTTATCCGATTGTCGCAATGCTGCAAAATGACCTAAAGGAAGAAGTACTCATATTAGCCCTTCATGATTTAGTAGCTCAATTACAAGTAAAAAAATCCACGCTACATATTGAATCATACGAATTTTTATACGGAAATATAAAATCTTTCTTACGTAGCTTATTTTTCAGACTACGTACACTTTCCATATGTAAAGAAACCGAATGTGAAATTGAAAAATTGCTACCAGGGCTTCGCCAATATTACTAAATTCGCCAATATTACTAAAAAAGAAGGCCACTCAAAAAGTGCCTTCTTCTATTTCACTAATATTTAATTGAAATTTCACGATCCAAACCGAGAAAAGGTGGACAAGAAGCGCAAACGCCATACATGCTCCGCTTAAAAAAGTTAGTATAGGATGCGAATACACGTGCCCCAATCCATAGGATACCGCCACGAAAAACATTGTTATGTAAATATAAATTGCTCCATGTATTTGCCTCATATAAACCTCCTTTTCCCATATTATAACATAAATTTTCTGATTATTCACATTAATTACTTGTAATCAATATTTCTCAACTGTTACACCTCTTACAGCAGCCTTAATATACGGTGACCCTTGTAAACTTTGTAAATCCTCTGTTTTTCCTGTTACGAATACACCTTATATTGGTAAGTTTTTTGGTTTTGTGTTTTTTATTTCTTTATCCCGCATTAACGGGCAGTAAGACCCCACATCAAAACTCAGCGGAAGCAAAGAAGTTAGGTTGGGGTCGAACTGCCCGTAAAAGCCCGATTGGTGAGGGCTGATAATCAGTGGGGGATGCCCCCCACTGATTAAAGTTTCACTTTATAGTTTATCCTAAAATATTCTCGATATCCCTCCTTATTTTCACTTAAAGATATCCAAATATAGCTTTTATCAATTTTTTCATAATAAAAAGCACATCCATTTTGATGCGCTTTTCTCTGAAATACTATTCTATTATTTCATCGCTTCCTTCACAACATCTTGAATCATAACAACTTCTGTTTTCATATCAATAGACGGTGCTTCTTCATCGATACATTCATACCAAAACGCTAAGTGCTTTTTATCGATTTCATAATGAGAATTTTCGACAAGAGCCCCGCCTTCTCCTTGCACAGAATACCAATATAAGTACTCTTCTCCATCTCTTATTTCCCGGAAAATTGTCTCAACATACATCTTTTCGTCGTTTAATGTCAAAAGTACTTCTTTCATATTGTCATTAAGAAGTTGCATCCATTCATCTACTCGATGACTCTTACCAGGCTTAACTTTAAATCTCGTTAATTCTACATTCATTTTTCTTCCCCCGTTTTCTTACGTACAAACAAACTATATTCTATTGGATGATAAAAACTTAATTTACTAGCTAATTTTCGCGAAGGAATATTGTCTACATAACAATCCCAGCTCGGTATAATATCATTTTGCATGCAATGTTCAATGAACCGTGTTGCAACAGCTTGAGCTAATCCTTTCCCTTGATACGCTTCATGTGTTGCAATATCTATTTCAGCATAACCATTCCCGCTAAATATTGAGACACATTCAGCTACAATTATCCCATCTTGTTCTATACAAAATCCAAAACCACTATTCAAAAACGTTTCTTTTGATCCCCAATATTCTTTATAGTACTCCTCTTTAAATTCACTGCTTCGCTCTATATCTCTTCTATCAATACGCTTCACTTCATATGTATTTTTGTTAAAATCTCGTTTTCTCTCCTCAAAGGTTACCCTTTGAAATTTCATTCGCGGGATGTTCCGAAGTGTATTACTAAAACGCTCTTCTAACATCATTTCCCACTCTTCACTTGAAGTAAAGAGTGTAAATCTCTTCTCTGTTTTTTCAATAGCCGTTTTTAAATATGAAAATAACTCTTCGTTATAATTTTGATCATCAGTATCACCAAATAAATAATAGATACCGTTAGCTGTAATAATTAATCCTGCTGTTAATTGCCCGTTTACAAAAACCTCACCATCTACCACTTGATCACATACCGCATAAGCAAATGTCATCGTTCTTGTATTACCTTCTAAAACCGGAAGAACTTTTCTATACTCGGCTACAGATAATTTTTTCATAATTGCTCCACTATAATCGTATCAGCCTCTATATGTTCAAAACAAAGATTTACCGTTCTCTTTAATGCTCTCGTTCTATGAATCGTACATGCTGGAATTAAAATAGAATCATTTGGCTTTAAAACCGCCGTTTCTCCATCTTCAAAATCAATAAGTAACTCTCCCTCTAGCACAATAAATAATTCATCCGAATTAGAATGATAGTGCCAATCATATTCACCAGTAAATACAGCGATTCGTAAGCAATGACTGTTTATATTTGAAACGACGAAGTTTTTATGTTGATCTTTAATATCCTTTGTTAATTCTATTAAGTTCACAGTCTCCATCTTTCGTCCCATCCTTTCATTAGTCGTTCTTCTAAAAAACTAACTTAATCTCCACCACCTCCGCAATCTCCTCCACCATCACTTGAGCTACTACAGTCATTGCTACTGTAGTCACCGAATCCACCTGATGAGCTTGAAGCGTATGAAGATTTTTTGCTTCTTTTTCTATCTTTTTTACTTTCATGACTAGGCCATACTTTATCAAATAATATAAAGAATAAGATTCCTTCTACCATAACAAGTAGAACGCCTAAGGTACTTTCAATAACATTGGGGGTTATCCCCAAACTTTTAAATATCCCACATAAATACAAGCAAAAAATCACATACAAGAACATACAAATATACCGAAATGTTTTCTCTATCGTAATGACTACTTTTTGTGAAAAAGGTATGTTCTGTTCCTGTTTTTTCTTTATATACCTTTGTCTCTTTGCCTGTTTTTTCTTCCTCTTTTTGCTCCCCATCGAATCCCCTCTTTTTATTATATAATTCTAAATTATCATAATAAAAATTTTTTTACACCAATAAATAACAATTATTCACATGTTATTTCTCCATATAAAAAAGACCCTCCTCACGAAAAGGAAGGTCTCAAATGTATTTCTATTATGATAAAGCAGGAGCTTTTTCAAGAAGCTCTTTTGCATCAGCGTATTGTAAGCCGTGAGCTTCCGCAACTGCTTCGAATGTTACATAACCATCTAATGTGTTAATACCTTTTAATAATGCAGTGTTGCCTAAGCAAGCTTCTTTGTAGCCCTTGTTAGCAATTTGTACTGCATATGGTACTGTTACGTTTGTTAATGCAAGAGTTGACGTACGTGGAACTGCACCTGGCATATTAGCAACTGCATAATGAACAACGCCATGTTTTTCGTAAGTTGGGTTGTCATGAGTTGTAATACGATCAGTTGTTTCGAAAATACCACCTTGGTCAATCGCGATATCTACAACGACAGAACCTGGTTCCATTGATTGAATCATTTCTTCAGTTACAAGTTTTGGCGCTTTTGCACCCGGAATTAATACCGCTCCAATAACAAGGTCAGATTCTTTAACAGCTTCTGCAATGTTGTATGGATTAGACATTAATGTTTTTACTTGGTTACCGAAAATATCATCTAATTGACGAAGACGTTCTGCACTTAAGTCAATGATTGTTACATCTGCACCTAAACCTACTGCAATCTTAGCTGCGTTTGTACCAGCTTGACCACCGCCGATGATTGTTACTTTGCCGCGTTTTACCCCTGGAACGCCTGCAAGTAAAATACCTTTACCGCCTTTGTTTTTCTCAAGGAATTGTGCACCGATTTGTGCAGACATACGACCAGCCACTTCACTCATAGGTGCAAGTAATGGTAAAGAACGATTGTCTAATTGTACTGTTTCGTATGCGATTGATGCAACTTTGTTATCGATTAATGCTTTCGTTAATTCTGGTTCTGGAGCTAAGTGTAAGTATGTGAATAAGATTAAGCCTTCACGGAAATAGCCGTATTCACTTGCTACTGGCTCTTTTACCTTCATAACCATATCTTGATTCCATGCTTCTTCAGCAGTTTCTACAAGTTTCGCACCCGCTTGTACGTATTCTTCATCTGTAAAGCCAGATCCTAAACCTGCTCCTTTTTGAACAAACACTTCGTGACCATTTTGTACTAAATGTACTGCTCCCGCTGGCGTCATTGCCACACGGTTTTCATTGTTCTTAATTTCTGTTGGAATACCGATACGCATGATTAGTTCCCCCTTGAGTTATGAAATGACCCCTGAATCATTTTTTAAAGCGCTTTCTACGCTCTTATATTTTAACATAATATCTCAATATTTGACAAAAAAATAACACGAGTTTTCCGATAGATTTAATTTTATATTAAAGGACAGTATTATCCGCACCTCTCAGCACAATGGATAAACTGTCCAATTATTCGAAACTTCATCTTATTTTATTCTATCGATGTCTATGAATAACATCCACTGCACCAGTCACTTCAATAATTGTACCGGTAATCATATCGGAATCGTCCTCACATAAAAACGAAATGGTTCTTGCAATATCTTCACCTGTTCCAGATCTACCAATCGGTGTGTTATGCTCTTTCAGCTGACGTGCTTCTTGAATAGTTGCCTCTTTCATATCGCCAATAATATCACCAGGACATACCATGTTCGCAGTGATACCATACTCCGCTTCTTCATAAGCAACTGTTTTCGTTAATGAAACAAGTCCTACTTTCGCTGCGGCAAAAGCTGAACGATAAATCCATCCCGGTGCACTATCCGCCCCTTGAAATCCGTAATTAATAATACGGCCAAAGTTCTGTTTTCTCATGACCGGAACGACAAGTTTTAATAAATGAAATACCGCTGTTAAATTTCCCTGAATCATTTCATTCCATTCATCTTCTTCATAATCAACTAACTTTTTTCGTTCAAATACATATGGACCAGCATTATTAATTAAAAAGTCAATTTTGCCAAAACGGCTCATCGCTTCTTCTACTATTTTATGTAAATCTTCCTTTTTCGTGACATCTGCTTGCACGAATTGTAGACGCTCTTCCACATCTTTATATGTTTCTTTCATCGTTTCCATAGCCATGATATCGCTATGGTACGTTACTGTTACTGAATAGCCTTTAGCCAATAACTTTTCTGTTACTTGCTTTCCTAAACCTTTCGTACCGGCTGTAATGAGCGCATGTCTCACAAAACTGCCCCCTTTTAAATTGCTATACTTCATATGTAACAAGTTCTCGCTCCAATTACAACTAAAATGAATTGAAACAGAGTTTTCAAAATTCTGTAACGTTTCTGGCAAGCACGTTACCAAAATTTGTTTTATAATTAAGTTGTAAACAGTTATAAAACAGATTGGGAGGAATTTACTATGAATAATACATATACAAATATTTTAATCGCGGTGGATGGTTCTAAAGAAGCAGAAAAAGCCTTTAAAAAAGCAATTCAAGTCGCAAAGCGCAACAATGCAACATTAACAATTGCTCATATCGTTGATGTAAAAGCATACTCAGCAGTAGAAGCCTATAGCCGTGCAATTGCGGAACGTGCAAATCTATTTGCAGAAGACCTATTAGAAGACTACAAAAAAACTGCGCTTGAAGCTGGTCTTGAAAAAATTGAAACTGTATTAGAATTCGGTAATCCTAAATCAAAAATTTCAAAAGAAATCGCTCCAAACCATAAAGTAGATTTAATTATGTGTGGTGCGACTGGTTTAAATGCTGTTGAGCGTTTCCTAATTGGTAGCGTCTCTGAACATATTATTCGCTATGCGAAATGCGATGTCCTTGTTGTTCGTGGTGATGAAGAGCAAGGTGAGCTTTAATTTATAGATAAAACACCAAGTCCACATAGGCTTGGTGTTTTTCATTTTATAAACTTCACTATAAACACAAGACACGCTACGACAACAACGGTAATTGCCAACACATAAGGCGGAAGAAACTTCAAAGACCATAATGCCATCATAATCGTCGCGATCGTTAAGTACGTTTGCTTTGCACCTTCTATCATTTTTTTACGAAATAAGAAAACATACAAATAACCAATTGGCGGCGTAATAAAGCAAAGAACGTATATGATTTTTGATTTTAAATACCACTTTTGTTCTCCAAGTTTCTTTATATCCCCTTCTATTCTCTTATGCTCTTGTTCTTTCGCTTCTTCTACAAGCGGATTTTCCTCTTCTCCTCGCTTTTCTTTCATATAAGGAAGAAAGTGCATAAAAAAATAGTATGCGAATACGAATGCTCCAAATCCAATATTTACTCTTTCTAATGGAATATGTTCACTAAAAAAAGCAGCAGTAAGCACTAAAGACAAACAGTATGTCATCATCCAAAAGGAACGTTTTCTCTTTTTCCGTTCCATTTCTTTTTTGCCTTGTATATCTTTTCTTTTCGAAAGCCATATAGAAATAAAACAATCTACTACAAATAGAGCAAAAGTAAATATCGCAACGTGTACTGTTTCTAAATCCTCAAATGAAAAGATATTTGGGAATGCAACATGTAATACAATGAATGTGTACAAAATTAGCCCTATAAAATAAATACGTCTCATTTTCCATCCCTTTCTTATTTCCTAACATTACGTTAACATACATTTTTTAGAAATAGACGGACAAAATATATATGTGTAAAAAAGGAGGATGCTATATGGATGATTCTGAACGCATTATTTTAGATGTGAACGGCAAAGAAATTGAAATGCTAGATACGATTCGCACTCATTTTAAAGAGAAGCACGGCGTTGAACTAAGTAATGGTGCATTACTTCGTGATTTGATGGATATTGAGTATATTCGAATTACGGAAGATCGACATAAGTATGATTAAAAGAAAACGACTGCAGGCGAATGCCATCAGTCGTTTTCTTTCTTTATTTAAGCTCTTGATGTTTCCCGCCCATACCACCAGACTCATTGCTATCTTGGTGTACAGTTAGTTTATTTGTTTTCGCATCTTTTAAAACTCTATATGTATATGATTCATTTGGTTCATCTTTAAACTGTACATTCATACCATACGAATCCATTTTGCTATAAAAGGCCGGTTTTATATATAAAATATCACTTTCTTTATATCCTTTATCTTGTAAATGCCACATCGTTGCGATAACCGCTTCTTCTCGCTTTTCTTTTTCACCAACATACATATATTTGTCCAAAAGAAACACTTTAGCATTTGCAATTAAGCTAATTAACAGTACAATGATCAACACTATTTTTTTCATAGACTTCCCCTAAATTGTTATTTTTTACTACATTTTAACTTAAATGCTAGTAAAAAATAAAGTACGCCAGACTTTAATAGACTGGCGTACTTCCCAACTCAACTCTTAATAACTTCTTTCGTTAACCCCTTCGCCTTCTCCAAAGCGTTTTTGATTTGTTCAAACCCAGTCCCGCCAGCACTGTTACGACGCTTTACAGCTGCATATGGTGACAGCACTTCATACAAATCTTCTTCAAATAAGGAGCTCATTTCTTTATATGTTTCAAGAGAGACATCTAATAAATAAATTCCTTTTTTTGTGCAATATAGCACTAACTTTCCAACAATTTCATGAGCTTGACGGAATGGTAGTCCTTTGTTCGCTAAATAGTCAGCAATTTCTGTTGCGTTGGAGAAATCTTGCGTCACAGCTTGCCCCATTTTTTCTTTGTTTACAGTCATCGTTTCAAGCATGCCCGCCATAATATGAAGGCATCCTTCTACTGTTTTAACTGTATCAAACATTCCTTCTTTATCTTCTTGTAAGTCTTTATTGTAAGCGAGCGGTAATCCTTTCATTACTGTGAGTAAACTGAATAAATTACCGTATACTCTGCCTGTTTTACCACGGATTAGTTCCGCCATATCCGGGTTTTTCTTTTGCGGCATAATGCTGCTTCCCGTTGCATATTGATCGCTCATTTCAATAAATTGAAACTCTTGGCTACTCCATAAAATAAGTTCTTCGCAAAAGCGTGATAAGTGCATCATAAGCATAGAGGAGTTACTTAGGAACTCCAGTATGAAATCACGATCGCTTACTGCATCTAAACTATTTTCATAGATTCCATTAAATCCAAGAAGCTCCGCACTATACTCTCGGTCAATGGGGAATGTCGTTCCAGCTAACGCTCCTGCTCCTAATGGCGAAATGTTAATACGTTTTAACGAATCTTCATAACGATTCACATCACGCTCTAACATCCAAAAGTAAGCGAGAATATGATGAGCAAATGAAATCGGCTGAGCACGTTGCAAATGCGTATAGCCAGGCATAATGGTTTCAATATTATTTTCTGCTTGATGAACAAGAACAGTTTGCAATTGCTTTGTAGCTTTTATAATATGTTCTACCTTTTCTTTTAAATACAAATGCATATCTGTCGCTACTTGATCATTACGACTTCGGCCAGTGTGAAGTTTTCCTCCTACTTCGCCAATTTGTTCAATTAACATTTTTTCGATGTTTAAATGAATATCTTCTGCTTCTACTGAAAATTGTAGCTTATTCTCTTTTGCTTCTTTCAATAAATATTGAAGACCTATCTTTATTTTCTCTGCTTCTTCTTGCGTAACGATGCCTTGCTTTGCTAGCATCGTTACGTGTGCCATACTCCCATTTATATCTTGATTTACTAATTGTTGATCGAAGGAGATGGATGCTCCGAACTCTTCAACCCATGCTTCCGCTTCTTCTGTAAAACGTCCGCCCCAAAGTTTGCTCACGCTTCCACCTTCTTTTGATTCACTTGGCTGTATACTTTCGTCGGTAAACCGAATAATGAAATGAATCCAACTGCTGCATCATGATTAAATTCATCTTGAGCAGTATATGTTGCTAATTTTTCATCGTATAAAGAGTATTCAGATTTACGTCCTTCTACAATCGCATGACCTTTAAATAATTTCACACGCACTGTACCTGTTACATTCTTTTGCGTTTCTTGTAAAAATGCATGAAGCGCTTGTTTTAAAGGCGAGAACCATAAACCATTATAAATAAGTTCTGTTATTTTCTGTTCAATCACTGGTTTAAAATGTGCTACTTCTTTTACGTGTGTTAAATCTTCCAACTCTTTATGCGCAGTGATTAACGTCATTGCTGCTGGGCATTCGTATACTTCACGAGATTTAATACCGACAAGACGATTTT
This sequence comes from Bacillus sp. PPSBB_2, assembly GCF_045291115.1. Taxonomy (NCBI): domain Bacteria; kingdom Bacillati; phylum Bacillota; class Bacilli; order Caryophanales; family Bacillaceae; genus Bacillus; species Bacillus sp. PPSBB_2. The sequence goes on from NZ_CP147983.1 coordinate 4,880,810, forward strand.
CTACGTGATCAATACGTCCAACGCCGTGTTTTCCAGCAAGCGCATTTAACGTTTTAATTAATTCTGCAAGTGAATATGCAGTGCCATTTAAAGTAGTCGGTACGCCTGCTTCAAATCCGATTTCTACAAACTCTGGTTTATTCGGTGTATCTTCTAATGCCAATGTCATCTCATATGCATCTTCTGGCGGCGCTGCCCATGGATCTTCTAAAATTCCACATTCGTTGCTGCGTCCCCATAAGTTTTGATCGATTGAAAACGGGCTATCTAAATTAATCGGAATTGGTACATCGTTTTCTTTTGCATAGGCAATTTCTTCTTCACGTGACCACTTCCATTCACGTACAGGTGCAATCACTTCTAAGTAAGGATTTAATGCTTGAATAGAAACTTCAAAACGAACTTGATCATTTCCTTTCCCTGTACATCCGTGTGCAACTGCAGTTGCGCCTTCTTGTTCTGCGATTTCTACTAATTTCTTCGCAATAAGCGGACGAGATAATGCAGAGACAAGAGGGTATTTCCCTTCGTATAATGTGTGTGCTTGCATCGCCATCAATGCATATTCGTTTGCAAATTCTTCTTGAACATCAATCATATATGATTTAATTGCACCTACTGAAAGTGCCTTTTCTTTTACAAATGCTAAGTCTTTACCTTCCCCTAAGTCTAAACAAAGCGCGATAATATCATAATTCTTCTCTTGTAACCATTTAATTGCAACGGAAGTATCAAGACCTCCGGAATATGCTAATACAACTTTTTTCTTCTCCATTTTGCATCCCCCTAAAGAATAAATATTCATTTTATTTTATAATAATTCACACTTTACCACCTTTCACAAAATGTATCAAGAGTCATTTTCAAATTTTTTCAAACAATTTCGTCGAACTTCTTTCTGTTTTTATGTACAATATAAGCAGGAAAACGGGGGTGAACTTATGGAAAAGTATTTCTTATACGATGAACATCTAGGAATTGAAATTCCACATTTACAAGAAGACTGGGAAGAAATCCCCGAAAAAATGCAACATGCTATTTTACTAAAATGGGAACAAGTTCGCGGGAAAATTCCTGATCGTATAAAAGAACTTGAGCACTATATTAATACAAAACAATATTATTTAAATAACGAAGAAGACTTCGAAGTTTCTTGTAAACTAAATTCAGAAATTGCCGATCTTGCTTCCATCATTAATGACCTTTGGCTTTGGTATCGACTCACTCAAAATGTATCTGAGGGGAAAGCACACCAATGAAAAAAGCATGCCCCTCAATAACTTTGGGTCATGCTTTTTTTGTCATAACATGATTTACAATATATTTCTTGTGCTGTTTTCGCCAAACATACATCGAATGGACCAACTAATATACTTCTTTCTTTCGGCAACTTTACAAAAGCAACAAGCTCTTCTTCATATTGAATTTTTTTCTGACATGAAATGCATATTAATTCTTTTCTTTTGAACATGTCTTTTAGCATACCTTCACTCTCCCCTTCATCTATCTATATTAATATACTCTCATAATAGTTAAGACTTGTAAAAAAATGACACATTCTGAATCGAATGATTCATATACTATGTACAAAAGGAGGTTTAAAAATTATGCGTGCTTTCGTTATTATCACTTTAACTTTTTTAAGTGTAATTAGTTGGGATGCGTTTTTTAAAGATAAAAGTGATGAAAAGAACACAACGGAATAAAACCCTTTTTTCTTACTTATTGGACAAACCGTTATAAACTGTCCAATCCTCCGAAATAACTTAGGCTTTTCTACAAAAATATTTAAACATAACATTTTTTGTAGATTCCCTCCGTTTATTGTCGGTTTCCATCCGCATACATTTTTTAAAAGTATGATATAATAGTATAAATCTTGAAGGAAGGGATTTTGATATCATGATCGCTCGAAGGAGCATGTGGCATCGTATTGACGAATCATACACGTAGCGTATTTTTCAGCTCAGATACTTTAGTCTAGCGAAAAAAATACGAGAGTGGGGAAATTATGATTGCCCGAAGGATAATTTGGCAAAAAAAAGACTCTTCTTACACATAGCGTTTTGTTTAGGACTTAATTGTTACTAACTAAACAAAACAAAGAAGAGCAGGATTGCTAAATGACGAATCCTACTCCACGTTTTGTTTAGTCGTTTTAAGACTTAAACTAAAACGAAGGTAGGGAGAATTGATGGACGAGAGGATTATTCGTTATTTCTTCAGCGACATATAGCGTAGTTAGTTTTTTCGTAAACTAACTGAAAGCTACATGTGAGCTCGTAGTTAGTTTACAACACAAAAAGGACTACTAACTACGGAAAGAAGGAATAACGATGAGGAACATCCAAAGTCGGCAAATTATTAAAGAAATTTTTATGGTTTTAATCGGTTCATTTATTTTAGCAGCAGCGCTATATCACATTCACTTCCAAAACCACTTAACAGAAGGTGGATTTGTAGGAATTGCACTATTCATTCAAAACTTTTATGATATTTCACCATCTATTTCAACTGTATTAATGGATATCCCAATTATTTTACTGTGCGCTTCATTTTTAGGTAGAAAAATGGTTGGTTATTCATTCCTAGGTTCAATTTCATTCGGAGTATTTTATTCCTTTATGGAAAATTATTCTCCATTTACGGTAGATTTATCAAATAACTTATTTATAGCTGCAGTAGTTGGCGGTGCGTTAGCTGGTATTGGACTCGGTTTTATATTACGATTTGGCGGTGCAACCGGTGGAGACGATATTTTAACAATTGTATTAAGTAAACGAACTCGTTTTACAATTGGGCAAATTTTCTTCGTCTTTGACGCGATTGTTCTTGCGCTTTCATTATATTATTTAAATTGGACAGAAATTGCTTTTACTATTCTTTCGATTGCCGTACAGGCAAAAACATTGGATTTAATTTATTATCCAAAAACAGAAAAAACAGCAGAAAAGCAGCCAGTATCTGTTCCAATGTCTAAAAAACATGCAACAAATTAAAAAAGCGAAAGGCTTCGGCCTCTCGCTTTTTTTATGCTCTTTTTTCTTTCTCGACTATATGGCGCACTTGATAAAATCTATTTGCAAATTCAGTAACGTTTCTTGTTAAACGATAATTCACTGTAGATCCAATTGCCATTCCAATTACCGGTATACCTTGGAATAATTTACGACGAAGAGCATAAATCGAAAATGTCTTCAAAATTTGTTTTAACACAACCTCAGTAGAAGCTGTTTGTAGCACTGCTTCGTCTCCTTCGTAAAAGAACGAATCTTCTTGCTCCAGCTCTTGCAATAAATTGTACCATGCATATTGCTGAAGTCTTCCTGGTAGTAATGACGCATGAAACACCTTTAACGCAAGCATCATTTCATACGGCTTGTTCACATCATGTCCAAATGATGTTGCAATAAGTTGGACTGCCTTCACATTTAACGCGATCATAACCGGAAAATCCGCCGTTAATAATAATAAACCTCCAGCACCTGTTGCCCCACCTTGTACAAATGAATATAGACGATGACGTGCTGTTTGCTGCTCTGCTATGTATGTTAATTGATCAATAGATAATGCTTTCAAATCTTCAAGCTGTTCAATCGATTCATCAAATAACCTTGATGTTCCTAAAATCCGATTACGTGCATCTAACTGTGCTTGTGAACTTTGAATAAATGCATGCAAATGAAAGAGCCATCCATCTGCTTTCGTGAAGAATTCTTTTCGCTTTTTCTCAGGTAATTTCGCAACTGTAGCATGTAACCATTTATCAAACACTTTTTGAAAATCGGTCGCTTCTTGCTCAACTAATTGCGCTTCCCATTCTTTTATATTGTCTAAAATGGCTTGTTCTCGCTTCGATCGCATCGTAACAACCACCTCGTTCGATTTTTTTCTATTGTAACATATTTCTGCTTATTCTTTACAAATATGCTTGTCTATCTTTATTCACATACCATTTTTGAATGGCATAAAATATTAACAAAAAGGATGAGATAAATCACATGAATCTATCCGATATAAAAAAAGAATATAATGCGGTATTCAGCTTAGGACAAAACTGCTGGCCCGCTTGGGCATTATATCAATTAGAATTATCACCATTTTTTGGCGTTATTGATTTTATGCTAAGTCCCTCATTAGAAAAAGTGAATGTATTATTACAAAATCGATTTGACCGCTTTTTAAATTTCGAAAATTTATCCTTCATCTCATTTTGGGATGATGATGCAAAATTAAGATTAAGGGACAACCTTTATGAAATTGACTCCTGTCATGACTTTAAAACAGATGTAAATACACCAACTTCTTGGCCTTCTTATACAGAAATTAAGTTAAACTATGAACATCGTATTAATCGTTTTCTAGCTACAATTGAAACGGCAGAATCCATATTATTTATTCGAACTGGAGGAACATATGAAGAAGCATGTTCCCTAGAACAAAGTTTATCTCAAATCGTTACACATACATTCTCTGTCCTGTTACTAATTCCTGCCGATATACCAACTATCACCCAAGAAGATTGGGGATTACAACGTATTTGCGTTATGAAATGTCCTATTATGGATGTATACCAATACAATGAAGCATTTTGGAAAGACTTATTTGATGGAATTACAATTAGACCGCACACTTAAATACACGATACTTTTATCACACCATACATTATAATCGTCCTTATACAAAACAAATAAGGAGTGATTCTATATGTATCCACGTGCAAAAGCTTTCGGTCTTGCTGTACATCAAGATCGCCTTCTCGTACAAGAATATTATACAGAAGGCGAAATATATTATCGTCCTCTTGGCGGTTCAATTGAACTTGGTGAAAAATCAGCACATACTGTTATTCGGGAGTTTAAAGAAGAGCTTCATACGGAGATAGAAATCACCAATTATTTAGGGTGTTTAGAAAATGTCTTTCATCTCGATGGAGACATTGGTCATGAAATCATTCAACTATATTCTTTGCGTTTATTAGACACGTCACTATATGAAATGAAAATATTAAATATACAAGATGAAGAAACAGTAGCGTATGCGAAATGGATTCCTATTACAGCATTCATTCAGAAAGAAAAAATATTATATCCAGATGGAGTTTTAAAATACATCCAAAAGAAAAAAGACGAAATCCTATAGGATCTCGTCTTTCTTTTCATATATTAACCAATATCTCCAAGACGTAGTACGTCACGAGCAATCATAACTTCTTCGTCAGTTGGAATTACGATAATTTTTACTGGAGAGTGTGGGAAGCTGATGAATGCTTCTTCACCGAATACGTTATTACGTTTTGCATCGAAGTATACGCCCATGTACTCAAGGCCTTCTAATACACGCTCACGAATAATCGCACTGTTTTCACCTACACCAGCTGTGAAGATGATTGCGTCTACACCTTTCATACGAGCAGTGTAAGAACCGATGTATTTGTGGATACGGCTTACGAATACATCAAGTGCTACTTTCGCACGGTGGTCGCCTTCTTCTTCTTTCGCAATGATGTCACGTAGGTCACTAGAGTAACCAGTAAGACCTAACATACCACTCTTCTTGTTTAATACGTTAACTACTTCTTCTACTGTTTGGCCTGTTTTTTCCATGATGTATGGAATTAACGCAGGGTCAAGGTTACCAGAACGTGTACCCATTGTTACACCAGCAAGTGGTGTGAAGCCCATAGAAGTATCGATAGATTTACCGCCTTCTACTGCTGCGATACTTGCACCGTTACCTAAGTGACAAGAAAGTAAGCTTAAGCTTTCAATTGGACGACCTAATAATTCAGCCGCACGCTCAGTTACATATTTATGAGAAGTTCCGTGGAAACCGTATTTACGGATGCCGAATTTTTCATAGTACTCATATGGTAAGCTGTATAGGAATGCAGATTCCGGCATTGTTTGGTGGAATGCTGTATCGAATACTGCTACTGCTGGTACGTTTGGTAATACTTCTTGGAATGCTTTAATACCAACAACGTTTGCTGGGTTATGAAGTGGTGCTAAATCGCTTAATTCTTCGATATCAGCTAATACTTCATCAGTAATTAAAACAGAGTCAGCAAATTTTTCGCCGCCGTGAACAACACGGTGACCGATACCGCCAATCTCATCTAGAGATTTAACGATTCCGTTTTCAGTTAACTTTTTAAGAAGCATATTAACTGCTACTGCGTGATCTGGAATGTTTGTAATTTCTTTTTGTTTTTCGCCATCTACAGTAATAGTGAAGATACTATCTTCTAAACCGATACGTTCTACTAAACCTTTTGTTAATACTGTTTCACTTGGCATTTCAAATAATTGGAATTTTAAGGAAGAGCTTCCTGCGTTAATCGCGATGATTTTTGACATCTAGTCTTTCGCCCCTTTTTCTCTTGGTAGTTGTGTGGATGTTTCCACAAACCGCTCGATTTTATCTGATCAAATTCACTAAATATGAAAACGTTTCATCATTAGCAAATTTTATACTCACGATTTTAATTTAAACATCGTCCGACATATATTTCAAGTGAAAAAATTGTAACACCAAGAAAAAATATATATTACAGATTTCAAAAAAATTCAGTTAAATCTTGTATATATTTAAAAATATGACATATTATATAAAACTGTACTACATAAATCACTAATGCTGTTACATATACCTAGCTTTATTTATGTGTTGCAAACCAAGTATTTAATTGATCCATAATGTCTTCCATCGCCTTCATGTTAGAGAATTTAGGCAACTCCACTAATAACGCCTGTTTTGGCATTGTTACATTAGCGCCTTTCTTTTGGAGAACAAATATACTTTTTGCATTTTTCTCGTTTTTAAACATGGAAACAGGAAGCTGTAATAACCCTTGAATAAAGCATGTTTCTTTAATAAATGCATGTAATTTCGGTGCTTGGTCACTTTCAAAAATGAAGTTTGGTACTAAGAAGAATAAGTAACCGCCCTCTTTCGTATGTTTCACACTTTGTTCAATAAATAAGTGATGGGCATACGACATTCCTTCATCTGCTTTTAATTTATATTCACTTGCACCGATTTCGTTTGGATAATAACCAACTGGCAAGTCTGAAACGACTGCATCAACTGGATCGATATAAAGTGGTGCTAGTCCATCTTGATGGAAGAATTCGATTGCATGCTTTTGTAAATTTGCATTTACTAAAGCAAGTTTAATTAGCACTTCATCCACTTCTACACCAAATCCACTCATTGTTAGTCCTTCTTTAGCGCTATTAAACACTGTAGTCATTAAGTTACCTGTTCCAATTGCAGGATCTAAAACTGTAATTTCATTTTGACCTTGCATAAATTTATGGAATAAGTAACTCATGAACATCCCAACTGCATCAGGTGTCATTTCGTGATTCGCTTGTACGCCTTCTTTCATTCCTTTTAAGATGGCTAACTGAAATGCTTTACGAATTTCTTCACCTTTATATGTTTCTTCATTAAACGTACTATATTCACGATTCAGCCTTTCAATTGCTGATTCGGATAATTCCTCTTGTAAAATCGCTCCCTCAAACAAGTTATCACCTGTTTCTACAAGCGCCTCTAAATATGTTACATCTAATTCTTTACGTAAAACTACCGCAGAAGAATCAAAAATAGAAAATAATGTTTCTACTGTCTGACTCACGTACATTCCTCCTTCTCTCTTTTACACATAACTTATATCATACCACAAAGTGATTTTTTCCAAAAAGAAAAAGCGACCTCCTGTAAAGAGCTCCCCTTTAGTTATATATGATATAACGTTTTTTCTCATATATCGATGCCGTTACAGAGCAATATATGAGAAAAAACGACCTCTTTATAAGAGGTCATTTTCTTCACATTATTTCGCAGATTTAGCTGCTTCTAATGCTGCTTCATAGTTTGGATGGCTTGTACCTTCGCTTACGTATTCTACGTAAACTACTTTGTCATTGCTATCTACTACGAATACTGCACGAGCAAGTAAACGAAGTTCTTTCATTACTAAGCCGTAAGCTTCACCGAATGAAAGGTCGCGGTGGTCAGAAAGTGTTACAACATTTTCTAAACCGTTTGCTGCACACCAGCGTTTTTGAGCGAATGGTAAATCAGCGCTAATTGTTAATACTTTCGCGTTTTCAATACCTGCTGCATCTTGGTTAAAACGACGTGTTTGTGCATCACACACACCTGTGTCGATTGAAGGTACAACACTAATTAATTTCACTTCGCCTTTGTATGTTTCTAAACTTACTGGAGATAAGTCGTTTGCTAATACTTGGAAGTTTGGCGCTTGATCGCCAACTTTAACTTCTGTTCCAACTAAAGTCATTGGATTACCTTTAAAAGTTACGTTTGCCACTTGAAAATCCTCCCTTATTTAAACAAAATATGTACAATGTAAATGATAGTTTGTCCCTATCGATAATGCAAATAAAATCGCTTTATTTACAAAAAAATTAAAGAAGCTAACCTATTGATTAGCTTCTTTATTCGTTAAATTTGAAATTCAGGATCATCTTCTTTTCGTTTATCCATCATTTCTTTCACTTTATCAACAGCTTGTGGCGCTAATTCAATTATCTTATCGATGACGTGTGTTTGTTTATCTAAGTGCAATACTTTCACACCATCTCCATTTATAACAAGAAAGGCAACAGGATTAATAGAAACTCCTCCACCACTTCCCCCGCCAAATGGATGACGGCCTGAATGTTCTACTTTACCAAATTCACTTCCACCAGCAGCAAATCCGAAACTTACTTTCGAAACTGTAAGAATTACGCTTCCATCTGCCGCTTTAATTGGGTCACCAACAATTGTATTTACATCAGTCATTTGTTTTAAATGCTGCATTGCTGTTGTCATTAAACCTTGAATTGGATGGTCCATTCTATATCCCCCCTATGCTTGAACAGATTTTTCTGTCATACCAGATCTTTGTCTTCTCATAAATACGAGTAATTTGACGCCAGTTTTTATAGCGCGGAATATACGAAAAGATGCTGTTAACTCGCATCTTGATGCAAATCCTTTCCCTTGAAAAACTGGGGTAATTTCAAATTCTGGTACGTCGACAATATGCATATATTGTCCGACAACTCCAGCAGCCATACCTTTTGTCCCCCATGCATATCCAGTGACAATTCCAGTACTAGCTGCATCGCCTGCTCCAATTTGTGTATGCCATTTCCAACCATTGATTTTCACTCGTTTGAGAAAATCTTTAACAATAGTATGAACTTCTTGAAGCTTTTTTATCAGTTCACCAATGCTGTCAAGTTGCGCCATAATTTTATTATCGAGTCCGCCGTCCTCTTCAGCTTTTTCGATTTTCTGTCCTGTCTTTTTCTGCTGTTTTTCAATTCTTTCCAACACATCAAATGTATATCGAATCATCCATATTTTCACTTGAAGCAAACATTGCTTTTCCATTTCTGAATATAAAAATGTCACCTTAAGCTTTATTTTCGACAATAGTATAAACAAAATAAAAAGAAGAAGAATTATTATTCCAATTACGAGCCACTTCATACGTATCATCCTTTCACTCCGTACCCATTATCGACAAGTTTATTCATCGTTAAACAGAGTTTTATAAGATTGAATATAAAAATTTTTCTAAAAATAAAAAGGTATTTTGACAATTTATATCGAAATATATTATTTGAACATATCATCAGGGAACGGACTCTAATGATATGTAGCACGAAAAACAGAAAATTTAACTGCAGTGGAGGGATACATAATGGCAGATCGTCGCAATTTATTTTTCTTTTATGGTGATGACAAAGCAACGCTCGTTGAAAAAATGAAACCAATCTATCGTATTTTAGAAGAGAATGGATTTACCATATTAGATCATCCAAAAAATGCAAACGCTATCGTCAGTGTTGGAGATGATGCAACCTTCTTACAAGCCGTTCGTAAAACTGGTTTTAGAGAAGATTGCTTATACGCAGGGATTTCTACGAAAGATGAAATTTCTTTCTACTGCGATTTCCATATTGATCACGTTGATACAGCCCTTCAAGAAATTACAAAAAATGAAATTGAAGTGCGAAAATATCCAACAATTCAGGTAGATGTAGATGGCAGTACATCTTTCCATTGTTTAAATGAGTTCTCATTACGTTCTAGCATTATTAAAACATTCGTTGTAGATGTTCATGTTGATGATTTATATTTCGAAACATTTAGAGGGGACGGTTTAGTAGTTTCTACCCCAACAGGAAGTACTGCTTACAATAAATCATTGCATGGTGCAGTTGTTGACCCGCTTATCCCATGTTTCCAAGTAAGCGAACTAGCATCTTTAAACAACAACACTTACCGTACGCTCGGTTCACCTTTCATTTTAAATCACGAACGTACATTAACTTTAAAACTAAGACCAGACGGTAACGATTATCCTGTTATCGGCATGGATAACGAAGCGCTTAGCATTAAACAAGTGGAAAAAGCTGTTGTACGCTTAAGCGATAAACAAATTAAAACAGTTAAATTAAAAAACAACTCTTTCTGGGAAAAAGTACAGAGAACGTTTTTATAAGATTAAAATAACCGCAGAATTATGGAATTCCATAATTCTGCGGTTATTTATTTCCCCCGATTGGCGCGAACAATAATCTCTTACTATCCGGCCGTTATTCTTGTCAGTTTTTGTCGGTAAGTCGATATATTCCGAAAACCGCTCATATATTTTTACGCATCTTTTCTATAGACAACTTGGCCATCTATTACGGTCATTTCTGCTTGTACTTCTTTTATTTCTTCTGCCTCAATTTCAAAAATATTGCGGTCTAATATTGTAAAATCTGCTTCATATCCTTTTGCAATTTGCCCTCGCTTCGCTTCTTTTCCGATTGCATAGGCACTTCCTGTTGTAAATAAAGAAACAGCCTCATAAACCGTTAATCTTTCCTCAGGCATATAGCATATACCGTCAATAAAACTTCTACGTGTAACAGCGCTATATATGCCTAAAAACGGATTCACTTGTTCAATGGGAGCATCTGAGCCACCGTTGCAGTGTAATCCTGCTTCCAGTAACGTCTTCCAAGCGTACGCATAACGAAGACGGTGCTCGCCTAGTTTTTCAATGACTGACGGAAAATCTGATGAAAGAAAGACTGGCTGTATATCGATAATGGCTTGCAAGTTTTTCATTCTTTCTATCAACTCTTCACGAGCAAGCTGACAATGAATAATACGGTCACGTAACCCTTCTGCTGGTGGATATAATTCGAGTGCATCAATGACATATTCAAGCGATAAGTCACCGATAGTATGAATCGCAACTGGCATATGTAAATCTCGTGCTTTCTTTACTAATTCCGCAAGTTCTTCACGTGAGAAAATCGCAACTCCATTTGTTTCCTTCGCATCTTCATACGGTTCACTTAATAATGCTGTTCTTCCGCCAAAAGAACCGTCAGAGAAAATTTTCATTGCTCCAAATTCAATACAATGTTCATTTTCATATTCTCTTCGTTCATGTGCTACTTCATGGTGAACGAGCAAATGGGCTTTAAATGGCATTTCTTTTATAACGTGAGAAAACGCATTATATGTTTTTCTAAAACCACCATAATAATTTAAATCTTCCGTATGCCCGCCAACAAGTCCGTATTTCCAGCAATCTTTAATCGCTGTTTGCAGAGCTCTTTGTAAATAAGCTTCATCAATTTCTGGCTGAACATGTTTAATTAATTCTTGCCCTTGTTCATATAAAAGCCCTGTTAACTTATTTGATGAATCTCTACCAATTTTCCCGCCTTTTGGATCTTCTGCCTTTTCTGTTATATTCGCTTCTTGCAGTATGTATGAATTCACCCATGTAACGTGACGACAAACTCGCTTTAATAAAATGGGATGTTCTTTCGAAATTTCATCTAAATCACGCGCATGAACATCTTTCGTATCTGTAAAGTTATTTTCATTCCATCCTTCTCCAATAATCCAAGAGCCCTTTGGAGCTTCTTCCACTCGCTTCTGAACAAGAGTAAGCACTTCGCCATAAGATGTACAATTTGATAAATCTAGACGGAGTAATCTCTCTCCATGCCCAATAAGATGCATATGACTATCAACGAGACCTGGGATCATTGTTTTGCCTTTTAAATCGTACAATGTAACCGCGGCATATTGGTTTTCTAACTCTTCTTTACTTCCAACATCAACGATCGTACCGTTTTCAACGTAAACAGCGTCCACTTTTTCATTTTCTTCTCTCACTGTGTAAATGGTGCCGCCATACCAAATTTCTCCCATATATCCCATCTCCTTTATTTTTTATTGTATAAAAAAAAGCACCATTTCAAAACATGGTGCTTTTCTAAAAATTACTTTTGTTCGGTAGTAGATGTTGTAACTTGCCATTCAATATTAAATTTATCTTTTACTTGTCCGTATGCTGGGCTCCAGAATGTTTCTTGAAGTGGCATGATAACTTCTCCACCTTCTTGTAACTTATCGAATACTTCTTTTGCTTTTTCTGCATTACTAATTTGAATTGCGATTGTTACTTGAGATCCGATTGCATGCCCTTGACCTGGGAATGTATCAGAAATCATAAGATCCGTATTACCAACTTTTAAAGTAGCGTGTAAAACGCGCTCTTTCGCTTCAGCTGGAATCGGGTATTCTGGATTTTCAGGCATGTCACCAAAAGTTTGCATAACTTCTACTTTTGCATCTAAAGCCTCTTTATAAAACTGTACAGCTTCTTGCCCACTACCATCTAAAACTAAGTACGGATTAATACCTAAAATCATACGGACACCTCTTTTTTAAATTTATAAAATAGAACTTGTGTTCGTTTTTATTTTATCATTGATTTACATTTCATTCAACTATTTACTTCACTGTTTTCAAAATTATTTTGACGGAATCTCCATCTCTTGTTTTCTAAGTTCAATACGGCGAATTTTTCCAGAAATCGTTTTTGGTAGTTCATCTACAAATTCAATTTTGCGAGGGTATTTATATGGTGCAGTGAGTTCTTTGACGTGTTGTTGGAGTGTTGGAATTAATATTTCTTCGTTCTTTTCTATATTCTCTCTTAATACGATAAATGCCTTCACGACACTTCCACGAATTTCATCAGGACTTGCGACAACTGCACATTCTCTTACGTAAGGATGTTTTACAAGTGCATCCTCTACTTCAAACGGCCCGATTGTATAACCAGAGCTAATAATGATATCATCGCCGCGCCCTTCAAACCAGAAGTAGCCGTCTTCATCTTTCTTCGCTTTATCACCTGTAATATAATAATCACCGCGAAATTGCATCGCTGTACGCTCATCGTCTTTGTAATATTGTTTAAAGAGGGCCGGCGTTTCAATGTGAACTGCAATATCACCAACTTCGCCTACTTTAACTGGAGTACCTTCCTCATTTACGATATCGACATGGTTACCTGGCGTTGGTTTCCCCATTGATCCTGGTCTAATATCCATCCCTTTCATTACACCAACAAGTAATGTGTTTTCCGTTTGCCCATAGCCGTCTCTCACTGTAATATGAAAGTGCTTTTTGAACGTTTCAATGACTTCTCTATTTAACGGCTCACCTGCCGATACAGCGCTATGTAGTGCCTCTAAATTGTACTGGCTTAAATCTTCTACCTTTGCCATTAATCTATACTCAGTCGGTGTACAACAAAGTACATTCACCTTATTATCGTCTAATAAGTTTAGGTACGTTTTCGGTTCAAACTTACCGTGATATACAAACCCTGTTGCCCCTGATCCTAAAGTTGCTAAAAACGGGCTCCAAATCCACTTTTGCCAGCCTGGACTAGCTGTTGCCCATACAATATCATTCTCTTCAATTCCGAGCCAATTTGGAGCGCTCGTACGTAAATGAGCGTATGCCCACGCATGTGTATGAACGACACCTTTTGGATTTCCTGTCGTTCCTGACGTGTAAGATAAAAAGACCATATCTTCTTTATCTGTCTTCGCCATTTCTAACATGTCACTCTCTGTTTCTAACGCTGTTTTTAAATTAATCCATCCATCTACTGACTGTTCGCTCAGGACAAATTTTCGAAGAGATTCCATCGCTTCTATATCATCAAACTGCCTAATATACGGCTCATAGCTTACTATCGCTTTTACTTCTCCATGTCCAATTCGATATTCTATATCTTTTTTACGTAACATTTCCGAGCTTGGAATTACGACAAATCCTGCTTTAATAGCAGCAATATACGTCATGTACGCTTCAATTAAACGCGGCATCATAATGAGAAGCTTGTCCCCTTTTTGCAAACCACTTTTTATAAAAGCGTTTCCAATTTTATTCGCACCTTGCATTAATTCAGCGTATGTAACTTCCCTTCGATTCCCTTTATCATCTTGCCAAATTAAAGCTAACTTCCCTTTATCACCTGTATATTTCTCTATTTCAGAAACTAAATTATAAGACGGTGGCGCCAACAATTCTTCTCGCTTCATAAAATATCCTCCCTTTTCTTTATGCCTCCTTTATATAATAAAGAATTTTCAGTTAATTTTGAACCCTCTTCTTTTGACAAATTTTTCAGTTCTGTCGAATTAGTAAACGAAATTACATCGACTTACCGACAAATAGCGACACAACACAAAAAAAGAAAGAGCGGGAGAACCCGCTCTTTCTAAGCCATCATATGGGATTATTTTTGGTAACCGCCTAATTGTTGCTCAGCTAGTGAAACTAGACGTTTAGTGATTTCACCACCAACAGAACCGTTAGCGCGAGCTGTTGCATCAGCTCCAAGTTGAACACCAAACTCTTGAGCGATTTCGTATTTCATTTGGTCTAATGCTGATTCAGCACCAGGAACCGCTAATTTATTTGTGCTACGTGACATGTTATATCACCTCCTTGTGAGTATAGAGTGTGATAAATAACATGACTTCATACACGTTTTAGATATGGTAATTTATGGTTTTAGAAAAGTTCTTCAAATTTTTCTTCTTCCGCCACTACTTCTACCGTTTGTAATACCATTGTTTCTTTGTTCGCTACAGCTTCATCGATTAATGGTGTGAAATCGTATTTCGCTTCAAAACGATTTGCTTTTTCACGTTTCGGCTTCGTCGCTGGGCTTGCTGGTGTGAATACAGTACAGCAATCTTCATATGGACGAATTGAAATATCATACGTGCCGATTTCTTCAGCGATTTTAATAATCTCTAATTTATCCATCGTAATAAGCGGACGAATAACTGGGTAGTTTGTTACTTCGTTAATCGTATGCATACTATCTAACGTTTGGCTTGCTACTTGTCCAAGACTTTCACCAGTCGTAATTGCAAGTGCGTTACGCTCCTCAGCAATGCGTTCTGTAATACGCATCATCATACGGCGCATAACCGTCATTGAATAGCTAGATGGGATTTCTTTATTAATCGTTTTTTGCACTTCTGTAAACGGAACAAGGTGAAGCGTTACTCGTTTACAATACTTCGTTAACTCTTGTGCTAAATCGATTACTTTTTGTTTTGCACGCTCACTTGTGAAAGGTGGACTATGGAAGTGAACTGCTTCCACAGATACGCCGCGTTTCATCGTTAAGTAAGCTGCTACTGGGCTATCAATACCACCAGAAAGAAGTACCATTACTTTTCCGCCAACGCCAACTGGTAAACCGCCAGCTCCCATACGCTCATCGCACATGATATAGCTATAGCCACTGCGGATCTCTACGCGTACATTTACATCTGGATTATGAACATCTACTGTACTATCTTCTGTATTTTCTAGAATGTGTCCGCCAATCTCAGGTAATAATTCCATCGTTCTCATTGGGAAATGCTTATAAGAACGGTGTACAGTAATTTTAAATGTTTTCACATCACCTTTTACTTGTAAGAAAGCTGCTAATGCACCTTCTTTAATGTCTTCTAATTCTGATGGTACTTTCATCGCTAAGTTAAACTTATGAATACCAAATACATCCTTCAATCTTTCAGAGACTGCTTCATGATCTTCACCATTTAACTGGATGTACATACGATCATGTGTTGCATCGATTTTAATATTTGGGAATTTTTTCAGTTTGAACTTCACGTTATCTTTTAATGTGCTTACAAACTTAGAACGGTTCTTACCTTTTGTCGTCATTTCTCCGTAACGCACTAAAATATATTCATATTTCAACATAATTTCTTTACCTCATCACTTCATATAATTTTGGCATCGTCTCTTTTACAATACCTTCAAATTGTTTTACTTCTTCCATTGTGTTTTCTGGTGCCAAACTAATACGAATAGCGCTTGCAGCTGCTGCATGCGGCACTCCCATTGACACTAACACTCTGCTCACTTCATTTGCTTTTGAAGAACAAGCAGATTTCGTTGACACATATACACCGTGTTCTTCTAAAGCATGAACGACTACTTCTGGTTTTAAACCAACAAATGATACATTTAAAATGTGCGGTGCTGCATATGCAAGCGACGTGTTAATCGTTACATCTTCCATCTCTTTAAAGAAACGAACAAGCTCTGCTTGTAAACTTTGCAAATGAGCTACCTTTTCTTTCACTTGTTCCATTGTCATACGAAGTGCTTTCACCATCGCTACAATGCCAGGTAAATTTTCTGTACCAGAACGATACTTAAGCTCTTGTTGACCACCTGATAAAATCGGATCTAATCTTACGCCATCGCGTACATAAAGAAGACCCGTTCCTTTTACACTGTGGAATTTATGTCCAGATATTGAGCAAAGATCAATATGAGACGCATATAAATCAAGCGGTACTTTCCCTATCCCTTGTACATGATCTACATGGAATCTTATTTTCGGATGATTCGATAATAACGTTCCAATTTCAGCAACGGGCTGAATTGCTCCAGTTTCGTTGTTCACATGAATAATTGACACAAGAATCGTATCTTCACGAAGTGCTCGTTTCACATCTTCTACCGACACAACACCATGCTCGTTAACCGGTAAATATGTTACATCAAACCCGAGTTCTTCTAATTGCTTATATGCCTCAAACACAGACGCGTGTTCAATATTTGTTGTAATGATATGTTTGCCACGCGAACGATTCCTCATCGCTATCCCTTTAATCGCAAGGTTATTCCCTTCCGTTCCACCTGATGTAAAAATAATTTCAGAAGGTTTAACACGAAGAAGCTGCGCTGCAATCGTTCTTGATTGTGTTAATAGACGCTCTGCCTCTCCTCCAAGCGAATGAATAGAAGAAGGATTACCAAAATATTTCCCAGCAACCGTCACGTACGATTGAAGAGCTTCTGGATATGGCTTCGTCGTCGCACTATTATCAAAATAGATCATCGTTCTTCCCCTTTCAGCGCTATCACATCGTATAATCATATCATAAATACGTGTCATTACGCTAAGACTACGCAAAGGTTCCATTTTATCTCGATTGGTGAAGGCTAATAATTGTCGAGGATGCCCTCCTATTACAGTTTCACTTTATCCCGCATGAACGGGCAATAAGACTCTCACCTCAAAATCCAGTTAGAGCAAAGAAGTTAGGTAGGAGTCGGGCTGTCCGTAAATGCCCGATTGGTGAAGGCTAGTAATCAATGGGGATGAATCCTCCTACTGATTACAGTTTCACTTTATTTTGAAACGAATAACCTTGCTGTATTCCGCTATTCATTATAGCAACATCGTCTGCAAAATTACACAAAAAAACAAACCCTTTTATGAAAGGGTTTGTTCATTGTCTACATATTCAGCTATTTTTTGAACAACGCCAGGTTCAAGTTGCTCTAATACTGAAGCCGCTTGTTCTAAAGCTGCATCGTATTGGTATTCACGGAATAATTTCTCAGCATAATTTAAACTTTCTGCTAGGTTTTCATCATGACTACGGTAACGGTTACCGTACTGAATTAATTTTTCCACTAAATATGCTTGTCCAATTAACTCTTCTGTCATTTCAGCCACACCGTTCACAGTTGTGTATGCTTCTTCTAAACTGCTATTTACAGCGTTCATATTTAACGGCTTCACTTCTAATTGTTCATATGCAGCTTGCATTGCCATTTGCCCTCTTTTTAAATCTTCCATAATACTCTCTGGAAGACCTGGCAAATTCGACTTTTGCATAAAGCGTTTCGTTTCGAAAATAGTATTTCGCATTTCTTGTAACTTCTCACGTGCTTCAAATTCTTCTTTGCGCATCGCTTGCAGCATTTCTTTATATTCTGCATGAAGTACTTTTAACGTTTCACATTGCTCATAAACCTCTTCTAGTTCCTCACGAATAATAGAGAAGGCAATATCTTGTTCTGCAACGCGTAATTGTAGCATTTCAAAACGTTTCGTTAAAATGTGCATTTGCTTTTCAATTACTTTTTGAGACTCAATGTCTTTATCTTGTAACTGATAGCTTTGTTTCACAAGTTGTGTTTCTGTTTTCGTTTCAATCGTTTCGATACGCATTTCTTCTAAGTCATCGTAAACAGAAAGTGTTTTTTGCTCCACATAATGTCTCGCATGTACTTCTTGTTCCAATTGATCGTAGAAGCCATCTAAACGTGTTTTTAAGTTTTCTACTTTTTCAGCCGCTTCTGTTATATGAAGCTCCTGTATATCCATTAAACATGTTTGTAGTTGTTTCGTCATATCGCGAACTTCTTTAGGGACTTCCAAATAATCTAATACATAACCTTGTCTTACCATATCATTATGTCCGTGTAATAAATCTTCCAGCTGAACTGGTAACGTCGCTTGACACTCTACCAATAAATCTGGAATTTGGTGAATAATGATTTCTAAATCTGCTAAACCTTCTTCCAAACTAATAACAATTTCTCTCGCTTTTAAATAGTCGCCATTGTTTGTTGCTTCTTCAAAGGTTTTAAATTTCTCAGATTCAGCGTCTAGCATCTCTTCGATTTTCTGCTCTGCTGCTCCATACATATGTCTATGAGCAAGAACACTCTTTTTCATACTACGATATGTATCACGTAACCCTTCAATTTCCGAGCTATTTTTCTCATGGCTTTCTAACAATTGCTGTAATTCATTTAAAATGTCAGTAATACGATTATCAGCGTCATCTAAACCACTTATGGATTCGTTCATCGCATGCTTTGCTTTTCGGAAGGAGAATTGCGAGGCGAATTTTCGCGCTTGCGCTAAATCTTTGTCAGCTTTCGGAAGGGTTGTTGATACAATTTCATCCCATTCTTCACGCCATTTACCAAACAGTTCTTCTGTTTGACCCGTCATGTTTAAATCTTTTACCCGTTTTAGTTCATCTGCCACAGGTTTATCTTTTATCTCTTGTTTCCACTGCTCCAGTGCTTCAATATCTTTATATGAACGATTTCTTATCACAAGCTCTATCATGAGCAGCACTAGAATAGAGCTTACTACAATGATAACGATCGTCAGGATAGAATCCATGCAAAAAAGCCTCCTAGTTATATCTCTTTTTTTGTCCGTTCCGTTTATGAAATGGAAGGCATTATGTATAAAAAGGGAATTCCCCTATATTTAACAACTAACAATGTACTAATCATACCATGTAATGGTTTGTTTTTGACCTAGTTTTTTTTAAAATTTCATGTTTCTTTCAATGTGATTGTAATCTTTCTCAATATTCCGCCTACCTCACTCCCTATCCTCAAATGATTGTAATAACAAACAATCTTTCGTATGGGATACGAAATAAATTTTCCGCATGAGTGGTGGTTCAACAGAAATTACATGTACATTTCCTTGCCTTACAGACTGCTCTACTGCCCTTTCTGGAAGTAACGTGATACCAAGACCAGCTTTTACCATTGCAAGCATCGGTTCTGCGTAAGATGTTTCCACAGCTATAGTTGGTTTTACACCTATTTCATGAAACATGTTCATAATCATTTTCCTTACATCACATATTTCTGGATATACAATTAATTTTTCATTGTGCAGCTCTTCTATTTGAATGACTATCTTCTCTTTGTACGGATGATTATTTGAAACGGCACAAACAATTTTCTCTTGTTGCACTTCTTTTATATACGTAGCACCTTCTACTACTGAATCGATGAACATCGCGTCAATCTCCCGCGCTTTAAATAAATCTCTTAATACTTCCGTATGCCCGATTTGCCATTCCACTTCGAACTCATCACCTAATATATCTTTACATTCTGATATGTAATGCTCCGCTAAACTCGGTAGTATACCAATTGAAAACTTCCGGTTCTCTTGATACCCCCTCATTTCTGTTTTCACTTCATTTATTTGCTCCAAAATCGGTAACATTCTTTTTATAAATAACTCTCCTGCCTCCGTTAACTCTACTCCTTGCGCAGAACGTTTAAGTAAAGTAACCTCTAAATCCGCTTCTAACTTTTGAATTTGTTTACTAAGCGCTGGTTGTGATATATGTAAAATCTTACTTGCCTTTGATAAACTTCGCGTATGCTTCACTTCAATAAACGATCGTACTGCCTCCAAATCCATCGTACACACCTCTAACAAAAAGTTATAACCGTTATAAGAAATCGATATTTCCTCCTATAAACAATTACTCTTTATACTTATTTCATCAACTTACTATAACGAAATGTAAAGTCTAGTGGTAATAAGTCAAGAGTAAAACAAGACTGATTTTTTCTAGGTGCGATTTTTTCAGCATACGGAAATAGACCCGACCAAAAATGAAATTTTTTCGGGCCGTTTCCAAGATTGCGTCAATAACAAAGTGTTATTTTTCTATCACGCTCCTTGGTGGCGTGTAGAGTTGATGGTTACGTAGTAGCGTATCCACCAGACGCACAAATTTTCTTGCGGTTAAGACGATGGCTCTTTTGTGTTGATGTTTGGGTGTTTCTTTGTATTTCTTTTGATAAAATGCTTGATATTCAGGCAAATATCTTCTTACTGAATTGGCAGCCTCAACTAAGTAATAGCGAAGATAACGATTGCCTTGTTTGGTTAAGGGCGTATTTTCAGACTGATAATTTCCAGATTGCTTGATTTTCCAGCTTAATCCGGCATATTTAGCTAGTTTCGTTTGGTCTTCAAATCGTTGGATTTGTCCGATCTCAGCTAGTAATCCAGCAGCATACACTTTTCCAACACCAGGAATACTCGTCAAGCATTGGTATTCTGGTAGGACCATTACGAGCTGTTCAATTGCCTTATCAAGGTCTTTGATACTGGCTTCGAGTGCACGAATTTCGCGAGCAAGAATACTCAGGATAATATTGATGGATTCTTGAGCGACTTCTCCTAAACGATAAGACATAGTAATGGCTCGTTGAATCGTTTTCGCTAATCCTTCTGGATTTTTAAACCGGCCGTTACCTTTTTCTTGAAGCAAAGAGGCGAAATCTGTTAAAGGCATTTGAGCTAATTCTTCTAACCCATAATCTTCTGTCATTAAAGCGATTAAGGTAGCTCCAAATACAGAAGAAGGAGTTTCGCTATTCTTTAACTCACGCGTGAGCGTGTTGCATTTGTAAGTTAAATTTTCGAGAAAATGTTGTTTCGTTTCTACAAGTTGTCCAATTAATTGGTAACGTGTGCGAGTTAAACGTTGAAGAGCCATATATTTCTCTTCTTTAATGGGAGACGTAGTGAATCTTTGGATTCTTAAAAAGTCAGCGATTCGCATCGCATCATTTTTATCTGTTTTATCTTCATCAAATATTCGACTGAATTGCTTGATGCGAAAAGGATTTTCGATGGTAACGACGGTATTTATACGCTTTAATTCTCGATCCTCATTAAAAAATGTAGCAGGATGAAAGCTGTACATAGAAGTTGACTCCATGCCTATGACGATTTGAGAAAACGAGTACACATTTTGAAATTCTAAAATTTTTTGTTTAATTTGATGAGCGCCTTTCACGTCATTTCCGAGACTCGCTTCAAGAAGAATTGTCAATTGGTTATCGTCTGATAAAAAGCACACATCTAGTTTCTCAGAGCTGACATCTAATCCGACAAATAAGTTCATTTGGAAGGACCTCCTTTCATTGGTTATTTGGAATATGCTTCGATACTATGGGATTTCCCAGAAGCTCATTGCGTAACCACAACCTCGCCTACGAGAATACAATGACAACTTTTGGGGGCTACCTTTTGAACTACTATCCAAAAGCCCAATCAGTTATCGAAACAGCTAGTGTGTTGGTAGTGATAGCAATGGCTCGGGTAACAGACTTTTTATCGTAGACAGAGCTACAGGGGAAATGAGCAAATTCCCGATGGATCCTTTCCATACATCCATTGTATCTGGGAAATTCAATAATATCGAAACAAATTCCGTAAGGAATCTTGTTATCTATTTTTTTTAAAATCAGGGTAATTAGAAAGCAGAAATACTGATCTAAACTATATTCTACGAG
>NZ_CP147983.1:4904755-5032717 GCF_045291115.1 Bacillus sp. PPSBB_2
GTCTAGTGGTAATAAGTCAAGAGTAAAACAAGACTGATTTTTTCTAGGTGCGATTTTTTCAGCATACGGAAATAGACCCGACCAAAAATGAAATTTTTTCGGGCCGTTTCCAAGATTGCGTCAATAACAAAGTGTTATTTTTCTATCACGCTCCTTGGTGGCGTGTAGAGTTGATGGTTACGTAGTAGCGTATCCACCAGACGCACAAATTTTCTTGCGGTTAAGACGATGGCTCTTTTGTGTTGATGTTTGGGTGTTTCTTTGTATTTCTTTTGATAAAATGCTTGATATTCAGGCAAATATCTTCTTACTGAATTGGCAGCCTCAACTAAGTAATAGCGAAGATAACGATTGCCTTGTTTGGTTAAGGGCGTATTTTCAGACTGATAATTTCCAGATTGCTTGATTTTCCAGCTTAATCCGGCATATTTAGCTAGTTTCGTTTGGTCTTCAAATCGTTGGATTTGTCCGATCTCAGCTAGTAATCCAGCAGCATACACTTTTCCAACACCAGGAATACTCGTCAAGCATTGGTATTCTGGTAGGACCATTACGAGCTGTTCAATTGCCTTATCAAGGTCTTTGATACTGGCTTCGAGTGCACGAATTTCGCGAGCAAGAATACTCAGGATAATATTGATGGATTCTTGAGCGACTTCTCCTAAACGATAAGACATAGTAATGGCTCGTTGAATCGTTTTCGCTAATCCTTCTGGATTTTTAAACCGGCCGTTACCTTTTTCTTGAAGCAAAGAGGCGAAATCTGTTAAAGGCATTTGAGCTAATTCTTCTAACCCATAATCTTCTGTCATTAAAGCGATTAAGGTAGCTCCAAATACAGAAGAAGGAGTTTCGCTATTCTTTAACTCACGCGTGAGCGTGTTGCATTTGTAAGTTAAATTTTCGAGAAAATGTTGTTTCGTTTCTACAAGTTGTCCAATTAATTGGTAACGTGTGCGAGTTAAACGTTGAAGAGCCATATATTTCTCTTCTTTAATGGGAGACGTAGTGAATCTTTGGATTCTTAAAAAGTCAGCGATTCGCATCGCATCATTTTTATCTGTTTTATCTTCATCAAATATTCGACTGAATTGCTTGATGCGAAAAGGATTTTCGATGGTAACGACGGTATTTATACGCTTTAATTCTCGATCCTCATTAAAAAATGTAGCAGGATGAAAGCTGTACATAGAAGTTGACTCCATGCCTATGACGATTTGAGAAAACGAGTACACATTTTGAAATTCTAAAATTTTTTGTTTAATTTGATGAGCGCCTTTCACGTCATTTCCGAGACTCGCTTCAAGAAGAATTGTCAATTGGTTATCGTCTGATAAAAAGCACACATCTAGTTTCTCAGAGCTGACATCTAATCCGACAAATAAGTTCATTTGGAAGGACCTCCTTTCATTGGTTATTTGGAATATGCTTCGATACTATGGGATTTCCCAGAAGCTCATTGCGTAACCACAACCTCGCCTACGAGAATACAATGACAACTTTTGGGGGCTACCTTTTGAACTACTATCCAAAAGCCCAATCAGTTATCGAAACAGCTAGTGTGTTGGTAGTGATAGCAATGGCTCGGGTAACAGACTTTTTATCGTAGACAGAGCTACAGGGGAAATGAGCAAATTCCCGATGGATCCTTTCCATACATCCATTGTATCTGGGAAATTCAATAATATCGAAACAAATTCCGTAAGGAATCTTGTTATCTATTTTTTTTAAAATCAGGGTAATTAGAAAGCAGAAATACTGATCTAAACTATATTCTACGAGGGGAAAGATACTCTTGAACAAAAAACAAATGCTACTCGGATCCTTTCTATGCTTACTCGCCGTCACTGCCTGGGGATTTATGTTTCCTGTAATGGCAAGTGCTCTGCAATTTATCGATCCATTCTTCTTCACAACGCTTCGCTATGGATCAGCAGCTATTATTTTTCTTATTTTGCTATTAATTACTGAAGGAAAGACTTCACTCCGCTTAGAAAAAAGAACACTTTCTCTATTCTTTTACGGGACAGTCGGTTTCGCGGGGTATGGTTTTCTCGTTTTCTACGGACAGCAACTTGCCGGACCTTCCGGAGCAATCCATGCAGCTATGATTCAATCCCTTATGCCACTGATTGCCTTATCACTGCAATGGATAACCCAAAATCGCCGCCCACAAAACTATACATTCCTTTGTATGTTCGTTGCATTACTTGGTGTTATGCTTGTCATTTCAAAAGGAAATATTGAATTACTATTTGGAGCTGCAAGCCACTTATCAACAAATATATTGATGCTATGCGGCGTTACTTGCTGGGTCATTTATACAAACGGGGCTGCTCGTTTTCAATCTTGGTCACCACTTAGGTACACGACATTAACTTGTTTATTTGGCTCCATTTCACTCATCGTTATTGTTACTTTCTTAACGTACACAAATATAGTTACTATGCCGTCACTGCGTACAGTTGTGAGCGTTCGTTTTGAGCTCTTTTATATGTCGATTATCGCAGGCGTTATCGCTGTATTTTGCTGGAATATGGGAAATCGCTATATTTCATCTATTAACGGCATATTATTTATGAATTTAGTTCCTATCCTTGCACTCATTGGTTCTATCTTTCGAGGTTATACAGTCGATAAAATTGAAATCGCTGGAGCTGCATTAACAATTATCGCGCTATTATGTAACAATTTATGGCAAAGAAAAGTAAACATAAAAATCCCCACCTCAGTTCGTTAGGTGGGGATTCTTCACATATGAACAGCTCTTGGCCATTCATGGTACATATTCGCTTTACATAATGCTTGTTCCATCCATTGCTCAATCTCTTTCGTATACATTTCTATGAAAAATGTCTCAGACGGGAAAGAATGGAGTACTTCTGATATATATTGTGGATATAAAAACGGCATACTTATCATACCTTTTAATTGCGTCACAAACATTGTAAATGATACTTTCTGAAATTCTTGTTTCATTTGTCCTTGTCTAATCATTTGTTCTATATAATATCTTTCTTTAGAAAAATAAACGGTCATCACTTCACGAATTAATGTCGTATCAAGCGAAAGCTCTCGGTAGAAGAAACGTGTTAGTTCTCTATTTTCAAATTGATATCGTAAAATCCCGCGCACCATTTGCACCACTACATCTTTAGCCGACAAATACTCTCTCTGTTCAAACGACATTTCAATCACATGAATATATCCTTCTAAAAAATCAGTAATAAGCTGTTCTAATAAACCTTGCTTCCCAGCAAAATAATATGAAATATTCGCTACATTCACATCCGCTCGCTTTGCAATGTCTCGCACCGACGTTCCATCATAACCTTTCGTATTAAACAACGATATTGCCGCATCAATTACTTTTTGTTTCGTCTGCTTCATGCGCTCACTTCCCCTCACTGAACAGCTATAGTTTAAATTTCTTGACTTTTAAGACAAATTCCTTTAATTTTCTATCGACAAAGTCATGTGAAATACATCGTATTTTGCTAATATTTTACACATCTCGATAAAAAAGGAGCTGTTTCCATGTTTACTAAAGAAAGTTATGCAGGATCTCGTGTGCAGCAATATGAGACAGTAATTAAACAACTGGATGCGTTATTAAC
The DNA here is from genome assembly GCF_045291115.1 of Bacillus sp. PPSBB_2. Lineage (NCBI taxonomy): Bacteria > Bacillati > Bacillota > Bacilli > Caryophanales > Bacillaceae > Bacillus > Bacillus sp. PPSBB_2. The sequence continues at coordinate 4,908,373 of NZ_CP147983.1, forward strand.
TGGCGAATCAAACGTAGTCGCAAACTTATCAAATGCTTCCGCATTATTAAACCAATTTTTAGATCGCGTTAATTGGGTTGGCTTTTACGTAACAGAAGGAAATCAGCTTGTCCTTGGACCGTTCCAAGGAATGCCTGCTTGCGTACGCATTCCATTTGGACGAGGCGTTTGCGGCGTAGCAGCTGAAACGAAAACAACACAGCTTGTAGCAGACGTTCACCAATTCCCAGGTCACATCGCTTGCGATAGTGCTTCTAATTCAGAAATCGTTGTACCAATTGTGAAAGAAGGAGCTGTCATTGGTGTACTTGACATTGATAGTCCCGAAAAGAATCGTTTCGATGAAGTAGATCAGCGCTATTTAGAAAAGTTTGTGGAAACACTCCTAAAACATATGTAAAAAGAAAAGAGCGAGTTATCGATTTAGTACGTCCTGTACAAAACCGATAGCTCACTCTTTTTTTATTGATTAACAGTAGATATTTTCTTTAATGCCTGCTCTAAATCAGAAACGATATCCTCCCACGATTCTAAACCGACTGATAAGCGTATTAAATTATCGAAAATGCCCATTTCTTTTCTTAGTTCAGCTGGAATCGCAGCGTGCGTCATCGTTGCTGGATGCTGAATTAACGTTTCTGTATCTCCTAAACTCACCGCAATTGTAATAAAGTGAAGATCATTAATAAACGCTTGCGTCTCTTCTTTTCCGCCTTTTACTGAAAAAGAAATAACACCGCCCCCGCGTTTCATTTGACGAGATGCTAACTCTCCTTCTGGATACCAAACATCTTCTACCGCATCATGTTTTCTTAAGAACGATACAATTTTTTCTGCATTATCACAATGACGATCCATTCTTACTGCTAACGTCTTTAACCCGCGTAATAATAACCATGCATCAAACGGTGCCATAATACCGCCGATATCCTTTCGCATCGGGCGAATCTTTTCAGCTAATGCTTTCGTTTTACAAATCGTTACACCCGCCACAACGTCGCCATGACCACCAATATATTTTGTCGCACTATGCACAACAGCATCACAGCCAAGCTCAAGCGGTCTTTGTAAATAAGGTGAACAAAATGTATTATCAACAATAACAAGTAAACCTTTTCGCTTCGCAACCCGAATCACTTGTTTTAAATCAATTAATTTCATTGTCGGATTAATTGGTGTTTCAACGAAAATAAGCTTTGTATTTGGGCGAATTTTATTTTCAATATCAACCTCTGTCTCCATATCACAAAACGAATGCGTAATCATAAATTTTTCTTCTAACACTTCTAAAAAACCGTACGTGCATCCGTATAATCCATTTGAACAAATAATATGATCTCCAGCCTTTAAAAAACCGATTAAAGTCGCTGAAATAGCTGCCATACCAGATCCGAAGGCAAGTGCCTCTTCTCCTCCTTCTAACACCGCCATACGTTCTTCAAATAATTTCACAGTTGGATTTCCAAGCCGTGAGTAAATATAAGATGGATCCACTCCCGCAAAACTCGCCTCTCCTTGCTGCGCAGTCTCAAATGTAAATGTAGAAGTTTGAAATAAAGGTGGTGTTAAACTTCCTTTATGTTCCTCAGGTGTATAACCGTGATGAATTAACGCTGTCTCCATATGCTTCTTTTTCATAAAAACATCCCCCTTATGTTTTTATTGCCGCATATTCATCCATAAAAATTTGATGAACGTTTTCCTTCATTTTATGTAAGCGTTTTATTTGCGTTTCTATCTCTTCTTCTATATTGTTTTAAATTCCTTCTTATATTAATTTCCAAAATTTTTATGCATAAAACAAAAACGTACTCGCTTGACGAAACTCTGGGTAAAAGATATAATAGCGTTTGTGTAAAATAAAAAGGCAGCCTTGTAATGTGAGTTTATCGTTTGTATTTTGTTCCTCTACGGAGGTGTATCTCGTAACTCCCTGCTGCTGGAGCGAAGGTACATGAAAACAAAATGCCCGTAAATATCGATTACGTCTGTTTTTATTTTACGTAAATAAAAACATTTTTAAAGGAGGAGTCAACTATGGCTCGTTATACAGGTCCAGCTTGGAAACTGTCTCGTCGTCTTGGAATCTCTCTAAGCGGCACAGGAAAAGAATTAGAAAAACGCCCTTACGCACCAGGTCCTCACGGTCCTAACCAACGTAAGAAACTTTCAGAATACGGTTTACAATTACAAGAGAAACAAAAACTTCGTCACATGTACGGCATGACTGAGCGTCAATTCCGTCGCACATTTGACCAAGCAGGTAAAATGCCTGGTAAGCACGGCGAAAACTTCATGATCCTTCTTGAAGCTCGTCTTGACAACTTAGTTTACCGTATGGGCTTAGCTCGCACTCGTCGTGCAGCTCGCCAATTAGTAAACCACGGTCACATCATGGTTGATGGCGCTCGCGTAGATATCCCATCTTACCGTGTAAAACCTGGTCAAACTATCAGCGTTCGCGAAAAATCTAACAGCCTTGTTGTTGTTAAAGAAGCGATCGAAGTTAACAACTTCGTACCAGAATACTTAACTTTCGATGCTGACAAATTAGAAGCTACTTACACTCGTCACGCTGAGCGTTCTGAGTTACCAGCTGAAATCAACGAAGCATTAATCGTAGAGTTCTACTCTCGTTAATCTCGGTACTCTGCAAAGAGTATTATTAAAAGCCTTAGGAACCTTGTTTATCAAGGGGCCTGGGCTTTTTTTATTGAATATAGCCGATTATATGTATAGAAACAGACTAATGTAATAAAATAAAAAAGAACTGCAAGTCTATAGTTAATAAAACTTAACCCTCTCTCTAGAATTTCATTTGTTTTTTATCCACATTAATAAAAACCTCTCCCTTCTTCTAACACTTAAAAACACTACATTCTATCCCATAACTCATTTTTCTTTGCTGTACTCTCCTTTTGTTAACATGATTTTTACAACGTATTTATTTGTACATAATCTATACCTTCCCTTTTTCTATTTACATTCAACTTAAAAACCTCTTCATCACCCGAGCATCTGAATAAGATTAAAAAAACTTAATGAACAATTATCTCTTTAACTGCCGAATTATTAGAATATTCCATTTACAACCCCTTCCTTAAATTGGTATTATTTTTTTTGTAAGGGGGAGGGAAAGTTCATGTCTTTAAATATGTATCTCGGTGAAGTACAAGCTCAAACAGAAAGTATGAACTCTTTCTGTACCACTACTATTCAAGGTATGGAACAAATTATTCATTCTATTGACGCTTTTGCATTGGATACTGTTCTACAAGGACAAACATATAGCAGTGCAAAAGCATATTTCTTACAAACCTTTCGTCCGTTAGCACAAGGAATCATTTACTTATGCGAAGAATTAATCCGTCAAAATGATGCTTTTCCAAGAGACTTTCAATCACAGGTAGCTTCAACAGATGTTATCGAACAGGAGATATTAGAACAAATTCGAGAAATTGACCGAATGATAGCAAGTACAGAAGCCCTCCATCAAACTATGCCAATTTCGGGCATGGACGCTATGGTAAATCTTTTCATTGCCATGAGGCGCAAACTTTAAGAAAAGTTAGATCATTTGTATCAGTTCAACCAAACATCTAGTAATAACTATAATACAGCAATTCAATTAGCCGCTAGCATTGCGACGGGGCTTGCTGAAGTTCAAAGTGGGAAAGGTTTTAGTCCAGCAAGTGGTACATTTAGTACACAAGGATTAAATATGGAGTGGGCGACTTCAATTCAAGCGATTGCAGAAGATAGGAATCGTCAGGCTGATAATTCAATCGAAGAAGGTGCAATGTGTGGCAAAATCCCACCACAATCAGAACAATCCTTTTGGGATAGAAATAAAAAGGATTTGAGCGATGCCTGGACTGGTATTTCCACTGGTGTAGTAGATGGCGTTGTAGACGCATGGGACGGATTTGTCGCTTTGGGAGATAAAGAGACCTGGTTAAACATGAAAGATGCAATCGTAAATTATAAAGAAACCCTACCTGCGGCATGGAATGCCCTGTCCGATTCATTCATGAACGAATTATGGAATGGGGATATGGAAAGTAGGGAACATTATGCAGCTTATGTAGTCACCTCGCTACTCACAGGGTTTATTGGTAGCAAAGGTCTAGATAAAATTGGACAAGTAGGTAAAGCATCTGCTATGACAAGTCTTATTAAAGGGAAATCCCTTATAACTAATTCCCCTGCATACAGAAATGCATTGCATATATTAAACAACTATGAATTAAAACCTGGAAATTCTTTCTCATATGCAGGAGTTGGAAGTATCCAACAGTATTTGCAGAAAGCAGCTCCATATACTTATGAAGGTCCAAATGGCCCTAAGACAACAAGATTAAGAAAAGGTGAGTTGGCAGGAGACAAACACCCTGTTACAGGGTATTCCGTATGATGCAGATGGGTTCCCTATTTTTAAATCTAAGGGTGAGGTAATCCTAAAAGAGGCAGACTTAAAAAAATCTAGAACAACACATTTTAGAAAATGTAGTAAAGCATTATACGAACAAATAATAAAAGACCCTGATTTAGCTTCAAGATTTACGAAAGAAGAAATTCAAATGTTTAAACAAGGTGAAACACCAAAGCATTACACATGGCATCACCATCAAGATACTGGTAGAATGCAACTTGTAGATTATCAGATACATCACGATACTGGCCATACAGGTGGCTATAGAATTTGGGGAAAAGATAGCGATAAATAAGGAGTGGCAAAAATGAACAATATTACATGGTCCTTTATGAGTAAAACACCAGTTACAGACGAAGAAATCCAAAAGGCAGAACAATATTTTAATATTAAATTACCCAACGATTTTGTTGCGTGCGTGAAGAAATATGACGGGGGATACCCTAACCCAAAAGTATTTGATGTACCAGGACAAGATGAAAATGTATTCAGTGACCTCTTAACTCTTCATATAGAAGATAAATATTCGATTGTCCAAAACTATGAAGGTATAAAAGATAGATTAGTTGATAAAGTATACCCTTTTGCTAGAGACCCGTTTGGTAACCTTCTATGCTTTGATTACCGAAATAACCCCGAAGCCCCAACCGTTGTATTTTGGGATCATGAGGAAGAAGAGATGGAAGAAGCAATTTACCCTGTTTGTTCATCTTTTACAGAATTGCTAGATAGCTTACGCGATTTTGAAGACGACGAATAAAACAAAAAAAGAAGAACGCCTTGTAGTGAGAATAAACGTTCTTCTTTTTATTGATTTATGTAATTATTCATCAAAAACGTAATATTTAAGCGCGAGGATTGATATTAATGGCAGTAGGATTTAAAGTAGATATATTTTTCTATGAAACAGGACACCCTGATTTTTTACATAGCTTTTTTTCAACCATGTCTTATCATACAGAGTCTGAAGGTTGGGGCACTAAGTACCCACTATTAATGAAGAATTTATATTTCGACAAGTTACGTTGGGAGGACACAGAAGAAGCACTTCAAAATGTAGAAGAGATAAGAAAAATTTTAAGTGAATTACCTCCTACAGAAGTTATCTGGGATATTGAGCACATGGAAAAACAGCCACCTTGGGGAAATAAAATTCCTAATAAAACAACTAGTTTAGCCAATTATCACGCTACTCCAACAGGTACAACTTTTTTAGATTTACTAAGCAACGCTTTAAACACTGCAAAAAGAAACAAAATTGATATAACAATTTCAAATCTAGGAAAATAAATCCTGCTAGATATCTTATGGTTTCATTTGAGTTTTCATCACTTTACGCTTCGAGGCTGAATAAAAACATTTAAGTCACACTCATATGATTTGTGGCTTTTATTATGTAATAATTTATAGATTTTCGTAGACATTTCACCCCCTTTATTTTTAAAAATGTTGTCTAACGATAGAAATGCCCCTACGCTACCTATCCTCCCCAGAGGACAAATTTCATTAAAAGTAATACATGAATAACAAAAAAGATATCTCCAAAGGGTCATTTTAAAGACCTTCTGGGATACCCTCTTTTTTCGTATATATAAAATAAAGTTATTTATTTTCCTCTTTTTGAACATATACATAAGCATCTTTCTGCTCTTTATGTATATCAACTTTCGAATTCTCTGCAAGTTGACCCGCGTTTAGCAAAGAAAAAATAATCAACGCTTCTAGTGACATTTCGTTTTACCACTCCTTTCTAATTGTTATACGTTTATCATACCGCTTACATGTGATTTCCGTATGAACTCGAAAAGGAGATTAAAACAAAAAAGCTTTGAGGAAATTCCTCAAAGCTTTTTATTTATTAGTAACGAATTAAGAAATATTTCTTCTTACCGCGGCGAATGATTGTGAATTTACCTTCGATGCGGTCGTTTTCTGTTACAACGTAGTCTAATGCTTGTGTACGCTCACCGTTCACGTAGATTGCGCCGTTCGTTACATCTTCACGTGCTTGACGTTTTGATGGAGAGATTTTGCTTTCTACAAGTAAGTCGATTAATACTGTATCTTCTGCAGTACGTTCTACAGATGGTACGTCTTTGAATCCTTGCTCGATTTCGCTTGCAGTCAGTTCTGCTACAGAACCGCTGAATAATGCAGCTGAAATTTTAATCGCTTGCTCTAATGCTTCTTCGCCGTGAACAAGTTTTGTCATTTCAGAACCTAATGCTTTTTGTGCTGCACGTTTTTCTGGCGCTTCAGCTACTTGCTTTTCAAGCTCAAGAATTTCTTCATGAGATAAGAATGTGAAGTATTTTAAGTATTTAACAACGTCGCGGTCATCTGTGTTAATCCAGAATTGGTAGAACTCGTAAGGAGTTGTTTTCTCTGGGTCTAACCAAATTGCGCCGCCTTCGGTTTTACCAAACTTCGTACCGTCAGATTTAGTAACTAGTGGAATTGTTAAACCGAATGCTTTCGCATCTTCTTCTGATTTACGGATTAATTCAAGACCAGCTGTAATGTTACCCCATTGGTCACTACCACCGATTTGTAGACGGCAATTATGTTGCTGATATAAGTTTAAGAAGTCGTATGATTGTAAAATCATGTAACTAAACTCAGTGAATGAAATACCAGTTTCTAAACGAGATGCTACTGTATCTTTTGCTAACATATAGTTTAAACCGAAGTTTTTACCGATATCGCGTAAGAATGAAATTACATCTAAGCTACCAAGCCAGTCGTAGTTGTTAGCCATCGTTGCTGGGTTGTCCACGTTTTCAAACTCTAAGAAGTTTGAAAGTTGGTTTTTAATGCTTTCTGTGTAGTAAGCAACTGTATCTTTCGTATTTAATGTACGTTCTGCTTTTTTACCACTCGGGTCACCGATCATACCAGTACCACCACCAACAAGTGCGATTGGTTGGTGACCAGCTAATTGGAAACGACGTAACATTAATACTGGTAACATATGACCAATGTGTAAGCTATCCGCTGTCGGGTCGAAACCACAGTATAATTTAACGCTTTCTTTTTCTAATAATTGCTCAAGGCCCTCAGCATCTGTTTGCTGATTAATTAGACCGCGAAATTCAAGATCTTGTAAAATACCCATATCCTACATACTCTCCTTTAAGTTCATTACTGGCGTGAAGGTTGAAAACATAAAAAAATCGCCCCTTCAAATAAGGGACGATTTTGATTATCGCGTTACCACCCTAGTTGCAGGCAAAAAAGCCTACCACCTTATTTACATAACGGCTTAGCACCGTCTTTTCCCTTTTGAATAAAATTCAATCGAAAAAAGATGCTCTAGGGGCGTAATTCGCGATCATCTATGTGCTGATTTTCACCGGCCATCAGCTCTCTAAAACAGGGAAATGATCACTACTTCTCCCTTTCCACGCTCAATTATTCATATACTTTTCTTTATACCATCATTTATATAGGCATGTCAAATAGAGGTCAGGTTTCCCTTCTTGTCAATCCTTTACAACACCATAAAGAGTATCGTAATAAGAGAAAGAATTGGAACCCCAACTAATAACGATACATGAAACACAATCGATAAATCATTCCCAATGGTCGCCTCCACAGGATCTTTCGCTGGGGAACCAAGAAACCCGATTAATCGATCGAATCGACTTACCGTTTTTGGAAAGTCTGGTATTTCTACATGATCACTATCTAAATGTTGCTTTAACTTATATTCACTCTTAAAGGGATTTTCGCTCAATTTCGTCCACCTCCAGCAATTGTTTCAATTTCTTTATCCCGTTATGAAGTCTCGATTTCACCGTTCCAATCGGAATGTTTAATATCTCTGCAATTTCTTTTTGCTGCATGTCATGATAATAAGAAAGGATTAGGACCGCTCTTTGCTCTTCTGGAACTTTCAAAATTGCTTCTCTTACTGTGAGCCGATCTTCGTGAGAAAATTCTTTTTCCGGAATCGGCACTAAAAATGGCAAAAGCGTACGCCACTTTTTTCTCCTATTTAATTTATTAATCATAAGACGATAACCAATTTGAAATAAATACGTTTTTATTTTACCTTTTTCAAGTTCATACATATGTTTCTTACGCTCTAGCGTCAAAAACGTATCTTGCACAAGATCGATACTTAATTGTTCATCTCGGTTAAATCGATATAAAAATGTGTATAGCGCTGGTTTGATTAAAACATATAGTCTTTCTCCCGCTTGTTTATCTCCACTTTGATACGCAAGCATGAGCTCCTCCTCAATCCCAATCTGCGCCATGATTTTTGATCTCCTTTATTCCTTTTAACGTTAATGAAATACGGGAAATTAAATATGCAATCGCAATAAAAATCCACAATTGTGATTGATTTGTAAAAAATTGCACATATGGGTTTTGAATCGTAAATCCCATTGTAACTAAAGTATTTAACGCTTGCACACATATGCATGCATACAACGCAAGGCAGATAGAAATAGTGTCAAATACATTCCAGCGAAAATACACTTTTGTTTTTGTAAAATCAATTTTATATCCATTTTTCCGTACTATATGTTTTCTATCAAATGGAATAATGATTGAAAACATAACACCCATTATAACTCCAGCTGTAAGCATTGATACTCTATATCCAATTGGTATCGGTAAGAAAAGACCACAAGAAAATACAACTATAATTCCAATTACAGCAAAAGTAAGAAGTAATTTATTAGACATATAAAAGCCTCCCTCATCTATTCTTTCATAAATGTATACAGACGAGGAAGGCACTTCGTTCAAATATTATTTTAGTTTTTTTATAATCTTTGCAGGATTCCCGCCAACTACTACATTATTAGGCACATCTTTCGTTACGACAGCACCAGATGCGATTACCGCATTGTCTCCAATTGTTACACCTGGATTAATAATTGCTCTTCCGCCAATCCATACGTTATCGCCAATTGTAACTGGTTTTCCGTATTCTGATCCGCTTATGCGCTCTACTGGATCAAGCGGATGTGTTGCTGTATAAATGTGAACACCTGGAGCTAACATACAGTTCACTCCGATTGTTACCGGGCATACGTCTAAAATCGTACAGTCAAAGTTCGCGTAAAAATTTTCACCGACATGAATGTTATAGCCGTAATCACACCTAAAAGAAGATTCAAGATGAATATTATCTCCTGTCGTTCCGAATAATTCTTTTACGATTTCGCTACGCTCTTTTAATTGCTCTTCTGGCGTATCATTTAATTTTCTCGTTAATATACGTGCTTGCTCTCTTTCTTGTACTAAAACTGGATCAGCCGGTATGTACATTTCTCCTAGTATCATCTTTTCCTTTTCTGTTTTCATCATACTATCCCCTTCAACTTATATATACAAGTTCATGATATCATAAAAAAGAAAGGCCTGAACATTTTTCGTTCAGACCTTTCCCTCTTAATCTTCCATCGTTGATAAGTCACCTGTTGGTAAATTCAGCTCCCACGCTTTTAATACGCGGCGCATAATTTTACCACTTCTCGTTTTCGGTAATTTATCTCTAAATTCAATTTGTCGTGGCGCTGCATGAGCTGCTAGGCCTTTCTTTACAAATTGACGAATTTCTTCTTTTAATTCATCAGATGGTTCGTATCCTGCTCGAAGTGCGATAAATGCTTTAATAATTTCGCCGCGCACCGGATCAGGAATACCAATTACACCAGCTTCTGCAACAGCAGCATGCTCGATTAATTTACTTTCTACTTCAAACGGACCAACGCGCTCACCTGACGTCATAATTACATCGTCGATACGTCCTTGGAACCAGAAGTATCCATCTTCATCCATATAGGCAGAGTCACCTGATACGTACCAATCTCCCGGCATGAAATAAGATTCATATTTTTGCTGGTTATTCCAGATCCCGCGCATCATAGATGGCCAACCTTTCGCAATTGCTAAGTTACCCATTGTGTAAGGAGGCACTTCATTTCCTTCATTATCAACAATCGCTGCTTTCACACCTGGAATTGGTTTACCCATTGAACCTGGACGGATTTCCATACAAGGGTAGTTACAAATTACTTGTCCACCTGTTTCTGTCATCCACCACGTATCATGAATACGAAGTCCAAATGCATTCATACCCCAGCAAATTACTTCTGGATTTAACGGCTCACCAACGCTTAATACGTGACGAACTTGTGATAAGTCATATTTTTTAATTGCGTCTTGTCCAGCTCCCATTAACATACGGAATGCTGTTGGTGCGCTGTACCAAACCGTCACACCGTAAGCTTGCAGTGCTTCATACCAAGCTTCTGGACTAAAGCGTCCACCTAAAATAACATTTGACGCTCCAACTAACCACGGTGCGAAAATACCGTAAGCTGTTCCAGTTACCCAGCCCGGGTCAGCAGTACACCAATATACATCGTCTTCTTTTAAATCTAATACCCACTTCGCCGTTTGATAGTGCTGAACCATTGCGTTTTGCGCATGAAGCACACCTTTTGGCTTACCAGTAGAACCAGACGTGTAATGTAGAATCAAACCGTCTTCACGGCCTAACCATTCAATATGTAATTCTTTTGAAGCTTGTTCAAATAACGGATTGAACGCTACCGTTTTACCGCCTTCTTCTACATTATCTCCAACAAGGAAAACTGTTTTTAAAGCCGGTAAATCATTTAATGGTACGCGCTCTAATAATTCAGGCGTTGTAATTAACACCTTTGCTTCGCTATCTTCTAAGCGATCGCGAACTGCGCCTTCCATAAATGCTTCAAATAGCGGTCCAACAATTGCTCCTAATTTCACTGCACCTAAAAGTGCGAAATATAACTCTGGAGAACGTGGCATAAAAATAAAAACGCGATCGCCTTTTTCTACATCGCCATAATTCTTAAGGACGTTTCCTGCTTTATTAGAAAAATCCTTCATTTCCTTAAATGTATATTTCTCTTTTCGCGATCCATCTTGATAATAAAGAGCTACTTTATTCTTTCGATCGGATTTCGCATGCTTATCAATTGCCTCATACGCCATATTTACTCGGCCTGTTTCATTCCAAGTAAAGTTTTTATTAACCTCTTCCCAGTTAAAATTCGCGTATGCCTCATCATAATTCGGCAAATTATTTTCTCCTTTAATGACAGGAAGCGTTTCTACTTTCATACTTTACATCCCCCTCCTATGTATTCTATTATCTATTATAATGACATTATTTAAAATTTTCAGTATATTTGTTGATTTTTAGACAAATTTTTAATGACAAATTTCGATTCACATCGCATATATTATAAAGTACGATATTAATAGATTCACAAACCCTCAAGGTGGTGAGCAATACATTGATTCATAAAAAAATATATAATGCTAGAAACTTAAAAACAGCGAAAGGCACTTTAATTATTGAAGGTCCTGTCTCTACACATAACTTAGAAATGTATGAGTTTCATCCAGACTTAATTGCGTTTCGTCCTGCCGAGCAACAATATAAAGCAATTGTCGAAATTTCTAAATTACCAGAAGCTCGTCTCATTATTGCTAGACATGACCAAACAATTGTTGGATATGTTACATACTTGTATCCTGATCCACTTGAACGATGGTCAGAAGGAAAAATGGAAAACTTAATTGAGCTTGGGGCAATTGAAGTAGTCCCAGCCTTCCGCGGGAGTTCTGTCGGAAAGAACTTACTAGAGGTTTCTATGATGGACGATTATATGGAAGATTACATTATATTGACGACTGAATATTATTGGCACTGGGATTTGAAACAAACAGGTTTGAATGTGTGGGAATACCGAAAAGTAATGGAGAAGATGATGAATGCCGGCGGGTTACAATGGATGGCTACAGACGATCCTGAAATTTGTTCACATCCTGCCAACTGTTTAATGGTCCGCATCGGTAAACGCGTTGATACGGATTCTATTCAAGCTTTTGATCGTCTACGTTTTCACAATCGTTTTATGTATTAATAAAGGGGGCAACTGGAATGATTGTAGAAGAAATTATGAATCAAAATGTAGTTACATTACATCCAAACGATACAATCGAAACAGCAATCCGAACGATACGCACGAAAGGCATTCGGCACATTCCAATTGTCGATCAAAATAATCACGTCGTAGGCATTATTTCTGATCGGGATGTAAGAGATGCAAGTCCGTCTATTCTAGATGAACAAGTTTCACTCGATATGCTACAGCAACCTCTCGAACTTATTATGAAACATCCTGTTATGACTTGCCATCCTCTCGATTTCGTTGAGGAAATTGCTACTTTATTTTTTGAAAATAAAATTGGCTGTCTTCCTGTTACAAAGGCCGGGAAGTTAGTTGGAATCATTTCTGAATCTACAGTATTACACACGTTAGTAAAATTAACAGGAGCACATCAACCAAGTTCGCAAATTGAAATTCAAGTAAAAAACGAACCTGGTATTCTTGGAAAAGTCGTTGCTATTTTTAGTGATTTACAAATAAATATCGTGAGTGTTCTCGTCTACCCAGCAAAAGACGAGAATGATAAAGTACTCGTTTTCCGCATTCAAACGATGAATCCTCTAAAAGTGATTGATGCACTTGAAGCAGAAGGCTACCGCGTATTATGGCCAAACATCATGGGGATGCAAGCATGAGTAGCGCGTTTATTTATTCGGATGACTTTCGGGGCTATTCATTTAGCCCTGATCATCCTTTTAACCAACTGCGCGTCACACTTACGTATGATTTATTACAAAAGGGCGGTTTCATCTCTCCCTCTCAAATCATCTCACCACGGATGGCTACAGATGAAGAGATCGCCTACGTTCATACAGAGGAGTACATAAATGCGGTAAAACGTGCTGGAGAAGGAAAGTTAGAAAAATCAATTGCGATGACATATGGACTCGGAACAGAAGATACACCGATGTTCCCAAATATGCACGAAGCAAGCGCATTGCTCGTTGGTGGTACGTTAACAGCTGTCGATGCTGTTCTTTCCGGAAAAGTAAAACACGCACTTAATTTGGGCGGCGGCTTACATCACGGCTTTCGCGGCAAAGCATCTGGCTTTTGTATTTATAACGACAGTTCTATCGCAATGAAATATATTCAAAAGAAATACGGTTTACGCGTCTTATATATTGATACAGATGCTCATCACGGTGATGGCGTACAGTGGTCGTTTTATGATGACCCTAACGTATGCACAATTTCATTACATGAAACTGGTCGCTATTTATTTCCTGGAACTGGCGCTGTAAATGAACGCGGACAAGGTAATGGCTATAGTTATTCTTTTAACGTTCCACTCGATGCTTTTACAGAAGATGAATCGTTCTTAAAATCATATCGAACTGTTGTAAAAGAAGTTGCAGCGTACTTTAAACCGGATATTATTTTAACGCAAAATGGTGCTGACGCACATTATTATGACCCACTTACACATCTTTGTGCGACAATGAATATTTACCGTGAAATACCGAAGCTCGCTCGTGAAATTGCAAATGAATATTGCGACGGTCGCTGGATCGCTGTCGGTGGCGGTGGCTATGATCACTGGCGCGTCGTTCCAAGAGCTTGGGCACTCATTTGGCTCGAAATGAACAACATCCAAAACATCTCAGGTTATCTCCCTCCAGAATGGATTGAAGCTTGGAAAGGACAAGCAGAAACAGAACTTCCCCTCACATGGGAAGATCCAGACAACATGTATAAACCTATCCCCCGTAAACCAGAAATTGAAGAAAAAAACGCATTAACTGTAGCGAAATCCCTTGAAATTATTCGGAATAATATGACAAAATCTTTGTACTAAACGAAAAGGAGGCTCGTTTTTGAATAGCCTCCTTTTATTTATTGTCGGTTTCTGTCGGTAAGTCGATATATTTTAATAATCGCTGATATATTTCGAAATGCGCCGATATATTCTAATAATCGCTGATATATTTTTATGTACTAATGGATTTTATGAGGAAAGGTCGTGATATTATGTGGATACAACAAATGATCCACACGAAACGTGGCACATTTGAGCTTTTTACTAAAGGCAGTGGCGAACCGCTTTGTATTACACATCACTATTCACAATTCAATGAAACTGGTGACTACTTTGCGGATGTTTTTACTGCTACGCATCGTGTATTTCTCATTAATTTACGAGACGCTGGTAACTCGTTAAAAGCCAATTCAGAAAAAGAATTAAGTATGATTGAAACGATTCACGATTTAGAAGCTATACGAGAAGCTTTACAACTTCCAACATGGCATTTCGCTGGCCATTCAACAGGTGGTATGCTTGGACTTTTATATGCAATTACATATCCACATTCCTTACAATCATTAGTCGTGGTCGGAACCGCAGCAAGTAACTACACCGAAACACCCTTTTGCATTTATCACCCAGCACATCCACAGTTTCATTATATGCAAAAACTCATCGAAAACTTAAAAAACCCTCACCTTACAGATGAAGAACGGAAAGAACTATCTACTAAGAGAACAAAATTATCATTGTATAAACCAGAAAACTACAACTCTTATTTTTGTAAACCAATTAATAAAACAATGTCCGTTAGCCGGATGAATGCTTTCGCCAATGAATATCCTTCATTTGATTTAAGAGAGAATTTACCTTCCATCCAAACAAAGACCCTCATTACATGTGGAAGCCATGATGTACAGTGCCCGATTCAGTATTCTATCGAGATACATGATGGAATACGTAATTCTATCTTCATTCCATTCGAAAATAGCAACCATTATCCTTTTTTAGAAGAAGCTGCTCAGTTTACTTCTACTACTCAAACATTTTATAAATCGTTAGTACCATTATTATTAAGAAAACCTAAACACTGATAAAAAGCTCATAGCCTCTATACGACTATGAGCTTTTTTCAAAAGAAATATTTCACACTAAAAACAACTAAAAAAACAAAAGAAATAACCACTAAACCCACATCAAGTAATACCGACTTTTTATCTCTATCTTTTAAACTTACCTTAGAGCTAGAAATGCTTTTAATTACCCAAAAGATTGCAAAAAAGAACCAACCGAAATGATCATTCGTAGAATCTTCATCATAAAACATTTGTATTGCACCAATAATCAATAAGATAAGTACGATATTAGTTCCAATCTTTAAAGTCTTATTTGATTTATTATCTTTTAATATATCCCCCAACATATAGCTCGCTCCCTATGCTCTCCTCTGTTTTGTTTCTCTTTACATTTTAACACAAATTACCTATTTCTTCCTTTCCATTCGAATAACATACAAAAAACCTGCCAATTACTCGGCAGGTATATTACACGTTAAAACGATAACCAGCTCCCCATACTGTTTCAATATATTGCGGGTGAGCAGGATCTCTTTCAATTTTTTCACGTAGCTTTCTAATGTGGACGACAACAGTGGCTAAATCACCAGCGGAATCTAATCCCCAAATGCGTTCAAATAACTGTTCTTTATTTAATACTTGGTTTGGATGTGTGACAAAGAATGTTAATAAATCAAATTCCTTCGTTGTAAATGCCACTTCTTCATTGTTTATAAAAACTTTCCTCGCTCGTTGATCGATAGAAATTCCGTGAATATATAACGTATCGCGTTGCTTACTTACATTTCCTAATAATCTTTCATAACGAGAAATATGTGCTTTTACTCTTGCGACTAATTCACTCGGGCTAAACGGCTTCGTTATATAATCATCCGCTCCTAATCCGAGTCCGCGAATTTTATCTATATCTTCTTTTTTTGCTGAAACAAGTAGAATCGGAATATCTTTTACAGCACGTATTTGTTTACAAATTTCGAATCCGTTCATTTTCGGAAGCATAATATCTAAAATAATTAAATCATAGTCTTCTTGCAAGGCTGTTTGTAAACCTATTTCTCCTGAATGCTCTACATCAACTTGGAAATCATTAATTTCTAAATAATCTCGCTGTAATTCTGCAATACTTACTTCATCTTCTATTAATAAAATTCTTTTCAATTTACTCACCACATTCCTCTACTTTTTCCAATGAGAAGAAAATGCTTGTGCCTTTACCAAGCTCGCTTTCCGCCCAAATTTCCCCGCCATGTTCTTCAACAATTTGCTTCGCTATTGCTAAACCAAGTCCACTTCCACCTGTGCTAGAATTCCGCGATTGTTCTGCACGATAAAAACGTTCAAAGATATAAGGTAGCGTATCAGATTCTATACCTGATCCATTGTCCATCACTTTCACAATAACTTTATTATTATCACTCGATACTATTACAGTAATTTTCTTCTCTTCTTTATCCATGTATTTCACACTATTATGAATTAAATTTGATATAACTCTATTGATTTTTTCGCAATCAGCCGTTACATATAGTGGTGATGCATGTAATTGTAAGTTAACTTCTATACCTTCTTTACTTAAATCCATTTGCATCTCTTCGATTAACTCTTGCATAAACGTATTCAATTCAACCGTTTCAAACTGAAAGGGAACTCGATTCAAATCGAGCTTTGAAAATAAAAATAATTCATCAATAAGTGTATCCATATGTCTTGCTTTCGTATGGATAGTTGTTAAATACTTATCCATTTTTTCTGGCGTATTTGCTACCCCGTCCTTTATTCCTTCTACATATCCGATAATTGATGTAATCGGTGTTTTTAAGTCATGAGAGATGTTTGAAATAAGCTCTTTTCTATTTTCTTCATACTGTGTTTGCATCTCTATCGATTCTTTTAATCTCTTCCTCATTTCCTCAAATCCTTGATTTAATTGCCCTATTTCATCGTGTGATGTAACTGGTATTTGAAAATCTAAATTTCCTTCTTTAATTTTCTCCGTTGCGCCTTTCAATACAAAAATTGGTTTTATTACACTTCTTGAAACGAGGTAACTTAATAATCCAATGAGTAAAATGGCTAGTAGTAAGAGAGATACAAATAAGATTGGAAATAATTTTTGTGTAAGATCTACAAATGAACTTTGCTTTTTTAATACAAATATACTTCCCTCTTCTTCCTGAGGAAAATAAAAATCAAACTTTACATATCGATAAAATGTATCGCCTAGTTCCGTTGTACCACGACTATTAATATTTGCTGATTCAAATTTCGGAAGGGCTTCTTTTAAAGATACACTTTCAAATACGTTTGAAGCATATGAAAGTGTTTCTCCTTTTCTTACTACTATTTTCACACCCTCTTTTTCTATTGCTGAGACAAACGACTCATCTAACAATTGAGATTGATGCTGTTTAGCTGCTGACTTCAACTCAAGATAGGCATTCTCTTCTTCTGGTGTAAGCGGCTTTTGAATGTAAGAACTTTTATAGAAATTTTTCACTGCTTCCAAGTCACCTGTTATCGAAAAAACGATTAAAAATCCCGCGACTAATATAAGCGTAATAGAAACGAGGATAACAGCAATATAAGAAAATAAAAACCTTGTTTTAATAGACATATCTTAAATCCTCACTTTATCAAACCTTATTATTTATAAGCATAAAAATATATGTTCAATTACTCAAGCGATTTTATAGTAATTTTAGCGCCAGTTTATAAAAATTTAATGTTCCTATTTTACAGTTGAAATTAGGAGGTTGAAATTCCATGTTCAAAAAAACATTCAGTATGATATGTTGCGTAATTTTTTTACAAGGATGCTCGCAAGAACAAGAAGTAAAAAAGGAGATGACAAACATGGAGACTGCACTACTAGCAGCTACTGAAAAAAATGAAACGAATACTGTTATATCTTTACTAAAAAAAGGCGCAAATATAAATGCGACGGATAGTCA
This sequence comes from Bacillus sp. PPSBB_2, assembly GCF_045291115.1. Classification (NCBI taxonomy): domain Bacteria; kingdom Bacillati; phylum Bacillota; class Bacilli; order Caryophanales; family Bacillaceae; genus Bacillus; species Bacillus sp. PPSBB_2. Next base: position 4,926,540 of record NZ_CP147983.1, read on the forward strand.
AGGACGCACTCCGCTTATGATTGCTACATACAAAAATGATGTAAAAACCGCAAAAGCGCTTATCGAAGCTGGTGCTGACGTAAATATCCAAGATGACATGAAAAACAATCCCTTTCTATACGCCGGTGCGGAAGGTTACTTAGACATTTTAAAGCTAACAATTGATGCTGGTGCAGATCCTACGATTACAAATCGTTACGGCGGAACAGCTCTTATCCCAGCCTCAGAACATGGCTATATTGACGTTATAAAAGAACTCCTCACTCGAACAAATATTGATGTAAATCATGTAAATAACCTGGGATGGACAGCTTTAATGGAAGCCATCGTACTAAGTAACGGAAACGAAACACAGCAACAAGTCATTCGCCTTCTTATTGAGCACGGTGCAGATGTAAATATTCCAGACAATGATGGTGTTACCCCGTTAGAGCATGCTCGCGCTCATCACTTTGAAGAGATAGAGAAGATTTTGTTAGAAGGCCGTAAGTAAAAAGCTAATTTTTGCCTTCCTCCCCCACCCTATGCTACATTTAAGCCGTTACATTAATATTAATAGGGTGGGAATAAAATGAACAAACCTAAAATTGGGATGATTGGACTTGGAAGTATTGCGCAAAAGGCCTATCTTCCAACACTTACAAAAGAAACTGATTGGAATTTTGTAGGGGCGTTTACACCTAACGCAGAGAAAAGAAAACAAGTTTGCCAGCAATACCGAATTCAAGACTTTCATTCTATTGAAATGTTAGCTTCGGAATGCGATGCAATCTTCGTTCATAGTTCAACTGCATCGCATTATGAAATCGTTTCTGAACTTCTAAAAAAAGGGATCGACGTTTATGTTGATAAACCGCTAGCAGCTACAGTGGAACAAGCTGAGCAACTAGTCGAGTTAAGCGAGAAGTATAACCGAAAATTAATGGTCGGATTTAATCGCAGATTCGTTCCTATGTATGTTGCTGCCAAAGAACAGGCTAATGATATTTCATGGATTCGAATTGAAAAGCATCGCACAAATAAAGTCGGGCCATATACGTACGACTTTACTATGTTAGATGATTATTTACACATTGTAGATACTGCTCGCTGGTTAGCTAATGATGACCTTAACGTCGTTCACAATATGATGCAAATCAATGAAAAGAATGAACTTCTTTACGGACATCATACATATACAACTCCAAGTGGACTGTTACTTTCTACTGCAATGCATCGCCATGCCGGTACAAATTTAGAACAAATTGAACTTGTAATGCCAGGGAAAATCATTCGCGTAAGAAATATGAATACATTTGAAATTGAACAGGAAAACTCAGTTTCACAAAGTGGTTCCCCATCATGGGATACGACGTTAAAACAACGTGGTTTTGAAGATGCTGTTCATCATTTTATTGAGTGTGTACAAGGCGATACAAAGCCTGTTGTAGATGGATTAGAAGGATTAAAAACGCAGCAAATGCTACAATCTTTACTAGATGATGTAAACAAAAATTAAAACGGATACATTTTTCAGAATTTACTTTCATTCCCATTCCCTCTTTATTTCTCTCGTAAATTTCTATAGAATATGTTGATAGGAATTATAAATTTCATAATGAATCGTGGAAAGGATGGGATTAACACATGTGGAACGAGTTTAAAAAATTCGCTTTCAAAGGGAATGTCGTTGATTTAGCTGTCGGGGTTGTAATCGGTGCTGCATTCGGTAAAATCGTTAGTTCTTTAGTAAAAGATATCATCACACCATTACTTGGTATGGTATTAGGTGGCGTTGACTTTACAAGTTTACACTTTGGATACGGTAAATCTGCTGTTATGTATGGTAACTTCATCCAAACAATTTTTGACTTCTTAATTATCGCAGCTTCTATCTTTATGTTTGTTAAAGTTTTCAACAAACTAACATCTAAAAAAGAAGAAGAAAAAGAGGAAGAAATTCCAGAGCCAACAAAAGAAGAAGAACTTCTTGGCGAAATTCGTGATTTACTAAAACAGCAAAACTCTTCTAAAGATAGAGCATAATTGAACGGATAAAAAGGCATGTCCCCTTGGGACATGCCTTTTCTATATGCTATAACGTTTCCGAATTCATATGAATAAATAAAATAATACCAGCAACCATAAGTACCATAATGCTACCTGCAAATAGTGTAATACCAATAAACATTAAACTTGTGCTCATATCTACTGATACACTTTCAATAAAAATAGAAATTACATACGTGATAAGGGCAATTCCTGCAAGAATACTTCCTGGAACAAATCGCTTTAAACCATTTTGTTTTAACGTCATATATGCAAAAATAGCAGTCATACAAAGCGTAATTATCCAAAGAACGATCATCTCTTTTCCCCCCTCACAAGCCTTTTCTTTCTATTATACATGACATTGCCCTATAATAGTTAAATTTGCACTTATGTGACATATAACAAGGAATAGTCCCATCTATAGCGAAGGCATTATAACATACACTTATACAATAAGGAGGCTTTCATTTGGAATATACTACTACATGTAAATTAGAGCTATCCGAACGATTCGATTATGTTACGATTGACTTAGACAAACAGTTTTTTTACATCGAAGTTGTAAATTTACAAAGTAATATAACTGTATTAAAAATATCAATTAACTTGCAAAAAGACGAAACGATGGTAGAGGGAAATACAATTCATTATGATACTTTTCACGTAGATGCATTATTACAAGGATTGAAATATGTTGCTCGAACATGTATTGATCATAATTTAAAAAACCAAAAGGAACTGTTCGCATTTCTAGAAGAAAATTAGCTCCAATAAAAAAATGGTTATTTTTTCTTTTTATTGATATAATTGTTATATAGAAATATTCTTTGTAAGGGAGTGTTCATAATGATTTGGATTTCACTAATTGTATTAGCTTATTTCATCATTCTCGTCCCAATACAGTACAACTACATTAAAATGCTCAAAGAAAAACAGAAAAAAATGAGTGTCTCACAAAACGAACTATATGACAACATGTCTTATGAAGAATCCCAAGTACATTACCATTATCAAAGTAACGTATTTACAATACCTGCTTCGCTTGTCGCAAGTATTATTTATAAAGTGAAACATGCTGCATAATATGTACGCTGTAAAATTATTATTTGAGTCCGTTCATTCTGATGAGCCTGATTCTACGAAAATTGATGAGCATTATGAAGAGAATCACGATACACTTTTTGAAGAAAGTATTATTCTTGTTAAAGCAAACAGTTTGGAAGAAGCTCATGCACTAGGTGAACAAATCGCTATACAGTCTGAGCATACGTACGATAATAAGTACGGCCAGCAAATAACATGGACGTTTCGAAAACTATTGCATGTGTTTGAATTAGACGATACCCCATTTGAAACCGGAAAAGAATTGTATGCAAGATTTTTACACGTTAAGAAAGACGAAATGGTAAATGCAGTCGTACAAAAATACTATCCTGAATACGAATAAAAGCTCACAGCAATCGCTGTGAGCTTTTTTATACTTACTTCGTTGAATCTCTAAATTGGATACGGTGAGGTAAGATAACAGTGTGATCTTCCACTTTTTCTTTGTTCATATACTTTGTTAATAGACGCATTGCTACTGCACCGATATCATACATCGGTTGAACAACTGTTGAAAGCTGCGGACGAACCATTAATGCAAGGCGTGTATTATCGAAACCAAGTACTTCTACGTCAGTTGGTACGTTTAATCCAGCGTCTTGTGCTGCATGGATTACACCTAGTGCCATTTCATCAGAAGATACGAAGATTGCTGTTGGCTTTTCATCATTGCTCCAAAGCTTTTCGAATGCTTCGATACCTGAGTCATATGTGTAATCTCCATCGATTACAAGATTTTCATCATATGAAATACCTGCTTCTTCTAAAGCTTTTTTGTAACCTTGTAACTTCTTCGCGCTTCCCGCTTTATCAATGAAAGGACCAGAGACGAAACCGATACGTTTATGTCCTTGCTCGATAAAGTGCTTCATTGCATCATAAGCTGCTTGTGTATAATCAATATTTACTGATGGCGTTTCATTTTGCTCATCAAATGATGCTGCTAATACAATTGGTACTGGAGATTTTTTAAATTCTTCAATGTGAATGTCTGTAATATCTTCACCCATGAAAACAATTCCGTCCACTTGTTTTCCAAGCATCGTATTTAATAAATGGAACTCTTTCTCTTTATTTTGGTCAGAGTTACTTAAAATGATGTTATATTTGTACATTGTTGCGATATCTTCAATTCCACGAGCTAGTTCTGCATAAAACGTATTTGAGATATCAGGAATAATAACACCTACTGTAGTTGTCTTCTTACTTGCTAGTCCACGTGCTACCGCATTTGGGCGGTATCCTAAACGATCAATGGCTTCTAATACTTTCTTTCTTGTTGTAGGCTTTACATTTGGGTTACCGTTCACAACGCGTGATACGGTAGCCATTGAAACGTTCGCTTCACGCGCTACATCATATATTGTTACGTTCATCTCATTGCACACTCCTTCTATTTTTGTTATCTATTTTTATGTATCGGTTACTTGAATGAAAAAAAGACATCAACTCTATTTGCAGATGCCACCAATCGTCCCGAGTTCTTCCTTTTACTAATGATACGATAAAAACGCAGGCTCATACAATATTTTCCCGCAAAAGTTTCGAAAAAATTCGCTTCTTTTCTCGTATTTTCGTATTTTTTATGAAAAAAGGGCATTTTTTGTAAAAAAATAGATGTTTCCTTAGTAGAAATCTTATTTTAAGCAGTACGATAGTAAATGAAATTTATATCGGCGATTTTTCGAATATATCGACTGTAACTCGAAATATATCAGCGATTTTCCAAATATATCGACCGCAACTCTAATTATATCAGCGATTTTTTAAATATATCAACTTACCAACAAAAATCGACAATGACAGTCGCTATACAATAGGAGAAAGCTGTTCCAAAATGCCTTTTTGGAACAGCTCATTAAAAGTTTTTATAATTTACTTCCAAATGATTTTAATTCATTCATAAAATCATTGAACTGCGGTATATTCATTTGTTGCGCTGCATCAGATAAAGCTACAGCTGGATCTGGATGTACTTCAGCCATAATTGCGTCTGCACCAATTGCCATCGCTGCTTTTGCAGTTGGTAAGAGAAGGTCACGTCGCCCTGTAGAATGCGTTACATCGACAACGACAGGTAAATGTGTTTCTTTCTTTAAAATCGGCACAGCGGAAATATCAAGCGTATTACGCGTCGCTCTTTCATACGTGCGAATACCTCGTTCACATAAAATAATGTTCCCATTTCCCTTTGCCATAATATATTCTGCCGCATTAATGAATTCTTCAATCGTTGCTGATAGACCACGTTTTAATAATACTGGTTTATTTACAGCACCAGCTGCCCTTAGCAAATCAAAGTTTTGCATATTGCGAGCACCAATTTGAATAACATCAACGTAATCTAATGACATCTCAATATCATTCGGATTTAAAATTTCACTAATAACAGCCAAATCATATTCATCTGCTACCTGGCGCAAAATTTGTAATCCCTCTAATCCAAGACCTTGAAAATCATACGGTGAAGTACGTGGTTTGAACGCACCACCACGCATTAATTTCAGACCTTGCCCTTTCATTGCTTCAGCAACTTGACGTACTTGTTCATAACTTTCCACTGCACACGGTCCCATAATAAAATGCTGATTTCCGTCACCAATTTTTTCACCATTAATTTCAACAATCGTATCTTCTGTTTTTTTCTTACGAGAAACAAGTAATGCTTTACGATGATCGTCTTCTTGTAATTCTAAACCAGCTTGAAAAATTTGTTTGAAAATATGTTGTAAAGTCGAAGTTTCAAATGGACCATTATTATTCTCTGCAATTAAATCCAGCATATTTCTTTCACGTACAGGATCAAAACGTTTCACACCTTGCACTTCTTTTAAATTACCAACTTCTTGTACGAGACGACCTCTTTTGTTTAGTAACTCTAATATTTGTAAATTAAGTTGATCAATTTCAGAACGTAAACGACCTAATTGTTGTGATGCCATAAGAAAGCCACCTCTTTCAAATTCCTATATGTTACTTTTTTAAGATAATTTATTATAGCTGATACATATACGATTGTCACACGATATACAGCAAGGAATTACTATCAAAAAACATTATATATTTTCATTTAAAATAAAAAAAAGACAGTTTACATACTGTCTTTTTTTACAAGAAGGAAACAAACGGTTTATCGCTGTTTTTCTCTTTTATAATAACGGCCTCAATTTTACTCTCAGACTTGATCTGTAATTGTACTTTCGCATCTTTAGGCAATTTGTCTAACATGCCTTGAGCAGCCAATTGGGTAAGAGCCATTAATTCTGTTTTACCGTTATATTTAATAACAATATTCATATTTAATGTATCCATTTGATTTTTCTTATAAGAAACTTTAGCGTTGACTGGAATAAAATCTCCATTAGAAAAACCTTTTATTTCCTTAGCAAAGTTATTTATTTTTGTATTATCTTCTCCATGTGCTTGTGTAAATTCATCAGAAGGATATGAATACGACTTTTCATCAATTGTACTCCAATTTCCAAGGTTCGTATCATTCTTTTGAACAGTAGCACTAGCAATATACGTACCATTTTTTAAAGAACTAGTACTTTCTTGCTTAAAGATAGCAAACGTAATTGGAGATTTGTTATACTTATCATTTTTGTTAATAGCTTCAATAAGTTGTTTAGCAACTTCAGTCCCTTTAGACATAGCCTCTTCATTCGATACACTTGAAGACATAGCTAAGCCAATCATAACACCAGATAAACTTAATTCATTTGAATTCTGTTTTCCGAAATAGTCTTGTTCTATAATATTCGTCAAAACTGGCGCTTCTACTTTCGCAACTAGTTCATCAATTAGTTTCTCTGGAATATACTGGTTTAATTGCAGCACGTGACTCTCTGTATCAAATTGCTGCGTTGCAATATTTATTAAACCATTTTCATACTCTGCTAAATCTAATTTAGAATTTGTTTTTATATTAGCTGTATTAATAACCTTTTGTTCTTTTAAAGGAATAACAGTTCTATAATAATCTTTAGAAACAGCAGTTCTCGGAATCATACTTTTTTCTTTTGTATCTTTTTGTATAACTTCATCCTTCTTACTAATCGTATTACTATTGTTACTACAAGCTCCCAGTAATAAACTTACGACTGCGAAGGATAATGCCATTTTCTTCATTACTTAAAACCTACTTTCAACAATCTAGTTATTTAGTTTGAACTATTAATAGTGTACCACTAAATATATTTCAACAAAAACAAAAAAAAGAAGCAAGCACCTTTAGCTTGCTTCTTTTTACTTTATATTCTCTTCTAAAGCATCTTTTTTAATATTCCAATGAGATGTATTCCATACTACCATCCCATCTTTTATGTATAACACTTGCGGTGATTCATGTCTAATACTGTATTGTTCTGCAACACGATTTGACACATCTCTCGCATCTTGTACGTATAAGTAATACGCTGGTACTTCTCTTTCTTCGCTGCAATACGCTTGAAATTCTGTGTATGCACCGTGACTAATTGGGCATGTCGTACTGTGTTTAAAAAGAACATACGGCTCGTTCTTTTCTACTAAGACTTCAAGCTCTTCAATTGTTTCAAGTTTTGTCATATTCATCACGATTCACCTCTCATACGAAATCTAGAGCGTTTCTCTTTCTTTTCAGCTTTTTTCTCAATTCTTTCTAATTTACGCTCTTCTTTTTCAACCTTCTTCTCTTGTCTCGACGCACGGTAATGATTGTATACTTCAATCGCCGCACTGCTCCACTGTACAACTTGCGCTACTTTATCAGCGTTATTTTCAATTTCGTCCGTTACAGAGTCTGATACATTACGAAGCTTCGTATTTAAAGATTGGATTGTCGTTCCAATCCCATCTACACCCGCTACCACTTTATTTAATGACTGTGACTTCTGTTGAATATCATCAGCTAACGCATTCGTTTTATGTAATAATTGCTCTGTCTCTACGCTAATTCCTTGCATTTGTTTTTCTAAACCTTCTAACGTGCTTGCAACGTTTTCTAACGTCTTCTGAACCGATAACAACGTTCTGCATACATACACTACTAATACTGCGAAAGCAACCGCGATAATAGCCGCACTTACATATAAAAGAACTTGCATTTCATCACTTCCTTTATCTTTTTCATACTTTCCCCTATTATACAATCATTTTCCGTTTCATTCTAATCCCTATCTCATCATTAGAATTTTCATACTTATTCGTTAACTGTAACATAAATCATTCAACAAATTCCACTAAGTAGGTTACAATAGGAGAGGATACATAATTAGTAGGGAGGCTTTACATATGAAAGATCCACGTATTGAAAAGTTAGCATACAATTTAATTAACTACTCTATCCGCTTACAAAAAGGTGAAAAAGTATTAATTGAAAACTTTGGCTTACAAAAAGAACTTGTAACTGCACTTGTAAAAGAAGCATATGCAGCTGGTGGTTTCCCATTCGTCTCTTTAAAAGATCATCAAGTAGATCGCTCTTTATTAATGGGTGCTACTGAAGAACATTTCGAACAAATCGCTGCATATGAAGCAAGCGTAATGAAAGACATGGACGCTTATATCGGCCTTCGCTCTGGCGATAATATTAATGAACAAGCTGACGTTCCAAGTGAGCGTATGAAAGTTCATGGCCAAACAGTTGGTAAAAAAGTTCATAGAGACATTCGCGTTCCAAAAACACGCTGGGTTGTTCTTCGCTACCCAAATGCTTCTATGGCACAGCTTGCTAAAATGAGTACAGAAGCTTTCGAAGACTTCTACTTTGAAGTATGTAACTTAGACTACGGTAAAATGGATAAGGCGATGGACAGCCTTGTTACATTAATGAATAAAACAGATAAAGTTCGTTTAACTGGTCCTGGAACTGACTTAACATTCTCTATTAAAGACATTCCAGCAATTAAATGCTCAGGTCATTTAAACATTCCAGACGGTGAAGTATACTCTGCACCAGTTCGTGATTCTGTTAACGGTACAGTTTCTTACAACACACCATCTCCTTACAACGGTTATACATTTGAAAATGTACAACTTAAGTTCGAGAACGGCCAAATCGTTGAAGCAACTGCAAACGATTCAGAACGCATTAACAAAATCTTCGATACAGACGAAGGCGCACGCTACGTTGGTGAGTTCGCAATCGGCGTAAACCCATACATCTTACATCCAATGGGAGACATCCTATTCGATGAAAAAATCGATGGCAGCTTCCACTTCACTCCTGGACAAGCTTACGACGATGCATGGAACGGTAACAACTCGAACATCCATTGGGACTTAGTATGTATCCAACGCCCTGAATACGGCGGCGGCGAAATTTACTTTGACGACGTACTAATCCGTAAAGACGGGCGCTTCGTTGTACCTGAATTAGAAGCTTTAAACCCAGAGAACTTAAAATAATGAAAAACGCTCGGAATTTTCGCCGAGCGTTTTTTTATTATCCTCACTCTATATCGAGCTACTGTTCTTACTTTTTGTTTGCTGAAAATGAAAATAATATAAAAGTGCCACTGCGATAGTACCTATTAATATGGGTACATATAAAGGCAGGTTCCATTTCATATTTACCCTAGTGCAGATAGCAAACACCAGCATAATTTCCAAGCAAAAAAAGGTTTTATATATTTCATTTCTTACCTGCCATTTCTATTTTCACATGTGGATTTTCTTTCTCTATAAGCGCCAAGAATTCATCCATATTTTGCGGCATCGCAACCATATGTACTTTATATGCATTCGTCGTAATTTCAAGAGACTTTCCGACCTGACGTATAATTCTCACATCTTTTAATACAATATCATCATTTAAAATACCGTACTTTAATACGCCATTTTCTACTTTATGTTTTTTAATAAATACTTCCCAAACGAGTGGTACATTTACAATGAAGCATAAACCCATCCCGATCAACGCTGACATCCAATGCGCTTTATTAGTGAAAAGCATGACAATTGGATATATAAACATAAAAACTAACGTAAGACAAAAGAAAATGACTACTGACTTACTTCTTTGAATTGGAAAGTTCATACCTACACCCCCTAATCCAAATTATACCACTATTTCCATTTTGGTTCATAGAAAAAGGCCATTTCTAAATGACCTTTTACACAATGTACCTATAAAATTTCTTATCTACCTGTAGCACCGGAAAGTTTTTCGGCAACTCGTCTATACTCACACTTTGAAAACCATTCTTTTCATAAAAACGATGTGCCGCTAAAAATTTTAATGTTGTTCCTAAGTAAATATCTTTCAATTTTTTATCCTCAGCCCATGAAATTGCTGTTTGAAGCAACATATGTGATGCGCCCCATTCTTTTCCGCGAAACTCTTTTTGTACGAACATTTTTCTTAGCGCTACTTGATGATTCTCAATATCTAATAAAGCTACTGTTCCAACTACTTTACCATCATAAATTGCTACCCAAAAGTTTCCGTGACCCTTTTGATAGAATGTTTCTATTTCAAGTAAATCAGGTTGCTCTTCTTTCGTAATTGAAACATTATACTCTTTTTGCTGAATATGAACGATAAGATCTACTACTTCCTCTTGAAACGTACCTTCATATGGAACAATACGAATCTTCTCGTTCATCGAATCTCTTTCCATTCTGAAGCTAGTAAACTATATACAGCGATATCATGAAAATGATCATATAGCCATTCTTCATCTCGTAAAATACCATCTAACTTAAATCCTAAACGTTCTGGAATTGCTCGGCTTTTCGCATTTCCAACACCGCACCGAATTTCAATTTTATTCAGCTTTAAATTTTCAAATGCATAGTGAAGTACAGCCTTTACGCTACGCGTCATAATACCTTTCCCGCCAGCATCTTCTGCAAGATAATACCCAAGACTCGTCGCTTTCTTCCCCCAACTCACTGGATGAATGCCTACCATCCCAACGAGCTTTCCTTTGTAACGTATACCACTTTCAAAACCGTCTCCCTCTGCAAACTTCTTTAACCACATCGGAAAAATTTCATCATAAGCATCAGCAGATTTTGTCCCATCTACCCAAGGGAGCCATTTTCGTAAATGATTACGGTTTTGATCTAATAATTGATATAATTCCTCTTTATGATGTTTTTCTAGTAATTGTAGTTCGATTTCGTCATCTACTCGGAGTGTGAACATGTTTTTTAGTCCCCTTTTTAGTTTTCTTATTATTCTAACATTTATATTTCAAAACACGTACCAATATATCAACGATTTTTGAAATATATCGAACACAACTCCATATATATCGACGTTTCAACATTAATGCACAACCACGACAACATAAAAAAGACGCACAGCCAAGCTATGCGTCTTTTCTATTATTTCTCTGCAACTTGAACTTCTTTTACGTAAGCCGCTTCGAATTTTTGGATGTCACCTGCGCCCATGAAAATTAGAACGCCGTTTTTATGTTTCTTTAATACATCCGTTGTTGTATCTGTAATTAATTCTGCACCGTCAATACGCTTTTGCAGATCTTCGATTGTTAATTCACCTTTGTTTTCACGTGCTGATCCGAAAATATCACATAAGTATACTTGGTCAGCCTTGCTTAGGCTTTCTGCGAACTCATCTAAGAACTTTTCTGTACGTGAGAATGTATGTGGCTGGAATACAGCGACAATTTCACGCTCTGGATGTTTTTGACGAGCAGCTTCAATCGTTGCATTAATCTCTGTCGGATGGTGTGCGTAGTCATCGATGATTACTTGCTCTCCCATCGGCTTTTCATTAAAGCGACGTTTTACGCCTTCAAAAGTTGTTAATTGATGTTTTACTGCTTCTACATCAACATTTTCATAATGGCAAAGCGCGATTACTGCTAACGCATTTAATACGCTGTGATTGCCGTATCCTGTAATTTTGAACGTATCATAGTACGTGTTACGAACGAATACATCAAATATTGTACCATCTGTTCTCTTTTGAATGTTGCGTGCTTGGAAATCATTATCTTCTCCAAATCCATAGAAAATAACAGGTACTTTCGCTTGAATTTTTTGAAGTTCTTCATCATCTCCACATGCAATAATGCCTTTTTTCACTTGCAATGCCATCTCTTGGAATGCACTGAATACATCATTGATGTCTGCAAAATAATCTGGATGATCAAAATCAATATTCGTCATAATTGCATAGTCTGGATTATAAGACAAGAAATGACGACGATACTCACAAGCTTCAAATACAAAATACTTACTATTTTCTACCCCATGCCCTGTTCCATCTCCAATAAGGTAAGATGTTGGGTGTGCACCTTGCATTACATGGGCTAACAAACCTGTTGTTGATGTTTTTCCGTGTGCACCAGTTACAGCAACACTTGTGTATTGGCTCATCAGGTCACCTAAGAAATGATGGTAACGATGGACTGGGATGTTTAATTCTTTTGCTGCTACGATTTCTTCATGCGTATCAGGAAATGCATTTCCTGCAATAATCACTTGTCCTTCTTCTACATTATTCTTATCAAAAGGAAGGATCGAGATACTACGCTTTTCCAACGCTGTTTGTGTAAAGAAACGCTTTTCATAATCAGACCCTTGAACAGTATGCTTCATATCATGAAGAATTTGCGCTAATGAACTCATTCCTGTTCCTTTAATTCCTACAAAATGGTAAACTGTCATCTTAAAGAACCTCCAACATTTCGAACTAATACAACGGCCTATCTATAAGACAGTATATGAATCTTTTCTTATTTTGGTAATCATCATACATTTTTGATGTAGTGAAGTTATTCTTTCCCTTCACTTATCAGGATAAACTCGTACGTACTTCTTTATATGTCCATAATAAGTCCATTATAGCAAAAAAGAAGCCGCTATACTATGATAACAGAAAAACTGATAGGGTCAATCACCTATCAGTTTTTCTCTCTTTTACATCTCTTCTCTTTTTTCTAATTGAACACGCTCTAAACGTGGGTTTGGACGATATTTACGACCAGCTTTTGCTTCTGGTTTCCCATTTAGTTCTACATTATCACCAGTAAAGCCAATATTCATTTTTAATAAGCTACTTCCTACCCCGTATATGTCAACAGGTACGTTTTGAGCTTCAAATTCACGAATACGCTTCTCATCAAATCCACCAGTTACAACGATGTCTACATGCTGGAATCCTTCTTCATCAAGTGCTTTACGAAGTGCGAATACAAGCGATGGGTTTACACCACGTGGATCGAATGTTCCAAGTACTTCTGGGTGGCGAATAAAGTATTGATCAATCATCGTGCGGGACGTATCTACACGTACACCCTTTAATGTTGATCCAAATTCACGCGCTACGCGAAGTGCATCTGTAATGACATCATTGTTGTAATCAATTAATACAACTAATTCATCTTCTGGGAATTTCTTATGATATGCTTTTGCCGCTTCCACAACATCACCATTAAACATTTGAATTAATGCGTGAGGCATCGTCCCCATACCACTTTTGCCCCACCATTCATTCATCGCATGCGTCGCTTGTGCGCTCATACCTCCGATGTATGCTGCATAACCGTCACCAGCTTGTTGTGTATAATGATCATCACGGTCTCCCATGAAAATAACTGGTTTTTCTTTATCTACGCTACGCGCAGCTTGGACAACGTTATATACGTTTGTCGCAACCGATGTACGACGAGCTAAAATCCCATCAATGACACCTTCTAAAAATCCGAAATTTTCATAAGGACCATGAATTGTTAACACTGTTTCAAATGGACTAATTTTATCGCCATCTTTTAAAGAGTTAATCTCAAGTTCCTCAGGATTTTTAGCGAATGTTTGTAGCAATGCAATTACTTCATCCGTTCCGCAAAGAACTGCATTTTCCTTTTGGAAAAATTGCATCGTTACAACACTTTTCGGGCGAAATTCTTCGATGATTTCTCTAGTCTTTAAAAAGTAAACGGCAGAGAACCAACCTTCTCCAACACGTTCGTCAAATTTAAATGTTTTATTTGTTAGTCTATTTATTTCACCTTTTAATTTTAATTCAATTTCTTTCATGTCGCTTTACTCCCTACTTTACTATCCAACATTTTCTCTTAGTATACAGCAAAACCGTTTACTATACATTTGTTTCCTGCATAGCGGCAAATTCATCCTCAGAAATAAGGACATCTCTCGGTTTCGTTCCTCTACCTTCAGAAATAATTCCTTGCGATTCCATCTCTTCAATGAGACGTGCCGCGCGATTATAACCGATGCGGAATTTTCGCTGTACAGAAGATGTGGACGCTCCCCCTTGTTCTACAACAAATTGACATGCATCAAGGAACAATTCGTCTTCCGACTCAGCTTGTTCTGTTTTCGCTAATAAATCCTCTTGCTTAAATAAGTAATTCGGCTTCATTTGCTTTTTCACATGATCAACTGTTTTTTCAATCTCATCATCCGATACATATACACCTTGTACACGAACTGGTTTAGATGTACCGTTCCCTAAGAATAACATATCACCACGGCCAAGTAATTTCTCCGCGCCCCCAATATCAATAATCGTACGCGAATCAACTTGAGATGATACAGTAAACGCAATACGCGTTGGAATGTTTGACTTAATTAAACCTGTAATAACATCTACAGATGGACGCTGCGTCGCTACTAATAAATGAATACCACAAGCACGTGCTTTTTGCGCAATACGACAAATCGCTTCCTCAACATCACCAGGTGCTACCATCATTAAATCGGCTAACTCGTCAATGACAATAACGATATAAGGTAATGTCTCTCCTGGAATTTCTCGCTCACTTACAATCGTATTGTAGCGAGTTAAATCACGAGCACCAGCATGCGCAAACAATTCATAACGGCGTTCCATTTCCTCAACTGCCCATTTTAATGCAGCTGTCGCTGCTTTTACATCCGTAATAACAGGTGCTACAAGATGCGGAACAGAATTGTATGGTGCAAGCTCAACCATCTTCGGATCAATTAACATTAACTTCACTTCATGTGGTTTCGCTTTATATAAAATACTCGTTAAAATGGCGTTAATACACACACTTTTACCTGAACCCGTTGCACCCGCAATAAGTCCGTGCGGCATTTTTCGAATATCCGTTACAATTGGATCCCCTGAAATATCAAGTCCAAGCGCAACAGTAAGCGGTGATTCACTCTTTGTGAATACAGGACTTCTTAAAATTTCGCGAAGAAATACTGGCTTACTTTCTTTATTTGGAACTTCAATTCCAATTGCACTCTTCCCTGGAATCGGCGCTTCAATACGAATATCTTTCGCAGCTAAACTTAACTTAATATCATCACTTAAATTTGTAATTTTATTTACTTTCACACCTGGGTCTGGCTGTACTTCAAAACGAGTTACTGCTGGACCTTGTGATACATTAATAACATGTGCTCCAACATGAAAATTATTAAACGTTGTATCTAATAATTCTTTCTGCTCCTCTAACCATTCTGTATTATCTAACGCTGATTGCTGTGGAATCGACAACAGCGCTAATGGTGGAACAGTATATGTCGGTGGTGTATGCAATACATTTCGCATATCGTTCTCTCTTTGATTTACAACATATGCTTTCTCTTGTACTTCCGTACTTGAAATTGGCTTTTGTACTTGCTCTACCACTACTTGCTGCATTGGTTGCTCTTCCACTTGTGGTTCTGCTACTACTTGCTGCACTGGGCGTTCTTCCACTTGTGGTTCTGCTACTTGCTGCACTGGGCGCTCTTCCACTTGTGGTTCTACTACCACCTGCTGCACTGGGCGCTCTTCCACTTGTGGTTCTACTACCACCTGCTGCACTGGACGTTCTTCCACTTGTGGTTCTACTACCACCTGCTGCATTGGGTTTTCTTCCACTTGTGGTTCTGCTACCTCTTGTTGTACTGGCTTATTCTCTACTCGTACATTAGCAGAAGGCTGCATTGCATTTGCTCTAGCTGCATGTCTTTCCATTAATCGTGTTCTATCTTGTTTCAACATAACAACATTAAATGGTACATGGCGCTTTTTCTCACGTTTTGGTTCTTCTTTTTGTACAACTGGTTGCTCTTCTGCGATTGGTGTTTCTTCTACAACTCGTTGCTCTTCTGCGACCTGTGCTTCTTCTACAACTCGTCTATTTTCCTCTGTTTCTGCAATTAAAACATTCGCAAAGCTTTGAACATCTTTCTTCGTTTGTTCATCAGCCTCAGCAACATGTATGAATTCACTCTTTTGTTCAATTGCTTCATCTTCTTGCTGAATTTCCTCAAGTGCTACAAATGTCTCTACTACAGGCGCTTTTGTTTCTGCAATCACTTCTGTTTCTTCTGCTTCCGCAATTACTTCCACTTCTTCTAGCTCTTTCGCTTCCGCAATTACTTCCACCTCTTCTGACTCTTTCGCTTCCGCAATTACTTCCACTTCTTCTGTTTCCATAACTACTTCTTCTGGCTCTTTCGTTTCTGCAATTACTTCCACTTCTTCTGACCCTTCTGCTTCCACTTCTTCAGGTGCCTCTGTTTCCATAACTACTTCTTCAAGCTCTTCCGTTTCTGCAATTACTTCTACTTCTTCCGTTTCCGCAATTACTTCCACTTCTTCTGACCCTTCTGCTTCCACTTCTTCAGGTGCCTCTGTTTCCATAACTACTTCTTCAAGCTCTTCCGTTTCTGCAATTACTTCTACTTTTGACACTTCTTCTGGTATTTCCACAATGATTGTTTCTTCAAGTTTTTCTTCTGCTTTGACAATCACTGATTCTTCTGGAGCTTGCTTTTCTACTTCAATAGTAGGTTGTTTTATTTCTGTGTTACGTTTAATTTCTTCTGATAATATTGTATCCTCGTGCTCTACTTTAGAAGCTACTAATTCTTCTTGTAGATTGTTTTCGTTTAACACCACTACATCTTTTTCTAGCTTAGCACTTTCCATCTGCTCAGCTACTGTTTTATGAAGTAATTCATCCGCTGAAACTTCCTGCGGTGTACTCATTTCTTGAATCACTTCTTTTTCTTCTACTAAAGGCACTTGGCGTTCGATTTCATAACCGTTTTTCTCTAGCCATTGATCAACTACTGACTTTTCTTCCTTTTTATTCTCTTCATATTGTTGCTCTCCTTGCTGGTTAGCAGCTCTATGACTAGAAGAAGTTGGTGCTTGTCCTTCTGAGAAATCAGATAATTTATATCCTTTTTTCTCTAACCATGCATCAACGACTGATTTACCCTCTACAGATATTTCAAGGTCTTCTCTTTCCTTTACTTCCTCCTGCTTTTCTTCCTTTTTCTCTACTGAAGGACGATTATATCCATAAATTGGCGAAATCATTTCTGTTGGACGAAATGGTCTACGGTTACTCTCTTGCGAAGGTGCAGATGCCTTTTTAACGACAGACTCCCGCACCGGTTCATATTGCACTTCCGGCTCTTCATATGTAGAAACTACCTTTTCCACATACGATCGTCTGCTTCTTTCCACCTTTATTCCTCTTTGGGCAGTAGGTTCTTCATATGTTACTCCTTGAACAGGTTGTTCTTCGAAGCGATTTACTTCGCTTTCATCCTCTTCATCGAACCCATTATCCGGTACTAAAGGAAAACGGCATTTACCTGCATTCCTACTTGCCATTTGTGCTTCTCTTGCTTCAGTGTAGTGGTTTACACGAGGAATTTTCGGCTGACTTTCAATTTGCTTTGGTACTTCTTTATTCATCGCTGTTTGTTCTTCCTCTTTGTTAAACAGCTTTTTCATCCAATCTAACATGCTTACCACTCTTTCTACTAAATAGTAACATCCTTTATTGTATCAGCATTCGGCAAAAAGTGCAGGTAAAATTAAGCATGTCATATTTATCCACAATATTCTAATTTACGAGTGTTTCATATGAAAAAACGCAGCCTTTCATATAAGACTGCGCTTAAGCTTTACTCTTCTGATATGCATCTATGCTATCCGTTACACTTTGCAATAAAGAATTTACATATTGCGGGTCAGATAATTTTTTATCTTCTTCATGGTTTGACATAAACCCAAGTTCTAATAACACACCAGGAACCTTTGCCCAATTAAATCCAGAAAGATCATCCCGAAATTTAATTCCATTTACTTTTACTTGTTGATTCTCCCTCATTTTATTTACAATCATTTGAGAGATTTGAAGACTTTCCGCATAAATCTCTTTCGTATACGGACTTCCTTCTGCCGGCGTCAATACAGCAAATCCATTTTCGTTTGGATTTTCAGAACCATCTGCATGAAGACGTAAAAATAAATTCGCCTTATGATTATTTGCGAATGTTGCCCGTTCTTTATTACTTATATCAACGTCTTGTGATGTTCTCGTCATTAATACTTGTATCCCTTTTGCTTCAAGCTTTTCTTTTAATAAAAAAGCCATTTCTAATACAAGTACAGCCTCTCTCTTTTTCGTCACAACACCTGTTGTACCGTCTGTCACTTTATATTTTTGCGTTGTTGCCCCTGGTCCAATTGGCTCTAAATTTAAATTCGCTTTTTGTTGATGCCCTGGATCAATAACGACGAGAAACTTCTCTTGTTTTTCATTACTCTCTACTTTTTGTTCATTATTTTGCACTGGTTGCTCAATTGGCTGCACTGGCGTAGTTTCTTCTTTCTTTTCCTCAGATGATACTTCCTCTTGCTTATGTTCTACTTGCTCATTCGTTTGAATTGCTTGCAATTCTTCGTTTTTTTCTTGTTCTTGCTGTTTTTCTACCGGTGCGTCTTCTTTGGTATCTTTGTTTTTCTCTTGTATAGAAGATGTAGTTTCTTTTTTCGGCTGCTCTTGTGAACAACCGGCCATATATATTCCAATGAATGCAATCATGCTCATTATTTTTATATACTTCATACTTCTCTCCCATCACTTTGCACCAGATTCAAAGTTTTTCTTATAATTGCCCTATAATCTCATCCATATTTCCAATATAAACTGGCTGCCATTTTTCTGTACCACGTTCTGCAGTATAAACCGGATAAGCGTCATCATCTATATTTACGAAAACTGGATCGCCCATATCCGTTTCATATCCAATTGTAATCCATCCTTCTTGCCACTTTCCGTTTCCTTCACTTATTAATGAATTTTTATGTTTATCGTATCGGTAACCGATTTGTCCTTTTTCTAATTCACTTTCACTAAACACATATATTTCATAAGTACCTAGCTCAATATCTTGCTGTTTTGAAGTTTCAATTCGTTTTAGAAGTTCTGCGATTTTTATTTGTTGTTTCATACGTCTATCCCCTTCTATTTTTCTAAATTTTAACTAGTTTGTTTATAAAATACAATATAGATTTTAAGAAAAAAGGTGACATCCTTATAATATGAATGATTTTTTGAATATATCTGTCAAAACTCTCAATATATCAACAATTTTTCAAATATATCTATCGTAACTCTACATATATCAACGATTTTTCAAATATATCTATCGTAACTCTACATATATCAACGATTTTTCAAATATATCTATCGTAACTCTACATATATCAACGATTTTTCAAATATATCTATCGTAACTCTACATATATCAACGATTTTTCAAATATATCTATCGTAACTCTACATATATCAACGATTTTTCAAATATATCTATCGTAACTCTACACATATCAACGATTCGACACGGAATATCGACTTACCAACAAAAAATGACAAAACAAAAAGAGAGACTGTCCAAAAGGACAACCTCTCTCTTCTTATATCAATTAAAATTTAAACTCTTGTCCAACTTCAAAGCTATCTTCTAATACAAGAATACCTTTTTCTTGTGGAGCATCTGGAAGCTCTAATTCACGTGCAGAGCAGATCATTCCAGAAGAAGGAACACCGCGAAGTTCTGCTGGTTTAATTAACATACCACTTGGCATTACAGCACCAATTTTTGCAACGACAACTTTTTGTCCTGCATCAACGTTTGGTGCACCACATACGATTTGTAATGTTTCTGTACCGATTTCTACTTTACAGATGTTTAGCTTGTCAGCATTTGGATGCTTTTCTTTTTCAGCTACATAGCCTACAACAAATTTCGGAGAAAGATCTGCTTCTACTGTTTCTTCAAAGCCATTCTTCGCTAAAATTCCGTTGATTTTCTCTACAAGCTCTTTCGTTAATGTAAGGTTGCCTGTTTCTTTTACTTCTAAGTAAGAAGATGCATTAAAGATGTTGAATCCTGCTGTTACATTGCTTTCACGATCGTATACGCGTGCAACATCTCCTTTGCGATCAAAAGTACGGTTCTCTAAAGTAATATCTTGTAAGGCAACAATTAAAGTGTCACCAATTCCTTCAAGGTTGTAAAAAACGTTCACTTCGTTCATCCTTTCTCTTTTCCATCTGTCTTCTTCCGATTTTTCGCTAAAATAAAGATTGGTTCAAATTCTCCATCTTCATATACGAATGAAAGTGATGTAATCGGAACATGCCCTTCGGCAAAAAATTTCATTGTCATTTGTGCAATAATATCATAACCGATTTCGTTGACGATATCAGCAATAATTAATACATCTTGGTGAGGAACAGCAACAACCATGTCACCAGAAATCTTTTCACGCATCGATTGTAGTAACGATTCGTTTAAAATACGAGTCGCGTCATACCCATCATTTGTGTTTAAAAAGTAGAATGTATTACCCGCTACTGTGTCTTGTTTAAATTCATAACCTAATGAGCGTGCGTTGAATAATGCCATTTCACGCACTTGCTGTTCTGTAAGTTCTAATTTTTGTAATAGACGCTCATCAATTAGTCGATACGTTTTATTCGAATCTAGCGCGTAGTAAATACGTGTTTCCGCCGTATGATCCGTCATAATAAACGGATTTCCTTCTTCTGCTTGTTTCGGGAAAGAAGTAGAGCGAATAACAGGTAAAATTTTCGCTCCGCTATTTTCTTCTTTATGCATCGCAATTAGCGCTTCTTGTACGTAATAAGCAACTTCTTCAATTGCCTTTTCCTTGTTCACTTCCCATTTTGCCACAACTCCTGGAAGCGATACGTTAATACCTTTTTTGGAGTCTTTTTGTTCAATACGTAAAACTTCTTTCTCACTATCATACTGAAAGTCCCATTCTGGGCGAGATAATTTCTTTATTAACTCATCTTTCATCTTTTTACTTGTCATCTTCATCTCTTTTTTCCTCCCTTCCAAAAAAATAACCTCCCCCGCGAAGGTAGAGGTTGTTTTACAATTCAATTGGCAAATTGCCTTATTTTAAACCTTCAATGAACTCTTCGATTTGTTCTTGTGTTTTACGATCTTTGTTTACATAGCGACCAGTTTCTTCACCTTTATTGTACGCTACAAAGCTCGGAATGCCAAATACGTCTAATTTTACACATAGATCAATAAACTCATCACGATCTACATAGTAAAATGAGAAATCACTATATTTCTCTTCTACTTCTGGCATAAATGGATCTACAAAGCGGCAGTCTGGGCACCATTCTGCTGAGAACATAAAGACTACATTCTCTTCATTTTTTAACTGTTGGAATTGCTCCATGCTTTCTAATGACTTCATCTATATTTCCTCCTCTAACGGGTGCATTTTTCATGTTATAATCTTTCTTTTATACTACCATACATCGCGCACGGTGCAAGGTTTATGCTTGCTTTTTGTCATACTTATATTGCCCAACTAACAACTTAACAACGTGTACAAATAATTCCGTGCGGTCGACATAATCATCTGTAAAAATACCGATAGCACCTTCGTGACTACGAATATCTTTTCGCTGCACAAACTCTTCCATCACTTCGCTTAATTCCTTACCATCTTCAAGAGGTGCTAAAAAATCGTCTGGTAACGTAATACGCGCTCCTCCGGCCACAAATACTTTCCCATCCATTGTTGCTAGCGCGCCCCAGTTACACATAAATAAACCGTGCTCCGTTTTCATTACGCCGCCTTCTAGCCCAATACCAATTGGAGCTTCTCCTTCCTCTAGCGCTCGCTTCGCTCTATTAATCGCTCCTTGCATCGTCTCTTCATCTGAGAAAGGCTGAGCTGATACTCCTGACGGAACAGAAAGAGATGTAATTTCAGCATCTTTCCAAACCTTCTCCACAGCGCCAACCTTCGTTTTATTCTTTGATCCTACTACTACTTTCATTTCGTTCACCTCTATAAAAATTCATCATTCTATTCTAATATCCCTATCAGATACGAATTAAGCATCAACCACTACCACATATCACCAAGTCATCTATTCAGCCTAAAAAAGAAGGTTTTTCTAGCAACATTACCGTCTTCAAAAACAAAAACAGCCTTCCTCTCACTTCCTACTTGGGGTCTTCATACATCATTCGAACACCAATTAAGCACTGACCACTCCCACTCATGGATGGGTCATCTATTCAATCTAAAAAAAGAAGGTTTTTTCTAACAACATTACCGTCTTCAAAAACAAAAACAGCCTTCCTCTCACTTCCTACTTGGAGTCTTCATACATCATTCGAACACCAATTAAGCACTGACCGCTCCCACTCATCGCTGGGTCATCTATTCAATCTAAAAAAGAAGGTTTTTTCTAACAACATTACCGTCTTCAAAAACAAAAACAGCCTTCCTCTCTTTTCCTATCCAGGGTCTTAATACACCATTCGAGCACCAATTAGGCACTGACCATTCCCACTCATGGATGGGTCATCTATTCAATCTAAAAAAGAAAGGCTCTTCAGCCCTTCTTCCTCTCTACGCGTTATTCTTAATTGTCTCTAACGTCGTTTTATCTGTTATTCTTACAAGCTTCGTAATTAATTCTTTCGCCGCTGCATAATCATCAACATGTAAAATTGAAGCATGTGTATGAACGTAGCGCGCACAAACACCAATTACTGCTGATGGGATACCAGAGTTACTTGTATGTACACGGCCCGCATCTGTACCACCTTGTGAAATAAAGTATTGGTACGGAATGTTGTTTGTTTCTGCTGTATCTAAAATGAATTCGCGTATTCCTCTATGTGTTACCATCGTGCGATCGTAAATACGAAGAAGAGCACCTTTTCCTAATTGACCGAACTGTGTTTTGTCACCAGATGCATCGTTTGCTGGACTTGCATCAAGCGCATAGAAAATATCTGGTTGAATCATATTTGCAGCTGTTTGCGCTCCGCGGAGCCCTACTTCTTCTTGTACAGTAGCACCAGAATATAATGTATTTGGTAATGTTTCATCTTTTAATTCTTTTAATAATTCGATTGCAAGACCACATCCGTAACGGTTGTCCCAAGCTTTCGCCATAATTTTCTTCTCATTTGCCATCGGTGTAAACGGGCAGATTGGCACGATTTGTTGTCCTGGTTTTACACCAATCTCAATCGCATCTTCATAGCTATCTGCACCTATATCAATTAACATATTTTTTATATCCATCGGTTTTGCACGTTGCGCGTCACTTAATAAATGAGGAGGAATAGAACCAACAACCCCAATAACAGGACCATTCTTCGTCATAACTTGTACACGCTGTGCTAATAAAACTTGGCTCCACCAGCCGCCTAACGTTTGAAAACGAAGCATTCCGTTTTTCGTAATTTGCGTAACCATGAAACCTACTTCATCCATATGACCTGCTACAAGAACACGCGGGCCAGTTTCGTCCCCTTTTTTCAGACCAAATACGCTACCTAAACCGTCTTGTACAATTTCATCCGCATATTTGCTTAATTCTTGTTTCATAAAACGGCGTACATCATGTTCAAAACCTGATGCACCTTGTAATTCTGTTAACGTACGAAATAATTGTAATGTCTCTTTATTCACGAAGTCCCCTTCTTTCAAACCTTAGTAGAATACCTCTTTTATTGTAACGAAATTTTCGAAATGTTTCTAGTTTCTTCTTTTTTAGCTGTATTTGCTTTATAATTATTATCGGTACACTATTTTTATTTTATAGAATTGAGGTGAATATATGAGCTGGAAAGGTTTAGTAGCAGGTCTTGGCGTTGGGTTCGCAGCTGGTTATCTCGTTGCAAACAAAGTACAAGAACAATCCCATATTTCTTCAGAAAAAGCATTAAAAATGGTGAAACAAGCATTAAGTCATAAAGGTGAAATTACTGGCTCTTGGGTACATATGGTTCCAGAGACATTTGAAAAATATGATGTCGCATATGAAGTTTATCGCGGCGGTCTTACAACAATGTTAAATGATATACAAGAACGATTTGAATTTTTAGTTGATGCTAAAACAGGTACTGTTTTAGAGGTTATAGCAGCATAAAAAGGAGGGTTCCCATTAGGTGAACCTCTTATTTTTTAATTGTGGGTATTGATTAAAATTATATCAGCGATTTCCCAATTATATCGATTTATCAACAAAACCCGACAATAAAAAAGAGGCTGCTCCAATAAATATGATGGAACAACCTCCTATTTTTATGCTTCTATACTCGTTTTCCGTTCTATTTTTTCTACGATATGCCCTTCCTCATTCCACTTCACAGCGCGATAATATGCATCATGGTAAAACGTAAACCATGCCTCTTTTTCAGCACCATACTTCATCCACTTTTGCTTATTTTCAATCGAGGTCATCGGATAATCATCGTATGCCATTACCCATAATACATTTTGATGCGCATGCGTCGGTAAGAGATCCGCTAAGTGTAGCATCGTTTCCCCTTGACTCTCCAAAGCGATAACTGCATGTCCATCACTATGACCACCCGTACGCGCCATCTTGATTTCATCTGTAATTTCTATTTCTTGCTGGAACGTAACAACTTGATCTACAATTGGCTCCCAATTTTCCTTCCAATATGTATTACGTGATCTAATGTTTGGATTCCTCATTTCATTCCATTCTGTTTCACTTACGTAAACTTTCGCATTTGGAAATGACGGTACAAGGTGATCATCTTCCCATTTTGTTAGACCAGATGCATGATCAAAATGAAGATGTGTCATCAAGACGTAGTCGATATCTTCAGGCTTTAATCCTAATTTTTCTAATGATTCATAAACCGATGATTCTTCTGTTACACCTTGATTTCGTTTCATCTTCTCATTCAACTTACCGTTTCCTATCCCGGAATCAATGAGCATATTTCCATCTTTTGTTTGCAAAAGTAACGGATCTGTTCGTAAATAAATATGATTTGTATCATTATGTTTATATTTACGTGACCAAAGTACTTTCGGCACGACTCCAAACATTGCTCCTCCATCTAAATGTGTATTCCCGCCTTTTAACCACGTTACTTTTATATCTCCAATTTGTAACTGTTCCATTACACATCCCCCTTTTCAATTAATCTTAACATAAAATTCTGATTATTTTAGATGTAAAAAAACCTACGCATTACTGCATAGGCTCTGTACGATATTTTGCTTCAACTCGGTAAATACGATGACCTTTACTAGAGAATTTCTCTTCGTATTCAGTCATGATGTTACCTTCAAAGTCGCTGTTATGAAGATCTAAGCTTAAGTACGTTAGTAACATACCGTACTCAGCCATACTCATAAGAGAATATTCAAATAAACCTTGGTTATCTGTTTTGAAATGAATTTCTCCGCCTTCTACTAACACTTCTTCGTAATTACGTAAAAATGTTTTATACGTTAAACGACGCTTCGTATGACGTTTCTTTGGCCATGGATCTGAGAAGTTTAAATAAACGCGATCAATTTCACCTTTCGCAAAGAAAACTGTTAAATCTTCAGCATCTTTATTAATTAACTTTAAGTTTGGTAATTCTTCTTCAATTAATTTATCAAGTGCATCTACAACAACACTTGTGAATTTTTCAATTCCAATATAATTAATATGTGGATTCGCTTTCGCCATATCATACATGAAGCGGCCACGACCTGTACCTACTTCAATGTGAATTGGTTGTTCGTTTCCAAATACTTCTTTCCAGCTACCAGCGCGCTCCTCTGGTTTTCCGATTACGATATGTGAATATTCATTAATTCGATCCATTGCATACGGTTTATGTCTTAAACGCATAGATGTTTCCCTCTCTTTACATAGCTATTTTAAAGGAATAATTCCTTCTTTCTTTTTTAATCAATCTACCAAACAAAAAACCAAGTACGTACGAGCACTCGGTCCGTTTCTTTCAAGTATAAGATGTACCATTTTGATAAAAACTACATACAGCATTAAACATTCCATGACGAAACAGCTTTTTCTCTTACATTTGAAGAGAAAAACAATCGAAAGGATGATCCGTTCATGCCAATTAATCAACAACATCAATTAGAAGTGCTGAAAGATATTTTAGTCAACCACCAAAGTGATTGCTGCGGGACAGTTTCAGAATGCGAGCAATTAGAGCGCCTCATTCAATCGTTACTCGCAAACGATAATATAAGTAGTGACGCTAAAACAATGCTAAACGATGTATATTCTTATAGTCAATCGGGTAAATCTTCCTCTAATTTGGACAACCATATTTCCAATAATCAAGAACAACTTACTCAGTGGATTGCTGGAATGGACAATTTTTCTTAAGTATCATTCTGAAGCAAGTAGTTGCTGTAAATATTGATGCCAATATTCAGCTTCTGCTTGCTGTTTTTTTGTTGTATGCCATTGAATAGACAAAATCGTTTGTGCTATCACATACCATCTCATACGCCTAAGCAGCGATTCATCCATTTCAATATCATAGTAACCGAGCCACTCACTCCATTCCTGGCGCGGAATGTACCAATATAATAACATACCGAGGTCTAGAGCTGGGTCAGCAATTACAGCTCCATCCCAATCAATTAAAAACAATTCATCTTCATCCGACAATAGCCAGTTGTTATGGTTTACATCACAATGGCATACAACGAATTCATTGTATTCAATAGCTTTTAATGAATCCATTAAATATTGAAGGCCTTGCTGAATTGTTTCATCATCCCTTATATCTCCTCTTAAAACGAGTTGCAGTTGTTGTAATAACTCTTGTGCGTGAAGCGGCTGCTTCCCAAGTCTTTGAATCATCTGTACAAGCGCTTTAGAGGAGTGTATTTTCTTCAAAAGTTTCGCAACACGTTCTAGTTTCATATCCTCTGGCTCTAGCTTCTGTCCCGGAAGCCATTTTTGAGCAGAAATTACATCACCATTCGTTACCCTTCTTGTCCAAAGTAATTTTGGAACAATTCCTTCTGCTGACAATACCGCTAAAAAGGGCGATGTATTCCGCTTTAAAAATAACTTCTGTTGTCCGTTTTGCGCAATATATGCATCGCCCGTTACTCCACCAGCCGGTACAAGACTCCACTCTTTTCCTAATAATTGTTCCAACCATTCCATATTCATTACCCGTTAACAAATCCTTATCTTTTATAGTTATGAAAAGAAAAACCGCAACATTTCTACACATGTTGTGGATTCATATATTTTACTGTAAATGAAAAGAAAAATTAGCCTAAGCCAAAAATCCTCTATTTTATTTTACAAAACCTGTCATAGAATGACAACTTATCAAAATCGTCACCTTTGTCAATTCTACATTTATTACATTCTCATCGTCAAGTAGCGATTTGTCACATTATCGTCAATATATACGTGCTAATTGGAGCGAGCTTAAGTTCCTTTCCTCTAAATGAAGAAATTGGCTCTATTTTCGCTTCGTTTTCGTTTACTAACACATGCCACGTTGCTTCTTTCGGAAGTTGCACAGTTTTAGCTTCTAAACCGCTATTAAATAAGACGATAATCTCTTTCCACGGCCCAAACGTTTCTACATGCTCTAGGTGATATGCAAGTACTTCTGTAGATGTTTGTAAAAAAGTCATATGTTTTTTTATAAGGTCTGCGCTTTGTAATCGGAATGCCCCATGCTCTTTACGAATCGCAATTAAACCTTTTATATAGTTAACGGTCTCTATCTCTTTCTCTTTTTGATCCCAATCTAATTGATTGATCTCATCATTTGCATTATAACTATTTTCATTTCCTTTCTTCGTACGATAAAACTCTTGCCCTGCGTGTAAGAAAGGAATGCCTTGTGAAAGAATAACCATTGCGCTCGCTAACAGGTGACGTTTTTTCAAAATCGTTTCTGATTCTTCATTACTGCGCACTAGTTTATCCCACATCGTCATATTATCATGACATTCTACATAGTTAATGCTTTGCGCTGGCTCTAGAAACAGCCCTGTTTCTTTCATACTTAAAAGACTTCCTGCTGCAATATACTGCAAATGATTACAGTCTACATGCCCACCAAATGCAAAACCACGCTTATTTATATGAAATGTACTCCCTTTTATCCCATCACGAAATTGATCATTAAACTGCGCGATATGTGGCATTTTCTTCGCATTATTTAACGTTGCTTTTTCCTCACGAGGAAGCGGTGTTTGTAAATCCCATCCTTCTCCTAATAACAAAGCATCTCTTTTTATGTTTCGCACTTCTTTTTCTATCATATTCATTGTATCAACATCTAAAATTCCCATTAAGTCGAATCGGAATCCATCGACATTGTATTCAGTAAGCCAATATAAAATAGACTCTACAATGAATTTCCTCATCATTTTCCGTTCAGACGCTATATCATTTCCGACTCCCGTCCCATTAGAAGGCATACCATCTTCACCATGACGAAAATAATATCCTGGAACAAGCTTTTCAAATGATGATAGCTCTCTTTCATAAACATGATTATATACAACATCTATAATCACCCTAATACCTTGTTTATGAAATGTTTCAATTAGTTGTTTGCACTCAACTATCCTGTTATACGGATCAGAGGGGTTTGTAGCATAATATCCTGTTGGTGCATTGTAATATAATGGATTATATCCCCAATTATAGGCGGACGAAGGATTCGCCTCATCTACACCACCGAAACAATATAAAGGTAATAGTTCAACATGTGTAACACCTAAATCTTTTATATGAGACAACCCTGTTAATGTCCCATTCCGTCCTGTTGTTCCCTCTTCCATCAATCCTTTATATGTTCCCTTTTGAATTACTCCACTATTTGGATGTATAGTCGCATCACGAATATGCAGTTCATACAATATGGCATCTGTCATTGATTGTAATGTTGGTAATCCCTCTCGTCTTGTTACATTCGTTTTTTCTAAATTGATAACAACACCATGTTTTCCATTTACCGTCACCGACTTTGCATAAGGATCCACAGCTTCGTTCCATATTAAATTAATACAAACAAGAAATGTATAGCGTGCTCCGTCTAAATCACCTTGTAATGTTTGAATCCAAACTCCGTTTTCTCCCCTGTACATTTCATGATCGGCATATTCTTTATCGCTCTTATAAATTCTTACTTTCGCAAGCCTTGCAGTTGGGGCCCATACTTTAAATGTCGTTTCTTCTTTTTGATAAACAGCACCTAAATCTGTACCTTCGTAATAATACTTTTCATCGAAAATTTTTGTTCGAATAACAGCACCTATTTGTAAATCAGTTTCTTCATTCCGTTCATCTCGTACTGTATAATACTTCCCCACATCTAGCGGCTCTTCTATAAAGCACTCATACTTCGTTGCATCTGGAAGCGCAATCGTATGAGCAATCGGTAAATCTTTCACATTACTTCCTTCTTGCAAACGAAATGTCCGACTTGTTCCATACGCATGTGGGAGCAAAATTGTAATTTTATTCATTTCATCTAAATAGGCATCAAATGGACGTTTTACTTTCAACATAAAAAAATCACCATCATTCTCAAAGTTAAAATAAAGTGAAACTTTAATGAGCGAGAAAATTTCTCCATCCTCACTTATTATTAGCCTTCACCAATTAGGCGAGATAAAATGAGCTGCAAATGATAAGGCTTTTCTTATCAACAAGACTCTATACAGTAACTCCATTCTTCTCTATAGTATATTCACCTGCATAAAAAACGTTTTCAACATTCTATTTTTGTAATTTTATTTCAGCAATCGATTTATACTTCGGGGTTTCTTTCACGTGGGATTCGTATAAAGTAATTGTATCTGCTTGAAATGATATTTCAGGCACTTCTTTTATACTTTCTAAACGAAACTTTTCTTCTCCTATCCATTTACGAGCAACGGTAATATGCGGGTGATATGGGCGTGTTTCTAGAGAAAATCCATTTTCTTCACAAATGGCATGTATTTGCTTTTGCAACTGAAACAAATCGTGATTCTCACTTACCTTCGCCCAAAAAATACGAGGCTGATCTTCCCTACCAAACGTTGAAAAACCTTGTAATGTGAACGATAGTTCTTTTGTTTCTGCAATTGTTTGTAATCCATTCTTTATTCCCTCTAGCTGTTCCTCCGTTGCACTCCCTAAAAATGAAAGGGTAATATGATAGTCTTCTTTATGTACCCATGAACGAAATTGTAATTCCTCTTGCATGTCCTCTTTATAGTTAGACAGCATTTCTTTTATATGATTCGGTAACGTAATTGCGACAAAATAATGCAGTTCCATGTACATCTTCTCCTTCTTTCTATTGTTGCTTTTCTTTCTTATCTCATTCAGGTAAAAAGAAGCCGCTCTCCAAAATAGAGAGCGGACATTATTTATATATCCATTACTTCGCTAATTCATGAATTGCTTGCGCGTAAATTGCTGTTGCTTTTAATAAGTCTTCAATTTCGATATACTCATCTTTTTGATGCGCAAGTTCTTCTTTTCCAGGGAATAGCGGGCCAAATGCCACACCAGCTTTTAATGAACGAGCATAAGTACCGCCGCCGATTGCTAATAGTTCTGCTTTTTCACCTGTTTGTTCTTCATACACACGTTGTAACGTACGGATTAATACGTGATCTTTATCGACGTGATGCGGGCGAGAATTAGAATAGTCAGCCACTTCAAAACCATGCGTACCAACATATGCTTTCAACTTCACAATTGTTTCTTCAAAGTTAGTTGTAACTGGGTAACGTACGTTTAGCCCTAAGTTACCACCGTTTTCTTTCGTATAAGAAATGCGACCGACATTCACTGTTAACGGACCGCTAATTTCATCTTTATAAGCAATAGTAGCTTTTTCACCAAAAATATCACCAGTAAATGTTTCTGTTGCAAATGTCGCAAATGCAGTTGCTTTTCCATCAAGTGAAACTGTAGTTAAGAAGTTTGCTAATAATAAACCTGCATTTTCTCCTTTTTCAGGAGTAGATCCATGCGCTGAAATTCCTTCTATTTGCAACGTCACTGTATTTCCTTCTATAGTCGATTTCCCTATTTTTTTAGCAGTTTGTAAATACTCTTCATATGCTACTGTAAGTGCATTTACATCTTCTCCTGTAATAACCGCTTCTGCAAAATCAGGAACCATATTTAAACGGCGCCCTGAATCAAATGAAACAAGTTCATATGTACCTTTTTTCTCTTCACTACCATTTTGCACAACTTGTATATCAGAAATTCCTTTTTCTGCATTAATAATTGGAAAATCCGCGTCTGGCGCAAAACCGATTGTTGGCATTTCTTCGTTTTTAAAGTAGTGATCTACACATTTCCAATTGCTTTCCTCATCTGTTCCTATAATCATACGAACACGTTTGGAAAGAGGTAAGCCTAATTCTTTCACAATTTTCATCGCATAATATGCTGCCATCGTTGGGCCTTTATCGTCAATTGCACCACGTGCAAAAATCTTTCCGTCGCGAATATCTGCACTATATGCAGGAGTCGTCCAGCCATCTCCTTCTGGTACAACGTCAACGTGACAGAGAATACCTACTAATTCTTCTCCTTGCCCCATTTCAAGATGACCTGCATATCCTTCTAAATTTTTAGAAGTAAAACCTTCAGTTTCTCCTTTATGTAACATGAAAGATAAAGCTTTTTCTACACCTTCACCGAATGGTGCGCCCTCTTTCGCAGATTCTTCTTCCCATACACTTTTAATTTGTAAAAATTGTTGTGTATCACGAATTAAATCATCTTTTCGTTTCGCAACTTCTTCTGTCCAATTAATTGCTGACATCACGCATCCATCCTTCACTATATTGTTTCTTTCATCATAACAAACCGAAATCTCTTATGCCATACACGAAAACTAAATACCGAACAATTGTAATATTTCAGATATTTCTTATTAGTTTTTCTTTTGTTTTTTCAAAAAAATTTGCAGGAATTTGGCGTTTTACGTAGAATTTTATGTGTTAGTTGACTGACCATATATACAATGTCAACTACCAATATTTTTCTATATGAATATTTGTTAAATTTCTGTAAAATTTAAGTAGATTAAAGCATGAATTTTATCATGTAGAGTACAATGGTAGTAACGACCTTCTTTCCTGAATGGGGTCAAAAAAACTAGTAGAGGAGTGGTTTTCTCTTGAAACCTACAACTACTCGTATGCTAACACGCATTAAATCAATTTATATGTACATCAATGAAAACGGAACGGTAACGACGAAAGACCTTGTAGATGAGTTCGGGATCACACCGCGAACGATACAACGTGATCTAAATGTGTTGCAGTTTAATGAACTCGTGTATAGCCCTTGCCGCGGCAAGTGGACAACAACAGGAAAGAAAGTGAGAATGACCTCATAACGAAAAATAATTGTATGGTAAATAAATACATACCCCTTTCTAATAATTAGAAAGGGGTCTTTTCTGCGCCTATAAAGGTAGGTACTACTTTTCAGTATCTACTTGATATGTTTTTAACATTTCTACTTCTTCATCTGTTAGCTCTCGGTATTGTCCAAGTTCTAGTTCTTCATCTAATACTAACGGACCCATCTCTGTTCTCTTTAGGTAGACTACTTTTTTTCCTACCGCTTCAAACATACGCTTCACTTGATGGAATTTCCCTTCCGTAATCACAAGCTCAATTTCAGAAATATCATCGCTTTTCAATATTGTAAGTGCACCTGGCTTTGTTTCATAGCCATCGTCTAAAATAACACCTTTAGCAAATTCTTTTACATCCTCTTCTGTTACTACTCCTGCAACGTGTGCATAATATTTTTTCGGCACATGCTTTTTCGGAGATAATAATTGATGTGATAACTTCCCATCATTTGTTATCAATAGGAAGCCTTCCGTATCGATATCAAGTCGTCCAACTGGGAACGGATCAAAGATTGCATCTTCTAATTCTAATAAATCTATTACTGTTTCATGATTATCATCTTCCGTCGCTGAAATAACACCTTGTGGTTTATGCATCATTAAGTAAACAAATTCTTTGTATTCCACAACTTCACCGTGAATCATAACTTCTTGCTCTTCTACATTTACATGAACTTTCGCATCTTTTACTGGCGTTCCATCAATTTTCACAACGCCATCTTTCAATAATTTCTTTACTTCTTTTCTACTTCCATATCCCATATTTGCTAATAATTTATCTAATCTCACGTTTTTCACCTTCTTTATTTATCATAGAAAAGGGGACGTAATTACGCCCCTCTTGATTTCAACTTTATTTTAAATCTACTACCAAGTTTACGTTGAATTTTATCTAATGCTTCTCCACCAAATACTCTTTCAAGTACTCCTGTGCGAATTGCTAACAATCCGTAAACAAGACCGCCAATACCTGCACAAATCGCAACTGTTATAAGAGCACCAATACGGCCATCAGGCGAAATCATGAAGGATAGAATCCATTGTGATAGTTTTACAGCAACGACCATTATAAGTGTCAGTACTGCAATTTGGAATGTTCTTTTATATACAACACCGAATGAATAGTGTGCGTATTTTTTAATTTGTTGATTTGTGTACCAAACAGAAGCTAAGAAACCAACTGCTGTCGCTAGAATTGCTCCTACTGTACCGAAATAACGAATAAAGATTACGTTACATACAAATTTCAAAATAACGCCCATTATAAGCGCAATAATCGCATGCTTCTGCTGGTTAATACCTTGCAGGATTGCCGCTGTTACTGTAAATAAAGCGAATAACAACGCAACTGGTGCATACCACATTAATACTTGTCCACCTAGTGGATCTGAATCGTAAAACGCAGTATAAATTGGATATGCAAGTGAAGAAATACCGACAACTGCTGGCAATGTTAAAAACATATTTGCCTGGAATGTTTGTGTAATTTGTAATTTCAAATAGCGGTATTGTTTTTCAGTAAATGATTTTGTAATTGCTGGTACAAGCGTTAAACTAAACGCTGTTGCAAGTGATACAGGAATCATAATTAACTTATGCGTCCACATTGTGAAAATACCGAGAGCTCGCTCTGCGATATCACCTTGACCAATCGCCTGCATAATTGAGTTAAATGTCAATGTATCAATTTGTTGATATAAAGGAATTGTTAACCCAATTACAACGTAAGGAATCGCATATGCAAATAACTCTTTAAACAATTGAACGGTGCTTACTGTTGATTCTGGTACAGTTTGTTCAATTAAATATTGATCCAAATATTTTTTACGTTTTAGCCAGTACCAAATTAACACACCGAGTGCTCCAACCGCTGAAACGAACGCAGCAAATGTCGCTACTCCAACTGCTGTTGCAACTGTACCGCCAAGTACTTTAATAACGATAAAACTACCTGCTAATAAAAAGACGATACGAATAATTTGTTCAATAATTTGTGAAACGGTAGTTGGTCCCATAGACTGGTGACCTTGGAAATAACCACGAATTAAACTCGCTGCTGGTACAACAATAAGCGCGAAACTTACAAGACGAATGATCGTCGTAACTTCTCCTACATTATTGTGTATACTTTGTTTACCAAGCATCGCTTCTGCAAACAATGGCGCCGTCATGTACAGTACTAGGAACGAAAGAACTCCTGTTACTATCATCATAACCATTCCCGAGCGGAACATTCTCCGGCTCGTTTTATAATCGCCAAGCGCATTATATTTGGAAACAAATTTTGAAACAGCAAGTGGCACACCTGCCGTTGCGATACTTAAAAAGATCGTATATGGAATGTATCCATATGTATAGAGCGTTCCGCCTTCTGTTCCTACTAATGCATGAAACGGAAAGACGTAAATCATGCCTAAGAACTTTACTAAAAATGTCCCTAGCGTAACAATAAGCGTTCCGCGCAGAAATTTCGAATCGGACATACAAAAATCCTCCTACATCTACATAAAGTGAAACTATAATTAGTTGGAGACTTCTCTCCTACTCCTTATTAGTTGAACCATTCGAGCATTTACAGGCTAACAGACTCCCTATTTACTTCTCCTAAATCTTGAGGTTTTAGTCTTATCGCCTACAAATGGCAGGATAGTGCTGAACTCTAACTTTTGTATTGTACCACAATTCTCTCATTAAGCAGTACTTCACTCTATTTTTCTTTTAAGGGAAAACATGCTATTCTTTTAGGCAGGAAATGTAGAAAATGAGGTCGATATATTATGCATTATGATGTTATTGTCATCGGCGGCGGTCCTTCTGGGCTAATGGCTGCAATTGGTGCTGCAGAAGAAGGCGCAAATGTCTTACTTCTTGATAAAGGAAATAAACTTGGGCGTAAACTTGCAATTTCTGGTGGCGGACGCTGTAACGTAACGAACCGTCTACCACTTGATGAAATTGTTAAACATATACCAGGAAACGGTCGCTTCTTATACAGCGCTTTTTCTATTTTTAATAATGAAGATATTATTACATTCTTCGAAAATCTCGGTGTTAAATTGAAAGAAGAAGACCACGGTCGCATGTTCCCTGTGTCAAACAAAGCACAATCTGTTGTAGACGCACTTTTAACACGATTAAAAGACTTAGGTGTAAAAATTCGTACAAATACGCCTGTTGAAACGATTGAATATGAAAATGGTCAAACAAAAGCAGTTATACTGCAAACAGGCGAAGTGTTAGAAACAAATCACGTCGTTATCGCTGTTGGCGGAAAATCAGTTCCTCAAACTGGATCTACTGGAGACGGATATGCTTGGGCTGAAAAAGCGGGTCATACAATCACAGAATTATTCCCAACAGAAGTACCTATCCTTTCAAACGAGCCGTTTATACGTGACCGCTCATTACAAGGTCTTGCTTTACGTGATATAAACTTAAGTGTATTAAACCCGAAAGGAAAAGCTATCATTTCTCACAAAATGGACATGCTCTTCACTCATTTCGGCCTATCTGGACCTGCTGCTCTTCGCTGTAGCCAATTCGTCGTGAAAGCACTGAAAAAGTTTAAAACGAATACAATACAAATGAGTATTGATGCATTGCCAGAGGAAAATAGTGAGCAACTGTTTCAGCGCATGCTGAAACAAATGAAAGAAGATCCAAAAAAAGGAATTAAAAACGTTTTAAAAGGTTATGTTCCTGAACGTTACTTCCTATTCTTATTAGAAAAAAATGAAATTGACGGCAGCGAACAAGCTGGACAAGTTTCTCACGAAAAGATTCGTGCACTTGTGAAAGACTTTAAAGAGTTTACTGTGAATGTAAATGGTACGCAGTCAATTGAAAAAGCATTCGTTACTGGCGGCGGTGTATCCGTGAAAGAAATTAATCCGAAAGAAATGTCTTCTAAATTTACGAACGGCTTATATTTCTGCGGAGAAGTTCTTGATATTCATGGTTATACTGGTGGCTATAATATTACATCAGCCCTTGTTACTGGTAGAATTGCCGGAACGACAGCTGGAGAAAACGCGAAAATGCAGTATTAAAAAAAAGAAACAGGGATTCCTGTTTCTTTTTTTATAGGTACATGAAATTATATGAGCGATTCTGCAACTTATATCGGCGATTTCCCAAATATATCGACTTACCGACAAGAAACGACAAATATAGGCTCCACTTAACTTCCCATTGCTTTTTTGTTGCTTTATATACCTTAGTACCTTTATATTTTATATTGTTGAATATTTAAAAAAGGGTAAGGGGAAAAACAAATGAGAAAAAAAGTCATGATGTCTTTAATGTTAATGACGTTTCTTTCTGCGGTAGAAGGAACGATTGTTAGTACAGCAATCCCTCGTATAACGAGTGATTTGTCAGGCGTCGAACTTGTTAGTTGGGTATATGCAATTTATATGCTTGCAACAGCTGTTTCGACTCCAATATACGGAAAGCTCGCTGATTTATTTGGCCGTAAAAAAGTTTTACTGATCGGAGCTACAATCTTTTTAGTCGGTTCTGCACTTTGCGGAGTCGTTACATCGATGGAACAATTAATCTTCTTCCGCGCGCTTCAAGGTATCGGTGCTGGTGCTGTTATGCCAATCACAATGACGATTATTGGAGACTTATATAGCGAAGCGAAAGACCGCGCGAAAGCACAAGGTTGGATGAGTGCCGTTTGGGGTGTATCCGGTGTTATCGGACCGTTAGTAGGTGGATTTTTAGTTGATTCCCTTTCTTGGCGCTATATTTTCTTCCTAAACGTTCCATTCGGAATTATCGCTTGCTTAATGATTGCAATTTACTACAAAGAATCTATTAAACCTGCTAAGCATCATATCGATTATCTTGGTGCAACAGTCTTCTCATTAAGTACAATCGCTCTACTATATGCATTATTAACAGGTAGCAGTAAGCAAAACTGGGGAGACATGACAATTATCGGCCTATTAATCTTTGCCGCTATTTCATTTATTATTTTCTTATTCATCGAGAAGAAATCTCCGGAACCATTAATTCCGCTATCACTTTTCTCTAACCGTACATTATCTACGATAAATATATTAACTCTTATTGCTGGCGCAATGATTATTAGTATTACAATGTACCTTCCAATTTGGAGCCAAGGTGTATTAGGGAAAAACGCTACAGAAGCTGGACTTATTT
The DNA here is from genome assembly GCF_045291115.1 of Bacillus sp. PPSBB_2. Lineage (NCBI taxonomy): Bacteria > Bacillati > Bacillota > Bacilli > Caryophanales > Bacillaceae > Bacillus > Bacillus sp. PPSBB_2. Next base: position 4,964,328 of record NZ_CP147983.1, read on the forward strand.
TAATGCCAATTCCTGTTATGTGGACATTTGGCGCTATTTTCTCTGGTAACTTAGTAGGCAAATTAAAAACGAAACAAATCATTTTACTTGGAGCTAGCATTTTATCAGTCGCTACGTTCTTATTATTTACACTATCAACAAATTCACCATCGTTCCTTATTTATGTAGCAGTCGGATTATTCGGCTTAGGCATGGGGCTTGTGACACCGATTTACATGGTAACAATTCAAGCAGCCGTACCAGCTCATACACGCGGAACAGCTGTTGGTTTAAACACATTTATTAATACATTTAGTCAAACGTTAGGTGCTGCAATATTCGGTACAATCTTCAATACGATGATTCACGCACGTGGTATTAAAAATCTTGATCTTGTATCTGGTGGACATGGCGGTACTACAGCAAACGTAGTAACCGAATCGCAATCTGCATTAGCATCAAGCGTACACGTCATTTATATGAGCACTTTCGTATTAGCAGTATTTACATTAATTATCGCTTGGCTCTTATTAAAGCCAGCTACACAAACAAGTGAGCAACAATAAAAAGGATGACCATTTTGGTCATCCTTTTTTATTTTTCATTCTCCACAATATGTTTCAGCATGGATAATTTATTATCCCAAAAACGTTCATAATACGAGAGCCATTGTTGTAATTCTTCTAATGGTTCTGGATGCAAACGATATATCTTCTCTCTTCCGCTTTTTCTTCCACTTACTAAATTCGCTTCTGAAAGAATATGAAGGTGCTTTACAACCGCAGTACGACTCATCGGAAAATGATCCGTTATTTTGGAAATCGGTAACTCTTTGTCACTTAATAACCGTATTACTTCTCGGCGGGTTGGATCAGCAATTGCTTGAAATACATCATATTTCGCTGCTGACGAGGACACTTAGCCTTCGACAACCTTTTTCAGTTTTTCATTTACAATCGCTACCCAACCACCGCTCATTCTATCGCGAATAATAGAGCTCTTCGCATTTGCTTTCGGAAGAATTTCATCAGGATGTTTCCAGCCGCCGTGAATTAACGTAAATTCTGTTTTGTTATCTCCTAAGTCTTTCAAATCAAATGAAACAACCCAGCCATCTGTATCCCATGAGAAAGATAAATGGTTTGGTTCATCAATTTCTAATACTTTACATGGTGATGGCCCAAATGGTGATTGCACATGAAATTCATGTCCTACCTCTAATACAAAATCATTTGGCATAAACCATGACGCAATCCCTTCTGCAGTTGATACTACACTCCATACCTTTTGAATAGACGCGTTAAAAACGATTGTTTGTTTAATATCATTTAATGTATTTTGTTGTTCCATTTTCATTCTCCTTTACTCGGCGTTATAACATAACACCTTTTGGTTATACTTTGATAATATAACACCTTTTAGTTTCATGTCAACGCTAATCCTTTTACTGTTGAGAAATTCTCAACATTTTTTCAACAGGACAAACACCCTCTTAGCATTTCCTCATAATATACTCACAAAGGCAATACAAAATAAAAACTTCTCTCAACATGAAACTCCATCATTCATATTGAAAGAAGCGCCTTACTTATATCATGCGTACTTCGTCTCTCCTCCTTCCCTCAAGGGACAATACGCGAGATATGACAAAGTCAGAAGGAATATGCCCACCATTTGAGTAGGTAGTTATTTCTCTTCTCCTCAACATTTCCTCAGGAGCGAAATGACTACCGACTCACTTTTTTCAAACAAAAATAAAAAGGGGATGAAAGCGATGTTCTATTGCATTAACTGCTCTGATATTCATCATGAAAAACATCCAAATGATAAAGTATTCAAAAACGGTTTTTATATTGATCCATTTTTAGGTGATCGTTATCACCTTGGTATGTGTAAAGATGCCCAAAACCATGAAACAGGGGAGCCTCTTTTAACGACAAAGAAATTAGGCACAACCCAATCTATTATGAACGTATTACCGACACATGTTGTCCCAACATAAAACATAAAAAAGAGCTGGGTGAGCCAGCTCTTTTTTATGCTTTATAAACGATCATTGCTGAAAAACAATAAATTTGGTTTTCATCGTCGTTAATAGAAACACCAACTTGATACTTAATATCTACAAAGTTGCTATCATCAATCTTTTTCAAAAACACATTCACAGCGTCTTCTAAGTCTTTTTCGTGACTTTCATCAAAAACTTTCACACGAATCATGTTAACACCATCCTAGATCGCAGCCCTCCGCCGCTTGATTATTGCCACGGTGCGTATCTATGATGCGATAAAACTTTCCATTCTCATATATATATCCGTCTTCTAACACATATTTTTTATCTTCAGTATAGACATAAAACTTACCTATCATAAATTTACTCGTATATAATTCCAAATAATTTGGTCTAAATTTAGCTACAACTTTATTTGTAATATCAATTTTTATTGTGCGCCCCACCTTCTCTCCCTCCTTTGCAAAGAACGGATTTAGGTATATTGTATTAGCGCTTTTACATTTTATGCTTAAAAATAAGTGGATATGCCTTCTTTCTTCACCTGTACTATTTTTCTAAAAAAATCACTATAAATAAAACCCGAAAAAATACAAAAAAAGCACTTTATCTTATTGACTCGAATATAAATATTATGTTATTATATAAAGTTTGACATTTTTACATACGTATGTTATCATTAAAAGTGGTTACCACATATGGAGGTGGATGATTTGTTTCAAATTGGTGATAAAATCGTTTATCCAATGCACGGTGCAGGAATCATCGAAGCAATTGAAGAGAAAGAAATATTAGGTACTTCACGTCAATATTGTGTGATACGCATCATTAGTAAAGATATGCAAGTAATGCTTCCGATGGATCAATTAAAAAAATCAGGTATTCGTTATATCGTTGATCGAGGTACGTTAGATGATATACTTCTTGAATTTCAAAACGGGGAGTCAGACACATCACTCTCATGGAAACAAAGATATACAATGAATATGGAAAAAATGAAAAACGGCAATTTACAAGATAGCGCAGAAGTTGTTCGGGATTTACTTCGCCGCAATAAAGAGAGAACTTTAAATGCGAGTGAAAAACAAATGCTAGATAACGCCCGAAAAATGATGATCAGTGAAGTTGCACTCGTACAAAATGTTTCTGAACATCAAGCAACAGAATTTCTTCAAGATACAATTAATCACTAAATTTAAAATAGCTGGCCGCTATTTTTTTTGTAAAAAAAGGACGAAGAGTTTTATCTCTTCGTCCTTTTATATTACCCACGCCCAGCTTGAAACGATGGATATAACGTCATTCCACCATCTGCAAATAGCGTAATTCCGGTTACGTAACTCGCCTCTGATGAAGCAAGCCAAGTTGCTACTGCTGCGATTTCTTCAGGTTTTCCAATGTAGCCCATAGGTATCATACTTTCTACGTCAGCACGTTTTTTAGGATCAGCAAACTTTTCTGCATTGATTGGCGTATTAATTGCACCTGGTCCTATATTATTTACTCGAATACCTTTTGGCGCATACTCTAGCGCTAACGTTTCTGTCATCAGTTTAATGCCACCCTTACTTGCTGCATAGTGCACAAATAGTGGCCACGGAATTTTCTCATGAACACTAGACATATTAATGACTGACCCTTTAATATCATGTTCTACAAAATATTTAATCGCTTCACGACTTCCTAAAAAAGCACCTGTTAAATTTGTATTAATTACCCTATTCCAATCTTCAAGCGGCATTTCATGCGACGGTACCGCGTTTTCTATCCCTGCATTATTAATCATAACGTCAAGCGTACCAAACTCTTTCACAGCAGATTGAATGAGATTCACAATATCCGATTCGACGGTTACATCACCTTTTACAGCAATCGCTTCGCCGCCTACCTTTTTAATTTCTTCTAACACATCATTCGCTTCTGATTCTCGTGAGCGATAATTAATAACCACTTTCGCTTTTTCCTTAGCAAACCTCACTCCCATCGCTCTTCCAAGACCAGTTGCTGATCCTGTAATAACGACAACTTTCCCTGCTAAATCACTATACATTTCCATACCTCCTTTAACTTTTGGCTATACCTAACATAATTCCGGCTGCGATAATAAAAACAATACCGACAACGATACCCGTTAATTGACGTTTCGTTTTCTTTTCACCTAATATAAGGATCCCACCAAGCGTGGAAATAATAATTCCCATTTGCGATAGCGAGAAACTTGTTGCTACTCCAACACGCGGCTGCGAAATGAATAAAAACATATTTCCAGCTGCCCAAATTAATCCTGGAATAATATTTCGAATTGCATATTTATTAAATGGATGATGTTTAAAGGTACGCAAAATCCCACCTAACACCATACCAACTGCTTGTGGCAACAAAGCTGACCAACCATCTACGTTAAATAGTCTAATCACTACTACGTAAACTAAATAGCCGACTGTTGAAATTAATAAAATTACGATACCTCTTTTAAAGTTTGCTGCTTGCTCTGCATTCTTTTCTTCTTCACTTTGAAGCGATGTTAAAATAACACCGATAATAATACAAACGAGCGCTAAAATCCCAAGGACGACCGATATTGTCGTGGACCATTCATGAAATACGATAACGCCAAATAAAGTCGTCGCGACTAATTGAAGTCCTGTTGAAATTGGCATCGTCCTCGAAACACCCATTAAATCAATACTTTTCAATTGATTTGCCTGACCAAGCGCCCAAAATAAACCTGACACAACTCCAACTCCGATAACGGTAGGTGTTAATACTGGCTTCATAAAAATATAAACAACAATTGAGAAAATAAGTGCTCCAAACGTTGTTCCGAGCGTTTGACTATACGGTCCCCCGCCCAGTTTTACATTAAATAGCACAATACTTCCCCAAAATATAGCTGGTAAAATCGCTAAAAATATATCCATCACTCATTACCTTTCTTTACTAAATGCATAGGTTATCACTCTAAGTCATTAGAGTGAGCTTTTATTTTTTCTTTTTCCCGTTCACAAACTTTTTCTGCAATAGCGTCAGAAACATTCTTTTCTCGCTCCACTTTCTTTATCTTTACGTGATCTAAATGGTCTTCCAAAGTAAGCGTAACTTTATCGTTCGGGGGATTATGCGCTCCTTGAAATGTAAGAAATTGTAGCTTCACTTCATACCTAGGAACAAATTCATCTTTCTTGCCGAGACGCTTTATATTTATGACTGAAGCACATTCATATTGATCTTCTGTCACTTGTCTAATAACTGAATAGTACCTATTTGATAATGCACTCTCTAAAAGCTGTTCTCTTGATTCTTTCGCGAAAGAATCACTTGGAGAAGAGAAAAAAGACGCACATAGCATTGTCATAACTACACATATTTTTTTCATAATTCCCTCCTTGTTCTATAGATTAGTGTTCTCAAAACTGCCATAAAAAAACGACTTTCCCTATATAGGAAAGTCGTTTTAATGAATCCAATATTAACCACCGCTCACTGGTGGGATTAGTGCAACAACATCACCAGATTGGACCTTGTCATCTTCATTTGCATATTCTTCATTAATCGCAACCATAATTGGCTCTGAAACTGGTACATTATATTCGTTCGCAACAACATCTTTTAACTGTGCAACCGTAATATTTTCTTTCTCTATTTGTAATTCACTTGTCCCTGCTTCTTCTTGCAAGTGCGCAAATAACAATACTCGAATCATACTTATAGCTCCTTCCCAGGCTCTCCCGCCGGATATGGTGTTTTTTCTAATTGATCACCAATCCATGAGTCACCATCTTCCCAAAACTCCTTTTTCCAAATCGGAACAATTTGTTTTATGCGTTCCATAATATATTCGTTCGCTTCATAAGCCGCTTTACGGTGTGGTGTTGAAACAGCAACAACAACCGCTATATCAGAAATTTGCAACGTACCGATGCGATGTGTAATCGCAACATATGTACCCGGCCATTTCTCTTTCACTTCCAGGCCGATTTTCTCTAGCATCTTTTCTGCCATCGTTTTATAAGCGACATATTCTAAGTATAATGTACGACGCCCTTTCGTAAACTCTCTAACCGTTCCAATAAATGTTGTAACAGCACCGCATTCACGTCGAATTACTTTCTTCGTTACCTCTTCAATCGAGATTTCTGTATCAATTACTTCATAATATGTATTTGTCATTTCGCACTCCTAACCGTTTGTAAAAACCAGTCTATGTACAACTCTTCTTCTGTTATATGAAATACTTTATATTCTTCTCGTATATTTACTGGGACATCATACCACGTAATAACCGCCACTATATTTTCTACTTTATGTAAAAGCTCAGCATCTTCCGCAGAACGAAGTAACACTACTTTCGGGTAGTTCTCTTTTTTATAGCCCTCTATTAAAATTGTATCCACTTTAAAAAACTCATATAAGCGAATAATTTCTTGCAAGGACCATTTCTTTCTTAGTGAAGAAAGTGAAAGTAATCCAGCACCTTCTACACTACTTACGACAGCACCAGCTTTACGGTGTCTTTCGCTATCTTTTTGCGCTACTTCTGGAAAACCTCCGTGCCCGTGATGTTTAATTGTAGCAACTTTCATTTCGCTTTCGGCTAATGCATGCACAATTTTCTCTACAAGTGTCGTTTTTCCGCTATTTTGATACCCTACTATTTGTAAGATTGAAGGGGCTTCGCCCATGGCCATTCACATCCCTCAGAGTGCTCTAACAATAATACGGATACTTTCATTCCGGTCTCAAATCCTCTCGTTCCTCCGGGTAACACGATAAAAGCATTCGCATCTGCAAGTGAAGATACCGCACTCGATTTATCTAAACCAACCGGCATCGCTTGTAACGCCCCATCCACAATTGTTACGTTCGCTCTTACGAAACGAGTAAATGGATTTGGCTTCGGAAAATCTTTTTGTAAAATAGCATCCGCTCTATATACGTGAGGTTCCTTCGCATACAAATACGTTTTTATAATTGGATGCACAAATAATTCAAAGCCTACATAACAAGCAGACGGATTTCCTGATAAACCAAAGAGTAACTTTCCATCAACTTCAGCTACTGTCGTTACACTTCCGGGCCTCATGGCTATCTTATTAAAGAGTACATTTGCCTGTAATCTTTCATAAATAGCTGGTAAGTAGTCATAATCTCCTACTGATACACCGCCTGTTGTAATTAAAATGTCGACCTCATCGATCGCTGATTGAACAGCTGTAAAACATGCATCTAACTCATCCGCGAGTTGACCATAATAACGAACTTTCCCGCCAGCTTTCATAATTTGAGCTGCGATCATATACGAGTTACTATTTCTAATTTTCCCCGGTTCTAACGGCTCATGTACTTCTAATAATTCACTTCCTGTCGTTACAATACCGACAACAGGCTGTTTTACAACTTTCACCGTGCTATATCCAAACGTTGCTAGTAAGGCCGCAACACCTGGATTAATTGCAACACCTTTCTTAACGAGAACTTGATTTTGTTTTATATCTTCTCCTTTAAACGACACATTGTCACCGTTATTAAAAGGGCGTTTTAACTTCATATATGTTTTCCCGTTCTTCTCAAACCCTTCTGTCAGCTCTAGCATTACGACTGCATTGCAATCTTCTGGAATAGCTGCTCCTGTCATAATGCGAATTGCTTCAAAAGCTCCTACTTCCTCTAAAAAAACGGAACCCGCCCCGATTTCTCCTATTACTTCAAATTCAACTGGATTCTCTTGAGTTGCTTCTTTCGTATCTTCTGCTCGAATGGCGAAACCATCGTAAGGGGAACGATCAAAATGAGGAACATCATGATCTGAGACAACATCTTCCCCGAGAATTCTCCCGTAACTTTCCGTAATAGAAATTTCTTCTACTTCACCATGCTTCGCATATTTCATTACCCGTTCTACTGCCTTAGCAACTTGAATTGGAATTCGTTTTTCTACCATCGTTTCTCACCTCATATTTGCAATTTTTTTTATCTCGATTAAACTTTATATATTCAATAGAAATTACTTCAAGGAGGAATTCCATGTCTTCATTTACACATTTCAATGACCAAGGACGCGCAAAAATGGTTGATATAAGCGACAAAAAAGCAACCGTTCGAACAGCAATTGCGTGCTCTAGCATTGTCGTTACGAAAGAAATTTACGATAAAATCTCTCACAATGAAATTGGGAAAGGTGACGTATTAGCAGTTGCGCAAATCGCAGGCATTATGGCCGCGAAACGTACTTCTGATATTATCCCAATGTGCCATCCTTTATTATTAAAAGGTGTTGACGTTTCTTTCGATTGGAAACAATCAGAAGAACAATATCGTTTACTCATTGAAGTAAAAGTTAAAACAGAAGGTAGCACCGGTGTTGAAATGGAAGCTTTAACAGCTGCTTCCGCTACCGCTCTTACTGTGTATGATATGTGTAAAGCTGTCGATAAAGGTATGATTATCGGCGAAACGTACTTACTTGAAAAAACAGGTGGAAAAAGTGGAGATTATACGAGAAATTCATAATCCTCTCTCCGTTGAGCCTAAAGGGTTTCCTTTAGGTTCAACCTATATATCTTGCATATAAACTTTTCGCTACATTCATATCATTCGTCCCATGAATGAACGCCCTGCCATCTGTAAATAAAACAAAACGATATTCTTCTACCGGAAATGATAATAAATAAGGTGTCGCCTTTATCTCTACGCTTCTTTGTAAGCGTTTTTTAATTTCTTCTAAATTAAAATTCTTCCGCACACCCGGGCGAATTTGTACTGTATTCCGCCCACATAACACTTCTGTTTTCGTTTGTCCTTCAAATGTTAAACTCGGATATGTACGTAACCTTCCGCAAGATAAACAAGTATCTTTTTTCTGCCTATTCACTTTAAATGCCATCTGTTGATTATTCCAAAGATCAAACGATAACATCGTTTCACGAAGCGCACCAAAGTCTTCTACTAATATTTTCAGCGCTTCCGTAATTTGATGCGCAACTACTAATTGTACTGCCGGTTGTATAATACCAGCTGTGTCACATGTTGCACCGCTCGCTGGATGCTCCATTAAACAGCGAAAACACGGTGTTTTCCCTGGTAAAATTGTATACGTTACTCCGTAGCTTCCGACACACCCACCATATATCCACGGAATATTATACTTTTGTGAAATATCATTAATAAGAAGACGCGTTTCAAAATTATCTGTCGCATCTAATATTAAATCTACATCATTCACTAATTCTTCCATTTCTTGCACCGTTACATCCGTCACAACAGGAGTTATTTCCACCTCAGAATTAATCGCTCTTAAATGCTCTGCTGCCGCTACCGCCTTCGGTTTATACTGCTTTGCATCTTCTTCTGTATATAGTTGTTGTCTTTGTAAATTACTCCATTCTACATAATCACGGTCAGCAATCGTTACTTTTCCAACACCTGCTCTAACAATCGCTTCTGCATTTGCCGCACCGAGAGCACCAGCACCAATAATAAGCACATGCTTCTCTCTTATTTTTCTCTGTCCTTCTTCTCCAACACCAGAAAATAATATTTGTCTTGAATATCGCTCCTGCATGCGATAGCCCCCTTTCTTATCCTCCTATATAAGACATTTCGATTTTCGGACGATTTTTTGCACTTTCTTCTGTTCGTTCATCCGAATACCTATCTTTTCTATTCATCCATACATCTTGTATAACACTTAATAACTCCTCATCCGAAAGATTTCCTCTAAGAAGTTCTCTTACATCCAAACCCTCTGTCGCAAATAAGCACGTATAAAACTTTCCATCTGCCGAAATTCTCGCCCTCGTACAAGAGACACAAAATGACTCAGAAACAGATGTAATAAAACCAACTTCAACATTTGTTCCAACGTACCGATATCGCTTCGCAACTTCACCAAAGTAATGCGCTTCGGCTGGCTCAAGTGGATACATCTTATGAATCATCTCAATCAATTCTCGTTTTGTAACGACTTGATCAAAATTCCACCCATTTGTACTACCAACATCCATAAACTCAATAAACCGAAGCGTGATTCCTTGCTCTTTAAAATACGCAGCCATCGGAAGTACTTGATGATCGTTCATCCCTTTTTTTACAACCATATTTACCTTTACTTCCAGCCCCGCCTCTTTAGCTGCTATAATTCCCTTAATTACCGGTTTTGTATTAATATTTCGACCATTAATATTCTTAAATATGTCGTCATCTATTGCATCTAAACTAACATTCACTCTATGTAATCCAGCTTCTTTTAATGCCTTCGCTTGTTTCGTTAAATGTACAGCATTTGTCGTTAACCCTATATCTATTAGCCCATCAATTTTCACAAGACGTGCAATAAGTTTTGTTAAATCTTTACGAAGTAGTGGCTCACCGCCAGTAATTCTAATTTTTCGTACACCAATGTTAACAAATAATTTTGCCAAACGCTCAATTTCATCAAAGGTTAGTAAAAACTCATCTTTCAAAAAAGCATAATCTGGCCCAAATATTTCCGCTGGCATACAATATGTACATCTAAAATTGCAACGATCAATGACAGATATACGTAAATCTTGAAGTGGGCGTCCAAAAAAATCTTTAACCATCTCCTGCATCGCCACCCTCCCTTTCTGCCAAATTTCTTTCTTTTCATTCTATTATAATATATTTTCGAACTGCGATGTTTTTGCTCAAGAGAATAAAGTGAAACTTTAAATAATTAGAGGGGAGCCACTCCCCTGGTTAACGAGGTTTACTTACAAATACAAAGATAAAAAAACCTTGAAACATAAAAGTTTCAAGGTTTTCTGCTTATTAACTTAATCTAATAATAGTTAGGGTAGCCCCTGGCGTTGCTGTAGATAATGTAGCTACTGCAACTACTCCAAATAACTGTAAGCTAACAGCAGCTCCAGCAGGCAAGTTAGCGATTATTGTTGCACTAAATGAACCAGTAGCCACTGTCGGGGCATTTATCGTTCCCGCAAGCGGACTGCCATTTACAGTTATACGAGAGCTTACAAGTAAACCTGCCGTTAAATTAATTGTATAGGCTATATAATAGTTTCCTGCATTCGCAACTGTAAATACAGTATTTCCACCACTAACGGTTATTCCTGGGCCAATATTTTGATTGTTCGGTAACGGTACGTTCGTACCCCCTAATAAAACGGAAATAGCGGTTCCTGATGTATTATTCGCAAACGCATACGTTGCAGTTGTACTAACTCCAGTCGCCCCGGTCGCTCCAGTGGCTCCAGCTCCGGTTGGACCTGTATCTCCAGTTGGACCTTGTGAACCGGTTGCTCCTGTAGCTCCCGTTGGACCTTGAATTCCTTGCGAGCCTTGAATTCCTTGTGGACCTGTCGCTCCGGTTGCTCCTGTAGCTCCCGTTGGACCTTGAATTCCTTGCGGGCCTTGAATTCCTTGTGGACCTTGAATTCCTTGTGGACCTGTCGCTCCGGTTGCTCCTGTAACTCCCGTTGGACCTTGAATTCCTTGCGGGCCTTGAATTCCTTGTGGACCTTGAATCCCTTGTGGACCTGTCGCTCCGGTTGCTCCTGTAGCTCCCGTTGGACCTTGTATTCCTTGCGGGCCTTGAATTCCTTGTGGGCCTTGTGGGCCGGTCGGACCTATGTCACCTTGCGGACCTTGGATTCCCTGTGGGCCTTGTGCTCCGGTTGCCCCCGTCGTTCCTTGGATTCCTTGAGGACCTTGTGGACCTTGAATTCCTTGTGGGCCGGTTGGACCTATGTCGCCTTGTGGGCCTTGAATTCCTTGGGGACCTTGTGCTCCAGTTGCCCCCGTTACTCCTTGTATTCCTTGTGGACCTTGAATACCCTGTGGACCGGTTGGACCTATCTCTCCTTGAACACCTTGGATTCCTTGTGGACCCTGTAAACCCGTCACTCCGGTTGCTCCCGTTGCTCCTGTTGCTCCTGTCACTCCAGTTGAGCCTGTCGCCCCGGTATCTCCTGTTACTCCTGTCGCACCTGTTGCTCCTGTCGGGCCAGGTGGTCCACCTGATGGACCTGTCACTCCTGCCGGACTGATGGCCCCGTTGGGCCGGTCGGTCCTGCTGGGCCTCCTGACGGGCCTGTCACCCCTGTTGGACCGGTTACTCCTGTTGGACCGGTTGATCCTTCTCCCGTCGCTCCGGTTGATCCCGTTTCTCCTGTTGCTCCCGTCGGACCTTGTACTCCTTGAATTCCTTGTGGTCCCTGCACTCCTTGTGCTCCTGTTGCTCCTTGAATCCCTTGTATACCTTGCACTCCTTGTGCGCCCATCGGACCTGTTGGACCAATCGCCCCTTGTATACCTTGCACTCCTTGGGGCCCCTCTGGACCTGTTGCTCCTATTTCCCCTTGTATCCCTTGAATTCCAGTTGCTCCTTGTGCTCCTGTTGCTCCCGTTATCCCTTGCACACCTTGTATTCCCTGTATTCCTTGTGGACCTTGTGGGCCGGTTGCTCCTTGCACTCCTTGAATGCCTTGTATCCCTTGAGGACCCTCAGGACCCGTTGCTCCAACTGGCCCTGGCACACCTTGTATTCCTTGCGGGCCCTGAAGTCCCTCTGGGCCTTCTGGACCTGTTGGACCTATCTCTCCTTGTATCCCTTGGATTCCAGTTGGACCTTGTGGCCCAGTCGGACCTATGTCACCTTGCGGACCTTGGATTCCCTGTGGGCCTTGTGCTCCTGTTCCCCCTGTCGCTCCTTGGATTCCTTGAGAACCTTGTGGGCCTTGAATTCCTTGTGGGCCTTGAATCCCTTGCGGACCTTGATCTCCAGTGGCCCCCGTTACTCCTTGAATTCCTTGGGGACCTTGAACACCTTGGGGACCCGTCGGACCTATCTCTCCCTGCACACCTTGGATTCCTTGCGGACCTTGTAAACCCGTCACTCCGGTTGCTCCCGTTTCTCCTGTCGCTCCTGTCACTCCAGTTGAGCCCGTCGCCCCGGTATCCCCTGTTACTCCTGTCGCCCCAGTTGCTCCTGTCGGGCCAGGTGGTCCACCTGATGGACCAGTCACTCCCGCCGGACCTGATGGCCCCGTTGGGCCGGTCGGTCCTGCTGGTCCTCCAGATGGTCCTGTTGGGCCTGTAGTGCCTTCTCCTGTCTCCCCAGTTGCTCCCGTATCTCCTGTTGCACCCGTCGGACCTTGAATTCCTTGTATTCCTTGAGCACCTTGCACTCCTTGTGCACCTGTTGGGCCTTGAATCCCTTGTATTCCTTGCACTCCTTGTGCGCCCATTGGACCTGTTGGACCAATCGCCCCTTGAGCACCTTGCACTCCTTGGGGACCCTCTGGACCCGTTGCTCCTATTTCTCCTTGTATACCTTGAATTCCAGTTGCTCCTTGTACTCCTGTTGCTCCCGTTATCCCTTGCACACCTTGAATTCCCTGAATTCCTTGGGGACCTTGTGAGCCTGTTGCTCCTACCGGTCCTTGAATTCCTTGTATCCCCTGTGGCCCCTCTGGACCCGTTGCTCCAGCTGGCCCCGGTACTCCTTGTATTCCTTGCGGGCCCTGAAGTCCCTCTGGGCCTTCTGGACCTGTTGGTCCTATATCGCCCATTGGACCTTGTATCCCTTGAACTCCTTGTGGTCCTGTTGCTCCTGATGGCCCTGGTACTCCTTGTATTCCTTGTGGACCTTGATCTCCTGTTGCTCCTGTGGCCCCTTGAGGACCTATAGCCCCCTGTATCCCTTGCGGACCTTGATCTCCTGTTGCTCCCGTTATCCCTTGAATACCTTGAACTCCTTGAATTCCTTGTTCACCAGTTACTCCCGTCGGACCAGGAATACCTTGAATCCCCTGCGGTCCTTCTGAACCTGTTGGGCCAATTGGCCCTTGAATTCCTTGTATTCCTTGCAAGCCCTGTGCTCCCGTACTTCCAGTCGGACCTGTAGTTCCCGTTGCTCCTGTTACCCCTGTACTTCCTGTAGCCCCAGTACTCCCCGTTGCTCCCGTCGCACCTGTACTTCCACTCGGTCCGCCACCCGGACCTGTCGGACCAGGAGGTCCTCCAGATGGTCCAGTTATTCCAGTTGGACCTGTTATTCCAGTCGGTCCTGTTATTCCTTGACCAGTTGCTCCAGTCGCTCCGGTTGCACCTGTATTTCCACTCGGTCCTTGTGTTCCTTGTGTTCCTTGTATCCCTTGTGCTCCTTGTATTCCTTGTGGACCAGTTGCACCCGGTAACCCTTGGACGCCTTGAATTCCTTGAGGTCCCTCAGGTCCCGTCGCTCCAATTGGCCCCTGTAATCCCTGTATCCCCTGTATACCTTGTGCCCCAGTCGCTCCCGTTGGAACAATCGGACCTTGTAACCCTTGCACACCTTGAGGTCCTGTCGCTCCAGTTTCTCCTTGTGGTCCTCTCAATCCTTGTGGCCCCTGCTGTCCTTCTGGTCCAGTTGCACCTATTGGCCCAACTGATCCTTGTATCCCTTGCACACCTTGAGGTCCTGTCGGGCCCATCTCCCCCATCGGACCTTGTAATCCTCTTGGTCCTTGAGGTCCTGTTGGGCCTTGTGGACCAGTTGGACCAGTAATCCCTATACCTGTAAATCCAGTTGGAACAGGGGGGAAAGTAGGCCCAATAAGTTCGGGTGGAATTCTAAAATTAGAGCTTAACGAATTTTGCTTCCGATTATTATCACGATTCTTCACACTTTCACCACCTACAAACCGTCTTTTTCATAATAAATAAGCCTCTTCTTAATCTATTTACAAAAATAATTTCCAAGACTATTTTTATTTTAAATAATAAAAACTCCCTTAATGCCTTAAGGGAGTCCTGCAATTGAATCCATATTATCTGTATTAGGGACAGCTTGTGCTATACCCGATGCATTTACACTTTGCCCCATATTTGTTCCTGTTACAGTACCAGCAGGAGTGCCTCTTGTATATGTTGTTGTGACAGAATCTCCTGGTTGTAAACAAAGCTTTGTCTCCGTCCCTATTACTGTAACAACATCAATCCAAGTGCATCCCATCGAACCACTATATGATTTCGAAGCAGTAAATGAAGTATCACTCAAATTATCACCGGTAAATATATTTCCAGTATTATTAACAATAACAAATTCTTTTATATGCGCAGGCATAATTACACTCTACCTTTCCTTTATGAACCTAACGTACGTGTACTTGTTGCCAAAGGCGGAAGAAATACCGATGTTCTAATCACCGCTTCTGGCTGCCTTTTTCCATTTAAAAAAATAGCCGCACTCGATCCTCCAGCACCTGCATATACTTTTGCCACAGCTAAAGGCGAGATATCATAACAGTCACCGACATTAACAGCGCCTGTATTATTAATAATTTTCACTTTACGCAAATTAATTCCCATTTCCCCCTCCTCCTTTTTTATACTGTATGCAAAAGAAAAAAACTTGAAACAGACTCGTTTCAAGTTTTTAACTATTAACTATTTCGTTTCACCTTCATATTGAAGCATACCGCCAACCATGTTCACTGTTTTAAACCCTTGCTCATTTAAATAATGACATACATTTTCACTGCGCATTCCTGAACGACAAATAAAGATATATTCATTCTCTTTATTAAAGAAATCTACTTTATGTGGGATATCGCCCATTTTAATATGTACAGCTTCTGGAATCTTTCCTGCCGCTACTTCTTCATCTTCTCTTACGTCTACTAGAAATAACGTTTCTCCATTTTCTAAACGCTCTTGTACCTCTTCTGTAGTAATTGTTTTAACTTCTGTCATATGTAGTTCCTCCTTATATACAATAAAACCTTTAGTTTCTTTTTCACAAACATTCTCTACCAATTTTAGCACGCAAAAGAAAGAACGCAAAGAATCGAAAAACTATTTCTCAATTTTCTCGCAAAACTTATTCTTTACAAACATAACTCTTGCATTGTATCCTCAATATACTTGTCTTATGAAAGGAGCCAATGAAAATGACACTTTCCCTTTTCATAATGGGCATCATTTTCTTAATCGCTGCAATTATTACTCTTAGTATGAAAAATACTAAAAAAATAAAATCACCCCAAGAAATGTCATTCTTATTTCTATTGCTTAGTATCGCATTCTTCGGTATAGCAATTGCCACATATATTTTCCGTCTACAAATCATGTGAAAAAAGGTGCCTACTACAAACATTGCACCTTTTCCCCATCATTTGTCTTCTAAACAAAACTAGATACTTTCCGATTTAAAAATTCATAAACTTTCTTTTCAAATAAATGAATATCAAATGCTCCCGCCATATGCCCATTTATACTTTCTATCTCATACACTTCCGCATACTTCCCTTGTTTTTGCAAAATATCTACCATTTTATAGTTGTAACGAGACGGCTGAAGCAAATCTTGTTTACATGGAATCATAAGTACATTCGCTTCTATGTTAGAAAGAGATTCTTCTAGTGAAGAAAACCCATGTGCAATATCATGCAATAAAACTGCCTTTGCAGTATACATCCATGAATTTGCATCTACTAACTCTATACTTGTATATGTCGCTTTATTTATTTCTTTTTCAAATGATGTTAGTGTAGAAAACTTTTCATAAGGTTCTACCTCTATACTGTTACGAGGAAATGCCATTTCATAAAAATACTCATCAAACGCGTTCATAAACATCATTCTATTTGCTAAATGAAGCCCCTTTATCGGCTGCTCTTCTCCATATTTTCCATCTTTCCAACTTGGATCCAGTTGAATTGCTTCGATCGCATTTTGCGCTACATTTACTGACGTAATAATTGGATTTTGTGGGTTCGTAATAACGCCAATCATCCGCTCTACCATATGTGGATAGTGAACCGCCCATTGTTGTGCAATCATTCCCCCTGCCGACGGTCCAATTACAGCGTGTAACCTTGAAATTCCCATACCTTTTATTAACTCATATTGCATACGAGCTACATCAAGAAATGTAAAAACCGGAAAATCCATAGCATATTCTTCTCCAGTTTCTGGATTAATCGATTTCGGTCCTGTTGTAATCACATATGGATTTCTCACCTGCACATTACAAAGATTATCTGTACATATAACAAAATACTTATTTGTATCAATTGCTTTTCCAGCTCCAATGAGCCCATCCCACCAACCAGACTCCTCATCATGCACTGTATATTTTCCTGCCGCATGACTTGTTGCACTAAAATAATGACAAACCAAAATCACATTTGACCTTTCTCTATTTAAAGTGCCATATGTCTCGTATCCCATTTGAACAGGAATTTCCCTGCCATTTTCAAACGTAAACTCTTTTAAAACAAACTTCTCCTTTTTTACAATTTGCACAGACTCTTCCTCTCCCCGTTGTAGTATGAACTGCTTACTAAAGATTTTTTTCTATGCAAACTAATCTCCTTCTTCTTTTCATAAATAAATGAATAATATACAAAATTAGCCACAAAATAGCACTATATTACAAGATTAAAGAGGGCATACACATGATTTGGAATTGGCTACGTAAGAAAAAAAAATCAAATAAACTAGAAGCAAACGAAACAGATAATCAGGAGCAGCATTCTAACAATGCAGAGGATGATAACAAAGAACAGACTAGAAGTATGAAACATAATAAAGGTAAAAATAACGAGCAAAAAGATTCTTCTCAGGATAAGCAACAAAGTCCTAAACAAGAGGATTCCTCTCAGGATAAGCAACAAAGCGCTAAACAGGAGGATTCCTCTCAAGATAAGCAACAAAGTCCTAAACAAGAGGATTCCTCTCAGGATAAGCAACAAAGTCCTAAACAAGATGACTCTTCTCAGGATAAGCAACAAAGTCCTAAACAAGAGGATTCCTCTCAGGATAAGCAGCAAAGTGCTAAACAAGAGGACTCTTCTCAGGATAAGCAACAAAACTCTAAACAGGAGGATTCCTCTCAAGATAAACAACAAAGTGCTAAACAAGAGGATTCCTCTCAGGATAAGCAGCAAAGTGCTAAACAAGAGGACTCTTCTCAGGATAAGCAGCAAAGTGCTAAACGAGAGGATTCCTCTCAAGATAAACAACAAGGTGCTAAACAAGAGGACTCTTCTCAGGATAAGCAACAAAACTCTAAACAGGAGGATTCCTCTCAAGATAAGCAACAAAGTCCTAAACAAGAGGATTCCTCTCAAGATAAACAACAAGGTGCTAAACAAGGTGATTCGTCTCAAGATAAACAACAAAACGCTAAGCAAGATGAACCTTCTCAAAGTAAGCAACAAAACTCTAAAGGTAATAGTATTTATGATTTTACGAAACCAGAAAAAGACCGTATCCATTCTTTACAAAATTTAATAGAGAAGCTGAAAAAATCTAGTGATTTTGTGAATTATCATACATCCGACGATGAAACGATGCCTTATTGGATTTCTTACTATCGTCCTTCGCTTGATGGAGAGAAATTACAAAAATATTTAATGCCTACTCTTTTGGAACGACCTAATGCTTCACTAGAAGAGCTGAAAGAACATATTCCAATGAGCGGCATTACAATTACGAACGACTTACAAAAAATTGAGGATATGGTTTTAAAGGGGCATGCGATTATTCAATTGAATCAGCAAGATCAAAAATGTATGCTTGCAAACATTGCAATTGATAATTATCGTGCACCAACCCCTCCTTTAAACGAATCAACTGTTATCGGACCACAAGAAGGTTTCGTAGAGGATATTGATACAAACATTAATTTAGTTCGAAAACGTCTTCCTGTTTTAGATTTACAAACAAAAGAAATGATTATTGGCGAGTTTTCCAAAACAAAAGTTGTCATGATGTATTTAGACAACCTCGCTGAAAAAGATAATGTAGATTTTCTCGAGGAATCATTACGCGCTCTTGAATATGATCAAATTAATGATAGTGCTTATTTACAAGAATTAATGGGTGAAAAATCGATTTTCCCTCTCTATATCAATACAGAACGCACTGATAGAGTTACAAAAGCACTAATCGATGGTAAAATCGCTATTTTTGTGGACGGTTCTCCAAGTGTTTTACTAACACCTGTATCCTATTTTGATTTTTTCATTTCACCAGAAGACTACAATGTCTCCTGGATGTACGCTACATTTTCAAGGATTTTAAGATTAATTGCCGTTCTATTTTCAATTTGCGCTACACCGTTATACGTTGCAGTTTTAAATTATCATTATGAACTCATTCCAAGTGATTTACTTGAAACTTTAATTTTATCAAGAGCACAAGTACCATTCCCGCCTTTAATTGAAGCACTCTTTTTAGAACTTGCAATCGACTTACTGAGGGAAGCTGGCGCGAGGTTACCGATGAAAGTTGGTCAAACGCTCGGTATTGTAGGCGGTATCGTAATCGGGCAAGCATCTGTACAAGCTGGTTTAACGAGTAATATTTTATTAATTATCGTTGCCTTATCAGCACTCGCTTCCTTTATTACACCTATTTACAAAATGGGTAATGCGGTTCGATTACTACGCTTCCCATTTCTCATATTTGCAGAAATAGGAGGACTTTTCGGGATTTCTCTTGGATTTATCTTCTTATTTACGCATCTATTTAGACTTACTTCTTTACGCAAGCCATACGCTTTGTTCTACCCAACAAGACAACAATCTGTTAAAGATTCTTGGATTCGTTTCCCTTTAACAATGATTGATACAAGAGATGTACAAGCAAGACCACAACATGTAAAAAAAGCAGCGAAAGGAATTTCAACAAAACATAGATCGGACTTTGATGATTAAGAAATGAGGTGCATTCGATGAGTAAAGTTCAAGAAAAATATCAAATATCTCCTATCTTCGTTTTCTTCTTAATTCACGGTGCACAGTTCGGTGCTGGCGTTCTCGGCTTCGCTCGAATCATCGCAAAGGCCGCTGGATACGATGGATGGATGGGCGTTATAATCACAGGAATTTTCATCCATATTATTATATGGATGATGTATGTCTTATTAAAAGAAACAAATGGGAATTTAGTTGATTTACATCGGCAAACATTTGGAAAATGGCTAGGAAATGGCATTAGCATCATCTTTATGGCTTATTTTTTAATCGTTAGTATTTCAGTCATCCGAACATATGTTGAAATTATTCAAGTATGGATGTTTCCTACCGCTTCCACCTTTATGTTAACACTCTTTTTATGCTTAGTTAGCTATTACATTATCTCTTCTGGATTTCGTGTCATTACCGGTATTTGCGTCATCTCTGTTGGTGGTACATTAGGATATTTATTTCTAAGCTTATTCGTTTTGAAATATTCACATTGGGATAATTTACTACCTATATTCACACATTCTTTTTCAGACATTTTAAAATCCGCTCAACTGTCAATCTACAGTATGACCGGTTTTGAGATTTACCTCATGGTGTATCCATTTGTGAAAAAGCCTATGCAATCTCATAAATACGCTCAGCTTGGAGCACTATTTTCAAATCTTCTATATCTATTTAGTACCCTTTTAGCCTTTGCATTTTTTAGTGAGAAGCAATTGTTAAAAACAATATGGGCACAACTTTCTATGACCCAAGTCATTCAATTACCATTTATAGAAAGACTCGAATATATTGCAATTTCAGGCTATGCACTCGTTATTATTTCAAGTTTTATCCTCCCTTTATGGGCGTCAATGAGAGGAACTCATGAAATATTTCGTGTAAAACAAAGGGGTGTTTTAATTGCTTTTATCTTTATCACTCTCATTGTTTCGCAACTTTTAACAAACAGACACGATATTAATAACTTTATTAGTAATGTATCAAAAGTTAGTTTTTGGCTCATTTATGTATACATCCCAATCCTATTTATTATTGTGTGGGTGAAAAGAAAATGGAAAAAATCAAAAGCACAAGCAAATTAATACTTATTTCTTGTATAACATTCTTCAGTCTAATTGGATGTTTACAAAAAAATATTATCGATGATGTACAACTTATTCAAGGAACAGTTTTTGATGTCGCAAAAGATAATAAAGTAAAAGTGACATTCGTTTGTCCCATTCAGAAAAAAGGAAATAAAGTTCAAGTTTTTGAAGGCAGTGCAAATGCGGTAAAACAAGTAAAAGCAGACACATCTTTAGAGTCTTCTCAACCATTTGCTAGCGGACAAATGCGTGTCGCTCTATATACAATAAGGCTTGCCAAAAAAGGAATGTCTACTTCATTCGATACATTACTTCGAGATGTGAATATAGGGAACGCTCTATATGCTGCTTTATTAGATGGGAATGGTACTGAACTTTTAAAAGGCAAATATTCGACTTCATACAACGTTGCCATTTATATAAAAAAATTGCTAGAACATAACATGGAGACCGGACCTTTACCAGCGGATAATCTACATATAGGAGCATTTCGCTATTACCAAGAAGGAAAAGACTACTATATTCCCATTCTAAAGAAGCATGGTGATAAAATAAAAATTACCGGAATTGGCCTTTTTAAAAAAGATAAATATATCGGTAAAATTGCGGAAAAAGATATGTTCATATTTAAAGGACTATTAGAGAAACATAAATTAGATTCACATGAATTTAAAACAGATTCTGCGTACGTCATGATTAATAATATTCGTTCTGTTCCAACTTACGATATAAAAATTAAAAACGGAAAGCCTTCTTTTTTCATTCATATTCATCTTGATGCACGTATTCAAGAACTATCGAAAGCAATTAACTTGGAAAATAACAAGAACACAAAAAACATTGAAAAAAACGTCCAAAAACAATTGGACATACAGGCTTCCAAATTAATTAAGCAGTTTAAATCTTTAGGCGTCGATCCTCTCGGGCTAGGTGCAAAGTATAAGCAACATTATCGCCCATTCAAATTAGAAGAATGGAGACAAATGTATAAAGATGTTCCGGTTCATATAAAATACACCGTAAATATTACAAATTCTGGTGTAATTGAATGAGAAATGATTGAACTCCTCTCTCCAGCATGATACAACGGAGAGAGGAGTTTTTATTTTAGAGAGAGAAGATATTTATGGGGGAGCTTATGTCTAAAAAATTAGTAAAGCCTATTTTAAATGGTATTTTATTTCTCGGTGTCTTTTTATTTGCTCATACATACTTAAAAAATGTTTCCTTCACACGTTACTTACTTGTCGTTATACCAATGTTACTGGTCGGTATTTTTGGCATCGATCTTATTTCATCCCTTTTAATAAAAAAAGAAGAATAACGAGCGAACATCTTATTTCGATAAGATGTTCTTTTCATTTCACAATCACCTTATGTTACAATAAACTTCGGCATAACGTAAGAAAGGATGAAACAACATGACAAACGAAAAAGGTTTAGATAAAGGATACGAACTTGTTGCGAAAATGCATGAAGTATTCGGACATCCTGTGACAAATACTCCAACAAAATTAACAGAAGAGCGTGCAAAAATCCGTGCAAGTTTTATGCAGGAAGAACTGGAAGAATTTCTAGAGGCGACGACTGTTGAAGATCAATACGATGCACTAATTGACCTTATTTACTTTGCATTCGGAACATTTGCCGAAATGGGCGTACGTCCTGATAAAGGATTCGAAATTGTAAATAACGCAAACATGGCAAAACTATTCCCTGACGGGAAACCTCGATTCCGCGAAGGTGACGGTAAAATTCTAAAACCTGAAGGCTGGCAAGCACCAGAACCACAACTTCGTGCTGAAATCGAACGTCAACGCCAAGAAGCTGAAAAAAACTGCTAGGATTTCCTAGCAGTTTTTTATTATGTCTTTTTTTCTGGCAATCATTAATGACCCACGTGTCCCGCATGTCCTGCAGCTCCACTAATACTAGCCGCTCCCGCTGCTGCCCCCGCTCCTCCTGCTCCAATTCCACCTGTCCAAGGAGAAGATTGTTGTTGTTGATACTGTTGGTATTGTTGGTGTTGTTGGTGTTGTTGGTGTTGTTGGTGTTGTTGGTGTTGTTGGCCTTGGTAACCTTGATGACCATGTTGACCTTGGTGACCGTGGTGGCCTTGATGACCATGTTGACCTTGGTGACCGTGGTGGCCTTGATGGCCGTGGTGATGTACTTGTTGTTGATGATGTCCATGATGTCCATGTTGACCTTGGTGGCCGTGGTGGCCATGGTGACCATGTTGATCTTGATGAATTTGATAAAGAACAGCCTGCGGATGTATATGATGGTGGCCGTGGTGATGTACTTGTTGTTGATGATGTCCATGATGACCGTGGTGACCTTGGTGGTGATGGTGTCCATGATGGCCATGGTGTCCTTGGTGGTGATGGTGTCCATGATGGCCATGGTGACCTTGGTGGTGATGATGTCCATGATGGCCATGATGACCGTCGTGGTGGCCATGGTGACCGTAAAAACCTTGTGGATAACCACCTACTCCGCCTGCCACAACACCTACTCCCGGTACCGGAAATCCTGTTTGTACTCCTCCAACGAAAGATGGGAATGTAGTTGGTACGCCTACTGGTACTCCTCCCGCTGCTCCGCCTACAAATGTTGGGATTCCTGTTTGCACTCCAGCTACTGATGATGGAAATCCTCCTGTTAATGTTGGAATTCCAGTTTGTGCTCCAGCTACTGATGTGGAAAATCCTCCAGGTGTTCCACCCATCCAGCTCGGAATTCCGCCATATCCTTGTTGTCCGCCTCCCATTAACATCATTTGTTCATAACTATCCGATCCACCTCCGAAAAAGCCATGTGGTGCATTATTGTCCATCCCTTTCATTCCTTTCACCTCTTCTACTCAATTTAGCCTACCTTTTTTATCATATTTCCTATAGAAAAATAGGTGTTTGTCTGTATTGGAATTCCGCTCTTTTATTTGTACGTATTGGAATAATTGAAAACTTAGACTAGGGTGATCCAGAGATTATTTTCTACACAAAAAAGCTCAGAGTATACATACTCTGAGCTTTTATTTAGAATAAATTAATTTGCAACAACATTAACAAGTTTTCCAGGAACAACAATTACTTTACGAACTGTTTTCCCTTCAATTTGGTCTTGAATTGCTTCAAGTGCAAGTTGTTCCATTTCTTCTTTTGATGCGTCTTTACTCATTGTTAGTTTTGCGCGAACTTTACCCATAACTTGAACAACAATTTCAACTTCATCTTCTACAAGTTTAGACTCATCAAATGTTGGCCAGCTTGCATATGTGATTGTTTCATTGTATCCAAGTTTGCTCCATAGCTCTTCCCCGATATGAGGTGCAACTGGTGCAATCATTTTTACGAAACCTTCTACATATTCTCTTGGAAGTGTTTCAGCTTTGTATGCATCGTTGATGAATACCATCATTTGAGAAATTGCTGTGTTGAAGCGAAGCTCTGCATAGTCTTCTGTTACTTTCTTCACTGTTTGATGGTAAGCTTTTTCAAGCTCTTTATTTGGTGCGTCAGTAATTTTCTCACTTAATTCACCGTTATCTTGAACGAATAGACGCCATACGCGGTCTAGGAAACGACGAGCTCCGTCAAGACCATTTTCAGACCAAGCAATTGAAGCATCTAATGGTCCCATGAACATTTCGTATAGACGAAGTGTATCTGCACCGTGGCTTGCTACGATATCATCAGGATTTACAACGTTACCTTTTGATTTACTCATTTTCTCGTTGTTTTCACCTAGAATCATACCTTGGTTGAATAATTGTTGGAATGGCTCTTTCGTTGGAACTACACCGATATCGTATAATACTTTATGCCAGAAACGAGCATATAGTAAGTGAAGTACGGCATGTTCTGCACCACCGATATAAATATCAACTGGAAGCCATTGTTTTACTTTTTCAGGATCTACAAGTGCTTCGCTATTGTTTGGATCGATGTAACGTAGGTAGTACCAGCAGCTACCAGCCCATTGCGGCATTGTGTTCGTTTCACGACGACCTTTTTTACCAGTCTCAGGATCAACAACATTTACCCACTCGTCAATGTTAGCAAGTGGTGATTCACCTGTACCTGAAGGACGGATGTTTTCTGTTTTCGGAAGAACTAATGGTAATTCCTCTTCTTTCACAGCTGTCATTGTACCATCTTCCCAGTGAATTACTGGAATTGGTTCACCCCAGTAACGTTGACGGCTGAATAACCAGTCACGTAGACGGTACGTTACTTTTTGATTTCCTGCGCTCGTTGCTTCAAGCCATTCAATCATTTTTGCGATTGCTTCTTCTTTATTTAATCCATCAAGGAATGCTGAGTTTACGTGTGCACCATCACCTGTGTACACTTCTTTCGTAATATCTCCGCCTTTTACAACTTCCTTCATTGGAAGATTAAATACTGATGCGAATTCATAGTCACGCTCATCGTGAGCTGGAACTGCCATTACAGCACCTGTTCCGTAAGTTGCAAGAACATAGTCAGCGATCCAGATTGGTAATTTCTCACCGTTTACTGGGTTAACTGCGTAAGCACCAGTGAATACACCAGTTTTCTCTTTCGCAAGTTCTGTACGCTCTAGGTCACTCTTCATTTTTACAGCGTTAATGTAAGCTTCTACCGCTTCTTTTTGTTCTGCTGTTGTAATTTCTGCAACAAGTGCATGTTCTGGAGCTAGTACACAGTATGTTGCACCAAATAATGTATCAGGGCGCGTTGTGAAAACTGTGAATTTCTCGTCTGTACCATCGATGTTGAAGTGTACTTCTGCACCTTCAGAACGACCGATCCAGTTACGTTGCATATCTTTTAAGCTTTCAGGCCAATCAAGCTCATCTAGATCTTCTAATAGACGATCTCCGTAAGCTGTAATTTTTAACATCCACTGTCTCATCGGACGACGCTCAACTGGATGTCCACCACGCTCACTCTTACCGTCAATGATTTCTTCGTTTGCAAGTACTGTACCAAGTGCTGGGCACCAGTTTACAGGTACTTCATCAACGTAAGCTAAGCCTTTTTCAAATAGTTTTAGGAAGATCCATTGCGTCCACTTATAGTAGTTTGGATCTGTTGTATTTACTTCACGGTCCCAATCGTAAGAGAAACCTAATGATTTAATTTGGTTACGGAACGTATTAATATTATGCTCTGTAAATTCAGCTGGGCTGTTTCCAGTATCAAGTGCATATTGCTCTGCTGGAAGACCAAATGCATCCCATCCCATTGGATGAAGAACGTTATATCCTTGCATACGCTTCATACGAGATAAAATATCTGTCGCTGTATAACCTTCTGGATGTCCTACGTGTAAGCCTGCACCTGATGGATATGGGAACATATCTAGTGCATAAAATTTTGGTTTTTCTGTCTCATCTGGCGTACGGAATGTTTTATTCTCTTCCCAGTACCCTTGCCACTTCTTCTCAATTTCTTGATGATTAAAGCTCATGAGATACCCTCCTTGAAATTCTATTTATTTTCACCGCCCAAAATACAAAAAACCTCTCATCCCTAGAAAGGGACGAGAGGTTATAGATTCCCGCGGTACCACCCTAAATTAATGTACAAATATACATTCGCTTAGATCCGTAACGTGGATTAACGGCAATTGCTACTATTAGTTTCACAACTGCAACTCAAAGGCGAGTTCATAACGAAACGTGGATTGACTTGCACCGACCGTCAACTCTCTAAACCAGCTTCTATTACTACTACTCCTTCTCACTGTTATTACACATATAAGTTAAGTGAACTATCCTTCACTTAGTATCTCTTAAGAGCTTACTTAAAGCGAGGACTTCTCGGTTAATCGTTACTCTTAATAACTAACGAATTCATCTTAAGACAGCCGAGCTATCTCCCTTGTTCTAAAGGTTGTTTTATTTAAATATATTCTAAAACATGTTACATGTTCCGTCAAACTAAACTGCAATTTTTTCTTCAACTGTTTCTTCTACTTTTACTCGTTTATCATAAATGCTCGTTGCTATAAGCGCTACTACAAGCATTACCATGATTGCTATAAACAATACTTCCATATTGTATAAATCCACAATTGCTCCGCCAACGACCGGCCCGAACATTTTCCCTACAGTCGCCGCACTATTTACAACCCCTTGATAAAACCCTAATTTATCTTTTGGTGCAAGTATATTTGCAATCGTTGGAACCGCAGGCCATACAAATAACTCACCTATTGTTAATGTTACCATCGCAACGAGGAACATCGTAAATTGCTGCGCTTGGCTTAACACAATGAATGACGCCGCAAAAATGAAAATCCCAATCATAATTTGCTGTTTTAAAGAACGCTTCATCCAACGAATTAGCATACTAACAAGTGGCTGCGCACAAACAATCATCGCTCCGTTTATCGTCCATAATAAACTATAGTGACGAAGGCTAATATTCAATTCTTGCATATGTGTTGCAATCGCTCCTTGCCACTGTACGTATGTAACCCAGCATAAAGCATATGCTACACACACGATAAGAAGTGCTTTAAATCCAGGTGTAAGTGACCACCCTTTTTTCGTTTCAACTTCTTTTTGCACTCCTGGCTCTTTCTTGTCTTCCATACCGCGGAATCCAATAAAAGCAATTAAGAAGAAAACAAAGTATAAAATAAAGTTCGCTAAGAAAATATAATCAAAACGATACGATGCAACTAATCCACCACATGCTGTTCCGATCGCAATACCAACATTTTGTCCAACGTACATCGCATTAAATGCCCGTCTTCCGCCTTCTGGCCAAACCGTACCAACCATCGCATACATCGATGGGAAGACCATTCCAGAACCGAAGCCGATTAACGCTAGCCACACAACATATAACGGCCAACCGTGGAAGAACACAAGACCTAAAATCGATACAAGTGTAATCACAATCCCTACTAAAGTTGATTTATAACCGCCCCATTTATCAAATAAAACACCGCCGAGCAAGTTTCCGATTACACCAGTAAGCGAATTGATCATTAATACCATTCCGGCCACAGATAAAGATTTTCCTAGGTGATCATGCAAATAAATTGTATTAAAAGGCCATAAAAAAGAAGCACCCGTGACATTAATAATCATCCCAGCTACTAATAGCCATACTTTCCTTGGCATAGTTTCCCCTCCTATTCTATTTTTTTCGTTCATATATATAACAGTAAAATTGTAGTCGTTTTTAAATAGGAAGGCAACTGATTAATAGTTGATGAAATTCAGATAATGGTTTTGCGATCAATGAAATTATACTGATTGCTTCTTGGATTATATCAGCGATTATTAAAATATATCGAATTACCGACAAAAAATGACAACAGTAACAATGTATAAAGAGGCTGCATGAACTTCATGCAGCCTCTTTATACTATCCAACTTCCTTTTCTCGCTTCGCACGTTCTTTAGCACTCCATTTAAACACCTTATCTAGTAGCGAGTATATTCTCCCAGACTCTTTCGTTAATAATGGTCCTAACGATGCCAATATTAAAACATATAAAGCGGAGAACGGTTTAATCGCTGCCATTAAGCCGCCCGCGATTCCAATATTCGCGACGATAATGGAAAATTCTCCGCGTGATACAAGTGTTAAACCGATATTCGTAGAAGCCTTATGCGATAACCCAGCTTTACGCCCCGCAACCATTCCAGCAGTAAAATTACCGATCAGAGTAATGAAAACTGCTCCTAATGCCAACCACACTGCTCCTCCAAGTGAAAATGGGTCTATACTTAAACCGAAGCTGAAAAAGAATATAGCTCCAAAGAAATCACGAAACGGAACAACGAGCTGTTCAATTCGATCACTATGCTCTGTTTCAGAAAAGACGAGCCCCAATAATAATGCTCCAATCGCCTCCGCGACATGAATCGTTTCTGAAAATCCTGCTACAAAGAACAAAATAGCGAATATTACGATAATAAAAATTTCATTGGACGAAATATCTAACATTTTATTTAAAAATCGTGTAGCTTTTCTAGCAACTACAAAGAATAGTAGCATATACCCTACTGCGATTAAAATAGATGTAAGAGCCCCTACAAGTGACGTTGCCCCTCCGAGTACTAATCCTGAAACGACTGATAAATATACGGCTAAAAAGATATCATCAAACATAATGATTCCTAAAATTAGCTCCGTCTCTTTATTACCAGATCTTCTTAAATCAACAATTACTTTCGCAACAATTGCACTCGATGAAATTGTTATAATCCCAGCAATAATTAATGTTTCTAATAAGGGGAAACCCATTATATATCCGTAAATTAAACCTAATATAAAATTAAGCGATATATGAACAGTTCCCCCAAAGGCAATTGATTTTCCTGATTTAATTAATTTTTTAATTGAGAATTCTAAGCCTAAATAGAATAAGAGGAATATAACGCCAACACGGCCGAGGAAGGAAATAACTTCTCCGCTTTCAATAAATCTTAAATCGATAAGCCCTAAATCTGGCGCATGTGGCCCCACTAGCATACCGAGTATAATGAGAAACGGAATAATCGAGAACTTTAACTTTGCAGCGAGAATAGCTGCAAAAGCGACTAATACTAACGCAGTCCCAACTTCAAAGATTAAAGTATCCATCGATTATGAATCCCCTCCTACTGAAAGCAACTCATTAATAATTCTTTTTACTTCATGTCTTTCGCCTGATAGTACGAGCATATCGCCAGCTTCAATGATAGAATCTGGGCCTGGATTAAAGAACTTCTTCATATTCTTTTTCAAAATGGCAATAATCGTTACGTTATATGTGTTTCGGACATGTAAACTACCAATTGTTTTTTGTACGACTGGTGCATTATTTTCCACCTTAAACCACTCAATTGATAATCCTTCAAAGGCCATTTCAATCGTATCTAAAGCTTGTGGTCTATATACCATTCCGCCCAATATAGCTGCAATTTGTCTCGCTTCGGAATCACGAAGCGAGACGCTTGAAATACTCTCCTCATGATCAGCATCAAAATGGTACATTTCTCTTCGGCCATCATCATGAATAACGATAACCATCTTTTCATTACCTTTTGTAATCACTTCAAACTTACATCCAATACCCGGCAGTTCACTCTCTCTAATATTCATATTTTCCGCCTCCTAATTTTTTTAGTTACGGCTTTTATAAATCGACATCAATCTCCGTTTTAAAGGTCTCATCCTTTGAAATACCTAAATACTTTAGCGTCTCTGATGGAGTCGCGTGATGAAAATGTTTTTGCAACAGCGCAATCGCTATCCCTCTTTTGTACGCATGAAATCCGAACGTTTTTCGCATTGAATTCGTTCCGATCTTACCAACAACTCCAACTGCTTCTGCAGCATTATGAATTACACGATACGCTTGTTGGCGCGTAATTGAATTTGGCGTTTTATTAGATTGAAATACGTAATTTTCTCTTTTAACGCCAATAGATTGTACGTAATCTAAAAGCGCTTCTTTTACTTTTGTATTTAAATAAATATCTTGTTTAAATTTTTCATCTTTCACAGGAAGAGTATAAAACTCTTTAACAGTCCCATCTTCATTTAATACATCTTCAAATTTCATGCTAAGTAGTTCTGTAATTTTTAATCCTGTGTTAATTCCAATAACAAATAAAAGATAATCTCGCTGGGAGTGCTCTTTTAAATATTTTTTCATAGCCTCAATTTGGCTTATATCTTTTAATGCCTCTACAACTTCCATACATGTATTCTCCTCATCTTATGAACGGTAATTTTCTCATTATGTTGTCCATTTTACCTTATCATGCTATGAGATTTCCATGTGTTATCCATTATTTTCACAATATACTCAGGTGGTTCTGAAAACTTTCAATGTGGAAACTTACGATTGTATAAATACGTTGCGGTAAAAAATGTGGGGATAAAAGTTCAGCTTCTTTCTACAGATTGGATTCCTCCTTTCCTTATACAGCTACTTCTACTTTTATATTACGTTACTTACTCGCATTATATTATATATTTCAGTAACATTAAAGTGTTTTTTCTGAAAATAATAAAAACCGAGCGTTTTTGCTCGGTTTTTATTATTAATCTTCTTTCGGAAGAACAATTCCTTTATACAATTGAACTGTAATGAAGTAATAAATCGCATAAATAACTACGAAAATTACGATTGGTACCCAAATACGGAAGTACGGATCGATTAAAATAAATCCGAAAATATTCATACCAACTAATACGTGAGCGATACCCACAATTGCTGGGAATAAGAATACTAAGAATAACTCTTTATAAATTGATTTTGTTAATAACTCACGGCGCACACCGATTTTACGGAGCATTTGATAACGCGTAATATCTTTTGATGCACCAGAAAGAATTTTAAACATAAGACAGCTTGCCATCATTGCTAAGAACGCAATTCCAAGGAAGAATCCCATAAATACTGTTCCACTCGCAACGCCGTATAACATGTCGTAAGTTTGATATTTACTATTTAATCTTTCAGCTTTTACATTTTTATATTTATCTAGCTGCAACTCGTCAAGTTTTTTCCATTCTTTTGTATATGCTAAGAAATCATCTGCTTTTCCGATAAATGCTATACCTTCTTTACCATTTATCCCATCGTACATTTTTTGATCTACAATTTTAATTGCATGATCTTCATATATATAATACGGATGAATTGTGCTAAAAGCATCAACCCATTCTTCTGGAAGTTCTTTAGCGTTCGCATCTTTTTCATTCATTTCTCTAGAAACTGCACCTACTGGTAGCTCCTGTGAAACCTTCTTTGTATTCACTAAATCCTTCATCGACTTCATATTTGTCATATCTTTTACGAAAGGACGATTTTTTTCTAAATCTTCTTTTACATAATAAACGTATTTATCATCAACTTTGTAGCGATATTCATTTTTTTCTTTAAATGTAATACCGTCTAAAATTTTCTTTTCTTCAGCTGTAGGATTATGAACAACTGAGTCATAGATTACTAAACCCTCAGACAGTTTGATAGCGTTATTTTTAAACGCCATACCACCTGAAATTGCACCTGCTCCAAGAGCAACTAACATCGCTACTGTCGCAAGTACTTTCGTTAAGCTATTAATACGGAAGTTTAATTGTGCAAATGTAAAAGCGTTAAGTCCTTTTTCACTACGCTTTTTATTACTCTTTAACTTTTTAATAAAGACCGGGAGAAGTGATCCAAACAGCATGTAAGTACCAGCTGTCGTTGTAATTAATGCAATAATGATTCCCATTTCTCTTAGTTTTTCCATGTAAATCATTGATGCATAGCCCATTCCTAATAAAATAACCGCAAGGAATGCAACTACACCTGTCATTTTTCCTTTTACTGCAACACGTTCTGTTTGTGCGTCTGCATGTACAAGTTGCAGGACAGAAATACGTGATAATTTAATACTGTTCATAATTGCCGATAATACAAATAGTGCAAAGAAGAAGATGCACGTAACAGTCATAGATGGCAGGTAAAATGCTTTATAGCCTTCACCAGCAAATTCTAATTGTTTCATTAATAATTGACCGATACCTTCTGCAAGTCCTACACCAACTGCAATTCCAATTGCAAGAGACGCGGCGCCTAATACAATTGTCTCAATAAACATAAGTAATGTAACTTTATGCTTTTTTGCTCCTAACATCATATACATACCAAACTCTTTTTGACGAAGAGATAGTAAGAAAGAGTTCGCATACAAAATATAGAAGAACGTTATAATAGCTAGTAAAAATGAACCTGCTTGGAATACAAATCCAATTTGACCAATAGTAGAATTTTCCTTAAGGAAGGCCTCGTTTAACGCTAATGTTTGGAACATATAAAAAATTGAAATGGACATGACAAGACCAACAAGTAAGACGATATAATCTTTTAGCTTACTCTTTAGTCCTGACATGGAAAGTTTGAATAACATGCTCTAGAACCTCCTTTCTTACGCTTTTTGTGTGCCTAAGTCCGCAAGCACATCTAAAATTTCTTTATAAAACTCTTCACGTGTACCGCCGCGGTGAATTTCTTTATATAGCTCACCATCTTGAATGAATAAAATACGCTGACAGTAACTTGCACTGTATGGATCATGTGTAACCATCATAATAGATACGCCTTGATCTTTATTTAAGTTTGTCATCGCATCAAGTAAACTCGTTGCATTTTTAGAATCAAGCGCTCCTGTTGGCTCGTCCCCTAAAATAATTGCCGGCTCATGCACTAAAGCACGCGCTGCTGCCGAACGTTGCTTTTGCCCACCAGATACTTCAGATGGGTACTTTTGAAGTATTTCTGTAATTCCTAACATATCCGCTACTTTCTCGACTTTTGGTCCAATGTTACGTGATGGAACACCTTGAAGAGAGAGTGGAAGTGCAATGTTTTCATAAATAGATAAGTTCTCTAATAAGTTAAAGTCTTGGAAGATGAATCCTAGCTTTTGTGAACGGAAATCAGAAAGCTCACCTTGTTTCATTTTTGTAATATCCGTTCCTGCAATTTCAACAACGCCGCCCGTTGCTTTATCTAACGTTGAAATTACATTTAATAATGTCGTTTTACCAGAACCAGATGGTCCCATAATTCCAACAAACTCACCCTCTTGAATTGAGAATGACACACCTTTTAACGCGTGTGATTGGTTCTCACCTTTTTTACCGTACACTTTTTGAACGTTTTTCACGTCTACAACTGGTTTCGTCATATATATCCTCCTACGCTTGTTTTTCCATTACCTATTTTGCGCCTTTTGGAAGTGAACTGCTATTTGTTAACATTACATTTACCTTACACTTTTGTAATATAAAAAAGATGTACTTGTAAGCTTGGCTGTTAATACTAGTTCACATTTCGGCATAGTAAATCGGTAAATGAAATTATATCGGCGATTTTCAAAATATATCGGCGCAACTACAAAAGCTGAAAATAAAAATAGGCTGTTCCACAAAAAGAACAGCCCACTTCTCTCTTTATTTCTTTAAAGGTGTTACCGTCCAGTACGTAATAACACGCCAAATCCATTCTAATGGACCCATTTTAAAGATTTTCATCCAAATTACACTAAACACAATTTGAATTGCATAAATTGCGATACATACATATAGCGTCTGCATGTATGTTAAGTTACCTGCAAAGTTAAATACACTACCGGCAATTAAAATCATTGCCGTTTGTCCGATATAATTTGTTAAAGCCATACGACCGTAGTATTTCAATGGTGCTAATAATGTTTGAACTGGTTTTAACTGAAGTAATAAAATTAATGCTCCTACATAGAAAGCTGAAATAATTGGTCCAACAGTAATACCAATTTTCAGAAAATGGCTTGCAGCATCCATTGTTCCGTCTTCATTCATCAATATCATATTTACAAATGGGTCAGCAGGCACGTGTCCATATTGATACCATACAGCTGCCACACTTAAAACAAACATAATGCCTGTAAAAATAGCGACTTGCTTTATGTTTTTTGAAAGATTTTCAAATACACGATATTGTCCTGCAGCAAGACCTAATAAAATTAAACCAAGTGGTAATAGTTCTTTAACACCCATTACACTAAAGGCTATTGTCAAAATAAGACCAATTACTAAGTTCACTTGTTTTTTCGCTTTATAAAACGGTAAAACGATTAATCCGCAAATTGCGTATAACGCTAGTGCTTCTCCAGGCTGAAACATGTAATGAATCAAACCAAAAATAAATAATGCAACTACGCGGCGGAAAAATAGAACATATCCATTTTTCCCTTTCGCAATCGCTCTTGTAATGAAGATATAGAATCCCACTCCAAATAAGAATGAGAAAATCGAGAAGAAACGACCTTCTACAAATAAGTATAGAAACCTTTGATAGCTAGCATCTACTGTATTAGGATCTGGAGTTTTAATATGAAGTAGTGCTAAAATATTTACTAAAATAATCCCCAGTAATGCGAAGCCACGAATGTAATCTAACTCATCAATTCGTTTGTTTGTAATATTGTTCCCCATAAAGCAGCTCCTTGTCCAAAATTTAATCCTCCCTTACTCTACTGGAAAAGTAAGCTTACGACTATCGGCAAACCTTACAGGAATCTTACATTATTGTCATATAACAAAACAAAACCAGGTCATATTGCGACCTGGTTTACTCTGATTGCTTTGATCTTTGAGGTTGTCCTTTTTTACTGTTACGCTGTTTCACTTGAACAATCGGATCAAGTTCATTCGAAAATTCAGCGTTATGTCCATTTTGTGTTTTTTGTTCTGGGTTATTTTGATCTGAACGTTTCGCCATTACATTCACTCCTTATTAGTGCGGTGTAATAATCATTTGATGTTGCAATTGGCGAATTGCCATACGCGCTCTATTTAACTGCTCACGTTGCTCATCATTCGCATGTTGTTGCATCGTTTGTAAATCGTTATATGCTTGTTCTAATTGCAACTGCGCATCCGAATACTCCATCGTATTATAATGCTCTTGTCTCATGCCTTGTTCTAATTGTTCTTTCGCATATTCCACCGCTTGTTCCGCTTGTGTAATATACGATTCAAGTGATTGACGCTCTGCCATAATTGTCCCTCCTTGCTTCAATTCCCCTTTAGTTTGTCCCTTCCTTATGAACCTTATGAGTATGTTATAATGGATTTTGTGTTATTTTGACTCGGCTTAGGAGGGAAAGTAATGAAGGTTCAAAACCCTTTTCCATATACAAACGACAATAAACGTTATCATACATGGAATTACCATTTACGAAATGAATTTGGTGAAAAAATCTTTAAAGTTTCATTAGATGCTGGCTTCGATTGTCCGAACCGTGACGGTACAGTTGCTTATGGCGGTTGTACATTTTGCAGTGCTGCTGGATCTGGTGACTTCGCTGGCGATCGCCGCGATGATGTTATAACGCAATATCATGAAATGAAAGAAAAAATGCGCTCAAAGTGGAAAGACGGAAAATGTATCGCTTATTTCCAAGCGTACACAAATACACATGCACCACTTGAAGTGTTAAAAGAAAAATTCGAACCGCTTCTAGCAGAAAAAGACGTTGTCGGTCTTTCTATCGCAACTCGTCCAGATTGTTTACCGGACGATGTTGTTGAATATTTAGCGGACTTAAATAAACGCACGTACCTTTGGGTTGAACTCGGACTACAGACCGTTCATGAACGTACTGCAAACCTTATTAATCGCGCTCATGATTATCCTTCTTACGTTGAAGGTGTAAATAAATTACGTAAGCATGGCATTCGAGTTTGCTCTCATATTATTAACGGTCTTCCTCTTGAAGATTACGACATGATGATGGAAACAGCTCGTGAAGTAGCGAAACTTGACGTACAAGGAATTAAAATCCACTTACTTCATTTATTAAAAGGAACGCCAATGGTGAAGCAATATGAAAAAGGACAACTCGAATTCCTTTCTCTTGAGGATTACGTAAGCCTCGTTGTTGACCAACTTGAAATTATTCCAGAAGACGTAATTGTGCACCGCATCACAGGTGACGGTCCGCCTGATTTAATGATTGGCCCAATGTGGAGCTTAAATAAATGGGAAGTTTTAAATTCCATCGATGCAGAATTTGTACGCCGCGGAAGCTGGCAAGGAAAATATGCAAATGAGGAGAAACAAAAATGAAATTAGAACGGGTATTACCGTTTGCTCGCACGCTGCTGCAAACGGCAGTAAAAGAAGGCGATTACGCTGTAGATGCAACTTTAGGAAACGGGCATGACACTTGCTTCCTAGCTGAAATCGTTGGAAATAACGGAAAAGTATTTGGATTTGATATTCAAAAAGAGGCGATTGAAAGCTCAACAACTCGTCTAAAAGAAAAAAAACTTTTCGAACGTACTGTTTTAGTTCACGATAGTCACGATACACTTCTATCCATATTACCAGAAGATGCAAAAGGAAAAGTAACAGGTGCAATTTTTAACTTAGGTTACCTTCCTGGCGGAGACAAACATATCGTCACAAAACCGAACTCAACAATCTCGGCGATCGAGCAATTATTAGAAGTAATGGCGCCTGAAGGTATCATCGTCCTTGTCATTTACCACGGACATCCAGAAGGACGAGTAGAACGCGACGCTGTACTTAAATTTGCCGAAGAACTAGACCAAAAACAAGCACACGTACTGCGATATAGCTTTATTAACCAGCAAAATAATCCGCCATTTATTGTGGCGATTGAGAAGCGGTAATATATCAACGATTTTTCAATTATATCTATCGTAACTCGGGATATATCAACGATTTTTTCGATATATCTATCATAACTTACAATATATCAACGATTTCTCGGATATATCGATTGTTCGACAAAACATAACAAAAAAAGACGTGCACTCATTGCACGTCTTTTTTGTTATTCTCCTATATAATGGATATATACACTATTTAAAGAAAGAAGGATAGAACTTTGCTAGTAGAACTAAGGGGAATTCAAAAGAAGTATAGCAAATCACTTATACTAGACAACATTGATTTATCCATTCCAGAAGGAGAAGCGCTCGCTATTATTGGCGGGAACGGGACTGGAAAAAGTACTCTACTCAAAATAATTGCAGGTTTTATTTCACCTACGGCAGGGACAATTCAAAGGAAAGAACATATACAAATTGGCTATGTACCTGAACATTTTCCTGAAGGAATTCGTTTTACATTAGAGGATTATCTATATCATCTCGGCTGCATTCACGGTTTATCAACAAAATATGTAAAAGATAAAATTCCGATGCTCCTTGAATCTTTTCATTTACTTCATGCAAGGCATTCCGTTGTACGAAACTTTTCAAAAGGTATGAAACAAAAAACAGGCATTATGCAAGCATTACTTACAGACGTCCATTTATTAATTTTAGACGAACCGCTTTCTGGGCTCGATCCGAACTCTCAACAAGAACTAGAACATATTTTACTCTCATTAAAACAACAAGGTATATCTATACTCTTCACATGTCATGAAAAACAACTATTAGAAAACTTCGCCGATAGAATTGTGACGTTAGCAAATCATACAATTGCAGAAAATATCTCTGCACAAAAAGGAGCAGAACAAGTCTATATTGAGGCAATCGTTCACGAAACATTCTCAGCGATAGAACTACAAAAGCAATCCGGTTTTATACACGTTACACACAAATCAAATCAAAACCTTATTCAATTACAAATCGAAAAAGAATATACAAACGAAATGCTTCAGTTTTTATTACATAAAAAAGCATCTATCACACTGCTACAACCTAACTTTTAAATTGAAAGAAGGTTTATTATGTTCGCGCTTATTCGGTACCATTTTCTCGACTATACAAAATCGTATAAGTACATCCCTCCTATTGCGATGTACTTTGTGAGCTTGCTTTTTGTATATACATATAAACCGACTCCTATTGTAACGACATATTTAGAAACAGCACTCGCACTTTATTTATTATCTGCCTGGATTACGGTCACAATTTTTCATACTGAAGACCCTATACAAGAGCAAATTACTATTTCTCATACAAATAACATTTCCGCATTATACGTTGGTAAATATATTACGGCTCTTCTCATTTGTACTGTGTTATCTTTTATATCCGTAATCTATCCCATTATTTTGCAAATGTTTAATGAAAAAATGACAGTTTCTTTATTTCTAGTCGGATTTCTCTCTCACATGTCTTTCTCTATACTAGGAATTTCAATCGCAACATTATTTACAAGAAACATGATTCAAAAAGCAGGCACTGCTTGGCTTAGCCTTACATTTATATTGCTTATAACGATTGCATCTATCCATTTTAAAAAAGAGTTACTATGGTTTTTACCACCTGTCGAAAGCTTTCTAATGCTTGGACAATACAAATATAATATACTGACTCACACGCTATGGCTCACAGCTTGGGCTATCGTATATTCATTTTTATTATTTACCTTATTCCTTTTTATCGTTCGCAAAAAACGTTTTTAATTACATATTAAAGGAGACGAAACAATGATTGGAATACTAGCAGGAATGGGACCAAAATCAACTGGACCATTTGTCGATACAGTTGTAGCAATGTGCCAAACAATATACGGAGCAAAGCATGATATGGACTTTCCTCATATGATGATTTATTCGTGCCCAACACCGTTTTACATGGATCGGCCTATTGATCACGAAACGATGAAAAAAGCGATTATTGAAGGAGCACAAAAACTTGAAAGTACTGGCGTAAGCTTTATCGCTATGCCGTGCAATACGGCGCATCTTTATTTCGAGGAATTACAGCATTCTCTGTCCATTCCGATTTTAAATATAGTCAATGAGACGTTACAAGCAATTCCTAAAAATACAAAAAGAGTCGCTCTTCTCGCAACAGAAGCGACAGTTCAAGCTGGTATTTATCAAGACGGGATTGCAAAACGGAATATAGAATACATTCATTATGAAAAATGGCAAACGATGATTAATCAAATTATTACGTATATTAAAAGCGGAGAAGTTGAAAAAGCTCGCAAATTATGGAGCGCGCTCGTTGTGCAGTTGAAGGATGAAGTAGATACCGCAATTATCGCATGTACTGATTTGAATGTTGTGGCTAGTGAGAATTTTGTTGATTCTTCTCAATGTCTTGCGAAAGCGGTTGTTAGGATGTACTTATCAAATATAAAGAGATCTTCATAAACATAGAAAACACTCCTTCTAAAATGTGTTTTATGTTTAATAAAAATCCCACAAACTTTTAACTTTCTTCACAATTCTTTCAAAGTAATCACACTTAATCTCGCTATATTAAATAAGTAGTTATTCATATAGGGAAGGTTAGGGGAACTGAAAGTATGAAAGTAAATCGTTCGCTTCATTACATTTTTTGGCGTTGGCATTTTTATGCTGGGCTTTTTATTACGCCGCTTCTTATTACGTTGTCACTGAGCGGAATTGGGTATTTATTTCGGGAGGAAGTTGAAGATTTCATCTATAAAGATTTATATTTTGGGAAGAGTGCTCAAACAGAATCTATTTCGATGTCTGATTCTATTTCCTTAACAGAGAAAAAATATCCACATTATAGCGTGGCGAAAATTAGTGAGTTTAATGGGGATTATAATACGAGACTTACCATTGCAAATGAGTATACTGGGCAACAAAAATATGTGTATTTAGACAGCAATAATCAAATTGTTGGGGATCAAAATGCAAGTGAAACGTTTGCCAATATAATGAGGGAATTACATAGTTCTCTTTTAGTTGGCGGCACTATCGTAAACTATACTGTGGAGCTTGCGGCATGCTGGACAATCTTTTTAATCATAACCGGATTGTACATGAGTATACGCCAATTCAAAAACACACCATCATCCAATAAGCGAGAAAAAGCAAAAAGACGTCATTCTATTATCGGTATTATATTTACAATTCCTCTCTTTCTGCTAGTCGCATCTGGATTGCCATGGTCAGGATTTATGGGGAACCAAATTTATAAAATTGCATCGTCAAATGAATCACTCGGATATCCAAAATTGTACATGGCACCGCCTGAATCAAAGGTAAAAGAATTGCCGTGGGCAACAAGAAAAGAAGCTCCTCCTGAATCGAATTCAAATGAACCGAAAGCAATTTCTGTCCATGAATTACAAAAAGGAATTGAAATAAAGAAGCCATATGTTATTTCACTACCAGCTGATCCAAAAGGTGTATTCACTGTTTCGAAATCGAGCGGTTCTGGTATTACAGGTATGCATGTTGCACCAAATGAAGAGATAACAGCTTACTTTGACCAATATAGCGGGGAACTCATTTCCAAAACGGACTATCGTGATTATGGATTACTTGCACAATGGTTCACTTACGGTATCCCACTTCATGAAGGACATTTATTCGGATGGCCAAATAAAATATTATGCTTACTAACGACATTATCTCTACTACTTCTCATTTATTACGGAATAAAAATGTGGTTAGCAAGGAAGCCGAAAGGAAAATTAGCAGCACCACCAAAGCAAAGAGATAAGAAAAGCATAATCGTTTTCTTTATCATGATGGTTATACTAGGCGCTGTCATGCCTTTATTCGGGCTATCTGTTTTAGTGATTTTTGCGATTGAACTTCTTATATATGTATTTTCAAAAATACGATCATAATGAAAAGAAAACCACTCTACATGAGTGGTTTTCTTCATCACTGCGCTGTTTTTTTTCGGTACATCTTCCCGTTCCAATAGAAGAAGCGTGAAGTGAGGCCTCCGTACTTTACAATGCGCCATGCCATTTTGTGCATATTCTTTTGTGCTGATACTTTTTGATCTGATAAATAAATACCAAGTAACCCTCGGCTTATGAGACGATGAAACTTCGCATGAGGCAAATCACCAATGCTCTTCTCCGCTTCTTCTACAAAGTGTTTCATCCGATCTAATATCGCTTGCTCGTTTTCGTAATAACTACAGAAATTCAAATCTCCGCCTATACGGTCTTCTTCTTGATCAATGAAATAATCAAGTAAGATATGAAGTCCTTGTACGTAAGGGAAGTACCCTTGTCTAATTTTCGCAATATCTTCATCATGTAACTCATCATGAAATGCATATGCGACAAGACAGAAAATTCCAAGTGTAGAACCGGCACATGCTGAAAATTCAAACCAACTCATCTCAGGTAAGTTTTCTTTATGTGCTTCAAACCAATTTTTCAGGCGCGGCTCTCTTTCTTCTAATTTCACGTGTTTATGAATTTGCAAATCACAATAATAACAAGCAAGTTCATGAAGAACAGGAGCAATTTTGTCATAGTGCTTCGTTTTCTTTAAAACATCTTGGCATGTTTCAACAAGTTCATCTAAATAACCACCATCATCTTGATCATCACGATAACGATAATAATTACCGCCACCTTCTACTTCAGGTGATAATGCCATTAACATCGATTCATGCAGTGCGGCAAAATCATTTGGATCAAGTGATGTACTGCGATCACATAAATTATCTAAATAGTCGCTGATCGTTTGATACGCTACGATAAAACGAATACATTCTTCTCGGTGCTCATTTGCTAGCAGAGCTAAAATGCCACCGCCCTCACAATGAAACGTTTTATGCTCAATACTTGCGATTGCCTGACTATGAAGCTCATCATTCGGAATATGGTAGGCACGCTCTTTCCACATCGCTAGCTCATGGTGTA
The DNA here is from genome assembly GCF_045291115.1 of Bacillus sp. PPSBB_2. Taxonomy (NCBI): domain Bacteria; kingdom Bacillati; phylum Bacillota; class Bacilli; order Caryophanales; family Bacillaceae; genus Bacillus; species Bacillus sp. PPSBB_2. The sequence continues at coordinate 5,006,249 of NZ_CP147983.1, forward strand.
CAACCGGAAACACATCACGGTATACTTTCGCCATGAGCGTTATGGGATTACTCGGTACGTTCACTTCTTCCTTCATCTCCTCTATTAAATGTACAAATAATGATTTATTTGTTTGTTTTTACTATATTATTGACATGCATTTCAGTAAATGACTGAATATAACTCAAAATTTCATCTCGCTCATACTCATTTAATAACTCGTGATAACAATTCGGCCATTCTTTAAAAGCCTTATCACTTATTTTAACATTATCAAACCAAGTGCGGACACGTGTTTTATCTACAAGTTTATCCTCACAAGCTTGCATTAGCAAGAGCGGAACATCTGGAAAATCATCTATTTTTTTATGAGCAATTTCGATAGACTTAATCAATTCACTATACCAACGTACTGATACTTTGCGCAAGAACAAAGAATCATTCTCCATTGCATCTCTCACTTCGTGGTTACGTGTTGACATTTCCACCGTAAGATTCGTTGCAAATTGCAATTTTGGAGCCACAACATTTAATATTTTTGAAGCAAGTTGAAGCGGAGCAGAGGGTCCAGTCACTACCCCTAAACAAGGCGAACTCAAAATAATACCCTCTACATCTTCTCTCTTCGTTTCTTGCATCATACGAATGACAATAAGACCACCCATACTATGACCGAATAGAAAAATAGGTAACCTATACTTTCTTGCTTCTTTCACCCATAGTTTAACTTCCTCTATGTATTCATCAAATGAATCAATATGTCCTCTATTTCTTGAAGTCGTTCCATGTGACGGAAGATCCCCCATCACGACGTGGTAGCCGATATGATTCCACATTTCCGCAACGGCTTCGTAACGTCCGTGATATTCCATTGCGCCGTGCACAATAACAATGACAGCCTTTGCTTCCTCCGCTTCATAATTCCACATACGGCTCTCCTCCATTTCACTCTTTCTCATAATTTGATACACTAAAACTAGTCTCTAGGAAAGGAAGACTTTACATGATATATCCTTACAAAGAAAAAAAACCGAAAATTGCGAGTAGTGCTTTTATCGCTGACTATGTTACGATTACAGGCGATGTTTACGTTGGCGAGGAATCAAGTATTTGGTTTAATACGGTCATCCGTGGTGATGTGTCACCAACGATCATTGGAGACCGAGTAAATGTACAAGACCAATGTACACTCCACCAAAGCCCTCAGTATCCTCTTATCTTAGAAGATGATGTTACAGTTGGGCATCAAGTTATTTTACATAGTTGTCATATTAAAAAAGATGCTTTAATTGGAATGGGATCCATTATATTAGATGGTGCTGAAATTGGCGAAGGAGCTTTTATCGGCGCTGGAAGCCTCGTTTCACAAGGAAAGAAAATTCCACCAAACACGTTAGCTTTCGGTCGTCCCGCGAAAGTCATTCGTGAATTAACAGCAGAAGACCGTAAAGATATGGAGCGTATTCGCACGCAATACGTTGAAAAAGGTCAATATTATAAATCATTACAGAAGTGAATTTCCGCTGCCATACGATTGGCAGCTTTTTTTATATAAAATCTAACTTTTTCTTTACAAAACATTATTACTCCCTCAACAAAATCTTATTAAAATAAAAGCTAATATCTCCATATATATGTAAACGAGGGAGGAGAATTTTCATGAAGGTCAGTGGATTATATAAAATAGAATGTTACATTTTCAAAGGAATTAATCGCTACTTTGATCAAAAAACATTAAATATCTTTTTCAGCAATATTACTCATATCGGTGGCGCGACTTTCTCCATCGCACTCACACTTTTCTTTTTGATTTTCGCAAAGGGAACTTTGCATCAAGCTGCAATTGCAACTGCTATTTCTTTAGCAATTAGCCATATTCCTGTACAAATATTAAAAAGATGGTATCCACGAAAACGTCCTTATTTAACAATTCAGGATGCAAAATATCCAGTCCATCCATTAAAAGACCACTCTTTCCCGTCTGGTCATACAACAGCCGTTTTCTCTGTCTTCATTCCATTTATTTGCTATAATCCAAGCTTACTTGCTTTCCTATTACCGTTAGCATTATGCGTTGGTATTTCACGTATTTATTTAGGACTTCACTATCCGTCAGATGTATTCGTCGGTATGTGCCTTGGCACTTGCTCTGGCATCATCTCTTTTTATCAATTCATCCCACTTTTCACATAAAGGAGTGATATGATGAGAGTCGCCATTTTTACCGATACTTTTACGCCACAAGTTAACGGGGTTGCGAAAACGTTAGAGCGATTAACACGATATTTTCAGAAAGAACAGATCGCCTATTCTGTTTTCGCCCCTCAGCATACAGCTGAAGATAATTTTGTAGCGAATGTGAATAAGATGAGAAGTATCCCGTTAACAATATTATATCCAGAATGTCGTTTTTCTTTTCCTACTCCGCGCATTAAACGGGAACTACTTTCCTTTAAACCTGACATTATTCACATTGCCACACCTTTCAACATGGGACTTTGTGGATTGTATTATGCAAAAAAGTTAAACATCCCAGTTGTCGGTTCTTATCATACTGATTTCGATGCCTATTTACGTTATTACAAAATCGAATTCCTCTCCAATATGCTGTGGAACTATTTAAAATGGTTTCATAGTCATATGCAAAAAAATTTTGTACCCTCTCCTGAAACATTACATCAATTAAAACATAAAGGCTTTCAGGCCCTCTCTATTTGGGGACGTGGTGTAGATTGCAATCTCTTTCATCCATCTTACAATACAGACCTATTCCGAAAAAAATATAATATTACAGCGAAGTACGTCCTTTCCTATGTTGGACGGATTGCTCCTGAGAAAGATATTGATACGTTGCAAAATCTTATCGTTAAATCAGCACATACTCGAAGCGACATTCATTGGCTTATAGCAGGAGACGGTCCTCTAGCAACAAGTTTACGTGAAGCTGTTCCGAAAACAAATATCACTTTTACTGGCTATTTACAAAGTGCAGATTTAGCTGAAGCATATGCTTGTTCTAACATAATGGTATTTCCATCAGCTACTGAAACATTCGGAAATGTCGTACTTGAATCACTCGCATGCGGTACACCTGTTATTGGTGCAAATAGTGGCGGGGTTAAAAATATTATTACAGATGGAAAAACGGGAGTTCTTTGTCCGCCTAAAAATGAAGATGCATTTCTATCATCCATTTATTTTTTATTACAAAATGAAGAAAAACTTGAGCAGATGGGAATAGCAGCTTCATCTTTTGCGAAATCAAAGAGCTGGGATGAGATCTTTCGTGGCTTGCTTAACCAATATGAAGAAGTCCTTCAGCATAACGCATCAGAGTTGCTTGCTTAAATAGAAAAACTCCCTTCAAAAAAACGAAGGGAGTTTATTACATGGTCATAAATTTTAGTTTAATAAATGATACATAAGGTTAAGCATTGTTTTATTTCTATATTAATTATATCAAAAATAAACATAACTAAACAGACTTGTAATAAAAACCCATAAAAATCAATATATGGTTATACAGTATTTTAACTGTATAATGATTTTAAGAATTCCCCTTAAAATCAACTTACTCACATACCTTTATACAGCAATTGTTCCCCAATTCTGTATATCAAAAAAACCTTTCATTCATTTGAAAGGTCTTTTTGAGCCTGCCCATATTCTTCTTTCGTATTTACATTTATAAACCAATCCGCATTCGCTTGTACATCTTCTCCAGAAACATACTTCACATTACATTGTGATAAAAGCTGCCCCATACTTCTTTTTTCTTCCTGAAGTAAAGCATAAATCTTTTCTTTCACGCGGTTATGATACGCCGCAAGTAGCGGTTGTTTTCTTCCATTAATAATAGGTACAACCGCATCATATTCATTGTTCGTTTGCTCCAGTAAAATGGTAAACCATTCATGCGAAACATTTGGCGCATCGCAAGGCATAATAGCATACCAATCTGCTTCTATGTATTCCATACCTGATACAATGCCGGCAAGCGGTCCATTTCCTTTATAGTGCGGAATGTCTTCTATAACAGGTACTTGTACGAATTGCTCTACTCGCTCTTTTATATCAGTATGGCTAATTACTACAATGTCTTGCAAAGTATTTCCCATCACTTTCACAATATGCTCAACAAAAGTAGTTCCCTTCCAAATTGCTAACGCTTTCGGCTCACCGAATCTACTCGACATACCACCTGCTAATACAATTCCAGCATACTTACTCATTGGCGATGCAGCTCAAATGTAATATGACCTAATTCCGGTAAAATTAATTTATTCATCGCAAGGCGAACCGCTCCGCTAGACCCTGGCATCGAGAAGACTACTTTGCGCCCAATTGTACCACCAATCGCTCTACTTAACATTGCGCTGCTTCCGATATCTTCTAAATAACTAATCATACGGAACAGCTCACCAAATCCAACAATTTCTTTATCTAATAACGCTGATACTGCTTCAATTGTGACATCGCGTTTCGTAATACCAGTACCGCCATTTGTTAATATAACATCTACATCTTCCTTATGATAACCAGCTAACACTGCTTGCTGGATACTTTCTTTATCATCTTTTACAATTTCATAAGAAGTTACTTTATGTCCCGCTTCTTTTAACAATTCATGTAATAGTTGGCCGCTCTTATCTGTTTCTTCCGTACGTGTATCGGAAATCGTCACGATCTTGCAACGCACTTCTTTTGGAGCTTGTTTTTTATGTTCAGTTACACTCATTTTTTATCTTTCCTTTCTTAAAGACTTTTCTTCATTTTATCATACATACCTTTACACAATTATGTATGAAGCCAATCATGCGCCATGATACAATATAAGTATACTAACCCACAAAAAGGAAAGTGCACTTTCTTATACTCCTAGACTACACATCTTTAGCTACTCTTTATATTTTCTACATAATAGAATTCAATTTTAAAACTTGTACTAAAAAATAAATTGGAGGTCTACATAGTATGGAACTTTATAAAAAATTAACAACAACATTTATCCTCTTATTCATCGCTTCAATCACTGTCGGCTTTTCCTTAAAAGGCGCAATTCCATACGCTACATTAGTAAGCATTATATTCGCGACACTATTTTTACTAAGCAGTGCATTTTGCGCAGGTAAAGCACGTCAAATGAAAGGTTGATTACATATGTTCCAGAAGAAACCAATCCTTTGTAAATCATGTGAAAAGGAAATACAAAAGGAGGACTTACATTGTTTAAATCAAACCGTATCCAGTTACGAAAGTTTTCCGAAGATGATATTCTAACATATTATAAATGGCATAATGATATAGACGTTATGAGTTCAACTACTCTCACTCTTGATAAATATTCCCTTCAAGACACAGAAAAACTTTGCCAGCAATTTATTCATTCTGCGGACTCTAAGAGCTATATCATTGAAGAAAAATCTACGCATCTTTCAATTGGTATTACTTCTTTAATTCATATTGATTCGTATAACCGAAACGCTGAATGTATTATTGATATTGGTAACAAGGATTACTGGGGGCAAGGTTATGGGAAGGAAGCTTTCACCTTATTATTGGATTATGCATTTTTAGAATTAAATTTACATCGCCTTTCTTTACGAGTATTTTCTTTTAACGATAGAGCAATTAAATTATATAAATCACTCGGTTTTCAACATGAAGGAACTTGTAAAGAAGCTATATTCCGCAATGGCAATTGGCATGACATTGAACTCTTCGCTTTATTCCAACGTAATTATAAATAAAAAAAGCTTTGCGCTCACCGCGCAAAGCTTTTTTTCATATATTATAGACCAGCTTGCTCTTTTAAAGCTGCTGCTTTGTCTGTACGTTCCCATGATAGATCTACATCAGTACGTCCGAAGTGGCCGTAAGCTGCTGTTTGTTTGTAAATTGGGCGACGTAAATCTAGCATTTTAATAATACCAGCTGGGCGAAGATCGAAGTTGTTACGAACTAGTTCTACTAATACGTCTTCAGATACTTTACCAGTGCCGAATGTATCAACTGAAATTGATACTGGTTGTGCTACACCGATTGCGTATGCAAGTTGTACTTCTGCTTTTTCAGCAAGACCAGCTGCTACGATGTTTTTCGCAACATAACGAGCTGCATATGCTGCAGAACGGTCAACTTTCGTTGCATCTTTACCAGAGAATGCACCGCCACCGTGGCGAGCGTATCCACCGTAAGTATCAACGATGATTTTACGTCCTGTTAAACCAGCATCACCTTGTGGTCCACCAATTACGAAGCGGCCAGTTGGGTTAATGAAGAATTTCGTTTCTCCATCCATTAATTCTGCTGGTACTACAGCTTTAATTACGTGCTCTTTTAAGTCGCGATCGATTTCTTCCCATGTAACATCTGGGTGATGTTGTGTAGAAATTACGATAGTATCAACACGTACTGGTTTACCATTTTCATCATACTCAACTGTAACTTGCGTTTTTCCATCCGGACGTAGGTATGATAATGTATCATCTTTACGTACTTCAGTTAAACGGCGAGCTAATTTGTGAGCAAGCGAGATTGGAAGTGGCATTAACTCTTGTGTTTCATTACATGCGAAACCAAACATTAAACCTTGGTCTCCTGCACCAATTGCCTCAATCTCAGCGTCAGTCATTTGACCTTCGCGTGCTTCTAGCGCTTGGTCAACACCCATAGCGATGTCAGCAGATTGCTCATCGATAGATGTTAAAACTGCACAAGTTTCTGCATCGAATCCGTATTTTGCGCGTGTGTAACCAATGCCTTGAATTGTTTCACGAACGATTTTTGGAATATCTACGTAAGTAGAAGTCGTAATTTCCCCCGCTACCAATACTAAACCAGTTGTTACAGTTGTTTCACAAGCTACACGTGCATTTGCGTCTTTTGATAAGATCGCATCTAAAATTGAATCAGAAATTTGGTCACAAATTTTATCTGGATGTCCTTCAGTTACAGACTCAGATGTGAACAGATGACGTTTTTTTGTCATGTGGTAAACCTCCCTACAGTAATTGTATATATTGTACGGAACTCATCCTTAATTTGCCACAAACTGCGACATACATTTATTCTCCCACACAAGCATACAGAAAAACCTTTCCTACTTTACATAGAGGAAAGGTTTAATTTGCTACTTGCATACTGCTTTTTGCCCTTCGCTCTTATCGTTCGAGACCTGTAGCCTCGCACAGGTTTTAGCACCTATTCACCTGCATTTATCAATACAAGTGAGGTTGCTGGGCTTCATCGGGCCTGTCCCTCCGCCAGCTCGGGATAAGAGAGTATCCGTCCCAACCTATACTAAAGAAATGATATTCATTTGTCAATTAATATTCACATTTTCCTGAAAGTTTTTCTCAATACGCCTGAAATGAAATATTAATAGGGAAATAATGCATTCACACAAACAAAAAGAAATAAATAGTATACATTATTTATATAATTGTGTTATACTCTTGTTGGGGATTACGAGAAATATTTCATTAAATGAAAAGGATGGTATATAAATATGAGTACTGTGAATGTCCAAATTGGTTTACACGAATTATTGAACGGAAGCAATGCACAGATTCAACTAAGTGTTCCGCAATTAGTGGAAAAAGTATTAATGCGAAATGAAGGGAAATTAACTTCTACTGGTGCCGTTTCTGCTTCAACTGGAAAATATACAGGACGTTCTCCTAAAGATAAATTTATTGTGAAAGAAGCATCGGTTGCTGACAAAATTGCTTGGGGAGCTGTGAACCAACCGATTTCTGAAGAACATTTTAATAAATTATATACTAAAGTTTTAGAATACTTAAAAGAAAAAGAAGAGTTATTCGTCTTCAAAGGATTTGCAGGCGCTGACCGCAATTACCGCCTACCAATTCAAGTTATTAATGAATATGCATGGCACAATTTATTTGTACATCAATTATTCATTCGTCCAACTGAAGAAGAATTAACAACTCATGAGTCAGGGTTCACAATTGTTTCTGCACCGAACTTCAAAGCTGATCCAGCTGTTGACGGTACAAACTCTGAAGCATTCATTATGGTTTCATTCGAAAAACGTATTGTACTAATTGGTGGTACAGAATACGCTGGAGAAATGAAAAAATCAATCTTCTCTATTATGAACTTCTTACTACCTGAACAAGATATTCTTTCTATGCATTGCTCTGCAAACGTAGGTGAAGAAGGCGACGTAGCACTATTCTTCGGTTTATCTGGAACAGGTAAAACAACATTATCTGCTGATCCAAACCGTAAATTAATCGGTGATGATGAGCACGGTTGGTCTGATAACGGTGTATTCAATATTGAAGGCGGTTGCTACGCGAAATGTGTAAACCTTTCTCACGAGAAAGAACCACAAATTTTCGATGCAATCACATTTGGATCTGTTTTAGAAAACGTTATCATTAATGACCAAACGCGTATCGCGGACTACAACGATACTACTTTAACAGAAAATACTCGTGCTGCATACCCTATGCATGCGATCGACAATATCGTACTGCCAAGTGTTGCTGGACACCCAAATACAATTATTTTCTTAACTGCTGATGCATCTGGCGTATTGCCTCCAATCAGTAAGTTATCAAAAGAGCAAGCTATGTATCATTTCTTAAGTGGTTACACTAGTAAACTAGCAGGAACAGAGCGCGGCGTTACATCTCCGCAAGCTACATTCTCAACTTGCTTCGGTTCACCATTCTTACCACTTGATGCATCTCGCTACGCTGAAATGCTTGGTGAAAAAATCGAGAAACATGATGCGAAAGTATTCTTAGTAAACACTGGCTGGACTGGTGGCGAATACGGCGTTGGTAAACGTATGAACTTAGGTTACACTCGTGCAATGATTCAAGCTGCATTAAACGGTGAACTTGCGAAAACTGAAACAGCTAAACATGATATCTTCGGTCTTGAAGTTCCACTTCACGTACCAGGTGTACCTGACGAAGTGTTAATGCCTGAACAAACTTGGGCTGATAAAGCTGCTTACAAAGCAAAAGCAATCGAACTTGCAAATGAATTCAAAGCTAACTTCAAAAAATTCGACAGCGTATCTGAAGACATTATTAACTTAGGCGGTCCAATCGCTTAAATTAAAACTTTCTGTTGGAATAACCCTTTACTCATATGAATAAGTGTCGTGTAACCGTAAAGTTTCGCGTACTCACCGACAAAACCCAATGCGGCTTAACGGTTACACACACTTACATAAAAAAGAAGCTTACGTGAAAACGTAAGCTTCTTTCTATATCTTATATAAAGTGAAACGCTAATCTCTTCATCTGTGACCTAGATTATAAAATTACAGCTTCGAATATATACATTATATCCCTACTCACTACATCTCTCGGGTTTCACATCGTATGGGGCTAAAAAAGGCCCTGACCGCTTCTATTCGTGACTGGATCATCTATTCCATCTAAAAAGAAGTCTTTTATCTTTTTAGCTCTTTGTTAGTTCTTTCTCATCTTTCATGCTATAGTAACCTAAATTCACAACGATTAAGAAATACCCACCCATAATCCCTACTGCAAATGCCCACATAACCATGTGGTGCTCAATTTCGTACATAATAATAGCACCCAAAATGGCAGCTGCAAAACGGTTAAACATACCGAGTGTCGGTGCTTTTTTCGTCTTCTTTACAATACTATCTCCAAGCTTCTCAATTCTTCTGCCTAAAAGCCAAACGCAATACATACTTACAATAAGCCCAATTCCAGCGCCTAAAAAGTGTGCTGAAAACGGTGTTAACATCCAACCTAGTAACAAAATACCTAGTATATAATACGATTGGATTTTAAATGATCTTAGTGACATACTAATCATGCTGTACCTCTCTTCATTCGTTCTTATCTATCCAACAAAAAATTTCTTTCAAATTCATATTCCTTACATTCATTTCATTCAAATTAAAAACAACATAAACAGTATGTTTATGTTGTTTAAATGTTTTTAGAAAATAATATTATACAAGATTTCAAACATCATATTCTCATATTTTGTGACGGTTTTTCAAACTTTTTTCGTCCATTTATGAAAAAAATGATATCAATCTATGAACATACGGATATGATGTAATAAGCACACAAATAAAGGGGGCGTCTAATGATTTATTTTTTAATGGCTCTCATTCACCTCATTATCCCTGCACTTATTGGACTTTCATTGTATTGGTACACGAAAAATCATAGCATTTTTTACGCTGTCCTCGGTGTTCTTCTTCCAGGTATTATTCTTATTACACTCTTCCGTATTCCATTTTTAAACTTAATTCCACTTATTACTGCTATCTTGTTTCTCATCTTCTTACCAAAAATAAAAAAATAGGAAAGCAGATCATAGGTGATCTGTTTTCCTATTTTGATATAGGTTCCCCTGCAATAGAATGAACTTTTACTTTCTCCGATTTCACAAACCATAGACCGACAAAAATGATAATTCCACCGATGATCTGTTGAAACGATACATATTCATTTGCCCAGACAGCTGCAAATAAAACAGCTACAAGCGGCGTTATATACATATATACCATCGTATGTGACGCCCCAATTTTTTGAACACCAACATACCACATTACTAAACCGAATACTGTTACAAAGAAAATAGAATATAGTAAAGCAAATAGTGTCATTCCGTGAGTAATGTGAAATGGCATGACAAATACATGTGGACCACTTAACAATAATAGCGGAATCGCACCCACTAATGCAGACCATGCAGTAACACGTAATGCTGAATATTTTTTAATTAATGGTCCTGCTAAAACAGGATAAAGCCCCCAGCATATTGATGTAATAAGTCCAATTCCATTGCCATAAAAAGAACTAGTAAGTGAATGTCCTGCTACTAAAACTAAGGCTGCACCAACAAAGGCAGTCATAGAACCGATTAACTTTCGAGAAGAAAACTTTTCTTGTTTCAGAAAAATCGCAAATGCAGTTGTAAAAATAGGTGAAATAGAAATGAGTAAAGAAGCATTTGTAGCGGATGTATATTTGACAGTTTCCATAAATAACGTTTGATACAGTACAATACCTACAACGCTAACGATAATTAATCTAGGTATATCCGTTCGCTCCATATAAACCGACTTTTCAATACAAAAGGTAAGGAGTAACAAAAGCGGTGCCGCCGCCATCATACGAAGTGCAGTAAACTCAATTGCTGTAAATTCTAAAAGTCCATACTTCGCAATTGTATAGTTAATCCCCCAAATAATAACAACACTTAAAATTAATAACTCAATTCCCCATCTTCTCATGCGTATCCCCTCCGCAAAGAAGATTATACAGAAAATTCAATCACATGTACATTTCATTATGTGAAAAAATCTTTTTATTATATAAAACGTTTTGGTAAATGAAATTATATCGGCGATTTCCCAAATATATCAGCGCAACTCCATTTATATCAGCGATTTTTTCAATATATCGACTTATCGACAATAATAGCGACTTATAAAATAAAAAAAGTGAGTCCAAAATACATTTTGGACTCACCTTTACTATACTCGAACGTGTAATTTCATATTTGGATTATAAAACTGGCTTGGGCTCTTCAACTGAAAAGTTCCTCCACCTTCATGCCAATCAACCGTTAACTTATCGTCCATAAATACAAGCTTTGTACGATCAGCGATAAAGTTCATTGTGCTTGATTCAATATCCACATCGCGCTCATCTTTCTCTGCTACAGCTACTAAATCGATGATTCCGCTCATAACACAACCGCAACCTTCATTATCATAAAATAACTTTATATATTTCGCTTCACTTGGAATCGTATCCATAATCTTTTTATATGCTGCTTCTGTTACAGTAACGTACATATGTTAATCTTCATCCTCTCTTCTCTTATCATTCATATATTGTATCACCATTTTTCTTAAAAGTTATATACAGAAAATTAAGACTAATATACAATGTATGTGATAAAGTTTCAGCAATCGAGCTTTTATGAGTAGTTCATGCAGGAGAAAGGATGTTTACTATCTGTGTTCAAACTACAACGATATCCCATGTTATTAGGTGTATTTAGTAGTTTCTTCATTTCTAGCGGAATGCTATTACAGCATGTACTTCCCTATTCTCCTTCTATTAGCTGGATTCTAGGTTTTATTTGTTTCCTATCCGCTTCTTATTTTGCTACGAAGAATACAAACAACTCATAAAGCAAGAATCATCTTAAGGAGGATTATCAAACATGCCAGCCTTAAAAAAAATAGAGCAATCACTCGATCACTTATTCCAAATTGAAAAATACGGAAAAGATAGTGCCTTTAGTCGATTTATCCCAGCCGTATATGATCCTATCAAATTTCCTTGGCAACAATTTTTCGAAGCAAATTTTGTAGATTTATTTAACGGCCTTATGATGCACGGATCTGAAAATGTAAACAAAGTATTTTTAGCTGTATTCCCTACAGATGACGTTCTTGAAACATTCATTTCACAATCCACACCCGGTGATTTACTCTTTATGCACCATCCCCTTGTAATGGAGTGCGGTGATCCGCTTGGAAGATCAGGCCGCGGTTTCTTACCAATTCCTGAAAAATATTTGCAAGGAATAAAAGAAAAACAACTTTCTATATATACATGTCACGTACCAATGGATTTTCATCAAACACATGGAACGAGTATTTCAATTGCAAAAGCATTAAACGCTACTGTAGTGGACGACTTTGCATATGGAGGTCCAGAACAAGAACCAGTTGGCCTTATTTGTGAAATAGATGAAACATCAACAGAAGCACTCCAAAAACATCTAAAACAACTCTTCCAGATTCCTTACACAGACTTCGAAGGTAAACGACATGATTCCATCAAAAAAATCGCAATTATCGCTGGATGTGGCGATGTTGTATCTTTAATGAAGGAAGCAGAAGAAAAAGGTGCTGAAGCATATATTACAGGAGAAATCCATTGCCATATCGATAATAATTACGGCAGACATAAATACTCGCTCATTATGGATTATGTAAAAGAAACGAATATGTCTCTAATTGGTGTGTCACACTCTGCCTCTGAATATTTAGTGAAAGAGACATTGATGTATGATTGGTTTAAAGAGAATTTTGATGTGGATGTTATTTTGCTTCCTCAGGAAAAATGGTGGCTCTAACACTATCATTTTTTAAATTTATATACACAATACAATCGACCACAGAAAAATAGATAAATGAGAAAGCACATGTACCTACGTAAATACTTTCGTTGTGCCGAAAAACGAACCTACTGATAGCACCGACTTTACTGGTGCTACCAGTATTACAGCTGGAAACCTATTTTTTGGGGAGGATACAACCGCTCTTTATATTCATGCTGCAAGTGCTGTATATTCTATTTTTCTAATTACTGATATATAGCAATTCATTTCATAAAAAAAGACCCGAAATTCGGGTCAACAAATAGAAATATAAATGAACTACAACAAATAACAGACAAAGCCATTATATATTTTTCATAGTAAAACATCCATTATTTTCTTTTTACACTATCAATATATTATTTTTCGTTATCGTCCTCTTTTTTAGAACGTCTACCTAAGAAGAACACAAGAACTAATAATATAATTAACAGTAGTACTCCGCCGATAATGTAATATAGTGTGTAGTCTTTTTTCGCTTCTACCGCTGTATCATTTAACTTATCAGCTGTCTTGCCTTCAATTGTAAATTTTTTCGTCCATTCCCATTTTTGATCGCCATCAGTAGCTTTCACTTCTACTCGGTACGTTCCTGGATCAAATGCTTTGTTTTCCCAGCTAATAGCGTAATCAAAGTTTGAGTTTGGCGCCATTCTTAAATTTTCTTTTTTCGCTTCAAATAAAACGTCCGTACCTTTTTCTTTATATATCTTTGCATCAACACTTAAATTTTTTAACATTGCTGGCTTTACGTTTTGTAAATTTGCAGTAACAACGTTACGCCCGTTAATTTGTGTTGGCTTTACTTCGTTTAATTTCATGTCTGGTTTTACTTCAGCATCTGTTTCTTTTAAAACAACACCAATTGCGTATGCATATTTATTTTCAATTTGCACACCTTCATCTTTTTTCTTTGCATTCTCATCTTCTTTTTCTTTAAAGTATAAACCACCTAGAATAACACCATCAAACGACTCACTTGGCATTTCCAAGTTTATATCAACTGTCACTATGCTGTTAGCTGGGACTTTCGTTTCTTTTGGCATTTTAGCAATTTTAGAAAACGGATATTTCAAAGTAGAATCCGTTTTTGGTTCTACTGTACTATAATCTGTAATACCATTGCTATTCGTAATTGCTGTATTAGCAAACGATTCTACCACAACTTCTTTATTCGTATCATTTTTCATTTGGACTTGAATTGTTTGCTTTTGTCCAGGTTGCATTTTCAAATCAAAGTACGTTTGATTTTTATCAATTTGATTTTCTGGTATAACTGCTGTCACAGCAAATTTCATTTCAGCTGCATATACTGAAAAAGCGTTTATCATGAAGAATGTAATTAATAGTAAGCTAGTAAATAGTTTTTTACCATCTCTTATGTAGTCCCCTTCATATCCATTTTATAGACAAGAAAGAGATAAGGTTAAAGCCATTCCCTTATCTCTTCTCATTTTCCTCTTTTATCTTAAAATTCCTCTTACCTACATAGGAGCGTCTGTTAGCTCCCAAGTTAGTGAAGTTGTGTATTGTGTTTGTTCTTTTTTCGTTTTACCTGGTACAGATAACTCTACGCTTTGTTTCGCTTCTGTTGCATCTTTACCGAACGTATTTACCCACGTACCCATACCTTGGTTTTCTTTTGCATCGATTAAATCAGATGCTGCACCACTTGGATTTAATGTGATAGATTGTTCTGCTGTTGGTGCATCGCTACCTGCATTTGATTTCAAAGCTGAATTTTTTAATGTTAATGCCGCGCCATCCAACGCTTTATCATCTGCAGTTTTGAATTGACCATTTTGTTTTACTGTTAAATGCCATCCTGCATTTGTACCACGGTTATCTGTTACTTGAACGTAGTTTGGCACGTCAATTACAGAACCGTCTACTTTTTTCTTTACTTTATCTAATTCTGCAAAATAGATTTCGTTATTCCCTGATGCTTTTTGTGTTTTAAAGTTGAAGTTAGATACATAATCAATACTTAGTGGACCATCTGTACCTTTTTTATCTGGATCAACTGGATCTACAGTTTCATCTGGATTCTCTGGATTAACAACATCAATTTCATCTGTATTTTTCTCGAATTTAATGAATGCTTTTGAATCTAATTTCCCGCCATCTTTCTCAGCTGCAAATGCAGACGTCCCTACTGATACTGATGATAATGTTACCGCTCCAATTAATGCTAATTTTGCTAGTTTCATAGTTTTATACTCCTTTATTTTTAAAAATTCATTTATTCTTAATTTTCAATCTTACACAACCTTAGTTTGGTGTATCTTCTAAAGTCCAAGTTAGCTCAGCTGAATATTTCGCACCTTTTTCTTTTGCTGTCGTACCTGGTACGAATAAGCTCACACTCTGTTTACCTTGTTCTGCTCCTTTACCGAATGCAGTCGTCCAATCACCCATACCTTTATTCTTTGCGGCAGTAGTAATTTCCACCGCATCTCCACCTGGAGCTAACGTTACTTTATTTTTAAATGTGGTAGGTGCATATTGTGCATCAGTTACAGAATTTACAGCTAGATTACTTAAGCTTAAAGCTGCATTTGTTAACTCACTATTACCACTTTTAAATTGTGCATTTTGCTTTACTTTCAATTTCCATCCTGCATTTGTACCACGGTTATCTGTTACAGATACGAAGTTAGGTACTTCAACTGTTTTGCTCCCTTGTTTCACTTTGTCCAATTTTGCAAAGTACGTTTGATCATTACCAGAGATAACTTGCTCGCCGAAGTGTAAGTTAGAAACGTAGTTAATACTTAATGGACCTTTTGTTCCTTTTTCATGGTCACCAGGGTTCTCTGGTGTAACTTTTTCATTTGGATTTTCTGGATTGTTTGGATCTGTTGTGCTTGTATCTTCAATAAACGTTACATCTGTTTTAGATTTCATATTTGCTTTCTCTTCCGCAAATGCTGAAGTTCCTACTGCTGCAACTGATGTTAATGACACTGCACCGATTAATGCTAATTTTGCTAGTTTCATATGTACCTTCCCCTCGTAGAATATAGTTTAGATCAGTATTTCTGCTTTCTAATTACCCTGATTTTAAAAAAAATAGATAACAAGATTCCTTACGGAATTTGTTTCGATATTATTGAATTTCCCAGATACAATGGATGTATGGAAAGGATCCATCGGGAATTTGCTCATTTCCCCTGTAGCTCTGTCTACGATAAAAAGTCTGTTACCCGAGCCATTGCTATCACTACCAACACACTAGCTGTTTCGATAACTGATTGGGCTTTTGGATAGTAGTTCAAAAGGTAGCCCCCAAAAGTTGTCATTGTATTCTCGTAGGCGAGGTNTTATCTTCGCTATTACTTAGTTGAGGCTGCCAATTCAGTAAGAAGATATTTGCCTGAATATCAAGCATTTTATCAAAAGAAATACAAAGAAACACCCAAACATCAACACAAAAGAGCCATCGTCTTAACCGCAAGAAAATTTGTGCGTCTGGTGGATACGCTACTACGTAACCATCAACTCTACACGCCACCAAGGAGCGTGATAGAAAAATAACACTTTGTTATTGACGCAATCTTGGAAACGGCCCGAAAAAATTTCATTTTTGGTCGGGTCTATTTCCGTATGCTGAAAAAATCGCACCTAGAAAAAATCAGTCTTGTTTTACTCTTGACTTATTACCACTAGACTTTTCTCTGTTTTCATCTATTTTTTATTTTGAATACACTTGCTTTCCCCTAATTCTTTTGAATACATATAGAGATAAAACAATCGAAAACAATCCTATATATTGTTTGAAGTCCCGTGTCTGGCCTCCTGTTTTCGGTAAATATTTATCTCCATTTTTATTTTTATCAACTGTCTCTTTTTTTGTATTTATCTTTGTCGGATCAGTTGATGTATTTGGTGTATAGCTATTCGAAAATGTAATACCTGCTTTTGAATTCGCACTTGTAGCCGTTACTACATTTGCCATAAGAAACGGCACACATATAACTGTGGAAACGATAATACCAACTATTTTTTTCATTACTCTCTCCTTTCTAAAATTTATATATTTCATATATTTTTAGAGAGGAGCATCGGTTAATGTCCATTCTAGCTGTCCGGAATATTTTGTATTTGCTTTGACATTCGGCCCTGGTTTTACTTGTAAATGAATTCCCTCGTTTTCCTTCCAATTTAGTGAAACCTCCTCGTCGTTTTTAGAAGTATACGAGAATGCTTCTATACTAGAAGTACTTAAAGGTGTATCCTTTCCATTTCGTTTGTAAATCAATGCTCCTGTCAATGTGTCATTTTGTGCTGAAGTTAACGGTATAATTTCCTTTACATATACACTCCATTTTTGCTTTTTAACACGATCATCAGTTACCTTTAAAGAATTTGAAATCGCCTTCGGTGCGTATGTCGTTGTTTTCGATGGAATTGTTAAATCTCCAAAGGTAATTTCTTTTGGTACGTCTACTAACTTTAAAGTACCATCAACAACAGTAACTGGAACTTGAATTTCCGCTTGTACACCTTGCTTCGTTTCAATTACAACCGTTACAGTATGATTCCCTATTATTTTGGTATCCGGAATATTGATTAACTTCACTACTGATATTGGTTTATCTACATCCAAATTCGTATCTACAGATAAATCTGTCACAAATTTAGAAATATCCATTTTTGTTAAATCTGTTCCTTGCACTACTTTTTGTGGGACTGATTTCCCAGTTGGAATACCTTTATACCTTATTTTTGCGATTCCATCTCGATTACTATCTTGCCCATCCTTATCGCCATCTAAATAATTTTTAGCTGATACCGGTATTTCAAGATAACCACCTTTGTAATATTTCATTACATCGGCACCTTTTACAGGAGAACCTGTAATTGTCATCTCGTAAATTTTCCCGTTGAATTCTTCTGTTTTTAGCGCATTTTCTTTCGCAACTGCAGTGACTTTATTGTTTTTCCTATTAATATCAAAGAAGCTACTTACATCATCTCCACTCTCCACATCTTGAATGGAAACATCATTCACAGTAAAATCCTTATTCACTTCACTTTCTAATACAAAAGATTTCGCATAGTGAATATCTTTCGATTGAGCAGGCATATTTTGATATACCTTATAAGAAAGTTGACGGGAATTATCTTCCACAATATCTCCTATTACACTTGGAGCTGGAATTTCAATTTGTGTGATCGCTAATTGGTCGTATGCTACATTAACACCTGAAGCATTTAATCTAACTTCTAGCGGTAATTCTGTTAAATTATCAAATGTAATTGTCATATCTGCTTCTGGAGTAGCTACTGGGCCTGCTGTTCCAGAAAACTCTATTTTATTATTCCCTTTATCTTGATACCTAATTGAACTCGTATCATACACGTATAAATTCGTTAAATGACTACCATCATTACGCAACGTAACATTTTTATAACTATTTATCCTTTTAAAATTCCACATTGCCGTTAATGGTACTTTTTTACTTGTTCCGTGCTCATAAAATTCAAAGGAAGCATTATAAGTTTGTCCTGACCTTCCGTTCCCATATAATTGTAAAAAGTTTTTTGCATCACCTTTAGTTATTGGTGTTTTAACATCTACAGATGAAGCTGTCATAGAGTGAATATTAATACGGATATCAATCCATTTCCCTTGATATTCACCAGCTTTTTTTACTAATACGTACTGTTCTCTATTTGAATTTCTAAATGTATATTGACTTTGACCAGTTCTGTCATCGCTACTACCCTTTACCTCATATGTTACTTGTGGGCTCCAAACAAATCTAAAAGCATATTTACCCGAGATAGAAGGTCCTTCACCTGTTCTATTATTTATTACCTTTACATTTGGATATTTAAGAATACTTGTAACAGGACTAGCAGCTAGTAGAGATTGGCTCTTTAATACCTTCTCAGCTTGAATAGCAGGTAATTCCTGATTATTTTCGTTGACCTTATTGCTCTCTTTTAATTCACTTTCCTTTGATACGAGTTCTTCATTAACCTTTTCTTTCGCTAAAGCCTTCGTTTCTTTTGGAATTTCAGCATTAGTAGCATTTATTTCTTGTTTTTTATTTTCTTCCGATACTTTCACTTTTTCACTTATTTCTTTTTTCACAACTTCCTCTGAAACCTTTGGATTTTCATCAGAAATAGCTACATGTAAAGCCTCTTTTTTCTCTCCAACATGCAGAGAAGGAGATTCAATTTTCTTTTCATTCCCTTCAAACTTCACTATCGGTTCAAATTTGTACTCTCCAGCTTTTTTCATTTGAATGACTACATATACGTCACCGATAGAATTACTTTGTTCATTCTTTTCAATTTTTACAATGTGATCTTCTGTTACTGAAATGTTTTGAATCGCTTTATTGTTTTCATTCATTTTTTTCGTTTCTGCTTCATTAAACAGCTGCTCATTAGATAATTTCAGCTCGATATTAGCATCTTGTTTATTTGTATTTGTAATCTTTAATACTACATTTTCATCAACTTTTATTTCTTGTTTATCCATATGAACGATAAAACGTCCTTGCTCGTCGTTTGTAATGGCATAAACTTTTGTTGCAGAGTAGTCTAGCACACCAATTTGTGTAAATAATATTCCTCCAGCGAGAAGTATACGGCCAAATTTCCCTATTTGATTTTGCAATGTACTTCCCTCCCTCACTTTATATGTACAGAATATTTCGAATATTTAATTTGTTATTCAGCTAAATTTACAAATCGTAATGTATATTCCTAGAAAATAAAAAGCCTGGTTGCCTTTTGGATTTTCATACATCACAACATGTGTGAAAATCCAAACTGCAACCAGACTATCATAGTAATTTTCATTACCTTAGACTCTTAGCTTTGCGACCTATCCTTTCGAATAGTGTGCCAAATATAGGTATTTATTTATCGTGTTTTGAATATACCATTAAAACCCAAAAAAGAAAATAGTTTTTTTAGAAAAAAATTATTAATTTTTATAATCTGAATTTTTCCTAGGAAATCCATATTGAAAACTTTCAAAAAACATTTTGATGTTAGAAACACATCATACATTCTTTATCGATAAAATGAGATTTTTACTATACACAAATAGCGAGATAAAATAAAAAAAACATCACTTCCAAATAAGTGATGTTTTTTGTAGTTAATGCAGTGGTAACATAACTTCAACCGTCGTTCCAACCCCAACTTCACTTTCAAAACTCATTTTACCGTTGTGGTCTTTAATAATTTTTTCTGTAACTACTAAACCTAGACCAGTTCCTGTTTCTTTCGTTGTATAAAAGGCTTCATTTAACTTTGGAATTTTATCTTTCGGAATGCCGCATCCCTCATCTTTCACTTGAACGATGATTCCATCTTTTACAGTAACTTTAATCGTAATTGTTCCGCCAACTGACATTGCTTCAATTGCATTTTTGATTAAATTAAAAAAGACCTGTTTTAATCGTTTTTCATCACATATAATTGATGGTAAGTCTTTACTGTAAATACCTTGTATGTAGACTCCTTGTTTTAAAGCTGGCTTTTCCATAACTCGAATAACATAAGAAATAATTTCTTGTATGTTATGAGTTTCTGATTCTAGTGATTTAGATTTCTCAAATCCACTAAGTTCTGTAGCAATTATATGAATCCGATCTACTTCTTGTTTCATAATATCACTATAAATTTTATCCTCTGGATGCTTGTCTGCTTGTTTATTCACAAGTTTTTTTAAGTTTGCTAAAGGTCTTCTAATCTTATAACCAATAACCGTTGCCATCTTTCCAACAGCTGCTAGTTTTTCTGTCTGTTTTATTTCTTTGTCCATCATCTCAAGCGTACGAACGTAAGACTGAACCCTTAAAAATATAATCCAACATATGATAGTAAATACGCTATATAATGCCATTGGGATTAAAACGAGAGAAGATTGAATAATGATTCCTGTAAGAGCATACTTTCCGATAAGTATCGCTGGAACTAACCAGAAATATCTTTTATTCACAAAGATTGGTGCAAACAAAATAAAAAATCCTTCTACTATATTTCCACCGTCAAATTCTGCATCGCTACCATAATAAATCATAATGTTATGGATACAATCTAATACATTATAGCCAATTAGAATAATATATTTTACCGCAAAAGCATTCTTCCATTTCATAAAGTATATTCCAATGCAAAACAATACCACCATCAAAAAGTAAAGCCATAAACCTAAACCATCTTCAAACTCTCCTACACCTTCTTGCTCTCCACCGATTAACGGTACGATAAATTCATAGGCAAGATCATATACGAAAAATATAATAAAAAATAAACTTAAAAATGCTTTCAGCGCCTTTATTTCTTCATTTTTAAATATATAGCCTTTATTCATATGGTAACTCCTAGCTTTTCTTCCACTTGGATTTCAGTATTTCCACACTTCCTTGGGAGAATGATGTCTATTCTCGTTCCAGTATCTTTTTCACTTGAAATATGCAACTCACCAAGGTGCTCGGCGACAATTCGATTCGCTACCGTCAGTCCCAGACCAATTTTATCTTGTTTCGTTGTATAAAAGGCCTCTGTAACACGGGGTAAGTTTTCTTGCTTAATACCATGACCATTATCGATCACACTGATCATTACATATTCTTTCCCTTTATTTTCTAATTGTAAATGTAATATGCCACCTTGTCCCATTGCCTCTAAAGCATTTTTTATCGTATATAAAAAGACTCCTCTTATTTTTCGTTCATCACATTCAACTTCTATTGTTTTTTCTTCCACATTAGAAATAAACTGAATGTTTAATTCATCTATTTTTTCACGAAGACTTGTTATTACTTGTAATACAATTTTTCCTACATCATGTTTCTTATAAATAGAAGGTTTGCATGTAGCAACTTCCATTAACTCACTTATCATATTATTCATATTTTCTATTTCAAAAATCATACGTTTATAAATAGGATCCTCTTCATGCTTCTCTCGTTGTAATTGCGTAAATCCTTTTAATGAAGCAAGTGGATTTTTAATTTCATGTCCAACCGTCGCTGCCATTTTTCCGATTACTGCTAATTTCTGTGATTCACTAGCAATCGCAATACTTTCCTTTACAGCTGAAAGATATTGTAAAAATCGGTTTAAAATGATATATGCAGCTATTAACATAAGTGTATACATAATAAGGAACATAAATGCTTTTACTTCCTCTAATACAAATAAATAAATTAAATATTTTCCTACAATAGAGGAAAGTAAAAACACATAGAATTTTTTATTTAAAAATATAGGTACAAAGAAAATGAGAATAATTTCTATTATATTTGTCGCATCAAACGCCGCCTTATTATAAAAAACATACGAAAATATATTAGCGAGTTCTATCCCTATGTATGCAAATATCCATGCATATTTAACAAGGTTTGCCTTCTCTTTTTTCATTAAATATATATTCACGCACAGTATTGCTACTCCGCAAATAACTTGCCATATTATATTGTATCCCTTATCCATTATTGATTTATCTTCTAATACGATTGCATAGAAAATTTGATATACAATAACAATGACATATAACACCCATAAAAGGATTTTTGCATTTCTTTCTTCTTCTTTATATGATAGAAAACTTTCTTTCACTTCAACACCCCTTCAAAATAATATCTCGAAGAATACCATTTATTATAATAAATGATTTTCATAGACAAACAAAGATAAATCGAACATTTGAGGAAAATCGTACCAAAAACGCAATATATTTAGACTATATACAGAGCATAAAATCTATGATCATTAATACGTATATTATGGGAGGTGTTTTTTATGGATGGCAAAAAAAATAAAAAGACCGAACAACTCCAATCTTTTACGCGTGAAAACGAAGGAAAGGAAATGACAACAAATACAGGTGTTAAAATTTCAAACGATGAAAACTCTTTAACTGCCAGTGATCGTTTCCGAACGCTTAGGCATAGTGCAGGGAACGCCAAATGGACAGTGGGAAGTAAATGATATTTTCTTAACAAGCTCACCACTCCTTTATGATGGATGATCATTTTCTTAACAAAGTAAGTTCATTTGTCGTAGAATCATATAATCACTTTAAGCCGATTGGCTCCTTCCAAAACGGCTCTTCTATTATTCAATCTTTAAATATCGAAGGAAAGCCTGGTATTTTAATAGAACAAGACCCTACAAGGCTAGCAAATGAATTTATTAAAGCTATGACAAAACAACGCTTTTGGGATAGAGCATATTCATAAAATAGGGGGAAATTTATGTTTGTTACTGTCGAGAAAGATGTGCATATTTTTGTGCAAGACATTAATCCTGGGCCAGGTAGTAAGACTGTTTTCTTCGTTCACGGATGGCCTTTAAATCATCAAATGTACCAATATCAACTCAATGTTTTACCAGAGCATGGCTTTCGCTGTATCGCCATGGATATACGAGGGAATGGACAATCTGATAAGCCATGGACTGGTTACACGTATGATCGATTAGCGGATGATATCGCAATTGTTCTGGAAGCACTTCAAGTAGAGAACGCTACATTAGTCGGTTTCTCAGTTGGTGGTGCTCTTTCTATTCGCTATATGTCTCGCTATAATGGGCGCCGCATTTCTAAGCTCGCATTAATTGACGCTGTCTCCCCCTCTTTCGTTAAAAATCAAGAGTCCCCTTACGGTGTACCGAAAGAACAAGCAGATGCTCTCATTAATCAAATGTATGCTAATTTACCAAAATTTTTAAATGATTTATCTTTATCCTTTTTTAATAGAAACTTAGGGGCTGCAACCCTTGAATGGTTTTCTTATCTCGGTATGCAGTCCGCTTCTTATGCCCTTATAAAAATTTTACAAGCAGCTGCAAATGAAGATGTAACGAAAGATTTAAATAAAATTAACGTCCCAACAAAAATCTTCCACGGCGTTCACGACCAACTAATTCCTTACAAAAGTTCTGAGCTTACGCAACAACGAATTAAAAATTCTCAGTTACATGCTCTTACAAATAGTGGTCATGGTTCACCAATCGATCAAGCGGATGAATTAAATAAAGAACTGATAAAATTTTTACATGCATAACAACTGCAATACAAGAACGAAAGTTAATACAATCGATTTTTCACAAAACATAAAATTCACATATTTCTCACAAATACACAAATAAAACGATTACATTTTCATATATACTAAATGTACAAGTAATACTCCCTAAACCCAGCTTGTCTGGTTACCCCGTTAAATACTATGAAAAAAGAACTTGTATCGTTATACAAGTTCTTTTTGTTTCTTTTATTTAAAGAGGATATCTTTACTATATTGATTTCCAACGAGTAAATCATATTGAAGCATTTTATATTGCTCTAACATTTCTTTTTGTTTCTTTGTTAAATCATTGATTACTTCTCCATTTTTATCAACTTTTAATTCATCTCTAAGCACTGGTATTTCCTTGTAAAGTTCCGATAAAAATTGATAAAATAAGGATTTATTTAATCCTGCATAATCAAAAATAAGATTAGAAAAATGAATTGGGCTTACTAAACCTAAATTATCATTTGGCATATCAAAGTTTGCATACATTAATAGCGGTGTTTGCGCCATCGCTAAACGTTCATTCGGTGTTTTTTCATTCGTTATATACCCATTTTCTTTATAAAAAGATTTATTTGTTCCTAATGATGGAAGATGATCTCCAAAGAATACTAATAATGTAGGTCTATCAAAATTATCTAGTTGCTCTATTAAATATTGAAGAGCCTCATCTGAACGTCTTAATCCTTCTGTATACGTCTCTAATTCTCCCTTTGATTCTTCATTTTCTAGACCACTAATTTCGATTAGGTTTTCACCAAATCGGCCCTCTGTAAATGGAAAATGATTTTGCATCGTAACTGCATGAATAAATGTAGGTTGTTTTTGTTTCTCTAACTCAGCAATTATCTCTTTACTCATCGCTAAATCACTAATATAATCTCCATCAATATCCACATTTTCCATCGTGTCCTCTGCATTAAACTTATCAAACCCTAACACCTTATATACATCATCACGTTTAAAGAATGTGCGACCAAATGAATGAATTGCACTTGTATAATAACCTTCTTTTTTCAACGCTGTAGGAATTGATGGAATTTCTTTCTTATTTGTAATAACCTGCTGATATGGTATAGAACCTGACTTTAACAAACTCATTGAATAACTTGTTAATGCCTCAAATTCAACGTTCGCCGTATTCCCCCCAAATGTAGGAGAAATAGTTTGTCCACCAGGAAAGTTTTCTATATAATGATGTAAATTTGGCACAGGATCTTCACTAAAAGAAAGGTTGGTTACTTTCGTGGGATCCCAAAACGATTCACTCATTACAAAAATAATATTCGGTTTCTCTTTTTTCTTTTGGCTCCCTATACTTCCACTATATTGTTTGTTTATATCGTTTGCTATTTGAAGCATATTTTCTTTAGAATAATTTTTTGGTTTTTCCATAACTGTTGTATCTAAATTGCTAATAAACCCAAGTACAAAACCATTTGAAGCATAGTTCTCATTTTGATTCCACAAAACAAAATCTACACCTGATTTTTGAAATACTTTATTCATAAATGTATTCGCAAAATTACCATACGCATATAGAACAAAAATAGACCCTACTACTAATAAGGCTCTTATTCCTAGATGAATCTTTACATTTTGAATATACCTTCTCATATATATCCCTGCTACAATACAAGCTACGATACTTAAGATAATGACAAAAATATAACTCCAACTAAAATAGTCCATCACCATCGGTATAACAGATTGCATATGCGTAATTTGTGTAAAATCAGAAGGATATAACGGATCACCTCTGAAAATAAGCTTCAAATAATTCACAATACATAAAATGACTAACGTACAGCTCGTTAAAACCATACTTAGAAAAACCTTACCTATTAAATTATATACAAGAATATATATTGCATAAATTACTACAAAACTTAATATAAACTGCATATTATAAAGAGGGTGTTGCAAAACTAAAATAAACATGCAATGTTATGAATCAGAAAAACTAGCTGAACATGCAATAGATAGCGATTTTGACCATACCAACGTGGCTGTTCCAACCCTTTATCTTTGAGTTTACTAAACTGTTGTTCAATTTTCCTACGTTCTTTCATCAATTGTTTACCAAAGATAGTTTGTATAAAATGAGATAATACACGACGATGTGTACTCTTATTTTGTTCACCATTCCTAGGATTGATTGGATTCATGGCAAAGATGTTACATGTTCGTGCAATTTCATAAATACGTTGACTATCGTAAGCAGCATCTGCAACGGAAAATAACACATTTTGATCTTTTATATCCTGAAGCAATACAG
>NZ_CP147983.1:5036593-5119470 GCF_045291115.1 Bacillus sp. PPSBB_2
CCCTTTTCACGAAACCAAGTACCTACACGTGAAAAAGTAGAAACGTGAGGAACGAAATATAAACCACAAGATACACGAAATGAAGGATATTGATGCAAAAAACGTGTTAATTTGCGTAAAGAGTCAATTTGAAATACAGTTTTCAAGAAAAAGCATTTCAGTAAGGCTTTTCTACAGATTGGTGGGCGACCTGTCACAGGCGGAACGCCTTCAATAGTTAAACTGTCTACGTATGCAAATAAAATCTGTAAAATGGATTGATTTTCATCAAATTTGGTTATCATACTAGTAAATCCGTCCTTTCTGGAGATAGTTTCGGTTACTATCATTTTTCCAGGAAAACGGATTTTTTTATGCATTCATTTTTGGATATTTATGAGTTTTGCAACACCCTCTATAAAAGTAAATCCAATTCATTGCCTCTATGAAACTCATATTAACTTGCATGACAATATAAAATAACGCTACTGTATGAGCTAGCAAAAATAATATAAAATGCACTCGTAGGGATGCTCTAAGTATAGACATCTCTTTTTTATTGAAATGCGTAATATAAAACGTTATGCCCCATACGAAAATCATCATAACACTTAAAACAAGCTTTTGATTTAAATGATCTTTCATCATGTCTAAATTGAAAACCTTTAAAATCATAAACAGCATAGTTATTACTAATAAAGTCACCATACTACTTATAATGCTAGAAATTAATATATTTCTTTTTGGAAGATGAAAAAGTGTAGAACCATACTTCAATTCATTCCCTCGTTTCTATGTCTTAATTTCCCCCGCATCGAAAGAACTATTTCTATTAAAATAACATATATTACATATTTCGTCTGCATACTTGTTTCTATCATAAATGTATTGTCTTAATATTCCCTTAATCAACAGTTAAATTGTGGCATACAAATTACTCATTCTTGAAAAACTTAATTTCAGCATTCCACTTTATGATATAATAACTATGTTTTGGAAATCCTTAATACTATTAAAGATTTCATATAAAAATACGAAAGAATTAATAAAAAAGGAGTTGCTCATTTTTGCTTACTAAGTTTAAGAGTTTGCCTAAAGCGGTATATGTAATTTTGGCGCTTTCTTTCCTGTTGCACGTTTTTTGTTTAGTAAAACAGCCAGGATTAGATGGAGAGTTAGTCAAAGTAACATATGGTGCAAATGATGCCTTTAACTATTCGTTAACAGCTGAACAACTATTAAAACATGGTGTATTTGGTTATGTGTATTTAGAACCTAGTGAAGTTCCAGGAAAAAATGCATATATTACACCAGGTCAGCCATTACTATTAGCTGGCGCTATGATTATTTCTGATATTACATCAATTCCTTACTATTACGTAGCAACTGTTATTAACATGATCATGAACCTTTGCACAGTGCTATTAGTATTCTTAATAGGAAAAGAATTGTTCGAAAAAAACATTTATGGAATTGTTGCAAGTATTTTATATGCTATTTATCCAAGTAACTATACATACTTCCGTACATTGCTAACAGAAGTTCCATCCATATTCTTATTGGCGTTATGTGTATATGTATTTGTTCTCGCATGGAAATACAATAAAGTGAAATTCCATATATGGTTTGGAATTGTCGTTTCAATTTTACTTATGTTCCGTCCAAATCCAGCTCCAATGATGCTCATTCCTGTTCTTGTTGTGTTATTTACATATGGATTTAAAGACTCCATTCGAATCGGATTGTTATGGTTTATCGGACCTTTCTTTATTATTGGCGCATGGGTTGTTCGTAACTACTTAGCACTCAACCAATTTATTTTATTCTCAACCCAAGGTGCAGATCCACTAATTGCCGGTGCAGATCCATTTAATAAAATTGGATATGAAAATATAGTAAATGAAATGAGGGCTAAAGGCTTAGATGACAAAGGTGCATACGCAAAAGAATTAATCAAGAACGGATTTAAGACGGACTTCACTTATTGGTTCTCTTGGTTCACTGTCGGTAAAACAATTGAATTATTCAAAACAGCTCCTGCTGTAGACCAATACCGTATTCACAACTTTATGCAACTATGTCATAGAGTGTTTATCATCGGTACATTCTTGAGCAGCTTCTGCTTCATGCTAAATTCATTTAAACATAAACGCGTTATGATGCTAGTAGCAAGTTCTATTATTTACATTATCTTCTCAAACTTATTCTTAGCAATTAATCGCTATGGATTTTTCATTAATCCTCTTATGTGCTTAATTCTTGCATACGGATTAATTCACATTGTGCAGAAACTTCCATTCTTCCGCACTAACCAAGCATAATAAGAAAGAGGTCGTCCACCGTTGGACGACCTCTTTCTTATTCCCCACACTTTACACACGGCCAATTTGTCCATTCTGTAATTACACTTTAATTCCGTATGTATGTGTTTCTGTATTTGTCAAAATATCTTTCACAACACCACTCACTGCTTTATGTATAAATGCAAGTTTTTTACAACTATTACTATAACGAAAAGAACCCGCCACAAGACAGGTTCTTTTCGTTATTTTATGATAAAAGAGAAGATGATTAGCATGTGTATTATATAAAAGGAAGCAGCCATATTTTCCATACGATACATACGAGTACTGTAACTACAAAATCAAAAAAATCTAATCTCGGGCTTTTTTCATATTCATATGTAGCCACATATGAAACCATTTTATTTTTGTATATTTATGGATGTTTTTCTTTGCAAATCGGTAAATAAGCATTTGCATAATAAAAAATCCGGCCACAAAAATAAATAATAAGATGAGAAATCCAATCACAAAATTCCTCCTATTTTTGTAGCGTTTTTTCTACTATCCGATTTTTCAAAACCCACTCTTCAAACTGGGCACTTCCAAATTCCCAACTAAGATCGCGAGCATGTACAGAAAAAACGTAATAACCGGCATATTCATCCATAAACCTACCTAACTCTACATCGTCTTTCTGAATACCGTATACTCCAAAATTAAAATACACATCCCATACGTCTTCATTCTTCCTCTTATAAGCAATCGATTCCATATCACATTCTGTCCCGAAATAATCAAGATGTAAATGTACGCTATCATCGTATTCGTACTCCATTTTATCACCCCTTATATTTGTACTTCTTTACCTCCAAAAAAATTCCTGCTATCTACACTCACATATGGGCACTTACCTACATATCATGCTTGTAGAGTGACTTCTGGGAGGTGTTATATAGTGAAAAAATTAATCGCGATTTTTTGCATCATGTTACTAGCTGTTTTTACTTTTGCTGCTTGTAGTAGTAAAAAAGAAAGTACGAAAGAACAAACCCAAAACATTCGCGTCGGCGAAGTTACCCATTCTCTCTTCTATGCCCCATTATATGTCGGGATTGAAAAAGAATTTTTTAAAGATGAAGGACTAAATATTGACCTACAAACAACAGCTGGTGGCGATAAAACGATGACCGCCCTATTATCTGGCGGAATTGATATTGCTCTCGTCGGTTCTGAAACATCTATTTACGTTCATCAACAAGGAGCGAAAGACCCTGTCATTAACTTTGCACAACTTACACAAACAGATGGGACATTTTTAGTTTCACGTAAAAAACTAGACTCTTTTAATTGGAATGACGTAAAAGGTGTTACATTTTTAGGACAGCGTAAAGGCGGCATGCCGCAAATGGTTGGGGAATACGTTTTAAAGAAAAATGGCATTGATCCTCGCAAAGATACGAACTTAATTCAAAATATCGAATTTGCTAATATTGCAAATGCCTTTGCATCTGGTACAGGAGAGTTTGTCCAGCTCTTTGAACCGACTGCAAGCATATTCGAAAAAGAAGGTAAAGGTTATATCGTCGCTTCATTCGGAAATGAATCTGGTACTGTTCCTTATACAACATTCATGGCAAAAGAAAGTTTCTTAAAGAAAGATAAAGCTGCTGCTGAAAAGTTCACACGTGCGCTCTATAAAGCACAGCAATGGGTTGATACACATAGTCCAGAAGAGATTGCTGATGCTGTTTCCCCGCTATTTAAAGACACTTCAAAAGACATTACAGTAAAAGTAATTGAACGGTATAAAAAGCAACATTCTTATGCGACAAATCCACTACTAGATGCGGAAGAATGGAAACAGCTCCAAACGATTATGAAAGACGCTGGTGAATTACAAAAAGAAGTCCCACATGAAGCGCTCGTCAATACAAAAATTGCCGAAAGCGTTATTAAGAAATAGAGGCGAAGTGTATGAGTTTTTTACAAATACGTAACGTTTCTCACTGCTTTTTTGCAAAAGAGAATGCCAAACTTATTCTTGAAGATATGAGCTTACAAGTGGAAGAAGGCGAATTTATTTCTATACTCGGCCCAAGTGGTTGCGGTAAAACAACGCTCCTCTCAATCATTGCTGGGTTACTTGATCCAATTGATGGTATTGTCTTTTTAGATGGTGAACCAATTACAACGAAAACATCATCTATGGGATATATGTTGCAGCAAGATTACTTATTCCCGTGGAAAACGATTGAAGAAAATATTATGCTTGGACTTCATATTCGAAGAATTTATGATGAACAAATGAAAGAACATACTTTAAACCTTTTAAAGCAAGTCGGTCTACATGGGGTAGAAGGACAATATCCTCGTGAACTATCCGGCGGTATGCGTCAACGTGCTGCTCTCGTTCGAACGTTAGCAACTAATCCGAAAATTTTATTACTAGATGAACCATTCTCCGCACTCGATTATCAAACGAAATTAAAACTAGAAGAACTCGTTTTCAACTTACTAAATAAATATAAGAAAACATCACTACTTGTTACTCACGATATTGAAGAGGCGATTGCGATGAGTGATCGTATTTATTTACTTCAAGCGAATCCTGGAAAAATCGCGAAAACCTTTATCGTCCCGGAAAGTATCCGTTCTTTATCACCGTTAGAAGCACGCCATCACTACGATTTCCCAGCCCTCTTTCAAGATATATGGAAGGAGCTGGAACGACTTGGATAATATAAAACAACTACATGAACAATTTCGAAAGAAAGAACGCAGGCGTGCTTGGATTGCTCGCTCACTACAGCTTTTACTACTTATTCTTTTCTTTGCACTATGGGAAATAGCTAGCAAAAAAGAATGGATCGATCCTTTACTCTTTAGTTCTCCTTCGAGTATTTGGGATCTCTTCTTAACGAAATGGATCGACGGTTCACTTTGGGTCCACATATGGACGACATTGCTGGAAACAGGAGTAGGTTTCATTCTCGGAACGGTACTCGGTGCTATTATTGCCACGTTTCTTTGGTGGATGCCACTTCTAGCCCGCGTACTTGATCCTTACCTCGTCGTCCTAAATGCAATGCCAAAAGTTGCACTCGGTCCAATCATCATCGTTATTTTCGGTCCAAACATTTCATCTTCTATCGCAATGGGAGTAATCATTTCCATCATCATTACCATTCTCGTTATTTACAGTGCATTTCAAGAAGTCGATTCTAACTATATAAAAGTGATGGATACATTTGGCGCAAATAAATGGCAATGTTATAAGCAAGTCGTTCTCCCTGCATCCTTTCCAGCAATTATCTCAACGTTAAAAGTAAATGTTGGTTTATCCTGGGTCGGTGTTATTTTCGGAGAACTTCTCGTTTCCAAACAAGGACTTGGCTACTTAATTAGCTACGGATTCCAAGTCTTTAACTTCACACTCGTCTTACTTAGCGTACTACTCACATGTGTTCTTGCAACTCTTATGTATGTATTTGTTGAGGCATTTGAAAAAATTCTAATTGGAAAAAGAAAAAGAAGCTGACTCAAAACAGTGCGCTATAGTCAGCTTCTTTCTTTTACCTTTTATCACACATTTTCATTTCATTTGTAATGTTTCCATCCGCAACCGTAACTGTATGGAAACAGTCTTTCACACGTACTGTAACGACATTATCTTTTCGATCTATCACATGATAATCATTAAACTTTTCATTCAAAGCACTACGAATTTGCTCCCCTTCAAAAATCGGAAAACCGTGAGACATTACCCAAATGAGACCAGCAACAGCAAGAATCGTTTTCATACGTTTCATTACCTCCTCGAGAGTAAACTTATAGTCCCTACAACACGCGCATTATAATTGTGTCTAAATTGTGACATTTTTATACTAATTCTCTTTTGTGCCTCCAGTTCCTTCTTCTTTTTGATAAAAATACAGAATTTTCAATTTTATCAACATAAAAAAACGCAAAGAATTAAAAATTCTTCACGCTTTTCTTTAACGAAACTATATCGAAAGCATAACTCACATTAGTCTCCACTTTGTTGTTCTATCGTTTTTGAAACATCATATAATCCCGACAGCACTTCCGCTCTCATTTTTACAAGCTCAGGGAACTGATAGAAGAAAGCAATTTTCTTATATTTTAACTCTGTTCCTTCTTTCACCTTTTTTGAATCTTGCAAAATGAACGCTGTAAATGTATCTGCGATATCTTCCGTTACATTTGTTGTTCCATATAGCGATACAAAATCATCATGCTTTTCTTTATAAAATTCAATTTGTGCCTCTTCACTTTCTTCTACTTTCTTTTCTGTCCACTCTTGCTCAATTGGTTTCCAAAATTCATTATAAAATTGGTTAATATACGAAGTTTTTCTCGCACATCCATTTTTCAAGAACACCGTTTTACATTTATTTCGATATGATGAAATGTCTTTCTCTTCATCAAACGCCTCTAAATACTTTCTATCCACTGGTACTTGTTTATGTCCAATCGTTAATACGTGAGCCGTTTCATGAATTAATGTTTTCATCACTTCATCTATATTCACCCCAGAATCCAGCACGTCTAAACTAAGCACCCAATCTCTCGGGTCATCTATACTTGGCATGACATGGGCAACAACGCCATCATAACCATCCGTTATTAGACCAAATCCTGTTATATTCTCACGATATTTCACTGGGACGAGAGTGCGATACATGTCCCATAAGGTTTCATGATACTCTCTATCTTGTCGCTGACTTAACAAATCATCTTTTGCTACTTCGTCATCTGCAAAAACTTTATTCAATCTCTTACGATCCAATTTCTCAAAATAAGGATCTACAATTTCATCATCATCGATATAATAAGAAGCTAAAAAGAAGTAATTGTCATCCTCTTCTTTTTTCTGTTCCGCCTCTTTCATATTCATACTTTCATACTCTTCTATGTCATAATCCTCTACTTTTTCAAGTTCTGAAAGTCCCTCTATCTTTTTATATACTTTTTGTAATGTTTTATCTCCTATTTGCGTGCACTCTTCTTCTGTTTTACAAATTTCTTTTTCTTTTGTAACCTCGATAGCACTATCGCATCCTGCAACTAAACCGCTTGCTATAATACAACACACTAACTTGCCATACAGTTTCTTCATACAATCCCCCATTATTCCATTCTACAAAATATCATAATCATTTTTTTGCGAATATGCGATAATTAATTATAAAAACTGCAAGGAGGCTTCCCATGATTCGTGCAATCCTATTCGACTTAGATGGAACACTATTAGATCGGCGCCAATCTTTAGAACAATTTATTTGTGAGCAATATAATCGCTTCGCCTCACATTTGAAGAGCATAGAGAAATCAGAGTATTGTTCTCGATTTCTTGAACTCGATAATAATGGCTATACGTGGAAGGATAAAGTATATGCTACTCTCCTTTCCGAATACAACATTACTACTTTAACGCAAGAGCAACTACTACACGACTATATTACAAACTTCCAACATCATTGTATTCCTTTCAAAAACACGCATGAACTACTTCAACAGTTAAAACAGCGAAACATTAAAATTGGTATTATCACAAATGGTTTTACTGAATTTCAGATGAGCAACCTTCGAGCACTACATATACATACGTATACAAACACCATTCTCGTTTCAGAAGCTGAAGGAATAAAAAAACCTCACCCTGAAATTTTCGAACGTGCTTTGCAAAGACTAGATGTTAAGGCAGAAGAATGTCTTTATGTTGGAGATCATCCAGAAAACGATGTGCTTGGTTCTGAACAAGTAGGGATTCTTGGTGTTTGGAAAAAAGATTCGTTTTGGGGTGATTTTAAGCATTCACGTATCGTAGATGATTTGTTGGAGGTGCTTTCGTTTTTAGAGGTGGAGATAAAAATACAATAATAGTAATTAAATTATATCAACAATTTTCACAATATATTGATTCACCGACAAAAAATAATAAGAGGAGGCAGTTATTCAAAAACGCCTCCTCTTTCTTTATTATTCATATACTGTAAACTGTGGTTTACTCGGATGATCTTTTACTAGCGCATCATCTGGAAACTTTGAAACTTTTTGATATACGGCAATGTCGCCGATACACCCTGCTGTTAGTAGAATTCCTAAAAATGAGAGTGGCTCCAGATTCATAGCTAATCCCAATACAATTGGCAAAATTCCAGTTGGTAAAAACGGAAGCATTAACACTTTCTTCATTTGCTTTACTGTAACCGCCTGTTTAGAATGAGCATATGCAACACCTAATTTCCAATTAACGCCCCATTTTAGTTCACTCCACGGAACACCTCCGATATAGCGAAAGCCAATTAAATGTATCGCTTCATGAATACAAACGAGAACAATCATTGCGATAATAAAAAGAAACATCGTTAATAATGTAACTTCGACTTGAACCCCACCTGAAAGAAATATATGCAAATAACCAATTCCAAACGACAAAGCAATTATTATAAAAAATAAAGAAAAGTTTAATTTAACCATCGAAACAGTAACAGTCGTTTCTTTTCTTTTATCCATCTTCCCCCTCCTAAAATGTAAATATTTCTTTACAAAATTGTATAATATACCCAAAATAATGTAAAGATATATTTACATTTATTCTTACATACAAAAAAAGAAACCGGCTACTTTACTTCGTAAAACAGCCGATTTCTTCTATATGTTTCATCGTACGCGCTAATACGTCATCGCGCATTATAAAGCTAAATTTTCTATTCGTTTTAATGTTGTCAGGAATGTCTTTTAATAAAACAGACCCTTTCGTTTCTTCGTAATGCGTATGTTCTTCTACCGTACTAATTGTTGCAAAATAAATGTTTTTAATGATTATTTTGTCTTTTCCAGATACTTTGTATTGTCCTAAGTAAGTTAAATCAGAAACTATGCCGCCGGTTTCTTCATGAACCTCTCGAACTGCCGCTTCTTCCGGTGTTTCCCCTAGTTCTACTTTACCACCCGGAAATTCAAGACCGCGACGTAAATGATGCGTTAATAACCATTGATCCCCGTACCGGCATACAACCCAAACATGCTTTGGCTCAGGAGAAAATGGATAACGTTCAAACGATAATTGTACAGTGTTGTGGTAATAATCTTTAAATTTGTACATGCCATTACTCCCCTATTGATGGTTACAAGTTTTTCCTACCACAAATTGTAGCATATTCTCGCTTTTCTGCATAATATTATCCAATTACAATCCATTGATTATTCCCATTTGCGCGACTAATTCTTTCGTCTCATGATTTCCTAAATCGTAAATCATTTTATATGCTTTTTGTAGTTGTTCATCATATCGGTCATTATTTGAATCGTGATGATACTCAACAAATGGAACGTGGGAGCGTACAAATGAACCTAAATCTTCTACATATGCTTGATCGAAGTGCTCTCTTAATTCCGTAATTTCCTCATCATTTGCGGAAATCTCAAAATTATACGTATCCGCCGTCTTCACTTGTGAAATTTGACCGTTTCCTATTGATATATAATATGTTTTTTTCGTCTCCATGTAACACCCTTCTTTCATCCTTTTAATTTCTATTGTTTTCATCAATTACAAAATTATGTAAAATAAAGAAAAGGAGGGATTTTATGTTCAAAATATTAATTATCGGTATTATCATCGTCCTAATCATCCTCGTACTCTCCATCATGACAATTAATAAAGGCTATGCTTATAAACATTCCGTCGATAAACTAGAAGACAATCCTTATACAAAAAAGAATAAGGAGAATTCCTAATATACTTCGCATCATAGTAGCACTCACTGTGATCGTTATGTCGGCAATTGGATTATATACAGGTCAAAATAATTTTTTACCTCTTTCACAATTTCTATTAGGGGCTTTAATGTTTCTCATCGCATTTGAACAAATAAAGAAAAAGGAATCAGCAACTGGACTTATTTGTATTATTGCCGGTGCTTTCATTTGGATTGTTCTCATCATTAGCTATATCAAATAAAAGGAGGTACATGCATGCTAAAAGGAGTACGGATTACTTTATCACTTATTGCTTTATCTATAGCAATCTATGGATTTTTTACTAGTAATAGAGAAATAATGCCGTATATGTTTATCTCTTTAGGAGTTATGGCCCTCACCATAAGTTTAGAGGAAATATTAAAGAGGCAAACAGGAGGTAGTGTGCTCGCTCTACTAGCAGGAGCCGCTGCTTTATTTATTGGTTTCACAGAAATATTCCGATAAATGGTCTAAAGGAGGCTATACAATGCTAACTCTAACTATATTACGGAGTTTTTTAGCATTTCTCATGCTTCTCTTACTCATTCTAAGCACTTATATCGATGTTACCGATAATTTTTCACTTCTTCCATACTTACAATTTATTCTCAGTTGTTCCTTTATTCTTCTAGGAATTAATGAATTAAAATCCGGACGAAAATCAATGAATATCCCGTATTTTTTCGTTTCTGGTCTTATATTCTTCTTCTTAATATCGAACTACTTTCACTACATGTAGAATGAAATTTTGACCAATTTAGCATTTATAATTATTTTCTCTCAGTAACTATGTCTTTCTACTAAGGGGGATTCCATGTTAAAAAACATTCGAATTATAATCGCCACTATCGCTCTTTCTCTCGCCCTATTTAGCTTCTTTGCAAACTTCACTATTCTTTTACCTTACGTGTTTATCCTTTTAAGTATTATGTTTATCCTTTTTGGAATTGATGAAATGAAGAAACAGGAAAAAGCAAAAGCATTTGTTTATTTTCTCGGTTCTGCCTTTGTTTTATATGTTGGAGTATCTAATATATTTTCATAAAAAAGAAGAGTATGGTCGCTCTTAGCACAATAAAAAAACTGCCCTTTCACAGGCAGTTTTTCTTCTTATCCAAACACTTTCTCAAGTTCATCTTTATCTTGGCTTAACCAGAAGTTCATTAAGCGTTGTGCTCCTTCTAAATCGTGAAGCTTCGCTTGACCACATTGTGTTTCATTTGCAGCTGGAATTTCTGTAATTTGAACCGCATCTTTTAATGTTAGTTCTAATAAATCAATAATTTCTCGTACTGTCGGTGTTCCGCTTACTACAAGATAATATCCTGTTTGGCAGCCCATCGGTGAAATATCGATAATATCAAAGTGCGGATAACGATCAATATATTTACGTAAATTAAATGCTAATAAATGTTCTAACGTATGAATAACATCTGGTTTCATTGCTTGTTTATTCGGTTGGCAGAAACGAATATCGAATTTATTTACAATACCGTCACTACCTACATTGTGAACTCCGCAATGTCTTACATAAGGTGCCTTTACAATCGTATGATCTAATTCAAAGCTTTCTACTGATGGCATACAACATCTCTCCCGCTTTTAATTTAATTCCGTTATATCCAATATGATATAACGGAAATGCACATTAGTAAAGTATTATGTACAGTCGTGCTATAATACTTTAAGAATATGCTGAAAAGGAGACCGTTATGAAACAGATTTTTATTGGGATTATACGCTTTTATCAAAAGTTCATTTCTCCGATGACACCACCAACATGCCGTTTTTATCCGACTTGTTCTCATTACGGATTAGAGGCGTTTCAAAAACATGGTGCATTCAAAGGCTTTTGGCTTACTTGTAAGCGTATATTAAAATGTCACCCTTTCCACCCGGGAGGATTTGATCCTGTCCCAGATAAAAAGGATGACAAAGTAAATTCTTAATTGTCGTAACCATTCACAACTAAATCTAATTTTCCTGTTTCAGGATCGATAACAAGACCGTGAACAGGTACTTCTTCTGGAAGTAACGGATGGTTGCGAAGTATCGATACGCTATGTTCTACACTTTCTTCTACACTAGAGAACCCTTGTAGGAATCTTTCTAAATCGATTCCAGAATAACGGAGTGTATCTAATTTCTCATTTGTTATACCGCGCTCTTTCATCTTCTCAATTGTACTGCTTGCCTGAATTTTTGCCATACCGCAATCGTGGTGACCAACTACACAAACTTCATCAGCACCAAGTTCATATACAGCAACTAAAATACTACGCATAATACTTCCGAATGGATGTGAGATAACAGCTCCTGCTACCTTAATAATTTTCACATCACCGTTACGCATATTCATTGCTTTTGGTAATAATTCAACAAGTCGTGTATCCATACAAGAAATAATTACCATTTTTTTATTCGGGAATTTTCCTGTTTCATACTCTTCGTA
Source organism: Bacillus sp. PPSBB_2 (assembly GCF_045291115.1). Taxonomy (NCBI): domain Bacteria; kingdom Bacillati; phylum Bacillota; class Bacilli; order Caryophanales; family Bacillaceae; genus Bacillus; species Bacillus sp. PPSBB_2. The sequence continues at coordinate 5,049,080 of NZ_CP147983.1, forward strand.
TTTTTTCTCTTCAACAAATTTCTCATTGTACTGCAAAATCTCTTCTAATGACTTCATAGTAAAGGACCCTCTTTTCTCTCGTTTACACTACATAAATAGTGTACCAAAATATGAAAAACTCAAAAAGGATATCGCTTTATAGTAAAAATAAGATATTTTCAGATAATCGACATAATTCTTTCAAAATATACACACAGCTTTGTAACAAGTTTCACATACTTTAAACGTATTTTCACTATAAACTGATTGTAGATAATGTAAAAAAGGAGTGAATATTCATTATGTCCGACGTTCTGTTACTGAGTCGTTTTCAATTTGCAATTACTATTTTTTATCACTTTTTATTTGTACCTTTGACAATCGGACTTGTCATTTTAGTAGCATGTATGGAAACTCAATACGCCCGCACATTGAATCCAACATACCGCAAAATGGCAAATTTCTGGGGTAAATTATTTACAATTAACTTCGTAATGGGGATTATAACCGGGATTACGATGGAATTCCAATTTGGAACAAACTGGTCTGAGTACTCCAAATATATGGGAGACATTTTCGGATCACCTCTCGCAATCGAAGCACTTGTTGCCTTCTTCTTAGAATCTACTTTCATGGGAATATGGTTATTCGGTAAAGACAAAATTTCACCAAAGTTCCGTGCCTTCTGCATGTGGATGGTTGCACTTGGAACAAACATTTCTGCCCTTTGGATTATTACAGCAAACGGCTTTATGCAAAACCCTGTTGGCTACGTAGTACGTAACGGCCGCGCTGAATTAAATGATTTCTGGGCACTCGTTACGAATCCATACGCTTGGAATATGTTCTTCCATACTGTAGTTGGTTGTTATATTGTTGGTGCTTTCTTCGTTATGGCAATTAGTGCCTATCACTTATTACGTAAAAATGAAGTTGAATTCTTCAAAAAATCATTTAAGTTCGGCTTAATGTTAGGCTTATTCGCCGCAACAATTACACCGTTTATGGGACATCAATCTGGTGTATCAGCGGCTAAATATCAACCCGCAAAAGGAGCTGCGATGGAAGCAGTTTGGGAAACCGGAAAAGGACAAGGCTTCTCAATTGTTCAAATTCCTGATGTAAAAAACGAGAAGAATTTTGAATTCCTTACGATTCCAAAACTCGGAAGCTTCTTCTATACAAACTCATTTGATGGCGAAATTGTTGGTTTAAAGGATATTCCGAAAGATGAACGTCCAAATGTTAACCTCGTGTATTATAGCTTCCGCTTAATGGTTGCACTCGGTATGTTCTTTATGGCATTAACTTGGTATGGCTTCTATTTAAACCGAAAAGGAAAACTAGAAAACTCAAAACGTTATTTAAAAATTACAATATGGTCTGTCTTACTTCCTTATATCGCGATTAACGCAGGATGGATCGTCGCTGAAGTAGGTCGCCAGCCATGGACAGTATATAAACTAATGCGTACAGCAGAATCTGTATCACCTATATCCGTTCCGCAAATTTGGTTCTCATTAATTAGTTTAATTTTGTTCTACACTTTACTTTTAATCGCAGACGTATATTTAATGCTGAAGTTTGCGAAAAAAGGACCTGCCGCATTAGAAGAACCTGCTACTGAGGGAGGTGTGGCTCATGTCTCATGATATGCTTGCAATCATCTGGTTCGGTTTATGGGGCGTGATTTGGACAGTTTACTTCATTCTTGACGGGTATGCACTTGGTAACGGAATGATTTTTCCCTTCGTTACGAAAGATCGACAAGAACGAAATCAATTACAAGAAGCAATTGGCCCGTTCTGGGGCGGTAATGAAGTATGGTTAATTACAGCTGGTGGCGCAACATTTGCTGCCTTCCCAGTCACGTATGCTAATATGTTTAGTTATTTATATACACCGTTATTCTTAGTATTACTTGCACTATTTGCTCGTGCCGCTGGACTGGAATTCATGCATAAAGATGATTCACCAATTTGGCAAAAAACTTGTAAATGGGCATTTGCAATTGGCAGTTTCCTAATCGCCTTCTTATTCGGTGTTACATTCGCTAACTTGTATTACGGACTACAAATCGGAAAAAATGGCTATGAAGGAAATTTACTTAGCTTACTAAACCATTACGGTATATTAGGTGGTCTTTTCTTCACTGCTATATTTGTCGTATCCGGTGCCCTTTGGGTCATGATTAAAACGACTGGTGAAGTATCTGATCGTGCTTATAAAATCGCAAGACCATTTTCAATGGCAGCTGCTATCATTTTAGCTATTTTCTATGTAGCAACTGCTAATAGAACAAACTTATTCCAAAACTTTACAGAATATCCGGTACTATTCATTCTTCCAGTACTTGCAATGCTAATGAGTGTACTCGCACTAATTATGGTGTACAAACATAAAATTGGCCTTGCATTCACATTCGTTTGCCTAACAATCGCAATGTTTATGACAACTGGCTTTGCAGGTATGTTCCCAAGAATGTTACCATCTCGTATTAACGATGCATACAGTACAACGTTATACAACGCAGCTGGTAGTCAATTAAACTTAAAAATTATGTTCTTCGTTGCAATGGTCATGGTACCAATCGTTATTGGATATCAGCTTTGGAGCTACAGTCTTTTTAAAAATAAAATTCATAAAGACTCTGCTAAAGGGTATCACTAAGTTAAAAAAAGACACTTCGTTTGAAGTGTCTTTTTTTTACGTATGATTTTCGATAAGATGTTATATTTCTAATCTAACAACTATACTACAGAAGAATCATTAACAGCTCACAGCTAGATTGTAGCACAGGACAAGTTCATCATTTTATGCAATTTTACATACTGTACTATAAAGTAAACTGTATCCCCTGATCATTCGCATCATTATCCCATACATCAGCTGTACTAATCCCGCTAAACGTTTGTACTTTCATTCCTGTATTTGATGATCCCGATCCATTATAAGCCTTCGTCTTTTCAATCGGCTGTACGTTATATTTGTCACCTACATTAATTGTTCCATTGCAGTTTTCAATAATAACACCTTCCACAACTGCCGGCATTTTGTCACCCACTTTCATTTCTTTACTTTTATTTTATGAAAATCGCCTAGAAAAATAGCATGTTTCAATAAGAAAAAGCACTCAATTTGAGTGCTTTTTCTTTAAGCATAAAGACAAGTTTGGAGACAGTTGACTTCTTCAAAATTTTATTAGGGGTAATATTTTGAAAAAGAAAGCCTTTCATATGTAGGTTAACACCACTGGAATATATAGTAAATTGATAATATTTATACGGAAGATTGCTAATGTTTAGTATAGATAGTTTACACTGTGCTAACAGTGAAAACTATCTATACTAACAAAAAAAGATGCCTTCAAAAAAGACACCTTTCAAAAACAGACACTATAAAACAGAATTATTTATTGTTATACGATTGTTAGATACAAAAAGTAGAGGGAAATGTTTGTATTAAATTCTGCTTTATAAAGTCTGTCTACAACTTATATTGTAATCCTCTTCATTTGAAAAAAAATATAATATGCACAATTGCATACAAAAAGAAAAAGCACTCTACTGAGTGCCTTTTCAACCATTTTACTTTTAATATATCGCTTTGAATATATTGTAACATATGTATCCATATATTTTATTGAGAAAATTCAAAATCCTTTTTCTTTCATTTTCACTTATAAAATCATGTAATATAAAAGGTATGTCAAATTCTTATACAAGTTGAGGTGTACTATATTTATGCTGTATTTTGGAATTATTCCTCTTATATTGTTTATTATTTTTCTTATCTCATATTTAAAAGATCCGCGGAAAATAATAAACGGCTTTTTATTTAATTCCTTTGTCTGTTTTTTCCTTCTTTTTTGTGTGATTATATCTGTGAATTCAAGTAGTGATGTCCTACGCTATATTATAATTTTACCTATTTTAGCACTTCTTATTATGCTTCCTTTCGGTATTGTTGCTTTAATGTTTGGGCTATTTCTTAATGCTAGAATTTTAATGAAGCGAGAAGGAAGACGGTTCACTAACTGTTTAACACTCCTTGCTGCTTTAGGGATGTTATTCTTTATGTTACTCCCTATCATAAATCCAGCAAGTTTGGTCTCATCGCATTTAGAGCCTATTTTCGCAGCTATTTCTCTTATAAGCTTCTATTTCTTTATACACTTATCTAACTTCTTAAGCGCTTATTTTTTATACCAATTTAACAGACCAAGACGTAATCAAGATTTCATTATCGTTCTTGGTAGTGGCTTAATTAATGATAAAGTACCACCCTTACTTGCAAGCCGCATTAATAAAGCTATCGACTTCTATTGGAAACAAGCAGCTGTAAATACACCACCGACAATTATTTTCTCTGGTGGTCAAGGTCCAGATGAAGGTCTTCCAGAGGCAGAAGCAATGCAAAATTATGCTGTTGAAAAAGGAATTCCTCTTGAACATACAGTCCAGGAAAATCGCTCTGTAAACACATATCAAAACATGTTGTTCTCTAAAGAAATTATGGATTCTTTAAAACCTGAAGGTAAATATAAAAGTATTTTTACAACGAATAATTTCCACCTTTTCCGCGCTGGTATATACGCTAGACAAGCTGGTCTTAATAGCCAAGGAATCGGGTCAAAAACTGCATTTTATTACTGGCCTAACGCAATGATTCGTGAATATGTTGCGATTGTCGTAATGGGACGTAAGCGCCATATGAAAATATGTGGAACTATTTTAGGTTTCGCTTTATTCATATCAGTACTTAGTTTTATATTTTCTTAATAGCATCCCATCCTTTGAAAGGATGGGATTTCTTATACTGATTTCAAAAATATTTTAAAGATAATATGGTGATAATATTCCCTGCATACATCCATTAAAGGAGAATTTTTTCAAATTAAATGTTAAAATAAAATTTAGGTGTGAATTACGTAACAAATAAGAAACTAGTTTGAAACGAGGAAATTACATGGAGAAAATTATCAAAAACAAGCCCAATAAGCTAAGAATTGCTTCAAAAGCTTTGATGATTATTATTGGGGCATTTATCACAGCGTACGGATTAGAAGCAGTATTAATTCCAAATAACGTATCAGACGGTGGTGTAACTGGTTTAAGTATCGTTAGTTCAAGATTATTTGGATTGCCATTAGGAGCTCTAATCGCAGTTATTAACATTCCTTTCGTTTGGTTAGGATATAAGCAAATCGGTAAAAGCTTTGCTATTTATTCCATTATCGGGATTGCTTCATTAGCAATAGGTACCGTTGTCATGCACGGAATACCAGCTATTATTGAAGGCGATACATTATTAGTTACAGTTGTTGGTGGTATTATCATCGGTTTTGGTATGGGACTAGCATTACGTAACGGTGGGGCATTAGATGGAATCGATATGCTTGCTGTATTACTTTCTCGTAAGTTACCATTTGGAACGAGTGACCTTATTTTATTCTTAAACATGTTCGTATTTATTTTCGTATCAACGGTATTCGGCCTGCAAGGAGCTATCCTTTCGGCAATTGCTTACTTTATCGCTTCGAAAGTGATTCATATCGTTGAAGTTGGTTTAAGTGGTTCAAAAGCATTTAAAATTATTACAAAAGAGCCTGAATTAATGGTAGAAACAATTCGCGATCGTTTAGGCCGAAGTGCAACATATAACGAAGTATACGGTGGTTATTCAAGAGAGAAGTTTAAAGAAATTTCATGTGTAATTAACCGTTTAGAAGAAAGTAAAATGAAAGAACTTATTAATGAAATCGATCCACATGCCTTTATTACAGTTTATGACGTAGCAGAAGTAAAAGGCGGTAACTTTAAGAAACGTGATATTCATTAATCGTTATGAAAAAGAGGGTGTGCCAAAATTTTGGCACACCCTCTTTTTATTATTAAGTTGCTATCGTTATCAGTTTTTGTCGGTAAGTCGATATATTTCAATAATCGCTGATATATTTTTACTTCCTCCCTTATGCCTAAATCGTACCACCTGAGAGGAATTAATTCCCATAACAAAAAAGACCAAAAAGCAAATTCCACTTTTCGGTCTCTACACTATCTTCTCTTCGTAATTTTTCCTGAACCACCGACCCTCGTTTTCGGAGGAGATGTATTCCTTGGCGGCGTTTTAATAGATGATTTTGGCTTCACATCTGATCCGCTTGAACCGCCTGGTGTTTTTGTAATTTTACCCTTGCTTCCAGTAGAAGGTGGGGGCGTCGTATTACTTCCTTTTTCAGTAATACTTCCCTTATCACCTACTGATGGTTTCGAATCTACATTATCGCCTCGCTTAATGATAGACCCTTTCCCTTCCTTCGTAATTGGAGGTGGGGTTTTCTTTTCTTCTTTCGTAGGTGGTCTCTCTGGAATAACTGGTTTATGATTTTGTCTGTCATTATATCCTCGATAATCACCGTATGATGATTTTCGTGAACCGAATATATCGTTTAATATGCTACCCATAATATATCCTTGCAAGAAGGACGGTTGGTAATTTTGACGGACAAATTCTTTATTACTTATTTCAATTAACGTATCAGATGGTTTCTCTTTATCCTTTTGCAGGTTATAAATCTTATCAGAATAAACGAGGAACATTTGATTTTCGTCTTCTTTAGATGCTTGCTTCGGTTCTCTTTCGTTAATGAGTTCCTTCGCTACTTCAGGAACTGACCGATTGGCGGCCCTATACACGTAAGATTCTTGTTTACCTTCCTTGGCAACAGATTCAAGTGGATAACGGTCTTGAATCGACTTTGTCTGCCCGCCTTGACAACCTGATAAGGCATAACCAGCAACAACAAGTAATATAACGATAGCAAGTATAGGGATCACAAACGATTTAATCATGGTAAACAATCGGTTTGACATGATTACGCCCCCTTACGTTGCTCTTATAATTTGTACATCAGCAGGAATGATTGCTTCTCCCTCATACATCATTGTGCGACCATTTTGCCATTCAATACGCAATAATTTTCGATTATCTGATTGGAATTCCCATATATACTGTTCTTCTGAAGCTGAGAATGGAGTTTTTCCCATCACAACAACACGTCCGTTATATTGTTCTTCCATATGGTACTCGATATCATCCATTTCAATTGTCGTCGGAATTTCATCAATTGAATCTAAGCGACCATCAATTGGTGTATATAATTTGTAATACGTATTTTCACGATCTTCAATTTTTAAATAACGAATGTCTTTCCCGTCTTGCAGTGTCAAAACAATTTCCTTGCGAGAATGCATACTCGTTTTCCCAGTTAATTCGTACATGACTAATGAAACTTCAATCATATCACCAGGAGCTAACGTTAAAAGACTCTTTTCCGGCTTCGGTGGCTCTGGGCTTTTCATTATATTTTTAATTCGTTTAAATAAACTCATGATCTACCCCTCCTTTTCTCTTTATAAACAAGCACCTAAAATAAGTGCACCAACAATATGTAATGATCCAGCTAACATCGCATGTGCAACGCTGCCTTCTTTCGTACCTTCTTCTAAATCTAAGCCAGACATTTTCTTTAACACAAATTCGATAAACATTTCTACCACTAATAAAATAACGAAAGAAACTGCTGATGCAAGTAGCGCTTGCCATAAATCATTTGCTTTCGTTATCGATTGAGATAAAATGTACCCTTGTGCAAATAATTTCATAATAAAACGAGTTGTTACAGCTGTATTTCCATTTTTGATTTCTTTTAAATCATTGTATTTTGTAAAAATTGAATCAACCCACATAATTGCAAATAAAAGTACTGCACTCGCTCCAGTCCATACAAGCATGGCAACTACATTCATCCATGTCATTGCAAAACCTCCTCTAAAATATAATAGAAAACCGACATGAATATATTTAGACATGTCGGTTCATTTGTCTTTATTCTATATTATTTCTCATACTGTTTCATAATACGAGCTAATTCATCGTCAACAGCAGAATTTTTGTTTAAGCTTGCGAATTCATCATCTAATGATTTTTCTTTCTTATAAACTTCACCGCTTGCTTCCGCTTCAGCCTCTAATTGAAGAGCTTTCTCTTCCATACGGCTTAAACCAGCTTTTGCTGAGTTTGAATCAAATCCAGACATCGCCTGATTAATATTCTTTTGTGCTTTCGCCGCATTTACACGCGCTACAAGTGTTTCACGTTTATTTTTCAGCTCATTTAATTGCTTACGCATTTCTTCTAGCTTTAGGCGCAGGTTATCAGCAGCAGCTTTATTTTGCTCGTAGCTTGCTTTATACTCATTCATTTTTTGCTCTGCATTTTGTTTTTCTTCTAATGCACGACGCGCAAGATCTAAGTTATTAGCTTGAACAGCCATATGAGCCTGCTCTTCACGTTTTTTCACAAGTGCTTCTTGCTCTTCAAATAATATTTTGAATTTCTTCTCAAGTGCGATTTGAGCTGCTACACTTTTCTCAGCCTCTTGTACATCGGCTTGCATATCGCGTAAATATTGATCAGTCATCTTAACTGGATCTTCCGCTTTTTCAATTAACGAATACACATTTGACATTGTTAAATCTCTTAATCGTTTAAATACAGACATCTAAATTCCTCCTATGATATACCTCATATTTCAAATTCACTACTTGGAAAACTGAAAAATCTCCCTTTACAGTAAAGAATATTCATTTTACAGCCTATGTGTTTATTATAACAAAACTAATATGTCCTTACATGTTATTTCCAAAATACATCCATTATAATATGACATTCTATATACAATATTGTATTTCTAATATATTCTCATTATCCCTCTTTGAAATTAACTTACTTTTGCGCACTTTCACTAAATTACATAAGTGTAATGTTACTGTAAGCTAACTCGATAGTTACGTTTCCATATTTCTTATACACTAATACCAGAAGCAGCAAACAAGCTTCTCATCATTTCGGAACTAATACAAAAATGTATTTACTATAAAACATATAAAAGGAGAAATCATCATGAAAAAATTAGTAGGAATCGGATTAGCAGCAGCAATTTCATTTGGAGCATTATCAGGTTGTTCTTTATTAGGAGAAAAAGCGAACGGCTTTGTACTGTACGGATCAGAAGAACAAGTTCAGCAAATTACAGATAAAAACAAAAAAGAAGTGAAAGAAAAAGACTTCTATAAAATGAAAATGACAACATTAGATGGTAAAAAAGTTCTTGTAATGGATAAGAAAACTGGTGAAGAACTAGTGAAAAAAGAGTTACTTAGCAAAGTTGATGAAAAAGACAACACGAAACCACTTGATAAATTACCAGCTGTAACAACAGAACAAGGTGTATTATTTGCAAAAGAAAAAGTAGAAAATGCTGCACTTGATGGGGCAAAATTAAAATATGAAGGCAACACAATTATCGGAAGTGGTCGTGCATATACAGATATGTATGCGATTGTTGATGACGCAACTTACAGCAATGTAAAAGGTGATGAAAAATCTGTAGGTGTATTAAAATTTGATAAAGACCCAAGTAAAGAATTCCATGGTTACAAAGGCGTAGAAGCTTCTCAACTTGTAAAAATTAAAAAGTAAAAAGTAAAACAAAAAAGCTTTGCGAAATTCGCAAAGCTTTTCCTATTTATTATGAGCAATTTGCTCCATATCCGGGCTACAAGTTTGCGACTGACATGACTTATTTAAAGAACATGCTGCGCATTTTCCTTTTTTACTTCTCTTTACAAAATTAACTAACGTATATGCTGCATAACCAAAAATGATAGCTCCAATTATAATATTGACCATCATCACAATACATCTCCTTCTAGAATCCGAGTAAGGATCCAACTTGGTATATAATGAGCGTTAATACATAAGCAACTACGAGTGGATAAACGACTGAAAAAATCGTCCACTTCGCTGATCCTGTTTCACGTTTAATAACAGCTACCGTCGCTAAACACGGAACATATAATAAAATAAAGAACATAAATGCATAAGCTGATAATGCTGTATAATGTGCTCCCATTACATTTCCAAGCACATCTTCTTTAACTGCATAAATAATTGCCATTGTAGAAACGACAACTTCCTTCGCTAAAAATCCTGTTAAAAGGGATGCTGCAGCTTGCCATGTTCCGAAGCCGAGCGGTGCGAATAGTGGTGCGATAAATCCACCAATCATCGCTAAGTAACTGTCTCCCATATCAACACCAAATCCTGATGGACCTGCATAGTTTAATAACCAAATGACAACCGAACCACCAAAGATGAATGTACCAGCTTTACGAACAAATCCTTTCCCTTTCTCCCATGTGCTTAGCCATAATGTTTTTGCTTGTGGCACACGGTAAGGCGGTAATTCAATTACGAAAATAGACTTTTCCGCTTTCAAAATCGTAAGAGACATAATTTTTGTAACTAATAACGCAAGAACAATCCCTGCAACATATAAAGAAAATACAACAGCCGCCTGACTATGCGGGAAAAATACGCCCGCAAATAATGCATATACAGGTAATCGTGCTGAACAAGACATAAATGGTGTTACTAAAATGGTAAGTAAACGTTCTTTTTCCTGTTCAATCGTTCTCGCAGCCATGATACCTGGAACGTTACATCCAAAACCGATAATCATCGGAATAAAAGCTTTTCCGTTTAAGCCGAAAAACTCCATAATTCTATCCATAACAACTGCAATTCGCGCCATATACCCTGAGTCTTCTAATAATGAAATAAAAAAGAATAGTGCAAAGATTTGTGGTACGAATACTAATACAGCACCAACACCGGCAATAATACCTTCTGTAACGAGCGCTTGAATAAAATCAGAAGCTCCAATACTTGTAAGTCCAGCCGTCACCCAATCCGTAAGCTGGCCACCAAAAAACTCATCTAACATATCCGATAAAGGTGTACCAATCCACGTAAACGTAACCTGAAAAATAAAAAACATAACTGCTAAAAAGATTGGAAGTCCTAAAATTTTATGTGTAATTAATCTATCAATTTTTTCTGAAAAAGGAATTTTTCCTTCTTTCTCATGCTTCATAACATTTGTTTTTAACTTTTCAATATACGCTTCACGAGTTTTGTAAATGTGCTCTTCTAACGTACAATCAAGTTTTCCTTCTAAGCGAGATCGAATGGCTATGAGTTCCTTATAAATTGGTAATGCTTTCATTTCTTTTTCTACTACTTCGTTATTGCTTAAAAATTGAAGTGCTAACCATCTCGGATGCTCGTAATTCGCTGTCTCTAAAAGAGCAATTACTTCTCCAATTCCTTCATCCATTTGTACACCATATGAAATAAGAAATGGCTTTTTCTCTTGTTTGTTATTTTCTTTAAGAGTCGTAAGCAGTTCTTCACAGCCTTTTCCACTTCTTGCAACAACAGGAACGACTGTTACACCTAATAGCTCTGATAATCGTTTTACATCAATGACAATTCCTCTTTGCTTCGCCACATCAACCATGTTTAAACCAATTGAGACTGGCTTACCAAATTCAAGTAACTGCAACGTTAAATGCATATTTCTTTCAAACTGCGAGGAATCTACGATATTTAACATATGATTAAATTCTTCTGTTAATAGAAAGTTTGTTACAACACCTTCATCACGTGAAACTGGATTTAAATCATAAACACCTGGTAAATCAATTAATGTTCCTTGTCTATCTTTTAATTTACCAACCTTCTTTTCTACTGTTACACCGCTCCAGTTTCCTACATACTCATAAGAACCAGTAAGTGCATTAAATAATGATGTCTTCCCTGTATTCGGATTCCCTAGCAAAGCTACCTTATTCACGCTAATTCCACCTTTATCATTTTCGCGTCACAATGACGAATACTAATTAACTGTCCACGACACTCCAATGTACAAGGACCTTTGAACATCGCTTTCTGTTTCAGGCGAAGTTCGCTTCCTTCAGCAAGACCGAAAGCAGCTAGTCTACGCTTTAATAGCTGATCTAAAGACTGAATACTTTTTACTAACACTTTCTCTCCAATTTTAATATCTACTAAGCTCATAACCTTCCCCCTCAGAAGAGAATGATAATTATTTTCAAAAAAATTATACCACACCCAATTTCTCTTGTACTATACCCTTTTGCTTCATATTTATTAACATTTCGCTACAATTCTATTTCAATTATTGTCATACTGTATTCGTTTGCCATTCTCATCCATTTCACTTACAATAAAGAGGGTGTTGCAAAACTCATAAATATCCAAAAATGAATGCATAAAAAAATCCGTTTTCCTGGAAAAATGATAGTAACCGAAACTATCTCCAGAAAGGACGGATTTACTAGTATGATAACCAAATTTGATGAAAATCAATCCATTTTACAGATTTTATTTGCATACGTAGACAGTTTAACTATTGAAGGCGTTCCGCCTGTGACAGGTCGCCCACCAATCTGTAGAAAAGCCTTACTGAAATGCTTTTTCTTGAAAACTGTATTTCAAATTGACTCTTTACGCAAATTAACACGTTTTTTGCATCAATATCCTTCATTTCGTGTATCTTGTGGTTTATATTTCGTTCCTCACGTTTCTACTTTTTCACGTGTAGGTACTTGGTTTCGTGAAAAGGGNTATTGCTTCAGGATATAAAAGATCAAAATGTGTTATTTTCCGTTGCAGATGCTGCTTACGATAGTCAACGTATTTATGAAATTGCACGAACATGTAACATCTTTGCCATGAATCCAATCAATCCTAGGAATGGTGAACAAAATAAGAGTACACATCGTCGTGTATTATCTCATTTTATACAAACTATCTTTGGTAAACAATTGATGAAAGAACGTAGGAAAATTGAACAACAGTTTAGTAAACTCAAAGATAAAGGGTTGGAACAGCCACGTTGGTATGGTCAAAATCGCTATCTATTGCATGTTCAGCTAGTTTTTCTGATTCATAACATTGCATGTTTATTTTAGTTTTGCAACACCCTCAATAAACAATAGCAAATAAAGAATTTCGTTATCACTGGGGGAGCCATGCCGCTGAGAGGGAACACTTCGTTCCGACCCTTCGAACCTGTTAGTTAATGCTAACGCAGGGATTGTGCAAACGTCCGAAATACATACCTCATTTTTATTTACGTATTTCGTATCCTCCTATGATATCTATTCTTTTTTGTATAACTTGGATTTAGGGGGAAACAACATGCGTAACACCAATTTACAAGCGATGATCGAATCTGCTATTCTTGCAGCCTTCGCCATGATTATCGATATTTTACCATTATCACTTAAACTTCCAACAGGCGGTTCTATCTCATTCGCTATGATTCCTATTTTTATTATTGCTTACCGCTGGGGCTTTAAATCAGCTTTCTTAGGCGGTTTAGTTTGGGGACTATTACAAATTGTCGTGGGAGATGCTTATATTTTAACACCTGTTCAAGCATTCATTGAGTACTTCATTGCCTTTGCTTTTATCGGATTTGCTGGCTTATTCTATCGTCCAATTCAAAAAGCACTTTTAACATCCAATGAAAATAGCTTAGAACAATCAAATTTAGGTAACCGTAAAGACAAACCTTCATCAAAACAAAATCAGGGTAAGAAAGTCCTTGCTTATATTATCCTTGCTACATTTATCGGTAGCTTTGCTCGCTATTTCTGCCACTTTATTGCCGGCATTATTTTCTGGGGACAATATGCACCGAAAGGTCAATCAGCTGTGTTATATTCATTAATCGTAAATGGAAGTACAATGCTTGGTTCTTTTATTTTATGTACCGTTTTACTTATATTTTTATTTATCACTTCACCACGATTATTCAAAAGCATCAGTGCTTATCAAATGAATACACAAAAAAAGGGCGCTTAATGAGCGCTCTTTTTTCATATCGTAATATCAATTAAAAATACAATAAATGCGCAAAAGAAAATAAATACCATTATACTTAGCCAATTGCTATGCACGGTTCATCGACTCCTTACATAACCTCATATTCTAAACAAATTATACTGATTAAAAATAAAGATTAGGTAAAGATAATATGAAAATAAATTAAAAAAGCGTAAATCATATTATTTACGCTTTTTTCGGTAAATAGAAGTAAAATAACACACCATCTTCTGTATTTCCTGCCCCATATTCAGTATCATGTAGTTCTAAAATATTCTTTGAAATGGCAAGCCCAAGTCCCGTCCCACCTTGTGAACGCTGACGAGCTGTATCCACTCGATAAAAACGATCCCAAATTTTATCTAATTGTTCTTCTTCAATGTGAGTACCTTTATTTTCAATGCACACTTTTATACGATCCTTCTCATCTATTGTAGAAATAATAATATCTTCTTTATTTGGTGTATAACGTATGGCATTCGTAATGAAATTCACGATGACTTGTTCAATCCGGCCTTGATTTGCAATCACTTCAAATGAACATATATTTTTATGAACACGAAGCTCTTTTTTCTCTATTTCCACAGATAGATGTTCACATATGTCTTCAATTACTGTATCAATATAAAACGAATCCTTTTTCATTTTATATGTACCAGATTCAAATTTAGCTAACTCAAGCATATCCAAAATTAACGTATCCATTTTGTCTACTTCTCTCTCCATTGCCTGAAAATAATACTCTTTTTTATGTTCAGCTACCCCGTCTTTTAAAATAGAAATACAGCTTTTCATAATACTTAGCGGTGTTTTTAATTCATGTGAAACACCAGAAATGAATTCTTTTCGCGTCTTTTCTAACTTTCTTTCCTTTTCAATATCTTCTTCTAACTGCCCAATATGCGAATGGAGTTTATTTGATAGAACATTAATATTTTTCGATAAATCTCCAATTTCATCTTTTGAAGTAATCGGTATTTTTTCTGTAAAATCTAATTGTGCTATTTTCTTCGTCGTATCATTTATTTTTAGTAATGGTTTTGCAATTTGTTTTGAATAATAAAACGAAGCTAAAAAAATAAGAACGACTACAAATGCAATGATATAGATGTAATAATCTTGCACCATTTGTACAGCTTCATCTACAGGCTGTAAAGAAGCCATCGCATAAATATATGTTACTGATCCATCTTTTTCTTTTATTGGTTTCATTAATAATTTATATTTTATATCATTCTTTTCATAGTCCATTGTCTTTGTTGAATACTCTATTTGATTACTCTCTTTTAGTAATACATCCGTTTGAAATTCTTTTATACTATCCAAAAACAAAGTATTTTTATAAATTGGATTTACGAGGCCTTTTACATCTGGAAACTGTACTTTTGTAACAAACCCACCTATATAAGCATCTGGTTCTTGGGCAGCTTGCTCCTGAACAGCCGGCTTCTTTTCCTTACTTACTTGTTCCTCAGCTGCTTTCTTTTTCTCCTCATCTAATTTACTCATTTTCTCCTTAAATGCTTTTTCTAACGGTTTATTAGATCCACTTAAATTCTGCTTAGATAACGAGAAAAAGAATGGAATAAAACTATCTCCTTTTTTCACTCCAGAAAAATAAATTCCTTGGCCTAGAAACTGATCTGATGATTTATTCTCAATCTCTTCTATATTGACGAGATTGCCTAAAGGAATTTTGAATATTTGTTGTCCAAAGCTCTTTTGTTGCCTACGATCTATCGTTACTTCAAAATAAAAATCATCTGCATGTTTTAAATTCCCGTTCTTATCTAATGTCGTAATCCACGTATTATTTTCTCTTAAAAAGTCTTGCTCTAGTTTTTGAATTTCTTCTGCATTTCCTGCATAATTTAAATAATTCTTCTCAAAGGAATTTAAATTTACTTTAATATCTTCCACTTTTCGATTCGCATAATATTGTTTAAAAAATATCGTTTGTCCAATAAATATCGTCGCTAAAATCAACATACATAATGCTGTTGTAAGAGTAAATAATTTTAGTACAATTCCTTTTCTCATATATTCCCCTCAAATTTATAACCAGTTCGTACTACAGTTGTAATGTACTTTGCTTTCTCTCCTAATTTATTTCTTAAATTACGAATATGACTATTCACCGTTCGATCATCACCAGCAAATTCATATCCCCAAATTCTTGAAATGAGTTGCTCTCGCGTTAAAACGATTCCTTGATTTTTCATGAAATACGCTAATATTTCAAATTCTGTATGCGTTAAATTAATATCGGTTCTATCTACCGTAACAGTGCGAGACGGAAAATGAACGTGAATGCCGTGGATTGATAATGTATCATCTTCATTCTCTAAAAATTGCTTTGTCACTTTTCTGCTTTCTAACAACCTTTTCGCTCTTGCTAATAAAATTGGCGGACTATACGGCTTCGTCACATAATCATCTGCCCCAAGTTCAAAACCAAGTAACGTATCGTCTTCATCTACACGCGCCGTCAGCATAATAATAGGCACCTCGGACGTCTTTCGAATCCTTCGGCAAACAGACCATCCATCGAGTTCTGGCAACATAATATCTAAAATAACTAAATCAACCTCTTCTTCTTCAAATACAACTAAAGCCTCTTTCCCGTCCCTCGCTTCAAACACTACATATTGCTCACTTAAAAAATAATCTTTTAATATTTCACGTAATATGTCTTCATCTTCAACAATTAAAATGTTTTTTGACATAACTTATTTATCCCCCTCTCGCTTTCAGAAACTATAATTTCACTTTGAATAACTAGCAGTTAACTTCGCCTCGATAATATATCTATCTGGTGCATCCCCTATATAATTAAATGGGTAACAAGTTGTCAGTGTTAATATCGGTTCTTCTTTTTTTATAATAACAGTGCGATCATCCGCATGGGTAATCCACGTCTTTTGAATTTCGTATGTGTACGTTTTATTATCATACTCTAAAATAAGAGTATCCTTTTCTTTCAACTCTCCTAAATCTGTAAATACAGTATCTCGATGTCCACTGAGTACAGTATGTCCCCCTCCAGATGGAGTTGTCGTTAAATCGCTAACGAACATACCCACTCCTTTTTTCAAAGTCGTATCATCTGCTCCCCAATATATAGAAAACTTCTTCTTTATTTTCGGTATGTTTAACATCGCTACCTTTTCTCCTTCTTTATGTTCTGTTTGAGAAGAAGGCACTTGAGAAGTTACAGGTGTTTCATGAGAAAGTTGAGTATCTTGTATATTTTTAAGACTCTTTATTTCTTCTGCAGTTAATTGCCCGGCAGAGCTTCTTCCTTTATACCATTCCACAGCATAATAGGATCCCATGAATAGCCCTATAGCCATCAATATGATACCGATATAATTGAGTAACTTCATTCTTCATTCCTCCATGCCAAAAATGGTAGGAGTAACCTACCATTTTTAATATATGAAATTATCCCATTCTTTATAGGAAAATATTTTATTTACGCTTTAATCTTATTGCGACGATTCAAACCAAATAATGTACCTACCGCTACAAGACATGCACTTAATCCCATCATTGCTACATTATTTGATGCTGTATTTGGTAATTTTTCACCTTGTATAACTGGCTTTGCTACTTCTTTTTTAGCTACTTCATTCTTTTGCTCGGCTTTTATCGCTGCTTCTTTTTTGGCCATATCGTTTTTTAACTGTTCTTGCGCTATTCTCTTTTTCTCTTCTTCACTTTTTTTCTCAGCTTTTATTGCTTCTTCTTTTTTAGCCATATCATTTTTTTCTTGTACTTGTGCCGCTTGCTTTTTCTCTACTTCACTTTTTTGCTGTTCCTTAATTGCTTCTTCTTTTTTAGCTTTATCTTGTTGCACTTGCGCTTCTTCCTTTGTTACTGTTCCAGTATCTGCACTCGCTACTGAAGAATATCCTACTGTTAAAAGTGCCATTGCACAAATTGGTAATAGTTTCTTTTTCATCTTAATTCTCTCCTTATATTTTATTCACATCAACTCGCACCAGATGTATTACTAGAATAAGCAAGAGATATAAATATAAGATGCAGATGAAATATATTTCACTTAAAGATTTCATTGTAGAAAAAGAAAAAAACATCGCAATATGTACGATGTTTTTTTCGGGTGTGTGTCTCAATTATTTACATGTTACTTTCGCGTGATTTGGAAGTAGAACGGGCTGGAGCGATAACTAATTGTCTCGGCTCAGTTTTCTTGAAGTGATTTTTGACGTTACACTTACGACGTTGAACAACCCACGCTTTAATAGGGTTTGTTAAAATAATCTTTTGCTCTTCGTTAGGGGCCTCTTCTTCAAACCTACAACTCTCGCTCCATTTATTCCATTTCATTGTAAATTTAGAAGAAGAATGATCATCTTCACGATCAAACAAGTGCAAAAAATCCATTTTTCCATCTAGCATTACGGTGTTACTAGTCGCTAAAAAAAAAAAGGTCGTCCAACGTTTCTCCATGCCCTCCTACTCCTTTTTCACATATAGAGTGCCTAAAACTTAATTTACCTAAAATATGCTTGCCTTTTACCTTACACCCATAGTTTATCCAAAATGCTCTTATGCAACTATCGATTTGCCTTACAACTACCTTACATTTTTGTAAGAAACAAAAAAACCTTCACTCGATATAATGAAGGTTTCTTACTTTTTATCTATATGATCTCTCATATCATCAAGTCCAGCTTCTTTTAGCTGCGACATCATACCGTGCGAAATTGCTCCTAACACTAAAGTCATTCCAATTAATGAAATACGAATCGCAGGTACATCAATTACGTAAGCCAACAGGCCAAGAACAATTGTTAAAAGTAATGCTTTTATAAATGTTACACTTGTGTACTGTTTCTTCTTCATCATATTCACCCTTTATGGAAGCGTTTTCTTAATACACTTAGTATATCATATCATCAGATGATTTTGGCGTTATCTTTGTAAAAAATTACTATCTCCTTTGACTTTTTCTATTCTATCCTTTACAGTCGAAATGTTCGCAAGTTTTACACTGTAGGAGGATTACAATGAATATTGAAATAAAAGACACTTTAATTTCTGAAGAACAATTACAAGCAAAAGTTAAAGAATTAGCACTTCAAATCGAACGTGACTTTGAAGGAGAAGAAATCGTAGTTATCGCAGTATTAAAAGGTTCATTCGTATTTGCTGCTGATTTAATTCGTCACATCAAAAATAATGTAACAATTGACTTTATTTCTGCATCTAGCTACGGAAATCAAACAGAAACAACAGGAAAAGTGAAACTACTAAAAGATATCGACGTAAACATTACTGGAAAAAACGTAATTGTTGTAGAAGATATTATCGATTCTGGTTTAACACTTCATTTCCTAAAAGACCACTTCTTTATGCATAAACCAAAAGCACTCAAGTTCTGTACATTACTTGATAAGCCAGAACGTCGTAAAGTAGACTTAACAGCTGAGTATGTTGGCTTCCAAATTCCAGACGAATTCATCGTTGGATACGGTATCGACTGTGCGGAAAAATATCGTAACTTACCATTCATTGCTTCAGTTGTAACGGAATAAGCGTATAACTTAAAAAATTGATAGTATATAAAATGTATATCGGCGATTTTTTAAATATATCGACTTACCGACAATAACTGACAATGTTAGCATCCAATTAATAGGGAGAAGCTGTTCTAAAATACATGGGCACAGCTCCTTTCTTTCCATTACAAACTACAGGGAGAGATGAAATATGACAAAGACAAAATTTGAAAAAGTACTCCTCATCGTAAATCCGAAAGCTGGACAAGGTGACTTACATACAAATTTAACGAAAATCGTACCACCTCTTGCCGCAGCTTTTCCTGACTTACATATCCTTCATACGAAAAAGCAAGGTGATGCAACAAAATATTGCCAAGAGTTTGCTAGTAAAGTAGATTTAATTATCGTCTTTGGTGGTGACGGCACTGTATTTGAATGCACAAATGGCTTAGCACCTCTTGAAACTAGACCTACACTTGCAATCATTCCAGGCGGAACTTGCAACGACTTCTCTCGCACACTTGGCGTTCCGCAAAACATTGCAGAAGCGGCAAAACTTATTACAAAAGAACATATAAAACCAGTTGACGTTGCAAAAGCAAATGGACAACATTTCTTAAACTTCTGGGGGATTGGTCTCGTATCTGAAGTATCAAACAATATCGATGCAGATGAAAAAGCAAAGCTTGGTAAAATCGGTTACTATTTAAGCACAATTCGAACTGTAAAAAATGCTGAAACATTCCCAGTAAAAATTACTTATGACGGACAAGTATATGAAGACGAAGCTGTCCTTGTCATGGTTGGAAATGGTGAATATCTTGGTGGTATTCCATCCTTTATTCCAAACGTAAAATGTGATGACGGAACACTTGATATTTTCGTAGTCAAATCAACAGGTATTCAAGCATTTAAAGATTACATCGGAAAGAAACTATTCGAGGATTCAAATGAAAATGACATCTTCCACGTAAAAGCGAAATCCATTCATATTGAAACGAAAGAAGAAAAAGAAGTAGATACAGATGGAGAAAGTTCGCTTCATACACCTTGTCACATTGAATTATTACCAGGACACTTTACGATGATTTATAATCCTGCGGTTGTGTAAAGAAAAAAACGAGTGCTAGCACTCGTTTTTTTCTCTTCTAATCTAGTTATGTCGTTGAATCATTTCTTGTATTTCTTTAACTCTCTCTAAAGTAATTCCATTTCTTTGTTCGATCGCTAAAGGATGCTCGGTTGGCTCTAATTCAACATACGGTGCCGTTCCAACTTCTCTTATATGTACATTTGTTTTTAAATTTAATGTTTCTGGATAAACTGGTATTTCTACAGATAACCAACCAAAATAAGGATCACTATTTTCTCGGCCTCTCTCATCCCACTTTTCTAATACTTCATCATAACTTTCTTTACTAAGTGATACCCACACAGTCCATATGAAATTTTCGTGGTAGTCAATGATAGGAAGCTCTAAACATCCTCTAATAAAATAATGTTCATCATCCATTACACAAAGATCTGATGTTAAATGGAAGCGTTCCTCTCTTTCATGGGGCGCTACCTCGTAATAATAATATGGTGCTTCACTTCCGTAGCATAGAGGTAGTGCAAAACGATGCATTTGTACTTTTTCTCCGGATTTTCTTCTTCTTTTCATTTGTTATTCTTTCTCCTATCCTTTTCAGTCACAATCAAACTCTATCCAATTTCTCCAATGCGTATTAGCATTTTCATTCACAATAACACTTGGATCTTTCTTCTCTATTGCAGCGGCTACTGATTGGAAGAATTCATTTTCACTTACTTTTTCGTCTTCAACATGTTTCCATTCTTCCGTTTCATACGCTACTTCCCAGTCGCCTTCTAAACCGAACTCTTCTAAAATTTCTCCTTTATCCCACCACAATAATTTTTGAACTTCCTCATTAGTAGCAAGCATACGCATGAAGTATGTTGGATAATGCTCTGTCGTTTGTACTTCTATTCCATTATTTATATAATCTTCTTCTGTAAATTCATATTCAAAATGATGCTCGCGAATTTTTAAACTGCCGGTATAAATATTCGGTATAAATTCACCTTCATCATCAAACAACTCATAATCGCCATTATTTAATTGTAAAATGCAATCATCACCCATTGAATGAGTAATTCTATCGCCATATACTTGAATATCATTACATACACCTAATGAACCTACACCAACAATTTGAAACACCATTAGCCAATCCTTAGTATCTTTAAAGAAAAGAGAGAATTTCACTTGTGAAATATCCATATATTCATTATCAAAGGCAGGAAATTCATACTTACTTTGCTTTTTATCTAATAGTTTTAAAATATCTTTTTGCATATGTAGCATCTTCACCTCGATATAAACAAAAATATTTTTTTAATTTCACTAGAGTATAACATAACCATACTTACCTGTGACATTCTAATAACACTACTAAAAAATAGAAGAATGGCTTGTTTGCATACTCTAGTTCTTTTTATGTACAATGAAGGAAAGAAGCACCTTCATATAAGGGAGAGGACAAACTTTGTTCAACCAACAGTTAGTTAATTTACGCATTGATTTTGCATTTAAACAATTGTTTGGTACGAATGGTAGCGAAGATATTCTAATTGCATTTTTAAATGCTATGTTACAAGAGTCTTTAGAGTCGCCCATTGCTTCTCTACAACTAGAAGATCCACATTTACACAGGGAATATGAAGAGGATAAGTTATCTATTTTAGACATTTCAGCGACATTAGACACAGGAACAAAAGTTAATGTAGAAATACAACTCAATAATAATCACGATATGGTTAAACGCAGTTTATATTATTGGGGAAGACTATACACATCTCAACTACAAAAAGGGATGCCCTACAGTGCACTTCACAAAACCATCACCATAAACTTACTAAACTTCGTAATGTTTTCGGAACACCCAGCCTTCCATACAACGAGCATATTATGGAATACACAACAACAAAAAATCCTGAGTGAAGACATAGAAATCCACATTATAGAAATTCCAAAGTTAACTGAACAATGGCATGAAGAAAAAGTAAATCCGTGGAAAGATCCATTTGTTCGTTGGCTTTTATTGCTTTCAGCAAATGAGGACGAGCACTTAACTAAACTATTGGAGGATATTGCTATGAACCAAGACCCTATTTTACAAAAAGCAATAAATAAATGGGAACGTATGAGTCAGGATTCTTCTTTCCGACAAGCCTATGACGCAAGGGAGAAAGTTTTAATGGATGAAGCAGCAAAATTCGCCCATGCAGAGACAGAAGGAATAAAAAGAGGAATGGAACAAGGAATTAAAAAAGGGCTTGAAAAAGGCATTGAAAAAGGCATTCAACAGGGGAAAATTCAAATGATTAAAAATATGTATGATCTTGGTATACCACTTGAAACGATTGCTAAGGCAAGTAAATTAAGTTTGCATGAGATTGAGCATATTTTAGGACATAAATAGTGATAAAAAAAGAGCTTGAATAGTTTCAAGCTCTTTTTTTATCAAATTTCCTCAATACTATCCAATTGAGTCTTATAACACTCATCACACTCTGACCTAGTAGGAAGAATCCCTCTTTCATCAGGTAATAAAACCCTCAAAACTTCTCGATCCATCTCTACGAAAGACTTCATAATAATGGGATATCCTTCAATAATATTCGTATACTCAATCCCTTGTTCAAACTTTTTTCCGCTCTTTATTTCTTCTATTATGGTACAAAAAACACTATGCGCGACTTCAGAATCCATATTTAATGCTATTTGTAAATCTTGATGATTAAAGTTATCTCTTAGACCATGCGTATGATAATTAGCATGGATGCCATCAATATCTTCTGCTAATATGCTATGCATGTACCATTCATCTGCATCCTCTTCTAAATCTTCATCAAACAAATTCGGATCATACCACACGTCCTCGTAATCTCCAGCAATTAAAAATCTCCAACCAGGTGGTAACCCTAAATACTTCTTTATTTCAGGTGCCCATTCATCAATATGTTGAACATGTAAAGGAAGAAAGAAATCTTCTTCTGTCCCCATTTCTTCACCAGCCCAAATGTACCAACCTGTCGTTCCGTTTTCTATAGGCATTCGTAACCCATTAATCGGAACAATACCATCTTTCACATTTTGCGCTATTCCTAATTTCAAGTCATTCGGAGATTCTACATACTCCGCTTTATATTTATCACATATACTCCTCTGTTCTTTTATGTATTTTTCCATCCTTTTAGCACACTCCCCAATTTTTGAAAGATAGATTTCTTTGCCGAAGCACTCTCTAACTTCCATACCCCACACGGATTATAAAATGGATCCTCTTGTTCATAACGATTATCTATATAATGAGATAAGAGATACACTGGAGCATCTTCTGTGAAACTAATTGTATCTCCATCTTTCAAATTAGGTTTTTCCAATATATTATGTAGGTTAAAATCATTCAATAAATCTACAGCTACTTCCGGATCTATCCCTCCGTCTAAAACAACGTCTGGTAGATTAAATGCTTGCATTCCACATGAATAATAACCGTCCTCTTCATCTCCAACTAAAGTTACAAGGTGCGAATACATCGGGAAGATTTCCTTATCCTCTGTAAGCTCTTGCCATTCTTCTTTCGAATAAGCCACACCTGCTGTTTCAACTTTTAAAGCAAGTCCACCTGCATTTAAAAGTTCCATTCCTACATCAATTACTTCTTGTAATCTCTCTGTATCGTCAACTTTTGCAATAACATACACTGTATAAGTATGCTTCTCCAACTCCTGAAGCAATTCTTCATCAAAACGCTCACCACCTGCATAGAAGAAAGCCTCTCTCAAAGAAGGGTCTTGTTCATATATATCAATTTCAAAGCCAATCTCTTTCTCCTTATGGTGCATAACATTTCCCGCTAATATATAGTTACTTTTACTCACAACTTCTTGTATTAATTCTGTTCTATCTTTCCATAAACCAGGTACTCCAATAACGATTTGTGTCTCCATCATATGCACTCCACTTCTCATCTATTTTCAATCTATTCTTTCAATCTTCCAAACTAAATTAGCTGGGATATCTTTCTCTAAAAAGGTTAACATCCATACAGTTTTTCCTTTATCGTTCATCAGTAGCACTTTATGGTTTAACTTCCAAGCCACTTCACTAACATGATGAAACATCTTATACATATCTTCTTCTCTAATAAGCTTTTCCTTTTTGATTAACCGCCTCGTTCTATACTCTCTTATTTCTAAGTACACGTCAGCATAAGCCACTTCATGCTGACATGTTATACTACATACGTATTTTTTATTCGGACTACTCTTTTTTATATATACGAACTCGTTTCTATAATTCAATTCTAGTATCTTATTCTTCACTTTTTCTAACTCTTCTATATCCCAATCATATTTCACAGCTAAACGCTTCATTTCAACATGAACGATTTGAAGGGCTAATTCTTTTTTCTCTCTATCTGATAAATATGGAAAATCCTTCACACTCTCATACTCCACAAAAACATTCATATATTCAGGGAAAATTCTATATTTCTTCTCCCACTCATCGAGTAATGAAATATCATCCACACAATGAATCAAAATCCCTTTCTCATAATCCATTCTTAACTTTGGCATATGTCGACAATATAAAGAAGTAATACTGCTCGTCTCTTTACCAAAAGAGATATCTTCATCGTAGTTGCTTGTAGATGTTAACTGTAATGCTTCTATGTTTCTGGTATGCTCTTTTACTTTTAGAAAACTCAATTGTATATCTCTTATAACCGGCATTTGCTCTCTCCTCTTCGCAATACAACTATGAAATATCTTTGTTAATACGCCTTAATCAATTTCAAGCCAGCCCATTCCCATAGAAAGAAATAACAGTCCGATTACCAAAAAGAGACCCCCAGTTAAAAAATAGAATGGCGCTCCGTGCAATGGATCACTAAATAACTCTATCAAATTTCCAGCTACTACTTTCCATTTCTCTCTCTTTGAATTTTTTTCTTTTAATTCTTTTACAAATCGATAAATACTGAAACTGATTAAAGTGATACCAATTAATAAACATCCTGCTATGATAAGAATTTCCAAATGTAACACTCCATTTAAATACCATCTTCATTTACACCTCATTTTAACTAAAAAAAGCAAAAGAGAACATAATTTTCACTATGCTCTCTTTCGCTTTTTCAAAAACTGTATACCTTATTTTCATTTACTAACAACCCTGAAATAAGAACGAACCGTTAAGTAATAATAACCAATATAAATAACACTATACACACCGATGCTAATTAGTAACGGAACTGCAATTTCATACGGAATAACTGTCGCTAATCCTTTTAGTGCAAATAAAGTGTGTATTATACCAACTACTAAAGGAATAAAGAAGATAAATCTCATTTGTTTTGCGATTGCCTTTTTCATTTCTTTTTTCGTGACACCGAGTTTTCAAAGGACGATGTAACGCTCTCGATCTATATGTGCTTCTGTCCTCTTTACATCCACAGTTTCTTCATTCTATTATAATTCGTGATGTTCTCTTTAAGTAACAGCATTGAGTATAGATATATTTTCTTAAAAAGAAATTCTATACTCATAAAAAAGCCTGCAGCTGTTACACTGCAGGCTTTCAAATGTTTAATAAATTGATTAAGCTAAATACGCTTGTTGTAACGCCTCTAAACCATCTTTATAAATTCCATAGAATAGATTAATTGCCTCTTCATCAGTAACCTCTACAGGAGTGAAGCTACCAGACCATTCAACTAATGATGTGTTAGCATCTTTCCCTTCTTTAACACGGATTGTAGATAAATAATTAGTTACAGGGAATGGTGCTTGCATAATTGAATATGTGTAGTAACGTTCTTTCTCATTAAATGCTTCTAAACGCTCTACAATCGCGTCGCCATCAGGATTAGCTAAATGGCGTACACGTCCGCCTTCAGTTACTTTACTGCTAGGAATATACGGTAACCAATCTGGAAGTGCATCAAAACCTCCGATTAATTTCCATACTTGTTCAGGTGAAGCTGGAATTTGAATAGATGTAATAGTCTTTGCCATGTTAATTACTCTCCTTTTTATTTAACGTTGATTGGTAGTGGTGCATTAGCTGCAACTAGTTTTTGTTCACGCATTTCTTCCCAGAACGCTGCCGGAATCACTGTTTTTAATGCAGCTTGGTCTTCTGCAATTCGTTCCGGTTTACTTGCACCTGGAATAACAGCAGCAACTGCTGGATTAGCCAATGCAAATTGTAAAGCAGCAGCTTTAATACTGATTCCATGACGATCTGCAAGGTTTTTCATTTTATTAACTTTTGCAATGATTTCTGGTGACGCTTTTTGGTATTCGAAGTGAGCTCCTCCAGCAAGAACACCTGAGCTATATGGTCCACCAACAACAATGTCCATATTGTTTTTTACAGCCGCAGGCATTACGCGTTGTAACGCACGCTCATGGTCTAATAATGAATAGCGACCAGCTAGTAAAGAAACATTTGGTTTTGCTTCTTCTAAGTCCAGCATAAGTTCAATTGATTCTACTTTATTTACTCCAAGGCCCCAGCCTTTAATTACACCTTCATCACGCAATTGAGTAAGTGCACGGAATGCTCCTGTTCGAGCAATTTCAAATTGTGAAATCCACTCATCTCCATAAAAATCTTGTGCTACGTCATGAATATAAACAAAATCTAGACGATCTGTTTTTAAACGTTTTAAACTATCTTCAATAGAACGAAGAGTTGCGTCCGCACTGTAGTCGTTGATAATTTTATTTTTACGACCAAATTCGAACAGTCCGCCTTTTTCACCTAAATCACGTGTAGATGGATCTTCCAATTCATCTGAAATAATTCGACCTACTTTTGTACTTAAGAAGTACTCATCACGATTTCTTTTCGATAGTGCTTCACCAAGACGAATCTCTGCTAAACCAGATCCATAAAGTGGAGCTGTATCAAAGTAACGAACACCATTATCCCAAGCAGCATCCACTGTTGCGATTGCTTCTTCTTCCGGAATATTGCGGTACATATTACCTAGTGGTGCCGTACCAAAACCAAGTGTACCTTTTAATAAATCTTTCATTTAAAATTTCCTCCTAAAATCTATTTAAAAATGTTTAATGAATATCAATTAATGTGACAAGGACTGGCCGATCAAAGCACGATAGTTATGAAAAATAACATAGATGCTTTTTAGCTCCTCACTACTCATTTCCCTCTCACGTATGTAATTATGTCTTATCTACAACACAATAAAAAGTACGCACTTTAAAGTGTTATAGATACAAATAAGTAACAATTTTACGTTTCAACGTATGTAGCTCCAAAATAATTTCATTTAAAATGATTTTATTAAAAAAATACGCTATTTTTGCGGAGGTAACTGTAAAAGTTATTAGTGAGAAATGAAAAATTGTTCTTATTCTTCATTAAAAAAGGCAAAAACGAACCGAAATATGTTCGTTTTTGCCTTTTTACCTTCTCTAAAATATTAAATTACATTTCGAACAAAAAGGCGCAGCATTCCCTTTTCTAATTTTCACATCACATTTTGGGCAATATACATATCGCTCTTCTATCTTTTGTCGTTCTATCATATGTAAGGATACTATTCTCATACTGCACATAATCCCAATCAATATAAGGCTAACAATAAGTAGCATGCCTCTCACTCCTCCCCTCTAAATTTTACCATAAAATAACAAACCCGATTCTCTCATCAAGAATCGGGTTTATATTTACAATCCTAACTTTGCCTTCGCACCTTCAGGAATTTTCTCTATCGTTACTTGCACTTTGTCATGTAAAAACTTCCCTCTTGTAATTACATGCCAATACGAACCTTTCGGTAACTCATCAACCTCACTAATCGTAACTTCTTTTGCCTCACCTTTCTCATCATAAGCTTTCACTGTATACTCACGGCCTTTATTTCCACCTAATTCTTTTCCATCATTATCAATAATTGCGTAATGGTTCTCTAAATCAATAAATGGATTCACTCTATCAATCGTAGCACTCCCATTTAACAAATATGCCGCTCCTGCTATGATGACAAGTAATGATCCTAAAATAAATCTTTTCATCTATATGCCGCCTTTCATTATGTTTTTCTATAAGACCTTTCTAAGTATAGAGAGCATTTCTTAATAAAAACTCGTACGGTTTCTTAACTTTTTCTTAATGTAACAGGGCTTTGCATCAGCACTTCGATAAATAAAGCCATATTAATAATAAAAGGAGGCTGCCGCCTCCTTTATTTACTCATCACTGTATTTCTTTTTTGTCTGTAAAAATAAAACACACTCACAATCAATGCAATGCTCCCGCCAAAATACACACCATACTCTATCGCAACTGCTACAATTCTTTCAATATGTTGTCCAAATAAAGAACCTAGCACAAAGTAAACGAGTGTCCAAAGAAATCCTGTCGTATAAGAATACAAAGCATACGTCTTAAATGACATGTTATTCATTCCAACTAAATACGGTACAACATGTCTTACAACTGGTATGAAGTAACTTGTAACTAATGCATAATGACCATACTTCTCTACCATCTCTTGCGATTTCACAACATACTTTGCTTTTTTCTTTTTCATTAGCTTATCAAGTACTTTTGTACCAAATATTTTCCCTAATATATAGC
The DNA here is from genome assembly GCF_045291115.1 of Bacillus sp. PPSBB_2. NCBI lineage: Bacteria > Bacillati > Bacillota > Bacilli > Caryophanales > Bacillaceae > Bacillus > Bacillus sp. PPSBB_2. The sequence continues at coordinate 5,078,099 of NZ_CP147983.1, forward strand.
CTAAAGAAAGTCCGGACACAACGCCTAAATACGTTAATAAAAACGCAGGAATAACATTTAATATACCTAATGAAGATACAAAGCCTCCGCTCATAACAATCATTTCATCTGGAATTGGCATACCGATAATACCTAACCATAAACAGAAAAATAATGCCCAATAACCGTACTGCTCAATATAGGATAATAATTCATGTAATTCCATTATGCATACGCTCTCCTTAGCTCTTTTTTACAGCTAAAGACGTACGCTGGTGGGAAATTGAGCCACACTTTCTCTAGCGTAATTTCAGGAAAGAAGTGCTGTATAAATCCTTTTTTCACAAGTGAATATTGAAATGTAATAAATTCACCATTCTCATGTATCGCTTCCATTACATTGTTTAAAATACGTTTTGAAACTTCTTCTGGTAAAGAAGTAAAAGGTAATCCCGATAAAACGTAATCCACGCATTCTATATGGAACTCTTCCATATACTTCTTTATATTTTCAGCTGAACCGTGCACAACAATGACGTTCTGCTCATCTTTAAATTTTCTCTTTAGCTCTTTGCAAAACACTTCATTAATTTCAATAAGAAAAAATATTGTTTCCTTCTTTTTTCTCTTCATAATCTCTTTCGTAAAGACCCCTGTACCAGGCCCTAACTCTACAATACATTTCGCTTTATTAAAATCAATTACATCGACCATTTTCTTTGCTAATATTTTTGAACTTGGCGCAATTGCACCAGTATGTTTCGGATGTTTCATAAATTCATGTAAGAATGTTATGAGTTGCATATAAACCTCTCCTCATTCGTTCGGTAGTTTTTAACTTGTGTCTAAGTATAACTATCGTTTCTTAATAAAAATTGAGGAAGTTTCTTAAGATTTTATGAAGAATAAAAAAACAGCTATCGCCTGTAGCGATAGCTGCCCCTTATTACTTCGCACTCACGATCTTATAATAAGAACGAACAGTTAAGAAGTAATATCCAATATAAATAGCACCGTATACTCCGATACTAATTAGAAGCGGAATCATAATTTCAAATGGTAGTATGTTCCCTAAACCTTTTAATGCAAACAAGCTGTGCAGGATTCCGATTACTAACGGGATTGCAAAGATAAAGCTTACTTGTTTTGCAATAGCTTTTTTCATTTCTTGTTTTGTGACCCCTATTTTGTGAAGTACAACATAACGCTCACGATCAGCATTTGCTTCTGTTAATTGTTTAAAGTAAATGATAGAACCTGTTGCTAGTAAGAATACAAGCCCTAAGAACATTCCAATAAACATCATTAATCCTGTTCCTTCAAGCCCCATATGGAAACCAGTGTAGAAATCTCTAAATGATAACACCATTTCTGATTCACCAGCTGGCATCACTTTTGTTAATTTTTCCGTTAACACTTTACTGTTTTTCTCATCTTTCACATCAATATTTTTTACAATACGTGTTCCAAATGCTTGTTTCGCTTGTTCATACATTTCATCTGAAACGACAACAACTAATTCACCTAAATTTGTAATCGCAACGTCATTTGCACCTTGGATTTTTAATTGCTTCGTTTCGTTCCCAATTTGGAATACTGCTTTGTTTCCTTTATATTGTGGACTAAACTCATGTCCTTCAATATACGAACTATCATATATAAATGCTTCATCAGCAGCTACATTCACTGTTTCTGCGTCGATTTTCTTAGCAAGCTTATTAAATTCAGATTGAGACATAAATTGATATTTCTCTGAGATACTGTAGTTCATATTAAAGATGAAATCAACTTTATCTCCTTCAAACTTCCCTTTTACAGGAACTGTCTCAATTTCAAATTGATCTTTAATCGGATGATCTTTCTTCTCTTCTGCAAAAATCGCATTTACTTTCTTATCAAGCGCTGCATCTTTTTTCTCATAAGAATAGCTATATGGTGCAACTGCTTTTGATTGCGTAAATGTGTTGTAATACATCGTAACAGACGTACCAACCGCTGTTAATGTTACCGCACTTAAAATAGAAATTGTCGCAAGTGATTTTGCATTTCCTTTAATACGATATAGTAGCTGCGACGTCGTTACCATATTCATACCGTTATAAAACGATGATTTATTATTTCTTGCACGTTTCAATACGAATACTGTAAAGAACATAAATAGTAAGTACGTACCTAATACTGTCGCCAATAAAATATAAAGTGCAACTGCCATAAAGTCTGCATATTTAACTGCTTTCATGAACATTAATGCTAAAAAATAACCTGAACCGATTAAGATAACTGAAATTAATGCCATAATAACTGATCCTTTTGGCATTGCTTCTCCTTCACGTTCGGCGCGGAAAAGTTCAATTAGCTTAAATCGATAAATTAAACGATATCCTTGAAGTGATGTATATAAAATAATCACAAAGAAAATAAGTGCTGTATCAATAATGGCAGCCATCGGTACTTCAAAATGAACATTTAAGTTTAATCCCATCATGCTTACTAGCAGTTCAAGGAATAATTTTGAAAGGACACTACCAATCGCAATACCGATAATTAAAGACATTAATCCCATTAACATATTTTCATAAAAGAGCATTTTACCAATTTGTCTTTTACGGATACCTAATAACGAATATAAGCCAACTTCTTTTTTACGTTTACGTGTAAAGAAACCGTTCGAATATATAATAAACACTGCTACGAAAATGATAAGCATGACACTTGAAACTTGGAACGCTCCGCTAATTTTTTTTGAAGCTTCTGCAGCTTTTTCCATTTGTGAATTGTATTGCAATGCTTTAAATGTAAAATAAATAACGATACTAAAAATCATAGATGCAAAATATACAAAGTAGTCTTTAAAGTTCCGCTGTATGTTGCGGAGGGCAATGCTAGATAAGGTCATCAGCCATACCCCCAGAAATAGAAGACATTACATCAACAATTTTTTGGAAGAACTGTTTACGCGTCGATTCACCGCGGTGCAATTCTTTATATAGTTCACCATCTTTAATGAAAATAACTCGTTTACAATAACTTGCTGCAAATGCATCATGCGTTACCATTAAAATTGTTGAGTTATCATATTCGTTTAACGACTTCATACTTTCAAGTAAATCTGTTGCAGATTTAGAATCAAGCGCTCCAGTTGGCTCGTCTCCGAAAATCATACTTGGATTCGTAACAATCGCACGTGATGCTGCGCAGCGCTGCTTCTGTCCACCAGATACTTGATATGGGAACTGACTTAAAATATGATCAATACCGAATTTCTTTGAGATTTCAAGAACGCGGCGATCAATCTCACTCGCTTTCACCTTTGATAACGCAAGTGGTAAAGCGATATTCTCTTTCACCGTTAACGTATCTAATAAGTTATAATCTTGGAAAATGAAACCTAAATGATCGCGGCGGAATAACGCTAACTTATCGTCATTCATTTTTACGATATCTTTTCCATCAATTAAAATTTCACCGTTCGTCGCATTATCAATTGTAGAAAGAACATTTAGTAGAGTCGTCTTACCAGAACCTGAAGGTCCCATAATTCCAACGAACTCACCTTCTTTTACTTGTAAGTTAATACCTTTTAACGCTGCAAATTTATTACCACCCGTGTCATATACTTTTTCAATATTTTTTGCTTCTAGCACTGTTTTCATCTCGACATCCCTCATTTCATCTATTCTCTATTTTCAACTATATACACTCTCTACTCTTGCCACTATCGATGTTTCTTACACAAACATGACAGTTATGTAAGGCACATAAGTAAAGAAATCAAAAAGTTAACGTAATGAATTAAAGTACTTTGTTACTATAACATTGGGATATCATACCATCCATTCATTCTCCTTACAGGAACATTACAATTTTGTAAGGTAAAAAATGCACCTACAAAGTTGTGCACGAAATGTCGGATGGAGCTATTTCGTTCCTGCTATTCTATGTACAGAGGAGGTCATAATATGGATTCACTTAAAAATATGAATGCTGCAATGCGCTATATTGAAGATAACCTTACGAATGAAATTGATTTTAAAGAAGTTGCGAGGCTAGCTCTTTGTTCTGAGTATCACTTTAAAAGAATGTTTTCGTTTTTAGCAGGTATATCACTATCAGAATATATTCGCTGTAGACGTCTTACTCTCGCTGCCTTTGAACTAAAAAACAGCAATGTAAAAGTCATTGATATCGCTATAAAATATGGATACAACTCACCAGATTCATTCGCTCGTGCATTTCAAAACTTGCACGGTATAACACCTTCAGAAGCCCGAAATAGTAGCCATTCTTTGAAGGCTTATTCACCAATGACCTTCCAATTATCCATTCAAGGAGGAAATGAAATGAATTATCGAATTGAAGAAAAAGAGCCATTTCGAATTATAGGTATTACAAAACGAGTACCAATCGTTTTTAATGGTGTAAATGAAGAAATTGCTTCTATGTGGAAAAGTTTAAACCCAGAGTCTATTCAAACATTAAAGTCCCTTTCAAACATTGAACCTACTGGAATTATTAGTGCCTCTACTAATTTTTCTGAAGGAAGAATGGAGGAAAAAGGCGAACTCGATCACTACATTGGAGTAGCCACAACGAAAGATTGCCCAGAGCAATTCGTACAACTTGAAGTCGCAGCTTCAACATGGGCTATATTTGAAGCTGTCGGGCCGTTTCCTGATGCACTACAAAATGTATGGGGACGTATTTATTCTGAATGGTTCCCTTCTTCGAACTATGAACTAGCGGAAGGGCCGGAAATATTGTGGAATGAGCAGAAAGATATATCTTCTCCAAACTTCAAAAGTGAAATTTGGATACCGTTTTTAAAGAAGTGATAACAAAAGGAAAGAGCTAAGCATTGTGCTTAGCTCTTTTTACATATTTGCTTACTCGTAAAAGTGTATATATTTCATCAGTTCTTCCATTCCTTTAAATTGGAGTAATAGTTGAGTGTTCAAGTTTTCTAAAGCCAACTGAAAGGAACGTTCAATTTTTCCATAAGGTAATGTTTCTAAATCATCTAGCAAGCTTTTCATATTTTCTATATAATACACGGTTTTTCTCAAACTGCTTATAACCAGTATTTTACGCAGTTCTGATATTGGAAACATTCTATAACCGTTTTCTTTATTTCTTTCTGAGTGGACTAACCCTTCATGTTCCCAATGACGGATAGCCGAAGTATTTACGCCTGCTATTTTTGCAGCCTCTCCAATGCTCATACGTTCACTTAACTCTACATTTTTATATTTAGTAAAATCAGCATTTCGAATCATGTTTAGTATTTCTTCTACTCGCTTTTTCTCCACCTGAATATTGAATTGCTGTTCATTAATTAACCAGAGTGCTTCTTCAAACTTTACGTTTTTAATCATCCTCATAACTTTATAAACAATAGGTATATCATATCCTTTTAATAATGCTCTAATGGTAATAAATGCTTGAAAGTGTATCGATGTATAAAACCGGTGATTACTTTCCGTTCTTGGCACAACAGGAATGAGATTTTGTTCTTCATATCTTCTCAAAGTTGTTGTGCTAACATTTAAGACATTCGCAATTTGTTTAGGACTATATGTCTTCATTTATTAACTCCTTTTTAAAGTTAAACCTTAAAGTGCTACATTAACATATTTCAAATAAAATCCTTATATATACGAGAAAAAAATCATAAATCCGGAAGATTGCATGAATGTTATATGATTTTAGTATAAACAATTTAGGAGTGATAGAAATGGAGAAAATCATAAAACTTACGGACGAATCAGTATTAAAGGTTGGTTTGGTTGGAAATCCAAAATTTAGAACAATCATGCTCCCAGTTGCTAAAGAATCTGTATATGGGCAAGATGCTGAAACTTTAAAGTTGTGGGGGGTAGATCCTGAATTTGGAAAACATTTTATTGATGGACTCATAGATAAGTTTCAGATTTTATATTTTGACTACGAAGGTCATCGTTTGCAACATCCAAATCCAGAGAATCTCACACCTGAAAATATAGTAAAAGACCTATTAACAATTGCTGACGAAATGAATATTAATAAGTTTAGTTATTATGGTTACTCTTGGTTAGCTTTAGCTGGGTTACAATTAGCCATTCGAACGGATAGATTAGACAGTATAATCATGGGCGGGTTTCCACCAATAGATGGTCCATATAAAGAAATGATGGTAGTAACAAATAAAACATACGAGCAAGCTGTGAATAATCACAATTCTCCTGTTATTGATCAAGCACATATTAATCCTGAAAAAATTGATTGGGATAACATACAGATAAAGATCGACATGAGTCAAACTAAACAGTTTGTTACAATGTACGAGAATTTGATGGAGTTTGATGATCAAGACATCCAACATAAACTAATCATTCCGAGATTAGCGTTTTCTGGGGAAAAAGACACTATTGTTTACGGTGAAAATTTTGGCAATGTAGTAGTTGATATTATTGGTATACTTCAAAAAAACAAACAAAAGTTAGAACATCTTGGATGGGATATAGAAATCTTAAGAGGAAATGATATGGATCACACTAAGGCTATGCAACCTATAACAGTTCTGTCATTGATAAAGCCTTGGTTAATTAAAAATTTGAATATAACTTATTAAATATAGTAATTCGAATACCCTAAAAACAAAGCTGCTCTTCCCTAAAAGGAAAAGCAGCTTTATTTACATTTTCAACTCTTCTTTATAAATACTATATGACTTTATTGTTGATACGATAATGCATATTAATATCATTCCAATCCCTATAAAAATATTAAATGGATCTGGAAGCAAAGCCCCGGCATATATACAAAGTGAACCTATTACAAATACCCTCGAAGCAAATCGGTGTGTTTTCCTCCAAACTACAGGATTTTCTAATGTCCAGTCCATTCGAATGCCTACTAACCCGTTCGGCTTCGTTTGTTGCATGTAATTACCTAGTACAAGAAACAATGTTCCAAGCCCAAAATTAAATGCAATTGAGCCCGATGCAATATAATTAGACGCGGCTAATAGTGCAAATAAGTTACAACCGAATCCTATTAAAAGAATTGCATAATGGATTGCGGAAAGGACTTTAGCATGCTGTTTATACTTATCTTTCGTTACATCAATATACCCAAGAGCTAGCCATATCAAATACAGCAACATCATGCTACCTATTGAAACAGAACTTGCTTCTATTTTAGAAAAATATCCATCTACTACTCCTGCTGCATTATAATGGCGTGGAATTTGTTCTGGTAAATATGTCCATACAATATACCATCCAATTGCAATGCCAATAATTAAACTCCATGGTAATACGTGTCTTTTCATCCTCTCTCCCCCATAATTTTTTATTAGGCCCCTATTTCTTTTTTATAAGCAATATATGAATATCCCATCGTTAATCCTACTGCACCAATAATAATTCCAACCATTACGAAAGATTTCCACGCCACTGGTGCAAAAACACTTAAAATCATAATGATCCCCAATGCAACAAACACCTTTCCGCTAAAACGGTGCGTTTTTCTCCACACTTCTTCGTTACTTAATGTCCACGGTGTTTTTATACCTACAAAGTAGTTTGGTTTACATTGTGGTAAATAGTTTCCGATGACTATAAATAAAATACCAACTAATAATTCCGGCACACGATTAATGAATAAGTTGTATCCTAATCCACTTGTAATAATATCTATATTCCCTACAAATAGTAGCAGTAGTATCCCGTTATTCATCATCATAAAAGCTTTAGAGAACTTCTCGTAATTTGCTTTCTTTGGGTCAATCTTTGGTAACACGTTTAGAAAAATATATAAAACAATCATAATTCCAATCATAGAAACCATTCCATACAATTTAGAAGAATATCCATCTACTTTACCGCCGCTCCAATGCGTTGCAATTGTATCCGGCAAATGTGGCCAAGCAAACGCCCAAGCTAAACAAGTTATAACAATTAATAAGATTGCAAAAAGATGCTTTCTCATTTCTCCTCTTCCCCCTTATTCGTAAATGTAAACACCCAAGTCAATAAATCTTGAAAGACCGTTGTGTTTAAAGAGTACATAACGAATTGCCCTTTCTTTTCATCTTGAATAAGTTCAGCATTTTTAAGTGCATTTAAGTGGTGTGAAATACTTGGTTTTGTCATATTGAAATGTTCAGCAATCTCACCAGCGGTTAGATCGCCTTCTTTTAATAAGTCTAAAATTTTTCGCCTTGTTGGATCTGCTAATGCTTTGAATGCTTGATTCAATGTCTTTCTTCCTTTCGATAATTAGACATTTAGATATTTATCTAAATATTAAACCGATTACCGTTATTTGTCAATTTCATCCAGCGCCCTTTTTACTTTTCTCACTTTTAACCTATACTGTTTACTAGCTTATCTTTCAACATAATGAAAAGACTTGAAACACATGATACACTATAGCTACAATTGTTTTTTTTGAGGAGGAATATACATATGTATAAAATTTTAATCGTTGAAGACGATCCAAATATTTCATCATTACTGCAATCTCACATTCAGAAGTACGGTTATGAGGCTGTGGTAGCGGAGAATTTCGATGATATTATGGAATCGTTTAACGCAGTGAAACCACATCTTGTTTTACTTGATGTAAACTTACCGAAATTCGATGGTTTCTACTGGTGCCGTCAAATTCGTCATGAATCTACTTGTCCAATTATTTTCATTTCAGCGCGTGCTGGTGAGATGGAACAAATTATGGCAATTGAAAGCGGTGCGGATGATTACATTACAAAACCATTCCACTACGACGTTGTAATGGCGAAAATCAAAGGACAATTACGCCGTATTTACGGTGATTATGCACCAAATATTTCGGAACGTATCGTTGAAGTAGAAGGATTAAAACTATTCCCTGAACGTCCAGAAATTCACTTCGGATCTGAACAAGTTCTTTTAACGAAGAAAGAGGCAATTTTAGCAGAAATGTTATTATCTAAATTTCCTCGTACAGCGAGCCGTGAAGATTTATTAGCTGCGCTTTGGGATGACGAAAGCTTCGTTGAGGAAAATACATTAAACGTAAACATTACACGTCTTCGTAAAAAGTTTAATGAGCTTGGCATTGAGAACTCTATTGAAACAGTACGTGGACTTGGATATCGCTTTAACGCAACTTGGAGTGAATAAGCATGAAGCTATTTTTACGTGATCATTTTGCATTTTTCCTACTGTACGTTTTAAACTTCGGTATCATTTTCGTTCTTTATGATGCAGTAGATGGATTTCAAAACAATAAATTTTACTTCGTCGTTTTAAGTTTATATTTATTTATTTGTTTCCTCGCTTACCGTTACGTTCGCAATCGTAGAATGTACCATAGATTAAGTGAGCAACCAGAAAAAATGGAAGATGCGTTTATTGAAAGAGCGACTGCTCCGATGCCTCACGGTGTCAATGAACTCGTGCGTACGCAGTACCGCCTCTTCCAAAAAGAACTACAATCGTATGAAGTAAAACAACAAGAACATCAACTATTCATTAACCATTGGGTACATCAAATGAAGACACCTGTTTCTGTTATGCAGCTTATGGTGCTAGAAATGGAAGACGAGCATTTAATTCCAAAGTTTAAAAAAGAATTAGAGCGTCTAAACCAAGGGCTTGATATGGCTTTATACATGGCTAGGTTAAATAACTTCCATGAAGATTTCCATGTCGAGACGATTTCATTAAAAGATACGGTAACAAAAAATATTAATGGATTAAAAGAACTATTCATTCGTAATGGTGTCTTCCCTGTTTTAGAAGTCCATTCTGATTTAAAAGTTGCTTCTGATGCGAAATGGCTAAAATTTATCATCTATCAATTAATGACAAACGCTGTTCGTTACTCCGGTGAGCGCGGAAAGAAAGTTTTCTTATCTGCTTACCGAAACGGAAAAGATATTATTTTAGAAGTTCGTGATGAAGGTGTTGGTATTCCACAAGAAGATATTCGAAGAGTATTTGAACCGTTTTACACTGGGAAAAACGGTCGCGCCTTCGGAGAATCTACTGGTATGGGACTTTATATTGTAAGTAAAATTTGTGATTATTTAGGTCACTCTGTCAAACTAGATTCTGAAGTTGGTAAAGGAACGACCATTAAAATCATCTTCCACAATGCTGCAAATAATCAAGCAGAACATACGGAGAAGGTGACCGAAGTATGATCGTAACATATGCAAGCAAAATGTATGAGAACTCACTCTCATACATTTTTTGCAATACAACTACTTCTATATCTTCTAGCCGGAGGTATAATCTATGACATTTTGGCAATTTGCATTTAAAAACGTCACGCGCAACTCAAGAGCTTATTTTGCTTACTTTGTAAGTAGCTCCTTTTCCATTGCTGTGTTCTTTTCGTTTGCTGTTTACTTATTCCATCCGAAATTACAAAACTTTGACATGACCTCTGAAATTTCAGGATTAATGATATTTTCAGAAGTAGTAATTGTATTTTTCTCTTTCTTCTTTTTACTATATTCCATTGGTACTTTTTTAAAAGTTAGAAAAAAACAATTTGGTATTTTGACCATTTTAGGAATATCGAGAAAACAATTACATCGTCTTATTTTTATGGAGAATATGTTAATCGGGATTTTATCTATCTTTTTCGGCATGCAGTTTGGAGTTGTTTTTTCTCAATTTTTCTTATTAGTAACCGCCAAACTTACCCATGTTCCAGGAATATATTTATACGGGCCTACTAACGCGTTTATTTTAACAACCATTGTTTTCCTTAGTCTTTTTATCATTGTATCTGCATTCACACCAATGCTTATTCGTACAAAAAAAGCAGTACACCTTTTAAAAACAAATGGTGGAAAACAAAAAGAAAGAAAACCATCCATACTTGTTTCATTATTTGGTGCGATTTGTTTATTTGGTGGTTATGCGTTAGCTGGAAATCCTAAATATTTCGTATCAGTAAGCCCGCAAATCGGTGTTATATATATGGTTTCAAGTATTTTCGTTATCCCAACGCTTGTTACAATTGGAACATATTTCTTCTTTTCACAAATTAGTTTCTTACTTATTTATATTTTAAAGAAAAGAAGGAAGTTTTATATGAAACGGATTAATATGCTTTGGATTTCGGATTTAGCGAGCCGTATTCGAACGAATATTAATATGCTGTTTATTGTAGCGATGCTATCTACAATTGCTTTCACAATGATTACGTTTCTATATGGATTCGGGAAATTTATTAAGCTAGAGGTGAATAGAACTTCTCCTTTTCCAATTTCTTATTTTTCTTATGATGCGAACCCTTTTGTTACAGAACATTTAAATTGGCTTGAGCAACAATTACAAAAAGAGCATTTCCCTTATCAAAAAATAAAAGCTGATATATATGAAACACCACTAAAAGAAGATAAAGATATAGCTATTTATAATGACGTATACGCAATTAAGCAAAGTGACTATAACAAACTTGCAGATTCTTTACGAATGAAACAACTATTTATGGATGATAACGAAGCATATGTGCTAACAGGGACATCTTATATCACCATATTCAACGAATTTGAGCAAAGCTACAAAAGAGATTACATTACACTCTCTAGTACAAATACGAAATTACGAGTAAAAGGTTATGAGCATGTAAACGCAATCCCATCTGACTTTTCATATCAAACGATAGTGTTGCCTGATATTATCGTAAATAACTTACCTAACACCGTAAAACATATATCAGCATACAATTACAAAATTCAAAACTGGGAACAGACATATGAAATTGCTGATAATTTTATAGAAAAAGTGCAAAAAGATCGAAATAAATCCCAGTATGAAGGACCTCTTATTCGTTCCTTTGAATCAGCAGGATCGTTATACAAAATAACATCAGGCAGTGCTGCATTTTTCCTAATTGGGACATTTTTAGGAGTTATTTTCTTCATTGGAGCTGGTAGCGTTCTTTACTTTAGAATGTATACGGATTTGACGAACGAACAAGAGAAATATATAACGATTTCTAAAATCGGTGTAACAGATACAGAGATGAAACGATCTGCAACCATTCAACTTAGTATTTTATTTTTCATTCCGTACATTATGGCATCCATTCATACAATGTTCGCAACAAAAATGCTACAAGATGTAATTGGTTTATCTCTGTTCAAAGAAGTTTCAGCCGTTCTTATTATTTTTGGATTCGTTGAAATCGTATTTTTCTTATTCATTCGTTCACTTTATATGCAAAAATTATCACATTACACGAGTGGACAAAATATTTAAAACAAACTTGATGAAAAGAGTATCTCTCATACTCTTTTCATCTTCACCCTATTAGGAGGTTTAGGTGAATGACATTTTGGCAGTTTGCATTTAAAAACGTGACGCGGAACGCCAGAGCTTATTTCGCCTATTTTGTAAGCAGTGCGTTCTCCATTGCAATCTTTTTCTCATTTGCAGTTTATTTATTTCATCCGAAATTGCATATGACAGACGTTAATTATTATCTGAACATATTAATGACAATTTCAGAGGTTGTCATTGTGTTCTTTTCATTTTTCTTTTTACTGTATTCAATCGGGACGTTTTTAAAAGTACGAAAAAAACAGTTCGGGATTTTAACAGTACTTGGCATATCTCAAAAACAATTAAAACGACTCATATTTATAGAAAATATGTTAATTGGTGTTCTTTCTATATTTTTTGGCATTCAACTTGGAGTTGTCTTTTCACAGTTCTTTTTGTTAGTTACCGCCAAAATTACACACGTACCTGGTTTATATTTATATGGGCCTACAAGTGCTATCGTTTTAACTATCATCATCTTTCTTGGGCTCTTCATTCTCGTATCATCTTTTACACCGATGCTCATTCGTACGAGAAAAGCCGTACGTCTTTTGAAAGAAGGAACACAACAAAAAGAAAGAAAAGCATCCGTGCTCATCTCTCTATTTGGTGCGACGTGTTTAATATGTGGATATGCGTTAGCCGCAAATCCGTTGTATTTTATGTCGCTAGGTGACATCATTGGGCTTTTATATGCCGTCTCTAGTATATTTGTCATCCCATCCCTTATTGCAGCTGGAACATACTTTTTCTTTTCACAAATTAGTTTTTTACTTATTCGTATTTTAAAAACGCGAAGAACGTTTTATATGAAACGAATTAATATGCTTTGGATTTCTGATCTAGCATCACGTATTCGGACGAATATTAATATGCTCTTTATTGTAGCGATGCTATCGACGCTCGCTTTTACAATGATTACATTCTTATATGGATTCGGGAAGTTTACAAAGTTTGATGCGATTAGACAAAACCCTTTCCCGTTTACGTATTTATCGCATACTGAAAATACGTTAGCTGATGAACATTTAAACTGGTTAGAGCAGAAATTTAATGAAGAGCATTTTACTTATACGAAATTTAAAACGGATATATATGAAGTATCTTCAGCTGAAGATAACACGCAGCTCTATTACGCAATTAAACAAAGTGACTATAATGTACTTGCTAAGGCTTTAAATTGGGAAACGCTCACAGTAAATAAGAATGAATCTTATATTCTTATGAAAGACTTAGATGATCAAGTTATTGGAACGCTTCATAATAAAGAACAGAAAAATACTCTTACACTTACTCAAAACAATTTACAACTACAAGTGAAAGAATATAAAAGTTATAGCCCATTCCCAAATAGCTTAATATACAAATTACTCATACTATCTGATGAAAATGTAGAAGCCTTATCCACCGTTTCCAAACAAATGAGTGTATATAACTTCAAAGTTACGGATTGGGAAAAAGCACATAATATCGGTTCATCGTTTATAACAAAAATCGATAACGATAATGCAGCAATTCAAGCAGAGCACCCGCCTTTCCATGCAAGTGAAGCGAGCGATTCTCTATACAAAACAAAACTAAATGTCGCTTCATTCTTCTTAATTGGTACTTTCTTAGGTGTTATTTTCTTTATCGGTGCTGGTAGTGTTCTTTACTTCCGAATGTATACAGATTTAACAAATGAGCAAGAAAAATATATAACGATTACGAAAATTGGCTTAACTGAGACTGAAATGAAACGTTCAGCGACAATTCAGCTTGCGATTCTTTTCTTCGTGCCTTACATTATGGCATCAATCCATACGATGTTTGCGACAAAGATGTTACAAGAAATATTACATCTCTCGTTCTTCGCTGAGGTTACAGTCGTACTTATGATTTTTGGAACAGTTGAAATTTTATTTTTCCTTTTAATTCGTTCCTTTTATATGCAAAAATTATCACAACACATTAAGTTTTAAAAAGTAGAAAGGTGATTACTATGGAAGAAGTATTACACATAAAAAACGTCTCAAAAGTATATGAGGGAAAAGTCCCTCATACTGCTTTAAAAAATATAAATTTACACGTGGATAAAGGTGAATTCGTTGCCATTATGGGACCATCTGGTAGCGGAAAATCTACATTTTTAAACGTTATCTCTACAATCGATTCTCCGACTTCTGGTGACGTCGTTATTAACGGAAAAAAACCGCACACATTTCGTAGAGAGAAGTTAGCTATTTTCCGCCGCCAAGAGTTAGGATTTGTTTTCCAAAACTTTAACCTACTAGATACACTAACAATCGGTGAAAATATCGTACTACCTTTAACATTAGATAATGTTCCATTAAAAGAAATGGATGAAAAGCTTGATAACATTTCAAAAAAGCTTGGGATTGATCATATTTTGGACAAGCGTATTTTTGAAGTTTCTGGGGGACAAGCACAGCGTACCGCAGTAGCACGTGCTGTTATTCATCATCCTTCACTTCTACTTGCCGATGAACCGACAGGAAACTTAGATTCAAAAGCGGCAATTGACGTAATGGAGCTATTTACGAAATTAAATAAAGAAGAAGATGCAACGATTTTAATGGTTACACACGATCCGTTTGCAGCAAGTTATTGTAACCGTGTTATTTTCATTAAAGATGGAGAGCTTTACAATGAACTACACCGCGGATTATATCGCGAGAAGTTTTATCAAGAAATATTAGATGTTCTAGCCTTATTAGGAGGAAGACGTGGATGACATTTTGGCAGTTCGCATTTAAAAATGTCTCGCGTAATTCAAAAGCATATTTCGCTTATTTCGTAAGTAGTGCGTTTTCGATAATGGTTTTCTTTTCATTTACTGTATACGCGTATCATCCGCGCTTACAAATTATGAATAAATTACAAGAACAAGATCCGCTCATGAACTTAACCGGCATGGCACAGTTTGTTATCGTTTTGTTCTCGTTCTTCTTTCTCTTATATTCTATTGGGACGTTTTTAAATGTACGGAAACAGCAATTTGGCGTTTTAACTGTTCTCGGTATATCTCAAAAACAATTAAAACGTCTTTTGTTTACTGAAAATATGATCATTGGAATGCTTGCTATTTTTGCTGGTATTCAAGGCGGTCTTGTTTTTTCTAACTTTTTCTTACTCGTTACTTCTAAATTAACAAACGCAAAAGGCCTCTATTTATATTGGCCTACAGAAGCAATTATCGTTACAACAATAACTTTTATTATTTTATTTCTTATCGTATCTACGTTTACACCGATGTTCATTCGTACTCGTAAAACAACTCGATTAATTAAAAATAATAAAAAGGAAAAAAACGAAAAAAGACCGTCTATACTCATTTCACTATTTGCCTTAATTTGTTTAGGACTATGCTATTATATTGCTGGTTATCCGCAAAGTTATATAACAGAAAAAAATTTACAAAACGGCTCTGCCCTCCTTATTATTTTATCTATTTTGCCGCTCGTAGTGGTGGGAACATATTTATTCTTTTCACAAACGTTTCTTCTCTTTATCTTTATTTTGAAAAAGCGGAGAAAGTTTTATATGAAGCAAATAAATATGTTATGGATTTCAGATTTAGCTAACCGTACTCGTAGTAATATTAATGTACTCTTTATCGTTTCTATGCTATCTGCACTTGCATTTACGATTATTATCGGATTATTTGCTACTAATAATAATACGAAAGCAATGATATTAGAACGCCGTCCTTTCCCCTTCACATATACGTCTACAGGGGAAAATGCACTTGAACAAAAACATATTGCTAAAATTGAAACGGAGCTTACAAATGCTAATTTTCAATACAACAAACATAAGTCTACATTGTTAAAAGATACCGCTTTAAAAGAAGACATTGCTCTTATGAAAATGAGTGATTATAACACGCTTGCGAAACAATTAAGGAGACCAGAAATACATCTTGATTCTACACAAGTTTATATTATTTCTCGTTACTCACCAGAGCTCTTAAATCTTGTATCAAATCCATTCGCAAAACAAAATACAATTACAATTGGATCTAATAAAAAAGAATTTCATATTAAAGGATTTATTAATAAATCAATTGAACCAGCCTTCGCATTCCCTTATTTAATGGTTGTACAAGATGATGTATTCAATAATATGATTCCTCATATTGAAACAACCATAGTGTATAATTACTTCGTTGAAAACTGGGAAAATGCGATTGCTCCTACGAAAAATATATTAAAACATATTAGAAATGATACAGATAACTTCTATGAGGCACACAAAAATGCGGAAACTGATTTTCCCCCCCCATTTAATATTTATACAGCGGCCGATGACCTAAAATACAGCAAAGGAAATTCAATTGCTACTTTCTTTATTTGGGCATTTCTCGGCTTTATTTTCTTTATCGGAGCAGCTAGTGTTTTATATTTCCGTATGTATAATGACTTAACAACTGAGAGACAAAAGTATATTACGATTACAAAGCTTGGTTTAACAGAAACAGAAATGTTTCGTTCTGCAACGATTCAATTAGGAATTTTATTTTTCGTCCCTTACATCGTTGCTGGTATTCACACGTTATTTGCAGTTAAGTTTTTACAAAGCATGTTCTCTTTCTCATTACTAAAAGAGACATGTATCGTACTCACCTTTTTCGGGATTATCGAGATCATTTTCTTCTTCTTAATCCGTTCTCTGTACATTAATAAATTATCACAGCATATAAAAATATGAATAAAATGGCCTTGTGCGTATTGCACAAGGCCATTTTCAATAGTTTTTAATAATTAGCAGCAATATCCGCCGTAGCCGCCAGCATAACCGCCATAACCACCATAGCCACAACCGCCGCCTCCGCCGAAGCAGCTAGCACCGATGATAATTAATAAAATAAACAATACGATTAGAAGCGCAAAACCGCCTCCGCAACCATGTCTGCGGTTACAATCATCATGTCTGTGTTCACACTTTTCGCTCATTACCCTATTCCTCCTTTAGTATCATTCATAACAAGTTCACCTTGCTCTAAATGAGGGGATTCCATTTATATTATGTTTTCAGGGCGAATAGGAAGCTTGGCTTACCTAAAAACGGGCTTGTTTCAGAAAATGAGCCTTATCAAGATGTAGGTATAAAACATTTGACATACTAATAATTTCTTACTAATATTTAATTGAACGATCAATTAATTTTTTGATTATACATTCAAATTATATAAATCAGGAGTTGAATAGCGTGACTGATTCTTTTATTGCAGAGGCTAGGCGTGAACAAATTATTCTTGCATGTATTGATACATTAGAAGAGGTTGGATATAACAACTTAAGCTTAACGAAGGT
The DNA here is from genome assembly GCF_045291115.1 of Bacillus sp. PPSBB_2. Lineage (NCBI taxonomy): Bacteria > Bacillati > Bacillota > Bacilli > Caryophanales > Bacillaceae > Bacillus > Bacillus sp. PPSBB_2. The sequence continues at coordinate 5,095,698 of NZ_CP147983.1, forward strand.
GGCAAAAAAGGCTAAGATTAGTACCGGACTTATTTCTTATCATTTTAATGATAAGCTTTACCTTATGAATCGCACATTACAATTTTTAGTTGCCAAGCAACATGAATTTATTAGTAATCGAGTGCTATTAGCTCAATCTGAAATAAATAAACTAGAGGCTTTTATTGAAGCACATTTGGCTTATCAAGAAACTCATTACAAAAATAATATTGCTTTAATTGAGATTGTCTTTAATGCAAGAAATGAAGAGAACGTTCCTTATTACAGAATCGAAGACGACGAAGAGGAGGATGCTCTTAGAACGATGTTATTAGATATTTTGAAAACTGGTCAACAAAATGGCGTGTTTTCCGATTCTTTCCAAACCGACACATTAGCTTCATTTATTTTAGGAGCAATCGAAGAAAGAATGCTGAAGGCAAATTCATCTATATCCATAGAAAATTACTCAGATGAGCTCATAAAAATGGTGAAGAAACTCACTGTTTAAAACATGCCTGGTTAAAAAAAATATATAAGAAAGGATGAACTACACATGAAAAAGGCATCTGTCATTGGATTAGGTTTTTTAGAAAAATTACTTGCTATAGCAAGTCCCATCCTTTTAGGCGTTATTGGATATTTTTCCCCTAAATTAATAGAGATTATAAAAAAGATTCCTCTCTTTTCTGATTCAAAAATTATAGAACTTTTACATTCTATTAACCCCTTCTGGCTTCCTATTATCCTCATGCTAATTGGTGTTATTGCAGGAATTTTATTTTCTTTAATTATTTATAGTGAAGCTTTAAAAATGAACATTACTTCGGAAAGCATTCACGTGAATAAGGACGATCAAAAGAAACAAATCACCAGATCAAATGTAAAAGCCGTTTTTGTAGATAAGCGTCAAGTGGTTATCATTGATCAAGAAGACCGAGAATGGTTACGTGAAACATCTGACATTAACCCAAGCAAAATTAAAGATACTTTCTTAATGCACGGCTTCCCCTGGGTGGAACAAGATCCTTATAAACATGAGTATAGCTTATGGAAATTAGAGGATGAGCGATTTAATAAAAGCATAAATACTATTTTGTATGAAAGACGAAATGCCCTTCGAGAAGGAAACTCGAAAAAAAAGAAGCATTTACGCAAAGATTTGAATGAGCTAGGAGTCTTTGTCAAAGACGATGGAGAAGATCAGTATGTCCGTTCCATTAAGTAATAGAAAGCACAAAAAACGAATAAACCCTACAGAGGAAATGTAATTTCTCTGTAGGGTTTATTCGTTTAAATCTGACCTCCTCTCCTAAAGAAACATATTCAACAAAAGGGCAAAACCGAATGCAATAAATGATAACAATGTCTCGAGTACCGTCCACGTTTTAAACGTTTCCTTCACCGTCAAACCTAAATACTCTTTTACAAGCCAGAACCCTGCATCATTTACGTGAGAAAACATTAATGAACCTGCACCGGTTGCAATAACGAGAAGCTCTAAATTCACACCAGACATGTGCTGAATAACTGGTGAAACAATCCCTGCTGCTGTCGTTAATGCTACTGTAGCTGAACCTGTTGCAATTCGAATTAAACCAGCTACCATGAAAGCTAATACGATTGGTGATAACGAAATATGTTCTGCCATTTGTGCAATAGCTGTTCCAACGCCGCTTTCAATTAATATTTGTTTAAATCCACCGCCTGCACCAATTATTAAAATAATAGAACCGACAGGCAATAAACTTTCATCTGTTAATTTTTTAATCATCTTTTTATTAATACCTTGTTTGATACCAAGTAAATAAAATGCTGCGAAACATGAAATAAGTAAGGCGATTACTGGACTTCCTATAAACACGAAAAATTCAGTTAATTTTTCCGGTAATGAAATATATGGTGCAACTACTGATAAAATCATCAATACAACTGGTAATAAAATAATAAAGAATGAAACTTTACGACTTGGCAAATCAGTTGATACTGTCGTAACTCGAACAAGCTCCGGTTCATTTTCAGGTATAACCCTCTTATGTACCCACTTTGCAAATATTGGGCCTGCTATAATAGCCGTCGGTAACGCGATAATTAATGAATATAAAAGTACCTTTCCTAAGTTCGCGTTATAAATACCGATTGCAGTCATGGCACCTGGATGCGGAGGCACGAGCCCGTGAACAATAGATAATCCTGCAATAACAGGTAACGCAATTAATAATATATTTTGCTTCGTCGTTTTTCGAATGGAAATAACAAGTGGTAATAAAATGACGATCCCCACTTCAAAAAACACTGGAATCCCTATAACAAATCCTGCAAATAACATAGCCCAAGGTAGTTTCCTTACACCGAAAAATCGAATAAAGAAATCTGCCACTTGCATGCCGGCCCCTGAATCGGACATCATTTTCCCTAAAATTGTTCCGAGAGCTAAAATACCAACTAAATGCCCTAGTACACTACCAACACCAGTTTCATAGGCAGTCACTATTTTCGTTAAGTTCAGTCCAGACATGATAGCTAAAAACAAACTCGCAACTGTTAAACTAATAAATGCATGCCATTTCCACCATGATACCCCTAAAATAACAATCGCAATTGCAAGTAACGTGACGATTAATAAGTATATATCCATCTCCCATTCTCCTTACTTTATAAAAAAAGAGGGAAAATCCCCTCTTTTTTATACGTCATAATTCACTACATAATGCTGCATTTCTGTATTGTAGTAGCCTTCGCTATATTCAATTATTTCACCAACTTCATCGTAAGAATAACGCATGCGTTTTAATAGCGCTGTCCCCTCTTTTTCACCTAGCGCTTCTGCAACGAAAATAGGCGCGAGTCCAACAGCGAATTCATCTCTGAAGTTTTCTAAATGAATACCTCGGTCTTCAACTAAATCATAAAGCGATTGCAAGTCAAAATCCGATAAATCTGAACTTGCCATTCCTGCTGAGAAATAGTGCGTATAATGAATGTATGGTGCATCATTTAACGTATATAAACGTTCAATACGAAAACTCTCCTTACCGAATAATCGAAATGGCACTGTTCCTTCTTCATTCTGCACAATTTTTGCTTTTAGCAATTTCTTCTGTACTTTATATCCTTCTTCCACTAACACTTCAGTAAATTTCTTACCCTTTGACAGTTTTGTCGCAGAAGTATTGCGGATGACTTTCGTTCCTTTACCGCTTTTCTTTTCCAAATATCCTTCTTGAGCGAGTTCTTTAATCGCATTTCGCACTGTAATTTTACTCACTTTGAACTCTTCTTCTAACTGCGGTTCGGAAGGAATATTCGTATGAATCGCATATACACCATGCAATATTCGATCACGAATAATATTTTTTATTTGCAAATATAATGGTCCTTTTTTTCTCGTTACGTTCACCGTTACACCCACTACCTTTCTACATCACCTACTGATGCCGTCATTGCCCGAAGTATATCCTTCTCTGATGACATTGGCGTATCACCGACGATTGTATGTGCTAGCATTCCAGCTGCTGACGCAAATGAAACAGCTTTCTCTGGTGCGAACTCCTTTATCTCGCCATGAATAATTCCGCTCGTATAAGCATCTCCAGCACCTATTCTATCATATACAGAAAACGTAAGTGTTTTTGCAAAAGTGAACGTTCCATCTTTACATATAAACCCGCGAAGCGAATGTGTATTATCACTGTTAATAGAGCGATGAGTACCAGCGATTGTAGCGATATGATACGTTTCAGCTACCTTTGGAATAAGATCAACAAGTTGCGCCTCTCGCTCCGTTTCTTCGGTTTTTATTCCTAAAACAAACATTGCATCTTTTTCGTTCATCATAACGATATCAGCAAGTCCCAGCATTTCTTCATAATGCGGTTTTGCCTGTTCATATCCGTCTTCTCCCCAAAGTGATGGACGATAATTACAATCAAAAACGACGGTTCCTCCGTTTTCTTTAACTGCTCTCGCTAAAGACTTCATATGATGGCGCACCGTATCATTCATCGCAAGTGTAATACCGCAAAAATGAACGATATCAATTTCCTTAGCAATTTCTTCAAATTGGTACATCTCTTCAGACGCCGTATTGAAGCTACTTTCTAGTCGATTCGAATACGTAACGCGGCTTGCACGTGCACCGAATCCATTTTCTAAAAAATACATACCTACATATTTACCGCCTCTTGAAACAAGAGAAGTTTGAATCCCTAACTTTTGAATGTAAGATACAGCTGCATCTCCAACCGAATTTTCCGGTAAAGTTGAAATAAGAAGCCCTTCATGCCCTAAGTGAGAAAGTGCCGCTGCAACGTTCACACCTGTACCTGAAAATGAGTAATTTAACGTGTTAGCTTGCGACAACAATTCATATCCAGGTACTTGCAGGCGCATCATTACTTCGCCGAACGCTGCAATTTTCTTACGCATATTGATCAACTAGCTTCTTCACGACTGCTAATAATTCACGCACATCTTCTACTTTCGTGTTACCAGTTTCTTTATCAATAATAGAAGAGTACACGTGCGGGATAACTTGCTCTACATTTGCTTCAAGCGCAATACGTACAATTGTTTCGAAGTTTTCTTTATCAATTCCGCCTGTTGGCTCTAATGCGAATCCTTCTTCCGCACAAGCTTTCGCAACTGCGCGATATTCTTCTTCGTGAGCTAGCCCTTTCATTGGGAAGTACTTCAATGAATTTCCGCCCATATCACGTACAAGTGCGATCGCTGTTTTAATTGGAACGATTGCTTTTTCTTCTCCAGCCGCACTAATTGGGCCAGTAGAAATATTTACGTAACCTACTTTTCCTGTTGGCGATACTAAACTATTAATCCAGCTATCTTTTTCGCCAAGATTTGCACGTGTCGCTCCAACTGAAGGGAACACTTGGTTAATATGACTGCCAGGATAATGCTTCGCAATTTCAGCGACAACTGCCGCTTGGCGATTATCTCCTGCACCTAGTCCGATTGATACAGCGTCATCAATTTCTTTTCCGTATGCTTTCATCGCTGTAACAGCTTCTTCTACAGTTGCATAATCTTTTGATAAAACACCTACTACTACATATCCTTCTGCTGCTTCAAAAATATCTTTCGCATTTTGGATATTGTTTGCCAATACATTTAATGCTACGCGGTCTTTATAAAAACGTTTTTGAATGTTTGTCATTTTAGTTTCCCCCTACAATTTCTCTCAATTTTTCTTCAATCACATATATGTCATCACCTTGAAGTGGACGTGGATCAATATCAAAGAATCCTTGTCTTACTCCGTAATCACGTGTATAAATGGCAATTTCCCCTTCGCGTAATGCAGTCACAACATCTTTTGCTGATTTATTTAATTCTTTCTCGTTAATATGAATACGAGCTCGAAAGATTGCTCTTCCAGCTTCATCTTGAACGATCGTTACATTTACACCATTTAATTCTTTTAGCGGCATAAGTATTTGTAGCAATTCTTTTTCTTGCTCGCTCTTATCTTCTTTTACTCCGTACTCATCAAGTGCTTGAAGTAAACCAAAAGTTGTTTCTTTCCCAACTTTCATGCTTCTTCCAATGCAATGTAATTGCACTTTCAGCCATTCAATATACTTTCTTTTACCGCCCACAATACCAGAAGTAGGTCCTTCAATTGCCTTTGAACCGCTATAAATAGCAAGATCTGAATACTTCACATATTTTTGAATGTCTTCTTCAGCTGCTGCATCCACGATAAGCGGTACTTTATTTCGCTGCGCAACTTCCCATGCTTCTTCAACAGAAATCATATTTTTTTGCACTGCATGATGTGATTTCACATACAGAATCGCTGCTGTATTTTCACCAATTGCATCTTCAATATGCTCTGCTTTCCCTTCATTTGCATAGCCAACTTCTACAAGTTTACCGCCGCCTAAGTAAATCATCGTTTCAACAGGAGCACCGTATTGAACGTTATGACCTTTTAACATAATCACTTCGTTTTTCGCGATTACTTCTTGATGAAGTCTTTCACTTTTACGGCGATTTCCTTCTGTAACGATACCAGCGATAGAAAGCGCAATTCCACTCGATGCTGAGTTCACAACGACCGCTGCCTCTGAATCTAGAATTCTCGCAATATGGTCTCCCGCTTTATCTACTAAATCAGCAATTTCCACATAATTTTGTCCCCCATGTTTCATCGCATCCATTACTGTATCTGTAGGAGCAGATACACCTAAAATACTCATTCTACCGCTCGCATTAATTACTCTTTTTAATCCGTACTTAGCATTCAATGAATGACCCATTAATTACAACCCCTTTCGTATCAATCCTTCTTTCAGCAATGCGCTGATCCCCTTCTGAATCAATTAACGTAACCTTCTCATCTTTCACCGTAAATAAAGTTAAGTTTGCAATATCTCCTTCTTGAATGCGGCCAAGCTCTGGTTTTTTCAGCCACTCTGCTGCATTTTTCGTAACCGCGTCAATTACTTCTTCTAGCGGATAACCTAAGTAAAGGAATTTCGAAAGAACGTGAGCCATACTATACACGGGACCGTGTATACGATTCTTCCGGTAAATATCTGTACTAATTGTATTAAAAGCAGTACCGTGATGCTTCGCCGCCTCTGCTACTTTAAAAGAAAAACTAGCATTACCGTGACCAACATCTAAATGAACACCACGATTCACTGCATCTAGTAATACAGGTAGCGGTTTGCCTTCTTCATCAAATAAATTATTTTCTTTCCCGTTTAAGTAATGTGTAATGACATCATCTTTTTCTAAAAGAGGTACAACTTCCTCAATGCGAGGAGGCGCTGAACCGATATGTACCATAATTGGTAATGATGTTTCACGGGATAAAGAGCGTGCAACATGAAGCGGTTCAATTCCGCTATCACAAACGACACTTTTACTCATTCTCGCCTTTAACCCAACGATTACATCTTTATACTTTTCTACTGCTTCTATCACTTTCTCTTTATCGATCCATTCCATATTGGATAGTTCATCAATTCGTTTCAAACCGATGCGAGAAATATTTAAAAAGGCAAATAAATTCGTTTTTGCCTGCTCTCTACTTTTTACTAAATCTGCAATACGATCAGCTCCGCAGCTACCCGCATCAACAATTGTCGTTACCCCTTGCTTAACGCCAATTTCATCCACCTCATCGCCATACGGATCAAACTCTGGAAAAGCATGAACGTGTAAATCAATCCAACCACTCGATACGTAAGTACCAGAGTAATCAAGAACCTTTCCACCCTCGCCAGCACCAGCTTTCGTCACCTGTGCGATTTTATTATTTTCAATTACAATGTCAATCTCTTCCCCGTTCACACGTTTCACATTACGTAGTACGAATCGTTCTGTCATTGTATTTCCACCCTTTTCTATAAGAAGCCATAAGAATACGCTTACATTAAAGTTTCATTTTATATCTCTTTCACACGTTTAGCGTAACACAAAAAAAGGGAGAAGTAAATATAACGTTATAATGTTTAAAAGCAAATAAAAAGATGCTCCTCCAAAATGCTAATAGTATAGGAAATTATATCAACGATTTTTTGAATATATCTATCATAACTTACAATATATCAACGATTTTTCAATTATATCTACCGTAACTCACAATATATCAACGATTCGACAAAGAATATCGATTTACCGACAAAAAACATCAATCCCTTTCTTATATATACGAAGAGGTTGCTCCAAACGGAACAACCTTTTTCTCTATTCCTGAACCGTCACAATAACCCCATCCATATTGTTCCCGGAAATTTCATACTGCTTGTTTGCTGGAACGTTCACTTTCATATTCTCAGAAACTTTATAATAAGAAACAGTATATTTCTTACCTTCTACTTCAGTTGAAACCTCTTTTTCCTCTTTTAAAAACTCTAAATATTCCTCTAGTGTAAAATTCTTTTTTTGCATAATTGCGCTATGAGGTAGGCCGACATAACGGATATGCCATGGCTCATATTGAATTCCAGTAATGTTACTTTTATTTTTCGGATAACGTAATACAAAGCCATGCTTCCATACGTTCTCTTCAATCCATTTTCCTTCAGGCGCTTTCTCCATTTTCTTTTGAGTAGACCCAATGTCCAGTGATAATCCTAAATTATGTTCACTGTATCCTGCTGGAAGTGCATAATCAGATCCCATTTTTTCATATAGCTGTTTTTGCTCTTGGAAATCTCTATAACCACTACTAATCAAAAAATGGTTAACACTTTCTTTTCCAGCCGCATCGACAACGTTCAAAAACTTTTTCACAACATCCTTTGATAAACGAAGATTTCTATCAAATATTACATAACCTCTTACTAATTCACTATTATGATTTACATTTATAATATCAGACCTAATACTATCTTTTTTTACTGGATAATCCCTGTTAACTAATAATAAATCGCCCTTATAAATTTGTTCCTTCGTAATCTCTCTCCCCTCGGTGTTTGCCGCCTTTACTAGCTCATCTTTCCCGACAATTTTAACATCGATTTCCTTTTGAAATAACGGTGATATATAAACGCCTACACATACTGTGCATGCTATAAAAAAAGAAATAAATACCCACTTTTTCATTTCTAGTTCCTCCTTAACGTAACTTACGTATAGAATAGAAAAAACTATTAAAATAAAAAGTGGGGTAAAGTTTAAATTTTTATTAAATTGTTACATTCTCGTCTTTTGGCAATCGTACTTCAAATAGCGTTCTAACTACATTGCTCTCAGCAGAAATCGTACCGTTATGTTGCTCGACAATATTTTTCGCAATAAATAGTCCAAGGCCTGTCCCGCCACGGTTCTCTGTTCTCGCTTTATCACCTGTATAAAACATATCAAAAAGATAAGGTAAATCTTCTTCTGGAATGCTATCTCCGTAATTCATAATTTGTACGACAACTTCTCCATTATCAACATACCCATTCATATCAACAAATTGTCCATCATAGCCGTAACGAACGGCATTTGTTAACAAGTTTTCAAATACTCTAGCTAACAATTTTCCATCACCGTGCATCGGTAAATGAGGAGCCACATTCAATCTAGCTTCTAAATGATGTTTTTCTAATAACGGATACAATTCCTCCTCTAACTGTATAAGCAACTCACTTATATCAATCGGCTTTTTATCCAGCTTTAGCATGCCATAATTCATACGTGTAATTTCAAATAGCTCATCAATTAAACTTTCCAGTCTTTGCGATTTCGTATATGCAATTGTGGAGAAATGTTTAATTTGTGCTTTTGTTAAATTTTCATCTTTAAGAATTAAATCTAAATATCCTAACACGGATGTTAATGGTGTTCTTAAATCATGAGCTAAATTCACAACGAGCTGACTTTTACTACTTTCAGCAAAGTCTCCTCTTTCAACAGCTTCTTTTAACTTTTCACTTGCAACATTTATTTCACGCGCGATATTTCCAAACTCATCATTTGATGAAACTTGAACTTTATTCGTAAAGTTACCGTTCGCAAGATGATGAATCCCATTAGAAATTTCATCAAAGTATTTTAAATACGGTTTTGTCAAAAAGAAGAAAAAGATAATAGATAACGGAATAAAGAAAATTAAAAAGAAATTAATGTCTCCAAATTCCCTTACCATTGACCTAAATTGTGCTAAAGGCTCTTCGTAGCGAACCATCGTTTTATAATACAGCTGCAATCCTTTATAAATTATATAAGTTACAGTTGCTGCAAGTACCATACTTAACGCAAATAAGGCAATCATTTTAAATCGAAAACTTTTCATCATATTAGCCATTAAAAGTATAACCTACTCCCCACACTGTTTTTATTAATTTATCCTTTCTTTTATCTTCTCCAAGTTTCTTCCGCAACGTACGAATATGTACCATTACTGTATTTCCACCTTCATAATAATCGTCTGCCCATACGTGCTGAAAAATATTTTCCACATTGTACACTTTCTTCGGATGACTCGCTAATAAATATAAAATATCAAACTCTTTCGGCGTTAATTCAATTTGCTCACCATATACATCAACCGTCCTACGCTCGGGATTAATTACGACTCCGCCTAGTTCTAAAGCAGATTTACTCTCCGCTACTTTCGGTTGATTTAACGTAAAAAACCTACGCAGTTGTGCATTTACACGTGCAACTAATTCAATCGGTGTGAAAGGCTTCGTCATATAATCATCCGCGCCTAGTACAAGACCTGTCACCTTATCAAAGTCCGAAGTTTTCGCGCTTAAAAAAATAATCGGCATATGATGTTTCGTGCGAATTTGACGCGTCACCTCATACCCATCCATTTTCGGCATCATAATATCTAAAATTACCAAGTCGATTGGCTGCGTTTCAATAATATGAATTGCCTCTTCTCCATCAGCTGCTTTCACGACGTGGTACCCTTCTTTTTCTAAATGTATCTCAATTAAATCAGCAATTTCTGCCTCATCATCCGCTATCAAAATTGAAATGCGCTTCATTTTACTCCCCCTTTTTCATTCCATTTTTATACGCTCGATTGTAAACTAGTCTATCCAATTTGTACAATACAAAAAGGCTACTCGTTAGAGTAACCTTGGTAAATAAAATTATATCAGCGATTTTCTAATTATATCGAACACAACTTGAATTATATCAGCGATTTTCCAATTATATCGACCGTAACTCAAATTATATCAGCAATTATTGAAATATATCGACTTACCGACAATGAACGACAAAATCCTCTCGCTATTTGCGGGCATCCTAATGAAACTTCCATTTACCGCTCAAACACAATCCGCTGCTTCGTAATTTCTTCCAATCTTCCGCGATCTACTTCATACTCAGCATCAACGCTTTGCGGCACCATCACTTTCCCGCCCTCAAGCATCACTTCCGGCCAAATAATATCCTGCTCCCAATGTCTACTAGAAGCAGATATATCTCCTGGAATCGTAAAGTTAGGCAATGACGCAAGAGCAACATTTTGCGCTCGTGAAATCCCCATCTCTACCATACCACCGCACCAAACGGGTACGTTATGTTCCATACAATAATTATGGATTTGGATTGATTCTGTTAATCCGCCCACTCGCCCTGGTTTAATGTTCACAATTTGGCAGCTGCCAAGCGTAATCGCAACGCGTGCATCTTCTAAACTATGAATACTTTCATCTAAACAAATCGGCGTTTCAATTTTCTTTTGCAATTCCGCGTGATCAAGAAAATCGTAATCCGCTAACGGTTGTTCAATCATCATTAATTGGAATTCATCTAGTCGTTTCAGCCTCTCCGTATCCCCTAATGTATATGCTGAATTTGCATCAGCCATTAACGGGATATGCGGAAACTCTTTACGAATTTCTTTCAATAACTCATAATCATGCCCCGGTTTTATTTTTACTTTAAAACGCTCGTATCCTTCTTCCGCGTACTTTTCGATTTGTTTTAACATAACTGGAATCGTATTAAGGCCAATTACAACGCCGACTTCAATTTCAGACTTCGTTCCGCCAAGCAATGTCGCTAACGACTTCTTTTGACGCTTCGCATATAAATCCCAAACAGCCCCCTCTATTCCGGCTTTTGCCATTCGGTTTCTTTTTATATGTTGAAATAGACCCGGTACCTCATTCGGATGAGAAATTTCAGCCTTTAATAAATCAGGTATTAAAAAGTCTTGCAGTATATGCAGCGCTGTCTTCACCGTTTCTTCCGTATACCACGGTTCAGAGAATGCAACGACTTCCCCAAATCCAATGTACCCGTCCGTATCCTCTAATTCAATAACGATACTCTCACGCTTTTCGTAAGTCCCGTAGCTTGCAGCAAACGGGATTACGAGTGGCATTTCCGTTATATACAGTGTCGCTTTTTTTATTTCCACCTACATCTCCTCCACTAATTGTCTTAACTCTCGTCTTAACAATTTTTTCGAAGCGTTACGTGGTAATTCCTCTAAGAAACATGCTTTCTTCGGCACTTTATATTTCGCTAATTTCTCCTCGCAAAAATGAAGAATTTCTTCTTCTGTTACCGCCCCGCTTTTCACAACAAAAGCAGCTGGTACTTGTCCCCATTTATCGTCAGCCATGCCGACAACACCAGCTTCCGCTACTGCCGGATGAGAAAGCAACACTTCTTCAATTTGAGCTGGATATATGTTCTCTCCGCCAGAAATAATTAAATCACTGCGGCGATCTAATACGTATAAAAACCCTTCTTCGTCTAAATAACCGAGGTCGCCAGTATGAAGCCATCCGTTTTGAATAGTCTCTCGCGTCGCATCTTCACGATTAAAGTAACCGCCTGTTACGTTCGGCCCTTTTACTACAATCTCACCTTCCGCAAATGGTGGCACTACTACGCCATCTTTTTCAATACGAAGTTGGCACTGAAATAGTGGTTTTCCAGCTGATCCTACTTTCGTTAACATGTAATCTGCTGATAACGTGCAAATTTGCGAAGACGTTTCTGTCATACCGTACGTTTGATACACAGGGATTCCTTTTTCTACACATGTTTCTAATAACGGTTTCGGCGCTGGTCCTCCGCCAAGTAACATGCATCGTAAAGAAGCTGGGTATGTCCCTTCTCCAAGTCTCTCTAATAAATCTGTTAACATTTTGGATACAACAGAAATAATCGTAACACCTCTCGTTTGAAGTGCTTTATGAATAAAATCAGCATCATATTTCGGAACAAGTAAAATGCGCATGCCGTACATAATGTTTTTCATTAAAAGAGATAGCCCGCCAACATGGAACATCGGCATACAAGCTAACCAGCAATCATCATCACGAAGCCCTAAGTTAAGCGAAGAGCCGACCGCACTTGCCCAATGATTACCGTACGTTAAAATAACGCCTTTCGGTTTTCCTGTCGTCCCTGACGTATAAATGATTGTCATCGTTTCTTCTAAAGAAAACTCTTCTTGTATAGAGGCTTCCTCTTTTGGTCCATTCATCACTTCGGCGAATGAATAAACAGGAACATCTTTAGCATCAAAATCTTGATCCGTTACTAAACAAACAACTTCAGCATCATCCATTTGCCAAAGTAGCTCTTCTCTTGAAAGACGCGTATTTAAAAGCACAGCTACTGCCCCTAGGTACGATAGGGCGTGAATAACTGTAATCATCTCCATACCATTTTTCATCAGAACAGCCACCTTTTGCCCTCGCTCCACTCCAACATGCGTGAGGTGTTCACAAACAGATACTACTTTTTCATGCAGCTCCATAAAAGTAACTTTCTCTTCCTCTATTTCAATTGCAGTGCGATCTGGTGTTAAAAATGCACGTTGCATTAACCAATTTGGCATCGTCTCCATCATTCATTCTCCTTTCATGAAAGAAAGAGACTTGATATGATATCAAGTCTCTTAGTTGTTTTGTTTCCGGTTTGACCTTTTCGTTGCGTCTCACTTTATTGGCGAGCCGCTTTCGCTTTTGGTTTGATCACGGGAAACGAGGGAATTGACCGAAGTCCGGACTGCGTTTTTCTTTGAATGCGTCGCGACCTTCTTTTGCTTCGTCAGTTGTGTAGTACAATAACGTTGCATCTCCAGCTAGTTGTTGAATACCAGCTAGACCGTCTGTGTCTGCGTTGAATGCAGCTTTTAGGAAACGAAGTGCCATTGGGCTGTTTGCTAAAATTTCTTGTGCCCATTGTACTGTTTCTGCTTCAAGCTCTTCTAATGGTACTACAGTGTTTACTAAGCCCATATCAAGCGCTTCTTGAGCGTTGTATTGACGGCATAGGTACCAAATTTCGCGAGCTTTCTTGTGGCCTACCATACGAGCTAAGTAACCAGCTCCGTATCCACCGTCAAAGCTTCCTACTTTAGGACCTGTTTGTCCGAATACAGCGTTGTCTGCAGCGATTGTTAAGTCACATACGATATGAAGTACGTGTCCACCACCGATTGCATAACCTGCTACCATTGCGATAACTGGTTTAGGAATTGCGCGAATTAGACGTTGTAAGTCTAATACGTTTAAACGAGGGATTTGGTCGTCACCTACATATCCACCATGACCGCGAACTTTTTGGTCGCCGCCAGAACAGAATGCACGTCCCCCTTCACCTGTTAAAATGATAACGCCAACATTTGCATCATCACGAGCTTGTGCAAAAGCGTCGATTAACTCCATTACCGTTTTTGGACGGAATGCGTTATGTACTTCAGGACGGTTAATCGAAATTTTTGCGATACCATTGTATGTTGAATAAATAATATCTTCGTAATTGCCTTCTTTTACCCATTCAATAGCCATTACAACTACCTCCTTGTATATTTCTGATTCCACCTATAAGCGCGGCTTCCTTCTTACTGAAAAAAGTATCACTGCATAGTTTTTAGAAATCCCTTTACTATTGTATCAAACTTTTCCGGTTGTTCCACATGAATTGCATGGCCAGCACCATGAATTTTGACAAATTTCGCGTCAGAGACGCATTTTTCGATGTTTTTTAATATGCGGAAGAACTTTTCATCATATTCTCCGTTCATTAAAAGAACAGGTATTTTTAAGTTTTTCAGCTCATCCCACCAGGAAGGCTGAGCCCCAGTTCCCATGCCGCGCAAGCTATTTGCGAGCCCTTTTGGGTTGTTAGCAAGTCGTTCTTTTCGCACCGCTTCTTGTACGTTTTTTGCTAAACGTTTTTGCGTTGCAAAAAGCGGAATATCTTCCCACATCGATACAAAACTTTCTATGCCTTCTCGCTCAATTTTATCGGCAAGTCGATCATCTTTTTCACGACGTTCTTTTCTATCCGCTTCGTCTTCGAGCCCAGCTGTACAATTTTCTAATAAAAGAGAGTGTACATAATCTGGATATAGACATGCCATCGTAATCGCCAGTCTTCCTCCCATTGAGTAGCCAAGTATATGTACTTTTTCAATATGAAGGTAATCTAGTAGTTCTTTCATTTGCAATGCCACATTTCGGATATCATAATGCGCAACATCTTCAGGACTCTCCGTCTTTCCGTGCCCAACAAGATCAACTACAATAACTTGAAACTGCTCACTCCATGAAGAGATAAAAGAACGCCACGTTTCCATGCTTCCCGTAAAACCATGAAGAAGTAGAAGTGGTTCCCCGCTTCCGACTACTTCATATTCATACGATACACCTTGCAGCGTTACTTTCATTTTGATTCACCTTGTAAAGATGTAGTAATTACGTCCTGTGTTTTTGCCCATAACGTACGGTGCAATGTTAAGTTTTCATCACGGTTCGTACAAATTTCCACAACGTGTAAACCTTCTGTCGTCGTTCCTTTTCGAACTTCTTCTCGGAATTGCTCCCAACCATTTACACGGCTAAATGAACCGCCGTACATTTTGACAACATGCTCATAATCAAGTCCAATTGGTGTTCCAAATAATGATTCAAAATGTTCCTTTTTCTCATACTGTGGTAAGAATGAGAAAATACCCCCACCATCATTATTTACAACGACAATTGTTATGTTTAATTCATGTAATTTCGCTGCTAACAGCCCGTTTAAATCGTGATAAAATGATAAATCACCAATTACTAATACAAGTGGATCGCAAATAACGCTTGCTCCTAGAGCTGTCGAAATGATTCCATCAATACCATTTACACCACGGTTTGCCATCACATGGATGTTTTTATCCGATGTGAAGAAGAATGAGTCTGTATCACGAATTGGCATACTATTGCTCGCAAATAACGTTGCGTCTTCTGGTAATACGCGCACAATATCTGTAATAACCTTTCCTTCAAATGCAGTTTCATATGTTTCCATTTCACGAAGCGTTTCCTTCGTTTTTTCGTTTATATGTTGCCACATTAGGGACCAATCATTCTTTTTCATAACTGGCATTTTTTCTATTAATGCCTTGCAGAATTCAATGTCACTTGCTTGCACAACTTCTGTCGCAACAAGAGCTGGATCTCTCCATTGTCCTGATTCATCGACAACGATATGAACTGCTTTTGTTTGTTTTTTTATGAACTGCGTTAATGATTTAGAAACAGGCATACCACCAAAGCGAATTAAAACGTCCGGTTTCCATGTTTCTTTTAACTTTTCATTTCGTAAAAATGTATCATAACAGTCAATTACCATCGTTTTATCGTGGTGTCCGCTACGAATATTAGAAAGTGGGTCTGCTAATATAGGATAGCCAGTTTTTTCAGCTAGTTGCGTTGCAAACATTGCGATTTCTGCATGACTATCATCTCCACAAATAATAAGCCCCTTTTCCATATGTGAAAGGCGCCCTACAAGAGAATCTACATATTCACTCGGCATCACCGCGTTTCCTTGCTGAACTACTCCTGTATATTCACTACGTCCTTTATCCCATAAGCTTTCTAGTGAGAAATCAGGGATAAGTGGCTCGCGAACTGGAAAATTAAGATGAACAGGACCCTGCGGTGCTAAACAAGCATTTGCTACTATACGCTGCGTCGTCATACGAGCGTAATGATACATCGCTTCACTTGCTTCTGGCAGTGCCATCTCTGTAAATTGTTTCACAAAAGTACCGTATAAATTAAATTGATTCATTGCTTGTGGTGCACCCACATCTCTTAATTCATGCGGTCTATCCGCTGTTAAGACGATAAGTGGGACCCTTGAATGAAAAGCTTCACATACAGCTGGATAATAGTTCGCTGCTGCTGTTCCTGACGTACATAATAATGCTACTGGGCGTTTTTTTGCTTTCGCAATACCGAGCGCGAAAAATCCTGCTGATCTTTCATCCACATGTAAATATGTGTTCATTCCTTCGTGTTGTTCCATTAGTAAAGCAATCGGCGTTGACCGTGAGCCTGGACTAATGACAACATCACATACATCTAGACGCGTCAGTTCATCCACGAACGCGCCTAAATAATATGATAATGCTTCTATATGATTGTTCATTTCATTAATTCCTCCAAAGCACCAAGCATCGGTCTAAACTTCAAACTTGTTTCTTCATATTCAAGCTGCGGGATTGAATCAATTACAATACCACAACCGGCAAATAAGGATGCTTTCTCGCCGTTTAATAATCCGCAGCGCAGCGCAACCGCAAATTCACCATTTCCTTCATCATCTATCCAGCCAATCGGTGCACCATACAACCCTCTGTCTAACAATTCAACATCACGGATCAGTTTCATCGCTTCCAAACGAGGTGTCCCGCCAAGAGCTGGTGTTGGATGTAATTCTTCTACCATTGTTAAAAGACTCGCATCGCCTTTTGCTTCTACAGGCGTATATAAGTGAATTAAGTTTTTCGTTGTTAATAAACCTGGGCTTTCCGGAATATTAACGTATTCGCAATGTTCATTTAGTACCGAGCGGATCATGTTAACAACATACCCATGTTCAGCTAAATTCTTTTCATCATGAAGAAGCGCATTACTATTTCGCTTACTTTCTTCTATAGAATGACCATGACCGATTGAACCCGCAAGACACATCGATGTAAATTTCTCATCTTCTTTGCGAATTAATCTCTCAGGCGTCGCTCCTAAGAAGCATGCTCCTTTATAATCAAAAGAAAATACGTAACAATCCGGTTGACCAATGCGAAGTGCTTCTAAAACAAGAGCAGAATCAATCGAATGATTCATCTCTACTTTTAGTTCCCTCGCCAATACAACCTTCTGCACGTTACCCTGCTTCATCTCATCTTGTACTTTTTCAATTGCTTTCATCCAGCCTTTCGGATTCACTTCTACTTTAGAAATAACAGTCAATTTCGATCCGTTTAGCGCACATTTACTCTCTCTCAAAATTTTCTCTTCTAAAGAAATCATTTCGTTATAAAGATTTTCTGCACAATCTGTTGCTGAAACAAATGTATTCATCGTTAACCATGCTTTTTCATTTTTTACAGTTAATAAAAATGCTGGTAGTGAAAATGTCGTATCTTTAAACTCTTTCCATAGGTCCGTTTTCTCTTTTTCTGGATCAAAGGAAAAACCACCAAATAAAAGCGGACCCGTTCCAAATTCATATTCATCTCTTTGGACAAATGCATTCTCTTTTACTTTCTCCCACTCGTCGCGAGCGGTTTGAAAGCGCTTATGAGAAGAATTTGCTATAGTGAAAACAGAGCCAATTCCTGCAAATATTACATGCTGAGCCGGGTCTGCAAAATAACATCTATTTTCGAATGAAATCCTTTTTCCTGCTGCATAGAACAAAAGCGGATCCACCCAGTCTATTTGTTTTACAAAACTAACCAATGTTTTTTCGTTAGTTGCACGCTTGATAGCTGCAATAAGAACTTCTTGCAAGCCTTTTTGTTTCGTTTGAATCACAATTGTCTCCCCCCTATGGGCGAAAAATAGTCATAATTACGCTTGATTTTAAGATACACCTCAAACGAAAGGCCTGTCAACGTTTAGCATTTCTGAGAAATTCACCTTCTCTTCCTAGAAAATAAACGTTGACACTAAATGATGCTTTTTCTACACTTAGTTGTGTACAATATGTGACCAAAGGAGGATTCAACATGGAAATGAACGTCAAAACGAATTCCTCTCCTACGGCGCCAAAGCCAAGTAAGCAAACAGGCTGGCGCATCTGGTGGAGTTTACTACGTCCCCATACATTAACAGCCGCTTTCGTACCTGTTTTCATCGGAACAGCATATTCGATGCAGGTCGGAGGTATAAATCAAATACATCTTCCTCTTTTCCTTATGATGCTTCTTGCTTGTCTTCTCATTCAAGCAGCAACAAACATGTTTAATGAATACTTTGATTATAAAAGAGGACTCGATCACGAAGGTTCAGTTGGTATCGGCGGCGCTATCGTTCGCGATGGCATTCAGCCAAAAACAGTGCTTAACTTAGCATTTGGATTTTTCGGCATCGCAATACTACTAGGTGTTTATATTTGTATGAATTCTAGCTGGTGGCTTGCTGCAATCGGTCTTGTTTGTATGGCCGTTGCTTACCTTTATACAGGTGGCCCACTTCCAATTGCATATACACCATTTGGAGAGTTGACAGCCGGATTATTTATGGGTGTCATTATTATTGGGATTTCATTCTTTATTCAAACTGGAACTGTAACATCAGAAGTCATTTTACTATCTATCCCAAGCTCCATTTTAATTGGCGCCATTTTACTAGCTAATAATATTCGTGACTTGGATGGCGATAAAGAAAACGGTCGTAAAACGTTAGCAATTCTCGTTGGGCGCGAGCGAGCGGTTGGTGTACTTGCTTCGATGTTCATCGTTTCCTACATTTGGACAATTGCTTTAATTATCGTGGGCATCGTATCACCATGGATGCTTATCGTATTTTTAAGTGCACCGAAAGCATTTAAAGCGACGAAAGGCTTTATCGGCAAAAGCATTCCAATAGAAATGGTACCTGCGATGATTGCAACAGCAAAAACAAATACAATCTTCGGTTTCCTAATGGGAATCGGATTATTACTTGGATACTTTCTATAAAAGGAGCTGCTTATGCGGCTCCTTTTTCATATCTGAAATTCATCTCATAATTCCTACTCTCAACGCCCATACTATGTAAAGAAACTGAATTGTAGGAAGGTGGACGACTATGTTAACTCCACAACAAGTAGGTCAATTTAAATCCATTTTAGAAAAACAAAAACAAGAACTAGAGCAAACGATACAAACTCATGAAAATACAGATCGTGCTTCTGAACGTGATTCCGTTGGAGAATTATCTAGCTATGATAACCATCCAGCTGATATGGCTACAGAGCTATATGAACGGGAAAAAGACTTCGGACTTATTGAACTTTGGCATAAACAGCTTGAAGACACGAAACATGCCTTGCAAAAAATAGAAGTGGGTACGTACGGCATTTGCGAAGTGTCTGGCGAAGAAATTCCATTTGAAAGATTGGAAGCAATGCCAACCGCTACAACATGCATCCAGCACGCGACAAATAAGTTAAATATGAATACACGACCAGTTGAAGAAGAAGTGTTGTCTCCTTCTTTCCACAAGCATGATGAGGACCATTCTGTTGAGTACGATGCGGAAGATGCGTGGCAAGATGTCGCAAATTACGGAACATCTGAAACGCCGTCTGATTTAGAAAGACAAGATTCAAAAAACTATAATGGCATGTATGTAAATAGTGAAGAAAACGTAGGCTACGTGGAGGATTTTGAAAACTTTATCGGTACGGATATGTACGGGAAAAACCCACAAGTTTTCGCTACAGAAGAGCATGAAGAATATGAACAAATGCTTGATGATTTTGAAGAACGTACCTTCAAAGGTGAATTATCTTCAAATGAATCTAGTTCCAAAGAATAAAAAAAGCATTCCGAAAATCGGAATGCTTTTTATCGCTAGCTAATTAGTTTTTTGTAACGTTAGCAGCTTGTGGTCCACGGTTACCTTCAACGATTTCGAAAGAAACTTCTTGACCTTCTTCTAAAGTTTTGAATCCGTCACCTTGGATAGCTGAGAAGTGAACGAATACATCGTCTCCACCTTCAACTTCGATGAAACCGAAACCTTTTTCGCTGTTGAACCATTTAACTTTACCTGTTTGCATGTCATGTACCTCCTAAATAAAAATGAAACTATGAATCCACATGAAAAGGTGGATATAAAGGACATGAATGTATAACAAGCTTACAGCCTTTAATTCAACGTGCTTTATTTCCGTACCACATTATGTAGCTCAATAGTGATTTCACTATATCACGCTATATCCAAAACGTCAAATGAGAACACTTTCATTCCACCATTTTTTTATAATTTTAATATAATGTTGAATTTCCATATTCATA
Source organism: Bacillus sp. PPSBB_2 (assembly GCF_045291115.1). Classification (NCBI taxonomy): domain Bacteria; kingdom Bacillati; phylum Bacillota; class Bacilli; order Caryophanales; family Bacillaceae; genus Bacillus; species Bacillus sp. PPSBB_2. The sequence continues at coordinate 5,116,411 of NZ_CP147983.1, forward strand.
TATTATCCCGCCATTTGTGGACAGCTTGATTGGCGGGAGCTGATAATCAGTTTTGGCTGGTTCCACTTTATTTGAAAATTAACAAAACTAAAGTATTCTAATCCTATTAAATTCTGTACAATATAAGTATCTATTACATACGAGGTGAAAAAAATGAGAGCACACGAAATCGAGTATAAGTTATATGGCGATGATATGCAGTTTGTTGAAATTGAGTTAGATCCAGAAGAGAGCGTGATCGCAGAAGCTGGCGCAATGATGATGATGGAAGATTACATAGAAATGGAAACAATCTTCGGTGATGGTTCTGGCCCATCTGGAGGTTTATTCGGAAAATTAATGGGCGCTGGTAAACGTCTCGTTACAGGCGAAAGTATGTTTATGACTGTATTTACAAATACAGGTCACGGCAAGCGCCACGTCTCATTTGCTGCTCCTTATCCTGGTAAAATTATTCCTGTAGATTTAACAGAGTATCAAGGAAAAGTAGTTTGTCAAAAAGATGCCTTTCTTTGTGCCGCAAAAGGTGTTTCTATCGGAATTGAATTTACGAAAAAAATAGGAACTGGTTTCTTCGGTGGTGAAGGTTTCATCATGCAGAAACTTGAAGGTGATGGCCTTGCTTTCATGCACGCAGGTGGAACTGTATATAAACGTGAATTAAAACCTGGTGAGAAACTTCGTATTGATACAGGTTGTCTCGTTGCTATGACAAAAGACATTAACTATGATGTCGAGTTCGTTGGTAAAGTAAAAACAGCTCTATTTGGCGGCGAGGGTTTATTCTTCGCAACATTAGAAGGTCCTGGAACAGTTTGGATTCAGTCCTTAACACTTAGCCGCTTAGCAGCACGCCTTACAAGCCCAGCAGCGCAAAGTACTGGCGAAGGTAGTGTATTAGGTGGACTTGGTCGTTTATTAGATGGGAAAGAGTAAACTGTGCCCTTATATAGGCATGGCCATCAACTAATAAAATAATAAAATTAAAACACCCTTGCTTGCAGTAATGTAGTGAAAGGGTGTTTTAATTTACGTCTACAAACGAGAAAAAGCAGTTAAAATAAAGTAATAAGGTTTACTTCAGGAAAATAAGGTATATTATATTTGTTGAATAGATTCTCTTTAGAGACAAGAAAAGTAGGTGAACAAAGTGGGAAAATATCAATTGGATTCCAAAAGTCAGGTAGCTGTGGCAAAGTTCCATGAAAAACAGAAACCTGCCAAATTTGATAAAAAGCAGCAACTTGAAAAATTGCGTACGGAATATTTGAAAAAGAAGCAAAAACAAACAGATAAATAATACGTTTTGTTTTTCAAATTTTTCTGTATATAGTGTAAACAAACACAAGAAAATAGGTAAGTTATTCATCGTTCAAATATATACAGGCTATTTTTTCAAACCTCTTACTTATGCAACTAACGCATGCGTCAGTTCATTAAGAATAACTAAAAAAGTCGATTCCTTGAGATGAAAAAGAGTAAACAGTGCCCTTATCAGGCACTGTTTTATTTTGACCTTATAATTTCCTCCACCGATTTAGATAAGCGATACAAGCTATTCCCCACCTCCAAAAGAATGAATCAAGTTCCTCACCGCATATATTAAACTATACCTTTTCTTAAGGAGGGCTACCTTAATGCGTACTCCTTTATCCTTTGATAAAGACACTGCCATACTGTTAGCTTCTTGTTGTGAGTTAACGTATGAACAATATAAACAAAATGGCATTTTCGAGATACCAGATGGTTTTCAATATGTACAAGGGTTTCAAGGAAAGGCCATTCAAACAACAGAATGGTTCGGATTTATATTAGAATCTGAGGATACAATTATTGTTGCCTTCAGAGGCACTCAAACAGACCCCGATTGGATTATTGATTCTCTCGTCAATCAAAAACCTTATCCTTATGCTTTAAATGGCGGAAATGTCCATAACGGTTTTCTCTCTATTTATGAGTCTTGTCGTGATTCTATTATGGATATGCTCGTATCATTGCCAGCACATAAAAAACTGCTAGCTACTGGGCATAGTCTAGGTGGCGCGCTTGCCACATTACACATATTAGATGCACGTATAAATACTGCCTTCGCACAGTATGGACTTTATACATTCGCTTCTCCAAAAGTAGGAGATATCGCTTTTCGAAATTATTATAAACTACAAGTAGCTAGTAGCTTTCGTTTCGTCAACTTGTTCGATGTCGTCCCACTTCTCCCTCCCCGAAACATAAATTTTAATGATCATGATTGGGAGTATGCACACGTCCATCACAACATGACATTTACAAAAAACACAAAATCCATTACAAATAATCATTCCATTACAACATACAAAACATGTCTGACTTCTCATTTTTAACCAGTAAACAATTGGAAATAAAATATTCGTATACTATAATAATGTATGAAGTTATTTTTGGATGAGGGGACCTTACATGTTAAAATTTATCTTCGCACTTTTTCTTATTGTAATTTTTACGGTTACAGGTTTCTTTACATTTTCATACTTTGCGACAGGAGAGTATGATGGGGCAGGTATCATATATACCACTGTTCCATTTCTTTCTTAAGCAAAATAAATAAAACGAGCTTAATTTTATTAAGCCCGTTTTATTTATTAATATCCATTTCGGTTGGTAAATCGATAATATATCTCCCAATATAGCAACCTCTTTAAAACTGTTTAACTGCATTGAGGGTGTTGCAAAACTAAAATAAACATGCAATGTTATGAATCAGAAAAACTAGCTGAACATGCAATAGATAGCGATTTTGACCATACCAACGTGGCTGTTCCAACCCTTTATCTTTGAGTTTACTAAACTGTTGTTCAATTTTCCTACGTTCTTTCATCAATTGTTTACCAAAGATAGTTTGTATAAAATGAGATAATACACGACGATGTGTACTCTTATTTTGTTCACCATTCCTAGGATTGATTGGATTCATGGCAAAGATGTTACATGTTCGTGCAATTTCATAAATACGTTGACTATCGTAAGCAGCATCTGCAACGGAAAATAACACATTTTGATCTTTTATATCCTGAAGCAATACAG
>NZ_CP147983.1:5120996-5141729 GCF_045291115.1 Bacillus sp. PPSBB_2
CCCTTTTCACGAAACCAAGTACCTACACGTGAAAAAGTAGAAACGTGAGGAACGAAATATAAACCACAAGATACACGAAATGAAGGATATTGATGCAAAAAACGTGTTAATTTGCGTAAAGAGTCAATTTGAAATACAGTTTTCAAGAAAAAGCATTTCAGTAAGGCTTTTCTACAGATTGGTGGGCGACCTGTCACAGGCGGAACGCCTTCAATAGTTAAACTGTCTACGTATGCAAATAAAATCTGTAAAATGGATTGATTTTCATCAAATTTGGTTATCATACTAGTAAATCCGTCCTTTCTGGAGATAGTTTCGGTTACTATCATTTTTCCAGGAAAACGGATTTTTTTATGCATTCATTTTTGGATATTTATGAGTTTTGCAACACCCTCTGCATTACCAATACCCCAAATTTCATTACTGTACTGCAAAATTGTTCGATCGCTCGCAAAATGACCAGACTGTGCAATATTTAAAATCGACATTTCTAGCCACTTCGTTCGGTTCTCATAAGCTCTACCGACAGCCTCTTGTCTTTCAGCATATGGACCAAAATCTCGCAGAACGAAATATTCATCGTTTTGAATCACGAGAGAATCGTAAATCGCTTCAAATTCAGCTCCCGATTGTGCAAAGAAACCATTTGTTAATTGATCAACTACTTTTTTAATGTGTCTATTGTGGTGATAATAATCACTTGCACGATAGCCACCATTTTGATAGTAATGAAGAACCTCTTCGGCCGTTAAACCGAAAATAAAACAGTTATCATCACCGACCCGGTCTTTTATTTCAACGTTAGCACCGTCTAGCGTTCCGAGTGTAATCGCACCATTCATCATAAATTTCATATTACCTGTTCCCGATGCTTCTTTACTCGCCGTTGAAATTTGTTCACTTACATCCGCCGCTGGGAATATATCTTCCGCTAAAGAAACTCGATAGTTTTCTAGAAAGATAACTTTCATATATTGACTGACATACGGGTCATTATTTACTTTTCTTGCGAGTTCATTTATTAATTTAATAATTTTTTTCGCGTAATAATAGCCAGGTGATGCTTTCGCTCCAAAAATAAAAGTACGCGGATAAAATGTAAAACTAGCATCCTCTTTCAAACGGTTATATAAATATAAAATATGAAGAACATTTAATAATTGTCGTTTATAAGCATGTAATCTTTTCACTTGCACATCAAAAATAGAATTTGGATCAATGGTAATCCCCATTGTATTATGAATACGCTCTGCTAAAATCTCTTTACGTTCTTGTTTTACCTCTGCAAATTTCTCTTGGAAACTCGCATCATATTGAACTAATTGTAGCTCTTGAAGCTTAATCGGTTCTTTCTTCCACTCCGTTCCAATCGCCTCTGAAATGAGATTTGTTAACTGTGGATTTGCTTTCATAAGCCAGCGCCTATGAGCAATTCCATTCGTCTTATTATTAAACTTATCTGGATAAAATTCATAAAACAATCGCATTTCCCGCTGCTTTAATATTTCCGTATGAATTTTTGCTACACCGTTTACGCTATGGCTACCGACAATCGCTAAATGAGCCATTTTCACAAGGTCATGTGCAATAATCGCCATTGCTTCAATACGATCCCACTCATACGGATACTGTTCCCACAGTTCATGACAGAAACGTTCATTAATCTCTTCAATAATCATATAAATTCTCGGTAATAAAGGTTTAAAAATGTGAATTGGCCACTTTTCGAGCGCTTCTGATAACGTCGTATGATTCGTATAAGAAATCGTCTGCGTCGTTATGTGCCAAGCTTCTTCCCATGCTAACTTTTCTTCGTCTAGTAAAATACGCATCAGTTCCGGAATTGCTAAAACCGGATGTGTATCGTTAATGTGGATCGCAATTTTTTCATGTAGTTGACGAAGGTCACCATATCTTTCTCTATGCATTCGAACGATATTTTGCAAACTTGCTGATACGAGGAAATACTGTTGTTTTAAACGAAGTATTTTTCCCTCATCATGCGTATCATCTGGATATAAAAACTCCGATACAACCTCTGTTTCACGCTTATATTTCAAAATATCTTTGCAGTTTTGCGGGAAAGGAACTGGTTCAGCATTCCAAAGTCTAAGTGTATTTACAGTACTCGTCTCATAGCCAACTACCGGCACATCATATGGCACGGCCATAATGACTTCTGCATTTGTATGCCTAAACTCTAAACGCCCGTCAATTTCTAGCGGTTCAACACTGCCGAAATAACTTACTTCTACAGCTTGATCATACCTTCTTACTTCCCATACGTTTTCATGAAGAAGCCACTGTTCTGGAAATTCAACTTGATAACCATCAACAATTTTCTGATCAAACAAACCATGTTTATAACGAATTCCACAGCCGTGTCCTGGTAAGTTTAAAGATGCGAGTGAATCGAGAAAACAGGCTGCTAAGCGTCCAAGCCCACCATTACCAAGGCCTGCATCTGCTTCCACTTCTTCTAACTCTTGTAACGAAATCCCTAGTTCAGATAACCCCTGCTCGCATACATCTCGAATACCTAAATTCAAGATGTTACTTCCAAGCAAACGTCCAAGCAAAAACTCAATAGACAAGTAATACATTTGCTTTTGCTCTCCGGATCGATAACTCTCGTTCGTTGCAATCCATTGACTATTCATATACTCACGTACCATATGGCCGAGTGTATTATATTGATCACGAGTTGTAGAATCTTTAAAACTTTTACCATACATCGTCTCTAACTTTTCTAGAAAAGTTGATTTAAAACTTTCAACATGAGTAAACATTTTTTCACCACCTACATGTTATTCCATGAGACTTTTATACAATTCCTTATAAGCAAGAGCCGATTGCTCCCAGCTATAATCTTCATTCATCGCTTGTTTTACAAGCTGCTCCCACACTGGTTTATCGTGATAGAATTCAATTGCACGATGAATCGTATGTAGCATGTCATGTGCATTAAAATTCGTGAAACTGAAACCATTTCCTTCGCCTGTTTCTTCATCATAAGAATGTACCGTGTCGTTTAACCCACCTGTTTCTCTTACAATTGGAATTGTACCGTATGCTAATGCGATAAGTTGTCCAAGTCCACACGGTTCAAATAGCGATGGCATTAAAAACAAATCGCTTCCCGCATACACTTGGTGAGCTAATTCTTCATTAAATCCGATATAAACTTTTACCTTCTCCGGATACTCATATGCCATCCACTCAAAGAATTGCTCATATTCCGAATCACCTGAACCTAAAATAATACATTGTACATCTTCTTCCATTATTTCGCGGAATACAGTACGTACTAAATCAAGACCTTTTTGCTTCGTTAATCTCGTTACCATTGAAATAATTGGTGTATCCTCTTTTTCTGGTAAACCAAAATAACGCTGCAAGGCGCGTTTATTTTCACTCTTTTCATATAATGACTCTGCATCATACTGGGCCTTAATATACGAATCCGTTTCTGGATTATATACGCTCGTATCAATACCATTTACAATGCCGCTAAGCTTATCATTATATTTTCGCAGTAATCCATCTAACTTCTCACCGAAAAATTTATATTGAATTTCTTCTTTATACGTCGGGCTCACCGCTGTAATTTGATCCGAAGCGATAATACCGCCTTTCATAAAGTTTACGTTTCCATAAAACTCTAGCTGCTCACTATGAAAATATTCATCACCAAGCTCTAACAAGTCGTACATCACTTCAGGAGGAAATACACCTTGGAACTGCAAGTTATGAATCGTATATACCGTTTTAATACGCTCATATAACGGATTATCTTGATACTTTTCACGAAGTAAGAAATTAACCATAGCCGTATGCCAATCATGGCTATGAAGAACATCCACTTCAAAATCAAGGTGCGGAATACACTCTAACACTGCTTTTGAGAAATAAGAAAAACGCTCTCCGTCATCGTAATGCCCATACAGAGAATCTCTCTTAAAATAATATTCATTATCTATTAAGTAATACGTAATTCCGTCTTGCTCACCTTTTAAAATTCCACAATATTGATTTCTCCACCCAAGAGGGACGTTAATTACTTTATGTAACGTACATCCATCTCTTAACTTTTGCGGAATGAGACTATAATTCGGAAGTATAATACGAACGTCCACTCCTAATTTTTTTAGCTCTTTTGGGAGTGCACCCGCTACATCAGCTAATCCTCCCGATTTCACAAACGGTACACATTCTGATACTGCAAATAAAATATTCACTTGTTGTCCCACTGCGCGAAAAGTTTTTATTACTCCTCTTGCAGCTTCCTCCCTTCGAGTTTTCATTTAAATTAAAACTTTAATCAGTGGAGGAAAAAGCCCCCACTGATTCTTTAGGAATAACTATTAATCGTACTGTTTTGTACGCTTCCTTTTTCTACAACATACGGCTCATCGGCGCTTCCTTTTAATACGACACCGTCGCCAATTTTCACGTCTTTATCAATAATAACACCGTCTATTATACAGTTATCTCCAATTTGGCTCTTTTGCATAATAATACTGTTACGAATACTTGAACCTTTTCCAATTTTAACTGAACGGGAAACAACACTGTTTTCGACTTCCCCTTCAATAATACTGCCATTTGCAATCATTGTATTTTTCACGACTGCACCCTTTAAATAACGAGTTGGTGGCTCATCTTTTACTTTCGTAAAGATCGGTGCTTCTTTCTTAAATAATTGCTTCCAAATAGCAGGTTGCAAAATTTCTAAGCTATGTTTATAGTAACTTTCAATCGAGTCAATAATTGCTACATATCCAGTATGTTCATATGTAGCAATGTGTAATGATTTCCCGCGCTTTTCTCTCACTACATCAAATAAACTGTATTGTTCCACACCTTTATATGACTCAAATAAGTCTAACAATAATTGTTTCTTTAACACGTATGTTTGAAGCGAAACCCCTTCATGGCAAACTTCTGTAATATCAGCTGCCGTATGTATATGTCGCTCTAACACCGCTTGAAAATTTAATGCTGTTACGAGATGGCTATTCGTAATAACAACGTACTCTTCTCTGCTTCTTAGAAAATAATCAATATGTCTTCTAAAGTGTGCAAAAGACCCAAATTCATCTTGGTCACATTGGCAGTTTGGCGGGAATAAAAATAGTCCGTCTCGTTTTCTATCTAAATCCCACTGTTTTCCTGAACCAACATGGTCCATTAACGAACGATTTTTATGGCTTGTAAAAACTGCCACACTATGAATACTAGAATTCACCATATTTGAAAGCATGAAATCAATGAGTCGATAACGGCCCCCAAACGGTAACGCCGCTAGTGAACGATGCCCTGTTACTTTCTTTAAGGAAGGAAAACTTCCCGTTGCATTAATAATTCCTAACATTTTTTCTCCCATTCATTTCATCCCCCTTTTCTATTTCCCTTCAGCAATTAATACTACATCGTCAACATTCTTTTCTGGACGAATGACTGTTCCATCTTCAATAACCATTTCTGATCCAACAATCGCTCTTTCAATCACAACATTTTTACCAATCTTAGCCCCTGGCATAACGACAGAATCAATCACCATACTTCCTTCTTCCACCGTCACTCCTTGGAATAAAACAGAATGCTTCACGTCCCCTTCAATGACGCACCCTTCGTTAATAAGCGATTCTTCTACTTTCGCCTTTTCAGCAATATATTGAGGCGGTTCGTTTGGATTGACAGAGTAAATACGCCAATTACGATCGTTTAAATTCAGTGATGTTTCATCGCGAAGCAAATCCATATTCGCTTCCCATAAGCTCTTCACCGTTCCAACATCTTTCCAATATCCTTCAAACGGATACGCCATTAACTTCTTCCCTTCATCCAATAAAAGCGGAAGTACGTCTTTTCCGAAATCGTTACTAGATTCAGGGTTTCTTGCATCCATCTCTAAATACTCTTTCAAAATTGACCAATTAAAAATATAGATTCCCATTGATGCAAGATTACTTCTTGGAAATTGTGGTTTCTCTTCAAACTCAACAATCTCCATCTCTTCATTCGTATTCATAATGCCAAAGCGACTCGCTTCATCCCAAGGTACTTCAATAACAGAAATGGATACATCCGATTCTTTCTCAATATGGTAATCTAGCATCTTACTGTAATCCATTTTATAAATATGGTCGCCTGATAAAATAAGAACATACTCTGGTTCATATTGACTTAAATAGTTTAAGTTTTGATAAATGGCACTTGCCGTACCTGTATACCACTTAACCCCTGAAGACTCCGCATAAGGAGGTAATACTGTGACTCCACCGTTTACTCGGTCTAAATCCCACGCATTTCCGATTCCGATATAATTATGAAGTTCGAGTGGTTGATATTGCGTTAAAATCCCAACCGTTTCAATACCAGAATTCGCACAGTTACTTAGCGTAAAATCAATAATGCGATATTTACCACCAAATGGAACAGCTGGCTTGGCTAAATTTTTTGTTAATGCACTTAAACGACTACCTTTTCCCCCTGCTAGTAACATTGCTACGCACTTTTGTTTTTGAGCCATCTTGTTTTTTGCTCCCCTTTCTCGTCTTCACTGGTCGTAATATGGATACGCCAAATGGTGGAATTGTAATCTCTACATGTGCTGCTTGATTATGGTACGGTTCTAGAATCGTCTTAAGACGTTTCTTATTCACTTGCCCCGAACCGCCATATTGCTGTGCATCACTGTTTAAAATCTCGTTATAATACTCGAAATCTGGTACACCTACTTTATAGTTTTCATATGTAGCTTTCGTAAAATTACATACGATAACTAACGCATCCTCTTGTTTATCCCCTTGACGGATAAACGAGAAAATACTTTGCTCGTTATTATTAGCATCAATCCACTGAAAACCTTCAGGCGAATGATCAAGCTGCCAAAGTGGTTTTGAGCGCTTATACAATGCTATGAGCTCTTTAAAGTAATCATGCATATAACGATGCATTTCAAAATCATGTAAATTCCAATCTAAATCTTCAAGGTCTTTCCACTCATCAAACTGCCCGAATTCTCCTCCCATGAAAAGTAATTTCTTTCCTGGGTGAGTAAAGAAATATCCATATAATAAACGAAGCTGAGCAAACTTATCCCAGTAATCACCTGGCATTTTATTTAATAACGACTTTTTCCCATGAACGACTTCATCATGAGAAAGCGGTAATATGAAGTTTTCAGAGTACGCATATAGCAAAGAAAACGTCATTTTCTCATGAATGTGTTTCCTATATTCAGGCGCACACTCCATATATTTCAGCACGTCATTCATCCAGCCCATATTCCATTTGTAATTGAATCCAAGCCCACCTTCATACGTTGGAGTTGTTACAAGTGGCCAAGCTGTTGAATCTTCTGCCGTCATAAGAAAATCTTCATCCTCTGCAAACACTGCTTCATTTAACTCTCTTAAAAATGAAACAGCATGCTCATTACTTTGCTCTTGTCCTTCTTTATTCCAGTACAACATGTTCGCAACTGCATCAACTCTGAAACCATCAATATGGAAATATCTCATCCAAAATAACGCATTTGAAATTAAGAAATTACGTACCTCTCTCTTTCCTAAATCAAAATTGACAGTTCCCCATACTGGATTTTCTTGTACATCTTTATCTTTATATTCATAGGTCGGTGTACCATCAAACAAATATAAACCGTGAGCATCTTTACAAAAATGCCCCGGCACCCAATCTAAAATGACACCGATTCCATATTTATGACATTCGTCGACAAAATACATTAAATCATGCGGTGTACCAAATCTACTCGTCGCGGCATAATATCCCGTTCCTTGATATCCCCAAGAACGATCATATGGATGCTCAACAAGCGGCATAATTTCAATATGTGTAAATTGATGTTCCACCACATACGAAATGAGTTCTTCTGCCATTTCCCTGTAAGAGTACAGCGTTCCATCTTCTTTCTTTTTCCAAGAACCAAAATGTAATTCATAAACTGTCATCGCTTCTTTATAAATCGATTTTTTCTTTTTCTTACGAATCCAGTTTTTATCATTCCATTCATATCCCTTTATATCAAAAACTACAGATGCCGTATTCGGTCTTACTTCTGCATATACAGCATACGGATCTGCCTTTAAAATGACGTCACCAGCCAACGTTTCAATCGCATATTTATATATTTCTCCTTCTTCAATATGCGGTATAAACAAGGACCAAATGCCTTCTTCTGTCACTTGTAGCATTTTATGTTGCTCATAATCCCACTCATTAAAATCTCCAACAACACTCATTGCTTTCGCATGAGGAGCCCACACTGTAAATCGTACTCCTTGAATCTCATCTTCCGTCACAACATGTGCGCCAAAGATATTATAACTTTCATAGTACTTTTCTGTATGAAACTCATCTCGTTTCACTTCTTCACAATTTATTACACTCAATATGCTCACCTCACTTAGATGACAGAATTTTTTATACTTTAACTATTTCTGCGAAAAACTGCAATATCCTTGTTAATTTATAAAAAACATTCGTTTTTTTCTTGAAAATGTTAGTTTTCCTTCATATTTCCGTGTAAAATATCGAATTTTGACGAATATTCATTGAAAACGCTTTATTATTCTTCTATATTTTTACCAATTATTTTTTCTCAACCTTTATTTTATTATGTTTATCCTATTTTTCATGCTATTTTTCACTTAAAATCAAAACAAAATAATCTGTCATAAAAAAATGTTTCTCAATATTTTTTGTCACAATTTTATTGAAATGCGAAATTTATAAGCATATACTTGTTCTCAATAAAGAACATAGATCTTTCGTAACCACAATTCATAGCGGACTACTATGTTTACTCGTTTATCCTTGTTGCGAACGGTTGCTATACAAATTTAACTAGGAGGCTTTCTTATGTCATTAAAACAAAAAGTAGGAATGGGAGTTATCACCGCTTCACTTGGCTTATCCCTTACATTCGGCGGTGTATTCGCCTATTTCAGTGATTCAGAAACATCAAGTAACTCATTTCAAGCTGGAACACTAGATCTTTCTATTAATCCAAGTGTAATCGTTAATGTGAAAGATTTAAAACCAGGTGATTTTATTGAAAGGAACTTCAAGCTTGAAAATAAAGGTACATTGGATATCGCAAAAGTAGCACTTGAAACATCATATGAAGTTACAGATGCAAAGCAAAATAATGACGGTGAAGATTTAGGTGATCACATTATCGTCAAGTTTCTAGTAAATGATGGACAGCCATCTAATCCAAACGATGATCATGAGATTTTGTGGGAAACAAAACTATCACAATTAAAAACTATGAAACCTGAAGATGTCGCTACGTCTCTAGAACGTCATAACTTAATAGATGGTATTAAATCTGGTGAAACAGATTACTTACACGTCCTCTTCTCATTTGAAGATAACAACCAAGATCAAAATAAATTTCAAGGTGATTCCCTGCAGCTAAACTGGACATTCCATGCTGAGCAAACACCAGGCGTGGAGAAATAATTTTTAAAATATAAATTATCGGAGGCTTATACATGAAAAAGAAAAATCGTTTTGTTACCGGAATTGTAACGGCTGGCTTTCTGTTTTCAACTGCCCTTCCGTTCAATGTACTTGCTGAAAATCCTATTAACCAAATTGACTCTTCAAACGCCCAGTCTTTACTATCAAAACTTTCTAAAGAACAGCGTCAGGCATTACAAACTTTAGATGCCAATCCTGGCTTTACGATTTCGCCAGATATTAATACAAGTAGTTCTGAACCAGTAAATATCATTGTAGAATTTCAAACTGCGCCAGTAAAAATTAATGAATTAAAACAAAAAGAAAAAGGATTACAGTCTGCTCCTGAAAATATAAAAGCACGTATTGATCAAGAACATGAAGAATTCGAAAAAGGACTAAAACGTCTTTATCAATTCAGCCCATCAGTAAAATCTGGAAACTTCCAGTCTGTACAAATTAAACGTTCTTATAAGCATGCGATAAATGGTGTTGCGCTGACGTTACCGGCAAATACAGTGGAAGAATTGTTACGAATTGGCGTTGTAAAACGCATTTGGAAAGATTACGAAGTGAAATTAAATTTACCAAAACAAGCAGAGCAAAAAGCACCTCAAAAACTAACCGATAGTATTCCACAAATTGGGGTCGATAAGTTACATAGTGAAGGCATTACCGGAAAAGGAATTAAAGTTGGTGTATTAGATACGGGTATTGATTACAATCACCCTGACTTAAAAGACGTATATAAAGGCTATCGCGCAAAACCTGGTGAGGACTCTAGCAAAGTAGACCCAAACTCAGTAAAGGGTTGGGACTTTATTAATAACGATGCAGATCCAATGGAAACTACTTATTCAGAATGGCAACAATCTGGTGCTCCTGAATTTGATAGCCGTGGTTCTTCCTTCTACACCGCCCACGGTACTCACGTAGCAGGTATCGTTTCTGCTCAAAAGAAAAATACATCAGATTCCGCAGTAAAAGGCGTTGCACCTGGCATTGAACTGTATAACTATCGTGTACTCGGTCCATACGGAAGCGGAGATAGTTCTGGTATTATTGCTGCAATCGATAAATCTATTTCTGACGGTATGAATGTTATTAACTTATCATTAGGTGACGATAGCAACAATCCACTCGATCCAACATCTATCGCTGTCAATAACGCGATGCTTTCCGGTGTTGTTACAGTCGTTGCTGCTGGTAACTCTGGTCCAAATCCATCAACACTCGGTTCACCAGGTGCTTCTCCATTTGCAATTACGGTTGGAGCAAGTGATAGCTCTATTTCCTTACCGAAACTATCAGGCCATGCTGGACAATTACAATTTCCTAACTTAATTTTATTCGGCAAAAATTTCACTGATAAAATAGAGGATTTCAAAGGACAATCTCTATCTATTGAATCTGTAGGAATTGGTACGTCTGACGAGTTTAGTAAAAAAGATGTAAAAGGAAAAATCGCTCTCGTTGCACGTGGTACACTGTCATTTGATGAAAAAATTGCTAACGCAAAACAAGCTGGCGCAAAGGCCGTTATTATTTATAACAATGTGGACGGAGAAATTCCTTTCTACGTTGGCGAAAGCACAAAATACATTCCAGCATTCCGCCTAACGAAAGAAGATGGTGAAAAACTAAAAGCTCAAATCGAACAAGGTAATACATCCTTTACTTTTGACGAACTTAGTTATATTCAAACAGAAGGCGATCATCTTGCAGACTTTAGCTCACGCGGTCCTGTTACATCAAATGATGATATTAAACCAGATATTACAGCGCCTGGTGTTGCTGTACTTTCAACAGTACCTGAATATATTAATGACCCACAAGAGGGCGAAAACTATGACGTTTCCTATGAGCGTATGCAAGGAACATCTATGGCTTCTCCTCATATCGCGGGCGTTGCTGCTCTTATTTTACAAGAACACCCAGAATACTCTCCATTCGATGTAAAGGCGTCTCTTATGAACACAGCTGATGATTTAAAAGAACAGTATTCCGTATATGAAGTTGGAGCTGGACGAGTAGATGCATACAACTCCGTTCATACGGAAACAAGTTTTAAAGTGCTAGATACAACAAAAACAGTTGTAAATGATGAAGTAATTGAAGTACCAGAAGAAACCGGATCCATTGCATTCGGGAAGTTCTATCAAAAAGACGGTGAAGCTCTTGAACAAAAACGAAATATAAAAGTGGAAAACCATAATAAACAAGAAAAAAAAGAATTTAAAACAGAAATTTCTTATACACCAGCTTCTCCTTCTATTAACGACGCTACCGCAAATGGTGTAAAAGTTTCTACCCGAGAAACAATTACTGTTGATGCTGGAAAATCAGATGAGGTTGAAGCAAAAATTAATATTCCAGCTGGCGTGAAGCAAGGCCGATATGAAGGATATATTCATATTACAAATACGAAAAATAAAGAAGAAACGTATCAAATACCATTCTCTATTCGTGTATCAGAGCCTGGTATTGAAAATGCTTTTTTATCAAGAAAAGCCATTTCAACTGATACATCTAAATTCAATCCATATCGTGAATCGTATTTACACGGAGCATTCCAATTAAATAGCGACCTTGAGACGTTAGACCTTATCGTGAAGGATTCAAAAACAAATAAAGCGCTTGGCTTCATTGGAACATTAAACACAAGCGGACTAAAAACGGATGTGTATTACTACTTAGATTCATTCTTTAACGGCAGAGTATATCCTTTCACAAATGATCCTGCAAAACCAATTGGTGATGAGAAAATCGACTTACCAGAAGGCGATTACACAATTGAATTTGTTGGTTATGATAAGGCTGGGAAAGCACGTGTGAAAGGTGATTATGTCGTAATTGATAATACACCGCCAGAAGTAAAATTAACTGGATTAAAACCTGGTATTTATGAATTAAATGAAGAAAACTATACAGTAGAAGACGGTAAAAAGGCATTATGGATTAAAGGAAATGTGTATGATTCGAATGTTGACTACTTAAAAGGAAAAGGATTAAACATTACGCAAGAAGCAAACGGAGTGATGTATTATGACTATTCTCCATACTTGCATAAGTTTTTACCTATTAATGCAAACGGTGACTTTAAAGTTGGCATTACTCCTGAATCCTTTAAAGTGGAAGGTCCAATGAACACAGGGGTATATATTTTCGATTATGCAACTGCAGGAGCTGACTATCCAAGCGGTGTAAATAACTATTGGTTTATCCCGCAAGGAGCTCAATATGCGAAAGCTAGCTATAATAAAAAAGAAGTATGTAAAGGTGATGAATTCACTGTAACGCTAAACGCCAAACATGTGAAACAGTTTGTTGCTGGGGAATTTAACGTAAAATTCCTAGAAAAGAACTTCAAATTTGCAAATGCGAAATTGAATCCTGCTTTTGAAAAACTCCTTTCTGAAAAAGGGGTAACAGCAAAAGTAAATGAACCGAAGCTAGAAGCAGGCTCTGTTACAGTTGGCGGTGCTATCGATGACAAAAACTTCGCTGGATTAGATGGTGATTTCCCGTTCATTGATGTAACGTTCAAAGTAGAAAACGATGAGTTTTATGAAGCAAATGCTCAATTAGAGTTACCAGTGTTTGTATACTGGAAACCAGGAGAAACAGAGCCAAATAGAATGCGTGTCCTTCAAGATCAATCATTCTCAGTAATGTCCTTAAACTCATTAGTAGAAGGAAATATTAAGCCTGGTGCATTCTTAAATGAACGTGGATATTTAGATGAAAAGTTCGATTATACAAAGCTTGGCGTAAAAGTATATGCGACTGATTCTTATCGTCATAAGTTTGAAGGCTCACTAGATAAATACGGATACTTCAAACTAAATGGACTTCCAGTTAATAAACGCGACTATAACTTATATGTAGAGGTGCCAGGACATTTAACAAGCCGCCTAACAACGAAACTTGGTACTGAAAAAGACGGTAAGCTGCTTGGCCAATATTATTATGCAAGACCTGACGAAAACCTTGCCGGCGATGTAAATGCTGATAAAGTAATCGATATTAGAGATGCTGAAATTATCGCTAGCAACTATGGCAAAAAAGGACTAACTGTAAAAGACGGAGACCTTAATAAAGATGGGATTGTCGATGAAAAAGATATTCGCTTCGTCGAAAAGAACTTCTTGAAAAAAGGTCCAGATGCATCTAAATCACAAACACCTGTAGAAAAATCCAAAAGCGGTACACTGGCAGATATTTTAAAGAAATTAGGATTAACGCCTAAAAAATAATAAAGTGAAACTTTAATCAATTGAGGTTTTACTGCCCGGCAAATAGTGGAATAATAAAGAGCACTCTACGTAAAATAGAGTGCTCTTTTTCTATAAACGACCCTTATCCAGCAAAAGGGGTATATTGGGGATATACAAGGGAAACCGGAAAAGGAATTTATATTAAATTATATGAATTTAGAGGTAGGAAGCAGTGTCCCGCCCCTGAATGATTTAGCAATTATTATAGTACTGGTGCCATTGTTTCTTTTAATACTTTTACAGAATGAGCGAACTTCGCTTTTTCTTCTTCATTTAACTCAAGCTCTACGATTTCACGTACACCTTCGCGGTTAATTACAGCTGGAACACCTACGTAAGCATCTTTCTCACCGTATTGGCCTTCAAGGTATGCAGATACAGTTAATACGCTGTTCTCGTTGTTTAAGATTGCTTTAGTTACACGAAGTAGTGACATACCGATTCCGTAGTAAGTTGCACCTTTACGCTCGATGATATGGTAAGCTGCATCACGTACATTTTCGAAGATTTTATCTAAGTCTTCTTGTTTGTACTGTTCGTTGTTAGCTAAGATTGTTTCTAGTTTTTGTACACCGATAGTAGCGTGGCTCCATACTGGAAGTTCAGTATCACCGTGTTCACCAACGATGTAAGCATGAACGTTACGTGGATCTACATCTAAGTAGTCACCTAACATGTAACGGAAACGAGCAGAGTCTAAAGTAGTACCAGAACCAATTACGCGCTCTTTTGGTAAACCAGATTCTTTCCAAGTTACGTAAGTTAAAATGTCAACTGGGTTAGTTGCGATTAAGAAGATTCCATCGAATCCGCTATCCATAATACCGCGAACGATTTGTTTAAAGATCTTTGTATTTTTCTCAACTAAGTCTAAACGAGTTTCACCTGGCTTTTGTGGTAATCCAGCAGTGATAACTACTAAATCTGCATCTTTACAATCTGCATAGCTACCGCTCCAAACTTTTGTTGGTGATGGAGAGAATGGTACCGCATGGCTTAAGTCCATTGCTTCCCCTTCTGCTTTTGCTTCATTAACATCTACTAATACGAATTCTTCAGCTACACCTTGGTTGATCATTGAGTAAGCGTAACTACAACCTACAGCTCCTGTTCCTACTAATACTACACGATTGATACCTTTTTTCATGGTAATTTCCCCTCTCTATTGTTCACATATATTTTTTTATGATTGTTTAAGTAATTAATTAAAATACTAATTTAATGTTGTTTAACTTCTTTACATTCATATTGTAGCACGTATTATTGTGAAAAAGTTCACAAATTATGACCTATTTGTGAACTTTTTCACATAGAGTGTAAAGTTATTGGAATAGGTGTGGAATCCATTTCAATGGAGGCGTTTTCTTTAGATTGTGAAAGGGATTTTCTTGTGGTTTTTGTCGGTAAGTGAAATTATACCAGCGATTTTTAGAATATATCGACCGTAACTCCAAATATATCAGCGATTTTTAAAATTTATCGATCGTAACTCAAATTATATCAGCGATTTTTGCAATATATCGACTTACCGACAAAACTCGACAATACTGACAACATAAAAAAACTGTCTTCAGTAGATCACAGCTATTGAGAGAAAGCAACTTCTTCTATATATTATTTATTTTCCACAGTAGCTCCCAGATGCATTTTTCATCGGTTTCTCCAAGTGTAGGAGGCTACAGCCATACAGCTGGGGTAAAAGTTCAAGTTGAAGTTAATTCCTTCATATTCATACAGGTCCAAATAATTAACATGATTGTATTTACGGCTCTCTATGTACCCAACTGCAACAGCGAATACTTCATATTTCTTCTATTGCATAAAAAAGCAGACTATTCAAAGTCCACTTTTACACAACAAAAAAGAGATAGCAGATTATGCTATCTCTTTTAGTATGACCCGTACGGGATTCGAACCCGTGTTACCGCCGTGAAAGGGCGGTGTCTTAACCACTTGACCAACGGGCCAGTTCTGGCAGAGAAGAAGGGATTCGAACCCTCGCACCGCGTTCGCGATCTACTCCCTTAGCAGGGGAGCCCCTTGAGCCACTTGGGTACTTCTCTATAAATATGGCTCCGCAGGTAGGACTCGAACCTACGACCGATCGGTTAACAGCCGATAGCTCTACCACTGAGCTACTGCGGAACAATTATGGTGGGCCTAAATGGACTCGAACCATCGACCTCACGCTTATCAGGCGTGCGCTCTAACCAGCTGAGCTATAGGCCCATAATTGAAAAGCGGGTGAAGAGAATCGAACTCTCGACCAGAGCTTGGAAGGCTCTTGTTTTACCACTAAACTACACCCGCATTAAATTGTAAATGGTGAGCCATGAAGGACTCGAACCTTCGACCCTCTGATTAAAAGTCAGATGCTCTACCAACTGAGCTAATGGCTCATTTTGAAAGTGGTGCCGACTAGAGGACTTGAACCCCCAACCTACTGATTACAAGTCAGTTGCTCTACCAATTGAGCTAAGTCGGCTTGCGACTTCAAAATGGTGGCTCGGGACGGAATCGAACCGCCGACACGAGGATTTTCAGTCCTCTGCTCTACCGACTGAGCTACCGAGCCTTTATGTAAAAATGGCGGTCCCGACCGGGGTCGAACCGGCGATCTCCTGCGTGACAGGCAGGCATGTTAACCACTACACCACGGGACCATTTGGTTGCGGGGACAGGATTTGAACCTGCGACCTTCGGGTTATGAGCCCGACGAGCTACCGTGCTGCTCCACCCCGCGATGATAAAATATTTACTTTAGAAAAAATGGAGGAGGTAGAGGGATTCGAACCCCCGCGCGACTCTCGCCGCCTGTCGGTTTTCAAGACCGATCCCTTCAGCCGAACTTGGGTATACCTCCGAGATATATACGTCTAATGGTGGACCTTGTAGGACTCGAACCTACGACCGGACGGTTATGAGCCGTCTGCTCTAACCAGCTGAGCTAAAGGTCCTTTATGGTAGCGGCGGAGGGGATCGAACCCCCGACCTCACGGGTATGAACCGTACGCTCTAGCCAGCTGAGCTACACCGCCATAAATGATATTAATATAAGTGGAGCCTAGCGGGATCGAACCGCTGACCTCCTGCGTGCAAGGCAGGCGCTCTCCCAGCTGAGCTAAGGCCCCATGTTTTTTAGGAATATCGGGAAGACAGGATTTGAACCTGCGACCCCCTGGTCCCAAACCAGGTGCTCTACCAAGCTGAGCCACTTCCCGTTAATAAAAGCGCGCCCGAGAGGAGTCGAACCCCTAACCTCTTGATCCGTAGTCAAACGCTCTATCCAATTGAGCTACGGGCGCATATGGTGCCGAGGGCGGGGGTCGAACCCGCACGGTGGTCACCCACCGCAGGATTTTAAGTCCTGTGCGTCTGCCTGTTCCGCCACCCCGGCATGTCATATTGAAAATTGGAGCGGAAGACGGGATTCGAACCCGCGACCCCAACCTTGGCAAGGTTGTATTCTACCACTGAACTACTTCCGCAAGACATGTATGAGTTATTTTATTAAAAGTGCGGGTGAAGGGAGTCGAACCCCCACGCCAAAGGCGCCAGATCCTAAGTCTGGTGCGTCTGCCAATTCCGCCACACCCGCATATTAATTTATTTAAGAAAAATGGGGCGACTGATGGGAATCGAACCCACGAATGCCGGAGCCACAATCCGGTGCGTTAACCACTTCGCCACAACCGCCATGATTTCTGGTGCCGACTAGAGGACTTGAACCCCCAACCTACTGATTACAAGTCAGTTGCTCTACCAATTGAGCTAAGTCGGCTAAATGGTGGAGGATGACGGGATCGAACCGCCGACCCCCTGCTTGTAAGGCAGGTGCTCTCCCAGCTGAGCTAATCCTCCATTTGCCTGGCAACGTCCTACTCTCACAGGGACAAGGTCCCAACTACCATCGGCGCTAGAGAGCTTAACTTCCGTGTTCGGTATGGGAACGGGTGTGACCTCTCTGCCATCATCACCAAACTATGAAGGCATATTCCTTCAAAACTAGATAACATTTGCTACATATTATATGGTTAAGTCCTCGATCTATTAGTATTCGTCAGCTCCACATGTCACCATGCTTCCACCTCGAACCTATCAACCTGATCATCTTTCAGGGATCTTACTAGCTTACGCTATGGGAAATCTCATCTTGAGGGGGGCTTCATGCTTAGATGCTTTCAGCACTTATCCCTTCCGCACATAGCTACCCAGCTATGCCCTTGGCAGAACAACTGGTACACCAGCGGTGCGTCCATCCCGGTCCTCTCGTACTAAGGACAGCTCCTCTCAAATTTCCTACGCCCACGACGGATAGGGACCGAACTGTCTCACGACGTTCTGAACCCAGCTCGCGTACCGCTTTAATGGGCGAACAGCCCAACCCTTGGGACCGACTACAGCCCCAGGATGCGATGAGCCGACATCGAGGTGCCAAACCTCCCCGTCGATGTGGACTCTTGGGGGAGATAAGCCTGTTATCCCCGGGGTAGCTTTTATCCGTTGAGCGATGGCCCTTCCATGCGGAACCACCGGATCACTAAGCCCGACTTTCGTCCCTGCTCGACTTGTAGGTCTCGCAGTCAAGCTCCCTTATGCCTTTGCACTCTACGAATGATTTCCAACCATTCTGAGGGAACCTTTGGGCGCCTCCGTTACACTTTAGGAGGCGACCGCCCCAGTCAAACTGCCCACCTGACACTGTCTCCCGGGTCGATAAGACCCGTAGGTTAGAATTTCAATACAGTCAGGGCGGTATCCCACCAGCGCCTCCACCGAAGCTAGCGCTCCGGTTTCAATGGCTCCCGCCTATCCTGTACAAACTGTACCAAAATTCAATATCAGGCTACAGTAAAGCTCCACGGGGTCTTTCCGTCCTGTCGCGGGTAACCTGCATCTTCACAGGTACTATAATTTCACCGAGTCTCTGGTTGAGACAGTGCCCAAATCGTTACACCTTTCGTGCGGGTCGGAACTTACCCGACAAGGAATTTCGCTACCTTAGGACCGTTATAGTTACGGCCGCCGTTTACTGGGGCTTCAGTTCAGAGCTTCGCTTACGCTAACCCCTCTCCTTAACCTTCCAGCACCGGGCAGGTGTCACCCCCTATACTTCGCCTTACGGCTTCGCAGAGAGCTGTGTTTTTGCTAAACAGTCGCTTGGGCCTATTCACTGCGGCTTTCCGTTAAGAAAGCACCCCTTCTCCCGAAGTTACGGGGTCATTTTGCCGAGTTCCTTAACCAGAGTTCTCTCGCACACCTTAGGATTCTCTCCTCGCCTACCTGTGTCGGTTTGCGGTACAGGCACCTTTTATCTCGCTAGAAGCTTTTCTTGGCAGCGGGGAATCAAAGACTTCGCTCCATAAGGAGCTTCCCCATCACAGCTCAGCCTTCACGATAAGCGGATTTGCCTACTTATCAGCCTAACTGCTTGGACGTGCACAACCAATCGCACGCTTCTTCTATCCTTCTGCGTCCCTCCATTGCTCAAACGATAAAGAGGTGGTACAGGAATATCAACCTGTTGTCCATCGCCTACGCCTGTCGGCCTCGGCTTAGGTCCTGACTAACCCTGAGCGGACGAGCCTTCCTCAGGAAACCTTAGGCATTCGGTGGACGGGATTCTCACCCGTCTTTCGCTACTCATACCGGCATTCTCACTTCTAAGCACTCCACCAGTCCTTCCGGTCTGACTTCACTGTCCTTAGAACGCTCCCCTACCACTGATACCATTGGTATCAATCCGCAGCTTCGGTGGTGTATTTAGCCCCGGTACATTTTCGGCGCAGAGTCACTCGACTAGTGAGCTATTACGCACTCTTTAAATGGTGGCTGCTTCTAAGCCAACATCCTAGTTGTCTAAGCAACTCCACATCCTTTTCCACTTAATACACACTTTGGGACCTTAGCTGGCGGTCTGGGCTGTTTCCCTTTTGACTACGGATCTTATCACTCGCAGTCTGACTCCTAAGGATAAGTCATTGGCATTCGGAGTTTGACTGAATTCGGTAATCCGATGAGGACCCCTAGTCCAATCAGTGCTCTACCTCCAAGACTCTTACACTTAAGGCTAGCCCTAAAGCTATTTCGGGGAGAACCAGCTATCTCCAGGTTCGATTGGAATTTCTCCGCTACCCACACCTCATCCCCGCACTTTTCAACGTGCGTGGGTTCGGGCCTCCATTCAGTGTTACCTGAACTTCACCCTGGACATGGGTAGATCACCTGGTTTCGGGTCTACGACCACGTACTAAACGCCCTATTCAGACTCGCTTTCGCTGCGGCTCCGCCTCTTCAGCTTAACCTCGCACGGGATCGTAACTCGCCGGTTCATTCTACAAAAGGCACGCCATCACCCGTTAACGGGCTCTGACTATTTGTAGGCACACGGTTTCAGGATCTCTTTCACTCCCCTTCCGGGGTGCTTTTCACCTTTCCCTCACGGTACTGGTTCACTATCGATCACTAGGGAGTATTTAGCCTTGGGAGATGGTCCTCCCAGATTCCGACGGAATTTCACGTGTTCCGCCGTACTCAGGATACATTCAAGAGAGAACGAAGTTTCGACTACGGGGTTGTTACCCTCTACGACGGACCTTTCCAGGTCGCTTCGTCTACCTCGTTCCTTTGTAACTCCGTATAGAATGTCCTACAACCCCAAGAGGCAAGCCTCTTGGTTTGGGCTATGTTCCGTTTCGCTCGCCGCTACTCAGGAAATCGCATTTGCTTTCTCTTCCTCCAGGTACTTAGATGTTTCAGTTCCCTGGGTCTGTCTTCCTTACCCTATGTATTCAGATAAGGATACCATACCATTACGTATGGTGGGTTTCCCCATTCGGAAATCTTCGGATCAAAGCTTACTTACAGCTCCCCGAAGCATATCGGCGTTAGTCCCGTCCTTCATCGACTCCTAGTGTCAAGGCATCCACCGTGCGCCCTTTCTAACTTAACCAAACTAAAA
>NZ_CP147983.1:5145280-5194237 GCF_045291115.1 Bacillus sp. PPSBB_2
AAAATTAAAAAATATGAGCTACACTGTTATCTAGTTTTCAAAGAACATACATTTATATATGAGAGATAGTTCTCTCAAAACTGAACAAAACGAAACACGGAAACTTATATTGATGAACAGCGTTCATCAATTCTCCATAGAAAGGAGGTGATCCAGCCGCACCTTCCGATACGGCTACCTTGTTACGACTTCACCCCAATCATCTGTCCCACCTTAGGCGGCTGGCTCCAAAAAGGTTACCCCACCGACTTCGGGTGTTACAAACTCTCGTGGTGTGACGGGCGGTGTGTACAAGGCCCGGGAACGTA
The DNA here is from genome assembly GCF_045291115.1 of Bacillus sp. PPSBB_2. Lineage (NCBI taxonomy): Bacteria > Bacillati > Bacillota > Bacilli > Caryophanales > Bacillaceae > Bacillus > Bacillus sp. PPSBB_2. The sequence goes on from NZ_CP147983.1 coordinate 5,145,589, forward strand.
TTCACCGCGGCATGCTGATCCGCGATTACTAGCGATTCCAGCTTCATGTAGGCGAGTTGCAGCCTACAATCCGAACTGAGAACGGTTTTATGAGATTAGCTCCACCTCGCGGTCTTGCAGCTCTTTGTACCGTCCATTGTAGCACGTGTGTAGCCCAGGTCATAAGGGGCATGATGATTTGACGTCATCCCCACCTTCCTCCGGTTTGTCACCGGCAGTCACCTTAGAGTGCCCAACTTAATGATGGCAACTAAGATCAAGGGTTGCGCTCGTTGCGGGACTTAACCCAACATCTCACGACACGAGCTGACGACAACCATGCACCACCTGTCACTCTGCTCCCGAAGGAGAAGCCCTATCTCTAGGGTTTTCAGAGGATGTCAAGACCTGGTAAGGTTCTTCGCGTTGCTTCGAATTAAACCACATGCTCCACCGCTTGTGCGGGCCCCCGTCAATTCCTTTGAGTTTCAGCCTTGCGGCCGTACTCCCCAGGCGGAGTGCTTAATGCGTTAACTTCAGCACTAAAGGGCGGAAACCCTCTAACACTTAGCACTCATCGTTTACGGCGTGGACTACCAGGGTATCTAATCCTGTTTGCTCCCCACGCTTTCGCGCCTCAGTGTCAGTTACAGACCAGAAAGTCGCCTTCGCCACTGGTGTTCCTCCATATCTCTACGCATTTCACCGCTACACATGGAATTCCACTTTCCTCTTCTGCACTCAAGTCTCCCAGTTTCCAATGACCCTCCACGGTTGAGCCGTGGGCTTTCACATCAGACTTAAGAAACCACCTGCGCGCGCTTTACGCCCAATAATTCCGGATAACGCTTGCCACCTACGTATTACCGCGGCTGCTGGCACGTAGTTAGCCGTGGCTTTCTGGTTAGGTACCGTCAAGGTGCCAGCTTATTCAACTAGCACTTGTTCTTCCCTAACAACAGAGTTTTACGACCCGAAAGCCTTCATCACTCACGCGGCGTTGCTCCGTCAGACTTTCGTCCATTGCGGAAGATTCCCTACTGCTGCCTCCCGTAGGAGTCTGGGCCGTGTCTCAGTCCCAGTGTGGCCGATCACCCTCTCAGGTCGGCTACGCATCGTTGCCTTGGTGAGCCGTTACCTCACCAACTAGCTAATGCGACGCGGGTCCATCCATAAGTGACAGCCGAAGCCGCCTTTCAATTTCGAACCATGCGGTTCAAAATGTTATCCGGTATTAGCCCCGGTTTCCCGGAGTTATCCCAGTCTTATGGGCAGGTTACCCACGTGTTACTCACCCGTCCGCCGCTAACTTCATAAGAGCAAGCTCTTAATCCATTCGCTCGACTTGCATGTATTAGGCACGCCGCCAGCGTTCATCCTGAGCCAGGATCAAACTCTCCAATAAAGTTAGTTTTTCTAGCATCTAAAATAAAAATTGACGTTTCACGTTGTTTGTTTCGTTCAGTTTTCAAAGAACTACTTGGTCGCTCATTTGCGACTTCCTTATGTTAACATCTTCGTTTTTCGATGTCAACTAAGTTTTCCAATTTCTTTTTTGTCGTTTTCTGCGTTTCCGCATCAGCGACGGTTATTAATATATCATGGTAAAAAATGAAATGCAACACCTTTTATAAACTTTTTTTAAAACTGCCCACATTTCTTTTTTTATATCATATACTTAAACGAAATATCTCTTTCATGTATGAGCAATTCCTACATATATTTTATATAAAGTTACTCTATCAAAAGACGTTTCTTTCTATAATAAGCGTTTTATTCATATAGCATATCATACAGGGAGGAATATATATGGACTATACCGATTTATTAATCAAACTAGGTCTCTCGGCTATTTTAGGATTTGCCATTGGTTTAGAACGTGAATTAAAACGGAAACCACTTGGTTTAAAAACGTGTTTAGTTATTTCTATTATTAGTTGCCTCCTAACGATTGTTTCTATTAAAGCAGCTTATAACTTACCACATACCGATCATATGAATATGGATCCACTTCGACTTGCCGCTCAAATTGTATCAGGAATTGGTTTTTTAGGTGCTGGCGTAATTTTAAGAAGAGGCAACGATAGCATTGCAGGGCTCACGACTGCCGCTATGATCTGGGGTGCTTCTGGTATTGGTATTGCTGTTGGGGCCGGATTCTATATTGAAGCGATATTCGGAATGTGTTTCCTTATGATTAGTGTCGAACTTATACCACTCGCGATGAAATATGTAGGCCCTAGATCATTTCGTCAACGTGATATCGCTGTGAAACTTGTTGTACGAAATATGGACAATATCCCAATCGTAATTGAAGAAATAAAAGAAATGGATATAAAAGTTAAGAATATGAAGCTTAAAACATTAGAAAACGGTTCTCACTATTTACATCTTAAACTGTCCATTGATCAAAAAAGACATACTGCTGATGTTTACTATGCTCTCCAGCATCTTGAAAGTGTCCAACAAACTGAAGTGGAAAGTATGTAACGTAAAACAAACTCTCTTTAATTAGAGAGTTTTTCTTTTTTCTATAATGGCAACAATGAATGTAGTCCTACAAAGTAAGGAGGAATAGGCAATTGAAATCCCGTCCGAATTTAGTAGATACATTTCGTGATTCCATTATTTTTCGTTTAATTTGTTTTATTATTGTACTGACTGCTTTTTCCGGTTTTCTTATACATAGATTAGAACCTTTTCATTTCACTACATGGTTTGACGGAATTTGGTGGTCAATCGTTACCATTTTTACAGTTGGATATGGCGACTTTGCTCCCCATACAACGATAGGAAAACTAATAGGTATAAGTATTATTTTATTAGGAACTGGCTTTTGTTCTTATTATATGGTGCTGTTTGCTACTGAAATGATTAATAAACAATATATGAAAATTAAAGGTGAAGAAGCCGCTACTTCTAACGGTCATATGATTATCGTTGGCTGGAATGAGCGCGCAAAACATGTTGTAAAGCAAATGCACGTATTACAACCAAACCTTGATATCGTTTTAATTGATGAAACACTTTCTTTACTCCCAAAACCATTTCATCATTTAGAATTTATAAAAGGTTGTCCGCATCACGATCAAACTTTATTAAAGGCCAATATTGCAACGGCACACACCATATTAATAACAGCTGATAAAGAAAAAAACGAAAGCTTAGCGGATACACAGTCCATTTTAAATATTTTAACTGCAAAAGGGCTCAACCCAAACATTCACTGCATCGCTGAACTTCTTACTTCTGAACAAATACAAAATGCAACGAGAGCTGGCGTGTCAGAAATTATAGAAGGAAATAAATTAACGAGCTATGTATTTACCGCTTCTCTTTTATTCCCTTCCATTTCAGGTGTACTATTTTCACTTTACGACGAAATCTCTGATAATAAATTACAACTGATGGAGCTTCCATCGTCCTGCACCGGACAAACTTTTGCCAATTGTAGCTATACTCTTTTAAAGCAAAACATTCTCTTACTAGGTATAAAGCGCGACGAACAATATATGATTAATCCAGTTCATTCCTTTGTTCTCATTGAAAGCGACATACTCATTGTTATTCACCATTAGTAAAATGACGCTCTAATTCTTGCATGAGCACTTTCCCAATATTGATATATTTTCTTTTCACATCTCCATCTGGATCTTTCGGCTCAGCAAATTGATCCATTCCACTTGTTCCAGCTGTTAAAGTATTCACATTATCATCTAGTTCGTCTTGATATACGTGCGAAAGAATATACGGCGTTCCAAGACGAACTATTACGCCTGGTACATCTAGTTCTCCATCAATGGCTGTAAATGGAACTCGTAAAAATTGATACCCATCTTCTTCATCAATTTTGTAATCGAAGCATCCTTTATCATAATCCCAATTACCACCAATGCTATATCCAAGTGGTTTCATAATCTCTTCTAACTTATATAACGCATATGTACGTCCTTCTAAATTTGATTGAATCGGAATCAAGCCCATCCCTCCTAGACTTTTCCTTTAGCATACCCACTTTAGTTTGAATATACTGATGAACTTTTCGATAAAATAATAAAAAGCGACCGGAATCCGGTCGCTTTTTATTATTTTAAACGCTCTTCTAATTCTGCTTTTAATTCTTCAAATCCTGGTTTACCAAGTAAAGCAAACATGTTTTTCTTGTATGCTTCTACTCCAGGTTGGTCAAATGGATTCACGCCTAATAAGTAGCCGCTCATCGCACATGCTTTTTCGAAGAAGTATACAAGGTAACCGAATGTGTACTCATTTAATTCAGGAATATTTACGATTAAGTTTGGTACTCCCCCGTCGCTATGTGCAAGTAATGTACCTTCGTATGCTTTTGTGTTTACGAAGTCTACAGTTTCACCAGCAAGGTAGTTTAATCCGTCTAAATCGTTTTCTTCTGATTCGATTGTTAGTTCATGTGTAGATTTACCTACTTTAAGAACTGTTTCAAATAAGTCACGACGCCCTTCTTGAACGTATTGACCTAATGAGTGTAAATCAGTTGAGAAGTTTGCTGAAGATGGGAAAATACCTTTTTGATCTTTTCCTTCACTTTCACCAAATAACTGTTTCCACCACTCAGCGAAGTATTGAAGTGCTGGCTCATAGTTAACAAGCATTTCAATTGTTTTTCCTTTATTGTATAAAGCGTTACGAACTACTGCGTATTGGTAAGCTGGATTTTCTTCTAGTTCTGATGTTCCGAAGTCATCATGACCAGCAGCTGCACCTTTCATCATCTCTTCAATATTTAAGCCACTTACTGCGATTGGTAATAAACCAACTGGCGTTAATACAGAGAAACGACCTCCAACATCATCTGGAATAACAAATGTTTCGTAACCTTCGTTATCAGCTAATGTTTTTAATGCACCACGCGCTTTATCTGTAGTTGCATAAATACGTTTGCGAGCTTCTTCTTTTCCATACTTTTCTTCTAATAACTTACGGAAGATACGGAATGCTAGTGCTGGTTCTGTTGTTGTACCTGATTTGGAAATAACGTTAATAGAGAAGTCTTTACCTTCTAATACGTCCATTAAATCTTTCATGTAAGTGGAGCTAATGTTTTGTCCAACAAATAGCACTTGTGGAGTTTTACGTTGTTCTTTAGAAAGCGTATTGTAGAAAGAATGGTTTAACATTTCGATTGCTGCGCGTGCTCCTAGGTAAGAACCACCAATACCTACAACAAGTAAAATGTCAGAGTCATTTTTAATTTTTTCTGCGCATTTTTGAATGCGAGCGAATTCTTCTTTGTCATATTGAAGCGGAAGGTCTACCCACCCAAGGAAATCGTTCCCAGCTCCAGTTTTTTCGTGGATTGCGTGATGTGTTACTTTCACTGCATCACGTAAATAAGTGATTTCATGTTCACCGATGAAGGATAACGCTTTAGAATAGTCGAACGTTACATGTGTACTCATCTTTTTCCCTCCAATTATGGATATGTATTTCTGTATTCACTTTAGCGAAACTGAAGTTGTAAATCAAGCGATTCAAACATTGTAAACGTAACCAATATATATTTTTTAGAAAAAGTTCATTTTTTGCATAAAAATTCGCATTTTTCGGTATAGATGTATATACATCTTCTTTCAAACATTTTTTATGTATAAAAACAACATAACTACCCCATTCTATAAAAGAGTTAATTAACTCATCGCTTGCTCATGCTTCACAATTAAGGGGGGCTTTTTCATGAGTACTTTACAACGTATCGCATTAGTCTTTACTGTAATTGGCGCTGTGAACTGGGGACTAATCGGGTTTTTCCAGTTTGACTTAGTAGCAGCCATTTTCGGTGGACAAAATTCAGCTCTTGCACGTATTATTTACGGCATCGTTGGTATATCTGGGCTTATCAACCTTGGTTTACTGTTTAAACCATCTGAAAATCTTGGTACGCACCCAGAAACAAACGAAATTCGATAATCAGTATGTCCTTTCACCTCCGACATACGAATATGATTGCATGCAATCATATTTGCAAATATATATCATAAGATAAAGTAAAAGAGGAACGCTCATATGCGTTCCTCTTTTACTTTGTTAACTCGGACTCTTCAATCCATTCTGCCAACTTTTCTCGCAGCGTATTAAATCCGTTTTCAGATGGGTTCGGTATAAGAATCCTTCCTTGTTTTCTTTTCGCCGCTTTTAACGATAAACTCATTTTTCTGTGCTCTTCATCAATTGAAAGTACCTTTACTTCTACTGTATCGCCGACCTTTAAAAAGTCATGAATATCCTTTACATATCCATTTGTAATTTCAGATATATGCACAAGTCCTTGTGTTTCTGCATCTAACGCTACAAACGCACCGTAATCTTGAATTCCAGTCACTTTCCCTGTTACAACCACTCCTGTTGTATATTGTTCTGACATATGAAACACTCCCATACGTTTACCATTCTCTCTACAATTATAGAGAGCAAAGCAGATATATTTATTTTAAATATCCGATTGGTTAGTACACATTCTAGATAACAATATCTAGAATGCGCATACCTTATATTAGTAAATTATACCACTATGACAGAACTCATTCAAAATTCATGAAAAATTTCCCTTAAAGAAGTATAATTCTCCAATATTGGGATAGACTACTAACACATGGCTTTCTAGTATTCCCCCCTTTTATGGACAAAACGTATTACGTTTTGTCCTTTTTTTATTTTCAACAAACCGTTCCATTCTCTTCATTGCTTCCATAAGTTGTTCAAGCGACGTCGCATAAGAACAACGAATAAACCCTTCACCACTTTCGCCAAATACGCTACCAGGGACAACAGCTACTTTTTCTTCCAGCAATAACTGTTCTGCAAATTCCGCTGAAGATAATCCTGTTGAAGATATAGAAGGGAAAACATAAAATGCTCCGCCCGGCACATGACACGTTAAGCCCATTTCATTGAAAGATGTCGTCATAAAATTACGACGCTTCTTATAACTATCTCTCATCCGAATTACTTCATCATTCCCCGCACGTAACGCTTCAAGTGCTGCGAACTGAGACATCGTCGGTGCACACATCATGGAATATTGGTGAATTTTGAGCATCAATTCTGAAAACTGAACAGGAGCTGCAATCATACCGAGACGCCATCCTGTCATCGCAAATCCTTTTGAAAATCCTGAAATTAAAATCGTATGCTCGCGCATATTTTTAATACTCGCGAAACTTGTATATGCTTCGTCGTATACAAGCTCTGCATAAATTTCATCAGATAATACAATTAGATTGTACTTCTCAACAATCACTGCTATTTCTTCAAGCTCGAATTTATTTAGCATTGCACCTGTCGGGTTATTTGGTGAACAAAGTAAAATCGCCTTTGTTTTCGCTGTAATAGCTGCTTCAATTTGTTCTGGTTGTACTTTAAACTCGTTTTCTAGCTTAGTCGCCACAGGAACCGGAACTCCTCCAGCTAATGTCACAAGTGGTGCATAAGAAACGAAGCTTGGTTCAACAATGAGCACTTCATCATCAGGATTTATAATGGCACGCATCGCTACATCTAACGCCTGGCTCGCTCCAACTGTAACAATGATTTCATCACTTGGATCATAAGATACTGCAAATTGTTTTTTTAGATACTTTGCTATTTCTTGACGGAGCTCCAATAATCCTGCATTTGCTGTATATGACGTATACCCTTGTTCCAAAGAACGAATACATGCTTGCCTTACATTCCAAGGGGTAACAAAATCCGGCTCTCCTACCCCGAGGGAAATAACACCTTTCATATTTGCTGCTAAATCAAAAAATTTTCGAATACCAGATGGTTTTAAAGATTCTGCTGATCTAGATAGTTCAAATTGCTTCATGGTGTCACCACAATTCGCTTATCATCATCGTCTTTTTCATAAATAACGCCCTCATGTTTATACTTCTTCAAAATGAAATGAGTAGTTGTAGAAACGACAGATTCAATTGTTGCTAATTTCTCAGAAACAAACATCGCTACTTCCCCCATCGTTTTCCCTTCTAATGTAATAGAAAGATCATATGTCCCTGACATTAAATAAACGGATTTCACTTCTGAATAACGATAAATTTGCTCAGCAACCGCATCAAACCCAACGCCGTGCTTTGGCGTAACTTTCACATCGATCATTGCCGTTAAACCTGTATGTTCTTTCACTTTCGTCCAATCGATATGTGTTACATAATCCACAATAATCTTTTCATTTTCTAATCTCGCAACCATCTTCTTTACTTCTTCTACTTCTATATTTAACAGCTTCGCTAATGTATCTACAGATAATCGACTACTCTTTTCAAGACAAGCTAATAATTCTAATTCTTTTTCTGTCACCATATAAATCATCCTTCCTTTTCGTTTGTTTCTAAATTATACAAATACCCTTTCCAGTTTGAAAAGAAGATTTTTCTATTGAATTATGTCAAAATAAGGTGAAACTTTAATCAGCAGAATGCTTCACCCCGCTGATTATCAGCCCACACCAATCGGGCTTTTACGAGCAGTTGATCTCCCACCTCACTTCTTTGTCTCAACCGTCTTTTTAGGTTGGAGTCTTACTGCTCGTTAAAGCGGGGTAAAGTGAAACTTTAATCAGCGGAAAAATGCGTGATAAAGCGAAAGGGGATGGAACCGTGAAACCAAAAATTTATATTGCTGAACCAGTTCCGACATTTGTAGAAAACTATTTATCAGAACACTGTGATTATGAAAAATGGGATCAAAATGAGAAAGTACCTCGTGATGTTCTATTAGAGAAAATACAAGATAAAGATGGGTTATTAAATTTCGGATCTGCTATTAATGAAGAATTACTGACAGTGGCTCCTAACTTAAAAGTAGTGAGCAACATTTCTGTTGGTTACGATAATTTTGATTTACAAGCGATGAAAAATCGAAAGGTTATCGGAACGAATACACCATACGTATTAGATGATACAGTAGCTGATCTCGTTTTCGCCCTTATGCTATCAGCTGGGCGCCGCGTTTGCGAACTCGATTCTTACGTAAAAAATGGTGAATGGAACGCTGAAATCGGAAAAGAACACTTCGGACTAGATGTACACCATAGCACAATTGGTATTATCGGTATGGGCCGAATTGGAGAAGCCGTTGCAAAACGAGCAAAATTCGGATTTGATATGAATGTTCTTTACTATAACCGCCGTCGTAAAGAAGAAGCTGAACAAAAATTCGATGCTACATATTGTGATTTACAGACGCTACTGAAGCAGTCTGACTTTATTGTTCTTCTTACTCCATTAACAGATGAAACATATCACCTTATCGGAGAAAAGGAATTTTCATTAATGAAAGAAACAGCAATCTTCATTAATGCTTCTCGGGGGAAAACAGTAGATGAAGAAGCGTTAATCCATGCTTTAACAGAAAAGAAAATCTTTGCAGCAGGCATCGATACTTTTACACAAGAGCCAATCCAAAAAGATAATCCACTCTTATCATTACAAAATGTTGTGACTTTACCGCACATCGGATCTGCAACATTAAAAACTCGTCAGCAAATGGCCATGACCGCCGCTGAAAATTTAGTTGCAGGATTACAAGGAAAAACACCACCTAATATTGTGCGCGGGTAATACTGAATAAACGAAAGGCAAGATGACATCGTCATCTTGCCTTTTTTTGTTAACATATTTTCTTCTTCCTTGGAGATGATATGAACAAAAATCAATGGAGTGACAAAAAATGAATCATAAATATACTTGTCCTTATTTCACTTTTTCCACTCGCGGCACTACTGTTCATTACGAATTGTATGAACATGATAATAAAACAGAACGCCCTACTTTCGTACTCGTTCACGGCTTTTTATCTTCCTCATTCAGTTACCGCCGTCTCATTCCTTTACTAGCGAAGGAAGGAACAGTCATTGCTCTTGATTTACCACCGTTCGGAAAAAGTGATAAGTCTCATCTGTTTAAGTATTCTTATCACAATTTAGCAACGATTATTATTGATTTAATTGAACATTTATCTCTCTCAAACATTGTATTAGTTGGGCATTCTATGGGTGGGCAAATTTCTCTCTATGTAAACCGTATACGTCCTGAACTCATTTCAAAGACGATTTTACTATGTAGCTCGAGCTATTTAGCGCGCGCAACCTTACCTTTACTATACTCTTCTTATTTACCGTTCTTTCATTTATACGTAAAGAACTGGATTATACGGCGCGGCATTGTTCATAACTTAATGAATGTCGTTCATGATCACTCATTAATTGACGATGAAATGAAAAAAGGTTACTCCGCTCCTTTTTATGACAACCGTATATTTCCCGCTTTAACTCGCATGATACGAGACCGTGAAGGTGACTTATCTTCAACTGAATTACAAAAAATCGAAACACCTATCCTACTCATTTGGGGTGAAAAAGACCGCGTCGTCCCTGTACATGTAGGTCATCGTCTACACAAAGATTTACCGAATTCAAAATTTATTTCTTATGAAAATACAGGACATTTACTACCTGAAGAAAAGCCTGAACATGTTTATGAAGAAATTATCGCTTTTTCCGCGCAATAAAATGAAACTTTAATCAGCCCCCACCTAACTTCTTTGCTTCCGCTGAATTTTGAGGTCGGGGTCTTACTGCCCGGAAAATAGCGGGATAATATAAAAAAGGCTGTCGGAAATTCCGACAGCCTATAATGAACAGCTTCCACCTTCTTTTATTACAAGTAATTCCATAGCTAATTTCTCACATTTTTCAAGCGCAGGTACTTCCTCAAAAGACATAAAGTATATATGTTGAATCTTCTTTGCGATGTATTTTGGATCGTCAAACACACTTATGACGTTCACAACATCGCTCGCTTCTGTTTCATAAAACTCCGGTCCCATTTGAAACGGATCCCAATTCTTCACAACCTCTATCATCTTTTCATATGTACCCATTCGCTTCCCGCCTTTTCACTTTTTAATACTTTTCTTTATCCTATCACATCAGCTATTCTATAAGAAGAGAGAGAACTTTCATAACTTATTGGTTTTACAGAAGAAGGGAGCAAACTTATGCAACTATTTCATAAAGCAATCAATCGACGTGGAACGCATAGTATAAAATGGGATACATATAAAAACGAAGAACTTATCCATGCTTGGATTGCTGATATGGATTTTGAAGTACCAAAACCAATTCAAACTGCCTTAAAACAACGAATCGAACATCCGATTTTTGGCTATACACTTCCTCCCGAAAATATTGGGAATATTATTTGTAACTGGACAAAACAACAATACGACTGGGATATTCAAAAAGAATGGATTGTCTTTAGCGCCGGAATCGTTCCAGCTCTTAGTACGAGCATACAGGCTTTCACAAAAGAAAACGAATCCGTTCTCGTACAACCACCTATTTATCCTCCATTTTTCGAAATGGTTACAACAAACAACAGACAGTTATACGTGAGTCCATTACAGAAACAAAATGATACATATGTGATAGACTTCAAGCATTTAGAAAAGCAGTTTCAGCAAGGCATCAAACTCATGCTTCTTTGTAGCCCTCATAACCCAATCGGGCGCGTTTGGACGAAAGAGGAACTTTTGCAGCTCGGATCGTTATGTACTAAATATAACGTAATCGTTGTGGCGGATGAAATTCATTCCGATATTATTTACGCAGATCATACACATACACCGTTCGCTTCTTTATCTGAAGAATTAGCAGCTCGCACGATTACTTGTATGGCTCCAAGTAAAACATTTAATATCGCTGGATTACAAGCATCGATTATTATCATTCCAAATGAAAAACTCCGTCAAGCCTTTACATCTATCCAATATAGACAAGGCTTCCACGGATTAAATATCTTCGCTTATACAGCGATGCAAAGTGCCTATACAGAATGTAATGATTGGCTAAACGAAATTCGATTATATATAGAAGATAATGCTCAATTTGCTTGTGAATATATTAAAACTCACATACCTGCTCTTTCCGTAACGAAGCCAGAAGGTAGCTTTTTATTATGGATTGATTGTTCTCGTCTAAAGCTTTCTCAAAACGAGCGTACTGCATTACTTGAGGAAAAAGGAAAAATCATTGTTGAACCTGGTGAGAAATACGGGTTAGGTGGCGAAGAACATATTCGAATTAATATCGGCTGTCCACGATCTGTTTTAGAAGAAATTTTAAACAGACTGCGTCATACGGTTTCATAATAAGAAAGGAGTCTGTCCCCCTAATCATTCTTGGACAGACTCCTTTGTCATATTTTGTCAGCAAGTCGATATATTCCAATAATCGCCGATATAATTTGAGTTACAGTCGATATATTCCAATAATCGCTAATATATTTTCAATTACATTTCACAAAGAAAGCTACCATTCACGGTAGCTTTTACTTTTTCTTCATATCCGATGCTTTTTTTACAATTACGCCACAAGCAATTCGATCCCCTGATTTACCTGTCGGTTGAGTCATACCATCATCAGGGTTTTCTGTAATAATAATAGACGCTCCATCTTTTCTATGAATCGTCGTTTTTCCTTCTTCAAGTGTGATGTGTGGGGCATTAATTTCCGCCTTAATCTTTCCAGAACCATCTGCAACTACGTTCGGTAAATCACCGTTTTCTGCACCCTTCGGATTAAGAAGACCATGTTTTTTATCATCTGGATTAAAATGATTTCCAGCTGATTCAAAACGAGGTGCTTTACACTCTCCAATTTCGTGTACATGTAGTCCGTGCGGGCCTGGCGTGAAACCTTCCCCTTTAATCGTAATTTTCACTCCACTTGTTTGCTGAACTACTTTCGCAGTCCCTACTTCATCTCCTGAAGCATTATGTAATTTCACTTCAATTTCTTTCGGCTTTCCTTGGTCACAACCTGCCATCAGAAATAATAAACAACAACTGAAAAAAAGCCGTTTCTTCATTCTATTCCCTCCAAAATATATTCTGCCCTTAGATTGTCCGAGCATAGAGGGAAACATACAAAAATGCATTACTGTTTCTTTTCAGCTAATAGTTTTTCTTCAACTTTCTGCAATCGCTCTGCTTCTCTTTTTGATACACGAATAAACATGCGCCACGTGGCAATAGCACCGATAATAAATAGAACGCAAACAATCCCTGGAATAATATATTCTGTTTTATCTTCCGGAAAATATAAAGGCATCATATAGAACACTCCTTATTATAGGATTTATAAAACATCAGAATTTTCTGTTATATCATTTTAAATTATAGTGGAACCTATCCATATTCTCAAGGGGCGTTCTGAAAGCAAATGATTTCTTTGACTCCTTCTCCTACTTTCCTTACTATAAACTTGAGGTGAAAAATATGAGAGAAACATTTGAAATTGGCGAAATCGTTACTGGTATTTATAAAACAGGAAAATACATTGGCGAAGTTACAAATAGCCGCCCTGGCAGTTACGTCGTAAAAGTATTAGCTGTTTTAAAACATCCGGTGCAAGGTGACTTACATAACGTAAAACAGGCTGACGTACCATTTTTCCATGAAAGACGCGCTTTAGCTTTCCGTGAACAGACGAACATTCCAGAGCAAATGGTGAAAAAATATGAAGGAGAAATTCCGGATTATACCGAGTCACTAAAATTAGCATTAGAAACTCAAATGAATTCATTTTTTGAAGATGATTCACCTTTTGCAGAGCGTAGTCTAGAAACATTACAACAGTTAAAGAAAGACTACAAACTCTAAAAAACAAAACGACCAAATTACATAATGTGCAATTTGGTCGTTACTGTGTGCTCACTTTCTTTAACACTTTTGAAAAATCAACGAGTTCTCCTAATGTTGGAGGTGCTGGCTTTACTAAATACTCTTTATCTTTTTCTACTAGTTTAAAAATATTGTACGTCGTCATCGCATCATCAAGCGCACAATGATGCTTCCCTGTCCCTACTTTTCCATACGCCTCAATTGCTTTCCATAATCCTGTTTGATTTCTTTCTCCAAAAAACTTCTTATACTCAAGCGATAAATCACGACACTGTCCGAAGAATGGAAAAGCTATCCCTGCTATCTCACAATTATGCTTCAGCACTTTCATATCCATATTTCCCCACGTTACAATTGTCGGTTTACATTTCGTTTCGTATTCTGCAAGCTTCTTAACGAGTTCAGGAAATGAAATCCCTTTATCTACGACTTCTTGTTTTATTCCCAAAAACTTCTTACATCGATCCGTTAAAGAGGGAAATGTTTTCGGCCTGACATGTGATGAATACGTATCTTCTACCTTACAGCCAGCAACTGAAACGAGCCCTACCTCAATAATCTCTGGAAAAAATCCTTTCGGTTTCTTTCTATGCTGGGGCATCGTAAACTCAAAGTCTAAAAATAAAAATCGTTGTTCATCCATACGATCCCTTCCTTATCATTTTTGTCATTCCTTTCTATTTGACACTCCTACACGAACAAGCTCGAATGCTAATTCCATTTTAAATATTCAGATTGGATGTATCTTATATATATGTCAAATGCCCACAAATATTTTAAAAAATAAGAAAAAATGACCTATGCAGAAAATATGACAAAATCTCTCCTTTCATTTACATCCGCAGTTTTTCTACTTTATAATGACGTTATGTGTGTTTCATCTAGTTAATATTTGACACACTAAGAAAAATGAATGAAAGGAGATGAGATTTTTGCACGAAACAACGCAAGAACTCGCTAACTGGCAGTATTATTTTGCTATCGCAGTCTTTTTAATTACATATGCCATTATTATTTCTGAAAAAATTAATCGCGCTGTCATCGCACTTCTCGGTGCAGCATTCATGGTAATTGTGGGGGTCGTCGATTTACATAACGCCTTTACGAAACATATTGAATGGGGAACGATTACGCTACTCATCGGTATGATGATTTTGGTGAACATTACGAGTAAATCAGGTGTTTTCCAATACGTTGCTATTAAAGCAGCAAAAGGGGCACAAGGAAATCCAATTAAAATTTTAATTTCCCTTTCCCTACTTACCGCGCTTGGCTCCGCATTTTTAGATAACGTTACAACTGTACTTCTTGTTGTTCCAGTTACTTTATCTATTACGCGCATACTGCAAGTAAATCCTGTTCCTTATTTACTTTCTGAAATTATTTTTTCAAATATTGGAGGAACAGCAACATTAATTGGTGATCCACCTAACATTATGATTGGTTCTGCAAATAAGCATTTAGACTTCAATGCTTTCCTATTGAATCTAGCACCAATCGTAATTATTATTATTGCAGTTACAGCAACAATACTTTACTTTATGTACCGTAAACAATTAATTGCCGATCCTGTACAAGTTAAAAAATTAATGAGCTTAGATGAAAAACAATACATTAAAGATCCAGTATTAATGAAAAAATCTTTAACGGTACTTGGACTTACAATTGTAGGTTTCATGACTCATTCTATTTTCCATATTGATGCCGCTATTATCGCCTTAACTGGTGCTACTGTACTTATGTTAATTGGTGTGAAAGAACATGAAATTGAAGAGGTATTCGCAAGTGTAGAATGGGTAACAATCTTCTTCTTCGCAGGGCTATTCGTACTTGTTGGAGGACTTATCGATATCGGTCTTATCAAAATGTTAGCTCAAAAAGTAATTGGTATAACAGGCGGAGATATTTCTTACGCATCCATCCTTATTTTATGGGTATCTGGTATCGCCTCTGCAACAATTGATAACATCCCATTCGTTGCAACAATGATTCCACTTATTAACGATATGGCAGTTGGGCTAGGCTTATCACCATCTGACGCACAAATCGATGTATTATGGTGGGCATTAGCACTAGGTGCTTGTCTGGGCGGAAACGGAACATTAATCGGAGCTTCTGCTAACGTAATCGTTGCAGGTATCGCGAGCCGCGAAGGACATAAATTTAGTTACATGGACTTCCTAAAAGTCGGTTTCCCAATTATGATCGTTTCATTAATCATTTCTCACATTTATATTTATTTACGCTACCTTATGTAGTAAAAAAAGCGCTCTGATAATCAGGGCGCTTTTTTACTTATATCTAAAATATATCGACTTATCAACAAAAAAGAAAAATCTACTCTTTATATCTCACCGGTTCATTTCGAATGATAAATAAATGAATCGGTAAGAACACTGAAAATGTGATTACATGAATAATCGTAAATAATATAGAGTTCGTTCCGTATCTGTCTAAAATAGCGTAGATAAGATAAATGGACAATACAATCGATACAGCTGTTGCTAGTAAACTTATAATTGGTACGAAATTAAAAATAAAACATGCAACGTATATACCGAATACTTTCCACCCTGCTTCTTCTTTCAAAAAATCTGGTAATTTATCTTTCGCTAAGTCACCCCATGTCTTACTATTCAAAAACGGAATAAACGCAAGCACCCCGTCCGTTGCACCATCATTTTTCGCCATCGAATAAAGTGCAAAAGCCGTTAACAAATATGAAATAATTGCCCAAATCAATATAACAAGAATAAACGCAAAACTAAGAGCAAAGAAACCTGCTAATACGCCTTGATCCTCCATCTTATCCTCTCCTCTCTACTTTCAACATATTTCATTACATTGCAAGTTATGTTTTAAAATTTATCCAAACTCTTTGTATAATAAGAGAAGAAAGAGAATAAGAGAGGAGCAACACTTATGCATCCATTTGTAAAAGCATTACAAGAGCATTTCACAGCTCATCAAAATCCTGAAAAAGCAGAACCTATGGCTCGTTATATGAAAAATCACTTCCCATTTCTAGGTATTCAAACACCGGAAAGACGCCAATTATTAAAAGACATCATTCAAATACATACTCTCCCAGATCAAAAAGACTTCCAAATTATCATACGTGAGCTTTGGAACTTACCAGAACGTGAATTCCAAGCGGCCGCACTTGATATTATGCAAAAATATAAAAAGCATATAAACGAAACTCATATCCCCTTCTTAGAAGAACTGATTGTCACAAAATCTTGGTGGGACTCTGTCGATAGCATCGTCCCTACATTTTTAGGCGATATCTTTTTAAAACATCCAGAATTAATTTCTGCCTATATTCCAAAATGGATTGCATCAGATAACATATGGTTACAACGTGCCGCTATTTTATTCCAACTAAAATATAAACAAAAGATGGATGAAGAACTTCTTTTCTGGATTATTGGACAACTACATTCTTCAAAAGAATTTTTCATTCAAAAAGCGATTGGCTGGGTCCTTCGTGAATATGCAAAAACAAATCCGGATGTAGTTTGGGAATACGTTCAAAACAATGAGCTCGCTCCATTAAGTAAGCGTGAAGCAATTAAGCATATTAAAGAAAATTACGGAATAAATAATGAAAAAATAGGCGAGACTCTATCATAGATAGACGCGTTCCTCTATTGAGATTTAAAAAAGAACGTGTTAGAATATGTTCATTATTATTAATATAAGTAGCGATGACGGACTTATAAGTACTTGCATAAAAAGCGATTCAGGGATAGTGAAAGCCTGAAGCCGCAAGGAAACGGCAGTCCCGAGCAATACATGATAAAGTGGATGCACCTTTTGTGTATCAACTAGGGTGGAACCGCGGGCAAACGCTCGTCCCTAGGCAAATAAGCCTTGGGATGAGCGTTTTTTTATGTTCTTTTTAGCATATACTGCTCATTTCCAAAGTATCAGAGTATGTCATCGCCAATACGTTAACTTTCAAAAGGAGGATTTTCTTATGTATTCAATGGAACAAGTTGTAAACTTAGCGAAACATCGCGGTTTTGTTTTCCCTGGTTCTGAAATTTACGGTGGTCTTGCAAACACTTGGGATTACGGTCCACTTGGAATCGAATTAAAAAATAACGTTAAAAAAGCTTGGTGGAAAAAATTCATTCAAGAATCTCCACACAACGTTGGTTTAGACGCAGCTATTTTAATGAACCCTAAAACTTGGATCGCTTCTGGTCACGTTGGTAACTTCAACGATCCAATGATTGACTGTAAAAAATGTAAAGCTCGTCACCGTGCTGACAAATTAATTGAGGATGCTTTAGATGCAAAAGGCATCGAAATGGTTGTTGACGGTCTTACTTTCGACCAAATGGCTGACTTAATGAAAGAACATGAAGTAAAATGTCCTGATTGCGGTAGTGAAGAATTCACTGAAATCCGTCAGTTCAACTTAATGTTCAAAACATTCCAAGGTGTTACAGAGTCTAGCACAAACGAAATCTTCCTTCGTCCTGAAACAGCACAAGGTATTTTCGTAAACTTCAAAAACGTTCAACGCTCTATGCGTAAAAAGCTTCCATTTGGTATCGGCCAAATCGGTAAGAGTTTCCGTAACGAAATCACGCCTGGTAACTTCACATTCCGTACACGTGAATTCGAACAAATGGAACTTGAATTCTTCTGTAAGCCTGGTGAAGATTTAGAGTGGTTTGCATTCTGGCGTGAAACTTGTAAAAACTGGTTACTTTCACTTGGTATGTCTGAAGAGAGCATGCGTCTTCGTGACCACGGTGAAGAAGAGTTATCTCACTACAGTAATGCAACAACTGACATTGAATTCAAATTCCCATTCGGTTGGGGCGAACTTTGGGGCGTTGCATCTCGTACAGACTTCGACTTAAAACGTCACATGGAACATTCAAACGAAGACTTTAACTATATTGATCCACAAACGAATGAGCGTTACGTGCCATACTGCATCGAGCCATCTTTAGGCGCAGACCGCGTAACATTAGCATTCTTATGTGATGCATATGAAGAAGAGCAATTAGAAAACGATTCTCGTACAGTTCTTCGTTTCCACCCTGCTTTAGCACCATACAAAGCAGCTATCTTACCATTATCTAAGAAGCTATCTGAAGGTGCTACTGAAGTATTCGCAGAATTAGCTAAAGACTTCATGGTAGACTTTGATGAAACTGGTTCTATCGGTAAACGTTACCGTCGTCAAGACGAAATCGGTACACCATTCTGTATCACATACGACTTCGACTCAGTTGAAGACAAAGCTGTTACAGTACGTGACCGTGACACAATGGAACAAGTTCGTATGCCAATTAGCGAACTAAAAGGTTTCTTAGAGAAGAAAATCCAGTTCTAATTATAAGAAAAAGAGGCTGCTCATAAGAGCGCCTCTTTTTTACTTTTCACGTTTTTCTTTAATTGCTACTGTACATCTTGATATACATAGTAAATCATCATTTTCATCAATAATACGAACATCCCAAACCATTGTCGATTGTCCTCTATGTATCGGTGTTCCGATCGCTGTTACAATTCCATCTTTCTTTGAGCGAATGTGGTTTGCATTAATTTCTAATCCGAAACAAATACATTTTTCTTGATCAATTAAATTATATGAACCAACACTTGCCACTGTTTCCGCTAATGCAACCGATGCACCTCCATGTAAAAATCCAAACGGTTGATGCGTACGCTCATCAACAGGCATCGTAGCAACTACCTTATCTTCTGTCATCTCTAACAACTCAATTCCAAGTGAATCCATTAAAGTTTTTGCCATATCGCTTCCCCCTTCTCTTACTTTAATTAAATGTATAATTTTACCTATTTATTTTCAAACTACTTATAACACTTATATAAGGAGGCTTCACCTAAATGAAACAGAAATTTTGTATATTACTGCTTATGTTCTCCTTGCTGACTATTGTACCAAATTGTGCAATAACAGCCAAAGCATCTAACCTGACAATCGATGTTAAGACTGTAACGCAAAAAGGTAAGAAACCTTATATAGAATATCAAATAAATAGGCCTTCTTTTCACAACTTTTCTGATTCTAAATTTCAAAATAAACTCAATTTATACTACAAAAAATCCACTGACAAATTTAAAAACAAATTAGAAAAAGAAGCAAAAAAATATTATAAAGAGACCGAAGGATCTAGTATACCCTTTCATCCGTACGTAGCAAATGTTGATTATAAAGTCTCTTTAAACAAACCACCTTTTCTTAGCCTATATGTGAATTACTATCAATATACTGGCGGAGCACACGGTCTTTATACGTGGAAGGCAAATACATTCGATTTAAACGAAAAAAAGGTACTGCACTTAGACGATTTATTTCAACAAAAGGATAAATATAAAGATGTAATCCGTGCGGAGATTGTACGACAAATTAAACAAAATGAAAGCATTTATTTTCCTGATGCAACTGAAAAAGTAATGAGTATGAAAAAATTCCACTTCTTTTTAGAGCCAGACAATCTCGTCATTTATTTCCCTTTATATGAGATTGCTCCCTATTCAAGTGGAATTCCGCAATTTCGTATTCCATATACGTTGCTAAGAGACTATTTAAAGCCTTCTTATCAAAATATTTTGATTGACAACAAGTAAATATTTTCGCTACGATAATGTTAACCTAAAAACAACAGGAGGTTAACATTATGAGAAGATTTCATGTTTTAGATTTAGCATTAGCTGCCATGTTCGTTGCTCTTATGGCCATCGGTGCAAATATTGTATCTTGGGCACCTTTCTTACAAGTAGCAGGCATCCCATTATCTATGCAACCATTTTTCGCAATTTTAGCAGGTCTTCTTCTTGGAAGTAGACTTGGTGCCTTATCCATGACTGTATATATGCTCGTTGGCTTAGCCGGCGCACCAATCTTCGCTAACTTCGAAGCTGGATTTGGAGCACTTTTAGATCCTACTGGTGGTTTTATTATCGCCTTTATTATCGTTGCTTACGTATCAGGAAAACTAGTAGAACAAAAAGAAAGACCAACTTTCATTACATTTGCAATTGCCTCTTTCACTGGAATTATTTTAACTTATATAATCGGTACTACTTACATGTACGGAGCAGTCAATCTCTTTATGGGCGGTAATATGAGCTATAAAGCTGCTTGGATGATTATGATGTGGTTTGCAGTAAAAGATATTGCATTTACAATTATCGGTGCTATTATCGCACCTCGCATATACTATGCTGTGCGTCGTTCTGCTTATCAGCATTCTCATTCGACGATTTCATAATAAAAAAGAGTTATTGCAGATTGCTGCAATAACTCTTTTTTTATATTAAGACTCTTGATTCGCTTGTTCTTCTAAAATTTTCTTCATCATTGCAACCATGTCATCACGTAATTCTGGGTGTTGCAGGGCCATTTCAATTGTCGTTTGAACGAATCCTAGCTTTTCACCTACGTCGTAGCGCTTTCCTTCGAAATCGTAAGCAAATACACGTTGGATTTCATTTAAGCTTTGGATTGCATCTGTTAATTGAATTTCACCACCAGCACCGACATGTTGCTGTTCTAAGAACATAAAGATTTCAGGCGTTAAAATGTAACGGCCCATAATTGCTAAGTTTGAAGGAGCTGTACCTTGTGCTGGTTTCTCAACGAAATTGCGAACTTGGTAACGACGACCTTCTTGTTCTAATGGATCGATAATTCCATAGCGATGTGTTTCCGACTCTGGAACAGTTTGTACACCAATAACAGAAGAAAGTGTTTTTTCATACTCATCCATTAATTGACGTAAACACGGTTTCTCAGCTTGGACAATATCATCACCTAGTAACACTGCAAACGGCTCATCACCAATGAATTTACGCGCACACCAAACAGCATGTCCTAGTCCCTTCGGCTCTTTTTGACGGATATAATGAATATCTACCATTTTTGAAGAGGCTTGTACTTTTTCAAGCAACTCATATTTTTTCTTCTCTAATAAGTTTTGTTCTAGTTCAAATGCATTATCAAAATGATCTTCAATAGAACGCTTTGTTTTACCAGTAACGATAATAATATCTTCGATACCCGATTTCACTGCTTCTTCTACAATGTATTGGATCGTTGGTTTATCTACTATCGGTAACATTTCTTTCGGCATTGCTTTCGTTGCTGGTAAAAAACGTGTTCCTAATCCAGCTGCTGGGATTATCGCTTTTCTTACTTTTTTCATCACAAAATACCCTCTCTCCTGTCGGAATCAATAGCAATTATTTCCTACATAAAACAAAAGGGAGATTTCGCTCCCTTTTGTTCCTTACTACTTAAAATTACTTTGTATTATAAACGATTCATAATGTCTTCTTTAATAGTAAGTAACTTTTGTTCACTATTTTGTAAAGAACTATCTTTTACACCAAAGTAAAACTTAATCTTCGGCTCAGTTCCAGATGGACGTAGGCAGAACCATGAACCATCCTCTAATTGATATTTTAACACATTTGATTTCGGTAAGTGAATCTCTTCTTTATGTCCATCTTGTAAAGATGTAACGATGCTTGCTTTATAGTCTTCCACTGCTACGACTGTTAAGCCCGCTACTTCTTTCGGAGGATTCTCACGGAACGTTGCCATCATCTCTTGGATTTTTTCCGCTCCATCTTTTCCTTTTAACGTTAACGATACAAGGTCTTCACGGAAGAAGCCGTATTTCTCAAATACTTCTAATAGACCGTCATATAACGTTTTCCCTTGTGATTTGTAGTATGCAGCTACTTCACATGCAAATAGGACAGATTGTACTGCATCTTTATCACGGCAGAATGGGCGGATTAAATAACCATAGCTTTCCTCATAACCGAATTGGAATTCATATTGTCCGCTTTCTTCATACTGCCTAATTTTCTCACCGATAAATTTAAATCCAGTTAACGTATCAACTGTATCTAAACCGTATGCTTTCGCAATTGTACGACCAATCTCAGACGTTACGATTGTTTTTAATACGACACCGTTCTCCGGAAGCGTTCCGTTTTCTTTCTTTTGAGATAGTAAGTAATCAAGCATTAATGCACCTGTTTGGTTTCCTGTTAATACTTGGAACTCACCATTATGATTGCGCACTGCTACACCAAGGCGGTCTGCGTCAGGATCAGTTGCGATTAATACATCTGCGCCTACCTTTTCACCGTCACGAATGGCATACTCAAACGCTGCGTGCTCTTCTGGGTTCGGTGATTTTACTGTAGAGAAGTTTGGATCTGGTAACTCTTGCTCTTTTACAACTGTTACATCTGTAAATCCAACTTCTTTTAAACCACGGCGTACAGAAATATTTGATGTTCCGTGTAATGGTGTAAAGACGATTTTTAAGTCTTTACCAACCTTTTGCACCATTTCTTTATTAATGATGACATTGTTCAATTCTGCAGCATATGCATCATCTACTTCTTGTCCAATAATATGTAATAAACCGTCAGCTTTTAATTGCTCTACATTAGCGACTTCAACTGTTAATTCATCTTCTACTGCATTTACGTAGCTAATTAACTCATCTGCTTCTTTTGGAGGTAACTGTCCACCATCTTCACCGTATACTTTGTATCCGTTATATTCAGGTGGATTATGGCTTGCCGTAAGAACGATTCCACTTACTGTATGTAAATGACGAACTGCGAAAGAAAGTACTGGCGTTGGACGTAAGCTTTCAAACACATATGTTGTGATACCGCGTGCCCCAAGTGTAGCAGCAACTTCCATTGCGAACTCAGGTGATTTATGACGAGAATCATAGGCTACAACAACACCGCGTTTTTTCGCTTCCTCACCTAATTTTTCAATAAAGCTTGCTAATCCTTTTGTTGCTTTACGAACTGTATATACGTTTAAACGGTTCGTACCAGCACCAAGTTCACCACGCATACCACCTGTACCAAACTCTAGATTTTTATAAAAGCTATCCTCGATTTTCTTCTCATCTTGCTTCATATTTTCTAGCTGTTCTTTTAATTCTGCATCTAATTGTGCGTAAGAAAGCCAGCGACTAAATTCTTGTTTCCAATTCATTCTTCTCTCTCCTCTCGCTCGTCATACCTTTATTATATGAAAAAAACATGCTGTATCTCAATATTTTATAAAATCTAGTAGGATTTTACTAGGAATATTTGTATACACTATTGTTAAATACTCCACTAAAGGGAATGAGGATTATGCACGAATGGGGCTTGTCAGAAGAGCTCAAAATACAAACAAAGCAAATGATTGAAATTGCTGAAAAAGAACTATCGATTATGAGGAACGCAATCGATAAAGAAGACGAATGTATTTTATGCAAAATGGAAGATATTCATCATATGTTAGCAAATGTACAAACATTGGCAGCTACATACTATATTCAGGCATATTTATCACCTTATACGGAAAATTCATCTTTTATTACAACAGCTATCCAACATTTAAGCGCCAGAAAACATGGTGCTCTTATCGTTGTGGAAAGAAACGAGACGCTTGAAGCTCTCATTCAAACTGGAACGACATTAAACGCTCATTTAACTGCGCCATTACTCGAATCAATATTTTATCCAGGTAACCCTCTTCATGACGGTGCCGTTCTCGTAAAAAATAATCATATTGTCTCAGCTGCTAATATTCTTCCTTTAACGAAAAGTACAGAAGTTGATCCTGAGCTAGGAACACGTCACAGAGCTGCAATTGGCTTATCAGAAAAGAGTGATGCACTTATATTAGTTGTCTCTGAAGAAACGGGCCGTACTTCTTTTGCTTTAAACGGGATTTTGTATACGATTTCTTTATAAAGTGAAACTTTAATCAGCCCTCACCAATCGGGCTTTTACGACAACCCCACCTAACTGCTTTGCTTTCGCTGAATTTTTGGGTGCGAGTCTTACTACCCGGCAAATAGCGGGGTAAACAAACCTATAAAAAGAAGACTGTTCTAAAATATTGGAACAGTCTTCACTTATACTCTTATTCTTCTCCAAAACGCTCCACAAGTGTTGCAAGTGTACGTACCATTGCACCAGTTGCTCCAGCTGGACCTAAGTCGTGCGCGCCTTTTGTTTCTGATGTTCCAGCGATATCTAAGTGTACCCACGGTGTATCTTCAGCGAATTCGCCTAAGAATGTACCTGCCATAACCGCATGTCCTTCACGGCCTGGTGAGTTATTTAAATCAGCAAACTTACTGTTTCGAACGCGTTCTTTATCACGATCAAAAATCGGTAGTTGCCAAATTGGCTCATCTGTTTCCATAGAAGCCTCTAGCACTTGCTCAAATAACTCTTCATTATTTGTCATTGCGCCTGTCGTATAGTTTCCAAGTGCAACAATTACACCGCCTGTTAATGTTGCAACATCAACAAGGTAGTTTGCACCAAGTTTTTTCGCATACGTAATACCGTCAGCTAAAGCTAGACGACCTTCTGCATCCGTATTTAATACTTCAATTGTTTTTCCGCTCATAGATGTAATTACATCGTCTGGCTTAAATGCCGTACCACTTACAACGTTATCAGTTGAAGGAATAACAGCGATCACATTTTGTTCTGGGCGAAGTTCACCGATAATTTCCATCGCACCTAATACAGCAGCTGCACCACCCATATCACCTTTCATACCGACCATGCCTTCACGTGGTTTTAAAGAATAACCACCTGTATCGTATGTAATACCTTTTCCAACGAATCCAATGACATCTGTCCACTCTTCTTTTCCTTTATAAATAAGAGCAATCATTTTTGGTGGCTCTACACTACCTTGGTTTACTGCAAGCAACGCACCCATACCAAGATCTTCCATCTCTTCTTTCTCAAGAACTTTATAGTCCATATCATACTTCTCCGCTAATTCAACAGCATACTCAGCAAGCTTTGTCGCTGTTAATACGTTTGGCGGCATATTTACAAGTGTACGAGCTGAATTTGTTGCACGTCCATGTACGTAGCCAACTGTTAATGCGGCTTCAATTTCTTGTGCATCTTCCGCTGTAATAGCCGTGAACTTCTCTAACTCTACACGATCCTTTTTATCTGATTTATACGTTTGTAATTCATATGTACCAAGGCCTTGTACCTCTGCTGCAATATGAGCGACATCAATCGCCTCTAATTTCTCTGTTACGAAAGAATCAAGTAAGATTGCTGCATCTTGTACTTTTGCTACTTGCAGTGTTTTAAATGCCTTACCAAGAGCCGCACGTAACGTTTCTGTCGTGTAAGACTCTTTCTTGCCTAAACCAACAAAGTAATAACGTTTCACATTTGTTTTTCCTAAGCTATGTACTTTCGAAATGGCCTTTTTCTTCGTAGATAATTCTTTCTCTTCTAGTAAAACTTGTAATGGTCCTTCAAACGCTTTGTCCAGTTCTTGTACAAAACTACTCATTTTCTCTTCTTCAAATAAAGCGACAATTACTGCTTCGTGACCTGCTAATTCTTTTTGTACTTGAAACATGTTCAGACCCCCTAAATTTCTCTACCACCATTATAACTTTATTTTCGATAAAATGCGACAATTCTAACTACAGTTATATGACGTGTAAAATCCCCTCTATTATGAAATAAGCCAAGAAAAAAAGTCTAGCGTAATTACGACTAGACTATCTTTGTTTTAAATATTGACCACGAAACACTTGCATCGTTTCGTCTTGATTTAACATCGTTAACTCTTCTTCTGTAAACTTACCATTTCCTACTTTTACTACGTACACATTTACTTTTTTCTTACCCCATTGGCTATAAACATCTTTCACCGTATCATAATATAGATCAAGACGGTTTCCTTTTATTGCACCGCCCTTATCAGCTACTACACCATACCCATAACCTGGTACGAATAAAATTGTTCCAATTGGGAATACGCGTAAGTCCGCTGCGATTGTGGAATATAAATCCCTTTTCGCCTTAACACCTGAATGTGTAATACCATACTCCGGATGTCCCGGCCTCTTACCAGTTGACTCAATTCCCGACGTATAACCTGTTGCAGTCATTTCAATTGAACGATATTTAGACCAGTCGTTTGCCTGCTCTAAAGCATTTATCACTTCTTTACTCGGAGCAACATTTCTCTTAACTTCTGCTGCATGTACTTCTTTTGCACTCGTTCCCTCATACTTCTTTACAATCTCTAATAAAGAAACTCCTGTGAAAGCATTCCATGTTACGCATAATGCAATTGCAAGTAAACAAGTCATCATAATGCGAATACAATATCGTTTTAACATTTTTATATTCCACACTCCTTCATCGTTAATCATTCCCTATACCATGAAGGAATATGCAAAAAAATAATCTCCAACTTAATTGGAGATTAAAACATTTGATATCCGCTTTTCCGAAGTTTCTTGATTACGACTCCTGCTAAAGCAGCCCCTACTAATCCAGTAGATAGAATAAATACGTCTGCTTGTCCTAAGTGCGATACACTTGTCCCAAATGAAGAAAATGTTTCTTTCGGTTTTGAAAAATAATCCCACATACTCGCTTTATTAATAATAAGCATACAAACAATCGGATACACAATAACCATTACCCAAGTAGCTCGCAAAATCATGTTGAGTAAAAATCCAATTCCAAAGAACAAAATAAAGAATAACATCATTGAAATAAGTAGTACCGGTATACTCACTCTTTTCCCCTCTCCTTCGCACGTGCCGTAAATACGTGATAAGCTGTATAACCAAATGGTTCGCCTGGATTTAATGTTTTGTCCACTTCAAGATGTAGTTCTGATCTTCCTTCTAACAAATATTTAATAAGCACAGACGTATTCGGATCGTCTACAATCTTATCCGGATGTAAGAACGCCACTTCAGACAATTCTTTCTCCTGTATAATAATATTTTCTCCTTCAGGCTCCAAAAGAAAAATAATCATATTATCACTAATCTCATTACGAATAACACCCGATCGAACACCAATGATCCCCTTCACATGAGCGACAATGCCTGTCTCTTCTAACACTTCGCGTTTCACAGCTTCATCAACCGTCTCACCTTCATTTACAAAACCAGCCGGTAAAGACCATTTCCCTTTTAATCCACTGTATTTCTTCTTAACAAATAGCCACCTACCATCTTTTGTAGCTACTAAACCACTAACAGCCAGCCATACCTTCCCTCGTTTCTCCATGATGTAATAACCTCCTCTTTCAGAACGGACAGAATATTCTTTCTTTTTATATTATACTATATTTTTAATATGAAAAAAGCAGAAACAGCTCTTAGCCGTTTCTGCTTTTTCTAATATATATTAAAAGAACTTTAATTTACCTTTTTTAAGAACTAATAAAGGTCCACCTAATAAGAATAGGTAACGGTTATCGATTACTTTCTTCATGAAGGAAGCTTTCCAACCTGTTAACTTTTTACCCATAACAACGCCCATTGCATCGTCATGACCTAAAGAACATACAGATCCTTTATTATCAAATGCGAATTTCTTCATTTCGCCTTTACCACGAACTAATACAGTTAAGTTGTGTGCAATATTGTAACCTTGTTGAATTGCGATTTGTGCTGTTGGTGGGTATGGACGGTTAATTTCTTCATTAATGATTAACGCTGCGTCACCAACCATGAATACATCTTCGTATCCTGGAGCATGCATGTACTCATCAACTTTTACACGTCCGCGCATTGCTTCAAATCCAGACTCTTCCACAATACCATTACCACGAACACCTGCAGCCCAAACTACTGTTTCAGACTTAATTAATTCAGTGTCATCGCCATTCGCAACGATAATACCTTCTTCAGTTGCTTCTTTAATTGCTGTACCGATGCGGAATTCTACACCTTTTTTCTCAAGTTGTTTTACAGCGTATTCTACTAACGCTGGATCGAAACCTGGAAGTGCTGTTGGAGCAGCTTCTACACAGATGATACGTGCTTTTTCACGTGGTACATTGTACTCTTTGCAAAGTTCAGGAACACGGTTTGCAAGCTCACCTACGTACTCGATACCAGTAAATCCAGCACCACCAACAACGATTGTTACTAACTCATCGCGTTGTTCAGTTGCATATTTAGAGAAACTAGCTTCCATATGCTCACGAATTTCACGAGTTGCATTAATGTTAGCGATTGAGAATGCATGCTCTTTTAATCCTGTAATTCCGAATGTTTCTGATTCGAAACCAAGACCAATTACTAAGTAGTCATACTCTAACTCGCCGTCTTTTAAGATAATGCGTTTTTCAGCAGCTTTAATTTCTACTACTGTGTCTTGTACAAAGTTCACTTTATTTGTATCAATAACGTCTTGAATATCTAGACAGATTTTTTCATCTTGTAATGTACCAGCTGCGCTCTCGTGTAACCAAGTCGCTTGGTAGTGATAGCTGTTGTTGTTTACTAGCGTAATTTCAGCTTCATTTACAGATAATGCTTTTTGCAGACGAACAGTCGTAATCATCCCGCCATAACCTGCACCTAAAACTACGATTTTTGGAGTCTTCACCAAATCACAACCCTTTTCTTTATATAATAGTAATGAAAAATAATACCAAGTACTAAAAACTCTATTTGTCAAGAATGTGGAATTTATCACATTCTATATCATAACAAAACGCAGTCAAAAAATCGTACGAATTTTGTCATAGAAATTTAACATAATACTTCCCTATATTAGTCGGTTTTATTCCAGAATTCAAGCGTCTGGAGAATTATCAATATTTTAAAATAACATAGCGTTTTCAAGGGTTTTTTAGCCTTTTTTTCATGTATTTTCCTTTCTGTATATTTTATACAATAAAAAAGAACCTATGCGAAAACTTACACACAATTCAGTCGTTTTCAGAAGTATTATGAACTCAAATATGCTATCATTTATTTGAAAGTATCATCATTTGCAGGATTTTCGTGTACATATGAACAATATATGAAATCAATATCAAAATTCCATCTATAGGGGGAATGAAAGTGGCAGAAAATCAAAAAGTTTACGACATAACAATTATTGGTGGTGGTCCAACGGGACTGTTCACAGCATTTTATGGCGGTATGAGACAAGCAAGTGTAAAAATCATTGAAAGCTTACCTCAACTTGGAGGACAATTATCCGCACTCTACCCTGAAAAATACATTTATGATGTAGCTGGATTCCCAAAAGTGCGCGCACAAGAATTAGTTGATAACTTAAAAGAGCAAATGAAGAAATTTGACCCAACCGTTTGTTTAGAAGAAGCTGTCGATACGCTTGAGAAACAAGCTGACGGTATATTTAAACTTGTTACGAATAAGCAAACTCACTATTCTAAATCAGTTATTATTACTGCTGGCAATGGTGCTTTCCAACCACGCCGCTTAGAATTAGAAGGTACAGCAAAGTATGAAAAGAAAAACTTACATTATTTCGTTGATGATATGAATAAATTTGCCGGTAAGCGCGTCGTAGTATTTGGCGGCGGCGATTCAGCTGTTGATTGGACAATGATGTTAGAACCAATTGCTGAAAAAGTTACAATCGTTCATCGCCGTGATAAATTCCGTGCGCATGAACATAGCGTAGAAAGCTTAATGAATTCTCGTGCAGAAGTAAGTACACCATACGTTCCAGTAGAACTCATTGGTGATGACAAAATTGAACAAGTCGTTCTTCAACATGTAAAAACGGAAGAAAAAGTTATCATCGATGTTGATGACGTAATTGTAAACTATGGCTTCGTTTCTTCTCTTGGCCCAATTAAAAACTGGGGCTTAGATATACAAAAAAACAGCATCCTTGTAAATTCAAAAATGGAAACAAATATTCCTGGCATTTACGCTGCTGGTGACATTTGTACATATGAAGGAAAAGTAAAACTCATTGCTTGCGGCTTCGGTGAAGCACCAACAGCAGTAAACAATGCAAAAGCTTACTTCGATCCAAATGCAAAACTTCAACCAATGCATAGCTCAAGCATGTTTTAATATGTAAAAATAAAAGCTCCTTCCATACGTGGAAGGAGCTTTTATTTTATATACCACGAAAGCACACTGAATTCGATAAACTATCGAACTCAGTGTGCTTTTCGTCTAAAAAAATTATTGTTTTCTTCTTCTACCTAATACGAATAATACTCCGCCAACTAAGAATGAAATTCCAGCACCAACTGACATCATCCATGGAGACGCTGCCCCTGTTTTCGGTAATTCTCTTTCTGTTTTTACTTGCGGCTCTTTAATTAATTTTTCCAATCTTACTTCTGGTTTCACTTCTGGTTCCTTCGGTTCTTTCGGATCTTCCGGTTTCACTTCTGGCTCCTTCGGTTCTTTCGGTTCTTTCGGATCTTCCGGTTTCACTTCTGGCTCCTTCGGCTCTTTCGGATCCTCCGGTTTCACTTCTGGTTCCTTCGGTTCTTTCGGATCTTCCGGTTTCACTTCTGGCTCCTTCGGTTCTTTCGGTTCTTTCGGTTCTTTCGGATCTTCCGGTTTCACTTCTGGTTCTTTCGGATCTTCCGGTTTCACTTCTGGTTCTTCCGGTATCTTAAAATCTTCTTTTGTTTTCGGTAAAATTGTAACTGTAGGCTCAAGTGGCGGATTTATTCTATCATCCACTACCGCTCTATTTGTTATCCCTTTACTTGGTGCTTCTTTTACCTTCGCTTTAAAAATAATACTACGTTCTTTCATATCCGCAATGTCTAGATATTTCGCGATTACTTTTCCAAACTCCATTTTTAACTCTACTGGATTTGGCTCAGCACCTTCAAATCTAAGACTATCTTGCACGTATTCTAAACCGGCTGGAATTTCATCTTCTATTGTAACTACATCTAGTTTTCCGTTTTCCACCGTATTTTTGAAGCTAATTCGGTATTCTACTTCTTCTCCTAGCTTTGGCTCTTTATTACTTACTGTCTTCGCTGCTGTTAACTTACCATCTTTATATTCTGGCTTTATTTTCGCTGTCGGTTCTATAACTGGATGTTTCGGATCATCCACTTCAATAATCGCTTTATTTGTTATTTCTCCTCCAACTTTTGCTGTTTCTTTTACCTTTACTTTAAAGATGACACTTCTTTCTTTCGTATCCGTAATTTCTGGATACTTCACTGTTACTTTTCCATTCTCTACTTTAAGCTCTATTGGTGCAGGTTTATCACCTACAGCCTCCAAACTATCTGTCACATATTCTAAACCGGCTGGAATTTCATCTTCAATTTTCACATCAACTAACTTCCCGCCATCTACTGTGCCGTTAAAAGTAATTCGATATTCAATTTCTTCCCCTAGCTTTGGTTCATGATTACTTACTTCTTTTCTTGCCTCTAGTTTCCCACCTTTATATTGCGGTGTGATTGGTATAAGTGGCTCAACTGGCGGAGTCGTCGGATTATTATCATCCACAACCGCCTTGTTTACAATCTCTTTTCCTACTTGTACCGTCTCTTGTACTCTCACTTTAAAGATGATACTTCTTTTTTTCGTATCCGTAATTTCTGGATACTTTGCTGTTACTTTTCCATTCTCTACTTTAAGTTCCACCGGATGTGGCTCCGGCCCATCAGACTTTATACTATCTTGTACGTATTCTAAACCGGCTGGAATTTCATCTTCTACCTTTACCTCAGTTAGTTTTCCGTTCTCTACCATATTTTCAAAGCTAATTCGATATTCTACTTCTTCTCCTAACTTTGGTTCATGATTACTTACTGTTTTTTCTGCTTGTAATGCACCATCTTTATATTGAGGCTGAATAGAGATATTCGGTTGCTCTGGTGGATTTATTGTATCTTCCACAATCGCCTTGTTCACAATCTCTTCGCCTACTTTAGCTTTTTCTTTCACTTTCACTTTAAAGACGATACTTCTTTCTTTCATATCCGTAATTTCTGGATATTCCGCAAGGACGATTCCGTTTTTCACTTTCACATACAACGGTTTCGGATTCTCTCCCTCGGCTCTTTCACTACCTTCTACAAACTCTAAGCCAGTTGGTAATTCATCCTTAATCTTCACCTTCGCTACTTTTCCATGCTCTACTACGTTACGGAAAGTAATTCGATACTCTACTTCTTCTCCTAATTTTGGAGCTGGATTATTTACTGTTTTCTCAGCTTTTAGTTTTCCGTTCTTATACTCCGGCGTAATAATCGCTTCTGGTTTTTGCGGCGGATTCTTCGGATTGTCATCATCCACAATTGCCGTATTCATGATTTTCTTACCGACTTTTGCTACTTCCGTTACTTTCACTTTAAAGCTAATACTACGCTCAGCTGTATCAGTAATATTTTCATACTTCGCTGTAATTTTCCCAGCTTCTTCTTTTAACTCTACTGGCGCTGGCTCATTACCTTCTGATTTTAAACTATCCTTCACATACTCTAAACCAGTTGGTAATTGATCCTCAATTTTCACTTCTGCTAGTTTTCCGTTTTCTACCGTATTTTTAAAACTAATTCGGTACTCTACTTCTTCTCCTAGCTTTGGATCTTTTTTATTTACCTTTTTATTAGCTTTAAATTTACCAGCTTTATGCTGCGGGGTAATTTCTACTTCTGGTCGCTCTGGTGGATTTTTTGTATCATCAACAATTGCTTTATTTACAATTGCTTTGTCCACTTCAACAAAATCTTTCACCTTCACTTTAAAGATAATGCTTCTTTCTTTCATATCAGTGATATTTTCATACTTCGCACTAACCTTACCAGCTTCTTCTTTCAACTCTACCGGTGCTGGCTTATCACCTTCTGCTTTTAGACTATCTTTCACATATTCTAAACCAGACGGAATTTCATCCTCAATTTTCACCTCTGCCAGTTTTCCATCTTTCACCGTATTATTAAATGAAATTCGGTATTCGATTTCTTCCCCTAGCTTCGGTTTATGATTATTCACCTTTTTATGAGCAGCAATTTTACCGTCTTTATATTGCGGTGTAATTTTTGCTGTCGGATCAATTACTGGATGGTTCGGATCATCAACATGGATAATCGCTTTATTTGTAATGTCTTTACCTATTGCAACTGAATCTTTCACCTTCACTTTAAAGACGATACTTCTTTCTTTCGTATCCATAATCTCTGAATACTTTGCCATTACCTTACCATTTTCTACTT
This sequence comes from Bacillus sp. PPSBB_2, assembly GCF_045291115.1. Taxonomy (NCBI): domain Bacteria; kingdom Bacillati; phylum Bacillota; class Bacilli; order Caryophanales; family Bacillaceae; genus Bacillus; species Bacillus sp. PPSBB_2. The sequence goes on from NZ_CP147983.1 coordinate 5,179,313, forward strand.
TTAACTCTACTGGATTTGGTTCAGCACCTTCAGCTCTCTCACTGCCTTGAACAAATTCTAAGTTAGCTGGAATTTCATCTTCTATTGTAACTGCATCTAGTTTTCCGTTTTCCACCGTATTTTGGAAGCTAATTTGATATTCAAATTCTTCTCCTAGCTTTGGCTTCTTATTTGTTGCTTTTTTCTTTGCAGCAATTTTACCGGCCTTATGCTGTGGTGTAATCTTCTCTTCTAGATTCTTTGGTGGATTTGTTTTATCTCTAACGGTTGCTTTATTAACAATTTCTTCACCAATTTTTGCAGTTTCTTTTACTTTTGTTTTAAAGACGATACTTCTTTCTTCCATATCCATAATTTCTGGATATTTTGCAATTACTTTTCCATTTTCAAACTTCAGCTCTACTGGCTCTGGTTTTGCACCTTCTGCTTTCAAACTATCTTTCACGTATTCAAGATTGCTTGGTAATTCATCTTCAATGGTCAATACATCTAGACGTCCATCTTTTGTCTTATTTTTAAATGTAATACGATACTCTACCTCGTCACCTAGCTTCGGTGTTTTATTAGATGCTATTTTTTTAGCTTCTATTTCTCCAGGGATCTCTTTTGGAGTCGTAACCGTAATATCTGCATCATCTGCAGTTTCATAATTTACCTCGCTACTATCTTGTCCCTTTACAACAACGATATTTTTTACTGTTGTATCTGATTGTACAGAAGCTTTCACTTTTACTTTGAATGTAATAACAGCACTTTCACCAGGCTTTAAAACACCGCCGTCTTTAGCATTTGCACCTTCACCAATACGGAAATCAATTTGATTATTTACAAACTCTGCTTCATCATCGCTTGCATTATCTGTTTTATTTCCTTTATTACTTCCAGACACATATTGAATAGATCCCGGAACATACTCTAAACGATCATCTAATTTATCAAAACCTTTTACATTAGATACAGGGGCTTGGTTATTTTTCGTATCATTTTTCACTTCAATTTGATACGTAAACTCTTCACCAGCTTTAACGTCCTTAATTTCTTTCCCAGCACTATCTAACGCCTTTTTATCAACTTGTAAGTTTGGCGCATTATGCTCTGTAACGAATGTGGCGTTATTTAATACGTAAATATCACCGCCACCACCATATGCTCTAAAACGCATTTTTGCTTCTTTTAAATCATTTTTCACTTGAGTAGGTCCTTCAAGGTGATACGTATGAATATCTGTACTGAATGAATTTGTCCAATCCGGGTTATATCCTGGGTATTTTTTCGTAACAAACTCGTTAGTACCGTCTACTTGTACTTCTGTCATAGATGAGTCATTAACATCATTATCTTTACCTTTAATATTTTTAAACTTTTGATACCCTAACCCAAAATCATACTCTCCATAATCATAGGCATACACATCATTATCAGCTGGATCACCTTGCGATGAAAAATAACTAAATTTCGCCTTAAAAGCACCTTCTTTTGGTGTGTTTATTTTATTAACACTAATATCTGTCCAAGCTGTACTTTTTTGAGTAACTAAACCTTCCCAAATCTTCATATCTTTTACTGTTTCTTTATAGTTTTCATACACTAATATAAGATTCCAGTTGCCCCAGTAGTAACCATTGCCTTTTTCAAATTTAATTTGTGGCACATTCGCAACTGTCACCGTTTGAGAAAGACCTTGCTGTGCAATTACATTTGTTACGTCAGCATATGCAACATAACCGGCACCACTACCAGAGTAATTTGAAATATACGGTAAACTAGCTGCTTTTCGTATACTAGTAGCACTTACCTCTTTATATTCTTTATTACCCATTTTCATTTTAACCGGCTGCCTTACATCTTCATCACTAACTCTATACTCTTTATTTGCATAAGTTGGCGTTCCCATAGCTGCTGTCCAAAATAAATACGCCTTTTTCACTTTACTTCCAGCAGGAATGTTAGGAAATGCGCCTGTTGACGAATTAAAAGTACTATTATCGTTATCAACGTCCACTGTCATTTTGTTCGTTTTATAACCCATACTTTGTCTGCCGTAATGGTCAGTTGTCAAACCAAGCGTCACATTACCAGTCTGTACTAAATTACCAGCAGCAATTATAGAATACAACGGGTCTCCAAACCCTTGTTTATCTCCTGTTTGGATTTGAACCTTCGAAGCATTTTCTGACGTAGCTTGTACTTCTGCAACACTCTGCTTTACTGCCTCTTTTTCTGGCTGTTTCTCAGCTTCGGTTACTGGTTGTTCTGGTAGTTCTGTTTTTGATGTAGGGTTATTTTTATCTTCTACAGATACTTTTAGCTTTTCATCAACTTTTTTAATTGTATTATTAGCTGATGGGCCAACTTCTTTCTTACTACTGTCAGCCTCCTCATCGGCATTAGCTGCTACCTTTTCTTCAGAAGGGATTCCCTCAACATCTACAGACATGTTTCCTATTTGTACTTGATCTTTTTGCACACTAATCTTTTGTTTGTATTCTTTATTAAAATGCTGCGTGCGGCTAGCCTTTATTAGCACCGTCATTTTTTCGTGTGATTTTAAATCTCGAATTTTAAGATTAGAAGAAAGAAGTTTTCCTCCCTTATCTTTTTCTTCTACATAGAAATCCGCTACTTTATTTTCAGGTAACTTCTCTCCGTTTACTTTCACAGATTGCGAGAGGAACGTAATTTGATTTTCATTACTTTGTTTAAGCACCAATTCTTGAATTGGTGTATCTCCCGTATTTTCAATCGTATATTGAAATACGTGCTCCCTCTTAGCTACTTCCCCCCTATATATTTCGGCATTTACTTGCTCTGCCTTAATTTTCACATCATTTCCTTGTAACTCATCCCAGCTTTTTTTATTTATCTCTGCAAAAGCACTGGGTGAAGGCAATATGATGGATAGGAGAAGTGTGATCATTGTTACGACATTAAAACACTTCAATACTTGTTTCATATTTTCTACCTTTCTCCTTTCTATATGCTTGCTATCCGTCTACTTAATTTCGTAGCCGTATACATAGCAATATATATCCACTCGCAACAATCCGACCTACGAAAATGTATCGTTGAAATCCCAATGTCAACAATATAAATCTCATAGAATATTACTATTTTAATTTATCAAAAATAGCATATATATATATCGGACACTTATACAAACCTACACCATTTTTTAACATAGTAAAAAATGCCCTATTGTATAGGTTTATATAACAGTTAAAGGATACATAAAAATCTTAACATACTCCCAAATCTATTTGTACACGAAATAGAAATTTTACCATTTTTTACTTATTTTTTATTTATAATTAAAATTTTCAAAAAAACTTCACATATAAAAATATGTTATATTAAAACCAGGAACGAATGTTCTTATTTTAAAGGAGGAATTTTCATGATTAACGAGCCCATTATAATGAAAAAAGAAGCTTTCCAAGCAATCGGCGTTTCAGTTACGACGACTAACGAAAGAGAGGCATCTACTAAAGGAAAAATCCCCGAGCTTTGGAACCGCTACTTCCAAGAACAAATAATGCATCACATCCCAAACCAAAAAACGAAAGCAACATTTGCTTTCTACTCAAACTACGAATCAGATGAAACTGGTACATATACATTCACAATCGGTACGCCCGTTTCTTCATTAGAAGACGTTCCTGAAAATATGACAACTTTAACAATACCTGCTGCTACATATGCGGTATTTACAACGAGAAAGGGACCAGTTGCTGAAGTCGTTTGCGAAGCTTGGGAATATATTTGGCAATGGTCGAAAGAAAATAAACGTGCCTTCACAACAGACTTCGAGCTTTACGACGAAAGAGCATTAGACCCAAATCATGCACAACTGGATATTTATATTGCGTTAGCCTAAAAAAAGATGCCCATTCGGCATCTTTTTTTGTCGTTAAATAGCTACTGGGCAAATTCATTATTATTGTCTACAATGAGAAAGTGCAGTATAGAAATATTAGAAACTGTATAAAGTGAAACTATAATCAGTGGGGGCATCTCCCATTAAGTATTAGCCCTCACCAATCGGGCGTTTACTGGTTTTTTAGTTTAAATTTGTCACATAGAAAGGAAGCAATATGGAGGAACTACAACAAAATAAAACTGCTTTAGAAGAAAGCGGAAAACCGTTATTAAAAAATACGAATTTCCTTTTTCTTTGGGCAGCTACTCTTTTTTCAAGCTTTGCTTTAGCCTTTTTTACTTTTTCACAAACGTGGTACATAGCAAAAACGTTAAACCTTGAAGCTTCACTCGGTGTTGTTTTCGTAGCCCTTAGTGTTCCAAGGCTTATTTTTATGATTGTCGGCGGCGCTGTAGCTGATAAATTCCCGAAAAAAAATATTATGTTTTACTCCAATATCATTCGAGCGATTCTTGTCGCAACCATTCTCACATGGTTTATCGTTGGTGATGTAACGCTATATACATTTGCTTTATTCGCTTTATTCTTTGGACTTGCTGATGCTTTCTTCTGGTCAGCAGATGGATCTATCTTACCGGAATTGGTAGAAAAAAGCCGGTTAACACAAGCGAATTCACTTACACAAATAACGAACCAAGCATCGGTCATCTTAGGCCCTGTACTTGGCGGAATTCTCATTAAATTTACGAACTATGAGACAATCTTTTCCATTACGATTTTATTACTGATTGTCGCTGCCATACTCGTTCAAAAAATACAATTTACGATGCCAGAACAAAAAGATACAGATAAAGGTATGTTCACTTCCATTAAAGAAGGAATCTTATATGTAAAGGAATCGCCATTCCTTTCAACTTTCCTTATTTGTAGCGCTTTTTTAAACTTATTTTTAATCGGTCCGATGCAAGTTGGTTTCCCGCTTTTTGTTAAAAACGTTCTGCATGGTGATTCGCTCCAGTTTAGTTACTTAGAGGCATCTGTAGGCGGTGGAATGGCAATCGGTGCTATCATTGTCGGTTTAAAAAATATTAATCGTAGACGCGGTCTATTTTGTATTATCATGATGCTATTGTCTGGTATATTCTTCTTAGCCATCAACTTTAGTACCGTACTTTGGCAAGCACTATTAGCTGGCATGTTTTACGGTATTACAATCGCAATGGCGATTGTACCGCTTATGGCAATGATTCAATCGACAGTCAAAGAAGAAATGATGGGACGCGTAATGAGTTTACTTATGCTATCATCAATGGGCTTTATCCCGCTCTCTTATGCATTCACATCCATTGCACTTGCAATAGGAATTCCAATCGTAACCGTTATGAAAAGTGGTGCAATAGCTGTTATCGTCTTCGTACTATTTGTAGCGATTCGTGTTCCAGTTGTAAGGAAGTTCGATTAACTAATTAGAGTCATGTATTATACACATGGCTCTTTTTTGAATGGATCAAATAGTGATATTCCCTTACTTCTCCTTAATGCTGCTCCCCATTCTAATCCAATCTCTAAAAATAAATCTCGCACTGTACTGTATAAAAGTGCCCCAATATCTTTACGAATTTCCCCATATTTATATGCTCTTACAACACTTTTCACACGCCAAATTAAATTTCCATACACTTCTTCGTCAGCTAATATTTGCTCTAGTAAAACACCTTGTTCTAGTAACCCGCTCTTTTTATATGCAAGCTCGACCTTACTCCAAAATATATTAATTTTCTTCGGATTACTCGTCATGGGCACCAGTGCGTATATAAAAGGCTTCGGTATATCATGACGGCAATACGTCTCATCAAGCTCGTACGTTCCTTTTCTTTTCTCTTTTATTTGTAGAATGTTTTTAGAAAGAATTGTTTCCCCAGCGCTTTTTTGCTCATTTTTACTACAGCCAGTTGCATTATTCTCAGTTTTACAACCGGACATTTGCATACGGTCATCCATGCGGTCAATCGCAGATGTAAGAAATACATATAAGTTCGCACTATACCCGCCGCGCTTATGTCTCTCTTTTGTTGCAACACGCTTTATAATTCCTAGTTCCTCTAACTTTGCAATTGAGCGGCGTACTGTACGAATACTCTTTCCAACATTCGTCGCAATCGTCTCCATTAACGGACAAGCAACTCCCACTGTTTTCTGTTTCTCATTCACCGCATATTTCCCTAAAAAATGAATGATGATAGCATCCGTTTTATTCAATTGAAATCGGTAGCAATTCAAAACTTGTTTTTGGTATGTATTAAACTCTTCTTTACTTCGAAATTCACTATATGGTTTCATTAAATTATATAAGCTTCCCATTTATATCACCTCATTTATAAGTAAGAGGCAGGAAGTGAAATTGGCGTGATAGTTAATATTTTTTTAATGGAGATGAAAATATGATCGTAATTAGCGCTTGTTTAGGTGGTATCGCTTGCCGTTATGACGGGAATGACAATCTTGTTTCAAAAATAGAGGAGCTTCTGCAAAAAGAAGATACAGTCCTCATTTGTCCCGAAGTATTAGGGGGATTACCAACACCTCGCCCCTCAGCTGAAATTATTGGCGGGAATGGCGACGACGTTTTAGACGGAAAAGCGAAAGTGATGACAAAAGATGGTAAAGATGTCACAGAAGCTTTCGTAAATGGTGCTTATAAAGCATTAGAACAAATTAAAGATTTACACCCAGAATATATTATTTTAAAAGAACGCAGCCCATCTTGTGGTAGTTCTACGATTTACACTGGAGAATTTAACGGTAATAAGCAAACTGGTTTCGGAGTGACAACTGCTTTATTTAAAAGACACGGATTTACAGTCATTTCAGAAGAAGAATTTGAAAACAAAAAAAGGAATTGACCCTGTTCGTCAATAAAGCTTGTTTACGTTTGTTTTAAAAACAGTAACAAACGCTTATATATCAACGGTTTGTACACTATTGGGAATTATGAATAAATCTTGAATTTTATTCATTCGTGACCAAAATGTGACCATAAAAACAAAAGAGCACAGCGCGTTAATAGAGTGTACCACCACTTTATTAACCATCCACCTGAGCTGACCAGGTAAACACTTGCTATCCTCTCATGAGTTATTTTACCTCATATAGGGTTTATTACGCAACGTTTACCCAATAATTAGGTGACGTTGCTTTTTTGTTTCCAAAAAGGAGACAAACCGTTATGAAAAAACGTATCGATGTCATCGCAACTAAAGAATCCTTCCACAACTTATCGTCATTCACTGATGTGGAAGAATTAAACAAAACTATACGTACATATAGAGACATTATCCGTATGTCTATTAAGCGTACCGACGTAAAATCTAAACTAATTGCATTACTTGAAATTTTAAAACGCTACAGCTGCAAATATGTAGGTGTTAGTTTCCTATGTAAAAATTCAATTGCTCACATGATGGAAGTTTCCTATAAAACTGTACAACGTTTAATGAAGAAACTTGTGGATCTAGACATGATTAAACAGGTAGCAATGAAACGCACAAAAGATATGCTTCAAACTTCAAATGGTATTATTATTCAACCTATTGTGGAAGAAGCGTCCGACAAGGTAGATACAAAAAGTCCTACAAAGTGTCCTACCATTAAAACAAAACCTGTTTCCTTAAAACAAAATATAAAAGATATAAACAAACGTAATAGTAATGAGAATACTACTCTACCTGAAGAAAACATTAAAAGAGCTGAATTTGTGTCTCATTGGGTTCCGAAACGTTTTTCTTCCCTAGCTTCTGCTTTTTATTCAAAAGCGAAAACCATTCAAGAATTTTGGAAGGTCGTAAAACAATGCAATCGTGTGATAAATCATACAACAGGGAAAACTGCTTTTGATAAAGAGCAAGAATTACATATTGGTTTACAGGCCATGAAAGAATTTGCGATGAAAATAAAGAGTAGGGTCCGCATTAAAAAGGGGAAGTTTGCATATTTCAACGGTATCGTGAACAACTTGATGAACAAATATTATTTTGACCCCGAATTTGGTATGGATTAATGTCGCCATTTACACTTCAGGTATAACATGTACTTTTGCATATATACCTTGTTGCACAGCGAATTGTTCTAACGTCCTTTGCCTGTATGATGTGAGAGTAAAAAAGTGAATAATAGGGACTTTCCCGTTATATTTGTTTTTATAATACACAGTGAATTCACCATACCGATTCATTTTTTCAGCGTTTATATTCATCGTCTGTTTACGATCAATTTCTACAGCGTTTAATATCCCGTCGTCATCCCGGAATTTCACATCAGAAATAATCGTTTTCTTTCGGTCATTTACTTTATAACGGATGGGTGCTTCTATTTGCCAGTCATCGGGACAAAACAAATAAAGCCATGCTTCATTTCTCATAAGACTATGCGCTAACCGACTATTGGGTATAACTTTCTCATTATCATCAAATAGCTCCCTACCATTTTTATTTAGGTAATATACATGTTCTTTTTTATACACTGTATTATTCACAAATGAGCTTAAATCCTTTAATATGCGGTTTGCATTTCTTATACCACCTAAATCATGTATAGCCATTAAATGCCTACGTGTAGCAAATTTCAGCTTTCTAATCGAGGTCAGAATCATCATTTGTCTGTTGATTTTGATATGTGTCTGGATGTTCATCTTTCTTCACCTCATATTGTTTTAGTACATCCCACATCTTTTCATTCGAAATATATGGGACTTGAACTTCAGTCAATCGATCGGTCTTGAAAATCGCGCGCCCTGGAATGCTGTGTATGGTTTCAAGCCCTGGTTCATCTATAACTACTTGTGAAGCTGTTGCTGTTGGCAACCTGAAGCCTAGCTTCGCATCTGAATTCTGTTTCACTTGGCGTGGTAACGTATCCCCAGTTGGATACTGTGTACAGAAAATTAGTCTAAACCCTAATGCTCCACCTATACGCGCTATATGAGATAGCATTTGTTGGCAAGCTCCTAATAACTTTTGTTGTTCTCTATTCATACTTTTATCAGGACAAAGTTCTGCGCCTTCATCCACGATAATAAAATAGCGTTCTTTTATATTTGTTTCTACCACATTGGTATAATGGTGTCCTTTCATAAAAAGCATTTTTTCTTCCATCCTTTTTAAAATCATACTCAATACTTGAAAGGCCTCAATTGGCTTTTCTGCAATAGATTCTACCTGTTTTACGTTCGTGTAAGGTCCAAACTCCAATCCTCCCTTTAAATCAATAATGTAAAAGTGAACATGCTCTGGATGAGCTACAGTAAGTGAAGTGAATACATTCTTTAAAAACACCGTTTTTCCCATCCTCGTTAGTCCACCTAAAGTCATGTGCGGTGTTTTATCAAAGTCATGACAAATTAACTCTTCTAAACTTTGCCCGATTGGTACACACCATTTGCGCTCTTGAATTAAATCCGTTGACCATTCCCATCTCGTAGGTATTTTTTTATGGAATACTCGAATGTGCAACTTATAATTATCATACTGGATTCGAATGGGTTTATTTAGTCCTTCAGAAACAACATCTTCTACCTTCTGAATGATTTTACTCGGCATTCCAACAGGTAAAGTATAAATATACGTTGTGCTGCGATCATCATCTTTTTGCTTTTGAAATTTTGGATAATATAGCTTATCTTCTCTTTTGATTGCGATTCCAAACACTTCAAAGAATACTTGTATCTTGCGCTTATCATCATCTTTACGTTTGAACTTATTACTTACCAAAGCATATCCAAATGAAGCAACGGGTATTAACAATAATTCAAGCATAGATGAACACTCCTTATATATCCTATAAGGATATAGTTGCATTTTTTTGGAAGATAACAGGACGAGCATTTTTGCTTGTGTGGTCTATTGTCCCTCTCTTCCACATCGTATTCCTTCATAGAAACATAACGAGAATATAACGTAGAAGATATAAGAACGAGCCCGTAAGCGTCGTGTACAAGGTTATACGTGGAAGCCAATGTGGAACACTCTTCCCCATTTTTTCAGCCACCTTCATCGCAACAACAGATAAGCCTGTTGCCGTCCAAATAATTACCACTTCCCCTACAAGTGTCATCTGAATCCCCCTTTTCTTTTTAGCTGTAGACCCTTCTTTGAATTCATTATTGGTTGATAATCGTTAATAACATCCTCCCATTCCAACACTTCGTCTCCCTCTTCATATAGAGCCTCGATAATTTCGCTTGATAAACGGTAATAGCCTTTATATTCAAGATTATTAAATACTTCATGTCTTTCCATATGGTTCACTATCGCATTCGTTTCTTTCTTACCATTAGAACCCCTATACATATTTCTCAATTCCTTCGATGGATATAGATAAGGCGTTTCGTTTAAATGTGAATATTGCCAACGCATACGCGCTCTCTCCCCTCTAGATTCCCTTGCTTCCACTTGATATTCCTCATGGTCTTAATATAGGAATATGACTTAGAAGAAGGATTATTACCCATATTAAGAAATTATTTTTCTTTAATATAGAAAATAAATTAGAATAGAGGTATTTTTTTATGTGTGTTGAAATAATTTGCAGGTGATAAAATATGGAGATAAAACTTAAAAGTAAAATTGGAGATTGGGTAGAAAAAAGTGGATATCGAAAAGATTTTATAGCGAATAAACTAGGAATAACCGTAAAACAACTCAACAACTACATAACTGGAACTTCTTTTCCAAATGTTCATCGTTTATATCAATTAGCTTGTATCTTTAATTGTAGAGTTGACGATTTATATGAAGTACAAAAAAATGACCCTGCTAATTAATTATTAACAGGGTCTAATTTGTAAACAGGATTTCTTTCATTTTGCAACACTTCTATGTACATCTCAGCAAGTTTTGGCCCATCGATTAGTTGGATATTTAATCCTTCAGCATAACGCTGGGCATTTACCGTGTAACTCCCAGTTGTTACTACGTATCCGCCCTTCGCGTCTTCTTTTACCATATTTGAATGAACTAATGCGATAGCATTAAAAGGCATGTCCGAATTATAACATTTCACTTGTCCAATATATAATTCGTCATTTAACTTATGTTCGAAATCAACACCGTAATCATTTGACCCCCTCGTTACGTAAACCGATCCTCCATAGTACCTTTCAAATACGTCTCCAACAAAATGTTCAAATGCTATTGGATCTTCCCGAATAAATACATTAGATACTTTTACTTCTTCTGTCTGTTTCATGAATCGATAATACAGCCCCATAGCTACAGTTTTTTTAAAATCTACATCATTATTTGCTAAATGTAATAAATTCAAAAAGTCATGCTCTTTTTTCCTTCGTAACAATACCCAATTAATAACAGAAATACACGTTATAAATAAGAGAACAATTGTAAAAAAAGACATTTTAACACCTCCATTTCAATAGTTTTACCCTTTTTCACAATATGTAATCCCACCAACAAAAAAGCCGTCCCCACTAAAGGAAACCGCTCTTTTCTTTACATACAATTTTAGATTAAAGAATGTAATAAAAATATACTCTATCGTCAATATTTCGTTATATCGCTCGCTTTTATTACATATACTAAAACTAACACCGAGAGAAATTTATATAAACCGGACGCTTTCCTAGAGAAAGCGTCTTTTTATTTTGTATTCATACATTATTTTCACACGCATATAGTAAGAATGTCATCGGAGAATACTCCTCATGGAAAAAGACACTTTCAACTGGGAGAAAGTGTCTTTTTTCTATTTTTAAGAAATATTAAGTACCTAGCATGCATATAGCTAAACTAATAACAGTTTTCTCCCATTAGAACCTTATACTACTCTACATAAAGTGCATTCCTTATATTGGAGTGTTCTTTTTTATTTTTTAGTAATACAATATGATTTTTTCACATATATATCTAATGGTTCAAGAGAAACCACGAAACCAGCGTACTCCTCAGTCAAGAGTGCACTGGTTTTTTATTTTTACTGTTATAATATATTGTAACTATTGCATATCATATAATAAGCTTTACAAATAACTGATATCCCCTAGAAGAGGTCTCCTTATATTAACAAGAGGAGCCTCTTTTGGTTCCCCACCTTACTCCATCTACACATAGTCATTATTTTTATTGTTCATATTCATTCCTGTCGTTACATATAATACTACTGACAAACCAAATAAGAGATGTATATCTTTATAATGTTAAAAAAGCACTCCCCTCTCACAAGGAATGCTTTTTTGTCTGCCCTATTTTACGCATATATAAAACCCTTTGGTAATTGCATACTATGCATACTCTTCAAAACCGTTCCATCCTACCCCTCAAACCGCACATACTCCCCTGATACCCATTGGTCTCCACCAACGTTGTACCAGCCATTTTGAATGCCCCATGATTGATAACGTTCTCCTTGGTACACCTTTTTCACAATGTCGTAATTCGTTCCTGGCCCCGTACGAACGCGTAATACATCCGCTGTAATGGTAACGACACCTACACCATTGTTAGACGGTTGTGTGGATGGAGCTGTATTTCCACCGCCATTATATGCGTTTTGCACCCTTTCTATGAAAGAATTCCATCGCCCTTCATCCAACATACGATGTGGACAATACTTACCGCTCCAGGATTGGTGTGTACGAACTTTACTAATTGGAATATTGAACTGTTTCATGAGTTGAGCTACAACGATAGCCGCATTATTTTCCGCCTTATAATATCTATCTCCACCACTTAAAGAGTAGCAAATCTCCACCCCGATAGATTTACGATTTCCGTTACCTCCACCATCACCACAATGCCAAGCGTTACGCTCTAAAGGAATTCCTTGTATCGCTTCCTTATCATCTACTGCGATGTGGAATGACACCTCATTATTATTTCGAATCATATACGCGATTTCATTTTCCGCTGAAGCATCGTTGTAAGTGTTATGAACCGTGATGAATTCAGGATTCATTGTATACGGACACTTTATACCATATTTACTTAGGTCAACTAATTTTTTTTGGATTTCCATTATTGAACATCTCCACTTCCTAAGATTTTTTGTTTAATTTCAGAAACATCTTTTGATAAATCCCCAAAAGCTTCTGCTTGTTTTGTGATAACGTCCTGATTCTTTTCAATGACCTTTTGATATTGTTCTTCACGCTGTTCATTCTTTTTTTGCGTCGTAAAAAGCATCCACACGAATAACGCTGCGAATGCACCTTGTTGAATCATAGAATTGAAGATTTGCTCCTCCATTGTTCTCATCCCCTCGTAGAATATAGTTTAGATCAGTATTTCTGCTTTCTAATTACCCTGATTTTTAAAAAAATAGATAACAAGATTCCTTACGGAATTTGTTTCGATATTATTGAATTTCCCAGATACAATGGATGTATGGAAAGGATCCATCGGGAATTTGCTCATTTCCCCTGTAGCTCTGTCTACGATAAAAAGTCTGTTACCCGAGCCATTGCTATCACTACCAACACACTAGCTGTTTCGATAACTGATTGGGCTTTTGGATAGTAGTTCAAAAGGTAGCCCCCAAAAGTTGTCATTGTATTCTCGTAGGCGAGGTTGTGGTTACGCAATGAGCTTCTGGGAAATCCCATAGTATCGAAGCATATTCCAAATAACCAATGAAAGGAGGTCCTTCCAAATGAACTTATTTGTCGGATTAGATGTCAGCTCTGAGAAACTAGATGTGTGCTTTTTATCAGACGATAACCAATTGACAATTCTTCTTGAAGCGAGTCTCGGAAATGACGTGAAAGGCGCTCATCAAATTAAACAAAAAATTTTAGAATTTCAAAATGTGTACTCGTTTTCTCAAATCGTCATAGGCATGGAGTCAACTTCTATGTACAGCTTTCATCCTGCTACATTTTTTAATGAGGATCGAGAATTAAAGCGTATAAATACCGTCGTTACCATCGAAAATCCTTTTCGCATCAAGCAATTCAGTCGAATATTTGATGAAGATAAAACAGATAAAAATGATGCGATGCGAATCGCTGACTTTTTAAGAATCCAAAGATTCACTACGTCTCCCATTAAAGAAGAGAAATATATGGCTCTTCAACGTTTAACTCGCACACGTTACCAATTAATTGGACAACTTGTAGAAACGAAACAACATTTTCTCGAAAATTTAACTTACAAATGCAACACGCTCACGCGTGAGTTAAAGAATAGCGAAACTCCTTCTTCTGTATTTGGAGCTACCTTAATCGCTTTAATGACAGAAGATTATGGGTTAGAAGAATTAGCTCAAATGCCTTTAACAGATTTCGCCTCTTTGCTTCAAGAAAAAGGTAACGGCCGGTTTAAAAATCCAGAAGGATTAGCGAAAACGATTCAACGAGCCATTACTATGTCTTATCGTTTAGGAGAAGTCGCTCAAGAATCCATCAATATTATCCTGAGTATTCTTGCTCGCGAAATTCGTGCACTCGAAGCCAGTATCAAAGACCTTGATAAGGCAATTGAACAGCTCGTAATGGTCCTACCAGAATACCAATGCTTGACGAGTATTCCTGGTGTTGGAAAAGTGTATGCTGCTGGATTACTAGCTGAGATCGGACAAATCCAACGATTTGAAGACCAAACGAAACTAGCTAAATATGCCGGATTAAGCTGGAAAATCAAGCAATCTGGAAATTATCAGTCTGAAAATACGCCCTTAACCAAACAAGGCAATCGTTATCTTCGCTATTACTTAGTTGAGGCTGCCAATTCAGTAAGAAGATATTTGCCTGAATATCAAGCATTTTATCAAAAGAAATACAAAGAAACACCCAAACATCAACACAAAAGAGCCATCGTCTTAACCGCAAGAAAATTTGTGCGTCTGGTGGATACGCTACTACGTAACCATCAACTCTACACGCCACCAAGGAGCGTGATAGAAAAATAACACTTTGTTATTGACGCAATCTTGGAAACGGCCCGAAAAAATTTCATTTTTGGTCGGGTCTATTTCCGTATGCTGAAAAAATCGCACCTAGAAAAAATCAGTCTTGTTTTACTCTTGACTTATTACCACTAGAC
>NZ_CP147983.1:5198514-5528572 GCF_045291115.1 Bacillus sp. PPSBB_2
GAACCTGTCTGAAATCTATGATATAATCTATACAAAAAAGGATGTTTCCTAATGATACATGATTATACCAGTAATATTACTCGTAAACAGTTTGAACTGATTCGTGAAGATTTAGAAAATGCACGGAAAACGACGCGCCCACGCACAGTTGATTTGTACGAGGTATTCTGCGGTGTACTATATTTGCTTACGACAGGTTGTCAATGGCGTAATCTGCCAAGGGACTTTCCAAACTGGAAAACCGTCTATTCCTACTACCAGATTTGGCGGAAAGTAGACGAGAATGGCATAAGTCTTCTTGAAAAAGTGCATAAAAAAATTGATCGAAACCTATCGTGAACAAGAGGGGCGAAAAAAACAGACAAGCTTCTGCATCGTAGATGCACAAAGTGTAAAAAACACATGGATAGCGAGTGAAAAAGGCTACGATGCGGGAAAGAAAGTATCAGGAATCAAACGACATATCGCTGTAGACACCAATGGTCTCATTCATGCGATTGAAGTAACAACTGCGAATATAACAGATCGAGAAGGTGCTATCCAAATGTGTGAAAAGCATAAAAAATCATTGGACAAAGTGACAAATATACTTTGTGATGGTGGATATACGGGCCCATCATTTGCACAATCGATAAAAGAAACGATTCATTGTTCAGTTGAAATTATCAAACGCTCGGAACTTCACAAGTTTGTTGTGTTACCCAAACGCTGGATCGTAGAGCGAACTTTTGCTTGGTTGGAAAATTACCGCAGACTGTGGAAAAACTGTGAACGAACACTTGAAAACAGTAGACAAAGTTGCTTATTGGCCGGTGTGGCAATTTTATTAAAAAGATTCTAGACAGGTTCTAAGATAATAATTATTTCTTCACTTTAGAAATTGTCATTCCATCATCAATTGGAACGAGTACAGATTGTAAATGCGGGTCGATTTCTATCATTTCATTAAACTTCTGTATAACGTTTTTGTTTCGCACGCTTATCAGCTACACTACCGCCAATTTTCCCACTTATCACGTAATTTCCTTATACCGTTTATTACGCCTTCTATTATGCCCTCAATTATAATCTCTATTACAAGATATCTCACTAAACTAATAATAGGTTTAATTACGTATCTCCCTATAAATTCAAGAATATCCTCCATCATATTTTCCTCCTTCTTTTAAAAGGAAGCTGCTACTCCTCCGCGTCCAGTTACAATTTCTGCCCTACTGCGGTATATATCAACAAAGATAATACGACAACAACATCCACGATAACGCTATTGAATTTGGAAGAAACTTCGGTAAATACTAATACTGTAGTTAACATGGCTAAGAGAATTATTTTTTCACCTATATTCGGAGATGCTCCCAAAAACTTTATAAAATCAAAGACAACTTTACTACAATTCTTCCCGTAACTAATTTATTATCGTGGTAAACCGTCTTCCACTACATCCGTAACAGTTCCATTCGGTTCAAAGATTACACGTAATGATCCTTCTCCACCATAACCAGTATAGTCATATACTGAATAAGATTTATATTTCTCAATCACATGTGGCTGTCCAATTGCAGCTTTTACCTGATTCGCGGGCATACCTTTTTTGATTTTCAAATAATGATTGTAACTTACTGCTGCCGAATTGTTATTTACATCTTTATACCACGGTACACGATCGTTTTTTTCTTCATATTCCTTTACAGGCTCTTCACTACGTTTCGTAAATACCTGATTCTCTTTATCTGTATCTTTATCTTCATCCTTTATAGCAGTACGTTCAATATTTACAACATAACCATATGTATTTAATTCAACCATAATTTCATATGTACCATCCGTATCTTTTTCAGTATAAAATACGCGTTTTTCATGGTTATTATAATGTTTTATGTTCTCACCACCATAGTCAATCGTATTAAGAATATCCGTATACGTCCTACCTTCCTCAATCTTTTGAGATTCATCATGAGAAATATAACGCTTTTGTGATGATGGTGCATCCTCATTTTTAATACTTTCACGTTTGCTCGTAGTCATAGGTGTTTTCTTCTGATCTTTTAGTACTTCACCTTCCGCCTTCGCTGGTTGCTTTGCTCCTACTTTTGTTAATACGTCTGTATCGCTAGAACAAGCTCCCAAAATCGATACTGTAGTCAACGCCACCCCTACTATAAGTACTTTCTTAAATAACTTCATTCTAATCCCCCCGGTGTTTTTTAATATCTAGTAATCAACGTATTTTAATGAATACGGAACTATTCAGTTCTATACAATTTGCTATAGCCTTCTCCCTCATACACCTTTTTTATATAAAGTGAAACTTTAATCAGCCCTCACCAATCGGGCTTTTATGGGATAAATCTACCTATTAGTAATAACCAATGCAACTACAGCTAGTCCGAACCCGATTGCCAATCATCTTCGTTACAAATATTAACATTAAATATAACTAATAAATAGTATATTTCTGCTATTTATTTACATTTCCGTTCCGAAATCTTATCTTAAAACGAGCAATATGAAAATGGAATTCACAATTTAAATCATATATCCTATATATAATAACATTTAAATCAAATTCTAAAGTAACTTTACATGCATTTTCTGTTGTAACGCCAAAAGAAAAGACCTTTCTAACGATTTTATTCCATCGCTAAAAAGGCCTTTTCTATTTCGGCTAAAAACTTAGCACTCTTCTGGTTTACCAGCATTCGATGCTGTACGGAAAGATGATCCACATCCGCATGATGCGATTGCGTTTGGATTGTCGATTGTGAATCCGCCGCCAAGCATAGATTGTTTATAGTCAATTTTTACTCCTTTAACAATTGGAGCACTTTCTGTATCGATAACAAATTCAACACCGAAAAACTCAAGAACTGTGTCGTCTTCTTTTGGTTCTACTTCAAATCCTAAGCCGTAAGAAAGACCGCTACATCCGCCGCCGTGTACAGCAAGGCGCACATACTTCTCTCCATCTTCAGCATCTTTTAACATATCTTTAATTTGAAAAGCTGCTTGTTCTGTTACTTCAATCATGAAATACACCTTCCTTTCTGTTCTTAGTCCATTATACATCTTTACGCTTCTATCTTGTACTCATACACTCCGCGGCAAATTACTTCCGCAGGTCCTTTCATCAACACGTTTCCTTCTTCAGTCCACGCAATCATTAAATCGCCGCCAGCTAAATGGACTGTAATTTCCTTACCACGTTCCATCTTTCCATTTAAAATAGCAGCTACAACTGCAGCGCACGCTCCTGTTCCGCAAGCTTGCGTTACACCAGATCCACGTTCCCAAACGCGGAAGTTCATCTCGTCATCATTCAAAATTTCGATAAACTCAACATTTACTCGCTCTGGAAACATTTCATGTGTCTCGAGAACTGGTCCAAGTGTTGTAAGAGGTGCTTTTTCTACATCATCAACAAAAATAACCGCATGTGGATTTCCCATTGAAACAGCTGTAAATGCATAACGATGATTATTGTATAAGAAGTTTTCACGAATAAATGGTGTTTCACCTTCACCAAGCATCGGTATTTCTGCACGTGTTAGACGCGGTGCTCCCATATCGATTTTCGCTAATGTCACGACACCATCTTCTACTGTTACTTCAGCCGTTACAATACCAGCCAACGTTTCAATTGTAAAAACTGTTTCTTCTACTAGTTTATGCTCATACGCATATTTCGCTACGCAGCGTAAACCGTTACCACAGCTCTTTCCTTCAGAACCATCATTATTAAACATGCGCATTTTCACCGGAGCTACGTCTGAAGGGCAAATTAAAATCATCCCGTCTGCTCCAATACCAGTATTAATATTTGAAACCTTTTCGGCCACAAGGGCTAAATCTTCTTCAGGAATTTGCTCTTCAAACATATTTACATATATATAACTATTGCCAAGACCATGCATTTTTGTAAAAGAAAATTGGCTCATTTATATTCACTCCAAAAATAATTTGTTATGTTAAGTATAAAATGCATGCTTTTAGAACACAATATGAATGTCCCCCGTTTCTCATATTTGACAACGTTTGGCGATGAGCCACTCTTACACAATTTGTGTAAGAAAAAAGCCCTTCTAAAAAGGGCCTTTTTTTATTTATTCCACTATTTTCGATTGGGGAGAGCTAATAATTAGTATTAGCCCTTCCCCACAAAATAAAGTTTTATCTAATGGAAAAGGTGCTGCTAATTCGCAACACCTTAAAACATTGGATTTTCATCCAAATACTCATATACATTATTAACAAGCTCTTCTACTGTTGCACCTTGTACAACTTCACCATTTACAAGTGCAAACGGTCCTTCAAAACAAATACCACAATATCCTAGACAACCATACTCCATTACATCTAAATTCGGATCTTTTTCTAATTTTTCTAGAGCTGCTTGTGAACCACTTGCAAGGTTACCTACACAAAATTCAATTAATGGTTTAATCAAAATTCTCCCCCCTGTACTACAAAACAAATTACCTTTTCACTTTATCTATAAGAAGAAAACTAAGCTGTTTCTTGTTGTTTTCGTTACACAGTCTAAACTATTTAGTTACTTCATTATTTCACTTCAAAGTAGATGACTTCTTCTATATAACATGCTACTTCCAATGAAATAGTAACTACAAAGGAAAAACAGTTTATTTTACTTTTCTTCTTATTGTACAACAGAGTATTCATTCATGCATTGTTATTTGTTCACAAATTCGATATAATTTGATTGAGTAAAGTCAAAATATTTTATTAATATAAAATTTTATGATTAGGGGATATTTCAACAGAAAAGGGGTAATCCATCATGAAACACCTCGTAATACTAGGTGGCGGCTACGGTGGAATGAGAATTCTGCAAAGGCTACTTCCAAGCAACCAACTTCCAGATGATGTACAAGTGACATTAATCGACAAAGTACCATATCATTGCTTCAAAACTGAATATTATGCATTAGTTGCGGGTACTATTTCAGAAACGCATATTCGTATACCGTTTCCTGAACACCCACGCCTCAATATTCAATACGGCACAGTAACAAATATTGACCTCGAAGAAAAAGCTGTTCATCTCGATGGCGGCGAA
This sequence comes from Bacillus sp. PPSBB_2, assembly GCF_045291115.1. Taxonomy (NCBI): domain Bacteria; kingdom Bacillati; phylum Bacillota; class Bacilli; order Caryophanales; family Bacillaceae; genus Bacillus; species Bacillus sp. PPSBB_2. The sequence continues at coordinate 5,203,589 of NZ_CP147983.1, forward strand.
GCAATCCAATATGATGACTTAATTATCGGACTTGGCTGTGAAGATAAATATCATAACGTTCCTGGGGCTAGGGAATATACACATAGTCTACAATCAATTGAACAAACACGTAAAACATATGAACAATTAAATAGTCTAGAACCAAATGCAACAGTAGCTGTTGTTGGTGCTGGCTTAAGTGGCGTTGAAGTAGCAAGTGAACTTCGTGAAAGCCGTTCTGATTTAAAAATCTATTTATTTGATCGAAAAGATAGAATTTTATTCCCATATCCAGAGAAATTAAGTAGATATGTAGAAGAATGGTTTGTAAAGCATAAAGTTAACATTATACGAAACTCTAACATTACAAAAGTAGAACCAAATATTGTGTACAACCACGATGAACCACTTGAATGTGATGCAATCGTCTGGACAGCTGGTATTCAAGCAAATGAAGTTGTTCGAAACCTTCCAGTTGAACAAGATGGTAGCGGACGGGTTGTCTTAACGAAATATCACAATATTCCAAACAATGAGCACGTGTATGTTGTAGGAGATTGCGCAGCACTTCCACATGCACCATCTGCCCAACTTGCTGAAGGTCAAGGAGAACAAATTGTCCAAATATTATTAAAACGTTGGAATAATGAACCACTCCCGGATGAACTACCTGTTATTAAATTAAAAGGTGTTCTAGGATCTCTTGGTAAGAAGCATGGATTCGGTTTACTCGCAAACCAACCATTAATGGGACGTGTACCGAGATTATTAAAATCTGGTCTTCTTTGGATGTACAAATATCATAAAGGTTAATACTTTACAGGCTGTCTACTATGTAGGCAGCCTCTTTGCATCAGTTTTTAAAAATTATCAGACACATCTTTCTCAATATTTATAATGATTTATTTTTCATTTTTATATTAAAAAATATTGATAAACATTGTATGCTATTTGTAAGTTGTTTTATTATTTCCTTGAAGACCGAATTCATTCGGTCTTATTTTTTATGTGATAAATACTTTTGTAGGAGGCATTACATTCCACTTATGAACTTATCGAAACTAAACAATCGAATAGAAGCGAAAAAGAAAGAGTTAATCTATCTCGTTGAACGATACGGATTGACTCATGATAAAGTGATTTCTTTCAGCCAAGAATTAGATCGTTTACTTAACTTATTAATAAAACTCAAGACGAAGAAAAAACGTTGCTCTTTATAACCGTTATCTTCTCTTTTTTGATACGATATAACTAGAATCAGAAAGGAGCGATTTATGTTTATATTAAAAAACGTTATATATAAATATATACTATACATTCCTTATTTACAGATTCAAAAAGAAAAGATTACTTGCATTATCGGTGAAAGCGGAAGCGGAAAAAGCACGTTGCTTCGCATGTTAAACGATTTACAATCTCCAACATCCGGCACAATTGAATATAACGGAAAATTAATTTCTGATTATCACCCTATTCAATTACGTCGTGACGTAGTTATGCTTGGGCAAACTCCACCTATTTTTGATGGAACCGTTAAAGACAACCTATTAATGGGACTTCGTCTTTCTGAAAAACCATTACCAAATGATGATGCCCTGCGGAGTGCATTACAAACCGTTAGCTTAGACAAGCAATTAGAAAATAGCGCCTCCTCACTATCTGGCGGTGAAAAACAAAGACTTGCCTTTGCACGTATCGTACTTATGGATCCGCCTGTCTATTTATTAGATGAACCTACTTCAGCATTAGACAGTGATACAGAACGCCGCGTTATGAAACAATTTACTGAACTAGCACGAAAAAAGAAAAAAACAATTATCTTCATCACACACTCACAATAACTTCCAGAAGAAATTGCAGACGACATTATTGAGATTAGTAAAGCAAACGGTGCAACTAGAAAGGAAGTGCTCTCTGTTGAAGGGCGTTATTGAACTCCAAATTTGGCAACTTGCAGCTGCCTATATTTTCATTCTTATTTTAATTGGACTTGTAAAATTAAAAGGAATACCTCGCGAAAAACAAATCGCGCTCGCAACATTCCGTATGACGATTCAGCTCGTACTTGTTGCATATGTCCTTACATACGTATTTGAAAACAGTAATCCATTTTATACAATTGCTCTCATTACTTCTATTACTACCTTTGCAATTTTTAATATTTATAAACGAGTTAACATCCCAATGTCTAAAGAATTAAAACGAGTAGCCGCCCTTTCCATGGTCGCCGGATCAATTGGGCCACTTCTACTATTTATCTTTGTTATTATCGGACATGATCCGTGGTATGCTCCGCAATATATCGTCCCTATTACAGGAATGTTAGTTGGGAATGCCATGACTGGCGTTTCTCTCGGCGCAAATACGTTCTTAAACAATATGAAATCGCAAAGAGGTCAAATTGAAGGTGCACTTATGCTCGGCGCAACACCGAAAGAAGCAGCTGCTCCGCTCATTCGAGACGCTTTTGACTCTGCTATTTTACCGACAATCAATTCTATGGTCGGAATGGGGATTATAAGCTTACCAGGCATGATGACTGGTCAAATATTATCCGGTGTATCACCATTCACAGCCATTCAATATCAAATCGCCATCATACTCGGTATTTCTGGAAGTACTGCCTTTGCTGTCATTATCTTTTTACAGCTTGGATATAAAACGTTCTTTAATAAGCGATGTCAATTGAAAGAAATTGACTATGGTGCACGGTGAATCGTGCGTAGTTCACGATGAATGAAATTATATTAACGATTTTTTCAATATATCTATCATAACTCAGAATATATCAACGATTTTGTACGAAATATCGATTTACCGACAAAAAGTGACATAATAAAAAGAGGAGGCTATTCGCCTCCTCTTCTATTTACTTACGCCTTCTTAACGAACTGTGATTTTAACTTCATAGCTCCGAAGCCGTCGATTTTGCAATCGATATCGTGATCGCCATCAACTAGACGGATACTCTTTACTTTCGTACCAATCTTCACAACTGAAGAAGTTCCTTTTACTTTTAAATCTTTAATAACAGTAACTGCATCGCCGTCTTGAAGAACGTTTCCGTTCGCATCTTTTACAACTTTCGCACCATCATTATTTTCAGCTTCTGCTTCTTGGCCCCACTCATGAGCACATTCTGGACATACGAAAAGAACGCCATCCTCATACGTATATTCTGAATTACATTTTGGACAATTTGGTAAAGTAGCCATAAATTCATTTCCTCCGTTCATTATTTATACGTAAAAATCAAAATTGATGTTTACATCTCGATAAATAAAATTTGTATAGCATTTCTTTATAGTGCCATAGTCTCACGTTATTGACAACCCTACCTCAAATTCTCATTTTTTATTGTATTTTACAAAATTTCAATTTGTATGCCGTTTTTCTATTTGCTCTTCTACTAATTTTAAAAATCTTCGTTGTGCATTTTTATTTTTTACGAGCAATCGAACTCTTAGCTTACTTTTTAAATATGAGCGAACTTTGTAGTTCGTAATAAATAACTTTCGATACTTCTCGTCTTCATATATCATTCGAAACCATTCATACTGCTGCAAGTAACGTATGTTAGCATCAATCTTTTTCATGTGTAAACCCGTACTTAAACTAATCGATCCTATTAGAGCTTCTATTAATGCTGAAATTATTTCTCTCCCCCCTAATAAACAAAAGAAGAACCTTCACAAGATTCTTCTTTTCAAAATGAACGAGTTCCCTCTAGAAACCCAAATTATTTTCTTCAATGTAAATTTGATATTCTTCCACTTCTTCTTCACTTAACTTCTTATTATTTTCATATACCTCTTGCCACTCGAAATCATCTTCATCGAAATAAACAGCAAATTTAATTTTCACGTTTTTCTTCTCTGTATAATCATAACCAGTAAACTCTACTACGTCATAATCTTTTTCTTTCTTCACAAACTTCCAAGTTGGATTATCAGTCATAATCTCTAAAGTAACCCCTTCTCCACTTGAACGAACAACGTTTTTAATATTCGGCTCAGTTGGTAAAAAGGACAGCCCGAACGCAGCTAATCCATACACAATCCCGACTATAATCTGTAAACCAATCATACCAGCAATACTCACGCCGCCCTTTGATTGTAAGAAATACGCCTTCTCATGATCAGACGCATCTTCTCCCTTACGAAAAACACGAACAGCCTGCTTATAATATAAACGGTTTCCTTGCCATCCAGTAAATATCATCATTCCTAATTGAAGAGCTAAACTAAATGTTACATAAATCCCATCTGGAATATCTATAAAAGGGGGTATAACTATACTAGGTATAGCCAATAACGCAAATATAATAAATAACTTATACATTTTACGATAAGCTAACCAAAAAGTTGGGAAGAAAAAGGCTACCCAATTCCATGTATTCCCTTGCGCTGGATTTTCTACTTTACCCCACTTAAAGTCATAATAAGCTGTATTCTTTTGAACAACTTTATGTAATTCTTGTGGAGAAATCGTTTCTTGTAAAACCGTGTCCTTCACGTACATCATCCTTTTCTTATTTCTATATACATTTATTGTATATGGACAAAATGAAGGAATCTAACAAAAAGTACACATATTTCATAAAAGTGAACGGAAATCGAATATATTCCGACAATTATCCGTTTCTTATTTCATTTTACTTTTAAATATATTAAAATAATCGTGTATCATACCTTTAATACACTAAGTTAATTATTTTATATATTCACTAAAAAGGATGCATCAAAATCATTTTTATACATCCTTTTTAGTGAATATATATTACTATTTTAAAACAAACATCTCGACTTAAGAGCGCTCACAAATTAGCCTTCTACTATTTCAAACATATTTCCACTTACACAACTAATGAATAGTCCATTATTACCTTCCTCAATTGATACAATAAAATCTATTACAACAACATTTTTAGGGAGTTTAATTATATCTTTTACTTCACCACATTCAGCATCAAGTATTATCAATTCTAAATTTGAAGTTGCAATGTAAATTTCTCCATCTTTATATAACAGAACCTCTGTAATATCATGTAGAGTAGTATTGTTCCAAAGCACTTTACCTGTTTGAATATTAATACCACAAATTCTGCCTTCTCCTAAGGACAATACCATCATCTCTCCGATAAGAAATGGAGGCAATTCAATTTCAAAAGACATATTTACTTCATATAACTTTTGACCGCTCTTATGATCATAACATTGTATTTGTCTACTTACCCCTTCATATCCATACTCAGTTCTTGTTAATAGTATTTTTGCTTCCTTTGATTCAATGCAAGAGTACCATACCTCATCAAAAGCTTTTTCAAAAATTAAGTTACAGCCTTCTTTTCCATATTCCCACTTTTGTAATACCTCCATTGCTACACATATAAAATGTTCATTAGTTAAAGTAACTGGTTCATTTGGATTACAATCTTCCATCATTTGTTTCCATCGTGTAGAAGCATCTAATAATTGAATGGCAATTGCAACATTACTATATGCATCAACTTCCCCATCTTCATCAAAAGGATTCCCTGCTAATACATAGTAATCTGTGCCAAGATGGCACTGCAATTTTTCTCCTCCGACTCGAACATTCTTTTCCCATACTTTTACTCCACTTTCAAGCTCTAATAAAACATTGTAGCCTTCTTGTGTAATAACTAGTAAACGTGGTAACTCTTCTCCCGTAGTTTTTACATCTTGTATAATATGCCCTTCTATTTCTAAATCCCATAGAAGCTCCCCACAACTTGATGAAATAGCGTACAATTTCGCCATACTTTCTCCAAATCTATTTGCATGCCAAATAATTACGACACCATTCACAGTAATGCAATTACAATCTTCTACTATTGGAATACGGCACTGCCAAATCTCTTCTTTCGTTTCACTATCGAGTTTACGAATTCTGTGGTTATTTTCCTCTACATAAAAGATACTCTTCTTATCATGAGATAGTACCGGAGTAAATATCGGTTCAACCTCTCTCCTTTTTAAATACTTCCATTTTAATTCATACTTGTCGCTTGTAGCATGATAAGTTCGATACATAATTTCGTCATTTCCATTTACAAGTTTAGGAACAAATGGATCAATTTCTAACATTCTATGGTAAGCATCTTTGATTCGAAAAGAATCAACTCCACTCATGTAAATCTGCCCTATCTCCTTTTTAAGAAACGAAAAGAGTACTCGTAAAAATTGCTCGCTATCAACACTAGCTAACTTCTTGTCTCTCTGATTAATAATGAGAAATTCCCCATCTGTCTTCTTAAATTCCATCTTTTTTTCATATTCATTTAAGAAAATTGTAGCGTCATTATATCTAAAGACCTCGATACAAGCGTCAAACAACTGACAAATCGGGTCTATTATGTCTGTTTTTTCTTGAAACACAATACTCTCATCTATACTAAGTACTATTTCTCCGGCATTTTCTGTCGGCAGTTTATTTAGTTCGATTTGAAACTTTTTCATTATTTCCTCCCTCTTAATCACGTTGGAATACTATGTTTATTTACCCCACATTCCCCTTCACTTTCTCAATAATATCTTCTATACGCTCCGCTATACATTCCGGCTCCCATTCTCCCTCACCGTGCATAGCTGTATAAACTGGACAGTTCTCATCATTACTATCTACAAAAATCGGGTCTCCAAGATATGAATCTATGCCGATTACAATCCATCCTTCTTTCCAGTCTCCTTCTTCATCAAAACTATAACCAAGTTGCCCTTCTTCTATTTCTTCACTATTAAACAATTCTATCGTCATAGGTTCAAATTCATACTCTAGCTCAATTTCATTATCCTCAGCACGATCTACATGTGCTAAAAGTTGTTTAATTTTATTATGGTTAATCATGATATCTTCTCCATTCTATCTTTTAAAAATCTAATTTTATTCATAATGAGCTGCCGCAAGTAACATTTGAGCAATAAACTTCCATGTAATATTTTCTGGAAACTTCTCTCCTTGATTTATATAAACCGATTCACAAGAACCTAACCAACTATTTAATGCCTCTAAATAAGTCTCTACCTCTACATTCTCCCATTCATCTTTATTCACTTTAAAATCCTTTTGGAGGTATACAAGAAATTTTAATAAATCTTCTTTAGAATTTACGTGATCGAGGTATTCATACACATCCATACTCCGTCCCTCCCTCTATTGCGTGTTATCTAAACTAACTATAATATATGACATAAGATTCTTAAAACTATTATTTGAGGTGACCGAATATGAAGAGTACAATTTGGGCAGACGATGACTATTTAAAACTAGCACCCATTAACGATGAACTAATCAAAAAAGCAGAAGAAGTACTGAACGTAAAGCTTCCAGAATCATATATAACCCTTCTAAAAGAACAAAATGGGGGAACTCTTCGTCTCGATGTTCACCCTACTTCAAAGCCAAATTCTTGGGCAGACGATCACGTTAATGTATCTGGTTTATATGGTATTTCTTTTGATGAAAATGAATCTAGTATTTTAGAGAGCCGCTATTTAATTCGAGAATGGGAAATGCCTGAGAATATCGTACTTTTATCTGGTGATGGACATACATGGATTGCATTAGACTATCGAAATGTAGCTGAAAATCCTCCAGTTATATTTATCGATAATGAGTTTGAGGAAATTATTGAATTAGCACCTAACTTTGAAAGTTTCTTACAAAACTTAACTACTTATGAATATGACGAAGAATAAGCCTGGCTCTAAAAAGGAGCAAGATTTTATTACAAATTTACACGCCACTTTAAAACCACTCGGCTTTAAGAAAAAAAGACATACATTTTTCAAAGCTGAAAACGGATTTTATAAGCTCATTAACATACAAAAAAGCCAGTTTGGAGATGATTTTTATATAAATATAGGAGTTCACCCTATCGGTCTCCCGCAGCTTATTACGAACCAATTACAAATAAAAGAAAACATTTCAATATTCGCTTGCATTCTACAAACAAGAATAGAGCCTATACATATCAAACAGAACCAGCTATTGCACAATGTTTCACATGAAACTATCAACATTCCGAATTACCTTTCTACTATTTTCGACTGGTTTCAAACGTGGGCATCTTATGAAAATTTAGTGGAAATAAATATACATTCCATTACTCCGGTACTAGCTGTCGTTCCAATATTAGAAGAAAAAGCGTTTCTACTTCTTACCTGTTTTTCTTTCTACAAATTAAAACAGTACGAACAAGCTAATCGCTACTTACAGCAATATTTACATTGCACCGTGCATCTGAATACCGAGGAAAAAGAGCCCATATTCTTTCACGAAGTTGATATGTATATGAAAAAACTAGTAGAAAGTACAATGTAATTTCACATTGTACTTTCTACTAGTGCTTTATATTCCTCTTGTAACTTTTTAAATCGTTCTTCATACTTTTGCATCTTCACAGTATCCGTTTTTGAATTAAGGACTGGCCTTCTTCTCCCAGTCACCATTATATTTTTCCCATCTATTGCATCGTTCATATATACGTAAGGTTTAAAAGACTCGCATACCGTATATGACAATGCTACAGAGAGTTTTGCATACTCTTCCACTTTAAATTGATTAGATAAGCTTAACTCCTTTAAATTTTTCAATTGCATTAACGGTTCTAATAAATCATCTTTAACCTTTAAATTCATCAAAGTAAGCTTTTGCAACTGCTGTAATTCAGCGAGTGGTTTTAAAGTTTGTACTTTCATCGCTGTATTTATTCCACCACCCATATAGAAGGTATTAAGTTGTGTGCACTTACTTAAAGCACTTAAATCTTCTAACTTAGAAAAATCATCAATTAGTAAGGATTTGAGTTTTTTATTATAATCAATGTCCCATAACGTCTTCGCTTTTGTATTCCAGCACATATACAACTGTTGTAAATTGGACAATTTCTGAAGGCTACTTAAATCCTCGACCCTCATTTTGTAAACGTATAATATATCGGGACAAACATACGTAAGAATATGATCAAACTGCTTTTGATTTACTGTGAACACCCATAATTTTTTAACTTTCAAAGATGCTAGTCGTTCTATATTTTTTGTTTTCCCCTCAATCGCTACTTCTTCTAAATCACCAGCTATACTTGCTAAGTCTTTCATAATCTTCGGCTGATCACCAATCGGAAACATGTTATCCCTCCTACAACTCCCAAGTAATATTCATTTCTTCAAATGAGTCCTTACTAACTTCCAATCCTTCGCTATCTTCCGTTCCAATCATTGCTACTTCTTCTTTAGACAACTTAATTTCCTCATTTGGCCTTTGGATTTTTTTCTCATACACGAGTTGTAAAAGCTCTATTTGTTCCTCTGTCAGTTCATACTCTTCTTCTAGTCTTTCCATTGCTGATTCTGTATCAAGTAATGGAATTTCTAATAAGAATCCGCCGTGCTCTTCCATCTCTTCAAATGAATCAATTGAATACGCACCGCTATCCTCAATCCAAAATGCAGTTGTAATAAAAGGAACTGTTTCGCCTTCTACTTCTTCTAATACGTATTGAAGTGCTTCTTCTTTCGCAATATCTATTACTTCCGAAGGTGCCCCTTCAAAATAATTTTTCGCATCAATCCACTCATCAATTCTCTCGCTATTCACATCTTGAAGACATACAATCGTGTAATTCGGATGAAACGTAATTGTCCCTTGTCCCCCTTGGCTATCTTGCATACTATAGTTAAATCCATCCCATGAACTTTCATGTGAGAAATCTGGACAATGCGCTACATTAATTGCATGGGCAATCGAATTTAAAACGCAGCCTTTCCATAGTTGTTCTTTATCTATATGTAATTTATATTTACTCATCATCTTCCCCCATGCGCATATTTTTTTCTATTATCTTTCCTCTACACAATGCTTGTAAATACTTTTCTATCTACTACAAAATAAAAAAGACAATACCCCCCACTGTATTGTCCATTTTCTTTCCTACCATTTCTCTCTACACGTCTCAATTAAATGCAATAAGTACCTCTTCGTCATATCTGCTCTTCTCCACCTTGAGAGCATTCGCTTTTCTTTTGGGTTCTGCCGTATTCTCGCTACTTCTTTTAATAAAAGCTCCCATTCTTCCGCTGAACGTTCTGACAAGTATTGCAATCCTCTATCTTTTGAAACGATTGTTTTATGATCTAGTGTATATAAAATACGTCCCATCGTAACGACAGCTGATTCTACCCACTCTTCTATAAAAAATAAATATGGCTTCTTCGCCTTTTCACTCCAGTACTGTTCTACGTTATATTTCATTGTATTTACTACATCATTCCATTTTATTTGCAGCGGAAGATCTTCTGCTTCTTTTCCGGTAACTGTAATGCCTTGATTTTTCAACGTCCACCATGTGACCGCATTAATGTCCCAATGACCAACATTAGCTTTACCATCTGCACAATACACGTACTCGTTCATTTCATCATTGTATTTCCCTAAGTCAGCAAGCGGAATATACATACCGTCCATTCTTTTACCTAGCGTATTATCACTAAGTTTATTATGTAGTTCCACAAGCTGCTGTTTTTCAGCTTCATTCACGGAATCATTTATCACTGTAACAAAATCAACATCGCTCGTTTCCTTATGAAATGCACCTAGTGCGATGGATCCGTAAATATATACCCCGACTATTTTTTCATCCAAAAAAATTTCTTTTAATTCTACTGTGTACCGCTCCATTAACTGTTGTACTTCCGTTGGTAACGCATGCTTCACTCCATTTTTCATATCTATCCCTCCAATAAAAAAGCCTTTGCAAATTCGCAAAGACTTCTTGTTTTATAAATATTTCTCGATTTCTTCGTAAACATCCTTCAAACGAGGATTTCCTTCTCCAACAATTTCTCCATTTACAAGAACGACCGGATAAAATAAATCTTCTTCCACTACGCGCTCTGCGAATGCTTTTTTATCTTCATCTTCTTGTTCTTCTTGGAAATCAATATACTCGAAATTAAATTTATTTTCTTGTCCTTCATATTTACGACCAATTGCCGCTTGTAACCATTCAAACGTTTCTGTTGAAGATGGCATTCCGACGCAGCTCGCACAAATTACTTTCGTCCCATACACTTGCACATTAACCATTTCTTCTCCCCCACTTCTTGTTCCAACAGTATATTCAGATGTCTTATTACATAAGCACATCATTTTACAAACTTATTCCATACCCCTATACTGAAAAAACACGATACAATATTTCGACAATAAAACAAGAAGAGAAAAAATAGATTTTCCCCTCTATCTTGATTATAATAAAACTGATGAAAGGAGTCGATAAAAATGGAAAACCCACATATGCAAGAACAAGTATTAGAAGTATTAGATAAATTACGTCCATTCTTACTTCGCGATGGCGGAGACGTTGAATTAGTAGACATTGAAGAAGGTATCGTAAAATTACGCCTTATGGGTGCATGCGGAAGCTGCCCAAGTTCTACAATCACACTAAAAGCTGGTATCGAGCGCGCGTTACTTGAAGAAGTACCAGGCGTTATCGAAGTAGAACAAGTATTTTAATTAAAAGCGGAAGCGGCTCGTTCAGAACAGGAGGTCATTGGAGCTCCTGACGAAGAGGCGCTTTTTGCCTCACAGGAAGGCGCGAAATGGCCGACTGTTCTAGCCGCTGGAGCTGGATATTAATTAAAAGCGGAAGCGGCTCGTTCAAAATGTGAGGGGGATGGAGCTTCTGACATAGAGGCGCTTTTTGCCTCGGCGGAAGAAGCGAAGCCACCGAACATTTTAGCCGCTGGAGCTGGATATTAATCTAAAAGCAGAAGCGGCTCGTTCAGAATCGCCTTCTAAAAGGAGACCAAATTTGGTCTCCTTTTTTTATTCAAATCACATTTATCCGTTAACATCATAAAACAAAATTGGAAATCCTTCTCAAAAAATGCGATAATTAATACTATATAGTGAATCGTTCACACATATACAGTAAAAAAACATAGGGGGACGACAGATGCCAAAAATGGGGAACACTTTTGTAACAATTCAAGAACTAGAAAAGAAAAAAAAGTATTTATTAGGCCTTTCATCCGTTATACCAACATGGAATACAAGCTATCAATTTTTATTTAAAGAAATCCAGCAAGAATTATTGGGTAAAGTAAATGAAAAGCTCGAAAGGCATCAATTCGTTTTAAATATATGTACAGATCAACAGGTAGGGGCATAATGTATTACATAAAATTGTGGTATATAAAAAAGAGACCTCACTCGGTCTCTTTTTTATATTTTTAAGATAACCAATCTAATTTTCTAATCCCGAGCTTATCTACCGGTAAACGAAGTGAGCCATAAAAATGCTTCATAAATTGCTCTGAGCGGTTCACATCGTGTAAAATGGCTTCTAAGCGATCTCTATATATGCCTTTTTGTTCTTCGTTTCCAGTTTGGTAATATCGTTCGACCGTTTCAAAATAGTGAAGCGGGAACAGGAGCCTTGCAAATAATAAGCGCCAACCAAATGAGGACAGCGAGTAATTTCGTTCATAATCTGTAACAAATTGAACGATTGTTTGATCCCAGTCTTTCTTTTTTTCAATCATCATATAGCGAATCCATTCTGCTATATCTCGAGTTGGGTGATCATACACCCAATCAAAAGGAAGTTTGAGACGCTTCGTTTGATGCCATAATAAAGGTGTGAATCGTTCTTGGCAAATTGTCGCTGCATCCGTTAGTTGCGGCGTATCATCCATTTCTGTATCAACAACATATTGAATGGCATTTTCTGCAACTCCTAAGTAATACGGGAAGGATTCAATAAACAATTGATCGAATACGTCTGTAGGGTGGTTCATCACTTGTGATTGCCAAAACTTTTCTAACTGATCGAGTCTCTTTTCCCATAACGCTTTCCATTCACCAATGCGGCTTAATTGCTCGATTTCTTCTGGAAAGAATGCACCTCGTTTATGGAATATAGAAAGTTCACTTCCTAATGACGTAGCATGTCGTTCTAACGCTCGCATACCTTTTAATAAGCAGTAATTTTGTTCTTCTATCTCACTTACATAGTAGCCGTGTATAGTTGGAACGAAAGTCGCTACAGTTATATCCCCTTGCTGGTTCATATAGTCACTGAGCTTTTTCATCTCTACAAGTACTTCTTCCTCCATTTCTCCAATTGGAACAAGTACATAAATTTTGTTGCGAATCCAAAAGCTTTTATAGGGGCCAAGGGGGATTAATTCTTTAACATGCATGTGATAATGCTCATAAATATGCTGAATCATCGCAGTCGCCACCTATGGTTTTTCTTTATATATATGAGCTTGTGCTCGCCTTTCATTCCTATGCACAGGATAAAGCAACGAAACGTATACAAATACTAAAAAGAAAAAAAGGTGATAAACATGAAAGAATCAAATCAACTACAAGAAAGAGCATTACAACTATTACAAGAACGTGGTGTAACAATTGACGATATTGCTGAACTTGTTCATTTTCTTCAAAAAAAATATCATCCAAATTTAGAGATGTCAGAATGCCGTTACAATGTAGAACGTGTACTATCAAAACGTGAAGTACAAAACGCACTGATTACTGGTATCGAACTTGATGTCCTTGCTGAAAAGGGAATGCTAAGTGAACCGTTACAAGATATTGTAAAACGTGATGAAGGCTTATACGGAATTGATGAAGTTATCGCACTTTCTATCGTAAACGTGTACGGCTCTATCGGTTTCACGAACTTTGGATATATTGATAAATTAAAACCTGGTATTTTAGAATACTTAAATGATAAATCAACTGGAAAAGTGCACACATTCCTTGACGATATCGTTGGCGGAATTGCTGCCGCAGCTTCAAGCCGTTTAGCGCACCGAGCTGAGCACTCAGAATAATAATGTTTTCTAGGCCGTCAGTTTCATGCTGACGGCCTTTCGTATTCCATAAGCATAAATTCTCTTCCGCGACTCAAAAAAATAGTCCCTTGTTTAAATCCGATATTTTTATATACCGTAATCGCTCTTGTATTAAATGTTGCTACGCTTAATCGAAACATTTTTGCATTAAACTCTTTCGTGGCAAACGCTATTCCAGCTTGGAAGAATTCTTTCCCTATTCCCTTCCCAGTTAACGCCGGCTTCATGCCAAGTCCGATATCAATCACATCTTCTCCACCATATAAATTAGCATCTCTTCCACCTGGCACTTGTGCATTTGCTCCAAAACAAAAATAACCGATGAGGTCTCCTTGATCGTCACAACAGCCATAATACGTTCCATCTAATAGCTCTTCTATTACTTCTTTCTCGCCTGAAAAACTATATAAACTATAAGGTTCCTCGTACGTCCAAGTATTTATCTCATTTGCTTCTTCCTCTGTTAACTTATGTATATCCACTTTCTCTTTCCCCCTATTATATTTCTATTAACAATATTCGATATTCATCTTATAATTCATCTTTCTCAATATATTTTTTAATTTCTCGCTTTATTTTTATGGAAGATTTTTCTTATTATGTTACGATTAAACAGAATCATTACAAATAAGGTGGTGACAATTTGAATTACTTTTCTTATCTCTCCTCGGAAGAACGGCAAAATTTTTTCTATAAAGAACCCCTTAGTTTTTCAAAAAATATAGGGAAAGAACAACTAGCTTACGCACTAGGTGCCACACTATATACTCCCGGCACGAAAGAAACGATTGCGGAAGATATAATTAGAAAGAAACATGTGGATGCTACCTCAATTATTCTTTGTCTAGAGGACGCTATCAGCGATGAGGAAGTAAAACTTGCAGAGCAAAACATCGTCGTTCAAATACAGCAAATCGCTAACTTAGTCAGTGCCAACATACTAAACCAAGCAGACATCCCACTTCTTTTTATTAGAGTTCGACAGCCAAGTCAAATGAAGACAATTGTTACTGAATTAGGTAGTGCTGTTCATTGTTTATGTGGTTTTGTCTTTCCAAAATTCACACCGATTAACGGAAAGACTTATATCGATCAGCTTGCATATATAAACGAGTTATACTCATTATCGCTATATGGCATGCCGATTTTAGAATCACCCGAAATTATGTATAAGGAAACACGGGCAGAATCATTATTACAAATAAAAAATTTACTAGATTCTTATCACGATTACATCTTAAATGTACGTATTGGTGCTACTGATTTTTCAAGTATATTTAGTATTCGGCGCAATAAATACACACCTATCTATCATATTACTGTTGTCCGTGATTGTATTTCAGACATTATTAACGTTTTCTCAAGGGCAACAAATGAATATATTATTTCAGGATGTGTATGGGAATATTTTTCTAATGATCATGAAGAAGGGCTTATTCAAGAGGTATCACTTGACCATGCAAATGGCTTAATCGGAAAGACAGTTATTCACCCATCTCATATTAAAGTTGTACAGGCAATGCACATTGTCACAATGGAAGATTATTTAGATGCGAGATCAATTTTACAAAATGCAGATACGTATAATGGAGTGCTAAAAAGCAGTTTTTCTAACAAAATGAATGAAGTAAAACCTCATTATAGCTGGGCTCGCAAAACCATTTTAAAATCTAATATTTACGGGGTGCTACATGAAAACAAACAATTCACCGATCTCCTTATTACAAACGCAAAGCAACACGTATAACGTTTTAAATAATATACAAGTCCATGTAGAAGTACGTGATAATCCATATAATTTAGCGCTAGACAATCTTTTTCAAATGGCTGCGAGAATAAATAAGAAACGTAGTTTTTTATTTGTGAGTACAATCCTTGGAAAGCATCTTCCTATTAAACCTGCAGTCTCTCTATCAAGTGGAGTTGCTCTCGCTGCAAGATATATGGAAATACTACATAATATTTCTCATCCATTTCGAAAAGAAATTTTAAATCTCATTTCATTAGAAATTGATGAAATCCCAGAGGAAGTATTTCGTTATCAATATCCTCTGCAAGAAGAAGTTTTGTTCATCGGATTCGCTGAAACAGCGACAGCACTTGGTCATTCTATGTTTCAATGCTTTCAAAATGCAAAGTATGTGCATACAACTAGGGAATCGATACCCCACCTAGAATCTGTCATTACATTTGAGGAAGAACATTCTCATGCAACATCGCACCGTTGTTATGTAGATGAAAGCTTTTTTCAAAACAACAACCCGATTGTTCTCGTAGATGATGAGATGACAACAGGAAAAACAGCATTAAATATTATTAGATCTATTCAAAATAAATTCCCACGAGAAGAATATATAATTGCTTCTTTATTAGACTGGCGTTCTCATACTAATAGAAAACAATTTAAACAATTAGAAGAAGAACTTCAAATTAAGGTTCATGTTATTTCTTTATTAGAAGGCAGTATTCATACAACTGGCCAACCATTAAATATTGCAAAAAAAGAGATTCAAATTGAAGAAACAAAACCTGATTTCAAAAAACATACCCTTACCTGCCTAAAATCACCCTATACATCAAATTATATAAAATATACTGGGCGATTTGGCATTTCAGCATATGAACAAAAGCACATTCATTCTTTCGCCCAAGAAGCAGGAAAAACTTTAAAAAGAGAAAGAATGGGAAAACGAACACTCTGTCTCGGAACGGGTGAATTTATGTATATCCCAATGAAAATTGCTGATGAAATGGGTGAAAATATTTTATATCAATCTACAACAAGAAGCCCTATCCATTCTGTTTCAAATGATGTGAACTACGCCATTCATAATCATTTCTCATATCCAAGTCCTGAAGATTCTACTATTACAAATTACTTTTATAATATTTCACCTCATGATTACGATGAAGTATTTGTTTTCATTGAGCGTGATTTAGGGGAAGAAGCCCTATCTCCTCTTCTACAGCAGTTACAAACAGTTATTCCTTTTATTCATATCGTCTCATTTTCAAATAGCATAGAAAAGGAAGGTTGATAATTATGGTAAAATTAAATTCTCATATTAGTAGTTACAATCCAAATGATGCTATTTTTCTATTAAAAGATATTAGTGATTTAATGAAAGAAAGTTCCACGGAAACTAGAGAACAAGCAATTCAAGCTGGCACACATTATTCCGAAATGTTACCAATGGAATATAAACCCTCTAAAGCGTATATGGATTTATTCTTTTCTTCCCTGCAACAATACAAACACAAACTAGCCATCGCTGTTGGAGTTGTCGCCGAACAGATTATACAAACTAAAGGAACTAACCTTGTCCTCGTTTCATTAGCTCGTGCTGGTACACCTATTGGCATTCTTATCAAACGCTACATACGCTATCAATACAACCTTGATGTACCTCACTATTGTATTTCTATTGTTCGCGGACGCGGTATTGATGAAAATGCACTCCATTATATTTTGGAACATCACCCTAAAGAAACAATTCAATTCATTGATGGGTGGACTGGAAAAGGTGCAATAAAAAAAGAATTAGAATATGCCGTACACACATTTAACGAACGAAATAATACACACATTTCTCATTGTATGGCTGTGCTTGCTGATCCCGGTTACTGTACTTCAATTTACGGTACACGTGAAGATTTTCTTATTCCTAGCGCTTGCTTAAATGCAACAGTCTCTGGACTCATTAGCCGCACTGTACTAAATGACACCTATATCGGTCCAAATGATTTTCATGGTGTTAAATATTATAAAGAGCTAGAACAAGAAGACTTATCAAATTTATTCATTGATGAGGTAACAGATTTATTCCCTTCTGTTCATTCTCATATAGATAATCAATTACGTTATATTACTTCAACTTACACTGATCCCTCTTGGCAAGGATTAAAAGATATACAGTCTATCCAAAATCACTTTGAAATTGACGATATTAACTTAATCAAACCAGGAGTGGGCGAAACAACTCGTGTATTACTCCGGAGAATACCATGGAAAATTTTAATACGGAAGCAAAACAATCCCGATTTAAAGCATATTTTACTTCTTGCTAAAGAAAAGAATGTCCCTATTGAAATCTATGAGAATATGGCTTATTCATGTTGCGGGCTCATTAAGCCTCTTAAGAGGGAAACGATATGATTTTCGCCAGTGATCTTGATCAGACGCTTATTTATTCCCGGAAATCGTTTCGTGCCCCTATAGAAGATGAATCAATTCAACTCATTGAAACTTTAGATGGGAAAGAAATTTCTTTCATATCACATAAAACCATTTCACTACTAAAAAAATTGCAACTGCACTCACATTTCATCCCAGTTACAACAAGAACTATTGAGCAGTTTCAGCGTATTTCTTTATTCCAAGACGAAATCATTCCCGAATACGCCATTACAAGTAACGGCGGTAATATCCTTCATAACGGTAAACAAGATGGTACTTGGAACAGGATAGTAAAAGAAAGACTATCGTTTGAATGTATAGAGGGAAACGACATACTAAAGGAATTTGGACAAATAGCTCATAAAGATTGGGTTATATCACAAAAAACAGCTGATGATCTATTCCATTATTGCATTATTAAACGGGAGAACATTCCTTATGATGAATTATCATCCTTCACTTCCTGGTTAGACAAACAAGGCTGGAATCATTCACTTCAAGGTAGAAAGCTATACTTTGTACCAAAACCAATTAACAAATGGGACGCCGTGCAATATATAAAAGAAATTTTGCAAATAGATACGATTATTACAGCTGGGGATTCTTTACTTGATTTATGCATGCTTGAAAAGGCGAACCATGCCTTCGCACCACTTCATGGTGAGTTAGGGGCAATGCATGATAACTTACAACCTCATATTTTAAAAACAGACGCAATCGGCATATATGCCGCAGAAGAAATCGTAAATAAATCACTTCAAATTATTCACAGTTCATTACCTACCTCATGATCATCATATGCACAATTGCATACGCACCGCGGTTAAACAGATGGTACAATTTATTTGAATCGCTGTTGCTACACTTCTTGATTAGAGAAAAGGCGTTAACACGGAAATTAGCGTCTTATCAACCTCAAGCAATTGGCACATTTTGTCATCTTAAAAGACACTCCAACGAGTGTCTTTTTTTCTATATCTCACAAGGACTTACTCATTTCAAAGCATAAATACATAAAATAATGTAAATCATTACACGAATGAATCACTTTCTAAAAGTTATAAAGTAGATTCAAAATAAAAAGCACTCTTAACTAGAGTGCTTTTTACTTTCAAATAAGGAGGCTACATATATGGATAGTACCCTCGTATTTAACTTCGGTATTGGTATTGTTATCATTTTATTTGTTTTCTTTGTACTTTGTATGAGCGGGGTATAAAAAGGCGATTTTCGGGCGTCTTTTTATACATACATATGTATTACTTGACTTCTATAAAGGCAGTAACCATAATAGTTACAGAAATACAAATAGCTATTCACATATCCACAAATAGGAGGAAGAAAAATGAAACATGTAATCGTTTATGCACACCCGAATACAGAAAGCTTCAACCATGCGATTTTAGAAACGGTAAAAAGTGAATTAGAAGGAAAAGGTCACGAAGTACGCGTTCGCGATCTATACGAATTAAACTTTAATCCAGTATTAGGCGCTTCCGATTTCATCTCATTTTCTCAAGGAAATACACCAGAAGATATTAAAGAAGAACAAGAGCATATCTCTTGGGCTGATAGCATTACATTCATTTATCCAGTGTGGTGGGCGGGACTTCCTGCTATTTTAAAAGGATACGTTGACCGTGTATTTAGCCACGGATTCGCTTATGCTTACGGTGAAAACGGCATTGAAAAGTTATTAAGCGGTAAAAAAGGATTGTTATTATCTACAATGGGCAATACGAAAGAAGCATACACAGCAGGCGGCATGTTTGATGCAATGAAGAAAACAGCGGATGTTGGTATTTTTGAATTTACAGGCATTGAAACAATTGAGCATACATTCTATACAAGTGTCCCTTCTGTGGATGACAGTGTGCGTAAACAATATCTTGAAGAGGTTAAAGACGTTGTGAATCGTGCGTTCTAATAAAATTATATCAGCGATTTTCTAAATATATCAGCGCAACTCAAATTATATCGGCGATTTTTCAAATATATCGACTTACCGATAAAAATCAACACTAGTCACAGCTGAATGTTAGCCCACACCAATCGGGCTGCCAGCAAATATCAGAAAAAAAGCTGTTCCAAAGTTTGGAACAGCTTTCTTCATTACATCTTCTCAATCCACTCCGTCAAGTTATGCACAACTTGCGTTGGTTGTACTTCATATTCTGTTAACTTCTCCACAGTTGTGACTCCAGTGTGGACAAGAAGGGTATGCATACCAGCATTTATTCCTGCTAAAATGTCTGTATCGTAGTTATCCCCAACCATTAATGCTTCATTTTTTTCTATGCCAAGCACTTTTAAAGCTTGTTCCATAATGATTGATTCTGGTTTTCCGATAAAGATTGGATCCACACCTGTTGATACCGCTACAACTGATGTTAATGAGCCGTTACCTGGTAATAACCCTCGCTCAGTTGGGATGGCAATATCCCCATTTGTAGAAATAAACGTCGCGCCATTACGCACAGCAAGACACGCTTTTGCTAATTTTTCATATGTGATGTCACGATCTAAACCAACAACAACGAAATCAGGATTTTCATCCACAAGTTCAAATCCTTTTTCCACAAGTGCATCGTGTAAGCCTTCTTCACCAATCATATATACAGTTGCGTCTTGTTTACGTTCATAAATGAAGTTCGCAGTCGCCATACTCGTTGTGAATACTTGCTCCGCTTTCGCCGGAATATCGAAACGAACAAGCTTTTCTGCCACTTGTTCTGGTTTGCGAGTTGAGTTATTCGTAACGAATAAATATGGAATGTCGCGCTCTCCTAATGCTTTTACGAAGTCGCTTGCTTCTTCAATTTGTTCTTCTCCACGATACATCGTACCGTCTAAGTCAATTAAGTAACCTTTATACATCGATTATGTCTCTCCTTCTATGCTAACGTTCTCACCTTATCATACCACTCTTATATTACCCGCTTTTCCAAAAGAAAAAAACGCTTTACCTTAAAGCGCCCCATAACGTTCATTTTTTCTCTTTTATTTGATAAGAACAACTACAATCGCCCTCGCACATATTTGCTAGCGTTTTCACTTCTGCGTTCGTAAATAAACGCCTATACATTTCTTTTTCATCTTCACACACTTGCGGGAATCTCTCGGCAATTTCCTTTAACGGACAGTTTTGTTTTTCAATTACGAAAGATTTCTCTCCATCTCTCTTTATTTGAACCATATAACCATTTTTCTCTTGCATAGCTGCTATCTCTTGCATAGCTGCTATCTCTTGCACTTTATATGCTAAATTCTTTTGATTACTCACTCTCTTTTGTAACTGTTCTTCCATTCGCTTCGTTCTCTCTTTTAAAACGTAACGAAGTATTTTTTCATCGCCCATTCGAGCTAAATCTTCTAGCATATCAATCGCAAATTGCTTATACTCTTTCGGGAATGTATCTTCTCCCTTTTCGCTTAATCCATACAAATAAGTTGGTCTTCCGACATGTTGCCTTACCATCTTAGAATAAATGAGTCCGTCTTTCTCAAGATTACTTAAATGTCTTCGAATCGCCATTTCTGTAATCTCTAAAACGTCAGCTAGTTCCGCTACCGTGTGCTCTCCCTTTACTTTCAACAATTGTACAATCTCGTCTTTCGTAGTACGTGCTTCCCCCATACTTCACCCTTCTCCCTTTTCTTTCTCACATACAATATAAGATCCCCAAAAGGCATTCTCTGGGAATCTTATAAGCATAATTATTCTGGTACAAATGCAGATACAGGTCCTAATTCCTTTTCTAAATAACTGCGAATATTTGCTGGGTATTTCTCTACCACTGCAATATGTTTTTGAATCGTCTTATATAATTCATCATGATTCATTTGAATATAATCTTGCGTAAGCATTTTTCGAAGAAGGATAATTTCTTTCATCCCTTGTCCATCTTCTTCACTTATCACTCGCTCATCCATTAAAATATCAATAATATCTTCATAGCTTCCTGGATCGCGCATAATAAATCCATCAATCATCGCATTCCCGACATCTAATACAGTATCAATAATAAGATGGGCTATGCGCTCTAATGCGTAAAATTCAAACTCGGTTTCATATATCTTTTTCTCTTGAAATGTACTTGTTGCTCGTTCTAAACATACTAGCATTTGTTCTATTTTCTTTCTGTCTACAAAATACATGAATGTCACCTA
This sequence comes from Bacillus sp. PPSBB_2, assembly GCF_045291115.1. Taxonomy (NCBI): domain Bacteria; kingdom Bacillati; phylum Bacillota; class Bacilli; order Caryophanales; family Bacillaceae; genus Bacillus; species Bacillus sp. PPSBB_2. Next base: position 5,225,810 of record NZ_CP147983.1, read on the forward strand.
CCTGGAAATTAAAGCATTTACATTTTAATTGTAACGCTTTCTTCTGAAAAAATCGACAATTTTTCGAATTCACCTTTTCTCCGTTATTTGTTATAGTTATATTTGTATGATTTTTGAAATTGGAGGAATGGAATCTTGGAACGTGAACTCGCACTAGAAATTGTCCGTGTAACAGAAGCAGCAGCCTTAGCATCCGCACAGTGGATGGGCCGCGGAAAGAAAAATGAAGCAGATGATGCAGCAACTACAGCAATGCGTGATATGTTCGATTCAGTAAACATGGCAGGTACAGTTGTAATTGGTGAAGGAGAACTTGATGAAGCACCGATGTTGTATATTGGTGAAGAACTAGGAACAGGTAACGGTCCAGAAGTAGATATCGCCGTTGATCCATTAGAAGGTACAAACATCGTTGCAAAAGGTCTTGCAAATGCAATGGCAGTTATTGCAATCGCAGACAAAGGGAACCTTCTTCATGCTCCTGATATGTACATGGAAAAAATCGCGGTTGGTCCAAAAGCAGCTGGTAAAATTAGCTTAGATGATCCAATTGAAAAAACAATTGAAATTGTAGCAGAAGCTAACAATAAAAAGATTCGCGATCTAACAGTTATCGTTCAAGAACGTGAACGTCATCAAGATATTATTGACCGTGTTCGTGCAAAAGGTGCACGCGTAAAATTATTTGGTGACGGTGATGTTGGTGCGTCAATCGCAACAGCACTACCTGGAACGGGTATCGACTTATTCGTAGGTATTGGCGGAGCTCCAGAAGGTGTTATTTCTGCAGCAGCATTAAAATGCCTTGAAGGTGAAATGCAAGCTCGCTTAGTTCCAATGAACGAAGAAGAAGAAGCTCGTTGTCGTGAAATGGGATTAGAAGACCCTCGTCAACTTCTTATGTTAGATGACTTAGTATCCGGGGATGATGCAATCTTCTCAGCAACTGGTGTATCTGCTGGTGAGTTATTAGACGGTGTTAAATTCCTTGGCGGAGATTTAGCTGAAACATACTCTATCGTAATGCGTTACAAAACAAGAACAGTACGATTCATTAAAACGCATCACCATTTAGATCATAAACCACACTTAAACTTAGATATTTAATAAAGGAGCCATGTGTATGGAAGAACGTTTCTTTCTGTACGACGATACTGTCGCTACAAAAACTCGTTTCGTTAGCTTTATGGGAGAAAATGAGCGTCACGATTTAGCGCTATTATACTCCGATCGTCATTACGGTAAAACAATTGTCCTTGATATGCAGCGCAATAAATTTGCAATCATCGGTGCTGACGATTTAAACGAACCAGGCTACTTAGAGCATGCATTTTCTATGACTGAAGAAATTGCAGAAGAATTACGCTCATTTTTATTTGAACTTATATAATTTATCGTATGCACCAGCTATTTTAGCTGGTGTTTTTTCATTATAAGAGTTTTGAATTTTCAATCTTCTATGTTATAATTAAGAATAAATCTATTTGGATAGAAAGGACGTTATCTACGTATGCCGACATTTACTTTGTAATGGACCAGCAATTGGATAGCATTACTCTCAAAAAAGCTCCGTGCTTTTTACAAGGGAGTAGTCTGCCCATTCCCATTACAAAGGAGCGTAACGCATCTGTAGTATGATGTTTACGGAGCTTCCTAAGGGAAGCTCCTTTTATTTTTGTCTTTTTATCATGTCTTCATACTACAAGACATCCAAATAGCTGTATTACGTTCCTTTACCACTACTATAAGAGGTGAAGGAAAATGCAGAAAGTACAACTTTCTTGGAGTTTATATGAAAATGAGCAAAACACAATCGAAAAGTATTGTAAAAATTGCAGACGTACTACCCTATTTACCGATACAAATATTCGCAGGCATAACGCTAATGGAAAAAATATATATCGCTTTGCTATCTATAAATGTCCGAGAGATCATACGTGGAATCAAAAACTACGTATTTACAAAGCATTTACTGATCATGTAGAAACAATCGATATGACGCAGGAAGACCAAACAGAAACAAGTACTACTATTTCCATTACACAGCATAAAGAAAGTGGCATAGCCGAAATCACGGTTGTATTAGACATCGTTTTCGGTTCCCACCGAATGGATAAAGCATTATCCACATATATCTCTGATTGGAGCCGTACACTCATTGTGGATAAAATTAAAAATGGGGATATTCAATTGAACGGACGACAAATGAAACCAAATACAATACTTTCTGAAGGCGATTCTATTTCAATTTGTTTATAAGGGGGAGTTTCATGCTAAATGTGAGAAAAGGTACGATGAATTTATTAGACGAATTAGATGCAATGTATACAGAATGTAAAAAAGCACTCTTACAAAAGAAAATTTATCAATGGGATGATTCATATCCGACTCGAGAACATATTTTCTATCACTTAGAACAAGGTGAACTCTATTGCCTATTTGAGCATGATTCGCTTGTTGGTGCTGTTGTATTGAACGAATGGCAATCTCCCGAATACGCGCTTATTGATTGGTCAGAAACAGATGGATGTTTTCTTATCGTCCACTCTTTCGTCATCCATCCTTTCGCCCAAGGAAAAGGATATAGCAAAGTACTTTTATCCTTTTGGGAAAGTGAAGCGAAACGAAAAAACTATACCGGCATACGATTAGATGCTTTCACTGGCAATCCTGTCTCATTACGTTTGTATGAAAAGAATCATTATATTTGCCGAGGTGCTGTTTACTTTTCAAGTAAACAGCCTCCTCACAATTGGTATAACTGCTATGAAAAAATCCTCTTACAATTGTAAGAGGATTTTTTTATTTCTTCACTTTTCGTAATACAAAATGTGCGCAACCGAAGTTACAGTACTCGTATAAATACTCCGTTAACGTACTAATTTTCGTATCATATGTCGCACGTTGGTTACTATCATCAAAGAATCCGCGCAATCTAAGTTGCTCATATCCCCAGTCCCCAACGATGTAATCATATTTATTTAAAATTTCTGCATAGCGCTCTTTAAATGCTTCTTCACTAAAACCGTCACGAAAGTTTTTAATTACTTCGTACTGAACATTATTAATGCTCACCGTAGCATGAATCTCTTGCTTGTGCTCCATCATTAACTTCCTCTCTAAGCATTCTTCTTTTTATCGTATCACAAAGCATAACAACCAACAATTTCAAATACAAAAAATTGCAAATTAGTACATGCTATGGAGAAGGAGGTGATACATCGTGAAAAAACAAATTTTACTTTCCCTTCTCACTCTTTCCTTATTTGCAGGCTGCCAATCAGCGAACAAAGCTGAAATGGAACGTGAAGAAGGAAGCCGTGTTCTTGTTTCCAATAAAAACGACATGTATCATACGGAAAATACAAATACAAGACTCACAAGAGTCGGTTATTCTTCTAAACAAAAGCATGAAGTATCTAACAAACAAGTAGGGGCCATTAATCGCGAGAAGGTCGCTGAAATGATTACAAGCATGACAGTCAAACTTCCTGACGTTACAAACGCTGCTACACTCGTTACTGATGATGAAGTGTTCGTTGTATACCGTGCAAACACAACGGATCCAAAACTCGTAGCGGATCAAGTATATAGAGCTGCTTTGTCCATCGTTCCTCGCTATTATAAAGCATATGTATCAACAGACCAAAAGTTGATTTCTCAAATTCAAGGGCTTCAATCTGGCGCATTAAATGATACAGAATATACACAAAGCCTCGATATGTTAAAACGAGAAATGAGTAAAAATACTCATTTGAACAATACGGGAGATCAGACTTTGAATGATATGATTAAAAAGTAAAACAGGTGGAGAAAATCTCCACCTGTTTTACTTTTTATTTTTTATTACGATCCGCATAAACCTCCATCGCATCACACATAAACTGCGCTAACCCCTCACCAAACTTATCGATATTTTTCGTAAAGCGCTCATCAGCGACGTACATTTGACCGAGTCCTTTAAAAGCATCTAATGAATATTCACCGAAGTTTTGCAAGTAATCGTACCATACTTTAATAGCTGCCTGCGCCTCTTTAGAATCTGGTGCATCGTGTCTAAGCGTTGCTAAATTTCTATAAATAGTATTAAACTCTTCTTGGTTCTCTTTTGACATACCTTTTGCATATTCGTTCGCTTTATCTACAGCTGCATCTCCCCATTTTTCACGTGCTTCTTCTTCATATGGGTTATGGCTGAAATCGAATCCTTCAAATTTCTCTTTATTCGTCATTTCAATCTCTCCTTTTGTATGCTGAATTGTTTTATCAATCGTCGCAATCACCTTATCTAATCTGGCACGCTTTTCAAGAAGCATTTTCTTATGAAGCTGTAGTGCCTCTTCACGATCAAATGATGGACTCATGATAATCTCTTTAATTTTCTTCAAAGGGAAGCCAAGCTCTTTAAAAAACAAAATTTGCTGCAATGTCTCTAAATTTTCATTGGAATACAGACGATATCCAGACTCTGTCGTCTCGTCTGGGGTTAACAACCCAATTTCATCGTAATGATGCAGTGTGCGCACACTAATTCCAACTAAATCAGCTACTTCTTTTACTCTCATTGTCATTTGTATCTCCCCCTTAGTACATACGATAAAGTATGACGCAACGTTAGAGTCAATAAGTAAATTCATTTTCTTTCTAAAAGTTTCATCTCTCCCATATTTCATGCATAATAGATATGTACATATATTAGAAAGCGGTGAAAGTATGGTTTCAAATACTGTAATTGCCAGCATCATTTTTCAACTTATTGTCTCGATTCTGGTCCCAATTATCGTACTCGTTTATTTCCGTAAAAAATATAATATGAATTGGAAAGTGGTCGGCGTTGGTGTTCTTATCTTTATCGGATTCACCCAAATTCTTGAAACACCATTCCACCTATTTATGCGCGGTAATCCAACAATCGCTCCATTTTTAGAAAATCCGTTTGGCTTCGCAATTTATGGCGGATTGACTGCTGGTATTTTTGAAGAATTAGGACGCTTCGTTGCCTTCTTCTTCTTACTAAAAAAATATCTAGAATATAAAGATGGCTTCGCTTATGGAATTGGTCACGGCGGAATTGAATCTATTTTAATTGGCGGTTTTTCTGCATTACAAGCATTAATCTTTGCTAATTCTATTAACGATGGTAGCTTCGCTCGACTGATTGAACAAAAACCCGAGCTTAGCATTTTACAGGACATGTTAATTCAGCAACCTGCCTACTTATACTTCCTTGGTAGCTTAGAAAGAATTATGGCACTCGTGCTTCAAATCGCCTTTACAATGCTTGTTTTATACGCAGTCAAACAGAAGAAATATATCTTCCTAGTATACGCTATACTATTCCACGCATTTGTAGACTTTTTCGCGGCACTTTACCAAACAAAAACAATCAATATCTTTGTTGCCGAAGGAATTACCCTTCTCTTCACAATTGGGGCTGTCGTTCTTATTCGCAAGATGAAAGCGAAATTAATGAGTGTGCCGGAGTAAAAAATAACCCACCGATTGGTGGGTTATTTTTTATGGATTGTCGCAATGGTGATAGCTTTTTCCTTCTTGCAGCTCCCTCTTTGTTTCTGCATCTATAACGATGTACTTATGGAACTCTTCTACTTCATTTTGAGTAAAAGAAGCGAAAAAATAAACTTGGCGATCAGGGTGAACAAAAAAATCTTGAAGTACCACTCTACTTCGACAACCGACAGCTGTTTTTTGCAGGAAAGAAAATTCCTCATCAGCCACTTCTTTAAATGAAATTTTTTTACGAACACTATATGTTGCATTTTTGTACTCTTTATAGATTTTCTTATCTAACTGTTTATAAAAAACATCCTCACTCACAAATGACTTATTTTGATTGCTTGGATAATTTAGTTTTCGGTTGGATTCTGCATATGTTGTGGACAATTGCGCAAGAAAACAAATAATGAATACGATACATATCATTTTTTTCATCATTGCACCTCAAATGTTCATTATCCACATTACTTTTCCACATATTTAAATCAATATGCTGTTTCCAATAAAAAGGAATTATTTCTACATTTGTCGAAGTATATAGCGTCAACTTGAAAGATGGGGATGAATTATGAAGAAAATTATTGTAATACGACATTGTTCAGCAATTGGGCAAAAACGTGATGATGAATTAACGACCGATGGAAAAGACCAAGCAAACACCCTTGCTACATTCCTCTTAGAAAATCATCTACAAATCGATCATATTATTTCAAGCCCATTTGTCCGAGCTATCGATTCCATTCGGCCCTATGCGCTCCAAGCTAACTTATCTATCCAAGAAGATGAACGATTAACTGAACGCATATTGAGCAACATTCCAATGGATGATTGGATGCAAAAACTAGAATCTACTTTTACAAATATAGATATTGCCTTTTCAGGCGGAGAGTCAACAAAACAAGCAACAGACCGGGCCCTATCGCTTATTCAAGACGTTTTACAATTAAACCATACGACAACACTACTTGTTACACATGGCAATTTACTTACACTCATTTTAAAGCATTTTGATCATACGATTGGCTTTAATGAATGGAGAACTTTAACGAATCCTGATATTTACGAAATTACAATCGACGAACAATGTATCATAAAACGCTTATGGGAAGCATCGTCCAAGTAATATCCCTTTCCAAAACATTCAGTTGACGCCACGAGAAGAGACTGTTCTAACAATAGAAAGGGGTATCATTTCATATGTACGAAGACGTACTTGCTTTACTACATAAAACAAATGTTTCTTATGAAAAATTCGAACACGAACCAGTACTCGATTATGAGACCGATCGGATCGTACGTGAGAGACTTGGCTTACAAGGCACTCCAAGTAAAAGCTTATTTTTAAAATCAAAGTCTGGAGATTATTACGTATTTTTTACGTTAGAGGGCACAAGGCTCAACCGGGGCGAGATGAAAGAACTATCAGGAGAACGCTTATCTCTCTGTTCTCCTGATGAACTGCGAGACAAAACTGGTTGTACGCCGGGATGTGTGGCTCCTTTCGGATATTCACACGATGTAACAATTATTGTGGATAACGCTATTTATACGTACGATAAAATTTTAATTACACCTGGTGTTCCTGAATTTACAATTGAATTATCCACAGAAGAATTAAAAAAGATTTTATTAACATGTCCAAATACCGTTTTAGAGTACAAACAAAAAGAGAGCTAATCATTAGCTCTCTTTTTTTCATTATTTAGCTTCTGCTGTTTTTTCTTTTGCAGAACGTACTTGCTCGTCCGCATGGTAAGAAGAACGCACAAGTGGGCCAGCTTCACAGTGGCTAAATCCTTTGCTAAGTGCAATTTCTTTAAGCTCTGCAAATTCTGCTGGTGGGTAATATTTAAGAACTGGTAAATGCTTCTTAGATGGTTGTAGGTATTGCCCAAGAGTTAAAATATCCACATTGTTTGCACGTAAGTCATCCATTGCTTCAATTAAATCTTCTCTCGTTTCACCTAAGCCCACCATAATGCTCGATTTAGTTGGAATATCAGGCTGCATTTCTTTCGCTCGACGTAAAAACTCTAATGAACGTTCATATTTTGCTCTAGCGCGAACTCGGTCAGATAATCGACGTACTGTTTCAATGTTATGGTTTAAAATATCTGGTTTTGCATCCATTAACATTTTTAAGTTTTCTTCTACTCCACCCATATCAGATGGTAATACTTCGATAGACGTGAATGGGTTTTTACGACGTACTGCGCGTACTGTTTCAGCAAAAACAGCTGCTCCCCCGTCCTTTAAATCATCACGTGCAACCGCTGTTATAACAACGTGCTTTAAGCCCATTTGTACTACTGAATCTGCTACGCGTTCTGGTTCTTGTAAATCAAGCTCAGTTGGTAAGCCTGTTTTAACCGCACAAAAACGACAAGCACGTGTACAAACCGCACCTAAAATCATAAATGTTGCTGTTTTTCTTACAGCCCAGCATTCATGAATATTCGGACATTTTGCCTCTTCACAAACGGTATGAAGATTCTTAGAACGCATCATTTTCTTTAAGCCTGTATAGTTTTCATTCGTGTTTAACTTAATTTTCAACCATTCGGGCTTGCGCTTATATTCTGTTTGTTTTGTCATGGTTATCAACTCCGCACAATATGAAATAGTTTACCGTGTTCGCTTCTTTCAATGTAACATATCTATTCTAACGTATGAAAGCGATTTGCTCAAATGAAGATTCTAAGATTTTTTCCAATCGTTCCCTATAATGAAATACTCCGTATATCCCACACTAAAAAGAGTGATGTTGTGAAAGGAGTCTATTTCATGCTTCGAAAAATTTCTCTTTTGCTTTCTATTTGTTTTCTTCTCCACCAAAACATCGCTTACGGTGAAGATAATCAGCAAAGCATATACGAAAAGCGCATGGCACTATATAAAGAAACCGAGCAGTCTTCAGGCATTCCATGGTATTACTTAGCTGCAATGGATCAATATGAAAGAAATATACGGAGCGTAAGAAAAGATATTCCGAAAAAACCAGATGCCATCATTTCCCTTTATTTCAAACCAGAAATATGGGCTGGACCTATTAATAGTAACGATACTCTCCCCCATACAATTTCTCTATTTGGCGGAATAGGTTTAGATGGTGACAAAGATGGATTTGCAAATGCAAATAGCGACCGTGATCTTCTGCATACCGCAGCGACTATTTTAAGGAAACAAGGAACGTCAGAAGACCGTATTAAAATTATGCTCTGGGAATATTATAGGCGTGCAAAAACAGTTGATTTAATTAGCGAATATGCCCAAATTTATAAACATTATGGACGTATTAATTTAGAAGGAAATGCTTTTCCTCTTCCGATCCGTAGTGACCATAGCTACCGTAGTACTTTCGGCGCTGGAAGAAGTTTTGGGGGTAGAAGGATTCATGAAGGAACAGATATTTTCGCCGGATATGGCGTGCCAGTAAGATCGACTTGCTATGGCATTATTGAAACGAAAGGTTGGAACCGCCTTGGTGGATGGCGCATTGGTATTCGCGACCTTCATAACAATTACCATTATTACGCTCATTTAGGCGGGTTCTCAAAAGAAATACAGCTTGGACAAATTGTTGAGCCAGGGAAAGTAATCGGATTTGTTGGTAGCACTGGTTATGGACCTCCTGGTACAGCCGGAAAATTTCCGCCCCACTTACATTTTGGCATGTATAAAGACAATGGCTATACAGAATGGGCCTTCGATCCATACATGCATTTAAGCCTTTGGGAACGCAAAGAACGAGCAAATACAAAACGATAACCGTAGCTGCATTGCTACGGTTATTTTTTATCCATTAAAAGCCTGGCTGAGCCGGGTTTCACTTTATTTACAACTAACTATCTGTTTTCTTTTTATCAGGTACAGCAACACTTCCACTTCCATAATACGTAGGCACTTCACCTTGAACGATACGCGTCGCAATCGGAACATTTTGTTTCACCGTTATCTCTTTCGTATGAAATGGAATAATTACTTGCAATGTTACTTCCATTTCCATAACAATTTGAATTGCTGTAGTATTAATCCCATGCGGCTCAATTTTTTGTTTAATATCTGTATTCACATGCCCAATTGGCGTGAAATGAATCGGAATATCCGGTCCTATATTACCAAGAAGTGCATTATCAGTTACACGCCCAAAAGGAACTGCCATAGTCGCCCCGTTTTTTTCAGAAATACCTAGCTCCTTCAACTTCCCTTGTTCTACTTGCTGCAAATATTTTTCTATGTACGTGGTCGTTGACGTTACGATTTCATTTACTTGCTTCGTATTTAAATTAATTGTGGATACTTTTCCGTTTTTATCATTCTGTACTTTCATTAATGAATCTACATCGAATCCTTCATTAATTCGATCCTTTACTGCCTTCGTCATAATTGCCGTCGCCATTTTATGCGTCTCTACTTCCCCATATTTAATTAAGGTCGGCTGAATACTATTATTCACAATCCACAACCCTTGCGTAAGTAATATAATAAAAAGAATAAACGACATAAGCAGTATATACCGAAAGGCAATAGGTCCCCTTCGAAACCGCGAGTTTTTCGAGCGAAATATACTCATAAAAAAACCTCCTTCTTATATCATTTCTATGCAAGAAGGAGGGACGATATATGCTTATCTCATTTTTAATAATGCTTCTTTTCCAATCGTTCCTGCTGGAATGCCTAATGCTTCAGCTCCAGTCGTTACCGATTCTAGCGGCGCTTCAAGAAGTTGTTCAATCGTTCTTACACCAACCGCACGGCCAGCAATAATTCCTCGATCACCTAACTTCTCATTTAAAAGACCTACATCTAATGCACCACACATAATATATCCTTTATCGCTCATTACAGCTAGCAAATTTGTCTTTGGAAGTTTCACGCTAACCGCAATAAACGTATAATTATCAATTATAATTGGCTCCACATTAACCATAGTTCACACTCCTCTCTTTCTTATCTGTATGACAAGAGAAAAATGAGTGTTACAAGTTAACTAGCCTATAGTTTAACGGAAGATGTATAAGTTATTAACATATCTGTTAACACATCTCTAAGTAGTTCTGGCATATAATATTGTTTGTCAGAAAGTGTGGATAGCTCTGGGTATAAGTAGCCAAATGTAAACATATCAATTGTTCCTACTGTATATATACGATCTAATTCCAGCGATTCCCCGTTAATTAATACATCTTCGAGTAAAATTTTATTCCCAGGAATCGTATCTGGAATTACTTCTACACCCGCGTAAATCATTTTCCCCATCACTTTCCCACGAAATCCGAATCCTTTCACCTCAAGATTCTCCATATTCGGCTTACGTGCTTTCAAAATAACTTCTCTTAATATCTTTCCTGGAACTTTCAAAGCACACGGATTAATTGGATGTGGACAAATTCTGTGAATATCTCCGCGCGTTACGACACCCTCTTCTAACCCTTCAAGAAGTACACCAGCATTCACCATGCCAATTTCTGCACCGCACCATGTTTTCAGCGCACTTGCTAACATATGAGAAAACGGCGTCTCATGAAACCAATCAACCTGTAATGACTCTTTTAAATGAACGACAGGCTCTGCCATTATATGCTTACTTTCTTCCTGCAGTATTTCAATTGTGGATAACGGCTCGCTATAAGCACCTAACCGTTCCGTCTTAATCGCTCTACCGTCCTTTTTCAACAGCTTCTTCGTCTCTTTATCCACAGTAAGCTGCACGTGCCCAACGTAACGTCCCCACTTTTCACAGCAACAAAGTAAAGTATTATTCATTAGAACACCACGCTCAAATAAATGATGCGTATGTGCCCCTAAAATAACATCTATATCATAATGCTCTGCCATATACTCATCCATACTTTTTCCAAGGTGAGAAAGGACAACTATTATATGAGCCTCATCTCTCACTTCTTCTAAAATAGACTCTAAATGGATAAGCGGATCTTCAATATGCCAATCGAGCATTTGATAAAACTCTGGATACGCAACAGTTAACCCGATAAAAGCAATCGTAATCCCATCTGTCGTTGTATGTAATTTATAAGGCTTTGCCCATGATGGACGTACACCTTCTTTTTCAAATAAATTTGCAACAAGTACTTCAAATCCAGCATCATCATAGAGCCGATTTAAATGCTCTTTCGCTAACGTAATTCCTTCATTATTTCCGATCGTTACATAATCATATAACGCCTCATTTAAAAGCTTCGTATTCCCAAGCCCATTTGTCGCTTCCGAAATACTATGAAAACGATCCACATGATCGCCGATATCAATCGTCAAAACAGTTTCTCCCGCTTCCTGTCTTCGCTTTTTCTCCCCTAGAACAAACCGAGAAATTTGCGGCCAATTTTCAAAATGACTATGTATATCGTTTGTATGATAAAGGTGGATGATTGTTTCTTTATTTGTATTCAGAGAAAAAACCTCCTCTCAGTTCCTTACTGCCATTTACGCTATGCGCACACAATAATCCTGTAAATACTTTTCGTCTTTTCTTGCTATTTTACATTGTACTCGCATTGTGAGAAAAAGCAAAAGATTGTCCTTTTTATATGAGAAACTTTTGCTAATGCAGGAAAGAATTCCAGATAGTGGAGGTAGGGGTGGATTTGTCAAAAAGTTTAATAGAGAATTCAGTGGGTGGTTGTTCAAGTGGATTTGTCAGTATCTTTGTCTTAAAGCTAGTCGTTCTCTGTTCTTATAAAATGTTTGGGGTATGTGAGGATTTTCTTTTGTCTTATCTTGTCGACAAATCGATATTCCTTGTCGAAACGTTGATATATTGAAATAATCGTTGATATATTCCCGTTTATGATCGATATATTTGAAAAATCGTTGATATATTTAGCTGAACACCCACCCGGGTATCCTCTCCCGAGCCAAGCCAAGACAAATCCGCAAAACAAAAAAGCGCCCTGCACAGCAGGACGCTTTCTTCATACATATATTATCCAGTTCCAGCGGCTAGAATAAGCCGCTGCCACTTTTAAATATTGTCCAGCTTCGCCTCCTAGACCTTCATGTCTAAGAACCTTCCGCACGAGAAGATAAAAAGCATCTTCTGTGCGAAAGAACCTTAGCCAACGGGTCTGAACAATCGGCTCCGCATTTCTATTTAACCAATAGAACCTTCCATCTCAAACTTGATTAGGCGGTTCATTTCAACTGCGTATTCCATTGGAAGTTCGCGAGTGAATGGCTCGATGAAGCCCATTACGATCATTTCTGTGGCTTCTTGCTCAGAAATACCGCGGCTCATTAGGTAGAATAATTGTTCTTCTGATACTTTCGATACTTTCGCTTCGTGCTCAAGTGAAACGTAATCGTTTTTGATTTCGTTGTAAGGAATTGTATCAGATGTAGATTGGTTATCCATGATTAACGTGTCACACTCGATGTTAGAGCGAGAGTTTTTCGCTTTTGGTCCGAAGTGTACGATACCACGGTAAGTTACTTTACCACCATGCTTCGCAATCGATTTAGAAACGATTGTTGAAGACGTGTTTGGTGCTAAGTGAATCATTTTCGCACCAGCATCTTGGTGTTGGCCTTTACCAGCAATCGCGATAGATAATGTTAAACCACGAGCGCCTTCGCCTTTTAAGATAACTGCTGGGTATTTCATCGTTAATTTAGATCCGATGTTACCGTCAATCCATTCCATCGTTGCGTTTTCTTCACAAACCGCACGTTTTGTAACTAGGTTGTATACGTTGTTCGCCCAGTTTTGGATTGTTGTATAACGGCAATATGCATCTTTCTTAATGATGATTTCTACTACCGCACTGTGAAGTGAGTTAGTCGTGTAAACAGGTGCTGTACAACCTTCTACGTAGTGTACGTGTGCGCCTTCGTCTACGATGATAAGCGTACGCTCGAATTGTCCCATATTTTCAGAGTTAATACGGAAATACGCTTGAAGTGGTGTATCAACTTTAACACCTTTTGGAACGTAGATGAATGATCCACCAGACCAAACTGCAGAGTTTAATGCAGAGAATTTGTTGTCTGTTGGTGGGATTACTTTTCCGAAATGCTCACGGAAAATATCTTCGTTCTCTTTTAATGCGCTATCTGTATCTTTGAAGACGATTCCTAGAGCTTCTAGGTCTTCTTTCATGTTGTGGTATACAACTTCAGATTCGTACTGTGCAGATACACCAGCTAAATATTTTTGCTCAGCTTCTGGAATACCTAATTTATCAAATGTTGCTTTAATTTCATCAGGTACTTCATCCCAAGACTTCTCAGATTTCTCAGATGGTTTTACGTAGTACGTAATTTCATCGAAATCTAAGTCGTTTAAGTCGCCGCCCCATTGTGGCATTGGCATTTCGTAGAACTTATCCAGTGATTTTAAACGGAAGTCTAACATCCACTGTGGTTCTTCTTTCATACGTGAAATTTCTTCAACGATTTCTTTTGTTAAACCGCGTCCAGCACGGAAAATCGAAACGTCTTTGTCTTTGAAACCATATTTATAATCGCCGATATCTGGCAGTTGCTTCGCCATGTTGGTGTGTCCCTCCTTAGATAACCTCGTTTTTAGGAACCTTTAACATTACTTATCTTCGTTTAAGCCCTTTTCTAACGCTTTCCACGCTAATGTTGCACATTTAATACGTGCAGGGAACTTGCATACGCCTTGTAATGCTTCAATATCTCCTAAATCGATGCTGTCATCGTACTCTTTTCCTAGCATCATGTCAGAGAAAATTTTCGAAAGCTGAAGTGCTTCTTCAATTTTCTTACCTTTTACTGCTTGTGTCATCATTGAAGCTGAAGACATTGAGATTGAACATCCTTCACCTTCAAACTTCGCCTCTTGCACAATACCTTCTTCTACTTTCATCGTAAGTTGAATACGATCGCCGCAAGTTGGATTGTTCAAGTTAACGGTAACACTATCTTCTAACACGCCATGGTTACGAGGATTTTTATAATGATCCATAATAACTTGACGATATAACGTATCTAAATTATTAAATGACATTTGTGAAATACTCCTTTGTCTTGATTAGCGATTCAACAAATGTATCAATTTCTTCTTTTGTATTATATAAATAGAAGCTCGCACGTGCTGTTGAAGAAGCTTTTAGCCACTTCATAAGCGGTTGTGCACAGTGATGTCCTGCGCGAACTGCAATGCCTTCTACATCTAATACAGTCGCTACATCGTGAGGATGTACGTCTTCAATATTAAATGTAACAAGACCAGCGCGATGCTTTGGACCATAAATTGTAACGCCATCTACTTCTGATAGTCTTTCTAAAGCGTATTGCGCTAATTCATGCTCATGCTTTTCAATATTATCAAGACCGATTTCTTCTAGGAAATCAATTGCCGCACCAAGTCCGATTGCATTACCGATAATCGGTGTACCTGCTTCAAACTTCCACGGAAGCTCTTTCCACGTAGATTCTTGTAAATCTACGAAATCAATCATTTCACCGCCAAATTCAATTGGCTCCATATTGTTCAGCAATTCTTTTTTACCATATAATACGCCGATACCTGTAGGTCCGCACATCTTATGAGCAGATAATGCGTAGAAATCACAGTTTAAATCTTGTACATCCACTTTCATGTGAGGTGTACTTTGTGCACCATCAACGACCATAATTGCGCCATTTTCGTGTGCGATTGCTCCGATTTCTTTTACAGGGTTAATCGTTCCAAGTACGTTTGATACTTGCATAATAGAAACGATTTTTGTATTCGGTGTAACTGTTTGACGAACATCTTCTAAAGAAATTGTACCGTCTGGTTGAAGCGGAAGATATTTTAAAGTTGCACCAGTTTTCTTCGCAACTTGTTGCCACGGAATGATATTACTATGGTGCTCCATGTAAGAAATAACGATTTCATCGCCCTCTTTTACATTTTCAAGACCATAGCTAGCTGCTACTGTATTTAATGCAGTTGTCGTTCCGCGTGTGAAAATAATCTCTTCCATTGATTTCGCGTTAATAAACTTGCGAACTTTCTCACGTGCACCTTCATACGCGTCGGTAGCTTTCGTACCGAGCGTATGAACACCGCGATGCACGTTAGAATTATATTCTTTATAGTAACGTTCTAACGTTTCAATGACTTGAATTGGTTTTTGAGAAGTTGCTGCACTATCGAAATAAACAAGTTGTTTGCCGTTCACTTTTTGATCAAGAATTGGAAACTGTTTGCGTATTTCATGAATATTCATTAGCGAACTTTCCTTTCAATTACCTCAACAAGCTGTGCCTTTACTCCTTCAATTGGAAGCTCATTAACTACAGGTGCTAAGAATCCATGGATGACTAAACGTTCTGCTTCGCGTTTTGGAATACCACGGCTCATCAAGTAGTATAGTTGGACTGGATCTACGCGACCTACTGAAGCTGCGTGACCTGCCATTACATCATCTTCGTCGATTAAAAGAATTGGGTTTGCATCACCGCGTGCTTTTTCATCTAACATAAGAACGCGAGAAGATTGTTGTGCATTTGATTTAGATGCACCGTGTTCAATCTTACCAATTCCGTTAAAGATAGATGTTGCACTATCTTTTTGTACACCGTGTTTTAAAATCCAACCTTCAGAGTGTTTACCGAAGTGAACAACTTTAGTTGTAAAGTTTTGTGTTTGGTTACCACGGCCAATTGTTACTGTTTTCGTATCAGCATATGAACCGTCGCCCATTAAGTTCGTAACATTCTCTGAAATTGTGTTTCCGTCATTCATAAGGCCTAGAGCCCAATCAATACGGCCGTCGCGTCCTACAACGCCGCGGCGGTTAACGTAAGTTGTTACGTCTTTTGCTAATAGATCAACCGCACCGAATTTCACTTGTGCGCCTTGTTCCACGATTACTTCTGCTACGATATTTGCAATACCTTTAGCATTTTCATTTGCAACGTAGTTTTCTACATAAGTTGCAGTACTGTTCGCATCAGCTACGAATAATACGTGGTTATATACGTTAGCTTCTTCGCCGTCTACTAAGAATACAGCTTGAAGTGGAGTTTCAAGAACAACGTTTTTCGGAACATATACGAATGCACCGCCGTTGATTAATGCAGCATGAAGTGCAGTTAGACGATGCTCGTCTACTTTCACGCCGTCTTTCATTAAGTACTTTTGTACTAGTTCAGCGTGCTCAGTTGCTGCTGTTACGATGTCTGTAAAAATAACACCTTTTTCTTTTGCTTCGTCTGCTAAAGAAACGAATGCAGTTGTACCAGTACGTTGCACTAATACGCTGTTATTTTCATCGATTAAGTTTTTCACTGCTTCTGGAAGTTCAGTTAAAGAACTTACAGGCTCTTGCTTAGCAGCGTCGCCTTTTCCGATAAAGTCCCATTTGTCAATTTTCGTTTTATCAGGCGTTGGCATTGGAAGTTCAGTTGCTTGTGCAAGAGCTTGTAAGCGGAACTCAGTCAACCAAGCTGCTTCGTTTACTTCGCTTGCGCGTTGACGGATTGTTTCTTGATCGAAAGGTAATGTACCGATTGTCATGTTTATGCTCCTCTCTTACGCTTCTTGCTCTGTTGTTTCGTCTTCAATACCTAATTCTTTTTTAATCCAGTCGTAACCTTCAGCTTCTAGACGTTGTGCAAGCTCAGGGCCACCAGATTTAACGATACGACCGTTCATCATAACGTGAACGAAGTCTGGAGTGATGTAGTTTAATAAACGTTGGTAATGCGTAATCATTAGGCAACCGAACTCTTCGCCGCGCATTTCGTTAATACCTTTAGATACAACTTTTAATGCATCGATATCAAGACCTGAGTCAATTTCATCTAAGATTGCGATTTTTGGCTCAATCATCATTAATTGAAGAATTTCGTTACGTTTTTTCTCTCCACCAGAGAAACCTTCGTTTAAGTAACGTTGTGCCATTTCTGGATCCATTTCTAGGAATTCCATGTTTTTATCTAATGTACGGATAAATTTCATAAGAGAAATTTCATCGCCTTCTTCACGACGTGCATTAATTGCAGAACGTAAGAAGTCAGCGTTTGTTACTCCGCTAATTTCACTTGGATATTGCATTGCTAGGAATAGACCCGCTTGTGCGCGCTCGTCTACTTCCATTTCTAATACATCTTCACCGTCGATGATGATGCTACCTTCTGTTACTTCATACTTTGGGTGACCCATAATTGCAGAAGATAAAGTTGATTTACCTGTTCCGTTAGGTCCCATAATTGCGTGGATTTCTCCACCTTTTACTTCAAGGTTTACACCCTTTAAAATTTCTTTGCCATCAATTGATACGTGTAAGTCTTTAACCGTTAATGTAGAACCAGCCATCTCAATACCTCCATTAATCCTATATATACATTTTAAAAATTCCTAAAACGTTCATATTCTCATTTTATTCTCATTCTAATTTTATATCAAATAAAATGATATCGCAAACGACGAAAAAAAGTAACCGTTTTTTCACAAATGTATATAAGTATTTCCTTCACATCTTTCTATGATACACCTTTCTTCTTATTTATATAAAGAAAAAAGGACTGGTAATTTTCCAGCCCTTTCCTTATATTTATTCACTTACCGGAAGTACAGCACCTTTATATTCTTTATTAATAAAATCTTGAATTTCTTTTGAATGTAGCACTTCTACTAGCTCTTTAATTTCTTTTTTCTTCTCATCACCTTTACGAACTGCAATGATGTTTGCATACGGAGAGTCTGATCCTTCAATCGCAATTGCATCCTTTGTTGGATTTAATTTTGCATCAATTGCATAGTTTGAATTAATAAATAAAGCATCTCCCTCATTATTTTCATACAATTTCGGTGAAAGTCCAGGTTCAACATCTGTTTTAAATTTTAAGTTTTTCGGGTTTTCTACAACATCTTTTACTGTTGCTTTAACAACATCTACTCCGTCTTTTAATTTAATAACGCCGCCTTTTTGTAACAGCGCTAGCATGCGGCCACGCTCCGCTACGTTATTACTCATAATCACTGTCCCGCCATCTGGTAAGTCTTTTAAGCTTTTATATTTCTTAGAATAAATACCCATTGGCTCTAAATGGATTTTTCCTGCGTTTACAATTTTATATCCCTTTTCTTGAATTTCTTTATCTAAGTAAGGAATATGCTGGAAGTAGTTCGCATCAATTTCTTTATCCGCTAACGCTTTATTTGGCAGTACATAATCCTGGAACTTTTTAATCTCTAACTTAATGCCTTTTTTCTCTAATATCGGCTGTGCCTTTTCTAAAATAACAGCGTGTGGCACGTTAGAAGCTCCCACAACAAGCTTATTCTCCTCTTTGCTCCCGCAAGCAGCTAATGTAAATACAGACAACGCTGTAACAACTGACAGTAGAACCTTTTTCATATGATTTCCCCTTCTCCCCAATGGTTATGTAGTTATAAAAAGAGCCGGCATACACCAGCCCTCTTCAGCAATTATTCTTTTACAGGAACAACTGCCCCTTTATATTCTTTATTAATGAAGTCTTCAATTTCTTTAGAATGCAATACTTCTACAAGAGCTTTAATCTCTTTCTTATCTTTATCGCCTTTACGAACAGCTACTATGTTTGCGTATGGTGAATCATTTCCTTCAATTGCAATTGCATCTTTTTCCGGATTTAACTTTGCATCAATTGCATAGTTAGAGTTAATTAAAACAGCGTCGCCTTCTTTATTGTTATACACTTGTGGCAATAAACCAGGCTCGATATCCGTTTTGAATTTTAGATTTTTCGGATTATCTGCAATATCTTTTGTAGTTGCTTTAACTGGATCTATTCCGTCTTTAATTTTTAAAATACCTTCTTTTTGTAAAATTGCTAAACCACGTCCGTGGTCAGCAACTGAATTACTCATAATAATTGTCGCACCATCTGGAAGCTCTTTTAAACTCTTATACTTTTGAGAGTACACACCAATTGGTTCTAAATGAATCTTTCCTGCTACTTCAAAGTCATATTTTTTATCTTTAATTTCTTTTTCTAAATACGGAATATGCTGGAAGTAGTTTGCATCTAATTCCTTATCCGCTAACGATTTATTTGGTAATACGTAGTCTTGGAATTTTTTAATTTCTAATTCAATTCCTTTTTTCTCAAGTAACGGTTTTGCCTTTTCTAAAATAACAGCGTGCGGTACGTTAGAAGCACCAACAACAAGTTTCTTTTCATCTTTATCTTTCCCGCCACAAGCAGCTAATCCAAAAATTGAAGTTGAAATAAGTGCCGTAAGTAATAATTTTTTCATTTGAAACATCCTCCCGTTTTTCATTATCGTTTATCTATTCGAGTCGTTAAACTATCACCAATCCACTGAATTAAAAATACAACTAGTAATACACAAATTGTCGCAACGATTGTTACATCGTTATTCCCTCTTTGGAATCCTTCTAAGTAAGCAAGTGTTCCAAGGCCACCAGCACCAACAACTCCTGCCATTGCTGTATAGCCTACTAAAGCAATTGTCGTAACCGTAATACCAGATACTAATGCTGGTAACGATTCTGGAATTAACACTTTCAAAATAATTGTGCTTGTTTTTGCTCCCATTGCTTTTGAAGCTTCAATTACACCTTTATCAATTTCGCGAAGTGCGATTTCAACCATTCTCGCGTAGAATGGTGCCGCTCCAATAATTAAAGCCGGCAAAGCTGCACTTGCTCCAAGAATTGTTCCAAGAAGAATCTTTGTGAATGGGATTAATAAAATAATTAAAATGATGAATGGTATAGAACGGAATATATTTACGAATGCTCCAATCACCGTATTAATTGATTTGTTTTCCCATAAATTATCTTTTGCTGTCATGAAGAGTAACAATCCTAAAATGAGTCCTAAAACAAATGTCGCAAGAGCTGCGATTGCCGTCATATATAACGTTTCACCAGTTGCTTCTAACATTTGATTCCAATCAACATTTGTGAGTAACTTATCCATGTGCAATCACCTCCAGCTCTACTTGATCTTGATGAATTCCTTCTATTGCTTGCTGGATTGCTGTTTCCTCACCATTTAAATGAACAACTAAACTACCGTAAGAACCGTTATTCGTTTGTGCGATATTTCCTTGCAAAATGCTAACTTCTATGTCACTGCGTTGCATCAATCGTTGAAGCACTGGTCTTTCTACAGCCTCACCGATAAACTGCAAACGAATTACTTTTCCATCTGGATATTTTTCAATTAAACTTTCAATCGTTTCATTTGTATCTTCAGAATCCGTTAACTGCTGTACAAATCGTTTCGTAATATCTTTCTTCGGATTACGGAATACATCAAGTACTGGACCTGTTTCTACAATCTTTCCTTTCTCCATTACCGCAACACGATTACAAATCTTTCGAATCACGTGCATCTCATGTGTAATGAGTACAATTGTTAAACCAAGGCGCTTATTAATGTCTAATAGTAAATCCAAAATTTGATCTGTCGTTTCTGGATCAAGAGCTGACGTTGCTTCATCACATAAAAGCACTTGTGGATTGTTAGCTAATGCTCTTGCAATCCCGACGCGTTGCTTTTGTCCCCCGCTCAGCTGAGATGGGTACGCGTCTCCTCTTCCTTCTAATCCAACAAGATGAATTAATTCATCAACACGTTTTCTTCTCTTCGCTTTATCAACACCTGCAATTTCAAGTGGAAACTCTATATTTTCACGTACAGTTCGTGACCAAAGTAAGTTGAAGTGCTGAAAAATCATTCCAATTTCTTGCCTTGCCTTACGAAGTTCACTTCCTGTAATTGCTGATATAACACGATTTGCAATTGTAATTTGGCCAGAAGTCGGTTTCTCTAACTGATTAAACAATCTGATTAAAGAACTTTTCCCAGCGCCGCTATATCCAATAACACCAAATATTTCACCTTTTTCTATTTTTAAATTGGCGTTATCTACAGCAGTGACATCACCGCTTTTCGCCTTATATATTTTCTTTACGTTCTCTAATAGAATCATGATGTTCACCCCTTTTTTGTTTAGGTCGACTCCGCAATTTTTTATTTTTAATGCGTGTAGTCCACTGTTATCATTACTTTTATTATTTGAATGTCCTCCACATTCAAACAATAAAAAAACCTTTCTGCTTTAGAGAAGCAGAAAGGTTTATATGCGTATATAACAACATTATCCCTCTCTCTCATCTCTCAAAGCATTTGCTTTGCAGGAATTGGCACCATTTCAACATAAGTTGACGGTTGCCGGGCTTCACAGGGCACAGTCCCTCCACCTCTCTTGATAAGAGAAATCAGATTCAATTTTCGTCTGATTTGAAATTTATGAAATTGTCTATATTTTATGACTTGAATTGTATCAATATACACTCACCATGTCAACAGAAATTTTCGCAAAAAATGAAACTTCAGAATTTTAAGCACCTACTGACATCGGTTTACATATATGAAACATCGATTCCACTAATAACATCGTTCGGTACGTTCCCGAATATTGTACACGTCCATCATTCATTAGCATTTGCAATCGTACATTTCCATTCACCAATTGTTCTATATCCTTTTCATCTAAGCAAATGATTTGTTCCGTTCCTCTTTCCTCATGTAGTAGCTCTATATAATCTCTTGAAATTTGTAACGAACAACTTTCATCTCCAAAGCGAAAATTAACAGTTTTTTCTTCTTGTCTTAAAAGCGGTTCTAAATGATATTGACCATTAGCGTAATTTACAAATGATTGAAGCAAAGAATATAATCTCACCCTAAATCACATCCTTCATATCACTTTCTATTACATACCATTCCCTCTCACTAAAGAGCAATCCTGTTATTTTCGCTCGACAAATACTGTAGCCACCCTGCATCTCGACATATTTCCCAAGAAATATGTCGAGGCGGCAAAAATTTTGCCGCCTACTTTAATTCCGTATATAAATATTCAACCGAATGAAATGCGTATATCTTCTTCATCAGTGTCCCATTTTCAAAAACAAGTAAACAAGGTACACTTTCAATCCCATACTCTTTCGCTAAATGCGGAGCATAATTTAAATCTAACATCCCAATTTTGAGGCCTTCAATTGTCATCTCAACGACTGTTAACATCTTTTTTGCTAATTGGCATGTTCCACACATTGGAGTATATACATATAATACTGTTTTTTCTTCGTTCTCTATTAGGGCTGTAGCTTCGGCTCCTGTCCAATCAATCACTTCTATCATTCCTTACCGTAAATATTCTGTATAAACATCAATGTCGGCTCCCCATAATACATTTGCTAAGTGTGTAGATGGCGCAGTTGCCACTTCTCGGTACGAGCGATCAATATAGATATGCTCGGCTTGCGGGAATTCTTTTCGAAATTGTTTCCTTAACTTTTCTCCAGCATCATCAGCATCCACTAGCACATACACTTCCTTATCAAAAAACTGATCAACGAGCTCATCCATTTTCGACAAACCAATTGTACCATTTGTACAAACAATTTCCACCGGTTCACGAATAATAGATTCAATCTTTCTTCTATCTGATGTACCTTCTACAACAATGACTTTTTCTACATAAATCATATGTCATCACCCGATCACCATATACTATATAACCTTGAACTTAGTATATAGTATATTCGTTATTTTCATGTTGTTTCCTGTTTATTTTTGCAAAAGAAAAGCGCAAGCGGCTCGTTTAGATTGTGAAGACTTATGAAACCTTACCACAAAACAGTTTTTCTCATAATAGCTTATTTATTTACATATAACTTGAATTTCATTATTTCACAAAAAATAAAAAAGGACAGCACAAAGGCTGTCCTTTAGTCGACTATAATTAGTCTTGGTTTGTCATTTCTGCATATTTTTCTGCAGTTAATAACTTCTCAACTTGGCTTGCATCAGAAAGTTCAACTTTAACCATCCATGCACCCTCGTATGGAGATTCGTTAACAAGTTCTGGTTGGTCACTTAATTCTTCGTTTACTGCTACAACTTTACCGCTTACAGGTGCGTATAACTCAGAAACTGTTTTAACAGATTCTACGCTTCCGAATGGCTCGTTAGCTTCGATTGTTGCACCTACTTCAGGAAGTTCAACGAATACGATATCGCCTAGCTCACCTTGTGCAAAGTGAGTGATACCGATAACAACTTCATTACCTTCAGTTTTTACCCATTCGTGTTCTTCAGAGTAACGTAAATTATTTGGAATGCTCATGACTGTACCTCCAGTGAATGTATTAATTATGTAAAAATACCTTATTGGTACTTTTTCCACACACTTTCAAACTGCTCTTCGTTAAAACCAAGTGTTACATTCGTTCCATCTGTTACAATTGGACGTTTAATCAACATGCCATCAGATGCTAAAAGCTCATACATTTCGTCTTTGCTTGCATCTTTCAACTTATCTTTTAGACCAAGTTCACGGTAACGCATTCCACTTGTATTAAAGAATTTTTTTAATGGTAATTCACTTTTTTCATGTAAATTACGTAAATCTTCTTTTGATGGTGGATTTTCAACAATATGAATCATCTCATATGCTACATCGTTTGCCTCAAACCATTTCTTTGCCTTTTGACATGTGCCACACTTTGGATATGAATAAAATGTTACTGTCATAAATTCACCTACTTTTTTACTAACCTTTACCTTTATCATATAGAAAACGTTTTATTATTTCAAACCATTATTCGCTAAACTTTTACTTATTTCGTGATAATTTTTAATAATCCTGCGAATTTTTCTTATTTTTCCGCCATTTGTTAAGAAAAAAATAAATATATAAATTTTTTAGATTCTGCACCAAACATATATCTTAAACAAGCGTTTGATTAATTCTCCATTTTCTTTCTTAACCTTTGAACTACAGGAGTTTCTTTCTACCGAACATACAGCTTAAACAAACGTTTGATTAATTCTCTATTTTTCTTTGTCAACCCTTGAGTTACATCGGTTTCTTCCTACCGAACATACAGCTTAAACAAACGTTTGATTAAAAAAATAAGAAGCCTCTTTTGCAGGCTCCTTCATTATCTATTTAAATAATCTGCAATTGTTTGAAATACGACGATATACATATTATGAATACTTTCTTCTGTATTTCCACCATTCGATAAACCAATTGCCCATTGTTGTCCTTCACCACTTCCGATATTCGCAAACCCTTGCGTATACATAGCATTTACATCTTTTCGGGCACTGTTATACTCTATCCCTTTTGTAATAAAAATCGAATATGATTTATCTTGTAAACCGATAAAAAACACTGGTTTCTTTAGTGATGAAAATACATTTTTATATTGCTCTGTTGAGGCTTCTTGAAAGTGATCTTTCATTATTAGAAAACCATCTACTTCCTTAGATTTCTTTTCCAGTTCCTCTAACTTCATTTCCTCAAACTTTATATTCCTAAACGTATCTTTCGGTTTTTCTCCAACAACTCCAATTACGAGTGCTCTTCCGTTATATTCTAATTTCTCTCCTTCTTTATCCTTTGCACACCCAGCACCGACTAGGCATATCAATATAAAAAATAAGAAATACGATAAACGCTTCATTTAGCACCCTCCCCTTCTTTTTAGTCAAGTGACAAAAACGTAAGGTTAATTCAAGAAAATGTAAGTAAAATCGATAGCCCAATTCACGTTTCTATATTATAATCAATTGAATTTACTTACATTACTAAACATAGGAGATCAACATGAAGAAATTTAAACTTTCATCTTTTCTTCCGTTAAGTTATATACTTCTACTCGTGCTCGTAAGTCCCCTTTACGACGTATTAAATAAATCGACTGTTCACGCAGTAGACGTTACAACTGTAGTGGATGATTGGATTCCATTTGTAAAAGCATTTATTATTCCTTATTTACTTTGGTTTCCATACTTATACGGCGCACTTATTTATTACTGCTTCGCTGACCGAAAGCAATATTATGTTACTTTAAGTAGTGTTATTTTTGGAAAGCTTGCTTGTTTTTCTATTTATTATTTTTGGCAAACAACTGTACCACGTCCGACTGTCGTTGGAACAGATGTATTTTCTGAACTAGTTCGCTATATTTATAGTATCGACCAGCCAGTAAACTGTTTCCCTAGCATTCACGTTCTTACTACATTTGTAATTATGTTAGCTGCCTTTAAGCGTAGAGAACAGCATGTTTTTGAATATTACATCCTTACTTTCTTCGGTACACTTATTATTTTATCAACGCTATTTACGAAGCAGCATGCCTTTGTAGATGCCGTTTCTGGAATGACGCTTGCAAGCATACTTTACTTCGGCGTTCAGCTCTTATTGGCCAAAGAACCAATAAGAGTTCCAGTAAAACAAAATCATAGAATGTAGCATGACAAAAAAGCAGACTGTGGCTTCAGTCTGCTTTTATCTATTATTAAGGAGATTTTCAATTTAAGATTGCGGTACAGTCATATCACCAGAATGAATACGACCTGCTTTTTTAAGAGCAATGTAAAGTATATAAGAAACAGCTACTGGAATGACGATATAAGTAATTACCATCGCCGGGAGAACTTCCCATCCTTGGCTGGAAATTAAATTAATTGGTGCGATAAGAGAACTTAATCCAAGACCTGCAATTTCCTTTCCTGCTTCCAGTTGGAAAATTAATGCTGATACTGGACCGACTATAGCACTGGCGACGACAGTTGGGACGAGAATCATTGGATTTTTAGTGATATTTGGCAATTGTACTTTCGGAGTACAAAGTGCTTGAGCTAATATGCCACCTAAATTGTTTTCTTTCGCTGAGATGACAGAGAATCCGATAAACTGAGCAACGCAGCCGGCAAGAGCAGCACCACCTGCAACACCGTCTAAGCTAAGTGCAATTGCTAACGCAGCTGATGAAGCTGGAGAGATAAGTAATAGTCCCCAAACTACTGCAATGACGATAGAAGCGATGAATGGGCTACCAGCTGAGCTATCTTTAATAAACGCTCCAACTGCATTTAAAACAGGAGTAATATTATGAGATAACCAAATGCCTACTAAACCAGAACCTAATATGGCCGCAAATGGAACGAGCATCATATCTAACGCAGTTTTTCCACTTAAACGTTTACCAATATATACAGCTAAAGTTGCTGTTAATAATGCACCGATTGGCTCACCTGTTTTAATAATTAGACCAGCTTCAGTAATTGAAATGGATCCGGCACCAATCGCTCCGGCTACCATCGCCGAGAAGATTACAAGACCGTTTGCACCGAGCATAAAAGCAATGCCGGCACCAATTGCCGGTGCCATTAGTGATTTTGCAACAACTCCGATTGTAATAAGTAATGGTATATCAACAATTCTTCCTATATTTTCGATCAGTAAACCAATTCCGAGGGATACGAAAATACCTTGTGCGATTCCAGCAGATGCTTTAAATACACGAGACATTATATATTCCTTCATTTGTTTCACCTTCTCCTATAAGTTAGTAACCAATTGTTTTCATATAATCACGTAAAATATCGTTTGATTTTGCGAATCGAGATTCTTCATCCTCTGTTAAATTGAGTTCTACAACTTCTCTTATACCGTCTCTAGTAATAATAGCTGGTACTCCTGTACAAATATCATATTCACCATACTCACCATCTAAAATGGCTGATACAGCAATGACACGGTGATCATCATTAAAGATTGAACTCGCAATATATGCTAGAGAATTTCCAATCCCGTAATAAGTAGTTCCTTTACGTTTATAAATTTCCCAGCCAGCTTTTGCAGTCTTCTCAACAATTTCATCTAAATCTATTTCACCAAATCGTTCTTTTTGTTCTTCTAAAATTTGCAGAATTGGCTTTCCACCAACAGTTACATGAGACCAAGCAACCATTTGAGAATCACCATGTTCTCCTAATGAATACCCATGAATACTACGAGGATCTACATGTAGCATTTCAGATAAAATTGTTCTTAAGCGAGAAGAATCTAGTGATGTACCAGTACCGATTACGCGATTTCTAGGTAATCCAGATAATTTCCACACTTGATATGTAATAATATCAACTGGGTTCGATGCAAGTAAGAAAATACCATCAAATCCACTTGCCATTACACCACCAACAACACTTTCCATAATCTTCGCACTCGCTCCTAAAGTATCTAAGCGACTTTGTCCAGGTTTTGGTGCTGGCCCTGCTGTAATAATAACAATGTCCATATCTTTGCAGTCTTCATAGCTTCCTGCATATACTTTTGTTCTTGTATTTGTAAAGTTAATGCAATGTGATAAATCCATTGCTTCCCCAACTGCACGTTCATGATTTATATCAATTAATAATAGCTCTTCGCAAATACCTTGATTCACAATAGAATACGCACAACTTGATCCAACTAATCCAGTACCGATAATTGCAATTTTTCTTGTATGTCTTTTCATAGCAATCTCTCCTAATTGATCATATAATCTATTTCTTTTGTTCTTTACAATCCTAATTATAGAGGTTCTCACGATAGAAACCATGGATACTTTGTGAAATATTGAACAAAGTTTTTGTCCTTTTTGTGAATTGTCATATTCCATTTTCGTCATATTTGTTACAACTGGAAAAATATTTATTATGTATTTATTGACATATACAAAAAGAAAACGAGCGAATAAATTCGCTCGTCTTCTTTTTCCTGTTATTCCGCACTTAATTGACTTTTTAATTGCTGTACAATCATTGGATTAGCAGGTGCTGCCGGTTTGTAATAACTCTTTTGCTTTGCATACTCATACATATTACGTTGGCGCGCCTCGTCTTGATTACGAATTTGAATTAACGTTTGATGTAACTGTTCATTATCAGACTGAGCAATATAATTTGCATAGCTTGTTAAACTTGCATTTAATCCTGCTAAATAATCATTTACCATATCTTTTTCATTCATTTTCCGCTTCCTCCTATCCTAGGAAAGTCATTAATTGCTGTTTCGTATTTCGTGCATCTTGCGCATCTTTTTGTAGCATTTGTTTCAGTTGTGGATCTGTACACGTCTGTGCATACTGCTCCAACTTGTTAATAATTGTTGCGTGTCCACCAATTAAATGACGTAAATTTTCTACTTCAAGCTCTGTTAAGTTTTGCATATAACATACCCGCCTTTCTTTGTTCATTCATCATTAGTATTTGGTTCTTTTTGGATTGTATTCATCAACTTTTCCCACATATAAACAAAATAAAAGATGAATAGCTAGGCCATTCATCTTTTATGCTAAATATTCATTCAATTTTATAAAGAAACAATCATACTTATACTCACAAGTAGGTTCCATACAATATGTAAAATGATGCTAGGTAAAATAGATTGTGTTTTCTTATATAACATAGCAAATACAATCCCCATAATCATTGCCGTAACTGGAAAACCACCATGAAGAATCCCAAAGATAAAGGAAGAAATAATGATACCAACTAGAAAACTATATTTCTTTTCAAAAAATCGATACAAAATACCTCTATATAAAATTTCTTCTTTAATTGGTGTAATTATAGCAACACTTAACACATATATAATACTTTGTAGACTATTTTGAAGTCCTAAGCTCCCTAATTGATCTCGTTGCTGCTCTGCACTTTCAAAGCTAAACAACTCTAACATTACATACTGAGTTAATGCAATGATGATAAAACCTATTAATAAATACAAGTAGGTTTTCCCATTTTTTAAAATAGATACATCCCATATGTTCTTAATAAAATGAAGCACTGGTTTATACGCAAATAAAACAATAGTAACAACAGCTGCATCAAATAGAAGTAAATAATATCCCTCTAAATTAGCACGTAATACCTCTTCTCCAAAAATTCCAAGGGCTAAAGCAAGGAATAATCCCCCTAAGAGTGAGAACCCTAGAATGCTTGCAATCGTTACAACTAGATTTTTATATGTTATGTTATCTACTTCTCTTTCTGCATTATACGCGTCTAATACTGTTTTTCTCATACTATTCCTCCATTTGTTTTCATTACCTTAACAAAAATCCTTTAATACAAATATATAGATAATTTAACAAATTTTTCAAAAAGAATAATATGCAATTTTACATATCATGAAAGCTTTGTATTATATAGTTTTTGGAATTAGATTACTATAGAATAATTATTAGATGAAATTCCAAAAATTTCTTATCTATCCACCATAACCCTCGCATCATATAAATTTTATTAGTTAAAGGAGCAATGAACATGAAAACACATGACTTCCTTACAGAAATCCAGAAGGGCTCTGAGCCTAGTCCATATCAAGATCCTACCGTATTCAGTTTCGTTTGCTTTTTCTTAGCCATATACACATTTTTCAAACCTGCTAAATAATATCATGTAATGAGAAAAAGCCTACCGCTCTTTTCGAATTATATGCACTAAAAAACCTTAGAATCACTTCTAAGGTTTTTGTTTGCCTCGCTTCTTATTCACGTAACCCTTTAATAAACGTTTCCAACAATACATGTAAACTTATATCTAAATCTAACGGCAAACCAAATCCGCCCTGTTGTTCAATCGAAGCAAATCCATGACAAATACTTCTAAATCCGCGTGTCGCATGAAGTGCATTCTCTCCTTCTAAGCCATACTGTTGTAAAACTCGCAGACAAAACTTTACAATTCCGTCACCTGCTTTTCTTACTTCTTCATCTCGTAAAAAAGTTGCTTCATATAGTCCAGGATGTTTTCGGACAAATGCTACATATGCTTCTCCTAATGCATGAATTGCTTCATCCATACGTTTATCCTCGGCTGCTTCTTCCAGTTTGTTATGCAGCTGTTTTATTCCGTAAATACCAAGATGTTTCCGTACATCTTGTAACCCTTTTACATGATTATATAGTGAGGGCGAACGTATCCCTAATCTTTGCGCTAATGAAGCTAACGTTACTTCTTGTATTCCATTTGTATCTGCAATTTCTGCAGCTGTTTCTACAATTTTCTGTAATGTAAGTCCGATTCTCGGTGACATAAATTAACCCTCTTTCTTACTTTCTATATTCCGCTTCGCTTCCTTAATAGCAAGCTCTATGACAGCCCCTGGATCCTTTATCATTTTTCCGTGCCCTGCTGCAAGCAAGGAAGGCTCATATTCGCTTAGCTTCTGTGCACTTTGTAATGATATTTCTTTGCTCCACGTTGCCATCGCCGGAAACGGAAACCAAAATTTTATTTGTCCCGAAACAGCCATACCTCCTCTTGTTTGGAATGCATCCCCAACAATAAGAGCTTTATTTCTTACATCAAGAAACGACATGGAGCCCGGCGTATGTCCCGGTGTCATAATCGCAAGAAGCGATCCAACTCGGTCGCCATCTTCCAATAAAACATCAGGTACCGTTTTTAATTTTTTAGGTACACCGCCTTTTATCGGTATATTCGGTTCATCCTTTTGTAACGTCGTATCTCCTTCTAACAGCTTTGCGTCCCGCTTAGAAATATAGACTGGAACATGAGGAAGTACTTCCTTTAATGCGTCTAATGCACCAATGTGATCATCATGCGCATGTGTTAATACAATTTTAGTAATTGGTTTTCCTATTTTCTCAGCCGCCTGTAAAATACCTTTTGCGCTATATGGCAAAGCCGCATCAATTAAAGTTAAACCATCTTCTTCCTCTACAAAGTAACAATTTACAGGAAACGCTCTTGGCAAAAATGACAATTGATATAACGTTTTTTCATGTATCATCCTCATAGTCCCATCTCCCTTTTCACGAAAACTAATACCATTAGTTTTATTATACTAATGGTATTAGTTTTATGTCACTAAAAATTTCTTTTTTTCAAAAAAAGAACAGTAGCCGTATAAACGACTACTGTTCTTTAAAGATATTAAACTGTGTAACGCTCATCTTCTAAAATTTTCGCAGCGATTTCACGTTTCTTCGGAATTACGTTAAGTGGTGTGTGGCGAGTTAATTTACGTAATGATGATAACATCATGCGCAGCATGTCGCCGTTTTCAACTGCGATAAGTGTTTCTTTCGCATCTGCTTCGATTTCGTTAAATGCTTCTTGGCAGAATACTTCAGTGTATAACACTTTTTGTTTATTCTTTTTAAGACCAGTTGTTTTGATTGCTTTTTCTGTACGAAGAACAGCTGATTCCATTGCGTATAGATTGCTTACGATGTCAGCGATATTTACCAGAATTTCTTGCTCTTTATCTAATGCTTTACCGTATTTTTGAGCCGCTAATCCAGCTACCATTAAGCCGATTTTCTTCGCATTAGTTACTAAATACTTTTGAAGTGCTAATGGCTCATCGCCTACTTCTTCTGGCATCATCATCATTAACTCTTCTTGTAATTTTTGTGCTTTTTGAAGAAGTGGTAATTCACCTTTCATCGCTTTACGTAAGAACGTACCTGGTACGATTAGGCGGTTAATTTCGTTCGTTCCTTCGAAAATACGGTTAATACGAGAATCACGGTACATTCTTTCAATCTCGTACTCTGCCATAAATCCGTAACCACCGTGAATTTGAACACCTTCATCTACTGTATAGTCTAATACTTCAGAACCGAATACTTTGTTTAAAGAGCACTCGATTGCATATTCAGCGATAGAAGCTGCTACTGCTTTACCATCTTTTACTTCTTCTTCAGATAATGTGCTCATGCGGCTTTCGAATAAACCTACTGTACGATATACAGAGCTTTCAGCTGCATATGTTTTTGCTGCCATATTCGCAAGTTTCTCTTGAATTAATGGGAAGCGAGCGATTGGTTGTTTGAACTGTTGACGTTGGTTTGCATATTGTGCTGAAATTTCTACTGCACGTTTCGCAGATCCAACTGTACCAACACCTAATTTATAACGACCGATATTTAAAATGTTGAATGCGATAATATGACCTTTACCGATTTCACCAAGTAAGTTTTCTTTCGGTACTAACGCATCTTCTAAAATTAACGTACGAGTTGAAGAACATTTAATACCCATTTTCTTTTCTTCTGGGCTTGTAGATACGCCAGCGTAGTCTTTCTCTACGATAAATGCTGAGAAGTGCTCTCCATCGATTTTTGCATATACAATAAATACGTCAGCGAATGCAGAGTTTGTAATCCACTGTTTTTCACCGTTTAATACGTAATGTGTACCTTCTGCATTTAAACGTGCAGTTGTTTTTGCACCTAATGCGTCAGATCCTGAACCTGGCTCTGTTAATGCGTATGCAGCTAATTTTTCACCAGTTGCAAGTAATGGTAAATACTTTTTCTTTTGCTCTTCGTTACCGAATAACACGATTGGTAAAGATCCGATACCTACGTGAGCACCGTGAGTAATTGCAAAGCCACCAGCGCGAGAGAATTTCTCTGCGATTAACGCTGAGCTTACTTTATCAAGACCAATTCCGCCGTACTCTTCTGGTACGTCAGCGCCTAATAAACCAAGTTCCCCAGCTTCTTTTAAAAGACGAACTGAACGATCAAACTCATGTTGCTCTAAATATTCAAGCTCTGGAAGAACTTCATTTACAATAAAGTCCTCTGTCGTTTTTGCAATCATTTTATGCTCAGATGAAAAATCTTCTGGCGTAAACACTTGATCAATCGTAATCTCATCTACTAAAAAGCTACCGCCTTTAACCGCATTTCCTACTGTTTTTTCCATGAAAATTTCCTCCTTCATATTTTCATGAGCCGCTTCTCTCTTTTTGAAAGAAGCTGGCTCTCCCTTTTTTTATAAACCTTTGTTGCTTCCATTCTTTGCTTTAGCGTCGTCTCGTTCTGAGCGAACCGCTTCCACTTTTTTTATAATCCAGTTCCAGTGGCTAAAACAGTCGGTCGTTTCACCCCTTCCTGTGAGGCAAAAAGCGCCTCTTCGTCAGGGCTTCCAACGCCCTCCTGTTCTAAACGAGCCACCTGCACTTTTTATCTAATCCAGTTCCAGCGGCTAGAATGTTCGGTGGCTTCGCTTCTTCCTGCGAGGCAAAGAACGCCTCTACGTCTGAAGCTCCATCCCCCTCTCATTCTGAACGAGCCGCTTCCACTTTTTTTAAAGTAATTCAAATACTCCCGCTGCTCCCATTCCGCCGCCGATACACATTGTTACGATACCGAATTGTTCGTTGCGGCGTTTCATTTCGTGAATAAGAGATAGTGTTAGTTTTGCTCCTGTACAGCCAAGTGGATGTCCAAGTGCGATTGCACCACCGTTTACGTTTACTTTTTCTTCATCTAAACCAAGTTCACGAATAACTTGAATTGATTGAGAAGCGAATGCTTCATTTAGTTCAAATAAGCCAATATCAGATAGCTCTAAGCCAGCTAGTTTTAGCGCTTTTGGAATTGCAGCGATTGGGCCGATTCCCATTACTTCTGGTGGTACGCCAGCTACTGCAAATGAACGGAATTTCGCAAGTGGCTTCATGCCATCGCTCACTGCTTTTTCGCGATCCATTAATAGTACAGATGCTGCACCGTCACTCATTTGTGAAGAGTTACCAGCTGTTACAGAACCGCGAACGTTAAATGCTGGACGTAATTTCCCTAAAATGTCTAGCGTCGTCTCTGCTCTTACACCTTCGTCTTGTGCGAAAGTGATTGTTTCTTCTTGCAGTTTATTGTTTGATCCAACCGAGCGTAACGTCACATCTACAGGTACTGTTTCATCAGCAAAGTTTCCTGCAGCTAATGCTTTCGCAGCACGTTGATGACTTCTTACTGCAAATGCATCTTGCTCTTCACGAGAAATTCCATATTTCACAGCAACTTGCTCTGCTGTATGTCCCATACCCATATAATATTCTGGAGCCGCTTCTACAAGGCGACTATTCGGACGAACAACGTGTCCCATCATTGGAACTAAACTCATTGATTCTGCTCCGCCTGATAATACAGCTTCAGAGTGACCAAGCATAATACGCTCTGCTCCGTAAGCGATACTTTGTAAACCTGAAGAACAGTAACGGTTAATCGTAATAGCTGGAACATCGTAAGAAAGTCCTGCTAATCCGCCGATATTACGAGCCATATTTAAACCTTGCTCTGCTTCTGGCATCGCACAACCGAAAATTAAATCATCGATTGGTCCTTCATAATTCGCACGCTTTAACGTTTCCTTTACTACTAACGCCCCTAGATCGTCAGGACGAACTGTTTTTAATGAACCCCTCTTTGCCTTTCCAATTGGTGTTCTTGCTCCCGCAACAATGACAGCTTCTCTCATGAACGATATCTCCCCTCGTTATTAGTTACGTAATGGCTTTCCTTTTACAAGCATGTGCTGCATTCTTGCTTGTGATTTCATCTCACTTACTAAGCTAATAAATGCTTCACGTTCTACATCTAATAAATATTGCTCATCAACTTCTGTTCCGTACGGTACTTTTCCGCCCGCAATGACATATGCAAGTTTCTTCGCAATGTGAAGGTCATACTCTGAAATGTAACCAGATAAATGCATTGCTTCTGCACCAAGTGCAAGAGTTGCATATCCTGTTTCCCCAACAACTGGTATCTTTTTGCGGATTGGCGCTTTGTAACCAGCTTCATATAAAGCAAGTGCTTTCTGTTTCGCATCGTATAGTAAGTGATCACCATTCACACTAATACCATCTTTATCACCTAAGAAGTTATGAGAAACTGCTTCTTGTCCTGAAGTTGAAACTTTCGCCATTGCGACTGTTTCGAACACTTTATTTGCAACTTTTTGCAGATCAAACTCTACACCGTTTGCCATTTTGTTTAAGTGTTTAATGTATAGCTCTTTATTACCGCCTCCGCCAGGGATTAAGCCAACACCAACTTCTACTAAGCCCATATACGTTTCACTAGAAGCTTGAATGCTCGCTGCTGGTAAGCAAACTTCTGTACCTCCGCCAAGCGTCATACCATATGGTGCTGCTACAACTGGCTTAGAAGAGTACTTAATTTTCGTCATTGCATCTTGGAAGTTTTTCACAACTAACTCAATTTCAAAGTAGTTGTCGTCTTGTGCTTCCATTAAGATCATTGCTAGGTTCGCACCAACGCAGAAGTTCTTCGATTGGTTACCGATAACAAGACCTTTATAATTCTTTTCTACTTCATCAACAGCGTAGTTAATCATTTGCGTAATATCCATACCGATTGCATTGCTCTTCGAATGGAACTCTAAGCAAAGGATGCCGTCGCCTAAATCAATTAAGCTCGCTCCGCTATTTTTCTTTAATACACCATTTTTCGCTTTTAATTGCTTAAGAGAAATTGCTTTTTTATTACGCTCGATTAGCTTATATTCGCCATTATCGTAATAGTAGCTATCGCCGTTATCATGTTTATAGAAAGTAGTGAAACCTTTCTCTAACATTTCTTTCACCCAAGTAGGAACAACTACGCCGTTTTCTTCCATCTTTTGAACAGATTTTTCAACGCCGATTGCATCCCACACTTCAAATGGCCCTTGCTCCCATCCAAAGCCCCACTTCATCGCTTGGTCAATTGCAACGATATCGTCAGCAATTTCTTTATGAAGTTTTGCAGAGTATAAAAGAGTTGGTGTAATGATGTTCCATAGTAACTCTCCTGCACGGTCTTTCGCGTATACAAGCGCTTTCAATTTATTCGCTAATCCTTTTTCTTGTTTACTTAACTCTACGGATGCAGCTTTTAATTTTTTACGCGCTTCGTATTCCATCGTTTCAGGATTTAATTCTAAAATTTCTTTTCCTTGTTTTAAGAAGAAGCCTTGACCCGTTTTACTTCCAAGCCATTTTTTCTCAAGCATGTCATGCATGAAAGCTGGTACTTTAAATACATCACGCTCTTCTTCTTGCACATTTTCATATACGTTATTTGCAACGTGTACGAATGTATCTAAACCGACAACATCTAATGTGCGGAACGTTGCGCTCTTCGGACGACCAATAAGTGGGCCTGTTACAGAATCAACTTCCCCAATGCTATAGCCGCGTTTTACCATCTCTTGAAGAGTAACAAGTAAACCGTACGTACCGATGCGGTTTCCAATAAAGTTTGGTGTATCTTTTGCGATAACAACGCCTTTTCCAAGAACGTCTTCGCCAAATAGTTTCATGAAGCTTAATACTTGTGGATCTGTTTCTTTCGTCGGTATTACCTCTAGAAGTTTTAAATATCGTGGTGGGTTAAAAAAGTGTGTGCCTAAGAAGTGTTTCTGGAAGTCGTCTGAACGACCTTCTGCCATTTTTTCAACTGAAATACCTGACGTATTCGAGCTTACGATAGAACCCGGTTTACGAACCGCATCTACTTTTTCAAATAGTTTCTTTTTAATATCTAAGTTTTCAACTACTACTTCAATAATCCAATCTACATCAGCTAGACGCTCAAGGTCATCTTCTAAGTTACCTGCTTCAATCAGTGCTAAATTTCCTTTCACTGTCAGAGGAGCTGGTTTTTGCTTTAATAGTTTTTGCACAGCCGTATTACTAAAACGATTTCTCACACTTTTATGTTCTAATGTAAGTCCCTTTGCTTCTTCTTCTTTCGTAAGCGCAGGTGGTACAATATCAAGCAATAATGTCGGAATACCAATATTAGCTAAGTGTGCCGCAATTCCCGAACCCATTACGCCTGAACCTAGAACAGCAGCCTTTTTAATTTGGAACATCCAATTCTCCCCCTATTCTTGAATGAATGCTCATTCAATTTTTCGACATAAGTCGCAATCAATGAGTGAGCCTCTACTAATAAATATATGATACTGTTTAAATTTTCGCAATATATTTATTGATAAAATTTTCTGAAATAAATATTTTTCTTTTATTTGCCCATGCTATATATGTATTTTCTTCACTAAAATACACTTTCCCTTTTTATAATCTGACGAAACTGGAGGAATATATATGGCAAAACTTAAGAAGAACCCTTCAAAGGCTGGAATTAGTGCAGCTAGTGTAACTGGAAACGCAGGTCCGCATAACCACGGCGTGGAAAAAGGACGTCAAGGTAATAACCAACAATATAAAAAGCATAATATGGGCGAAAAATAACGCTATATTTTTGGGCAGAGAACGTGGCATAATGATTAATGGCTGCTTTTTCTGCCCAATTTATTTGTAACAAATGAGGGAATTATAATGAAACGAACAATAGTTATGATTGTAATGATTGCCACACTATTTACAGGGATGATTTTCTTCTCTTATGCACAAAGGCAACAAGCTGTAAGAGCTGATCAACCTAATATTACTGGGCAATATGGAGTTACAATCGATGCAGACACAGGTGAAGTTTTGTATGG
Organism: Bacillus sp. PPSBB_2; assembly: GCF_045291115.1. Classification (NCBI taxonomy): domain Bacteria; kingdom Bacillati; phylum Bacillota; class Bacilli; order Caryophanales; family Bacillaceae; genus Bacillus; species Bacillus sp. PPSBB_2. The sequence continues at coordinate 5,263,451 of NZ_CP147983.1, forward strand.
AAAACGCGAAGACGAACGCTCTTATCCGGCTAGTATAGCCAAAATGATGACAACCCTTCTTTTACTAGAGAATGTAAAAGAGGATGAAGAAATTACAGTTACAGAAAACGCAATTAAAACAGAAAGTCAAAGTAAGAAAATTAAACTTCGTGCTGGAGAAAAATTAAAGCGTGATGAGGCATTAAAACTTATGCTTATCATTAGTGCAGATCCAATAGCTGAATCAATTGCAGAACATATTGCAGGATCAAAAAATGAATTTGTAAAAATGATGAATGCTAGAGCGAAGGAACTCGGTACAAAGCATGCGACTTTCAAGAACGCAAGTGGTGCTGATGCACTTGGAAATAAAGTATCGCCATATGACATTGCTATTATTACGAAAGAAGCATTAAAGTATCCAGTTGTTTTAGAATATATGAATTCAACACGTACAACTCTACATACTTCAGAACGCTCTCCAAACATCGCAAACTACGGACGAGAAGAACTATATGACGATCCATATGCGATTGGAAGTAAAAGCGGTCTATCAGCACTCGGAAAATATACAGTCGTAACAGTGGATGAAAAAGACGGTAAACGCGTCATTAACGTCGTATTATCTTCTACTCGCGCGCAACTATATCCTGATACGAAAAAAATGGCACATTACGCATTTCAGCAATTAAAATAACCAAGGAGTATTTTCTCCTTGGTTATTTTTTAACCATACCTTTTAATACGAACGCAACGTTTGCTGGACGCTCTGCTAGACGACGCATGAAATATCCATACCAGTCGTTTCCATAAGGTACGTAAACACGCATTTTGTAGCCTTCTTTTACTAGCTCAAGTTGACGCTCATTACGAATACCATATAACATTTGGAATTCAAATTGATCCCTTGGAATGTTGTGTTCTTCAGCAAGTTTTTTTGTATATTCAATAATCGCTTCGTCATGTGAAGCAATTGCAGTATAATTTCCATTTAATAAGTGCATTTTAATAATCTTTTTATAATTGTCATCTACATCTTTCTTGTCCGGGAACGCCACTTCTTCAGGTTCTTTATAAGCTCCTTTTACAAGACGTAAATTAGGTTTATAAGCATTTAAATCCTCAATATCTTTTTCTGTACGATATAGGTAAGCTTGAATAACAGTACCAATATTATCGTACTCAGATTTTAACTGTTTAAAGATATCAATTGTCTTTCCGCAGCGTGTATAATCTTCCATATCAATTGTAACGAACACACCATTTTCTTTTGCAGCTTCTAAAATACGGCGCATATTGTTCATTACGATTTCATCAGAGATATCTAATCCCATAGAAGTCATCTTTAAAGAAAGCTGTGAATCAAGACCTTCTCTTCCAATTGCACGGATCGCTTCAATCGATTGGTTAGCCATTTCATTTGCTTCCGCTTCATTATCAACGAATTCACCTAAATAATCGATTGTTACACAAAGACCTTGCTTATTTAATTGTTGAATGGCAGCTGTCGCTAATTCAATCGTCTCCCCTGCGACGAAGCGACCTGCACCAAAGCGTAAACCGTACTTTTTAGCCAGTTTTGTTAGCGCTTTATTTTTAGATAAGAAAAGAAACGAATTTCGCATTAATTGTTCCATGTAATTCACCCCTATGACTGTAATTTATCTGTTTTTTACCCCTCTTCAAAATTATATCATTGTTTAAAATTATTGGATACAAATAATTATTTAGATAATTTATAAAATACTATAAAAACATTTAAAAACCTATATTTCTGCTTATAAATATACCTGAAATATTTTTCGACATTTTGAAAAATGGAGTTTAATAGGCATAAAATAGGCATGTCGAAAATATTCGACATACCTATAAAATCCTTTATATTCCATGTAAATTATATAAGGATATTAATACAGAAAACTTGCGATTATATTTACCTCAAGTTTTTTTATTGCTCATTTCGCTTCTCTTCATTCAGCCTTTTAATATCTGTAATTAACTGTACCATCTCTTCTTTCGCATCTGGATAAGTTTCATTCCAATGCTTTACTAAAGCTGGCATCGTCTTAGCTATGTAAGAATACAGTGCCCACTTCTGTACCTGTTCTTTTCTCTCTTTATTGCTCTCTCCAAGTAATAATTCCGTGTATTTCTCTAACAACCCGTCAAATTGTTCATTAAACTTTTCACTCATCTTATTTACCTCCTATAAGAAAAAGCAGCGAAGATCGCTGCTTTTTCTTATAATTTTGATCGAACAGAGTTTAATTTTTTCTCCATTGTGCTTACTTTATCACGACGATCATCAATACGAATAGTTGTTGCAACACGCTGTGCACCTTTCGTATATGGAACTTCATGCATTTGTTGTATTACTTCTAGAATGACAGGAAGATCTCCTTCAATAATTGTATTCATCGGTGTTAATTGATACTTCACGCGATCCGCATTTTTCTCTAGCACCTTTTGTACTTCTGCTACATATTCACTAACACTTGGATTACCTGTTCCTACTGGAATAATCGATACATCAACAATTGCCATAGTAGTCTTCCTCCTATAATCGTTTCTTATATATCCATTGTCTATTTTACCGAAATCCTCATCATTTTACTAATATGTTACTCTTCCACTTTAAACTGCTCGACTAATCTTTCTAAATCTCTCATATGTTCTGTCAAACTTTCCATCGTGTGAGCTACCTTTTCTAAATGATTCACCTGTGATTCCGTTGCAGCATGTACCTCTTCAGAAACAGCTGCACTTTCTTGACTCGTACCAGCAATTGTATGCATTACCGCTGTAATTTCCCCTTGCTCATAACCTATGTTATGTACCTCTTCTACAATTTTTTCAACTGAAGTACTAATCGTATTTACAACTGACATAATTGTACGGAACTCCATTTCCGCCTCTGTCGTCACTTTATTTTGCACATCTGCAATGTCTTTCAATTTACTTACAACTTCTACAACCCTTTTTACTTCTAATTGTACATCACCAATCATCATTGTGATTTCTCCGGTTGCCTCTTTTGATTGTTCCGCTAATTTCCGAACCTCTTCAGCAACAACCGCAAATCCCTTACCTTGCTCACCTGCACGGGCAGCTTCAATCGATGCATTTAAAGCAAGTAAATTTGTTTGATCCGAAATACCTTTTATAAGCTCAACAACATTTTGAATCGATCCAACTCTTTGTTCTAACTTATCCGATGCTTCTTCTGTATGAACAACAATCGAAGATGATTGTCCCCTCGTACGGATTAAATTCCTCATTGTATTTAATCCTTGCTTAGATGCCTCTTCCGCTTTGCCAGCCACTCCTTTTATTTCACCAACGGAGCTATTCATTTGTTCTACTGACTCCGCCATATTCTCGAGCTGAGCTGAAACTTCATCCACACTATTCGCAAGAGTAGAAGCTCCTCCGCTCACATCATCCATCGCTCCTGAAACTTCTCTACTAGCCGCTACTGTTTCGTTCGTTAAATAATGTAAACTATTCGTTGATTGTTGCACCGTTGATACGCTGTTTTTAATTTTACTTACCATTTCATTCATTTGTTCAACCATATCATTAAAGTGCTTAGTCAACTCTCCAACTTCATCTTTACTTGTCACTTTCATTCGCAGCGTTAAATCGCCTTCTGCTACTTTTTGCACGTGATTCTTTAATAGTTGCAGTGGTCTTGCTAATCTTCTTGAGAACAAGTAGGAAGCTACGATTCCAACTAATAAACTAATACATGCCATTATAATAACTGTATTTCTCGTACTATTTAATAGCCCATCGATCGTTTCTTTCGGATAAAAGATTCCTATCGTCCATTTCATCGTGTCAAATGATTGACTATAAACAACTACATCTTCACCTTTTATTGTAGTGACCGCATATTTTGTTACCTCTTTATTTAAGCTCTGTATAAGTGGCTCTTTAGAAACATCTTTCCCTATCTTTTCTGGATAAACAAGAGCCATATTTTTATCATTTATAATAAACATTTCTCCGTCATTATTGTATTGAATATTGTGAAGCAACTTCTGAATCGTACCAAGCGATACATCCATCGCAACAACGCCTAATACAGACCCATCTTGAGCTGTAATTGCTTTAGAAACACCTACACTTAACTTTCCTGTTGCAATTTCATAAGAAGGTTGTCCCCAATGGACCTTTTTTACATCAGCCTCTGAATCTTTATACCATGGTCTTGTCGTTGGGTCATATCCTTCTGGCACTTGCCCACCTTCAGCAAGATTGGCACTTAATGTTTTTTTATCTTTCGTACCAATATATAAATCTAAAATACCAGGATGATTCTTTTTATACTCCGCAAACTCTTTCGTTAAAAACGCTTCCTCTTCTGGAGTAACCCCACCTTGAAGTATATTACGAATCATCTCACTGTTCGCGTAATACCCCATATCTTCATCCGTTCTTTGAACAAATGTCGTAAGTTGCTCTGTCACAAGATCCATCGCATTTTGAGAATACTCGTCTAAGGAACGCACTTCCTTTTCTTTCTGTAATTGATACACAGCTGTACCCAATATTACGAACATCATAGAAATAAGTACTGAAAACACTACCGCAATTTTTAAACGTAAACTTCTTAACATTTCCCCCAAAGCATCCCCTTCGCATTAAATTAAAATCTTATTAATCATTATATTAAGTATAATAGATAAAATTAAAAAATTGAAATTAATTCTCACCTTAATACAATTAGAAAAAGGACTACCACTTGTGCAAAAACAAATAGTTCATTATCCTTAAAATATAATCTCATTCGTTCGGAGGGAACTATGTTACAAAAATTCGGTTTCTCACAATATGAAAGCCAGGCTTATGAAGTTGTCGTATCAAGCAATGAACCATTAGATGCTACAACGATTGTGAAGCATTCAGGTGTTCCAAAAGCAAAAATATATGAAGTGCTAGCACGCCTAATCGATAAAGGAATGGTAATGGATTCTGTTTCAGAAAAGAAAAAATTGTATACAGCATTACCACTAAAGCTAGCAATTGAAAAATTAACGACAGAATTCCAATCAAATATTAAAGAACTGGAAACAAATATATCAAAAAAATCATTTACAGATGACCGTGTGTGGAGCTTAAAGATGCAATCTTCTATTCGAGTTCAAAGTAAAGAACTCATTGAAAGTGCACAAGAATCAATCCGTATTTCAGCTTGGAATGATACTCTTTTAGAATATCTTCCTTTACTAGAACAAAAAGCAAAACAAGGTGTTCAAATTGAGTCCCTTATTGTTGGAGAAGTAGAAACAGACTTAGAAAACATGCATTTTCTAATCCCAGCTGAAGAACCTAATGCATTAGAGCGCTACTTGCTACTCATCGTTGACGATCGTGAAATTTTATTTGCTGGCGTAGAACAAGAGTCATGGCAAGCGATGAAAACAATGTCACAACCTTTCGTAAAGTTCTTTACAGAATTTTTCTATCACGACGTTGCACTTGCAAAGATTACCCAGAAGCACCACGATCTCTTTATGGAAGATGAGGAAATTAAGAGTTTGTTGATGAAATTGAGGTACTAATTAAATAATAAAAAGGAGTCTAGTTTTTCACTTAGACTCCTTTTCGTTTTGTTCCTTTATCTCTATCAACAGCTCAATGATTTTTTCATTTTGCTCTACTTGCTTCTCTGAATTTTGATAGATGAAACGAACCCATCTAAGTGCAAGAATAATAAGAAACAACGGAAGCATTGAAATTAGAAGACTAATAATTGAAAAATTTGTATACATATACCTCACCTCGCTATATACACCTTCTCCATCTTTCTACTAAAACCTGCAATTTTTTACAAATAAAAAAAGAACCTATCAAACGATAGATTCTTCTTTCACGAACTGAGTAGAGCGTCCTCTCGTAATTGAGAAAATCGCGCAAAGCAGTGCTAATATAATAAAGCCACCGCCTACCCAAGCATTATATATAACAGATGATTTTTCAATAACAACTCCGCCTACTGTTGAACCGAGTGCAATTCCTAAATGAAGCGCAGAGTTATTTAAACCTTGCTGAATACCAGCTGATTCCGGTGCAATTTCAATTAAATAATTTTGCTGTGCTGGTGAAATCGCCCAGCTCAGCATACTCCAAAGTCCCATCATAATGATGAAGAGCGGGAATGAGAATGTCATTAATGGCAACATGAAGATTGCACATGCAAATACGATAATAATCGAGATAATACTTTTCTTCGACCCCCATTTATCAGCAAGCCATCCACCGAATCCGCCGCCAATTACTGCTGCGATTCCGAAAATAAAGTAAAACACACTAATCCAGTTTGCTTCAACATGCATGACATCTTTTAAAAACGGTGTTAAATATGCATACAATGTTAAATGCCCCGTTAAAAACAAAAATGATGTTAACTGTGCACTTACAATTTTTTTATCTTTTAAAGTAGCAAGTTGTTCTTTTATTGATAATACCGATGTCGGTGGTACTTTCGTTAAGAACAATGAAATACAAGCTATTGCCATAACTGTTAATACAGAAATTAATACAAATGGTGCACGCCATCCGTATGCATTTCCGAGCACAAGACCGAGCGGTACTCCAAGTACGAGTGATCCGCTAATTCCCATGAAAATGATTCCAATTGCACGCGCACGAAAATGCGGTTCTACAACACTAGAAGCAAGTGTTACCGATAGTGCAATAATTAATGAACCACTCGCCGCACAAATAACCCTTGAGAACATTAGCATTCCGTAATTCACACTAAATGCCGAAATAATATTTCCGATTAAGAAAATCGATAATGCTCCAACATACAATGTTTTTCTTTCAAACTTCCCTGTCACAGCTAATAAAACTGGACCTGACAAAGCAAATACTACCGAAAATATTGTTATAAGCTGACCAGCTGCGCTAATAGATACTCCTAAATCATTGGCAACTAAATCGAGCGTTCCTCCTATAATTAACTCAACCGTTCCGACTACGAAAGCCGCGATAGCTAAAATATAAACACGAAAATTCAAGTCTTTCCCCACGCTTTCTATTTTGGTTACTACGACTATAGTAACCAAAATAGAAAGTGGACGCAAGTATAATTTTTTTACAGTAAAAAAGGTAGGCGTATTATACGCCTACCCTTCCATCATTCTGTTTCTTTCTTCTTATTTAAATACCAATACACCGGAAGTCCCGTAAAGACAATTCCAATTGATAAGAAACAACTTACCGGATCATTGATAATTGCACTACCAATTACAAAGAGCGAACCTAAAATCGCTACGATTGGTACGATTGGGAATAACGGCACACTATATGCACGCTCTTTATTCTTATTACGTTTTCTTAAAATGAAGACACCAATAAACGTCATTACATAGAAAATATAAATAATGAATACGGAAATCTCAGATAGCTTATTTGGATCACTAATAATCATTAAAATAATTCCTAAAATGATTTCAACAGTAATCGCATTTGCTGGTGTTTTAAATCTCGGACTTTCCTTTGCAATAAACTTAGAAAATGGAAGTTGTCCACGCTCTGCCATAGACATTGGAATACGTGGGAATGTTAAAATCTTTCCATTTAAACAACCGAAAATAGAAACGATAATACCGATACTAATAATTTTTCCGCCATATTCTCCAAGTAACATGCCCGCAGCTGTCGCTGTTGCATTTTCTCCAAGGTCTACAATTTTCGCTGCTGGTAATACATTTAATAACGCCAAGTTAATTAATACGTAAGCAGCCGTTACGATTAAAATCCCTACTGTCATTGCTTTCGGTAATAACTTTGTTGGATTCTTCATTTCTCCACCAATCGAAGCAAGTAAAATCCAGCCGTCATAAGCAAATAACGTTGCTAAAATTGCCATACCGATACTTTGATTTTCCGATATTGGCACAACTACGTTAAAGATATCGCTATTCCCTTTCCAGAAACCTAGCACAACAATTAACACAATCGGAATCATCTTCCCAATTGTCGTGATTGTTTGAACGATACCTCCGTATTTTGTTCCCATACTATTTACAACGCCAAGGAACACAACCGTTCCAATTGCGATTGGTAAATTCCACACTTTATCTAAATAGAAAAAATTAATCATTAAAGAACTAAAGTATAAACCTAATGTTCCGATAATAGCAGGTCCATAAACAATTGTTTGCATCCAACCTGATAAATATCCCCAAAAACTTCCGTAAATCTCCTCTAAATACGTATACAACCCACCATTTTTCGGGATTTGCGCTCCAATTTCAGCTACTGTTAAACCACTTGCTAGCGTCAACAGACCACCAATTACCCAAGCAAGAATGGCCATATTAGAACTCCCCGAGTAATCTAATACGCTCCCTGGTTTCATAAACACACCAGATCCAATAATCGTTCCTACTACGATAGAAAGTGCTACTGTTAAACCAATTTTGTTCTTCTCATCATGATGCATGCTGCGTATCCTCCTTCCAATCCTAGTGTGATGCAAAAATGAAATAAAAAAACACTCCTCCCTAAAAAAGGGACGAGTGTTGTATTCGTGGTTCCACCCTTGTTTCAATTCGTAAAGTAACACACTTCACCAATTTCTCAAGTCTAAATAACGGTTTTTGCCGGCAAGCAATTACTAGATGCTCGTTCACTGCTGCAGTTCAGAGGTGGTAATCCATTTTTCCGTATTAGGAAGCTCACAGCCAAAGGCTTCCCTCTCTGAAAATCGTAAAAAATTGATCGTGTCCTCATCATCACTTCTTGATGTCGAATTTTGTAGTTATTGTTCATTATATTGAATTGTTAGAAAAAATCAATATATTTTTTATATAACATAGGAAATATTTCTCTTCTTATATTATAACAGAAGGTACGACACTTCTCCATTTCCCTAAAAATGGTATAATCCGTTTAGGAGGTGCACCAATAATGATTGCTGTCTTTTGTATCATTGCTACGTTTCTCTCTATTCTATTCGCTATCATGCATCGGCACAAGTATCCTGGTTATAGCATTTTAGCGGTAGCTATTATACCAGCTGTTTCCTTCTACGTATTGGGTAAATATCAATATACGGAAGTGTTTATCAGTTTTGCAATCTTCTACTGCATCTTCGGATACATACTAACAATGAAAAGAATTTTATTGAATCATTAAAAGGGACCGATTTCTGCTGACAGAAATCGGTCCTCGCACGTACCTTCCGGTTGCCCACACGAAAGATACATAAATCAATTATTTATCTTCTTTTTTCATAAAAAACTTATGGTGCGGTAAATCAACATTCAATGCCTCTAATTGTTTCTTTTCGTTGTCTAAAATCGCTTTTGCTTTTGTTTTTGTTGCTTCATCTAATCCAGCAAAGATGTCTTCATGCTTCTCTTTCTCTGGAAGTTTCACACCTAATTTTGTTAATTCTTCTTTTGCTTGCTCATGCGTTAATTTTCCGGATTTCTTTTGCTCTAAAATTGACTTTGCTTTCTCTTTTGTCTGTTCATCTAAGTTAGCAAACATATCTCCATGCTTACCTTTCTCCGGCATTTTCACGCCTAGCTTTGTTAATTCCTCTTTTGCTTGTTCTCGTGTTAATTTCCCGGACTTTTCTTGCTCTAAAATGGATTTCGCTTTTTCTTTCGCCTGTTCATCTAATCCCGCAAACATTTCTTTGTGCTTACCCTTTTCCGGGAACTTCACGCCTAATTTTGTTAATTCTTCTTTTGCTTGTTCTCGTGTTAATTTACCAGACTTCTCTTGCTCTAAAATTGACTTCGCTTTTTCTTTCGCCTGTTCATCTAATCCCGCAAACATTTCTTTACGTTTTTCTTTTTCTGGAAGCTTTACACCTAGCTCCTGTAACTGTTTCTTTGTATCGTCCATAATCGTTTTTACTTTTTGTTTTGTAGCGGCATCTAAATCTTTTTTCGCTGTTTTTGTCGCTTGCTCAGCTGTTGGAGTATTCGTTGCCGCGAATGCCGGAATGCCGACTCCTCCAATGATTCCGAATGATAACGCACCTGCAATCGCTAAATACCCAACTGTTTTCTTCTTCATAGGAAATTTCCTCCTTCATATTTCTAATGCATGTACACTTTCGTATACAATGCCTATAGTAATGTCGGTTTCTTAACATTTCCTTAACGACTTAACAAAAAAAACACCGCTCGTAATGAGCGGTGTTTCACTAAGCCTTTTGTAATTGTAATTCTTCACGTTCCATTATTTTTCTTAATACAATTGTTTGTGTCATTGTAAATAAGTTACCTGTTATCCAATACAACACAAGTCCTGATGGCGCCGCAAACCCCATAAATAGAATCATTGCTGGCATCATAATTTGCTGCATTTTCAGCATCTGTACTTGTTCTCCAGGTGTAATATTCGATTGGAAAACTTTCATCTGAATAAATGTCGTTAACGCTGCAATAATCGGTAATATATGATATGGATCTGCATGTCCTAGGTTCACCCATAAAAACGAAGATGTGCGAATCTCTTCAGTTCTGCTAATCGCATAATACAAAGCAGAGAAAATCGGCATTTGTATAAAAATTGGCCAGCAACCAGCAAGTGGATTCCAACCGCCTGATTTCATTAGTTCTGACATTTCTTTTTGATACTGCTTTTGTTTTTCAAGGTCTTTGCTTACATCACCGTACTTTTTCTTTAGCTTCTGCAATTCAGGTTGCATTTTCTTCATTTTCGCTTGGCTGCGATATTGCGAAACAGCTAATGGAATCATCGCTGAACGAATAACGAGCGTCATAATAATGATAGCAATCCCAAAGCTAGCTCCAGGTATATGATGAGCAACAAATTGAATCATAAACGAGATTGGATATACAAAATAATGATCCCAAATCCCAGTACTATGTGCATCAATTGGGGCCGCATTACTGCAACCAGATAAAACAAAAACAAATAATAATGATAAACTAACGAGCACAGCTCGGTATGATTTTAACATGTTCATTCCTCCAATGTTTCGTAATTATTTAGCGAAACATTGGCGTATACGGACCGACCTCGTCATTCTCTTCACTTGATTCTTGTCTGCGTACAGAACGAATCATTCCATATTTATAAAAAATAGAAAATAGCGGTACATTTCCCGCACTATCTTCACATGTATCAACTAACGCAAAAGCTCTTTGTCTACCGCTTGATGCTTGTTGACGCACAAAGCGAGAAACATTAGCAAGGAAGAAAACTTCTAATAAACAAAGTGCCGTCGTTACAAACGATATATATAGAATTGCATCCTGCAATAAAAATTCCATCGCTTCACATCCTTAATAAGGTCATTTTAGCACATCGGGCAAATATTCTCTATTTCCTTTTATTTTCAAAAAAGTATTTTGCATATTTTCTCAAGAAAACAATAATTAAGAAACGTTGTATTCGCTTTCTTTAGCATATTCACACACATCAATGAATAGGCTTGATTTATTAGAAATTTATAAAATTTTTGCATTATAATAAAACTATTGCCAGTTTTTGAAAAAACCTTTATTCTCTTCTTGTAATCAAAAATGAATATGGAGATGAAACATACTATGGGTCAACTAGGAGACGCCGATTACGTTCCCGACACCGCCTTTTTATCCTTCCCAGCAGCTAAAACATTTCACTTAGAATTTATGATACAGTTGGTTGTTATTTTTATAGCTTCTATTTTGTATGCAATTTCTATGAATATGTTTTTTATCCCGCATAATATGATTAGCGGTGGATTCGCTGGTGTAGGGATGATTATCGGTTATTTAATGCACTACAATATCGGTGCACTTATCTTTTTACTAAACATTCCTCTTCTTATTTTAAGTCACTTTTACTTAGGCAAGAAGACAACCTTTTTAACAGCTTACTTTGTAGCTGTGTCATCGTTAGCGATGAACATTATCCCGGTACACCAAGTTTCAGACGATATTTTACTTTCTTCTGTATTCGGTGGTGTTATCTGCGGAGCAGCTTCAGGAATTATATTCCGATTTGCTTCTTCAACAGGTGGTTTTGATGTTGTTGGATTGATTGTAGCGAAATATCGAGATGTTTCAATTGGAGCAATCATATTTGTATTCAACTTAATCTTACTTGTAGCAGCAGGTTTTATTTTCGGATGGGATATTACACTTTATACGTTAATTAGTCGATTTGTAGTCAGCAAAGTTATCGACGCTGTGCATACGAAACATATTAAATTAACGATAATGACTATTACAGAAAAAGGCGAGGAAATAAAAAGCGCACTACTACATCACGGCATACGCGGGGTGACAATGGTAGACGCTGTCGGCGGCTATACAAACCATAAGAAAAAAATGATTTACACTGTCGTGACTCGCTATGAGTTAGGCGAAATGAAACGTATTATCCGTCAAGTGGATAACAAAGCATTTATGAACATTACTGAAACAGTTGAAATTGTCGGCCGTTTCAAACGCATATAAAAAGGTTAATAAATTAAAGGGCATAACATATTAGTCATATATAATATGTTATGCCCTTTGTTATTCAACTAACGTACCTTTTAGCATAATAAAATCACTAAGTTTATTACTACAAATCGGAGGATAGCATTCCATATACAATACTGTCTGTCCATTCATCTTTATTCCAAAAATCTTGTATGAAATGGGCTTCCTTTCTCATACCTATTCGTTCACACAATTTTTGTGAAGCTGTATTACGTGCATCAAGATTAGCCTGTATACGATGTACATTGAATTCATTAAATAATTTCAATACCAAACTACTTACTGCTTCTGTCGCCAAACCTCTCCCAGCTACTTCATTTGAAAAACTATAACCAATCTCAACAGTGTCTTTCATATTTGTGTACCATACGGATAAATCACCAACTACTTTATTTTTGTATATAACTGCCAAACTTAATATTGTTTCTTTAGTAAGTACATGATTTGCTATCTTCTTATTAAATCTTTTCTGCATGTCTTCATGAGTCCACTTGTTATGTAATAGGAACTTACATGTATCATCACTATTATAAATAGCAAATACATCCTGTAAATCAGTACTCTTAAAAGGTCTAATTATTAATCTTTCTGTTGTGAACTCCAAGTTAGCTCTCCTCCCTTACATTCATGCTATAAAACATTTTTTATAGTATTTAGGCCTCATTCTTAGATCTCACCTTGATTACATATTTCATCATAATAAATTAAAATCCTTCTTCCACTAAACTGCACCGTTAATGGTATTTCCTTGCGCTTTTTATTTTTTACACTTATTACAAAATCAGATAATTCTATTATTATGTCCCTAAATGTGTTATAATGAAAGCAGACTCACAAAAAAAGAGTATATAGACTTGGAAGTTTCTCTTATTTTACAAGCAAAAAGAAACGAGCAGTCGGGTATATTTCAGACACCATACACGTAACGGTTTAAACAACCGATCATCTTAGTTACTCTTCAATGATCTTTTTATAAAAAGATACGTACAATTAAAACTCACTTCAATATACTATACCTACCTTTTTGACTTCCAAATCATCTTATTACATAAGGAGATGAACATATGAATCAATATATACGCTATACAATAGCTGTCCTGTTTGCTATTATCGGCGGAACAATCTGCTTCTGGACAAACACTCAGCTTGGAGAGAATATCATCTTTAATGGAATCGAAACACTTGTAAGCGCTTCAATTTTAGGCGGATACATTTACTTCCTCTTCAATCCAGAAGAAAACGCTCAAAAAACAATGTTATTAACAATGATCGGAATCGTTGGTGGATGTATTTCCTACTCAATGACAAACTATACATTACCACTTCAATTAAGCTCAGCTTTCTTCCACGGTCTATGGACTTGGTTCATTGCATTCTGCTTAGCAGACGTATTCAACCTATTACAAGACAATGAAGAAGATAGCGGTCGCCAAATTGAAAGTAACTCTTAAGCTGGAAGATACTCTTCCAGCTTTTTTATGTTGGTTTGCATACCCCGCATCACGATAAAAAGAAGTTGCCCTCACGGCAACTTCTTTTCCATATACCCCACTTCGTATTCACTAAAATATATCAACGATTTTTCAAATATATCGATCGTTTCTCCACTTATATCAACGATTTTTTCATTATATCGACGGTTCGACACAAGATATCGATTTACCGACAACCTTCGACACTCAAAACGCACAACATACCCTATCCACCAAGCAACTTACTGCCGAACTCTACGATTAAAAAGATAATTAATAAGATCGCGAGTATCTTTAATGCTACATATGCCACTTTAAAAACAACATAAATGAGCAAGACGATTAAAATAATCGTTAAAATTTCCATCTAGAATTCCTCCAAGCTTTGCTCTTCTTATCTCATTTTACTGGCCCCGGGCTATTTATGGAACGGCATAAGATGACATAGAAAAAAGAGGATACCTCACCCATCGTAAGATACCCTCTCTTTCAGCTGCTCAAACCATTCTCTTTCTAATTGTAAATATCCCATCTCACTCTTCTCGGCGCTCTCCAATTCTTTATCAGCTTTCTTCATATAAGTATGGGAAGCTTCTAGATCATTCTCTAAATATTTGATAATTCCTTGTGTACGATAATATCCGTTTAAGTCCATTTTTGTAATAGCCTTTGCATGTTCCTTTGCTTCTTGCAAAGAAAGACTATCCATCTCATAAAGGGCTTTATATAAAAGATACCAACTATGAAAACTACTAACGAAAAACTTATTTTCTTTCGTTACAGGTAGTTGAACAATTCTTTCTATATACGGTATCGCTCTTTCCATTCCCTCTTGATCTGCACGAGCAAGGAAGACAAGCATAAGTCTACTCATTATCTCTCTTATCCCTTTATTCTCTTTTATTTTCTCCTCACTCAATTCTACTAATCTTTCATCCCAATCTTTCGGTCTTTTATAACTAAATAACTCACTCGATATTTGAATCTCATATAAATGATTTCTAGCTCTTTCATCATCTTTAATTAAAATAAGAAATTGCATCCCATCACTCATAAGCATTCCTTTTATCGGCACAATTGTAACCGCAAAGATTGCAAAATGGAAAAAGGAAAAATATAAAAGATATTGATAATAACTCACCATGTATATGTAACCGGAAGTAATACCAAACAGTAAACTCGTAATCGGTCCACCTAAAGTGAGCCATGCCCACTTTTTCGAAAGATTCGGTGTCTCTATAGAAGGTGGTACTAGTGTTGCAACGCCTCCAAAGTACGCCCATAATTTATTTTCTCGAATGCGTACTTTCCCCTTCTCTTTTTGAAAAGTAATCGGCCCTACTGTCATAAATTTAAAATATAAACCACCTATTAAACCAAACACTACATGTCCTAGCTCATGAATAGCTAACACTAACAATAAAATTCCAACTATTGCCCATAGGTTCAAAATTACTTCTAATTTCCCAGTTCGGATTACTCCGTATAAAATGGACAGAATTAGCGCCACTGTCATTGAGCCAGCTGGCCTTCTTAAAATATCCACCTTTTTCTCCCCTTAATAAATCATTTTTCTTTGCATTTCGTACATGAACTTCCCGAGATGCAATATCCAAATAAATGAGATTAAGCCAATTAATACAAAATCGATATCACTAGCAGCTGTATATATAACGGCAGCCCACCATACATATGCCAATATTGTATTCGTAAATTCATACGCTTTATATCCAGCCTCATGCACAATGTGCTTTAATCCTTCATCTGCGTTTTTCGTCCACATTTTCATAGATTCCATATACGTTACACCTTGTTCAGGATATAGCTTATTATAACGATTTTTTGTTATAAGTCCGATAATTACTACAGTAGTTAAACAAACAATAGAAGCTACTAAATTCCACACCGCAAATGAAACATTTGTATCCTGCAACAGTGCACGTCTACATGTAATAACTGCATATACAAACCATGCCTGCGTAACTATATCGCCTACACGTAAATATATACTTATAATGCCTAATTTTCTGCCTTGTACGCTCTCTTCTTCATCGCGTGCCTCTGCTAACATACGTGTATTCTTCCAAGTATAGTACATCATTAAGATTCCAAAAATAGTACATATACCTATAAATGTATTGGATGATAATTTTCTCGGTTCATCCGAGAGTAAATTTAAAGCTATATAAGACGTTAAAAAGCCCCCCATCATACTTAATGCTATTTTCCCCACAGAATCAAATTGTTTTTTTCGTTTACTCTTCATCGTCCTCTTCCCCCTCTACTAACGTAAATATTTCCTCCACCGGTACATTGAAAATTTGTGCGATTTTTAACGACAATACGATAGATGGTGCATAATCCCCGCGCTCAATTAAACTAATCGTTTGCCGTGATGATCCAATCGCTTTCCCTAAATCCCCTTGTGATAAACGATGCTTTGCTCGCAATTCCCTCACTCGATTTTGAAGCTTCATGTCTTCCCTCTTTTTCATTTATTTAATTAAAATTGTAAATAATATCCTTATCTTTGTCAATTATAATTGTCATTACGACTATAATAATTGACAAGATACTTATTTTTTATCCTGTATCAAATTCCTATAAAGAATGTAAAATGTGCATTAAACATAGTCTTAAAAATAAAAAAGTCAGTGCTTTTGCACTGACTTCCTAAATTCTGACATAGAATGGATTTCATATTAACTTGCGTTTTGTAGTAATACCCGTTTTAACTGCTTACGGAAACGAATACCTAACGTAATCGCTACAATCACAATAACTCCAAAAATGATTTTACCGATATGACCTTCTAGCACTCCAAAGATATCATGTAAGTTTCCACCTAACCAGTAACCACCGATTAAGAAGAATGATACCCAAAATAGAGCGCCTGAATAAATTGTAATGGCAAAACGACGGAATGGTAAATTAATAATTCCTGCAAAGTATCCTGTGAAATGACGTACACCAGGAATAAAGAAACCAATAAAAATCAGGAAGTACCCATACTTATCAAACCACATTCTCGTTAAGTCGATTTTTCTTTGCGTTAAAAATACGTATTTCCCATACTTTTGAATGAAAGGCATACCTAATTTATTTCCTAAAAAGTATTGAATCGTCATTCCTACACTTGTCCCAATAAAGGATAGAATAATTAAAATCGGTAAACTTAAATCACCCTTATGTGCTAAAAATCCCGCATATGCTAACGTTGGCTCTCCCGGAAACGGAAGTGCAATATATTCTAACAGCAAGCCGACAAGTACAACATAGTACCCGTATTGCTGAAATAATTCATGAATCCATTCCATGTCATCTCTCCTTTCAATCACGTACAACTTCTTACTATTATTGTATAAAAAAATTGTCGAAATAACTATCACAATAGCTTACATTTTTATTACATTTTTGTAAGGGTCACACTAATGATTTTCGTTCTTTGTTAAATAGTAAAAATCATTTTTCAGGTCGAAATAGCGAAAAGGCGCATTAATAACATGCAGATTTTATCCATTTTTTAGCACTAAAAAACCTCTCTTATTTTGTTCTCAATAAAAAACCATCACAAACTCATGCTAACTTCATATTAGCTTCATATACGTATTGTAAGATTATATCGGAATTTGTTGAAAAATTTAACCAATATATGACTAAGCATTAATTTGAATAAATATAAGTCGTTTTTCGAAATTGAAAAAAGGGTGAATACGAAATGGAAGCATATAAAATGCACGATTTTATTAATACAAATGTTGAATCTCATCAAAATGAAACCGTTTTTAATTTACAAATATGTGAAACAAGTGAATTTGACGTAAGTTTAACAAAATCTACAACACTATCTTTTATCGTTTCAAAAAAGAATATTAAAATTGTCACGAAAAAATGGATTAATTCAAATCAAGAAAGCATGATTGGCAAAAGCTACATCATTCCAACAAAAGCTTTTCATTATTTCTTACCAATCATCTCTGAAAATGAAGATGAGCTAAATATTCAAGTTCAAAGTTTTGGACTACGTGGTGAGCTTTTATTAAATGAAAGATTACTTATTGATAACAACAACAAACACAATAGCAAAATCACTACATTCTTTGAAACATTAGATGAAAATGTAAATAAAGCATTACGAGGATTACAACTTCATTGTATGTAAGACTCTTACGATAGTAAAAGGAGAATAACAATGAAAAAATTATTATTAAGCGCACTATTATCATTAGGATTTTTAACTCTTCCATTCGCTAGCGCAGAGGCAGCTACAACGAAAGATCAATTAATCGTAGACACTCAGTTAAATAAAATGGATTATTATCAGGATGGAAAATTTATAAAAAGTTTTACTGTCGCTACTGGAAAAGCTACAACACCTACACCTAAAGGCACTTTTCAAATCGTAAATAAAATTAAAAATCGCCCTTATTATACAGGCAAAATTAAAGGCGGCGATCCACGTAATCCACTTGGTGACCGTTGGCTCGGATTAAATATGGCAGGAACTTACGGAACAACTTATGCGATTCACGGAACTAACAATAATCAAGCAATCGGCAAATGGACAACACTTGGTTGTATTCGTATGTATAACAATGATATACACTGGTTATTTGAGCGCGTTCAGCAGCAAGCTACTGTCACTGTAAAATAGCCTAAAAACAAGATTTATGTGTAGCCAAGAATTTTATGTCTTGGCTTATTTTATTTATTCATTTACAGTAGCAAAACAACTGTATTTACATATATAATAGGAATAGATTTGATTAGCTAATATTTAAACATTGATAAACGTAGATATTAAAATTATACAGTTATAATGTTTTATAAATTTTATAATACATACTATAATAGAACTACTGTAATTCTGAACCATTCAGTAACACTAAACTATTCCCCTTGCTACCTTCATGATTATTTTATAGCGGGGGCTTATTATATGTATAAACAATCTGAGTCACTCGAAAAATGATGAATTCGAATATTGCAGTAAAAAGCGTTATTTAGGAGGTGTTACTATGACGCATATACTGGTGATTGAAGACAACCCAGATATACAAGAACTTATTCGTGAATTTCTAATGGCACAAAACTTTACAGTTGATGTAGTTGGTGCTGGAACAGAAGGTATTCTTCTTTTCCAAAAAAATTCATACGATCTTGTCCTCCTCGATGTAATGTTACCAGATATAGATGGCTATAGTATTTGTAAAATTATGCGAGGACAATCTGATGTACCAATCATTATGTTAACAGGCTTACATAATGAAGAAAGTGAAATTAAAGGATTTGAGTTAGGTATTGATGACTATATTACGAAACCGTTCCATTACACTGTATTTATTAAGCGTGTAGAGGCTGTATTAAGAAGGGCAGCAACGAAGGAAGCAGAAGCTGCAACTATACTACAATTCCATGAGTTGATGTTAAACTCTACAGCATATGCAGCTTATGTTCATGGTAATCAAATTGAATTGACAACAAAAGAATTTGAAATTATTTATACTTTACTGCAAAATCGAGGAAAAATATTATCAAGAAGTGATTTGTTGAATAAGGTATGGGGCTATGAACATTATGGTGATGTAAGAGTTATAGATACACATATTAAAAACTTAAGAAAAAAATTAGGAATTCCTTATATCAAAACGGTGAAAGGCATTGGCTACAAAATCGAATCGTAGCAAAGACAACATCACCAAAAATATTTTCATCAAAACCTTATTATTTTGTATTCTTTTATCACTTTGCCTTTATCAAATTATTTACTTTCTAGCTTCAAACTACGATAAAGAACGTTTTGCGAAAGAAAATGGAACGCCGACTACAGAACAGGCCGATTCAGATAAGCAAAACGACGGAAGTAAAACGAAGCAAAATAAAGCTGTGTCAGAGGGGAGCATTTCTAATTTCCAATCTTCTATTATAGATTATAAATCTCTTTCTACAGCTATCAATCACCTTTTGCAGCCTAGCCAAACTGTAAAGGCAAAAGAACATACACAAAATCTTTCGGGGAAAAATAGCACTTCTAATCCGCCTACAGAAGCAGAAAAGAAAGCCGCTAATAATGATGCCTTACATACACAAAATGCAGCAAGTAAAACAAATGATACAAATGATAATCCAAAGTTAGCAGATGCGTTGCAACAATTAGCTCCACATATTGGCGCGACAATGCTTGCATTATCACTACTCGGATCATTAATTTATACAAAACTAATTGCCAAACCTTTTCAATATATGAGTGATGCTTTAAAAGATATTATGAATCTTGATTTCTCAGATAAAAAGCTACTTAACAAAAATGCAGATCAAACAGATTTTAATTTGCAAGTAGCTGCTTCACAAGTACCAAATATTGTAAAAAATTTACATGAAAGCAATCAAGATTTAAGAAATGAGCTCAAGAAGGAACAACAATTAGAACAATCTCGTAAAGAATTTATGTCTATGGTATCCCATGAATTAAAAACACCAATCGCAGCCGTTATGGGACAACTAGATGGCATGATTCACGGAATTGGAGCTTATAAAGATAGAGATAAGTATTTGAAACGTTCCTACGAGATGATGCAAGACATTAACATATTAACGGAAAAAATGTTGGAATTATCCAAAATACAAAACCCTCAATTTAAACCGAATTTAGAAGTCATTTCTTTATCTAATATTATTGAGGATGTTATGAAGAAAGTAGATTACTTTGTATCTGTAAAACAATTAAATGTACAATCTAATATTAAACACGACGTACAAATTTTAGCTGATCCTAAATTTATTCAAACTGCTATTTTTAACATTATTTCAAATGCAATTCATTATACAATTGACCATCAGCACGTATATATAAAGCTTTATGAAAAACCAAATGGTTACGCATTAGAAGTATTAAATACAGGTTCACAAATTGATGAAGATAAACTTGCTCATTTATTTGAGCCTTTCTATCGCGCAAACCCTGATAAACACGGTTTAGTACAAGGTAGTGGTCTTGGATTATATATCGTGAAACAAATATTAGATAAACATCAGTTTCCTTACGGGATACAAAACACGCCTCAAGGTGTAAAATGTTCTATTGTATTCCCAAAAGCAATGTAACATTTACTATAATTACATACCCCAAACTTATACTTCATGTGTGAGTGGCGGAATTTTGTAGAGTGTCTTACTCTGTTTCGTTCGCCCGTTATCCTTATTTGGATAGCGGGCGTTTTTTATTACTTAAAAGGAGGATTTTTTATGGAGAAGTTTAAATATTCATTGCTCGTTTTATTCGGTGCTTGCAGCTATGGCATACTTTCAACTATTTTCAAACTCGGATTCATAAATGGATTTTCAGCACATCAACTCTTAGGGGGACAATATGTCTTCGGATGGATTGGACTATTTCTACTCGTTCTTTTCTTTTCACGTCATAAAGTAACAAAAAAACAATTCTTTTCCTTACTAACCGTCGGAACAACAATGAGTATGACCGGGATTTTTTACGCTATTTCTGTAGCAGAACTACCCGCATCTATCGCTGTCGTCCTACTCTTTCAGTTCACTTGGATTGGTGTCATTATCGAAGCAATTGCAAATCGAACATTTCCAAGCCGCGATAAGATTATATCTATCCTTATTTTATTTGCTGGTACATTGTTTGCAGGTGGTGTATTTGAAGGCCTCGGACAAAGTTTTTCTACGAAAGGGATTATCTTTGGACTATTAGCTGCTGTCTCTTTTTCATTCTATGTTTTTGCAAGCGGGCGCGTCGCTACGGATGTTCCGCCTTATACGAAAAGCTTCCTTATGACAACAAGCGCTACTCTTATCGTATGCCTATTCTTTCCGCCAACCTTTTTAACAGACGGTGCTTTGCAAGCCGGTCTATGGAAATATGCTTTCTTCCTCGGATTATTCGGCGTTGTTGTACCTGTCATTTGTTTTTCAATCGGTGTACCAAAGGTTGGAACAGGGCTTGGTACGATATTAGGTGCAGCTGAATTACCAACTGCTATTATTGCTTCTATTACACTTGTACATGAAGTCGTAACGTTCATGCAGTGGATTGGTATTATTTTTATATTGGTTGGGATTTTCACTCCTCAGCTGCTTACAGCTAGGAAAGAAAGGAAACACAATCGCGTGCATAGCGCTTGAAAAAATACAGAATTTATATAAAAGATATAACTGCAATTAAAATAAGTAAATTTATCTGGAGGTATAAATGACTATTTTAAGCATCGTATTTTTTGCTATTATGTGTATCTTCTTCCTAATAAGATATATGAAAGAAAAGAAATTTTACGATTTACTTCTCATTCCCGTTTGTATATATGCAGGAGCAGTGAAAACTCCTTTCGTAGAATACTTAAACTTTAATACTACATTTAAAATAACGTATGATATCGCAGCTATTATTCTTGTAATCCTTGCCGTACTTTTCTTTTTGAAAGATAAGAAAGAGAATCATACTGCATAACAAAAGACCTTTCATTTACTTGAAAGGTCTTTTTCTATATTTCACTTTACCGCTCCATATAGCTTCCCTACCTCATGCTCAATTTGTTTTACATCGATTCGCTCAAATAGTGGCTGCACGCTATCAATTCTACTTGGCAACGTATTTTGCGGTTCCCAATTTCGTTTAATAATCGACAATGTGCTTCTAACTCTTTCACTTGAAAATGGTAAAAACGGTTCAAGGAGATTTGCAAAATTAGCGATAAGATACACACAGTTATAAATCGTTTCTTCACACGAAACTGGATCATCTTCTCTTTGTTTCCAAGGCTGCTTTTCATCAAAATATTTATTTGCAAAACGTACTGCATCAAATATTGTTTCTAACGCCACCTTAAATTTAGTTTGCTCAATCGCCTCTCCTACATGTTTATATAATCCTTCTACTTTATCTTTCAGCTCTACCTCAATACTTCCCTTCGGCACGATACCACCATAATATTTTTCAATAAACTTTAATGTCCGGTTCACAAAGTTCCCGTATGCACCTAACAATTCACTATTATGACTGTAAATAAATTCCCGCCATGAAAAATCAGTATCGCGATTTTCTGGTGCGTTGACGGTTAAAAAGTAACGAATAGAATCTGGATCATAGCGTTCTAATATGTCAGGTACCCATACTGCCCAGTTTTTACTTGTAGATAATTTTCTTTTTTCAACTGTTAAATATTCATTCGAAACGATATGACGCGGGATTGCTTCTTCCCCTATTCCAAGTAATACCGCTGGCCAAATGACGGAGTGAAATGGAATATTATCCTTGCCGTGTACATAATATGTTTGCGCATCGCTATTCCAAAACTCTTGATCATCTTTTCCTGTTTCTTCAGCCCAATGTTTACTCGCTGAATAATATCCTGCCACTGCTTCAATCCATACGTAAATTTTTTTATCTTCATACCCTTTCACTGGAATTGATACCCCGATTGGTAAATCTCTTGATACAGCCCTATCTTGTAACCCTTCCTTTACGTATCTTTCCGTTAATTGAATTGCATTATCACGCCATGTTCCTTTTTCTTTTGCGATTTCTACAACTTTTTTAATTTGCTCCTGAAATGTATGCAATGCAAAATAGAAATGCTCTGTTTCCTCTACAGATGGCGTACTACCACATAACTTACATTTCTTTTCTAACAAATCAAGAGGATCTAAAATAGCAGAACAAGCATCGCATTGATCTCCTCTTGCTGCTTCATGGCAATATGGACATATTCCTTCAACATAACGATCCGGTAAAAACTGCGTACACGTTTCACAATACGCTTGTTCCACTGTTTTTTTATAAATATAGCCTTCTTCTAATAAACGTAAAAAAACTTTTTGAACAGTTTCATGATGATGCTCGCTATCGGTACGTGTATAGCAATCATACGTAAAACCGAGATCACGAAAACATCGCTGAAATTCTTCATGATACTTATTAGCAATTTCTTTTGCTGTCACACCTTCTTGTTTTGCTCTAATTGCAATCGGTGTTCCATTACAATCACTTCCCGAAACATACAACACATTCTCACCTTTGGACCGGTAATAACGTGCTAAAATATCTCCAGGTAATAAACTCGCAATATGGCCAAGATGTAACGAACCATTCGCATACGGCCAAGCGCCCCCAATAAAAATACTCATCTTACATTCCTCCTTTAAAATATAAAAAGCCCCACCCCTATCTTAAAAAAGATAAGGGCGGGGCTGTATAAACAGTCGCGGTACCACCTTATTTCGCCAATCACTCACATAATTAGCCTTAACAAGTACGGAGCTCTATGCTCTTATACTGTGGTTTTGATAACGAGTACCAACTCTCGTCGCCGCCTACTATTATCATTTGATAAGTTCAGGACGAAGCTCAAAGGCCATTGTTCAAATGAATATTCTTGCTTCTTCTCAGCTACCGAAGCTCTCTGGAAAGAATGTGTTCATCCTACTTTTCCTTTTCAACGCTTTTACGTATAACAAGTATTTTACGACTTAATCACAGAAAAATCAAACTTTTATCCAGAACGAAAAGGAAATCCCATCCTCCCGCCGAATACCTATACGTTCACAAAAGGAGTGATAACATTGAACCAAAAACAACTAAGCATTATAAATGAAAAAAGCTGGAATACAGCTGCTTATGAAGCTTGGACGAATCGCCATGGGGCACCAGCTGATTATGCGAAAAAAATCATGGAAGATCCCACACGCGAAGTAGCACATTATTTACCTTACATACAATCTCCAAAAGGAAAACGTATTATTAACTTACTCGGCTCAAAAGGAAATAAAGCTGTCGCACTTGCCCTTTTAGGCTCTGACGTAACAGTTGTTGATATTTCAGCAAGTAATGCAAAATATGCAAATGAACTTGCGGACGCAGCAGGTGTCTCTATCCAGTATGTCGTTTCTGATGTATTAAATGTGCAGCTCTCCGAATCATTTGATATCGTATTGCTGGAACTTGGTGTACTCCATTACTTTCTAGATTTAAAACCACTCTTTCAAAAAATTGCTACTTTACTTAAGCGAGATGGAATGCTTATCCTTCGTGACTATCATCCTGTTTACACGAAATTATTAGGAGTCGACCACCCATCATTTCAGGCCAATGGAAATTATTTCGATGAAGAATTAATTGAAGATGATGTTGCTTATAGCATCCTTCTTACAGAAGCACAGAAAGAATCGCTACCTAAAACAACCATCCGTCGCTGGACGCTAGGAGAAATCATTACAACACTTGCGGAAGAACGTTTTAAAATTGAAAAACTAGCTGAAGAACATGGATCTCATCAAAGATGGGTCTTCCCTTCTACTGCACCAGAAGGAATCGAAGAACGTATCCCTGGTCTATATACAATAATTGCGACAGCATGCAAAAAAGGATCCCTTCACGGATAGGATCCTTTTTGCATGCTCACGCATATAAGTTGAGGTTGGAGATTACCATAATTCTGTAGAATAGGACACAAGATATTTCAACATTTCGTCTCTGACTTACGTCGTCAAAAAGGGGTATGACCAACATAACGAAGAGTAATGTTTTTAGTTGATACTGATAATCGTTATCAACTAATTAGAAGTATACATGATGTCATTTCAAATTTCAATAGCATTTCTAATATTTATTTATGAATTTTATGATATGCAAATGTATACATTTTAAGAACTTTTTCTAATACCAATCTGACTCCTTCCATTATCTGCTATAATTTTTATTGAACAGATTAATAACTTCATAATAATGTTTTTATTAATTTCGTTCTAAATATCTATAAATCATAATAAACAGTTTAAATGAGGGTAGGGGTAACGATGAAATATGTTAGTATTCGAAAAAAACTACTGTTCACACTCTTAAGCATTTCTTCTTTATTTAGCATTGCTCTTATTGTTATTCTTTCATTCGCCATGAATCAAGCAAGTGAAATCGAAACGTTAAAAAATGATGTATCGAAAAGAGCGACGATTTTAAAAGAACGTGGCGATTGGTTCCAAGGACAAGTTGCTGGTTTACAAGAATATTTGCTATCACATGATCAAAAAGGATTAGATAAGTTCAACCGAGAAGGGAAAAAATTAGCTGATACTAGAGAGAAAGTAACAAGTGACAAAAAGCTCCCAGAAGGAATGAAAGAAGCCATTTTAATGGGAGGAAAATGGCGTAGCGTCATAGATAATGAGGTACTCCCTCTTGCGCGTGAAGGAAAATGGGACGAAGCATCTAGAATTGCTTTAGCACAAACAGATTATGTAAATGATCTTTTAGGTCGTTTTAATAAATATACAAATGAAGAAAATGAGAAACGTGACGCATTAATTGCTGATGTCGAGTCTTCTTCATCACTTATTCAATATATTATTTTCTTCTCACTCATTACATGTACATTAACGTCTATCTTATTAGCATGGTGGTTCTCTGGTAAACTCGTTAAACCAATTCGACAAATTGATGAGAAGTTAAAAGAATTAGCTTCTCAAGATGGAGATTTAACGGCTAGATTACACGTAACAAGTAAAGATGAAATTGGTGATATTGCAAATTCCTTTAATCAAATGCTCACTAACTTACAGCATATAATAAAACAAGTTCAACAAACATCAACAAGTGTAAAAGAAGCTTCCGAAAATGTATTTATCGAAACAACCGCTTCTATGGAAAATACCGCAAGAACCCAAGAAACTATGAATGCTCTTGAACACAATATTCGTTCACAAGTTTCTAGCATTGAAGAAAGTTCAACCGCAATGGATGACATGGCAACGAGTGTTCAGCGTATCGCTGAGTCCGCCTCTTCTGTTACTAGTTTAGCTGTCACAACTTCAGAAAAAGCAGATGATGGGAATAAAGTCATTGAGAAATCTATTACACAAATGCATACAATTAACGAAGCTGTTAACGCTACATCACAAGTAGTTGAGCGACTCATTACACATACAAATCATATAGATACTGCACTTCAATCTATTTCGAATATCGCCGACCAAACAAATTTACTCGCTTTAAATGCTTCTATTGAAGCAGCTCGTGCTGGTGAACATGGAAAGGGATTCGCTGTTGTTGCCGATGAAGTTCGAAAACTTGCTGAACAATCTCAACTAGCCGCAACTGACATTAACCATTTACTTCATCAAATTCAAGCTGATACAAAAATAGCAAATGACATGATGACACAAGGTCAAACAGAAGCTTCTGAAGGAATTACGGTTATTCGTACCGCCGGATCTTCATTCTCAGAAATTGTTAACCACATTAACAAAGTCTCTACACAAATGCAAGAAATGTCTGCAACTGCTGAAGAGATGGCTGCAAGCTCTGAAGAAATGAACGCAGCTTTAAATAATATCGCTTCTATTTCAAACGAAGTTGCTGCAGAAACATCACAAACAGCGCATTCGGCTGGTGATCAAGTAAACAAAATGAGTATCGTGGCTAAAAAATCATCTGAAATGAAAACAATCGTACAAGAACTTGAAGTTCTCGTCTCTCATTTCAAAACAAACGCTTAAAGTGAAAATGACACGAGCTCAAAGGTATAGGAATGAAAGTTTTACAGGCTCTCTTTTTTCACTTTAAAATATCTCTTTCTATCTCTCATTCCGTCTGCTATAATTCCTAAAGGAAATAAGAAAGCTTTATTCCAACTGGAGTAAAGCTTTCTTTCAATTTTTTACATTTATTAATTCTAATACTAAGATTTCACAAAGGAGGCTTTTAATCATATGAATTTTGTAAGTATCAGAAAAAAACTTATGTTCATGATGGGAACGATTTGCGCTTTATTTGGTATCGCCTTAGCATTTATTTTATTTTTTGCTATTGACCAATCTCGTAAAGCTGAAACATTACAAAAAGAAATTTCTCCACTGGCAACAGAATTGAAAGAGCGTGGAGATGCTTATCAAGTACAGCTATCTGCTTTAAGAGGTTATTTACTACAACATGATCAAGTCGAATTAGACAAGTTTAATGAGATGAGTAAACGTCTTGAGGATTCAAAAGATAAACTTCTTTCTAATCCAAATCTTTCTTCGTCCGTAAAAAGCACAATGGAATTAGGGTCTACTTGGAGAAAGTTCGTTGAAGAAAAAGTATTCACTCTTGCAAAAGAACAAAAATGGGAAGAAGCTTTACAAGTAGCTTCTTCAGAAAACGGAACGGTCTATAAAGTAATTGGTGACTTCACAAATTACAGTAATGAACAAGCTAAATTACGTGAACAATCTATTGAACAAATTGATCAATCTTCACTAGGAATTGAATATGCAGTCTTTCTATCACTTGTTATTTGTATTGTCGTTGCAATTATTCTTGCATGGTGGTTCTCTGGTAAACTTGTGAAACCAATTCAACAAATTGATACAAAACTAAAAGAATTAGCCTCTCAAGAAGGTGACTTAACGGCACGTCTACAAGTAAATAGCAACGATGAAATAGGTGCTATCGCAACATCATTTAATAAAATGTTAGAAAACCTACAACATATTATTAATCGTGTTCAAAAAACATCAGTGGAAGTACAAACCGCTTCTGAAAATATGCTAGAAAAAACGAATACATCACGTGAGGCGACATTAAGAGTCCAAAGCTCGATGTCCAACTTAAATGCAAGTATTCAATCACAAACTTCTAGTATGGAAGAAAGTTCAACTGCAATGGATGATATGGCAGTAAGTGTTCAGCGCATTGCTGAATCTGCTTCATCTGTAGCGGAACTTGCTGTTGCCACATCTGAACATGCTAGCGATGGAAGTACCGTTATCCAAAAATCTGTTTCACAAATGACAACAATACACGAAGCTGTAAATGCTACGTCAGAAGTGGTTGAACGTCTAATCACTCATACGAAATATATTGATACTGCTGTACAATCTATTTCTAATATTGCTGAGCAAACAAACTTACTTGCTTTAAATGCTTCTATTGAGGCAGCTCGTGCTGGTGAGCAAGGAAAAGGATTTGCTGTCGTAGCTGACGAAGTTCGAAAGCTTGCTGAACAATCTAAAACAGCTGCAACAGACATTAATCAATTACTACATCAAATTCAAAATGATACAGAAACTGCTAGCTCTATGATGTCTCAAGGCCGTTCTGAAGCATTTGAAGGTATCAATGTTATTCGTGAAGCTGGTACTTCTTTCACAACAATTGTAGAACAAGTAAATAAAGTATCTACTCAAATGCAAGATATATCAGCAACTGCTGAAGAAATGGCTGCAAGTGCTGAAGAAATGAACGCTTCACTTAATAACATCGCTTCTATCTCTACTGAAGTATCGAGCGAAACTGCCGCAACGGCACAATCTGCTGAACAGAAAGTTATTGTTATGAATGAAATGGCAGTAACTGCTGGAAAAATGAAACAAACAGTTGAAGAGTTAGATCAACTCGTATCTCATTTTAAAACAGAATAGATGTTCAAAAAATATCCCTTCTTTGAAAGAGAGATATTTTTTTGAGCTCATTTCCTGCACATTATGCTCATTTCCGTTATAATGAGAATCGATATCATTAAAGTGTAGGAGGGGCTGCTTATGTCACAAGAAGCATTTGAAAATAAATTACTTGCCAATTTAGAGGCTGTTATTGACCCTGAACTAGGTGTTGATATCGTTAATCTTGGATTAGTTTATGATGTTACAGCAGATGAAAATAATAATGCTGTCATTACGATGACTATGACTTCTATCGGTTGTCCAATGGCTGGGCAAATCGTATCAGACGTTAAAAAAGTATTATC
Organism: Bacillus sp. PPSBB_2; assembly: GCF_045291115.1. Taxonomy (NCBI): domain Bacteria; kingdom Bacillati; phylum Bacillota; class Bacilli; order Caryophanales; family Bacillaceae; genus Bacillus; species Bacillus sp. PPSBB_2. The sequence goes on from NZ_CP147983.1 coordinate 5,293,112, forward strand.
AACAAACGTACCTGAAGTTAATGAAATAGAAGTAAATGTCGTTTGGAATCCACCGTGGTCGAAAGAACGTATGTCACGTATGGCGAAAATCGCATTAGGTATTCGCGACTAAATAAAGTGGAAATTTCATCATTTGCGGATAGCGGGATAAAGAAAAGACCTGACTAGGATGTCAGGTCTTTTCTCTTATTATTTTACACCTACTGCATCATAAGCTTTCGTTACAGCTTGTACAGCTTTAGAGTTTTTACCATATAAATCTTCAGCTGACTGAAGAGCAGCTTGACGCATCATTTTGAAGTCAGAGTTTGCAGTTAAATATTTCGTAAGAGCACGGTAGTAAATTTTTTCTGTCGCTTCACGGCCCACTCCAGTTACTTTCACGCCGTAATGATCTCCGCCTTCAGATACTAAATATGCAGCTTTATTGTTAATACTGCTGTTAATATGAACACCACCATTATCAGCTGTTCCAGTATAACGTTTACTATAGTGATCTGGGTAACCTTCACTTGGTTTTAATGGATTTGGAATAGACGCTGGATCTTTAAGAGAGCGAAGTGCATCACCAGGTTTATCAGGTGTATAAATATCAGCACCTAAATCCCAGCTCTTCTTCTCAACCATAACACCCATAATATCAGATAACGATTCATTTAACGCCCCTGACTCATTTTTGTAAACAAGGTTTGCTGTATGTTCAGTTACAGCATGCGTTAATTCATGACCGATAACATCAAGTCCAGCAGATAATGGAATGAACGTTTTTCCATCGCCATCACCGTACATCATTTGCACACCATTCCAAGCTGCGTTATTCCAGCTCTCCCCTACGTGAACAGTTGAAATAAGCTTCGCACCTTTATCATCGAAAGAGTTACGATTAAATGTCTTTTTGTAGTAATCATATACTTTTCCTGCATTTACATGCGCATCAACTGCAGCTTTATCTTCGAAGAACTTAGATTTACTTTCAACTTCTTCTCCTGTATATCCAAGCCATTGTGAGAATAAATTAAACCAGTTCTCGTCCATATTTTCTGCATCAAATGTATGAACACCTTGTCCTCGTTTACCATCAAACAAGTTGAATTGTCCTGTTTTCGTATCTTGAGCAATTTCAAATGATTGTCTAGCACCTAATACTCCGTAACCAAATCCAGTAATGTTATCTACAGCGTTATATTTCTCAATAACATTTCCATTCGTTGCATCAACAAAATAATGCCAATATCCTGGAGCTGGTTTTGAAATCGATGCCTTAACTAAGTATGCAAGGTAGTAATTACCGTCCTTTTCATATACAAATAAATCTTTTTTCACACCGTCATAACTCTTTACTTTACCAATTTCTTTCTCAATATCTGCCTTTGCAATTGTTTCTGCTTGTTCCGCAGTAATGCTTGCAGCTGCAGGAATATTTTTATCATCTAAATTCGGAATAACTTGTCCGAAGAATGCTTTTACATTATTCTCTTTATCAAGTGTAACAGTTTGATCAGAACCGTACACAGGAATGTTATTATGTTTCTCAACTAGCTTCACATGTGTCGTATCAGATTCAGCGTCTTTTTCTTCCCCAACGATATTAAAATGCTTTTCAATATTTCCTGCTAATTTAAACATATCTTTCTTACTCTCTAAGTATTGAAAGACTGTCTCTTTTTTATCTAGTCCTTCCGGTGCTTTCCATTCTTCACCTATGTATGCAGGTGTTTTAAATTCTTGATGATATTGAATTTTTTGTTCTTCCGCTTTCGTTGTCGTTGCCCCAAACGCTCCAAATCCCCCGGCGATAACAGTTAACGCTAATGCTGATGAAATGACTTGCTTTTTCACTATAACATTCCCCATTCCCATAAAGATTTTTGACACTTTTATACAATTCTTATTTTCCCAGCCGATACCTCTACCAAAAATTTGAGAAACATTTTTCAGACAATTCCAATCAAAAAAAGAAGACATCTATCGGATGTCCTCTTTTCTATAAACCTTTTATTGTTTTTTCAATTCAATTGCTAAATAGTGTGATTGCTCTTTCGCTTGAATGTGAATATCTTCTTCTACCGCTTCTGCTGCATCCCGCATAACAAACGTTTCACCATTTATTACACTGCTTCCTTCAATTTGTACAAGGTACAATTGACGGCCTTCTTTCACTGGAAAATGAATTTCTTTTCCAGCCTCTAATGATAAAGAATATAAATTCGCATCTTGGTGAATTTGAATTGGTGCATTTCCTTCTACTGAAGATACCATATGGAACCATTCATTTTTACGCTTGCTCCAATCAAATTTAAACTCACCATAGTTTGGTTTATGATCTGCGCGGTCTGGTAAAATCCAAATTTGTAATAAACGCAGCGTTTCATCGCCTAAATTATGCTCGCTATGAAATACACCCGTGCCAGCACTCATATATTGAACATGTCCACGCTCAATCGTTCCGCGATTTCCCATGCTGTCTTCATGTGTTAAAGCACCATCCACAACGTAAGAAATAATCTCCATATCACGGTGCGGATGCATATCAAAACCAGTTTGCGCCGCTACTAGATCATCATTAATAACACGTAACGCTCCGAAGTTCATGTTATTTGGATTGTAGTAATTGGCAAAAGAAAAATGAAAATGTGTATTTAACCAACCATGATTTGCTCTGCCCATATTTTTATGATCAACTTTCCTAAACATATCCTTCACCTCATACTATCTCGAATTCGAGATTTATTTTAAAATTTTTTCTTACTGTAACTTTTTTAGTAGTGTTAATAATTGATTTTGTTCTTCTATATTTAAATTATGAAACTTCTCTGCTTGGAACGTTTCTTGAGGTGGAACAATTTCCTCATATAAAGCTCTGCCCTTTTCTGTTAACGAAATATATTTCGTAGTACCCTCTTGCTCACGATGAATCCACTCAAGCTGCTCCATTTTATTTAAAAGCTGCGTCACATTTCCTTTCGTAACAAATAGCTTATTCCCAAGTTCTTGCTGCGTTAAACGATTATGTCCTCCAACTTGAGCTAACACATCAAACTGGGCGGCAGATATATTCCATTTTTTCAAATGCTGATTCGTCTCACGAATACTCTTATTATAAAAGCGTGACAAACGAAACCATAATAGTAGCCCTAGTCTATCTTCTGTTTTCATTTCATCACCTCGCTCGTTTCATATCATTAGTTTAGAACTAAACTTAATAAAAGTCAAATACTTATTTTTAATAAGCATAAAAAGCACAGCGCTATTTCTCCACTATGCTTTACATTAACTTTCTACTCTTATATTCATCTAATTTCCTCTCCGCGAACTTCCTCGCATCTTTTTCAATCCACCGCTCTTCGTACCGTTCACTTCCCACATACAATATATCTCTCTTATGCTGCATCGCATGGCGGAATTCATGCAGTAGCGTTTTGAGAACTTGCTCATACTCTTCCCACATACAAACGAAAATTAATTGCTTTTCTTTATGATAAAAACCACCTACCGGGAATAGGAACTCTTCTTCCTCTTCCCCTAATGATAGAAGCACATCATTTGCATCACACGTATCACAAAAAATAACGGGCGTTTTACATACTTCAATAAGAGAAAACAAATCCTCTCTCAACTTTTTGACATCCCAAGGAAGCTCCGAATCCAACACATACCAATTCTCTACCTGTTGATATACATTTTGAAACTGGAGTTCCATTTCTCTTTATTCCCCTTTCCAAGCACCCTTTTTCTATATGTATGCCACAATATGGTAAATATTAAACGTATTCTTTCATCCTTGAAAAAATGCCAATAAAAAAGGAATCTACGTCGACATAGATTCCTTTTCTGTAATCACTTTTTTTTCATCATTTTTTTTAATACAAAATAACCAAGTGCACAAACAATAGCAGCAAGTGCAAAGTATTTCACATATGGCCCCGCAACTTTATTAATACTTTCCCACTCTGTTCCTAATTTAAAACCTAAATATACAAACACAATTGACCACGGAATAACAGCTAATGTAGTTAGCGTAATAAACTTAGCATGTGACATTTTCGCAATACCCGCTGGTATCGAAATAGCATGACGCACAACCGGAATAAAACGTGCGGTAAAGATAACGCCAGTTCCATAACGATTAAACCAATCTTCAGCATAATCAATATGTTTCTTCTGAATTAAAATATATTTTCCATATCGCTCAAGAACAGGTCTTCCTCCATATCGACCAATCCAATAAATGAATAGTTGTGCAATTACACCACCAATTGTACCGAACGCGACAGCGCCCCAAAATGTAATGCTTCCTGTTGATACTAAATAACCTGCATAAGACAATACGATTTCACTTGGAATAACCTCTAGCATTAATCCAAGCATAATTCCCCAATAACCAAGTCCTTCTAAAAAAACTAAAACCGAATGAATCAACTCTCCTAACATCATTTACCTCTCTTTACTGTTTTCATTACAAAAATAAAAGTACAAGCAGGAAATATCTTGTACTTTTATTTTTTTCAATTTAGTTAGTCTTCGTATCCCACTTAAAGATTTTATTTAAGAATTTATATACATTCTTCGACTCTTTTGTCAGAAGTGGGCCTAAAATGGATAGTATAAGCACGTATAGTGCTGAGAATGGTTTCAGTACTGACATTAAGCCACCGGCGATACCGATATTAGCCATAATGATGGAGAACTCTCCTCTTGAAACGATTGTTAATCCGATATTTGTTGATGCTTTATGAGATAATCCAGCTTGTCTTCCTGCAATCATTCCTGCTACAAAGTTACCGATTATCGTAAGAAGGACAGCACCTAACGTTAACCATATCGCTCCGCCTAATGAGAACGGATCAATACTTAACCCGAAGCTGAAGAAGAAAATAGCTCCGAAAAAGTCTCTAAATGGAACAACAAGATGTTCAATTCGGTCACTATGCTCTGTCTCAGAGAAAACTAATCCTAGAAGAAGTGCTCCAATTGCTTCTGCAACGTGAATTGTTTCTGAAAAACCAGCAATGAAGAATAACGAAGCAAATACTACAATAATAAAGATTTCATCTGAGCTAATATTGAGCAATTTATTTAATAACGGCGTAGCCTTTCTAGCTACTATAAAGAATAGAAGCATATATCCTAAAGCAATTCCAATTGAAGTAAGGGCACCTAAGAAGGAAGCGTGATCTCCAAGTACTAAACCAGAAACAACTGATAAATATACAGCAAGGAATATATCTTCAAACATAATAATTCCTAAAATTAATTCGGTTTCATTATTACCAGTTCTTCTTAAGTCCACTAACACTTTAGCAACGATAGCGCTAGAAGAAATCGTAATAATACCCGCAATAATTAAGATTTCTAGTAATGGGAATCCCATTATAAATCCGTATAACAAACCAAGTGAAAAGTTAATTAAAATATAAATCGTTCCGCCAATCGCAATAGAGCGTCCAGATTTAATTAGTTTTTTCATTGAAAATTCTAATCCTAGATAGAATAGAAGGAATAGAACCCCAATCCGTCCAAGGAAGGAAATTACACTTGCACTTTCAATAAATTTGAGATCGATAACACCTATTGTCGGTGCATGCGGTCCTACTAACATTCCAAGAACGATTAGAAAAGGAATTACTGAGAATTTAAATTTTCCAGCAATTACTGCTGCAATTGCCACTAAAACTAAAGCTGTACCAACTTCAAAAATTAACGTATCCATCTAATCAGTCCCCCATATTTGAAAGTAATTCATTAATGATTTTTTTTATTTCTTCTCTCTCACCTGAAACTACAAGCATATCTCCTTCTTCAATTACTGTTTCTGGTCCTGGATTAAATAGCTTCTTCATGTTCTTCTTCATAACTGCGATTATGGTTACGCTATATGTTTTTCTTATTTCAAGATCGCCAATTGTTTTTCCGATTGCTGGAGCTGTATTCTCCACTTTGAACCACTCAATCGCTAAACCTTCAAAAACCATCTCAACATTTTCTAACGCCCTAGGCTTATATACCATTCCACCTAATATTGCAGCGATTTGTCTCGCCTCTGAGTCACGTAGTGAAATACTTGAGATGCTTTCTTCATGATCTGAATCAAAATGATACATTTCTCTACGACCATCATCATGAATGACAATTACCATCTTTTCGTTACCTTTCGTAACGATTTGAAACTTATAACCAATACCTGGAAGTTCACTTTCTCTAATATTCATTTTTAGCTCCTCCATAACTTGTTTATTTTAATTTTCTGTTTTTCTGTCTTTTATTCATCCAATCAGCTTTAGAAATTCTAACCACTCAGGATATTTGTGATTTGGAAATCTTTTATTGTAATAATAAGTGAACCCTAAAAAGATACTTAAAGATGTAATGATAAAAAATATATTACTTCTCATTTTCAAACTCTCAAGGCTTACTTTCCATAAAGAATTTTCTTTCAAATTATCCCCACCTTCTCGCTTTAAATTTAGTTTTTTAAAATGTAAATAATTCTAAAAATATTACGATGTAACATAATCATAACACAAAAATGATTTAAGTAACATAATTTTTCGGAAAAATTGATTCTCGTATATTTTTTGCATATAATTTTCTTATTACGAAAAAAAGGAAGTGTATTATATGGTTGATATCTTTAGCAGATTCCTTGAGGTAACGAATAATATTTTATGGTCATATATTCTTATTGCAATGCTAATCGGCTTCGGTCTTTACTTCTCTTTTAAATTAAAATTTGTCCAAATTACTCATTTCAGTGAGATGGTCAGCTTAATTAGTAAAGGGTTTAATCGAAAAGAAAAAAAGAAAGATAGCATCTCCCCATTCCAAGCATTTTGCTTAAGTGCAGCAGCACGTATCGGTATCGGGAACTTAGCCGGTGTAGCATTAGCAATTTCAATGGGTGGACCTGGCGCAATATTTTGGATGTGGTTTATCGCCATTATCGGAGCAGCTACTAGTTTTGTAGAATGTACACTTGCGCAAATTTATAAAGTAAAAGATGGAAGTAGGTTCCGTGGTGGACCAGCATATTACATGGAAAAAGGGTTAAACAAACGCTGGATGGGCGTCTGGTTTTCACTTCTTATTACAGTTGCGTACGGATTAATTTTCAATTCAGTGCAAGCAAATACAGTAACAATAGCGTTTGAAAATGCTTTTGGACTAGAGCGAACAATCGTAGGAGCTCTATTAGCTTTATTAGTTGCAGTTATTATTTTTGGTGGCATTAAGAGCATTTCACGTATTACAGAAATGATTGTTCCGCCAATGGCAATCGTTTATATCGGCGTGGCTATTTTTGTCGTTATTAACAACTTCAGTATGTTACCAAGCATTTTCATGGAAATCTTTAACGGTGCATTCGGTTTAGACCAAGCTATCGCTGGTGGTATTGGAGCAGCAATCAAGTTCGGAATTCAGCGCGGTTTATTCGCTACGGAAGCAGGAATGGGTAGCTCTCCTAATGCAGCCGCAACATCTGATGTATCTCACCCTGTAAAACAAGGGCTTGTTCAAGCGTTAGGCGTTTTCGTAGATACATTCTTAGTATGTACATCAACAGCATTTATCGTATTATGTTCTGGGCTTTACAAAGGATCAAATTTAGAAGGTATCGAATTAACACAAAACGCATTAAGTTCACAAATTGGACCGTGGGCAAGCACTTTCTTAGCGATTATTATTTTCCTATTCGCTTTCAGTTCACTTCTAGGAAACTACTATTATGGTGAAACAAATATCGCATTCATTAAAGAAAGCAAAACATGGCTAATGATTTATCGCGTTGCAGTTGTCGGAATGGTATTCTTCGGATCAATCGCTGCTCTTAAAACAGTTTGGAGTTTAGCTGATTTATTCATGGGACTAATGGTATTCACAAACTTAATTGCCATCTCATTCCTTAGCAAATTTGCTTACGCTGCATTAGTAGACTATTTGAAGCAAAAGAAACAAGGAAAAGATCCTGTCTTCGTTGCAAACTCTATCCCTGGCTTAAAGAATACAGAGTGCTGGGATGGGCAGGATGTAGAAGAAAAACAAAAAGCCGTTTAATAAATAAAAGCGGAAGTGGCTCGTTCAGAACAGGAGTGAAACAACCGACTGGTCTAGTCACCGGAGCTGGATATTAATTAAAAGCGGAGGTGACTTGCTCAGAACAGGAGGGCATTGGAGCTCCTGACGAAGAGGCGTTCTTTGCCTCACAGGAAGGCGCGAAATGACCGACTGGTCTAGTCACCGGAGCTGGATGATATCACTAAAAGCACAAGCGGCTCGTTTAGAACAAGAGCCATATCTCAAACAAAGGCCCTATTACTTCACCGTAATAGGGCCTTTTATTTACAAGAGTTCATAATTTGTTCAAATTAATTCCAGCAAAAGGGTTGATTTATAGAGATTACTAGATTATAATTATTATAAATTAGTAATTGATATCACATAACAACTCAAAAGGAGATTGATCATAATGAACAAACAAGTAATCGAAGTATTAAACAAACAAGTAGCAGACTGGAGCGTTTTATTCACAAAACTTCACAACTTCCATTGGTACGTAAAAGGACCTCAATTCTTCACATTACACGAGAAATTCGAAGAACTTTACACAGAATCAGCTACTCACATCGATGAAATTGCAGAACGTATTTTAGCAATTGGCGGCAAACCAGTAGCAACAATGAAAGAATACTTAGAACTATCTTCTATTCAAGAAGCAGCATACGGAGAAACTGCAGAAGGGATGGTCGAAGCAATCATGAAAGACTACGAAATGATGCTAGTCGAACTGAAAAAAGGCATGGAAATCGCTCAAGACTCTGACGATGAAATGACATCTGACCTACTACTAGGCATCTACACAGAACTAGAAAAACACGCTTGGATGCTACGTGCGTTCTTGAATCAATAATAATTAAAAGCGGAAGCGGCTCGTTTAGAGTCGCTTTTTTATGTAATGGTCGCACTTAACGGTACACGAAATTATATCAACGATTTTTCAAATATATCGATCATAACTCGCAATATATCAACGATTTTTTCATTATATCGATCATTACCCGCAATATATCAACGATTTGACAAAGGATATCGATTTGCCGACAAATCACGACAATATCAGCGCCCCTCTCCCTTACTTTTATCAATATATTACAATCTCATCTATGTTAAAATATAGGAAACACCCTTTAGCTTTTCCAAATTCATCATTTACTACTTAAATGACGGGAGTGGTTCAGTTGAAAGACTACTTAATTAGAGCATTTTTTGCGTTAATAACAGTTGGGATTCTCTTACTTATAGCTAATATTTTCAATATACGTGTCGAGGTTAAGGACTATGCTTTCCTCGTTGTCGTAGCAATTGGTGGCGGCTGGGGTGGCTGGTACCTGTATAAAAAACAAAGCAATCAAAATGATAAAGGCATTCCAAAGTAATATGGAATGCCTCTTTTATTGCCTTCTGTAATAAATAATGAAATTCAGACCGCTAATACAACCAATCGCAATAAACATACAAAACGATTGTGGATCTCCACCTAGATTATAATCATCAACGATAAATCCGGACATAAACAACGTTATCGCGGAAACACCGATACACAATACCGAGATAAACCAAAGCGAAAATTCATTAATCAACTCTTTCTTCTGTCTCAAAACAATTAGCATAACAAGAATAGATGCTGCTAAAATACTTTTAAAAACCGGACGTAAATATACGAATTCCTCCATCTATTTCTCCTTTCCCAAAAACATTACATCTAAACATTAACATATTTAACCAAATTAAAAACACATGCCGTCTTACATTAAAACGACATGTGTTTCCGTATTTGCTATGATAGTTGCTTCCACTTCGTTCCCAAAACAGGACGCTCATAATTTTGGATTGCATGAATTAGTTTATCTGCTGTCTCAGCTGAAACGATCAATTCTTTATTCGATGGATTCATAAATCCTTCTTCCGCTGCACGTTCAACCATTTGCAAAATTGGTCCGTAAAAACCTTTTATGTTTAATAAACCAACCGGCTTATTATGTATACCAATTTGTGACCAACATACAACTTCAAATAGTTCTTCAAACGTTCCGTATCCGCCTGGAAGCGCGATAAAAGCATCCGCAAGCTCTGCCATTTTCGCTTTACGTTCGTGCATTGTTTCTACTTCAATTAATTCTGTTAATCCTGTATGTACAATTTCTCCTCGAAATAGACCGCGCGGCATAACACCTGTTACACGTCCACCTAAACGAAGAACCTCGTTTGCTACTTCTCCCATTAATCCGACACATGAACCACCGTATACGAGCTCATAGTCGTTCTCAACAAACATTTTACCTAACTGAATTGCCTGCTCTTTGAATTCTGGTCTCTCCCCTAAATTAGAACCTGCAAACACACAAATCTTTCTCATTCCTACACCCCGAAACTATATATTGTTATGATACAATGAACATTGTACAACATATTGAGGAGATGAGGAAGAAATGGATATCGTTGCATTTCAAAGATGGGTTGAGGAATTTTACGAAAAACGAAGCTGGTCACAGTATAATGCCTTTATTCGCTTAAATTTCTTAACCGAGGAAGTTGGGGAAGTTTCACGAGTCGTTCGTGCTATTGAAATTGGCCGCGATCGCCCTGATGAAGAGGCGAAAACAGAAGAAGAGCTAAAACAAGAACTAAAAGAAGAACTTGGCGATGTACTATCTAACCTTATTATTCTTTCGCAAAAATATGATTTAGACTTACAAGACATTATGGACGCACACGTCACAAAGCTTTCGAAAAGGTTCGAAGTATCTAAATGAGAATATTATCAATTATGGTATAATATTCTTGTCACAATACTAAGGGGGATTTTATGTTATCAAAAAAATTGCACGACGCATTAAATGAACAAATGAACTTTGAATTTTATTCTGCCCATGCTTATATGGCAATGGCTGCTTACTGTACAGCTGAGAGCTATGATGGATTCGCTAACTTTTTCCTTGTACAAGCTGAAGAAGAACGTTTCCACGCAATGAAGCTTTACAACTATATTAATGACCGCGGAGAGCGCGCTATTATTACTGGATTTGATAATCCGAATAACGAATACGAATCTGTATTAAACGCTTTTGAAGTCGCACTTGAGCACGAGCGTGAAGTAACGAAACGTATTTATAACTTATCTGATATCGCTTGGGACGAGCGTGAACATGCAACAATTACATTCTTAAAATGGTTCGTTGACGAACAAGTTGAAGAAGAAGCTTCATTCGATAGCATCATTCAAAAATTAAAACGTATTACAAGCGATTCAAACGCACTGTTTATGCTAGATGCTGAATTAGAGAAACGTACATTTACGCCTCCAGCTGAATAATACTTTTAATCACCTTAATGAATGGATTAAGGTGATTTTTTAATTTGTTCTTTTCTAAGCTCAATAACCTTAGCCATATCCTTCTTATAAAGCCCTGCAACCTTTTCAACAAAATCACTATGAGTAAAAGTACCCTCTCCCTCTTCTACTATGTTTAAGTACCCATGTGTAAATTTCAAAAATGCTCTAGCATCTTCTCCAGTTAAATGATTAATGTTATCTATAACCTCATCAAGTTCCTTTAAAATACCCTGTTCTTTCAACCTAATTCCTCCTCTCTATATTATTTATCATACAAAAACAAAAAAGTCGTTCATCCCTCTAAGCGAGAGATAAACGACTTCTTTATTATTTATTAAAGCATAACCCCAACGATAATCGCTGATAATATACTTACTAACGTTGCACCGTATACAAGTTTTAAACCGAATGATGATACAACGTTTGCTTGTTTGCCATCGATACTCTTCGTTGCACCTGCGATAATTCCGATAGATGAGAAGTTCGCAAATGATACAAGGAAGATAGATAAAATACCTACTGTACGAGCTGATAAATCACCAGCTACTTTACCAAGATCAAGCATTGCAACGAATTCGTTCGTTACTAATTTTGTTGCCATAATTTGTCCTGCTTGTAGCATCTCTGATGTTGGAATACCCATTACAAATGCTAATGGTGAGAAGATGTATCCTAAAATGCTTTGGAATGTGATTCCGAAAATTGAATCAAATACACCGTTAATTGCTGTAATTAATGCTACGAAACCGATTAACATCGCCGCTACTGTTACAGCGATTGAAAAACCAAGCATAATATATTCGCCTAACATTTCAAAGAATGTTTGTTTCTTGTCTTCTTGTAATTCTAAAATATCGTCTTCTTCTTTTACTTCATATGGATTAATGATATGAACGATAATGAATCCACTGAATAAGTTTAATACAAGTGCTGTTACTACATATTTTGGATCAATCATTTTCATATAAGAACCGACGATTGACATCGATACTGTAGACATTGAAGATGCACAAAGTGTGTATAAACGATTTTTCGGTAATTTGCTTAGTTGATCTTTTACTGTAATGAACACTTCCCCTTGACCAACGATTGCAGCTGCTACCGCATTATATGATTCTAGTTTTCCTAAACCGTTAACTTTACTTAATAGGAAACCGACTGCACGAATGATAATCGGTAAAACTTTAATATGTTGCAGGATCCCGATTAATACTGCTAAGAAAATAATCGGTAATAATACTGTTAAGAAGAATGGTGCTTGTCCATCGTTTGCTAGACCACCAAATACGAAATTAACCCCAGCTTCCGCAAATTTTAAAATAGCGCCAAATCCATCTGCGATCCCTTTTACTAATACGAATCCGACCTTTGTATTTAGTAAGAAATACGCAAGTACCAATTGAATGACAAGCATAAGTGCAATTGGTTTATATTTAATTTTCTTACGATCTGAACTAATAAGGAAACCTAGTACAAACACTACAAGTAAACCGACTAGAAACATTACGAACTTCATATGTGAATCCTCCACTTCTCCCACGAGTTATTGGTCGTATAACGTATAACGAATGACGTCTGACCATTGTTGTTAAAAAAATTTAAAACCCCTAAAACTATTCAACTGTCATCTAAAATCAGTAAGCGTTTACATAAATTGCAATTTATAAAAGGTAGCTTCTTCTCTCCTACCATACTTGAAAGTCTGAAATTGATACCACCTACAAATCAAATTGTAAGCGTTATCTAGATGAAATGCAATATAAATTTTAAAAGATTTTCATATGTTAATATATTCCTAATTAATTGGTTTTTTCATGTAAATTTACCATAAAAATAGCCCTAGCTATGAGCTAGGACTATCCTTTTTTACCCCGATTGGTGAGGGCTAATAATGAGCGGGGATAAAGCCACCCCATTCATTAAAGTTTCACTTTATAACATAACACCAACGATAATCGCTGATAGAATACTTACTAATGTCGCACCGTACACAAGGCGTAGACCGAATGATGATACAACATTTGATTGATTTTCATCGATACCTTTTGTTGCACCTGCAATAATTCCGATAGATGAGAAGTTCGCAAATGATACAAGGAATACAGAAAGAATACCAACTGTACGAGCCGATAAATCACCAGCTACTTTTCCAAGATCAAGCATCGCAACAAACTCGTTTGATACTAATTTTGTTGCCATAATTTGTCCCGCTGTGACCATCTCAGCTTGTGGGATTCCCATTACGAATGCTAATGGTGAGAAAATATATCCTAAAATAGCTTGGAATGTAATACCGAACATGGAATCAAACAAGCTATTGATTGCTGTAATTAATGCTACGAAACCGAGTAACATAGCTGCTACTGTAATCGCAATCGTGAAACCAAGTATAATGTACTCGCTCAGCATTTCAAAGAATGATTGTTTTTTCTTATTTTCTAATTTCAGTGTATCTTCTTCTTCTGTAATATCGTACGGGTTAATAATATGAATAATAATGAAACCACTAAATAAATTTAATACAAGTGCTGTTACTACATATTTCGGTTCGATCATTTTCATATAAGAACCAACGATTGACATCGACACTGTCGACATAGAAGATGCACATAATGTATATAAACGATGTTTTGGGATTTTACTTAATTGATCTTTTACTGTAATAAATACTTCTGCTTGTCCAACAATGGCAGCTGCTACTGCGTTATATGATTCTAGTTTTCCTAGACCATTCACTTTACTTAACAACGTACCAATAGCACGAATAAATATCGGTAAAATTTTAAAGTGTTGCAGAATTCCGATTAAAACCGCAAAGAATACGATTGGTAATAACGCTGTTAAGAAGAATGAAACCTCTCCTTTATTAACAAGACCACCAAATACGAAAACGATTCCAGCTTCCGCATATCCAAGAAGTGCGCCAAATCCATCTGAAATTCCTTTTACTAAAATATAACCAACTTGCGTATTTAATAAGAAATAAGATAATGCTAGCTGAATAATAAGCATAATTGCGATTGGTTTATACTTAATCTTCTTTCGATCGGCACTTATAAGAAAACCGAGTACAAATACAACGAGTAATCCTACAAGGAACATAACAAACTTCATTAATAAAATCCTCCATTTAACTCTTCATTAACGTTGAACGTCTGACCATTCAAAACAAGAAATAATCCGAACTTTCCATTTCCCCTCCAAAATCTTCAATCGGATAGGAAAGATCATAAAACCTCTTATTTCAAAGGCATTTTCCATTCTAACACAAATCACAAATCATATCCGCACTTTTCTTTAAAAAATTACATTTTATTATAAAACGTCTATGAATGTTCGTCTTTTACTATCTGCAAATAGTTGAATAAAACAAAAAAGAGCATCAAGTTTCACTTGATGCCCTTTTCATTATACCGCTTTTTCTTTATCAGCTACCGCTGACTCATCCCAACACTCTGTATTGTTCAAACCTGGAATAGACTCCGCATAAAAGACTGGATCTTTCCCTTGTTTCTTTTGCTTAATATAATCTGATAACGCTGCGAAAGCATACTTAGAAAGGAATACAATTGCTACTAAGTTAATAACAGCCATAATTCCCATAAATAAATCTGCTAAATCCCAAACGATTTGAATTGTCGCTACAGATCCTAGCATAACCATACCAAGTACAGCAATGCGGTATGCATTTAATAGCACTTTACTTCCATTTAAGAATTCAATATTTGTTTCACCATAGTAGTAGTTACCTACTAATGAACTGAACGCAAACAAGAAGATTGCCACTGCTACAAATATAGAAGCCCATGGACCGATATGTTGACTTAACGCCTGCTGCGTTAATTGAATTCCGTTTAAATCAGCTGCATTATGCACATCTGATAAAAGAATAATAAATGCTGTACAACTACAAATTAATAATGTATCAGTAAATACCCCTAAAGTTTGAATGAAACCTTGTTTAACTGGGTGCGTTACGTTTGCAGTCGCTGCTGCGTTCGGCGCACTACCCATACCTGCTTCATTTGAGAATAACCCACGTTTTACCCCTAATAAAATCGCAGCTCCTAATCCTCCGCCTACTACTTCTTTAATTCCGAAAGCATGTAAGAAAATTTCTTTAAATACATATGGAATTGCCGTAATGTTTGTTACAACAACGAATAATGCCACTGCTACATAAATAATTGCCATTACTGGAACAATCATTTCAACCGCGCGAGCAATTCGTTTTACTCCGCCGAAAATAATAACTGCAAGTAAACCAGCCATAACAAGACCTACTAATCTACTATCTGTTTTGAACGCCCCATCAA
This sequence comes from Bacillus sp. PPSBB_2, assembly GCF_045291115.1. Classification (NCBI taxonomy): domain Bacteria; kingdom Bacillati; phylum Bacillota; class Bacilli; order Caryophanales; family Bacillaceae; genus Bacillus; species Bacillus sp. PPSBB_2. The sequence continues at coordinate 5,308,817 of NZ_CP147983.1, forward strand.
AGGCAGCCGCTACAGTATTAGACTGTACAGCGTTAAAAATCAATCCGAAACTTACTGTTATTAGAACAGAGAACACAACACCTAACCAGCGTTTCTTTAAACCCTTTTCCATATAATACGCTGGGCCCCCACGGAATGCATTCCCATCTTTTACTTTATAAATTTGCGCTAATGTGCTCTCTACAAATGCAGAAGCACCCCCAATTACCGCGATTAACCACATCCAAAATACTGCTCCTGGACCACCTGCTGAGATCGCAATAGCTACACCAGCTAAGTTACCAGTACCTACACGAGAAGCTGTACTCATACAAAATGCTTGAAATGATGATACACCGCTCTTCTCTTTTTGCGCTTTCCTCGTTTTCGAGCTTGCCCCGTCCCCAAGCAAACGAATCATTTCACCGAAGTAACGAACTTGGACAAATTTCACACGAAATGAAAAATAGAGCCCTAACCCAATTAACATCGCAATAATGATATATGACCAAAGGATATTATTTACATCCCCAATTACCCTAGCTAAAAAATCCATACTTGCATTGCCCCCTCTTCCTAACAATAAGAAAATTATATTCTAAAAACTTTAAGTAATCAAGAACTTTATGTAAGGTTTTATTACATGAGAACGTTATTTTTTTTAACATACGTGTTTTTTTACATGAAAATATAGCCATTACATGCATTTATCCAATACTTAATAACTTATCCTATTCGACCAGCCATACTTTTAAAACAGTACGTTCCCCACAAATAACGAGAGAAACAAACAAAAAAAGTTATATTAATAATTATCTCTCACCCTTTTCATCATTTACTACAACAAAAAAGGCGAGCATCGAATTTACCTCGATGCTCGCCTTTTCAATTACACTGCTTTTTCTTTATCTGTTACCACTGGCTTATCCCAGCACTCTGTATTCGTTAAACCAGGAATAGAATCTGCACTGAAGACTGGATCTTTCCCTTGTTTCTTTTGCCTTACATAGTCTGTTAATGCCGCGTACGCAAATCGGCCAAGAAGTGTAATCGCAATTAAGTTCGTGATTACCATTAGACCCATAAATAAGTCTGCCATATTCCATACAACTTGAAGCGTCGCAACAGAACCGAATAATACCATTCCAACTACCGCAATACGGTAAATTGTTAACCACGCTTTGCTTTGTTTAATGAATTCAATATTTGTTTCACCATAATAGTAGTTTCCTAAAAGAGAACTAAATGCAAATAAGAAAATAATAATCGCTAAGAAGCTACTTGCCCACGGGCCGATTTGTGAGCTTAATGCATTTTGCGTTAATTCAATACCTTCTAAATTCGTTGCTTTATATGCACCAGAACATAGTACGATAAATGCTGTTGATGTACATACTAAGAATGTATCTACTAAAACGCCGATCGTTTGAATAAAACCTTGTTTTGCTGGATGCGTTACATCAGCTGTTGCTGCCGCGTTCGGCGCACTACCCATACCTGCTTCGTTCGCAAATAATCCGCGCTGAATACCATATTTCATCGCAGCACCGATACCGCCACCTACAGCTGAATCTAAACCGAATGCACCTTTAAAGATTTCCGTAAACACATCTGGTATTAAATAGAAGTTTTTAATGACAACAAAAATAGCTACCGCAATATAAACAAGCGCCATTGGCGGAACAATCATTTCCGACATACGTGCAATACTTTTTACACCACCAAAAATAATAACCGCAACTAATGCAGCTAATACAATACCAACAATATAACGCTCTAAACCAAATGCATTTTCAAACGCTAATGTTACTGTATTCGCTTGTACTGAGTTAAAAATTAAACCGTAACTAACTGTAATAAGGATAGAAAACCAAATTCCCATCCAACGTTTATTTAAACCTTTTTCCATATAATAAGCAGGACCACCACGGAAGCCACTGCCATCTTTTACTTTATAAATTTGGGCAAGCGTACTTTCTACGAAACTTGAAGAAGCCCCGATAATCGCAATAACCCACATCCAAAATACAGCTCCAGGTCCTCCCATAGATATAGCTAATGCTACACCAGCTAAGTTACCGATACCAATACGAGCTGCTGAACTCATACAAAACGCTTGGAAAGAAGATACACTACCTTTTTTACGCGTCTTTCCAGTTAATCCATCACTCATTAGTCGAACCATTTCCCCTAAATGAGTAATTTGTACGAATTTCAATTTAATAGAAAAATAAAGACCTAAACCAATTAACATTGCAATAAGAATATATGACCAAAGAATTGTATTTGTTGATGAAATAAATTGCTCTAAAATATTCATACAATTAACCCCTCCTTTTCTCCATAAAACGAATTATATTTAAAAAACATTCAAAAATCAACATTTTTCGACAATTTGCAATTTCCAAATATTAGCCAGGTTCACAGTAACAATATCTTTATGACTGACTACCCTCCCTCTAACTGTGCATACTAAAACAAAAAATAAATTCACAAACAACCCTATTGACAAAAATGCCAACCTGTAACTATAATGATTACAACAGGTTGTAACAAACCTAATTACAACAAATCCATTTACTTTCAGATATACACTTTAACAAAACACTTTGGAGGGATTTATTATGAAAATCGGAATTATCGGAGCAACTGGTAAAGCAGGAAGTCGTATTTTAAAAGAAGCATTAGATCGTGGACATGAAGTAACTGCAATCGTAAGAAACGCTGCAAAAATTACAGAAGAAAACGTAAAAGTTTTAGAAAAAGACGTATTTTCTCTTACATCTAACGACCTACAAGCATTCGACGTAGTTGTAAATGCATTTGGCGCTCCAGCAGGACAAGAACACCTTCACGTAGATGCAGGAAACGTACTAATTGAAGCTATGAAAGGTGCACCAAATACAAAATTACTTGTAGTTGGTGGCGCTGGAAGCTTATTTGTAGACGAAGAGAAAACAACACGTGTATTTGAGACACCAGGTTTCCCGAAAGAATACCTTGCAACAGCTCAAAACCAAGGTAAAAACTTAGAAATTCTGCAACAAACAAATGACATCACTTGGACATTCATCAGCCCTTCTGCACTATTTGCATTAGGAAAACGTACTGGTTCTTACAAAGCTGGCAAAGACAATCTTCTTGTGAACGCAAAAGGTGATAGCTACGTAAGTTACGAAGACTTCGCAGTTGCAGCACTTGATGAAATCGAAAATCCAAAACACGTAAACGAACGCTTCACAGTAGTTTCTGAAGCTGAATAATAAAAAAAGCTTTTATTTCTTTCATACCTTCTGTTCTTTCAAAACCTTTTTCTGTAATTTTAAAGAATACATCATTCACACCATACTGTGCATTCACTTCTACATTCTTTTTGTACACTTTAAATCGATCGAATTCCGCTTGATATACTTTTACTACATCACCATATTCAAACGTCATACCATTAAATTGTTCCGCAAATGCTTTTGTATTTTCCATTCCTTCTAAGATCATTTGCTTCTTCTCTTTTCCATCTTTACCAAACACAGAGAGACCCATATATTGTTCACCCTTAAATTGAGTATGAACCGGCCCATCTGAACCTACTGTACTTAATTTTTTATCTTCATGATTTAATGTGATAATTGATTTAATATTCGTTCCACCATGCCATGTACCAAAGAACATAATACTATCTCCATAAATCACTTCTACTGGCACTTCTGTTACTTTCTTATTTCCGAAACGATCTTTCGTTTCTACTTTTACTGTTCGCTTTCCAAGTGTAGTTGTATTTGGTTTTTCTACAAAACCGATTACTTCTCCACCTTTTACTTCAACAAAGTTTTTTGCATCTAGCTTTTCTACTTCCGTTCCGACTACTACTTGTTGCGGTTTTGCTGTTACTTCTTGTTGAGCTTCCATTCTCTCGAAACCTTGTTTAGTTACCTTGAACAGTAATTCTTTTTCTATCTTCGCTTTACCTTGACCGACAAAGTTATTATTTTGATACCAATTAAAGCGGTCTGATTCTGCATGATATACTTTCACAACATCACCGTAATCGAATCCTAAGCCATTAATTGATTTTGCGAATTCTTCCGCATTTTCAACACCTTTTACAGTTACTTTCTTTTTCTCATTTCCATTTTGATCTAGCAATGTAAATTCAAAATACGTCTCTTCTTTAAAGTAATGATGCACTTGCTTTGAATCAGCTGTGGCACTAAACTTTTGCTGATCGTGTTGCATTGTTACAATCGATTTAATATCAGTACTATAATTGAGACCTTTAAATACTAAACTATCTCCATATGTCACTTCCACAGGAACTTCTGTCACTTTTTTATTACCAAAACGATCTTTCGTTTCCACTTTTACTTTTTGTTCACCGATTTTTGTTGTATTTGGCTTTTCTACAAACCCTACTACTTCTCCGTCTTTCACTTGAACAAAGTTTTTTGCTTCTAATTTTTCAGCGTCTGTTCCAATTACTACTTTTTGCGGTACCAGTGTTACTTCTTGCTGAGCTTCCATTTTCTCAAAGCCTTTTTCTGTAACTTTAAACATCACTTCATGAACACCGTATTCCGTATCCACTAGTTCATTCTTTTTATATACTTTAAATCTATCAAACTCTTTTTGGTATATCTTTACCATATCCCCATATTCAAAGGCCATGCCATTAAATTGTTCTGCGAACCCTTTTGCATTTTCAGATCCTTTTACTGATGCTTCTTTCTTTTCTTTTCCATCTTTATCGTATACAGTCATTCCCATATACTTTTCGTCTTTAAATGACGTATGCGCTGCACCTTCTGCACCCGTTGTACTGAATTTCTTTTCTTCATGATTTAACGTTACAACTGATTTAATATTTGTTCCTCCATAACTTGTACCAAAGAACATAATACTATCTCCGTAAATCACTTCCACCGGAACTTCCGTCACCGTTTTATTTCCAAAGCGATCTTTCGTTTCTACTTTTACTTTTTGTTCACCAATTTTTGTTGTATTTGGCTTTTCTACAAAACCTACTACTTCTCCGTCTTTTATTTCAACAAAGTTTTTCGCATCTAACTTTTCTACATCCGTTCCAACTATTACTTGTTGAGGCTTCACTGTTACTTCTTGCAACATATCCATTCTCTCAAAGCCTTTTTCTGTCACTTTGAAGAATAGTTCTTTTGCCCCTTTTTTCTCACCTTGACCAGTAAGTGTATTATTTTGATACCATTTCAAACGAACCGGTTCTGCGTGGAATACTTTCACTACATCTCCATACTCGAACTGCATACCATTCACTTGCTTCGCAAAGTTCTCTGATGTTTCTTGTCCCTCTGCTGTTACATGTTTCTTCTCTTTTCCTGCTCCATCATATAACGTGATTCCCATGTATAGCTCTTTATTAAAATACTCATGAATTTCGCTATCCATATCAGTTGCATGGAATCTCTTCTCTTCGTGCTTTAAAGTTACGATTGAAGCAATATCATCGCCATATCCTGCATATGCAATACTATCTCCATAAACCACTTCTACTGGCACTTCTGTTACTTGCTTATTTCCAAAACGATCTTTCGTTTCTACTTTTACTTTTTGTTCACCGATTTTTGTTGTATTTGGTTTTTCTACAAATCCGATTACTTCTCCATCTTTTACTTGAACAAAGTCTTTTGCATTTAATTTTTCAGTGTCTATTCCAATTACTACCTTTTGCGGTACTGCTGTTACTTGTTGCTGAGCTTCGACTCTCTCGAAACCTTGCTCCGTTATTTTAAAGTAAAACTTTTGTTCCGCTTTCCCTTTCCCCTTGCCTACAAATTCGTTATTTTGATACCAGTTTAATCGATCTGATTCCGCATGATATACTTCGACAACATCACCATATGCGAAATCTAAGCCATTTAATTGATTTGCAAAGTTTTTCGAACTCTCTTGCCCTTCTACTGAAATGCTTTTCTTTACATTTCCACTTCGATCATATATCGTTATTCCCATATATTTTTCGTTTTCAAAACGATAATGAACTTTAGAGTCCGTAAATGTTGCCTGTAGCTTTTTCGTATTATAATTAGCCGTTACGATAGAACGTATCTTATTCCCATCACCTTGGAAGACTATACCATTTTCATAACCGACATTCACCACAACAGGAATTAAATTCTTATTACCTTTTTCATCTATAATTTCTACTTTTACAGTTTTTTCTCCAACTTCAGGCTTATCTTGCATAATCACACCTGTTGTCTTTACACCTTCTCCTAAATTCTGTACAAGTTCCTTTGCTTTTTCCTCATCATATGTAGTACCGATTACCACATTTTGTATTTTTTCATTATTTGGCTCGCCATATGGAACTTCATATAACTCAGTTTGTTTTTCACGAATTGGATTGCTATCTGTAGATAACCATATTTCTTTTTCTAATTTTGGTAAATTTAATTTTTCAATCTTTTCTCTTGTAGCATCATTTGCAATTAATCCCCATTTATCAAAGAAAGGAATTAAATTTTGTCCTGCCACTTTTGACGTCATATAAATAAACATCTGCTTTTTCTCTTCATCAGATTTAGGCAGTTCTGTATCATGTAACAAACGATACATTTGATGTAAATTTGGATAGAATTGATCCCCATAGGCTAAATGCAACTGCCAAAACATAACTAATTTCTCAAATTCATTCATCTTTTCTTGTGCATCCGGTTTACCTAAATAAGCAAATGCAGCTTCATAGCGCCCCTCTTGCTCTAACCTTGTTTTATGCCCGAATGTAGTTTGAACTGCCAAAGAATAAATATTAACGGTTACTTCTCCAAGTCCATCCCATAACCAAGTGTCTTGTTGATGTTGATGTCCAACTTCATGCCAAGGCCCCCATCCATCATTGGTTAACTCTTCTAGATTTAGTACTGACTCTAAATTGCCTTTACTATAAGCTGTTCGATAATAAGTCGCATACATATAATCGTCTGTATACCAGTCTTCAACAAAATGAATGGAATGTTTACCTTGATTCGCAACACCCACACCATCTTTTGATAAACCTGATATCTTATGTTCTATATTAATTATTTCATCGTGCTTCTTTAATAGCGCAGCTGGATCTTCTTGCTTCAAATGTTCCGCCACAGTTTCAGGATGCATAGTTAATAAACTATTTTCTCCCTTCATTTCTATTGCATATGGATCAGGGTTTTCTGCCAACATACGCTTCCAATCTTTTGTCGTATGCTTTCCTAAAATAAATAAAGGGTTTGGTGTACCACCTTTTTTCACTTTAGCGACTACTTCTGCTGTGTTGTGATAATTGTAAAAGTATAATAGTCCCCCATTTGAAGAAGAAATTTTATTCTCACCAGGATTTAAATTGAATTGTTTAGGTTCTTCTTTTTCATAAGAATATGTACCAATATAAGCTTTAATCTGTTGAGTCCCTTCTACTTGAATAACTACTTCTTCACCTGACTTTACATAAATGCCCGTTGGCTCATAAGGAGAAAAACTCATTCGACGCTGATGCAACTCACGCATCCCTTCTACATCACCTTTTGGCAGTAATTGATACACTCGCTCTTCTTGCTGTTTCTCTTTATCTTCAATCGTCATCTCTGCATACACCTTAGGTAATTCAAGTCCATATGGCGTTAATAACGTAGCTAAACAAACACCAGCTACTAATACCCTACTCGTCTTTTTCTTCGACATAATCTGTGTCCCCTGTTCCTTTATTTAGAACCTGTCTAGAATCTTTTCAATAAAATTGCCACACCTGCCAATAAGCAACTTTGTCTACTGTTTTCAAGTGTTCGTTCACAGTTTTTCCACAGTCTGCGGTAATTTTCCAACCAAGCAAAAGTTCGCTCTACGATCCAGCGTTTGGGTAACACAACAAACTTGTGAAGTTCCGAGCGTTTGATAATTTCAACTGAACAATGAATCGTTTCTTTTATCGATTGTGCAAATGATGGGCCCGTATATCCACCATCACAAAGTATATTTGTCACTTTGTCCAATGATTTTTTATGCTTTTCACACATTTGGATAGCACCCTCTCGATCTGTTATATTCGCAGTTGTTACTTCAATCGCATGAATGAGACCGTTGGTATCTACAGCGATATGTCGTTTGATTCCTGATACTTTCTTTCCAGCATCATAGCCCTTTTCACCAGCTATCCATGTGTTTTTCACGCTTTGTGCATCTACGATGCAGAAACTTGTCTGATTCTTACGTCCATCTTGCTCACGATAGGTTTCGACCAATTTTTTTATGCACTTTTTCGAGAAGACTTATGCCATTCTCGTCTACTTTCCGCCAAATCTGGTAGTAGGAATAGACGGTTTTCCAGTTTGGAAAGTCCCTTGGCAGATTACGCCATTGACAACCTGTCGTAAGCAAATATAGTACACCGCAGAATACCTCGTACAAATCAACTGTGCGTGGGCGCGTCGTTTTCCGTGCATTTTCTAAATCTTCACGAATCAGTTCAAACTGTTTACGAGTAATATTACTGGTATAATCATGTATCATTAGGAAACATCCTTTTTTGTATAGATTATATCATAGATTTCAGACAGGTTCTTAGAGAAACTATCCTATATATCCATTTAATAAAAAATCCTATTATTTTTATAAAAACATTTAATGAATAGACTAACACCTCGCGCACCTGTATCTATTACTACCGCATTTCCCTCCATGTATTCGCTTTCTTACATTGTAAAATTTTTATGTAATATGCCCTCCTCACTTCTCTCTATTTGTGATGAGTTCTCTTGCTACATAAAAAAGAGAATAGTAAAAGATATTTTTCAGTATTGTCATCTATACATCTAAAAATAAAAACAGTAATAGCATTTTACATTTTATTCATATATGACCATCTATAGGTAGTTTTTCCAACTGAATTGTACACGCTTTACACTTTGTTTGATAGCCTCTCTAATTAGAATAATGTTACAATTTCGTGAATAAAATCCATTTATTGTAACGTTTAGATTTCTCCATATTTTATTATTTTTAAATACTTTTTCAAACATTAGAATAGTGTTTCACTCGATTAATTATTATCTTAATATACCTTTAAAGAATTCATATGAAAAAGCATTGGCATATACCAATGCTTTTTCATTATCTCTTTTGATTCGGTTTATGCGGTTCATTTGGAGTATATGGCTTATTTGGTTTATTTGGAGCCTCAGCCTTTTTCCAACTTACCGCTAACTCTGGACTTGTTTTTTCTTCACTACGCTCAAGTAATACTACTGCATTTTGAATAGTCGGTGTACCTTTATGCGCAATCCCTTGTAATTTCGTTAAATTTCCTGATACTTTAAAGCTAAATCCACCAGCTGGTGTTTGTTTCGGAATTAAAATGCGGAACTTTTCTCCTACATTAAATTCTGTTTTTGTTTCGCCTTTTTCATTTGCAAATTTCACGCCCGCTGGTGCACCTGTTGCTTGCACTTTATACGTTCCGCTTTTTGCATTTGTTTCTACTGTATATAAGCCTGTTTCAAAGAAATCATTTTTTAAGACTGCTTCTTGTTCTTCTGTAGGAGTTACACCCATCGTAATTTCTTGTAGTTCTTCACTAGCACTTGCTTTTGCAACGATATCTTTCGTTACCTTTTCTACATTTTTATTACGGAAATCTAAATCATTAATATCGATTTGTTTTAACGCATTCCACACTGCAAGCTGCGTTGCGTAATGCGCCTCTCTCCAATCAGATACCCCTAATTCTTGTGGACTCTTTTGTGGATATCCATTCAATAGTACACGATACACATTAATATCCACTTTCCCCATTTCCGGTAAATCTTGACCGCTTGGAGATTTCAAATCTACATTTAAGCAAAAAGCAATTTTGCCATCTGCCGTTTTAATAAGCTCTGTTCGAATTGGCTTCTTCTTGGACTTACTATAACTCCAATCCATTTGATACTTTGTATGGTCCATCACTTCTGCGAATGCTTTTTGAAGTGGGAATAACACAAATAAAACACTTAAAAACATAGCTAAAAGTTTGAACGATTGCTTTATATTCATGTTTACAGCCCCTTAATAACAAACTTAATACTAAGTAGTATTTATTTAGAAACTATTTTTATGCACAAAAAAAGAGTGCTTTTAAGCACTCTTTTTTCTTACCTTAATCTTAGAAATCGAAGTTATCAGGATCTGGACCAACGCGATGATTTTGATTTAACGCATCGATTTTTTCCATATCTTCTTTCGTTAATTCAAAGTTAAATACATCAGCGTTTGCAATAATACGGTGTTCTTTCGTTGATTTCGGAATTGTGATTACTCCATTTTGAAGATCCCAACGTAAAATAACTTGAGCTGTTGTTTTACCGTGTTTCTCAGCAATCTCTTGTAATGTTTCGTTATCTAATAATTGACCTTGCATTAGTGGTGACCATGCTTCCATTTGAATACCTTGTTCTTTACAGAAAGCTTGTAGTTCTTTTTGTGTTAAACGAGGGTGGTATTCTACTTGGTTAATCATTGGTTTAATTTCTGCATCTTTCATTACATCTTGTAAGTGATGGATTTGGAAGTTACTTACACCAATTGCACGTACGCGCTTTTCTTTATAAAGTGTTTCTAGCGCTCTCCATGTATCTTTATATTTTCCTTCTGAAGGCCAGTGAACAAGATATAAATCTAAATAATCTAGTCCTAATTTTTTTAGACTCTCTTCGTATGCAGCGATTGTTGTTTCATACCCTTGATCTGCGTTCCATACTTTTGAAGTAATAAATAATTCTTCTCTTGCAATACCAGTCGCTTCAATACCTGCACGAATTCCTTCACCTACAGCTTTTTCATTTCCGTAAATTGCAGCTGTATCGATGCTGCGGTATCCTGCTTTAATTGCTGATTTAATTGCTTCTACAAGTTCTGGTCCTTCTTCTACTTTAAATACACCTAAACCGAACCAAGGCATTTCTACACCATTACTTAATACTGTTTTACTTTGTAAGTTTTTCATTTTATTTTCTCTCCTTTTATTTTACTTGATCTCTTTTTTCTAATGTCATGCTCCACGCTGTTAAAATAACAGCGGCTACTACCATAAGACCGCCTACCCAAGCAGTATGGATTAATCCTAACGAATTCGTTACAAGGCCACCTATATAAGAACCTAAAGCGATTCCTCCGTTAAATGCGGCAATATTAATTGCTGAAGCAACATCAACCGCACTCGGAACAAAGCGCTCTGCCAATATAACTACATATACTTGTAGCCCCGGAACATTCATAAATGCGAATAGTCCCATGAAAATAATTGTGATTAATCCAGCTACTTTAAATGGCGCTGTAAATGTTAAAACAAATAATATAATTGCTTGAATAAGGAACATGTAAAATAGCGCTCGAATCGGATTATGATTCGATAATTTTCCGCCGACCATATTCCCTATCGCAATGGCGATTCCATACACTAATAAAATGATAGTGACAGTACTCGCTTCAAACCCTGTTACTTCTTGTAATAGCGGTGATAAATACGTAAATGTTACGAATGTACCGCCGTATCCAAGTGCAGTAATAATGAAAACAAGTAATAGTCTTCCATTTTTAATTAGTTTGAATTGATCACGAAACGATACAGGTACACCATTTTTTAAATTAGATGGGACTAGTATGCTGTTTGCGATAAAAGCAATAATTCCAATTACGACAATCGCCATAAATGACGCTCTCCAGCCAAACTCTTGACCGATAAACGTTCCAATTGGCACACCTGTAATAGTTGCAACTGTTAATCCAGTAAACATAATCGCAATTGCGCTAGCACGTTTATTCTCTGGTACGATTGCAGCCGCAATTGTAGATCCTATCGACATAAACACACCATGTGCAAACGCAGATACAATCCTTGCGATAATTAATACAGTGAAGCTTGTTGCTACCGCCGCAATACCATTACCAATAATGAAAATAACCATAATCCACATTAATAATGTCTTTCTCGACATACTAGCCGTTAACGCTGTTAAAACAGGAGCTCCTACTGCCGCCCCTAACGCATATAGGGAAACAGTTAAACCAGCTGTTGTAACAGAAACATTTAAATCTTTTGAAATCGATGGTAATAAACCGACACTAATAAACTCGGTTGTACCAATCCCAAACGCACTAATTGCTAGTGCTAATAAAGCAAACATACTTCTTCGGTTCGTCTGAACTTCCGAAGATGGTACTGTATATGAACTCAATTGAATTCCTCCTTATTACAAGAAATCCAATCATAATAGTGTGATAAAAAGGCCCTTTTATCTTCTAAAAAATATATTTAATCTCTACAAATGCTATTATGAATGGTTTCATTCTTTTTTTGAAGAACGCACTTTAAAGTACTATAGGCACTAAAAAGTAACATAGTCACTTTTTGGTACCGTACTACTCATTTGCCTCTTACATGTGCTATTATGAAACATATTTAACATGATAAAAAGTACGTACTTTAAAGTGCTATAGGTACTAAAAAGTAACATTTGTATAATTTAACTTATTTTACTCACAAAGGGAGGATTTCATATGAAGAAATACAATATTCCTGTAGAGGCGACTTTAGAAGTTATCGGCGGCAAATGGAAAGTTGTTATCCTTTGTCACTTAACGAAAGGTACAAAGAGAACGAGTGAACTAAAACGTTCCATGCCTGGTATTACACAAAAAATGTTAACACAGCAATTACGTGAATTAGAAGACGACGGCGTTATTCAAAGAAAAGTATACAATCAAGTCCCGCCAAAAGTAGAATATTCTCTTACTGATTACGGTTGGTCTTTAGAATCCATTCTTGATTCTCTTTGTTCTTGGGGCGAATGCCATCTTGAAAAAGAAGGTAACACATCGATGCTAATTGCGGAAGGTGAATAATAGGAAAAAGGAAAAAACGAACATGAATTTGTTCGTTTCTTCCTTTTTTTCTATATATATATGTACATTTCTAACTGAAACAAAATATTTTATACGCTTTCATACCTTGTCAGCACTACGTTATACACTCAATATCAAATAATTAGGAATCATTTTTATGTTAACATAGGTGTATATAGTATATAATATAGGATATATATTATATACACTTTCCGGTAACGGAGCTTTTCCATTATGCGGACAAGCCATGTATCGGACAGTTCATAAATAATAAGTAAGACGTTATGGTTTTAGATTTATGTTTGCAGCTTACTTGCTGTCATAAATTTAAAGGCATTTTATTGTGTTTTGTGAAACTTTGTATAAAGTTTCGTAACCGTTTACTATCTTACTTATCAAAAATAAGAGTATTGCTATCGTAAAGGAGAATTGGAGATGCCAGAAACTATGACTCAAACAAAGCCAGAACAAGAAACTGTACAAATTTCTGCTAGCCAAGGACAACTTGATGTACTTGATCAGTTGTTAAAACCTGAGGTACAAGAATCATTAACAACACTAGTAGAACAGCTTCCAAAATTAACTGAGCTTGTTAACATTTTAACTAAGTCTTATGACTTCGCTCAAACTGTTGCTACTGATGAAGTATTAAAAAGCGACACTGTTGGTGCAATTACAGAGCTTGTAGAACCTGTAAAAGATACAGTGAAAAGCATGGCTGCAACTGCAATCGAAGCGAAAGATCGTGCTGACGAAAGCAACGAAGTTATCGGCCTATTCGGTCTTTTAAAATTATTAAAAGATCCACAAGCACAAAAAATGTTCCGCTTTGTGAACGCATATCTTCAAATTAGTGCAGAACGTAACAATAAATAATTTAACTTATAACAACAATTAGTAAAGACGGGGGATATCATACTATGTCAAAACAAATTGTCATCTTAGGCGCTGGTTATGGCGGTCTTCTTGCCGCTTTAAACGTACGTAAATATTACAGCAAATCAGAAGCACAAGTTACAGTGATTAACCAATACCCAACACACCAAATCATCACTGAACTACACCGCCTTGCAGCTGGTAACGTGTCTGAGCAAGCAGTTGCAATGCCACTTACAAAGCTTTTCAAAGGACAAGACATCGACCTTAAAATTGCAACAGTTGAGTCATTCTCAGTTGATAGCAAAGAAATCAAATTAGCTGGCGGCACTACTTTATCTTACGATGCACTTGTAGTTGCTTTAGGAAGTAAAACTGCTTACTTCGGTATTCCAGGACTAGAAGAAAACAGCATGGTATTAAAATCTGCTGCTGATGCAAATAAAATCTACAAACACGTTGAAGACCGTATTCGTGAATACGCGAAAACGAAAAACGAAGCTGATGCTACAATCGTAATCGGTGGTGGCGGATTAACTGGCGTTGAGCTAGTTGGTGAGCTTGCTGACATTATGCCTAAACTTGCAAAAAGCCACGGCGTAAATCCAAAAGAAGTGAAACTTCTTCTTGTTGAAGCAGGTCCAAAAATCCTTCCAGTATTACCAGACCACTTAATCGAACGTGCAACTACTAGCCTAGAAGCGCGCGGCGTTACATTCTTAACTGGTCTTCCTGTAACAAACGTTGCTGGCAACGAAATCGACTTAAAAGACGGTCAAAAACTTGTTGCTAACACATTCGTTTGGACGGGCGGCGTACAAGGTAACCCATTAATCGGTGAATCAGGTCTTGAAGTTAACCGTGGACGTGCAACAGTTGATGCATACCTACAATCTACTTCTCACAAAGACGTATTCGTTGCTGGAGACAGCGCTGTTGTCTTCGCTCCAGACGGACGTCCATACCCACCAACTGCACAAATTGCTTGGCAAATGGGTGAGTTAATTGGATACAACTTATACGCAGCACTAGAAGGCAAAGCATTAGAAGAGTTCGCACCTGTAAACTCTGGAACACTTGCTAGTCTAGGACGTAAAGATGCGGTTGCTACAATCGGAGCAAGCAATACTCCACTTAAAGGCTTACCAGCATCATTAATGAAAGAAGCAAGTAACGTTCGTTACTTATCACACATTAAAGGTCTATTCAGCTTAGCTTACTAATCTGAATATAAGCCCGAATCATGCCCTGCATGGTTCGGGCTATTTTTATCCGTAATTTTCTCTAACTTATTTATTCGTCAGAAGAATAATATAACCCTTTTAATTATCTAAATTTACTGATTATTTTATGTCCAAATTGTGTATACGAAAAGATGGAAGTATTCTTCCTACTCCCATCCTTTCACACAAACTATTCGCCTAACTTCACAAGGCTGTAGTTCTTCTTCCCTTTACGAATAATAATAAATCTTCCATCAAATGAATTTTCTACAGTAACATCCGTACCCACATCTGTTACTTTCTCACCATTCATAGAAATCGCACCATTATTAATGTCTTCACGTGCTTGTCGTCTAGATGGTTCAATTCCTAAATCGACTAGCCACTCTACGATGTTTTTCGTCTCTTTTGAAGACTGGAATGTTGGCATTTCTTTAAAGCCTTGTTCAATTTCATCAGCTGTTAACGATTTAATATCTCCGCTAAATAACGCTGCTGTAATTTTCTCAGCTTGCAGGAACGCCTCTTCTCCATGAACAAATTTCGTCATTTCTTCTGCTAACACTTTTTGCGCTTCACGTTTATGAGGTTCCGCTTCTACCTTCGTTGCTAATTCATCAATACGCTCTTTCGTTAAGAACGTAAAGTATTTCAAGTATTTAATTACGTCACGGTCATCTGTATTTACCCAGAACTGGTAAAATTCAAACGGTGTCGTTTTTTCAGGATCAAGCCAAACCGCACCACCTGCTGATTTACCAAACTTCGTACCGTCCGATTTTAATAATAACGGAATCGTTAATCCGAATACTTTCGCCTCATGACCTTCTAACTTACGAATTAAATCTAAACCACTCGTAATATTTCCCCATTGGTCACTACCACCAATTTGAAGTTGAACATCCTCTTTCGTGTATAAATGATGGAAGTCCATCGCTTGCAAAATTTGGTACGTGAATTCCGTGAAAGAAATACCTGTATCTAAACGGCTTGCTACAATATCCTTCGCTAACATGCTATTGATGCTAAAGTTTTTCCCGTAATCACGTAAAAACTCAATAATATTTATTTCATGTGTCCAATCATAGTTATTTACCATCTTCACTTCGCTATTTCCACCAAAATCAAATAGCTTTTTCATTTGTGCTGTTAACGCATCTACATTATGCTGAACCACTTCTAACGTTTGAAGTTGACGCTCTGATTGTCGTCCACTCGGATCACCAATTGTTCCTGTTGCCCCGCCGATTAAAATAACAGGATGATGACCAGCTAATTGGAATCTCTTCATCATCATAAACGGAATCAAATGTCCAATATGCATACTATCACCAGTCGGATCAACTCCGCAGTATAGCGAAATCTTTTTCTCTTCTACTAGCTTACGTAAACCTTCTTCGTCAGTCTGCTGATTAACGGCGCCGCGCCATTCTAATTCATCAATAATATTCATCTTTTGTCATCCCCTTTATTTTTTAAAAACAAAAAGCCCCTATGTCTACGATAGACATAGGGACGATTATTCACCGTGTTACCACCCAGTTTGCATAAATAGCATAGCTACTCATACCACTCTTAGCAATAATATCGATTGCTAGTCCGCTTAGCATTACCTAAGATACTCCAGAGTGTAATTCGCAAGTTTGTTTGTGCTAGGTTCCAGCAACCCCTAGCTCTCTCGTTAACAGTGACAAACTGCTACTGGGCTCTTTCAACGTATGTTATTTGTTAAATTATTAGCCATTATATTGAATTGAAAACAAATTGTCAACAATACCCAAATATTATTTTGAAATAATTCATATCTTCATACGTATTTTGTTATTCCTTATCTTCTCCAATAATCCTTACTTCTCGCTCCAACTTCACGCCAAATTTCTCTTCAACTGTCTTTTGTACGAAGTGAATTAAATCGATGTAATCTTGTGCTGTTCCGTTATCAACATTCACCATAAACCCAGCGTGTTTTAAAGAAACTTCTACTCCACCAATTCGCTTACCTTGTAGTCCTGAGTCTTGAATTAACTTACCAGCAAAGTTATTTGGTGGGCGCTTAAATACGCTACCACATGAAGGATATTCTAGAGGCTGTTTTGACTCACGTTTAAACGTTAAATCATCCATTTTTGCTTTAATTTCTTCATGTACACCTTCTTCAAGTTCAAATCTCGCTTCAAGAATAATGTAATGGTTGTTCGCAAATACACTCTTACGATATCCAAATTCAAATGCTTCTTTCGTCAAAGTACGTAGCTCTCCATCACCTGTCATTACGACAGCTTCTGTTAATACAAACGAAATTTCACCGCCGTATGCACCAGCATTCATATATAATGCTCCGCCAACTGAACCTGGAATACCACAAGCAAACTCAAGACCCGTTAAGTTATGGTCTAAGGCAATACGTGATACGTCAATAATTGCTGCACCACACTGTGCTACAATCGTCGTTCCTGTTACAGTAACACCTGTAATATGAATTAAACTTACTGTAATCCCGCGAATTCCACCATCTTTAATAATGACATTCGATCCATTTCCTAAAAACGTAACTGGAATATTATATTCGTTCGCATATTTGATAACTTCTTGAATTTCATCATAATTTGTAGGCGCAACAAAAACATCTGCTTTTCCGCCAACTTTAATATGCGTATGATTCTTTAACATTTCATCTTGTTTAACATGTCCTTCAGGCAATACCGTACTTAAATATTTATAAACCTCTTGCATATTCATTTTACGATTCCTCTATTTCTATATTCATTTTATCCCGTTATACGGGCCCATAATATCCCCACGTACATGAAAGAACCTAAAGTGGTGGATACAGTGTACCCAAAATCAATTCGAGACACCTATAAACCTCTTAATTTATAAGAGGTGCCACTCATATTAAAATATATATTGCATAATAAAGCAACCCAAATGGACTACTAAACTTGACATGTCATCAGAAAGACAACAATTTGTAAAATATGTGACTTTTTCAAAACACTATCCCTCAGTATCTTACTATACCACACAAAAAGAAAGTGGTATTTTTTTGTACTTTTTACTTTATTTACATCAATAAAAAAAGAGCACATCCCACAGAATGCGCTCTTTCTATACTCTTTATATTACTTTTCGTTCTCTTCTTTTTCTTTATCAAACCATAACAGCTCATCGTTATCAACTTCACCATTATAATTGATTAAAATTTCTTCTCCTGCTTTTATATCCTTATAAGCATAGAAGTTAAACGTATGGTTCTCGAAGACAATATCATACGTTGCATTCGGTGTATATGAATGATTGAATAACATACCGTATCCTAAAAGGATTGCCGTATGATTGATTCCATACTCAAATGCGTAGTCAGCAAGTAATGTTTTCTCAATGTGTTCATGCTGTTCATTCGGATAAGAGATAACTGGTGCTGCGTGTATCAACTCACCTTTTTTAATATCACGAGTTGCAAATACACCTCTATTAAATTCTCCATCACTAAGTTCAGAAGTCTTAACTTCGATCATATGCGTCACCTATTTAATTCTTTCTTTGAAGTATTTTAATTCCGCTATTAGCTGAATTTTACCTCCTTAAGCTTGGCAGAAAACGCGCAGAAAAGCAATTAAATTCCTATCAAGTATTCGTTTCAATGAAAAAAGAGCACATCATTCGTGCTCTTTCCAAGTAATATTACTTTTCTAAAATATCTTCTAACAACTTCACTTGCTCGCTAACAGTTTGTAACGTCTTCACTGACGTATCATTTCGATGTTTTTCTTCTTCCACACTCGCTAGCACTTCTTCTGTAGCTGTAGAAGTTTGCTGAATTACGTTAGAAGCATGCGTAACATCCTTTACGATATTCGTTGTTTTAACTTGGAAACTTTCTTGATGAACAACAACCTCTCGCATTATTCCATTAATCGCATCAATAAACTTCCCTAAATCAGTTACATTTGTTAAAACGCTTGCTAACATCTCGTTACATTCTTCTTGTACTCTTTCTGACTTCTCTACCTGCACTTCTACCTTACTTGCTTGATTACTAAACTCCTTCAAAATCCCTTGAATTCTTCCCGCAGAACGATTTGATTCTTCAGCAAGCTTTAACACTTCACTCGCTACAATAGCAAAACCTTTTCCATGCTCGCCTGCCCTCGCAGCTTCAATATTTGCATTTAAAGCTAGCAAACTCGTCTGACTTGAAATATTCGTTATTACATCTACAATTTCATTAATTTGTTTCGATTGCATCATTAAATCTCTAAATATAATTCCAGACTGTGAAACAACATCATTTAAACTTCTCATGTTAGTTTCAAAATTTCTTAGAGTATGTACACTACCTTTTGAAATTTCTAAGCTTTCATCCACACGAGCCGATGCAGTTCTTACTTGAGAGATGATTTGTTCAATATTTCCCTCCATATCATTCAATACTTCTACCGAACGATACATCATCTCTGATTGTGATTGCGTACCAACTGCCACCTCTTCAAAGGCAAAATTAATTTCACTCATCGATTCCATCGACGTGTTCATATTTTGTCTTAAATGATTGAAATTACTATCTAGTTTCACAACTGTTTCTTCAATAAGTCTTTGCGTCTCTTCTAACTCCTGAGCTTTTCTCATTACTTCTTGCTTCTCATCACTTAAACGAAGGAGCAGATTAGAACCGATTTTCGTGACGCCCCACATAGCGATTGTTACAATCGCTAACAAACTTGCGAAATTAGCAGCTTCAGACGAGGCTGTATAAGCAAAAAATTGCTCCGGCCAATAGCTACAAAGGATAAATGTGATCACAACAGCTACCCCGCCAAGAATTAAAATGAGACGCTCACTTAAGTAAATAAGTGAAACAGCTAATGTAAAATAGACCATTTGAAATACAGCCGGGCTTTCATTAAAAGCTTGTACCATAATGTAAGACATTGTAAGCAACATAAATGTCATGATATATTTATACGCTGATTCCATACTTTTTATAAAAGTAAACAGCGTTCCAAATGCAACGACAGAAATACCACAAATCCAAAACGCTATGGCTCTCTCTGTAAAAATATATCCATAATACCCAATTGCGATTATCCCAAGAAAGAAACTACAAATCGTTATAAACAGTAATAAATGATTTTTCTGTGATTCTTTCTCAAGGTTAGAAAAACAAGTCCTCTTTAACCAATCCATATGAAGCCCCACCTTCTACTTATACATATCAATTACTTCAGTTTAAATACCGCACTTACTGGGTTATGATCGCTATTTTCAAACTTTAAATCTTTCCCTTGTACATTTACAATCTCTACATTCGGTGAAACGATAAAGCCATCAATAATAGTGACGAAATTTTCACCTTCTACATATTTCTTTACATCATCTCTCACAGTCATAACAGACGGATCTACAGCCCACTTAAAGCCACCGTCTGTAAAGTCCTTCGGTAACTCTACTAACCACTCAGGACGCTCTTTCACGAACTTCGGATCACTTAATTGAGCGTTTGAAACTAATTGATTCCAATCTCCGCCCATTATTACGTAATCACCATTTTCATAATGCTTGTTCATATATTCTTTTAAGTACTCTACTTGCTGTTTTCTAATTTTCCCGCCTTCATCATAAGCAGACAAATGTAAATTTACGAGTCTAACATGTTTCCCATTATTAACAGGAATTTTATATTCCACAATTGCTCGATCTAAATCAAACAAACGCTTTGGCCAAGGCTCCATTCCAGGAAGCTGGAACCTCTTCGCTTCTTGAACAGTGTATTTAGAAAACGTACTTAATCCAGCCTCCGCATATCCCATTGGATTTGTTATTGGCACTGGAACCCATTTCGTATCGTAGTTCTTGCCAAATGACGAAACATAATCAGGTAATCCTTTTTTCAAAAATTCATGTTCATTTACATCAAATGAACGAATTGACTTTATATCAACTTCTTGTAATAGCGCAAAATCACTATTCTCATTTTGTAAAAACGAAAGCATATTCTTTAAATTAGTTTCCGTTTGCTCTTTACTACTTGAACCAGATCCCTTTCCACCATCCATAAAGAAATCTTGATCCTTATCTAACCCAGCATATCCAATATTAAATGTTGTAACTTTAAACTCATTTCCAGTCGCTAATACGCGCTCCTTATTATTCTCTACCTTCAAGCTTATAACATCAGCAGGCTGTTCTTTAGTAAGTGTCATATAAGCTAGAAATCCTCCTACAATGCCCGCTACTACTAAAACACATATAAATACGATTTTTAAAAATTTCTTCAAATAAATGACTCCTTTTCACGCAAATTTATTTTTCTTTATTTTCAGTCAAATAAAACAAAACGACACACATAAGAAACATTTTATCATAATTAAAACCGTATATCACTATATTTAGTTGATAAGTAATCGATCCCATTTTAATTACTTGAAAAACCTTCAGACATCAAAAAAAGAAAAGTTACACCCTCCTCCTCACTGGAAATTAAACGGTATATTTAGTACACTATATGTAATAATCATAGGCGATGGAGTTCGCCATAAACGCTGCTTAGCTAATGACTCCTACCAGTATGGATACTGGTAGGAGTCTATTTTTTTGAGCAAGCTATTTAAAGAGGTGAGAAAATTGATTTATATTATCGTTGGCATTGCTGGTATATTAGGAGCTCTTTCTCGTTATTATTTAGGTCTTAATATCAACACATTTTGGCATCATTCATTTCCATTGGCAACATTACTCATTAACTTAATCGGTTGCTTTTTCTTAGCGTGGCTAACTACTTATATCGCTCGGCTAAACATCTTACCTTCAGAGGTTATCACAGGCATCGGAACTGGATTCATCGGTTCCTTTACGACTTTTTCAACATTTAGTGTAGAAACTGTGCAATTGATCAATCATTCTGAGTGGAGCATAGCCTTCTTATATGTATCATGCAGCATACTTGGTGGCCTCATTATGTCTGGCCTTGGCTATACACTTGGAGATTTCTTAATTAAGAAATCTCTTACAGAAGGTGATTACTCATGATAGAAGCTTTATTAGTCGCAACAGGAGGATTTTTCGGTGCGATTACACGATTTGCAATTAGCAATTGGTTTAAGAAAAGAAATAAAACACAATTTCCAATTGCTACATTCCTTATTAATATAACAGGAGCATTTTTACTTGGATATATAATCGGCAACGGAGTTACTACAGGCTGGCAACTATTATTAGGTACTGGATTTATGGGCGCATTCACTACATTTTCTACGCTTAAATTAGAATCTGTTCAGCTTCTCAATCGTAAAAAGCTATACATCTTCCTTTTATATTTAAGTGCTACTTACATAATTGGTATCCTCTTCGCCTTCCTTGGAATGAAGCTAGGCGGAATATAAAAAAAGCGACTCTATTGAGTCGCTTTCTTTCATAAGAAATATGTCCCGCCATATGGAATGGAAAATAAACCAGCTGGATGTACATCGTAATGTACAATTTGCATCGGAAGTTGTGAATACGGCATATATTGACTTTGCATCATTTGTGCAAAATATGCTTGTTGCTGCATTTGAATAGCTTGATTCACAGCATGAATTGTCCCTTGTGCCCCAGCCAGCGTAATAGCAGCTCCTACTTGTCTACCATTATAAAAATAATGATTCATCATGATTCATCTCACTTATTCTTTTTCTTCCATATGGTATGTTTCTATTTCATAGTGAGTGTTTTGTCCCTATCTATTGCCCTTTTTCAGCTTTGAAGTAATAAATCCAAATAATAATACGCCAATACCACTAAGGAACAATATATAACTTATCGGTACTAGGAAAAAGAAAGGTTCTTCAAGGAATCCATCCGCTCCTACTTTACTGTTTGAAGCATGTATAGTTAAAGAAATAATCGCTAAAATCATGAAAGAAATAGCTACTACGTATTTATTTTTCATCATATACTCTCCTTTAATTCTCACTGATTTCATTACCATCATAATACGCCTGAAATTATTAAAAATCAACAATTATTTATCGTTTTACAATAAAAATCTTTTTCGCATCACAAAAAAGCTACAGATAATATTTTATCTATAGCTCTTCCAATCAGTTATTTTGTGCCAAAGTATGCCTTTTGGAACATACACATTCTTATCGCATTATGATAGTTACCATCAACGAAAAACTCATCGATAAGCTCACCTTCTATCATAAACCCAACTTTTTTATAAACATGTACTGCTTTTTCATTTTCCTTATCCACAACTAAATATATCTTATGCATATTTAATACAGCGAAAGCATAATCCATTGCTAAACGCGTCGCCTCTACTGCATAACCATATCCTTGATAATTCGGATCAATAATAATTTGGAATTCTGTTCTACGATGAATATAATCGATTTCTACTAACTCAACTAATCCAACCATTTCATTGTCTTTCTCAACGATAAATCGGCGTTCGCTTTGATCATGTATATGTTTATCATATAAGTCTTGCAGCTCCACAAATGCCTCATACGGCTCTTCAAACCAATACGACATAATATGCGCATTATTATTCAGTTCGTGTACAAACTTTAAATCTTCTCGTTCTAATGGACGTAACTTCAATTCCTGATTCATTTCTATAACCTCCAAGTAAAAGAAACCTCTTCACTTAATTTCTCAATTTTTTTCGATTTCAAACGCCCTAATTTCATTGTAAACTTTCAAGCAACTTGAAGGTCAAGATGTAAAAAAGTAGTGCAAACTTATGTCTGCACTACTACTCTTTTCTCAAATCTCTCATATTCGATATGTATAAAGCAATAACTAAAACAAGAATTGCTCCTGCGTATAATAACGTCTCCATCGGTTCCTCATGAGACACAATAATCAATCGAATTAAGGCCGTAATTCCGATATAAATAAAATAACGTAACGGGAAATGATAGTTCGATTTAAAATACTTAATAATTAATGCAATGAACTCGAAGTATAAGAAATAGACGATGATACTTTCAACCAATTTATAAGACGTATACTCTTTTGCCGAAAAAATATACTGCACAAACGTAATTGTCTCATTCACTAAGAAAATCGATAACACAATGGATAATATAATTAAAGCTATATTTAATATCCATTGCAAAACACTAGCTATAACATGATCGATATTAAATGACTTCATTTTCTCTTTAGACTCCCCTTCTTATAAGTACTTATTTATTATAGCAAAATTACGATTGGAAAGAAGTTAAATCATATATTCGTCCTTTGTTGTTTCCAGTGTAGGGGAGATTTAGTGTGTGGAGAATTCTGTTTACAACCATACCCGACGAAACATGGAGAAACTCTTTCAAATTACCGTTCGTACATGTCGTACTAATGAGCAATGCATAATCTCGTATAGCATCCTCATATGCCACTTTTGAAAAATCTTTACAACTTGTACAACGCCAGCCCTTCTTCACTTTAACCATTGGAATAACTAAGCATTTCTCACATTGTACTCCATTTAACAACTCCTCTTTTTCTATTTTATATTGCTCAAGTATATTTTGTTGAAGTGGAGAATGCTCCGTTATTATTTGATGAATGAGCCTATCTACATTATCTATAACTTTTCTCTTATATTTACTTTCAAACCACTTTATTTTATGAGGTAAATTTGCACTATGAATAATTGTATGAAGAAGATTGTCATCTGAAGATTTTATAATGGTACGAGGCGAGCTAATAACAACGAGGGACTCGATTGGAAGACTAGAGGAAAATCCATGTAAGCTTAACCATTTCTTTAATTGTATTTCTTGCCTTTTTATTTGTAAAACCGGATCTGGAAATCCCTCTGAATTTCCTTCTGTTATTCGGATAAGTTGATTAAACTTTGCATCAAACATTAATGTACCTGCTATATTTTTTATCTCAAGAAAAAGAAGAAACTTTGTGGAAATGATAATAGTATCAATTTGAAAGTATTGATCATGATTAGATAAGCGAACATCATGTAAAACACTATACTCTTTCTCAGAAATAAAACTAAGTGGATAATCAATTGCTTGCTCCCCTTTATACCCCGCCATGTGTTTTGCCAAGTTTTCTCCAATTAAATTTCGTTTTGGATGATGTACAGGTAACCTTCTAAGCAGTGCTTCTAACTGTCTTATATAAATCGGCATTTTTCTTTCTTTCACAATCACCTCAAACACCCCTTTACAAATATATCAACGATTTTTTCAATATATCTATCACAACTCACAATATATCAACGATTTTCTCAATATATCTATCACAACTCACAATATATCAACGATTTTTCCAATATATCGATTGGTCGACAATATCTGACACTACCTCACTCCAATCACTCACAGCATATCCTAGAAAAACACCTTCAGCAAAAACTTAAAATCGTATTTCCTCATAAAAAAACCATAACCCGCTCCTCCAGCAAAGGTATGGTTTTTAACCCTGCGATGTCACTCTATCTATAACTTTGCTGTGAATTCCACAAAATCCATTTGTACTTATACCAACTTTCACTTTTTTCACACTGAAACTATATACCCCAAAATCGTTTCACAACGTTATTACTTCCGCATAGCTACAATTTATATAATAACGGTACAGTACAAATAACGTGCTGAATCACTAAGTATGGGGGAATAACGATGAACGAAGCGTTACTATTAGTAGACATACAAAATGATTACTTTGAAGGCGGCAATATGGAATTACATCAACCTGAAAAAGCCGCACAAAAAGCGAAAGAAGTTTTGAAAGTATTTCGCGAAAAACAGAAAACAGTTATTCACGTACAACATATCGCGAACAATGAAGGAGCTACTTTCTTCTTACCTGATACAGTAGGTGTTCAAATTCATGATGATGTACAACCGATTGCTAAGGAAAGAGTCATTCAAAAACATCATCCTAACAGTTTTTTAAGAACAAATTTATTAGGAACATTAAAGACAGAAAAAATAGACCTACTAGTCATTTGCGGTATGATGACTCATGTATGTATTGATGCAACAGTGCGCGCTGCCAGTGACTTCGGATTTCAATGTATTGTAATTGAAGATGCTTGTACAACAAAAGATTTAGAATTCCAAGGAAATCTAATCCCCGCAGTACACGCTCATCAATCGTTCATGAGTGCATTAGAGTTTGGTGATATTTATGCAACAGTCATGTCAGCAAACTGTTTTATAACCAAAAGCAAATAAAGAATTACAGTTCCATATGAAAAAAGAAAGGATAAGTATCTTATTCTTTCTTTTTTTGCATCGTCTTAATGACAGTATTTATACGATAATCACCATAATGTAAAACATCTGCAAGAGTCTCTTCTAATTGCTGATGCGAAGATGTGTGAAGAGTCATGACATAGCAACCATCGCCGCTTATACGATACATTTCAGTAATTACGTCCGTTTTTTCAAAAAAGTTTTGAATTTGATTATGATAATGCGGTGCATGCAAAAATAGTGTAACAAAGGTCATAATAGATCCTTCTAGCTTAGCCCTGTTAATATTTATCGTATATTTTTGAATGACACCTGCCTCTTCTAATTTATTAATTCGTTTCCCAACAGCCTGGCCAGTCAAATGTACTATCTCCCCAATTTCCTTCCAGTTCATTCTAGCGTTTTCTTGTAGTAATTGTATAATCTTAAAATCTGTTGAATCAAACATGGACATCCCCTTCCTATACGAAACGAATTCTATAAAATCTTCATTTCTCCTACAGTTTTTCTCAAAAGTTTTGCACTACAATCGATTAGCTCTATTAGCAATTACATTATTATTAGCGGCTTTCCTTCTTCTTTACAATGTATTTTTTGGATTACTCGTAGGCACTACAGTAATCTAGCGATTTTTTATAAATATGAACAAATTTTAGGAATTAGTTTATCTTTTTTTAATGTTTTATTTAGAGGCAGTTTATAGTCGGGTATTAACATAAGAAACGTAGCAACTAAGTTCATATATGACGCACTGCTACTATAATCGCTAACCGTACTACTTGAAATCATAAAATAAGGAGACGATAAAACATGAACAAAAAAGCAAAAGCACTATCATCCGTACTGCTCGGATTCACATTAGCATTAACAGGGTGTGCTGGTACTAAAGCTGAAGAAAATCATGGGAAACAAAAACAAGAACAAGTTGCTAAAGAAACAAAAAAGGAAAATAAATTAACTAAAGGGCAAAAAATGGCTAATATTCTTAGCGAGACAAATTGGCAAGGTACACGAGTGTATGACAAAGATAAGAATGACTTAACAAAAGAGAATGCAAACTTCATTGGTCTTGCAAAGTATGATGCAAAGTCAGGCAGATATGAATTTTTTGATGCTAAAACAGGTGCAAGTCGTGGCGATAAAGGAACCTTCTTTGTCACAAATGATGGGAAGAAGAGAATATTAATTTCAGAATCAATGAAGTATCAAGCTGTCGTTGACATGACAAAACTAAATAAAAATGTATTTACTTATAAACGAATGGGGAAAGACGCTAACGGTAAAGATGTAGAAGTTTTCGTTGAACATGTTCCATATAAAGAAAAAGAACTTTCTTTCACTGATCCGGACAAGCAGCTGAACACGACTACAGGAGATATTGTTAAAAACGTTGATGGAGATAAAATTTTAGGCAGTACCCTTTGGCACGGAACAAAGGTATTAGATGAAGCTGGTAACGATGTAACACAGTTTAATTCGAATTTTATAAGCCTAGCAAAATTTGATGACAAATCTAATAAATATGAGTTCTTCAATAGCGAAACAGGTCAAAGCCGCGGTGATTATGGCTACTTCGATGTTGTACACGAAAATAAAATAAGAGCCCATGTTTCCATTGGAAATAATAAATACGGTGCTGCTCTTGAGCTTACTGAACTAAATAAGAATAAATTTACGTATAAAAGAACTGGTAAAGACCAAGCTGGTAAGGATATAACTATATTCGTTGAACATGAGCCTTATAAAGGTGATATGAAACCACAATTTAGCTTTTAAAAACGTTTGATAAAGATCCTGTACTGAGTTGCAGGATCTTTCTTATTATTCGAAACATAAATCATCTATAAACGAAAAGAAGCATAAGGTAACCAAAACGGCATTTTATGCTTCTTCTTACAAATAGGATAAAAATTGAACCTTAACAACCACTACAGCTCATCAATTACTTTCGTTAGCTTTTGAAGCGCTGATAAAAGATTTGTTAATTCTTCAGGTGATAAACTTGCATAATATTTTTCAGAAACCTGTTGCATATATGCGTCCATTTCTTTTTTATATAACAATCCTTTCTCACCTAATTCAACTGAAAATGCACGTTTATCTTCTGCATGTTGCCTTCTGAAAATATATCCTTCCGTTTCAAGTTTCACTAACTGCTGGCTAATGGCACTTTTCGTCACATTCATTTTTGCAGCTAACTCTTTAGGAGTGGATGATGGGTACCTAATAATTAATGTTAACAACGTATATTGCTGATTATTTAAATTAAAATTCGTATAAGATCTTTCTTTCGTTTCAAGTAATATCCATAGTTCTTCAAGTGTTTGATTGATTTCCTCAGCTATATTTTTATTTATCATACTTCTCTCTCTCACCTTTTCTTCTCCAATTTTTCGGGTTTAAATACTTTTTATATTTTGCCACCACTTCTTTTCCAACAAAGACAGCACCTATCAAAAATAGAATTTCTCCTATTACTATACACCCTGGAATGACAATGGTCTTTACCTGCGTCGACAGTGAAGTAAATGGTATGATTAAAGCACTTCCCCAAAGTAGAACATATATGATTAGAAGTCCTATTCCAATTTTAAAAAGCAATGGCTTTTTTTGTTTATTTTCGTTTGAAATTATTTCTTTTTCCATTTCAAAACCCCCGAATACAATTTGATTTAGTTCACTTAACTAAACTATATATCAAGATTGATTTGATTGCAAGACTTTAAAATGTATTCACTAAAATTGCGTTTACTTGAATTCCAACCACATATTTTGAAAATAATTTTATTTGTATTCCCTATAAAAAAACACTTCTTCCGTGGAAAAAGTGTTTTTTTATACTTAATGACTAATACTAGCTGTTGGGTATAATGTTGTTCCTCCAATTGAAACTTTTATTTCATTTGTTAATGGAACGTTTTGTTCATTAATAATTGTTCTCCACCATTCCCATGCAAGACCTGTACATTCTCTTGCTACAATTTTTATATTTTTTGAATTCGGTGGAAGAGGGATAACTGTAGAGTAATGAGCCGTTTTGTCTTTTCCACTACCATCCCACGTTTTATGTGTTAGTACTTCGTTACCCTTTTGATCAAATGTGAATTCATCCCAAGATACATCAAAT
Source organism: Bacillus sp. PPSBB_2 (assembly GCF_045291115.1). Classification (NCBI taxonomy): domain Bacteria; kingdom Bacillati; phylum Bacillota; class Bacilli; order Caryophanales; family Bacillaceae; genus Bacillus; species Bacillus sp. PPSBB_2. Next base: position 5,338,114 of record NZ_CP147983.1, read on the forward strand.
TGAGCAACGTAAGCACCGTAATGATCAAGTGTCATTTTAGCACTTGAATATTCTGTAGTTGTCGTCTCAATATAATCTGTATTGTTATGAACAGCAGCAGTTGCATTATCTTTTAAGAAAGTACTTGTATATGAAATTGGGTATGCTGGATTTTTAAGACTTAATTCAGCATTATCTTTAATAATATTTCGGATTTCATTGAAATCTTTAGTAACAACCTTGTTATGTTCTTTCGCATCTCCGCCTAATACTACAGCAGTAAAGGTACTTTCTTCAAAAATATCTTTATACTGTCCACTTGTTTCAACGCTGTTATTCTTAAGTAAGGCTTTAAAAGCAGCTTGTACATCTTTGCTCTTAGATGTTGTTTCTAATTTTACATAAATCGTTCTACCATAAGCTACATTTGAAACCATAACAGGTGGAGCCGAATTATTTACTCCTTTTCGAGTTAACTCGTCAAAAGTAACGCTATTATCAAAAAGGTCGGATGGATTGTTAGGTAGTTCAGCACTTACCGTATAAAATATTTGCTTATACGCCGCTACCATCACTTTTTTCTCTCCATTTGCAACCGCATTAAAATCAATATTTAGACTGTTATCAAGATATTTAGCGTTAACATTAAGAGCACTTGCAATTTGTGATTTACTATAAACCATAGATTCCGTATACTGCATTCTTGCAGGTAACGTATGTGTTGTAGAATACTTTTCATTCCAAGTAGATACTAAATCGTCTACTGCTCCAGCTACATTACCATATGTCGGATTTTGGACAGTGATTGTATTTTCTTTTCTCATGCCCGGTAAGTCTATACTAATATTCAAAGGCTTTCTCTTAGCCACTAATAAACTCGGTTGATTGTCTGCAAAAGCTTTATTAGCAAGTTGTACAGCTCCTGGATACGTGCGATTCACTACAGAATCAATAATTGAAATATCGACTGGTGACGTTGTAAGTGATTTTTTCTCGCGTTCCACTACTACAAATTTACCATTTGAATTGATACTTTCTTTCGGAACAAAACTTTCTACTTTATCACCATTTACAGCTGAAACCTCTTGATTATTATATTTAAGATTTGCTATACCAGTATCAATGCCACTAGCATTTTTGGTTACATCAGTTGCATTACTTGCTTGTGTTTCTGCGAAGGAAATAGATGAATAATTAATAGTGCATAGACTAACTAATAAACATGCAAGGAACTTTCTTCTTTTAGTGTTTTTCTTAATATTCAGAAAAATCACCCCGTTCTTTTTTTAGTAAAATATGATAATGATTGATAAATGATTGCTAACTAATAAATTTACATAAATGCTTTTAAAAGTTCTTGAATTAACGGGATTACGCCACCTACAAATTTTAAAACTGCCATTGCGATTTCCATATTATTTCCTCCTTTTTATTGCTACGAAAATATGATTTATCTTTATGCCCTCATTATAGTGACCCCTTACACTTTTATCAATACACTCTGATATGCAATATTACATATAAAAAAACAAGCTGAATTCTTTTGAAAAATTATACAGAGATATTTTTTCGTTTGGTACATACTTGAAAAGGTGAAGCATTCTTTTGCATTTTATGAGTAATCACATAAAAAAAGCTGCTGCCTATAAAATACAGACAGCAACTTCAACTAGAGTGTCTTGCATAATCTACGCAAGACATTTTATAACTAATAAACTGCTATTGGCCCATAAGGACCATTAATAATTTCTATTTTTGTTTCAAAAATATCTGTCAAAAGTGTTGAGTCCATAACCTCTTCTACTGTTCCAAAAGCAGCAATTTGTCCATCTTTCATAGCACAAATTTTATCCGAGTATTTAGCTGCAAAATTTATGTCATGCATAACAGTCAAAATTGTTCTTCCAAATTCATTAGCTGCACGTCTTAAATGCTCCATCATTTGAACAGAACGAGCAACATCAAGGTTGTTCAAAGGTTCGTCCAAAAGTACATATTCCGTCTCTTGGCACAGTACCATCGCTACATATGCCCTTTGTCTTTGACCACCAGAAAGCTCATCTAAATATCTATTCTCTAAACTAGTTAAATCTAAGAAATCGATATATTTAGAAATGATAACCTCATCTTCTTTAGTCAACCTTCCCTTTGAATAAGGAAAGCGCCCAAATCCAACTAATTGTCTAACTGTAAGCCTAGTTACAAAATGATTTTCTTGTCGCAATATAGTCAAAACTTTTGCTAAGTCTTTTGATTTGGATTCAGAAACATCCATATTTGCTACCTGAATTTGGCCTTCATCCATATCTAAAAGTCTGCCAATCATCAAAAGTGTCGTTGACTTTCCAGCACCATTTGGTCCAATTAAAGAAGTAAAGCCTGCTTTTGGTATTTCAATATCCAAAGGTCCTATTTTTACCTTATCAGTATAGAACTTTTTAACATTATCAATTTTTATCATAAAGCCCTCTTCCTTAAAACTATAGTTAAGAATATGATTCCACCAAATAATTCAATAATAACTGAAACTACACCTTGAGCATGGAATACATGATACATTAAAAAGTATGCACTCGTCATTATTAAAAATCCTATAGCAAAAGCCATCGGAAAAATATATCTATGATCATAAGTTGACGCTGCCTGATAACTCAAAGTTGCCACTAAAAAGCCGTAGAAAGTAAGTGGCCCAATTAGAGCTGTTGAAATGGACATTAAAATAGCTACTAATACAAGCGTATAAATTACACTAGGTTGGTATTTAACTCCAAAAGAAGTAGCGACATCTTTTCCTAGTGATAAAACATTCAAATTCTTAGAATGAGCAAAAATTAATACCGCTACAATTATGATCATAGGAATTACAATAGGAAAATATGCAGGATCTGCATGATTAATAGAACCAAATAGTCTTGCTTGTAAAATATCAAATTCTGAAGGCGCAAGTAGTTTTCTCATGAAAGTTGACACAGAATTTAGCCCGGTACCAATAATAATTCCAACTAAAAGCATAAGTTGTAAATTCCCGTATTTACCGGAAAGTAACCATCCATAAAGTATCAAACTCATGAAGACCATAACAACAACTTGGAATAAAAATGAGCCAATTCCATTAAAATTTATTAACGCACTAGCACCAAAGAAGAATACTGTACTCGTTTGAATTGCTGAATAAAGTGATTCGAAACCTAAAAGTGAAGGAGTAATAATTTTATTATTCGTAATAGATTGGAAAGCAACTGTCGACAAGCTATGGCAAACCGCAGCAATAATCATTGCAACAATAGCTACTATCCTTCTCTTAACAACTGGGATAAAAGAAGGTGAATCTATCGGAACTGGATTGTTATACACTAAAAGTCCATATGAAGAAAGAAGACCTAAAGCAATCAATGTTATCAGTAAAATCCAATAACGTCTTGCTTCCTTCTTAGACCGAAAAGCGCTAGCTGATCTACTTTCATTATGAAGGCTAGAATCGATTTCGACATTTTCTTTTTTTCTATATTCTAATGTGATCATCGTAGCCTCCTTGGTTTTCTTTGTCTCAATAAAATAGTAATAAACACGACTGCTCCCACTGTTGCAAGGATTAATGAAACAGGTAATTCAAAAGGCTTTATAATTGTTCGAGAAATGATATCACAGGCAGTTATTGATCCCATTCCGATCACACAAACCCAAGGTAAATTACTCCTAAGATCATCACCTCTAAACATTGAAACGATATTTGGCACAATTAATCCTAAGAAAGGTAAGTGTCCAATAACAGCTGCAACAATTCCAACTGCAACAGAGATAAGAGCAGTCCCAAAAAGAACAATTCTATTGTAATTAACTCCAAGACTTGTTGCGACATCTTCTCCTAGTCCAGCTAAAGTCAATCTATTAGCATACATAAAAATAAGAAAAGTAATGATAACAATCAGCCATAAATATTCATATCTTCCCACCTGAATGTTAGCAAATGAACCTACAAACCAAGTTTCAATACTTTGCGTCTTTTGAAAAAGGAGTCCTAAAAAAGTAGACACTGCAGAAATAACTGCTCCAAGCATCAATCCAATAATCGGGACAATTAAAGACGAACGAAGCTTAACTCTTCTTAAAAACAAAAAGAAAATCATAGTTCCTATAAAAGAAAAAATGATTGCACCAGTCATTCTTTGAACTAAAGTCGGGGCAGGAAATAGTAAATACACAAAAAGCAGGCCTAAGCCTGACCATTCAATCGTCCCCGTTGTAGTAGGTTCAACAAAACGATTCTGTGTAATAAGTTGCATGACGAGCCCTGCCATTGCCATCGCAGCTCCAGTAAGCATTAATGCAACCGTTCTCGGAACACGAGTGATGAAAAACATCTCCATTCCGTCCTCTTGTCCACGTATATCATAAACTCCAGTAAACAGTGATATAATCCCTAAAATTATAACAACTATAACTGCTATTATAAAAGGTTTTGTCCATATTTTATTTTGATTATAAAACTGGGGTTGAGAAATATTCTCAACCCTAGAAATCATATTTTTTGACACTGTTTCGTACCCCTTTACACTACTTAGCTAAAGTTTTTGCCATATTTCCAAATAACTCTATATAAGTTTGAATTGATTCATTTGTGTAAGTATCTTCTGGTGCATAAATAACTTGTTTTTTAGAAACAGCAGTTGTGTTTTGAAGAGCAGGTGATTTAGAAATAACATCCTTAGCAGGTGTTGACTTAGCTGCATCAGATGTTGCAGCATCACGATCTAATACGAAAAGCCAATCAGGATTTGTTTGTGCAATAGCTTCAACAGAAACGTCATCACCTTTATGACCTGCAGTAGAATTTGAAACTTCTAACGCTGGAGTCCAACCGAAAATTTCATACATTGGTCCCCAAACGCGACCAGAATGTGGAGCAGCAAAACCAATATTACCACCAGTAACGATAACACTCATAACTTTATCTTTTCCGTTATAAGCAGATTTTGCTTTTTCAATAGATTTATCAAAATCAGCTACTAATTGTTTAGCTTCTTTATCTTTATTAAAGATTTTTCCTAAAGTAATTGTAGAATCTTTAAGTCCTTTTACTAAGTTTTCGCCAGGCTTAGTAGCTTTCTCAGAAACATCAAAATTAAGATCAATAACTGCTGCATTTGGTACTAATTTTTTGATTTCTTCGTAATGGTCAGCAAATCTTTGACCAACGATTACAAGGTCAGGGTTTGCCGCTGCAATAATTTCTAGATTTGGTTCACGGTGATTCCCAATATTTTGAACTTTTTCATCCTTTTTATATGCTGAATCAGCAGGCATGATATCCTTTGGAGCAGCCGCTAATTTAATTCCCCAATCAGATAAAGTTTCAAAAGTTCTGTTATCCAAAGCAACTACATTCTTTGGGTTTACAGGGACTTTAACAGTTCCATGAGCATCAGTGATTTCAACCGTTTTTGGCTTATCACTACCATTATCTTTATTATTAGCCTTCGAAGTTTCTTTACTTGAATCTGAGCAAGCCACTAACATTAAAGTAAAAATTGCTAGAATACTCACTAATTTTAAAAGCATAGATTTTTTCATATATATACTCCTTATAGTGTGATTTATTTCGAAAATGATGACATCCATAGATTGAATTAGAAGGTAACTTTTATTCAATTGAATCGCTATTGATAATCATTTTCATTTGAACATCCTGTTAATTAGTATAGTCATTAATTCTGTGAAAATCTTGTGAATGGTGCTAATTCATAAAATCAGGCATAGAAAGTAATATGTGAAGTCGGGCGTATTGATTAACCTTTATTCTTCAGAGCGTGTCGATTTTTTTCGAGTAGACACTTTCAGTAGATCTGGTCTCAACTAATGCGAGCTAGAATCGTCCCCTCCACACTACCCAAAAGATGCTCATTAATAGCTAATGTTTTTATAATCCATTGCCTGATAGAAATATTCTTTTTACAGTTTTCATCTATTAATATTTCTCAGAAACTATTTGATTATCACATTTAACAAAAAAACGAGTAAAACTGAATGAAATAGTTTTACTCGTTTTCTATTACCTTATTTTATCATTCAATCATTGAATAGCCTCTGCCGTGTATCGTTTGAATATATCTCTCTTTCTTCTCGCACTTTAACTTTTTTCTTACATACCCAATATATAAGTCTACTACATTTGGATTTACTACTACATTATATCCCCATACTTGATTCAAAAGCATTTCACGGCTCAATATTGTGTTTTTATTCTTGATTAAAAATACAAGTAAATCGTACTCCCGCTTAGTAAGCGAGAGGTTTTTGCCACCTTTTTTCACAATATTGCTAGATGCATCAACAAAGAGATCTTTAAACTGAAAAAAGTTTATCTCCTTTTGCTGGTTACAATCACTTCTCCTTAAAATTGCTTGAACTCTTGCTACTAATTCTTCTTTCGCAAATGGTTTTCTTATATAATCATCTGCTCCTGCTTGTAACCCTGCTACGCAATCCTTACTAGAAATATTGTCAGTCACAATAATGATCGGTGTCGTTTTAACAAGTCGTATTTGTCTGCAAATTTCTGGTCCGGATATACTTAATGAATCCCAATCCAATATGATAATATCCCAATCTTGTTCATATATTATATTTAAACCTTCGTTTTCATTGTGAAGTTTTAAAATGAAATAGCCTTCTTGCGTTAAACCGCTTACGATTTTCTTTGCTGAAGACCGTTCATTTTTAATCACCAACACCTGCTTCACCGATGGTTCACCTCTACTTCAATATAAATTATTTAGATAAAAAAATTATCCCAAAAAAATAATTTAAGATTTATAAATTTAAAACCCCTAAATAATCCATTAAAACAGTTTATTAGGAGAACTCTATATAATCTTACAATAGGTATGGATAAAAACACAAAACATATGAAGATTCGAATAAAGTGAAAAAATAATAAAAACTCGACAATTGGGCGTTTACTAGCAGCTATATTATCTACCTGCTTATCGTCAATAACCATTTCTTTATTTTCTATTTCAGAGATATCGTCCCATCAACTTCAGCATTCTATAAAACCACAAACAAAAAGAACCATAACCTCGCCAACCTGGCAAAGTTATGGTTCATATCATACAAAATAAAAAACCACCAAATATGTATTGGTGGAGACGGTGGGAGTCGAACCCACGTCCAAAAATATCGGCACTTAAGCTTCTACGAGTGTAGTCGATATATTAGCATTTCGCGAACTCTTCGGCCTATCGACAGGCTTCCAAGTTGCTAGTCTGGTTGTTCTCTTCCTTTGTCCTCAGACGGCGAACTCCGGCGTAGTCCACTTAGTTTGAGTCCCTTACCCTACCACATGGACGATGGAGGGAGGAACCTTTAGTGCAATTAAGCAGCTAAAGAAAGATTGTTTTGTTTGCCAATTATAGGCTTTGACGTTTTAACGAGGCCGATCCCCTCGACTCGCAACCTAAGCTCGAACTATCCCTGTCGAATCCGTAACGTCCCCATGATAAAAATGGAGCATACGAAGAAAATATCGTGATAGCTACTAAGAGCTGTTTTTCAATGTGTAACAACCTTACATAAGTTATTATATCATACGCGCGCCGTTTTACAAATGTAAATATCTGTATTACATCTTTTGGCGATCACGGAACACGCGTGCAATTTCACGTTTTGCTTCTTTCTCTTTTAAATCGTGACGTTTATCGTATTGTTTCTTACCTTTTGCTAAACCAAGTGCCATTTTTGCAAATCCATTTTTTAAATAGATTCTAAGTGGAACTAATGCGTAACCTGTTTCTTTTGCAGCGCCCGCTAGCTTATCAATTTCTTTTTTATGAAGAAGTAATTTTCTCGTACGAAGTGGATCATGGTTGAAACGATTCCCTTGTTCGTATGTATTAATGTGCATATTATGAACCCATACTTCACCATTATGTACACGTGCAAACGCATCTTTCAAGTTCACGCGACCAGCGCGAATCGACTTAATTTCCGTTCCTTGAAGGACAAGCCCTGCTTCGTATGTTTCTTCGATGAAATAATCATGAAATGCTTTTTTGTTCTGTGCAATAACCTTACCTGTACCCTTTGGCATATAACGTCCCTCCTCTATTTTTACTATTGTAACAAATGTTAATAAAAAGCGAAAGTGGCTCGCTCAGAATCTTTGGACATTGGAACTCCCGACAGAGAAGCGCTTTTTGCTTCGTCCGAGGGAGTGAAATGGCCAACAGATTCTAGCCACTGTAGCTGGATTATACAAAAAGCGAAAGTGGCTCGCTCTCGAGCCACCAAGAAAAAAGAATGGCTTCGCTTTTTATCAAAGCGAAGCCATTCTTTTCTTACTTACGCTTTTTCTTTTTCTTCTTGAATCCTGGTACGTTTTCGAAGAATGCTTTTTTCTTCTTACCGTTACCATCTTTTTTTCCCGGCTGGCTAGCAGAAGCGGATGCGGATGCGGATGCAGATCCTCTTCCTTTTCCTTTACCACCACGGTCAAATTTTCTACCTGTGCCACGTTCACCGCCGCGCTCATTACTGCGCTCGCTACGTCCACCGCGTTTCTTTCTGCCTGTTCTTGGCTGCTCGATAACGACTGGACGATCTTTGAACTTACGGCGAGGTGTGCCTTTCATGCCAACGATTTCAAAGTCGATTGCACGCTCGTCTTTGTTTACGTTAATAACGCGAATTGTAATTTCGTCACCGATGCGGAATACGTTTCCTGTACGTTCTCCGATCATAGCGAAATGTTGCTCGTCATAACGGTAGTAATCATCCGTTAAATAACTAACGTGTACAAGACCTTCAATTGTATTTGGAAGCTCTACGAATAAACCGAAGTTTGTTACAGAGCTAATCATACCGTCATACTCTTCACCGATCTTATCAACCATATACTCTGCTTTTTTCATCTCATCTGTTTCACGCTCTGCTTCAACAGCACGACGTTCCATATTAGAAGAATGCTCTGCAATCTCAGGTAATTTTTCACGCCATTTTGCTTGCGTTTCGTTGTCGACTTTACCGTTAATAATGTATTCACGAATTAATCTATGAACGATTGTATCCGGGTAACGACGAATTGGTGATGTGAAATGCGTGTAGAACTCAGTTGATAAACCGAAATGTCCTAAGCTATCCGCATCGTAACGCGCTTGCTTCATAGAACGAAGCATTACTGTTGAAATAACTACTTCTTCTGGCTGCCCTTGAACCATTTCAAGAATTTGTTGCAGCGCACGAGGATGTACTTCATTCGCACGTCCTTTTACCGCATATCCGAAGTTCGTTACAAACTCGAAGAAACGCTCTAACTTATCTTCTTTCGGATCTTCATGGACACGGTACATGAATGGTACGTTCATCCAGTGGAAGTGCTCTGCTACTGTTTCATTCGCAACAAGCATAAATTCTTCAATTAACTTCTCTGATACAGAACGATCGCGCATGACAACGTCTGTCGGTTTTCCTTCTTCATCCACTAATACTTTCGCTTCTTTAAAGTCAAAGTCAATTGCACCACGGCGCATACGTTTTTCACGTAAAATTTGTGCCAATTGACCCATCTCTTTAAACATCGGTACGAGCGGCTCATAACGCTTAATTAACTCTTCGTCCTCATCTTCTAAAATGCTTCTTACGTCAGCATAAGTCATACGCTCTGTCGTTTTAATCACACTTTGGAAAATCTCGTGTTTAACAACATCACCTAAGTTGTTGATTTCCATTTCACAAGATAATGTCAGACGGTCTACTTTCGGATTTAATGAACAAATACCGTTAGATAGACGGTGTGGAATCATCGGAATTACACGGTCAACAAGATACACACTCGTCGCTCTTTCCGCTGCTTCTACATCAATTGGAGAACCTTCTTGAACGTAATGACTTACATCCGCAATGTGAACGCCTAGCTTGTAGTTACCGTTCTCAAGTTTCGTTACTGTAACAGCATCATCTAAATCTTTTGCGTCTGCACCGTCAATCGTTACGATCATTTGGTCACGTAGATCACGGCGATCTTTTAAATCTTCTTCTGAAATCGTTTCTGGTACACTGTTTGCATGTTCCATCACTTCTTCAGGGAACGCTAAAGGCAAGTGATGTTTATGAATGACAGATAAAATATCTACTCCTGGATCATTTTTATGACCTAGAATTTGAATAACTTCACCTTCTGCACTTAAACGATTCTCTGGATAGCTCGTAATTTTCACAACTACTTTATGACCTTCTACAGCGCCCATAGACGCACTTTTCAATACGAAAATGTCACTCGTCCAGCGCTTATTGTCAGGTATAACGAACCCAAAGTTTTTCGACTCTGTATATGTACCAACTAGTTCTTTCGTTCCACGCTCTAAAATGCGTACAATTGAACCTTCTTGACGTGAACCGCTTGATTGAGAACTAAGGCGTGCTAATACTGTATCGCCATGAAGTGCCCCGTTTAACTCTGTAGGCGGGATGAAAAGATCATCGTCTCCCGTTTTCTTCTCGTCTGGTACAACGAATGCAAAACCACGTGCATGTCCAATTAACTTACCGCGTATTAAATTCATCTTTTCAGGAAGACCGTAACGGTTGCTACGTGTACGAATAACAAGTCCCTTCTCTTCCATCATTACAAGTGCTTTTACAAAATCTTTAAAGCCCTCAGAACCTTCAATTCCAAATGCCTCTTCTAACTCTTGTATCGTTAGCGGTTTATACGCTTCTTCTCTCATAAATAATAACAACTTATCAATATGTTCTTGTGTGATTTCTTCCAAGCAAAAATACCTCCTTTAAAACCTTATATTATTTAGTGTATCCGAAAGATAGGGGATGTATAAAACGAAACTTCAATACTCCCCTTATGATTTTTACAGTTTTCACAAAAAATTCCTTATGAAAAAAAGAGGCAACTAGATCTTACCAATCTAGTTGCTCCAAGAAGTTATATACATCCTCATGTAGCTCGTCACGTTGTTTATCAAGTGTAATGACATGCGTAGAGTCTTCATACCATTTAATGTCTTTTAACGTAGATTCTACACCGTTATAAATAATGTTAGCACTATCTGTATTAATCATTTCGTCATGACGTGCTTGTACAACAAATGTTGGTGCATAAATCATATCCACATTGTTACGTACGTCAGCAATTAATTGTTGTAATGCTTTTAATGTATTCATCGGTGTCTTTTGGAATTCCAACATTTCTTGTTCAATTTGTTCTGTTGATTTTTGCTCACGTTTTTTATATTCGCGGGCATATGCCAATATACCTTGGTACATCGTTTCTTCGCTCTTAATATACATAGGTGCACACATTGGTACTACACCTAAAACCGGTACTGTATAACCTAATTTTAAAGAAAATACGCCGCCAAGTGACAATCCAACAACAGCAATTTTCTCAAAACCTTTATCTTTTAAAAGCTGATATGCCTCCGTTACATCTTGCCACCAATCTTCAGGCCCTGTATGAACAAGCTCTTCTGGTGGTACACCGTGCCCTTTATAAATTGGCGCATGACAAGTATAGCCTTTCTTTTCTAAGAAACGCCCTAACATACGTACATCAGCTGAGTTCCCTGTGAATCCATGTAGTAATAAAACAGCGCGGTCTCCACCCTCAAATGTAAATGGTTTCGGAGATGCTAATTTCATCATGTATTTCTCCTCTTTCTCTTCTGTAATCTAGTCGTATTCTTTCTATATCTAGTGTACCATATTTGTATTTCTATAATCTAATTAGAAACATCTTTCAAATAGCAAAACAAAAAAAGAAGAACCATTAGTACCATTCACTAACGCTTCTTCTTTCAATTCTATAAATTGAAGTACGTAACACCAATTGTTAATACAAAGAACAATACAGCTAAAACAATTGTAATACGGTTTAATACCGCTTCAATTCCACGTGCCTTTTGCTTACCAAATAATTGCTCCGCACCGCCTGAAATTGCACCTGAAAGGCCTGAGCTATTACTAGATTGCATAAGTACCATAACAATCATTAAAATCGATACAATAATAAGTAAAACTGATAATAACGTATGCACTTGGCGTACCTCCTACAAAGATTCAGTTATTGTAACTGTAGCATAAATTCTATAGAAAAGCGAGAGCTATAGAGGCGCTCTCGCTTTTCTTCTATTACATAAACATCATCGCAAATAACGGTCCAAGTAAACATGTCAAAATTGCTGTTAATGTCATTGTTACCGATCCAATAACACCTTCATGCTCATTATTTTTCATTGCTCTCATAACACCCATAATATGAGAAGCACATCCAAATCCTATACCTTTACCAACTGAGTTTGTAACACGGCTCCATTTTAATAAAAGGGGTCCTGTAATCGTTCCAGTAATACCTGCGATAACAACGAAAGCTGCTGTTAAGGAAGGTACACCACCAACTTGCTCTGAAACACTCATCGCAACTGGCATTGTCACCGATTTTGGTAAAGACGATAAGATTAAGCTTTTATCCGTTCCCATAAGTGAAGCAATTGCAAAATCACTAGCGATTGCAACTGTTGTACCTACTAATACGCCACCAGCAATCGGTACAACATATTTTTGCAGAACATGACGTTGTTTATAAAGAGGAATTGCAAATGCTACAACACCGGGTCCAAGTAGCTTTGCAATCCAGCCACCACCACTTTCCATATAATGTTGATATGGTATATCAAGCACGATAAATAGGAAAGCCATTAATCCAGTTGCTACAAGCATTGGAATGGTGAATGGTGTTGGAAATAATTTATAGATTTTTTTAGATAATTGATATAATAGCACCGTAAAAAGAACCCAACCGACTCCGATTAATATTTGACTCATCGCGACTCTCTTTCCTTCCTATTCGCAAGATATTGTCCTGTATGTCCTGCGACAATAATAATTAAAAATGTACTCGCTACAACTGTAATGAAAAGAGAAATTCCTTTACTCATAAAAAAAGCACCGTAATTCATTAGGCCAAGCGTTGGCGGAATTAATAAAAACGGCATAATAGCAACGAGTGTTTCTGCTCCTAAATCGAACCATTTCACTGGCAGAACTTTTAGGCTAAGTAAAACAAGTAAGAGGAACATTCCAATCAAACTTCCTGGAATCGGAATATTTAACATTTCTTGCACCCAAGTTCCAACCATATAAAACACGTAAAGAGCAGCAATTTGGACAAGAATCTTTGTAAATTTCATGTTCATCATCCCTCATGTTTATACGATCTTCTGTTAATATCTTTATCATAGTATAAATTGTAAAAAGCTGCAATTTATCAACTTGACAGTAAAAACAGCCTATGTTATACGCTTACAACCTTGATATGACTGCATTTCTAAACGAAAATTATGTCAAAAACCTTGACCTAATATAAAAAGTTTTTATTTTCTGAATTTAAAAAACTATTATTTCAATAAAATAATCTTTTTATTCTTAAACTTACATATATATAAAGTGAAACTTTAATCCATGAGATTCCCCTCATCCTTATTGATTATTAGCCCTCACCAAGCTGGTTTGTAGGGGATAAACAAGATAGGTGGTGAACATATGCCCAAAAAAGTTCTCATTTTTTGTGATCCTGGGATTGATGATACGATGGCTCTCCTCTTAGCATTCTTTATCGATGAAATAGAAATCGTCGGTATCGTTGCTGATTACGGCAATGTTCCAAAAAAAATGGCCGTAGAAAATGCTCATTTTTTTAATAACGAAACAAAGAATAGAAATATCAAGATATTCGGTGGTTCAGAACGTCCCCTTACTGGTGCCCCACCTGCGTTTTTTACGGATGTACATGGGAAACAGGGGCTCGGTCCAATTATTCCAAAGGTGAATGTGACTAACGGAGAAATGGAGAATTTTTTTGAAGTCATTCCTCTTATTGAACAGTATAAAGATGAATTAATCATTGTAAGTTTAGGAAGACTTACCTCCCTAGCAATTTTATTCATCGTATGTAAACAGTTAATGAAGCAAGTTAAATCTTACTACGTAATGGGCGGTGCCTTTTTACATCCTGGTAATGTTACCCCTATTTCCGAAGCAAACTTTTATGGCGATCCTACTGCCGCTAATATAGTCCTTCAATCCACAGCTAACATGTACATATACCCATTAAACGTCACTCAATACTCCATCATTACACCAGAAATGGCAGAATATATTGAAGCCAAAGGAAAAGCCCCACTTCTCAAACCTTTATTCGATCATTATTACTACGGATATTATAAAGACGCCCTACCACATTTAAAAGGCAGCCCTTTCCATGACACAATGCCAATACTCGCTTTATTTGATAACTCTATGTTCACGTATCATAAATCACCTATCGTTGTCATGACAGAATCTTATGCACAGGGGGCAAGCATTGGAGAATTTCGCTCTTTAGGAGAATCTAAACCATTTATTGATTGGCCGAGTCATCAAATAGCAATTGATTTTGATTATAACCGCTTCTTCAAACATTTCATGTCACTTATGACGGGTGAACAATTTTAGCATAAAAAAACAGACCGTGATTTCTCACGGTCTGTCGTTTATTTTCTACAATTATCGTTTGATGTTATAGAAAGATTTGATACCATCGTAAACAGCGATTTCGCCTAGCTCGTCTTCGATACGTAATAATTGGTTGTACTTAGCAATACGGTCAGTACGGCTCATAGAACCAGTTTTGATTTGGCCAGCGTTAGTTGCAACTGCGATGTCAGCGATTGTAGCATCTTCAGTTTCACCAGAACGGTGAGATACAACTGCTGTGTAACCAGCACGTTTAGCCATTTCGATAGCTTCGAAAGTCTCAGTTAAAGTACCGATTTGGTTAACTTTAATTAAGATTGAGTTAGAGATACCTTTTTCGATACCTTCAGCAAGTTTTTGAGTGTTAGTTACGAATAAATCGTCACCAACTAATTGTACTTTATCACCGATACGCTCAGTTAATAATTTGTGACCATCCCAGTCGTTTTCGTCTAAACCATCTTCGATAGAGATGATTGGGAAGTCTTTGCAAAGCTCTTCATAGAAATCAACCATTTCTGCAGAAGTTAAGCCAGTACGGCCTTCGCCTGCAAGGTCATATTTACCAGTTTCTTTGTTGTAGAACTCAGAAGAAGCAACGTCCATTCCTAAGAATACGTTCTCGCCAGCTTTGTAACCAGCTTTTTCGATAGCTTCGATGATTACTTCTAAAGCTTCACGGTTAGAACCAAGGTTTGGAGCGAATCCACCTTCGTCACCTACTGCAGTGTTAAGACCTTTGTCATGTAATACAGCTTTAAGTGCATGGAATACTTCAGCACCCATACGGATTGATTCTTTGAATGTTGGAGCACCAACTGGTAAGATCATGAACTCTTGGAAGTCAACGTTGTTATCAGCGTGAGAACCACCGTTGATGATGTTCATCATTGGAGTTGGTAATTGTTTTGCATTGAATCCACCAAGGTAACGGTATAATGGAAGACCTACGAAGTCAGCTGCTGCGTGAGCTACTGCCATAGATACACCAAGGATAGCGTTAGCGCCTAGTTTACCTTTGTTTGGAGTGCCATCTAATTCGATCATAGCACGGTCGATACCAGCTTGGTCAGTTACATCGAAACCAGCGATTTCTGGAGCGATAATTTCGTTAACGTTGTTTACTGCGTTAACAACACCTTTACCAAGGTAACGAGATTTGTCACCGTCACGTAATTCTACTGCTTCGTGTTCACCAGTAGATGCACCACTTGGTACGATAGCGCGTCCGAAAGCGCCGCTTTCTGTGTAAACTTCTACTTCTACAGTTGGGTTACCACGAGAGTCAAGGACTTCGCGAGCATAAACATCAATAATTGTTGACATAATAAATTCTCTCCTTTTTATATAAGCAAATTATTTAATAATTGTTTTACCTGTCATTTCTTTCGGTTGTTCCACATTTAAAAGTGTAAGCATTGTTGGAGCGATATCTCCTAAAATACCACCTTCACGAAGCTCTACATCATTTTTTGTAACGATGAAAGGAACCGGGTTAGTTGTATGAGCTGTCATAGGACCGCCATCAGCAGTTAACTCCTGATCAGCATTACCATGGTCAGCAGTAATAAGTGCTACACCATCTTTTGCAAGAATCGCTTCTACAACTTTTCCTAAACATTCGTCAGTTGCTTCTACTGCTTTAATTGTTGGTTCCATCATCCCAGAATGCCCAACCATATCACAGTTCGCAAAGTTAAGAATGATAACATCATGTTTATCATTTTCGATTTCATTTACTAAAGCGTCCGTTACTTCGTAAATGCTCATTTCAGGTTTCAAGTCATACGTTGCAACCTTCGGTGAGTTAATTAAGATACGCTCTTCTCCTGGGAATTCAGCCTCACGACCACCGCTAAAGAAGAATGTAACGTGCGGATACTTTTCAGTTTCCGCGATGCGAAGTTGCTTTAATCCCGCTTGCGCAACAACTTCACCTAAAGTGTTATCAAGGTTCATTGGCTTGAATGCCACGTAACCATCTACAGTTTCACTGAAGTGTGTCATACATACGAATTCTGGAATGTGAGGTACTTTTTCACCACGATCGAACTCACGGAAGTCTTCGTTTGTAAATACACGAGCAATTTGAATTGCACGGTCTGGACGGAAGTTATAGAAGATAACTGCATCATCATCATTGATTGTTGCAACTGGCGTGTTATCTTCGTTAACAATTACAGACGGCAATACGAATTCATCATAGATACCGTTCGCATAAGAGTCTTCTACACACTCTTCTGCTGATTTATAAGTAGGGCCTTCACCATTCACCATAGCACTGTAACATTTTTCTACGCGATCCCAACGCTTGTCACGGTCCATAGAGTAATAACGACCAGAGATAGTCGCGAATTGTCCTACTCCTGTTTCTTTAATTACTTCATTCGTTGCATCGATATAACCTTTTGCTGTTTGTGGTCCAACATCGCGGCCGTCTAAGAATGCATGGATATAAACTTTCTCCACGCCTTCTTTTGCTGCTAGGCGAAGAAGAGCAAACATATGGTTCATGTGACTGTGCACACCACCGTCAGAAAGTAAACCGAATAAATGAAGTGCAGTACCTTTTTCTTTTACACTTTTAATTGCATTTTGGAAAGTTTCGTTCTTATCGAACTCACCTTCACGAATTGCAACGTTAACGCGTGTTAAGCTTTGATATACTACGCGGCCAGCACCGATATTTAAGTGACCAACCTCAGAGTTACCCATTTGACCTTCTGGAAGACCTACCGCCTCGCCACAAGCTGTAAGCGTTGTGTGAGGGAATTTGTTCCAGTAACCATCAAAATTAGGTTTCTTAGCTTGTGCTACAGCATTCCCGTAAGTTTCTTCACGAAGTCCGAAACCGTCAAGAATGATTAAAGCTGTTGGCTTTCTCATTTTACCGCCCCCAGAAGACCTAAGAACGAAGCAGGCTCTAAGCTAGCACCGCCAACTAAAGCGCCGTCGATGTCAGATTGTGCCATATACTCTTTAATGTTTTCTGGTTTTACGCTACCGCCGTATTGGATACGAACAGCTTCTGCAGCTTTTGGAGAAACAGCTTCTGCAACAACTTTACGGATGTGCGCACATACTTCGTTTGCATCTGCAGAAGAAGAAGATTTCCCTGTACCGATAGCCCAGATTGGCTCATAAGCGATAACAGTTGCTTTAACTTGCTCTTCTGTTAAACCTGCAAGTGCTTTTGTCACTTGACCTGCTACTAGATCAAATGTTTTTCCGCTTTCGCGCTCTTCTAAAGTCTCACCACAACATACGATTGGTGTTAAACCATGTTCAAATGCTGCGATAGTCTTTTTGTTTACTGACTCATCTGTTTCGGCAAACATTTCACGACGCTCAGAGTGGCCAAGTACTACATAGCCAACTTTTAAGTCGCTAAGTGCTACTGGGCTAATTTCGCCAGTGAATGCACCATTTTTTTCGAAGTGCATGTTTTGTGCACCTACTTGTAAGTCAGTTCCTTCAGTTGCTGCTACAAGGCGCTCTAAGAATAGAGCTGGAGAGCAAACTACTGCATCAACAGCTGAAGCTGCTGGGATTTGACCTTTAACTTCCTCTACGAAGCTAACTGCTTCTGATAGAGTTTTATTCATTTTCCAGTTACCTGCGATAATTGGTTTACGCATGCTTTGCACCGTCCTTTTTCTTTGGCTGCTACTTATTTGTCGTTAAGACAAACTACACCTGGAAGCTCTTTACCTTCCATGAATTCTAATGACGCACCGCCGCCAGTAGAAATGTGGCTCATTTTATCAGCCATACCGAATTTTTCAACAGCTGCTGCAGAGTCACCACCGCCGATAACAGAGTATGTATCTTCTGCATCTGCTAATGCTTGTCCTACTGCTTTTGTACCTTCTGCGAATGGAGTCATTTCGAATACACCCATTGGTCCATTCCATACAACAAGCTTAGAATTTTTAATTACATCTGCATAAATTTCACGTGTTTTAGGACCGATGTCCACGCCTTCCCAGTTAGAAGGGATAGAGTCGATACCAACGATTTTAGTTGTTGCAGTTTCAGAGAATTCCTCAGTGATTACAACATCAACTGGCATGTAGAAGTTTACGCCTTTTTCTTTTGCAAGTTGCATAAATTCTTTAGCTAGTTCGATCTTGTCGTCTTCACATAGAGATAGACCAATTTCATGACCTAAAGCTTTAACGAATGTGTAAGCAAGTCCACCACCGATGATTAAGTTATCTACTTTGTCTAATAGATGACGAATTACACCGATTTTATCTTTTACTTTCGCACCACCGATAATAGCTGTAAATGGACGTTCTGGGTTAGAAAGTGCTTTACCAAGTACATCTAACTCTTTTTCCATTAATAGACCAGATACTGCTGGTAGGTAGTCTGCGATACCTGCTGTAGAAGCGTGAGCACGGTGAGCTGCACCGAATGCATCGTTTACGAAGATGTCAGCAAGTGCTGCAAATTCTTTCGCAAGTTCTGCATCGTTCTTTTCTTCGCCCGCATAGAAACGTACGTTTTCAAGAACTAATACGTCGCCTTCGTTCATTGCTGCAACCATTTCTTGTGCAACTGGTCCGAATGCTTCGTCCGCTTTTTTAACGTCTTTACCAAGAAGCTCGCCTAAACGTGCTGCTACTGGAGTTAAACGCATTTCTTCTACTACTTGACCTTTTGGACGGCCTAAGTGACTTGCTAAAATAACTTTCGCACCTTGCTCTACTAAATATTGAATTGTAGGAAGAGCTGCACGGATACGAGTTTCATCTGTAATTTTGCCTTCTTTCATAGGTACGTTGAAATCAACGCGGCAAAATACACGCTTACCTTTTAAATCTACGTCACGAATTGATTTTTTGTTCATTGGATTTCCCTCCGACTACTAGTTAGGATTGACAAAACCCACTCAAAAGCTTAACACATTTGCTTTTAAAACGAAAGAAGAGAGAGAGGGAACAAACCCTCTCCCTCGTTTTGTCATTGATAACTTATATAATTAAGAATTAAAGACCTTTTGAAGTCATGTAAGCTGCTAGGTCTACTACGCGGTTAGAGTAACCAGTTTCGTTATCGTACCAAGAAAGTACTTTAACCATGTTACCTTCCATTACCATTGTAGATAATGCATCGATTGTAGAAGAAGCTGTACATCCGTTATAGTCGATAGATACTAATGGCTCTTCGCTGTATCCAAGGATACCTTTTAATTCACCTTCAGCTGCTGCTTTGAATGCTGCATTTACCTCTTCAACTGTTACTTCTTTGTCAAGTTCAACAACTAGGTCAACTAGAGAAACGTTAGCAGTTGGAACACGTACAGCGCCACCGTTTAATTTACCTTTAAGTTCTGGTAATACTAATGCTACAGCTTTAGCTGCACCAGTAGATGTTGGGATCATGTTTTCAGCTGCTGCACGAGCACGACGTAAATCTTTGTGTGGTAAGTCTAAGATTTGTTGGTCGTTAGTGTAAGAGTGAATTGTTGTCATCATTCCGCGTTTTACGCCGAATTTTTCGTTTAATACTTTAGCGAATGGAGCTAGACAGTTTGTAGTACAAGAAGCGTTAGATACTACGTTGTGGTTAGCTGCATCGTATTGTTCGTGGTTAACACCCATAACTACAGTGATATCTTCGTCAGAAGCTGGAGCTGAGATGATAACTTTCTTAACTGATCCACCTAAGTGTTTCTCAGCGTCTGATTTTTTAGTGAAACGGCCAGTAGATTCTACTACTACTTCTACTCCGTAGTCGCTCCATGGTAATTGAGCTGGGTCACGCTCAGCGATAACTTTAATTTCTTTACCGTTAACAACGATGCTGTTTTCGTTAGCAGATACTTCTGCATTTAAAGTTCCGTGAACTGTGTCATATTTTAAAAGGTGAGCTAATGTTTTAGCATCTGTTAAGTCGTTGATTGCTACTACTTCTACCTCAGAGTTGTTAAGAGCTGCGCGGAATACGTTACGTCCGATACGTCCAAATCCATTAATACCAATTTTAGTCATTTGAATTTCCTCCTTGGGGGATTATATTAAAGGGTAAAACCCTTTGTTAACTGTTTTGCTGCACCTTCATCTGTAATTAGAATTGAAGTGTGCCCTTGTTTAATTACAGCCTGTATTGCTTTTGCCTTTGAAGAACCTCCAGCGACTGCAACAACGTGAGATACATTTTGTAAATCCTCTAGTTGCATACCAACTGTTCTTACTTTATGAACAACATTTCCTTCTTCATTAAAGTAGTAACCGAAAGCTTCGCCAACTGCTTCGCTTGCCTGAATCTTTAACCAATCTGCTTCTGAAGTACTTCTGCGACGTGCCATTGTTAACGCATCACCTATTCCATGAATGACGATATTGGAAGATCGAATCAACTCAAGAACTTCTTTCACGGAAGGCTCTGTCACAATAGACGCATATGCTTCGCTACTAACATGGTCTGGAACATACAACAAGCGATAATTACTCATCGTATTTTGTGCCATCTTGGCACAAATGGTATTGGCTTCTAATTCGACGCCTTCTCCAATTCCACCACGTGCTGGGACAAATAGCATATGTAAATCTTTGCAATCAAGTTGCATCATGTCCGCAGCAGCAGCTAGCGTAGTTCCTCCAGCCACAGCAACGATATTATTCGCTGTCAGACGGTCTTTTATACAAGTCACACAAGCACGGCCCATCTCCAGTTTGACCCAAGGTGATTCATCACTATCACCAGGGACAACGAAAACTTCATCCAAGTCTAATGTTTCCTTAAGTTGCTTTTCTAAAACCTTTAACCCGGAAATTTCTTTCATAAAGTCTTCCAAAGCAAGAACTAAAGTTGTTCCTTCTTCTGTCAAAGTCATTCCAGAAGAAGCGACGTGAACTAAGTTTTGTTCTTTCAAAACTTGAACTTCACTTCGCAATACTCGTTCTGTCATACCGAGACTTGCTGATAAGTTTCTTCTTCCAATCGGCTGCATGAGCCTAATGTATTGAAGAATTTGCATTCTCGTTTGCATAACAGGTAGCAGATCAGGTAATAATTTTTTTGTATTCTGAATCCATGAGCGCATATCTTTTCTCCTCACTACATCGGTTCATTTTTCCTTCATGGTCACTTTACGTCCCGTAGTGACATTTTGTGTCCCACATAGGTTAAAAAAATAATCCCTGCTACGTGTATTATTGTAACAGGAGATAGAAACTTATTCAACTCTTAACTGCATTCTTTATATAGTTTATTATGACACCTTTGTGAATGTTACCATATTCTACTTGTTTTCCGTCCATTTCTACAACCGGAATCATTAAGTGATATTTTTCTAAAAGGTCATTATCTTCATATATATCTATTTCCTCGATTTGAAAAGAATATTCACATTGTACTTCCTTTAAAACTTGTTTCGCCTTCACGCAAAGGCCACAATCTTTTTTAGTATACAGTACAACTTTCATCTTCTTCACCTATCCGATCGTTTTTCGTAATGACGAAGCTGGGATATGCATTTGTTCTCTATACTTCGCCACTGTTCTTCGAGAAATAACAATTTCGTGCTCTTCTTCTAATAATTTTGAAATCTTTTGATCCGAAAGTGGCTTTTTCTTATCCTCTGCCCCAATTAGCGTTTGAATAAATTGTTTTACACGTTTTGTAGAAACTGCTTCATCTTCAGTCGTCGAAACGGCATTGCTAAAGAACGATTTCATCTCAAATAAACCGTGTGGTGTTTGCACATATTTATTTCGCGTCGCACGACTAATTGTCGATTCATGCACACTTAACTCTTCCGCTACCTCTTTTAAAGCGAGAGGTCTTAAATACTCTGGACCTTTCCAGAAGAAATCACGTTGTTTTTCCATAATAATAGTCATTACTTGCAGCAATGTCTGTTTTCTCTGCTTCAAACTGCGCATAATCCACTGCACATGCTGATACTTTTCTGATACGTAAGATGCTACTTCACTTTCACTATTATTAAGAAGCGCACTATATTCAGAATGAATTTCAATTCTCGGCATATTTCTCTCGTTCATTTGTAAGACGAGGCGATCGCCATCTTTTTTCACCGCCATATCAGGTACAATGTAAAGTGGTTTATCTGAAGAAAACGCAAGACCTGGTTTTGGTTGTAATGACGTTATACAATTTACCGCACTCTGCAATTCCTCATTACTACACTTCAACACTTGAACGAGCTTTCGCCAATCTTTCTTCACGAAATAAGCGAAATGATCTTCTACAACCTCTTCTGCTAATCCATTACGTCTTTGTAAGCGCTTCAATTGCAAAGTTAAACATTCCTGAATATTACGCGCCCCTACCCCTGCTGGCTCCAGTGATTGGACAAGCTCTACAGAACGGTCGACTACATGAATATGTGCAGAAAGGAGCTCTGCTAACTCTTCATTCGTTTCTTGTAAATATCCATTTCCATCCATGTTCATAATAATGAAAGAAGCTACTTTTCGCTCTTCTTCATCTATTTTATAATACTGTATTTGATTTAATAAATGTTGCTGAATCGTTGTAGAATCCACACTGTAGATCTCCATCTGATTCTCGACTTGTTTGCTGGTACTTTTACTGTTGTTAGAGCTCTTTTTCTTCTCCCTCTCAAAACCACCTAACTCAATAAGGGGATTCTCTAACGATTGCTCATACAAAAAATCCGATAATTCTTGTACATTATACTGGAGCATTGTAATCGCTTGCCTTAACTCTTGTGTCATTGCCAAACGTAAGCTTTGTTCTTGTAAAAGACTTGCCTTCAAACTAATCTCCCCCTTGTTTCTATTGTACAATAAGTTTGGTAAAAGGAGAATCCTCACGCAGACACCCATTCCAAAATATTATTAATTTATATGTATTAATGAGATTTACAACTTACAACCGAAATTTGAATAATATTGAAAGAAAATAATAAAGTTAAAAAATTATTATCAAGTACTAATAGTAAATCTTATTACTAGATATAACAAGAGGGAAATAAAAAAAGTCCTAACCTACAAAACGTAAGTTAGGACTTTTTGACGCGCCCAGAGGGATTCGAACCCCCGGCAGACGTGGTACCGGAAACCACCGCTCTATCCGACTGAGCTATGGGCGCATGATTATAGAAAACACTTCATTTTCTTCTCATAATAATAGCAATAAAATCCATCTAAATCAATAAAAATATCCCCATAATACCTTATGCACCTTAGAACCTGTCTGAAATCTATGATATAATCTATACAAAAAAGGATGTTTCCTAATGATACATGATTATACCAGTAATATTACTCGTAAACAGTTTGAACTGATTCGTGAAGATTTAGAAAATGCACGGAAAACGACGCGCCCACGCACAGTTGATTTGTACGAGGTATTCTGCGGTGTACTATATTTGCTTACGACAGGTTGTCAATGGCGTAATCTGCCAAGGGACTTTCCAAACTGGAAAACCGTCTATTCCTACTACCAGATTTGGCGGAAAGTAGACGAGAATGGCATAAGTCTTCTTGAAAAAGTGCATAAAAAAATTGATCGAAACCTATCGTGAACAAGAGGGTCGAAAAAAACAGACAAGCTTCTGCATCGTAGATGCACAAAGTGTAAAAAACACATGGATAGCGAGTGAAAAAGGCTACGATGCGGGAAAGAAAGTATCAGGAATCAAACGACATATCGCTGTAGACACCAATGGTCTCATTCATGCGATTGAAGTAACAACTGCGAATATAACAGATCGAGAAGGTGCTATCCAAATGTGTGAAAAGCATAAAAAATCATTGGACAAAGTGACAAATATACTTTGTGATGGTGGATATACGGGCCCATCATTTGCACAATCGATAAAAGAAACGATTCATTGTTCAGTTGAAATTATCAAACGCTCGGAACTTCACAAGTTTGTTGTGTTACCCAAACGCTGGATCGTAGAGCGAACTTTTGCTTGGTTGGAAAATTACCGCAGACTGTGGAAAAACTGTGAACGAACACTTGAAAACAGTAGACAAAGTTGCTTATTGGCAGGTGTGGCAATTTTATTGAAAAGATTCTAGACAGGTTCTTAGCTAAAAGCATATAAAATCTATTCCACTCCTAAATTTTCCAATCATAAATTCACCCCAACTCACAAATTATAATCTTTGAATTGATATTCCAAAGGGGGCTTCATTCAATGACTGTAATTACAAAATTAAAGCAAACTGTTTCTGGATTAAAAAGTGCACAAGCTAGCTTAAAGGGATTCGCTCTTGATACGGATAACCAACAAGCGAAGCAACTTTTCCAAACAGCTGCGCAGCAAACACAAACGATTATCGATTCTTTAAAAACCCACGCGTTGAAGAAGTCCAACAAGAAGAACCACAATACTCACAGCAATAACGAATCGGTCTTGCTGTGAAATAGAAAAAGGATGATATGCAGTCATCCTTTTTCTATCACATTACATATTGCAATAGAAATGGAATGATAATTATGCGAAAACTCGGCCTCATAACCGCATTATTTGCACTTCTATTTAGCTCTTTTACCGGATGTGATAATAGTCCTTTAGATAAAAAAGTGAAAGAAGAAGCAAAACGAACGGAGAAAGAAAAAGGTCCAAAGTTAACAAAGACGAGTACGGAATCCTTTAATCAATCTATATCACAAGGAGCGAAAAAAAGAGCTCTCGCTATGGATGAAATTATAAAAAGCACAGCAGTGAATTCAAATTTAGATCTCTACATAGCAGTTACACCTGAGCATCACGAAAGGTTTGGATTAAAGCCGCTGCGTAAAAAGCTTCAAAAGCAACTAAGTGATGAGCACCCTACTTTCGATGTTCGTGTCAGTACAGATAAAAAAATCTTTATGTTACTCGAAAAACTCGAAAGAAAAATTAAGGAAAAAGAAGTATCTAAAGATGAAATTAATAAACAATTAAAATTCATTGGTAAAAAAATGGAGTCTAACACTTAACGCTTTTTAAAAGAAAAGGAAGGATTGCAATGGCTAGTAAAGATAAAAACTTAACCCCTGTACAACAGGAGTATAAAAAATTCGAACAAGAACGCGAACCGAAACGACCTGTCTTAAAAAATTGTATAAAAGCCTTTTTCGTCGGTGGTTTTATTTGCTTCATCGGACAACTCATTTCTACTTTTTACATCACATATTTTGATTTCACTGAACGCTCAGCAGGCAATCCAACAGTCGCAACTCTCATTTTCATCTCCATGTTACTAACTGGATTTGGTATATACGATCGTTTTGGACAGTTTGCCGGAGCAGGTACAGCTGTACCTGTTACTGGATTTGGTAACTCTGTTATTGCCGCATGTATTGAGCATCGAACGGAAGGATTTGTCCTTGGCGTTGGCGGCAATATGTTTAAACTAGCTGGTTCTGTTATTTTATTTGGTGTATTTTCCGCTTTCGTCATCGCACTTATTAAAACTATTCTCGTTCAATGGGGAGGGCTATAAATGTTACAAGGACACCGAACGTGGGTATTTGAAAACAAACCAGTCATTATCTCAACAGGGGTTGTCGGTGGACCATTTGAAGCAAAGGGGAACATCCCAGAAGACTTCGATATCCTTCATGAAGATTTATGGCTCGGACAAGATTCCTATGAAAAAGCACATAAAATTTTATTCGAAGAAGCTTGTAGTCGCGCTACTGAAAAAGCAGAGCTTCGTAAAGATGATATTCAATTCATACTCGCAGGAGATTTAATTAATCAAATTACTCCAACAAGCTTTGCTTGCCGCACACTGGGCACTCCTTATCTCGGATTATTCGGGGCTTGCTCTACTTCTATGGAAGGTTTAGCACTTGGGGCAAGTATCGTAAATGCAAAAGGTGCAAAATATTTATTAACTGGAGCTTCAAGCCATAATACTGCTGTAGAAAAACAATTCCGCTACCCTACCGAATACGGTGGACAAAAGCCGCCTACTGCACAGTGGACAGTAACCGGAGCAGGAGCCGCTATTTTAAGCGATACTGGCCATGGTCCAAGAGTAACATCTGCAACGATTGGGCGAGTTGTTGATATGGGATTAACGGATCCGTTTAATATGGGAGGCGCAATGGCTCCAGCTGCAGTTGATACAATTGAAGCCCATTTACGTGAACGCCAAATTGATGCCTCTTACTACGATTTAATCGTAACAGGCGATCTCGGACATGTAGGACGCGAAATTGCTTATGACTTACTACATAAACACGGAACGAAAGTAACGAGCGAACAATTTCAAGATTGCGGAATTATCATTTATAGAGAAGGACAACCTGTCATAGCTGGTGCTAGTGGGCCTGGATGTTCCGCAACAGTCGTGTACGGTCATTTATTAAACCGAATGAAAAGAGGAGAGTTCAAAAAAATACTTGTCGTTGCGACAGGCGCTTTACTATCTCCACTTACATTCCAACAAGAAGAAACGATTCCGTGTATCGCTCATGCCGTTTCGATTGAATTTGGAGGTGCAACGCAATGATTTTTTTCTGGGCTTTCGTCATTGGCGGACTCATATGTGTAATCGGCCAACTTATGTTTGATGTCGGCAAACTAACACCCGCTCATACAATGGCAACACTCGTTGTTGCTGGAGCTATATTAGATGGATTTAATTTGTATGAGCCATTAATTGATTTCGCTGGAGCCGGGGCAACTGTACCTATTACAAGCTTTGGTAATGCCCTCGTTCATGGCGCAATGGAAGAAGCTGCAAAACATGGCATCGTTGGCGTTATTACCGGCATGTTTAAAGTAACGAGCGCCGGTGTATCAGCAGCTATTATTTTCGGCTTCATTGGAGCATTATTATTCAAACCGAAAGGATAAAAGGTGTTTATATGACTGTTATCGCTAGCGTAAAAACTTGCCTTGCTAGTGTAAGGGGCGCCCAAGCAAGTTTAAGCTCCCTTTCATTAAATTCACAAGACGAAGAATCAAAACGCGTATTTCATGAATGTATGTTAGAAATGGACAGCATCATCGCTGATTTAAAGGATAGAATTTCAGTATTAGAACGTGAAGAACCTCAATATAAAGGGTTTTAAGTAGACTGGAGGAAACGACTATGTCTCACCTGCCGGAATGGACACTTGTCATTCTTCGCTCTGTATTCATATTAATTATTTTATTCGCTATTACGAAATGGTTAGGGAAAAGACAAATCTCTCAGCTTTCCTTTTTTGAATACATAGCCGGAATGACGATTGGTGACATCGCTGCCCAAGTATCTACAGGGCTCGATTCAAAATTTTTTCACGGCGTCTTTGCGATACTCATTTTCGCTGTGGTACCTTTTTTAACAGGAATCCTCTCTTTAAAGAACAAAACAGCTCGGGACTTCTTTGAAGGGAAATCTACCGTATTAATAAAAGACGGAAAGATACTCGAAGATAACTTGAAGAAAGAAAAATATACGAGTGACGAATTACTGGAACTTCTCCGTGGAAAAAGTGCGTTCAGCGTAGCTGAAGTCGAATTTGCTGTCTTAGAACCAAGCGGAGAATTAAATGTATTATTAAAGAAAGATTCCCAGCCACTTACAGCAAAAGACATCGGTTTAAAAGTACCAAACGAGAAAGAACCACAAACTGTTATTATGGATGGAAATGTACTAGATGAACCTCTTTCAGCAAGCGGACATAACCGCGCTTGGCTACATTCAGAATTAGAAAAACTCGGTGTTGTTATTGAAAATGTCTTCCTCGGTCAAGTGGATTCATACGGACAACTTACTATCGACATTTACAATGACAAACTCCAGATGCCTTCTCCTCAAAACAAACCTTTATTATTAGCATCTTTAAAAAAATGTCATGCTGATCTTGAACTATTTTCCTTAGAAACAAAGTCGAAATCAGCAAGCGAAATGTATAGTAAAAACGCGAAACAAATCGAAAAGATTTTAAATAAAGTAACCTATCTTTTAAAAGACTAATTATCGAAAGAACGCTTCAGTTAAAAGGCGTTCTTTTCTTTTTTCTCCAGTTTTCATAACGTTTAAATTTATGTAATTCGGTTATGATGTTGAAGATACATAAGCAGGGAATTTCGAAAACATAGCGAATATTTCATGGTACAACTACATATTTTTTTGATTTAAAGTGGTTTCGTTTGACCTTTATTGACCATAATTGTATTATAAGACTAAGAAAGCTTTATAAGGAGGAAATAACAGATGAATTTAATTCCTACAGTAATTGAACAAACAAATCGTGGAGAACGCGCTTACGATATTTACTCTCGACTATTAAAAGACCGCATCATTATGCTTGGTAGTGCAATTGATGACAACGTAGCTAACTCAATCGTTTCCCAGCTTTTATTCTTGGAATCTCAAGATCCAGAAAAAGATATTCACATCTACATCAACAGCCCTGGTGGTTCTATCACAGCGGGTATGGCAATCTATGATACAATGCAGTTTATTAAACCACAAGTATCAACAATCTGTATCGGTATGGCTGCATCTATGGGTGCATTCTTACTTGCAGCAGGTGAAAAAGGAAAACGTTATGCACTTCCAAACAGTGAAGTAATGATTCACCAACCACTTGGTGGAGCACAAGGTCAAGCGACTGAAATCGAAATCGCTGCAAAACGTATCCTATTCTTACGTGAAAAACTAAACCAAATTCTTGCTGACCGCACTGGTCAACCACTTGAAGTACTACAACGCGACACAGACCGCGACAACTTCATGACAGCAGAAAAAGCTTTAGAATACGGTTTAATCGATAAGATCTTTACAAATCGTTAATAACTAAAAGCGAAAGCGGCTCGTTTAGAATCGCAGGGCGATGGAGCACCTGATTCCGAGGCGCTTTTTGCCTCGAATGAAGGGGCGAAGCGACCGGAGATTCTAGCCGCTGGAGCTGGATACATAAAAAAGCGCCCTATTACAGGGCGCTTTTTTATTATCATGCACCTCCGTCTGGATACCCACCCTGGTATTCACCTAAATATATCAACGATTTTTCAATTATATCGAACAAAACTTAAATTATATCAACGATTTTTTTAATATATCAACGGTTCGACACAACATATCAATTTACCGACAATCCACGACAAGGACAAACCACCTACATACCCCCTATCCCAAAAACTCCCTTTAAGTAAACCGCAAAAACAAAAAGCTATCGCATATACGCGATAGCTTCTTATTGTACATATGCAGCTAATGCTTCTAAAGCCTCTTCTGCATCTGAACCTTCTGTTGTAATTGTTATCATGCTTCCAGTTCCAATTGCTAAGCTCATAATCCCCATTATGCTCTTTGCATTTACTGTCTTTCCATCTTTCTCGATGAAGATATCTGCATGAAAGCGATTTGCCTCTTGTACAAACAACGCAGCCGGACGTGCTTGTAAACCGTTTTTTAATGAAACCTGAACTCGTTTTTGAACCACAGCTCCATTTCCCCTTTAACCTCTTATTTTTTTACTAACGTTTCCCCCGCGCGTAATTTCTCTGCGATTTCATCGATTTTACGCAAACGATGATTAATACCCGACTTACTAATCTTCCCCCCGGATACCATCTCACCTAACTCTTTCAATGTTACATCTTGATAATCTCTTCGTAATTGTGCAATCTCTTGTAATTTATCCGGCAAAATATCAAGACCAACTGTCTCATCAATATAACGAATATTTTCAATCTGTCTTAGTGCTGCACCAATTGTTTTATTTAAATTAGCTGTTTCGCAGTTCACTAAACGATTTACAGAATTACGCATATCACGTACGATTCGAATATCTTCAAATCTTAAAAGTGCATTATGAGCACCTATAATATTTAAAAACTCTGTAATTTTTTCTGCTTCTTTCAAATACGTAATGTACCCTTTTCTTCTTTCCAACGTCTTACTATTTAAATCAAATCCGTTCATCAGTTCACATATAGCATCATTATGTTCCTTATATAACGAAAAGATTTCTAAATGATAAGATGATGTTTCTGGGTTATTTACTGAACCACCTGCTAAAAATGCGCCACGTAAGTACGATCGTTTACAACATTTCTTCTCAATCAATTCTTGTGATATATTTCGAATAAATGAAAAGTCATCTCGAACGATATGAAGATCAGCTAATATTTCGCGAGACTTCTCAACAAGCCGCACAATATATACATTATTTTTCTTCAAGCGCATTTTTTTACGGACAAGCAATTCTACCGTCACGTCATATCCTTTTTTCAAAAGCGTATAAATCCTTCTTGCAATTGCCGCATTTTCCGTTTGAATATCGATAGATAGACGACGGTTTGAAAAAGAAAGCGACCCGTTCATTCGAAGTAACGCTGATAATTCTGCTTTCTCACAGCATTCCTTCATCTCAAGATTCGTCAACTCTTTCTTTGTTTCTGATGCAAATGACACAGTCAACACCTCCTTATACGATTATTATGGAACAAAATTCTTGTCCTATATGAATGAGGAGCGCTACCTCAAACGAGGCAACGCATATTTATAACAATGAATATAAAATGGACGCTAACTTTAACGTATCATGCCTTACAACATGATCATCATACTTCGCTAATCCCTCTTGAATAACATCAATATTATTTTCAACAAAACGTTCTTCATCCACTACAACTGGTGTAGACATTTCTTCCTCATATGACTTGCGTAATTCACAAGGAATCTCACGGTTATTTACAATTGCAGTATTGATAAATGGTTGCCCTAAATGATCGTGTAACGCCTGCACATGATCAAAAGCAGTATATCCCATCGTTTCACCCGCTTGTGTCATAACGTTACATACATATACCTTCTTCGCCTTTGCAGCAAGAACAGCGTCTCCAATTTTGTTAACAACTAAATTGGGCAATATACTCGTATACAAACTTCCAGGACCGAAAACAAGTAAATCAGCTCGTTTAATCTCAGCCAACGTTTCATGCAATGGCTCTACATCTTCTGGAGTTAAAAAGACACGATTAATCTTCTTTCCGTAATAAGGAATCTTTGATTCACCTGTTACAATTTCCCCATCTTCAAGTTCCGCATGAAGTACCGCACTTTGATTCGCTGCTGGTAATACACGTCCTCTGACATTTAATACTTTACTTGTTTCTGTAATTGCATGGAAAAAGTCTCCTGTAATCGAGGTCATACCTGCCAACAATAGATTTCCTAACGCATGACCTTTCAGTCCGTCTCCTGTTGTGAAACGGTGCTGAAATAAAGCTTCCACCAGTGGCTCTACATCCGATAACGCAACAAGTACGTTACGGATGTCACCTGGAGGTGGAATTTCTAGCTCATCACGTAATCTACCCGAACTGCCACCATCATCAGCAATTGTAACAACTGCTGTAATATCAACAGGATATTGCTTTAATCCTCTTAATAAAACAGAGAGTCCAGTTCCGCCTCCCATGATGACAATTTTAGGCTTTCTCTCTTTTTTCATCCCTTAATGGCCCTTTCTCTTCTCCACATCACGATGAGATACATGAACACTATACTCTGGTTTCAAATGTTTCCCAAGGTATTCTGTAAGCGTAACAGAACGATGCTGTCCACCTGTACATCCAATTGCAATTACAAGTTGACTTTTGCCTTCTCTTTTATAATGAGGCAGCATGAAAGTAATCAGATCCGTCAACTTCTCTAAAAACTTATGTGTCTCATTAAATTTCAGTACATACGAAGAAACTTCTTCATCTAGTCCTGTTAATGGCTTCATGTGTGGAATGTAATATGGATTTGGTAAAAAACGAACATCAAATACTAAATCTGCATCAATTGGAATACCGTACTTAAATCCAAATGACATAACATTTACACGAAATGCTTGCTCAGTTTCTGTTGAGAACAAGTGAACAATTTTTTCACGTAATTCTTTCGGTTTTAAATCCGATGTATCAAGCACAATATTCGCTCGTGCCTTCATATCTGTTAATAAATTACGCTCTGCTTCGATTCCCTTTAACGGCAAACCAGTTGGTGCAAGTGGATGCGAACGTCTCGTTTCTTTATAACGAGTTACAAGCGTACTATCTTTCGCATCTAAAAATAAAATATGAGGAATAATCCATGTACGTTCTGATAAATCATCAAGTGCTCCCCATAAATGTTCAAAAAACTCGCGGCCACGTAAATCAATACCAAGTGCCACTTTATTCATTTTCCCTTTTGAATCCGCCATAAGCTCAATAAACTTCGGCAATAACATCGGTGGTAAATTATCCACACAAAAATATCCTAAATCTTCAAAACTTTGTAAAGCTACTGTTTTTCCAGCTCCAGACATCCCTGTAATAATTACCATTTTTATATCATTATTCTCTGTCATTGTATCCTCTCCTTGACGGTTTAACTCGGATCTAATCGATATGAAAGCAACTCAAAATCTGGGGTATATACAAATGTACCGTAGATTATGCCATTTCCTTTAATTAAATAATCAATAATGTGATAATCTCCTGGCGCCATTGCTAAATCATCAATTTTATCAAATGTATGCCAACCAATGATGCCTTCTTCGCTCTCTAGTTTGTTTTCTCCTGCAAAATCTGTCGCTAAAAAGGAGAACATCATCCATTCAGAAACAACTTTATCACCTTCTTGGATGACAAAGGTGAAGACCCCCTTTAACGCTGGGTTTTTCAAATAAATACCTGTTTCTTCACGATACTCGCGAACAACGGAATCTCTTACAGTCTCACCACGCTCCATTTTCCCGCCTGGTGCAACCCACCAATTTCGGCGAGGTTTTTGGAGTAAGAGTACTTCATTATCTCTAATTAACACACAGTTTGTCACTCTTTGCATGTTTCTTCACCTCAGCTACTTGCAGTAAAATTCCTCACTGCATACTTCTTTCATTATACTATCAAAAACAGTTTGCTACAACGAAGGAGCCAGTCCTCTTTCGCTAAGCATATGCTACTCAGCAATTTTAAAAAAGCTTTCTATAACAAGCAATGTAAATGCTTATACTTTGAATGAATAGCATGAAAAATCCCCTTAACGATTTTTATCGCCAAGGGGATTAAAGTACTTATTTCTTACCGAAATAAGTAACAATCGCAAATCCTAAAACAAAGGTAATAATTG
Organism: Bacillus sp. PPSBB_2; assembly: GCF_045291115.1. NCBI lineage: Bacteria > Bacillati > Bacillota > Bacilli > Caryophanales > Bacillaceae > Bacillus > Bacillus sp. PPSBB_2. The sequence goes on from NZ_CP147983.1 coordinate 5,371,665, forward strand.
AACTTATAATTGAAAATCCGCCAGTCGGAATCCCAGGGAATACAATTACAATCGAACCGATTACAAGTCCAATAATTGCCGCAAATGTCATACTTTTATAACGATCTAATAAAAAACTAATGCCTTTACTACTTACAACAAATCCAACCATAACACCAGCACCGATAACCACGATTAAAGGTAAGTTAAGTGTAGTTAAAGCGTTAATTGCTGTTGGATACACACCAATAATTAATAAAATAAACGATCCACTAATTCCAGGAAGCAGCATGGCCATACTAGCCATCCATCCTGCGAAAAATAAACCAATTGCATTTAAAATTGTTAACGTCGTAATTGGATCTGCTGCCTTATCTGGTTTAAAGAAAGCTGTAATCGCAACAAGAATTGCTGCAACTATTAATAAAACGATGTGCTTACCTTTAAACGACGACTTTGCATCAGCTTCCCTCATTAACATCGGTAATATACTAATAATTAAACCGAGAAAGAAAAATTGAGTCGGTTCATAATGATTTGCAAGTAAATATTTAATAACGTGACTTAACGTTAAAAATGCCGCTGCCACACCAGCTGCAAGTGGAATTAAAAATCCTAAATGTTTTTTCCATTCACGACTAAAGAATCCACTAATTGCCGCAAGCAATTGTTCATAAATCCCTAACACAACAGCGATTGTACCGCCGCTCACACCAGGAATTAAATCACTAACGCCCATACAAAATCCACGATATATATTACGCCATTCCATACTGAATAAATTCCTCATTTCTTATAGTGATTTTTTCCGTAAAGTCCAGTATATCAATAAGAAAGCTTATAATCCTTATATTTTTTGACAAAACTTTGACATTTTCACACAAAAAAAAGAAGAAAGCTCCTGTCGGTAGCTTTCTTCTCACAAGGTATATTATCCCTTATTTTTCTGATACAGTTTTTAATTCCTCTAATAATTCTTCTACGTAATGTTGTGCACTTTGCGCTGCAATACTACCGTCACCTGTTGCAGTTACAATTTGACGAAGCATTTTTTCACGAACATCACCAGCTGCGAAAATACCAGGAATTTTTGTTTCCATACGCTCGTTCGTTTCAAGGTAACCATTTTCATTTGTAATACCTAGTTCAACAAATGGTTTTGATAAAGGTAACATACCGATGTATACGAATACGCCGTCAGTTTTGACTTCTTTCTCTTCTCCACTATTTACGTCCACAAGTGTTACACTTCCTACTTTACCACTTGCTTCGTTGATTTCTTTTATCGTGTGGTTCCAAATGAAATCTACTTTTTCGTTTTGGAAAGCACGGTCTTGTAAAATTTTCTGTGCACGAAGCGTGTCACGACGGTGAACGATCGTTACTTTTGATGCGAAGCGCGTTAAGAACACACCCTCTTCAACAGCAGAATCTCCACCGCCAATTACGATAAGTTCTTTTCCTTTAAAGAATGCTCCGTCACATACTGCACAATATGATACACCGCGGCCGCCAAGTTCTGTTTCACCCGGTACACCAATTTTTTTATACTCTGCACCGCTTGCAACGATAATTGCACGTGCTTTATATTCTTTTTTACCAGCAATAATTGTTTTGTATTCCTTACCATCGATGACTTCTTTCACATCACCGTATGCATATTCAGCACCAAATTTCTTCGCATGCTCGAACATTTTATTTGATAAATCTGGTCCTAAAATAGACTCATAACCTGGGTAGTTTTCTACATCTTCCGTGTTTGCCATTTGGCCACCTGGAATACCACGCTCAAGCATTAATGTGCTTAAATTTGCACGAGATGTATATACTGCAGCTGTCATACCAGCTGGTCCTGCACCAATAATAACGACATCATAAATTTTTTCTTCTGACACACTATTCACTCCTATCCATTCCTACACAATTAAGTTACCCTCATTATACTGTTAGCATCATTTTTTTCCCAATGATTTGCTTATCTTATGTGTGCGTACGCTTAACAGCTTGCACATACTTTCGGACAGTCGCTACAGATACATTATATACATCTCCAAGCTCCGACTGTGTCATTTTATTTCCTTGTTCGCCGCGTACAATGTATTCAATCGCAGCTGACCAGCCGTACACATTTGTAAATATGTCTCCAGATGTATATAAACGTATGAACGTACAAAACCAAAAGTGTAAACACTCTTCAATTAATTCATCATCTTTTTTCGTATAATTGTATAATGCATCCGCGATTCTCGCGCACTGCTCAAATTGCTGTAAATCAGCTGGAATACTCTTATGACTATTAAGTAAAAAGAAGTACTTTGCAAGTTGTGATACGATGGGAACACCGTTCTTCGCTTGCGTTATATCAAAGAAGAATCCCACCTTCTCCGGCGTTGACAATTCATTCATTAAATATAAAGCTAGCATTTGTTCTTCTAGCGTCGCACTTTGCTGAAATGATTTTCGTAATTCTTCAAATAACACGTTTTGTCCTTCATCTGCTAAATTCAGCGCATTCCACGGTTCTTTTCCCTTTTTATCAGGATGCAATTCCACGACATATTGCCACATTTTTTCAGCTAGTTGCTGATCTTTCACCATATAAGCAGAATATGCAAACCAATAATAAAAACTAACGTCTCCCTCATATCCTTGACGCTTTAATAATTTGAACCATTTATATGCATGCTCGAAATAACCAATTGTTGCAAGTGTAGTTCCCAGTTTCAAACGATGTTCAAATGAAATCGGATATACCGAAACTAGCTGTCCCGCTAACGCTTCTACTTGTTTATGCTCTCCAATTGAATATAGAAAAATAAGCGTATTACAAAGCGCATGTATATTACCAGGATTTTTCTCTAAAATCATTTCTGTTAACTTCAGTGCTTTGTCTACATTACCAGATTGAAAATGTGCAATGGCTAAATTATTATGACCTGACCAAAATTCCGGATAATCTTTCGTAACAATTTCTAATGTAGCAATTGCTTCTTCCAATTGTCCATTACGAATATAACGATTCGCTTCTTCCTGCATAACAATTAAATCATCTTCATCTTCAATCTCTTCCGCACCCATTGCTTCTTCTTCCATAATCTCAAGAAGTTCTAATGTATCTTCTACGAATTCCTTCTCTTTTGCAACTTCTAAATAGCGATCCGCATATTTCTTCGCCTGTTGAAATAACCCCATATATGCATAATTATTTGCAATAAAATAATAGCACTGTTCAAGTTCTGGATTAGATCTAACTAACTTTAAGAAGATTTGATTCGATTCTTGATATTCACCAGCCTCAGATAATACTGATGCTAATTGACATAAAATAAACGGCTCCTTCTCACTTTGTGCCGCTCTTCGAAAATATTTAATTGCATCTTGCAATTTTTGTCCTTTGTAAGCTCTCATCCCTTTTTTATAAAAGAAGTCCGCTAATTGATTAAAAGAGATAACTTGTCCGTTCTCCTTATATATCCTTTGATTTTTCCCCATATATCCTCCAGTTTTTTGTTTTCTTCGTTCACACATTCTTCTATCTATAAGTATAAACGATTCCGTAAAAAACAAAACAGTATATTATACTCAATTATTTCCTTTTTATTCATAAAAAAAGAGAAGAAATGTTACATTTTCACCATGAACCTTCTCTGGCGGTCATTTGCTCTTTCGTATAAATAATACGCATTGGATTTCCACCTACGAAAGCACCGCTCGGTACATCTCTATGAACAAGTGTGCCAGCTGAGACAGTCGCACCGTCTCCAATTTTCACACCTGGTAATATTGTTACATTCGCTCCAATCATCACTTCATTTCCAATAACGATTTCCCCAAGTCGATATTCACGAATTAAATATTCATGTGCTAAAAGCGTTGTGTTATAGCCAATAATCGAATTCTCTCCCACAGTTATCTTTTCTGGGAACATAATATCCGGCATTACCATAAGCGCAAATGATGTTTTCTTTCCTACTTTCATCCGTAAAAAAGTGCGGTACAACCAATTCTTCACAGATAAAAATGGCGTGTAACGTGCAATTTGGATAATAATAAAGTTTTTCATTACCTTCCAAAAAGACACTGTTTTATACACATTCCATAATGAATTTTCTCCTGAAACAGGATAGCGCGTTGTCCGTCGCACTTAGCTCGCTCCTCTACTAACTTACTTGGACCTTTATGAACGGTTCATATTAGACAAAATCGGTAGCAAATCACTCATTTTATCTAGCATAAAGTCTGGCTTGTAAGCTTCTAAATAAGCTCTACCTTTCAACGTCCATGAAACCGCAGCTGTTTTCGTCCCCGCATTTTGACCACCGACAATATCATGATGATTATCCCCAACCATCAATGCTTCTTCTGGTTTTGCATCTAATAATTCAAGCGCTTTTTGAAGTGGCTCTGGATGTGGTTTCACATGCTCTACATCATCAATTGTCACGACAACATCAAAAAATTCATCAAGCTTTGACAACTGTAATCCCATCTCAACGGTTTGTCTCGCTTTCGTTGTAACAATACCCACTTTATAACCTTGCTTCTTCAACTCTCGAACTGTTTCATATACAGTTTCATATTCTTCTACTAATTCATCATGATAATCATGGTTAAATTTGCGATAGCTTGTAATCATCTCTTCAACCTTATTTTCATCAATCTTACTGAAAGTATCATGCAAAGATGGACCGATAAATGGCAACACATCTTCACGCTTATATTGATTTGGATAATATGTATTTAAAGTATGTAAAAAAGAAGAAATAATAAGTTCGTTTGTATTAATTAAAGTTCCATCTAAATCAAATAACACTGTATTTATTCTCATCGCCTTAGTCCTTTCGCCTTCCTGAATATGAAAGAAGCAGCATCTTATAATAAGATGCTACTTGTCTCTAATTTTCTAAATATCTTTTATCAGCTTGCCCCATTTTTCGTCTCACAATAATGAAAATAATAGAAATAACAACAAGTCCAATTGACATTACTTGTGCAATACGAAGTGGTCCTAGCATTAAACTATCTGTACGTAAGCCTTCTACGAAGAAGCGTCCTACTGAATACCAAATTAAATATGTGAAGAATAACTCCCCGCGACGTAAATTCACTTTTCTTAATGCAAGTAGTAAAATTACGCCTGCAAAATTCCATAATGATTCATATAAAAACGTCGGATGATAGTACACACCCTCAATATACATTTGATTAATAATGAAATCTGGTAAATGAAGACCTTCTAAAAACTGTCTCGTTACTTCATCACCATGCGCCTCTTGGTTCATAAAGTTTCCCCATCGGCCAATTGCTTGTCCTAGTAAAATACTTGGTGCAGCAATATCTGCCAACTTCCAGAAAGAAACCCCGCGTCGCTTCGCAAAAAGAACACCGGTAATAACAGCCCCGATCAAACCACCATGAATCGCCAAACCACCTTGACGAATATTAATAATTTGACTCGGATTTTGTGCGTAATATTCCCATTCAAAAATAACATAGTACATTCTCGCAAAAAGAATAGCGATCGGCACTGCAATTAATACAAGGTCAACAAATGTATCTTTTGGAATACCTAGCCTTTCTCCCTCGCGAGTTGCCAGCCAAAGACCTAATAGCACACCTGTACCGATAATAATCCCATACCAATACACAGGAAACGGCCCAAGTTGGATAGCTACACGGTCAAGCTGTGGTACAGAAGCTAACAGCATATGTATATGACCTCCCTCTCCAAAGTTTACTCCTGATTTCCTAACTCAATTGCACTCATTAATCGTTCAGAGAACTGCTGTGCTGCATTGACTCCCATACGTTTTAAACGGAAGTTCATCGCTGCTACTTCAATAATAACAGCCAAGTTTCGACCAGGACGAACTGGAAGTGTAATCTTCGTAAGTTCTGTATCAATAATCTTCATCTTCTCTTCATCAAGACCTAAGCGATCGTAATTTTTCTTTTGATCCCAAATTTCAAGATTAATAACAAGTGTAATACGCTTATAATTTCGCACTGCCCCTGCACCGAATAACGTCATAACGTTAATAATACCTAGACCACGAATTTCTAATAAATGCTCAATTAAATCTGGTGAACTTCCGACTAACATGTCTTCATCTTCTTGACGAATTTCTACACTATCATCCGCAACAAGGCGGTGACCACGCTTTACAAGCTCAAGAGCTGTCTCACTTTTACCAACACCACTTTGACCTGTAATTAAAACACCAACGCCGTAAATATCTACTAACACACCATGAACAGCAGTTGTTGGTGCTAACTTACCTTCTAAATAGTTTGTTAAACGACTTGATAATCTAGTTGTCGTTTGAGAAGAACGTAATAAAGGCATACCTGATTCACGTGATGCTTGTAATAACTCATCTGGTACATCTTGATTACGAGTTACAATAATACATGGCGTCTCCTCAGTACAAAGCGCTTTCATTCTCTCTTGTTTTTGCTCTGATGTTAACGTGTCAAAGAACGTAAGCTCCGTCTTTCCAAGAAGCTGCACACGATCTGCTGGATAATATGTAAAAAATCCTGCCATTTCAATTCCAGGTCGTGATAAATCACTTGTATCAATCGGACGATGAATGCCTTCTTCACCACTGATTAACTCCAATTGAAATTGTTCAATTAAATCTTTTGTCCTTACTTTCGGCATATGTATAAACCTCCACTCCGCTGCGGGTTCAGTCTCGTTTGATGTAAAATTCCATTCTATCGGATATTGTACCATTTTTTTCTGGAAACAAGAAATACGGTTTCTAATAAATAGAAAAAAACATTTCATACGAATAATGAAATGTTTTTCTTTTTGTCACTTTCTCTTTTTTTCATATAGAGGTTCAACAATTGCCTTTTCAATTATCATATTAAAAATTGAAATACAAATTGCCGCAACAATCGCTACACCAAATCCTGATATATTAAAAGCATCTCCTAATAATGAATCTGCTATTTTTAACGTAATCGCATTAATAACAATTAAGAAGAAGCCGAAAGTTACAACAGTAATTGGTAGCGTAATTAAAATTAAAAACGGCTTTACGAACACATTTAAAACCGCCAATATAATACTAGCAATAATTGCAGTTTGTATATTTGCTACGTAAAATGCATCTGGTGCAATCCCTTTTAAAAGTCCCGATACAGCGATTAACACAACGCTATTTACAAGAAGTGATACAATCCATCTCATTTCGTCACACATCCTTTTAAACATATATATTTCATCATACGCTAATAGATAATAAACGCAAGTATGATACGAACACTTATATCAACTTATTCTATCTTTCATGCTTGTATACCTACTAACACTTCCTCGCAAAATAAGGACCACACCATCTATGCTCATGTGTTTTTACAAAAGTCCAAGTGAAATCTTTATCTACAATATAGATATCGCCTTTATACATATCGTCTGTCTCCCGTAATATATCATCCATATGTAATAAACTCGCATCTTTTATTAGCAGTACATCTTCACAATGTTGATAGAATATATAGCAATCCTTTTTCACTTCATTATGAAACGCGTTTTCCGCTTCTTTACCCTCTAAACACTTCTTTTTCTCATAACTAAATATGTGCCATAGATAACCACATGCATACTTATCTCCATAAAGAAAAATATCTTCTTTTTCTTTATCACTTAAATGATTTGCAAAGTGATCCTCCCAGCGCTTGCGAAAATATACACCCCAACTTTGAAACTCTCTTACCTTCATATGTTTCTTCCTTAACACCTCTAAAAACTCCATCTTCTCCCCCTATACAATAAAAACCGAGCGTCATTTCCACTCGGTTTTCATCAATAAACTTATTGCGATAACTCTACTTCTTTTATTTTCTCTTTCATTCTTGCTTTATCACGATTTAAAATCTCTTTTAAATACTTACCTGTGTATGAGCGCTCTTCTTTCACTACTTGCTCTGGCGTTCCGGAAGCAACGATTTGTCCACCTTTATCTCCGCCCTCTGGTCCAAGGTCAACGATATAATCAGCTGTTTTAATTACATCTAAATTATGTTCAATTACAAGTACCGTCTCACCGCTCTCAACAAGACGTTGCAGCACTTCTAGAAGACGTGCAATATCATGCGCATGCAAACCAGTCGTTGGCTCATCTAAAATGTATAACGTACGACCTGTAGAACGACGGTGTAATTCAGAAGCTAATTTCACACGCTGTGCTTCCCCACCAGATAATGTTGTTGCTGGTTGACCTAATTTCATATAACCAAGCCCAACATCTACAAGCGTTTGAAGTTTACGCTTAATTTTAGGAATATTGGCGAAGAATTCTACTCCATCTTCAATTGTCATCCCTAACACTTCAGAAATATTCTTATCTTTATATTTCACTTCTAACGTTTCACGATTATATCGTTTACCGTGACAAACTTCACACGGAACATACACATCTGGTAGGAAATGCATTTCGATTTTAATAATTCCATCACCACGGCACGCTTCACAACGGCCACCTTTTACGTTAAAGCTGAAACGTCCTTTTTGATATCCGCGCACTTTTGCTTCATTCGTTTGTGCAAACACATCACGAATATCATCGAATACACCTGTGTACGTCGCTGGATTAGAACGTGGTGTACGACCAATTGGTGATTGATCAATATCAATTACCTTATCTAAATGTTCAAGACCTTTAATCTCTTTATGCGTACCTGGCTTCGCTTTCGCTTTATATAACTTTTGAGCTAACGATTTATATAGTACTTCATTAATCATCGTACTTTTACCAGAACCAGATACCCCTGTTACCGCTACAAACGTACCGAGTGGGAATGACATTTTCGCATTCTTTAAGTTATTCTCTTTTGCGCCGACAATCTCTACTTTACGTCCATCACCTTTACGTCTTTCAAGTGGAACTGGAATAAACTCTTTACCACTTAAATACTTCCCTGTTAATGAATTCTCATCTTGCATAACTTCAGCCGGCGTCCCCGCTGAAACGACCTGTCCACCATGAATACCTGCACCAGGCCCTATATCAAGTAAATAGTCAGCAGCCATCATCGTATCTTCATCATGTTCAACAACAATTAACGTATTGCCTAAATCACGCATTTCTTGCAATGTACGAATAAGACGATCGTTATCACGCTGGTGTAAACCAATTGAAGGCTCATCAAGAATATAAAGTACGCCAGTTAGACGAGAACCAATTTGCGTCGCTAAACGAATACGCTGCGCCTCACCACCTGATAAAGTTCCTGCGGCACGACTTAACGTTAAATAATCTAAACCAACGTTCACTAAGAACCCAACGCGCTCCTGAATTTCTCTTAAAATTAAATGAGCTATTTTTTGTTGCTTCTCCGTTAGCTCTACATTCGAGAAGAATTCTTGTACTTCTTGAACTGAATACTTCGTTACGTCAGCAATCGTTTTATTGCCAACAAATACAGCTAAACTCTCAGGCTTTAAGCGTCCACCTTTACACTTTGGACAAGCTTGTTCTGCCATATACTTTTCCATTTGCTCACGAATGTAATCAGAACTCGTTTCACGATAACGACGTTCAATGTTTGGAATAACACCTTCAAATAAAATCTCATTTTCCTTTACTTGACCAAATTCATTTACATAGCGGAAATAAACTTTCTCTTCCCCGCTTCCGTACAACACTTTATCAAATAAATCTTTCGGTATATCTTTTACAGGCATATCCATATCAACGCCGTAGTGATTACATACAGATTGTAAAAGTTGTGGATAGTATTGTGAACTTGTCGGTTCCCAAGGTGCAATCGCATGTTCATTTAATGATAAATCCCAGTTCGGGATAACAAGCTCTAAATCTACCTCTAGCTTTGAACCAAGTCCATCACAAGAAGGACATGCTCCGAACGGACTATTGAATGAGAACATACGCGGCTCTAATTCTCCAATTGAAAAACCACAATGCGGACAAGCGTGATGTTCACTAAACAGAAGTTCCTCTTCTCCCATAACATCGATTAACACTCGTCCCCCGCCAAGCTTTAATGCACTTTCAAGTGAATCAGCAAGACGGCTTGCGATCCCTTCTTTTACAACAATACGGTCAATTACAACTTCAATGGAATGCTTCTTGTTTTTATCTAACGCAATATCTTCAGATACATCAAGCATTTCACCGTCAACGCGAACACGAACATATCCTTGCTTCTTAATATCTTCAAGTACTTTTACATGCGCACCTTTACGCCCAGAAACGATAGGCGCTAACACTTGTAATTTCGTACGTTCAGGATATTCAAGAACACGGTCTACCATCTGCTCTACTGTTTGTGACGTAATTTCAATGCCATGATTCGGACAAATTGGCGTACCAATTCGTGCAAATAATAAACGTAAGTAATCATAAATCTCCGTTACCGTTCCAACAGTTGAACGTGGGTTACGACTCGTCGTTTTTTGATCGATTGAAATTGCTGGTGACAATCCTTCAATCGTGTCCACATCCGGCTTATCCATTTGTCCTAAAAACTGGCGCGCATACGCAGATAATGATTCTACGTATCTGCGCTGCCCTTCTGCATAAATCGTATCAAATGCTAATGATGATTTCCCCGAACCAGACAATCCCGTTACAACGACAAGCTGATTTCTCGGAATGGTTACATCAATATTTTTTAAGTTATGTGCTCTAGCACCTTTTACAACGATAAAATCCTTGCTCTTACTCACTTTTTTCACCCTTCCGCTTTTAATTCTAATAGTAAATCTCTTAGTTCAGCTGCACGCTCGAAGTCTAACGCTTTTGCTGCTTCTTTCATCTCTGCTTCCATCTTCGCAATTGTCTTTCCGCGCTCTTTTTTCGTCATTTTCTTAGCAGGAGTTGCTTCGTATGTTTCTGTCTCTTCAGCAGCTGTCGTTGCACGGATAACATCACGAACGCCTTTTTGAATCGTTTTCGGCGTAATACCATGCTCTTCATTGTAAGCTTCTTGTATACTACGACGACGCTTCGTTTCTTCAATCGCAATTCCCATAGATTTTGTTATACGATCTGCATACATAATAACGCGGCCGTTTTCATTACGCGCGGCACGACCGATTGTTTGAATTAATGAACGTTCTGAACGCAAGAACCCTTCCTTATCAGCATCTAAAATAGCTACAAGTGATACTTCCGGAATATCTAATCCTTCTCGCAATAAGTTAATGCCGACAAGTACATCAAATTTACCGAGGCGAAGATCGCGGATAATTTCAATACGTTCTAACGTTTTAATTTCAGAGTGAAGATAGTTAACTTTAATTCCTACATCTTTTAAGTAATCCGTTAAATCCTCTGACATTTTCTTCGTTAAAGTCGTAATTAATACACGTTCATTTTTTGCAATACGATCTTGAATCTCTCCTAATAAATCGTCAATTTGCCCTTCAATTGGTCGTATATCAATTGGTGGATCTAAAAGCCCTGTTGGACGAATAATTTGTTCTATTACTTCTGGCGACTGCTCTAACTCATACGGTCCTGGCGTTGCTGAAACATAAATAACTTGATTCGTTTTCTCTTCAAACTCATCGAATGTGAGCGGTCTATTATCTAAAGCTGACGGCAGACGGAATCCATGATCCACAAGCACTTGCTTACGCGCTTGGTCCCCGTTATACATCGCTCTTACTTGCGGTACTGATACGTGCGATTCATCCATAACGATTAAGAAATCTTTCGGGAAATAGTCTAATAGCGTATACGGCGTTGCCCCCGCTGGACGAAGTGTTAAATGACGGGAGTAATTTTCAATACCTGAACAAAATCCCATCTCGCGCATCATTTCTAAATCATAACGTGTACGCTGTTCTATACGCTGCGCTTCTAACAACTTGCCGTTATCATTTAATTCCTTTAAACGCTCTTCTAATTCTTTTTCGATATTTTCAATAGCGACCTTCATCTTTTCTTCACGTGTAACGAAGTGAGATGCTGGGAAGATTGCTACATGATCACGTTCTGCTAATACTTCACCTGTTAACGCATTTACTTCACGAATACGATCGATTTCATCACCGAAAAATTCGATTCGAATACAATGCTCATCAAGTGATGCCGGGAAGATTTCAACTACATCTCCTCGCACACGGAATGTACCACGCTTGAAATCAATATCATTACGTCCATACTGTACATCAACAAGTTCACGAAGCAATTGATTACGGTCTTTTTCCATACCAACTCGAAGCGAAACAACTAGCTCGCGGTATTCTTCTGGAGAACCTAAACCATATATACACGAAACACTCGCAACGATAATTACATCGTCCCGTTCAAATAATGCAGACGTTGCCGAGTGACGCAATTTATCAATTTCATCATTAATCTGCGCATCTTTTTCAATAAACGTATCTGTTTGTGGTACATACGCTTCTGGCTGATAATAATCGTAGTAACTAACAAAATATTCAACTGCATTATTCGGGAAAAAGTCTTTCAACTCACTATATAACTGCCCTGCTAACGTTTTATTATGAGCCATAACAAGTGTTGGCTTTTGCACTTCTTTAATGACATTTGAAATCGTAAATGTCTTACCCGTTCCTGTTGCTCCAAGCAACACTTGCTTTTTCTTTCCACTATTAATTCCCTCTACAAGCTTCTCTATAGCTACCGGCTGATCACCTTGCGGGGAATACGCTGAGACAATTTCAAATTGACGTTCCAAGAAAATCCGACCTCCTCATAAAAATCTGTATTATTATTTTACCACGAATACCTATAAAAAACCTAAAAAAACGAACAGATATTCGGTAAAGTTTTCGACAATATACACATAGAAAAAGGAAGGAGTAAATACTTCCTTCCTCTACTAATTCTATTTTTTAGATACATATACTAAGTCATATCCATTGCGCCCAGCTTCATTCATACAATCTGTTAACTGATAAGTACTTTCTGATTCGCGCAGCTCTTTAACAATACTTTTACAACTATCTTTATGTAATCCTTTATGGTCACCAGCAAACTTGTCTTGTCTACTATCTAACACATAAAGGATATCTTTCCCACTATGCTCTAACGTTTGAAAAACCGGGTCACCTTCATCGGTATACTGTACAATTCTTATTTTATCAACTTTCCCTTGATCAACGTTCCTAACGAACTGTTCGAATTTATCTAGATTGGAAGTTCCTGCTTCCTTTACAATGACATCATTCTTCTTATCAATTATAGTGCTAGATGGTGAACATGCTACTAAACTAAAGAGAAATAGACATATACAGCTGGTTCTTTTTTCTATTGTCATCCTCTCCTATAAAATTTATTTGTATACCAGAAAAGCTACTTTCAACTATGAAAGTAGCTTTTCTTTTCCTTTCTCCTTCTTCGGAAAAATCACATATGAAAATGAAATTGCTGTATCAACTAAAAATAAAATCGCCCACACTTGGCTCACGCGACTTGCAGCTTTATTTAAAACGATTCCCGATTCTAACCAATTACCCCATTGTTCAAATGGAATAAATCCATACGCGAAGAAAAAGAATATGTGCACACCAACGAATAAAACAAGATGTAATATCCAATTTTTTATTTCCTGCTTTGCATAGGCCATGCCTGTTAATTCTACCTGTTCTTCAATAATAGGCGCCGGTTCATTACGCCATTTCGCAACTGATTTTTGTACAAATATATCAAGCTTCTTTAAATCCTTTTTCCCGTAGAAAACTGCATATAATAAAATGATTACAGTAATGATTTGAAAGTTAGAGAACTTTCCTGTTTGATAATAGTCCACTACTCCTAAAGTTAAAATAAACACTTCATTTACGAGGAGTACAATCCCCATAATAAAACTCGCCTTTTTCAAACGGAATCCGTAGCGAAGTAAAAAGAAACCGATAGCTGATAACCAAAATACAATTTCTGCCCCAATTAAAAAATACCAACGATATTCTGCGAGTATACTCATTTATCCTTCTCCCTTTCATCATAAATACGAAAAGCCTCATCCATATATACTAAAAGTTCTTCTTCAATTGGATACATGCTCATTTTCTGTGAATCTTCCTTCGATTTTCTAACTTCCCATAACTTATCTAAAAACGCTTCGTCACCATTAGCCATTTCTAAACACTTCTGCATTAATTTCTTCGTTGCCCGTTGTACCTCATCACTTGCAGCGTCTTTACCTTCCTTCATAAAATTACGTAATTGCTTTAATAAATCTACCCATTCTAAAACATTCGGATCTTCTTCACTCATATTCGGCAAATTATGAAGCAACTTTTGTTCTTCCTTTGAAAATACTTCATTTTGAAATATTTCACGTATACGAGGAGACTGTTTCGAAAGCTGAATAAGTTCAAACATAACTTTCCAATCAAGTTCTCCCTCTACATCTACCGAATAAACAACCGCTTGTAAAACACGCTCCATTCGATTAAATTTCTTTTGTTCTTCCTGTACAAAGCGAAGTTGTTTTTCAAGCGAATTTTTTAAATCCAGCTCACCTTTTACTAACATATTCGCAACTTCTTTTAATGAAAATCCCATTTCTTTCAAAAATAAAATTTGTTGCAAACGAATAACGTCATTTTCACTATATAACCGATGTCCACCCTCTGTTTTTCCGCTCGGCTTTAATAAATCTATTTGATCATAATAACGTAGTGTACGTACTGTACCCCCTGTTTCTCTCGTCAATTGTTGTATTGAAATCACTACCATCACCTCTTCCCTTTCATTATAAAAGATGACGTTACGTAACTTTCAAGCGTTTTGTAAAAAAAATACAAAAAGCTGTTTATACAAAGTGTATAAACAGCTTTTATGGAAATAACCCCTTTTGTATGGCGCGCCCACAAAATAAAATAAGTGCTCCAACAACACTCGTTGCCGTTTTATGATAATGGGCTAATAATAATAAATAATACGATAAACCTACAGTACCAATCATAATACAAATGCTCGGCACTGGATTACGAGAAAAGTTTTGCATTCCCCAAAGAAGCGAAAATATAGCTGTAGCGACACATAACACCGGTAATCCCATCCCAGTTCCCCTTTTTCTATCTATTATTCTTTGTTGCTAACACGCTCGTTGATGCGATACTTATTAATAAACCAAAACCAATCCTTATATATTTAAACGTTTAATCTAATTGAAATCTCTCAAGCTTATCATTTATTTTCTCTCCCCTTACTCCAGCGTAAAGATTTCCTCCACCTTCACTCCAAAATATTTGGCGATTTTTAAAGATAACTCTAGACTCGGGTTGTAATGGTGGTTTTCAATCGCTACGATTGTCTGCCGCGTCACTTGCATCGCCTTTGCCATTTCAACTTGCGTTATATGATGTTGCTTTCTTAATTCTTTAATTTTATTTTTTACACCCATAGGATCCACCTTCAAAAGTAAAGATATCTTTACTTGAATTATAAATATTTTCCAGTTACAAGTAAAGATATCTTTACAAATTTTAGAAAAACATTTCATTGAACATCCACTCTAACAAAGTAAAAGAGTAATTCAATTTATATCAGCGATTTTTTAAATATATCAGCGCAACTTAAATTATATCGGCGATTTCCCAAATATATCAACGCAACTCCATTTATATCGGCGATTTTTCAAATATATCGACATCCGTAGCGCTACTATAATCATAAGAAAAAGCTGTCCCCAAATACCTTCGGGAACAGCTTTCTCCTCTACTACATAAATCCTAACGCATATACAAGAACGTATCCAAGAACCGATAAGCAAACCGAGCCAATCAGCCCTGCCACGAATGCTTTACTTCCTAATTTACGGAACGTTTTAAACTCTACATTTAAACCGAGCCCTGCCATCGCCATTGCGATAAGCATGTAAGCAAGAACAACAATGTATCCCGCAACAACTTCTGGAATAATCCCGAGTGAATGCACTGCACTCATCGCTAAGAACCCGAAAATGAACCATGGTATTGGAAGTTCGCGCCACGATTTCTTTTCTTTGCTACCTTCACTCTTACCAAACCATAGACCAATTAAAATCGCTACTGGCACAAGCATTGCTACGCGCGTTAACTTCACAATAACTGCGATGTCTACAGCAGTACTTCCTCCTGGCGCCGCAGCTGCGATGACATGAGCGATTTCATGAAGCGTCGCACCTGAGAATACACCATAACCGTACGGAGATAAACCAAGCACTGGATATAATAACGTATAAATAAGCGTAAATATGGTACCTAAAATCGCGATGATTGCTGCCCCAACTGCTGTTTCATCGTCCTTCGCTTTCACTTGCGGTGCAATTGCCACGACCGCGGCTGCGCCGCAAATTGCCGTACCGCATGCTGTTAAAATCCCAAGTTTCTTTTCTACTTTAAATACTTTCGTTAGTCCGTATACAACAAAAATAGTAAATGTAATAACAACCGCCGCGATGACCAATACTTTCGGTCCCGCCTTCGCAATATCAACAAGATTTAATCGCATTCCAAGTAAGATGATCCCAAAGCGCAGCAACTTCTTACTCGCAAAGTTCGTTCCTGCTATCGCCTCGTGAGGAACTCCAATTGCAGCGCGCCAAACCATCCCAATTAGAATAGCAATTACTAATTGTCCCATAATATTTAAAAATGGAAGCTCTGCTAAATATTTCGCGGCAATTGCGATTAATAATGTAATCCCAATTCCTTGCGAAAATCCAAAACGCTTCTTCTTTTGTATAACAAGTGTTTGTTCCATTTTGAACCACTCCAATAATCGTATTGGAACATGCATGTTCTTTCTACTTACATTATAAGAGAGTTTCTATAATAAGTTTAATACCAATACCAAATCTCTATCATCAGAAATACTTATGATAAGATGATAGAAAAAGAAAGGAGCCCATTATATGAACGTAGACATTTTAAAAATTTTTGTTACTGTCGTTGAACAGAAACACTTCTCCCGTGCAGCAGAATTATTAAACCTTTCACAGCCTGGAGTAAGTATGCATATACGCAACTTAGAAAACGAATTTGGCACTACGCTTATTCAACGCTCCCCGAAGCACGTCCAAGTTACTGAAGCTGGAAACATATTATATATACATGCAAAGCAAATGCTCTCTCTTTACGAAGATGCTAAACAAGAAATTAATGAACTACATAACGTTGTAACAGGAACACTTCGCATTGGTGCTAGTTTTACAATTGGCGAATACTTACTTCCAAAAATACTGGCTAACTATGCGAATGAAAATCCACACGTCGAAGTTCATACTTTCATCTCAAATACAGAAGACGTTTTGCAAAGCCTTCGCTCTAATCAAATTGATATCGGCCTAGTGGAAGGACAAGTCGTATACGCCGACGTAGATGTTGAAACATTTATGCAAGATGAAATGAAGCTCGTCGTCCCGCCAAATCATCCATTACTCCGCACAAATGAAATAAATGAAAGTACACTCCAAGATCAAGTATGGGTATTAAGAGAAAGTGGTTCTGGTACACGCGCTTATAGTGACCGCTTTATTCATCAACACCATTTAAAAATGAAACGATTCTTTACATTCAGTAGTATCCAAAGCGTAAAGGAAGCTGTTAGTGCCGGGCTTGGCATCGCTATCCTTTCTGATTGGACTGTACGGAAAGAGCTATTAGCAAAAGAACTATTCCACGTCGAAGTTCCAAATGAACAACTAATCCGTCCGTTTTCCATCGTGCGCGGTAAATATTTCATTCCATCTAAAGCCATTCAAGTGTTCTTAAATCATGTAGATTCTTTTGCGAAAAAACAGAGTTGACCTTCACATTAGTGTGAAGGTTTACAATACATGTAAAAGGAGTGAAATACATTGCGAATTGGAGAATTATCAAAAGAAACTGGCGTTAGTGAAAGATCACTAAGACATTACGAAGAAAAGGGCTTACTCCCTACTAAGCGCCTTGCAAATGGTTACCGTGATTTTGATGAAAGTGCCATCGAAAAAGTGGAGCTTATTCAAATGTACTTACAAATTGGCTTAAATTTAGAAGAGACGGCAAGGATGCTGCGCTGCCTTGAAATTGAACCGCACCTGTACGACAATCCGTGTAGCAGTATCCTTACGCTTTACGAAGATAAACTCAATGAAGTAACAAAGCAAATCACATTACTTTCCAACATCCAAGCGAATTTGCAAAAACACGTTTCACTCCTAAAACATGCAAAAGAAAAGGAGTGATTACATGTTTGTTATACATGGCAGTTCAAGACAAAACGGAAATACAGAAGCTTTAACACATATGATGATAGAGGACATTGAAACAGAACAAATTTATTTGCGTGATCATACCGTCTATCCTATTACAGACCAACGTCATGATGCAGAAGGATTCCAATCCGTAAATGATGACTATGAGCAGTTAACCAAACGCATGCTAGAGCACGACACGATTATCTTTGCTACACCATTATATTGGTACGGAATGAGTGGACATATGAAAAACTTTGTTGATCGCTGGTCACAAAGCTTGCGCGATACATCTCTTCATTTCAAAGAAAAAATGAAAGGCAAAAAAATGTATGTTGTCATCGTTGGCGGGGATAATCCAAAGCTAAAAGCATTACCGCTTATTGCTCAATTCCAATATATCTTTGATTTTGTTGGTTCTTCATTTGAAGGTTATGTTATTGGAGATGCGAATGGACTGGATGAAATTAAAAACGATGCTGAGGCGCTGGCAAAAGCACAATTGTATAATAATAAATTTAAAAATAGCGAACAGAAATAAGTTTGACAAACTATTTAGACTTAGCGACGCAAGAAGAATTAGAAACCATGTTACAAGAATATCCTGGCACAATACTTTTCATTAGCCATGACCGTGCCTTTATTCGCTCTGTTGCAGACCATATTCTACACGTAGATGAGAATGAACCAAGAATCTTCCACGGTAATTACGAGCAATACACAAAAAGAACCACCGGAGATTCTGTAAACGTTACTGAGCAAGAAATGTTACGATTACAAACAAAATTAACAGAAGTCATCGGCCGGATTTCCATTCCAAATCATCACGATGACATCACATCTCTCGAACAAGAATACGCAAAATTATTAACTCAAATTCAAAAATGTAAAGAAGCACTCTAATGTCTTCCCTATATATCGACGGGGCATTCCACATTTCCCAAGAAATATTGAATCTTCGACATAGAATACAAAAAGCCGTGCATCAGCACGGCTTTTCATTTTAGATACGGACAGCAGTCCCGCTCACAGCAACCATTAGCATTCCTTCGCGAACTACCTCGTAATCCACGTCGATACCAACAATTGCATTTGCATTTTTTTGTCTTGCGAAAGTTTTCATTTCTTCCATTGCGATGTCGCGTGCTTCTTTTAATTTACTTTCATAAGCACCCGCACGACCGCCGACAACGTCACGGACGGAGGCGAAAAGGTCACGAACGATATTCGCGCCCATAATCGCTTCTCCATTGACAATATCGATGTACTCAATAATTTCTTTTCCTTGAATTGTAGACGTTGTTGTTACAATCATACTTTATAGCCTCCCATATGAGATTTTTACCTACTTATGGTGCACTAATTCTGTACAAATTATATTTACGAACTAAACTGAGCTTCGTATAACCTACTGTATCCTCCACCTTGCTCAATTAATTCATTATGTGAACCTTGTTCTGCAATACCATCTTTATTTACAACGACGATGCGATCTGCATTTTTAATCGTTGCAAGTCTGTGAGCGATAACTAATGTTGTACGGCCAACAGATAGCTCCGCAAGCGATTTTTGAATCGCAAGTTCTGTCTCTGTATCTAATGCAGAAGTTGCTTCATCCAATATTAAAATTGGAGGGTTTTTCAAGAACATACGAGCAATAGCTAGACGCTGCTTTTGTCCACCTGAAAGTTTCACGCCGCGCTCACCGATAACAGTATCTAAACCGTCCGGCTGTGAGTAAATTAAATCTTCTAATTGCGCACGTTTTACTGCCTGCCAAATTTCAGCTTCTGATGCTTTTAAATTTCCGTAAGCGATATTTTCACGAATTGTTCCTGAGAATAAGAACACGTCTTGCTGCACAATTCCAATTTGCTTACGAAGTGAAGATAATGTCATATCTTTCGTATCAATTCCATCAATTTGAATCGATCCAGATGATTGTTCATAAAAACGTGGTAATAGGCTACATAACGTCGTTTTCCCAGCTCCTGATGGTCCAACGAACGCAACTGTTTCACCTGCATGTATTTTCAAACTAATGTCATTTAAAATCGGTTCTTTGTTTTCATATCCAAACGTAATGTTGTTATATTGAATATCACCGTGTACATGCTTCACTTCCATTGCATCTTTAGAGTCTACAATGTCAGGCTCTGTTTCAAGAAGCTCTACATATCTTTTAAAACCGGCGATTCCTTTCGGATAGCTTTCGATTACCGCGTTAATTTTTTCAATTGGGCGGAAGAAAATATTCGTTAATAGAACGAATCCGATAAATCCACCGTACGTTAATTCTCCTTGCAGCACAAACCATGTACCGCATATTAAGACGAAGAGCGTTACGAGACGCATGAGCATATAACTAATCGACGAATTTAACGCCATAATTTTATACGCCATTAATTTTGTTGTACGGAAACGAGCGTTGTTAACAGCAAATTGCTCTTTCTCAAACTTTTCATTTCCGAATGCTTGTACAACGCGAATACCACCAACATTGTTCTCAATGCATGCATTAAAATCAGCAACGTCTGAGAATAAACGTCTAAATGTACCTGTCATTTTTTTATTAAAGTAAAGTGCTAACCATAATAGGAATGGAATGACGAAGAACGTTAATAACGCTAACTTCCAGTTGATCATCATCATAAATGAGAATGCCCCAACTAAAGTCATTACGGCGATAAATAGATCTTCTGGTCCATGGTGAGCAATTTCCCCAATTTCCATTAAATCGTTTGTAAGGCGTGAAATTAAATGACCTGTTTTATTATTATCAAAAAATCTGAATGATAGCTTTTGAATATGATCAAATAATTTCTGCCTCATATCTGTTTCAATGTTAACACCAAGCATATGTCCCCAATATGTAACGACATATTGTAAGCCTGCATTTAACATATAAACTGCGAGTAAACCGAAACAAGCCCATAAAATAAGCGTCCAGTTTTGCCCTGGCAATAACTTATCAATAAATTGATTTACGATAAGCGGGAAGCCGAGTTCTAATAATCCTGCGACAACCGCACAAGAAAAGTCGAGTATAAATAAACCTTTATACGGTTTATAGTACGAGAAAAATTTACGCAGCATATCTTACCTCCATTTTCCAAAATTAAAAA
Organism: Bacillus sp. PPSBB_2; assembly: GCF_045291115.1. Classification (NCBI taxonomy): domain Bacteria; kingdom Bacillati; phylum Bacillota; class Bacilli; order Caryophanales; family Bacillaceae; genus Bacillus; species Bacillus sp. PPSBB_2. The sequence goes on from NZ_CP147983.1 coordinate 5,392,943, forward strand.
GACTCCCTAAATGATAACCATTATCAAATAATTATTCAAGTTATCCGTCTATGAAACTGAAAATAAGCTTTGCGATAGTTGTCGTTTTTTGCTGGAAAGTCGATATATTCGAATAATCCCCGATATATTTCGAGTTGCGCTGATATATTTGCAAAATCGCCGATATATTTCAAGTTGCGCTGATATATTCGGAAAATCGCCGATATAAATTTCATTTACTAACTACTCTCCCATCTCCCAAAAACAAAAAAGGTACCACCACAAGGTGATACCATTCCTTCTATTACATCGCTTCCGAATCCCACTCATGCTCCTGTTCAACGAATACAATACCTAATTCGTGATGTCCACCAGCATATAATGCAGTTTGTGCAAGACGAAGCTCACCATTTGTATCTAATACTTCTAATTTACAAAATGCTCCTGTCGTCTTCGTTTGAAGCGCATCATAAAATTCCTCGGCGCTTTTTGGAATGACTCCATTTACTTTCGTAATAATTTCTCCAGGCAGTAATTTCAGCTCTGCTCCAATTGTATTTGGAATTGTATCTAGTACAACGAGCCCATCATTGCGTGCAGCAAAATACGCTGGTCTTGTTTCATCGGCAATTTTTTCTTGCATCGAAATTGTGAAACGCCCAAGCATAGCGACTCCCATCGCGATAATTGCAAGTACATGCCACCAGTAACTTGCGATTCCTAAAACGAGCACAAGTCCTGCTAACCCATAAACACGTCTTCCTGTAAATAATAAAGCTTCCGTCGGCTCATAACTTTTAATATTTCTCATAAATCCAATTAAAAATGGAACGAGGAATAGAGAATATGTATTTGAACCTATTGAAACGACAGGCCACCATGAAATAAACTGCGTTACCGCATCACCCGGTACAAGAATAAAAATAGGAACGATCCATAAACGCTTTGATTCGTGTAAACCAATCTTTAATCCACGCTTCCCCTGCCTAATCCTCGGCGTCGAATATCCTACTGCATTTTTAGAAATCAATAAGCCTTCTACAATAAGCATAACGCCTAGTAAAATAACAAGGGATACAATGGTACTCTCTTCACCTTCTCGAAGCTGTAAAAAGGAAACTGGTAGCTTAGAAGATAATAGAACACATACGATCGCAATGCTAAATGTATAAGCCGCCGATAAACATCGATACATAGCCGTTAATCCAAATAGTAACGTCCAAATTAAAATGGCCCATAAGCTTGCTTTAGAAACAACAAGTCCAAGCCCAATCGTAATAATAGATACTACTAATCCGTATCCAATCCCTGCAAATAGAGAGGTTCGCAGTTCAAACCAAATATCACAAACTTTAAAAGAAAAATCTTTTCGTTCTCTTAACATACGTAAGTATCCAACGAAGATACTACTTATTACAAATATATAGACAGCAGGGTGTAAGAAAAAACGTCCAACTGCCCGCATTATTTCAAAAATCCACGCCTCCACGAACTCATTCACCACCATTTATATCATTCTTTCTTTTTATATTATCATAACTAAACAAACGTTTGTTTAACACAAAAAAATACAGGCAGCAAACTGCCTGTATTTCTTCTTATTTTGCCATTAATTTTAATGCTGACTGTAATTGTAAATCATTTTCTCCAGAACGGATTTTTTCAATAATTTTAGTTTGAATCGCTTCAGCTGTCTTTTTATCAAGCTGTCCTGTCGCTTCCATTTCATTTGCATTTTGGAATGCTTTCAAAGCCGATTCTGTCTCTTTACTAAAGTATCCATCTTCACGACCTGGTACATAACCTAAGCTCTTAAGCATTTCCTGAGCATGTTTTACTTGTACATCATTTGAATTGTATGAAAGTGTTTTTTCAATTTGAATTGGTGTCGCATGATAATAATTTGGTTGCTTCACTTCTACTGTTGGCGCGATTCCTTTCTTATGAATCCAGTTCCCATCCGGCGTTAACCATTTAAACATCGTTAATTTAATGTTGCTGCCGTCTTTAAATGGAACAGCTTGCTGGACAGTACCTTTACCAAATGTCTTTTCACCAATTAAATCGTATCCTTCTCCTTCTTTTAGCGCACCCGCTAAAATCTCTGAAGCAGAAGCACTTCCATTATCAATTAATACTGAAATTGGATATGGTTTTCTCTCTTTCAGTTCCGTAGAGAATTTCTTCTTCTCACCATTTCGCTGCTCTACTTGTAGCATCGGCTTTTTATTCGTCATAATTTCCCCTAGTATATCTTCTACACTATTTAAGTAGCCACCAGGATTACCACGCACGTCAATAACTAAGCCTTTTATATTTTTCTTCTCTAACTCTTTTAACTGATCCTTAAATTCTTTCGCTGTATTTTCAGCAAAAGAAGTGATTTGCATATAACCGATATCTTTTCCGCTCTCTTGCTTCACAGAACTAAACACTGTAAAGATCGGAATCTTTTCACGCTTAATTTTAAATACAATCGGATCAGTTACTCCCGCACGTTTAATTTCAATTGTGACAGTCGTTCCCTTTTTACCACGAATTTTTAATACTGCTTCTTCACGTGATAAGTCTTTCACACTGTTTCCATCTACAGATAAAATTTGGTCATTCGGTTTAATTCCTATCTTTTCTGCTGGTGAACCTTTAATTGGCGATACGATAATAAGCTTACCGTCCGTCTTGTTCACCTCAGCCCCAATCCCCTCTAATTCGGGATCAAGCGATTCACTAAACTGTTTGGCTGTTTCTTTATCCATATACGTGGAATAAGGGTCCTTCAGCGTAGACAACATACCTTGTATTGCACCTTCAACTAACTTTTCATCTTTCACGTCTTCCACATAACGTGAATCAATTAGTGCATACGCCTCATTAATTTTTGCCAAATTCCCTTGCGCAGTGCTAGCATTCCCACTCGAAATTGTTTGCGTTACTTCTGATGGGTTAACCCCAAATACAGACATGCCTGCAAACATTCCGCCAGCACCAATTAAAAATGCAACAACCATTCCAATAATTGCAACTCTACGTTTCAATGCGGAATTCCCCTTTCCAAAACACACAGGTGGTGTAGCAAAAGGCATCACACAGTGTGTGATGCCTTTACCTATTTCTACTATATGATAAGCTTGTACGAATTATGTTTGCAACTTTTTATACTTTTAAGAAGCGACGAATTGACATTACACTTCCCCACATACCGATTAAAGCACCGATTAACACTAGTAAACCAGCTAATTGGAATACGAACGGACTGTATGGTAGAAGCTCGAAAATTGTTCCGCCAAGTTTTTCATTAAACACACCTTGCAACGAATTATACGTAATTAGAATTAGGCCAATTGGAATAATTGATCCTAATACTCCTAAGAATAATCCCTCTAGCAAGAATGGCCAACGAATAAACCAGTTTGTTGCACCAACAAGTTTCATAATTTCAATTTCTGTACTACGAGCATAAATTGTAATTTTAATTGTATTAGAGATTAAGAACATCGCTGTGAATAAAAGACCAGCAATTAACGCAATCCCAATGTTACGACCAGTTTTTACAGTATCAAATAATCGTTCAACTTGTCCTTTTCCGTACTGAACATTACTAACAAACTGCATTTTTTCAACCTTCTTCGCGATTGTCGCTGTATCGGTTGGTTCTTTTGCTTTTACAACGAATACGTTTTTAAGTGGGTTATCTTGTTCAAATAACTCAAACGTTTTTCCACTATCACCTAAGCTTTTAATTAAACGTTTTAACTCTTCTTCTTTAGAAGAATATTTAATAGAATCTACTTTTGCAATCTTACTCATATCTTCTTCTAATTTCTTTTGATCCGCTTCTTTTGCAGCTGGATCAATGTGTACACGAATCTCTACATCTTGCTCTACTTTCGTCGCAAAATGGTTCATATTCATAATCGCTGTTAAAAAGACACCTACAAGTAATAATGTAACTGTTACTGCACTAACAGAAGCAAATGTCATCCATCCGTTACGTGATAGATTCTTTACACCTTCTCGCAAATGTCGACTAAGGGTCTTAGCCTTCATATCCGTATCCTCCCTCAATCTCATCTCGAACAATTTTTCCGCCTTCAATCGCGATTACACGATGACGGATTGTATTTACGATATCTGCATTATGCGTCGCCATAACAATCGTTGTGCCGCGCTCATTAATGCGAGTAAAAATATTCATAATATCAAGAGCTGTTTCAATATCTAAGTTACCTGTTGGCTCATCGGCAATTACAACCTTTGGTCTATTTACAATTGCTCTTGCAATAGCCACACGTTGTTGCTCCCCGCCCGAAAGCTCACTTGGAAGTGCGTCTGCACGATCTTCAAGGCCTACAAGACCTAGAACTTCTGTTACACGCTCACGAATTGCATCCGGTTCTTCTTCAATTACTTCTAAAGCAAACGAAACATTCTCATATACCGTTAACTTAGGTAGCAATTTGAAATCTTGGAAAATCACGCCTAATTGACGACGAAAATACGGAACGTCTCTTTCTGCCAATGTTTCGATAGTAAGTCCATTTACATTAATAGATCCTGTAGATGGTTTCTCTTCACGATACATCATTTTAATAAATGTAGATTTTCCGGCTCCACTCGGTCCAACTACGTATACGAATTCACCTTGTTTAATGTTAACTGTAAGACCAGCAATGGCTTTCATACCATTCGGGTACTCCTTATAAACATTCGTCATTTTTATCATTATTTATCACCCAATACTTAATGATTTTTTTCGAAATACTTTTCTGTACATCTGAAAACAAAAGACATCCTTCATTTTCATTTAGTCATCCTTGTTGAAGATAGTTTACTTATGCTTTCTCATAAGCAATACCACTCTATGTAATATATTTCAGCAAAATTCTACAAACCCCATTGTAACATCAAACGGTTTCCAATTTGGATACATTTTTGTTACAGTTATGTTACATACCAGAAAAAAGGAAAACGAGTTGACTATATTATCAACTCGTCCATTTCACCTTTTTTATTTATGTTCAGCTAACCATTTAGACACTTTTTTCGCATCTTCACCTTGAATAAGTCCTGGTGACATTGAACCGCGGCCTTTTTTAATAATCTCTTCGATATCTGCAGCGTCGTACTTACCGCCTACTTTTCTTAAATCAGGTCCAGTTGCCCCTGATAAATCTGTTGCGTGACATCCCGCACAACTTCTTTGGAAAATTTGTTCTGCGCTGTCTGTACTTGCAGACTGTTTCGAAGACTTACTCTCTTCTTTATTTCCGCATGCTCCTAAAGCAAAAACAACCGATGTCCCTAGCGCAATAGCCAACAATTTCTTTTTCACTTCTATCGCTCCCCATTGTTGATATTCTTTTTATTCCTAACACACTCATTTTCATTATAAGCATTATCTTTATATAGAAAAACTAAGGTGTATTTCATATTCCTCAAAAATACAGTGAGAACCTTGATAAAATAAAGCTTTCATAAGTTGTTTCAATTCTGTGAACAACTTAAAAAACTTCTATAAAGCATCCTTTTTAAAAGGAAAATTAGAAAAGTTCTATATAAATCTTTACCATATTACCGCTCTATTTTACTATTCTCTACTTTTTACAAAACAATATACAGCATTGTAATCTACATATAATCCCATCAAAAAGAGAAGTTGTCGTTTCCAACTTCTCTTCCTCTTTACTTCATCTATAAAAATAAAATCAAATTCTTTATATCCTCTATTGTCCTCAGCATGCGCCAACAATTTCGTTGGCTTTTTTTCGCTTATTAGATGCGAGAACGTAAGTAAGCATCAATAAATGGATCAATCTCTCCATCCATAACAGCTTGTACGTTACCAACCTCCGTATTTGTACGATGGTCTTTTACAAGAGAATACGGGTGGAATACGTAAGAACGGATTTGGCTACCCCATCCGATTTCTTTTTGCTCTCCGCGAATTTCATCTAATTCTGCTTGTTGCTCTTCTAGTTTCTTTTGATATAATTTCGCTTTTAACATTTTCATCGCATGCTCACGGTTTTTAATTTGAGAACGCTCCGACTGACATGTTACAACCGTATTTGTCGGTGTATGTGTAATACGAACTGCTGAATCTGTCGTATTTACGTGCTGTCCACCAGCTCCACTTGCTCGGTACGTATCAATTTTTAAATCTTCTGTACGTACTTCGATTTCAACTTCATCATTGAACTCTGGTACAACTTCACAAGATACGAATGATGTATGACGACGCCCTGAAGAATCGAATGGTGAAATACGTACAAGACGATGTACACCTTTCTCTGCTTTTAAGTAACCGTAAGCGTTATGACCTTTAATTAATAAAGTTACACTCTTAATACCAGCTTCATCACCTGGTAAATAGTCAACCGTTTCTACTTTGAATCCGCGTTTTTCAGCCCAGCGTGTGTACATACGTAATAGCATAGAACCCCAGTCTTGTGACTCAGTTCCACCTGCACCTGGATGTAATTCTAAAATCGCATTATTTTTATCATAAGGATCACTTAATAGTAACTGAAGCTCATACTCATTCATTTCTTGAATTAAGCCTTTTACTTCTGATTCTAATTCCTCATGTAAATCTTCATCATACTCTTCTTTTAAAAGCTCATGCGTGATTTCTAAATTTTCGAACGTCTCATCTAACTGACGGAACTTTCCAACCATATCTTTTAACGCATTCGCTTCATTAATTACAGCTTGTGCGCCTTGTTGGTCATCCCAAAATCCTGCGCCCATCATTTTCTCTTCTAATTCTGCAATTTGTTTCTCCTTAGTAGGGAGGTCAAAGAGACCCCCTAAAAGCCGCTAATCGCTTAGCCATTTTCTCTAATTCCTGTCTAATTTCTACTAATTCCATTTCCTTCACCTCTATGTAATTGCTGTTACTTTCGTATGAAAACAAGGGAAACTCTCTCCACTTATTACGGAGAGAGTTTAATCCTTCTTAATTATACATTTTTGATATAAAAGTTTGCAAAACAGCCTAAGCTACCGTCCTATATTACTGAACGATACCACAGCAGTTTTTATATTTTTTACCGCTACCACATTTACATAAATCGTTGCGGCCCACTTGGTCACCTTTTACAACTGGCTTTTTCTTTGCTTCTTCGCCATCGCTAGAAGGATGAACAGCTTCACCTTGAACAACTTCTTGACGTTCTAAGTTTTGTTCAATTTCAGCTTTCATAATGTAACGAGAAATTTCCTCTTCAATAGAAGCAACCATTGACTCGAACATCGCGAATCCTTCCATTTGGTACTCACGAAGTGGATCGATTTGACCGTAAGCACGTAAATGAATACCTTCACGAAGGTGATCCATCGCATCAATATGCTCTGTCCATTTCGTATCTACAACGCGGAATACAACAACCTTCTCAAACTCACGCATTTGCTCTTCTGGCATAAGCTTTTCTTTTTCATTGTATCGCTCAATTAATTTCGCAATAATTGGCTCGCTCATTTCCTCAGGAGCAAGGCGACGTAATTCTTCTTCTTTTACATCTCCGTCTTGAAGAAGGTTTGTATTTAAGTAGTCAACAAGACCTTTAATGTTCCAATCTTCTTCAATTTCCTCTTGTGTATGAAGAGCAACAGCACGTTCTACTGTAGATTTCATCATACCTTCAATAATGCCGCGTAAGTTGTCAGACTCCATTACCTCTTGACGCTGTTTGTAAATAACTTCACGTTGCTGACGAAGTACATCATCATATTGCAGTAACTGCTTACGTGCATCATAGTTATTTCCTTCAACACGTTTTTGTGCAGATTCTACCGCACGAGAAACCATTTTACTTTCAATCGGCTGAGAATCATCCATACCAAGGCGGTCCATCATTGCTTTCATATTATCTGAACCAAATCGGCGCATTAATTCATCTTCCATCGATAAGTAGAATTGCGTAACACCAGGGTCCCCTTGACGACCAGCACGACCACGTAACTGATTATCAATACGACGACTTTCGTGACGCTCTGTACCGATAACTGCTAAACCAACGTTTTTCACATCGTCTCCAAGCTTAATATCTGTACCACGACCTGCCATGTTCGTCGCGATTGTTACAGCACCTTTCATACCAGCCTCTGCAATGATATCTGCTTCACGAGCATGGTTTTTCGCATTTAAGATGTTATGACGTACACCTTTACGCGTTAACATTTTTGAAATAAGCTCTGAAGTTTCAATTGCAACTGTACCTACAAGAACAGGTTGTCCTTTTTTATGACGATTTACAATATCCTCAACAACAGCATTGAACTTACCTTCCATTGATTTAAAGATTAAATCGGCACGATCATCACGAATAATCGGTTTGTTTGTCGGAATTACAATAACGTTCATATTGTAAATGTTACGGAATTCCTCTTCCTCTGTTTTCGCTGTACCAGTCATACCAGATAATTTTTCATACATACGGAAGTAGTTCTGGAATGTAATTGTTGCAAGCGTCATGCTTTCATTTTGAATTTCTACACCTTCTTTTGCTTCAATCGCTTGGTGTAATCCTTCGCTATAACGACGACCTTTCATAAGACGACCAGTGAATTGGTCTACAATTACGATTTCGCCTTCTTGTACAACATAATCTGTATCACGATGCATAACAACGTGTGCACGAAGCCCCTGATTAATATGGTGAAGAAGTGCTACATGTTTTAAATCGAATAAGTTTTCAATATGGAAAGCTTTCTCTGCTTTCGTAATACCATCTTCTGTTAGCATTACATTTTTCGTTTTCACATCAAATGAATAATCTTTTTCATTTTCTAACGTACGAACAAATGCATTTGCAAACATGTATAGCTCTGTTGATTTTTGAGCTTGTCCTGAAATAATAAGCGGCGTACGTGCTTCATCGACTAAAATAGAATCGACTTCATCGATAATAGCAAAGTGAAGTGGACGTTGAACGCACTGCTCTTTATATAAAACCATGTTATCACGTAAGTAATCGAATCCAAGCTCATTATTTGTGCTATACGTAATATCAGCAGCATAAGCCTCTTGTTTCTCTTCGCGTGACATACTATTTAAGTTAATTCCTACCGTTAAGCCAAGGAACTCATGAAGTTGTCCCATTTCGCTCGCATCACGTTGTGCTAAATATTCATTGACTGTAACAACGTGAACACCTTTTCCTGTTAAAGCATTTAAATATACAGGTAATGTAGATGTTAACGTTTTACCTTCACCCGTTTTCATCTCAGAAATATTCCCTTCATGTAAGGCAATACCACCCATTAACTGTACGCCATATGGACGCATTCCAAGAACACGAGTTGCCGCTTCGCGAACAACTGCAAAAGCTTCAGGTAGTAAATCATCTACTGTTTCACCTTTTGTTAGACGTTCTTTAAATTCAAGCGTCTTTCCTTTTAATTGTTCATCAGTTAGTGGCTTAATAGATGACTCTAATGCATCAATTTGCTCAACTGTCTTTTGCATACGTTTAATTTGGCGTTGATTTACATCAAACACCTTTTTTAAAATACCGATCATAGGAAATACGCTCCTCTTTTTATTAAAATAAAACTTCCGATTGTTTTTCTTTTTCTCTATTACAATCAGTCGTTATAAAAATCAAATGTATGTTATGCCAATTTTTCTCCTAATTAAAAAAACTAAAATGTATATACCTAATGATAATTGTAACACTTGTCTTATAACTATGACAACAATCGGCCGATTGTCTCGTTCTAAATTAAGAAAAGTTTTTTAAAAATCTATTTTCAGCAAAAAAAGCGCAGCCTCATTTGGCTGCGCTTTCGAATTATTATTTAGTTTCGATTAAACCGTATTTCCCATCTTTACGGCCATATACAACATTAGTTTCATTTGTATCAGCATTTGTGAAGACGAAGAAATTATGTCCTAGCATATCCATTTGTAGGATTGCCTCTTCAACGTCCATCGGCTTTAAATCGAATCGTTTTGTACGTACAAGTTCTAATTCATCTTCTTCTACCTCATCCAAAACAGCTACTGCTTCTGGAAGGATAAAGTTCGTTTTCATAGAACCTTTCTCACGTAACTTACGATTTACTTTTGTTTTATGTTTACGAATTTGTCGCTCAATTTTATCAACTACTAAATCGATAGCAGCGTACATATCGCTATTAGTTTCTTCTGCACGAAGTAATAAATCAGTAAATGGAATTGTTACCTCGACACGTTGCTTGTCAGAGTATACTTTTAAATTAACTTTAATCTCTGGGAATGTATCAAAATAACGCTCTAACTTACTTAGTTTTTTCTCTACATATTCCTTTAATGCTGGAGTTACTTCAATATTTTCACCACGAATGTTGAATTTCATAGATGAATTCCTCCTTTCAAGCCTATGTACTATAATTTCGACATTGGCTTAAAAACTCCTTCTAACTTTTTTAAAAAAATTAGTGGAATTGCGATTTTTTTATCGTTTTTTGTTGAAATGAAAAGATGCATCGTTTCTATCTTTATTTTATCCTATTAACATCGTGAATAACGAATATTTCTGTGGACAATTCGTTACAGAAAAGAAACAACTTTTTGACAACTTACCCTATAACAAAAACCCCTTGCGAAAAACAAGAGGTTCTACTACATATATATAACGTTGCCACAAACGCAGCTTTCTCTTCCAAAAACAATATACCCTACAGTTTCACAACATTAGCTGCTTGTGGTCCACGTGCTCCATCTACAATGTCAAACTCTACTTGTTGCCCTTCTTCCAATGACTTATACCCATCTTGTTGAATAGCAGAAAAATGGACAAATACATCGTCACCATCTTCACGCTCAATAAACCCAAATCCCTTTTCTGCATTGAACCATTTCACTCTTCCTTGCATGTTCATTCCATTCCCTTCACTCTAAAAATCAGGGTATTCGCCCCATATTTTGACTATAACGAATGACAACATATGAAGTCAAAGAAGACTTATCGTCTTTTTCTTATCCCTTTCGACACTGCCATATTAACTTCTACAAAGTGTCAAACTAGATACTTCCCTTGCCCCTCTTTCATATAACAAACTTCCGATTTGCCTAACTGTAATCCCTGTCGTATACACGTCATCAACGAGTAAAATATGTTGCCCAGAAAACATCTCTTCTCCCTGAAAATAAAAAGGATTGCTTCCTGACACCCTTTCTTTACGTGTCTTCTTACTTTGCTTTTCTGTTTCCCTTCTTCTTAATGATGGATAAGAAATTTTGACAGGCAAACAAGTTGCTAATAACTCAGCTTGATTAAAACCACGTTCAACTTCCCTTTCCTTACTAAGCGGAACAGCGATAACGGTTGAAACACTGGCAAAATACTTTTGAAATAAACTTCGAAAAGGACGATAAAAAATGTGCACTAACTCTGCATCCCCCCGAAACTTAAACTGCGCTACTATTTCTTTCATCTCATCATCATACATATATAACGAACGGTTTTTAAAAGAACGATACTTCTCCTCTTTCATCCACCTTATACAATCTATACAAATACCGTCTTCTTGAAATGAGGCAGGAACAAATTCTAAAGGTCGCCCACACTCCATGCAAATTTCTCCTATAATATAGGAAAGTTTCTGCTCACATCTATCACATATATATTTTCTATGACACTTTACAAAAAAAGTGTACCAACTAATCTTTTCTACAAAACACTCATCACAAAGTAAACAATGCATTAATTGATCATTCCTTGTTTTTTCGCATTTTTATTCATACCTTGAATATGTTTTTTCGCGCGCACCATCGCCTCTGTCTTGCCATAGTGAAAATAAATGACCTCTCCATACGGTGCTTCAAAGCTCCGCCCTGCTCGGCCCGCAATTTGTACGAGCGCACTTTCTGAAAATATTTCTTCTTCCGCCCCTAAAACTGCAACTTGCAAATTTTTCACCGTTACGCCTCGCTCTAAAATTGTCGTTGTAACTAATAATGGGATTTCTCCCTTTCTGAACGCTGCGACTTTCTCTTTTCTCATCGGATCTTCTGCATGTACCCCTTCAACTTTATTATGCAATGATTTCAATAACGAGCTTATTTCTTCTATATATCGTACATGGGGAACGAATAAAAAAACAGGATACTTTTTGTTTAAGTGCATCTTTAACCATTGTAGTAAAACTCGAGGAATTCTTTCACGGTTGAGGCTTTTCTTCCAATTTCCGCACCAGCAAAATAGAGGAACTGGCAACGGATGACGGTGATATCGTCCAGAAACAATAACACCTTTTTGTTCACCTTTTCTAAATTTTCGCTTCCACGTTTCATCTGGAGTCGCAGTTAAATAAATACGCGCCGCTTTTTCTTTCATCGCTTGTTTTACCGCGTACTGTAACATTTGATCTGCACAATATGGAAAAGCATCTATCTCATCTACAACCATGACATGAAACGCCCTATAATAACGCAATAATTGATGCGTGGTTGCAACGACTAGTACTGCATCTTTTTCTTTATCCACACTCCCTCCATATAAAGCCGCTACCTTTATATATGGAAATACTTCTTGTAATCTCGGTGCTAATTCCAGAACAACATCCGTTCTCGGCGTTGCGATACAAACTCTTTCTCCTTTTTGAAGCGCTTCGTTAATACCGTAAAACAACATCTCTGTTTTCCCAGCCCCGCAAGTAGCTAGTCTTGAATACCGAAAAAAATTCAGGACAAAACAAAAGAGCACAGCGTGTATATAAAGTGCGTCAACACTCTATATACCGTCCGCCTACTCTAATTAGGCAAACATTTGCTGTACTCTTACGGACTATTTTACAGTACGTAAGGGCTCCTTAGCAACAGTTTGCTTACACTTGGCATTCTGTTGCTTTTTTGTTTCCCAAAAGGGGACATATAATATGAAGAAACAAGGTATTACAATCATTGCAGGTAATGAAACATACGAAAACCTAGCAACATTTAAAACAGTCGATGAATTAAATAAGACTGTTCGTGCATACAAAGAGAAATTTGCAAATCAGTTAAATAAAACTCAATTAGCTGTATTGAATCACTTACACAACTATTCTTCTAAGTTCTTTGGTGTATCTTTTAGAACGAAAAAACACATTGCTGAAGACCTTAATATTAGCCGTAGAACGGTTATTAGAGTATGCCTACATTTAGAGTCTCTAGGTATTATTAAACAGCTAAAAATGAAGCGTAAAAGCGATATGAAACAAACAAGTAACGCAATTGTTATTCAGCAAATCATTGTGGAAGAACAGGTTGTCACACAAGCTCCTGCAAAAAATAAAGAAAAGTGTCACACCAATAAAACAACTACTAAAACCTTAAAACAAAATATAAAAGATATAAACAAACGTAATAGTAATGAGAATAGCAATACTCCAGAAGAGAATATTGAACAAGCTGATTTTGTTGCTCACTGGGTACCAGAACGTTTTATTTCTTTAGTTAGCTCTTTTTATAGTGAATCTAAAACAATTCAAGAACTGTGGAAGGTCGTAAGACAGTGTAATAAAGTGACAAATTTCTCTACTGGTGATAAAGCATTTACTAAAGACCAGGAACTTACTATTGGATTAACAGCTATTAAAGAATTTGTTATGAAAATTAAAGCCGGAGCAAAAATGAATAAGGGTAAATTCGCTTATTTCAACGGAATTGTAAATAACTTAATGGACAAGTTTTACTTTGATAGTGAGTTTATGGGAGTATAATTTCCCGACAAAAAACGAACAAGTGTTTGATTTATTCTCAACATCTTGGTATTATATGGTTAGATATTCCATACATAAAGTGAGGTATACATCATGAAACCATTAACCAATAGACAAGCTCAAATTTTAACTTTCATCCAAGAAAAAGTAATAGAAAATGGATATCCTCCCACTGTTAGGGAAATATGCCAAGCGACTGGACTTGCTTCTAGTTCCACAGTACACGGGCATTTACTACACTTAGAAGAGAAAGGATATATTCAACGAGATCCATCCAAGTCACGCACAATCAAAATTTTAAAAGGAGGACTTATATGATAACGAACCAGGTAGCATACGACAAAAAATTATTAGGAAACAAAATCGAAGAAACATTTGAAGAGGTTAGTTCTTTGTTAAGGACACTTGATACAGATAAAACTATGTTTATTATGGGCGAATGGCATGCTTTTAATGACTTCTGGTCAAAAAACGCTGACCTAACAAAAGTTTCTTTAGAAAAAACTCAAGAACGTCTTAACCAAGTAACGGACTTACTAGAGCGAGTCAAAAGTTTCTAAAAGCAAATTTACAAAATGTAATATTTACAGTTGTTGCATGAAATTGGTATGATTTAGGTATTATACCAATGTTGATTTTAAGGAGTGGATTTTTTGTTAAACGCATTAGAAGTGATACTATTTTTAGTATCTATTGTGTCAATTATCGTTCTAATTATAGGTTTATTAATACCTAAAATTGTATTAAGAGGAGAGAAGATTAATCGTTTACAAGTAGTGAAAGTTTATCTTTCTACAGCTCTAATTTCATTTATTGTATGCATGGTTTGTATTAATTTAAATCCAGATCACAAAGGCTCTAACAGTCAAGCCAAAAAGACAGTTGCTACAACTACTTCATCTAGCCAATGGAAGAGTAAAATTACAGAGATAGCTTCAAATGATAAAACTCCAAATGAAAAATTTGATGAAATTAGTAAATATGCTCATAATTATAAACCCACTAAAGATGAAATTAAGACTTTTGGAGATGAAATCATCAAAGAATATACAAATAAAACATATATTAAAGACGTATCTAATCATGAATACATGCTCACGAATATCTTTAAATCTGAAGTTGTTGAGAGAAATGCATCCGAAAAGCCATTAAAAGATTTCGCTTTCGACTTTTGGCAAAACTCTAAATACAATTATCGTGGTGTAGAAAATACAACAAGTAGCGCAACACAAGCGAATGAACACCAAATGGATAAAGCTTTAAATAAAATGAACAAATAGTGGAGGGAGTTTTTCATGAGTTATGATACGATTGCATCGTTACAACGTATGCAACAATTAGAGCAAGCTCAAGCTGCAAATGGGAAACGTATAGTGTTAAAAAGAGTTTATGAGTCAGATAAAATTTCTGCTCTCATTATCGTTCTTTGTATTTTAGCTATCCCAGCGACAATGTGTATATCCCTTTTAGTTGGGTTAATTATCTATTACATTAGGGAATTCAAACG
Organism: Bacillus sp. PPSBB_2; assembly: GCF_045291115.1. NCBI lineage: Bacteria > Bacillati > Bacillota > Bacilli > Caryophanales > Bacillaceae > Bacillus > Bacillus sp. PPSBB_2. Next base: position 5,408,118 of record NZ_CP147983.1, read on the forward strand.
CACGACCTACCTGGTTAAGAACGTTGCTACTGGAGAAAAATTCAGAGTTGATAAACAAGACTTCCAACAATATAAGAGGAATTTCAAGAAGAAGGAAAAACAAGTTAGAAGAATATCGGACTTATAAAAATATAAATTTAGCGGTGATCATATTGCATAGAAAAGGTATATTCAAAAAAAATACTTATCAAGTAATAATGTTAGAAGCCGATTCAGATCAAAAATCAATTCAAATTACTCAAGAATATTTCAAAACACAGAGCATAAATGAAATTAAAATGACTCATGATGAATATATTAAAATGGAGAAATTAGTCAATGAATGTGTTGATAATTCTTTAAGGAAACAATATGAATCAAATCCTAATAATATTTTTGGGAAATGGGGCCACATCTAGTCGACGATGAAAAAAGAATTGTCAAAGTGACAGATAATAAAAATCGAAATTTATCTGTGCAAATAACTAATACACATGTTGTAAATGTAATCGAGACTTTGAAACACGAAAATCAAAGTTTTGTTCTAAAAATAAACTTTGACGAACTTAAAGATATTTTTAGGAAACTCTACTACTTTTTTAATATACTCAATAAAAAAAGCCGACTCACTTAAGAGCCGGCACTTTTTATATTTACTATTTAATTTCTACATAAATAAGAACTAGCTGTAATATAAAACCCATTACCTTTACTATTCTTCACTTTATACTGCTGCGAGCCATTTACAGATACTTTATCAAGGATTGTAAATCCTAATCCTTCATCCACAGTTCCTGCAACATCTCTATCAGCCCAGGAAGGTTTTGAATAGAATCGTAAGTCATTCGCTTTAGAAACCACACACTTACTTATGATAGAAGTATCCACTATACTTTTCATAATTGTATCCATATTTCATATACGAATGCAACCATACCAAAAACATTCCATCTAGTTCACCAACTCAGTATACTTTCTTGCATATTACAACCATTTGACTACATAGACTCATACTGCGTGAGGAAAACATCAACAATTTTCTTTACCCCAAAGAGTACCTTCTCCTCACTCTGAAGGCGCTCTTTATTGTGACATTCCCCGCACCTCACCGTCGTTCGATGAGGCAACTACAACATATAATTTTCTTTTTATCATTTTACAAATGATAATATTTCCCTACAAATTTAGTAATAGATTGAAAAGCATTTCTTGTATCAAAAATAATTTTCGCATGATTAGCAATCTGCTGATATTCAAAATCTGTATGATCTGTAGCTAAAAGAACCAATTGAGCGTTCTCAATTAATTCTATAGTATAAGGTACCGTTTCATGCTTTTTTTTATTTACTTGGTATGTCTCCACATAAGGGTCACATACTAAACATTTTACTCCGTACCTATCTAAAATCTCTATCACTCGCAAAGAAGATGATTCTCGCGTATCCCTAACATCTTTTTTATACGCGACTCCCAAAACCACAATCGTATTATTTTTCAATATTTCTCCTGCTGTATTCAGAATTTCAATCATTCTATCCACAACATATTGTGGCATGTTGTCATTGATTGCTCCTGCTGTTTCAATCATCCTTGCAGCATAATTGTGCTCCCTTATCTTCCAGGATAAATAATGCGGATCCACNGGCTGACTTCTCGCGGCTAACCATTTTCGACTGTACCGTTAGTACATCCGCAAGACCTCCCAGGGTAAGACAACTATCTTTCCTCTTTTACTCGCCTGATTTACTCTACAAAGTTACGCACATCTTTTTGGACTTTAACTTGTCATGGAGTCTCATCCCTTTATAAAGCCTTCGTATCAGATTTCTGTTCGTCGAGCCAAGATTTTATTTCACGCTTCCTCCAGCCCTTACCTCACGGTAAGTACCTTGCGCTTCCTTAGTGGTTGGCCGATGTGTACCCCCACAGTGGACTTTCACCACCTAGATAGTTGCCATGCCTGGCACACATAAAAAAGCCTGCTTATGCACGCTCGATTTCTGATATTTAAATTAAAAAGTTCATTGCAATATGAATTGTATTTCCACTTTGAACACCATTCACAAAAATCCCACCGTCACTTTTTACTGTAACTTCGCAAGCTGTCGGTACACCACCGTATGCCAGTGCCGGAAAAGCAATGTTCTGTACAGGTCTAAATCCAACTGGAAGCGTCGCGAAAACTGTGGTGTTTGCTGGGTTTCGAACGGAACCAATTACAGTAATCTGTTCCCCACTTCTCTTGTACTTCAAAATTCTATCAGCAACATTTTCTACAGCAGTTGTTTGAAGAGTAATCCATCCAGTATCGGTTGCTTGTTTTACTGTACCGTCAGTCCGAAATTCCACCTTTTTGGACCAATCCCATGTATCCCCTTGAGATACTGTGGACGGGGCAAAAATTAGTTCTCCCTGCGTCCCTTTATGAATAACTGTTTTAAAAGAACGACTTCCTAAAACAATTGCATTATCGCTCTTAAATTCGGTTAGCCCTGTTATAATATCACCTGTTTTCTTAACTAAGTTAGTGTTAGCGCTGATAATAAATTCCTTCTTATCTGGCGAATACACAAAAACGTTTAAATTACTATTAATCCTATCTTCTAAAAAGACGGTACCATTTTTAGCGAATGCTAATGAAATTAACTCCTTATTTCCGTCAGTAGATGTTAACCTCTTAAGTGCTATAGCGGTATCTAACTTCAAGTCACCTGACATTGTGTCCCCGCTTTTCTTAACAACATCCATAGTATTTAATTTCCTCTGCAACTCATCTATCGTCTTCTTAAGAGTTTCAAAATCAGAAATGTAATTTTCTATTTTAATATTTCCTTCTTTCACATCACGCCTTAATACAATACGAATGTCTGGTGTACTCATTCGCTCATTACTTTTTTCCATAACAAAATAAGCTGTCCAATCATCCGATTTGGAAACAGCTTGAGATGTAAACGCATATGAAAATATGCCATTTTTGGCATCAACTATTTGAGCGTCATCTCGAATGAATACCCCTGTATGATTTGTCGCTTCATATTTAACTGCATATCCTGTTAAATCCACATTCTGCCCTTTTTCTCTTACGTATACAGTAAGATTTAATCCGTTTTTATCATTTTGTCGAGAACGAATTGTTTTTGTAAACACAAGATCTGCTAAATCTATAATAATTTCCTCGTTTCGCATGATTACACCTCTCTCTACCTTGTTCTTTTCACACGTCTAGACGGTCTTTTCTGACGCTTCACTCTGTTCCTATGTTTTATATTCCCTTTAGGTTGTATTGGCTCTAATTCTTTCAATCTAGCCTCCGTTTTGATTACATGTTCTTGTAATGCACTAATTCCTTGCGAAAGCATCCCATATAAACCGACTCCATTTTCCTCTGCTTCTTTCGGAATCACTAGACCATAATGTGTAGGAATTGCCTCTGTAGTAATTGTCGGCTCTCCTTCTTTACGATTCATACGCATCTCATACAGTTTTGGAATATCGGTTTTCAAATTGTATTGTTTAATTTCCCATTCCATTACCTTTTCAAGTGCGCTGAATGCAATAGGACGTATATTGGTTTTATACGTTTCTTTTGAAGAAACTTTGAAGTCAGAAGCGATTATTCCTTGATAATATGACCCAAGAGCCGTTTTCACTTGTATATAACCATTTTCGTAACTTGAATTTCGTATCATCGCATTTGGAAGTATGATATCTGTATCCCCTCCGGATGAAGTCCCAATACTTGCAATCCAATTGTCATTCCGATAAAAGCGGAACTGATCTTTGACTTTAAACCTCATATCACTTTGAGCATCTAAGACAATCATTTTGTCAGCATCAAGCATTGCATTCCCCGTCTGCGAAAAGTATAAAGAAGCTGCATTTAAGTACCCATTGCCATCGAGTCCTTTTGTAATTCCTATTCCACCAGACTTAACACTTGTATCCGAGAATTGGTATACCATAATAGAACCATTTGCTCCTGTGGAATCGGAATCCCCACCTAAAATAAAAGTTGGCTGTATTTCATTTCTACTATTTTTATAATATCCAATAAAGGCTCGAACTTTCGAAGACTCATACAGACGAATGAATTGTTTAGAGATATTTACATAATTAGCTGAATTGGATGTCTTTAAAGTTGATCCTGTTATTTCCCCGCCTTGCACAAGATTCCCACTTAGTATCCCAGCAGTAATAAAATCAGCAACAATTCTTCCGTCACTTGTAATGGCAGTTCCATATGGTCCATTCACACCTGTGGAAGAATACCCTAATCCATTCAAGTTCCATTGCCAAACCTTTTTCGCACTCTTTTCATCTTTCGTATCCATAATTAAAATACGATCTGGATAAACGCGGACATGTCCTCCGAATCCTGAATTAATAAGGCTTGTAGCATTTGCTTTTGCTGCATCCAAAATAGAGCCTGGCATATTGGACAACTCTTCTTGTACCAGATCAACCCTACCGGAAACATCCGTAAAGGATTCTTTGAAGTTACCAATGGTTATATCCAGATACTCTTTTTTTATTGGATCATATTTATACGCAATTACCTTCGCCTTTATATCAATACCATCTTCTTGATGCTCAACCGTAACCGTATCTGCCATATAAACACTTTGTAAATGCTTATAATCCTTATACTCTTCCGTTTGTGATAACTCCTGAAACTTAACGTTATACGTTGCTTTAGGCTGGTCAACCTTTTGAATAGCAAACATATCCTTAGCTGCCTGTCGTAATAACCTATATGCTTCTTCTAATGGAACTGCATCTTCATCGTCAGCATTTTCACCAATAGCTGCTTTAATATGTTTAAATTCAACCACTTTGATTTTAGGATGAGGATACTTATTTATAAGTGGGCTATCCACATACTTTTCAGGAAGAAATAACCCATCAAACCCTTGTGGCATGATTCTAGTTATGGAACTTTTCCAATCCACATTACCTTCATAACCTAATAAATCTTTTTTATGACGAATCACTACCCCACGATTCATACCACGATTTTGTAGCATCTTCACATCAAAATTATCTCGTTTTAATTCGCCACCCCAACGATTAACAAATGAATTGTCTTGACTAGAATCCAATAATGCTTCCACAGGATTTTTTCGGACAATACGTGCACTTGCTATCTTTGGTACATCTGAATAAAACTGAAAAGGATGCTTGTATTGGCATCCCGCTGACATACGATTCATAGCTCCATTACCATTTGTTGTTTCAGCAAAAATATCTTCAATCAGATTTTCTGTTAAGTCATAAAAAATGTGATAACATTGCGCTGTAACCTCACCCATACTGACTTTAGGAGCTGCCACTCGAAATAGTTGTTCACCATCCGGAGTTGGAACTTTAATGATACTCATTCCCTCTATTTCCAGACCATGCGGCGCAAACAATGGATAACTAAATGAAAATAAAAATAAACCATTGAGTTCTTCCTCAACAGTTGCGTTATAAATATTTTTATCTAAAGCCCCTATACCATTGTGTGTAAAATCAGTCTCATTTGGTTTATATAAAGTAATCATTTATATCTCCACCTAGGTCGAATTTCCATAAATTGAATTGATCCTGACCACTCTATTTTATTTTCTCCCACGTTGAATATAGGGAACTTCCCGACCATTTTATTATTCATTGCTATTGTATCCGTATATGCTTCAAGTACTTCTGAGTCTATGACAACAGAACCATTCACATCTTTTATTTGAAAAGATACGTCATTGATTGTTATCCGGAAAGTACCATTTCCCACAATCCATAACTTAGGATCAGATTCAATTGTACCTGGATTATAAATTACACCTGGTTTGGTAAGGTTTAGGTTTACATCTTCTGTATATTCAAAAGGATCTAGAGTGAGATCCACTTCAAATTCACCATGTTCCTCAATTTCAGTTACAATGTCTCCCATTTCAACATGTTTAATCTTTCGATGTACATCGTCATCTGTAAAAAAGAGTGTTTCTCCCTGTAATAACCAAGGTTTTGCACGTCTTATGAAAGGCTTAATGTTCTCTGTCTCTAACATATTGAATTTCACTTTAAAAGGGACATTTTCATATGCCCCTTTCTTTGTGAGCGAGCCATGTCTCCCTGGTATTTCTATATGTTCTACTTTTTGTTTTGCAGTTGGAATCACTGGACGACCTACTAAGCCTAATCCGTAACTACTTGCTAATTCATTATCAATTCCTATATCCAACAATTTAAGTCGCCCTCCCTATTCCTATTTTTGAATTACGTCCTTTTTGAGCAAGCGCATCATCTATTTTTCCAACCATACGGTCGATATCACGATCATCTCTCACTGAAGGATTATAAATATTAACTACAGTTGGTTCAGTAGACATCGTTGCTGCAATTCCCTCACCAATTGCGCCTAATGTCTTTTTATTGAGTGGTAAAACTGCTTCATTTCCAGCTTCTCCTGCACCTTGTAACTGACCATTACTCATTCCAAAAATCGTAGGCTTAGTAAAAATACCACCTTTTGCACGCCATTGTATACCAATACCAGAAGGGTACGTAATATCTTTACCTAAAACATTTTTTGTACTAGTCTCTAAACTAAAGTGTGGCATTTTAGGCATTTCTGGTTTCGGAATCTTTAATTTCAAATCACTAAAGAATCCTTTGATTTTATCTATAAATCCTTGCACCTTGTCTACAGCATCTTTAATTGGATCAATGATAAATCTCTTTGCAGCATCAAATTTTTCTTGAGCTGCATTTTTAACTGCGTCAAATTTTTCCCGTGCTGTGTTGTACATATCATTAAATTTCTCTTTTGCGGAATTATAAGCAGAAATAACAGGATCAATGATATATTTATAGACTAGCTGCCATGCTGCAAGCGTATAAGATTGGATTTTTGCCCAATTCCCTAATATCCAATTCGCTAAATCATTCAGTTTTTCTTTCGTTGCATTCCACAATTCTTGAACAGGTTGAATGACATATTGTTTTACTAAATTCCATGCTGCGGAAGTGTATGATTTCACTGTTTCCCACTGTGAATTTAACCAGGAAACTAGCTCACCAAGCTGTCCTTTACACCAGTTATAAGCTTCAGTAATCGGATCAATAATGTACTTACTTATGGCAGCCCATGCAATTTGTGTACCCGCCTGTATTAGTAGCCATCCCGCTTCTAAAACCGTAGAAATTAACGAAATAACCGGATCTAAGAATGTAAGTATGGAATTCCAAGTTTCTTCCCAACTTTGTTTCAGTTGCCCCCATAATTCAGATGCTGTTTCAACCAAAGAAGACCATAAAGAAGATGCTGCATCGACAATTCCGGACCATAAATCACTAAAAAACTGACCTATGGGGTCAAAGAAACTATGCATCATCTCTGTAAATGAGGCCCACGCCCCCGAGAAAAACTCTGAAATAGAATCCCATGCATCACTGCATGTTTGTCCAATACTATCCCACAATTCGCCAAACCAATCTTTAAATTCAGACCACTTTTCAGAAAGCCAATCGGTTATTGCCCCCCAGTTTTTTATCAACATGATGATACCAGTTATCACCAAGGAGACTGCTGCAATCGTAGCTATCACAGGTAAAAACGCAAGATTCAACGCACCAAATGAAACAGCTAGAGCTGCCACAATTGGAGTTAGAATAATAAATGCGGTGCTCAATGCACCCATCACTATTAAAAGCGTTTGATCAGCCTCAGACAATTTACTAAACCAATCCATTACAGATTTAATCCCATCAACTATTGGAGGTAAAATATCTTTAGCTAATTCTGCAAATTTCTTTCCAAGTGGTTCTAACGCAGCCTGTGTTTCTCTTAATGCTTTTTGAAATTGTTGCCCCAAAGATTCTTCCTGAAGTTTCTTCATTTCATCCATACGTCCAGTTACATCACCAAGACCACCATGTACATTATTTAAACTAAGTACAGCTTCAGCACCCATGTCTTCCCATTTCACGCCAAATAAAGCAACACCAATCTGGTTTGCTTTTACTTTGTCATCCATCTTTTGAAGATCGCCTAACACAGTATTGAATACATCAGCTGCGGTTCCCTTTCCTTCATTAAATGATTTCCATACTTTTTGTGTCTCTTCAGATAAATCACCGAATCCTTCTGATACACCTTTCGAACCATCTTGTACACGGATTCCAAATTCTTTCACAAGATCATTGATATAGTCTAAGTTATACGAACCGCTTTTTGTTCCATTTGCTAAAATCGTAAACATTTCTTGAGCACTAAAACCACCTTGTTTGAATAAAGGCGCATATTCAGAGAGGTTATCAAATAACTCGTCTGAATAATTTAGACCTTCTTGAGCACCTGCAGCAAGTAAATCAAATGTTTCTTGTGTAGATAAACCAAATTGACTCATCAACTGCCCTGCACCACGAGTCGCTTCATTCAGATCTACATCGTACACTTTTGCAAGTGTTAAAACATCCTCTGATGCCATTTGCAACTCATTATATGGAACATCTCTCATGTTTTGATAAACTTTTATAAGCGCATTGTCTACCTCTTCAAGATTTTCACCAAAACCTTTTTTCCAAGTATCAACAGCAATCTTTTGAAGATTTTCTGCACCTTTCCCAGTCAATCCTAATGACGCCTGAATTTTCCTCTGCGATCCATCAAACTCTATTGCTGTATTTACAATCGACTTTCCCATTTCAATTAACTTTTCAGATATTCCTTGTAGGACTTCAGCGGCTTCCATTAAATTGTTCATATCAAGTTTCTTATTTATTTCCGCCATACCATCCGCAGCTTGTGAACCGCTTCGCCCAACACTTTGTAAGGAGTTTTCGAATTGCTTTAATGTAGTTTTTGCTTGGTTTAATTTAGTCTCAAGTTGCTGCACTTCAGTAGAGTTCTCACCATACACACGCTTTGCGGCACTTAATTGTTGTTCTAAATTGTGGACGACCCTATCAGTCATTTCCATTTGCTGACGTAGTTGTTTCTGCGCTAATTCCAACTTATCCGCTTCACTAGCATTTTGACCTAATTCAGCATTTTGAAGTTTGAAAGAGCTTGTTAATTTCTTTTGTTCCGCTTCAAGCTTTTTAGAATTCTCTTGTAAATCCAGTAAAGTACCACGTGCTTCTCTCGCTTCAATGGCTTGCTGCGAAAGACCTTCGTTAACTCTTTTCATTGCGCTATCAAGAGAGGTTTCAGCACGCTCTGCATCAAGCAATTTCCCATACATTTTATTGAGTTGTTCGGCGGTTGTACTTGTATCCTTGGACATCGCTTGATACTCAGAACGTAACATAGCGGTCCGCTTCTTGGCAGCTTCCATTTGAATTTCAAGCTTTTTCTTTTCAGCTGCTAACTTATCAGTCATAGTGGCATCTTGGCCCATTGCTGCAATATGATTTTTATATTCCTTGGCGGCATTATTCATAACCATATTAATTTGCTTTAAGGTCTGAGCATACTGAACTTGTCCATCCATTTTAAAATTAAGAACGACGTTTCTTTCTTTACTATTCCCTGGCATTATTTTCTCACCTCATTTCTCAATAAAATGGTGTTTGATCTAATGTGTAGATTTGCTTTGTTTTTTGTTCATTCAATGCATCTGGATAGTTGTACCTGAGATGCATAATGTATTGTTTTAAAAAATGATTAGGCGTGATTTTCCAAAAATCATCCATACTTAAACCGAGCAACGTATTACCAACATAAAAATAAAAATCCCAGTCCAATTCAGACTGAGATTCCTCACTTTTAGTCAGTATGTTTTTTACTTTTTTTCTTGCTTCAGCTTCTCCATATCAGAATTCTGGAAAGTTTGTCCACTGAAAATTTCGGATACGACTATGAAAATATCAGGCAAATCATTCATTGGAATAGCACCTTTAATTTCATCCAATGTACATTCTGTACCACCACTACGTACCATTGCGTAAATTAATGCACGCATCAATTTCGCTTCATTTTTCCCTAAGCTGAATTGACCTTTCACCAACATACCATTCATTTCTTGCTCAAACTTTTGATATGGTGCTCCATAAGCTTCTTCTACATAAGGAAAGGATTCAAAAGTAAAAATAACAGGGATATCTACACCCTGTACCTTAATGCTATTTCTAGTTATATTTACATTCACTAAATCACTTAAACGTGCCATCATATCACTCCTTATTTTCCTGGTGTTGTTGTTCCACCAAGTTGTGTTAATTGAGATTCATCACAAATGACTTGTTTTAGGAAATCTTCAACTTTAATTCCTTTTGCTTCTGGATCACCAGTATCTAATTCAGCTTGTGTTACATCATTAAATAACAATGGATCTGCTGTAATTGTGTAAGCAATGTCATCAACAGTCATCTCTTCATTTTGTGTTTTCCAAGATTCCTCTATTGGTGCAACTGTACATTTCGGATACCAACGTAATACCTTTGTTCCATCATTCAGTGGAAATACAACACCAACTGCAAATTTTGGATATGCCTTTGCTTTTGCGGTTTCAAAAGATACACCTTTCTTACGTGTTTTAGCAAAGATTTTATCTTTTACTTCACGGTTTAACCCAGCAAGGTTAAATGCTAGTCCAAACGCTGTATTTTTAACAATATTAATGATTTTTTTGTTAGATGCCCACTTTGTGAAATTAGTAGATGTTGTGGAAATCGTTAAATCAGAAATGTTAGTTTGTCTATAAACCATATCCTCATAAGTTGGTAAAGCATTAGATGTCTCATTACCTTTCATCATGCATAAATATAAATCTTCAATCCCTACGGAGTATTGAATTTCTTGATTTTCAATTGGCATATATATCATCCTCACATTCTATCTATTATTTTTTGTGCCATAATATCGGCAACTTTATCGCCTTCTGCATCAAATGTATTTTGAACAAAGTGTTTTCCCTTCACACGACCCTTACCATTTGCTTTTTTATGGCCATGTTCAACTAAATACCAATACCAGGCTTTATCTTCAAATTCCACAGACACTCGATCATTTTTTATGACAACCTTTAGACTATCTCTTAAATGTGTTCGCTTATTTTTATTAGATGCTTTGATTTTTGGTTTTAATTTACTCGCAAAATACTTTGCTGCTTCGTCTAGTACATCCAGTTCGACCTTTTTATTTACTCGTAATAACGTATTGATATCTTCTAAAGCTTCAGCAAAGCCATTGTTATTTGAAGTCATTACTGGATACACCTCACATACGTTATAAACTGTGTGATAGTGTCATCGTTCTCGTCATAACCCATTCCATCAAATTGAGAATAAGAAACGCCTGCTTCGTTAAAAACATCCTTTAAAGGTTCATAGTCTTTTTCAGTACCATTTGTAATGACTGCAATTTGATACAGTGGCATAGACTTTAAAACTTTATTAGAAGCCCGTTTATGCTGTTCATTCACAAATTCATACACAATATAAGGATATTTTGCTGTTGTAGGAGCTTTATCTCGATAAACTGGAATACCAGATTTTTTCATGATGTCTCGCAATTCTTGAAAGCTAATTTGCATAAGATAATGACACCTCCATCATCCGGTCTTCTTCTTTTACATAAATGCGCTCAATATCGTAAATACGACCACCAACTTTTACACGGTAATCTTTTTGATTGTTTTCAATCTCTCGATCAATACGAACTTCAATTTTCTTTACAATTTCATTCGTATCTTTGGTTGTGAATTTATCAGTGGCTGTAACTCCAATGTTGTTATATTTCATGTTACGAACTTTCGGATATCCCATCACAACACGGTCTGTTTTTGGATCAATGGACTCTCCTAATTTAAGTAGTTCTCCCATCCATCTAAGTTTATTTGTCTGTCTCTTCATCGACAAAAACCTCCTGAACAAAGAACGGTGTTAAAGCATCAAGAGCTTGTTCTAATTCTTTTTCAGCAATCCTGTAATCATAGTAAATACCGGCGACCATAATAATTAAATACTCGGTCTGCTTGCCTGTCGCATTCTTTACATAAGTCTTTGCTTGAGTGATATAAAAAGAGAGCATGGTTTCATCCATACCCTCTTCCCAATGAATATGAGATTTTAATTTCTCAATTAACTCTTCCATATTAAGCTCCAGTAGAAGCTTTTAAAACATACTTATAAACCGGAACTTCGAATGGTGAATGGATGAGTTGCGCATCTAGTAAGTTCCAGATGCGGAAACCTACACGGTTTGTACGTGAGAATAACTCAACTAGTTTTTGGACTTCTAATGATCCAATGACATCTTGAATATAGAATTTAGAAAAGTCACCAAAATAGAATACTGGTGTATCTGGTGAGTCAGGAATGTCAATTGCATCTTCTTCCTCAACAGGGAAGCCTAATAGCGTATAGCCAATTCCACCTTCCGCTTGATTAAATGGACGAAGTAATGGGAAACCATCATCTGTTTTCATTGTTTCAATTTTTGTTAGTGCTGCTGTATTTAATACCCATCGTGCTTTTTTACGTACTTCTTTAACAGGTGTATTTTTCATTTTTACTAATGCATCATAAAGATTTTTTTCATCTGTTTTAAACTCAACAGCTTTCTTTGCTAATGCACCATCATTGATGTTATTCGCTTCATCACCATTTACCATATATTGCGTTTCTTTACGAACATAAGCTTTTTTCAGCTCGTCCATTACGATTTGTTCAATTGGCAAACCAGTACGTGCCAATAGCTTTTTCGTTACTGTAGCAAGTGCATCAAATTCTGTTGGTGATAGTTCGATTTCATCGAACTCAATATCTGTTTCTGGAATTTCATTATTTGTTCGCTCATTTTTATGACCTTGAGCTTCTGCCTTTTTAACTAAAACAGGATATTTAATATTTTCTTTTGTTTTTACCCCTGTCCCTAATCGGCGTAAGAAGTTTTCTTCCTGAGCATACGTAATAATTTCTTTACTTAAGAAATCTGGAATCGTAACAGAACCATTACCCGTAACTAAACCTAATGCACGTGCTTCCGTTTCATCAATGTTACCTACAATGTAGTTCGCAAAAGCTGAACGAGTTTCCTTTTCTTTGTTTTTAGTAGATTTATGACCTTTAGTAGAAAGGGCGGTTGCGATAGATGCTGAAATAGCTGAACGTTGTTCTTCTGAAAGTTCCGTTTTAGTATCCGGATTTTCTTTTGCTGCTGGATCTTCTTTTTTCTCTGGATCATCATCTTTCTTTTTGTCTGGATCTTCTTCTTTTTCTTTCTCTTCTAATTTCGCAATTTCATCAGCAAGAGTTTTCGCTTCTTCTGTTAGTGCTTCTACTTCAGCCTTAACTGCTGCTAATTCTTCTGAACGAACTTCACCTTTCTCTACTTTCCCTTGCAATTCTGCTAATCGAGCTTTATTTCGTACTTGAGATGCTTTTAAGATTTCTTTTAAGTTCATGTTAATTTTCCTCCAGGACTTTTTTTATTTGTTTAATAATGTTGTTTCTTTCTTCTGTATCATCTTCCACAACAGTTTTTACGGCTGCTTCTTCACTTCTCATTTCAATCATGGCTGTATTTTCGCCCCTGGTTTCAATGGAAGTGGCAACATAGGCTGGTGTCATATCCAAAATAGAAACTTCTAAAAGTTCCAGTTCTTCAATAGATCGTTTTTGAACACCAGATTCACCTTCTTCCCATGAATCTTTTTCGGAAACAAAACCAAATGACCAACCACGCAATTCTTTATTTCTTGCCTTTTCAATTACTTGTTCATCTGTAACTGTAGCAATGGCTCTTAAACCAATATTGTCTTCATACAATTCCAAATTGCCATTTTCAATAGAACCAAGCTTTCTATTTTTGTTGTGATTAAAAAGCAAGTCCACATTCTTTGCTTTATTCAATGCTTTCTCAAACGCTTTTGGAACAATTCTTTCCTTGAAATATCCCCTCGGAGAAGGCAACATTCGACTTTCTCTGTCCACAACATTTACATAACCATCAAGTATGACTTGATTCCCTCGGACCTCAATTTTCATTCTCTTCACCTCCTCCCAATGAACCATCTGATGCCTCTTTCTTGCCGATTTCAGTTACATCATTTGAAATATAAATGGCCTGTGATTCCTTTGTATTTTGTTTAGGGAATCCAAGCATATCGGCGACATTATCAGGTGAAGTAATGGCTGTACGCACAAGGTTGTAACCAATATTCGTTTTGTTGCTATAAGTGACAAAATCAAGAATATTAATCTTAAATTTGATACGTTTCCCTGAATTTTGGCCATAAAAAAGAAGACTCAAATGGTCTTCAAAATTTTTCATTATTGGTCTCACTGCTTTGTTGTGGATATACATCATCGCTTTTTCAATATCTTCTTTGATTAACTCTGTGTATGTGTCTACATTTATGCCTAAATACTTACCTAAATCTTTTTTATATACATTTAGGTATGCTAGGGTCTTTTCATCGTCTAGCGGGCTTTTAAGTGTGTCTATTGAATATCCTTTTCCAAGAGGAATCATTTTTACAGACCTTGATTCATCAATTGATTCCAGTTGATCTAAAATTGCATTGATTAACTTTGACTGTGCACCATTCTGTGGATTGATATGAGCATCCAAATTTAATAAGAACGCTAATAGTCCACCCTTTTTATATTTGTCAGTCAGTGTTTTCTCGGCTGACATAACACCCTCAAGTGTATCTCTTCCCAAGTCAAGAATACCTTTTCCTCTTAAATGATCTGCACCAATATTTTTTACATGCCGAATCATAAATGGAGGAATCTCATGACCACCAATATTGAAATGCTCTACCAAATTATCATCTAACTCTGTAAAAACATTTGAAGCTAGATGTATTTGATTGCCGTTTAATATCGGAAATGTTTCTCCCTCGAGTAAATAAGTATTCGTCATTAATTTAATGAATTCAGATTGTGTAAGATAGTTGTTAGGATTCCTTAAGATTTGAAGTGCAATATCATCTTTGATTTCATTACCAAATTCATCTTCCACAACAATATCAGCCAATACCATTTGATTACTAATATCTTGTAGCAACTCGTAAACGTCGCTAGATTGTAAGATGTTTGAATCCGTAACATACACACCGCCATAACGAATGCTTTTTCCTAAAACATCATCAAGATAGCCACGTTTTTCAGCTTTTTTAAACAAATAATTTGAAAATCTATCCCTTAAACCCAATTTCTCACCGCCTTTCAATTAACGAACATTAAATGGATCCTAATCAAGTTTTTGTTCGTGTAATTTACACTGCAAACGATATCCCTCTAGATGCCAAATTTGATTCTTGATACGTTCCTCGCAAATCTTTGCTCCCATGTAATAATCGTAGTTTTGTGGATCTACACAAGCTGAATGTTCTATAATGATAAAACCATTCGGAAGCTGACAAGAAACAACTGTACATTTATTAAATATGGTAGAGAATTCTTTTTTTGATTTCGCAAAAATTTGATCTACTTGTTCCTGTGTTACTATATTTTTCATTACTCAATAACCTCCCAGTCTTCCGCTAATGCATCTGAAGTACTTGGAGCCCACATTGCATGCGTTCCATCCGCACAACGTAATTGTAAGTATGGTCTCACTTTAAAAAGATCGCCTTCATTTAATCCCCATGCTTCAGCGGTTTGTTTATTACAAGGAATTCCCTCTGGATATCCTTTTTGATAAACAACAAACATGTTTTTACCATTCCAACCTCTTCGTGCAATTTTTTCACCATTTTTAACTGCTTCAATTGCTTGGCCAAAATTCATTTCTCATTCACTCCTTATCGATAAATATCACCAATCAATTCATCCATTCCCTCTTCTGTTATGCTATCCATCACCATCATAGTTTCTTTATGAGCACATAAAAAAGCAACAAATCCATCAATCTTCTTTTTGGACTGTCGCTTACTTGGTGCTTTCATTCCATTGATATTTGTTACAACTACAACGTTAAGTGCACAATAAACAAATAAAGGATTGTCGGTCATTATACGTTTTTCATAAATAAGTATTTCTGAATCATCCATCATTGCATTCATAACATTAGGCCACTGACTTACTGAAATACACTCGAGACCGAGATTCTCAAGTTTTTCAATTAATTTTTGTGACATCGCTGGGTCATAGTTTATTTGCTGCACATCGTATAAATTCATGCATTCTACAATGTAATCCATAACCTGATCCTGGTTTATCATCTTTCCATCACAAAAAGTAACAAAACCTCGTTCAACCATATCAGTATATGGAACGTTATCTTCTTTTTCACGATGTTCGATATCTTCATTAGGTACAAAATACATTTGTTTAACCTTTAATATTGACTTTCCTTCCTCGGTATAACCAGCGTTAGGGAAATTCAAGCTTACACATGTTAAATCGGTTGTTTTCGATAAGTCTAAACCGATATAGCAAGTTTCACCTGTTAAATCGCCCAGGTCTTCCACAAGAACATGCTCAACTTGTCCTTGTTCAAAGAAATTTTCCGCTCCATTTACGAATACATTTAAATGTTTAGAAAGGAACTCAGCTTTTTTATGAGCCGAACGTGACGCTGAGATGAATTCTGTTTCAAGTGCACTCATCGTTACAGATACACCGATATTTGGGTTAACCATTGCCCAAACATTACGATCTGTCCAATCATAATTCTTGTTAGGTTCGTATATCATGACAAAACTTGAGTCATTATCATCACGTTTCAATACTTCTTTGGCTTCACGATATACTCGCATACCAACCGATGAAGAACCTTTACCAGCCGTTGATATATTAAACATAATTGGTTCAGCACGAGAAACCTGCGCTGATTTAAAGTTATCGTACTGATCCATATTTTCCTGAGCATGAAGCTCGTCATTTAAAATGAAGTGCGGATTGGACCCCTCAATGGATTGAATGTTTTTACTCATTACAATGAATTGGTTCTGATAAGCTAAATCATCACGAATATAGTCATATGTCACACTAGAAATGGTACCTTTTGGCCCTTTATAAATGTGTGAACAATCCATTAATACATCATGGTTCATAATTGTTGCTGCAAATGGCTTTGCTGCATATTGAGCCTGGTTAAAATCACTCGCACAACAATAACAATCGGCACTAAGTACTCCTTCACCGTACATCGCATAACCAAGACCACCAACACCGATTAAAGTTTTACCATTCTTCTTAGGAACCTGAATGTAAGCTTCTCGAGTAACTCGGACAATTTGTCCTTTTTCATTCTTATGAATCCATCCATAGATCCAGGAGTAAGCGAATTTCTCCCAATCTTCCAGGATAAAAGGTTGTCCTGCTAAATCACCTTTCGTATGCCGGACAAACGTTTCAACCCAATCCATCATTTCATTCGCACGGTCCACATCAAACCAAATATCTTTACGCTTTTTCCATTTATAATAACGATCTACCATTGCTTTGATAGTATCGGGATATTTTTTAGGATTCTTTCTTACCTTTTCCGCATAAACATCTGCATAATTAACGCCACGTTCAATCATTTTGCACCACGCCATTTATTACGATGTTCATCTAATTCACTAACTTTAGCCTTTGGTTTCTTTAACTCTTCATTTTTCCCAACAGTTGAACCACCAGTGATTTGTCTGCCTGCTTTGGTTCTATTTGTAAGTCCCAATAAATCTAATGCTTTAGTTTTCTTATCAGACCAGGTCTCCACCTGCTGTGCTAATGGATGCTTTGAATTATTTGTAGCACCAGCTTTATTTGTATGTTGCTGCGTTGCTGGAAACCCTTTTTCTTTCCATTCGATAAACATCGTCATATAAACTTCGAAAATATCTAAATACGATTCAATTAATGGATCTAAAGTAAGGGTGTAAATATCTGCATCACGCATGATTTTTAATATCCGATTTTTCTCAGCTTCTGTTTTATCGGCAACAATTTTTTGACGCTCTTTTTTCGTAGACATTTCACACCCCCCCTTTATTTTTTAAAAATGCTGTCTAACGATAGAGATGCCCCCTACGCTACCTATCCTCCCCAGAGAAGAAATTTTAATTTTTGATAGGGGGGCTTCCGAAATAACTCGGAAAAACTTTTTTCGGTTTATCTTCATTTTCTTCGATTGTATGACAAACTGGACAAAGTAATCTTAAGTTATTCTCTTCTAATTTAAGTGTTTCATCTTGTTTAATTGGTATTACATGATGAACATGAGCACTTCGACCAAAGACGAACCTTCCACATCGACCGCAGCAGCCATTCTCTCTTTCATATACCTTTGACCTAACATACTTCCATGCATCAGTGCGATAGAATGGTTTGTTATCATGATGGTAGATGTTCTTCTGATCCTTCTTCTTCCTTGGTTTGTTACGCTTATGTTCTTCACAGTAACGTCCTTTGCTTATCTTGTTACGGCAGCCATTGAAGTCACAGTACTTCATTCGGTATCAGTCGTTAATTGCCCAACGACATAGTTACGAATTGATTCTTCTTTCTTTAACTTAGATGGCACTTCAATATTGTTGTCTTTAGCGAAAGATAGCAACGCTTCAACATTCATATCATCCAGGTTAATTTCGTAATCTACAACCTTACCATCAATCGCACTGAAGTCTTTACCCTTCGCAAAATCTATTCCTCCGATCATACTCTCAGGATTAACAGTTACTTCGAATCCTGGTTCTTCACCAGTTGGAACAAATAGACTTCGTTTTTCTTTTGTATCCCAATACTCTGTACCTGATATTGTTTTTCTAATTTCAGTAATCATTTACATTCACACTCCTTATCTAACGGAACAATTGTTGTATTATGTTTTAAGTTATGAATACAACCCTTTCCTTCTAAATAAATTCTTTTCCCTATAATTGATGTACCGCAATCATGACAAATTAATTTAACCATTTCTTCACCATCAGAATATTTCTTGGGAACATCTATCTCTTCCACATACCAAATACTACGCACATACTTTACTCCACTCGGTATAATCTCATTCTTTTGTACTACCTTTGTAATTACATACTTCTTATTTAATGTTTCTAATGCATCAATAACTTTATGAAGTTCATCTAAGGATGTAATTTGCTTTTTATATTTGTACATTTCCTCTTGCTCCTTTTCATCCTTAATAGATTTCAATTGTGCTATTTCCTTTTCAACCATTTTGTCTATTGGATCTAAAAACTTTACTGAAGTTATTTCAAACCGTTTGCGATTACTACCTTTTAACTTTTTAAATAACCCAAACACATGAAACACCACCTATGTAATTTGGACATAATAAAAGAGCAACTGTGCACCAGTTACCCTTTCGTCAATTTCTTATGTTATTACTATAATTCATATTTTCAATAGTTTCGTTTCCCTAAAAGTACCTTCCCTAAAAGTAACCTTACAGATCATCCACAAACTTGATTATCTTTCTTACTTCGGCATGCTTACGTTTAATGTAATTTGGACTATAATTCAAATCACATGCAATTTGTTCTAATGTCATACCATATATGTATTTCTTTACAAGTATTTGATTATCTAGCCCTTTAAACTTACTAATCAATTCCATAAGGTCATACATGGCATTCATTTCATTTGCTAACTCATATTCAATTGCTTCAATACGTTCTTCTACCCTTGCACCTTCCGATTCAGCAGTTAAACGTACCTCTCGCAAATCACCACTGACCCAGCGTTTTAATTCAGCTTTTGTTTTATCTACGTTGTAATCTAAGTATGCGATTCGTTCCTCTAATTTCTGATAGTCTTTCAGCCAGTCAAACAAATGATGATTCACCTACTTTCTTTGTTTCTTCCACAATTCTTTTACTCGCCATGCATTTTCAAATAGTTTTGAGCAAATCGTAATTGTTGGGCAATATATGGATCGTTCTCTCCTCCGCCACTCGCTAACCAGTCTCTTACACGATCATTGATATCTCGTAACACTGGATAAGGTAATTCAGATGATATTTCAACGATTTTTTCTAAATAAGTCACTTTATCATCCCTCATTTCTACTTAAAAAATATAAATCTCATAAGACACGTTTTTTTACCTTTCTAAGACGTTTTACCTTTTTCATAACCAAATGTATTAAGATAGAAAAACAACCTCGTTTTTTCTTAATTTAAAAGGCTGTTTTTCTCCTAAAATGAAAAATTTTTAATGAGTTACATCAGGTTGCTCTTTTGTAACTAATTCTAGTAATTCATTCAGATCAATACCCGTTTGTACTTCAATTGCTGTCTGATATAAAGCAGATATTGCTGTATTAAAATCATTGTCATTTACATCTAAAACAGCCATGATTAATACAATCAATTTTGCTAAATCCTCTGAATCATATTGAGTACCAACGAATTGTTTTAAAGCTTCTATAAATTTTGTTCCTGCTTTCGTTAATTCACCATTATTCGTAATTGCTTCAAAATCTTTATTAAATTTATTAGACATTTGTTATTCCCCTTTCAATCGCTCTTTAGCTCTATTGACTACCCACTCTAACTCCTGTTCATTCAGGTCCTTACAAAAGCTGTTTTCTCTGTAGTTATCAGTTATCTTTCCATTCTCTATATCAAGACTCAACCAAATAGAAGCTGTTTCTAATCCCATTTCATAATGGTTCATTTTTTCATTCTCCCTTTCTATACAAAATTCAAATTGTATTAATACCCTGAGCCGAAGCCTAGGACAGATATTTATTCAGCAATCGTTTCTTCATCAACAATTTTCAATTGACCAGGAGCAACTTCCGTTGTCCCATCAGGTTTAACGTTGTATTCTACACCTTCATGTGGTTCTTCATAAAACTCATCAATAGACATTTGCGAAGGCTCAAGAATGATAGAAACATTTTCACCAGCGAATGGATAAAGCTTATTAATTTTATCTTTCGTATCACCTTTTACATTGAATTTAAGAACTGTTTTCTTGCTATCACGTTGAATAGAAACAAATTCAGCACCAATTGGTTCCACATCACTTTTCTCCACAGTTAGATGAACGATTGTACCTGGCATTTTTAATAATTCATCAGCATGTGGAAGTTCATCACTTAATACATGGAACATTAAAACTTCCTTTTTATCGTCCTTTTGCATTTTCTTGAATAATACGTTCAAATTTACCTTTGTCATGGTTCAGGCTCCTTTTGTATTAGATTGATATTGGAACTAAAGTTTTCCTGTTATTTCTGTACGTTTCTGAGCTTAGAAAGTCTTTCAGCCGCTTTCTGTCTTTGTTCTTCTGTCATCACTCGTAAATTCTTCATTGTTACTTGTTTTTCTTGAAGAACACCTTTAACAGCCGTTGGCCTTCCATCCTCTTCTTCTAAGGTTTGTAATTCACATAAATTAGATAGTTTTCGAATGTGTTTCGGTACAGTAGAGTAAACGTTCCACTCTCCTGTGCTATAGTCAAAAACCAATGTAGTTTCTTGTTCTTCACGAGAATAAATCATTATTCATTCGACACCTTTCGACAAAACAACCTTATGACTTTACCTCTTTATAAATCTCTTTAAGTTGTGCTAAAGATAATTCATAAAGCTGTAATCCTTCAGGCGTTTTAAAATATCCCATTTTTATTACTTCTGATTTATAAAAGTCCTTTTGGACTTCAATTTCCATAGACAATATTAGATAAATCCTTTCTTCAACAATTCACGAGCCGTATATAAAAATCGATGATAAATATAATTTCCAGTTGCAACAGCTGGTATATACACTACAGAAAATCCATATCGTACTTCAAATGTTTGCAAACTACCAAGCAATGACTCTGGTTTGTATTGACTTCGATATTCACCTTTTAATATTTTTTGATATCCTTGTGAATCTTCCACAATGAGAACAAATGCATTTTGCGAAGCACGAATTAATTCATTTTCAAATCTTGAGCGATCTTTAATTGATTGAACCAATTCATCAACACCATTTTTCCGTTCTACCACAGATGTTAAATAAGTATCTTTCATAATTCCCATTTCTGGATTTTTAGGAATCATTGCTGAATAATCACCTGTTTTCATACCACGAATTTTGAATGGAACATTCTTTTTCCGAAAATAATCAAGTACATGAGTATTTTGTTGTTCCCTAGTATCTACGATGATTTCTAATGTATCTAGGATTTGTTTTAATTCCTTATCTGAATATCGATAATGAATTGCGGGCATTTATTTCACCTTCCTAAAGTGCGACATTGCACGATTGAATATTTCTTGTGAAAGCTCATCTGTTAATTTATTTTCATAGTTGGCCACAGATTCTTTTACATACAACCAGCCATTAAGTGAGAAATTTAATGTTAATTCCATGACCAACCTTGCAGCAGCTTCATCATGATTAAACCAATCATTAATTTTCGGATTTATATCTTGTTCAACACCGATAAAAAAATTAATAATTTTATCTATCGTTTGTTTTACTGCATGATCTTGGTCCGAATAATTCCCTTGTAAATATTTAACGATTCGTAGCTTGTATTCTTTAATCACCGCTTCAACTTCAGGAGCAATCTTTTTATGATTTTCAATGTATAAGTCATTTCCATCAAGAACGAGCTTCGCTCCCATCGATTGAACACCAGCACATATTTGTTTTGGATGCATATTACACCTCTTTTTCAAAAAGGGTTATCGAGGGTTACTAAGTTTTTTATTCAGTAACCCACTATAAAATCAGTCATATCAAGGTTTCAAGGCTCATTTTGGTAATCAGAGTTACTAAGATTACCTGTGTTTCTATTAAAGCCCTATCTATATATTATTTTTTTATTTATTTTCTTATAGGCTGTTATAGAAAATTCAGTAACCCTCAGTAACCCATAAGCTATAAACATTGATATAACAACATTTATAAGGGTTATTTAAAAAATAGTTCAGTAACCCTTAGTAACCCAAAATTAAACTTTTTTCCTATTTATAGGAGTTATGTTGCTCTTCTCTTCTTTTTCGTCACCGGAAAATAAATTAGCTCCTGCAAATTCATTTAATGTCATTCCATGAATGTACGTTTTATTTTTCGAACCCTTTTCTTTTTTAAACCCACGTATTTCTAACTGGCGATAAAAAGCACGGTTTTTCAAATCCATTTCGTTGTTCTGATAACACCATTTTGTATAATTCTCATAAAGTAACTTTGCTTCAATTCTTGCTGTAGAATAAACAGCACAGTTTTCATCGATAAATGGTCCCAATATATCCATATCTTCACGATATTCAGCCGTCGCTGCCTTCACGGCTTCAGGTGCACGTAATCCTTCAGCCTGCCACTTCATGCAGCCTTCCACCGCCCAACGCAGAACACCTGGCATTTCTTTTGCTAATTTATCCGGTAGATCATAATCAATCTTGTCTTTCGGTATCGTTACGGTAAATGGAATAAGCATAATCCTTCTCCAAATACCTTCATCTGAACCTTTAACAATTGGCTTATGATTGGTAGTAAAGAATACTTTAAACTCTGGTGTAAACTCGAAATATTCCTGACGTAAGAAACGTGCTGACATCTTCTCTCCACCAGTTATTTGCTTAACCAGTGCTTCAGATAATTGTTGCCCTTCTTCACTCTCAACAGCTGATACAAAACGCGCTCCATCAAGTCGGGCCACATCATTATTAATTCCTGAATCATTTCTCTTCTTTAGGAAAGTATCACTGTTTGTTTGTCGTCCATAATCACCAAGTAGGTCCTGAATGATATTGATAAAAGTAGACTTACCATTACGGCCATTACCAAATAAGAAAAACATTACTTGCTCTTTCGTTACACCAGTTAACGAATAACCGATTGCTTTTTGTAAATAATTGATGAGCTCACGATCCGCTTCACCAGTATGTATTTTAAAAATACTTTCCAAGAAAGCTTTCCAGTGTGGACATTGAGCATTTTTGTCATATTTTATTGGTGACATTTTTGTTAATAATAAGTCACGATCATGTGGTAATAATTCACCATTCTTTAAATCAATAACTCCGTTATCACAATTAAATAGAAAACTATGAGAATCTAATTCTTTCTTTTTAACTGATACCATCGGTCTCACATCCAATATGCTATTTATTCGTATTGTCCGTCTTTCACATTTCTTAGCCCAATCATGCAACATCTTTGATTGGTATTTATCCTCTTCGGCTTTCGCTTCTGCATATAATGCTCTAAGCGTTTTAGCTGTTATAGCTTCAATTTGTCTCTTACTATCCTCACACCAATGCTTTCCGTTCCATATGAGCCATTCCAGCTCATTGCAATAGCGAACATTCTCACCATGATAATAAGCAATTCGTTCCGCATTTCCTAACTCAGTTAAATGAAACTTTGGTACTTCATCGATTATTTCCTCAGTATCTTCAATTGAGTTATCTGAAATATACACCTCATACTTTTTCTCTTCAGGCGGTTCATAATCAGCTATTGTGGAAGGCGTTGAAAGGATTGCTGTATCAATTGTTATTTGCCCATATGTACGACCATCGCTAGAATGTGGTTTATCCCACTTCTCTCGAAGTAAGGAAGACTCTCTAAACATTGAATCCATCTTTGCAGCATCTTTATCCGTCCAAAATGCTAGATGATTACATAAGGCCATATCCGTTGAAGAATGGTCACTATTTATCAAAATCCCCTGGAATAAATCTTTAATGGATGCACCGCTTTTACTATCAAACATTCGCTCCCATAGTTCCGCATTCGATAAGCTAGTAATGTCTTCTCGTTCAAATGAAGTGGCACTTTGTTTTTTCTCAGGCTTTGGCTTTTCTTTTAAATACTTATCAAATAAAACTTTTAATTCGTCCGTTCTATCTTCCACAGGAACTTGATCCAGGCAATCACCGGTGAAGGTGAAGTACCGTCCATGTCTATATACTTCCAATCCAAGGTCAACATTTTTACGTCCTGTTCCTGGCCCTTTAAGTGGTAAAGTACCTCTAGCAATGATGTGGATTCCATCACCGCTTGGACTATATTCTGTATAGCTTTGCAAAGTTTCAATTACATCCTCAGCTAAACTTGTAAGAGCTCCTTCTTGAATGCAATGGTCAATATCGATTCCTACGAATGGATCATCCTTGGAAAACATAAATCCGATGCCGTCATATCCACCTTTTTCATAGAAATTTATGATTGTCGGAAACGTTGACCAGCTTCGTTTATTATTTGATTGAGCCATCTCCCCATTGATTTGATAAGGCACTTTCGTTTTCTTACCATTTCTTACTTCTGACCGCCATAAGATCCAATGAGGAGTGTTTTTAAGCTCTGCCGGTATTTGATTAAAGTTACATCTCATTTGATTACTCCCTTTTGAAAAGGGAGCCCTTAGCAGCTCCCCTCTATTTGAATTTTGTTAATTTATTTTTAGAATGGTACATCATCATCTGAAACTTCAACGCTATTATTTGGAGCTGCCACTTCAGATACTTTAAAACCATTTACTTGCGGATATTTTTTACCATTGTACTCACGTTCACCTACTACTAATCGCAATGACTTATTAAGGAATGCATCAGCCCATTCTTTGTAGCTACCAAATCGCATACCATCAGGGAACTGTGCCGCTTTTGATGCCGCTTGGAATCTCCAGATAGCTTTATCAGTAACAGTGAAGTTATCGAATAGAATTTTTTGCCCTTGGAATGGCTGCTCTACATCGCTACGAATCTCATAATCAACTACCACTTGATTATTTCCTGAAGCCGCTTGTTTTAATTCAAAATTAACAACCGTTACTTCATACTCCCCTGGCTTAATTACCTCAAATTCAGTTGCTTGGCTATGATCTACTTTAAACATTATTTTTCCTCCTTAGTTTTCAAATCTTGTAATCTATCTAAAGCAACGGTTAAATACTTCATATTGAAATCTTCTAGTTTTTGATTAGTTTTAAATTCAATTTCAGAAAGCATTTTCGCTGCATCATCACTGGTATTAACAATTTCTTTAATTTGTGTAATAAGATTATTTCTTTCATTTTCTTCCTCAGCTTTTACATCAATACCCAACTCAAGCCATTGATACAATTTGCGACCTACTTCAGCAGTAATTTTCTGTGGATGTCCTTCGAACATTTGCGTATTATCCTTTGAAGTATCAGCTACATGGTCAATATCGATTACAAAATTAAGCATGAATTCGTATTCCATTTCTTCTTTCTGTACAGGCTTGGTTCCAACTTTTCGTGGTGCCATTTTACCTTTCGTATCTGGTTCTACTACATACTCAGTTTTAGTTCGCAAAGTTGCTAATATATGAACATTGTTCTGAGTTAACGTTTTTATTAATTTAGTAGTTTCAGATGAAAGCTTGCCCCAGTTTTGAAATGAGTTACCAGACATCTCACCATGAGTTTCTATAATGCCGCCTTCACCTTGCCAGTTATGTGATAATGAATCGATGATAAGTACTTCAGTACCAGCCTTCTTCATAACTTGAACCGCTTCATTATATCTTTCAGCTGTGTACGGTGGAGTGAAGTTAATATGTAGGAAATTCCCTATTTTTGTTTCCCCATACACAAGACCTACATGAAGTTTTGAGCGTTCATGTTCTGTATCGATTACACCAATCTTCTTCCACAATTCTTCTTCTGATAAATTAGGATATGCTTCTTGCATCATTCCAAAGGCTGTAAGTAATGAACTACCTGTTTTACCTGACCCACTACAACCGATAAAACCAATAACAGCTTTCATTTTTTCACGTTTGGCTTCTGTTACTTGAAACATCCTTACACCTCCACACTATAAGAAATCATCTCCGGCTTAACCTTCACCCCTGGAACAATTTGACCATCCTCATCCACAATTACTTTTTCACCGCTGATTTCTACAATCTTAATTTTCTTCTTGAAATCAGCCCATTTGATTTCTGTTTTTAAGCAATCATCCATTTCATTTTCGATGACATATTGAAGTACCTGGACTTTATCTTGTTGCTCCGGCGCTTCACTACTCTTACGAGTTTTTGATTTACCGTAAGGAGTACTAATTGTTTTCTGTTTTGGATCCGCTGCAAGTTGTTCTGCATGGTAACGTTGGATATGACTTTCAAAGAATGAAATACTATTGTGGATGGGCTTCAATTCGCTTTGCTCCCATTCTGTAATACGGTCACGTTCAACGTTTGCTAATGTTGTAACTTCTTTTTCTTGCGCTTTAAGTGCATTCCATTTCCGAAATGCCCAGTTAAGGCTTTCTAAATCATGAATTTCAAATCGCTTTTCCGCATCTTGTAATTCATCCACTTCCGCTAGTTCAATTGCTTGTAATGAGTTCATCGATATTACCTCCAAATATATTTTTAATTTCTTCTTCAGTGTGAAGGGAAAAATAAGTTAAACCGTTTTTTGTAAAAGTAGCTTCAAAAGGATATTCCGAACAATCACGTTTCACTACTTCTAGATTTCCTTGCTCATTTAGGAGTTCTTCAAATAATTGATACCTTACATGTATTTGGTTGTTATAGACACCTAAAATGCCTCTTTCCTGTGCTAAATGTATAGCTTGTACACTTTCCTCTATTGCAGTAATATCCATCAAAATTCCACCACCCTGGCATATTCCACAGTTCTGCGGATTACTTCTCCACCAACATCATTGGCTACTTGTTTTGATTTTTCATATTCGAATTCCATTGCCCCTTTAGATAACCTCGTTATTACCAATGGATCTGGGTTGCTAATAAATAAATTACCTACACTTACTAGATATGTAGTTTTAGGTGGTAACTGTTCATCCATCCTTTTGCCCTCCTTTACACGAATAAATTTCATGCTATAATGACTGTGAATTTTCTTTTCTAAATCACCTGTTGGCGCAGGTGGTTTTTTATTGCGCTTTAAAGCATGGTACTTCATATTTTTCAATTAAGTACATTTTCAAGTTATGCTGCAACACTGCATCTTGACCGAACATATAGTAAGTATCATCTTTCCTAATCTCAACACCGTAAAAATCTTCAATTGGATGATCCGCTACCTTAATCAATCAACTCACCTCCCTCCTATGATAAAGTTAGGTTTTTTAGGAAAGGGATTTACCTATAAACCCATGAGTATCTAGTAACTATGGGATACTTATATTTGTAGATAGAGTGGTACCGGTCACCCCCTTGAATCTTGTATTCGGTTGAAAGATTGGTACCTCTGTCTAATAAGTAATTTACGAATGAGTTGGATGTTGATGGCTTTCTTAGTCATTCTTCGTATCTCTTCCGAGGTAGTAGCACTTATTAGTTCAGAGGAACACAAACACTATCTAACACTTATTAAAATAGGAGTGTACACGATGTTGTATTTAGGTATTGATATTGCCAAACATAAGCATTATGCATCTATTATGGATTCCAACGGGAATCCTGTGGAAAAACCATTCCCAGTCTATAATCATCGAAAAGGAGGCCAAGCATTATTAAAGAAAATCTATCAACACATTGACGCCCCAACAGAAATTAAAATCGGAATGGAAGCGACTGGACATTACTGGTTAGCGTTATATTCCTTTTTGTTAGACCATGGGTTCTCAGTGATTGTACTGAACCCAATTCAAACGAACGCGTGGCGGAAAGGAACAGAGATTAGAAAAAGAAAAACAGATGCCATTGATGCGACAATGATTGCTGATGTGTCATTAGGTTTGGTAACTTTTTAGAAACGCCTCTTGTAGATGAAAAGATGTTTGCCCTCAAACAACTCAGTCGCTTTCGTAATTCTCTCGTAAGTAGTATGGGTGATTTAAAACGTAAATTACTTGTCGTATTAGATCAAACATTTCCTGAATATCAAAAAATGTTCTCAGATGTTTTCGGTAAAACTTCCACACAAATTTTACTGGCGTACGCTTCTCCCAGTGACTATGAGCAAGTATCTATAGACGATTTAACCCAAATAATCGAACAAGCAAGTCGTAACCGACTAGGAAAAGAAAAAGCACATCAAATCATTGAATCTGCCTCTCATTCGTTTGGTATTACTTTCGGTAAAGAAGCATTCTCATTTCAGCTAAAAATGTTAATGGAGCAAATCCACTTTATTAAGATTCAACTCAAACAATGTGAAGAACAAATGGATGAACTCCTTATTGAATTGGATACCCCCATCACTACAGTACCTGGCATTGGACCTATTTTAGGTGCCACTATACTAGGTGAAATTGGAGATATCAAACGATTTGATAAACCTTCAAAACTTGTCGCTTATGCGGGCATTGATGCCTCTGTATCCCAATCGGGCCAATATAACTCGACTAGCATGTCCATATCAAAACGTGGCTCTTCCCATCTACGTAGAGCATTATTTCAAGCTGCCGTTACTTGTTATAGATACGATCCAATTTTGAAAGCCTTTTATGAAAAGAAAAAACAGCAAGGAAAGCATTATTACGTTTGTATCTGTGCAGTAGCCAGGAAATTATGTCATATTATTTACGCTATCTTAAAAAACAATAAACCTTATAAAGTCCCTATACCTATCGCCTAGAAATCAAGTTAATACCTTGATTTTTTTAACCTTTTCTCAAGGATTATTTGGTGTGCACTTTTTTTCAGTGAGCACTTCCATTATTTATTCTGCATTTCACCCTTGACTTTTCATAGTTGGTCTTCGAGTCGAAACCTTACGGTTCATTTCATACATCTTGCGCTTTGCTTCTAATTCAGTAATTAGTAACATTGCTGGGTTATTTCTCGTTTCTGCGCATTTTTTTACAACCTCTGATGCCTTCATTAATTTACTTGCCGATAATACTCCATTCATGATTGGTCACCTTCCTTTCTTTTTTCCTTTATAGGTTAATATCGTTCGTAATTTCCCATCTTTCATGACCACTTCCCTGTCATAATTCGACAAAATTTCCTCGCGATTTATTCTTTCTACTTCTTCACCGTATCCCCAATATCCAGCACGAAGTAGAAATTCAGAATATCCTTCTGGAATCGGTAATTCATAACCATCTAAGGTGATTCTAGTTACCTCAATACCTTCTCTAATTATCATTTCGTTCACCTTCTACATTTCAGGAATGACTCCGCCTTTAATTCTACTTAAAGTAGAGTGCACATTAAAAAAAATATGATCATAACTAATTTCTAAAAAGTTACAAATTTTTTTCGCATCACCAATAGTAATATCATCTGGATGTCTCTCCATTTTTCTATATGTATCAACATGAACATTTAATTGTTCAGCCACTTCCTTTTGAGTAATTCCTTTCACTAGCCTAACTTGCTTTATAGTGAGAATCATCAGTTTCACCTCGTTTCGTTTCGCTTACAAACACATATTAGTCTACCTAAAGTAGAATGTCAACATCTAAAACTCTATTAAACTCTACTTTACTTTTAAATTATCGCCTTTGAAGTAGAATTTTTTCGGCTTTATATTGAATAAAATCTACTTTCAGTGTAATATTATAGTTATAAAGTTGACGGAGGTCACCAAAATGAGTATCGGAAAAAATATAAAAAAATTAAGGGACAAGCATAATCTTAATCAAAAAGAAATGGGAGAAATCGCTGGTGTTTCAGATAAAGCTGTATCAACTTGGGAAAAAGGACTAAAAGAACCAAGAATGGGCGCTATTCAAAAAATCGCTGATCATTTCGGAATATTAAAAAGCGATATTATTGAGGATCAAGATGCTAAAGTCACTCACATTAGACCTAATCAGCATAAAATTGAAAATAATTGTAAGGCTGTTCCTCTACTTGGAGCAATATCCGCTGGTACTCCTCTTGAAATGGTCGCTGTGGAAGAATGGATTAACGTTCCAGTTGAAATAACAGATAGCCATCCGCATGCATTTTTACTAAGAGTAGTTGGTGATAGCATGAATAAAGTAATACCACCAAATATGTTAGCCTTAATAGATCCAGATATTGAAATTAAAAATGGAGATATCGCCGCAATTGCTGTTAATGGATTTGACGCTACTTTAAAAAGATTTTATAAATTCCAAGATGGAATTACTTTAGAACCAGAAAGCTATAATCCGGAATATAAAACACAATTTTATGATTCTAAAACTCAAGAATTCACTCCAGTTGTAGTAAAAGGGAAATTAGTTTGGTACATGGCACCACTTAACGTTAAATTCTAAATGTAAGGGGTGATTATTTTGATTAAAGCAGCTATCTATATTCGTGTTAGTACACAAGACCAAATAGAAAATTATAGTATAGAGGTTCAACGGGAAAGAATAAGAGCTTTTTGCAAGGCAAAGAATTGGGACATCTATGATGAATATATAGACGGTGGTTATTCAGGTTCAAATTTAGAGCGTCCTGGTATAAAAAAACTTATAACTGATTTAAAAAACATAGATGCAGTTGTTGTATTAAAATTGGATAGGTTATCTCGCTCTCAAAGAGATACATTAGAACTAATTGAAGAATATTTTTTAAAAAACAATGTAGACTTTGTATCTATAACAGAAACGTTAGATACTTCCACACCATTCGGTAAAGCGATGATTGGTATATTATCTGTATTTGCTCAATTAGAACGTGAGACAATTGCAGAGCGAATGAGAATGGGACATATTAAACGAGCTGAAAATGGTTTAAGAGGAAACGGTGGAGATTATGATCCATCTGGTTACACAAGAGAAAAGGGCCATTTAATAATAAAAACTGATGAAGCTAAACACATTAAGAGAGTTTTTGATTTATATGAGCAATATCATTCAATCACTAGGGTACAGGAGACTTTAAAGGAAGAAGGATATCCTATTTGGAGATTCAGACGATACAGGGACATTCTTTCTAATATATTATATATAGGGCGTGTAACGTTTGCAGGAAAAGAATACGAAGGTCAACATGAGCCTATCATTTCATCAGAACAGTTTAAACGTGTACAAGTGCTTTTAGAACGTCACAAGGGGCATAATGCCCATAAAGCTAAACAAAGCCTGTTATCAGGGCTTATAACCTGTTCTTGTTGTGGAGAGAATTATGTAGCTTATAGTACGGGTAAATCTAAAGATGTTGAATCCAAAAGATATTATTACTACATTTGTAGAGCAAAGAGATTCCCAGCTGAATATGAAGAAAGATGTATGAATAAAACCTGGTCCAGAAAAAAACTTGAAGAAGTTGTTATTTCTGAATTAAAAAGTTTAACTGAAGAAAAAAAACAAACCCACAAAAAAGAGAAAAAGATTAATTATGAAAAACTAATTAAAGATATAGATAAAAAAATGGAGCGTTTGCTTGATTTATTTATGAACACTACAAACATAAGTAAAAACCTTTTAGAACAACAAATGGAAAAACTTAATTTAGAAAAAGAAAAACTCCTTCTTAAACAACAACGATCAGAAGAATCTCTTTCTCGTGAAGTAACTTTAACTGTGATAGATGATTTATTTGAAACATTAGAGTTTAAAGAAAAACAAATTATAATCAACAACTTTATAGAACAGATTTATATCAATAATGAAAACGTCGAAATCATTTGGCGTTTTTAAGTAATTATTTTATGTATTCATTTCGGGCTATTCATACAGCCCAAATAAAAAATGATTCTTTTCGCTTAATAGCCTCTATAACTCCTTGCGCCGCCAAATTCTGACCAGTAGACAACGTTCCGCTCCACCGTAACAAGTTTAAATTCTTTTCTCTCTTTCTTTCAGCAATCCCGCGAACAAGTAAAGCACATTCACTTACCCTCCCCATCGTTATACACTTCCGGCAATATGTGCACACTTTACTGCATCTTTTACATAAAAACGACGCAAATAGCCGCTGTTCTATATTTCCACAGCGCTGACATACATATTTAGAAGCCTTCTTTTTTACACCTTGTACACAGACGACCTCTCCCTTCTTTTTCAAATCATTTAATTCCCTCTGTAAATCTGAAGAAAGTTCGTCTAATAGCAACTGTTTCCCCGCTAGCATCGACAATCACCTCCAGCACTACTATAAACCCTTCTTCAAATCCCGTAAAAACTCAAAAAAGTCGATAACCTACTTATAAAATAGTAAGCTATCGACTTTATACACGTTTTTTATTCTTTTATAAATCCTAGAATCGACCGTATCCTAAGAAATGTTTTTTGTTATACGAACTGTTAATATCACCGTACGCAATTCCTTTATCACTAGCATGGATCATTTGGCCATTACCAACGTAAATACCGATGTGAGATGGACCTGCTTTATAAGTACCTTGGAAGAATACTAAGTCTCCCGGTTGCGGGCTACTTACTTTTGAAACAGAATTCCAGTAACCATTAACGTCTTGACGACCTACACCAAAAATGTAAGAAATGAATCCACTACAGTCAAAACCACCGTTTGATGGAGATGCACTTCCCCAAACATATGGCTTACCTAAATATTGCTTAGCTTTACCAATTACGCCAGTATCCGGTGGAGTTGGTGCTGAGTTTTGCTCTGGTGTTTTCTTTTCTGCTTTAGGTGCCTCTTTTTTAGGCTCTTCTTTTTGAGCTTGTCCACCATTGTTTGCTGGTGCAGCTTGCTCTGCAGGTGCTTGTGCTGGCTGAGCTTGTGCAGCTTTAGCAGCTTGCTCTGCTTGTTTTTGAGCAGCAGCTTCTTGTGCAGCTTTTGCTTGTGCTTCTTCTTCTGCAATGCGTTGTAATTGCAGTGCTTGTTTCTCAAGCTCTTTCAATTGACCTTCCGTACTTGTCATTGAAGTTACAACTGTATCCATTTTACCGCTTAAATCGTTTACCGCTGCTGCTTTTTTCTCTTTTTCAGCGTCAAGTTCTTTCTTAGCAGTTTCAATTTGAGCTTGTGCTTCTTTTAATTCTTTTTGTTTCTCTTTTACCGTTGCAACATCTTTTTTCACACTAGCTTGATCTTCTTGTTGTGTTTTCATGATATCTTCATCAGACTCAAGAATTTTAGAAACAGAAGTTAAACGATCAACTAAATCTGCAACGTTTTTAGAGTTTACAAGAACTTCTGTTACAACGTTCGTATTTGGTTGTTCTTGAAGTGCAACTAAACGCTTTCTTAATAGCTCTTCACGTTTTGCAATCTTTGTTTGTAATTCTGCAATATCTTTATTTTTCTTTTCAATTAATTGCTCAGTATCAGAAACTTTTTTCGTTGTTTCATCAAGCTTTGCAGCATTCTCTTGAACAGATTTATCTAAACCTTGAATTGTTTTGTTTAAGTCATTCATTTGTTTTTGTAATTCATCACGTTCTTGTTGTTGTTTATGTAAAGTGTCATTTTGTGTATTAATTTGTGATTTCACGTCAGAAATTTTATCTTCTGCAAATACATTTGGTGTTAGCCCAGAAAACATTAACCCTGCAACTAATGCGCAAGATGTCATTTTTAGCTTTTTCATTTTATTTTTTACACCGCTTTCTTTTTCTTTTTCCGTATATAACCTATAAAATTTATACCATAATTCGGGATTTTTTTTGCTAATGTTACGTTTTTGTAAAACAAATGTAATATTATATGTATCTCTAGCGCAAAATTCGTATATTTTTGTATATATGTGTAGAAATTTATATACTTTTCTCACTTCTGTAAAAAAAGAAAAAACGTAAGGAATCCCTTACGTTTTATTAAATATACGAATACAAATGAAATGCTACTTCATCCATTTCTCAGCCCAGTTTTGGACCTCATCCATAACACTTTCTAACGCTTTTCCCTTGTCAGTTAAGCCATACTCGATTCGAACTGGTACTTCTGGATAGACATTACGAACTACAATGCCCTCGCTTTCCAATTCCTTCAAACGCTCTGACAACATACGATCGCTCATATTTGGGATAATATCTGCGATTTCTCTAAAACGTTTCGACTCTTCAAGCAAAGATTTAATAATTAAGCCAGTCCACTTCTTACTAAGCAGAGTAAAAGCTGACTCAAACTTTGGACATAAACAAGAATTATGCTCCATATGTTTCACCTCTCTTCTATTATAATATAGTTTCTTGTAAAAAGTAAGTTATAAAACTTTCCTCATTATTTTATTTTACGTACATTTTACCATTTCCAAATATTAACTTGTCAAATAAACGTAACATACCCGTAAAAAAACCCTCTTAAAAAGAGAGCTTTTTATATCTTTATTACTTCGTATACCATCCAAGACCTAATGCACCTTCACCTAAGTGCGTACCAATTACAGCTCCAAAATAACCTGTACGAATTGTGACGTGAGGATATTTTGCTTCTAATTCTTTCTTCCATTCATTCGCTTCTTCTTCACGTTGTGCATGAATGATAACTGCTTCCATAGGTACACCTTTACTTGCTTGCTCATCAAAAATTTCAATGATACGTTTTAATGCTTTTTTACGTGTACGAATCTTTTCAAACGGAATAATGATTTTATCTCTAAAATATAAAACTGGCTTCACTTGTAACAGACTGCCGATGAAAGCTTGCGCGCTATTCAATCGACCACCACGTTGTAAATGATGTAAATCATCAACTACAAAATAGGCGTCCATCGTTTTCTTCATTTCATCAAAACGAGCGATAATCTCTTTTGGGTTCTTTCCTTCACTTGCTAACTTTGCACCTTCACGCACATAAAATCCTTGTACTTCACAACTAATTTCAGAGTCATACGTGTATACATCAATACCCTCTACCATCTGTCCAGCTGTCGTTGATGTTTGATATGTACCACTAATTCCACTTGATAGGTGAATGCTAATAACTGCATCATAATCTTTAGCTAGTTCTTCATATAGCTCAACAAACTTTCCGATTGCTGGTTGAGAAGTTTTTGGAAGTTCCTCTTGTTCACGTACTTTCACATAAAAATCATCTGCTGAAATTTCAGCTTCTTCTTGATAAGATTCTGTTCCAAACACAACGTTTAATGGAATCATATATATATTGAGTTCATCACGAATTTGCTTCGGTATATATGCCGTACTATCAGTAACAATAGCTATTTTCATTTTCGTACCTGCCTTATAAAAAGTTTTATTTCCTAATTTTACACGAAAACTACAAATGGTGCATCCATACATGAAAATGCCGGTTGAAATTATACCTACCATCTCGACAAATTACAACAAAAAGATAAAATACTCACCAAAAACTTCAGCATATTTAGAAAAAATGTTTGAATATAAAAAGGGTCGCTTTTAAAATGGAAAGTACTAGTCATTTTGATAGATAGGGGCGTACACAAGTGCTATTACAATATTTAACAATCAAAGACTACGGCGAACACGAAATCGTCATTCAAAAATCAAGATTTATTTGTTATATTAGCCGAGCAACGACTGAGGAAGAGGCTCAAGAATTTATACAAAAAATAAAAAAACAACATTGGAATGCAACACATAATTGTTCCGCTTATTTAATTGGCGAACAAGATCATATTCAAAAAGCAAATGATGACGGTGAGCCTAGCGGTACAGCTGGCGTACCAATGCTGGAAGTACTTAAAAAACGTGGACTAAAAGATACCGTCGTTGTCGTAACACGCTATTTTGGTGGCATTAAACTTGGTGCAGGTGGATTAATTCGTGCATATGGAAAGTGTACAAGCGAAGGCGTTAATCATGTCGGTGTTGTCCAGCGAAAACTAATGCGTGTGATGCAAACCGAGATTGATTACACATTACTTGGCAAAGTGGAAAATGAATTACGCAATTCAAAATATGCCATTAAAGATATACATTATCTAGAAAATGTCACATTTGATACGTATGTAGAAGAAGACGGCAAACAAGCATTTACAGATTGGATGATTGAATTAACAAACGGGAAATGTACAATTACAGAAGGAGATATGTTGTACTTGGAACAAGATGTTATCTAAGCATAACCAATTTATCACCTTCAAAGATTAATGTAGTGAATTACTTCCCTACAAATGAACTAACGAACTAAGGAGATTATATATGGAAGAACGTTATTATCATCTCCAAAATAGCAGAATAAAAAAGAAGCGAAGAAGGAAACTTTTCTTCTTCCTTATTTTCGCATTTTTATTTGGCAGCATAGGAGTTTATGTGTTAAATTCTTACTCTTCTCTTATGGGGATGTATAGTGGTTTTACTCGTGAAAAATCAGATTTAAGAAACAAAGATGTAGAAATTACAAAAGAACCTTTTACAATTCTCATTATGGGTATAGAAGATTATGCGACAGATGGTCAAAATGGTCGTACAGACTCATTAATGTTTGCAACAGTCAATCCAAAAACGCAAAAGATTTCACTTATGAGTATTCCTCGTGATTCTCGAGTTAAAATTGTTGGCAAAAATAAGGAAGACAAAATTAACGCTGCCCATGCTTACGGCGGAGAAGAAATGGCAATCAAAACTGTCGAATGCTTTCTAAAAGTTCCTGTAGACCATTATCTGAAAATTGATTTCCAAGGCTTTAAAGGTATCGTTGATGCTGTTGGCGGCGTTACCGTTGACGTACCCTTCGATTTCTGGGAGCGCTCTGACGTGGATTACTACAAAAAAATTCAGTTTAAGCAAGGACAGCAAAACTTAAACGGTGAAGAAGCACTTGCTTACGTCCGTATGCGAAAGCAAGATCCAAATGGCGATTATGGTCGAGCTGCTAGACAAAGACAATTACTGGCCGCTGTTGCTCATAAACTAAACTCCACCTCTACTGTATTTAAAATTAAAGATTTAACAGCTGTCGTTGGAAAATATATAAAAACCGACATTCCTATTTCAGACGGACTTGCTCTTTACAATAAACTTTCTGGATTTGATCCTTCTACAATGCAAACGTTAAAGCTTGAAGGCGAAGACAAAAAGATAGGCGGTATTTATTACTTCCTTCCAGATCCAATCAGTGTAGAAACGGTGCGTAACGAAATTGAAAAAGAATTAGGAGAAAAAGCAAAAAATCCAACTACAAAAAACAACTCAAATCCTGATTCAAGTTCTAACTCTAACGAACAAACAAAAAAAGAGACAAACCAAAATAAAACACCAACTGATCCGCCACCTTCTACAAATGCTCATGCAGAGTGGATTATGCGCAATCAGCCGTAAAAAAAAGGCCCAATCTATCCGATTGGGCCTTTTTTTATTTACTTATTAAAGTGTTGTAAAATCGCTTCTACAATACGCTCTGATGCACGACCATCACCGTAAGGGTTAGATGCTTTCGCCATCTTATCATGAGCTTCTTTATCTGATAACAACTCATCAGCAAGACCAAAGATTGTCTCTTCGTCTGTTCCTGCTAATTTCAGCGTACCTGCTTCAATACCTTCAGGGCGCTCTGTTGTATCACGAAGAACAAGAACTGGTACCCCAAGTGATGGAGCTTCTTCTTGTACACCACCAGAATCCGTTAACATTAAGTATGAACGAGCTGCAACATTGTGGAAATCAATTACATCTAGCGGCTCAATTAAATGAATACGGTTATGTTCACCTAAAATTTCATTTGCTATTTCACGAACAACAGGGTTCATATGAACAGGGTACACAACTTGTACATCTTCATGCTTATCAACAAGACGCTTAATTGCACGGAACATATTACGCATCGGTTCACCTAAGTTTTCACGGCGGTGAGCTGTCATAAGTACAAGACGATCATTTCCAAGTTTCTCTAGTACAGGATGACTATATGTTTCTTTTACAGTCGTTTGTAACGCGTCAATCGCTGTATTTCCTGTAATGAAAATACGTGACTCATCTTTATTTTCCTTCTGTAAGTTCGTTGCTGATTTTGCTGTTGGTGAGAAATGCAGATCCGCCATTACACCTGTTAATTGACGATTCATCTCTTCTGGGTATGGAGAATACTTATCCCACGTACGAAGGCCCGCCTCAACATGACCTACTGGAATTTGATTATAAAAAGCAGCTAAGCTTGCAATAAATGTTGTTGTTGTATCACCATGTACAAGTACAATATCCGGCTTCGCTTCTTTCATTACTTTATCCAAACCTTCTAAACCACGCGTTGTAACATCAATTAAAGTTTGGCGGTCTTTCATGATATTTAAATCGAAATCTGGCGTAATTCCAAAGATACTTAATACTTGATCTAACATTTGGCGATGCTGTGCTGTTACAGTCACAATCGATTCAATTTTTTCTGGGTGTTTTTGCAACTCTAATACAAGAGGTGCCATTTTAATTGCTTCTGGACGTGTCCCGAAAATTGTCATTACTTTTAAACGTTCAGTCATGTGATTGCCTCTTTTCTTTCACTAATTACAGCTTCTATTATGACATATAAAAATATGCATGAGTACATCCCTTTTTAACGCATAACAGAAACTTTTCTATTACAAATACTTTTTCTTCCTACCGAGTAATAATCTATCTTTTGTTTCTTAACATCTTCATCAGTATAACAATTTCTCCCATCAAATAAAATAGGCTCCCTCATAAGTTGTACGTACTTTTCTAACGGATAAGTTTGAATATCTTCCCATTCTGTTACGATAAAAACCGCACTCGCATCTCTAATCGATTCATCTATACATCTACTATATTGTATAGCATCTCCAAATATATTTTTCACATATTGAATTGCTTTTGGGTCGTAAAGAACAATTTCTGCACCTATATTAAGTAATGCTTCTATTATAATAAGAGATGATGCCTCTCTAATATCATCCGTATTCGGTTTAAAGGATGCGCCAAGAACTGCAATCCGCTTTTTACTCATGTTCATAACTTTTTTCGCTTTTTCAATCAATAGCAGCTGTTGCTTATTATTTACTTCAATAACCGCTTTTAACAAACGAAAATCATGAGCAACATTTCCCGCAATTTGCACCAGCGCTTTCGTATCTTTCGGAAAACACGACCCTCCGTAGCCAATGCCCGCATTTAAAAAAGATGCGCCAATTCTCTTATCCATTCCCATCCCTTTGGCAACATCTAATACATTCGCGCCTACCTTCTCACATATATTTGAAATTTCATTAATGAAACTAATCTTTGTAGCTAAAAAGGCATTCGACGCGTATTTAATCATCTCTGCACTTTTAATATCTGTAACATACGTTTCTAAACATAATTCACTATACAAACTCTCTACTCTTCTTGCTACTTCCTCACTGTCCGCTCCAATTACAATACGATCTCCATGAAAGAAATCATAAATACCTGAACCTTCACGCAAAAACTCTGGATTCGATACGATATGTACTGTATGCCTCCCTTTTAACTTCTCCTCAATCCATCCCTTCATTACATCATTTGTACCTACTGGAACTGTACTTTTCGTAACAACAATAATATCGTTCGTCGCATATAATCCAATATCGTTACAAGCACTCTGAATATACGTTAAATCTGCCGTCCCATCTAATAAAGGTGGTGTTCCAACTGCAATAAATATAAACTCTACATCATCAAATGCCTCTTCTTTATTTGATGTAAAAATTAAAGCATTATTCTCATATGCATAATTTATTAATTCATGTAATCTAACCTCATAAATAGGTAAATCCCCTTGTTTTATCCGTTCAATTTTTTCATCATCTATATCAAAACATGTAACTGAATACCCTAATTTTGCCAATCCCACTCCTGTAATCAATCCAACATATCCAGTACCTACTATCG
The DNA here is from genome assembly GCF_045291115.1 of Bacillus sp. PPSBB_2. NCBI lineage: Bacteria > Bacillati > Bacillota > Bacilli > Caryophanales > Bacillaceae > Bacillus > Bacillus sp. PPSBB_2. Next base: position 5,448,553 of record NZ_CP147983.1, read on the forward strand.
TAATTTTCATTTCCTTTTCGCACAGGAATTTACAATAGAAAAGATATGAAATATAGAACTCTCCCTGCGCTTCCCCCTCTCATATTAAAAATGTGAAAACCCTTTTCCTTCTTCATTATATGAATTACTTCCCTTACTTTTTTTAAAGTTTTTGTAAAATTAAATGTACTATAAAGTAAAACTTAATTAGTAAAAATGAGGCTGCCAGTTCACGCGTGATAAATTCCCACATTTTAACACGAGACTTACTTATTTCTACGTGCAACACTTATAATACTGAAATAAAAGTATTCACTATCGAAGAAAAAGAGGAAATGTCACATTCCAAGGTTCAGTACGATTAACCTTCTCATATGATTCAACATTCTATATACAATTGTCATATATTCTATTCGCTTCCATTAACCGTAAAAAGAAAAAAAGATTGAATTCTAATCTTTTTGTGATACCATATGTTATGAGCCTGTAAATAAACATCATAATTTTCAGATAAATATATTTTCAAAAAAAAAATTACGTTAGACTATAAAGGGTGGGGTATTAATGGACTCACAAGTGATTTATGCCATTTTGGCATCTTTCATCACTGTACTTGTCGTTACTCCTTTAGTTATTAAATTAGCTTTTAAAATAGGAGCGACAGATAAGCCAAACGCACGTAAAGTGCACCAAAAGATTATGCCACGTCTTGGCGGGTTAGCAATATTTATTGGTGTAGCTGTAGGATTTGTTGTCGGCGGCTTATATGAGCAAAGAATGTTATCGATAACGCTAGGTGCAATTATCATTGTAATCATCGGAATTTTAGATGATATGTACGAGTTATCTGCGAGAGTAAAATTCGGTGGACAACTGTTAGTTGCCATTATGATTGTAAAAAGTGGATTATTAGTGCAAGTATTATATATCCCATTCTTTGGGGATACTGAACTTGGATGGCTTGCTTATCCAATTACAGTATTTTGGCTTGTAGGTATTACGAATGCAATCAACTTAATTGACGGCTTAGATGGATTATCTGCTGGGATTTCATCTATCGTACTTGCAACGCTAGCATATATGGCCTTTACTAGCCCATGGGGTACTGGAACAGCTATTATCTTGCCACTCGCATTAATTATATTAGCAAGTACAATTGGATTTTTATTCTACAACTTCCATCCAGCAAAAATTTTCATGGGAGATACAGGAGCACTATTTTTAGGATACTGTATTTCTGTTATATCGTTACTTGGATTATACAAAAGTGTAACGTTATTCAGTTTTATCGTTCCAATTATCATTTTAGGTGTACCTATATTTGATACGATATTTGCAATCATCCGTCGTATCGTAAATAAAAAACCTATTTCAGCACCAGATAAATCGCATTTACATCACCGCTTACTTGCAATGGGATTCTCTCATCGCAAAACGGTACTAATTATATACGCATTCGGTATTTTCTTTAGTGTAAATGCCATTATTTTTACTACTGCAACGTTATGGTTATCCATTATTCTTCTTTTCGCTTTGATTTTCTTCACAGAAATCATCGCTGAAATAATCGGGCTTGTACATGAACGCTACAAACCAATCATTTCCTTTTATAAAAAAGTGAAAAAACGCGAAGACTAATTGTAGTATAGCCTTTTCAATTATGAAATATTCAAATAGCATCCTCTTTCTTATAAGAGGATGCTATTTTTTATTCTCATTTTATATTTCCAAAATATAGATTGTTTGAGAGTTCCTCTATTGGAGAAAGATATACATAATAAGAAAAGTATCAAGTTTTCTTTTTTACATCTTGATTGTCAAACTGAGGGTGAATGTTATGATCAAGCGAGTATTTCAATGTATTATTTTATTTTTAACGATTACTATGTACGTATCATCTAATACTGAAGCAACAACTGTTATTCCTGCTGAATATCATCCAAATACTGAAACAACTTCTCCTACACAAAAAATTGCGTACTTAACATTTGATGACGGACCAAACAAATATACTACACAAATTTTAAACATCTTAAAAGAAAAGAACGGAAAAGCAACTTTCTTTGTTATTGGTGGAAAAGTACCACATTATAAAAAGACAATGCAACGATTAATTAAAGACGGACATTATATCGGACTTCACAGTATGTCACATGATGTAAAACGCCTTTACACTGGTGACCCTTCCACTTTAATTGCAGAAATGGAGCAAACACAAAGCATTGTCCAGCAAGTTACGAAATTAAATACACATCTCGTTCGCGTTCCATATGGTAGTATGCCTTACTTAAAAAAGAATTACCGTGACGCACTTGTATCGGCCCAGTATAAAATGTGGGATTGGACGATCGATACATACGACTGGAAAAGCTATGACAATCCTTCTGCCATACTCGAAAGAGTACGTAATCAAAGTGATGAACAAGTCGAAGTCATTTTAATGCATGATTCGAGTGTAACCGTACAAATACTGCCAAAAGTAATTGATTATTTACAGTCACAAGGATACAAACTTCTTCCCTATAATCCTTCTTCTCATCTCAAGGTAAATTTTTGGAAAGACACAAGATTGTAACAGCTTTAGTGCCTATGTGCTAAAGCTGTTTTATTTTTCTCTTCCCACCCTTCCCATTTTTGTGTAAAATTTTAAATAGTGATGAAGTTTCGAGGTGAATAGAAATGAAACGAATAGATCTCATTTTTAACGCAATACAAAAAGGCAATTATACAGAAGGTGTAACCGCATCAGAACTCGCTACATTTCTGCAACTAGATCGCGCCAATGTAAGTAGCGATTTAAACAAACTTGTAAAAGATAAACGTTTATTAAAAACAAATACGCGACCTGTTCGTTTTTACATAGAAACGAACACTTCGTTGGAAACGCATTCAAAAGACATAACTTCATTGGATACATTTGCAATTGAAAATACGAGCCTTAAAATTGCAATTGAAAAAGCGAAAGCTTCTATTCTCTATCCTCCAAACGGTATGCATACTTTACTACTGGGAGAAACAGGGGTCGGAAAGTCTATGTTTGCTTCTTTAATGCACGAATATGCAATTGAAGTTGAACAGCTTCCCAAAGATGCACCATTTATCGTCTTTAACTGTGCTGATTATGCAAATAATCCACAGTTACTACTCGGGCAATTATTTGGGATTAAAAAAGGAGCTTATACAGGAGCAAGTGATCAAAAAGGGTTAATTGAAAAAGCACATGAAGGAATTCTTTTCTTAGATGAAGTACATCGCCTGCCTCCAGAGGGACAAGAAATGCTTTTCACCTTTATTGACCGCGGAGTATACCGCCGCCTTGGAGAAACAGAGAACGAACGTAAAGCACAAGTATTAATCATTACTGCAACAACAGAAGAACCAAATTCATTTTTATTAAAAACATTTACAAGACGTATACCGATGACTGTTACGCTGCCACCACTTCGTGAGCGTACACATAAAGAGCGCTTTGCTTTACTACAGCTATTTTTCACAAATGAAGCAATTCGTCTGCGAAAAGACATTCACGTTAGCCCAAATGCAATGCGTGCTTTCGTCTTTTACAATTGTCCCAATAACATCGGTCAATTAAAAACAGATGTTCAAATTGCCTGTGCGAAAGCCTATTCTGATTTGGTCACAAAGAAACGTGATTCTGTCTATGTTTCAAGTACAGATTTACCTTGGTATATGAAAGAAGGGTTGTTCATTGAAAGGAAGAGCCGTCACTTATACCAAATACCAAATGAAACATTTGTATTTACAGGTGAGGAAGGTTGGAGTAATCATAAAACAGAAGATGAAAAACGCTCTTCTATTTACGATTATATTGACTATAAATACGAAGAACTTCAAGCACGTGGTATTGAAGAGGAAGAATTAGAATTACTAATAGAAAATGATGTTCAAAGCTTTTTCGTACAATATTTTAACCAAATATCCAAAAAAACAAGCCATGAAAATGTTTTTAAAATTGTGGATCGTAATATCGTTTCCGTATGTGAAAAAATAGCGGAACTTGCTGAAAAGCATTTATCTAAGACGTTTGATGAAAAAGTATTTCTCGCTTTAAGTTTACATGTACAGACAACTCTACAACGTTTACAAAGCGGAAAACAAATACATCACCCACAATTAAATCAAATTCGTACGAAATATAAAGAAGCTTTTTCCGTAGCTATGCAATGCATTCAACTACTGGAGGAAGAATTAAAAATAACAATGCCTATTGATGAAGCTGGCTTTTTAACAATGTTCTTCGTTGTTGATCCAATTCCTGCCTCACAAACAGAAGTAAAAGTATTAATATTAGCACACGGTAATGGCATCGCAACTGAAATGGCAAACGTTGCAAACGAACTTCTCGGCATTGAGGAAGTAACCGGTATTGATATGCCGTTACACGAATCACCGAAAGATTTCTTGGAACGTGTGAAAGTGTATATGAAAACACTACAAAATGTAAATGGGCTTCTCTTACTTGTCGATATGGGGTCACTTGCTTATATCGGTGACATATTAGAAACGGAGTTCAAAATCCCTGTACGTGTTCTCTCGATGACGAGCACACCACATGCACTAGAAGCAGCTCGAAAAGCTCAGCTCGGTTATTCATTAGATGCGCTGTATGAAACAGTAAAAAATTTAACACCGTTTTACTTAAACGTACAAGAAGAAAAGAAAAAACCTCTCTCTCCAATGAAATCTGTTATTTTAACAGCTTGTTTAACTGGTGAAGGAAGTGCTTTAGCTATTCAAAAAATGTTAGAGAACTATTTACGATTTGATAAAGACTTAATTGAAATTATTCCGATTAGTATCGTCCATGAAAAAGATTTAACGAAAATGATCGAGAACATAAAAAAAGAGCGTAATATCATTTGTATCGTCACGAATTTCGATGTGCAAGTGCCGTGCTTAACATATCATTTCCAAGACATCGTAAACTACACAGCGATTCAGCCCATTCAAGAATTAATTACGTATGAAGAAACATATGCAAAAATGGCGGATATTCTTGAACAACAAATGCAGCGTAACGATGGGGCATTACTTATTAAAACAATTCGTTACGCATTAAATACAATTCAAGAATTAATTTCCTTACAGCTAACTCCTGATAGCTTAATGGGGGTTATTCTGCATATGAGCTGTATGGTTGACCGTCTTCAAAAAGGAGAAAGCCTTCTTCCTCACCCTGATAAAGAGAAAAGAAGACAAGATGAATACTGGATGTATATGAAAGTAAAAAAAGCATTGCAACCGATTGAAAATACATTTGAAATACAAATACCTGATGACGAAGTATTTTACGTTATGGACTTCTTTATTAAAAATCAGCCTGTTAAAAATTAATTGAGGCCGTTTTTAAAAATATCGACCGTAACGTGAGTTATATCGGCGATTTTCAAAACATATCGATTTACCGACAATAATCGCTAAAACTAGCACCTTATATAATGAGAAAAGGCTGTTCCAACATATGGACAGCCTTTTCCTCTACTTCTTTACTTTTCTAACTCGCCCTCTTATTTCTCCTCTTTTTTGTGATTTCGTATGAACATTAACATATACATTTGCTTGAATAATTTCTTGAAGTAAATGTACAAATGATTTCCCTTGTAAAGGTCCCTCAAAATCCTCTACATTCACTACACCAGTAATACTTCCCTCGTTCAAACTAATCCCTTGCTCCAGTGGACCATACAAATATAAAACAACAGGACCAATTTGAGTAGACTTCCCTAAATGAATTTGACACGATGTAACCTTTTCTATATTTTTTAGTATTACTCTGTAATGCAATTTCGTTAAATCATCACTAAAAATAAACTCTGCTACCCCAAAAGCTTCTGTATTTACAGGAGGCACTTCCCTCTTACCTGTTAACCTGGCAAAGAAATGTGTTGTCATAAGGCATTCTCCTTATATAAATTTCCCAGCACTACTTCTACTACTTTATGGTTTAGACATAATCATTTATGACTTTTTCAATTTTAATTACAAAGAAAAGATTCACAAAATCTTTACATTAAAATCGTTCCTGTAGATTGAAAGTCTCTTGTATAATGCACATAGAAAAACATTATAGGAGGTTATTTTGAAAAAAAACAAACACATCTTTCACACATTATTAGAGATTTTTCTCGTCTCATTTAAATTAGGACTTACTTCATTCGGCGGTCCTGTCGCTCATCTCGGCTATTTTCACCACGAATACGTGCAAAAAAGAAAATGGATGGATGAACGAAGCTATGGAGATTTAGTAGCGCTATGTCAATTCCTTCCTGGTCCTGCCAGCAGTCAAGTCGGTATGGGGGTTGGATTATTAAGAGGCGGACTATTAGGAGCTATTATTTCATGGATTGGATTCACTTTACCGTCTGTACTTGTTTTGGTTTTCTTCGCCTCATTCCTTAATCAGTTCGATCTTGGAAGTGCTGGCTGGATTCATGGACTAAAACTTGTAGCAGTAGCTATTGTCGCTCATGCCATATGGGGAATGGCGCGAAAGTTAACTCCAGATCGCAACCGTGCGACGATTGCGATTGTAACTGCCGCAATTGCCTTATTATGGCCAAGTAGTTGGACACAAGTCATCCTTATTATAATATGTGGCTTTATCGGCTGGTTTTTATATCGCAACCAACCAATTAGCCAATCACAAAATATAAAAGTACCTATTTCAAAAAAGATAGCAGTTTCTTGTCTCGTCTTATTCTTTGGACTATTACTGCTGCTACCGATATTAAGACCGTTTTCTTATTACATCGCTTTATTTGATAGTTTCTATCGCTCTGGCGCACTTGTATTTGGAGGAGGACACGTCGTGCTGCCCCTTCTTGAAGGTGAGTTCGTACAAAACGGAATGATGACGAAAGAACAGTTCCTAGCTGGATACGGATTAACACAAGCAGTACCAGGACCACTATTTACATTCGCCTCTTATATAGGAGCAGTATTAAACGGGACGCTTGGGGCAACACTCGCAACAATTGCGATTTTCCTCCCTGCTTTCTTACTCGTTATTGGTGTTTTACCATTTTGGAACAGTGTGAGAAAAATATCATTCATACAAGGCGCACTACTTGGTGTTAACGCCGCAGTTGTTGGTATTTTAATTGCCGCTTTTTACGATCCTATTTGGACGAGTACAGTTATACATGCTTCAGATTTCGTTTTCGCTTCGCTTCTTTTTTGCTTACTAGCTTTTTGGAAAACACCACCTTGGGTTATCGTTATACTGGGAGCCTTTGGCGGATATATTCTGTCCATTTTATAAATAGAAAAAACGACGGCATGATGTAGCCGTCGTTTTTTCTATTAAAACTTCACAAGCTCTATGCCTTCTGGCAACTCACTCTCTGTTAAAATACGCAATTCCTTCACACGATCCATTACGTAAGAAGAACGCTTCACAAGCTCTGGATCAATATAAGCTGGATGAACCATAATTTCTACCGTTTGTTCACCTTGTACTCTTTCTTTTAACTTCACAAAGTAATCTTCCGTCACACCATCCGCATAAAAGTCACTGTAAAACACATCAGAAAATGGATGCACCGCTCTATCTTCCTCACAACGACGAATCGGAACATTATATTTAGCCGCTAATCTCTCAAGAACATCATGTAAAATCGGTAAACCATGCACATGATGATGACTATCTAAATGAGTTGGTGTTAATCCGTAAGATAAAAACTTCTCAATTTGAGCAGTCCATTCTCTCTCAACTTCTTCTGGATTTATATTCCCTTCCCTTACAACACTTTGTTTATGAAACGACCCGTTTGCCCCTATGAGTGACGGTACATCCTTTAACAGTGGTTCTCCTGCCGTTAATACGAGATGTACGCCTACTCCGAGTAGGTTATACTCTTTCGCTAAGTGTACCGCATGCTCTGTTCCTGGCATATTCATCATCATCGTCGTTGAATTTACAAGTCCATTTATATGCCCATCAATAATGCCGTAATTTGTACCTTCTGTAAGACCGAAATCATCTGCATTTACAATTAACTTAATCATCATAATACCTCCTAATAGAATAAAAAAAGCGGGCTAAATAGCGCCGCTTTTACTTCTCTACCTTTTTAAAGAACTGTGGAAGATACTCTTTATGTGCTTCCAACATTTCATCTAAAATTTGTTTTGCAACTTTATCTGATGGTACAAGTGGATTGATTGTCATAGCAAGCAGCGCCTTATGATAATCCCCTGTAACAGCAGCTTCAATTGTTGTGCGCTCGAATGATTTAATTTGTTGTACTAAACCGCGAACTGGTACTGGAAGGTCTCCAACTGCAATTGGTTTTGGGCCTTCTTTCGTAATAATACAGTTCACTTCAACAGCTGAATCATGTGGTAAGCTTGCAATTGTTCCGTTGTTTCGTGTATTAACAGGCTGGATATCACCTTTATTATTGTAAATAGACGTAATTAAGCTACATGCTGCATCACTATAATAAGCTCCGCCACGTTTTTCTAATTGTGGTGGTTTAATATCTAAGTTCGGGTCTTTATATAACTCAAATAAATCATTTTCTAATTGTTTTACTACTTCTGCACGTGTACCTTTTTCAACAGAAGCTTCTTTCTCTTCTTCTAACATTTCACGTGTTTTGTAGTAATAACGATGGTATGGACATGGAATCGCACGAAGTCCTCGAATAAAGTCTGGCTCCCAGTTAAGCGCTGCGATATTTTCCATCGTAATTTGTTTTTCTGGATCTGTCACAAGCTCTAACACACGGTCCATTACACTTACACCATCTAAGTATACATCTAGTCCGTATACCATATGATTTAAACCTGCGAAATCAACGTGAACACGACTCGCATCTACTTCAAGTAATCTTGCAAGACCCATACGAATTCCGATTGGAACGTTACATAGACCAACTACTCTTTGAATATTTGTATAACGAAGGACAGCCTCTGTTACCATACCAGCTGGATTTGCAAAGTTAATTAACCATGCATTCGGACAGAGCTCCTCCATATCCTTACAAATATCTAAAATAACAGGAATCGTTCTCAACGCTTTGAATAAACCACCAGGACCATTCGTTTCCTGACCGATTACATCATACTTTAACGGAATTGCTTCATCTTTTGCACGTGCTTCTAATAAACCAACGCGAAGTTGTGTTGTTACGAAGTCAGCATCTTTTAATGCTTCACGGCGATCAAGTGTTAAATGTACCTCGATTGGTAAGCCTGATTTTTTCACCATACGTTTCGCTAAGTTACCAACGATTTCTAACTTTTCTTTTCCTGCCTCAATATCTACTAACCAAATTTCACGAACAGGAAGCTCATCATAACGCTTAATAAATCCTTCAATTAACTCTGGTGTATAACTAGATCCACCGCCGATTGTAGCAATTTTAATTCCAGTCATGCTTTATTCCCCTTTCGCTTCAAGCTTTTTATAAAGATCGATAAACTCTGCTGCTAATTCTTTCACTGTAATCGCATTCATTAAATGATCTTGTGCGTGAATTAAAAGAACACTAACCTCTGTTTTTTCTCCTCTTGCTTCTGATTGTATGAGCTCTGTTTGGAAATGATGCGCTTCATTAATCGCTTCTTTTGCCTTTACCATCGCTTCATCTGCTTCTGCCATTTTCCCCTGTTTGGCAAATTGAAGTGCCTCCATCGCAAAGCTTCGTGCGTTACCACTATTTAAAATCAATTGGAATGGAATTTGTTCTGTTGTAGTCATCATAATTACCGCCCTCTCTATAAGGTTCAACCGATTTAAATACCCCTTCAGTTTGAACATGTCTATTAAAGTATGAATTTATTAATGATAGTTTAGTGTTCATATAGATGTTTTTCATCTTTTTGAACATGATATAAAGGTAATTATTCTGACGAGCTATAAGAACTCGCCAGAATAATATTTTTTAAAGTGATACTGAATTGTCGCTTCCTTTTGTTTCAGCTTTTGCAGCCTGTACATAAGTACGGTCACACATTAATACGAATGGATAGTAAATTACTACCGCGATTGCAAAGTTTACCACTTGTAGTGCTGCACCAGCGATGCTTCCGCCCGCTACAAGATAACCACTAAAGATTGGTGGCATTGTCCAAGGAACTAAAGCAACTGTTTTTGGTACCCACCCTAAAGAAATCGCTGTATAAGAAGTAATAACTAATACAACCGGTGTAAGTACGAATGGAATGATTAACGCTGGATTTAATACGATTGGTGTACCGAAAATAACTGGTTCGTTAATATTGAAGAAACCAGGACCGATAGATACGCGACCTACACCACGAAGTTGCGCACTTTTTGCAACAAGCATTACCGCTACTAAGAATGCTAATGTTGCACCTGATCCGCCGATGTATACGTATACATCAAAGAATGGCTTTGTGAAAATGTGCGGTACATCATATGCAGACATACCATCGTTAAATAATTTAATGTTCTTTTCTAGTGCTGGTAAATAAATTGGGTCGATAATACCACCGATAATATTAGGACCATGTAATCCGAAGAACCATAATACGTGAATAAGTAATGCGATAATAATTGCACTTGGTAACGTACCTGCTAAACCTTGTAATGGTAATTGAATTGTTTCAAATACGATTTTATGAATACTTGTTCCCGCTAATTTCACAGCTAACTGAATACTTGCTGTTACGATTAAAATAACGAATGCTGGAACTAATGCTGCGAATGATTTCATTACTGCTGGTGGAACACCATCTGGCATCTTAATTGTAATATCCCTTTGAACAAAGAACCTGAATACCTCGGTTACAAGAAGAGCTACAATGATAGAAACGAATAAACCTTGTGATCCTGTCCAAGCTAAATCAATACCGCCTTCTTTTGGCGTTGTCGGAGATATAATAATTAATGCACCGAATGTAATAATTGCTGCTGACAACGCGTCTACACCGTAAGATTTCGCTAAATTATAACTTATCCCAACTGCGGCTATGAGGGCTAATATTGCAAAGGACCCTGTCCACATACCACCGCCGATATCTTTCCAAACATCCCCAAATGCACCCTTCATAAGTTTTTGGAATGCATCAACTGGTAGATTATTTATAAGTACTGCAAATGATCCAACTAAGATAAGAGGCATAACTGCGATAAATCCATCACGGATCGCAACTAAGTGACGCTGCGATCCGATTCTTCCTGCGACTGGAACTAAATATTTCTCCATAAATGCAATAAACTTTTGCATTTCGCTTCCCCCCTAATTATTTTTTAAGTGTTAATGCGTGATCTAAAACTGCTTCTCCATTCATCATGCCGTAGTGCATTGGATTGATAACGTCGATTCCAACGTTTCTCTCATCAGCAAGCGTTTTCATTGAAGAAAGCATGTAACGAACTTGTGGTCCTAGTAATAATACATCTGCTTGATCGATATTCGTTTTTACTGCATCCCCAGATACAGCCCAAATCTTGCCTTCTAAACCGCGAGCTTTTGCAGCCGCTTCCATTTTTGTAACTAGTAAACTTGTAGACATCCCTGCTGAGCAACATAATAAAATATTCATTTGAAAATCCCCCTTGTGTAGTATAAAAAATTTATGTTTTATTTATTTTTCTTTACGCTATTTATTAATGCAATTAGCGTGCCAACTTTTTAAAACCACTAAAATCAGCACTTTTTCGACTATTTTCTTTGTGTGTTAACGCTTTCAATTAGTGTGTCGTCCAAAAAACACACAGTGTGTTATAAAACAACACGCTTTTAACACATAACTGTATGAAAATAGATTAGTGTTTAGTTGTCTAGTTATGTTTAATATGAAAAAACACTAAAAAAACTTTTTTATCGTAGGAATCTAGTAAAAAACAACATTTTCTTGGGCTCAGTCTTCTATCTATTCTATTGTCCAAGCAAACTCTACTAGATTACATAAAATAAAATAGAATAAAATAACACAATTCGAAAGGGGATTCCTATGCCAAAACATAGAAAACAAAGCAAAATAAAGATTTATAGAATAACAAGCTATAAAAAAGACAAGCGTTCTGAATTAGACTCTGACAAATTTGAACTAGAACAGCAGGACAAGCATGATATACAAGACAAACAGGACAAACAGGATGAGCAGAATAAGCAAGATAAGCAAGTACAATCGGAAAATGTAACTATAGTACCTACAGATTCACACAGCTTAGATGTGTGGGATGAAATTTCTCTAAAGGAAATACACGCTGGTGAACATACGAGCCTATTTGAAGAAAAGAGTAATTATCAAAATATTAATTTAGTCCAAGTAAACGATGTTCGCTTATACTTGGACAAGCAACTACAATTCAGTTCCGTTGATGAGCAAATTTATCATGAAGCACTTGTACATCCGATTATGGCAAAAGTAATTGATCCAAAACGTGTTCTCATATTAGGTGGTGGCGATGGCCTTGCCTTACGAGAAGTTTTGAAATATGAAACTGTGCTACATGTAGACCTTGTTGATTTAGACGAGGCAATGATTAATATGGCACGTAATGTTCCAGAAATAGTATCTTTAAACAAAAATGCTTTTTTTGATAATCGTGTGAACGTGCACGTATGCGATGCAAAAGAATTTCTAAATTCACCTTCATCTTTATACGATGTAATCATTATTGATTTTCCAGACCCAGCGACAGAATTATTAAGTACTTTATATACAAGCGAACTATTTGCTCGTATAGCTACATTCTTAACAGAAGATGGTGCTTTCGTCTGTCAATCTAATTCACCTGCTGATGCACCTCTAGTATATTGGAGTATCGGTAATACAATTGAACACGCTGGATTAACTGTGAAGAGTTATCATACAATCGTTCCTTCTTTCGGATCTGACTGGGGATTTCATCTTGCTACTAATTCTGCACATGTACTCGATCAAATTGAACAATTATATGTAGTACCAACTCCTCGAACATTGCCTGCTCTTCTTTTTCCTTTATTTCAATTTAAAGAAGAACATTTAGAACAACGTAACCTCGCTCTTTTAAATTCAGAATCAAATCTTATCTTACATCAATGCTACAAACAGGAAATGAAGTTTTGACAATATTATAATAAGGAGTGCTACCCTATGGAATATTCTACTTTTGGCAAGCATATAATAGTAGATTTGTGGGGAGTGGACTTTTCCCTATTAGATGATATGCAATTTTTAGAATATCATCTAGTTACAGCTGCAGATTACTCTGGTGCCCATGTTTTAAACGTAAGTAAAAAAGAGTTCCAGCCATATGGTGTTACTGTATTAGTGTTATTATCAGAAAGCCATCTTTCCATTCACACTTACCCGGAACAAAATTTTGCAGCTATTGACTGTTATACTTGCGGTACAACCGTTGAACCACAAATATCGATTGATTATATCGTAAATATATTAAAACCGGAGCGGATGCATATAAAAAGATTAATTCGTGGTATAGGAGAAATTGTTACTGCCGATTAATTATAACTCTTACTCATCCGAAAAAAGGAGGATTGTAAAATACCATCAGTGGGATGAACATTTCGCTGATGGTACAGGCACATACATAAAATGAAATTTTAATTAGTGGGTGTTTTACTGCCCGTTAATTCAAGATAAAAAAACCTTGCATAAGCAAGGTTCATTCATCCACCGACATCTTCCTATATAACTCTACAAACTCACTCGCTAATTCTTTCACCGTAATTGCATTCATTAAATGATCTTGCGCGTGTACCATTAAAAGAGTAACTTCGGTCTTTTCGCCACCAGCTTCTTTCTGGATAAGCTCCGTTTGTACACGGTGCGCCTCTTTTAATTCCTCTAGTGCTTCTTGTAATTTAGCTTCAGCTTCTGTAAACTCCCCACGCTTCGCACAATCAATTGCTTCCATTGAACAACTTCTCGCGTTTCCCCCATGCAAGATTAAATGAAAAGCTTTCGTCTCTATCGTATCCATTGTAGTTCTTTACTCCCCCTTTTCTTCCGCCAGTTTTTGTTTATCCCATATTTTTAAGAACGGTAAATAAATGAAGAATGCTAGCGCAAAGTTAACAAGTTGTAAAATAACACCTGAAATTTTCCCGCCCGATCCTAAATATCCACTAAAAAGAATAGGTGTCGTCCAAGGTACAGCGGCCCCACTCGGACGTGCCACCCATCCCCATTCCATTGCAAAGTACGAAACAATTGTTAACACAACTGGAACTAATATAAATGGAATTAGTAAAAGTGGGTTCATCACAATCGGCATACCAAAAGTTACCATCTCATTAATATTAAATATACCAGGTGCAATTGACAATCTCCCTAAACTTTTTAATTGTTGACTTCGTGCAAATAGTAACATTCCAACAACTAGAGCAAGCGTTGCACCAGAACCGCCCATATAAATCCATAAGTCAAAAAACTGTGCCGTAATCGTATTTGGTACATCTTGCCCAGCTTGAAAAGCAACTCGGTTTTGATCCATTAACGACAACCAAACAGGGCTCATTACACCACCAACAATAGTAGCACCATGAATTCCACACGACCAAAGAACATGAACGAGAATAACTGCTATTATTGCGCCCCAAAGACTAGCACCAAGTACACTAAGTGGTTCCTGTAAAATTTGTCCTACAATATTATGGATACTGCCAAAAGAAGTATTTTCTATAATTAAGCGTAAAATCCAAATAACTGTTACAACAATAAATCCTGGAACAAGTGCCGCAAATGAACGCGTGACAGCTGGTGGAACTGTCTCTGGCATCTTTATAATTATCTTTTTTTGTACAATAAATCGATACAGTTCAGTAGATATAAGTGCAATAATCATTGCTACAAATAACCCTTGGCTTCCCATTAATGCAGCTGGGATAGCGCCTTCTACAAGTACACTTTCTTTTGTACTTGGTATAATATATGCAACTTGAAATGGCGTCGCAAGTAAAAACGTCACAAGCGACAATGCCCCGGATGCTAAAGCATCCACTTTATAATACTCTCCAAGCCTGTAAGCGATTCCAAAAACAGCTATTAAAGCCATTATATTAAAAGTTGCACTAACTGGATACCCTAAAGCTCTCTGCCAATTCTCACCAAACAAACCTGCCATAAACTCGTTATATCCGGGTATCGGCAGTGCACTAATAATGAGGAAAAACGATCCAATAATTAAGAAAGGCATCGTTAAAATAATTCCATCTCGAATTGCTTGTAAATGCCTCTGCTCTGCAACCTTCCCTGCTACCGGCATCACATACTTCTCTAAAAACCGTATCATCTATCCCACTCTCCTCATGGTTTCATTGACAAAGCTGCTTGCAAGATAGCTTCTCCATTACAAAGTCCGTAATGAACAGATTGAATGACATCAACAGGTATCCCTTTATCCTTACATAATTCTTTCATTTTCGGTAATAAATAACGTACTTGCGGTCCAAGTAAAAGGACATCAGCTTTATCAATATGACTATTCACTTCAGAACCTGATACTGCCCAGATTGTTACTTCTATCCCTCTTGTCCCTGCTGCTTTCTCCATCTTTGTAACAATCAAACTGGAAGACATTCCCGCTGCACAGCAAAGTAAAATATTCATCCCGCTTCCCTCCCCTTTTTTCTCTACCTAAATTATGGTGCACTCCTTGCCACCACTAGGTTACAAATATATATGTCTAGATTTCCTGCTGTATGCCGAGCTTAAAAACAAAAATTTCTTGGTTTTCGCGCTATTCCATTTATCCGTATTCTCCTAGTAAAGAGAACTCTAACTCGCTATAATGATTCAGTATGACTTTTTTTAATTGATAGGAGGATATATTTATGAAGGCATATCGCTTTCCACTTATTTTATTATCTTCTATCCTAATTGGTGGTTTCATTGGTTATTTCATGGGTGCCGATGCAGTTGCTTTAAAGCCGCTTGGTGACATTTTCTTAAACTTAATGTTTACGATTGTTGTACCTCTAGTGTTCTTTAGCATCGCATCGTCTATTGCTAATATGGATGGATTAAAACGTTTCGGTAAAATTATGTCTAGTATGGCTGGGACTTTCTTATTTACAAGTATTTTAGCTGCTATTTTTATGATTATTGTTGTGAAAATATTCCCGCCAGCACAAGGTGTTGTACTAGAACTAACACAACCTGACAAAGCCGGCAAAGCTGTTAGTGTTGCAGATCAAATCGTCGGTATTTTAACAGTATCTGACTTCTCGAAGTTACTATCTCGTGAAAATATGTTAGCTCTTATTTTCTTCTCTATCTTAATGGGGATTGCAACTTCAGCAGTTGGCGAAAAAGGAAAGCCATTCGCTACATTCCTACAGGCTGGTGCAGAGATTTCAATGAAGGTTGTATCTTTCATTATGTACTACGCCCCAATCGGACTTGCTGCTTACTTTGCAGCATTAGTTGGCGAATTCGGACCACAACTTCTTGGAACTTACTTCCGAGCAGCAATGGTATACTATCCTGCTTCTCTAATTTATTTCTTTGTATTCTTCACATTCTATGCATACCTTGCAGGTCGCAAACAAGGTGTACAAGTATTTTGGAAGAACATGGTCTCTCCTACAGTCACATCACTTGCAACTTGTAGTAGTGCCGCAAGTATTCCAGCGAACTTAGAAGCAACGAAGAAAATGGGTATTTCTTCAGACGTTCGCGAAACAGTTGTCCTTCTTGGTTCTACACTTCATAAAGACGGCTCTGTTTTAGGTGGCGTATTAAAAATTGCTTTCTTATTCGGTATTTTCAACATGGAATTCGAAGGACCGAAAACATTAGCAATCGCACTTGTTGTTTCTCTATTAGTAGGAACAGTAATGGGTGCTATTCCCGGCGGCGGTATGATCGGTGAAATGTTAATTGTATCTCTATACGGTTTCCCGCCAGAAGCACTGCCAATTATCGCAGCAATTAGTACAATCATTGATCCACCTGCAACGATGTTAAACGTAACAGCAGATAACGCTTGTGCGGTAATGACAGCTCGCCTTGTAGAAGGTAAGAATTGGATCAAAAATAAATTTGCTTAATAGAAAGAGGATGCTCGTTTAGAGCATCCTCTTTCTTTCGTTATTTGTTGATAAGTTGATAGCTCCTCTCGCCACAAATTTGTTACAATCTTCACAAATATTCCACATCCATTATCCATTCTCCGTACTATAATCATGTATGGAAAAGGAGATGAACACGATGACACAAAGCGCACCTGAATTTAAAGTTTTGCAAAGCATTGCATTTCTCGCTGTCGTTTTGCAAAGTTCCTTATTATATACAATGAATCAAGGAAATGTCTTACTTGAGCAATCCCTCATTATGGGCATGCTATTTAATCTTGCAAAATTCTCAGCACCAGCATTCATATTTATCGTTGGATTTCACTTAATTCGTCACTATACGAAGCAATTAGTATATAAAGAATATATTTCTGAAAAAGCGACACACTTACTCATTCCTTATTTCTTTTGGTCTATTCTTTACTTATTAACAACAAATGATCTTATTACATTACAAGGCGGAATAAAAAGTTTATTACTCGGAACAGCCGCGCCCCATCTTTGGTACGTTATTATGATGTTCCAAATTCACTTATTGTTCCCTTTACTATGCACACTTTTTTATTGGTTTCAAAAACGAACAGAAAATAAAAAAGACATATATAAATATATGACCTTTTTCGCTTGCCTATATTTTCTATTAATGTGGTTCTCTTCTCACTATATTTTTAATGGAGAAAAATTAACAAGTTCAACAATTTTACATTATACAGATCGATCATTTCTATTCTACTCATTCTATTTCGTTATGGGCGGCATTGCCGCTGTAGCACTAAAAACTTGGCGGCTATTCGTCATGAAACATATCCCGCTTATAACAATATTATTTTTCATCTTATTTTTATTCATCAATTATGAGTTGTTTAGTTTTTACGGAGCAAACTCTATCCATTTAACTGTTTCTACCTATTTAAAACCATCTATGTTTTTATATATAGTATGCGAAATTATCATACTGTATGTGTTATCTATTATGATAGTACAGCGTCGTGGTTTCTTATATAAAACGTTACGTTTCATTGGAAATTACACGTATGGTGCTTATTTAGCTCACTTATTCTTCTTGCAACTATGCACAAAACTTCTTTCCTTATTCACGCTGCAAGAAAATACTATATTATATACCCTATTACTATTTGTGTTAACGGCCATTATCTCTATTTCAACAATGGTCATTTGTAGCACAATACCATTTCATACTTGGATTACAGGACCTTCTCCTACAACAAAGATGAAATGGACGAAGGTTGTATTCCGAAAAAATCATAAAAAACTATTCAAGCCATATATTTGATATAATAATACGCATATAAAAAGAAAGCGAGAGACACCTATGATTAATCAAGTTGGACAAATTATGCTATATGTAAATAACCAAGACAAAACAGTACAATTTTGGACAGAAAAAGTAGGGTTCCAAATCATTGCGGAAGAAAATAACGGAAATGGCTTCCGCTGGATTGAAATTGCACCGGCGAAAGAAGCAGGAACAAGCATCGTCCTTCACGATAAAGCGTTAATCGCGAAGATGCAACCTGAACTAAACCTAAATACACCTTCACTTATGTTCTTCTCAAATGACTTAGACCGTCTATATAAAGATCTTTCTGAGAAAAATGTCACAGTTGGACAGGTTGTAGATTTACCTACTGGTAGAGCATTCAACTTTGCTGATAATGAAAATAATTACTTTGCAGTAATGGAACGTAAATAAAAAATAAGCTATCCGAAAAAATCGGATAGCTTATTTCATCTTAAGAAACTTGTTCTACATTCGTTTCTCTATGCTGTATATGACTCGTGATCCAAGCAATTCCACCGGCAACAACGAGATAACATAACAATATTAAAATTTGCATTTGTAATTGCGACCAATCTCCTAAAGAAATAACATCTTGTAATCCTCTAAGAGAATGAGACATTGGGAGAAATTGTCCAATTTTACTAAGAACAGCTATATTTAATTCTCCTGGGAAAGTACCTCCGCTCGTCGCTAATTGCAGGACAAGAAGGGTTACCGCTAAGAACTTTCCAACAAGACCAAATACTGTTACTAGCATAAGAATAAATGTCATGAACGTAAAGGAAATAACAATACTTGATAAAACAAAAAGTGGCACACTTGCGACTTCTAATTTCATAACACCTAGCACAACTACATCTACGAGTAGCGCTTGAATAAGTCCAATTAAATATACCAATCCTAGTTTATTAATAAAATGTACCGTTCCGCTTACCTTCATATTTTGTCTGCGGCCAAGCGGTAAAATATTCGATGCCATAATTCCGCCAACATAAAATGCAAGCGATAAGAAATATGGTGCAATACCTGAACCGTAATTAGGCACGTCAGAAACTGTTGACTTCACTAACTGAACTGGCTCTGAGAACATCGTATTGCGTGCATCATCATTACGAATATCCGCTATCTTCTCTGCGCCCTCTCCTAATTTCCTAGAAAGTTCTTTCGCACCATCATCAAGTTTAACAAGTCCGTTCGTTAACTGATCAGCACCATGATTCAGCTCTGTTCCGCCACTCGCAAGTTGATTTACACCTTCTTGTAATGATGTAAATCCAGCTCCCCATTTCGTAAATCCACTAGCTAAATTTGTAGCACCATCTGCTATTTTTTTCGTTCCAGCAGTAGCTTCATTTAACTTAACTCCGAATGTATTCATACCTTCTTCAACCTTATGCTGACCATTTGCAAGCTTCTGCGCACCTTGTGTTAATTGTTGTTGGCTATTATTTAAAATACTTGTTGCTTTAGCTAGTCCATCAGACGTAGCAACAATTTTTTGAAAAGCGGGATCTTGCTGCACTTCTGGATGATTTTTCACGTACTCTTCTAATTGTTGTTTTATACTATTAGCTGCACCATCCGCTTTTACTTGGCCTTCAGCAAGCTTCTCACTTCCGCTCACCCATTCATTTGTACCAGCACTTAATTCACTAACCCCTGATTGTAACGTTTTTTCACCTTGTGCTAATAACTCCATACCGCTATGAAGTGAAGTTGCTCCTTGACTTAGCTCATTCGCTCCGTCAGTTAAGGCTGATTTGCTAGAAGCAAGTTTTTCACTTCCCTCTTTCACTTTTGATGTCCCGTCACTTAAACGATGAATACCATCTGCAAGCTGATCTGCCCCATTTCTTGCATCTGTCGTTCCTTCATGTAACTTCCCAGCACCATTACTTGCATCACTCAACCCTTGTGCTAAGTCTTGAAACTTTGAAAACACACCTTCTGTATAAGATTTCGTAATACTATTTGAAATTTTTGTTTTCATATTTTCAACAGCTGTCGTTCCAATTTGCGCTGCTACAAAGTTTTTACCCGGATTTACTTTGTACTGCAATTGTGCTGGTTCTGGTTTCTCATCCATAAGTGTACTTACCTTTTTAGAGAAATCAGCTGGAATCGTAACAACCATATAGTACTTATCTTCTTTTAGCCCTTCATCAGCATTTTTTTCTGATACGAAATGAAAAGCCAGTTCTTTATTCTCCTTTAAATTTTTTACAAAATCGTCTCCTGCATGAATTGTTTTCTCATCCATCGCAGCACCTTTATCTAAATTCACAACCGCAACAGGTAATTTATCTAATTTTCCGTACGGATCCCAATATCCAGCTAAAAAGAATCCTGAATAAATTAACGGAACGATTAATAAAAAAATTAAAGCGATACGTCCATGTTTATGGTGCCACATCGCTTTCCAATCTTTAAATACAAGTTGAATTCCCTTCATGAAACATACTCCTTCTCCGAATTTAACACCATTAGAATGGTTTAACAGATTTACTATACACGTCACTTTTCATACTGTATAATACATCTTTAATTATTAATTCATTCCTTTTGGTCTATAGAAAGGAGACTCGAAATGGAACTGCTCCAGTTAAAATACTTTCAGACAGTCGCACGACTAGAACATATGACAAAGGCAGCTGAAGAATTGCATATCGCACAACCTTCACTCAGCAAAACAATAGCTAGACTCGAAAAGGATTTAGGCGTTCCTTTATTTGATCGCCAAGGTCGACAGATTACTTTAAATTCTTTCGGAAAAGTATTTTTAAAACGAGTAGAGCGTATTTTTCATGAATTAAGCGAAGGGGAACGAGAAATTAAAGATTTAGCCGAATTACAACAAAGCTCTATTACACTAGCCGTTTCTATTCCGAGAATATTACCAGAACTACTTGGCTCTTTTTTACTAGAACATCCTAACGTTCGGTTCCAACAATTTCTTGCATCCACTCCTTCTATGAAACGACAACTAGATAATATAGAAATTGACTTTTGTATCTCCTCTGTGCCAATTGAAGGGGAAGAAGTTGTTTGGGAACCACTTATTACAGAAGAAATTTTCTTAGTCGTCCCTTCAGGCCATCGTTTATCAGGCC
This sequence comes from Bacillus sp. PPSBB_2, assembly GCF_045291115.1. Lineage (NCBI taxonomy): Bacteria > Bacillati > Bacillota > Bacilli > Caryophanales > Bacillaceae > Bacillus > Bacillus sp. PPSBB_2. Next base: position 5,469,966 of record NZ_CP147983.1, read on the forward strand.
GAGAAAATATCCACCTGCATGAAGTAAAGGACGAACCGTTTATTAGTATGAACACTGGCTATGGATTTCGGCACTTAACGGATGAATTTTGTAAAGAAGCTGGTTTCACTCCACATATTGCTTTTGAAGTCGATGAACCGACCGTGATTAGCGACCTCATTAAGCAAGGTCTCGGCATCGCTTTTGTTCCAAGTTTAACTTTATTAAAAAACTCTACTTTAGCATCGAGCAAGTTGCGTATTATTGAACCCACTTGTCAGCGAACCATCGGATTAAGTTGGTCAAAAAAACGCTACTTATCAAAAACAGCTCAGCAATTCCGTGAATTCGTGATTGACTACTTCTCTAATATTAGGACGTAAAATTATATGAACAAATAAAAGGTGCCACCCTCATATGGTGGCACCTTTTATTGTTCACTCTTCTTTAATTCCATTTCAGCTAAAAGTGGTAGTACGTTATCAAAAATATGCGTATTATTATTTTCACCTGTTACATATCCACCGTAATATCTACTAAATACGTTGTCATTTCGGAATGTGGCCATATGATCATACAATTCCTTCGCAAACTTTGTATCACCTGTTTGTAGTACGTACAAAATCGTTAGTCCATACGCGGCCGGCGATTCATAATTCACAGTTTGTTTTCCCGTTTCTAAATTGTAACGACCGTATAGCTTTCCATCCTCCTGGAACTTCTTTTTTATAAATTCCAAATAAGCAGCTGATGAAAGACCACCTAAACTTCGATGATATGCAACGTATGATTGGTCAATAAGATTCACTTCTTTATCGTACGTAAATGTACCATCTTCTTTATACTCTTTTGGGAATGCCCAGCCATGCCTTGGATAATCTGCTAAAAATTGAACGACTTCTTGATATTGCTGAGCAGAAACTTTGCCGTACTTCTTCATATAGGAGAATGCACGCGGATTTATGTATGATGTTGTTACAAAATTATTTTGTTTCCCTGCATCTGCATCATAATAATCAACATAATAATTATCTTTTTTATTATAACGAAGTACAGCATCACTTAATTGATCGGCAAGGTTTTTATAACGCTCTTCCTTATACATTTCATAAGCACGATATAATTGTTCTATAATACGAAGATCATCTATAAGTGCATTTGTAGCTGACTGCCTCTCTCCCTTTTCAGAGAGTTTCCATAAAACAATATGATTCTTATATATGAAATTATCTTGAATAACCTTTACTTGCTCATCAAATAACGCCTGATCATCTTTATCAAGTGTATACTGTAACCATAATCCCGCCGATTCTGATAAAGCTTCACGTCCCTTAGCTTCACCCGTACCTGCCTTAGTATCTACTAAACGATACGTGGCAAGTGTTCCATTGTCATTCACCATATGTCTTAAAATAAAATTTTCTGTACGGTTTCCTTGTAAAGCTGACCAAAATACAATTCCACCTAAAGCGATTAAGAAGATAACTCCAATCCCTATATATAAACGTTTACGCAATCTTTTCACCTCCCTAGTAAGGCTAACCTTAATTTTATCAGAACATACATAAATTTAAAAAAGACAATCTATTAGATTGTCTCCCCCCATTTCTATCCCTCGCAAACCTCTTTAGAAGGTTTATATAACGATTGTACAAGTCGATCATATTCACGACGTGTAATTTCTTTATTATATAGCTTCAATAATAAATCTCTATGCTCTTTTGAAAATGCCATCTTTTTAATGACTTCAGGATACATAAAACACCCTCTCCATCTCACATAAACTTCTTCATTCCAAAAATAGAACTTATGTTCGCATAAAAGATTATAAAAGATTCCTGAGCAAAAAACAAACAAAACATGACCAACTATTCATTTCTTTCTATTCAAAATATTACAACATTATATTATCATATTCACTTTTAAATACATATATATTTTTGGTAGTTTTTTTGAATAAATCTTCCAATTCAATCAGAAAATAATGGCAAAAAAGAAGAGGAGTTTACATATGGATACGGTAACATTAGCAAGAGCATTTTTCGGTTCTTCATTAGCATTCCACATTATCTTTGCAACACTTGGGGTCGGACTTTCATTGATGATTTTTATAAGCGAAATACTCTATCACTGGAAGAAAGACTCCGACTATGCCATTATGGCGAAAAGATGGACAAAGGCGTTTGCTATTCTTCTCGGTGTAGCAATTCCAACTGGAACAATCGTTGGTGTGCAAATCTCACTTCTTTGGCCTGGTTTCGCCAAAATTGTTGGGCAAGTTATTTCTGTTCCCTTCCAAATTGAGATTTTCGCCTTCTTTTTGGAGGCTTTATTCATGTCGATTTACGTATATGCAGCCGATAAACTTCCTCCATTTATGAGATTAATCTCGCTATTTTTCGTCATGCTTGGTGCCACGGCATCCGCCGTGCTTATTACATCAGCAAATACATGGATGAATACACCAGCAGGCTTTTCAATGAATCCAGATGGATCTGTTTTTAACGTTGATCCTTGGAAAGCTTTCTTTAATCCGAGTTTTGGTACAAGTGCATTCCACGTCGTTATTACGGCTTATGCAACTGGTGCGGCTGTCATTGCTTCTATCGCTGGATTTAAATTATTGAAGAAAAATTTAAGTACACGTGAAATTGCTTATCATAAAAAAGGGCTGCTATTAGGGCTTGTCGTTACATTTATTACAGGCGCTACGATGTGGCTTTCAGGACATGAATCAGCGATCGCCTTACATAAACACTCACCTGAAAAACTTGCATCTGCTGAAGCTTTATTTGAAACGACATCACACGCACCGCTATCCATTGGCGGAGTTGTGGATCCCAATACACTTGAACTAAACTATGCACTTGAAATTCCCAACATGCTTAGCTTATTAGTGGGACTAGACCCTAGCACTGTCGTAAAAGGTCTAAAGGAATTTCCCCAAGAAACATGGCCACCATTTTATACACATACACTATTCAACTTAATGGTCGGCACCGCTGCGTTTACCTTTGCAGTTGCAGCAATTGCGCTCTTATATTGGTACTTCGTTTACCGAAAAAAGGGAACAGAACTACCGAAGTGGCTACTTTGGGGGACTGCCGCATGCGGACCAATTATGATGCTCGGTATTGAATTCGGATGGATTTTCAGTTGTAGCGGTCGTCAACCATGGACAATTTATGGTATGCAACGTACCGTCGATGCATCTACACGCGCCGATTTCGTCGGTCCTTTATTTGTTTTGTTCATCATTTTATATATTGGACTCGCTATTTTAACAGTCATTGTTCTACGGACATTCTTTAGAAGACATCCATTAAAGAATGATTTACAACACCAAGGAGGCGATTCTCATGCATGAGGAAAGTATTGCAATCATCATCTTATGGGCCCTTATTTTCGTATACAGTATACTAGGGTCCATCGATTTTGGAGCTGGTTTTTGGGGCATGGTATACGCAAAACATCCGACGCTCGCTGCTAAACTTGCGAATCGGTACTTATCACCAACTTGGGAGGTAACAAATACGTTTCTCGTCTTCGTCGTTGTCGCATTTCTCGGCTTCTTTCCGAAAGCGGCCTTTACTCTTGCGACAGTAATGTTCGTACCAGTTATGTTAATTTTAGTGCTCGTTGCAGTACGTAGTACGTTTATGGTATTTGCTTACTCCTTGCCAAAATATCAGTACCTTCTTCGGGTTATTTCAGGTATTACTGGTCTCTTAATTCCAGCACTATTAATTACCGTTTTACCCGTTACAGAGGGAGCCTATATTACAATGTCTGAAGGAAAAGAAGTACTCCTGTATGGAAAACTTCTTTCTAGCCCGGTTATCTACTGTTATATGCTTTTCGGACTAACGTCTGAACTATTTCTCTCCTCTCTCTTTCTTGCTGATTTTGCGAGAGAACAAAGTTCAGAAGATACGTATAGAATTTATAGAAGAAATGCTATCATTCTTGGTCCTGCAACGCTCGTTACAGCAATCATCGCCCTCGTTGTAATGGACCCAGAAACACATTGGCTTATGCAAGGATTAATAAAGCAATTCCCGTGGTTTACAGTTTCTATTGTTTTATTCGTTATCGGATACTCGTCCCTTTGGTGGACAAACAAAAAATACAATACACTAGGATACCCTCGCATTGCCGTTTTAGCTGTCGTCGCTCAATATGCATTTGCAAGCTACGCTTACGGCGTCGCGCATTTACCGTATATTATTTATCCTGACGTAACTGTATTTACAAGCTTCACAACGACAGAAACGTTCTATGCACTGCTCATTCTATACGCAATTGGGATTGCAATTTTATTACCAGGATTTATTTTCTTCTGGAATTTATTCTTGAAGGATCGTACTTTTTTGAAGGAAAAATAATATAGTCTTGGAGTCTGTCCCAAAAGGCATTTTGGAATAGACTCCTTTTGTCATGTTTTGTCGATAAGTCGATATATTTTAAAAATCGCTGATATATTTTGAGTTGCGCCGATATATCTCCATAATCGCTGATATATTTTAAGTTGCGCCGATATATCTCCATAATCGCTGATATATTTTAAGTTGCGCCGATATATTTCAATAATCGCTGATATATTTTAAGTTGCGCCGATATATTTCAATAATCGCTGATATATTTTAAGTTGCGTCAATATATCTCCATAATTGCCCATATAAATTTCATTTACTATTTTACTGCCCCAATAATTTATAGACTCCTCTCATAATAGTTATTTCACTATTCGTGACACTTGTCCTTTAGCTTGAAAAACACATATTCGCTTCATCTCGTTATACGTCTAGTTCTTCTTATTTTTTGCTGAATATACTACCAATATAAACTTGAGACAAGCTACATCTGTTCAAGGGAAAATAGAAAGGTAGGCAAAATATGAGCATTGAAATATGGATTACTATTATTGTATTCTTCTTAACGATGATCGTTATCTTTTGGCGGCCTCGAGGTTTGAATGAGGCGTGGCCAGCAGCAATCGGAGCTGGTATCATCATAATTACTGGACTTGTATCAAAACCAGACGTCATGGATATTATAAGTAAAATTGGCGGTGCTTCCATAACAATATTAGCGACCATCGTCATGGCAGTTATATTAGAAAGCTTCGGCTTCTTCCATTGGTCCGCAGCGAAACTGGCAAATCTAGCGAAAGGTTCTGGACGCCGTCTATACTGGTATATTCAATTATTATGTTTTCTTATGACTCTTTTATTTAATAACGACGGTAGTATTTTAATTACAACTCCCATTTTAATTCTTCTTCTAAAAAACCTTCAATTAAAACCACATCAACAAATTCCTTATTTATTAAGCGGAGCTTTAATCGCTACCGCATCTAGTGCACCAATTGGTGTAAGTAATATCGTAAACTTAATTGCATTAAATATCGTTAATATGACTCTTTATATGCATACTGCTATGATGTTTGTACCTGCAACATTAGGCTTATTATTTATGTCATGGCTCATGTATACAGTTTTGAAGAAAAAACTTCCGAAAAAATTACCTGTTTCTTCATATGATATTGAAGAAATTTTCTTCACGAAAAACTTCCATCCACTAAAAGGAAATAATTCTGTTGATACGAAACAAAAACGGACAAGATTCATGTTAAAAGTATTAGGTTTCGTCTTCCTGATGCGCTGTCTTCTATTCGTTGCATCCTTCTTATCCATCCCAATTGAAATCGTTGCAGTACTTGGTTCACTCGTTCTTCTCATTTGGAGATGGTACTACTTACGAACAAACCCTGTCGACATTTTGAAAAAGACACCGTGGCACATTTTAATTTTCGCCTTCTCTATGTACGTCATTATTTACGGACTCCACAACGCAGGATTAACAGCTGCACTTGTACAATGGCTCGAGCCAATTGTGAATCAGCATCTACTCTATGCTAGCTTTGCAATGGGCGGACTTGTATCCATCCTCTCTAACGTCTTCAATAACCATCCTGCCCTTATGATTGGTACAATCACATTAACAGAAATGGGACTAGATCCAGTCACATTAAAAACAATCTATCTTGCAAACATCATTGGTAGTGACATCGGTTCACTATTACTACCAATTGGTACACTAGCTTCACTCATTTGGATGTATATTCTGAAACAAAACAAAATTAAAGTAAAATGGAAAGACTATTTAAGTGTATCCCTCATCGTTATCCCGCTCACAACAGTCGTCACACTATTCCTCTTATTCTACTGGGTACATCTCTTCTTTGCCTTATAAACAACAGAATCCCCATTTGCTACCGTCTTAGCAAATGGGGATTCTTCTATAATAAAGTTAGGTACTACAGTGTGATCAATCAAGTAAAGAGGTGTAACGTGTTATTGATATAAATGACTACCAGCTTCTTTAAATTCTTCTGCTTTCTCTTTCATTCCTTTTTCAATTGCTTCTGTCGTTTCTAAATCATTTTCTTTTGCATATTCACGAATATCATGTGAAATTCTCATACTACAAAACTTCGGTCCACACATTGAACAGAAGTGAGCTGTCTTTGCCCCTTCTGCAGGCAACGTTTCATCGTGATATTCCATCGCACGTTCAGGATCTAAAGATAAATTAAATTGATCGCGCCAACGGAATTCGAAACGTGCTTTTGAAAGTGCATCATCACGCTGATGAGCCGTTTTATGTCCTTTCGCAAGATCAGCCGCATGCGCTGCAATTTTGTACGTAATAACACCCGTGCGTACATCATCTTTGTTTGGCAAACCTAAATGTTCTTTCGGCGTTACATAACAAAGCATCGCCGTTCCAAACCAACCGATCATCGCAGCTCCAATTGCCGATGTAATATGGTCATAACCTGGTGCAATATCTGTCGTTAGTGGCCCAAGTGTATAAAACGGCGCGCCCTGACAAATATCAAGCTCTTTCTCCATATTCTCTTTAATTAAGTGCATCGGTACGTGTCCAGGTCCTTCAATCATAACTTGCACATCATGTTTCCAAGCAATTTTCGTTAATTCACCAAGTGTTTCAAGCTCAGAAAACTGTGCTTCGTCATTTGCATCTGCAATCGATCCTGGACGTAATCCATCTCCAAGAGAGAACGAAACATCGTACTGCTTCATAATTTCACAAATCTCTTCAAAATGAGTATATAGGAAGTTTTCTTTATGATGGAATAAACACCACTGCGCCATAATCGAACCACCACGCGAAACGATACCTGTCGTACGCTTTGCAGTAATTGGAATGTAACGAAGCAATACACCAGCGTGAATCGTAAAGTAATCAACCCCTTGCTCCGCTTGCTCAATTAACGTATCACGGTACACTTCCCATGTTAAATCTTCTGCAATTCCGTTTACTTTTTCCAGCGCTTGATAGATCGGTACAGTTCCAACTGGTACAGGCGCATTACGAATAATCCACTCACGCGTCGTATGAATGTTTTTACCTGTAGATAAATCCATAATCGTATCTGCACCCCAGCGCGTTGCCCACGTCATCTTCTCTACTTCTTCTGCAATAGAAGAAGATACAGCAGAGTTTCCGATATTTGCATTTACCTTCACGTGGAAATTACGCCCGATAATCATCGGTTCTGCTTCTGGATGATTAATATTCGCTGGTAAAATAGCGCGGCCTTCTGCGATTTCCTTACGAACAAACTCCGGCTCTACTCCTTCACGAATTGCAACGTATTCCATCTCAGACGTAATAATGCCATTACGCGCATAATGCATTTGCGTAACATTTGCACCTTGCTTCGCTCTAAGCGGCTGGCGATCCATTTGCGGGAAAACAGGTGTATGTTTCGAAGCCACTTTCACACCATCATCCTCTGGTTTCATCTCGCGCCCTTCATATGCCTCTACATCCCCGCGCTCCATGATCCAAGAATGACGTGGCGTTGGAATTCCCTTTTCCAGCTCCACTTTATACGCCGGATCCGTATAAGGACCGCTCGTATCATACACACGGACTGGAGGATTTGGGATGCCGTTCGTTTCGCTTTGTTCAATCTCACGCATCGGCACTTTCATGCCTGCGCGTGGTCCATCCACATATACTTTCTTACTCCCTGGTAAACTCGATTTCAATTCAATTTGCTCAGCTGAAACAGACTGTTTCATAACCTTTGTTGCCTCCCCTGTTCGTGACAAGGACGAGATATGGCCAGCGCATGCCAAAATAAAAAGAGCCAGGTCCATAAAAAAATAAGGACCTGGCTCATAAAAGACATCATTATGTAAAGCCGTTAACTTCCCTACGCTGGTACGAGCCAGATCAGGTCCAAAGGGTTAAGAAGATCACGCGCTTCTCTCTCAGCCTACGCATACGTTAGGCACCCCTAGTTTATCACTGATTTAATTTTCAATACTTTCCCATCATACACCATAATCTGAAAAATTCAAAGTTTATTTCTTTTGCTCTTTACGGAATCATCCACGTTAAATAATAAGCCTGAACATAAGTCATAATCCCTATAATTATTACGAAGAACACCCTATTGTAAAAATAGTTTATGATTTAACATGGGAGTTTAAAAACATCTTCACCACAAAGAGTGTTGAGAATCTCAACCATTGTATTAAGAAAATTAAGAATACTAATATACAAGAGTTTAAGAGCTTTACGAATGGATTAGCCCGGGATATTGAAGCTGTCAGAAATGCGGTAACTTATGAGAATAATAATGATCTTGCCAAAGGGAGCATAAACAAGTTAAAGCTTATTAAAAGAATCATGTATGGTCGATGCAAATTCTCCACATTGCGGACAAAGATTCTACTTTTGGAGAGAATGAAACTTTTCAACTAACTCCGGGAAGAACCATTTTTTACTTGCCAAATACATTCATCAGTCCCGTTTGCCAAAGAGCCTTTGTCTCTGCTGTATTTCGCTACAACTGCTACTGTTACCTGCCATACAACCTGCAATAGAGATAGGTAAAAATTTACTATACAAGGAACAAAATTGACCTGCTCCTCCATTTAGTGATTTAACTATCTTTATTATTCAGAGCTAAAACTCAAAGAAAAATCTCTTACATTTATTGTAACGTAATTTCCTTAATATGTTAATCATTTTTGTTGTCTTGTTAGTTAAAGGGGTACTTAGTACAAAAAATAACCGTAGATAGTAGCACGAACACTGTTCTTGTTATAATTATTTTTTTCAGAACGTCTATAATCCTCTTTTAAAAAATATATGTAAATATAATAAAAAACGAATGATTAATAGAAATATTCTACACCACTCGTTTTTTATCGGACTTCTTTTTACTGTACTTTTATTTTCTTTATGAGTTATTAGAAAAATAATTGTCTATATAAGTCTTTATTTTTTCAAAATTCTTTTCCATAAATAAGATTGCTGGTACTTCAATTATTGGAAGATTATTTTCATTATCAAAAGCTGGACACGGTTTGGGAACTACCAAATAGTCAACTGAGTTTTTATCCCTAATATAATTAATTGAAACATCATAATACTTAGAAAAATATTCCTTCAAATCATCCTGATTCCTTAAAAATGGTAGAGAAAATATTGAACCATAATTTATACCAGCGTCGACAATTAATACAAAGCATATTTTTTTCATGATACACCCTCCTCGTATAATAAGTTTTAAGTTAATAACTGTTCCTTGAAAATTAAATAGTTTTTATCTTCAAGAGCTACATCAAAAAAATGATGTATGGGTAAAATTTAGTCTTGGATACTGGGGGATTTCCCCAGATAATGGAAGTGCGGAAATGGATCCATCGGGAATATGCTTACTCCTCCTGTAGTTCGACCACGTTAAAAGACTGTGACCCAGACCAAAATGCACTGCATACGCACAAGCTGTATCGGTTTCCTTCACTTACCTCTCATAATGGTGGGAGGGGCAGCTTAGATGAAGGCAATCATTGAATACTCATACGCGAGGTTGTGGCTATGTTTTTGACTCTAGGGAGATCCCACAGTATCCAAGCTCATTCCAAATACTATTCAAAGAAAGGAGGTCCTTTCTTTGAGATTATTCGTAGCTATTGATGTAAGCTCTGAAAAACTTGATGTATGTTTTCTTGACAGTCATGACACTGTTTTGAAAGAAATTTGTCTTTCAAACGATGTGAATGGTGCCAACGCCATTAAGGAGGATGTTCTCCATTTTCATCAGTTGTACAACTATAAAAAAATTGTCATTGGTATGGAATCTACTTCCGTCTATAGTTTCCGTCCTTCCATGTTCCTAACGGAAGATAAGGATTTGAGGGCTTTAGACGTGGAAGTGGTCGTACAAAATCCAAAAGCCATCCATCGGTATAAAAAACTCTTTGAAGAAGATAAGAGCGATAAAATAGATGCTTTCCGTATTGCCGATTTTTTACGAATCGGACGGTATAATAAGTTTCTTATCAAGGAGGAAAAATACGTTGCCCTTCAACGTTTAACACGATCTAGATATCAACTCGTTCACCAGCAAACATAATGTAAGCAACACTTTCTGAAGAACCTTTACTACAAATGTAATACGTTATCGAAAGAGTTAAATACCTCTGTTTTTGGTGCGACGATGATGGAAATACTCTCAGATTCCCTTTCGTTGGATGAAATCGCAGAAATGGATCTAGAAGCACTCGCTACTCTTCTTCAGAAAAAGGGGAAAGGACGCTTTAGCGACCCGGAAGATTTAGCGAAAACCATCAAGAAAGCCATACGTGACTCCTACCGACTAGGTAAGGTCGTTCAAGACTCTGTGGACGTTGTATTAGCCACTTATGCACGATTGATTCAAACATTGAAAAAACAAATCAAAGAGATAGAAAAAAGCATTACTGCTTTATTCTAAGCCATTCCAGAAGCGAGATATTTAACAAGTGTTCCAGGCATTGGAGTCGTATACGCCGCGGGAATCATTGCGGAAGTTGGACAAATTGAACGCTTTGAGAACGAAGCACAATTGGCCAAATACACCGGTCTTTACTAGAAAAAATCGTAATCTGGAAACTTTGAATCGGAACGAACACCCATGACACGAACGGGAAACCAGTATCTTCGTTATTACATGGTTGAAGCTGCCAACTCTGTACAATTTCGTGAAGCTACTTACCGTGCTTATTATTTAAAGAAATATGATGAAGTTCCGAAATACAAACATAAAAGAGCCCTTGTCTAAAGCCGTAACTAGATTCGCTAAATTGTTTTTCAAATATTGAACCAAGCACTTGACTGATTGCTTGTTGAACAACCCTATCCACTACTGTCGGTATTCCCAATTTGCGCATCTTCCATAAAAAGAGCCAGGTCCATAAAAAAATAAGGACCTGGCTCATAAAGACATCATTATGTAAAGCCGTTAACTTCCCTACGCTGGTACGAGCCAGATTAGGTCCAAAGGGTTAAGAAGTTCACGCGCTTCTCTCTCAGCCTACGCATACGTTAGGCACCCCTAGTTTATCACTGATTTAATTTTCAATACCTTTCTATCATACACCATAATTTGGAAAATTAAAAGTTTATTTCTTTTGTTGTTTATGGAATCATCCACGTTAAATAATAAGCCTGAACATAAGTCATAATACCAACAATAATTACGAAGAACAAACTATGCTTCACTGTAAAACGGAACAAATCCGATTCTTTTCCAGCAAGACCAACTGCTGCACAAGCAATCGCAATCGACTGCGGAGAAATCATTTTACCTGTTACACCGCCTGTTGTATTTGCTGCAACAAGAAGCACTTCAGATACGCCGACTTGCTGCGCTGTAATGGCTTGTAAATTTGAGAACAGTGCATTCGCAGACGTATCAGACCCTGTTAGGAATACGCCAATCCAGCCTAAGAATGGTGAGAAGAACGGGAATAGTCCGCCAGTTCCAGCTAATGCTAACGCTAACGTGGAAGATAGACCAGAATAGTTTGCGATAAATGCAAATCCTAGTACGAATCCGATAGATAGAATTGGCATTTTTAATTCGCTTAACGTTTCTTTAAATGTCACTACTGCATCTTTTACATTCATTTTCAAAATAAACATGGAAATGATACAAGCAATTAAAATCGCTGTTCCAGTTGCCGATAATACATCAAACTTCAGAATTGCCTCGTAAGGCGTTGGTTTATTTACAATTGGCTCTGCTTTCATTACTAGATTATGCAGACCTGGAATTTCAAACTTAAATACAAGACTTTCTAAAGCCCCTCCTGGAGTGAATAATGCCTTAAAGAAACTTTGGCTCCAAATGACTACCATAACCGTTAATACGATAAATGGGGACCATGCCTTCACTACTTTTCCAAACGTTAATTTCGGCATCGATGCCGCTGTCGTTGTTGCTGCTACTTCACTATTTGCTTGCCCAGATTGATAAATTTCTTTCGGCTGCCAAACTTTTAAGAACAGCGCTAAACTAATTAAACTTACAAGTGCCGATGTAATATCCGGAAGTTCTGGTCCTAAAAATGTCGCTGTAATGAACTGCGTAATCGCAAATGAACTACCCGCTACAAATAACGCAGGCCACGTTTGTCGTATCCCCTTAAATCCATCCATTAAAAATACGATAAAGAATGGCACAAATAATGATAGGAACGGTAATTGATGCCCAGCCATTTGTCCAATTTTATGTGGATCAATACCTGTTACTTGTCCAGCAACTGTAATCGGAATTCCCATCGCTCCGAACGCCACTGGTGCAGTATTTGCAATCAAACAAAGACCTGCTGCGTATAAAGGATTTAACCCAAGACCCGCAAGAAGCGCTGCTGTAATCGCTACTGGTGCCCCAAATCCTGCCGCTCCTTCTAAAAATGCTCCAAATGAAAATCCAATTAAAATAACGAGTAGACGATGATCGTTCGTAATCGATAATACCGATGCACGAATCACATCGAATTGACCTGTTTTTACAGAAATTTTATATAAAAATACCGACATAATGATAATCCAAGCAATTGGCCATAATCCGTATAAGAAACCATATCCGGTTGCTGCCATTGCCATCGTGAACGGCATTTTATAAGCGAATAACGCTACTAAAACTGTAAGTACAACTGTAATAAATCCTGCCACATACCCTTTCATGCGGAAAACTGCTAAAGCTAAGAAAAAAAAGATAATCGGAATAAGTGCGACCGCTGCCGAAATCCAAATGTTTCCGAATGGATCATAAACTTGTGTCCATGTGTTCATTGTTCTCTCCCCCTAAAGAATCCCCTTTTGAATAGAATAACCTCATCAATAGACTATCAGGTCATCATACCTTTAAGTCTAAAATAAAAAAACGTTTAAGAAAACGTTTTCAATAACTTTCATTTATACTGTACCATAACAATTTCTATTAAAAAAGATTTTTTTGAAAATTTTATTATTTAACAGAAAATCTTACAAAATCGTCACGTTCTTGTAATGTTCATCGATAGGAAGTTTGCCAAAATTATTGCATAATAATAGTATAACAACAGAAATTATTTATGAGGTGATATATATGAACGGAAATAAAATATTAGCTGCGTTATCATACTTTAGTGTACTATTTGCCCCTATCTTATTCCCTATTATCGTTTGGATTGTAGGAGACGCTGAAACAAAACCACATGCAAAACGTGCTCTATGGACACACATCATTCCAAGTATCGCTACATTCATTGGCGTAACTATTTTAGGAATTATGGGTCTTGGATCTGATCAACCAGATGTAACACTTGGAATTGGATCAATGATTGTCTTAGCTATTTGCGGAATCATCAGCTTATACTACTTCATCTGGAACATTGTAAAAGGAATTAAAGTACTGAAAGCTTAATTTTAAACAAACGTTTGTTTAAAAAAGGACCCTTGCAAATTGCAAGGGTCCTTTTCCTAATTCGTTCACTTTATCTTCTGCGTTTCTTCTTTTTTCTCATCATTTTCTTTCGGCGCGTATTCACTTTATCCGCTATAATGTGAAGCGTACTTGCCACAACAATTCCCATTAAGAACGTTACAATTTCAACCTCATGTTTCTTCGCAATTTCTATTAAATTACCATCCAGTGCGATTACATTTAATAGAAATAAAAATGGAGAAAAGACGATTAACATGTACGCAATACGAATCACATCACCAAGTATAATCGTATGCGTAAAGAAAGATCGATGCGGCATTACTTTTTTATAAGGATACCAAAATATACGTAAGAAACCCCATTTGTTATAAGCATTACTGTACGTATCTAAATCTGGTGTTAAAAATGAAGTACCTACTAAAAAACCAATTGCAAAAGTTAATAAAAAATCAAAATTTGTTAATCCATACGAAAAGAGCAAAAACAAAACAACCGGAAGGGATATTAAGTTTATTTTCGTATGCGTTCTTCCTGATGGCATAATGCACTTCCTCGCTTACGTTCGTCCTGTCACCTCATGACAGATTTCACCTATTGACCTAATTTCTGATCGATAAATGTTGTGTCTATATCCGAACCAAACCATTCTGCCAACTTCACTCGTGCCTTATCTTTCACATCTTCATTGACGTATAACGACACCTGTATTAGTGCGGCCGTTAACGCCCCCAAATCATCCGTATAGCCAATTCCAGCAATGAAATCTGGAATCGCATCAATCGGTGCAATAAAATAAGCAAGTGCTCCAATTACAATAATTTTCACTCGTTTTGGAACATCGGGTCTTTGCAAAACGTAAAACAGTAATAAACTTGCATAAATGACCGACTGCCCTGCTTGCTTTGCAACATGTTTTACTTTCTTCCAAAACGCTTCAACTGAAAATTTTTGTTTCATGTAAAAAGCCTCCCTATTTTTAAAAAGAAATAAGCTACAATATGTTATCAGTAAAAGTTCATGGAAATTACACAAAACCTATCAATGAACTTTCATTGTAACAAACAAACTAAAAAAGAACAAGTGTTCGTTAATTTTCACACGATTTCCTTCATATAATAGATTTCTAGATAACCCTTACCCATCTTCGTTTCTTATTTCTCAACAAAGAAAATTTTCACTTCCACTTAACATTCTGCTCTACCTTTGTTATATTTTCTAGTTGACGGACATATAAACGAATGTTAAAGTTTTCTCTGGTAGTGACAAATCTTATACAAAAAATGTAAAATGTTATAGTGTTTCTCAGAAATGAATTTTGTTGTATAATACAGAAATGACGTTATGCTTATGAGCAACAAAAGAAACCAAAAGGGTATGCATAGTTATAGTCGTATATGGGTGAATATAGAACCTTTAATTATGGCCAAGAAAACTATGTATTTTTTATTTTAACATTTTTCGCTCCAAAATCGACCAAGCCTGATAGAGAAAGGGTGGAAATGAATGAAAGAAACCTTGAAATCACAATTTCAAAATGTGCGTTTCACTTTATTCGTAGCTTTAGCCTTATGGCTGAAAACTTACCTTATTACACGCACAAGCTTTGATTTAAAACTTGAATCTTTCATGCAAGAATTCATTTTATTCCTTAGCCCATTAGCAGCATCATTACTGCTTGTTGGTCTTGCATTATTTGCAAAAGGGAAAAAACGTAACTATATAGCACTTGGAATTAATTTTGTCTTAACAATCGTTCTTGTTGGTAACGTAATGTTCTACGGATTCTACAATGACTTCGTTACATTACCGGTGCTAGGACAAACATCTAACTTCGGAAGTTTAGGTTCTAGTGTGAAAGAATTATTTAACTACAAAATTATCCTTGCATTTGCAGACATTATCATATTCTTCGTTCTATTGAAGAAAATGAAGAACTTTGCACCTACAGAGCGTGTAGCACGCCCGATGCGTTCTCTATACTTCGTATCAACAGTTGCTATTTTCTTCGCAAACTTAGGACTTGCAGAAGCTGAACGCCCAGAACTATTAACACGTTCATTCGACCGCGTTATGCTTGTTAAAAACTTAGGATTATATGTACACCAAGTATACGATCTTGGCTTACAAGCAAAATCAAGTTCACAAAAAGCATTCGCTGACGGTAGTAAATTACAAGAAACAGAGAACTACGTAAAAACAACACAAAGTAAACCAGATCCAAATATGTTCGGTACTGCAAAAGGGAAAAACGTAATTGTTGTCTCTCTTGAGTCATTACAAACATTCTTAATTGGTGCAACAGTTAACGGACAAGAAGTTACACCATTCTTAAACCAATTTACGAAAGAAAGTTATTACTTTGATAACTTCTTCCATCAAACAGGTCAAGGTAAAACATCTGATGCTGAATTCCTAGTAGATACTTCGTTATATCCACTAGACCGTGGTGCTGTATTCTTCACACACGGTAACAATGAATATACAGCAACTCCAGAAATTTTACGTCAGCAAGGGTATCACACGTCGGTATTCCACGCAAACAACGCAACATTCTGGAACCGTAACATTATGTATCCAGCACTTGGTTATGATCGTTACTACAACGAGCTTGATTACAAGATTACGCCAGAAACAAAATTAAATTGGGGATTAAAAGATATCGAATACTTCGATCAATCTATTGATATGTTAAAACAAGTGAAGCAACCATTCTATACTCGCTTCCTTACTTTAACGAATCATTACCCATTCACTTACGATGACAGTACAAAATTAATCGATGAATACAATTCTGGTGATGGAGTATTTGACCGTTACATGGTAACTGCTCGTTACTTAGACGAAGCAATGAAACACTTTATTGAGCGTCTAAAAGCAGAAGGTATTTACGACAACTCAGTAATCGTATTCTACGGTGACCACTACGGTATTTCTGAAAACCATAACCGTGCAATGGCACAGTTCTTAGGAAAAGAAGAAATCACTGCATTTGACCATATGAACTTACAAAAAACACCGATGTTTATTCACGTTCCAGGTCAAAAAGAAGGTAAAACAATTTCGAAACCAACTGGTGAAATTGACATTAAACCAACTATTCTAAACTTACTTGGTGTAGATTCTACAAATGACGTTCGATTCGGTCATGATGTATTCTCACCTGATAATAAAGGATTCGTTGTTCTTCGTGACGGTAGCTTCGTTACAGATAAATACATGTACACAAACAGTACATTCTATGACCGTGCTACTGGCGAAGTTGTACAATTACCGAAAGAAGAATCCCAACCACTAATTGATCGCGCCCAAAATGAATTGAACATGTCTGATAAAATCATTGAAGGTGACTTACTTCGCTTCTCTGAAAGTAATAAGATCAAAACTGGTGAAGTAAAAACAGTTATTAAAGAAGAAAAGAAGAGTGCTGAGTAATCTCAGCCTCTTTTTTTATTTTCTTCCATACAACTACTTATATTCATTAACTTTAAAATTACATAACCTTTACCAAATATTCACATAGTGTTAATGGAAAATCTCTATAATAAAATATGTAAACGAGGTTCTACATATTTCTTATCTCTCATCTTTCGTAAGATCCCTTAAAGAAGTGTGTAAATCTTTTGTTTCTACTTTCTTATAATTGTCTTTCAACATGTTTTGTTTCCATACACAAAACATTCAACGAGACAATGTCCCTATGAAAGATAGCTACCCTCCTTGTGCAGCATTCCATAAGAATGTTGCTTTTTTTTATTTAAAAGCAGGATTCTCATTCTTATTTTCGAATTTGTATATACAAAATGCTGTAAAGTGAAACTTTAATCAGCCCTCACCAATCGGGTAGCTACGGGCAGTTATTCGCCCAATTCACTTCTTTGCTCCACCCGAATTTTTAAGTAGGAGTTTTACTGCCCGTTAATGCGGGGTAAACCATCCTTACTTCTCTATGATTTACAAATACATATACGGTCATATGTAGAGAATTGCTTACATAAAAATTACTATAGTGATTTTTATCTCGCATGAATGAAAGTTTCACGTTACTTACGTACTTACGAAAGGATGGGACGGAAATTGGCATACGAAAAATTTGTACTTTGGAATGATGAAGTTATTGATACAACAAAACAACAAACGTACATAGAACTTGAAGAGAGAGGTTCGCAGTTCGGAGATGGTGTCTACGAGGTTATTCGCCTATATAAAGGGAACTTTCATTTATTAGATCCGCACATAACGAGATTATATCGATCCATGGAAGAAATAGAATTATCGCTCCCTTTCTCAAAAGCTGAGCTCATCACTTTACTTTACAAATTAATTGAACGAAATCATTTCCATGAAGATGGCACAATTTATTTGCAAGTATCTCGTGGTGTACAAGCTCGCACACATATATTTTCATATGACAACCCTCCAACAATTTATGCCTATATTACAAAAAAAGAAAGACCAGCGTTATGGATTGAATATGGTATACGCGCTATATCAGAACCCGATACTCGATGGCTACGCTGTGACATTAAATCATTAAATTTATTACCAAACGTACTAGCTGCTACGAAAGCTGAACGAAAAGGCTGTAAAGAGGCACTTCTCGTAAGGAATGGTATTATAACGGAAGGAAGCCATTCCAACTTCTTTTTAATTAAAAACGGAACTCTTTACACACATCCAGCCAATCACCTTATTTTAAATGGCATTATTCGTCAATATGTCCTTTCTTTAGCGAATACTCTTCACATACCTGTACAGGAAGAACTTTTCAGCGTTCGTGACGTTTATCAAGCAGATGAATGCTTTTTTACAGGCACAACGATTGAAATTTTACCAATGACCCACCTTGATGGAACCGCGATTCAAGATGGGCAAGTTGGGCCTATCACCAAAAAACTGCAAAAATCATTTAATCAAATCTTGTTACAATCCAATATGGCATCTTCTTAAACCCGAATAATTTCTGCCCTTTCACATTCAATATATGCATTTAAATGGAAATCAAGGTGTAAATTTATGCCTTGATTTTTTCTTGTAATCTTTTTGTCATATTCAGATTCCCACATAAGCCTTGACAGTAATCGACATGCTCTTTAGAATTTTTAACAGTTGGTAAATATTTCTTCACTACATTACAGACAGAAAGGAATCGACAAATTATGAAAAAGTATCTTGCCGGTCTTGCGGCAGTGTCTGTAGCAGGAGGAGCAGCACCTACACTTGATAGTGTTCAAGCTGCACCTGAACAAAATACACAAAAGGCTGCTACAACTGTCCAAGCTTCTGCGTCAAACAACTCATCTTATACGGTAAACGCGAGCGTATTACATGTTCGTGCGGGATCAAGCACTTCTCACGACATCATCTCACGCGTTTATAACGGTCAATCACTAAACGTGATTGGCGAAGAAAATGGTTGGTTCAAAATTAACATTAACGGAAAAACAGGCTTTGTTAGTGGCGAATTTGTATCAAAAAGTGGAGCAGCAAACAACAATGTAAGCACAGGTGGAAACAATAAAGTTACCGCTGATGTATTACGTGTACGTACAGCTCCTAACACTTCTAGTTCTGTTTCTGGACGTGTATATGAAGGACAAACATTAAACGTAATTGGACAAGAAAATGGTTGGGTGAAAATTAACCATAATGGACAAGTAGGTTATGTAAGTGGCGAATTCGTATCTGGCGTTTCTTCTAATGCAGGTTCTTCAAACAACAATACGAATAATAACAACCAAGAAGTAAAACCAGCAAGCGGAAACTATACAGTAAATGTATCTTCCCTTCGTGTTCGTACAGGTCCTAGCACTTCTCACACAACTGTAGGTTCTGTCAAAAAAGGACAAGTAGTACAAGTTGTTGGCGAAGTTCAAGATTGGTTCAAAATCAATTACGCAGGACAAACTGCTTATATAAGCAAAGACTACGTAACAAAAGGCGGTTCTAACGAAAACGTTACAGAAGGCAACAAACAAGAGCAAAACAATAATGGAACTATTCAAACTGGTGGTTCTTACGTAGTTAACGCTACATCTTTACGTGTTCGTACAGGCCCTGCCGCTTACCATAGTGTAATTGGTGGCGTTTTAAACGGTACAACATTAAACGTAGTTGGATCTGAAAACGGTTGGTTTAAGGTAAATTACCAAGGAAAAACAGGCTTTGTTAGTAGCGAATTTGTAAAATTCGTTAAAGGTGGCACTACTACTCCTGAGCAACCAAAACAACCTGAACAGCCTAACCAAGGTGCAATTGGTGACTACTACATTAATGCTTCTGCACTAAATGTACGTAGCGGCGAAGGTACAAATTATAGAATCATAGGCGCACTTCCACAAGGTCAGAAGGTTCAAGTAATCTCTGAAAACTCTGGATGGAGCAAAATTAACTACAACGGTCAAACTGGTTATATCGGAACACGTTACCTATCTAAAACACAAGTTGGAGGCGCAGTAGATAATAAGCCTAACAATAACCAAAATAACAATCAAAACAATAACAACAATAATAATACAGGCAACAATAGCGGCGACAGTTCTTCCGTACTTGCATATGCAAAATCAATGCAAGGTGTACCATACGTTTGGGGCGGAAGTTCTGCTAACGGTGTTGACTGCAGTGGTTACATCTACCACGTATTTAAGAAATTTGGTCATAACATTAACCGCCAAAGTGTTGCAGGATATTGGAGTAGCCTACCAAAAACTTCAAGTCCACAACCTGGTGACTTAATTTATTTCCAAAACACTTATAAATCTGGTCCTTCTCACATGGGTATCTACCTTGGGGGCGGATCATTTATCCAAGCTGGAGCTAACGGTGTAGCAATCGATTCATTAAGTAAATCTTATTGGAAGAGCCACTTCTTAGGATACACGAAAGCACCTTAATTAATAGTTTCAAAGCCTTCTAGTTTACTAGAAGGCTTTTTTGCTATGAGTTCAACATATTACTCCCTTTCTCCTACCTTCTTTCTACAAAAATAATGTATCCATTCTTCCATTTCATACACTTTATTCTGCAAAAACAATGCATAACGTTATCATAATGTATATATTCCCATAAAAAACATAACCTATTTCATGTCTATTTATTTCATATGTGTTTTTTTGAAGAATTTTCTTTTTATTTAAACTTTTCATTAGACGTTTGACCTCCGATGTCCATTATGATAAGTTACTTAAGATGTTATATTCGTAAACGTATAGACAACTGGTTTATACACTGTTTTTACTATGAGGAAGGAGCATACACTGCATGAATCTTTTATGGGGAATTGGCGGCGTGATTGGAGTATTAGCAATTGCATTCTTACTATCTTCCAACCGCAAAGCTATTAATTGGCGCACAATTTTAATTGCGCTAGCATTACAAATGTCATTTTCATTTATCGTATTACGATGGGATGCTGGTAAAGCAGGTTTAAAACACGCTGCTGACGGTGTTCAAGGATTAATTAATTTTTCTTACGAGGGAATTAAGTTCGTTGCTGGGGATTTAGTCAACGCAAAAGGACCTTGGGGATTTGTATTCTTTATTCAAGCACTACTTCCAATCGTATTTATTAGTTCATTAGTAGCAATCTTATATCATTTTGGTATTATGCAGAAATTTGTTAGCGTCGTTGGTGGTGCATTAAGTAAACTTCTTGGAACTTCTAAAGCAGAAAGCTTAAACTCAGTAACGACTGTATTTTTAGGACAAACTGAAGCTCCAATCTTAATTAAACCTTACTTAGCACGCTTAACAAATAGTGAATTCTTCACTATTATGGTAAGCGGTATGACAGCTGTTGCTGGATCAGTTCTTGTCGGCTATGCAGCAATGGGTATTCCGTTAGAGCACTTATTAGCAGCTGCAATAATGGCAGCTCCATCAAGCTTATTAATTGCGAAACTCATTATGCCAGAGACAGAAAAAGTAGATAATAACGTTGAACTTTCTACAGAACGTGAAGACGCAAACGTTATCGATGCAGCTGCACGCGGTGCATCTGAAGGTATGCAACTTGTTATTAACGTAGCAGCAATGTTAATGGCTTTCATCGCATTAATCGCTTTATTAAATGGATTATTAGGATGGGTTGGTTCTTGGTTCGATATTAAACTTAGCCTTGATTTAATCTTGGGTTACTTATTATCACCATTTGCAATCTTAATCGGGGTTTCTCCTGGTGAAGCTGTACAAGCAGCAAGCTTTATCGGTCAAAAACTTGCAATCAACGAATTCGTTGCATACGCAAACTTAGGACCACACATGGCAGAGTTCTCTGACAAAACAAATCTAATTTTAACATTTGCAATCTGTGGATTCGCAAACTTCTCTTCTATCGCAATTCAATTAGGTGTAACAGGAACGTTAGCTCCTACTCGCCGTAAACAAATTGCACAATTAGGGATTAAAGCAGTTATCGCTGGTACATTAGCGAACTTCTTAAATGCAGCAGTTGCAGGTATGATGTTCCTATAAACTTATATAGAGTCTTCTCTTTCTACAAGAGGAGACTTTTTTCATGCAATCCAAATGTCTTTTATGCATCTATTAATCACTTTATGCCAAATATAAGAACATTATGATACAATAATGTTTAAGTCTTTTTATTTTTCTAATGAAAATAGAAATACTACTTGTTGTTGCCCTTCAAAAGAATGTAACGACATGGTCAATTTCTTAATAATTGCGCATACTACAAGTATCTATTGATGAAATAGCTTTAAGGAGGAAAGTTTTGTGAAAGATAAGTTCTATAAAATCCTCTCTATGTGGATTTTACAAATTGTATTTTATTTTACTACTGTACATGTGACGAAATATGAGCATGCTCTTATTTTTACAATAATATACGTAATCGTAAATGTGCTATTCTTATTTTTAGCTGACAAAACAGCATTTGTTTTCTTCATACTAGGAACCATTATTTCCGTATTTTATTTGTTCTATCAAGCATGGCTTCATTTATGGAGTACATCAGATCAATGGCAATATATGATTATCCACTTCCTGATGGCAGCTAACTTCTTCATTGTATACATAACAACTCACCTATTGAAAAAAGTGATTCATGAAAATAAAACTTTAACTGAGCGTGTGAGAACGTTAGAACAATATATTGGAGAATCAAAATTACTAACAAGACAAGAATTCGAGAGACGCCAAGCATTATTAACAACTGCAATGAATCGTCGTAATGAAACAGGCGTTATCATTTACTTTGATTTCACTCCCTTTAGTAAATATACGAAGGAAAGTGTTATGGACCGTGTAGCTTCCTTATTAGTTGAAACGGTAAGGAATGATTTTGACCTTGCTGCTGAATATGATAATAATACGCTAGTTATTTTATTACAAAACACAAATGAAGCTGGTGCTGACATTGTAATGAACCGCCTAAAGCCAAAAATGGAGCAATGGCTTGCTGCTGAAGCAATCCGAGATATAAAAATTTCACGCGAGCACATTGGAAACAAAGGACAGACACTGTTATGATGACTCTCGTTATACTTCTTTTATTCCTTCTGTTTTGCGTACTCGTTTTTTGGATTAGTATCACATTTTCAATTAAATATGTACTTATTTTTACGGCCTTTCTATTCTCTGGTTTACTCGTTTACTACTCTTTCTTAACAATTGCGGGCTTAATTCATCGAAATAGCAAACGAAAAGATCGTACGCTAGAACATTATCCGAGCGTCGATATTTTCATACCTGCCCATAATGAAGGCGTCGTTATTAAAGATACTTTAGAGGCGATGGCGAAGATTGAATATCCTGGAAAGCTAACTATTTATTTATTAAATGATAACTCTCAAGATGAAACACCTGAAATCGGCGATGATTTCGACAAAGCTTATGCTCATATTCGTCATATTCGTGTTCCCCCCGGTGAACCGAAGGGTAAATCACGTGTACTAAACTATGGGCTTAGTATTTCAGATGGTGAATACTTCTGTGTGTACGATGCAGATAACCAACCTGAACCACACGCACTGCGAATGCTTGTAGAGCACGCTGAAACAACTGAAGATGCTGTTGGAGCTGTTGGACATGTTCGTACAGTAAACGAAAAGCGAAACTGGCTGACGCGAATGATTTCACTGGAATTTCAAATCTTCCAGCTCCTTATGCAATCTGGACGCTGGTTACTATTCCAAACAGGCTCACTGACAGGAACAAATATGCTTCTTCGTCGCTCCGCACTAGAAGAGCTTGGTGGCTATGACCCTTATGCAATTGCAGAAGATGCTGAATTAACATTAAGAATTACACAAAAAGGTTATCTCTTACCAATCGTCCCAGAATCAGTTACTTGGGAACAAGAACCAGAGCATTTAAAAATTCTTATTAAACAACGTACACGTTGGCTCCAAGGGAATTTATACATTTTAGAAAAAATGTTCTCGTCATTAAGTTTCTTTAAAGGAAAGCTGCTTGTTCATTCCTTACAACAAGTTCTAGTGTATGTTGTATTTTGGCTATTCCTAATCATTTCAAACGTTTGGTTTGTAATTGGGCTACTCGGGATATTCCAAATTCAATATAGCATCCCGCTACTATTTATGTGGTATGTCGCATATATTACATATGTTTCTCAATTATTTAGTGCCCAGAGTGTCGAACGAACCTTTACACCGACTAATATTTTTATTAGCGTTATTATGTACTTTACGTACGCACAGCTCTTTACGTACTTATTTATTCGTAGCTTAATCCTATACTTACGTGCAAAGAGTAAGAAACAAGTCATTGGCTGGGATAAAACAGTTCGATTCAAAAAAGATAAATAATAACAATAAGCACAGAGCGCCGTATGCTCTGTGCTTATTTATTGCCGTATAAATTATATATCAGACAATACCCCTTAGCTGAAAGTAATTTCACGTCCATCCCCCAACGAACGATCGACCTTCATTTATATACGAAAAAGTGATTGCTATTTTTGTAGAACCAATTGCTTCTCTTGCTGTTCTTTGCGCGTTTCAGTCTTAGGTTCCGTGCTTTCTTGGACACTACGATGTGCCACACGTTTCAAACAAATATGCTTCCACTTTCTTTCGTAACGTTTCATTATTCTAGATGTCCCCCTTGAATGCGCTTTAAAACTATTTGAAATCGCTTACAGGAAATAATATAGCACATATATATAAACGTGACAACACATTTCCGACATATTTTTGACAAAAATACGAATAGAATTCGTAAGGTATCGAATATTGTCGAAACCTATCGTTTTTTCTTCGTATAAAAGGCATACTACTTATATGGTAAAGTATTTTATTTCCCCTACCCGCATTTCAAATTCCTTCTATATAAAGTGAAACTTTCATTAGCCATCACCAATCGTACTTTTACAGGCAAATAGAGAAATAAAAAAGAGCTGATATGAAATCAGCTCTTTTCCTTCTATTATTAATGACGCTTCATACGTCCTTCTTTTTGTAACTCTTTAAATAATGCTGCCATCATAAAGAAAATAACAAAGACGAACGGGAATGCTGCAATGATAGCTGCCGTTTGTAAGGCTTCTAATCCGCCAATATATAATAGCGTAGAAGCTATCGCGGCTAGAACGATACCCCAAATCATTTTAATACGATTTGGTGGGTTTAAACTACCATGTGTCGTTAACATCCCTAAAACGAATGTTGCAGAGTCTGCAGATGTAATAAAGAATGTTGCAATAAGTAAAATACCTAAAACTGATAAAGCTGATCCAAAGCTGCCCATCTGATCGAACATAGCGAATAATCCTACTTCTGTTCCCATTTCTTTCACTTTGTCGAAGATATGTGCATCACCAAACAGCTCCATATGAATACCAGTACCGCCGAACACAGAGAACCAAAGTGCACCAATTACGGTCGGCACAAGTAACACACCGATAACAAACTCACGAATTGTACGACCTCGTGAAACACGAGCAATAAACGTACCTACGAACGGTGACCACGCAATCCACCATGCCCAATAGAAAATTGTCCATGACTGAATCCATTGATTCCCACCTTCGTCTAATGGACTTAAACGGAAACTCATACTTGGCAATTCCTGAATATAAGAACCGATTGTTGAAGTGAAGTAATTCATAATAAAGTTTGTTGGACCTGCAAATAATACAATGATCATAAGTGCAAATGCAAAAATAATATTCGTATTACTTAAATATTTAATTCCTTTATCAAGACCTGTTTGCGCAGATAACATAAATAATACTGTTACGATTGCAATAATAACTAACTGAGTCGTTAATGAGTTCGGGATAGATGTTAAATAACTAACACCACCTGCAATTTGTTTCGCACCAAGACCTAATGACGTTGCAACACCAAATACAGTTGCGAAAACAGCTAACACATCAAATGAATGAGCAATACGCCCGTGTTCCCCGCCCTTAAATAACGGACCTACTGTCGCACTAATCGTACTTGCTTTTCCTTTTCTAAAAGTAAAGTAAGCAATACATAACGCTACAAACGCATATAGTCCCCAAGGATGTAATCCCCAATGGAAAAACGAAAAACGCAGTGCAAGGCGCGCACTTTCCTCAGTTGCACTATCTCCAAACGGAGGTGCGTATAAATGGTTTAATGGTTCGGCAACGCCCCAGAAAACTAAGCCAATACCCATACCAGCACTAAATAACATAGCAAACCATGTCATATAACTATAATCAGGTTCATCATCATCTTTACCTAAACGAATAGAACCGTATTTCGAAACAATTAAAAAGATAGACACACCTAAAATAATAGACACGGAAATAATATAAAACCACCCGAACTTACTAACTAATGCAGTTTGAATTGCGGTTGTTACATTTCCTAAGCTACCTTTTCCAATAATAGATTCGGGAATAATCCCCCAAATTGTAAATGCAATACATAATGTTAATGAAACGATGAATGTTTTTGTCAGTTTCCTCATCAAATCCCCCTTCGTAGGTTTCGCTTTTGTAAATAACATAAATTCCGATATGTAAAATCGGATAGAAAACTATAATTTTGCGGTGATTTTCTTACTTTCACCTTCACCAATTCGAATTCTTATGGACAGCCTTACCTTTCGTATAACCTTTTCACTCTGCAAGAGCTACAAGTTAGAAATACTGCTGTCAAATTGTGTGAGAAAAACGCGGATAGGAATGTATTTTCCTAAAAAAGGATGTGTTACATATGTAAAAAAGGGCAAAGTTCTTCCTTACAACCCTTTCGTTTTGTAACAATTATGCGGTTTTTTTGCTAGTATATAGCACGTGTTTATAGCTTCACAAACAAAATGTTTATGTTTATATAACTATATTACCCATAAAACGGTAAAATACTCAAGGAATGTAATCGTTTAGTAAACATCATGTAACATTCCTGTAATATTTTTATTTACGTCGAAAAAAACATGTTGTATTAAATATTTTGAATATAACTAGAAACCTATGAGTCATATAGAATGAAAAACGCTTTCCTATATTTTTTGTTATATTACAGGATGTTAACGACTTATTACGAATGGTTTGTAATTGTGTGTTTTCCCCAAATCCGAAAAAATCTGTTGCTATAATGAGGACACGAAAACAAACGCAATGGAGGCTATCATGAAAAAATTAATTGGTATAGCAACAGCAGCAGTTTTTGGTCTTGGGATTTTCACATCATCTGCTAATGCAGAAACTGTTGTAACAACAGACGTACTAAACGTACGCGAAAACCCTACTACTGAATCAAAAGTTGTCGGTAAATTACTAAACGGTAATAAAATAGATGTTCAAAATACAGAGAACGGATGGTCAAAAATTACTTTAGACGGTAAAGACGCATTCGTAAGTGCAGAGTTCACAAAAAGCATCTACTACGTAACAGCTAACGTATTAAACGTACGTGCTGAAGCGAACACAAACTCAGAGGTTCTTGGAAAGTTGAAGAAAGACGATGTAATCGAAACAACGAACCAAGTACAAAATGAGTGGTTACAATTTGAATATAACGGGAAAACAGCTTATGTTCATGTTCCTTTCTTAACAGGTACAGCACCTGTAATTGAGAAACAAGAAACAACAGCTCCTGCTAAAGCTGAAGCACCAGCTAAGGCTCAAGCACCTGCAGCACAAGCAAAACCAGCTGCTAAGCCTGCTGTAAAAGCTGCTGAAACTAACACACCTTCTGGTGGTCGTGAGTTAACAGTTGTAGCTACAGCATATACAGCTCACCCGAGCGAAAACGGTGGCACATATGGCGGCCGTGTATTAACTGCAATGGGTCATGATTTAACTGCGAATCCAAATATGAAAATGATCGCTGTTGACCCGAAAGTAATCCCATTAGGATCTAAAGTATGGGTAGAAGGTTACGGAGAAGCTATCGCTGGAGATACTGGTGGTGCAATTAAAGGTAACCGTATTGATATCTTACTTGGATCAGATAGCGCTGCTCAAAAATGGGGACGCAAAACTGTTAAAGTGAAAATTTTAAAATAACCAATGACTGCTAAATTACAAGCCGGTTCTCTTTATTGAGAGCTGGCTTTTATTTATTTATTTATTTATTTATAATACATATAAGGAGGCTACGCCCATGAATGTACAAGCAAAAGTAGACTGGATTGGTACGCCAAAACCGTACATATATAAAGATGAAGTGACATATAACGCTACTTCTATTGATTTTTCACTCGCTGGCGATGATAACCGCTATAAGTTAATTGTGCTCAAGTCTGAAAACAATACACATTACAAAATTGTGCAATATGGAATAAAACCAGGCTCTCAAAAGCCATTTCCTATCGACATTCCATTTGAACAAAACATGTTACCAATTATAGAGCAAATATTACATGATCCATATGTACAAGCGATACTAAAGGAAACACACTCATAATTGTAAAAAAATATATCAACGATTTTTCAATTATATCTATCATAAATCGCAATATATCAACGATTTTTCGATTATATCTATCATAACTTACGATATATCAACGGTTCGACACGAAATATCGATTTAGCTACAAAAAAGAAGCTGTTCAAATATTGAACAGCTTCTCTCATATTAACGAGTTGGACCAGATACATCTTCTGATTTCAACGTATTATTTGCACCAAGAGAATGATACAACATCTTTCCATTTCCATTCACAGTTATAATATGTTCGTTATTAAAACTTTTGAACTTCACAGATCCATCACCGTAACGAATATGGTACTCTTCATATGTCGTTACTTTATATTTCGTAGCACTTTGACGCTCTACATTACGAACTTCCATCGTTAATAAGTCTTCTGTAATTCCTTTTTTGTGTAAATACTGTATATAATCACGGTCTTCCTTATACGATTTCCCGCTCTTATCATAATTATTTTCAATTAAACTAAAATCATTTAATGAAATTGCACGTACGTTATCATAAATATGATTTCTTACAAATTCGCCCACTGCTGAACTTGATGTTTCTTTCGGGAATTTTAAGTAATATGTGCTTTGGTCTCCAATTTTAACACTTTCAGATTTCATCACACCAAGATCAGTAGTTTTCTCTAAATGCACTTCTACTGTTTCATCTGTTGGTACAGGACCAAGTTTATAACTTCCATAATTTAATTTTCCACGTTTTTTCCCATTCACAAATACAGTTGCATCACTTTCATCAGAAGAAATGCTTACATACTTGCCTTCAAGCGATAAATCCACTTTCACCTTCTCGCTCTGTTCATCCGCTAAATCTACTTCTTTCTCTGTTTCTAATTCAGTAAGTTCTGTCTTCGCCGTTGCCTTTACAACATATGTACCTGGGAAGTATGGCCCCAACTCTTTCGAAGTTTTATCACTAGAAAGCTCTGCTTCTTTTTTGTCATTCACATATATTTCTGCATTTTTTGCAGTTGTACTAACGCTCATATAATAAGATTTCATGCTGAACTTATACTTTGGATATAAGAACCACTCTTTTCCCTCTTCTACTATTTCCCCGTCCTTAATGAAGATTTATCTTTTGTTAACTTTTGATCTACTGTCTCTTTCTGTAAATAAGACAGTAATTGTTTGTTGTAAGAAGGATTCTCTTTTAAATAACGCATGTACGCTTTAAGATCCTCTGTCTTAATCTTTAAGCTTGAATCAATTGCATCAATATCTTTCTTTTGGAATGCTTCAATCATTACATTTACTTGCTTTTCTTTTGAAAACTTATATGCTCCAAATTTATATGCCCCAAATAATAATGCAGCAATAATGGCAAAACCAATGATTAAAAATAAATTTTTCTTACTTTTCACTGGTTTTGTCTCGCTTTGTAATTCTGTATATGAAGCAGCAGTGTTATCAACGATTACTTCTACTTTACTCCCACACTCAGGACAAAAGTTCAAATGGTCTGCAACATTCTTTTTACATGTTCCACAAAACTTCAACGTGCTCTCCTCCTATTTTTTAACTAATTTCATTCCAGCAAATGCCGCTACATATGTCACAATAAAACTAAACAAAATTAAATATGTAAATGAATTTTGCATAGATAGTACTGTTCCGCTTGTTCCAAATAAACTTGTTACAGTTCCTGAAACATTAATTTGGAACTTAGAAATCATATTCATTACAATCATCATAATTGTGTAAGAACCACTGCATACCGCTAATGTAATATATATATTGGCAGTCGGTAATTTAGCTAACTTTCTTCCCGCTCTAAACATAAAGAACAATGGAATAATAAGCAGTAATAAACCGTAATGGAATACGTTATTCACTTTATCAAATTCTGCAAGGCTTCCCTCATTTGCTCCTTTTGAAATCAATATCTCTCTAAGCTCTACGCCATTTACAGAGACGCCTGATATAAATGAAAACGATAGTGTGCTCTCATATGCATTTGATTTCTTACCAATTCTAGTAAATTCCTTACTAAGTGCTGGACTTGATACTTCTAACGGCGCAAAATGAGCCATACTCCATAATTGAGGTGTTAACTCTAATGCTAATAATGTACTTTCAGATTTTAAAGTTGTTATTTCTTTTAATGGTTCAATACCGTCCTCCTTACTTACTAACGCCATAATACAAACCGCTACTGCTGTTACTAAAAATCCTTTTATCATAGCCGAAGCACCGTAATAAACAGACGCTCCATATGGCATTAACTCTTGAAATGCTGCTGCCATATTGTTTTTGCTTGTATAAGCAATAAATCCTAATAAGGTAAATAATGTCCCACATACAAAACCACTCAATAAACTCTTCATCGCTGAATAGCCAACCGTAATCTTACCTGCTTCTGAGAATGGGATTGCAAAAGATTGTGATGCTATAAAACTTATAATGAATAAAAAGACTCCATAAATAATACCAACTGTTGCTGCCATAAAGATTTGATCTTTAATCGTTTTCGCAACATGCTGTTTCCCTAACCAAATTCCTGTACCAGCGAAAATAATAAATGGAATGATTAGTAATAATGTAAATGGAGTATGCCAAGATAAAGAAAATATCAATCCACTATCATCGTTAGCTGTAAAACCAAGTAAATGGTAACTTAACATCGTAGAAGTTGCACTCGAATAAAAACTTGGCAACATTTCTAATTCTTTCGCAAATTTGCTAAACATCTCACTTAACATAGAGGCAAATAATAAACTACCAATCCAACCAGCAATTAACATGAGAATACTTGCAACAGCCCCACCAATAAAACCTTTTTGTAAAACGGCTTTATCTGCTTTAAATTCAACTTTAGGAGCACCATCCATTGTAGGCAATTTTACAGTTTGTTCTTTTTTCTTCACAACAGATAAAGAATACCCACACTTTTGACAATATAAATTTTTTTGAGCATTTTCACTGCCACAACCTCTGCAGTATTTTGCAGTATCTTTTTCTAATGTTACTGCATCTATAGCTCCTGCAATCTCCATACTACCTTCATTTGGGCAATAATTTACTTCTTCACCATGTTGTTTTCCACATGTGCGACAATACATTTAATTCACTCCCCACTTTGCTTAATTCCACAAACTGGACAGTAAGTAGAGTTTTTATCGATATGCTCATTACATGAAATACAATTTACCGTTTCACCTTCATTTTCTACTGCTAACATCGGGTTAGGCTTTCCACACGAACCACAAAACTTATCATTTATTGATAAAGGTCCACCACATTCACATGTAGCTTTTTCACCTTGTTGTTTTTGCAATTCAACAATGCGCTTTCTTGCTTGATAAATAGCTACATCAAATTCTTGAACTGGAGCAATCATTTCTTTTAAGCTCGCTTCATTTACTCCACTTCCTCTTAATTGAACATACACTTGCTGTCCAACCTCTAATAGAACCTCTGCTTTTTTCTGCATTTGCACTTGCATTCCCTTTTTCAATTGAGCAATTTCTTGTGCAACTTGCAACTTCATTTTCCCTTGTTCTATTCCTTCTTGTAACTTATTCATTCCACTACCTAACTTCGTCTGTAAATCTGACAAATCATTTCTCCTCCTATACATATATATTCATATATGAAATTAACATTTTATATATTACCATGATTTTCAAGTTATGTAATCCAAATTTCATTTTTTCTGTTTTGAGCATTTTTTGTTTATAATGGTAAAGGAAAGAAATATGTGTACGGAGGAATATTATGCTGCAACACTCAATTACGAAAGATGAAATTATGATGATTGCGAATGAGTTCGTTCAAGGACTAGATCCACAGCAAACAGCTGATCAGGAACATGTCGCTACAGCTCGGCACCTATATCGTAGTGGTGTTGTCTACAACGTTGACTTTGATGGTTATACACTATCAGGAACTGTAGATGCGGAAGGCAACGTATATAGCGTTCATATTCCGATTCGTAATGTCGCTGAAAGTTATTGTGATTGCTTCGCACCAACACAATGTGAGCATATGCTCGCTGTATTACTATCTGCAGCGTCTAGTTTCGGGCAAGTAGGAGATGTATTAACTTTATTTAAAAATAATACGAAACCTTCCCTTCCTCCTATTCGAACTGCAAGACAAGTATTGCAATCATCAGCTTTTGAAGAAACGGATTATAAAAGTTGGGAATCATATTTTGAAAAAGAATATGAATCATTTAAAAAAGAACAAGCTCGCCTTACTTATAAACAAATGTATTTTCTTATGAGTATCTTTACAGATTTCTATACGAAGCTTGAGCGGAAAGCTCCGCGCGTCATCGCCATACATGAATTATTCAGGTTACATGCAGCACTTTACTGCTTTCAAAAATTATTAGAAGAAATCCAGGCATTCGAAGCAAACAAAACGTATTCTTATCACCAACCTGTTAATGTCGTTCGCCTATTTGTAGACAAAGTGGAATCCATCGTTCGGGACTTACAATCAGAAGCGATTCCTTCAGAGTCTGAAATAATTTTGCAAGAAACAGCTCGTCTTGTTCATGAAGTATTCTTCTCTACCGACGCTTATACACAAGAGCGATTTTTCATTTATCGCCACATATGGAGTGAACTTTTAAACAATAAAGAGAAAATACAAGAGGAAGAAAAACGAATCGATACGAAAATCAATCCACTATCTAAAGCATTAGCGTCTTCTCACCTTCTCTTTTTAAATGAAGAAGATCTACTAGCGATGGACTTACTAAAAAAACATCCTGCTTCTGTTGTGAGTCTATACTTCTATTGGTTAGAAGAACTATTAAGTGCCATGCAGTGGGATCGTGCAAAAAACTGGCTTTCCTTTACGTATAAACAAGTAAAGAAAACGCTCCAAGATCACGAAAATACGATTTTTATAAAAGATATCGTTCGGCTATTTGTAATCATGTATGAAACATACGCAACACATACAAATGAACAAGCTGGTTTTGAAATGATTTTACAAGAACTATTACCGTATAGTTTCACAAACTATGAACAGTACGTACTCGCGAAAAAACAGTATCACACATGGGCAGAGCTTCATCTCTTATATGGGTTTGAAGCAATTGAACTGTTAAAAGAACCACTGAAAGATATTGAGAAAGAAGCACCAGAAGCAGCACTTCCTCTTTATCATCTTGCTGCTGTAGAAGCAATTGAAGAACGAAATCGTAAATCATATAGACGCGCAGTTCGTTACTTAAAGAAATTACGTACATTATATAAACGATTAAAACGCACCGATGAATGGGATGCTTTCATTATTCACATCGCCAATCTCCATTCACGTCTGCGTGCACTACAAGAGGAATTACGGAAAGGAAAATTAATCGATGATCAATCAAACTGAAGTAACAATTAGGCTCCAGCATGTTAGTCAAGGTTGGTTCCTTTGGGGAGAAGATGACAGCGGTACTCCATTATCCGTAACAAGTTGGAAACGAAATGCATTCACATGGCACTCCACTTCTTTCTACGGTACGTTTCTAAAAGAAGCAACCTTCGAAGGAAAACAAGGTGTGCTACTAACAAATGCACAAGCCTTTGAATACATTGCAAACAAACCAATGAATTCCTTTGCACATATTCAACTGAACGGCCCTATTACAGCACTTACAAAAGATGCAAATGAATTATGGGATGCCTTTACGAGTGGTAGCTTCGTACCAGATATGGAGCACTGGCCCAAACAACCATCTTGGAAAGTTCAAAATACGCCAATTGAAGATGACACATTAGCATCTCTTTTCTCAGCAGCAGTTAATGAAAGCATATTACAAGACAATCGCTCAAATGACGGCTGGGAAGATGCTAAAAGACTATATGAACATTACGACTTTACGAAAAGACAATTGGAAACAGCACTACATGAAGAAGATTGGCTTCGAAAAATTGGTTATATTGAAGATGATCTTCCGTTTACAATCGGACTAAGACTGCAAGAACCACAAGAAGAATTTGAAATGTGGAAACTTGAAACAATCGTGACACCAAAGCGCGGGGCGCATCGCATATATGTATATGAAAACATCGATTCCTTACCGAAAAGATGGCACGATTACGAAGAACGGATTACAGAAACACAAGAAGGTTTTAGTAAGCTCATACCGTGGTTAAAAGAAGGAGATACGTTCCGAAATGAGCTCTTTGAAACAGAAGCTTGGAACTTCTTAACAGAAGCAAGCAATGAATTACTTGCAGCCGGCATTACAATTTTACTACCATCATGGTGGCAAAATTTAAAAGCAACAAAACCGAAATTACGTGTCCAGCTGAAGCAAAATACAGTACAAACACAATCGTTCTTCGGTATGAATACGCTCGTTAATTTTGACTGGCGAATTTCGACGAACGGCATTGATTTATCAGAAAGCGAGTTTTTTGAACTCGTTGAACAAAACAAACGTCTATTTAATATAAACGGTCAATGGATGCGACTAGATCCAGCCTTTATCGAAGAAGTAAGGAAACTCATGAACCGTGCCGATAAATACGGACTAGAGATGAAAGATGTTTTGCAACAACACTTATCAAATACGGCTGAAACAGAAATTGTAGAAGATGATAGTCCGTTTACTGATATTGAAATCGAACTAGATGGATATTATGAGGAACTATTCCAAAAGCTACTTCATATTGGAGATATTCCAAAAGTAGATGTCCCTACTTCACTAAACGCAACACTTCGTCCGTATCAACAACACGGCATTGAATGGCTATTATATTTACGAAAGCTTGGATTTGGAGCATTGCTAGCTGACGATATGGGACTCGGGAAAAGTATTCAAACAATCTCTTACTTACTATATATAAAAGAAAACAATCTCAAAACAGGCCCTGCATTAATCGTAGCGCCGACATCTGTTCTTGGAAATTGGCAAAAAGAATTTGAGCGTTTCGCACCGAATTTACGTGTTCAATTACATTACGGAAGTAATAGAGATAAAGGCAATTCATTTGAAGATTTCCTTCAATCGGCAGATGTTGTATTAACATCTTATGCATTGGCTCAGCTCGATGAGGAAGAACTAACTTCATTATGCTGGGATGCTGTTATTTTGGATGAAGCACAAAATATTAAGAACCCACATACGAAACAGTCAAAAGCAGTACGAAACTTACAAGCAAATCACAAAATCGCTTTAACTGGTACGCCGATGGAAAATCGCCTCGCTGAACTTTGGTCCATTTTCGACTTTATTAATCATGGATATCTCGGAAGCTTAGGGCAATTCCAACGTCGCTTCGTCACACCGATTGAAAAAGATCGTGATGAAGGAAAAATTCAGCAAGTTCAACGGTTTATCTCACCATTTTTACTGCGCCGAACGAAGAAAGATCAAACAGTCGCATTAAATTTACCAGATAAACAAGAACAAAAAGCTTACTGTCCTCTTACTGGTGAACAAGCTTCCTTATATGAACAACTTGTTCAAGATACACTGCAAAATGTCGAAGGATTAAGTGGAATTGAAAGACGCGGCTTTATATTACTTATGCTGAACAAGCTAAAACAAATTTGTAATCATCCAGCTCTTTATTTAAAAGAAGAAGAGCCACAAAATGTCGTTGAACGCTCTATGAAAACAAAAACGTTAATGGAGCTCATCGAAAATATAAAAGATCAAAATGAAAGTTGCCTCATCTTCACTCAATATATCGGCATGGGGAACATGCTAAAACGTGTGCTAGAAGAAAAATTCGGCCAGCGTGTCCTCTTCTTAAACGGTAGTGTGCCGAAAAAAGATCGCGACAAGATGATTGAGGAGTTCCAAAACGGAACGTATGACATTTTCATCTTATCTTTAAAAGCTGGCGGAACAGGATTAAACTTAACCGCTGCCAACCATGTCATTCACTACGATCGTTGGTGGAACCCAGCTGTGGAAAATCAAGCAACAGACCGTGCATATCGCATTGGTCAAAAACGATTTGTTCATGTTCACAAACTCATTACAACAGGAACATTAGAAGAAAAAATTGATGAAATGCTAGAAAGAAAACAATCTCTAAACAATGCGGTCATCACAAGCGATAGCTGGATGACTGAACTATCAACAGACGAACTAAAAGAATTACTTGGTGTATAAAGTGAAACTTTAATCAGTGGGGGTTTTACTCCCCGCAAAAAAAAAGCGCTAATCTCGAAATGAGATTAGCGCTTTTTTCTATTCCAAAACCAATTACTTATTATAATCCCCGTTAACCCGCCGCACGTATCAAGCAATGAATCTTGCCACATTGGTGTACGATCCCCCGTATACCATTGGTGAATCTCATCAAATGTTGCATAACCCGCAACGAAAAGAAGGGCATATATAAAACATCTTTTCCTCGAATAACCTGATCGATGAAAAGCGTAATAAATCAATGAACCTAGCATAAAGAACACCATAAAATGAGCACCTTTACGAAGGAAAAACTCAATAAATCCGCCTACACCTTTATTCGCAATACTAACAGGGGTTCCTCCACCATAATCGATAGATACCCATGAAAAATGCTCTTTCACAAATTCAACATTTACATATTGTTCAATATCTGAACGCATATCCTGCTTTTTATATGGTTGTGCCGAAGAATAGAAAATCAGCCCCATCCATAGTAATACAGGAATCCAAAATAACCATTTACGATTCATTATCCATAATTCTCCTCTCTTAATCTTTTAAGGGTACCAAAAAAAAGAAAAAATTTCACGCCAAAACATGACATTCATGCCCTATTTATAAAGTGAAAGGAGGTGATACACATGGCAATTGAAACAATCGTAATGGATTTAACTTTACGTCTTGTCTTAAACAACGGATTAGATAAGAACGGCAAAACAGTTTTCAAGAGCAAACAATTTAAACGTGTTAAAACAAATGCGAGCTTAGATCAAGTACACAACGTAGCTCATGCTCTAGCTTCCTTACAAGCATCACCACTTCACGCTGTACAACTTGTAAGCACATCAGATCTTTCTAAACTATAAAGTAAAACTTGGATCAGTGGGGATTTTATTCATCCCCGCTGATTATTAGCCCGCAATTTAACCGGCAGACCCAAATCCCGTAAATAGCGGGATAAACACAAAGGAGGGAATAACACATGCAAGTACTAGAGTTGATTTTCGCGAAAGAAGATGGAAAAACAGTCGTTTTTTCTATCGATACGCCCATCACACCAATCGATGCACAAGTCGTAAATCAAGTAATGGATACAATCCTTGCCTCATCTGTATTTTCATCCATTGATGAAAATACAAGAAAAAAGGGAGCTCGCCTTATAGAAAAAAATGTATCTGAAGTTCAAATTACTTTATAAAATAAAAAAGACGAATCTGCATCATTTTGCAGATTCGTCTTTTTTCTTCGGCATTTCAATCGGAATAAAAATCTTTGAGAAACCGACGCATACGTACTTATAATGTTCTTCACCTATATCAAACTCAGTCGTATATGTTGAGAAGAATATATAATCATTTCGCTTCGTATAATGATCAATTAATAACCCAACTTGTGGCTCAACATACTTTTTCGCTAACTTTTTACCGGCCGATGCCAAGTCGCCAAGGAGACCCTCTTCATTCTCTTTTTGAACTTCATCTAGCTTCTTACTCACATCATTACGCTTCATAAACTGCTTCGCTGCCCATTCTGTATATTCGCCCTTACTCGGATTACTGTTTGCTAAATATACTAGGAGAACGACAACTAAAGCCATAATAATATACTTTTTCTTCATACTATATCACCGCCTACTCTTTTCTATTTTCATATATATGTACAAGCGATGCAAATTAGAAAGACTATCACCTATTGATTGTAAACGAATAGACAAAATTTACAATACAAAACAAAATATTAACACCGAGTTTACTTATTCCATATATAATTATATTCGAAATATAAATTTCATAAGGGAGGACTTAAAATCATGAATGATGAAAATAACATTATTATTTCTAGTTCTACTATGATGCTTGTTCCATACAATCACCCTTATTATCGTACAAAACTTATCGACAGTAGCGGAAATGATCTTCGTTCCTGCCAAACCGCATTACAACTCATCAAAAAATCTTGCTTAACCCATATTCACTCTACTTATCAAGGCAGGCGTAATGCAGTCCAAACAAATTTTAGATTCAAACAAAACGTTCCAATTCCAATTAATCATCGGGAATACATTTGTACTTTTCCAACAGAATCTCCTTCATCTCCAAACTGTATATGGCTATTTTATAACCACATACACGATATAGACTTTTGCCAAAAGATTAAAAAGGCTAAAATACATTTTTCAAATGGCACTACAACAACAATATCTATCAGTCCTCATAAATTGCAGCAACAATTATTAAAAGCTGGATACATACTATCTCGTATGAACATGCAAGATTCACTACAATTTAAAAACCCCTTGTTACATTTACTACATTAAACTAACAAATAGAATGGAAAGCAACATCTCTTGCCTTCCATTCTTATATTAATATTTATCCTCTTACACTATCTCGCATTTTCTCAAGTGCTTGCCGATACATCCATCTTACTTGATAATATGTCATTTCCGTCTCTAAAGCGATT
Source organism: Bacillus sp. PPSBB_2 (assembly GCF_045291115.1). NCBI lineage: Bacteria > Bacillati > Bacillota > Bacilli > Caryophanales > Bacillaceae > Bacillus > Bacillus sp. PPSBB_2. Next base: position 5,509,204 of record NZ_CP147983.1, read on the forward strand.
TCTCCCATCGTCTTCCCTACAAAAAAACGTTCAAAAATAATATACTTCTCCTTCTCATCTAACACGCTCATAAAATCCTTCACTCTTATTTCAACATCCTCAAAATGAAAGATATCCTCATACTCACCTACACATACACATCTCTCCTGCACTGCGAACTCTTTCTTCAATCTCTCTAATATATAACCACGCACCGTTACAACTGCATATGCAGGGAAATACCCCTTCTTTGCATCAAATCTTTCATACGCATGCCAAAGACCAATTAAACCACATTGATAATACTCTTCATAATCTTTACGAATACCTAATTTCTTTATTTGATTTACAATCATCCCTTCATACAAAACAACTGCCTCTTTAAAAGTCGCTGGCTTCACACAGTACCCGTTTCTAAAAGGTATACCTTTCTAGTATTCCGCGGTACCTTCACAATATAAAAATAAAGAAAAGATTTCACTGTGAGTAATTTCAAATACTACCGACAGAATTTGAAATTACACTAGATAGTATTTGAAATTTTGTTGGTGGTATTTGAAATAGGGGTAAAAATAAAAAAGGTGACTCCCTTGAAGAGTCACCTTTTTCTAAAAGAATAAATTATGCACCAAATTTTGGAGCTAGACCACTTAAACTAGTAAATCCAACTGAAAGAATAAAGAAAATAACAATTAAAATCGTTGCTTGTTTTTTACTTAATCCAGCCGTAATATGTAATCCTAATCCCATTACAACTAATGTCCAAATATTGAAAACTTCGAATGATGAAGCAGCACCATGAGCAACTGTACCTGGCTCAAATAAAGTTGCTAAACTTGTATAAGAAGTTTCAATATCTCCACCAAGAATCATTCTAATAATAAAGTTCACAATTGCACCTAAAATTGAAATCGTATATGTGTAGACATAAATAGATAATAATTTCATGTATGAAGTATCATTACTCATAAACATCATAATCACTTTATAAATAGCTGCCGCAATGAAGAACCAAATCGCAGTACCAAATAGCCCTCCAACAATACCTGCTCCTATTCCGAAGTAGCCAACAACTTTAGCCGTTTCAGCATCAGGCACCTCACTCATTACATCAGGATGATTCATTACTTGATACATGCTAATCCCTGCAATTACAGCTGTTAATATAATGAAAAGGAAAAATGCCCCCCATACTGGACTTTTCGTCTTCATTCTCTCAAATTGCTCACCTGGAGAAGTAATCATTCCTAATAATGATGGCTTCTTCGCACCTACATCTTGCGTATTAATATTAGCTTCCATTATAACGCCTCCTTCTATTTATATAACCCGTTCTAACGGGCGGTTCACTTCCTCATATAGAGGCTACGAACCGCCCACTAGAACGGTAATGTGTAGTTCTACTACACTATTAATTACTCATAACGTAATGCTTCAATTGGATCTAATTTCGCAGCTTTATTTGCTGGAATTAATCCGAAAATAATACCGAGTGTCATCGAGAACAGTACGCCTCCAACGACAACTTCCCATGAAACGAGTGGTGGCCATTTTGCGAATGTAGAAACGATATATGCTCCGCCATACCCAAGGCCAATTCCGATCAAACCACCTAGAAGTGTTAACATAACGGCTTCAATTAAAAACTGTAATAAAATTTTACTACGCGTTGCTCCAAGCGCTTTACGTACCCCAATTTCGCGCGTACGCTCCGTTACAGATACGAGCATAATGTTCATAACACCAATTCCACCAACGACTAATGAAATACCAGCGATACCACCGATGATCATCGTCATAATGTTAGTAACTTTAGAAACACCTTCTTGGAATTCTTTTAAATTCACCAATTCATATTTACCTGGAATATCGCTTGGTTTACGACTATTTAATACATCAACAGCTTTTTTCCCTGCCGTTTCTAAATTATCTACGTTTTTAGATTGAATGGCGATACTTTGAATTTCATCCGTTCCGTATAAAACAGGCCATAAAGTAAGAGGAATTAACATTTCCTCAGCCTCGAACCCCATAAATTCATTATCTGATTTATAGACACCAATAATTTGCATCGGTTGTCCTTTCATTTCAATAATTTTCCCTACTGGATTTTCATCTTTAAATAACGTCTCTTCTGATTTCGTACTAATCATAACAACGTTATTTCCTTGTGAAATATCAGATTCATTTAATGAACGACCTTTAACCACTTTCACTTTATTTACTTCAAAATATTCACTATCAAGTCCAATAACATTAATCATTGATTTTTTATCATTAATATCCATTGTTTCCATCGTATTATTCGTCGTAATAACATGAGAAACATCTTTAACTTGCTTTACTTCCATAATATCTTCTTCTGTTAATTTCGGTACTTGATGCCCACCCATACTGAACTCATCATTAATATCCGGTTTAAATTGAATTGGCATAAGATTATTACCAGAACCAGCGATTTTCGACTTCAGCATCGCTTCTCCGCCTTGCCCAATTGCAACGACAGTAATAATCGAACCTACCCCGATAATAATACCGAGCATCGTAAGAGCTGAACGCAGTTTATGAGCTAAAATAGAAGAAAGGGCAATTTTTATACTATCTAGTAAACTCATACCGCACACCTTCTATCTTCTGTAACTTTCCCGTCTCGCAGTACAATGCGGCGGGAAGAATAAGCTGCTACTTCCTCTTCATGCGTAACCATAACAATCGTCGTACCTTCTGCATTAAGCTTCGTGAAAATATCCATAACTTGCTCACCAGACTTCGTATCAAGTGCACCAGTCGGTTCATCGGCCATAATGAACGTTGGATTATTCGCAATCGCTCTTGCAATCGCTACACGCTGCTTCTGTCCACCGGATAACTCATTTGGTAAATGATGCACGCGATCTGCCAATCCAACTTTACCTAGTGCCTCCAAAGCACGCTTGCGACGCTCCGCTTTCTTCACGCCACCATATACGAGCGGAAGCTCAACATTTTCCACTGCCGAAAGACGCGGAAGCAAATTAAAGTGCTGGAATACAAAGCCAATATATTCATTACGAATTAAAGCAAGCTTTGACTCGTCTGCTGTTAAGATATTCACATCGTTCAGCATATATTCGCCTTCTGTTGGACGATCTAAACAACCGATAATATTCATAAGCGTTGATTTACCAGAACCAGACGGTCCCATAATCGAAACGAACTCACCGCTCTGAATTGTTAAACTAATACCATGCAAAATCGGCACTGCCAACTTTCCTTGATAATACGTTTTAGCAATATGGTTTAACGTAATCATTTCTCTTTCACTTCCATTCCGTCATACACATCGTCGGAAGGATTTTTAACCACCTTTTGCCCCACTGTTACGCCTTCAGTAATCTCTGTCCAGTCTCCATCAGTAGAACCTTTTTTCACATTTTGTTTACGAAGCTTTCCTTTTTCCTCAACATAAACAAATGCATCATCGCCTTTTTCTACAATGCTTTTACTTGGAACAGCAATCATCGTCTTATTCTCTAAGTTTACTTGCAGAGAAACGTGATAACCTGGAGATAAACCATCTTGACTATCAAGGCTAGCTTTATATGTATACTGAGACATATTTTGAGTTGCTTCACCCATGCCGCCAGCTTGCGCCATCTCTGCACTTGTTGGGAATTCGCTTACCTCTGTAATCTTACCTGTCCACTTCTTCTTATTATTTGCTTTTGCAGTTACAGTGAATGTTTGATCCTTTTGGATTTGTGACTTTTGAAGCTCAGTTAACGTACCTTGAACTTGGAATGGATCTTTAGAAGCTACTTGTAAAAACGCTTTTCCTTGACCACCTAACGCTTGAGATGAACTTTGTGCCGCATCTTTATCTAACTTTTGAACAACACCAGCAAAATTGCTATAAATCGTAAGTTCTTTCTGCTTCTTACTTAACTCTTCTTTCTGCAACTTTCCTTTTTCTTTCTCAAGGTCAATTGTTTTTTGTCCTATCTCTAACTCGTTTACTTGCTCGTCCATCGGATCTGTTACTTCTTTCCCAGCTCCGCTATCTTTCGCCTTCTTAATTTCTTTCTTCAACGAATCAATCTTCTTTTTCCCTTGATCATAACGCATATCCGCCATCTTCTGATCAAGCTCAGCTTGCTTCATTTGAAGGTTAATCTCTTCATTATCATAAGAGAATAACTTCGTGCCTTTCTCTACCTCTTGCCCTTCTTTTACCTCAATATCTTTCACTTTCCCTTTGGCCGGATCTGCATAGAAGCTTTCAATATTACCAGGCTTCACCTGACCAGAAATTAACTTCGTATTATTCAGCTTACGCTCTGTCACTTTCTCAAAACTTACAGCATCAGCATTTGTTGATGCACCCTTCTTCTTACCTTGCATAACAAAAATATTAATTGCCGCTACAATAACAATTAGTGCAATAACCCCAATAATAATCCATTTCTTCTTCTTGTTTGGAGTACGAACCGTATTTGGTAACATAGTCTCTCTCCTTTTTACAACTTAATAGTTTAATATAAAATTGTATAAAACTTTCTGAAAATATATTACATATTATTACATTATTTTTACAAAGTTTTACACATCCATTTATATTGTAACAAAAATTCCAATGATTAGAAATATGACATTATATCTTTTAAGATAGATTTAAGGAAAGGAAAAAGGATAATTTAAATTGAATTTTCAAGTAGTTTTTATATGAATGTAAGCCATCTTTTATTAATAAACTTCTTACCAAGATAAATTATTAAAATCATTTTCCTAATTGTACTACTATCATTTTTGTCATATATATTTGACATTTCATTTATTCAATTATAAAATGTCACATATAAATGACATTTTGGTACACGAGGTCTACAACCATAAATGGGAGGGTTATATTTGAATAACGTTAAACAATATCGAAAATCTGAAGGGCTATCGCAGCTAGAGTTAGCTAAAAAAGTTAACGTGGCGAGACAGACAATAAATTTAATTGAAAATAATAAATATAACCCTTCTTTAGCCTTATGTATCGAATTAGCAAAAGCACTAAAAACAGATTTAAACAGTCTATTTTGGGAGGGAGATTAAATGATGAAAATTGAATGGAAAGAAAGAGTTTATAATAGTTTTGTTGGAACACTGAGTGAGAGAGATGAATATCAAAAACAAGAAATCAATAAAGAATTATCTGTAGCTGGAATTGGTTTATGGTGGCTAAATATGTTGGCAATGCTTATTATGTTACTTGTTGATACTATGAACCACACAATATCTATAGGAACAATATTCATTTTTCTATCTAATATGATTTACGCTAATTATTTAGTCTTTAAATTCAAGAAAAAAGGTTTAAGTGATACTGAATGTGCAACAAAAGAAGAATATTTACAACACAAGAAAAAATTAAGAAAAGCTGGCTTAAATGCAGGTCTGCTTTGGGGCTTTCAAATGTTTGTTTTTATGAATTATATCCTTCCCTATGTAGGCTCAGAAGAAATCTCTATTTCTTTATTTAAGGTTGTAATTTTCATCTGTGGCGGTGGATTTTTCGGTCTAACTATGTACGTGATTGGTTTATTAAATCTAAAAAAATTATATTAAGTAACAAAAATCTTTTACACATTAAACTCCAATTTTACATACTGTTTGTTTTTTCTAAATAAAAATATAAAAGCTATCCAATATAACAATTGGATAGCTTTTCAAACAAAATATTACGCTACTTTAGGATCTTTTCTCTCATGTCCACGTTGAACAATAAATAAGAAGATTGTTGATAAAACCGCTCCTGTTAATAGTAAGATGAAACAACCATCCCAGCCAGAACTATCAACAATAACACCAATTGCTGCGTTAGCTACAAGACTTCCGCCTACATAACCGAATAGACCACACATACCAACTGTCGTACCTACTGCAAATTTCGGTACTAATTCCATCGCACTTAAACCGATTAAGAACTGTGGTACATAAATTAAACAACCGATAATAGAAACTGCAATACTTACAACAAGTACGCTAGTTGCTTGCCAATATATAAACGTACCAATAACAACTCCAACCATACTAATAATACATAATGGCATACGTTTTCCTTTAAATAATTTATCACTTAAAAAACCAACGATTAATGAACTTGGAATTGCCATACCTTCAAAGATTGCATATGCCGCATGCGCTTCTGCTTTTGAAAATCCTTTAACTGTCGTTAAATAAAGTGGAACCCAGTTAATAACACCGAAACGAATTAAATAAACAAAAGCATTCGCAATACATAAGAACCATACAAATTTATTTTTCACTACATACTTCATTAAAATTTCTTTTGGTGACATCTTGTTAGCATTATCTGCTTTTTCAAGATTTTCATAGTCATTACGATACTCATCAATTGGAGGAAGACCTTCAGATTCTGGTGTATCCTTCGCATTGATCCAAACAAGTACTGCAATTACCATTGCGATAATCGCAGGGAAAATAAACACGCCGCCTTGCCAATGATTTTCACCGAAAATACCTACACCAATTCCGACAAGTGGTGGCACAAGCATTCCACCAACGTTATGTGAAATATTCCAAAGACCTGTTTTCGTACCACGTTCTTTCTTCGAGAACCATTTCGTCATAACAATACTACAAGGTGGTGCTCCCATACCTTGTACAATACCGTTAACAACAAGTAATGTAACAATCATCCCAAATGATGATGCAAAGCCGAAACAAATATTTACAAGCCCTGATAAGAATAAACCGACTGCGATAAAGCGCTGGGCGAAAGCTTTATCTGATAAATTCCCCATAAAGAACTTACTAAATCCATAAACAATTGCCATTACTGAACCTAGTAGACCAATTTCAGCTGTGCTAAAACCATATTCTTGTACTAAATACGTACTTGATAACGTAAAGTTACTACGAACTAAATAATAAGCAGCATATCCAACTGAAATCCCGATTAACACACGAATACGTAGTAATCGATATACACGGTCGATCATATCCGCTGGCAACCTTTCAATTGCAGGTGCTGGCTTGAGCCATTTAAACATATATTTCCGTCTCCTTTTCTCACTTCAGAGAGAGACGCTGTCTATTCCATATCTCGATTATTCCGCTATTTGATATATTTTGGTTCGTCCTTCTAACCGGCTGTCCTTCTATTTCTTTCTCATTCTTCGCAAACATCGTTGGTACGCCAAACGACACTTTTTCTAAAATATGCCCCGCTTCTTCTGATAAACAATAATCAATAAATAAATCCGCAATAATACCACTCGGTGCACGTTTTAGTTTAGAAATCGCATTAACAGATAACCCTGTTTGCTCAGGTTCGTTACTTAAAATCGGAAAGCCTTGTTTTTGAAGCATTCTCTGATCTCCCATAAAGTTGATGCCTATCATATATTCACCGCTCGCAACAAGTTCTGCTGGAATGTAACCATTCACTGTTACTTCTCCAACTTGTTCTGCCAGATTCTTCACATATTCCTTCGCTTCCTCTTCACCTAACGTATCAATCAGTGATTGAAAAAACGTATATGCTGTACCTGAAACATTTGGATCGGGCATGACAATCTTTCCCTTATATACTGGATTCAATAAATCTTTCCATCTTAACGGATACGAGAGACCGAGCGGCGCTATTTCCTCGTTCCACCGCTCTTTATTAATCGCAATTGCCAGCTTCTCCACTTCATAACCGTACCAATAACCATCTTTATCTTTAACAGTTTTTGAAATACGATTTGCATGTTGGCTTATCACAGGAATAGAAAGATTTTTTTGCTTCATCATTTGATGCGCATCTACTGTACCGCCAATAATAATATCCGCCTTCGGATTTCCAGCTTCTTCTTCCACTCTACGAAGAAGTTCTTCTGTTGAAAGACGAATAAATTCATACGTACATCCGCGCGGCTTACAAAATGATGAAAGTAACGCTTCACCAACTTCCTCACGAGCCGCCACATACGCAACAATATGACGATCATCCAAAATAGGGAGACCATTTTTACTATATTTAATAGAGGTTGTATCTCGAGAGCAACTAGACATCGCTCCTCCAATTACTAGCAAAAAGAAGAAAAAGGCTATCTTTCTCATGACGCATTCTCCTTTACGAATAACTCTGCTAGAGAGCTTTTCATATACATGACATTTCCGTTATTATCACCGAGATATTGCACAACAAAGTACGATGGATACACAGAAATCGTAAGAATATCTTCACGATCATTCTTTACACGCTTACCTGTTTTATAAGCTGTAATATAAGCAATCGGTTCATTCTGCGATTGTAATAACTTCTGAATTTCTCCGTAATCTGTAATTTGCTTTGCGTATCGAATAGAATCAAGTATGTGCGTAAGATTGATAGTACGTACCACATCACCTTGACGTACTACGACATCCTTTGCTGAAGCAAAAAAATCACTAATACGCTCTGGTGTGTAATACAGGCTTAATAAATACGTTTGAAGTGCTGAAATCATCGGATCCATGCCATTCTTTCCGTATACATTTTCCCCATACTGGAACAAGTCACCTACTGCAAAAGTACGCTTATGTCCATTCAAGTACGTTACTTCTCCAGTAAATACTTGTTCTTGGCTCTTAACGCCCTCAGGCTCTATTCGAATTCGGTCAAAGAATGAAACAATTGTATGCAAACGAACTTCATCCGTTACAACGATTTCTCCCCACTTTTCATGTCTTACTTTCACTTCAATTGGAAGAGATTCATTCACCCTTTGTAAAACGGCTTGTTTATCATTTACAATGTTGATTCGATTATAGATTTGTTTCTCCATAACATAAAACAAAACAAGAGAAACAATCATACAAATGACAAACATAAGAATTTGAAATGATAGCCTTTTCATTTCTGCCTACCTCCAAGATAAAAAAACGTTGTTTCGAAAATACCGCATAATTGTTTCATAAATGTATCATTTAACCGCTTTCAAGTTTTTTATGTCTTCCATCCTTCTCGGAAGCAAAAATGTAATGAATATTGTAGTACCTACTTCTTCACTACTCTCAATCCGCATGCTTCCGCCCTGCTTATTCATAATCTCCTGACAAATATACAAACCATAACCATTCCCATAACTAGAAGGAAGTGCCTTTCCTTTCGGAGACTCATTCCACTCTGCAAGCACCTCTTCGTCTATACCGATCCCATCATCATGAACAAAAACCTTCGCCTCATGCTCATTTACAATTACATTCATACGAATATGCGAAGCGTCACTATACTTAATTGCATTATCAAGCACATTTAAGAAAATTTGCTTCGTCTTATCAAAATCCGCAACAACATGTACATCTGTTAACTCATTTATCACTTCAATTTCAAACTGATTTAGGCGAGGTTTCACAATTGAAACTGCTTCCTCTGCCAATTCCTTTATGTTCACAACTGTAGGTGACACTTCAAACGTACTCGTTCCATATTTCGAGGACTTAAGCAGCTCCTCTACAAGTGATAATAAACGCTCACTTTCCACAGCCACATAACGGAGACTTTCCTGTACATCTTCTTTCGATTGTAACTTCGGAATTAAATCAACATAACCGATAATTGCCGTTAGCGGTGTTTTTAACTCATGCGTAATGCGGTCTAGGAAATCTTTCTGCTTCTCTTTCTCCTCCTGCAATTGCTTAATATGCAGCTCAATTCCATCGGCCATCGCGTTAAAAGATGCTGAAAGCTGAGCGATTTCCACGTACTCATTTAACTCAATCTTACTCTTATAATCACCATTCGCGAGCCTCTGTGCCATTTGTCTCAACTGATCAATTGGTTTATGAAGAGACTTCGCCAAACGAATTGCAAAGAAAATACCGGTAGCAACTAGGCAAAGAGATGTCATTAAGAACGTCCAACTCACATTTGTTAAAACTTCCTTCTCACCCGTTAACTCATTTATAAAACGAATACTTCCAATGACATCGTTTCCATAATATACTGGGCTTGAAAACAAAAGAATGGGAGCGGGATCCGCCTCCTCAAAAACATAAGACTTCTTCCCCTTCAAGGAACTCTCAATGTCGATGTTACGGTGAAGCAATGCTCCTTTTTGTGTATCTGCAACAACATCGCCATTCTTCCCGATCATCTGCACACGGACATCCATACGCTTCGCTAAATACGACGCAATTAAAAGTGAATTCGGACCAAGCGTATCCACTTCTGCTTCCTTCTCTAAGTAATTCATCGTATAAATTTGCGCTTCTACACTTAACTTTTCTAAAGAATCTGCTGCGTTATGATACATATTCTTTTCTAACGTAATATAAACAACTGCATATAAAAGAACAAAAATCGGAATTAACAGCCCAACTATTCCGAACACCATATTTCGCTTTAAAGACATACCATCACCACTTAACAATCCAGTTTATAGCCAACGCCATAAATTGTCTTAATATATTCTCCGCTCGTCCCAAGCTTCTTGCGAAGTCTCTGCACCATAATATCAACTGCTCTCGTATTTCCGATATACTCAAATCCCCATACTTTCTCAAGCAACTCATCCCTCATAAACACACGCTGCGGATTTGAAACAAACAACTGACATAAATTAAACTCCCGGTACGTTAACTGAATCTCTTGTCCACTCACATGTACCTTTCTTTCCTTAGGACAAATCACTATCTCTCCAGCCTCAATTACTTCATGACTTACAGTAGTCTCCGTCTTCTTTACACGCCGCGCCATATTCTTAACCCGAAGAATAAGCTCCGCATAATTAAACGGCTTCGTCACATAATCATCAGCACCGAGCTGCAAGCCAAGCAACTTATCATTCATCTGACTCTTTGCCGTTAACATAAGCACCGGAATATCCCTATCCCTCTCACGGAACAAACGAAGCAACTCATACCCATCTGTATCCGGAAGCATAACATCCAAAATCAATACATCCGGCCCTTCATTCCATTTCTCTAAAGCTTCTCTCCCATCAGCCGCTGCCAATACTTCATAACCTTCCATCTCCAACTGCATCCGAATCAAATTACGAATACTCGATTCATCATCAACCACAAGTATTTTCATCATTCTCCTCCTTCCATCATGTATTATAGTACAGTTTAGTATAGCAAAAATCCTATAAAAAAAGAGAGGGTATTGTCGAACATATTTTGTCGACGATACTCTCTCCCCTTTTATTATTTAGCTACAAAATAATCCGTTACATATTGTGCCCAAACTTCATGACCTTTAGCAGTTGGGAAACCAAACTCTTCTTTTAAATATGGTAGGATAGCCTTTGTCGATGCATCCGGCCATGCTCCCCAATGATCAATATATGTATAATTATTTTGCGTCGCAAATTGTTTTAACGCTTCAATCGCTTTCGGGTAATTTTTCGCACCATACACTGGATTTGATGGTTGAATCATAATTGTAGCACCCTTTGCACTAGTAGAAAGTGCTTGAACAAACTTCTGTGTATTTGCGACAGAGTTCCCATTTCCAGTTTTACCGTTATCAGTAATAAACGGTGGCTCAAATAAAATCACATCTGGATTCTCTTTCGCAATCTCTTTATCACGCTTATTCGCGATTAACTCTTCTGTGCTTTCACCCTTATATTCCTTTACAGTCACATTCCATAAACCTTTACCGTAAGCAGTTTCTAAATTAGACGTTAACTTAGCTGCCCAAGCACCTTTTTCAGATGAAGAAGCTTCATCACCAACAATAATAAGGTTTACTGCCTTTTTATCCTCAGCAGCTTTCTTTAACTTCTCTTTCACTGCATCTGGCAAGTTCTTCGCATATGCTTCGTTAAAAGATGACTTCGCATCTTGTTTTTTCTCTTCCTTTTTCTCTTCTTTCTTCGCTCCGCTATCTTTCACTTCAGCCTTTGTTTTCGTTACTTCACTCGTTTGTCCTGTTGCATTCGCAATCTTCTTATTCCAGTACAGTTTACCGCTCACAATCGAAGCGACAAACAATACAAAAATAACAAGGACAAGTACCGCTTTCTTATTCATCGATTCACCTCATCTATTAATCTCACAATATATAATACTAATATAAATTCACGCAAAAATAAACCCAACTCCTTCCAAAGGAGTTGGGTTATTACATATTATTTAGTCACTTCAAGATGCGCTCTTAACTTATTCGTTAAATCTTGTTTTGCCGCATCTGGAACATAGTAGTACCAAATACCATCAGCAGCTTTGTGGCCGTCACCTGGGATTTGAATATCTTCACTATTCTGCAGACAATCTTTATAATTCTTTTGCATATCAAACATTTGATCTTGCGTTAAGTTTGTCTTCACATTCTTTTGAATTGCTGTAAGTACATCTCCATAGCTTGATAAAGAAGAGAAGCTTGCACCTTTCTTAATAACAGCCTGCATTACTTGACGTTGACGCATTTGGCGACCAAAGTCACCTCGTGGGTCTTCTTTACGCATACGTGTGAATGCTAGAGCTTGGTCACCTGTTAAATGTACATTACCTTTAGCAAAGTGATGACCATTTGCATTAAATTCTAAATCATTATTTACCTCTACGCCACCTACTGCATCAACGATATCTTTAAAACCTTCCATATTTACCTCAATATAATAGTTAATAGGAACATTTAAAAATTTTTCTACAGTTGCAACAGACATATCTACGCCACCGAATGCGTAAGCGTGATTAATCTTATCACTTTTCCCTTTTCCAACAATTTCTGTATACGTATCACGGGGAATACTTACAGTTTTCATTGAATTATTTTTAGGATTTAAAGTAATAAGCATTAAAGAATCTGAGCGGCCTTTATCTTCACCACGTTCATCGGCCCCTAGTAATAGGATAGATACAGGTTCAGATTTGCTGATTTTTGCTGTTTCTGAACCATTAGAATCTTTATCACGTTTTAATGGTTTATGAACTTCATCTAATGTTTTTGAGACTTTGGAGTATACATTATAGGCATATACTCCACCACCTATAATCATTACCCCTATAATCCCTAGTATCCATAGTAGGATTTTCTTTTTCATTCCTTTAGCCCTCTTTTCAATTTACATACTGATTGTTCATATACTTTTATAATATCGTAAGAGTTTTAATATAAGTTAGAATAAAAATCTATTTATATACAGAAACATCTTTATTCTAGTTCATACTAAAACTCCCCACTATTATACTATTATAAATAAAATCAGCAAGCAGACTTATTAAAAAACCTCTATATGGGATAAGAACGTTATTGTATTGTCGTGAAGCTCTAGCTAATTATTATAATGAATATTGCTTTTTGAAATAATTTTGATATTCACCACTAATAATTTGTTCCCACCACTCTGTATTATCTAAATACCACTGAATTGTTTGAGCAATCCCTGTTTCAAATGTATATGTTGGTTTCCAGCCTAACTTTTCTAGCTTCGTCGGATCAATCGCATAACGTTTATCATGGCCTAATCGATCTTGAACGAATTCGATCAATTCCTCAGACTTACCAAGCGTACTAATAATTGTTTGAACTACTTCTAAATTTGTACGCTCATTATGTCCCCCAACATTATATACTTCACCATTTACACCTTCATGCATAACTAAATCAATTGCGGCACAATGATCAATAACATGTAACCAGTCACGAATGTTTTTACCGTCTCCATATACAGGAACCTTCTCATTATTTAGTACACGTGAAATTGTTAATGGAATTAATTTTTCTGGGAAATGGAACGGTCCATAATTGTTTGAGCAACGTGTAATGTTAATTGGTAACCCAAATGTCTCATGATATGCTCGAACTAATAGATCAGAAGAAGCTTTACTTGCACTATATGGGCTATTTGGTTGTAAAGGTGTATCTTCTGTAAAGAATGTAGTTGGATCAAAATCTAACTCACCGTATACTTCGTCTGTAGATACATGAACAAATTTAGTAATACCAAACGCTTTTGCTGCATCTAATAATACTTGTGTCCCTAATACATTTGTACTAATAAATACTTCAGGTTCAGCAATAGAACGATCCACATGACTTTCTGCAGCAAAATGCACAACATAATCGAATTTTTCTTGTTCAAATAGTTGATTTATCGCTTGACGGTCTACGATGTCAACCTTAGCGAATGAATAGTTATCTTTGTCCTCAATATCTTTATGTTTTGTTAAATCTCCAGCATATGTTAGTACGTCTAAATTAACGATATGGTATTGAGGATATTTATTTACCATATACTGAACAAAATTCCCCCCAATAAATCCTGCGCCACCTGTTACTAATACTTTCTTTTTTTCCATCTTATTTCACCTCTTGCTGTAATTGAGTAATATAATGTTTTGTTGCTTTCTTCCAATCTTGTAATGGCTCAAATCCATTATCAATTAATTTCTGCTTAGACATACGTGAATTTTTAGGACGTACTGCACGAGTAGGATATTCTTCTGTTGTAATACTATTTACTTTTACATCTTGTCCTGCAATCTCAAAAATTTCTTTTGCAAATTCAGCCCAACTACAGAAACCTTCATTTGTAGCATGATATGTACCATATTTCTCTGTTATAACCATATCAACTAACAAACGAGCTAAATCATACGTGTAAGTTGGTGATCCTATTTGATCTCCTACAACGTTCAGTTCATTACGTGTTTCACCTAAACGAAGCATCGTTTTAATGAAGTTATTTCCATTAATACCGAATACCCACGAAATACGCACAATAAAGTTGTTATCTATTAAACTCCTAACTACTTTTTCTCCCTCATGCTTTGTTAAACCATAGTATCCAACCGGATTAGGCGCATCAGTTTCTACAAATGCACGAGTTCCTTCTCCATCAAATACATAATCTGTACTAATATAAACAAATTTAGCATTTAATTTTTTTGCTGCTGTAGCAAGATATTTTGTACCTTCTACATTTACATTCCAACAAAGTTCTTTATCATCTTCAGATTTATCAACAGCCGTATATGCTGCACAATGAATAATTGCATCTGGTTTTACTTTATCTACAAATTCATAAACCGCGGCTTCGTTTGTAATATCTAAATCTTCTATTCCAATACCTTGCATTTCTAGTCCTTGCTTCTCTCCACGTTTTACTACGTCATATCCAAGCTGACCATTATAACCGGTTACTAAAATTTTCATTTTTTTACTCCCCGTATACAAAGTTATTTTCCGCTTCTTTTAATGAAGGTGCTTTTTCATCTTTTTCAGATAACACTGGCTGAATTTCCATTGGCCAATCAATAACAACTTCAGCATCGTTCCAAATAATTCCTCGATCACACTCTGGAGCATAAAGTTCATCAACTTTATATTGAACCTCAACGTCATCAGTTAATGTCATAAATCCATGTGCAAACCCTTTTGGAACTAATAACTGTTTTTTATTTTCTGCACTTAGCTCAATACCAAACCATTGACCGTATGTAGGGCTTCCCTTACGAATATCTACTGCAACATCAAATATTGACCCACGTGTACAACGCACAAGCTTAGTTTGCGCCTTAGGATTTAATTGATAGTGTAAGCCACGAAGCGTACCCTTTGTTGCTGAAAACGATTGATTGTCTTGTACAAATTCCAATTCGATTCCTGCTTCTTTCATTGCCTTATCGCTATAAGTTTCCATAAACCAACCACGATGATCTCCAAACACTTTTGGTTCAATTACTTTAACGCCTAATAAGTTTGTATCTAAAACTTTCATTATGTTCACTCCAAATTAGTATTTAATGCTACCATTTGCTACTTTTAATAAATATTGACCATAACCATTTTTAGAGCACTGATCACCTGATTTAATTAGAGTTTCTTTGTTAATCCAGCCATTAATATATCCAATCTCTTCAAGAGCTGCAATTTTAATTCCTTGATGATCCTCAACTGTTTTTACAAAGTTTGTTGCATCTACTAGACTCTTATGAGTTCCTGTATCTAGCCATGTGTATCCACGACCTAATAATTCAACTTCTAATTCACCACTATTTAAATATACTTCATTTATAGAGGTAATTTCTAATTCACCACGTGCTGATGGCTTAACATTTTTAGCAATTTCAACTACACGATTATCATAGAAATATAAACCAGTTATTGCATAATTCGATTTTGGCTCTTCCGGTTTTTCTTCTACGCTCAATACTTTCCCATTCTCATCAAATTCCACTACACCAAAACGTTCTGGATCATTTACATGGTACCCAAATACTGTAGCACCTTCTTCTTTATTCGCTGCACGTTGTAACATTTTGCGAAGTCCGCTACCATAATAAATATTATCCCCTAATACCATAGCAACAGAATCATTACCAATAAATTCTTCGCCAATAATAAATGCCTGTGCTAAACCATCAGGGCTTGGTTGAACTTTATATTGAAGTGAAATTCCAAATTGAGAGCCATCACCTAATAATGCCTCAAAACGTGGAGTATCTTCTGGTGTCGAAATAATTAAAATTTCACGAATTCCTGCTAACATTAATGTTGATAATGGATAGTAAATCATTGGTTTATCATAAATAGGTAGTAATTGTTTACTTGTAACCATTGTTAGTGGGTAGAGACGCGTCCCACTACCTCCCGCTAGAATAATTCCTTTCATAAATCTTAATCCTCCTACAAATTTTTTAATTCACTATACTTTTTATAATTTTTTTATTGAATTGAAGGCGTATCTTATATTATTCCTGCCATAAAACACTAATATTAGATAAGCAGTTGAGTAAACTAAAAAGCTCTTAACCCCTTGTAAATACCAACTTGATATCATAAAAATAGATGTTAAAATAAAATCATAGATAAAACCTTTGATTAGATTAATATTTAAGATTTTAGATAAATATAACTCTGCTATTAAACATCTAATTAATACACCTAAAACCATTGAAATTATTACAAAAAGGACACTGTTAAATACTATTGCTGCAATAACACTAAGTAACACACTAATACTCACTGAAACGATATTAATTATTAATAGTACACTTTCTCTTCTAAATACTTTTAAATATGTTGAAATTAACATCTGCATCTTACCTTCAAAAATGCAAAGTGGAAACAAGATTGCAAGATATTTCAAGCTTTCAGTATACTTAGGCAACCACAAATTTAGTACATATTGTATAGGGATATATAATACTAATAACCCTGCCAATAGATACATAAGTAGCGTCCTTAATACAATATAAGTTTCTACTAATCTTTCTTTGGATACCTGTCTAAGTGCCGGAAATAAAACTATACTTATAGCATTAATGAACAATAGAACCATACTAGTTATAGATAATGCTAGCGAAATTTTCCCAAATGTTTCTATGCCCCAAAATCTATCAATTATAAATCTCCCTGCTCCAAGTATTAGCATACTTGCAACATTTGCAATCATTAATTTCACACCTACTGATACGTTATCGTAGGTCTCTTTTATTGACTCCTGAAAAGAGGATAACTTACCAACTATCAAATCACGACATGTATATAAAGTATAAATTAAACTAATAATAGTTGTAATCAAATAAACAATGACGTAAACTTCAAAATCTCTTACATTTACTATCATCATTAAAATTATACAGAATAAAAATATAAATTTATCTATAGTGACAGCCCTAGAATATTCTTTGAAGCGATTTGTACTTTGTAAAATACACCAGTAAAATCCACATATATTATTAATAACTAAACTTAGCGCCACTGAGTATCCAATAAATATACGTTCTTCCTCAACAGAATATAAACTTGTAAATATAACAATTAATGCAGCCACTATAATCTGGGATATTAGTAAAATAATAAATTGGGATCGTAATAATTTATTATCTAAATCACTATATTTTCTCCCACCATACTTCAATAATATTCCATCATTAAAACCAAAATGAAAAAAGCCAACATAGCCAATCCAAAAGAGGAACAACTGCCAATAACTATATTCTTCAATCCCAATAATTTTTGGAATTAGTAATACTCTAGTAATACTTAAGATCAAAGCAATCCCCTGGGCAGAAAAAGAATATAAAATATTTTTAAAACTTTTTTTAAATAGCTTAGAATCGCTTTCTAACATAATTTTAACCTCATAGTTATTTTTAATTGTCTAGCTTTTCTTGTCGTATCATATAACTATATAAAATAGGAGATACAATACAGAAAAGCATAAAAGGTAAACCTGTAGACATAGCAGGTTCTACCAAACCGTGAATTACCGGCACAGTAATAGCTTGTGCTAAAACAATTGAATGCCTATCAATGTTTTTATTAAAAAGAACATTAACTATCTTACCCACTATGGATAGAAGGAATAAAAGGAAACATATCAGCCCTAGTAACCCTATCCCAGAAAGATATGCGAGTAACCAATTATGAGGATCCTCTAATTTTCCCATTCCACCAAGAAAGCCAAATTGATACATACCATTCCCAATAATTAGGTTCGTTTTAAATTGTTCCCATGCTAAACTATAGTAATCCCATCTCCCATTAGAGTAATCTCCGGTACTCAAACCAAATACCCTACTATTAAATATTTCCTCAGAGAAAAGATAAATTCCTAATAGAGCGACTACAACAGTGAAGTTTATCATTAACACCTTTTTCTTTGTTAAATTAAAAAGAATCAGTGGGATAAAAGAAACTGCCATTCCAAGATAAGCACCACGCGAGATAGTAAAATAAAGAATAATACACATAGGGAAAAAACAAATTACAGATACCGTTCTTCTAATAATTGTTTTATTGTGTTTCCAACAACCCCAACAGAGAAACATGAAAACTGCAATATAACCAGCCAATGTATTAGATCTTGTTCTACTATCACCAATGAAATAAATTAATGCCCTATGAGTATTCGCCAACTCTTGTATAGTGTGGTTCAAAAAAAACACTAAAATCATACCGGTTATAAATATAGTAGAATACCAATATAAATCTGCTAATTTAATTGAAGACTGCGAAACCAAAGTTATACTATAGAAAATTACAATAGATACACTAAAACCTAGAAATGCTTCTTTTGCAAAATCGGTTTCGACAGAATTAACAATTGGAGGGTGTTGCAAAACTAAAATAAACATGCAATGTTATGAATCAGAAAAACTAGCTGAACATGCAATAGATAGCGATTTTGACCATACCAACGTGGCTGTTCCAACCCTTTATCTTTGAGTTTACTAAACTGTTGTTCAATTTTCCTACGTTCTTTCATCAATTGTTTACCAAAGATAGTTTGTATAAAATGAGATAATACACGACGATGTGTACTCTTATTTTGTTCACCATTCCTAGGATTGATTGGATTCATGGCAAAGATGTTACATGTTCGTGCAATTTCATAAATACGTTGACTATCGTAAGCAGCATCTGCAACGGAAAATAACACATTTTGATCTTTTATATCCTGAAGCAATACAG
>NZ_CP147983.1:5537997-5770318 GCF_045291115.1 Bacillus sp. PPSBB_2
TGTAGGTCCTGTAGGTCCTGTAAATCCTGTAGGTCCTGTAGATCCTGTAGGTCCAGTATCTCCAGTAGGTCCTGTAGATCCTGTAGGTCCTGTAAATCCTGTAGATCCTGTAAATCCTGTAGGTCCTGTAGATCCTGTAGGTCCTGTAGATCCTGTAAATCCTGTAGGTCCTGTAGATCCTGTAGGTCCTGTAGGTCCAGTATCTCCAGTAGGTCCTGTAGATCCTGTAGGTCCTGTAAATCCTGTAGGTCCTGTAAATCCTGTAGGTTCTGAAGAGAATGTAGGACCTATTAAATTAGCATTTAAATTTGAAAAATTATTATTAAACATATGATAATCTCCATTCTAAAAAATATGATGTTTGTTATTGATATTTACAGGAGTAAAATCAGGATATTCGAGTAAAATTAAAATTTGCGATTTTTTAGTTTTAAGGTATTTTCATGTTTTAGCAGTGCAAAAAAGAAACACAGAATTCAATTCCTATGATTTCAAGTTATGAAAATTATAAAAAGAAGATAAAGTTTGTATTAACAAAAATATTGAAGAGAAGATAAGGAAATGGCTGTATATCCTATAACATAAAACTTAATGGAATATTGAAAAAACTAAATAAACAAATTATCGGAAGGAGAAAAATAAGTGGTAAGTGTCAATGGTAAGCGGTTTGGAATGGTTCAGCGATTTATGTTGATCCGTGAAAAGAGTATTAAGAGCCTGTTTATAGTCTCATACATATGTTAAGATGTATGCAAAAACAGGAGATGAGTGTATGTCTTATCCAAGTGATATCAGCCGTAAAAAATTCGAGATTATTCGTGAGGAACTAGAAACGTTTAGTAAACGTACAAGTCCGCGAAAGTATGACCTTTATGATGTGTTCAATGCACTACTCTATGTTCTGAGTACAGGCTGTCAGTGGCGTGCTTTACCAAAAGATTATCCAAAATGGCAAAATGTTTATCGCTACTATGCCAAATGGAGTAAATCCAATGCCGAAGGTAGCAGTCTATTAGAGACATTATTAAAAAAATTGTAACTGCTTAGTCTTTTAATATTGTTGATATTGATAAATTCATAGTTTAGCTTTTGTTAGTTTAGCCCATACTTCTCATAGGAATAGACGAAATGAGAGGTGAGCAGTGGTGACTATGGAACAAATTTGTCAGTCGTATCACATGGGTTTGGAAGCCATACAAAACCTTTTTATGGAGGAACATCTCAAATCAACCGTATACATCCAACAATTAGAAGCGGAAAACAAACAATTAAAGGAAACTGTTGCATCTTTGCAGATGGAAATTCAGAAATTACAAGCAACGTCTCAAAAAAATTCTTCAAATAGCCATAAACCACCTTCTACAGATAGCTGTAAAAAGCCCCTCAAGAAAAGTTTAAGGAAAAAAACAGGACGGAAATCAGGTGGACAAATCGGTCACAAAGGTTATAGGCTGGCACCTGTTGAAAATCCACATCATATTGTGACGCACCCTATTTTCCTATGTTCAAAATGTCAATCTTCTTTAGAACAGGAACAGATTGTCAGTCGAAAAAAACGACAAGTCTTCGACCTACCTTCTACAAAAATAGAGGTGACTCAATATGAATCCGAAGGAAAAGTGTGTTCGAATTGTTTGTCGTTCGAAGAAGGACTGTTTTTACCCCATGTCACCAAATCTGTACAATACAGTTCTCGTATCCAATCTTTAGTTGTTTATCTCATCAATTATCAGATGCTTTCGTATGCCCGTACAGCTGCCTATATTCGTGATCAATTCGGTCATACCATTAGTGAAGGAACACTTGTCCATATGAATCGTGTATTCGGAGAGCGTTTGGACGTATTTGAAGAAAAAGCAAAATCTCATTTGTTACAGTCTCGCATTGTTCATTTTGATGAGACTAGGATTCGTGTAAATCGAGAACGTCAGTGGCTCCATACCATGAGCACAAAAGACATAAACCTTCAAGTTGTACATACAAAACGTGGAAAAGAGGCAATGAATGAAATTGGTGTGTTACCCCGTTTCTCAGGAATTGCTGTTCATGATGGATGGGCCTCTTATTTTGGATATAAACAGTCCCAACATATTTTATGTAATGCTCATCTTTTACGAGATTTACAAGGGATTTTTGAGCAAACCGGTGAAACATGGGCAGAAAATATGAAAAAATTATTATGTGATGCCAAACAACGCAAAGAAGAACAAGAGGGAAAGCTTACATTATGGGATCTTCTAGAAATTGAGCAGGCATACGAAGCCATCCTGCAGGATGGAGTTGCATGTCATCCCCCTCAGGCAGAAAAGAATAAGTCCTAAAAGCGTTCTAAACAATCGCCATCCAAAAATTTATGGGACCGATTTGTCCGAGACAAAGATGCCATTTTAGGTTTTCTCACACATGCGGATATTCCATTTGATAATAACGAAGCGGAGCGAGATATTCGAATGGCAAAAGTAAAACAAAAAGTATCAGGTACGTTTCGTACCGAAGATGGAGCGCGAATATTTTGTTTAACGAGAAGCTTCATCCAAACCGCACAAAAACAAGGTAAACCTGTATTCCACACAATAGAACAACTAATTCGTGAAGGAACGATGGATATTGCCTTTATCAACTAATTGGAGGAGAAATGTATAACAGACATTTCTTCTCTTTATCTTGCCTTTTTAAGTAGGCTAAACAGTTACAAGACTTTTTCAAACTTACCTTATATAAAGTAGATAAAAACGTTTTTAAAATTGAACTCTTACTAAATCCACTTCCTAAACCTGTAATATTATTTATACATGGAATATTTAAAAGCCTACAAGCTAATCCTACGTATAAATTTGGTTTTATCGTATATGTCAATACAACATCTGGTTTTATTTCCTTCAATATTTTAATATAATGCGCGACTAGTTTAAAATCAGTTACTGGGTTTGTACCCCTTCGATCAACATTTGTTTCTACGAATTTACATCCCCATTCAACCATCTTATCTACTTTTTCATCTTTGGGTAAAGATATATATACTTCATAGCCTTGCCCCAACAATTCTTGAATTAGTTCTTTACGAAAATTGTATATTACAAACCCATGGTTACCTAATAATAGTACTTTTTTATTCATAATTTTATGTTCACCTAATTACATACTTATTTTTATAGAAGTTTCAAAATCAACAACGCAATAGTCAAACTTAGGATTTAATTTTTTATCATACGCCTTATTTCCTAATACCTTATTAACAACATTTATCTTTTTTGACATTATCTTTATGACTGGATTAAATGTTTTAATAAAGTGAACTTTCTTGTTCATGTTGATAGCCATAAGATTTATAATATCTTTCGTACTAACATATTCTTTATTTTGCGGGAAAAATATCCCAGCCAACTCTTTATCAATCACAATCTTTAAAAATTCACACAGGTTATCAATGAATATCATACTTCTTTCATTACTTATCTCAGGAAAAATTGGTGATTTTTCTGCTAGCGTTTTTAGCCTAGGAAAATTTCCCCTACAGTTTGGTCCATATACCATTGGTGTTCGCACCATAACCGTTTTAAAATTATTACTATTCATTTTTTGAATAGCTAAATCCGCTTCGAGCTTACTTCTCCCATAAAAATCAACAGGACTTGGCTCAGTTTCTGCAGTAATAATTTTAGATTCACCTAATTTTCCATCTGCACCGTAGATAATCATGCTACTCATGAAAATAAATTGCTTAACATTTTCTTTTTTGGCTTTTTCTGCGATATTAATTGCTAAGTCCCTATTAATTTTATAATACATTTCTTCCATTTTAGGATCAGCTGAAACATGTGCAATTCCAGCTACGTGCAAAACAACATCATATTTAGAAAAGTCCTTTTGTTTCCACCCATCATTTCTAACAGATATTTTTT
The DNA here is from genome assembly GCF_045291115.1 of Bacillus sp. PPSBB_2. Lineage (NCBI taxonomy): Bacteria > Bacillati > Bacillota > Bacilli > Caryophanales > Bacillaceae > Bacillus > Bacillus sp. PPSBB_2. Next base: position 5,541,900 of record NZ_CP147983.1, read on the forward strand.
CAACATCATATTGATTTGACCAATTATTAACCCATTTTTCAAAATTTGTTCCTATGTAACTTTCTTTTCCAGTTATTAAAATTCTTTTCTTATTCATTTATGAACTTGCCTCGTTTCTCTTTTCAGAGTTTCGTTCATTACTATTATTTTTCCCTTCCTTAACACCTTCAGATTTCAAGACACTCTTTATAGTCATAAAAAATACTTTCAAATCAAATAATGGTGATAATTTTTCTACGTATTCACCATCTAATTTTGCCTTTACATCAATAGGAAGTTCATCTCTTCCATTTATTTGTGCCCATCCTGTCAATCCTGGTATAACATCGTTTGCACCGTATTTATCACGTTCTTTAATTAAATCATATTGATTCCAGAGTGCAGGTCGAGGCCCAATTATACTCATTTCACCTTTAATAATATTTATTATTTGTGGAAGTTCATCTAAGCTTGTTTTTCGTAAAAACTTTCCGACTTTTGTTATATACATTTCAGGATCTTCCAAAAGATGAGTTGGCATATCTTTTGGGGTATCAATCCTCATCGTTCTAAACTTTAAAATATAAAATTCTTTTTTCCCTTTACCGATTCGTCGCTGTTTAAATAATACAGGACCTTTTGAATCCAGCTTTATACAAATTATTAATAATAAGAATAAAGGTGATGATACTACTAAACCTACAATTGCAAAAATACAATCTACTATTTGTTTCAAACCCTTTTTATATATCACTTTTATTACCACCTCAATTTTCCTAACATATGAATAAGTGTTCCAAAAACCAAATAACTGTTAATTTAAAACCTTAGTATTAGCAATCTCTAATAATCTTTCTCTTATATCCTCTTTACTCATTTCTTCAAAATCATTCATAAACTGCCTTAAAATTTCTTGCTCCATTAAGACAGCCTTCCCAATATGAATCTTAGGGAATATTTGTTCAGGATGAATTTCTCCTTCGTTTAGCAGCTCTTCATACATTTTTTCTCCTGGTCTTAGCCCAGTAAATTCGATTCCAATTTCTTCAATTGAATATCCTGAAAGAGTAATAAGATTTCTTGCCAGATCAACAATTTTCACTGGATCTCCCATATCAAGAACAAAAAGCTCTCCACCTTTAGCTAGCGTTCCAGCCTGAATAACTAATCGTGAAGCTTCTGGTATTGTCATAAAGTAACGAATCATATCAGGATGAGTAACTGTTACAGGTCCACCTTTTTGAATTTGCTTCTTAAATAGTGGGATTACACTTCCCCTACTTCCAAGAACATTACCAAATCGAACGGCAACGAACCTTGTATTAGTACTTACAGCTGCCAAATGCTGTACAAGCATTTCTGCAAATCGCTTTGTAGCCCCCATTACATTCGTAGGATTTACAGCTTTATCTGTAGAAACCATTACAAATGTATTTACTTTAAATGTATCCGCTGCTTCTGCAACATTTTTTGTACCAAAAATATTATTTTTCACAGCCTCTTCAGGATTACGTTCCATTAAAGGTACATGTTTATGTGCAGCCGCATGATAAACAATATACGGGCGATGCTTATCGATTATTTCAAAAATCTTATTTCGATCTTGTACATCTGCAATTTCTGTCATAATTTCAACTGTATCTTTATATGTAACTCTCATTTCCATTTCGATATTATAAATGCTGTTTTCACCATGTCCTAGAAGAACAATTTTACCCGGTTTGTACTTCATTACTTGACGGCAAATTTCGGATCCAATTGATCCACCCGCACCTGTTACTAAAATTGTTTTACCTGTAATCTTCTCTCCGATACCGGCATCATCTAATTGAATTGGTTCTCTACCCAATAAATCCTCTACTTGTACATCACGCACTTCATTGACAGAAACTGTACCATCTAGAAGATCCTCAAGCATCGGCACAATTTGTGTTTTTGCCTTCGTTTTTCTACACTTCTCAAAAATCTCGTTTATTTGTTTACGATTTAAAGAAGGAATAGCGATAATAATATGTTCTATATCATTATCTTCTACAACTTCTTTAATATGATTTGTTGTACCGATAACCGGCACATTATAAATTTCCAATTTTTGTTTATTTCTATCATCATCGACAAACGCAATTGGATATAAATCTGCTTCTTTATTATGTTGTAATTGACGCACTACCATCGTTCCTGCTGAACCCGCACCAATAATTAATGTTCGCTTTTTATCAGTAGCTTTTGTAATATATGTATCACGGAACATACGCCATACGAAGCGAGAACCACCAATTAATAATAAATGTAACATCCATGCGATTGCTAAAATTCGAACATAAATATCATGATTTATAATCTGTTGAACAATTGCTGTTACTAAAATTGATAGCGTAATCGCCTTAAATATTTGTTTTAATTCACCAATACTCGCATATTCCCACGCCTTATTATAAAGCTTATAAATAGCAGCAAAAACATGATGACTACACAATAATGTAATAGAACTAATAACTACTGTCGTAGGGATTTTGTTTAATACATTTGGATGTATAAACCAATAACTTAAATACACGGCAGTTAATACGATAAATGAATCTAATAAAATTAATAATGAGAGCCGTCTTCGATAACTCAATATACCTGTTCCCTTCTTTATATAATTCTTATCTTATTCATAATAAAAAAGGACATTCTATTATGAATGTACCTCTTCCTTTTTTACAAGTTCCTTCATATACTTCATTAACTCTACATTTAATTCTTTATTTTGTAGTGCCATTTCAATCGTTGTCTTAATAAATCCAAACTTTTCTCCAACGTCATAACGCGTACCTTCAAAGTCATAAGCAAATACACGTTGAACTTCATTTAATCGTTGAATGGCATCTGTTAATTGAATTTCACCGCCTGCACCTGTTTGTTGATTTTCAAGGAACATAAAGATTTCTGGCGTTAATACGTAACGTCCCATAATTGCTAAATTTGATGGTGCCGTTCCTTGAGCTGGCTTCTCCACAAATTGACGTACTTGATAACGACGATCGCTTTTTTCAATCGGATCAATAATACCGTAACGATGTGTTTCGTTTTCAGGCACTGTTTGTACACCAATAACTGACGACTGTGTACCTTCATATTGATCCATTAATTGGCGTAAACATGGTGTTTCTGCTTGCACAATATCATCACCAAGTAGTACCGCAAATGGTTCATTTCCAATAAATTTACGTGCACACCATACTGCGTGTCCTAAACCTTTTGGTTCCTTTTGTCTTATGTAATGAATATTAATTTTTGAAGAAGCTTGTACTTTTTCTAGCATCTCATGCTTCCCTTTTTCTAGTAAGCTTTGCTCTAATTCAAAGGAATGATCAAAATGATCTTCAATGGCACGTTTACCTTTTCCAGTAACAATAATAATATCTTCAATTCCTGATTCTATCGCTTCTTCTACTATGTATTGAATTGTTGGTTTATCAACAATTGGTAACATTTCTTTAGGCATTGCCTTTGTTGCTGGTAAAAACCTTGTCCCCAGTCCCGCAGCTGGAATAATTGCTTTTCTTACTTTTTTCAAATCTAGTACCCCAAACATATTATTATATCCATATGTAACAATAACAAAAACCCTACTTATAGAGTCGTCTTTACAACTCCATAAGTAGAGTTTCTAACATAAATAAATTATGGGCACCTAACCCATCCTCACGTCATACTCCCGACGACAAGCGTCTAAGGTAGGTTCGAAATAAAAATTTCTACCCACAGCACGACCGAGTGCCCCCGTTGATAACGGTTAGGAGACATCACCAACACTCTTCAATTAAAAGATACCAAATAATTTTTTACGACGAATTTGTTCTGGATCTTCTTTATAAATTGTTTTCCCGCTAATTACTAAGTACGGATTTTCTTTCAAATCACTCATAACATTCATTCCAAATTCTTTCTCAATTAGTTCATAGCTTTCTGCTAAATGAAATCCTCTCGATGTTGTGTTATGCGCATCTGATGCGATCATATGTGTTAAATTATGTTCCACAAGCTGTAATGAGAATTTTTTAATCTTTTTACCAAATTTCCCAAGCAAACTACCTGCTGTCACTTGTGTTAATGCACCTTTATTTACAATGTTATATAACTTATCTGGCCGCTCGATTAACTCGGCATTACGTTCCGGATGAACAATAATTGGAATCATTCCTTTTACACGTAATTCGTATAATAATTGTTCGGCATAACGTGGTACGTGATTCGATGGAAATTCAATGAATATGTATTTATTTGTTTCATTTAAAGTAACGATTTTACCAGCTTCATAGTCTTCTAATAAATCACCATATAATCTGACTTCTTGCCCAGGTAAAATGGTAAGTGGAATATTATGTTGTTGTAGTTCATCATTTAGTTGTTTTACGTGATGAATAATTGAGGTACGTTCATTTACATATTTTCCATTTTGATGATGTGGTGTAGCCACAATGGTATGTATTCCTTCTGAAACGGCTTGTTGCGCCATCACTAAACTATCTGTTACTGTCTGCGCACCATCGTCGATACCAGGTAAAATGTGACAATGTAAATCTATCATTTGTTTCATCCTCCCTCTCTCCTATAAAGATCTTTTTTCCCTTGAATATGAGATATCGCTCATATTCAAGGGAAAAAAGGAGATATGTTTCTACCATATCTCACTCTTTTAATTAGTTTGCACCGTAATAATAATATAAGCCTTCTTCACGTTCACGATCGTTCAGAACAACACCTAACAATTTACCTTTAGCCGATTCCAACAATCCTTTTGCTTTTACCGCTGTTTCTTTCTCTGTCGATTCACTACGAACAACAAGAATAGAAGCATCACATACATTTGCCATAATTTGCGCATCTGTTACAGCTAAAATAGGCGGCATATCAAAAATAACTAAGTCGTACATGCTGTATGCTTGTCCAAGAAGTTCTTTCATTGATTTTGAACCTAACAATTCGGCCGGGTTTGGCGGGATTGGGCCACAAGCTAAAAATTGTAGATTGTCTACAGATGTCGTTTGTACACATTTTTCTAAATGTTCACTATGTGTTAATACGTTCGTGAGTCCAAAAATATTATCTACTTGGAACATTTGATGCATTGCTGGTTTACGCATATCTGCATCAATTAATAACACTTTTTTTCCTTGTTGAGCAAAAACAACTGCCATATTCGCTGTCGTTGTCGTTTTCCCTTCACTTGGGTTTGCAGACGTAACCATTAATGAATGTAAATTCGTATCAATAGCTGCAAATTCAATATTCGTTCGAATATTACGATATTGTTCTGAAATTGGTGATTTCGGTTGTTGATGAGCAATTAATTGACGACGTTGACGATGATTTTTTTTCTTTTTAAATAAATTAAGAACCAATTGTTTGTCCCCTCACTTTTCTTGATGATGGAGCGTGTGATTTCACGTTCATTGTTTCTTCATCCATACGAGCTACAATACCTAACACTGGTAAGCCAAGTAGGTTTTCTACATCTTCTTCTTTTTTCACTGTGTTATCTAAGTACTCTAGTAAGAATGCAAGACCAACTGAAGCCATTAAACCAACAACGAAAGCGATTGCCACATTTAACATTGGACGTGGTTTAATTGGAGATAGATTTTCTGCAACTTCTGCTTTAGATAGCACTGTTACGTTATCAACGTTCATAATTTTTGCAACTTCACCTTTAAATACATCTGCAGTTGCATTCGCAATATCGCGAGCTAGTTTTGGATCTTTATCCTCAGCTGTTACAGAGATTACTTGTGAATCCTTTTCATTTGCAACATTAATCTTTCCTGTTAGCGCTTGAGATGTCATATTTAAATTTAATTTTTCATTCACTTGTTCTAAGATTACTGGACTTTTAATAATAACCTTATATGTATTCGTTAATTGAATATTCGTTTGAATTTCACCGGCTTGAATCATTGCCCCTTCTTGCTTCTTCTGATTAACAAGAATTTGCGTCGAAGATTGATAGATTGGTGTCATGAAGAAAAAGCTAATGATAGCACTTACAATAGCTGCACCAAAGGCGATTACGAGGATCATTGCTAAACGTTTTTTTAAGATATGAAATAACTCTTTTAGACTAATTGTTTCTTCCATAGGTTCCTCCAACTTTCTAAAATTTACACATAGGAAAAATTATAACATATAAATATTACATTTTTTATTTTTAATAATTCAGTTCTATATTTGTTCACAAGAAACAAGTTTAATCTTACAAAATAATCTTAAATATGACAACACATTCCAATGATTTCCCAAAAATTTTATCATATCATGCTTTTTACACTGTATAACTTGATAAATAATTTTCAGAAATCAAAAAAAGCCAACAAAATTTTTGTTGGCTTTTTCATATTTTAGTAATAACCATACTGCTCTTTTTCTTCTCTTTTATCGTTTAAAACGACACCGAGTATTTTGCCTGATGCTTTATCTAATATTTGTTTCGCTTTTACGATTTTATCTTTTTCCGTCTTTTCACTTCGTACAACGAGTACGATTCCATCACATTTGTTCGCTAGTATTTGTGCATCCGTAACCGCAAGCACAGGTGGTGTGTCGATTAATATAATATCAAACATATTATACGCTTCTAGCAACGCCTCGTCCATTGCCCGGCTCCCTAATAGTTCTGCTGGGTTTGGGGGGATTGGACCTGCTGCCATTAAGTATACGTTCTCTATATCTGTTTTTTGAATGCATTGCATAAGTTTCGCTTGTCCTGATAATAAGTTCGTTAACCCATTTGAACTATGAATGGCAAATAAGTTTTGTATCGTCGGCTTACGCAAGTCAGCTCCAATTAATAAAACTTTCTTTCCTTGTTGCCCGAAAACAACTGCTAAGTTTGAGATTGTTGTTGTTTTCCCATCACCTGGATCGGCTGAAGTAACAATAATAGAACGAACATGATTATCTACAGATGTAAACTCAATGTTCGTACGAATGTTACGGTATTGTTCTGTAATACGCGATTTAGGCTCTTTATGTGTAATTAATTGTCGTAATGGTTTTCTTCTCTTTCTCCCGAACATATTCATAATCTCCTTTTGTGAAATGTGACATTTCCCTTTTCTCTCTTTTATGCTCGATTTCATACGTCTAATTAATATTTTTGCTGATTTCCCCATATCTCATCATAATCAATAACATTCTACTTTGTCTTACTTAAGTACCTTAACAATATGACAATGCCTTTATTTCTTTATTACCTTTATCACTTATCCTGTTTTTTAGATAAATAATAAAGTAAGTATATGGTAATTACCATCTATTTACAAGATATTTTCTGATTAGTTTGTATATTATCGTTTTATCGTTATATAGCATAAATTTAAAAAATCCCCTTGTCTTTTTCACAAGGAGATTTTTTAGTACTATCTATTCTTTTTTATCACCAATTGCAAATGTAATTTCTGCCTCACATGCAACTTCACCATCTACTGTTGCGATTGCTTTTCCTTTTCCAATTGGGCCGCGTACGCGTGTCATTTCTACTTCTAGACGAAGCTGATCACCTGGGCGTACTTGTTTTTTGAAACGGCAATTGTCGATACCTGCAAAGAAAGCAAGTCTTCCGCGGTTTTCTTCTTTCTTTAATACTGCAACTGCTCCGACTTGTGCTAATGCTTCTACAATAAGTACACCAGGCATAACTGCATAGTCAGGGAAGTGTCCGTTAAAGAATTCTTCGTTTGCGGATACATTTTTAATCCCAACCGCTCTTTTGCCTTCATCTACTTCTAATATTTTATCAACAAGTAAAAATGGATAGCGGTGAGGAATGATTTCTTTAATTTGTTCTATATTTAGCATGTAACAATCGCCCCTTTTGTAATATTGGTCTTACCACTTGGACATATTGCTATTATCCCATTTTGTTTATTGTTTGTCATTACAAAGTAACATTTTATATTTAGCACAACTTCCTAAAAAAAAATGCACACACTCTATTCCATTAAAATAGTTGCACATTTTTGCAACTGACACGGAGGTGGAAAAGAGTGTATGCCCAAATTAGGGAAAGGCAATATGTATTGAAACATTATTTGCCTTAATGTCGTATTCGACTCATTATATTATAAACGTTTTCAATTAAGGAAATATTAAATTTAACCATATATATGAATATTTTACCTGTTTCCTTCACATTTCTCTATTTTCCTTCCATTTTCGCAAAAAATCAAAATAAAAAAATACAAAAACGAAAAAAAGAACTAAGGCGTCAGCCTTAGTTCTTTCAAATTATCTCAAAGCACGCTTTGGTAATCTGTCGATATTCTCTAACATAATGCCTGTACCAACCGCAACGCAGTGCATTGGATTTTCAGCAATTAATACTGGTACTTTTAGTTCTTCTGCTAGAAGCATGTCGATACCGTGTAGTAAAGCTCCACCGCCTGTTAGAATAACACCGCGGTCGATGATATCTGCAGATAGTTCTGGTGGTGTGCGCTCTAATACGCCTTTTGCAGCTTGTACAATAACAGCTGCATTTTCTTTTAATGCTTCTGTAATTTCTTCTGAGCATACTGTAATTGTACGTGGTAAGCCTGTTACCATGTCACGTCCGCGAATTTCAAGCTCTTCGCTACGTGCACCTGGGAATACTGTACCAACTTTAATTTTAATATCTTCTGAAGTACGTTCTCCGATTAATAGCTTATACTTACGTTTAATATAGTTTAAGATCTCCATATCAAACTTATCGCCAGCCATTTTGATAGAGGAAGAGGTAACAATATCACCCATAGATAGTACAGCGATATCTGTTGTACCTCCACCAATATCAACAACCATGTTACCGCTTGGTTGGAAGATTTCCATACCAGCACCAACTGCGGCTACTTTTGGTTCTTCTTCTAAAAATACTGTTTTACCACCTGAACGTTCAGCAGCTTCACGAATTGCTTTTTGTTCTACTGATGTAATATTTGTTGGACAACAAATTAAAATACGAGGTTTTGAAAAGAAGCTCTTTACGTCCAATTTGTTAATGAAATACTTTAACATTGCTTCTGTAATTTCGAAGTCTGCGATTACACCATCTTTAAGCGGACGAATTGCTACAATATTACCAGGCGTACGTCCCACCATGCTTCTCGCTTCTTCACCTACTGCTAATACTTTACCACTATTACGATCGATTGCCACAACAGATGGCTCATTTAATACAATACCCTTACCTTTAACATGAATTAATACGTTAGCCGTACCTAGGTCAATTCCGATATCTCGCGCAAACATTCCCGTTTTTTCCTCCTCGATATTCAAAATCAGGTTACACCCGAATTCTTTTCACCTAATTTCTGATTTTATCATAAATTTAACAGAAACGTAATATTCGCAAAAAGAATTCTTCTGAAAAATATTACCGAATGTGAACGGAATGTTTGCTACTGTAACATTATTGACGTACAGGCTTCTCTACATCTTCTTTTCTATACTTTTGCTTTGTTGCTTCTCCACCTCTTAAATGACGAATAGACTTATGATAATCAAGAATTTCTTTCACTTCATTTGCGAGCTCTGGATTAATTTCTGGTAGACGTTCTGTTAAATCTTTATGGACTGTACTCTTTGATACCCCAAATTCCTTTGCAATGACACGCACTGTCTTTCTTGTCTCCACGATATACTTACCAATCTTGATAGTTCTCTCTTTGATGTAATCGTGCACACCACTCGCCTCCCTAATTTGGATGTGAGAAGGGTGAAATGAGCCTCGCTGCATACGACTAAGAAGTAAGTGTGAGTGCTGTTTGTAAGCGTTAAACATTCTTGGATTTATAATGAAATGATTCACGATTTCTCACCTCAAACACTCTCTTTGCTTTGGTTTATACCATTGTATTGCCCGCACTACTGATATATGCTACATGTTCACTATTTTTGCGGACTAAGTTAAGAAAAATTACGTTTTTTTGTGAGAAATACGTTAACGGTGACTATTTTGACGAAAAAAAAATGACACCTTATATATAAGGCGTCATTCTTCTCTTTCAAACTCTTCTTCTAATAATTGATGGTGGGGAACCTCTTTCTTACCGGCAATATAATAATATAAGGTGAATAAAACAAACAATAAAATAATAGCAGTCGACAGAACAAATAAAAATGACACAGTATCCCCTCCCTTTTGTAATATATATTCGAGAATCTCGTCATTTTTCCTTGTTTTTGCAACTTTTTTCTCGAAATTGAGTATTTTTATATAAAAATAAAAAAATCAGCTCCCCTAGTGAGAACTGATTTTTTCACTTTCTTATTCTTGTGAAGAAGAATCGTTAGATGATTCTGTAGAACCATTTGTTGATTTTTCTTCTTTCTTCGGTTCTTCTTTTTTGTCACTAGTTGAACCGCTTGTTGATTTCTCTTCTTTTTGAGACTTGTCTTCTGTTTTACTTTCAGGTTTCGTGCTCGTTGACTTCTCTTCTTTTTGAGATTTGTCATCAGCTTTTTTACCAGAAGCATTCGTAGCCTTTGCAGCACCTGCATCAGCTTTAATTTCTGTTACTGATTTATTTAAGTAACGTTCAGGGTTCACAGCCACATTGTCTTTACGTACTTCAAAGTGAACGTGAGAGCCTGCCTCTTTATTCATTGCACTTAGACCGGATGTTCCTAATACTTCACCTTGTGCAACTCTTGCACCTTTTTCTACTTTCACACTGCCTAAGCTTTGATAAGATACCGCTACACCATTTCCACTATCAACTGTTACAACATAACCAAGAAGTGAATCTTTTTCAGCTTTCGTTACTGTACCACTTAAAGCAGCAGCAACATTGAATTCTTTTCCATTCTTCGCAGCAATGTCAATTCCTTTGTTTGGGGAATATGTGTTGTTATAAAAGACAAGTGCTTTTTCTTGTTCCGCCTCAGTTGCTGCATCTTCATAGAATTTCTTCTGTACGACTACTTCCGCATTCGCGGCAGCTGGCATTTTCACTACTTCTGAAGATTTCGTTACTGGCACTGCTGGATCTTCCGATTGTGTATACGGTGTTGCTTGATCCTGGTTTGGAGTCTTCTTCGGATTAGCTCCTTGGAACCATAGCGCAACCATTAAGATTACCGCTGCACAAGCAATGTATAGTGCCGGAAACACCCATCTTTTTTGAAATAAATGTACTACCTTTTGCGACTTTTTATTATTTCTTCCTCGCATTCCATCATCACCTCAGCAATCATTTTGAACAATATTCACGTATCCTATACAACGTATAACTAATTACTTTTCGACAAAATCTGTAAAAATATGTATAAGAACTGTAAAATTTCCGAGGAAATGATAGAAAAAAGAAAAAACTGAGCACTTTTAGCTCAGTTTTTAGTCTAATTGTTTCTTTTTGTACACAATAATACAAAGAATGATAAGGCATATAGTCCAAATTGTATTGTTTAAAATATGTTCTTGAATCGCAATAAATCCTTCTCCCTTTATAACTTTTTGCAATGCTTCCATAACATGATTTGTCGGAAGAAGCTTAACTACTTTTATAATAAACTCATTCTTAACCATTTCTTGTAGCATCGGCCCCATTATGAATATTATAAAAATCGGAAGCCCCAATATAGATGTTTGTGCTATATTTTGGGATAGTAAGCCAACTATAGTACCTAAAACGACACATAACAATGTTCCTATTAAAATAATAATAACTAGCATACTAATATTTCCTTTAAAAGTATCTAAAATCACTAAACTAATAAAACTAGATGCTAGTACAAAAAATACAGTTAATACACTTTTACCTAAAATAACTTCTATTGGACTTGCTGGAGACAACATCAATACTCGTAACGTGTGTTTTTCCTTCTCCTCTGCAATAATAATTGCTTGCACATAACTTCCCACCATGGTAATCGTCATTACAATAATAAAACCTGCAAAGAACTCTTTTATAGAATCCATATTACTATAAAATACAGCAAGTAGAATAGGTAATAGCGCCATTAATATAACTTGTGAGTTTTTACCTGCATCACTTATTTCTTTTCTTACAATAGCCGAAAACCGTTTCATTGAAAATGTCATTATAATCCCCTCCCAGTAACTTCAATAAAGATATCGCCTAGCGTTGGTTCGTATGAATGAATAGATAACAGTTCGCCCTTTTTCATCCATTCTGAAATACGATTTGCGCCTAATTCATCTTTTTGCACTACTTCTTTTCGTTTACCTTTTAATACGACCTCTATTTGATCCTTAGCGTATTGTAAGCGCAGGTTCTCTGGCGTATCGAGTGCTACAATTTCTCCGCCACAAAGGAAGGCAATGCGGTCACAAAGCGTTTCTGCTTCATCCATGTTGTGCGTCGTTAAGAAAATCGTCGTTCCTTCTTCATTTAAGTCTTTTAAGATTTTATGAATGTTTTGTACGTTTACTGGATCAAGTGCAGATGTTGGTTCATCTAAGAAGAGGATATCTGGTTTATGAAGGATTGCTCTTGCTAATGTGACGCGTTGCTTCATTCCCTTTGATAGTTTCTTTACTGGTGTTTTTTTATCATCTAATAAATTTACTTGTGCTAGTACTTCATCGATTCGTTCTTTTTTGCAATCGTATAAGTCACAAAATAATAATAAGTTATCATAAATGCTAAGTCTTTCATATAAACCGCTGTTATCTGTTAAAATACCAATTCGTTTGTAATCGATGCTACTTGGTCCTGTAATATCTTTCCCTAATACTCTTACCGTTCCAACACTATGAAGCAATTGAGAAGTTAAAATTTTTACTGTTGTCGTCTTACCAGATCCACTCGGTCCGAGGAATCCAAAAATCTCTCCTTGCTTCACCTCAATATTTACATTTCCAAGTGCCGTTTTTCCGTCGAAACTTTTCATTACATCTTTCATTTCAATTGCCAATGTCATTTCTTCATCTCCTTTGTTTTTCTTCTTTATAGATGAAAGTCGCTTTAGCGCTTTTCGTTCGTTTGTTTCGCTTTTCTTGACTCAATCATATGAAAAACAAAGGGATTACGCAGTAAAATACCGGTAAAAGGAGTATTTTTACCGGTGAATGAATCGCATGTTGAGCTTATTGGAGCACTTTTTATAGCCCAATCACACCTTTTAATTCATCCATGCGTCCTTTTGAAAGTGGAATTGAACTTTTTCTTTCGTCATCCAAAATTAAACTGAAACTGTTACGAGTCCATGTAATCACTTCTCGTACTCTTTGTAAATTTACAAGGTACGAGCGATGACATCTAAAGAAACCAAAACCTGTTAATCTCGCTTCTAGTTCACTTAATGTTAATGCACATACGAAATCGCCTTCACGAACGTGAATATGCGTTACTCCGTTTTGCGTTTCAATGAAATGGATTTCCATCGGATCAAGTAAAATGATTTTATCGTTCACTTTCGCAGGTATTCTTTCTAACTTCATTTGCGGAATCATTTGAATGACTTTTTCTTCACCGACTTCTTCCACTTCCTCTTGCTCAATTTCTATCTTTTTCACACCATCGTTGTTTAATATGTATACATCTTCCGTTAACGAAAGGGCATCCGATAGAAAAGATGACGTAATAAAAACCGCCTTTCCTTGCTCTTTCATTTTCATAATCGCTTTTCGAATAATAATCGTACTCTCTATATCTACATTTTGCTCTGGCTCTTCCAAAATGACTAAATCCGGATTATGAATCATCATTCGTCCAATATGAAGACGGCGTTTCTCTGAAAATGACAATTTTTCTATTTTAACGTTTAGTTTATCTAGGAGACCAACAGACTGCACAACTTCTTCTATACTTATCTTTGATTCATAAAGCCCTATTAAAAACTTAAAGTATTCTTTCACCTTCAAACGACCATATGCCTCATCTTTCAAAAAACAAAAACCGATGCGGGAATAATTTTTCTTTCCAATTGCTTCTCCTTCAAACAGTACATTGCCAGTCGAAGCTTCTTCTTCACCAATAATGATGCGGTGTAACACTTTAGCTGTATGATTATTGCATTGCAAAACAATACATTGTCCTTTTTCAACCTTTAGCTCAATTTCTGGTAACTGGTTCGTCTTCTCTAACTGTTTCAACTCCAGTAGCGCCATTTCGTCTCCTCCAAATATTTTTTATCCTATTATATCAAACAATTAATGGAAAATTATTCTATTCCAAACAAAAAAATAGGCGCCAGAGTTCTGACACCTATTTCTTCACCATCAATTTTCCTTCATAATCATTCATCGTCTTTATTTCAACGCCTTTATAGTAATGAGCGACGATATCTGTATATTTCTTTCCTTCTGCTGCCATGCCGTTCGCCCCGTATTGACTCATACCAACGCCGTGACCGAAGCCTTTCGTCGTAACGATGATTTTATCCCCTTGTTGTTTCCATGTGAAATCAGAAGAACGTAAATCTAACTTTTCACGAACTTCTTTTCCTGTTAATGTTTTTCCTTGAAAAGCTACATCCTTTACGCGCTTTCCTTCCGTAAGGTCTTTAATATTGCCAACCTTTCCGTCTGCTAGCACTTTCACACCGAGACGTTTTTGAAAATCAGCTACTGTAAATATTTGCTCGCTCGTAAACTTTGGAGAGGCTTGATCCCACGGACTATCTACACTTTTCAAGTACGGATAATCATTTCCCCAATAGTCAGCTGCATTTTCTGTTCGGCCATTACTCGTTGAAAAGAAGGATGCTGAAATTGGTTTTCCATCATACGTTAAAACTTGTCCTGCTGTTTTCGAAACGGCTTCTTCGATTTTCTTCAAATTATTTTCGTAGTTATTACCCCATTGCTTCTTCAATTCATCTTTGCTTTTGTACACTTGATCTTTCACCGTATCTGTCACGTCCGCATTATTTTTCTTTCCTCCGCTTAGCATCCGTTGTACTACAAATGTTCTCGCTGCTAATGCCTGCGCCTTTAGTGCCTCTATTTCAAAACTGGCATTCATCTCAGAAGCTACTACACCTGTCACATACTCCTCCACTGGTAATGTTTCTACCTTCTTCTGTTTTTCGCGATATACAGCAACTTGAACAGCTGTATCTACTTTTCCTGGAGCTGGTATGCTTTCTATCGCTGGAGGAGTTTTAGAGGCCGTTTCTTCCCCTACTTTTGCTTTCGCAAATGGAATAACAAGGGCTGCAGGTACAATGATAACGAGCGCTATTAAGAGCGCTACTGTAATAAAAAGTGGCTTTGAAAATTTCATCCTATTTCCCCCAATATAAAAGCTTTACTCCATTCATTCTTATGGAACAACTCTTTCTTTTAGAACATACTTAAGGGGAAGAGTATAAAACAGAAATTTTCTAAATATTTTTACTGGTACGTGCATAAGTATAGAATTTATTGACTATAACAGTAATAACCCAAAAAAATAGCCCCTATGTCAAAAGACATAGAGACTATTTCAATTAAGCGTGAAGATCAGAAACTTCTTGTTCTTTCACTTCTTCTACTTTTTCGTTTACACGTTCAATAGTTGCACCTAATGCAGCTAATTTCTTATGGAAGTTTACATAGCCACGGTCAAGATGTTTTAACTCAGTTACACGAGTATAACCTTCTGATACTAAACCAGCTAAGATTAATGCAGCTGCAGCACGTAAGTCAGTTGCTGCTACTTCAGCACCTTGTAAGCTGTTTGGACCGTTCATAATAACAGAACGACCTTCAATTTTAATATCAGCATTCATACGACGGAATTCTTCAACGTGCATAAAGCGGTTTTCGAATACCGTTTCTGTAATCATGCTTGTTCCATCAGCTTGTAGTAATAATGCCATCATTTGTGATTGCATGTCTGTTGGGAAACCTGGGTGAGGCATAGTTTTAATATCAACCGCTTTTAACTTATCTGGGCCGATAACACGTACACCTTCGTTTTCCTCAATAATTTTAACACCCATTTCTTCCATTTTCGCTGTAATTGAGCGTAAATGTTCAGGTACAGCATTTTCAATTAAGATGTCTCCACCAGTAATTGCTGCTGCAACCATGAATGTTCCCGCTTCAATACGGTCAGGAATAATAGAGTGGTTTGCACCATATAATTTATCAACGCCTTCGATACGAATCGTTCCAGTTCCAGCTCCGCGTACTTTCGCTCCCATCGCATTTAAGAAGTTAGCTAAGTCAACGATTTCTGGTTCTTTCGCTGCGTTTTCAAGAATTGTTGTCCCTTTTGCTAATGTAGCTGCAGACATAATGTTTTCTGTCGCGCCTACGCTTGGGAAGTCTAAGTAGATTTTAGCTCCTTTTAGTTCTCCCTCAACATATGCCTCAACAAAACCGTTACCAACCTGTACTTTTGCTCCCATTGCTTCGAAGCCTTTTAAATGTTGGTCAATTGGACGTGAACCAATTGCACATCCACCAGGAAGTGCAATACGAGCACGACCGTTACGTGCTAATAATGGTCCCATTACTTGAACAGATGCACGCATTTTACGTACATATTCAAATGGTGCTTCAATGTTTAGTTCTTTAGAAGAATCGATTGTTACTTGATTATTTTCAAATACGACTTCAGCATTTAAATGACGTAATACCTCATTAATTGTGTATACATCAGACAAAACTGGTACTTCAGATAGTACATTCTTTCCATCACTCGCTAATAGGGCTGCAGCGATTATAGGTAATACAGCATTTTTTGCGCCCTCAACACGCACTGTGCCGTTTAACCGCTTTCCGCCACGGACGATGATCTTTTCCAAATTATTCCCCTCCGTGTCCTTTTTTCAGTATCTATTCACTCAATACTCAGAAGTTATGATCGGTGTGCCAACCACAATTGTATCTTTGTTGTCTGTAGAACGTATTGCTATTTGCACATTTATTTTCTCTCTATTTGTTGAAAGAGCGTCATCCCACTTTTTATTGTATGCGGAGACTGACACAAATGCTCTTTCTTCTACTTGTTCGATCGCTCTTGCTGAAAGATCTTTCAAAACCTGATTGGTTTTATTTTGCAAAACACCTTCAATCTTATCATTCAGTACACCTTGAACACAAGTGTAAATTATAGGTTTTTCACTAAAAATTTTATTCATGTTTTGAACATACTTCGGGTCCCATTTCGCCCCACTTACTTCAAAGATAATGAAAGTGTTTTCTTTAGTATTTTCTTTACTCCAAGTTACTACTACTCGTTCTTCATAAGAAGAAAGCTTTTTATAGGATGTAGCTTTATATCCATCTGGAGATTGCTCTACTTCCCACTTTTGAATATTTGCCTTTTCCTTCACATCGTTTAACAACTTTTGAAACGTATGTATGTTAGAAATTGTTTTTGTTTCTCTCGCTAACCATGACCATTTTTCTACTTTAGCATCATTTTTCTCTAAAGCCTTGATCATGCTCTCCATTTTCTGTTCATCGCTTATCGGTTTCATCTCTCTATATCCAACCAAAAATAAAACAACACTAAGTGCAACAATAAGAATGGCTTTAAGCTTCAATTTCATCCCCTCCTATCCCCATTGTTAACGGAGATTTGAGGTTCTATACACTTACTTTACTAAATACGTTAAACTCTTCGAATAGCCTAAATAATCAAGGAAAAAGTTACTTACAGATGTCCCAATTGCAATTGTAATTAAGATGAGTAATACTCGCGTCTGCAGCACTTTTCCGGACTTCATTAAACGCTCAATGTGAATGCCTTGTAAGGCCCACCACGTAATGGTAATAAACAATAAATGCGAAACAATGGCAATCAGTGCTTGTTGCCCTAAAAGTTGTGCCAAAAAATCGACCCCTTTTTACTCAGCTACTACTTATGAAAGAATATAAAAACGATACCATAATAAGTAGGAGCTACACTTTTTCAAATGCACATAGACATCTTACATTTTACATCGTGATTTTCTTTCCAAAAACGTATATCTACATTACAAGTTAACACAAAATAAAAAGCGCAGAGTACTGACTCCACACCTTTTATTTTCACTATTGTACCACGTTCCCTAAGAAGAAGAAATCTTTCATTAATGGAAAATATTCATAAAAGAAATTGTACCCAATTATCGGCATAATCCCTAGTATTACAATCGAAATTGCACAAAGACTCATAACAACCTTTATATTTAACGGTAACCGTATTCTCTCTTCTGTCTCTCCGGTGCGGAAAAACATTTGTTGTAAAATACGGAAATAATATACGAATGAAACAACTGTCGTACCCATCATAATCGAAGCTAGTACGTAATGTGCTGGCTCTACATGAAGTGCGCCTAAAAAGATGTTAATCTTTCCAATGAATCCAGCCGTTCCTGGTATCCCAGCCAGCGATAAAATAAAAATTGTCATCATTATCGCTGTAAATGGCGACCTTTTATATAAACCTGTGAAAATTGTTATATTTTCCTCATCATTTTGTAAGATTAAGCCGTGGATAATGGCAAATGCGCCTATATTCATAAGCATGTATGCCAGCATATAAAACCACATGCTATCCATCGTAAATGGTGATAATGCCACAAGTGGAACGAGTAAATATCCTGCATGAGCAATGCCCGAATAAGCAAATAAACGCTTTATATTGTATTGTTTTAATGCGACTACATTCCCAACAATCATCGTAATACTTGCTAGCACTGCAATATATATACTCATATGCCCATATAAAGATTGCATATCTCCTTGTATTAATACACTTGCAAAGATCATAAGGAACAAACGAATAATGAGTAGGAACCCAGCAATTTTAGAAATCGTTCCAAGAAAAGCAGTAACAGGTGTAGTCGCTCCTTCATACACATCAGGTGCCCACATATGAAACGGCACTGTGGCAATTTTAAATGAGAGACCAACTAGCAATAAAAGAAATGCGAGAGCTAACAATAACTGAATACCACTAGCGAGCTCCCCAGTGAGTACCTTTTGCATATCTACAATGTTAGTTGAACCTGTAATACCGTATAAATAACTCATTCCGAAGAGCGTAATCGCCGTTCCAATTCCTCCGCTAATGACATATTTCATTGCCGCTTCATTTGATGCACGGCTCTTTTTTCGTATTCCTACTAAAATATAAGAAGAAAGTGAAAGTAACTCCAAACCAACGAAAAGGGTAATAAAATCAACACTAGAAGCCATGAACATCGCACCAAGAAGCGCCATTAAAAATAAGTAATAATATTCGCCCTTATCTTCGATTGGATTCTTCTTATCATCGCTCATCGCGGTGCATAAAATGAGAGCTGAGGCGCCTAATAGCAACGTTTTAAACCCTTTTGAAAATCCATCTAACACAAACGATCCATTTAAAATATCTCCTGCCGGTTCGCTATATAGAGTAATTAATGACACGATTGCTAATACGATGGCAGCAATCGCACCAAGAGCTACATATCTATGGTTCAGCTTAAAAAACAAATCACATATGGAAAGAAGGATGGCGGCGCCGAGAATAATAAATTCTGGCACCATTAGATGCCACGATAAGCTAAGTAACGTATTCATATCCATCCTACTTCACCCCCAATGTTTTCAATGTATTTTGAAGCGGATCTCCTAGTATCTCTGGCATAACTCCAATTGCAATAATACAAAAGATAAGTAGTAAAACAGGGACATACTCCCATCCGTGTATATCAGATTTTGCTTCCCACTCTTTCTTTCCAAATGTCACTTGAAGTGTCGCCCTTAATACATACACAGCGGTTAAAATGATGCCAATCACACCGACTGCAGCAATGACGGGCTCTCCTTGAAATAAACCGAGAAAGGCAAGAAATTCACTAACAAACCCAGACATCCCTGGTAATCCGAGCGATGCCATTCCTCCTGCTAAGAAGAAGCCGCTAAGTACTGGGACACTTTTTGCGAGTCCACCAAGCGCTGTAATGTCTGATGTTCCGAAACGTTGTTCTATAACACCGAGTAAGAAAAACAGCAAGGCTGCAATTAAACCGTGCGATACAACCTGGAATAACGCTCCTTGTGTACCAGGTGCATTAAGTGACGCAAGTCCCATTAACACAATTCCCATATGCGAAATACTAGAGTAAGCCAGTACTTTCCTAAAGTCTGTTTGGATGAGCGCTAAAAAGGCACCGTATAATAAATTAATTACGCCTAATATCGCAATTAGTGTTGCAACATCGTGAAAATATTCCGGGAATAGCCCTTTCCCGAAGCGAATAATACCGTACGCTCCAATCTTCAGCAAAACACCTGCATGAAGCATAACTACAGCTGGATGCGCTTCTATGTGTACATTGACCATCCAGCGGTGCAACGGAAAAACAGGTAGTTTAATTGCAAAAGCAATCATTATGGCAATAAATACACTAAGCTGCAAACTACTTGGGATGACGAGTGCTCCCTCTGCGTTTACGCTTCTTAATATCTCTTTCAGCTCCACAATATTTGTTGTACCTGTTTTCGCGAACAAAATTGAGAAAACAATGAGCAAAATAGCTGAGCCAATACCGTTATATATTAAATAACTATACGCAGCCTTTTCACTCGACAATTTTCCCCACTTTCCAATTAATAAGAACATTGGTGGCAACGTAATTTCAAAGAAGATAAAAAACAACATTAAGTTTTGAGCAGCAAAGACGCCGAGCATTCCTATTTCTAGCATGAGTAACAGCATATAAAATGCTTTTAAATTTCTTTTAATAGAAAAGGCTGCAATTGCTGCAAGCGTTGCTAGAAGAGCCGTCAGTACCATCATGACAAGCGACAAACCATCAATACCGAGCTCGTAATAAATAGAAAACCACCTTTTATCTACCGCTGTAAAATCGCTGAACTTAATCCATTTCATCTTTTCATCGAATAGTGACAAATTCTTTCCAGAAGCATATGTACAAGCGAGGACGATAGCGATTCCAAATGGAAGTGCCGTCCCAAATAAGCCAAGCGCTCGCACTGTACGCAATTCCTTTTTCGGTGTTAATACAAGCAATAAAATTCCTAAAAGCGGGGAAAAAATGAAGAACGTTAACAACAAATCATTCATCGTAAATCCCCTCCCGTATAGAGCAAAATAATGACGAGTACAGCGAGCGAAACCGCCGTTACAGTACCGTACACTTGTACATTCCCGTTTTGAAGTTTCGATCCAAGATTACTTGTGCCTTTCACTACACTTGCAATTAAAACTGCAATTCCTTCGACTACATACACTTCAAATAAGCGAAGCACATGAGCGATTCCTTTCGTAATAGGGATCACCGTCATGTTGTATAGTTCATCCACATAATATTTTTCTTTCAAAAGATTATAAAGCGATGTTTCCGTACCCCCAGCCCAATTCCTAGAAATTGATTTCTTCCTATATATGAAATATGCAAGAGCGATTCCCGCAAATGAAACGAGTGTCGCAACAATCATAATCCAAACTGGTCCATGCGTTTCTTCAACCTTAAACCCTACATCTTTCGTCAACCAATCTCCGAGAAACGTCCCAAACCATGGTGTATTTATATATCCTGCCACTACTGCGAGAACGCCGAGAACAATCATTGGATACGTCATAACGCGA
The DNA here is from genome assembly GCF_045291115.1 of Bacillus sp. PPSBB_2. Lineage (NCBI taxonomy): Bacteria > Bacillati > Bacillota > Bacilli > Caryophanales > Bacillaceae > Bacillus > Bacillus sp. PPSBB_2. The sequence goes on from NZ_CP147983.1 coordinate 5,563,388, forward strand.
GGCGATTCATGCACTTCTTCCTTCGTCTTCGTTTCTCCAGTAAAGACAAGAAAGTATAGGCGGAACATATAGAACGCTGTTAAAAACGCCGCAATTACCGCTAAAGTAAATAAAACGTAATTGCCATTCATCCACGTCGCCGCTAAAATTTCATCTTTGCTGAAAAAACCGGAAAGCAGCGGAACACCGCTAATGGCAAGGGTACCTATTAAAAATAGCGTACCAGTTACTTTCATCTTCTTCTGTAAACCGCCCATTTTATTAATGTTTTGCGTATGCACAGCATGAATTACACTTCCTGCCGCCAAAAATAGTAGTGCTTTAAAAAAAGCATGTGTCGTTAAATGGAATATACCAGCTACATAACCGGCAGAACCTAACGCGAGCATCATATACCCGAGCTGGCTAACTGTAGAATAAGCAAGCACCCTCTTTATATCTGTTTGCACAAGACCGATAGAGGCCGCAAAGATTGCAGTGAAAGCTCCAACGATTGCCACTGTCTGCATCGCCACTGTACTTGCTGAAAATAGAGGGAACATCGTCGCTACTAAATATACGCCAGCTGCGACCATCGTCGCCGCGTGAATAAGTGCCGAAACGGGCGTTGGCCCCTCCATTGCATCTGGCAACCACGTATGAAGCGGGAACTGACCTGATTTCCCCATCGCCCCGATAAAAATTAATATCGCTGTTATTGTAATCATGTAAGGAGGTAGATCCCCTGTATAAATCGCCCTAAATATTGCGTCATATTCAAAACTACCTGCGTACCAAAAAATTAAAATCATCCCGATAAATAAACCAACATCCCCAATACGGGTCATAATAAAAGCCTTTTTTGCAGCAGCCTTCGCTTCTTCTTTAAAGAAATAAAAACCGATAAGTAAAAATGAGCCAAGGCCGACTAATTCCCAAAATATATAAAGCTGTAATAAATTCGTTGATATAACAAGCCCTAACATCGCAAATGTAAAGAGTCCTAAATATGCGTAAAAGGTCGGTAATCGTTCATCACCTTTCATATAACCTTTCGAATACACATGTACAAGTAGACTCACAAGCGTCACGATAAATAACATTAAAGCTCCTAATGCAGTCACTTCAAAGCCGAATGATATATCCACATCTCCAGCTCTAAGCCACACCCACTTATGCTTCACGCTGGCTTCTGAAAACCTTTCTATTAACACAAGTACCGCAAGTATAAAGGAGAGAAAGACGAAAAAAATACTAAGTACGCTGCTTCCTTCTCTAATTTTCTTCCCGAATATAATAAGTAACAAAAACGAAACGAGTGGGAAAAGCGGTATGAGCCATGCATAATCGATCATTGTTTCCTTCCCCCTTTTTCGGTCACAATGCTATCCTTTGAGCGTATCCATTTCATCCACCTGAACTGTCGTACGATTACGATATAAAGCAATTAAAATAGCGAGTCCTACCGCCGCTTCCGCTGCCGCTACAGCCATCGTAAACAGTGAGAAAATTTGACCTGTGAAATTCGGAAATAAGCCTAATTTACTAAACGCCACTAAGTTTAAATTGGCAGCATTCAGCATTAATTCGATACAAACTAATACGATTACTGTATTCCGCTTTGTTAAAGCTCCAAATAGACCGATGCAAAACAAAATAATCGCAAGTGTTAAATATGCAGAAGCTGGAACGCTACTCATTGGAATCCTCCTCTTTCTCGTCCTTTTTCGCAAGTATAATTGCGCCAACGAGTGCTACAAGTAAAATAACTGAAGTTAGTTCAAATGGAATAATATATTTTGAATAGAGAAGCGTACCGATTTGAAGTGTGTTGTTTTCATGGAGAGGTAAACTTCCTTGTGTGCTTTCATTTGCAAAATCAACATTATTAACAGCGAAATACATAACCGCTCCAAATGCTACAACTGCAAAGAAGATAATCCATTTTCGAAGAGTAAGACGCGATTCATTTTCCGCGTTATGTTTCGTTAACATAATGCCGAAAATCATAATAATTGTGATTGCACCAGAGTAAAGTAAAATTTGTGCAACGCCTATAAATTCGGCTGACAAAAGAAAATACAAACCTGCAATGCTGAGAAATGTCAGAACGAGAGCTAGCATCATGTGCATAACTTTCGTTAAGTTCAACATAAGAACACCGCCGATAATTGCAGACAAGGATAGTATAAAGAATGCTACAAACTCGCCATTCATGCCTTATTCTCCTTCCTGACGTTTTCGTCGTTTTCGTCAAGCCACTGCAAATTTTTAAATAAGTCATCACGTGAATATTCCGCGAGTTCAAAGTTATTTGTCATGACAATTGCCTCTGTCGGACAAACTTCTGTACATAAATCACAAAGAATACAAATTTCAAAATTAATATCATACGTGTCGATAATTTTTCCTTTTTTCGTAGGATCCGGATGTTTCTTTCCTGTTAACTGAATACAGTCTGTCGGACAAATGTTAGAGCACTGATTACAAACAATACATTTCTCCGGATAAAATTTTTGAATCCCCCGAAAACGGTCTGGCAACGGCAACGGTTGATTTGGATAATCATACGTTACCTTCTTCTTGCTCAAATTACTTAATGTATATTTTAACCCTTTAAATAGTCCTTTCATCTCTTACTGGCACCCCCCTCATAGATTAGAAGAATAACTCCTTAATCAATGCCGTTAAGAAAATATTTGCAAGTGCAATCGGCAATAATACTTTCCATCCAAACTCCATTAACTGGTCACCTCTTATACGCGGGAACGTAACGCGGAACCAAATTAATAGAAAGACTACACTGCTAAATTTCAAAGCAAACCATACGGCACCTGGGATAAATCCAAGAAACATGACTGGATTCCATCCGCCTAAAAAGAGCACTGTAATTAACGATGCCATCCCGAAGAAATATACGTACTCTGAAAGCATGAAAAACGCCCAGCGAAAACCTGAGTATTCCGTATGATATCCAGAAACAAGTTCTGACTCCGCTTCCGGCAAATCGAATGGCGTCCTATTTAACTCTGCAACTGCTGCGATTAAGAAAACGACGAAGCCAATTGGCTGTACGAAAATGTACCAGACCTTCTCCTGCGCCGCTACAATCTCATTTAAATTCAGACTACCAGCTAGCAAAACGATACCAATTACACTCATTACGAGCGGAATCTCATAAGAAATCATTTGCGCCGCCGCACGCATCCCTCCTAAAAGGGAATATTTATTATTCGATGCCCATCCCCCAGTTACAACACCTATCGTCGTAATACCGGAAACAGCAATATAATAAAGTAGCCCGACTCCAATATCTGCAAATTGAAATTTATCAGTGAACGGGATAACCGCAAGCACCATAAATGCTGGTGCAAATGCAATGACAGGCGCTAATATAAACAACGGTTTATCTGCTGCTTTCGGAATACTATCTTCTTTCAATAATAGTTTTAAAACATCAGCTACCGTTTGCAGTAAACCGAATCGGCCTCCAACCTGGTTTGGTCCAATCCGCCCTTGCATAAATCCCATCACTTTCCGTTCTGCCAAGATTCCATATGTAACGAAGCCAAGGACTGCAAATAGTAGAAGTACCGCTAATCCGAAAAAAATGAAGAAATTCGTCCAGCTTGAAGGTGATTGTAAGAGCGTCTCAATCATTAGCCATCAACCTCCCCAAGTACAATATCAACTCCACCTAAAATCGTAATTAAATTAGCGATGTTTTCACCTTTCAATAACTTCGGTAAAATTTGCAAGTTATAAAAAGATGGCCTACGAAACTTCAAACGGTACGGCTCTTTCTTTCCGTCACTTGCGATATAACAACCAATCTCTCCGCGCGGCGATTCGATACGTACAAATGCTTCTCCCTTAGGTGCCTTAATAATTTTCGGTACTTTTGCCAGCACAGCTCCATCTTTCGGGAACTGCTGAACCGCTTGCTCAACAATCTTTAAAGACTCCTCGATTTCTTGCATTCGGCAAACGTAGCGATCCCAAGCATCTCCCACGCTTCCAACAGGAATATCAAAATCAAAACGATCATAAATCGAATACGGCTCATCTTTGCGAAGATCCCAGTTTACTCCAGTGCACCGCAGATTTGCTCCGCTTAAAGAATACGAGATCGCTTCTTCCGCGCTATATATACCAACGCCTTTCACACGATTTAAGAAAATCTCATTACCGCTAACAAGATCATGATAACCTGCTAATTGCTCCCTCATATACGGAACAAACTCTTCCACCTTTTCAATCCAACCATCTGGCGCATCCCACTTCACACCGCCAACTCTCATATAGTTAAAAGTAAGCCGTGCCCCGCATAATTCATTTAATAAATTTATAATCATCTCTCGTTCACGAAACGCGTACAAAAACGGGCTGACCGCTCCTATATCAAGAAGATTCGTCCCCCACCAAACGAGATGGCTCGCAATTCTTCCTAGCTCCATCGCAAGTACTCGCAAGTATTCGGCACGCTCTGGAATTTCAAGCCCCATCATCGTCTCTACAGCATGGCAAATGACGTAATTATTCGTCATGGCTGATAAATAGTCCATTCGATCTGTATAAGGGATAATTTGCGTATACTGTAAGCTCTCAGCGATCTTTTCCGTCCCGCGATGCAAATATCCAATAACAGGTGTAGCTTCTTTAATAATTTCCCCGTCAATCTTAATTACGAGCCTGAACACACCATGTGTACTCGGATGCTGAGGTCCTACATTCAAAAGCATCTCTTCCGTGCGGATCATAGCTACACCTCCACATCATACGGTTCATAGTCTTTTCTAAGCGGATATCCTACCCAATCATCTGGCATTAAAATACGCGTTAAATTCGGATGCCCTTTAAATACAATGCCGAGCAAATCGTATGCTTCTCGCTCCGGCCAATCAGCTCCTTTCCAAAGCGCTGTCACAGATTCGACTTGCGGCGCTTCCCGGTCTAGCTTTACCTTCACCGCTACCGATTGTTTCTTGCCATATGAAAACAAATGAACATACACTTCCATATGTGTCACAAAATCCGTCGCATGTAGCTCTGACATATAATCAAAAGCAAGTCCCTCATGGAATCGCAGTGACTCCATCACTTCATAATACTTTTCGGGATCCACCACAAGAGTTGGCACATCCTTTGACAGTTTATTAATGTAGGAATCTACTAATGCACCCTCTCCTAACTTCTCCCTAATAGCCTCAACATACTGATTTAAATACGGCTGATTTACGGACGGTTCTTCCTGCTTCGGCTCATCCTCTTTCTTACCTTCAGCTCCCTTTGTCTTCGCTCTTGCAGCCGCTGCTGCTTTCGCTTTTGCCGCTGCAATTGCCTTTGCCTTTTCATCTCCCGAATCCCCATCACCTTGCGAGGCTTTCTGCTTCGCCAATGCTGCCGCTTTTGCCTTTGCCGCCGCCACCGCTTTTGCCTTTGCTTTCGCTTTTTCTTCTTCCGTTACTTCTTCGGTTCCTTCTCTTTTCTGTTTCGCTAACGCCGCCGCTTTTGCTTTTGCGGCTGCTGCTGCCTTCGCCTTCGCTTTCGCTTTTTCTTCTTCCGTTACTTCTTCTGTCCCTTCTCTTTTCTGCTTCGCCAATGCTGCCGCTTTTGCGGCTGCTGCTGCCTTCGCCTTCGCTTTTTCTTCTTCCGTTATTTCTTCGGTTCCTTCTCTTTTCTGCTTCGCTAATGCTGCCGCTTTTGCCTTTGCAGCTGCTGCTGCCTTCGCCTTCGCTTTTTCTTCTTCCGTTACTTCTTCGGTTCCTTCTCTTTTCTGCTTCGCTAACGCCGCCGCTTTTGCCTTTGCAGCTGCTGCTGCACGTCGCTTTGCTTCTTCTATAGTAATATCATCATTTTTTGGTAGCGCTTTCTCTTTTTCTCGATCTTCCTCCTCAAGTTCACTTATTTCCGCCTCGTGTTTCGCTACAAGGCGTTTTCTCGCTTCTTCTTTCGCACGCCTAGCTGCTTCTTTTTTCAGATCCTCTAAATCTTTATTTGGATTACTCATTTATTCGTCACCTGCTTTCCGGTCTTTGCCTCGTAACGAATTTTCTCTTTTAATTTATTAATTCCATAGATTAAAGCAGCTGGATTTGGGGGACAACCAGGAATATACACATCAACTGGTACGATTTGGTCTACACCTTTCACAACAGCATATGAATTTACATACGGACCACCTGCTGTCGCACAAGATCCCATCGCAATAACCCATTTCGGTTCGGGCATTTGATCATATAAACGCCGAACAATAGGAGCCATCTTCTTCGTTACTGTTCCCGATACAATCATGACGTCCGATTGCCTTGGTGAAGTTCGAAAAAATGACCCAAATCGATCTAAATCGTAATGTGATGAGCCTACCCCCATCATTTCAATTGCACAGCATGCCAGTCCGAATGTCATCGGCCATAAAGAATTGCTCCTCGCCCACCCTTTCAACTGTTCCAATGTAGAAAAAAAGATATTTCGTTCTAATTCTGCTCGCTCATTTGGATGTAATTCCTCAAAATTTATAACCATTGTAACACCTTCTTTTTCCAAGCATACGCTAATCCAACTAGCAACATTACAACAAAGATGAGCATTTCAATTAATGCAAATAAACCTAGCTTGTCATACGCAACAGCCCAAGGATATAAAAATAAAGTTTCTACATCAAAGATCACAAACAATAAAGCGAAAATATAATAACGAGCATGAAACCGAATATTTGCATCATGAAAAGGCTCAATTCCACTCTCATACGTCGTCGCCTTTGCTGCACTTGGTTTATTTGGGCGCAGCATCCTTCCTAATGTAAGAGCCACTACCGGCAGCAATATACCTAATAGCAAGAAAATCAAAACGATCATATAACTATTTTCATATACACTTGCCATTGTGAAACCCTCCCCCCTAAATTAAGAACAAGTTCACATAGTAAACAATATGTCCTAGTTACAGTAATTATTATTTTTAAATTTTTCTAAATAATGCAACTATTCTAATCATTATAGCAAACTTCAAATTCCTATGTCGATATGTTGAGAGACAGAAACAAGAATTATTAAAATCTATCTTTACAACTTGCTATAATTGTGCAAAATAAATATAAAACTTATATATGCTTTTCAAGAAACCGTAGGTGATATAAATGAAAAAACAAACACATGTAAGTATTCTTATAAGCATTGTATTGCTGTCTATAACGCTTCACTATGTAGCAATGCCTTTTGTATATGAATACTCATTTCCTTTTCAGCTATTAATTGGAACGAGCACCCTATTAATTGATATTATCGCTTGTAGTTATATACTTTATTTTTCAAACATGAAAGAAGGGCTATCTCGTTTATTTTGGATCATATTATCTGTTGGAGCTCTCTCTTATTTTATCGGTGATATAGTCGTTGCCTATCAGCGTTTAATTGTAAAGGACTTCTATACGTTCGTTGATCCATCTGACTTTTTTTACTTACTTTTTTTAGTTAGCTTTACGTTTGCCTTTCTATACGAAATCATTTATAACCGAGATTTATTAGAAAAACTTTTTATGCTATGTGATATTTGTATTATCGTTACAGCCCAATTTACTTTAAGTTACTACTTACTTATTGAACGAACTATTCATATCTTTACAACATCCTATATCGACATATTTGTTCAACTTACCTATCCAATGGCTGATTTACTCTTTCTCTTAATAGGAATCAACCTTTTATTCAAACCACTATCCTTATTACCTAAAAAGGTCGGTGCACTTCTTGGCAGTGCTTTAATTTTATATGCTACTACAGATGCGATTTATGCTTATATAAAATACTTCATACCAGAGTATTCTATGTTTACAGTTACTCCTTTCTATCAAGTAACCTTAGTACTAGTAGCAATCGCCTGTATTCTCCATACAAAAAAGCCTGAAAAACAAGAACAAGTACTACTAACACCTAAAATTGGCGAATCAATCCGATTATCATTACCGTATATTTCGGTAGTAATGCTTATTGTTTTTATATTAGTTGAATACGTTTTTGCGCCTATTATAGTAATCGGACTTATAATAACTTTTTCTTTCGTTCTCATACGTCATAGTTTAGTTCGAAAACAAAATAAAATATTATTGATCGCTCAAATGCAATTCAACTCAGAACTCGAGAAACAAATTAAACTACGTACAGAAGATTTAGTAGAACAGAAAAATGAACTCTATCATAATCAACAAATGTTTAAATCTTTATACGAGCATCATCCAGATCCAATTTTCACATTAGATTTGTACGGTAATTTTCTCAAAGTAAATAACGCTGGTACTACTTTACTCGGTTATCAAACGAATGAATTATTAAACCAGCCTTACTATTCACTCATATACGAAGAAGATTTAGAAGAAATGATTAACGCCTTTCATCGCGTGAAAAAGGGGTATTCTATTTCTTTAGAAATACGGGCTTACCATAAAAACAGAGATATTTACTACTTGCACGTTACCGCCGTACCGATCTTTTTAAAGGAGAAAATTTCTGGGGTTTATTTAATGATTAAAGATATTACGGAAAGCAAACAACAACAAGAACAAATCAACTTCCTAGCATACCATGATACTTTAACAGAGCTTGCAAATCGACGTGCATTTCATCAACATTTAGAACAGGCAATTGCGCGAGCAAAAATATCGAAAAAGCCTTTTGCTGTTATGTTTCTCGACCTAGACCGTTTTAAAGTTATTAATGATACCCTCGGTCATCGAGTAGGAGACCTATTGCTCATCGCAGTAGCAAAAAGGCTCGAAAGAATAGCAACATCAAATATGAAACTCGCGCGGCTAGCTGGGGATGAGTTCACAATCCTTATCGAGAATTACAAAAAAAAGCCAGATGTCCAAAAAATAGCTGATAGGATTGTAGCGGCCATGAATGAGCCATTTAAAATCGAAAATCAACATTTACAAATCTCACCGAGCATCGGAATTGCAATATATCCTGAAGCAGGTGAAGATGCGCTATCCATTTTGCAGCATGCTGATATGGCCATGTACGAGGCAAAGAATAAAGGAAAAAACGGTAGCTCTCTTTACACGAAAGAACTATATAAAAAAATGGAACGAAAAGCTCGAATTGAAAAAGATTTGCCAATCGCTTTAGTAAACAAAGAATTTTATCTCGTTTATCAACCACAAATTGATACGACAACAAATAAAATTATCGGTGCTGAAGCTTTAATACGATGGAAACACCCGCTATTAGGTGACATTTCACCATGTGAGTTTATTCCAATTGTAGAAGAGACGCCACAAGTAGTCCCACTTGGACATTGGGTATTACAAGAAGCTTGTCTCCAATTAAAAATATGGCATACCTTTGGCTACCAAAATTTAAAAATAAGTGTTAATTTATCCGCAAAAGAATTCCGGCAAGATCAATTAATCGAAAACATTTCACAAATATTAAACGACGTGCAAGTCAACCCAAAATATGTAACACTTGAGTTAACAGAAAGAATTGCAATGATTGACGAGAAAGAAACGTTATTGAGACTGAAGCAATTAAAAGAGTACGGTATCCAAACTTCCATTGATGACTTCGGTACTGGGTATTCTTCTCTTGCTTATTTATCAATTTTTCCAATCGACACATTAAAAGTACCGAGAGAATTTACACAATTAGCTGATCATCGTCCTGAAGAACGAGCCATCGTTTCTACAATACTTTCCCTCGCAAATACTTTAAATCTTTCAGTCGTTGCCGAAGGAATTGAAACTGAAAAACAGCTTAAGTTTCTGCAAAAACATAACTGTAAATATATGCAAGGTTACTATTTCAGTAAACCACTTACTAGTAATCAATTTATAAAATTTCTACAAAAAACCCCCAGTATGAACAAATAATTCATACTGGGGGTTTTATAGTGCTAAATTTTTTTCTCATAATATTCTTCTGCAATCTCTTCGTAAAAAGCTGCAGATGTCGTATAGAAATATGGAATTAACCATAAGAATCCAATCCCTAACGTAATACAACTTAATATAAACCAGCCAATAAAACTTAAACATAAAATGAAATACTCCATCTTATGTCCATCCATCATACGACGACTTTCTGTAATAGCTTGGTTCAGTGAATACTCAGGATGATCGTTTATAATAAAGTATGTCATCGCATAAGAAAATGATTTAATAATACCTGGAATAATGAACAATAACGTCCATAAGAAAAGATAAAGATTTACTAATAAATATAATAAAAATGATTTTAGAAATCTCTTTCCCTCTGAAAACCAAATGAATACATTACCAATACTAGCTTGCTTTTCACGAAGGATATTTAAACCAAGGTAATATCCACCTAAAGTTAACGGTCCAGTAACAAAAAATGAAAGAATATTCGTTGAAAGTGAACCATTTGTTTTTTGCCAACCGAAAATTAAAGAAAATCCCCAATCAACACTAAAACTAAAAGCCGTGATAAGAATTGAAATGAGTAGTGTAGCTCCAACAGCTAATCCCCATTTCCCTTCTAATGAATCTAGTGCTTCTCCTTTTAAATCACTAATCATGCGTAGCCTCGCCTCCTATACACAATAATTCTATTAGTATAGCATGTTCCTATTGAAATTCACCTTTTGAAATGTAGCGATAAAAGTGTGCTGTCGTCGTACTCATATACGGACTAAGCCAAAGAAATCCTATTCCAAAAGTAAGCAGCGCTAAAATAGCCCATCCTATGAAGCTCAGCCATAAAAGAAACAAATCTAACTTATGACCCTTCATAAGATTCTTACTTTCCTTCATCGCCTGCGAAACACTATATTCTGGATTTTCAATCATCACATAGTACGTCAGTGCATAAGAAAAATACATCACAATCATACCAACAATTGAAATTGCTAATAGTACGAAGAAAGCTATTGCAAATGACGTATTCCCTTCTTCACCTAACAATGCAAATAAGCCTATTAACAGCATCGGAATCCATGTACCTGTATATAACAAAATCGCAAGCATTGCCCACATTGTTTTCATCATTCTTTTAAAGCCACGAAATCCTTCGAATAAGTAATCTACTTTAGCATCTTCTCGTTTACTAATCTGTAAAAATACATTTGTATAACCATATGACGTAATCCCATACGATGCGTTACTCAAAATTATCATAATGCAATAAAAAATTCCAAAGGTAATACCTGCTCCAATTGACATCGTTTCCTCTTCAAATGATCCAGTTAAGCTTACAACTGAGAGAAATATAATAATTCCTGGAATTAATAGTATAAGCATTGCAGCCAGCGAAACAACATAACTTAAAATAAAATATAAAATTGTTGATCCAACACCTAGTCCCCATTTTCCCTTTAAAGAGTACAATGCTTCTCGCTTCATTTCACCAATCATTGATCCATCCCCTTTATGAAATATAAATTGTTGTACACTTCTACTTATACAAGCATCAATATAATTATACCAGTTTTGTAAAATTATCCATAAAATACACAAAAAAAAATCCGTAAAGGCAAAGCCCTTACGGATTTTTTCACTTCATATCGGAAACGTTCAAACGGTTCACAGCACGTTGTAATGCCATTTCTGCACGTTTAAAGTCAACATGTGCTTGTTTATCTTGCAGACGTTGCTCAGCGCGACGCTTCGCTTCATTTGCGCGATGGATATCGATATGGTTTGCTTCTTCAGCAGATGATGATAATACAGTCACTTTATCTGGACGAACTTCGATAAAGCCACCGCTTACTGCTACATAATCAGTGTGTCCACCATTTTTCAGACGAACTGCACTAATTTTTAATGGTGCAACAGTTGGAATGTGACCTGGTAAGATCCCCATTTCCCCACTCTCTGCTTTTACACTTACCATTTCTACTTCTTTTTCGTAAACCGGTCCATCAGGAGTTACAATACTGACTGGAAATGTCTTCATACTTCGTCCCTCCTAAGGCCTTACGCCATCATTTTCTTCGCGTTTTCAATAACTTCTTCAATGCCACCTACTAAGCGGAATGCATCTTCTGGAAGGTCATCATATTTTCCTTCTAGAATTTCTTTGAAACCACTAACTGTATTCTTTACAGGTACGTAAGAACCTTTTTGACCTGTAAACTGCTCAGCTACGTGGAAGTTTTGAGATAAGAAGAATTGAATACGACGAGCACGATGTACAACTAACTTATCTTCTTCAGATAACTCATCCATACCTAAGATAGCGATGATATCTTGAAGCTCTTTATAACGTTGTAAAGTTTGCTGTACTTGACGAGCTACTTCATAATGTTCTTCTCCTACGATTTCTGGAGAAAGTGCACGAGATGTAGATGCTAATGGATCTACGGCTGGGTAAATACCCATTTGCGTTAAACGACGCTCTAAGTTTGTTGTTGCATCTAAGTGAGCGAACGTTGTAGCTGGTGCTGGGTCAGTATAGTCATCGGCTGGTACATATACCGCTTGGATAGACGTGATAGACCCTTTATTTGTAGATGTAATACGCTCTTGTAATTGACCCATTTCTGTTGCAAGTGTTGGTTGGTAACCTACCGCAGATGGCATACGACCAAGAAGGGCAGATACTTCAGAACCCGCTTGCGTGAAACGGAAGATGTTATCGATGAACAGAAGTACGTCTTGTCCTTGCTCATCACGGAAATGCTCAGCCATTGTTAAGCCTGTTAATGCAACACGTTGACGTGCTCCAGGTGGCTCGTTCATTTGTCCGAATACCATCGCAGTTTTCTTGATTACGCCAGAATCGCTCATTTCGTGGTATAAGTCATTACCCTCACGAGTACGCTCACCTACACCAGCGAATACAGAGATACCACCGTGCTCTTGTGCGATGTTGTTAATTAATTCCTGAATTAATACTGTTTTACCTACGCCGGCACCACCGAATAGGCCGATCTTACCACCCTTAATGTAAGGAGCAAGTAAGTCTACTACTTTAATACCAGTTTCAAGAATTTCTACTTTAGTAGATAATTCTTCGAATGCAGGTGCTTGACGGTGAATTGGATCACGATGTACATCTGCAGGAACCTCACCATCTAAGTCAATTGCATCACCTAATACGTTAAATACGCGACCAAGTGTTACATCACCAACTGGTACAGAGATTGGTTTACCAGTATCTTCTACTTCTGTGCCACGAACAAGTCCATCTGTGGAAGACATTGCAACTGTACGAACTGTATCATCACCTAAATGAAGTGCAACTTCAAATGTTAAGTTAATACTTCCGTTTTCGTTGCTTTGTTTTACCGTAAGGGCGTTGTAGATTTCTGGTAGCTTTCCGCCATCAAACTTAACGTCTACAACCGGACCCATGATTTGCGTAACGCGCCCTTTATTCATCGGGTTCCCTCCTAGCTTTCTTTTAATTAGCCAACTTTCTACGAGCAGCTAGCTTTTAATTTTTTATTGGTTTATAGCTTACGCGACTCTTTTGACAGAGCCGCTTCCGCTTTTTAATACTATTCTAACGCTGCTGCTCCACCAACGATTTCCGTAATTTCTTGCGTAATCGCTGCCTGACGCGCACGGTTGAATGAAAGTGTAAGTGAATCGATAACTTCCATTGCGTTGTCTGTAGCACTCTTCATTGCTGTCATACGCGCTGCGTGTTCACTTGCTTTACCGTCTAGTAATGCACCGTACACTAAGCTTTCTGCGTATTGTGGCAATAGTACTTTTAAAATTTCTTCTTCAGAAGGTTCGAATTCATAAGCTGTCGTCGGTTTGTCAGACGCCACATCAGTAAGCGGCAAAATTTTATTTTCCGTTACCTCTTGTGAAATTTTACTTACGTAATGGTTGTAGTAAATGTACAGCTCATCATAAGCACCATCTGCAAACATCGCAATTGCTCGAGAAGCAAGGTCTTTAATATCAGTAAATGATGGGTGGTCAGATAATCCAACTACTTCATCAATAATGTTAAAGCCGCGACGTTTTAAATAATCACGTCCTAGTCGTCCAAGCACAATAATAGAATATTGGTTTGAATCCATATTATGACGTTCACGAATTACGTTACTTACTGTACGTAATACGTTACTGTTATAACCACCTGCTAGTCCGCGATCAGACGTAATAACGATGTATCCTGTACGCTTTACAGGACGCGCATTTAGCATTGGATGATTAATCCCTTTGCTTCCTTGCGCAATGCTCGCTACTACTTCTTGAATCTTTTCCATATACGGAACGAAAGATTTAGCATTTTGCTCTGCACGGTTTAACTTAGATGCAGATACCATCTCCATCGCTTTCGTAATTTGACTCGTTTTCTTTGTCGAGTTAATCTTCGCTTTTATATCGCGTAAAGATGCCACAGGTTTTCACCACCTTTTTTCCGGAAGTTGGCACGATTAGTAAGAATCCTCTTCCTAATCTACGTTGCAAGATATTCTTGCTCATGATTGAAGGAAAAGAATAGGTGCACCTACTCTTTTCCTTTACATGACCTTTAGCAATCTCAGAGCCCGAGATGCCTTTTATATATACTATCTAGCTCCAGCGGCTTGAATGCTCGGTGGCTTCACTTCTTCCTACGAGGCAAACACCGCCTCTTCGTCAGAAGCTCCATCCCCCTCACATTCAGAACGAGCCGCTTCCGCTTTTATTAATCTAGTTCCGCCTCCTAGCCCCTTTCGTCTAAGAACCTTCCCCACAAGAAGGTAAAAAGCACCTTCTGTGAGAAAGAACCTTAGCCGATGGGGCTGAACAGTCGGCTTCACTTTTTATTATTATTCAGAAGCTACGAATACTTTTTTAAATCCATTGATTGCTGCTGCAAATTTGTCGTCATCCGCAAGTTTCTTAGTTGTGCGGATTTCTTCTAATAAGTCAGTCGCATTAGAATCTAACCAAGCATGGAATTCTTCTTCAAAACGAGTGATATCTACTACTGGGATATCATCTAGGAATCCACGTGTTAAAGCGTAAAGAATGATAACTTGTTTCTCTACACGTAATGGTTTGTGTAATCCTTGTTTTAATACCTCAACAGTACGAGCACCACGGTTTAATTTCGCTTGAGTTGCTTTATCAAGGTCAGAACCGAACTGAGCGAACGCTTCTAACTCACGGTAAGATGCAAGGTCAAGACGAAGTGTACCTGATACTTTACTCATTGCTTTAATCTGAGCAGATCCACCTACACGAGATACAGAAGTACCCGCATCGATCGCTGGACGTACGCCAGAGAAGAATAGGTCAGATTGTAAGAAGATTTGTCCATCCGTAATAGAAATTACGTTTGTTGGGATGTATGCTGATACGTCCCCTGCTTGTGTTTCGATGAAAGGTAGTGCAGTTAAAGAACCGCCGCCTTTTGCATCACTTAATTTTGCTGCACGCTCTAATAAGCGAGAATGTAAGTAGAATACATCCCCTGGGTAAGCTTCACGACCTGGAGGACGACGTAATAGTAATGACAGCTCACGGTAAGCCGCTGCTTGTTTTGATAAGTCATCATATACTACTAATACGTGTTTACCATTGTACATGAACTCTTCACCCATTGTTACACCAGCGTAAGGAGCTAGGTATAATAATGGAGCTGGTTGAGAAGCAGATGCAGTTACAACGATTGTGTACTCTAATGCACCGTGCTTACGTAGTGTTTCTACTACGTTACGTACAGTTGATTCTTTTTGTCCAATTGCTACGTAGATACAAATCATGTCTTCATCTTTTTGGTTAATGATTGTATCAAGTGCAACTGCTGTTTTACCAGTTTGACGGTCACCAATGATTAACTCACGTTGACCACGGCCAATTGGTACAAGAGCATCGATCGCTTTAATACCTGTTTGAAGTGGCTCATGAACAGATTTACGATCCATTACACCTGGTGCTGGACTTTCGATTGGACGAGTGTTTGTTGTATTGATTGGGCCTAAACCATCAACTGGTTGACCTAATGGGTTTACAACACGACCAATTAGTTCTTTTCCTACCGGTACTTGCATGATGCGACCAGTACGACGAACTTCGTCACCTTCACGAATTTCTGTGTAAGGTCCTAAAATGATAATACCTACGTTGTTTTCCTCTAAGTTTTGTGCTAGTCCCATAACGCCGTTAGAGAACTCTACAAGTTCACCAGCCATAACGTTATCAAGACCATGAGCACGCGCGATACCGTCACCAACTTGGATAACTGTACCAACATCACTAACTTCGATTTCAGACTGATAGTTCTCGATTTGTTGCTTTATCAGTGCGCTAATTTCTTCAGCTCTGATGCTCATGTGCTTCACCCCTATCTATTCTTCATTAATTCACGCTGAATACGTGCTAATTTTCCTTGTAAACTTCCGTCATAAATGCGATTTCCAATACGTACTTTAATTCCGCCTAGTAAATCTTCATCTACAACATTTTTCACGCGAATTGCATCTTTTCCCGTTCTCTTTGCAAATGCTTCAGCAATGTTAAGCTTCTCTTCTTCTGATAGAAGACGAGTAGAATATACAGTTGCATCCGCTACGTTACGTTCTTCATTAGCAAGAACAACATATTCATCTGCAATTTCAGGTAAGATATCAATGCGTTTGTTATCAATTAAAATATATAACGTATTTAAAATGGATTCAGAAACAGATCCGAATACGTTTGCAAGAAACGTTTTCTTTTGTTCCTTTGAAATGTTCGGTTGCGTTAAAAAGCTATGTAGTTCTCCGTTCTTTACATAAACGTTTTGTACAAGGCGTAATTCCTCTTCAAACATTTCTAATACGTGTTTTTCTTTAGCAATTTTAAAAAGAGCGACAGCATAACGTTTTGCTACAATCCCATTGCTCATCGCGCTTCTCCTACTTCTTTAATATAATCGCGAATTAACTTCACTTGATCTTCTTCTTTTAACTCTTTTTCAATTACTTTAGAAGCAATTTGAACAGATAAAGAAGCAACTTGTTCTTGTAAAGCAGCAATTGCTTGCTCTTTTTCGCGTTGAATTTCTTGTACAGCAGATGCTTTAATTGATTCTGCTTCTTCTTTCGCAGCAGCAACAATAACATCTTTTTGATCTACAGCTTGCTTTTTCGCTCTTTCGATTAACTCTTGTGCTTCAACACGTGATTGTTTTAACATTTCACGTTGTTCTTCTACTAATTTCTTCGCCTCAGCATTACTTCTTTCTGCAGCGTCGATTTCATTAGTAACATGCTCTTCACGTTCTTTCATAATTCCCATTAAAGGACCCCACGCAAATTTGCGTAGCATTACTAATAGAAGTAAGAAAATGAACAATGTATAAGCAATCGTTCCAAATGGAATGGCAGCACCTAATAATAAAGTTGGCACAAGGATTCACTCCCTTCAAAATATCTAAATTGATCATATGAAAAAAAAAGACATACGTTTCATTCATAAAGCAATGGCGAAGAAAGTTCGGAAAAACACTCTTCGCCATCTATGTAAGGGGAGTCTCCCTTATTTGTTCATTACGATGAATGCAATAACTACACCGATGATTGGAAGTGCCTCAACTAAAGCAACCCCGATGAACATAATTGTTTGAAGTGCGCCTTTTAATTCTGGTTGACGAGCAACACCTTCGATTGTACGTGATACGATAAGACCGTTACCAATACCTGCACCTAATGCTGATAAACCAATTGCAATTGCAGCTGCGATTACACCTAAACTCATTTAATTTGTCCTCCTTTGTATTATAAAAAAATAATTTTTTTCTTACTTAAATTATATTAATGGTCATGGCTTACTTTATGAGCCATATAAACCATCGTTAACATAACGAAAATAAATGCTTGGATTGATCCAACGAATACACTGAATCCCATCCATGCTAACATTGGTACAAGCGCACCTAATGCCCCAAGGACTGATGCTCCGCCCAACTTAGCAAGTAATCCTAATAAGATCTCACCTGCATAAATGTTACCAAATAAACGAAGACCTAACGTTAATGTGTTAGCAAACTCCTCAATAACCTTTAATGGGAATAAGAATTTCATAGGTTGGAAATAACCTTTTACGTACTCTTTCGTACCCTTCATCTTAATTCCATAATAATGGGTGAGGGTAACTACCATCACGGCTAATGTTAATGTAACTGCTGGATCAGACGTTGGTGATCTCCACCATGCAATATGTTCGCCAGCTTCAGTTGCTGAATACATGAATGGTAAACCAAGGAAGTTCGATACGATGATAAACATGATAAGCGTAACGCCAAGCGTTAAGAAACGTCCACCTGTTTTCCAGTCCATCGTACTATTGATAATCCCTTTCACGAAGTCAAACACCCATTCCATGAAGTTTTGCATCCCGGTTGGGCGAAGAGCTAAGCTGCGAGTTCCGATAACAGCGATTAAGAAAACAATAACTGCTGCTACAGTAACCATCATAACTGATGACAAATCGAACGTTAAACCTAGAAATTCAACTAATTTACCGTGTTCCACTAGTAATTCACCTCTCTTCCCTGCTCTTATACTCTAAATAAAGAAAATCTATGATCATGACAAGGTATCCTGTCAGCAATCCTACACCTAGGCCCCACATCGCGATTAACTCTTGATATTTGGCTGCAAATAAAATTAATAACCCAATCGTGGCGAATCTTGAATATGTACTTACCGCTGTTGCCTTGAACTTCACGTTTTCTCCATTTGTTACGCGATCTAGCAGCTTGTCTGTTCTACGTGCAATGATGCGCAAACTAAGAAAACTGAAAATCGTCCCGATAATCAGTCCAAGAAATACATCCTTGTAAGAGGTAAATCCCCATCCTAGCACTAGAAGCGCAAGCAAGTAGTACATATATTTCTTTTGTCTTTGGACAAGTCCATGTACGTCTATCATCATTGCTCTCCCGAATAGTAATGTCGAATGAGTCGAATCATTGCGTATACCCCTGTTCCTAGTCCGAGTAATAACCCTATAATAAGAAACAACGGAAACGTTCCAACCTTATTATCAATCCACTGCCCACCAAAGATTCCAACAAGAATAGAACCGACTAATTGAGCAAGAATACCTGACATTAAAGCATAAGCTTTTATATGGCTGCGATCGTTTTTTTGCAAGGATTCATCCCTCCAATATGTAACCCTCATTCACGATGTGTTAATAATAACTCATTTTTTTGCATAAATCCTATACAAAACAAAAAGTTTACATTTTCGTCACGGAATAGATGTAATTTTGTCACTGAAAGCCCTACCATCTATCCCCGTTGTTAGCATACAATAGGGTATTAACAGTGTCAACGAGAAATCGTAAAAAATCTAAAAATTTGAGTATTAGGCATTTCCTCCCAAAAATGAAAACGTTCCCCTTCTAAATACTGGTTACATATATGCAATTTCTAACAGTTTTCTCTTTATAATAGAAGGAAATGTTCACAAGTTTGTCACTATTATATTTTCGAGATATAACGCTTTTCTTCCATAATACAGTGTTCCTCAGACGTAAGACTTCTATATTATATGTGAGGTGTATGCAACTTATGTTGTATATACGATGTATATTTATCCTCTCCCCCTCCCCTACTTGCTTACAGCAAAAAAGACGAGCTGGGGAATCTCCCCTGCTCGTCAGTTGTCTTACTTCGTTCCGAATAAACGGTCACCAGCATCACCAAGACCTGGTACTACATATCCGTGGTCATTTAATTTCTCATCTAATGCTGCTACATAAATATCAACATCAGGATGTTCTTCTTGTATTACTTTTACCCCTTCTGGAGCTGCAACGATACACATTAATTTAATTTGTT
Organism: Bacillus sp. PPSBB_2; assembly: GCF_045291115.1. NCBI lineage: Bacteria > Bacillati > Bacillota > Bacilli > Caryophanales > Bacillaceae > Bacillus > Bacillus sp. PPSBB_2. Next base: position 5,583,106 of record NZ_CP147983.1, read on the forward strand.
TCGCACCGCGCTTTTTCAGAGAGTTAATTGCTTCAGCCGCAGAACCACCTGTTGCTAGCATCGGATCTAGTACGATAAAGTCACGCTCTTCTACATCCGTTGGAAGTTTCACATAGTATTCTACCGGTTGCAATGTTTTAGGGTCACGGTATAAACCAACGTGTCCTACTTTTGCTGCTGGAATTAATTTCAGAATTCCATCAACCATTCCTAAACCTGCACGTAAAATCGGAATTAAACCAAGTTTTTTACCAGCGATCACTTTTGTTGTCGCTTTGCTTACAGGTGTTTCAATTTCAATGTCCTTAAGTGGAAGGTCGCGAGTAATTTCGAAAGCCATTAAGCTTGCTACTTCGTCCACTAATTCACGAAAATCTTTCGTACCTGTATTCTTATCGCGAATATATGTAATCTTATGTTGAATTAACGGGTGATCAAATACATACAGTTTTCCCATGTGAATCTCTCCTTTAGATGATATTCATGCGTTTGCACGCTTTTTTACACTATTTACGATTGTAAAGAAAACGCTACTAATATTCAAGGGCAAATTTGGCAAAATCATGATTTTACAATGAATCTATCTAGTATCTTTACCAATTATGGGAGCTGTATCCTTCATTATATCGCCAAAATTTATTCATCATTTGTATACATACTTTAAAAATAATATATGTCCAAAAAAAAGACCGCCAAAACAATTAAGTCTCGGCAGTCTTCTTCAATCTATTATAGATTTGGATACATTGGGAATTTGCTAGTTAACGCTTCTACACGCTTACGTACTTCTTCTAACGCAGCTTCATTTTCATGATTTTTTAATGTATAAGCAATAAGTGACGCAATTTCATCCATTTCTTCTAAACCGAAACCACGAGATGTTACAGCTGCTGTACCGATACGTACACCACTTGTTACAAATGGGCTTGCTGTTTCAAATGGAATTGTATTTTTGTTCACTGTAATACCAACTTCATCTAATACGTGCTCTGCTACTTTACCTGTGATTTCTAAGTTACGAACATCAATCAAGATTAAGTGATTGTCTGTTCCGCCAGAAACAAGTGTAAGTCCTTCTTTTTGAAGACCTTCAGCTAAGCGGTTCGCATTGTTAATGATATTTTGTGCATATGTTTTGAAATCATCTTGAAGTGCTTCACCAAATGCAACAGCTTTTGCAGCGATTACGTGCATAAGTGGACCACCTTGAATACCAGGGAAGATTGATTTATCAATTTGTTTTGCAAATTGCTCTTCACATAAAATCATACCACCACGTGGACCACGTAACGTTTTATGTGTTGTCGTTGTAACGAAATGTGCATGTGGTACTGGATTTGGATGTAAACCAGCAGCTACTAAACCTGCGATATGTGCCATATCAACCATTAAATAAGCGCCCACTTCATCTGCAATCTCACGGAATCGCTTGAAATCGATAACACGAGGGTATGCACTTGCACCTGCAACGATTAATTTTGGTTTATGTTCTTTCGCTTTTGCTAATACATCATCGTAATTAATACGGTGAGAGTCAGCATCCACGCCATATTCTACGAAATTATATTGTACTCCACTGAAGTTAACAGGGCTTCCGTGTGTTAAGTGACCACCATGAGATAAGTTCATACCAAGTACTGTATCGCCTTGCTCTAAAATCGTGAAGTATACTGCCATGTTCGCTTGTGCACCAGAGTGTGGTTGAACATTTACGTGCTCTGCGCCGAAAATTTCTTTCACGCGATCACGTGCGATATCTTCTACTACGTCTACGTGTTCACAGCCACCATAGTAACGTTTTCCAGGATATCCTTCAGCATACTTATTCGTTAAAACAGAACCTTGTGCCTCCATTACTGCTTCACTTACGAAGTTTTCCGAAGCAATTAACTCAATCTTTGAACGCTGTCTTCCTAGTTCTGCCTCAATTGCAGCAAATACCTTTTCATCTTGACGTTTTAAATGATCCACCAAAATCCCCCTTTTCTGAACGAATTACATCGATTCCCAACAGTTTTTTCTTATTTATTCAGAAAAAACGAAAATTCAGGTTGTAATTCTTTCGAACCTTCATGTTTTCAACTACATTCTAACATGACTTTCTATATCATAAAAGAAAAAAAAGACCGAAAATCGGTCTTTTCTTTCTTCTATTATAAAGTCAGACAACATACCTTTTACCTTATGATAAACAGGTACTATATGACTTCCTAATTTCTCATATTTAACGGCAAGTGGTAGTCTCTTCCACTGCCGCATAGACAGCACGTGCTCCACCAATTAGTTTTCCACGTGTTTTGGCCATCGTTACATGCGCACTTCCAATTTCCTTCACACTTGTACGAACCGGAACAGCTACATGCTTTAAATGCATACCGATAAATGTATCACCAATATCCATTCCTGCATCAGCTTTAATAAACTCAACTACTACCGGATCTTTCAAATTGTGATACGCGTATGTCCCCAATGCACCACCTGCTGATCTAACAGGCGTAACTGTTACAATTTCAAATTGATATTTTATCGCTACTTCTCTCTCAACTACTAAAGCACGGTTTAAATGCTCACAACATTGAAACGCTAATTCAATACCTGTTTGCTCTTGAAATTGTTTTAACTCAGAGAAAATCGCCTCTGCTACTTCCATCGTTCCTGATGTTCCAATTCTTTCGCCTAGCACTTCGCTCGTGCTACAACCCACTACAAAAACTTGACCGCTTTGTAATGAAGCTTGTTCTTGGAAATCAGAAAGCGACATTTGTAGCTGTTCTCTTACCTTTACGATTTCTGTCATTACGCCTCTTCCTTTCACAGGTTGGTTCACCAAATTATATTTCACACTACTGATAGTTAGAATCTATTACTTTGTTTCGTATGTTTTAATTTTTCCTACGCGGTTTTCGTGACGACCACCTTCATAATCAGTTGTTAACCAGATTTTCGCGATATCACGCGCTAGACCAGCACCAATTACACGCTCTCCCATTGCTAGCATGTTAGTGTCATTATGCTCTCTCGTCGCTTTCGCGCTGAAAGTATCATGAACTAACGCACAACGGATACCATTTACTTTGTTTGCTGCGATTGACATACCAATGCCTGTCCCACAAACTAAAATACCACGATCTACTTCACCATTCGCTACCATTTCAGCTGCTGGAAACGCAAAGTCAGGGTAATCAACAGAACCAGCTTCACATTCACAACCTAAATCAATATATTCAATATTTAACTCTTCTAATAAACTTACAAGTTCTTTGCGGATATTCATACCGCCGTGATCAGATGCTATTACTACTTTCATTTTTACCCCTCCAAAGTTTCAATCAATTATCTTCATTTCACACTCGCTACCTCATATAGGAAGAAGTGATCTCCAATATCGTATTATACACGAAACATCAACCTACTGAATGTTTTTTCAGTAAAGTTTGTACAAGTTTTTCCATCTCATCTAACGTTTCTTTATAAATAGAAAGCGAGCCTCCAAATGGATCTGAAATGTCCTTGCCTATACCTTCAGTTAATCCATATAACGTATTTAATTTCTTTTCAACGCTCGGATAATGCCCAAGTACAATTTGCTTATGGTTTTCTGTCATCGTTACGACAATATCAGCCCAATCAAGCAAAGTTTCATTTACTTGCTGCGCCGCATGATCAATTGAAATTCCTTTTTCAGCTAAAGCTTCCTTCGCATGTACCGATGCATCGCTCCCAGGATAGGCGAAAACACCAGCAGATTGCACTTCAAACTTATCTCCTCCGTGATGACGAAGCAACGCCTCAGCCATTGGACTACGACATGTATTGCCAGTACAAACAAATAACACTCGTTTCATTCAAACCCACCCCTATATTCGATTTCTTATCATTCATCATAACTTACATTAGAATAGAACAAAAGAAATGTGAATATACAAAAGGCGCATTTCTCTTATATTTTTTCTAAGAAAAATGCGCCTTATCCACATATATGTGAAACCCTATTTCCAAGTGCCTAGAGTATTTTAACATACATACTGAACACGCAACAAAAATAAGGAATCCATTTCATACGAAACGGATTCCTCTTATATTGCAATTATTTCATTGTAACTTTCATTACTTCTGTTGAACCTTTTGTAGCTGCTACGCCTACAGTTGTCTTAATAGACTCAGCTGCATCTGTGTTTGTAATAACAATTGGAGTAATTGTGCTTTTCGCTTTTTCACGGATTAATTCTAAGTCGAATGAGATTAATTTATCTCCAGCTTTTACAGCTTGGCCTTCAGAAACGTGAGCTTCGAAACCTTCACCTTCCATTTTTACAGTTTCTAATCCAACGTGGATTAAAATTTCTGTACCGTTTTTCGCTTTAATTCCGATAGCATGTTTTGTGTGGAATAATTGTACGATTTCACCATCAACTGGAGATACAACTACACCTTCAGTAGGATCAATTGCAACACCGTCACCCATCATACGACCAGCAAATACTGGATCTGGTACTTCTTCAATATTTTTCACTGCTCCAGTTAATGGAGCTACGATTGTTTCTTCATTTGTTTTTGAACCAAGACCGAATAATTTTTTAAACATAGGATAGTCCTCCTTATAATTTACCTAAAAGTTTATAGGGCAATCCCTAGTAAAACTCGGGATACATGTAAGACTTCATACTTCGAATATTATACTGTAAAAACGCTTTCGAAATAAATTATGTCATTACTAATAGACTCTTATTGTAGCGCTTCACAAAATTCCAGTCAATTCTGATTGTCTGAATAACAATTAGAAGTTAACTTCTATTTATATTTTCTCTTTTTTTTTCCAACTTGTCTAGAGGTCTTTACTACATTTTATTTTTTGTTGTTAATTTGTAAAATTTAATTCAAACTTTTTTCAAAATCCACTTGACTATAGTAAGCAACTATTTTATTATTACTTACGTAAGGTAAGTTAATAACTTTTAGGAGGTTTTTAAAAATGATGGATTTCGGTCTACTTATTATTCGTCTTATTATAGGAATTACATTCATGGGTCATGGCGCTCAAAAATTATTTGGTTGGTTTGGCGGTTACGGTTTAAAAGGAACAGGTGGCTGGATGGAGTCAATCGGTTTACGTCCTGGTGTATTTATGGCATTTATGGCTGGCGCAACTGAATTACTAGGTGGTTTCTTATTCGCATCAGGTATTTTCATTGTAGTTGGTTCATTATTTATCGTTGGAACAATGTTAATGGCTATCTTCACTGTTCACGGAAAAAATGGTTACTGGGTAACACAAAATGGATATGAATATAACTTAATGTTAATCGCTGTTGCTGTTGGTGTAGCTTTAATCGGACCTGGCGCATACGTTTTACTTTAATTTTTATCTCAAATTTGAGATTCTTGAAAAAGAACTTACTTCATTACAATTGAAGTAAGTTCTTTTTATGAAACAAAATATTATTTCCAGCAGGATTTTCTCATCGTTATCTTGTAAACAAACAATAAGTATTCATATTTAGAAAGGGGATTACAAGCATGTTATCCATTAATCCAAATGAACAAACTGAAAAAGATAATTACAAATTACTTACTGGAAGTATCATCCCTCGCCCTGTCGCATTCGTTACTTCTGTAACAAAAGACGGTGTATTAAACGGCGCACCATATAGTTATTTTAATATTGTCGCTGCTAATCCACCACTTATCTCAGTATCTGTACAACGAAAAGCCGGAGAAAGAAAGGACACTTCCCGAAACGCAATTGAAAAAGGTGAATTTGTCGTACATATTTCTGACGAATCATATGTAGCAGCAATTAATGAAACAGCAGCTAATCTCCCGCCAAATGAAAGTGAAATTGAACTAGCAAAACTAACACCAATTGAAAGTGAAGTCATCTCCGTTCCAGGTGTAAAAGAAGCAAATATTCGAATGGAATGCGTATTAGAACGTGCAATTCCACTTGGTGGAACAGAAGACTCACCAGCTTGTGATCTACTAATTGGACGCGTCGTTCGTTTCCACGTTGCCGAACATCTATATGAAAAAGGGCGCATTCACGCCGAAGGACTCAAACCAATAAGCCGCCTAGCAGGACATAACTATGCAAAATTAGGAGAACAATTTGAATTGGTTAGGCCAGTTTAAAAGTGGAAGTGGCTCGCTCAGAATCGCAGGGCATTGGAGCTCTCGCATGAAGCGCTTTTTGCTTCATGCGAGAGAGCGAAATGACCGGAGATTCTAGCCGCTGAAGCTGGATAATATCTAAAAGTGGAAGTGGCCCGTTTAGCTCTGACCAGCTAAGGTTCTCTCGCACAAAAGGTGCTTTTTACCTTTCGTGCGGGAGGTTCTTAGATGCGAAGAGCTGGCCACTGGAACTGGATAATATCTAAAAGCGGAAGCGGCTCGCTCAGAATGGGAGGGGGATGGAGCTTCTGACGTAGAGGCGCTTTTTGCCTCGCAGGAAGACGCGAAGCCACCGACCATTCTAGCCGCTGGAGCTAGATATATCTAAAAGCGGAAGCGGCTCGCTCAGAATCGCAGGGCACTTCAAGCTCTCGACCTTGAAGCGCTTTTTGCTTCATGCGAAGAGCTAGCCGCTGGAACTGGATATATTTAAAAGCAATGGGGCTAGATTCCTCCCATCACTCAAATATAAAATCCCCTGCTTTTTAGCAGGGGATTTTATCATTGTAATTCTTCCTTCTTTTCCTCTAAAGTAGGCATTTTCTCTTTTTTCGGCTTCCCTAGCTTAATTACGAAGAAGTATAGGGAAAGCAATGTAATAAGAAAAACAATTAAAAACGGGTACGGAGAGTAAAAGGCACGCGCCGCCTCAGTCTTTCCCGCAACAAATTTCAATGACTCAATATCTAAAAACTCAGCAAACATTTGTACACCGAGCATACTAAACCAAAAAACAAAAAAACTAATAATAATACCAAAAACTTGCTTCAATCTCGTCATTCATCTCATCCTTTCTATATCTGTAATTTTTAGCGTAATAAATATAGTACAAACAAAATATTCACAGAAAGGAACTATCTCACCATTCACGAATTAACTTAATCCAACCTAACATCGAAATTTGCAAAATAATACCCCAAATTATAAGTCTTCTTAGCCATCGAGGAAAGAAGGTTAAAAATTTAACATACCATTCCAATAGCTTGTTCATAATTCCCTCCTACATAAAATTATATAGGAAAAAGGATATATAATCCAAACCCAACCAAAATGATACCACCTACTATCTCACCGTATGTACCGAGCATATCTTTCGCATGTCTCCCAATTAATAAACCAATCCACGCTAATAACATGCTAACAAATCCAAACAATAAAATCGTAATAATTGTCTGTGCCCCATAAATACCAAGACTAAGCCCTACTGAGAAACTATCTATACTGACGCCAAATGCAAATACGAATAAACTAATTCCAATAGGGGCAGTTCTAGTCTCTTCATTTTGTAAAATGGTCGAATATACGATATAAAACCCTAGTCCGATTAATAAAATAGCACCCGCAAAATGTGCGATATCTCCATATTTCTCTGATAAAAAACGACCTAGTACCATTCCTATAAACGGCATAATAATATGAAATATCCCTATCGTCATACCAATATACAGGATTTGTCTTAACTTTAGGGGCATCATCCCCATACCAAGACTCACCGAGAACGCATCCATCCCTAAGGCGAATGCCATAATTATTAAAGGTATTAGCTGTTCAAACGTCATTCATGCCCCTCCTTGGACGTGCTACTTCACAATATGCTTATCCAAGGAGAAATATTCTGTTTGCTAACCTTACCTTATCATTCAATAATAATATGATGTCCTGCCGCTTTTGTTAAACGATTCATAATTGCATTCCCTATTCCTTCATTAGGGAATGACTCACTAAAAATAACATCCACTTCACTTGCATCAAATGTTCTAAGTACATCATATAATTTAGTCGCAACGCTAGCTAAGTCACTTCTAACACCACAAGATAATATAACATCTGCACTATATATATACTGGTACTCTTCTGTCGTTAATACGCCTACTTTAAATCCTTTTTTCTTTTTCTCATCCACAAGATGCTGAATAAACTCACGTGAGCCCTCAACAATACTAAGTGGTGCTTTCGGCGCATAATGTGTGTATTTCATTCCAGGCGATTTCGGTTTTTCCTTCTCATCCTTTAAAGCTGGATCTAAAGAAACAGTACCTATCACCGCTTCTAATTGTTCTTTCGTAATCCCACCTGGACGTAATATTGTTGGAACCGTGCTTGTACAATCAATTACAGTTGATTCAACGCCTACTCCAGTTGCACCACCATCAACAATACCTGCAATCTTCCCATTCAAATCTTCATATACGTGAGAAGCTAATGTTGGACTTGGACGCCCTGAACGATTCGCACTTGGTGCCGCAACAGGTACATTCGCCTCTTCAATAAGAGCAAGTGCAATTGGATGATCAGGCATTCTTACTCCAACCGTATTAAGTCCTGCCGTCACCTTCTCTGAAATTCCTTCTTTTCTCGGCAAAATAATTGTTAATGGTCCTGGCCAAAAATGCGCCATTAACTTCTCTGCAACTGGTGGAATTTCTTTCACAATCCCATCTAACTGAGATTTTGTACCTATGTGGACAATGAGTGGATTATCACTCGGTCTTCCTTTCGCTTCGAAAATTTTCGCGATTGCTTCATCATCCATCGCGTTTGCCCCTAACCCATATACTGTTTCCGTAGGGAAAGCAACCGCCTCATTTTCTCTTAATAATTTTGCTGCTTCTTGTAACTGTGGATAATATTTTTTTCTTTCCACAACATTATCCACAACCCACATATTTGTATGCATTTTTTTCCACGTCCTTTTCTAGCCTTAAATACTTGTCTATTTTTAGTTTACTATGAGATTTATCCAAAAGACAAACAAGGTTTATCCACAAAATGTGGATAAACCTAATTAATCCGTGGATAACTTTGTGAATAGCTGACAATTTAGTATTATTGCATTCTGCTCTTTTATATTTTTACAAAAATGTTCTAGCTGTTGAATTCCCTCTGGAACCTCATCCTTTTCTATAGTAAAAAAGTCAAAGAACTGAAAGATCGGTACAGATTGTGGATGATTTGTTAGTAAGTACAATTGTTGAACACTTTTTTCTTTCATATACTGCAAAAACATTTCAAAAAAATATAAGAAAGTCTGTTTATCCACATGAGGTGTGAATAAACAAGAACGAATAAGTACATCTTCCCCACTTTGTTCATAACCAATTACAGCTCGTATTTCTTCCGCCTCTTCCAAAATCATAAATTGTGCGTACAACTCATTTATTTTATCATCTTTTTTATTAGCTTGTCCGAAAAAAGAATGTAATCTTTCCACATCTGCTTTCGTAGCAAAATACACTTTCTTCATAATAAATCCCTCCTCATTTTTATATATGAGGAGGGATTTATTAATAGTACTATTTAGAGAATAAAGATGTAAAAGCTTCTACAATAAACAATTTAACTTCTGGCTTTTCTTCTTCCTCTTCTACTTTTACATACTCATTTTGCTGTTCTTGTTTTTTCTCCACAGGTTTCTCCACTTTTTCCACATTTTTTGTTTCTTCTTTACTTACAGGCTGCTCTTCGACTTTTGTTTCATTTTTCACTACTTTCTTTTCAGAAGCTGTTACTTTTTTTACTGCTTCCCGCTTTACAACTTTCGTTTCTTTTACCTCATCCACTTTATTCTCTTCTGTATCTACTACTTCCTCATCTAGTTGTACCTGCTCCTCTTCAGGAGATTCCGCCTTCACAACGTGCTCTTCTTTTCTTACAGCTGTCCCGCTCGAAAAATCTAAGAAACACATTGGTGGAAATAATACACACCACCAGTTCGCCCCTTCACCTTCTCCAATTGTAATCAATACCGCTTCATATTCTCCTGCTGGATAAATAAAATTCCCATATACCTTTGTAGGAAACTTTACATTCTTACTAAATTTCACTTGAAATGATTCTTTACTTCCTTCTCTTTTTAACGTATTTTCCACCGTTTTCTCGATTTCTGGAATATGACTTTGAATTACTTTGCGCGCCTCTTCAAATGAAGTTAAATCCGCTACCCATCCATCAATTTGTGCTTTTACTTCATCACGCACTTTACGCTTTAATGCCTGGTCTTTATCTGAATCACTATTTGCTAAAATTCGTAATCGAACGGCCTCTTTCGGAATAACTGAAGGCCCTTTCGCATCAGCTTTCATATATCCAAACTGCACAAGTAACTGTGCACCAATTAATAGTATAAGAAGATAAGCAATAACTTGTTTTTTCATTTCCTCCACCGTCCCTTCTACAAACAGTGTGGACAGACTTTCATCTTTCTAAACTATTAAATTCAAAATCTATATGAATTTTTCCACAAAAAAATAGAGTAAGGTGTGAACCTTACTCCATCTCTGCAAATACCATACGATCTTTTCCGTTAATATCGAAAACAACCTCAACATGAGCATGTGGAAAAGCTTGTTGTAACAATCTTTTTACATCCTCACCTTGTCCTACTCCAATTTCAAACGCCACAATCGCTTTCTTCTGCAACACATTCGGCAATTCTTCCATAAAACGGCGATAGAAATCTAATCCGTCTTCACCACCAACAAGTGCTCTCTTCGGCTCATGCTCTTTCACAACAGGAGAAAGACCACGCCAATCCTCTTCCGGTATATATGGAGGATTTGAAACAACAACATCTAGCTTTTGACCCGTTTTATGAAATGGTGACAATAAATCACCGTGATAGAACGTTACTTCTGCACCTAAAGCTTTTGCATTTTCTTTTGCAACTTCAATCGACTCTTGTGCAATATCTACTGTATACACATGAAGATTTTTATTTTCTAAAGCAAGCGTAATAGAAATCGCTCCACTACCTGTACCTATATCTGCTACATGTAGTTTCGCATCACCAAAATGGCGCTCGATTCTTTCTAATACTCCCACTATAAGCTCTTCTGTTTCCGGCCTTGGTATTAATACTTCTTCATTCACAAAGAAAGACCGTCCATAAAACATTTCATAACCAATCATATATTGAATAGGAATACCTTCTACATGCTTATGGATAAACTCCGTAAAGCTTTTCTCTTGTTCCTCAGTTATTTCTTCACGCATATTCATAAGTAATCCTGTTCTATTCACCTTTAATACATGACAAAGGACAATTTCTCCCGCATTTTCATCTCGTCCATTTTCCTGTAAAAAAGAAGAAGCCCATTTCAGGGCTTCATAGACACGCATTACTCAGCTGCCTCCATCTTTTGAGCCTGATCTTCCATCACTAAGGCATTGATGAAATCATCTAACTTACCTTGTAAGATTTGATCTAGCTTTTGAATCGTTAAACCGATTCGATGGTCTGTAACACGGTTTTGCGGGAAGTTATACGTACGAATACGCTCTGAACGATCTCCCGTACCAACAGCTTGTTTACGGTTTTGATCATACTCAGCTTGCGCTTCTTGTCTAAACTTATCATAAACACGTGCGCGTAATACTTTCATCGCTTTTTCTTTATTCTTGATCTGTGATTTCTCATCCTGACAAGATACAACTACACCAGTCGGTAAATGCGTTAAACGCACCGCTGACATCGTTGTATTAACGCTCTGTCCACCAGGTCCACTAGAAGCGAATGTATCAACACGAACATCTTTCTCATGAATATCAATTTCTACTTCTTCTGCCTCTGGTAATACAGCTACAGTGGCTGTAGATGTATGAATACGTCCACCAGATTCCGTTTCAGGAACACGTTGTACACGGTGAGCGCCATTCTCGAATTTCAGCTTCGCGAAAGCACCTTTACCATTAATCATAAAGATAATCTCTTTATATCCACCTAACTCTGTATAGCTAGCCTCAATAATCTCCGTTTTCCAGCCCTGTACCTCAGCGTAACGGCTATACATACGGTATAAGTCACCAGCAAATAAAGCTGCCTCGTCTCCACCAGCAGCTCCACGAACCTCAACGATAACGTTCTTATCATCATTAGGGTCTTTTGGAACAAGTAAAATTTTCAGACGCTCTGATAATGTTTTATCTTGTGATTCTAACTCAGAAACTTCTTCTTTTACCATTTCACGCATTTCTGCGTCTAACTTATCTTCTAACATTGCTTTCGCATCTTTTAATTGCTCACGAACATCCTTATACTCACGATACACCTCTACCGTTTCCTGTATATCAGACTGTTCCTTTGAATATTCACGAAGCTTATTTGAATCACTAATAATCGCTGGATCACTTAACAATTCATTTAACTTCTCATAACGATTTTCTACAGCTTGCAAACGATCTAACACATCATTCACCTCTACATCCTAGTATCTAATACAAATAGTATATGGTACTTACTCAAAAAAACGCAAATTATATTTAAAAGTGGTGGTGGCTTGTTCAGCTCTGACCAACTAAGGTTCTTTCGACCTAAAGGTGCTTTTTACCTTTCGGGCGGAAGGTTCTTAGATGCGAAGAGCTAGCCACCGGAACTAGATATATTTAAAAGCGTAAGCGGCTCACACCGCTCATTCTCTCTATTTTGAAAAAAACCCGCCTTGCGCAGCGAGTTTTACTTATCTTTGTTTGCAGGTACTGCATGACAATGACGACAACGTGGTTCATACGATTCTGAAGCTCCAACTAAAATAATTGGATCATCAAATGCCGCTGGTTCTCCATCAATTAATCGTTGTGTACGACTTGCTGGAGATCCACATACAGAACATACTGCTTGTAGTTTTGTCACATGTTCAGCAATCGCCATCAGCTGAGGAACTTGTCCAAATGGTAGACCACGGAAATCTTGGTCTAAACCAGCTACAATGACACGATAGCCACGATTTGCCAATACTTGCACCACTTCCACAATGTCCCCATCAAAAAATTGCACCTCATCGATTGCAATAACATCCAGCTCTTCTGTAATATGTTCAAATATATCCTTTGAAGCTGAAACAGGAACTGCTTTTACCTTTAATCCGTTATGTGATACAACATCTTCTTCACTATATCGATTATCAATACAAGGTTTAAATACAATTGCATGTTGTTTTGCAAATTGCGTACGGCGCACACGGCGGATTAGCTCTTCTGACTTGCCAGAAAACATACTACCGCAAATCACTTCAATCCAGCCATTTTGATTTATTAAGTACATGAAGCTCTCCTTTCATCTACTTTTCAGTTAAAAGTAGGGTAAAGGTATAATATTTTCGCAAAAAAAACAGACAAGCGAATACATACACTTGCCTGTTTTATGTTTTTATTACTTAAGACCGTATTTCTTATTGAAGCGGTCAACGCGTCCGTCTGCAGTAGCAAACTTCTGACGTCCAGTGTAGAATGGGTGAGAATCAGAACTGATCTCAACTTTTAGTAATGGATAAGTGTTACCATCTTCCCACTCAACAGTTTCGTTAGATCCTTTAGTAGATCCGCTTAAGAATTTGAAGCCTGTGTTTGTGTCCATGAATACAACTTTCTTGTAATCTGGGTGAATTCCTGCTTTCATTCTTTTCATCTCCTTCCGCCCTGAATCATTTTCGAAACAGAGTTTTTCATCTTCAGCTGCATACACAACTATATTGATGAAACACATATGATGAAATTATAACAAGGCTAACTTCATTTTGCAACTACCTGTTTTTGTCTTTTGAAATTAAAAGTGTAGACGGCTCGTTTAGCTCTGACTGGCTAAGGTTCTCTCGCACAAAAGGTGCTTTTTACCTTTAGTGCGGGAGGTTCTTAGACACGAAGAGCTAGCCGTCGGAACTAGATACAATTTAAAAGCAGAAGCGGCTCGCTCAGAATGGGAGGGGGATGGAGCTTCTGACGTAGAGGTGCTTTTTACCTCGTAGGAAGACGCGAAGCCACCGACCATTCTAGCCGCTGGAGCTGGTATTATCTTAAAAGTGGAGGTGGCTCGCTCAGCTCTGACCAGTTAAGGTTCTTTCGCCCTAAAGGTGCTTTTTACCTTTCGGGCGGAAGGTTCTTAGATGCGAAGAGCTAGCCACCGGAACTGGATATCATTTAAAAGCAGAAGCGGCTCGTTCAGAATCCAGGACACTTCGAACTCTCGACCTTGAAGCGCTTTTTGCTTCATGCGAGAGAGTGAAATGACCGGAGATTTTAGCCGCTGGAGGGAGCTCATCCAGCTCTGACTGGCTAAGGTTCTTTCACTTATCTCTCTCTTTAATATCACCTAAACAGCATAAAAAACTCGCTTACTATAAAATAAGCGAGTCCTGATTTTTTTCCCTTTACTTAGTTGTTACATACCTTTTCGAGTCTGCAACAATGTTTTGTAAAAACTCTTCATTTGTCTTCGTTTGACGAAGCTTACGTAAGAAACTTTCAACAAAGTCTGGTGTATCACGCATTGTCTTACGAATGCCCCATAACTTGTCTAAATGTTCTTTTGGAATTAATAGATCTTCTTTACGTGTACCAGAACGACGAATATCAATCGCTGGGAAGATACGACGTTCAGCTAATGAACGATCTAAGTGAAGTTCCATATTTCCAGTTCCTTTAAATTCCTCGTAAATAACATCGTCCATACGTGATCCTGTATCAACAAGGGCTGTTGCTAAAATTGTTAAGCTACCGCCTTCTTCAATATTACGTGCAGCTCCAAAGAAACGCTTCGGTCTATGGAAGGCAGCTGGATCGATACCACCTGATAATGTTCTACCACTTGGTGGAATAACGAGGTTGTAAGCTCGAGCTAAACGGGTAATACTATCCATTAAAATGATAACATCTTTCTTGTGCTCTACAAGACGCATCGCACGTTCTAACACAAGCTCAGCTACTTTAATATGATTTTCTGGTACTTCATCAAAAGTAGAACTTACAACATCTCCTTTAACAGAACGTTCAATGTCTGTTACTTCCTCTGGACGCTCATCAATTAAAAGTACAATTAGTTCTGCTTCCGGATGATTTGTTGTAACACTGTGCGCGATTTCTTTTAATAGACTTGTTTTACCAGCCTTTGGAGGCGCAACAATTAAACCACGTTGTCCAAATCCAACTGGTGCGATTAAATCCATGATGCGTGTCGGTAACTTTTTCGGTTCCGTTTCCAATTTCATTTGGCGATCTGGGTATAATGGTGTTAATGCAGGGAAATGCACACGCTCTTTTGCTGAATCTGGATCATCTCCGTTTACAGCTTCAACTTGTAATAACCCAAAATAGCGTTCATTTTCTTTCGGAGGTCGTACTTTACCAGAAACCTTATCTCCATTACGTAAATCGAAACGACGAATTTGCGAAGCTGAGATATAAATATCTTCTGAGCTTGGAGAATAGTTGATAGGACGTAGGAATCCAAATCCTTCTGATTGAATAATTTCTAATACGCCTTCCATGAAAAAGAAACCTTCTTTTTCTGCTCGAGCTTTCAAAATAGAAAAAATCAGCTCTTTTTTCGTTAACTTGCTATAATACGAAATCTTAAATTCTTTCGCAAGCTCGTATAACTCTTTTAATTTCATGTTTTCTAATGCTGCAATTGACAAATTCATTCAGACACCACACTTTAACGTTATTCTCTTTTTTCATGGGTAAAGGGAAAAAATACGGAAGGCAAATAATTAATAATGAAAGGCAATAAGTTCAAGTAGGGTAATATTCACTATTGTAACCCTTTTATCTAGTTTTAATCAATACGTTGGAACACAAATACAAGAAGCGAAGACAAGAAAATTTGTCTTCGCTTCTTATTTAATTTAGTTCCAGCTCCGATAGTTAGAAAGATCGACCATTTTAACCTTTCTGAAGGAGCTGCTTACGCTTTTTATTTAATCTAGCTTCAGCAGCTAGAATGGTCGATGGCTTCACTTCTTCCTACGAGGCAAAAAGCGCCTCTACGTCAGAAGCTCCATCCCCCTCCCATTCTGAACGAGCTGCTTACGCTTTTTATTTAATAACCAAGTTTGGTTTTTTATTTAAGCTATGACGACCATCTACGAAGCGAACTGTGCCTGATTTTGCGCGCATAACAAGGGATTGCGTTGTTCCTACGCTACCTTTAAATTGAACACCGCGTAATAGTTCTCCATCTGTTACGCCTGTTGCTGCAAAGATTGCATCGTCACCTTTTACTAAGTCCTCCATGCGAAGGATACGATTAATGTCTTCTATGCCCATTTTTTTACAACGTGCTAATTCAGCTTCGTTTTGTGGCAATAGTTTTCCGTGAATTTCTCCACCTAAACATTTTAAAGCAACTGCTGCTAATACACCTTCAGGTGCTCCACCAGACCCAAATAAAATATCTACACCTGTACGATCAAACGCTGTATTAATCGCTCCAGCTACATCTCCATCATTAATCAATTTAATGCGCGCACCAGCTTTACGAATTTCTTCGATAATTTCTTGATGACGTGGACGATTTAAAACTGTCGCTACAACATCTTCAATATCTTTATTTTTCGCTTTCGCAACTGCACGTAAGTTATCAATAATAGGCGCATCAATGTCGACCGCCCCAACTGCTTCTGGGCCAACCGCGATTTTATCCATGTACATGTCAGGGGCATGTAACAAATTACCGTGGTCTGCAATTGCAATGACAGCAAGAGCATTCCAGCCACCAGCTGCTACGATGTTTGTCCCTTCTAAAGGATCAACCGCAACGTCTACACGTGGTCCATATCCTGTACCTAATTTCTCTCCGATATATAGCATTGGTGCTTCATCCATCTCACCTTCACCAATTACAACTGTACCTTTCATCGGAATTGTATCAAATACATCACGCATAGCTGATGTTGCTGCACCGTCTGCCTCATCCTTTTTCCCGCGCCCCATCCAACGCGCTGATGATAAAGCTGCAGCCTCTGTTACACGTACTAACTCCATAGATAAACTTCTTTCCACGATAATCCCTCTCCTTTAAGCCTTTATATTTCTGCCGTATTTTGTGAACCGTGTTTTTCTATAAAGTGTACTTCCGCAAGTAGTGATGCTTCGCTTCCCCCTTGCGGAAGTATCACTTATGCGTTCTTCATTTCTTCAATTTCTTGCTTTGTCATTTGTTCTCGCCAAATGTTTGCACCAAGCCCTTTAAGCTTGTCCACTATATTCTCATAACCTCGATCAATATGCTCAAGTCCTGTTACTTCTGTAATTCCATCTGCCATTAACCCTGCAATAACAAGTGCCGCTCCTGCTCGTAAATCACTCGCCTTCACTTTTGCACCTTGCAGTAACACAGGACCAGTTACAATTGCCGAACGACCCTCTACTTTAATTTGAGCATTCATACGACGTAGTTCATCAATGTGTTTGAAACGGGCACCGTAAATTGTATCTGTTACAACTCCCGTCCCGTGTGCCTTTGTTAAAAGCGTCGTAAACGGCTGTTGTAAATCCGTTGGAAAACCTGGATATACAAGCGTTTTGATATCAACTACTTTTAACTTTCTATTACCGTTCACCGTAATTTGATCATCGTTCGTTTCAACTTGAACACCAGCTTCTCTTAGCTTTGCAGTAACTGATTCTAAATGCTGAGGAATAACGTTATCAACCGTTACTTCTCCTCCTGATGCAGCTCCTAGAATCATATACGTACCAGCTTCAATACGATCTGGAATGATAGTATGGTGACAACCATGTAAAGAGTCAACACCATCTATTCGGATTACATCAGTACCAGCACCTTTAATACGTGCTCCCATGCTTGTTAACAATGTAGCTACATCAATGATCTCAGGCTCTTTCGCTGCATTTTCAATAACAGTTCTACCTTTCGCTCGTACAGCTGCTAGCATAATATTAATCGTAGCTCCTACACTAACAACATCTAAATAAATACGTGCCCCGCGTAGCTCATCTGCTCTTAAATAGATGGCACCTTGTTCATTCGTAACATGTGCACCTAGCGCTTCAAACCCTTTAATATGCTGATCAATCGGCCTCGGTCCTAAATGACATCCACCCGGAAGCCCAATAACAGCTTTTTTAAAACGGCCAAGCATTGCACCCATTAAATAATAAGAAGCGCGCAATTTTTTCACTTTTCCATTTGGCAAAGGCATTGCAACCATGTTAGAAGGATCGACTACCATCTCTTCCTCCTGTCCATAAGTTACTTTCCCTCCAATTTCCTCTAGTAAGTCTCCTAACATTTTCACGTCCGAAATATTAGGGACACCACCAATAGTTACTGGAGTATCTGCTAAAATTGTCGCTGGAATTAATGCAACGGCACTGTTCTTTGCACCACTTACTCGAATTGTTCCATTTAAAGCTCTTCCGCCTTCAATTAGCAATTTTTCCATATTGAGCTCCCTTCTTGTGAATGTATTTACTTTCTATCTTTTTATAGAAAGCTCCCCTTAAGAATCTCAATTACTCTTTCCATCCCAAAACTCAATAAATAGGAAACCATTATCTTCATTTCTCCTGTAGCACGAATAGATAAAGATCAACTATTCATCGAATTCACTTTATCAATTTAGATACGTTATCACATTTATTAATAGGACTATGCACATTATTTTCTATTTAAAAACCAAAAATGATAAAATCTTTAGACTTGTTCACGCTTTCATTATACAACGAAAGGAAACCGTCTAAAAGACTAGACGGTTTCCAAAACGGAATTTTATTCTTACGCTTTACCGTTAGAACCGAATTCGCGAATTTTACCAATAACAGTTGCTTTGATAGCGTCGCGGCCAGGTCCGATAAATTTACGAGGATCGTAAACTTCTTGGTCTTTGTTTAATACTTCACGAACAGCTTTTGTAAACTCGATTTGGTTCTCAGTGTTTACGTTGATTTTTGAAGTACCTAAAGAGATAGCTTTTTCGATATCAGCAGTTGGGATACCAGTACCACCATGTAATACTAAAGGTACGCCAGTGAAGTCACGAACTTGTTCCATTTCAGCGAATCCTAAGTTAGGCTCACCTTTGTAAGGACCGTGTACAGAACCTAAAGCTGGAGCTAGGCAATCGATACCTGTTGCTTCAACAAGGTGCTTACACTCTGCTGGGTCAGCGTAAATTACGCCTTCAGCGATTACGTCGTCTTCTTGTCCGCCAACTGTTCCAAGCTCAGCTTCAACAGATACGTTACGAGCGTGTGCGTATTCTACTACTTGTTTAGTAGTTTCAACGTTTTCTTCGAATGGGTGGTGAGAAGCGTCGATCATTACAGATGTGAAACCTGCATCAATTGCTTCTTTACATTTTTCGAAGCTTGAACCATGGTCAAGGTGAATCGCTACAGGAACAGTGATGTTCATTTCTTCGATTAAAGCTTTAACCATAGCTACAACTGTTTTGAAACCAGTCATATGACGAGCTGCACCCTCAGATACACCTAGGATTACAGGAGATTTTTCTTCTTCCGCAGCAGCTAAGATAGCTTGAGTCCACTCTAAGTTGTTCATGTTGAATTGACCAACTGCGTATTTTCCTTCTAGTGCTTTGTTTAGCATTTCTTTCATAGAAACTAAAGGCATGGTGAATCCTCCTAAAAAACGTTTTTTGTATCCGATAAGTTCTTATCGCTGGTAGTATGACCAGAATAAGGTAAAATATGTATATCTACATACCGGACTTTTTTCTACACTCAATAGGATAACAACTTGTACTCAAAAACTCAACCGTATTCACCTGCACAATAGTCCATGTAAACGCTTTTTTCCATATTTTTTATAAAAAATTCATTTTTACGCCTCTACAGCGAGCTCATTTCTCACAGCTTGACGAATTTCATCAATATCAAATGGTTTAGCAAAATGCATTAAAGCTCCTAAATCTTTTGCTTCTTGGATCATATCAAGCTCTCCATAAGCAGTCATTAAAATTACTTTAATACTCTCATCAATTTCTTTTACATGCTTTAAAATCTCTATACCATCCATGCCTGGAATTTTCATATCTAACACTACTAAATCTGGATTATCTTTTTTCACGATATCTAAAGCTTGAAATCCATTCGCTGCTTGGAATGTCTGATAACCTTCTTTTTGGAACACTTCATGTAATAACACACGAATCCCATATTGATCATCAACGATTAAAATTTTACCTTCCATAATTCCCAACCTTTCTGTGTAAGTACAAGATTTAAAGCTTCTTATATCTTAACGATTTATTTTCGCTATTCTTTGGCAAATTCCTTCCTATTCTTTCTTATTTTACCGTTTCCTATTTTGTTATGCTACCCTACGATTTCACCTTTCTAAAAAAATAAATTATAATGAAAGCCGGCAAACACGTATGAAGGGAGTAACATTATGTTAAAAATTTTTTCAACTCAATTAAGTGGTTATTTCTCCAGAGTTTCTCAAAAAGAAGAAATGAATATAGAAGATAGCGCTCGTTTACTTGCTCAAGCACTAGTTGGCGATGGTTTCATTTATTTACATGGTACAAATGAAATGGAGGGCGTTGTTGCCGAGGCACTATTCGGTGCTGAACCAATGAAGCAAGCAAAACGCTTATTTGAAAATGGTAAAGAAGTAGAAGTAACTTCTGCAGATCGTGTACTTCTTATTAGCCGTTTTTCAACAGATGAAGCGGTTGTAGAAATTGCAAAAAAACTACAAGAAGAGGGACACTCTATTGTCGGCATTTCTGCTCTTCAAGAAGGTACGGAATCACTCGAACGATATACAGACGTACATATTGATACAAAACTGTTAAAAGGTCTTATTCCAGACGATGAAGGTAATCGCTACGGATTCCCAAGTTTAATAGTAGCTTTATTTGCTTATCACGGAATCAAATTTACAATCGATGAAATGTTAAATGAATATTAAAAAAAGCGCCTTATTTCAGGCGCTTTTTTTATTACTTGCTCTCTTTATTCGTAATAGAAGCTCTTACGAAGTCATGGAACAATGGTTGTGGACGGTTTGGACGAGAAACAAGTTCTGGGTGGAACTGTGCTGCCACGAACCAAGGGTGGTCTTTTAATTCAATGATTTCAACTAGACGGCCGTCTGGGCTTGTACCAGAGAATACAAATCCTTCTTTTTCCATATCAGGACGGAACTGGTTGTTGAACTCATAACGATGACGATGACGCTCATATACAACCGGCTCATTATAAGCATTGTAAGCATTTGTTTCTTCAGCAAGCTTACATGGGTATAGACCAAGACGAAGTGTACCACCTAGGTCCTCTACATCTTTTTGTTCTGGTAATAAGTCGATGATTGCATATGGTGTGTCAGGGTTGATTTCAGAAGAGTTAGCACCTTCTAAACCTAATACATTACGTGCGAATTCGATTGATGCAAGTTGCATACCTAAGCAAATTCCTAAGAATGGAACTTTGTTTTCACGAGCATATTGAATCGCAACGATTTTACCTTCTACACCACGATCGCCGAAGCCACCTGGTACAAGGATACCATCTGTATCGCCAACTAATTCTTTTACGTTTTCTGCTGTTACATGCTCAGCATTTACCCATTTTACTTCTACATCTGTGTCGAATGAGTAACCAGCATGACGAAGTGCTTCTACAACAGAAATATAAGCATCTTGAAGTTCTACATATTTACCAACAAGAGCGATTTTTGTTTTCTTAGAAAGATTACGCACTTTGTTAACTAGCGCAGTCCACTCTGTCATATCTGCAGCTGGATTGTCTAATTTTAAGTGATCACAAACGATTTGGTCCATGTTTTGTTCTTGAAGAGATAATGGAACCGCATATAAAGTATCTGCATCGCGAGCTTCGATAACTGCTTTTGTATCGATGTCACAGAATAATGCAAGCTTGTCTTTCATATCTTGAGAAACAGGCATTTCTGTACGAACAACGATAATGTTTGGTTGAATACCTAAGCTACGAAGTTCTTTAACACTATGTTGTGTTGGTTTTGTCTTCATTTCACCCGCTGCTTTTAAGTACGGGATTAACGTACAGTGAATGTACATTACATTGTCACGACCGATGTCGCTCTTAATTTGACGGATTGCTTCTAAGAATGGTAGAGACTCGATATCACCAACAGTTCCACCGATTTCTGTAATAACAACATCCGCATTTGTTTCACGGCCAGAACGATATACGCGCTCTTTAATTTCGTTAGTAATGTGAGGAATAACTTGAACTGTTCCTCCTAAATATTCACCGCGACGCTCTTTTTGAAGAACTGAAGAGTAAATTTTACCTGTTGTTACGTTGCTGTATTTGTTTAAGTTAATGTCGATGAAACGCTCATAGTGACCAAGGTCTAAGTCAGTTTCAGCGCCATCATCTGTTACGAATACCTCACCGTGTTGGTATGGGCTCATAGTCCCTGGGTCTACGTTAATGTATGGATCAAACTTTTGAATCGTTACGTTTAAACCACGATTTTTTAAAAGTCTTCCAAGAGATGCTGCTGTAATACCTTTTCCTAAAGACGATACTACACCGCCTGTTACAAAAATATACTTAGTCATGAAAAAGCTCCCTTCTATTTTGCTGTTATATAATCACCGTTGCAAAGCGCAACGTATGTAGATAACACTGTATCCATCTTATTGTTAGACTCTTTTTATTTTCTAAACAAAAAACAAAAAAGAAAATTGCTCCCCTCATCACAAAAAGTAATAAGTAGGGAGCAATTTTCTTTTATATTTACACTTTAAAAGTATTATCGTCCTTTTTTAAAGAGCCCAAAAATGATTCTACATGGACGATAATGAAAAGTCAAGAACTACAGTTCTTCCTCTTCTTCTTCTTCAGTTTCATCATACTCAAGTTCTTCTTCAGCGAAGTCGTCGTCATCTTCGTCTAAATCATCAAGATCGTCGTCATCTCCGTCTTCTTCTTCAAGAACCTTGTCCAAATCTTCTACATCGTCTTCATCTTCACTTACGTCTGCATCGTCGAAGTCATCTTCGTCTTCTTCAATGTAGTCGTCAAAACCGTCTTCTTCAACTTTACGTTTCTTCTTCGGTTTTGGTTGAGGCAAGATTTCTTCATCAATTTGCTCATATGGGTACCAGCTGCGTAGTCCCCAACGATTTTCTCCTAAATTAATGAAACGTCCATCGATGTTTAAGTCTGTATAAAATTGTGCGATTTTCGCATTAACTTGCTCTTGAGATAGTCCCAGCACTTGAGCGATTTCTTGAACCAACTCGTTGAATGTCGTTGCTTGTTTTTTATCCCCTAAAACGCTATGTACAACTTCAATCATTGAACATTCTTTTAGCTCTTCTGGTGAATATTGCTTAAAATCCACTTATGCGGCACTTCCTTTCATCAAATATAACCTTATATATAACGGCCTGCTTAAAAAAATCCATACTATTCATTATAAACAAAAGTCGCACAAATATGCTACAAAAAAAACGGGAAACTTTTATAGGGTAGTAAAATTATAATTTGTCTGTTCCTTATTTCGGAAGCATATGGGCCCCTTGCAATACATACCTAATTTGCATTTCTGTATATTCTTCGAGCGTATACAGTTTTTGCAGCGCCCAGCGTCTAAATCCCCACATCTGTCCTTGTATAAAAATATTATGCGCAAGAAGCTGTATTTCTTTTTTATTTAATGTAAATGTTCCATTTTCCGTACACTGTTCTAAAATATTCTCGAACATTCCTACCATTTGAAACTCCTTTTCTAATACATACGGAAGTGATTCTTTCGGTAAAAAGCGTACCTCTTGATACATTATCAATACTTCTTCCTGTAATTCGTCCATCACTTTAAAGTAATTCGTTATTGCTATCTTTAAACTTTCTATACTCCCTTTTTCTGTACACACTACTTCCTCTAATCTTTCTTTTACATGTTCATATATACTATCACAAACTAAATATAAAACATCATCTTTGGTACGAATGTACTCATAAAGTGTCCCTATACTAAACCCAGCCGCTTTTGCAATCTCTCTCGTTGTTGTACGCGGAAATCCTTTTTGTTTAAACAGTTGCACCGCACCTTTAATCATTTGTTCACGTCTTAACGCAACTAATTTTTCATCTTTCACCGATGCATGCACATTATGTTTAACCATTCCCTTCACCTCTCTCTATTATTTTTCGGAAGGAAAAAGCGTAGGAAAATACCTACGCTTTCGTTCCTACTTCGTTAACATACGAGAAATTACAAGCCTCTGAATCTCTTGTGTTCCTTCATATATTTGTGTAATCTTTGCATCTCGCATATAACGCTCTACTGGATAATCTTTCGTATAACCGTAACCACCAAATACTTGCACCGCTTCAGTCGTCACCTTCATCGCTGCATCGCCTGCAAATACTTTTGACATCGCTGATTCTTTTCCATACGGAAGCCCTTCTGATTCAAGCCAAGCCGCTTGATATGTTAAAAGGCGTGCTGCTTCTACATCTGTTGCCATATCCGCAAGTTTAAAGCCAATCCCTTGCTGCGCCGCAATTGGTTTTCCAAACTGATGGCGCTCCCTTGCATATTCTACAGAAGCATCTAAAGCTCCTTGTGCAATCCCAACAGCTTGCGCCGCAATACCGTTACGACCTCCATCTAATGTTTGCATCGCAACTTTAAACCCTTGCCCCTCTCCTCCAAGTAGATTCTCTACAGGAATACGGCAATCTTCAAACATAATTTCAGTCGTTGGTGAAGAGCGAATCCCTAGCTTGCTCTCCTTCTTCCCAACTGAAAATCCCGGTGTATCACTTTCTACAATAAATGCACTCGTACCGCGCTGCTTCGATTCAGGATCAGTTAGCGCAAAAACAACATAAATATCAGCAATACCGCCATTTGTAATGAAAATTTTTGATCCATTTAAAATATAATGATCGCCATCTCTCTTTGCGATTGTCTTCATTCCACCAGCATCCGATCCAGATCCTGGTTCCGTTAAGCCGTATGCACCAATTTTCTTCCCTTCAGCCATCGGCCGTAAAAACTTTTGCTTTTGCTCTTCCGTCCCAAATTTAAAAATTGGCCATCCCGCAAGTGAAGTATGCGCAGACAGTGTTACACCTGTTGAAGCACAAACGCGAGATAATTCTTCAATAGCGATTACGTATGCTAAGTAATCGCTTCCAATTCCACCGTACTCTTCAGGCCATGGAATACCAGTTAAACCAAGCTCTGCCATTTGATCAAATAACTCTCGATCAAATCGCTCTTCTTCATCACGCTCAGCTGCTGTTGGTGCCACTTCATTTTTAGCAAAATCTCGAACCATTTTTCTTATCATTTCATGTTCTTCTGATAGTTTAAAATGCATCTCCGTCTCCCCCTCGCCCTTTTATAAAGCACGGCTAATAACAAGTTTCTGTATTTCACTTGTTCCTTCATATATTTGCGTAATTTTCGCATCACGGAAAAATCGTTCTACTGGATAGTCTTTCGTATAACCGTAACCACCAAATACTTGCACCGCCTCAATCGCGACTTCAACCGCTGTCTTAGAAGCAAATAATTTCGCAATAGATGCTTCTTTACCGCATGGTAATCCTTGTGCCCTAAGAGATGCCGCTCTATATACGAGTAACCTTGCTGCCTCGACACTTGTTGCCATATCTGCAAGCTTGAAGCCAATCCCTTGCTGCGCCGCAATTGGCTTCCCGAATTGCTCTCTTTCTTTTGCATAATCAATTGCACAGCCAAGCGCCGCTTCAGCAATTCCTAAAGCCTGCGCACCGATTCCAATTCGCCCAACATCTAAATTCGCCATCGCCACTTTGAATCCTTGTCCTTCTTCCCCAAGTAAATTCTCAGCTGGCACTTTCATATCTTCAAAAGTAAGTTGTACTGTACGAGAACCGAGAAGTCCCATCTTATGTTCATCTTTTCCAATGATTAAACCAGGTGTATCTTTCTCTACTATAAATGCAGAAATACCACTTTTTCCTGCCTCTGGATTTGTAGAAGCGAATACAATGTATGTACTTGCTTCACCACCATTTGTAATAAACACTTTCGATCCATTAATAATATAATGATCACCTTTTTTCACAGCTCTTGATTTCAAACTCCCTGCATCTGATCCTGCATTTGGCTCTGTTAAAGCAAATGCACCTAAATATTCCCCGGTTGCAAGTTTAGAAACATATTTTTTCTTCTGTTCTTCTGTTCCGAAATATAAAATCGGATTCATTCCAACTGACGTATGTACAGCTAAAATTACACCAACTGTTGCACTTACCTTTGAGATTTCCTCAATTGCTAGAATGTAAGATATAAAGTCCATTTCTGCCCCACCGTATTTTGCAGGCGCTGGAATACCCATTAATCCAAGCTCACCCATCTTTTGCAAAATCTCTTTCGGGAACACCCCTTGTTCCATACTAGGAACAAAGGGAGCTATTTCCTTCTGTGCAAAATCCCGAACCATTTTCCTCATCATTTGCTGCTCTTCATTAAAACGAAAGTTCATATATTCCGCCTCCATTTGCTATATATCCTTTAAATAATTTGGTAAGACCACTATGTTGTAACAAAGGGGGCATTTATTCGTAAACGTAGAATCCACGACCTGTTTTACGCCCTAACCATCCTGCATTCACATACTTACGTAATAACGGACATGGGCGATATTTACTATCTCCTAATCCTTCATGCAACACTTCCATAATGTATAAACACGTATCTAAACCGATAAAATCGGCGAGTGTCAAAGGCCCCATCGGATGGTTCATACCAAGCTTCATGACTTCATCAATTGCTTCTTTCGTCGCTACACCTTCATATAACGTATAAATTGCTTCGTTAATCATCGGTAGCAAAATGCGATTTGATACAAAACCTGGGAAATCATTCACTTCAACTGGTACTTTCCCAATTTTTTTCGTAATATCTTCAATTGCTTCATATACCGCATCATCGGTAGCCAAACCACGAATAATTTCAACAAGCTTCATAACTGGAACTGGATTCATAAAGTGCATACCGATTACTTTTTCCGGACGCTTCGTTACCGCTGCAATTTCTGTAATTGGCAGAGATGACGTATTCGTCGCTAAAATTGCGTGTTCTGGAGCAATTTCATCTAGATTCGCAAAGATTTTCTTTTTAATATCCATTTTCTCAACAGCTGCTTCAATAATAAGATCCGCTTCTTTCACACAATCTAAATCAAGCGTTACTGTAAGACGATTTAATGTCGCTTCCTTCTCTTCTTCCTTCATGCGTCCTTTTTCTACTTGGCGCGCTAAGTTTTTCGTAATGATAGCCATTCCTCTATCTAATTGCTCTTGCTTTAAATCTTGTACCTTCACGTCATATCCTGCCATTGCACATACTTGTGCAATTCCTGATCCCATTTGCCCTGCACCAATTACAACAATGTTTTGTACACCCATTTTTTCTTCCCCCTTAATTGTTAATAAATTTTATACCCTCGAACTTTAATTAGTGGACTTCAATCATCACTGCGTCCCCTTGACCGCCACCGCTACAAATCGAAGCAATTCCAATTCCGCCGCCGCGCTGCTTAAGTGCATGGATTAGTGTAACGATAATGCGCGCTCCGCTTGCTCCAATTGGATGTCCCATCGCTACCGCGCCGCCATTTACATTCAATTTTTCCGGATCAATTCCTGCGATTTCTGTACTTGCAATTGCTACCGCTGCAAATGCTTCATTAATCTCGAATAAATCGATGTCTTCAATTTTCTTGCCTGTTTTTTCAAGCAATGCGTTAATTGCATAACCTGGCGTTCTTGGGAAATCTTTAGATTCCACTGCAATTGCTGTATGCGCCAAAATTGTCGCTAATGGCTTTCTTCCTTCTTGCTTCGCTCTGTCTTCGCTCATTAATACAAGTGCGGCACCACCATCATTTAGTCCCGGCGCATTACCAGCTGTCACCGTCGCTGTCTTATCAAATACAGGTTTTAACTTTGCTAACTTTTCAATCGTTGTATCTTCACGTGGCGCCTCATCCTTTGCAACGACAATAGGATCGCCTTTTCTTTGCGGAATCGTTACTGGCACGATTTCCTCTTCAAAACGCCCTTCTTTATGCGCTGAAACCGCACGCTGATGGCTACGATATGCCCATTCATCTTGCGCTTCGCGAGAAATTCCATCTTCCTTCGCAACTTCTCCGCCATAAACGCCCATGTGTGTACCTGAAAATGCACATGTTAAACCGTCAGCAACGTTTAAATCAACAACTTCGTTATTGCCCATTCTGTATCCCCATCTTGCTCCGCGTAAAATGTAAGGACTGTTACTCATCGACTCCATACCGCCAGCTACAATTAGTGATTGATCGCCAGTACGAATAATCTGATCCGCCAACGTAACCGCACGAAGTCCTGATGCACAAACTTTATTCACTGTTTCCGTCTGCACTTCCCATGGGATTCCAGCAGCCCTTGCAGCTTGGCGCGATGGAATTTGCCCCTGTCCACCTTGAATAACCGTTCCAAATATAACTTCTTCAACATCACTAGCCGCAACATTTGCTCTTTCAAGCGCTGCTTTAATTGCAATTCCTCCAAGTTCCGCCGCTTTTACATCTTTTAAAGATCCTCCAAATTTTCCAACTGGTGTTCTTGCAGCACTTAAAATAACTGTTTTACTCATGTTTCTTTCCCCCATTTCATTTTTTAACACTGAGCGCTCGCTCGGTATCCCTACGTTGAGAAGAGGTGCAATCATTGCACCTCTTTCTAAAGTTGTATACATTCTTACAAACTACATCGCTTCTTTTTTCTGTCCGATAACAGATCGTTCTAAAATCTCTGTCACATCAAGAGTTTGAACCTTCTCTTCTACCTCTTTCGCTTTCGTTCCATCACTGATCATCGTTAAGCAATATGGACAACCTGTACCGATAATGGATGGCTGTACAGCTAATGCTTGTTCTGTACGAGCAACGTTAATACGTGAACCTGTTGTTTCTTCCATCCACATTAAGCCACCACCTGCGCCACAGCACATTCCCGTTTCACGGTTACGTGCCATTTCTACAAGATTCACTCCAGGAATCGCTTTCAAAATGTCACGTGGCGCTTCATACACTTCGTTGTATCTTCCTAAATAACAGGAATCATGGTACGTAACTGTTTCTTCAATAGCGTGAACAGGCTTTAAGCGCCCTTCTTTCACCCACTGAGCTAACAATTCTGTATGATGATAGACTTCTGCTTGCAAGCCAAAGTCCGGATACTCATTTTTAAATGTGTTATAAGCATGAGGATCAATCGTAACGATTTTCTTCACTCCTGCCTTTTCAAATTCTTCGATATTCTTTGTCGCCATCTCTTGGAATACAAATTCATTTCCAAGGCGGCGTGGTGTATCTCCAGAATTCTTTTCTTTATTACCGAGAATTGCGAATGAAATGCCTGCTTCGTTCATTAACTTCGCAAACGATATCGCAATCTTCTGACTACGATTGTCGTATGATCCCATTGAACCAACCCAGAATAAATACTCGAATTCCTCCCCAGCTTTTGATTTTTCTTTTACAGTTGGAACTGTTACTTCGTCATCACCTTGGCGCCATGTTTCACGCTCTTTACGGTTCAGCCCCCACGGATTTCCTTGACGCTCGATATTTGTCATCGCGCGTTGTGCTTCCGCGTCCATTTTTCCTTCAGTCAGAACGAGATATCGACGTAAGTCAATAATTTTGTCAACATGCTCATTCATAACTGGGCATTGATCTTCACAGTTACGGCACGTTGTACATGCCCAGATCTCTTCTTCTGTAATAACATCTCCGATTAAACTCGGATCGTAAGCGAGCGTTGTAGACGCTGATTCTTGTTGCCCTTTTCCAGCTGCCATCATCGCTAACTGATTTCCTTGTGTATTATTGAAGGCAACTACTGGAACCCACGGTGCTTTTGATGTTACCGCAGCTCCTTTATCAGTTAAATGATCGCGAAGTTTTAAAATTAAGTCCATCGGTGATAACATTTTTCCTGTTCCTGTTGCCGGACACATATTTGTACAACGGCCACACTCTACACAAGCGTATAAGTCAATAAGTTGATTTTGTCTAAAGTCTTCAATTTTACCAACACCAAATGTTTCTTGCGTTTCATCTTCAAAATCAATCTTTTCAAGCTTCCCTGGGTTTGAAAGACGACCGAAGAATACATTAGCTGGTCCTGCAATTAAATGCGCATGTTTTGATTGTGGAACATACACTAAAAACGTTAACAAAATTAGTAAATGCACCCACCAAGAAAAATAGAACACTGAAATGGCTACGGTTTCATTTATCCCGCTAAAAACGTAAGCGATTGCAGAAGCAATTGGTTCACTCCATGAAAGCTCCTCGCCATGCCATATAAGTCCCATACCGTTACCAAGTAGCACAGAAATCATTAAACCACCGATAAAAATAAGAACAAGACCTGATTTGAAGTTACGTTTTAAACGAACAAGCTTTTCTACATAACGTCTATGAAAAGCCCAAAATACTGCAATTAAAATAACAAGTGTGACAATTTCCTGGAAGAATGTAAATGCAGGGTATAGTGGTCCAAGTGGAAGATGTGATCCTGGTGCGAGTCCTTTCCAAACGAAGTCAATTGCTCCAAATTGGACAAGAATAAATCCGTAAAAGAACATAACGTGAATGATGCCGCTTTTCTTATCTTTCAGCAGCTTTTTCTGACCGAAAACATTGACCTTAAGGAG
The DNA here is from genome assembly GCF_045291115.1 of Bacillus sp. PPSBB_2. Taxonomy (NCBI): domain Bacteria; kingdom Bacillati; phylum Bacillota; class Bacilli; order Caryophanales; family Bacillaceae; genus Bacillus; species Bacillus sp. PPSBB_2. Next base: position 5,613,743 of record NZ_CP147983.1, read on the forward strand.
ATCCCAACGCTCTTTAAAACGACGGTCAAATTCAATCTTTTTCCCTAACTGTATGTAGGCCATTCTCGTCCGTATAAGATATACAAACAAATATCCTGCATAAGCAATAACAGCAATGGCAGCCAGCCAATTAATGATCAGTAAGCTATTCATTTTTATGCTACCCCTCTCTTTGTAAGCCTTCTTTCTTTTTTGAATCTTCAAAAATATATAATTTTCTGAATTATATCCCCTATCCCCATTATATAATGAGTGAGCATTCAGTCAACAGTTTTTTGTTATAGAACAACACATTTTTTCATAAAGCTGTTTATTTCGGTGAAACTATAAAGTGAAACTTTAATCAGCAGGGGTGGTTCATCCCCCGCTGATTATTAGTTGAACCAATCGGGCTTTTACGGGCAGTTGATTTCCAAACTAGCTTCTGCTTATTCATCAATTTTTGAAATAGGAAGCTTACTGCCCGTTAAAGCGGGATAAAGTGACACTTTAACCAGTACAAGATCTATCCTCTAAAGAAATTTATAATAACAGCCGTGCTACCCGTATCATTTGTAACACACTGAAGGTGAAAAGAATGCGAAGGAGGGAATTCACTAATGCTCTACTTATCTCTTTTGTTAATATCCGTTGCTCTTTGGATTACAATTGACCTTTCATACGGGAGACTTCTTCATTTAAAACGAGTAAGCTCTCGCACTTTCCCTTTACGTCAAAGTGATTTTCACCTTTATACATACGGGAAAGATTTGTATGACGCTTTATTTACTGATATAAAACAAGCACAGCATCACATTCATATTTTATTCTTCATTGTAAAAAACGATAAAATCAGTCGTGAATTTTTAAAATTGCTGATTGATAAGGCTCAGGAAGGAATTGAAGTACGACTTTTACTTGATCGATTTGGCAGCCATTCTTTATCAAACGAAGCTATTCGCTCCCTGCAAAAACATGGTGTATCTTTTTCATTTTGTCATAAGGTAAAATTTCCTCTGCCTTTCTTTTCTGCCAATCAACGAAATCATAGGAAAATTACAGTGATTGATGGGAAAACCGGCTATATCGGGGGATTTAATATCGGTGAAGAGTATCTAGGGCATAATGAATATTTAGGATTATGGCGAGACTACCATTTACGTCTTACAGGAGAAGGGGTTCAAGATTTACAAAAGCAATTTTTGCATGACTGGTTTGATGATACGAAACAAAATTTATTAGATGCTTCTCTTTATTTTCCAAAACAAAACCCAGGTACCATCCTGCATCAATTTATTCCGACTGATGGGGCTTATTTACAGCATACTTTTTTACATTTAATTAACGCGGCAAAAAAAGAAATCTGTATCGGTACACCATATTTCATTCCTGGAAAAAAAATTATGAATGCCTTATTAAAAGCAAGAGAAAGAGGGGTTCAAATCACAATTCTTGTTCCAGAAAAAGCTGATCACCCTCTTGTTCGAGAAGCCAAATTTCCGTACTGCCGAAAATTAATACAGGCTGGTTGCAATATTTATGCATTTCAACAAGGTTTTTTTCACGCCAAAATTATTATAGTAGACGATGATATTTGCGATATCGGAACAGCAAACTTTGATATGAGAAGTTTATATATTAACCATGAAATAAACTGCCTGTTATATAATAAACATTTCATTCAAACAGTAAAAAAGAAATTCCATGAAGATCTAGAGAATGCATCTGTACTTTCCTATAGCGATGTAAACCCGCCTTCTCTTATCGATAGAGGAAAGGAATGGATTGGAACAATGTTTGCTTTCTTTTTATAGGAAAGACAATGAATAAAAGAGGTGTATCTCATATGCTTATACGGTTTGGATATGTCTCACATGCAATGGCACTCTGGGACTGTTCTCCTGCCAAAACAATGACGTTTACAAGCTTTAAGAAACTCAGCAAGCAAGAGCGAGAAGACAAACTGTACCATGTTATAAGGCAAAATTTAGAGCACACAATACGTATCCTTCATTACAATATAGCGCATGAAATCCCACTATATCGCCTATCGTCTTCCATCGTCCCACTTGCAACACATCCCGAAGTCGAGTTTGACTATATTGGGGTATTCACACCACTTTGGCGTAAAATAGGGGCTTTAATTAAAGAACACAATTTACGAATAAGTTTTCATCCAAATCAATTTACGCTATTTACAAGCGACAAGCCACATATTACTACTAACGCTATTACGGATATGACTTATCATTATAAAATATTGGATGCTATAGGCATTGCAGATTCTTCTTACATTAATATTCATGTAGGTGGAGCCTATGGAAATAAAGAAAAGGCAATTGAGCGCTTCCATGAAAACATAAAAAAACTTCCTACACATATAAAAAAACAAATGACTCTTGAAAATGATGATAAAACCTATACAACCGCTGAAACTTTATCAATTTGCCAAAAAGAAAATATTCCATTTGTATTTGATTATCATCATCATATGGCCAATCTTTGCGAGGAACCACTAGAAGAGTTGCTTCCTGCAATTTTTGAAACTTGGTCACATACAAATATCTCTCCTAAAGTTCACATTTCCTCCCCGAGATCGGAAAAAGAATTTAGGGCTCATGCTGAATATATCGATTTAGAGTTTATTAAGCCTTTCTTACACATTGCAAAAAAACACAATCATAATTTCGATATTATGATTGAAAGTAAACAAAAAGACTTAGCATTATTCCAATTAACAGATGAACTTTCTGCTATAAGAGGAATTAAAAGAATAAGTGGTGCAATGTTACAGTGGTAAATTGTAACTTTGCACCATTTTTTCAAAAAAGTAATTTTTATAGTAAAAAACATCCTATTTTATATGCTATTATTTAAATTAGCATTCCCTCGAGATTCAACTTTATTGAAACGGAGTCATAATATGATTAATCAAAAAAAATATGTACAATTTGTCATAATATACATATCTATATTTGCTCTTTGGATACTCTTTATTCCAAATGAGTCGCATATAAAGGAGATTGGAATTCTTTTCTTATTCTGTTTCGCTGCACTTTTTTCTTGTCACTGTTTATATAAAGCCATTAAGAGAATGAAACGCAGTGATAAACTATTTTGGATTTTATTACTATGTACTTGCCTATGTGGATTAGTTATGGAGATAACCCTATTTCTTAGTTCACTTTCTATACATGATCAATCTATATTTTCATATAAAGCATTACCTTTTTTTATCATACAGAGGGTGTTGCAAAACTCATAAATATCCAAAAATGAATGCATAAAAAAATCCGTTTTCCTGGAAAAATGATAGTAACCGAAACTATCTCCAGAAAGGACGGATTTACTAGTATGATAACCAATTTTGATCAAAATCAATCCATTTTACAAATTTTATTTGCCTACGTAGACAGTTTAACCATTGGAGGCGTTCCGCCTATGACAGGCCGCCCACCCATCTGTAGAAAAGCTTTACTCAAATGTTTTTTTATAAAAACGGTATTCCAGATCAATTCATTACGTAAGTTAACTCGTTTTTTACATCAATATCCTTCATTTCGTGTATCTTGTGGCCTTTCGCTTGTTCCTCATATATCTACTTTTTCACGTGTAGGCACTTGGTTTCGCAACGAAGAAATTCCGTTGCTTCATAAACAAATTCTTCAAGAAAAGAATTTAGGGTTAATTCCGTGCGTTTTAATTGATAGTACAGCCTTACGGAGTAGTTTATATGATTCTCAAGCGAAATGGGGAAAATCTACTCGCTATGGTTGGTATAAGGGATATAAAACTCATGTCTGTTCTACACCAGAAGGTGTTATATTGTCGTATGCATTTACAACCGCAAATGTACATGATAGTAAAATAGCTCCTGCATTGCTTCGGGATATACAAAACCAAAATGTGTTATTTTCCGTTGCAGATGCCGCTTATGATAGTCAGCACATTCATGAAATTGCCGGAGCATGTGATATCTTTGCGATCAATCCAATTAACCCGCGTAATAGCGGACCAATCAAAAGTACACATCGTCGTGTAGTGTCTCATTTTCTACAAACTACCTTTGGCAAACAGTTGATGAAAGAGCGTGGAAAAATTGAACAACAGTTTAGTAAACTCAAAGATAAAGGGTTGGAACAGCCACGTTGGTATGGTCAAAATCGCTATCTATTGCATGTTCAGCTAGTTTTTTGATTCATAACATTGCATGTTTATTTTAGTTTTGCAACACCCTCTTGATCTTTTAACTGCTTTTTCCTCTCAATATCGGAATAAATGAGTACCTCATAAAAATGAATAATGGGAACTTGTAACTTTGCTGCAATACCTTGCAATATATCCATACTTGGGTATACCGCACCCGATTCAATTCTGCTCACTTCCGATTGATGACATATGTTCTCGGATAACTGTTTTTGTGTTAATCCTCTCAACACTCTAATTTTCTTAATTTCACTTCCTAATTTCTCTGCGTGCATACTTACTCACCATCCCATTATAACAATCTAATTTGTTAAGTTGTCATACCACTACAATAATGTGAATTCGACAATTTTTGATATGAAATAATGCATAATATATATAAAATTCGGCAAATTTTTCATACAATTCATCTCACATACAATAATAGATTAGGAGTGTTATAGATGAATTATAGAAAACTTGCTAGTGCTTTCGTTACATTCGGTCTTCTTTGCCCTTTATCAACAGAAGCTATTCATGCTCAAGAATTAGACAAAAGTGCAGTCAAAGTTGAAATTGCTCAGCCTGGTTTAACAATCGGGAAATTAACACAACCTCAAAATGATACGAAAGAAAATATTGCTAAAAAGTATTTAAAAGGTGAGGTAAATGGGGCGAAAGCTCAACAAGAACAAGTCACTACTGAAAAAAATGTAGATTTCCAACCTACCAATAAAGAAACCAAAGAAAATCAAACCGAAGTTCGCCTTGCACAAACATATAAAAACTATAAAGTATATGGCCAAGATCTCATTGTAAAAGTAGATAAAAATGGAGTGATCACAACTGTTAGTGGTAAAGTTATTCAAAATTTAAATCAACAACCTAATCTTACTATAACAAATTTTTTGTCGAAAAATGAAGTAAAATCTAAATTACGCGATATAGTTCAAATTCCAAGCGATGCAGTTGAGACTGAATTCTCTAGCGAAACCGTTGTTTATAAGAAAAAAGATGGCTATTATACATTCGCAACTGTTATTACATTTACTTATGAAAACAATGAACAAATTATAAACGGCAATGCTATCGTTGATTTAAAAACTGGCGAAGTACTTTTTCAAGAAAAATTCATTAAAAACAAAGAGAATAAGACTATAAATCAAGTAACATCACCTAGATTATCCCCTGCAAGTGAGCAAGGAACTGGGAAAAATGCACTTCAAGAAAACATCTCTTTCAATATTGCCAAAGGAACTGATGGAAAATTTTATTTAGCGGATTTATCACGCGGAAATGGTATTTATATTTATAATGCAAACTACGCCGATTCCCTTGGAGGATATAGTCAAGCTGGTTATCCAGGGACACTAATTTCAAGTAGTACTCCTAATTTTGCAGATAAAGAAGCCGCGGGCGCTATGAAGAACATGAGTGATATTTACGATTACTTTAAGAAAGAACATAATCTAAAAAGTTACGACAATAAAGATTCAAAAGTTGTTGCTAGTGTACACGGTTTTGATTCTACTGAAGTTAGTGATGGTGTAAAAGAAGACTATGTAAATGCATTTTGGCATCCCGCTTGGAACCAAATGGTATTTGGTGATGGTTTAGACGGAAAACTAACATCCGCTCTTGATGTAACAGCTCATGAATTTGGACATGCTGTATTCAGTGGCACGACGAAAAATAAAGTTGTGAGATATCCAAGCGCTGAAACATCTGCACTAAACGAGGGATTAGCGGATTTCTGGGGTACACAAATCGAATATTACGTAAAGAAAGATAAAGGAAACTGGATTATGGGCGATACATTAGGTGGCCTAACAATTCGTGATATCCCAAGGGAAATTGGTGACGGCGGTCATAAACTATATACAAATTTACAAGATTTCTATAACGATGGTAATAATCAAGAATCACACGTGAATTCTGGTATTATCAGTCACGTATTATATCAATTAGCTGAAGGTAAAACATATAACGGTATTGCTGTTCAAAAACAAGGAAATGAAAAAGTAAGTAAAGTTGTTATGCGTGCATTGCAAAATTATGCAACTTCCGCTGAAGACTTTGAATCACTTCAATCTCATATCGTACAAGCTTCAAAAGATTTATATGGCACTGCCGTATCAAATGAATTTGCAAAGGCATTTGAAGCACACGGTTACAAACCGTTACAAAAAGTAAATCAAGTAATAGAAGTACAATAATTATAAAAAGAAGGTTACCTCTCATAGATAACCTTCTTTTTATATCCAACCCTTTTCTTCCGCAATTGTAATTGCCTCAATTCTATTTTTCGCATCAAGCTTCGCTAATACTTCAGAAATATAATTACGTACTGTACCCGGCGAAAGATAAAGTGCCTTCGCAATTTCGTTTGCCGTCTTTCCTTCTTTCGCAAGCAACAGTACTTCCTTTTCGCGATCTGACAACGGATTTTGCTCCTGCCATAAGCCAAACATTAAATCTTGGGAGACCTCTCGTTTCCCCTTCATTACATTACGAATTGCTGCCGCTAAATCTTCACTTGGGCTATCCTTTAATAAATAGCCGTGCACACCAGCTTTCATTGCTCTTTCAAAATATCCCGGCCGTGCAAATGTTGTTAAAATCATTACTTTGCATGATGATTTTTCTTTCTTTAAAGTCTCAGCGACATCCAATCCACTTTGAATCGGCATTTCAATATCCATAATACTTACATCTGGCTTTAACGATTCAATTAATTTTAACGCCTCTTCCCCGTTCGCAGCTTGCCCAATTACTTCGATATCATCTTCTAGATCAAGCAGGGCCCCTAATGCACCACGAAGCATCCGCTGGTCTTCTGCAATAATAATTCGACTCATGCCCTCACCTCATCTTTTCCTGTTCTAATAACAACTGGAACTTTTACCGTTAATAACGTCCCTGGATTGATTGTACCTAGTTCAACAAATCCATCAATAAGAGCAATTCGTTCTTTCATACCGCGAATACCATTTCCATCATGATTTTGATCTGTTAAACCGATTCCGTTATCTTCTACTTTCAAAATCAGTTCACCTTGTGATTCTAATACAGAAACTGCGCACCGCGTTGCCTTACTATGTTTTACAACATTTGTAACGGCCTCACGTAAACACATCCCGACAATATTTTGTTCAATTGGTGATAACGAGCTCGATCTTGCTTCTTGCCTCACTTCTAATTCAATATTAGCTGCTTGTAAAATCGCTTTTATTTGCTCTAGCTCTTCTTCTACCGTAATCATACGCATATCAGAAATTAATTCTCTAAGCTGTTTTAAGGCGGTACGAGAAGTTTGTGTAATTTCCTTCGCTTCCGCACTTGCACGCTCTGGATTTTTCACAATTAACTTCTCAACGAGCTGGCTTTTTAAAGTAATAAGAGATAAGGTATGCCCTAATGTGTCATGAAGATCTCTTGCAATTCGCTGCCGTTCTTCACGTTTTACTAAATCTTTAATTTGCTCGTTCGCCTCATCTAATTGATTTCTTAACATCTTTTTCTGATTAAAATTACGCATACCAAATGGCGTAAGAAGCATTAAGATAAACATCGGAACGATATTTACTAAACTTGTAGTTGTTAGTTGATTCATATTTACAAATAAAAATGCTCCAAGCATTATAACTAACGAGCATAACAGCACTCGAAATACTTTCTTATTTGGCGCAAATCCCATCGCACTTGCTGTGAAAAAGCCAAAAAATATCATAAAAGGATTATAAAATAAAGCAAATAAAAAGATGAGTATCATTTGAATGCATGCCCATAAAATAAACGTCTTCTGAACAAAATATAGCTGACGGTATGTGATAATAAAAAGTATCAACATACTGCTTCCTAGCACAAGCTTCCATCCTGATGCTTGTGCTAAGTGATAAATTGGAAATAATAGATAAACAAACCACATGTACGGAAAAAATCCCATATGTTTCGGAAAAATCTCAATCCTCTTCTTCTCTATCATTTATACCGCTTCCTGTCTTTTTCTTATATATATTGATACTACAACAAATATAAGGAAATAACCTCCTAATACCGCGATATTTTCCCATCCAATTGATTTTCCAGCTACAATATCCCACGCACCACTTCCGAAATGGTATGTCGGTGTCCATTCACCAATCGTTCTTAATATTTTTGGGAACACTTCAATCGGCATCCACAACCCGCCAACTATAGCTAAACTCATATTTAAAATATTTGCTAAGCCAGCAGCTGCGTCCGCCTTCTTAATGGAACCTATTACTGTTCCTAACGCTAAAAATGGTGTTACCCCTAACAATAACCATAACCCCGCACCTATCCATTGCCCTACCGTTAACTCAACATGATTAATTAGTATCCCTGCAATAAAGATAACTAATATTGAAAAAGCATTTACTACTGTTTGAGCGATAATTTTTGCTGTTAAATATGCTCCCTCTGGAAGCGGTGTAATTTTTAGAAGATGTGTCCATCCTTGCCCTCTTTCCTGAGAAAGTCTCACACCGAAACTAAAGAGTGCAGTCCCTACAATACTGAAAGTTGCCATCGAAATTAAATAGTGTGCTTTCCACGCATCTCCGTTTTGTGGTACTTGAACAACATTTGTGAAAATGTAGTAAAACATAACAGGCATTAATAATGAGAAAAAGATAAATAATTTATTGCGGAATGTACGTAAAATTTCTATTTTGCACTGCATCCATAACGCTCTCATGCGATTTCCTCCTTCTGATTTGCAACGAATTGTTCAAATGCCTCATCAAGACTTCCACGTTCAACTGAAACATCTGTTACAGGTAAACTCCTTTGATAAATGGCTTTTAAAGTTGCATCCGTATCCTCCGTTGTTAAAATGAAGCGTCCTTCGTTTGACTTTACTTCTGTTACATTTGGTAATTCCTTTAGTAATTTTGTAGGAATGCTTTCCTTTGAGTAAAATGTGATTGTTTTTCTCGAAATTGTTGCTTTCATTTCGTCTGGTGTACCATCTGCGATAATCTTTCCGTTCGCAAATAATAAGATACAATTTGCTAAAGCATCTGCTTCTTCTAAATAATGCGTCGTTAAAATAATCGTTTTCCCTTCACTTGCTAACTTTCGAATCGTTTCCCAAAACGTTCTTCGAGACGTAATATCCATTCCGACTGTCGGCTCATCTAAAAATAACAAATCTGGATTTCCCGCAAGTGCAAGCGCAAAGTTTAACCTTCTTTTTTGCCCACCTGATAACTTCTCACATCTTTGCTTTCGCTCTGATTCTAAATTTAATAACTGCAGTAACGTTTCTTTCGCTATAGGATTCGTATAATAACTACGGAATAACTCAATTGCCTCTTCCACCGTAATACTATCAATGACACTTACTTCTTGCAGCATCGCACCGAGGCTATTACGAACATCTCTATGCTTTGGACTCTTTCCAAATATAAAGACCTTACCTTCTGTTGGGTCCTTTAATCCAAGCATCATCGACATCGTCGTTGTTTTCCCCGCACCATTCGGACCAAGTAACGCTACTATTTCCCCTTTATTTACATGAAATGAAACATTATTTACTGCGTTTTTATGTTTAAATGTTTTAGAAACACCATTTACTTCAATAATCTTTTCCATCTCTCCACCCCCGCTGTTTCTTATATTTACATTGTATTACTTGGAAAACTTAGGAAACAGTATGATGCGTCATGACATCGATATGACAATTGTCATGTATTCTTTATGAGAGGAATCAACCCGCATACCGCAAGCGAGTAGCAGGACGAAAATAAACATGATACAATCGGATAAGATATATATTCGAGGAAGGACAGTGGTTTTCATGATTATTCGTAATGAACAAGATTTAGAAGGCTTACGAAAAATCGGCCGCATCGTTGCGCTTGCACGTGAAGAAATGAAAAAACAAGCGAAGCCAGGTATGACAACGAAAGAGCTTGATTTGATCGGTAAAAAAGTATTAGATGAGCACGGTGCTATTTCTGCACCTGAAAAAGAATATGATTTCCCAGGTGTAACTTGCATTAGTGTAAATGAGGAAGTTGCTCATGGTATTCCAGGAGATCGCGTATTAAAAGAAGGCGACTTAGTAAACGTCGATGTATCTGCTGCACTTGATGGCTATTATGCAGATACAGGCATTTCATTTGTTCTTGGAGAAGACGAGGCAAAAGAAAAACTTTGCCAAGCAGCAGTTGATGCATTTTGGGCAGCAATGAAAAAGGTTAGAGCTGGCTCAAAACAAAATCAAATTGGTCGTGCTGTTTCAAACTTCGCACATAAAAGTGGATACAATGTTATTCAAAACTTAACTGGTCACGGCATTGGTCTTAGCTTACATGAAGCACCAAATCACATTTTAAGTTACTATGATCCAATGGATAATGCGCTTCTAAAAGACGGTCTTGTTATCGCTGTAGAACCGTTCATCTCTATGAAAGCTGATCATATTATTGAACGTGGTGACGACGGTTGGACATTCGTTACACCTGATAAAAGTCTTGTTGCACAATGTGAACATACTGTTGTCGTAACACGCGGCGAGCCAATAATCTTAACAGAAATCTAATACCAAAAACGGCTGTTTTGTAGATTTATTCCACATAAAACAGCCGTTTTTATTTTTGGGAAAATATGTGAACCATTGTTGAACTCTTTATCATTTAAGTATATAATCTTTAGCGGAGGTTACTTAAGCTTATCTTTACTAAAAAGATATTGTAACTAAGGAGTAAAACACCTTCTTTCTTATTGTTTAAACAGGCTCAAAAATGACCGTAGTAACGTGTTAGTCGAATATTCTGTAATCCTTATATTTCTCTAACAATGTAAGAAACTATCACCTTTCAACTTCGGTCCACTAGTCGCACAACTCTCTTTAGACAAAATAAATGACTATTTTCAAAGTACATATTGTCTTCATTCTGACCAAAACCAACCCTATCTAGATTTTTATTTCCACATAACTTTAAGGCAAAAATAAGCCTTCACAAAGGGATACACTACCTTGGTTAGTATGTATCGTAAAACTTACCTTTATAACCATTCTTTTTTACTAGATATACATGAAAACTATCTCACATATAAAGGTCTGATATCATTATTTATATCAGTATTTTTTTCGACATTTTTTGTCGAATTGTGTATATTTCCATAAAACTGTGTAAATATACATTTTGTTTTACGTTAAATAATATTGCTTTGAACATAATTCTGTTTGTCTGAGAACGCGTATAGAAACGGAGGGATAACAAAAATAAATAGCTTATAACAAATACTTTTAATATTCCATTTGTTCATGTGGAATAAGTCCCCAATGGACAAATGAATGTTCAGAGGAGGAAAAATGAAAAAACTTTTTAATGTATGTTGAATTGTATTCGTACTATTTTCGCAACTTGCTAGTTTTCCATACAATCAAGTAAGAGCGGAAACCTTAACAGGAGATTCCTTATTTGACACTGTTGAAATGAAAGATGCAACGAATCATATTATTGACGAATCAAAAAATCCTAACAATTTAATAAAGATAGGATCAACCATTCAAGTAGAATACGCTTGGTCAATAAAAGATCAACAAGTTGCACACGCAAATGATACAGCAGTAGTTCAAATACCACTTGCATTAAAAGTATCTAAAGATTTGCAAGGGGATTTAGTAACAGATCAAAAAAATATTGGTCAATATTTTATAACAGCTAAAGATAATAAATTAAAATTAATATTTAATGATCAAGTAGAAAATTTGAAAGACGCTAAAGGAAAAATTAAAATTGATACCGTGTTTAACTCAACTTTAAAACCTGGGGAAAAATCAGTTCAAATCGCTTTTCCTTTAGGAACAATGGTTCAGCCTATATCAGTTCCTGTTCAAGTAGAAAACTCTAAAGAAGATGGCACCAAACAGGATACTAATAAACAAGCGCAAGATCCAGTAACTAAACCTGTTACTGACAATCCGGAGCAAGATCCAGCAACTAAAACTGTTACTGATAATCCGGAACAAAACCCAGCAGCTAAAACTGCCACTGATAATCCGGAACAAAACCCAGCAACTAAAACTGTTACCGATAATCCGGAACAAAACCCAGCAGCTAAAACTGCCACTGATAATCCGGAACAAAACCCAGCAGCTAAAATTGCTACTGACAATCCAGAACAAAAGCTATCAAGCGACCCTGCTGAGAATACAAATTCAGGTCCAAAGCAAATAACAACAAACATTTTAACCAGTGTAAAATTGACGGATAAAGACGGAAAACCATTTACAGAGGATAACCGTCCAAGTACAGATTCCCCTGCCAATATTGAGTTTACATGGGAACTTTTAAAATCAATGAATGTGAAAAATGGAGATTACTATATTTTTGATCTTCCTAAACATTTTAAGATTTACAATACAATTAACAGTCCTTTATATGATAGTGAAAACCATCAAATTGGTAATTTTACTGTTACAAAAGATGGAAAAGTCACGATGACATTCAACGATTATGTTGAAGAGCATCCAGATGTTGCTGGTAACCTACAATTAAAGACAGAATTTAATAAAGCTGAAATTAAAGGTACAACAACACAAGAAATTCCTTTCCCGATTAAAGATAAGGATGTTTCTATTACAGTTGACTTTAAGCCTAATGTACAAACAGCTACGAATAAAAAGGGTTTACCTGATAGACCAATTAATACAAATGAAATTAATTGGAAAGTAGAGATGAACAAAACGAAAGACACCCTTAAAAACGCTGTTTTTAAAGATAACATTCCACAGGGTACAAGCTTAAATAAAGATTCTATTAAAGTTTATTATTTAGAAGTTGATGTTAATGGGAATGTAACGCGTGGTGCAGAAGCTGAGCCAACAGATTACAATATTATTTCATCAGATGGCTCAAAATTGGAGATTGCTTTCAAAGATTCTATCAATAAAGCATATCAAATCGAATATGCCACAAAAATTACTGATGAAAATATTAAAAGTTTCCGAAATAACGTTACGATAACGAGTGATAATCAAAAGCAACAAAACGCAAGTTCTACTGTAACGGTTTCTCGTGGTACACACTTAAATAAAACAAGTAAATATGATCCAAAGACGCAAACAATTGAGTGGACAATTACTTACAATGGTGATCAAAGAGAGATCAAAAAAGCAGATGCGATTTTAAAAGATATTTTTGACGATACACACGAACTAGATGCAAATTCTATTGTTGTAAAAAACGCTTCATATAATGAAAAAGGAACGCTTGTAACAGGAGACGCTGTTAATAATTACACTGTAAGTAACAAGAAGAATGGATTCGATTTACAGTTTAATGATGATATTAATAGTGCTTATGTGATTACCTATAAAACCAAGCCAACTAATAAAGTTATAGAAGATGGAAAAGTAAAAAATAAAGTTACAGCTGATAATGATTCAAGTAAAGAAAATGAAGCTAGCTTCAAGCAGCAAAATATTATTAAATCTAATAATAAAGCTGAAACAAATTATAAAGACAAAACAACAACTTGGACAATTATAGTAAATAATAACAACTATCCATTAAGCAACGCGATTATTACGGACACCTTTGATCATGGTGGATTACAATTAAAAGATAAGAAACTAGAAATTAAAGACGGAAATTATACCCTTCAAGCTGGGACTGACTATGTTTTAGATGTAACAGATAAAGGCTTCAAAATTACTCTTATAGGTACGTATCAGTCTAATATGACAAAGACATTAGTCGTAAAATATACGACAGACTTTGATTATACAAAGCTAGAAAGTGGTAAAACTTCATTTAAAAATACAGGTAACCTTTCTTGGATAGATACGGATTCTAATCCACAATCAAATAAAGTTGAAGCTAATTTCGATCCTGATACTTTCACAAAGGCAAATGGTTATAAATACGGTTCTTATAACGCCCAAACGAAGGAAATTACTTGGATAATAGGCTTTAACTATAATAATGTTGAGATTAAAGATCCTTATGTTATAGACGTAATACAAGATAAACAAAAATTAGTGCCTGGATCCATTGAAGTGCGCGATATGATTCTAAATGGAAATCCTGATAATGCACAACCTGGTAATGCTGTACCAACTGAGAAATATGAACTTGAAGAACCTACAGAGAAAAATAAAAACACCCTAAAGGTTCATTTCAAACAATCAATTAATTCACCTTACTATATTATCTTTAAAACAAGCCTTGATGGTGAACTTATCCAAGGCACCTACAAAAACGAGGCAGATTTAAAAGATGGCTCTAAAATCGTAAACACCCTTACAGGTGACACTCAAGTAAATAAAGGTGGTAGCTTCGTTACTAAAAAAGCTGTGCAAGACGACAACTATATTAATTGGAGTATCGCAATTAACGAAAGCCAATCAACCATTGCAGATGCCGTTGTAACAGATGACCCAACCGAAAATCAGGTAATTGTGGAAGATTCATTCCACTTATATCCTACAACTGTTGATCCATATGGAAATTTAACAAAAGATACAGTAAACGAATTAAAAGAAGGAACAGACTATAAACTCAAAATAACAACAGACAATAATACCGGAAAGCAACATTTCGAAATTGCCTTCTTGAAAAAAATTGATCGAGCTTATATTTTAGAATATCGCTCACTTATTAATGCAGACGATAAAGAAAAAGTAAGTAATAAAGCGAAAATCACAGGCAATAAGTTGACAGTTAAAAACACAGAAACTACTGAAACGATTGAAGTGAGAATGTCTTCTGGTTCAGGCGGAGGATCTGCTACTAAAGGCCGTGGAAACCTTGAAATTATAAAGGTAGATAACGACAATAAGAACGCACTATTAGCTGGGGCAGAATTTACTTTATACGATCGTACAGGTAAAACTGTTATCCGTAAAATTACAACAGACAAAGACGGTATCGCTAAATTTAATAATTTAAAACGCGATAAATATTTATTAAAAGAAACAAAGGCTCCTGAAGGCTATGTAATTAGCTGGGATTTAAAACAAGGGAAAATTGTTGAACTTGGTACACAAGAGACTACAACATATAAACTTGCAAATAAGAAGTTTGTCGGTAAAGTAGTTTTAACAAAGTCTGATGACCTGAATAAAAACGTCCCACTGCAAGGTGCCGTTTTCACACTACTTGATAAAGACAAAAAAATAATTTCAGAACACGAAAAATTAACAACAAATGATCAAGGACAAATTACTGTAGATAATTTAAAACCAGGAACTTACTACTTACAAGAAACAACTGCTCCTGAGCATTATAAATTAGACAGTACACCTATTCAATTCACAATCAAAGAAGATCAAACAACAGTAATAAACCGAACTGCAATAAACAGTTTGATTCCAGGATCGGCCATTTTAACAAAATTCGATAAAGATGGAAAAACTTTAGCAGGTGCGGAGTTCAGTGTACGCGATCGATATAACAAAGTAATTCGTGGATATGAAAAATTAACGACAAATGATCAAGGACAAATCGAAGCAAAAGATTTACGCCCTGGAGACTATCAATTTGTCGAAGAAAAAGCACCTAAAGATTACGACATAGATAAAAAACCAATTGAGTTTACAATTATAAAAAGTCAAAAGAAAGCAGTTACTGTTACTGCGACGAATCACCTCATTAAAGGTGGTGTCACTTTAACAAAAGTCGATGATGTCGATGGCACTGCCCTTGAAGGTGCTGTATTTAAAATTGTCGATGCGAATGACGAGAAACAAGTAATTCGTGAAAATATAAAAACAGGTTCAGATGGAAAAGTTACCGTTAAAGATCTAGAGCCTGGTGTTTATAAATTTATCGAAACAGAAGCTCCTAAGGATTATACGTTAAGTACAAACCCTATCGAGTTTACAATTGATAAAAGCCAACAAGCTCTTGCTACTGTTACGGCAAATAACAGCTTAAAAACGGGCGAGGTTGAATTATTAAAAGTTGATGAGTTTGGTGAGAAAAAACCACTAGAAGGTGCTGTCTTCAAACTTGTCGATACAAATAATAATGACGTTTCCCCTCACACTAACTTAACTACTGATAAACACGGTAAAGTTAAAGTTAGTAACCTACGTCCTGGTACGTATAAATTTATTGAAATAGCTGCTCCTGAACATTACGTTTTACGAGCAGAACCTATTGAATTTACAATCGATAGAAGTCAGAAAGAAACTCTACTTGTGAAAGCTGAAAATGCTTTAAAACCAGGAGATGTTGAATTAACAAAAGTTGATGATATCGATGGTACAGCTCTTGAAGGTGCTGTATTTAAAATTGTTGATGCAAATGATGAAAAGAAAGTTATTCGCGAAAATGTAAAAACTGGTGCGGATGGTAAAGCTATCGCTACTGGCTTACGCCCTGGCGATTATAAATTTATCGAAGTAACAGCACCGAAGTATTACGACAAAAATACAAAACCAATTAAATTTACGATTACAGAAAGTCAAACAACTCAGGCTACTGTTACCGCTAAAAACAGCTTAACAAAAGGCGGTATTGAGTTAACAAAAGTGAATGCTGCAGATGAAAAGGAAACACTTGAAGGTGCAGTATTTAAAATCGTTAATAGAGATACTAATGAAGATGTTCGTACGGACCTTGTTACGAATAGTAAAGGAATGCTAGTTGTAGATGACTTACGTCCTGGTAACTATAAACTTATCGAAACAAAGGCTCCAACTTATTACGATGTAAATGTAGAACCAATTGAATTTACAATCGAAAAAGGACAACAAAAACTTCTTCCACTTACATTTAAAAATAGTTTAACGAAAGGAAAAGTTAAACTGATTAAAGAAGATGATGTGGAAAGTAGTAAAGCTCTTGCCGGCGCTGTATTCACATTGCAAGACGCAACTGGCAAAGAAATTATGAAAGATTTAACAACAGATGATCACGGAGTATTAGTTATTCCTGATTTAGCACCAGGGGATTATCAATTTATCGAAACAAAAGCCCCTGAACATTATAAATTAGACAAAACACCTATTAAGTTCACAATTAAAAAAGGTAGTAAGGAAGATCTTCCTATCCCTGTTACTGTAAAAAATAGTTTACTTACAGGTGGCGTCACTTTAACAAAAGTTGATGATATTGATAGCACTACTCTTGAAGGTGCAGAATTTATAATCGTTGACGCTCATGATACTAAAAAGGTAATTCGAAAAGGTTTAACGACTGATAAAAACGGTAAAATTTCTGCTTCTGATTTACGTCCTGGAGACTATCAATTTATTGAAGTAAAAGCTCCAAAAGACTATACCTTAAGCAAAGACCCTATTCCGTTCACTATCGAAAAAAGTCAAAAAGAGAATATTACTGTTACTGCTACTAACAGTTTAAAGAAAGGTGCAGTAACATTAACAAAAATTGATGACATCGATCGTACGATGCTCGAAGGTGCAATTTTTAAGATTGTTGATATGAATGGTAAGGAAGTTCATACGAATCTCGTTACAGATAAAAACGGTAAAATTTCTGTTTCTGATTTACGCCCTGGAGACTATCAGTTCATTGAAACAAAAGCTCCTGAGCACTATGTATTAGATGAAACAACGATTCCATTTACAATTGAAAGAAGTCAAACGAAAGAGATCAATGTTACAAGCAAAAATGCTTTGAAAAACGGTAGCGTTGAACTAACAAAGATTGACGATATTGATATGAATACAAAACTTGCTAACGCCGTATTTAATTTATTAGATGCAGACGGGGAGCTAGTTGAAGAAGGCTTAAAAACAAATGATGAAGGTAAAATTGTTGTTGAAAATCTACGTCCTGGTACGTATCAATTCGTTGAAACAATTGCTCCTGAACATTACGATTTAGATAAAAAACCTATCGTATTTACAATTAAAAAGAGCCAAACTGAAACCCTTCATGTCACTGCTACAAATGCTTTAACAAAGGGTGCAGTTAAACTTTCTAAAGTAGACGATGTTGATGGCACTGTTCTTAAAGATGCAGTATTTAAAATTGTTAATATGAACGGTGATGTAGTTCATAAAAACCTTGTTACAAATGAACAAGGAATAATCGAAATTAACGACCTACGTCCTGGTGATTACCAATTCATCGAAACGAAAGCTCCTAAGCATTACGTTTTAGATGAAACACCAATCAAATTCACTATTGAAAAAGGACAGAAGAAAGATATTTCTTTAACTGCTACAAATAGCTTAAAACAAGGTAGTATCGAATTACTTAAAGTTGATGATTTAAACACTCAAACAAAACTTGCCGATGCGGTATTTAATTTACTAGATCAAGATGGCAAAGTACTTAAAACAGATTTAAAAACAAACAGTGAAGGTAAAATCGTTATCGAAAACTTACGTCCTGGTACGTATCAATTCGTTGAAATAACGGCTCCTGAACACTATGATTTAGACAAAAAACCAATTATATTTACAATTGAAAAAAGCCAAAAAGATATTGCTACCGTTACTATGGAAAATAGTTTAACAAAAGGCGGCGTGGAACTTTCTAAAGTGGATGAAGTCGATGGCACTACTCTTGAAGGCGCAGTATTTAAAATTGTGGATATGAATGGCACTGTAATTCGCAAAGATCTTGTTACGAATCAACAAGGTAAAATTAGCGTTTCTAACCTACGTCCTGGTGATTATCAATTCATCGAGACAACGGCTCCGAAACACTATGATTTAAACAAAGAGCCAATTCCATTCACAATCACAAAGAGCCAAGCTGATCCTATCTCCGTTACAGCTACAAATAGCTTAACGAAAGGCGCTGTGGAACTTTCTAAAGTTGATGATGTAGATGGTACTGCTCTTAAAGATGCGATATTTAAAATTACTGATATGAATGGTAACGACATTCGCACTGAGCTTACAACAGATGTACATGGAAAAATTTCTGTTTCTGACTTACGTCCTGGGGACTATCAGTTTATTGAAACGAAAGCTCCTGAACACTATAAATTAGATAGTACACCTATTAAGTTTACAATTAAGAAAAGCCAAAAAGAAATGCTCCAAGTTACTGCTACAAATAGCTTAACTGAGGGTGCTGTAGAATTAATAAAAGTGGATGATATAAACCCAGATACAAAACTTTCTGATGCAGTGTTTAACATCATCGATGCGAAAGGTAAAATTGTTCGCACTAATTTAACTACTGATAAAGATGGTAAGATTACTGCTACGAACTTACGCCCAGGAGACTATCAATTCATTGAAACGAAAGCTCCGAAAGATTACGATTTAAATAAAACACCTATTAGTTTCACTATCGAGAGAAGTCAACTAACTCACGCTTCTATTACTGCTAAGAATGGCCTAACAAAAGGTGGCGTGGAATTAACGAAAGTTGACTCTATAGATAAGAAAGAAATGCTAGAAGGTGCGGTATTTAAAATTACTGATCTGAACGGTAACGATATTCGTACGAATTTAGTTACCAATAAAGACGGAAAAATAATCGCTAAAGACTTACAACCAGGAGACTACCAATTTATTGAAACGAAAGCTCCTAAACATTACGACTTAAATGAAGAACCTATTAAGTTCACAATCGAAAGAAGTCAAACAAAGCATGTCTTCGTTACAGCTATTAATAGCTTAACGAAAGGTAGTGTGGAGTTAATTAAAGTTGATGATGCCAAGCAAAACACAACACTTGAAGGTGCAGTATTTAAAATTGTTAATAAGGATGGACACGATGTTCGTACCGATTTAACTACTGATAAAAACGGCCGTTTAGTTGTGGATGAATTACCACCAGGAGATTATGAGTTTATTGAAACAAAAGCTCCTGAACACTATGACTTAAACGACACACCTATTAAGTTCACAGTTAAAAAAGGCCAAGAAAAAATCGCCTCTGTTACTGCTACTAACAGCTTAACTAAAGGCGCAGTTGAATTAACTAAAGTTGATGATATCGATGGTACTACTCTTGAAGGGGCTATCTTTAAAATTGTAGATATGGACGGTAAGGATATTCGTTCTGATTTAACTACTGATAAAGATGGGAAGATTTCTGTTTCTGATTTACGTCCAGGAGATTATCAGTTTATTGAAACGAAAGCTCCAACTGGCTATGATTTAAACATTAAACCAATTCCTTTCACAATTACGAAAGGACAATCTCAGGTTACCTCTGTTACAGCTTTAAATAGTTTAACAGCAGGTTCAATTGAGTTAACTAAAGTTGATATTGATCACCATGGAACACTTGAAGGTGCCATTTTCAATATTTTAGACCAAGATGGAAAATTCATCCGAGAAGGTTTAAAAACAGATCAACACGGAAAAGTAATCGTAAATGATTTGAAACCTGGTACTTATCAATTAGTAGAAACAAAGGCTCCTAAAGGCTATCAATTAGATGCATCACCAATAAACTTTACAATTGATAAAGCCCAAGCTACGCCACTACAAATTACAGTTTCAAATAAAAAAATTGAATCTTCTTCAGGTGGGGATGACAAGCCAGTTACTCCTCCAAATAAAGAAGAAAACAAAGGCAATGAAATATCTGAGAAACACGAAAACGGAACTTCCGAAGAAACATCGAATAAAACAGATAACAAACAGCAAGATGATCGAAATACGGATAAACACCTTCCAAATACAGGTCATAAAGAAGACCCTACACAAACAGTAGGTATCCTTCTTCTACTAGCTGGATTATTAAGTATTTTGGCTACAAAACGCAAAAAAAATTATTAATAATTTTTTCACATCCAATCAATTTCTTAATTGATTGGATGTTTTTTTATACAAAAAGGACGATACATAAAGTATCGTCCTTTTAACGGGGTGAGGCTGCCCAAAAGTACGGAAAACCTTTGAACAGCCTCTTATTTTCATATGGATGCCTTACATATATCACTGATAATAATTATGAAATGCGGAAACATAATTACCATCAACTGATTCAAACATGAGAAATGAAACCCTACAGTGATTCCATTCCTCTACATAATCTAAAGTTTGGGTACACTAGATTCATGCAATGTAGGAGCTTTCAGAGTAGAAAGCGAACCTTCGTTTAAAATGATAGCATACATATCTCCCTCAAAAATATGCAAATATGCATATATCGTTTTTATTTCTCAATGTCTGAATATTGAAAAATAAAAGGTGCAAAGGTAAAATAAAGTCATTATCCGTCTTCTTTTGTCAGTCAGAGAGAATAGAAGAATAGGAGAGGAAAAAATGAGAAAATCATTGAAACAAAAAATAGTAAGCTCTTTGCTTGCTGTATCACTCGCTGTTAGCTTAGCTCCAATTGGGCAAGCAAAAGCGGATTCCATGTCAGAGGTTACACAAACTCCATCTATTACAAAACAGATTGATCCAAACCGCGCGATTGAACATGTTCGTTTCTTATCTGAAACAATTGGTCCTCGCCCCGGTGGAACAAAATCCGAAGAATGGGCTTCTCGTTACATTGGTATGCAGCTTAAATCAATGGGCTATGACGTAGAATATCAACCATTTCAGGTGCCCGATCAATACGTTGGATTCATTGAATCACCACTATCAACAAAACGTAATTGGCAAGCTGGTGCTGCTCCTAATGCACTCATTTCTACAGAAGCTGTTACAGCTCCCCTTATCTTTGTTCAAGGTGGGACAAAATTAGAAGATATTCCAAATGAAGTAAACGGTAAAATTGTTTTATTTGAAAGAGGAACGACAGTTACAGACTATAATAAACAAGTTGAAAATGCTGTTAGCAAAGGTGCAAAAGGTGTTCTTTTATACAGTTTAATTGGCGGACGCGGAAATTATGGACAAACCTTCAATCCCCGCCTAACGAAAAAGCAATCTATCCCTGTCTTTGGTCTTGCTTATGCGCAAGGAAATGCATTTAAAGAAGAAATCGCTAAAAAAGGGACAACAATTCTTTCCCTAAAAGCGAGACATGAATCTAAATTAACATCTCTAAATGTTATCGCCAAAAAGAAACCAAAAAAGAGTACAGGTAATGAAAAAGCAGTCGTTGTAAGCTCGCACTATGATAGTGTTGTCGGAGCACCTGGCGCAAATGATAATGCTTCTGGAACTGGATTAGTATTAGAACTAGCTCGTGCTTTTCAAAATGTAGAAACTGATAAAGAAATTCGCTTTATTACCTTTGGTTCTGAAGAGACTGGATTACTTGGTTCGGATTATTACGTGAATAGTCTATCCCAAAAAGAACGCGACCGTATTTTAGGTGTCTTTAACGCCGACATGGTTGCAACAAATTATGATAAAGCAAAGAATTTATACGCTATGACACCTGATGGCTCTACAAACTTTGTAACAGACGCTGCCTTGCAAGCAGGTAAACAACTAAATAATGACCTCGTCCTACAAGGTAAATTCGGTTCTAGTGATCATGTTCCATTTGCTGAAGCTGGTATTCCTGCTGCTCTATTCATTTGGATGGGTGTGGATAGTTGGAATCCATTAATCTATCATATTGAGAAGGTATACCATACACCTCAAGATAACGTATTAGAAAACATTTCACCTGAACGAATGAGAATGGCATTAGACGTTATCGGAACAGGAGTTTATAACTCGCTTCAAAAACCTGTTCCTCAAACTGAACAGAAAGCTGCTTAATCATTTAAAAGACCACTGATTTTATCAGTGGTCTTTTATTGAGAAAAAATATATATGCATAAAAGCATATTTTATCCTACCCATTATCGTATACAATATTAACTGTAACAACACCGATTACAACTAATAAGGAGGCTTTTTCTATTATGAAAAAAATGATTTTAGCAGGTGCATTAACTTTAGCAGGAATTACTGGAGCTACTGCGTTTATTCCTGAAACAAAAGTCGCTGCTGCCGCTCAAGAACAAAGCTTTACAAAATTTTATTCTTTGCAAACTGGAGGTAGTTCTGAACAAGAACCTATTTTCCTTCAAAAAGGACAAGAACTAACAATTCATCCTAACAGCAAAACTCCTAGTTACAGTGTTTATGACTCAAATCATAACCTAATTGGACGTTATTCTGATGGTTACGGCCGAATTTTCACTGCAAAAACAGATGGAAATATGTATGTTCAATTTCATGCACCTTACGTTTACTATAGTCCTGTTAGTTTTTCTGTTACTTATACTATTCAATAAAAAAGAGGTCCTTTATAGGGCCCCTTTTATTTCTCTTGCCAATTCACTTTTACGAATCCATCTTTCACTTTTAATCCACTTATATTCAATACATACTCTTCATTTGCTTTTAAAGTAACTGTAAAACTACCTTTTTTCGATTCACAGATTTCCTTTAACTCCTTTATCCACATAAGAAAGTTGGTGCCTTGATGAAAAAACCTTTATCCACGTCTCTTGAAAAATATCTTCCGCATCTTCTTTCGTTTTCGCTAACTTATAGCATAAGGAATATATTTGCTTCTTATATATATATCAATTAATTCTTCTACCTTTTCTTCCATCATAAGCCTCCTGTCATTTATATAAGACGACGCAAATTCCCTTTTTGTTTGATAAAATTTTATTTTTTTATTATCTCCACATAAAAAGGCAATCACAACATCGTGTGATTGCCTTTTATTTAAAAACGAAAGTCCGCTTCCGCTTTTCTTTATGTCCAGCTCTGCCTCCTAGCCCCTTCTGTCTAAGAACCTTCCCCACTAGAAGATAAAATGCATCTTCTGTGGGAAAGAACCTTAGCCTTCGGGACTAAACAGTCGGCTCCGCTTTTCTTAATTGTCTAGCTCCAGCAGCTAGAATACTCGGTGGCTTCGCGCCTTCCTCCGAGGCAAAGTACACCTCTTTGTCAGGAGCTCCATCCCCCTCCTATTCTAAACGAGCCGCTTCCGCTTTTCTTTATTACATTTTTTCTGGTGCAGATACTCCTACGATTGCTAATGCATTTTGAAGTGTAGTGCGTACTGCTTTCATTAACTCGTAACGAGCTTTACTTAATTCTAAATTATCTTGGTTTAATACTTTTTCTGCATTGTAGAAGCTGTGTAATGTTGCTGCTAATTCAAATGCATAGTTTGTAATACGGTGTGGTAGACGTTTTTGTGCTGCATCCGCAACTACCGCTGGGAATTCACCAAGTTTTTTCAGTAACTCTACTTCTTTTTCAGAAGTAACAAGTTTGTAGTTCACATCTCCGCCTGTAGCTAATCCTAATTCTTCACCTTGGCGAAGGATGCTGCATACGCGAGCGTGAGCGTATTGTGCATAGTATACTGGGTTTTCATTAGATTTTGATACAGCTAAGTCCATATCGAAGTCTAAATGAGAGTCACCGCTACGCATTGCGAAGAAGTAACGCATTGCGTCCACGCCTACTTCTTCCATAAGCTCACGAAGTGTAACTGCTTTACCCGTACGCTTACTCATCTTCATTTTTTCACCATTTTGGTATAGTTGTACCATTTGGATGATTTCTACTTCAAGCGTGTCTTTATCGTAACCAAGTGCTTGAATAGCAGCTTTCATACGTGGAATATAACCGTGATGGTCAGCACCCCAAATGTTAATTAACTTATCGAAACCACGCTCTAATTTATCACGATGATACGCGATATCTGGCGTTAAGTATGTGTAAGAACCATCATTTTTAATTAATACACGGTTTTTATCGTCACCGTAAGTCATTGAACGGAACCAAGTTGCACCGTCTTCTTCAAAGATCTCATCGCGCTCTTTTAATACAGCAAGTGCTTGATCAATTTTCCCGTTTTTGTATAATGATGTTTCTGAGAACCATACATCAAATTTAACGCGGAAGCTTTCTAAGTCTTTTTGAAGTTTTGCTAATTCATATTTTAAACCGTACTCACGGTAGAATTCATAGCTTTCTTTTTCATCAGCTTTCGCATAACGATCACCGAATTCTTCTGCTAAACGTTTACCAATTCCAATGATATCCGCACCATGGTATCCGTCTTCTGGCATTTCTTTTTCTAAGCCTAAAGCTTGCATGTAACGAGCTTCAACAGAAAGAGCTAAGTTATGAATTTGGTTACCAGCGTCATTAATGTAGTACTCACGAGATACATCGTATCCTGCTTTTGCTAATAGGTTACATAAAGTGTCACCTACTGCCGCACCGCGTGCATGTCCTAAGTGAAGGTCACCTGTTGGATTCGCAGATACGAACTCAACTTGTACTTTTTCACCTTTACCAGTATTCGTTTCACCGTAAGCTTCACCAGCGCTTACGATTGTTGGAATTAAATCTGTTAAGTAGCTATTATCCATATAGAAGTTAATAAAACCAGGACCAGCGATTTCGATTTTTTCAATAGAAGCTTTTGCTTTATCGAAGTTTGCAACTAGTTCTTCTGCAATCATACGAGGTGCTTTTTTCGCAATGCGTGCAAGTTGCATTGCCATATTTGTAGAGAAGTCACCATTTGTTTTATCTTTTGGAGATTCTAATACAACGTTTGGAATTTGTTCTTCTGTCGCTAATTCTGCCTTTAATACAGCAGCCTGAATTTCTTCTTTAATCAATCCTTTTACCTGTTCTAAGGAATTCATTATTTTGCCTCCTTCAAATTAATTGTAATAGTATATCTGCCAGCTTCTTGTTCACTTAGAAGCAATGCGTACGTTAAGAAGAGTTGTCCTTTTTTCTTTTCATCCGACCATTTAAAAAGAACGTTATCAGTCTTTGTTTGCAATGCAAACGTACCAAGTTCACTCGTATACGTACCAGTTGTCCATTCACCTTTCACATGCGTCTGACGCATAGAAACAGCACCTGAACGCATAATGAGAACTTGTTCATCTTGAATTTTAATAATTGTTTTCACTTCGCCTTGTTCGTTCGGCTCCTGGAATGTTACATATGTACCTTGACCTTTTACATAGTATTGACCATTTGCTTCAAAAGCAACGGTTTCCTTCCTCGCCCCTTCACGGATTTCTGTTACGAAATGAACGTGTACCGGCAAGCCTGCAAGTTGTTTCTCCACGTCTTGCACACCTTTCAAATGTTATAGATATTAAATACTACTTATAATAAATCACTTTTCCTATCATATCAAAAAAAGACTCTGTCTGTCTGCTGAAAAATCAGGAAAACTCCATTTCAAAAAATAATTCACTTCTACTTTATTTCATATGATAAAATATTTTTTAAATCTAAATATTCTTTCAATTAAAGAGGTGAATGTAGTGATACCAACAAAGTTAAAAAAGGGTGCTGAAATACGAGTGATTTCACCATCGTGTAGTTTAAGTATTGTTTCAAATGAAAATAGAAAACTTGCTATAAAAAGATTAACTGACATGGGCTTTCAAGTTACATTCTCAAAATATGCTGATGAGATAGATCGATTTGCTTCCTCCTCTATTTCTTCCCGCATTCAAGACCTCCATGAAGCATTTCGAGACCCTAATGTAAAAGCTATTTTGACTACACTTGGCGGATACAACTCAAATGGTTTATTGAAACATCTCGATTATGATTTAATTCGTGAAAACCCGAAATTTTTCTGTGGTTATTCTGATATTACTGCCTTAAATAATGCAATTTACGCAAAAACAGGGCTTGTTACATATTCAGGACCCCATTTCTCTTCGTTTGGAATGGAGAAAGGGCTCGGGTATACAACCGATTACTTTTTAAAGTGCTTAACTTCTAATGAGCCTATTGAAGTCCTTCCATCTGAAACATGGAGCGATGATTCTTGGTATATAGATCAGGAAAATCGAGAATTTATTAAAAATGAAGGATATGTTTCAATTCAAGAAGGAGAAGCTACGGGAGATATTATCGGTGGCAATATGAGCACATTTAACTTACTGCAAGGTACACCATATATGCCAAATTTAAAGGAGAAAATTTTATTTATTGAAGAAGATAGTTTAACTGGAACATCTACTCTTAAAACTTTTGATCGTTATTTACATTCCCTTATGCAGCAGCAAGGTTTTGAATACATAAAGGGAATCGTTATAGGAAAGATGCAAAAAGGTGCAGAATGTACGATAGAAGACATTCAAGAAATGATTGCTTCAAAACCTGAACTTGCACATATCCCTATCATTGCAAACGCAAGTTTCGGGCATACAACCCCGATTTTCACTTTTCCAATTGGTGGACGTGCAAAAATTATTTCTCACAAAGAGAAGACATCTATCACTATTTTAACGTACTAAAAAAGGAGCGAATGAGTCGCTCCTTTTATGGTTTTTCTATTTTTTCCAACGCTTTTTGCGGAATGGATTCTTTCGGGATTTCAGCCCATCCTTTTCCTTGCATACCTTTTGCATAAATTTTTATAAACGCCCCCGTATGCAATTCACGGTTCATCATTCTTTTAATAACCTGTAACTTTCCATCTTCTGTATACCCTTTAAAAGTATACAAGTATTCTCCGTCTTTTTTCTCACCTTTATCTATAACCGCATAATAATCTTGTATTTCTTTATTTGAAAAGAAGTTGTCTACAAAAGCATGTACACCTTCTGTTTTTGTGTTCAAATAATACGCTGTTCCACCTAGAATAATGGCGAATACAGCTAAAACTTTAATTACCAATTTCATACATGAACCTCCTGTTTGCACTTCTTTCTCGCTAGTATTATATCTATACTTGTATTATACGGAAAAGAGCATACTATACTCTATCTAAAAGTCTTAGAACCTGTCTGAAATCTATGATATAATCTATACAAAAAAGGATGTTTCCTAATGATACATGATTATACCAGTAATATTACTCGTAAACAGTTTGAACTGATTCGTGAAGATTTAGAAAATGCACGGAAAACGACGCGCCCACGCACAGTTGATTTGTACGAGGTATTCTGCGGTGTACTATATTTGCTTACGACAGGTTGTCAATGGCGTAATCTGCCAAGGGACTTTCCAAACTGGAAAACCGTCTATTCCTACTACCAGATTTGGCGGAAAGTAGACGAGAATGGCATAAGTCTTCTTGAAAAAGTGCATAAAAAAATTGATCGAAACCTATCGTGAACAAGAGGGGCGAAAAAAACAGACAAGCTTCTGCATCGTAGATGCACAAAGTGTAAAAAACACATGGATAGCGAGTGAAAAAGGCTACGATGCGGGAAAGAAAGTATCAGGAATCAAACGACATATCGCTGTAGACACCAATGGTCTCATTCATGCGATTGAAGTAACAACTGCGAATATAACAGATCGAGAAGGTGCTATCCAAATGTGTGAAAAGCATAAAAAATCATTGGACAAAGTGACAAATATACTTTGTGATGGTGGATATACGGGCCCATCATTTGCACAATCGATAAAAGAAACGATTCATTGTTCAGTTGAAATTATCAAACGCTCGGAACTTCACAAGTTTGTTGTGTTACCCAAACGCTGGATCGTAGAGCGAACTTTTGCTTGGTTGGAAAATTACCGCAGACTGTGGAAAAACTGTGAACGAACACTTGAAAACAGTAGACAAAGTTGCTTATTGGCAGGTGTGGCAATTTTATTGAAAAGATTCTAGACAGGTTCTTACACTTTCCTTACATTATTGTAAGGGATTTTTTCTTACAGCCAGTTCCCAAGAAAAAATTTTTCCGTTTCATACACTTTTATATTATTATTGAATGATACGAATTTTTATTACAAAAATCAAAGGAGACAGTTTTCAAATGGCTATCTTGCAAGGTTTAGCACTATTACTTGTTGTACTTTGTCTATTTACACTTTTCAGTTACCGTGCGCCTTACGGAATGAAGGCGATGGGTGCTTTAGCTAATGCAGCAATTGCAAGTTTTCTTATTGAAGCATTTCACCGTTATATAGGTGGAGAAATGTTTCATAATGACTTTTTACAATCAGTAGGAGAAGCTTCCGGTAGTATGAGCGGTGTCGCAGCAGCGATTTTAGTCGCATTAGCAATCGGTGTTTCCCCCGTATATGCTGTTTTAATTGGTATCGCTACTAGTGGATTCGGTATTTTACCAGGATTTTTCGCTGGATACGTTTGTGCCTTCGTCGTGAAATTTCTCGAAAAGAAATTACCAACTGGTGTGGAATTTTTAGCAATCCTATTTATCGCTGCACCAATCTCACGCGGAATGGCAATGCTTATGGATCCGCTCGTTAACGCCACACTTGGTAAAATCGGTTCTATGATTTCAGTTGCAACTACAGAAAGTCCTATCATTATGGGTATTATGCTTGGTGGATTAATAACAGTTATTTCTACCTCTCCACTGAGTTCTATGGCACTAACTGCAATGCTTGGATTAACAGGTTTACCAATGGCAATTGGTAGTCTGGCTGTAGCAGCTTCAGCCCCAATGAACTTTATTTTCTTTAAACGATTAAAAATTTGTTCAAAGAAAGATACAATTGCTGTAGCAATCGAGCCTTTAACACAAGCCGATGTTGTTTCAGCAAATCCGATTCCAATTTATGCGACAAACTTCGTTGGCGGTGCACTTGCTGGTATTATTACCTCTCTGTTCCAGCTCGTTAATAATGCACCAGGAACAGCATCACCAATCCCAGGACTTCTTGTCTTATTCGGATTTAATGACGTTGTAAAAGTAACAATTGCTGCTATATTATGTGGAATCGTTACCACTATTGTCGGATACATCGGATCTATTGTGTTCCGTAAATATCCGATCCGCTCTGCTGATGAAATTCGCGGAGTTACTTCGGAAGAGAAGGTTGCATAAGAAAAAGAGCTATTCCCATCGTTTAGGAATAGCTCTTTTTTGTATCGCGTAACGGCAAATGAAATTATATCGGCGGTTTTTTTAATATATCGGCGCAACTCGAATTATATCAGCGATTTTTTTAATATATCGACTTACCGGCACATAACGACAAAATAAGAGCCCTCTAATCATATAGAGGGCTCTTACTTTATCTAGCTGCAGCGGCTAGAATAATCGGTGGCTTCGCTTCTTCCTTCGAGGCAAAAAGCGCCTTTTGCAGGAAAGAACCTTAGCCACTAGGCCTAAACAGTCGGCTTCACTTTTATTTTATCTAGCTGCATCGGCTAGAATGATCGGTGGCTTCGCTTCTTCCTTCGAGGCAAAAAACGCCTCTATGTCTGAAGCTCCATCCCCCTCACATTCTGGGCGAGCCGATTCCGCTTTTACTTCACCCAACCGAGCAGCATTTCCCGCACGAATTTGCTTGCTGCGACTGGTGTTTGATCACTATGGTCGTAGACTGGAGCTACTTCTACCAAGTCTGCTCCAACTACATTTATATTTGAATTTGCAATTGCTACGATGGAATCTAATAATTCTTTAGATGTGATACCACCAGCTTCTAACGTTCCTGTTCCTGGAGCGTGAGCTGGGTCTAATACATCAATGTCGATTGTGACATAGACTGGGCGGCCAGCAAGTTTCGGTAATACTTCTTTTAACGGTTCTAATACGTCAAATTTGTATAAGTTCATACCTACTTCTTTCGCCCATTCAAATTCTTCCTTCATTCCAGAACGAATTCCGAAAGAATATACGTTTTCCGGACCAATTAAATCACACACTTTACGAATTGGTGTAGAGTGGGATAAAGGCTCCCCTTCATACGATTCACGTAAATCAGTATGAGCATCCATGTGGATGATTGCTAAATCCGGATATTTTTTTGCCATTGCCTTAAAAATTGGCCAAGACACTAGGTGCTCACCGCCGAGACCTAGTGGAAACTTATCGGCATCTAAAAGTTTTGATACATACTCTTCAATCATGTCTAAGCTGCGTTGTGCGTTTCCGAATGGTAATGGGATATCACCCGCATCAAAATATTTTACCTCTTCTAGTTCACGATCTAAATACGGGCTATATTCTTCAAGACCGATTGATACTTCACGAATACGTGCAGGGCCAAAACGAGATCCCGGACGGTAACTTACTGTCCAATCCATAGGCATCCCATAAATAACTACCTTTGACTCTTCAAAACTTGGATGACTTTTAATAAATACTTTACCTGAATAAGCTTCATCAAAACGCATATTCTTTTCCTCCTTATGTGGAACTTAAGGTATCCCAACCTTTCACTATTTCTCAAATTTGGAGCGAATTGCTCCTCTTTCTCGATTTACCGGGTCTTCTTTTTAACAACAAGAAGACGATTTTCTCTACAGAAGTGTAAGTAGCTAGCATGTTCAAGTCTTCTGGACAAACACCTTAAATGAGCTACTTACACTTTATTTGTTTGATACAATTCTCTTACTTAATTAAATCGCCAACAAATTTCGGTAATGCGAATGCTGCATTGTGTAATTCTTTTGTGTAGTATTTCGTTTCGATTTCGTGGAAACGCTCTTCACTTACTTCTAATGGATCATGTTTTTTAGATCCAATTGTGAACGTCCAAAGACCACTTGGGTAAGTTGGAATGTTTGCTGTGTATAAACGAGTGATTGGGAAGATCTCTTTTACGTCTTTAAACACAGTTGTAATTAGTTCTGGTGTAAACCAAGGGTTGTCCGTTTGTGCAACGAAAATACCATCTTCTTTTAACGCTTTTGAAATTCCAGCGTAGAAGCCTTTTGTAAATAGGTTTACCGCTGGTCCTACTGGCTCAGTAGAATCTACCATAATTACATCGTATTCATTTTCGCTTTCTGCGATATGTAGGAAACCGTCTCCTACTTTTACTTCTACACGCTCATTATCTAATGCGCCTGCAATTGATGGTAAGTATTGTTTAGAGTACTCAATTACTTTTCCATCGATTTCAACAAGAGTTGCTTTCTTTACACTTGGGTGTTTTAACACTTCACGAATAACACCACCATCACCGCCACCAACAACTAATACGTTTTCAGGGTTTGGATGTGTAAATAAAGGTACGTGTGCTACCATTTCGTGATAAACGAACTCATCTTTTTCTGTTGTCATAACCATGCCATCTAAAATAAGCATGTTTCCGAACTCTTCCGTTTCGACCATATCAAGTTTTTGGAATTCTGTTTGCTCCGTATGTAATGTGCGGTTAATACGCGCCGTAATCCCAAAATGTTTTGTTTGTTTCTCAGTGAACCATAGTTCCATCGTACAATCACGCCTTTCAATGCAAATTTATAATAGGGACATCATTAATGTCCCCTAACAAAAATAAAACAAAACATCCAAAATGTATAGTTAAAAGTACAAAAATACCGAAAATATATTTTAGTCAGAGGGTTCTAACATATGTGTGGAAAGGGTTTGCACCGTAAAAGGAAAGAAAACCCTTTCTTAAGAAAGGGTTTTTGTCTCTATTTCTAATGGTTTACGAATTGGAATTAGGATCATAATACAACCAACTAACACAACAATTCCACCTACTAAAAACGGACTTTGTGGTGAAACAGTATGACCGATAATTCCTGATAAAATCGGAGCAATCGCACCACCTAACCAACGAACAAAGTTATAAACACCTGACGTAACAGATCTTTCATAAGGTGAAATATCCATTACATAACTTGTATATAATGCATTGTTTAAGCCAGATGCCAACCCTGATAAAACGATAAGAGTAATTTGTAACCACATAATTTTCACAAAGAATAGTGCAATTAAGAAAATCGCAAATACGAGTAAACTACCCATGCCCATCAACTTAAGACTTTTTACTACCCCCAAGTACAAAAAAACGTTATTCTTTCTTAAGCAACTATAAGAACCTGTCTGAAATCTTTGGTATAATCTATGTAAAAAGGATGTTTTCCATGATACACAATTATACAAGTAATATTACTCGTGAACAGTTTGAAGTGATTCGAGAGGATTTAGAAAATGCACGGAAAACGACGCGCCCACGCACAGTAGATTTATACGAAGTATTCTGTGGCGTACTGTACCTGCTCACAGCAGGCTGCCAATGGCGCCATCTACCAAGTGACTTTCCAAACTGGAAAACCGTGTATTCCTACTATCAAATTTGGCGGAAAGTAGAGGAGAATGACACAAGTCTTCTCGAAAAAGTGCATAAAAAAATTGGTCGAAACATATCGTGAGCNAAACAAAAGGAATTAAGTGAATATAAAGCAATTGGAATGATTCAAGATCATCTATTTCTCCTCTATCAAGCCATAGAAAACACCCAAGAGATAACAAAGCTTCTAACCCGCCTGTTCCACCTTCTAGAGAAAAACGGACGGAAATCTCATCGATATGAGAAGAAAACAGTCTTTGATATCATGGGTGTTATCTATGAGTATAGTGGATATAGCAAACAAAAGAAAGCTGCATAAGAAAAAAATGAAACCCGTTAGGGTTTATTTCGTGTGCTTATTTTTAATAACTTGCCCCCATTTGGGGAGACTTTAGTTCAAATGAAGAAAAGTTAATTTTGTATCCATTCTTAAGTTGATGGGCATGAGTAAACTACCCTTCAATAATGTTTTTGGTTCATATTTTCCTTCTAGCTTATGTGCTAAAATTGCAGAACCGTAAGCTAACGCGAGTCCCCATCCGCAAAATACAAAGCCTAATTGAATAGCTGATAAATGCATAATAAGTGGTGAATATGCTAACACGACAAAAAATCCGTAGTAGTATAGCATCCCTGAAATGGCACCTTGCATAAATGGTTTATACTTCACCAGGTTAAGTAATTCCCCTACGCCAGCAGCCTTACGCTTCACTTTTCGTTCTGGTTCTTTTACAAAAAAGAATACTAAAATAAATGCTAAGAAAATTAAAATACTCGTCGCGAAAAACGGATAACGCCAAGAATGACCACCTAATATCCCGCCTAATAACGGTCCGCCAGCCATACCTAAGCCGATAGCTGCTTCGTATAATCCTACTGCTTCATGAACTTCTTTACTTAATGCAATCAATAAAGTCATCGCCGTCGCGAAGAACATCGCATTCCCTAATCCCCATCCAGCGCGGAAAAGAGATAATTGAGCAATCGTTTGCGACATACCACATATAAACGCAAATACAGTCACAATCGCAAGACCAATTGTCATCATCCGTTTATCACCAAATCTCGATGCAAATATACCAGCTGGTAACATCATAATTGCCATCGTTAAAATATAAGCGGTAAATAACATTTCAACTTGCCAATGCGATGCACCAATTTTCTCTGCAATAATCGGCAAAATTGGGTCGACTACTCCTATACCCGAAAAGGCAAGGAAGGTAGCCACCACTGTAATCAATCTCCCTAGTTTTTGTTTGCTCTCCATTTTGATTACTCTCCTTTTGTGCTCTCTAAAAATGTTACTGCACGATGTAAACTATCTTCTAGTTCTGCCTTTACACGTTGCATTTGCTCCATTTTTTCGTCTAACGTTTGCACTTGTTTTTCAAGCATATCTTTAATTTCTTGAATCACTTCACGATCACGAGGGTTTTCGCTATTTCTTCTTTGCTCCATTCTTTCTTTTAGTGATAAGAAATGCTGCATTTCTTGAAGTGTGATTCCTAGCACTTCTTTCGCTTCTACAATTCTTTTAATTCTGGCAATATCCTCATCCGTATACAGACGGATATTTCCCTCACTACGTTCTGGGGGATGAATTAAACCAATTTCCTCATAATAACGAAGTGTACGTTTTGTTAAACCGACTTGCTTTGTTACTTCATCAATTTTATACATGTTTATTCCTCCCTTCACTTGATTATTACATTTTACGTTAACGTTAACTTTTCTGCAACTGTTAGACTTTTGTAAATATTTGTCATATTCAATTGTATTTTCCCTAAAGCAGTTTCATAATAAAAGAAAAGAGATAATAAGGAGAATTTCACATGAGTAAACCACTTATTTTCGCTCACCGCGGAGTAAAAGGAACACATCCCGAAAATACGATGATTGCCTTCCAAGAAGCAGAACGCATTGGTGCTCACGGAATTGAACTCGATGTCCACTTATCAAAAGATGGTGAACTTGTCGTAATTCACGATGAAACCGTCGATCGTACAACAAATGGCGTTGGACCTGTTTCTGAAAAAACGGTAGAGGAACTACAATTATTGGACGCTGGTAGCTATAAAGACCCTTCTTTCCATGAAGCAAAAATCCCAACGTTGCGTGAGGTTTTCATTTGGCTTTCCACAACGAACTTACAACTAAATATTGAATTAAAGACAGATGTTATTCATTACCCAAATATTGAGGAAAAAGCTGTTGCACTTGTGCGTGAATATCATCTTTCTAATCAAATTGTATTTTCATCATTTAACCATGACTCTGTTTCATTATTAGCAGAAATTGCTCCTGAAATCCCAAGAGCAATTTTATATGATACACCACTTGCTGATCCAATTTCCGAAGCAAAACATAGAGAAGCAAGTGGATTACATCCAAACTTCCAGTTATTAACGAAAGAATTTGTGCAGTTAGCACAAGAGCAAGGATATGTTTTCCATCCATATACAATTAATGAATACAAAGATTTACAAACTATGATTGATTATGGTGTAGATGTCATCATTACCGATTGGCCAGCACGTGCCTTTGAGCTCCTTTCTTAATGGAAAGGGCTTTTTTATTTTCGAAATTTCATTGTTTAAAATAAACGAAAACCCTCAATACTAATACAATAACGCTTGTATTAATGAGGGGCTGAAAAAAGATGGATCAAACTATGAATCCAAAACTTAAAAAATATAAACGTCTTTTCTTCACCGCAATGTTTTCGTGCGTCCTTTTCTTCGTTTTTTCTTTTTTTGTTATTATTATAGTTGCAAAAATTATGGGACCTCCTCCTGTTGCGGTCCCGCAAACAAGCGTCTTTTACGCAAACGATGATACTGTTATTGGACAAAGTAACGAAATTCAAAAACGTTACAATGTCTCTCTTAATGAAATTTCACCTTATGTAAAAGAAGCGACCCTTTCTATTGAAGATCAAAGATTTTATAAACATCACGGCTTCGATTTGAAACGGATTGCAGGTGCAATTGTTGCTGATTTAAAAGCGATGGCAAAGGTACAAGGAGCTAGTACAATTACACAACAATACGCGCGTAATCTGTATTTAGATCATGATAAAACGTGGAAACGAAAATTGTTAGAGGCAATGTACACTATCCGCCTTGAAGTAAACTATAATAAAAATCATATTTTAGAAGGATATTTAAATACAATTTATTACGGACATGGCGCTTATGGCATCGAAGCTGCGTCCCGTCTATATTTCGATAAAACGGCAAAAGAGTTAACATTAGCAGAAGCTAGTATGCTGGCAGGTATCCCGAAAGGGCCAAGTGTCTATTCTCCCTTTTTGAAAGAGGATCGTGCTAAAGGACGACAAGCTCTCATATTAGATGAAATGGTAAAGCAAGGATATATTACGAAGCAACAAGCAGCCTTAGCGAAGAAAGAAACACTAACTTTTGCCTCATTAGATACGAAAAAAGTAGCAGAGGTCGCACCATATTTCCAAGATGCTGTACAAGCTTCGCTTCTTCGTGATGTCGGATTAGACGAACAAGCTTTACAACGAGGTGGCTTACGAATTTATACAACGCTAGACCCTAAACTACAAGCTGTAGCAGAACAAGCTGTAAAGGATCATATACCTGACACAACAAACATACAAACTGCTCTCGTCTCTATGAATCCAACGACAGGTGAAGTGGCTGCTCTTGTTGGCGGAACCGATTATACTACGAGTCAATTTAACAGGGCTACACAGGCCATTCGTCAGCCTGGTTCTACATTTAAGCCATTTCTATATTATGCGGCATTAGAACGAGGATTCACGCCTGCTACGCGCTTAAAAAGCGAATATACTGTATTCACCTTAGGTGACGGCGTTTCAAAGTATAAACCGAAGAACTATAAAGATTATTATGCCGATGATTTCGTAACGATGGCACAAGCTCTCGCAGTCTCTGATAACATATATGCTGTGAAAACGAATTTGTTTTTAGGAGATGACGCGCTTGCAAAAACAGCGAAACAATTTGGAATTACAAGTGCATTAAAAGATGTGCCTTCTCTAGCTCTCGGTACATCACCAGTAAAACCAATTGAAATGGTTAACGCTTATAGCATGTTCGCAAACGGTGGAAAAGAAGTAAAACCTACTTTCATTCGCCGCATTATGGATCATGAAGGAAATATATTATACGATGCTCATTTAGAGAGTAAACAAGTTCTCGACAAGAGCAAAGCGTTTGTAATGGAAGAAATGATGACTGGTATGTTTAATAAGAAACTAAGCAGTTATGCTGCTGTAACTGGCCAATCGATGTTATCAAAATTATCAAGAACATATGCCGGCAAATCTGGTTCTACTGAAACGGATAGTTGGATGATCGGATTTACTCCGCAAATCGTAACAGGTGTATGGGTCGGATATGATCAACCTAAATCTATTTCAAACGTAGCAGAACAAGGATATGCGAAGAAAATATGGACTGATACGATGGAGAAAGGCTTAGATGGACAGCCTAAAAAAGAATTTAAACAACCAAGTGACGTCGTAGCGGTTAATATCAATCCAGAGAACGGTAAAATTGCTACAAAAAATTGTCCTATTTCTGTGAAAATGTATTTCGCTAAAGGTACCGAACCGACTGAATATTGTATGGATCACGTCGATGATAAAGAAGAATTTGAAAAAACGACTGAAGAAAAGAAAAAAACAAGTTGGTGGAAAAAATATCTTCCTTGGTAAAAAAAATAGCTGACGGGCACCCGTCAGCTATTTTTTATTCACTTAATAATGCACGGCGCAATTCTTCACTAGATTCGTTCCAAATCGCTTCATTATGTTCTTTCAAGAACGTACCAAGTACCTTTTTAGATGATTCATCCATATGGTCAACCATAATGTGACGCTTCAATGATTTATCCATTTTATTTACGTGTTCTGGAAGTGATTTATATCCGCGGCGAATCTCACGGTCAACTGTCATTTCACAAGCTGTTACACCTGCGTAATACGCACCTGTCGCAGTTCTTTCAATTGTTACCCAAACAAGCCAAAATGGTTTTCCATTTGGAACTTCATCTTTATTTGTTAAAAACTTAATACCTTTTTCTACTGTACTACGCGCATGCATCGCACCGATATCAACGAATGCAGTCTTCTCTAGTACATCAACAAATACAGGTGAAATGTTTTCTAAGCTTAATGCCCCAACACCAAATCCACCATGTCCATCTGTTGAATCATTTTTCACGATATTAAAACCGATTTTTTTCTTTT
Organism: Bacillus sp. PPSBB_2; assembly: GCF_045291115.1. NCBI lineage: Bacteria > Bacillati > Bacillota > Bacilli > Caryophanales > Bacillaceae > Bacillus > Bacillus sp. PPSBB_2. The sequence goes on from NZ_CP147983.1 coordinate 5,652,004, forward strand.
TCTCTGTCATATGTAAAATCCTCCTCACTTAAAAATTATAAAAGGCCAAAAATAGGCGCAATGATGCTATCTAAAAATACAAATACATGCGGAATAACTACCTGAAAAATAGGTTGAATTGTATAATTACTAAGCGGTGTAATAACGAGAATTAATAACGCAATTGCCCCGTATTTTTCATACTGTGTCATTTTCGCGCGAATATTTGCTGGCGCTAAATCTTCCACAACTCGATATCCATCAAGTGGCGGGATTGGTAATAAGTTAAATACAAGTAAAACGATATTCAGCATAATAAAAATCTGGAAAAATTGAGCTAACGTATCTGCCACTGCAGATGGAATTGAGTATAATACACCAAATTTTAATAAGCTATACCAAATAATTAAACCAATTGCACTTAAAATTAAGTTACTAATCGGCCCTGCAATTGAAACTAATATACCTGCCAGACGCGGTCTTTTAAAGTTATATGGGTTAACAGGAACTGGTCTTGCCCAACCGAATCCAAGAATTAATACTGCAATCAAACCGATAGGGTCTAAATGGGCCATCGGTGATAACGTTAAACGCCCTTGTCTCTTTGCTGTATCGTCCCCAAATTTATATGCAACATATGCATGTGCAAATTCATGAACGGATAGTGCAATAATAATTGCCATTGCTACTAACGGAATTTCGTGCAATGGATATCTAAATAACTGATCCATACTTCATCTCCTCTTCCATATGTCAAAAAAAGAAATTATTTGTTTTTTCGATTGTTCTTCCCCATAATCCGCTATAATAAGAGTGTAACTTACATAAAAGGAGCGATTGTACATGCCATACGTAACAGTGAAAATGCTAGAAGGACGCACAGAAGAACAAAAGAAAGCTCTTGCTGAGAAAGTAACAGCAGCAGTAAGCGAAACAACTGGTGCTCCTGAAGAAAACATCGTTGTTTTCATCGAAGAAATGTCTAAAAACCATTATGCAGTTGGCGGAAAACGCTTAAGCGACAAATAATTTCAAGTTTTTTCATAAGAAGCAGCCATTAGCTGCTTCTTATTTCTTTCCTTCTAACAACTCAATAATTCTCTCTTTATATTTTCCTTTTCTTCCATCTTCATAGATTAAATCATGTGGATAGAATAGCTTTTGATCCGTTCTTTTCTTACCTGTAATCGCCTCAACAATATCCGACTCACGTGAAAGCTCTCTAAGCTCTCCGTTTGGCATAAGAAGTAGGATTGGTAGACGCTCTTCTTCTTCTCCTGCACGATAAAAGTCATACGGTAAGTCTGATGTTGAATCAACTACTAAATAATACTCCGGATCAAGTCCAATCTTTTTAAATAAACTACTTAATTCCATCCAATTATCTAAACCGTGTTTATCTGTAAACTCTACATATTTAAATAGATTTCGATTCATAAAACGGCGACATAAATCGCTTAAAATTGGATCTTCTTCTTCCTGCCATACTTGGAAGTAGTAATACATAACGTTCTCGTCTAACTTTAAATAATCCTCTACTGTTACTTCTTCTTCAAATAAAGAATAGAAATGAACAGGATGATTTTTAAATGTATAATACTTCTCGTGCAGTGATTTCGCACGGTGTAAAATCTTCGTTAAAATAACTTCTGCACTTCGCGTTACCGGGTGGAAATATACTTGCCAATACATTTGATAACGACTCATAATGTAATGCTCAACAGCATGCATACCACTATTTTTAATGACTACTTGATTCCCATACGGACGCATTACACGCAGTATACGTTCCATATCGAAGTTTCCGTACTTTACGCCTGTAAAATAAGCATCTCTTAATAAATAATCCATACGATCCGCATCAATTTGACTCGAAATCATACTAATCGCTAATTTATTAGTAGACGTTTTTGCAATTACATCTGCTACCTTTTGTGGAAACTCCTTATCAACACGACTTAATACATCATTAATCTCCGTATCGCCAACGATAATCTTTTGCGTAAATTTCTCATGATCTAATGAAAATACTTTTTCAAACGAGTGAGAAAATGGGCCGTGGCCGACATCATGAAGTAATGCCGCACATAAACATAACAATCTATCTTCAGCATTCCAATTTGGTCTGCCATCAAACACATCATCAATCATACGACGAATAATTTCGTATACACCTAACGAATGAGTAAAGCGACTATGCTCTGCACCGTGAAATGTAAAAAATGTCGTTCCAAGCTGCTTAATACGGCGCAAGCGTTGAAATTCTTTCGTTCCGATTAAATCCCAAATAACACGATCACGCACGTGCACATATTTATGTACTGGGTCTTTAAACACTTTTGTTTCGCTGAGTTTGTCGTTTAAATATACCACTTTCCGACATCCCCCTTTCTTTACTACATTCTTACTTTATATTATAAACGAAATGAGAAACAGAAAGAAATGAAAGACTGTATTAATTCCCTTTATAAAAAGAAAAAATCACCTTTACCGAAGTAAAAGTGATTTCCTTTATACATTATTTACCTAAAACGAATTCAGCAACTTCGTCTAAGATCATATCTTTCCCAAGTGGGAAGTAACCTTTGTTTAAGTCTTCATTTTTAATTGTAAATACGTGGTTGTTTTTAACAGCGTTCATGTTTTTCCAAATTGATTCTTCTTGGAATTCTTTCAAGCGCTGAGAACCGTCACCAGTTGTAAACACGAATAAGTAATCTGGGTTGTAATCGATTAAAGCTTCTTTTTGTACTTGTACTAACGGTTTATCAGTTGGTGTACCTTTAACTGCTGGTAGTTTTAAATCATTAAAGATTACGCTACCGTAACCGTAGTCACCGTATACGCGGAAAGCATTTGGATATGCAGCCATTTTCATAAATGTTGCTTCACCAGTTTTAGCAACGATTTTGTCATGTAATTTGCTTGCTTTTTCATCATACTTTTTGAACCATTCTTTTGTTTCTTTTTCTTTACCGAAGATTTGACCTACTTCTTCAAATTTTGGACGCCATTGATCTAATGGAGTATTTAACATAACTGTTGGTGCAATTTTAGATAATTGATCATAAATCTTTTCTTGACGATTATTTACAAGAATTAAATCTGGTTTTGCAGCAGCTACTGCTTCGATGTTAATTTTATCGCCCCAAGCAGAACCAACTGGTTTAACGTCTTTTAGTTTCTTTTCAATATGTGCATCAATTTTTTCTTGAGATGTATTAGCAGTAATAACCGGTTTCATACCGAAAATTAATAATTCTTCTGTTGAACCACTAAGGTCAGCAATTTTCTTTGGGTTTGCAGGAATTTTAATTTCCCCTTTTGCATGTTTTACAGTGCGCTCTTCAGTCTTTGCATCTGCTTTCTTTTCTTCTTCTTTGTTAGAACAAGCTGCAAATAGTACAGAAGTCACAACTAGTACCATTGCTAATAGTGCCATTTTAAAATTCTTCATGTTCCCACTCCTTCTAGCTGTATTTATCTTATAAGTTACAACGAACTATAAGAAACAAAGATAACAATTAATTAATATATATTTATTAATTGTTGTTAATAACCCATTCTAACGGGCGTTCAACTTCCCATTCTTATATAAGAAGCTCAACGTCCATTAGAAGTCCCCCTCTTCACGAGGGGGTTCTACTTATGCTTTTTTACGCAATTGATTACTAATCATCGCTAAATCATATGTTAAACAAATTGGCTTACAGTTTACTGGACATGGAACGATTTGAGCTTCAATCTCAAATACGTTACGAAGTGTTTCACTTGTCATAACTTCATCTGGCGTTCCTTGTTTCATTAACTTACCTGCTTTTAATGCAATCATATGATCTGAGAAACGAGAAGCGTGATTTAAGTCATGGATAACCATAACAATCGTTCTACCTTCTTCTTCATTTAACTTTTTCAATAAGTTTAATACTTCTAATTGATGAGCCATATCTAAGTACGTCGTTGGTTCATCCAATACAAGTAATTCTGTTCCTTGTGCAAGAGCCATTGCAATCCAAACACGTTGACGTTGACCGCCTGATAGCGCTTCTGCTGGACGATTCGCAAATTCTTTCATTCCTGTCACTTCAAGTGCCCAGTTAATGTAGCGATAATCCTCTTCTTTCAACGTGCCAAACCCTTTTTGATGAGGGAATCTTCCATATGACACAAGCTCAAATACAGTAAGACCCGTTGGCACTTCTGCAGTTTGTGGTAAAATCGCCATTTTCTTTGCAATTTCTTTCGTTGGCTGTTTCTCAATTGCTTTTCCGTCAAGATAAACAGTACCTTGCTTTGCCTTCAAAATACGAGACGCCGTTTTTAATAATGTGGACTTCCCACAACCATTTGGTCCAATAATTGTTGTAATTTTCCCTTCCGGAATTTCAACTGTTAACCCATCAATAATTAAACCTTCATTATAGCCAACAGATACCGCATCCACCGCTAAAGTTGCCATACGAAAAGCCTCCCTTTATTTTGTCCTCATAAGTAAATAAATGAAATACGGTGCACCAATTACAGAAATAACAAGACCGACTGGTATTTCTGAAGTTGTTAGTACACTTCTTGAAATTACGTCTGCGAATAAAAGTAAAAACGTTCCTATTAGCGCAGCTGTGGGCAACATAATTTGATGTTTACCACCAACAAGGCGCCTTGCTAAATGCGGGGCCATTAAACCGATAAAGCCAATTCCGCCAGCAACAGATGCACCTGCTAAACAAACTGCAATAAATAATAATTTACGTCTTTCTTTTTCTACGTTTACACCAAGGCCAACTGCTGTAGAATCGCCTAGGTTCATTACATTTAATATGTGTGCTTTACTTATAGCAAGCGGTAAGAAAATAACCATCCATGGAAGTACACTTAATACGAATTTCCAATCTGTCCCCCATAGACTTCCCGCCAGCCAAATCGTAGCAAAACGAAAATCGTTAGATGTCATCTTCATAGAGAAAATTAAACTAACAGCTCCAAATCCAGCTGCAACGGCAATACCGACTAGTATTAATCGAGTCGATGAAACGCCGTCTTTCCATGCTAGTAAATAAATAATTACCGCTGCTAATATCGCTCCAACTAGTGCGAAGAATGGAAGAATGAATACAGATAAAAATGTACCAGTCCCTACTTTTCCGAAGAAGAAGTAGACGAATATAACAACTGTTAATCCCGCTCCAGCATTAATACCTATAATACCTGGATCAGCAAGCGGATTTCGTGATAAACCTTGCAAAATCGCGCCTGACATAGCTAAAGCAGATCCGACTAGTATAGCAATTACCATACGCGGCATACGGAATTCAAATAAAATAACAGACTGATCTTCAGCCCCTAGTCCAACCAATGACTTTAATACGTCCATTGGCGGGATTTTAAAAGTTCCTGTATTTAAACTAATAAGAAATATAGAAACGATTAGTCCTACTAAAATCGTTAATATAGAAATGTTCTTTTTTGTTAAGACACTCGTCCTCACATCTTTCCTCTCCCTTCATTACGTGCTAAGTAGAGGAAGAATGGAACCCCAATTAGCGCTGTAATTGCTCCAATTGGCGTTTCAAATGGCGGGTTAATAACGCGAGATAACATATCTGCACATTCAATTAACAGCCCACCTAAGACCGCAGAACATGGAATAACCCATCTATAGTCCGAGCCTACGAGGAAACGAGTCATATGCGGAATTACAAGACCAACAAATCCAACTGATCCTGCCATGGAAACTGCGGAACCCGTTAAAACAAGAACAAGTACTGTTCCGATAAATTTAATCAATGTCGTATTTTGACCAAGTCCAATTGCAATTTCTTCACCGAAGCTCAAAATTGTAATATATCTCGACATCATAATTGCGATAAAAAGACAAACAAGGCCAATTGGCACTAACATATTAATACTTTGCCATTTCACTCCAGCGACTCCGCCTGCATTCCACATACTCACCTCTTGGGCAAGATTGAAATACAATGCGATTCCAGATGAAATTGCCCCTAATAAAGCACTAATAGCTGCACCTGCTAAAGCTAATTTCACAGGTGTTAATCCACCTGGTGAAGAAGATCCAATTCCATATACAATGCTTGCACCAAACGCAGCTCCAATAAAAGATGCGATAACAAACATTAAATAAGGTGAATTAGGGAAAAATGCATACATAATTGCAATTCCAAATACAGCTCCATCTGTAATCCCCATTAACGATGGTGAAGCAAGTGGATTTCGCGTCATACCTTGCATAATTGCTCCTGATACCGCTAAAAAGGCACCTGCAACTACGCCCCCTATTGCTCTAGGCATGCGAAGCTCTTGAATTACGTTATGATGTGTAATAGATCCATCAAACTGAAATACAGCTTGCCATACAGTCTTTAAACTAATATCTGCAGCCCCAAAAGAAATAGAAACTGCCATGCTTAAAGCTAACAAAATTGTACCCGCTACTAAAATAATAGAAGCGATGAGCGGTCTGCTCTTAATCTCTTTAACATTCTCTTCTTGCTGTTCTATACTGCTTGCGCTCGCTTCCATCCCTCAACCATCCTAACCAACAACATATATTTATTGAAATGAAATTTATTCTCAAATAGTAATAAAAAAATTAGGTGAATTGCTATTTCCCTGATAATGATTCTCAGAATCAGACACTTCTATTCTACCTATCGCTTTAAAAGACTGTCAACCATTATTTTGAAATATAAATTTATATAAATTGGAATTTTAATACAAAAGTTATGTCCATCCTTTAGAAAACGTTCATCCACACAAGATTACTTTCGCAGAATAAACCATTCCTCTTATGGGCATAAAAAAAGAAGAGGAATCTTTTCACTCTTCTTTTTCTTACTTATTTAACTTTGCTTCAATTTTCACGATTAACTCATCTTCTGTTGGAGCCGCAACTGGACGGTTATTTACAAATGCGAATGATTTTTTACGACCAGGACCACAGTAAGACTGACATCCAACTTCAATCGTTGCACATGAATCTACTTTTTTTAGCTTCGGAACTAACGTTTTAACGTTCGTTGCCTGACAGTCATCGCACACGCGAAACTCGTTTCCCATTATATAACACTTCCTCTATTTTAAACTTTTCTCAAGTACATTTAAAAATAAACACTAAATGGTATTTTACCGCTCTTTGAAGCTCGTTGCAAGTTTCCCTACAAAGCCTATTCTCTACATATTGCTACATATTTATATGCTCTCCTACAGAAGCGCTCACCATTCATGGGAAAATTTTTACCTTTCATCGAAATCTACCATATTTTTAAAAGCTTTGTATAAAAGTTTATTTTTTTGCCCATTATAAAAATAGGAAGTTCATAAAAAGAAAGGGAGTTGAATCTATGAAAGTAAGACAAGACGCTTGGACAGATGAGGATGATTTATTACTTGCTGAAACGGTACTTCGTCATGTTAGAGAAGGAAGTACGCAATTAAATGCATTTGAGGAAGTAGGGGATCAGTTAAATCGTACATCTGCTGCTTGTGGTTTCCGCTGGAATGCTGTTGTTCGCTATAGCTATGAACAAGCTCTTCAACTAGCAAAAAAACATCGTAAAGATAAAATGCGTGCTGCAAGCGGTGAACAAGCGAAAAAACGTTTACTTTATACACCACCAGCTTCAGATTCGATAACTGATTATGAAGAATTAGTACAAGAAGAATCAATCGTACAATATAAAGAAGCTATTCCATATCAAGAATCTACTGCTCCTGCTGCAAGAAGCTCTATGACAATGCAAGATGTTATTTATTTTTTACAAACAGTCGGATCTTCAAATATAAAAGTGACAGCTCTTGAAAACGAGAATACGAGATTGAAACAAGAAATTAAAGCACAAATCCTTCGGAATGAGGAACTAGAAAAGAAACTAGAAAAATTAGAAAAGCAATCTCATACTGTACAAGAAGATTACGAAACACTTATGAACATTATGAACCGTGCTCGTAAATTGGCAGTCATGGATGACGAAGAACGTTCTCAAACATCTTTCCGAATGGACCGAAACGGTAATTTAGAAAAAATTGCAGAATAAGAAGGATGCATGTAATGCATCCTTTTTATTATTTCACCTCTAAGCTCCCCCTTTATATGTGAGAAAACTCCATTCTTCATTTTTTGCTATAATAGAGATTGTCATTTTAAAGATAAGGGGTTAGTTATATGAGCAATTCCCGTTCCATTTTATCTCAGCCAGAGTGGCGCATTGTAGATCAATCTAGTTTAGGACCAACATTCCATGCACTTCAGTCATTCGCAATGGATGACACATTATGCACAAGCATTGGAAATGGCAAGTCAGCCGCAACAATGCGTTCTTGGGTTCATCACAATACAATTGTCCTTGGCATTCAAGATTCACGCCTTCCGCATTTAGAAGAAGGTATTTCTTTTTTAAAACAAAACAACTTCAATGTCATTGTTCGTAATTCTGGCGGGCTTGCGGTCGGGCTTGATGAAGGTGTTTTAAATGTATCACTTTTATTTCAAGAAACAGAAAAAGGTATCGATATCGATCTTGGATACGATACAATGTGGCATTTGATTAAGGAGATGTTAAAGGATTACGACGTTACTATCGAGGCAAAAGAAATTGTTGGCTCTTACTGTCCTGGTAGTTATGACTTAAGTATTCGCGATCAAAAATTCGCTGGTATTTCACAACGTCGTATTCGCGGGGGTGTCGCTGTCCAAATTTACCTCTGTGCTACCGGAAGTGGCTCTGAGCGTGCCGCACTCGTTCGTGATTTCTACAACCTAGCAATTCAAGGGGAAGAAACACGCTTTACGTACCCTGAAATTGTACCAAGTACGATGGCCTCACTCTCAGAATTACTTGGCGAAACCATTACAGTACAAGATTTAATGATGCGTCTTTTAAAAACATTGCAGCAATTCGCTCCAAAGTTAACAACATCTCAATTAACAATAGACGAGATTCCTTTATATGAGACGAATTTACAACGTATTATTGATCGTAATAATAAAGCACTTGGCTTAGAAAAATAAAGACCGTCGCTATAATAGCGACGGTCTTTATTTCAATTCATTATAGAATTAAAGTGCTTGAGCTGCTGTAATTAAAGCTAACTTGTACACTTCTTCTTCGTTACATCCACGAGACAGATCATTTACAGGCATGTTTAAGCCTTGTAAGATTGGTCCTACTGCTTCGAAGTTACCTAAACGTTGAGCGATTTTGTAGCCGATATTGCCAGCTTCTAAGCTTGGGAATACGAATACGTTAGCATCACCTTTAATTGTAGAACCTGGAGCTTTTTTCTCAGCTACAGATGGTACGAATGCAGCATCGAATTGGAATTCTCCATCTAAAGTTAACTCAGGAGCCATTTCTTTTGCAATGCGAGTTGCTTCTACAACTTTTTCTGTTTCTGGAGATTTCGCAGAACCTTTTGTAGAGAAGCTTAACATAGCAACACGTGGATCAATGCCGAATAACTCAGCAGTTTTCGCACTTTCGATACCGATTTCAGCTAAATCTTGGCTGTTTGGTGCAATGTTAATTGCGCAATCAGCGAATACATATTTCTCTTCTTCACGTACCATGATGAATACGCCAGAAGTTTTTGTAACGCCTGGTTTTGTTTTAATAATTTGAAGTGCTGGACGAACTGTATCAGCTGTAGAGTGAGCTGCACCACTTACTAAACCGTGTGCTTTGCCCATGTATACAAGCATTGTACCGAAGTAGTTTTCGTCTTTAAGGATTTTGCGAGCGTCTTCTTCAGTCGCTTTACCTTTACGGCGTTCAACGAAAGATGCTACCATTGCATCCATTTCTTCGTATGTAGCTGGGTCGTAAATATCAACGCCTGCTAATGTTAAATTCATGCTAGCAGCTTTTGCGCTAATTTCTTCCTTATTACCAACTAAGATTGGTTTTACTAACTCTTCTTTTGCTAAACGCTCTGCAGCGCCTAAAATTCTTTCATCAGTTCCTTCAGGAAGTACGATAGAAATGCCTTTTCCTTGAACTTTTTCTTTTACTGTTGTAAATAAGTTGCTCACGAATAAACCCTCCTACATATGTTAAAAAAACTCTATCTTTAAGAATACTGCTTTTCTTCTATATTTTAAACTTATAGCTCCCAAAAAATAGATAAAATAAAAATGATTATATTTTCATAAAATTCAGCCGTTAAATTCACCTTGCTTAAACACTTAAATGTGACAATTTTATGCGCCAAGGTTTTATATAGATGATTTTAAAACTATATATGCTATAGTTAACGTGTAAAACTATCATTAACTGAGGTGAATAGAATGAGTGAAGCAACAACAACGTTAGATGGCTGGTATTGTTTACATGATTTACGTTCTATTGATTGGGCTGCATGGAAAACATTATCTAGCGACGAACGCGGACAAGCAGTGTCTGAATTTTTAAATGTCGTTGAAAAATGGAACGAAGTAGCTACTGCGAAAAAAGGTAGTCACGCAATGTATACAGTTGTTGGCCAAAAAGCTGATATTATGCTTATGATTTTACGTCCAACAATGGAAGAGTTAAATGAAATTGAGACAGAATTGAATAAAACAACTTTAGCTGAATATATGGTTCCTGCATATTCTTACGTATCTGTTGTTGAATTAAGCAACTACCTTCCAGCTGATGAGGATCCATACCAAAACCCGCAAATTTTAGCTCGTTTATATCCTGAATTACCGAAAGCAAATCATATTTGCTTCTATCCAATGGATAAGCGTCGCCAAGGTGATGACAACTGGTACATGCTTCCTATGGAAGAACGTAAAAAAATGATGTACAACCATAGTAAAATTGGTCGTCAATACGCAGGTAAAGTACGCCAAGTGATTTCAGGATCTGTTGGATTCGATGATTTCGAATGGGGCGTAACATTATTCGCTGACGATGTTCTTCAATTTAAGAAACTTATATACGAAATGCGCTTCGATGAAGTAAGTGCTCGTTATGGTGAATTTGGAACATTCTTCGTTGGAAACATTTTACAAGACGAAAAAGTAGAGAAATTTTTACACATATAAATGGTGAAAAGGAACGAAATTCGTTCCTTTTTTTATTCTTCTCTATATTTATCCTCAAAAATCTCCTTTTTTCTGCACTTTTGAAGAAAAACCAACATTTTTTCAAATTTCTTGTAAAATTGTAACCTTTTTATATGTAAAGATATGCTAAAATGATACGAGCTATATGCTAAATAACGATGCGAAGGTGATAATCTATATGAAAAAAATCTTGTCTATTTTACTATTGCTTGTATTGTCAATTTCTTCCTTAGGAGTAACAACATCCCATGCGGAAGAAAAAATACATATTGAGGCGGCGGCTGCACTTTTATTTGATGCAGATACAGGAAAAATACTTCACGAGCAAAATCCAGATGAATTGCTAGCTATTGCTAGTATGTCAAAATTAATTGTTGTTTACGCTGTTTTAGAAGAAATTAAAGAAGGAAAAATCACATGGGATACGAAAGTAAATATTTCTGATTACGCTTATGAAGTCTCTCGTAATAATGAATTCTCTAATGTACCGTTCGAAAAAGGACGTCAATATACTGTAAAAGAATTATATCATTCTATTGTTATATTCTCTGCAAATGGATCTAGTATTGCTTTAGCAGAACTTCTTGCAGGAAGTGAGAAAAACTTCTTAAATCTTGCAAATGAACATGCTAAAAAGCTAGGATTAAAGAAATATAAATTTGTAAACGCTACTGGCTTAAATAACGCTGACTTAAAAGGAAAACATCCTGAGGATACTGATCCAAATGCAGAAAACTCTATGTCAGCTCGTGATATGGGTATGCTTTCAAAAGCAATGATTACAAAGTATCCAGAAATGCTAGAGGATACAAAACAAAGATTTAGAAACTTCCCAGACAATCACCCAAAACCAATTCGTATGGAAAACTGGAATTGGATGTTACCAGGAGCTGCTTTCGCTTATGAAGGTACTGATGGTTTAAAAACCGGAAGTTCTGATACAGCTGGATACGGATTTACCATTACTGCTAAACGTGGTGATGTACGTCTTATCTCGGTTATTATTAAAACAAAATCAATGGATGAACGTTTCACGGAATCTCGTGAATTAATCGAATATGGATTTAATAACTTTGAAAAACAAAAACTAAAAGTTAATAAAAACAATACAATCTCTGTAGTAAAAGGGAAAGAAGACCAAGTAACTGTTGCACCCGAAAAAGAAATAACAGTAATTGCGAAAAAAGGTAGCAAAGAGCCTTATAAAATTGGAACTGAATTAGATAAATCTCTTTCTGAAGATGGACATTTAGTTGCTCCTATTAAGAAAGATACCAAAGTAGGCTCAATTACTTTAGAATCAACTGATAAATATGGTTTCTTAGACGGTAGTAAAAGTATGAAAGTTACTGCAAAAACGACAGAGGAAGTTGAAAAAGCAAATTGGTTTGTGTTAACAATGCGCTCTATTGGTGATTTCTTCTCAAACTTATGGTCTAAAGTTTTTTAATAAAAAAGCTGGCTCACGCTAGCTTTTTTTATTTTCCACTCTCAATGTAAAACTTCGTTTGGTTGTCATATCTGAGTCCTTTTCCTCATACGTATGAACTAGTAATTGTTACACACTTCATCTAGAGATAAAGTGAAACTTTAATCAGTGGGGGAATCACCCGCTGATTATTAGTTGAACTAATCGGGCGTTTACGGGCAGTTTGATCTCCCATCTAATTTCTTTACTTCAACCAAATTTTAGGGCAGGAGTCTCACTGCCCGTTAATGCGGGATAAACCTCTTTCCAAAAGGTATTACAAAAAGAGAGGTGACACATAATGGGCGTTATTGCTTATAACGAAGAAGATGTAAAGTTGTTGGCTAGACTGATGCGTGCTGAAGCCGAAGGAGAAGGGCAACAAGGAATGTTAATGGTCGGAAACGTTGGGGTAAATCGTGTCCGCGGAAATTGTTTAGACTTTAAAAGCATTCGTAATTTACGTCAAATGGTTTATCAAAACCCCGGCGGTTTTGAAGCAACGCAAAAAGGATATTTTTATCAACGGGCACGCGAACAAGATATTGCCCTAGCGAGACGGACCATTCAAGGGCAACGTTTTTGGCCTGCCAACTTTGCCTTATGGTTCTTTAGACCTGAAGGTGCATGTCCACCAACTTGGTATAACCAACAAAACTCTGGTCGCTTTAAAAAGCACTGCTTCTTCCAGCCATCTGCTGGAGACTGCCCTAGCGTATATTAAGGAATAAAAATGAGGAGGGATTTTTGAATGGCACAGCAACAAAATCCGTACTATGGAACAGGTTTTTATCAACCATCTGGAACTTATGTACAACCGCAACAAATGACTCAACAACAGCAGCAAGCGATGCAACAACAAACAGCTCAAGCTGCGCAAGCTCAATATGCAATTTCTCAAGGCATGTTACCTCTAGAGCAATCCTATATTGAAAATATCCTTCGTTTAAACAAAGGTAAGCAAGCTACGGTTGTAATGACCTATGAACGTGGCAGTTCCCTTGGCACACAATCTTATACAGGTATTATTGAAGCAGCTGGCCGTGACCATATCGTTATTAGTGAACCGCAATCAGGAAAACGCTATTTACTACTAATGATCTACTTAGATTACGTAGAATTTCCAGAAGAAATTACGTATTTACCTAGTCAACAAGCAACTTATACTCCAAGACCATAAAAAAAGCTGGCAAATGCCAGCTTTTGTTTTTTATAATCCTTTTACAACTGCAGTCCCTACTAGAATCCACGCCACAATAAACGCTACACCACCAAGAGGTGTAATTGGACCAAAGAACTTAATACCTGTCGTACTTAATGCATACAAACTACCTGAGAACATAATAATTCCAGCTACCATTAGCCAACCAGCAGTAGTTAAAAGTGATGATTGAACCTTATCCATCAATAAAGCAACTACGAATAGTCCACCTGCATGAAACATTTGATATGTAACGCCTGTTTTCCACACTTCTAACATTTTTGCAGAAATTTTATTTTCTAAACCGTGTGCTCCAAAGGCCCCTAATGCAACAGATAGCCCCGCTGCAATACAACCTAGTAAAAAGAAAATTTTCATCTTAATTCCCCTTTTTTACCTTTATCATAAGCAATTTTTGCATATAAGCCAAACGATTTATCTTCTAAAAATCAAATAAAGAATTACCGTTTGCATCACTTTCTTTTATATATACCGGCTCCCCAGAAACAGGTGCAATTGGTTGCATAGTTGTTACTGGTTGTGATCCAATTACTTGCGATGGAATTTGCGGTTCTCTATATGTAGATGTTTCAACTTGTTCATCTAATAATAAATCACATAAAGCACGCACAACTAATAAATGTTCTTTTGACTTTTGTCCTTCACTACTTTTTGCCTTCGCAATTTCATTCGCCATTTTATTTAAAATCTTGTCGCTAGATATTTGCATTCCTTCTCACCTCGTACTTTGTAATTCTTTCTCGAATTGCCCCAATTTCTCTACTGAACCAAATACTATTATCATATCACGTTCTTTCAATTTTTCCTGCCCTGCTGGATTATGTATAATATCCCCATTTCTTGAAATCGCTAATATTGTTACATCAAACTGATTCCTTACATTACTCTCTAGTAACGATTTACCAACTAATATTGAATCTTTTCCAACTAGAATTTCTTCAATGACAAATGACTGTTCTATTCCATACAACACTGTATCAATATAATGAACGGTTAATGGATTTGCAATACCTTTTGCGATATGAATACCCGCCATACTAGATGGATTAATAACCTTATTTGCACCGGCACGCCTTAATTTCTCTTCAGTTTCTGGCTTTTCAGATCTCGCCACAATTTTAATCGTATCGTTTAACCCTCTTGCTGTTAATGTAATAAATACATTTTCGGCATCATTTGCAACAATAGCAACTAAACCAGCTGCTTTTAAAATTCCGGCATTATGTAATACTTGATCTTCCGTTGCATCTCCATGTACAAATAAAAGCTTTTCCTGCTCCAATATACTTTCATCTTTATCAACAACGACAAATGGAATATTCTTTTCTTGCAATTCATGTACAACTTGAAGCCCCACTCTACCGCAACCACATACTATAATATGATTTTTCAACTGCGCTATTTGTTTATCCATCTTCTTCCTCCGTACTGCATGAAATAAATTCCCTTCAATAATCATAGCGGCCACTACCCCAATTGCATACGTAACAATACCTACGCCAACAGGAATAATAAGAAGCGCAAATACTTTCCCCGCTTGCGTTACAGGAACAGCATCTCCGTATCCAACAGTCAATACAGTAATCATTGTCATCCAAAATGCTTGAAACAAACTAATCTCTTCAATCGTCATAAATCCTATCGTTCCTAGAATTACAACAAAAGTCATACATATAACTGCTATCCATAATTGCTTACGTGCATTCATACCGTGTTTCAACTCTTTTCTCTATCTACAATCTTTGCCAGTGGAAATAAAATACGTATATACTAGATACGGAATCTATGAAAGAGGTTGATATAATGAAGACATTTCTTTCCGCCTTACAATGGGCACTATTTATTTTAGCTGGAAGCCTTATTGTACCAATTAGTGTCGCAACTAGTTATGGTCTTAATGGCGCTGAAGCTATCGCATTCGTACAAAGAACGTTATTTGTTCTAGGCTTTGCTGGTCTCTTGCAAGCTATATTTGGGCATAAACTTCCTATTCAAGAAGGTCCTGCTGGCCTTTGGTGGGGAATTTTCTCCCTTTACGCAAGTTTAGGCGTCGTATTATTTGGATCAAGCAATGAGACACTTAAAGTTCTTCAATATGCTTTCTTATTAAGCGGTATTATTTGTATTATTCTTAGCGTTTTTGGACTTATTGATAAACTCGTTCGCTATTTTACACCGACAGTCATTGGAACGTATTTATTTCTTCTTGTCGCGCAGCTTAGTGGCTCCTTCTTAAAGGGAATGTTTGGCCTTGATGGAAAACATACAGAAGTACAACCTAACGTATTTATTCTTTCACTCATTGTTATTTTACTATCCTTTTTCATCATGAAGCTACCTATTATTGGACAATATTCCGTTCTTTTCAGTATCGTATGCGGCTGGATATTATTCGCATGTTTCGGATTATCTAATCCAATAACACCAGTGACAGACATAATCCGTTTTCCATCCTTATTTGTTTTCGGAATGCCTCGTGTTGAATGGAACATGGTAATTACGGTCATTTTCGTTACACTCTTACTTCTAACAAATATGTTAGCAAGTATTCGCGTTGTACAAAAGGTTGTCTCTAAATATGAAGAAAACGCTGCATCAGATCGTTTTAAACAAGCTGGCATTATAACAGGAATCAACCAATTGCTAGGCGGCCTATTTTCAGCTATTGGGCCTGTCGCTATTTCTGGATCAGCAGGTTTTATTGCAACGACTAATATTTATAAACGTCTCCCGTTTATATTAGGGTCAAGCTTTATTATTGTCGTTAGTATATTTCCAAAGATTACTTCATTCTTTGCAGCAATCCCTGTTGCAGTTGGTTATGCCGCTATTTATCCTGTATTCGCAAGCATGATTGGTCTCGCCTTTCGAGAATACGAAACTGTCCAGGATAAAGAACGATTATTTAAAGTAGCTGGTCTTTCAATCTTTACAGGAGTCGGAGTTATGTTTGTTCCAGCAGGAGCATATTCCACACTTCCACCATTTCTAGCATCGTTTTTAAGTAATGGTCTCGTTCTTGGATCTGTAATGGCAATCTTGCTAGAAATACTATTTTCTCGTTCCGCTGCAAAACAAATATCTTAAATTGGAAAACTTCCATTATTGCACTCTACCTTTAGAGTTGTTACGATAAAATCAAACTTTAATCATTGGGGTTTTATTCTTCCCCAATGATTATTAACCAATATTATGAGCAACAACTCATAATAATTTATCTACTTCTTTTCAAAGAGGTTTGATGTCTTACTATTATTCCTCAACATCTTCATGAACATGTATTTTGATTTCAATTAAAGAAAGGAATTTTCTATATGACTTATAAAATGATTGTTTTAGATTTAGATGATACTTTATTACGTGATGACCATACTATTTCACCTCGTACGAAAGAAGCGTTAATGACTGCACAAGAGCAAGGTGTAAAGGTTGTACTTGCTTCTGGACGTCCAACGTTTGGTATGCGCAATGTAGCCAAAGAACTTCGTTTAGAAGAATACGGCAGTTTCATTCTATCTTTTAATGGTGCAAAAATTATTAACTGTAAAACAAACGAAGAAATCTTTAGTAGTACGCTATCTCCTGAAATCGTTCACAACCTATTTGAAATTAGTCAAACTGAAGATGTATGGATTCATACTTATATGGGCGATGATATCGTAACGGAAGAAAATAATCCTTATACTGAAATTGAGGGCGATATTACCGGTATGCCAATTGTTGTAGTAGATGACTTTAAAGCCGCAGTTAAAGAGCCTGTAGTAAAAGTATTAATGAATAAAGAGGCTGAACGCCTTGTTGAAGTTGAAAAGAAACTACAAAAACAACTAGAAGGCCAATTAAGCGTGATGCGTTCGAAACCATTCTTCTTAGAATTTACAGAAGCCGGTGTTACAAAAGGAACGAGCTTAAACAAACTGATTCAAAAGCTTGGCATTAAGCGTGAAGAAGTTATCGCAATGGGCGATAGCTATAACGACCAAGCAATGATTGAATTTGCTGGTCTTGGCGTTGCAATGGGAAATGCACCTGATGATATTAAAGAAATTGCAAACTACGTAACAGATACAAATATGAACGATGGTGTTGCAAAAGTTGTAGAGAAATTCGTTTTAAAAACGGATGTACTTGTTTAATATTTTCATTCACAAAACCTATTTGAAGTCAAATACTTCAAATAGGTTTTTATTTAAATTCTCATGCTTTTGTGACTATATTTTGAACTTTGCACTATTCTCGTAGTGTAAACTTTCTTTTTGTATATAATGAAACAAAATAGACTATTTTATTTTGAAAAAGAATACAAATTTACTATATACAAGCATACGTTAAAGGAGGCTACTTTATGTTATCTACACCAATCGGACGATTAAGAGCAATTGGACTAGTTGAAGGTATTTCTTTCCTATTACTATTATTTGTAGCAATGCCATTGAAATATTTCGCAGGATTTGCAACAGCTGTTAAAATTACAGGCATGGCTCATGGTGTTCTATTTATTCTATTCATCTTTGCAGTAATTCAAGTAACAATCGTACACCGTAAATCAATTTTATGGGCACTTGGAGCATTCGTTTCATCAGTTATCCCATTTGGTACTTTTGTACTAGATGCAAAATTAAAGAACGAGCAACAATGATAATAAAAAGGTAGTTAACAACTGTTAACTACCTTTTCTATTTATAAATTTGGAATTTCCCAATCAATTTCTCTTTCGCCCATATTAGCTAAAATCGTATTTATTTTAGAATATGGCTTACTACCAAAGAAACCACGTCTTGCCGATAATGGGCTTGGATGTACAGATTCGATAATATGATGATTCGGATTCGTAATTAATTTCTTCTTCGCCTGCGCATGGCGCCCCCACAATATGAAAATAACTGGCTTTTCACGTTCGTTCAACAGTTCAATTACACGATCTGTGAAGTGCTCCCATCCTTTTCCCTTATGAGAATTTGCTTCGCCTTGACGAACTGTTAATACGGTATTTAGTAATAATACTCCTTGTTCCGCCCATTTTACTAAATAACCGTTATTCGGGATTTCATAACCATATTCATCTCGAAGTTCTTTATACATATTTAACAATGACGGTGGTGTTTTAACACCAGGTTGCACAGAAAAGCTTAAACCATGCGCTTGATTCGGTCCATGATATGGATCTTGCCCTAAAATGACAACCTTTGTATTTTCATAACTTGTATACTGAAGAGCGTTAAAAATATCTTCTACCTTCGGATAAACAACATGCGTGCTGTATTCTTCTGTCAAAAAACTGGATAGAGTAAGATAATACTCTTTCTCGAATTCTGGTGCCAATAGTGGCTCCCAATCATTCTTTAAAACATTTTCCATACTGTCACTTCCTGTCTAATTAATTCACCATATCCTGTCTTGTAAATACTACGAACGAAATAACAAGAGAAACAACTGCCCAAACAGTTAAATTCATCAAAGAAAATCCCATCGATAAACCTTGTAATGCAGGTAATTTTCCTGATAAATAATCCGTTAATGATAAATTCACACTAAAAATATATTTGGCGCCTTCCCAAGATGTTGCGAACGAGCTTAAAATACCGCCTGCAATTAATGCAGCTAGCATAACGCCCATACCAGCTGGTGTATTACGAATTAAAACAGAGACCATAAATGATATAGTTCCGACAACGATAGCAACAAACCAGGCTAGTCCATACGCCATTAAGATGTATTGCCACTGCGGAATAAGATGTACAAAGTTCGTATTTAACGTTTCCTTATCAATGACGAATCCTGTTAAAACAGGTAAATTCCATCCCGAGTACCCAAATACAAGCCCTGATAATATGTAAGCAAACAAACCTACAAGAAACAGTATGAGCGAAATGAAAAATAACATCGTCACGTATTTACTAAGGAGTATTTTCCAGCGCCGAATCGGCCGCGTAAGTAACATCTTCATCGTCCCATCACTTCGTTCTCCTGAAACGATATCAATGGCGACAATCATTACGAGAAGCGGAATAAATAATGTAATTCCTTGTTCAATAAATGCTCTGACAAAAGTCGGTGCACCCGGTGCCATCGGATTAATATCATGATCTAAATAATATTGTTGTTGCTCAACTCTTACCTTTAACCAATCACGCCATTCTTCTGGCAACCTAGAATTGTTCAACCGGTTCTGAGAATCAACAATTTGCTGTTGCAATGAAACCTTCCAATCAGTTGTACCGAGTCTTTTTTGTGTCGTTTCTATTTCACGATACTGCGCATACACAAAAAGCGGGATCAAGATTGCTAAAATAAGCATGACAACAAAAATACGTTTCTTGCGGTAAATCTTTTCTGATTCATTTAAAACTAGATTCGCAAATTCACGCATGCTGCTCACCCCTTGTGAGTTCAATAAATAAATCTTCTAGCGTAAATACAAGCTCCTTAACGCTATGTACATCTATTTCATTTGCGACAAAGTGTTTATTCCAACTACTTATAGATGCAATATCCATGCGGCATAGTAATCGATCGCCTTCTACACTCACTTCCCTTACTTCTTCGGCCGCTTCTAGCATATCTTTCGCCTTAGAAATCGGTGTAACAATCCATTCTACACGATCACTTGCTGTTTTAATTAATTCTTCAACCTTGGCAACTGTTATCATCTTTCCTTTATGAATAATAGCAACGCGATCGCATATCATTTGCACTTCACTTAGCAAGTGGCTTGAAATAAACACGCTCATATTTTCTTCTTTTACAAGCTTATGTATAAATTCCCTAAGTTCTCTAATCCCTGCTGGATCTAAACCATTCGTTGGTTCATCTAATATGAGCAATTTCGGATTTCCAAGGAGCGCCTGCGCAATTCCAAGACGTTGTTTCATACCAAGTGAGTACGTTTTTACCTTGTCATGAATTCTTTCATCTAAATGAACCATTTCAGCAATTTCAATAATACGTTCATCTGATATATCACCTAACATACGAGCAAATTGCTTTAAATTTTCCCATCCCGTTAAATATGTATACAACTCTGGGTTTTCAACGATACTCCCAATTTGACGCATCGCTTCTCTGAAATTTTCCTTAATCGAATAACCACCGATAGAAATCGTACCTTCTGTCGCCTTAATCAATCCGACTAACATTCGAATGGTAGTCGTCTTTCCAGCACCATTTGGTCCTAAGAACCCGAACACTTCTCCTTGCTTTACATCAAAGGAAATATTCTCTACAAGAGTCTTCTTTCCAATTACCTTCTTCAAGTCTCGTACGGAAAGTATCGTCGTCATTTTACCCCTCCTTGTTCTAGTTTTAATTTACTTACAACATTTTGAACTAAACGTTCTGCCATATACGTATAACCTACTTCGTTCGGATGAAAATGATCAGAGTATAATAAATCTTTCCCGCGGTTTTGGAATAAATCAAATGTCGGTGTAATATACACATTTTTATCGTTTAGCGCTAATTTCTCTAAAGATGCATTCCAGTCCACAACAATGTTTGAAGACCCTTTTAAATCTTCTACATCTTCAAAAGGATTGTATAAACCAAGCCAAAAAATCGGACTATCTGTATTTAATTTACGAATTTCTTCTATAATTTTCTTTGCTTCATTTTGAAACGTCTCTGTGTCAGGACGATACGTCTCTAAATCTATTTTCCCAAGTGATTCCCAGCCTGGGAACAAATCATTTCCACCAATCGTTAACACAATTACATCTGCTTGCTTAATTGAATATTGAGCGCCATTACTTTCAATTTGTTTTAATAAATCGGGCATTTTTGCACCACTAACTGCTAAATTTGTTAATGCAATTTTTTGCTTATAATCTTTTTGTAAATCCTCTTTCATTCGCCCAACATAGCCAATTCCTTCTTTATCACCAACGCCACGCGTTAATGAATCACCTAAACTAACGATTTGTAACGTTCCCGTTTTCTTTTTCTCTTTTGCCACTACATCGGTCTTTTTAATTAAATTTGAAGCTTTCGGATTTAATACATCATTTACACCTGAAACAAAGCCATATGCAAATAAACAGAAAGATGCAATTGTAATGAGTAGAATTACTTTTACTACTTTTGATCTCATATCAAAACCCCTTTTAGCCCTCATAGATTGTCCATAATTATACCAAACGAAATTTTGAAAAGCGATTTTCACACCTTCTCAATTATGTCGTTTCTCTATCTATTAACTCTGGTAATAACTCTATATGCTTCACATCTAATTTCTCTTCATTAATCTTTTCATATAATAATTCAAACGCTTTTACTCCAACGTTTTTACTAGAATGCGAAATCGTCGTTATACCCAATATATCTGCCACCTCTTGATCATCACACCCGATAATCGTAATATCCTCTGGAATACGAATTCCTTGTTTTTTTGCTTCTGTAACCATCCCCGCTGCAATATGGTTACAAGATACAAGGAACGCTGTCGGTTTTACTGACATATGAGCCCATTCTCTAATTACATTGCGTCCATCTTCCACTGTAAAACAACCTTCAAATTTCCAGGTCTCTAACGGTGTTACGATACTCTGTTGAAGCGAATCTTCATACGCCTTCTTTCGTCTTTGGCTATTAACACTATTACTTCTTCCAATACAATATCCAATACGTGTATGACCGGCATCTATTAAGCTTTTCATCCCACGTGAAAATACTTTGTAGTAATCGATATGTACACTTGAAATGCATTTTGAATCTATTTCTTCACACATAACAATCGGGCCGAATTTCGTATATTCTTCAAGCTTCTCCTTACTATTTGTCCGAGAACAAATAATAACCCCATCAAGCTTTTTCATTTTTAACATATTCAAAATTTCCAGTTCTCTTTCTTCACTATAATTCGTCTGACAAAGCATCATATTATAATTATTCTTTGCTGTCTCTTTTGATATCCCCTCGATAATAGCGCTATAATATTGATCATTTACGTGTGGCAATAAAACGCCAATTACATTCGTTTTTCCTTTCACTAAATAAATTGCATTCACGTTTTGCGTGTAATTTAATTCTTCTATAATCGCTAAAATTTCTTTTCGTTTCTGTTCATTTACGTACGGATGATTATTTAGTACACGTGAAACAGTTGAAACAGATACTCCAGCAAGTTCAGCAATCTTTCTTATATTTGTCATCTCATTTTCCCCTTCTCACAAAAATTCTCCCTTGACCTGGTAAGCTTTCCACAATATATCCTTTCCTAGCAAATACATTTAGAAAGGATATACAACTATGCTTCGATTCAAATTAGAATATATATTTTTCATTGGCGGTTTACTCATTCTTGCCATCGGTATTAATATGATGACGACAATTACTTCCTTTGGACTTAGCCCTTATGATTCCTTCTTTATTGCACTATATCAAAATTTTGGGATAAGCATTGGTTTTTGGATTTTCATGATTAACTTTGCCTTTACACTTATCGTACTCTTTTGGAATAAAAAACAAATTACAATCGGTACAATTGTAACGATGGTTCTTATTTCTCTTTTTGTTGATTGGATTGGTTCCATTACAACTATTATGGACGCTATCCGCTCTCTTCCAAAATATATAACACTTATTTGCGGAAATCTATTCGTTGGAGCTGGAATTGGTCTTTACGTCTCTACAAACCTTTGTGCAGCGCCTCAAGAAGCTTTCGTTTTAACGGTTGCCGAGAAGAAAAAATGGACGTTTAGAAGAACAGAGATTTCATTAGCCTTTTTATTTTTAACGTTAAGCTTTTTATTAGATGGACCTATCTATTTTGGAACAATCATCTTATCCTTTACAACAGGCTGGATTATCCAAGCATTTATTCAAGTTGGTACGCAGATTTTAAATAGAAAAGAGCCTATTAAGCAAGCTGCTTAATAGGCTCTTTCTGTTTTATGGTAAGAGATACTACTTAGCATCCCCTTCAATTCGATAGTTCGCTTTCAAACAATCTATTTCTTCATACCCTTGCAACGTATGTAGAATATAATCATAATCAGCAAGAGACGCACGATGCGTTACAATTACAATTTCAGCCTTTCCTTTCTCTTCAAGCGGCATTTGAATAATTTTCTCAAAGCTAACTCCGCGCTCAGAGAACAATGAAGTAATTTTTGCAAATACACCAATTTCGTCTTTTACATGCAGTCTTAAAAACTTTTTCACGACAATTTCGTCTGGCTCTTTTAATACTTTTTGATATTGTGGGACTACAGCACTATTTCCTGTTACCCCTAATCTAATATTTTGCATTACAGCAACTAAATCCGAAACAACAGCTGTAGCTGTCGGTAAACTTCCTGCGCCTGGTCCATAAAACATCGTTTCCCCAACTGCTTCACCGTACACATACACAGCGTTATATTCATTTTGTACTGCTGCAAGAGGATGTGTATTTGGAAGTAAAGTTGGTTCAACTGTAACCTCCAATTTTTCACCATCTCGTTTTGCAAGACCGATTAATTTAATTGTATAACCTAAGCTCTTACTGTATTCAATATCTTCCTCTGTAATAGAGGTAATACCTTTTACTTTCACATCTCCAAGCTCTACATTTGTAGAGAAACCGAGGGTAGCTAAAATCGTCATTTTTCTTGCTGCATCTAAACCTTCTACATCTGATGTTGGATCTGCTTCTGCAAATCCAAGTTGTTGGGCTTCTTTTAACACGTCGTTATATGCTCT
Source organism: Bacillus sp. PPSBB_2 (assembly GCF_045291115.1). Classification (NCBI taxonomy): domain Bacteria; kingdom Bacillati; phylum Bacillota; class Bacilli; order Caryophanales; family Bacillaceae; genus Bacillus; species Bacillus sp. PPSBB_2. The sequence continues at coordinate 5,676,415 of NZ_CP147983.1, forward strand.
CCCTTCGTCTGACATTTTCGTCAAAATAAAATTTGTTGTTCCATTTACAATTCCCATTACTTTCGTAATAAGATCTGAAGAAAGTCCTTCTACGATACTGCGTAAAATTGGAATTCCCCCTGCCACACTCGCCTCATAGAATAAATCAGCCTTATTATCTTTTGCTGTCGCTAATAATTCAGCTCCATGTAATGCCATTAAGTCTTTATTTGCAGTTACAACATGCTTTCCGCTTTTTAAAGCTTGTAAAATATATGATTTTGCATCATCAATGCCACCCATCACTTCAATAACAACATCAATATTTGGATTATCTAAAATTTCATTTGCATCTTGTGTTAATAGAGTAGAAGGTACCTCTACCTCTCTCTCTTTCTCAATGTTTTGCACTAATACTTTCGTTACCTTCACTGGACAACCTACTTGGTGTATGAGTCGTTCTTGATGATCCGTAATAATACGAACCACACCACTGCCAACTGTCCCAAGACCTAATAACCCAACTTGAATTTCTTTCATAGTACTGTCCACCCCTCAAAAATTGTGTTTAGATGAAATTATATGAGTAAAAAATCTGAAAAACAATGTATTTTGAACATTCGGAAAAATAAAGGTTAATCTTTACAAGGAAAACGTTGCCACGTGTTACACAATCTTTCTTTACAATATATAAGGGGTTTCTTGATACACGTAATAATTCAACCAATTAGAAAACAATAAATTACCATGACTCCTCCACCTAACAAGCGGCTTTTCATCTGGATTATTATGTTTAAAATAGTTTTTTGGCACATCAATATTTAATCCCTTGTCACGATCTCGTTCGTATTCTTGTTTTAACGTCTCACAACTATATTCGCTATGTCCAAGGGCAAACACTTGCCTTCCTTCTGACCCAATAACAAGGTGAACACCTGCTTCTTCAGAGTTTGCTAACAATGTTAATTCTTTCACTCCTCTAATATCATTCTCTCGTACTTCTGTATGACGAGAATGCGGAGCAAAAAACAATTCATCAAATCCTTGTAATAATTTCACATGTTGCTCGCAAACTTCATGTTCAAATACACCGAACACTTTTTCCTTAAGGGGATACTTTGGAACACCATAATGATAGTACAAGCCAGCCTGTGCTCCCCAGCAAATATGGAGCGTAGATGTTACATTCGTTTTTGAATACTCCATAATATGTTTAAGCTCTTCCCAATAATCTACCTCTTCAAAAGCAAGGGTCTCCACTGGCGCTCCTGTAATAATGAGCCCATCAAACTTTTCATTTTCAATATCACGAAACGTTTTATAAAAGCTTGTTAAATGTTCTTGCGTTACATTACGCGATAGATGTGATTCCATATGAAGCAAATGAACATCTAATTGTAACGGTGTGTTTCCAATTAAGCGAAGTAATTGCGCCTCTGTATCTTGTTTCGTTGGCATTAAATTTAATATAGCAATTTTTAAAGCACGTATATCTTGTGTTTCTGCCCGCTCCTTCGTCATTACAAAAATATTTTCTTTTTGCAACACTTTGCGAGCCGGTAAATCTTTATCAATTATGATCGGCATGTGTTTTGCCTCCAACTAGAGCTGCTTCCAAATCTGCAATAATATCAGAAACATCTTCTATACCAACCGATAAACGAATTAAATCAGATGTAACACCCGCTAAACGCTGATCTTCAGCATTTAATTGTCTATGCGTCGTACTAGCAGGATGTATAACGCAAGTTCGTGCATCAGCTACGTGCGTTACAAGAGTTGCTAGTTTTACATTTGCGATCAATTCTTTTGCTGCTTCTAATCCGCCTTTAATACCGAAAGTTAAAACACCACTAGCACCTTTTTTCAAGTACTGTTGTGCTAATGAGTAATTTTCATTACTATCTAACCCTGGATAATTCACCCATTCAATACGTTCATGATTAGCAAGCCACTTAGCAACTGCAAGAGCATTTTCACTATGACGTTCCATTCGTAAATGCAATGTTTCTAAGCCAATATTGCTAATATATGCATTGAATGGGCTCATACAATTTCCATAATCTCTTAATAGCTGAACACGTGCTTTCACGATATACGCTGCTGCACCAAAGTTTTGAACGTAACTTACACCGTGATAACTTGGATCTGGTTCAACAAGTTCAGGATACTTTCCATTTGTCCAATCAAAGTTTCCACCGTCAATTACAATACCACCTAAGGAGCTCGCATGCCCATCGATATACTTCGTCGTAGAATGAACAATAATATTTGCCCCATGTTCAAACGCCTGGCATAAATAAGGAGTTGCTAATGTATTATCAACGATAAAAGGTACCTCTAATTCTTTAGCGGCAGCTGAAAATTCTTTAAAATTTAAAACATTCATCGCTGGATTTCCTAACGATTCTGCATAGATAAGTTTCGTCTTGTCATTAGCAAGCGCCGTGATTTCATCTGCCGTTAAATTTGGATTAAAGAACGTAACATCAATGCCAAGCTTACGTAAACTCACCCCAAATAAATTAAACGTTCCCCCGTAAACAGTTGAAGAGCAAAGTAAATGGTCTCCACTACTACAAATATTTAAAACTGCGAGCATAATAGCTGCTTGCCCAGAAGCCGTTGCAACAGCTCCTACACCGCCTTCTAAATCTGATAACTTCTGCTCAAATGCTGCTAGAGTAGGGTTTCCAATACGTGTATAAATATATCCTTCTGCCTCTAAGTTAAATAGAGCTGCTAAATCATCCGAAGTATCGTATTTATACGTTGTGCTTTGATAAAGTGGTAAAACACGTGGTTCACCATTCTTTGGCGTATAGCCACCTTGCACACAAATTGTTCCTTTTCCCCATGATTCTCCCATCTCTCATTCTCCTTTCTTTTATACAAAATAAAAAACTGCCCCTTTCCTGAAAACAAGAAAGGAGCAGTTTGAAAACACGCTCTAAAGGCTCTTTCTTATCTCTCAGGATTACTACCTGCAGGATTTGGCACAATTCCGTTATACGGCTGTTGCCAAGGTTTCATCGGGCCTGTCCCTCCACCTTTTCTTGATAAGACTATGCAATTACCGTTGATTTTATAGCAATAATTTCCTAATGTCAAACAGTTTTTCTGAATGTTCTAAAATAAATGTTAACAGTTTCATATAAAGCAACAAAAGAAATATATTCTAGTCTATTTCAAAAAAGACCTTTAAAAACCTCAAATCAGTCTATAAAATTAAATAAGTAATTTAACCTATAAATTCAAATTCCCCAAAAGTTAGCCTATATATTGAATAGGCCATCTTCTCAAAAAGATACTATATATATTCAATCCATTTTTCACTAGTATATTTCACTTTTTTCCCTACTAAGAACCTGTCTAGAATCTTTTCAATAAAATTGCCACACCTGCCAATAAGCAACTTTGTCTACTGTTTTCAAGTGTTCGTTCACAGTTTTTCCACAGTCTGCGGTAATTTTCCAACCAAGCAAAAGTTCGCTCTACGATCCAGCGTTTGGGTAACACAACAAACTTGTGAAGTTCCGAGCGTTTGATAATTTCAACTGAACAATGAATCGTTTCTTTTATCGATTGTGCAAATGATGGGCCCGTATATCCACCATCACAAAGTATATTTGTCACTTTGTCCAATGATTTTTTATGCTTTTCACACATTTGGATAGCACCTTCTCGATCTGTTATATTCGCAGTTGTTACTTCAATCGCATGAATGAGACCATTGGTGTCTACAGCGATATGTCGTTTGATTCCTGATACTTTCTTTCCCGCATCGTAGCCTTTTTCACTCGCTATCCATGTGTTTTTTACACTTTGTGCATCTACGATGCAGAAGCTTGTCTGTTTTTTTCGCCCCTCTTGTTCACGATAGGTTTCGATCAATTTTTTTATGCACTTTTTCAAGAAGACTTATGCCATTCTCGTCTACTTTCCGCCAAATCTGGTAGTAGGAATAGACGGTTTTCCAGTTTGGAAAGTCCCTTGGCAGATTACGCCATTGACAACCTGTCGTAAGCAAATATAGTACACCGCAGAATACCTCGTACAAATCAACTGTGCGTGGGCGCGTCGTTTTCCGTGCATTTTCTAAATCTTCACGAATCAGTTCAAACTGTTTACGAGTAATATTACTGGTATAATCATGTATCATTAGGAAACATCCTTTTTTGTATAGATTATATCATAGATTTCAGACAGGTTCTAAGATTTACATAACGGAGGTATAACATGACAAATAAAAAAGATATGCATTACATACTTGCTCTATATGGCATTCTTCTAGGATCTATAGTAGGAGCTACAGTCTGGTTATTTTTAGTCACAATAAATATTGGAATCCACTTTATTTGGGGATACTTGCCTGAAGTTCTCTCTTATCCCTCTTATTACACCCTTTGCGTAACAATAATTGGCGGGGTCCTCGTTGGTCTATCACAAAAATATTTCGGTATATATCCACGCCTTATGCCTGAAGTAATGGCTGAATATAAAAAAACTGGTCGAATCGAATATCGCTTTGTCCATCAGGCTACTTTAACAGCGATTATTGTTTTAATTTTCGGAGCTAGTCTTGGTCCAGAAGCCGCACTAGTTGGAATTATAGGCGGACTGTGCACATGGGTAGGGGATCGCTTTAAATTTGCCTTAAAGGGTATGAATGAGCTAACCGAGATCGGAATTGGCGCTACTTTAAGTGTCATTTTTAACGCACCATTATTCGGTTATTTAGCACCGAATGAAAATGAGGGGGAACAAATTGCTGCTTTTTCTAAAGGAAAAAAGGCAATTGTATACTTAGCTACTACTTTCGCAGGTTTTTCTGTTTATTTACTACTGAGTAAACTTGATAATCGTGGATCCTTTATTGTTGATTTCGGGGAAGGTGCACTTTCTTTCAATGAATGGATTGCATTTCTTCCACTTGCTAGTATCGGCGCTATAGTTGGTTTCTTTTATTTCAAGTTAGAATTCACATTAGAAAAGTTCATTCACCCTTTTAGAGAATACAAGCTGACACTCGGAATTATCGGTGGCATTTTATTAGGAATTGCAGGAACTTTTCTTCCGTACACATTATTTTCAGGGGAACATCAATTAAAAGAGTTAGTTGTTGAATGGAGCCATTTATCTTTTTGGATACTACTTCTTTCAGGGATTTTAAAGTTGTGTATTACTGCCGTTTGTTTGAACACAGGGTGGCGGGGTGGACATATATTCCCAATTATATTTTCCGGATCAAGTATTGGATACGCTATAGCATCTATTCTTCCTATAGATCCAGTAGCATCCGTTGCTATCGTAACGACAGCAATTTCGAGCTATGCGTTACGAAAGCCAATAGCTATTACATTGCTATTACTTATGTTTTTCCCGCTTAATTTACTATTGCCAATGCTTGGTGCAGCTGCTATTGGGAATGCCTTTCCACTCCCAAAACATAACGAAAATACAAATTAACAAAAATAGACAGTGTAGACGAAAGCTCCACTGTCTATTTTTTTATTACACATGCTGCTTTAATAACGCTTCTAACTCCTCAAAATTATGCACTTCATATGTCGGTATAATCCCACTATCATTTAACTTCCTTTCTGGATTAAACCAACAAGTATCAATTCCCGCTACATATCCACCTTTAATATCTGCGCTTAATGAATCCCCAATAATCAGCCCTTCTTCAGGTGCAAAGTTAGGAATCCGTTCAAAAACATAATCAAAATACTCTTTCATCGGCTTTTGAAAACCTGTATCTTCCGAAACAAAAACATCTTTAAACAATGAATGTAACCCTGCATTACGCAAACGTTTATCTTGCGTCTTAGAAACACCATTTGTCACTATATACAACTCATACTCCCCTTGAATTTGATTTATAAATTCAAATGCACCTTGCATGAGTTGATTTCCTTCTTCTAAGTAGTTACGATAATTATTTTCGAATAATATTCCATTTACTTCTTCTCCATACTCTTTAAACAACAGAGAGAATCGTGTATTTACAACTTCATTGCGTGATAGTTCACCTTTTTCAAAAGCATCCCAAAGACCTTTATTTATTTTTTTATAACGAGCCTCTATCTCATCTGTTAAAGGGATTCCCTTCTCTTCAAAAAGTACCCGTAAAGCCACTTTTTCAGCCTTTTGGAAGTCTAGTAATGTATCATCTACATCAAATAACAATGTTTTATATTTTTTCATAAATTCATCACACTCTCTTTTCTACAAAAACAAATTTACATAAATCGTATCATTCCTTCTTGTAAAGATAATAGGAGATATCTCATACTATACATAGGGGTGAAAATATGAAAATCAGCAAAAATGAGGAAGAAATTTATCAATACATGCGAATCCATCAATTCCATACCCTATTTTCATTTCATGTCTTGCCATATGTAGAGCTGCATTCTTTTCAAACGAAAGAGATGATATGTAGTGAAGGAAATGCTCTCCCTTATCTCTATTACTTAATTTCTGGGAGAGCCAAAATATATATGAGTCATAAAAACGGGAAGGTTTCATTAATTAATTTTATTCAAGCACCATCTTTTATCGGGGAATTAGGATTAATAGGAGTAGAAAATATTACTAATCCGTTGAAGTACTAGAAGATTGTGTGTGTTTGGCACTTCCTCTTAAAGATTGTCAGCAACTTTTATTACAAGATGCAACGTTTTTACAGCACTTATGTAAATTTATTGGAGAAAAGACAATTACTCGCACTGAAAATTACGCAAAAAACTATAGTTATCCTTTTGAAAATCGATTAGCTGCTTTTATTTTATTAACAGAGCAAAATAATTGTTATATAGAAAAGCATACCGAGGCCTCGGAATATTTAAATGTCAGCTACCGTCATCTTTTATATGTATTAAATCAGTTTTGCCAACAAAATTATTTAAGAAAAGAAGGCCGAACATATTATATAAAAGATCGAAATACATTAGAAAAACTTGCTGATGAACTAAAAATATAAAAAAACAGCATTAACATATAAACGTTAATGCTGTTTTTTCGAGTGACGAGTATAATTTTAATTAAAATTTACTTGCTACTTTAGCTGCTTCTTCAAGACCTGCAGCAATAATTTCTTCTGCTTTATCTGGGAATTGGTTATGTCCTTCAATAACTACTGTTTCCATGTTTGTTGCGCCGAAGAAGCCCATCATACTTGCTACATATTTAACAGCCATTTCTACCTCAGCTGCTGGCCCTTCTGAATATACGCCGCCTCGTGCATTTAATAATGCAATCTTCTTATCTCCGATTAGGCCAACTGGACCCTCTGGCGTATATTTGAACGTTTTACCAGCACGGTTTAAATAATCAATATATGTGTGCAATACTGCTGGAATCGTTAAGTTCCATAATGGGAAGCCGAAAACAACTTTATCAGCTTCTAGGAATTGATTTAAATACTTATCAGCAACTGCTACTGCTTTTGCTTCTTCTTCTGTTAAATCAAATCCTTTACCTACCTTGAATGTACCATTGATCATGTCTACGCCTACGTATGGTAATTCTTCTTTATATAAATCAAGTTCTACTACTGTATCATTTGGGTGTGCTTCTTTATAGTTCACTAAAAATGCCTCATATAATTTTACACTAACTGCTTGTTCCGCTGGACGGTTATTTGCTTTAACGAATAAAACTGTTGCCATTATTTATTCCTCCTAGTACTCACTCTTATGTTGTTATATGCTTTCAAAAAAGGTATCCCTTGTAATTGTTGTTTTGTTGCTTACAAACATATTTTATCTTTATATAAAGACAATTTCGTCCTCACATAGACGTATTTTTCCATAAAAAAAGTCCACCTTCTAAAGGCGAACTTGGTCTTACGACTTTCGTCTTATACAATTCCATTTTTAACTGCATATAATGCCGCTTGCGTACGATCAGATAAATTCAACTTACTCAAAATGCTACTTACATGCGCCTTAACCGTCTTTTCTGTAATAACTAAAACAGATGCAATTTCCTTATTGCTCATCCCTTTCGCTAATAGCTGCAATACTTCATTTTCTCTCGCTGTTAGCACATCCACTTGAATAGAAGGTTCTTCTTCCTTTTCTTCTACAGGTAATGTTTGAGAGAGAAGAGCATTTGCTATATCCGGATGTAATTGAATATTACCTTTATATGCACTTCGAATAGCCTCAACAAGCTGATCTGGTTCTACATCTTTTAAAATATACCCACTTGCTCCAGCCCTTAATGCAGGTAACACATGCGCCTGATCAGAAAAGCTAGTTAATACAATTACTTTCACATTTGGATACTCTTTTTTTATATATGCCGTCGCCTCAACACCATCCATTTCAGGCATATATAAATCCATTAATATAACATCGGGATTTGTTTCTCCTACTTTCACTAACGCTTCTTTCCCATTATTCGCTTCTCCAACTAACTCTAAATCTTCCTGTGTACTTAAGAAAAATGCTAATCCTTTTAAAACGACTGTATGATCATCAACTAACAATACTTTTATTTTCACAAACTTCCCTCATTTTCACATCATAATGGTACATTTACTTTTACGCTCGTTCGTTTATTACTACTTACAATTTTAATTGTTCCACCAACTAATTCTACTCTTTCACGCATCGTAGTCATACCTAGTGATTTCTTTTCTTTTATATTCTTTTCCACAAAGCCCTTCCCTTGATCAACTATTTCTAATGATACATTTTTCTCATTCACTGTAAAATAAATCGTCGCTTCTTTTACACCTGCATGCTTACTTACATTGTTCAGTGCTTCTTGGCCTATGCGCCACAAAGCTTCTTCTACTACACGAGGTAAATCACGAACACCCGTAACTTGCTCCCTAATTTTCAGTCCCAAATTTTCACCGTACTGCTTTAGAGCTGGCAATAATCCTTTTTCTAATCCTGCCGGACGAAGCTGCCAAATTAATGTCCTCATTTCTTTCAAAGCTCCTTGCGCAAGTTCACGCATCTCATGCAAAGATTGATCTACCTTTTCATTTTTACCTTTTAAAACTGCCTCGGCGCCTTTTGTCATGAAGGTTAATGAAAATAATTTTTGCGAAACAGAATCATGTAAATCTCTTGCTAACCGATTTCTTTCTTCCATTCGTACAAGTTCACGGCGCTGCTCGTTTAACCTCAAATTCTCTATTATTAACGAAACATGGTTCGATAATGCTTGAATTACATCTATTGTATTAGCATCAAACTCTCCATTATTCAAACTAACACATAAAACACCAAATATATGGCTTTGAATATGTATTGGTGTAGCAATAACAGCTCGATTTAGATGTACATTATGTCCTATTTGATGTTTTATTAGAACTGGTTCATCTTGTTCTAACGCCTTCTTGGCCGCCTCTTTTACATCCTCTTGTAACTCTTCCTGAACGTAAGACGCTCGCAGAGATAATTCTTTTTCCTCCCTAATAAAAAGCGCTACTTGATTCCATTGAAATACTTCACCTACGTGATTTACCACCTTTTCAGGTAGTACATTAAACTTATGAATCATTTTTAAATCTTGAATGAAACGCTCTAATTTCACATAATAATGTGCTCTTCTCTTTTCATTTTCATATAATTTTGTTCGCTTTAAAGCCGTACCAATTTGGAAGGCAACCGATTGGAGTAATACTAATTCTTCTTCTGAAAAATGTGTTTTACCCGGACTTGCAACATTTAACACCCCAAATTTTTCTCCCCCAGCTTTTAAAGGAACCGTAGCATGATGAAGAATGCCCTCCGTATCCCCCCAATTATATTCAATTGCATTATTAATTCTTTTACATTCAATAATATTAACGGCTCTCTCTAATTTTCCATCTACAAAACCTCGTAAACACCAACATTCACCTTCGCACATCGGGCGTTTATTTTTATATGTAAGTGCCTCTGGTAATTGATAATCAATTAACTTCGTATACTTCCCATTTTCATCCGCAAGAAAAATCCATCCTGTCGTTAAACCTGTTACACTTAGCAATTTCTCGAGGACAGCTTGCAATACATGATATGTATCATTTGATGTATTTAATGTTTCTGCAATTTCCTTTAATATAACTAATTCATTCGTACGATTATCTCGAAACATACTCATTCTCCTGCATACAAGATTTTAAATAGCTCTTAAAATAAATCATCTACTTTTCACTTTGTACTTATTCGTAACATTGATATAATGGTGAAAACATAGTTTTCATTATATCACTCGAGGGGGCTTTCATAATGACATTAAATAAAGCACTTACTATCGCTGGTTCTGACACAAGTGGCGGTGCTGGTATACAAGCAGATTTAAAAACATTCCAAGAACTGGGCGTATACGGAATGACATCTCTTACAACAATCGTAACGATGGATCCACATAACGGTTGGGCACATAACGTATTTCCAATCCCAGCTTCTACATTAAAACCACAATTAGAAACAACAATTGAAGGTGTTGGCGTAGACGCTTTAAAAACAGGTATGCTTGGATCAGTAGAAATTATTGAAATGGTTGCAGAAACAATCGAAAAGCACAATTTCAAAAATGTAGTAGTTGACCCTGTTATGGTATGTAAAGGTGCAGATGAAGCATTACACCCTGAAACGAACGATTGCTTACGTGACGTTCTTGTGCCAAAGGCATTAGTTGTAACGCCAAACTTATTTGAAGCTTACCAATTAAGCGGTGTGAAAATTAATTCTCTTGAGGACATGAAAGAAGCAGCGAAGAAAATCCACGCTTTAGGTGCCAAATACGTACTAATTAAAGGCGGAAGCAAACTTGGTACGGAAACTGCAATCGACGTCCTATATGATGGAGAAACATTCGATCTTTTAGAATCAGAAAAAATTGATACTACAAATACACACGGCGCAGGTTGCACATATTCTGCTGCAATTACAGCAGAACTTGCAAAAGGAAAACCTGTGAAAGAAGCAGTAAAAACTGCTAAAGAATTCATCACAGCTGCTATTCGTTACTCATTCAAAATTAACGAATACGTAGGTCCAACTCACCATGGTGCATATCGTAAATTCGTTGTATCAAAAGAACTTGTCTAATATATAAATAAAAACACTCACAAGGTTCATACATTGCCTCTGTGAGTGTTTTTTATAAGCTTTATGTCTTCCGGTCATCTTATCTTTAAGATGCAGAGCTGACCTTATTTCTACCATTTCGTTTCGAGTAGTATAACGCATCATCCGCCGCTTGAATAAATTGCTCTGATGCCCCTTCATACTCTGAAACCCCTACCGAAACTGTAATTTTTATTTTTGTTCCATCTAACAATTCAAATGAATGTTTTTCAACAGCTATACGAGTTTGTTCCCCAACATGAATTCCATAAGCTATTCCTTTCCTTGGTATCAAAAGCGCAAACTCCTCTCCACCCTTTCGAAAAACCAAATCCGGAAATGCTGACATTTCTCGCAAAATATGCCCTACTTGTTTTAACACTTCGTCTCCCGCTGGGTGCCCATACGTATCATTTACATGCTTAAAATGGTCAATATCTATAAGTAGTAAACAAAGAGAATCATTTTTCAAGTGTTTATTACTAATATGACGATTCATCTCTAAATCAAACTGTCTTACGTTTCCTAGACCTGTCAATGCATCTATCGTTGCGTATTGCTTCATCGTTTGAAATAGCTCATTGGATTGTAAAACATAATTTGCACTTATGAATGTTATGTAACCTGTAATAATACTAGAAATTAAATATAATCCCACTATGTGGATCTCTTTAATTAACCATATATATAACGCTGGGATTAGAATAGATAAAATATATGCGTGTAACCATACCCACTTTTCCCCTAAAGAAAGCTTCATACGCGAAATAAAGATACTCCCTATTCCTATCGCAATGATTGTATAAAAGGCCACTTGAGAAGCTAATGAATAATCCATAAACAACAGTCTAGTTACTAAAATCATAATAATTGTTATGGTACTCGCTATCGGCCCTCCAATAATAACAGCTAGAATAACAGCTAAGTAGCGTAAATCCAATAGGATGGTACCAACACGAACACCGAAATACATTAGTAATATACCTAGTATCCCAGTAAAAATGCCTACTACACATTTCTGCCCAAAAGAGAATCCTTCTTTTAACGGCTTATCTCTTAAAAGCTGACCTCCAACAAAAATAAAGGAAAGAATAATTGTTGTATTTACAAATAAGTCCTTTAACATAAAATGATCTCCTTACTTTTCTATCTATCCCTTTCCTTACTTTATTGTATACGAAATCCCTATAATTCCCAAAGTTTTTATTTATTTTTTGCTGTTCCACGTGAAACAGCAAAAAAATAAAAAGGGCGAAAACTCGCCCTTTTTCATTAACAACAGCGTGATATTTTTCCACCCTTTGCGTTAAATCTTGCTTCTTGTGCCTCAGCAAAAAATTGCTTTTGACATAAAACCTCTTCTTCAGGATGATGCTTTTTCATATGCTCCACATATACTTCATAACTTGGTACCCCAACGAGCAAACTAATAAAGCGTTTTCTTTCCCTCCATACTTGCCACAGCTTTTTAAGCATAGTTCCTCGACTCACTTTCATCTCTCGGAATATATGGTGCCTCCTTTAACGGCATTGGCTTATTTCTTAATACTTGTATCCAAATTCGAAGTGCTGAAATTAACACAGCGATTACAACTATCATAAAAATCCCACAAAGCGCTGCATCAATATAATCATTGAAAATAATTTGCTTCATTTGAGCGACATTTTTAGCTGGCGCTAACACTTTTCCCTCATCTAATGCTCTCTGAAATACCTTTGCATGCGATAGAAATCCAATTTTAGGATTTTCATGAAATAGCTTTTGATACCCCGCCGTCATTGTTACAATCAGTAACCCGACAGTTGGAATAAGTGTTACCCAAACGTACGCCTTTTTTCCCATTTTGAACAAAATTGTCGTTCCAAGTAATAATGCAATACCTGCTAGCATTTGATTTGCAATACCGAAAAGTGGCCATAATGTATTAATTCCACCGAGCGGATCTATTACCCCTTGGTATAAGAAATATCCCCACCCTAATACACATAATGTTGTAGCGATTACATTCGCTAATGTAGAATCCGTTTTCCCAAATGGCTTATATACATGCCCTAAAATATCTTGAATCATAAATCGGCCGACACGCGTTCCGGCATCAATCGTTGTTAAAATAAATAGGGCTTCAAAGAGAATCGCAAAATGATACCAAAATGCCATCATGGCCGTTCCACCTATTACTTGTGAGAAAATATATGCCATACCTATCGCTAATGTTGGCGCACCACCTGTACGTGATAAAATCGTTTGCTCTCCAACATTTACAGCGAGATCTTTTAGTTCATTTGGTGTAATAGCAAATCCCCATGAGGAAATAACTTGAGCTGCCTGCGAGACATCTGTACCGATAAGTGCTGCGGGACTATTAATTGCAAAATACGTTCCCGGTGTTAATACACAAGCTGCAATCATCGCCATCGCTGCTACAAACGACTCCATTAACATTGCTCCATAACCGATTGGCTGTGCGTGTCCCTCTTGCTCAATCATCTTCGGCGTCGTACCTGATGAAACAAGAGCATGGAATCCAGACACTGCACCGCAAGCAATAGTAATAAATAAGAATGGGAATAAGTTTCCAGAGAACACAGGACCAGTTCCATCAATAAATTTCGAAACTGCTGGCATTTGTAAATCTGGTGCTACAATTAAGATACCGATTGCTAACCCTACAATTGTTCCAACTTTTAAAAATGTACTTAAATAATCACGTGGTGCTAAAAGCATCCAAACTGGTAATGCAGATGCAATAAATCCATATACAATAAGCATAATAGCAATTGTTTCACCACTAAATGTGAACATACTTGCAAGTGTTGGATTTTCTGCTACATACTGTCCTCCAACAAGAGATAAAATAAGTAGGATAATACCGATTACTGATCCTTCTCCAACACGACCAGGCCTAATATAGCGCATATAAACTCCCATTAAAATAGCGATAGGAATCGTTGCTGCTATCGTAAACATTCCCCAAGGACTTCCGATTAGTGCCTTTACTACGACCAACGCTAATACTGCTAATAAAATAATCATAATTCCTAAAATACCTATCATTGCAATTAGTCCTGTAACAGGTCCAATCTCATCTTTAATCATTTCTCCTAACGATTTACCATTACGTCTCATTGAAGCAAATAAAATAACAAAATCTTGGACAGCCCCCGCAACAACTACCCCAACAATAATCCAAATGGTCCCTGGTAAATACCCCATTTGTGCCGCTAAAATCGGTCCTACTAAAGGTCCCGCTCCAGCAATCGCTGCAAAGTGATGTCCAAACAATACCCACTTATTTGTTGGAACATAGTCTTTCCCATCATTTAATGTATGGGCTGGTGTTTGCCGATTATCATCTAAATTAAAAACCTTTCTCGCTATAAATCTACTATAAAAGCGATAAGCAACTGCATATACACATACGGCAGCTACTAAGAGCCATACAGCATTAATGGTTTCACCTTGTGATAAAGCTATTACCCCAAAAGCACCTGCTCCTACTGCTGTAATAACGCCCCAAAGTAAGATCGATTTCAATGTCTTCACATACAATTCCCCCAATACTATTTCTTAGTGGAGATTGTACTAAATTTTCTGAATATTTAACTTGAATCCTCCCTATCATGAAGGTTTTTCAGTTTATCATGTTAAAATACTCTCATTATCTACTATAATTCAATGTTATTTCGAAGGCGTTTTACATAATTACGACTGACTGGAATCGGTTGCTCATCATACCTATCTAAATACAAATTATACGTGCCATTATAATAAGGTTTCAGTTCTTTTACATATGACATATTAATTAAATAGCTTTTATGTACACGTAAAAAATCATATGCATTTAGCTTATTTTCTAATTCCTGAAGTGTATATGTTGAAATATACTGATTATTCGTTGTGTAAATTGAAACAGTTTTATTTTCTTTATTTTTACTTACATATACGATATCTTCTGGAAGAATATATCGTATGCCCTCTTGACTTTCTATCGGTAGTTTTCGCAAATAACTCTTTGCTTTCTCACCTTGTTCTTTACCTATTTTATATAAAAGAAATTGTAAATCTTCTTCACGAAATGGTCGCAATAAATAATAAAATGCTTGGAAACGAAAAGCTGTAATAGATTCTTCTATGTTTTCACCTACAAAAATAAATTTTGTATAGCAATTTATTTCTCGTAATAAACTTGCATATTCAAAACCAGTACCATCTAGTAATTTGGAACTTAAAAAAACAAAGTCTGGTATATGTTTTTTCATCATAAATAAAGATTCTGTTCCTGTCTTTGCTTCAAAACATTCTACATTTCTCATATTTTCAGTGAAATTTTCAGCTAACTCTCTTCTCTCTTCTGCCTCTTCCATAATCAGTAAAATTTTCATTTCTTCAACCACCTAATTCTTTGTCCATATGTCCTGTTGTATACATTCGCTTTTATAAGAAATAATCCCTTTTTCTTACTATACCATTATTTATCTAAAAAAACAGAAAAAAGGAAACCACTTCGGTTTCCTCTCCCCCTTTATCCCGTACTAACTGCCTATAAAGAGCCGAGTAATGTAGGATGATAAACGATCCAGGATACGTTTAAATTTTCACTTTATACTAATTCTCGTTGCTTCGTTTCCTGTCCAAGTATTATTACAGCGAATACACCAATTAAAATTGATCCACAGAAAATCGTAAATATTAATGATAGTGAAGCTTCTGAGGCAACTAAATATCCCACTAATAGTGGCCCAAGAATACCACCAATACGACCAAATGCTGCTGCCATTCCTGCACCTGTACCACGAATAACCGTTGGATACTGCTCAGGTGTATAGGCGTATAATGCTCCCCAAGCACCTAAGTTAAAGAAGGATAGTAACATACCTGCCACGATTAATACTGTTAATGAATCCGCAACCCCAAACAAATAAGCACTGCAAGCTGTCCCGATTAAATACGTAACCAAAACAAATTTACGACCGAGACGTTCAATAAACCAAGCAGCTGTGAAATATCCTGGAAGTTGAGCTAATGTCATAATAAGTACGTATTGGAAACTTTTTATTAAACTAAATCCTTTTAGCACCATTACACTCGGTAACCAAAGGAACATTCCATAATAGGAAAAAACAACACAAAACCATAGAATCCATAGCATAATTGTTGCTTTACGATATTCCCCAGACCAAACTGATTTTATATTTTCAATAACAGATGGCCTTTTTTCAACTTTTTGGAACCTTGGGGAATCCGGTAAATTCCATCTTAAATATAAAGCATATAATGCTGGAACTGCACTCAATACCATCGCAACTTCCCAACCATATTTAGGAATAACAAAATACGAGATAAGAGCTGCAATTAGCCATCCACCTGCCCAAAAACTTTCTAATAAAACAACAATTTTCCCACGCTCATGCGCTTCAACACTCTCTGATACTAGTGTAGAGGCAACCGGAAGCTCTCCGCCAAGCCCCATACCAATTAAAAAGCGTAAAACGAAAAACATCGCAAGTGTTGTTGTTAATGCAGTTAAACCACTACCGATAGAAAATAATAATAATGTAATAATAAAGACTGATTTTCGCCCTATTTTATCTGATAGTATCCCAAAAATAAGCGCTCCTACTGCCATACCGATTGAGTTAATACTGCCTATCCAGCCCATTTCTTGCGTACTTAATCCCCAATCCTTTTGCAAGGCTACCATTACAAATGAAAGCATTCCAACATCCATTGCATCAAATAGCCATCCAAGCCCAGCTATACCAAGTAGTTTGCGCTTCGAAATTTCTTTTACCTTGCCCACTAGAAGTCCTCCTCACACAGGTGTCTTTACACATAATTTTACACGTGTGAATTGTATAAGTAAAATACTTTTGTGTAAAAAATTCTCCTTCATCATTCCCAAAAAGTAAAACGTCTATCCCGATTGGTGAGAGCTAATAATCAGTGGGGATGCCTCACTGATTAAAGTTTCAATTTATTAAAAATGAACAAATAAAAAAAGCAGCGATATTTCGCTACTTTTTCGAACGCATTACTTCTTTTAAAAATTCCGCTAATACTAACTGACGACGCCAGCGTGTTGGATTACTGCATAATCTATAAAACCACTCTAAATGAATCGCTTGAATCCATTTTGGTGCACGTTTTACCTCTCCAGCCCATACGTCTAAACTTCCACCCACTCCAACAGCCATTTTCGTTTCTAAACGATGCTTATTGTTTTGGATAAAGTTCTCTTGTCTCGGGAAACCAAGTGCAACAAGTAATAAATCTGGTTTTGCTTCTTGAATGCGAGAAATAATATTCTCTTCGTCTTCTTGTTTAAAATAACCATCTTGTATACCGGCGATGGATACAGCTGAATATGTCTTTGTTAAATGATCTGCTGCAGCTTGTACAACATGCGGCTTTGCACCTAATAAGAAAACAGATACCGGCTTACTATCTTCTGATAACTTCGCAAGTAAATTACACATTAAATCAAAACCTGCTACACGTTCTTTTAAAGGTGTACCAAGCATCCCGCTTGCCTTTACAACCCCAATACCATCAGGTGTAATTAAATCTGTATTCAATAATGTTTGATAGAACTTTTCATCCTTTTTTGCGCACATAACAATTTCAGGGTTTGCTGTTACTACCTGAAACGTATGAGTTCGCTCCGCTTCTAGTTGTTCTTTTAAATATTGGACCGTTTCATCCATTGTCATTGTAGAAAAAGGAACGCCTAGAATATCAACTGTTTGTACTGCCATAGTTAACTATCCTCTCTATCATTACAAGTTTTTCGCTATTAATTGCTTATATGTTTCCTTTGTATCTTCATATAGTTTTTGAAGTGAGAAGTTCATAGTAGCATGCTCATAAATATGTTTACCCATTGCTGCTAACTCTCCAGTTTTCCACTTATCATACGCTTCTTCTAAAGCTAATGCTAATGCCTTTCCATCACCTGTTGGCACAATCCATCCGTAAGTTTCATCTACGATTAATGGTTCAATTTCTCCAGCCCTAGTCACAATTGATGGTACGCGTTGATTTGCCGCTTCTAATAAAACTAGTGGGAACCCTTCACTATGGGAAGTTAATAAATTTACATGTGACGACGCAAATAATTGTTTTACATCTTGACGATGTCCTAAAAACTCTACTTTATCGTTAATCCCTTTTTCAGTAGCTAATGACTTTAGATTTTCTTCTAATGGGCCATCGCCAACTAATAATACTTTAATTTTCTCTAATTTTGTTTGTTGTAACGCATCGAATAAAACTTCATGCCCTTTGACAGGATGTAATCGTGCTACTTGGATTGCCGTAAATACATCTTCATCAATATTGAACATTTCTTTTTTATTATAGCCTTCTGCTTTTTCCTTATCGTATTCAATTCCATTATAAATAACATGCATCTTTTCATTTGAAATACCTAATGCTGCCAGGCTTTTTTTCAATCTATTTGTTACAACGAAAAATAAGTCTATATTTTTTAAGGCTTTCAAATTTAATTTCGTAAAAATCCAACCTTTTAAGCCCTGTTTAGTAAAGTCTTGAAATGGATCACTATGAATAGTCGTTACCCATTTTGCCTTTATTCTCTTTTTCATTAAAGAAACATAGAAATTAGCCCTAGGGCCATGTGTATGAACTACATCAAATTTTTCTTTATTAATAAATTCACTTATATTCTTTAAAATGGATAAATCATAGCGCGATTTTTGTGAAAACACATGGACTTTTATCCCTAACTCCCTTGCTTCCTTCGCAACAATTCCATCTTCAAATACTGCTAATTCTACTTCACCAGTTGGAAACTGATCGAGAAGTGAAATAATATGTGTTTTCCCTCCCCCATCTTCTGCTCCTGCATTCATATGCAATATTCTCATATTTTTTCCTCCTTTAAATCCTCGCTACGTTTCCATCTATTTTTATTTTACTGTACTAAAAAATAAAAGCTAACAAAAGTTAGCTTTTATTTTTATCATTCAATTTCTAGGTCTACTATTAGATAAGCTAACACCACTACAAAGTAAATCCCAACTCCTGGTGCTGTTAAAATATGTCCTGCAATATAAGCAATACCTAACGCTAACAATAAGCTTGCTGAAATCATTCCATATTTTATATTGAATATGTCCTTAAATCTCGTAGCAAATGCTAGTAAAATTCTTAGCCCGTAATAAATAAATGGAATCATTAGTAATACAAAGCCAATAATCCCGAAATCATAAAACCAATCATGGAAGTCCATTTCAATTAGTTTTGGATCTGGCTGCTTTTGTTCATTGTATTTAAAGTTACCTGCATAACCCATTCCTAATAACTTTTGTGACATTGGCGCTTCTTTAAAGAACTGCTTATGTCTTTCTTCATATACTTGACGTCCACTGAAAATAAGATTTTCTTGATTTTCTTTCTTTTGCTCTTTCTCAAGCTCTTTCTTAACTTCCTCTTCTATCTTCGCCTTTTCTTCTGGCTTTTCAACTTTATGATGATTTTCTTCTTTTGCTTTAAGTTCTTGCTCTTTTTTCAGCTTCTCTTTAATTTCTTTTTCTTTTTGACCTTGCTGTGCCACATTTTGCTCTGATAAATAATTATTGTGAATACCCATATTTTGTGCTAATGGTGTTTGTTTAAACGTCCCAACTACACCAGCTAATAGGACCATAGCAATTACTGCATTAAGCGCAAGGGATTTTTTGTTCGGATTTTTTCTATCAAATAATAATTGTAGTACAATGATTCCGATTGCTGCCCCTAACGTAGCACCAATTGAGCCCATTCCAACTTTTGTACCGACTTGAATTAGCGAATAAATCATTAAAAGTGATGGAATCCAATATAAAATGTGTTTCCAGCTCTTTGTTTTTTGAATAGAATATAGTACCACAATAGGGAAAATAATAGCTAAGATTGAACCTAGTTCATTCCCTGCATAGAACCAACCTCGAGAACCAACCTTCATCCATTCATAACTACCAAAGTCAGTAGATGTTGAAATAGAAATAACCATAATTGCGTTAATGATTAATGTAGAATATACAATACTATTTCGAACCTTATCACTAATATTAACTGTCTTTTTCAATGATTTTAAAGCTAAAATGTATGATCCCAGCATGATATATATATATAATGCTTTCGCAACAAATTTAACCTCTTCACCAAGTACAATAGGATTTTTAACTAGTTTGTTATTAATAAACCCTATCCCTAAAACTCCGGCTAATAATATAAGATAAATTAAAAACTTTCTATTTTCCTTCTCTTTTGCCTGAATTAAAATGTAAATACCACCAACAGCCATAATAAGGAATCTTACTAAAATTCCAACGGTAGCATTTGACTTTAATAAAGTGATGCTAAGAGACGTTAATAAATCTAAAACAGGCTGTAAAATAATAAAAAAGAGCAAAAAATGCTCAAATCTAACCCTAGCTTGATTTGCTAACATTCCAAGACCTCCATACAAAATCTTAACATTATCTTTTAATCATAATTTTTTATCATTCAAACACACCTAGCAATTATAACATAACTCATATTCAAATCGAGAACTATTTTTCCAGCTAAAACTAGCCAGGACAAGTATTAATAAGTAATAGAAATCATCGTCCTTTAGCTATACTCCCCTATTTTTACAAAATCTATCTAACAACCATCCCCTTATTTTTGTCAGTATATACATATTTTTTTATCATTTTATACAAATATAAACATCCCACCTCTAATTGTAACATTTTACCAAATGAACAACATCAAAAAATGTAAAATTAATCTTTTCATATCTTTTTCAGATTACTTTATGGTTATTTTCCAAACATTTTCAAACGCTTTCTTTATGAATTTTATCCGTTTTTCTACATGTAGCGAAAAGTAATTGTTATTTCCAATACTTTAGTGTATATTTTTTCTCTGGAACATCTTTAAGAGGAAGGGATTAAGGCCATGTTATTAATCGATATATTTACGTTTCTTGGCATTATCGCCGCTGCCATTTCTGGTACATTAGTTGGTTTAAAAAAAGATTTAGATTTATTTGGTGTCCTTTGTTTAGCTGTAGCCACTGCGCTCGGCGGCGGTATTATTCGTGATATCATGATTGGTAACCTGCCCCCTGTCGCATTTGTAAAACCCATTTACTTTTTCGTAAGTGTATTATCAGCATTATTTACTTGTATGTTTTTTGAGCGTATCAATAAACTTCAAGTCGTTATTATGCTTTCTGATGCTGTTGGCTTAGGCGTTTTTACAGCTATTGGTGCAAATGCGGCAATGTCACATCATGTTGACGCCTCATTTCTAGTTGTTTCAATGGGAGTCATTACAGGTATTGGAGGCGGTATTTTGCGTGACATTTGTGCTCAAGATATCCCTTACGTATTCCGAAAAGAGATTTACGCAATCGCTTCTATCTTAGGAGCAATTAGCTTCCTAATCACACACGCTATGGGGGCGCACGTATTAGCTTTCTATGTTTGTTTATTAGTAACATTCGTTATTCGTGTCGTCACTGTAATATATAATGTGCATTTCCCTGTTTTCTTTAAAACACATGCTAAAATTAATAAAGGCCATTAAGAGAATTCTAGATAGAATTCTCTTAATTTATATACTATTCAACGAACTAATATAGAGTAATTATATATAAGCATATATAATTACTCTATATTAGTTTTAAAATTGAAAACGTTTTATATACAGGGGGAAGAATGATGCTTGGGGTTTTCAAAAAAAATATTAATAAAACAAATGCCAGTATAATCGAATTAAGTAAGAACCAACAAATAACTTTTAATGTACCTACTAATTCTGAATTAAAAATTCAAATGGATATGCTACATATTTCAAAAGAAGATTTACAAGTTGTAAAAGTACTACAGCCTTTTATTTATGCAGAAATTGATTGGATTACTGAAAAATTCTATACCAACATTACAAAACAACCTAATTTAATTACTATTATTGAGCGTTACAGCTCTATTCCAAAACTAAAACAAACTTTAAAAACACATATTAAAGAATTATTCAGCGGCAATATGCATGAAGATTTTATTGAACAGCGTGTTAGGATTGCCAAAAGGCATGTACAAATTGGTTTACATCGAAAATGGTATACTGCTGCTTATCAAGAATTATTCCGCTCTATCATGAAGATTTTGCAAACAAAAATAACGACAATCGATGATTTTTCATATTCTATAAATGTTATAAATAAATTATTCACTCTTGAACAAGAACTTGTTCTTGCAGCTTATGAATCTGAATATGAAAGAATGCAAAAAGAGCATGAGAAAGAAAAAGAATTAACTGCTATGACAATTACGCATATCGCAACAGAACTAGCTGCTGTATCTGAAAAAACAAGCTCTTCTATTCAAAAACTAACCGCCAAATCTGAAACTATTGTAGAGATTGCTAAAACAGGTACATCATTAGCTACAACATCTGAAGAAAAAGCGAATAAAGGGAAAGAACAATTAAACCAGCAAAACAAACGAATGGGATCTATTCAAATGAATATGGAAACGATTATTACAGATACTCATGAACTTCTCAATATTTCTAACAAAATTAATGAAATCATAGATATTGTTAAATCGATTGCGGAGCAAACAAATTTACTCGCACTAAATGCTGCTATTGAGTCGGCACGTGCTGGAGAATTTGGGAAAGGGTTTTCTGTTGTTGCTGGTGAAATCCGAAAATTATCAGAGCAAACGAAAGAATCTATATTTAACGTTACAAAGCTCGTCGAAAAAACAAATGAACAAATTACTCGTGTCTCGTCTTCTGTGAAACAAATTAGCTCTCTCGTATCGGAAGGAACAGATAGTATGTCGGCAACAGATCGATACTTCCAAGAAATCGTAAAAGATATGTCTAACTCAAAAGAACAGAATAAGAAAATTGAACACGAACTACAAGCTATTTCACAAGTAATGAAAGGAATTCAAGATGATTCCTCACAAATGGCTCTAACAGCCGATAATTTGCAACTAGAACTAAATCGATAAGATGAAATTTAGTAGTCAAGCATACTTTTCATCTGTACTAACTACTAAATTTCATCTTCCATCAAAAAAAGAATCCAGAATGGATTCTTTTTATTTTCTGAAAAATATTTTTTGACAATACACATAACTCATATAAACACCAAAGCTCTGCAAAATAAACAATGCTGGCATAATTACATTGTAATATGCCATATCTACTTGGAAGAGCTTTAACAATACGTATCCACTAATTAAAAATAAGAACAACATATATCCCTCATTTTGTTGTTTCTTAATAAGGAAGTGTAATAGAGCTATAGTCATAAACAATGTTACGGCTATATATATCAGTTTTTCATATTTGAAAAGAATAGAATTTATCCCCTCATCTGAAAACTGATTTATCATCGGTTCTAAAAGTTTAAATCTTTCTCCCTCAATCTCTTTTAACTTTTGATCAATATGCTCTGTTACACTTTGATTTTTCGATATTTTTTCTTCATGTTGCGTTTTTCCAATTAAAACAGATTGAACATACGTCTCATTCGCAATCGTATATTGTGACATTCCCATTGTCTTAATTCCATAATTCACACCAAAATGGGCACTATAAAATAGAATAAGTATCCCCATCATCTTTAGTAACACCTTTTGTTTCGTTGCTGATTGAAATACTTCGATTAATAATACATATAACGTGATAAAAATAGGAAGAAATAATCCCATTGGGAAAATCATATTACTAAATGCAAATAAAATCGCTGAAAACACCCACATATAAGGATGATCTAATCCTTTATATAAAAGTATGTAACAAGCAAAATAAAATAAAAATATTGCAAGTGACTCAGGAGTTAATACGGAACTCATGAATATATTTGGAATATACAGAGCATAAAAGATAGAAGCAATACGACCGCATTCTTCTCCAAAAACCATTGCTGCAATACGATAAATAAAAAATGCGGTTCCTGCGCAAAATAACACATTAAATAGTTGTAAAGCGAATAATGTATCACCAAATATACGAATAATTACTGACTCATATATAATAAAAGGCAAATGAGTTACAGTCTCTATATTATTACCAATTGCAATCTGCTTTGCAGACTCATACATCACTTTCATATCACCAATTATTGGAGCATCTACAAATAACAGCATACTAAGTCTCACAACTATAGATATACTTATAAGAAAAATAAGAAATTGTTTATCTGTAAAACGATATTGTAGAATTGATGCCACTAACAAAATGAGTATGATAAAAATTGCTAATATGATTGTTACACTTGTTGTACTTCCTCCAAAAAATTGCTTACTTGTCTCAAATGCTGCCCAACAACTATAAACAAAAAATGCGAGCATCGCACCGATTGTAATTTTATTAAAGAAAGATGAAAAATTTGTTTGTATATGATTCATATGTCCATTGCACCTCTATTTCCATTCATAACAAAACGATTCTATCATGAATGAGTACACGGCTGATAGAGAATTTCTATGACAAATACATAGTCATTACTTTTTACTTGCAATGTAAGCGAATCCTCTTTTACACTACATTTTAGATAAAATAAATTTTCTTTCAGTTACATGAATACAAATACAGAAGTTTAAATAATCTTCTTTTGGAATACACTTTACTTCATTAAATATCTAATATGAGTAATCTGCTTACACATATTATTCTGATTGAAAACAGACTATAGGGGCTGAATATATGGACAAGAAATTCATGCGAGAATCTAAAGCAATTAAGACAACACGTGTTTTTCCTAACGATTTAAATAATCACCAAACACTTTTTGGAGGGAAATTATTAGCAGAAATTGATAGTATTGCTTCGATTGCGGCTGCAAGACATAGTCGTAAACATTGCGTAACAGCATCTATTGATTCAGTTGATTTTTTAACTCCAATTCACCAGGCTGATTCTGTTTGTTATGAAGCATTTGTATGTTATACAGGGAAATCTTCAATGGAAGTTTTCGTAAAAGTAATCGCAGAAAATTTATTAGCAGGCGAGCGTAGAATTGCTGCTACTTGCTTCATTACATTTGTAGCAATAAAAGATGGAAAACCTTCGTCGGTACCACAAGTACTACCTGAAACTGAGGAAGAACATTGGTTATACACAACCGGTTCAGAACGTGCGGAAAATAGAAAAAAAGGACGTTTAAAAAGCAAAGAAATGGCTGAGGTTTTAACTTTAAATAAACCTTGGAATATTTAATACAATACCCTCACTTCATACATGCACAGGTTTATTTCATCCTTGCATGTATTTTTTATTGTAAAAAATTCCACCTCTTATCTTTTATTTACTGTTTGTCTCCTAAAATAATCCACCAGTTTTTCCTTTATTTTGCTATACTATTAATGGTATATTAGATAAGGTTCGTTTAAAAATAACTATAATATAATTAAGTATATAAGGGATGGTGCGATAATGTCTATTGAGGTACCAATTTCAATACCAAAAACGTTAATTATTATTCCTGCGTATAACGAGGAAGAAGCAATTGCAGATATATTAACAAGATTATTAAAACTAAAACAACATTTTACAGAATTAAGCATTTGCGTTATTAATGATGGATCACATGATAAAACAGCTCAAATCGTAAATGATTTTCCTGTTCACCTTGTGAACTTACCATATAACCTAGGTATTGGCTCAGCTGTACAAACTGGTTATAAATACGCTTATGAGAATGGATATGATATTGCGATTCAGTTCGATGCTGATGGGCAACATAATCCTGATGATTTGTACAAAATTATAAAACCTATTGCTGAAGACCAATGCGATATGGTGCTAGGTTCACGTTTTACAGAGAAAACAGCCTATAAAGGTAGTATTTCCAGAAGAATTGGTATTTTTTATTTTACTGCTCTACTGAAAGTACTAACAAAACAAACCTTTATGGATCCAACTTCTGGGTATCGTGCTATCAATAGAGAAGTAATTAAGATTTTTGCACATAATTATCCAAAAGATTATCCAGAACCAGAAGTCCTTATTCATTTAAAAAAGAAAAAATTACGCATTAATGAAATATCCGTAAATATGCAAGAGCGTCAAGGGGGACAATCTTCTATCACACCTCTTAAATCTGCATATTACATGATTAAAGTAAGCCTTGCTATATTGATGCAAAAAATTGTGAAAGGTTGATAATAAATGCCTATAATTACCTTTTCATTTATCTTCATTCTATTATTATTTTTATTAATTATTAATTCCATTCGTCGTGGAGCTTTAGAAACTAAATATGCTATTTTATGGATTTTTGTTTGTGTTGCAATGGCTATTTTAAGTTCTACTGAAAAAATTATAAATTGGATTGGCCAATTATTACACGTAGAATATCCTCCATCTGTTTTATTCTTATTTGGACTATTATTCTGTTTCATATTAATTTTTGACTTAACAAGAAAAATTTCTAAATTACATCATCAACTTGTAACGTTAACGCAAGATTATGCGTTATTAAAGCAAAAATTAAAAGTAACACAAACACAAACTGAAACTGATAACAAATAGATTTCCATTCAAATATGAATATATACAAAAAATTAAGATGTTTTTTATTGCAAACTATTTTTTTCTAATTAATAATTTACTAATTTTCATAACAGTTGCCACGGTCCCAACTCCAATTATAATAAATAAGAATGGTATTAACGGTAATGCATATCGTTCATATGCAACATAAAAACATGTTAAAGCTGTTTGCAATAAAAGGATTGACCATAAAAATGTAGTCTCTCTCCACCTTTTTAAAAGGAAAATAAATGAAAGTACTGTACATATTAAAAACGTCGTCTTAATAAAATTATATATTTCATTCATATCCTTTGCAGAAACATTGAATACTTCAATATTATGTTCTATAGAATAATACGGTTTTTTCCAAAGAATTTCTGGCTTCAAAACTAAATAACTCTCTATCATAGATTCCTTATCAGTTTTCCACCATTCCTTCATTTTATCAATCGCTATTTTTTCTTCTAATTCCATAAATTCATGTGCTTCAAGATTAGGGTATTTTGCATGTAACTCTATTTCAAGTTCCCCCATATCCTTACCTTCTGGGTAACCTTTCCCTTGATACGTTCCAAGTAATAACGGATTCCCTGCCCCAGCAGTTAGTGGGATAAATTTATCAAATTGAATGTAATTGCGAGCCCACCATGGTCCAAGTACGATAAGTCCTATTCCTATGCTTATAATCGCTTGCTTCATCATAATACGGAATGGGTAGCGTTTCATTAAAAGATACCCAAATAGTAAGATTGGATATAAGGCAATTTGTACACGGAGGTACAGTGCTAAAAAGTAGAAAATTAATACAATCAGAAGATGTTTCGTTTTATGAGTATCAGCTAATTTTAAACTCCAATATACTAATCCTAATGAAAGGAATAGAAACGGCCCTTCTGTTAAAGTTAAATTTTCCATAACAATCTCTGGAGGATACACAGCTAATAAGAAAGCACCTATTAATCCTGCAGCAGAATTCAATAAATAAGTACCAATCTTATAAGTTAGCAAAATACTAAGTACCCCTAATAGGATAATAATTAATTTTGCTACAAAAAGACCTTCACTGCCATTTCCAAAAAAATAAAATACAACAGCTAATAAAGCTGGAAAACCCGGCATAATATGAATCGTTGGTTTATCTGGTTCATGATATGTTAACATCCCTGTTTCCAATAAAATATTTGCCGTTTTTTGATAACCTATATCATCGCTAGCTATAGATAGATCTGCACCATGTGTTTGTAAAGTTGCAAAACGAAGTGCAAAACCGACTATCATAATAATCCCTAAAAGGATTATATTAGATTTGCGAGTAAATCGCCCTAACATCTCATCTTCTCCCTTCAGATACATAATTTTCAAAATATATTTCTATATTTTTACAACACAATACGTTCTATAATAAATACTTTTTATACAAAGTACAACAATAGAAAGTTGATTTACAAAGTTTATATGCGTTAAACTTATACAGATGTTCTTGTAATCTTCTTCCTTCCAAAAGGCTTGTATATATGATGCAAGACATAAAAAACTTGAGGAGATAAAAATTCTATGATGGAACAAAAGCAACTTGTTTCTGTTGTCATACCCCTGTATAACACGGAAAAATATATTGAAGAAACGATGCAGTCAATACTAGATCAAACATATAAAAACATTGAAATTGTAATTGTAGATGATGGAAGTAAAGATCAATCACCTTCTATTGTGAAAAACCTTGCTGAAAAATACCCAGGGCAAGTAAAATACGTTCATCAAAAAAACCAAGGTGTTTCGGTAGCCCGTAATACAGGTATCGAAAATGCTAGCGGAGAATATATCGCTTTTCTTGATAGTGATGACTTATGGCATCCAACTAAAATTGAGAAGCAAGTCGAAAGTATGCATAAAAACGAAATGGACGCGTGCTATTGTGGTTATATGAATTTCTACGAAGAAACAGGCGAGAAGGTTGAACATACAACAAACTTTATTAAAGGTGATATGGCAAAAGCATTCCTAACACATCAAGTTGTTGCTCAAACAAGTACTTGGATTTTCAAACGATCCATCGTAATGAATCATAACATTCGTTTTACACCAGGATGTAGTTGGGGCGAAGATTTAGAGTTTTTATTTAAACTTATGAGTGTGACAAATGTATGTTATGTCGATGAATACTTAACTTATTATAGAATCTTATCAGAAGGAAATCTTTCTTCTAAGTATAAAGATTATGAATTAAAAACGACAAAAGAGCTAGAAGTATTCAATCGTATGAAAGATTGGGTACATAATAAATCTCAAGATTTCATTACAAAAGACCCTCAGTCACTGATTGAGATTCTTGAGACTTATTTATTCCCTTATACAGTCATCAATAACGCTTGTATATATATTAAAGAAAACTCTCGATTAGATAAATCACAAGTTCAATTAATCAAAAAAGATATAAGGAAATATTGCCGTAAAATCTATTCAAAGAATGGAAAGCGTAGTAAAAAACTATATGCAATGCTTTGGTTTGTACGAATTAAATTTCTGTTTTCTTAAACTGAAAATATAACGATACTCTCTCTTTCTGTGAACAAATCAAATTTACAAATAGGACAAGCTAACCAGGTCCTAAAGAATAGAAAGGTCTTTTCTCATGAAAACAAATAAAATTCTAAAAAACGCATCCTACCTCTTTGTAGGAAACATTACTGTCCGTTTTGTACTGGCTATTGCAACAATTCTCTTTGCACGATATGTTTCTCCAGAGGATTACGGTATGTTTACAACTGCATTAGCTGTTTCAGCTGTTATTTGTTACTTTACAGATGCAGGTTTAACACATACATTTATGCGTGAAGGAACAAGAAGCGATGCTAATATTAGCGTACTCATAAGTAGTTATTTGCGTATTCGTTTAATATTAGCTATCGTAATTTCTGTACTTTTCGCTATTTTTGCCCAGTTCTTCTATCCCGACGCTTACTTACGTGCGATGGTATATTGGGTTGTTCTACCAACGATGTTCGGAGCAACCTTACAAGGTGTTGGTATGGCTTACTTCCAAGTTACAGAGCGCATGCAATTTACAGCTATTATTTCTGTACTACAAGGTGTAACAGCTGCTGCTGCCCTATTATTAGGGATGTATTTTCAATGGTCACTTATGATGGTTGCTGCCATGTACGGGGTATCTAGTCTTGTAACAGGTGTTATTGCCTTTATAATGACAATACGCTATACGAAAGTACATAAGGGTTGGGATAAAGGTATTTTAGATCAACTACTTATTTTCACAATCAATGGAATCATCATTATGCTCTTACCACAATTAGGGCCTATTATATTAGAAAAAGTTTCAACATATAAGCAAGTTGGATTCTTTGGTGCTGCATATAAAATACCTGCCGTACTATATCAAATACCTGGAGTAATTGCAGCTGCCTTTTATCCAAGGCTTTTTGCTTTTGGTAATGAGCAAAATATTGAAGAACATAGAAAATTATCAAGCTTTGAACTAAAACTTATGTCTTTTTTAGGAATGGGAATTTCTATCCCCTTTATTGCTGATCCAAGTTTCTGGATTGTTAGTTTATTAGGAGAAAAATACGCTCCCGCTGGTGACGCTCTTGCTATTTTAGCGTTTATGGTTATTTTACAATCAATTAACTATCCACTAGCCGATAATTTAACAACGATTGGCCAGCAATGGAAACGTGCAACAACAATGACTATTGGATTGGTTGTTGCCATCATAGGTTATATTGTATTAGGTAGTAAATATGGAATGATGGGAGCAGCTGCCGCAGCTATCCTTACCGAAATTACACTATTAATCGGATTTACCCTCTTTATTCGTAAAGGCATGCAATTATTAGTTAAAGGAATTATATTTAATTCCTTAGCCTTTATTATTAGTTACGGTATATACCGAATTGCATTAATCAACTTACCGCCACTAATTGCTTTAACTCTTACTGGTATACTATACGGTATAATTGGAATTGGAATTGATCCTCAAATACGTGGATTTGTTTTAGGGTTTATAAAACAAAAGCTCATTCGCAAACATGCTTAAAAGCAAAAAGCTTTTCCTATTTAAAAATGGAAAAGCTTTTTGCTTTTTTTATATACCATCATTTTTCTTCAGTAAAAAAATGCTATATATTCCAGCTCAAATTGACTTACTTTCTGAAAATGCCTTATACTAAATTATATATAAACTATGAAATTCAACGCTTGTAAAAATATATATGCTTCAACAAAAATATATATTTTCTCATGTTAAAACTAAAGAACACACCTTTAAAAATTGGTGTGTTTTTATATGCTACCTAAAAACTAGTTGCTACATGTAACGACTTTCAAAGGAGGATTATCAATTTTTATGAGCATAAAGCCGAATAATAAATTCTTTTCCAAGAAAACAATGATAATTATACCAATATTATTATTGTGCGCTTTTGCTTTTCATTATTTCTTTTTAACATCTAATCAAGCCTTTTCTGGTACAGGGGATGCGTTACGTCAATTTGGCTTTTTTACGTTTCTTCTACAACATGCCTTTAAAGATGGCAACCTTTTTTGGTCTTTTGATTATGGATTAGGTGGAGATTTATTTGGAGAGTTTAGTTATTATTACAGCACATCACCGTTTTTCTGGATTACACTGTTACTACCTAAACTAAGTCTTGAGCAAGTATATGACGTGAAATTATACATGAGTATTTTAAAAAACTTTTTAGCTATGGTATTCATGTATGGTTCTTTACGTTACCATAATAAAACAGCATTCTCATCTTTTGTTGCTGCTATTATATATGGTGGCTGTATTACTTTCATCCGCCACTCTTTACTATGGGATTTCATGGCTGATGCCATTGTATTTTTACCATTAGTAATATGGGGACTTGATAAATATATTATTGAAAAGAAGCACGGCCTTTTCCTAATCGCTGCTACTTTAATGTTAGCATCAAACTTTTATTTTGCTTTTATCACAAGTATTTTCATATTTATTTATGCATTATTCCAATACTTTGCGACACAACAAAATAAAACGATTGTCTCTTTTCTAACTTATTATATTAGAATCGGTTTATTGTACGGATTATCACTCGGTTTAGCCGCCGTTTGCTTCCTCCCATCAGTTAATGCCGTATTTAGCGCTGATCGACTATCAAAAAAGTTTGAGATACCATTATTATTTGAAGATAAATTTTATAAAGATTTAATGGAAAATATTTTCTTCATGTATAATGCTGAAAATCATCAATTAGCTTTACCAGCTTTAATTTTATTCTTAATCGTATTTGGAATGTTTATACGTGATAAACTCGTTAAGAATAAAGTATTCTTTACGTTATTCATGTTCATTCTGTTTATGCTTCCATATACATATTCTATGTTTAATGGTTTTTCAGCAATGCAATCTAGATGGTTTTATTTATTTGCATTTGTAATTACCCAAACAATTGCATACATTCTAGATTGGATGATTATTCATAAGAAAGACTACAAATTACCTTATTTAATAAGTTTATTAGTGTCTATTGGATTATTCATTTATGCATTTTATAGAAAGGCAAATATAAATGTAACTGATAAACCTTTACAAGACGTTGATAACATTTTACTCGGAACTGTCGTTCTTTCTGTTATTACAGTATGTTTATGGCGTTATATTTCTAAACCTTTCATACAATTTTTAGTTGTATTGAACGTACTCATTAGCACAATTTCTATGAATTATATGTATGCGAATAATATACTTAGCACAGTTTACGGACAGAGCCAGATTTCAACTGAAAAGTTACACGAACCAGGCTATGATAATCAAGAAGAAATTGCTGCAATTCGCTACATACAAGAAAATGATAAAGACTTTTATCGTATTCTTAATCCATATAGCGAATATAACACACCAATGCTACAAGGATATCATGGCGTAAGTACGTATCAAAGCTTGGTTAATTATTATGTCCATGACTTTATGAAAAATAAATATGGCGTATTCCAAATGTACGATACACCTTCGATGTTTTATCAAGCTGATAGTCGACTACTACTCGAAAATATGCTAGGTATAAAATATCGCGTATTAAGTGCTGATACAGATTCAAAGAATGTACCTTATGGATATAAACTATTACAGCAAGTAGGACCATATAATATTTACAAAAATGACTATGCTTTACCGTTAGGATATGTATATGATTCGGCTATAAGTGAAGAAGAATTTTCTAAATTAAACTTCGCTCAGCGTGATCAATTATTATTACATGCTGTTGTCGTTAATAATACAAAAGAATTTTCATTAAACCATTTTAATAAACAAGACCTTAAATCAAAGGCAGTATCTATTAAAACGGAAAAAGCAAAATTCGAAAACATGAAAAAACAAGAAAATAAACTAATTGTTCATGGCTTTGGAAATATGATTGTACCTATCAATTATCCTGATACACCTGGTGATCTACTCATAGAATTAAAATTAAAAAATGCAGGCACATTCAATGCAACTGTTAATGGAAAAACGATAGGAAAAGGGGACGATGCTGGTGCATACTCTTATCCGTTAGAAAGGTTTGTTTACAATTTGGGCAATGAGCGTCCAGAAAACCTAACTATCTCTATTGATATGGCAGGTGAGTATGAATTAGGTGACTTGCAAGCAAATATTGTAAACTATGAAAGTATACAAAAAGAAACAAAAAAACTAACTGAAAATAGGCTTGAAAATATTTATTATAAGAACAATTATTTAAAAGGGGATATCAAATCAAATAAAGACGGGCTCTTATATCTATCTGTCCCATATAGTAAAGGCTGGACTATAAAAATTGATGGGAAAGAAACAGAATTTACGAAAGCGAATTCTGCCTTTATCGGTGTTCCAATTACAAAAGGTTCACATGTAATCGAAATGACTTACGTTACACCTTACTTCAAATTAGGTATGACTATATCAATCATCTCACTAATTATCTGTATAGCTTTACTAATTTTCAAAAATCCAAAAGCACGACGAAAATTTTCTTTTAAAAAGCAATAATGAGCACTTAATGAATCATGAAGCTATCTATTTAGATAGCTTCCTAAAATAATATCTAAATATTATTTTAATCCACTACAAACAAGGAGTGTCAAACATGACCCTTTCAATAGTTGTACCATGCTACAATGAAGAAAAGGTGCTTCGAGCCTTTTATTCAGAGACTTCCCTTGAAATTCATAAATTAACTACCGATTATGAATTTGTTTTTGTTAATGATGGTAGTAAAGATGATACTTTAAATATTTTACGTGATTTAGCTAGTGCAGATTCATCGGTACACTACATATCATTTAGTCGAAACTTCGGAAAAGAAGCTGCAATGTTAGCTGGTTTAAAATATGCTACAGGTGATGCAATTGTTATTATGGATGCTGACTTACAACACCCTCCTACGTTAATAAAAGAACTGTTAGAAGGATATAACGACGGCTACGACCAAGTCATTGCAAAAAGAACAAGAACTGGTGATTCACCCGTTCGCTCTTTCGTCTCTCGTCTTTACTATAAAGTGATGAATAAATTTGTAGATATTGAATTAGTAGACGGTATTGGTGACTTTAGACTTTTAAGTCGAAGAGCAGTAGATTCTTTATTATCTTTAAGTGAATACAACCGATTTTCAAAGGGCTTATTTTCTTGGATCGGTTATAACGAATTAATCATTGAATATGAAAATGTATTACGTTCTGATGGAGAAAGTAAATGGACCTTCTCGAAATTATTAAATTATGGAATTGATGGTGTAATTTCATTCAATAATAAACCGTTACGTCTATCTATATATCTTGGATTACTAACAACCATTTTAGGACTTTTATACGTAATCACTACGTTCGTTCAAATCATCCTCGGTGGTGTGGAAGTTCCTGGTTACTTTACTCTCATTTCCGCTATACTATTTATTGGCGGTATTCAACTCATATTCCTAGGTGTTATTGGTGAATATATCGGTCGTATTTATTATGAAACAAAACGTAGACCGCATTTTATTGTAGCTGAAAAGAAAGTTAGTGAAGTTAAACAAAAGGCATAACCAAAAAGTTACTTCTGTAGGAGAAGTAACTTTTTTATATACTAACATTTACAAACACTTCTTTTGAAAAAATATACATTTTGAAATGATAGCATTATATGAAAGAATTTAGTATCATGATTCAAGGTACTATTTCAAGTTGGACGGAGGATACTATGAGCTTATTAACAGTTGAAAAATTAGGACATACATTTGGCGATCGTACATTATTTAAAGATGTATCTATGCGATTATTAGCAGGTGAGCACGTTGGATTAGTTGGTGCAAACGGTGTTGGTAAATCAACATTCATGAATATCATTACTGGTCAGCTTATTCATGACCAAGGTCGCGTAGAATGGACACCGGGCACACATTACGGCTACTTAGATCAGCATACTGTTTTAACACCTGGGCGTACAATCCGTGACGTACTAGCGGATGCATTTTTACCGTTATTCGAAAAGGAAAAAGCTTTAAATGAAGTTACAGAAAAAATGGGAACTGCTACACCAGAAGAACTAGAAGAACTTCTTGAGCAAATGGCAGAAATACAAGATGCACTTGAAGCAGGTGGTTTCTACTTACTAGATATGAAAATTGAAGAGGCTGCACGTGGTCTTGGAATTGATGCAATTGGTTTAGATCGTGATGTTTCAGCATTAAGTGGTGGACAACGTACAAAGGTATTGCTTGCAAAGCTATTACTTGAACAGCCAGAAGTGTTATTGCTTGATGAACCTACTAACTATTTAGACGTTGAACATATTCATTGGTTAACAAATTATTTGAAAGAATATCCACATGCATTCTTATTAATTTCTCATGATACGGAATTTATGAACAAATGTGTTGATGTTATTTTCCATCTAGAATTCACAAAAATGACACGCTATACAGCGACATATGAAAAATTCCTAGAACTAGCAGAAATCAATAAAAATCAACATATAAACGCTTATGAAAAACAGCGCGAGTTTATCAAAAAGCAAGAAGACTTCATTGCAAAGAACAAAGCTCGTTATTCAACGACAGGTCGTGCAAAGAGTCGTCAAAAACAACTTGATCGCATGGAGCTTATTGATCGTCCGGAAACAGCAATTAAACCGGAATTCTCATTTAAAGAAAGTCGTGCAAGTAGTCGCTTCGTCTTTGAAGGTGAAAATGTAGAAATCGGATATACACATCCGCTACTACCAAAGCTATCAATGACGATTGAACGTGGTGAAAAAATTGCTATTGTTGGATGTAACGGTGTTGGTAAATCAACGTTACTAAAAACAATCTTAGGTAAAATTAAACCTTTAAGCGGTAAAACAAGTCTTGGTGACTTCTTAGAGCCTGCATACTTTGAACAAGAAGTTAAAGCTGATAATATAACACCAATTGATGATGTATGGAATACATTCCCTGGCCTAGACCAGCATCAAATTCGTGCGATGTTAGCAAAATGCGGATTAAAAAATGAACATATTTCTCGCCCATTAAGTCAATTAAGTGGTGGAGAACAAGCAAAAGTTCGTTTATGTAAGCTAATGGGTGAGGAAAGTAACTGGCTATTATTTGATGAGCCGACAAACCATCTTGATGTTACAGCAAAAGCGGAACTTAAGAAGGCTATGAAAGCATATAAAGGAACAATTCTCCTTGTATGTCACGAACCGGACTTCTATGAAGATTGGATCACAAAAGTTTGGGATGTTGAAGAATGGTCTCAAAATAGTAAGTAGTCTTTAAGAAAAAACTCCTTGTGTAGACAAGGAGTTTTTTACTTATTTTTATTAAGAATTTTTTATATTGTAGTATCCTATAAGGCGTAATCGAAATTCTTTTAATTCCGGATACGCCTCTAAATTTGCTAACATACCTCTAATTACCGGAATTCTTGGATTAAGCAATCGTATTTCCGCCTCTAAAACATCTAATGTAACCAACAGCTCATCATCCTCTAATTGATCAGCTAAAGTGCGCTTAAATACAATAATCTCTTTTAAAAAATGTTCTTTAACTTGTTCCTTAATAAGCTCTGATTTACAAAGGAATTCTCCAAGCTTTTCTTCATGTAAAATAGGTTCTTCCGAAGATTCTACTAAGCCATCTACTAAATGATCTACTCTTTTTAAAATAAAAGCAGCGACATACGATAAATCAATTTCTGGTGCTTGTAAAATAATTAACTCTAAATAACCACGGCATATGCCTTCTACCATAATTACTAAATCCAATAAATATGGCATAACCTTTTCACCATAAATGGACAATAAACTATTCCGATAAAATGCATGAGACTCTAACTTCATCCGCATCATAAATTCTTCTACTTCTTTATTAAACGGAATCGCATTTTCTCTCGCATGCATAATAATAAATTCTTTATGCTTTTGTATATCATTAAACTGACAATGTAATTGTTTTGCAAATTTTTCACGTGGTAATAAAGACTCTTGTTCAATATCCAGCATTTTCTTTTGGATTTTGTCATAATAATATCGAAGTGTCGCTAATAAAAGCTCATCTTTCGATTTAAAATATAAGTAAAAAGCTCCCTTAGATATACCACTAGCTGTCACAATTTCCTGCACTGATGTCGCATTTACACCCTTAGTAGCAAATAACTTCATAGCCGATTCTATAATTAAACGCTCTTTTTCTTTCATATCTTCTCTCCTAAATTTAATCTCGCATCTTATTATAAATGTATTATACCATCTCTTTTTATTGACGATTGACCGAACGGTCAGTTATATTATGTATTAGACTGACCAGTTGGTCAATATAATAAAAAGGAGCGCAAACATGAACAAAATCATCAATTTCTCGTTAAAAAATAAGTTCGCAGTTTGGCTACTAACCATTATTGTTACTATTGCGGGGATCTACTCTGGACTCAATATGAAGCTGGAAACAATCCCTGATATTACAACACCAATTGTGACGGTAACTACGGTCTATCCTGGTGCTACACCAGAAGAAGTAGCTGATAAAGTTTCAAAGCCGATGGAAGAACAACTACAAAATTTAAGCGGTGTTAACGTTGTGAGTTCATCATCTTTTCAAAACGCATCTTCTATTCAAGTAGAATACGATTTTGATAAAAATATGGAAAAAGCAGAAACAGAAATTAAAGAAGCTCTCACAAATGTAAAACTCCCAGAAGGTGTTAAAGATCCTAAAGTTTCACGAGTAAACTTCAATGCCTTTCCAGTTATTTCGTTAAGCGTGGCAAGTAAGAATGAATCTTTAGCTACCTTAACTGAAAATGTAGAAAAAAATGTTGTACCAGGATTAAAAGGACTTGATGGTGTTGCATCTGTTCAAATTGCTGGCCAACAAGTAGATGAAGTACAGCTTGTCTTCAAGAAAGATAAAATGAAAGAACTAGGACTAAGTGAAGATACCGTAAAAAATGTGATTAAGGGATCGGATGTATCTTTACCACTTGGCTTATACACATTTAAAGACACGGAAAAATCAGTTGTTGTAGATGGCAATATTACAACGATTAAAGCGTTAAAAGAACTTAAAATCCCAGCTATACCTTCCTCACCTAACGGTCAAGGTAGTCAAAATGCTGGCGCTGGTGCACAAACGCCGCAAATGAATCCAGCTGCTATGAACGGGATTCCAACAGTTACATTAGACGAAATTGCTGACATTAAAGAAGTTGGGAAAGCAGAATCTATTTCTCGAACAAATGGAAAAGAAGCAATTGGAATTCAAATTGTGAAGGCCTCTGATGCAAATACAGTTGATGTTGTAAATGCAGTAAAAGATAAAGTAAAAGATCTTGAGAAAAAATATAAAGATTTAGAGATCATTTCAACATTCGACCAAGGTGCACCTATTGAAAAATCAGTTGAAACAATGCTGAGCAAAGCAATTTTCGGTGCTATCTTTGCGATTGTTATTATTATGCTGTTCCTACGAAATATTCGAACAACGTTAATTTCTGTCGTTTCAATACCACTTTCTTTATTAATTGCTGTTTTAGTCATAAAGCAAATGGATATTACGCTTAACATTATGACACTTGGAGCAATGACCGTTGCTATAGGCCGCGTTGTCGATGACTCAATTGTTGTTATTGAAAATATTTACCGACGTATGTCGTTATCAGAAGAGAAATTACGTGGAAAAGATTTAATTCGTGAAGCTACGAAAGAAATGTTTATCCCGATTATGTCTTCCACCATTGTAACAATTGCTGTATTTTTACCGCTTGGACTAGTAAAAGGTATGATTGGTGAAATGTTCTTACCATTCGCCTTAACTATCGTCTTCGCTTTATTAGCATCATTACTAGTAGCAGTTACAATCGTACCGATGCTAGCTCATTCCTTATTTAAGAAAGAGAGCATGAGGGAAAAAGAAGTACATCATGAAGAAAAACCAAGTAAATTAGCAAATGGGTATAAACGCATACTTGCATGAGCTTTAAATCACAAAATTATTACATCAAGTATCGCTGTCCTTCTATTAGTTGGTAGTCTTGCACTTGTACCAGTTATCGGTGTAAGTTTCTTACCTTCTGAAGAAGAAAAAATGATTATTGCAACATATAATCCTGAACCAGGTCAAACGTTAGAAGACGTTGAAAAAATTGCAACAAAAGCTGAGAAGCACTTCCAAGATAATAAAGACGTCAAAACAATTCAGTTCTCATTAGGTGGAGAGAATCCAATGAGTCCTGGTCAATCAAACCAAGCAATGTTCTTCGTGCAATATGATAACGACACGAAAAACTTTGAAAAAGAGAAAGAACAAGTCGTTAAAGATTTACAGAAGATGTCTGGCAAAGGCGAATGGAAAAACCAAGACTTCGGAGCAAGTGGCGGTAGTAACGAAATTAAACTATACGTTTATGGAGATAGCTCAGAAGACATTAAGCCTGTCGTAAAAGATATTCAAAATATCATGAAGAAAAATAAAGACTTAAAAGATATAGATTCTAGTATTGCAAAAACATATGCAGAGTACACTTTAGTCGCAGATCAAGAAAAGCTGAGTAAAATGGGCTTAACGGCTGCTCAAATTGGAATGGGACTTTCTAATCAACATGATCGCCCTGTTCTGACAACAATTAAAAAAGACGGTAAAGATATCAATGTATATGTAGAAGCTGAAAAACAAAATTATGAAACAATCGATGACTTAACAAATCGCAAAATTACAACACCACTTGGTAATGAAGTAGCTGTGAAAGATGTTATGACTGTAAAAGAAGGTGAAACATCGAATACAGTAACACACCGAGATGGACGTGTTTATGCAGAGGTTAGTGCCAAATTAACATCTGATGACGTTTCAAAAGCATCTGCTGCAGTACAAAAAGAAGTAGATAAAATGGATCTTCCTTCTGGTGTAGATGTTTCTATGGGCGGTGTTACTAAAGATATTCAAGAATCATTCAAGCAACTTGGCCTAGCGATGTTAGCTGCGATTGCCATTGTATACTTCGTTCTTGTCGTTACATTTGGTGGTGCCCTAGCACCATTCGCAATTTTATTCTCGCTACCATTTACAATTATTGGGGCTCTTGTTGCCTTATTAATCTCTGGTGAAACATTAAGTGTATCTGCAATGATTGGTGCGCTTATGTTAATCGGTATCGTTGTAACAAACGCAATCGTGCTTATCGACCGCGTTATTCATAAGGAAAATGAAGGACTATCAACACGTGAAGCTTTATTAGAAGCTGGTGCAACACGCCTTCGTCCAATTTTAATGACTGCAATTGCAACAATCGGTGCTCTTATCCCGCTTGCATTAGGATTTGAAGGTAGTGGCTTAATTTCTAAAGGACTTGGCGTAACGGTAATTGGTGGATTAACAAGTTCAACGTTATTAACACTTCTTATTGTTCCAATCGTTTATGAAGTATTAAGCAAATTTAAAAAGAAAAAAACAAAATAACAAAAAAATAACCTCGCTAACTGCGAGGTTATTTTTTATTTCCAAACAAGATTAGGAAATCGCCATAGCCTTCTTTCTCTAATTCCTCTTTTGGAATAAATCGAAGAGCTGCGGAATTAATACAGTAACGAAGGCCATTTGGTCCTGGACCATCTGGAAATACGTGCCCAAGATGTGAATCTCCTTCTTTACTTCTCACTTCTGTACGTGTCATATTATGACTCACATCCATCTTTTCTTTCACACTTGCTGACATCACTGGTTTTGTAAAACTAGGCCATCCACATCCACTATCAAATTTATCTAGAGAAGTAAACAACGGCTCACCTGAAACGATGTCTACATAAAGACCTTCCTCTTTATGGTTCCAATACTCATTTCGAAATGGTGGTTCTGTACCATTTTCCTGTGTTACATAATACTGCATCTCATTGAGTTTTTCTTTTAAATGAGCATTATCCTTTGGCCAATGTTGCTTAATAAAAGCATCTCGTCCTGAGCCTTTACGATATAACTCATAGCGGAATGTGTTTTTCTTATGGTATCCTTGGTGATATTCTTCAGCTGGATAAAATGTAGCTGCTGGTAGTATTTTTGTCGCAATTGGTTTTGAAAAGCGTCCACTCTGCTCAAGCTCTTCTTTTGAGGTCTCTGCTTTTTTATGTTGTTCTTCATTATGATAAAAAATCACCGTTTCATAAGACTGTCCGCGGTCGTGGAATTGTCCACCAATATCAGTCGGATCAATTTGTCTCCAATATATATTTAACA
Source organism: Bacillus sp. PPSBB_2 (assembly GCF_045291115.1). Lineage (NCBI taxonomy): Bacteria > Bacillati > Bacillota > Bacilli > Caryophanales > Bacillaceae > Bacillus > Bacillus sp. PPSBB_2. The sequence continues at coordinate 5,717,757 of NZ_CP147983.1, forward strand.
ATTCCTCATACGGCATTTTATTTGCATCAAATGTAATTTGTACTGCCTCATAATGTCCCGTCGTTTCTGAACATACTTCTTTATACGTTGGATTCTCTTTATGACCACCTGTATAGCCAGAAACAACCTTTATAATCCCTTCCATCTCTTCAAATGGCGAAACCATACACCAGAAGCACCCTCCAGCAAATGTAGCCAATTCTACCTTTTCATTTACAGCCATTACTTCACCCCTATTCTATGTTCTGCTTACAGTATGGCATAAGAAACATCATATTATAAAAGAAAAAGCACCGAACATCGATGCTTTTTCTTTACTTCACTTTATTTTTTCCAACATCCTTCTCCATTTCATCACTTGTCACGTCTAAAACATCTAATAAGAAGATGAAGATTGGAATACCGATAATTAATCCCCATACACCTAAGAAGTGTTCTGAGAAGATTAATACCATAAATGTATAGAAAATCGGTAAATTTGTTTTTTGCGACATAAACTTCGGGTTTAATACGTAACTTTCAAGCGCATGAATCACTGTTACGATAACCAAAATATAAACAACGTACATGATACCGCCAATATTGTAAGCAATCATACAAAGTGGGAATAACGAAATGATAACCCCTGCTACTGGAATTAAGCCAAGCAAGAAAATCATTAACGCTAAACCTAATAATTGTGGGAATCCTAATATCCATAATGCGATAACTGAAAGAACACAGTTAACAACAGCAATTAAAAATTGCGCTTCGATTACCTTTCCAAATGAACGTGCAAATTTCTTTCCGAAGTACTCAATTTCAGTATAGAAAATTGCAAGCCTGCTTTCTTTAAACTTTGCAGTAAAACCGACAATACGAGATTTTTCTAATAAGAAAAACAAACTCAAAATTAAAGAAAGTAAAACTTGAAGGCCAAATTTACCAACATTCGTAATCGATTTATACAAAATGTCTACGCCTTGTCCTACATATTTAGAAAGCTCCATATGATTGACAGCATTAACTGCATACTTAATTAGTTCACTATCTGGTGGGTTTCTTAAAAATACATTGAATTGGTAAATCAGTTGTGAAATTTGTATCGTCAATACTGGTAAATATTTAAATAGCGTAATAGCAATTCCACCAATTAACATTACATATAGAAACGCTATAATAATTTTTCGATTAATAGGCATGAAATGATCTAATTTGCGTGAAATAAACTTTTGGAATCGATCCATTAAATACGTGAGAATAAACGTAATTAATATTAAATTCAACATACTTTGCAGCCCGTATAACACGAGAGCAAGTATTACTAATACGAGTAACCTCTGGAATCCTTTGCTTTGAAACAGGTTTTTTATTTGCATAATCGACGAATACTCTCTCCTGTCCTATAAACTAAAACGTTAATAAGTAGATTTCTCTCTCTTTTCTACTTTTAATTATTCATTCATATTAAGATTTTTATAAACTCATTATATGCCTACCTTACCAGGTATATAGTAGCCTACTTCTTATTTTACAATACAATGACCTAATTCAAAACGTATTCTACATAGTATTAATGAAGATTTAAGGAAACTTACATTTTTTAATAGGTCTTACCACTACTGTAACATAAAAAGCAAGCTATCAGTAGAAATCTGTCCTACAAATAGCTTGCTTTTCTTATTTTTTAAGTAAGTTTTACTATCCAATGAATGGCATGAACATTGGGATGACAACTACTGTTACAACCCCAACTACCGTTACAGCAATACTTGCCATCGCTGCCTCTACCTCACCCATTTCAATTCCTACTGCAACTCCTAATGCATGACCCGCTGTTCCAAGTGCTAAACCTTTTGCAATCGGATGTTTCACTCTAAATGTTTTTAAGAATAATGCTCCTAATGCGTATACGATAACTGCGTTGAAAATAACTGCAAACGATGTAATTGCTGGAATACCACCAATACTTTCTGAAATTGGTAACGCAATTGCTGTTGTTGCTGCTTGTGGTAGCATTGAATTCATTACTGCTGTATCTAAACCGATTGCTTTTGCAACAATGAACACGACAATTACTGAGCAAATAGATCCAACCACGATAGCTGATAAAATTTGCCACCAATATTTTTTCAACTTATCAACTTGTTTATATAGTGGGATAGCGAATGCAATTGTTGCTGGCTCTAAGAAGAAACTAATCATTTTTCCGCCAGTATTATATTCTTCAAAAGTAAAGTTACCTACCTTTAGAAATACAATCCCTAATACCATCGCCACGAATAATGGTGTAAATAGGAAGAACCCTTTTGAATGCTTGAATAATAATGTTCCGATTCCGTATGCGATTAATGAAACGACGATTCCGAAATATGGAGTCATTGTGCTTGCCATGTTCATTACCTCCCAACAATATATAAATACAATGGTTACGCAACCTTTCCGTGCTTGCGTCCTTTATTTACTACTTTCAATTCTTTTGTATCTTCTGTTTCTTTTTCATCTTTTCCTAAAATAAATTGTGCAAATAATCCTGTTACAGCGAGTAAAATAACTGTTGCTACAACAATTACAGTTAAAATTTGTACAAAGTATTGTCCCATTACACCAAGAGAATTAATAACTGAAATACCTGATGGGACGAATAAGAATCCAATAATACCTGTTAAAGCTGTTCCGAGTGATTCAACTTGCTCCAATTTAATAACTTTTAAACATAATAGACTAAATAAAATAACTAACCCGATTACCGATGAAGGCATTGGAATTGGTAAATGTGTTGCAATAATATTAGAAATTAACATAATAGCTGAGAATATGAATGCTTGTGATAAGAAACTATATACTTTTTTCGTACTCATTTTGGCCACCTCTTTCGATTTGGTACCTTTATTGTATAGGATATAACCGCCCGAGTAAGCGTTTACATAACAGGGCGTCAAATATACAGAATCAGTTACAAATATAAAAGGATGAAATACAAAAGCTGCTCCTTAAATACGAAGCAGCTTCTTGAGTTCTTTTGCATATGTACGGCTAACAGGTACTTTTGATCCTTCTTTCATGATTAAATTATAAGTAGAATTGAACCATGGCTGAATTTCAGTAATATGATTAATATTCGCAATAAAACTACGATGGATGCGCATGAAACTTACTTGCGGCAACTTCTTTTCCAAAATCACAAGTGTATCGTGTGTTACATATGTTTCCCTCATTGTTTTTACTGTCACTTTTCCGTCCACAAGTCCTACATATACAATATCTTCAATATTAACAAGTACGATTGATTCTTCAATTGGTAATGCTAATTTATGCATCTCTACTGTTACATCTGTCCCCTTTATTTCGTGCTTCGTTTCTATTTGCGATTGTTTTTGTTTTTTATACTTCTTTAATGTCTGCACAATACGCTCTTCATCAAATGGTTTTAAAATGTAGTCTAACGCATCTACTTCAAATGCTTGCAGTGCATATTGATCATAGGCAGTAGCAAATACAATTGCAGGTGGATTTTTCATCTTCTTTAATATATTGGCGATTTCAAATCCGTTATCATCGGATAATTGAATATCTAAAAACACAATATCTGGTCTACTTTGCATTAGTTCTTCTAATGCGTCTTCCACACAATCAGCCTCACCAATTATCTCAACTTCTTTCGTTCTCTCTAATAAATACTTTAGTTCATCACGTGCTAACATTTCATCGTCAACTACTAATACTTTTAACAATCTGCTCTTCCTCCCCTACTTTTTTTGGAATAACAAAAGTAATCTCTGTCCCCTCATTTAATTCACTTTCGATATGAAGCATCGTTTCTTTTCCAAATAATCCAATAAGACGTTCATTAATATTATATAAAGCTGTTCCAGTCCCTTTCTTTGACGAAACTACCATCTTTCCTAATTGTTCTAAACGTTCTTCCTCAATTCCCTGCCCATTATCTTTTACTTCAAAATGAACCATACCCTCTTTTTCAAAAACATGCACTTCTACTTCACATACTGGTTGCTTCTTCGGAAAAGCGTGTCGCAATGCATTTTCAACCAATAGTTGAAGAACAAATGGTGGTACTAAAGTTGTCTTTAGCTCGTCCTCAATATACATCTTTACCTCATACTTATTTGGGAACCTTGCTTGTTCTAAGGATAAATATGCCTGTACATGGTTTAATTCTTGTTCTAGTGGAATCAATAACTGACGTGCCCCTTGCAAATTACATCGGAAATATACGCTAAGCTGTAATAATAACTTCCTTGCTTTTTCTACATCTGTTCGGCATAAAGCTGATACTGTATTAATCGCATTAAATAAAAAATGCGGGTTAATTTGTGCTTGTAATGCCTTTATTTCCGCATCTTGCAATAATTTACTTTGCAACTCAGCTTCACCTAATTCAAGTTGTGTAGAGAATATTTTTGCTAATCCTTCTGCTAATTCCTCTTCCACACGACTTAACTGGTTAGGATTTTTGAAATACAGTTTTAATGTCCCTATTGTATTTCCATGTGAAGTTAGTGGAATAACAATCGCCGCTTGCAAAGGGCAGCCTTCATGTTGACAATTAATAACCTCACGTGATTTTGCTTTCATTATTTTCCCTGTGTGTAACACTTCTTTCGACAAACCAGTTATTAAACTATGTGACGGAATATGGTGATCTGATGCTAATCCAACATGAGCTAATATTTTCTCTGTATCTGTTAAGGATACCGCATCTGTTCCTGTAAAGCGGTGAATAATTTGTGCCACATGCTTACACGATTCTTCTGTTAAGCCTTGGCGAAAATATGGTAACGTTTTATCTGCAATACGTAATACCTTATGAGTCTGAAGTGCCTTTGCGTTCTCTTCCTGACGCAAAATAGCTTGTATCATAGAAAGTAAAATAAAACTTCCAAAACTATTTACAAGGATCATTGGTATCGCAATTGTTTTCACAATGCTCATTCCATCCTCTACAATTAATAGGATCATAATCATTTCTAAAGAAACGATAAAAACACTTAAAATCGCTGAAAACTTAGGGGTAATTGTACGGTTATATTTTTTAAAAATGTATCCGATATAACCAGTTATAACGCCTGCTAAAATTGAAGAGATTGCACAACTTAGAGCTGTCGTCCCTCCAAGCATATAACGGTGAATACCAGCAATTGATCCTACCCCAATTCCGACGATAGGACCACCAAGCAATCCACTAATTCCAACACCCATAATACGTGTATTTGCAATGGTACTCGATGATGAAACACCTTGTAACCAATTTTCATTCATAATCGTATTTCCTGCTATTTCAATCCCAGTGTAATTGCTTACAATTGTAAATACCGAAAAAATACAAATAAGCTTAAGCTTATCTACATAGCCATCCTGTTTATGAAGGAGGCGTCTGAAAGTTTTAATATGAGAGAGTAAAAATCCTAAAATAACTATAAGTCCGACTCGTTCAATCATCATGAGTACTAAATTTAGCATCTTTGATTCATTCCTTTTTATTTAGTTAGTTTTATTATGGGAAAATAATGAAGTCGGCGTCAAGAAGAACGAAATGTTTTTTGAAATATTTTACACATAATAACTTCCTCTTTATTTGACAATACATATAGAAGAGTGCTAAAAATAAAGTAATATAATACAGTCCTTTAACCCAACCCCGTGAGGTTGAGAAGGAAGTCGGAATACAATATACGTATGTTCTTTTCTTGGGGATACGTATGCTTTTTTGGCCTTCTCATCATATCAGGTGAGAAGGCCTTTTGTTATTCTTCCATAGCGACTGTAGAAAATAAGGAGGAGTAATAATGAACGTCACTACTGATGTACAACAAACAACAGAGGAGACAAAAGCGAAAAGATATAAAACATTATTTGGTTCTGCGCTAGGATATGCAGCAGAAGGTTTAGATATGTTGCTATTATCTTTCGTACTTGTCTATATTTTAAAAGAGTTTCACTTAAGTCCTGTTGAAGGTGGAAACTTAACTTTAGCTACCACAATAGGAATGTTAATTGGTTCTTATTTATTTGGATTTATTGCTGATTTATTTGGCCGTATTCGTACAATGGCCTTCACAATCTTACTGTTTTCACTAGCAACCGCACTCATTTATTTCGCAACAGACTACTGGCAATTATTAATTCTGCGCTTTTTAGTTGGAATGGGAGTTGGTGGTGAATTCGGAATCGGAATGGCCATCGTAACAGAAACATGGTCTAAAGAAATGCGCGCTAAAGCGACATCTGTTGTTGCACTTGGATGGCAATTTGGTGTACTGATTGCTTCACTCCTTCCAGCATTTATTGTCCCACACTTTGGATGGAGAGCCGTTTTCTTATTTGGATTAATTCCAGCTTTACTAGCTGTCTATGTCCGTAAAAGTTTAAGTGAACCGAAAATATGGGAGCAAAAACAACGCTACAAAAAGGAACTATTGCAAAAAGAAGCTGCAGGTAAATTAACAACTACTGAAGCAGAACAACTAAAACATATAAAAAAATTTCCACTTCGAAAGTTATTTGCCAATAAAAAAGTAACAATTACAACAATTGGTCTTATTATTATGTCGTTCATCCAAAACTTCGGATATTACGGAATCTTCACATGGATGCCCACTATTTTAGCAAATAAATATAACTATACATTAGCAAAAGCAAGTGGCTGGATGTTCATTTCTACCATCGGTATGCTAATTGGAATTGCAATCTTTGGTATTCTAGCTGATAAAATTGGTCGCCGTAAAACTTTTGCAATCTATTATATTGGCGGTACAGTATACTGTCTCATTTACTTCTTCTTATTCACAGATTCAACATTATTATTATGGGGAAGTGCATTGCTTGGATTCTTTGCAAATGGAATGATGGGAGGATTTGGAGCAATTTTAGCTGAAAACTATCCTGCTGAAGCTCGCTCTACCGCCGAAAACTTTATTTTCGGTACAGGACGTGGGTTAGCTGGATTTGGGCCTGTTATTATTGGCTTACTTGCTACAGGTGGCAACCTACTTGGAGCATTGTCCTTGATTTTTATCATCTACCCAATCGGGTTAATTACAATGCTACTATGTGTACCAGAAACAAAGGGAAAAGTATTAGATTAAACGTAAAAGAGGAAGCATCTCATTTAAGATGCTTCCTCTTTTACGTTTTTATTTATTTTGATTTACTAGCCTTCTGAAATAAGAATGCAGTTTTATCTTCTTCTTTTACAATACCTTGTTTTAATGCTAATTCTCCCGCAACTTTAGGCGCTAACCATAGCATTGGGAATAACAAAATTGATACCGGAACTGCCGTCACCACGATAAACGATTGTAGCGCATTAATACTTCCTTCACCCATATATAAAAGAATTGCTGCAACTGCGCCCATAATAAGCGACCAAAAAATTCGCAAACTAATTCTAGGATCTCCGTCTCCAGTCACTGCCATTGAAATGGAATACGCCATTGAATCTCCTGTTGTCACTACAAATAAAATTGTTAATAAAAGAAATGCTGGTCCAATAATATTAGAAAGTGGCAATTGCCCTGTAATTGCAATCATAGCTGCCGGCATACCAGATTCACTTAATGCGTCCGAGATAGACCCAGGATTCATCAACTCATAAAACACGCCTGATCCACCTAATATAGTAAACCAAAATGTTGTAATAATAGGTGCGATAATTCCAATTGCAACGATGATTTCTCGAATCGTTCTCCCTCTTGAAATTCGACTCACTAAAATTGCCATCATTGGTCCGTATCCAATAAACCATCCCCAGAAAAAGATTGTCCAAGATCCTAACCAACTTGTATCACCACGGTATGTGCTCATCGGTATAAACTCATTTACATAAAATCCAAACGAAGAAACAAACGAATCAATAATAAATCCACCTGGCCCAAATAGTAATATGAATGCCATTAACACAATTGCTAATCTAACATTTAAATTACTTATAATTTGAATCCCTGTATCAATACCTGTTACTGCCGATATGGTAGACACGGCCACCACACAAACAATAATTGCTAATTGAGTAATAAACACATCAGAAACTCCAAATAATTCTTGTAATCCATAACTTGCTTGTAAACCTAAAAATCCAATTGGGCCAATTGTACCTGCAGCTACTGCAATAATTGCAGCTGCATCAATTATCGTTCCAAGCAGGCTCTTTCTTAATTTTTCCCCAAAAATAGGATATAAAAGTGTTCGAGGTTTTAGCGGCATATCTTTATGATAATGTCCATACATCATAACTACCGCACTAATTGTACCTAAAATCGTCCATGCTAAAAATCCCCAATGCATATAACTTTGTGCTAAAGCAGGCATGACTGCTTCTTTCGTTCCAGCAGATATACCATCATGTATTGGTGGCACCGTCATCAAATGATACATTGGCTCTGCTGCTGCCCAAAAAACGCCACCTCCAGCAAGTAATGTAGACATAATAATAGCAAGCCATTTTGCCGTACTAATCTCAGGTTTTTCTAATCCCCCAAGCTTAACTCTCCCATATTTGGAGAAAGCCATACACATCGCAACAATAAATGTACCTAATAATAAAACTTGCCAGAAGGCACCGAAATATTTAATTGAAAAAGCGAAACTTTTATTAATCGCACTCTCTACATAATCCTTGTTCAAAAAAACTGCAATTACAAATAATAAAAGTGAACCACCACTAATAATAAATACAGGCCAATCAGTTTTTCGACTCTTCATCCTCATTTATACTTCCTCCTTCCTCAGCAATCAAAAAAAACAACTTTATTATGTTTTATTGTTTAAACCCAAAACATAATAATTATATATGCATAACATTTTATCGACTTCCCACATACTTATGTTGTCCCTAAAAATATGCCAAATCCCTTATTAAAAAGAAAAATCCTCTTCCTCTTACATAAAAAAGCAAAACAAAAGACCTTATATTTCTATAAGGTCTTCGAAACAGAAATTTGATTATAACATAAGGTACTCCTTGGTTCAAAAAGCCTCTTCCAAAAATAACCGAGAGTAAAGGCTTCCATTTGCTACATAACAGTAATTAAAAAAAATTATATTTCACAGAAAAAACCTACACTAAATATTATTTATGAAAGAAATTTGGCTTCAAAATTTCATTCGGATACGGTTTATGATAAATGTGAGTGGTAGCTGGAGATAATGGCGGAATAAGCCATACCCAATTACCTGTTACAACACGACCACAAGCAGCTTCTTGCTTCTCAAATTGCTGAAATTGTTGTGCAGCAGTATGGTGATCAACAATACTAACTCCTTGTTTTTTAAAGGAGTGTAGTACGGCAATATTCAACTCAATTAGCGCCTTATCTTTCCATAAGGTACCGTTTCTCGATGTATCTAAATCCATCATCTCCGCAACAGCCGGAAGTAAATTATAACGATCATGATCTGCTAAGTTACGCGCCCCAATTTCTGTTCCCATATACCATCCATTGAACGGAGCGGCTGTATAAGAAATACCGCCAATTTCTAAACGCATATCTGAAATCATTGGAACACCATACCATTTTACTCCAAGTGATGAAATAGGGTATTCTGGGTGTTCAATTGGCACTTCTTTTACTTCTTCTCTCGGAATTTCTTTATATGTAGGCGCCTTCCCGTTTATAGAGAACACAAGTGGCAATACATCGAAATTCGTACCTTCTCCTTGCCAACCAAGCCCCTGACAAAAGTCCGTAAATGTAGCGGAATGAGAATCACCAATCACTCCCGTTTCTGTTTTATATCCTGCATATCGAATCAATTGGTGATTATAAATTCTTATATTATTTTCCTCACCTTGATATTGCTTAAAAATCGTAATGGTTGGTTTAACTTTCCCGTCGTTCGTTGCATATTTAATATGATGAATTAATGCATTATATACACCCTCTTCATCATTTACTTCGCGCGCATCTAATATGTGCATCTTACTCCAAAATAGTCTTCCAATGCATCTATTACTGTTACGCCATGCCATTCGTGAACCATGAACAAGTTCTTCAAATGTATGCTCATATGTCCCTGTCTTTTCTATCTCAATTTGAATTTCTTTTATACGTTCTTCTATCAATTGTTCTTTATGAAGCTCCTTATAACAAATCGTAATAAAATTACTTGCTTCCTCTATTAATTGTTTCGTTTTACTCATAAACAATCTCCTTCTATTTCAACAAAACCCTGCTACTTTACAGTATAAGCAAAAAGGATAGGAGTCACAAATGAAAGTGAGAGTGTTACTTTTATTGTAATATTTTTCAGAAAATTAATGGACTTACTATTGACTTATATGGAAAATGGGTGTATTTTTGACTCAGGTAAAGTATTTTTACCTAGACCAACTTTTTAAGTGGAAAGGAGGTAATGTTATGTCTTCATTTCAATTGCCAAAGCTTTCATATGACTATGATGAACTAGAGCCACATATTGATAGCAATACACTTTCCATTCATCATGGAAAGCACCATGCGACATACGTAAACAATTTAAATGCTACTTTAGAAAATTATACTGAATTACATAATAAATCTTTAGAAGAATTGCTATGTAATTTAGATGCTTTACCGAAGGAAATTGTTACAGCTGTACGAAATAACGGTGGTGGTCACTATTGTCATAGTCTTTTTTGGGAAGTGATGAGCCCACGAGGTGGCGGTGAGCCTAATGGAGACGTTGCAAAAGTAATTGATTATTATTTCAATACCTTTGACAACTTAAAAGATCAACTTTCCAAAGCAGCTATTAGTCGTTTTGGAAGTGGCTATGGATGGCTTGTTCTTGACGGTGAGGAACTCTCTGTTATGAGTACACCAAATCAAGATACGCCTTTGCAAGAAGGGAAAATCCCCTTACTCGTAATTGATGTATGGGAACATGCTTATTATTTAAAGTATCAAAATAGGCGCCCAGAGTTTGTTACCAACTGGTGGCATACAGTAAACTGGGACCAAGTAAACGAGAAGTATTTACAAGCAATTCAATCACAAAAACATTAGTCGTACGTATAAGGTAAATTTGGTAATGTAAAATCAGTATTGTCGAAATCCTCCAGAATCCCCCGGATTGCCACCGGGGGATTTATGATTACTTCATTGTATTTATATAATGTTTTAAAACATTTTTCATTTCTAGTTTCAGCTCTCGGAACAAAAATCCGAATTCACGAGCCTTTCCATTATGTAATGTACAGTTAGTTACCTCATTATAAGGAGCTATATTTTCCCCAGCTTTCTGAATGAGTGCTTTTATTCCTGTCTTCTCTTCTATGAAATGAATAATTTCTTCCGTAGAAACTACCCCGTTACTACAGGCGTTAATTGGCCCTTTCACATTTTCCATTCCGCACCAAGCTAGAAACTCTCCTGCCTCTTTTTCATGTATAAATGACAAAGTTCCATCTACATGATCCACAACGATAGGTTTTTGGTTCACAATACATTCAACGTAAAATTGTAACCTTTTCGTATAATCGTTTTCTCCAATAACAACTGGAAAACGAACTGCAACAACTGGGAATGTTGCTTGTTGAAATACAACGGCTTCAGCTAATCTCTTTCCTTCACCATAATTGAAGTCATTCCTATCTCCATACGCGATTGCATAATCGTACGGATTAAAGTCTTCTTCTGATAAGCTTAGGGCAGGTTCATAGACGGCCATTGAAGATGTCATAACATATTTCTTCGTTTTCCCTCGTAACACTTCACATATTATCTTCGCTGCATTCGAGCTATAGCATAAATTATCGTATACAATATCATAACTTTTTCCTTCTAGACGCTTTTCTAGTAGCTTTCCATCTTCTCTATCAATAATTATTCTTTTTACTGCGCTACCAAAAGAATCTTCAGTAACTCCCCTCGTCGCAATCGTTACATCGTGCCCCTCTTGCAAAAGTGCTTCTACTAAATGTTTACCAAAAAATCTTGTTCCCCCTAGCACCAATACTTTTTTCAACTTTATCATCCCCATTTTAGCAAATTGTAAAATACTACCTCTCTATTATAAGTGCCAACATATAAAAAGCATGGAATTCGTTTAACGATTCCATGCTTTTCTACAGAAAATATATTAACGTACTCGATATTTATAAATACAATAACAGAAGTACAAAATAGAAATTACTGATACATAAACCCATAGTTCATATACAAATCCCTCTCCCCACACTCCCATAAAATAAAAGAGTGAAGGTAAAGTCAATGTTACCCATGATTGTACGAAGGCAATCCTTCCAAGATATTGATTAATGTTCTTCTTTTGTGTATTTAATACAAAGAATAAATACCAAAGTAATGCCCACATAAACCACGTTAACGCATTAACAACATCATGGAATTGAACAAATGAAACAACCATATAGAATAAGGCTATAATTGCTACCCAAATACAAAACCATCCTAGACCACTACTATCCATTCCTTTTATAAAAGTAACACCTACATATAAATAAGTTAATCCAAATAAGAAAGTAGCCGCATATGAATACACTGTCCAATTGCTTTGGTCAGAAATCATGATCAAATAAAACGGAATAATAATTTGTAGTGCACCCACAAATAAATTAAAAACACCCGCACTTTTCATCTCTGCTTTCCCTAATATAACAAGACTATTTAAAAATAAAGCTGCCCCTGAAAGTAATAATCCTACATAACCCATATATATTCGTGTGAAAATCTTTACCTTTCACACTTTTAACCTCCCCACACTATAAAGTGATACTTATATTATTTTTCTTCCCATTTAAAACTACATACATAATTTTTCATCCAAATAAGTCAGACCTCCTACCTCAAAAAGGAGCGAACTTAAAACGCTTTCAATAATAAATAATCCTATTAAAACATGAACTAGGATTCCTTGATTATAAACGGACTCTCGCAATGATACAAGTGTTGGAATACTTTTCAATAATACGCTTTCAATTTCTATAAAAAATTAATAAAATAATACATTCCTCTATCTCATTCTACTACCTTCTAGCATAAGATATTGTAAAATCACATCATTTAAAACAGCGAACGTTCTTTTCTAGGTTCGCTAATAAAATTAATAAAAAATGACCTCTTGCTTTTATGCAAAGGTCATTTTTTTATATTCATCATTAAACTTCTAAATAGCCATTTTTATTATTTGATTGCCATTTCCAAGAATCTGCACACATTTCTTCTAATCCGCGTGTTGCCTCCCAGCCTAATTCACGCTTTGCTTTCGATGCATCAGCAAAACATACTGCCACATCACCTGGGCGACGCTCTGTAATTTTATAAGGAACTTTCTTACCCGAAACTTTTTCAAACGCTTCAACCATCTCTAGTACACTATAGCCCATACCTGTGCCCAGGTTATAAGCATCTACTCCCGTTGTACTCAGTACTTTCTCAAGCGCCTTTACGTGACCATTTGCTAAGTCCACAACATGGATGTAATCACGGACTCCTGTTCCATCTTTCGTTGGATAGTCATTTCCGAATACGCTTAATTCTTTTAACTTACCTACCGCTACTTGCGTTACATATGGCATTAAGTTATTTGGGATTCCATTTGGATCTTCTCCGATACGCCCACTTTCGTGTGCACCAAATGGATTGAAATAGCGAAGTAACGCGATACTCCATTCTGCATCTGCAAATGCTACATCACGCATAATTTGCTCAATCATTAATTTCGTTTGACCATATGGATTTGTTGCACTTAATGGAAACTCCTCCGTAATCGGTGACGTTTCCGGGATACCATATACAGTTGCAGATGAACTAAAGATTATCTTCTTTACATTATGTTTCTGCATTACTTCACATAGCACTAACGTGCTTGTAATGTTGTTATGATAATATGTTAATGGAATCGCTACTGACTCCCCTACAGCTTTAAATCCTGCAAAGTGAATAACTGCTTCAATTGCATTTTCTTCAAAAATTGCGTCAAGCGCTTCGCGATTTAAAACATCTTCTTTATAAAACTTAAATTGTTTTCCTGTTATTTCTTTCACTCGATTTATAGATTCTACCGAGCTATTCGAAAGGTTATCCACTACTATAACTTCGTAACCGCTATTTAGTAATTCTACACATGTATGACTACCAATATATCCTGCTCCACCTGTTACAAGTATTGCCATAATTATAGTCCTCCATATTTCATTCATTATAAACTTCTCAAAGTATATCACATATTTCTTATCCTATGTTTAACATGCGAACACAGAAACTTACATTTTATCCCATAATGATTTTATAACATATACGATTCTAATCAGTTAATAAAAAAACGCCACATAATTTTTATTATGTGGCGTTTTTTTATTAAATTACATAACAATATACACTTAGAAAATGCGCAAGACTACCTAATAATACAAAAACATGAAAAATTTCATGATGCCCCATATATTTAAACTCTAACCATTTTGGCTTTGTTCCATAAATAAATCCACCAATTGTATAAAAAATGCCCCCAAGTACTAAGAAAATAATGCCTCCTGTACTTAAATTCTCAGCTAACGGTGCAAAGAATAACACAATTAACCAACCCATCGTAATATAAATTGCTGTCGATAACCATCTTGGACAATTAAACCAAAACATTTTAAATACAATGCCACAAATCGCAGTTGCATAGACTAAACAAAATAATAGTAAACCACTTGCTGAATTTAATGTAATTAAGCAAAAGGGTGCATATGTACCTGCAATTAATATAAAAATCATAGAATGATCTAGCTTCCTAAAGAAGTAAATAACACGTTCATTGGCTACAACACTATGATACACAGCTGACGCCGTATAAAGGACCATCATTCCAATACCAAACAAAATAACAGCTGTAATTGCAGCAAATGATGGCATCTTGATAGAAACTTTCACAAGCATAGCTAATAAGGCAATAAATGATAATATCGCTCCACCTAAGTGAGTAAATGCATTAACTGGTTCCCTTACATAAGCATTCATAATAACACCCCTCATATAATTACATGTAGTTTTAATAACTACATATAATTATATACACATTTCTTTTTAAGGTCAACATTTACAATTCATTTGTTTCGTAATACCATATTTAAAGATATATTAAACATTAAGTTCCACTAAGTTATAAAAGTGAGGGATTCTACGTGGAAAATATAAATGAATTACTTGAGACATTGCATTTAGAAAAAAACATTAAACTTGAGGATATTCCAAATGTTGACTTATATGTAGATCAAGTTGTTCAACTATTTGAGAATACTTATGCAGATACAACGAGAACTGATGATGAAAAAGTATTAACCAAAACGATGATTAATAATTACGCAAAAGGAAAACTATTCATCCCCATCAAAAATAAAAAGTATTCAAAAGAGCATATGATTTTAATTAGCCTAATTTATCAATTAAAGGGAGCTCTCTCCATTAACGACATAAAAAGTTCATTAGAAACTATAAATGACTCCTTATTAAATGATGATTCATTCGAATTAAATACGTTATACAAAAATTATCTTGCTCTTACTGAAAGCAATGTCGAAAGCTTTAAACAAGACGTAAATAACCGTGTTACAGAAGTAAATGAGATTTCTTCCTTAGAAGATACAAAGCTAGAAAAATTTCTACTACTAACATCCTTCGTGACTATGAGTAATATGTATAGACGTTTAGCGGAGCAACTAGTGGATGATTTAAAAGAATCATAAATAAAAAACTATTCACCTATTAAAGTGGATAGTTTTTTATTTACTTAATTGCTTCATGAACTTTTAGTTGTTTCCCTTTAATCGTTGTAGTCTTCATGACTTTCAAGACAAGTGGTCCTTTTCCATTTAATATTTCAACGTAAGAAACATTATCCTGTATCGTAATAATGCCTATATCTTCTGCTGTAACACCTTTAATTTTAGCAATTGTACCGACGAAATCTACCGCCCTAATTTTCTTTTTCTTCCCGCCATTAAAGTACAGCTTCATAATGTCTTTGTTGATGTCTGCATTTTTATCTTTCTTTATAATTGGTTTAGCATGTATCTTTTCTTCAAATGCAGCTTTCTCTTTCATAACTTCTTCTTTTGAAGGTCCAATTGCCTTTGGAATTTCAAATCCAATATACTCCTCAATCTCTTCTAAAAATCTATTTTCATATGGTGTTATAAATGTAATAGCTTTTCCACTATTTCCAGCTCGTCCCGTTCTTCCAGTACGATGTACATAGCTTTCTTTTTCAAGTGGAATATCATAATTAATAACATGTGTAATATTATCAATATCAATTCCTCTCGCAGCTACATCTGTTGCTACTAAATAACGGAATTTTCCTTTTCTAAAATCATCCATGACTTCAAAACGATCTTCTTGTACCATACCACCATGTATTTTGTCACAAGGATAGTTAGCTCGTTTTAATTGTCTATATACATGATCTACATTTTCTTGTGTACGGCAGAAAATAATACAGCTATCAGGATTCTCAATCGTTGTTACATCTTTAAGTAGTGAAAGCTTCTCGTCTTCTATCACCTCAAAAAGAGTATGTTCAATTTTATCCGTCGTAATCCCAGCCGCTTTAATTTCAATATGAGTTGGTGAATTCATATATGTACGAGACAATTTCTCAACATCTTCTGGAAGTGTTGCTGAAAATAACATTGTCATTCTTTTTGTAGGTAATTCATCAATAATTGCCTCTACTTGATCGATAAAGCCCATATTTAGCATCTCATCTGCTTCATCAATAACTAAATACTTCAAACACTCTAAAGAAAGGGTACCCTTCTCAATATGATCCAACACACGACCAGGAGTCCCAACTACAATATGTGTCTTTTGCTTTAATTCTAATTTTTGACGTGCAAATGGAGATTTCCCATAAACTGCCGCAGCCTTAATCCTTTTGAATCGACCTATATTTGTAATATCTTCTTTTACCTGTACCGCAAGCTCTCTCGTTGGTGTTAAAACTAATGCTTGTGGTTTATTCTCTTCCCACTCCACCATTTCACAAAGTGGAATACCAAATGAAGCTGTTTTTCCACTTCCAGTCTGGGATTTCACAACAAGATCCTTCTTTTGTAATGCAACTGGAATAACCTCACCTTGTACTTCCGTTGGATGATCATACCCTAACCCAGTAAGTGCCCTTACAATTTCCTTACTTAATTTATAATCAGAAAAACTTTTTTTACTCATATATTAACCTCATTTTATTCTGTATTATTTTCTTTTTTATCTTTTGTATACGTTACTATCACCCTACTTATTATACTTGAAACCTCACATAAAAGGTGAATCATGCCAGATTCATCTTTTTATATAGAAATAAACCTTTTCATTTCATATATTGTTCAACTACTTGATAACATCTTTTTCTCGTATTGTTAGCATTAACCTTATTATAGTATCCTACATCCACTCAAAAAAATAAAAAGAATACATACAACCTTGTATAATTATCTTAATTTTTCAACCCTTCCCATAAACGAACAATAAAAACAAAAAAACGTTTTAAATTCGTTTTTAACGTTTTTTTTTAGATGTAAAATCTACTTTTTTAAAAAATGTTAAGAAATCCTTTGACTTCTTAATAAAAATAATGTAAATTATCCTATGGACGAACATTTTTGATTAATAAAAATAAAATATTCGTATTTTAGGGGTGTAAATGATGGAAAACGTATTTGACTATGAAGATATTCAATTAATTCCTGCAAAATGTATTGTAAATAGCCGCTCTGAATGTGATACAACTGTCACTTTAGGAAAACATAAATTTAAATTACCTGTCGTGCCTGCAAATATGCAAACGATTATTGATGAAAGAATTGCAACTTATTTAGCTGAGAACAACTACTTTTATATCATGCATCGTTTCCAACCAGAGAAACGAATCTCATTCATTAGAGATATGCAATCACGTGGATTAATCGCTTCTATCAGCGTTGGTGTAAAAGAGGACGAATATGAATTCGTACAACAATTAGCTGCTGAGCAACTTACACCTGAATATATCACGATTGATATCGCACACGGTCATTCTAATGCTGTGATCAACATGATTCAACATATTAAAAAACATTTACCAGAGAGCTTCGTTATCGCTGGAAACGTTGGAACTCCAGAAGCGGTAAGAGAATTAGAAAATGCTGGTGCCGATGCAACAAAAGTTGGTATTGGACCTGGTAAAGTTTGTATTACTAAAATTAAAACAGGCTTCGGAACTGGTGGTTGGCAGCTAGCTGCACTTCGCTGGTGTGCAAAAGCTGCAAGTAAGCCAATTATCGCTGATGGTGGTATTCGTACACACGGCGACGTAGCTAAATCTATTCGATTTGGGGCAACTATGGTCATGATCGGTTCTCTATTCGCTGGTCACGAAGAGTCTCCAGGGGAAACAATTGAAAGAGATGGCAAACTTTATAAAGAATACTTCGGTTCTGCTTCTGAATTCCAAAAGGGTGAGAAGAAAAACGTTGAAGGTAAGAAAATGTTCGTTGAGCATAAAGGTTCTTTAGAAGATACGTTAATCGAAATGGAACAAGATCTTCAATCTTCTATCTCTTACGCTGGCGGAACAAAATTAGACGCTATTCGTACTGTAGATTATGTTGTCGTGAAAAACTCGATTTTCAATGGTGACAAAGTATATTAATTCTTAAATTAACTCGAAGGACAAGCATTTTCATGCTTGTCCTTCTTTTTTGTATATAAAAATGTAAAACATTTTAATTAACTGAATTTTCTAGTATTATGTGTTTAGATGGTCTTAATAAGGAGGAGATACGACTTGAAAAATGTAATGGAAAATCGCCTTAATCGCGCAGAGGTACCTGCTGAACTAACATGGGATTTATCCGATTTGTATAATTCTGATGCCGAATGGCATGCTGCATTAAACGCATTGGAAAATGATATACAGAAACTTGATTCATTTAAAGGGCATTTACATACTAGCTCCCACACTTTATTAAATTGCCTACTTTTAGAAGAAGAGCTTTTAATGACGTTA
This sequence comes from Bacillus sp. PPSBB_2, assembly GCF_045291115.1. Taxonomy (NCBI): domain Bacteria; kingdom Bacillati; phylum Bacillota; class Bacilli; order Caryophanales; family Bacillaceae; genus Bacillus; species Bacillus sp. PPSBB_2. Next base: position 5,736,726 of record NZ_CP147983.1, read on the forward strand.
ACAAAACTATACTCATATGCAAATTTAAAAGAATCTACTGATCGTACAAATCCAAGTATTCAAGCGAACTCTTCCAAAATTTCTGCTTTATGGACGAAAGTACATACTGCACTATCCTTTATTCATAATGAAATCCTCTCATTCGACGAAGGAACAATTAAAAAATATTTAACTGAAGAAACAAAACTTGAACCTTTCCGTAAATCGTTACTAGAAATACTACAAAAAAGACAGCACACACTCTCTCCTGAAACAGAAGAAGCACTTGCTGCACTTGGCGAAGTTCATAGTTCTCCATACAAAATTTACGGCATGACTAAATTGGCCGATATGGATTTCACTTCTATACAAGACGAACAAGGAAACGAACTTCCTGTTTCATTCTCATTAGTTGAAAGCAAATATGAATTTTCTCCAAGCACATATATACGTCGAAAAGCATATTCATCATTTGTTTCCACACTAAACCGATATAAAAATACAATTGCCACAACATATGCTACTGAAGTAAAAAAACAAGTAACACTTTCTCGTTTACGTAAATATGAATCCGTTACCCATATGCTATTAGAACCACAAAAGGTTCCACTTGAAATGTATAACAACCAACTTGATATTATTTATAAAGAACTAGCACCTCATATGCGCCGTTTTGCAGATTTAAAAAGGAAAGTATTAGGACTCGATCAAATGCTTTTCTGTGACTTACATGCACCTTTAGATCCCGAATTTAATCCGTCGATTACTTATGAAGACGCAGGCACGCTCATTCAAGATTCTTTAAAAATATTAGGCGATGAATATAGTTCCATAATCGAAAAAGGATTCAAAGAAAGATGGGTAGATCTTGCAGATAACGTAGGTAAATCAACAGGAGCATTTTGCTCAAGTCCATACGGCTCTCATCCCTATATTTTAATTACATGGCAAAATACGATGCGCGGATGCTTTACATTAGCACATGAATTTGGACATGCTGGTCATTTTTATTTAGCAAATAAAAATCAACGTATTATGAACGTACGCCCATCTATGTACTTTGTTGAAGCACCATCAACTATGAATGAATTACTATTAGCTCAGCATTTACTAGCGACTACTGACGATAAGAGAATGCGCAGATGGGTTATTCTGCAACTACTTGGCACATATTATCACAACTTTGTTACTCACTTACTTGAGGGTGAATATCAACGTAGAGTATATGCTCTAGCAGAAGAAGGACAGGCCCTTACAGCTACAACTTTAACTGAAATCAAAACGAATGTCCTATCGACATTCTGGGGAGATTCTGTAGAAATCGATGAAGGTGCAGGCTTAACTTGGATGCGTCAACCTCATTATTATATGGGTCTATATTCTTATACATATTCCGCAGGCCTCACTGCATCCACTGCAGTAGCTCAAATGATTAAAGAGGAAAGACAACCTGCTATTGATCGCTGGTTAGATGTGCTTCGTGCTGGTGGTACAATGAAACCACTTGAACTAATGAAACATGCCGGAGTAGATATGTCAAAACCAGATGCAATCCGTAAAGCTGTTTCTTACGTTGGTTCATTAATTGATGAATTAGAGCATTCTTATCAAGAATAAAAAAATAAGCCCTCGCTTTAATGAGGGCTTATTTCATATTTACTTCCCAAACCGTTTGCGATATCCACATTTCCTGCAAAGTTCTTCAACCGCAACTCTTTTCGAAAATCCATCGACAATGTTTGTTGCTCTTTCACCTTCAATAATGTTAGAAAATGAATCATTATTAATATTCCCAAGGTTAATAATCCCTTCACCATCTAAACAACAAGGAATAACTGTTCCATTCGCTAAAATACCCGCTTGATTACGAAGTCCATGACAGAATCCTTTCCCATCATCCTCTTCCTCATGTAATGCTGGCCACTGGAATTCATAGTCTTGATTAATAAAGACACGTTCTGCAATTTTTATACCTTTTCCTGGTGTAAGCTTCTCTTCAATTTGATAAGATAGATCAAATTCATTTTCAATTATAGATAATAACTCTCTATTTTTCTGGATTTCAGCATTTGTTTTATTATCCTGAGTTAAATTCCATAACCTTAACGATACAATTAAATCTGATTGACTTGTCGCTTCCCTAATGAAGGAAAGTATACTCCTTACATAGCCCTCTTTATCTTGCGAACCTGGATGTCCATCAAAACTATGCAGTGAAAAATTCATTTGTCTTAACGCAGGCTTATTTAACAGCCTATGTCTTCTCTTATTAATTAACGTTCCGTTCGTTGTAATATTAACTTTAAACCCTTTTTCATGACTTAAGTCTAATAGTTGATCTATTTTCGGATGGAGCAACGGCTCACCCTTCACGTGCAAATAAATGTAGTCTGTGTGAGGTTTAATTTGGTCTAATCTTTTAGCAAAATCCTCCACAGAAATGAATTGCTTCTGCCTTTCCGTCGGCGGACAAAAGCTACACGCAAGATTACATACACTTGTAATCTCCAAGTAAAACTTCTTAAACTTCTTCACCTTTAATTCCTCACTTCTCTAACTACTTATACTTTTTCCTCTTCATATTACAGCATATTTTTATGGAAATAGAAACATACTTATTTTAGGAAATCTACATACCATCTAATAATATTTAAAAGACCATCGGTAATTTTTGTCCAATGGTCTTTTTATCCTTTTATATACAAAGAATAAATTTATTTATGATACGGTTCATCGTAACTATTCTAAATAAGGTTATTTTTTATTATTTTCATAATTAAATTTAACAAAAAAGGTAGTGCCTTCCGATCCTGTTTGAATTTCTATTTTTGCATTATGGCGGGCAGCGATGGCATAACATACACCTAACCCCAATCCAGTTCCATTATCTTTGGTCGTGTAAAACGGCGTACCCAGTTTCTCTAATACTTCAGGCCTGATACCTTTTCCTTGATCCCGCACTGCAAGCACCACACAATTTTGACCTTCCTTGTAAGTGCTAATGGTTAGAACTTTCCCTGTATTCATCGCTTCTAAGCCATTACGATATAGATTCATTAATAATTGCCGTATCTCATTACGATTTAAAAGTAATTCTGGAATGTCATTTGTATCGACTTGAATATATTTATTTTGATTGTACGTATCAATCTTTATTAAAGAAATAATATCGCGGATAATTGAATTTAAATCTAACATCTGCAAATCCAATTTCCTTGTATTACCCATTGAGAGAAATTCAGTAATAATAGAATTGGCACGGTTAAGTTCTTCAATCATTAAATAAAAGTACTTATTATGTTTCTCATAGGTATTCTCTTCTTTTAATAACTGTAAAAATCCCAGTACTGTTGTCATTGGATTTCTAATTTCATGGCTGATACCTGCTGCCATTTGCCCTATTAAATCTATATTGGATAATCTTTTCAATTCCTGTTCATATTTCTTTTTTTCCGTTATGTTTTTAAAAATACAACAAATACCATCATCATATGGGTATGCAATAACTTCGTGCCAATATTCATCTGCAGTAGAAAGAAATTCGAAATGAACTGTAGTTCGCTCTGACATCGCACGATGAAATTCCTTATACATAACTGTGTCAATTTCACTCGGGAAAACATTCCATATATTCTTTCCTAATACATCTTTTGCTGTTTTTCTTTGCGGAAAATATTGGTACTTATTTACGTACGTAAATTCCCATTTATTATTTAAAATAAAAAATCCATCCGTAATACATTCAATCACACTTGTAACTTTTTCATTAGCAGCAGCTAACTCTCTCGTTCGCTCTTCCACTATGCTCTCTAGTTGATCCATATACAACAAATTCGAAAACGTAGGGGCTGTGGCATCAACGATAGATTTTGCTAGTTGAAGTTGGGAATCATCATAATTGTGAGCTTTTCCTTCTTTGCCAACGACGATTACCCCTAATACTTCTCCCATTGAAACCAATGGAATCATCAATAGACCCTTACTATCTATATTTTTTGTTTGAATAACCTCTTGGATCTTGGCTTCATAGCTTTTCTCTATCCAATCCGCTTCTGTCCAATGACAGTCCTTACTTAATTTCGTTGTTTTAATTGTTGTTTTATCTAGCGGATCTAGAAGATGAGCAGTCATATTTTTACTCTCTAAAATCTGTTCTAGGTAAAAAAAGCATTTATCAAAACTCTCCTGTATCGAGGAACACATCGATAAATCACGTGTAACATTTAGTAACAGTTGTTTCTCAGCAATAAGGTTTTCCTTTTGTTTTAAATTATTTGCGTTTTGAATTGCAACCGCAGCCATATTTACATAAGCTTCAACACTTTGAATTTCTGAATCTGTTAAGTTCATCGGAATTCCATAATCAAATAAAAAAACTAGACCAAATAACTCTTGCCCAAATGAGATAGGCAGAGCTAATAAGGACTTAATTTTGAATGCATTAACCGGTCTCGGATCTGGTCGATGATCCTTTGAGGTATCAGGAATATAGATGGTTCTTTTCGTTTCAATAACTTCTTTTGCCAGTAAGTCTATTTCAGGATCAATTACTTGAGTATCGAGCGTTACACCATTTATAGTCTCTGGTTTTCCTGCAAACCCTCTAAATGTTCCATCTTCCTGGGGTAAATAAATTCCAACAGCATCGCACCTAACAATCTCCTCTGATATCGCCATTGTCACACGCTGCAATACGTCACGTAGTTCTAATTTCGTATTTATTATTTTTGTTATATTCGCGAGCCTAGAATATCTCGTCTGATCACTTACCATTCACATAGCCTCCAGTTATAGGCATAATAAAATAAATATGATAATATCAGTGTTTTATATAGAATACATTACTTATGATACGGTTCCCCACGATTAATCCGAAACGCTCTATACACTTGCTCCAGCAACACTAATCGCATTAATTGGTGTGGTAATGTCATCTTTGAAAAAGAAAGTGATTCATTTGAACGCTTCATCACTTCTGAGCTTAGTCCAAGTGATCCACCAATTACAAATGCGACTTTACTCTTTCCGTATGTAGCAAGGCGATCTAGACTTATCGCGAATTCTTCTGATGACTTTTGCTTTCCTTCTATAGCTAATGCAATCACATGCGTGTCATCAGAAATTTTATCCAGTATACGTATACCTTCTTTTTCCTTTACAATTAACATTTCTGCTTCACTTAAATTTTCTGGCGCCTTTTCATCAGGCAATTCAATTACTTCTACTTTTGCGTATGCAGATAATCGTTTTAAGTATTCTGCTATACCTTGTTTCAAATATTTTTCTTTTAATTTCCCAATTGAAATAATCGAGATATTCACACGTATCCTCCACCTTACAAACATGTTATCCACAAAACTTATCCACATATCCACAAATACTACCCACATATTGTGTGAGAATCTGTGTTCGATACAACATATGTCGCCTCATTTTGACAAAATTCACATGTTTTTTTCTCTTTTTCCGAGTTATCCACATTGTTGATAACTGGCGCAACTTCACACTCATCCACAATAATATCTAACGCTAATTCAACATGCTCTAAACAACAAGGTAAATTCATTTTCTTCACCTCACTTTTCTACAATAGAAAACAGGAGGTAGGCCCTCCTGTTTTTAATACTTTTGAATGCCTAATTTCACTGTTGTTGTTACTCTTTTTGTGCCACGATAAAACGTAAGAGTCATTTTATCATTAATTTCCTTATCATATAAGGCCGTACGGAATCCAATAATATCGCGAATCGGTTTTCCATCTACCGCCACAATAACATCATGTTCTCTTAAACCAGCATCCGCACCTGGCGAAGGACTTTTCACATCCAAAATACAAACTCCCTCTGTTACAGTACCTGGTAAATGTAATGTTTTTGACCAATAATAGTTTGGAATTTCATTTAATGACCTAAGTTCAATCCCAACATATGGTCTTCTTACTTTTCCATACTTCTCAAGTTCATTCATAATCGGAACAGCTCTAGTCACCGGAATAGCAAGGCCGATTCCTTCTACTTCTTTTGCAGCAATTTTCATTGAATTAATACCAATTAATTGTCCTGCTGCATTTACAAGCGCACCGCCACTATTCCCCGGATTAATTGCTGCATCTGTTTGTAACACTTCTACTTGCCAATCATAATGTCCATCTTGATCTAAATCTACAGGGACAATACGTTCATTAGCTGAAATAATACCTTGTGTAACTGTTCCAGAAAATTGCAGTCCAAGTGGGTTTCCAATCGCAATAACTGGCTCTCCTCTGCGAACAGTATTAGAATCGCCAATTTCAATTATTTTTTTCACATGCTTTGCATCTATTTCTAATACAGCTAAGTCTGTGACTACATCGGTTCCTAATACTTTTCCAGGAACCTTCTTACCGTCACTTAGACTTACTTCAATACGATTCGCTCCAGCTACAACATGATTATTCGTTACAATATAAGCTTGACCATCTGTCTTTTTATAAATTACTCCTGATCCTGTACCGGCCTCTGAATCTGCCTCTGAAAAGTTATCTCGTTGAATGTTAATAACACCCACAACAGCTTCAGATGCACGATCAACAGCATCTACAAAGCTAATCTGTTTAATCCCTTGAGCTTCGGCCATATTACTTCCGCTTGCTTCAGCTTGCGGAAGCGTATCAGCAGAATTTGAAAATAAAGGCGCTCCAAACGCGAATAAAGAAGCTCCTACAATTGTTCCCGCTATACTAGAAAGAACTATACCTTTGTGCTTCTTTTTTCCTGCACGTTTCATACGATAATTTTCTTCATCAATAAAGGACATATTTGTTCACCTATCTTCCTGAAAACAACTATATTCACCTTTATTGTTTACTAAAATGAAGAATTATACGTATTGAATTTTTGTAGGCATTTTTGGATCTGTATCGTGAATTTCAAAGGATTCACCCACTCCAAATCCTTTTTCCTCTAGTACTTGTGATACTGACATACGCGCTAGTTCTTTCATGTTATTATCTAAGCTTAAATGGGCTAAATAAATATGCTTTGTCTCATCTGTAATTACATCTGCCATCGCTAATGCAGCATCCTCATTACAAACATGTCCAACGTCACTTAAAATACGTCGTTTAATGCTCCATGGATAACGTCCCATACGAAGCATTTCTACATCATGATTACTTTCAAATACGAAAGCATTAGCTCCCTTAATAACGCCTTTCATACGGTCACTTACGTATCCCGTATCTGTAATAAGCGCTAACTTCCTATTATTGTTATGGAAAGCATAAAACATCGGTTCTGCCGCATCATGAGAAACTCCAAATGACTCGACTTCAATATCACCAAAGGTTTTCACATCACCAACTGAGAAAATAAACTTTTGTTCAGTTGGGATATTTCCTATTAAATGTTCCATTGCATTCCATGTTTTCTCATTCGCATAAACAGGTAAATCATATTTACGTGCCAGTACACCTAATCCTTTAATATGATCACTATGCTCATGCGTTACAAGAATACCTGATACATCATTTATATTCAGTTCTGCTTGTTTAAATAAAGCCTCTGTTGCTTTACCACTTAAACCTGCGTCGACTAGTAATTTTTTTTCATCGGTTCCTACGTATAGCATATTTCCTGTACTTCCACTTGCAAGTACGCTAAAATGCAACCCCATTCTTTCTCACTCCAGTATGTTCATCAACCACTTGATTTTCCTTTTCTCCTAATTCCATAACTTGTCCTTCAATTGCATTCACAAAGAAGTCCTGCTTCTGCTCCGTTTTCAAATTCCACGTTGGAGCCAGTACTTGGTTATTAGAAGTAGATGCGGTAAGAGTGGCATAACCAATTTGCGCTTCTTTAACATGCGTATTTCCATGAATTTTATTTTTTAAATACAAATTTTCTAAAGCTGTTTGAGCCGTAATAATTTCTTGCTCTTTCGTTTTTTCACCTTCGCCCATTTCTTTTAAATCAGTTAGCATTGTCTGCGTATATGAAACAAGTTCATTTTTTTCATTTAATTCCACAACAATCATCGCCTGATTATTATAGAAAATAGGCTTATCTTTATATTTTTGGAAGAAATAAATTTTAGAGTCTTTCACCGCTCCAAATTCATACTTTTGTCCATCCAATACATAGTTCTTCAAAAATTCATTATACTTATCTTTTGATAATGATTTCGTATTTAAAAAAGGCTCTTTTAGCTTACTTTCTATCTTGTACATATTTTGTATATGCACTGTTTGATTTTTCAAAGACTGTATATCTTCTTCTTTAAAAGCTTTATTTTCCGCTCTAATAAATGACTCTTTTTTCGGTTCTTTAGGGATATTTCCCATCGTAATTTTGTTTGCTTTTAATTCTTGATCTATCTTTGTTTCTGCAATAAGCTCCAATTGATTACTATCTTGCTTTTGAATGAATTGGAAAATGAGAAAGAGGTCCAAAACAAAAAAGGTCACAATAAATATGGTTTTAATCCGATCCCAATCCATTTAGTCCTCCCTCACTCCACTCATAGATTTTCTGTTTACCTGTTTCATCTTCAACAAGCTTTACATACCAAATTGGTTGTAATCGAACTACTTGTCCATCTAGTGATAACTTGTATCCAATACCAATATCCTTAATTACTTGTTTCTTTATCTCTGGATTATTTTCTAGAGATGCTATTACAACATGCCCTGACGGAAGAGTAACCTTCTGTTCTATACCTTTAGTATTTAAAGACAGCAACGGTCTTTCATATTCCATTACTTCTTCTGATCCCCATATTTGTCTCAATTCAGCTAATCCATCTTCATTGAATACTGAATATCCATCTTCATTTAAACGAAATACTGTCTCTCCTTTATTCATATAGTCCAAACGATATGAATCCAAACTTCCACTGTGACCACTTACGAATTCAAAGCTTTTTTGTAAAAGCATTAAATTATCTATCGTTTTCTCAGTTAAGACAGAAGAGTTTTTATACTTTAGCATGTGACGATCGTTTTCAATTTCCATGGATCTAATACCATCTGTAAATGTTTCTTTCGACATCTCGGTAATCGGACTTAAATAACGAGGATCACTAAACAGAGCATTCTTAAACGTATCAACTGCTAAATTAGATGAAATATATGTTATATTGTTTAACTCTGTCGTTCCATCTGGTAAAAATAACTTTTTCATATCATTAAGTTGATAATCAAAATAAGGCTTTGCTGATACTATAAATTGATTTTGGGCATTTACAATATCTTTTAAATACACGCCACTTAATTTTGCCTCGTATATTTTAAAGTTATCACCATCAGAAACAAAGTTAATTTTAATTTCTTGATCCTTACTTCGAGAAGGATCGAGGAGAATACGATTAAAATGTTTAGGCTTATCTGTACTCTTCTCTTTCATGTTAAACATGGATTTTACTGCATCAAATGGGATATCGGTAGGGAAAACAAGTTCAACTTTCCCTTCACCATGCACATATGAAAGGAAATCACCCTTAGTGATTGATATCTCTTTAAAATCATGTAGTTCCCCTACTTCCAGAGGCTTATAGATTGATTCTATATCTGCCTCTCTTCTGCTCCCATAATGATTTTTATCTTTATGCACGATGATAGAAGTAGGACGGACAACATCGGAAATTTTAGTTTGGTTCATTCCTTCATTTCCCTGCACAAATTTCGCGTTTTGCATGGATGTAGAATCTGGCACATACGTCCATAGGTTAAAAGTAAGAAATAGGCTAATTACAACTAGGTTAATTAAAACTATTGTTTTAAAGTTTTCCATACTCATTCCCAATCGTCCTCTTCATCTGCTGCCATTGGTAACGTGAAATAAATAGTTGTCCCTTTTCCTTCTTCACTCTTCGCCCAAATAGAGCCACCATGTGCCTCAATCATTTCTTTTGCAATTGCTAATCCAAGCCCAGTACCACCCATTTGTCTTGAACGAGCTTTATCTACGCGATAAAAACGTTCAAAGATTTTATCAACGTTTTCTTTTGGAATACCCATTCCTTGGTCACTTACACTAATTTCTAATAAATCACCGCGATCACGTAAACGATATGTTACTGTTCCACCTTCTGGTGAATACTTTAATGCGTTAGAAATAATGTTATACAGCACTTGAGTAATTTTGTCAGTATCCATATCAATAAATCTAGATTTCTTAGAGAAAGATCGTTTGAAACTTACATTTTGCTCTTTAGACATTTCAAAGCGATCAATAATATTATTAAAGAAATCAGTAAAGTCGACCCATTCTTTCATTAAACGATGCTCTGTACTATCAAGTTTAGATAGCTGTAACAACGCATTTACAAGTCTAATCATTCTTTCTGTTTCTTCTTGTGTAACCGTTAAAAATTGTGGTGCAATATTTGGATCCTGCCATGCTCCATCTGTAAGTGCCTCTAAATAACTGCGCATCGTCGTTAATGGCGTCCTTAATTCATGAGAGACATTCGCCACAAACTCACGGCGTTCCCTTTCTATACGCTCCTGCTCTGTTACATCATATAGTACAGCAATTAAGCCATTTGCCTTCCCTGTTTCTTTTTGAATAACAGAGAAACTAGCACGTAAAATATATGGTTCGTTTCTCGTACTAAAATCTAATAAAACAGAATCTGGCTCTTCATATAAATGATCGAGCGTAAATTTTTCCTGTATTCCTAATACCTCTAAAACAGATTGATCGAGCGCTGTTTCACGAGAAACATTTAACATCTTTTCCGCAGGGTCATTTAGTAAAATAATATCCCCTTTTCGGTCAGTAGCAATTACTCCATCTGTCATATGTGATAAAACAGATGATAATTTACGCCTTTCACTTTCTGTAGAAGAACGAGCTTGTTGTAATTTTTTTGATAAATTATTGAAGGATAATGCCAGTTGTCCAATTTCATCATGGCTATGCACTTTTACTTTTCTCGAATAATTTCCTTTTGCCATTTCGATTGCTTGTCTCCGCATATCTGAAATTGGTCTTGTAATTGTTTGAGCCAATAAAATCCCAAGTACGGCCGTTACTAATAAAGCAATTACTGTTCCCGTAGCAAAAATTTGATTTATATCCTTCATTTGTTTATATACATCTTCCATAGATGCCACAATGTAAATAACACCAAGCGCATCCTTACCGTTATCATCTAGAATCGGAGTAAGCATAACTTGAACACGATGACCTGTACTACCATCCTTCTCAATTTTCACTTCCGGCTTTTTTTGTACTAACACTCGCTGAACAGCTATATCAGTTGATGTTCGATTCACCTTATTCTGCTTTGATTCATCTGAAATAGCCAGTAACTTTCTGTGCGAATCAAATACACTTACCTCTTGTATAACTTTCTTCTGATCAGAGGCAAATTTTCGAATTGAAGTTTTAATCGTTTCATCTGTTGACTCTGTTTCTGCTTTTGTATAACTTTTTTTAAACTCTTGCTTCAAATTATATGATAATAAGTTTGTTTGCTGCGTTAAAGAATCCCTAAAACCTTGTACTAAGCTCTTCTCTAATTCCCTTACGAAATATACTCCAATAACTTGCATCGCTATTAATATTAATAGCATATATATAAGCACAAATTTTAAATGAATAGATTGAAAAAAACCAACTTTCTTCATATACTATTCCTGCTCTGGGTCACGCAAGTAATACCCTACTCCACGTCTAGTTACAATTAAAGTAGGATGGCTTGGATTATCTTCAATTTTTTCACGCAAACGACGTACTGTAACGTCTACTGTGCGCACATCTCCAAAATAGTCATAACCCCAAACTGTTTGTAATAAATGTTCGCGTGTCATAACTTGTCCTAAATGTTTCGCTAAATAATGTAGCAACTCAAATTCACGATGTGTAAGCTCGATATTTTCCTCACGCTTCGTTACACTATATGCATTTGGATTAATCACAATTGGTCCAATAACCATTTCTGTATTTTCTTCTTTTTCCGCAGCACCACCTTGTTGATGGCGGCGTAAATTCGCCTTCACACGAGCAAGTAATTCCCTTGTACTAAATGGCTTCGTTACATAATCATCTGCCCCAAGCTCAAGCCCTAATACTTTATCAATCTCAGAGTCCTTTGCTGTAAGCATAATAATCGGCATTTCTGAGCTTTTACGTATTTCACGGCAAACCTCTAAGCCATCTTTACCTGGTAGCATTATATCTAATAAAACCATATCTGGTTGCTCTTCATTAGCCTTTTCAATTGCTTCATCACCATCATGCGCCATTACTATTTCAAAACCTTCTTTTTCTAGGTTAAACTTCAAAATATCTGCAATCGGCTTTTCATCATCAACTACTAAAATTTTCTTTCCCATCATCGTCTATTTCCTCCTTATAAAAATATGGTCAATAATCCCTAAACATATTGATGTTTACATAGTATGTCCTATATGACCGCATCCTTTGTTTAAGTATTTTCTCCTCTATTCTCATAGACTCATGTATGATCCACTTTTACACGGCATCCTATACGATCTATAGAAAAACCTCTAGCTTCAACTGCTAGAGGCTCCTCGTTCTATTTTAAAATAACTACTCAGTTTTGTAAAATTACATAAATAAAAAGGATATTAAGTGGGCCCACTTAATATCCTGAGAGTGGCTCGGGACGGAATCGAACCGCCGACACGAGGATTTTCAGTCCTCTGCTCTACCGACTGAGCTACCGAGCCAAAACTATATATAAAACCACTAATGGTGGTATAAACAAAAGTGGCGGTCCCGACCGGGGTCGAACCGGCGATCTCCTGCGTGACAGGCAGGCATGTTAACCACTACACCACGGGACCAAAAATAAGCAAAAAAAAACATGACCCGTACGGGATTCGAACCCGTGTTACCGCCGTGAAAGGGCGGTGTCTTAACCACTTGACCAACGGGCCACGAAAAATAAAATGGTGAGCCATGAAGGACTCGAACCTTCGACCCTCTGATTAAAAGTCAGATGCTCTACCAACTGAGCTAATGGCTCATACTCACCAACGTCATATTTTCGTGACGACAAGATGTATCATAACATGTATTCTGTATTTATTGCAATACTTTTTTTATTTTTTTATAAAAGAATAAGAAAAAACTCATGCAGACATGAGTTTTTTCTAAAAAATGTTAATTAAGCTTCGTATACGTTACGAACAATATTTGTTTGGTTACGATCTGGTCCAACTGAGAACATAGATATTTGAATTCCTGTTAACTCAGAAACACGTTCTACGTATTTTCGTGCATTTTCAGGAAGTTCATCTAATGATTTTACACCAGTAATATCTTCTTCCCAACCTGGAAGCTCTTCATATACAGGCTCACATTTCGCTAAAATGTTTAAGTTAGCTGGAACTTCATCAATAACTTCGCCATTGTATTTGTAAGCTACACAAATTTTAAGAGTTGGAATACCTGTTAAAACGTCGATAGAATTTAATGATAGATCCGTTAAACCACTAACACGACGTGCATGTCTTACAACAACGCTATCGAACCAACCTACGCGGCGTGGACGACCAGTTGTCGTTCCATACTCGCGACCAACTTCACGAATTTGATGACCAATTTCATCATGAAGCTCAGTAGGGAATGGACCATCACCAACGCGGCTTGTATATGCTTTACATACACCTACAACGCGAGTAACTTTCGCAGGACCAACTCCAGTTCCAACTGTTACACCACCAGCAATTGGGTTAGAAGATGTAACGAACGGGTACGTACCGTGGTCAATATCAAGCATAACACCTTGCGCACCTTCAAATAATACACGGTGATTATTATCTAATGCATCATTTAATACAACAGACGTATCACATACATATTGCGCGATTTGTTGCCCGTACTCGAAGTACTCTTCGAAAATTTCTTCTACAGTGAAACCTTCTGTATCGTACATTTTTTCAAATAAACGATTTTTTTCTACTAAATTGCGCTCAAGCTTCTCTTTAAATGCTTCACGGTCTAAAAGATCAGCCATACGAATACCGATACGAGCAGCTTTATCCATATATGCAGGACCGATACCTTTTTTCGTTGTACCGATTTTGTTATCACCTTTACTTGCTTCTTCTAACTCATCTTGTTTTAAGTGGTAAGGTAAAATAACATGTGCACGGTTACTTACACGTAAATTATCAGTACTTACACCACGATCGTGTAAGTATTTTAACTCTTCAAGTAATGCTTTTGGATCTACTACTAATCCGTTTCCGATTACACAAATTTTCTCTTTATAGAAAATACCAGATGGAATTAAGTGTAATTTATATTTAACTCCGCCGAAAACAATTGTATGTCCCGCGTTATTTCCACCTTGATATCTTGCAACTACTTCCGCATGCTCAGAAAGAAAATCAGTGATTTTACCTTTTCCTTCGTCGCCCCATTGTGTTCCTACAACTACTACTGAAGACATTATTAAAGCACCTCCGCAATTTTCAAACGATCTATTCAAACAATATAATTGTACCAAAACCGAAAGAGAAGTCAACCGAAAAGCGAACATTTTTTCACAAAAAAAACATTTTCGTTCGTAAGAATTATATATTTAACTTATGAAAGCCTTATCTTTCTTATAAAAAAAAAGAAACACATCTTATTATAAGAAATGTGTTTCTTTTTTATACTGCCTTTATGCCGGTGGAGCATGTCCATCCTCAAAACGACGTTCTAAGTTAACGAACTTATTGAACTCTTTGACGAATGCAAGTTCCACTGAACCTACTGGACCGTTACGTTGTTTTGCAATAATAATTTCAATTGTATTTTTGTTTTCTGTTTCTCGATCATAGTAGTCTTCACGATATAGGAAAGCTACAATATCAGCATCCTGCTCAATACTTCCAGATTCACGAATATCAGACATCATCGGGCGTTTATCTTGACGCGATTCTACACCACGAGATAACTGTGATAAAGCAATAACAGGCACTTGCAATTCACGCGCAATCCCTTTTAAGGTACGAGAAATCTCAGATACTTCCTGCTGACGGTTCTCACCTGATTTCCCACTTCCTTGAATAAGCTGCAAATAGTCAATCAAAATCATACCAAGACCTTGTTCTTGCTTTAATCTACGACATTTTGCTCGAATCTCATTTACTTTAATACCTGGCGTATCATCAATATATATACCAGCATTTGAGAGACTCCCCATTGCCATTGTTAATTTTGCCCAATCATCGGAAGTTAATGAACCAGTACGAAGTCTTTGTGCATCAATATTCCCTTCTGCACAAAGCATACGCATAACAAGCTGATCAGCACCCATCTCCAAACTAAAAATCGCTACATTTTCATCCGTTTTCGTCGCTACGTTTTGTGCAATATTTAATGAAAATGCCGTTTTCCCTACTGATGGACGTGCTGCCACGATAATTAAATCATTTCGTTGGAAACCTGCTGTCATCTTATCTAATTCAGTAAACCCAGTTGGTATCCCAGTAACTTCACCCTTTTGATTATGCAAAAGTTCAATTTTGTCATAAGCATCTACAAGAACATCTTTAATGTTTTGGAATGCTTTTGCATTCGTTTGATGGGATACTTCTAATATTTTTTTCTCAGCCTCGTTTAAAAGACCATCCACATCATCTTCTCTCTCGTATCCATCCGATACAATATGAGTCGCCGTGCGAATTAAACGACGTAAAAGCGCCTTTTCAGCGATGATGCGTGCGTAATATTCTACGTTAGCTGCAGTTGGCACAACTTCTGCTAACTCTGCTAAGTAAGAAACCCCACCAACCTCTTCTAGTAATCCTTGATCAGCCATTGCTGATGTCATCATTACTAAGTCAATCGGCTCTCCCTTATCAGATAGCCCAAGCATGACTTCAAAAATCTTTTGATGTTTCGTTCGATAGAATGAATCAGGTACCAATAACTCTGATGCTGAAGTTAACGCATCTTGATCAATCAATATGGCCCCTAAAACCGCCTGCTCAGCCTCTATATTATGCGGAGGGGTACGATCAGCAAGTACATCACTCATACGCAATCCTCCTTGCTTAATTTATTTTTATTGTTCACTAACATGAACTTTTACTGTTGCTGTTACTTGTGGATGCAATTTCACAGTAACGTTTGTATAACCTAACGCGCGGATTGCATCGTCCATTTCAAATTTACGTTTATCAAGTTTAATCTTGTGTGATTTTTGCATTGCATCTACGATTTGTTTGCTTGTGATAGAACCAAATAAACGGCCACCTTCTCCAGATTTCGCCTTTAATTCTACAGTTAATTTCTCTAAAGTCTCTTTTAACTCTTTTGCATTTTCAAGCTCTGCTGCTGCATCTTTTTCTTCTTTACGCTTTTGAGCTTCTAAAGTTTTCATACTACTATTTGTTGCTTCAGCAGCTAATCCTTGTTTCAGTAAGAAGTTATTTGCATAGCCATCTGGTACGTTTTTTACTTCTCCTTTTTTACCTTTACCTTTTACGTCTTTTAGAAAAATTACTTTCATGATTGTGTGCCTCCCTGTAAATAGTCATCAATAACAAATCGAAGCTTCTCCTCAGCTTCATCTACTGTAACATTTTTCATCTGTGTGGCTGCATTCGTCAAATGCCCGCCACCGCCTAAGTTTTCCATAATTAGCTGCACATTCACTTCACCTAAAGACCTGCTGCTAATTCCAATGAGGTTCTCGCCACGTTTCGCAACAACAAATGATGCAATAATCCCTGTCATCGTTAATAACGTGTCTGCCGATTGCGCAATAAGCACTTGATCGTAGTAATCATCACTATCAACTTTAGCAATCGCAATTCCATTTTTATAAATGTACGCATTTTTTATAGCTTTTGCAACCCGTAAATACTGATCCATATCTTCCTTTAAAAGTTCTTGTACAAGTACAGTATCTGCACCATGTGAGCGTAAATAAGAAGCAGCATCAAATGTACGAGCCCCTGTCCGGAATGTGAAACTTTTCGTGTCGACAATAATACCCGCTAACAATGCCGTCGCTTCTAACATTGTCATCTTTAAATTTTTAGGTTGATACTCAAGTAATTCTGTAACCAATTCTGCTGTTGAAGAAGCATATGGTTCCATATAAACTAGCAATGGGTCTTCAATAAAATCTTCTCCACGGCGATGATGATCAATAACTACCACATTTTCAATTTTATGTAATAGTTTTTGCTCCATCACCATAGAAGGTTTATGCGTATCGACAACAACAAGTAACGACTCATCATTTGCAAATTCCATCGCTTGCTCTGGAGTAATAAAATGAGACCATAACTCCTCATTTTGTTTCACTTTGTCCATCAAACGCTTAATTCCTTTATCGGAATCATTTTCATCTAACACAATATATCCTTTACGCTCATTTAATTGAGCCACTTTTAAAATACCAATCGCAGCACCAATTGCGTCCATATCGGGAGCCCTATGCCCCATAATAATGACATTACTACTTTCTAATACTAAATCCTTTAACGCATGCGAAATGACCCTGGCGCGTACACGGGTACGTTTTTCAACCGGATTTGTCTTACCTCCATAGAACTTAACTTTACCTGTCGCTTGTTTAATAGCTACTTGGTCTCCCCCACGCCCAAGCGCAAGATCTAAACCAGATTGAGCCATTGCTCCAAGCTCTGATAAAGGTAAATCACCTGATCCGACACCCACACTTAATGTAAGTGGTATATTCCTTTTAGATGTTTCTTCACGCACCTGATCTAAAATGCTAAATTTCCCTTTCTCCATCTGCGTCAAAATACTTTCATTTAGCACAACGAAGAATCTTTCTGAAGATGCACGTTTTAAATAAGCACCATACTTAAGTGCCCATTCATTTAGTCGCGATGTCACAAGACTTGTTATATTCGTACGTAATTGATCATCTAATCCTTGTGTAACTTCATCATAATTATCCAAATAGATGACAGCTAAAACAGTCCTTTGATCCTCGTACATCTTTTCGATTTCTGTTTGTTCCGTTACATCAAAGAAATAAATTAACTTTTCTTCTTTCCTTACAAAAACGCGAAACTTTCGATTATTTAAAGAGACTATATCATCAGAAGTTTCTCCTTTAATGAAAAGAAGTAATGTTTCTGATACATCGTAAAGGTGCCATCCAGCTAATGCGTGCTGTCCCAGACATGAAGATAAATAAGGATTTGCCCAATCAATCCCATAATCCTTATTGTATAACAAAATACCAATCGGCATTTGGTTAAATGCTTCATTACTTACTTTCTTTACTCTTGTAATCATATCTGTCGTATGCTTTTCGAAATTCCTTTGAAAATTAAGTTCAAATCGTATAACGATAAAGAATACGATACAAAAAATGACAAAAGCAGCTATACCCATAATTAAATGAAAATAACAGAGAATTGAAATGAGCACAAACACAAAAAATGCCAATACATAAACAGGATATAAAAACCACTGTTTCTTATCAAATTCAGGCATGTATACAACTCCTATAAAGTAAAACTAACTTACCTTCCAGTTAGTTAAACAGATTAAAATAGTATAAGGAATATTATTTTATCCCCCTATTTTAGAACGCAATGAAATCCCTAAGTCAATTATACCTAAGATTGTCACAAGAGGAAACAGCATCGGAATAAACATGCATGCAATAAAACTAATAATAGGAACCCCTTTAGTAAAACCTTTTCTATACGCTAAAAAGGCGATAAATGTCAGACCTTGCAGTACAAGCAATAGTGCAAATATGACATTTAGGTTAGAAAATACCATATGTAAATATGATGTTGGTTCTACTTTTATAAAAGTTGCTAACAAAATAAATATAACGTAATACCAAATGATACTCTTTGGTAATTGTATATCTTTAAATTTAGGCCAAGATATAACTTCATGTTTTAACTTTTTCAAAACACTACCTGATATTATCACTGTAATCCAAGAAAAACATACTGAAACTAGCACAAGTATACTTGGAAGTAACGATTGTAATATATCATTCATTTGTGCGAGTAACTCTTTTTGTTCCTTACTAATCGGCATGCCAGTAGCACTTACTATCTTTTCGCTTTTCGCCATACTTTCACTAAACATACTTTGCATTTGCTTCATTATATCTATGTTGAAAAACTTTATACTCGCAACATAAATAAGTACAAAACCAATTAAGTATGCAAGCGTCCCCGCTATTAAGATTTCCACTGGCTTTTTTCTTGTTTTATACATATATCCTAAAACAATCCCTATCAATCCAAACATAATTGTCTTCACTAAATTCAGCGGTTGACTCACAATAATAGTAACAAAAAGTGCTGCTACAAAAACCACGAGCACATTAGATAGTTTATGTCTTATCATTAATAGTATAAATGGTAACGGCAACGCAAAAGTTACAACTGTACCCAAAATCGGAACATACATAGATATAAGCAATAAAATTGCATATATAGCTAATAATGCTGCACCTTCTGTAATAAACTTTGTTTGTTTCACATTTTAACCTCTCTTTCAAAAAGAAAAGCATAGCAAAATGCACAGTAGAGTCCCACTCTACTGTGCATTTCATACGCTATTATTCACCAACATATGGTAAAAGTGCCATTTGACGAGCACGTTTAATTGCAACTGTAAGTTTGCGTTGGTATTTCGCGCTTGTTCCTGTTACACGACGAGGTAAAATTTTACCACGTTCAGAAACGAAACGTTTTAATAAATCAACATCTTTATAGTCAATGCGAGTGATGCCGTTAGCTGTGAAGAAACACACCTTACGACGTTTCGCACGTCCACCTTTGCGTCCTGCCATGTCTATTTCCCTCCATTCTTTGTTAAAACTAACAAATTTACTGTATTAGAACGGTAAATCGTCGTCGGAAATGTCGATCGGTTGACCTACATTTGAAAATGGATCGTCATTCTTCGTAAATCCAGAGTTACCTTGGTTACCTGAATTACTAGATTGACCAAATGGGTTAGAGCCTTGGTTACCGAAACCAGCTCCTGATGGTTGCTGATTAAATGAACCACGTTGCTCCCCACCGCCATTACGCGGCTCTAAAAATTGCACGCTTTCCGCAAGAACTTCTGTTACGTATACACGTTTACCATCTTGTCCCTCGTAATTACGAGTTTGAAGACGTCCATCTACGCCTGCTAAGCTACCTTTTTTCAAATAATTTGCTACGTTTTCTGCTTGTTTACGCCATATTACACAATTAATAAAGTCAGCTTCACGCTCACCTTGTTGATTGGCAAATGCGCGATTCACAGCTAACGTAAAAGTAGCTACTGCAACACCATTGGGCGTGTAACGTAAGTCAGGGTCCTTAGTTAAACGACCAACGAGGATAACACGATTCATCAATCGAACCACTCTCCCTTATATATCAATTATTTTTCTTCTTCTTTAACAACGATATGACGAAGGATGTCTTCGTTGATCTTAGCTAAACGGTCGAATTCGTTAATCGCTTCTGCGTTAGATTTCACGTTTAAGATCATGTAGAAACCTTCACGTAAGTCGTTGATTTCGTAAGCTAAACGACGCTTACCCCACTCTTTCGTGTTAATGATTTCTGCACCATTGTTTGTTAAAACACCTGCAAAACGTTCAACTAAAGCTTTTTGAGCTTCTTCTTCAACGCCAGGACGAATGATGTACATAATTTCGTACTTTCTCATTACACTTTCACCTCCTTTTGGTCTAAACGGCCCGTAATGGGCAAGGAGCAATTAATTTATAGTAATTACTCACGAGTTTAGATTATATCATAGTAAGTTATATGAATCAACTCACCAATACATAAAAAACTTGGCAAACATATAATATATTTGCCAAGCTCATATCTTTATTTTTCCTAGGAAATATTAAATTAAACGTTAAAACGGAAGTGCATAACATCTCCGTCTTTTACGATATATTCTTTTCCTTCTAAACGTACTTTTCCAGCTTCTTTTGCAGCTGTCATAGAACCGTTTGTCATTAAATCATCGTAAGAAACTGTTTCTGCACGAATAAATCCACGCTCAAAGTCTGTATGAATAACACCAGCACATTGTGGTGCCTTCATTCCTTGTTTAAATGTCCAAGCACGTACTTCTTGAACGCCAGCTGTAAAGTAAGTAGCAAGTCCTAATAGGTCATATGCTGCACGAATTAATTGATCTAAACCAGACTCTTCAATTCCTAATTCTTCAAGGAATACTTTTTTCTCTTCTTCGTCTAATTCAGCGATTTCTGATTCGATTTTTGCACATACAACGATTACTTGAGAATTTTCATTTGCTGCAAATTCTTTTACCATTTGTACGTATTTATTTTCCGAAGGATCGATAATATCGTCTTCACTTACATTCGCTACGTATAACATTTCTTTTGTTGTAAGTAAATGAAGGCCTTTAACAATCTTCATCTGCTCTTCTGTAAATTCAACAGTACGAGCTGGTTTTCCCTCTTCAAAAGCTTCTTTTAAACGAACTAAAATTTCATGCTCATATACCGCTTCTTTATCTTTTTGTCTTGCTAATTTCGCAACACGCTCGATACGCTTATCAACAGACTCTAAGTCCGCTAAAATTAGCTCTAAATTGATTGTTTCAATATCATCAATTGGATCTACTTTCCCTGAAACGTGCGTAATATTTTCGTCTTCAAAACAACGAACAACTTGGCAAATTGCATCTACTTGACGAATGTGAGATAAGAATTTATTTCCTAAACCTTCACCTTTACTAGCACCTTTTACGATACCTGCAATATCAGTAAACTCGAATACAGTCGGAACAGTCTTTTTCGGTTCTACTAATTCCGTTAATTTATTTAAACGCTCATCTGGTACTTCTACAATCCCTACGTTTGGATCAATTGTACAGAATGGATAGTTCGCAGATTCTGCTCCTGCTTGTGTAATTGCATTAAATAAAGTGGACTTCCCTACGTTAGGTAATCCAACAATCCCAGCCGTTAATCCCATATTTTTCACTCCTATGTCTCAATCTTTCATCATTATAGATAGTAACGAAAAAAATGACAAGTTTCCGCCAAACGAAAAAAAGTAACAGTTACCTACTGTAACTGTTACTCTCCCTCTATTCTTCGTGCTTCACAAGTATTTTTTTCACCTTACGATCAAACTCTCTTCGAGGAATCATTACTGAATGGTCACACCCCTCGCACTTAATGCGGATATCCATTCCCATACGAATAATTTTCCAACGATTCTCGCCACATGGATGGGCTTTCTTCATTTCCACAACATCATACAAGTTATATTCCTTTTGCTCCATTCTCCAAACTCCTCTCCATACTAAATTGCTTTTCCACTAACTAATTCTTCACGATTATATAAAACCATACGTGGATATGGAATTTCAATTCCATGTAAATCAAGACGATTTTTAATCTCTTTACGAAGTGCCCTTGCAATAACTGCATGTTGCATCGGTTCTACTTCAGCAATAACACGTAATATAACTTCTGATGCTGCTAATGTTTGCACACCTAATAATTGAGGCGTTGTTACCATTTTTTCGTACTTTGAAGGTAATTCTACTAATAAATCTTCAATAACTTGCTCTGCTTTCGCAATATCAGCCTCATATGAAATAGATACATCAACAAACGCTACACTATTACTAACTGAGTAGTTAGTAACTTGAATAATACTTCCATTTGGTAAAGTATGAATTTCACCTGTCCAACTCTTTACTTTCGTTGTACGAAGTCCAATTTCTAAAACGACTCCTTCAAATTGACCGATTTTAACATAATCGCCAACTGAAAACTGATCTTCTAACAAAATAAATAAACCTGTAATAACGTCTTTCACTAAACTTTGAGCACCAAATCCGACTGCTAAACCAATTACCCCAGCACCCGCTAATAAACCTGATGCATTAATATCAAACACACCTAAAATCGCAATTAGCATAATGAACATAACAACGTACGCTACAATATTTTCAAGTAATTTCGCTACTGTAACTGTACGACGTTCTGAAATTTGAATTGGAGAACGACTCCCCATACGAAACGCATTTCGTACAACCGCCCTTGCAATTCGCACAACAACTGCACCAATTGTTAAAATAATACATATTTTTAATATCGCAACTCCAATATGAGCCCAACGATCAGCATCTAATAAATACTGTTTCATAGAATTAAACCACTTCGCTAATAAATCCATGTACCTCTACCTCTCTAGCTAAAATTTCTTTTTAGTTACCCTTATTATTGTATCAGAAGTCCCCTAATTGCTGAAAAAATTTTATGATTTTAATCCTATTTTATCCCCGACATCCAGGTATAAAATGGAACGAATATATATATACTAGTACTATTATTTCCGTTTTCATTCACATTTTGCAAAAATTACGCACTTATAACTTTCCATTTTCCTCACCATATAACATATATTGAAAATTTATTAAAAGGATGGGTGCTTCATGAATATTGGAAGTTTTCGCTTACCATTTTTTGAGAAAGAAACTCAAAACGTTATGCACCAAGATCTAGAAGCCTCTGAGATAATCAGTAATTTCTTACTTACCCATATTCCTATTAAAACTAATATACCACTCATTCTCGTTTGTATCGGCACAGATCGCTCTACAGGTGACGCACTCGGCCCATTAGTTGGTACAAAACTTGAACAAATAGACATCCAAAACCTCCAAGTATTCGGTACACTAGATGAGCCAGTACATGCGCTAAATTTAGAAGATAAAATTCAGAATATACAGAAAGAATATCCTACTGCATTTATAATTGCTGTTGATGCATGTTTAGGAAAGTCCCAAAATATCGGATCAATCACTACTGGAAAGGGACCTAGTAAACCTGGAGCTGCTATGAATAAGAAATTACCTGCAGTTGGTGATTTGCACATACACGGTATCGTCAATCTAAATGGGTTTATGGAGTTTTTCGTTCTTCAAAATACAAGATTAAGTTTAGTCATGAAAATGGCTGATGTAATCGCAAAAAGTATAAAAGAGACGGATCAAAAATTATCCGCATTAAAAAAAGCAAACCATCTATAAATAATAAGATGGTTTGCTTTTTAATTTTTCTGTGCTAATAGTTCTAAAATACGATTTAAATCTTCTTTATTAAAAAATTCAATTTCGATTTTACCTTTTTCTTTTTTCGTCTCTTTAATTTTCACATCTGTGCCAAACTTTTCTCTTAAGAACGTTTCACGTTCCACGAAAAATATATTTCGCTCTTTTTTCACTTTTTTTGTTTCACGTGAAACGTGTTGATTAATCTCTTGGACGATTTTCTCTAATTGACGAACATTTAATCCTTCTTTTTCAATGCGTTTCAATAAGGACTTCAATTGTTCTTCATCTTTTATCGTAAGTAAAGTTCTCCCATGAGCCATTGAAAGTTGACCATTTGCAATCATATCTTGTACGAAAGAAGGTAGGCTTAATAACCGAGTATAATTTGCAATGTAAGGTCTGCTTTTACCAAGACGTTTCGCTAATTGTTCTTGCGTTACATTTAGCTCATTCATTAACATCTGGTATGCCATTGCCTCTTCCATAGGATTTAAATCTTCTCGTTGTAAGTTTTCTAACAACGCAAATTCCATCATTTGCTGTTCAGTTAATTGTCTTACAACCGCAGGTACTTTTTCTAAACCAGCCTCTTTTGCAGCACGAAATCGTCTTTCACCTGCAACAATTTCATATCCTTTAATACTCTTCCTAGCAATTAATGGTTGTAGAATACCGTGTTCCTTAATCGAAATTGCTAATTCCTGAATCGCCTCTTTATTAAAGTGTTTACGCGGTTGATATGGATTCGGCCTTAATTCAGTTACAAGAATCTCCTGAATTGTTTCCTCTTCTTTCACATCTAAATCAGGAAAAAACACATTAATTCCTCTTCCTAATCCTTTAGCCACCTGCAATCACTTCCTCTGCTAAATCTATATACACTTCTGCTCCTCTTGATTTAGCGTCATACTGCATAATAGGTTTCCCATGACTTGGAGCCTCGCTCAAGCGTACATTACGCGGAATAATCGAGCGATATACTTTATCCCTAAAATACTTTTTCACTTCATCTATAACTTGAATCCCTAAATTTGTACGGGCATCCAACATTGTTAACAATACACCTTGAATTGCTAAATTTTTATTTAAATGTTTTTGTACAAGTCGAACTGTATTTAATAGCTGACTTAACCCTTCTAGTGCGTAATATTCACACTGTACAGGAATAATAACAGAATCTGCTGCTGTTAATGCATTAATCGTTAATAACCCTAAAGATGGGGGACAGTCGATAATAATATAGTCATATTCATCACGAACTGGCTGTAATGCTCTTTGCAAACGTACTTCCCGGGAAATAGTCGGTACCAATTCAATTTCAGCACCAGCCAATTGAATTGTAGCGGGTAGAACATCTAAGTTTTCAGTTGCGGTTTTCTGTATAACCCCTTGAACATCTGCATCTTCCACAAGAACGTTGTAAATACATTGATCTAATTCAGATTTTTCAATTCCCACACCAGTCGTTGCATTTCCTTGAGCATCAATATCTACAAGAAGGACTTTTTTACCTACTTGCGCCAATCCAGCCCCTAAATTAACAGATGTTGTTGTTTTTCCAACACCGCCTTTTTGATTAGCAATAGCAATGATTTTTCCCATGATGTCACCTACTTTCAACCTTTCTATCTTATTCTAGTAACAATTACGTTTATTGTAACATGAAATAAAACTTTTTCTTTTACGTCCTTTATTAAACTTCAAAATTTATTTCTAAACTCCTTCTTCATTTAACAAGAAAATATAGTAAAAAAGACCTCTCCAATAGGATAAGGTCTCTAGCACGTCATTATTATTTTTTCTTTGGAATTTTAATTGTAATTTGATAGTACTCATCAAATTCTTCTTCCTCAGAATTAACATTCAAACCACTTTCAGTAACCATTTGTAAAGATTGTCTAATTGTATTCATAGCAATCCTCGTATCTCGACTTACTGCTTTTTGCTTTGCCTTACGCTTCGGTTTCGCTTCCTCTAGTAACTTCGCAATTCGTTCTTCTGTTTGCTTTACATTTAGTTGTTTCTCCACAATTTCCTGTAAAACCTTCAGTTGTAATTCCTCATTTTTTAAAGGAATGAGAGCGCGGGCATGACGTTCTGTAATGCTTTTTTCTAATAATGCACTTTTTATTTCTTCAGGCAACTTTAACAAGCGCAACTTATTTGCGATTGTAGATTGTCCTTTTCCAAGTCGTTGTGCCAATGCTTCTTGTGTTAAATTATGTAACTCAATCAGCTTTTGATATGCCACAGCTTCCTCGATTGCCGTTAGTTCCTCACGTTGCAAGTTTTCAATTAAAGCTACAGAAGCTGTCTCTGTATCATTTAAATTCTTTATAATTGCAGGAACCTTTTCCCAACCTAACTTTGTTGCCGCGCGAAAACGTCTTTCTCCAGCAATAATCTCGTACTTATCATCCTCATATTGCCTTACAACAATCGGTTGAATAAGTCCATGTGTACGAATTGTTAATGCTAACTCATCAATACGCGCATCATCAAAAACTGTTCTTGGTTGATAACGGTTAGGGGTAATATTTACTATCGGAATTTCTTGTATTTCTTCATATACCTTTTTATCTATCTCTTCATGGCTTTCGTCTTGTAATTCGAATTCGCTCTCTTTATCTCCAAAGCCAAATAAACGAGAAAACGTATTTTTCATACATATTCCACCACCTTTTAGGCCTATTGACTATTCTCCATAAAATGTTTCCTATGAAACATTTACGTTTTCATTTATATAATTTAATCTTACGTCTAATAAGATTTATTTTTCAATAGGTAATTTATTGGGTGTTCCCGGTTTGCGTGGATATTTCTTTGGTGTCTTGCGCTTTTTCTCGATTAATAAAATATTACGTTCACTCTCTTCAAATGGTAATTGGAAAGTAGACATCTCTTTCAACTCTCCGCCTAGCACCTCTAAAGCATACTTGCCATTTTCAATTTCTTCGTTTGCTGCTGCACCTTTCATTGCAATGAATGTTCCTCCAACTTTTACAAGTGGTAAACATAGCTCACTTAATACAGAAAGACGCGCAACTGCACGTGCCATTACAATATCGTATGATTCACGTACACCTTCTTTTTTCCCAAATGTTTCAGCACGATCGTGACAAAATGCAACATCACTTAATTCTAACTTTTGGGCTAAGTGATTTAAGAAATTAATACGTTTTTGCAATGAATCTACAATTGTTACTTTTAAGTGCGGGAAACAGATTTTTAAAGGAATACTTGGGAATCCAGCCCCTGCACCAACATCACAAATTGAGAATGGTTTTGAAAAATCATAATAAAAAGCAGCTGTAATGGAATCAAAAAAGTGTTTTAAATATACTTCTTCTTTTTCTGTAATAGCCGTTAAGTTCATTTTTTCATTCCACTCTACTAATGTTTCAAAGTAGATTTTGAACTGCTCTAACTGTCTAGAAGAGAGGGTGATTCCCTTCTCTTCTAGCATAGATTGAAATTGTTCTATGTTCATCTAGCAATATCTCCTTACTATTTATTGGTTCGATACGCGTGCAATTTTTCCTTGTTCTATATACACAAGTAAAATGGAAATATCCGCTGGATTTACGCCAGAAATACGTGAAGCCTGCCCCATTGAAAGTGGACGAACATCTTTCAATTTCTGTCTAGCTTCTGAAGCAAGGCTAGAAATCGCATCATAATCAATATCTACAGGGATTTTTTTACTCTCCATTTTCTTCATACGCTCTACTTGCTGTAAAGATTTTTCAATATACCCTTCATACTTAATCTGAATTTCAACTTGTTCTTTAACTTCATCACTTAATTCTACTTCACTTGGTACTAAAAGATGAATATGCTCATATGTCATCTCTGGACGACGTAATAAGTCACTTGCACGTATTCCATCTTTCAATTCACTTCCGCCAATATTGCGAATTAATTCTTGAACTTCAGGACGTGGTTTAATAATAATGCTGCTTAAACGTTCCTTTTCCTGTTCAATTTGTAATTTTTTATTTGTAAATCGCTCATAGCGCTCTTCTTTAATTAGTCCAATTTCACGACCAACTTCAGTTAAACGAAGATCAGCATTATCGTGGCGTAATAATAGACGGTATTCTGCACGAGACGTTAATAAACGATATGGTTCATTTGTACCTTTCGTTACAAGATCATCAATTAAGACGCCAATATAAGCATCCTCGCGACCTAAAACAACTTCTTTTTTACCTAAAGAACGGCATGCTGCATTAATTCCAGCCATAAGCCCTTGTCCGGCCGCCTCTTCGTAACCAGAAGTTCCATTAATTTGTCCTGCTGTATATAAATTTTTAATCTTTTTCGTTTCAAGTGTTGGCCATAGTTGTGTTGGCACAATTGCATCATATTCAATTGCATAACCTGTACGCATCATTTCAACATTTTCTAGGCCTGGAATTGTTCTAAGCATGTCACGTTGTACATCTTCTGGTAAGCTTGTGGATAAACCTTGTACATATACTTCTTGTGTATTACGCCCTTCTGGCTCTAAGAAAATTTGATGACGTGGTTTATCATTAAATCTTACTACTTTGTCTTCAATAGAAGGACAGTATCTAGGGCCTGTTCCTTTAATCATACCAGAATACATAGCTGAACGATGTAAATTTTCATCTATTAAACGGTGTGTTTCTGTACTTGTATATGTCAACCAACATGGAATTTGATCCATAATAAATTTCGTTGTTTCAAAAGAGAACGCACGTGGCTTATCATCACCTGGTTGAATTTCTGTTTTACTGTAGTCAATTGTATTACTGTTTACACGCGGAGGTGTCCCTGTTTTAAATCTAACAAGATCAAATCCAAGTTCTTCTAAATGCTCAGATAATGTAATAGACGGTTGCTGATTATTTGGACCGCTTGAATATTTTAAGTCGCCCATGATAATCTCGCCGCGTAAAAATGTTCCAGTTGTAATTACAACGGTTTTTGCTGTATATTCTGCACCAGCTTGTGTAACTACCCCTTTACATACACCTTCTTCAACGATTAAACGCTCTACCATTCCTTGGAACAACGTTAAGTTTGGTGTTTCTTCAATTGTTTTCTTTAATTCATGTTGGTAAGCGAATTTATCAGCTTGCGCTCGAAGTGCACGTACGGCTGGTCCCTTACCTGTATTTAGCATACGCATTTGAATATGAGTTTTATCAATATTACGTCCCATTTCTCCGCCTAATGCATCAATTTCACGAACAACAATCCCTTTTGCTGGTCCACCAACAGAAGGGTTACATGGCATGAATGCTACCATATCCAAATTAATTGTTAACATTAATGTTTTTGAGCCCATTCGTGCTGCCGCAAGACCAGCTTCACATCCTGCATGACCTGCACCGATTACTATGACATCGTATGAACCGGCATTGTATCCCATTGTTTATTCCTCCTAATAATCTCTATCTTTCTACAACTTCACTATATTATTTTCCTAAACAAAATTGAGAGAACAACTGGTCAATTAAGCTTTCATGCACTGTGTCCCCAGTAATTTCACCAAGTATTTCCCACGTTCTTGTTAAATCAATTTGTACCATATCAATTGGTACACCATTTTCAATCGCCTCAACTGCATCACCGATTGTTTTTCCTGCTTGTGTTAATAATCCAATATGTCTCGCATTAGAAACATATGTCATATCTGCAGAATCAATTGTTCCTTCAAAGAATAAATCAGCTATTGCCTTTTCGAGTTCATCTATTCCTTGTTCCTCAATTAAGGATGTTGTAATAACACGATTTCCCGCGGCTAACTCTGTAACACGTTCCATATCAATCGCTTGCGGTAAATCAGTCTTATTCACAATAACAATAAAGTCTTTTCCTTGTACCGCACGGAATAGATCTTCATCCTCATTTGTTAAAGCCTCGCTATAGTTGACAACAACTAATACTAAATCCGCTTGGCTCATCATTTCTTTTGAACGTTCCACACCAATTCGTTCAACAATATCTTCTGTCTCCCGAATACCGGCTGTATCTATAAGTTTAAGAGGTACACCACGCACGTTAACGTACTCTTCAATAACATCACGAGTTGTTCCTGCAATATCAGTTACAATTGCCTTTTTCTCCTGAACAAGACTATTTAATAACGATGATTTCCCAACGTTAGGTCTACCGATAATTGCTGTAGCAATACCTTCACGTAAAATTTTCCCTTGTTTTGATGTTTCTAATATTTTTTCGATTTCCGAACGAACATGCGTCGCTTTCTCAATTAAAATATTATGTGTCATCTCTTCTACATCATCGTATTCTGGATAATCTATATTTACCTCAACATGAGCTAATGTTTCTAATATTTCTTGACGCAAAAGACCAATTAATTTAGATAATCGCCCTTCCATTTGATTAATTGCTACATTCATCGCACGATCTGTTTTTGCTCGAATCAAATCCATAACAGCTTCTGCTTGTGATAAGTCGATACGTCCATTTAAAAAAGCACGTTTTGTAAATTCGCCCGGTTCTGCCAATCGTACTCCTTGTGCTAGAATAAGTTGCAATACTTTATTTACTGAAACAAGTCCACCGTGACAGTTAATTTCCACTATATTTTCACGTGTAAAAGTCCTTGGTGCGCGCATAATAGACACCATAACTTCTTCAATAACTTGATTTGTATCTAAATCAACAATATGACCATAATGAATAGTGTGAGAAGGAACCTCTGTTAAATCCTTCCCCTTAAAAATACGATCAACTTTCTCAACCGCATCATCCCCACTTACTCGAACAATGGCAATTGCACCCTCTCCAAGCGCTGTGGAAATCGCAGCAATTGTATCAAATTCCATGTCCTTTCACCTCACTTGCTTATTTATCTCTATTTCAACATGATTATTTCTTTCACTAAATTATTAGGATACCATAACGAACCTATCTACAAAAGAAGAATAACTCATTTTATTATATCCCCATGTAAAAAACACTAAACTTATTCACAGTGGATAAGTTTAGTGTTTTTTAGTTATCCACATCTATTTTCCGCTCAAAAAAACCGGCACTCATTTGAGCAACCGGTCATTTAGGAGATATTACAACATGCCGATGTGGTTCATTTCCTTCAGAAGTTGTATTGATACCTTGATGATTTGATAATGCCTGATGAATAATTTTTCGTTCAAAAGATGGCATCGGTTCTAAAATAACTCTTTTTTTCGTATTAAATACTTGTTTCGCTAATCGATAAGAAAGTGATTCTAACGTACTTTTTCTTTTACTACGATAATTTTCAGCATCTAGTGTAATACCGATATACTGCTTCGTGTTACGATTCGCGACAAGTTTTGTTAAATACTGTAAAGAGTTCAATGTATTACCTCTTTTCCCAATTAAAACACCTACATTATCACCAGAAATTGTGAATTCGATTTCGCGTCCTTTTACAATTTTACTAATCTCGACTTCCACACCCATATCGTGAATAACATTTCTTAAATATTCTTCACATTCTTGAATTGGATCTTTCTTCAATACAACTACTACTACTGCAGGGCGATTCCCAAATAAACCTAAGAATCCCCTTTTACCCTCATCGACAATATTTATATCTACTCGATCTTTTGATGTATTTAATTGCCTTAAAGCATCCTCTA
The DNA here is from genome assembly GCF_045291115.1 of Bacillus sp. PPSBB_2. Classification (NCBI taxonomy): domain Bacteria; kingdom Bacillati; phylum Bacillota; class Bacilli; order Caryophanales; family Bacillaceae; genus Bacillus; species Bacillus sp. PPSBB_2. The sequence continues at coordinate 5,768,350 of NZ_CP147983.1, forward strand.
CTGCCAGCTCGACTGTTTGTCCTTTAGCAGTAATTACACTCACTTGCTTGAGCCTCCAGCTTTACCAGCCTTACTAGCCTTAATCTCTGGCCCTTTAATAAAGTACATTTGAGCAATACCAAAGATATTACCAACAACCCAGTAAAGTGATAATGCAGCTGGGAAGTTAATTGCAAAGATTAAAATCATAATCGGCATAAGCCAAAGCATCATTGCCATTTGTGGATTTTGACCAGCTGTTCCTGCCATTGCAAGCTTTTGCTGAATAAATGTCGTAATTGCTGCAACGACTGGTAAGATATAGAACGGGTCTGCATGTCCTAAATCGAACCATAAGAAACTATGTTGTTTAATTTCAGCTGTTCTCATAATCGCATGATAAAACGCGAATAAAATAGGCATCTGAACAAATATCGGTAAACATCCTGCCAATGGATTTACACCATTCTTTTGATATAACTGCATCATTTCTTGTTGTAGTTTTTGCTGTGTTGCTTGATCTTTAGAACTATATTTCTCTTTTAACTTCACCATTTCTGGTTGTAACGCTTGCATTGCCTTTGTACTCTTTGTTTGTTTAATCATTAATGGCAATAATGCAAAACGAATGATAAGAGTTGTAATAACAATTGCTAAACCGTAATTACTGTTAAATAAGTCGGCAAAATACGTGATTAACTGAGAAAGCGGATATACGAAATATTCATTCCAAATCCCAGTACTTTTCGATGTAATCGGCTGACCCGTTTCACTACAACCGGTGGCAATCGCCATTAATGCAACGACCATGGCTAGTAAACCTAATTTCTTTTTCAAAGCCTACTCCTCCTTGTATCGGTATGTATATAGTGTAATTCATTTCCTTACGCTACTTTTTTATTCTTTTCATACCAGAGCGTTTAAAGACATGAATTAAGCTTTTCTTTACTTCTTCATATGTCATCTCTGCACAAGGCTTCCTTGCTATTATAACAAAATCTTTTCCAGAATCTATCTCATCTTTTAACTCTGTAATAGCCTGACGGACCATGCGCTTAATTCGATTACGAACTACTGCATTTCCTATTTTCTTGCTAACAGAAAGGCCGATGCGAAAGTTTGGCTGTTCTTCTTTATCTAATTGGTATACAACAAACTGACGATTTGCATTTGATTTTCCTTTTTGAAAAACCGCCTGGAATTCATCATTCTTCTTTATACGATGTTTTTTCTTCATATCAATTGACACTCCTGTATTTCATCAGCGGAAATTCACTATTATTAGAAAAAAAGACCACTGAACGATCAGTGGTCTACGCAGATAATACTTTTCTTCCTTTACGACGACGAGCTGCTAGCACTTTACGTCCGTTCGCTGTGCTCATACGGCTGCGGAAACCATGTACTTTGCTGCGCTTACGTTTATTTGGTTGGTAAGTTCTTTTCATTATATGACACCTCCCTGAGGAATATCTGTTAAAGACAGTCCTATAAATTATAGTTAATTAACTAGGAAAATGTCAATGGTTCTAGAAATTTTCATCAAATATTCATTTTGAACCTATTCACATACTTTTTCACAGCACCTATATTTCCTTGTGGATAAATATTTTTTCGCGTTTTTTATATCCACAAACTTTTTTCACACTTTTACACAGTATATCGTGTTGTGGACAAGTTTATTCCACAAGGTATTGATTTTGTGGATAACTTTCTTAAATTCATTGCTATAGCCACTTTTTTTTGATATTATAGTTGTGTTTTCACTTTGAATAAGTTTTCCACATCTTTATCTTATCCACAATTTGTGTATAACATGTGGACAGTTTTAATCACATGTGGGTAAATAGTTGTCCACATTTGCTTTTTTTGTCGAAAACCCTATCTCATATACAAACGACGTTTTTAGGTTTTAAAATACGTTTCGTATAAATATACATTTTATATTTATTAGGTTGTACATTTGTTGCGCAACCTTATTCTTTTACCA